>NZ_CP079924.1:0-4600187 GCF_019356055.1 Escherichia sp. TC-EC600-tetX4
GTGTCACTTTCGCTTTGGCAGCAGTGTCTTGCCCGATTGCAGGATGAGTTACCAGCCACAGAATTCAGTATGTGGATACGCCCATTGCAGGCGGAACTGAGCGATAACACGCTGGCCCTGTACGCGCCAAACCGTTTTGTCCTCGATTGGGTACGGGACAAGTACCTTAATAATATCAATGGACTGCTAACCAGTTTCTGCGGAGCGGATGCCCCACAGCTGCGTTTTGAAGTCGGCACCAAACCGGTGACGCAAACGCCACAAGCGGCAGTGACGAGCAACGTCGCGGCCCCTGCACAGGTGGCGCAAACGCAGCCGCAACGTGCTGCGCCTTCTACGCGCTCAGGTTGGGATAACGTCCCGGCCCCGGCAGAACCGACCTATCGTTCTAACGTAAACGTCAAACACACGTTTGATAACTTCGTTGAAGGTAAATCTAACCAACTGGCGCGCGCGGCGGCTCGCCAGGTGGCGGATAACCCTGGCGGTGCCTATAACCCGTTGTTCCTTTATGGCGGCACGGGTCTGGGTAAAACTCACCTGCTGCATGCGGTGGGTAACGGCATTATGGCGCGCAAGCCGAATGCCAAAGTGGTTTATATGCACTCCGAGCGCTTTGTTCAGGACATGGTTAAAGCCCTGCAAAACAACGCGATCGAAGAGTTTAAACGCTACTACCGTTCCGTAGATGCACTGCTGATCGACGATATTCAGTTTTTTGCTAATAAAGAACGATCTCAGGAAGAGTTTTTCCACACCTTCAACGCCCTGCTGGAAGGTAATCAACAGATCATTCTCACCTCGGATCGCTATCCGAAAGAGATCAACGGCGTTGAGGATCGTTTGAAATCCCGCTTCGGTTGGGGACTGACTGTGGCGATCGAACCGCCAGAGCTGGAAACCCGTGTGGCGATCCTGATGAAAAAGGCCGACGAAAACGACATTCGTTTGCCGGGCGAAGTGGCGTTCTTTATCGCCAAGCGTCTACGATCTAACGTACGTGAGCTGGAAGGGGCGCTGAACCGCGTCATTGCCAATGCCAACTTTACCGGACGGGCGATCACCATCGACTTCGTGCGTGAGGCGCTGCGCGACTTGCTGGCATTGCAGGAAAAACTGGTCACCATCGACAATATTCAGAAGACGGTGGCGGAGTACTACAAGATCAAAGTCGCGGATCTCCTTTCCAAGCGTCGATCCCGCTCGGTGGCGCGTCCGCGCCAGATGGCGATGGCGCTGGCGAAAGAGCTGACTAACCACAGTCTGCCGGAGATTGGCGATGCGTTTGGTGGCCGTGACCACACGACGGTGCTTCATGCCTGCCGTAAGATCGAGCAGTTGCGTGAAGAGAGCCACGATATCAAAGAAGATTTTTCAAATTTAATCAGAACATTGTCATCGTAAACCTATGAAATTTACCGTAGAACGTGAGCATTTATTAAAACCGCTACAACAGGTGAGCGGTCCGTTAGGTGGTCGTCCTACGCTACCGATTCTCGGTAATCTGCTGTTACAGGTTGCTGACGGTACGTTGTCGCTGACCGGTACTGATCTCGAGATGGAAATGGTGGCACGTGTTGCGCTGGTTCAGCCACACGAGCCAGGAGCGACGACCGTTCCGGCGCGCAAATTCTTTGATATCTGCCGTGGTCTGCCTGAAGGCGCGGAAATTGCCGTGCAGCTGGAAGGTGAACGGATGCTGGTACGCTCCGGGCGTAGCCGTTTTTCGCTGTCTACCCTGCCAGCGGCGGATTTCCCGAACCTCGATGACTGGCAGAGTGAAGTCGAATTTACCCTGCCGCAGGCAACGATGAAGCGTCTGATTGAAGCGACCCAGTTTTCTATGGCGCATCAGGACGTTCGCTATTACTTAAATGGTATGCTGTTTGAAACCGAAGGTGAAGAACTGCGCACCGTGGCAACCGACGGCCACCGTCTGGCGGTCTGTTCAATGCCAATTGGTCAATCTTTGCCAAGCCATTCGGTGATCGTACCGCGTAAAGGCGTGATTGAACTGATGCGTATGCTCGACGGCGGCGACAATCCGCTGCGCGTACAGATTGGCAGCAACAACATTCGCGCCCACGTTGGCGACTTTATCTTCACCTCCAAACTGGTGGATGGTCGCTTCCCGGATTATCGCCGCGTTCTGCCGAAGAACCCGGACAAACATCTGGAAGCTGGCTGCGATCTGCTCAAGCAGGCGTTTGCTCGCGCGGCGATTCTCTCTAACGAGAAATTCCGCGGCGTACGTCTTTATGTCAGCGAAAACCAGCTGAAAATCACCGCCAACAACCCGGAACAGGAAGAAGCGGAAGAGATCCTCGACGTTACCTATAACGGTGCGGAGATGGAAATCGGCTTCAACGTCAGTTATGTGCTGGATGTTCTGAACGCGCTGAAATGCGAAAACGTCCGCATGATGCTGACCGATTCGGTTTCCAGCGTGCAGATTGAAGATGCGGCCAGCCAGAGCGCGGCTTATGTTGTCATGCCAATGAGACTGTAATGTCCCTCACCCGCTTGTTGATCCGCGATTTCCGCAACATTGAAACCGCGGATCTCGCCTTATCTCCCGGCTTTAACTTTCTGGTAGGTGCCAACGGCAGTGGCAAAACCAGCGTGCTGGAAGCCATCTATACGCTCGGCCATGGTCGGGCGTTTCGCAGTTTGCAGATTGGTCGCGTCATTCGCCATGAGCAGGAGGCGTTTGTTCTCCACGGGCGATTACAGGGCGAAGAGCGCGAGACAGCGATTGGCTTAACCAAAGACAAACAGGGCGACAGCAAAGTCCGCATCGACGGTACAGACGGGCATAAGGTCGCGGAACTGGCGCACCTGATGCCAATGCAGTTGATAACGCCAGAAGGGTTTACTTTACTCAACGGCGGCCCCAAATACAGAAGAGCATTCCTCGACTGGGGATGCTTTCACAACGAACCCGGATTTTTCACCGCCTGGAGCAATCTCAAGCGATTGCTCAAGCAGCGCAATGCGGCGCTGCGCCAGGTGACACGTTACGAACAGCTACGCCCGTGGGATAAAGAGCTGATCCCGCTGGCGGAGCAAATCAGCACCTGGCGCGCGGAGTATAGCGCCGGTATCGCGGCCGATATGGCTGATACCTGTAAGCAATTTCTCCCTGAGTTTTCTCTGACTTTCTCTTTCCAGCGCGGCTGGGAGAAAGAGACAGAATATGCTGAGGTGCTGGAACGTAATTTTGAACGCGATCGCCAGCTAACCTACACCGCGCACGGCCCGCACAAAGCGGACTTACGCATTCGCGCCGACGGTGCGCCGGTGGAAGATACCTTATCGCGTGGGCAGCTTAAGCTGTTGATGTGCGCCTTACGTCTGGCGCAAGGAGAGTTCCTCACCCGTGAAAGCGGGCGGCGGTGTCTCTACCTGATAGATGATTTTGCCTCTGAGCTTGATGATGAGCGTCGCGGGCTGCTTGCCAGCCGCTTAAAAGCGACGCAATCACAGGTCTTTGTCAGCGCGATCAGTGCTGAACACGTTATAGACATGTCGGACGAAAATTCGAAGATGTTTACCGTGGAAAAGGGTAAAATAACGGATTAACCCAAGTATAAATGAGCGAGAAACGTTGATGTCGAATTCTTATGACTCCTCCAGTATCAAAGTCCTGAAAGGGCTGGATGCGGTGCGTAAGCGCCCGGGTATGTATATCGGCGACACGGATGACGGCACCGGTCTGCACCACATGGTATTCGAGGTGGTAGATAACGCTATCGACGAAGCGCTCGCGGGTCACTGTAAAGAAATTATCGTCACCATTCACGCCGATAACTCTGTCTCTGTACAGGATGACGGGCGCGGCATTCCGACCGGTATTCACCCGGAAGAGGGCGTATCGGCGGCGGAAGTGATCATGACCGTTCTGCACGCAGGCGGTAAATTTGACGATAACTCCTATAAAGTGTCCGGCGGTCTGCACGGCGTTGGTGTTTCGGTAGTAAACGCCCTGTCGCAAAAACTGGAGCTGGTTATCCAGCGCGAGGGTAAAATTCACCGTCAGATCTACGAACACGGTGTACCGCAGGCCCCGCTGGCGGTTACCGGCGAGACTGAAAAAACCGGCACCATGGTGCGTTTCTGGCCCAGCCTCGAAACCTTCACCAATGTGACCGAGTTCGAATATGAAATTCTGGCGAAACGTCTGCGTGAGTTGTCGTTCCTCAACTCCGGCGTTTCCATTCGTCTGCGCGACAAGCGCGACGGCAAAGAAGACCACTTCCACTATGAAGGCGGCATCAAGGCGTTCGTTGAATATCTGAACAAGAACAAAACGCCGATCCACCCGAATATCTTCTACTTCTCCACTGAAAAAGACGGTATTGGCGTCGAAGTGGCGTTGCAGTGGAACGATGGCTTCCAGGAAAACATCTACTGCTTTACCAACAACATTCCGCAGCGTGACGGCGGTACTCACCTGGCAGGCTTCCGTGCGGCGATGACCCGTACCCTGAACGCCTACATGGACAAAGAAGGCTACAGCAAAAAAGCCAAAGTCAGCGCCACCGGTGACGATGCGCGTGAAGGCCTGATTGCGGTCGTTTCCGTGAAAGTGCCGGACCCGAAATTCTCCTCCCAGACCAAAGACAAACTGGTTTCTTCTGAGGTGAAATCGGCGGTTGAACAGCAGATGAACGAACTGCTGGCAGAATACCTGCTGGAAAACCCAACCGACGCGAAAATCGTGGTTGGCAAAATTATCGATGCTGCCCGTGCCCGTGAAGCGGCGCGTCGCGCGCGTGAAATGACCCGCCGTAAAGGTGCGCTCGACTTAGCGGGCCTGCCGGGCAAACTGGCAGACTGCCAGGAACGCGATCCGGCGCTTTCCGAACTGTACCTGGTGGAAGGGGACTCCGCGGGCGGCTCTGCGAAGCAGGGGCGTAACCGCAAGAACCAGGCGATTCTGCCGCTGAAGGGTAAAATCCTCAACGTCGAGAAAGCGCGCTTCGATAAGATGCTCTCTTCTCAGGAAGTGGCGACGCTTATCACCGCGCTTGGCTGTGGTATCGGTCGTGACGAGTACAACCCGGACAAACTGCGTTATCACAGCATCATCATCATGACCGATGCGGACGTCGACGGCTCGCACATTCGTACGCTGCTGTTGACCTTCTTCTATCGTCAGATGCCGGAAATCGTTGAACGCGGTCACGTCTACATCGCTCAGCCGCCGCTGTACAAAGTGAAGAAAGGCAAGCAGGAACAGTACATTAAAGACGACGAAGCGATGGATCAGTACCAGATCTCTATCGCGCTGGACGGCGCAACGCTGCACACCAACGCCAGTGCACCGGCATTGGCTGGCGAAGCGTTAGAGAAACTGGTATCTGAGTACAACGCGACGCAGAAAATGATCAATCGTATGGAGCGTCGTTATCCGAAAGCAATGCTGAAAGAGCTTATCTATCAGCCGACGTTGACGGAAGCTGACCTTTCTGATGAGCAGACCGTTACCCGCTGGGTAAACGCGCTGGTCAGCGAACTGAACGACAAAGAACAGCACGGCAGCCAGTGGAAGTTTGATGTTCACACCAATGCTGAGCAAAACCTGTTCGAGCCGATTGTTCGCGTGCGTACCCACGGTGTGGATACTGACTATCCGCTGGATCACGAGTTTATCACCGGTGGCGAATATCGTCGTATCTGCACGCTGGGTGAGAAACTGCGTGGCTTGCTGGAAGAAGATGCGTTTATCGAACGTGGCGAGCGTCGTCAGCCGGTAGCCAGCTTCGAGCAGGCGCTGGACTGGCTGGTGAAAGAGTCCCGTCGCGGCCTCTCCATCCAGCGTTATAAAGGTCTGGGCGAGATGAACCCGGAACAGCTGTGGGAAACCACTATGGACCCGGAAAGTCGTCGTATGCTGCGCGTTACCGTTAAAGATGCGATTGCTGCCGACCAGTTGTTCACCACGCTGATGGGCGACGCCGTTGAACCGCGCCGTGCGTTTATTGAAGAGAACGCCCTGAAAGCGGCGAATATCGATATTTAATGGCGCTAACCATGCGAGCGTGCCTGATGCGCTACGCTTATCAGGCCTACGAAAATCTTGCAATGTATTGAATTTTCATGATTTTGTAGGCCGGATAAGGCGTTCACGCCGCATCCGGCAAGAAGCTATAAGAAAAGGGCGGAGATCATCTCCGCCCTTTTTATTTCTGCAATCCGCAATTATCATCCCGCAAATCTATACTTTTTGGGTCAACACGTAACGCTTTACAGGTGATTATCATGGGGCTTTTTGATGAAGTTGTCGGTGCCTTTCTGAAAGGCGATGCGGGGAAATATCAGGCTATTTTAAGTTGGGTTGAGGAGCAGGGCGGCATTCAGGTGCTGCTGGAAAAACTGCAAAGTGGCGGCTTAGGGGCCATTCTCTCAACCTGGCTGAGTAATCAACAGGGCAATCAATCGGTTAGTGGCGAGCAACTGGAATCGGCGCTCGGCACAAATGCGGTGTCCGATCTCGGGCAAAAACTTGGCGTGGATACCAGTACAGCTTCCAGTTTACTGGCAGAACAATTGCCGAAGATTATTGATGCGCTCTCACCGCAAGGTGAAGTGTCACCACAAGCCAATAACGATCTGCTTTCCGCAGGCATGGAACTGCTGAAAGGGAAACTCTTCCGCTAAGCAAAAAGGGAGCACGCAACGCGCGTTGCATCCCCCTTTTCCCTCGGGTGTTGTACTGATTTTTGAGCGGAATCGCGTTAGCATGGGTCAGGAACCAATCTACCTGGGGAACTCATGGCTATTAAACTCATTGCTATCGATATGGATGGCACCCTTCTGCTGCCCGATCACACCATTTCACCCGCCGTTAAAAATGCGATTGCCGCAGCTCGCGCCCGTGGCGTGAATGTCGTGCTAACGACGGGTCGCCCGTATGCAGGTGTGCACAACTACCTGAAAGAGCTGCATATGGAACAGCCGGGCGACTACTGCATTACTTATAACGGCGCGCTGGTACAGAAGGCCGCTGATGGTAGCACCGTGGCGCAAACTGCTCTCAGCTATGACGACTATCGTTTCCTGGAAAAACTCTCTCGCGAAGTCGGTTCTCATTTCCACGCCCTGGACCGCACCACGCTGTACACCGCCAACCGTGATATCAGCTACTACACGGTGCATGAATCCTTCGTTGCCACCATTCCGCTGGTGTTCTGCGAAGCGGAGAAAATGGACCCCAATACCCAGTTCCTGAAAGTGATGATGATTGATGAACCCGCCATCCTCGACCAGGCTATCGCGCGTATTCCGCAGGAAGTGAAAGAGAAATATACCGTGCTGAAAAGTGCGCCGTACTTCCTCGAAATCCTCGATAAACGCGTTAACAAAGGTACGGGGGTGAAATCACTGGCCGACGTGTTAGGTATTAAACCGGAAGAAATCATGGCGATTGGCGATCAGGAAAACGATATCGCAATGATTGAATATGCAGGCGTCGGTGTGGCGATGGATAACGCTATTCCTTCAGTGAAAGAAGTGGCGAACTTTGTCACCAAATCTAACCTTGAAGATGGCGTGGCGTTTGCTATTGAGAAGTATGTGCTGAATTAATCTGTGGGCGGGCAAACAGCATAAACGCGTTTGCCCGCTTACTGATTATTGGTTTACTGCATATACAACCAGAAATTGCAGCGGTGCAGTAATGATGTCCAGCGTAACAGTCACTGGCAGTAATGCTGCGGAAACACCATCCGGAATGCCTCTGGGTGAATAGTATTCATAAAATCGCACTTTAAATGGATGGTAGAACGCCATCACCTTTGAGTAATCCATGTTTTTATTTTTCTCATGGATTGTGCCTTTTAGGTTTTCCAGTGACCTGGTACAGTGTTGAACACCACAGGCAAAACCATAATGCGTTGCCAGTGCCTTTTCTTCTTCGTTATTCCAGTAGTAGTAAAGCGATATTGTGCCGGTAAATTTCTTTTTCCCCGCATTTAAAACAAATCTTGCGTCATCGGCAACCTGAATATTGTGCCGGTTAAGTGCTGGATCATTGAGCATCTTAACGATGTCATCGGCACCATCAGTGATAAGGTAATCCAGCGATTCCCCTACAAAAACATAGCCTTTTGTTCCATTACTATCTTTTGCCTGCGATAGCCCAGTGATGGTGTCTGACTGCGATTGATACTTTCCTGAACTACCCTTTGCGGTATGGGAAACCAGAGCATACGAGATACAGCCTGAAAGCATCAGCGCCAGTGGGAATAAACCGGCAGCCTTAAAAAATCCCTTAAAATTCAACTTCATGATTAATCCTTTAAACGAGTAGCTAAGCCGTTGAAAGCATACTCTTCTTTCCCTCCTGTTTAGCGCCTGATATCCCTTTTCAGATTTCTGCCCGACGCATGTCATTTTTTTATGCATTGTTCTTTTTGTGATCTAAATTGTAGTACAACAATATAAGTTTGTACTACATTACACGCACGGCAAACGCGAACGTCATCACGCTGGTACTACAAAGTTGCCGCGTTATGCATCGATCGGGGTAAAGTAGAGAAGAACATACAGAGCACAAGGACTCTCCATGACTCTCAATAAAACCGATCGCATTGTCATTACGCTGGGTAAACAGATCGTTCACGGCAAATACGTGCCAGGCTCGCCGCTTCCGGCTGAGGCGGAACTCTGTGAGGAGTTTGCAACCTCGCGCAACATCATCCGTGAGGTGTTCCGTTCGCTGATGGCGAAGCGGCTGATTGAAATGAAACGTTATCGCGGGGCGTTTGTGGCACCGCGTAACCAGTGGAATTACCTCGACACTGACGTACTGCAATGGGTGCTGGAAAATGACTACGACCCACGGCTTATCAGTGCCATGAGCGAAGTGCGAAATCTGGTGGAACCGGCGATTGCCCGTTGGGCAGCAGAGCGCGCGACTTCCAGCGATCTGGCGCAGATTGAATCGGCGCTGAACGAGATGATTGCCAACAATCAGGACCGCGAAGCGTTTAACGAAGCGGATATTCGCTACCACGAGGCGGTGCTGCAGTCGGTGCATAACCCGGTGTTACAGCAACTTAGCATTGCGATCAGTTCGCTGCAGCGGGCGGTTTTTGAACGAACCTGGATGGGCGATGAGGCCAACATGCCGCAAACGCTCCAGGAACATAAGGCGCTGTTCGATGCGATACGACATCAGGACGGCGATGCGGCAGAGCAGGCGGCGCTTACCATGATCGCCAGCTCGACACGAAGGTTAAAGGAAATCACATGACAGCTCGCTACATCGCAATTGACTGGGGATCGACCAATCTGCGCGCCTGGCTTTATCAGGGCGACCACTGCCTGGAGAGCAGGCAATCAGAAGCAGGCGTCACGCGCCTGAACGGAAAATCTCCGGCTGCGGTGTTAGCAGAAGTCACGACCGACTGGCGTGAAGAGAAAACGCCAGTGGTAATGGCAGGAATGGTTGGCAGCAACGTCGGCTGGAAAGTTGCACCGTATTTATCTGTTCCTGCCTGTTTTTCGTCTATTGGCGAACAATTAACGTCAGTTGGCGACAATATCTGGATTATTCCCGGATTATGTGTCTCTCATGACGATAACCACAATGTGATGCGCGGCGAAGAAACACAATTGATCGGCGCGCGAGCTCTGGCTCCTTCCTCTCTTTATGTCATGCCCGGAACCCATTGCAAATGGGTGCAGGCCGATAGCCAGCAAATCAACGATTTTCGCACCGTGATGACCGGTGAATTACATCATTTACTGTTAAATCACTCATTGATTGGCGCAGGTTTGCCGCCGCAGAAAAACTCTGCCGATGCCTTCACAGCTGGCCTTGAGCGTGGTCTTAATACGCCCGCCATATTGCCGCAGCTTTTTGAAGTTCGCGCCTCGCATGTGCTGGGAACACTTCCCCGCGAACAGGTCAGCGAATTTCTCTCTGGTTTGTTGATTGGCGCAGAGGTCGCCAGTATGCGCGACTATGTGGCCCATCAACACGCCATCACCCTTGTCGCCGGAACATCGCTGACCGCGCGCTACCAGCAAGCCTTTCAGGCGATGGGTTGCGACGTGACGGCGGTGGCGGGCGACACGGCATTTCAGGCTGGTATAAGGAGCATCGCTCATGCAGTGGCAAACTAAACTCCCGCTGATCGCCATTTTGCGCGGTATTACGCCCGACGAGGCGCTGGCGCATGTTGGCGCGGTGATTGACGCCGGGTTCGACGCGGTTGAAATCCCGCTGAATTCCCCACAATGGGAGCAAAGCATTCCCGCCATCGTTGATGCGTACGGCGACAAGGCGTTGATTGGCGCAGGTACGGTACTGAAACCTGAACAGGTCGATGCGCTCGCCAGGATGGGCTGTCAGCTCATCGTTACGCCCAATATCCATAGTGAAGTGATCCGCCGTGCGGTGGGCTACGGCATGACCGTCTGCCCCGGCTGCGCGACGGCGACCGAAGCCTTTACCGCGCTCGAAGCGGGCGCGCAGGCGCTGAAAATATTTCCGTCATCGGCTTTTGGTCCGCAATACATCAAAGCGTTAAAAGCGGTATTGCCATCGGACATCGCAGTCTTTGCCGTTGGCGGCGTGACGCCAGAAAACCTGGCGCAGTGGATAGACGCAGGTTGTGCAGGGGCGGGCTTAGGCAGCGATCTCTATCGCGCCGGGCAATCCGTAGAGCGCACCGCGCAGCAGGCAGCAGCATTTGTTAAGGCGTATCGAGAGGCAGTGCAATGAAAATCACCAAAATTACCACGTATCGTTTACCTCCCCGCTGGATGTTCCTGAAAATTGAAACCGATGAAGGCGTGGTCGGTTGGGGCGAGCCCGTGATCGAAGGCCGCGCCCGTACGGTGGAAGCGGCAGTTCACGAGCTGGGTGACTATTTGATTGGTCAGGATCCATCGCGCATCAATGACTTATGGCAAGTGATGTATCGCGCCGGATTCTATCGCGGCGGTCCGATCCTGATGAGCGCCATCGCCGGGATTGACCAGGCGTTATGGGATATCAAAGGTAAAGTGCTGAATGCGCCGGTCTGGCAACTGATGGGCGGCCTGGTTCGCGACAAAATTAAAGCCTACAGTTGGGTTGGCGGCGATCGTCCGGCGGATGTTATCGACGGCATTAAAACGCTACGCGAAATCGGCTTCGATACCTTCAAACTGAACGGTTGTGAAGAACTGGGGCTAATTGATAACTCCCGCGCGGTAGATGCGGCGGTTAACACCGTGGCACAAATTCGTGAAGCTTTTGGCAATCAGATTGAGTTTGGTCTTGATTTCCACGGTCGCGTCAGCGCGCCGATGGCGAAAGTGCTGATTAAAGAACTGGAGCCGTATCGCCCGCTGTTTATTGAGGAGCCGGTGCTGGCGGAACAAGCCGAATACTACCCGAAACTGGCGGCACAAACGCATATTCCACTGGCGGCGGGTGAACGCATGTTCTCACGCTTCGATTTTAAACGCGTGCTGGAGGCAGGTGGTATTTCGATTCTGCAACCGGATCTCTCCCACGCGGGCGGTATTACCGAATGCTACAAAATCGCCGGAATGGCAGAAGCCTATGACGTGACCCTTGCGCCGCACTGTCCGCTCGGACCGATTGCACTGGCGGCTTGCCTGCATATCGACTTTGTTTCCTATAACGCCGTACTTCAGGAACAAAGTATGGGAATTCATTACAACAAAGGCGCGGAGTTACTCGACTTTGTGAAAAACAAAGAAGACTTCAGCATGGTCGGCGGCTTCTTTAAACCGTTAACGAAACCGGGCTTAGGCGTGGAAATCGACGAAGCTAAAGTGATTGAGTTCAGTAAAAATGCCCCGGACTGGCGTAATCCGCTCTGGCGTCATGAAGATAACAGCGTAGCAGAGTGGTAATTCCTGCCACGTAAGCCCCTCATCGGGCACTAAAACAGCAATACAAAAATATAACCCTCTGTAAATTACAGGGCATGGTGAGCGGCTTCGCTATGCCCAAAATCTGGAGAAAGCTCGCTATGGATATTCCCGTTAATGCAGCAAAGCCGGGGCGTCGGCGTTATCTGACGCTGGTGATGATCTTTATTACGGTAGTCATTTGTTATGTCGACCGCGCCAACCTGGCCGTGGCTTCCGCCCATATTCAGGAAGAGTTCGGCATTACCAAAGCGGAAATGGGCTATGTATTTTCGGCCTTCGCCTGGCTTTATACGCTATGTCAGATCCCCGGCGGTTGGTTTTTAGATCGCGTAGGTTCTCGCGTGACTTATTTTATTGCGATATTTGGCTGGTCAGTGGCGACTTTATTCCAGGGCTTTGCCACGGGCTTAATGTCATTAATTGGTCTGCGCGCGATAACCGGTATTTTCGAAGCGCCTGCTTTCCCGACCAATAACCGGATGGTGACCAGCTGGTTCCCGGAACATGAACGCGCTTCTGCCGTTGGTTTTTATACGTCTGGTCAGTTTGTCGGTCTGGCGTTTCTGACGCCGCTGCTGATCTGGATTCAGGAGATGTTGAGCTGGCACTGGGTGTTCATTGTCACTGGTGGTATCGGCATTATCTGGTCGCTGATTTGGTTTAAGGTTTATCAGCCGCCGCGCCTGACCAAAGGTATCAGCAAAGCTGAACTGGATTACATTCGTGATGGCGGCGGTCTGGTGGATGGTGATGCGCCGGTGAAGAAAGAGGCGCGTCAGCCGTTAACAGCCAAAGACTGGAAACTGGTGTTCCATCGTAAACTGATCGGCGTTTATCTTGGGCAATTTGCGGTGGCTTCTACACTGTGGTTTTTCTTAACCTGGTTCCCGAACTATTTAACCCAGGAAAAAGGAATCACGGCGCTGAAAGCAGGCTTTATGACCACGGTGCCATTCCTCGCGGCGTTTGTCGGCGTCCTGCTCTCTGGCTGGGTAGCGGATCTGCTGGTACGTAAGGGCTTTTCACTGGGCTTTGCGCGTAAAACGCCGATTATCTGCGGCTTGCTGATCTCCACCTGCATTATGGGCGCTAACTACACTAACGATCCGATGATGATTATGTGCCTGATGGCGCTGGCATTCTTCGGTAACGGTTTTGCTTCGATTACCTGGTCGCTGGTTTCTTCTCTGGCACCGATGCGCCTGATTGGTTTAACCGGCGGCGTGTTTAACTTCGCCGGTGGTCTGGGCGGCATCACCGTTCCGCTGGTGGTGGGGTACCTGGCGCAGGGTTACGGTTTCGCACCTGCACTGGTTTATATCTCCGCCGTCGCGTTGATTGGCGCGCTCTCTTATATCCTGCTGGTGGGCGATGTGAAGCGCGTTGGCTAATCCTTCAACTGTGGAATATGTGCCACACCACTGCGCATAATCCACTTTCTTAAAGCCGGTGCGGTCAGGCATCGGCTTTTTACTATCTTGCCGAAGAGTTTTAAACGCAGTTTGCGGGTGGCGCGCCAGTAAGCGGTATTGAGCTTCTCTGGCTGCTTCAGTAACACCGAACGCAGAATGTCTGTGCTATCCAGCGCATAGCTAATCCCCTCCAGCGAGCTGGCGCTGATAAATCCCGCCGCTTCACCAATCAGAAAGGCGTTGTCCTTACCGCAGACAAAATCCTGCCAGCGCGAGGGAAACAGCACCGTGCATTTTTCGCTTTTCACCGTCTTACCAAACTGGAACTGAAAGGCGCTCATTTTCTCTTTCAGCGTCGTGAAACGCGTCTGACCGTCTTTCATTGGATAGGCACCGCCAAAGATAAAATAACCGTCTTTGCTGATACTCCATGAATAACAGTTAGTTATCGAATTATCAAAGATGCAGGAGTAGAACGGCACCGGATGTTTCTCCGCGAACCACTGCTGGATAGCGACATATTTACGGATTTGATGATCCGGGTAGAGATGTCGCCGCACCATCGAGTTTGCGCCATCGGCACCGACCAGATAGCGGGCGGTAATATGTTGCTCCCAGCCGTCTGCACGAAAAATGACATGCCATTTATCATCCTCACGCCAGATTTTTCGGCACAGGCTGTCGTGATAAACCTCAACGCTGGCGGGGATCAGCGATTTCATCCACAAGTCGAAAGCATGGCGATTAATATTGATATAGCTTCGCTGGTAGTTACGCGTGAGCGATGCGGCGACGTCGACGGTTTTGACGCTGAAAATCTGCGGATTAGCGATCACATCGACAGGAAGCGTCAGCCCATCGCGAATAAAAGATCGCTGCGCGTCCGGTGCCAGCAGACCGCCGCAGGGTTTGCTGAAACCTTCAGTACCACACTGGTGCTTTTTATCCAGCGCGATCACCTGCATTTTGCCTGCTAACTTTCGTGCCAACGCCGATCCTGCCGGGCCGAGGCCAATAATCGCCACGTCGAAATGTTCCATCTTTTCACTCACATTCATCACGATGGCAAAAGACTATTGTCTGAAAGTGAAGTCCTTGTGAAGTATGATGGCGGGACCCGTTTTGTATCAGGACCGCGCCATGAAACAGATAACCTTTGCTCCCCGTAATCACCTGCTCACCAATACCAATACCTGGACGCCCGACAGCCAGTGGCTGGTATTTGACGTGCGTCCTTCTGGCGCGTCGTTTACCGGCGAGACCATTGAGCGTGTGAATATCCATACCGGCGAGGTCGAGGTTATCTATCGCGCGTCACAGGGCGCACACGTCGGCGTGGTGACCGTTCATCCGAAGTCAGAGAAATATGTTTTCATCCACGGCCCGGAAAATCCTGATGAAACATGGCATTACGACTTCCATCATCGGCGCGGAGTGATTGTTGAAGGCGGCAAGATGAGTAACCTTGATGCGATGGATATTACCGCGCCGTATACGCCAGGAGTGCTGCGCGGCGGCAGCCATGTGCATGTCTTTAGCCCGAACGGTGAAAGGGTGAGCTTTACCTATAACGACCATGTAATGCATGAACTCGATCCGGCGCTGGATTTGCGAAACGTCGGTGTTGCTGCGCCGTTTGGCCCGGTCAACGTACAAAAGCAGCATCCGCGTGAATACAGCGGTAGCCACTGGTGCGTGCTGGTGAGCAAAACCACGCCCACGCCACAGCCTGGCAGTGATGAAATCAATCGTGCTTATGAAGAAGGATGGGTAGGAAATCACGCGCTGGCATTTATTGGCGACACACTTTCGCCAAAGGGCGAGAAAGTGCCGGAGCTGTTTATCGTTGAGTTACCGCAAGATGAAGCTGGCTGGAAAGCGGCAGGTGATGCGCCGTTAAGCGGAACGGAAACAACCCTGCCCGCGCCACCGCGTGGCGTCGTGCAGCGACGTTTAACCTTTACCCACCATCGGGCTTATCCGGGGTTAGTCAACGTCCCGCGCCACTGGGTGCGCTGTAATCCGCAGGGTACACAAATCGCGTTTTTAATGCGAGATGATAACGGCATTGTGCAACTGTGGCTTATCTCGCCACAGGGCGGCGAGCCGCGCCAGTTAACCCATAACAAAACGGATATTCAGTCTGCATTTAACTGGCATCCGTCAGGAGAATGGTTGGGCTTTGTGCTGGATAATCGAATTGCTTGTGCCCATGCGCAAAGCGGCGAGGTTGAGTATTTAACCGAACACCACGCCAATTCACCTTCTGCGGACGCCGTGGTCTTCTCGCCGGATGGTCAGTGGCTGGCGTGGATGGAAGGCGGCCAGCTGTGGATCACCGAAACTGATCGCTAAATCAGTTATCAGGCATTCTGGCCGGTGGAATAACCGCATTGGTGGCTTGCGCGTTGGCTTCGCTTTTTTCAACGCGCGAGCGCACCGAGCTGTCTTTGCGGAACACATCCCACGGCAGTAAAAGCGTGTCCATCACAGCGGTAAACGGCATATCGAGAATCGCCAGCGACTTAGTGCCCCAGTTGGTTTCATCGTCGCCAATCATGGTTGCGCTGGCGCGGGTGCCGGGATACGTTCCTTCTTTCCCTCCGGTATGGGACATCACGCTGGAGCATCCTCCGAGTAATGTCATTCCGCTGCATATCATGAACGCTAACAACACATTTCTTATCATAATAAATTCATCTGTTGATCGTGGGTGTTGGCCTGATGAGTTATAGCGATCCCTTGCTGAAAATAACATCATCATTACGTCGCACTGTGGCGGCTATCGCACTTTAACGTTTCGTGCTGCCCCCTCAGTCTATGCAATAGACCATAAACTGCAAAAAAAAGTCCGCTGATAAGGCTTGAAAAGTTCATTTCCAGACCCATTTTTACATCGTAGCCGATGAGGACGCGCCTGATGGGTGTTCTGGCTACCTGACCTGTCCATTGTGGAAGGTCTTACATTCTCGCTGATTTCAGGAGCTATTGATTATGCGTAACTTTGATTTATCCCCGCTTTACCGTTCTGCTATTGGATTTGACCGTTTGTTTAACCACTTAGAAAACAACCAGAGCCAGAGTAATGGCGGCTACCCTCCGTATAACGTTGAACTGGTAGACGAAAACCATTACCGCATTGCTATCGCTGTGGCTGGTTTTGCTGAGAGCGAACTGGAAATTACCGCCCAGGATAATCTGCTGGTGGTGAAAGGTGCTCACGCCGACGAACAAAAAGAGCGCACCTATCTGTACCAGGGCATCGCTGAACGCAACTTTGAACGCAAATTCCAGTTAGCTGAGAACATTCATGTTCGTGGTGCTAACCTGGTAAATGGTTTGCTGTATATCGATCTCGAACGCGTGATTCCGGAAGCGAAAAAACCGCGCCGTATCGAAATCAACTAATTCCCTAAGGCCGCCTGGCGCGGCCTGACATCTCCATGCTCGCCGTCAGGGAGCATATGCGAATCTTCGGATTTGCAGGTACTTACTCGCTTCTTAGAAGGAGAAATGACTATGCGTAACTTCGATTTATCCCCACTGATGCGTCAATGGATCGGTTTTGACAAACTGGCCAACGCACTGCAAAACGCCGGTGAAAGCCAGAGCTTCCCGCCGTACAACATTGAGAAAAGCGACGATAACCACTACCGCATTACCCTTGCGCTGGCAGGTTTCCGTCAGGAAGATTTAGAGATTCAACTGGAAGGTACGCGCCTGAGCGTAAAAGGCACGCCGGAGCAGCCAAAAGAAGAGAAAAAATGGCTGCATCAAGGGCTTATGAATCAGCCATTTAGCCTGAGCTTTACGCTGGCTGAAAATATGGAAGTCTCTGGCGCAACCTTCGTAAACGGTTTACTGCATATTGATTTAATTCGTAATGAGCCTGAACCCATCGCAGCGCAGCGTATCGCTATCAGCGAACGTCCCGCGTTAAATAGCTAACTAGCTATTCTCTTTGCCCCGCCATTCTGGTGAGGCTTTTTTTGTCTTACTTACTCAACAATGCGTTAAATTTCGACTGTTTAAGATATTTCGGCACGTTCTTTCCCGTGATAATGTGCGCTATAAGGCAAATCTGCTTCACCGATTCAGCCATAATCCGTAGCAATTAAAATGTTATCTCAAGAGAAATGGACGATGAGTGATATAGCATTAACGGTCAGTATTCTGGCTTTGGTGGCAGTCGTCGGTTTGTTTATCGGCAACGTCAAATTTCGCGGCATAGGATTAGGTATTGGCGGCGTGCTGTTTGGTGGGATCATCGTCGGCCATTTTGTTTCTCAGGCGGGGATGACATTAAGTAGCGATATGCTGCATGTTATTCAGGAATTTGGCCTGATCCTGTTCGTTTATACTATCGGGATTCAGGTAGGGCCGGGCTTCTTTGCCTCATTGCGCGTCTCCGGATTACGCCTCAACCTGTTTGCTGTTCTGATCGTCATCATCGGTGGTCTGGTTACCGCCATCCTGCATAAACTGTTTGATATTCCACTGCCGGTAGTGCTGGGGATTTTCTCCGGTGCGGTTACCAATACGCCAGCGCTGGGGGCAGGGCAGCAGATTTTGCGCGACCTGGGTACACCAATGGAAATGGTCGATCAGATGGGGATGAGTTACGCGATGGCGTATCCATTCGGCATTTGCGGGATTTTGTTCACCATGTGGATGTTGCGGGTTATTTTCCGCGTCAATGTCGAGACAGAAGCTCAGCAGCACGAGTCTTCACGCACCAATGGCGGCGCGCTGATCAAGACTATCAATATTCGCGTTGAGAACCCTAACCTGCATGATTTAGCCATTAAAGATGTACCGATTCTCAACGGCGACAAAATTATCTGCTCGCGTCTGAAACGCGAAGAAACCCTAAAAGTTCCTTCGCCAGATACCATTATCCAACTGGGCGATTTGCTGCATCTGGTGGGTCAGCCAGCGGATTTACATAATGCGCAACTGGTGATTGGTCAGGAGGTCGATACTTCGCTGTCCACGAAAGGCACTGATTTGCGCGTCGAGCGTGTGGTGGTCACCAATGAAAACGTGCTCGGAAAACGTATTCGCGACCTGCACTTTAAAGAACGCTATGACGTTGTTATCTCGCGCCTGAACCGTGCCGGGGTCGAACTGGTCGCCAGTGGCGATATCAGCCTGCAGTTCGGCGATATCCTCAATCTGGTGGGGCGTCCGTCCGCAATTGATGCCGTTGCCAATGTGCTGGGGAATGCGCAGCAAAAACTGCAACAGGTTCAGATGCTGCCAGTGTTTATTGGCATCGGGCTAGGCGTATTGTTAGGTTCTATTCCCGTCTTTGTGCCAGGATTCCCGGCCGCGTTGAAACTGGGGCTGGCGGGCGGACCGCTGATTATGGCGTTGATCCTCGGGCGTATCGGCAGTATCGGCAAGCTGTACTGGTTTATGCCGCCAAGCGCCAACCTCGCGCTGCGGGAGCTGGGGATCGTGCTGTTCCTCTCGGTCGTTGGTCTGAAATCTGGTGGGGATTTTGTGAATACCCTGGTCAATGGCGAAGGGCTAAGCTGGATTGGTTATGGTGCCCTGATCACCGCCGTTCCGCTGATTACTGTTGGCATTCTGGCGCGGATGTTAGCCAAAATGAATTACCTGACCATGTGCGGGATGCTGGCAGGTTCCATGACCGATCCTCCGGCGCTGGCGTTTGCTAATAATCTTCATCCAACCAGCGGTGCGGCGGCGCTCTCTTACGCCACTGTCTATCCGTTGGTAATGTTCCTGCGCATTATCACCCCCCAATTACTGGCGGTGCTCTTCTGGAGTATCGGTTAACTCTTTTCCGGGTGGAGTCGCCGTAAATGGTACTCCACCTGGTATTCGCTGGCATTTCTGAACATCACTGAATAATTCAAAAACTCCCCGCTCTCGCTATATGACAACGAGGTGATCCGCAGCAGTGGCGTGTGTTCCGCTACCTTCATTTGCCGCGCCAGCAGTCTATCGGCGAGCACTGGCGTCAGGCTTTCATAATTACCGCCAATCAAAATCCCGCACTCTTGTTCAATATATTCAAACTTCGACCCTTCCAGATGTTGCAGCGAAAGATTACGGAACAGTTTTACCGGCATATAGCTGTCTTCCAGCATCAGCGGTTTCCCTTCCACAAAACGAACGCGACGGGAGAAGTAGATCTGCTCGTTGATTTGAATCCGTAACTGGCTGGCAATGGCCGGAGGCGCAGGCATGATTTCAAAAATCAGCACCTGGCTGGTGACCGTTTTTCCCTGCCGTTTTAACACCTCCACCAGCCCGGTCAGACTGGCGGTTTGATGCAGTACATCTTTGCGCACCAGGTAAGTGCCACTACCGTGGCGGCGGACCACCAGCCCCCACGCTACCAGCAGGTCAATGGCTTTACGGATGGTCATCCGCGATACCGCAAACTCTTCCGCCAGCTTTTTTTCACCGGGAAGAAGGCTGTTTAGCGTGAAATCTGCGGAGTTAAGTCGAATTCTTAACCGCTCCGCAATGCTTTTGTAGATCATCTCTAGATCTCTTTTTTGCCTGCAAGCCCGGGTAATGCGCACACAAGTTCTGCTTAATCGATTGAAAAAACATCTTTTTTTTAAAGATGTGTTCGATGCTGTGTACCTGTGCTCACAGAGGTCTACTTTTTCGCGAAAACGTAGATCTCTACCGCCCAACGAAAAGCATGAAAGCGATCACGAATCCCATTGGGTCGTCATGTTCTGCCGATCGCATCTTCCTATCCTCGCTCCAGGCCTGCCGCATAACCAATCAGGCTTCCTACTTACAGAATTGAGAAAAGAGGATGTGGAAATGCTCAGTCAAATTCAACGCTTTGGCGGCGCGATGTTCACGCCAGTGCTGCTGTTTCCCTTCGCCGGGATTGTGGTGGGTCTTGCCATCTTGCTGCAAAACCCGATGTTTGTCGGGGAATCACTGACCGATCCGAACAGTTTATTCGCGCAAATCGTACACATTATTGAAGAGGGCGGTTGGACGGTATTCCGTAATATGCCGCTGATTTTTGCTGTCGGTTTACCCATTGGCCTTGCTAAGCAAGCGCAGGGGCGTGCTTGTCTGGCGGTGATGGTGAGTTTCCTGACCTGGAACTATTTCATCAACGCGATGGGAATGACCTGGGGAAGCTACTTCGGCGTCGATTTCACTCAGGACGCGGTGGCAGGTAGCGGTCTGACAATGATGGCCGGGATTAAAACCCTCGATACCAGCATTATCGGCGCAATTATCATTTCCGGCATTGTGACGGCGCTGCATAACCGTCTGTTCGATAAAAAACTGCCGGTTTTTCTCGGCATTTTCCAGGGGACGTCTTATGTGGTGATTATCGCCTTCCTGGTGATGATCCCCTGTGCCTGGCTGACGTTGCTCGGCTGGCCAAAAGTACAAATGGGGATTGAATCTCTGCAAGCGTTCCTGCGTTCGGCGGGTGCACTTGGGGTCTGGGTTTACACCTTCCTCGAACGTATTCTGATCCCAACCGGTTTACACCACTTCATCTACGGACAGTTTATCTTTGGTCCGGCAGCTGTTGAAGGCGGCATTCAGATGTACTGGGCGCAGCATCTGCAAGAGTTCAGTTTGAGCGCCGAGCCGCTGAAATCGTTGTTCCCGGAAGGCGGTTTTGCCCTGCACGGTAACTCAAAAATCTTTGGTGCCGTGGGCATTTCTTTAGCGATGTACTTCACTGCCGCACCGGAAAATCGGGTAAAAGTGGCGGGCTTGCTGATTCCCGCAACCTTAACCGCCATGCTGGTGGGAATTACCGAACCGCTGGAATTTACCTTCCTGTTCATTTCACCGTTGCTGTTTGCGGTACACGCCGTGCTGGCGGCCTCAATGTCGACCGTAATGTATCTCTTTGGTGTGGTGGGCAACATGGGCGGAGGTCTGATTGACTAGGTTTTACCGCAAAACTGGATCCCGATGTTCAGCAACCACGCGGATATGATGCTGACCCAAATCGCCATTGGGTTGTGCTTTACCCTGCTGTACTTCGTGGTTTTCCGCACACTGATTCTGCAGTTCAACATGTGCACGCCGGGACGTGAAGATGCGGAAGTGAAACTCTACTCAAAAGCCGAATACAAAGCCTCGCGAGGCCAAACCACCGCGGCAGAGCCAAAAAAAGAGCTGGATCAGGCTGCCGGTATCCTGCAAGCCCTGGGCGGGGTCGGCAATATCTCCAGCATTAACAATTGCGCGACGCGTTTACGTATTGCACTGCATGACATGTCACAAACGCTGGATGACGAAGTCTTTAAAAAGCTGGGAGCGCACGGCGTCTTCCGTAGTGGCGATGCCATTCAGGTGATCATTGGTCTGCATGTATCTCAGCTGCGTGAACAGCTCGATAGCTTAATTAATTCTCATCAATCAGCAGAAAATGTTGCCATTACGGAGGCAGTATAATGACCAAATTCTCAGTGGTTGTCGCAGGCGGTGGAAGCACCTTTACGCCAGGCATCGTGTTGATGCTCCTGGCGAATCAGGACCGTTTCCCGCTTCGTGCACTGAAATTTTATGATAACGATGGTGCGCGGCAGGAAGTGATTGCCGAAGCCTGTAAAGTCATCCTTAAAGAAAAAGCGCCGGACATTGCGTTTAGTTACACCACCGATCCTGAAGTGGCATTCAGCGACGTTGATTTTGTCATGGCGCACATCCGCGTCGGCAAATACCCGATGCGCGAACTGGATGAAAAAATCCCGCTGCGCCACGGCGTTGTTGGTCAGGAAACTTGCGGACCCGGCGGAATAGCGTACGGCATGCGTTCCATTGGCGGCGTCCTGGAACTGGTGGATTATATGGAAAAATATTCACCAAATGCCTGGATGCTCAACTACTCCAACCCGGCAGCCATTGTCGCAGAAGCCACGCGTCGTCTGCGCCCGAATGCGAAAATCCTCAACATCTGTGACATGCCAATCGGTATTGAAAGCCGGATGGCGCAAATTGTTGGGCTGCAAGATCGCAAACAGATGCGCGTGCGCTACTACGGCCTGAACCACTGGTGGTCGGCGATATCCCGCAGTTTCAGAAAGGGTTAATGAGTCAGCAAGTGGCGGTGGAAAAACTGGTCGTGGACGCCTGGGAACAGCGTTCATATCAGCACCTGTGGCAGGCGATTACGTTGTCGAAAACGGTACCGAGCGCCTCGGTCGCCAAAGCTATTCTGGATGAGTTGCTGGAGGCCAACAAAGCGTACTGGCCAGAGTTACGTTAATTGTGTGGACTGGCATCCGTTGGGTGCTGGTCCGTATTCTTTAGCACGGCTGACGGCGCATAACCAAATTTATGTTTAAAGGCTTTGCTGAAATGAAAGGAGTCGAAGAAGTTGAGCGTATCAGCGACTTCGCCAACCGAGTTTCCTTGTTGCTTTAATAGCGATAGCGCCAGATCCAGACGCGCATCGAGGTAATATTCTTTCGGCGTCTTGCCGGTATAGCGTAAAAACAGACGACGCAACCAGGCTTCGCTACAGGGGATCGTGGCAGCCATATCAGCTACGCTCCAGCGTTGTTGCAGACTGGCATGTAAAGTGGCAATTAATTTTTCAATTTGCCGCCGTTGTGGATCTTTTTTACCATCTGCGTACATAAGACAAATCCACTGATAAATAATTTTCGTCAGAAAAGCGACTGCCAGATTATTTTTTATTGCTTCTGGTGAAGTTATTAACTCAGCAACTTCGGTGAGTTCCTGATTATAAATTTCGCCATTATAAATAACGCTTTGCTGACCAACGGGAATATCCATCATACTGGTGGGGGTAAATTCCATCCAGTACTGTTCCCAGACTAAACCTTCACAGTGATAAGAGTGAATATCCATTGGCTTTAAGAATATAATACAGTTGCCATGCAGTGTTATTTGTTCGCCATTCTTTAAAAGAATTTTCCCACATCCTTGTACGGTATACACCGCAACCCATGAGTTGGCGATAAGCGGTTTCTTCTTGTCCCGCGGCCAGATCACCCGGTAATGCTCGTCGGCGTAGGTATGCCAGAGCGAGATCAGAGAAATTCCGCTGGAGATCACATTTTCGTTAATCAATAAGGGAATATTGTACGGAGTTTCGTTTTTTACATCTGAACTTTGCAATTTTCCATTCATTTTAATATCCCTCCGGCGAATTATGCTCACAACCTGAACTTAACAGAAAACAATCCGTTCAGGGATACGACGTTTGTATTTTAAGAATCTGACTGCCTGACCCGACGCATTTTACCTCTCCCTATATTCATGCGTCCGGGACATAAACATAAATAAGGGCTATGAGATGAATTCGTTACAAATCTTGAGTTTTGTCGGTTTTACGCTGCTGGTGGCGGTGATCACCTGGTGGAAGGTCCGCAAAACAGATACCGGATCGCAACAAGGCTATTTTCTTGCCGGACGTTCACTAAAAGCGCCGGTTATTGCCGCTTCGTTAATGCTAACCAACCTTTCCACGGAACAACTGGTCGGCCTTTCCGGGCAGGCCTACAAAAGCGGCATGTCGGTGATGGGCTGGGAAGTGACTTCAGCGGTGACGCTGATCTTCCTCGCGCTAATCTTTTTACCGCGCTATCTGAAGCGCGGCATTGCCACCATCCCCGATTTTCTGGAGGAACGTTATGATAAAACGACGCGTATTATCATCGACTTCTGCTTCCTAATTGCCACCGGCGTCTGCTTTCTGCCGATTGTTCTCTACTCCGGCGCGTTGGCGCTCAACAGCCTGTTTCACGTCGGGGAATCGCTACAGATTTCTCACGGTGCGGCTATCTGGCTACTGGTAATTTTGCTTGGTCTGGCGGGAATTTTGTATGCGGTGATCGGCGGACTGCGCGCAATGGCAGTGGCGGACTCCATCAACGGTATTGGGCTGGTTATCGGCGGGTTGATGGTGCCGGTATTTGGCCTAATCGCGATGGGCAAGGGCAGCTTTATGCAGGGCATTGAGCAACTCACCACCGTTCACGCCGAGAAATTAAACTCAATCGGTGGCCCGACCGATCCCTTGCCGATTGGCGCGGCATTTACCGGTTTGATTCTGGTGAACACCTTTTACTGGTGTACAAATCAGGGCATCGTGCAACGCACGCTGGCGTCAAAAAGCCTGGCGGAAGGGCAAAAGGGGGCGCTGTTAACGGCGGTGCTGAAAATGCTCGACCCGCTGGTACTGGTGCTGCCAGGGTTGATTGCGTTTCATCTGTATCAGGATTTACCGAAAGCCGACATGGCCTACCCGACGCTGGTCAATAACGTTCTGCCAGTGCCAATGGTGGGTTTCTTCGGCGCGGTGTTATTTGGTGCGGTGATCAGTACCTTCAACGGCTTTCTGAATAGCGCCAGTACGTTATTCAGTATGGGTATTTACCGTCGCATCATTAACCAGAATGCCGAGCCGCAGCAGCTGGTCACCGTCGGGCGCAAATTTGGTTTCTTTATCGCTATCGTTTCGGTGCTGGTCGCGCCGTGGATCGCCAACGCGCCGCAGGGGCTGTATAGCTGGATGAAACAGCTCAACGGCATTTACAACGTGCCGCTGGTTACCATCATCATTATGGGCTTTTTCTTCCCGCGCATCCCGGCGCTGGCGGCAAAAGTAGCGATGGGGATTGGCATAATCAGCTACATCACCATCAACTATCTGGTGAAGTTCGACTTCCATTTCCTCTATGTGCTGGCCTGTACGTTCTGCATCAACGTGGTCGTGATGCTGGTGATCGGTTTTATCAAACCGCGCGCCACGCCGTTCACCTTCAAAGATGCGTTTGCGGTGGACATGAAACCGTGGAAAAACGTCAAGATCGCGTCAATTGGCATCCTGTTCGCGATGATTGGCGTCTATGCCGGGCTGGCTGAATTCGGCGGCTACGGTACGCGCTGGTTAGCGATGATCAGTTATTTCATTGCCGCCGTAGTGATTGTCTACCTGATTTTTGACAGCTGGCGGCATCGTCACGACCCAGCCGTAACCTTTACTCCCGACGGGAAGGATAGCCTATGAAACGCCCCAATTTTCTGTTCGTCATGACCGATACCCAGGCCACCAATATGGTCGGTTGCTATAGCGGTAAACCGCTGAATACGCAAAATATTGATAGTCTGGCGGCGGAAGGTATTCGCTTTAATTCCGCCTACACCTGTTCACCGGTTTGTACGCCTGCACGGGCCGGACTATTTACCGGTATCTACGCTAACCAGTCCGGCCCGTGGACCAACAACGTCGCGCCAGGCAAAAACATCTCCACTATGGGGCGCTACTTTAAGGATGCCGGCTATCACACCTGTTACATCGGCAAATGGCATCTCGACGGTCATGACTATTTCGGCACTGGCGAGTGTCCGCCGGAGTGGGACGCTGATTACTGGTTCGATGGGGCGAACTATCTTAGCGAACTGACGGAAAAAGAGATTAGCCTGTGGCGCAATGGCCTAAACAGCGTCGAAGATTTACAGGCGAACCATATCGACGAAACCTTCACCTGGGCGCATCGTATCAGCAATCGGGCGGTGGATTTTCTGCAACAGCCTGCGCGCGCAGACGAGCCTTTCCTGATGGTGGTTTCGTATGATGAGCCGCATCACCCGTTCACCTGTCCGGTGGAGTATTTAGAGAAATACGCTGATTTTTACTACGAGCTGGGCGAGAAAGCACAGGATGACCTGGCTAACAAACCGGAACATCACCGCTTATGGGCGCAGGCGATGCCATCGCCAGTCGGTGATGACGGGCTTTATCACCATCCGCTCTATTTTGCCTGTAATGACTTTGTTGATGACCAAATCGGACGGGTCATCAATGCCTTAACGCCAGAGCAACGTGAAAATACGTGGGTTATTTATACCTCCGATCACGGCGAAATGATGGGCGCACATAAGCTGATCAGTAAAGGGGCGGCGATGTATGACGACATCACCCGCATTCCGCTGATCATCCGTTCGCCGCAAGGGGAGCGGCGACAGGTCGATACGCCAGTCAGTCATATCGATTTACTGCCGACAATGATGGCGCTGGCAGATATTGAAAAACCAGAGATTCTGCCGGGGGAAAATATCCTTGCCGTGAAAGAGCCACGCGGCGTGATGGTGGAATTTAACCGCTACGAGATTGAGCATGACAGCTTTGGCGGTTTTATTCCGGTGCGTTGCTGGGTGACGGATGACTTTAAACTGGTACTCAACCTCTTCACCAGTGATGAACTTTACGATCGCCGTAATGACCCAAATGAAATGCATAACCTGATCGATGATATCCGTTTTGCAGACGTTCGCAGCAAAATGCATGACGCCTTATTGGATTACATGGACAAAATTCGCGATCCGTTCCGCAGTTACCAATGGAGTCTGCGTCCGTGGCGTAAAGATGCACGGCCGCGCTGGATGGGGGCGTTTCGTCCACGTCCACAAGATGGCTATTCGCCAGTTGTACGCGACTATGACACCGGCCTACCGACACAAGGGGTGAAGGTGGAGGAGAAAAAACAGAAGTTCTGACGATAATGCCCGCTGATGATCACCCGGCGGGCATTATTCAGGCTGCTTAAACCAGTGAACCGCCGGTCAGGAAGGAAAAGATAAGGAATATCAGCAAAATGCTGCACACGATGCCGATACCAAAAAGCAAGGTATGGAAAGCCAGCGTCCCGCCGCCAAAAACCAGCGCGCCGCGAATGCCCCAGCGATTTTCCTTACGCATACCGCCAATAAATGCGCAAAGTAGCGCAGCAATGGCCAGTGCGATACCGCTTTGATTGAGGATTTTATCGACATCTACGTCCTCTTTTTTCTCCACGGTGGTAATTTTTTCGCCTTTTATTCCGGCGAGAAGACCTCTTTTAATTTCAGCCGTTTTGTCCGCCACGATGCTTTCAAACGTTGGCGGTGGTGCGGAGAAAGGGCCGAATGAAAAGTGGATAATCCCCATCATTAAAGCGATGGCACCGAACAGCATGCCCAATGAACTGATTTTATTTTGAGCTATGATACCCATCTGACCTCCTTGTAGCGGATGGCAAAAGCATATCAGGAAACGGGCGGACGAAATTCTTAAAAAAACCGCTAAAGGTAGAGCGTTAGTGAAATTGCAAAGGAGCAACAATGAAAATTTCCCGCCTCGGAGAAGCGCCTGATTACCGCTTCTCGCTGGCTAATGAGCGTACTTTTCTGGCGTGGATCCGTACTGCACTAGGATTTCTGGCGGCGGGGGTTGGGCTTGATCAACTTGCGCCAGATTTCGCCACGCCCGTCATTCGCGAACTGCTGGCGTTGTTGTTGTGTCTGTTTTCCGGCGGGTTAGCGATGTATGGCTACTTGCGCTGGTTACGCAATGAAAAAGCGATGCGTCTGAAAGAGGACCTGCCCTACACCAACAGCTTATTAATCATTAGCTTAATATTGATGGTCGTGGCGGTGATCGTTATGGGACTGGTGTTGTATGCCGGATAGCCGCAAAGCCAGACGCATTGCCGACCCAGGACTGCAGCCGGAGCGCACATCACTGGCGTGGTTTCGTACCATGCTGGGCTACGGCGCGTTGATGGCGTTGGCTATCAAACACAACTGGCACCAGGCGGGCATGTTATTCTGGATTTCGATTGGCATTCTCGCCATCGTGGCGCTGATCCTCTGGCACTACACCCGTAATCGCAATTTAATGGATGTCACGAATAGCGATTTTTCCCAATTTCACGTAGTCCGTGACAAATTTTTGATCTCCCTCGCGGTGTTATCTCTCGCAATACTGTTTGCTGTAACGCATATACATCAACTTATCGTATTTATTGAGAGAGTCGCATGACAGGAAGTCAGGTCATTGATGCTGAAGAGGACAGGCATAAACTGGTTGTAGAGTACAAGGATGCTCTGCAACCTGCCGATTTTTATCACAATTTCAAACAGCGGGGCATCCGCTCCGTACAGCTCATTCCCTATCTTGAATTTGATGACCGGGGCGATCTGACGGCCGCTTCGGTGACAGCAGAGCTGTGGGGGAAATTTTTAATTGCCCTGTTCGAGTGTTGGGTGCGGGCAGATATCAGTCGTATCTCGATTGAGCTTTTTGACGCCACCTTACAAAAATGGTGTGGCAGCGAAAACCCGCAACCGCGCTGTGACTGCCAGGCGTGCGACTGGCATCGCCTGTGCCCGCACGCTCGGCAGGAGACGCCAGACAGCGTGCTTTGTGCGGGCTATCAGGCGTTTTATTCTTACTCCGCACCGCATATGCGGGTGATGCGTGATCTGATAAAGCAGCATCGTTCTCCCATGGAGCTGATGACGATGCTGCGGTGACGTGCGCTTAAACGGGCTGCCCCTGATGCGACATCCGCGTCGCCAGCGGCAGCCAGCACAGCACGATCAACAATCCCATTAAGGTCATCAACAACCCCAGGCTGCCCTGACCGGTTTGCGGCAACATCGCAGAGAGCGACGCCAGCACGCCGGAACCAATGTTTTGCAGACCGCCGACCAGCGCGCCAGCCGTGCCCGCCAGGAAGGGGAACGGCTCCATCGCGCCGCTGGTCGCCAGCGGAAACAGCATCCCGGCACCGAAAAAGAACAGCGCGGCGGGAACGAGCAGCGTCCAGACATTCATCACGCCAAACCAGTCGGGGATCCACATCAGCAAGCCAGCCAGCAGGCAGCAGATAACCGACTGCCACATTAACGTGGAGAAGCGTTTATTGGGACGTCCGGCAAACCATGCGCCAAAAAACGCTGCCGGAATCGGCAGAATAAACAAAATACTGACCGTCATACTGCTCAGCCCTAACACCGCGCCCATCAGCACGCCGGAGCAGGCTTCAAAGGCGGCAATCCCGGCCAGACCGCCAATCAGCATCAGCAAATAACAGTTAAAACCGCTGTTACCGAAAAGCGTTTTATAACTGGTAAGCAGGCGCGTGCGCGGTGCATCGACCGGACGCGTTTCCGGCATCCAGCGGGCCATACTGAAGGTCACACCAGCACAAAGAACCAACAAAAAGAGATAACAGGCGCGCCAGTTCCACATCGTATCCAGCAGACCGCCGATTAGCGGTGCGAGCAACGGACTGACGAGAATCCCCATGTTTAACAGGCTGTTAGCATGGCGCAACTGTGTCCGTTCATATAAATCTCGCGGTAAAGTACGCGCCATTACGCCGCCAACGCCGGTGCCCATCCCCTGCATCGCGCTGGCGGCAATCAACACCGTCAAACTGGAGGTCGTGACCGCGACCAGCGTTGCCAGCATAAAAATGGACATTCCGACGAGGATCACCGGTCGGCGGCCCACGCGGTCGGAAATCGGGCCATAAAACAGCTGTGAGACACCGTAAGTCAGCAGATAAGCGCCCATTACGCTCTGCACCGCCCCTTCACGGACGTTGAGATCGCGCGCCATATCGGCAATAGCTGGAATATAAATGGTTTGCGCCATCTGACCGACGGCCACGAGTAATACCAACATCAATAACAAATTGACGTTTCTTTGCCTTTTCATTATCACGGATGCTTTTATAAAAATAATTAGAATAAGTCACTACGCATTCCCATAAATGCGGGAGAGGAATCTATCACATTGATGAATGTTAGCCAGATATACGCCAGGAATGGGGAATTGTTTAGCGGCAGAATATGTAAACAAAAGCGGCAATAAATGTTGCCGGGAGAGATGGTAGGGCGGATAAGATGCGTCAGCATCGCATCCGACACCAACCCGCACGCTAAATATAAAAGGGGAGCGGTTTCCCGCTCCCCTTTGGTGCGACTTGAATCTGAATTACTTCAGGTATTTCAGAACAGCATCAAGCAGTTGCAGTGCTGCAACAATGAGTTTGAGGATAAGAATGGCGATATCCACCAGGTTCATACGCGTCTCCTGTGGTTCAGGAGCACTGCCAGCTGACGTACCTTTCCGCTGCCTGTTGCCAGCTGTTGTGCACGCGGTATCTCAAGGAGAAACGTTGTGCTTGTTGACATAACACAGTGTGCTCACGCGGGGTTAAGGCGCTGACGGCACCACCCGTTTCAGCCAGGACTTAGTGCGCCGGGTAACGATGCGGCCCCCGCATAACACATTGCGTACAGTGATATTATAGAAGTTTACTGTATAAATAAACAGTAATATTTGGACAAAACGCAAACTGTGATCGATACTCAACTATGCACTAAATACGTCAAAATTCGTGCCGAAATTGCGCGTTCTGCGCGGAACACGTATACTTTCAGTGTTGACATAATACAGTGTGCTTTGCGGTTACCAGCCGCAGGCGACTGACGAAACCTCGCTCCGGCGGGGTTTTTTGTTATCTGCAATTCAGTACAAAACGTGATCAACCCCTCAATTTTCCCTTGCTGAAAAATTTTCCATTGTCTCCCCTGTAAAGCTGTGCTTGTATAAATATTGTTAAACACAAAACCAACAAGGTCCCCAATGACTACTTCCATGCTCAACGCAAAACTACTACCAACTGCGCCATCCGCCGCAGTGGTCGTCGTGCGTGTGGTGGTGGTCGTCGGCAATGCGCCGTAGGGACTGGAACAACACACGATTCCAAAACCCCGCCGGCGCAAACCGGGCGGGGTTTTTCGTTTAAGCACCTCCCGGAAAGTCGGCCCAGAAGAAAAGGACTGGAGCATGGCAAGTTCGGGCACAACATCGACGCGTAAGCGCTTTACCGGCGCAGAATTTATCGTTCATTTCCTGGAACAGCAGGGCATTAAGATTGTGACAGGCATTCCGGGCGGTTCTATCCTGCCTGTTTACGATGCCTTAAGCCAAAGCACGCAAATCCGCCATATTCTGGCCCGTCATGAACAGGGCGCGGGCTTTATCGCTCAGGGAATGGCGCGCACCGACGGTAAACCGGCGGTCTGTATGGCCTGTAGCGGACCGGGTGCGACTAACCTGGTGACCGCCATTGCCGATGCGCGGCTGGACTCCATCCCGCTGATTTGCATCACTGGTCAGGTTCCCGCCTCGATGATCGGCACCGACGCCTTCCAGGAAGTGGACACCTACGGCATCTCTATCCCCATCACCAAACACAACTATCTGGTCAGACATATCGAAGAACTCCCGCAGGTCATGAGCGATGCCTTCCGCATTGCGCAATCAGGCCGCCCAGGCCCGGTGTGGATAGACATTCCTAAGGATGTGCAAACGGCAGTTTTTGAGATTGAAACACAGCCCGCTATGGCAGAAAAAGCCGCCGCCCCCGCCTTTAGCGAAGAAAGCATTCGTGACGCAGCGGCGATGATTAACGCTGCCAAACGCCCGGTGCTTTATCTGGGCGGCGGTGTGATCAATGCGCCCGCACGGGTGCGTGAACTGGCGGAGAAAGCGCAACTGCCTACCACCATGACTTTAATGGCGCTGGGCATGTTGCCAAAAGCGCATCCGTTGTCGCTGGGTATGCTGGGGATGCACGGCGTGCGCAGCACCAACTATATTTTGCAGGAGGCGGATTTGTTGATAGTGCTCGGTGCGCGTTTTGATGACCGGGCGATTGGCAAAACCGAGCAGTTCTGTCCGAATGCCAAAATCATTCATGTCGATATCGACCGTGCAGAGCTGGGTAAAATCAAGCAGCCGCACGTGGCGATTCAGGCGGATGTTGATGACGTGCTGGCGCAGTTGATCCCGCTGGTGGAAGCGCAACCGCGTGCAGAGTGGCACCAGTTGGTAGCGGATTTGCAGCGTGAGTTTCCGTGTCCAATCCCGAAAGCGTGCGATCCGTTAAGCCATTACGGCCTGATCAACGCCGTTGCCGCCTGTGTCGATGACAATGCAATTATCACCACCGACGTTGGTCAGCATCAGATGTGGACCGCGCAAGCTTATCCGCTCAATCGCCCACGCCAGTGGCTGACCTCCGGTGGGCTGGGCACGATGGGTTTTGGCCTGCCTGCGGCGATTGGCGCTGCGCTGGCGAACCCGGATCGCAAAGTGTTGTGTTTCTCCGGCGACGGCAGCCTGATGATGAATATTCAGGAGATGGCGACCGCCAGTGAAAATCAGCTGGATGTCAAAATCATTCTGATGAACAACGAAGCGCTGGGGCTGGTGCATCAGCAACAGAGTCTGTTCTACGAGCAAGGCGTTTTTGCCGCCACCTATCCGGGCAAAATCAACTTTATGCAGATTGCCGCCGGATTCGGCCTCGAAACCTGTGATTTGAATAACGAAGCCGATCCGCAGGCTTCATTGCAGGAAATCATCAATCGCCCTGGCCCGGCGCTGATCCATGTGCGCATTGATGCCGAAGAAAAAGTTTACCCGATGGTGCCGCCAGGTGCGGCGAATACTGAAATGGTGGGGGAATAAGCCATGCAAAACACAACTCATGACAACGTAATTCTGGAGCTCACCGTTCGCAACCATCCGGGCGTAATGACCCACGTTTGTGGCCTTTTTGCCCGCCGCGCTTTTAACGTTGAAGGCATTCTTTGTCTGCCGATTCAGGACAGCGACAAAAGCCATATCTGGCTACTGGTCAATGACGACCAGCGTCTGGAGCAGATGATAAGCCAAATCGATAAGCTGGAAGATGTCGTGAAAGTGCAGCGTAATCAGTCCGATCCGACGATGTTTAACAAGATCGCGGTGTTTTTTCAGTAACCGCTCAAGGCTTGAACAACATCGCGCTTATCGTTAAGGTAAGCGCGTATTTTTTTTACCCGCCAGGACAAGACCATGATCACCGTTGCCCTTATAGACGATCACCTCATCGTCCGCTCCGGCTTTGCGCAGCTGCTGGGGCTGGAACCTGATTTGCAGGTAGTTGCCGAGTTTGGTTCGGGGCGCGAGGCGCTGGCGGGGCTGCCGGGGCGCGGTGTGCAGGTGTGTATTTGCGATATCTCCATGCCCGATATCTCCGGTCTGGAGCTGCTAAGCCAGCTGCCGAAAGGTATGGCGACGATTATGCTCTCCGTTCACGACAGTCCTGCGCTGGTTGAGCAGGCGCTTAACGCGGGGGCACGCGGCTTTCTTTCCAAACGCTGTAGCCCGGATGAACTCATTGCTGCGGTGCATACGGTTGCCACGGGCGGCTGTTATCTGACGCCGGATATTGCCATTAAACTGGCATCCGGTCGTCAGGACCCGCTAACCAAACGTGAACGCCAGGTGGCGGAAAAACTGGCGCAAGGAATGGCGGTGAAAGAGATTGCCGCCGAACTGGGCTTGTCACCGAAAACGGTACACGTCCATCGCGCCAATCTGATGGAAAAACTGGGCGTCAGTAACGACGTAGAGCTGGCGCGCCGCATGTTTGATGGCTGGTGATGAAGACGTTGTTCTCCCGCTTAATTACCGTTATTGCCTGCTTTTTTATCTTCTCTGCCGCATGGTTTTGCCTGTGGAGTATCAGCCTGCATCTGGTTGAGCGCCCTGATATGGCGGTGCTGTTATTTCCGTTTGGTCTGCGTCTGGGGCTAATGCTGCAATGCCCGCGCGGATACTGGCCCGTATTGCTGGGCGCGGAGTGGCTGCTGATTTACTGGCTAACGCAGGCGGTCGGTTTAACCCATTTTCCGTTATTGATGATCGGTAGTTTACTGACGTTACTGCCCGTAGCGCTGATCTCGCGCTATCGCCATCAGCGTGACTGGCGCACCTTGCTGTTACAGGGGGCGGCGTTAACGGCGGCGGCGTTGTTGCAGTCGCTGCCCTGGCTTTGGCACGGCAAAGAGTCGTGGAATGCGCTGTTGCTGACTTTAACTGGCGGCCTGACGCTGGCCCCGATATGTCTGGTGTTCTGGCACTATCTCGCCAATAACACCTGGCTGCCGCTCGGTCCGTCACTGGTTTCTCAGCCAATCAACTGGCGCGGGCGACATCTGGTCTGGTACTTGCTGCTGTTTGTTATCAGTCTCTGGCTCCAGTTGGGATTGCCGGACGAACTGTCGCGCTTTACGCCATTCTGTCTGGCGCTGCCGATTATCGCGCTGGCCTGGCACTATGGTTGGCAAGGGGCGCTGATTGCGACGTTGATGAACGCCATCGCGCTGATCGCCAGTCAAACCTGGCGCGATCATCCGGTGGATTTATTGCTCTCGCTGCTGGTGCAAAGTCTGACAGGGTTGTTGCTTGGCGCTGGCATCCAGCGGTTGCGTGAACTTAACCAGTCGCTGCAAAAGGAACTGGCGCGCAATCAGCATCTGGCTGAACGGTTGCTGGAAACCGAAGAGAGCGTGCGCCGTGATGTGGCGCGTGAGCTGCATGATGATATCGGTCAGACCATCACTGCTATTCGTACTCAGGCGGGCATTGTTCAGCGGCTGGCGGCAGATAACGCCAGCGTGAAGCAGAGCGGGCAGCTCATCGAACAACTATCGCTGGGCGTTTACGACGCGGTGCGCCGTTTGTTGGGTCGGTTACGTCCGCGCCAGTTGGATGATCTCACCCTGGAGCAGGCCATCCGCTCACTGATGCGGGAAATGGAGCTGGAAGGGCGCGGTATTGTCAGCCATCTCGAATGGCGAATCGATGAATCAGCGTTAAGCGAAAACCAGCGCGTGACGCTGTTTCGTGTCTGCCAGGAAGGGCTGAACAACATTGTGAAACATGCTGATGCCAGCGCGGTCACCCTGCAAGGCTGGCAGCAGGATGAACGGTTGATGCTGGTTATTGAAGACGATGGCAGCGGTTTGCCGCCGGGTTCCGGGCAACAAGGTTTTGGCCTCACCGGAATGCGCGAGCGCGTAACGGCGCTGGGTGGCACATTACACATTTCCTGTCTGCACGGCACGCGTGTCAGCGTTTCTCTACCTCAACGCTATGTCTAAGGTTTGATGATGTTGCCGTTTCTGAAAGCGCCTGCCGATGCGCCATTAATGACTGATAAATATGAAATTGATGCCCGCTATCGCTACTGGCGTCGGCATATTCTGCTGACCATCTGGCTGGGTTACGCGCTGTTTTACTTCACGCGGAAAAGTTTTAACGCCGCCGTACCAGAAATCCTTGCTAACGGCGTGCTCAGCCGTAGCGATATCGGCCTGTTAGCGACCCTGTTTTACATTACCTATGGCGTGTCGAAGTTTGTCTCCGGCATTGTCAGCGATCGCTCAAATGCCCGTTATTTTATGGGGATAGGGCTTATCGCCACGGGCATTATCAACATTCTGTTTGGCTTCTCGACGTCGCTATGGGCGTTTGCCGTGCTCTGGGTGCTGAACGCCTTTTTCCAGGGCTGGGGTTCACCGGTGTGTGCGCGTCTGTTAACGGCCTGGTATTCACGTACCGAGCGCGGCGGTTGGTGGGCATTATGGAACACGGCGCATAACGTCGGCGGCGCACTCATTCCCATTGTGATGGCAGCGGCTGCGCTGCATTACGGCTGGCGTGCCGGGATGATGATTGCTGGTTGTATGGCGATAGTCGTGGGGATTTTTCTCTGCTGGCGGCTACGCGATCGCCCGCAGGCGTTAGGTTTACCGGCGGTCGGTGAATGGCGACACGACGCGCTGGAAATTGCTCAACAACAAGAAGGGGCAGGGTTGACGCGTAAAGAGATCCTCACCAAATATGTGTTGCTGAATCCGTATATCTGGCTGCTTTCGTTTTGCTATGTGCTGGTCTATGTGGTCCGGGCGGCGATCAACGACTGGGGCAATTTGTATATGTCCGAGACACTGGGCGTCGATCTGGTCACGGCGAATACGGCAGTGACGATGTTTGAACTGGGCGGATTTATCGGTGCGCTGGTAGCCGGTTGGGGCTCGGACAAATTGTTTAACGGCAACCGAGGGCCGATGAATTTGATTTTCGCCGCCGGAATTTTGCTTTCAGTCGGCTCCCTGTGGCTGATGCCATTTGCCAGCTACGTGATGCAGGCAACCTGCTTCTTCACCATTGGTTTTTTTGTCTTTGGCCCACAGATGTTAATCGGTATGGCGGCGGCAGAGTGTTCCCACAAAGAGGCGGCAGGGGCGGCGACGGGGTTTGTCGGCTTGTTTGCTTATCTGGGGGCGTCGCTTGCTGGTTGGCCGCTGGCGAAAGTACTCGATACCTGGCACTGGAGCGGATTTTTTGTGGTTATCTCTATCGCCGCCGGGATTTCCGCACTGCTGTTACTGCCCTTTTTGAACGCCCAGACACCGCGCGAAGCGTGATGCATCTCACCTTTTCACTTCATATCCGGCAAAACTAAGAAATTTTCCAGGTTTTGCCTGGACGCTATCTCAGGCCTGATTTGCTGCTGATTTTTACAATGCATGCCTCACGCAGGTATTCATTTCAGGAGTAACCCATGCTGGCTTTCTTAAACCAGGTTCGCAAGCCGACCCTGGACCTTCCGCTCGAAGTGCGGCGCAAAATGTGGTTCAAACCGTTCATGCAATCCTACCTGGTGGTCTTTATCGGCTACCTGACGATGTACCTGATTCGCAAGAACTTTAACATCGCGCAGAACGATATGATTTCGACCTACGGGTTGAGCATGACGCAGCTGGGGATGATCGGCCTGGGTTTCTCCATCACTTATGGCGTGGGTAAAACGCTGGTTTCCTACTACGCCGACGGCAAAAACACCAAACAATTCCTGCCGTTCATGCTGATCCTCTCTGCTATTTGTATGCTGGGCTTCAGTGCCAGTATGGGCAGCGGCTCGGTTAGCCTGTTCCTGATGATTGCCTTCTACGCCTTAAGCGGCTTTTTCCAGAGTACCGGCGGTTCGTGCAGTTACTCCACCATCACCAAATGGACGCCGCGTCGTAAACGCGGGACATTCCTCGGTTTCTGGAATATTTCTCACAACCTTGGCGGTGCAGGCGCAGCAGGTGTGGCGCTGTTCGGGGCAAATTACCTGTTCGATGGCCATGTCATCGGCATGTTTATCTTCCCGTCGATTATCGCGCTGATTGTCGGTTTTATCGGCCTGCGTTACGGCAGCGACTCCCCGGAATCTTATGGCCTCGGCAAAGCTGAAGAACTGTTCGGCGAGGAGATCAGCGAAGAGGACAAAGAGACAGAATCTACCGATATGACCAAGTGGCAGATCTTTGTTGAGTATGTGCTGAAAAACAAAGTGATCTGGCTGCTGTGCTTCGCCAACATTTTCCTCTATGTGGTACGTATTGGTATCGACCAGTGGTCAACCGTATACGCGTTCCAGGAACTGAAACTCTCTAAAGCGGTGGCGATTCAGGGCTTTACGCTGTTTGAAGCTGGTGCGCTGGTCGGTACGCTGCTGTGGGGCTGGCTCTCTGACCTGGCGAACGGTCGCCGTGGCCTGGTGGCCTGCATCGCGCTGGCGCTGATTATCGCCACGCTCGGTGTGTATCAACATGCCAGTAACGAATATATCTATCTGGCTTCTCTCTTTGCGTTGGGTTTCCTGGTCTTTGGCCCGCAATTGTTGATTGGTGTGGCTGCTGTTGGCTTTGTACCTAAAAAAGCGATTGGCGCTGCCGATGGTATTAAAGGCACCTTTGCTTACCTGATTGGTGACAGCTTTGCCAAGTTAGGTCTGGGAATGATTGCCGATGGGACGCCGGTATTCGGCCTTACCGGCTGGGCAGGCACCTTCGCCGCGCTGGATATCGCCGCGATTGGTTGTATCTGCCTGATGGCGATAGTGGCGGTAATGGAAGAACGCAAAATCCGCCGCGAGAAAAAAATTCAGCAGTTGACAGTGGCATAAACGTAACTGGTGACTTTTGCCCGGCATGACGCCGGGCTTTTTTTATTATTCCGTGACTTCCAGCGTAGTGAAGGCAAACTTCTCGCCATCAAATAGCCCCTGACTGGTTAGTTTTAGCGCGGGGATCACTGGCAGAGAAAGAAACGCCATCTGAATAAACGGCTCATCGGGTAACGGACCGCATTCACGGGCGGCGGCTTTCAAGGCGTCAATTTGTTCCGCCAGCGACTGCGCCGTGTCGGTGCTCATCAGCCCGGCAATGGGTAACGGCAGATGACTTTGTACCTGGCCGTTACGTACCACGCACAGCCCGCCGCCATCCTGAATCACCTGATTGACCGCCAGCGCCATCTCTTCGGCACTGCGACCGATCACCACAATATTATGGCTGTCATGGCTGACCGTCGCAGCCAGCGCACCTTCATTCAGTCCAAAGCCGCCAAGCAAACCACAAGCCGGAGCCAGCCGTTGCCCGTAACGCTCAAGTACGGCAATAAAGCTCACATCATCGCGATCAAAACCATTTTCGCTGTAGACGCTGGAGTGGGAGTGCGTAATCAATTCGTTATGGATGACGTCAATGACCCGATAGCGTTTTCCGGGCGTAAATTGCAGGGCAAAGTCGCTGGCGGAAACTGGCTGGCGGGCAATGGTGTTGCCATATGGCGGAGCGGATTGTGCCAGTCTCGCCGACTCTTCCGCCTGTAAGGTTTGCGCATCAATCGGCTCGCCTTTCACCAGTACCTGCTGCACCGTGACCTTACGCGCATCGCTCAACAGGACGATATCGGCCTGCTTGCCGGGTGCCAGTAAGCCGAGGTGATTCAGACCAAAGTGGCGCGCCGTCGACCAGCTGGCGACGCGATATGCCACATGCAGCGGCACATTGTGTTGTTCGATCAGGCGGCGAATTAAGGCATCGATGTGTCCTTCATGGGCGATCTCCCACGGGTTACGGTCATCGGTACAGAGCATGCATTGCGGGCTGTTAAATTCGTTGATCAACGGTGCCAGCGCGTTGAGATTGCGGGCAGCGGACCCTTCGCGGATCATCAACGACATGCCGAGTTGTAATTTCCGGCGTCCTTCTTCCAGCTGATAACTTTCGTGGCAGTTTTCAATACCCGCAGTAATATAGGCGTTAAGTTCTTTACCACCCAAACCCGGGCAGTGACCGTCCAGCGTCAGGTGGCGAAATGCATCCAGTTTATCGAGCAGCGCATTCTGCCCGCTAATTACGCCAGGGTAGTCCATCATTTCTGCAAGGCCGGTAACCTGCGGATGGTCCCGCCAGGCGAGCATCTGTTCAAGGGTAAAACTGGCACCGTTAACATCGCAGCCTTCCAGGGCGGGTACGCAAGAGCTGACCTGTAAGTACTGGTTTTGCCTTGCCTGTTCGGCACAGCGGGCAAACCAGGCGAATCCGGCTTCGCCCATCACGTTGACGATTTCATGAGGGTCGCAAATAACGGTCGTCAGGCCGCGCGGCAGGGTAGCGGTTTCAAAAGTGACCGGCGTCATCATGCTGGATTCAATATGCAGGTGAGCATCAATAAACCCTGGCACCGCCGTTGCGCCGCGAGCATCAATCCGCTGCAAAGCCGGAGCATCAGTGTATTCTGCGCCAACACCGGCAATGTAACGTCCTTTAATCACAATTGGGCCGGAAATTTCTCCGCCATTGATCAGGTCGAGAATAGAGACATTATCAATAATATAATCGGCAACAGCGTCGCCACGGGAAACGGCTAACAATTCCTGGTATTCAGCCCGGCTAATGTGATGAAATTTATGGTTAATAGAATTATTCATATTTTTCTCATTTTGATTTTATCAATTTGATTATTATTTATCATAAAGAAACGTCGCGAGATTATTAAAGAATATCCATTAATGTGCAATTGAAATGTGATAATTATCACTGAACCGTTGTTGTCATTTGTTTTACAAAAGCAAGGGATTAAATCTCCTCCAATGGACAAAAAAATGAATAATGACAATACCGATTACGTGAGTAATGAATCAGGGACGCTTTCGCGATTATTTAAACTACCTCAGCATGGGACCACCGTCCGCACAGAATTGATTGCGGGGATGACCACTTTTTTAACCATGGTGTACATCGTTTTTGTGAACCCGCAAATCCTCGGCGCGGCACAAATGGACCCGAAAGTGGTGTTTGTTACCACCTGTTTGATTGCCGGTATCGGCAGTATTGCGATGGGGATATTTGCTAACTTACCCGTGGCGCTGGCTCCGGCAATGGGGCTGAACGCCTTCTTTGCCTTCGTGGTCGTGGGGGCGATGGGCATCTCCTGGCAGACCGGGATGGGCGCAATATTCTGGGGCGCAGTTGGACTATTTTTGCTCACGCTGTTTCGTATCCGGTACTGGATGATCTCCAACATTCCCTTAAGTTTACGTATTGGTATCACCAGCGGAATTGGATTATTTATCGCCTTAATGGGATTAAAAAATACTGGCGTTATTGTCGCCAATAAAGACACGCTGGTGATGATTGGCGATTTAAGTTCTCACGGCGTGTTGTTAGGTATTTTAGGGTTTTTTATTATAACCGTGTTGTCATCACGTCATTTTCATGCCGCGGTGCTGGTTTCTATTGTGGTGACGTCTTGCTGTGGATTATTTTTCGGTGATGTTCATTTTAGCGGCGTCTATTCCATTCCGCCTGATATTAGCGGCGTCATTGGTGAAGTAGATTTGAGCGGCGCGTTAACACTTGAACTCGCCGGTATCATTTTCTCCTTTATGCTGATCAACCTATTTGATTCATCAGGAACATTAATTGGTGTAACTGATAAAGCGGGCTTAATAGATGGTAACGGTAAATTCCCCAATATGAATAAGGCGCTGTATGTTGATAGCGTCAGTTCGGTGGCGGGTGCGTTTATCGGCACCTCGTCTGTTACTGCCTATATTGAAAGTACTTCTGGTGTGGCAGTCGGTGGCCGCACGGGGCTGACTGCGGTTGTGGTTGGCGTTATGTTCCTGTTGGTTATGTTCTTCTCACCGCTGGTGGCGATAGTTCCTCCTTACGCAACCGCCGGAGCGTTAATCTTTGTTGGCGTGCTGATGACTTCGAGCCTGGCGCGCGTTAACTGGGATGATTTTACCGAATCGGTGCCTGCGTTTATTACCACGGTGATGATGCCCTTTACTTTCTCGATCACCGAAGGGATTGCACTCGGCTTTATGTCGTACTGCATCATGAAAGTATGCACCGGGCGCTGGCGCGATCTGAACCTGTGTGTGGTGGTGGTCGCAGCTCTGTTTGCACTGAAGATTATTCTGGTGGATTAGTAACTGGCGAGGGTTTCCAGATATCATGAGTTCTGATTACGCAGGAGAACTCATGATCTGGATAATGCTCGCCACGCTGGCGGTAGTGTTTGTGGTTGGTTTTCGGGTGCTGACATCCGGGGCCAGAAAAGCGATTCGCCGTCTCAGCGATCGGCTGAACATCGATGTCGTACCCGTGGAGTCGATGGTCGATCAAATGGGAAAGTCAGCTGGTGACGAATTTTTACGTTATTTGCATCGTCCGGATGAGTCGCACCTGCAAAACGCCGCGCAGGTGTTGCTCATCTGGCAAATTGTCATTGTCGATGGTAGCGAACAGAACCTGCTGCAATGGCATCGGATTTTACAAAAAGCTCGCCTCGCCGCGCCGATTACCGACGCTCAGGTCAGGCTGGCGCTAGGTTTTCTGCGCGAAACCGAACCTGAAATGCAGGATATTAATGCTTTTCAGATGCGCTATAACGCGTTCTTTCAGCCTGCCGAGGGCGTTCACTGGTTGCATTGAAACCGTTTCGTCTTATCAGCCTACAGACCGCGCCTGACCTGTCGGGTGGATAAGACGTTCACGCCGCATCCGGTAATCTTTGCCCTGTTCCGTTTCGATCTTAACTCCAGCTCAAGCAACACCGTAAAAGTTGCAAAAACGTTAAATGCGTCACACATTTCAATGTTAAAGTGGTCGGCTTTTCCCCTGAAACATGCCACGGGTAACACCATGAGTGAATTTATTGCCGAAAACCGCGGCGCGGATGCCATCACCCGACCGAACTGGTCAGCCGTTTTCTCGGTGGCGTTTTGTGTCGCCTGTCTGATTATCGTTGAGTTTTTGCCCGTCAGTTTGTTGACGCCAATGGCCCAGGATTTAGGCATTTCGGAAGGGGTTGCCGGGCAATCGGTGACCGTGACCGCCTTTGTGGCAATGTTTGCCAGTTTGTTTATTACCCAGACAATTCAGGCTACTGACCGCCGCTACGTTGTTATTTTGTTTGCCGTTTTGCTGACGCTCTCCTGCTTGCTGGTTTCCTTTGCTAACTCATTCAGTTTGCTTTTAATCGGTCGTGCCTGTCTGGGGCTGGCGCTGGGCGGGTTCTGGGCGATGTCGGCGTCGCTGACCATGCGTCTGGTGCCGCCGCGTACGGTGCCGAAGGCGCTGTCGGTGATCTTCGGCGCGGTTTCTATTGCGCTGGTGATTGCCGCGCCGTTGGGCAGTTTTTTAGGCGAGCTTATCGGTTGGCGCAATGTCTTTAATGCGGCGGCGGTGATGGGCGTGCTGTGTATTTTCTGGATTATCAAATCATTGCCTTCACTGCCAGGCGAACCCTCGCATCAGAAACAAAATACTTTCCGCTTATTACAACGTCCGGGTGTGATGGCAGGGATGATCGCCATCTTCATGTCTTTCGCCGGGCAGTTTGCTTTCTTCACGTATATTCGCCCGGTGTATATGAACCTGGCGGGATTCGGCGTGGATGGCTTAACGCTGGTGCTGTTGAGTTTTGGTATCGCCAGCTTTATTGGTACGTCGCTTTCGTCGTTCATTCTTAAACGTTCGGTAAAACTGGCCTTAGCAGGCGCGCCGTTAATACTGGCTGTGAGTGCGTTGGTACTGACGTTGTGGGGAAGCGATAAAATCGTTGCTACCGGCGTGGCGATTATCTGGGGGCTAACTTTTGCATTGGTTCCCGTCGGCTGGTCAACGTGGATCACCCGCTCGCTGGCCGATCAGGCAGAAAAAGCCGGGTCTATTCAGGTGGCGGTTATTCAGCTTGCTAATACCTGTGGCGCGGCAATCGGCGGTTATGCGCTGGATAATATTGGTCTGACTTCGCCGTTGATGTTGTCCGGCACATTGATGTTGCTGACTGCATTGTTGGTTACTGCAAAGGTGAAAATGAAGAAATCCTGATATCAGGTAAAGAAGCGTTGGTCAGTAGTTGTTGCTGTTCTTACATATCCGGGCATTCTACCTTACCCAACGCTTCCCAATAATTGCTCTGATTATTACGTTCCATCGCCACGATGGCCTCGCGTATATGTTGTTTATTGTTTTCATCTGACAACATTAACTTTTCCCACGCTTCATCTGATAATGACGCCTGTGGCGTGCAAATTTTACGTAAATCTTGTAATACCGTGGTTTTCTCTTTTGCGGACTGCAGTGAGCTAAAAGGCGACTCGGCGTATACGATGCCTGGCATAGCGAAAAAAGTGAAAATAAGCAGTAGTGTCGTTGGTTTCATGGATTCAACCTTTTACAAATGTGTATCGAATGAAGCATAAGTGTAGTTTGCTTTCATCGCTCTCATCATGCTGTACGAAACGCGCTTGCGTGGTCAGTAAGAAGTGCCAGACTTTATATTCCACTTTTATTCCTTTTTATTCTTATCGATAGCGTTTCGTTTTTTAAACCGCAGCGACCTTACCGCTATAGTCAGGTAATCATTAATAAAAGGATAAAAAAATGAAACTGACAACACATCATCTACGGACAGGGGCCGCATTATTGCTGGCCGGAATTCTGCTGGCAGGTTGCGACCAGAGTAGCAGCGATGCAAAACACATTAAAGTTGGCGTTATAAATGGCGCAGAACAAGATGTCGCGGAAGTCGCTAAAAAGGTGGCAAAAGAGAAATATGGCCTCGATGTTGAACTGGTAGGATTTAGCGGTTCGTTGCTACCGAACGATGCGACAAATCATGGCGAACTTGATGCGAATGTCTTCCAGCATCGACCCTTTCTTGAACAAGATAATCAGGCGCATGGTTATAAACTGGTAGCGGTGGGAAATACGTTTGTCTTCCCTATGGCGGGTTATTCCAAAAAAATCAAAACCGTGGCGCAAATAAAAGAAGGCGCGACAGTGGCGATCCCCAACGACCCGACCAACCTTGGTCGCGCACTTTTACTGTTGCAAAAAGAGAAGCTAATTACTCTGAAAGAGGGAAAAGGGTTATTACCTACCGCGCTGGATATAACCGATAATCCTCGTCATTTGCAGATTATGGAACTCGAGGGGGCGCAGCTCCCGCGCGTACTGGATGATCCCAAAGTTGATGTAGCGATTATCAGCACCACTTACATTCAGCAGACCGGGCTTTCTCCGGTGCACGACAGCGTATTTATTGAAGATAAGAATTCGCCGTATGTGAATATTTTGGTGGCACGGGAAGATAATAAGAATGCAGAAAACGTGAAGGAATTTCTGCAATCTTATCAATCACCCGAAGTCGCTAAAGCGGCAGAAACCATTTTTAACGGTGGCGCGGTGCCTGGCTGGTAATTCTCACTTATGCCGCGCCGGACGATTTATTTTTCTGGCGCGGCGACGGGAATCCATTGAAATCAAAATCACCGATGACAGAATCAGCAGCGTTCCCAGCCAGTCCGGTAATGTGAACGTGATCCCCAGCAACAGCAAAGAGAGTAGCGCGCTACTTAATGGTTCTGCACAGCTCAAAATGCTGGCTTTTGGACCGCCAATTAATTGTGCTCCTTTCAGGTACAGACTAAATGTCAGGGACGTACCAATGACCACCAAATAAAAAAACGCCAGAATCAAACTGCCGTTAACGACAAAGTTTGTTCCTTGTCTGGCATAAAAAGGCAACAGAATCAGACCGCCAATCAGCATACTCCAGCCGACGACTGGTAACGTGCCATAGCGGGCAATTAGCGTTGAGGGATAGGTGGTATAGAATGCAGCAGCAAATGCCGAGGCAATGCCCCAGAACAACGCGGCAGGAGAGATCGATAATGACGTCGGATTACCGTGTGTCACCAATAAAAAAGTCCCGACCAGCGATGTCAAAATAGCGCAGAAAACCAGAATGCCCGGGCGCGATTTACGCACCAGTGAGAACCAGGCGACGATAATCGTCGGTGAGAGGAATTGCAGCACCGTTGCCGTGGCTGCGTTCGATTTTTCGATGGTTAGCAAAAAAGTGAGCTGTACAGTTAGCGCGCCAACCACGGAAAAAATCAGCAGGCTAATGGCATCTTTATGATTGTTAATAATAGAAAAGATTTTATCGCCATGAACAAATGACAGCGTCAGTAGAATCAAACCGGCGAATATCAAACGCGTCATAGTCAAAAACTGCGACGACATCTGGCTTTGCTCCATGATGTATTGCGCGCAGACCCCTGAACTTCCCCACAACACGGCGGCAATCAGAACGTTCAGCATCCCCTTTCTGGTGGAACCCATTTTTCCCTCTGCATACTGTTTTGTCGTTTATGTATGCAGGCATGATAGCAAAAATGGCGAGGATGGCTCTGTTTGCGCCACGCCGATTTTTCTTAGCCCAGACTGGTGAGCTAAATATCTTTAATAAACAGCAGGCAAATCATCGCAATACCCAACATCCCTATCGCCAGCCAGAACAACGCATGGTAGCTCCAGATTTCAACCATAATTCCGTCAACAGAGCCGGCGATAATCCAGCCGACGCGTGAAGTATTTGCATATAACGTTGTCGCAGAGCCTATTTTTTCAGGCATCAAGTCCTGAAAATAAAGCATGCCGATACCACAGAGAATACCAAGGAAGATGGCATTAAGAATTTGCAATTCCAGCTCAACCGCCGGAGTCGTCGCCATGAGTACGCTGGCGTAAAAACACATTCCACTCACGATAGCAATGAGCATTAATAGTCGCTTGCCAATACGTTTCATGTAATAGCCTGCGATTAACATCATCGGAATTTCCAGACCGGCAGCGATACCAATCATTTCTCCAGTCAGTTTATCGGTTAGATGCAGTTCATCAATAATAAATAGCGGCATATTTATCATGTAGAGATTATTCGCCGCCCACATCATTGAACAGACCACAAAAAGTAGCCGCGTATCCCGCTTCCTGTGGGTGGAGGGTAAAATTTCTACGGGTTGGGTAACGACAGGAATATTTCTTTGTATTGATGGCAAAAACAACCAGACTATCAGTCCGCAAACAACAAATGCGATGGCAGCGGTGAGATACATCACTTTAAAACTAAATCCCATTGCCAGTTCATAAGCGAGCGGTGGCCCGATAACCCAGGCAAGCGAGATCTGAGCACGTAAAAATGTACTGAACATGACCGTCTCACGGCCTGTTCTGTCGGCGTGTTCACGGGCGAGGGCGAACATTTGCGGGTTTGCGGTGGAAGCAAAACTACTCAGAAGTACGCCCGTTGAGAGGAGAATGAAGTAGTTGCGATTCCACGCAAAAAGCGTGCAGGCCAGCACTCCAAATAAGCAACATAGCAGAATCAGTAATTTACGGTCGCCTTGTTTATCGGAGTGCCTTGCCAGAAATTGACTGACCAGAATTCCCATAATAGCGCTACCGGTGAAGAAAAAACCTACCATTATAGGACGGGCTTTCAGTTCATCTGCGAGGAATATACTTAGGGTAGGAGTCTGAAGAGCGCCCGCAATACCCGTCAGAAAGGCGACAAGTAAAAATGCCGCGGCAGTGAGATCAAGTATTTTTGATGGAGTGGTAGCCGTTTTTTGCATTCTTCTGAATCACCGGGCGAAAAAATATAACTGAGTTACAAATAAGTACCAGTCGAATGAGTATTGTATTAAGAATTTTTGAGTATCGCTGATACAACCAGAAAGCAATGCTAGCGCAATATTATAGGGCCAGCAATTGAGATTATTAGTAAAAGCATGTTAAGAATTAATTACCGAATTTATATATTAATTATAGTAAGGCAATGAGCTATTTTTGATAGTAAAAATAAAACAAGTTGATTTGATATATTAAATGAACAAATTAATCTTGATGGCAGTCTGATTATTGGTGAAGTTTATAGTCAGTTTTTTTCGCCAGCGGTTAAAGAAATAGAATAGTCGTATAAAAAAGGGTGTTCTGGGGCGAGTAAAACAACATCTTCACCTTAATGGCGATACAGTTGGCTGAGAGTCAGCAGGGGGGCAAATCACCTGCAAATAAACACGGCGCATACTGGCGTGAATATCGCGGATGCGTTCGAGGACAGAAGAACCGACAGGCGGATTCTTCAGCCGCTCATCGTCCATCACAAAACCTTAGACCAGGTATTCCTGAAGCCGATTGAATATTGAGCAGTAGAAAATATCTGGATTGACAGTATTACAAGGGGTTGGAGAACGTCAGGAGAGGCATTTTGGCGGAAGATCACAGGAGTCGAACCTGCCCGGGACCGCTGGCGGCCCCAACTGGATTTGAAGTCCAGCCGCCTCACCGGAGACGACGATCTTCCGCGCCTCGATTGCTACATGGAGGCGGGGCGCATTATAGCTACTTCCTTGAGTTTCTACATCCCCCAGATCAGTTTTTTCCGCCTAATACACGCAGCGTATTATCACGAAAGCATTATAGTTCATATAAAACCCATATTTTACAATGATATATGAGCGGAATTAACGCTACCACGATCACATAAAACAAGAATCATAAATTAATAACCAGATATCGGAATATTCGCTCTCACAGGGATGGTTTACAAAATGCGTTATCGGTCTCAGCACCCCTATAGCATCAAGGAAAAGCAGATGAAGAGTGAAGTGTTGTCCGTTAAAGAGAAAATTGGTTATGGCATGGGAGACGCCGCCAGCCACATTATTTTCGATAACGTAATGTTATATATGATGTTCTTTTATACCGATATTTTTGGCATTCCTGCCGGTTTTGTCGGAACCATGTTTTTGGTCGCTCGTGCACTGGATGCGATTTCCGATCCTTGCATGGGGTTGTTGGCCGATCGAACGCGCTCTCGCTGGGGTAAATTTCGTCCGTGGGTACTGTTTGGCGCACTGCCATTCGGGATCGTCTGTGTACTGGCCTATAGCACGCCAGATCTCAGTATGAACGGCAAAATGATCTATGCAGCAATTACTTACACCCTACTTACCTTACTTTATACCGTCGTCAATATCCCTTACTGCGCATTGGGTGGTGTAATCACCAATGACCCGACTCAGCGTATCTCGCTGCAATCCTGGCGTTTTGTGCTGGCGACCGCGGGAGGCATGCTTTCTACTGTTCTGATGATGCCACTGGTTAATTTAATTGGCGGTGATAATAAACCACTCGGTTTCCAGGGCGGTATCGCGGTCCTTTCCGTGGTGGCATTCATGATGCTGGCATTTTGTTTCTTCACCACTAAAGAACGCGTTGAAGCACCACCTACAACAACGTCTATGCGGGAAGATTTACGTGATATCTGGCAAAACGACCAGTGGCGGATTGTCGGTTTACTAACCATTTTCAATATCCTGGCGGTGTGCGTACGCGGTGGGGCGATGATGTATTACGTCACATGGATTTTGGGCACGCCGGAAGTGTTTGTCGCTTTTCTCACCACTTATTGCGTGGGTAACCTGATTGGTTCCGCACTGGCAAAACCTCTGACCGACTGGAAATGTAAAGTCACTATCTTCTGGTGGACGAACGCCCTGCTGGCAGTGATTAGCCTCGCGATGTTCTTTGTTCCCATGCAGGCCAGCATCACTATGTTTGTCTTCATCTTCGTGATTGGTGTGTTGCATCAACTGGTGACACCTATCCAGTGGGTAATGATGTCCGATACCGTCGACTACGGCGAGTGGTGCAATGGTAAACGCCTGACCGGGATCAGTTTTGCTGGCACGCTGTTTGTGCTCAAACTGGGGTTGGCCTTCGGCGGCGCTCTTATCGGCTGGATGCTGGCTTATGGCGGATATGATGCGGCAGAAAAAGCGCAGAACAGCGCCACGATTAGCATCATTATTGCGCTATTCACGATTGTTCCGGCGATCTGTTATTTGCTGAGCGCGATTATCGCTAAACGCTACTACTCACTCACGACGCACAATCTGAAAACCGTTATGGAACAGCTGGCTCAGGGTAAACGCCGTTGCCAGCAACAATTCACCTCTCAAGAAGTGCAGAACTAAGGAACGGCAATGAAAATTAGCGATGGAAACTGGTTGATTCAACCTGGCCTCAATTTGATTCACCCGCTTCAGGTGTTCGAGGTTGAACAGCAGGATAATGAAATGGTGGTCTATGCTGCCCCCCGTGATGTGCGTGAACGTACCTGGCAGCTTGATACGCCTTTATTTACGTTGCGCTTTTTCTCCCCACAGGAAGGTATTGTCGGTGTGCGGATTGAGCATTTTCAGGGGGCGCTGAATAACGGTCCTCATTATCCGCTCAATATTTTGCAGGACGTGAAGGTCACAATCGAAAACACAGAACGTTATGCTGAGTTTAAAAGTGGCAACTTAAGCGCGCGTGTCAGCAAAGGTGAGTTCTGGTCACTGGATTTTCTGCGCAACGGCGAACGTATTACCGGTAGTCAGGTGAAAAATAATGGCTACGTGCAGGACACGAATAATCAACGCAATTATATGTTTGAGCGGCTTGATCTTGGCGTTGGCGAAACAGTTTACGGTCTGGGAGAGCGCTTTACTGCCCTGGTGCGCAATGGCCAGACGGTAGAGACCTGGAACCGGGACGGCGGCACAAGTACTGAACAGGCGTATAAAAATATCCCGTTCTACATGACTAACCGTGGTTATGGGGTACTGGTCAATCATCCCCAGTGTGTCTCTTTTGAAGTGGGATCGGAGAAAGTCTCCAAAGTGCAGTTCAGCGTTGAGAGTGAATATCTCGAATACTTTGTTATCGACGGCCCGACGCCGAAAGCGGTACTTGATCGTTATACCCGCTTTACTGGTCGTCCGGCGCTGCCGCCCGCGTGGTCCTTCGGCCTGTGGCTAACCACTTCATTTACCACCAACTACGACGAAGCGACGGTAAACAGCTTTATCGATGGTATGGCGGAACGCAATCTGCCGCTGCATGTTTTCCACTTTGACTGTTTCTGGATGAAAGCCTTCCAGTGGTGCGATTTTGAGTGGGACCCGCTGACTTTCCCTGACCCGGAAGGGATGATCCGCCGCCTGAAAGCGAAAGGACTGAAAATCTGCGTCTGGATTAACCCCTATATCGGTCAAAAATCCCCCGTCTTTAAAGAGTTACAAGAGAAAGGCTATTTACTCAAACGCCCGGACGGTTCGCTATGGCAGTGGGATAAATGGCAGCCAGGTCTGGCGATTTATGACTTTACCAATCCGGATGCCTGCAAATGGTACGCCGACAAACTGAAAGGTCTGGTCGCGATGGGCGTTGATTGCTTTAAGACCGACTTTGGCGAACGTATCCCAACTGATGTTCAGTGGTTTGACGGTTCCGATCCGCAGAAAATGCATAACCATTATGCGTACATCTACAACGAACTGGTGTGGAACGTGCTCAAGGACACCGTTGGTGAGGAAGAAGCTGTCTTGTTTGCCCGCTCGGCCTCCGTCGGTGCGCAGAAATTCCCGGTACACTGGGGTGGCGATTGTTACGCTAACTACGAATCAATGGCGGAAAGCCTGCGCGGTGGTTTGTCTATTGGCCTTTCAGGTTTTGGCTTCTGGAGCCACGATATCGGCGGCTTTGAAAATACCGCTCCGGCGCACGTTTACAAACGCTGGTGCGCGTTTGGTTTGCTCTCCAGCCATAGCCGTTTACACGGTAGCAAATCTTATCGTGTGCCGTGGGCCTACGATGATGAGTCCTGTGATGTGGTGCGCTTCTTCACGCAACTGAAATGCCGCATGATGCCGTATCTGTATCGTGAAGCTGCGCGTGCGAACGCGCGGGGTACGCCGATGATGCGGGCCATGATGATGGAGTTCCCGGACGATCCGGCTTGTGATTACCTTGACCGTCAATACATGTTAGGCGACAACGTGATGGTTGCGCCGGTGTTCACTGAAGCGGGCGATGTGCAGTTCTACCTGCCGGAAGGTCGCTGGACACACCTGTGGCACAACGATGAACTCGACGGTAGTCGCTGGCATAAACAGCAGCACGGCTTCCTGAGTCTGCCCGTTTATGTGCGTGATAACACTCTACTGGCGCTGGGCAACAACGATCAACGTCCCGATTACGTGTGGCACGAAGGCACGGCATTCCACCTCTTCAATCTGCAAGACGGGCATGAAGCCGTCTGTGAAGTGCCCGCTGCTGACGGATCGGTGATCTTTACTTTAAAAGCAGCACGTACTGGCAACACGATTACTGTGACTGGTGCGGGCGAGGCGAAGAACTGGACACTGTGCCTGCGCAATGTTGTGAAAGTAAATGGTCTGCAAGACGGTTCGCAGGCTGAAAGTGAGCAGGGGCTGGTGGTGAAGCCTCAAGGGAATGCGCTGACAATTACGTTGTAATCTATTGATGGAATGCCGGGTACGTCTGAGTCGTACCCGGCGAGATTGATGTTTACCGCACCGGCTCCGTCGATGTAACTTCACCGCTGGAAACGATGCCAGCATTCATGGTTTGAGTCACTTGCTGCTTTGCGGCGTTCACGGCATGCAATTGCCCGCTAACCGTAGGTTTCAACGGGACATTGGCCTGAATATCGCCACTGGCGGTAAGCTGAATATTGCCGTCGCCAGTCAACGGTAATTCAGGCCATCCCCACTGTTGCAAAATATTCACCGGCACACCGCGTCCATTCAGGCTGATATGTGTCTGACGTTGTGGCGTTTGTGAAACACTGGCGGTGGCTTCCAGAATGCCTTTTTCAGTAAATGCACTCAGTTCGCTGATATTCACCGTGCTGCTGTTGGCGGTCAGCGCCAGCGACGGGCGACGAACATCAACACGATTGAATGTCGCGGCGGCGGCATTCAGATTCGCCGAGCCACTCCAGACGCCCCATTTATGATCGGTAACCAGCGTCAGGTTGGCACCGTAACCATCGAGCGCGGTGAGCTGCCACGGGAAGTCAGGGTCGATATCAATGATCAGATTGCGGCTGGCGCTAAATCTCTTCAGTTGCAGGCTGTTTAACCAACCGGGTGTCGTTTCCATCCACAACTGTTGCCAGTTTTTCGGCAAGGTATATTCCAGCCCGGCAATTGCCGCATCATCAAGGATCAACGTTTTCCCGTCACGCAGCCAGTTCCCTGACGTTCTGACCATACCCCCTTCCCAGCGGCTGGTGAACTGGCGCAGCGCTACGCCCTGCGGGGAAAATTCCGTGTTTATAATCGGGTCAAATAAATGCAGCGAACCATAAATGAACTCGCTAGCGTTCATCGACAGTTTGCCTTCCTGTGTCTGCCAGTCATCTTTACTGAAGGTCATGTTGCGCAAGCTGAGATCGAGGTCGGTCACCGCCCAGTCCGGACCTTGCAAACGAGCATCGATCACTTCCAGGCGACCAATCTGCAACGACGGGACAGAGCGTAATGGCGCAAAGAAGTCGGTTAGCGATTTTTCGCTTTGTAGACGTATATCCGCCATGCGCAGGTTTTCCACTTGCCAGCTGCCGTCGGCGTTACGCTGCGCGTTTCCGGTTAATGTCCCGCGGGCGATGTCGGCACCCAGGTTAGTCAGCGTAACGCGATCGTTATCAATACTGCCTTCAATCAGTACATTGGTGGCAGGAACATCATTGAGCGAAAGCGATCCGGCACTAAACTGAATCTGCGCCTTCGTACCCAGCACTTTACCGGCTTTTGGTGACCACGGAACTACGCCGCCATTTACCCGCTGCGCGCTCAGTTTCCATTCGCTATTCGGGCTATTAAACGCCATATCACGCAGTTGCAGACGATCGGCTTTGAACGGTAGCGGCGCGGTCTGGTCGGTGAGATTCAGCGTCCCGTTTTCCAGCAGGATGGTATCGACATGGCGTGGTTCGGTCAGTTGCCGACTGCTTAGCGCAATGTCGACACTTTTGGCCACCAGGGTCGCGGGCTGGCCATCACGACCAAACGTGACGTTCTCCAGCACGATATGAGATGGCGCGGAAAAACGGTGATCCATCGCCCCGAAGGCCAGATGATAGTCGCTATTCTCGGAAACCCATGCGCTGATATGTTCTGCTCCCCAGCGGGTTTGCAGAAGAAAATAGAGGCCAGCGATCGCCACTAACAGAGCGATGAGAATGTAGAGAAGCAGCTTCCCAATAAATTTCATGGTCTTCCATCCCGTGAAATGCACATAAGGGAGTTATGCACGATTTACGCGCAATCCTCAAGGCGGGAATGGTTAAAGAGGTGAGACTGCGGCGGTAATTATCTTACCGCCGCCAGTGAATTACTGTTTTTCTGGTGGGAAAATCAGATTCAGCACGATGGCAGTAATACCGCCCGCGGCGATCCCGGAGGAGAGCAGGTTTTTCAGCCATTCAGGGGCAAACTGCAAAATCAGCGGCTGCTGAGACACGCCCAGACCAACCGCCAGCGACAGCGCGATAATCAGAATCGCCCGACGGTTCAGCGGCTCACGAGAAACGATACGCACACCGGAGGCGGCGATGGTGCCAAACATTACAAGCGTTGCGCCGCCCAGAACCGGTTCTGGAATGTGTTGTACAAAACCGCTCACTGCCGGGAACAGACCCAGCACGATCAACATCAGCGCGACGACAAAACCGACATAGCGGCTGGCAACACCAGTCAACTGGATCACTCCGTTGTTTTGCCCGAAGCAGGAGTTCGGGAAGGTGTTAAACACCGCCGAAACAAACGAGTTCAGGCCGTTTGCCAGCACGCCGCCTTTCAGGCGTTTCATGTACAGCGGACCGGACACTGGCTGTTCGGAAACGTCAGAGGTCGCCGTGATATCGCCAATGGTTTCCAGCGAAGTGATCATAAAGACCAGCATCAGCGGCAGCAGCAGACTCCATTCAATGCCAAGACCGTAATAGAGCGGCGTTGGCACCATAATCAGTTCTTGCGTCATAGGTTCGTTGCTTTCTGGCAACATGCCCATAAACCACGCCAGCGCATATCCGGCCGCCATCGCAATTACCAGTGAGGCCACGCGTAAGTAAGGGTTACGTTGACGGTTAAGCAGGATAATTAAGGCTAAGACCACGCCTGCCAGCAGCAGATTTTTCGGTGCGCCGAAGGTGTTATCGCTCATGGCTGCGTAACCGCCGCCAATGGACGTTAACCCAACCTGAATTAGCGACAGGCCGATAATCATCACCACAACGCCAGAAACCAGCGGCGTAATAATGCGGCGCGCCAGATGCAGAACGCGGGAGATCACCATCTCGGTGCAACTTGCCAGCATCAACGTGCCGAACAAAGCCGCCATCATGGTAGGAACATCAGCACCACCGGTTTTCAGCGCGGTACCGCCCATAATCAGCGGGGCAACAAAGTTGAAGCTGGTGCCCTGAATAGACAACAGCCCGGAGCCAACCGGACCCCAGGCCTTAATTTGAATAATCGATGCCACACCGGAGGCAAACAGCGACATACTAATAATGTGTTGCGTGTCTTGTGCCGGTAAACCCAGCGCCTGGCAGATTAATAGCGCTGGCGTGATCACCGCAACGAACATCGCCAGCAGATGCTGACAGGCGGCAAACAGGGTTTGAGGAAGCGGCGGACGATCTTCAAGACGGTAAATCAGTTCGCTGTTTTGAGTCTGCGCAACCGGTTGCGCATTTTCTGACTCGAGGGTGGAAACAGACATCGAAAACAATCCCGTGGTAGCAAAGCGGGCATTTTAGCTGACCGAAAGAGAAAAGCAAACGTTTGCCACATCCTCATCTAAATATTTAAATGAGATAAATGCACTTTTTTATATAACTTTTGGTATTTTTCTGCTTAAAATCCATGCCATTTGTTCATTAACAGCTGAGAATTTGACCCAGGAAAGCATAACTCGATACCCGTCATAGTTCATGAAGTTGCCACTGCGCGATGAAGTATGACGAGTATGAAAGAGTGATGCGGATACAAAGGAGTAACTATGTTTCATCTCGATACTTTAGCAACGCTTGTTGCCGCAACGCTGACGTTGCTGCTCGGGCGTAAGTTGGTCCATTCCGTCTCCTTTTTGAAGAAATACACCATACCGGAACCTGTTGCGGGTGGTTTGTTGGTGGCGCTGGCGCTACTAGTACTGAAAAAAAGCATGGGCTGGGAAGTCAACTTTGATATGTCCCTGCGCGATCCGTTAATGCTGGCTTTCTTCGCCACCATTGGCCTGAACGCCAACATTGCCAGTTTGCGTGCCGGTGGGCGTGTGGTTGGCATCTTCTTGATTGTGGTTGTTGGTCTGTTGGTGATGCAAAATGCCATTGGCATTGGTATGGCTAGCTTGTTAGGGCTTGATCCGCTGATGGGGCTGTTGGCCGGTTCTATTACTCTTTCCGGCGGTCACGGTACGGGCGCTGCGTGGAGTAAATTGTTCATTGAACGTTATGGCTTCACCAATGCGACGGAAGTGGCGATGGCCTGTGCAACGTTCGGTCTGGTGCTGGGCGGCTTGATTGGCGGTCCGGTGGCGCGCTATCTGGTGAAACACTCCACCACGCCGAACGGTATTCCGGATGACCAGGAAGTCCCGACGGCGTTTGAAAAGCCGGATGTGGGACGCATGATCACCTCGTTGGTGCTGATTGAAACTATCGCGCTGATTGCTATCTGCCTGACGGTGGGGAAAATTGTTGCGCAACTTTTGGCTGGCACTGCTTTTGAACTGCCGACCTTCGTCTGTGTACTGTTTGTTGGCGTGATTCTGAGCAACGGTCTGTCAATAATGGGCTTTTACCGCGTCTTTGAGCGTGCGGTATCCGTGCTGGGTAACGTAAGCTTGTCGTTGTTCCTGGCGATGGCGTTGATGGGGCTGAAACTGTGGGAGCTGGCTTCGCTGGCGCTGCCGATGCTGGCGATTCTGGTGGTACAGACCATCTTCATGGCGTTGTATGCCATCTTCGTTACCTGGCGCATGATGGGCAAAAACTACGATGCGGCAGTGCTGGCTGCGGGTCACTGTGGTTTTGGCCTCGGTGCAACGCCAACGGCAATCGCCAACATGCAGGCGATCACTGAACGCTTTGGCCCGTCGCACATGGCGTTTTTGGTGGTGCCGATGGTCGGTGCGTTCTTTATCGATATCGTCAATGCGCTGGTAATTAAGTTGTATTTGATGTTGCCGATTTTTGCCGGTTAACCGATGAAGCGGCGGTAGAAGTGCCGCCGCAACAAAGACAAATGCCTGATACGCTTCGCTTATCAAGCCTGCGTATTGATTCATAATTTATTGAATTTGTAGGGTGATGAATCGCATCCGGCAGGAAGGTAGGGTAACCTGAAATGGCGGTCTTCTCACTGCCGCCTTTTACGCATTCGAGTAACGTTCCGTCTCCGGCATCCAGCGTTCTATCAGGGCTTTTGCCTGTTGTGGGTAACGTTCGTGAATATGGCGTGCCAGGCGCTGAACTTCCGGGATCATCGCCTGATCGCGCAGTAAATCCGCCACTTTAAATTCAGCATTACCCGTCTGACGCGTGCCTAACAATTCGCCAGGGCCGCGAATCTCCAGATCTTTTTGCGCAATCACAAAACCGTCGTTACTGTCGCGCAGCACTTGCAGGCGAATTTGCGCCGTTTTAGAAAGCGGCGTTTTGTAGAGCAGCACGCAGTGAGAAGCCACCGCGCCACGACCTACGCGCCCGCGCAGCTGGTGTAACTGCGCCAGACCCAGACGCTCCGGGTTTTCGATAATCATCAGACTGGCGTTAGGCACATCAACGCCGACTTCAATAACGGTTGTGGCAACCAGCAGGTGTAGCTCACCTTGTTTAAACGACGCCATCACCGCCTGTTTCTCGGCAGGTTTCATCCGCCCGTGTACCAGGCCAACGTTCAACTCTGGTAGCGCCAGTTTCAACTCTTCCCAGGTAGCTTCCGCCGCCTGCGCTTCCAGCAATTCCGACTCTTCAATCAACGTACAAACCCAGTATGCCTGACGACCTTCAGTTATGCAGGCGTGGTGCACGCGGTCAATGATGTCGGTACGGCGGGTATCAGGAATAGCGACCGTAGTCACTGGCGTGCGGCCTGGCGGCAGCTCATCTATCACCGAGGTATCGAGATCGGCATACGCAGTCATTGCCAGCGTGCGGGGGATCGGCGTGGCGGTCATGATCAACTGATGCGGATGGAAGCCCTGCTGCTGGCCTTTCTCCCACAATGCCAGACGCTGATGCACGCCAAAACGATGCTGTTCGTCGATAATCACCAGCGCCAGGCCGTTAAACTGCACCTGTTCCTGGAAGATGGCGTGTGTACCGACAATCATCTGCACCTGACCGCTGGCGATGGCTTCCTGCTGTGCCAGCCGTGCTTTACCTTTCTGCTTACCGGCGAGCCAGCCCACTTCGATACCGAGCGGTGCAAACCAGTTGCGGAAGTTATTGGCGTGCTGCTCGGCGAGTAATTCGGTTGGTGCCATCAATGCTACCTGTTTGCCGTGGGCAATCGCACGCAACGCGGCGAGGGCGGCGACCAGCGTTTTACCGGAACCTACATCGCCCTGCACCAGACGCATCATCGGCACATCCAGCGCCATATCGCGCTCGATCTCCGCCACTACGCGTGCCTGTGCGCCCGTTGGCTTGAACGGTAAGGCGGCGAGGAGTTTATTTTTCAGCGTGTCATTGGCGCTCAGCGGCTGGGCATGAAAACGCTGTGCTCCGGCACGTAAGGCTAACATGCTGAGGTTGTGCGCCAGCAGTTCTTCCAGAATCAGACGACGTTGCGCCGGATGCTGCCCGGTTTCCAGATCGCTAAGCTGTAGCGTCGGTGGCGGGCGGTGCAAAGTGCGCAACGCTTCCGGTAGCGTCATCATTCCTTGTGACAGTTCCGGCGGCAGGAGTTCTTCAATGGCGCAGGTGTCGAGCAGATCCAGCGCCTGGTCGGTTAATTTACGCAGCGTGGCCTGCTTTACGCCTTCCGTTGTTGGATAAACCGGCGTGAGCGTTTCCTGTAATTCTGGCGTGCTGAGATCGCCCTGCACGCGGTATTCCGGGTGGATCATCTCCGCACCATATTTACCGCGCTTTGCTTCGCCATAAGCCAGTACACGGCGGCCCGCCGCCAGGCTATTTTTCATTGCCGCGCTGAAATTGAAAAAGCGCATGGTGAGGATGCCGGAACCGTCGCTGATCTGGCAGGTCATCATCCGCCGACCGCCGAAGGAGATATTGCAGTTCAGCACTTCGCCTTCCACCGTGGCATAAACGCCCGGCAGTAGTTCTCCGATGGGGTAGAGATGGGTGCGATCTTCGTAGCGCAGGGGAAGGTGTAAGAGTAGATCCTGCACGGTATGCAGGTTGATTTTCGCCAGTTTGTTACTAAGTGCTGCGCCAACGCCCGTTAGGGAACTGAGTGGGACAGCATCTAACAGGCGACCTTTCATGGCACTTACCCTGCAGCCTGCATAGTAGCCCACCAGTCGGCATCAGCTTCGATCTCGCCTTGCTGATTGACGTGGGGATAAGGCAGGCCTTTGCGTTTTGCGACTTTCGCCAGCACCGGATAGCCGCCTTCAAACAACAGGCGTTGTTGCTCTGCTTCCGGCAACATGCTGTTTTCACGCAGGTACATGCCTGCATTTTGCCGCTGACGCTGGGCTTCGTAAAGAATGAGGGCTGAGGCAACGGAAACATTCAGCGACTGCACCATGCCGATCATCGGAATGATGATGTCCTGATCCGCCAGGGCCAATGCTTCCTGCGTGATGCCCGTTTTCTCCTGTCCCATCAAAATGCAGGTCGGGCGAGTGTAATCAATTTCGCGGAAATCGACAGCGTTATCAGAAAGATGGGTTGCCAGAATCTGCATGCCCTGGCCTTTGAGATGAGCGACGGCATCGCCAATGGTGCGGTGTGTTTTCACCTGTACCCAGCTGTTACTACCCGCCGCTGCCGAAGCCATGGTGCGCATGCGGCTACCAGGCCAGACGGCGTGAACTTCATGTACGCCAACGGCATCTGCGGTACGAATAATCGCAGAAACGTTATGAGGTTTGTGGACCTGCTCCATGCAGACGGTCAGATCAGGCTGCCGCCTGGCGAGCATTTCGCAGATGCGTGCATAACGTGTTGGGTTCATAAAACATTAATTTCGGTTTCGGGTGACTTTAATCACGTCTGGCATCACGCGGATTTTGCGCATGATATTCGCCAGATGCACACGGTCACGAGCGGTCAGACGAATAAAGGCGCTGTAGACGCGACCATCTTTCTCTTCCGTATTCAAACTTTGAATATTCGAAGTCGTGGTGTTAATTGCCGCCGTCAGGTTTGCCAGCGCACCCTGATGATTGAACATCTCCACCTTGATTTCGGTGATGAACTCCTGCGCCGTCTCTTTATCCCATTCCACAGCCATAAACTTCTCTGGCTCTTTCTGGTAGCCACGGATATTACGGCAGGATTCATGGTGGATCACCAGACCTTTACCGGGGCTGACGTGGGCGATAATCGGGTCGCCAGGAATAGGGCGGCAGCATTTCGCAAAGGTGATCAGCACGCCATCGGCACCTTTAATGGGCAGATGTCCGTGGCTTTGGGTTGCCGGTGGAATGGAGGCGTCCCCATGTTGCAGATTTTTCGCGACCACCACGCTCATTGCGTTACCAAGTCCGATTTCTGCCAGCAGATCGTCAAGCGTTGCCAGCTTCATGCGATCCAGCTCGCGCTGAATATTTTCCTGCGGGATTTCATTCAGCTTACGGCTACCACCCAAAGCATGGTTGAGCAGACGACGGCCCAGGCTTACAGAATCATCACGCTTGAGGTTTTTCAGCAACTGACGAATTTTGGCGCGCGCTTTCGAGCTAACGACAAAGTTCAGCCAAGCGGCATTCGGGCGAGCGCCCGGAGCGGTAATGATTTCAACGGTTTGACCGCTGGTAAGCGGCTGCGACAGCGGGTAAGGCTGGCGGTCAACGCGTGCGCCCACGCAGGCATGACCGATATCGGTATGCACTGCATAAGCGAAGTCGACGGGCGTTGCACCGGCAGGCAGCTCGACAATGCGCCCTTCCGGTGTGAAAACGTAAATCTCATCCGGGAAGAGATCGGATTTAACGCTCTCGATAAATTCAAACGAACTACCGGCGCTCTGTTGCAGCTCCAGCAGGCTTTGCATCCAGCGCTGGGCGCGGATTTGTGCGGTAGTACTGGTTTCGCCGTGCTCTTTATAAGCCCAGTGCGCGGCAACACCCATCTCCGCCATCTGGTCCATATCTTCGGTACGGATCTGGACCTCAACCGGCACACCGTGCGGGCCGATCATCGAGGTGTGCAAAGACTGATAGCCGTTCGCTTTTGGAATGGCGATATAGTCTTTCACGCGGCCCGGACGCGGCTTGTACAGGCTGTGCATCTGGCCCAGCACGCGATAACAGGTGTCAGAATCATTGACGATCACGCGGAAAGCGTAGATGTCCATGATCGAGTGAAAACGCTGCTCTTTGAGCACCATTTTGCAGTAAATCGAATAAAGATGCTTCTCGCGACCACTGACGCGGCACGGTATTCCCGCTTCCTGCAAACGCCCTTCGATTTCAGAAAGAATCTTCTGGATCATCTCTTTACGGTTGCCGCGCGCGGCTTTCACCACTTCTTTGATTACGCGATAACGGTTGGGATACAGCGCCTCAAAACCCAGCTCTTCGAGTTCGGTTTTAATGTGGTGGATACCTAAACGGTGCGCCAGCGGGCTATAAATTTCGAGAGTTTCACGGGCGATGCGGCGACGTTTGTCCGGGCGAAGTGAGCCCAGCGTGCGCATGTTGTGGGTACGGTCGGCAAGTTTGATGAGGATGACGCGGATATCCTGCACCATCGCCATAATCATCTTGCGAAAGTTTTCGGCCTGCGCCTCTTTCTTATCGCGGAACTTGAGTTTATCAAGTTTCGACACCCCCTCTACCAGCTCGGCGACGCTTTTACCAAAAAGCTGTTCCATATCCTGGTAGGTGGCGGGAGTATCTTCAATCACGTCATGCAGCAGCGCCGCCATCAGCGTTTCATAGTCGAGTTTCATCTCGGCCAGAATGCAGGCAACCGCTACCGGGTGCGTGATATAGGGTTCACCGCTTGAACGTGTTTGCCCCTCGTGAGCATCACGTGCAACGAGATACGCCTGCCGCAGACGCTTGATTTGGTCTTCCGGCAGGTAGGTTTGAATCAGTTGATTCAGGCTTTCAAACAGATACAAGGGCGACCCGCTTTGTGATTAACGACGACCTTCAGCAATAGCGGTAACGGCTTGTAATTCAGCGGCTTCCTGCTCTTGCTGTTCCTGGCGTTCGCGAACGTCGAGGATCTGGTTGTTGATCAGACCTTCTTCGATTTCGCGCAGCGCGATTACAGTGGTTTTATCGTTTTCTTCCGGTACCAGCGGATCCTTTCCGCCTACCTGCATCTGACGAGCGCGACGCGCGGCGACCAGTACCAGGTCAAAACGGTTACCAATTTTCTCTACAGCGTCCTGAACAGTTACGCGTGCCATACTTAAAAAGCTCCACAGGTGAAGAAATGACTGGGCATGATACTGAAATCAGGTTCAGTCTGCCAACAATTTGCTGATTAAAGCGTCATGACGCTGCTTTTGGCGGCTCATGCGCAGACGTTCGGCGCGAATAATGGTCTTCAAATCGGTCAACGCGGTATCGAAGTCATCATTCACAATCAGATAATCATATTCGGCGTAATGGCTCATTTCTGCAACAGCTTGCGCCATACGCTTTGCAATGACCTCTTCGCTGTCCTGACCGCGACCGCGTAGACGGCGGTCCAGTTCAATTTTGGACGGCGGTAAAATAAAGATACTCCGCGCGTGCGGCATCTTCTGGCGAATTTGCTGCGCGCCCTGCCAGTCGATATCGAGAAAAACATCGACACCGGTCGCCAGTACTTGCTCAATGGCCTCACGCGAAGTGCCATAGTAATTACCAAAAACTTCTGCGTGTTCGAGGAACGCATCTCTGCTAATCATTTCTTTAAATTCATCATGATTAACAAAGAAATAATGTTCACCGTGGACTTCACCAGGACGCGGTTGGCGTGTGGTGTGTGAAACAGAAACCTGGGTGTCATACAACGGTTGGGTTTTTAATAAAGCCTGAATCAGGCTGGATTTACCCGCGCCACTGGGGGCAGAAACAATATAAAGCGTGCCTTGAGCCATGAGTATCTTTCGTATGTGATTAGCGAAATAAAGCCTACATACGAGCTTATTATACACGGCGCGGCCATGTGACGTAGCCCTTGCTCACACTTTTTGCGCAAAGTTGTTGCGTTTTGCGTAGCTGCTTCCGCATTTGCCTGTCATTCACTGCAATAAAGACGATTTTCAGGAAGCGTCCTCGCAGACTCCGTTTTTGCCACTCGGCTTTGCTTTCATCACGTTGTATATCTGCCTGACTATCTACAGCGGAGGTGATGATGAAAGTATGGATGGCGATATTAATAGGTATCTTGTGCTGGCAATCATCTGTGTGGGCGGTCTGTCCGGCCTGGTCGCCAGCCAGAGCACAGGAAGAAATTTCCCGCCTGCAACAGCAAATAAAACAGTGGGACGATGACTACTGGAAGGAAGGAAAAAGTGAGGTGGAAGACGGTGTTTACGATCAGTTAAGCGCCCGTCTTACGCAGTGGCAACGCTGCTTTGGGAGCGAGCCCCGCGACGTGATGATGCCGCCTTTAAATGGTGCGGTTATGCATCCGGTTGCCCATACGGGTGTACGCAAAATGGTGGATAAAAACGCATTAAGTCTGTGGATGCGAGAACGTAGCGATCTTTGGGTGCAGCCAAAAGTTGATGGCGTTGCGGTAACCCTGGTTTATCGGGACGGGAAACTGAACAAAGCAATCAGTCGCGGTAATGGCCTGAAAGGCGAGGACTGGACGCAGAAAGTTAGCTTAATTTCCGCTGTGCCGCAAACCGTTAGCGGGCCTTTAGCCAACAGTACGCTTCAGGGGGAAATATTTCTCCAGCGCGAGGGGCATATCCAACAACAAATGGGGGGAATAAATGCCCGCGCAAAAGTTGCTGGCTTGATGATGCGCCAGGACGATAGCGACACGCTGAATTCTCTGGGCGTTTTTGTCTGGGCATGGCCGGATGGACCGCAGTTAATGTCTGATCGTTTAAAAGAGCTGGCTACCGCAGGTTTTACTCTAACGCAGACGTATACCCGTGCGGTGAAAAATGCTGATGAAGTTGCGCGCGTACGCAATGAGTGGTGGAAAGCGGAATTACCCTTCGTCACCGATGGCGTAGTTGTACGAGCGGCGAAAGAGCCAGAATCCCGCCATTGGCTACCGGGCCAGGCAGAGTGGCTGGTGGCCTGGAAATATCAACCTGTAGCTCAGGTTGCCGAAGTGAAGGCAATTCAGTTTGCGGTGGGTAAGAGCGGTAAAATATCGGTGGTTGCGTCACTCGCACCTGTCATGCTGGATGATAAAAAAGTCCAGCGGGTGAATATTGGTTCCGTCAGGCGCTGGCAGGAGTGGGATATTGCGCCTGGTGATCAGATTCTCGTCAGCCTTGCCGGTCAGGGTATTCCTCGCATTGATGATGTGGTGTGGCGCGGTGCAGAACGTACAAAACCGACACCGCCAGAAAACCGCTTTAACTCGTTGACCTGCTACTTTGCTTCTGATGTTTGTCAGGAACAGTTCATTTCACGCTTAGTCTGGCTGGGGGCAAAACAGGTTCTTGGGCTGGATGGCATTGGTGAGGCCGGTTGGCGCGCGCTGCATCAGACTCATCGCTTTGAACATATCTTTTCCTGGCTTTTATTAACGCCAGAGCAATTACAGAACACGCCGGGGATCGCGAAAAGTAAAAGTGCGCAGCTATGGCATCAGTTTAATCTGGCTCGTAAGCAGCCTTTTACTCGCTGGGTGATGGCAATGGGAATACCGCTAACCCGGGCGGCGCTTAATGCCAGTGATGAACGGTCCTGGTCGCAACTTTTATTTAGCACGGAGCAGTTCTGGCAGCAGCTGCCGGGGACTGGATCGGGACGCGCCAGACAGGTTATTGAATGGAAGGAAAATGCGCAAATCAAGAAGCTGGGCAGTTGGCTGGCTGCCCAGCAGATCACAGGTTTTGAACCTTAGTGTCCTTCGTGGCTGTAGTAAAAGACCGGTAATCCCAGCTTAAGGCGTAGCGCCAGTAAGCGGGCAAAAAAGCCGAATACCAGGGTGGAGATAATTACCACATCATGGTTAGAAACATAGTGTTGCAGCGCGATGTACAGCACGGCGGAGGCAAATGAGACACCGGCATACAACTCTTTCTGGAATACCAGTGGGATACGTTTACAGAACATATCGCGCAAAACGCCGCCAAACACGCCGGTGGTTACCGCCGCGACAACGGCAATAATTGGGCCGTGCCCCATATCCAGTGCAACCTGTGCCCCGATGATAGAAAAGACCACCAGTCCGAGCGCATCGAGCACCAGAAACACTTTGCGCAGGTAAGGCATTACAGGAGCAACGATAGTGGTGAGTACTGCGGCGGTAGCGACGATAATCACATATTCCGGGTGTTTGACCCAGCCGAGCGGATAGTGGCCCAGCAGAATATCGCGCACTGACCCTCCGCCAATTGCGGTGGCGGTCGCAATAATAATTACGCCAAATGTATCCATGCGCCGTCGTCCGGCCGCCAGCGCCCCCGTCATGGCTTCGGCAGTAATGCCAACCAAATACAAAATGTGTAACAGCATGGTTCTCTCCCTAAAAATCTGTCTGGCAGGGTAGCGATTTGTGCGCATTGTCACGATTGAGATTTTTTAAGGGGAGGGGAAATTGATAACTTGTAGTTATGTGAAATCGCTATTTTCTGTAGCAGAGATGCATTCTTCTGACTTCTTGTCTGAGAAAATGCATAAGAAAAAATAGGTTAAAACTGAGGGGGAAAAGAAAGGTGCAATATTTAGCCATTGTGTTCACTGCACCTGGACCTTGGCTTACGCATCGGGTGTCTCAATCAACAAAAAGAGTTTTTAGTTTCTGCTATTTCTTCTCTGTAATTTTTACACTGTTTTCCAACTGCTTGATGCTGACCTGCGGGGTCGGCAACTCCTCAGGCATGGTTCCGCCAAGTTCCTGAATGGTTTGCCTCACCTTGCGACCCACGTCAAAGTGTGTGGTGTTTGCTTGCTGTTTTGAATTCACGCCATCCCGCTTGAGTTTTTCTTCTGTTTGGGTAGCTCGAAAGAGATTAGCCGCCAGTTCTGTTGAACCCATATGATCCAGGATCTTCTGATTCTTTTTCAGCCCCTTCCGCTGATGAATAGCTTTCTGATCTAATCCACCATACAGCCCCTGGTAACCATGATTCTGAAATATGGCGAAATCAGTAGCTGTCGCTACCCCAGCTTGCTGTGCTGCCTCAACCAATTGTTTGTTATGTTCTTTCAACTCATTTCTCAGAAACAGACGCTTTTCGTCTTCACGAAGTTGCTTAAATGCTTCATCGTCAGCAAGCTCCTGCCGTCGGGTCTGGATAGCAAAATAAGTCTGCCCTGCCGCAATGACCGGTTTCGCAGGGTCGCCGTTTTGTACTACCAGGTAACAGGCATAGCGGGAGAGTACGATGTCTTTTAATGCTCTTTTGGCATTTGAGCCAATTTTGACCATATCGAGGATCTCCTCGAAATGGTCATCAATTGTGTGACCACTGTTCTCACAGGCTTCTTTGGCGCGCGTTAATACAGGTATAAAGTGACGATACTCTGAATAACCCAGTAGTTTCCCAAGTTGTCTTGCTGACCATTGTTCTGCTCCGTTTGCATTAATCAGTTTTATCTCTTCAAAAGGTTGATGATGTTCGTTCATTGCCCACTCCATGTGATATCAATTGCAAAGAAAGTAAATCTGTAACTGTATTTATATACAGTTGTGAGTATCTCACGTTCTCAGTGTGCTGGGCAAAAAAACATCGCAAAATCTGGAGCAGGCACGCAAAACAGAATTGAATGTTGCGGGGAAGAAAAATGCCGCTCTGTTTGAGTGGCGGCATTTGTGAAGGCGGAAAAGTAAGAATTGGCGTTACGAGTTATTCGATGTTCTGAATCTGCTCGCGCATCTGCTCAATCAACACTTTCAGCTCGATGGCGGAGTTTGTCACTTCGGCATTGATAGACTTCGACGCAAGAGTGTTCGACTCGCGGTTGAACTCCTGCATCATAAAATCCAGACGACGACCAACCGCTTCTTTTTTCTTCAGAATGTTGTAGGTCTCTTTGACATGCGCTTCGAGGCGATCCAGTTCTTCGGCAACGTCAATTCGTTGTGCCAGCAGAACCAGTTCCTGCTCCAGACGGTTGTTTTCCAGTTGCACCTGAGCATCTTCCAGCTTCGCGACCAGACGCTCACGCTGCCATTGCAGGATTTCCGGCATATGGGAGCGGACTTTGACCACTTCGGCGGTGACGCCTTCCAGACGCTGCTCGATCAATGCTTTCAGTGCCTGACCTTCGGTTTCGCGCGCGACAATAAAGTCGTCCAGCGTACCATCCAGCGCCGCGAGAATTTCAGCGGCAATGGCGTCAAGATCCTGCTCCTGGGCTGCCATCACGCCCGGCCAGCGTAGAATATCAACCGGGTTGATTTCCCCTTCGTCACTCTGCATTTTTACCCAGTTCGCGGCAGTTACCAGCTGTTTAGCCAGTTTTTCGTTGAGGATCAGCTCACCTTGCGCGCTAACATCTGGCTCATAGCGCAGGGTACATTCCACTTTACCGCGCGTCAGGCGAGAACGAATACGCTCGCGAACGACAGGTTCAAGGCTACGGAACTGCTCCGGCAGACGAAAGTAAGTTTCCAGATAACGCTGGTTTACCGAGCGCATTTCCCAGGTTGCGCTCCCCCATTCACCCTTGATTTCACGCCGGGCGTAGGCGGTCATACTGCGGATCATAGACGTTCCTGTTTATAAAAGGAGAGGTGGAAGGATTATAGCCATCGATGCCTTGTCAGGATAGGAATAACCGCCGGAAGTCCGTATAATGCGCAGCCACATTTGTTTCAAGCCGGAGATTTCAATATGCGTCCAGCAGGCCGTAGCAATAATCAGGTGCGTCCCGTTACCCTGACTCGTAACTATACAAAACATGCAGAAGGCTCGGTGCTGGTCGAATTTGGCGATACCAAAGTGTTGTGTACCGCCTCTATTGAAGAAGGCGTGCCGCGCTTCCTGAAAGGTCAGGGCCAGGGCTGGATCACCGCAGAGTACGGCATGCTGCCACGTTCTACCCACACCCGTAACGCTCGTGAAGCGGCGAAAGGTAAGCAGGGTGGACGCACAATGGAAATCCAGCGTCTGATCGCCCGTGCTCTTCGCGCGGCAGTAGATTTGAAAGCGCTGGGTGAGTTCACCATTACGCTGGACTGCGACGTGCTTCAGGCTGATGGTGGCACGCGTACCGCGTCGATTACGGGTGCCTGCGTGGCGCTGGTAGATGCGCTACAGAAGCTGGTGGAAAACGGCAAGCTGAAAACCAATCCGATGAAAGGGATGGTAGCCGCAGTTTCTGTCGGAATTGTGAACGGCGAAGCGGTTTGCGATCTGGAATACGTTGAAGACTCTGCCGCAGAGACCGACATGAACGTAGTGATGACCGAAGACGGGCGCATCATTGAAGTGCAGGGGACGGCAGAAGGCGAGCCGTTCACCCATGAAGAGCTACTCATCTTGTTGGCTCTGGCCCGAGGGGGAATCGAATCCATTGTAGCGACGCAGAAGGCGGCGCTGGCAAACTGATTTTTAAGGCGACTGATGAGTCGCCTTTTTTTTGTCTGTAGAAAAGTAAGATGAGGAGCGAAGGCATGAAACCATATCAGCGCCAGTTTATTGAATTTGCGCTTAGCAAGCAGGTGTTAAAGTTTGGCGAGTTTACGCTGAAATCCGGGCGCAAAAGCCCCTATTTCTTCAACGCCGGGCTGTTTAATACCGGGCGCGATCTGGCACTGTTAGGCCGTTTTTACGCTGAAGCGTTGGTGGATTCCGGCATTGAGTTCGATCTGCTGTTTGGCCCTGCTTACAAAGGGATCCCGATTGCCACCACAACCGCTGTGGCACTGGCGGAGCATCACGACCTGGACCTGCCGTACTGCTTTAACCGCAAAGAAGCAAAAGACCACGGTGAAGGCGGCAATCTGGTTGGTAGCGCGTTACAAGGACGCGTAATGCTGGTAGATGATGTGATCACCGCCGGAACGGCGATTCGCGAGTCGATGGAGATTATTCAGGCCAATGGCGCGACGCTTGCTGGCGTGTTGATTTCGCTCGATCGTCAGGAACGCGGGCGCGGCGAGATTTCGGCGATTCAGGAAGTTGAGCGTGATTACAACTGCAAAGTGATCTCTATCATCACCCTGAAAGACCTGATTGCTTACCTGGAAGAGAAGCCGGAAATGGCGGAACATCTGGCGGCGGTTAAGGCCTATCGCGAAGAGTTTGGCGTTTAAAGAAACTCGCCGGATGAAAAGTCATCCGGCGTCATATTACTGCAACTGTGCCGCAATTAGCGGCCAGCGGGCGTCAAAATCATCCGTCGGGCGGTATTTAAATTCGCTGCGGACAAAACGTGACAGCATACCTTCACAGAAGGCCAGGATCTGGCTTGCCAGCAGGGTTTCATCGGTGGTGTAACCTTCACCCTCACGCATTCTCTTTTCACGCAATACCTGGCGCAGCTGCGCTTCAATACGCTCGAACAGCTGGTTGATGCGCCCTTGCAGGCGATCCTGTTCAAACATTAGCGCATGACCAGTGAGGATGCGGGTCAGGCCAGGATTACGCTCACCAAAACCGAGAAGCAGCAACACAATCAGACGCAGGCGCGCTGTGGTGTCTTTCTCATCTTTCAGAATCAGGTTGATGCGAGTAATCAGGCTATCTTCGATAAACTCAATCAGGCTATCGAACATGCGGGTCTTACTGGGGAAGTGGCGATACAGTGCCGCTTCGGAAACGCCGACAGAGGCGGCCAGTTTTGCCGTCGTGATACGTTGGCTTCCATCGCTGGATTCCAGCATCAGCGCCAGAGACTGAAGTATTTCCTCGCGACGGTTCCTTTTCGCAGTTTGTTTTTCTGCCATGTTACAAAATACCCCTGAAAATAAGCACTTGCCAGGCGGCACCCACGCTATGACCGCAAACGAAATGTTTGCGGCTATGTTATGACGTTATTCGGATGCGTATGTGTTACTGACGACCAGAGTGACCAAAGCCGCCTTCACCGCGGTCGGTGGCGTCGAAATCTTCCACCAGATTAAATTCAGCCTGTACTACCGGAACAAAAATCATCTGGGCGATGCGTTCGCCAGGTTGAATGGTGAAGCTGTCCTGACCACGGTTCCACACGGAAATCATCAACTGGCCCTGATAGTCAGAATCGATCAATCCTACCAGGTTACCAAGCACGATACCGTGCTTATGTCCCAATCCGGAGCGCGGCAGCATCATTGCCGCCAGTGAAGGATCGGCAATATGAATCGCCAGCCCGGTCGGAACCAGCGTAGTGTCACCCGGAGCCAGTTCTACGGCGTCGTTGAGACAGGCACGCAGGTCAAGTCCGGCAGAGCCAGAGGTGGCATAAGTCGGGAGCGGAAATTCCTTCCCAACGCGCGGGTCCAGAATCTTAACGTCGATTTTTTTCATCATAACGGGTCACGATCTCGTCGAGTAATAATTGGCCAAGGAGCTCTTTGCGCTCAAGCGGTAAGACTTTATCTCCGTCCTGCCAGAAAAGGTGTAATGCGTTGTTGTCGCTGTTAAATCCTTGAGTTGGCTGGGAAACATCGTTCGCGCAGATCAGATCAAGGTTTTTACGGATACGTTTTTGCCGGGCGTATTCTTCCACATTATTTGTTTCGGCGGCAAATCCAACGACGTAGGGTCGATGGTCTTTTAGTGCGGCAACGCCTGCGACGATATCGGGGTTTTTAACCATTTTTATTGTTAATTCATCACCCTGCGTGGCCTGCTTTTTGATTTTCTCTGGGGCCACGGTAGCTGCGCGATAATCCGCCACGGCGGCGCAGCCGATAAAAATATTTTGCTGCTGTACAGAAGCATTCACGGCGGCTTCCATTTCCAGCGCGGTCATCACATCAACACGTTTAACAAACGGTGGCGTCGGTAGTGAAACCGGACCTGATACCAGCGTGACGTTCGCGCCACGACGGGCAGCGGCGGCGGCGATAGCAAAACCCATCTTGCCGGAGCTGTGATTAGAGATATAACGCACCGGATCGAGCGGTTCACGCGTCGGGCCGGCGGTAATCATAATGTTCAGATGTTTCAGGTCGTTGACGGGCGAAAAATGCGCTACCGCCATATCCACAATGGTTAACGGATCGAGCATTCGCCCAGGACCGATATCACCACAAGCCTGACTGCCACTGTCTGGCCCCCAGATGAGCAAACCACGGGAAGCAAGCACCTCTAAATTATGCTGCGTGGCAGCGGCACGGTACATCTGCTGGTTCATGGCGGGGAGCACGGCTACAGGCGCAGGTGTAGCCAGACAAATCGTCGATACCAGGTCATTCGCCATTCCGGCAGCAACACGGGCAATCAAATCTGCCGTGGCAGGGGCGAGAATCACTAAATCAGCCCATTTACCCAGCTCAATATGGCCCATAGCGGCTTCGGCTGCCGGGTCCAGCAGACTGTCGGAAACGGGATAACCAGAAACCGCCTGCAAGCTAAGTGGGGTGATAAAGGCTTTTGCCGCTTCGGTCATGGCTACGCGGACGTCGGCCCCGCGATCGCGCAAACGACGCACCAGTTCAGGGGTTTTATAGGCAGCAATACCGCCGCTAACGCCGAGAACGATTTTTTTACCGGCCAGGCTCATGATGATTTTTCCTGTAGGGTGACACCAGAAGTTGGCGATTTTATCACAATACTTTTGTTGTCGTGCCTTCACCTGAGATTCACTTTGCGAGGCGCTTTCCAGGATTGAAAACTGGCCGTCGATTTAACGAAACGGCTATGACAGGATGCGAGCACCACAAAGGAGGTGAAGGTGAAAAACAATTCACAGCTGTTGATGCCGCGCGAAAAAATGCTGAAGTTTGGTATTAGCGCCTTAACGGATGTCGAGCTGCTGGCGCTATTTCTGCGTACCGGAACGCGCGGTAAAGATGTATTAACCCTGGCAAAAGAGATGCTGGAGAATTTCGGCTCTCTTTATGGCTTGTTAACCTCTGAATATGAACAATTTAGTGGCGTTCATGGAATTGGCGTGGCGAAATTTGCCCAGTTAAAGGGGATTGCTGAACTGGCGCGGCGTTACTACAACGTGCGGATGCGTGAAGAAAGCCCTTTACTCAGCCCGGAGATGACGAGGGAATTTTTACAAAGCCAGCTCACGGGTGAGGAGCGGGAGATCTTTATGGTGATCTTTCTCGACTCCCAACACCGGGTTATAACGCATAGGCGTCTTTTTTCCGGCACGCTAAACCATGTTGAAGTCCATCCTCGGGAAATTATCCGCGAAGCGATAAAAATAAACGCCTCGGCGCTGATCCTTGCACATAATCACCCTTCGGGTTGTGCTGAACCCAGTAAAGCGGATAAACTCATTACTGAACGGATAATAAAGAGTTGTCAGTTCATGGATTTACGCGTGCTCGACCATATCGTGATTGGGCGTGGAGAGTATGTTTCTTTTGCCGAACGCGGCTGGATTTAACCCGCTATGCGCGATCCTTCGGGATCTTTGTCTGTTCGGGACTTGAGCACATCGCTGAGTCAGCGTATACTACGCCACCTTTGAGAATCTCGGGTTTGGCATTTGGGCCTGGCAATCGAGAGTTCACATAGAACTGCGATGACCGGGCTGTAAAGCCTGACGAGGCGCCAATACCCCATACGAAGCTCGAGCTAATTTGATTTTTGGAGAATAGACATGTCCCGAGTCTGCCAAGTTACTGGCAAGCGTCCGGTGACCGGTAACAACCGTTCCCACGCACTGAACGCGACTAAACGCCGTTTCCTGCCGAACCTGCACTCTCACCGTTTCTGGGTTGAGAGCGAGAAGCGTTTTGTCACCCTGCGCGTATCTGCTAAAGGTATGCGTGTAATCGATAAAAAAGGCATCGATACAGTTCTGGCTGAACTGCGTGCCCGTGGCGAAAAGTACTAAGTACTTAGAGGAAATAAATCATGGCTAAAGGTATTCGTGAGAAAATCAAGCTGGTTTCTTCTGCTGGTACTGGTCACTTCTATACCACTACGAAGAACAAACGTACTAAGCCGGAAAAACTGGAACTGAAAAAATTCGATCCAGTTGTTCGCCAGCACGTGATCTACAAAGAAGCGAAAATCAAATAATTCTCGCTTTGATGTAACAAAAAACCTCGCTCCGGCGGGGTTTTTTGTTATCTGCTTGCCCCCATATTGACTGCATCTGTTCATTCCTGGAGATGCTATGCCTGAATTACCCGAAGTTGAAACCAGCCGCCGCGGCATAGAACCGCATCTCGTTGGTGCAACCATTCTTCATGCAGTGGTGCGCAACGGACGCTTGCGCTGGCCGGTTTCAGAAGAGATCTACCGTTTAAGCGACCAACCAGTGCTTAGCGTGCAGCGGCGGGCTAAATATCTGCTGCTGGAGCTGCCTGAGGGCTGGATTATCATTCATTTAGGGATGTCTGGCAGCCTGCGCATCCTTCCAGAAGAACTTCCCCCTGAAAAGCATGACCATGTGGATTTGGTGATGAGCAACGGCAAAGTGCTGCGCTACACCGATCCGCGCCGCTTTGGTGCCTGGCTGTGGACCAAAGAGCTGGAAGGGCATAATGTGCTGACCCATCTTGGACCGGAGCCGCTTAGCGACGATTTCAATGGTGAGTATCTGCATCAGAAGTGCGCGAAGAAAAAAACGGCGATTAAACCGTGGCTGATGGATAACAAGCTGGTGGTAGGGGTAGGGAATATCTATGCCAGCGAATCACTGTTTGCGGCGGGGATCCATCCGGATCGGCTGGCGTCATCACTGTCGCTGGCAGAGTGTGAATTGTTAGCTCGGGTGATTAAAGCGGTGTTGCTGCGTTCGATTGAGCAGGGTGGTACAACGCTGAAAGATTTTCTGCAAAGTGATGGTAAACCGGGCTATTTCGCTCAGGAATTGCAGGTTTACGGGCGAAAAGGTGAGCCGTGTCGGGTGTGCGGTACGCCGATTGTGGCGACTAAACATGCGCAGCGGGCAACGTTTTATTGTCGGCAGTGCCAGAAGTAATTCATGCGCGCCGGATGGCATACCATCCGGCATAAACGCTACGCTAACTTCGCCATCAGCGCCTGATGGACATTCTCCGGCAGGAAATGGGTGACATCGCCCTGATGGCGCGCCACCTCTTTCACCAACGATGAAGAGATAAACGACCACTCTTTCGACGGCATCAGAAACACACTTTCCAGTTCCGGCATTAAGTGGCGATTCATATGCGCCAGCTGCATTTCATATTCAAAATCTGCCACCGCACGCAGGCCACGAATCAGCACCGTAGCGTGTTGATTACGGGCGAAGTTCGCCATTAAATCACTAAACCCGACCACTTCCACGTTCCCCAGATGCGCGGTTGCCTGCTGTGCCAGTGCCACACGCTCTTCCAGGGTAAACATCGGTTTTTTACTGGGGCTGGCGGCAATCGCCAGAATAACGTGATCGAACATCTGCGTGGCGCGCGTCACGATATCGATATGACCATTGGTAATGGGATCGAAAGTACCCGGATAAATCGCCCGTTTTTGCATAACAACCTCAATGCGTTTTCGGTGGCAGGTAAGGTTCCAGCAGTTGAAGCAGACGCTGTAGCGCGCCCTGGTTTTGATACAGTACTTCAACGGCATGACGGCCATAGAAACTACGGTAATCGGCGTCGGTGAGTAAAGAGGAAACCTCTTTTGCAAGCGTAGTGGCATCGGTAACGGTAATCAGCCCGCTTGCCTGCTCCAGCCGCGCGCAAATGTCTTTAAAGTTAAAAGTATGCGGCCCCATCAATACCGGAATAGCGTGTGCGGCAGCTTCCAGCGGATTATGCCCACCACGTTCAACCAGTGAACCGCCAACAAAGGCGAGATCGGCAATGCCATACAGTAACATCAACTCGCCCATCGTATCGCCAACCACAACCTGCGTGCTGGTGGAGGGGACTTCCCCTGAAGAGCGTGTGATATAGCTTAGTCCAGCCTGGCGGACAAGGTTAATCGCATCCGGGAAGCGTTCCGGATGACGGGGTACCAGGATGAGCAATAAATTCGGGAATTGCTGTAACAATGCCTGATGTGCGGCGATCACCACACTCTCTTCGCCTTCGTGAGTGCTGGTGGCAATCCATACCGGGCGGTGTGGTGCCCACTGGCGGCGCAGCGTCACGGCTTTAGCAGCCAACTGCGGCGTTACAGAAATATCGAATTTCAGGCTACCGGTAACGGTCACCTGATTATTTTTTGCGCCCAGCGCCACAAAACGTGCACCATCTTCTTCATTTTGCGCAGCAATCAGCGTAATACGACGCAGCAAGCGACGGACGAATTTACCCAGTTTGGCATAACCTGCGGCCGAGCGGGCAGAGAGTCGCGCGTTAGCGATCACCAGCGGAATTTTACGTTTATGTAGCGCCGCAATCAGGTTAGGCCATAGTTCGGTTTCCATAATCAACACCAGTTTAGGGTCGACTTTATTCAGGAAACGGTTGAGTGCATCGGGCAGATCATACGGCAGATAAACGTGCTGAACATCCTTCCCGAAAGCCGATTGTACGCGCTCCGAACCGGTTGGCGTCATGGTTGTTACGGTAATCGGTAAATCAGGATAACGATGACGCAGCGCGCGCACCAACGGGATTGCCGCCAGAGTTTCACCGACGGAGACGGAGTGCAGCATAATGCCGCCTGGTTTTAGCGGATGGCGGTAAAAACCGTAACGTTCACCCCAGCGTTTTCGATAGGCCGGAGCCTTACGTCCGCGCACCCAGAGCCGTATCCAGATCAGCGGCTGAATAAGGTAGAGAAGGGCGGTGTAAAGCAATTCGAGCATAGTAAATAGCTGACTTATGGATGTGCTGGGGATTCTATGTATTTAGCTGTGGCTTTACCATTACTTTTCCCGTTTTTGACTTAAATAGCTTCAGTTTGGTCTGATCTGCCGCTACATCTTCATTTTTTTTGTATTTTTATGCGATTCATTGAAACTCGGCCCCATTTTCAAATCTACATAGGCCGTACTGACATTATCGAAATGCTATTTTTTATCTATTTGATTTTTATGATTAAAGTATATTTTGTGTATAAAAATCATTCGGGTCGGATTGCTGCGAAAGAAATGATACACTAGCACGTCAAAGTAAGTGCGTTATCAGTATTCAGGTAGCTGTTGAGCCTGGGGCGGTAGCGTGCTTTTTTCTGCTTAACTTAACCAGACAATCACACAAAAGAGTCGCTAGTGGAAAAGCCATTTCGAAAAATCCTGGTCATAAAGATGCGATATCATGGGGATATGTTATTAACTACTCCTGTCATCAGTACGCTCAAGCAGAATTATCCTGATGCAAAAATCGATATGCTGCTTTATCAGGACACCATCCCTATTTTGTCTGAAAACCCGGAAATTAATGCGCTCTATGGGATAAGCAATAAAGGTGCGGGAACTTTCGATAAAATTAAAAATGTGCTTTCGTTGATAAAAACTCTGCGTGCGAATAATTATGACCTGGTCATTAATCTTACGGATCAGTGGATGGTGGCGCTGCTGGTACGTTGTTTACCTGCACGGATGAAAATATCGCAACTTTATGGTCATCGGCAGCATGGTATTTGGAAAAAAAGCTTCACACACTTAGCGCCAATACACGGTACACATATTGTTGAGCGTAATTTATCGGTCCTTGAGCCATTAGGTATTACCGATTTCTACACCGACACAACAATGAGTTACGCCGAAGATTGCTGGAAGAAGATGCGCCGGGAATTAGATGCCCTGGGCGTAAAAGATCATTATGTTGTCATCCAACCGACAGCGCGTCAGATATTTAAGTGTTGGGATAACGATAAATTTTCTAAGGTTATCGATGCGCTGCAACAGCGAGGCTATCAGGTTGTGCTAACCTGTGGGCCCTCGGCAGATGATCTCGCTTGTGTAGATGAGATTGCACGAGGTTGCGAAACAAAACCCATTACTGGCCTTGCAGGTAAAACACGTTTTCCTGAACTGGGTGCATTAATTGATCATGCAGTGCTTTTTATTGGTGTGGATTCTGCGCCGGGACATATTGCAGCGGCAGTGAAAACGCCAGTCATTAGTCTATTTGGTGCAACGGATCACGTATTCTGGCGTCCCTGGACCGAGAATATTATTCAATTCTGGGCGGGGAATTATCAGAAAATGCCGACCCGGCATGAACTTGACCGCAACAAAAAATATCTTTCTGTTATCCCAGCGGAGGATGTGATCGCCGCTACGGAAAAGCTGTTGCCAGAAGATGCCCCTTCAGCTGACAGGAATGCACAATTATGATCGTGGCGTTTTGTTTATATAAATATTTTCCATTTGGTGGGCTTCAACGTGACTTTATGCGCATTGCATCAACAGTTGCCGCACGGGGCCACCATGTTCGGGTATATACACAGTCGTGGGAAGGCGATTGCCCGAAAGCATTTGAGCTTATTCAGGTGCCAGTTAAGTCCCATACCAACCATGGACGCAATGCAGAATATTATGCCTGGGTACAAAATCATCTCAAAGAGCATCCCGCAGATCGCGTTGTTGGGTTTAATAAGATGCCTGGCCTGGATGTTTATTTTGCCGCTGATGTTTGTTACGCCGAGAAAGTTGCGCAAGAAAAAGGTTTTTTATATCGTTTAACATCACGATATCGCCATTATGCCGCATTTGAGCGAGCGACTTTCGAGCAGGGTAAATCGACGAAACTTATGATGCTGACCGATAAGCAAATCGCCGATTTCCAGAAGCATTATCAAACTGAACCTGAACGTTTTCAAATTCTTCCTCCCGGTATTTATCCGGACAGAAAATACAGTGAGCAAATCCCAAACAGCCGTGAAATTTATCGCCAGAAAAATGGCATAAAAGAGCAACAAAACTTATTACTGCAGGTTGGATCAGATTTTGGCCGTAAAGGTGTAGATCGCTCAATTGAAGCTTTGGCATCGTTACCGGAATCATTACGTCACAATACGCTTTTATTTGTTGTTGGTCAGGATAAGCCGCGAAAATTTGAAGCGCTGGCAGAAAAACTCGGCGTGCGGAGCAATGTGCATTTCTTCTCCGGTCGCAATGATGTGTCAGAATTAATGGCAGCCGCTGATTTATTACTGCATCCCGCTTATCAGGAAGCCGCGGGTATCGTTCTTCTAGAAGCGATCACTGCTGGGTTACCTGTTTTAACAACAGCGGTATGTGGGTACGCGCATTATATTGCGGATGCCAATTGTGGAACGGTCATCGCTGAACCTTTCTCTCAGGAACAATTAAATGAAGTTTTACGTAAAGCGTTAACTCAGTCGCCATTGCGAATGGCCTGGGCGGAGAATGCTCGCCATTATGCCGATACTCAGGATTTGTATAGCTTGCCAGAAAAAGCCGCGGATATCATTACAGGTGGTTTAGATGGTTGAATTAAAAGAGCCGCTTGCCACACTTTGGCGTGGTAAAGATGCTTTTGCAGAGGTCAAAAAACTGAACGGCGAGGTCTTTCGTGAACTGGAGACTCGTCGTACATTACGCTTTGAACTGTCCGGGAAAAGCTATTTTCTTAAATGGCACAAGGGGACGACATTAAAAGAGATTATAAAAAATCTACTCTCATTGCGGATGCCCGTTTTGGGCGCAGACAGAGAGTGGCACGCTATTCATCGCCTGAGTGATGTTGGCGTTGATACAATGAAGGGCATTGGGTTTGGCGAAAAAGGGTTAAATCCATTAACTCGCGCATCATTTATTATTACCGAAGATCTCACTCCCACAATTAGCCTTGAAGATTATTGTGCCGATTGGGCAGTCAACCCGCCTGATATACGTGTTAAGCGTATGCTGATCGCACGTGTAGCAACTATGGTGCGTAAAATGCATACTGCAGGGATAAATCACCGCGACTGTTACATTTGCCACTTTTTGCTTCATTTGCCATTTACTGGCCGGGAAGATGAATTAAAAATTTCAGTTATCGATCTGCATCGGGCACAGATACGTGCAAAAGTACCGCGCCGCTGGCGCGATAAAGACCTGATTGGTTTATATTTCTCATCAATGAATATTGGCCTGACGCAAAGAGATATCTGGCGATTTATGAAGGTTTATTTTGGGATGCCTTTACGCAAAATATTGTCTCTTGAACAGAATTTATTGAACATGGCAAGCGTTAAGGCCGAGCGTATTAAAGAGCGAACACAACGCAAAGGATTATAAAAATATTTATTAGTATGTACTGGAACTAACTTTATTATGACTATTTATTTTATAAATTGGGTTGCAGATTATGAATTAAAAATGATTCAGTACCTGAAAAAAAAGTACAAGATAAAAAATATAACAACACCAAAAAAATATAACTGGATTAATAAAAAAATATCAAAAATAGGGATGGATAATGCATGGCTGGGGCGATTATTCATCAAGCATTACCTCAATGATATTAAAAAAGATGACATAATTATCATTAATGACAGTGTTGTTAATAAAGGTATCAATAAACAAATATTAAAAAATATTAACTGTCATAAAGTTTTGCTTCTAAGAAATACTGTTGGCGAAGATTTTATTCTTGATAACGCGAATTATTTCGATATTATATATGATTTTGAGCATAGATTTATAGGGAATGAAAAGATCAAGGCAATAGAACAATTTTTTCCTATAGGAATGGATGAAATTAGAAATTATAGTTTATCTGACAAAAATAACAGCCAGCCAATATGTTTTTTCCTTGGTCGTGATAAAGGGCGTCTTCAAATAATTAATGAGTTAGCCGAGAGATTAACAACACTAGGATGTAAGCTAGATTTTAATGTTGTCAAAGATAAGACATCATCTACGACTTCAAAGTATTTGATTGAAAAACAAATATCTTATGAAGAGAATATTAGAAGAACATTAAATGCTAATATAATTGTTGATATAACCAAAGAAAACCAATCTGGCTGGACTCTTCGTATACTTGAGGCACTATTTTTCAATAAAAAATTAATTACTAATAATATAAATGTATTTGGTTCAGAAATCTATAGTGAATCTCGCTTTTTTATAATAGGTCATGATGATTGGGATAAGTTAGAGTATTTTATTAACTCATCTGTTAAACCAATGGATTATGATAGTTTATATAAATTCAGTCCAGATAAAATGATGTCAACGATTGTTTCTGATTTTATAGACAAATAAAACCGTTAAAACAGTGAGTTTTACTCAATTAATGAGAGTTTCTATGAAAATAGCGTTTATCGGCGAAGCTGTTTCTGGATTTGGCGGCATGGAAACTGTCATCCGTGATGTTATTACTACCTTCAGGCAACAACATATCCAAAGTGAAATGTTTTTCTTTTGTCGTAATGACAAAATGGATAAGGGATGGCTGGAAGGTATTAAATACTCATGTTCATTTTCCAATATTCGTTTAGGTTTTTTACGTCGGGCGAAACATATTCATGCTCTAAGTAAATGGCTTCAGGAGTACCAACCAGATATCGTTATTTGTATTGATGTGATCTCCTGCCTGTTTGCCGCAAAAGCACGTAAAAAATCAGGAATTGATATGCCAGTATTTTCATGGCCACATTTTTCTTTAGATCACAAAAAACATGCTGAATATATCACCTGTGCCGACTATCATTTAGCAATCAGCTCTGGCATTAAACAGCAAATGATTAATCGAGGTGTAGCAGAATCGACGATAAATGTTATTTTTAATCCCGTCGAAACTAAAGACTCAGTCATTCCCGCGCCCGAGGAAGGTGAAACGGCAACGTTTATTTATGTTGGGCGTATGAAATTTGAAGGCCAGAAAAGAGTTAAAGACCTGCTTGATGGCTTATCACAAGCGAAAGGTAACTGGAAACTCCATGTATTGGGTGATGGCTCCGATTTCGAAAAATGCCAGGCTTATGGTAGAGAATTAAATATTGATGATCGAATTGTCTGGTATGGTTGGCAACAATATCCCTGGGAATTGGTCCAGCAAGATATTGAAAAAGTGAGTGCGTTATTGCTCACGTCATCTTTTGAAGGTTTCCCAATGACCCTACTTGAAGCCTTGTCGTGGGGGATTCCTTGTATCAGTGCCGATTGTGTCTCCGGGCCTGCTGACATTATTCAACCTGATGTCAATGGCCATCTGTATCAACCGGGAGATATTGCTGGTTTTGTAACTCTTCTAAATAAATATATAGCAGGTGAAATTCATATCGAACATGAAAAAATTCCTGCGTCGATCGATGAATTTTACCAATCGAAGTATTACGATAGATTACATAAGGTAATTATTTCTGCTATTTCCCGGAGGAAATAATGCAGCAGGTGTTTTTCCAGGAAACTGAGTTTCTTAATTCAGTTATTGATTATGATCATAAAGTAGAAACAGAAAATCTTTGTCTGGACATCGCTTATGGAACTGACAAAAACTTTCTATTTGGTTGCGGAATTTCGATTGCTTCAATATTAAAATATAATGAAGGAAGTCGATTGTGTTTCCATATTTTTACTGATTATTTTGGTGATGATGATCGTAAGTATTTTGATGCCCTGGCGTTGCAGTATAAAACCAGAATTAAAATATATCTGATTAATGGTGATCGACTGCGCTCATTGCCTAGCACTAAGAATTGGACTCATGCAATATATTTTCGTTTTGTTATTGCAGATTACTTTATTAATAAGGCGCCTAAAGTCCTTTATCTGGATGCAGATATCATTTGTCAGGGGACTATTGAGCCACTAATTAATTTCTCATTTCCTGACGATAAAGTCGCAATGGTTGTTACAGAAGGGCAAGCTGACTGGTGGGAAAAACGCGCCCATTCGTTAGGTGTTGCGGGAATTGCTAAAGGTTACTTTAACTCCGGTTTTTTATTGATTAATACTGCCCAATGGGCGGCTCAGCAGGTTTCTGCACGAGCTATTGCAATGCTAAATGAGCCAGAAATAATCAAAAAAATAACACATCCTGATCAGGATGTGTTAAATATGTTGCTGGCGGATAAACTTATTTTCGCTGATATTAAATATAACACCCAGTTCAGCTTAAATTATCAACTCAAAGAAAGCTTTATAAACCCAGTAACCAACGATACTATTTTTATCCATTATATCGGGCCAACCAAGCCCTGGCATGATTGGGCCTGGGATTATCCTGTATCACAAGCCTTTATGGAGGCAAAAAATGCTTCGCCATGGAAGAATACGGCGTTGCTGAAACCGAACAATAGCAATCAATTAAGATATAGCGCAAAACATATGCTTAAAAAGCATAGATATCTAAAAGGATTTAGCAACTATCTTTTTTATTTTATTGAAAAGATAAAGCATTAAAACTGGGAAACTATAAAGTAATGATATAAGGGTAGCATTGTGGACTCATTTCCTGCCATAGAGATAGATAAAGTTAAAGCCTGGGATTTTCGGCTAGCTAATATAAATACTTCTGAATGTTTAAATGTTGCCTATGGTGTCGATGCTAATTATCTTGATGGTGTAGGTGTTTCCATCACATCAATTGTCCTAAATAATCGACATATTAATCTTGATTTTTATATTATTGCTGATGTTTATAATGATGGTTTTTTTCAAAAAATTGCAAAGCTTGCAGAGCAAAACCAATTAAGAATCACGTTATATAGAATTAACACTGATAAGCTCCAGTGCTTGCCTTGTACACAGGTCTGGTCAAGAGCAATGTACTTCCGTTTATTTGCATTTCAATTATTGGGTTTAACGCTTGATCGTTTGCTTTATCTTGATGCAGATGTTGTTTGTAAAGGCGATATTAGCCAACTATTACATCTGGGTTTAAATGGAGCGGTTGCTGCTGTTGTTAAAGATGTTGAGCCAATGCAAGAAAAGGCGGTATCCAGGTTGTCTGATCCTGAATTACTTGGGCAGTACTTTAATTCCGGTGTCGTTTATTTAGACTTAAAAAAATGGGCTGACGCAAAACTAACAGAAAAAGCGTTGTCTATTCTTATGAGTAAAGATAATGTTTATAAATACCCTGATCAGGATGTTATGAATGTCTTACTGAAAGGGATGACATTATTTTTGCCTCGTGAGTACAATACAATTTATACAATTAAAAGTGAATTAAAAGACAAAACACATCAAAACTATAAAAAGCTGATTACAGAAAGTACTCTTCTTATTCATTATACAGGTGCAACTAAACCGTGGCACAAATGGGCAATTTATCCATCGGTAAAATACTATAAAATAGCTTTAGAAAATTCCCCCTGGAAAGATGACTCTCCACGAGATGCGAAATCAATTATTGAATTTAAAAAAAGATATAAACATCTTTTAGTGCAACATCATTATATCTCAGGAATTATAGCAGGAGTCTGTTATCTTTGCCGAAAATATTACCGTAAATAACATTTAACTGGTTTATTATGATTCAGAAGAGCAAGATCAAAGACTTGGTTGTTTTTACCGATGAAAACAATTCAAAGTACCTCAATGTATTAAATGACTTCTTGTCTTATAATATAAATATCATCAAGGTTTTTCGTTCTATTGATGATACAAAAGTTATGCTTATTGATACCGATTACGGTAAATTGATTCTTAAGGTTTTTTCTCCGAAAGTTAAGCGTAACGAACGTTTCTTTAAGTCTCTGTTAAAAGGTGATTATTACGAACGCCTTTTTGAGCAAACCCAAAAAGTACGAAATGAAGGGTTAAATACACTCAATGACTTTTATTTATTGGCTGAACGGAAAACCTTACGTTTTGTCCATACTTATATCATGATCATCGAGTATATTGATGGCATAGAGTTGTGTGATATGCCCGATATTGATGATGCGCTAAAAAATAAAATTCAGCAATCAATTAATGCCTTACATCAACATGGCATGGTTTCTGGCGACCCCCATCGTGGTAACTTCATTATAAAAAATGGTGAGGTTCGAATTATCGATCTCTCCGGAAAGCGTGCTTCAGCGCAGCGTAAAGCGAAAGATCGTATTGACTTAGAGCGTCATTACGGTATTAAAAATGAGATTAGAGATCTAGGCTATTATCTTTTAGTATATCGTAAAAAAATGCGCAATTTTATGCGGCGTTTGAAAGGGAAACCAGCGCGCTAAAAAAAATCCCACAATTACATGTCTTCACCAGGACAGTTTTAAGCGGAGTTATTTATTTCACAGGTTTATCATGAAGAATATTAGATACATTGACAAAAAAGATGTTGAAAACCTGATTGAAAATAAAATATCTGATGATGTTATTATTTTTCTTTCGGGCCCTACATCGCAAAAAACACCTTTGTCAGTATTACGAACAAAGGATATTATTGCTGTCAATGGTTCTGCGCAATATCTGTTAAGTAATAATATCGTTCCTTTTATATATGTACTTACAGATGTCCGATTTTTACATCAGCGTCGTGATGATTTTTATAAATTTAGCCAGAGAAGTCGTTATACCATAGTAAACGTTGACGTTTATGAACACGCTTCCAAAGAAGATAAACTTTATATCCTCCAGAACTGCCTCGTATTACGGTCCTTTTACCGTCGGGAAAAAGGTGGTTTTATAAAGAAGATTAAATTTAATATTTTGAGACAGATTCACAAAGAACTGCTGATCTCTGTACCGTTGTCTAAAAAAGGTCGTCTGGTTGGATTTTGCAAGGACATTAGTCTTGGTTATTGCTCATGCCATACTATTGCCTTTGCTGCAATTCAAATCGCATATTCACTTAAGTATGCGCGGATTATTTGTTCTGGTCTTGATTTAACGGGTAGCTGTTCTCGTTTCTATGATGAGAATAAAAATCCCATGCCCTCGGAATTAAGTAGGGATTTATTCAAAATATTGCCATTTTTTCGTTTTATGCATGATAATGTAAAAGATATTAATATTTATAATTTATCAGATGATACAGCTATTTCTTACGATGTAATTCCATTTATTAAACTTCAAGACATCAGTGCAGAAGAATCAAAAGATATGACAAGAAAAAAAATGCAATATAGAACTTCAACCGATTCTTATGCTAATTAATCATCCTGAAACTAAAATAATATGGTATAAAAATGCGCTTAGGAACTTTTCACAAAAAGAAAAGATTTTATATAAACAAAATCAAGATTAATTTCCTTTCTTTTTTATTTCGTAATAAAATAAATAATCAAATTACAGATCCAGCACAAGTTAAATCATGCCTTATTATTCATGATAATAATAAACTTGGTGATCTAATTGTATTAAGTTCGATTTATCGTGAACTTTATAGTAAAGGGGTTAAAATAACTCTTCTCACAAATAGAAAGGGTGGGGAATTTCTCTCTAATAATAAAAATATATTTGAGTTCTGTATTAAAGAATCAACCGGTTTTCTTGAAATGCTTACTCTATGTAAGCATCTGCGGGATTTACAGTTCGATATTGTATTAGACCCCTTTGAAACTATGCCCTCATTTAAGCATAGCTTAATATTATCAAGTTTAAAAGATTCTTACATTCTGGGTTTTGATCATTGGTATAAGCGTTACTATTCATTTTACCATCCCCACGATGAATGTTTAAAAGAACATATGAGTACACGAGCAATAGAAATACTGAAGCATATTTATGGTGAGGGTAAATTTTCCACCAACTACGACTTGCATTTACCAGTAGATGTTGAAGATAAAATAAAAGAATTTATTGGAGATACAAGAATAGTCATTATTAATCCATTAGGTGCAAAAAAAATATGCCGTCTTACGTTTGAGCAAATAAAAGTTATATATCAAGAAGTGAAAACACACTTTGAAAATTATCGGATTATATTTACCGGGTTACCGCAAGATTTATTGACAATACCAATACTTGAAATCGAAACACTACCATTTGATGAGTTTATTTATACCGTTGCGTTGACCAAGTATAGTGATTTTGTCATTTCTGTTGATACAGCTCTTGTTCATATCGCTGCGGCTTATCATAAACCAACGCTTGCATTTTACCCTAATTCACGTACTCCGGAATATCCCTCGCATTTAATTTGGTCCCCGAATCATCATAAATCTATACAAATAGTATCCCCAACATATACGGTAAAAGATATCGATACTGAAACTTTAACTAATTCAGTAAAGAGATTAAGTTGTATAGATAAGAAGTGAGTTTTAACTCACTTCTTAAACTTGTTTATTCTTAATTAATTGTATTGTTACGATTATTAATGACGAGTAAGAGGACTATAGCGGATATAATGATAATTGGAATGCTGCGTGCCCATATGATCACATCACTGAGTCCAATCCCCACAATGCCAAGCGTTAATATCAACAAACCCAAAGCTCGTTTTTTATATGCTATATAAAATAGTGAAAAATAGAGGAAAAGTGTGGAAAAAATTCCCATCAGACCTTTCAGTGACCCTGCTTCAATTATCTCATTATGTAGATGTACGTTAGAAAACTCCAATGCCCCTCTTAGCCTATTGTGTTCTGCAACTAACAAATTCATACTTTCAGCGCGTGACTCTGCTGATCTAAATGAAAAAGGTGACTTTATGAATATATTTAAACCAATTTCGTACATTGCCAGTCTTGCACCTAGGGAAGTAACACTATTAGCATTGGTATAACTGTTTAAGTCATTTAATGCTTCATTATAGCGATTCTGTATTGGTTTATTAAATATAATAACAATGCTAGCTAATATAGCAATTAGTAGAACAATAGAGGAAGTGAATTTCTTGGGTGATTTATTATAATAAGCTATTAATGCAGCAACACAAATTATAGGGAACAGGAGTAGGGTTGCTCTGGTTTGTGTTAGCGCCAGAACATAAAGTACCGCGCAACTATTTAATAAAAATAAAAAAGGATGATTTTTCTTAGTATAAAGAATCGCAACGCCACTAACTATCCCTATTAGCATTGTTGAATATGCTGCTCCTGTTGCCGTTCCTACACCAAAAGAAATGCGGTCATTTTCATGAATGCTATTAATATACATTGCATATCCAGCAATTAGAAATGACAGAGAATACAAAGTGTATAATACACTCTCTTTTTTTGATTTTAGCTGGCTAGTTAGTGTCAAGAAAACAATAAAAGAACCAAATATAAATATTTTGGCAGTATTTAAATAACTATGGTAAGTAGCACGAAATGGCGAATTATCTACTTTAAACGCAGAATACCAAATTAAATCAAGCAAGCCTATTAAAAATATAGAAAGGGGAAGAATAAGGTTTTTTATATTATAATTTTCTTGTCTGCCACGTAAAATTAGTGACAATAAGCAAACTATAGCAGTGATATTATATATTTTTATGCTGAAAGTATTATCGACGAATGCAATTATCATTGAAAAAAAACATAATATATAAGTTATTATCTCTAAAATCATTGATGATTTCAGAGTGTAAGGTTTCAATGAATGAAGTTTAAAGGATGTTAGCATGTTTTACCTTTATAATGATGATAACTTTTCCAAAACTGCTTGACTGTTGAGGTTAATTAAATTTTCTCTTGGAGCCCTACATACCATCTGATTCTTCCCATACCCACCAATTAATCCCGGATCGGTTGGTCCATAAACCGTGATATTGGGTCTATCCAGTGCCGCCGTTAAATGGCTTAACCCCGTATCCACCGACACTACAAATTTAGCCCCGGCCAGCACGCGGGCAACGCCTTCCAGACTCATCTTCGGCAATACTTCAACATAAGCAAATCCTTCCGCCAGTCGTTTCGCCCGTTCTTCCTCATGCGGCGCGCCCCACGGAAGTTTAATCCGTATTCCTGAATCAGCCAGTAAACCAATCAATTCTCGCCAGTGTTCTTCCGGCCAGTGTTTATCATCACGGGTCGTCGCATGAAGAAATACGGCATATTCGCCAGCATCTGTAGGCAGGTTCGTCAGAAAATGCTGTGCGATAGCATAATCGCCCTGGGTTTGCGGTTTGCTATAGCCCAAACTTTTGGCAAACAGTTCGCGGGTGCGTTCTACGGCGTGCTGCTGTTTTGCAATATGATGCTTACGATTGTAAAACAGGCTGGCTAAAGGTTCGCGAGCGGTTTGCCAGTCCATGCCATGCTTTACGCCATGCGCCAGACGCGTCACCAGCGCCGCGCTTTTTACCAGCCCCTGAGCGTCGATAACTGCGTCATAGTTCTCTGCTTGTAGCGCTTCACGAAACGCTTTGCGTTCCGCTTTTATGGGGGCCGAGAACCAGGCTTTACGCCAGCGACGTATTGCCACAGGAATAACTCGCTCAACGGCAGCGTGCCAGGAAGGAATCTGTGCGAACCCTTCTTCCACCACCCAGTCAAACTTAATCCCTGGGATTGCCTGCTGGGCATCAGTGAGTGCGGGCAACGTATGGAGAACATCGCCCATCGACGATGTTTTAACGATCAAAACCCGCATCCGTCAGGCTTCCTCTTGTAACAATAGCGCGTTGAGTTCTTCCAGTACGCGCTGGGGAGTAATGTCGATTAAGCTCTGGTGATAACCCTCCGCAGCGTCACCTTTACGCACTTTGTGATAGCCGGTAATCAAACGGATCACGCGCGCTTTATGGGATAGCGGCGGTGTGAAGTCCGGGCTACTCGGACCATACAGGGCAACCAGCGGACGATTGAGCGCCGCCGCAACATGCATCAGGCCAGAATCGTTAGTGACAATGGCTTTACAGGCTGCAATCAGGATAACCGCTTGATCAAGCTGTGTTTCCCCCGCCAGGTTCCGACACCATGCCTGCTGCTCGGTATTCAAAGCGGCAAGAATCTCATTGCCCGCTTCATGATCTTTCGCCGAGCCAAACAGAACCACCTGATAACCTTCATCAATCAGCTGCTTTGCCAGCTCCGCATAGTGGTAGTGTGGCCAGCGTTTTGCCGGACCAAACTCCGCACCCGGGCAAAAACCAATCATCGGACGTTCTGATGAAAGCGAAAATTGATTACAGGTATATGATTTTTCACCTTCGCTCACCTGCAACTGCGGCCATAACAATGGCTGCGGCAGATCTTGTGCTGTGCGCATAATGCCTTTGTCATAGGCCAGCGCTATATAGCGTTCCACCATTAGCGGCCAGGCTTCTTTATCGAGCACGCGTACATCGTTGAGTAAACCGTAGCGCATCTCGCCGCGCCAGCCGGTGCGATGAGGAATACCCGCGAAGAAAGGCACTAATGCAGATTTGAAGGAGTTGGGTAAGACGTAGGCGCGGTCGTAGCGCTTTTCACGCAGGCTATGACCCAGTTTGCGGCGTTCGCCGATTTCCAGCGCTCCGTGACCGAGAGGCATAGGAATAGCTTCGTTAACTTCCGGCATCCGCGATAATAATGGACGGCACCATGCCGGTGCCATCACATCGATTATCGCCTGGGGATAGCGCGCCTGGAGCGTGCGATAGAGACTTTGCGACATCATCATGTCGCCAACCCAAGACGGGCCGATCACCAGTATTTTCATGCAGAGCTCTTATGCGTCGCGATTCAGCCAGGCCATGTATTCCGTTACACCTTCAGCAACGGTTTTGAACGGTTTGTCGTAACCCGCCGCGCGCAGATTTGTCAGATCTGCCTGAGTGAACGCCTGATAGCGGCCTTTCAGTTTATCCGGGAACGGAATGTATTCGATCTGGCCTTTCTTGTGATAAGCCAGCGTAGCATCAGCTACCGCCTGGAAGGATTCCGCACGACCAGTACCGAGATTGAAGATGCCGGAAACGCCATTTTCCAGGAACCACAGATTCACATCAGCCACGTCGCCCACATAGACGAAGTCGCGTTTGAAGTTCTCGCTACCTTCAAACAGCTTCGGTGATTCACCGTTGTTAAGCTGGGTGTTGAGATGGAAAGCGACGCTCGCCATGCTGCCTTTATGGCCTTCACGCGGTCCATAAACGTTGAAATAACGGAAGCCAACAATCTGCGAGTTCGCTTCAGGCAGGATTTGACGAACATATTCATCAAACAGGAATTTTGAGTAACCGTAGACGTTCAACGGTTTTTCGTACTCGCGGGATTCAATAAAGTCGGAGGTGCGTCCGCCGTAGGTGGCTGCGGAAGAAGCGTACAGGAACGGGATTTCACGCTCCAGGCAGTAGTGCAGCAGCTCCTTGGAGTATTGATAGTTGTTATCCATCATATACTTGCCGTCCCACTCGGTGGTGGAAGAGCACGCGCCTTCGTGGAAAATCGCTTCGACATCGCCGAACTCTTCGCCAGCCATAATCTGGATCAGGAAGTCTTCCTTATCCATATAGTCTGCGATATTCAGATCCACCAGGTTCACAAACTTGGTGCCGTCTTTCAGGTTGTCCACCACCAGAATATCGGTGATGCCTTTATCATTCAGGGCTTTAACGATGTTGCTGCCGATAAAGCCCGCGCCGCCGGTAACGATGATCATAACTGTAACCTTCGAATTATGGAGTCAGAGACAATCTCAGACACGAATGTCTGTAATCATACCATCACATCCGAATCCCTTCAGCCCTTTACATAGAGGTGCAAGGATGCTAATTGCAACAAACTAGTTTGGGTTTTAGCTAGTCCTTCATGGCGGATGTTGGTTTTGCATGTGAATAGTGCTTTAGTATCAATATTCCGATGTATGATAAATAACGGAAGCATTTGAATGGATAATATACAGTATACATTCTATTAATATTTATGATATAATTCTTTTTTTATATTAATGGTCTTATTAGTAATGAAATCATCCACCACAATTATCACTGCATATTTTGACATTGGTAGAGGGGATTGGACTGCTAATAAAGGGTTCCGTGAAAAACTAGCTCGTTCAGTTGATGTTTATTTTAGTTACTTTGAGCGTCTGGCCGCACTTGAAAATGAGATGATTATTTTCACTTCTCCCGATTTGAAACCAAGGGTTGAAGCGATTCGCAACGGAAAACCAACAACGGTTATCGTTATCGATATAAAAAAGAAATTTAGATATATCAGAAGTCGTATCGAAAAAATTCAAAAAGATGAGTCGTTTACAAATAGACTTGAGCCTCGACAATTAAAAAACCCAGAGTACTGGTCACCAGAGTATGTTTTGGTATGTAACCTTAAGGCCTATTTTGTAAATAAAGCTATCAACATGGGCTTAGTGAAAACGCCTCTTGTTGCGTGGATAGATTTTGGCTATTGCCATAAGCCAAATGTAACTCGAGGATTGAAAATTTGGGATTTCCCATTTGATGAAAGTAAGATGCATCTTTTCACTATAAAAAAAGGGCTTACTGTCACATCTCAACAACAGGTTTTTGATTTCATGATTGGCAATCATGTATATATTATTGGGGGCGCAATTGTTGGTTCACAGCATAAATGGAAAGAATTCTATAAATTAGTTCTGGAAAGTCAAAAAATAACACTAAATAATAACATTGTGGACGATGACCAGGGCATTTTTGTCATGTGCTATTACAAACGCCCCGATCTCTTCAACCTAAACTATCTGGGGAGAGGAAAATGGTTCGATTTGTTTCGCTGCTTCAGGAGTAACACTTTAGGGGCAAAAATGCAGGCGCTGAGAATTTTCCTTTCAAGAAAATAGGTTTCCCTCCATTAGTGGGTAGCGTTTTGATACCAACTGAGATAGGAAAAATGATGCTTTGGCATCATTTTTTCTTTTTATATCAATGCAGTAAAATCAATCATCATTATGCCCAGCCAAAACTGTACAGTTTTTCTACTATCTGTAGGTGTTGAGAGACATCAAGTTACACGTTATTTATCCTGAATTTTGCAGAAGTGTTAACGCGTTATCTCGTCGCGACCTATAAGTTTGGGTAATATGTGCTGGAATTTGCCCTGTCTGGAGAATCGCAATGCGTGGAGAATTTTATCAGCAGTTAACCAACGATCTGGAAACCGCACGGGCGGAAGGGTTGTTTAAAGAAGAGCGCATTATTACGTCTGCGCAGCAAGCAGATATCACTGTGGCTGATGGAAGCCACGTCATTAACTTTTGTGCCAACAACTATCTCGGGCTGGCGAATCATCCTGATCTGATTGCGGCGGCAAAGGCGGGAATGGATTCTCACGGTTTCGGCATGGCTTCGGTGCGTTTTATTTGCGGCACTCAGGACAGCCATAAAGAGCTTGAACAAAAACTGGCGGCCTTCCTGGGGATGGAAGATGCGATTCTCTACTCTTCCTGCTTTGATGCTAACGGTGGCCTGTTTGAAACGCTTCTGGGTGCGGAAGACGCCATTATCTCCGACGCACTGAACCACGCGTCTATTATTGATGGTGTGCGTCTGTGCAAAGCTAAACGCTATCGCTATGCCAACAACGATATGCAGGAGCTGGAAGCACGTCTGAAAGAAGCGCGTGAAGCCGGTGCGCGTCATGTGCTGATCGCCACCGATGGTGTGTTCTCAATGGACGGCGTGATTGCCAACCTGAAGGGCGTTTGCGATCTGGCAGATAAATATGATGCCCTGGTGATGGTAGACGACTCCCACGCGGTCGGTTTTGTCGGTGAAAATGGTCGTGGTTCCCATGAATACTGCGATGTGATGGGCCGGGTCGATATTATCACCGGTACGCTTGGTAAAGCGCTGGGCGGGGCTTCTGGTGGTTATACCGCGGCGCGCAAAGAAGTGGTTGAGTGGCTGCGCCAGCGTTCTCGTCCGTACCTGTTCTCCAACTCGCTGGCACCGGCCATTGTTGCCGCGTCCATCAAAGTACTGGAGATGGTCGAAGCGGGCAGCGAACTGCGTGACCGTCTGTGGGCGAACGCGCGTCAGTTCCGTGAGCAAATGTCGGCGGCGGGCTTTACCCTGGCGGGAGCCGATCACGCCATTATTCCGGTCATGCTTGGTGATGCGGTAGTGGCGCAGAAATTTGCCCGTGAGCTGCAAAAAGAGGGCATTTACGTTACCGGTTTCTTCTATCCGGTCGTTCCGAAAGGTCAGGCGCGTATTCGTACCCAGATGTCTGCGGCGCATACCCCTGAGCAAATTACGCGTGCAGTAGAAGCATTTACGCGTATTGGTAAACAACTGGGCGTTATCGCCTGAGGATGTGAGATGAAAGCGTTATCCAAACTGAAAGCGGAAGAGGGCATCTGGATGACCGACGTTCCTGTACCGGAACTCGGGCATAACGATCTGCTGATTAAAATCCGTAAAACAGCCATCTGCGGGACTGACGTTCACATCTATAACTGGGATGAGTGGTCGCAAAAAACCATCCCGGTGCCGATGGTCGTGGGCCATGAATATGTCGGTGAAGTGGTAGGTATTGGTCAGGAAGTGAAAGGCTTCAAGATCGGCGATCGCGTTTCTGGCGAAGGCCATATCACCTGTGGTCATTGCCGCAACTGTCGTGGTGGTCGTACCCATTTGTGCCGCAACACGATAGGCGTTGGTGTTAATCGCCCGGGCTGCTTTGCCGAATATCTGGTGATCCCGGCATTCAACGCCTTCAAAATCCCCGACAATATTTCCGATGACTTAGCCGCAATTTTTGATCCCTTCGGTAACGCCGTGCATACCGCGCTGTCGTTTGATCTGGTGGGCGAAGATGTGCTGGTTTCTGGTGCAGGCCCGATTGGTATTATGGCAGCGGCGGTGGCGAAACACGTTGGTGCACGCAATGTGGTGATCACTGATGTTAACGAATACCGCCTTGAGCTGGCGCGTAAAATGGGTATCACCCGTGCGGTTAACGTCGCCAAAGAAAATCTCAATGACGTGATGGCGGAGTTAGGCATGACCGAAGGTTTTGATGTCGGTCTGGAAATGTCCGGTGCGCCGCCAGCGTTTCGTACCATGCTTGACACCATGAATCACGGCGGCCGTATTGCGATGCTGGGTATTCCGCCGTCTGATATGTCTATCGACTGGACCAAAGTGATCTTTAAAGGCTTGTTCATTAAAGGTATTTACGGTCGTGAGATGTTTGAAACCTGGTACAAGATGGCGGCGCTGATTCAGTCTGGCCTCGATCTTTCGCCGATCATTACCCATCGTTTCTCTATCGATGATTTCCAGAAGGGCTTTGACGCTATGCGTTCGGGCCAGTCCGGGAAAGTTATTCTGAGCTGGGATTAACACGAACAAGGGCTGGTATTCCAGCCCTTTTATCTGAGGATAATCTGTTAAATATGTAAAATCCTGTCAGTGTAATAAAGAGTTCGTAATTGTGCTGATCTCTTATATAGCTGCTCTCATTATCTCTCTACCCTGAAGTGACTCTCTCACCTGTAAAAATAATATCTCACAGGCTTAATAGTTTCTTAATACAAAGCCTGTAAAACGTCAGGATAACTTCAGAGGTCGTCGGTAATTTATGATGAACAGCACCAATAAACTTAGTGTTATTATTCCGTTATATAATGCGGGCGATGATTTCCGCACTTGTATGGAATCTTTAATTACGCAAACCTGGACTGCTCTGGAAATCATTATTATTAACGATGGTTCAACGGATAATTCTGTTGAAATAGCAAAGTATTACGCAGAAAACTATCCGCACGTTCGTTTGTTGCATCAGGCGAATGCTGGCGCATCGGTGGCGCGTAATCGTGGGATTGAAGTGGCAACGGGCAAATATGTCGCTTTTGTCGATGCTGACGATGAAGTCTATCCCACCATGTACGAAACGCTGATGACCATGGCGTTAGAGGACGACCTCGACGTGGCGCAGTGCAACGCTGACTGGTGTTTTCGTGAAACGGGAGAAACCTGGCAATCCATCCCCACCGATCGCCTTCGCTCAACCGGCGTATTAACCGGCCCGGACTGGCTGCGGATGGGGCTTTCTTCGCGCCGTTGGACTCACGTTGTCTGGATGGGGGTTTATCGCCGTGATGTTATTGTTAAAAATAACATTAAATTTATTGCCGGATTACATCATCAGGATATTGTCTGGACAACAGAATTCATGTTTAACGCGCTGCGTGCGCGATATACCGAGCAATCATTATATAAATATTATCTGCATAATACGTCAGTGAGTCGGTTGCATAGACAAGGGAATAAAAACCTTAATTATCAACGTCACTATATTAAGATTACCCGCCTGCTGGAGAAATTAAATCGAAATTATGCCGACAAAATTATGATTTATCCGGAATTTCATCAGCAAATAACTTACGAGGCATTGCGTGTTTGCCATGCGGTGCGCAAAGAGCCGGATATTCTTACCCGCCAACGGATGATTGCCGAGATATTTACTTCCGGTATGTATAAGCGCCTGATTACCAATGTGCGCAGCGTGAAGGTCGGTTACCAGGCGTTACTGTGGTCTTTCCGCTTATGGCAATGGCGCGACAAAACGCGGTCGCACCATCGCATTACGCGTAGCGCCTTTAATTTGCGCTAGCGTTAAACTTCGCCGCTTCGGGCTGTTTGCCCCAGCCTTGCCACTGATGCTGGAAGTAAACGATCAGCGTGCTCTGGCTGATGCTTTCGCTTAATACTTCAAAGAAGCGATTAGCATAAACAGGTTCTATCGGTTTCTTCGGTTTGCACAGCTTCACGCCACGGAACGGATTACGCGGTGCATCAGGCACAGCGTTTTTCGGCGGTGTAGAAGTATCAACCTGCGGTTCATTCAGCAAGCTGCTGGCTTTCACCAGCGTAATGTCTGGCGGCAGGTTATAAACCATCTGTTGCAACACGCGTACCGTTGCAGGGTGAGGATGCCCAATGGCAATGGTCGAACCGTTGCGACGCGCCAGGTCAATTGCGCGATTAAATTGCACACGGATGTCCGCTTCATTTTGCGAATCGTCGAGGAATACCTTCCGTTTGATCACCTTCACGCCAGTGCCTTGCGCGGCGCGCATCGCCTGGGTATTACCGATGGTTACGCTGTCGAGGAAGTAAAGATTGTAACGCTCCAGCGCCTGCATCACTTTCTGCATACCAAACAGGTTAGAGGTCATCTTGCTGCCCATGTGGTTGTTGATCCCCACGGCATAGGGCACGTTATTGACCGCACTACGAATAATGCGCTCAATTTCGTCGCTGCTCATCTCCGGGCGTAGCGTATTTTTCTCCAGCGGCTGTTTACTCAACGGTGCCATCGGGAGATGAATCAACACTTCGTGCCCGCTGTTATGCGCTTTGGTCGCCATCTCTCTGGCGTGCGGTGAATCGGGTAATACAGCGACGGAGATAGCGGAAGGCATCGCCAGCACCTGGTTTTCGTTGTGCGGGCGATACCCAAAATCATCAATGACGATGGCAAGTTTGCCAGCAAGTACGGGGGAGGAGAGCGCCAACAGAGCGGCAAATGCAAGAACGTTACGACGAAATGGAAACAAAACTTATCTTCCCAACCACGGCTGTGGATTGACCGCCTGACCCTGGCGGCGAATTTCGAAATAGAGTGAAGGCCGACCCTGACCGCCACTGCTGCCCACCAGTGCAATCGGCTGGCCCGCGCGAACCTGCGAACCAACGCTCACCAGTGCGCTCTGATTATAGCCGTAAAGACTCATGTCGCCTTTACCATGCTCAACCACCACCACCAGACCGTAGCCTTGCAGCCAGTCAGCCAGAATCACCCGACCGTCGGCAATCGCTTTAACTTCAGTACCTTCAGAAGCACCGATAACCATACCTTTCCAGCGTAATTCACCCTGTAGCTGTTCGCCATAGCGATGCAGCGTCGGCCCGCGAACCGGCCAGAATGCCTGACCACGCGGCGCGCCCAGACCACCGGTACGGGACATCAGCGATTTTTCGCTTTCGGTCGGTTTGTAGGTGGTGCCTTTGCGCGTCGCTTCTTTCTGGCGGTCGCGAACCGCCTGGGCCTCACGTGCTTCTCGTTCTGCACGCGCTTTCGCCGCGGCTTCCGCACGGGCAATGCTGTTACGCAGACGGGATTCGTTGGCGCGCAGCTCGCTCAACTGTTGCTGACCTTGCTGGATGGAAGACTCCAGCCCTGCCAGCGTCTTTTTACGCTCGTTCAGCGCCTGAGTCAGTTTCGCCTGTTGGGCGCGCTGCTCATATAACAGCGTTTGTTGCTCGCTCTGTTTCTCTTCCAGTTCAGCACGCTGCATGGCGACTTCTTCACGCGTTTGCTTCAACTGGGCAATGGTTTCTTGTCGCGCCTGGTTGAGATAGCCGAAATAAGCCTGTAAACGCTGTCCACGCTGGCTTTCTTCACCGCTGAGAATCAGCTGAATACCGGTATGCTCGCCCTGACGGAATGCGGCATCCAGTTGTGCGGCGAGGCTGCGCTCCTGGGCGGCTTTTTGCTGCTCCAGTTTGGCAATCGACGCGTTCATCTCATCAATCTGTTTATTGAGTTGATTGAGCGTGTTTTGCGTTTCGCGCAGCTTACGGGTGGCTTCAGAGATCGCTTCTTCCTGCTTTTTCAATTGTGCGAGCAGGCTTGCGCGTTGTTGTTGCTTTTGGCGTACCGCGCGCTCTTTTGCGGCGATGTCAGCCTGAATAGATTTGAGTTGGTCACGCTCATCCGCGTGGGCGGAAAAGGCGCACAACAATACGCCAGCGCTAAGAACGCTGGCGTAGATGATGGGCCTGATTGCAAACCTGCGCGGTTTCACGGCCCGTGTCATGGTATTAATCGCCTTTCCCCTCATGGGGAGGGATTATTCCACGATGAACAGCGGCTTACCAGTCATCTCTTGCGGGATTTCCATACCCATCAGCGACAACATGGTCGGCGCGATGTCAGAAAGTTTGCCGCCTTCAACCGCTTTCACGTTCTTATCACCAACGTAAATCAGCGGAACTGGCAGGTTGGTGTGTGCCGTGTGTGCCTGACCCGTTGCCGGATCGCGCATCTGCTCAGCGTTACCGTGGTCAGCGGTGATCAGCAGTTGTCCACCCACGGACTCAACCGCTTTCGCGACTTCTTCCACGCAGTGATCCAGCGCTTCAACCGCTTTAACCGCCGCTTCCATCACCCCGGTGTGACCTACCATGTCGCCGTTCGGATAGTTACAGATGATGGTGTCGTATTTGCCGCTCTTGATGGCCGCAACCAGTTTTTCGGTCAGCTCTGCGGAGCTCATTTCCGGTTGCAGATCGTAGGTAGCCACTTTCGGTGAGTTGATCAGAATGCGATCTTCGCCTTTGAACGACTCTTCTACGCCACCGTTGAAGAAGAAAGTAACGTGGGCATATTTTTCGGTTTCGGAAATACGCAACTGAGTTTTGTCGTTTTTCGCCATCCACTCGCCGAAGGTGTTAACCAGGGAAGCGGGTGGGTAAGCAACCGCAGTTTTGATGTCAGCGGCGTATTCGGTCAGCATCACGAAATCGACGTTAACCACTTTCTTACGCGCGAAGCCATCGAAATCAGCGTTCACGAAAGCACGAGTGATTTCACGCGCGCGGTCAGCACGGAAGTTCATGAAAATCAGTGCATCGCCGTCTTCCATTGCCGCGTCTGGCTGACCTTCAGCACGGATAACGGTCGCTTTCACGAATTCATCATTTTCGTCGCGAGCATAAGCAGCCTGCAAACCAGCAACGGCGGTATCGGCCTGGAACTCGCCCTGCGCCAGAGTCAGCAGGTCATAAGCTTTTTCTACGCGATCCCAACGGTTATCGCGGTCCATCGCGTAGTAACGACCAATGATGGACGCTACGCGGCCTTTGCCCAGCGCGGCAAATTTTTCTTCGAATTTTTTCAGCGAGGATTCAGCACTGCGCGGCGGAGTGTCGCGACCGTCAAGGAATGCGTGCAGGTAGATTTTTTCTGCGCCGCGTTCAGCTGCCAGTTCTACCATCGCCATGATGTGATCTTCGTGGCTGTGTACGCCGCCTGCGGAGAGCAGACCCATAATGTGTACCGCTTTGCCTGCGTTTTTCGCTTTATCTACCGCGCCAGTCAGCACCGGATTAGCAAAGAAAGCGCGATCTTTGATTTCAACGTCCAGACGAGTCAGGTCCTGATACACGATGCGGCCGGCACCCAGGTTAACGTGGCCTACTTCGGAGTTACCCATCTGACGGTCAGGCAGACCGACTTCCAGACCGGAAGCGTCGATTAGGGTATGCGGACGATTGGCCCACAGTGCATCCATTACCGGGGTTTTAGCACTAAAAATGGCGTTATCCTGCTGTTCTTCGCGATAGCCATAGCCATCCAGAATCACCAGTACCATAGGTTTTTTAGAAACCAACATTGCGACAACCTCATACTCAAGAGTCAAAATTTGCGTAATTTTACTACAGCTGAATCGATAAAATAGCCTCTGAAGATCAAAATATACGACCGCTCGCGGCAAGCCGATGCCAGATTTACGCTTTTTTTTCGTCGCGCCCCGCAAAATTGCATTCCAGTTAACGCGCTGGCTGTATTTGCCGCACCGCGCAGGTATACTCCTTTCCTGGTTTTTTTAATCACTACGTCGGGAGTTGTTACCCCCCATGCAAGAAATTATGCAATTTGTTGGCCGTCATCCCATACTGAGTATCGCCTGGATCGCGTTACTGGTGGCGGTTCTTGTGACTACGTTTAAGAGCCTGACCTCGAAAGTGAAGGTGATTACTCGTGGTGAAGCTACGCGTCTGATCAACAAAGAAGACGCTGTGGTTGTGGATTTACGTCAGCGTGATGACTTCCGTAAAGGCCATATCGCAGGTTCTATTAATCTGTTGCCGAGCGAAATCAAAGCCAACAATGTTGGTGAGCTTGAGAAGCACAAAGACAAACCGGTTATCGTGGTAGACGGTTCTGGCATGCAGTGCCAGGAGCCTGCAAACGCACTGACGAAAGCTGGTTTTGCGCAAGTATTCGTGCTGAAAGAAGGCGTCGCTGGCTGGGCTGGCGAAAACTTGCCTTTGGTGCGCGGCAAATAATTTACCTGTCGTCTTTCATGATGCAGGCCGTTAGCTGCAATTAGGCCCCCAGCGACTTATTGTTATAAGCTTCTGGGGACACTCCATTTTGCTGCCGCCCTGCAACATGAAATTTCAGGGTAAAAAAACAGGAGCTAATTTATGGCCAATGTTGAAATCTATACCAAAGAAACCTGCCCGTATTGCCATCGTGCAAAAGCACTGCTGAGCAGCAAGGGCGTGAGTTTCCAGGAGCTGCCGATCGATGGCAACGCCGCCAAGCGTGAAGAGATGATCAAACGCAGCGGTCGCACCACGGTTCCCCAGATTTTTATTGACGCACAGCACATTGGCGGCTGTGATGACTTGTATGCATTGGATGCACGTGGTGGACTGGATCCCCTGCTGAAATAACGTGTGAACGTTGGCATTACATTGCGCAGTATTTAAGGACAACACTTAAGGGTTTTCTACACATGTCAGAACAAAACAACACTGAAATGACTTTCCAGATCCAACGTATTTATACCAAGGATATCTCTTTCGAAGCGCCGAACGCGCCGCACGTTTTCCAGAAAGATTGGCAACCAGAAGTTAAACTTGATCTGGATACGGCATCTTCCCAACTGGCAGATGACGTATACGAAGTGGTACTGCGTGTTACCGTAACGGCCTCTTTGGGCGAAGAAACCGCGTTCCTGTGTGAAGTTCAGCAGGGCGGTATTTTCTCCATCGCGGGTATCGAAGGCACCCAGATGGCGCATTGCCTGGGAGCATACTGCCCGAACATTCTGTTCCCGTATGCTCGTGAGTGCATCACCAGCATGGTATCCCGCGGTACATTCCCGCAACTGAACCTTGCGCCGGTTAACTTCGATGCGCTGTTCATGAACTATTTGCAGCAGCAGGCTGGCGAAGGTACTGAAGAACATCAGGATGCCTGATGAACCAACGTAATGCTTCAATGACTGTGATCGGTGCCGGCTCGTACGGCACCGCTCTTGCCATCACCCTGGCAAGAAATGGCCACGAGGTTGTCCTCTGGGGCCATGACCCTGAACATATCGCAACGCTTGAACGCGACCGCTGTAACGCCGCGTTTCTCCCCGATGTGCCTTTTCCCGATACGCTCCATCTTGAAAGCGATCTCGCCACTGCGCTGGCAGCCAGCCGTAATATTCTCGTCGTCGTACCCAGCCATGTCTTTGGTGAAGTGCTGCGCCAGATTAAACCACTGATGCGTCCTGATGCGCGTCTGGTGTGGGCGACCAAAGGGCTGGAAGCGGAAACCGGACGTCTGTTACAGGACGTGGCGCGTGAGGCCTTAGGCGATCAAATTCCGCTGGCGGTTATCTCTGGCCCAACGTTTGCGAAAGAACTGGCGGCAGGTTTACCGACAGCTATTTCGCTGGCCTCGACCGATCAGACCTTTGCCGATGATCTCCAGCAGCTGCTGCACTGCGGCAAAAGTTTCCGCGTTTACAGCAATCCGGATTTCATTGGCGTGCAGCTTGGCGGCGCGGTGAAAAACGTTATTGCCATTGGTGCGGGGATGTCCGACGGTATCGGTTTTGGTGCGAATGCGCGTACGGCGCTGATCACCCGTGGGCTGGCTGAAATGTCGCGTCTTGGTGCGGCGCTGGGTGCCGACCCTGCCACCTTTATGGGCATGGCGGGGCTTGGCGATCTGGTGCTTACCTGTACCGACAACCAGTCGCGTAACCGCCGTTTTGGCATGATGCTCGGTCAGGGCATGGATGTACAAAGCGCGCAGGAGAAGATTGGTCAGGTGGTGGAAGGCTACCGCAATACGAAAGAAGTCCGCGAACTGGCGCATCGCTTCGGCGTTGAAATGCCAATAACCGAGGAAATTTATCAAGTATTATATTGCGGAAAAAACGCGCGCGAGGCAGCATTGACTTTACTAGGTCGTGCACGCAAGGACGAGCGCAGCAGCCACTAACCCCAGGGAACCTTTGTTACCGCTATGACCCGGCCCGCGCAGAACGGGCCGGTCATTATCTCATCGTGTGGAGTAAGCAATGTCGTGTGAAGAACTGGAAATTGTCTGGAACAATATTAAAGCCGAAGCCAGAACGCTGGCGGACTGTGAGCCAATGCTGGCCAGTTTTTACCACGCGACGCTACTCAAGCACGAAAACCTTGGCAGTGCACTGAGCTACATGCTGGCGAACAAGCTGTCATCGCCAATTATGCCTGCTATTGCTATCCGTGAAGTGGTGGAAGAAGCCTACGCCGCTGACCCGGAAATGATCGCCTCTGCGGCCTGTGATATTCAGGCGGTGCGTACCCGCGACCCGGCAGTCGATAAATACTCAACCCCGTTGTTATACCTGAAGGGTTTTCATGCCTTGCAGGCCTATCGCATCGGTCACTGGTTGTGGAATCAGGGGCGTCGCGCACTGGCAATCTTTCTGCAAAACCAGGTTTCTGTGACGTTCCAGGTCGATATTCACCCGGCAGCAAAAATTGGTCGCGGTATCATGCTTGACCACGCGACAGGCATCGTCGTTGGTGAAACGGCGGTGATTGAAAACGACGTATCGATTCTGCAATCTGTGACGCTTGGCGGTACGGGTAAATCTGGTGGTGACCGTCACCCGAAAATTCGTGAAGGTGTGATGATTGGCGCGGGCGCGAAAATCCTCGGCAATATTGAAGTTGGGCGCGGCGCGAAGATTGGCGCAGGTTCCGTGGTGCTGCAACCGGTGCCGCCGCATACCACCGCCGCTGGCGTTCCGGCTCGTATTGTCGGTAAACCAGACAGCGATAAGCCATCAATGGATATGGACCAGCATTTCAACGGTATTAACCATACATTTGAGTATGGGGATGGGATCTAATGTCCTGTGATCGTGCCGGATGCGATGTAATCATCTATCCGGCCTACAGTAACTAATCTCTCAATACCGCTCCCGGATACCCCAACTGCCGCCAGGCTTCATACACCACTACCGACACCGCATTGGACAGATTCATGCTGCGGCTGTCCGGCACCATCGGAATGCGAATTTTTTGTTCAGCGGGCAGGGCATCAAGAATGCTCGCTGGCAGGCCGCGTGTTTCCGGGCCGAACATCAGATAATCGCCATCCTGATAGCTTACGGCGCTGTGAGCAGGTGTACCTTTCGTGGTGAGGGCGAACAGGCGCTGGGGATTTTCTGCTTCGAGGAACGCGCGATAGTCATGATGACGCGTAACGGCGGTAAACTCGTGATAGTCCAGCCCCGCGCGGCGCAGGCGCTTATCGTCCCAGGCAAATCCCATCGGTTCGATGATATGCAGACGAAAGCCGGTATTAGCGCAAAGACGGATGATGTTGCCAGTATTTGGCGGAATTTCTGGTTCGTAAAGTACGATGTTTAGCATACTGCCCCCTTAGTGCGGGGGCAGGATAGCAGAAAATTGGTGAGCAGTGCGGCCTTTTCCCCTCACCCCGGCCCTCTCCCCGGAGGGGCGAGGGAGAAAAAAAGAGTGCGGTGTCGTTTCAGAGTGAGGGAGTACATACAGCGCCGAACGGTCCCCTCTCCCTGAGGGAGAGGGTTAGGGTGAGGGGGCGCAAACGACTATGCCGCATTCCCTTTCGCCATGGGAGCCAGTGCCGCAGGCAACTCTTTACCCAGCCCCTGCACCAGCGAATCTTGCGTAATTTCGCTGATCGATTTCGCGCCAGTCAGCGTCATCGCCACTTTCATCTCTTTTTCGATCAGATTTAGCAGGTTAGCTACACCCGCCTGGCCCGCTGTTGCCAGCGCATACAAGAAAGCACGACCCAGCAGTACGGTGTCGGCACCGAGCGCAATCATACGCACGACATCAAGCCCGTTACGAATTCCGCTATCCGCCAGAATGGCTATATCACCTTTCACCGCATCTGCAATAGCAGGCAGTGCACGGGCGGAAGAGAGTACACCGTCCAGCTGGCGGCCACCGTGGTTAGAAACCACAATTCCATCAGCACCAAAACGTACTGCATCGCGCGCATCTTCCGGATCGAGGATCCCTTTGATCACCATCGGGCCATCCCAGAAATCGCGGATCCATTCAAGGTCTTTCCATGAGATGGACGGATCGAAGTTATTCCCCAGCCAGCCGATGTAATCTTCCAGTCCGGTCGGTTTGCCGAGATAAGCTGAGATATTACCTAAATCATGTGGACGACCGTTCAGGCCCACATCCCACGCCCATTGCGGATGTGTCACCGCTTGCAAGTAGCGGCGCATTGCCGCGTTCGGGCCGCTCATACCTGAATGCGCATCACGGTAGCGTGCGCCCGGTGTCGGCATATCCACGGTGAAAACCAGCGTCGAACAACCCGCTGCTTTTGCTCGCTCCAGCGCGTTACGCATAAAGCCGCGATCGCGCAGTACATAAAGCTGGAACCACATTGGGCGCTTGATGGCTGGCGCGACTTCTTCAATCGGGCAAACGGAAACCGTCGAGAGAGTAAACGGAATACCATGCGCGTCCGCCGCTTTGGCTGCCTGAACTTCGCCACGACGCGCATACATGCCACACAAACCCACCGGAGCCAGTGCCACCGGCATCGACAATTTCTCATTAAACAGCGTCGTTTCCAGGCTTAAGTCGGACATGTTTTTCAGAATACGCTGGCGCAGCGCCACTTCTGACAAATCTTCCACGTTGCGGCGCAGCGTGTATTCAGAATATGCACCACCATCCATATAGTGGAACAGGAACGGCGGCAGAATGCGTTGCGCTGCGGCGCGATAATCGCTGGCTGCGGAAATAATCATGCGTTTTTCTCCCTCGAATGCTCATTATGCTCACCGGGCAGGCGGGTAATCCGTGCGTGGCGAGCCTGATCTTCATCGAATCGTTTCATGGTGGTGTGAACAAAACTAAGGTGCGCCATCATTGCTTTACGCGCCCCGTCAGCATCACCGGCAAAAATGGCGTCAATGACAGCCTGATGTTGTTCGGTCAGTTGTGAAAAAACCGGTGGCACCAGATACATCCGCTGACGGCTATGCTTCACTGAGGATTGCAGGACATCGAAGAAACCGCGCATGGTTTGCAGCAGCACGATGTTATGTGAGGCTTCGGCAATCGCCAGATGAAAACGAACGTCCGCTTGTGAGGCGATATCCGGGTCTTCACTTAGCGTTGCTTCAAAGCAAAGCTGAATCTTTTCTTTGTCGCCAGGTGTGGCGCGCATTGCCGCATGCCATGCGGTGCTGGCTTCAATGGCGTAGCGGGCTTCCAGAATATCGAAACTGTAATCCGGATCATCGGCCATCAGTGTTTTTAGCGGCTGGACGATGTTTTGCTCCGACCATGTGTCATGACGCCAGCGAATAAACGTCCCGCCGCCGCGTCGACTGAGCAGCACGCCTTCACTCACCAGTTTTGCCAGCGCCTCGCGCAGTGAATTACGTGATACGCCGAGTTGCATCGCCAGTTGGCGCTCAGCGGGCAACTTCATGCCCGCTTCCAGGTTTTTTTCATCAATCAGCGCCCGCACACGATCGGCAACCTCGTCTGACAGGCGTCTGGGTAAAACAATCATTAAGGAATCATCCACGTTAAGACATAAGCCTGAAGCGTGGTGATCACGCCCACTATACAGGTGAAGATCAGGCTGTGTTTGACAGTAAAGCGGAACAAATCAGACTCTTTGCCCACCAGGCCTACCGCCGCACAGGCGATAGCGATAGATTGCGGGGAGATCATCTTACCGGTGACGCCACCGGTGGTATTGGCGGCAACCAGCAACAGATCAGAGACGCCAATTTGTTGTGCTGCGGTGGCTTGCAGCGCGGCGAACAGGGCGTTAGATGAGGTATCCGACCCGGTCAGGAATACCCCCAGCCAGCCGAGGAACGGCGAGAAGAAGGTGAATGCATGACCGGTGTGCGCCAGTGCCAGCGCCAGTGTTGATGACAGTCCGGAATAGTTCGAAATAAAGGCGAATGCCAGCACCATACCGATGGAGTAGATGGGCAGAGCCAGTTCTTTCAGCGTGCTGCCGAAGGTGCTGATAGCGTCAGACGGTTTCATCTTCAGCCAGACAATCGAGAGCAGTGCAGCAAACAGAATGGCGGTGCCGGTGGCAGAGAACCAGTCAAACTTAAACACGGCGGCATAGGCTGTAGCCTCGCTGACCACTGGCGGCATACGGGCAACCAGTTTATCGAGGTACGGCACCGGAATATTGATCACCCACTCATACAGCGCGCCACCCGATGCGAACAGGGCTTTAAACGGCGGGATACTCCACAGTGTTACGGTAGCTGTCAGGAACAGGAACGGTGTCCAGGCACGTAACACCTGACCCGCAGTGTAACCGGTGTGGGCCAGCGTCATATCAACCTGTGACGCCCCCAAATCACCAAAACGGAATACACGCACTGGCTGCCAGCGTTTGAGGAACAGCGTCAGGCAGAGCAGTGATACCAGCGAAGAGATAATGTCCGGCAGCTCCGGCCCAATGAAGTTAGAGCTAAGGTACTGAGCGATGGCAAACGAGCCGCCCGCAACCACGACCGCAGGCCACGTCTCTTTGATACCGCGCCAGCCGTCCATAATCGCCATGATCCAGAACAGCACGATAATGGTCATAAACGGTAGCTGCCGCCCCACCATCTGACCAATCTCAAAGCTGTCGATACCTGTTACCTGTCCGGCAACCAGGATTGGAATGCCCATCGCACCAAATGCCACTGGCGCGGTGTTAACAATCAGGCACAGCCCGGCGGCGTACAGCGGTTTAAAACCCAGGCCGACCAGCAATGCGGCGGTAATTGCTACCGGTGCGCCAAAGCCTGCGGCTCCTTCAAGGAACGCGCCGAAACAGAAACCGACGATCAGCATTTGCAGACGCTGGTCAGGGGTTATCGAAAGAATAGACGAGCGAATGATGTCAAACTGCCCGGTTTTCACCGAGATCTTATAGACGAACACCGCTGCAATAATGATCCACGCGATGGGCCACAACCCGTAGAAGAAACCATAAACCACCGAGGCCAGCGCGTTAGCGACCGGCATTTTATAGAACAGCAAAGCCACGGCAAGGGCGATTGCCACCGTCCACGAGGCGGCGACGTATCCTTTCAGTTTGAGCTTAATCAGCGCAAAGAAGAAAAACAGGATGGGAAGCGATGCTATCAGACTGGAAAGCCAGATATTCCCGGCGGGATCGTAGTTTTGTTGCCAGAGATTCATTGCAGGTCTCCTGGAGTCCACGCACATCGTGTAATGAGTCTGTTGCTCATCTCCTTGTCACACGTTGTGTAAAAGTGGCACTGCCAATTGTGTTGTGTAGGGATAATGACAATGAATGGTTAACTAAATGTTATGTATTGGCAACATTGATGTGAGTTTTAATTGGGAAATTGTGAACCAGAGGTCAGATAAGCGAAGAATTGGTAGGGCCAATTCTTGTGGGGGGAGATGTCTGGTAAAGAAAAGGGCAATCCTCATCAGAGAATTGCCCTTAGGTTGTTGATCCAGAGCGCCTTATCTTGCCGGATGCGGCGTGAACACCTTACTCGGCCTATAGGAATGTGCAGAATCACCCTGTAGATACTGTGTTCTTAAAACGCGGTCTTTGAAAACCCAGTCATCTCCTGCAGGCCCATTTCGCGGCCCAGTGCGGTCATTGGGTGCACAACGACCAGTCCGCGAACACTTTTCTTCAGCTTGCCCATATCAGCCTGCTCTTTTTTGGTAATTGCGCGCTGGAATGGCATCTTCATCAGCTTCTGTGCTTCTTTACTCAGTTTTTGGCTATGAACTTCACGCAGGCGAGCAATTTCTGCTTCCAGCGTGGCTTTCTCTTTTTCCAGCTCGGCATATTTGTCTGCGGCTTCAACCAGCGAAAGATCGGCCTGCTGGTGGCGGATGGCGTCCAGGCGATCGCTGAGGCGTTTGATTTCGTTTTTTTCGACTTCTTTCATGTGATGGCTTCTGATAAAGATAAATTTATAGCCCCTAGTATGCGCGACCAGGTGCTTTGTTCACAACTAATGACATTGTAATAGTTCTGTAACGTAATCATTAACATGCTCAAAAACTGCGCAATTCGTTGATTAATTAAGAAATCTATAGAAAAAAGATAATAAACAGCAGCGGATGATTATTGAGGATTCAGCACGTTTTCCTTAATGTCATCTTTACCGGGAACCTAAACTAAAATTGGCGGCCGCGCATTCCCGGCGCGGGGTAATACGGAGATATCATCATGGGCAAATTAGGTGAAAACGTTCCGCTTCTTATCGATAAAGCCGTAGATTTCATGGCATCAAGCCAGGCGTTCCGGGAGTATCTGAAAAAACTTCCTCCCCGTAACGCGATTCCGTCCGGAATACCCGATGAAAGCGTGCCGTTATATCTACAACGTCTGGAGTATTATCGTCGGCTTTATCGGCCGAAGCAGGTAGAGGGGCAGTAAGCAGACGTTGCTTACTTTTGAAAGGCTTTTTTTAAGCTGATTTTGGAAATCAGCTCAGTCAGTGAAAGGACCATTGTTGATCGCACAGCCTGTTGATAGCGCTGAATTTGCATTGCATACAAACTGGAGTCTGCTGGTTCAAACTGTGGCGGCGGTGGTAACGCCGCCACGCAGTGCAGTTCACCAAAGGGTCCAAGGATTTCGTCGTCGGTAAAGGCGTACTCGTTGCCGTCGTGATTTAGCTCTTCACGCAATGCCATCAGCAGTTCCGCATCTTCGTATTCCTGGCGGTTAATGACGCCCAACCCGTAAATGAGTTTTAAACGCACAGAAAGATCGCCCAGCGGACCATCGCCGTCGAGTAACGGTTCTACAGCATACTTCACCGCGTAATCGTCTTTGCGGAATACCTGAAGCACCAGAAGATTTACCGCCTCGGTCAGGAGCTCGACGGCGGTGATCAGAAAGCTTCGCACGGTTTTGCCAGCATTCAGACGCTCAAGCACACGGTTTTCAAAGGCCTGGGTTTGTTCCATTGTTGCCTGCATATCTGACAATCTGTTATTCGGGCGCAGGGTGTCCTGCGCCTGGTCCACCATTATTGCATTGCTTTATAAGCGGTTACCGCCTCGGATACAACCTCGCTGTTGGCATCAAGACCGGAAATCTGTGCCAGCGCCGCCTGCGGACCTTTGTCAGCGATCAGTGCTGCCAGTTCCTGAGCCTGCGGATCATCTTCACTGCGGAAGTGCATTGCAGCGGCAATACCTTCAATCAGGTTTTTATGTGGCAGACCATATTCCAGCGTACCGAGCAGTGGCTTGATCAGACGGTCGCCAGCACTCAGTTTACGCAGTGGCTGACGGCCTACGCGCTCTACATCATCTTTCAGATACGGGTTCTCAAAACGGCCGAGAATTTTCTGGATGTACGCCGCATGCTTGTCAGCGTCAAAGCCGTAGCGCTTGATCAATACTGCACCACTTTCTTCCATCGCACCTTTTACCACCGCGCGGATTTTCTCGTCGAGAATCGCGTCACGAATGGTCTGATGACCGGCCAGTTTTCCGAGGTACGCGGTTATAGCATGACCCGTGTTCAGGGTGAAGAGTTTACGTTCGACAAATGCCATCAGGTTGTCGGTTAACTCCATGCCTGGGATGTTCGGCAGTGCGCCTTTGAACTGCGTTTTATCGACAATCCATTCGCTGAAGGTTTCTACCGTCACTTCCAGCGGATCGTTAGTTGCCGAAGCCGAAGGCGGTACGATGCGGTCAACGGCGGAATCGACAAAGCCAACGTGTTCTTCTACCCACGCTTTGGCGTCTTCCGGCAGGGCGTTCATCACATGGCCTTTCAGCTGCGTGGTACCGCGTACCATGTTTTCACAGGCGATGATGTTCAGCGGGGATTCATTACCTTGTTCTTTACGTTTCACCTGCCCTTTGGCGATTGCCGGAGCAATACGTTCCAGCACAACCGGGCCAACGGCGGTAGTGACTAAATCAACCTGAGCAATCAGATCAACGACATCATCACCAATGCTGCTGACAGCATTGACGCCGGAAACGGTATCTACCTGCTCGGTTTCACCAACCACATGTACCTGATAGCTATGACGGGCATTCAGGGCATCAAGTACCACCTGATTGACATCGGCAAACGTCAGTTGGATACCCGCGTCTGCCAGCAGTTTACCGATAAAGCCACGACCGATATTACCTGCGCCAAAATGTAATGCTTTCATAGTATTAACCTTCATCAATGTTTTTACCCGAGAGGGCTGGGGTGAGGCTTTTCCCTCACCCAAACCCTCTCCGTGAGGAGAGGGGCAGCGCCGGATGCGGCGTAAGCGCCTTATCCGGCCTACAAGAACGTGCAAATTCAACAAATTGTGATGCATCCTGTAGGCCTGATAAGCGTAGCGCATCAGGCAATTAACCCCACCTTCTCCATGTGGAGAGGGTGGGATTGGATTACTTACGACCTGCCAGCAGTTCCAGCACTTCATCCACGCTGGTGGTGTGTGCCAGACGCTCGATGACGGACTCATCATCCAGTGCATTGGTCAGGCTGGTGATAACCTGAATGTGCTCGTTGTTACGGGCAGCAATACCAATCACCAGACGGGCAATGTCATCTTCTTCTTCACCGAAGCGCACGCCTTCCGGGTACTGGCAGAACACGACGCCCGTTTTCAGTACGCGATCTTTCGCTTCAACCGTACCGTGTGGCACCGCGATAGACTCACCCAGATAAGTCGGGGTCAGTTTTTCACGATCCAGCATCGCCTGAACGTATTCCGGCTCAACGTAACCGCCTTTCACCAGCTGCTCGCCAGCAAAACGAATCGCTTCTTCTTTGGTTGCCGCTTTGCGACCGAGGAAGATGTTCTCCGCGCCTAGCTTGAACAGGTTAGCACTGGAATCGTCAAAGCTGTCTTTCAGGCTGTCTTTTACTTTCTCTTCGTTTGCCGTGTGGCGTTGGGCAGCAACCAGACGTTCGGTCAGGCTGGTGTACAGGCCGCTGTCGAGGAAGTTGGTCAGCGAAATATGCTGTGCCTGCGGAACCTGGCGCATAGCGCGTTCGGTCAGGTCACGGTGAGTGATGACGAGGTCCACATCTGGCGGCAGGTTGTTGATCGCGCTGTTAGTAACAGAAATCTGCGACAGACCTGCATCCTGAATTTTCTTACGCAGAACGCCTGCGCCCATCGCACTGGAACCCATACCGGCGTCACAGGCAACGATGATTTTACGTACGTGGCTCAGGTCGTTAGTCACATCGCCAGCAGACAGCGGAGATGCGCCTTTAGACTCAGCTTTCATGTCCTGCATACGACGAGTTGCTGCTTCAATATCATCTTCTTCTTTCACTTTGCTGGTTTTCAGCAAAATAGCAGAGACAACGAAGGAGACAGCCATCGCCGCACACACACCCGCGATGTTAGCGAAGTAAGCACCTTTTGGTGTCATCGCCAGTACAGCAAGGATAGAACCCGGAGATGCCGGAGAAACCAGACCACCGCCCAGGATAGTCAGCGTGAACACGCCAGTCATACCGCCGAGGATGACTGCGAGGATCAGACGCGGATTCATCAGCACATACGGGAAGTAGATTTCGTGGATACCCCCCAGGAAGTGGATGATTGCCGCACCGCCCGCAGACTGTTTAGCGCTACCACGACCAAAGAACATGTACGCCAGCAGCACGCCCATACCTGGACCTGGGTTAGCTTCAATCAGGAAGAAGATTGATTTACCCAGTTCATGGGACTGCTGAATACCCAGCGGCGAGAAGATACCGTGGTTAATGGCGTTGTTGAGGAACAGGATTTTCGCCGGTTCAACAAAGATAGACGCCAGCGGCAGCATGTCATGGACAACCATGAAGTTAACGCCCGCAGCCAGCATTTTGGACAGGGCTTCAACAATCGGGCCAATGCCGAGGAATGCCAGAATAGCGAGGATCATCCCGATGATGCCTGCGGAGAAGTTATTCACCAGCATCTCAAAACCGGATTTGATCTTACCGTCTACCCAGCGGTCGAAGTGCTTAATGCACCAGCCGCCCAGCGGACCTGCAATCATAGAACCGAGGAACATCGGCATGTCTGCGCCGACGATAACGCCCATGGTGGTGATGGCACCGACTACGCCGCCACGTTCGCCGCCTACCAGCTTACCACCGGTATAACCGATCAGCAGCGGCAGGAGATAAGTGATCATCGGCCCGACCAGCTTCGCCAGCGTCTCGTTCGGTAACCACCCTGTTGGAATAAATAACGCGGTGATGATACCCCACGCGATAAACGCGCCGATATTTGGCATCACCATGTTGCTGAGGAAACGACCAAAGCTTTGCACTTTGATCTTAATATCGGATGACATAAAAACACCCCTTCTTATGTTTGCTGTCGCGCAGGCTGGAAGCCCGAGGTTTTTTGTTAATGTGGCGGCAGAGGTAGCCGGACCTTGTAGATACTGCGAAATCTGGCACTGAATCGGTTAACTGTCCAGTCGACGGCCTTTTGTGTGATATCAATCACATAAATATAGGGGGTAGAGAGGTAATTGACGTGACGTTCATCACAAAACGCTTGTGTAAAAAAGCAACAAGGCGGCGATTTTCGCTAAAAATGGCATTTAAATGTGAGTAGTGTCACATTTTTGTTTTGATGGTTTGTTGAATCTTTGTGATCTGAATCACAAGATATTTTCTTACGGCGTTCACCTGATGTGATCTACAGCATGTTATGCCTTCGTCATACAATCGTTATGTAACTAAGCAACTCATCACCTCTAAAAATTATTCTTTGGTGTTATGGCGAGAATCGCGAACCCGGATTATTGTCAAAATATCAGCCTGACTCCCTTCTGGCTGCCAGCCCAAAAACAACACTGATAAACGTGAATCCGAGGCAGATATGTTTCTAAACTATTTCGCGTTGGGAGTGCTGATCTTCGTCTTTCTGGTGATTTTTTATGGAATCATCGCGATACATGACATCCCTTATCTGATTGCCAAAAAGCGCAACCATCCCCATGCCGACGCTATTCATACGGCGGGCTGGGTGAGCCTGTTTACTCTGCATGTTATCTGGCCGTTTCTGTGGATCTGGGCGACGCTCTATCAACCGGAGCGTGGCTGGGGTATGCAGTCACATGTTGCGTCGCAGGAGAAAGCGACTGACCCGGAAATCGCCGCACTTTCTGACCGAATTTCCCGGCTGGAGCATCAACTCGCCGCCGAGAAAAAGACTGACTATTCCACGTTCCCGGAGATCTAATTATGGATCTATTGATTGTTTTAACTTACGTGGCGCTGGCGTGGGCGGTCTTTAAAATCTTCCGCATTCCGGTAAATCAGTGGACGCTGGCGACGGCGGCGCTGGGAGGCGTGTTTCTGGTGAGTGGTTTGATTTTGTTGATGAACTACAACCACCCTTACACTTTTACCGCGCAAAAGGCAGTGATAGCGATCCCTATCACGCCACAGGTGACGGGAATTGTTACTGAAGTCACTGACAAGAATAATCAGCTTATTCAAAAGGGCGAGGTGCTTTTTAAGCTCGACCCGGTTCGTTACCAGGCGCGAGTTGACAGACTTCAGGCTGACCTGATGACGGCGACGCATAATATAAAGACGCTGCGTGCGCAGCTCACTGAAGCGCAGGCCAACACCACCCAGGTTTCAGCGGAGCGCGACCGTCTGTTTAAAAATTATCAACGTTACTTGAAAGGCAGCCAGGCGGCGGTGAATCCGTTCTCGGAACGTGACATCGACGATGCGCGGCAAAATTTCCTCGCGCAGGATGCGCTGGTGAAAGGCTCGGTGGCGGAGCAGGCGCAGATCCAGAGCCAGCTCGACAGTATGGTTAACGGCGAGCAATCGCAGATTGTGAGCTTAAGAGCGCAACTTACTGAAGCAAAATATAACCTTGAGCAGACTGTCATTCGCGCGCCGAGCAATGGCTACGTTACTCAGGTACTGATCCGCCCAGGTACATACGCAGCTGCCTTGCCGCTGCGTCCGGTGATGGTCTTCATCCCCGAGCAAAAACGGCAAATTGTCGCCCAATTTCGGCAAAACTCGCTGTTACGTCTGAAACCTGGCGATGATGCGGAAGTGGTGTTTAACGCGCTACCTGGGCAGGTGTTTCACGGCAAACTGACTAGTATTTTACCTGTCGTGCCAGGCGGTTCTTATCAGGCGCAGGGGGTATTGCAATCATTAACGATCGTGCCCGGCACGGACGGTGTGCTGGGAACCATTGAACTGGACCCTAACGATGATATCGATGCCTTACCCGACGGCATCTACGCCCAGGTGGCGGTTTACTCCGACCATTTCAGCCATGTTTCGGTGATGCGGAAAGTGCTGCTAAGAATGACCAGCTGGATGCATTATCTTTATTTGGATCATTGAGGGGGAGGGGGGAGATTATGGAACTTTGCTCCTTGTAAGGACTAATTATTTTTGCATATTACTTCATTAGCTTCGATGATTTTTCTTTAATATTCATTATGTTAATAAGTTCTGGATGAGTGTGCTCTCATTGGATTTTTTATCCGTCTTGTTCTGCCGCAGGATGAGACTATACATCGTCGAGATCGCAATGATGATATGAGTTGTTCCTCCTGCGACGGCTCTAATCAAAAAAGAGCAGGAGTGCTTTTCCATCTATTGCGATGATGGCTTTATTATCTGAAGGATGACAGTCACATTTAAAAAATATTTAATCTATAGATCACAATGTAGGGTCATGGAATATATGTATACAACTATTTTCTTCTTCACTTTTAATTATCGTATTCATTATAAAACTAAGTTAAAAAAACTCCTGGAGAGTGAGTTATTAATATATTTTTAAATAAAATTAAGTTATCATTCATCGATGCACTTTATAGAATCATCAATGGCCATAATAGTACTATTAACTCTCAATTTTATATTTTTATCATCACTACAAATATTAACTGAATTTATATCAATGATTTTTTTTATTCTTATCTTTTATTTTATTTACTGTTTCAATGCAATCAGCGGCAAGTTGGAGTGGATTTAGATTTTTCAGATATGGTCTTATGATCTTTCCCTTACTTAATAAATAGCATGTATAGGATTCGGAAAGTCCAGCATCTATTTTGTACCTCATTATATTAAATAAGGATGTGAGAAATTCCTTGTTATCATTCGCAGCCATATATGCCAGTCCGAGTTCAGCCTCTGCGGCCTTACAGGCAAAATAGCTTAGTGAACACGCTTTTCGTCCCTCTTTAGTACTGGCTGATATTAGTGCCCATAATATTGCTTTGTCTGTCAAATCTAACTCTCTCTGAAATTGTCTTGCAGTAACTGCACTCGCAGAAATAGAGAAAAAAATACAATTGTTAATAACCTTGCCATATTTTTTAGTCCGTAACTGTTAATGTGCTATCTGGCTCTGAAAATATTAACTCATTTAATTTTTGCATGTCATTAGATAAACCAGTTATACAACCCTCGGAACAGAATCGAGGTCCTAAAGACGGACCAAAAGCGTTTAAACAACTATGTATTGAAAATCCATTGCGATTATAAGTTCCTGTATTAACTGACGGTACTAATCGTATGCCGTCAGGTTTTCTATTGCTTGCTCCCGGGTCATTAACATTCCAACTCCATAGGCCTTGAGGTATTGGCCATCTATTTATAAATGTGTACAACGGGGATTATTTTTACATTGCATATTATTACCAGAAGCGACTGGAATACTAAGCACATCATAAAAATTATCATCACATGGTATATCTGAAACACACGAAAGCATACCTAAAGTTATGCTGTATAAACAGGTGGCTAATCCCAAGGGGATCGATTCCAGAAATCGGGTTCAACGGATACTGATAAAAATTCCACCTACCTTCCAGCCCAATCGGAGCCTGAGTGTTATACCGCCCCTGCTGCGGTTAATGTTACCGATAATAGTTATAGTACAGCCCTGATTCATCATCATACTACTGCTGCGGCAGTCTGATGAACTATTGCTTTTACGGATTCTCCTTATTCTTCCTTCTATCCATTCGCTTTAGCTTTTTGAGCTCTTGAAGTTTGCTCTTTGCATCAATATTACCGTTATTTACAGCGAATTCCATCCAATAAATAGCTCTATTCAAATTATAATATTCTGATAATGTTGGATTTGTATCTGATAAAAAGACCCCATAATTAAACTGCGCTGTAACATTCCCCTGAGATGCTGATCTTTCCAAGAATCGCAATTGTTTGTAAATGTTATTTTTAGTAAAGCAGTAATATTGATATAGTCGAAATGATGCCTCTGAATCACCATGTTGTGATTTATACTTCAGTTTCATCAACTTTTCTTCACTTAAATCATAGGTCATTGCTGTAGACCCCATCATACTTTCGTTTTGTTTTATTTTCACATCAGCACCATGCAATTGACAAATAAAAGAGAAATAAAAAAATAGTAACAAGCATGCTTTCATACATCTACAACCTATCTTATATCACTGGGTTTTTCTGGCGTACCTTGCATATTAGAAATGGGGTGCCCAGATGGCCCATATGTTATCCAATTACCAAGGTCTTTTGTTGTTATAGCCATTAGATCCTTATTTGAATTAAGGTTCGTTGGTGCTGTTAGCACTGTATCCATTTTTAACTTACCATTAGTTCCTCGCCCCCACCACGTCCATAGCGTGTCAGGTCCTATTACATTTGTATGTAACTCTTTAGCTAATTAGCTAGCAAATGAATTTTGTCCTTTACCTGTATTACAAGAAAATAACCAAACTGTCATCCCATCTTTATAATTCCCATCAAATTTAATTAGATATGCTAGATCTTTAGCTGTCATGATACTGCGCGTTGCGGATTCAATAGATGTGGGGGTACCATGCCCCCCGATTGTGAAAACGCCTGGGATATTAATCTCATCAGCTACAGAATGGATAAGATCACTTTCGGGGTATAAATTTATATCAACCAAACCTTGCGGATCTACATTTATGACCGGATTCAACGGATACTGATAAAAATTCCATCCCCCCTTCAGTCCAATCGGATCCTGAGTGATATACCGCCCCAGCAGCGGGTCATAATAGCGGTGGCGGTTGTAATACAGGCCGGACTCCTCATCATACTGCTGACCCGGCAGGCGAATGAGCTGCTGCAGATGATGCGGGTTCTCATCACTCAGCAGGTTGCCCCATTCATCATATTCTGCGCACCACGCTGTTGCCCCTTCCGTGCTGATGAGCGCCAGCGGCAGGCCGCGATGGTCGCAGTGGTACAGGTGGATTTTTCGCGCCGGCGTGTACACCGGGTCCATCTGGTTTTTCATCTGCTCCACGGTCAGGCCGCACGATGCCAGCCAGCGGCGGCTTTCCTCACTCACCCGGTCAGCCAGGATTTCACTTTCCAGCCGGTCGAGCATCTGCACCGTGCCGGCGGGAATCCCCCACTGTGCATAGGCAACTCACGCTATGAACGCTTCAGCTTATCAATAGCGGAAGTTATAATTTCATTGTCATCAAACTTGTACAACATAGTATCTAAAACAGGAAGTAGCGTTTTATCACCTAATTCACCCGCAGCTTCAATGATATCATCATAAACAGTATTTTTTTTTAACTCATCGCATAAAACAGATAAAACCCTTTTATCTTTTCTGTAGGAAAGTCCGATTATTGCTTCAATACGGACTTCCTCATTTTTATCCTGAAGCATCTCCACAAAACAATCCCTAATATCACTATTATCATATTTATTGATATTTATTGCAAATGCGGCCCAGTTTCTGACATCTCCATTTGGATCTTTTAACAGATTAATCAATAGTGGAATTGTTGCTTTATCATTGATAACAGAAATAGCAAATGCTGTAGCACGTCTGACATTAGTCGATTTATCAAAAGCAGTAATTTGAGATTGTTCTACTATTTTAGGTGAATAAATTGGGTTTTTCTTGCATCGCTGAGCCGTTGACTCGATTGCCGTAGCTCGAACGCAAGCGCTCTTATCATTCAATGCCATATTGTTCAAAATATTAAAAACATTATCTTCGCATTTTTTGCAAATTTTTATTTGCCCGAGTATAAATGCTCCGATATCTCTACGGATATAATTTTTATCAGAGCAGAACTCAATTGCCAATCTAACAGCGTCTTGCCCACCTCTTAACTGTAATACTCTGGCAGATGAAATCCTTTTCAAGGAATTGTGATCATCAAGTAAGCGAAATAATTCATCATCATTTAGTTTCTTACATTGATTATATAAACCATACTCTTTACTTGCCTTTCTTTTCTGGTATGTATTTGACATTGCAGGAACCTCCACAAGGGCTATCTTTTTTTATCGTTTGACTGTCTGGAGTGACGACAATTCCAGGCTTTCTGTGTGCTTTTTGCATCTTTAGCACTAATATCACCACAATCAATTAGTTCCTGAAGTACGTCACATCTGTCGGGTTTTTTCCCATCACTCCAGAATCTGTCATTTATTATGTCATTGACACGATCAGTTATCCCTGTGTCTGCAACATTTCCACGAGAAGCTATCATTGTTATATCTAATGCTAGTCCCGGATTATTCAATATTAGAGAGTCAAATATTCTTTGTGATGCTGTATCGTTCCACCATTTTGTCAATGCTTTTGCAGCATTATCATCTGCTTGCTGCTGTGCAGGGCTTTTGGGCCATGGAATTGGCAAGGGGAATGGTCTAGGAAAAACTTCTAACCCCAGAGGATCTGTATTCGTAACTGGATTCAACGGATACTGATAAAAATTCCATCCCCCCTTCAGCCCAATCGGATCCTGAGTGATATACCGCCCCTGCAGCGGGTCATAATAGCGGTGGCGGTTGTAATACAGGCCGGACTCCTCATCATACTGCTGCCCCGGCAGGCGGATAAGCTGCTGCAGCTGATGCGGGTTCTCTTCATTCAGCAGGTTGCCCCATTCATCGTATTCTGCGCACCATTCTGTTGTCCCTTCCTTGCTGATAAGGGCCAGCGGCAGGCCGCGATGGTCGCAGTGGTACAGGTGGATTTTTCGCGCCGGCGTGTACACCGGGTCCATCTGGTTTTGCATCTGCTCCACGGTCAGGCCGCACGATGCCAGCCAGCGGCGGCTTTCCTCACTCACCCGGTCAGCCAGGATTTCACTTTCCAGCCGGTCGAGCATCTGCACCAGCACCGGCGGGAACACCACACTGCCACCGTCTTCGCCGCCGGACTGCTGAAGCGCATCCGCCAGGCTGCGGCGCTGCGTTTTCGCCAGCTCACCGGTGGCGGTTTCAACTCTGATGAGTGGCGTGAAGCTCCCCGGCTGATAAATCGTCTGGATGCGGGTTCTGTCGTTCTGTATTGTGGTCAGCCGGTCGCCGTCCCAGCCGTACCAGGTCACTTGCGGTTTCCGTGACAGCGACATCCAGCCCGTCAGGTCCCGTTCACGCCGCCACACCCGTTTTGCCACCCTGCGGCCCAGCGGGTCGTAAAGATAGCGACTTTCGACCAGCGGCTCTTCATATTGTGTCCGCGTGTAGTGCACCAGCCGGTGCTGACTGTCGTAATGGTACCGGTGAGTCCGCTCATCATCCGTGCGGATAACCCCTTCCGGGATGAGGTCGGTTTTCTCTGTCAGCCTGCCGTGACGGTCATACCGGTAAAGATAGTGCGCGTCACGGGCGATACGGTTATCCGGCCACATGCTGAGGGTGCTGTCCGGGTGCAGCTCCGGGTCGGGCAGGCGGTTACCTGCCGGGTCTGTGGCATACGGGATGCGGATATCCAGATTCGCTGCGGTGGTGTGAACGCCGGTCAGCCTGCCGGTGGTGCTGTAGCTGTAACTCCGGGTCTGGCGCGGGCTGCTGATGCGGATGAGTTCGCCGTTGTCGTTCCAGGTGTAATCGCGGTCAGACAGCAGGCTGTTCAGGTGCTGGCTCTGTAACTGCCCGGCAGGGGTATAAGCGGTGGTGAGTTCATAACGGCCGAAGCTGCGCAGCGTTTCCCGGTGCAGGCGGTCGCGGGTGTACTCCACCAGCGGTGTGTCGCCGAGTTTCATGCCTGCCAGGTAACCGCTGCCGTAGGTCAGCCATTCCACGGCGGGCAGGCTGTCCGGTATACAGCGGTTCGCCAGCCCCTGCGCGTTGTACGCATGTCTGGTCTCATGCTGCCAGAGCAGTGCTTCCGTCTGCGGGTGATGCACCGTCTGACGCTCACCGGTCAGCCGGCCTTTCTCATCATACCTGTAATGCACCGCCACCCGGTGCCCTTCGCTGATATGGCTGATGTCTGTCAGCCAGCCACGTTCGTCATACTGCCACCGCTCTGCGGTTTCACCCTTCACGGTGCGGTGCGTGAGGCGGTCTGCTTCGTCATAGTGCCAGTGGGTGACCAGACCCTCATCCTCGCTGCGGATAAGTTTGCCGGTCAGGTCGTGGTGATAACGCTGTGTGCGGCCGTCAAAGCCGGTTTCCTGTATCAGCCGGTCAAGTACATCGTAACGGAAGGTGGTGTGGCTGCCGTTTTCACTGGTCAGGCGGATGACCCGTCCGGCAGCATCGTATTCCATACTGCGCGTCAGCCCGCCCTGCGTGGTACGGACGGCCTTTCCCCACGCATCGTACTGTGTCCCGTTTCTGCTGCCGTCCGGGGCAATGACGGCGGTCAGGTCACCGGCGATGTTGTATTCATACCGCGTTTCATGGCCCTGCGTGTCTTTCACGGCAATTAACTGTCCACGGCTGTCGTATGCGCGGTACTGACTCAGCCCTTCCTCGCGGTGCACCGCCGTCATCTGCCCGAAGCGGTCATGGTCATAACGGGTTACATAACCGGAACAGTCGGTGAAGCTCAGCAACTGACCGTAACGGCTCCACGTCATGGTTTTCCGGCTGCCGGTGGCATCTTCCGTTGCGCAGGGTAAGTCACTGTGTGGATTATCATAACGGTAGCGGGTGATATCGCCGTCAGGGGCAGTTTCCTGAATCAGACGGCCCAATTCATCATATTCCCGGCGCAATTCCAGCCCGTCAGGCCCGGTGGCTGACGTTAACTGGTTGTGGTGGTTATAGTAAAACGCCGATGCCCTGCCATCCGGCGTGGTTATGCGCGTGATGAGGCCCGTCACCACATCCGGGCTGTACTCTGTTGTCCTGCCTGCGGCATCCGTCTGTGCCCTGAGCCTGCCCACGGCGTCAAACTGACTCTGCGTGACGCTGCCGTCCGCGTGTTCCTTTTTCACCACCCGCTTCAGCCCGGCTTCGCCCTGCGTGTGCAGCACTTCACGGCGGTCCAGGCTGTCGGTGATGGTGATGCGGTCTTTCTCATACTGATACGTGTAGCTTAAGCCTGCCGGGTTTAGCTGTTCTGTCACCCGCCCGTCGCTGTCGTAACGGTAACGGATTTCCGGCCGGCCCGTGTGACGGTGCGCCACCATCCGGCCCCGGTATTTATCATCGTAAGTAAAGCTGCGCACCTGTTTGCCACTACGGTCATACACCACCGCCAGTTCGCCGCGGGGCGTCCAGCCATAGCGCACCAGCGGCGCGGCAGGTAAATTCTCCGGGTATTCCGGGTCGTGCGTCAGCCACACGGCAGACAGACGGATGCCGTTGTCCCGGCCATATTCGGTGTAACCCGGCAGGGTATCAGGAAAAGCGGACGGTTCCGTCCCGCCGGAAATGGCCTGCTGCCGGGCTTCTTCTGCCCGCTGCGCCTGCGTGGTCAGTACCAGCCGGAAGTGACGCCAGGCACCATCCGTCACGCCGGTGATTTCGCCGCTGAATTCACCGGCGGCTTCGCGGTGGAACGTCTGTGTGCGCCCGAAGCGGTCCACCAGCCCGGTCAGTACCCGGTACGGCGGCAGCGGCGCAGGCAGCACCTCATCCGCTTCCGGCACCCGCTCACACCAACCGAGCAGCCACCACGGCCCCTGCGGACTGTTTGTCGCCAGATAACGATGCGGACTTAAGCGGAGTTCTTCCGGCAGCGCCTGCCAGAGTGCGGCCAGCCGGTGACCTTCATCCAGTTTCGCCACGCCGCCGCGCACCAGCCACAGTGACTCGCTGCGGCTGTAACCGTCCTCACCGGGAAACAGGTGCTCAAAATACAGGCTTCTGCCGCCGTTATCACTGAGTATCAGTGTGTTATCGCGCAGCTGTAAGCGGATATCCGCAGGCATTTTCCAGCCGGGGCCGAGGCTCCCCACCGGCGCGGGCGTTTTTGTCCGGTAACTGCTGTAGGTGCGGGAGAGGATGAACGGCAGCGGGCCGGGCAGGGCGATGTCGGTTTCACCGGGAAGGACCTTTGCACCGAGCAGGGGATTGACCGGATGGCCGGACGTCACTCCGCCGGGGCACACCGAACAGGCCACGCCGGTGGGGGCACCAATGCGCACCCCGGCTGAACCCTGAACAATGCTACCGCCATACTGCGTCATGTCGCCCTGACGCGCTGCCGGTTTTCCGCTCATTTCTCATCCTTGTTTTATCGGGTTATTTGTCTGCTGACAGGCGAAACCCTACAGATTTATAAGAAAGCCTGAAGTGAGATATCCATCAGAGTGAAATAATTAGGAAAATATTTATATCACCATGATAAATATGTGATTTATTTGGAAGTAACAAACCATCAACATTTTCTGCCCTTTTTCCCATCACCAGGCCATACTGATATTTTTCCTCGCACAAAGGACTCGGCATGAAACTCGTCGGTAGCTACACCAGCCCGTTTGTACGCAAACTTTCTATTCTGTTGTTAGAAAAGGGCATAACTTTCGAATTTATTAATGAACTGCCCTATAACGCGGACAACGGCGTGGCGCAATTTAACCCGTTAGGAAAAGTGCCGGTGCTGGTGACCGAAGAGGGCGAATGCTGGTTTGATTCGCCGATCATCGCTGAATATATTGAATTAATGAATGTCGCTCCGGCGATGTTGCCGCGCGATCCGCTGGAGTCGTTGCGGGTGCGCAAAATTGAGGCACTGGCGGATGGCATTATGGATGCCGGGCTGGTATCGGTGCGTGAACAGGCGCGTCCAGCGGCGCAGCAGTCTGAAGATGAATTGTTACGCCAGCGGGAGAAAATCAACCGCAGTCTGGATGTGCTGGAAGGATATCTGGTCGATGGCACACTCAAAACCGATACGGTCAATCTGGCGACTATCGCCATTGCCTGTGCCGTCGGATATCTCAATTTCCGCCGCGTTGCGCCAGGTTGGTGTGTCGACCGCCCACACTTAGTCAAACTGGTCGAAAACCTGTTTAGCCGCGAAAGTTTTGCTCGCACCGAACCGCCAAAGGCTTGATGCGCGATATGTCCTCCTGACCCATCTCACGTTACAATCCGTGGTTATGTTAAACGCCCTTCTCCGTGTGAGAGGGCCTTGATCAGCCAGGTTTCCTATGACAACCGAAACGCGTTCCCTCTATAGTCAACTTCCGGCTATTGATCGCTTATTGCGCGATAGCTCCTTCCTTTCTTTGCGTGATACTTATGGTCACACCCGCGTGGTGGAATTGTTGCGTCAGATGCTCGACGAAGCGCGAGAAGTGATTCGTGGCAGCCAGACGCTGCCTGCGTGGTGTGAAAACTGGGCGCAAGAAGTCGATGCCCGGTTGACGAAAGAAGCGCAGAGCGCGCTGCGTCCGGTGATCAACCTGACGGGAACCGTGCTGCATACCAACCTTGGGCGAGCTTTACAGGCGGAAGCCGCGGTGGAAGCCGTTGCGCAGGCTATGCGTTCGCCAGTGACCCTCGAGTATGATCTGGACGACGCCGGACGCGGACATCGCGATCGGGCGCTGGCGCAGCTGCTGTGCCGTATTACGGGGGCGGAAGATGCCTGTATCGTCAATAACAATGCGGCGGCGGTGTTATTGATGTTGGCGGCCACTGCCAGCGGAAAAGAGGTGGTGGTATCTCGCGGCGAACTGGTGGAGATTGGCGGCGCGTTTCGTATTCCCGATGTTATGCGTCAGGCAGGCTGCACCCTACACGAAGTAGGGACCACCAACCGCACGCACGCGAATGATTATCGTCAGGCGGTGAATGAAAATACCGCACTGTTGATGAAAGTACATACCAGTAACTACAGCATTCAGGGGTTCACCAAAGCGATAGATGAAGCGGAACTGGTGGCGCTCGGCAAAGAGCTGGATGTTCCCGTAGTGACTGATTTAGGCAGTGGCTCGCTGGTCGATCTTAGCCAGTACGGTTTGCCGAAAGAGCCAATGCCGCAGGAGTTGATTGCGGCGGGCGTCAGTCTGGTGAGTTTCTCCGGCGACAAGTTGTTAGGCGGGCCGCAGGCAGGAATTATTGTTGGTAAAAAAGAGATGATCGCCCGCCTGCAAAGCCACCCGCTGAAGCGTGCATTACGCGCGGATAAAATGACCCTCGCGGCGCTGGAAGCCACGTTGCGTCTTTATTTACACCCTGAAGCTCTGAGTGAAAAATTACCGACCCTGCGCCTGCTTACCCGCAGCGCAGAGGTCATTCAAATCCAGGCACAACGTTTACAGGCCCCCCTTGCCGCACATTACGGCGCGGAGTTTGCGGTACAGGTTATGCCATGTCTTTCGCAGATTGGCAGTGGTTCGCTGCCGGTTGATCGCCTGCCGAGCGCGGCATTAACGTTTACACCCCATGATGGACGCGGTAGCCACCTTGAGTCATTAGCCGCCCGCTGGCGTGAATTGCCAGTGCCGGTGATTGGTCGTATTTATGACGGACGATTGTGGCTGGATTTACGCTGCCTTGAAGATGAGCAACGGTTTTTGGAGATGTTGTTGAAATGATTATTGCGACTGCCGGACACGTTGACCACGGCAAAACAACCTTATTGCAGGCGATTACTGGCGTAAATGCTGACCGTCTGCCGGAAGAAAAAAAGCGCGGCATGACCATCGATCTCGGCTATGCCTACTGGCCGCAGCCGGATGGTCGCGTGCCTGGTTTTATCGACGTTCCCGGTCATGAAAAGTTTCTTTCCAACATGCTGGCGGGCGTTGGTGGTATCGATCACGCGCTGTTGGTGGTGGCGTGCGATGACGGCGTGATGGCACAGACCCGTGAGCATCTGGCGATTTTGCAGCTGACCGGTAACCCGATGCTGACAGTGGCGCTGACCAAAGCCGATCGCGTGGACGAAGCGCGTGTTGATGAGGTTGAACGCCAGGTAAAGGAGGTTCTGCGGGAATACGGTTTTGCTGAGGCAAAACTGTTTATCACCGCAGCAACCGAAGGTCGGGGAATGGATGCCCTGCGCGAGCATCTGCTTCAGTTGCCGGAACGCGAGCACGCCAGCCAACATAGTTTCCGCCTCGCGATTGACCGCGCATTTACCGTAAAAGGTGCCGGGCTGGTCGTCACCGGTACGGCGTTAAGCGGGGAAGTGAAGGTAGGCGATTCACTCTGGCTGACTGGTGTAAATAAACCGATGCGTGTACGTGCGCTGCATGCGCAAAACCAGCCAACAGAAACCGCCAATGCCGGGCAGCGTATCGCGCTTAACATCGCGGGTGATGCGGAAAAAGAGCAGATTAACCGTGGCGACTGGCTGCTTGCCGATGTGCCGCCAGAGCCGTTCACACGGGTGATTGTCGAGCTTCAAACCCATACACCGCTGACCCAGTGGCAGCCGCTGCATATTCACCACGCCGCCAGCCACGTCACGGGACGCGTTTCACTGCTGGAAGATAACCTTGCTGAACTGGTCTTCGACACCCCGTTATGGCTGGCAGATAACGACCGCCTGGTATTGCGCGATATCTCTGCCCGCAACACGCTGGCCGGAGCGCGCGTCGTGATGCTTAACCCGCCGCGTCGCGGTAAACGTAAGCCGGAATATCTGCAATGGCTGGCGTCTCTTGCACGGGCGCAGAGCGATGCCGATGCGTTATCTGTTCATCTGGAACGCGGCGCGGTTAACCTTGCGGATTTCGCCTGGGCGCGCCAGCTCAACGGCGAAGGGATGCGCGAATTGCTGCAACAGCCTGGTTATATTCAGGCTGGTTATAGCTTGTTGAATGCGCCGGTTGCCGCCCGCTGGCAGCGGAAAATTCTCGACACATTAGCGACTTATCATGAGCAACATCGCGATGAACCTGGCCCTGGGCGCGAACGTCTGCGACGTATGGCGTTGCCAATGGAAGATGAAGCGCTGGTACTGTTGCTGATTGAAAAGATGCGCGAAAGCGGCGACATCCACAGCCATCACGGCTGGCTGCATCTGCCAGATCACAAAGCGGGCTTCAGCGAAGAGCAGCAGGCCATCTGGCAAAAAGCAGAGCCACTGTTTGGTGACGAACCGTGGTGGGTGCGTGACCTGGCAAAAGAGACGGGAACCGACGAGCAGGCAATGCGCCTGACTCTACGCCAGGCGGCGCAGCAAGGAATAATTACCGCGATCGTTAAAGATCGTTATTACCGTAACGATCGGATTGTCGAGTTTGCCAATATGATCCGCGATCTCGATCAGGAGTGTGGTTCAACCTGCGCGGCGGATTTCCGCGATCGCTTAGGCGTAGGCCGAAAGCTGGCAATTCAGATTCTGGAATATTTTGACCGCATTGGCTTTACGCGTCGTCGTGGAAATGATCATTTATTGCGCGACGCATTATTATTTCCGGAAAAATAAGGAAATGATTAATTAAGTTTTAAAATAAATTAATACAAAATTCTTATGAATTTAAAAAAAGCACATTGTTTAATGAATACAATGTGCTTTTTATTAGATTAATTTTGATAATCAATAATACTGATCATATTTTCGAATGAAAATCCTCAGTAAGCTGCCCGCCCTTTTTTACACTTTCAGGAGTGTGTTATGACAGCTTCAACGTTCTTTATTCCTTCTGTGAATGTCATCGGCGCTGATTCATTGACTGATGCAATGAATATGATGGCAGATTATGGATTTACCCGTACCTTAATTGTCACTGACAATATGTTAACGAAATTAGGTATGGCGGGCGATGTGCAAAAAGCACTGGAAGAACGCAATATTTTTAGCGTTATTTATGATGGCACCCAACCTAACCCCACCACGGAAAACGTCGCCGCAGGTTTGAAATTACTTAAAGAGAATAATTGCGATAGCGTGATCTCCTTAGGCGGTGGTTCTCCACACGACTGCGCAAAAGGTATTGCGCTGGTGGCAGCCAATGGCGGCGATATTCGCGATTACGAAGGCGTTGACCGCTCTGCAAAACCGCAGCTGCCGATGATCGCCATCAATACCACGGCGGGTACGGCCTCTGAAATGACCCGTTTCTGCATCATCACTGACGAAGCGCGTCATATCAAAATGGCGATTGTTGATAAACATGTCACTCCGCTGCTTTCTGTCAATGACTCCTCTCTGATGATTGGTATGCCGAAGTCACTGACCGCCGCAACGGGTATGGATGCCTTAACGCACGCTATCGAAGCATATGTTTCTATTGCCGCCACGCCGATCACTGACGCTTGTGCACTGAAAGCCGTGACCATGATTGCCGAAAACCTGCCGTTAGCCGTTGAAGATGGCAGTAATGCGAAAGCGCGTGAAGCAATGGCTTATGCCCAGTTCCTCGCCGGTATGGCGTTCAATAATGCTTCTCTGGGTTATGTTCATGCGATGGCGCACCAGCTGGGCGGTTTCTACAACCTGCCACACGGTGTATGTAACGCCGTTTTGCTGCCGCACGTTCAGGTATTCAACAGCAAAGTCGCCGCTGCACGTCTGCGTGACTGTGCCGCTGCAATGGGCGTGAACGTGACAGGTAAAAACGACGCGGAAGGTGCTGAAGCCTGCATTAACGCCATCCGTGAACTGGCGAAGAAAGTGGATATCCCGGCAGGCCTACGCGACCTGAACGTGAAAGAAGAAGATTTCGCGGTATTGGCGACTAATGCCCTGAAAGATGCCTGTGGCTTTACTAACCCGATCCAGGCAACTCACGAAGAAATTGTGGCGATTTATCGCGCAGCGATGTAATCATCATTTCCACAACGGCTGGCAAATTGTTAGCCGCTTTTTCAACTATCTCTGTAACCCTTGCCCGTAAATTCGTGATAGCTGTCGTAAAGCTGTTACCGACTGGCGAAGATTTCGCCAGTCACGTCTACCCTTGTTATACCTCACACCGCAAGGAGACGATCATGACCAATAATCCCCCTTCAGCACAGATTAAGCCCGGCGAGTATGGTTTCCCCCTCAAGTTAAAAGCCCGCTATGACAACTTTATTGGCGGCGAATGGGTAGCCCCTGCCGACGGCGAGTATTACCAGAATCTGACGCCGGTGACCGGGCAGCTGCTGTGCGAAGTGGCGTCTTCGGGCAAACGAGACATCGATCTGGCGCTGGATGCTGCGCACAAAGTGAAAGATAAATGGGCGCACACCTCGGTGCAGGATCGTGCGGCGATTCTGTTTAAGATTGCCGATCGAATGGAACAAAACCTCGAGCTGTTAGCGACAGCTGAAACCTGGGATAACGGCAAACCCATTCGCGAAACCAGTGCTGCGGATGTACCGCTGGCGATTGACCATTTCCGCTATTTCGCCTCGTGTATTCGGGCGCAGGAAGGTGGGATCAGTGAAGTTGATAGCGAAACCGTGGCCTATCATTTCCATGAACCGTTAGGCGTGGTGGGGCAGATTATCCCGTGGAACTTCCCGCTGCTGATGGCGAGCTGGAAAATGGCTCCCGCGCTGGCGGCGGGCAACTGTGTGGTGCTGAAACCCGCACGTCTTACCCCGCTTTCTGTACTGCTGCTAATGGAAATTGTCGGTGATTTACTGCCGCCGGGCGTGGTGAACGTGGTCAATGGCGCAGGTGGGGTAATTGGCGAATATCTGGCGACCTCGAAACGCATCGCCAAAGTGGCGTTTACCGGCTCAACGGAAGTGGGCCAACAAATTATGCAATACGCAACGCAAAACATTATTCCGGTGACGCTGGAGTTGGGCGGTAAGTCGCCAAATATCTTCTTTGCTGATGTGATGGATGAAGAAGATGCCTTTTTCGATAAAGCGCTGGAAGGCTTTGCACTGTTTGCCTTTAACCAGGGCGAAGTTTGCACCTGTCCGAGTCGTGCTTTAGTGCAGGAATCTATCTACGAACGCTTTATGGAACGCGCCATCCGCCGTGTCGAAAGCATTCGTAGCGGTAACCCGCTCGACAGCGTGACGCAAATGGGCGCGCAGGTTTCTCACGGGCAACTGGAAACCATCCTCAACTACATTGATATCGGTAAAAAAGAGGGCGCTGACGTGCTCACAGGCGGGCGGCGCAAGCTGCTGGAAGGTGAACTGAAAGACGGCTACTACCTCGAACCGACGATTCTGTTTGGTCAGAACAATATGCGGGTGTTCCAGGAGGAGATTTTTGGCCCGGTGCTGGCGGTGACCACCTTCAAAACGATGGAAGAAGCGCTGGAGCTGGCGAACGATACGCAATATGGCCTGGGCGCGGGCGTCTGGAGCCGCAACGGTAATCTGGCCTATAAGATGGGGCGCGGCATACAGGCTGGGCGCGTGTGGACCAACTGTTATCACGCTTACCCGGCACATGCGGCGTTTGGTGGCTACAAACAATCAGGTATCGGTCGCGAAACCCACAAGATGATGCTGGAGCATTACCAGCAAACCAAGTGCCTGCTGGTGAGCTACTCGGATAAACCGTTGGGGCTGTTCTGATATAAGAAGCTGGTCGCATTGGGTATTCATTGCCTGATGCGACGCTTACGCGTCTTATCATGCCTACGGGAACCTGACCGTAGGCCGGATAAGGCGTACACGCCGCATCCGGCATAAACAAAGCGCACGTTGTTACAATTTACGTTTTAAACCTACGTGCGCAATAACCCAGACTACGCCAACAGAAGTACGTTTCTGGGGCGTGTTTTGTCAGGAGTTTAATCTCGCGTTTCGATGGTGAGCGGGCGAACCAGGCCGTAAATCACCATTGGTGATCCGAGGCCAATCAGCAATAAACGGTAGATAATTGAAGGTTTAATACGCTTAATCTGTACTGTGGATGTTTTACTGGAGTTATTCATTAGTTTGGCCAATAGTTCCACTATTTCAATATGATAAACCTCGTCCTGTTGAAAAACCAGACAGCACATTTAAGAAAGTATATAAAAAACAATATGTCGTTATATAAATAAGGAAATTGCACTGCATCATGGCATTTCATAATATGCGTTAATTGTTCTTTTTTATATTCTTTGAGGGAAATATGTTCCTGGACTATTTTGCACTGGGAGTGCTTATTTTTGTATTTCTGGTGATCTTCTATGGGATCATTATTTTACATGATATTCCCTACCTGATTGCCAAAAAACGTAATCATCCTCATGCCGACGCCATTCATGTTGCTGGTTGGGTGAGTCTTTTTACGTTACATGTTATCTGGCCGTTTTTGTGGATTTGGGCCACGCTTTACCGCCCGGAGCGGGGATGGGGAATGCAAAGCCATGATTCATCCGTTATGCAACTGCAACAGCGCATTGCCGGGCTGGAGAAACAGCTCGCCGACATCAAATCCTCTTCTGCCGAGTAATACTTATGGATTTACTGATTATTTTGACCTATGTGGCTTTTGCATGGGCAATGTTTAAGATCTTCAAAATTCCCGTAAATAAATGGACCATTCCCACAGCGGCCCTGGGTGGAATATTTATTGTCAGCGGTCTAATTCTGTTAATGAACTATAACCATCCGTATACCTTTAAAGCGCAAAAAGCGGTTATTTCTATTCCTGTTGTCCCACAGGTGACTGGTGTGGTGATTGAAGTGACGGATAAGAAAAATACGCTGATTAAAAAAGGTGAGGTGCTATTTCGACTGGACCCGACGCGTTATCAGGCGCGGGTGGATCGGCTGATGGCGGATATCGTTACCGCAGAACATAAACAGCGGGCGTTGGGCGCAGAGTTAGATGAGATGGCGGCGAATACTCAGCAGGCAAAGGCCACGCGGGATAAATTCGCTAAAGAGTATCAGCGTTACGCACGTGGCAGCCAGGCGAAAGTAAACCCGTTTTCAGAACGCGATATCGATGTGGCGCGGCAAAATTATCTGGCGCAGGAAGCCTCCGTGAAGTCATCGGCGGCGGAACAAAAACAGATCCAGAGCCAGCTGGATAGCCTGGTGTTGGGTGAACATTCTCAAATCGCCAGCCTGAAAGCACAGCTCGCGGAAGCAAAATATAACCTTGAGCAGACGATAGTGCGTGCGCCGAGCGATGGTTATGTGACCCAGGTACTGATTCGTCCGGGTACCTATGCCGCGTCGCTGCCGCTACGTCCGGTGATGGTGTTTATACCCGATCAGAAACGACAAATCGTGGCGCAGTTCCGTCAGAACTCCTTGCTGCGACTGGCTCCTGGCGACGATGCGGAAGTGGTGTTTAATGCTCTGCCAGGTAAGGTATTCAGCGGTAAGCTGGCAGCCATTAGTCCAGCCGTTCCCGGCGGAGCTTATCAGTCGACCGGCACCTTACAGACGTTAAACACAGCGCCGGGTTCAGATGGCGTTATCGCGACCATTGAACTGGATGAGCACACTGATTTGAGCGCTTTACCAGACGGTATTTACGCCCAGGTGGCGGTTTACTCTGATCATTTCAGCCATGTCTCGGTGATGCGCAAAGTGCTATTACGCATGACCAGCTGGGTGCATTACCTTTATCTCGATCATTAATCTTCGCTTTCCGCCGCTTGTTCAGGCCGCAGTTGCTGCGACTGAGCAAGCTGGTGGCGAATTTCACGCAGCATTTCATCCAGCACATACTGGACCCGCCAGGGCTGGTATTCCCGTTTACGGAAGATAGCCACCAGATCCAGCCACCATTCATAGGGTTGCTGAAAGCAGGGCACCAGCGTGCCGTCTTGCAGGTCGCTCTGCACACTTTTGTCTGGCGCAAACACAATCCCCAGGTGATTTCGTGCCAGCTCCAGCGCAGATTGCGTGTTGTCGCAAACGTAATTTCCCTTCACGCGATAATCCCGCACCTCTTTACTCCCGGCGACGTTGAAGCGCCAGATATTCGCGTCGTCGATCATCATCGAGTCGATCAAAATACAGGAGTGATGTTCGAGTTCGTCAGGACGGCTAATGGGATGTTTCTCAAGATAGCGCTGGCTGGCATAAGCGGTTACGGCATATTGGGTAATAAAACTGGCAACCAGCGATTCATCTTTTGGTGGAGCGTAGCTGATTAAAACATCACAATCATCAGGAAATTCGACGCCTTCATAAAAGGCATTACGCTCAAGATTGCAGGTTTTTAGCGATAAGGTGATATCACCGATATCTTTAATTTTATCGATTACATGTTTGGATAAATAGGTAATTATGCCGGTTGGGGCGTAGATGGTGACCCGACCACGTTTCTCATGCTTATAATCTGCAATAAAATTATTAAGTTGCTCGTTTCTGTCCAGCATGTCGTTGATGTACGGTAACAGCGCGGTGCCAAAAGGTGTGAGCATCAGCTGCCGGGTGGTTCGGTCAAAGACTTTTAAACCCACTTTTGATTCAAAATCAGCAAGATATTTGCTGACGTTGGCCTGTGCGATGCCAAGTACAGTCGCGGCATGGCTGATATTTTCACTGGCAGCGATTACCGAGATAATTTTTAACTCCCGGTACTTAAGTTGTAATTTTGTCATCGCAACAGCCCAATTATATATAATTTTATATATTACTATATAAATATGAATCTTGCACCGGAGAAATTGTAAGCATTATTATGCCGACTCTTTTTTATCTTATTTTAAAATGGAATACCGGACATGTTAATTAATCGCAATATTGTGGCGTTATTTGCGTTGCCTTTTATGGCAAGCGCAACTGCTTCTGAATTATCCATTGGTGCTGGTGCGGCTTATAATGAATCGCCTTATCGCGGTTATAATGAAAATACGAAGGCAATTCCGCTGATTAGTTATGAAGGTGATACTTTTTATGTTCGTCAGACCACGTTAGGTTTTATTCTGTCGCAAAGTGAAAAAAATGAACTTAGCCTGACCGCATCCTGGATGCCGCTGGAATTTGACCCTACCGATAATGACGATTATGCCATGCAACAGCTTGATAAGCGTGATAGTACGGCTATGGCGGGGGTTGCCTGGTATCACCACGAGCGTTGGGGAACCGTGAAAGCCTCTGCAGCTGCGGACGTTCTGGATAACAGCAACGGCTGGGTGGGGGAGCTATCGGTATTCCACAAAATGCAGATAGGTCGTCTGTCGCTGACACCTGCGCTGGGCGTTCTCTATTATGACGAGAATTTCAGTGACTATTACTATGGCATTTCAGAGAGTGAGTCCCGTCGTAGCGGTCTGGCAAGTTATTCCGCGCAGGATGCCTGGGTGCCCTATGTCAGCCTGACGGCAAAATACCCGATAGGAGAGCACGTCGTATTGATGGCGAGCGCAGGATACAGCGAGCTGCCGGAAGAGATTACCGACAGCCCGATGATTGATCGTAATGAGAGTTTTACCTTTGTCACCGGGGTGAGCTGGCGTTTTTAATTCACCGGTGGATGTCGGTGCGGCTGGTGCTCCGTCGTAATGCCACAAAGGTTGTTGCTCTGGATTGCTCTGTTCATACCGGGAACCTGGCGTCTGAATCAGGATCTTATGGCTGAACAATCCCTTGCCTTCAAATGTCGTAAATGGCGCATCGGCGGGCAGCAACAGGTTATGCAGTGACTCGACGTTGTCGGCCTGCTCCATGCAATACGGTTTAATGACGTTGGCTATTTCCGGCAGATTTTTCAGAAACATACTGGTTTAACGCCAGCAGCGTGGAAGCGGCGTTACAGCAAGGAACATATCAATTCGTAGTGCCGGGGCGATGAAGCCCCGGCGTGAGGGATTACTGCCCGTAATAGGCATTGGCCCCATGCTTACGCAGGTAGTGCTTATCCAGCAGTTCGTTTTGCATCGCAGGGAGCTGCGGCGCAAGCTGGCGCGAGAATAGACCCATATAGGCGCATTCTTCGAGTACTACGGCGTTATGCACGGCATCGGCGGCGTTTTTACCCCATGCGAACGGGCCGTGAGAATGCACCAGCACCGCCGGGATTTGTGCCGGACTCCTGCCACGTTCTTCGAAGGTTTCAATGATCACTTCGCCGGTCTGATATTCATATTCGCCGTTAATCTCCTCTGCGGTCATCTGTCGCGTGCAGGGGATGGCACCGTAAAAATAATCGGCGTGGGTGGTGCCCCAGGCGGGGAGATCCAGCCCGGCCTGTGACCAGATGGTGGCGTGGCGCGAGTGGGTATGCACAATACCGCCAATTTCGGCATAGCGACGGTAGAGCGCCAGATGCGTTGGTGTATCGGAAGAGGGTTTTTTGCTGCCTTCCACCACCTTACCGCTGGCTATCTCAACCACCACCATATCGTCGGCGGTCATCACGTCGTACTCGACGCCGGAAGGTTTGATTACCATCCATTGCCGCGTTTCGTCTACCGCGCTGACATTGCCCCAGGTGAACGTCACCAGATGGTGAGCGGGAAGCGCCAGATTCGCCGCCAGCACGTCGGCTTTCAGTTGCTCTAACATATAAATCCAGCCTCCTGCATACGCGCTTCAATCCAACGCCGCGCCTGAATAATCTCCAGCACCGGCTCTTTGGCTTTTTCGGTCCACATCTCAATCAGGAAAGAACCGCGATAGTTCAGTTTATGCAGCGTTTTGAAGATGCCAACGAAATCGACGCAGCCTTCGCCAAACGGCACGTCGCGGAACTGTCCGGGACTTTGCCCGGTGACTGGCTGGGTGTCTTTCAGGTGGATCGCGGCGATACGGTCAATGCCCAGTTTCAGTTCGGCGGGAACATCATTGCCCCAGGCGCTGAGGTTGCCGACGTCCGGGTAGACGGTGAACCACGGTGAGGCGAGCATCTCGTCCCATTTTTTCCATTTGCTGATGGAGTTCATAAACGCGGTATCCATAATCTCCACCGCCAGCATTACTTGTGATGCCGCCGCCTGTTCGACTGCCCACGCCAGCCCTTCAGCAAAACGTTGCCGGGTGCCTTCGTCGTGGTCTTCGTAATAGACGTCATAACCTGCCAGCTGGATGGTGCGAATGCCGAGATCGCGCGCCAGGCGAATCGCTTTACTCATGATTTCCCGCGCCCGTTCGCGCACTGCCTCGTCACGGCTACCAAAGGGAAAGCGACGATGTGCGGACAGGCACATCGACGGGATCCCAACACCTGTTTCGATCATCGCGGCAACCAGCGAAGTCCTTTGTGCGGCGCTCCAGTCAAGACGTGAGAGCCGTTCGTCGGTTTCATCCACCGACATTTCGACAAAATCAAAACCGCAGCTTTTTGCCAGCACCAGCCGCTCCGGCCAGGAGAGATCTTTCGCCAGCGCTTTTTCATAAATCCCTAACTGATGATTACGCACGCGCACCTCCCCAGATAGCGTCGATTTGCGCATGGAAATCGCCAGCCACTTGCGCCGGATTTGCCGCGCCTGCCAGTGCCCGCCCGGCAATAAACGCTTTCACGCGGATATCTTTAAACAGCGGCAGGTCAGCAGGGGTAATCCCGCCAGTAATGGAAAGCTCAAGGCCGATATCTGAAAGCGCCTTCATGCGTGCCAGATCGGCTTCGCCCCACTGTTGCCCGCTGGCCTGTGCATCACGACCGCGATGATAAATGGCCTGCCGCACGCCAATACGATGCCAGTCGCGGGCGTCGTCCAGCGTCCAGTTACCGAACAGCTCTATCTGAATTTCACCCCCGCAGCGTTGTGCCATTGCGTGGCCTTTTTCTACCGTCGCGAGCGGCGCGGCGCAGATGATGGTCATCCAGTTAGCGCCTGCGCCAAACGCCTGTTGCGCGAGCGTTTCACCAGCGTCGGCGACCTTCCAGTCAGCAACGATGATTTTGTCCGGGCACTGTTCGCGCAAGGCTTTCACCGCGCCAAGCCCTTCGTTTAAACAGAGAATGGTGCCCGCTTCGACGATATCGACGCTGTCTTTTAACAGCGTCACGTCGCGCTGCGCGGCTTCAAGTGATGAGTGGTCGAGGGCCAGTTGCAGAAGTGGTCGGCTCATAATGTGTGCTCCTTAATGCGGGCGTGAAAGCCCTGAAGTGCGGCAATGAGATGCTGATAACGTTGATATTTTTTTTGGTAAAGCTGATGGGCGGTCATATCTGGCAGCAGGGTGCGCACCGGGTGTCGCAAGTCACGTTGGGCTTCGCTGAAGTTGTGATAAACCCCGGTGCCGACGCGGGCGGCAAGGGCCGCACCAAAGCAGCCGGTTTCTTCCACCTGCGGCAGCTCGATACGCAGACCGCTGACGTCCGCCAGCATTTGCATCCAGACATCGGAGTGCGCCGGGCCGCCAGTGACGCGTAGGGTGTGAACATCAGTAAAACGTTCGCGCATTCGGTTGAGGTGGGTCATATGGCTGAACACCACCCCTTCATAGATGGCCTGCAACAGGTGCGCGCGGGTGTGAATGGCCTGCATCCCGTAGAAACCACTGGTCATCTCGAGTCCGGCGTTGCTGCCGTACAGGAACGGCAGGAAAAAGAGATCGCCCCCAGCCTTCGGCAAGCTGGCAACGGCCTGATTGATCTCATCAAACGAGATTTCTCCCCACTGTGCGGTAAACCATTCGAGGTTGCCGGAAGAGGTAGGGCTGGCTTCGTGAACGATAAATTCACCATCGTTAACGTAGCGACCATAGACATACGGATGCGCTTCACCGTCACGTAAACCGCGGGTTATGCCGCTGGTCACCGCCCAGGTCCCCATCACCGCATTGAGGGTAAATTCGTCTTCGATCCCGGCGCAGAGTGCGGTGGAAACCACATCAAACAGGCCGCCAACAACGGGCGTACCCGCTTTCAGACCGGTCAGGGCGGCTGTCTGAGCGGTGATCTCCCCGCAGATTTCGGCAGATCCGACAACAGGCGGCAGGGCGTGATTGATTTCAGCGATCCCCAGCCAGTCGGTGAGGCACGGGTCATATTCCCCAAGACTCATGTTGTAGAGGTTGGACTCGGAAATATTGCTCTCTTCACAGCCTTTGACGCCAGTTAAACACCAGCGCAGGTAGTCGTGCGTCATCATCACGCAGCCAATTTGCGCGTAGCGTTCTGGTTCGTGCTCTTTCAGCCAGCGTAACAGCGACACCGGATGCCCGGTCCACAAGGTTTGTCGGGTCAGCGGGTAGAGTTTTTCCGGGATGCCATCTTCCTGCCAGCGACGAACGATTTCCATCGCCCGGCGGTCCGAGGACAAAATAGCATTCCCGAGCGGTTTGTCGTTTTTATCCAGCAAAAACAAGCCCTTTCCCTGTGCGGAGATGCCGATACCGACAATTTGTTCCCCGCTAACACCAGAATGAGTAAGCAGGGCGCGAATGACAGCCATGCAGCATTGCCACAGTTCTGCCATATCGCGCTCTGCCCAGCCTGGCTGCGGGCTTAATGCGCACAGCGGCAGGCGCTGCACGCCTGCCTCCCGGCCTTCGCGGTCATACAGCCCGGCTTTCAGCCAGCTACCGCCACAATCTAACCCCAGCCAGTATTGCGTCATGGTTTATTGCACCTCATCCACGGCTTTCAGCAGATCAGCTCCCTGCGGCACATCTTTAACAAACATGTCGCGAACCTGATTCCCCAGTGCGTCGCTAAAGGCTTTGCGGTCGAGATCGGTGATGACTTCCACGCCCGCTTCTTTCATGCCGTCGATGATTTTTTGCTGATCTTCAGCAACCAGTTTGCGCTGATAGTTACCCGCTTCTTGTGCAGATGAAACTAGCGCCTGCTGGAACTCCGGACTTAAGCCATCAAACTTCGCTTTGTTGATCACCACCAGAAGCGGGGAATAGGCGTGGTGCGTCAGAGAAAGGAACTTCTGCACTTCGAAAAATTTTGCTGACCAGACGACGTTGATCGGGTGTTCCTGAGCGTCGATAGTGCGGGTTTCCAGCCCGGTATAGACTTCGGCAAACGGCATCGGGATCGGGTTAGCGCCAAAGACTTTGAATGCGGCGATATTCATCGGGCTATTGTTGGTGCGGATTTTCAGCCCTTTCAGGTCGGCGGGGGTTTTAACCGGTGCGCGCGAGTTGGTGACATCGCGCCAGCCGTTTTCCCAGTAGGCCAGTACTTTCAGTCCTTTACCTTCAAGTGAGGCTTTCAGATCATCACCGACTTTGCCGTCGAGCGTTTTATGCGCGTGAGCGGTATCGCGGAACAGGAAAGGGACATCAAGCAAGTTCATCACTGGTGATAACCCGGCAAAGTTATTCGAGCCGGACATTTCCATATCGATGGTGCCGCCACGTACGCCGCTGATCATCGCCTGCGCGTTACCGAGAGTGCTGTCCGGGAACAGTTTTAATTTCAGCTCGCCTTTGGTTCTCTCCTGCAATAAATCATTGAATTTTTTCGCCGCAATATGTTGCGAGTCGGTTTGTGATGTTTCATAACCGAAACGTAAAGATTGTGCCGCCAGAGAAGATGTGCTGAATGCAGCCAGGCCAGCAATGAATAATGCGTAGGTTACAGAGCGTAATTTCATAATATTTTCCTTTTAATTAATCCATTTCAAAGGGAGGATGATGAGATCGGGAATAAAAACAAATACGACTAATAATGAATATAAAACCAGGACGTAAGGGAAAACGCCTCTGACTGCATCATCGAATTTGAGTTTTGCCACCCCTGAAATAACGTTAAGTACATTACCGATAGGCGGTGTAATTAAGCCGATTGAGCAGTTAATGATAAACATGACACCGAAATAAATCGGATCGATTCCTGCCTCTTTAACTAAAGGCATTAATACCGGGGTAAGAATTAATACCGTCGGCGTTAAATCCATGACCATGCCGACAATCAGGATAGCCACCATAATGACGATAAACAGCAGACGCGGTGAATCGACCAACGGTTGCAGTAAATCAGAAACCATCATCGGCAGTTCAGCAATGGTAATCAGCCAGGCGGAAACTTGTGCCGAGGCCACCAGAAACATAACCACTGAGGTGGTTTTCGCCGCGCCAATGAGTACATGCCAAAGTGTGGCGAAGGTCATTTCACGGTAAATAACTGTGGCGACAAACAGCGCATAGAAAGCAGCAACGGCCCCGGCTTCGGTAGGGGTAAACAGGCCGGAGCGAAACCCGCCAATAATGATGACTGGAAGAAACAGCGCCCAGATACCGGAGACAAAAGAGTGCCAGATTTCCTGCATCGTTGCTTTTTGCTGGCGGGGTAAATTAAGGCGACTGGCCTGCCACCACCAGGTAAGCATCAGCGTTGCGCCCATCATCATGCCAGGGGCAATGCCCGCCATAAACAGCTTACTGATGGATAATCCGCTGGAAACGCCGAAGATAATAAACGGAATGGAAGGGGGAATAATTGGCGCGATAATGCCGCCAGAGGCAATCAGCCCCGCCGCCCGGTTGACCGGATAGTTGGCGCTGCGCATCATCGGCACCAGTAGAGCGGCAACGGCGGCGGTATCCGCAACGGCAGAACCAGAAAGGCTCGCCATAATCATAGCTGCCAGCACGCCGACGTAGCCCAGCCCGCCTGGTTTATGCCCCACCAGTTTCATCGGCAGGTCAACAATGCGTTTTGACAAGCCGCCCGCATTCATGATTTCACCCGCCAGCACAAAGAACGGAATCGCCAGCAGGGAGAAGCTATCGGCTCCGTTCACCAGCGTTTGTGCCATGATCTGGACATCAAACATGTCCAGCCAGAACATTAACGCCGCCCCGCACAACAACAGTGCCCAGGCAATAGGCAAACCGATAGCAATACCACCCAACAGACAGCCCAGAAAAATCAGCACAGCCATGATTAAGCTCCTTGCGGTGGCGACGTTAGAGAATTGCTACGCGTGATGAGTTGATATAAATGACGCAGTTCAAAGAATGCGATAACGAGGCTGGTGGGCAGACAAGCGGCATACATCAGGCCGATGGGTAAACCGAGGATCGGTGAATAATCGCTCCAGTCCTGAATTGTTTTTAGCGTTGCGCCCCAGGCCAGTGCGCCACAAATAAATAAGATTAAGGAATGGGTAACCAGAGCGACTCGTCGCTGCCATGCGGGGGAGAGTTTCTCCACCAGAAAGGTGACCTGAACGTGGGCGTTATCCATAAAAGCTACAATCGCGCCAATAAACGTTAACCAGACAAATAAATAACGTGACAATTCATCAACAGATAAAATGCTTGTCTGAAAACCATATCTTAAAATAATGTTTATAAATACAATACAGGAAAGTACGGCGAGATTAATCGCCAGTATTGCTTCGAGTATTTTTTTCATAGCTATTCCTTGAGGCTATGTCTGTCATAATTCAAGTCGCATGTGCAGCAACCTGAATTATTAATATAGTTAGAGCAATAACATTACCCAGGCGTTCTGGCGTAGACGATTATTCGATTAATTCAGCGCCGTTAATGCGACTTTAACCACAATTTTTCGTATCTCAGAGGCTGTTTGCATAATACAACCTGGTCGGTGAACATCCTGCGGAAAGAAAATTGCGTAGCTGCCCGGTATCATTTCTATAAATGATTCATGTTCACTGTCGTGATAAAAAATAATATTGCGCTGCTCTAATAGTGATTCGCTGACTTTATTATTTCCCGTATCAATAGCAATGCCGATTTTCTCTTCGCCCCACGCCAGAAACTGAATATCGATATACCGACGATGCACTTCCGGACGGTTTACCACCGCTTCGCGTGTGGTTAAATCGATAATTTGCGTATAAATATTTTTGCCGTCGATTTCGACAACGCCCGGCTCCAGGGCGTTGAAATCGGTAGCGCGCAGAAAATCGAGCGCCTTTTCAATGGCGGCGGGCAAACGGCACGGATTGGGCTGCGCGATATGTCCAAAAATCATGACTTATCTCCTCATAACGCCTGGATTTTGGCCCACACGCTGTCATCAACAGTGATGCCGTTACGGCGGTTTTCGGCCAGCAGGGTAGTAAATTCATGGCCGGGTAAGCGAATGGCCTGATTTTCGTCAGCACGCTCGGCACTAGTAACGTAATCCATGATGCGTTGCAGCTTGGCATCGCGGGTGGGACCGTCGATAAGCTTGTCCACTTCAATGGCAATAAAAATTTGTGAAATGCCGTATTCGTCGCTGTTGTCCTGGGTGACTTCGGCAACGGATGCGCCGTCGGAAAGGAGAGTAGCGATCATATCCAGCACAATCGACATGCCAGAACCTTTCCAGTAGCCCATCGGCAAAATGCGGCGATTCTTCTCGATAACGCCAGGTTCTTTGGTCAAATTGCCCTCATCATCAAAGCCACCATCGACCGGGAGCTGACGACCTGCCAGACGGTTAACTTCTAACATGCCGTAAGAGAACATCGACATCGACATATCGACCATGGTGATCGGCGTGGAAGGAATGGCGACGATCAGCGGGTTAGTGCCTATGCGACACTCTTTTGCGCCCCACGGCGGCATTACGGCGATGGAGTTGGTCCAGCAAATGCCAATATAGCCTTTTTCCGCCGCCTGCCAGCCGTAGCTGCCGCCGCGCATCCAGTGGTTGGCATTACGTAGTGCCACCAGACCAATACCGTGATCGGCAGCCAGTTCAATGGCGCGATCCATCATCTTTTTCGCTGTCAGGTTACCGATCGAACGCTGGGCGTCCCACTGTTCAATTGCGCCGAGGCTGGTTATACGTTTGGGTTGGGCATCAGGAATGATATCGCCGTTTTCCAGTTGTTGAATGAAACGAGGGAAACGATTAACGCCGTGAGAATAAACGCCGGATTCGGTGGTGCGGGCGAACATCTCTGCACAGGCGTCAGCCGTTTCGCTGTCAACGCCGCGTGAAATTAAGACCCGATTAAAGGCTGCTTTTAACTGCTCAAATGTCACTTTCATCCCAGGCTTCCTTGTTTTTTTGATCGCTTTTTTGGCTTAAAATTTCAATATGCGAAACTTGATTTCAAATATATCGATCACTTTTTAACAAGGCAATCTGATTGATGAATTTCAAAAGACATAAAAATCAATTGGTTATAAATTATCTGTCGAGATCGTGAACTACGGCACACTTTGCGCTACCATCAGGACGCGACAAAATGGGGAAAGAAGTGATGGGAAAAAAAGAGAACGAGATGGCGCAGGAAAAAGAGCGTCCAGCCGGAAGCCAGAGTCTGTTTCGCGGGTTGATGCTGATTGAGATTTTGAGCAACTATCCAAACGGTTGTCCGTTGGCGCATCTTTCGGAGCTGGCTGGTTTAAATAAGAGTACCGTCCATCGCTTATTGCAGGGATTACAGTCCTGCGGCTATGTGACCACCGCGCCTGCCGCAGGGAGTTATCGCCTGACCACCAAATTTATTGCCGTCGGGCAGAAGGCGCTGTCTTCGCTGAATATCATTCATATCGCCGCTCCGCATCTTGAGGCACTGAACATCGCCACTGGTGAAACCATTAACTTCTCCAGCCGCGAAGACGATCACGCTATTTTGATTTATAAGCTGGAACCCACAACCGGGATGCTGCGAACCCGTGCCTATATTGGCCAGCATATGCCGCTCTACTGTTCCGCAATGGGCAAGATCTACATGGCGTTTGGTCACCCGGACTACGTGAAGTCATACTGGGAAAGCCATCAGCATGAGATCCAGCCGTTAACCCGCAATACCATTACCGAGCTGCCCGCGATGTTCGACGAACTGGCGCACATTCGTGAAAGCGGAGCGGCGATGGACAGAGAAGAAAACGAACTCGGCGTCTCCTGTATTGCTGTTCCGGTGTTTGATATTCATGGGCGGGTGCCGTACGCCGTGTCGATTTCGCTTTCGACATCACGTCTGAAACAGGTGGGAGAGAAAAATCTCCTGAAACCACTGCGTGAAACCGCGCAGGCTATTTCTAATGAACTGGGATTTACTGTCAGGGATGACCTGGGCGCGATCACATAACGCTTTGGACAAGTGCCAAAACTTTAACATTTCCTTCGTTGGATCAAAGCAGTAGGGACGCGCTCTCTGGCACTCTGCTGTTTTAGTGCAAAGGAGTGATCATGAACCGGTTTATTATTGCGGATGCGACGAAATGTATCGGTTGCCGTACCTGTGAAGTGGCTTGCGCAGTGTCGCATCATGAGAATCAGGATTGCGCTGCGTTGTCACCAGACGAGTTTATTTCCCGTATTCGTGTCATTAAAGACCACTGCTGGACCACGGCAGTAGCCTGTCATCAGTGTGAAGATGCACCGTGCGCGAATGTCTGCCCTGTTGACGCGATAAGCCGCGAACATGGGCATATTTTCGTTGAACAAACACGTTGCATTGGCTGTAAAAGCTGTATGCTGGCTTGCCCGTTTGGTGCGATGGAGGTCGTTTCTTCGCGCAAAAAGGCGAGGGCGATTAAGTGCGATCTGTGCTGGCATCGGGAGACGGGACCGGCCTGTGTTGAAGCCTGCCCGACAAAGGCGTTGCAGTGCATGGATGTCGAGAAAGTGCAGCGGCATCGGCTACGGCAGCAGCCTGTTTGAAACGTTTTCCGGCGTTTCTCAACGCCGGAACAGTGCGCTTTGTTTATGCCAGATGCGGCGTAAACGCCTTATCCGGCCTACAAATTCTTCCAAATTCAATATATTGCAGAAATCATGTAGGCCTGATAAGCGTAGCGCATCAGGCAATTTTTAGTGACTTTCAGCCCAGGCTCTTTCTATCTCTTCCGCCAGAATCTTCACCCCCGCCTCAATTTTCTCCGGCTCTGGTACGTAGTTCATGCGCATACATTGATGCGTATGCGGCCACGGTTTATCCAGCCCTGGGAAGAAGTTGTGCCCCGGCACCATCAGCACGCCGCGTGCTTTCAGGCGCTGATAGAGCTGCTTGGTCGTAATGGGCAAATCCTTAAACCATAGCCAGAGGAAAATGGCTCCTTCCGGTTTATGAATCAGGCAGCGATTTTCCGGTAAATAGCGGCGAATGATGGCGATAGTTTCCTGAACACGCTGGTAGTAAAACGGTTTGATGACTGTTTCAGACAGGCGCAGCAGATCGTTACGCTTAATCATTTCACACATCATCGCCGGACCAATACCGCCAGGTGCCAGGCTGATAATGCCGTTCATATTGGTGATGGCGGTGATGATTTTTTCATTGGCGATGATAATGCCGCAGCGGGAGCCAGGTAGACCCAGCTTGGAAAGACTCATGCACAGCACGATATTCGGATTCCATAGCGGGCGCGCTTCACTGAAGATGATACCCGGGAACGGGACGCCATAAGCGTTATCAATCACCAGCGGAATGCCGTGTTGATTCGCCAGCGCGTCAAGCTTCAGCAACTCTTCGTCAGTAATCACATTGCCTGTTGGATTCGTCGGCCGGGAGACGCAAATCATCCCGGTTTCTTCGCCAATATGCAGATGCTCAAAATCGACGTGGTATTTAAACTGGCCTTCCGGCAGCAGTTCAATATTCGGACGCGCAGAGACAAACAGATCTTCTTCCAGTCCGGCGTCAGCATAGCCAATGTATTCCGGTGCAAGCGGGAACAGCACTTTTTTGACCCGACCATCGGCACGGCGTCCGGCAAACAGGTTAAATAAGTAGAAAAACGCGCTCTGGCTGCCGTTTGTTAGTGCAATATTCTGTGGTTCGATATCCCAACCCAACTTCTCGCGCAGCATTCCGGCAAGCAGTGTGAGTAGCTCCGTTTTCCCCTGTGGACCGTCGTAGTTACACAGTGCATCAGTCGCTTTGCCACTTTCCAGCATGTCGGTCAGTAGCGTCTGGAAGTAGTCCTGCATTTCCGGGATCTGCGCCGGATTACCGCCGCCGAGCATAATCGCGCCAGGCGTGCGTAAACCGTCGTTCAGATCTTCCATCAACAGCGTAATGCCGGAGTGGCGGGTAAATTTGTCACCAAAAAGGGAGAATGTCATAGCGGGATATCTGTCGAACTCTGTAGCAAGGAAGGTAACAATAACGCTACATTTGCTGGGGTGCAAATCGGTCTGTTGAAGAGTGAGCGGTGCTTTATCCTGCAACGCTGATTAGGGCTGACATTTTATCCTGGTTGGCGGCTTCCCGAGGTACTGACGAACGGGAAGCCGGAAAAGTTACTGTTGCCCTGCCCAGACGACCAGCACTTTATCGTCGCCATGCTCACGAACAAAGCCGTAGCCCTGCTTCAGCAAAAGTGTCGTTTGTTTGCCCGCGCCAATTGCGGGATGGCGGGCGCGGAACTGGCTGATTTTCTGCCAGTGCGCGACGCTGGCGGCAGATTTACCGCTAACATCCTGCCAGTTCATATCCGAACGTGTACCTTGCAGCGGATCAGAACCTGTAGGACCGAACGGACGCGAGGATTCATCACCATAAAAGATTTGTACCGCGCCTGGCGCTAATAGTAATAACTCTGCTGCTTTGTCGCCCCCTTCACGGAACAGGCGGGTATCATGCGACGAGAGGTAGCTCAACACGTTGAAACCCTGCAATTTCTCCGCCATTTGCTGCCAGGTCGTATCCATCTGCGCCAGACAGTCGACTGCTTTCGCCGCCTGCTCCTGATAATCGAAATTGATCATCGCATCGAAGCCGTGGCGATAGTAGTCACTTTGCATCACGCCGTGGCCCCAGGCTTCACCGGTCATCCAGAAAGGTTTGTCATCTAATGCTTTGTCGGGGTTAGCTTTTTTCCATTCGCGAAGCGCGGCGCTGGCTTCGGTTTTCAGTTGCTGCCAGGCGGGCAACTCAACATGTTTGGCGGTATCGACCCGAAAACCATCAATCCCATAGTCGCGGACCCACTGACTTAACCAGTGGGTTAAGTAATCGCGCGGCGTATAGCCGTCAATGGCTTTGGCGTGGGTATCCATTTTGTTTTTATAGAACACCGGCAGACCAGAAGCGGTAGTTGATTCGGTTTTGATATCCGGCAAAAAGGCTAGCGACATAGTGAGATCGTCGAATCCAGGATTGTCGTAATCGCCGATATCCGTTCTGATCCAGTTTTTTCCCCACCATTTATCCCAGCCTGTTTTGTCGCTGAAATTAATGTAATCGTTAAAGCTATGCCAGGTTTGCCCGGCGGCAGGTTTCCAGTCGCTCCAGCGTTCACCCAGCGATTTTTTCACTTCGTCACCAGAAAGATATAACGCGCCAAACTGATACTCCTGCATATCCGCCAGCGTGGCATAGCCGGTGTGGTTCATCACGACATCAAAGAGAATACGAATACCGCGCTGATGTGCGCTATCAACCAGCGTCCGTAGATCGGCTTCGTTGCCCATATTGGCATCAAGATTCGTCCAGTCCTGTGTGTAATAACCGTGGTAGGCATAATGCGGGAAATCGCCTTTTGTACCGCCGCCGACCCAGCCGTGAATTTGCTCAAATGGGGCGCTTATCCATAAAGCATTAACGCCCAACTGCTGGAGGTAATCCAGTTTGTTGGTCAGGCCGCGTAAATCGCCGCCGTGAAAAGTGCCAATTTCCGCCATACCGTCTTTATGACGTCCGTAACTCTGGTCATTACTGGGATCGCCGTTTTCGAAACGATCTGTCAGCACAAAGTAAACCGTGGCGTTATGCCAGTCGAAAGGGGCGGATGTGTCAGTTTCTGCCCGTTCCAGCAGGAGTAAACCGTTGCTGGTGGCAGCGGGTTGTAACATTATTTGACCGTTCTTCACTATCGCAATTTGCTGGCTGTAATAATCCCGTACGGCGGCTCCTTCCGGGAAAGTGGCGCTGACATCCACTGTGAGCGGTAATCCATCCCATTTCGGGCATTCACGGACCAGGCTTGCTACCGGTTCGGCGGCGTTCTGGATGGAAATCATCAATGTTGGCGTACCGGAGCGGGTGTCTATTTGCAGCGTATATTCGCCGTCCCTGAACAATCGCCATTGAGGCGGCGTGTTGCTACAAGGTTGCAGGGAAAGCATCTGATTGAGTTTTATCGCATCCGCAGGCTGCCAGCACTGTTGGTCAAAATTTAGCGTTAGTGGACGCGTACCTTTGGGCAACTGCGCGTGGCTGACAAATGTTCCTGTCCCCTGTTCGCTAAAGGCGGGAAACCCCGGAGAAGTCCAGCTGGCGGCAACGGCGAAGCCAGGAAGGAGTGTCAGAAAACAGGCGGCGAGTTTCATGGCGGATGAGTCCTTATTGCTGCGATTTCAGACAGTTTGCCAGCGATAAGCCAAACAAAACTCATCCCTGAGCGGTAAGTCCACAGGATGAGAAGCAAGGGTGAGCGATCTCGCGCAAAAAACGGCTGAATTTTGCGATAACCCCCACATTTTCTGCGATTTAGCGCCAATCTGAATCGTTAACACGTGACATAGTTTCAGATTTGGACTATTCCTTGGGGTGCTCTTGACAGCTATTTTTGATATGATTTGAGATTCAACTCTCAAATTTGTGAAAAATATAAGGTGTTGGAATGATTAAATCCGACCAGGAGACCTGATGATTTTGACTCCCATACGACGATATGGGGCGATGATTCTTATGTTACTCACTCTGGTGTTTTCGAGTGAGGTGTTAGCGAAGACGCACACAACAACAGCGAGTCAAAAGTCCCACTTAACTAAAGCTAGTAATAAACAGGTAAGCAGTAAACAAGAGTATTCTCGCAATAGTGCAAAGAGTAGTTCACTTCCTGATTTGCGAAAATACCCTTCCGGAACACCAAGGAAAAAGGCGTTTCTCCGGACCGTAATGCCTTACATTACCAGCCAAAATGCGGCCATTACTGCGGAACGTAACTGGCTCATTTCAAAACAGTATCAGGGCCAATGGTCACCTGCTGAGCGTGCGCGTCTGAAAGACATCGCCAAACGCTACAAGGTGAAGTGGTCCGGTAATACGCGAAAAATCCCGTGGAATACCTTGCTTGAACGCGTAGACATTATCCCCACCAGTATGGTGGCGACGATGGCTGCAGCAGAAAGCGGTTGGGGAACGTCGAAGCTGGCGCGCAACAACAACAACCTGTTCGGCATGAAATGCATGAAAGGACGTTGTACCAATGCGCCAGGTAAAGTGAAAGGGTACTCACAGTTTAGTTCTGTCAAAGAATCGGTGAGCGCCTATGTCACTAACCTGAATACGCACCCGGCTTACTCTTCGTTCCGTAAATCGCGTGCGCAGCTGCGTAAAGCGGATCAGGAAGTGACTGCCACAGCGATGATTCACAAGCTGAAGGGCTACTCGACCAAAGGGAAGAGTTATAACAACTACCTGTTCGCAATGTACCAGGATAACCAACGGTTAATCGCGGCGCATATGTAATTGCATTTCCTTGAGCCTTATCCGACTTGTCAGTCGGATAAGGCTTTTTACTTTGTCTCAGGCAGTTGAGCTACGAGCCTGAAGCGTTGTTGGTGCGTTTTATCATGCCTGGCGGGTAGGTCGGATAAGGCGTTCACGCCGCATCCGACAACCACGCAGCGTTACCTGATGTGACGCCGACAATTCTCATCATCGCTACAACATGACCTCGCTATTTACATCGCGATACTCTTTTGGCGTCGTGTCATATGCTTTTTTAAAAACAGAGTAGAAATATTGCAGCGATGGATAACCGCACATTTGCGATATCTCATTGATCGACAAGGTGGTTGAAATCAGCAGACTGCGCGCTTTCTCCAGCTTCTCGGCATGAATCATGGCATGGATGGTTTCACCCACCTCTTCTTTAAAACGCTTCTCAAGATTGGAGCGCGAGATCCCGACCGCATCCAGTACCTGATCCACTTTAATCCCTTTACAGGCGTGATTACGAATGTAATGCATGGCCTGAATAACGGCGGGATCGGTCAGCGAGCGATAATCTGTTGAGCGCCGTTCAATGACGCGAACTGGTGGGACCAAAATTCGCTGTAGCGGCATTTCTTCTTTATCTAATAATCGATGCAACAGTTTTGCCGCCTGATAGCCCATTTGCCGCGCGCCCTGAGCGACCGAAGAAAGGGCGACACGCGACAGATAGCGGGTCAGTTCTTCGTTATCGATGCCAATCACGCATAATTTTTCCGGTACGGGAATATGTAGATGTTCACATACTTGCAGAATATGCCGCGCTCGGGCGTCAGTAACGGCAATAATCCCGGTTTGCGGTGGTAGCGTTTGTAGCCAGTCTGCCAGCCGATTTTGCGCGTGTTGCCAGTTCTCTGGCGCGGTTTCTAACCCCTGATAAACCACTCCGCGATACTTTTCTTCGGCGACAAGCTGACGAAATGCATATTCGCGCTCAGTGGCCCAACGTTTGCCGCTTGATTCCGGAAGACCATAAAAAGCAAAGCGGTTAACGCCTTTCTCTTTTAAATGCAAAAATGCGCTTTCAACCAGCGCATAGTTATCGGTGGCAATGTAATGAACGGGTGGGTAACTTTCTGCAAGGTGATACGAGCCGCCAACCCCAACAATGGGGACGTCGACATCAGCCAGCGCTTGCTCGATCTGTTTGTCGTCGAAGTCGGCAATGACGCCATCTCCTAACCAGTCCTTGATTTTATCAATGCGGGCGCGGAAATCTTCTTCAATGAAAATATCCCATTCCGATTGTGACGCCTGTAAATATTCCCCTACGCCTTCTACTACCTGCCGGTCATAGGCTTTATTGGCATTGAACAGTAATGTGATGCGGTGACGTTTAGTAAACATGGTTCTTTTCCTGCTGAATCATGCAAAAACTCAAAACCGGTAATACGTAACCGGCTTTGAGAAAATTTTTATCAAAATCAAGAACGGCGTTTGGTTGCGGAGTCCATCCATACTGCCAGCAACAGAATCGCACCTTTAACGATATACTGCCAGAAGGTCGGTACATCCATCATACTCATGCCGTTATCCAGTGAAGCCATGATAAATGCCCCCATTACTGCTCCGGCAACGCTTCCCACACCGCCAGCCAGGCTGGTGCCGCCAATCACGCATGCTGCAATTGCGTCCAGTTCGGCGATATTTCCCGCAGAAGGTGAACCAGCGCCAAGTCGAGAACTAAGGATTAATCCGGCGATGGCTACCATTAATCCGTTAATCGCGAACACGGCAAGTTTGGTGCGTTCAACGTTAATCCCGGAGAGACGTGCTGCTTCCAGATTGCCGCCGATGGCATAAATGCGTCGTCCAAATGCCGTCCGCGTTGCCATAAACATTCCGCCGAGTAACAGCAACGTCAGCAGCAGAACAGGAGTGGGAACGCCACGGTAATCATTCAACAGCCAGATTGCGCCTAATACGATGATAGCGGTTAAAGCCTGGCGACCGACTACTGCGGTAGAGGCCGGAGACTGTAAACCCAAAGCCTGACGGCGCATTCTTCCGCGCCATTGCCAACCAACAAAAGCCATTAAGCCAAGCGCGCCAATGATGAAGCCGGTACTGGCGGGGAGATAGCTTTGCCCAATTTGTGACATCGCGGCGCTGGTGGGGGATACAGTCGTGCCGTTGGTGATGCCAATGAGTATGCCGCGAAATGCCAACATGCCCGCGAGGGTGACAATAAATGAAGGGACTTTACGGTACGCGACCCACCATCCGTTCCAGGCACCGAGAAGCAGTCCCAGAACCAGCGTCACAATGATGGTAAGTGGCAAAGGCCAGCCTAACCAGACGTCACAAATCGCCGCGACGCCACCTAACAGCCCCATCATTGAGCCGACGGAAAGGTCGATTTCAGCAGAAATTATGACGAACACCATTCCTACCGCGAGGATGCCGGTAATCGCGGTCTGGCGTAACAGGTTGGAGACGTTACGGGCGCTTAAGTAGGCACCATCGGTGGTCCAGGTAAAGAACAGCATGATTGCGATGATAGCTGCAATCATCACGAAGACCTGCAAATTCAGTGATTTCAGCCCGGAGAAGCCACCGGATGTCGGTACGGCCAATTTCACTTCAGACGGATTGCTTTTCGACATGATGTTCGCTCCTCAATGCGGCTTCCATCACCTGCTCCTGAGTCAGGTTATGATTTATCAGGTTGGCTTTTAGTTTCCCTTCATGCATCACCAGTACACGATCGCTAAGGCCGAGCACTTCAGGTAATTCGGAAGAGATGACAATAACGGCAATACCCTGCTGGACGAGTTGGTTAATTAATTTGTAGATCTCGTATTTCGCGCCAATATCGATACCCCTGGTGGGTTCATCAAGAATGAGAATGCGCGGGTTAAGTAACAGACAGCGAGCGAGGATCGCTTTTTGCTGATTGCCGCCGCTCAAACGTCCAATAGCAAGGTCGGGGGACGACGTTTTAACTTTGAGTTGCTGGATTGATTCCAGAATACATTTTTGCTCTGCCGCGTCATCAAGCTGGCTAATGCCACCGGTAAATTTATTGAGTGCGGCGAGGGTAATATTTTTACCAACCGCCATTACCGGAACGATGCCGTCGCGCTTTCTGTCTTCGGGGACCATCGCAATCCCCTGGGCGATGGCTTGCTGACAGTTACGAATATCTACCTGTTTGCCATCAATATAAATTTTTCCTTCCCATTGTCCGGGCCACACACCAAACAGGCACTGAATGGTCTCGGTACGTCCGGCACCAACGAGTCCGGCAATACCCAATATTTCGCCACGTTTCAGGGAAAACGAGACATCATTAACTCGTTTAATATGACGATTAACCGGATGCCATGCCGTCAGATGTTCAATACGTAATATTTCATCTCCGGTGGTATGTGGTTCATTAGGGTAAAGCGCGGTTAACTCTCGCCCGACCATCATGGTGATAATATCGTCTTCACTCATTCCGGCAGCATCACGCGTACCAATGTGCTGTCCGTCGCGAATAACGCAAATCGTATCGGAAATCGCTTTGACTTCGTTGAGTTTGTGCGAAATATAAATACAGGCGATACCGTGCTGTTGTAGATCGCGAATAATATCCAGTAAAATCGACGTTTCCTGCTCAGTTAATGAGGCTGTCGGTTCATCGAGAATTAACAAGCGCACCTGTTTATTAAGTGCCTTGGCAATTTCAACCAGTTGTTGTTGCCCAAGCCCTAAATCGCCAACGCGGGTATCAGGTGAAATGGATAAACTGACCTGTGCGAGCAGCTTCTGACAGCGTAGCGTCATCAGGTCATAATCCATAATGCCATTGTGGGTTATTTCGTTACCCAGGAAGATATTTTCCAGCACGGTCAATTCTTTCACCAGGGCCAATTCCTGATGAATGATGGCGATACCTTTGCGTTCGGTATCGCGGATGTGACTCGCCTGAATCTCTTCTCCCGCAAAAATAATTTCGCCTTCGTAGGAGCCATGGGGATAAATACCACACAGCACTTTCATCAGCGTTGATTTACCAGACCCATTTTCCCCACAAAGTGAGACGATTTCGCCAGCATTCAACCGCAAGCAGACGTTATCAATCGCCTTCACACTGCCGAAGGTTTTGGTAATGTTCTTCATTTCAAGTAGATAAGGCATAACGACTCCACCTAAGCCAATTCATTCACGCGGCATGGAGAGAAATCACGCCCCCGCTCCGCGCTGGGGCGTAACGCTTACAGCTCGCTCTCTTTGTGGAATCCGTCTTTAATTACCGTATCTTTGATGTTGTTTTTATTCACATCGATCGGTGTCAGGAGGCGGGAGGGGACATCTTTCAGGCCATTATTCAGTGTGGTATCTGCTTTTGGTTCCTGACCATTGCCCAACTCAACGGCAATTTCTGCGGCAGTATTTGCCAACAACGTAATAGGTTTATACACCGTCATAGTTTGCGTACCGGCAGCAATACGTTTAATACCTGCGAGATCCGCATCCTGGCCGGAGATTGCTACTTTCCCTGATAAACCTTGCGCGCTTAATGCCTGAATTGCCCCACCTGCGGTGGCATCGTTTGAGGCAACTACAGCATCAATTTTGTTATTATTGGCGGTTAGCGCGTTTTCCATAATTTTCAATGCGTTTTCCGGTAACCAGCCATCAACCCATTGGTCACCAACGACTTTAATTTTTCCGGAATCAACGTAAGGTTTTAACACTTTCATTTGTCCGGCGCGGAACAGCTTGGCGTTGTTATCTACCGGCGAGCCGCCCATCAGGAAGTAATTACCTTGCGGAACAATATCGACCAGGGCTTTTGCCTGCAGTTCACCGACTTTTTCGTTATCGAAAGAAATATAAAAATCGATATCCGCATCGTTAATCATACGGTCGTAAGCTAATACTTTAATGCCTTCTTGTTTGGCTTCTTTTACAACGTTACTTAATACCTGACCGTTATACGGAATAATGACAAGAACATCGACACCCCGGTTTATCATGTTTTCAATCTGCGACATTTGTGTTTCTTCATTGCCATTTGCAGACTGTACAAATACTTTCGCGCCGAGAGATTCTGCCTTTTTCACAAAGATATCTCGATCTTTTTGCCAGCGTTCAAGACGGAGATCATCAATCGCCATACCTATTTTGACTTCTTTGGCGTGTGCAGCAACGTTGGTAAGCAGGAGTGAGGTGCAAAGGGTGAGTAGAATGTTCTTTATTTTCATGGTGTAGGGCCTTCTGTAGTTAGAGGACAGTTTTAATAAGTAACAATCACCGCGATAAACGTAACCAATTTTTAGCAACTAAACAGGGGAAAACAATTACAGATTTTTATCTTTCGATTACGATTTTTGGTTTATTTCTTGATTTATGACCGAGATCTTACTTTTGTTGCGCAATTGTACTTATTGCATTTTTCTCTTCGAGGAATTACCCAGTTTCATCATTCCATTTTATTTTGCGAGCGAGCGCACACTTGTGAATTATCTCAATAGCAGTGTGAAATAACATAATTGAGCAACTGAAAGGGAGTGCCCAATATTACGACATCATCCATCACCCGCGGCATTACCTGATTATGGAGTTCAATATGCAAGCCTATTTTGACCAGCTCGATCGCGTTCGTTATGAAGGCTCAAAATCCTCAAACCCGTTAGCATTCCGTCACTACAATCCCGACGAACTGGTGTTGGGTAAGCGTATGGAAGAGCACTTGCGTTTTGCCGCCTGCTACTGGCACACCTTCTGCTGGAACGGGGCGGATATGTTTGGTGTGGGGGCGTTTAATCGTCCGTGGCAGCAGCCTGGTGAGGCACTGGCGTTGGCGAAGCGTAAAGCAGATGTCGCATTTGAGTTTTTCCACAAGTTACATGTGCCATTTTATTGCTTCCACGATGTGGATGTTTCCCCTGAGGGCGCGTCGTTAAAAGAGTACATCAATAATTTTGCGCAAATGGTTGATGTCCTGGCAGGCAAGCAAGAAGAGAGCGGCGTGAAGCTGCTGTGGGGAACGGCCAACTGCTTTACAAACCATCGCTACGGCGCGGGTGCGGCGACGAACCCAGATCCTGAAGTCTTCAGCTGGGCGGCAACGCAAGTTGTTACAGCGATGGAAGCAACCCATAAATTGGGCGGTGAAAACTATGTCCTGTGGGGCGGTCGTGAAGGTTACGAAACGCTGTTAAATACCGACTTGCGTCAGGAGCGTGAACAACTGGGCCGCTTTATGCAGATGGTGGTTGAGCATAAACATAAAATCGGTTTCCAGGGCACGTTGCTTATCGAACCGAAACCGCAAGAACCGACCAAACATCAATATGATTACGATGCCGCGACGGTCTATGGCTTCCTGAAACAGTTTGGTCTGGAAAAAGAGATTAAACTGAACATTGAAGCTAACCACGCGACGCTGGCAGGTCACTCTTTCCATCATGAAATAGCCACCGCCATTGCGCTTGGCCTGTTCGGTTCTGTCGACGCCAACCGTGGCGATGCGCAACTGGGCTGGGACACCGACCAGTTCCCGAACAGTGTGGAAGAGAATGCGCTGGTGATGTATGAAATTCTCAAAGCAGGCGGTTTCACCACCGGTGGTCTGAACTTCGATGCCAAAGTACGTCGTCAAAGTACTGATAAATATGATCTGTTTTACGGTCATATCGGCGCGATGGATACGATGGCACTGGCGCTGAAAATTGCAGCGCGCATGATTGAAGATGGCGAGCTGGATAAACGCATCGCGCAGCGTTATTCCGGCTGGAATAGCGAATTGGGCCAGCAAATCCTGAAAGGCCAAATGTCACTGGCAGATTTAGCCAAATATGCTCAGGAACATCATTTGTCTCCGGTGCATCAGAGTGGTCGCCAGGAACAACTGGAAAATCTGGTAAACCATTATCTGTTCGACAAATAACGGCTAACTGTGCAGTCCGTTGGCCCGGTTATCGGTAGCGATACCGGGCATTTTTTTAAGGAACGATCGATATGTATATCGGGATAGATCTTGGCACCTCGGGCGTAAAAGTTATTTTGCTCAACGAGCAGGGTGAGGTGGTTGCTGCGCAAACGGAAAAGCTGACCGTTTCGCGCCCGCATCCACTCTGGTCGGAACAAGACCCGGAACAGTGGTGGCAGGCAACTGATCGCGCAATGAAAGCTCTGGGCGATCAGCATTCTCTGCAGGACGTTAAAGCATTGGGTATTGCCGGCCAGATGCACGGAGCAACCTTGCTGGATGCTCAGCAACGGGTGTTACGCCCTGCCATTTTGTGGAACGACGGGCGCTGTGCGCAAGAGTGCACTTTGCTGGAAGCGCGAGTTCCGCAATCGCGGGTGATTACCGGCAACCTGATGATGCCCGGATTTACTGCGCCTAAATTGCTATGGGTTCAGCGGCATGAGCCGGAGATATTCCGTCAAATCGACAAAGTATTATTACCGAAAGATTACTTGCGTCTGCGTATGACGGGGGAGTTTGCCAGCGATATGTCTGACGCAGCTGGCACCATGTGGCTGGATGTCGCAAAGCGTGACTGGAGTGACGTCATGCTGCAGGCTTGCGACTTATCTCGTGACCAGATGCCCGCATTATACGAAGGCAGCGAAATTACTGGTGCTTTGTTACCTGAAGTTGCGAAAGCGTGGGGTATGGCGACGGTGCCAGTTGTCGCAGGCGGTGGCGACAATGCAGCTGGTGCAGTTGGTGTGGGAATGGTTGATGCTAATCAGGCAATGTTATCGCTGGGGACGTCGGGGGTCTATTTTGCTGTCAGCGAAGGGTTCTTAAGCAAGCCAGAAAGCGCCGTACATAGCTTTTGCCATGCGCTACCGCAACGTTGGCATTTAATGTCTGTGATGCTGAGTGCAGCGTCGTGTCTGGATTGGGCCGCGAAATTAACCGGCCTGAGCAATGTCCCAGCTTTAATCGCTGCAGCTCAACAGGCTGATGAAAGTGCCGAGCCAGTTTGGTTTCTGCCTTATCTTTCCGGCGAGCGTACGCCACACAATAATCCCCAGGCGAAGGGGGTTTTCTTTGGTTTGACTCATCAACATGGCCCCAATGAACTGGCGCGAGCAGTGCTGGAAGGCGTGGGTTATGCGCTGGCAGATGGCATGGATGTCGTGCATGCCTGCGGTATTAAACCGCAAAGTGTTACGTTGATTGGGGGCGGGGCGCGTAGTGAGTACTGGCGTCAGATGCTGGCGGATATCAGCGGTCAGCAGCTCGATTACCGTACGGGGGGGGATGTGGGGCCAGCACTGGGCGCAGCAAGGCTGGCGCAGATCGCGGCGAATCCAGAGAAATCGCTCATTGAATTGTTGCCGCAACTACCGTTAGAACAGTCGCATCTACCAGATGCGCAGCGTTATGCCGCTTATCAGCCACGACGAGAAACGTTCCGTCGCCTCTATCAGCAACTTCTGCCATTAATGGCGTAAACGTTATCCCCTGCCTGACCGGGTGGGGGATAATTCACATCTATATATCTCAGTAATTAATTAATATTTAGTATGAATTTATTCTGAAAATCATTTGTTAATGGCATTTTTCAGTTTTGTCTTTCGTTGGTTACTCGTAATGTATCGCTGGTAGATATGGAGATCGTTATGAAAACCTCAAAGACTGTGGCAAAACTATTATTTGTTGTCGGGGCGCTGGTTTATCTGGTTGGGCTATGGATCTCATGCCCATTGTTAAGTGGAAAAGGCTATTTTCTTGGCGTGTTAATGACAGCAACTTTTGGCAACTATGCATATCTTCGCGCAGAAAAACTCGGGCAACTGGATGATTTTTTTACCCATATCTGCCAGTTAGTTGCGTTAATCACTATCGGTCTCTTGTTTATCGGTGTTTTAAACGCACCTATCAATACTTATGAAATGGTGATCTATCCCATCGCCTTTTTTGTCTGCTTGTTTGGTCAAATGCGTTTGTTTCGCTCGGCATGAGCAACATAAAGCTCTTACATATTCAGGAATGAAAGGAATACTGTGATGGACAACAAAATATCAACCTATTCACCGGCCTTTAGTATTGTGTCATGGATAGCTCTCGTTGGTGGTATCGTTACCTATCTGTTAGGGCTATGGAATGCAGAGATGCAGTTAAATGAAAAAGGATATTATTTTGCCGTACTGGTATTAGGACTGTTTTCTGCGGCGTCTTATCAAAAGACCGTTCGGGACAAGTATGAAGGCATACCGACCACTTCCATTTATTATATGACCTGCCTGACTGTCTTTATTATCTCTGTTGCATTACTGATGGTAGGTCTGTGGAATGCGACATTATTACTCAGCGAAAAAGGTTTTTATGGACTGGCTTTCTTCTTAAGCTTGTTTGGTGCAGTAGCGGTGCAGAAAAATATTCGTGATGCCGGAATAAACCCACCAAAAGAAACACAGGTTACCCAGGAAGAATACAGCGAATAACTCACGTAAGCCCGGTCAGTCCAATGTGACCGGGCTTTTACTTAACTCACTAATCTGTTTCTGTCGATTCGTTGTACCAGCATAGAAAGTAACAAACTCGCTGCCAACGTCGCGCAAAAGATCCAAATAATATCCAGTATTGGCCAATTTTTAAGCTCAATTCCCCGGGTGCGCAGCGCATGGATAATCAAGGCGTGGAATCCGTATATACCCAATGAATGGCGGGAGATTAAGCCAAGTCCGCGAATGGTACGCGTATCCAGCGTGTTTTTAACCAGAGTCAATAGCGCGATTGCGCAGATAAAAACCATCGGCCCACAGTAAAGATACCAGGTATCGGCAAAATTTCCGCGCCACTGCAATTCATATAATGTCCCGCGAGAGATAATAAAAACCCCCGTCGCAAACAGCGCGGCGCTCACCCACGACAGTGCTTTATGCTGTGTGTCCATCATCCCTATAGCGCGGCCCAACATGCCATACAGAATGTAGTAAAAAGTATCGCCATTGATATATAAGTTAATTGGCAGCCATTCAAAACCGTCAATTTTCTGCGGCACTGTGTTTGGGTTAGCGATAATGCCAATCACCGCCATTAGCACCAGCAACATTTTTCCGCCGACGTTCTTCACCTGAATCAGCGGTGAAACCAGATAAATCACCGCAATCGCGAAGAAAAACCACAAGTGGTAAAACACTGGCTTTTGCAGCAGGTTTTTCAGCGCTAACTCCATATTGATGGAGGTAAACAGCGCAATGTAGAGCAGTGCGATTGCGCTATAAAAAATCAGACATAAGCCGATACGCAAGAAATGGCGCGGCTGGGCGCTGCGTTCGCCAAAAAAGAGATAGCCGGAAATCATGAAAAATAGCGGCACGCTGACACGAGAGGCAGAATTCAGAACATTGGCGATATCCCATGTGACGGGGCTAACACTATGAGCATTGGTCACATACCAGGTAGTGGTGTGAATCATCACCACCATTAAACACGCTATCCCTCGCAGGTTATCAATCCAGTAAATTTTGGGCTGCATCTGTGTCTCTGTATCTGGTTAAAAAAAGTCTGACCGATAAATCATTTGGTTGGCGCACTGGAATAATCTGAGTTTTATCACTACAGCTTATAGAGGCTTAAGGAAATTCGTAAGATATCAGCCACTATACCGATATAAATAATAAGACTCACCTGCAAACCAGACGGTAATTTAATGATGATGAACGCTTTCTTTCCGGCAATGGCGCTTATGGTGCTAGTGGGTTGTTCTATACCGTCACCCGTGCAGAAAGCACAACGGGTAAAGGTTGATCCTCTGCGTTCGTTGAATATGGAAGCGTTATGCAAGGATCAGGCGGCAAAACGTTATAACACCGGCGAGCAAAAAATCGACGTCACCGCCTTCGAACAGTTCCAGGGAAGCTATGAAATGCGCGGTTATACCTTCCGTAAAGAGCAGTTTGTCTGTTCTTTTGACGCGGATGGCCATTTTTTGCATCTTTCCATGCGTTAAGCCCTGCTTTTTCCCGTTTCGTACTGTATATCTTCCATCCAGCGGGTATACTGATCCCTTCCTTTAAATCCACACGTATCCAGCACGAAATAATATGCAAAAGTTTGATACCAGGACCTTCCAGGGCTTGATCCTGACCTTACAGGATTACTGGGCTCGCCAGGGCTGCACCATTGTTCAACCATTGGACATGGAAGTCGGCGCGGGAACCTCTCACCCAATGACCTGTCTGCGCGCGCTGGGGCCAGAACCGATGGCGGCTGCTTATGTTCAGCCTTCTCGTCGCCCGACCGATGGTCGCTACGGCGAAAACCCCAACCGTTTACAGCACTACTATCAGTTCCAGGTGGTCATTAAGCCATCGCCGGACAATATTCAGGAGCTGTACCTCGGTTCTCTGAAAGAGCTGGGCATGGACCCGACTATTCACGACATCCGTTTCGTGGAAGATAACTGGGAAAACCCGACGCTGGGTGCCTGGGGACTGGGCTGGGAAGTGTGGCTGAACGGCATGGAAGTGACGCAGTTCACTTACTTCCAGCAGGTTGGTGGTCTGGAGTGTAAACCGGTTACCGGCGAGATCACCTACGGTCTGGAACGTCTGGCCATGTACATTCAGGGCGTAGACAGCGTTTACGACCTGGTCTGGAGCGACGGCCCGCTGGGTAAAACCACCTACGGCGACGTGTTCCATCAGAACGAAGTGGAGCAGTCCACTTACAACTTCGAATACGCGGATGTGGACTTCCTGTTCACCTGCTTCGAGCAGTACGAGAAAGAAGCGCAGCAGCTGCTGGCGCTGGAAAATCCGCTGCCGCTGCCAGCCTACGAGTGTATTCTGAAAGCCGCCCACAGCTTCAACCTGCTGGATGCGCGTAAAGCCATCTCCGTCACCGAGCGTCAGCGCTACATTCTGCGCATTCGCACCCTGACCAAAGCAGTGGCAGAAGCATACTACGCTTCCCGTGAAGCCCTCGGCTTCCCGATGTGCAACAAAGATAAGTAAGAGGCGGCTATGTCTGAGAAAACTTTTCTGGTGGAAATCGGCACTGAAGAGCTGCCACCAAAAGCACTGCGCAGCCTGGCTGAGTCCTTTGCTGCGAACTTTACTGCGGAGCTGGATAACGCTGGCCTCGCACACGGCACCGTTCAATGGTTTGCTGCTCCGCGTCGTCTGGCGCTGAAAGTAGCTAACCTGGCGGAAGCGCAACCGGATCGTGAAATCGAAAAACGCGGCCCGGCGATTGCCCAGGCGTTCGACGCTGAAGGCAAACCGAGCAAAGCGGCAGAAGGTTGGGCGCGTGGTTGCGGTATTACCGTTGACCAGGCTGAGCGTCTGACTACCGATAAAGGCGAATGGCTGCTGTATCGCGCCCATGTGAAGGGCGAAAGCACCGAAGCACTGCTGCCGAATATGGTTGCGACTTCTCTGGCGAAACTGCCGATCCCGAAACTGATGCGTTGGGGCGCAAGCGACGTGCACTTCGTGCGTCCGGTGCACACCGTGACCCTGCTGCTGGGCGACAAAGTCATTCCGGCAACCATTCTGGGCATTCAGTCCGATCGCGTGATTCGCGGCCACCGCTTTATGGGCGAGCCGGAATTCACCATCGATAACGCCGATCAGTATCCGGAAATTCTGCGTGAGCGTGGGAAAGTCATCGCCGATTACGAAGAACGTAAGGCGAAGATTAAAGCCGATGCCGAAGAAGCAGCGCGTAAGATTGGCGGTAACGCTGACTTAAGCGAAAGCCTGCTGGAAGAAGTGGCTTCGCTGGTGGAGTGGCCGGTCGTTCTGACCGCAAAATTCGAAGAGAAATTCCTCGCGGTGCCGGCTGAAGCGCTGGTTTACACCATGAAAGGTGACCAGAAATACTTCCCGGTGTATGCGAACGACGGCAAACTGCTGCCGAACTTTATCTTCGTTGCCAACATCGAATCGAAAGATCCGCAGCAGATTATCTCCGGTAACGAGAAAGTCGTTCGTCCGCGTCTGGCGGATGCCGAGTTCTTCTTCAACACCGACCGTAAAAAACGTCTTGAAGATAACCTGCCGCGCCTGCAAACCGTGTTGTTCCAGCAACAGTTGGGGACGCTGCGCGACAAAACTGACCGCATCCAGGCGCTGGCTGGCTGGATTGCTGAACAGATTGGCGCTGACGTTAACCACGCTACCCGTGCGGGTCTGCTGTCTAAGTGCGACCTGATGACCAACATGGTCTTCGAGTTCACCGACACCCAGGGCGTTATGGGGATGCACTATGCGCGTCACGATGGCGAAGCGGAAGATGTCGCGGTGGCGCTGAATGAGCAGTATCAGCCGCGTTTTGCTGGTGATGACCTGCCGTCCAACCCAGTAGCTTGTGCGCTGGCGATTGCTGACAAGATGGATACCCTGGCGGGTATCTTCGGTATCGGTCAGCATCCGAAAGGCGACAAAGACCCGTTTGCGCTGCGTCGTGCCGCGCTTGGCGTGCTGCGAATTATCGTTGAGAAGAACCTCAACCTTGATCTGCAAACGCTGACCGAAGAAGCGGTGCGTCTGTATGGCGATAAGCTGACTAATGCCAACGTAGTTGATGATGTTATCGACTTTATGCTCGGTCGCTTCCGCGCCTGGTATCAGGACGAAGGTTATACCGTTGACACCATCCAGGCGGTACTGGCGCGTCGTCCGACTCGTCCGGCTGATTTCGATGCCCGTATGAAAGCGGTATCGCATTTCCGTACCCTGGATGCAGCTGCTGCACTGGCGGCGGCGAACAAACGTGTATCTAACATTCTGGCGAAATCTGACGAAGTGCTGAGCGACCGCGTGAATGCCTCTACCCTGAAAGAGCCGGAAGAAATTAAACTGGCGATGCAGGTTGTGGTGCTACGTGACAAGCTGGAGCCGTACTTTACGGAAGGTCGTTACCAGGATGCGCTGGTCGAACTGGCTGAGCTGCGTGAACCGGTTGATGCTTTCTTCGATAAAGTGATGGTCATGGTTGATGACAAAGAATTGCGTATCAACCGTCTGACCATGCTGGAGAAACTGCGCGAACTGTTCCTGCGCGTTGCGGATATTTCGCTGTTGCAATAATAACGCCGTTATTAAATAGCCTGCCATCTGGCAGGCTTTTTTTATCGCTAAATAATACAGCAACCTTTAATAATCTTCTGCTGAATAAAGATTATCTCATATATTAATTTTATGAGATTTTTTTAGGATTATATCAAGGAGAAGAAACAAACTTATTAAGCTAGAATAGCCACGGGTGCTTGAGACTGTTTGTCTCAGGTATTCACCGAAAGGCAGACAGAGAAAAGCCCCACCTGACTATAAATCAAAGTTTGTACTGACCCCAAAAAGTTGGACAGTTAAACACGAGGCATATAGGTCTGATTCCGATATTCAATTGGAGTCAGACCTTTTAATTTCAGGCTAATTCTTCTGCTGTTGTAGTATTCAATATATTCCGTAACAGCATCCTTCAGTTCGCTTATATTACTGAACTCATCAAGATAAAAACACTCCGACTTTAAGGTTCCAAAGAAACACTCCACCACAGCATTATCCAGACAATTGCCTTTTCTGGACATGCTTTGTTTAATACCATGTTCTTTAAGGATATTTTGATATCTTCTCATACGATACTGCCATCCCTGGTCAGAGTGCAGAACAGGATGCTCGTGAGGATTAAGCTTTTTGAATGCCTGATCGAGCATATTCTCAACCATGTTCATCACTGGTCTTTCCGAAAGGCTGTAAGAAATAACTTCGTTGTTGAAGAGATCTATTACTGGAGACAAATACAGCTTGCGCCCATTGACTGCAAATTCAGTAACATCGGTAACCCACTTCTCGTTTGGCCGCGTAGCCTTGAAATCTCTTTGGAGAACATTAGGGGCGGTTTGCCCTACCTCTCCTCTGTAAGAGCGGTATCGCTTGACCTTAATCGCTGCTTTAAGTGAGAGGGTTCCCATCAGGCGCTGAACAGCTTTATGGTTAATCTGTTTCCCTTCTCGATGAAGAGACAGCGTTACCCTACGGTATCCGTATCGGCCTCTATTCTCGTGATAAATCTCACTAATACGCTTTTTAACGTCCGCATACTTGTCAGGCTTGCTGAGAGCCTTTAGATGATAATAAAACGTACTGCGCGGTATCTCCGCAGCCCTGAGAAGCTCATCAAGAGGATAAAACTGCCTTAGCTCGTTGAGTACTTTCACTTTTTCGTGGGATGAGCTAAGGCTTTCAGCTTTTTTAGATACATAAGCCGCGTTTCAAGAAATCGAACTTGCCTTTCAAGATCCTCAATGCGTCGGTCTTTTGACAGCTCCAATGCTGATGCCGCTTTTTCTGGATCAACTGATATTGCAATGTTTCTTTTGGTGCCAATCTTGAGCGCGCGTAAACCAGCTTCTCCGCGCTCTTCATAGACCTTCAGCCACCTGGCTACAGAACCACTACCAGCAAGCATAAAGTGAGCAGCAGCCTGATTAAGGGACATGTGCTGCTCGATCACAGCTTTCACGACCTTAATACGCAACTCTGGATCAGCACTAACGCCTTTAGGTTTGGGAATTAAACCTTTTTCTCCATGTTTTTCATAGAGGGCAACCCATGTCCTGACCTGGGTTCGGGGGACACCAAAACGTGCCGAGATGATCCTGTAACCATCATCAGTTGTGAAGTAGTGATTCACGACTTCAAGGCGCTTTTCAAAAGGGTATTTTGGCTTTGACATATTAGGGGCTATTCCATTTCATCGTCCAACAAAATGGGTGCAGTACATACTCGTTGGAAATCAACACAGGAGGCTGGGAATGCCGCAGAAATATAGATTACTTTCTTTAATAGTGATTTGTTTCACGCTTTTATTTTTCACCTGGATGATAAGAGATTCACTGTGTGAATTGCATATTAAACAGGAGAGTTATGAGCTGGCGGCGTTTTTAGCCTGCAAATTGAAAGAGTAAGAGTCTTCGGCGGGAAATTATTCCCGCCTTACTTACGGCGTTGCGCATTCTCATTGCACCCAAATTTATTCTTCACAAAAATAATAATAGATTTTATTACGCGATCGATTATTTATTTCCTGAAAACAAATAAAAAAATCCCCGCCAAATGGCAGGGATCTTAGATTCTGTGCTTTTAAGCAGAGATTACAGGCTGGTTACGTTACCAGCTGCCGGGCCTTTAGCGCCGCTTTCGATGGTGAAGGACACTTTCTGACCTTCGTCCAGAGATTTGTAACCATCGTTCTGGATAGCAGAGAAGTGTACGAACACATCTTTAGAGCCATCGTCAGGAGTGATGAAGCCGAAGCCTTTGTCAGCGTTGAACCATTTTACGATACCAGTCATTTTACCGGACATAGTGTATTACCTTTAATAATTAAGTGTGCCTTTCGGCGATATGGCGTGCTTTACAGATTTTGAAGCGTTAAAGGAATGTGCACTACGAGGGGTATCAACGATAACTCTTGAAGGGACTTGCCTTACTACACTGCTTTAATGGTCTGTACGTCAAACCGTTGATGTGCATTAAGCCACGAATTGGCGGGTGATGCAACAATTATTTTTCATATTTATGATTAATCGGTTGGAAAACGGTCCTGTCATCAGGACCGTAAACAGCAATAAAGTGGATAAAAGTCTATTCCATCAACTGCTTACTTAATGCCGGGTTGGCTTGAATCAAACGCATCAATTTTAGTTCGGCACTTGAAGGCTTCACGCGTCTGGATTCCCATTCCTTTACCATGGCGACTGATACGCCCAAAACCCGGGCGAAATCATCGATTTTTAATCCTGTCCCTTTTCGTAACTGCTCAATTTCGGTACAGGACGTTGTTCTGTGCGTCAGGGTAATTTTCTGCGTTTCATCTTTAAAAACAATCTGTTCCAGGCTGCTCAACAGCTCATGCATTGGATCTTTATATTCCATTGAAAACTCCTCAAATCACACTGCGGGATCGTGAATTGCATCGAAGCTCATTAAGAATAGTCGGGAAAAGCAGACACAGCGGGGTGAAGTCAGGGCATGCTCTGGCTATGATTCGATTCAGCCTGTCATTTAGCGTGACTTATAGCCACCTAACGATCTGATAAATGCCGATATATCTCTTACCACTCCTGTATTGTAAAGATTTCGAAAATCTAACCTTCTGCGAAGGCGTAAATCTCTGGCTACAAAAAAGGCAACGGCACTATCATTTTTTAACAATGAAACAACAAATTAACCTTGTTTCATTTTCTCCATGATTTTACCAGGAAGATTACGTAGAAAGGGTATCCTGCAAGCCTGTCCTGGACTATCCTTGTCACGTCAGACACGCGTGTGTCGTTGTGCGCTTTTTTTGGGTGAAAGGAGTAAGAAAATGGCGACAGGAAAGTCCTGCTCTCGCTGGTTTGCGCCTCTTGCGGCGTTATTAATGGTAGTTAGCCTGAGTGGGTGTTTTGATAAAGAAGGCGATCAGCGTAAAGCGTTTATCGACTTCCTGCAGAATACAGTGATGCGTAGCGGTGAACGTCTACCAACCCTGACTGCCGATCAGAAAAAACAGTTTGGTCCTTTTGTCTCTGATTACGCGATTCTGTATGGTTATTCTCAGCAGGTGAATCAGGCGATGGATTCCGGTCTGCGCCCGGTTGTAGACAGCGTTAACGCAATTCGCGTACCGCAGGATTACGTTACGCAAAGCGGTCCGCTGCGTGAAATGAACGGTTCGCTGGGTGTGCTGGCGCAACAACTGCAAAATGCGAAGTTGCAGGCCGATGCTGCGCACTCTGCGCTAAAACAGAGCGATGATTTGAAACCGGTCTTTGATCAGGCATTCACCAAAGTGGTAACGACGCCAGCTGATGCATTGCAACCGTTGATTCCGGCGGCACAAACTTTCACGCAACAACTGGTGATGGTTGGAGACTACATTGCTCAGCAAGGTACTCAGGTGAGCTTTGTCGCAAATGGCATCCAGTTCCCGACTTCACAGCAGGCAAGTGAATATAACAAACTGATTGCGCCATTACCGGCACAGCATCAGGCGTTTAATCAGGCCTGGACTACAGCAGTTACTGCAACCCAATAAAGAGTAAAAGCCCGAGCGATTATCGGGCTTTACTCTACGCAGTCGCGGCTTAGTCCGCGACGTGCGGATTCACACAGTTCTTCTCAACCTTTCCTTGTAACGCATCAATCAAATTATCCACGGCACAGGCGGCCATGCCATAACGCGTCTCATGGGTGGCAGATCCAATATGCGGTACTGCGACGACGTTGGCCATTGAGAGCAACGGCGAATCTACGGACAGTGGCTCTTGTTCGAAGACATCCAGCCCGGCAGCGTGAATTTCGCCTTTCTGCAATGCTGCGATCAGTGCATTTTCGTCAACCACCGGGCCACGTCCGGCATTAATGAAAATGGCGGAGGATTTCATTTTGGCGAATTGTTCTGCGCCAAACAGATGATGCGTCTCATCAGTTAACGGCAGGATCAGGCAAACGAAATCTGACTCTTGTAACAGAGTATCCAAATCGCAGTAGCGGGCGTTGAAGCGTTCTTCTGCTTCTTTATGGTGGCGGCGCGCGTTATAGAGGATGGGCATGTTGAAGCCAAAGTGCGCACGTTGTGCCAGCGCCATGCCGATCCGTCCCATCCCGACAATGCCCAGTGTTTTATGGTGAACGTCAGTGCCGTACCAGTCCGGGCCTATGCTCGCGGTCCATTCGCCTGCTTTTACCCGTTCTGCTACCTCCACAACCCGACGAGCGGTAGACAACACCAGCGCCATCAGCGTATCGGCGACGGTTTCTGTTAATACGGTTGGCGTGTGCATCAGCAGAATTTTTCGGGCGGTAAGCGCATCGACATCAAAATTGTCATAGCCGACGGAGATCGTTGATGTGGCACGCAGTTTCGGCATTTTTTCCAGCAATGCGGCATTTACATTCTCGTTTGAACCCAGTAAACCTTCAGCTTCGGCAAAAATTGCTGCATTTTGTTCGACGGTTTGTGGGCTGAGGTTTGCCACCTGGTGAACGGTGAAATGCTCTTGCAGGCGTTGCAGTAAATCATCAGGTAAGGCTTTGTAGAGGATAACGGACGGCTTCATGCTTCTCTCCATTCACTGATAAGGCGATCACCTTAGCCTGAAATATGATGAAGGAAAACTGAAGAATGCCAGGTGATTTCTGCATCACCTGGCATGAAAGGGATTACAGCGGGCTTAAGGTAATTTCTACACGGCGGTTTTGCGCCTTACCTTCTGCGGTGCTGTTGCTGGCGATTGGGTTAGCCGGGCCAAGGCCCTGAGTACGGATGCGGCTGGCGTCCACGCCCTGGGTGATCAACGCGCTGGCAACGGAATCCGCACGTTGCTGGGAGAGACGCATGTTCAGGTCGTGACCACCCGTGCTGTCGGTATAACCAATCACGTTAACCGCCGTTTTCGGATACTCTTTCAGTACCATTGCCACGCCGGTCAGGGTGTTAGCGCCCGCCGGTTTCAGGGTCGCGCTGCTGCTGTCGAAGGTCACATTGTTCGGCATATTGAGGATAATGTTATCCCCGCTGCGGGTTACGCTAACACCAGTGCCGCGCATTTTGTCGCGCAGCTTCGCTTCCTGCACATCCATGTAATAACCAACGCCGCCGCCCAGAGCTGCGCCTGCTGCTGCGCCAATCAGCGCGCCTTTACCGCGATCTTTCTTCGAAGAAGAGAGCGCACCAATACCCGCGCCCACGAGAGAGCCCAGACCTGCGCCGATAGCAGATTTACCTGCTTCGCGTTCGCCGGTGTAAGGGTTAGTTGTGCAGCCAGATACCGCCAGAGCGCCACTCACTACGGCGGCAATAAGATAAACACGTTTCTTCATTGTTAATCCTTAATAACCTTTTTATTCTTTGCCACGGGTTCCGTGGCGGGAGATTATGCCGCGTGAACATGAAGATTATTCCTGGGAATACTCGGAAATTTGTAAGTAATATTTAACTGCTCAATACATCTAACCTTTCAGGAGTCTTCGGTTTGGCCAACTCATCCTCACGATATTCCGTTCTGACTGCCGCCCATTGGGGGCCCATGCTGGTTGAAACCGACGGCGAAACCGTGTTTAGCTCGCGTGGCGCGTTAGCCACAGGAATGGAAAACTCCTTGCAGAGCGCGGTTCGCGACCAGGTTCACAGCAATACGCGGGTACGATTTCCAATGGTGCGAAAAGGCTTTCTTGCGTCACCGGAAAACCCGCAAGGCATTCGTGGGCAGGATGAATTTGTTCGCGTGAGTTGGGATGAGGCGCTGGATCTTATTCACCAACAACATAAACGCATTCGTGAGGCTTATGGTCCGGCATCGATTTTTGCTGGTTCCTACGGCTGGCGTTCAAACGGCGTGCTGCATAAGGCCTCGACATTATTACAACGCTATATGGCGCTGGCAGGCGGTTATACCGGGCATCTGGGGGATTATTCGACCGGCGCGGCACAGGCGATCATGCCGTATGTCGTGGGTGGTAGTGAAGTTTATCAACAGCAGACCAGTTGGCCGCTGGTGCTGGAACATAGCGATGTCGTGGTGCTGTGGAGTGCTAACCCACTCAATACGCTGAAAATTGCGTGGAATGCATCCGATGAGCAGGGGCTTTCTTACTTTTCTGCACTGCGTGACAGCGGGAAAAAGCTGATCTGCATTGATCCAATGCGATCGGAAACCGTCGATTTCTTTGGCGATAAAATGGAGTGGGTGGCACCGCACATGGGCACCGATGTTGCGCTGATGCTGGGGATCGCCCATACGCTGGTGGAAAATGGTTGGCACGACGAAGCGTTTCTGGCGCGTTGCACCACAGGTTATGCCGTCTTCGCCTCTTATTTGCTGGGCGAGAGTGACGGAATAGCGAAAACCGCCGAATGGGCAGCAGAGATTTGTGGTGTTGGCGCAGCGAAAATCCGCGAGCTGGCGGCTATTTTCCACCAAAATACCACCATGCTGATGGCAGGCTGGGGAATGCAGCGCCAACAGTTTGGTGAGCAAAAACACTGGATGATCGTCACGCTGGCAGCAATGTTGGGGCAAATCGGCACACCCGGCGGCGGTTTTGGTCTTTCTTACCATTTTGCCAATGGTGGTAACCCCACGCGGCGTTCTGCGGTGCTCTCTTCCATGCAGGGCAGCTTGCCGGGTGGCTGCGATGCGGTGGATAAAATCCCTGTTGCCCGCATTGTTGAAGCACTGGAAAACCCTGGTGGCGCATATCAACACAACGGTATGAACCGACATTTCCCGGATATTCGTTTTATCTGGTGGGCGGGCGGTGCCAACTTTACTCATCATCAGGATACCAATCGCCTGATCCGTGCCTGGCAAAAACCGGAGCTGGTGGTGATCTCTGAATGCTTCTGGACGGCGGCGGCAAAACACGCGGATATCGTTCTGCCTGCGACTACCTCTTTTGAGCGTAATGATCTCACCATGACCGGTGATTACAGTAATCAGCATCTGGTGCCGATGAAGCAAGTGGTGCCGCCACGCTATGAAGCGCGTAATGATTTTGATGTTTTTGCCGAGTTAAGTGAACGCTGGGAGAAGGGCGGTTATGCACGTTTTACGGAAGGAAAAAGTGAGCTGCAATGGCTGGAAACGTTTTATAACGTTGCCCGACAGCGCGGGGCAAGCCAGCAGGTTGAATTGCCGCCATTTGCTGAGTTCTGGCAAGCCAACCAGTTAATTGAGATGCCGGAAAACCCGGACAGCGAGCGGTTTATTCGCTTCGCTGATTTTTGCCGCGATCCGCTGGCGCATCCGTTAAAAACCGCCAGCGGCAAGATTGAAATCTTCTCACAGCGTATTGCCGATTACGGTTACCCGGATTGCCCTGGGCATCCAATGTGGCTGGAGCCGGACGAATGGCAGGGCAATGCCGAACCAGAACAGTTGCAGGTACTTTCTGCCCATCCGGCGCACCGCCTGCACAGCCAGCTGAATTACAGTTCTCTGCGCGAATTGTACGCGGTGGCAAATCGTGAGCCTGTCACCATTCATCCTGACGATGCCCAGGAGCGCGGCATACAAGATGGCGATACTGTTCGGTTGTGGAACGCACGCGGGCAAATTCTTGCCGGAGCGGTCATTAGCGAGGGAATTAAACCTGGCGTGATTTGCATTCACGAAGGGGCATGGCCGGATCTGGATTTAACCGCTGACGGTATTTGTAAAAACGGCGCAGTGAACGTGCTGACCAAAGATCTCCCCAGCTCGCGGCTGGGGAATGGCTGTGCGGGTAATACGGCGCTGGCATGGCTGGAAAAATACAACGGTCCGGAACTGACACTTACAGCGTTTGAACCACCGGCCAGCTCATAATCCATGTGGGTAGTTGGGTTTCATCCTGCCATGCGCAATCGACAATGTGAAAACCCTGTGCCTGGTAAAAATTTATCGCCGGTTGATTTTTTTGATAAACCTCCAGCATCAGGTGGGGATGGCGCTGCTGCACATACTGCATCAGCGCCTTACCAATACCGCGCCTGACGGCCTTCGGTGCGACAAACATCGCTGCCAGAAATCGGCCTTCCATAATGCTGACAAAACCGAGAAGCTTACCGTCTTCTTCCCAGACCCAGTTTTGCGCGTTGGCAAGATAGGCATCCCGCACCAGCGGAATGCAGTCACGCCAGTAATTCGCTTTTATAAAGGGATGCCCCCAGGTTGTACTTTCCAGCCACAGTTCGAGGATCGCGGGGAGTTCTGAACGTTGCGCTTCCCGAATCATGGTTTATTTCCCGGATAGCAACAGCAGCCAACCACATGATCATTCACCAGCCCACATGCCTGCATAAAGGAGTAACAGATTGTGGTGCCGACAAACTTAAAACCACGTTTTTTCAGTGCCTTAGATAGGGCGTCGGAGGCGGACGTAGATGTGGGAATTTCGCTCAACGTTGTGGCTTGTGTCACCTGTGGCTGATGATTTACAAACGACCAGACAAAGTCGACAAACGGTTCGCCGTTCTGTTCCATTTGCAGGTACGCCCGCGCATTACCAATAATTGCCTGAATTTTCCCTCGATGGCGGATAATCCCGGCGTCCTGTACCAGTCTTTCGACATCCTCTTCCTGCATTGCTGCGACCTTCACCGGATCGAACTGATGAAAGCAGGCGCGATAGTTTTCGCGTTTTTTGAGGACGGTGATCCACGATAATCCAGCCTGCTGCCCTTCAAGGCAGATCATTTCGAACAGTTTTTTACTGTCAGTTTCAGGCACGCCCCACTCATTATCATGGTAGGCAATATAAAGCGGGTCCTGACTCACCCAGCCGCAACGTTCCATACTTTCCCTCGCTATGTACCCGATCGTAAAAATTTCAGCCGCTTTTCTTGACGCATCGGTGAAAAAGTCAATATTTAATACAGGGCTACTATGCCCGATATCCTTCATACAATGACAATAATATTGCCGAATTCGGCTCTTCCCTGGAGTCGTGTTAATGATCATAAAAAAAAGCGGTGGTCGCTGGCAGCTAAGCCTGCTGGCGAGCGTGGTAATCAGTGCCTTTTTTCTCAACACAGCTTACGCCTGGCAACAAGAATATATCGTTGATACGCAACCCGGACTTTCCACAGAGCGTTACACCTGGGATAGTGATCATCAACCTGATTACAACGATATTTTGTCGCAACGTATTCAAAGTAGCCAAAGGGCGCTGGGACTGGAAGTCAATCTGGCGGAAGAAACCCCTGTGGATGTGACCAGCAGTATGAGTATGGGCTGGAATTTTCCTTTATATGAACAGGTTACAACCGGCCCGGTCGCGGCATTACATTACGATGGCACAACCACCTCGATGTATAACGAGTTTGGCGACAGTACTACCACGCTGACCGATCCGTTATGGCATGCCAGCGTGAGTACCTTAGGCTGGCGTGTTGACTCCCGGCTTGGCGATCTCCGACCCTGGGCGCAAATCAGCTATAACCAGCAATTTGGCGAGAATATCTGGAAGGCGCAATCAGGCCTGAGCCGGATGACGGCGACAAACCAGAACGGCAACTGGCTGGATGTCACCGTAGGCGCTGATATGTTGCTCAATCAAAATATTGCCGCCTATGCCGCGCTAACTCAGGCAGAAAATACCACTAATAATAGCGACTATCTGTATACGATGGGGGTTAGCGCCAGATTTTAACGTAACAGTCACAATTGAAACCATTAAATAACAATAGTTGTGGCGATAGTGGGTGCTAACTTACCAAATAATAAATTTGGTGAATAATTGTCGCGTCATTCATTCCTGAACTAAGGCATTTCATTCCGTTCTGATGGCATTTCATGCCGTTTTTCCCCAGGCATAAAGTGCACTTCGTTATGGTTGTCGGCAGAGATTTTTCCTTTTTATTACTGCAGGAATACTGCCATGACACCTTCAAATTATCAGCGTACCCGCTGGCTGACACTCATCGGTACTATCATTACCCAGTTTGCGCTGGGGTCGGTTTATACCTGGAGCCTGTTTAATGGCGCGCTTTCCGCCAAGCTGGATGCGCCGGTAAGCCAGGTCGCTTTCTCTTTCGGCTTGTTAAGTCTGGGGCTGGCAATTTCGTCTTCTGTTGCGGGCAAATTACAGGAACGTTTTGGCGTTAAACGCGTCACCATGGCTTCCGGCATTTTGCTGGGATTAGGCTTCTTCCTGACAGCGCATTCTGACAACCTGATGATGCTGTGGTTAAGCGCCGGTGTGCTGGTGGGACTGGCAGATGGCGCGGGTTATCTGCTGACGCTCTCTAACTGTGTGAAGTGGTTCCCGGAGCGTAAAGGTCTGATCTCCGCGTTCGCTATCGGTTCTTATGGTCTGGGTAGCCTGGGTTTCAAATTTATCGACACGCAGCTGCTGGAAACGGTCGGTCTGGAAAAAACCTTTGTGATTTGGGGAGCGATTGCGCTGTTGATGATTGTTTTCGGCGCAACGTTAATGAAAGACGCACCAAAACAGGAAGTGAAAACCAGCAATGGTGTGGTGGAGAAAGATTACACGCTGGCAGAGTCGATGCGTAAACCGCAGTACTGGATGTTAGCGGTAATGTTCCTGACCGCCTGCATGAGCGGCCTGTACGTGATTGGGGTAGCGAAAGATATCGCCCAAAGTCTGGCACACCTTGATGTGGTTTCCGCAGCCAATGCAGTCACTGTTATTTCCATCGCCAACCTTTCAGGTCGTCTGGTGCTGGGTATTCTGTCTGACAAAATCGCCCGTATCCGTGTTATTACCATTGGTCAGGTGATATCGCTGGTGGGTATGGCGGCCCTGCTGTTTGCACCATTGAATGCAGTGACGTTCTTTGCAGCGATTGCCTGCGTGGCATTTAACTTTGGCGGCACTATTACCGTCTTTCCGTCACTGGTCAGTGAGTTCTTTGGCCTCAATAACCTGGCGAAAAACTACGGTGTGATTTATCTCGGTTTCGGTATCGGTAGCATTTGTGGTTCGATTATCGCCTCACTGTTTGGCGGCTTCTATGTGACCTTCTACGTGATTTTCGCCCTGCTGATTCTGTCATTGGCGCTTTCTACGACGATTCGTCAGCCAGAGCAGAAAATGTTGCGTGAGGCGCATGGCTCCCTTTAATGCTCAGCCGCGAGCTACTGGGCTTCAGCTTCCGTGTGCATCAAACGCATCAACGAAATGTATAAACAATGACTCGTAAAATTTGGGCCAATTAACTGGCCCTTTTTACTGCTTTTTGTAACGCTAAAGTCTCTTTTCAAACTTGCATTTTTGTAAATTTGTGCTTCATGCACACTCTTTCCCCACACTTTTTCCCTTTGCTGTGGTCTACTTATTCGCGCGTGTAGATTTTACTTATCTGACTACCTCCGCACTTTTTCCCTGCCGGGCCTGAAAAGCCACTAAGCAGGGTGTTATCACCTGTTTGTCCAGGGTTTGTTTGCATGAGATACATCAAATCGATTACACAGCAGAAGCTGAGCTTTTTGCTTGCAATCTATATTGGCCTTTTTATGAATGGCGCGGTTTTTTACCGCCGCTTCGGCAGCTATGCGCACGATTTTACCGTCTGGAAAGGCATTTCTGCTGTTGTTGAACTGGCCGCCACCGTACTGGTGACCTTCTTTTTACTACGTCTTCTTTCGCTGTTTGGCCGCCGCAGCTGGCGTATTCTGGCATCGCTGGTGGTGCTCTTTTCCGCAGGTGCCAGCTATTACATGACCTTCCTTAATGTGGTCATTGGTTATGGCATCATCGCTTCCGTCATGACCACCGATATCGACCTGTCAAAAGAAGTTGTTGGTCTGAACTTTATTCTCTGGTTAATCGCCGTTAGTGCATTGCCTCTTATCCTTATCTGGAATAACCGCTGTCGCTACACCTTGCTCCGACAACTGCGAACCCCAGGGCAGCGTATTCGCAGCCTGGCGGTCGTCGTACTGGCGGGTATTATGGTTTGGGCACCGATTCGTTTGCTGGATATCCAGCAGAAGAAAGTGGAGAGGGCGACCGGCGTTGATTTGCCGAGTTATGGCGGTGTCGTAGCGAACTCTTATCTGCCATCAAACTGGCTTTCTGCGTTGGGGCTGTATGCCTGGGCGCGGGTCGATGAATCTTCCGATAATAATTCATTGCTTAATCCGGCGAAGAAATTCACTTATCAGGCACCGCAAAACGTTGATGACACTTATGTCGTGTTTATCATCGGTGAAACCACGCGTTGGGACCATATGGGTATTTTCGGCTATGAGCGTAATACCACGCCGAAACTGGCCCAGGAGAAAAATCTGGCGGCGTTCCGTGGTTACTCCTGTGATACCGCAACCAAACTCTCACTGCGTTGCATGTTTGTACGTCAGGGGGGCGCGGAAGATAATCCGCAGCGCACATTAAAAGAACAGAACATTTTCGCGGTTCTGAAGCAGTTAGGATTCAGTTCTGACCTCTACGCTATGCAGAGCGAAATGTGGTTCTACAGCAACACGATGGCGGACAACATTGCTTATCGTGAGCAGATTGGTGCGGAGCCACGTAATCGTGGCAAGCCGGTAGATGATATGTTGCTGGTAGACGAAATGCAGCAATCGCTAGGGCGCAACCCGGATGGTAAGCATCTGATCATTCTGCATACCAAAGGTTCGCATTTTAACTACACCCAGCGTTATCCGCGTAGCTTCGCGCAGTGGAAGCCGGAATGTATTGGTGTTGATAGCGGCTGTACCAAAGCGCAGATGATCAACTCCTATGACAACTCGGTGACCTATGTGGATCACTTTATCTCCAGCGTGATTGATCAGGTTCGCGATAAGAAAGCGATTGTGTTCTACGCAGCTGACCACGGTGAGTCAATTAATGAACGCGAGCACCTGCACGGCACGCCGCGTGAACTGGCACCGCCGGAGCAGTTCCGCGTACCGATGATGGTCTGGATGTCAGATAAATATCTGGAAAATCCGGCCAATGCGCAGGCGTTTGCGCAGCTGAAAAAAGAAGCCGACATGAAAGTGCCACGCCGTCACGTAGAGCTGTACGATACCATCATGGGTTGTCTTGGCTATACTTCACCGGATGGTGGAATTAACGAAAACAACAACTGGTGTCACATCCCGCAGGCAAAAGAGGCAGCGGCTAACTAAGCGGCCTGCTGACTTTCTCGCCGATCAAAAGGCATTTTGCTATTAAGGGATTGACGAGGGCGTATCTGCGCAGTAAGATGCGCCCCGCATTCGGTGATTGGCGCAGCCTGGTAGCGCACTTCGTTCGGGACGAAGGGGTCGGAGGTTCGAATCCTCTATCACCGACCAAATTCGAAAAGCCTGCTCAACGAGCAGGCTTTTTTGCATCTGCAGCTCATGAGGATGAGAACCTCCGGGGGCAGGGAGGTTCGACTCGAGCGAAGCGAGAGAACGTTGCGCCAGCAACGGCCCGCAGGGCGAGCCACGAAGTGGCGAGTAATCCTCTATCACCGACCAAATTCGAAAAGCCTGCTCAACGAGCAGGCTTTTTTGCATCTGCAGCTCATGAGGATGAGAACCTCCGGGGGCAGGGAGGTTCGACTCGACGTAGGCCTGATAAGACGCGTCAGCGTCGCATCAGGCAAATGTGCCGGCCATTGTCGGATGCGGCGCGACCGCCTTATTCGACCTACACGACACACATTTCCCTGCCAAATTTGCGCCCCATATCTCACTATCCATTAACGGATTTGTGACAGAAACCATTGTCTTTTTTTATATTTGCTTAAATCTTTTTTTGCGTTACTTATGGCTGGCCCTGGCATTTTCCGCTGTGCGTTTTAGCGTTCATGGTATTAATCGCTCAGATATCCACCTTTTCCTCAGATTTTTTTCATTAAATGCATAAAACTTAATCACCAAATGTTGCTAAATATTAAGCTGATTGTTCTGGTCATGTTGGAGTAGCACAAATTTCTCTGCTGCAAATAGCTGTTTGAAGTTTTTTTAATCTTTGTTTGTGGATTCTCACCGTTGGTGTAAATCCCGGTTGGCTGTATTGACGTTTTCACATTCTGTTGATAGATTGTAGGTCACGAGGGGCATTTTATGGAGGATCCGCACTGTTACACTGATGTTAATTAGTACGGCATCCCCACCTCATAACGTTGACCCGACCGGGCAAAAAACAAAAAAGGTCAGGCAGCGACAACCCACTGCAAAGGGTTAAAACAACAAACATCACAATTGGAGCAGAATAATGCGTATTTCCTTGAAAAAGTCAGGGATGCTGAAGCTTGGTCTCAGCCTGGTGGCTATGACCGTCGCAGCAAGTGTTCAGGCTAAAACTCTGGTTTATTGCTCAGAAGGATCTCCGGAAGGGTTTAACCCGCAGCTGTTTACCTCCGGCACCACCTATGACGCCTCTTCCGTCCCGCTTTATAACCGTCTGGTTGAATTTAAAATCGGCACCACCGAAGTGATCCCGGGCCTCGCTGAAAAGTGGGAAGTCAGCGAAGACGGTAAAACCTATACCTTCCATCTGCGTAAAGGTGTGAAGTGGCACGACAATAAAGAATTCAAACCGACGCGTGAACTGAACGCCGATGATGTGGTGTTCTCGTTCGATCGTCAGAAAAACGCGCAAAACCCGTACCATAAAGTTTCTGGCGGCAGCTACGAATACTTCGAAGGCATGGGCTTGCCAGAGCTGATCAGTGAAGTGAAAAAGGTGGACGACAACACCGTTCAGTTTGTGCTGACTCGCCCGTCAGCGCCGTTCCTCGCTGACCTGGCAATGGACTTCGCCTCTATTCTGTCAAAAGAATATGCTGATGCGATGATGAAAGCCGGTACACCGGAAAAACTGGACCTCAACCCAATCGGAACCGGTCCGTTCCAGTTACAGCAGTATCAAAAAGATTCCCGTATCCGCTACAAAGCGTTTGATGGCTACTGGGGCACCAAACCGCAGATCGATACGCTGGTTTTCTCTATTACCCCTGACGCTTCCGTGCGTTACGCGAAATTGCAGAAGAATGAATGCCAGGTGATGCCGTACCCGAACCCGGCAGATATCGCTCGCATGAAGCAGGATAAATCCATCAATCTGATGGAAATGCCGGGGCTGAACGTCGGTTATCTCTCGTATAACGTGCAGAAAAAACCACTCGATGACGTGAAAGTTCGCCAGGCTCTGACCTACGCGGTGAACAAAGACGCGATCATCAAAGCGGTTTATCAGGGCGCGGGCGTATCAGCGAAAAACCTGATCCCGCCAACCATGTGGGGCTATAACGACGACGTTCAGGACTACACCTACGATCCTGAAAAAGCGAAAGCCTTGCTGAAAGAAGCGGGTCTGGAAAAAGGTTTCTCCATCGACCTGTGGGCGATGCCGGTACAACGTCCGTATAACCCGAACGCTCGCCGCATGGCGGAGATGATTCAGGCAGACTGGGCGAAAGTCGGCGTGCAGGCCAAAATTGTCACCTACGAATGGGGTGAGTACCTCAAGCGTGCGAAAGATGGCGAGCACCAGACGGTAATGATGGGCTGGACTGGCGATAACGGGGATCCGGATAACTTCTTCGCCACCCTGTTCAGCTGCGCCGCCTCTGAACAAGGCTCCAACTACTCAAAATGGTGCTACAAACCGTTTGAAGATCTGATTCAACCGGCGCGTGCTACCGACGACCACAATAAACGCGTTGAACTGTACAAACAAGCGCAGGTGGTGATGCACGATCAGGCTCCGGCACTGATCATCGCTCACTCCACCGTGTTTGAACCGGTACGTAAAGAAGTTAAAGGCTATGTGGTTGATCCATTAGGCAAACATCACTTCGAAAACGTCTCTATCGAATAATTAAAAGCCATACAAGACTGATGGCAAAGGCAAAAATGCCTGATGCGCTCCGCTTATCAGGCCTACGAAAATTCTGCAATGTATTGAATTTGCACGATTTTGTAGGCCGGATAAGGCGTTAACGCCGCATCCGGCATAAACAAAGCGCACTTTGTCAACAATCTGTATACCCGGTGGCGCTGTGCCTCTGCGTGCAGCGCCATCCGGCAGCAATACTTCATTCCCTGTCCGATAAGGGCGGGAATTGATTTGTGAGCAATACAGACACGCAGTTCCAGGCTGCGGGTCACTATAGAGAATCCGGGTTATGTTGCAGTTTATTCTCCGACGTTTGGGACTCGTCATCCCCACGTTTATCGGTATTACCCTTCTCACATTTGCCTTTGTCCACATGATCCCGGGCGATCCGGTGATGATCATGGCGGGCGAACGTGGGATCTCCCCAGAGCGTCACGCGCAGCTGCTGGCTGAACTCGGCTTAGATAAACCGATGTGGCAGCAGTATCTCCATTACATTTGGGGCGTTATGCATGGCGATCTAGGCATTTCAATGAAAAGCCGCATCCCGGTTTGGGAAGAGTTCGTGCCGCGCTTCCAGGCCACGCTGGAACTTGGCGTCTGCGCGATGATTTTTGCTACGGCAGTCGGTATTCCGGTCGGCGTGCTGGCTGCGGTTAAACGCGGTTCCATTTTCGATCACACAGCGGTTGGCCTGGCGCTGACAGGTTATTCAATGCCTATCTTCTGGTGGGGCATGATGCTGATCATGCTGGTTTCGGTGCACTGGAACCTGACGCCCGTCTCCGGTCGCGTGAGCGATATGGTGTTCCTCGATGACTCCAATCCGTTAACCGGTTTTATGCTAATCGACACCGCCATCTGGGGTGAAGACGGCAACTTTATCGATGCCGTCGCCCATATGATCTTGCCTGCCATTGTGCTGGGTACTATTCCGCTGGCGGTCATTGTGCGTATGACACGCTCCTCGATGCTGGAAGTGCTGGGCGAGGATTACATCCGCACCGCGCGCGCCAAAGGGCTAACCCGCATGCGGGTGATTATCGTCCATGCGCTGCGTAACGCGATGCTGCCGGTGGTGACCGTTATCGGCCTGCAGGTGGGAACATTGCTGGCGGGGGCGATTCTGACCGAAACCATCTTCTCGTGGCCCGGTCTGGGACGCTGGTTGATTGACGCACTGCAACGCCGCGACTATCCGGTAGTGCAGGGCGGCGTATTGCTGGTGGCGACGATGATTATCCTCGTCAACTTGCTGGTCGATCTGCTGTACGGCGTGGTGAACCCGCGTATTCGTCATAAGAAGTAAGGGGACATCATGTCACAGGTTACTGAAAATAAAGTGATTAGCGCACCGGTGCCGATGACCCCGTTACAGGAGTTCTGGCACTATTTTAAACGCAACAAAGGCGCGGTCGTCGGGCTGGTTTACGTCGTCATCGTGCTGTTCATCGCGATCTTTGCCAACTGGATTGCACCCTATAACCCGGCGGAACAGTTCCGCGATGCACTGCTCGCCCCGCCAGCCTGGCAGGAAGGCGGCAGCATGGCGCACTTGCTGGGCACCGATGACGTAGGCCGTGATGTGCTGTCGCGCCTGATGTACGGTGCGCGCCTGTCGCTGCTGGTTGGCTGTCTGGTAGTTGTGTTATCGCTGATTATGGGCGTTATTCTCGGCCTGATCGCCGGTTACTTTGGCGGCCTGGTCGATAACATCATTATGCGCGTGGTCGATATCATGCTGGCGCTGCCAAGTCTGCTGCTGGCGCTGGTGCTGGTGGCAATTTTCGGCCCGTCGATTGGTAACGCCGCGCTGGCACTGACCTTCGTTGCCTTGCCGCACTATGTGCGCTTAACCCGCGCCGCCGTGCTGGTGGAAGTTAACCGCGATTACGTCACCGCGTCTCGCGTGGCGGGTGCCGGGGCGATGCGTCAGATGTTTATTAACATCTTCCCGAACTGCCTTGCGCCGCTGATTGTTCAGGCGTCGCTCGGTTTCTCTAACGCCATTCTCGATATGGCTGCTCTTGGTTTCCTCGGCATGGGGGCACAGCCGCCAACGCCTGAGTGGGGCACCATGCTCTCCGACGTGTTGCAGTTCGCGCAAAGCGCCTGGTGGGTCGTGACCTTCCCGGGTCTGGCGATCCTGCTGACGGTGCTGGCATTTAACCTGATGGGTGACGGTCTGCGTGACGCGCTCGATCCCAAACTGAAGCAGTAAGAGGTTCGAGATGGCGTTATTAAATGTAGATAAATTATCGGTGCATTTCGGCGACGAAAGCGCGCCGTTCCGCGCCGTAGACCGCATCAGCTACAGCGTAAAACAGGGCGAAGTGGTCGGGATTGTGGGTGAGTCCGGCTCCGGTAAGTCGGTCAGTTCACTGGCGATTATGGGGCTGATTGATTATCCGGGCCGCGTAATGGCAGAAAAACTGGAGTTTAACGGCCAGGATTTGCAGCGTATCTCAGAAAAAGAGCGCCGCAACCTGGTGGGTGCCGAAGTGGCGATGATCTTCCAGGACCCGATGACCAGCCTTAACCCGTGCTACACCGTGGGTTTCCAGATTATGGAAGCGATTAAGGTGCATCAGGGCGGCAACAAAAGTACCCGCCGTCAGCGAGCGATTGACCTGCTGAATCAGGTCGGTATTCCCGATCCGGCATCGCGTCTGGATGTTTACCCGCATCAGCTTTCCGGCGGCATGAGCCAGCGCGTGATGATCGCCATGGCGATTGCCTGTCGGCCAAAACTGCTGATTGCCGATGAACCGACCACCGCGCTGGACGTGACCATTCAGGCGCAAATCATCGAACTACTGCTGGAGCTACAGCAGAAAGAGAACATGGCGCTGGTGTTAATTACCCATGACCTGGCGCTGGTGGCGGAAGCGGCACATAAAATCATCGTGATGTATGCAGGCCAGGTGGTGGAAACCGGTGATGCGCACGCCATCTTCCATGCGCCGCGTCACCCGTATACTCAGGCATTGCTGCGTGCGCTGCCAGAATTTGCTCAGGACAAAGAACGTCTGGCGTCGTTGCCAGGTGTCGTTCCCGGCAAGTACGACCGCCCGAACGGCTGCCTGCTTAACCCGCGCTGCCCCTATGCCACTGACAGATGTCGCGCTGAAGAACCGGCGCTGAATATGCTCGCTGACGGGCGTCAGTCCAAATGCCATTACCCACTTGATGATGCCGGGAGGCCGACACTATGAGTACGCAAGAGGCCACCCTGCAACAACCGCTGTTGCAGGCTATCGACCTGAAAAAACATTATCCGGTGAAGAAAGGCATGTTCGCGCCGGAACGTCTGGTTAAAGCGCTGGATGGCGTTTCGTTTAACCTTGAACGTGGCAAAACGCTGGCAGTAGTGGGCGAATCTGGCTGCGGTAAATCGACCCTCGGTCGGTTGCTGACGATGATTGAAATGCCCACCGGTGGCGAGCTGTATTACCAGGGGCAGGATCTGCTTAAGCACGATCCGCAGGCGCAGAAGCTGCGTCGGCAGAAAATCCAGATCGTCTTCCAGAACCCTTACGGTTCGCTGAATCCGCGTAAAAAAGTCGGGCAAATTCTTGAAGAGCCGCTGCTGATCAACACCAGCTTAAGCAAAGAACAGCGTCGGGAAAAAGCCCTGTCGATGATGGCGAAAGTCGGCCTGAAAACCGAGCACTATGACCGCTATCCGCATATGTTCTCCGGCGGTCAGCGTCAGCGTATCGCCATCGCCCGTGGTCTGATGCTCGACCCGGATGTGGTGATTGCCGATGAACCGGTTTCCGCGCTGGATGTTTCAGTGCGCGCGCAGGTGCTGAATCTGATGATGGATTTGCAGCAGGAGTTGGGGCTGTCTTATGTCTTTATCTCCCACGACCTGTCGGTGGTGGAGCACATTGCTGATGAAGTGATGGTGATGTACCTGGGCCGCTGCGTGGAGAAGGGAACGAAAGACCAAATCTTCAATAACCCGCGCCATCCGTACACTCAGGCGCTACTTTCCGCGACGCCGCGCCTGAACCCGGACGATCGCCGCGAGCGCATCAAGCTCAGCGGTGAACTACCAAGCCCACTGAATCCACCGCCGGGTTGCGCCTTCAACGCCCGCTGTCGTCGGCGCTTCGGCCCCTGCACCCAGTTGCAGCCGCAGCTAAAAGACTACGGCGGTCAACTGGTAGCTTGTTTTGCTGTTGATCAGGATGAAAATCCGCAGCGTTAACTCACAAAACCGGGGCCATGCGCTCCGGTTTACTCAATCAGCTTCAACAGTGGCGACAAGCATAGCAAAATGCCGTACAGCAGAATCAGCCAGGCTTTAAATCCGCGAAGTTTTTCCAGTTGTGCGACTTTATAGATCAGGAAAAACGGAATGAGGCACGACACAATACCATATAACGGGCTTCCCAACTGAAAGAACACCAGCACCGATACACGAAACGAAACCCAAATCGTCAACGTAATGACGATAAAAGCGCAGATCGCCAGAGTCAGCACGCGTGAGTTAATTTTCTTGGTATCAATAATTCGGCTTAACAGATTGAGAATAATGCCTTTAATGGCCTCGTGGAAACCGAGATAAATGCCAAAGAATGCGGTCAGTACGGCAAAGATATTAAGCACCGTAGAGGTGATATGAATGATATGCCCAGGGATCACCTGCGCGGCCAGCGCCAGTGCTGAGATATTTTGTTCAAAGGCAGAAACGGCTTCTTCGTGGCTAATTGAGAAGGTAAACGAAAAGGCAAAAAACAGGATCACCGCGATGAGCGTGATATAACTAATTCGGTGGGTACGCAGCGCGAGCCGGGTTGCCAGTACTTTATCCGCTTCCCGTTTACGATAGGCAATATTCATTGGGTTAAGTACCTGAATAAATACTGCAGAAAAGAAGCAAAATGGAATGGTAAGCAAGACATCGCGGAAAAAGACGGAGGCTTGCGGGAAGGCGGTTATATTGGCGAAATTCCAGTGCGGGATCATCGCAAAACCGAACACGACAATAATCCCTACTTTGACCACCACCATTGGCCCGGAAATCTTAAACAGTAATCGTTCACCACCAGACGCAATCGCCACCAGTACGGCGAAAATAGCGACTTTATAAAGTAGAGATTGTGAAAGATCGGCATCGGTTAAACCGAAGGTTTTCAGGTACGAGGCGCTGTCGAAAACCACGGAGAGAGAGTAGATAAAAATCCCGTGGATAATCATCAAAAAGTAGATAACCCCGAGGAAAATTCCCCAGTTCTTCCCCAGGTAATGACTGATAATATCGGTGTAGTCATTACAGGAATCGCTTTCAGAAAGGGTTTTTAAATAAATGTCCTGCACTACCCAGGTGGCAGGATAAGCAATGATCGCTGCGGTAATAAATACCCAAATTCCCTTCAAGCCAATTTGTACTGGCATCAGCACGGTTCCGGCACCAATCGCCATGCCTATGCATAATAAAACCCAGCCGAAGTCGTAGCGTGTAAACGGCAATTTCTGATTGTGTTTCGATAGTGTGTTGTGCTGCATAAAGTCCTGTCCAGAAAGAAGTCGGCCTCGCAAAAATGAATAAACCCAGTTTCTCTTGCGCAACAGGTGGAGAAGTCGAATACGCAGTATGTAAAAAATGAGGCAACAGATTCACTGGGGAGGTCGCGAGGAGGCGCAATTCTACAAAATTGCGCATTTCACTACCAGTCTGGAGTCAGCCCGGATATGAACTGCAACTATTGCAAATAAAGAAATTAAGCTGGAAGGCATCGCGCAATGAGGAAGATTGCCGGGTGCTGACAGTAAAAAGCAATCGTAGAATCAGCGGCAAGCCGGAAAGGTTCCGGTGAGGCGCAATGTTGCGGGGGCTTTATCCCTGGTGGCATTGGTTGCTGGAGAGAGAAAACCCCCGCACGTTGCAGGTATGCACCTGACAACACCACGGGGGCTAATCTTGACTCTAGACCACTCAAGAATAGCCGCGAAACGTTGTCATTACAACACAGGCGGCTATATGACGTTCGCAGAGCTGGGCATGGCCTTCTGGCATGATTTAGCGGCTCCGGTCATTGCTGGCATTCTTGCCAGTATGATCGTGAACTGGCTGAACAAGCGGAAGTAACGTGTCATGCGGGCGTCAGGCTGCCGTAATGGCAATTTGCGCCCGGACCAGGCCGCAGGGGGGAAACTCTGCGGCCTTTTTCGTTCTTACTGCGGGTAAGGCACCCAGTCGCCGCCGTTCAGGCGAACGTACGGTTTATCCTGGTATTGAATAACTACTGCATTTGAGTTCTCGGAGACCGGTGCTGTTTGTGGCAACCCACTGGTGAGTTTTTTCCAGTCAACATTGTCTTCGGTGAAAATCTTGCCATCGAGAACGCGAACCACCAGATCGGAGATAGCCAGGAAGCTGCTCGGTTGTTCGATGACAATCGGTGCCCCCTGATGCGGTGCCTTCATGCCGAAGAATTTCACCCCAACGGGGACGTCGGTGATAGACGGGCTAGGGATATCACGTAGGCCAGATACCTGCATTCTGTCGCCCTTCAGCGCGCCGCCGTGTTCCGGCACCACGACCACCATCACTTTACGACCCGATTTCTCAAGTTCAGTAAAGAAGGCGTCCAGTTCATCAAAGAATTTCTGCGCCCGCGCTTTGTAATCCGCTGTTTTGCTGACCCCCGGATAATGGTTGCCGTCATGCAGTGGAAGCGTGTTGTAGAACGTGGCACTACGGCTGTTTTTATCTTTTTCGGTAACGTCCAGCCAGCGGTTAAGCACAGCGGTATCGTCATAAACCGGCGAACCATCAAAGCCCAGCAAAATAACCGGCAGATTTGTTTGATCCATCAATTCGCTCTGCATGCCGCCATTTTCGCGAACTTCTTTCAAAAAACCGCCGAACTGGCCGTTATGTCCCATCATCAGGTGCTGGGTAAAGCCCAGTTTCGAAAGGTTATCAAACAGATAGCAGTCGTTATTTGCCGGTTGATACAGATTAGTGTGCGAAGTCTGCCCGCAGCTGGCGCGCAGTAAACGGATCGCCGCCGGGCCACTGTAGGAGGTGGCGGAGTTAAAGTTCTTGAACTCAATATCGAAATGCGACCACAGTGGATGCGACATCAACCCGGCGGCTTCTATATCCGACCAGGAAAGCGAACAGATGTTAATCACCAGTAGTTCAAATGGCTGAGCATCAGCGGGCAGCGAAGACGGGAAGGTCGATTTACGTTTCGCCTCCGCGTTATAGAAATTATTCAGCCAGGCGTTAAGGTTCGCCGTTGTTGGCGGTGCAGTTTGTGCGGGCATATCACCCACTACCGGTGCGCCACCCGTCGCCGCAACGGTTGCCGCTGCGTTACCACCCGTCGTTGTTACAGTGGTCGTCGGTTGTCCGGCTGGCCACAAGGAGAAACTTGGTCCCGCCAGGGTAAGTACGTTCAGCCATAGCAGTATGGCAACCACAAAAACGGTAATGCGAATCCATTGTGACAGGAATAACCAGGCCACTAATAAAACAAAAATGGCCCCAATCATCTGCCAGTTAATAAAGCGTGTGACAAGGTCGATTAAATAATCGGTACTGAACCCCGCCACCTGCGAACCCTGGCTCATTATGCTTTCCGGGCCAGGCAACCAGGTGTCATGCCAGAACAAAGCAAAGCCGATCGGCAGGGCAATCCAGTGGCGCAAGCGATGCAGGCTGTAGCGCGGAAGGGGCATCAGCAGAAACGCGGCAAACACCAAATTGAGGAGCGGATGGAAGTTAAGATATCCCGCCCACAACAGGCCGAACTTAACCAGAAAATAGAAGTTCCAGCCGGAAAGGCCGCGCCAGTATTGCCAGAGGGAAGAAGGCATGGCGGTATTTTGCGTAAATTGAGTCATTTTTTGGTTGCCCTGGCTTTTTCCGTGCGGCGTAACGTCCCGGCCGGTTTAACATAACGAGGTTTAGCAAAGAACAAACGTAAGGTGTCGCGAATGCGTCGCAAAGAGTGCCGCGCCAGATAGCCCAGCGGGAAAAATATCAGTGCGCAAACGACAATAATTTCAATGATATCGCTGATGGTCATCATGATGAGCGCTCCACAGCATCATCTAACAGTCGCATGGGTTCTGGTATTCGTCGCCAGTGGCGACCATCGTGCTCGGCATTGATGACCGGTTTAGAACTTTGCGTTAAAGGCAGCGGCATGCCCCATTGTTCTGGGGCAAGCAAGCGCATCTGCACCAGCTCGGCACTGATTTGATCATCTTCAAACCAGACCATACGGTTTGAGAAAATGTCGCCAGTAGGCAATGGGAAAATATGATTCAACGCGGTATCCAGATCGTTAATCCGACAGAATGAGAGAAACAGCACCAGCCGATTACCGCCAATGGTCATGATATCGCCGGTACGGTTAGGGCGACACAGCGTCAGGGCTTGTTCAACGCGGATACCCGGTACCGGACGTAGGGCAACCAGAACGCCTTTACCGTGGGCAGGTAATAGAGGGTTATTCATCATGTTGTTGACGGCATTACAGAACACATCCCACTTCTGGAAACCACGCAGTTTGAGCGGCTGGGTCATTGACAGCAAGGTAGTGATATCTTCCGGCACATAGCGACTAAACTTCTGCCCTTGCACGCTTTCGATCATCGTCAGACAACGGGAGAGTGGCGCATTCCACGGAATAACCATATTTGCACCGCAGGCCAATAACAAACGTTCATCGGTGGCGCGCAGGCTAGCGGTATTTTCCCGCACGAGGATTTTCATCGCACTACCGCGCTGGCGACGCAGGGTATGAATGCTGCGGGCCAGTGGCTCGATTTGCGCATTTTGCTGTAAAGAAAAGACCACCGTCGCCGCCTGAGCGGTACGGGCTTCATTGAACAGGACTTCGTTATTGTTGAACAGTTGCCAGTGTTCCGATAGCGGCGGCGCACCTTCCAGTACAGCAACATTACTCAGAATGCGTTTTTCGTCGCTGCGTGGTTGGATCTCCGCCTCTTCGCTTTGAACTAATGTCCAGATACCATTTTGTTGCTGAACGCTAAGCTGCTGACGGGCGCTGACCCCTTTTTCGTTGCACCAGAAGGCAATATCCAGCAAATGTTGGTCACCCTGAAAACGCAAACTGGCAAGACCAAAAAGTGAACGGTATTCCTCAAGCAACAATGAAAATTGTTTATCGTTATTATTTCCGGGATTAATTACCAAAAGCGAACAATGGTTTAACCTGCTCCATTTATTCATTTTATCCAACCATGAGCGAAGCCGCTCGGCAGGAATGTTTTGCCATGCGTTATTTGCGCAAACAAGAATAAAAAGGTAATTATGGGGATCAATAGAACACTGCAAATCACGGGTCAAATAGTATAGACCTTTTTCATGATTTAGCATTGAAAATAATTTTATTTTTTCCGGCCCTTGAGAATCATCTAATTGAAAGATTTTCGCCGGATCGCTGTCCATGCTAATGACCGCGACGTGTGCGGTTTCAGCCTGGGATGCAATTGTTTGATTCGCCAGACTGATAGCATCTTCATGGCGATCGACGTTAAACCACCAGACGCCGCCTGCTGGCATATGTCGCAGCTCATCCCATAATGATGAGATACCGATAGAGAATACAGGGTCCACAATGTCCCTCATGTCACCATTTTGTCTGATTATCAGTTTACTAGCGAAAGCTAAGAAATAAACCTACCATTGAAATTAAAACTTATCAGATTTAGCATGTGAATCAATTTAGAAGGTCACAAGACGTGTGATTTTAGTCTTTTCGTTTTTAACTTTTTCTGTTGCGTAACGGAAAGTCAAAAAGTGAGCAAATTCCCGTCTCGCCGTAAACAATAAACCGGCGAAATGCTCACGGTTAGAATTGTCTCATGAACGGTACGGTTATTTCATAGGGATCAAGCAAAATGAATAACAATGAACCAGATACTCTGCCTGATCCCGCGATAGGCTATATCTTCCAGAATGATATTGTGGCGTTAAAGCAGGCATTTTCACTGCCTGATATTGATTATGCCGATATTTCCCAACGCGAACAGTTGGCCGCGGCATTAAAACGCTGGCCGTTGCTGGCAGAGTTTGCGCAACAAAAGTAGGGGATTGGTGAATGGCCGTACTGGGATAGCAGGGGGTGCGGGGAGGCGTGGGGACAACAACCATCACCGCCGCATTAGCCTGGTCATTACAAATGTTGGGAGAAAATGTCCTGGTGGTCGATGCCTGCCCGGACAACTTGTTGCGCCTGTCATTTAATGTTGATTTTACCCACCGTCAGGGCTGGGCCAGAGCGATGCTGGATGGCCAGGACTGGCGTGACGCTGGGTTGCGCTACACCTCGCAGCTCGATTTGCTGCCTTTTGGTCAGTTATCCATTGAAGAACAAGAAAATCCACAGCACTGGCAAACCCGGCTGAGCGATATTTGCTCCGGCTTACAGCAACTAAAAGCCAGCGGGCGTTACCAGTGGATTTTAATCGACTTACCGCGTGATGCCTCGCAGATAACCCACCAGCTGCTGAGTTTGTGCGATCACTCGCTGGCAATCGTCAATGTGGATGCCAACTGCCATATCCGACTGCATCAGCAAGCGCTGCCGGATGGCGCACATATTTTGATTAATGACTTCCGTATTGGCAGTCAGGTTCAGGACGATATTTACCAGCTTTGGTTGCAAAGCCAGCGCCGATTACTGCCGATGCTCATTCATCGTGATGAAGCGATGGCTGAATGCCTGGCGGCTAAGCAACCAGTAGGTGAATATCGCAGTGATGCGCTGGCGGCTGAAGAGATACTGACGCTGGCGAACTGGTGCCTGTTGAACTACTCCGGGCTGAAAACGCCAGTCGGGAGTGCATCATGAGTATCCTGACCCGGTGGTTGCTTATCCCGCCGGTCAACGCGCGGCTTATCGGGCGTTATCGCGATTATCGTCGTCACGGTGCGTCGGCTTTCAGCGCGACGCTCGGCTGTTTCTGGATGATCCTGGCCTGGATTTTTATTCCGCTGGAGCACCCGCGCTGGCAGCGTATTCGCGCAGAACATAAAAACCTGTATCCGCATATCAACGCCTCGCGTCCGCGTCCGCTGGACCCGGTCCGTTATCTCATTCAAACATGCTGGTTATTGATCGGTGCATCGCGCAAAGAAACGCCGAAACCGCGCAGGCGGGCATTTTCAGGTCTGCAAAATATTCGTGGACGTTACCATCAATGGATGAACGAGCTGCCTGAGCGCGTTAGCCATAAAACACAGCATCTGGATGAGAAAAAAGAGCTCGGTCATTTGAGTGCCGGGGCGCGGCGGTTGATCCTCGGTATCATCGTCACCTTCTCGCTGATTCTGGCGTTAATCTGCGTTACTCAGCCGTTTAACCCGCTGGCGCAGTTTATCTTCCTGATGCTGCTGTGGGGGGTAGCGCTGATCGTACGGCGGATGCCGGGGCGCTTCTCGGCGCTAATGTTGATTGTGCTGTCGCTGACCGTTTCTTGCCGTTATATCTGGTGGCGTTACACCTCTACGCTGAACTGGGACGATCCGGTCAGCCTGGTGTGCGGGCTTATTCTGCTCTTCGCTGAAACGTACGCGTGGATTGTGCTGGTGCTCGGCTACTTCCAGGTAGTATGGCCGCTGAATCGTCAGCCGGTGCCATTGCCGAAAGATATGTCGCTGTGGCCGTCGGTGGATATCTTTGTCCCGACTTACAACGAAGATCTCAACGTGGTGAAAAATACCATTTACGCCTCGCTGGGTATCGACTGGCCGAAAGATAAGCTGAATATCTGGATCCTTGATGACGGCGGCAGGGAAGAGTTTCGCCAGTTTGCGCAAAACGTGGGGGTGAAATATATCGCCCGCACCACTCATGAACATGCGAAAGCAGGCAACATCAACAATGCGCTGAAATATGCCAAAGGCGAGTTCGTGTCGATTTTCGACTGCGACCACGTACCAACGCGATCGTTCTTGCAAATGACCATGGGCTGGTTCCTGAAAGAAAAACAGCTGGCGATGATGCAGACGCCGCACCACTTCTTCTCACCGGACCCGTTTGAACGCAACCTGGGGCGTTTCCGTAAAACGCCGAACGAAGGCACGCTGTTCTATGGTCTGGTGCAGGATGGCAACGATATGTGGGACGCCACTTTCTTCTGCGGTTCCTGTGCGGTGATTCGTCGTAAGCCGCTGGATGAAATTGGCGGCATTGCTGTCGAAACCGTGACTGAAGATGCGCATACTTCTCTGCGGTTGCACCGTCGTGGCTATACCTCCGCGTATATGCGTATTCCGCAGGCGGCGGGGCTGGCGACCGAAAGTCTGTCGGCGCATATCGGTCAGCGTATTCGCTGGGCGCGCGGGATGGTACAAATCTTCCGTCTCGATAACCCGCTCACCGGTAAAGGGCTGAAGTTTGCTCAGCGGCTATGTTACGTCAACGCCATGTTCCACTTCTTGTCGGGCATTCCACGGCTGATCTTCCTGACTGCGCCGCTGGCGTTCCTGCTGCTTCATGCCTACATCATCTATGCGCCAGCGTTGATGATCGCCCTATTCGTGCTGCCGCATATGATCCATGCCAGCCTGACCAACTCCAAGATCCAGGGCAAATATCGCCACTCTTTCTGGAGTGAAATCTACGAAACGGTGCTGGCGTGGTATATCGCACCACCGACGCTGGTGGCGCTGATTAACCCGCACAAAGGCAAATTTAACGTCACCGCCAAAGGTGGACTGGTGGAAGAAGAGTACGTCGACTGGGTGATCTCGCGGCCCTACATCTTCCTTGTCCTGCTCAACCTGGTGGGCGTTGCGGTAGGCATCTGGCGCTACTTCTATGGCCCGCCAACCGAGATGCTCACCGTGGTCGTCAGTATGGTGTGGGTGTTCTACAACCTGATTGTTCTTGGCGGCGCAGTTGCGGTATCGGTAGAAAGCAAACAGGTACGCCGATCGCACCGCGTGGAGATGACGATGCCCGCGGCAATTGCCCGCGAAGATGGTCACCTCTTCTCGTGTACCGTTCAGGATTTCTCCGACGGTGGTTTGGGGATCAAGATCAACGGTCAGGCGCAGATTCTGGAAGGGCAGAAAGTGAATCTGTTGCTTAAACGCGGTCAGCAGGAATACGTCTTCCCGACCCAGGTGGCGCGCGTGATGGGTAATGAAGTTGGGCTGAAATTAATGCCGCTCACCACCCAGCAACATATCGATTTTGTGCAGTGTACGTTTGCCCGTGCGGATACATGGGCGCTCTGGCAGGACAGCTACCCGGAAGATAAGCCGCTGGAAAGTCTGCTGGATATTCTGAAGCTCGGCTTCCGTGGCTACCGCCATCTGGCGGAGTTTGCGCCTTCTTCGGTGAAGGGCATATTCCGTGTGCTGACTTCTCTGGTTTCCTGGGTTGTATCGTTTATTCCGCGCCGCCCGGAGCGGAGCGAAACGGCACAACCATCGGATCAGGCTTTGGCTCAACAATGATGATAACGCGATGAAAAGAAAACTATTCTGGATTTGTGCAGTGGCTATGGGGATGAGTGCGTTCCCCTCTTTCATGACGCAGGCGACGCCAGCAACGCAACCACTGATCAATGCTGAGCCAGCTGTAGCCGCCCAGACGGAACAAAATCCGCAGGTGGGGCAAGTGATGCCGGGCGTGCAGGGCGCTGATGCGCCAGTCGTGGCGCAGAACGGTCCTTCGCGTGATGTGAAGCTGACCTTTGCGCAAATTGCACCGCCGCCGGGCAGCATGGTGCTACGTGGCATTAACCCGAACGGCAGCATTGAGTTTGGTATGCGCAGCGATGAAGTGGTGACGAAGGCGATGCTCAACCTCGAATACACCCCATCGCCATCGTTACTGCCTGTCCAGTCGCAGTTAAAGGTTTATCTCAATGATGAACTGATGGGCGTGCTGCCAGTGACCAAAGAACAGTTGGGTAAAAAAACGCTGGCGCAAATGCCCATTAACCCACTGTTTATTAGCGACTTCAACCGTGTACGGCTGGAGTTTGTCGGCCATTATCAGGACGTGTGCGAAAAACCGGCCAGCACCACGCTTTGGCTGGATGTTGGGCGGAGCAGTGGACTGGATCTGACCTATCAGACCCTGAATGTGAAGAATGACCTGTCACACTTCCCGGTGCCATTCTTTGACCCGAGCGATAACCGCACCAACACCTTGCCGATGGTCTTTGCGGGTGCGCCGGATGTTGGGCTGCAACAAGCCTCTGCCATTGTCGCCTCGTGGTTTGGTTCGCGTTCTGGCTGGCGTGGGCAGAACTTCCCGGTACTCTATAACCAACTGCCGGATCGCAATGCCATTGTCTTTGCAACCAACGACAAACGGCCGGACTTCCTGCGCGATCATCCGGCGGTAAAAGCCCCGGTGATTGAGATGATTAACCATCCGCAGAATCCTTACGTCAAACTGCTGGTGGTGTTTGGTCGTGACGACAAAGACCTGTTGCAGGCAGCGAAAGGTATCGCTCAGGGTAACATTCTGTTCCGTGGTGAAAGCGTGGTAGTGAATGAAGTGAAACCGCTGCTACCGCGTAAGCCGTACGATGCGCCGAACTGGGTACGTACCGATCGTCCGGTCACATTTGGCGAACTGAAAACCTATGAAGAACAGTTACAATCCAGCGGTCTTGAGCCAGCAGCGATTAACGTTTCGCTAAACCTGCCGCCGGATCTCTACCTGATGCGCAGTACCGGCATTGATATGGATATTAATTACCGCTACACCATGCCGCCGGTGAAAGACAGTTCGCGGATGGATATCAGCCTGAATAACCAGTTCCTGCAATCCTTCAACCTGAGCAGCAAACAGGAGGCGAACCGCCTGCTGCTGCGGATTCCGGTATTACAAGGTTTGCTGGATGGCAAAACAGATGTCTCTATTCCGGCGCTGAAACTGGGCGCGACCAACCAGCTGCGCTTCGACTTTGAGTATATGAACCCGATGCCGGGCGGTTCGGTGGATAACTGTATTACCTTCCAGCCGGTGCAGAATCATGTGGTGATTGGTGACGACTCCACCATCGACTTCTCGAAGTATTACCACTTCATCCCGATGCCGGATCTACGCGCCTTTGCTAACGCGGGCTTCCCATTCAGCCGGATGGCGGATCTGTCGCAAACCATCACCGTGATGCCGAAAGCGCCTAACGAAGCACAGATGGAAACGTTGCTGAATACTGTTGGTTTTATCGGCGCACAGACGGGCTTCCCGGCGATTAATCTGACGGTGACCGATGATGGCAGCACCATTCAGGGCAAAGATGCCGACATCATGATCATCGGTGGTATCCCGGACAAACTGAAAGACGATAAGCAGATCGACCTATTGGTGCAGGCGACCGAAAGCTGGGTGAAAACACCGATGCGCCAGACCCCGTTCCCCGGCATTGTGCCGGACGAGAGCGATCGCGCGGCAGAAACCCGGTCAACGCTGACCTCTTCCGGTGCGATGGCGGCGGTGATTGGCTTCCAGTCGCCGTATAACGACCAGCGCAGCGTGATTGCGCTGTTGGCAGATAGCCCACGCGGTTATGAAATGCTTAACGATGCGGTGAACGATAGCGGCAAACGCGCCACCATGTTCGGTTCGGTCGCGGTGATCCGCGAGTCCGGTATCAACAGCCTACGTGTTGGCGACGTTTATTACGTAGGTCATCTGCCGTGGTTCGAGCGCGTGTGGTATGCGCTGGCAAACCATCCGATTCTGCTGGCGGTGCTGGCGGCTATCAGTGTGATATTGCTGGCATGGGTACTGTGGCGTCTGCTGCGAATTATTAGTCGTCGTCGTCTTAACCCGGATAACGAGTAATTGAAGATGAATGTGTTGCGTAGTGGAATCGTGACGATGCTGCTGCTGGCTGCCTTTAGTGTTCAGGCAGCCTGTACCTGGCCTGCCTGGGAGCAGTTTAAAAAGGATTACATCAGTCAGGAAGGGCGCGTCATCGACCCCAGCGACGCGCGCAAAATCACCACCTCCGAAGGGCAAAGTTACGGCATGTTCTCTGCCCTGGCGGCTAACGACCGTGCAGCTTTCGATAATATTCTCGACTGGACGCAGAACAATCTCGCTCAGGGTTCTTTAAAAGAACGTTTGCCCGCCTGGCTGTGGGGCAAGAAAGAGAACAGTAAGTGGGAAGTGCTGGACAGCAATTCGGCCTCCGATGGTGATGTCTGGATGGCCTGGTCGTTGCTGGAGGCGGGGCGTTTGTGGAAAGAGCAGCGTTATACCGACATCGGCAGCGCGTTGCTAAAACGTATCGCGCGGGAGGAAGTGGTGACGGTGCCTGGGCTGGGTTCCATGTTGTTACCGGGCAAAGTGGGTTTTGCTGAGGATAACAGCTGGCGTTTTAACCCCAGCTACCTGCCGCCGACGCTGGCGCAGTATTTCACCCGCTTTGGCGCGCCGTGGACCACGCTGCGCGAAACCAATCAACGTTTATTGCTGGAAACCGCCCCGAAAGGTTTTTCGCCAGACTGGGTGCGCTATGAGAAAGACAAAGGCTGGCAGCTAAAAGCCGAAAAAACATTGATCAGCAGCTACGACGCTATCCGCGTTTACATGTGGGTAGGCATGATGCCTGACAGCGATCCGCAAAAAGCGCGGATGCTCAACCGGTTTAAACCGATGGCGACATTCACTGAGAAAAACGGTTATCCGCCGGAAAAAGTGGATGTGGCTACGGGGAAAGCGCAGGGTAAAGGACCAGTCGGTTTTTCTGCCGCCATGCTGCCCTTTTTACAAAACCGCGATGCGCAGGCCGTTCAGCGCCAGCGCGTGGCCGATAACTTTCCCGGCAGCGATGCCTATTACAACTATGTGCTGACCCTGTTTGGACAAGGCTGGGATCAACACCGTTTCCGCTTCTCGACAAAAGGTGAGTTATTACCTGACTGGGGCCAGGAATGCGCAAATTCACACTAAACATATTCACGCTTTCCCTCGGTCTGGCCGTCATGCCGATGGTCGAGGCAGCACCAACCGCTCAGCAACAGTTGCTGGAGCAAGTTCGGTTAGGCGAAGCGACCCATCGTGAAGATCTGGTGCAACAGTCGTTATATCGGCTGGAACTTATTGATCCGAATAACCCGGACGTCGTTGCCGCCCGTTTCCGTTCTTTGTTACGTCAGGGCGATATTGATGGCGCGCAAAAACAGCTCGATCGGCTGTCGCAGTTAGCGCCGAGTTCAAATGCGTATAAATCGTCGCGGACTACGATGCTACTTTCCACGCCGGATGGTCGTCAGGCACTGCAACAGGCACGATTGCAGGCGACGACCGGTCATGCAGAAGAAGCTGTGGCGAGTTACAACAAACTGTTCAACGGTGCGCCGCCGGAAGGTGACATTGCTGTCGAGTACTGGAGTACGGTGGCGAAAATTCCGGCTCGCCGTGGCGAAGCGATTAATCAGTTAAAACGCATCAATGCGGATGCACCGGGCAATACGGGCCTGCAAAACAATCTGGCGCTATTGCTGTTTAGTAGCGATCGCCGTGACGAAGGTTTTGCCGTCCTGGAACAGATGGCAAAATCGAACGCCGGGCGCGAAGGGGCCTCTAAAATCTGGTACGGGCAGATTAAAGACATGCCCGTCAGTGATGCCAGTGTGTCGGCGCTGAAAAAATATCTCTCGATCTTTAGTGATGGCGATAGCGTGGCGGCTGCGCAATCGCAACTGGCAGAACAGCAAAAACAGCTGGCCGATCCTGCTTTCCGCGCTCGTGCGCAAGGTTTAGCGGCGGTGGACTCTGGTATGGCGGGTAAAGCCATTCCCGAACTACAACAGGCGGTGCGGGCGAACCCGAAAGACAGTGAAGCTCTGGGGGCGCTGGGCCAGGCGTATTCTCAGAAAGGCGATCGCGCCAATGCAGTGGCGAATCTGGAAAAAGCCCTCGCACTGGACCCGCACAGCAGCAACAACGACAAATGGAACAGTCTGCTGAAAGTAAACCGCTACTGGCTGGCGATCCAGCAGGGCGATGCTGCGCTGAAAGCCAATAATCCTGACCGGGCAGAACGCCTGTTCCAGCAGGCGCGTAATGTCGATAACACCGACAGTTATGCAGTGCTGGGGCTGGGCGATGTGGCGATGGCGCGAAAAGATTATCCCGCCGCCGAACGTTATTATCAGCAGACCTTGCGTATGGACAGCGGCAACACTAACGCCGTGCGCGGGCTGGCAAATATTTACCGCCAGCAATCGCCAGAAAAAGCTGAAGCGTTTATCGCCTCGCTCTCTGCCAGTCAGCGGCGTAGCATTGATGATATCGAACGCAGCCTGCAAAACGACCGTCTGGCACAGCAGGCAGAGGCACTGGAAAACCAGGGCAAATGGGCGCAGGCGGCAGCACTTCAGCGGCAACGACTGGCGCTGGACCCCGGCAGCGTATGGATTACTTACCGACTTTCGCAGGATCTCTGGCAGGCCGGACAACGCAGCCAGGCCGATACGTTAATGCGCAATCTGGCGCAGCAGAAGTCGAACGACCCGGAGCAGGTTTACGCTTACGGGCTGTACCTCTCTGGTCATGACCAGGACAGAGCGGCGCTGGCGCATATCAATAGCCTGCCGCGTGCGCAGTGGAACAGCAATATTCAGGAGCTGGTTAATCGACTGCAAAGCGATCAGGTGCTGGAAACCGCTAACCGCCTGCGAGAAAGCGGCAAAGAGGCAGAAGCGGAAGCGATGCTGCGCCAGCAACCACCTTCCACGCGTATTGACCTCACGCTGGCTGACTGGGCGCAACAACGACGTGATTACACCGCCGCCCGCGCTGCATATCAGAATGTCCTGACGCGGGAGCCAGCTAACGCCGACGCCATTCTTGGTCTGACGGAAGTGGATATTGCTGCCGGTGACAAAGCGGCGGCACGTAGCCAGCTGGCGAAACTGCCCGCTACCGATAACGCCTCGCTGAACACACAGCGGCGCGTGGCGCTGGCACAGGCGCAGCTTGGCGATACCGCAGCAGCGCAGCGGACGTTTAATAAGTTGATCCCGCAGGCAAAATCTCAGCCACCGTCGATGGAAAGCGCGATGGTGCTGCGTGATGGTGCGAAGTTTGAAGCGCAGGCGGGCGATCCAACGCAGGCGCTGGAAACCTACAAAGACGCCATGGTCGCATCCGGTGTGACTACGACGCGTCCGCAGGATAACGACACCTTTACCCGACTGACCCGTAACGACGAGAAAGATGACTGGCTGAAACGTGGCGTGCGCAGCGATGCGGCGGACCTCTATCGCCAGCAGGATCTTAACGTCACCCTTGAGCACGATTACTGGGGTTCGAGCGGCACCGGTGGTTACTCCGATCTGAAAGCGCACACTACCATGTTGCAGGTGGATGCGCCGTATTCTGACGGGCGGATGTTCTTTCGCAGTGATTTCGTCAATATGAACGTCGGCAGTTTCTCCACTAATGCCGATGGCAAATGGGATGACAACTGGGGCACCTGTACATTACAGGACTGTAGCGGCAACCGCAGCCAGTCGGATTCCGGTGCCAGCGTGGCGGTCGGCTGGCGAAATGACGTCTGGAGCTGGGATATCGGTACCACGCCGATGGGCTTCAACGTGGTGGATGTGGTCGGCGGCATCAGTTACAGCGATGATATCGGGCCGCTGGGTTACACCGTTAACGCCCACCGTCGGCCCATCTCCAGTTCTTTGCTGGCCTTTGGTGGGCAAAAAGACTCCCCGAGCAATACCGGGAAAAAATGGGGTGGCGTACGTGCCGACGGTGTGGGGCTAAGTCTGAGCTACGATAAAGGTGAAGCAAACGGCGTCTGGGCATCGCTTAGTGGCGACCAGTTAACCGGTAAAAATGTCGAAGATAACTGGCGCGTGCGCTGGATGACGGGCTATTACTATAAGGTCATTAACCAGAACAATCGCCGCGTCACAATCGGCCTGAACAACATGATCTGGCATTACGACAAAGATCTGAGTGGCTACTCACTCGGTCAGGGCGGTTACTACAGTCCGCAGGAATACCTGTCGTTTGCCATACCGGTGATGTGGCGGGAGCGCACGGAAAACTGGTCGTGGGAGCTGGGTGCGTCTGGCTCGTGGTCGCATTCACGCACCAAAACCATGCCGCGTTATCCGCTGATGAATCTGATCCCGACCGACTGGCAGGAAGAAGCTGCGCGGCAATCCAACGATGGCGGCAGCAGTCAGGGCTTCGGCTACACGGCGCGGGCATTACTTGAACGACGTGTTACTTCCAACTGGTTTGTTGGCACGGCAATTGATATCCAGCAGGCGAAAGATTACGCACCCAGCCATTTCCTGCTCTACGTACGTTATTCCGCCGCCGGATGGCAGGGTGACATGGATTTACCGCCGCAGCCGCTGATACCTTACGCCGACTGGTAAGTTTTCAGATAGCGCCTCTCTTAATGCCGCTGCGATCGGGTATACTCGGGCGGCAATCTGGGATTTCCGGGGGGAGACAATTTGCGCGTAAGTCGCTCGTTAACAATCAAGCAGATGGCAATGGTGGCAGCCGTTGTCCTGGTGTTCGTTTTTATTTTTTGCACCGTTTTGCTGTTCCATCTGGTCCAGCAGAATCGCTATAACACGGCTACGCAACTGGAAAGCATTGCTCGCTCTGTCCGCGAACCCTTATCTTCAGCTATTTTGAAAGGCGATATTCCCGAAGCGGAAGCTATTCTTGCCAGCATTAAACCGGCAGGCGTGGTCAGCCGTGCCGATGTAGTGCTGCCTAACCAGTTCCAGGCGCTGCGTAAAAGTTTTATTCCAGAGCGCCCGGTGCCGGTAATGGTTACTCGCCTGTTTGAGCTACCGGTTCAAATCTCGCTGGGCGTTTACTCGCTCGAACGTCCGGCAAACCCGCAGCCAATTGCCTATCTGGTACTACAGGCGGATTCCTTCCGTATGTATAAGTTCGTGATGAGCACCCTCTCAACGTTAGTGACCATTTACTTACTTTTGTCGCTTATCCTGACCGTCGCCATCAGCTGGTGCATTAACCGCCTGATTTTGCATCCGTTACGCAATATTGCTCGCGAACTTAACGCCATCCCAGCCAAGGAGCTTGTTGGTCACCAACTGGCATTACCGCGTCTGCATCAGGACGATGAAATCGGTATGTTGGTGCGCAGTTACAACCTCAACCAGCAATTGCTGCAGCGCCATTATGAAGAACAGAACGAAAATGCGATGCGCTTCCCGGTGTCGGATTTGCCGAACAAAGCCTTGCTGATGGAGATGCTGGAGCAGGTTGTCGCGCGTAAACAAACCACCGCGCTGATGATCATCACCTGTGAAACCCTGCGTGATACTGCGGGCGTGCTGAAAGAGGCGCAACGAGAAATTCTGCTGCTGACGCTGGTGGAAAAACTCAAATCGGTACTGTCGCCACGTATGATCCTCGCGCAGATTAGCGGTTATGACTTTGCTGTCATTGCCAACGGTGTACAGGAACCGTGGCACGCAATCACCTTAGGTCAGCAAGTGCTCACTATCATGAGCGAGCGCCTGCCGATTGAACGTATTCAACTCCGTCCGCACTGTAGCATTGGCGTGGCGATGTTCTACGGCGATCTCACCGCCGAACAGCTTTACAGTCGCGCTATTTCTGCGGCATTTACCGCTCGCCATAAAGGCAAGAATCAGATTCAGTTCTTTGATCCGCAGCAGATGGAAGCCGCCCAGAAGCGGTTGACGGAAGAGAGCGATATCCTTAATGCACTGGAAAATCATCAGTTTGCTATTTGGTTACAGCCACAGGTCGAGATGACCAGCGGTAAACTGGTCAGTGCGGAAGTGTTACTGCGTATCCAGCAACCGGATGGCAGTTGGGACCTGCCGGATGGCTTAATCGATCGCATTGAGTGCTGTGGGCTGATGGTTACCGTCGGTCACTGGGTGCTGGAAGAGTCCTGTCGATTGCTTGCAGCCTGGCAAGAGCGCGGCATTATGCTGCCCTTGTCGGTAAACCTCTCTGCGCTGCAACTGATGCACCCGAATATGGTGGCGGATATGCTGGAACTGTTAACCCGCTATCGCATTCAGCCGGGAACACTGATTCTGGAAGTGACAGAAAGCCGACGTATTGACGACCCTCATGCTGCGGTGGCAATCCTCCGTCCGCTGCGCAATGCCGGAGTTCGGGTGGCGCTGGATGATTTCGGCATGGGCTACGCAGGGCTGCGTCAGCTGCAGCATATGAAATCGTTGCCAATCGACGTACTGAAAATCGACAAAATGTTTGTTGAAGGCTTGCCGGGAGATAGCAGCATGATTGCTGCAATTATCATGCTGGCGCAGAGCCTGAACTTACAAATGATTGCCGAAGGCGTGGAGACTGAAGCACAACGCGACTGGCTGGCAAAAGCGGGCGTTGGTATTGCCCAGGGCTTCCTTTTTGCTCGCCCACTCCCTATTGAAATCTTCGAAGAGAGTTACCTGGAAGAAAAGTAGCTACCCCAAACTGATTACAAAACTTTAAAAAGTGCTGGTTTGTGCGAGCCAGCTCAAACTTTTTAACCTTTTTGTTTCAATTATGATCCAGGTACATTTCTGTGATGTTGTCTGGGTGTTATTTTAAGGCCGCAGGTACCCCATAACCTTACAAGACCTGTGGTTTTACTAAAGGACACCCTATGAAAACCTCTCTGTTTAAAAGCCTTTACTTTCAGGTCCTGACAGCGATAGCCATTGGTATTCTCCTTGGCCATTTCTATCCTGAAATAGGCGAGCAAATGAAACCGCTTGGCGACGGCTTCGTTAAGCTCATTAAGATGATCATCGCTCCTGTCATCTTTTGTACCGTCGTAACGGGCATTGCGGGCATGGAAAGCATGAAGGCGGTCGGTCGTACCGGCGCAGTCGCACTGCTTTACTTTGAAATTGTCAGTACCATCGCGCTGATTATTGGTCTTATCATCGTTAACGTCGTGCAGCCTGGTGCCGGAATGAACGTCGATCCGGCAACGCTTGATGCGAAAGCGGTAGCGGTTTACGCCGATCAGGCGAAAGACCAGGGCATTGTCGCCTTCATTATGGATGTCATCCCGGCGAGCGTCATTGGCGCATTTGCCAGCGGTAACATTCTGCAGGTGCTGCTGTTTGCCGTACTGTTTGGTTTTGCGCTCCACCGTCTGGGCAGCAAAGGCCAACTGATTTTTAACGTCATCGAAAGTTTCTCGCAGGTCATCTTCGGCATCATCAATATGATCATGCGTCTGGCACCTATTGGTGCGTTCGGGGCAATGGCGTTTACCATCGGTAAATACGGCGTCGGCACACTGGTGCAACTGGGGCAGCTGATTATCTGTTTCTACATTACCTGTATCCTGTTTGTGGTGCTGGTATTGGGTTCAATCGCTAAAGCGACTGGTTTCAGTATCTTCAAATTTATCCGCTACATCCGTGAAGAACTGCTGATTGTACTGGGGACTTCATCTTCCGAGTCGGCGCTGCCGCGTATGCTCGACAAGATGGAGAAACTCGGCTGCCGTAAATCGGTGGTGGGGCTGGTCATCCCGACAGGCTACTCGTTTAACCTTGATGGCACATCGATATACCTGACAATGGCGGCGGTGTTTATCGCCCAGGCCACTAACAGTCAGATGGATATCGTCCACCAAATCACGCTGTTAATCGTGTTGCTGCTTTCTTCTAAAGGGGCGGCAGGGGTAACGGGTAGTGGCTTTATCGTGCTGGCGGCGACGCTCTCTGCGGTGGGCCATTTGCCGGTAGCGGGTCTGGCGCTGATCCTCGGTATCGACCGCTTTATGTCAGAAGCTCGTGCGCTGACTAACCTGGTCGGTAACGGCGTAGCGACCATTGTCGTTGCTAAGTGGGTGAAAGAACTGGACCACAAAAAACTGGACGATGTGCTGAATAATCGTGCGCCGGATGGCAAAACGCACGAATTATCCTCTTAATCTCATCACTTATGCCCGCACTCCCTTCCCCGAGTGCGGGTGTTTGCGCATAATTGACCCCTGTGCCTGAACTTACCACCTGGGTGAGTTCAGGTTTATTTCACTTCTTCCGTGACATTTTCATGTTCTTGCGGTCTAACACGAAGTGTTTTTAACGTCATTTAGACTGACCGACAACGGGCAGTTTTTTTATTACCAGGATAGTTGATCAGGGGTTCACATGCAGGGCACAAAAATTCGACTTTTAGCGGGCGGTTTGCTGATGATGGCCACTGCTGGCTATGTGCAGGCAGATGCGCTCCAGCCTGATCCAGCATGGCAACAGGGGACGCTTTCCAACGGTTTACAGTGGCAAGTGCTGACCACCCCCCAGCGTCCCAGCGATCGTGTTGAAATTCGCCTGCTGGTTAATACCGGTTCGCTCGCCGAAAGTACACAACAGAGCGGTTACAGTCACGCCATCCCTCGTATTGCGCTAACGCAAAGCGGTGGCCTTGACGCAGCACAGGCGCGTTCATTGTGGCAGCAGGGGATCGACCCTAAACGCCCGATGCCGCCGGTAATTGTCTCTTATGACACCACGCTGTTTAATCTGAGTTTGCCCAATAACCGTAACGATTTGCTGAAAGAAGCGCTCTCTTATCTGGCAAATGCCACTGGCAAATTGACCATCACACCAGAAACCATCAACCACGCGCTGCAAAGTCAGGACATGGTGGCAACCTGGCCTGCCGATACTAAAGAGGGCTGGTGGCGCTATCGTCTGAAAGGGTCAACCTTGTTAGGTCACGATCCTGCCGATCCGCTGAAACAACCCGTTGAAGCGGAAAAAATTAAAGATTTCTATCAGAAATGGTACACCCCGGATGCAATGACGCTACTGGTGGTGGGAAACGTGGATGCGCGCTCGGTTGTCGACCAAATAAACAAAACGTTTGGCGAACTGAAAGGCAAACGTGAAACGCCAGCTCCGGTGCCGACGCTTTCTCCGCTGCGTGCGGAAGCGGTGAGTATTATGACTGACGCGGTGCGTCAGGACCGGTTATCTATCATGTGGGATACGCCGTGGCAGCCGATTCGTGAATCAGCCGCACTGCTGCGCTACTGGCGTGCGGACCTGGCCCGCGAGGCGCTGTTCTGGCATGTTCAGCAAGCGTTAAGTGCCAGTAACAGCAAAGACATCGGTCTTGGATTTGACTGCCGTGTGCTGTATCTGCGTGCGCAGTGTGCCATCAACATCGAATCACCAAACGACAAGCTGAACAGCAACCTTAATCTGGTGGCGCGTGAACTGGCGAAGGTTCGCGATAAAGGTCTGCCGGAAGAAGAGTTCAATGCGTTAGTGGCGCAAAAGAAACTGGAGCTGCAGAAACTGTTTGCCGCCTATGCACGAGCTGATACCGATATTCTGATGGGTCAGCGGATGCGTTCGTTGCAAAATCAGGTTGTCGATATCGCGCCGGAGCAATATCAGAAACTGCGGCAGGATTTCCTTAATAGCCTGACGGTAGAGATGTTAAATCAGGATCTGCGTCAACAGTTGTCGAATGATATGGCGTTAATACTGCTGCAGCCGAAAGGCGAGCCGGAATTTAACATGAAAGCGTTGCAGGCGGTCTGGGATCAAATCATGGCCCCATCTACCGCCGCTGCGACCACCTCTGTCGCCACGGATGACGTACATCCTGAAGTGACGGATATTCCACCTGCACAGTAATGCCTGATGGTGATGAGTTAGCACAACCATCAGGTATTTATGGATGAGCTGGATAGAGGGGTAACACTTTATCCAGCCTTTTGCATATGCTGCGTTTACGCTGGCATCGCCTCACGCGGGATAATCGCGCCGCGATACTGAATAACGGTACTTGCGGTCAGGTGCCCACGTTTCGCCGCGTCTTCCGCGCTGCCGCCTGTCAGACGTACCGCCAGATAACCGGCACTGAAAGAGTCGCCAGCTGCGGTGGTATCGATCACTTTTTCTTTCGGCAGTTTCACCGCCGGAACATCCACTAACCCTTCGCCAGCAATGGACACCAGGCAAGAATCCGCCCCGCGTTTCACCACCACTTCTTTCACGCCCGCGTTATGGGTGCGCGCAATGACGTCTTCCACCGGCTGTTGACCCCACAGCGCGTCTTCGTCGTCCAGCGTCAGGAAGGCGATATCCGTGCATTCCAGCATTTGTTGGTACACCTGCTGTGTCTCTTCTTTGCTGGCCCACAGGCGCGGACGATAGTTATTGTCGAAAATCACTTTTCCGCCGTTGGCGCGGCATTCGCGCAGCAGGGAAAGCAGCTTTTCGCGGCTGGTCGGGCTTAAGATCGCCAGGCTAATCCCGCTCAGGTAGAGATAATCGAAATTCGCCAGCTCTTCGCAAATCGCCGCAGACTGCTCACTCTCCAGCCAGAATTTGGCGGCGGCTTCGTTCCGCCAGTAGTAGAACGTACGCTCGCCGGTGCTGTCGGTTTCAATGTAGTAAAGGCCCGGCAGACGGTTTTCCATCCGTTGGGTCAGGGAAGTATCAACGTTCTCGCCGTGCCAGGCGTCCAGCATCTGCTGGCTAAAACTGTCCGTTCCCAGCGCCGTTACGTAATGAACGGTTAATGCCGCAGGATCGACCTGACGGGCGATATAGACGGAAGTGTTCAGGGTATCGCCGCCGAAACCGCGCTTAACGTCCGCGCCTTTCTCGGAAAGCTCAATCATGCATTCGCCAATCACGGCAATCTTTTTGGACATAGTCGTGAACCTGATCTGTAAAAAATTAGCGTTAGTTTGCGCTGTGGTGGTTTGCTGGTCAACCATATTAAAACAGTGTTCCATTATTTTTTTGAGCCAGAACGTATTCCTGAAAGATTCCGTTGTGGAGTGAGGAAATTTACCCCGGCCAGGCGGTAAAGTTCTGCCCTTACGCGCCGATAATCTTTGTCGAGTCCGGGCAGCATCACTTTTAAACACAGGACATCTTTGATGATAAGGCAGGTTATCCAGCGAATAAGCAACCCTGAAGCAAGCATCGAGAGCTTGCAGGAACGGCGTTTTTGGTTGCAGTGTGAGCGTGCTTACACCTGGCAGCCGATCTATCAAACATGCGGGCGGTTAATGGCCGTGGAGCTATTAACGGTGGTCACGCATCCCTTGAACCCTTCGCAACGCCTGCCGCCGGATCGCTATTTTACTGAAATCACCGTCAGCCATCGGATGGAGGTTGTGAAAGAGCAGATTGATTTGCTGGCGCAAAAAGCCGACTTCTTTATAGAGCACGGCCTGCTGGCATCGGTCAATATTGATGGCCCTACGCTCATCGCCCTGCGTCAGCAACCAAAAATCCTGCGCCAGATTGAGCGTCTTCCCTGGCTGCGTTTCGAACTGGTGGAGCATATCCGTCTGCCGAAAGATTCAACCTTTGCCTCGATGTGTGAATTTGGCCCGCTGTGGCTGGATGATTTTGGTACCGGGATGGCAAATTTCTCTGCGCTAAGTGAAGTGCGTTATGACTACATCAAAATCGCGCGAGAACTGTTTGTGATGCTGCGTCAGTCGCCGGAAGGACGCACACTCTTTTCTCAGCTTTTACATCTAATGAATCGCTATTGTCGCGGGGTGATTGTCGAGGGCGTAGAAACGCCGGAAGAGTGGCGTGATGTTCAGAACTCGCCCGCATTCGCCGCACAAGGCTGGTTTCTTTCACGCCCGGCACCGATAGAAACGCTGAATACGGCGGTTCTGGCGCTATAAGCTGCCTCATTTTCCGCCTGGCTGGACTATCTTTAGGACTGGCACAGGAAGAATATGAGGAAGCGAACGATGAGCAAGGCAGGCAAAATAACCGCTGCGATTTCAGGGGCTTTCTTGTTGTTGATTGTCGTGGCGATCATTTTGATTGCAACTTTTGACTGGAATCGACTCAAACCGACTATCAACCAGAAAGTCTCTGCGGAGTTGAATCGTCCGTTCGCTATCCGTGGCGATCTGGGCGTGGTGTGGGAGCGGCAAAAACAAGAAACTGGCTGGCGCAGCTGGGTGCCGTGGCCCCATGTACACGCGGAAGACATCATTCTTGGCAATCCACCGGATATTCCCGAAGTCACGATGGTGCATTTGCCACGCGTAGAGGCAACGCTGGCCCCGCTGGCGCTGCTGACCAAAACGGTCTGGCTGCCGTGGATCAAGCTCGAAAAGCCCGACGCGCGCCTGATTCGCCTCTCTGAAAAGAACAATAACTGGACGTTTAATCTTGCCAACGATGATAACAAAGACGCGAATGCAAAGCCGTCGGCATGGTCGTTTCGGCTGGATAATATTCTTTTCGATCAAGGGCGGATCGCCATTGATGACAAAGTAAGCAAAGCGGATCTGGAGATTTTTGTTGATCCCTTAGGCAAGCCGCTGCCGTTCAGCGAAGTTACTGGATCGAAAGGTAAAGCGGATAAAGAAAAGGTGGGCGATTACGTTTTTGGCCTGAAGGCGCAGGGACGATATAACGGTGAACCGCTCACGGGTACGGGAAAAATAGGCGGTATGCTGGCGCTGCGTGGCGAAGGGACGCCGTTTCCGGTACAGGCTGATTTCCGCTCTGGTAACACCCGTGTTGCTTTTGATGGCGTCGTGAATGACCCAATGAAGATGGGCGGTGTCGATTTACGGCTTAAATTTTCTGGCGATTCACTGGGTGATCTCTATGAACTGACGGGCGTTCTGCTGCCCGATACCCCGCCGTTTGAAACGGATGGTCGGCTGGTAGCGAAAATCGACACTGAAAAATCGTCGGTCTTTGATTATCGCGGTTTTAATGGGCGAATTGGTGATAGCGATATCCACGGTTCTCTGGTCTACACCACCGGAAAGCCACGACCAAAACTGGAAGGTGATGTCGAGTCGCGGCAATTGCGGCTGGCGGACCTGGGACCGTTGATTGGCGTTGATTCCGGGAAAGGGGCAGAAAAGTCGAAACGGTCTGAACAGAAGAAGGGCGAAAAAAGCGTTCAGCCTGCGGGCAAAGTGCTGCCTTATGACCGCTTCGAAACCGATAAATGGGACGTTATGGATGCCGATGTTCGCTTCAAAGGGCGGCGCATTGAGCATGGCAGTAGCCTGCCGATTAGCGATCTTTCTACTCATATCATCCTCAAAAATGCTGACCTGCGCCTGCAACCGCTGAAATTTGGCATGGCGGGCGGCAGCATTGCGGCGAATATTCATCTGGAAGGCGATAAAAAGCCGATGCAGGGGCGGGCAGATATTCAGGCTCGTCGACTGAAACTGAAAGAACTGATGCCCGATGTGGAACTGATGCAGAAGACGCTGGGGGAAATGAACGGTGACGCGGAACTACGCGGTAGCGGTAACTCGGTGGCGGCACTTTTAGGCAACAGTAACGGCAACCTGAAACTGTTGATGAATGACGGGCTGGTGAGCCGCAACCTGATGGAGATTGTTGGGCTGAATGTCGGCAACTACATTGTCGGTGCGATATTTGGTGATGATGAGGTGCGGGTGAACTGCGCGGCGGCGAATCTGAATATTGCCAACGGCGTGGCGCGCCCGCAGATTTTTGCTTTCGATACTGAGAACGCGTTGATTAATGTTACCGGCACGGCAAGTTTTGCTTCGGAACAGCTGGATTTGACTATTGATCCGGAGAGTAAAGGAATTCGGATTATCACACTGCGTTCGCCGCTGTATGTGCGGGGGACGTTTAAAAATCCGCAGGCTGGGGTGAAAGCCGGACCGCTGATTGCCCGTGGTGCTGTTGCTGCGGCACTGGCAACGCTGGTAACACCGGCGGCGGCGTTACTGGCACTGATCTCACCTTCCGAAGGGGAGGCTAATCAGTGTCGGACGATTTTGTCGCAGATGAAGAAGTGATGATAATTGCCGGATGTCTGACATCCGGCAATTAAACAGATTTAGATTGTTGGCAAAGTGTGCTTTGTTCATGCCGGATGCGGCGTGAACGCCTTATCCGGCCTACAAATCCTTGCGAATTCAATATATTGTATGGAAATTCAGGCCTGATAAGCGTAGCGCATCAGGCTTTTCACTCTTATTACAACGACTGATGTCGCGTCTCATGGGTCAGCAGCAGGGCGATTAACGTCAAGCCAGCCATCGCCGCCAGATATAACCCCACCGCACCTAGCCCGTAGTTAGTCTGCAACCAGGCTGCGATATATGGCGCAACGGAAGCCCCGAGAATCGACGCTACGTTGTAAGAGAACGATGCTCCGGTGTAACGCACTTCTGTCGGAAACAGCTCTGGTAACAGCGCACCCATTGGCCCGAAGGTCAGACCCATCAGACTTAACCCCAGCAGCAGGAAGGCAAAAACCAGAATCGGGTTGCCAGAACCGAGCAGTGGGTTAAAGGCGAACAGCGCGAACAGGATGATCAGCGTGGTGATGATTACCATGCTTTTACGGCGACCAAAGGCATCAGCCAGTAATCCAGCGACTGGCACCATCACGCCAAAACCAATAACTGCCATCATCAACATCCACAACACTTCGTTACGCGGCAGGCCAAGCCCAACTGGCGCGGCGGCGGTACTAAAGGTCATAGAGTAGACCGTCATGATGTAAAACAGCGTATAGGTTGCCAGCATAATGAACGTACCCAGTACGGTTACGCGAACATGTTTGGTCAGCAGCGTACCCAGCGGGATCTTCACCTGTTTTTTCGCTTTAGCGACTTTCTCAAACACCGGCGACTCATGCAGCGACACGCGAACATACAGGCCGATAATGACCAGCACCGCCGAGAAGATAAATGGCACACGCCAGCCCCAGCTCATAAACTGCTCGTCGGTCAGTAGCCAGGAAAGCAGCAAGAAAGTGCCATTGGCAAAGAAGAAGCCAATCGGTGCGCCCAGCTGCGGAAAGGAGCCATACAGTGCACGTTTGCGCGGTGGGGCGTTTTCAGTCGCCAGCAGCGCCGCGCCGCCCCATTCACCGCCTAAGCCCAGACCCTGACCAAATCGAGCCAGCGCCAGCAGCAGCGGGGCGAAAATACCAATCGTGGCATAGCCCGGCAGCAGACCAATCACCACGGTCGAAATCCCCATCGTTAGCAACGAGGCGACCAGCGTCGCTTTACGCCCAACGCGATCGCCAAAATGACCAAAAACGGCAGAGCCAATGGGGCGCGCGACGAAGGCGATGGCGAAGGTGGCGAGCGACTGTAGCGTTGCTGCCGTAGGATCGCCCTGCGGGAAGAAGATATGCGGAAACACAATAACGGCCGCAGTGGCGTAAATGTAAAAGTCGAAGAACTCAATGGCTGTGCCAATGAGAGAGGCGACAAGGACTTTATTACGCGAGTTGATCGGCGTGTATTCTTGCTCGTGGTCGAGTGTTGTGGCTGTTGCTTGCATAATCTTTTCTTATTTTTTGGCTAACGAATAGCCATATTACGCACAGCAAAAGTGATATTTCAATGTGTAACAAATCGCGGAAATGGTCAAAAATCAGGCAAAAAGGGGATAATGTTTAGGCCAGTGATTTTTCTTCTATGAAATGCTTCACATAATTTTATAAATAGTGGATAAAACTGGTTTCAGGTTAAATAAAAGTTACCAACTGGATTTATATGCTGGGGTTATGAGTTGGAATGAAATTGTTTGCTCCCAAATAGATGGCTGAAGAGGCTCTGGGGACGAGTTTCAAGAGGTTATGTGCGCATTATAGCCGGATGCGATGCTGGCGCATCTTATCCGGCCTACGGGGAGCCAGGCCGAATAAAATCGTATGCCGGATAAGGCGTTTACGCCGCATCCGGCCTATTTTAAGGCTGCGTTTTCCCCGGCATTCGCGGGTCGTCTTTATATTCGGCGGTGGCAATCCACGCCGCGCAAAACAGCGTCAAACGGGCGAAGAAGTAGAAAAATGCCATCAGCCCCAGCACGGAACCAAATGCTGCGCCAGAGGGGGATTTCATCAACGATGGCAGGGTGTAGGTCATCACGATTTTAATCACTTCAAAACCAATAGCAGCCAGAAATGTTCCGCGAATCAGGGCTTTTTTGCGCGGACGGTGGCGCGGCAACCGCCAGAAGATCCAGAAGAAAAGCAGATAGTTGGCGAAGATGGAAATCGCCAGGCCAATCAATCGCCACGTCGGTTTCAGCCACTCAATGCTGTTCAGGTGCAGGGCGCTAATAATCATTTGCTGCGCCGAACCGGCAACCGAGGTGATCGAAAGCGTCACAATCAGCGCAATCAACAAACCAATCAGCGAAATAAAATCTCGCAGATATTTTACCCAGAACTTCTCCTGATCTTGCGGCGAGCGTTCCCAGACATCGCGCGACTGGGCACGAATCGCTTCACGCAGGTTACCCATCCAGTTGATGCCGGAATAAAGTGCCACCGCCAGGCCGACAAGCCCTACAGTCGTACGCTGCTGAACGGCGGTGTTGATGGTGTTTTTCAACGTGGCGGCTAGCGTCGGATCGCTGATGTTTTGCAGAATTTTGTCGAAGATATCCTGTAGCAACATCGGATGGGAGGCCAGCACAAAGCCCCCTGCGGCAAACGACACCATCAAAATTGGTATCATCGACAAAAATGAGAAATAGGTGATAGCCGCACCAAACTGGTTACCCAGCCGATCGTTAAAGCGTTCTGTCGCGCGAATCAGGTGCGCAATAACCGGTTGGCGTTGGACTTTTTCGGCAGTGGTGGTGACGGTTTCCAGCGCCTGGCTAACTTTGCTGCCTTTCTCGCTATTATCCAACGGCTTAATCGGCTCGTGCTCCAGATCCTGGATGGGACGTTTGATCTCGTTTTCCTGCGTCATCCGCTCTTTTGTCCTTCTGTCGTGGTCATTCTTAAAAAGTATAGTCGGTCAGTCCAGGTACTCTTTCATTACGCCAGCCAGCCACTGCATAAACAGGTTTACACGCCGGGAAAGCTCCCGACGCTGCGGATAAACCAGCGAAAGGGAGAGCGGCTCGGCACGGTAGCCAGGTAATACTTCAATAAGCCGCCCGGCACGCAGGGCTTCGCGCACGGCAATGCGCGGGATCTGAATAATCCCCAGACCGGCAAGACCGGCGGTGAGATAGTTTTCGCTACTGTTTACCGTCAACATGCCGCCAGACTTAAACCACTGGACGCCATTAACGCTGGCAACCTCAAAACCTAACGGATGTACACCCAGGTGCGGTGTATAACGCACTATTGCGTGTGAAGTCAGATCATCGGGGCTTTGCGGATAACCAAAGCGCGTCAGATAGTGCGGACTGGCACAGTTGACCATGGTCAGTTTGCCGAGGGGACGGGCGATAACGCCATCTTCCGGTAACGCGCCAGTGCGTATCACGCAATCAAAACCATCATGAAGAATATCTACCGGACGGTCATGGCTACTCAGTTCCAGCTCAATTCCCGGATGCAGATAGAGAAATTCCGACAGGCGCGGCAGTAACAGGCTTTTCGCGATTCCTGGCGGGATGTCGATGCGTAATTTACCGCTGATACTGGTGGCATCCTGTTGAAACAGACCGTCCAGTTCGCTGAGATTACTCAACACATCTTTTGCTCGTTGATAATAGGTCATGCCTTCTGGCGTGAGTTTGACCCGTCGCGTGGTGCGCTGGAGAAGCTGGGTGCCAAGTTGATGTTCCAGTGCCTGTATCTGGCGCGAAACACTTCCCTTTGGCAAAGCAAAGAAATCCGCTGCGCGGGAAAAACTTTCCAGCTCCGCGACTTTGATGAACAACTGCATTGCGTGAATTTTATCCATTTCTTTGACCGATTGTTGTTCACAGCGAAACAGTAACGCGCATATCGCATTGTTTATTGTTTTTTCTAACATCTAATGCCGGGTTTCACAATGTTGTCATGCCGAATGTGGCGATTTCTCAGCAGGAAAAGGGCGGAATAGCTTTCTGAGAAAGGTGAATCCCCTTAAACAGAGCGTATTTTTCAGCGATTCCCTTTAAAGTGAACAGAGGACGTGTTGGCTATTTGTGCTTATTTTTGTCTCCTTGCCGTTTGTTATTTTGGCTTGTGGTCGCGGAATTTCATTTTTAATTGCATGCGTACTAACCACCAATATAAGGAAATCCTCAAAATTGTTTTAAATAGTGCCCTCGACATGTAATTTCAGGCGTTTAGCTGTAACTATTTATATCGGTAACTATTTTCTACACGTCATCTCTGTAGAATGGCCACCGCCAAATGGCGAATTCTTATTTTTTCTCGCGGGTAATACCCTTCCACTACTTAAGTCTTTTTAACGTATTCAGGTGGAGATTCAGTTATGCAAATAGTCATGTTTGACAGGCAGTCAATATTTATTCATGGAATGAAAATCAGTTTACAGCAGCGTATTCCAGGAGTGAGTATTCAGGGGGCCAGTCAGGCAGACGAGTTATGGCAAAAGCTGGAAAGTTACCCTGAAGCCTTAGTTATGCTCGATGGCGATCAGGATGGTGAGTTTTGCTACTGGTTGCTGCAAAAAACCGTGGTGCAATTTCCTGAGGTTAAGGTGTTAATTACGGCGACGGATTGCAATAAACGGTGGTTACAGGAAGTTATCCATTTTAATGTGCTGGCCATTGTGCCTCGTGATTCAACCGTCGAGACATTTGCGTTGGCGGTAAATAGTGCGGCGATGGGGATGATGTTTCTGCCTGGAGACTGGCGGACGACGCCGGAAAAGGACATTAAAGATCTCAAATCGTTAAGCGCCCGCCAGCGGGAGATTTTAACCATGTTAGCGGCGGGCGAATCAAATAAGGAGATCGGCAGAGCGCTGAATATCAGTACCGGAACGGTAAAAGCGCATCTGGAATCCCTGTATCGCCGTCTGGAAGTGAAAAATCGCACCCAGGCGGCAATGATGTTAAATATCTCCTCCTGAAGAGGATAATTTTACAGCCAGCAGGAAGTTAGCGGCTGGCTGTAAAAATATTATGGTTCGCCGTACAAACCAATTAAACGGCGTACCACACCGTTAGTCCAGCCAAACCCATCCTGCAACGGATACTCGCCACCGCCGCCTTCGCGGGGAACACCATCGGCAATATGGTATTTTTCGATCAGTTTGTGCTGTTCCAGATAGAACTGATTCACCGTCTTCAGCCAGCTTCGCGCGATTTCATCACCCAGAAGGTCATCGCCGTACATTTTAAATCCCTGAATCGCCATCCATTGTAACGGTGCCCAGCCGTTGGGTTTATCCCACTGTTCACCGGTTTCGTACTCGCTTGCCAGAATCCCGCCAGGTGTCAGTAACCGACTGCGCACGGCGTTTGCCAGACGATCGGCCTGTTCATGGTTCGCCATACCGACATAGAGTGGCACAATGGCGGCAGCGGAAAACAGCGCCAGTTGTTCGCGTCGCCAGTCGTAATCGCGGTAGATGCCGTTTTCATCATCCCAGAGGTAACGGTTTACCGCATCGCGACGGGCACTGGCTTTCTGGCGGAACAGTGCTTCTGTCTCTTTCTCGCCTTTCAGCGCCGAGATGTTGGCGATGGCGCTCTCCAGTTTAAACAGGAAGGCATTCAGATCGATGGGGATGAACTGGGTGGTACGAATGCTCGCCAGACGACCAGTATCACGCAGCCAACGGGAAGAGTAATCCCAACCGGAGGCCGCCCCCGCGCGTAAATCGCGGTACACCTCGTTGGGCGGGCGACCAGAATGTTTCGCGGTTTCAACGTCCTCAAGCCAGGATTCGTCACGCGGCGTGTCGCGATCGTCCCAGTAACGGTTGAGCAGCGATCCGTCCGGCATCCGCACAACATGGCGATAGGCCTGATTAGGGATTAACGATTCTGCACCGTCCATCCAGAAGGCATATTCCATTTTAAGGTGGTCGAGATAGCGGCGCGCACCGCGTACACCATCTTCTTCAAACAACTCCACCATCAGCGCAAAAACCGGTGGTTGCGAGCGGCTCAAATAATAGGTGCGGTTGCCGTTGGGGATGTGACCGTAGTTTTCGATCATCCAGGCGAAGTTATCGGCCATGCATTTCAGCAAATCTTCCCGACCACTTTCCGCCAGCCCCAGCATGGTGAAATAGGAATCCCAATAGTAGGTTTCGCTAAAACGGCCGCCCGGGACAATATATGACTGCGGCAGCGCCAGCAGAGAAGACCACGGAATGTGATCCTGTGGTTCGCGGGTTAGCACCGGCCACAGCTGGTCGATATGCTCTTTCAGGGAATTTTGCGGGTCCGATACATACTCGCTGGAGTAGACCTCCGGCAGCCAGAAGTGGTTTTCAACAAACTTGCGCAAGTCAAAATCACGATGACGGCGCACTTTACGGTAGCGGATTAAGATATCCAGCGGGTCCATTTTAGGTGCGCAGTCGGGAAAGGTTTTACTGTCGGGGAAAATTTTCGCCGACTGAACATGCTCGAACAGTTCGAGATAGCGATCGGCAGGCGTCAGCGCATCAGAGGCAGGCAGCCCTTCAATCATCTCGGGTTCCGGTTCTGCCTCGATCATCTCATCCAGTTTTAATTCATACGGGTCCAGCTCATAGCAGAGATCGACTTCGATCATCAGTTCGTCTGGATTAGGGTTTTGAATTTTCTGATTGAGCATAAGGATCCAACCTCCGAAATTCGTCGCTAATTATCGGCTTTTCTTTAAGGGTAGTCATTCGCTCCGCCTGGTGGGCGACAAAGCGTGCGGTGGATCACGTTTATTAACCTGTCAAAAAATATAACGCACTAATATCAATGGAATTTATAAAAATACCGATTTGGTGTTGTTTTTCATTTTCAGAACATTCAATCCTGCTCTCGCCGCAATCATGATATGCCATTCCTGATCTGGGTAATAGGCACAGGCTATCTTATTGATAGTTTATATTCATGTAATTGATTGATTCCTATCAAAAAGCGTATCTCCCTGTTTTTTATGATGGCTTTGTCTCGCAGAGACGTTTGCAGCATTCTGGAAAATTTTCTGGGTCACAATAACTCACCACCGTGAGGGAAGAATAATGAAAATGGTCTCACGTATTACCGCGATCGGCCTGGCTGGCGTCGCGATTTGCTATTTAGGGTTATCTGGTTATGTGTGGTACCACGATAATAAACGCAGTAAACAGGCCGATGTTCAGGCATCTGCTGTCAGTGAAAATAATAAGGTTTTAGGCTTTCTCCGCGAAAAAGGATGCGACTATTGCCACACGCCTTCGGCAGAATTACCCGCCTATTATTATATTCCTGGCGCGAAACAGTTGATGGATTACGACATTAAGCTTGGATATAAATCTTTTAACCTTGAGGCCGTGCGTGCGGCACTGCTGGCTGATAAACCCGTTTCGCAAAGCGATTTGAATAAGATTGAATGGGTGATGCAGTATGAAACTATGCCACCAACGCGTTATACCGCGCTACACTGGGCGGGTAAGGTGAGTGATGAAGAGCGGGCGGAAATACTGGCCTGGATTGCAAAACAGCGCGCGGAATATTACGCCAGCAATGATACTGCTCCGGAACATCGCAATGAACCGGTGCAGCCCATCCCGCAAAAACTGCCTACCGATGCGCAAAAAGTGGCGTTGGGTTTTGCGCTGTATCACGATCCCCGTTTATCGGCTGATAGCACCATTTCATGCGCTCATTGCCATGCGTTGAATGCGGGGGGCGTCGATGGCAGAAAAACATCGATTGGTGTTGGTGGCGCAGTTGGGCCGATTAACGCGCCGACGGTATTTAACTCAGTATTTAACGTTGAGCAGTTCTGGGATGGTCGTGCGGCAACATTGCAGGATCAGGCTGGTGGACCGCCGTTGAACCCGATTGAAATGGCGTCGAAATCCTGGGACGAAATTATTGCTAAGCTGGAAAAAGATCCGCAGCTTAAAACGCAGTTCCTCGAAGTCTATCCGCAAGGTTTCAGTGGCGAAAATATTACTGATGCCATTGCTGAATTTGAGAAAACATTAATTACGCCGGATTCCCCATTTGATAAATGGTTGCGCGGAGATGAAAATGCGCTGACGGCGCAACAGAAAAAAGGCTATCAATTATTTAAAGATAATAAATGTGCAACTTGTCATGGTGGTATTATTCTCGGCGGACGTTCCTTTGAACCGTTGGGGCTGAAAAAAGACTTTAACTTTGGGGAAATTACGGCGGCGGATATTGGTCGTATGAATGTGACTAAAGAAGAGCGTGATAAATTGCGTCAGAAAGTACCCGGTTTACGTAACGTTGCTTTAACGGCACCGTACTTCCATCGCGGTGACGTGCCGACGCTGGACGGGGCGGTGAAACTGATGCTGCGCTATCAGGTAGGCAAAGAGCTGCCGCAGGAGGATGTGGATGATATCGTAGCTTTCCTGCACAGTCTGAACGGGGTGTACACGCCGTATATGCAGGATAAACAATAATTAATTTGATCGCCCGAACAGCAATGTTTGGGCGATTTTTATTACGATAATAAAGTCTGTTTTTAATATTATCATGTTAAATGTTTATATTATAAAAAGTCGTTTTTCTGCTTAGGATTTTGTTATTTAAATTAAGCCTGTAATGCCTTGCTTCCATTGCGGATAAATCCTACTTTTTTATTGCCTTCAAATAAATTTAAGGAGTTCGAAATGGACCAGAAGCTGTTAACGGATTTCCGCTCAGAACTACTCGATTCACGTTTTGGCGCAAAGGCCATTTCTACTATCGCGGAGTCAAAACGATTTCCGCTGCACGAAATGCGCGATGATGTCGCATTTCAGATTATCAATGATGAATTATATCTTGATGGCAACGCTCGTCAGAACCTGGCCACTTTCTGCCAGACCTGGGACGACGAAAACGTCCATAAATTGATGGATTTGTCGATCAATAAAAACTGGATCGACAAAGAAGAATATCCGCAATCCGCAGCCATCGACCTGCGTTGCGTAAATATGGTTGCCGATCTGTGGCATGCGCCTGCGCCGAAAAATGGTCAGGCCGTTGGCACCAACACCATTGGTTCTTCCGAGGCCTGTATGCTCGGCGGGATGGCGATGAAATGGCGTTGGCGCAAGCGTATGGAAGCTGCAGGCAAACCAACGGATAAACCAAACCTGGTGTGCGGTCCGGTACAAATCTGCTGGCATAAATTCGCCCGCTACTGGGATGTGGAGCTGCGTGAGATCCCTATGCGCCCCGGTCAGTTGTTTATGGACCCGAAACGCATGATTGAAGCCTGTGACGAAAACACCATCGGCGTGGTGCCGACTTTCGGCGTGACCTACACCGGTAACTATGAGTTCCCACAACCGCTGCACGATGCGCTGGATAAATTCCAGGCCGACACCGGTATCGACATCGACATGCACATCGACGCTGCCAGCGGTGGCTTCCTGGCACCGTTCGTCGCCCCGGATATCGTCTGGGACTTCCGCCTGCCGCGTGTGAAATCGATCAGTGCTTCAGGCCATAAATTCGGTCTGGCTCCGCTGGGCTGCGGCTGGGTTATCTGGCGTGACGAAGAAGCGCTGCCGCAGGAACTGGTGTTCAACGTTGACTACCTGGGTGGTCAAATTGGTACTTTTGCCATCAACTTCTCCCGCCCGGCGGGTCAGGTAATTGCACAGTACTATGAATTCCTGCGCCTCGGTCGTGAAGGCTATACCAAAGTACAGAACGCCTCTTACCAGGTTGCCGCTTATCTGGCGGATGAAATCGCCAAACTGGGGCCGTATGAGTTCATCTGTACGGGTCGCCCGGACGAAGGCATCCCGGCGGTTTGCTTCAAACTGAAAGATGGTGAAGATCCGGGATACACCCTGTACGACCTCTCTGAACGTCTGCGTCTGCGCGGCTGGCAGGTTCCGGCCTTCACTCTCGGCGGTGAAGCCACCGACATCGTGGTGATGCGCATTATGTGTCGTCGCGGCTTCGAAATGGACTTTGCTGAACTGTTGCTGGAAGACTACAAAGCCTCCCTGAAATATCTCAGCGATCACCCGAAACTGCAGGGTATTGCCCAGCAGAACAGCTTTAAACACACCTGATAACATAACGTTGTAAAAACCGAATGCCCAGCCTTTAAAAAAACAGCTGGGCATTCGGTTGCTTATTAATCGCAATAATATATTGGCTGTCTATTCATCGTGTTGATAAGATATATGTTATATGAATGTTTATTAAATGTAGCGATTACCTTTAATGTCACGAAAAGGGATTATTTGCTTACTATTAATTTCCCTGTGTTCTTAAACACGTTTTTGTATTATAAATCCAGTCATCCTGCCCGTAGAACATCACACATTATCATCCTGTTCTCCCGCTTCGTTTAAATTTATTTATCAATCAATTTGACTTAAGAGGGCGGCGTGCTACATTAATAAACAGTAATATGTTTATGTAATATTAAGTCAACTATGCAATCACTACATGGGAATTGTCTAATTGCGTATGCAAGACATAAATATATTCTCACCATGGTTAATGGTGAATATCGCTATTTTAATGGCGGTGACCTGGTTTTTGCGGATGCAAGCCAAATTCGAGTAGATAAGTGTGTTGAAAATTTTGTATTCGTGTCAAGGGACACGCTTTCATTATTTCTCCCGATGCTCAAGGAGGAGGCATTAAATCTTCATGCACATAAAAAAGTTTCTTCATTACTCGTTCATCACTGTAGTAGAGATATTCCTGTTTTTCAGGAAGTTGCGCAACTATCGCAGAATAAGAATCTTCGCTATGCAGAAATGCTACGTAAAAGAGCATTAATCTTTGCGTTGTTATCTGTTTTTCTTGAGGATGAGCACTTTATACCGCTGCTTCTGAACGTTTTACAACCGAACATGCGAACACGAGTTTGTACGGTTATCAATAATAATATCGCCCATGAGTGGACACTAGCCCGAATCGCCAGCGAGCTGTTGATGAGTCCAAGTCTGTTAAAGAAAAAATTGCGCGAAGAAGAGACATCATATTCACAGTTGCTTACTGAGTGTAGAATGCAACGTGCTTTGCAACTTATTGTTATACATGGTTTTTCAATTAAGCGAGTTGCAGTATCCTGTGGATATCACAGCGTGTCGTATTTCATTTACGTCTTTCGAAATTATTATGGGATGACGCCCACAGAGTATCAGGAGCGATCGGCGCAGAGATTGTCGAACCGTGACTCGGCGGCAAGTATTGTTGCGCAAGGGAATTTTTACGGCACTGACCGTTCTGCGGAAGGAATAAGATTATAGAGTTTTACTCAGACATAAAAAAAACCCGGCATAGGGGACCGGGAAGAGGATAGTCTGCCGTCTCCAGACTAATAAACCGTTATAACACTCCCTGTTGGCACGGGAAACTTTGTGCTCTCAGTAAGTTAAATATAACTTTTACTGGAAATAAGATCAGCCATTTTTTTATAAACATAAGCTATACGCTGTGCGAAAATATATTCGTGCTGCATTTACTTATTATCAATTAACTGTTATGCAAAACTACTTTGTGGATAAATTTTGGTCCTACCAAATCTGGCAGTTTTTGCGCTAAGAAACAGTCTGGCATCATTTCATTAGTATACTGAAATTGAAATAATCGCAGTATGAAATATAAGGGATAATCATGACTCATGTCTGCTCGGTGATCCTCATTCGTCGTTCATTCGATATTTATCATGAACAGCAAAAAATATCGCTGCATAACGAGAGTATTCTGCTGCTGGAGAAAAATTTGGCAGACGATTTTGCGTTTTGTTCACCGGATACGCGACGACTGGATATCGATGAGCTGACAGTTTGCCATTACTTACAAAATATTCGTCAGCTACCACGCAATTTAGGGTTACACAGCAAAGACCGTTTGTTAATTAACCAGTCACCCCCCATGCCGCTGGTGACGGCGATTTTTGATAGCTTCAATGAATCCGGGGTAAATTCACCGATACTGAGCAATATGCTCTACCTTTCCTGTTTATCGATGTTTTCTCATAAGAAAGAACTGATCCCCTTACTTTTCAATAGCATCAGCACTGTTTCAGGAAAAGTTGAACGCCTTATTAGCTTTGATATCGCCAAACGTTGGTATCTGCGCGATATCGCGGAAAGAATGTATACCAGCGAGAGTCTAATCAAAAAAAAGTTGCAGGATGAAAATACCTGTTTCAGTAAAATATTACTCGCCTCCAGGATGTCGATGGCCAGACGATTACTCGAGTTACGTCAAATTCCTCTGCATACTATTGCGGAAAAATGTGGCTATAGCAGTACATCGTACTTTATAAACACATTTCGACAATATTATGGTGTAACGCCACATCAGTTTGCGCAACATTCGCCAGGTACCTTTTCCTGACATATTTCGCATTTGAATATTGGTCAGGATCTCACACCTGCTTCATGTGAAACTCTTCCCTGATGATTTCTGCCGGGCTACCGGCTAGTTCTCTTTCGCAGTTTGCCAGGCGGTATCGGTATTTTCAGGAGGAAAAGACTCGGCATGTTTGGGATTATTAAGCTGACAATTCATACGATTACGGGAATGTGGGTCAGTATTGTGTTGTTCAAATTGATGACGAATGGCTGGAGTGGTTTCTACTTTCAGTGCTGTGTACTAAGCCTGGTATTCCTGACGGTTAGCTGGTTGTTGAGTGGTGAATGGTTAGCAGGAAAGAGTAAGGCTGAACCTTCATGTTCAACCTTACTCTCATTTACACGTTACGCTTTTTTAAAGCGGGCAAAGAGATGTTCCACTACAACGAAAAAGACCGGAACGAAGTAAATTGCCAGCACTGTTGCGGCAAACATCCCGCCCATCACGCCGGTACCTACCGCGTTTTGCGCGCCAGAACCGGCACCATGACTGATAACCAGCGGCAGCACGCCGAGAATAAAGGCCAGAGAGGTCATCAGGATTGGGCGTAAACGCATCCGCGCCGCTTCGATGATTGCCTCTATCGGCGTTTTCCCTTCTTTCTGCATCATCTCAACGGCAAATTCGACAATCAGGATGGCGTTTTTGGCGGAAAGCCCGATGGTGGTCAGCAAACCAACCTGGAAGTAGACGTCATTACTTAAGCCGCGCAGATCGGTGGCCAGTAATGCGCCAACGACGCCTAACGGAACAACCAACATCACCGAGAACGGAATTGACCAGCTCTCATAGAGTGCGGCGAGGGCGAGGAACACCACGACCAGTGAAATCGCATACAGCGCAGGAGCCTGATTTGAGGATAACGCTTCCTGATACGATAGTCCGGTCCATGAGTAGCCGACGCCTGCCGGAAGTTTAGCGACCAGGTCTGCCATAAATTTCATGGCGTCACCGGTACTTTTCCCGGCCGCCGCTTCACCTAAAATCTCCATTGACGGGATGCCGTTGTAGCGTTCCAGTCGCGGTGAACCATAGGTCCATTCGGTAGACGAGTAGGCAGAAAGCGGTGCCATCGTGCCAGAGGCGTTGCGTACATACCATTGGTTGATGTTATCCGGCAACATACGGAACGGCGTGCCTGCCTGGACATACACTTTTTTCACCCGCCCCTGGTTGAGGAAGTCGTTCACGTAGCTGCTGCCGAAGGCGGTGGAAATTGTCTGGTTGATATCAGACAGCGCCACGCCCATCGCTTCAGCTTTCGCAGCGTTGACGTTCACTTTGAACATCGGCGTATCTTCCAGGCCGTTCGGGCGTACCCCGGTGACCTGATTCGGTGATTGCGCTGCCAGTGATAACAGCTCGTTTCGCGCCTGGGTTAGTTTTTCGTGCCCCAGGTTACCGTTGTCCAGCAGTTCCATATCAAAACCTGACGCGGTACCCAGTTCAGCCACCGCGGGTAAGTTGAACGGGAAGACGACGGCTTTATTGATACTGCTTAACGCAATCATTGCCCGCTGAATGATCGCGGTAACCGAGTTTTCCTCACCGACACGTTCAGACCACGGCTTGAGACTGATAAACGCCAGGCCGTTGTTTTGCCCCTGACCGCTGAAGCCAAAGCCGCCAACGGTAAACACCGACTGGACATTATCTTTCTCTTTAGTCAGATAATAATCCGTCACCTGTTGCAGCACTTTCGTGGTGTTAACCATGGTGGCACCGGAAGGTAACTGCGCGGTGGTCATAAATACCCCCTGATCCTCTTCTGGTAAGAAAGAGGTCGGCGTGCGCAGGAACAGCACCGCCATCCCGGCGCAAATCAGCAGGTAGACCACCATGTAGCGACCGGTACAACGCAACAGCGAGCGGGTGCTATCGGTATAGTGTTGAGTTGATTTTTCAAACAGCGTGTTGAAGCGTGCGAACAGGGCGTTAGGTTTGTGACCGCCTTCCGGCGCGGCTTTCAGAATGGTGGCGCACAGGGCAGGGGTCAGGCTCATTGCCACAAATACTGAAAGCAGCATGGAGGAGATCAGCGTGATGGAGAACTGGCGGTAGATCTCCCCGGTTGCACCGCTCATAAAGGCCATCGGCATAAACACTGCGGAAAGAACAACGGCAATACCGACCAGCGCACGTTGGATCTGCCCCATCGATTTATGCGTCGCTTCCTTCGGCGGTAGCTTATCTTCCGCAATGACACGCTCGACGTTCTCCACCACCACGATGGCGTCATCCACCAGTAACCCTATCGCCAGCACCATCCCGAACATAGTCAACGTGTTGATGGTGAAACCGACCGCCGACAAGATCGCAAACGTCCCGAGAATAACCACCGGTACGGCAATCGTCGGGATGATTGTGGCACGGAAATTCTGCAAAAACAGATACATGACCAGGAAGACTAGGATGATAGCCTCAACCAGTGTTTTGAAAACTTCCTGAATAGAAATTTCGATAAACGGCGTGGTGTCGTAAGGATAAACCGTCTTCAGACTTGCCGGGAAATAGGCTGATAAGCGGTTCAGTTCCTCTTTGACTGCCCGCGAGGTATCCAGGGCGTTTGCTCCGGCAGCCAGTTTGATGGCGATCCCGGCAGCAGGTTTGCCGTTATAGCGTGCCACGGTGGAATAATCTTCCGCCCCAAGTTCGACGCGAGCGACATCACGCAGCAGCACTTGCGAACCATCTTGCTGAACTTTCAACAGGATTTTGCCAAATTCTTCCGGCGTTTGCAGACGCGTCTGCACAATGATCGAGGCGTTTAGCTGCTGGTCTGCCGCCTGTGGCATGCCACCCAGTTGACCACCGGAAATCTGGTTGTTTTGCACCTTAATCTGGGAAATAACATCGGAAGGTACCAGGTTATATTTATTGAGTTTTTGCGGGTCCAGCCAGATACGCATGGCATACTCGGAACCAAAGAGTTGTACGCTACCAACGCCCGCGGTACGGCTTAGCGGGTCTTTGATATTAGACGCTACATAGTCCGCGATATCGTACTGGTTGAGGCTGCCGTTATCAGAAATAAACGCCGCTACCATCAGGATATTACTGCTCGACTTATCGACGCTAATCCCCTGCTGCTGCACTGCTTCAGGTAATGAAGGCATAGCGAGTTGCAGTTTATTTTGCACTTGAACCTGTGCGATATCAGGAGATGTCCCAGTCTCGAAGGTCAGAGTGATAGAGGCATTGCCCGCCGCATCACTGGTTGAAGACATGTACATCAGGCCATCAAGCCCATTCATATTTTGCTCAATCACCTGAGTGACCGAGTCTTCTACCGTTTGCGCATCGGCACCTGGATAGGTAGCGCTGACGGTAATGGTCGGTGGCGCAATCTGCGGATACTGCGCAACCGGTAAGTTCATGATCGCCAGACCACCTGCAAGCATCATAATAATGGCAAGTACCCAGGCAAAAACCGGGCGATCAATAAAATAGTTAGCCATGAAAGTCCCCTTAAGCCTGCAACGTTATTGTTTCGATTCGGTGCTGGCGTTTTCCTGGCTGGAGGAAATTGCTCGTGCTTTGATACCCGGACGAATGCGTTGCAAACCGGAAACGATCACCCGATCGCCAGCCTGCAAGCCAGAGGTGACGACCCACTGGTCGCCGATGGCTTTGCTGGCTTCAATTTCGCGTAGCTGCACGACATCGTCTTTATCCAGAATGAGCGCCGTTGCTTTACCCTGGGCGTTGTGGGTGACGCCTTCCTGCGGCACCAGTAATACATTCTGGCGGCTACCTTCATCCACTAATGCCGTGACGTACATGCCAGGCAGCAAGTCACCATTTGGGTTGGGGAAAATCGCCCGTAACGTCACGGAGCCCGTGGTTTCATCCACTGTCGGGTCGGAGAATTTCAGCGTGCCGGTCTGGCTGTAGCGTTTACCATTTTCCAGATTGAGCTGTACTGGCGTACTGCCCTGAACCTGTTTGATTTGCCCACTGGCGACCTCTTCTTTCATGCGTAAGAAATCTTGCACCGACTGCGTGAGATCGACATAAATCGGGTCCAGACGTTGTACGGTAACCAGCGAATCTGCCTGATTAGCGGTAACGAGTGCGCCGACGGTCACCGACGATTTCCCGCTGACGCCCGTAATCGGCGAGGTGACATTCGCGTATTGCAGATTGATCGTCGCCTGTTCAACAGCCGCTTTGGCGACGGTGACATTGGCTTCTGCTTCATTCAACTGGGTGCGCGCGGTGTCGTAATCCTGACGGCTAACGTAGTTGGTCTTCAGCAACGATGCCTGGCGGTTAAAGGTGATGCGGGCATTGCTGGCGGTAGAGAGCGCTTTCGCCAGCGAGCCTTTGGCGGAGTTTAGCTCGGCCTGTAAAGGTGCAGGATCAATCTGATACAGCGAATCGCCCTGGTTCACTTTATCGCCTTCGATAAAGTTGCGTTTAATGATAATACCGCCCACCTGGGGACGTATCTCGGCAACTTCATAAGGAACGGTTCTACCGGGCAATTCGCTCAACACATTGACCGAACCGGGGGAGAGTGTGACGACACCGACCTCAGGCGTCATGGCGGCGGCGTTTTCCGCCGATTTGTCATCGCAGGCGGTGAGCATCGCGCCGCAGAATAACAACGGTATTAACAGCTTTCTTCTTCTGTTCATTTTAGTCCCTGAAAATTCTTGAGAAATAACGGTTCTTTAAATTGCGCGCGAGGAGAGATATGAGGGATTTACAGACCAGCGGCATAGTGGGGTTGTCAGCCAGTAAGGTGGGATACAGGCACAGTGATCGACATGGTGAGGTCAACGACAAAAAAAATGTTGCCGTTCTGCCAACAGTTCCTGCCAGCATTCGGGCAACGAAGGGTTCTACTGGTGGATACACATACCAGGGGAATAAAGTCGTTTTAGCCTCTCCTTTAGTAATCACCGGGGGTAATGAAATCAGCATCTGCATCCCTCGTCATGCCAGCCATCAATTTCAGTTGCTTATGTCCTGACTAAAAATAAGATGTGATACCCAGGGTGACGATGTCGCTCATACGTCTTAGTTTCAGCTTGTACATAATGTTGAATTTCTGAATCTTTAATGTTTGTTGCGAAATATTGAGCGTCGACGTGATATTGCTTTCATTTTTATTTTTCAGAATCAGTTGCATAATTTTGAACTGATTATGTGAAAAACATAATTGTGAATTCTTATGGGGCAAGTGTTTACCATAAGTAATCTCAAGAAGATTTTTGATACTTTCTTTGCGGCTAACAAAATAAATAGGCGCTTTAGCTTTTAGTTTACTGATGTGATAAGGTGCCAAAACAATAATTCTCTCGGCATCTAATTTCTCCAGAAATTTAATCGCTTCTTCATCAAGGATATGATTGTGATAGGTATCAATGATAACCTTGAAGGGTTTATTGCCTACTTTTTTGATCTCTGACAGGGAATTGATTTTTATCATTTCGTGATTATCTTTCAACTGCCAAAAGCCCTGTAAAAGAAAAGAATCTTTCGTCATGAGAAAAATCATAACTTGCTCCTTAGCCGTTATCGTTTCGAATATGTCATCCTTTTCATTATTTACATCCTTGTCCGAATCGTTGTTCAATATAGTAAACGCCTATAAGAACTTTACCCTTCGTGAACTAATACGTCTATTAACACTAATCAATACTTCAGATTTATCCATCACGCACTCCATATATTGATCCTAAGTAAGATTCCTGGTTGTTATCAGCTTGTAAATAGCAAACAAAAAGTTAACGTTTGCGGATTACTGCCCAAGAATAAGTTATCAATAACCAGTTTGTGATCTCTGAAGAATATTACTAAAGTTAAAATGTAATCCGATTTAAATATCGAGTCTCCTTGTTTCGACTTAAGCTGGCAATTGGATTGCCAGCTTTCTTTTAACGCATTGAAATTACCTGAGTAAATAACGCATTCATGTCTTCAGGTTTTTATATAGCGTCTGGAGACACGGATATTTATGCAATGTAATCAACGCCAGTTGCAAAAAAATGAACCCGGATTACTTATTTAACCGCCCATAGCATCAACGCTTACGGAACTCTTTGTTCACTTTCCCACAGCACTTTTAAAACATTAAACCTGACTACGGAAAATATCAGCCATGATAATGTTTGAAATGGCTAATTTGCCATAGAGTGAAAAAAATTAGATGAAATTCAGTAGGTTGAAATAATCACTAGCAGGTAATTATTTCAATGATAGTGCGCAATTGATCTACAACACTGCGTAGCGGAGAGAGTATTAATCGGATCATAGTCACATCAAGTGACTATGATCCGGGTGACAACCGGGGTAATTATTGCTGCTTAACGAACAAACTGGCGAAGCTGAACAGGCTGGCGGCGCTAAATATCAGTTCAATTCCCACCAGTGTGGAAACCAGCGTTACAGACACCATCGGCGTTGCACCAAGGAATATCCAGGCAATGACGATATCCAGCACACCAATAACGAGCTGTAGCCAGCTGCCTTTCATTGAACGCTGACGATACCAACTCATCAGGCGAATAACCCCTGCAACACAGAACAAACCGGCAATAAATGCCGCAATGGCAAAAATGCCCAGCTCCGGTGCGCGGATGAAGAAATAGCCGATCAATAAATAGGCGACTGCGACGAGGAAACCGGATAATACCGGCCAGAAATTATGACTGCGGTTGCTGAATAACCCGACAATAAGCGCAATACCCGAGCAGATTAATAATGCACCCACTACTGTGCTTAAAATATCGCCAGAGACGAACGGGAAACTGATACACAGCAACCCGACGATAAACAGCAGCACGGCAATAAACTGGATTGCTCTGCGATGTTTTTTAAGCATCTCCAGATCAAACTTCAAAATTGTTGCCTTATCTATATATAACATAGAACCACCCTATAAAATTAAGAAGAAAATCCCCTGCTATCAATCTATGCCAAAAACGCGTCTAAGAATGCAGTCGATTTAATAAAAATTTCCTAATTGCAGTATCTGATGCATCTGTAACTCATTGTATTGAAATAAAAATATCTGATTTTGATATTTTCCATCAACATGACATATACAGAAAACCAGGTTATAACCTCAGTGTCGAAATTGATTCGTGACGGCTCTTTCACTTTATAGTTGAGGATATTACGATGAAAAAAGTATTAGGCGTTATTCTTGGTGGTCTGCTTCTTCTGCCAGTTGTGAGCAATGCAGCGGATGCGCAAAAAGCAGCTGATAACAAAAAACCGGTCAACTCCTGGACCTGTGAAGATTTCCTGGCTGTGGACGAATCCTTCCAGCCAACTGCAGTTGGTTTTGCTGAAGCGCTGAACAACAAAGATAAACCAGAAGATGCGGTTTTAGATGTTCAGGGTATTGCAACCGTAACCCCAGCTATCGTTCAGGCTTGTACTCAGGATAAACAAGCCAACTTTAAAGATAAAGTTAAAGGCGAATGGGACAAAATTAAGAAAGATATGTAATTCCGGGAATGCGTTACATCGTACTTCCTTGCATATTGAACAGGCCGGAATATCTTCTTTAAAAGCAGCTATTCCTCCTGTTCATATATAATCTCTATATTGAATGGGTTACAAAATGAATATTTCATCTCTCCGTAAAGCGTTTATTTTTATGGGCGCTGTAGCGGCTTTGTCACTGGTGAACGCACAATCTGCGTTGGCAGCCAATGAATCCGCTAAAGATATGACCTGCCAGGAATTTATTGATCTGAATCCAAAAGCAATGACCCCGGTTGCATGGTGGATGCTGCATGAAGAAACAGTATATAAAGGTGGCGATACCGTTACTTTAAATGAAACCGATCTCACTCAAATTCCTAAAGTGATCGAATACTGTAAGAAAAACCCGCAGAAAAATTTGTATACCTTCAAAAATCAAGCATCTAATGACTTGCCGAATTAATGAGGTGCAAGTAAAAAGGAGTAGCAAGTTGAGCCATCTTGCTGCTCCTTTTTGCATTTTTATATGACAGCAGAATTTATTATACGTCTTATACTCGCGGCAATTGCCTGTGGCGCTATTGGCATGGAAAGGCAAATGCGCGGCAAAGGAGCAGGGTTACGCACACATGTATTAATTGGCATGGGAAGCGCCCTGTTTATGATTGTTTCGAAATATGGTTTTGCTGACGTGCTGTCTTTAGATCACGTCGGACTCGACCCCAGCCGTATTGCTGCTCAGGTGGTGACGGGCGTCGGGTTTATCGGTGCAGGTAACATTCTCGTTCGTAACCAAAATATTGTAGGTCTGACGACGGCAGCGGATATCTGGGTGACCGCCGCCATAGGTATGGTTATTGGCAGCGGTATGTACGAACTGGGTATTTATGGTTCAGTGATGACCTTGTTGGTGCTGGAAGTCTTCCATCAATTAACCTTCCGCCTGATGAACAAAAATTACCATTTACAGCTGACATTAGTGAACGGTAATACGGTATCAATGCTCGACTGGTTTAAGCAGCAAAAAATAAAAACTGATTTAGTTTCGTTGCAGGAAAATGAAGATCATGAAGTGGTCGCCATTGATATCCAGCTTCATGCCACAACGTCGATAGAAGACCTGTTGCGATTATTAAAAGGTATGGCAGGGGTGAAAGGCGTTTCAATTAGCTAATCTGTGTGGCAGCGTAGCCAGACTCACCGTAAGCCTGAAATTCACACCAGATAATCAATATGCTGATGGCGTACCAGCTCATTGATCCGCTTAAGATTGAGGATCATCATGATATTGTGTTTATGGCAGTAGAACGTTTTTAGCGATATTTTCAGTTTCTCCAGAATATCTTCCGTTGTCATTTGATTCGCAATGCAGCTCAGAACCTGATGTTGCTTGCGCGAAAGTGACACAGCCGCTTCAGGCACAGAGCAGTAACTGCCATTGATGAGTGCGACAAAATCAATGATAGTGATAGTCCGCGGAACAAAGGTCACCGGCACTTTCCCCAGGCAGCGTTTAATATTAAAGGGGGAGAAAATAATGACATGGACAGGTTTTAATCGTTCAATTTGAGTGAGAAAATTAGAATGAAATACATTATTCATTAATGTATCAATAATGACGAAGGCATTCTGATGCAACATTACGTCGATCTCTTCTTCGTTCTGTATATGAACGACATTACCTTTACTCAGAATGTTTTTCATCGCGGTGAAGAACATCGTATCCCTGGTAATTATAAGAAACATAACCGACTCCTGGTGCGGACATTAACTTTATAATCAGTTTGCCAAAGGTAATTAACAGGACAGGGCTTATAATAATAATAGTTAGCTTACTGTGTATTAATTTGATGTAATGCATGATGCAGATGCTGAGAAAGCATCTGCATCTTTCGGTGGTGTTATTTGACCAGCTCAGGTGTTACCTGACTCACCGCATTGGTGTAGTAAGGCGCACCCCAGCCCGGTTCCGGCCAGAATGCACCATAGCCGTAATCCCACAGGTTATAGGTGGTATTAACCACTTCTCTCAAATGCCACACCTGGATGCCCTGCATATTCACTTCCAGGAAGTTATACGGGACTTTATTGATAAAGCCAGGTTGTTCACCCTGAATGGTGCCGAGGATGGTAACAAAGTGATTACGATAGTTCACTGGATCAAGGAAGCCGCTTTGTCTGGCGAGCAGTCGGCCCTGATAGTTGGCTTCAATATCAGGCTTCGCATAGCTATCCAACGGTAATACAGAGATTTCTAACAACGTATCCGTTTTGCCATTGATAACGTTGATAACCTTCCCACCAAAGCGCGCTTGTTGACCAACATATAACCCCGGCTGGTTATGAACAGCAACAAAACTTTTTTGAATATCAGGTTGGTTATTGCCTTTGATATTTTGCGGAATTGAACTACATGCGGCAAGCAAAAATGAAAGGCTGAGGATGAGTGCACCTTTTGTCATGTTCATGTTACTATCCTTATCAACAAATATTAAAACCATAATAGATATTTCTTTATAGTTTTCATCTGATTCTGAGGTGATATGCCTGATAGTAACGTAAACCTGTCTGATGTTTATATCCTTTCTGTTTAGGTGAACTCAGTTAATTTTGGGGCGTGACATGAATATCCATCACCCCATAATATAGTGCATTGTTTTAAAAGTACATAAAATCTATTTTTATTCAATGATTATAAAGTGCTAATAATCAATATTATGGTATTATATTCTGGTAATGATTTGATAAGCGAATTCTTTTACCAGATGGTATTTCTATTTCCACCCCATAATTTATATCTTTTTCATTAGGCAGTGGCCTCTTTAAATAAGGCGTGTGTGACATTTTTTTTGGGTTAAGCGTCTCGTATTGAAATACTTCGAATTGATATTCAGACATTTCTGCCCATGTTTGAATTTTATTGTATCGGGAGAGTGTCGTAAAGGCTTTAACTTGCTTATAACATTGTCTTTGGAATTCTTGCTGATATTTTAATATGTCATTGTATGAAAGATTGGTTATCCTGGCCTCTAAAAATTTAATTATTGTCGAAGCAATTTCCGCTTTTGCTCGTAAAAGGTTGTCATTAATGGTTAATAATGTTGAAAATAAACCTTCGATTTGTTTGTCAAGATATTGTCCATCTTTATATAATTTGGGGGTAGGGTGTTCTTTATGTAAAAAAATAGTGTCACCTAAGGAAGGTGCGAACAAGTCCCTGATATGAGATCATGTTTGTCATCTGGAGCCATAGAACAGGGTTCATCATGAGTCATCAACTTACCTTCGCCGACAGTGAATTCAGCAGTAAGCGCCGTCAGACCAGAAAAGAGATTTTCTTGTCCCGCATGGAGCAGATTCTGCCATGGCAAAACATGGTGGAAGTCATCGAGCCGTTTTACCCCAAGGCTGGTAATGGCCGGCGACCTTATCCGCTGGAAACCATGCTACGCATTCACTGCATGCAGCATTGGTACAACCTGAGCGATGGCGCGATGGAAGATGCTCTGTACGAAATCGCCTCCATGCGTCTGTTTGCCCGGTTATCCCTGGATAGCGCCTTGCCGGACCGCACCACCATCATGAATTTCCGCCACCTGCTGGAGCAGCATCAACTGGCCCGCCAATTGTTCAAGACCATCAATCGCTGGCTGGCCGAAGCAGGCGTCATGATGACTCAAGGCACCTTGGTCGATGCCACCATCATTGAGGCACCCAGCTCGACCAAGAACAAAGAGCAGCAACGCGATCCGGAGATGCATCAGACCAAGAAAGGCAATCAGTGGCACTTTGGCATGAAGGCCCACATTGGTGTCGATGCCAAGAGTGGCCTGACCCACAGCCTGGTCACCACCGCGGCCAACGAGCATGACCTCAATCAGCTGGGTAATCTGCTGCATGGAGAGGAGCAATTTGTCTCAGCCGATGCCGGCTACCAAGGGGCGCCACAGCGCGAGGAGCTGGCCGAGGTGGATGTGGACTGGCTGATCGCCGAGCGCCCCGGCAAGGTAAGAACCTTGAAACAGCATCCACGCAAGAACAAAACGGCCATCAACATCGAATACATGAAAGCCAGCATCCGGGCCAGGGTGGAGCACCCATTTCGCATCATCAAGCGACAGTTCGGCTTCGTGAAAGCCAGATACAAGGGGTTGCTGAAAAACGATAACCAACTGGCGATGTTATTCACGCTGGCCAACCTGTTTCGGGCGGACCAAATGATACGTCAGTGGGAGAGATCTCACTAAAAACTGGGGATAACGCCTTAAATGGCGAAGAAACGGTCTAAATAGGCTGATTCAAGGCATTTACGGGAGAAAAAATCGGCTCAAACATGAAGAAATGAAATGACTGAGTCAGCCGAGAAGAATTTCCCCGCTTATTCGCACCTTCCCTAAATTTGCGTCAGTGAAATTTATATTAAGTAGATCTTCGAAATAAAACCTTGACAAGGTTAGAACGAACCCGGACAGGTTCTGTCCTGTCATATTGAAATCAATAAAGTTGGTTCCGGCAAAGACTTTCATCCTGTTTTTATTTTCACTGTGCTCAATATATAACTTCGTCATTTTTTGATACAGGCTTTGAATATCTTTTATATTAGTTGGTAAGTCAGCTCGTTGTTCAGCAATAAAATTAGTATCTGAAAACATGGTTTGGACACTGAATGTTATGGGTATTCCCTCTTCTACGCTAATTTTAGTTATGATTGCCTTGTCGGGTTTAGGATTAGCGATAACAATGATTCGACATTCAGCACTTTTGTTTTTTTCATATCTAATGTTATTAATCTGATTAAGTATTGATTGTGTCTGTTGCGTAAGTTGTGTCGAACTTATCGTTTCAATGTTAGTAATAAGACTTACAAGTTGAGCCACAACTTTTGAGTAGTCTGCATTTGTATATGTAGTGTTCGTGTGGCACGCATTAATTTGTTGAAGTTGGTGTTGCGCTAAATCATATTGATCAGAGATATATCCTTCTCCAGAGAATGTGGAATTAATGGGTTGTTGTTCTTCCCAATTATCGCAAGGCCACTTCGGTGTGTCTGGCGTTTTAGCATTATCGGTATTTGTTGTGCAGTTATAAATATCGCCGTGATATGTATTTATTATACCTGGGGTAAAGTCAATTGACATAAAATTCCTTATTCATCATTTGTTTTATGCTAAGATGTTTAAATTGGATAATTAGAACAGGAATGGATTTTCTTCTACACACAATAAATGTAATGCGTTATATCTTCCTGATATAATTACCTTTGATTTCCCTTTTATCTCCACCCGGTAATATTTGTGTGTAAAAAAAGGGTAGTGATAGTATCGTAAAGGAAATCGTTAACAACTATCAAAATGCGCTCATTTTAAAAAGTTATTATGTTCTCTGATAGTGTGTGAAGTGATTTTTTTTGTGATGTTTTAGATGTGTAATAATAAAATGGGTTAAGGTATCTTATAATTATTTAATAATTTGTTGTGTAAACCACTGATAAATCATAATCCAGTACGTCTTTAAACTACTGCGCTGTATCGCTGATAACTAAGCAGCTCACTGATACACCATGCTGGACGCGATAATTGGAATCTCACGCAGGGAGTACTGTGTAAATAGCAAAATCGCCTGATGCGCTACGCCTGTCAGGCCTACAAATAACATACTATTCATCGAATTTTCATAACTTTGTAGGTCGGATAAGACGCGCCAGCGTCGCATCCGACATAAATAAAGCGCACTTTTCTAACAACCTGTGGGGGGGATATCGCCGCTTTATTTCAGGCGCTTACCCGCTTCATCAACCACTTTCTCGCCATCTTCCTTGGAGAATGCGCCTTTTTGCGCATCTGGCAGAATTTCCAGCACCACTTCTGAAGGGCGGCACAGGCGAGTTCCCAGCGGCGTCACCACAATCGGGCGATTAATCAGAATCGGGTGCTGAAGCATAAAGTCGATTAACCGATCGTCAGTAAATTTATCTTCCGCAAGGCCCAGCTCCTCATACGGTTCGACGTTTTTACGCAGCAGCGCGCGTACGGAAATCCCCATATCGGCAATGAGTTTGACCAGTTCATCGCGCGTTGGCGGAGTTTCCAGATAATGGATAATAGTCGGTTCTGTGCCGCTGTTGCGGATCATCTCCAGCGTATTACGCGACGTGCCGCAGGCCGGGTTGTGATAAATGGTAATGTTGCTCATATCAGTATCTCATTACAAAGTGAAAGAGAGACGTAGCGCCAGCGCAGCCAGCGTCACAAACAGCACAGGCAGGGTCATGATAATCCCTGTACGGAAGTAATATCCCCAGCTGATAGTCATATTCTTCTGCGAAAGTACGTGCAGCCAGAGTAGCGTAGCCAGGCTACCAATTGGGGTAATTTTCGGTCCCAAATCGCAGCCAATCACATTGGCATAAACCATCGCTTCTTTGATAACGCCAGATGCCGTGCTGCCATCAATGGACAACGCGCCAACCAGTACCGTCGGCATATTGTTCATAATAGAAGAGAGGAAGGCGGTGAGGAATCCGGTGCCGAGCGTCGCGGCCCACAGGCCGTTATCCGCCAGCACGTTGAGTACGCCAGAAAGATATTCCGTTAATCCGGCATTGCGCAGGCCATAAACCACCAGATACATGCCGAGCGAGAAGATGACAATCTGCCAGGGGGCACCGCGCAGGACTTTACCCGTATTAATCGCATGACCGCGTTTAGCGACGACAAATAATATCAGCGCGCCCACAGCTGCAATGGCGCTCACCGGAATGCCGAGCGGTTCCAGGACGAAAAATCCCACCAGCAGAAGCAGTAAAACAACCCAGCCAGTTTTGAACGTAGCAGGATCTTTGATCGCTTCTGCGGGAGATTTCAGCAGCGCCATATCGTAGTTCTGCGGAATATCTTTGCGAAAATAGAGATGTAACATCACCAGCGTGGCAACAATCGCGGCGATATCCACCGGCACCATCACCGAGGCGTATTCGCGAAAGCCGAGGCCAAAGAAATCAGCGGAAACGATATTCACCAGGTTGGAGACAATAAGCGGCAGGCTGGCGGTATCGGCAATGAATCCGGCCGCCATCACGAACGCCAGCGTAGTGCCTTTACTGAACCCTAAAGCCAGCAGCATGGCGATGACAATCGGTGTCAAAATAAGCGCCGCGCCATCATTGGCAAACAGGGCGGCAACGGCAGCACCGAGCAGGACAATCCAGGTAAACAGCAAGCGACCACGACCATTACCCCAGCGTGAGACGTGCAGCGCCGCCCATTCAAAAAAGCCGGACTCATCCAGCAGCAGGCTGATGATAATGACGGCGATAAACGCAGCCGTCGCGTTCCAGACGATATTCCACACCACCGGAATATCACCCGGATGGACCACGCCCGTAACTAACGCCAGTACTGCGCCGAGCGTTGCACTCCAGCCGATGCCTAAACCTTTCGGCTGCCAGATAACCAATACGATGGTCAGGACAAAGATAGCGCCTGCCAGTAACATAATGCCTCCCGGATAAAACACATCTGAAAATTCATATGTGTTTAGCTAAATTTTTAACTGCAAATGTTCTTACTGTCCCCGGAACAGTTTTGTCGAGCCAGGTTGCGGACAATCGCCTGAACCTTTTCCTGTTCACATCGCCAGGCCTCATCAATAATTTTCGCCGCCCATGCTGGAATATGCGGTGATAAGCGGTAATGAACCCACTTACCTTGCTTGCGGTCCAGCAATAGCCCGCTTTCACGCAGCAATGCCAGGTGGCGGGAGATCTTGGGCTGCGACTGGTCGAGAGCAGTGCAGAGATCGCAGACGCATAACTCTCCCAGTTCGCTGAGCAGTAAAACGATGCCCAGACGGGTTTCATCAGCAAGAATTTTGAACAATTGGATGGGTAACAGAAATGACATATTGCGCTCCTGATTGTTGCAGGTAGTGTCTCTCTTCGAAGCGGATAAGTCAAAAACATATATGACTTAACGAATGTGTAAGTGCAGAGGAAGGTAATAGGTGTGAATTTTGAGTTGGCTATTCATTTGAAAGGAGGTCTGAATCAGGACGTAAAAAAACCGACTTTGCGTCGGTTTTTTACTTTCCAGCCCTGAGTTGGTGGCTCTGGCTGGAGTGAGAGAGTTCTTATCTAACAGCTCAATACTATTAGCCAGTGGCTAACATTGCAAGAATTAGCGATTTCTTCAGCTGGCGGAGGGAGCACTTCGGTATATATCGCAGTGACGATTTATATACTTTCACTGGGTCATCGTCATATTAAGCCTTGTCCGAATCCGGATGTAAAAAAACCGACTTTGCGTCGGTTTTTTACTTTCCAGCCCTGAGTTGGTGGCTCTGACTGGAGTGAGATAGCCATCATCTAACGCATCAATGCTAATACCATACTGAAACTATTGCAAGGACGTGCTGGTTTTATAACCTGCATGTACTGTATGATTATCCAGTTAGCTCTGAGGCATTTTCACTCTGGCAATGCGCATAAACGCTTTCAAAGTCCTGGTCAGAAGTACGGGTGGTGCCGTTAACTGATGCTCTGGCCGGAGTGAGAGAGTTCTTATCTAACAATGAGACATGCGCCGTGACAGGCAGTGGATGAGTAAGCGGATGCATTCTCACTCCATCGCATGGAGAAAACGGGTGATTGATAAAGCAATCATCGTTCTAGGGGCGTTAATTGCGCTGCTGGAACTGATCCGCTTTCTGCTTCAGCTTCTGAACTGATAGCGGAAACGTAATTAAGGGCTAAGAGCACACTACTCTTAGCCCTTTAACATTTAACGCATTGTCACGAACTCTTCTGCCGCCGTTGGGTGAATGGCGACGGTATTGTCGAAGTCTTTTTTGGTTGCCCCCATCTTCAGCGCCACCGCGAAGCCCTGCAACATTTCGTCCATACCAAAGCCAATGCCGTGAATACCGACAATCTTCTCTTCCGATCCAACGCACACCAGCTTCATGCGGCACGGCTGGCGGTGAGTGGTGACGGCGGTATACATCGCGGTGAAAGAGGATTTATACACTTTCACCTGATCGTCGCCATACTGCTCGCGCGCCTGCGGTTCCGTTAAACCAACAGTACCAATCGGCGGATGGCTGAAGACCACGGTCGGAATGTTGCTGTAATCCAGATGCTCATCCGGCTTGTTATTAAACAGGCGTTCAGAGAGACGGCGACCCGCTGCAACTGCCACCGGTGTCAGCTCCACTGCACCCGTGTTATCGCCCACCGCGTAAATACCTTCAATATTGGTGTTTTGATATTTATCGACGACGATATAGCCTTTTTCGTTAGTTTTAACGCCAGCGGCTTCCAGGTTGATGTTGTCATTGGCAGGCTCGCGACCAATCGCCCAAATCAGGCAATCCACCGTTTCACTGCGACCATCTTCCAGCTCCAGCGTCAGGCTACCATCGGTATTTTTCACTACCGCTTTCGGGATGGCGTTGGTGTGCAGCTGCGGGCCTTCGGCGTTCATCACTTCGACCAGCGTTTCGGAAATCATCGGGTCGAAGCTGCGCAGCGGCGCATGTTTACGCACAAACAGATGCGTTTTCGCGCCGAGGCCGTTAATCACGCCCGCCAGCTCAACGGCGATGTAACCCGCGCCAACAACCGCCACGCGCTCTGGCAAAGCAGGAAGGGCGAAGAAGCCATCAGAATCAATACCGTATTCCACGCCCGGAATATCCGGGTGGCTCGGACGACCGCCTGTGGCGATCAGAATATGATCGGCCGTGATGGTTTCGCCGTTTACCTCCAGCGTTTTGGCATCAACGAAGCGGGCAAAGCCTTTGATTACATCAACGTTATTTTTACCGAGCACGTTTTCATAGGAAGTATGAATACGGTCGATATAGGCGGTACGGCTGGCGATCAACGTTTCCCAGTTGAATTTATTGATAGTGGTATCAAAACCATAATCCGGGCCGTACATATGGATCGCTTCACGGATTTGCGCCGCGTGCCACATCACTTTTTTCGGCACACAGCCAACATTTACGCAGGTGCCGCCCAGCTCTTTGGCTTCAATCAGCGCACATTTCTGGCCGTACATAGCCGCGCGGTTGATGGAGGCGATACCGCCGCTGCCGCCGCCGATGGCGATGTAATCATAGTGTTTAGTCATGACAAAGTGTCCTTATCGTTGATTACCGCGATTGTAGCGCGAGACGTAATAGGTGCCAGCAATGGCTGCAATTACTCCGGCACGATCCAGCTTACGGTGGCGTGCCCGGTGCCTGCCGGAACCAGTTTGCTGTGCAGCCACGGCAGCACGTTATTCATCTGTTGTTCCAGTTTCCACGGCGGGTTAATCACAATCATGCCGGAAGCGGTCATGCCACGGCGATCGCTGTCTGGCAGTACCGCCAGTTCAATTTGCAGAATTTTGCGAATACCGGTCGCTTCCAGATCGTGGATCATGCGCTTAATTTGCTGACGCAGCACCACCGGATACCACAGTGCGTAAATACCAGTGGCGAAACGTTTGTAACCTTCTGCTATCCCGCTGACCACCGCTTGATAGTCAGTTTTCATTTCATACGGCGGGTCGATAAGGATTAAACCACGGCGGGAAACCGGCGGCAGTTTGGCCTTAAGCTGCTGGAAACCGTCGGCTTTTTCGACACGCGCACGGCTATCTTTCTGAAATTCAGAACGCAACAACGGGTAATCGCTCGGGTGCAGTTCGGTCAGTTGCAGGCTGTCCTGTTCACGCAGTAGCAGGCGAGCAATCAACGGCGAACCGGGGTAGTAACGCAACTGACCGCTACGGTTGAAGTGTTTTACCACATTGATGTACGCCTCCAGTTCTGCGGGCAAATCGTCCTGCTGCCAGATACGGGCGATGCCTTCGAGATATTCGCCGGTACGCTCGGCATGTTCGCTGCCTAACTGATAACGCCCGGCCCCTGCGTGGGTGTCGAGATAGAGAAACGGTTTATCTTTCTCTTTCAGCGACTCGATGATCAGGCTCTGAACGGTATGTTTAAGGACGTCGGCGTGGTTGCCAGCGTGAAAGCTGTGGCGATAACTGAGCATGGGTAAAGGTGTTCCGGTAAGTAAAAATCGGCCCGTATTCGGGGCGCACAAAAGCGTATCAGGACAGTATACCGAAAAGAGGCCGCCGCCGCGAAAGCGTAACGTTTCTCATTGAAATTCACTACACTTAACCCCATGCTACACACATTATGTAAAGCGCCTGTTGAGCGCTTCCTTAACCTCTTTAACCAGGACTGCGCGAATGACGAATCCGTTACTGACTCCCTTTGAATTGCCTCCGTTTTCTAAAATTCTCCCGGAACATGTCGTTCCAGCCGTGACTAAGGCATTGAACGACTGCCGCGAAAACGTGGAGCGCGTAGTAGCGCAAGGGGCACCGTACACCTGGGAAAATCTCTGCCAGCCGCTGGCGGAAGTGGACGATGTGTTGGGGCGTATCTTCTCCCCGGTCAGCCACCTGAACTCGGTGAAAAATAGCCCGGAACTGCGTGAAGCCTACGAACAAACCCTGCCGCTGCTGTCGGAATACAGCACCTGGGTAGGGCAACATGAAGGGCTGTATAAAGCGTATCGCGACCTGCGCGATGGCGATCATTACGCCACGCTGAACACGGCGCAGAAGAAAGCGGTTGATAACGCACTGCGCGACTTTGAACTCTCTGGCATAGGTCTGCCGAAAGAGAAACAGCAGCGTTACGGCGAAATTGCGACCCGTCTTTCTGAACTGGGCAACCAGTACAGCAACAACGTCCTCGATGCGACAATGGGCTGGACCAAACTCGTTACCGACGAAGCGGAGCTGGCGGGGATGCCAGAAAGCGCGCTGGCTGCGGCAAAAGCCCAGGCCGAAGCGAAAGAGCTGGAAGGTTATTTGCTGACGCTGGATATCCCAAGCTACTTGCCGGTAATGACCTACTGCGACAACCAGGCTCTGCGTGAAGAGATGTATCGCGCTTACAGCACCCGCGCCTCCGATCAAGGCCCAAACGCCGGTAAATGGGATAACAGCAAGGTGATGGAAGAGATCCTCGCGCTGCGTCACGAACTGGCGCAACTGCTGGGCTTTGAAAACTACGCCTTTAAATCCCTTGCCACTAAAATGGCAGAAAACCCGCAGCAGGTGCTGGATTTCTTAACCGATCTGGCAAAACGCGCGCGTCCACAAGGCGAAAAAGAGCTGGCGCAATTGCGTGCCTTTGCCAAAGCCGAATTTGGCGTCGATGAGTTGCAGCCGTGGGATATCGCTTACTACAGCGAAAAACAAAAACAGCACCTCTACAGCATCAGTGACGAACAGCTGCGTCCGTACTTCCCGGAAAACAAAGCGGTTAACGGCCTGTTTGAAGTGGTTAAGCGTATTTACGGCATCACCGCTAAAGAGCGTAAAGATGTTGATGTCTGGCATCCGGATGTACGTTTCTTCGAACTGTATGACGAAAATAACGAACTGCGCGGTAGCTTCTACCTCGATCTGTATGCCCGTGAAAACAAGCGCGGCGGGGCGTGGATGGATGACTGCGTAGGCCAGATGCGTAAAGCTGATGGTTCTTTGCAAAAACCGGTCGCGTATTTGACTTGTAACTTCAACCGCCCGGTAAATGGTAAACCGGCGCTGTTCACTCACGACGAAGTGATCACCCTCTTCCACGAGTTCGGTCACGGCCTGCACCATATGCTGACCCGCATCGAAACCGCTGGTGTTTCCGGTATCAGCGGTGTGCCGTGGGATGCGGTCGAACTGCCGAGTCAGTTTATGGAAAACTGGTGCTGGGAGCCGGAGGCGCTGGCGTTTATCTCTGGTCACTATGAAACCGGCGAACCGCTGCCGAAAGAGTTGCTGGATAAAATGCTGGCGGCGAAGAACTACCAGGCGGCGCTGTTTATTCTGCGTCAGCTGGAGTTCGGCCTGTTTGATTTCCGCCTTCATGCCGAGTTCCGCCCGGATCAGGGGGCAAAAATCCTCGAAACTCTGGCAGAAATCAAGAAACTGGTTGCCGTGGTGCCATCTCCGTCCTGGGGCCGTTTCCCGCACGCTTTCAGCCATATTTTCGCCGGTGGTTATGCCGCAGGTTACTACAGCTACCTGTGGGCTGACGTACTGGCGGCAGATGCTTTCTCGCGCTTTGAGGAAGAGGGCATTTTCAACCGTGAAACCGGGCAGTCGTTCCTCGACAACATTCTGAGCCGTGGCGGTTCAGAAGAGCCGATGGATCTGTTCAAACGCTTCCGTGGTCGTGAACCGCAGCTGGATGCGATGCTGGAGCATTACGGCATTAAGGGCTGATCATTCAGTGAAAATCTGCTTAATTGATGAAACAGGCACCGGAGACGGTGCCTTATCTGTTCTGGCGGCCCGCTGGGGGCTGGAGCACGATGAAGACAACCTGATGGCGCTGGTGTTAACGCCGGAACATCTGGAATTGCGCAAGCGTGATGAGCCAAAACTTGGCGGCATCTTTGTTGATTTTGTTGGCGGAGCGATGGCGCACCGACGCAAATTCGGCGGTGGTCGCGGTGAGGCGGTGGCGAAAGCGGTGGGCATTAAAGGCGATTATTTGCCGGATGTGGTGGATGCCACTGCAGGACTTGGGCGCGATGCCTTTGTACTGGCTTCAGTCGGCTGCCGCGTGCGGATGCTGGAGCGTAATCCAGTGGTTGCCGCGCTACTCGACGACGGCCTGGCGCGTGGTTATGCGGATGCGGAAATCGGCGGCTGGTTGCAGGAGCGGTTGCAGTTAATTCACGCCTCCAGCCTGACGGCGCTGACTGATATTACCCCGCGCCCGCAGGTGGTTTATCTCGACCCGATGTTCCCGCATAAGCAGAAAAGCGCGCTAGTGAAAAAAGAGATGCGTGTCTTTCAGTCGCTGGTGGGACCGGATCTTGATGCCGATGGATTACTGGAGCCTGCACGCTTGCTGGCGACCAAACGCGTGGTGGTAAAGCGCCCGGACTACGCGCCACCGCTGGCGAATGTCGCCACGCCAAACGCGGTAGTCACTAAAGGGCATCGCTTTGATATCTATGCAGGTACGCCAGTGTAAAACTAAAACAGGGTAGCGATAACGCTACCCTGCTTTCTGCAAGAATAATTAATGGCTTTCCGGCGTCGCAATCATGCGTTTCAGCCACGGCACCATCAACAGCATCACTACTGCAACGCCCAGCGTGACCAGACCAATCTTACCAAACACGTTGGTATAGACGGGCAACGTCTCAAGCGGATCGGTAATGTTGTCCGGCACCGCGGTAAATGTTGCCACATAGCCGCCCAGCAAGAACGCGGCAGCCTGCGTCAGGAACCACATCCCGAGAATAAAGCCCATCAAATGCTGCGGCACCAGGGCAGCAATCATCGCCAGGCCAAGGGCGCTAATAAACAGTTCACCTAAGCTCTGGAATAAGTACACCAGCACGATAAACCATGGCGATGTCAGCCCTTGTGCATCCGCAAACCACATTCCCGCAGCTGCCGCCGTCAAAAAGCCCAGTGAGCACATAAACATGCCGAGAGTAAATTTCATCGGCATCGAGAGGTCTTTGCCTTTGTTACCCAGATGCGTGTAAATGCCTGCCAGTATTGGGCTGGCGAGTACCACCCAGAACGGGTTAAGCGCCTGGAAGCTGACCGGGTTGATGGAAAAACCGAGAATTTCATGATGCACGTTGTTGATGGCAAAGAAGTTCAGCGATGTTGGCATCTGGGCGTAGAGAATGTAAAACACCACCGCTTCGAGCATCAGGACAAAGGCGACAAACATTTTATTGCGCCCGGTTTTATCCAGCTTGAATGCCTGACGAAAGAAGATGATGGTGACGACGATGGAGAGAACAATCAGCACCAGATTGGCGACTTCTACGTTGTGCATCAGCCATGCGCATACGAAGATCATCACCACGCTGCCAAGTAACACGTACAACAGTTTGCTGAAGCTCATTGGCCGGAAGTCGGGTTCAGAACCAATGTCTTTCACCATTCCACGACAGGCGATGTAAACCAGTAATGCGATAATTAACCCCGCCCCGCACAGGTTGTAGGTGACTGAATAACCGAATCTATCAGCGATCACAGGGGCCAGCGATAACGCTATCAACGAGCCGATGTTGATCGACATATAGAACAGGGTGAATGCGCCATCAAGCCGCGGATCTTTCGGCGGATAGCACTTCGAAAGCAAGCTGGCTGGGTTAGCTTTAAACAGGCCGTTACCGACAGCGATAGTCCCCAGGGCGATGAAAATCAGGTCAGGCTTAAGTAGCGACATGCCGGTCATGAAGTAGCCAATCGCCAGCACAAGTGCTCCAAGAACAATGGTGCGTTTGGTCCCCAGCAGGTGGTCGCCGACATAGCCGCCAATGGAAATGAGGCCATAGACCAGCGCAGCAAAAGCACCAAAAGTGACAAAAGCCTGCTCTTGCGAGAATCCAAGCTGTTTAACGAAGAAAACCGCCAGTACGCCCTGCACGCCGTAGTAGCCGAATCGCTCCCATAACTCGACAAAAAAGATCATGAAAAATGGGCGAGGTTGCTGCAGCATCCCCATGGGTGTTGTTGTATTCATATTTATTAACCTTCCAATACCATCCTGAAAAGTATGAACGCGTAAGGGATAACGCGCGAAAAAGTTTACATCTGTCAGAGATTCTTAATATTGATGCGGTGAATAGATTAATACACTATTACAACAGAAAATAACCAGATGATCACACTAATGATGGAAAATATGATGGTGTTAAATGTTGTATTGGCTGGGGATTTTGATTGCGTACGCAGACCGTAGGCCAGATAAGGTGTTTACGCTGATCAGGTAACAAGGCGCGCCAAAAAGCAAAACGCCCGCATATGCGGGCGTTCAGGAACACGTCGTAGAGGGAAGATTATTCTTCTTCGTCGCGCAGCGGAACAATCAGCATATCAACGTGAACGGTGTTGATCAGCTGACGTGCGGAAGACATCAGTTTGCTCCAGAAGTCCTGGTGGTGACCACAAACCACCAAATCCATATCGTATTTCTTGATTGCATCGACCAGAACCTGGCCCAGGTCGCCGCTGCCGCTCAGGGTTTCAGTGATTGGGTAGCCTGCATTAGTGGAAAGCTCGGTCAGTGCATGATGTGTCTCTTCAGAGATGCGTTTCTGCATATCACCCAGATTCACATCAATAAGCCCGGTGTATAGGTCAGAGTAGTTTACATCTACGTGGATCAGAGAAACTTTCGCATTGTAGGGGCGAGCCATAGAGACTGCTTTCTCTACCAGAACTTTGCTTTCCGGGGAGAGGTCGACCGCGATGAGAATGTGTTTATAAGCCATAGTGTTACTCCTTCCATAAAGTTGTCGATGACTGGCCAGCTAGCGTTTCTTGTGCCGTTACGTCACCCGCGTCCTGCGAACTACGTGCGCGGGGCTAACCCAGCCGTAAAGATTCAGTGTTAAGACCATCCTTACCTTATAGCGACCCGGATGATCCGTCAATCCGCCTTGCTTACTCGTTAGATAAACAAATTTTCGACATGAATATATTGATAGTGGTTAACCTTCTGGAAAAAAAACAACCTGATCTCCTACACTATCTATAGAGCCGCTCGTATGTTGGTCACCACAAAAGCGGTTTCTCCAGGACCTGGTGTTAACTGATTGGCAGCGTATCGGGAGCGGTAGCCCCGGGGTGGAACTCCGCGGGCAGGTCGCCGGGGAGGAGGTATGATAAGCACCGTCGCATTATTTTGGGCTTTATGTGTCGTTTGCATTGTTAACATGGCGCGCTATTTCTCATCACTACGCGCGTTGTTAGTGGTACTGCGTAACTGCGATCCATTGCTCTATCAATATGTTGATGGAGGGGGCTTTTTTACCTCACATGGCCAACCCAACAAACAGGTGCGTCTCGTTTGGTATATCTATGCCCAACGTTATCGCGATCATCACGATGATGAATTTATTCGCCGCTGTGAGCGGGTGCGTCGGCAGTTTATTCTGACCAGCGCATTGTGTGGTCTGGTGGTGGTCAGCCTGATTGCATTGATGATTTGGCATTAAGCACTTCAGCAATAATAACGCATAAAAAAAGCGGGCCAGTAAACTGACCCGCTCGAGACTGATTACAAACGCAAAATTGCCTGATGCGCTACGCTTATCAGGCCTACATAATCTCTGCAATCTATTGAATTTGCATGTTTTTGTAGGCCGGATAAGGCGTTCACGCCGCATCCGGCATGAACAAAGCGCACTATGTCACAATCTGAAGCGGGCCAGCTGACCCGCTCGTTTTGGTGCGTACGATTACAGGAACTGCAAGGAGAGCCAGTACAGCCCGCCGGAAAGCAGTACCGCAGCCGGAAGGGTAAACACCCAGGCCATCAGAATGCTGGTCACGGTTTTACGCTGTAAGCCGCCACCATCTACCACCATCGTCCCCGCGACAGAAGAGGAGAGTACGTGAGTAGTGGAAACCGGCATCCCGGTATAACTCGCCAGGCCGATAGACACTGCCGCCGTCATCTGGGCAGACATCCCCTGAGCGTAGGTCATGCCTTTCTTACCGATTTTCTCACCGATAGTCGTTGCCACACGGCGCCAGCCAATCATCGTACCGATACCTAACGCCAGCGCGACCGCCATGATGATCCACACCGGTGCATACTCGATGGTGCTAAGCATGTCGGACTTCAGTTTCTTCAACAGGCGCTGATCGTCAGCACTCACGCCAGGCATCTTCACCACTTTGTCGATAGTGTCAGAAACGCACAGCATAATGCGGCGCATCTGGCTACGTTGATCAAGCGACAGCTTGTCGTAGCTTTCCACATCGGTGGTCAACATACCTTTCAGGCGGTTGAGCGCGTTAATGGTATTCGACGGATGGCAGTGGAACTCCGCAGGTTGCGTTGCGCCAGCTTCCGGAGCCGGTACTAACTGATCAGCACCGGTAGCCTGTTTGAGCAGCGCAGGATGCTGCTCAAAGTAAGCTTCGACGTTGTTGATGGCATCACGGGTACGGGTGATTTCGTAGCCAGTGGCATTCATGTTCACCACGAAGCCTGCTGGCGCGACGCCAATCAATACCAACATAACCAGACCAATGCCTTTCTGACCATCGTTCGCGCCGTGCGAAAACGCCACGCCGATAGCGGAAAGGATCAGCGCAATACGCGTCCAGAACGGCGGCTTTTTCTTGCCGTCTTTCTTTTCACGCTCCGCTGGGGTCAGGTGGATACGGGCGCGTTTCTTGGTGCCGCTCCAGTAGCGACGCAGCAAGAAAATCAGACCGCCAGCAAACACCAGGCCGACAATAGGGGAAACGATCAGAGAACCGAAAATACTTAATACTTTCGGGATATTGAGTGCATCCACCACTGACGTCCCGGTCATCAACGCATTGGTTAAACCAATCCCGATGATCGCGCCAATCAGCGTATGAGAGCTGGATGCAGGTAAACCAAAGTACCAGGTACCCAGGTTCCAGATAATCGCCGCCAGCAACATAGAGAACACCATGGCAAGGCCATGAGACGATCCCATATTAAGCAGCAGATCCGTCGGCAGCATATGCACAATGGCATAGGCAACACTCAGACCACCCAGCAAAACACCCAAAAAGTTGAATACCGCCGCCATAACCACGGCGAGCTGAGAACGCATCGCGCGGGTATAGATAACGGTTGCCACGGCGTTGGCTGTGTCATGGAAACCATTGATGGCTTCGTAGAACAGCACAAAAGCCAGTGCAAGCAATAATAACAGCCCGGTATGCAAATCCAGGCCAGCAAACAAATGTAGCATAGGACGTTACGCCATTTTGAGGACATGAACGCGGCGCATTATCAGTGACTTTCGCGGCGCGGGCAAAGTGAAATATAGACTTTTTTTGATTTGCCCCCTGTATGGATTTCACTCAAAAAATAATTATCTTATATAATTCAGGCAAATACTTCCTTTTAGTAATATTGATGCTGGTGCGACCACTGAGGAATCTTTACAATTCACGCCCGTTTTTTCTAAGAGGAGCGCAACGTGGAAAGGTTTGATGCCATTATTATAGGCGCTGGTGCGGCGGGTATGTTCTGTTCTGCGCTGGCAGGTCAGGCAGGACGCCGGGTTCTGCTGATCGATAATGGTAAAAAACCAGGGCGCAAAATCCTTATGTCTGGCGGTGGGCGCTGCAACTTTACCAACCTTTATGTCGAACCAGGCGCTTATCTGAGCCAGAATCCGCATTTTTGTAAGTCTGCACTCGCACGTTTTACCCAGTGGGATTTCATTGATCTGGTCAATAAACACGGCATCGCCTGGCACGAGAAAACGTTAGGGCAACTCTTCTGCGATGACTCCGCGCAGCAGATTGTCGACATGCTGGTGGATGAGTGCGAGAAGGGCAATGTGACCTTCAGATTGCGTAGCGAAGTGCTGAGTGTGGCGAAGGATGAAACAGGCTTCACGCTTGATCTGAACGGCATGACTGTCGGTTGCGAAAAGCTGGTCATCGCGACTGGTGGGCTGTCAATGCCGGGGCTGGGCGCGTCGCCGTTTGGTTATAAGATTGCCGAACAATTTGGCCTCAACGTGCTGCCGACCCGCGCGGGTCTGGTGCCATTCACTCTGCATAAACCGTTGCTCGAAGAGTTACAGGTGCTGGCGGGCGTGGCGGTGCCTTCCGTGATTACCGCTGAAAACGGCACCGTTTTCCGTGAGAACTTACTCTTCACCCACCGCGGCTTGTCTGGACCGGCGGTGTTGCAGATTTCAAGCTACTGGCAACCGGGGGAATTTGTCAGCATCAATCTGCTACCGGATGTGGACCTCGAAACCTTCCTGAATGAGCAGCGTAACGCACATCCGAATCAAAGCCTGAAAAACACACTGGCGGTTCATCTACCGAAGCGGTTGGTTGAACGCTTACAGCAACTCGGGCAAATCCCGGATGTTTCGCTAAAACAGCTCAACGTGCGTGACCAACAGGCACTGATTAGCACATTGACCGACTGGCGCGTACAACCCAACGGCACTGAAGGCTATCGCACTGCCGAAGTGACGCTCGGCGGCGTGGACACCAACGAACTCTCTTCACGGACGATGGAAGCGCGCAAAGTGCCTGGGCTGTACTTCATCGGCGAAGTGATGGACGTCACCGGCTGGCTGGGGGGCTATAACTTCCAGTGGGCGTGGTCGAGTGCGTGGGCTTGTGCGCAGGATTTGATTGCAGCAAAGTCGTCCTGACCTATTTCCTAAAGATGAAAATTATTAGAGTCGCATTAAAAATGAGCTAATTTTGATAGTGGTTATCTTGTGATTATTTTCTAATGAGCCCGTGAACTGAAACCCTCCATGCTTAATATAAGGTGGATGGAAAGGTGATTGAAAACTCACTCAGTGGCCAGATCTTTATGAAATATGAACAGGTTGAAAAAAACAGTAACTTTGCTGTTTTTTATACTTAACCACTATGCATTAATGCTGCGTTATTTCATGATGCCTAAGAAAAACCAGCGTTACGCAAATGGTCAACGCTGGTTTTATCCGGTACGTTGCAATTATTTTTTAGCAGAACCCGCTTCTAATATTGAAACGATTGAGAACAACGTAAAGCATACCGCTCCCAAACCGACCAGAACTCGCGAAGGAATAAAATATCCCATGTCGGTCTGCGCCATTTCCGCAAGAAACGATGCCAGGAAAAGGCAAAACAGGCAGGTGAAGACGGGAATCATCGGTATTCTGTTGGCTAACGAACAGGTACGTCTCCATACCAGTGCCAGTAGCCAGACTTTTGAGAATATGCTGTAACAGATCATTCCGAGGCAAATAAGAATAATGCCGGGAGCCAGTCGGGCGCTTGCATCGGAACTGACTAAGACGTATATCCCCTGCAGTACCGTGATTGAGCCGAGAAAAATAACCCAATAACACCACAGCCAGTGTTCTTTAGTTGAAAACGTATTACGTGTTTGATGGACAATTGTGGCAACAAGGCCAATTAGACAGGCACAGATTGCGGTTAACCCAAGCAATACGTGACCCGCGACATAATGCGGAGTTATGTCAGCACTACGTAACAGCGTAATAGACCAAATGAAACCGAGCAGGGTGAGTAAAACGGGAACGGCAATGAGGCAGTTACCGATTAATGAAGAATAAGCCTGTACCGGTGTTCCGTCGCTCTTGCTCCCCGCTGCATTTTTGGGAATGAGCAGAAAGTGACCGGATGACGCTGCCACCGTCGATACACAGGCGGCAATCATACCAACGCCGAAAATAACATGGCCGGCGACAAACTCGTCTGCCATCACATCATTGCCTGCTAACAGTGCCCAACCCCATATCATGGTGATAATTGACCCCGCATAGCCAATAATGGGGAACAATGTATTGTAAAACGTATTAACGCCGCGCGTGAGCTGCGAAATGATAATAAATGCGGTAGTGAATAATGCCAGGCATATGGCCGCCAGAGAAATCAGCACATGACCCGCGACGAAATACTCGCTTTGCCCTGAACTTTCCAGCACAAAGCCACCTAACGCGATACAAATTAAGCCCATAATCAAAGGGATTAATTTGAAAAGCCACCCGATATATATGTTCACTTTAAACTCCTCAGGTATCCCTGCTAATATTGAAATATGCATTAATGATAATTTCATCCTGTTAATATAATGACGAGATATCATTAAAGACAAATGCATAGCATAACTATAGCGGGGTTTACTTTGCAGAGCGCTACTTTTCAGCGTTCAAAAGGCCATGATAAATAAAAATTTATCCTAAGATTAATTCTTATGCTGTTGTTTTTTACAATTATCTTCCAGGGAGGGATTATTCTTCATTATTTGGTAAAAGACCGGATAGTCTCGGTGCTTAAAATCAGCGAACATATAAGTATTATTATTTTATATCGTCGTAAATCTGTTTTTCAGACAAGTATCATTTATTTTGTTACAAACAATTCAAAAATATCACAGGTTATTTATGAAAGCAATTGACAATCAGATTAGAAACATCTCTTCAAGCCATCAAGATAAGCATTCAGATAAAGTTAACAGTCATCAACACCATGGCAAGGTTGATAAAACACATCGTGCAAAGATAGTTGAATTTGATAAACTGGATAATGATTCGCAAATAGATAACGATTTTGGCCTGCATATCATCTATTTCCTGCAACATGGTCACTGGAAGGTAAATGATCGTAGTCACCAGATGGAGAAAGTATGGTTTTATAATAGTGAACCTTCTATAGATATTCAAGAATATAATAGATTCGCCGACAATACTACTGATACGTTTATCTTTACAATTATACCAGACAATAACCATGTGTTAAAATTATCGTCTCCCATTACCGTTACTGTTGAGTGTAAGGGCGGTTATTATTTTATTAATTCCTCTGGAGATAAATCAGATATAATTTATAAAGTTGATGGGCTTTCTATCATAGCGAGAAATTTCTTTACTCTTCTTAGTGGTAATTTCAAACCTGACTGGCGTTGGGATGTCTCTAAAGAGACGTTTACTAAGGAAAAGTTTGATAGCTATGTTAAATCTGTGTTTTCAAAAATAGACTTCTATAAACAGTGTGGTGTGATTAACCCACAAAATGCCAACACGGCTTATTTTGGCGATACAGATGGAAGAGTAGGCGCTGTACTTTATGCATTGCTCGTTTCAGGGCATATAGGCATCAGGGAAAAGGGTTGGAGTTTATTATGTGAATTATTAAAACACGAAGAGATGGCTTCATCTGCATACAAACATAAAAATAATAAAGTGCTCTACGATTTATTAAATACGAGAGACATGATCTTGAATGAGTTGCATCAACATGTTTTTTTAAAGGACGATGCGATAACCCCTTGTATCTTCCTTGGGGATCATACAGGCGATAGATTTAGTACTATTTTTGGTGATAAATATATCCTTACTTTGCTAAATTCTATGCGAAATATGGAGGGTAATAAAGATAGCCGTATTAATAAAAATGTCGTCGTTCTGGCTGGAAATCATGAAATCAATTTTAATGGTAACTATACTGCACGACTAGCAAATCATAAACTCTCTGCCGGTGATACGTATAACTTAATTAAAACGCTCGATGTTTGTAATTATGACTCAGAAAGGCAAGTTTTAACCAGTCATCACGGAATAATAAGAGATGAAGAAAAAAATGTTATTGTCTCGGTGCTTTGCAGGTTCCATTTAATCAGATGAAAAATCCTACTGATCCTGAGGAATTAGCCAATATTTTTAATAAAAAACATAAAGAACACATGGATGATCCTCTATTCCATCTAATCCGAAGCAATACTTTGAAACCCACACCTGTATATGCTAATTATTTTGATAACACTACTGATTTCAGACCAGCACGTGAACGTATCTTCATATGTGGGGAGACACTCAAAGGTGAAGACCCCAGCAAATACATTAGACAAAAATATGGGCATCATGGGCCCGGGGTAGATCATAATCAACAATTTGATAATGGTATTATGGGGCTAAATTCCCTGAAGGAAGCACGTGATAAAAATAATAAAATAATTTATTCCTCAGGGCTTAGTTGTTTTCAACTACATTAAAACTCCATGAATACGGTGGTATGTCTTTTTAATCCTGCCAGTATTTCATAGGTTTTCTTAATCGATTGTAGAGGCATGTTCTGATGACGCCTCTACAATCTTTAGGGACTTTCTCTGCTATGAGATAAGAAATTTCATATTATGCTTTGAGGCTGAATGATTTGTGCAAAATATAATTATTTTCCCATCGAACATGAGGTGTATGTCATAAGATAAAATGTTAACTATGTATTCCTCGCGGTAAATAATATGAGGTAAAATATGAAAATTGGAACTGTGGCAGGCACTAACGACAGTACAACGACAATCGCAACAAATGATATGGTGCAAGAGCATGTTACCAACTTCACTAAAGAACTGTTTGGGTATATTGCAAATGGTATAGGTGATGATATATCAAGTATTGCCAGGACAATGCTCGGTGAGGTTGTGGAAAAAATAGATGATTGGCAAATAGAACGGTTCCAACAATCTATTCAAGATGACAAAATTTCATTTACCATACAAACGGATCATTCAGAAAAATATAGTATGCTATCGGGCATGCGTGCTCATATTCTACGTAGGAATAATAATTATCAGTTTATTGTGACAATTAATAGCAAAAATTACGGTTGCTCTCTTGATAATACCGATATTAATTGGTGCAGTATTGTTTATTTACTTAATAATATGACAGTAAATGATAATGCTAATGATGTTGCAGTTACTGAGTCGTACAAACCCATCTGGAACTGGAAAATATCGCAATATAATGTATCTGATATTAAATTCGAAACAATGATAAAACCCCAGTTCGCTGACAGAATCTATTTCTCCAATTGTTTACCCGTTGATCCCACAAGTACCAGACCAACCTATTTTGGTGATACCGATGGCTCAGTCGGTGCAGTTTTGTTCGCGCTTTTCGCAACGGGACATTTGGGAATCATGGCTGAAGGAGAAAATTTCCTTAGCCAGTTGCTTAATATAGAAGATGAAGTTCTCAACGTATTGCTAAGGGAGAACTTTAATGAGCAACTTAACACTAATGTTAATACAATAATCAGTATCCTGAACAGAAGAGACATTATTTTAGAAAGTCTTCAGCCTTATTTAGTTATTAATAAAGACGCTGTGACGCCATGTACGTTTCTGGGCGACCAAACCGGCGATCGATTTAGCAATATCTGTGGTGATCAATTTATCATCGATTTGTTAAAACGCATAATGAGTATCAATGAAAATGTTCATGTATTAGCTGGAAATCATGAAACGAATTGCAATGGTAACTATATGCAGAACTTCACGCGTATGAAACCACTCGATGAGGATACCTACTCTGGGATAAAAGATTATCCTGTATGTTTCTATGACCCCAAATACAAAATAATGGCAAATCATCATGGGATAACTTTTGATGATCAGCGAAAACGTTACATTATAGGACCGATAACAGTCTCTATTGATGAAATGACCAATGCTCTCGATCCGGTCGAATTAGCGGCAATTATCAATAAAAAGCATCATGCTATAATTAATGGCAAAAAGTTTAAAACTAGCCGGGCTATCTCTTGTCGATCCTTTAATCGTTATTTTTCTGTTTCGACAGATTACAGACCTAAACTTGAAGCACTATTAGCATGTTCACAAATGTTAGGTATAAATCAAGTTGTTGCACATAACGGAAATGGTGGAAGAGAACGCATAGGCGAAACGGGGACAGTTTTAGGTCTTAACGCCCGTGACAGTAAACATGCTGGAAGAATGTTCAGCATGCATAATTGCCAAATTAACCCTGGTGCAGGGCCTGAGATAACCACTCCCTGGAAGTCTTACCAGCATGAAAAAAACAGAAATGGACTTATGCCTTTGATTAGAAGGCGCACAATGTTACAGCTCTGAACCATAGACAACATGAATATTAATGTTACTATCTGGTTGAGACTGTTGATAAAACGTAAAAAGGAATGCTCTGTTCCTGCAACTGAACAGGCGTGAAACGCTATCCAACAGGATGGATACCGTTTTGTCAGCCAGTTTTATAGATCACACTTATGAGTATGCGTGTTTCATTTACGGCCAGGAATGCTGATGATGACAACATTACTACCCGTTTTCACTAAGCCTTCCCCGTTGGCGCTCAATGCTCTGCGCGCTGGTCGTATTTGCCGTTTCCTTCTTATCCCGGATGGAAGAATCCGCTGAACGTCGTTCGGCGGCAGTTGTAACACGCGTCGTTTGCTTACAGGGATTATGGCGGGTCGATTATGGATAAGAGTAAGCGCCATCTGGCGTGGTGGGTTGTCGGGTTACTGGCGGTGGCGGCTATCGTGGCGTGGTGGCTGTTGCGCCCGGCAGGTGTGCCGGAAGGCTTTGCTGTCAGTAATGGGCGCATTGAAGCGACGGAAGTGGATATTGCCAGCAAAATTGCCGGGCGTATCGACACCATTCTGGTGAAAGAAGGCAAGTTTGTTCGCGAAGGTGAAGTGCTGGCGAAGATGGATACTCGCGTGTTGCAGGAACAGCGACTGGAAGCCATCGCGCAAATCAAAGAGGCACAAAGCGCCGTTGCTGCCGCGCAGGCTTTGCTGGAGCAACGACAAAGCGAAACTCGTGCCGCACAGTCGCTGGTTAATCAACGCCAGGCAGAACTGGACTCCGTAGCAAAACGTCATACGCGTTCCCGTTCACTGGCCCAACGAGGGGCTATTTCTGCGCAACAGCTGGATGACGATCGCGCCGCCGCTGAGAGCGCCCGAGCTGCGCTGGAATCGGCGAAAGCTCAGGTATCGGCTTCTAAAGCGGCTATAGAAGCGGCACGCACCAATATCATTCAGGCGCAAACCCGCGTCGAAGCGGCACAAGCCACTGAACGGCGCATTGCCGCAGATATCGATGACAGCGAACTGAAAGCCCCGCGTGACGGACGCGTGCAGTATCGGGTTGCCGAGCCAGGCGAAGTGCTGGCGGCAGGCGGTCGGGTGCTGAATATGGTCGATCTCAGCGACGTCTATATGACTTTCTTCCTGCCAACCGAACAGGCGGGCACGCTGAAACTGGGCGGTGAAGCCCGGCTGATCCTCGATGCCGCGCCAGATCTGCGTATTCCTGCAACCATCAGTTTTGTCGCCAGTGTCGCCCAGTTCACGCCAAAAACCGTCGAAACCAGCGATGAACGGCTGAAACTGATGTTCCGCGTCAAAGCGCGTATCCCACCGGAATTACTCCAGCAGCATCTGGAATATGTCAAAACCGGTTTGCCGGGCGTAGCGTGGGTGCGGGTGAATGAAGAACTTCCGTGGCCTGACGACCTCGTGGTGAGGTTGCCGCAATGACGCATCTGGAACTGGTTCCCGTCCCGCCTGTCGCGCAACTGGCGGGCGTGAGCCAGCATTATGGAAAAACCGTTGCGCTGAACAATATCACTCTCGATATTCCGGCCCGCTGTATGGTCGGGCTGATTGGCCCGGACGGCGTCGGGAAGTCGAGCTTGTTGTCGTTGATTTCCGGTGCCCGCGTCATTGAACAGGGCAATGTGATGGTGCTGGGCGGCGATATGCGCGACCCGAAGCATCGCCGCGACGTCTGCCCGCGCATCGCCTGGATGCCGCAGGGGCTGGGCAAAAACCTCTACCACACCTTGTCGGTGTATGAAAACGTCGATTTTTTCGCTCGCCTGTTCGGTCACGACAAAGCGGAGCGGGAAGTGCGAATCAATGAGCTGCTGACCAGCACCGGGTTAGCACCGTTTCGCGATCGTCCGGCAGGGAAACTCTCCGGCGGGATGAAGCAAAAACTTGGGCTGTGCTGCGCGTTAATCCACGACCCGGAACTGTTGATCCTTGATGAGCCAACAACGGGGGTTGACCCGCTCTCCCGCTCCCAGTTCTGGGATCTGATCGACAGTATTCGCCAGCGGCAGAGCAATATGAGCGTGCTGGTCGCCACCGCCTATATGGAAGAGGCCGAACGCTTCGACTGGCTGGTAGCGATGAATGCCGGAGAAGTGCTGGCAACTGGCAGCGCCGAAGAGCTACGGCAGCAAACGCAAAGCGCTACGCTGGAAGAAGCATTTATAAATCTGTTACCGCAAGCGCAACGCCAGGCGCATCAGGCGGTAGTGATCCCACCGTATCAACCTGAAAACGCAGAGATTGCCATCGAAGCGCGCGATCTGACCATGCGTTTTGGTTCCTTCGTTGCCGTTGATCACGTTAATTTCCGCATTCCACGCGGGGAGATTTTTGGTTTTCTTGGTTCGAACGGCTGCGGTAAATCCACCACCATGAAAATGCTCACCGGACTGCTGCCCGCCAGCGAAGGTGAGGCGTGGCTGTTCGGGCAACCGGTTGATCCAAAAGATATCGATACCCGCCGTCGGGTGGGCTATATGTCGCAGGCGTTTTCGCTCTATAACGAACTCACCGTGCGGCAAAACCTTGAGTTACATGCCCGTTTGTTTCACATCCCGGAAGCGGAAATTCCCGCAAGAGTGGCTGAAATGAGCGAGCGTTTTAAGCTCAACGACGTTGAAGATATTCTGCCGGAGTCATTGCCGCTCGGCATTCGCCAGCGGCTTTCGCTGGCGGTGGCGGTGATTCATCGCCCGGAGATGTTAATCCTCGATGAGCCTACTTCTGGTGTCGATCCGGTGGCGAGGGATATGTTCTGGCAGTTGATGGTCGATCTCTCGCGCCAGGACAAAGTGACTATCTTCATCTCCACCCACTTTATGAACGAAGCGGAACGTTGCGACCGCATCTCACTGATGCACGCCGGAAAAGTGCTTGCCAGCGGTACACCGCAGGAACTGGTTGAGAAACGCGGAGCCGCCAGTCTGGAAGAGGCATTTATCGCCTATTTGCAGGAAGCGGCAGGGCAGAGCAACGAAGCCGAAGCGCCGCCCGTGGTACACGACACCACCCACGCGCCGCGTCAGGGATTTAGCCTGCGCCGTCTGTTTAGCTACAGCCGCCGCGAAGCGCTGGAACTGCGACGCGATCCAGTACGTTCGACGCTGGCGCTGATGGGAACGGTGATCCTGATGCTGATAATGGGTTACGGCATCAGTATGGATGTGGAAAACCTGCGCTTTGCGGTGCTCGACCGCGACCAGACCGTCAGTAGCCAGGCGTGGACACTCAACCTCTCCGGTTCCCGTTACTTTATCGAACAGCCGCCGCTCACCAGTTATGACGAGCTTGATCGTCGGATGCGTGCGGGCGATATCACGGTGGCGATTGAGATCCCGCCCAATTTCGGGCGCGATATCGCGCGTGGTACGCCTGTGGAACTCGGCGTCTGGATCGACGGAGCGATGCCGAGCCGTGCTGAAACGGTAAAAGGTTACGTGCAGGCCATGCACCAGAGCTGGTTACAGGATGTGGCGAGCCGACAATCGACACCCGCCAGCCAAAGCGGGCTGATGAATATTGAGACGCGCTATCGCTATAACCCGGACGTAAAAAGCCTGCCAGCGATTGTTCCGGCGGTGATCCCGCTTCTGCTGATGATGATCCCGTCAATGCTAAGCGCCCTTAGCGTGGTGCGGGAAAAAGAGCTTGGGTCGATTATCAACCTTTACGTGACCCCCACCACGCGTAGTGAATTTTTGCTTGGTAAACAGTTGCCATACATCGCGCTGGGGATGCTGAACTTTTTCCTGCTCTGCGGCCTGTCGGTGTTTGTGTTTGGCGTACCGCATAAAGGCAGTTTCCTGACGCTCACCCTGGCGGCGCTGCTGTATATCATCATTGCCACCGGAATGGGGCTGCTGATCTCCACCTTTATGAAAAGCCAGATTGCCGCCATTTTCGGAACGGCGATTATCACGTTGATCCCGGCGACACAGTTTTCCGGGATGATCGATCCGGTAGCTTCGCTGGAAGGGCCTGGACGTTGGATCGGCGAGGTTTACCCGACCAGTCATTTTCTGACTATCGCCCGCGGGACGTTCTCGAAAGCGCTGGATCTGACTGATTTGTGGCAACTTTTTATCCCGTTACTGATAGCCATCCCGCTGGTGATGGGCTTAAGTATCCTGCTGCTGAAAAAACAGGAGGGATGATGCGCCATTTACGCAATATTTTTAATCTGGGTATCAAAGAGTTGCGCAGTCTGCTCGGTGATAAAGCGATGCTGACGCTGATTGTCTTCTCGTTTACGGTGTCGGTGTATTCGTCAGCGACCGTTACGCCAGGATCGTTGAACCTCGCGCCGATCGCCATTGCCGATATGGATCAATCGCAGTTATCGAACCGGATCGTTAACAGCTTCTATCGTCCGTGGTTTTTGCCACCGGAGATGATCACCGCCGATGAGATGGATGCCGGACTGGACGCCGGACGCTATACCTTCGCGATAAATATTCCGCCTAATTTTCAGCGTGATGTCCTCGCCGGACGCCAGCCGGATATTCAGGTGAACGTCGATGCCACGCGCATGAGCCAGGCATTTACCGGCAATGGGTATATCCAGAATATTATCAACGGTGAAGTGAACAGCTTTGTCGCGCGCTACCGTGATAACAGCGAACCGTTGGTATCGCTGGAAACCCGGATGCGCTTTAACCCGAACCTCGATCCCGCGTGGTTTGGCGGGGTGATGGCGATCATCAACAACATTACCATGCTGGCGATTGTATTGACCGGATCGGCGCTGATCCGCGAGCGTGAACACGGCACGGTGGAACACTTACTGGTGATGCCGATAACGCCGTTTGAGATCATGATGGCGAAGATCTGGTCGATGGGGCTGGTGGTGCTGGTGGTATCGGGATTATCGCTGGTGCTGATGGTGAAAGGTGTACTGGGCGTACCGATTGAAGGCTCGATCCCGCTGTTTATGCTGGGCGTGGCGCTCAGTCTGTTTGCCACCACGTCAATCGGCATTTTTATGGGGACGATAGCGCGTTCAATGCCGCAACTGGGGCTGCTGGTGATTCTGGTGCTGCTGCCGCTGCAAATGCTTTCCGGTGGTTCCACGCCGCGCGAAAGTATGCCGCAGATGGTGCAGGACATTATGCTGACCATGCCGACGACACACTTTGTTAGCCTCGCGCAGGCCATCCTCTACCGGGGTGCCGGATTCGAAATCGTCTGGCCGCAGTTTCTGACGCTGATGGCAATTGGCGGCGCATTTTTCACCATTGCGCTGCTGCGATTCAGGAAGACGATTGGGACAATGGCGTAAATACAATTGCCCGATGCGTAAGCTTATAGGGACTACGCATCGGTGCAATTTATTGAATTTTAGTTGTTTTTAGGCCGGATAAGGCGTTTATGAACTGACCCCCAAAACCTGGACAGTTTCAGTTAACCGGCTTTTTGATACTCAGTCCTGTATTCAGGGCAAGATTACGAAAGCCCGCTCCCCGCAAGGACTGACGCCAGATAGTTTCTGTCCATGGCTGCTTTTCGCATCTTACGTCTTAACCCTGCCTTGAATACCTTATCATTCGTCAAAATATTAATAGCAATGTGCCGTATCCCTGAAAATAATTCTGCTGCATTTCCTCTTCTTATTTTGCAGTCGTCTTCATTCATTACCACGTCCAGACGCCAGTGCAGCTTATTCTCCACGTGCCAGTGATTTCGGATCGCTGTGGCGAATTTCTCAGCGGTTAAATCAGCAGAACTGATATAATATCTGACCGTCATTTCTGGCTCTTTCTTTTGTTCTGCTATTATGGACCGAAAGGAGACTGCCACGCATAATTTCTTCAGCCCTTTCCATTCAAACGTGAAATCAATAAGTTCATCAGGGACATCGCAAACAATATGAAGACGGATTTCTTCTCTGCCGTGACTCTTTTCACTGATTGCGTAACTGTCATGCTCTGGATTATTTAATTCTTTCAGCGGAAATTTTTCCTCAAAGGCTTTATTTAGCCGCCCCTGGGTTCCTTTTACCGCGAATAAATAATCACCTCCCTGTTTTTGTATCTTCTCTGCAATATCTTTCTGGCAACCCATCGCATCAGTTGTGATGATTTTTCCTTTAATATCCAGCATGTTAAGAAGTTCTGGGATAGCTGTAATCTCATTAGATTTCTCATCCGTCTTGATCTGTCCGATGACCAGACTGTGCATTGTTGAGAACGCACTAATGACATGAATCGCTCCCCTGCGGCGACTCTTGTCATAAGAGTGCCGGAGCGTTTTTCCATCAATTGCAATGACGTCTTTATCATCTGAAGAATGGCAGTCACGCATCCAGTTAATAAAGCACTCGTGAAATTTTGCAGGACTGATACAGGATACAACTCTGGCAATGGTATCGTGAACAGGAATACCATTTTCAAAATCACCATATTGCTTCAAAAAATCGAGATGTGTTTCCCCAAAATCCTCTATATCTTCCCAACCTTCTGCACCAGAAATAACGGCACAAATAGTCAACAGTAGAATATCCGATAATTTATGTTCCACTTTCCAGGTTTGTCTGTAATCGGGGATAATAGAAATATGTTCCATCAATTTTTTAAGTTCCATTTTGTTCTCCTTAATTAGGTAAGGAGTATTTGATCATGTATAAGCAATAAAAAACAGCTTCAGGTAATAAGGAATATCTCAATTTTTAAACATAAAATGCGAATTATTTAGTGCAAAAAGTGAACTTTTGATGATCTTTCCCTGGCCGTTGACTCGATTGCCGTAGCTCGAACGCAAGCACTCTTATCATTCAATGCCATATTGTTCAAAATATTAAAAACATTATCTTCGCATTTTTTGCAAATTTATATTTGCCCGAGTATAAATGCTCCGATATCTCTACGGATATAATTTTTGTCAGTGCAGAATTCAATTGCCAATCTAACAGCGTCTTGCCCCCCTCTTAACTGTAATACTCTGGCAGATGAAATCCTTTTCAAGGAATTGCGATCATCAAGTAAGCGAAATAATTCATCATCATTTAGTTTCTTACATTTATTATATAAACCATACTCTTTACTTGCCTTTCTTTTCTGGTATGTATTTGACATTGCAGGAACCTCCATAAAGGCTATCTTTTTCTATCGTTTGACTGTCTGGAGTCCTCCACCTACTCTGCCATCAGCGCACACGATGTTTGATTATCCTTACATACTTATTTTCCGTGGCCAAAATTCAGAATTCTCCCATCATTTTTGCCTATTTCTATAATAAAAACCCCACCAGCAATTTGGTCTGAGTGAATGGTACCTTCAACAACCCAACTTGTTGTTAACTCAGTGATTTCGTATGGTTTTTCTTCTTCTGCGGCATCCTGTCCATAACGATTCTTAACATATATCTCAGCTAATTCCAATGCTATAGCTTTATTTTTAACCAAATTTCTAACGGTATATTTACCTTCACTTTCATACTTGCGCATTATTTTAATATTATTATTACACTGCGCCCATGTGTTGTATGTAAAAACAAACAAAGATACAATGACACAGTTCCTAAACAATATTTTTTTACATATTACCATGAACTCTGCAGACATTAGGTAATCCTTTTCTGTTTGTTATTTCCTTCCCGTGGTTATCTATTGCTTTAAAATTACCACTGGGCGTACCTAAATAAAATGACTTGATATTGTTATCTTTACTTTTAACTATTTTCTCATCTTTACCTGAAAATATTTCGTCCCAATATTCTCCATGACTATCTGCACCATGAGTATGATAAGCTGATACTTTCTCAGTACCATTAGGGCAAGGGCTATTGAATGGATATGATCCTTTTCTTTCTCCTCGGTTAGGTGCTGTTGAGAAATATCTGCCACTATTATCCTTACATATTAAACCAGCGAACTCTTTATCTTCGCAAATAGATTGGCTATTTATTTTATTTAAGGCGTCATATGCGGTGCTATCTATAGAATCAAATTTATCTGGACCTATCATAGCGGATAGTGTGCCGCAAAGACCATTAGTACATGCCCCCGATTTTGCATCCTCCCACATAGATAAACCCAGGGGGTCGATGTCTGATATCGGATTCAATTGATATCCATACAGGTTCCATCCCCCCTTCAGTCCAATCGGATCCTGAGTGATATATCGCCCCTGCAGCGGGTCATAATAGCGGTGGCGGTTGTAATACAGGCCGGACTCCTCATCATACTGCTGCCCCGGCAGCCGGATAAGCTGCTGCAGCTGATGCGGGTTCTCTTCATTCAGCAGGTTGCCCCATTCATCATATTCTGCGCACCACGCTGTTGCCCCTTCCGTGCTGATGAGCGCCAGCGGCAGGCCGCGATGGTCGCAGTGGTACAGGTGGATTTTTCGCGCCGGCGTGTACACCGGGTCCATCTGGTTTTGCATCTGCTCCACGGTCAGGCCGCACGATGCCAGCCAGCGGCGGCTTTCCTCACTCACCCGGTCAGCCAGGATTTCACTTTCCAGCCGGTCGAGCATCTGCACCAGCACCGGCGGGAACACCACACTGCCACCGTCTTCGCCGCCGGACTGCTGAAGGGCATCCGCCAGGCTGCGGCGCTGCGTTTTCGCCAGCTCACCGGTGGCAGTTTCGACCCTGATGAGTGGCGTGAAGCTCCCCGGCTGATAAATCGTCTGGATGCGGCTCCTGTCGTTCTGTATCGTGGTCAGCCGGTCGCCGTCCCAGCCGTACCAGGTCACTTGCGGTTTCCGTGACAGCGACATCCAGCCCGTCAGGTCCCGTTCACGCCGCCACACCCGTTTTGCCACCCTGCGGCCCAGCGGGTCGTAAAGATAGCGACTTTCGACCAGCGGCTCTTCATATTGTGTCCGCGTGTAGTGCACCAGCCGGTGCTGACTGTCGTAATGGTACCGGTGAGTCCGCTCATCATCCGTGCGGATAACCCCTTCCGGGATGAGGTCGGTTTTCTCTGTCAGCCTGCCGTGACGGTCATACCGGTAAAGATAGTGCGCGTCACGGGCGATACGGTTATCCGGCCACATGCTGAGGGTGCTGTCCGGGTGCAGCTCCGGGTCGGGCAGGCGGTTACCTGCCGGGTCTGTGGCATACGGGATGCGGATATCCAGATTCGCTGCGGTGGTGTGAACGCCGGTCAGCCTGCCGGTGGTGCTGTAGCTGTAACTCCGGGTCTGGCGCGGGCTGCTGATGCGGATGAGTTCGCCGTTGTCGTTCCAGGTGTAATCGCGGTCAGACAGCAGGCTGTTCAGGTGCTGGCTCTGTAACTGCCCGGCAGGGGTATAAGCGGTGGTGAGTTCATAACGGCCGAAGCTGCGCAGCGTTTCCCGGTGCAGGCGGTCGCGGGTGTACTCCACCAGCGGTGTGTCGCCGAGTTTCATGCCTGCCAGGTAACCGCTGCCGTAGGTCAGCCATTCCACGGCGGGCAGGCTGTCCGGTATACAGCGGTTCGCCAGCCCCTGCGCGTTGTACGCATGTCTGGTCTCATGCTGCCAGAGCAGTGCTTCCGTCTGCGGGTGATGCACCGTCTGACGCTCACCGGTCAGCCGGCCTTTCTCATCATACCTGTAATGCACCGCCACCCGGTGCCCTTCGCTGATATGGCTGATGTCTGTCAGCCAGCCACGTTCGTCATACTGCCACCGCTCTGCGGTTTCACCCTTCACGGTGCGGTGCGTGAGGCGGTCTGCTTCGTCATAGTGCCAGTGGGTGACCAGACCCTCATCCTCGCTGCGGATAAGTTTGCCGGTCAGGTCGTGGTGATAACGCTGTGTGCGGCCGTCAAAGCCGGTTTCCTGTATCAGCCGGTCAAGTACATCGTAACGGAAGGTGGTGTGGCTGCCGTTTTCACTGGTCAGGCGGATGACCCGTCCGGCAGCATCGTATTCCATACTGCGCGTCAGCCCGCCCTGCGTGGTACGGACGGCCTTTCCCCACGCATCGTACTGTGTCCCGTTTCTGCTGCCGTCCGGGGCAATGACGGCGGTCAGGTCACCGGCGATGTTGTATTCATACCGCGTTTCATGGCCCTGCGTGTCTTTCACGGCAATTAACTGTCCACGGCTGTCGTATGCGCGGTACTGACTCAGCCCTTCCTCGCGGTGCACCGCCGTCATCTGCCCGAAGCGGTCATGGTCATAACGGGTTACATAACCGGAACAGTCGGTGAAGCTCAGCAACTGACCGTAACGGCTCCACGTCATGGTTTTCCGGCTGCCGGTGGCATCTTCCGTTGCGCAGGGTAAGTCACTGTGTGGATTATCATAACGGTAGCGGGTGATATCGCCGTCAGGGGCAGTTTCCTGAATCAGACGGCCCAATTCATCATATTCCCGGCGCAATTCCAGCCCGTCAGGCCCGGTGGCTGACGTTAACTGGTTGTGGTGGTTATAGTAAAACGCCGATGCCCTGCCATCCGGCGTGGTTATGCGCGTGATGAGGCCCGTCACCACATCCGGGCTGTACTCTGTTGTCCTGCCTGCGGCATCCGTCTGTGCCCTGAGCCTGCCCACGGCGTCAAACTGACTCTGCGTGACGCTGCCGTCCGCGTGTTCCTTTTTCACCACCCGCTTCAGCCCGGCTTCGCCCTGCGTGTGCAGCACTTCACGGCGGTCCAGGCTGTCGGTGATGGTGATGCGGTCTTTCTCATACTGATACGTGTAGCTTAAGCCTGCCGGGTTTAGCTGTTCTGTCACCCGCCCGTCGCTGTCGTAACGGTAACGGATTTCCGGCCGGCCCGTGTGACGGTGCGCCACCATCCGGCCCCGGTATTTATCATCGTAAGTAAAGCTGCGCACCTGTTTGCCACTACGGTCATACACCACCGCCAGTTCGCCGCGGGGCGTCCAGCCATAGCGCACCAGCGGCGCGGCAGGTAAATTCTCCGGGTATTCCGGGTCGTGCGTCAGCCACACGGCAGACAGACGGATGCCGTTGTCCCGGCCATATTCGGTGTAACCCGGCAGGGTATCAGGAAAAGCGGACGGTTCCGTCCCGCCGGAAATGGCCTGCTGCCGGGCTTCTTCTGCCCGCTGCGCCTGCGTGGTCAGTACCAGCCGGAAGTGACGCCAGGCACCATCCGTCACGCCGGTGATTTCGCCGCTGAATTCACCGGCGGCTTCGCGGTGGAACGTCTGTGTGCGCCCGAAGCGGTCCACCAGCCCGGTCAGTACCCGGTACGGCGGCAGCGGCGCAGGCAGCACCTCATCCGCTTCCGGCACCCGCTCACACCAACCGAGCAGCCACCACGGCCCCTGCGGACTGTTTGTCGCCAGATAACGATGCGGACTTAAGCGGAGTTCTTCCGGCAGCGCCTGCCAGAGTGCGGCCAGCCGGTGACCTTCATCCAGTTTCGCCACGCCGCCGCGCACCAGCCACAGTGACTCGCTGCGGCTGTAACCGTCCTCACCGGGAAACAGGTGCTCAAAATACAGGCTTCTGCCGCCGTTATCACTGAGTATCAGTGTGTTATCGCGCAGCTGTAAGCGGATATCCGCAGGCATTTTCCAGCCGGGGCCGAGGCTCCCCACCGGCGCGGGCGTTTTTGTCCGGTAACTGCTGTAGGTGCGGGAGAGGATGAACGGCAGCGGGCCGGGCAGGGCGATGTCGGTTTCACCGGGAAGGACCTTTGCACCGAGCAGGGGATTGACCGGATGGCCGGACGTCACTCCGCCGGGGCACACCGAACAGGCCACGCCGGTGGGGGCACCAATACGTACCCCGGCTGAACCCTGAACAATGCTACCGCCATACTGCGTCATGTCACCCTGACGCGCCGCCGGTTTTCCGCTCATCGTAAAATCCTTTTCTATTATTTTAATGACAGTATCTTCATACGAAAAAGCGAAGAAAAACTTGTGGTCACAATGAATTGAAGATTTTTAGGAATATATTTAGAACGTTACAAAAGAGAAGGTTCGGATAGGGTATTTAGAGAGGAATCAGGTGTGCTAGTGGCCCTTTGTTGATCGTTCACCAAAGGACCCAATAATAGACTCAATCTTCCTTCGGCAAGCACTGCAAATGCCCGTGCCGCACGCCGCGCTGGGCGATAACGTCATCGGCAAAATGCTGCACGTCACCCATGTCACCTTTCAACACGGCGATTTCCAGACAGTCGTCGTGGTTGATGTGCACATGCAGCGTGGCGACGGAGAGGTCGTGGTGATGATGCTGGGTGGAGACAATGCGGCTGGCTAAGTCGCGTTTTTCGTGTTCATACACATACGACAGCACCGCGAAACCTTGCGTGCCGTGCTGCTGGGTGGCCTCTTGCGCCAGGGCGCTACGCAGAATGTCGCGGATAGCTTCGGAACGGTTGTTATAACCACGACGCTGGCTCAGGCTGTCCAGCGTCTCCAGTAAATCGTCATCAAGCGTGATGGTGACTCGTTGCATTTGCGTTAAACCTTTTCTGTGGTGCGACGGCGCACGGGGAATGCGGGTAATACCGCGTTTTGTAGCACACGTCCGGCGTCAGAGGAAAAGGTTAATTTCTCTCCCACCACCTGGGTTTCGACGATTTGTCCGTTGTCCATAACCATTACCCGCTGGCAAAAGCGTTCTACCAGGCGTAAGTCGTGGGTGATGAACAGGCAGGCGGTGCCAAACTGTTGTTGTAGCTTTTTCAGCAGGCGAATGACACCCGCCTGTAACACGAGATCAAGGTTAGAAACGGCTTCATCCAGAATCAGTAGTTTCGGTTCGACCGCCAGCGCGCGAGCCAGGCAGACGCGCTGGAGCTGGCCGCCGCTTAACTGCGGTGGGCGTTTGTCGAGAACGCTGTCATCGAGATCGACCGCCTTCAGCATTTCGCTGGCGCGCGCCAGTTGTTCGGATTTTTTCAGTGATAGCAGGTGGCGCATCGGTTCACGCAGGATCTCGCGCACGGTTTTGCGCGGATTCACGGCGCTGATGGAGTCCTGAAATACCATCTGAATATCGCGGCGGAACGCTTTACGCTGGGCGCGATTGAGTTTCGCCAGCGGTTCGCCACGCCAGCTAATATTCCCCTGCGCGGGCGATTCTAAACCCACCAGCAACCGCGCGAGGGTACTTTTCCCGCAGCCGCTGCGCCCCAGCAGGGCGACGGTTTCGCCGCTTTTCAGGGTCAGGGAAACGTTATTCAGCACCGCCTGATGTTGATGTTTTCCGTTAAATCCACCGTGCGCATAGTGATGGGAAAGGCCGGAGATGTTAAGTAAAGTCATGATGCCAGCTCCATACCGTAGAGGGCGAGATGAGCGGAAACCAGGCTGCGCGTCACTGTATGTTTGGGGGCGTTAAACAGCGTTTCTACATCGCCCTGTTCGACAATCTTACCGTCAGACATCACCGCCACGTCATCCGCCAGACGCGCCACAACGCCCATATCATGGGTCACCAGCAGCATTCCCGGCGCTTGTTTTTGCATAATGCTTTCCAGCAGATCGAGGATGCGCGCCTGTGCTACCACGTCAAGGTCGGTGGTCGGTTCATCGGCGATGATAAACGGTGATTCACACAGCACCGCCATCGCAATCATCATGCGCTGCAACATGCCGCCGCTCATCTCGAACGGGTACAGCTTCAGCACGCGCGCGGCGTTTTCCAGCCCCACCGCTTCTATGGCAGCGGTAAGCGTAGCGTCATCGGCGGGTTTCCCTAACGCCAGGCAGGTTTCCCGCGCGTGGGTGTGCATGGTGTGCAGTGGATTAAAGGCGCTGCGCGGGTTCTGCATGATGGTGGCAATTTTGATGCCGCGCAGGGCGCAAGGCGAAACCGGTTTGCCATCGGCTAAAATTTCCCCCGCCGTCTGGCGAACGCCAGCGGGCAAAATGCCCAGCGTTGCGGCGCAGGTTAATGATTTCCCGCTGCCGCTACCGCCGACTAACGCCAGCACGCGCCCGCGTTGCAGGGTTAACGATACACCGTGTACCAGCGGCTGCGCGGCCTGTAGCGCGATATTACGTAGTTCAATCTGTTGCGGCATTAGTGTGCGTGCTCCGTCACCAGATGAGGGTCCAGATGATCGCGCAGTGCGTCACCCACCAGGTTAAAGGCCATCACGCTGATAAACAGCGCCAGCCCCGGCCAGAACATTTGCAGCGGCTGGGTCCAGATATACTGGCGCGCGTCGTTAATCATCACGCCCCATTCGGCGGTCGGCGCGGTCACACCGAGGCCAAGGAAAGACATCCCCGCGACGTGCAGCATCATATGGCCGATATCCAGCGTTGCCAGCACCAGCAGCGAAGGGATCACCGCGCCTGCCAGATGATCGACAAACACCCGCACATGGCCCGCACCGGAAAGCCGTGACGCCAGCACAAACTCGCGTTGGCGTAGTGAAATCACCAGGCTGCGCACCATGCGTGCATACCACGCCCAGTGCGACAGGGCGATGGCGATAATTACGTTGGTCAGCCCGGTGCCGAGCACGCCAACCATAAAGAACGACAGAATCGAGGTCGGGAAGGTCATAAACATATCGGCGACGCGCATGGTGGCCTGATCAACGCGCCCGCCAATCAACCCGGCGCTGCCGCCAATAACCAGCCCTAATGTCAGCACCAGCAGCAGGCAGGCCATTACCGAACCGAGCGACACGCGGGTCGCTGCCATCAGCCGCGAGAAAATATCGCGACCTAAGTGATCGGTGCCCAGCCAGTGCTGCGCATCCGGCGAAAGCAGGCGCGACGGCAAATCAATCGCCTGTGGGTCATACGGCAGCCACCACTGGCTGGTGAGCGCAATCAGCGCCAGCAGGGCGATAATGATCAGCGCCAGGCGTACCGACCAGCGGGAAGAGAGGAAAAAGTTCACGCGTGCGCTCCTTCATGACGACGAATGCGCGGGTCCAGCGCGGCGTTGAGCAAATCGACAATCAAATTACAGACCACAAAAACCACCACCATCATCAGCGTAAAGCACTGGATCACCGGATAGTCACGGTTAAAAATCGCCGACACCGCATAGCGCCCGACGCCCGGCCAGGCAAAGATGTTTTCGATAATCATCGTCCCGCCAATCAGTTCGCCGATATGCATCCCCACGGCGGTGATCATCGGCAGCGAGGCATTGCGCAGGATGTGGCGACGTTCGGTCTGTTTGTCGTTCAGGCCGCGCAGACGCGCCCAGGTGACGTGACGCTGACCGGCGACGTCCAGCATACTGGCGCGCAGTAAACGCGCGTTAATCGCCAGCGACATAAAGGCAATGGAAACCGCAGGCAAAATGATGTGCTGCCAGCCGCCGTAACCCATCGCGGGTAGCCATTGCAGATACACCGAAAACGCCATCACCAGTAAAAACGCCAGCCAGAAGTTAGGCATCGACACGCCAAGAAACGCGATGAAACGTACGGCGAAATCCGGCAGACGGTCGCGATGGCGCGCCGCCCAGATACCGAGCGGTACGGAAGTGAGCAGAATTAATACCAGCGCCGCACCTGCAAGTTCCAGCGTGGCGGGCAGGAAGTTCAGCATATCGTCCAGTACCGGGCGTTGGCTGGCGAATGAGATACCAAAGTCAAGATGCAGCGCCTTCCACAACCAGGTGCCGTACTGGACGTACAGCGGCTGATCCAGTCCCAGCATGGTGCGGGTAGAGGCCAGCATCTCCGGCGTCGGCGACAGGTTAGACAGACGCAAATAATCGAGCGCCGGGTCGCCGGTACCGAGGCGCAGCATCAGAAAAATGATCACCGAGGCGGCGAGCACCATCGGGATCAGCAGCAGAAAGCGGCGTAATACGTAACGCAACATTAAGGTTTCACCGGTTTAATCTGTTCGAACGGAATTTCGGTGGCGATCGGCGCGTAGGGGATGTTACCCAGCTCCGGTTTTGATACCACCATCATTGAGATGTAACTGATAGGCAGATAAACCGCCTCGTCATGCAGACGGGTCAGAATGTCGCGATACAGCGCCTGACGTTGCGTTTCGTCATGGGTCGCCAGCACTTCGCCGATCTCTTTATCAATCAGCGGTTTGTCGGCTAATCCTTGCTGTGCCTGGAAGTCAGCGTGTGACGGTACGCGCATTGAACTGAGGAAGGCGTGTGGATCATATGGCGCGCCCCAGGTGCGGTGGAAAATCATGCCAAAACGACCGTCGCGCTGACGAGCATAGATACTGCTCTCTTCTTCGCCAATCAGCGAGACATCTGCGCCAATCTGGCGCATATCAGCCTGAATGATTTCCGCCATCGATTTGCTTAACGCATCGGTGCCGATGAACGAAAGTTCAATGCGCAGCGGCTGACCATTTTTCTCGCGGATGTCTTTGCCCGCAGGCAGCGTCCAACCGGCTTTTTCCAGCAACGCTTTCGCTTTTTGCGGATCGTACTGGCTCGGTTTCAGGCCGAGGTTGGCGTAGGGCACAGAAGGGGCAAACAGGGTGTCGGCGACCTGCTGGGTGCCATACAACGCGTTATCAATCAGCGATTTTTTGTTTACCGCGTAATTAAGAGCTTCACGTACTGCCAGCTCGTTGGTGGGGGCTTTGGCGGTATTGAGCGCCAGCATCACGGTTTCGATCGGCTGTGACAGTTGGGTGTGGTAAGCCGGATTCTGGCTAAAGCGGGCGAAGGTATCGAGCGGTAATAACCCTTCGTTTCCGTACAGCAGGTCGATATCGCCAGTTTCAAACGCCACCGCGCGGGTAGTCGGGTCCGGGATGACGTTAAAGGTGATCTTTTTAATCGCTGGCTTTTCGCCCCAGTAGTTTTCGTTACGGACGAAGACATCGTACTGATTCAGTTTCGATTCCTGCAAAATCCACGGTCCGGTGCCAATCGGCGCTTTAATTCCGTTCATGGTTTCATGGTTTTTAAACTGCGAGGGAGCGATAAAACGGAAAGGACGGGGCAGGGCCAGTTCTTGCAGGAAAGGATAGTAGGCGCTTTTCAGGGTAATTTGCAGCTCTGTTTTACTGAGTGCTTTAACATCAACAATCTGGTTTGCCAGCTCCAGCCAGGCGTGACGTTGACGGTTATCGAGCACTGCGCGGAAGTTTTCTGCCGCCGCCTCGGCATCGAACGGTTCACCGTTGGAGAATTTCACGTCATCACGCAGGGTGAAGGTCCAGGTTTTACCATCTTCTGAATGAGTCCAGCTTTTTGCCAGCCACGGGATCACCGAACCGTCTGCCTGATATTTCACCAATGGTTCATAAACCATGCTCTGGGCGAACATCTGGTTAGGCGTGTAAAGGTGCGGGTTTAGTGGCCCGACATTCACCGGCCAGGCGGTGGTGATTTCATCTGGTGCAGCGGCATGGACGATAAAAGACGCACAAGCCAGCAGCGCAAATAGAGTGCGGCGGAGTGTGGAGAGCATGGTAACCCCAATGGATTAAAATAGATGGCGGAAATAAGTATGACGATTTTAAGTATTCGTCATACTGATTACCTGTTCTGGATCAATAGATGGGCAGTCGGGTGGGCGGATCAGTTAACTGAATCGATCCATTGCACACTGTCGGCGGTGAGCGTAAAGGGAGTAGGGGTGCAGATCGCAAGGCTTAAATTTTCAAGCTGACAATGGCTGACTGACAGCGAGGAGTGATAGGTGCTGTCTACGCTGACGATTTGCCAGGCGCTGCCGCCACGCTGTTTAACGATGGCTTCTTTGCGCGTCCAGATGCGCCAGAACATTTCCAGTTGCTGATCAGGATGCACGGCGTCCATCTCAGCGTGTTCCCCGAGGCTGAATACGGCGTTCGCCAGCCAGCGCCAGTTGGCGCGCGGGCGAATCACTTCGATATCGCAGCCGACTTCGCCTTCATCACTCAACAGCAGGGCGATATCGTCACCGCTATGGCTTAAGTTGAACCATAGCGGCATTTCCGGCGCAAATGCAGGTTTGCCTTGTTCGCCATAGATGATCTCCGGTAGCGGGGAAAGCGTGTGCGAAAGCAATGCACGCCCCGCCAGCCAGCGTTCGCGTCGTGGACCTTGCGGTGCTTGCTCGCGTAAACCCGGTGGCAGTGGAGCTGCGCTTAAGGTCGAAACTTTCCCCAGAACTATCCGATACATATCAGGGCCAACGTTTAATGGAAAATGAAAGTGCGTATCGTATCACTTGTCGCCTCATCCCGGTAACCGACTTTTCGGTCTGCCCGGCCCCAGTAAAATCGCCAGTTTGCTACCGCCTTTGGTGGTTTCCATCCAGATTTTACACACGCTGGTTAATGGCACCGAAAGTAGCATCCCTACCGGGCCGAGCAGCCATCCCCAAATTAACAATGAAAGAAATACCACCATGGTGGACATCCCCAGGCGATGGCCCATCATCCGTGGTTCTAAAATATTGCCGATGACCATATGGACCACTAAAAACAATGCGCCGACCAGAATACATTCGTAAACACCATTAAACAGCAGCACCTGAATCATTGGCGGTACGGCGGAAATTACCGCGCCGATATTGGGCACGTAGTTGAGCAAAAACGCCAGTACTGCCCACATCAGCGCAAACTGCACCCCCATCAGCTCCAGCCCCAGCCAGACGATGACACCTGTCCATAAACTGAGTAGCGTCTTCAATGCAAGATAGTGCGAAACGCCTTTAAGTGCGCGGTGTAATCCCGCGATGTGAATCTGTGGATTATTCAGCGCAAAACGCATTTTGTAAGGGACGTGGCGCACTTCAAACAGCATAAAAACTACGGTCATCACCAGCAAAAGCACGCTCGCCATTGCCCCGGAAAGCCCGGTCATTAGCGCTGTGGTGAAGGTAACCACTTTTTCCGAGTCCATCCGCTGCAGCATTCGCTCCGGCGACATATGCAAATTAAGAAAAGGCAACATCTCCTGCAATTTAAAAAGTTTGCGCGTCAGCTCCTTATTAAACTTCGGCAGCATAGAGATAAATTCGTTAAACGATGCCGCCAGTACGCCGACCAGCGCGGTTAGTGCGATCAGCATCACCACCACTACAATCGTAATGGCAACGGGGCGTTGTACTCCCCGACGAATAAACCAGGTGACGAGCGGGTTGAGGACGATGGCAAAAAACAGCGCCAGTAACAGCTGCACAATGATATCTGCCGCTGCGTGAATGCCCGCGAGGATCACTACCAGCGAGGCCAGCTTGAGCAGAATGTGCATGCCCGTTTTATCGGGTTGAGGGGTTTCCATTGGGGCTTCCTTGTGACTTTTTGTATTAAGTGTAGCGGGAGTCACGCCAGCAATATTCTGATTCTTACTGCTGATTTTCACGTCAGCACGTGGTAAAAATGAAACACTGTTGTAAAAATGTGGTGATCCTCATGCCCGAACCCGTAGCCGAACCCGCGCTAAACGGATTGCGCCTGAATTTGCGCATTGTCTCTATAGTCATGTTTAACTTCGCCAGCTACCTCACCATCGGGTTGCCGCTCGCTGTATTACCGGGCTATGTCCATGATGTGATGGGCTTTAGCGCCTTCTGGGCAGGATTGGTTATCAGCCTGCAATATTTCGCCACCTTGCTGAGCCGCCCTCATGCCGGACGTTACGCCGATTCGCTGGGACCCAAAAAGATTGTCGTCTTCGGTTTATGCGGCTGCTTTTTGAGCGGTCTGGGGTATCTGACGGCAGGATTAACCGCCAGTCTGCCTGTCATCAGCCTGTTATTACTTTGCCTGGGGCGCGTCATCCTTGGGATTGGGCAAAGTTTTGCCGGAACGGGATCGACCCTATGGGGCGTTGGCGTGGTTGGCTCGCTGCATATCGGGCGGGTGATTTCGTGGAACGGCATTGTCACTTACGGGGCGATGGCGATGGGTGCGCCGTTAGGCGTCGTGTTTTATCACTGGGGCGGCTTGCAGGCGTTAGCGTTAATCATTATGGGCGTGGCGCTGGTGGCCATTTTGTTGGCGATCCCGCGTCCGACGGTAAAAGCCAGTAAAGGCAAACCGCTGCCGTTTCGCGCGGTGCTTGGGCGCGTCTGGCTGTACGGTATGGCGCTGGCACTGGCTTCCGCCGGATTTGGCGTCATCGCCACCTTTATCACGCTGTTTTATGACGCTAAAGGTTGGGACGGTGCGGCTTTCGCGCTGACGCTGTTTAGCTGTGCGTTTGTCGGTACGCGTTTGTTATTCCCTAACGGCATTAACCGTATCGGTGGCTTAAACGTAGCGATGATTTGCTTTAGCGTTGAGATAATCGGCCTGCTACTGGTTGGCGTGGCGACTATGCCGTGGATGGCGAAAATCGGCGTCTTACTGGCGGGGGCCGGGTTTTCGCTGGTGTTCCCGGCATTGGGTGTAGTGGCGGTAAAAGCGGTTCCGCAGCAAAATCAGGGGGCGGCGCTGGCAACTTACACCGTATTTATGGATTTATCGCTTGGCGTGACTGGACCACTGGCTGGGCTGGTGATGAGCTGGGCGGGCGTACCGGTGATTTATCTGGCGGCGGCGGGACTGGTCGCAATCGCGTTATTACTGACGTGGCGATTAAAAAAACGGCCTCCGGAACACGTCCCTGAGGCCGCCTCATCATCTTAAAACTTACTGAATAACCAGCGTATTAATGATGTTTTCTGCGGTGGTCTGCGCTTTTTGCTGATCGTCAGCGGGCAGCGTAATTTGCATGGTCAGCAGTTGATTACCCACGTTACCCAGAATAACGGAAGAGTACGCCGTCTGGCCTTTCGCGGAGATAATACTGTCTAACTGCTGCATTTTGTGACCTTTCAGCTCAATGGCTTTATTGGTTACCACTTGCAGCTGCGGATCGCGGCTACGTTGCTGATCTTCCAGACGCTTCGCCAGCACCGCCAGATCTTCTTTCGGATCATCGCCCATGATGACGATGACTGCTTTCTGCCCGGTGGCGTCGGACCAGACATGCATGTTATTGGCCTGCGTTCCCAGCTTACCGCTCTGGTCGGTCATATCCGCTGGCAGCGAGAAACTTAACTTGCCATCAAGCAGGTTGACGGGATTCCCGGTAGCGTTACTTTCCGCGACCGAACCCTGCGCCGTAGCGTTAGTGTCTTTATCATCACAGGCCGCAAGCCCCATAACCAGCAGGCCAATTCCGACATATTTAACCAGATTGCGCATTGACTTCTTCCTTTCGATAAACGGCCATAACGGCTCATTCATCCATCTTATCACAACTCTGATAACGAACCTTTAACTCGCCTGCAAAGCGTTGATTTCGGATTTATCTGCCAGTCTTTTCAACAGCATATTGAGTAATACGCCATACATTGGCAGGAAGAAAACGATACTGATTAACACTTTGAAACAGTAATCGACCAGCGCGATTTCCATCCAGTGTTCAGCCATAAAGGCATCCGGGCTACGCCAGAAGGCAATGAAGAAAAAGGCCAGCGTGTCGCTGACGTTACCGAACAGTGTGGACGCTGTCGGTGCCAGCCACCAGCGGCGACTCTGACGCAGGCGGTTAAAAACGTGCACGTCGAGGATTTGCCCCAGCGCGTAGGCCATGAAACTGGCGGTGGCGATACGGGCGACAAACAGGTTGAAGTGGGCGAGTGCGCCGAATCCCTGCCAGGAACCCATATAGAATAGCGACGAGATGACGTAGGAGATTAATAACGCAGGGATCATTACCGCGAAGATAATGCGTCGGGCCAGCGGTGCGCCAAAAATACGCACGGTCAGGTCGGTAGCAAGAAAAATAAACGGAAAGCTAAACGCGCCCCAGGTGGTATGGAAACCCAAAATGGAGACGGGAAGCTGAACCAGATAGTTACTGGAGGTGATCACCAGCAGATGAAATAACGATAACCAGAACAACGCCTTATAGCGTTGAGTTTGCGAGAAAACGTTCATATTGTACCTTTTTGATTAACCATTGGGGTGAGGGAACCCAATACGTACGACACGTCTGTTACCTTAACATAATAACGTGCTTACCCTTTTTTCGAGCCGCCGCATGATACTGCTTTACGTTGACAATGCAATGGTTAATTTTCACGCAATCGTTAACCTAGTTTGCTTACGGACTCACAGGGCGTAAACTAGCGCCGTTTTTTTAAGTGATGAGAAGAAAATGACCGATCTCTTTTCCAGCCCTGACCACACACTCGACGCGCTTGGCCTGCGCTGCCCGGAACCGGTGATGATGGTGCGCAAAACCGTGCGCAATATGCAGCCTGGCGAAACGTTGCTGATTATCGCCGACGATCCGGCCACTACCCGCGATATTCCTGGGTTTTGTACCTTTATGGAACACGAACTGGTTGCTAAAGAGACGGATGGACTGCCTTATCGTTATTTGATTCGTAAAGGCGGTTGATAGGGGCTGATTGGCTTCGATGCCGCCTTTTCCCCTCACCCTAACCCTCTCCCCAGAGGGGCGAGGGGACCGATCGCGCTCAATGTTGCGATCGGTTTGCCTTATCTCCTGCGCAACAATCTTAACGCATTCGCTGTCACCAGCACCGTCGCCCCCGTATCTGCCAGCACTGCCAGCCACAACCCGGTCATCCCTAACAGCGTGGTGACGAGGAAGATCCCTTTCAGCCCCAGCGCAATAGTGATGTTCTGGCGGATATTGGCGTGAGTGGCGCGTGCCAGTTCAATCATTTGCACCAGGCCGCGCAGGTGGTTATGGGTTAATGCTGCGTCGGCGGTTTCCAGCGCCACGTCTGTGCCGCTACCCATTGCAATCCCGATGGCGGCAGCTTTCATCGCTGGCGCGTCGTTAATACCGTCACCGACCATCGCCAGCGGCGCATGTTGATTCAGCTCGGTCACCGCTTTGACTTTATCTTCCGGCAACAGGCCCGCTTTAAACTCCAGCCCCAGCTCCCCGGCAATTGCCGCCGCTGCGCGTGGATTATCGCCGGTGAGGATCACCCCTTTGACGCCCAGCGCGTTCAGTTCACTGATGGCAGTTGCAGCATCGGCGCGCAGGGTATCCTGTAACGCAATGACACCAAGCACGTCATCGTTACGTACTACCAGCACTACCGTTTGCCCGGCGCTTTCCAGTTCGTTAATTAAACCAGTAAATGCATCAGCGGGATGTTTCCCGGCAGCGCAAATCAATACGCGCTCACCGTTAACCTGCGCTTCAATGCCAGACCCGACCAGCGCCCGCTGTGATTCGGCGGTGGGAATGGCGAGTTCAGCAACCTGTGCTTCGCGTACGATGGCTTGCGCCAGTGGATGCGTCGCGCCTTGCTCGACCGCCGCCGCCAGTGTCAGCAGTTCAGATTCACTAATACCCGTTGCCGGATGAATCGCGGTAACGCGCGGTTTACCGACGGTCAGCGTACCGGTTTTATCAAACGCCACCTGAGTAACACGACCCAGCTGTTCCAGCGCCGCTCCGCCTTTAATCAACGCCCCACGACGCGCTGCCGCCGCCAGCCCGGAGGTAATCGCCGCAGGCGTTGAGATAACTAACGCACACGGGCAGCCAATCAGCAGCAGCGTCAGCCCTTTATAAATCCACTCCTGCCAGCTGGCGGCAAACAGCAGCGGTGGCACCAGCGTCACCAGCAGAGCGACGGCCATAATCGCGGGCGTATAGATACGGCTGAAACGGTCGATAAACCGCTCAATGGGAGCGCGACGCTCTTCGGCTTCTTCGATCAGTTTCAGAATCCGGTCAATGGCGCTGGCTCCCGGTTCTGACAGCACTTCCAACGTCACCAGACGGTCTACGCTGGTGGCACCAGCAGGGACTTTATCGCCCGTTGCGCGCTCCACCGGAATGGATTCGCCGGTCAGGGCGCTTTCATCAAAACTGGCAAACGGTGAGAGCAGTTTACCGTCGGCAGGCAAACGCCCACCTGCGGCGACTTCAATCACATCGCCAGGGCGCAGGCTGTTAATCGCCACCTCTTCCCGCTCACCCTTACGCAGGCGCGTGGCGGTTTCTGGTTTCAGCGCCATTAACGCGCTAACGCCCTGACGCGCGCGGCTGGCGGCCCAGCCTTCCAGTCGTTCACCAATCAAAAACAGCAGCAACACCATCGCAGCTTCAGCCGTTGCGCCAATAAACAGTGCACCAATAGCGGCTACGCTCATTAAGGTTTCAATGGCGAAGTAGCTGCCGGATTTGATCAACCGTAATGCCTGACGAGCAATCGGGTACAGCCCAACCAGCGTGGTCGCGATAAACGCCAGTTGCCCGAACGGATGATTGAACTGCTCCAGACCCCAGCTGATTGCCATCATCACGATTAGCGTAATCAGCGGCAGATTCTCTTTCAGGCGTGATGCTTGCGGTTCTTCGGCGGCCTGTTCATCGCGCAGGGAATAGCCTGCTTTTTGCAGCGCAGATTCAACTTGTGCACGAATGTCATTGTCGGCATCGACCACCAGTTTTTCGGTGGCGAACAACACCTGCACCTGATTCACGCCTGCAAGCTGGCGCACGGCATTTTCTACCTTGCGCGCACAGGCGGCGCAGTCCATGCCGCTGACTTTCCAGCTATAGCGGGTGCCGGAGACGTTTTCAGAGAGAGTTGGCGTGCTGGAACATGCGCCGTCGCAGCAACAGTCGTTGGCGTTCTGTACCGTGGTTAGCGGTTTGAACGCAGCAAATTGAGGGGCTTTCTTGCCGTGATTGTCAGGAGTCGACATGGCATCCTCCGGTTAAGTTTTTTCTCATTAACCGAAGGATACACTCTGGAGTCGACTCCAGAGTCAAGTTTTATCAGAGATACAGCGAGCGGACGATCAGGAAGTGACCGGCAAAGTAGCAGGCCGCAGCAATCGCGTTATCCGCACGGAAGCGTCGGCGATAGTGGCTCCCCAGCCAGACAAAGTTACTGATAAACAGCAACGAAGCGCCAACAAACGCAGAGAGCGCCGGAGCGGTCGGACGGAAGAACCACAGTTCACCTGCCAGCCACACCATCACCAGCGTCATGCCGATAAACGTGCAGATAGGCCAACGGTACTCTTCCAGGCGCGTCCAGATAATCGCCAGTAACAGCGCACCCAGAACCAGCAGCACCAGTGGTAGAGGCCAGAAGAAAGAGAGCGTCATCTGACTGGCGAAATAGATGGTGTACAGCAGGTGCGAGAGGAAAAACGCGCCGATGGCGTACATCAGACGTTGACGTGGCAACAGGGTTAGCGCATCGCCCAGCAGTGAGGCGCACAGCCCTGCCAGCACCAGATAGCTAATGGCGTCGAACATCGGCGCTTGCCAGGCCAGTAACAGCAGGAGAAGAAGGGTTAACGGTTTAAACACCCAGCGTTGCCAGGTTGGCCCACGATACGATGCATCCACAGATAGCCATGCGGAAAGACAGACAGCGATAAACGACCAAAGCATCTTAGTTCCTTGAATTCGTTATTTTTTCGTAAGCGGAATGCCTACGGTCTTGCTTCCAGTTTAGTGGCGAGGGTGGACGGATGACAACACCATAACTGGCAGGGTATGCTTATTTCCGCATTTTCCGATGAGGGATAAAGATGAGCAAACCACCTCTTTTCTTTATTGTTATCATTGGCTTAATTGTCGTCGCCGCATCGTTTCGTTTTATGCAACAGCGACGGGAAAAAGCTGATAATGATATGGCTCCGCTCCAGCAAAAGCTGGTGGTGGTGAGCAACAAGCGGGAAAAACCGATTAACGATCGCCGTTCGCGCCAGCAGGAAGTGACTCCGGCAGGCACCAGTATACGCTATGAGGCAAGCTTCAAACCGCAAAGCGGAGGAATGGAGCAGACGTTTCGCCTCGACGCCCAGCAGTACCACGCCCTGACAGTGGGCGATAAAGGTACGCTGAGCTATAAAGGAACGCGCTTTGTCAGCTTTGTAGGCGAACAATAAGGTTATTTTTTAACTTTAAATTTCTTCTGCCAGGCCAGCAGTTCAAACACGCCGAAAAGGAAAATCCGTACCTTTTCGGCGGTGGTCATCTGCGGGCCATCTTTCGGTAAAGTGGATTTCAATAGCGCCAGCTGCATACCATGCATCAGCACGGTAAAAATCAGCGCCACGTTAACGAAGATATTCAGCGGGCGTGGGAAGGGATGCACCAGGTTGAGGATTAAAAATCCCCAAACGCAGAGCATTAACAAACGACCAATATTAATCAGCATCACTTTCTCCTTGTGCTTCGCGTTGATACAGCCGATAAGCCACCTGACCCGCCACTTTTTCCCGATGTAATGACCAGTTTGCTGGAACAGTGGGCAGACCGTTTTCGACTTCGCTTTCGACATAAATCAGGGCTTCGTCAGCCAGCCAGCCGTTATCTTCCAGTAAATTTATCGTCTCTTCTAACAAGCCACGGCGGAACGGTGGATCGACAAACACGATATTATGCGGTGTACCTTTTTGCGCCAGGAATGACATCGCGTTGCTGTTCACCACGCGTGCATTGCCTGCTTTTAGTGTCGCCAGATTCTTAATTAACTGCTGAGAAACCGCGCGATCCATCTCAATCAACGTTGCCCCCGCAGCGTAGCGCGATAACGCTTCCAGCCCCAGCGCGCCGCTCCCGGCGAAGCAATCCAGACATTGGGCGTCAACAATGACCGGAGCCAGCCAGTTAAACAACGTTTCGCGTACGCGGTCGGTGGTGGGGCGCAGACCTGGGCTATCAGGAACCGGGAGTTTACGGCCTCGCCACTGCCCGCCAATAATGCGGATTTGGCCGCTGCCGGAATGATTCGGTTTTTTCATGATAAATTGCTCAATCCGCCAGATAACACATACTTGCAGGCGGTGATGTGAATTAAGTTAAGTGATAGACTATTTCATCATTTTTTTAGCTGCTATGTACATAGCGTTAACGCTGTGCCATGAAGCAACAGCGAGGAGTGTAGTCGCAAATGGCGAAAGAAAAAAAACGTGGCTTTTTTTCCTGGCTGGGCTTTGGTCAAAAAGAGCAGACCCCGGAAAAAGAGACAGAAGTTCAGAATGAACAACCGGTTGTAGAAGAAATCGTTCAGGCGCAAGAGCCTGTGAAGGCCTCTGAACAAGCCGTTGAAGAGCAGCCGCAAGCGCATACTGAAGCCGAGGCGGAAACTTTTGCTGCCGACGTTGTGGAAGTCACTGAACAGGTTGCTGAAAGTGAAAAAGCGCAGCCTGAAGCGGAAGTCGTTGCACAGCCGGAACCGGTCGTAGAAGAAACGCCGGAGCCAGTGGCTATCGAACGTGAAGAGCTGTCGTTGCCGGAAGACGTCAACGCCGAAGCGGTTTCGCCAGAAGAGTGGCAGGCTGAAGCGGAAACCGTAGAGATTGTCGAAGCGGCGGAAGAAGAAGCGGCTAAAGAAGAAATTACCGACGAAGAGCTGGAAACGGCGCTGGCTGCCGAAGCGGCAGAAGAGGCGGTGATGGTGGTTCCTCCGGCAGAAGAAGAGCAGCCGGTGGAAGAAATCGCTCAGGAGCAGGAAAAACCGACCAAAGAAGGTTTTTTCGCGCGCCTGAAACGCAGCCTGTTAAAAACCAAAGAAAATCTCGGTTCCGGATTTATCAGCCTGTTCCGCGGTAAAAAAATCGACGATGATCTGTTTGAGGAGCTGGAAGAGCAGCTTTTGATCGCCGATGTGGGTGTGGAAACCACACGTAAAATTATCACCAATCTGACGGAAGGCGCATCCCGCAAGCAGCTTCGTGACGCCGAGGCGCTCTATGGCCTGCTGAAAGAAGAGATGGGCGAGATTCTGGCGAAAGTCGATGAGCCGCTGAATGTTGAAGGCAAAGCGCCGTTTGTGATCCTGATGGTGGGCGTCAACGGTGTGGGTAAAACCACGACGATTGGTAAGCTGGCGCGTCAGTTTGAGCAGCAGGGTAAATCGGTGATGCTGGCGGCGGGTGATACTTTCCGTGCAGCTGCGGTTGAACAGCTTCAGGTCTGGGGTCAGCGCAACAATATTCCGGTGATTGCCCAGCATACCGGGGCGGATTCCGCCTCTGTTATCTTCGACGCCATTCAGGCAGCTAAAGCGCGTAATATCGACGTCCTGATTGCCGATACAGCCGGACGCCTGCAGAACAAATCGCACCTGATGGAAGAGTTGAAGAAAATCGTCCGCGTGATGAAGAAACTCGACGTTGAAGCGCCGCATGAAGTTATGCTGACTATTGATGCCAGCACCGGGCAGAACGCGGTAAGCCAGGCCAAACTGTTCCATGAAGCCGTTGGCTTAACCGGCATCACGCTAACGAAACTGGACGGCACGGCGAAAGGCGGGGTAATTTTCTCGGTGGCTGACCAGTTTGGTATCCCTATCCGCTACATTGGTGTCGGCGAACGTATTGAGGATTTGCGTCCGTTTAAGGCGGACGACTTTATAGAGGCACTTTTTGCCCGAGAGGATTAACAATGATTCGCTTTGAACATGTCAGCAAGGCTTATCTCGGTGGGAGACAGGCGCTGCAGGGCGTTACGTTCCATATGCAGCCGGGTGAGATGGCGTTTCTGACCGGTCATTCCGGCGCAGGGAAAAGTACCCTCCTGAAGCTGATCTGTGGGATTGAGCGGCCCAGCGCCGGGAAAATCTGGTTTAGCGGCCATGACATCACGCGTCTGAAAAACCGTGAAGTTCCGTTTCTGCGCCGCCAGATTGGCATGATTTTCCAGGATCACCATCTACTGATGGACCGTACTGTCTACGATAACGTGGCGATCCCGCTGATTATCGCCGGTGCCAGCGGTGACGATATTCGTCGCCGGGTGTCGGCGGCGCTGGATAAAGTCGGGCTACTGGACAAAGCGAAGAACTTCCCTATTCAGCTTTCGGGCGGTGAACAACAGCGTGTTGGCATTGCCCGCGCGGTGGTGAACAAGCCCGCGGTACTGCTGGCGGACGAACCGACTGGTAACCTGGACGACGCGCTGTCGGAAGGCATTTTACGTCTGTTTGAAGAGTTTAACCGCGTTGGGGTAACCGTATTGATGGCAACGCACGACATCAACCTGATCTCGCGGCGTTCCTATCGCATGCTCACCCTGAGCGATGGTCACTTGCATGGAGGCGTGGGCCATGAATAAGCGCGATGCAATCAATCATATTCGGCAGTTTGGCGGGCGTCTTGATCGCTTCCGTAAATCGGTCGGCGGCTCAGGCGACGGCGGTCGTAACGCACCAAAACGCGCGAAATCCTCGCCAAAACCGGTAAATCGCAAAACCAACGTTTTCAACGAACAGGTGCGCTATGCCTTCCACGGCGCATTGCAGGATCTGAAAAGCAAACCGTTCGCCACGTTTTTAACGGTGATGGTTATCGCCATTTCTCTGACGCTGCCCAGCGTCTGTTATATGGTGTACAAAAACGTTAACCAGGCGGCGACGCAGTATTATCCGTCACCGCAAATCACTGTTTATCTGCAAAAAACGCTGGACGATGACGCTGCTGCGGGCGTGGTGGCACAGTTGCAGGCCGAGCAAGGCGTGGAGAAAGTGAACTATCTTTCTCGTGAAGACGCACTGGGTGAGTTCCGTAACTGGTCTGGTTTTGGTGGTGCGCTGGATATGCTGGAAGAAAACCCGCTTCCGGCAGTGGCGGTGGTGATCCCGAAACTCGATTTCCAGGGGACGGAATCACTGAATACGCTGCGTGATCGTATCACGCAGATTAACGGCATTGACGAAGTGCGGATGGATGACAGCTGGTTTGCCCGTCTGGCGGCGTTGACCGGGCTGGTCGGGCGCGTTTCGGCGATGATCGGCGTGTTGATGGTGGCGGCCGTGTTCCTCGTCATCGGTAACAGTGTGCGTCTGAGTATCTTTGCTCGCCGTGACTCCATTAACGTACAGAAACTGATTGGTGCGACAGATGGATTCATCCTGCGCCCGTTCCTGTATGGTGGCGCACTGCTGGGATTTTCTGGCGCATTGTTGTCATTAATTTTGTCAGAAATTCTGGTGCTGCGATTGTCATCGGCGGTTGCGGAAGTGGCACAGGTTTTCGGAACGAAGTTTGATATCAATGGCTTATCATTCGATGAATGCCTGCTATTGCTGCTGGTATGCTCGATGATTGGCTGGGTGGCAGCGTGGCTTGCCACGGTACAACATTTACGCCACTTTACGCCTGAATAATAAAAGCGTGTTATACTCTTTCCCTGCAATGGGTTCCGTAGCAGGGAAAGAGACCCCGTTGTCTCTTCCCGGTATTTCATCTCTATGTCACATTTTGTGCGTAATTTATTCACAAGCTTGCATTGAACTTGTGGATAAAATCACGGTCTGATAAAACAGTGAATGATAACCTCGTTGCTCTTAAGCTCTGGCACAGTTGTTGCTACCACTGAAGCGCCAGAAGATATCGATTGAGAGGATTTGAATGACTGACAAAATGCAAAGTTTAGCTTTAGCCCCAGTTGGCAACCTGGATTCCTACATCCGGGCAGCTAACGCGTGGCCGATGTTGTCGGCTGACGAGGAGCGGGCGCTGGCTGAAAAGCTGCATTACCATGGCGATCTGGAAGCAGCTAAAACGCTGATCCTGTCTCACCTGCGGTTTGTTGTTCATATTGCTCGTAATTATGCGGGCTATGGCCTGCCACAGGCGGATTTGATTCAGGAAGGTAACATCGGCCTGATGAAAGCAGTGCGCCGTTTCAACCCGGAAGTGGGTGTGCGCCTGGTCTCCTTCGCCGTTCACTGGATCAAAGCAGAGATCCACGAATACGTTCTGCGTAACTGGCGTATCGTCAAAGTTGCGACCACCAAAGCGCAGCGCAAACTGTTCTTCAACCTGCGTAAAACCAAGCAGCGTCTGGGCTGGTTTAACCAGGATGAAGTCGAAATGGTGGCCCGTGAACTGGGCGTAACCAGCAAAGACGTACGTGAGATGGAATCACGTATGGCGGCACAGGACATGACCTTTGACCTGTCTTCCGACGACGATTCCGACAGCCAGCCGATGGCTCCGGTGCTCTATCTGCAGGATAAATCATCTAACTTTGCCGACGGCATTGAAGATGATAACTGGGAAGAGCAGGCGGCAAACCGTCTGACCGACGCGATGCAGGGTCTGGACGAACGCAGCCAGGACATCATCCGTGCGCGCTGGCTGGACGAAGACAACAAGTCCACGTTGCAGGAACTGGCTGACCGTTACGGCGTTTCCGCTGAGCGTGTACGCCAGCTGGAAAAGAACGCGATGAAAAAATTGCGTGCTGCCATTGAAGCGTAATTTCCGCTATTAAGCAGAGAACCCTGGATGAGAGTCCGGGGTTTTTGTTTTTTGGGCCTCTGTAATAATCAATTTCCCCTCCGGCAAAACGCCAATCCCCACGCAGATTGTTAATAAACTGTCAAAATAGCTATTCCAATATCATAAAAATCGGGTATGTTTTAGCAGAGTATGCTGCTAAAGCACGGGTAGTCATGCATAAAACGAAATAAAGTGCTGAAAAACAACATCACAACACACGTAATAACCAGAAGAATGGGGATTCTCAGGATGAACATAAAGGGTAAAGCGTTACTGGCAGGATGTATCGCGCTGGCATTCAGCAATATGGCTCTGGCAGAAGATATTAAAGTCGCGGTCGTGGGCGCAATGTCCGGTCCGGTTGCGCAGTACGGTGACCAGGAGTTTACCGGCGCAGAGCAGGCGGTTGCGGATATCAACGCTAAAGGCGGCATTAAAGGCAACAAACTGCAAATCGTAAAATATGACGATGCCTGTGACCCGAAACAGGCGGTTGCGGTGGCGAACAAAGTCGTTAACGACGGCATTAAATATGTGATTGGTCACCTCTGTTCTTCATCAACGCAGCCTGCGTCTGACATCTACGAAGACGAAGGCATTTTAATGATCACCCCAGCGGCAACCGCGCCGGAGCTGACCGCCCGTGGCTATCAGCTGATCCTGCGCACCACCGGCCTGGACTCCGACCAGGGGCCGACGGCGGCGAAATATATTCTTGAGAAAGTGAAACCGCAGCGTATTGCTATCGTTCACGACAAACAGCAATACGGCGAAGGTCTGGCGCGAGCGGTGCAGGACGGCCTGAAGAAAGGCAATGCAAACGTGGTGTTCTTTGATGGCATCACCGCCGGGGAAAAAGATTTCTCAACGCTGGTGGCGCGTCTGAAAAAAGAGAATATCGACTTCGTTTACTACGGCGGTTATCACCCGGAAATGGGGCAAATCCTGCGTCAGGCACGCGCGGCAGGGCTGAAAACTCAGTTTATGGGGCCGGAAGGTGTGGCTAACGTTTCGCTGTCTAACATTGCGGGCGAATCAGCGGAAGGGCTGCTGGTGACCAAGCCGAAGAACTACGATCAGGTTCCGGCGAACAAACCCATTGTTGACGCGATCAAAGCGAAAAAACAGGACCCAAGTGGCGCATTCGTTTGGACCACCTACGCCGCGCTGCAATCTTTGCAGGCGGGCCTGAATCAGTCTGACGATCCGGCTGAAATCGCCAAATACCTGAAAGCGAACTCCGTGGATACCGTAATGGGACCGCTGACCTGGGATGAGAAAGGCGATCTGAAAGGCTTTGAGTTCGGCGTATTTGACTGGCACGCCAACGGCACGGCGACCGATGCGAAGTAATCATTAATCGGCAACTTTGGGTTGCCGCCAAATTGCTAATATCGAGTACGTTGCTTCATGCCGGATGCGGCGTAAACGCCTTATCCGGCCTACAAGATCCAAAGAAATCAGTAAATTGCAACACACATTGTAGGCCTGATAAGCGTAGCGCATCAGGCAATATCACTTTTGAAATCAAACTTGACGATTAACACTTCTCCCAGCCGCCCTGTTGTGCCGTAAACCCCAGCGCCTGCATAAACGCCGTCATCACACCGCGATCTTCCACGCCTGCATCCGCCATCCACCAGCATGAAACGCCAGGATTGTTACGCAAAACCTCTTCCAGCAGATATTGCCCCACACCGCGACGGCGGGTGACTTCCCGCACGCGCAGGGAATCCAGTGCTCCCTCGGTGCCGCTTAAGGTTACCCGCACGGCAGCGAGCAGGCGCTCGTTAAAACGCGCGGCGTAGATACGGTGGTTATCGTCAACCTGTAACGAGGAAGGGGAATACTCCGGCCAGATCTTTTGCAGGTCAATCCGGTCTTGGTCGCTAAATTTTTCTAATCGAATGATGGTCAGCTTCATGGGTAACCCGTGTAAATCACAAAAGTGGAACCAGTGTAGCGAAATAATTTAATCGGAGGCTTTCTCTTTTTTATTTCTTTTGGCAGGTGATTAATTTTTTAACAGCAATAATTACAAAATTAAAACATTAGAGAATGAAAAATGTCCAGCATAATCCCCTGAATGATAGTGAATTATTCCGCCCTTTGTGCCGTTATTTTATGCTGACAAAGGCACTTTTTTCTGTTTATCTATCAATAAATTCAGAATATTATCTGTTCTTAATCGACTGAAAAATAGGGATTTTAATCGCTATTATCACAAAATACTGCGCTAACCCCTTAATCAGACAGGCAAAAACAGTGCAGTATAAAAAAAGAACAGTCTGATTTGTTAACACATAAAAACAAAGCAACACAACATCACGAATGGGGATTTTTGACTATGAAACGGAATGCGAAAACTATCATCGCAGGGATGATTGCACTGGCAATTTCACACACCGCTATGGCTGACGATATTAAAGTCGCCGTTGTCGGCGCGATGTCCGGCCCGATTGCCCAGTGGGGCGATATGGAATTTAACGGCGCGCGTCAGGCAATTAAAGACATTAATGCCAAAGGGGGAATTAAGGGCGATAAACTGGTTGGCGTGGAATATGACGACGCATGCGACCCGAAACAAGCCGTTGCGGTCGCCAACAAAATCGTTAATGACGGCATTAAATACGTTATTGGTCATCTGTGTTCTTCTTCTACCCAGCCTGCGTCAGATATCTATGAAGACGAAGGTATTCTGATGATCTCGCCGGGAGCGACCAACCCGGAGCTGACCCAACGCGGTTATCAACACATTATGCGTACTGCCGGGCTGGACTCTTCCCAGGGGCCAACGGCGGCAAAATACATTCTTGAGACGGTGAAGCCCCAGCGCATCGCCATCATTCACGACAAACAACAGTATGGCGAAGGGCTGGCGCGTTCGGTGCAGGACGGGCTGAAAGCGGCTAACGCCAACGTCGTCTTCTTCGACGGTATTACCGCCGGGGAGAAAGATTTCTCCGCGCTGATCGCCCGCCTGAAAAAAGAAAACATCGACTTCGTTTACTACGGCGGTTACTACCCGGAAATGGGGCAGATGCTGCGCCAGGCCCGTTCCGTTGGCCTGAAAACCCAGTTTATGGGGCCGGAAGGTGTGGGTAATGCGTCGTTGTCGAACATTGCCGGTGATGCCGCCGAAGGCATGTTGGTCACTATGCCAAAACGCTATGACCAGGATCCGGCAAACCAGGGCATCGTTGATGCGCTGAAAGCAGACAAGAAAGATCCGTCCGGGCCTTATGTCTGGATCACCTACGCGGCGGTGCAATCTCTGGCGACTGCCCTTGAGCGTACCGGCAGCGATGAGCCGCTGGCGCTGGTGAAAGATTTAAAAGCTAACGGTGCAAACACCGTGATTGGGCCGCTGAACTGGGATGAAAAAGGCGATCTTAAGGGATTTGATTTTGGTGTCTTCCAGTGGCACGCCGACGGTTCATCCACGGCAGCCAAGTGATCATCCCACCGCCCGTAAAATGCGGGCGGGTTTAGAAAGGTTACCTTATGTCTGAGCAGTTTTTGTATTTCTTGCAGCAGATGTTTAACGGCGTCACGCTGGGCAGTACCTACGCGCTGATAGCCATCGGCTACACCATGGTTTACGGCATTATCGGCATGATCAACTTCGCCCACGGCGAGGTTTATATGATTGGCAGCTACGTCTCATTTATGATCATCGCCGCGCTGATGATGATGGGCATTGATACCGGCTGGCTGCTGGTAGCTGCGGGATTCGTCGGCGCAATCGTCATTGCCAGCGCCTACGGCTGGAGTATCGAACGGGTGGCTTACCGCCCGGTGCGTAACTCTAAGCGCCTGATTGCACTCATCTCTGCAATCGGTATGTCCATCTTCCTGCAAAACTACGTCAGCCTGACCGAAGGTTCGCGCGACGTGGCGCTGCCGAGCCTGTTTAACGGTCAGTGGGTGGTGGGGCATAGCGAAAACTTCTCTGCCTCTATTACCACCATGCAGGCGGTGATCTGGATTGTTACCTTCCTCGCCATGCTGGCGCTGACGATTTTCATTCGCTATTCCCGCATGGGTCGCGCGTGTCGTGCCTGCGCGGAAGATCTGAAAATGGCGAGTCTGCTTGGCATTAACACCGACCGGGTGATTGCGCTGACCTTTGTGATTGGCGCGGCGATGGCGGCGGTGGCGGGTGTGCTGCTCGGTCAGTTCTACGGCGTCATTAACCCCTACATCGGCTTTATGGCCGGGATGAAAGCCTTTACCGCGGCGGTGCTCGGTGGGATTGGCAGCATTCCGGGAGCGATGATTGGCGGCCTGATTCTGGGGATTGCGGAGGCGCTCTCTTCTGCCTATCTGAGTACGGAATATAAAGATGTGGTCTCATTCGCCCTGCTGATTCTGGTGCTGCTGGTGATGCCGACCGGTATTCTGGGTCGCCCGGAGGTAGAGAAAGTATGAAACCGATGCATATTGCAATGGCGCTGCTCTCTGCCGCGATGTTCTTTGTGCTGGCGGGCGTCTTTATGGGCGTGCAACTGGAGCTGGATGGCACCAAACTGGTGGTCGACACGGCTTCGGATGTCCGTTGGCAGTGGGTGTTTATCGGCACGGCGGTGGTCTTTTTCTTCCAGCTTTTGCGACCGGCTTTCCAGAAAGGGTTGAAAAGCGTTTCCGGACCGAAGTTTATTCTGCCCGCCATTGATGGCTCCACGGTGAAGCAGAAACTGTTCCTCGTGGCGCTGTTGGTGCTTGCGGTGGCGTGGCCGTTTATGGTTTCACGCGGGACGGTGGATATTGCCACCCTGACCATGATCTACATTATCCTCGGTCTCGGGCTGAACGTGGTTGTTGGTCTTTCTGGTCTGCTGGTGCTGGGGTACGGCGGTTTTTACGCCATCGGCGCTTACACTTTTGCGCTGCTCAATCACTATTACGGCTTGGGCTTCTGGACCTGCCTGCCGATTGCTGGATTAATGGCAGCGGCGGCGGGCTTCCTGCTCGGTTTTCCGGTGCTGCGTTTGCGCGGTGACTATCTGGCGATCGTTACCCTCGGTTTCGGCGAAATTGTGCGCATATTGCTGCTCAATAACACCGAAATTACCGGCGGCCCGAACGGAATCAGTCAGATCCCGAAACCGACACTCTTCGGACTCGAGTTCAGCCGTACCGCTCGTGAAGGCGGCTGGGACACGTTCAGTAATTTCTTTGGCCTGAAATACGATCCCTCCGATCGTGTCATCTTCCTCTACCTGGTGGCGTTGCTGCTGGTGGTGCTAAGCCTGTTTGTCATTAACCGCCTGCTGCGGATGCCGCTGGGGCGTGCGTGGGAAGCGTTGCGTGAAGATGAAATCGCCTGCCGTTCGCTGGGCTTAAGCCCGCGTCGTATCAAGCTGACTGCCTTTACCATAAGTGCCGCGTTTGCCGGTTTTGCCGGAACGCTGTTTGCGGCGCGTCAGGGCTTTGTCAGCCCGGAATCCTTCACCTTTGCCGAATCGGCGTTTGTGCTGGCGATAGTGGTGCTCGGCGGTATGGGCTCGCAATTTGCGGTGATTCTGGCGGCAATTTTGCTGGTGGTGTCGCGCGAGTTGATGCGTGATTTCAACGAATACAGCATGTTAATGCTCGGTGGTTTGATGGTGCTGATGATGATCTGGCGTCCGCAGGGCTTGCTGCCCATGACGCGCCCGCAACTGAAGCTGAAAAACGGCGCAGCGAAAGGAGAGCAGGCATGAGTCAGCCATTATTATCTGTTAACGGCCTGATGATGCGCTTCGGCGGCCTGCTGGCGGTGAACAACGTCAATCTTGAACTGTACCCGCAGGAGATCGTCTCGTTAATCGGCCCTAACGGTGCCGGAAAAACCACGGTTTTTAACTGTCTGACCGGATTCTACAAACCCACCGGCGGCACCATTTTACTGCGCGATCAGCACCTGGAAGGTTTACCGGGGCAGCAAATTGCCCGCATGGGCGTGGTGCGCACCTTCCAGCATGTGCGTCTGTTCCGTGAAATGACGGTAATTGAAAACCTGCTGGTGGCGCAGCATCAGCAACTGAAAACCGGGCTGTTCTCTGGCCTGTTGAAAACGCCATCCTTCCGTCGCGCCCAGAGCGAAGCGCTCGACCGCGCCGCGACCTGGCTTGAGCGCATTGGTTTGCTGGAACACGCCAACCGTCAGGCGAGTAACCTGGCCTATGGTGACCAGCGCCGTCTTGAGATTGCCCGCTGCATGGTGACGCAGCCGGAGATTTTAATGCTCGACGAACCTGCGGCAGGTCTTAACCCGAAAGAGACGAAAGAGCTGGATGAGCTGATTGCCGAACTGCGCAATCATCACAACACCACTATCTTGTTGATTGAACACGATATGAAGCTGGTGATGGGAATTTCGGACCGAATTTACGTGGTCAATCAGGGGACGCCGCTGGCAAACGGTACGCCGGAGCAGATCCGTAATAACCCGGACGTGATCCGTGCCTATTTAGGTGAGGCATAAGATGGAAAAAGTCATGTTGTCCTTTGACAAAGTCAGCGCCCACTACGGCAAAATCCAGGCGCTGCATGAGGTGAGCCTGCATATCAATCAGGGCGAGATTGTCACGCTGATTGGCGCGAACGGGGCGGGGAAAACCACCTTGCTCGGCACGTTATGCGGCGATCCGCGTGCCACCAGCGGGCGAATTGTGTTTGATGATAAAGACATTACCGACTGGCAGACAGCGAAAATCATGCGCGAAGCGGTGGCGATTGTCCCGGAAGGGCGTCGCGTCTTCTCGCGGATGACGGTGGAAGAGAACCTGGCGATGGGCGGTTTTTTTGCTGAACGCGACCAGTTCCAGGAGCGCATAAAGTGGGTGTATGAGCTGTTTCCACGTCTGCATGAGCGCCGTATTCAGCGGGCGGGCACCATGTCCGGCGGTGAACAGCAGATGCTGGCGATTGGTCGTGCGCTGATGAGCAACCCGCGTTTGCTACTGCTTGATGAGCCATCGCTCGGTCTTGCGCCGATTATCATCCAGCAAATTTTCGACACCATCGAGCAGCTGCGCGAGCAGGGGATGACTATCTTTCTCGTCGAGCAGAACGCCAACCAGGCGCTAAAGCTGGCGGATCGCGGCTACGTGCTGGAAAACGGCCATGTAGTGCTTTCCGATACTGGTGATGCGCTGCTGGCGAATGAAGCGGTGAGAAGTGCGTATTTAGGCGGGTAATAACACGTTGATTGATAGGGAGTCAAAAGACTCCTTTGAGACAGGTGACAAATGTAAAATTGCCTGATGCGCTGCGCTTATCAGGCCTACTGGGTGAGTGGCAATATGTTGAATTTGCACGATCTTGTAGGCCTGATAAGGCGTTTACGCCGCATCCGGCATGAAACGATGAGCAATCTGTAGAGTTTGATTCAGACCTTCTATATTTTCCCGCTTATCCGTGCCCCATCTCCCATTTTCCCTCACCCACGCCGTCACCGCCTTGTCATCTTTCTGACACCTTACTATCTTACAAATGTAACAAAAAAGTTATTTTTCTGTAATTCGAGCATGTCATGTTACCCCGCGAGCATAAAACGCGTGAATTCGCGCATTCGGTACAACAAGAGAGATAAACGATGAAACCGTTACATTATACAGCTTCAGCACTGGCGCTCGGACTGGCGTTAATGGGGAATGCACAGGCAGTGACGACCATTCCGTTCTGGCATTCTATGGAAGGGGAACTGGGTAAAGAGGTGGATTCTCTGGCCCAACGTTTTAACGCCGAAAACCCGGATTACAAAATTGTACCGACCTATAAAGGCAACTACGAACAGAATTTAAGCGCGGGGATTGCCGCATTTCGTACCGGCAACGCGCCGGCTATTTTGCAGGTTTATGAAGTTGGCACCGCCACCATGATGGCGTCGAAAGCCATTAAACCGGTGTATGACGTGTTTAAAGAGGCAGGGATTCAGTTCGATGAGTCGCAGTTTGTGCCGACGGTTTCAGGTTACTACTCCGACAGCAAAACGGGCCACTTACTCTCCCAGCCATTCAACAGCTCGACCCCCGTTCTCTATTACAACAAAGACGCCTTCAAGAAAGCAGGATTAGACCCGGAACAGCCGCCGAAAACCTGGCAGGATCTGGCGGACTATGCCGCGAAACTGAAAGCCTCCGGCATGAAGTGCGGCTACGCCAGCGGCTGGCAGGGCTGGATCCAACTGGAAAACTTTAGCGCCTGGAACGGTCTGCCGTTTGCCAGCAAAAACAACGGCTTTGACGGCACGGACGCGGTGCTGGAGTTCAATAAGCCGGAGCAGGTGAAACACATCGCCATGCTCGAGGAGATGAACAAGAAGGGCGACTTCAGCTACGTCGGTCGTAAGGATGAATCCACCGAGAAGTTCTATAACGGTGATTGCGCGATGACCACCGCCTCTTCCGGTTCTCTTGCCAACATTCGCGAGTACGCCAAATTTAACTACGGCGTAGGCATGATGCCTTACGACGCCGATGCGAAAGATGCGCCACAAAACGCCATTATCGGCGGAGCCAGCCTGTGGGTGATGCAGGGTAAAGATAAAGAAACGTATACCGGTGTGGCGAAGTTCCTCGATTTCCTCGCGAAGCCAGAAAACGCTGCCGAGTGGCATCAGAAAACCGGTTATCTGCCAATCACCAAAGCAGCGTATGACCTGACCCGTGAGCAGGGCTTTTATGAGAAAAACCCAGGGGCGGATACCGCGACGCGTCAGATGCTGAATAAGCCGCCGTTGCCGTTCACCAAAGGGCTGCGTCTGGGCAACATGCCGCAGATCCGCGTGATTGTGGATGAAGAGCTGGAGAGCGTGTGGACCGGTAAGAAGACACCACAGCAGGCACTGGATACCGCCGTTGAGCGTGGAAATCAGTTGCTGCGCCGCTTTGAGAAATCGACGAAGTCTTAATCAGTGTAATGTCGGATGCGTTTCGCTTATCTGACCTGGCATCGCGTGTAGGCCGGATAAGCGAAGCGCATCCGGCACAGTTCAGGAATTAACCGTAATGTCATCATCCCGTCCGGTGTTCCGCTCGCGCTGGCTGCCTTATCTGCTGGTCGCGCCGCAGCTCATCATCACCGTTATCTTTTTTATCTGGCCTGCGGGCGAAGCGTTGTGGTACTCGCTACAAAGCGTCGATCCGTTTGGTTTCTCCAGCCAGTTTGTCGGCCTGGATAACTTCGTCACGCTGTTCCATGACAGCTACTATCTCGACTCCTTCTGGACGACGATAAAATTCAGCACCTTTGTCACCGTCAGCGGTTTGCTGGTATCGCTGTTCTTTGCGGCGCTGGTGGAGTACATCGTGCGCGGCAGCCGTTTCTATCAAACCTTAATGTTGCTGCCTTACGCCGTGGCTCCCGCCGTTGCCGCCGTATTGTGGATCTTCCTGTTTAACCCCGGTCGCGGGCTGATCACCCATTTTCTCGCGGAGTTCGGCTACGACTGGAACCACGCGCAAAACAGCGGTCAGGCAATGTTTCTGGTGGTGTTTGCCTCAGTATGGAAGCAAATCAGCTACAACTTCCTGTTCTTCTATGCCGCGCTGCAATCCATTCCCCGTTCGTTGATCGAAGCCGCAGCCATCGACGGTGCAGGGCCGATTCGCCGCTTCTTTAAGATTGCGCTGCCGCTTATCGCCCCGGTGAGTTTCTTCCTGCTGGTAGTGAACCTGGTGTATGCCTTCTTCGACACCTTCCCGGTGATCGACGCCGCCACGTCCGGCGGGCCGGTTCAGGCCACCACGACGCTGATTTATAAGATCTACCGCGAAGGTTTTACCGGACTGGATCTGGCTTCGTCTGCCGCACAGTCGGTGGTGTTGATGTTCCTCGTCATCGTGCTGACGGTGGTGCAGTTCCGCTATGTTGAAAGCAAGGTGCGTTACCAATGATTGAGAACCGTCCGTGGCTGACGATATTCAGCCATACCATGCTGATCCTCGGGATCGCGGTGATCCTCTTCCCGCTGTACGTGGCGTTTGTCGCGGCGACGCTGGATAAACAGGCCGTCTATGCCGCGCCGATGACGCTCATCCCCGGCACACATCTGCTGGAAAACATCCACAACATCTGGGTGAACGGGGTAGGCACGAATAGCGCGCCGTTCTGGCGGATGTTGCTTAACAGCTTTGTGATGGCGTTCAGCATTACGCTCGGCAAAATTACCGTCTCGATGCTCTCGGCATTTGCCATTGTCTGGTTTCGTTTTCCGCTACGTAACCTCTTCTTCTGGATGATTTTTATCACCCTGATGCTGCCGGTTGAAGTACGTATCTTCCCGACGGTGGAAGTCATCGCCAACCTGCAGATGCTCGACAGCTACGCCGGTTTAACGCTGCCGCTGATGGCCTCGGCGACCGCTACTTTCCTGTTCCGCCAGTTCTTTATGACGCTGCCGGATGAGCTGGTGGAAGCCGCGCGGATCGACGGCGCATCGCCAATGCGCTTCTTTTGCGACATCGTTTTTCCGCTCTCCAAAACTAATCTGGCGGCGCTGTTTGTGATCACCTTTATCTACGGCTGGAATCAGTATTTGTGGCCGTTGTTGATTATTACCGATGTGGATCTCGGCACCACCGTGGCAGGGATCAAAGGGATGATCGCTACAGGCGAAGGCACCACGGAATGGAACTCAGTGATGGTGGCGATGTTGTTAACGCTTATCCCTCCGGTGGTGATTGTTTTAGTGATGCAGCGTGCCTTCGTGCGCGGCCTGGTCGATAGTGAGAAATAAGATGGCAGGACTGAAATTACAGGCAGTAACCAAAAGCTGGGATGGTAAAACCCAGGTCATTAAACCGCTGACCCTTGATGTGGCGGATGGCGAATTTATCGTGATGGTCGGGCCGTCTGGCTGCGGGAAATCGACGCTGCTGCGCATGGTTGCCGGGCTGGAGCGGGTGACAGAAGGCGATATCTGGATCAACGACCAGCGCGTGACTGAAATGGAGCCAAAAGATCGCGGGATTGCGATGGTGTTCCAGAACTACGCGCTTTATCCGCATATGAGTGTCGAAGAAAACATGGCGTGGGGGCTGAAAATTCGCGGCATGGGCAAGCAGCAAATTGCCGAGCGCGTTAAAGAAGCGGCGCGCATTCTGGAGCTGGACGGTCTGCTCAAACGTCGCCCGCGCGAGCTTTCCGGCGGTCAGCGCCAGCGTGTGGCGATGGGCCGCGCGATTGTGCGCGATCCGGCGGTGTTCCTGTTTGATGAGCCGCTCTCTAACCTCGATGCCAAGCTGCGCGTGCAGATGCGTCTTGAACTGCAACAGTTGCACCGTCGCCTGAAAACGACTTCACTCTACGTTACTCACGATCAGGTTGAAGCGATGACGCTCGCCCAGCGAGTAATGGTGATGAACGGCGGTGTTGCCGAACAGATTGGCACACCAGTTGAAGTCTACGAAAAGCCCGCCAGCCTGTTTGTAGCGAGTTTTATCGGCAGTCCGGCGATGAACCTGCTGACAGGCCGCGTGAATAACGAAGGCACGCATTTCGAACTGGACGGCGGTATTGAGCTGCCGCTAAACGGTGGCTACCGTCAGTATGCCGGGCGTAAAATGACTCTCGGCATTCGCCCGGAACATATTGCGCTAAGCTCGCAGGCAGAAGGCGGCGTACCGATGGTGATGGACACGCTGGAGATCCTCGGCGCAGATAACCTGGCGCACGGACGCTGGGGCGAGCAGAAGCTGGTGGTGCGACTGGCGCATCAGGAGCGCCCGACGGCAGGCAGCACGCTGTGGCTGCATCTGGCGGAAAATCAGCTGCATCTTTTTGATGGTGAAACAGGACAACGAGTATGAGTAACTGGCCTTATCCCCGCATCGTCGCTCATCGTGGCGGCGGTAAGCTGGCCCCGGAAAACACCCTGGCGTCAATCGACGTCGGGGCAAAATACGGTCATAAGATGATCGAATTTGACGCGAAGTTATCGAAAGATGGCGAGATCTTCCTGCTCCATGACGACAATCTCGAACGTACCAGCAACGGCTGGGGCGTCGCGGGTGAACTGAACTGGCAGGATTTACTGCGCGTGGATGCGGGCAGTTGGTACAGCAAAATGTTTAAAGGTGAGCCGCTACCGTTGCTTTCGCAGGTGGCGGAACGTTGCCGCGAACACGGGATGATGGCGAATATCGAAATCAAACCCACCACCGGCACCGGGCCATTAACGGGCAAAATGGTGGCGCTGGCGGCACGCGAGCTGTGGGCCGGTATGACGCCGCCGCTGCTGTCATCGTTTGAGATTGATGCTTTAGAAGCTGCACAACAGGCGGCACCGGAACTGCCGCGCGGTTTGTTGCTGGATGAGTGGCGCGACGACTGGCGCGAACTGACCGCGCGGCTGGGCTGCGTCTCTATTCATCTCAATCATAAGTTACTCAATAAAGCGCGAGTGATGCAGTTGAAAGACGCCGGACTGCGGATTCTGGTTTATACCGTCAATAAACCCCAGCGCGCAGCAGAGTTGCTGCGCTGGGGTGTGGATTGCATCTGTACCGATGCGATTGACGTGATTGGTCCGAACTTTACGGCCCAATAGTTTTCAACGGAATGTCAGGCTGCGGCGTGCTGGGCTGATTCAGCATGTCGCCGTTTCTCCTCTCCGGCAGCATATGCTGCTGATTCAACGAACTATCCGGATTACGGTTGCTGTTTAACATCCCGCCGTTGGTGTTGGGCAGCATTTGCTGCCGGGCGGGATTTCGCTCCCCCGGCTGTGACTGCAACACCCGCTGAGAATTATTGTTTATCTGGTTTTCTAAATGCTGCTGTTGCAACTGAGTTTGCGTTTTCAGTTGCTGATTCAGCATCCCTTTTTGCTGGATTTGCTGAGTCTGCATCTGGGTTTGCATCCGCTGCTGGCTGGGTATCTGATACCCCGGCTGGTTAGGGTTGTTCAGAGTATTAATGGGCTGTGCAAAGCCGACAAACGGCAGGAGTGCCGTAAGAATCAGAAGTCGTTTCATCGCGTATCCTCCTCTGAAGATATCCTTTAAGTTTACTCGCTTCCCGACAAAACGATGATTAATTCAGAGTTATATACCAGGCTTAGCTGGGGTTGCCCCTTAATCTCTGGAGAATAACGATGATAAAACCGACGTTTTTACGCCGGGTGGCCATTGCTGCTCTGCTCTCAGGAAGTTGTTTTAGCGCCGCCGCCGCGCCTCCTGCGCCGCCCGTCTCGTATGGTGTGGAGGAAGATGTCTTCCACCCGGTACGCGCGAAACAGGGAATGGTAGCGTCTGTGGACGCCACTGCCACTCAGGTGGGGGTGGATATTCTCAAGGAGGGCGGGAATGCCGTTGATGCCGCCGTGGCGGTGGGCTACGCGCTGGCGGTAACGCATCCGCAGGCAGGGAATCTGGGCGGTGGTGGTTTTATGTTAATCCGCTCGAAAAATGGCAATACCACGGCTATCGATTTCCGCGAAATGGCACCCGCCAAAGCGACCCGCGATATGTTCCTCGATGATCAGGGCAACCCGGACAGCAAAAAATCACTCACTTCGCATCTGGCTTCCGGCACACCGGGTACGGTAGCAGGTTTCTCGCTGGCGCTGGATAAATACGGCACCATGCCGCTGAACAAAGTCGTGCAGCCCGCGTTTAAACTGGCACGCGATGGTTTTATCGTTAACGACGCGCTGGCTGACGATCTCAAAACCTACGGTAGCGAAGTGTTGCCGAATCACGAAAACAGTAAAGCTATCTTCTGGAAAGAGGGCGAGCCGCTGAAAAAGGGCGACACGCTGGTGCAGGCGAACCTGGCAAAGAGCCTGGAGATGATTGCTGAAAACGGCCCGGACGAATTCTATAAAGGCACGATTGCGGAACAGATCGCCCAGGAGATGCAGAAAAACGGTGGCTTGATCACTAAAGAAGATTTAGCAGCCTATAAAGCGGTCGAACGCACTCCGATAAGCGGCGATTATCGCGGGTATCAGGTTTACTCCATGCCACCGCCATCCTCCGGCGGGATCCATATCGTACAAATCCTCAATATTCTGGAAAACTTCGATATGAAGAAATACGGCTTTGGCAGCGCCGATGCGATGCAAATCATGGCAGAAGCGGAGAAATACGCCTACGCCGACCGCTCGGAATATCTTGGCGACCCGGATTTTGTCAAAGTACCGTGGCAGGCGCTGACCAATAAAGCCTATGCCAAATCTATTGCCGATCAAATTGATATCAATAAAGCGAAGCCATCCAGCGAAATTCGCCCCGGCAAGCTTGCGCCTTATGAGAGTAATCAAACTACCCATTACTCAGTGGTGGATAAAGATGGTAACGCGGTGGCGGTGACCTATACGCTGAACACCACCTTCGGTACGGGCATTGTCGCGGGCGAGAGCGGTATTCTGCTTAATAACCAGATGGATGATTTCTCCGCCAAACCGGGCGTACCGAACGTTTACGGGCTGGTGGGCGGTGATGCCAACGCCGTCGGGCCGAACAAACGCCCGCTGTCGTCGATGTCGCCGACCATTGTGGTGAAAGACGGTAAAACCTGGCTGGTTACCGGTAGCCCAGGCGGTAGCCGGATCATCACTACAGTGCTGCAAATGGTGGTGAATAGCATCGATTATGGCTTGAACGTCGCCGAAGCGACCAATGCGCCGCGTTTCCACCATCAGTGGTTGCCGGACGAGCTGCGTGTCGAAAAAGGGTTTAGCCCGGATACGCTCAAGCTGCTGGAAGCAAAAGGTCAGAAAGTGGCGCTGAAAGAGGCGATGGGCAGTACACAAAGCATTATGGTTGGGCCGGACGGTGAGTTGTACGGCGCATCCGACCCGCGCTCGGTGGATGATTTAACGGCGGGGTACTAAGGTTAGCGGCCCTCTTCGTGGGAAGAGGGCTATTTTGTCAGGGCAAGCCGAAGGTAGCCTTTTTTATTTCGTAATCCTGTAGATATTCTTCCAGCGGTTTTGCCGTTCCCAGAGAATGAATTTCACCACTGTCTTTATCAATAATAAAAGGTGCGTTACCAGCTAAGCGCGCGGCCTCATCTCCAGTTTCGAGAAATTCTCGTGCTTCGAAACAGAAATACCAGCCCTGGCTAAAGCGTCCATGTAGAGTAATGACGACCGGGAGATCTGCATCATCAAGGTAATGGTTCGCTTTCGCGAATGCGTCGTGATAAGTAATCATAATTATAATAAATATTATTGTTGAGTGTTATATTATTATTCCTGTGTGATACATTGAGCAAAGACGCGTTCATCTTCGTCAAAGATATTATTAAATGCTGGTTTTGAAAAAAGTTCATCGGATAAGATATAGTCACGAAATAAGTATCTGCTAATATTTTATGATTTCTTTTTCAGAACGTCGAACGGGATTTTCTTATTTAAGATATCAGAATCTTATGATTCGGGTAAAATTCTAAATAAATCAACATGTCATTAAAATCATCATAGCCATTAGCTATTTCGGCTAAAATAGAGACTACATGTCTTCGGTCCATCTCACTTAAGGAGTGTAGTTCCGTTGTAAGTTTTTCCATAGCTTGCACTGCTAAATTTCGAACAAGGAATTTTCTGCTGGTAATCTCTAAAAAGATGGCATGGTTTACAATGATTTTTGTTTCCTTTTGATTATTATGAACAACTGTCCATGATTTCGTTTAAGAATGAAGAGAAATCACTAAACGAACTGAATATATTTTCTGTGCCAATATTATCTCTAATTTCAAAAAAGTTACTTTTAATGTCGGTAATGACTCCAACTTATTGATAGTGTTTTATGTTCAGATAATGCCCGATGACTTTGTCATGCAGCTCCACCGATTTTGAGAACGACAGCGACTTCCGTCCCAGCCGTGCCAGGTGCTGCCTCAGATTCAGGTTATGCCGCTCAATTCGCTGCGTATATCGCTTGCTGATTACGTGCAGCTTTCCCTTCAGGCGGGATTCATACAGCGGCCAGCCATCCGTCATCCATATCACCACGTCAAAGGGTGACAGCAGGCTCATAAGACGCCCCAGCGTCGCCATAGTGCGTTCACCGAATACGTGCGCAACAACCGTCTTCCGGAGACTGTCATACGCGTAAAACAGCCAGCGCTGGCGCGATTTAGCCCCGACATAGCCCCACTGTTCGTCCATTTCCGCGCAGACGATGACGTCACTGCCCGGCTGTATGCGCGAGGTTACCGACTGCGGCCTGAGTTTTTTAAGTGACGTAAAATCGTGTTGAGGCCAACGCCCATAATGCGGGCTGTTGCCCGGCATCCAACGCCATTCATGGCCATATCAATGATTTTCTGGTGCGTACCGGGTTGAGAAGCGGTGTAAGTGAACTGCAGTTGCCATGTTTTACGGCAGTGAGAGCAGAGATAGCGCTGATGTCCGGCGGTGCTTTTGCCGTTACGCACCACCCCGTCAGTAGCTGAACAGGAGGGACAGCTGATAGAAACAGAAGCCACTGGAGCACCTCAAAAACACCATCATACACTAAATCAGTAAGTTGGCAGCATCACCTTTAATGTCATAAGTAAATATTGAAATGCTATAATCCCCGATCACTAACCGTTCTTGTAGATCAGGGTTTATGAAATCATCATTATTTCTATAAAATTCATTTACGGCAAAAAGGTTTTTAACTGAAGGTTCTGGAATCGAGAGGCTAAATAATCGTAATCCATTAACTTCGAATCCATCCATTGCTCTTAAAAAAGTAAGATAATCAGGTTGATTCTTAAAAAGAATACTAACTTCATTACATAACTTCTCCAGGCAATTAGTTGAATTAGAATTAAATTCTATTTGGATTATACTTTCAATAAATGATTCCTTGAGCGGTGCTTCAAATGGATAGTCTAAATCATTCATCATTTTTATTAATTTATTTATTTGGGTTTTAGTCATCATTTTGTGTGGTCCATAATATTTTTCATGGGAGGATAAATTGAGCCAGATGGAATGGCCCAGGGAGTGATTTTGCTTTCACCTACTAATATTCCCTTAGCTATTCGTGATTGCATGTTAGTAAAAACTTTATGATATGGTTCGTTTTCGATTAATACTAAATTTTCGAAATCATTAGTACCACCATCATCTAGAGATAGTTTATGGTGAACATTATAATTTAGAGGAACATTGCCCTTTCTCATTCTTAAAAGGTCTTCGGCGTTGAATCTTCCAGATGCTTCGGAGGTTTTTGCAAGTTTGATAAGAAAATTTTTTCTTACAGTTTTATTAAACTCCTTTCGTAAGTTAGCTAAGTCTTTTGAAGGTCTCTTAATGTATATTATTTCTATTATGTCTATACCATCAAGAAGTTTTTGTTGACCTCTAAGTTTGCCTAAGTAACTATTTATTTCTGTATATGTATCAACATTAGAACGCTTTGTTAAAAGAATAGATGCTGTTGCTATCGCTATGCCCGCTGTTTTTTCATTTAGTATTTGATCATAGCCTTTTATTGCATCTCCACCCAGTTTTTCCGCAGTATCTCTGAATCCTTCAATGTTCCCATTGTATACGCCACCAGCAGCAAGTAGCCTGCCAATAGCTTTGCTGTTTAACGTTTTGAAACGATTATTTGTTTGGTTTTTTGAATTTGGTAAAAACAAACGGTTATAATTTTCAGGGAGTGCCAAATAGCTGAACTCGGTATTTGCGATAAGATGTTGACAGAGGATAAATTCATAACTAATAGTTATTGTTTCTGTATCCAGTTGGTTTTCAATGATCTGGTGATGAATAGCCGATAAAAAAGCGCCTCTTAGTTGTATATAATAATACTTTTCCAATCTACCAAATCTATTTATTCGATAGAAGTCAAATCCCATAAATAATTGTTCATTATTGTTAATGGAATTAATAAATAATGGAGTGCTTTTATCAATTAATTTACAAAATGTTATACCATGGAACTGTGAACCAAGCCCCGTATTATTAATATTATTTAAGAGTGAGAATGTAAATATTTCATCCTCATGCCCGCTCTGCCAACGATTACCTGTAGACTCAGAAGTCCCACAACCTGCGGAGATGCTTCCTTGTTGTTCTCCCGTTACTGTCAGGTAAACAATATTACTCATCCCTGAAAAGTCCTTTTATGGCATGCTATTTTATCAATGGCAATATTATGCTTGTTAATTGTTATTTATTTACTCCAGGAAATTGTAGGCGTATATATTAAAAAATAAAATATTACACTTTAGGAAGTAATTATGAGTTAAATCTCAATATATGTATTGGGCAAATAAATACCTTAAAGGAAGGTATGTCGATTTTGAATGACACCCTTTTTCCATCTCAGAAAAAGGGCACTATCTTACTTCACCCGCGCCATATAATATGCATCGACATATTCACCATTACGCAATGCGTACTTCTTACCAGTCCCTTCAATTTCAAAGCCGTATTTTTTATAGACCTTAATTGCCGGGGCGTTATCGACAAACACGGTTAGTTCAATGCGATCTACCCGCAACCAGTTGTCGCACATTTCAATCATCTCTCGCATCAGGGCGCTGGCGACGCCGCGGTTCTTCCAACGAGAGTCGACACAGATACCAAAATCGGCAACATGACTGCGGCGTGGGCGCTGTTGCACGTCAATGGTGAGATGGCCCACGACGTCTCCATCAATACAGGCGACGAGTTGCTTGATGCCGGGACGATCGGCGAGTCGCTCCTGCCACATATGATCGGAAGGATGAGGCACCTGTAGTGTGTTGCAATACACCTCCGGCTGGGCGTGAATCTGCCTGATGGCCTCGTAATCCCGTGTTTCTGCGTGGCGTATTACTATCTCACTCATTCCTTTGTCCTCTTTGGGGTAAATGTCCCTTTCAACATCATTGACTTTCAAATGCGAGTCAAATGCATTTTTTTGCAAAAAGTGTTGGACAAGTGCGAATGAGAATGATTATTATTGTCTCGCGATCAGGAAGACCCTCGCGGAGAACCTGAAAGCACGACATTGCTCACATTGCTTCCAGTATTACTTAGCCAGCCGGGTGCTGGCTTTTTTTTTGATCTTTCGTTCTCAATTTATCCACGGGAGTGCTTGTGTTCGTTATGCGCACTCCAGTAGGAACCACGTCCGCTTTGCGCTAAGGTGTAAATAACCACCTTAAAAAGGACGAAATCATGGTCATCAACTGCGCCTTTATTGGCTTCGGCAAAAGCACCACCCGTTACCATCTGCCGTATGTACTTAACCGCAAGGATAGCTGGCATGTCGCGCATATTTTTCGTCGCCATGCGAAGCCGGAAGAACAGGCTCCCATTTATTCCCATATCCATTTCACCAGCGATCTCGACGAAGTACTAAACGATCCCGATGTTAAGCTGGTTGTTGTCTGCACCCACGCGGACAGCCATTTCGAGTACGCGAAACGCGCGCTGGAAGCCGGGAAAAATGTGCTGGTCGAAAAACCGTTCACTCCGACACTTGCGCAGGCGAAAGAGCTGTTTGCGTTGGCGAAAAGCAAAGGGCTGACCGTCACGCCGTATCAGAATCGTCGCTTTGACTCCTGCTTCCTGACAGCGAAAAAAGCGATTGAAAGTGGCAAGTTGGGAGAGATTGTTGAAGTGGAAAGCCATTTTGACTATTACCGCCCGGTGGCAGAAACCAAACCTGGGCTGCCGCAGGATGGCGCGTTTTATGGCCTTGGTGTGCATACGATGGACCAGATTATTTCTCTGTTCGGTCGCCCGGATCACGTCGCTTATGACATCCGCAGCCTGCGTAATAAAGCCAATCCTGACGACACCTTTGAAGCGCAACTGTTTTATGGCGACCTGAAAGCCATCGTCAAAACCAGCCATCTGGTGAAAATCGATTATCCGAAATTTATCGTTCACGGTAAGAAAGGTTCGTTTATTAAATACGGTATCGACCAGCAGGAAACCAGCCTGAAGGCTAATATTATGCCGGGCGAACCGGGATTCGCAGCGGATGATTCGGTCGGTGTGCTGGAGTATGTCAATGACGAGGGCGTGACGGTCAGAGAAGAGATGAAGCCGGAGATGGGCGATTACGGGCGCGTTTATGATGCGTTGTATCAAACCATCACCCACGGTGCGCCAAATTACGTCAAGGAATCTGAAGTTCTTACCAATCTGGAAATCCTTGAACGCGGATTTGAGCAAGCCTCTCCCTCCACAGTAACTCTCGCTAAGTAAGTTTGATGGCCCCTCGAATAGTTCAATTTTTTTGAACAGAGGGGTCAATTTTCACCCTCTATCATCCCAGGCAGATCGGGTCCACACTAAGCCCATCGAAATCATTCAGGGGGCGAATACAAATGATCTACTTACGCAAAGCAAATGAACGTGGTCATGCAAATCATGGCTGGCTGGACTCCTGGCATACTTTCTCTTTTGCCAACTATTACGATCCGAACTTTATGGGCTTCTCCGCGCTGCGCGTGATTAACGACGACGTGATTGAAGCAGGGCAGGGCTTCGGCACTCACCCGCATAAAGATATGGAAATTTTGACCTACGTGCTGGAAGGTACTGTTGAGCATCAGGACAGCATGGGCAATAAAGAGCAGGTTCCGGCGGGTGAGTTCCAGATTATGAGTGCTGGTACGGGTATTCGTCACTCAGAGTACAACCCAAGCAGCACCGAGCGTCTGCATCTGTATCAGATCTGGATCATGCCTGAAGAAAACGGTATTACGCCGCGTTATGAACAGCGTCGCTTCGATGCCGTACAGGGCAAACAGCTGGTGCTCTCGCCGGATGCGCGAGATGGTTCATTGAAAGTGCATCAGGATATGGAACTGTACCGCTGGGCGTTGCTGAAAGATGAGCAGTCGGTGCATCAGATTGCCGCTGAACGCCGCGTCTGGATCCAGGTGGTGAAAGGCAATGTCACCATTAACGGCGTGAAAGCCTCGACCAGCGATGGTCTGGCAATCTGGGATGAGCAGGCAATCTCCATCCATGCGGATAGCGACAGCGAAGTGTTACTGTTCGATCTGCCGCCGGTTTAAAACTCAACGGCATCTTTGAAGCCTGCCTTTTTGCAGGCTTCCTCGCTCGCTCCGGTCGCGTGCTGATGTACGCTTCCGGGGTTTTGCCGCGTCGTTAGCACAATGCGATGCAATTGATTTAGTGTATATCTAATAATTGTAAACAAGCACTGTTTTCCCCGGGAAGGTTCTGATGTGTCCGTGTTAAACTAAGAGAATCTATCTCTTTTGTACCTTCAGGACGATGAAAAAGAAAAGACCCGTACTTCAGGATGTGGCTGACCGTGTAGGCGTGACCAAAATGACGGTCAGCCGTTTTTTACGCAACCCGGAGCAGGTTTCCGTCGCTCTACGCGGCAAGATTGCCGCGGCTCTTGATGAACTGGGCTATATTCCCAATCGTGCGCCCGATATCCTCTCTAACGCCACCAGCCGGGCGATTGGCGTCCTGTTACCTTCTCTCACCAACCAGGTTTTCGCGGAAGTATTACGCGGAATCGAAAGCGTCACCGACGCGCACGGTTATCAGACCATGCTGGCGCACTACGGTTATAAACCGGAAATGGAGCAAGAACGCCTCGAATCCATGCTCTCCTGGAATATCGACGGCCTGATCCTCACCGAACGTACCCACACGCCGCGCACCTTAAAGATGATTGAAGTGGCGGGTATTCCCGTGGTGGAACTGATGGACAGCAAGTCGCCATGCCTTGATATCGCCGTCGGTTTTGATAACTTTGAAGCAGCACGCCAGATGACCACTGCCATTATTGCTCGCGGGCATCGCCACATTGCCTATCTCGGCGCACGTCTCGACGAACGTACTATCATCAAACAGAAGGGATACGAACAGGCGATGCTGGATGCAGGCCTGGTGCCATATAGCGTGATGGTTGAGCAATCTTCTTCTTACTCTTCCGGTATTGAACTGATTCGCCAGGCGCGGCGGGAATATCCGCAGCTGGATGGCGTGTTCTGTACGAATGATGACCTGGCGGTCGGCGCGGCGTTTGAATGTCAGCGTCTGGGGTTAAAAGTTCCTGACGATATGGCGATTGCCGGTTTCCACGGTCATGACATTGGTCAGGTGATGGAGCCACGACTTGCGAGCGTGCTGACGCCGCGTGAGCGGATGGGCAGTATTGGCGCTGAACGCCTGCTGGCGCGTATTCGTGGCGAATCTGTGACACCGAAAATGTTAGATTTAGGTTTCACCTTGTCACCGGGCGGATCTATTTAAGCCCACAAATTTGAAGTAGCTCACACTTATACACTTAAGGCATGGATGGATATTGCTTCTGATATTGTCCGGCTGGACAATGTTACCGATAACAGTTACCCGTAACATTTTTAATTCTTGTATTGTGGGGGCACCACTTTGAGCACGACTAACCATGATCACCACATTTACGTCTTGATGGGCGTATCGGGCAGCGGCAAATCTGCGGTCGCCAGTGAAGTGGCGCATCAACTTCATGCCGCGTTTCTTGATGGCGATTTCCTCCATCCACGGCGCAATATCGAAAAAATGGCGTCTGGCGAACCACTGAATGACGACGATCGCAAACCGTGGTTGCAGGCGCTGAACGACGCCGCGTTTGCTATGCAGCGCACTAATAAAGTGTCGCTGATCGTCTGTTCTGCATTGAAAAAACACTATCGCGACTTGCTGCGTGAAGGTAATCCGAATCTCTCTTTCATCTATTTGAAAGGCGATTTTGATGTGATTGAAAGCCGCCTGAAAGCGCGCAAAGGCCATTTCTTTAAAACCCAAATGTTGGTGACGCAGTTTGAAACGCTGCAGGAGCCGGGTGCGGACGAAACCGATGTACTGGTGGTGGATATCGATCAACCGCTGGAAGGTGTTGTGGCAAGCACCATTGAGGTTATTAAAAAAGGCAAATAAGTAGTGACTACATTAACGCTTGTTTTAACAGCAGTAGGGTCTGTTTTACTGCTGCTGTTTTTAGTCATGAAGGCGCGTATGCACGCTTTCCTGGCTTTAATGGTGGTGTCCATGGGGGCTGGCCTTTTTTCTGGTATGCCGCTCGATAAAATCGCAGCGACGATGGAAAAAGGGATGGGAGGCACCCTCGGCTTCCTGGCGGTGGTTGTCGCCCTGGGAGCTATGTTTGGCAAGATCTTACATGAAACCGGCGCAGTCGATCAGATTGCCGTCAAAATGCTCAAATCCTTCGGTCACAGCCGCGCGCATTATGCCATCGGCCTTGCGGGGCTGGTCTGTGCGCTACCGCTGTTCTTTGAAGTGGCGATAGTTCTGCTGATTAGCGTTGCTTTCTCAATGGCGCGCCACACCGGTACGAACCTGGTGAAGCTGGTAATCCCATTATTTGCAGGCGTGGCGGCAGCGGCGGCATTTCTGGTGCCTGGACCAGCGCCGATGCTGCTGGCATCGCAGATGAATGCCGACTTTGGCTGGATGATCCTGATTGGCCTGTGTGCGGCAATTCCGGGAATGATTATTGCCGGGCCGCTGTGGGGTAACTTCATCAGCCGTTACGTTGAGCTGCATATTCCTGACGACATCAGCGAACCGCATCTCGGCGAAGGCAAAATGCCATCTTTCGGATTCAGCCTGTCGCTGATCCTGCTGCCGCTGGTGCTGGTAGGGCTGAAAACCATTGCCGCGCGTTTTGTGCCGGAAGGATCAACTGCTTACGAATGGTTTGAGTTTATCGGTCATCCGTTTACCGCGATTCTGGTTGCTTGTCTGGTGGCGATTTACGGTCTGGCAATGCGTCAGGGCATGCCAAAAGACAAAGTGATGGAGATTTGCGGTCACGCGCTGCAACCGGCGGGGATCATTCTGCTGGTGATTGGTGCGGGCGGCGTGTTCAAACAGGTGCTGGTTGACTCTGGCGTAGGTCCGGCACTGGGCGAAGCGTTAACCGGCATGGGCCTGCCGATTGCTATCACCTGCTTCGTGCTGGCAGCTGCAGTGCGCATCATTCAGGGTTCTGCCACCGTAGCCTGTTTAACGGCGGTAGGACTGGTGATGCCGGTTATTGAACAACTGAACTACTCCGGTGCGCAAATGGCGGCGCTGTCGATTTGTATCGCTGGTGGTTCGATTGTTGTCAGCCACGTTAACGACGCCGGTTTCTGGTTGTTCGGTAAATTTACCGGCGCGACCGAAGCCGAAACGCTGAAAACCTGGACCATGATGGAAACCATCCTCGGCACTGTCGGTGCCATCGTTGGGATGATTGCGTTCCAGCTGTTGAGTTAAGTTTGTTCGCCCGGTAGTTGTGACGCTACCGGGTTCTTTTCGAAAAACTCTCCTCGTTACCCCTTCATCCACATTCGAATGCCGTCGAGGAACATCTGGGTTGCCATCATCACCAGAATCAATCCCATCAGGCGTTCAAGTGCGTTCACCCCTTTCTCGCCCAGCAGACGTAAAAATAGCGAAGACTGTAGCAGGATGACAAAGGTGCCGCCCCAGGCCAGCAGCAGAGCAATCACCAGATGCCCCATCTGATTCGGGTACTGATGAGACAACAACATCAGCGTGGCGAGAATAGTCGGCCCGGCGACTAACGGAATTGCCAACGGCACGATAAATGGCTCTTCACCTGCCGGAAGCCCGCTGCTATTTCCTGAAGCGCTGGGGAAAATCATTTTAATGGCGATCAGAAACAGAATGATGCCGCCAGAAATGGAGACGGTTTCTGCTCGTAGGCTAAGAAATGCCAGAATTTTCTCACCCGCAAACAGGAACACCAGCATCACCAGGAGAGCAATAAGCAACTCTCGCACCATGATTGCCCGCCGTCTTTTCGGTTCAGTATGTTTCAGTACGGACATGAAAATAGGTAGGTTTCCGAGCGGATCCATAATCAGGATCAATAAAACTGCTGCAGAAATGATTTCATTCATAACTCAAATTCCCTGATAATTGCCGCGGACTTTCTGCGTGCTAACAAAGCAGGATAAGTCGCATTACTGATGGCTTCGCTATCATTGATTAATTTCACTTGCGACTTTGGCTGCTTTTTGTATGGTGAAAGATGTGCCAAGAGGAGACCGGCACATTTATACAGCACACATCTTTGCAGGAAAAAAACGCTTATGAAAAATGTTGGTTTTATCGGCTGGCGCGGTATGGTCGGCTCCGTTCTCATGCAACGCATGGTTGAAGAGCGCGACTTCGACGCCATTCGCCCTGTCTTCTTTTCTACTTCTCAGCTTGGCCAGGCTGCGCCGTCTTTTGGCGGAACCACTGGCACACTTCAGGATGCCTTTGATCTGGAGGCGCTAAAGGCCCTCGATATCATTGTGACCTGTCAGGGCGGCGATTATACCAACGAAATCTATCCAAAGCTTCGTGAAAGCGGATGGCAAGGTTACTGGATTGACGCAGCATCGTCTCTGCGCATGAAAGATGACGCCATCATCATTCTTGACCCCGTCAATCAGGACGTCATTACCGACGGATTAAATAATGGCATCAGGACTTTTGTTGGCGGTAACTGTACCGTAAGCCTGATGTTGATGTCGTTGGGTGGTTTATTCGCCAATGATCTTGTTGATTGGGTGTCCGTTGCAACCTACCAGGCCGCTTCCGGCGGTGGTGCGCGACATATGCGTGAGTTATTAACCCAGATGGGCCATCTGTATGGCCATGTGGCAGATGAACTCGCGACCCCGTCCTCTGCTATTCTCGATATCGAACGCAAAGTCACAACCTTAACCCGTAGCGGTGAGCTGCCGGTGGATAACTTTGGCGTGCCGCTGGCGGGTAGCCTGATTCCGTGGATCGACAAACAGCTCGATAACGGTCAGAGCCGCGAAGAGTGGAAAGGGCAGGCGGAAACCAACAAGATCCTCAACACATCTTCCGTAATTCCGGTAGATGGTTTATGTGTGCGTGTCGGGGCATTGCGCTGCCACAGCCAGGCATTCACTATTAAATTGAAAAAAGATGTGTCTATTCCGACCGTGGAAGAACTGCTGGCTGCGCACAATCCGTGGGCGAAAGTCGTTCCGAACGATCGGGAAATCACTATGCGTGAGCTAACCCCAGCTGCCGTTACCGGCACGCTGACCACGCCGGTAGGCCGCCTGCGTAAGCTGAATATGGGACCAGAGTTCCTGTCAGCCTTTACCGTGGGCGACCAGCTGCTGTGGGGGGCCGCGGAGCCGCTGCGTCGGATGCTTCGTCAACTGGCGTAATCTTTATTCATTAAATCTGGGGCGCGATGCCGCCCCTGTTAGTGCGTAATACAGGAGTAAGCGCAGATGTTTCATGATTTACCGGGAGTTAAATAGAGCATTGGCTATTCTTTAAGGGTGGCTGAATACATGAGTATTCACAGCCTTACCTGAAGTGAGGACGACGCAGAGAGGATGCACAGAGTGCTGCGCCGTTCAGGTCAAAAAAATGTCACAACCAGAAGTCAAAAATCCAATTGGATGGGGTGACACAATAAAACAGGAAGACAAGCATGTCCGATCGTATCGATAGAGACGTGATTAACGCGCTAATTGCAGGCCATTTTGCGGATCCTTTTTCCGTACTGGGAATGCATAAAACCACCGCGGGACTGGAAGTCCGTGCCCTTTTACCCGACGCTACCGATGTGTGGGTGATTGAACCGAAAACCGGGCGCAAACTCGCAAAACTGGAGTGTCTCGACTCACGGGGATTCTTTAGCGGCGTCATTCCGCGACGTAAGAATTTTTTCCGCTATCAGTTGGCTGTTGTCTGGCATGGTCAGCAAAACCTGATTGATGATCCTTACCGTTTTGGTCCGCTAATCCAGGAAATGGATGCCTGGCTATTATCTGAAGGTACTCACCTGCGCCCGTATGAAACCTTAGGCGCGCATGCAGATACTATGGATGGCGTCACAGGTACGCGTTTCTCTGTCTGGGCTCCAAACGCCCGTCGGGTCTCGGTGGTTGGGCAATTCAACTACTGGGACGGTCGCCGTCACCCGATGCGCCTGCGTAAAGAGAGCGGCATCTGGGAACTGTTTATCCCTGGGGCGCATAACGGTCAGCTCTATAAATACGAGATGATTGATGCCAATGGCAACTTGCGTCTGAAGTCCGACCCTTATGCCTTTGAAGCGCAAATGCGCCCGGAAACCGCGTCTCTTATTTGCGGGCTGCCGGAAAAGGTTGTACAGACTGAAGAGCGCAAAAAAGCGAATCAGTTTGATGCGCCAATCTCTATTTATGAAGTTCACCTGGGTTCCTGGCGTCGCCACACCGACAACAATTTCTGGTTGAGCTACCGCGAGCTGGCCGATCAACTGGTGCCTTATGCTAAATGGATGGGCTTTACCCACCTCGAACTACTGCCCATTAACGAGCATCCCTTCGATGGCAGTTGGGGTTATCAGCCAACCGGCCTGTATGCGCCAACCCGCCGTTTTGGTACTCGCGACGACTTCCGTTATTTCATTGATGCCGCACACGCAGCTGGTCTGAACGTGATTCTCGACTGGGTGCCAGGCCACTTCCCGACTGATGACTTTGCGCTTGCCGAATTTGATGGCACGAACTTGTATGAACACAGCGATCCGCGTGAAGGCTATCATCAGGACTGGAACACGCTGATCTACAACTATGGTCGCCGTGAAGTCAGTAACTTCCTCGTCGGTAACGCGCTTTACTGGATTGAACGTTTTGGTATTGATGCGCTGCGCGTCGATGCGGTGGCGTCAATGATTTATCGCGACTACAGCCGTAAAGAGGGGGAGTGGATCCCGAACGAATTTGGCGGGCGCGAGAATCTTGAAGCGATTGAATTCTTGCGTAATACCAACCGTATTCTTGGTGAGCAGGTTTCCGGTGCGGTGACAATGGCTGAGGAGTCTACCGATTTCCCTGGCGTTTCTCGTCCGCAGGATATGGGCGGTCTGGGCTTCTGGTACAAGTGGAACCTCGGCTGGATGCATGACACCCTGGACTACATGAAGCTCGACCCGGTTTATCGTCAGTATCATCACGATAAACTGACCTTCGGGATTCTCTACAACTACACTGAAAACTTCGTCCTGCCGTTGTCGCATGATGAAGTGGTCCACGGTAAAAAATCGATTCTCGACCGCATGCCGGGCGACGCATGGCAGAAATTCGCGAACCTGCGCGCCTACTATGGCTGGATGTGGGCATTCCCGGGCAAGAAACTACTGTTCATGGGTAACGAATTTGCCCAGGGCCGCGAGTGGAACCATGACGCCAGCCTCGACTGGCATCTGTTGGAAGGCGGCGATAACTGGCACCACGGTGTCCAGCGTCTGGTGCGCGATCTGAACCTCACCTACCGCCACCATAAAGCAATGCATGAACTGGATTTTGACCCGTACGGCTTTGAATGGCTGGTGGTGGATGACAAAGAACGCTCGGTGCTGATCTTTGTGCGTCGCGATAAAGAGGGTAACGAAATCATCGTTGCCAGTAACTTTACGCCGGTACCGCGTCATGATTATCGCTTCGGCATAAACCAGCCGGGCAAATGGCGTGAAATCCTCAATACCGATTCCATGCACTATCACGGCAGTAATGCAGGCAATGGCGGCACGGTACACAGCGATGAGATTGCCAGCCACGGTCGTCAGCATTCACTAAGCCTGACGCTACCACCGCTGGCCACTATCTGGCTGGTTCGGGAGGCAGAATGACACAACTCGCCATTGGCAAACCCGCTCCCCTCGGCGCGCATTACGACGGTCAGGGCGTCAACTTCACACTTTTCTCCGCTCATGCCGAGCGGGTAGAACTGTGTGTCTTTGACGCCAATGGCCAGGAACATCGCTATGACTTGCCAGGGCACAGTGGCGACATTTGGCACGGTTATCTGCCGGATGCGCGCCCGGGTTTGCGTTATGGTTATCGCGTTCATGGCCCCTGGCAACCCGCCGAGGGGCATCGCTTTAACCCGGCGAAGTTGTTGATTGATCCTTGCGCGCGGCAAATTGACGGGGAGTTTAAAGATAACCCGCTGCTGCACGCCGGTCATAATGAACCTGACTATCGCGACAACGCCGCCATTGCGCCGAAATGCGTAGTGGTGGTTGATCACTATGACTGGGAAGATGATGCCCCGCCGCGCACGCCGTGGGGCAGCACCATCATTTATGAAGCCCATGTCAAAGGATTAACGTACTTGCACCCGGAGATCCCGGTCGAGATCCGTGGCACTTATAAAGCCCTCGGGCATCCGGTGATGATCAACTATTTGAAACAATTGGGCATTACCGCGCTGGAACTGCTGCCAGTGGCGCAGTTTGCCAGTGAACCACGTCTGCAACGCATGGGGCTAAGTAACTACTGGGGTTACAACCCGGTGGCGATGTTTGCGCTGCATCCGGCGTATGCCTGCTCGCCAGAAACGGCGCTGGATGAGTTTCGCGATGCAATCAAAGCACTGCATAAAGCGGGTATCGAAGTCATTCTTGATATCGTGCTCAACCATAGTGCGGAACTGGACCTCGACGGCCCGTTATTCTCGCTGCGTGGGATCGATAACCGTAGCTATTATTGGATAAGAGAAGACGGCGATTATCACAACTGGACCGGTTGCGGCAACACGCTCAATTTGAGTCATCCGGCGGTGGTGGATTATGCCAGCGCCTGCCTGCGTTATTGGGTAGAAACCTGCCACGTCGATGGTTTCCGCTTTGATCTGGCGGCAGTCATGGGCCGTACGCCAGAGTTCCGTCAGGATGCGCCGTTGTTTACCGCTATCCAGAACTGCCCGGTGCTCTCGCAGGTGAAGTTAATTGCTGAACCGTGGGATATCGCTCCTGGTGGTTATCAGGTGGGAAATTTCCCGCCGCTGTTTGCCGAGTGGAACGATCATTTCCGCGATGCTGCCCGTCGTTTCTGGCTACATTATGATTTGCCTCTGGGGGCGTTTGCCGGGCGTTTTGCTGCCTCCAGCGATGTTTTTAAACGTAATGGTCGTCTGCCGAGTGCCGCGATTAATCTCGTCACCGCGCATGACGGTTTTACGCTTCGCGACTGCGTTTGCTTCAACCATAAACACAATGAAGCAAACGGAGAAGAAAATCGCGACGGGACCAACAACAATTACAGTAACAATCATGGTAAAGAAGGGTTAGGCGGTTCTCTTGACCTGGTTGAACGGCGGCGCGACAGCATTCACGCCCTGTTAACAACGTTGTTGCTCTCCCAGGGTACGCCGATGTTACTGGCCGGTGACGAACATGGTCACAGCCAGCATGGCAATAACAATGCCTACTGTCAGGATAACCAATTAACCTGGTTGGACTGGTCGCAGGCAAGCAGTGGTTTAACCGCATTTACCGCCGCGTTAATCCATCTGCGCAAGCGCATTCCCGCTTTGGTGGAGAATCGCTGGTGGGAAGAAGGCGACGGCAATGTCCGTTGGCTAAATCGATATGCTCAACCTTTAAGCACGGATGAGTGGCAAAACGGGCCGAAACAGCTGCAAATTCTGCTCTCGGATCGCTTTTTGATCGCAATTAACGCCACGCTTGAGGTAACAGAGATTGTTTTACCTGCTGGGGAGTGGCACGCCATTCCCCCATTCGCTGGAGAGGATAACCCAGTGATTACGGCTGTCTGGCAGGGACCTGCACACGGATTGTGTGTGTTCCAGAGATGATAAAAAAGGAGTTAGTCATGGTTAGTTTAGAGAAGAACGATCACTTAATGTTGGCGCGCCAGCTGCCATTGAAATCTGTTGCCCTGATACTGGCGGGAGGACGTGGTACCCGCCTGAAGGATTTAACCAATAAGCGAGCAAAACCGGCCGTACACTTCGGCGGTAAGTTCCGCATTATCGACTTTGCGCTGTCTAACTGCATCAACTCCGGGATCCGTCGTATGGGCGTGATCACCCAGTACCAGTCCCACACTCTGGTGCAGCACATTCAGCGCGGCTGGTCATTCTTCAATGAAGAAATGAACGAGTTTGTCGATCTGCTGCCAGCACAGCAGAGAATGAAAGGGGAAAACTGGTATCGCGGCACCGCAGATGCGGTCACCCAAAACCTCGACATTATCCGCCGTTATAAAGCGGAATACGTGGTGATCCTGGCGGGCGACCATATCTACAAGCAAGACTACTCGCGTATGCTTATCGATCACGTCGAAAAAGGCGCACGTTGCACCGTTGCTTGTATGCCAGTACCGATTGAAGAAGCCTCCGCATTTGGCGTTATGGCGGTTGATGAGAACGATAAAATTATCGAATTCGTTGAAAAACCTGCTAACCCGCCGTCAATGCCGAACGATCCGAGCAAATCTCTGGCGAGTATGGGTATCTACGTCTTTGACGCCGACTATCTGTATGAACTGCTGGAAGAAGACGATCGCGATGAGAACTCCAGCCACGACTTTGGCAAAGATTTGATTCCCAAGATCACCGAAGCCGGTCTGGCCTATGCGCACCCGTTCCCGCTCTCTTGCGTACAATCCGACCCGGATGCCGAGCCGTACTGGCGCGATGTGGGTACGCTGGAAGCTTACTGGAAAGCGAACCTCGATCTGGCCTCTGTGGTGCCGGAACTGGATATGTACGATCGCAATTGGCCAATTCGCACCTACAATGAATCATTACCGCCAGCGAAATTCGTGCAGGATCGCTCCGGTAGCCACGGGATGACCCTTAACTCACTGGTTTCCGGCGGTTGTGTGATCTCCGGTTCGGTGGTGGTGCAGTCCGTTCTGTTCTCGCGCGTTCGCGTGAATTCATTCTGCAACATTGATTCCGCCGTATTGTTACCGGAAGTATGGGTAGGTCGCTCGTGCCGTCTGCGCCGCTGCGTCATCGATCGTGCTTGTGTTATTCCGGAAGGCATGGTGATTGGTGAAAACGCAGAGGAAGATGCACGTCGTTTCTATCGTTCAGAAGAAGGCATCGTGCTGGTAACGCGCGAAATGCTACGGAAGTTAGGGCATAAACAGGAGCGATAATGCAGGTTTTACATGTATGTTCAGAGATGTTCCCGCTGCTTAAAACCGGCGGTCTGGCTGATGTTATTGGGGCATTACCCGCAGCACAAATCGCAGACGGCGTTGACGCTCGCGTACTGTTGCCTGCATTTCCCGATATTCGCCGTGGCGTGACCGATGCGCAGGTAGTATCCCGTCGTGATACCTTCGCCGGACATATCACGCTGTTGTTCGGTCATTACAACGGGGTTGGCATTTACCTGATTGACGCGCCGCATCTCTATGATCGTCCGGGAAGCCCGTATCACGATACCAACTTATTTGCCTATACCGACAACGTATTGCGTTTTGCGCTGCTGGGGTGGGTTGGGGCAGAAATGGCCAGCGGGCTTGACCCATTCTGGCGTCCTGATGTGGTGCATGCGCACGACTGGCATGCAGGCCTTGCGCCTGCGTATCTGGCGGCGCGCGGGCGTCCGGCGAAGTCGGTGTTTACTGTGCACAACCTGGCCTATCAAGGCATGTTTTATGCACATCACATGAATGACATCCAATTGCCATGGTCATTCTTTAATATTCATGGGCTGGAATTCAACGGACAAATCTCTTTCCTGAAGGCCGGTCTGTACTATGCCGATCACATTACGGCGGTCAGTCCAACCTACGCTCGCGAGATCACCGAACCGCAGTTTGCCTACGGTATGGAAGGTCTGTTGCAACAGCGTCACCGTGAAGGGCGTCTTTCCGGCGTACTGAACGGCGTGGACGAGAAAATCTGGAGTCCAGAGACGGACTTACTGTTGGCCTCGCGTTACACCCGCGATACGTTGGAAGATAAAGCGGAAAATAAGCGCCAGTTACAAATCGCAATGGGGCTTAAGGTTGACGATAAAGTGCCGCTTTTTGCAGTGGTGAGCCGTCTGACCAGCCAGAAAGGTCTCGACCTGGTGCTGGAAGCCTTACCGGGTCTTCTGGAGCAGGGCGGGCAGCTGGCGCTACTCGGCGCGGGCGATCCGGTGCTGCAGGAAGGTTTCCTTGCGGCGGCAGCGGAATACCCCGGTCAGGTGGGCGTTCAGATTGGCTATCACGAAGCATTTTCGCATCGCATTATGGGCGGCGCGGACGTCATTCTGGTGCCCAGCCGTTTTGAACCGTGCGGCTTAACGCAACTTTATGGATTGAAGTACGGTACGCTGCCGTTAGTGCGGCGCACCGGTGGGCTTGCTGATACGGTTTCTGACTGTTCTCTTGAGAACCTTGCAGATGGCGTCGCCAGTGGGTTTGTCTTTGAAGATAGTAATGCCTGGTCGCTGTTACGGGCTATTCGACGTGCTTTTGTACTGTGGTCCCGTCCTTCACTGTGGCGGTTTGTGCAACGTCAGGCTATGGCAATGGATTTTAGCTGGCAGGTCGCGGCGAAGTCGTACCGTGAGCTTTACTATCGCTTGAAATAGTTTTCAGGAAACGCCTATATGAATGCTCCGTTTACATATTCATCGCCCACGCTTAGCGTAGAAGCTCTTAAGCACTCTATCGCTTACAAGCTGATGTTTACGATTGGAAAGGACCCGGTCGTCGCCAATAAACATGAATGGCTGAACGCAACGTTATTTGCTGTGCGCGATCGTCTCGTGGAGCGCTGGTTACGTTCAAACCGTGCCCAGTTGTCGCAAGAAACTCGTCAGGTTTACTACCTGTCGATGGAGTTTTTGATTGGCCGTACGCTCTCCAACGCCATGTTGTCGCTAGGAATTTACGAAGATGTACAGGGCGCACTGGAAGCGATGGGGTTAAATCTCGAAGAGCTGATTGATGAAGAAAATGACCCAGGCCTCGGTAACGGTGGCCTGGGACGTCTGGCGGCTTGCTTCCTTGATTCTCTGGCGACGTTAGGGTTGCCGGGGCGCGGTTACGGCATCCGCTATGACTACGGTATGTTCAAGCAGAACATCGTTAACGGTAGCCAGAAAGAGTCGCCAGACTACTGGCTGGAATACGGTAACCCGTGGGAATTCAAACGCCACAACACGCGCTATAAAGTCCGTTTTGGCGGTCGCATTCAGCAGGAAGGTAAAAAAACGCGCTGGATTGAAACCGAAGAGATTCTGGGAGTCGCTTACGATCAGATAATCCCTGGTTACGACACCGACGCGACCAACACGCTGCGTTTGTGGAGTGCGCAAGCCAGTAGCGAAATTAACCTCGGTAAATTCAACCAGGGTGACTACTTCGCGGCAGTGGAAGATAAAAACCACTCCGAGAACGTATCTCGCGTACTGTATCCGGATGACTCCACCTACTCCGGGCGTGAGCTGCGCCTGCGTCAGGAATACTTCCTGGTTTCCTCGACCATTCAGGACATTTTAAGCCGCCATTATCAGTTGCATAAAACCTACGATAACCTGGCGGATAAAATCGCGATTCATCTCAATGATACCCATCCGGTACTGTCGATTCCTGAGATGATGCGTCTGCTGATCGATGAGCACCAATTTAGCTGGGACGACGCGTTTGAGGTGTGTTGTCAGGTCTTCTCCTACACTAACCACACGCTGATGAGCGAGGCGCTGGAAACCTGGCCGGTTGATATGCTGGGTAAAATTCTGCCGCGTCACCTGCAGATCATCTTTGAAATCAACGACTATTTCCTGAAAACCTTGCAGGAACAGTATCCGAACGATACCGATCTGCTGGGACGGGCGTCGATCATTGATGAATCCAACGGTCGTCGTGTGCGTATGGCCTGGCTGGCGGTTGTTGTGAGCCACAAAGTTAACGGTGTATCGGAACTGCACTCTAATCTGATGGTGCAATCGTTGTTTGCCGACTTTGCGAAAATCTTCCCGGGTCGTTTCACCAACGTCACCAACGGTGTGACGCCGCGTCGCTGGCTGGCGGTAGCGAACCCATCGCTTTCAGCCGTGCTGGACGAACACCTGGGCCGTAACTGGCGCACCGACCTTAGCCTGCTTAATGAGCTGCAACAACACTGTGATTTCCCAATGGTTAATCACGCTGTGCATCAGGCGAAGCTGGAGAACAAAAAGCGTCTGGCAGAGTATATCGCCCAGCAGCTGAATGTGGTGGTGAATCCAAAGGCGTTGTTCGATGTACAAATCAAACGTATTCACGAATACAAACGTCAATTGATGAATGTGTTGCATGTGATTACCCGCTATAACCGCATCAAGGCCGACCCGGATGCGAAGTGGGTACCGCGCGTGAATATTTTTGGCGGTAAGGCGGCTTCGGCCTATTACATGGCGAAGCACATTATTCATTTGATCAATGACGTAGCGAAAGTGATCAACAACGATCCGCAGATTGGCGATAAGCTGAAAGTCGTGTTCATCCCGAACTACAGCGTTAGCCTGGCGCAGTTGATCATTCCGGCGGCAGATCTGTCTGAACAGATTTCGCTGGCAGGGACGGAAGCTTCCGGCACCAGTAACATGAAGTTTGCGCTTAACGGTGCGCTGACTATCGGTACGTTGGACGGTGCGAATGTCGAGATGCTGGATCATGTCGGTGCTGACAATATCTTTATTTTTGGTAACACAGCGGAAGAAGTGGAAGAACTGCGTCGTCAGGGCTACAAACCGCGTGAATACTACGAGAAAGATGAGGAGCTGCATCAGGTGCTGACGCAAATCGGCAGCGGTGTATTCAGTCCGGAAGATCCGGGTCGCTATCGCGATCTGGTTGATTCGCTGATCAACTTCGGCGATCACTACCAGGTACTGGCGGATTATCGCAGCTATGTCGATTGTCAGGATAAAGTCGATGAACTCTACGAGCTTCAGGAAGAGTGGACCGCAAAAGCGATGCTGAACATTGCCAATATGGGCTACTTCTCTTCTGACCGTACTATCAAAGAGTACGCCGATCATATCTGGCATATCGATCCGGTGAGATTGTAAGTTCACCAATAAATAGAACGGGGCCAAAGGGTCCCGTTTTTTTCCGCCATCATTTCGGAAAAGTGTCCAGAAGGGGCAAGGGGACTCGGGGAGTATAATTTCACCATTCAAAAAGAATGGAAAGAATAATGCAAAACAGAAAATGGATTTTGACCTCGCTGGTAATGACTTTTTTCGGCATCCCCATACTGGCGCAATTTTTGGCGGTGGTTATTGCCATGCTGGGTGTCGGACTTGCCGGTATTATTGAAGTTTGTAATATCCTTATCACGCCAACAATTTACCTTCTGCTCAAAATTTTTATGCTGGCGCTGGGCGCATTAATGCTATTTTTCTCGGGGCGAGTGGGGAACGTGCCTGAGTTTTGTTACGTTGGGTATGATGGCGTGGGCTTTGCGGTAATTCCCTGAATTAAAAAGTAGGTTAGATTTTTGACAAAGTGCGCTTTGTTCATGCCGGATGCGACGTGAACGTCTTATCTGGCCTACAAGACCATGCAAATTCAATATATTGCATAAACCACGTAGGCCTGATAAGCGTAGCGCATCAGGCAGTTTTGTGTTTGTCATCAGTCTCAGGCCAGATTGAAATCTGACCTGATCACCTTACGTTAATTTACGACGCCAGCGATAACCTCTGCTGCGTATACTCCACCAGCCACTGACTCACACGAGATTGTTGATCCGCATTTAGCCACATGCCTTGTTTTGTGCGACGCCACAGGGCGTCGTCGGCGCGGCGGACCCATTCGTGATCCACCAGGTATTTCAGCTCCGCTTCGTAGAACTCATGACCGAAATCTTCCCCGAGATCGCTTACCGTTCCCGCATTGCCGAGCAGCAGCTCGCTGTTGCTGCCGTAAGTGCGAGCGTAATGACGCGCCAGCGATTCAGTCAGGAACGGATAGCGGCGGCGCAGGCGAGCGGCATAATCGTCGCGGTCGCCTTCAATGGCGCCACCCGGTAGCACACTCTCTTTCGTCCATGCCGGGCCAATACCCTGATAATACGGCGTTAGTTTTTCCAGCGCATGTTCCGCCAGTTTTCGGTAGGTGGTCAGCTTACCGCCGAATACCGACAGCAGCGGTGCTTTGCCATTTTCATCATGAATATCAAGGGTGTAATCACGGGTAATAGCCTGCGGCGAGTCGGACTCATCATCACACAGCGGACGCACACCGGAGTAGGTCCAGACGATATCGTCACGGCTTAACTGCTTTTTAAAGTGCGTGTTATACACATTCAGCAGGTAATTGATTTCACTCTCTTCAATCTTCACCGCTTTCGGATCGCCTTTGTACTCGACATCGGTAGTGCCGATGATGGAAAACTCGTCCATCCACGGGATCACGAACACAATACGTTTATCTTCGTTTTGCAGAATGTAGGCTTGCTTCTGGGTATGCACGCGCGGCACCACAATATGGCTGCCTTTGATCAGGCGAATGCCATAAGGCGAAGGCAGATGCATCCCGTCGTCGAAGAACTGTTTCACCCACGGGCCGGTGGCGTTAACCAAGCCGCGCGCTTGCCAGCTATATTTTTTGCCGGTATCGATATCTTCCGCTTCCACAATCCACAGGCCGTTTTCGCGGCGAGCAGAGGTGGCGCGAGTCCGAGTAAGCACTTCGCCGCCTTTACGCACCACCATCTGGGCGTTGGCGAGTACCAGACGGGCGTCGTCTACCCAACAGTCAGAATATTCGAATCCGCGCTTAATTTCCGGTTTTAACACTGAATTTGCGCCAAAACGCAAACCAGTTGATCCCGGCAAGCTGGTGCGTTTACCCAGATGATCGTACATAAACAGACCAATGCGAATCATCCACGCCGGGCGCAGATGCGGACGATGTGGCAGGCGAAAACGCATCGGGAAGGCGATATGCGGGGCCATTTTCAGCAGCACTTCACGTTCAGCCAGCGCCTCGCTGACCAGGCGGAATTCATAGTGCTCAAGGTAGCGCAGGCCACCGTGAATGAGTTTTGAACTGGCGGAAGAGGTCGCGCAAGCGAGATCCTGCGCCTCCAGCATCAGCACGGATAAACCGCGTCCAGCGGCGTCTGCCGCGATACCAGCACCATTGATGCCGCCCCCTATCACAATCAGATCTTTGGTTTCCATGCTGCCCTCATTCACTTTCGTTAAAGCTCATAAATGTTCGTTATCGAACATATTAGCAAAGAATCGCGCTTTAGGTAACATTGAAAAAACATTTTAGAGTGATATGTATAACATTATGGCGTTTATCTGCCGCTTCGACGTAAACTGTGCGGTAAATTTGCCCACTTGTTTGTAAAGAAAGAGAGACGCATGGATCAGTTCGAATGTATTAACGTTGCCGACGCGCACCAGAAGTTGCAGGAAAAAGAGGCGGTGCTGGTCGATATTCGCGATCCACAGAGTTTCGCAATGGGACATGCGGTGCAGGCTTTCCATTTAACCAACGACACGCTGGGCGCTTTTATGCGTGATAACGACTTTGACACTCCGGTGATGGTGATGTGTTATCACGGCAATAGCAGCAAAGGCGCGGCGCAGTATCTGCTGCAACAGGGCTACGATGTGGTCTATAGCATTGACGGCGGCTTTGAAGCCTGGCAACGTCAGTTTCCCGCAGAGGTGGCGTACGGCGCGTAACGCTTTATACTGTCCCCTTTTGTGTGGAATAAGCGACAGCAACGATGTTGATGATTACCTCTTTTGCTAACCCCCGCGTGGCGCAGGCGTTTGTTGATTACATGGCGACGCAGGGTGTTATCCTCACGATTCAACAACATAACCAAAGCGATGTCTGGCTGGCGGATGAGTCCCAGGCCGAGCGCGTACGGGCGGAGCTGGCGCGTTTTCTCGAAAACCCGGCAGATCCGCGTTATCTGGCGGCGAGCTGGCAGGCAGGCCATACCGGCAGTGGCCTGCATTATCGCCGTTATCCTTTCTTTGCCGCCTTGCGTGAACGCGCAGGTCCGGTAACCTGGGTGATGATGATCGCCTGCGTGGTGGTGTTTATTGCCATGCAAATTCTCGGCGATCAGGAAGTGATGTTATGGCTGGCCTGGCCATTCGATCCAACACTGAAATTTGAGTTCTGGCGTTACTTCACCCACGCGTTAATGCACTTCTCGCTGATGCATATCCTCTTTAACCTGCTCTGGTGGTGGTATCTCGGCGGTGCGGTGGAAAAACGCCTCGGTAGCGGTAAGCTAATTGTCATTACGCTTATCAGCGCCCTGTTAAGCGGCTATGTGCAGCAAAAATTCAGCGGGCCGTGGTTTGGCGGGCTTTCTGGCGTGGTGTATGCGCTGATGGGCTACGTCTGGCTACGTGGCGAACGCGATCCGCAAAGTGGCATTTACCTGCAACGTGGGTTAATTATCTTTGCGCTGATCTGGATTGTCGCCGGATGGTTTGATTTGTTTGGGATGTCGATGGCGAACGGAGCACACATCGCCGGGTTAGCCGTGGGTTTAGCGATGGCTTTTGTTGATTCGCTCAATGCGCGAAAACGAAAATAATTCCAGGGATTTATAAATGAAACAAACACAACGTCACAACGGTATTATCGAACTGGTTAAACAGCAGGGTTATGTCAGTACCGAAGAGCTGGTAGAGCATTTCTCCGTCAGCCCGCAGACTATTCGCCGCGACCTCAATGAGCTGGCGGAGCAAAACCTGATCCTGCGCCATCATGGCGCTGCGGCGCTGCCTTCCAGTTCGGTTAACACGCCGTGGCACGATCGCAAGGCCACCCAGACCGAAGAAAAAGAGCGCATCGCCCGCAAAGTGGCGGAGCAAATCCCCAATGGCTCGACGCTGTTTATCGATATCGGCACCACGCCGGAAGCGGTAGCGCACGCACTGCTCAATCACAGCAATTTGCGCATTGTCACCAACAATCTCAACGTTGCTAACACGTTGATGGTAAAAGAAGATTTTCGCATCATTCTCGCCGGTGGCGAATTACGCAGCCGCGATGGCGGGATCATTGGCGAAGCGACGCTCGATTTTATCTCCCAGTTCCGCCTTGATTTCGGCATTCTGGGGATAAGCGGCATCGATAGCGACGGCTCGCTGCTGGAGTTCGATTACCACGAAGTTCGCACCAAACGCGCCATTATTGAGAACTCGCGCCACGTTATGCTGGTTGTCGATCACTCGAAATTTGGCCGTAACGCGATGGTCAATATGGGCAGCATCAGCATGGTAGATGCCGTCTACACCGACGCCCCGCCGCCAGTAAGCGTGATGCAGGTGCTGACGGACCACCATATTCAACTGGAGCTGTGCTGATCCTGCACGGCTTCCCACGTCAGACCAAAACGCGCCAGGTATTTGCGTAGCCGATCCGCGTCATTGACGCTGGCTTTGCCCTGGCGCGAAACGTCAAAAAGCTGGCGTCCGGCTGCGGAAAGCGACTTTGCCTGGCGGCAGATAGCGATAACGTGTTCCAGTTGCATACGGTCGAAGAGATCGATGTTTTCTGCCTCTGCGCCCAGCAACGCCGTAAGCGCGGAGGGGCGGCTCTCCTGCCAGTTATAGCGCAGACGGTTTATCTCATCTTCAACCACGTCCAGAGTGATGCGTCCGCTAGTGGCAAAGGTGGCCATCCGCGTGACGCTGGCAGAAAGTTCGCGAAAGTTACCGCGCCATGTTGCCTGGGGAGAGGTCGCAAAAGCCAACCAGGCGCGCCGCGCTTCGGTGTTAAAACGCACGCTGTCGCCAGTGAGTGAGGCGTGGCGCTCCACTTCATAATCCAGGTTCGGTTCAATATCTTCCTGGCGCTGGCGTAGACCCGGCAGGGTGAAGGTCCAGAGATTGATCCGCGCGTACAGATCTTCGCGAAATTTGCCTTCGGCAACCAGCTGGCGCAAATCGCGCACCGTTCCGGCGATAAGCTGAAAATCACTGCTCACCTGGCGATCGCTGCCAAACGGGTAAAAGGTTTTCTCTTCAATGGCTTTCAGCAGCATTGCCTGTTCGTCTGCGCCCAGTTCGCCAATCTCATCAAGAAACAACATTCCGCCGTTGGCGCTGCGTAATAAACCTTCACGAGATTCCCGCGCCCCGGTAAACGCGCCTTTTACATGACCAAACAGCGTCGACATGGCGGTATCGCCGCGCAGGGTGGCGCAGTTCACTTCCACAAACGCGCCGCTAAACTGATGCCGCGCCTGTTTTAACTCTAAGATGCGTCGCGCCAGAAATGACTTGCCCGCGCCGGTTGGACCGTTAAGCAGAATCGGCGCGCGGGATTTGATCGCCACTTTTTCGATCTGCTCAATCATGCGGTTGAAGTGGGGGTTACGCGTGGCAATGCCGGACTTAAGAAAATCAAGCGTTTGCTGGCGTTCCTCGGCAAAGCGGCTGGCGATGGCGTTATAACGGCTTAAATCGAGATCGATAATCGTTACTTCACCTGGGCCGCGCGGCTGTTCTTTTTTGCGCGGAGGTGAAGATTGTATCAGCCGGGCGGGCAGGTAACGCGCTTCTGCCAGCAGAAACCAGCAAATCTGCGCGACGTGGGTACCGGTGGTGATGTGAATTAAATAGTCTTCTTTTTCTGGCTGAAACTCGTAACCACGGGCGAAATCATGCAGGCAGGCGTAGACCTCTTCGAAATCCCACGGGTTATGCAGTTCAATCTCAACGCTCACCACTTCTGTTTCTGGCGAAACGCTGGCGATATCGCGTTTAAGCGTTTCAAATAGCGAGCGCGAGCGGGCGTCGTGCAACAATTCCAGTCGATCGATGACCAACGATTCTTGCTGGCATAAACAGAGTGTCGGACGCCATTTTGACCAGCGCTGACTGCCGCGCCCGGCATAATCCAGTACGGTACCGACAAAGCCAAAAGCCACTGTTTTACGCATCTTAGATATCCTTATAAAAGACGATATTTCATTATCGGTAAATTGGCTTTGCGGGAAATCTCCGGTTACGGACGTAAAGATATAATCTTTTTTAAAACAATGAATTAAAAAATTAAGCTGCTTATTTAATTTTCTGGCACGACGGTTGCAATTATCAGGACAGCAAACAACGAAAAGAGAAAAACAAAATGAATTACGAATTACTGACCACTGAAAATGCCCCGGTAAAAATGTGGACCAAAGGCGTGCCGGTAGAGGCCGATGCGCGTCAGCAACTTATTAATACGGCGAAGATGCCGTTTATTTTCAAACATATTGCGGTAATGCCTGATGTACACCTGGGTAAAGGTTCCACCATTGGTAGCGTGATCCCGACCAAAGGGGCGATTATTCCGGCGGCGGTGGGCGTGGATATTGGCTGTGGAATGAACGCGCTGCGTACCGCGTTAACGGCGGAAGACCTGCCTGAAAACCTGGCAGAGCTGCGTCAGGCGATTGAAACGGCCGTGCCGCACGGGCGTACCACTGGCCGTTGTAAACGTGATAAAGGTGCCTGGGAAAATCCACCTGTTAACGTCGATGCTAAATGGGCTGAGCTTGAAGCCGGTTATCAGTGGTTAACGCAAAAATATCCCCGTTTCCTGAATACCAATAACTATAAACACCTGGGAACGCTGGGAACCGGTAACCACTTTATTGAAATCTGCCTTGATGAGTCGGACCAGGTGTGGATTATGCTGCACTCCGGTTCACGCGGAATTGGTAACGCCATCGGGACTTACTTTATCGATCTGGCACAAAAAGAGATGCAGGAAACGCTTGAGACGTTGCCGTCGCGTGATCTGGCGTACTTTATGGAAGGTACGGAATACTTTGATGATTACCTGAAAGCCGTGGCCTGGGCGCAGCTTTTTGCCAGCCTTAACCGCGATGCGATGATGGAAAACGTGGTAACGGCATTGCAGAGCATTACGCAGAAAACGGTCAGACAGCCACAAACGCTGGCGATGGAAGAGATCAACTGTCACCACAACTATGTGCAAAAAGAACAGCACTTTGGTGAAGAGATCTACGTGACGCGTAAAGGCGCGGTGTCTGCGCGTGCTGGTCAATATGGAATTATTCCCGGTTCGATGGGAGCAAAAAGCTTTATCGTCCGTGGGCTGGGAAATGAAGAGTCGTTCTGTTCGTGCAGCCACGGTGCCGGGCGGGTAATGAGCCGAACTAAAGCGAAAAAACTGTTCAGCGTGGAAGATCAAATTCGTGCCACCGCGCATGTGGAATGCCGTAAAGATGCCGAAGTGATCGACGAAATCCCGATGGCGTATAAAGATATTGATGCGGTGATGGCGGCACAAAGCGATCTGGTGGAAGTTATCTATACCCTGCGTCAGGTGGTGTGCGTAAAAGGATAAATGATGAAAAGGATGATTGCGCTGGATGGCGCACAGGGCGAAGGTGGCGGGCAGATCCTGCGCTCGGCGCTGAGCCTGTCGATGATAACCGGCCAGCCATTTACCATCACCAGCATTCGTGCCGGGCGGGCGAAACCGGGGCTGTTGCGCCAGCATCTGACCGCGGTAAAGGCGGCGACGGAAATTTGCGGAGCAACCGTGGAAGGCGCGGAGCTGGGGTCGCAGCGTCTGCTCTTCCGGCCCGGCACCGTGCGCGGCGGCGATTACCGCTTTGCTATCGGTAGCGCCGGAAGTTGTACGCTGGTGCTGCAAACGGTGCTGCCCGCGCTGTGGTTTGCCGATGGACCTTCGCGTGTTGAAGTGAGCGGCGGCACCGATAACCCGTCGGCGCCGCCTGCGGATTTTATCCGCCGGGTGCTGGAGCCGCTGCTGGCGAAAATAGGAATTCATCAGCAAACCACGCTGTTACGCCACGGTTTTTACCCTGCCGGAGGCGGTGTGGTGGCAACGGAAGTCTCGCCCGTGGCATCGTTTAACACCTTGCAACTTGGCGAGCGCGGGAACATTGTGCAGATGCGTGGAGAAGTTCTATTAGCTGGTGTGCCGCGCCATGTTGCTGAGCGTGAAATCGCTACACTGGCGGGGAGTTTTTCCCTGCATGAACAGAATATTCATAACCTGCCGCGCGACCAGGGGCCGGGTAATACCGTCTCGCTTGAAGTCGAAAGTGAAAATATCACCGAACGCTTTTTTGTCGTCGGTGAAAAGCGCGTCAGTGCCGAGGTGGTTGCGGCACAGTTGGTGAAAGAGGTGAAACGCTACCTGGCAAGCACGGCGGCGGTGGGGGAATATCTTGCTGACCAACTGGTGCTACCGATGGCGCTGGCGGGCGCGGGGGAATTTACGGTCGCCCATCCCTCATGCCATCTGCTGACCAATATCGCGGTGGTGGAGCGTTTCTTGCCGGTGCGGTTTAGTTTGATAGAAACAGATGGCGTAACGCGGGTGAGCATTGAATGATGCAGAGATGTAAGCCGGATCTGGCGCGTTATCCGGCTAAACTTACACGCCGTACCCCATCATCTTCAGCAATTGCTGGGCGTGTTGTACCGCATCCTGGCGATGGGCCACGCCGAGTTTCTGATACAGATTGCGGATATGCGTTTTGATGGTGGTTGCCGCGACTTCCAGTTCTCCGGCAATTTGCTCATTGCTGTAACCAGAGTAGATCAGCCCCAGTACCTGCCATTCACGTTGCGTCAGCGGGCTGGTGCGGATCAGTTCAGGTACTTCAGGATGATTTAGCAGACGTTCAACGAAATTCTCATCGAAATGGGCGAATTTATGCCGATGATGTTGATTGATTTCTCGCAGAATACGCTGCGCGCGATGCTGTTCCAGTTCCGGCAGCGTATTAAGCTGAATCAGCTGACGCAGTTGTTGCGCCATCGCTTCGCCTTCGATGACAAAATGGCTGATAAATCCGGTGCGATTCGCCAGTTTTAATGCGTCCAGCAACACGCGCTGGGCGTCACTTTTACGTCCGGCCTGCCAGTACAGTTGATTAAGCAGCAACAGGTTACGGTTGAGATCGCTCATCAACCGCAGACTCCGGGCATTTTCATTGAGTTCTTCGAGAACAATTTCTGCCGGTTCAAACTCGCCCAGCAAGATTTGTGCACGGGCAATGTTGCGCCATTGACCTTGCAGGAAGTGGTTGTTCGCAAACTCTGGTTTAGCCGTATGACGCAACCAGTTGGCAGCGGCGGCTTTATCGCCGGTCATTTGCCAGTAAATCACCCGGACTTTGTTGGCGTTAGAGATCCAGTCGCTGTGATATTTGCCATTCCCCAGCAGGTTTTCCAGACGGTTCAGCTGGCTACGGGCGTTATCTAAATCACCACGGGCCAGCGAGCATTGAATCAACATTGCCAGGCACTGAAGCTGTTGCTGTGGCTGATAAGACGACAAGACTTCAATCCCGCTACGCGCCGACGCTTCGGCTTCATCCAGCCGCGCCCAGGCCCATAACAGCTGCGCACGAATGCGCACCAGAAACTCATGCATTGGCAGCTGTTCCAGATGCTGCTCGTTGATCAGCTGGAATGCTTTTTCCTGCGTTTCCCACGCGGTTTGCAGGAACCCTTGGGCAAACAGAATTTCACTTTGCTGGATTAAACTCCACAAAGCGTAGTGCCAGACATCGTGCTGGCGTGCCATCTGTTCGGTTTGCTGCATTAGCGCCAGTGAGCGGGTCAATTCGCCTTTGCAGTGCAGCACTTCACCCAGCACCGAGGTTGCCACAATGCGGCTATAGAACCAGCCCGGCGGCAGCTCTTCCAGTGCCAGTTTTGCCAGCCGTTCCGCTTCATCCGGATTACCATCGTTAATCGCCACCTGGGCGCGCAGAGCGTTAAATTCTGCGTGCATGGTGTCTTCTCTGATGTCCTTGATTTCATGTTCAGCACGGGCTAGCAGGGTGTTAACTTCGCCGTAGCGATGTTGGCTTTGCATCAGCCACGCCTGCAATAACACCAACTGCGGATTTTCCAGCAAGCTGTCCCACGGCAGGGCCTTAAGCGACTCTTCCAGCAGCGACAGTTCGCTATGGTTGAACAGACTCCAGGCGTGATTAAGCAGAATATCGCGCAGCATCAGCGCATCGCCTGCCGCCAGCGCATGATGAATTGCTTCGCTGGGAAATCCCTGGGCCATCCAGCTTTCTGCGGCGGCACGGTGGATTTCCGGCAGCTCCGCCGCCAGTTCCCACTGGCAGCGCTGGCGCAGGAAGTTACCAAACAGCGGGTGATAGCAGAACCACTCGCCGGTATCATCCATCCGCTGTAAAAACAGCCCCTGACGCTCAATCTCTTCGAGGCGCATTTGCCCGTTTTCTTCGCCGGTCACACGGGTGATGAGGGCATCGTTCATTGAGCGCAAAATGGCGCTTTTCAACAGAAAATGGCGCGTTGCGAGATCGACGTTATCCAAAACCTCATCGACCAGATAATCCGAAAGATGGCTGGCATTGATTCCCGCCAGGCGGCGTGCCGACTTATGGGCTGAGTGGGTATTCTGCCGGGCGGAGAGGGCGATTAGCTGTAGTGCCGTCGCCCAACCGGAAACGTCATCGCAAATCCGACTGCTTTCTGCGGCTTCAATCGGCGATGACAGACGGCAATCAAAAAACTGCTTCGCTTCCTGATGGGTAAATGCCAGTTGCTGACTGCCAATTTCCAGCAGTTGATCACGAACACGCAGATTGGCAATGCCCAGTTGCGGAAGGTTGCGTGACAACACCACCAGGGTGAGATTTTCTGGTTGATGGCGAATAAAGAAGCGCATTGACTCGTGGATCACTGGATTAGTGATCAGATGATAGTCATCGATGACCAGATAAAGTGGGCTATGCCATTCCGCCAGCTCAATGAAAAGCTGGGCGAAGAGTGACGTCAGGCTGGCATATTGCCGTTTTTGCGCCATCGTCTCACATATCGCACAGTGACCGTTGGTTGCCTGCTGCACGGCGGCAATGAGATAGCTGGCGAAACGCTCTTGCTGGTTATCACCTTCATCCAGCGAGTACCAGCCGATATCGTTTTTGCCTGCCGCCCACTGGGAAATGAGGGTGGTCTTTCCGTAGCCCGCAGGACTCGTGATCAGCGCCAGCCGGAAGTTGTTCGCGCCGGAAAGTTTAGCCAGCAGGCGCTCACGAACCACGGTATGGTCGAGTCGAACCGGACGACTTAGTTTTGACGGAATCAGCATAGTTAATCACTTCACTGTGGAAAATGAGGAAATATTATTTTTTTTGCGCTTCGTAATTAATGGTTATAAGGTCGGCCAGAAACCTTTCTAATGCAAGCGATGACGTTTTTTTATGTGTCTGAATTTGCACTGTGTCACAATTCCAAATCTTTATTAACAACTCACCTAAAACGACGCTGATCCAGCGTGAATACTGGTTTCCCTTATGTTCATCAGATTCATTTAAGCAAGGGTTTCTTCTTCATTCCTGATGAAAGTGCCATCTAAAAAGATGATCTTAATAAATCTATTAAGAATGAGATGGAGCACACTGGATATTTTACTTATGAAACTGTTTCACTCCTTTACTTAATTTATAGAGTTACCTTCCGCTTTTTGAAAATACGCAACGGCCATTTTTTGCACTTAGATACAGATTTTCTGCGCTGTATTGCATTGATTTGATGCTAATCCTGTGGTTTGCACTAGCTTTAAGTGGTTGAGATCACATTTCCTTGCTCATCCCCGCAACTCCTCCCTGCCTAATCCCCCGCAGGATGAGGAAGGTCAACATCGAGCCTGGCAAACTAGCGATAACGTTGTGTTGAAAATCTAAGAAAAGTGGAACTCCTATGTCACAACCTATTTTTAACGATAAGCAATTTCAGGAAGCGCTTTCACGTCAGTGGCAGCGTTATGGCTTAAATTCTGCGGCTGAAATGACTCCTCGCCAGTGGTGGCTAGCAGTGAGTGAAGCACTGGCCGAAATGCTGCGTGCTCAGCCATTCGCCAAGCCGGTGGCGAATCAGCGACATGTTAACTACATCTCAATGGAGTTTTTGATTGGTCGCCTGACGGGCAACAACCTGTTGAATCTCGGCTGGTATCAGGATGTACAGGATTCGTTGAAGGCTTATGACATCAATCTGACGGACCTGCTGGAAGAAGAGATCGACCCGGCGCTGGGTAACGGTGGTCTGGGACGTCTGGCGGCGTGCTTCCTCGACTCAATGGCAACTGTCGGTCAGTCTGCGACGGGTTACGGTCTGAACTATCAATATGGTTTGTTCCGCCAGTCTTTTGTCGATGGCAAACAGGTTGAAGCGCCGGATGACTGGCATCGCAGTAACTACCCGTGGTTCCGCCACAACGAAGCACTGGATGTGCAGGTAGGGATTGGCGGTAAAGTGACGAAAGACGGACGCTGGGAGCCGGAGTTTACCATTACCGGTCAAGCGTGGGATCTCCCCGTTGTCGGCTATCGTAATGGCGTGGCGCAGCCGCTGCGTCTGTGGCAGGCGACGCACGCGCATCCGTTTGATCTGACTAAATTTAACGACGGTGATTTCTTGCGTGCCGAACAGCAGGGCATCAATGCGGAAAAACTGACCAAAGTTCTCTATCCAAACGACAACCATACTGCCGGTAAAAAGCTGCGCCTGATGCAGCAATACTTCCAGTGTGCCTGTTCGGTAGCGGATATTTTGCGTCGCCATCATCTGGCGGGGCGTAAACTGCACGAACTGGCGGATTACGAAGTTATTCAGCTGAACGATACCCACCCAACTATCGCGATTCCAGAACTGCTGCGCGTGCTGATCGATGAGCACCAGATGAGCTGGGATGACGCCTGGGCCATTACCAGCAAAACTTTCGCTTACACCAACCATACCCTGATGCCAGAAGCGCTGGAACGCTGGGATGTGAAACTGGTGAAAGGCTTACTGCCGCGCCACATGCAGATTATTAACGAAATTAATACTCGCTTTAAAACGCTGGTAGAGAAAACCTGGCCGGGCGATGAAAAAGTGTGGGCCAAACTGGCGGTGGTGCACGACAAACAAGTGCATATGGCGAACCTGTGTGTGGTTGGCGGTTTCGCGGTGAACGGTGTTGCGGCGCTGCACTCGGATCTGGTGGTGAAAGATCTGTTCCCGGAATATCACCAGCTATGGCCGAACAAATTCCATAACGTCACCAACGGTATTACCCCACGTCGCTGGATCAAACAGTGCAACCCGGCACTGGCGGCTCTGTTGGATAAATCACTGCAAAAAGAGTGGGCTAACGATCTCGATCAGCTGATCAATCTGGAAAAATTCGCTGATGATGCGAAATTCCGTCAGCAATATCGCGAGATCAAGCAGGCGAATAAAGTCCGTCTGGCGGAGTTTGTGAAAGTTCGTACCGGTATTGAGATCAATCCACAGGCGATTTTCGATATTCAGATCAAACGTTTGCATGAGTACAAACGCCAGCACCTGAATCTGCTGCATATTCTGGCGTTGTACAAAGAAATTCGTGAAAACCCGCAGGCTGATCGCGTACCGCGCGTCTTCCTCTTCGGCGCGAAAGCGGCACCGGGCTACTACCTGGCGAAGAATATTATCTTTGCGATCAACAAAGTGGCTGACGTGATCAACAACGATCCGCTGGTTGGCGATAAGTTGAAGGTGGTGTTCCTGCCGGATTATTGCGTTTCGGCGGCGGAAAAACTGATCCCGGCGGCGGATATCTCCGAACAAATTTCGACTGCAGGTAAAGAAGCTTCCGGTACCGGCAATATGAAACTGGCGCTCAATGGTGCGCTTACTGTCGGTACGCTGGATGGGGCGAACGTTGAAATCGCCGAGAAAGTCGGTGAAGAAAATATCTTTATTTTTGGTCATACCGTGGAACAAGTGAAGGCAATTCTGGCCAAAGGCTACGACCCGGTGAAATGGCGGAAGAAAGATAAGGTGCTGGACGCAGTATTGAAAGAGCTGGAAAGCGGTAAATACAGCGACGGCGATAAGCATGCCTTCGACCAGATGCTGCACAGTATCGGCAAACAGGGCGGCGATCCGTATCTGGTGATGGCGGATTTCGCAGCCTATGTAGAGGCACAAAAGCAGGTGGATGTGCTGTACCGCGACCAGGAGGCCTGGACTCGCGCGGCGATCCTCAATACCGCCCGCTGCGGTATGTTTAGCTCGGATCGCTCTATTCGCGATTATCAGGCTCGTATCTGGCAGGCAAAACGCTAAGGAAGCTCGATGGAAAGCAAACGTCTGGATAATGCCGCGCTGGCGGCGGGGATTAGCCCCAATTACATCAATGCCCACGGTAAACCGCAGTCGATTAGCGCCGAAACCAAACGGCGTTTGCTTGACGCGATGCATCAACGTACCGCCACGAAAGTGGCGGTAACGCCAGTCCCGAATGTCATGGTTTATACCAGCGGCAAAAAAATGCCGATGGTGGTGGAGGGCAGCGGCGAATATAGCTGGCTGCTGACCACCGAAGAAGGAACGCAGTACAAAGGCCATGTAACGGGGGGCAAAGCGTTCAATCTACCGACGAAGCTGCCGGAAGGTTATCACACGCTGACACTCACCCAGGACGACCAGCGCGCGCATTGCCGGGTGATTGTCGCCCCGAAACGCTGTTACGAACCGCAGGCGTTGCTGAATAAACAAAAGCTGTGGGGTGCCTGCGTTCAGCTTTATACGCTGCGATCGGAAAAAAACTGGGGTATTGGGGATTTTGGCGATCTCAAAGCGATGCTGGTGGATGTGGCAAAACGTGGCGGGTCGTTCATTGGCCTGAACCCGATTCATGCGCTCTATCCGGCAAATCCGGAGAGCGCCAGCCCATACAGCCCGTCTTCTCGCCGTTGGCTGAATGTGATTTATATCGACGTTAACGCCGTTGAAGATTTCCATCTTAGCGAAGAGGCTCAGGCCTGGTGGCAGTTGCCGACCACGCAACAGACGCTGCAACAGGCGCGCGATGCCGACTGGGTCGATTACTCCACGGTTACCGCCCTAAAAATGACAGCATTACGAATGGCGTGGAAAGGTTTCGCGCAACGTGATGATGAGCAGATGGCCGCGTTTCGCCAGTTTGTTGCAGAGCAGGGCGACAGCCTGTTCTGGCAGGCAGCCTTTGATGCGCTACATGCCCAGCAAGTGAAAGAGGACGAAATGCGCTGGGGCTGGCCTGCATGGCCAGAGATGTATCAGAACGTGGATTCACCAGAAGTGCGTCAGTTCTGCGAAGAACATCGTGATGACGTCGATTTTTATCTCTGGTTGCAGTGGCTGGCTTACAGCCAGTTTGCCGCCTGCTGGGAGATAAGCCAGGGCTATGAAATGCCGATTGGCTTGTATCGTGATCTGGCGGTTGGCGTAGCGGAAGGTGGGGCGGAAACCTGGTGTGACCGTGAACTATATTGCCTGAAAGCATCGGTTGGCGCGCCGCCGGATATCCTCGGCCCGTTGGGGCAGAACTGGGGATTACCGCCAATGGACCCGCATATCATCACCGCGCGTGCCTATGAACCGTTTATCGAGCTGTTGCGTGCCAATATGCAAAACTGCGGCGCATTACGAATTGACCATGTGATGTCGATGCTGCGTTTGTGGTGGATACCGTATGGCGAGACGGCAGATCAGGGCGCGTATGTTCACTATCCGGTGGATGATCTGCTCTCGATTCTGGCACTCGAAAGTAAACGTCATCGCTGTATGGTGATTGGTGAAGATCTCGGTACCGTACCGGTAGAGATTGTCGGTAAGCTGCGCAGCAGCGGTGTGTACTCTTACAAAGTGCTCTATTTCGAAAACGACCACGAGAAGACGTTCCGTGCACCGAAAGCGTATCCGGAGCAGTCGATGGCGGTTGCGGCGACACATGACCTGCCAACGCTGCGCGGTTACTGGGAGTGCGGGGATCTAACGCTGGGCAAAACCCTGGGGCTGTATCCGGATGAAGTGGTACTGCGCGGTCTGTATCAGGATCGCGAACTGGCGAAGCAAGGGCTGCTGGATGCACTGCATAAATATGGTTGTCTGCCGAAACGTGCCGGGCATAAGGCATCGTTGATGTCGATGACGCCGACGCTGAACCGTGGTTTGCAGCGCTACATTGCCGACAGTAACAGTGCTCTGTTAGGACTACAGCCGGAAGACTGGCTGGATATGGCCGAACCGGTGAATATTCCTGGCACCAGTTACCAGTATAAAAACTGGCGACGCAAGCTTTCCGCAACGCTTGAGTCGATGTTTGCCGATGATGGCGTGAACAAGTTGCTGAAGGATTTGGACAGACGGCGCAGAGCTGCAGCGAAGAAGAAGTAGAGTGCGGTTGATGCCGGATGCGATGCTTGACGCGTCTTATCCGGCCTACTAATTCATCCCGAATCGTAGGCCGGATAAGGCGGTCACGCCGCATCCGGCAGTCAGTGTTATCAAATCACCATATTCAGCAGCAGACAGCCTACCAGACCGCACACCGAGATAATGGTTTCCAGCATCGACCAGGATTTGATGGTCTCGCCGATAGTCAGGTTAAAGTACTCTTTGAACAGCCAGAAGCCCGGATCGTTCACATGAGAGAAAATCACACTACCGGAACCAACCGCAATAACCATCAGCTCCGGGCTAACACCCGTCGTTGCAATCAGCGGTGCCGCGATACCACCCGCAGTGATTGCCGCAACGGTTGCGGAACCCAGCGCGATACGCAGTACGGCAGCAATCGACCAGGCCATCAGCAGCGGAGAAATGTTGGTTTCGTGCATCATGGAAGCAATGTATTTGTCCACGCCGCTGTCTACCAGCACCTGCTTGAACGCACCGCCACCACCGATGATCAACAGCATCATCGCAATGATTTTGATGGAAGAAACCAGCGTGTCGTTAATCTGATCCATTGAACGACCACGGTTTAGACCAAAGGTGAACATCGCAATCAGCACGGCAATCAGCGTTGCCATTACCGGGTCACCGAGGAACTCCGCTACCGGCAGGAAAGCGTGACCTTTCGGCAGGATCATTTCGGCAATCGCACGCATCGCCATCAGTACTACCGGCACCAGAGAGGTCCAGACGCTGACGCCAAAGCTCGGCATCTCTTCTTCGCTGAAGGTTTTCGCGCTGTAGAGACCTTCCGGAATTGGCTTATCGATACCTTTCAACACGCGAGCGTAAACCGGACCGGCGAGAATCACGGTCGGGATTGCCAGAATAGTACCGTACAGCAGGGTTTTACCCATATCGGCATTGAAAATGGTGGCAATCGCAGTCGGACCCGGATGCGGTGGCAGGAAGCCGTGGGTCACAGACAGTGCAGCCGCCATTGGTACACCAACATACAGCAGTGGAATATTCGCAGAAGCCGCGATGGTAAACACCAGCGGCAGCATCAGCACAAAGCCCACTTCATAGAACAGGGCAAAACCAACGGTAAAACCGGTCAGTACCACCGCCCACTGGATGTGTTTTTTACCAAATTTGGCAATCAGCGTGGTGGCGATACGTTGTGCGCCACCGCAGTCTGCCAGCATTTTGCCCAGCATTGCGCCAAAACCCATGATCAGGGCAAGGCTACCGAGCGTCCCGCCGACACCGGCTTTGATGGAGCCAATAACTTTATCCAGCGGCATTCCTTGCATTAATCCAACAGCAAGCGCCACGAGGACGAGAGCGATGAAGCCGTTCATTTTGAAGCGGATCATCAGGAGCAACAACAAGATTACACCGATAGCAACAATGACTAATGGCATGATTTACCTGGCCTTTCATTTGTTATGGGTAACGTCAATTTTCTGACGACAAACTCTAATTATCCCAATCGGGAACAGAGATATTGCGGCACCACGACTGATACCCACTAAAACTAATTATTGTAGTCAGATGTCAGGAGTATGTTTGGTACCCATGTGAATGATACGGGTAACATCTGGCGTTTGAGAATCACCAGAGCGGGGTAAATTTAAATTATGAGAGGTTGGTCATATTATCGCGGGGAAACGAACCGAGGATTTGACAAAGCAATGCTGCGCCAACGTCTGGCACATGTTCAACGTAGGCCCGAAATGACGCTTTAGCGTCGCATCGGGCAATCTACAAAAGAGGGGATAACTTAGTAGTAGGAGTGTTCGCCGCGCTGGTGTTCGGTGAGATCGCGCACACCTTTCAGCTCCGGGAATTCGTTCAGCAGCTGCTTCTCGATCCCTTCTTTCAGCGTCACATCGACCATGGAACAACCGTTACAGCCGCCGCCAAATTGCAGAATGGCGTAACCGTCTTCGGTGATTTCCATCAGCGAAACGCGACCACCGTGACCAGCAAGCTGTGGGTTGATCTGCGACTGCAGCATATACTCCACGCGCTCCATCAGCGGTGCATCGTCTGCCACTTTACGCATTTTGGCGTTCGGGGCTTTCAGCGTTAACTGGGAACCCAACTGGTCGGTAACAAAATCGATCTCTGCATCTTCCAGGTATGGTGCGCTTAACTCATCAACATACGCGGTCAGCAGGTCAAATTTCAGGGCTGTGTCGGTGGCTTCCACAGCGTCCGGCGGACAATAAGAAACGCCACATTCAGCGTTAGGCGTGCCAGGGTTAATCACAAATACGCGGATTTGTGTCCCTTCTTCCTGATTTGCCAGCAGTTTGGCAAAGTGCGCTTGTGCAGCATCGGAAATACGGATCATAGTAATGGCCTAATAGTTGACTATTTTAGTTGGTTATAATACGCCCATCATCGAGGCTCTACAAGGTTCGACAAAGGCACCAGACCTGGACAGCCGCCGCACCATTGCGTAAAAGCAACTGCGCAATCTCTGCGACGGTACTTCCGGTGGTAACGACATCATCCACAATCACCATATGGCGACCTTGCACGGGCAATTCAAGACGAAAGGCATTTTTCAGGTTGCGCTTGCGCAGCCGGGCACTGAGAAAATGCTGGGTCGCAGTGGCCCGTGTACGTGTGACGGCTTCGCTATCCCATTGGCAGTGCAACCAGCGTGATAACGGCTGACACAGCAAATCGCTCTGATTAAATCCCCGACGCCAGTGACGCCGCTGCCATAACGGAACGCTGACGATGCGATCCGGCAATTGCAACCCGGTGGTGCGACGAGCGTGTAAGACTTCCAATAGTAACAGACGTGACAGGGCGCTGGCGATTTCACTGCGCCGGGAAAATTTAAGCTGGTGGATAAGCGGACTTAACGGCGGCGCATAGTCGGCAACCGTGACCAGTCTTTGCCAGGGCGGCGGTTTTTGCAGGCAGCGACCGCAGGGAAGATGGGAGTGTGTGGCGGGTAATCCACATTGTGGGCATAACGTTTTATCTGTGCGGGTGGCGCGTGAACAGACCGAACAAATCCCCCAATGACCTAACGCCAGTGGCATTCGGCATAGCCAGCATAATCCCGGTACTGTTAGCATATGTTCATCCTTGTAAGTCAAAAGAGAACAATAGCGGATGAATAACATCTGGTGGCAGACCAAAGGTCAGGGGAATGTTCATCTTGTGCTGCTGCACGGATGGGGACTGAATGCCGAAGTGTGGCGTTGCATTGACGAGGAACTTAGCTCGCATTTTACGCTGCACCTTGTTGACCTGCCCGGCTTCGGGCGTAGCCGGGGATTTGGTGCGCTGTCACTTGCTGATATGGCCGAAGCCGTGCTGCAACAGGCACCTGATAAAGCCATTTGGTTAGGCTGGAGTCTGGGCGGGCTGGTGGCAAGCCAGATTGCGTTAACCCATCCCGAGCGTGTTCAGGCGCTGGTCACCGTGGCGTCGTCACCTTGTTTTAGTGCTCGTGACGAGTGGCCGGGGATAAAACCGGACGTGCTGGCGGGATTTCAGCAGCAACTCAGTGATGATTTTCAGCGTACAGTGGAGCGGTTCCTGGCGTTACAAACCATGGGGACTGAAACGGCGCGCCAGGATGCGCGGGCGTTGAAGAAAACCGTTCTGGCGTTACCGATGCCGGAGGTTGACGTGCTTAATGGCGGGCTGGAAATCCTGAAAACGGTCGATCTCCGTCAGCCGCTGCAAAACGTGTCCATGCCGTTTTTGCGATTGTATGGCTATCTCGACGGTCTGGTGCCGCGCAAAGTGGTGCCGATGCTGGATAAACTTTGGCCTCACAGCGAATCATATATCTTCGCCAAAGCGGCCCATGCGCCATTTATTTCGCATCCGGCCGAGTTTTGTCACCTGCTGGTGGCGTTGAAGCAGAGGGTGTAGGTGGCTTTTGAAATGGCGAGACAGAACTTTACTGACTCGCCGCAGCCAACTCTTCTTCTGACAGCCCGGTAAAGCGCATGATGTCTGCAAGAGGAACTCCGGATTCAAGCATTATTTTGGCTATATGCAGGGCTTTGGATTGTTCCCCCTCCTGCCGCAATCTTTCCGCAATAGTCATTAAACTCTCCTTGTGTTTCGGTGAACGTTCGGCAACGCCGTCGATAAAATCGTTAAAACGTACAGCGTCGCCAGTTTGCAGTATGTAATTAAACAGCCCTTTGATTTGTCTGTCATTAGCGTATCCACTACTTAATAAGCAGGCCATTTGCTCTACCAGCCCCATCAGGTCGCGTTGACGAATATGTTTTTGAATTAACTCCAGCAGCGCCATACGTCGGTGCTGCATGATTTCATCATCAGGCATGACGGTGACATCAATCAGCGGAAATGCGGAGGCATAAAGCTGCCTTGCCAGTTTGGGATCGGCGAAACAATCCAGCCAACACAGCGAATAGGGATAGGGGCTTTCAATACCGTGGTAAAACAACAATGGCACCACCATCGGCAACGTTTTGTATCCAGCATCAAGGTGATTTTGCATTGCGGCAATAGCGTAACGCATCATGCGAAATGCGATCAGTTTGTTTGAGGTGCTTTGATGTTCAATCAGACAATAGATGTATCCTGGTCCTTGTTCCGTTTTCACCGACCACAGCACATCGGAATAGCTTTCACGCAGATCGTCATCAATAAAGCTGCTCGACTCCAGCTTGAGGGTTTTCATATCACAAAGCGCGTGAATGGGTGCCGGTAAATGAAACGCAAGAAAATCACGAGCCGTGTCCGGTTGGCGTAAAAAGAGTTTGAACAGCGCATCGTGTGGGGTGGAACTCTGCTTTTTGCTCATGGCGTTCCTTCACCTGTTGTTTGAATGCCGCGACTCTACGCGCCACTCCACACCTGTGTATTAGCGAGTTTTCATCCCTGCGAGATGCTTTCAAAGGAACTTACGCCGTGCTGCAAGAGTTGCATTTTTATGGAAAGCCGCACGCAAAAAAGCCCGGATGCAGACGCATACCGGGCTTTCCAAAACAGGCGATGGAGTAAGGTTAACGCAGCGCCCACCACTCGCGCAGACAGGCTTTTCCTTCCGGGCAGCTTTTACAACTGCCAGAGAGGCAGCCGTCAGGTTCTTCCTGAATCCGCACGGCTTTGCCCATACTTTCCAGTTGTTGCAGCATGGCGTTAATCATTGGCTGTGGAGTGTTCAATGTCTGGCTTATCTGGGCCGCTTCCATACGGCCCCGTAACGCCAGCAAATCGCGCACCTGAATAAGTGAAGCCATTAATGGCAATCACCGGTGGTGCTGGCTGCGCAGCAACTGCTTACCGACTTGCGGGTTGCCAGCAGTTCGATATCCACCCGGCTACGCGCGCGGCGCAGCAGACCGATAACCACGATGTTAAACAGGATAACCGCCAGAATGCACACCAGGCTGTAAGTTGGATGCTGACTGTAGCTGGCGACCTGATAGAACAATGTTGCCAGTGAGTAAGCGATATTCAGCCCCCACAGGATGGAGAAGCCCATCCAGCCACGGCTTGATTCACGGGCGATAGCCCCCATCACCGAGATACATGGTACATACAGCAGGACGAAAATCAGGTAGCTGTAAGCTGCTGCTGCGCTACCGAATTTCTGATCCATCACGCCCATCGCCCCGGTACCCATTTCGCCGTCGCCTTTGCTGGCTTCAATGGGGTTCATCAGTACGCTAAGGCTGAAGGTGTCTTTCAGGCTCTGCCAGGTTTCATCTATCGCACTGAACAGCTCTTCACCGAGGTTAAATTCTGCCGGATTGAACTCTTCGTCCTGAATATTTTCTGCGGTGTAGAGGGTGTTGAGCGTACCCACTACCACTTCTTTCGCCATGGCACCTGTAAACAGGCCAACCGTTGCCTGCCAGTTATCTTCATGCACGCCAATTGGCTTGAAGACCGGGGTGATCACCCGGCTGACGGACGCCAGCGCCGAGTCGTTGATGTTATCGACGATTTTCCCGCTCAGCGAGAAGCTGTTGAAAGCGCTCAGGAAAATGCTGACGATGATGATCACTTTACCAGCACGCAGAACGAAGCCTTTCAGACGCTGCCAGGTCTGGATAATCAGGCTTTTAACGTGTGGTACATGATAGACCGGCAACTCCATGACAAACGGCGTCGCTTCACCGCGCATGATGGTGTACTTGAGCATCAGGCCAGTCAGCACCGCCATCACAATACCCAGCATATACAGCGAGAAGACCGCCAGCGCACCGTTCTGCCCGAAGAAGGCAGCCGCGAATACTGCGAAGATAGCCAGACGCGCGCCGCAGGACATAAACGGTGCCATCATGATGGTCATCAGACGTTCACGCGGTGCATCAAGCGTACGTGCACCCATTACCGACGGTACGTTACAACCGAAACCGACGATCAGCGGCACAAAGGATTTCCCCGGCAAGCCCAGCGCCTGCATCAGACGGTCCATCACAAACGCCGCACGCGCCATATACCCGGAGTCCTCAAGGAAGGAGAGGAACAGGTACATCATGCCAATCTGCGGCACCAGTGGCAGCACGGTGTTAATGCCGCCACCCAGGCCCTGGGCGAGGAAGATAGTCAGCCAGTCCGGGAAGTGGAGCGTGTAGCCAATCCATTGAATACCATGCACAAATAGCGCCACGGAGCCGACGTCAAACAGCGGCTGTAACGCCCCGCCGATGTTGATAGCCAGCAGGAACATCAGGTACATCACAAAGAGGAAAATCGGCAGACCGAGGAAACGGTTGAGCACGATTTTATCTACCGCAGTGGTGAAACGGCTGGGTTCTGCCGTCAGGGTGTTGCTTACCACATCACAGATGGCAGCAATGCACTGGTAACGCGCATCGGCAATGTGCAGCGCCGGATCGTCCATCTCATTACGCAGACGGGCGAGGGCGGCATCCAGATGCTGCGACGCTTCACCGGCGTAGGCGCGGCTGTAGATATCGCCTTCCAGCATTTGCAGGCCCAGCCAGCGACGTTGTTTCAGCGGGATGTCGGAAGGCATCACTTTTGCCAGTGAATCTGCTTCGTTGAGCAGCGGCTGTGCGTAATGCACCAGTTCCACATTCTCGTTAGCTTTATAGCGATCAATCGCCAGCTTGAGCGCTTCAATACCGCGACCACGGGTTGAAACCAGCGGGATCACCGGACAGCCCAGACGCGCCGACAGAGCATCAATTTCAATACGAATATTTTGCTTCTCGGCAATGTCGAGCATGTTCAGTGCCACAATGCAGGGAATGCCGAGTTCCAGCAGTTGTAGCGTCAGGTACAGGTTACGCTCAAGGTTAGACGCATCCACCACGTTAATCAGCAGGTCGGCGTCGCCACTCAAAATGTAGTGACAGGCGATTTGCTCATCGAGCGAGGTCTGCGATGAGATGGTGGTCAGAGAATAGGTGCCGGGCAGGTCCACCAGCGTGACCTGATGATCGGTGGTGGAGAATTGCCCTTCTTTACGTTCGACGGTAACGCCAGCCCAGTTACCTACACGCTGACGTGAGCCAGTGAGCTGGTTAAATAACGTTGTCTTGCCAGAATTTGGATTACCAATTAAGCCAATGGTTAATTTTTTCATTGTTGTTATCACCGTATTAACAGGAAACCGCTTCCACTTCTAATAAGGCCAGATCTTTTTTGCGTAATACCAGGCTCACACGACGGGTTTCGATATGAATGGGGTCGCCGAGTGGAGCGACGCGCACCACATTAAAAGAGGAGCCAGGTAACATGCCAAGAGAAAGCAGTTTTTGGCGATATGCCGGGCTGATTTCACGGGAAAAGCCAGTGATTTTCCACGCAGTATCTGGAGTGTATTGCATAGGTGCCTACTTGTTTCTCATTAACTGGATAACTACCTCATGGGGCGTTTGACAGCGACATGAGACCAGATGATTTGCCAACAAAGGAGAGATTAAATAATCAACAACACAATGATAATGAGAATGGTTTCTATCAGCAATACTTAAAATGTGTGCGAATGTTGGTTTGAATAATAATCTGACTCAATGTTGATGTGGCTCAAGGTTATATCGCAGCGAAAATATAATTCGAATAGTGAATTACCCGGACTGGCTAATGTTTAATTAAGGTTTCAGTTGTTAATGAAATGATAAATATTGCCGGAATATATTATGAGTTTGGCTGTGGAATAAAAATGCCGGAGATATTCTCCGGCACTTTTATGTCAGGCAAGGCGTTCGTTGCCAGATGCGGCGTGAACGCCTTATCTGCCCTACGATTTCGTGCAAATTCGAACCGTAGGCCAGTACGGGCGTTTAACGTTTTTTGCCCATTGCCGCCGCCAGCGCATCCATCATCGCGCTATTACCGGCAGGCTGCGCTTCACGACCGCGTGGTTTGGCTGCCGGGCGGTTGTTTTGCGGGCGTTCATTACCGCCGCCGCGACGAGCGTTGGTTTCGCCAGGCTGCTCATCCAGGCGCATAGTCAGGGCGATACGTTTACGCTGAAGATCCACTTCCAGCACTTTCACCTTCACAATGTCGCCCGCTTTCACCACGGTATGCGGATCTTCCACAAACTTGTTCGACAATGAAGAGATGTGAACCAGGCCGTCCTGATGCACGCCAATATCGACAAACGCGCCAAAGTTGGTGACGTTGGTCACTGCGCCTTCGAGGATCATACCCGGTTGCAGGTCGTTCATTGTCTCGACGCCATCGGCAAACTGAGCGGTTTTAAATTCCGGACGCGGATCGCGACCCGGTTTTTCCAGCTCTTTGATGATGTCGGTTACCGTCGGCACACCGAATTTCTCATCAGTAAAGTCAGACGCTTTCAGGTTACGCAGTTCGCTGCTGTTACCCATCAGATCTTTCAGTGCCTGCTGTGTTGCTGCCAGAATGCGTTCCACCACCGGATAGGCTTCCGGGTGAACGGTAGACGCGTCCAGCGGGTTATCACCGTGGTTAATGCGCAAGAAGCCCGCGCACTGCTCGAAGGCTTTCGGCCCCAGACGGCTCACTTTTAACAGTTGCTGACGGTTCTGGAACTGACCGTTCTCATCGCGCCAGGCAACGATGTTTTGCGCCATCATGCGCGTCAGGCCCGCCACGCGGGTTAACAGCGGAACAGAAGCAGTGTTGAGATCGACGCCAACGGCGTTTACGCAGTCTTCTACTACTGCGTCCAGTTTGCGGGCCAGTTGCGTCTGGCTGACGTCATGCTGATACTGACCTACGCCGATAGATTTCGGATCGATTTTCACCAGCTCCGCCAGCGGATCCTGCAAACGGCGGGCGATAGACACCGCGCCACGCAGCGAAACGTCGAGATCCGGGAACTCCTGTGCAGCCAGCTCGGAAGCCGAGTAAACCGACGCGCCTGCTTCGCTGACGATTACTTTCTGCGCGGTCACTTTCGGGAACTGCTTCTGCACATCGAGATAGAAACGCTCAGTTTCGCGGGAAGCTGTACCGTTACCGATCGCTACCAGTTCAACGTTATGTTTTTCACACAGCGCAGCAACGGTCATCGCTGCTTTTGCGGCCTGTCCGGTGTGCGGGTAAATGGTGTCGGTCGCCACCAGTTTGCCAGTGGCATCGACCACCGCCACTTTTACCCCAGTACGCAGACCCGGATCGAGGCCCATCGTTGCACGCAGTCCGGCAGGGGCCGCCATCAGCAGATCGTGCAGGTTACGGGCAAAGACGTTGATTGCTTCATCTTCCGCACGTTCGCGCACGGTGCCCATCAGTTCGGTTTCCAGATGCATCAGCACCTTGATGCGCCACGTCCAGCTCACCACGCCTTTGCGCCAGCTATCCGCCGGGGCATTGTTCAGGCGCAGGCCAAGGTGATCCATGATGATTTGCTCGCAATAGCTCTCTTTGGGCGGCTCATCGAACTGTGGATCGGCATTCAGCGAAAGCTGAAGTACGCCTTCGTTACGCCCACGGAACATCGCCAGCGCGCGGTGAGAAGGCACCGTGGACAACGGTTCGTGATGATCGAAATAGTCGCGGAATTTCGCCCCTTCCTCTTCTTTACCGCTCACCACCGTAGAAACCAAATGCGCGTTCTTCCACAGATAATCACGCACTTTCGCCAGCAGCGCGGCATCTTCGGCAAACCGTTCCATCAGGATATAGCGCGCGCCATCCAGCGCGGCTTTGGTATCTGCCACGCCTTTATCGGCATAAACATATTGTGCAGCGGCGACTTCTGGCGTGTGTGACGGATCGCTCCACAGCAGGTCAGCCAACGGCTCAAGCCCTGCTTCAATGGCGATTTGCCCGCGGGTGCGGCGTTTAGGTTTGTAGGGCAGGTAGAGGTCTTCGAGTTCGGTTTTGCTTAGGGTGGCGTTGATGGCCTTCGCCAGATCATCGGTGAGTTTGCCTTGCTCGGAAATGGACTTGAGGATCGCCTGACGTCTCTCTTCCAGCTCGCGCAGATAGCTCAGACGCGTTTCCAGATTACGCAGCTGCGTGTCATCCAGACCGCCGGTGATTTCCTTACGATAACGTGCGATAAACGGCACGGTATTCCCTTCGTCAAGCAGGCGAACGGCAGCGTCAACCTGTTCCGGGCGCGCCTGAATTTCACCCGCAATAATGCGGCAGAACGAATCATTCATCATGGTTTGAGTTCATCTTTTCGGATCAAAAATCAGGGGATAGTTATACGGACTGGCTGGCAAAAATGCCAGCCATCGGCAGGAGGTTAAGACTCTTCCTTACGGTTTCACGTACTCGATAGCATTAACATACCAGCTCGCTTCCCCGGCAGGGGTATTCACCACCGCCAGATCGCCGACTTCTTTTTTCAGCAATGCGCGGGCCATCGGGGAATCGATAGAGATGTAATCTTTACGGCCAAAAATTTCATCGTAGCCGACAATACGGAAACGGTGAGTCACGCCATCGTCGTTTTCAATCTCCACCCACGCGCCAAAAAAGACTTTGCCTTCCTGCTGAGGGGAGTAATCGACGATTTTGAGATTTTCCAGGCATTTAGTGAGATAGCGCACGCGACGGTCGATTTCACGCAGACGCTTTTTATTATACTGATAGTCAGCATTTTCGCTGCGGTCGCCCAGACTTGCGGCCCAGGTCACCTTTTTTGTGACCTCCGGGCGTTCTTCACGCCAGAGATAATTAAGCTCTTGTTTGAGTTTTTCATACCCTTCCCGGGTAACCAGGGGCGTTTTCATCTCGTTGATTCCCTTTGTCTGTTTGATAATGCGCACATTGGGTATAACGTGATCATATCAACAGAATCAATAATGTTTCGCCGAATAAATTGTATACTTAAGCTGCTGTTTAATATGCTTTGTAACAATTTAGGCTGAAATTCATACCAGATTTAGCTGGTGACGAACGTGAGCTTTTTTAAGAATACACGCTTACAAATTGTTGCGAACCTTTGGGAATACAAACAATGCAAGAGAACTACAAGATTCTGGTGGTCGATGACGACATGCGCCTGCGTGCGCTGCTGGAACGTTATCTCACCGAACAAGGCTTCCAGGTTCGAAGCGTCGCTAATGCAGAACAGATGGATCGCCTGCTGACTCGTGAATCTTTCCATCTTATGGTACTGGATTTAATGTTACCTGGTGAAGATGGCTTGTCGATTTGCCGACGTCTTCGTAGTCAGAGCAACCCGATGCCGATCATTATGGTGACGGCGAAAGGGGAAGAAGTGGACCGTATCGTAGGCCTGGAGATTGGCGCTGACGACTACATTCCAAAACCGTTTAACCCGCGTGAACTGCTGGCCCGTATCCGTGCGGTGCTGCGTCGTCAGGCGAACGAACTGCCAGGCGCACCGTCACAGGAAGAGGCGGTAATTGCTTTCGGTAAGTTCAAACTTAACCTCGGTACGCGCGAAATGTTCCGCGAAGACGAGCCGATGCCGCTCACCAGCGGTGAGTTTGCGGTACTGAAGGCACTGGTCAGCCATCCGCGTGAGCCGCTCTCCCGCGATAAGCTGATGAACCTTGCCCGTGGTCGTGAATATTCCGCAATGGAACGCTCCATCGACGTGCAGATTTCGCGTCTGCGCCGCATGGTGGAAGAAGATCCAGCGCATCCGCGTTACATTCAGACCGTCTGGGGTCTGGGCTACGTCTTTGTACCGGACGGCTCTAAAGCATGAGGCGATTGCGCTTCTCGCCACGAAGTTCATTTGCCCGTACGTTATTGCTCATCGTCACCTTGCTGTTCGCCAGCCTGGTGACGACTTATCTGGTGGTGCTGAACTTCGCGATTTTGCCGAGCCTCCAGCAGTTTAATAAAGTCCTCGCGTACGAAGTGCGTATGTTGATGACCGACAAACTGCAACTGGAGGACGGCACGCAGTTGGTTGTGCCTCCCGCTTTCCGTCGGGAGATCTACCGTGAGCTGGGGATCTCTCTCTACTCCAACGAGGCTGCCGAAGAGGCAGGTCTGCGTTGGGCGCAACACTATGAATTCTTAAGCCATCAGATGGCGCAGCAACTGGGCGGCCCGACGGAAGTGCGCGTTGAGGTCAACAAAAGTTCGCCTGTCGTCTGGCTGAAAACCTGGCTGTCGCCCAATATCTGGGTACGCGTGCCGCTGACCGAAATTCATCAGGGCGATTTCTCTCCGCTGTTCCGCTATACGCTGGCGATTATGCTATTGGCGATAGGCGGGGCGTGGCTGTTTATTCGTATCCAGAACCGACCGTTGGTCGATCTCGAACACGCAGCCTTGCAGGTTGGTAAAGGGATTATTCCGCCGCCGCTGCGTGAGTATGGCGCTTCGGAGGTGCGTTCCGTTACCCGTGCCTTTAACCATATGGCGGCTGGTGTTAAGCAACTGGCGGATGACCGCACGCTGCTGATGGCGGGGGTAAGTCACGACTTGCGCACGCCGCTGACGCGTATTCGCCTGGCGACTGAGATGATGAGCGAGCAGGATGGCTATCTGGCAGAATCGATCAATAAAGATATCGAAGAGTGCAACGCCATCATTGAGCAGTTTATCGACTACCTGCGCACCGGGCAGGAGATGCCGATGGAAATGGCGGATCTTAATGCAGTACTCGGTGAGGTGATTGCTGCCGAAAGTGGCTATGAGCGGGAAATTGAAACCGCGCTTTACCCCGGCAGCATTGAAGTGAAAATGCACCCGCTGTCGATCAAACGCGCGGTGGCGAATATGGTGGTCAACGCCGCCCGTTATGGCAATGGCTGGATCAAAGTCAGCAGCGGAACGGAGCCGAATCGCGCCTGGTTCCAGGTGGAAGATGACGGTCCGGGAATTGCGCCGGAACAACGTAAGCACCTGTTCCAGCCGTTTGTCCGCGGCGACAGTGCGCGCACCATTAGCGGCACGGGATTAGGGCTGGCAATTGTGCAGCGTATCGTGGATAACCATAACGGGATGCTGGAGCTTGGCACCAGCGAGCGGGGCGGGCTTTCCATTCGCGCCTGGCTGCCAGTGCCGGTAACGCGGGCGCAGGGCACGACAAAAGAAGGGTAAATAAACGGGAGGCGAAGGTGCCTCCCGTTTTGCTTTCTATAAGATACTGGATAGATATTCTCCAGCTTCAAATCATTACAGTTTCGGACCAGCCGCTACCAGCGCGGCACCCGCAGGGGTGTCGGTGTATTTATCGAAGTTGTCGATAAACAGTTTCGCCAGGGTTTCGGCTTTTTCCTGCCACTGTTCCGGAGAAGCGTAGGTGTTACGCGGATCGAGAATCTTCGTGTCTACGCCCGGCAGTTCGGTTGGGATCGCCAGGTTAAACATCGGCAGAGTGAAGGTTTCTGCATTATCCAGCGAACCGTTGAGGATGGCGTCGATAATGGCGCGGGTATCTTTAATCGAGATACGTTTGCCAGTGCCGTTCCAGCCAGTGTTAACCAGATAAGCCTGCGCGCCCGCCGCCTGCATACGTTTCACCAGCACTTCTGCGTACTGAGTCGGGTGCAGCGACAGGAATGCCGCGCCGAAGCAAGCGGAGAAGGTTGGCGTCGGTTCGGTGATGCCACGCTCAGTACCGGCCAGTTTGGCGGTGAAGCCAGAGAGGAAGTGATACTGGGTTTGATCGGCAGTCAGGCGAGAAACCGGCGGCAACACGCCGAAAGCATCAGCAGTCAGGAAGATAACCTTAGTCGCGTGGCCCGCTTTGGAAACCGGCTTAACAATGTTATCGATGTGATAGATCGGATAAGAAACGCGGGTGTTCTCGGTTTTTGAACCATCATCAAAGTCGATAGTGCCATCTTCACGCACGGTGACGTTTTCCAGCAACGCATCACGACGGATAGCGTTGTAGATTTCAGGTTCCGCTTCTTTCGACAGCTTGATAGTTTTTGCGTAGCAGCCGCCTTCGAAGTTAAACACGCCGTCATCGTCCCAGCCGTGTTCGTCATCGCCAATCAGGCGACGTTTCGGGTCGGTGGAAAGGGTGGTTTTACCGGTGCCGGAAAGGCCGAAGAACACCGCAACATCGCCTTTCTCACCAACGTTGGCGGAGCAGTGCATAGAAGCGATACCTTTCAGCGGCAGCAGGTAGTTCATCATCGAGAACATCCCTTTCTTCATTTCGCCGCCGTACCAGGTGCCGCCAATCAGCTGCATGCGCTCGGTCAGGTTAAACGCCACGAAGTTTTCGGAGTTGAGACCCTGTTCTTTCCACTGCGGGTTAGTGCACTTCGCGCCGTTCATAACGATAAAGTCTGGTTTGAAACCTGCCAGTTCTTCATCGCTCGGGCGAATAAACATGTTTTTGACAAAATGCGCCTGCCAGGCCACTTCGGTGATGAAACGGACGGAAAGACGAGTATCCGGGTTCGCACCACAGAAAGCGTCGACAACGAACAGACGTTTGCCGGAAAGCTGCCTGGTCACCAGGCCTTTCAGATGCTGCCAGGTTTCCGGAGAGAGAGGTTTGTTGTCGTTCTTACCTTTGCCTTTGTCTGCCCACCAGAAAGTATCGCGAGTGGTATCGTCACGGACGATATACTTATCTTTTGGTGAACGACCGGTGAAGATCCCGGTATCGACGGCAACGGCACCCAGATTAGTTAACACCCCGCGCTCATAACCTGTCAGGCTCGGATCGAGCTCTTCCTGATACAGCAGGTCGTAGCTTGGGTTGTAAACGATATCATGTACGTCACTGATACCATAAGCCTCGAGTTCTTGCGGGGTCAAACCATTGTTAACGCGCATTTCACTGCTCCTTAGCCAATATGTATTGCCTGAATAGTAAAGTCTTTTTGGGGGTGTTAACCGCGACAAGGCTCATAGATTTACGTATCTGGAGAAATTCATATTTGACAAAAAACTCCGTGATTCCTGTCACGAAACGGTTGCTATTATCGCAGAAATAGCATTTTAGGTGTGGAAAATGTTCTCAAAAGGTTAAATCTTGGTTTATATGGCGGGAATATTGTGAGTGGAATCGCATTCCTGAATGAAATTGATGCAAATTCAACCGGTAAAGTATCGATTCACCACGCTAACTTTTTTTGATTATTTTCTGAAAAAAGCAAAATACTACTGCCCGGATGCGATAATTAACCCACCTTTTGATTCTGGATAACCAACATGGATAACGTTGAACTTTCACCCGCAACACGCTGGGGGATGATTGCTACCGGATTACTTCAGGGTCTGGTTTGCTACCTGCTGATCGCCTGGCTTTCCGGAAAAAATCACAGTTGGATTGTTTATGGCGTGCCTGCGACCGTCGCGTTTTCATCCGTTTTACTCTTCTCCGTGATCTCTTTTAAACAGAAGCGCCTTTGGGGATGGCTGGCGCTAGTGTTTATTGCCACGCTGGGGATGAGCGGCTGGCTGAAGTGGCAAACTGATGGCATGAACCCCTGGAGAGCTGAAAAGGCGCTTTGGGATTTTGGTTGCTATCTGCTGTTGATGGCAATGTTGTTGCTACCGTGGATACAACAAAGCCTTCGCATCCGCAATGACAGTAGCCGCTATCGCTATTTTTACCAGTCAGTATGGCATAACGTACTTATATTACTGGTGATTTTTCTCGCCAATGGCTTGACGTGGCTGGTGCTTTTACTGTGGAGTGAGTTGTTTAAACTTGTTGGCATCACGTTTTTCAATACGCTCTTTTTTGCAACCGACTGGTTTATTTATCTCACGTTAGGTCTGGTTACCGCGCTGGCGGTGATCCTCGCGCGAACACAGTCACGTTTAATCGACTCTATTCAAAAGTTGTTCACGTTAATCGCCACGGGGTTGCTGCCGTTAGTATCATTGCTAACCCTGATGTTTATCATCACCCTGCCGTTTACGGGCCTGAGCGCGATTTCTCGCCACATCTCCGCCGCCGGGTTGCTGTTGACGCTGGCCTTTTTGCAATTGATCTTAATGGCTATTGTCCGCGATCCGCAAAAAGCGTCACTTCCCTGGACAGGGCCGTTGCGTTGCCTGATTAAAACCGCTTTGCTGGTTGCTCCGCTGTATGTGTTCGTCGCCGCCTGGGCGTTATGGCTGCGGGTCGCTCAGTACGGCTGGACTGTCGACCGCTTGCAGGGCGTGCTGGCGGTGCTGGTGTTACTGGTGTGGTCGCTGGGGTATTTTGTCAGCATCGTCTGGCGTAAAGGGCAAAATCCCGTTGTTCTTCAGGGCAAAGTGAACCTTGCGGTTTCGTTATTGGTGTTGGTGATACTGGTGCTTCTTAATTCGCCGGTGCTGGACAGTATGCGCATTAGCGTGAACAGCCATATGGCGCGTTATCAGAGCGGCAAAAACACGTCAGACCAGGTAACTATCTACATGCTCGAGCAGAGCGGTCGCTATGGACGTGCTGCGCTTGAGTCGCTGAAAAGCGATGCCGGGTTTATGAAAGACCCGAAACGCGCGCGGGATCTGCTGATGGCGTTAGATGGAGAGCAACATCTTCAGCAACAGGTATCGGAAAAAGTATTAGCCGATAATGTGTTAATTGCCCCTGGTTCTGTTAAACCTGATGCGACATTCTGGTCGGCCTTAATCCAGGATCGCTATAACGTGATGACCTGTATTGAAAAAGACGCCTGCGTCCTGGTCGAGCAAGATCTGAATAGTGATGGTCAGGCGGAGCGGATCCTGTTTGCTTTTAATGATGACAGAGTCATTGTCTATGGCTTTGACTCAGACAGAAAAGAATGGGACGCGCTTGATATGAGTTTACTTCCGAACGAAATAACGAAAGAAAAATTACTCACAGCTGCGAAGGATGGAAAACTGGGGACGAAGCCTAAAGCGTGGCGCGATCTTGTAGTGGATGGTGAAAGGCTGAATGTGAATCTGAATGAGTGACAAAGCGCATCAGGTGTATTAGTCGTAAAATCCGGCAGAGCCCTCTCTGCCGGACATACTCATTAATGAACTTGCGGATCTGCCGGAGACGCGTTGTTGCGGATTTCAGCAATATCCATCGCATTGAACAGATAGTGGTTACCGCAGTAATCACAATGCATGTCAATTTCGCCATCTTCCGCCAGGATGCTATCAACTTCTTCATCAGGCAGCGTTTTCAGCGCATCGGCGCAACGTTCACGCGAGCAGGTGCATTTGAACTCCACATCCTGCGGATCGTAAACCGTCACCTCTTCTTCGTGATACAAACGCCACAACACTTCGTTTGCCGGTAAGGTCAGCAGTTCTTCGGTTTTGATGGTTTCGGTTAGCGTCGCCAGGTGGTCAAAGTCGTCCTGCTGGGCATTTTGCGCAGGCATTACCTGCAACAACATACCGCCTGCAGCCGGTTTGCCGTCTACGTCGCCGGTGCGAATAAACAGGCGCGTCGGCAGCTGTTCAGAACGCATAAAGTAATCTTCCAGGCAGGCCGCCAGGGTATCACCTTCCAGACCAACTACGCCCTGATAGCGTTCGCCTTCGCTCGGGGTAATGGTGATCACCACGTAACCATTGCCGACCAGCGTTTTCAGGTCGGCATTTTCTGGAATTTCGCCCTGCACGCGCGCCACACCGCGCATCTGCTGGTTATTGTTACCGTTAATAACCGCCAGATTCATCGGACCGTCGCCCTGCAGCTGTACGGTGATATCACCATCAAACTTCAGCGTAGCGGTTAACAGGCTGGTCGCAACCAGCAGTTCTGCCAGCACGTTTTTAACGGGCTGCGGATAATCGTGGTTCTCAAGGATCTGTTGCAGGGTTTCCGAAACGGTTACCAGTTCGCCGCGCACGGCAAAGTTTTCAAACAGATAGCGATGTAATTGGTCATGTTGCGGCATAATCATCTCTCTTGCAGGTGACAGTTATTCACTGTCGCCGTGTTTAAATCGTAACAGGTCGCGGCGCTCTTTTTTGTCCGGGCGTCGGTCCGGGTGCGGCATGGTTAAGGCATTAAGTTTACGTGCCAGCGCCATTTTTTCGCGTTTCTCTACACTTTCCGCAGTCTCTTCATACAGCAAGGCTGCCTCGCTGGCGGGGCGACGCTGTTCAGTAATCGCCTTTACAATCACCGTGCGTTCGTCATTTCCCTGGCGCAGAGTGAGCGTGGCATTCAGCTCGACGATTTTGCTCGGCTTGCTGCGCTGCCCGTTGTAATGCACCTTACCGCCTTCAATCATTTCACGGGCCAGCGCGCGGGTTTTATAAAAACGGGCAGCCCATAGCCATTTATCCAGTCGAACCTCAACAGCAGGTTTCTCTTTCATGGCGTCTCCTTCACATTAGCGAGGGGATCAGGCGGCGGTAGTCATTCAGTGACGGATGGCGTTGATACTGTTTCTCGGCAATCCCGGAATCAGGATTAGTCACGCCGAGGCAGTAACGAATACCAAATTGCGCGGCAGCATCGAGAATCGCTTCGCTGTCATCAATAAACAGCGTTCTTTCAGCTTTCAGACCCGTAGCTTCGGCCACCGCATGCCATAACCGCTGATCCTCTTTCGGATAACCAAATGTGTGGGTGGAAAGTAATAAATCAAGGTGTGCGTCCAGACCGGTATGCTCAAGTTTTACCGCCAGGTTGTGCGGATGCGCATTGGTGAGCAAAATTCGCTGCTTACCGCTGGCTTTCAGTGCCTCAAGAAACGGAATGGTATCTTCACGCAGTACGGCACGCGGTCCCATCTCGGTGGTCATCGCACAGATATCCAGACCCAGTTGCTCACTCCAGTAATCAAGACAGTACCAGTTTAGCGTATGCTGTACGTCGTGATATTGCTGGCGCATATATTCCATCGCTTCCTGTGGCGTAACCCCGTTTTTCGCGCCCCATGTTTCAGGCACCAGCTTTTGCCAGAAATAGTTATCGAAGGCGAGGTCGAGCAACGTGCCGTCCATATCCAGCAGAACGGTATCTACGTCCTGCCAGGCAATGTTGATATGCATGAGGGAAATCTCCAGAGTGAAGCAATTTGCGCGACAGGGTAGCATAACCTGCCGCGCAAACGTGTTATTCGATAAGGCTTTCTGAAGGGGTGATCAGTTGCGGGTTCAGGCAGCTTTCATAATAGGCCTGAATCTCCATCATGCGAGTGCGATGACGCTGGTAACGACGCCAGGCCTGTACGCCATTGTAAATGGCGCTACCCAGCATCGTCAGTAGCAGCAATGTGGTGCTGAGATAGCGCCACAGGCCGGAACGATCCGGGATCGGATGAAGGCCAATATGCTGCGTACCATTGGCGTCAGTGAAGATTTTTGTGACGATACCCTCGGCGTTAAACGGCGTATGCATCAGCATTTGTGCCAGTTTCTGGAAAGCGTTCCACTGTTCTTGCGGCGGGTAGTCGTAAAGTGATGCCGAAGGCCAGGGCTGATCAACAAAATCGCTGCCTTCGTCGCTGACAATCAGGAATCCGCCGGGGGCCGGACTGTTTAGTGATTGTGCCGCTCGCGCCGTTTCATGCGTGATAAACGGCGCGGTGGAGGTTGCCACCAGGTTATCCAGCGATTCCGCACTCACCGGGCGTAATAACACATTCACGCCATCGAGCTTCCCGGCGTTGGCGCGTTTTACCAGCGCGTCCCAGTCTTTACTGTTGCCGAGATTGACCAGCGCATTTTTCAGTCGCACACAGTCATCTTTGGCAGAACATAAATCCGCTGTCTTCAGTACAATGTCGCCAAAATCATCAAGCAATACCATGCCGGATTTTTGAATTGCTGAACGTAATGAGGCACTGACGCGAGATTCATCTTCCGGTTTAGGGTGCAGCTGGCGATTAACTGCTTCAGTCAATGCCGTCGCTTTGTTGACCAGTTCAGATTCTGGTAATGGCAATGAGCGGGCGTCGTTCCAGATGATCTGCGAGCAGTCAAACGGTAAAAAAGGTGAATTGGTTTTCGCGCTCCAGGTTCCGGAAGTTCGAATATTACACATTCCCGTACCGCTAATACGCAATGTATCGCCTACCCGCACGCCAGCGTCAGCCAGTTGTTTTACGCTGGTGGCTTCAATGGTCTGCGCGCCTTTCATCCATGAGAGAGTGAATTTCAGCGGCATATCCAGCGGGATCCAGAATAACAGCATAAACAGCACCAGCAGCGAGCCCGCAGCGATAATCGTACTGCGCAGCCAGTGCTGTAACGGAAAGTTTTTTACTTCATCATGCAGCGAAAGATATCGTCCCTGACGCACTACATGGCGGTCGAGATAGATATCGATATCGGTTTGTTGACCGAGATCCTGAGCAATGTATGGCTGCCAGTGTGCGGGATAGACCAGGTCGATAATACCGAGTGAAATATTGTTGATCTGTTCCTGATCGTTTTCGCCAAACAATCCCCAACGACGGGGTGTACCGCGCAGACAATGAATTTCCCGCAGGGAGGATTTTGCCGGGGGCGCGAATAGCCCCCACAGACCTGCGCCCAGCAGCAGTAACGCGCCGCCTGCCAGCCACGGAACAAATACATCCGGGGTAATCAGGCAGAAAAAGAACATCAGGAAGGAGGCGACGATCAGCAACGCTTCACGCAGCCCGCGCGGACGACTCAGCGCATATTCTTCATGCGTTTCTTTGCGAATATTGAGTAGCTCGATTTGCTCACTCTCTTCCCCGCGAATCGACGCCTGCGTTGACGGAACAGGTTGCAAGGCATAGCTGCGAGTTTCCTGCATGTACTCCTGCAGCGTATGACCGTTGAGTGAAATAACCAGCGGCAGCGAATCGGTATGAATCAGTTCAACGGTATTCTCATCGTTGATGTACTGTTCCCAGAAAGGGGGCAGGTGGACTTCTACCGAATCGAGGTAGTAACGCCATTTATTCGGATCGTCGGTAGAGATGCCGTAACGCGTGATAGCGTGTGTCAGCATCATGACGTTGTTGCTTTCGGCATTCAGCGCCAGAGAGATCGGTGCCGCGCTGGCTCCCGTTGGGCCAGGCACCTGTAATACCTGCGTCAGGCTCTCAAGATAATTTTCAACGGCGCTACGTTCTTCAGGTGTGAGTTTACGCGTTTGCGCATCCGCGAAGGCGTTGGTCCAGGGCAGCTGACGCCGTCTGGATCGCACTTTTATCAGCCATCCCGCAAGTAGTGAGCAGGCCAGCAAAGCAGCTAAAAAAATCACAATGGTGCTCATGCTTTCCCCATCTTACTTAGTCTGTCAGGCGTGGTCAGTCGCACCGGACACAATACATGATTCTGCGGTTGGCTATCGGCAAGCGTGGAGTTTAACTTGAGCATCATTAAGCACATCACAGTAACCGCTGATCATAGCAAACCCTCTGAAGGCGGAATATCAGCAAATTCCTGGAGTTATTTCAACCTATTGACTTTTAATTTGATTTGAGGACGATTATTTATTAAGTTACATAAATGTAAATAACATGCAATTCACATTGCCGAAAGCGTGTCCGATATCGCACAATAACCGCTGATTTCACAGCATAGATCCCACGATGAGCAAATCATTACAAAAACCCACCATTCTGAATGTTGAAACTGTAGCCCGTTCCCGACTGTTTACCGTCGAGAGCGTGGATCTGGAGTTCAGCAATGGCGTGCGGCGTGTTTATGAACGAATGCGTCCAACCAACCGGGAAGCAGTGATGATTGTGCCGATTGTGGACGATCACCTGATCCTGATCCGCGAATACGCAGTGGGAACTGAATCCTACGAATTAGGTTTTTCGAAAGGATTAATTGATCCGGGTGAAAGCGTCTACGAAGCCGCTAACCGCGAGCTAAAAGAAGAGGTTGGATTTGGAGCGAACGATCTGACTTTTTTGAAGAAGCTCAGCATGGCACCGTCTTACTTTTCCAGCAAAATGAATATCGTGGTAGCGCAAGATCTCTACCCGGAATCACTGGAAGGCGATGAGCCAGAGCCGCTACCACAGGTGCGCTGGCCGCTGGCGCATATGATGGATTTGCTGGAAGACCCTGACTTCAATGAAGCGCGCAATGTCAGTGCGCTGTTCCTCGTGCGCGAATGGTTGAAAGGGCAGGGGCGAGTGTAAATGCGTGAAGTTTGCCTGATGCACAATGTTTATCAGGCTTATGGGGTTTCTGCAATTTATTGAGTTTTCACGATTTTGTTAGCCGGATAACGCGTTCACGCCGTATCCGGCATAAACAAGTGCACTTTGTCAGCAAACTGAAAAGGCGCCGAAGCGCCTTTTTAATCAGAACAATTCCTGTGCCTCGCCATTATCGATAATGGTCGTTCCCACCTCGTGCACTGCCTGTTGTGTCGGCTGCGTACCTTCGATGAAATACTCTTCGCGGCTGTTGCCACCATTAGCTAACTGCCCGGTGCTGCGATCGATATTCACCGTCACAATACCCGGTGGCGGCGTCAGCGGCTGCTCCGGCACACCTTCAAGAACGGCTTTCATATAAGCGTCCCATGCAGGCTGGGCACTCTTGGCACCGCCTTCGTAACCTGAGATCTGATCTTTAATCGCTCCGGAAGCCGTTGTATGACCGAGATTACGACGGTGATCATCAAAGCCAATCCAGACCGAGGTCACAACGCCCGGACCGTAACCCGAGAACCACGCATCTTTCGAACTGTTAGTGGTCCCGGTTTTCCCGCCGATATCGCGACGCTGCAAATCACGACCTGCACGCCAGCCAGTACCCTGCCAGCCTGGCTCACCAAAGATATTGGTGTTCAAAGCACTCTTAATCAGGAATGCCAGCGGAGTGTTGATGACGTGCGGTGCGTACTCCTGCGCGCCAGTCTTCGCCACTAACGCCTGATTTGCCTGCTCCAGCTGCGGCATTGGTACAGAAACATTCTGCTGCTCGCGGGAGATAGCGACATCTTCAACATCGTTATTTTCCAGCACGTTCGATTTCTGCGTATCACCGTAAATCACCGGAATATCGCATTCCGGGCAGGCTACTTTCGGTTTCGCTTCGAAAATCACGCCGCCCTGATCGTTTTCAATTTTGCTGATAAACCACGGGTCCACCAGGAAGCCGCCGTTCGCCATGACCGCGTAGCCGCGCGCCACCTGCATTGGGGTGAAGGACGCTGAACCCAGCGCCAGCGATTCGGTGTGGACAATGTTTTGTGCCGGGAAGCCGAAGCGTTGCAGATATTCTGCAGCGTAGTCGACGCCCATCGCCCGCATTGCGCGTACCATCACCACGTTTTTCGACTGACCCAGCCCCTGACGTAAGCGAATTGGACCAGCATACTGCGGTGGTGAGTTCTTCGGCTGCCAGTCAGAACCGGCACTTGCATCCCAGCGAGAAATTGGCACATCGTTCAACATACTTGCCAGCGTCAGACCTTTATCCATCGCCGCGGTGTAGAGGAACGGTTTGATGTTGGAACCCACCTGACGCAGTGCCTGGGTGGCGCGGTTAAACTTGCTCTGATTGAAATCAAAGCCACCGACCAGCGCCATAACGGCACCGTTTTGCGGATTGATCGACACCAGCGCCGAGTTCACTTCCGGCACTTGTGCCAGCCACCATGCATCGCCAACCTGACGAACCCAGATTTGCTGACCCGTTTGCAGAACATCGGTCACTTTACGCGGCGTCGGTCCTTGCTGAGTATCCGAACGGTAAGGACGCGCCCAGCGAACGCCTTCCATACTCAATGCGACGGTCGACCCGTCCGCCAGCATCGCCGTCGCTTGCTGAGGATTGGCGCTGGTGACTGCGGCAGGCAGCAGCGGACCATAGGTTGGCAGCGCCTTCAGCGTATCGGTAATCTTGTTGTTATCCCACGCCGACTCGCCCACTTTCCACAGCACATTTGCCGGGCCGCGATAGCCGTGGCGCATGTCGTAGTCCAGCACGTTATTACGTACCGCCTGCTGCGCGGCCTGCTGCACTTTGCGGGTGATGGTGGTGTAAATGCGATAACCGTCTTCATAGGCACTTTCGCCATAACGGTTATACATCTCCTGGCGCACCATTTCGCTCAGGTACGGCGCAGAGAAAGCAATCTCCGGCGCGTGATAGTTAGCGTTAATCGCCTCAGTGCGTGTCTGATCGAACTGTTGTTGGGTGATATACCCTTCATCCAGCATCCGCGACAGCACGACGTTACGCCGCGCGACGGCACGATCCATCGAGTAGAGCGGGTTGAAGGTGGAAGGCGCTTTCGGCAGCCCGGCTATCACCGCCATTTCGTTCAGCGTCAGTTGGTCGACCGTTTTTCCGAAATAGACTTGTGCCGCAGCACCGACACCATAGGCGCGGTAACCAAGGTAAATCTTGTTCAGATAAAGCTCGAGGATCTCGTCTTTCGTCAGCAGCTGTTCAATGCGAATCGCGAGGAAGACTTCCTTAATCTTACGCATCAGCGTGCGTTCTGGACTGAGGAAGAAGTTTCTCGCCAGCTGCTGGGTAATGGTACTTGCCCCTTGTGACGCGTGACCGGAGAACAGCGCCACGCTTGCTGCACGGAAGATCCCCACCGGGTCAACGCCGTGATGCTCGTAGAAGCGGCTGTCTTCTGTCGCGATAAAGGCTTTCACCATCTCCGGTGGGATTTGATCCAACGTAACCGGAATACGACGTTTCTCACCGTATTGAGCAATCAGCTCGCCATCGGCGCTGTAAATCTGCATCGGAATTTGCAGGCGAACATCTTTTAATGTCGCCACATCCGGCAGTTGTGGCTCGATGTAGCGGTATAGGCCATAAATCGAGCCTGCTCCCAGCAGAATGCAACAGACTGCAAGGATCAAAAAATACTTTACGAACTTCACTGGAAATTTCCCATTTAGTTTCATTTGGGCAGTTTATAAACAAACGCGCGGTAGTATAAAGGCAAGCCAGACGCATTGATATACCCGTCAGAGTGACGGGTGATAAGGAGATCATCACAATGGCATTTAAGATCTGGCAAATTGGTTTGCATTTACAACAGCAAGAAGCGGTAGCGGTTGCGATCGTGCGGGGCGCAAAAGAATGCTTTTTGCAACGCTGGTGGCGGTTGCCGCTGGAGAACGACATTATCAAAGATGGGCGGATTGTTGATGCGCAGCAGCTGGCTAAAACGTTGTTACCGTGGAGTCGCGAACTGCCGCAGCGTCATCACATTATGTTGGCGTTTCCCGCCAGTCGCACATTACAGCGGTCATTTCCGCGCCCGTCGATGTCCCTTGGTGAGCGGGAGCAAACGGCCTGGCTGTCAGGGACGATGGCCCGCGAGCTGGATATGGATCCGGACTCCCTGCGCTTCGATTACAGCGAAGACTCACTCAGTCCCGCCTATAACGTGACTGCCGCGCAAAGCAAAGAGCTGGCAACGCTGCTTACTCTGGCAGAAAGGTTGCGTGTTCATGTGAGCGCGATCACCCCGGATGCCAGTGCATTACAGCGATTCCTGCCTTTTTTACCTTCTCATCAGCAATGTCTGGCCTGGCGTGATAACGAACAGTGGCTGTGGGCGACGCGCTATAGCTGGGGGCGCAAACTGGCGGTGGGGATGACTAGCGCGAAGGAGCTGGCGGCAGCGTTATCCGTTGATCCCGAAAGCGTCGCGATATGTGGCGAAGGCGGATTTGATCCCTGGGAGGCCGTTTCTGTTCGTCAGCCGCCGCTACCGCCGCCAGGTGGAGACTTTGCCATCGCGCTGGGGCTGGCGCTTGGGAAGGCGTACTGATGAACCCGCCAATTAATTTTTTGCCCTGGCGACAGCAACGCCGGACCGCTTTTCTGCGTTTCTGGTTGCTGATGTTCGTTGCGCCTCTGCTGCTGGCCGTCGGGATAACGCTAATACTGCGTCTGACAGGCAGCGCCGAAGCGCGCATAGACGCAGTTTTGCTTCAGGCGGAACAACAACTCGCCCGCAGCTTACAGATAACGAAGCCACGTTTGCTGGAGCAACAGCAGTTACGCGAACAGCGTTCGCAACGGCAGCGCCAGCGACAATTTACCCGCGACTGGCAATCTGCGCTGGAAGCACTGGCGGCGCTTTTACCCGAGCACGCCTGGCTGACAACGATAAGCTGGCAGCAGGGAACGCTGGAGATCAAGGGGCTGACAACAAGCATTACCGCGTTAAACGCACTAGAAACGTCACTCCGCCAGGATGCATCTTTTCATCTCAATCAGCGGGGAGCCACGCAGCAGGATGCGCAGGGACGCTGGCAATTTGAGTATCAGTTAACAAGGAAGGTTAGCGATGAACATGTTCTTTGACTGGTGGTTCGCCACATCACCCCGCCTCCGCCAGCTTTGCTGGGCATTCTGGTTGCTGATGTTAGTTACGCTCATTTTTCTGTCATCGACACACCATGAAGAGCGCGACGCATTAATTCGACTACGGGCAAGTCATCACCAGCAGTGGGCCGCACTGTATCGCCTGGTAGACACCGCTCCCTTCAGCGAGGAAAAAACGCTGCCCTTTTCGCCACTGGATTTTCAGTTATCCGGCGCGCAACTGGTTTCCTGGCATCCATCCGCGCAGGGAGGCGAGTTGGCGTTGAAAACGCTGTGGGAAGCAGTGCCGTCGGCATTTACACGGCTGGCAGAGCGCAACGTCAGCGTGAGCCGTTTTTCGTTAAGCGTGGAAGGTGATGATCTTTTGTTCACGCTACAACTGGAGACGCCGCATGAGGGTTAAACGCTGGTTGTTGGCAGGTATTGCATTGTGCCTTTTAACCGGTATGCGTGACCCTTTTAAACCGCCGGAAGATCTATGCCGGATTAGCGAACTTAGCCAGTGGCGCTATCAGGGGATGGTAGGGCGAGGCGAGCGCATCATCGGTGTAATAAAAGACGGGCAAAAGAAATGGCGACGGGTGCAGCAAAACGATGTGCTGGAAAACGGCTGGACAATTTTACAGCTGACGCCAGACGTACTAACGCTGGGTACCGGGACAAACTGCGAACCGCCACAATGGTTGTGGCAACGGCAAGGAGATACAAATGAAGCAATGGATAGCCGCACTACTGTTGATGCTGATACCCGGCGTACAGGCGGCAAAGCCGCAAAAAGTGACGCTGATGGTGGATGACGTTCCGGTAGCTCAGGTGTTGCAGGCGCTGGCTGAACAGGAGAAGTTGAACCTGGTCGTGTCGCCAGACGTCAGCGGTACGGTGTCGTTACATCTAACAGATGTTCCCTGGAAGCAGGCACTACAAACTGTAGTGAAAAGCGCCGGACTGATAACGCGGCAGGAAGGCAACATTCTCTCAGTGCATTCCATTGCCTGGCAGAATAACAATATCGCCCGCCAGGAGGCGGAGCAGGCGCGGGCGCAGGCAAATCTGCCGCTGGAAAATCGCAGTATAACCCTGCAATACGCCGACGCGGGAGAACTGGCGAAAGCGGGGGAGAAGCTACTGAGTGCCAAAGGGAGTATGACCGTCGATAAACGCACCAATCGCCTTTTGCTACGAGATAACAAAACGGCGTTAAGCGCGCTTGAACAGTGGGTAGCGCAAATGGATCTGCCGGTCGGGCAGGTTGAGCTGTCGGCGCATATTGTCACCATTAATGAAAAAAGTTTGCGTGAGTTAGGCGTGAAATGGACGCTGGCCGATGCGCAACACGCTGGTGGCGTTGGGCAAGTCACCACGCTTGGTAGCGACCTCTCCGTAGCGACGGCGACAACGCATGTCGGTTTTAACATTGGGCGCATCAACGGACGCTTGCTGGATCTTGAGCTTTCCGCGCTCGAACAAAAACAGCAGCTGGATATTATCGCCAGTCCGCGTCTGCTGGCCTCACATCTTCAGCCTGCCAGCATTAAACAGGGGAGCGAAATTCCATATCAGGTTTCCAGCGGGGAAAGTGGCGCGACGTCGGTGGAATTTAAAGAGGCCGTCCTGGGGATGGAGGTCACGCCCACGGTGTTACAAAAAGGTCGCATCCGGCTGAAATTACACATCAGCCAGAACGTTCCGGGGCAGGTGCTACAGCAGGCCGATGGCGAAGTGCTGGCGATTGATAAGCAGGAGATCGAAACGCAGGTCGAGGTCAAAAGCGGAGAAACGTTGGCGCTGGGCGGCATTTTTACCCGTAAAAATAAATCGGGTCAGGATAGCGTACCGTTGCTTGGCGACATTCCCTGGTTCGGGCAATTATTTCGTCATGACGGAAAAGAAGATGAACGACGCGAGTTAGTGGTGTTTATCACGCCACGACTGGTTTCCAGTGAGTAAACAGCCGTAAAAGCGGTAATGTTTTTACGCTGAACGTGTTTCATCTATTTGACGCGCGCAGGTATTTAGCATACAAGGAGTACCGATTTGAGAGTTGGTGCTCTTCGCTGCCTGCGTTCCATGATGATGATTTATCATTCAGGCGGCATTTTGCTGTCTTTTTTACGCTAATCTTACCCGGTGATTTATCGCCAGAGCGGTGGTAGCAAGGCAGCGCGCTTGCAGCGACCAGATATGCAGAGGGATGGGTGATTTATTCAGTTGCCAAACCCGCTGGAGTATTGAGATAATTTTCAGTCTGACTCTCGCAATATCTTATGAGGTTTCAGTTCATGTCCTGCGGCGCTCTCTGAGCGAAGCGGGTTTATCATTAACGAATAGTCTTAGTAGTACCGAAAAAATGGCAGAGAAACGCAATATCTTTCTGGTTGGGCCTATGGGTGCCGGAAAAAGCACTATTGGGCGCCAGTTAGCTCAACAACTCAATATGGAATTTTACGATTCCGATCAAGAGATTGAGAAACGAACCGGAGCTGATGTGGGCTGGGTTTTCGATTTAGAAGGCGAAGAAGGCTTCCGCGATCGCGAAGAAAAGGTCATCAATGAGTTGACCGAGAAACAGGGTATTGTGCTGGCTACTGGCGGCGGCTCTGTGAAATCCCGTGAAACGCGTAACCGTCTTTCCGCTCGTGGCGTTGTCGTTTATCTTGAAACGACCATCGAAAAGCAACTTGCACGCACGCAGCGTGATAAAAAACGCCCGTTGCTGCACGTTGAAACACCGCCGCGTGAAGTTCTGGAAGCGTTGGCCAATGAACGCAATCCGCTGTATGAAGAGATTGCCGACGTGACCATTCGTACTGATGATCAAAGCGCTAAAGTGGTTGCAAACCAGATTATTCACATGCTGGAAAGCAACTAATTCTGGCTTTATATACACTCGTCTGCGGGTACAGTAATTAAGGTGGATGTCGCGTTATGGAGAGGATTGTCGTTACTCTCGGGGAACGTAGTTACCCAATTACCATCGCATCTGGTTTGTTTAATGAACCAGCTTCATTCTTACCGCTGAAATCGGGCGAGCAGGTCATGTTGGTCACCAACGAAACCCTGGCTCCTCTGTATCTCGATAAGGTCCGCGGCGTACTTGAACAGGCGGGTGTTAACGTCGATAGCGTTATCCTCCCTGACGGCGAGCAGTATAAAAGCCTGGCTGTACTCGATACCGTCTTTACGGCGTTGTTACAAAAACCGCATGGTCGCGATACTACGCTGGTGGCGCTTGGCGGCGGCGTAGTGGGCGATCTGACCGGCTTCGCGGCGGCGAGTTATCAGCGCGGTGTCCGTTTCATTCAAGTCCCGACGACGTTACTGTCGCAGGTCGATTCCTCCGTTGGCGGCAAAACTGCGGTCAACCATCCCCTCGGTAAAAACATGATTGGCGCGTTCTACCAACCTGCTTCAGTGGTGGTGGATCTCGACTGTCTGAAAACGCTTCCCCCGCGTGAGTTAGCGTCGGGGCTGGCAGAAGTCATCAAATACGGCATTATTCTTGACGGTGCGTTTTTTAACTGGCTGGAAGAGAATCTGGATGCGTTGTTGCGTCTGGACGGTCCGGCAATGGCGTACTGTATTCGCCGTTGTTGTGAACTGAAGGCAGAAGTTGTCGCCGCCGACGAGCGCGAAACCGGGTTACGTGCTTTACTGAATCTGGGACACACCTTTGGTCATGCCATTGAAGCTGAAATGGGGTATGGCAATTGGTTACATGGTGAAGCGGTCGCTGCGGGTATGGTGATGGCGGCGCGGACGTCGGAACGTCTCGGGCAGTTTAGTTCTGCCGAAACGCAGCGTATTATAACCCTGCTCAAGCGGGCTGGGTTACCGGTCAATGGGCCGCGCGAAATGTCCGCGCAGGCGTATTTACCGCATATGCTGCGTGACAAGAAAGTCCTTGCGGGAGAGATGCGCTTAATTCTTCCGTTGGCAATTGGTAAGAGTGAAGTTCGCAGCGGCGTTTCGCACGAGCTTGTTCTTAACGCCATTGCCGATTGTCAATCAGCGTAACAACAAGAAAGGTCAGGCCGCTTATCAAGCGGTCTATTAGCTTCAGGTTAATTGCAACGTGGTAAGCATTAACCTTTTAGTGGGGTGTTAAATGGATGAATTCAAACCAGAAGACGAGCTGAAACCCGATCCCAGCGATCGTCGTACTGGTCGTTCTCGTCAATCTTCTGAACGTTCTGAGCGTACTGAACGTGGCGAACCGCAGATCAATTTTGATGATATTGAACTTGATGACACTGACGATCGCCGTCCGACTCGTGCGCAAAAAGAGCGCAATGAGGAACCGGAAATCGAAGAAGAAATTGACGAATCCGAAGATGAAACCGTGGATGAAGAGCGCGTAGAGCGTCGTCCGCGTAAGCGCAAAAAAGCAGCCAGTAAACCCGCTTCTCGTCAGTATATGATGATGGGCGTCGGCATTCTGGTTCTACTGCTGTTGATCATCGGTATCGGTTCTGCGCTAAAAGCCCCCTCGACCACTTCCAGCGATCAAACCGCGTCTGGCGAGAAGAGTATTGATCTTGCTGGCAATGCGACCGATCAGGCGAATGGCGTGCAGCCAGCGCCGGGAACCACGTCTGCGGAAAATACTCAGCAGGATGTTTCTCTGCCACCGATCTCTTCTACGCCGACTCAAGGGCAAACCCCGGTGGCAACGGATGGTCAACAACGTGTTGAAGTGCAGGGTGACCTGAACAATGCGCTGACCCAGCCACAAAATCAGCAACAGCTGAACAATGTGGCGGTCAATTCCACGTTGCCGACTGAACCCGCAACGGTTGCGCCTGTTCGCAATGGCAATGCATCGCGTGACACGGCGAAAACGCAAACCGCTGAACGTCCGTCCACTACGCGCCCAGCTCGTCAGCAGGCGGTGATTGAACCGAAAAAACCGCAAGCAACCGTGAAAACGGAGCCGAAGCCGGTAGCACAGACGCCGAAGCGTACTGAACCAGCTGCCCCTGTGGCGAGCACGAAGGCACCGGCTGCGACTTCTACGCCAGCACCAAAAGAGACGGCGACTACGGCTCCAGTACAGACGGCATCCCCGGCGCAAACCACAGCAACACCCGCTGCTGGGGCGAAGACCGCAGGTAATGTTGGTTCGTTGAAATCGGCACCGTCCAGCCATTACACTCTGCAGCTGAGCAGTTCCTCTAACTACGACAACCTGAACGGTTGGGCGAAGAAAGAGAATCTGAAAAACTACGTTGTCTATGAAACGACGCGTAATGGTCAGCCGTGGTATGTCCTGGTTTCTGGCGTGTACGCTTCGAAAGAAGAGGCGAAAAAAGCGGTATCTACATTGCCAGCAGATGTCCAGGCCAAAAACCCGTGGGCGAAACCGCTGCGTCAGGTACAGGCCGATCTGAAGTAATCAAGGTTATCTCCCGCAATGGTTTATCGTTGCGGGAGTTGCCTGAAGCGCTGGATGCTGTCGGAGCTTTCTCCACAGCCGGAGAAGGTGTAATTAGTTAGTCAGCATGAAGAAAAATCGCGCTTTTTTGAAGTGGGCAGGGGGCAAGTATCCCCTGCTTGATGATATTAAACGGCATTTGCCCAAGGGCGAATGTCTGGTTGAGCCTTTTGTAGGTGCCGGGTCGGTGTTTCTCAACACCGACTTTTCTCGTTATATCCTTGCCGATATCAATAGCGACCTGATCAGTCTCTATAACATTGTGAAGATGCGTACTGATGAGTACGTACAGGCCGCACGCGAGCTGTTTGTTCCCGAAACAAATTGCGCCGAGGTTTACTATCAGTTCCGCGAAGAGTTCAACAAAAGCCAGGATCCGTTCCGTCGGGCGGTACTGTTTTTATATTTGAACCGCTACGGTTACAACGGCCTGTGTCGTTACAATCTGCGCGGTGAGTTTAACGTGCCGTTCGGCCGCTACAAAAAACCCTATTTCCCGGAAGCAGAGTTGTATCACTTCGCTGAAAAAGCGCAGAATGCCTTTTTCTATTGTGAGTCTTACGCCGATAGCATGGCGCGCGCAGATGATGCATCCGTCGTCTATTGCGATCCGCCTTATGCACCGCTGTCTGCGACCGCCAACTTTACGGCGTATCACACAAACAGTTTTACGCTTGAACAACAAGCGCATCTGGCGGAGATCGCCGAAGGTCTGGTTGAGCGCCATATTCCAGTGCTGATCTCCAATCACGATACGATGTTAACGCGTGAGTGGTATCAGCGCGCAAAATTGCATGTCGTCAAAGTTCGACGCAGTATAAGCAGCAACGGCGGCACACGTAAAAAGGTGGACGAACTGCTGGCTTTGTACAAACCAGGAGTCGTTTCACCCGCGAAAAAATAATTCTCAAGGAGAAGCGGATGAAACAGTATTTGATTGCCCCCTCAATTCTGTCGGCTGATTTTGCCCGCCTGGGTGAAGATACCGCAAAAGCCCTGGCAGCTGGCGCTGATGTCGTGCATTTTGACGTCATGGATAACCACTATGTTCCCAATCTGACGATTGGGCCAATGGTGCTGAAATCCTTGCGTAACTATGGCATTACCGCCCCTATCGACGTACACCTGATGGTGAAACCCGTCGATCGCATTGTGCCTGATTTCGCTGCCGCTGGTGCCAGCATCATTACCTTTCATCCAGAAGCCTCCGAGCATGTTGACCGCACGCTGCAACTGATTAAAGAAAATGGCTGTAAAGCGGGTCTGGTATTTAACCCGGCGACACCTCTGAGCTATCTGGATTACGTGATGGATAAGCTGGATGTGATCCTGCTGATGTCCGTCAACCCTGGTTTCGGCGGTCAGTCTTTCATTCCTCAAACACTGGATAAACTGCGCGAAGTACGTCGCCGTATCGACGAGTCTGGCTTTGACATTCGACTAGAAGTGGACGGTGGCGTGAAGGTGAACAACATTGGCGAAATCGCTGCGGCGGGCGCGGATATGTTCGTCGCCGGTTCGGCAATCTTCGACCAGCCAGACTACAAAAAAGTCATTGATGAAATGCGCAGTGAACTGGCAAAGGTAAGTCATGAATAAGTTTGAAGATATTCGCGGCGTCGCTTTTGATCTTGATGGTACGCTGGTCGACAGTGCTCCTGGTCTTGCTGCTGCGGTAGATATGGCGCTGTATGCGCTGGAGTTGCCCGTCGCAGGTGAAGAACGCGTTATTACCTGGATTGGTAACGGCGCAGATGTTCTGATGGAGCGCGCATTGACCTGGGCGCGTCAGGAACGTGCGACTCAGCGTAAAACAATGGGTAAACCGCCCGTTGATGACGACATTCCGGCAGAAGAACAGGTACGTATTCTGCGTAAACTGTTCGATCGCTACTATGGCGAGGTTGCCGAAGAGGGGACGTTTTTGTTCCCGCACGTTGCCGATACGTTGGGCGCGTTGCAGGCTAAAGGCCTGCCGCTAGGCCTGGTCACCAACAAACCGACGCCGTTCGTCGCGCCGCTGCTCGAAGCCTTAGATATCGCCAAATACTTCAGCGTGGTGATTGGTGGTGATGATGTGCAAAACAAAAAACCGCATCCGGACCCGCTGTTACTGGTGGCTGAGCGGATGGGAATTGCCCCACAACAGATGCTGTTTGTCGGCGACTCACGCAATGATATTCAGGCGGCAAAAGCGGCAGGTTGCCCATCAGTTGGCTTAACCTACGGATATAACTACGGCGAGGCTATCGATCTCAGCCAGCCTGATGTAATTTATCAGTCTATAAATGACCTTCTGCCCGCATTAGGGCTTCCGCATAGCGAAAATCAGGAATCGAAAAATGACTAAGCCCATCGTTTTTAGTGGCGCACAGCCCTCAGGTGAATTGACCATTGGTAACTACATGGGTGCGCTGCGTCAGTGGGTAAACATGCAGGATGACTACCATTGCATTTACTGTATCGTTGACCAACACGCGATCACCGTGCGCCAGGATGCACAGAAGCTGCGTAAAGCGACGCTGGATACGCTGGCCTTGTATCTGGCTTGTGGTATCGATCCTGAGAAAAGCACCATTTTTGTTCAGTCCCACGTGCCGGAACATGCACAGTTAGGCTGGGCACTGAACTGCTATACCTACTTCGGCGAACTGAGTCGCATGACGCAGTTTAAAGATAAATCTGCGCGTTATGCCGAGAACATCAACGCTGGTCTGTTTGACTATCCGGTGCTGATGGCAGCGGACATCCTGCTGTATCAAACTAATCTGGTACCGGTGGGTGAAGACCAGAAACAGCACCTCGAACTGAGCCGCGATATTGCCCAGCGTTTCAACGCGCTGTATGGCGAGATCTTTAAGGTGCCGGAGCCGTTTATTCCGAAATCTGGCGCGCGCGTAATGTCGCTGCTGGAGCCGACCAAGAAGATGTCCAAGTCTGACGATAATCGCAATAACGTTATCGGCCTGCTGGAAGATCCGAAATCGGTAGTGAAGAAAATCAAACGTGCGGTCACTGACTCCGACGAGCCGCCGGTAGTTCGCTACGATGTGCAGAACAAAGCGGGCGTTTCCAACCTGTTGGATATCCTTTCAGCGGTAACGGGCCAGAGCATCCCAGAACTGGAAAAACAGTTCGAAGGCAAGATGTATGGTCATCTGAAAGGTGAAGTGGCTGATGCCGTTTCCGGTATGCTGACTGAATTGCAGGAACGCTATCACCGTTTCCGCAACGATGAAGCCTTCCTGCAACAGGTGATGAAAGATGGCGCGGAAAAAGCCAGCGCGCACGCTTCCCGTACGCTAAAAGCGGTGTACGAAGCGATTGGTTTTGTGGCGAAGCCGTAATTCACTATTGCTGGCAAATTGCGCTTTGTTCATGCCGGATGCGGCGTGAACGCCTTATCCGGCCTACAAAGTAATGCACATATTGCAAGGAAATGTAGGCCTGATAAGCGTAGCGCATCAGGCAATTTTGCTTTTATCATCACTCTGAAACCGGGGAAACCCGGTTTTTTTATCCTCATTTGCAATAATCCGAAAAAATGTGAAGTGCCTCGCCGTTTCCACATCTCGCTGTTGCGCCTTATCTTCAAATTCCTGAAGATATAAATATTCAATTTACTGAAAATTTATTATGCGTCGAACGTTTATCAAAAAAGAAGGCGTCGTCATCACGACGCTGGCCCGTTATTTGTTGGGTGAAAAGTGCGGTAATCGATTGAAAACCATAGATGAGCTGGCAAATGAATGCCGTTCATCCGTTGGCCTGACGCAGGCCGCGTTGAAAACGCTGGAATCAAGCGGAGCGATACGGATTGAACGCCGTGGGCGCAATGGCAGTTATCTGGTCGAGATGGATAACAAAGCATTGCTGACTCATGTGGATATCAACAACGTGGTATGTGCAATGCCCTTGCCCTATACCCGTTTGTACGAAGGCCTGGCGAGCGGATTGAAAGCCCAGTTTGATGGCATTCCTTTTTACTATGCGCACATGCGTGGCGCGGATATTCGCGTGGAGTGTCTGCTTAATGGCGTGTATGACATGGCGGTGGTTTCGCGACTAGCGGCGGAAAGTTATCTCACGCAAAAAGGCTTATGCCTCGCGCTGGAGTTGGGGCCGCACACCTACGTTGGCGAGCACCAGTTGATTTGCCGTAAAGGCGAGTCCGCAAACGTGAAGCGCGTGGGGCTGGATAACCGTTCGGCGGATCAGAAAATCATGACCGATGTTTTTTTTGGCGGTAGTGATGTGGAACGAGTCGATCTCTCTTATCACGAGAGTTTACAACGCATTGTTAAAGGCGATGTCGATGCGGTGATCTGGAACGTGGTGGCGGAAAACGAACTGACCATGCTGGGATTAGAGGCGACGCCGCTCACAGACGATCCGCGATTTTTACAGGCCACCGAAGCCGTGGTCCTGACGCGAGTCGATGATTACCCAATGCAACAACTGCTGCGTGCCGTTGTAGATAAACACGCCCTGCTCGCCCATCAACAACGGGTAGTGAGTGGGGAACAGGAACCGAGTTATTAAACGAAAGGCATCTGATATGGAAACCAGACTCAACCTGCTTTGCGAGGCAGGCGTTATTGATAAGGACATCTGCAAAGGCATGATGCAGGTCGTCAACGTACTGGAAACAGAGTGCCATCTGCCGGTGCGCAGTGAGCAAGGAACGATGGCGATGACACATATGGCGAGTGCACTGATGCGCAGTCGCCGTGGTGAAGAAATAGAGCCGCTGGATAACGAGTTGCTGGCAGAACTGGCGCAATCCAGCCACTGGCAAGCCGTTGTGCAATTGCATCAGGTGTTGTTGAAGGAATTCGCACTGGAAGTTAACCCGTGTGAAGAAGGCTATTTGCTGGCCAACCTTTATGGATTATGGATGGCTGCTAACGAAGAGGTTTGAAGCTCCCGACAAATCCACGTCGCACAACCTAAATATTCAAAAAAATGAATATTTAATTCAAGGAACAGAAACGAGGCAACAAGATGTTTGTAGAAGCATTGAAACGCCAGAACCCGGCGCTGATTTCCGCCGCACTAAGCCTGTGGCAGCAGGGCAAGATCGCCCCGGACAGCTGGGTGATCGACGTGGATCAGATACTGGAAAACGGTAAGCGGCTGATTGAGACGGCGCGGCTTTACGGCATTGAACTGTATCTGATGACCAAGCAGTTTGGTCGTAATCCGTGGCTGGCGGAAAAATTGCTGGCATTAGGCTACAGCGGCATTGTGGCGGTGGATTACAAAGAGGCGCGAGTCATGCGCCGCGCTGGTTTGCCTGTGGCGCATCAGGGGCATCTGGTACAAATCCCTTGTCATCAGGTTGCTGACGCCGTTGAACAGGGCACCGACGTCATCACCGTGTTTACTCTCGACAAAGCGCGGGAAGTTTCTGCGGCGGCGGTGAAGGCCGGGCGAATCCAGTCTGTGCTGCTTAAAGTTTATAGCGACGATGATTTTCTTTATCCGGGCCAGGAGAGCGGTTTTGCCCTCAAGGTGTTGCCGGAGATTGTCGCCGAAATCCAGAATCTGCCAGGGCTGCATTTAGCCGGACTTACCCATTTCCCTTGCCTGCTTTGGGATGAGGCTGTCGGAAAAGTTTTGCCGACACCGAATCTTCACACGCTGATACAGGCACGGGATCAACTGGCGAAATCTGGTATTGCACTTGAGCAACTGAACGCGCCTTCAGCGACCAGCTGCACTTCGCTGCCATTACTGGCGCAATACGGTGTGACTCATGCCGAACCCGGTCATGCGCTGACGGGCACTATTCCGGCAAACCAGCAGGGCGATCAGCCTGAACGTATCGCGATGCTCTGGTTAAGTGAAATCTCCCATCATTTCCGTGGCGACAGCTACTGCTACGGCGGCGGTTACTATCGTCGTGGTCATGCGCAACATGCGTTGGTGTTTACGCCAGAAAATCAAAAGATTACTGAAACCAATCTCAAAACTGTGGATGACAGCAGTATCGACTACACCCTGCCGCTGGCAGGCGAGTTTCCGGTAAGCAGTGCAGTGGTGCTCTGTTTTCGCACGCAGATTTTTGTCACCCGTAGCGATGTGGTGCTGGTGTCCGGTATTCATCGTGGCGAACCGGAAATCGTCGGTCGTTATGACAGTCTTGGAAACTCTCTGGGGGCGTAATGGCGCGATTTGTGGTGTTAGTGATTGATAGCTTTGGCGTAGGGGCAATGAAAGATGTCACGCTGGTGCGTCCGCAAGATGCGGGAGCGAATACATGTGGTCACATCCTGAGCCAGTTGCCGCATTTGCAGCTACCAACGCTGGAGACGCTGGGGCTAATCAACGCATTGGGTTATGCGCCAGGCGATATGCAGCCGTCAGATTCCGCAACCTGGGGCGTGGCAGAGCTGCAACATGAAGGTGGCGATACCTTTATGGGGCATCAGGAAATTTTAGGCACGCGCCCGTTACCGCCGCTGCGGATGCCTTTTCGCGATGTGATTGACCGTGTTGAGCAGGCATTAGTTTCCGCTGGCTGGCAGGTGGAGCGCCGTGGCGATGATCTGCAATTTCTGTGGGTCAATCAGGCGGTTGCGATTGGCGATAATCTCGAGGCGGATTTAGGCCAGGTCTATAACATTACCGCCAATCTCTCTGTGATCTCTTTTGACGACGCAATCAAAATTGGTCGTATCGTGCGTGAGCAGGTACAGGTCGGTCGGGTCATTACATTTGGTGGCCTGTTAACCGACAGTCAACGCATTCTCGATGCCGCAGAAAGCAAAGAAGGGCGCTTTATTGGTATCAATGCGCCGCGTTCTGGCGCTTATGACAACGGTTTCCAGGTCGTGCATATGGGCTATGGCGTCGATGAAAAAGTGCAGGTGCCACAAAAACTGTATGAAGCAGGCGTGCCAACCGTGCTGGTGGGTAAGGTGGCAGATATCGTCAACAATCCTTATGGCGTGAGCTGGCAAAATCTGGTGGATAGCCAGCGGATTATGGATATCACCCTCAACGAATTTAACACCCATCCGACGGCGTTTATTTGCACCAACATTCAGGAAACCGACCTCGCTGGTCATGCAGAAGACGTCGCACGTTATGCCGAACGTTTGCAGGTCGTTGACCGTAACCTTGCCCGGCTTGTTGAGGCGATGCAGCCAGATGATTGCCTGGTCGTGATGGCGGATCACGGCAACGATCCGACCATTGGTCACAGCCACCATACCCGCGAAGTGGTGCCAGTGCTGGTTTATCAGCAAGGGATGATCGCTACGCAGCTCGGTGTGCGCACCACGCTTTCTGATGTGGGGGCTACCGTGTGTGAATTTTTCCGCGCGCCACCGCCACAAAATGGTCGCTCTTTTCTTTCCTCCCTCCGGTTTGCAGGAGACACCCTATGAGTTTTGATCCGACGGGTTACACCCTCGCCCATGAGCATCTGCATATTGATCTCTCCGGCTTTAAAAACAACGTGGACTGCCGCCTTGATCAGTATGCGTTCATTTGCCAGGAGATGAACGACCTGATGACCCGGGGCGTGCGTAATGTGATTGAGATGACCAACCGTTACATGGGGCGCAATGCGCAATTTATGCTTGATGTAATGCGCGAGACGGGGATCAACGTGGTGGCCTGTACCGGTTATTACCAGGACGCGTTTTTCCCGGAACATGTGGCGACCCGCAGCGTGCAGGAACTGGCGCAGGAGATGGTCGATGAAATTGAACAGGGTATCGATGGCACGGAGCTGAAAGCCGGGATCATCGCGGAGATCGGCACCAGCGAAGGAAAGATTACGCCGCTGGAAGAGAAGGTATTTATTGCCGCTGCGCTGGCGCATAACCAGACCGGACGCCCGATCTCCACGCATACGTCGTTCAGCACGATGGGGCTGGAGCAACTGGCGTTGCTACAAGCCCACGGGGTTGATCTTTCGCGCGTCACCGTTGGTCACTGCGATCTGAAAGACAACCTCGACAACATTTTGAAGATGATCGATCTCGGCGCGTACGTGCAGTTCGACACCATCGGCAAGAACAGTTACTACCCGGACGAAAAGCGTATTGCGATGCTTCATGCGCTACGCGACCGTGGGTTGCTGAACCGCGTCATGCTGTCGATGGATATTACGCGCCGCTCCCATTTAAAAGCCAACGGTGGTTATGGCTATGACTATTTACTAACCACCTTTATTCCGCAATTGCGCCAGTCAGGATTCAGTCAGGCCGATGTGGATGTGATGTTACGTGAAAATCCCTCTCAATTTTTCCAATAAGGACAGACTCATGAAAAAGATTGGCGTTGCAGGCTTACAGCGTGAGCAGATTAAAAAAACTATTGAAGCGACGGCTCCTGGCTGTTTTGAAGTTTTCATTCACAACGACATGGAAGCGGCAATGAAGGTGAAATCCGGGCAACTGGATTATTACATCGGCGCGTGTAATACCGGTGCGGGCGCGGCATTGTCGATTGCCATCGCGGTGATAGGCTATAACAAAAGTTGCACCATTGCCAAACCAGGCATTAAAGCGAAAGACGAGCATATCGCCAAAATGATCGCTGAAGGAAAAGTGGCGTTTGGCCTTTCCGTTGAGCACGTCGAACACGCGATTCCGATGCTGATTAACCATCTGAAATAAAAGGCACGACTATGGATCTGTATATTCAGATTATCGTGGTGGCGTGCCTGACGGGTATGACATCGCTTCTGGCGCATCGCTCGGCGGCTGTTTTTCATGACGGCATCCGCCCGATCCTGCCGCAACTGATTGAAGGCTATATGAACCGTCGCGAGGCGGGGAGTATCGCTTTTGGTCTGAGCATTGGTTTTGTGGCCTCGGTGGGGATCTCTTTTACCCTGAAAACCGGGCTGCTCAACGCATGGTTACTCTTTCTTCCTACCGATATCCTCGGCGTCCTGGCGATAAACAGCCTGATGGCGTTTGGTCTTGGCGCTATCTGGGGCGTGTTGATCCTTACTTGCCTGTTGCCAGTAAACCAGCTGCTGACCGCGCTGCCGGTGGATGTATTAGGTAGCCTGGGGGAATTAAGCTCGCCGGTGGTTTCAGCTTTTGCACTGTTCCCGCTGGTGGCGATTTTCTACCAGTTTGGCTGGAAGCAAAGTCTGATCGCCGCCGTGGTGGTACTGATGACCCGTGTGGTAGTCGTGCGCTATTTCCCACATCTTAACCCTGAATCCATCGAAATCTTTATTGGCATGGTGATGCTGCTGGGGATCGCGATAACTCACGACCTGCGTCATCGTGATGAAAATGACATTGATGCCAGCGGGCTTTCGGTGTTTGAAGAACGCACGTCACGGATTATCAAAAACTTACCCTATATCGCCATCGTGGGAGCATTGATTGCCGCCGTTGCCAGCATGAAGATTTTTGCTGGCAGTGAAGTGTCGATCTTCACACTGGAGAAAGCATATTCCGCAGGCGTAACGCCGGAACAATCGCAAACGCTGATTAATCAGGCGGCTCTGGCAGAATTTATGCGCGGACTGGGGTTTGTGCCGTTGATTGCCACCACCGCGTTAGCAACGGGTGTGTATGCAGTTGCGGGCTTTACCTTTGTTTATGCGGTGGACTATCTCTCGCCGAATCCGATGGTTGCAGCGGTATTAGGCGCAGTGGTTATTTCGGCGGAAGTCTTGCTGCTTCGTTCGATCGGCAAATGGCTGGGACGCTACCCGTCGGTGCGTAATGCGTCGGATAACATCCGTAACGCCATGAATATGCTGATGGAAGTGGCGCTGCTGGTCGGTTCGATTTTCGCAGCAATTAAGATGGCGGGTTATACCGGATTCTCTATCGCGGTTGCCATTTACTTCCTCAACGAATCCCTGGGCCGTCCGGTACAGAAAATGGCGGCACCGGTCGTGGCAGTAATGATCACCGGTATTCTGCTGAATGTTCTTTACTGGCTTGGCCTGTTCGTTCCGGCTTAAGGAAGGCACCTATGAAGACGTTTCCTCTGCAAAGCCTGACGATTATTGAGGCGCAGCAAAAGCAGTTTGCGCTGGTGGATAGCATTTGTCGCCATTTCCCCGGCAGCGAGTTTCTTACTGGCGGTGATTTAGGCTTAACGCCAGGACTGAATCAACCGCGCGTTACCCAGCGTGTGGAACAGGTGCTGGCTGATGCATTTCACGCACAGGCTGCGGCGCTGGTGCAGGGCGCGGGGACTGGCGCGATTCGCGCCGGGCTGGCGGCTTTGCTCAAACCGGGGCAGCGTCTTCTGGTGCATGACGCGCCTGTTTACCCGACGACACGGGTTATTATTGAGCAGATGGGGCTGACGCTTATTACTGTTGATTTCAATGACCTGTCGGCACTGAAGCAGGTCGTCGACGAGCAACAACCGGATGCGGCGCTGGTGCAGCATACGCGCCAGCAGCCGCAGGACAGCTACGTGCTGGCAGATGTGCTGGCAACGTTGCGCGCGGCAGGTGTTCCAGCGTTAACCGATGACAACTATGCGGTGATGAAGGTGGCTCGAATCGGCTGTGAATGCGGCGCGAATGTCTCGACATTTTCCTGCTTCAAGCTATTTGGGCCAGAGGGTGTTGGTGCAGTGGTCGGCGATGCTGATGTTATCAACCGTATTCGCGCCACGCTTTACTCCGGCGGTAGCCAGATCCAGGGCGCACAGGCGCTGGAAGTATTGCGTGGTCTGGTGTTTGCGCCAGTGATGCACGCGGTGCAGGCAGGGGTATCTGAACGGTTGCTGGCTTTGCTTAACGGTGGTGCGGTGCCGGAAGTGAAAAGCGCGGTGATTGCTAATGCGCAGTCGAAGGTGTTGATTGTCGAGTTTCATCAGCCGATTGCCGCCAGAGTGCTGGAAGAGGCGCAAAAGCGCGGTGCCTTGCCTTACCCGGTGGGTGCAGAGTCGAAATATGAAATCCCGCCGCTCTTTTATCGCCTTTCCGGAACGTTTCGCCAGGCGAATCCACAATCAGAACATTGTGCGATTCGCATTAACCCGAATCGCAGCGGTGAAGAGACGGTGCTGCGGATTTTGCGTGAGAGTATTGCCAGTATTTAATGCTGGATAGCACCGTCAAGCTAAATTCCGTACTGAACGGTCCCCTCGCCCCTTTGGGGAGAGGGTTAGGGTGAGGGGAACGTACGGGATGTAAAATTCAACGCGCCAGCATCGCCGGATGCGATGCTGGCGCATCTTATCCGGCCTACGGTTAATGTCTTTTATTATCAATAGTTAAGGTGATGCGATTGGCGCGGCAGAAGAGTTCGGAGACGTGCACCGGTTTGTCATTCTGATCAAAGGCGATTTTGCTGATGCGAAACAACGGTTCGCCCAGTTCGCATTTCAGCCATTTTGCCTGCGGGCGGGTGGCGGCAAAGATATCGATGGTCTTTTTGTCGCTGACCACTCGCGTGTCAAAACGCTCCTGAAATAACTGATAGGTGGAGCTTCCTTCGACGTAAATCTCATCAAAGTCAGGATAACGCGACAGCGGGATCCATGAACTATCAATAAACAGCGGCTCTTTATCGAGATACATCACCCGGCAGAGATGGAACACTTCGCTGTTTCCGGGGATGTTCAGCTTTTCGCAAAACGGCGCGGCGCTGACCCGTTCCTGTTCGATCACTTTCTCTTTCGTCGCCTTGCCTTGTGAGACGCCAAAATCGGTAAAACCACTGACAGTAAGCAGGGCGTTTTCAACTTTCTGGCTTTGTACAAAGGTGCCTTTTCCCTGCCAGCGGATCAGTACGCCGTCTGCCACTAAGTCGCTGATGGCTTTGCGAATGGTAATGCGGCTGACGTTATATTGTGTACAAAGCTCGTTTTCGGTAGGGATCTGTTGCCCGGCCTGGTAAACCCCCTGCGCGATATCATCCAGCAGTCGCTGGCGGACGGTAGCGTAGAGGAGTTGATGAGAGTAGCGGTCCGTAGCTGACATAATCGACCCTGAAATAAAGAATGAATTACTCGGATTATAGGGTCGTTTTCCGGCAAGTAACAGCACGTTGGCGTGAAGATGCTCACGCCAACGTTATACCTACCAGGCACCGTGGTACTGAATGGTTTTCGCCGCGCACGCCGTTCCCTGCGCTATCGCCTGCGGTAATGTCATCCCCGCAGACCAGCCGCAAAGGAATCCGGCAATGAACGAATCTCCGGCACCCATGGTGTCGATAACCGTCACCGGTTCAGGAGCCTGACGCCAGAACTGCGCGCCATCCCAGGCAATGCTGCCGTTTTCACCCAGCGTGACAATCACTGTTCCTGCGCCACGGGCAACAATCGCTTTCATCTTCAGACGCAGCGTTTCGTCTTCTTGCGGTGCGGAGGCAAAGGCAAAATCGAGATGCGGCACCAGTGTCTGCCAGAGCGGGCTGTCCCACTTGTCGGAGAAGTCGAAAGCGGTAAGTTTGCCCGCAGCGTGCAGCTGTGGGAATGCGTCTTCCGCATGTCCCCAGATTGCCGCGTGCACAATGTCATACTGCGCCAGCCAGGCGTAATCCTCTTCACTCAGGGCAAAGTCGGCCATCACGCCTTCGGTGTAGTCGCCAAAAACGCGATCATTGTCGTGCAGTTCCACCTGAGTTTGTGCGGTAACGCCGTGTTTCGTATGGACATGGCTGATATCGACGCCCATGCGGGCGAGATCCTGCTTCAGCTTTGTGCCGTAGTCATCGTCACCCACCCAGGTAATGCATCCCGGCTGTATGCCGTAGCGAGTGCAGTACACCGCCACATTGACCGCATTACCGCCAGAAAACGCTTTATTCAGTTGCGGGTAGATATCGACGCAGTTATCGCCGATTGTCGCCAGGGTTTTCATCTCTCATCCTCCGGCAGCAGCGCGCGAAAGCGTTCCAGCGCCTGGCGGGCATAGAGTCTGGGCTCGTTCATATACATCGTCACCAGCTCCACCGTACAGTAACCCTCATAGCCCCGCTCAATAATATCGCGCATCAGTTCCCGCAGCGGCATTTTGCCTTCTCCAGGAATGTAATGCGTGTCGCTGGCCCCGTCGCTGTCGACAATATGCAGATGACGTAATTTATCGCCCAGTTTGTCGAAATAACTCATCACCGGTTCCGCCTGGACATACGGCGCGCAAATGTCGACCATGCTGAACAGGCGCGGCGAAGGCACCAGCGCCAGCGCATGAAGCACATCATTAGCATTACACACGACGTTCGATTCATACGGCGTTAACGGTTCGAGGATTAGATCCATGCCGATGTTTTCCGCGTACTCACACAGTTCGCTTAGGTTCTCTGCCAGCCGTCCCCAGATAACATTAGGTGGCGTGAGATAGCCCGCGTGGGCCGCGGAAATCAGCGTATAACCCGCGTTCATCTCTTTTGCCATATCCATCGCCAGCTTGATCATGTCGAGGCTTTCGCGACGCATATGTTCATCGCCCAGCATCATGTTATACGGATAGCCGTTGGTTTCTGGCGTATAGCCGATAATCGGCATCTGATACGTCTGCGCCAGCGCCTTGATTTGTTTGATGCCGCCCGCTTTTAAGTCCGGCGCGAACGCGTGCGGGCGACCGCCCCAAATTTCGATGCCGTCGTAACCCAGCTCGCTTGCATCACGAAATGCGTGTTCAATAGGCAGCCGCTGGTGGCCGCAGGTAAACATACCTGTTTTCATCGGGTAACTCCTTGCGTAAATCCGGCCCGTTGCCGGGCCGGGAGAGGGATTAATATTCCACCAGACCACCGTAATAGCGGCGTTCATCCGGGTTGTGATCTTTGTAAATAGACAGGTAGTAGCAGAGCCACTCCATTGGCACGAACATCAGGAACGGTGCCAGCCACGGGTGCAGCCCTTGCGAAATTTCGGCGTAATCGATGACGATCACGTTGTCAGTACGCTGTTTAACAAAGTTAATGGCGCGTTCGGTGGTGTGGCGACTTTCATCATTGCCGAGCAGGAACAGGAACGGAACGCCCGGTTCGACAATCTCCAGCGGGCCATGGCGGAACTCTCCGCTCTCAATCACGCAGCCGTGCGTCCAGGTAAATTCCATCAGCGTTACAATGCCTTCTTTGTAACCCAGCGGACGCAGCGGACCCGCAGCAACGGTATAAATCATCGGCCACTGGCTGGCCAGTTCACCAAGCTGGCGGCCTTTTTCTTCCCAGGTGCGTACCAGATGACCGAGCGCATTCGGCAACTGCTTGAGATCGTTTTTGATCTTGCCGATTTCCGCGTTCGGCGCGAGGCGGGTGATCATCTCCAGCACCACGCTGTAGCAGAGCAGCAGGTGAATTTCCCAGATACAGTCGGCCTGATAATCAATGCTAAATTCCGCCGCCGAGGTAATCGGGCTATCCGCGCGTTTGGTGAACGCCGCAGTGAGTGCGCCGCAGGCCCGGCCCAGCTCCAGCGCTTTGATTACCTCTTCGGTTTTACCGTAGTCAGAAACGCCAATTACTGCGCAACGATCGTCGAGGCGATACGGGGTGTTATCGCAGAACTCCCAGCCGGAAATGGCGTAGACCTGAAGATCGGAAAAGCGATCCGCCAGATGTTTCGCCGTTTGCGCCGCGTTGAGTGGCGATCCGCAGGCAACGAAATAAATACGATCAATGTCGCGCTTCACCATCTCTTCCACGATGGCGTGCACCAGCGGAACGTCATGGCTGAGAACTTTTTCCACTTCCTGAACCATATTTTCGGTGACCAGAAAGTCCACGGTGCTTTTATCAATATCCAACATTTTATTTTCTCCAGATAACATTACGACAAAGCGTTGAGCTGGCGGCTACGCTTCGCCCAGAAGGCGTAAGCAGGCAGACCAGTAGCAATAACGATGACGGCGCAGATAAGGCCGGGAATCGGTGCCCAGACAAAGGTTGAGGCGACCAGAATGAGGCTTGACGCAATGGCGAGGGTGGTCATCAGCCCGAAAGCCGGAGTACGCCACAGCGGTTTGTAATCGTCGCGTTTACGACACCAGATGATGGAGCCGAAGGTGAGGGTATTTTTGAAACACATCACCAGGGTGAAATAACCCAGCAGGCTGGTGAGATCGGAAACGAAGATGAAGAAGATCCCCAGCGCCCCTTGCAGGATGATGGAGACATCCGGCGTGTTGTATTTCGGATGCACATGGCCGAAGCATTTAAAGAACAGGTTGTCTTTCGCCATCGCGTATTCCAGCCGCGGCTGGTACATCACGCAGCTGGAAAGCGAACCAAGAATGACGATCATCGCCGTGATGGCAACAAAGATCCCAGCGGTGCTGCCGAGTGCGGGGATCCAGGTCAGGGCGTCGGAAATCGGCGTTTCAGAATTGGCGAGTTTGTCGAAGGGCATCAGGCCGGAAATCACCAGCGCCAGCAGGGTGTAGAGCACCAGAACCAGCAGACAGGAACCAATCAGCGCTCGTGGCATGGTTTTTCCGGGGTTTTTAATTTCGCCGGTCATATAACAGATAGAGGCCATGCCGGTATACGACCAACTGGTGGCAGAGATCCCCGCCAGCAGCGCCATAAAGCTGCCCGTTGCGCCAATCGCAGTGGTGGTAGGGGCGGCAAAATTCTCCGCTTTAAACCAGAAGATCCCAAGGCCAATGACGATAGTGAACGGGATAATTTTGGCGATGGTAATTAGCGTCTGAAACGCTGCGCCGCCTTCAACGGAGCGCAGGTGTAGCAACATAAAGGCGATAATTAATCCGGCGGCGATAAATTTACCGAGCAACGGATCGATAGGCGTTAAAAAGCCAAGATTGCTGACAATCGCCAGCGCCATAATCGACAATGACGGCGCATCGTTGGCCCAGAAGCTGGCCCAGCCGGAGAGGAAAGCCAGCGGTCGGCTTCCGGCATTTTTCAGATAAACATAATCTGCGCCATTTTCCGGATAAGCGGTGGATAGTTCCGCATAGACGCACATTTGCGGGATCACAATTAACCCGCCAATGACAAACGCGAGCACCGTAAGCCACGGCGTGCCCGCTGCTTTTGCCACTTCACCCACAGATACAAAAATACCGGAGCCGACGGTTGTCCCGACGGCGATTGCAAGAACGGCCCAAAATCCGAGCTTGCGTTGGAGTTCCTGGCTTCCCATAGCGATACCTTTTTCTTGTCCAATACGTTGTAGGGGAGAGTTTGCAGTCATTTAAAAGGTAACATGACAATGCATGATGAATATAACAACATATGATGTTATGTAATGTGGAGGAAGATCACAAAATTTCGCACAGGATCGCGCTGTGGCTAATGGATGTAGTTATCAAATTGAATTTAAAGTGAAAATATTTTTACGGGCGGGGGCAAGAAGGACATAGAAACAAATACGCCCTCGGAAAATCCAGAGGGCGTCGGGCAATTAAACCGGTGTTAGCCGATTTCTGTCAGAGACTTACTGTGCAGTAGGACCGCAACCGCCAATGATTTTAGAAATAGAAATTGCCGGGTGCAGCAGGTAGTCGTAAGAGCAGTTCTTATCACGGTTTTCAATATGACCAGTACATGCAGTTAACGTAGCCAGTACTGCACCTACCAGTGCAACTTTAATAAATTTGTTCATTTACATTCCCTATGTATTATATATTAATTAATATTCATTGATTATATGAATATAAGCAGACTGCTCGTTAAGAACGATACAGGAATATTTAATTGGCGTCAGTGAGCGAATGACTTAATTTTGTAAGTCGCTGTAACGGTGAATATAACCCATTAGCAGATAATATTTATTAAGGGGCTATGTTTTATTTGCTGAATATATAAAAAGAGTCATTAAGAAGGCCAGAATTCTCTGGCCCGGGTTAAATTAATGGTTGGAGAACCAGTTCAGTTTATCGCGCAGGCCAACAACCCGACCAATAATAATTAGCGATGGACTGTTCATTTGCTGCGCCAGTTCTCCCAGCTGTGTGAGCGTACCGTCAATCACGCGCTGCGTGACTGCCGTACCGTTTTCGACAATTGCCACCGGCATTTCGCCTGGCATTCCGTGTTCAATCAGCTTTTGCTGAATAGTCGCGGCCTGATTCAACCCCATATAGAACACCAGCGTCTGTTTTTCTGCCGCCAGGTTTTCCCAGTCCAGCTCGCCACCGGTTTTTAAGTGTCCGGTAATTAAGCGTACGCTCTGGGCATAATCGCGATGCGTGAGTGGAATACCCGAATAGGCAGAGCAACCAGAAGCTGCGGTAATACCCGGAACCACCGAGAACGGAATACCCGCGTTGCACAGTGTTTCCAGCTCTTCGCCACCACGGCCAAAAATAAACGGATCGCCACCTTTCAGCCGCACCACGCGTTTGCCTTTTTGCGCTTCCCGCAGCAGGATCTGGTTAATCTCTTCCTGGGGTACGCAGTGGTATCCCGCGCGTTTGCCGACGAAAACACGGTCCGCATCGCGGCGTACCAGATTCATAATATCGTCAGAAACCAGACGGTCGTAGACCACCACATCTGCCTGCTGAATTTGTTGCAGTCCTTTCAGTGTCAGCAGCCCGGCATCGCCCGGACCTGCACCAACCAGCACCACTTCACCGCGATGGTCGAGCGGTTCGTTGATTAACTGTTCGGTCGTTTCAGTAATGGCTTTCTGATCGTTGTTTGCCAGCGACTGCGCCAGGCGGTCGTTAACGAACAATTTCTCCCAGAAACGGCGACGCTCACCCATCGTGGCGAACTGTTGTTTCACTCGCCCGCGTAATTGCCCGGCGTATTTCGCTACCTGGCCCAGATGTAACGGCAGCAGTGATTCAAGTTTTTCGCGCAACAGGCGTGCCAGAACCGGAGAGGTGCCGCCAGAGGAGACCGCTACCATGAGCGGTGAGCGGTCAATAATCGACGGCATAATAAAGCTGGCGGCTTTCGGCGCATCGACCACGTTACAGAAGATGCGACGAGCTTCAGCGGCTTCGCTGACGCGCTGGTTAAGCGCGTCATCATCCGTCGCTGCAATCGCCAGCCAGCAGGTGTCGAGAAGGCTTTCATCAAATGGCCCTTCGACGAGGGTTAACATGCCTGCATCTGCCCATGCGGTGAACTGTGGAATAAACGCTAATGCATTCACCGTTAAGCGAGCGCCTGCGTCTAACAGCAACCTTGCTTTGCGTTCCGCGACATCACCACCGCCGACAATCAGACAGTCGCGATCGCGTAATTGGCAAAATATAGGCAAATGATCCACGTAAAAACCCCTTAGTAATTAACCGGCAGCCGTTTCAGTTTGATTAAATTTGTCCGCAACCGGACGATTCGCTTTCGGCGTAGCATACCAATAACCCAATCCCATGAATACGGCACCTGATAAAGTATTACCCAGCGTCACCCACAGCAGGTTATGACCAATACCCGCCAGCGTGTAGGCTTCGCTGTGGTTGCCGAACCAGGAGAGCGCGAACAGCGTCATGTTAGCGATAGAGTGCTCGTAGCCGGACGCGATAAATGCCAGCAGACACCACCAGATAGCGATAAATTTCGCCGCCCCTTCAGTGCGCAGCGCCATCCAGATTGCCAGGCAAACCAGCCAGTTACACAATGCACCTTTGAAGAAGAGTACCATTGCCGGTGCAGTGGTTTTAGCCAGCGCGACGGAGTGAACGATGCTGGTATCTACCGGCAGCAGGCTACCGCCGCCCCAGCTATAGAGCATGGCAACGAAGACGGAACCGACCAGGTTACCCAGCCAGGTTTGCGGCAGGATTGCCCACATTTGCCCGTGGCTGATGCTGCCCGCTTTTACCCCAAAGGTGAGGAACATGGTGTGTCCGGTGAACAGTTCAGAACCGGCGATAATCACCAGCGTTAAGGCGATACCAAAGGTCGCGCCCATCACCAAAGGGCGTACGGATGGATCGAGCAAATTACCGAGCGTGAAAATCAGGATGATCCCAAGACCCACATACGCGCCCGCCATGGCGGAGCTGACCCAAAAGCCGAGCGGGTTATTTGCCGACAGGCGTGCAATGCGCGCAGCGTTAGCCGCACACTTATTAATAGTGTCTGTAAACATTTGATTATCCTTTAAAAAATAAAAACAAAAAATAAAACAAAAAGTTTAAAAAATGTCCTGCAATATACCGAAGATTATTACAGGACCATGCAAAAAGGGGAGGCATTGCGCCTCCCGTTAAAACATTAACCGCGCAGCTGCACCACGCCGTCTTTCACTCGCGCTTCGTAATGTTTGACGGAAAACTGTTCGTCTTCCATGCACAAGCCGTCGCTTAAGCGAAAACGCTGTTTTTTCAGCGGGCTGGCGACCCACAGCTCGCCCTGGTGTTCCGCAATCAGTCCGCGTGACAGCACGCTGGACTCGAAGAACGGGTCGATGTTGCTGATCGCAAACACCTGATCGCTGTGATACGGGCGGAAAATCGCGACCTGCTCGTCACCTAACAGCGCGCAGACGCCGGTTTCAGGCAGGATGTCATCGATTTTGCAGATGTCTTTCCACTGGCTCATGCGTTGTCCTCCACCAGAGTTACTGGGATACGTTCATACGGCGTTGCCGGACGGTGCTGTTCGCGCTCTGGCACCATCTGCACGTTCGGGTCACGCTTGTCGCTGTTGATGAAGTGTTTGAAGCGAGTCTGCGCAGACGGCGTATTGACCGTTTCAGTCCACTCACACAGTACCGCTTCACGCAGGCGCGCCATCTCTTCTTCCAGATGTGCGTTCAGCCCCAGTTTGTCGTCAATGATCACTGCTTTCAGGTAATCGATGCCGCCTTCGAGGTTTTCTAACCACGGTGCGGTACGCGTCAGTTTGTCGGCAGTACGGATGTAGAACATCATGAAGCGGTCGAGATATTTGATCAGCGTTTCGCGATCGATATCCGCCGCCAGCAGATCCGCATGACGCGGTTTCATGCCGCCGTTACCGCAAACATACAGGTTCCAGCCTTTTTCAGTGGCGATAATACCCACGTCTTTACCCTGAGCTTCTGAACATTCACGGGTACAGCCGGAGACACCGAACTTCATTTTGTGCGGCGTACGGATGCCTTTGTAGCGGTTTTCCAGTTCCACGCCGAGGCCGACGCTGTCGCCAACGCCGTAGCGGCACCAGGTGCTACCCACGCAGGTTTTCGCCATACGCAGTGCTTTCGCATAGGCATGACCGGTTTCGAAGCCGGCTTCAATCAGCTGACGCCAGATCTCCGGCAGATCGTCTTTCTGTGCGCCAAACATCGCCAGACGCTGGGAGCCAGTGATCTTGGTGTAGAGATTAAATTCACGCGCGATACGACCTACCGCCATCAGCCCTTCCGGGGTGATTTCACCGCCCGGAGAACGCGGGATCACCGAGTAGGTGCCGTCTTTCTGGATGTTAGCGAGGAAGTTGTCGTTAGAATCCTGCAGCGGAGTATGTTCCGGCTTCAGAATGTATTCGTTCCAGCAGGAGGCCAGCAGCGAACCGACGGTTGGTTTACAAACTTCACAACCGTAGCCTTTGCCGTGTTTCGCCAGCAGTTCTTCGAAGGTTTTAATGCCTTCAACGCGGATCAAATGGAACAGTTCCTGACGCGAATAAGCAAAGTGTTCGCACAGGTTGTTGTTAACTTCGATGCCCTGTTTCGCCAGTTCCGCGTTCAGTACCTGAGTGACCAGCGGGATACAGCCACCGCAGCCAGTACCCGCTTTGGTTTCAGCTTTCAGCGCCGCAACTGTGTGGCAGCCTTTGTTGATGGCAGCAATCAGATCACCTTTGGTGACGTCGAAGCAGGAGCAGATTTGCGCGCTGTCCGGCAGTTTATCAACACCGATAGACGGCTTGCCGCTACCCGAGTGTGCTGGCAGGATCAGGGAATCCGGGTTTTCCGGCAGTTCGATAGCGTTCAGCACCAGTTGCAGCAGGTTACCGTAGTCGCTGGTATCGCCCACCAGTACCGCACCGAGCAGGGTTTTGTTGTCTTCGCTGACAATCAGGCGTTTGTAGATCTCTTTACTTTCGTCGAGGTAAACGTAGCTACGTGCGCCAGGCGTGCGACCGTGCGCATCACCAATACCGCCTACGTCTACGCCCAGCAGTTTCAGCTTGGCGCTAAGGTCAGCACCTTCAAAGGCGTTTTCGCTACCGAGAATATGGTCAACGGCGACCTGCGCCATTTTGTAGCCAGGTGCTACCAGACCAAATACACGGTTGTTCCAGCTTGCGCATTCACCGATGGCGTAGATATCCGGATCGGAAGTCTGGCAGGAATCATTAATGACAATACCCCCACGCGGAGCAACGTCCAGACCACACTGGGTTGCCAGCTTATCGCGCGGACGGATACCGGTAGAGAAGACGATAAAGTCGACTTCCAGTTCGCTGCCGTCGGCAAAACGCATGGTTTTACGCGCTTCAACACCTTCCTGCACAATCTCAAGGGTGTTTTTGCTGGTGTGAACGCGCACGCCCATACTTTCGATTTTGCGACGCAGCTGCTCGCCGCCCATCTGATCAAGCTGTTCTGCCATCAGCATAGGGGCAAATTCGATAACGTGGGTTTCAATACCTAAGTTTTTCAGCGCGCCTGCGGCTTCCAGACCTAACAGGCCGCCACCAACAACGGCACCGCGTTTGCTGCGACGGGCGCAGGATTCAATGGCGTTGAGGTCTTCAATAGTGCGATAGACAAAGCAGTCCTGAGTATCAGAACCTTTGATTGGCGGGATCCACGGGTAGGAACCGGTTGCCATGATCAGCTTGTCATAAAAAACGGTACGTCCGGCGCTGGAGTGAATCACCTTCTCCTGACGGTTGATGGTGATAGCGCGTTCGCCGACCAGAACTTTGATGCCGTGTTTCTCGTAGAAGCCTTCGCGCACCAGCGACAGCTCTTCGGCGGTGTGGTGAGAGAAGTAAGACGAGAGGTGTACGCGGTCATAAGCGATGCGCGGTTCTTCACAGAAAACGGTAATATCAAAGTTGGCCGCATCAGATTTATCAAGAAGATCTTCGATAAAGCGATGGCCGACCATACCGTTACCGATAATTGCGAGTCTGACTTTGCTCATTTTTGCCTCGATTTCTTTTCTATTACCGCCTACCTTAACGATTCAGCAACCCCGCTTATTGATGTAAATCAAATTCACCTTTATATACTCCTTAATGGGTATATTGCTGATTTGTATAAATTTTCTTAAGTCACGGAATTGTCTGATATTTCATGTTTGTGCAAAAAATAGACAAAATGAGCGGGTTTATAGAAATAGATGCACGTAGCGGGGGAAGAGAGGAAAAGGCCGGACGACGATAGTGCCGTCCGGCATGAGCAATTAATGAGAGGTCAGGGTGTTATGCTGACGGTGACGGCTGACGAAACCTAACAGGAAGCACATCACAAAGACGACAGCGTACAGACCGTTTGCTGTAAGCAGTGCCGCCTGCGGACCGCTATGTTCAACGATCGGGCCGGTAACCACAAAGGTCAACATAGTACCGATGGTTCCGCAGGTCAGGACAAAGTTAACCAGTTTTGGCGACGGTACTTTGGTCTGCTGTGAACCCAGGGTGATGATGGTGGTATAGATCGCGCTGGAGAAGAAGCCCAGAGCGAGAATTGACCACGCCATATGTGCTGGTGTTCCGGTGTTAAAGACGTACATCAGAATCGCAGCCAGACCAGCCAGTACGGTCAGAATGCGTTGCAAATCAAAGAAGCGAAGAATAAAGCTGAACGCCCACATGCCGACCATGTATGACATCCAGAAGTTACTCACCAGCGTGCCCGCGTCGTTCAGGCTCATGCCCAGGCCTTTGGCATACTCAGGCACCCAGGAGATAAAACCTAACTGACCGAGGATGTAGCACAACGCCGCAACAGAGAGAAACAGTACGCCGATCCCCCACTTTTCTTTCTCTACCGGAGCATCCGTTTTTGGCGCATGTTTGCCCAGCGCCGGGAACTCACAGCCGAAGGTCAGAATAAAAATAGCGACATACACCAGCCCGATGCAGGCATAAACCCAGTACCACTCAATGCTGCGCGCCAGTAGAAACGCGGCGATCATTGGGAAAATCATCCCAGCCATACTGAAGAAGGAGTCGGTAAATAACAGGCGGGAACCGCGCTGACGCCCTTCATACATTTGTGTTACCAGGAATGTACCAATCGACATGGTGATGCCGCTGACCACCCCGAGAATGAACATCGCCGCCGAGAACAGCGCCAGGCTGTGGCTGAACATCAAACCGGCAACCGCCAGCACCATCAGGAGAAAGCCAAAACGTAACTGCGTTTTCAACGGGACGATTTCCATCAGCCAGGCGTTGAGGAAGATAGAGATTAAAATGCCGGCGTTGAGGAAGGTGAAGGTATTACTCATACTGGAAACAGGCAGATTGAAATAATCGGCGATATTTCCCATCACCATCCCGGTGACAATAACCAACGCACCAGTCAGTGCGTAGGAGAGAAAGCTAATCCATGTGAGCTTGATGCGATTGCTGTTAGTCATGATTGGCCTGCGTTCAAAAATAAAATGGCATAGCGGGATATGCCGCGAGCGGGCGATTTTAGGTGATTTTGTGATCTGTTTAAATGTTTTATTGCAATCGGTTGCTAAATTGCATTTTAAGAGGTGATTTTGATCACGGAATAAAAAGTGATCGTCAGGTTACATATATTTCAGATACGTAAAATTAGGTAAAGGGATGGCCTTGTTCTTGAAGGCTATTTAGAATCTCTTCACTTGCTTTTTTTCTGCTCTGTTTGTTAAGGAAATCTCATGTTCAAATCGACCCTGGCGGCGATGGCTGCTGTTTTCGCTCTTTCTGCTCTTTCTCCCGCAGCAATGGCAGCGAAAGGGGACCCGCACGTATTGTTGACAACCTCAGCTGGTAACATCGAACTGGAGCTGGATAAACAAAAAGCGCCAGTGTCTGTGCAAAACTTTGTCGATTATGTGAACAGCGGTTTTTATAACAACACTACCTTTCACCGCGTCATTCCTGGCTTTATGATTCAGGGCGGCGGTTTCACCGAGCAGATGCAGCAGAAAAAACCAAACCCGCCAATCAAAAATGAAGCCGATAACGGCCTGCGCAACACGCGTGGCACCATCGCGATGGCACGTACCGCTGACAAAGACAGCGCCACCAGCCAGTTCTTTATCAACGTTGCCGATAACGCCTTCCTTGACCATGGTCAGCGTGATTTCGGTTACGCGGTATTTGGTAAAGTGGTGAAAGGCATGGACGTTGCCGATAAGATTTCCCAGGTGCCGACTCATGACGTTGGTCCGTACCAGAATGTGCCGTCAAAACCGGTAGTTATCCTTTCCGCTAAAGTCCTGCCGTAATGATTTCTCGCGCGGGCAATCTTGCCCGCGCTTCTGCTCTCCCGGCGTAACCCGGATTTGCCGCTTATACTTGTGGCAAATGGACACGTTCAGGGAGGCATCAAGTGAAGAAACTCACCGATAAGCAAAAGTCCCGTCTCTGGGAGCTTCAGCGTAATCGTAATTTTCAGGCCAGTCGCCGTCTTGAAGGCGTCGAGATGCCTTTAGTCACTCTTACTGCCGCAGAGGCTTTAGCGCGCCTTGAAGAGCTGAGGAGTCACTATGAGCGATAAATTCGGCGAAGGGCGCGATCCGTATCTTTATCCAGGCCTTGATATCATGCGTAACCGGCTGAACATCCGCCAGCAGCAGCGGCTGGAACAGGCCGCTTACGAAATGACGGCGCTGCGTGCTGCGACCATTGAGCTTGGTCCGCTGGTGCGCGGTTTACCGCATTTGCGAACTATCCATCGCCAGCTGTATCAGGATATTTTCGACTGGGCAGGGCAACTGCGTGAAGTTGATATTTATCAGGGTGATACGCCGTTCTGCCACTTTGCTTATATCGAAAAAGAGGGCAATGCCCTGATGCAGGATCTGGAGGAAGAAGGTTATCTGGTTGGCCTGGAGAAAGCGAAGTTCGTCGAGCGGCTGGCGCATTACTATTGTGAAATCAACGTGCTGCATCCCTTCCGGGTGGGAAGTGGTCTGGCACAGCGGATCTTCTTCGAGCAACTGGCGATTCATGCCGGATATCAACTGAGCTGGCAGGGTATCGAAAAAGAGGCCTGGAATCAGGCAAATCAGAGTGGGGCAATGGGGGATCTCACCGCACTGCAGATGATATTTAGCAAAGTGGTAAGCGAAGCCGGGGAATCTGAGTAAAATAGCGCGGTTCTTTTGTACCGGAGCCGCCATGATCCTGCTTATAGATAACTACGATTCTTTTACCTGGAACCTCTACCAGTACTTTTGTGAACTGGGGGCGGATGTGCTGGTTAAGCGCAACGATGCGTTGACGCTGGCGGATATCGACGCCCTTAAACCACAAAAAATTGTCATCTCACCTGGCCCCTGTACGCCAGATGAAGCCGGGATCTCCCTTGACGTTATTCGCCACTATGCCGGGCGCTTGCCGATTCTTGGCGTCTGCCTCGGTCATCAGGCAATGGCGCAGGCATTTGGCGGTAAAGTTGTGCGCGCCGCAAAGGTCATGCACGGCAAAACCTCGCCGATTACACATAACGGTGAGGGCGTATTTCGGGGGCTGGCAAATCCACTTACCGTGACACGCTACCATTCGCTGGTGGTGGAACCTGACTCATTACCAGCGTGCTTTGACGTGACGGCCTGGAGCGAAACCCGAGAGATTATGGGGATTCGCCATCGCCAGTGGGATCTGGAAGGTGTGCAGTTCCATCCAGAAAGTATTCTTAGCGAACAAGGACATCAACTGCTGGCTAATTTCCTGCATCGCTGATTTCTGATTGCCATTTAGTGATTTTTTATGCATATTTTGTGGTTATAATTTCACATTTGTTTATGCGTAACAGGGTGATCATGAGATGGCAATTGAACAAACAGCAATTACACGCGCGACTTTCGATGAAGTGATCCTGCCGATTTATGCTCCGGCAGAGTTTATTCCGGTAAAAGGTCAGGGCAGCCGAATCTGGGATCAGCAAGGCAAGGAGTATGTCGATTTCGCGGGTGGCATTGCAGTTACGGCGTTGGGCCATTGCCATCCTGCGCTGGTGAACGCGTTAAAAACCCAGGGCGAAACTCTGTGGCATATCAGTAACGTTTTCACCAATGAACCGGCGCTGCGTCTTGGGCGTAAACTGATTGAGGCAACGTTTGCCGAACGCGTGGTGTTTATGAACTCCGGCACGGAAGCTAACGAAACCGCCTTTAAACTGGCACGCCATTACGCCTGTGTGCGTCATAGCCCGTTCAAAACCAAAATTATTGCCTTCCATAACGCTTTTCATGGTCGCTCGCTGTTTACCGTTTCGGTGGGTGGGCAGCCAAAATATTCCGACGGCTTTGGGCCGAAACCGGCAGACATCATCCACGTTCCCTTTAACGATCTCCATGCAGTGAAAGCGGTGATGGATGATCACACCTGTGCGGTGGTGGTTGAGCCGATCCAGGGCGAGGGCGGTGTGACGGCAGCGACGCCAGAGTTTTTGCAGGGCTTGCGCGAGCTGTGCGATCAACATCAGGCATTATTGGTGTTTGATGAAGTGCAGTGCGGGATGGGGCGGACCGGCGATTTGTTTGCTTACATGCACTACGGCGTTACGCCGGATATTCTGACCTCTGCGAAAGCGTTAGGCGGCGGCTTCCCGATTAGCGCCATGCTGACCACGGCGGAAATTGCTTCTGCGTTTCATCCTGGTTCTCACGGTTCCACCTACGGCGGTAATCCTCTGGCCTGTGCAGTAGCGGGGGCGGCGTTTGATATCATCAATACCCCTGAAGTGCTGGAAGGCATTCAGGCGAAACGCCAGCGTTTTGTTGACCATCTGCAGAAGATCGATCAGCAGTACGATGTATTTAGCGATATTCGCGGTATGGGGCTGTTGATTGGCGCAGAGCTGAAACCACAGTACAAAGGTCGGGCGCGTGATTTCCTGTATGCGGGCGCAGAGGCTGGCGTAATGGTGCTGAATGCCGGACCGGATGTGATGCGTTTTGCACCGTCGCTGGTGGTGGAAGATGCGGATATCGATGAAGGGATGCAACGTTTCGCCCACGCGGTGGCGAAGGTGGTTGGGGCGTAAATACGAAGCATCAGGCAAAAGATGTCGGATGCGGCGTGAATGCCTTATCCGATGGTTTAGCCTGCATTACGCCTTCGAATCCCGCAACTTGCGACTCAGCCAAATCCCGTGATGCGGTCGCTGACGCCATGCCATCGACGAAATGGTGTGCATGGTGTTCAGATGACCAATAACCCGCTGTAAATGCTGCTCCAGCGTACCTGCCGCGCCTTCGTGCGGCTGCATCTCCGGCGCATCCATGATATTGGCATCGCCAGAACTACCCGGTTCGTCATACTCCAGTCGCTGCTGACAACGCTGAATGGCGATTTCACAAGACTGTAAATACTCTTGTGCCAGTTCAGGTGGCAATGCCCGGTGTTCCCGCGCCAGCGTGGTCATGGCATTAATATGCTCAACAATAAACTGGCTGTGCGTTACCCACAGTTTCATATCTGCCAGATAATGGCTGTTAAACGCCGGTTCCTGCATCGCCTGATTCAATGAGTTATACAGAGTGTTATGTGCCTGATTTACCCGCATTCGCTGCCAGGCCAGTGGCGTAGGTTGCGGATCCTCGCTAAGAATCAAGCGAATCGCTTCCTGATAGGCTTCTAAAGCATCATGGGCGTTTTTACGCAATAACCCGCTCTGCCACTGCGGCCACAGCCAGACAGTACCGCCGAAAGCAATTAAACAACCAATAATGGTATCGATAAGACGCGGAAGGATGTATTGCTCGCCGTTCAACCACAATAGTTGCAGGGTATACACTGCGGTAATAGTAAAACCGACCGTCGCCCAGCCGTAGTTTTTGCGCAATATCAGGTAGCTGGCGAGGGTGGTAATCAGCATCAACGTCAGGGTGTAACCTTCGGGAATTTTAAAGTGCAGCGCCACGCCCGCAATGATTAACCCGACCACGGTTCCCACGGAGCGATTCACAATCCTCAGACGGGTTGCGCCATAGCCATTTTGTGTCACCAGCAATACCGTCATCAGGATCCAGTACGACTTCGGCAGATGCAGCGCGGTGCCCATCAGGCTGGCAACGCTTAACATCACACTGAGTCGTCCGGCATTGCGTAGCGCCGGAGACTTTAGTGACAGATAACTTTTCAGCGCCGGAAGTAATGGCATTCGCCGCTGTTTATCGGCCAGTAAGTCACGGGCATAGAGCGGTTTTTGGGTGCGCAGCACGCGGGCGATGCGGCTGAAATGCCAGTAGCAGAATTGCCCAACCGGATTATCCGGATGCTGGCGGGCGATTTTTTCCAGTGCGCCAATTTGCTTTTCCATCGTAAAACGCGTTGGCAGGCGATGGTAAAGAATGTCATCAGCCAGCACGCGCAGGCGAGCGGCGACGGTTTGCGCATTCCAGCGGATAACTTCTTCCGCATGGCTACGCTCGACCAGCTTTTGCACCTCTTCCGGCTGATGCAAACTGACCGAAATATGTTCCTGTAAATCCAGCGCCTCCTGGAAAATACGCAGCATCCGCTTGTAGTCAGTATTATTTTGCGCGGAAAGCATATGCATTTGCTGATAGCACTGGGTAATTAGATCGACCGCTTTTTGCTGGCGCACCAGCAGCGGCGGCAGCGCTTTTTCAGGGTCGGTGTGCTGGGTAAGCAGGCTGTATTTGGCTTCACAATAATCTGCCAGTTCACGGTACAGCAGACTTAGTGACTCGCGCAGCGGTTGTTCGCGCCAGATCCAGAACCAAAACCAGTTAAACAATCCGTACCAGAGAGTGCCCAACGCATAGATGAGCAACGGTTCCCAGACCGGCATGTATCCCGCCAAACTGAGGGTAAAAATGGCGGCGAGCAGCGATGCAGGAAGCAATTTTGCGTGCAATGGCCCCAGCTCAGCAGTGACGCCAAGTACCAGCGTTAATCCGGTCAGCAAAAAGGGCAGGGGAACATCTTTTGCCAGTAGTAGCTGTGTCAGCAAGCTACAGGTGGCAAACAGCGACGCACCAATGATTAAGCGTTTGAAAAAACGTTTATGAGGCGTATCAAGGCCCGCAATATTGCAACAGGCAGGAACGAGGGAGAAGAGCAGACCGAATCGTAATTCGCCAAGCATTAACCCAACGGCCACGGGCAAACATAGCACCAGCGTTTGTCGAAGTGCATAGTTGATATCGGGGTGATAAATCAGTCTGCGCCACATCGGGGGAAACAAAATGGCGCGCTACCAGGTAACGCGCCACTCCGACGGGATTAACGAGTGCCGTAAACGACGATGGTTTTACCGTGTGCGGAGATCAGGTTCTGATCTTCCAGCATCTTCAGAATGCGTCCCACGGTTTCACGAGAACAGCCGACAATCTGACCAATTTCCTGACGGGTAATTTTGATTTGCATACCGTCCGGGTGAGTCATAGCGTCTGGTTGTTTTGCCAGATTCAGCAGAGTCTGTGCAATGCGGCCCGTCACGTCGAGGAACGCCAGGTTGCCCACTTTCTCTGAAGTGACTTGCAGACGACGCGCCATCTGTGCAGACAAACGCATCAGAATGTCCGGGTTTACCTGAATCAATTGGCGAAATTTTTTGTACGAAATTTCAGCCACTTCACAGGCGGTTTTCGCACGTACCCATGCGCTACGTTCCTGGCCCTCTTCAAACAGGCCCAGTTCGCCAATAAAATCACCCTGATTCAGATAGGAGAGGATCATTTCTTTACCCTCTTCGTCTTTGATCAGCACTGCCACAGAGCCTTTAACGATGTAGTACAGCGTTTCCGCTTTTTCACCCTGGTGAATAAGCGTGCTCTTGGATGGGTACTTATGAATGTGGCAATGAGACAAGAACCATTCGAGAGTCGGGTCTGTTTGCGGTTTGCCAAGCACCATGCGCGGTTATCCTCTGTTATAAGCTTTCTCCAGAGCCAGATAACGCCGCTGTCTCTGGATTGCCGAAATATGCTTCCCGCTACCTGGGAAGGGGCTATCAACTGTACTGCACGGTAATGTGACGTCCTTTGCATACATGCAGTACATCAATGTATTACTGTAGCATCCTGACTGTTTTAGCATAGCTTTCGCTTTGTGTCTCCTGGTGTCTCGCTTCAGCATGACCCAGGTCGCCTTCCGTTGCGCGATTTGGTTAGTACGCGTACTCTGTCAGGAAAATTGACGCAGTGGAGTAGCAAAAATGCAAGCGCGAGTGAAGTGGGTCGAAGGGTTAACTTTTCTGGGCGAATCCGCCTCTGGTCATCAGATTTTAATGGACGGCAACTCAGGCGATAAAGCACCAAGTCCGATGGAAATGGTGTTGATGGCGGCGGGTGGTTGCAGTGCCATCGATGTGGTTTCGATCCTGCAAAAAGGGCGTCAGGATGTGGTCGATTGTGAAGTAAAATTGACCTCTGAACGCCGCGAAGAGGCACCACGCCTGTTTACGCACATTAATCTGCATTTTATCGTCACCGGTCGCGACCTGAAAGACGCAGCGGTTGCGCGTGCGGTTGATCTCTCTGCCGAGAAATATTGTTCAGTGGCGTTGATGCTGGAAAAAGCGGTGAATATTACTCACTCGTATGAAGTGGTTGCCGCGTGACTTAACTATCCCGTTGTGAAGCCGGATAGTATTTTATCCGGCGTAATAGCAGAGTTACTCGATTTTCTTTCCTTCCATCAATCGTTGCACCAGCGGCAGCATAATTAATTCCATTGCCAGACCCATTTTGCCGCCCGGTACCACTAACGTATTGATGTGGGAAATGAATGAGCCTTGCAACATCGCCAGCAGCCAGGGGAAATCGATCCCTTCCAGATTACGAAAATGGATCACCACAAAGCTTTCATCGAGCGACGGGATACCTTTTGCCGCGAACGGGTTTGAAGTGTCGACGGTGGGAACGCGCTGGAAGTTAAGATGGGTGCGGGAAAACTGCGGTGTGATGTAGTTGATATAGTCTTCCATTGAACGCACTACTGAGTCCATCACTGCTTCTCGTGAGTGCCCGCGCTCGCTGGTGTCGCGGATCAGTTTTTGAATCCACTCAAGGTTAACGATAGGCACCACGCCGACCAGTAAGTCCACATGCTGCGCAACGTTATGCTGTGGCGTGACTACGCCGCCGTGTAAACCTTCATAAAACAGTACATCAGTGGGTTCCGGTAAAGGTTGCCAGGGGGTGAATGTCCCCGGTACCTGATTCCACGGTACGGCTTCGTCGTAGGTATGCAGATATTTGCGAGATTTCCCTTTGCCGCTCTGACCGTATTCAATGAAGGTTTGTTCCAGCAGGCCGAAGTCGTTAGCCTCGGGGCCGAAGTAGCTGATATGCCGCCCGGCGTCGCGCGCTTTGCGGATCGCCATGTCCATTTCCGGGCGGGTGTAACGGTGAAAACTGTCGCCTTCCACCTCAGCTGCATGCAGATTTAACTGCGCGAATATTTTACGAAACGCGAGGCTGGTGGTGGTGGTCCCCGCGCCGCTGGATCCTGTTACCGCAATGACCGGATGTTTGGCAGACATAGTAACTCCATGACTTAGCTATCATTATTATCTCGTCCGCCGACGGTTGCAGGTTATTCGCGAAACTGACTGCGCGGCATAATATTGACCGTTTCGTGCAGCTCCGACCATACCAGCACCGCTTCTCCGCACTGTAGCTGGCGTTTGACGTCGGCGACTTTCTGTTCAAGTGTACGCTCATGTTCACCATAATCGGTGCCTTCACGTAACACAAAGCTTTCAATTAAATTTTCCAGCGTTTCGGGGGAGAGGTCTTGCCACGGAATCAACATGATTTCGCCTCCAGATACGTTGTTAACCAGTCAGGAATGCGTGACTCCAGCCACATTTGCGGATGAAGTAATGTACCGCCAATAAAGCCAACATGACCGCCATGTTCAGTCAGTTGATACTCCACCTGCGGGGGGAGACTTTCCGGTTTCGGGATCACCTGATGATCCATAAACGGATCGTCTTTGGCGTGAATAATCAGCGTCGGTTTGGCGATCCGGTTCAGCATCGGCATGGCGCTACACTGACGATAATAGTCGATAGCGTCGGCGTAGCCGTGAATTCTGGCGGTGATGAGATCGTCAAATTCACGGATGCGACGTACCGATTTTAACTGCGCGAGATTAATCGGCAGCGTTCCGGGGTAGGCTGCCAGCTTGCGCGCGGCATTGGCTTTTAACAGGTTCAGCAAGTAACGCTGATAAACGCGGGAAAAGCCCTTTTCCATATGATAGCTACAGGCTTCCAGCATAAACGGCGCAGAGACAATCACCGCCGCATCAACCGGGAGATCATTGCCTTCCTTTGCCAGCAAACAGGCCAGCATATTACCGCCGAGCGAATAGCCGACGGCAGCCGTTGGCGCATGACCAAATTCGCGTTGCAGCCAGCGTAAAAACCAACTGGCGTCTTCGGTTTCGCCCGAATGGTAAATGCGGTGCATACGGTTTGGTTCACCGCTGCATCCGCGAAAATGCATCACCACGCCCAGCCAGCCGCGCTTTTGCGCCGCCTCAACCAGACCGTGGGCGTAAGGGCTGTTGAGACTGCCTTCCAGCCCGTGAAACACCACCAGACGAGGTTTATGTTGCGCCTGTGCAGGGTTTTCACTCCACGCAAGATCGACAAAATCGCCGTCGGGCAACTCCAGCCGCTGCCAGTACGGGGTGAATTTCACCTGACGACGAAACAGACGCGGCAGCATGGTTTGCAGATGACAATTGCTAAAGCCGCGCATGGGGATGAATTCAGCACTGCTGCTGAATTCATTGGCATCGGTCGTCGTTATCTGCGCCATCAGTTGCTTTGGCCTTCCAGCAGCATCTGCTCAAGCTGCTCCTGGGCTTCCAGCCATGCCATTTCGCACTCTTCCAGGCCGGATTTGGCGCTGGCTTGCTGTTGCAGGCAGGCGGTCAACTCCGCTTTACGGCTCTGGTCATACAGTTCGCTGTCGCCGAGTTTCTCTTCCGCCTGCGCCAGTTGCGCGTTCAGCTTCTCCATCTCTTTTTCCAGACGGGCAATCTCTTTACGCAGTGGCTGGGTTTGCGCACGCAGCTCAGCTTCCCGACGCTTCTGATCTTTACGTGCCTGGGCGCTGTTCGCATTCTCTTTTGGCGCTTCGTCGGTCTGGTTTTCCTGCTTTTGTACGTCGCTCAACCACTGTTGATAATCTTCCAGATCGCCGTCGAACGGTTCGACTTTACGATCGTGAACCAGGTAGAGATCGTCAGTGGTGGAACGCAGCAAATGACGGTCGTGCGAAACGACAACCAGCGCGCCTTCAAACTCGATTAATGCTTCGGTGAGTGCCTGACGCATGTCGAGGTCAAGGTGGTTAGTCGGTTCGTCGAGCAGCAGCAGATTCGGCCGCTGCCAGACAATTAATGCCAGCACCAGGCGGGCTTTTTCCCCACCGGAGAAGCGGCGCGTTTCTTCGGTTACTTTATCGCCCTGGAAACCAAAGCCGCCGAGGTAGTCACGCAGTTTTTGTTCCAGCTCCTGCGGCGCTAAACGTGCCAGATGTTGAATAGGTGATTCGTCGGCGCGCAGGTATTCAAGTTGATGCTGGGCGAAGTAGCCGAGTTTGATCCCTTTCGCCAGACCAATTTCACCGCTGACTGGCGCAAGTTCACCGGCTAACAGTTTGATTAATGTCGATTTACCCGCGCCATTGCGGCCTAACAGACCAATACGCGAGCCGGGCACCAGGTTCAGTTTAATCGAGTCGAGAATAATGCGATCGCCATAGCCCGCGCTGACTTTTTCCATCTTCAGTAACGGATTTGGCAGGCTTTCCGGCGCGCGGAAGCTAAAGCGGAACGGGTTGTCGACGTGCGCGGGGGCAATTAGCTCCATACGCTCGAGCATCTTAATGCGGCTCTGGGCCTGCTTCGCTTTGGTGGCTTTGGCACGGAAACGGTCGATATAACTTTGCAGATGCGCTACGCGTTCCTGCTGGCTTTCGTACATCGCTTGTTGCTGCGCCAGACGGGTGGCGCGCTGTACTTCAAACGAACTGTAGTTGCCGGTGTACTCGAACATGCTTTGTTGTTCGATATGAATAATTTTATCGACGATCGGATCGAGGAAGTCGCGGTCGTGAGAGATCAGGATCAGCGTGCCCTGATAGCTCTTCAGCCATTTTTCCAGCCAGATAACGGCATCGAGATCGAGGTGGTTAGTCGGTTCGTCGAGCAGCAGCAAGTCTGAACGGCAAATCAGCGCCTGGGCAAGGTTAAGACGCATACGCCAGCCCCCGGAAAAATCACTTACCGGGCGCTCCAGTTGTTCATTGCTGAAACCGAGGCCGTGCAGCAGGCTGGCAGCACGGGAGCGAATACTCCATGCGTCAATAGCATCCAGCTTGCCATGAATGGTCGCAATGGCGTGCCCGTCGTTACGTTCGTTGGCGTCGTGTAGCTGCGCTTCTAGTTGACGATATTCACGGTCGCCGTCAATGACATATTCCAGCGCCGCTTGCGGTAACGCCGGCGTTTCCTGATTCACCCACGCCAGTTGCCAGCTTCCCGGAAAGGTGTAGCTGCCGCCGTCGGCGCTGATTTCATTTTTCAGCAATGCCAGCAGGGTAGATTTACCACAGCCGTTTTTACCCACCAGGCCGACTTTCTGCCCAGGGTTGATGGTGGCGGTGGCATTATCCAGCAGGACGCGCACGCCGCGACGAATTTGTAACGAGGAGAAAACAATCATAAGGTGCCGTATGTTCAGACTATGTTAACTTATCATTATGATAATGTAATGTATGGGCGAGCTGCCGCACCGGGCGCAATGGTAGCCCAAAACAGCGACTATACACAAAAACCATACCGGGAGGGGGATGATGTCTCAGCCAGCGAAAGTTTTGCTGCTGTATGCCCATCCGGAATCTCAGGACTCGGTGGCAAACCGGGTACTGCTTAAACCGGCCACGCAGCTCAGCAATGTTACCGTGCACGACCTTTACGCGCACTATCCCGATTTTTTTATTGATATCCCCCGTGAGCAGGCATTACTGCGCGAGCACGAGGTGATTGTCTTTCAGCATCCTCTTTATACCTATAGCTGCCCGGCGCTACTGAAAGAGTGGCTGGACCGGGTATTAAGTCGTGGTTTTGCCAGCGGGCCGGGAGGAAACCAACTGGCGGGAAAGTACTGGCGTAGCGTGATTACCACCGGCGAGCCGGAAAGTGCTTACCGTTATGACGCGCTGAATCGCTACCCGATGAGCGATGTGCTGCGCCCCTTTGAACTGGCGGCGGGCATGTGCCGGATGCATTGGTTAAGTCCCATCATTATTTACTGGGCGAGACGGCAAAGCGCACAGGAGCTGGCGAGCCACGCCAGAGCCTACGGTGACTGGCTGGCAAATCCGCTGTCTCCAGGAGGCCGCTGATGGAAGGTTCCGATTTTTTACTCGCAGGAGTGCTGTTTCTCTTCGCGGCGGTGGCTGCGGTGCCGCTGGCATCGCGGCTGGGTATTGGCGCTGTGTTGGGATATTTGCTGGCAGGGATTGCAATTGGCCCGTGGGGGCTGGGGTTTATTAGCGACGTCGATGAGATCCTCCACTTTTCGGAACTCGGCGTGGTATTCCTGATGTTTATCATCGGCCTTGAGTTGAATCCCTCCAAACTTTGGCAACTGCGGCGTTCGATTTTTGGCGTAGGCGCGGCACAGGTGCTGTTAAGCGCGGCGTTGCTGGCGGGATTATTGATGCTGACGGATTTCGCCTGGCAGGCGGCGGTGGTCGGTGGCATTGGCCTTGCGATGTCTTCAACTGCAATGGCGTTGCAATTGATGCGTGAGAAAGGGATGAATCGCAGCGAATCCGGCCAGCTCGGGTTTTCGGTTCTGCTGTTTCAGGATCTGGCAGTAATCCCAGCACTGGCGTTAGTGCCGTTGTTGGCGGGGTCGGCAGACGAACATTTCGACTGGATGAAGGTCGGCATGAAGGTGCTGGCGTTTGTCGGCATGCTGATTGGTGGGCGCTATTTACTGCGTCCGGTATTCCGCTTTATTGCAGCTTCTGGCGTGCGGGAAGTGTTCACCGCCGCGACGCTGCTGCTGGTGTTGGGTTCCGCATTGTTTATGGATGCGCTGGGGCTGTCGATGGCGCTCGGTACATTTATTGCGGGCGTGCTGCTGGCGGAAAGTGAATATCGCCATGAACTGGAAACGGCTATCGATCCCTTCAAAGGCTTGCTGCTCGGTTTGTTCTTTATCTCTGTCGGCATGTCACTCAACCTCGGGGTGCTTTATACCCATCTGTTGTGGGTAGTGATAAGCGTGGTTGTGCTGGTGGCGGTGAAAATTCTCGTGCTGTATCTGCTGGCGCGATTGTATGGCGTGCGTAGCTCAGAGCGGATGCAGTTTGCTGGCGTGTTGAGTCAGGGTGGTGAGTTTGCCTTTGTCCTCTTTTCTACCGCTTCTTCACAACGCTTATTCCAGGGCGACCAGATGGCGTTGTTGCTGGTGACGGTGACGCTTTCCATGATGACCACGCCGTTGCTGATGAAGCTGGTGGATAAATGGCTATCCCGCCAGTTTAACGGACCGGAAGAAGAAGACGAAAAACCGTGGGTCAACGATGATAAACCCCAGGTCATTGTCGTGGGCTTCGGGCGTTTTGGTCAGGTGATTGGTCGTTTGCTGATGGCAAATAAAATGCGCATTACCGTGCTGGAGCGGGATATCAGCGCCGTTAACCTGATGCGTAAATACGGCTACAAAGTTTATTACGGCGACGCCACGCAGGTCGATCTTTTACGTTCTGCGGGTGCAGAGGCCGCTGAGTCTATCGTCATTACCTGTAACGAGCCGGAAGACACCATGAAGCTGGTGGAAATATGCCAACAGCACTTTCCGCATTTGCATATTCTTGCGCGAGCGCGCGGACGTGTGGAAGCGCATGAGTTATTACAGGCAGGGGTGACGCAGTTTTCCCGTGAAACATTCTCCAGTGCGTTAGAGCTGGGGCGCAAGACGCTGGTCACGCTTGGCATGCATCCGCATCAGGCACAGCGAGCGCAACTGCATTTTCGCCGCCTGGATATGCGGATGCTGCGAGAGCTCATCCCAATGCATGCCGATACCGTACAAATTTCTCGCGCCAGGGAAGCCCGACGCGAACTGGAAGAGATTTTCCAGCGTGAAATGCAACAAGAACGACGCCAGCTGGACGGCTGGGATGAATTTGAGTAGAGGGTAAAGATGGCAATCCGAAAACGTTTTATTGCGGGCGCAAAATGCCCGGCCTGTCAGGCGCAGGATTCAATGGCGATGTGGCGCGAAAATAATATTGATATTGTTGAATGTGTTAAGTGCGGACATCAGATGCGAGAAGCAGACAAAGAAGCCCGCGATCACGTTCGCAAAGATGAGCAAGTGATCGGGATTTTTCATCCGGACTAGCGATATGCGCCGAGTTTTTTTAAGCTAGTGAGTACACGGCTGCAGAATTCCGCTACAATCTGCGCCACTATTCTTCCCATGCTCAGGAGATATCATGAAAGTAGCAAAAGACCTGGTGGTCAGCCTGGCCTATCAGGTACGTACAGAAGACGGTGTGTTGGTTGATGAGTCTCCGGTGAGTGCGCCGCTGGACTACCTGCATGGTCACGGTTCCCTGATCTCTGGCCTGGAAACGGCGCTGGAAGGTCATGAAGTTGGCGACAAATTTGATGTCGCTGTTGGCGCGAACGACGCTTACGGTCAGTACGACGAAAACCTGGTGCAACGTGTTCCTAAAGACGTATTTATGGGCGTTGATGAACTGCAGGTAGGTATGCGTTTCCTGGCTGAAACCGACCAGGGTCCGGTACCGGTTGAAATCACTGCGGTTGAAGACGATCACGTCGTGGTTGATGGTAACCACATGCTGGCCGGTCAGAACCTGAAATTCAACGTTGAAGTTGTGGCGATTCGCGAAGCGACTGAAGAAGAACTGGCTCATGGTCACGTTCACGGCGCGCACGATCACCACCACGATCACGACCACGACGGTTGCTGCGGCGGTCATGGCCACGATCACGGTCATGAACACGGTGGCGAAGGCTGCTGTGGCGGTAAAGGCAACGGCGGTTGCGGTTGCCACTAATACCGAAAAAGTGACAAAAAAGCGGGGAATCCCCGCTTTTTTTACGCCTCAATAATGTGGCGGTGGCGTTTCTTCAGCCTGCGACGCGATGTTCGACGGCTGGCTGGCTTTTAACTTCTCGGTCAGCAGACGCAGATGATCGCGCAGTTTCGCCATCTCCATTTCATGAGCGGTCACCGTGACGTTCAGTTCTTCAATGGTGATTTCCTGAAAAGCCAGTCGGCTCTCCAGCTCTGCCAGGCGTGCTTCCAATGATAAATCCTGCATGATTCACCTCTTTTGTCGAATGGTCGCCGCGGATTCTACTTAACTTTGCTGCCCGAGACAGCACTCATTTCGCGGTCATCGAAACTAATTTAAACAAAAAGAGTCTGAAAATAGATGATAATAGGGCGTGTCTGTATGTAGATTTGTTCGACAACGCTTTATAGTACCCTTCTGATAATAGTTAACCCTGGGGTGAGATGCCCCGATCCTGGAGATATGGATGAAATCACTGTTTAAAGTAACGCTGCTGGCGACCACAATGGCCGTTGCCCTGCATGCACCAATCACTTTTGCTGCTGAAGCTGCAAAACCTGCTACAGCTGCTGACAGCAAAGCAGCGTTCAAAAATGACGATCAGAAATCAGCTTATGCACTGGGTGCCTCGCTGGGTCGTTACATGGAAAACTCTCTAAAAGAACAAGAAAAACTGGGCATCAAACTGGATAAAGATCAGCTGATCGCTGGTGTTCAGGATGCATTTGCTGATAAGAGCAAACTCTCCGACCAAGAGATCGAACAGACTCTACAAGCATTCGAAGCTCGCGTGAAGTCTTCTGCTCAGGCGAAGATGGAAAAAGACGCGGCTGATAACGAAGCAAAAGGTAAAGAGTACCGCGAGAAATTTGCCAAAGAGAAAGGTGTGAAAACCTCTTCAACTGGTCTGGTTTATCAGGTAGTAGAAGCCGGTAAAGGCGAAGCACCGAAAGACAGCGATACTGTTGTAGTGAACTACAAAGGTACGCTGATCGACGGTAAAGAGTTCGACAACTCTTACACCCGTGGTGAACCGCTTTCTTTCCGTCTGGACGGTGTTATCCCGGGTTGGACAGAAGGTCTGAAGAACATCAAGAAAGGCGGTAAGATCAAACTGGTTATTCCACCAGAACTGGCTTACGGCAAAGCGGGTGTTCCGGGGATCCCACCGAATTCTACCCTGGTGTTTGACGTAGAGCTGCTGGATGTGAAACCAGCGCCGAAGGCTGATGCAAAGCCGGAAGCTGATGCGAAAGCCGCAGATTCTGCTAAAAAATAAGCATTAAGAACCGCCGCCTGACCAGGCGGCGGTTTTTTTATTACAGGCCGGATATAATTAGTGCTGGAAAGCGGAACCTCCGCTGTATTAATTTAGTTACCCGCATCATTAATGAGCCTGCCCTGAAAAGTTAACGACAGGCTCCTGAAAAGGAGTGTTTTTTTTCATGTCCAGGTCGCTTTTAACCAACGAAACCAGTGAGTTGGATTTACTGGATCAACGTCCTTTCGACCAGACCGATTTTGATATTCTGAAATCCTACGAAGCGGTGGTGGACGGGTTAGCGATGCTTATTGGCTCCCACTGTGAAATCGTTTTGCACTCTTTGCAGGATCTAAAATGTTCAGCCATTCGCATTGCTAACGGTGAACATACAGGCCGGAAGATTGGTTCGCCAATTACTGACCTGGCGCTACGTATGCTGCACGATATGACGGGAGCGGATAGCAGCGTTTCTAAATGCTACTTTACTCGCGCCAAAAGCGGCGTATTAATGAAGTCCCTGACTATCGCGATTCGTAACCGCGAACAGCGTGTAATTGGTCTGCTGTGCATCAATATGAATCTTGATGTTCCCTTCTCGCAGATTATGAGCACCTTTGTGCCGCCAGAAACCCCGGATGTCGGTTCAAGCGTCAACTTTGCCTCTTCTGTTGAAGATCTGGTTACCCAAACGCTGGAGTTCACCATCGAAGAAGTGAATGCCGATCGCAATGTTTCTAATAACGCCAAAAATCGTCAGATCGTGCTGAATCTCTACGAGAAAGGGATCTTCGATATTAAAGATGCGATCAACCAGGTTGCTGACCGCCTGAACATCTCCAAACACACTGTCTATCTCTACATCCGCCAGTTCAAGAGCGGTGATTTCCAGGGGCAAGATAAGTAATGCGTTTTGCCATCGTGGTGACCGGGCCAGCATACGGTACGCAACAGGCGAGTAGTGCTTTTCAGTTTGCGCAGGCGCTGATAGCAGATGGCCATGAGTTAAGCAGCGTCTTTTTCTATCGGGAAGGGGTCTATAACGCTAACCAATTGACCTCTCCGGCAAGTGACGAATTTGACCTCGTACGGGCCTGGCAACAACTGAATGCGCAACATGGTGTGGCGCTGAATATCTGCGTAGCGGCAGCATTACGCCGTGGCGTTGTTGATGAAACGGAGGCCGGAAGACTGGGGCTGGCTTCGTCAAACCTTCAGCAGGGATTTACCTTAAGCGGACTTGGGGCGCTGGCGGAAGCCTCGCTGACCTGTGACAGGGTGGTACAGTTCTGATGAAACGAATTGCGTTTGTTTTTTCTACTGCACCTCATGGTACAGCCGCAGGCCGGGAAGGTTTAGATGCTTTACTGGCAACTTCCGCATTAACTGACGATCTGGCTGTCTTCTTTATAGCTGATGGCGTTTTTCAGCTGCTGCCAGGACAAAAGCCCGATGCAGTGCTGGCGCGTGATTACATTGCCACTTTTAAATTGTTGGGTCTGTACGACATTGAACAGTGCTGGGTTTGTGCGGCTTCACTGCGCGAACGCGGGTTAGATCCGCAGACACCCTTTGTTGTCGAAGCCACGCCGCTCGAAGCAGATGCCTTACGCCGCGAACTCGCCAACTACGATGTTATTTTGAGGTTTTGAGGCGTTTATGCTGCACACATTACATCGCTCACCCTGGCTGACGGATTTTGCTGCGCTGCTGCGTCTGCTCAGTGAAGGAGACGAACTGCTATTATTGCAAGATGGCGTAACTGCCGCAGTTGACGGTAACCGCTACCTTGAAAGTCTGCGTAATGCCCCCATTAAGGTCTATGCCCTGAACGAAGACCTTATTGCCCGCGGTTTGACTGGTCAAATTTCGAACGACATCATTCTCATTGACTATACTGATTTCGTCAGACTTACGGTTAAGCACCCCAGCCAGATGGCCTGGTGATGGCGGGATCGTTGTATATTTCTTGACACCTTTTCGGCATCGCCCTAAAATTCGGCGTCCTCATATTGTGTGAGGACGTTTTATTACGTGTTTACGAAGCAAAAGCTAAAACCAGGAGCTATTTAATGGCAACAGTTAACCAGCTGGTACGCAAACCACGTGCTCGCAAAGTTGCGAAAAGCAACGTGCCTGCGCTGGAAGCATGCCCGCAAAAACGTGGCGTATGTACTCGTGTATATACTACCACTCCTAAAAAACCGAACTCCGCGCTGCGTAAAGTATGCCGTGTTCGTCTGACTAACGGTTTCGAAGTGACTTCCTACATCGGTGGTGAAGGTCACAACCTGCAGGAGCACTCCGTGATCCTGATCCGTGGCGGTCGTGTTAAAGACCTCCCGGGTGTTCGTTACCACACCGTACGTGGTGCGCTTGACTGCTCCGGCGTTAAAGACCGTAAGCAGGCTCGTTCCAAGTATGGCGTGAAGCGTCCTAAGGCTTAATGGTTCTCCGTTAAGTAAGGCCAAACGTTTTAACTTAAATGTCAAACTAAACTCGTAGAGTTTTGGACAATCCTGAATTAACAACGGAGTATTTCCATGCCACGTCGTCGCGTCATTGGTCAGCGTAAAATTCTGCCGGATCCGAAGTTCGGATCAGAACTGCTGGCTAAATTTGTAAATATCCTGATGGTAGATGGTAAAAAATCTACTGCTGAATCTATCGTATACAGCGCGCTGGAGACCCTGGCTCAGCGCTCTGGTAAATCTGAACTGGAAGCATTCGAAGTAGCTCTCGAAAACGTGCGCCCGACTGTAGAAGTTAAGTCTCGCCGCGTTGGTGGTTCTACTTATCAGGTACCAGTTGAAGTCCGTCCGGTTCGTCGTAATGCTCTGGCAATGCGTTGGATCGTTGAAGCTGCTCGTAAACGCGGTGATAAATCCATGGCTCTGCGCCTGGCGAACGAACTTTCTGATGCTGCAGAAAACAAAGGTACTGCAGTTAAGAAACGTGAAGACGTTCACCGTATGGCCGAAGCCAACAAGGCGTTCGCACACTACCGTTGGTTATCCCTTCGGAGTTTTAGTCACCAGGCGGGCGCTTCCAGTAAGCAGCCCGCTTTGGGCTACTTAAATTGAACGCCTAAAAGATAAACGAGGAAACAAATGGCTCGTACAACACCCATCGCACGCTACCGTAACATCGGTATCAGTGCGCACATCGACGCCGGTAAAACCACTACTACCGAACGTATTCTGTTCTACACCGGTGTAAACCATAAAATCGGTGAAGTTCATGACGGCGCTGCAACCATGGACTGGATGGAGCAGGAGCAGGAACGTGGTATTACCATCACTTCCGCTGCGACTACTGCATTCTGGTCTGGTATGGCTAAGCAGTATGAGCCGCATCGCATCAACATCATCGACACCCCGGGGCACGTTGACTTCACAATCGAAGTAGAACGTTCCATGCGTGTTCTCGATGGTGCGGTAATGGTTTACTGCGCAGTTGGTGGTGTTCAGCCGCAGTCTGAAACCGTATGGCGTCAGGCAAACAAATATAAAGTTCCGCGCATTGCGTTCGTTAACAAAATGGACCGCATGGGTGCGAACTTCCTGAAAGTTGTTAACCAGATCAAAACCCGTCTGGGCGCGAACCCGGTTCCGCTGCAGCTGGCGATTGGTGCTGAAGAACATTTCACCGGTGTTGTTGACCTGGTGAAAATGAAAGCTATCAACTGGAACGACGCTGACCAGGGCGTAACCTTCGAATACGAAGATATCCCGGCAGACATGGTTGAACTGGCTAACGAATGGCACCAGAACCTGATCGAATCCGCAGCTGAAGCTTCTGAAGAGCTGATGGAAAAATACCTGGGTGGTGAAGAACTGACTGAAGCAGAAATCAAAGGTGCTCTGCGTCAGCGCGTTCTGAACAACGAAATCATCCTGGTAACCTGTGGTTCTGCGTTCAAGAACAAAGGTGTTCAGGCGATGCTGGATGCGGTAATTGATTACCTGCCATCCCCGGTTGACGTACCTGCGATCAACGGTATCCTGGACGACGGTAAAGACACTCCGGCTGAACGTCACGCAAGTGATGACGAGCCGTTCTCTGCACTGGCGTTCAAAATCGCTACCGACCCGTTTGTTGGTAACCTGACCTTCTTCCGTGTTTACTCCGGTGTGGTTAACTCTGGTGATACCGTACTGAACTCCGTGAAAGCTGCACGTGAGCGTTTCGGTCGTATCGTTCAGATGCACGCTAACAAACGTGAAGAGATCAAAGAAGTTCGCGCGGGCGACATCGCTGCTGCTATCGGTCTGAAAGACGTAACCACTGGTGACACCCTGTGTGACCCGGATGCGCCGATCATTCTGGAACGTATGGAATTCCCTGAGCCGGTAATCTCCATCGCAGTTGAACCGAAAACCAAAGCTGACCAGGAAAAAATGGGTCTGGCTCTGGGCCGTCTGGCTAAAGAAGACCCGTCTTTCCGTGTATGGACTGACGAAGAATCTAACCAGACCATCATCGCGGGTATGGGCGAACTGCACCTCGACATCATCGTTGACCGTATGAAGCGTGAATTCAACGTTGAAGCGAACGTAGGTAAACCGCAGGTTGCTTACCGTGAAACTATCCGCCAGAAAGTTACCGATGTTGAAGGTAAACACGCGAAACAGTCTGGTGGTCGTGGTCAGTATGGTCATGTTGTTATCGACATGTACCCGCTGGAGCCGGGTTCAAACCCGAAAGGCTACGAGTTCATCAACGACATTAAAGGTGGTGTAATCCCTGGCGAATACATCCCGGCCGTTGATAAAGGTATCCAGGAACAGCTGAAAGCAGGTCCGCTGGCAGGCTACCCGGTAGTAGACATGGGTATTCGTCTGCACTTCGGTTCTTACCATGACGTTGACTCCTCTGAACTGGCGTTTAAACTGGCTGCTTCTATCGCCTTTAAAGAAGGCTTTAAGAAAGCGAAACCAGTTCTGCTTGAGCCGATCATGAAGGTTGAAGTAGAAACTCCGGAAGAGAACACCGGTGACGTTATCGGTGACTTGAGCCGTCGTCGTGGTATGCTCAAAGGTCAGGAATCTGAAGTTACTGGCGTTAAGATCCACGCTGAAGTACCGCTGTCTGAAATGTTCGGATACGCAACTCAGCTGCGTTCTCTGACCAAAGGTCGTGCATCATACACTATGGAATTCCTGAAGTATGATGAAGCGCCGAGTAACGTTGCTCAGGCCGTAATTGAAGCCCGTGGTAAATAAGCCTAAGGGTTAATACCAAAGTCCCGTGCTCTCTCCTGAAGGGGAGAGCACTATAGTAAGGAATATAGCCGTGTCTAAAGAAAAATTTGAACGTACAAAACCGCACGTTAACGTTGGTACTATCGGCCACGTTGACCACGGTAAAACTACTCTGACCGCTGCAATCACCACCGTACTGGCTAAAACCTACGGCGGTGCTGCTCGTGCATTCGACCAGATCGATAACGCGCCGGAAGAAAAAGCTCGTGGTATCACCATCAACACTTCTCACGTTGAATACGACACCCCGACCCGTCACTACGCACACGTAGACTGCCCGGGGCACGCCGACTATGTTAAAAACATGATCACCGGTGCTGCTCAGATGGACGGCGCGATCCTGGTAGTTGCTGCGACTGACGGCCCGATGCCGCAGACTCGTGAGCACATCCTGCTGGGTCGTCAGGTAGGCGTTCCGTACATCATCGTGTTCCTGAACAAATGCGACATGGTTGATGACGAAGAGCTGCTGGAACTGGTTGAAATGGAAGTTCGTGAACTTCTGTCTCAGTACGACTTCCCGGGCGACGACACTCCGATCGTTCGTGGTTCTGCTCTGAAAGCGCTGGAAGGCGACGCAGAGTGGGAAGCGAAAATCCTGGAACTGGCTGGCTTCCTGGATTCTTATATTCCGGAACCAGAGCGTGCGATTGACAAGCCGTTCCTGCTGCCGATCGAAGACGTATTCTCCATCTCCGGTCGTGGTACCGTTGTTACCGGTCGTGTAGAACGCGGTATCATCAAAGTTGGTGAAGAAGTTGAAATCGTTGGTATCAAAGAGACTCAGAAGTCTACCTGTACTGGCGTTGAAATGTTCCGCAAACTGCTGGACGAAGGCCGTGCTGGTGAGAACGTAGGTGTTCTGCTGCGTGGTATCAAACGTGAAGAAATCGAACGTGGTCAGGTACTGGCTAAGCCGGGCACCATCAAGCCGCACACCAAGTTCGAATCTGAAGTGTACATTCTGTCCAAAGATGAAGGCGGCCGTCATACTCCGTTCTTCAAAGGCTACCGTCCGCAGTTCTACTTCCGTACTACTGACGTGACTGGTACCATCGAACTGCCGGAAGGCGTAGAGATGGTAATGCCGGGCGACAACATCAAAATGGTTGTTACCCTGATCCACCCGATCGCGATGGACGACGGTCTGCGTTTCGCAATCCGTGAAGGCGGCCGTACCGTTGGCGCGGGCGTTGTTGCTAAAGTTCTGGGCTAATTACACGTTAATTAGTTTTGAATTGAAAAGGGCGCTTCGGCGCCCTTTTTGCATTTGTTGACGGCATATCTTATTCGTACTGTCAGAACGAATAAATTATTCATATTTAAAATATCAATTCAATTTAACATTTTAAATATGAATGTTTCTGTTTTTAAAATGCTTCATTTGTCAGGCTTTTTTCTTATTTTTAATGCCGTAATTTAATTCATATTGAAGGGTTCTCGTAAAACGTAAATAATTCCTGCGTAGGACTTTTGTTTTGCAGTTTTTACGTCACAAGGGATTATAATGAAATTAAATATATTTACTAAATCTATGATTGGTATGGGGCTGGTGTGTTCCGCTCTGCCAGCATTGGCAATGGAAGCATGGAATAACCAACAAGGTGGTAATAAATATCAGGTTATTTTCGATGGCAAAATTTATGAAAATGCCTGGTGGGTTTCTTCTACAAATTGCCCGGGAAAAGCGAAAGCAAATGATGCAACTAACCCGTGGCGTTTAAAGCGTACCGCAACAGCTGCTGAAATTAGTCAGTTTGGCAATACACTTTCCTGCGAAAAGAGCGGCAGCTCATCTTCTTCAAATTCAAATACGCCTGCATCCAATACGCCGGCTAATGGCGGTTCGGCTACACCAGCACAGGGCACTGTTCCGTCTAATTCTTCTGTAGTTGCCTGGAATAAACAGCAGGGTGGTCAGACCTGGTATGTCGTCTTTAATGGTGCGGTATATAAAAATGCCTGGTGGGTAGCCTCTTCTAACTGTCCGGGTGATGCGAAAAGCAATGATGCCAGCAACCCATGGCGTTATGTTCGTGCCGCTACGGCAACGGAAATCTCAGAAACCAGTAATCCACAGTCCTGTACTTCAGCACCACAGCCTTCACCGGATGTGAAACCGGCACCGGACGTTAAACCGGCTCCTGATGTTCAGCCAGCCCCAGCTGATAAGTCAAACGACAACTATGCTGTAGTAGCCTGGAAAGGTCAGGAAGGTTCTTCTACATGGTACGTTATCTATAACGGCGGCATTTATAAGAACGCCTGGTGGGTAGGCGCGGCAAATTGCCCAGGCGATGCGAAAGAAAACGATGCCAGTAACCCATGGCGTTATGTTCGCGCGGCAACGGCAACAGAAATCAGCCAGTATGGTAACCCTGGCTCCTGTTCCGTTAAGCCGGATAATAATGGCGGTGCTGTGACTCCGGTTGATCCAACTCCGGAAACACCGGTGACCCCAACTCCGGATAACAGCGAGCCATCAACACCAGCGGATAGCGTTAACGATTACTCATTGCAAGCGTGGAGCGGCCAGGAAGGTAGCGAAATTTACCATGTTATTTTCAATGGTAATGTTTACAAGAACGCCTGGTGGGTTGGGTCTAAAGATTGCCCACGGGGTACCAGCGCTGAAAACTCCAATAACCCATGGCGTCTCGAGCGTACAGCTACCGCTGCGGAATTGAGTCAGTACGGTAACCCGACTACCTGTGAAATTGATAACGGCGGCGTCATTGTTGCGGATGGTTTCCAGGCCAGCAAAGCGTACAGCGCGGACAGCATCGTAGATTATAACGATGCACATTATAAAACTTCTGTCGATCAAGACGCATGGGGCTTTGTCCCGGGCGGCGATAACCCGTGGAAGAAATACGAACCGGCGAAAGCATGGTCCGCATCCACTGTGTACGTGAAAGGTGATCGCGTTGTTGTTGATGGGCAGGCTTATGAAGCGCTGTTCTGGACGCAAAGTGACAACCCTGCTCTGGTGGCGAACCAAAACGCCACCGGTAGCAATAGCCGCCCGTGGAAGCCGTTAGGTAAGGCTCAGAGCTATAGCAACGAAGAGCTGAATAATGCGCCGCAGTTTAATCCAGAAACGCTTTATGCCAGCGATACGCTGATTCGCTTTAACGGTGTGAACTACATTTCTCAGAGTAAAGTGCAGAAAGTTTCTCCTTCTGACAGCAACCCGTGGCGTGTTTTTGTTGACTGGACCGGAACCAAAGAGCGCGTAGGTACGCCGAAGAAAGCGTGGCCGAAACACGTTTATGCACCGTATGTCGACTTTACGCTGAATACGATCCCGGATCTGGCTGCGCTGGCTAAGAATCATAACGTCAACCACTTCACGCTGGCGTTTGTGGTGAGTAAAGATGCGAACACCTGTCTGCCGACATGGGGTACCGCTTACGGTATGCAGAATTACGCTCAGTACAGCAAAATCAAAGCTCTGCGTGAGGCTGGCGGCGATGTGATGCTGTCTATCGGTGGTGCTAACAACGCTCCGCTGGCTGCTTCCTGTAAGAACGTAGACGATCTGATGCAGCATTATTATGACATCGTTGATAACCTGAACCTCAAAGTCCTGGACTTCGATATCGAAGGCACCTGGGTTGCGGATCAGGCATCTATTGAACGTCGTAACCTTGCTGTGAAGAAAGTGCAGGATAAATGGAAGTCAGAAGGCAAAGATATTGCTATCTGGTACACCTTGCCAATTCTGCCGACTGGCCTGACGCCGGAAGGGATGAATGTCCTGAGCGATGCCAAAGCGAAAGGTGTTGAGCTGGCGGGTGTGAACGTGATGACAATGGACTACGGTAACGCGATTTGTCAGTCTGCAAATACCGAAGGCCAGAACATTCACGGTAAGTGTGCAACGTCTGCGATTGCCAACCTGCATTCACAATTGAAAGGCCTCCATCCCAATAAGAGCGATGCAGAAATTGACGCTATGATGGGTACCACGCCGATGGTTGGCGTGAACGACGTTCAGGGCGAGGTGTTCTATCTCTCTGATGCTCGTCTGGTCATGCAGGATGCGCAGAAGCGTAATCTCGGTATGGTTGGTATCTGGTCAATCGCGCGCGACCTGCCGGGCGGCACTAACCTGTCTCCGGAATTCCACGGCCTGACTAAAGAACAGGCACCGAAGTACGCATTTAGCGAAATCTTCGCGCCGTTTACTAAGCAATAAATGTGTTGGCGATACCTTCCAGTATCGCCGCATTTTTTGTCAATGGGCTACTTTTGGTAGCCCATTATTTTTATTCATATTTCTATTCTTTGCTTAAAAAAGAGTCTTTCCGTAATTGAAATAAGAACTATTTTCATTTATTTTTGAAGAAAGTATACGGGAGTCTCTATGTACGTTTGTCTTTGTAATGGTATCAGCGATAAAAAAATTCGTCAGGCTGTGCGCCAGTTTTCCCCTCACTCGTTCCAGCAATTAAAAAAATTTATTCCGGTCGGCAATCAGTGCGGTAAATGTGTCCGGGCCGCGCGTGAAGTGATGGAGGATGAATTAATGCAGCTGCCGGAGTTTAAGGAGTCCGCATAAACGGAGTGTGTTTTTTGACTTACTCGTAAGCCGTTCTACTCTTCAAAGAGTGGAAGCGAAGGAGTCAAAAAATGAAAGGTGATACTAAAGTTATAAATTATCTCAACAAACTGTTGGGAAATGAGCTTGTCGCAATCAATCAGTACTTTCTCCATGCCCGAATGTTTAAAAACTGGGGTCTCAAACGTCTCAATGATGTGGAGTATCATGAATCCATTGATGAGATGAAACACGCCGATCGTTATATTGAGCGCATTCTTTTTCTGGAAGGTCTTCCAAACTTACAGGACCTGGGCAAACTGAACATTGGTGAAGATGTTGAGGAAATGCTGCGTTCTGATCTGGCACTTGAGCTGGATGGCGCGAAGAATTTGCGTGAGGCAATTGGTTATGCCGATAGCGTTCATGATTACGTCAGCCGCGATATGATGATAGAAATTTTGCGTGATGAAGAAGGCCATATCGACTGGCTGGAAACGGAACTTGATCTGATTCAGAAGATGGGCCTGCAAAATTATCTGCAAGCACAGATCCGCGAAGAAGGTTGAGCCGTGTCGGGAGGGAGAACCCTCCCGGTTAATAAGAGATCCAGGCCAGATACCCCAGGTTTATCATGCTGCCGAGCGCAAGCCACGGGCCGAATGCGATAGTGGTTATAGTCCGGCGTTGCAGAAGTTGTGAAACGATGGCGTAACCAATGCCACCCAGCGAGGCAATCAGCAGTATCATTGGCAACGTTTGCCAGCCACACCATGCGCCTGCAGCGGCCAGTAGCTTGAAATCACCGTAGCCCAATCCCTCTTTGTGACAAACTAACCAGACGCCCCAGTAAACACACCACAGCACCCCATAGCCCGCTACCGCGCCGTAAACCGCATCATGTAAATCAATTAATCCATACTGCGCATTAAATACCAAGCCAAGCCAGAGCAGCGGTAAGGTGAGTTTGTCGGGCAGGAGCTGAGTGCGAAAATCAATAACACTGAGCGTGAGTACGAAACAGAAATAGAGAAAGAGTGCGCCAGTCACGATGGGCGTGAAAGGTGCCAGGGCGCAGGCGATAGCAGCAGCAACACAAAGTATCAGGGGCACTGTATCATGCCAGGCATATTTTTTTTGCCTGAAATGAACCAATACCTGGCGAAACGTTAACGCCGTTTTATCCTCCAACGGCGAGAGGTGATAGGCGATGGCATTAACAAAATAATCTGCAATAAAACCAACCAGAATGAAGAGCGGCAGTAGCATTGTCATTATTGTTGCTCCCTGAAGGACAAATGCCTGAGGGTGATCTCTTCGTTTCCGGCAAGAGTAAACTGAAGGTCTTCAATAACAATACCGTATGTTACCTGTGCCGTAGTGAGCCAGCGGGAGACGTTTTCGAGGGGAGCTGTGACAGGATGAATTGTCAGAGTATTGTCCGGGCCGTTTTCCAGCGTGATAGCCAAATTCTCACGTTTTGCTTCCTCGAGAAGGATATTTTTGATGGGCTGCGTAAGCGCAGGATGACCGAGTAAACCATGGGTGCTCGCTTGATCCTGCATCCATTTGATGTCCTTCTTAATTTTTTGCGCGTGGGACTGATGCTCTGCAATGTAGGTATCTATCGGTTTTATCACCCCAAGCCAACAAAAAACGCCGAGCGAGAGAACCGCCAGTGCCGCAACGATCTGTTTTTCCGATGTGGATTTTTCTGCCCACCATGATTTAATCATTTCCCTGAGTTCCTTACTGTCCATACACCACTGACCGGATCTTTTTCTGTTTTTTCCATCGGAAGCCAGGACTGTGTTAACTCACAGAAACGATCGATATTAGCTTCACTCTTAGCACTCATTTTTAAGGTCAGCGACTTTTGCTTCTGGCTATAGTTCGCCTCCATTAACTGCAGTTCAGGGTGTTCCAGCAGAAGTGTTTGTAAATGATAGAGCAACGGCACAGCTTCAGGATATTGCTGAGCGAGTTGCTGCTTAAAGTAAAAACGAAAATTGTGGGTGCGTTTGATCTGCGGGAAATAACGTTGCCAGGTTTCTTGCTGTTGTTGCTGAAGTTGATCTTCAATCTTAAGCGTATGCCAGAGCGCGATGCTCCGGCTGCCAACAAAAGAAAGAATGGCGAGAACGAGACAGCTTACTGCCAGGCGGGCGAGCCATTTTCCCGATTTGCTTACAGTTTTCTGTTTACGAAAAATACCATGCAGCATGTCATAGCGCTGGAATGCAATATCGGCAGAATACAAACTCAGTGATGGTATTTCAGGATGCTGGATAAGTGGATTGGCCGCTGCAACGCCGTGAGGTACTACACCATAACAAAGCATATTCTCAGGCGGAAACTGGGCAGCAAGATGCTGTAACCAGTGTTCATCCAGTTCGTTGAAGGCATGTGCGGCACTGCGAATGAGCCAGCTTGTTTGCTGGTTAACCAGAGTCCAGCTATCTACTTCCCAGGGAAGATAGCAGCCATCTGGCAAAACCCGCGTCACGTTGAGTCCGGCAGTATGTAAACGCTCAAGATAGCGACTGAGTTTCTCCGACTGAATGCCTATCACCTCGACACTTTCGTTTTGTTTATCGACAACCGTCCAGTGCCAGTCCTGGGTGTTGTCGGGTAACGTCTCCTCTGCCAGCCATTGTAATGTTTGTGCGGTGAGTTTGTATTTGGCGTTGGGCAGCGTGAGGGAACGATATAAAAGGCCCTCTGGTGGGATCAAAAGATGAACATTTCCGGCACCGGGCTGATCGGCCAGCGACTCCAGCGGAAGATCGTCCGTGAGCGTATGTACCGAAGATACGCTATCTGCGGAGAACGTCATCCATTCCCAATGCTTACGCAGCGTCGAGGAAGAACGTATGACCATCAACGATTCAGGCATCACGATCCTTATGATTAGTAGAGTTGCAGCGTACGCCGATAGATTTGGGCGCTCTGCTGTTTACGGTTGAAAAAAATATGGCTTTGCCATCCCTGGGATTGTTCGTCGCTGATACTTTCCGTACTCAGCGTAAAATAGCGGCTATAGGGAAAGAGATGCCTTTTCACCTGAGCAACCAGTGGCTTCACACCGGAGAAATCCTGCTGCGCCCAGTAAAGAAATGCATCCGTGGTTAGCCAGCCTTCCCTCGGCCTTTTTTGCAATAAGACCCGAGCGTCAGCATCCGTGATGTTATTGAGGAATAACGCTCTGAAGAGCGGAATATCGTTCTCCGTTAGCATATTAAGATTGATGCTAAGTTCCGTGGTCGGGAGAACGCAGACATACGGGATAAGCCGCTGATAGATGTTTTCGGTTATGCCTTTTATCTGACGTAATTCGCCAGTCAGAAAAAGCATCTGATTGGCACTATGCCGGGGCGGCGTCTGGCTTTGGTAAAAGCTATCTTCTGCGCCGTGAAAGCGTGGTGAGTCATCGACATCAATATAGTCAGCGATTGATTGCACGATCTCATCGGTGTTTCCGCGATCGATACCGGCGTTAATCAGCAGCGCACTGAATACCTGGGCGGGGAAATCAGGGGAAGCCAGCGGGTCGTCAGAGATTTTTGCTAACGCATTGAGATTAAAACAGTGCTGGGCATCGCGTAACTGCCACTTCACTGTATTGCCATCTTCCAGCTGCAACTGTTGTGGCTGTGCCCAGTACTGCTGCAACGTGGTCTGTCTGTCGTTATCTTTAACGTCCTGGGTGAGGCTGGCAAGCGCAAGTTTCTCCGCCAGTTCAATATCATATTGCCGTTGCAGATGATGGTTTACCTGGCGGGTTCGCTGAAGCTGGCTGTGAAAACTGAGCGTCATGTCTGCTGCCAGAGCAGCCATGAGCGCCAGTAACATGAGTACAATGAGCAGCGCGACGCCGCGTTGTTCATTATTCATGGTTATTATTCCCGGCCTGCGTCTGAGCTGGCGACTCTTCTCTCGCTAACTGCTCAGGTAATGCAAAACGGCGCTGTAACCCCCCATATTGCTGAGTCTGCAGATGTAACGTGACTGAGAGAGGAAGTTCCTGGCTTTCCCCGCTGTTACTTTCCAGAAGAAAGCTCTCGACATGTTCCAGCATCGCCTGGGCGGGTTGATCCTTCCTGCCATCCACAGAAGTACGAACAGCACGGTAGAGCGTATGATTTCGCAGATACCAGTGAACAGTGAGTAAGGTTTGTGCTTCACTGAGAGGAGCCAGCGGATCGCGACTTTGCGTGGTAAAAATAGCTTCTTCACCCAACACCATGATTTTGTCCGTACTCCGATTCCTCCGGGCGACCAGTTGCAGGAGATCGTTATCAAGAATGGTGATGGTGCGCTGTAGCTGATTGAACTGCTGGATTTCTTTCTGTGAGCGTTGATGCAACTCGGAAGCTTGCGAAAAAATCATAAACGCCAGCACGCTAAGCATTGAGAAAATCGCCAGCGCCGCCATGACCTCCAGCAATGTGAAACCCTGCTGGCGATTAATCATCTTGTGCCTGCCCGGATTTATTATCGATGCTTTGATAACGCGTAAGCGAGGTTGTCTGACCGCTGGGTAATGTCACCGTTATGGTGCGTTCCAGAAGCGTGCCGTCTTTGCTTGAGTGGATATCGCTGCGCCAGTTCCACTCTTCGCCATTTATTAACTCTTTGCCAGAACTGGACGTGTTTTCCTCGCCGAATGAATCTTGTGACTGAAGCTGGTTATCCGCTATCCACAATGCCAGCGTCTCGTTACGCATTCGCTCGATGGCATTTCGTTGCCCTTGCATACTGCTCATTAAAGTCAGAGCAACAGCGGTGAAAATACTCATCGCCAGTAAGACTTCAAGCAGTGTCATCCCTGATTGTTTGTTCATGGGCGGGTATCTCTGGCGAGCGTTTGATCCAGGGGCCATGAGCCTGAACAGACTAACGTCAGGAGCGGCTCACCGGTCCCGGCGTTAGCCATCAACAAAGAGAAGGGCGTGATTTGTCCGTCGGCCAGAATCACAACCTGTGGCTGGTTGCTGTCATCAGGTTTAAATGGCTGAAGATGAATTGAGAGTTCTTCATCCCAGTCATTTTGGCTCTCGTCTGCGGCATCTTCTTGTAATGGAACCCAGCGCCAGGCTGATGGTGTTTTGCCCGGTACCATAATGCGCCATGCTGAATCAGAGAAATGGATACCGACAGGCTGACCACTGAGCGTGGCGCGGTCGATGGCTAATTCAAGTGCAGCGGTAAACCGCGCCGCTGTTTCGCGCGCACGAGTGCTGGCGACATCCTCCCGGCCATATGTGAAGAGCACCACGCTTGCCGTGATAGCGACCAGCGCCAGCACCAGCATCATCTCCAGCAGGGTAAACCCGCGTTGCTGATTCATCGCTGACTTACTTTTTCTTCTTGCTCAAACCCCAGTTGGTGATGTCGTCCTCGGTTCCCATTTCACCATCGGGCCCTGCTGAAAGCAGATCGTATGCACCATGTTCACCAGGATTAACGAGGACATAATCATTGCCCCAGGGATCGGCAGGCAGACGCTTGATATAACCTTCCTTGTTATAGTTTGCGGCCAGCGGTGGCAGTGTCGGCGCTTCTACTAAGGATTCAAGCCCCTGATTTGTGGTTGGATAGTGATGATTGTCGAGTTTGTACATATCAAGGGCGTTTTCCAGCGCCACAATATCGCTGACGGCTTTTTGCTTATCCGCCTTTTCTTTATTGCCCATTAGGTTAGGAACCACCAGGCTGGCAAGTACGCCGATAATGACGATCACCACCATAATTTCCAGTAATGTAAAACCGCGTTGCTTATCCGTTGCGCGCATATGCTTTCCTTAATTAATCATTGAGTTAAGTTGAAGAAGAGGTTGGAGTACCGACACGACAATAAACAGGACGATCAGTGCCATCGTAATAATGAGTGCTGGCTCGAAGATGGAGAGCGTTAAGGCGATCCGATTTTGTTGGAGTGTCTCCTGGTTATCTGCGGCTCTGACCATTAATGTGCCGAGCTGCCCGCTTTTTTCGCCAGAGGCCACCATGTAGAGCATCATCGGCGGGAAAATTGCGGTTTGTTCCAGCGAAAGATGAATGCTGTTACCCTGGCGAACGTTCTCTGCCGCATTTGCCAGACGCTGGCGAATTTCGAGGTTGTTGAGGCTTTCGGTGGACAAATTCATCCCATCCAGCAGAGGGACGCCGCTGGATTGCAAAATACTTAAAGTGCGGAGATAGCGTGCGCTGTTAATGGCGCAAATCAGCGGGCCGATGAGCGCAACGCGCAGCAACATGGCATGAAAACGGTGGCGGTTATTGCCGCGTTTTAACCAGAGCCAGAAACCTACAGCGACAATAAACACTGTCGCTAATAATGTCGGGCCGGTACGTTGCAACGTGTCGCTCAGACCTAAAAGAATGCGTGTACTCAGCGGCAGTTGCTGCTTCATATGCACGAACTGTTCGGTAATTTTGGGCACGACAGCAGTGAGGAGAATAATCACGACCCCAATCGCCACCGTAGTGAGCATACAGGGGTAGATCAGTGACTGAATGAGCTTGCTGCGGATTTTCTGCCGGTTTTCATTGTAATCAGCCAGCTTTTCCAACACCGGGGCCAGCAGCCCGCTCTTTTCGCCCGCTTTTACCAGGGTACGATAGAGCGAATCGAAAAGCGTGGGAAAATGCTGTAATGCATCGGAAAGGGGATGCCCTTCAAGGATGGCGCTGCGTACCTGATTTAACACGTCACCCAGTCGTTTATTACTGCTTTGTTGACCGATTACGGCAAGGCTCTCTTCCAGGGGTAATGCCGCTGCGCTTAAGGTTGCCAACTGCCGGGTGAAAAGCGTCAGTTCACTATGGCTGATCCTCGGGCGACGTGTTTTTACTCCCGAACTTTTTTGGGGGCGAATATCCAGCAGGAAAAGCCCTTCTTCACGCAGCCGCAGTCGTGCCTGACGTTCATCGTTAGCATCAATGATCCCTTGCAATTTTTGACCATCCTGGGTCATGGCGCGATAGCGATAATTCATGCTTCGCTCTCCAGCGTGGCACTGGCGACGCGCATAACCTCATCCCAGGAGGTGTCACCGCTTATCACTTTTTGCAGGCCATTTTTGATTAAGGCCTTGTGTTGTTGCCGGACTAGTCGCTCCAGTGCTTGTTCATCCACATTTTCATGAATAGCGGCCCGTAATTCCGGCGTCACCACCATCATTTCGTGGATCGCCATGCGCCCCTGATAGCCGGATTGATGGCAATGAGGGCAGCCTACGGGAGTGCCAATTGTTGTCACCGCGAGCTGATGATATTTAAACATCTGCGCTTGTTGGGGTGATACGGGCGTGAATTGTCGGCATTGCGGACACAGGCGACGAACCAGACGTTGCGCGATAATCCCTGCCAGGGAAGACGAAAGCAGGAATGATTCGACGCCCATGTCGCGGAGCCGGGTCACTGCGCCTGATGCACTGTTAGTGTGGAGTGTTGAGAGTACCAGATGGCCGGTGAGCGAGGCCTGAACCGCAATCTGCGCGGTTTCTGTATCACGAATTTCCCCCACCATGACGACATCCGGGTCCTGGCGAAGTATGGCGCGCAGGCCGCGAGCGAAAGACATATCCACACGGGTATTCACCTGCGTTTGCCCAATGCCTTCCAGCTCATATTCCACGGGATCTTCTACCGTCAGAATATTGCGGCCGGGAGTATTCAGCGCCGAAAGGATGGCGTAGAGCGTGGTGCTTTTACCGGAGCCTGTCGGCCCTGTCACCAGGATAATACCGTGCGGAAGCTGAATGAGATTTTCTAAATCCTGCTTATCCGCTGCCGTCATCCCCAGGTTGTTCAATGAAAGCTGGAGGCTGTTTTTATCCAGCAGGCGGAGTACGGCGCGTTCACCATAGATGGACGGCAGTGTGGATACGCGGACATCTATGTTACGTCGCCCGATACGCAAACTAATTCTTCCATCCTGTGGAATACGTTTTTCGGCGATATCAAGACGAGCCATGACCTTAATTCGGGAGATAAGCAGTGCCGCCAGTTTTTTGTTTGGCTGTAAAATTGTCCGCAAAACGCCGTCGATGCGAAAACGGATCGACATTGTTTTTTCATAGGTTTCAATGTGGATATCAGAGGCGGTTTCTTTGATGGCCTCACTCAAAATCGCATTGATCAAGCGGATAACCGGTGCCGCTGAATCTTCATTCAGGAGATCTTCATTTGCGGGCATCTCTTCCGAAAGCGAGAGAAGATCGACGGATTGATCGATATCCTGCGCAATCTGTTGCGACTCACCGGTATTCTGATGGAATACCGCTTCCAGCCGAGCTTCAAAATCAGCCTGTGACAAGCTGGTCATGGTCTGGCACTGGCCAACCTGACGTTGAATATCGAGTAACCGCTCGAATGGCGTATCGGCGAGATAAATAATCTCGCCCTCTGAATAGAGATAACCAATTCGTTGTGCCAGCGCCCAACTGGCGGGGTACGGTGAGTGAATTCTCATATGAATGCCTCACCGTGACGATGGCGCAGGGGCGTGACTGTTGAACGTGTTTTCATCCAGCACCGGCAAATCTTCCGAGCCAACCAGCGCTTTTGATTTCCCGTCGATCCGCTGTTGTTGCTCCTGACGGTAACGGGTGTATTTCTCTTTTGACAGTGAGCGATAAACATCATCGTCACGGATAATCGTCGGACGGATAAATACCATCAGGTTGCGTTTAGCGCGCTCGGTGGAGGTATAGCGGAAGAGTTGCCCCACTAAAGGAATATCGCCAAGCAGAGGAACCTTTGACACTTGCTCTTTAGAAAAATCATCCAGCAATCCGCCCAGGACCACCGTTTCACCGGTTTTGACCAGCACGGCGTTTTGAATAGTACGGGTATTAAACGTCGGGCCGAGCGTCGAGTTAGAGGAAGAGTCAACGCTGGAGACTTCCTGCTCTATTTCGAGCAACACCGCGTCGCCTTCATTGACCTGCGGAGTAACTTTGAGTTTTGTCCCCACCGTTTTGCGTTCGACGGTATTAAAGACGTTATCCCCTGAAGTGGTCTGTGACCCGGATAGCACCGGCACATCCTGCCCCACGTTGAAGGACGCGAGTTTATTATCCAGCGTTACGATGCTTGGGGTGGCGAGGATGTCATTTTTATTGTTACTGGCCAGCGCGGTAAGCAGTACTCCCCAGTCGCCATTGAAGAAGCCTGCGGCCATGCCATTGTAGGCGCTAAACATATCCCAGGCAGGATTCGCGCTGGTGATCCCACCATTCTTTTTATAATCAGCCACACCTTGCGCAGCGTTAAAAATCGGTAATCCGGTATTGGTAAATTGCTGTGCGCCAACGTTTTTATTCGCCCATTGCACGCCGAGGTTTAGTCCATTTCCATCCTGAACTTCAACGATGATTGCCTCAACCAGCACCTGTGCACGGCGAATGTCCAGACGCGCAATTACCGTGGCGAGTTTTTCCTGGACGGACTGGTCAGCGGTAATGACCAGAGAGTTAGTCTGTTCATCGGCGGTAATGGCGACGTTATCCATCGCGCCAGAAGAGGAGGGCTTACGCGCATTCCCTTTTTCATCTTTCAGCTTTTCGGAAACACCGGTTAGCACTTCCACCAGATTCGTGGCTTTAGCATATTTCAGGTAATAAACCCGGGTATTTCCTTCCTCGCTCTCTTCGACATCAAGGCTTTTCAGTAATGAAGTGATGCGCTGGCGTGCTTTTTCCGGTCCACTGATGATAAGAGAGTTGGTTCGCTTATCCGCCACAATCTTCGCGGAGAGGAGGGCTGGCATCTGGCTTTTACCGTGGCTTTCGCTGATTAATTGATTAAGAATCTCGGCGAGATCTTCCGCTGACGCATATTCCAGATGAATAATTTGCTGCTTCTCTGTGCCGATGACATCAACGCGCTTTATGACTTCAATCAGTTTATTAATGGTGGAGGCACGACCGGTCAGAATAAGAACGTTGGAGGGTTCATAATGCACAACATTACCGACGCTACCCGCATCCATCATCTGGCGGAGCAGGGGGGCCAGGTCACGAGCAGGAACGTTCTCAAGCGGTACAATTCGGGTGACCAACTCATCACCTACGCCTGGACGAGAACTGTCAGCAATCATCCCTGGCGATGTTTTTACATTAGCTGAGCGAACCACTTTCAGAAAACCATTGTCCAGCGTGATCACGGAATAACCGTAAAGATCAAGAATACTTAAAAAGAACTGGTAGTACTCCTGTTGGCTAAACGTATCATTACTGCGTACGGAAATGGTTCCCTGTACCGAAGGGTCGATCAGGATCGTTTTGCCAAGATGCTGACCCACTATTTCCACGAACTGGCGGATATCGGCGTTATTGAAGTTCGCGCCGTATTGTTCGTTCTCAGCGTGTCCTGCACAAGGCATGAGTAGTGCTGCCAGCAAGCAGCAGGTGATTTTATTGAGTCCTTTCATGACGCAGTCCATTCATTCCTGTAAGTTCCCCGACGGAAACATTTATCAAGCGGGGTACGCCGTTGCGACGAATTGTAAACTGAGCACTTTGTTGAGTTAGCAGTAAACTTAATGCCTGTGAAACCTCATCAGGGTGGGTCAGCGAAAGATTATTGATCCTGAGGGCGATATCCCCTGGTTGTAGCAAGCTGGTGGTAAATGCATTGAGGCCCTTACGAGGGTTCAATCGAAGCCCGTATATCTGTTCTCCATCACGTATAGGCGTGGCGATAATATAATCAGCGAGTACATTTTGACTTTCTGAATCAGGCTGCTTGATGATGTCAGGTAGCCCTGGATGGAGAGTTACTTTTTCGTAATGCCCGTGAGTTTCAAACACAACGCTGGTTTTATTTATTTTTCTAATAAACGTTCCCGGCGCTGACTCAAGGGCTTCGTTGAGGGAGTATCGCTTTTGTTCGCTCCCCTCATTAATTAAGACAAAAGAAGTCTCATCATTCGATGTGAGTACAATGCCATTAAGCGCTATAGAGAGCTTAGGTGTTTCCTGATTAACTGCCACGGGATTTGCATCTTTTACCCCAGCATGATTTTCGTTACGCCATAAAGCGGCAAGGCTGAAATCAGACTGAAATGCGTTTGTTGGTTGATTAATGATCTGTCCATTTTTAACTATAGTTGTATGGAAATAATTCACATTAAAAATAATCGACCCTATGCTTATAAATATAATCAATATATTGATGGCAGCATCTTTATTATGATTCGCCAGATGGAAGGGGAAACGTAGTGTGGGCACGATGTATGTTCTAATAAAATAGATTGGGTGGGTTGTATATTGACGTTAGTATAAATAGTATTAATGCCGCTTGCATGAATCAAGCAAAATTTATTTATATTAGTAATATGTATTTAATTAATAAATACATACATTATTTTTATGATTAAGGATAATCAATAATTAAAACAGGAAGTTCTATGTCTACGAGAAGAGAAGTTATTCTTTCCTGGTTGTGTGAGAAACGTCAAACCTGGCGTCTATGCTATTTGTTGGGTGAGGCTGGAAGTGGAAAAACCTGGCTGGCGCAGCAACTGCAAAAAGATAAACATCGCCGTGTGATTACTTTAAGCCTCGTTGTTTCCTGGCAAGGTAAGGCCGCATGGATCGTTACCGACGATAACGCGGCTGAACAGGGCTGCCGTGACAGCGCCTGGACGCGAGATGAGATGGCGGGGCAATTACTGCATGCGCTTCATCGAACTGATAGTCGCTGCCCTCTTATTATTATTGAAAATGCTCACCTGAATCACCGCCGCATACTTGATGATCTCCAACGCGCAATATCTCTTATTCCTGACGGTCAATTTTTGCTGATCGGCAGACCCGATCGAAAAGTCGAACGTGATTTTAAAAAACAGGGCATTGAACTTGTCTCGATAGGACGTCTGACGGAGCACGAACTTAAGGCAAGCATCCTTGAAGGTCAGAATATTGACCAACCCGATCTCCTTTTAACCGCCAGAGTTCTGAAACGGATAGCTTTATTATGTCGGGGCGATCGCAGAAAGCTGGCGCTTGCCGGCGAAACAATTCGCTTATTACAGCAAGCCGAGCAGACCAGCGTTTTCACAGCAAAACAATGGCGAATGATTTACCGCATATTGGGTGATAACCGCCCCCGGAAAATGCAGCTTGCCGTGGTGATGAGTGGAACCATTATCGCTCTTACCTGTGGTTGGCTACTGCTGTCCTCTTTTACAGCTACGTTACCCGTTCCTGCGTGGCTGATACCCGTAACGCCAGTAGTTAAACAAGATATGACTAAGGATATTGCTCATGTGGTGATGCGCGATAGTGAGGCGCTAAGCGTGTTATACGGCGTATGGGGGTACGAGGTCCCAGCTGATTCGGCCTGGTGCGATCAGGCAGTAAGAGCGGGGCTGGCATGTAAAAGTGGGAATGCTTCTTTACAAACATTGGTAGATCAGAATTTGCCCTGGATCGCATCGCTTAAAGTCGGGGACAAAAAATTGCCTGTTGTGGTCGTTCGCGTCGGTGAGGCTAGCGTTGATGTCCTCGTAGGTCAGCAAACGTGGACGCTGACACATAAATGGTTTGAGTCGGTATGGACGGGTGATTATCTTCTGTTGTGGAAAATGTCGCCGGAAGGGGAGAGTACCATTACGCGTGATAGCAGCGAGGAAGAGATTCTCTGGCTGGAAACGATGTTAAACCGCGCATTGCATATTTCGACAGAACCTTCGGCGGAGTGGCGTCCCTTGTTGGTAGAAAAAATAAAGCAATTTCAAAAAAGCCACCACTTGAAAACTGACGGTGTTGTTGGCTTTTCAACGTTAGTACATCTCTGGCAGGTGGCAGGGGAGAGTGCCTACTTATATCGGGATGAAGCAAATATTTCCCCGGAAACAACAGTGAAGGGGAAATGACATGTTTGAATTCTATATCGCCGCGCGTGAGCAGAAAGAAACAGGTCACCCTGGTATCTTCTCCCGACAAAAACACAGCACCATAATATATGTAATTTGTTTATTACTGATTTGCCTGTGGTTTGCAGGAATGGTGCTGGTTGGTGGGTATGCCAGGCAGCTATGGGTGCTTTGGATAGTAAAAGCCGAAGTCACTGTAGAGGCTGAAACGCCCGCTTTTAAACAATCAACACAACACTATTTCTTCAAAAAACAGCCACTCCCCGTCGTCGAATCCGTCGAGGAGGAAGATGACCCAGGCGTCGCGGTTGAGAATGCCCCCTCTTCTTCTGAAGACGAAGAAAATACTGTGGAAGAAAGCGAAGAGAAAGCCGGTTTAAGAGAGCGTGTCAAAAATGCACTGAACGAACTTGAGAGATAACCCGAAGGCTGTTTACTTTACTAGCAATACGCTTGCGTTCGGTGGTTAAGTATGTATAATGCGCGGGCTTGTCGTAGTTGACAGCAGGTTCAATCTGAACCTCAGTTAGCCGAATTTGGCTACCTAACAATGCTCCCAATCGGGGAGCTACGTAAGAACGGTTACACTCTCCCATCAATCGTAATGGGTCTGAGGAGTAATCATTTTCGTTTATAAAATAATTGGAGCTCTGGTCTCATGCAGAACCAAAGAATCCGTATCCGCCTGAAAGCGTTTGATCATCGTCTGATCGATCAAGCAACCGCGGAAATCGTCGAGACTGCCAAGCGCACTGGTGCGCAGGTCCGTGGTCCGATCCCGCTGCCGACACGCAAAGAGCGCTTCACTGTTCTGATCTCCCCGCACGTCAACAAAGACGCGCGCGATCAGTACGAAATCCGTACTCACTTGCGTCTGGTTGACATCGTTGAGCCAACCGAGAAAACCGTTGATGCTCTGATGCGTCTGGATCTGGCTGCCGGTGTAGACGTGCAGATCAGCCTGGGTTAATCAGGTCATTGAGCGATTGAGAGGTTGAAACAATGATTGGTTTAGTCGGTAAAAAAGTGGGTATGACCCGTATCTTCACAGAAGACGGCGTTTCTATCCCAGTAACCGTAATCGAAGTTGAAGCAAACCGCGTTACTCAGGTTAAAGACCTGGCTAACGATGGCTACCGTGCTATTCAGGTGACCACCGGTGCTAAAAAAGCTAACCGTGTGACCAAGCCTGAAGCTGGCCACTTCGCTAAAGCTGGCGTAGAAGCTGGCCGTGGTCTGTGGGAATTCCGCCTGGCTGAAGGCGAAGAGTTCACTGTAGGTCAGAGCATTAGCGTTGAACTGTTTGCTGACGTTAAAAAAGTTGACGTAACTGGCACCTCTAAAGGTAAAGGTTTCGCAGGTACCGTTAAGCGCTGGAACTTCCGTACCCAGGACGCTACTCACGGTAACTCCTTGTCTCACCGCGTTCCGGGTTCTATCGGTCAGAACCAGACTCCGGGCAAAGTGTTCAAAGGCAAGAAAATGGCAGGTCAGATGGGTAACGAACGTGTAACCGTTCAGAGCCTTGACGTAGTACGCGTTGACGCTGAGCGCAACCTGCTGCTGGTTAAAGGTGCTGTCCCGGGTGCAACCGGTAGCGACCTGATCGTTAAACCAGCTGTGAAGGCGTAAGGAGATAGCAATGGAATTAGTATTGAAAGACGCGCAGAGCGCGCTGACTGTTTCCGAAACTACCTTCGGTCGTGATTTCAACGAAGCGCTGGTTCACCAGGTTGTTGTTGCTTATGCAGCTGGTGCTCGTCAGGGTACTCGTGCTCAGAAGACTCGTGCTGAAGTAACTGGTTCCGGTAAAAAACCGTGGCGCCAGAAAGGCACCGGCCGTGCGCGTTCTGGTTCTATCAAGAGCCCGATCTGGCGTTCTGGTGGCGTGACCTTTGCTGCTCGTCCGCAGGACCACAGTCAAAAAGTTAACAAGAAGATGTACCGCGGCGCGCTGAAAAGCATCCTGTCCGAACTGGTACGTCAGGATCGTCTGATCGTTGTCGAGAAGTTCTCTGTAGAAGCGCCGAAAACTAAGCTGCTGGCACAGAAACTGAAAGACATGGCTCTGGAAGATGTGCTGATCATCACCGGTGAGCTGGACGAAAACCTGTTCCTGGCTGCGCGCAACCTGCACAAGGTTGACGTACGCGATGCAACTGGTATCGACCCGGTTAGCCTGATCGCCTTCGACAAAGTCGTAATGACTGCTGATGCTGTTAAGCAAGTTGAGGAGATGCTGGCATGATTCGTGAAGAACGTCTGCTGAAGGTGCTGCGTGCACCGCACGTTTCTGAAAAAGCGTCTACTGCGATGGAAAAATCCAACACCATCGTACTCAAAGTTGCTAAAGACGCGACCAAAGCAGAAATCAAAGCTGCTGTGCAGAAACTGTTTGAAGTCGAAGTCGAAGTCGTTAACACCCTGGTAGTTAAAGGGAAAGTTAAACGTCACGGACAGCGTATCGGTCGTCGTAGCGACTGGAAAAAAGCTTACGTCACCCTGAAAGAAGGCCAGAATCTGGACTTCGTTGGCGGCGCTGAGTAAGTCGGAGGAGTAATACAATGGCAGTTGTTAAATGTAAACCGACATCTCCGGGTCGTCGCCACGTAGTTAAAGTGGTTAACCCTGAGCTGCACAAGGGCAAACCTTTTGCTCCGTTGCTGGAAAAAAACAGCAAATCCGGTGGTCGTAACAACAATGGCCGTATCACCACTCGTCATATCGGTGGTGGCCACAAGCAGGCTTACCGTATTGTTGACTTCAAACGCAACAAAGACGGTATCCCGGCAGTTGTTGAACGTCTTGAGTACGATCCGAACCGTTCCGCGAACATCGCGCTGGTTCTGTACAAAGACGGTGAACGCCGTTACATCCTGGCCCCTAAAGGCCTGAAAGCTGGCGACCAGATTCAGTCTGGCGTTGATGCTGCAATCAAACCAGGTAACACCCTGCCGATGCGCAACATCCCGGTTGGTTCTACTGTTCATAACGTAGAAATGAAACCAGGTAAAGGCGGTCAGCTGGCACGTTCCGCTGGTACTTACGTTCAGATCGTTGCTCGTGATGGTGCTTATGTCACCCTGCGTCTGCGTTCTGGTGAAATGCGTAAAGTAGAAGCAGACTGCCGTGCAACTCTGGGCGAAGTTGGCAATGCTGAGCATATGCTGCGCGTTCTGGGTAAAGCAGGTGCTGCACGCTGGCGTGGTGTTCGTCCGACCGTTCGCGGTACCGCGATGAACCCGGTAGACCACCCACATGGTGGTGGTGAAGGTCGTAACTTTGGTAAGCACCCGGTAACTCCGTGGGGCGTTCAGACCAAAGGTAAGAAGACCCGCAGCAACAAGCGTACTGATAAATTCATCGTACGTCGCCGTAGCAAATAATTTTAGAGGATAAGCCATGCCACGTTCTCTCAAGAAAGGTCCTTTTATTGACCTGCACTTGCTGAAGAAGGTAGAGAAAGCGGTGGAAAGCGGAGACAAGAAGCCCCTGCGCACTTGGTCCCGTCGTTCAACGATCTTTCCTAACATGATCGGTTTGACCATCGCTGTCCATAATGGTCGTCAGCACGTTCCGGTATTTGTAACCGACGAAATGGTTGGTCACAAACTGGGTGAATTCGCACCGACTCGTACTTATCGCGGCCACGCTGCTGATAAAAAAGCGAAGAAGAAATAAGGTAGGAGGAAGAGATGGAAACTATCGCTAAACATCGCCATGCTCGTTCTTCTGCTCAGAAGGTTCGCCTTGTTGCTGACCTGATTCGCGGTAAGAAAGTGTCGCAGGCTCTGGATATTTTGACCTACACCAACAAGAAAGCGGCTGTACTGGTCAAGAAAGTTCTGGAATCTGCCATTGCTAACGCTGAACACAACGATGGCGCTGACATTGACGATCTGAAAGTTACGAAAATTTTCGTAGACGAAGGCCCGAGCATGAAGCGCATTATGCCGCGTGCAAAAGGTCGTGCAGATCGCATCCTGAAGCGCACCAGCCACATCACTGTGGTTGTGTCCGATCGCTGAGACTCTGGAGACTAGCAATGGGTCAGAAAGTACATCCTAATGGTATTCGCCTGGGTATTGTAAAACCATGGAACTCTACCTGGTTTGCGAACACCAAAGAATTCGCTGACAACCTGGACAGCGATTTTAAAGTACGTCAGTACCTGACTAAGGAACTGGCTAAAGCGTCCGTATCTCGTATCGTTATCGAGCGTCCGGCTAAGAGCATCCGTGTAACCATTCACACTGCTCGCCCGGGTATCGTTATCGGTAAAAAAGGTGAAGACGTAGAAAAACTGCGTAAGGTCGTAGCGGACATCGCTGGCGTTCCTGCACAGATCAACATCGCCGAAGTTCGTAAGCCTGAACTGGACGCAAAACTGGTTGCTGACAGCATCACTTCTCAGCTGGAACGTCGCGTTATGTTCCGTCGTGCTATGAAGCGTGCTGTACAGAACGCAATGCGTCTGGGCGCTAAAGGTATTAAAGTTGAAGTTAGCGGCCGTCTGGGCGGCGCGGAAATCGCACGTACCGAATGGTACCGCGAAGGTCGCGTACCGCTGCACACTCTGCGTGCTGACATCGACTACAACACCTCTGAAGCGCACACCACTTACGGTGTAATCGGCGTTAAAGTGTGGATCTTCAAAGGCGAGATCCTGGGTGGTATGGCTGCTGTTGAACAACCGGAAAAACCGGCTGCTCAGCCTAAAAAGCAGCAGCGTAAAGGCCGTAAATAAGGAGCGTCGCTGATGTTACAACCAAAGCGTACAAAATTCCGTAAAATGCACAAAGGCCGTAACCGCGGTCTGGCGCAGGGTACGGATGTTAGCTTCGGCAGCTTCGGTCTGAAAGCTGTTGGCCGTGGTCGTCTGACTGCCCGTCAGATCGAAGCAGCACGTCGTGCTATGACCCGTGCAGTTAAGCGTCAAGGTAAGATCTGGATCCGTGTGTTCCCGGACAAACCGATCACTGAAAAGCCGCTGGCAGTGCGTATGGGTAAAGGTAAAGGTAACGTGGAGTATTGGGTTGCCTTGATTCAGCCGGGTAAAGTCCTGTATGAAATGGACGGTGTTCCGGAAGAGCTGGCCCGTGAAGCATTCAAGCTGGCAGCAGCGAAACTGCCGATTAAAACCACCTTTGTAACTAAGACGGTGATGTAATGAAAGCAAAAGAGCTGCGTGAGAAGAGCGTTGAAGAGCTGAACACCGAGCTGCTGAACCTGCTGCGTGAGCAGTTCAACCTGCGTATGCAGGCTGCAAGTGGCCAGCTGCAACAGTCTCACCTGTTGAAGCAAGTGCGTCGCGATGTCGCACGCGTTAAGACTTTACTGAACGAGAAGGCGGGTGCGTAATGACCGATAAAATCCGTACTCTGCAAGGTCGCGTTGTTAGCGACAAAATGGAGAAATCCATTGTTGTTGCTATCGAACGTTTTGTGAAACACCCGATCTACGGTAAATTCATCAAGCGTACGACCAAACTGCACGTACATGACGAGAACAACGAATGCGGTATCGGTGACGTGGTTGAAATCCGCGAATGCCGTCCGCTGTCCAAGACTAAATCCTGGACGCTGGTTCGCGTTGTAGAGAAAGCGGTTCTGTAATACAGTACACTCTCTCAATACGAATAAACGGCTCAGAAATGAGCCGTTTATTTTTTCTACCCATATCCTTGAAGCGGTGTTATAATGCCGCGCCCTCGATATGGGGATTTTTAACGACCTGATTTTCGGGTCTCAGTAGTAGTTGACATTAGCGGAGCACTAAAATGATCCAAGAACAGACTATGCTGAACGTCGCCGACAACTCCGGTGCACGTCGCGTAATGTGTATCAAGGTTCTGGGTGGCTCGCACCGTCGCTACGCAGGCGTAGGCGACATCATCAAGATCACCATCAAAGAAGCAATTCCGCGTGGTAAGGTCAAAAAAGGTGATGTGCTGAAGGCGGTAGTGGTGCGCACCAAGAAGGGTGTTCGTCGCCCGGACGGTTCTGTCATTCGCTTCGATGGTAATGCTTGTGTTCTTCTGAACAACAACAGCGAGCAGCCTATCGGTACGCGTATTTTTGGGCCGGTAACTCGTGAGCTTCGTAGTGAGAAGTTCATGAAAATTATCTCTCTGGCACCAGAAGTACTCTAAGGAGCGAATCATGGCAGCGAAAATCCGTCGTGATGACGAAGTTATCGTGTTAACCGGTAAAGATAAAGGTAAACGCGGTAAAGTTAAGAATGTCCTGTCTTCCGGCAAGGTCATTGTTGAAGGTATCAACCTGGTTAAGAAACATCAGAAGCCGGTTCCGGCCCTGAACCAACCGGGTGGCATCGTTGAAAAAGAAGCCGCTATTCAGGTTTCCAACGTAGCAATCTTCAATGCGGCAACCGGCAAGGCTGACCGTGTAGGCTTTAGATTCGAAGACGGTAAAAAAGTCCGTTTCTTCAAGTCTAACAGCGAAACTATCAAGTAATTTGGAGTAGTACGATGGCGAAACTGCATGATTACTACAAAGACGAAGTAGTTAAAAAACTCATGACTGAGTTTAACTACAATTCTGTCATGCAAGTCCCTCGGGTCGAGAAGATCACCCTGAACATGGGTGTTGGTGAAGCGATCGCTGACAAAAAACTGCTGGATAACGCAGCAGCAGACCTGGCAGCAATCTCCGGTCAAAAACCGCTGATCACCAAAGCACGCAAATCTGTTGCAGGCTTCAAAATCCGTCAGGGCTATCCGATCGGCTGTAAAGTAACTCTGCGTGGCGAACGCATGTGGGAGTTCTTTGAGCGCCTGATCACTATTGCTGTACCTCGTATCCGTGACTTCCGTGGCCTGTCCGCTAAGTCTTTCGACGGTCGTGGTAACTACAGCATGGGTGTCCGTGAGCAGATCATCTTCCCAGAAATCGACTACGATAAAGTCGACCGCGTTCGTGGTTTGGATATTACCATTACCACTACTGCGAAATCTGACGAAGAAGGCCGCGCTCTGCTGGCTGCCTTTGACTTCCCGTTCCGCAAGTAAGGTAGGGTTACTAAATGGCTAAGCAATCAATGAAAGCACGCGAAGTAAAACGCGTAGCTTTAGCTGATAAATACTTCGCGAAACGCGCTGAACTGAAAGCGATCATCTCTGATGTGAACGCTTCCGACGAAGATCGTTGGAACGCTGTTCTCAAGCTGCAGACTCTGCCGCGTGATTCCAGCCCGTCTCGTCAGCGTAACCGCTGCCGTCAAACAGGTCGTCCGCATGGTTTCCTGCGGAAGTTCGGGTTGAGCCGTATTAAGGTCCGTGAAGCCGCTATGCGCGGTGAAATCCCGGGTCTGAAAAAGGCTAGCTGGTAATTGTCACCAATTGAATCACGGGAGTAAAGACAGATGAGCATGCAAGATCCGATCGCGGATATGCTGACCCGTATCCGTAACGGTCAGGCCGCGAACAAAGCTGCGGTCACCATGCCTTCCTCCAAGCTGAAAGTGGCAATCGCCAACGTGCTGAAGGAAGAAGGTTTTATTGAAGATTTTAAAGTTGAAGGCGACACCAAGCCTGAACTGGAACTTACTCTGAAGTATTTCCAGGGCAAAGCTGTTGTAGAAAGCATTCAGCGTGTCAGCCGCCCAGGTCTGCGCATCTATAAACGTAAAGATGAGCTGCCGAAAGTTATGGCGGGTCTGGGTATCGCAGTTGTTTCTACCTCTAAAGGTGTTATGACTGATCGTGCAGCGCGCCAGGCTGGTCTTGGTGGCGAAATTATCTGCTACGTAGCCTAATCGGAGGAAAAAATGTCTCGTGTTGCTAAAGCACCGGTCGTTGTTCCTGCCGGCGTTGACGTAAAAATCAACGGTCAGGTTATTACGATCAAAGGTAAAAACGGCGAGCTGACTCGTACTCTCAACGATGCTGTTGAAGTTAAACATGCAGATAATACCCTGACCTTCGGTCCGCGTGATGGTTACGCAGACGGTTGGGCACAGGCTGGTACCGCGCGTGCCCTGCTGAACTCAATGGTTATCGGTGTTACCGAAGGCTTCACTAAGAAGCTGCAGCTGGTTGGTGTAGGTTACCGTGCAGCGGTTAAAGGCAATGTGATTAACCTGTCTCTGGGTTTCTCTCATCCTGTTGACCATCAGCTGCCTGCGGGTATCACTGCTGAATGTCCGACTCAGACTGAAATCGTGCTGAAAGGCGCTGATAAGCAGGTGATCGGCCAGGTTGCAGCGGATCTGCGCGCCTACCGTCGTCCTGAGCCTTATAAAGGCAAGGGTGTTCGTTACGCCGACGAAGTCGTGCGTACCAAAGAGGCTAAGAAGAAGTAAGGTAACACTATGGATAAGAAATCTGCTCGTATCCGTCGTGCGACCCGCGCACGCCGCAAGCTCCAGGAGCTGGGCGCAACTCGCCTGGTGGTACATCGTACCCCGCGTCACATTTACGCACAGGTAATTGCACCGAACGGTTCTGAAGTTCTGGTAGCTGCTTCTACTGTAGAAAAAGCTATCGCTGAACAACTGAAGTACACCGGTAACAAAGACGCGGCTGCAGCTGTGGGTAAAGCTGTCGCTGAACGCGCTCTGGAAAAAGGCATCAAAGATGTATCCTTTGACCGTTCCGGGTTCCAATATCATGGTCGTGTCCAGGCACTGGCAGATGCTGCCCGTGAAGCTGGCCTTCAGTTCTAAGGTAGAGGTGTAAGATGGCTCACATCGAAAAACAAGCTGGCGAACTGCAGGAAAAGCTGATCGCGGTAAACCGCGTATCTAAAACCGTTAAAGGTGGTCGTATTTTCTCCTTCACAGCTCTGACTGTAGTTGGCGATGGTAACGGTCGCGTTGGTTTTGGTTACGGTAAAGCGCGTGAAGTTCCAGCAGCGATCCAGAAAGCGATGGAAAAAGCCCGTCGCAATATGATTAACGTCGCGCTGAATAACGGCACTCTGCAACACCCTGTTAAAGGTGTTCACACGGGTTCTCGCGTATTCATGCAGCCGGCTTCCGAAGGTACCGGTATCATCGCCGGTGGTGCAATGCGCGCCGTTCTGGAAGTCGCTGGGGTTCATAACGTTCTGGCTAAAGCCTATGGTTCCACCAACCCGATCAACGTGGTTCGTGCAACTATTGATGGCCTGGAAAATATGAATTCTCCAGAAATGGTCGCTGCCAAGCGTGGTAAATCCGTTGAAGAAATTCTGGGGAAATAAACCATGGCAAAGACTATTAAAATTACTCAAACCCGCAGTGCAATCGGTCGTCTGCCGAAACACAAGGCAACGCTGCTTGGCCTGGGTCTGCGTCGTATTGGTCACACCGTAGAGCGCGAGGATACTCCTGCTATTCGCGGTATGATCAACGCGGTTTCCTTCATGGTTAAAGTTGAGGAGTAAGAGATGCGTTTAAATACTCTGTCTCCGGCCGAAGGCTCCAAAAAGGCGGGTAAACGCCTGGGTCGTGGTATCGGTTCTGGCCTCGGTAAAACCGGTGGTCGTGGTCACAAAGGTCAGAAGTCTCGTTCTGGCGGTGGCGTACGTCGCGGTTTCGAGGGTGGTCAGATGCCTCTGTACCGTCGTCTGCCGAAATTCGGCTTCACTTCTCGTAAAGCAGCGATTACAGCCGAAATTCGTCTGTCTGACCTGGCTAAAGTAGAAGGCGGTGTAGTAGACCTGAACACGCTGAAAGCGGCTAACATTATCGGTATCCAGATCGAGTTCGCGAAAGTGATCCTGGCTGGCGAAGTAACGACTCCGGTAACTGTTCGTGGCCTGCGTGTTACTAAAGGCGCTCGTGCTGCTATCGAAGCTGCTGGCGGTAAAATCGAGGAATAAGTAGCAGATGGCTAAACAACCGGGATTAGATTTTCAAAGTGCCAAAGGTGGCTTAGGCGAGCTGAAACGCAGACTGCTGTTTGTTATCGGTGCGCTGATTGTGTTCCGTATTGGCTCTTTTATTCCGATCCCTGGTATTGATGCCGCTGTACTTGCCAAACTGCTTGAGCAACAGCGAGGCACCATCATTGAGATGTTTAACATGTTCTCTGGTGGTGCTCTCAGCCGTGCTTCTATCTTTGCTCTGGGGATCATGCCGTATATTTCGGCGTCGATCATTATCCAGCTGCTGACGGTGGTTCACCCAACGTTGGCAGAAATTAAGAAAGAAGGGGAGTCTGGTCGTCGTAAGATCAGCCAGTACACCCGCTACGGTACTCTGGTGCTGGCAATATTCCAGTCGATCGGTATTGCTACCGGTCTGCCGAATATGCCTGGTATGCAAGGCCTGGTGATTAACCCGGGCTTTGCATTCTACTTCACCGCTGTTGTAAGTCTGGTCACAGGAACCATGTTCCTGATGTGGTTGGGCGAACAGATTACTGAACGAGGTATCGGCAACGGTATTTCAATCATTATCTTCGCCGGTATTGTCGCGGGACTCCCGCCAGCCATTGCCCATACTATCGAGCAAGCGCGTCAAGGCGACCTGCACTTCCTCGTGTTGCTGTTGGTTGCAGTATTAGTATTTGCAGTGACGTTCTTTGTTGTATTTGTTGAGCGTGGTCAACGCCGCATTGTGGTAAACTACGCGAAACGTCAGCAAGGTCGTCGTGTCTATGCTGCACAGAGCACACATTTACCGCTGAAAGTGAATATGGCGGGGGTAATCCCGGCAATCTTCGCTTCCAGTATTATTCTGTTCCCGGCGACCATCGCGTCATGGTTCGGGGGCGGTACTGGTTGGAACTGGCTGACAACAATTTCGCTGTATTTGCAGCCTGGGCAACCGCTTTATGTGTTACTCTATGCGTCTGCAATCATCTTCTTCTGTTTCTTCTACACGGCGTTGGTTTTCAACCCGCGTGAAACAGCAGATAACCTGAAGAAGTCCGGTGCATTTGTACCAGGAATTCGTCCGGGAGAGCAAACGGCGAAGTATATCGATAAAGTAATGACCCGCCTGACCCTGGTTGGTGCGCTGTATATTACCTTTATCTGCCTGATCCCGGAGTTCATGCGTGATGCAATGAAAGTACCGTTCTACTTCGGTGGGACCTCACTGCTTATCGTTGTTGTCGTGATTATGGACTTTATGGCTCAAGTGCAAACTCTGATGATGTCCAGTCAGTATGAGTCTGCATTGAAGAAGGCGAACCTGAAAGGCTACGGCCGATAATTGGTCGCCCGAGAAGTTACGGAGAGTAAAAATGAAAGTTCGTGCTTCCGTCAAGAAATTATGCCGTAACTGCAAAATCGTTAAGCGTGATGGTGTCATCCGTGTGATTTGCAGTGCCGAGCCGAAGCATAAACAGCGCCAAGGCTGATTTTTTCGCATATTTTTCTTGCAAAGTTGGGTTGAGCTGGCTAGATTAGCCAGCCAATCTTTTGTATGTCTGTGCGTTTCCATTTGAGTATCCTGAAAACGGGCTTTTCAGCATGGAACGTACATATTAAATAGTAGGAGTGCATAGTGGCCCGTATAGCAGGCATTAACATTCCTGATCATAAGCATGCCGTAATCGCATTAACTTCGATTTATGGCGTCGGCAAGACCCGTTCTAAAGCCATCCTGGCTGCAGCGGGTATCGCTGAAGATGTTAAGATCAGTGAGCTGTCTGAAGGACAAATCGACACGCTGCGTGACGAAGTTGCCAAATTTGTCGTTGAAGGTGATCTGCGCCGTGAAATCAGCATGAGCATCAAGCGCCTGATGGATCTTGGTTGCTATCGCGGTTTGCGTCATCGTCGTGGTCTCCCGGTTCGCGGTCAGCGTACCAAGACCAACGCACGTACCCGTAAGGGTCCGCGCAAACCGATCAAGAAATAATCGGGGTGATTGAATAATGGCAAAGGCACCAATTCGTGCACGTAAACGTGTAAGAAAACAAGTCTCTGACGGCGTGGCTCATATCCATGCTTCTTTCAACAACACCATCGTGACTATCACTGATCGTCAGGGTAACGCGTTGGGTTGGGCAACAGCCGGTGGTTCCGGTTTCCGTGGTTCTCGCAAATCCACTCCGTTTGCAGCTCAGGTTGCAGCAGAGCGTTGCGCTGACGCCGTGAAAGAATACGGCATCAAGAATCTGGAAGTTATGGTTAAAGGTCCGGGTCCAGGCCGCGAATCTACTATTCGTGCTCTGAACGCCGCAGGTTTCCGCATCACTAACATTACTGATGTGACTCCGATCCCTCATAACGGTTGTCGTCCGCCGAAAAAACGTCGCGTATAACGCCTCGTTTTCCAGGTTTGTTGGAGAAAGAAAATGGCAAGATATTTGGGTCCTAAGCTCAAGCTGAGCCGTCGTGAGGGCACCGACTTATTCCTTAAGTCTGGCGTTCGCGCGATCGATACCAAGTGTAAAATTGAACAAGCTCCTGGCCAGCACGGTGCGCGTAAACCGCGTCTGTCTGACTATGGTGTGCAGTTGCGTGAAAAGCAAAAAGTTCGCCGTATCTATGGTGTGCTGGAGCGTCAGTTCCGTAACTACTACAAAGAAGCAGCACGTCTGAAAGGCAACACCGGTGAAAACCTGTTGGCTCTGCTGGAAGGTCGTCTGGACAACGTTGTATACCGTATGGGCTTCGGTGCCACTCGTGCAGAAGCACGTCAGCTGGTTAGCCATAAAGCAATTATGGTAAACGGTCGTGTTGTTAACATCGCTTCTTATCAGGTTAGTCCGAATGACGTTGTAAGCATTCGTGAGAAAGCGAAGAAGCAGTCTCGCGTGAAAGCCGCTCTGGAGCTGGCTGAGCAGCGTGAAAAGCCAACCTGGCTGGAAGTTGATGCTGGCAAGATGGAAGGTACGTTTAAGCGTAAGCCGGAGCGTTCTGATCTGTCTGCGGACATTAACGAACACCTGATCGTCGAGCTTTACTCCAAGTAAAGCTTAGTACCAAAGAGAGGACACAATGCAGGGTTCTGTGACAGAGTTTCTAAAACCGCGCCTGGTTGATATCGAGCAAGTGAGTTCGACGCACGCCAAGGTGACCCTTGAGCCTTTAGAGCGTGGCTTTGGCCATACTCTGGGTAACGCACTGCGCCGTATTCTGCTCTCATCGATGCCGGGTTGCGCGGTGACCGAGGTTGAGATTGATGGTGTACTACATGAGTACAGCACCAAAGAAGGCGTTCAGGAAGATATCCTGGAAATCCTGCTCAACCTGAAAGGGCTGGCGGTGAGAGTTCAGGGCAAAGATGAAGTTATTCTTACCTTGAATAAATCTGGCATTGGCCCTGTGACTGCAGCCGATATCACCCACGACGGTGATGTCGAAATCGTCAAGCCGCAGCACGTGATCTGCCACCTGACCGATGAGAACGCGTCTATTAGCATGCGTATCAAAGTTCAGCGCGGTCGTGGTTATGTGCCGGCTTCTACCCGAATTCATTCGGAAGAAGATGAGCGCCCAATCGGCCGTCTGCTGGTCGACGCATGCTACAGCCCTGTGGAGCGTATTGCCTACAATGTTGAAGCAGCGCGTGTAGAACAGCGTACCGACCTGGACAAGCTGGTCATCGAAATGGAAACCAACGGCACAATCGATCCTGAAGAGGCGATTCGTCGTGCGGCAACCATTCTGGCTGAACAACTGGAAGCTTTCGTTGACTTACGTGATGTACGTCAGCCTGAAGTGAAAGAAGAGAAACCAGAGTTCGATCCGATCCTGCTGCGCCCTGTTGACGATCTGGAATTGACTGTCCGCTCTGCTAACTGCCTTAAAGCAGAAGCTATCCACTATATCGGTGATCTGGTACAGCGTACCGAGGTTGAGCTCCTTAAAACGCCTAACCTTGGTAAAAAATCTCTTACTGAGATTAAAGACGTGCTGGCTTCCCGTGGACTGTCTCTGGGCATGCGCCTGGAAAACTGGCCACCGGCAAGCATCGCTGACGAGTAACCGGATCACAGGTTAAGGTTTTACTGAGAAGGATAAGGTCATGCGCCATCGTAAGAGTGGTCGTCAACTGAACCGCAACAGCAGCCATCGCCAGGCTATGTTCCGCAATATGGCAGGTTCACTGGTTCGTCATGAAATCATCAAGACGACTCTGCCTAAAGCGAAAGAGCTGCGCCGCGTAGTTGAGCCGCTGATTACTCTTGCCAAGACTGATAGCGTTGCTAATCGTCGTCTGGCATTCGCCCGTACTCGTGATAACGAGATCGTGGCAAAACTGTTTAACGAACTGGGCCCGCGTTTCGCGAGCCGTGCCGGTGGTTACACTCGTATTCTGAAGTGTGGCTTCCGTGCAGGCGACAACGCGCCGATGGCTTACATCGAGCTGGTTGATCGTTCAGAGAAAGCAGAAGCTGCTGCAGAGTAATCTGAAGCAACGTAAAAAAACCCGCCCCGGCGGGTTTTTTTATACCCGTAGTATCCCCACTTATCTACAATAGCTGTACTCTTTTTGTTCATCCCCTGGAGTATTTATGTGGTTACTTGACCAGTGGGCAGAGCGCCATATAGCAGAAGCGCAAGCGAAAGGTGAGTTTGATAACCTGGCAGGTAGCGGCGAACCATTGATACTGGATGATGATTCTCACGTGCCACCGGAATTACGTGCGGGGTATCGCTTGCTGAAGAATGCCGGTTGCTTACCGCCAGAACTTGAGCAACGGAGAGAAGCAATTCAGCTTCTGGATATTCTCAAAGGTATCCGTCACGATGATCCGCAATATCAAGAGGTTAGCCGTCGATTGTCATTACTGGAATTGAAGCTGCGACAAGCTGGATTGAGTACCGATTTTTTACGCGGCGATTATGCTGACAAGTTGTTGGACAAAATCAACGATAACTAGTGGAGTATGTATGTATCGCATTGGTGAGCTGGCAAAAATGGCGGAAGTAACACCCGACACGATTCGTTATTACGAAAAACAGCAGATGATGGAGCATGAAGTGCGTACTGAAGGTGGGTTTCGCCTATATACCGAAAGCGATCTCCAGCGATTGAAATTTATCCGCCATGCCAGACAACTAGGTTTCAGTCTGGAGTCGATCCGCGAGTTGCTGTCGATCCGCATCGATCCTGAACACCATACCTGTCAGGAGTCAAAAGGCATTGTGCAGGAAAGATTGCAGGAAGTCGAAGCACGGATAGCCGAGTTGCAGAGTATGCAGCGTTCCTTGCAACGCCTTAACGATGCCTGTTGTGGGACTGCTCATAGCAGTGTTTATTGTTCGATTCTTGAAGCTCTTGAACAAGGGGCGAGTGGCGTTAAGAGTGGTTGTTGATTTTTTGCACTGGCAGGATTACACTCGCGCCGTTAAATAACCAACTGGAGTTTTTATGAGTCGATATCAGCATACTAAAGGGCAGATAAAGGATAATGCGATAGAAGCATTACTACATGATCCCTTATTCCGACAGCGCGTAGAGAAAAATAAGAAGGGGAAAGGCAGTTACATGCGAAAAGGAAAACATGGCAATCGGGGGAACTGGGAGGCCAGTGGCAAGAAAGTAAATCACTTTTTTACCACTGGTCTTCTGCTTTCAGGCGCTTGTTAAGAGCGGTTATTCTGCTCTTTCAGCAAATCACGAATTTCTGTCAGTAATACTTCTTCTTTAGTTGGTGCAGGTGCGGCTGCTGGTTCTTCTTTTTTCCGATTCAGTTTGTTGATTAGCTTAATCGCCATAAAGATGGCAAAGGCCACAATCAGAAAATCAAAGACGTTTTGAATGAAGACACCGTAATGCATCACAACAGCAGGGATATCCCCCTGCGCATCGCGTAGCGTGACAGCAAACTGTTTAAAATCGATCCCGCCAATTAATAAGCCCAGAGGAGGCATGATGATATCGGCAACCAGTGAAGAGACAATCTTCCCGAATGCCGCACCGATAATGACACCCACCGCCAAATCCACCACGTTCCCGCGCATCGCAAATTCGCGAAATTCTTTAATAATGCTCATGTTATTCTCCCTATGAAGCCGACAACCATAAGTCTAACAAATGTTAAGCCATTTTCCTGCCAGGAATGAATTTAATTAATCCTTGATAATCAAAGGGAAATAATAAGGCGTCATTAGACGCCTTATTAATTACAAGAAGAAAGGGCTTGGCTGGAAGAGTCTTTCGACGTCGGTAATAAACTTTTTATCTGTGAGGAACATAATTACGTGATCGCCTTGCTCAATGCGCAGATTGTCATTGGCAATCATCACGTCGTTTCCACGTACCACCGCTCCAATAATCGTTCCTGGCGGTAGCTTGATTTCGTCAATGACTCTGCCGACAACGCGTGAGGTGCTTTCATCACCGTGAGCAACGGCTTCAATAGCTTCTGCTACGCCGCGGCGCAATGAGGAAACACCAACAATATCTGCTTTTCGCACATGGCTAAGCAACGCAGAAATAGTTGCTTGTTGTGGTGAAATCGCAATATCGATAACGCTCCCCTGAACCAGATCCACATAAGCGCGACGCTGGATCAATACCATCACCTTTTTCGCACCCATACGTTTGGCAAGCATGGCGGACATGATATTGGCCTCGTCATCGTTGGTGACGGCAATAAACAGATCAACTTGATCGATATGTTCTTCGGCCAGTAGTTCTTGATCCGACGCATCACCAAAAAAGACGATCGTATTCTGTAACTTTTCCGCCAGTTCGGCAGCGCGCTGCTGATTACGTTCGATGAGTTTAACGCTGTAATCTTTTTCCAGACGACGCGCCAGCCCTGCACCGATATTACCGCCACCAACCAGCATGATCCGCTTATACGGTTTTTCCAGTCGCTGTAATTCACTCATCACCGCGCGGATATGCTGTGAAGCGGCAATAAAGAACACTTCATCACCAGCTTCAACAATGGTCGAACCTTGCGGACGAATGGGGCGATCGTGGCGGAAAATTGCTGCCACACGAGTATCGATATGTGGCATATGTTCGCGCATGGTCGAAAGTGCATTACCAATCAGCGGGCCGCCATAATAGGCTTTAACCACAGCCAGGCTGACTTTACCCTCAGCGAAGTTCACCACCTGCAATGCGCCGGGATACTCAATCAGTCGGTAAATATTATCGATAACCAACTGCTCTGGTGCGATCAGATGATCAATCGGCACAGCATCTGAATGAAATAGCTTATCGGCATCGCGCACGTAGTCTGGTGAGCGGATACGAGCGATGCGATTAGGGGTGTTGAAAAGTGAGTAGGCTACCTGGCAGGCAACCATATTGGTTTCATCTGAACTGGTTACAGCAACCAGCATATCGGCGTCGTCGGCACCTGCCTCCCGCAATACGCGTGGATGAGAGCCATGCCCCTGCACGACCCGCAGGTCAAATTTATCCTGTAAGGTCCGCAGACGCTCACCGTTGGTATCGACAACAGTAATATCGTTGTTCTCGCCAACCAGGTTTTCCGCCAGTGTGCCGCCAACCTGGCCGGCACCCAGAATGATAATTTTCATCAGTCGCGACCCGTTATCTCATCACTTTTTGATTAGCTTAGCGTAAAAGAAGCCGTCGCCCTCTTCGGCACCAGGTAGATTTTGTTTACCCGGTTGCTCTGGTGTTCCTGTTTCGCAAAGTTCGGCATCAGCGGTACGTTGCAAAAAGGCTTTAATCTGCAGGCTATTCTCTTCCGGTAACACCGAACAGGTGGCATAGACCAGAGTTCCACCGGTTTTTAAATGCGGCCAAATGGCGTCGAGAATTTCAGACTGCAATTGCGCGAGTTCCGGGATATCGCGATCGCGACGTAACCATTTAATATCTGGATGGCGACGAATCACACCGGTTGCTGAACAAGGCGCATCTAATAAAATGCGATCAAACTGTTGCTCGCCACACCATTGAGAAGGGTAACGGCCATCACCTTGTTTCACGGTCGCCTTCATACCAAGGCGTTTTAAATTGTCGTAAACCCGAGAGAGGCGCTGTTCGTCGATATCAACCGCAACAACCTGCGCTTCTGGTGCCACCTCAAGGATATGCGTTGTTTTACCGCCGGGGGCGGCACAAAGATCCAAAATGTGTTCACCGTTTTGTGGCGCAAGCCAGGTCATGCAACCTTGTGCTGATGCATCCTGAACGGTAACCCATCCGTCTTCAAAACCAGGTAGCGCATGAACAGGTGCAGGTGTTTCCAGACGTACAGCATCAGGGTAATCCGCATGCGGGAAACCTTTCATTCCTGCTTCATCCAGCAATGCAAGCCAGCTGTCGCGGGAATGATGCGTACGATTAATACGCAGCCACATTGGCGGACGCTGGTTATTGGCTTCGACGATGGATTGCCACTGCTCTGGATACGCTTTTTGCAGACGCTTCAGCAACCAGGAAGGATGCAGATAACGTGCATCACTGGCATTAAACTCGGCTAATAACTCTTCTTGCTGACGCTGGAACTGGCGTAATACACCGTTTATCAACCCTTTAAGTTGCGGACGCTTAATTGCGATAGCGCCTTCAACCGTTTCAGCCAGCGCAGCATGAGGTGGAATGCGGGTATAAAGCAGTTGATACAAACCAACCATAATCAGGTAATGCACGGTCCGCTGTTTGCCGGTCATCGGACGGGCCATTAACTTATTAATCAGCCAGTCTAACTGCGAAAGCGTACGCAGTACGCCAAAGCACAACTCTTGAAGAAGTGCTTTGTCTTTATCGGAAACTTTTTGCTGGAGCGGTGGCAGAATGTTGCTTAATGATTGCCCTTGCTCGACGACTTGTTCAACGGCCTGGGCCGCCATGCTACGTAAATTACGTTGTTTTTTCATAAGTATAAAAACGCCCGGCAAGACCGGGCTTAGAAGAGTGGACTATCAGACCAGACGGTTGCCCGGAACAAACCATTCCCGACGAGAGTTCAGGAGGTCTTGCGCGCTCATCGCTTTCTTACCCGCAGGTTGTAACGAGAGCAGGTTCAGGATGCCATCACCAGTCGCAACCTGAATGCCTTGTTTGTTGGCTTCAAGGATCGTTCCTGGTGCAGCGTTGGTTGCCGTATCAATGACCGATGCTTTCCAGACTTTAACCGGCTGTCCTTCAATTTCCAGCCAGCTCATTGGCCATGGATTGAAAGCGCGAATGCAGCGTTCAAGCTGTGCTGCCGAAAGTGACCAGTCAATACGCGCTTCTTCTTTACTCAACTTCTCGGCGTAAGTGACAAGAGTTTCGTCCTGAACTTCTGGTTTCGCCGTGCCGTCTGCCAGTTGTTTCAACGTGGTGATAAGCCCTTGTGGGCCAAGCTCTGCCAGCTTGTCGTACAGCGTACCACTGGTATCTTCTGCAGTAATCGGGCAGGAGAGCTTATAGAGCATATCACCGGTGTCTAAACCGACATCCATTTGCATAATGGTCACACCAGTTTCTGCATCACCCGCCCATAGTGAGCGTTGGATTGGTGCAGCACCGCGCCAGCGTGGCAGCAGTGAACCATGAACGTTGATACAGCCAAGACGCGGCATCTCCAGCACTGCTTTCGGCAGAATTAAACCATAGGCGACGACGACCATAACATCAGCCTGCAGTTCGGCGACCAGTTGCTGGTTTTCTTGTGGACGCAGGGAAACAGGTTGAAAAACGGGCAGACCTTTTTCCTCAGCCAGAACTTTAACCGGGCTGGGCATCAGTTTTTTACCGCGTCCTGCCGGTCGGTCTGGCTGGGTGAACACGCCAACGACGTTATGACCAGAAGACAACAGCGCGTCGAGATGACGCGCTGCAAAGTCAGGTGTACCCGCAAAAATAATACGTAGTGATTCTGACACGTTAGTTCTTATCCTTAAGCCCGGGCTTTCAGACGATCCAGTTTTTCAACTTTCTGACGAATACGTTGTTGTTTCAGCGGTGACAGATAATCCATAAACAGTTTGCCGACCAGGTGATCCATCTCATGCTGAATACAGATGGCTAACAGACCGTCTGCTTCCAGTTCAAATGGTTTACCGTCGCGGTCAAGGGCGCGAATTTTAACTTTCTCTGCGCGCGGCACTAAAGCACGTTGTTCAGGGATCGACAGGCAACCTTCTTCAATGCCTGTTTCGCCGCTTTTTTCTAAAAGCTCTGGATTGATTAACACTAGCCGTTCGTCACGGTTTTCCGAAACATCAATAACAATGATACGTTGATGGATATCAACCTGGGTTGCCGCCAGGCCAATACCTTCTTCTGCGTACATCGTCTCGAACATATCATCGACGATACGCTGAATTTCTGCATTCACTTCTTCTACCGGTTTAGCAACTTTGCGAAGCCGCTCGTCCGGAATATGTAACACTTGCAAAACTGACATAAATCTCCAGAGATGTGTTCAGGAGTTAGAAAGATTATTTCTTCTATTCTAGACAAATCCCCCTCTGATTGACAGCATCACTGACCAATCGCAAAGATTGCTAAGGCTGCTTATGGCAGGGAGATAAGGATGGTCGATACAGAAATTTGGCTGCGTTTAATGAGTATCAGCAGCTTGTACGGCGATGATATGGTCCGTATCGCTCACTGGGTGGCAAAACAGTCGCATATTGATGCGGTTGTATTGCAGCAAACAGGGCTTACATTGCGGCAGGCACAACGCTTTCTTTCATTTCCACGAAAGAGTATCGAAAGCTCACTTTGTTGGTTGGAGCAACCCAACCATCATTTAATTCCTGCGGACAGCGAATTTTATCCTCCTCAACTTCTGGCGACGACAGATTACCCCGGCGCACTGTTTGTTGAAGGAGAACTGCACGCGCTGCATTCATTTCAGCTTGCCGTAGTGGGGAGTCGGGCGCATTCATGGTATGGCGAGCGATGGGGACGATTATTTTGCGAAACTCTGGCGACGCGTGGAGTGACAATTACGAGTGGACTGGCGCGTGGAATCGATGGTGTAGCGCATAAAGCAGCCTTACAGGTAAATGGCGTCAGCATTGCTGTATTGGGGAATGGACTTAATACCATTCATCCCCGCCGTCATGCCCGACTGGCTGCCAGTCTGCTTGAACAGGGGGGCGCTCTCGTCTCGGAATTTCCCCTCGATGTTCCACCCCTTGCTTACAATTTCCCACGAAGAAATCGCATTATCAGTGGTCTAAGTAAAGGTGTACTGGTGGTGGAAGCGGCTTTGCGTAGTGGTTCGCTGGTGACAGCACGTTGTGCGCTTGAGCAGGGGCGAGAAGTTTTTGCCTTGCCAGGTCCAATAGGGAATCCGGGAAGCGAAGGGCCTCACTGGTTAATAAAACAAGGTGCGATTCTTGTGACGGAACCGGAAGAAATTCTGGAAAACTTGCAATTTGGATTGCACTGGTTGCCAGACGCCCCTGAAAATTCATTTTATTCACCAGATCAGCAAGACGTGGCATTGCCATTTCCTGAGCTCCTGGCTAACGTAGGAGATGAGGTAACACCTGTTGACGTCGTCGCTGAACGTGCCGGCCAACCTGTGCCAGAGGTAGTTACTCAACTACTCGAACTGGAGTTAGCAGGATGGATCGCAGCTGTACCCGGCGGCTATGTCCGATTGAGGAGGGCATGCCATGTTCGACGTACTAATGTATTTGTTTGAAACCTATATTCACACAGAAGCTGAGTTGCGTGTGGATCAAGACAAACTTGAACAGGATCTTACCGACGCAGGTTTTGAGCGAGAAGATATCTACAATGCCCTGCTATGGCTGGAAAAACTTGCTGATTATCAGGAAGGGTTGGCAGAACCGATGCAACTGGCCTCGGATCCTCTCTCCATGCGTATTTATACACCGGAAGAGTGTGAACGACTGGATGCCAGCTGCCGTGGGTTTCTGCTTTTCCTTGAGCAGATTCAGGTGCTCAACCTTGAAACTCGTGAAATGGTGATAGAGCGAGTGCTCGCGCTGGATAACGCAGAGTTCGAACTGGATGATCTGAAATGGGTGATCCTGATGGTGTTGTTCAATATTCCGGGCTGCGAAAATGCGTACCAGCAAATGGAAGAATTACTCTTTGAAGTGAATGAAGGTATGCTGCATTAATCATTTCTTTAATTCAGCATAAGTTGTTATGGCGAAATCAGCACTGTTCACGGTGCGTAATAATGAGTCCTGCCCAAAGTGCGGGGCTGAACTGGTTATTCGATCCGGGAAACACGGTCCGTTTCTTGGATGCTCACAGTATCCGGCGTGTGACTACGTCCGTCCTCTGAAATCTTCAGCGGATGGACATATCGTCAAAGTTCTGGAGGGGCAGGTTTGCCCTGCATGTGGCGCAAATCTGGTATTACGCCAGGGACGCTTTGGTATGTTTATTGGTTGCATTAACTACCCTGAATGCGAACATACCGAACTTATCGATAAACCGGACGAAACAGCAATTACATGCCCCCAATGTCGGACGGGCCATCTGGTCCAGCGCCGCTCCCGTTATGGCAAAACATTTCACTCTTGTGATCGCTACCCGGAGTGTCAATTTGCCATTAACTTCAAACCCATAGCTGGAGAATGCCCTGAGTGTCATTATCCGCTACTCATCGAAAAGAAAACCGCGCAGGGTGTAAAACACTTTTGTGCCAGTAAACAATGTGGAAAGCCGGTTTCGGCGGAATAATAACGTGAATAATAACCTGCAAAGAGACGCTATCGCAGCTGCGATAGATGTTCTCAATGAAGAACGTGTCATCGCCTATCCAACGGAAGCCGTTTTCGGTGTTGGGTGCGATCCTGATAGCGAAACAGCAGTGATGCGACTGTTGGAGTTAAAACAGCGTCCGGTTGATAAGGGGCTGATTTTAATCGCAGCAAATTACGAGCAGCTTAAACCCTATATTGATGACACCATGTTGACTGACGTGCAGCGTGAAACCATTTTTTCCCGCTGGCCAGGTCCTGTCACCTTTGTCTTTCCCGCGCCTGCGACAACACCGCGCTGGTTGACGGGCCGCTTTGATTCGCTTGCTGTACGAGTCACCGACCATCCGTTGGTGGTTGCTTTGTGCCAGGCTTATGGTAAACCGCTGGTTTCTACCAGTGCCAACTTGAGTGGATTGCCACCTTGTCGAACAGTAGACGAAGTTCGCGCACAATTTGGCGCGGCGTTCCCGGTTGTGCCTGGTGAAACGGGGGGGCGTTTAAATCCTTCAGAAATCCGCGATGCCCTGACGGGTGAACTGTTTCGACAGGGGTAACATAATGGAAACCTATGCTGTTTTTGGTAATCCGATAGCCCACAGCAAATCGCCATTCATTCATCAGCAATTTGCTCAGCAACTGAATATTGAACATCCCTATGGGCGCGTGTTGGCACCCATCAATGATTTCATCAACACACTGAACGCTTTCTTTAGTGCTGGTGGTAAAGGTGCGAATGTGACGGTGCCTTTTAAAGAAGAGGCTTTTGCCAGAGCGGATGAGCTTACTGAACGGGCAGCGTTGGCTGGTGCTGTTAATACCCTCATGCGGTTAGAAGATGGACGCCTGCTGGGTGACAATACCGATGGTGTAGGCTTGTTAAGCGATCTGGAACGTCTGTCTTTTATCCGCCCTGGTTTACGTATTCTGCTTATCGGCGCTGGTGGAGCATCTCGCGGCGTACTACTGCCACTCCTTTCCCTGGACTGTGCGGTGACAATAACTAATCGGACGGTATCCCGCGCGGAAGAGTTGGCTAAATTGTTTGCGCACACTGGCAGTATTCAGGCGTTGAGTATGGACGAACTGGAAGGTCATGAGTTTGATCTCATTATTAATGCAACATCCAGTGGCATCAGTGGTGATATTCCGGCGATCCCGTCATCGCTCATTCATCCAGGCATTTATTGCTATGACATGTTCTATCAGAAAGGAAAAACTCCTTTTCTGGCATGGTGTGAGCAGCGAGGCTCAAAGCGTAATGCTGATGGTTTAGGAATGCTGGTGGCACAGGCGGCTCATGCCTTTCTTCTCTGGCACGGTGTTCTGCCTGACGTAGAACCAGTTATAAAGCAATTGCAGGAGGAATTGTCCGCGTGAATCAGGCCATCCAGTTTCCGGACAGGGAAGAGTGATCTTACCCAGCAATAGTGGACACGCGGCTAAGTGAGTAAACTCTCAGTCAGAGGTGACTCACATGACAAAAACAGTATCAACCAGTAAAAAACCCCGTAAACAGCATTCGCCTGAATTTCGCAGTGAAGCCCTGAAGCTTGCTGAACGCATCGGTGTTACTGCCGCAGCCCGTGAACTCAGCCTGTATGAATCACAACTCTACAACTGGCGCAGTAAACAGCAAAATCAGCAGACGTCTTCTGAACGTGAACTGGAGATGTCTACCGAGATTGCACGTCTCAAACGCCAGCTGGCAGAACGGGATGAAGAGCTGGCTATCCTCCAAAAGGCCGCGACATACTTCGCGAAGCGCCTGAAATGAAGTATGTCTTTATTGAAAAACATCAGGCTGAGTTCAGCATCAAAGCAATGTGCCGCGTGCTCCGGGTGGCCCGCAGCGGCTGGTATACGTGGTGTCAGCGGCGGACAAGGATAAGCACGCGTCAGCAGTTCCGCCAACACTGCGACAGCGTTGTCCTCGCGGCTTTTACCCGGTCAAAACAGCGTTACGGTGCCCCACGCCTGACGGATGAACTGCGTGCTCAGGGTTACCCCTTTAACGTAAAAACCGTGGCGGCAAGCCTGCGCCGTCAGGGACTGAGGGCAAAGGCCTCCCGGAAGTTCAGCCCGGTCAGCTACCGCGCACACGGCCTGCCTGTGTCAGAAAATCTGTTGGAGCAGGATTTTTACGCCAGTGGCCCGAACCAGAAGTGGGCAGGAGACATCACGTACTTACGTACAGATGAAGGCTGGCTGTATCTGGCAGTGGTCATTGACCTGTGGTCACGTGCCGTTATTGGCTGGTCAATGTCGCCACGCATGACGGCGCAACTGGCCTGCGATGCCCTGCAGATGGCGCTGTGGCGGCGTAAGAGGCCCCGGAACGTTATCGTTCACACGGACCGTGGAGGCCAGTACTGTTCAGCAGATTATCAGGCGCAACTGAAGCGGCATAATCTGCGTGGAAGTATGAGCGCAAAAGGTTGCTGCTACGATAATGCCTGCGTGGAAAGCTTCTTTCATTCGCTGAAAGTGGAATGTATCCATGGAGAACACTTTATCAGCCGGGAAATAATGCGGGCAACGGTGTTTAATTATATCGAATGTGATTACAATCGGTGGCGGCGGCACAGTTGGTGTGGCGGCCTCAGTCCGGAACAATTTGAAAACAAGAACCTCGCTTAGGCCTGTGTCCATATTACGTGGGTAGGATCAGAGTGGGACGAGAATAAAAAATGTGTATGTTTTCCCGCTCTCGTGAATGGTATGCAACTGACATGCGCGATCTCTGGCGAGAGTCTGGCGTATCGCTTTACTGGAGATACGCCAGAACAGTGGTTAGCGAGTTTTCGTCAGCATCGCTGGGACCTGGAAGAAGAAGCGGAAAACTTAATTCAGGAACAAAGTGAAGATGATCAAGGCTGGGTCTGGTTACCCTGATCCAGATATTCGTCCTTCCATTTCACGTAATTATTCGCGGAATAGCGTAACCCAGCCTTCTCTTCATCACTTAACGGGCGGATCTGTTTGACGGGGCTACCGAGATACAGATATCCGCTCTCCAGCCGTTTATTTTGTGGGACCAGACTACCCGCACCAATCATCACATCATCTTCTACTATTGCGCCATCAAGTAAAATTGAGCCCATCCCAACCAAAACTCGATTGCCAATGGTGCAGCCGTGGAGCATCACCTTGTGACCAACAGTGACATCTTCGCCAATGGTTAATGGGTTGCCATCTGGGTTGTACGAGGATTTATGAGTGACATGCAACATACTGCCATCCTGGATATTGGTGCGTGCTCCGATCTGTACATAATGTACATCTCCACGAATCACAACGAGCGGCCAGATCCCCACATCATCAGCCAGACGAACGTCACCAATCACGACACTGCTATCGTCGATCATTACGCGCTGACCGATTTGTGGAAAAAGATCGCGGTATGGGCGTAAAACATCAGACATACTTACCTCAGCAATAAATGATTTACTAATGACTTTGGGGGCATTATTGGCCTTGTGCAAGTCTTTTAGTATGCAAAAAAGCACCGTTTTGTGTGCGATTGCAGCAAAAAGGGTGAAAAAACAACAAACAGAAAAAAAGATCAAAAAAATACTTGTGCAAAAAATTGGGATCCCTATAATGCGCCTCCGTTGAGACGACAACGTGAAACACTTCACAGGATGGTCGGAACAACGAAGAGAAAAAAATCCTGAAATTCAGGGTTGACTCTGAAAGAGGAAAGCGTAATATACGCCACCTCGCGACAGTGAGCTGAAAGCCGCGTCGCAACTGCTCTTTAACAATTTATCAGACAATCTGTGTGGGCACTCGAAGATACGGATTCTTAACGTCGCAAGACGAAAAATGAATACCAAGTCTCAAGAGTGAACACGTAATTCATTACGAAGTTTAATTCTTTGAGCATCAAACTTTTAAATTGAAGAGTTTGATCATGGCTCAGATTGAACGCTGGCGGCAGGCCTAACACATGCAAGTCGAACGGTAACAGGAAACAGCTTGCTGTTTCGCTGACGAGTGGCGGACGGGTGAGTAATGTCTGGGAAACTGCCTGATGGAGGGGGATAACTACTGGAAACGGTAGCTAATACCGCATAACGTCGCAAGACCAAAGAGGGGGACCCTCGGGCCTCTTGCCATCGGATGTGCCCAGATGGGATTAGCTTGTTGGTGGGGTAACGGCTCACCAAGGCGACGATCCCTAGCTGGTCTGAGAGGATGACCAGCCACACTGGAACTGAGACACGGTCCAGACTTCTACGGGAGGCAGCAGTGGGGAATATTGCACAATGGGCGCAAGCCTGATGCAGCCATGCCGCGTGTATGAAGAAGGCCTTCGGGTTGTAAAGTACTTTCAGCGGGGAGGAAGGGAGTAAAGTTAATACCTTTGCTCATTGACGTTACCCGCAGAAGAAGCACCGGCTAACTCCGTGCCAGCAGCCGCGGTAATACGGAGGGTGCAAGCGTTAATCGGAATTACTGGGCGTAAAGCGCACGCAGGCGGTTTGTTAAGTCAGATGTGAAATCCCCGGGCTCAACCTGGGAACTGCATCTGATACTGGCAAGCTTGAGTCTCGTAGAGGGGGGTAGAATTCCAGGTGTAGCGGTGAAATGCGTAGAGATCTGGAGGAATACCGGTGGCGAAGGCGGCCCCCTGGACGAAGACTGACGCTCAGGTGCGAAAGCGTGGGGAGCAAACAGGATTAGATACCCTGGTAGTCCACGCCGTAAACGATGTCGACTTGGAGGTTGTGCCCTTGAGGCGTGGCTTCCGGAGCTAACGCGTTAAGTCGACCGCCTGGGGAGTACGGCCGCAAGGTTAAAACTCAAATGAATTGACGGGGGCCCGCACAAGCGGTGGAGCATGTGGTTTAATTCGATGCAACGCGAAGAACCTTACCTGGTCTTGACATCCACGGAAGTTTTCAGAGATGAGAATGTGCCTTCGGGAACCGTGAGACAGGTGCTGCATGGCTGTCGTCAGCTCGTGTTGTGAAATGTTGGGTTAAGTCCCGCAACGAGCGCAACCCTTATCCTTTGTTGCCAGCGGTCCGGCCGGGAACTCAAAGGAGACTGCCAGTGATAAACTGGAGGAAGGTGGGGATGACGTCAAGTCATCATGGCCCTTACGACCAGGGCTACACACGTGCTACAATGGCGCATACAAAGAGAAGCGACCTCGCGAGAGCAAGCGGACCTCATAAAGTGCGTCGTAGTCCGGATTGGAGTCTGCAACTCGACTCCATGAAGTCGGAATCGCTAGTAATCGTGGATCAGAATGCCACGGTGAATACGTTCCCGGGCCTTGTACACACCGCCCGTCACACCATGGGAGTGGGTTGCAAAAGAAGTAGGTAGCTTAACCTTCGGGAGGGCGCTTACCACTTTGTGATTCATGACTGGGGTGAAGTCGTAACAAGGTAACCGTAGGGGAACCTGCGGTTGGATCACCTCCTTACCTTAAAGAAGCGTACTTTGCAGTGCTCACACAGATTGTCTGATGAAAATGAGCAGTAAAACCTCTACAGGCTTGTAGCTCAGGTGGTTAGAGCGCACCCCTGATAAGGGTGAGGTCGGTGGTTCAAGTCCACTCAGGCCTACCAAATTTGCACGGCAAATTTGAAGAGGTTTTAACTACATGTTATGGGGCTATAGCTCAGCTGGGAGAGCGCCTGCTTTGCACGCAGGAGGTCTGCGGTTCGATCCCGCATAGCTCCACCATCTCTGTAGTGATTAAATAAAAAATACTTCAGAGTGTACCTGCAAAGGTTCACTGCGAAGTTTTGCTCTTTAAAAATCTGGATCAAGCTGAAAATTGAAACACTGAACAACGAAAGTTGTTCGTGAGTCTCTCAAATTTTCGCAACTCTGAAGTGAAACATCTTCGGGTTGTGAGGTTAAGCGACTAAGCGTACACGGTGGATGCCCTGGCAGTCAGAGGCGATGAAGGACGTGCTAATCTGCGATAAGCGTCGGTAAGGTGATATGAACCGTTATAACCGGCGATTTCCGAATGGGGAAACCCAGTGTGTTTCGACACACTATCATTAACTGAATCCATAGGTTAATGAGGCGAACCGGGGGAACTGAAACATCTAAGTACCCCGAGGAAAAGAAATCAACCGAGATTCCCCCAGTAGCGGCGAGCGAACGGGGAGCAGCCCAGAGCCTGAATCAGTGTGTGTGTTAGTGGAAGCGTCTGGAAAGGCGCGCGATACAGGGTGACAGCCCCGTACACAAAAATGCACATGCTGTGAGCTCGATGAGTAGGGCGGGACACGTGGTATCCTGTCTGAATATGGGGGGACCATCCTCCAAGGCTAAATACTCCTGACTGACCGATAGTGAACCAGTACCGTGAGGGAAAGGCGAAAAGAACCCCGGCGAGGGGAGTGAAAAAGAACCTGAAACCGTGTACGTACAAGCAGTGGGAGCACGCTTAGGCGTGTGACTGCGTACCTTTTGTATAATGGGTCAGCGACTTATATTCTGTAGCAAGGTTAACCGAATAGGGGAGCCGAAGGGAAACCGAGTCTTAACTGGGCGTTAAGTTGCAGGGTATAGACCCGAAACCCGGTGATCTAGCCATGGGCAGGTTGAAGGTTGGGTAACACTAACTGGAGGACCGAACCGACTAATGTTGAAAAATTAGCGGATGACTTGTGGCTGGGGGTGAAAGGCCAATCAAACCGGGAGATAGCTGGTTCTCCCCGAAAGCTATTTAGGTAGCGCCTCGTGAATTCATCTCCGGGGGTAGAGCACTGTTTCGGCAAGGGGGTCATCCCGACTTACCAACCCGATGCAAACTGCGAATACCGGAGAATGTTATCACGGGAGACACACGGCGGGTGCTAACGTCCGTCGTGAAGAGGGAAACAACCCAGACCGCCAGCTAAGGTCCCAAAGTCATGGTTAAGTGGGAAACGATGTGGGAAGGCCCAGACAGCCAGGATGTTGGCTTAGAAGCAGCCATCATTTAAAGAAAGCGTAATAGCTCACTGGTCGAGTCGGCCTGCGCGGAAGATGTAACGGGGCTAAACCATGCACCGAAGCTGCGGCAGCGACGCTTATGCGTTGTTGGGTAGGGGAGCGTTCTGTAAGCCTGCGAAGGTGTGCTGTGAGGCATGCTGGAGGTATCAGAAGTGCGAATGCTGACATAAGTAACGATAAAGCGGGTGAAAAGCCCGCTCGCCGGAAGACCAAGGGTTCCTGTCCAACGTTAATCGGGGCAGGGTGAGTCGACCCCTAAGGCGAGGCCGAAAGGCGTAGTCGATGGGAAACAGGTTAATATTCCTGTACTTGGTGTTACTGCGAAGGGGGGACGGAGAAGGCTATGTTGGCCGGGCGACGGTTGTCCCGGTTTAAGCGTGTAGGCTGGTTTTCCAGGCAAATCCGGAAAATCAAGGCTGAGGCGTGATGACGAGGCACTACGGTGCTGAAGCAACAAATGCCCTGCTTCCAGGAAAAGCCTCTAAGCATCAGGTAACATCAAATCGTACCCCAAACCGACACAGGTGGTCAGGTAGAGAATACCAAGGCGCTTGAGAGAACTCGGGTGAAGGAACTAGGCAAAATGGTGCCGTAACTTCGGGAGAAGGCACGCTGATATGTAGGTGAGGTCCCTCGCGGATGGAGCTGAAATCAGTCGAAGATACCAGCTGGCTGCAACTGTTTATTAAAAACACAGCACTGTGCAAACACGAAAGTGGACGTATACGGTGTGACGCCTGCCCGGTGCCGGAAGGTTAATTGATGGGGTTAGCGCAAGCGAAGCTCTTGATCGAAGCCCCGGTAAACGGCGGCCGTAACTATAACGGTCCTAAGGTAGCGAAATTCCTTGTCGGGTAAGTTCCGACCTGCACGAATGGCGTAATGATGGCCAGGCTGTCTCCACCCGAGACTCAGTGAAATTGAACTCGCTGTGAAGATGCAGTGTACCCGCGGCAAGACGGAAAGACCCCGTGAACCTTTACTATAGCTTGACACTGAACATTGAGCCTTGATGTGTAGGATAGGTGGGAGGCTTTGAAGTGTGGACGCCAGTCTGCATGGAGCCGACCTTGAAATACCACCCTTTAATGTTTGATGTTCTAACGTTGACCCGTAATCCGGGTTGCGGACAGTGTCTGGTGGGTAGTTTGACTGGGGCGGTCTCCTCCTAAAGAGTAACGGAGGAGCACGAAGGTTGGCTAATCCTGGTCGGACATCAGGAGGTTAGTGCAATGGCATAAGCCAGCTTGACTGCGAGCGTGACGGCGCGAGCAGGTGCGAAAGCAGGTCATAGTGATCCGGTGGTTCTGAATGGAAGGGCCATCGCTCAACGGATAAAAGGTACTCCGGGGATAACAGGCTGATACCGCCCAAGAGTTCATATCGACGGCGGTGTTTGGCACCTCGATGTCGGCTCATCACATCCTGGGGCTGAAGTAGGTCCCAAGGGTATGGCTGTTCGCCATTTAAAGTGGTACGCGAGCTGGGTTTAGAACGTCGTGAGACAGTTCGGTCCCTATCTGCCGTGGGCGCTGGAGAACTGAGGGGGGCTGCTCCTAGTACGAGAGGACCGGAGTGGACGCATCACTGGTGTTCGGGTTGTCATGCCAATGGCACTGCCCGGTAGCTAAATGCGGAAGAGATAAGTGCTGAAAGCATCTAAGCACGAAACTTGCCCCGAGATGAGTTCTCCCTGACCCTTTAAGGGTCCTGAAGGAACGTTGAAGACGACGACGTTGATAGGCCGGGTGTGTAAGCGCAGCGATGCGTTGAGCTAACCGGTACTAATGAACCGTGAGGCTTAACCTTACAACGCCGAAGCTGTTTTGGCGGATGAGAGAAGATTTTCAGCCTGATACAGATTAAATCAGAACGCAGAAGCGGTCTGATAAAACAGAATTTGCCTGGCGGCCGTAGCGCGGTGGTCCCACCTGACCCCATGCCGAACTCAGAAGTGAAACGCCGTAGCGCCGATGGTAGTGTGGGGTCTCCCCATGCGAGAGTAGGGAACTGCCAGGCATCAAATTTAGCGTGCTGATATGGCTCAGTTGGTAGAGCGCACCCTTGGTAAGGGTGAGGTCCCCAGTTCGACTCTGGGTATCAGCACCACTTTTTAGGTTAAAGTTCGGCAGATTAGAAAAGAATTTGTCTGGCGGCAGTAGCGCGGTGGTCCCACCTGACCCCATGCCGAACTCAGAAGTGAAACGCCGTAGCGCCGATGGTAGTGTGGGGTCTCCCCATGCGAGAGTAGGGAACTGCCAGACATCAAATAAAACAAAAGGCTCAGTCGGAAGACTGGGCCTTTTGTTTTATCTGTTGTTTGTCGGTGAACACTCTCCCGAGTAGGACAAATCCGCCGGGAGCGGATTTGAACGTTGCGAAGCAACGGCCCGGAGGGTGGCGGGCAGGACGCCCGCCATAAACTGCCAGACATCAAATCAAGCGAAAGGCCATCCGAAAGGATGGCCTTTTTGCTTTTCGAACTAACATTCAATTAATGGATTACCTGCGATAAAAATGCCCTCGTACGCTCTGATTTAGGATGCGCAAAAAATTCATCAGGTGCAGCTTGCTCCACTATTTCCCCACGATCCATAAAAATTACCCGGTCAGCGACGGTTCGTGCAAACCCCATCTCATGTGTTACACACAACATTGTCATACCCGACTGCGCCAGCCCAATCATCGTATCCAGCACCTCTTTCACCATCTCAGGATCGAGCGCCGACGTTGGCTCATCAAACAACATAATTTTCGGCTTCATACACAGCGAACGCGCAATGGCAACGCGTTGCTGCTGACCACCTGAAATCTGTCCGGGAAACTTATGCGCATGTTCGGCAATTCTCACCCGCTCTAGGTAATGCACCGCCAGATCTTCAGCCTCTTTCTTAGGCATCTTGCGTACCCAAATCGGTGCCAGGGTACAGTTCTGTAAAACGGTCAGATGAGGGAAGAGATTGAAATGCTGAAAGACCATTCCCACTTCCTGCCTGACGCGCTCAATATTGCGGATATCTTCATTAAGTTCGATGCCATCTACCACGATCCGTCCCTGTTGATGTTCTTCCAGATGATTAATACAACGAATGGTTGTCGATTTACCGGAACCTGAAGGGCCACACAGAACGATCCGTTCTCCCGGTTGCACGGTTAAATTTATATTTTTCAAAACATGGAATTGTCCATACCATTTATTGACGTTTTCCAGCGTAATCATCGCGTTAGCAGGTTGCAGTAAAATTTGGCTCATAGTGTCCTCAATGCGGTGTACGCCCGGTGTTAAAACGTTTTTCCAGATACTGGCTATAGCGCGACATGCTGAAACAGAAGATCCAGTAGATCAGCGCGGCGAAAACATACCCTTCCGTCGACATACCCAACCAGGCGGGATCAACGGTTGCCTGCTGAACGCTACTGAAAAGATCGAACAACCCGATAATGATCACCAGGCTGGTATCTTTGAAGAGTGCGATGATGGTATTTACCAGCCCAGGAATTACCAGCTTCAACGCCTGTGGCAGAATAACCAGCCCCTGAGTTTTCCAGTAACCCAACGCCAGCGACTCTGCCGCTTCATATTGCCCTTTAGGCAGCGCCTGTAATCCACCTCGCACGACTTCCGCAACATATGCTGACTGAAACAGGATCACGCCAACCAGCGCGCGGATCAATTTGTCGATACTGGTGCCTTCTGCCATAAACAACGGCAGCATGACCGAAGACATAAACAGAACGGTAATCAGCGGCACGCCGCGCCAGAATTCGATAAAAATGACCGATAAGATACGCACAATCGGCATATGGGAGCGGCGACCTAACGCCAGTAAGATCCCCCACGGTAGCGCCCCCGCAATCCCAACTGATGCAATAATTAAAGTTAGCGTCAGCCCGCCCCATTGCCGGGTTTCAACCCGCTCAAGAGCAAAAAAACCGCCATACATCAGCCACCAGACAATCAGTGGGTAAATCACCGCCCAGGCCGCAATATAGCGACCGCGATGCGGGAGTATTTTCCAGAACATTGGTGCGATCGACACAAGCCCAATCAGTAATGCGAGGTTAATTCGCCAGCGTTGGTCGTGTGGGTAAAGCCCATACATAAACTGACCAAATCGTTCGTGGATGAAGACCCAACAGGCACCGGCTTTTGTGCAGTCGGCACGCGTTGAGCCAACCCAGTTAGCCTGCAAAAATGCCCAGTTCAGCAACGGTGGGATCAGTTCCCACATCAACCATATGCAGCCAATAGTCAGCAGGCTATTGCTCCAGCTGGAGAACAGATTTTTTCGCACCCACACCATCGCGCGGCTTGAGTTATGGCTCGCCGGGCGCGGGGGATGAGACAGCAATACTTTTGTCATCATGACTCCTTAGCGTTCAACGATCGCGATGCGGCGGTTATAGATATTCATCAGCAGCGAGATAGTCAGGCTGATAATCAGATAGACCGACATGGTCATGGCTATCGTCTCGATGGCTTGCCCCGTCTGATTCAGCACGGTGCCGGCAAACAGCGAAACCATATCGGGATAGCCAATAGCGGCGGCAAGAGAGGAGTTTTTGACGATGTTGAGATACTGGCTGGTTAACGGTGGAATAATCACCCGCAATGCCTGGGGAATAATGACCTGGCGTAGCGTAACCGGGTTGGGTAATCCCAGTGACCGAGCCGCTTCATGTTGACCATAAGGCACTGCCTGGATCCCAGCGCGGATAATCTCGGCGATAAATGCAGATGTATAAACCGAAAGTGCCAGCGTTAAGGCTGCCAGTTCAGGAATTAAAACCATCCCGCCGCGGAAGTTAAAGCCTCGTAGGGCTGGGACATCCCAGTGTAGTGCTGCGCCAAAAAGCCATTGCGCCAGTAAAGGCAAACCAATGATCAACACTGCGGCGATCGGCCAGGTGCGGCGCAGTTGTCCGGTCTTTATCTGGTATGTTTTATTAAAGCGGAATAGCCCAACAGAAAGGACTATAGCCATAACAACAGCCAGGATAAACGCAATAAATCCGTCTCCCAGCTGCGGTGACGGAATATAAAGCCCACGATTGCTCAAAAAGGCCAGATCAAACGCGCTCACAGCCTGGCGTGGTCCGGGCAAATTGCGCAACACGGCAAAGTACCAGAAGAAGATTTGCAGCAGCGGGGGAATATTACGGAAGATCTCAATATAAATTGTGGAAAGCTTTCGTAGCAGCCAGTTATCCGAAAGTCTCGCCAGACCGATAAAGAAGCCCAAAACAGAAGCGAACACAATACACAATGCAGAAACCAGTAGCGTATTGAGTAAGCCGACAATAAAAACGCGTCCGTAGGTGTCGCCCTGCTGGTAATCGATCAAATGCTGGACAATACCGAAGCCAGCGCCGCGATCCAGAAAGGCAAAACCTGAAGTAATGCCACGATTATTGAGATTCGTTACAGTGTTGTGAAATAACCAACCAACAATGCCGACAACAGCAACAACGGCAAGGATCTGGAATAACCAGGCGCGAACCGTAGGGTTGGCAAAAGAGAGTGAGCCTTTAACGGTTGAGCGGCGATGAGACATAGAAACCTCGGAAAGCATAACGCTGAAGAGAGCGCCGCCGTAGCGACGCTCGTTACCTCACACCGACTTAACGCACGGGCGGTGCGTACTGAATACCGCCGTTATTCCAGAGATTATTTTGCCCACGTTTAATTTTCAGCGGGCTTTCTGAACCTACGTTACGCTCAAAAATTTCCGAGTAGTTACCCACCTGTTTGATGATGTTATAGGCCCATTTATTATCCAGCTTCAGATCCTTGCCGTAATCGCCTTCTTTACCCAGCAGATGTGCCATATCAGGCGTTGCTGGATTAGCCGCTTTTTCATCGACGTTCTGGGAATTGATGCCCATCTCTTCAGCATTCAGCATGGCGAAAAGCGTCCAGCGTACAATCGAGAACCATTCATCATCGCCACGACGAACTACCGGACCAAGCGGTTCTTTTGAGATAACTTCCGGTAAGACAATCCATTCAGCTGGGTTGCTTAATTTGATGCGCAGGGCATACAGTTGTGATTGATCCGAGGCCAGCGTATCGCAGCGACCAGATTCCAGTGCCTTCGCTGATTCGTCAGAGCGATCGAAAGTCACCGGTGTGTACTTCATATTGTTTGCCTTGAAGTAGTCGGCGACGTTGAGTTCGGTATCAGTACCCGCCTGAATACAGACGGTAGCGCCATCCAGTTCTTTCGCGCTTTTTAGCCCCGCTTTATCGTGCGTCAGGAAGCCAATGCCGTCGTAATAAGTGACGCCGGTAAATGCCATTCCCATCCCGGCATCGCGAGATGAAGTCCAGGTCGTATTACGGGAGAGCAAATCCACCTCCCCTGACTGTAAAGCGGTGAAGCGTTCTTTTGCAGTGAGCGGGGTATATTTCACTTTCGTGTCGTCACCAAATACAGCAGCGGCAACACCACGACAAATATCAACATCAATACCTGAAAACTTACCGTCAGCATCGGCATAAGAGAACCCAGGTAATCCATCACTGATCCCGCATTGCACAAAACCTTTTTTCTGAACGGCATCAAGCGTCGCGCCAGCAGCGCCTGATTTGCAACGGCAAGCAGCACGCTGGCGGCAGCCAGTGTGGCTATCATCATCTTTTTCATAATGCTTCCTGTGAGGCGAAAATTATCGTTATAGGACGTTTGGGAAACGTCTTTTACCTGTCTGTGGCCATCCTCTTATAAGCAAAAGTAGTGCCAGCTTTTGCGCACGATTTCGCGTCGCAATAAGCTGAGTGTAGACAGGAAATAATAAAAACAGCGCCCCGCAATGGTGCGAAAATGAAACATGCGCCACATTTTGGCGCAAAATATTTACGCGTGTTTTACTAAGCAGAATAATGATTGTTAGCGTGAGTATATTTCTGGTGGGAAGTGTGAAAATTAAATTGATGCGTTATTTCGAAAGCAGCGAAATAACGCGATGTAACATGCTAAATCAGCAGGGAATTACCCAGCAGAATATAGCAATATTTTATCTTATGGAGAGATACTGTATCGTTAAAAAGAGCGCGGAACTCCGCGCCCTGTTCAGTTATTTCGATAGAGCGATGATCCCCATCGTCAGGCCAGCAACAGCAGCTGCCCCGCCGGCAATAGCCCCAGCCGTTTCCCAGTTATCCTGAGTCGTGCCTTTCATACAGGTATTGGTGTGAACCAGACGACCCTGATCGTCATAAACCGGAACGCAGGGCGAATCGTGAGCACAGCCCGCCAGCAATGCGGTGAGCAATGCCACAGGAATTAATCTTTTCATGGTGTTACCTCAGTAATAAACGCTAACGCTTAATAAGTTAACTCTCTTATTAACGAGCTGAATGCCATTTTATCACCGGAGGTTATAAATCTTGCGGAATGAATAATGACAAATTATGTGAATTGTAAAAATAGTGAAGGGAGCGGGAACTATAGAAAGCTTTTAAAGAGTGAGCAGAAGAATATCTTATTAATTTTTATGGGTTTCACTGGAAATAATAAAGGCACCCGAAAGCGCCTTTATGTTTCTGATTTATCCTTTAAAGCAACGGCGGATCACCACAAAGAACACCGGTACGAAGAAGATTGCCAGCAACGTTGCAGAGACCATTCCTCCCATTACCCCGATACCCACAGCGTTCTGCGCGCCACTGCCGGCACCGTTACTGATAGCTAGCGGTAATACGCCGAGAATAAAGGCGAGAGAGGTCATCAGGATAGGACGCAGACGCATACGTACTGCCATCAGTGTCGCTTCAACAACACCTTTACCCTCTTTCTCCATGAGATCTTTAGCGAACTCAACGATCAAAATAGCGTTTTTGGCCGACAAGCCAATTGTCGTTAGCAAGCCCACCATAAAGTAGACGTCATTTTTTTGATTAAAGAGTGTCGCCGCCAGCAGCACGCCGACAATCCCTAACGGCACTACCAACATAACCGAGACAGGAATTGACCAGCTTTCATAGAGTGCAGCAAGGCACAGGAAAACAACCACAAAGGAAATTGCTACCAGAGCGGGAGCCTGGTTTCCCGATAAGCGTTCCTGATACGACATACCCGTCCAGTCATAACCAATGCCCGCAGGTAATTTTGACGCAAGGTTTTCCATCAACGCCATGGCATCGCCGGAACTGGTTCCTGGCGCGGCTTCCCCCTGAATCTCCATTGACGGCAGACCGTTGTAGCGTTCCAGTCGCGGAGAGCCATACACCCAATGTGAAGTGGTAAAGGCCGAGAATGGCACCATTTCGCCGTTGGCGCTGCGGACATAAAGTTTATCGACATCTTCTGGCAGCATACGGAATTTGGCATCCGCCTGAACATACAACTTTTTCACGCGGCCACGGTCGATGAAGTCGTTAACGTAAGTCCCACCCAGCGCCGTTGAAATGGTCTGATTGATGTCAGAAAGTGAAACACCTAATGCCTGCGCCTTTTCCTGGTCAACTTCCAGTTTAAACTGCGCGGTGTCTTCCAGGCCATTAGGGCGCACGCTGACTAAGCTGGCAGGATGTTGCGCCGCCATACCAAGCAACTGGTTACGGGCCTGGGTTAGGGCATCGTGACCCAGCCCAGCCTGATCAATTAACTCAAAGTCGAAACCCGTTGCCGTGCCCAGTTCAACAATGGCTGGCATATTGAATGGAATGACAAAACCGTCGCGGATCTTGCCCAATTCCATTTTGGCACGATGGATTACCGCTTCCGCACTGTTTTCGTCACCATTACGCTCTTCCCACGGTTTCAGACTGACGAAGGCCATACCGGCGTTTTGTGCCTGGCCGCTGAAGCTAAAGCCGTTAACCGTAAAGACACTTTCAACGTTCGCTTTCTCGTTCTTCAGATAGTAATCCGTAACTTGATCCAACACTTTTTGCGTCCGCTCTTGCGTCGCGCCAGCGGGTAACTGAATCATGGTCAGAAAGACACCCTGATCCTCTTCAGGTAAGAAGGAAGACGGAAGACGTAAAAACAACACCACCATTCCTGCAACAATCAGCGCATAGATCAGTAAATATCGTCCTGTGGATCCGAGGATTTTGCCGACGCTGTTGGTGTAGTGGTTAACGCTATGATCGAAGGTGGTATTAAACCAACCGAAGAAACCGCCCTTATTTTCGTGATGCTCAGCAGAGACGGGTTTAAGCAGCGTTGCACATAACGCAGGGGTAAGAATCAATGCCACCAGAACAGAAAGCGCCATTGCCGAAACGATGGTGATAGAGAACTGGCGATAAATTGCCCCAGTAGAACCGCCGAAGAATGCCATCGGAATAAATACCGCTGACAGCACCATCGCGATACCCACCAGTGCGCCCTGAATTTGCGACATCGATTTTTCCGTCGCTTCTTTTGGCGGGAGCTTATCCTCCATCATCACGCGCTCGACGTTCTCCACCACCACTATCGCATCATCGACGAGCAGCCCGATGGCAAGCACCATCCCGAACATCGTTAGTGTGTTGATGGAGTAACCAAAAGCGGCGAGGATGGCAAACGTCCCTAACAACACCACGGGTACCGCAATGGTGGGGATCAGCGTTGCTCGCATATTCTGCAAGAACAGATACATCACCAGGAACACCAGCATAATGGCTTCGAACAGCGTTTTTACCACTTCGTGAATAGAAAGCTGGACGAATGGCGTGGTGTCATAAGGGTAGAGAACCTTCATTCCCTGCGGGAAGAATGGCTGTAATTCCGCCAGTTTTGCCTTAATGGCTTTCGCGGTATCGAGAGCATTCGCGCCGGTTGCCAGCTTAATCCCCAGGCCCGCCGCCGGTTTTCCGTTGATACGAGCGATAACGTTATAGTTTTCACCGCCAAGTTCAACCCGTGCGACATCTTTCAGGCGTACCACCGAGCCGTCACTGTTTACGCGCAGGGTCACTTTGCCGAATTCTTCCGGATTTTTAAACCGCGTCTGAGCAATAATCGAGGCGTTCAATTGTTGCCCTGGTAACGCTGGCGTTCCGCCCAACTGTCCGGCAGCGATCTGATCGTTCTGTACCTTCAACTGGTTAATCACATCAACCGGTGTCAGTTTATATTTGTTTAGCAGATCGGCATCCAGCCAGATACGCATCGCATACTGTGCGCCGAAAAGCTGTACGTCACCGACGCCATTCAGACGGCTAAGCGTATCTTTAACGTTAGAGGCCACATAGTCCGAGATATCGTCCTGTGTGGTGCCTGGGTTATCAGAGACAAAGCCCGCCACCATCAAATAGCTGCTACTGGACTTTTCAACACTGATCCCCTGCTGCTGAACCTCCTGCGGCAGCAACGGCGTGGCGAGCTGGAGTTTGTTCTGCACCTGCACTTGCGCGATATCAGGATCGGTCCCGGACTGGAAGGTAAGGGTAATTGTCACGCTACCGGCGGAATCGCTGGTGGAGGACATATACATCAGGTTATCGATACCGTTCATATTCTGTTCGATAACCTGCGTCACCGTATCCTGCACGGTCTGCGCATCAGCGCCCGGATAGTTTGCTGAAACAGAAACCGCAGGCGGTGCAATTGTTGGATACTGAGCGACGGGCAATTGTAGGATCGCCAGTGCGCCCGCCATCATCAGAATAATGGCCAGCACCCATGCAAATATCGGTCGTCGAATAAAAAAGTTTGCCATGTCAGATTACCTTACTTCGATGCAGTATCTGCGGGGGTATCGGTAGTGGCTTTAACCTGCTCTCCCGGACGCGCTTTTTGCAGGCCGCTGACAATGACTTGATCGCCAGATTTCAGTCCTTCACTAATCAACCATTTATCGCCAATCGCCTGACTGGCAACGACAGGGCGCGCTTCAACCTGACTTTTATCGTTAACAATCAGCACGGTTGCATCACCACGCGGTGTGCGGCTAACGCCTTGTTGCGGGATAAGAATGGCGTCAGGTTGGACGCCTTCATCAATCCGTGCACGCACAAACATACCCGGCAAAAGCGTATGTTGCGGGTTAGGGAAGACAGCACGTAGGGTTATGGAGCCGGTGCTTTCATCAACGGTCACATCGGAGAATTGCAGCGTACCTTTCAGGGGATAGGTTTGACCGTTTTCCATGACCAACTCTACGTTGCTGGTGGCGTTTTCCTTATGCAAATTTCCTTGCTCTACGGATTGCTTCAGCCTCATAAAATCGTTGCTGGATTGGGTCACATCAACGTAGATAGGATCGAGCTGCTGGACAGTCGCCAGTTCAGTCGTTTGCCCATTAGTGACAAGAGCGCCTTCGGTCACAGTCGATTTGCCGATACGTCCGCTAATTGGCGCAGTGACTTTGGTATAAGCAAGATTGATGCGAGCGCTTTCGACTGTGGCTTTTGCGGCAATCACGGCGGCATCGGCCTGACGAGCATCAGCAATGGCCTGGTCGTACTCCTGCTGGCTGATGTATTTCGTACCCACGAGCGGAACGTAACGTTTTACCGTCAAATGCGCGATGGCGGCGGCGGCTTCACTTTTCGCCAGTTCGCCTTTCGCGCTGTCATAATTTGCCTGATAGGTCGCGGGATCGATCTGGTACAGGGACTGGCCTGCTTGCACATCGCTGCCTTCAGTGAAATTGCGATTCAGTACGATCCCGCTAACCTGTGGGCGAACTTCGGCTATACGATAAGCATTGGTGCGGCCTGGTAATTCAGTCTTAACTTCTAACGGGGCCGTTTTTACAATATGAACGGTAACCTGCGGTTCACCGACGTGAGCTTTCTCTTCTCCCTTATCGTTACAACCGGCGATTAAAGCCGCGGAGATCAGAATAAAGGAGGGCAGGAGGAAAAACCTGGCATGTTTCGTCATTACTATTCCTCAAAAAACCAAAAGCGCGTTATTTACCCAAAAAGGCAACGCGTTAACTCGCAGAAAGAAAAATACAGTTCGCTATCCTACAAATTATCATTCGTCGATGTAAGGAATAGTTATGAATACAGGCATCTCAAGGCACATAAACACAAAAAAAGATTAATATTCTACTGTTTTATTTTGACGCGGGTTGAAAGAGGCAGAATTAAAACCTCGTAAATTGAAATATATATTGATGTAGTGAATGTATCTTAGGTAAATAATATATATTATTTATTTAACGATTTATAGCAACTCAATATTAGCCTCTCGTATAAATACACATTAGGTGATAGATTAACCTTCGCTATTTTCTCACTCTGTGTCGAATATATTTATTTCCTGAATAATTAATCATGGCAAAAAGAACCAAAGCCGAAGCTCTGAAGACCCGGCAAGAACTGATTGAAACTGCCATCGCCCAGTTTGCGCAGCATGGCGTAAGCAAGACGACGCTCAACGACATTGCCGACGCCGCTAACGTTACGCGTGGCGCTATCTACTGGCACTTCGAAAACAAGACTCAACTGTTTAATGAGATGTGGTTGCAACAGCCTTCATTGCGGGAGTTAATCCAGGAACACTTGACGGCTGGATTAGAGCATGACCCGTTTCAACAATTGCGTGAAAAATTGATTGTCGGCTTGCAATATATTGCCAAAATTCCCCGCCAGCAGGCGTTGCTGAAAATCTTATATCACAAATGTGAATTTAATGATGAGATGCTGGCCGAGGGAGTGATACGCGAAAAGATGGGCTTTAATCCGCAGACTCTCCGCGAAGTATTGCAGGCGTGTCAGCAACAAGGTTGTGTAGCAAATAACCTCGATTTAGATGTTGTGATGATTATTATTGATGGTGCCTTCAGCGGAATTGTTCAAAACTGGTTAATGAATATGGCGGGTTATGATCTTTATAAACAAGCCCCCGCTCTGGTCGATAACGTATTAAGAATGTTCATGCCAGATGAAAACATAACGAAATTAATTCATCAAACGAATGAATTAAGTGTCATGTAAATTCACATTCTGTCCTGAAAATTCAGTTCGTCACAGTTAACCAGTTTTAGTGGATTAACTGAGTTCATATTGCGGCATTTGTCTGTTTCTGTTGCCAGCAGTTCAATCCACTGCATCAGTAAAGTATCAAACAGAAAAACGAAGACAGCGAAAACGACGAGCCACCAATACTTGCGAATCATTACCTGAGCCTGTGCATGTTTAACCAAGTCTGGCAGGAAATATACACGAAATGAATAATCTGAAAACCAGGCTTACACATCCTTTACTTTGTAATGAGATCGGGGTCAACTTCGCTTAACCGGCTTCGTTTTGACAGGTTGCCGGTCTTTCTTTTTTTCACTTTCGCCAGTTCTTCCGCAGAGTAATGCGACGCGACATCCAGCCGTCGAAGCCCCATTTTGATGTACTCGCTGTTGATCTCAATACCAATGAATTTTCGTCCGCTGGCGATGGCTACGGCACCGGTAGTAAAGCTACCAGCAAACGGGTCGAGAACGATATCGCCTGGGTTGGAAGAGGCGAGAATAATGCGTTTCAGTAAGGCTTCCGGTTTTTGCGTCGGGTGGTTTTCATATTCATCCATCAAATAACGCACGCGCGGAAAATCCCAAACGTTACCCGGTACTTTTTGATGATTGTAAGGCTGTGGAGGATTTTTGCGATAATCGATCAACGCGCGCTGCGATCCGGTTTTGGCTTCTACCAGAATAGCATCACCGTTGAATGTGTAGTTCTTTGCGTCTTTCACCATCATCAGGATGGGTTCGTACATGGAGCCGTAGTGTTTTTTCGCCTGCACTCCAGAACTGTCATATGACCAGACGATGCGACTTTTGATGGTAAAAAGCTTGCGGCACTGGAGATCGATAAAGGGCATGTTTTCCGTACTGTTCATGATGTACATGCTGCCCTGCTTTTTCAGAACGCGGTGGCACTCTGCAATCACTTCAAACAGCCAGTCGATAAACAGATCTTCTTTCCAGGCTTCGATCAGACCATCAAAATTTTTACCGATGTTATATGGTGGGTCGGCAAAGATCAGATCGACACTTTCGGCGGGGATCTTTTTAAGTTCGGCAAGCGCATCACCGTGAATAATGGTCTTAGCTTCATTACCAAACCGGGTCGGTTCACATCCTGTTCTCATGGTCACTCCCTTTGTGACACCTATAAAAAAGGCGCTTCCCCATGCCGAGTAGCGCCTTTTTAATCAAGCATTTAGCTAACCTGAATTAGTTCATGCCGTATTTTTTCAATTTTTTACGCAGCGTACCACGGTTGATGCCCATCATCAGCGCAGCACGGGTCTGGTTACCACGGGTGTATTGCATCACCATGTCCAACAGGGGCTGTTCTACTTCAGCCAGTACCAGCTCATAGAGGTCATTCACATCCTGACCATTCAGTTGAGCAAAATAGTTCTTCAGTGCCTGTTTAACCGAGTCACGCAGGGGTTTTTGGGTTACCTGATCCTGAGAGTTAACGGTAGAAACGGTCAGTACGTCAGAATTTACGCGTTGTTCGAACATAGTTCTGTCAGCTCTTTATTTCTGTTTACGCAAAATTTTCGAAGTATGCCTCCAACGCCTCCAGCTGTTCGCTGGCATCCTCAATGGCGTTGAATGTGCGCCGAAACTGGTCATTTGGAGCGTGTTCCTGGAGATACCAGGAAACGTGTTTACGTGCAATTCGGTACCCTTTTGCCGGACCATAAAAGTCATGCAGTTCCCGAACGTGCGCGCAAAGCAAGCGCTTAACCTCTGCCAAAGGCAGCGGGGGCAGCAACTCCCCAGTGTCCAGATAATGCTGGATTTCCCGAAAGATCCAGGGTCTTCCCTGAGCTGCGCGGCCTATCATCAGGGCATCCGCCCCTGTATAGTCGAGCACAGCTCTGGCTTTAAGCGGGTCAGTAATGTCGCCATTCGCGATAACCGGAATGGAAACTTTCTGCTTAACTGCCCGAATACTGTCGTACTCAGCTTCTCCATTGAACAAACAGGCGCGTGTACGGCCATGAATGGTCAGAGCCTGAATGCCACAGTCTTCAGCCAGTTGGGCAATCTCTTCGCAGTTACGGTGTTCCGGTGCCCAGCCGGTGCGAATCTTCAGGGTAACAGGAACGTCCACTGCATTGACGACCTCGGTAAGGATCGATTTAACGACATCCGGGTACTGCAAGAGGGCTGAACCTGCGAGCTTGCGATTCACTTTTTTAGCCGGGCAACCCATATTGATATCAATAATCTGGGCACCGCTTTCCACGTTAATACGTGCTGCATCTGCCATTTCTTTCGGATCGCTACCAGCAATTTGCACGGTGCGAATACCGGGTTCATCAATGTGCACCATCCGTAAACGAGATTTGTCGCTTTCCCAAACCTGTGGGTTAGAAGACATCATCTCGGATACTGTCAATCCGGCTCCCATCTCGTAGCACAACGTCCGAAAAGGTCTGTCTGTAATGCCAGCCATGGGCGCTGCGATCAGGCGATTTCTGAGCTGATATTGTCCGATGCGCATGAGTTAAGAAATGACCATACTGTGACTGCAAGGCGGCGTATATTACGCATTTTTTGCACGAGATGAAAGGCCAAACTTTGACCAATCCTCTGAGATGGATCAAAGAATTGCATTTAAAATGAGCGTGGTGCGATAATTACTCATAAAAATCATCATATTAGAAAATAGTGACTAAAATTTACACTCAAAGAAATTTGAGTAAGTTCTCAATTTTTCTTTATGAATGAAAATTTTGGCACGCAAATTTGCGTAAATAATCGGCAAATTTACGTGCCTTTTGTGAGCTTGCTCGCACTTCGCCCCGCGTCACCCTACGGCGATGCGAAGGTTAATTCTTACGACCGGTAATACGGCACCACTCTTCTTTTTCCACGACCGGGTCCAGTGCGAAGCTATCGGCATAAGCTTCACAAACGCTCTCTGCCTGGCTTGCCAGAATACCGGAAAGGCCCAGCAAACCGCCTGAAACCGGCAGGACGCTGATTAACGGTGCCAGTTCACGTAATGGGCCTGCAAGGATGTTAGCGACCACCACGTCGGCTTTCATTTCTTCTGGCTGATCTTTCGGTAAGTAGAGTTCCAGACGGTCAGAAACGCCATTACGTTCGGCGTTATCGCGGCTGGCCTGAATCGCCTGCGGATCGATATCAATACCAATGGCTTTTGCTGCACCCAGTTTCAGCGCCGCGATCGCCAGAATGCCGGAACCACAGCCAAAGTCGATGACTGTTTTACCGGTTAAATCGAGGCTGTCGAGCCATTGCAGGCACAGAGAGGTGGTTGGATGGGTACCCGTACCAAACGCCAGCCCTGGATCTAACATCACGTTGACGGCGTTTTCGTCCGGCACATCACGCCAGCTAGGGCAGATCCACAGTCGTTCACCAAAGCGCATCGGGTGGAAATTATCCATCCATTCGCGCTCCCAGTCTTTATCTTCTAGTTGTTCGATTTTATGCGCGAAGCCTGCGCCGAGCAGCGGATGGTTTTCCAGAATCGCCACCACGTCGTTCATATCGGTTTCAGCGTCGAACAGACCAATCACATCGGTGTCGCCCCACAGGCGCGTTTCGCCCGGCAGCGGTTCAAATACTGGCGTATCGTGGGTATCCTGAAAAGTGATAGAAACGGCACCCGCTTCCATCAGCGCATCGCTAAGATCTTCCGCGTTCGCGCCGGTGGTGTTCAGTTTCAGTTGGATCCAAGGCATGGCAAAACTCTTTATTTATCAGTAGTCAAAACGGTAGCTTGCGGGACGGATGTACCGAAACGGTTTCCGACCAGGAAAGCCAGCAAACTTAGTAGTAACGAGGGCACGATAGGGTGGAAGCCCAGGTACTGAATATTCAGCGTCGCGAGTACGGCATACAGCACGCCGCCAACGATCATCGCACTTAGCGCGCCTTTGGCGTTGGCGCGTTCCCAGTAAAGACCCAGCACCAGCGGCCACAGGAAAACGGCTTCCAGCCCACCGAAGGCCAACAAATTCAGCCAGATGATCATTTCTGGCGGCTTCCAGGCGGCAAGCAGCAGCAACGCGCCGAGAACTAACGTAATTACCGCCGACATCCGCTTCAGACGCGTCTCGTTTTGCATTTGATCCGGACGGATATTCAGATAGAGATCTTTAATGATCGTAGCGGAACTTTGCAGCAGTTGGGCGTTAATTGTCGACATGATCGCAGCCATCGGTGCAGCCAGGAAGATCCCGGCAGCAAACGGTGGCAGCACTTTTACCATTAACGTTGGGATCACCAGGTCCGGTACGGTGAGATCGGGGATCACCGCCCGACCTAACGCTCCGGCCAGGTGCATACCGAACATCAGAATTGCGACCACAATCGTACCGATGATGATCCCCCGATGTACGGCTTTGCTGTCTTTATAAGAGATACAGCGCACCGCAGTATGCGGCAGGCCAATCACGCCAAAACACACCAGTACCCAGAACGACGTCATAAAGGCAGGCGACAGAATATCGTCAGCGCCTTGTGGCGTAACCAGTTGCGGATCGATGGTTTGCAAGGTCTGTACTGCGTTACTTAAGCCGCCAGCGGCATGTACTACGCCAATAAGCAGCACAACGGTGCCAATCAGCATCACAAGCCCTTGCATGGTGTCGTTCAGCACGCTGGCGCGAAAGCCACCAAAGGCGGTATATAACGCAATGCTGATACCAAAAATCAGCAGCCCGGTTTCATAAGGAATACCCGCCGCGGTTTCCAGCAGGCGCGCACCGCCGATAAACTGCACGGTCATCGCACCAACGAACGCAACCAGCAAACTCAAACTCGCCAGCCACACCAGAAGACGACTCTGGTAGCGGGCAAACAGCATATCGTTCAGCGTCACTGCATTGTAGCGGCGCGCAAGAATCGCAAACTTCTTGCCGAGAATACCGAGTGAAAGCCAGACTGCAGGAAGCTGAATCATCGCCAGCAATACCCAGCCCAGCCCGTATTTATAAGCAGCTCCTGGCCCGCCGATAAACGAACTGGCACTGATATAGGTCGCGGTGAGCGTCATCGCCAGCACAATACCGCCCATAGAGCGGCTGCCGAGGAAATACTCATTAAGGAAGGTGCCGGTGCTCCGTTTACGCATCGCATAAACCGAGATACCGAACACCACCACCAGATAGGCGACCAGCGGTAGAATTACTTCAAGCTGCATCGTCATCCTCCAGTGGGATATCGCGATAGATAAATTTCACCATCGCCCAGCACAGTCCAATAAACAGCAGCGGCGTCAGGATGCAGGCCATCTCAAACCAGCGCGGAAAGCCGGTAAAACCGGGGGCAACGCCAGATAAGTAAGCGGCTACTAACCAAACTGCCAGATACAAAAGGGTCAGCCCCAGCGCCCAGCGCGCCTCTTTATGGGCCTGAACAAAACGAGTGTCCATTTTTTGTCCCTGATGGGTGAAGAAAGCGGGGATTGTACCTTATGGGGGTTGTCGATCCCCAGTAATAAAAAAGGCCGGAAAATCCGGCCTTTTGACGCTTTAGCAGTCTTATTTTTCCTGAAGACCGAGTTTTTTCTCCAGATAGTGGATGTTAGTGCCACCATGCTGGAAGTTCTCGTCATTCATGATGCGGATCTGCAGATCAACGTTGGTTTTGATACCGTCGATGATCAGCTCCTGCAGCGCATTCTTCATGCGGGCAATCGCCACGTCACGGTTTTCACCGTAGCAAATCAGCTTACCGATCATTGAGTCATAGTACGGCGGTACGGTGTAGCCCGCGTAGATATGAGACTCCCAACGTACGCCAAAACCGCCAGGTGCGTGGAAACGGGTGATTTTGCCCGGACTTGGCAGGAAGGTGTTCGGATCTTCGGCGTTGATACGACATTCCACCGCATGGCCGCGAACGTGAACTTCTTCTTGCTTGATCGACAGCGGTTGACCGGCAGCGATACGCAGCTGTTCTTTGATCAGGTCAACGCCGGTGATCATTTCTGTAACCGGGTGTTCTACCTGAATACGGGTGTTCATTTCGATGAAATAGAACTCGCCGTTTTCGAACAGGAACTCGAAAGTACCTGCACCGCGATAGCCGATATCAACACACGCTTTAGCGCAACGTTCGCCGATGTAGCGACGCAGTTCCGGGGTAATGCCCGGTGCTGGCGCTTCTTCGACCACTTTCTGGTGGCGGCGTTGCATGGAGCAGTCACGTTCCGCCAGATAGATAGCGTTGCCCTGACCGTCAGCCAGTACCTGAATCTCGACGTGGCGAGGATTTTCCAGGTATTTCTCCATGTAAACCATATCGTTGCTGAAAGCAGCTTTCGCTTCCGCACGGGTCATGGAGATGGATTGTGCCAGTTCAGCGTCGCCGCGCACTACGCGCATACCGCGACCGCCGCCGCCGCCGGAGGCTTTGATAATCACCGGATAACCAATGCGTTTAGCAATGGCACGGTTTTTATCCATATCGTCGCCCAGCGGGCCGTCAGAACCCGGTACGCAAGGGACGCCCGCTTTTTTCATCGCCGCGATTGCGGATACTTTGTCGCCCATCAGGCGAATGGTTTCTGCTTTCGGGCCAATGAAGATAAAGCCGGAGCGTTCAACCTGCTCGGCAAAGTTGGCGTTCTCGGAGAGGAAGCCGTAACCCGGATGGATTGCTACTGCGCCGGTGATTTCAGCGGCGCTGATGATTGCCGGGATGTTCAGATAACTTTTTACTGACGGAGCAGGGCCAATACAGACCGTTTCATCTGCCAGTAATACGTGTTTTAGATCGCGATCCGCGCTGGAGTGCACAGCGACAGTCTTGATGCCCAGTTCTTTACAGGCACGAAGAATACGCAATGCAATCTCGCCGCGGTTGGCAATAACAATTTTATCCAGCATGTTCGCCTCGTTACTCGATGACGACCAGCGGCTCGTCAAATTCTACCGGTTGTCCACTTTCGACCAGAATTGCTTTCACGGTACCGGATTTGTCCGCTTCGATCTGGTTCATCATTTTCATGGCTTCAACGATGCACAGGGTATCGCCCACGTTGACTTTCTGACCCACTTCGATGAACGCTTTTGCGTCCGGGCTTGGGGTGCGGTAGAAAGTACCAACCATCGGGGAACGTACGATGTGACCACTGATTTCCGCTGCTGCTGGCGCTTCCATGGAAGGAACGGTCGCCGGAGCGGCTGCGTTAGATTGAGCTGGCTGCTGCATCATTGGTGCAGCGTAAGCTTGTTGCATCACAGGGAAACTTGCGGCAGGAGCTGCACGGCTAATGCGTACTGACTCTTCGCCTTCAGAAATTTCCAGTTCGGAGATGCCTGATTCTTCAACCAGCTCGATCAGTTTTTTAATCTTACGAATATCCATGAGTGGGTTCCGTACTCTTTGTTTAGTGTGATTGTGACAGGCGTTTCACCGCCGTCTGTAAAGCGTATGCCCCGACAGCTGTATGCATAGCGATAAATTCCAGCAGGCCGGGACGCCGGTCTATTTTGCCCCAGAGTGTCAATGTTAGACTTGACGGACATTGTGCAGCGATCTGCTGCTATCCTCCGGCAAAAAACAAAATATACCTTCGTTGCGCCAATGTCACCTTTTCCGCAGCGCAAAAACTGCGTCAGGGAGGACGAGGTCGCACATTATAACGATTTCGTAGCAATTGGCAGCTAAATACTGGTCTTATCAGGGAAGATAATCAACAGCTAACATGTAAATAACCTTCAACACCGTGTAATTTGCAACAAGCCGCACAATTCACGAAATTAGCGCCATCATCGACGGAACTTCTTATAACGTAAGGTGAAAAGCTGAAAAGCCAGCCCTGCGAAGATGAGGGGCTGCAATGAGATAATCTTCACAGACCACAAATAATGTAGGGATGCCAGGATCGCGACAAGATAGACGACATTACGCAGCGGTTGCTGGGGATTACCCAATTTTCACTGCATCGTCTGGATAGATGTGAATGCTAAAGCACGCAAAATTAACCGATTGACAATGCTCAGCATTAAATAGGTTCGAGTGATTAATTTGTAGTCAAACAAAATCAGATTATTCACCCCATGGTACCAGAAATAAGTAAGGGGCTAAGCGTAGCGTCGCCCAGGCAAAGCAACATAAACCTAACAGGCGACGGAGGCGTATCAATAATAGCTGTTTAGTGGAGTATCAATGCGCATCAATTTGTGGTCAGTCGAAATCATGACTTTCCAGTTTGGATGATGTTGTATAACTTCCTGACCAAGGTGTTCGACGAAAGCTGTCCGGCTAACCGCTTTTCCCGTTAACCGATTGAATAATGATTTCAAAATGAGTTCCCTCTCTTATTATTCCCTGCTAAATGGTTAGTTAACCTTCACCAGCGTGCGACCCTGGATCTGGTTATTAATGATGGCCTCGGCAAAGTTCGGTGCCTCTGACAGAGATATCTCTTTTGCCGCCTGGGTATAGAATGATTCCGGTAAATCGGCGACCAGTCGCTGCCAGGCTTGTGCGCGGCGTTCTGGTGGCGTCATTACTGAATCCACCCCTTGCAAACGGACATTACGCAGAATAAATGGCATGACCGTGGTTGGCAGAGTAAAACCACCCGCCAGACCACAGGCCGCCACGCAGCCGCCGTAATTCATTTGCGCCAGCACTTTTGCCAGCACTTTGTCGCCAACGGTGTCAATTGCCCCAGCCCAGACTTGTTTTTCCAGAGGACGGGATTCGGCAAACTCATCACGAGGGAGAACACGGCTAGCACCTAAACTTTTCAGATATTCATGGGTACTTTCGCGACCGGAAACGGCAACGACCTGATAACCCAACTTATGCAGCAGCGCCACGGCGGTACTGCCGACGCCACCACTGGCACCCGTCACGACAATCTCCCCGTCCTGCGGGCGAACACCGGCATCTTCCAGCGCCATCACACACAGCATGGCGGTAAAACCGGCAGTACCGATAATCATTGCTTTACGCGCGTCCAGCCCTTGCGGCATGGCAACCAGCCAGTCACCTTTCACTCGCGCCTGCTCCGCCAGCCCACCCCAGTGGTTTTCACCAACGCCCCAGCCAGTGAGTAACACCTCCTGACCGGCATGAAAACGCGGATCTTCGCTGGTGCGTACAGTTCCGGCAAAATCGATCCCAGGAATCATCGGAAAATTACGGATGATTTTTCCCTTACCGGTAATCGCCAGCGCATCTTTATAGTTCAGGCTCGACCAGTGAACATCGACCGTGACATCGCCCTCCGGCAGGCGACTTTCGTCCAGAGTCTGTACTGATGCGAGAGTTTTGCCGTCCTGCTGTTCTAAAAGTAACGCCTGCATAAGTGGTCCTCATGTGCATGATGGATTGGAAAATAATTTCTGAAGACTATACTCGCTAATGGAAAAGCAAAGCCGATGAAGCGCAATAAATTGCGAGATAAATCTGATTTGCTAGTATGCCCGCTTCCTCACTATCGGAGTTAACACAAGGATGAGATTAACGACGAAATTTTCGGCCTTTGTTACGCTGCTCACCGGGTTAACAATTTTTGTGACTTTGCTGGGCTGTTCGCTAAGTTTCTACAACGCCATTCAGTATAAGTTTAGTCATCGCGTTCAGGCGGTGGCGACGGCGATTGATACCCACCTTGTGTCGAATGACTTCAGCGTATTAAGGCCACAAATTACCGAATTAATGATGTCGGCAGATATCGTTCGTGTAGACCTGCTCCATGGTGATAAACAGGTTTATACCCTGGCCAGAAATGGTAGTTATCGTCCAGTTGGCTCCAGCGATCTGTTTCGCGAACTGAGCGTTCCGTTGATAAAGCATCCGGGGATGTCGTTGCGTCTGGTTTATCAGGATCCGATGGGCAACTATTTCCATTCGTTGATGACCACCGCGCCGCTCACGGGGGCGATTGGCTTTATCATTGTTATGCTCTTCCTGGCGGTACGCTGGTTACAACGGCAACTTGCCGGGCAAGAATTGCTGGAAACCCGGGCTACTCGTATCTTAAACGGTGAGCGTGGCTCTAATGTGTTGGGAACCATCTATGAATGGCCGCCCAGAACCAGCAGTGCGCTGGATACGCTGCTTCGTGAAATTCAGAACGCACGCGAACAACACAGCCGTCTTGATACGCTGATCCGCTCTTATGCCGCCCAGGACGTGAAAACCGGCCTCAATAACCGACTCTTTTTCGATAATCAGTTAGCAACGTTACTGGAAGATCAGGAGAAAGTAGGTACCCACGGGATCGTGATGATGATTCGTCTGCCGGATTTCAATATGTTGAGCGATACCTGGGGGCACAGCCAGGTTGAAGAACAGTTCTTCACTCTGACGAATCTGCTGTCGACATTTATGATGCGCTACCCTGGCGCACTGCTGGCGCGTTACCACCGCAGTGATTTTGCTGCGCTGTTACCGCACCGGACGTTAAAAGAGGCAGAGAGCATCGCCGGTCAGTTAATCAAAGCCGTTGATACCTTGCCGAACAATAAAATGCTCGATCGCGACGATATGATCCACATTGGTATCTGCGCCTGGCGTAGTGGTCAGGATACCGAGCAGGTAATGGAACATGCAGAGTCTGCCACGCGTAATGCGGGATTGCAGGGCGGCAATAGCTGGGCTATTTACGATGACTCGTTGCCTGAAAAAGGACGCGGTAATGTTCGCTGGCGTACGCTTATCGAGCAAATGCTCAGTCGCGGCGGCCCGCGCCTTTATCAAAAACCGGCGGTTACTCGCGAAGGTCAGGTTCATCATCGCGAACTCATGTGCCGCATCTTCGATGGTAATGAAGAGGTTAGCTCGGCGGAGTATATGCCGATGGTCTTGCAGTTTGGCTTATCGGAAGAGTATGACCGTCTGCAAATCAGCCGTCTTATTCCACTATTGCGTTACTGGCCAGAGGAAAATCTGGCGATTCAGGTTACCGTTGAGTCGCTGATTCGCCCGCGTTTTCAGCGTTGGCTGCGCGATACGTTAATGCAATGTGAAAAATCACAACGAAAACGCATAATTATTGAACTTGCAGAGGCCGATGTAGGTCAACATATCAGTCGTTTACAACCTGTTATTCGTTTAGTGAATGCTTTAGGGGTACGGGTAGCCGTCAACCAGGCTGGTTTGACGCTGGTAAGTACCAGTTGGATCAAAGAACTTAATGTTGAGTTACTCAAGCTCCATCCGGGGCTGGTCAGAAACATTGAGAAGCGAACGGAGAACCAGCTGCTGGTTCAAAGCCTGGTGGAAGCCTGCTCCGGGACCAGCACCCAGGTTTACGCCACCGGCGTGCGTTCGCGAAGCGAGTGGCAGACCCTGATTCAGCGCGGTGTTACAGGCGGGCAAGGGGATTTTTTCGCGTCCTCACAGCCACTTGATACTAACGTGAAAAAATATTCACAAAGATACTCGGTTTAACCTGCCGTTTAATCCGTTTTCACGTAGAATAATGCGCGCTGCGTCTCATGGGAGTGTGCTTGTCTGCTCGCCAGATTGTTGCAGCACATATGCAGATGAATGACCTTACGCGGTTGCAAACAGGCGAGGAATGCTGCTGATGCATTAAGCCTTTCTGGACTCAGGCAGAGATTTGTAACAAAGGAAACGAACTGCACTAATTTTCACCGTAGCAGATGATTTTTGCGCCTTGTCGCTGCTGCGTGTGGTTGGTAAAGTAAGCGGATTTTCTTTTCCGCCCCAGCTTTCAGGATTATCCCTTAGTATGTTGAAAAAATTTCGTGGCATGTTTTCCAATGACTTGTCCATTGACCTGGGTACTGCGAATACCCTCATTTATGTAAAAGGACAAGGCATCGTATTGAATGAGCCTTCCGTGGTGGCCATTCGTCAGGATCGTGCCGGTTCACCGAAAAGCGTAGCTGCAGTAGGTCATGACGCGAAGCAGATGCTGGGCCGTACGCCGGGCAATATTGCTGCCATTCGCCCAATGAAAGACGGCGTTATCGCCGACTTCTTCGTGACTGAAAAAATGCTCCAGCACTTCATCAAACAAGTGCACAGCAACAGCTTTATGCGTCCAAGCCCGCGCGTTCTGGTTTGTGTGCCGGTTGGCGCGACCCAGGTTGAACGCCGCGCAATTCGTGAATCCGCGCAGGGCGCTGGTGCCCGTGAAGTCTTCCTGATTGAAGAACCGATGGCTGCCGCAATTGGTGCTGGCCTGCCGGTTTCTGAAGCGACCGGTTCTATGGTGGTTGATATCGGTGGTGGTACCACTGAAGTTGCTGTTATCTCCTTGAACGGTGTGGTTTACTCCTCTTCTGTGCGCATTGGTGGTGACCGTTTCGACGAAGCTATCATCAACTATGTGCGTCGTAATTACGGTTCTCTGATCGGTGAAGCCACCGCAGAACGTATCAAGCACGAAATCGGTTCGGCTTATCCGGGCGATGAAGTCCGTGAAATCGAAGTTCGTGGCCGTAACCTGGCAGAAGGTGTTCCACGCGGTTTTACCCTGAACTCCAATGAAATCCTCGAAGCACTGCAGGAACCGCTGACCGGTATTGTGAGCGCGGTAATGGTTGCACTGGAACAGTGCCCGCCGGAACTGGCTTCCGACATCTCCGAGCGCGGCATGGTGCTCACCGGTGGTGGCGCACTGCTGCGTAACCTTGACCGTTTGTTAATGGAAGAAACCGGCATTCCAGTCGTTGTTGCTGAAGACCCGCTGACCTGTGTGGCGCGCGGTGGCGGCAAAGCGCTGGAAATGATCGACATGCACGGCGGCGACCTGTTCAGCGAAGAGTAATCGGATGCAGGCAGGGGAAGTGTCTGTTTACCCTGCCTGGTCTGATACGAGAATACGCATAACTTATGAAGCCAATTTTTAGCCGTGGCCCGTCGCTACAGATTCGCCTTATTCTGGCGGTGCTGGTGGCGCTCGGCATTATTATTGCCGACAGCCGCCTGGGGACGTTCAGTCAAATCCGTACTTATATGGATACCGCCGTCAGTCCTTTCTACTTTGTTTCCAATGCTCCTCGTGAATTGCTGGATGGCGTATCGCAGACGCTGGCCTCGCGTGACCAATTAGAACTTGAAAACCGGGCGTTACGTCAGGAACTGTTGCTGAAAAACAGTGAACTGCTGATGCTTGGACAATACAAACAGGAGAACGCGCGTCTGCGCGAGCTGCTGGGTTCCCCGCTGCGTCAGGATGAGCAGAAAATGGTGACTCAGGTTATCTCCACGGTTAACGATCCTTATAGCGATCAAGTTGTTATCGATAAAGGTAGCGTTAATGGCGTTTATGAAGGCCAGCCGGTCATCAGCGACAAAGGTGTTGTTGGTCAGGTGGTGGCCGTCGCTAAACTGACCAGTCGCGTGCTGCTGATTTGTGATGCGACCCACGCGCTGCCAATCCAGGTGCTGCGCAACGATATCCGCGTAATTGCAGCCGGTAACGGTTGTACGGATGATTTGCAGCTTGAGCATCTGCCGGCGAATACGGATATTCGTGTTGGTGATGTGCTGGTGACTTCCGGTCTGGGCGGTCGTTTCCCGGAAGGCTATCCGGTCGCGGTTGTCTCTTCCGTAAAACTCGATACCCAGCGCGCTTATACTGTGATTCAGGCGCGTCCGACTGCAGGGCTGCAACGTTTGCGTTATCTGCTGCTGCTGTGGGGGGCAGATCGTAACGGCGCTAACCCGATGACGCCGGAAGAGGTGCATCGTGTTGCTAATGAACGTCTGATGCAGATGATGCCGCAGGTATTGCCTTCGCCAGACGCGATGGGGCCAAAGTTACCTGAACCGGCAACGGGGATCGCTCAGCCGACTCCGCAGCAACCGGCGACAGGAAATGCAGCTACTGCGCCTGCTGCGCCGACACAGCCTGCTGCTAATCGCTCTCCACAAAGGGCTACGCCGCCGCAAAGTGGTGCTCAACCGCCTGCGCGTGCGCCGGGAGGGCAATAGTGGCGAGCTATCGTAGCCAGGGACGCTGGGTAATCTGGCTCTCTTTCCTCATTGCGCTGTTGCTGCAAATCATGCCCTGGCCGGATAACCTGATTGTTTTCCGGCCAAACTGGGTGTTACTCATCTTGTTGTATTGGATCCTGGCCTTGCCTCATCGCGTAAATGTGGGCACAGGTTTTGTGATGGGTGCCATACTGGATCTGATCAGCGGCTCGACGCTTGGCGTACGCGTATTGGCGATGAGCATCATTGCTTACCTGGTGGCGCTGAAATACCAGCTTTTCCGCAACCTCGCATTATGGCAGCAGGCGCTGGTCGTCATGTTGCTTTCGCTGGTGGTGGATATTATTGTTTTCTGGGCAGAGTTTTTAGTGATTAACGTCTCTTTCAGACCGGAAGTGTTCTGGAGTAGTGTAGTCAATGGGGTGCTCTGGCCGTGGATTTTCTTGCTGATGCGCAAAGTCCGTCAGCAGTTTGCAGTGCAATAAAGGTTTCTATGACTTCTCTGTATTTAGCTTCCGGTTCTCCGCGTCGTCAGGAGTTACTTGCGCAACTTGGCGTGACCTTTGAACGTATTGTTACGGGCATTGAGGAGCAGCGTCAGCCGCAGGAGAGCGCGCAGCAGTATGTTGTGCGTCTGGCGCGCGAGAAAGCACGGGCAGGTGTCGCGCAAACGGCGAAGGATCTCCCGGTGCTGGGTGCGGATACTATCGTTATCCTGAACGGAGAAGTGCTGGAGAAACCGCGCGACGCAGAGCATGCGGCGCAGATGTTGCGCAAATTATCGGGTCAGACCCATCAGGTGATGACAGCAGTGGCGTTGGCCGACAGCCAGCACATTCTCGATTGCCTGGTGGTCACCGATGTGACTTTCAGAACGTTAACAGACGAAGACATCGCGGGCTATGTCGCCAGCGATGAACCGTTAGATAAAGCAGGTGCATACGGTATTCAGGGGCTGGGTGGCTGTTTTGTCAGGAAGATAAATGGCAGCTATCACGCCGTAGTCGGCTTACCGCTGGTTGAAACGTATGAATTATTAAGTAATTTTAACGCACTGCGTGAGAAAAGGGATAAACATGACGGCTGAATTGTTAGTAAACGTAACGCCTTCGGAAACGCGAGTGGCGTATATTGATGGCGGTATTCTGCAGGAAATTCATATTGAACGTGAGGCGCGACGCGGAATAGTAGGCAATATCTACAAGGGTCGTGTAAGTCGTGTACTTCCGGGTATGCAGGCGGCTTTTGTAGATATTGGGCTGGATAAAGCCGCGTTTCTTCATGCATCCGACATCATGCCGCACACCGAATGTGTGGCGGGTGAAGAACAAAAGCAATTCACGGTGCGCGACATCTCGGAACTGGTTCGTCAGGGGCAAGATCTGATGGTGCAGGTGGTGAAAGATCCGCTTGGCACTAAAGGTGCGCGCCTGACCACCGATATCACGCTCCCTTCTCGCTATCTGGTGTTTATGCCAGGGGCTTCTCACGTTGGGGTTTCCCAACGTATTGAAAGCGAATCAGAACGTGAACGCCTGAAAAAAGTGGTCGCAGAGTATTGCGACGAGCAGGGCGGGTTTATCATCCGTACCGCAGCGGAAGGGGTTGGCGAGGCTGAACTGGCCTCCGATGCCGCTTATCTGAAACGCGTCTGGACCAAAGTTATGGAGCGTAAAAAACGCCCGCAGACCCGTTATCAGCTGTACGGCGAACTGGCGCTGGCGCAGCGTGTTCTGCGTGATTTCGCCGATGCCGAACTGGACCGCATTCGCGTTGACTCACGCCTGACTTACGAAGCGTTACTTGAGTTCACCTCGGAGTACATTCCCGAGATGACAAGCAAGCTGGAGCATTACACAGGACGCCAGCCGATTTTCGATCTCTTTGATGTCGAAAACGAAATCCAGCGAGCGCTGGAACGCAAAGTAGAACTGAAATCCGGTGGTTATCTCATTATCGACCAGACCGAAGCGATGACCACCGTGGACATCAATACCGGAGCGTTTGTCGGTCATCGCAATCTGGACGACACCATTTTCAATACCAATATTGAAGCGACGCAGGCTATCGCTCGCCAGTTACGGTTGCGTAATCTGGGCGGGATTATCATTATTGATTTCATCGATATGAATAATGAAGATCACCGCCGCCGAGTGCTGCACTCGCTGGAGCAGGCGTTGAGCAAAGACCGGGTGAAAACCAGCGTTAATGGTTTTTCGGCGCTGGGGCTGGTGGAGATGACGCGTAAACGCACCCGCGAAAGCATTGAGCACGTACTGTGTAACGAATGCCCAACCTGCCACGGTCGCGGAACGGTGAAAACCGTGGAAACGGTATGCTATGAAATCATGCGCGAGATTGTTCGTGTCCACCATGCTTACGACTCCGACCGTTTCCTGGTCTATGCTTCTCCGGCAGTAGCTGAAGCCTTGAAAGGCGAAGAGTCACACTCGCTGGCGGAAGTGGAAATTTTCGTTGGCAAACAGGTTAAAGTACAAATTGAACCGCTCTATAACCAGGAGCAGTTTGACGTCGTAATGATGTAAACAGATGCTGGGCCGCCATCCGGCAAAGGGTTTTTGAGTCACATTTTTAGCAGACAAGGAGTGACGGGTGAGGCGATTGCCGGGGATTTTACTGCTTACTGGAGCCGCGCTCGTTGTGATCGCTGCCCTGCTGGTTAGCGGCCTGCGTATTGCTTTACCGCATCTTGACGCCTGGCGTCCGGAAATCCTCAACAAAATAGAATCCGCGACTGGCATGCCGGTAGAAGCCAGTCAGCTCTCAGCCAGCTGGCAGAATTTTGGCCCGACGCTTGAAGCACACGACATCCGTGCAGAACTAAAAGATGGCGGCGAATTTTCGGTTAAACGCGTTACTCTGGCGCTGGATGTCTGGCAGAGCCTGTTACATATGCGCTGGCAGTTTCGCGACCTCACTTTCTGGCAGCTGCGCTTTCGCACCAACACTCCTATCACCAGCGGTGGTAGTGATGACAGTCTGGAAGCCAGTCACATCAGCGATCTGTTTCTTCGTCAATTTGACCATTTCGATCTTCGCGACAGTGAAGTCAGTTTCCTGACGCCATCCGGTCAGCGCGCCGAGCTGGCGATCCCACAACTCACCTGGCTGAACGATCCACGTCGACACCGTGCGGAAGGCCTGGTAAGCCTCTCCAGCCTTACCGGACAGCACGGCGTGATGCAGGTGCGCATGGATTTGCGCGATGATGAGGGGTTGTTAAGCAATGGTCGCGTCTGGCTCCAGGCGGATGACATCGACCTGAAGCCGTGGCTCGGTAAATGGATGCAGGACAATATTGCGCTGGAAACGGCACAGTTCTCCCTTGAAGGCTGGATGACGATCGACAAAGGCGATGTAACCGGCGGTGACGTCTGGCTGAAACAGGGCGGTGCCAGCTGGTTGGGCGAGAAGCAAACGCATACGCTGTCGGTGGATAATCTGACCGCGCATATTACGCGTGAAAATCCGGGCTGGCAGTTCTCTATTCCCGATACACGGATCACGATGGACGGCAAACCCTGGCCGAGCGGAGCATTGACGCTGGCCTGGATACCGGAACAGGACGTTGGCGGCAAAGACAATAAACGCAGTGACGAACTCCGGATTCGCGCCAGTAATCTGGAGCTGGCAGGCCTGGAGGGCATACGCCCGCTGGCCGCGAAACTTTCACCTGCACTGGGTGATGTTTGGCGCTCCACACAACCGAGCGGCAAGATTAACACTCTGGCGCTGGATATCCCGCTTCAGGCGGCAGACAAGACCCGTTTTCAGGCATCGTGGAGCGATCTGGCCTGGAAGCAATGGAAATTATTACCGGGTGCGGAACACTTCTCCGGGACGCTTTCCGGCAGCGTTGAAAATGGTTTGCTTACCGCGTCGATGAAGCAGGCAAAGATGCCTTACGAAACGGTATTCCGTGCGCCACTAGAAATCGCCGACGGCCAGGCAACTATAAGCTGGCTGAACAATAACAAAGGTTTCCAGCTGGATGGGCGTAATATTGACGTTAAAGCCAAAGCCGTCCATGCGCGCGGCGGTTTTCGTTACCTGCAACCTGCTAACGATGAACCCTGGCTGGGTATTCTGGCTGGCATCAGTACCGATGATGGTTCACAAGCCTGGCGCTATTTCCCGGAAAACTTGATGGGTAAAGACCTGGTTGATTACTTAAGTGGCGCGATTCAGGGCGGTGAAGCGGATAACGCGACGCTGGTTTATGGTGGCAATCCGCAACTCTTCCCCTATAAACACAACGAAGGTCAGTTTGAAGTGCTGGTGCCGCTGCGCAACGCGAAGTTTGCCTTCCAGCCGGACTGGCCTGCATTAACTAACCTTGATATTGAACTGGACTTTATTAACGACGGTTTATGGATGAAAACCGATGGCGTTAATCTGGGCGGCGTGCGCGCGAGTAATCTTACCGCAGTGATCCCTGACTACTCAAAAGAAAAACTGCTGATTGACGCTGACATTAAAGGTCCGGGTAAAGCCGTTGGCCCTTACTTTGATGAGACACCGCTGAAAGATTCTCTGGGTGCGACCCTGCAAGAACTCCAGCTCGACGGCGATGTGAATGCTCGCTTACATCTTGATATCCCGCTGAACGGCGAACTGGTAACCGCGAAAGGTGAAGTGACGCTGCGTAATAACAGTCTGTTTATCAAACCACTCGACAGCACCCTGAAAAATTTGAGCGGTAAATTCAGCTTTATCAATAGCGATCTGCAAAGTGAACCACTGACAGCAAGCTGGTTTAATCAGCCGTTGAACGTGGATTTTTCCACCAAAGAAGGGGCAAAAGCCTACCAGGTAGCGGTAAACCTCAACGGTAACTGGCAACCGGCGAAAACCGGCGTTCTGCCTGAAGCGGTGAACGAAGCATTGAGTGGCAGCGTGGCGTGGGATGGTAAAGTGGGCATTGATCTGCCTTATCATGCTGGTGCGACCTATAACATAGAGCTGAACGGCGATCTAAAGAATGTGAGCAGTCACTTACCTTCACCGTTAGCCAAACCTGCGGGTGAACCACTAGCGGTAAACGTTAAGGTTGATGGCAATCTCAACAGCTTTGAATTAACCGGACAGGCTGGTGCGGATAATCATTTCAATAGCCGCTGGTTGCTCGGTCAAAAGCTGACGCTCGATCGTGCTATTTGGGCGGCAGACAGTAAAACGCTCCCGCCGTTGCCGGAACAAAGTGGCGTTGAACTCAATATGCCGCCGATGAATGGTGCCGAGTGGCTGGCCCTGTTCCAGAAAGGCGCTGCGGAGAGTGTCGGTGGTGCAGCGAGTTTCCCACAACACATAACGTTACGTACGCCTATGTTGTCACTGGGAAATCAGCAATGGAATAACCTGAGTATTGTTTCGCAACCGACGGCAAATGGCACCCTGGTTGAAGCGCAAGGGCGTGAAATCAACGCCACGCTAGCGATGCGTAATAACGCGCCGTGGCTGGCGAATATCAAATATCTTTATTACAACCCGAGCGTGGCGAAAACTCGTGGTGATTCAACGCCGTCATCACCTTTCCCGACAACGGAGCGCATTAACTTCCGTGGCTGGCCGGACGCCCAAATACGATGCACAGAGTGCTGGTTCTGGGGGCAAAAATTCGGTCGCATTGACAGTGATATCACCATTTCTGGCGATACGTTAACGCTGACCAATGGACTGATTGATACTGGTTTCTCGCGGCTTACTGCCGATGGTGAATGGGTTAATAATCCGGGGAATGAACGTACCTCGCTGAAAGGAAAACTGCGCGGGCAGAAAATTGATGCCGCCGCAGAATTTTTTGGTGTCACGACGCCCATACGCCAGTCGTCATTTAATGTGGATTACGATTTACACTGGCGCAAAGCACCCTGGCAGCCAGATGAAGCGACGTTGAATGGCATCATTCATACTCAACTGGGTAAAGGCGAAATTACCGAAATCAATACCGGACATGCCGGGCAATTGCTGCGCTTATTGAGCGTAGATGCCCTGATGCGTAAGCTGCGTTTTGATTTCAGAGACACTTTTGGCGAAGGGTTCTATTTTGACTCCATTCGCAGCACCGCGTGGATTAAAGACGGCGTTATGCACACCGACGACACGCTGGTGGATGGCCTGGAGGCGGATATCGCCATGAAAGGGTCGGTAAATCTGGTACGTCGCGACCTGAATATGGAAGCGGTTGTCGCACCAGAGATTTCTGCGACGGTGGGCGTGGCTGCGGCTTTTGCGGTTAACCCCATTGTTGGCGCGGCAGTGTTTGCCGCCAGTAAAGTGCTGGGGCCGCTGTGGAGCAAAGTCTCCATTTTGCGCTATCACATTTCGGGTCCGCTGGACGATCCGCAAATCAACGAAGTGTTGCGCCAACCGCGTAAAGAAAAAGCGCAATGATTTGACGAGGGCGCGTAATTGCCCCAATCTCATAGGATAATCGTTGCCAAAGGCCAACGAGCCAGAACATAACCGTAGGTCGGATAGGGCGTTCACGCCGCATCCGGCAGCCGTTGCCTGATGCGACGCTGTGCGTCTTATCAGGCCTACAAACGGAACATAACCGTAGGTCGGATAAGGCGTTTACGCCGCATCCGGCAGCCGTTGCCTGATGCGACGCTGTGCGTCTTATCAGGCCTACAAACGGAACATAACCGTAGGTCGGATAAGGCGTTTACGCCGCATCCGACAGCCGTTGCCTGATGCGACGCTGTGCGTCTTATCAGGCCTACAAACCGGAACATAACCGTAGGCTGGATAGGGCGTTCACGCCGCATCCGGCAGCCGTAAAAAATCCTCTACTGCAGTAACTAACGAGTAGCAAAAACGATGAGTCTTAACCTGGTAAGTGAACAATTGCTAGCGGCGAACGGCCTGAAACATCAGGACTTGTTCGCGATCCTCGGTCAACTGGCCGAACGTCGCCTTGATTATGGCGATCTCTATTTTCAGTCGAGCTATCACGAATCCTGGGTTTTAGAAGACCGCATTATTAAAGATGGTTCTTACAACATCGATCAGGGCGTTGGTGTGCGTGCAATCAGCGGTGAAAAAACCGGATTTGCTTACGCTGACCAAATCAGCCTGCTGGCGCTGGAACAGAGTGCGCAAGCGGCGCGCACCATCGTCCGTGATAGTGGTGATGGTAAAGTACAGACGCTGGGCGCGGTAGAGCATAGCCCGTTGTATACCTCGGTAGATCCGCTGCAAAGCATGAGCCGTGAAGAGAAGCTGGATATCCTGCGTCGCGTCGATAAGGTTGCCCGCGAAGCGGACAAGCGCGTACAGGAAGTGACTGCCAGCCTCAGTGGTGTCTATGAATTAATTTTGGTTGCGGCCACCGACGGCACGCTAGCGGCGGATGTCCGTCCGCTGGTGCGTCTTTCCGTGAGCGTTCTCGTCGAAGAAGATGGCAAACGCGAACGCGGTGCCAGTGGCGGCGGCGGTCGTTTTGGTTATGAATTCTTCCTTGCCGATCTCGACGGCGAAGTCCGTGCGGATGCATGGGCAAAAGAAGCAGTGCGTATGGCGCTGGTCAATCTTTCTGCCGTTGCTGCACCAGCGGGCACCATGCCGGTAGTACTTGGCGCAGGTTGGCCGGGCGTGCTGTTGCATGAAGCGGTTGGTCACGGTCTGGAAGGCGACTTCAACCGCCGTGGCACTTCAGTATTTAGTGGACAGGTCGGGGAGCTGGTGGCTTCAGAACTGTGTACCGTGGTTGATGATGGCACGATGGTCGATCGCCGAGGTTCGGTGGCGATTGATGACGAAGGTACGCCAGGCCAGTACAACGTGCTGATTGAGAACGGCATTCTGAAAGGCTACATGCAGGATAAACTCAACGCGCGTTTGATGGGGATGACGCCGACTGGCAACGGTCGCCGTGAATCCTACGCCCATCTGCCCATGCCGCGTATGACCAACACCTATATGCTGCCGGGTAAATCGACCCCGCAGGAAATTATTGAATCCGTTGAGTACGGTATCTATGCACCGAACTTTGGTGGCGGTCAGGTGGATATCACCTCCGGCAAATTCGTTTTCTCCACTTCAGAAGCATATCTGATTGAAAACGGTAAAGTAACGAAGCCGGTGAAAGGCGCAACGTTGATTGGTTCCGGTATCGAAACCATGCAGCAGATTTCGATGGTTGGCAACGACCTGAAACTGGATAACGGCGTGGGTGTCTGCGGTAAAGAAGGGCAAAGTTTGCCGGTTGGCGTGGGCCAGCCAACGTTGAAAGTCGATAACCTGACTGTTGGCGGTACTGCGTAATAATTTCACTATTTTCAGAAGGATAATTAATCTTTCTACGTGCACGAACGGTCCCCTCGCCCCTTTGGGGTGAGGGTTAGGGTGAGGGGAACCCGTTGGCACAGGTTTGTACAACGTAACAGTACAATATGAATTACTTCTCTTTCCCGCGCCCGTGCATCTCCTGAAACAATTTACCGACCTCAACAAAATAATCCGTCAGCGAGTTGATCACGACCTGTACCTTCAGCGGCAGCTTATCTTTTTCGGTATATAACGCATAAACCGGGCGTGGATCTGACTGGTAACGCGGCAGCAGGATCTCCAGCTCCCCACGATTGATCTCGTTGATCACCCACATCAGCGGCACGTAGGCGATCCCGGCACCCGCCGTCAGCCAGCGCACCAGCGTCATCGGATCATTAGTCACAAATCTTCCTTGTGGGATCAGGCGAGTCGAGATCCCTTCCGGTGCGATCAGTTCAAATTCATTGTCGGGCCGCACGCTGTATTCAAGCCATGAATGACTACTCAAATCGGCGGGTTTTTCCGGTATGCCGTATTGTGTGAGATAGCTTTTCGCGGCGCACACCACCATTGGCATCGCGCCCAGACGGCGGGAAAACAGGCTGGAATCCTGCAACGCGCCGACGCGGATCACCACATCCAGACCGTCGGCAATCAGGTCGGGGGCTGGAATTCCGGTAACCAGATTGACGCTCAAACCTGGGTATTCTTTCAGCATTTTGGCTGTCAGCCCGGCGAGAACATTTTGTGCCATAGTTGAAGAACAGCCAATGCGTAGCGTCCCGATGGGGGTGTTATTGAAGGCATACAGTTGCTCATGAACATCCTGCACTTCATGAAGCATACGACGGCAGCCCTGGTAGTAAATTCTACCGGCTTCGGTCAGGCCAATGCTGCGTGTGCTACGGTTTAACAGCTTTACCTGCAACTCATCTTCCAGTTTTGATACCGTCTGACTGATGGACGAAACGCTCATCTGTAGCTGTCTGGCGGCGGCGGTAAAAGAGCCAAATTCAACTACTTTGGCAAACACCGACATGCGTTTTAGTCGTTCCATTATTCACTCTGACTTAAAAGTGATTTAGATCACATAATATAGATAACAGCATAACAGTTACGCTAATATATTAAATATCAATCTACAGCAATGTTGCTCTCGCCCGGCTTTCCATGCCCTTCTCTGCGGCGACAGATGCTGAAAATAATAACGCCTGCTCTCTCTTTACAACCAAGGTCAACATGAGTCTGTTTCCCGTTATCGTGGTGTTTGGGCTGTCCTTCCCACCGATATTTTTTGAATTGCTTTTATCACTGGCGATTTTCTGGCTGGTGCGCCGGGTACTTGTGCCAACAGGTATCTACGACTTTGTCTGGCATCCGGCGTTGTTCAACACCGCGCTCTATTGCTGCTTGTTTTATTTGATATCGCGACTGTTCGTTTGAGGTTGAAGTGAAAACACTAATAAGAAAATTCTCCCGTACGGCCATCACGGTCGTATTAGTCATTCTGGCCTTCATCGCAATTTTTAATGCCTGGGTCTATTACACCGAATCCCCCTGGACGCGTGACGCGCGCTTTAGCGCTGACGTCGTTGCGATCGCGCCGGACGTTTCTGGACTCATTACCCAGGTGAATGTTCATGATAACCAGCTGGTGAAAAAAGGACAGATACTGTTCACCATCGACCAGCCGCGCTATCAAAAGGCGCTTGAGGAAGCGCAAGCCGATGTTGCTTATTATCAGGTACTGGCACAGGAGAAACGCCAGGAGGCCGGACGTCGTAACCGTCTCGGTGTGCAGGCGATGTCTCGCGAAGAGATCGACCAGGCCAACAACGTACTACAAACGGTTCTGCATCAGTTAGCGAAAGCGCAGGCGACCCGCGATCTGGCAAAACTGGATCTTGAACGCACGGTGATCCGCGCGCCAGCAGATGGCTGGGTGACCAACCTCAACGTCTATACCGGTGAGTTTATTACTCGAGGATCAACGGCGGTTGCGCTGGTGAAACAGAACTCCTTCTATGTACTGGCCTATATGGAAGAAACTAAGCTGGAAGGGGTGCGTCCGGGGTATCGTGCAGAGATCACGCCGCTTGGCAGTAACAAAGTGCTGAAAGGGACTGTTGATAGTGTTGCCGCAGGGGTCACCAACGCCAGCAGCACGCGTGACGACAAAGGGATGGCGACTATAGACTCTAACCTTGAATGGGTGCGTCTTGCGCAACGTGTTCCGGTTCGTATTCGTCTCGACAACCAGCAAGAGAACATCTGGCCTGCGGGCACCACTGCTACAGTGGTGGTCACTGGCAAACAAGATCGCGACGAAAGCCAGGATTCGTTCTTCCGTAAAATGGCCCATCGCCTGCGTGAGTTTGGTTAATCACGATGGGTATTTTCTCCATTGCTAACCAACATATTCGCTTTGCGGTAAAACTGGCGACCGCCATTGTACTGGCGCTGTTTGTTGGCTTTCACTTCCAGCTGGAAACGCCACGCTGGGCGGTACTGACAGCGGCGATTGTTGCCGCCGGTCCGGCCTTTGCTGCGGGAGGTGAACCGTATTCTGGCGCTATTCGCTATCGTGGCTTTTTGCGCATCATCGGCACATTTATTGGCTGTATTGCCGGACTGGTGATCATCATTGCGATGATCCGCGCACCATTATTGATGATTCTGGTGTGCTGTATCTGGGCCGGTTTTTGTACCTGGATATCCTCGCTGGTACGAATAGAAAACTCGTATGCGTGGGGGCTGGCCGGTTATACCGCGCTGATCATTGTGATCACCATTCAGCCGGAACCATTGCTTACGCCGCAGTTTGCCGTCGAACGTTGTAGCGAGATCGTTATCGGTATTGTGTGTGCGATTATGGCGGATTTGCTCTTTTCTCCGCGATCGATCAAACAAGAAGTGGATCGAGAGCTGGAAAGTTTGCTGGTCGCGCAATATCAATTAATGCAACTCTGTATCAAGCATGGCGATGGTGAAGTTGTCGATAAAGCCTGGGGCGACCTGGTGCGACGCACCACGGCGCTACAAGGCATGCGCAGCAACCTGAATATGGAATCTTCCCGCTGGGCGCGGGCCAATCGACGTTTAAAAGCGATCAATACGCTATCGCTGACGCTGATTACCCAATCCTGCGAAACTTATCTTATTCAGAATACGCGCCCGGAATTGATCACTGATACTTTCCGCGAATTTTTTGACACGCCGGTAGAAACCGCGCAGGACGTCCACAAGCAGCTCAAACGCCTGCGGAGAGTTATCGCCTGGACCGGGGAACGGGAAACGCCTGTCACCATTTATAGCTGGGTCGCGGCGGCAACGCGTTATCAGCTTCTCAAGCGCGGCGTTATCAGTAACACAAAAATCAACGCCACCGAAGAAGAGATCCTGCAAGGCGAACCGGAAGTAAAAGTAGAGTCAGCCGAACGTCATCATGCAATGGTTAACTTCTGGCGAACCACACTTTCCTGCATTCTGGGCACGCTTTTCTGGCTGTGGACGGGCTGGACTTCCGGCAGTGGTGCAATGGTGATGATTGCGGTAGTGACGTCACTGGCAATGCGTTTGCCGAATCCACGCATGGTGGCGATCGACTTTATCTACGGGACGCTGGCCGCGCTGCCGTTAGGGCTGCTCTACTTTTTGGTGATTATCCCTAATACCCAACAGAGCATGTTGCTGCTGTGCATTAGCCTGGCAGTGCTGGGATTCTTCCTCGGTATAGAAGTACAGAAACGGCGACTGGGCTCGATGGGGGCACTGGCCAGCACCATAAATATTATCGTGCTGGATAACCCGATGACTTTCCATTTCAGTCAGTTTCTCGACAGCGCATTAGGGCAAATCGTCGGCTGTGTGCTCGCGTTCACCGTTATTTTGCTGGTGCGGGATAAATCGCGCGACAGGACCGGACGTGTACTGCTTAATCAGTTTGTTTCTGCCGCTGTTTCCGCGATGACTACCAATGTGGCACGTCGTAAAGAGAACCACCTCCCGGCACTTTATCAGCAGCTGTTTTTGCTGATGAATAAGTTCCCAGGGGATTTGCCGAAATTTCGCCTGGCGCTGACGATGATTATCGCGCACCAGCGCCTGCGTGATGCACCGATCCCGGTTAACGAGGATTTATCGGCGTTTCACCGACAAATGCGCCGCACAGCAGACCATGTGATATCTGCCCGTAGCGATGATAAACGTCGTCGGTACTTTGGCCAGTTGCTGGAAGAACTGGAAATCTACCAGGAAAAGCTACGCATCTGGCAAGCGCCACCGCAGGTGACGGAACCGGTAAATCGGCTGGCGGGGATGCTCCATAAGTATCAACATGCGTTGACCGATAGTTAAGTCAAAACCGACGCCAAAAGCGTCGGTTTTTTCATGGCTATACTTAGCGATGCACGGCAGAACTCGCCGCGAAACGTGACGGTGGCAACAGATGAATATTTATACCTTTGATTTTGATGAGATTGAGAGTCAGGAGGATTTTTATCGTGACTTTAGCCAAACCTTTGGTCTGGCGAAAGATAAGGTACGCGATCTCGACTCACTATGGGATGTGTTAATGAACGATGTCCTGCCGCTACCACTTGAGATTGAATTTGTTCATCTGGGAGAGAAAACGCGTCGCCGTTTTGGCGCGTTAATATTGCTGTTTGATGAGGCAGAGGAAGAGCTGGAAGGGCATTTGCGTTTTAATGTTCGTCATTAGCGCAAAAAAAAGCCCCCGAACCGGGGGCAATATCGTCGGACAAGACGATGAGGGTTTATTTGTACAGTTCAGCCGTAGCGTGCCAGGTGTCACCGCTACGAGCTTCAGTAATCTGGTAGGCCGTTGCGCCTTTCTCTTCCGCTTTTTTGTTCAGCATTTCACGCATATCCATTGGCGAAGACGCCACACCACTTACGGATACGGTCCCGATTGCTTCACGATTTTGTGCTTGTGCAGCATCAATGGAGTCGGCAGCGAATGCACCGAAAGAGAGAACAGAAAGTACGCTTAATGCAGCAACAGTGGTTTTGATTTTCATGATTTTTACCTCGACATAATCTTTTAGCTGGGCCTTTGTTTCGTGACCCATATCACAAAATCAAGTATACACTAATTATTGAGCTAATTAATACCGCGCTAACTGTTTCAGTTGATACTAAGTGTTAAAAATGTGAATTTTAATAACAAAAAAGAATTAAAAATACGGTTATTTATCGTTAATTCTAGTTTTTTCAATTAGATAATGAATTTTGCATAATGTGCTTTTTTTACCTTATGTATTCATTGTGTGAATGACATGTCGCAGTAAAACGCACTATTCGTTAAATTAATCGCAGGGGAAAGCAGGGGGTTGAGAGGGATAAGCAACATTTTCCCCGCCGTCAGAAACGACGGGGCAGAGATTAAAGCTCCTGGTCGAACAGCTCTAAAATCGCTTCGTACAGGTCTTTGACTGTGAAACCGTTAGCAGGGGTGGTAAAGATGGTGTCATCGCCAGCGATGGTGCCCAGAATACCTTCTGCTTTGCCCAGTGAGTCCAGCAGGCGAGCAATTAACTGCGCCGCGCCAGGGCTGGTATGAATCACGACAACTGCATCGTTGTAGTCGATATCCAGCACCAGATTCTTCAATGGACTGGAGGTGGTTGGTACACCCAGTTCAGCTGGCAGGCAGTAAACCATTTCCATTTTGGCATTGCGTGTACGTACAGCACCAAACTTGGTCAACATCCGCGAGACTTTAGACTGATTAATATTGTCAAAGCCTTGCTCCTGCAACGCGGCGACGATTTCGCCCTGGGAGCTAAATTTCTCTTCTTTAAGTAATGCTTTAAATGCTTTAACTAGTTCTTCTTGCTTAGCCGAGCTTCGCATAAGTCACCCGATATGGTGGTTGATACAACATTATTGTGCATACAGATGAATTTTTATGCAAACAGTCAGCCCTGAAGAAGGCTGAAATAATGTTATGAAAGAGCGGGATTTTATCAAATTTCGTTATTGAGAAACATGCCTGCGTCACGGCATGCAAATTCTGCTTAAAAGTAAATTAATTGTTATCAAATTGATGTTGTTTTGGCTGAACGGTAGGGTATATTGTCACCACCTGTTGGAATGTTGCGCTAATGCATAAGCGACTGTTAATTACGTAAGTTAGGTTCCTGATTACGGCAATTAAATGCATAAACGCTAAACTTGCGTGACTACACATTCTTGAGATGTGGTCATTGTAAACGGCAATTTTGTGGATTAAGGTCGCGGCAGCGGAGCAACATATCTTAGTTTATCAATATAATAAGGAGTTTAGGATGAAAGTCGCAGTCCTCGGCGCTGCTGGCGGTATTGGCCAGGCGCTTGCACTACTGTTAAAAACCCAACTGCCTTCAGGTTCAGAACTCTCTCTGTATGATATCGCTCCAGTGACTCCCGGTGTGGCTGTCGATCTGAGCCATATCCCTACTGCTGTGAAAATCAAAGGTTTTTCTGGTGAAGATGCGACTCCGGCGCTGGAAGGCGCAGATGTCGTTCTTATCTCTGCAGGCGTAGCGCGTAAACCGGGTATGGATCGTTCCGACCTGTTTAACGTTAACGCCGGCATCGTGAAAAACCTGGTACAGCAAGTTGCGAAAACCTGCCCGAAAGCGTGCATTGGTATTATCACTAACCCGGTTAACACCACAGTTGCAATTGCTGCTGAAGTGCTGAAAAAAGCCGGTGTTTATGACAAAAACAAACTGTTCGGCGTTACCACGCTGGATATCATTCGTTCCAACACCTTTGTTGCGGAACTGAAAGGCAAACAGCCAGGCGAAGTTGAAGTGCCGGTTATTGGCGGTCACTCTGGTGTTACCATTCTGCCGCTGCTGTCACAGGTTCCTGGCGTTAGTTTTACCGAGCAGGAAGTGGCTGATCTGACCAAACGCATCCAGAACGCGGGTACTGAAGTGGTTGAAGCGAAGGCCGGTGGCGGGTCTGCAACCCTGTCTATGGGCCAGGCAGCTGCACGTTTTGGTCTGTCTCTGGTTCGTGCACTGCAGGGCGAACAAGGCGTTGTCGAATGTGCCTACGTTGAAGGCGACGGTCAGTACGCCCGTTTCTTCTCTCAACCGCTGCTGCTGGGTAAAAACGGCGTGGAAGAGCGTAAATCTATCGGTACCCTGAGCGCATTTGAACAGAACGCGCTGGAAGGTATGCTGGATACGCTGAAGAAAGATATCGCCCTGGGCGAAGAGTTCGTTAATAAGTAATTGATTAGCGGATAATAAAAAACCGGAGCACAGACTCCGGTTTTTTGTTTTGAGCGCACGACTTAATTGGTTGCCGGATATTCCTGAATGGTGACCTGCAGCGTTAACTGCTTATCATCACGCATCACTACTACAGGGATCACCGAACCAGGGCGAATTTCCGCCACCTGATCCATCGTCTCCAGAGCAGAGATGGCCGGTTTGTTATCCACCGAAATAATCAGATCGTTGACCTGAATACCCGCATTCGCCGCCGGGCCGTCAGGTGACACTTCATTAACCACGATCCCTTGCAGTTGATCTATACCACCGCCCTGCGCGTGCAGTGGTGCGATCTCACGTCCGCCGATACCAATGTAGCCGCGGATCACGCGACCATCGCGGATCAGCTTATCCATAATTTTGGTTGCTAACTGGAAAGGAATCGCAAAGCCGATACCTTCCGGCGTTTCGCCATCGTTACTCTTATCAAACGACAGCGTATTAATGCCCATCAGTTCGCCCAGCGAGTTCACCAGCGCGCCGCCAGAGTTACCGTGGTTAATGGAAGCATCGGTTTGGAGGAAGTTTTGCCGCCCGGTCGGGTTCAGACCGATTCGACCCGTGGCACTAATAATCCCCTGGGTAATGGTCTGCCCGAGGTTGTACGGGTTACCGATCGCCAGTACTACGTCGCCAATGTGCGGTACGCGACGTGCATTAATTGGAATGGTAGGTAAACCGCCAGTGGCATTAATTTTAAGTACCGCCAGATCGGTTAGAGAGTCAGATCCCACCAGCAATGCTTCAAATACACGTCCATCCTGTAAGGCGACGATGATCTGATCGGCGTCGTTGATGACGTGTTTATTGGTGATGATATAACCGCGTTGATCCATGATTACACCGGATCCCAGGGTGCGGATCTCAAGCTGGTTGTGAGAGTTGGTGTTCAAACCACGGTTGTAAACGTTAACCACCGCTGGCGCGGCGCGGCGAACCGCCAGATTATAGCTGGCAGGCGTCTCATCGGTACTGTCAAATTGCGGAGTGGAAAGCGGGTTAAGGCTGCGCAGCGAAGGCATGGCAACCAGCAGAATAGCGCCGACAATTAATCCAATCGCAACGGAACGTAAGAGCTTCACAAACATGATGGAGGCGTCATTAAAAAAGGGAACGGCAGCAGCATACCACGAGTTAACCGGACATCACACGTAAGCCTGATGCCCGGTTTACGACATTAACGCATCAGCAGATAGATGCTTTCATTGCCGCGTACAATTTGCAGGGCGATGATGGCCGGTTTTGCCGCCAGCACTTTACGCATTTCAGCAATCGAGTTCACCCGATCGCGGTTGACGCCAATGATCACATCGTCTTTTTGCAAGCCAGCCTGAGCAGCTGGGCTTCCTTTGACAACTTCATCGATTTTAATACCTTTGCCGCCATCTTTTAGCTGACCATCGCTCAACGTTGCACCTTCCAGCGCTGGCGTGATCATTTCAGCGCTGGCCGACGAAGAGGTGCTGGTATCGAGCGTCACTTCTACTTCCAGTGGTTTGCCGTTACGCAGCAGGCCAAGCTTCACTTTCGTGCCCGGCTCGGTGGTCGCGATACGAGAGCGCAACTCAGCAAAGCTATTCAGCGGTTTGCCGTTGAGGCTGGTAATAATATCGCCCGCTTTGACGCCCGCTTTTGCCGAGCCAGAACCTGGCAACACTTCGCTGACAAACGCGCCACGCTGCACGTCAAGGTTGAAGGCTTTGGCGATATCGGCACTCATCTCGGTGCCTTTGATGCCTAACAAACCGCGTTTGATTTCACCAAAGTCGATAAGCTGCTGCGCCAGTGTTCGCGCCATATTACTGGGGATGGCAAATCCAATCCCGACGCTCCCGCCGCCAGGCGCAAGGATTGCAGTGTTGATGCCAATTAACTCACCGTTAAGGTTTAATAGTGCACCGCCGGAGTTACCGCGGTTAATGGAAGCATCTGTCTGGATAAAGTTTTCCAGACCTTCAAGATTCAACCCGCTGCGGCCTAATGCGGAAACAATGCCAGAGGTGGCGGTTTGCCCAAGGCCAAATGGGTTACCGACCGCTACGGCAAAATCACCGACGCGCAATTTATCGGAGTCGGCAATAGCGATTTGCGTTAATTTGCTCGGGTTTTGAATTTGTAACAGGGCGATATCGCTCTGGTCATCGCTACCAATCAGTTTTGCATCAAACTCGCGCCCATCATTGAGCTGAATACTGATTTTCTGTGCCTGATTAATCACATGGTTGTTGGTCAGCACATAGCCTTTACTGGCGTTGATGATGACACCGGAGCCTAAACCTTCGAAGGGTTGTGCAGGTTGATCCGGTAAATCATCACCAAAAAACTTTTTGAATTCTTCCGGGATTTTCTGTCCCTGACTGGCCGTTCCTTCCACCCGTACGCTCACCACTGCCGGAAGCACTTTTTCCAGCATTGGAGCCAGACTGGGGAGAGGGGCCTGATCGGCAACCTGGCCTGGAATCGACGCGACGGCCTGAAATGACGCCGAGAGAGTTAACCCGACACTTAACGCTAATGCACTCAACAGCTGGGTTTGTTTTTTCATTATTCCTGCTCTCGTACCTGAATGATAAGAAAAGAGATTCAAAACAGTTTGATGTTATTGAATTTTCAGACGGCTAACAATGAGACACCAGATTAAATGATAGTCGGGGAGGGAGAGAAGAGGAGGGCGCAATGGCTGCGCCCGAAAAATAAATTAGTCGCGCTTCGCGCCAGTACGCAGCAGGCCGGATGCGCCTTCAGAATAGTCGCGAGGCATCTGCACCGGTGCCTGATCGTTGCTGGCTTCAGACTCTGCCAGACGATTACGGAACGGGTTTGCTTCAGCAGACAGTTCCGGCAGCAGGCTGCTGGAGCTTTTTGCCATGTGCTGATACAGCTGGCGATAGTCGTGCGCCATGGTATCCAGTAATTCCGCGCTGCGGGCAAAGTGGCTAACCAGCTCTTCGCGATACTCGTCCAGTTCAGCTTTATTCTTTTCCAGTTCGTACTGCAACGCCTGTTGCTGGCGTAGTTTACGATTACCAAAACGCATGGCCACAGCACCAATAATGATGCCGACGACTAACCCAATTAGCGCATATTCCCAGGTCATGAACATCTCCCGTTGTCTTTTGTTTCCGTAGGGTGTTGGCTTCAGGCTCCATGCCTGCGGCTGATTATGCCACTATAACCGTTAATTCCACAGAAGTGGAATCCCGACTGCATATCGCGTAGTGTAGAACGGCCTTTTTTTCGTCAACCGTGAACAACGGCGCACCGATTATTCAAGGAATAACAATAAGATCATGCAAAGCGTTACCCCAACATCGCAATACCTGAAGGCGCTTAATGAAGGCAGCCATCAACCCGACGACGTTCAAAAAGAGGCCGTCAGCCGCCTGGAAATTATTTATCAGGAACTCATCAATAGCACGCCACCAGCCCCCAGGACGAGTGGGCTAATGGCGCGGGTCGGTAAGCTGTGGGGTAAACGCGAAGACACAAAGCATACGCCAGTGCGTGGCTTATATATGTGGGGCGGTGTAGGACGCGGGAAAACCTGGCTGATGGACCTTTTCTATCAAAGCCTGCCGGGAGAGCGGAAACAGCGCCTGCACTTTCACCGTTTTATGCTGCGGGTGCATGAAGAGCTAACTGCCTTACAGGGGCAGACCGATCCGCTGGAAATTATTGCCGATCGCTTTAAAGCCGAAACTGACGTGCTCTGTTTTGACGAATTTTTTGTTTCTGATATTACCGATGCCATGCTACTTGGCGGTCTGATGAAAGCCCTGTTCGCTCGCGGTATTACCCTGGTAGCGACGTCAAATATTCCGCCGGATGAACTTTATCGAAATGGCCTGCAACGTGCGCGTTTTCTGCCTGCAATCGATGCCATTAAACAGCATTGTGATGTAATGAACGTGGACGCTGGTGTTGATTATCGTCTGCGTACACTCACTCAGGCGCATCTGTGGCTTTCGCCACTTCACGATGAAACCCGGGCGCAAATGGATAAACTATGGTTGGCGCTGGCGGGGGGGAAACGAGAAAATTCACCGACGTTAGAAATCAACCATCGGCCATTAGCAACAATGGGCGTCGAGAACCAGACGCTGGCGGTCTCTTTTACTACGCTGTGCGTCGACGCCCGCAGTCAGCATGACTATATTGCGCTCTCACGTCTCTTTCATACGGTCATGTTGTTTGATGTACCAGTTATGACGCGGTTGATGGAGAGCGAAGCGCGGCGCTTTATTGCGCTGGTGGATGAGTTTTACGAGCGCCATGTCAAATTAGTGGTGAGTGCAGAAGTGCCGCTGTATGAAATTTATCAGGGCGATCGGCTGAAGTTTGAGTTCCAGCGTTGCCTGTCACGTCTGCAAGAGATGCAAAGCGAAGAGTATCTGAAGCGCGAGCATTTGGCGGGTTAAAACCTGTCACAAATCACAAAAAGGGGTCGATCTTTGACCCCGACTTCTCTATAATCCTGCGACCCCACGTTACAAGAAAGTTTTTTTCCCAAAACTTTTTGTGTGCTGGCATAGGCTATTCGAAGGGGTAGGTTTGCCGGACTTTGTCGTGTGAACCTCAACAATTGAAGACGTTTGGGTGTTCACCAACGTGTAACTATTTATTGGGTAAGCTTTTAATGAAAACTTTTACAGCTAAACCAGAAACCGTAAAACGCGACTGGTATGTTGTTGACGCGACCGGTAAAACTCTGGGCCGTCTGGCTACTGAACTGGCTCGTCGCCTGCGCGGTAAGCACAAAGCGGAATACACTCCGCACGTAGATACCGGTGATTACATCATCGTTCTGAACGCTGACAAAGTTGCTGTAACCGGCAACAAGCGTACTGACAAAGTGTACTATCACCACACCGGCCACATCGGTGGTATCAAACAAGCGACCTTTGAAGAGATGATTGCTCGCCGTCCTGAGCGTGTGATTGAAATCGCGGTTAAAGGCATGTTGCCAAAAGGCCCGCTGGGTCGTGCTATGTTCCGTAAACTGAAAGTTTACGCGGGTAACGAGCACAACCACGCGGCACAGCAACCGCAAGTTCTTGACATCTAATCGGGATTATAGGCAATGGCTGAAAATCAATACTACGGCACTGGTCGCCGCAAAAGTTCCGCAGCTCGCGTTTTCATCAAACCGGGCAACGGTAAAATCGTAATCAACCAACGTTCTCTGGAACAGTACTTCGGTCGTGAAACTGCCCGCATGGTAGTTCGTCAGCCGCTGGAACTGGTCGACATGGTTGAGAAACTGGACCTGTACATCACCGTTAAAGGTGGTGGTATCTCTGGTCAGGCTGGTGCGATCCGTCACGGTATCACCCGCGCTCTGATGGAATACGACGAGTCCCTGCGTTCTGAACTGCGTAAAGCTGGCTTCGTTACTCGTGACGCTCGTCAGGTTGAACGTAAGAAAGTCGGTCTGCGTAAAGCACGTCGTCGTCCGCAGTTCTCCAAACGTTAATTGGCTTCTGCTCCGGCAGAAAACAATTTTCGAAAAAACCCGCTTCGGCGGGTTTTTTTATAGCTAAAATCTGAATCAGCGTAAAAACTGGAAAGTTGCTTTTTGCTGCCACCTGACAGACAGGTAAAACAAAAACCACATCGCCAATAAGGGACTAAGTCAACTATTTCAGACTAAAGCGCATCTCTTTTTCCCCATTTCCGGCATCGACTCACCACAATGGTCGCAAAATCTGGTAAACTATCATCCAATTTTCTGCCCAAATGTCGGGTATTGCTCATTTTTTGTTTGATTTTCGAACAAAGAGAGTCGTTCCTTATTGGGTAACACAACTTCTGACTGGCCACCTGGTGGCTGGTAGCAGTAAAAATTCTGACTATACCTGGAGGTTTTCATGGCTGTCGCTGCCAACAAACGTTCGGTAATGACGCTGTTTTCCGGTCCTACTGACATCTATAGCCATCAGGTCCGCATTGTGCTGGCTGAGAAAGGTGTAAGTTTCGAGATCGAACACGTGGAAAAGGACAATCCGCCTCAGGATCTGATTGACCTCAACCCGAATCAGAGCGTTCCGACCCTGGTGGATCGTGAGCTGACCCTGTGGGAATCTCGCATCATTATGGAATATCTGGATGAGCGTTTCCCGCATCCGCCACTGATGCCTGTTTACCCGGTAGCTCGCGGTGAAAGCCGTCTGTACATGCATCGCATCGAAAAAGACTGGTACACGCTGATGAACACCATCATCAACGGTTCAGCTTCTGAAGCAGATGCCGCACGTAAGCAACTGCGCGAAGAACTGCTGGCGATTGCGCCGGTCTTCGGTCAGAAGCCGTACTTCCTGAGCGATGAGTTCAGCCTGGTCGATTGCTATCTTGCTCCGCTGCTGTGGCGTCTGCCGCAACTGGGCATCGAGTTCAGCGGCCCGGGTGCGAAAGAGCTGAAAGGCTATATGACCCGCGTCTTTGAGCGTGACTCTTTCCTTGCTTCTTTAACTGAAGCAGAACGTGAAATGCGTCTGGGCCGGAGTTAATCTGTATGGATTTGTCACAGCTAACACCACGTCGTCCCTATCTGCTGCGTGCATTCTATGAGTGGTTGCTGGATAACCAGCTCACGCCGCACCTGGTGGTGGATGTGACGCTCCCTGGCGTGCAGGTTCCTATGGAATATGCGCGTGACGGGCAAATCGTACTCAACATTGCGCCGCGTGCTGTCGGCAATCTGGAACTGGCGAATGATGAGGTGCGCTTTAACGCGCGCTTTGGTGGCATTCCGCGTCAGGTTTCTGTGCCGCTGGCTGCCGTGCTGGCTATCTACGCCCGTGAAAATGGCGCAGGCACGATGTTTGAGCCTGAAGCTGCCTACGATGAAGATACCAGCATCATGAATGATGAAGAGGCATCGGCAGACAACGAAACCGTTATGTCGGTTATTGATGGCGACAAGCCAGATCACGATGATGACACTCATCCTGACGATGAACCTCCGCAGCCACCACGCGGTGGTCGACCGGCATTACGCGTTGTGAAGTAATACAAAACAGGCCCAGGCGGCCTGTTTTGTCTTTTTAATGACTTAATAAAATAGCGTGATTGTGGCAATCATATTCACCACGAAACCGACTGCCATGGGGATCGCTGTCCGCTTCACCACCGCAAAAGGCGAAACGCCTGCAATTCCTGACGTAACGACCACCACCGCAGTAATCGGCGAAACCGCGCGCGCTAGCGTCGTGGCAAAATGCATCGGCATAATCATTACAACCGCTGGTACATGTAGTCCGGCTGCGATATTCGGAATAAGACTGGCAAATGACATAAACGGCGCATTGCCAGAGCCCATCACAATGGCACAAATGGCAATGACCAGCGCCATAATAATCATCACGCCAATACCGCCCAGACCAGAATGCTCCGCCCCCCTGATAACCGCATCGACAGTGCCAATCGTCGTTAAGCCTTTCGCAAATATTTCACCCGCGACCACCAGCGTTACCACGTTGGCAAACTGCGTACCCATGCCGTCAAAAAACGCCTGCACATCGTCCATTGTTTCGCGCAAGTTATGCTTGCGGAAGAACTCAACAAACATCGTCACAGTCAAACTCAGTAACATCACCACCACCAGATGCAGTTCTGACTGCATCAGCCCGACGTGGGCGAGGAACAGCGAGCCGAGCATCAGGATTAACGGCATCACAGGTAAAATGGCGTAATAGAGCGGCGGGACATTATCGAGAGCTTTTTGCTCTGCCTGTTCGTGATTGATATTTTTATCTTTTTTGTCAAAAGCGCGTTGCACGAAAAAGTGGGAGATCGCCACCGAGATAATGACGCAAGAGGCGACCGGAAGCTGGTAGTGGAAGAAGTATGTGGCAATTTTCATTCCCGCTACCTGGGCAGCAAAAATGGAGTTCGTTTCCAGAATCCCCCACTCAATGGACATCGTGGTTGCGATAACTGCCACCGCAGAGAGACGACTTACTCCCAGACTCACCAGCGTCGGAAATAAGGTGACCATCAGCAACATACCCAGACCGGAGGCGCTGGTAATAAACTGCGCCATGATTTGGCCGATGACGTAAGTTGCCGACAGAATAATATACGGCGAGCGAATGAGTTTTAACGGGCGGCTTAACAAGCTCACCATCGCGCGACTGGCCCCTATGCGCTCCATGTAGCGGGCATAACCGCCCACCGCCATAATCGACAGCCCCAATCCGGCAATGCGGTTGGACAGCATGCGCAGGATTTCATTATAAATATCGACGATCAAGTAGCCGCTGCTTTTGGTGGGATCGAGTACACCACCGAACCCTAACCAGACACCGCACATCATCAGGAAGATACCTGCGGCAGCCAGCACCACCTGAGGTTTGTAGTTTTTCAGGATCAAATAGCCCATCGTAATTAATACGATGACAGATATAATTATGCCGAACATTGTTGAACTCCGTGTCAAAAGAAAACGGTCAATCCCATAAACGGCAGATTGAAAACAACGATGTTATATTTTTTGCAAGGCTATTTATGGTGCGGATGTCGTGTTTTTAATTGTAGGTGAGGTGATTTTTCATTAAAAAATATGCGCTTATGATTATTTTGTAAGAACACATTCATAATATTCATAATGCTCGTGAATAGTCTTATAAATAATTCAAACGGGATGTTTTTATCTGCGTTACATTAATTTTTCGCAATAGTTAATTATTCCGTTAATTATGGTAATGATGAGGCACAAAGAGAAAACCCTGCCATTTTCCCCTACTTTCAATCCTGTGATAGGATGTCACTGATGATGTTAATCACACTGACCTTACAGAATGGGCCTTATGAACGCATTTGATTCGCAAACCGAAGATTCTTCACCTGCAATTGGTCGCAACTTGCGTAGCCGCCCGCTGGCGCGTAAAAAACTCTCCGAAATGGTGGAAGAAGAGCTGGAACAGATGATCCGCCGTCGTGAATTTGGCGAAGGTGAACAATTACCGTCTGAACGCGAACTGATGGCGTTCTTTAACGTCGGGCGTCCTTCGGTGCGTGAAGCGCTGGCAGCGTTAAAACGCAAAGGTCTGGTGCAAATAAACAACGGCGAACGCGCTCGCGTCTCGCGTCCTTCTGCGGACACTATCATCGGTGAGCTTTCCGGCATGGCGAAAGATTTCCTTTCTCATCCCGGTGGGATTGCCCATTTCGAACAATTACGTCTGTTCTTTGAATCCAGTCTGGTGCGCTATGCGGCTGAACATGCCACCGATGAGCAAATCGATTTGCTGGCAAAAGCACTGGAAATCAACAGTCAGTCGCTGGATAACAACGCGGCATTCATTCGTTCAGACGTTGATTTCCACCGCGTGCTGGCGGAGATCCCCGGTAACCCAATCTTCATGGCGATCCACGTTGCCCTGCTCGACTGGCTTATTGCCGCACGCCCAACGGTTACCGATCAGGCACTGCACGAACATAACAACGTTAGTTATCAACAGCATATTGCGATCGTTGATGCGATCCGCCGTCATGATCCTGACGAAGCCGATCGTGCGTTGCAATCGCATCTCAACAGCGTCTCTGCTACCTGGCACGCTTTCGGTCAGACCACCAACAAAAAGAAATAATGCCACTTTAGTGAAGCAGATCGCATTATAAGCTTTCTGTATGGGGTGTTGCTTAATTGATCTGGTATAACAGGTATAAAGGTATATCGTTTATCAGACAAGCATCACTTCAGAGGTATTTATGGCAACGAATTTACGTGGCGTAATGGCTGCACTCCTGACTCCTTTTGACCAACAACAAGCACTGGATAAAGCGAGTCTGCGTCGCCTGGTTCAGTTCAATATTCAGCAGGGCATCGACGGTTTATACGTGGGTGGTTCGACCGGCGAGGCCTTTGTACAAAGCCTTTCCGAGCGTGAACAGGTACTGGAAATCGTCGCCGAAGAGGCGAAAGGTAAGATTAAACTCATCGCCCACGTCGGTTGCGTCAGCACCGCCGAAAGCCAACAACTTGCGGCATCGGCTAAACGTTATGGCTTCGATGCCGTCTCCGCCGTCACGCCGTTCTACTATCCTTTCAGCTTTGAAGAACACTGCGATCACTATCGGGCAATTATTGATTCGGCGGATGGTTTGCCGATGGTGGTGTACAACATTCCAGCCCTGAGTGGGGTAAAACTGACCCTGGATCAGATCAACACACTTGTTACATTGCCTGGCGTAGGTGCGCTGAAACAGACCTCTGGCGATCTCTATCAGATGGAGCAGATCCGTCGTGAACATCCTGATCTTGTGCTCTATAACGGTTACGACGAAATCTTCGCCTCTGGTCTGCTGGCGGGCGCTGATGGTGGTATCGGCAGTACCTACAACATCATGGGCTGGCGCTATCAGGGGATCGTTAAGGCGCTGAAAGAAGGCGATATCCAGACCGCGCAGAAACTGCAAACTGAATGCAATAAAGTCATTGATTTACTGATCAAAACGGGCGTATTCCGCGGCCTGAAAACTGTCCTCCATTATATGGATGTCGTTTCTGTGCCGCTGTGCCGCAAACCGTTTGGACCGGTAGATGAAAAATATCTGCCAGAACTGAAGGCGCTGGCCCAGCAGTTGATGCAAGAGCGCGGGTGAGTTGTTTCCCCTCGCTCGCCCCTACCGGGTGAGGGGAAATAAACGCATCTGTACCCTACAATTTTCATACCAAAGCGTGTGGGCATCGCCCACCGCGGGAGACTCACAATGAGTACTACAACCCAGAATATCCCGTGGTATCGCCATCTCAACCGTGCACAATGGCGCGCATTTTCCGCTGCCTGGTTGGGATATCTGCTTGACGGTTTTGATTTCGTTTTAATCGCCCTGGTACTCACCGAAGTACAAGGTGAATTCGGGCTGACGACGGTGCAGGCGGCAAGTCTGATCTCTGCAGCCTTTATCTCTCGCTGGTTCGGCGGCCTGATGCTCGGCGCTATGGGTGACCGCTACGGGCGTCGTCTGGCAATGGTCACCAGCATCGTTCTCTTCTCGGCCGGGACGCTGGCCTGCGGCTTTGCGCCAGGCTACATCACCATGTTTATCGCTCGTCTGGTCATCGGCATGGGGATGGCGGGTGAATACGGTTCCAGCGCCACCTATGTCATTGAAAGCTGGCCAAAACATCTGCGTAACAAAGCCAGTGGTTTTTTGATTTCAGGCTTCTCTGTGGGGGCCGTCGTTGCCGCTCAGGTCTATAGCCTGGTGGTTCCGGTCTGGGGCTGGCGTGCGCTGTTCTTTATCGGCATTTTGCCAATCATCTTTGCTCTCTGGCTGCGTAAAAACATCCCGGAAGCGGAAGACTGGAAAGAGAAACACGCAGGTAAAGCACCAGTACGCACAATGGTGGATATTCTCTACCGTGGTGAACATCGCATTGCCAATATCGTAATGACACTGGCGGCGGCTACTGCGCTGTGGTTCTGCTTCGCCGGTAACCTGCAAAATGCCGCGATCGTCGCTGTTCTTGGGCTGTTATGCGCCGCAATCTTTATCAGCTTTATGGTGCAGAGTGCAGGCAAACGCTGGCCAACGGGCGTAATGCTGATGGTGGTCGTGTTGTTTGCTTTCCTCTACTCATGGCCGATTCAGGCGCTGCTGCCAACGTATCTGAAAACCGATCTGGCTTATAACCCGCATACTGTAGCCAATGTGCTGTTCTTTAGTGGCTTTGGCGCGGCGGTGGGATGCTGCGTAGGTGGCTTCCTCGGTGACTGGCTGGGAACCCGCAAAGCGTACGTTTGTAGCCTGCTGGCCTCGCAGCTGCTGATTATTCCGGTATTTGCGATTGGCGGCGCAAACGTCTGGGTGCTCGGTCTGTTACTGTTCTTCCAGCAAATGCTTGGACAAGGGATCGCCGGGATCTTACCAAAACTGATTGGCGGTTATTTCGATACCGACCAGCGTGCAGCGGGCCTGGGCTTTACCTACAACGTTGGCGCATTGGGCGGTGCACTGGCCCCAATCATCGGCGCGTTGATCGCTCAACGTCTGGATCTGGGTACTGCGCTGGCATCGCTCTCGTTCAGTCTGACGTTCGTGGTGATCCTGCTGATTGGGCTGGATATGCCTTCTCGCGTTCAGCGTTGGTTGCGCCCGGAAGCGTTGCGTACTCATGACGCTATCGACGGTAAACCATTCAGCGGTGCCGTGCCGTTTGGCAGCGCCAAAAACGATTTAGTCAAAACCAAAAGTTAATCCTGTTGCCCGGTCTATGTACCGGGCCTTTCGCTAAGGGAAGATGTATGTCGTTACTTGCACAACTGGATCAAAAAATCGCTGCTAACGGTGGCCTGATTGTCTCCTGCCAGCCGGTTCCGGACAGCCCGCTCGATAAACCCGAAATCGTCGCCGCCATGGCATTAGCGGCAGAACAGGCGGGCGCGGTTGCCATTCGCATTGAAGGTGTGGCAAATCTGCAAGCCACGCGTGCGGTGGTGAGCGTGCCGATTATTGGAATTGTGAAACGCGATCTGGAGGATTCTCCGGTACGCATCACGGCCTATATTGAAGATGTTGATGCGCTGGCGCAGGCGGGCGCGGACATTATCGCCATTGACGGCACCGACCGCCCGCGTCCGGTGCCTGTTGAAACGCTGCTGGCACGTATTCACCATCACGGTTTACTGGCGATGACCGACTGCTCAACGCCGGAAGACGGCCTGGCATGCCAAAAGCTGGGAGCCGAAATTATTGGCACTACGCTTTCTGGCTATACCACGCCTGAAACGCCAGAAGAGCCGGATCTGGCGCTGGTGAAAACGTTGAGCGACGCCGGATGTCGGGTGATTGCCGAAGGGCGTTACAACACGCCTGCTCAGGCGGCGGATGCGATGCGCCACGGCGCGTGGGCGGTGACGGTCGGTTCTGCAATCACGCGTCTTGAGCACATTTGTCAGTGGTACAACACAGCGATGAAAAAGGCGGTGCTATGACCACACTGGCGATTGATATCGGCGGTACTAAACTTGCCGCCGCGCTGATTGGCGCTGACGGGCAGATCCGCGATCGTCGTGAACTTCCTACGCCAGCCAGCCAGACACCAGAAGCCTTGCGTGATGCCTTATCCGCATTAGTCTCTCCGTTGCAAGCTCATGCGCAGCGGGTTGCCATCGCTTCGACCGGGATAATCCGTGACGGCAGCTTGCTGGCGCTTAATCCGCATAATCTTGGTGGATTGCTACACTTTCCGTTAGTCAAAACGCTGGAACAACTTACCAATTTGCCGACCATTGCCATTAACGACGCGCAGGCCGCAGCATGGGCGGAGTTTCAGGCGCTGGATGGCGATATAACCGATATGGTCTTTATCACCGTTTCCACCGGCGTTGGCGGCGGTGTAGTGAGCGGCTGCAAACTGCTTACCGGCCCTGGCGGTCTGGCGGGGCATATCGGGCATACGCTTGCCGATCCACACGGCCCAGTCTGCGGCTGTGGACGCACAGGTTGCGTGGAAGCGATTGCTTCTGGTCGCGGCATTGCAGCGGCAGCGCAGGGGGAGTTGGCTGGCGCGGATGCGAAAACTATTTTCACGCGCGCCGGGCAGGGTGACGAGCAGGCGCAGCAGCTGATTCACCGCTCCGCACGTACGCTTGCAAGGCTGATCGCTGATATTAAAGCCACAACTGATTGCCAGTGCGTGGTGGTCGGTGGCAGCGTTGGTCTGGCAGAAGGGTATCTGGCGCTGGTGGAAACGTATCTGGCGCAGGAGCCAGCGGCATTTCATGTTGATTTACTGGCGGCGCATTACCGCCATGATGCAGGTTTACTTGGGGCTGCGCTGTTGGCCCAGGGAGAAAAATTATGATGATGGGTGAAGTACAGTCATTACCGTCTGCTGGGTTACATCCTGCGTTACAGGACGCGTTAACGCTGGCATTAGCTGCCAGACCGCAAGAAAAAGCGCCGGGTCGTTACGAATTACAGGGCGACAATATCTTTATGAATGTCATGACGTTTAACACTCAATCGCCCGTCGAGAAAAAAGCGGAATTGCACGAGCAATACATTGATATCCAGCTGTTATTAAACGGTGAGGAACGGATTCTGTTTGGCATGGCAGGCACTGCGCGTCAGTGTGAAGAGTTCCACCATGAGGATGATTATCAGCTTTGCAGCACCATTGATAACGAGCAAGCCATCATCTTAAAACCGGGAATGTTCGCCGTGTTTATGCCAGGTGAACCGCATAAACCAGGATGCGTTGTCGGCGAGCCTGGAGAGATTAAAAAGGTTGTGGTGAAGGTTAAGGCTGATTTAATGGCTTAAAACTTAGTTCGTTTTAAAGATTCTGCAGACACTGTCTGCAGAATTCGAAACCGCTGAAATTAACGGCGTCTATAGCCTTCCTCTAGCACCGCCTGTGTTCGAACGAGTTCATCTGCGAGTCGTTTCTCATCAGGTAGTTGCATCTTATATTCGCTTGCCAGAACGGTGTTAGGCAAACCTGCCAGAGCATAATGCGCTTCTCCGGCTCCTTTCTCTGCACAGAGAACCAGACCGATGGGCGGATTTTCATCCGGTAGCGTCCAGTGCTCTTTGGCGTAGTTGAGATACATATTCATCTGTCCGGCATCGCTATAGCTGAATTTGCCCACTTTTAGATCGACGATTAGCAGGCAGCGTAAACGGCGGTGGAAAAACAGCAGATCGACACGAAACCAGTTGTCATCAATGCGTAACCTTCGCTGCCGACCAACAAAGGCAAAATCATCCCCAAGTTCCAGCATGAAATCCATCAGGTGGTTGATCAGCGCCTCCTCAAAATCGGATTCTGAATATTCATCTTTCAATTCCAGAAATTCGAGCACAAAGGGATCGCGTATCGCCTGTTGCGGAAGAATATGCGTCTCGGCAGGAGCGTGTTGTTGCAGCATGGCTGATTTGTCATGTGACAGTAGTGTCCGCTCATAAAACTGGGTCGCAATTTGCCGCTCTAGCTGGCGAACAGACCAGCCACAGCGGAGCGTCTCTTTTTCATAAAAGCTGCGGGCGTCAGCGTTTTTAACGGAAAGTAAACGGACGTAGGTGGACCTGGGCAAGGGGAAAGATTTGGCAGACAGCGTCTGCCAAATCTTTGCCGATGGGAATTCTGCAGACGGTGTCTGCGGAATTCCCAATGGTGTTAATTCGCCAGACATTGTCTGGTGAATTTCAACATGTTGAAAAAAGAGGTAAAAAAGCCTCATTTGGCGTAAGTTTTTTGCAGAGAACCCACGCTTATACCTTAGACATAAATCCTTTGATAGTCGCTTGATTAGCTGCGCACCATACGCAGCCCTGGCCTCGCCACCTTGTTCAAATTCGACAATTCGTCGGCCAATTTCCTGGTACGTCGCGGTCATTAACGCGTTAACGCTACGTACCGTTTCCGTCCGGGCGCTATCGACCAGATGAATAATACCGTCGTGGATTTGCTGGTAGCCTGCTGTGGTTCCTTCTGAGAGCGATTCCATTATCTGTCCCTTTATATGGAGCTAAGTTGAATAATGGAATGAGCTATACTCTGGGGGGTGAGCACTGAACAATTAAGAACAGCGTATTACATTTACTTTCCCCAAGATATGCGAAGAGCTTTCCTGAAACATTAACCGATCGTATAAAACGAATGCCTGATAGTACTCCTGTCCGGCATTGTTATCACAAGTAGACTACGCTTATCACAGCTTTCCCATCAAGTTCGATTTTTTCTGAACCGCCTAAATCATTCGCGATAGATGCGCTCACCTGAAGCGGTATAATGGCGTTCGTTACAGGAGTTGGGGTTGTTTCACCTGGTTTTACAAAGGTGTAATAATAGCTTTGATCGACTGCAAGCGGATAAGCGGTGAGCGTTTGCCATGCTCTTTTTTGCCCTGTTATGACGGCATCTGCACCTGCTATTGATACAGCTAACGTCTGGCTACCATTGCTGGCACTAATGTTGTTGCTATCAATTAACACGGCATAACTACCGATATTTTTATTATCTTTTGTTTTCCCTAAGCCGAATAAGCGCGTTGTCTGGCTAATATAACCTCCGCCATTTAAGGTATATTTTACACCACTCTGACCCCCACTATCTTTTCCGGTGGTCATACTATCCATTCGTGTATCACGAGCGGTAATCGCAATGCCGGTAGCGGATTCGCAAGTTATAGTCATATTAATATTACGTGTTCCAATCTGTGTGTAGTGCTGCGTTGAAAGTCTATTGACTGAATGACTACCGAAGTTAACAACTCCGCCGTTGCTTAGTATTGGAGTACAAGCTGCAGCTTCCAGAGTCACCTTAACGTCAATTGATACTCTATCAGCGGCTTGCGCTGACATGGCAAAAAAGGCACTTCCGGCAATCAGTAATTTTACATTGTTCATTTTGCCTCCACCAGGACCGTCAGATTGCCTGTAATATCTGTCATGTCGGTTAGTTCCCCTTCATCCTTAAAAGCTGGAGCCATTGTCAGTGTGAGGCTAACGCTTTTACCGCTATCAATTACCACTTCTTGACCATTTTGCATAAACACCAGCCAATTATTGGGGGAAGTACTAAGGAAGGTGCGAACAAGTCCCTGATATGAGATCATGTTTGTCATCTGGAGCCATAGAACAGGGTTCATCATGAGTCATCAACTTACCTTCGCCGACAGTGAATTCAGCAGTAAGCGCCGTCAGACCAGAAAAGAGATTTTCTTGTCCCGCATGGAGCAGATTCTGCCATGGCAAAACATGGTGGAAGTCATCGAGCCGTTTTACCCCAAGGCTGGTAATGGCCGGCGACCTTATCCGCTGGAAACCATGCTACGCATTCACTGCATGCAGCATTGGTACAACCTGAGCGATGGCGCGATGGAAGATGCTCTGTACGAAATCGCCTCCATGCGTCTGTTTGCCCGGTTATCCCTGGATAGCGCCTTGCCGGACCGCACCACCATCATGAATTTCCGCCACCTGCTGGAGCAGCATCAACTGGCCCGCCAATTGTTCAAGACCATCAATCGCTGGCTGGCCGAAGCAGGCGTCATGATGACTCAAGGCACCTTGGTCGATGCCACCATCATTGAGGCACCCAGCTCGACCAAGAACAAAGAGCAGCAACGCGATCCGGAGATGCATCAGACCAAGAAAGGCAATCAGTGGCACTTTGGCATGAAGGCCCACATTGGTGTCGATGCCAAGAGTGGCCTGACCCACAGCCTGGTCACCACCGCGGCCAACGAGCATGACCTCAATCAGCTGGGTAATCTGCTGCATGGAGAGGAGCAATTTGTCTCAGCCGATGCCGGCTACCAAGGGGCGCCACAGCGCGAGGAGCTGGCCGAGGTGGATGTGGACTGGCTGATCGCCGAGCGCCCCGGCAAGGTAAGAACCTTGAAACAGCATCCACGCAAGAACAAAACGGCCATCAACATCGAATACATGAAAGCCAGCATCCGGGCCAGGGTGGAGCACCCATTTCGCATCATCAAGCGACAGTTCGGCTTCGTGAAAGCCAGATACAAGGGGTTGCTGAAAAACGATAACCAACTGGCGATGTTATTCACGCTGGCCAACCTGTTTCGGGCGGACCAAATGATACGTCAGTGGGAGAGATCTCACTAAAAACTGGGGATAACGCCTTAAATGGCGAAGAAACGGTCTAAATAGGCTGATTCAAGGCATTTACGGGAGAAAAAATCGGCTCAAACATGAAGAAATGAAATGACTGAGTCAGCCGAGAAGAATTTCCCCGCTTATTCGCACCTTCCCTAATTGATGCTGTTCCTGTGCTGCCCGGATTGTCATTTTTGCCACTGGCTAACGCCAGGTCGAGATTGTTACTACCTGAAAATGCATCGCTGGCGATCAGATTTAATGAACCATTCGGGCCAAATCCAAATCCGTTGTTGGAAATATTAGCGGTATTCAACTGAACACGAATATGAGCGTCCTGATCGCATTGCATTACCAGCGTGATTGTTCTGTCTGCTAATTGTGTTGTTTTACCCCGGTCAACTTGGCGCATGGCAGCACTTCGTTTGCCATAGTCGATATTTTGTATGCTACTGGAGATATTACACTCTGCCTGAGCGGCCATGGCGAAGTTCAGCAGCAGGCATCCTGTTATTATCCGTTTCATTGGCACTCTCCTGTTGCTGTCTCATAGAACACATCTTTTGGTGCATCTTCTGGGAATGTAAGGTGAATACGGCATGATTGCTGCTCATCTTTTATATCTAGCACCATGTCCGGTTTGATGTTATTGAGGAATACAACACCGTCATCCACTGATGTTGTCAGATAGTTGCCTTCACTATCTTCAATCGCAACGCCTCTGGGCAGTTTTTTGCCGTCGGAAAGTGTGATATTGAGTAATGCACGGCGTTGTGTTATCGCACTGAATCCGACTTTCCCTACTGCACCACGGCCTTGTTTGATCATTTTTGTGCCGTTACCGATATCGACATTTTTTGGCAAGCTGGCGGTATCGATCTCAACTCCTGATGTTCGCCACGGCTGGATTGATGGAATGACGGCATTACCCCGAAAATCTGTCCATACTGGGCCTGCCTGAGATGTAATTCTGACACCTGCAATATTGTTATCCATTTTTGCGATGGCGAAAGTGTCATTGATAGTCCACGGTGAAAAGGTCACTCCCTGATCATGTACGGCAATACCACCTGACATCGTACCGTTGTAAGTACGGCTATCACTGCCGCTTGCTCCTGCGGCAAGGCTGACTTGGGTGTAATGGAGATTGGAACTGATACTGCCGTTCAAGCTCGTTTCACGTTCGTCGTGATCTCGTTCAGCATTCACATAGTAGGACATCTCATCTGAGACGACTCCCATGACACCAGTACCATAGTGGGTTTTATGATCGTCATGGCGAGTATACAGTGTGGCGGTGTTTGATCTGCCAAATGGAATACTGATGTTGACGTAGAACAGATCACCATCGTCTTCATTATTTTCTGAAGCACTAAGTTGATGCTGCCAGTTGACGGAAACCGTGGCGTGTTTGAACGCTTTGTTCCAGTTAATATTAAGGTTGCTTGAGTCATTGTCACCGTCGTAACTATATGTTTTATAGCCACTGATGTTGAAACCACCCAGAATGGAGTTAGACCAGTTTAAACCAAGCGCATAAGTGCTTTTAGTCGGATCGGTATAATCATCATCAATCGCTTCAGACAGTTCGCGATAATGGCGATCAGATCGAGTGAGGCTGGTTGTTAGCCCAAGTGAAAATGGGAGATTGTAGTTCGCGTCAAGACGATATTTCTGTCCTTGCAGTGAGTCTTTCGTATCCTGCGATGTACTAATTTGGCTGCTCACTGTTAAATCGGGCAGGGGAACCAGACTCGACCGGATTGATGCCGCCTGATAATTTTCTGCTACGATAACGCCGCCGTTCATTGCACTCCAGCGTGTCAGATTCCATCCGCTCGATGCACTAATTACCCAAGGTGATTCGTCATAGTCATCGTCTACCCGCCCTATCGCGAAGCGATAACCCTGGAAGCTTTCTACATGCTGATTAAACAGGGTGGAGGGAACAATATAGTTGTGCGAACTACCGTCTGTTTCGACAACGGTGACATTAAGATCACTATTACCATTGCGAACAGGTACATCAGGGATAGTGAATGCGCCCGCAGGAACCAGAATGGAATGAATTAAAACTCCTTGTTGACGAATCTCGACACGAGCCTGAGAGGTGTTGGCTATACCAGTAACTTGCACACCACTGCCGCTGGTTTGCAATGCGTTGTCCGGTGCGATTTCGATACCGTAAATACTGGCTCCTTCCAACACGCTATTATTGAGGTTAACTTCACCTGCTCGCATGAGTGTTTTAAGATCTGTAAAGGTACGTTGAAGGTAGGTTGACGAGTTCTGGTTACTGAATGTGCCATTTGTTTGTGTAAGGAACTGATGGCTGCGTAACATCCAGTCATTAATATTAATCCCGCCTTCAAGTGCAGCCTGGGAGTAGTCCGAACTCCCATTAGAAAATTCTGCACGGCTGCTCATCAGAGAGTAGTTTAGCAGCGCAGCTGTTCCACCAGTTGCTGCGTTTGTGAGATCCAACCCTATGGGAATGATCGCCTGTGGTGAAACGATAATATCTAACGCTTCCTGGTTAGGTAATGGTGTGATTGTGGTACCCGGGTAGGACAATATATAGTCGTAACAGCCATTTTTTTCTTCAGAAGGAATTTTTAAACCGGCTTGTTGCAGAAATGCCTGATCAAGACAAATGTCGCCATTTTCATCAAAGCGCGTAGCAATGTTGCCTTTTTTTTCGCCATTTACTGATACTATCAGTGAATATTCACCTGGCAAAAAACGGGCTGAACGGGAAAAATAATGCGATATATTAGGATCTACACCTAGTGATTTTAATGTTTCCCGATCAAAATCAACAGCGGCAATCTCTATACCATCTGCATTGGCTGGGGGAGAAAAGGCAAAACCAATGGTGTAGGCCAGTAACGTTTTTTTTAACATCCTTGTCGCTCCAGGCAAAGTTATTTTAAGTCAGTGACATATTTATTACCGCGATAACCATATCGGCTGGCTGGGTAAAACTCGACTTTTGTATCCGTAGCGTTTGTTAATGCAGTAGTTGTACTGGTGTGTGGTAGAAAATAGGTCTTATTTATAGCCCCCGTTTTTCCTGAAGGGAGCGTTTTAAATTGTAAGGTCATACGAACGACATAATTACTGGGGTTGCTAATCTCAATTTGGTCGCCATTTTTACGCCATTCCAGGAATTTCCAGGTCTCTCGCTCTTCCGGCAGGGAAGCCGGGTGGATCAGTACAGGTAGATCCTGACGAATTGAAACAGTAACTCTGCTGCTCTTGTCATCTTTTGGTGGAATACCTTCGAACGTTACGCGTTTCAGCTCTTCTGATTGCAGAGGAACAGTCGCCTGAAGTAAAAATCGAACCTGTTGTACTTGACCGGCTTCAACACGAATAACGGGCTGAGTCGGGATTAAACGAATTGATTTATTGCTTTCAGGCAAATCAACAATGGTGGTGTAAAGCAATGAAGGATGATCATCTGTATTCTTAATATTAATACTAGCTTCACCACGCTTTTCATCAACCAGCAATACTGATGTTTCAGGAACCATCCCTGTGGCTAAGGTATTCATTGATGTTGTTATAAATACAGTGAATGTAATGTGTCTGAGCATTTAAATTAAAACTCCTGTAATAATGATAAATAACGCAGAAACATATTGTTAATATATGTTATGCACTGTTTGCGATGAGATTGATTAAGACAGACCATGTCATAGGGCATAATCTGTCCGAGTTATAGCTAACTGGTTAATGCGTAAAAATAAAAACTGTATTACAAGTTCTTATAAATACTGAACGCTGATAGTGACGTTACCATCCAGTTTGATCGTTTCATCAGAACCAAGAATAGTATTGTCATTTACCGCAGCATCAATCAGTAACGGGAAGGTGACCGCTGTAATAGCAACAGGTGTCAGTTCCCCTGTTTTTGCAACAGAATAACCGCGCTCGATTGCTGAGCAACTTGTCAGCGAGCAGAATGCGCCATTAGATGAGGCTTTCCATGTGGGGGTCGCTGCTGACCAGTGGTCAGTTTGAATCAGGTCGACAGGAATTTCACCTGTATCGTCCGCCGCGTGAATCCCACCATTAGACCTGTCAATACCAATGGATGCAGCGCCAATTTTTTGTCCATTAGGCGCAGAACCTAAACCAAAGGCGTTTTTCGTTCCCTTCATATCTACGAGAGTATCATAAGCTTTTTCAATATAGGATGTGTCGTTTAACGCTACAATGGTCGACTGACGGTTATCCTTGGAGGTTACAGCAATTAGCGTTGGTGCTGTGCAGGTTATATTTAATGTGCTGTTTTTGCGGCCCAGTTGAACCAGTTTATTACTTTTACCGGTCGGATTCAGCGCACTGTTATGATGTTTCCCATAGTCAACAATGCCGCCGCCCGTAACAACTGGGGTACATGCACCAGGGGTATACTCGCCGATGATAGTTAATTCTGTATCAGTTGAATCTGTTGCCATGGCACTGAATGCTGCAACAGAAAGTGCTGCACAAATAGCAGCTGTTGTGAGGTTCTTTTTGAAAAACATATGAACATATCCTTAATAACAAATTTATTTTTTAAAATAAAAAGCTGAAGCAGTATATATATCTGTTTGTGAATGTAAATAAATAACTCGTTCAGAAATAGCCAACTTGCTGGGATGTATTTATTTAATGAATTTTATAGTTACGATCATGTGAATAATAAGGTGCTGGTGAGGTGGTTTGTGGTGATAATTATTCATTACATGAATGTTTGCGCTGAAAAATAGGAAAATATATAGATAATTAAGGATAATATATTGGTTTTTTATATTCATATTTTGTATATTAATATCGAGACAATTTACATGGAATGAAAAGACTGAATAGCTTGCAGAATCGGTATTGTCAGAGGTGTTAACAAGTAATTGAGACGGATTGTAAATGAGAAATTGCTTGATGTGCTTCACTCATCAGACTTGGTGAACAAAGCACAATTTATTGAAAATTATCCCTATTATAGGAAAGGTCAAACGCTCATGCCGCATTTGCCAGAAAACAACGCGCACTTCGTCAGTAATTTGATTCGCCAGACACAGTCTGGCGAATTCATTGTTACCTCGCTTAAACTTCCAGCCAGTTCATAATACCGTCTGCCGCCTTACGACCTTCGGCAATAGCGGTCACCACCAGATCGGAACCACGGACGATATCGCCGCCAGCAAAGATTTTCGGGTTGCTGGTCTGGAAGGCGTTGTCGCTGCCTTCCGGGGCGATGATGCGGCCTTGTGAATCCAGCTCGACGCTGTGTTTTGCCAGCCATTCCATGTTGTGTGGACGGAAACCAAACGCCATGATCACCGCATCTGCCGGAACGATATGTTCGGAACCTGCAACGATCTCCGCGCGGCGACGGCCTTTGGCGTCCGGTTCGCCCATTTCGGTACGCACCATTTTTACGCCGCTGACTTTGCCGTTACCGTTCACTTCAATACCCAGCGGCTGGACGTTGAATTTGAACTCTACGCCTTCTTCCCGCGCGTTTTTCACTTCGCGGCGGGAACCCGGCATGTTCTCTTCATCACGACGATAGGCACAGGTAACGTGCTTCGCTCCCTGGCGCACGGACGTACGCACGCAGTCCATCGCAGTGTCGCCACCGCCAAGGACCACCACGCGTTTGCCTTCCATGCTGACGAACGGTTCGTCGCGGGTTTCACCAAAGCCCATTAACTGTTTGGTGTTGGCGATGAGGAACGGCAGCGCTGCGTACACGCCATCGGCGTCTTCGTTTTCCAGCCCGCCGCGCATTGACTGATAAGTCCCGACGCCAAGGAACACGGCATCGTAATCACTCAGCAGATCGTCCAGCTGTACGTCGCGGCCCACTTCGGTATTGAGTTTGAATTCAATACCCATGCCGGTGAAGATTTCACGGCGACGCGTCATTACCTCTTTTTCCAGCTTGAAGGCCGGAATACCGAAGGTCAGCAGCCCGCCAATTTCTGGATGACGGTCGAAGACAACGGCTTTTACGCCGTTACGCGTCAGGACATCCGCACACGCCAGACCTGCCGGGCCTGCGCCGATAATCGCCACTTTTTTACCGGTCTGTTTCACACCAGACATATCCGGACGCCAGCCCATCTCGAACGCTTTATCGTTGATATAGCGCTCAATGTTGCCGATGGTCACCGCGCCAAACTCATCGTTCAGAGTGCAGGAACCTTCGCACAGACGGTCTTGCGGGCAGACTCGTCCGCAAACTTCCGGCAGGGTGTTGGTCTGGTGCGACAGTTCCGCCGCTTCAAAAATACGCCCCTCGTTGGCGAGCTTCAGCCAGTTCGGGATGTAGTTGTGTACCGGGCATTTCCACTCGCAGTATGGGTTGCCGCACGACAGGCAGCGGTCAGCCTGCGCTTTGGCCTGGCCTTCGGAAAACGGCTCGTAAATTTCAACAAACTCAATTTTGCGGATCTTCAGCGGTTTCTTTGGCGGATCAACGCGCTGCAGGTCGATAAATTGATAAACATTCTGACTCATTGTTGCTACCCCTTACTGCGCCTGCACGCGCAACTCAGCTGCGCTACGACTACGGTGACCCAGCAGTGCTTTTACATCACTGGACTTCGGTTTAACCAGCGCAAATTTAGTGGCGAAGGTTGACCAGTTCGCCAGAATCTCTTCACCGCGCTGAGAGCCGGTATGCTGCACATGCTCGGTGATAAGACCACGCAGATGCTCTTCATGGATCGCCAGAGCGTCAACGCTTAAGACCTCGACCAGTTCCGGGTTAACGCGTTTGCGGAAATCGCCGCTTTCATCGAGAACGTAAGCGAAACCGCCGGTCATGCCCGCACCGAAGTTAACGCCGGTTTTACCCAGAATGCAGACGATACCACCCGTCATATATTCACAACCGTTGTCGCCAATGCCTTCTACCACGGTGATAGCACCGGAGTTACGCACGCCGAAACGTTCACCCGCGCGGCCTGCGGCATACAGACGACCACCGGTCGCGCCATACAGGCAGGTGTTGCCGATAATGCTTGCTTCATGGCTGCGGAAGGCGGAACCAACCGGAGGACGAATGGCGATTAAGCCGCCCGCCATGCCTTTACCGACATAGTCGTTGGCATCACCGGTCAGGTACAGTTCCACGCCGCCCGCGTTCCACACGCCGAAGCTCTGGCCTGCGGTGCCGTTGAAGTACGCTTTGATAGGATCGGCTGCCAGCCCCTGATCGCCGTGCGTCTGGGCGATATAGCCTGAAAGCGACGCGCCGACAGAACGGTCGGTGTTGCGAATATCGAACCAGAAGGTTTTGCTCTGGCGCTCATCGACAAACGGTTTCGCCTGTTGCAGCAACTGCGCGTTCAGCAGGCCGTTATCAAACGGCGGGTTGTTTTCGGTGCAGTAGAGTGCCTTACCTGGATGCGGTTCGGCAGTCTCCAGCAGCTTCGACAGCGCCAGCTTCTGCTGTTTGGCGGTGAAACCGTCCAGCTCTTTCAGCAGGTCGGTGCGACCAATCAGATCCACCAGACGTGTTACGCCAAGCTGTGCCATCAGCTCGCGGGTTTCACGGGCGATAAACTCAAAGTAATTCGTCACCTTGAATGGCAGGCCGTGATAGTGGTTCTTACGCAGTTTGTCATCCTGAGTTGCTACACCCGTTGCGCAGTTGTTCAGATGGCAAATACGTAGATATTTACAGCCGAGCGCCACCATCGGGCCAGTGCCGAAGCCGAAGCTTTCTGCGCCGAGAATCGCCGCCTTGATGATATCGACACCCGTTTTCAGGCCGCCATCGACCTGCAAACGGATCTTGTGACGCAAGCCGTTAGCAACCAGCGCCTGCTGGGTTTCAACAAGCCCCAGCTCCCACGGACAGCCTGCGTATTTCACCGATGAAAGCGGACTTGCGCCGGTGCCGCCGTCATAGCCTGCGATGGTGATCAAGTCCGCATAAGCTTTTGCCACGCCAGTCGCGATGGTGCCTACTCCCGGTTCGGAAACCAGCTTCACGGAGATCATCGCTTTCGGGTTAACCTGCTTGAGGTCGAAAATGAGCTGCGCTAAGTCCTCGATAGAGTAGATATCGTGGTGCGGCGGCGGGGAGATCAGCGTCACTCCGGGCACCGAATAGCGCAGTTTGGCGATGTAAGGCGTGACTTTATCACCCGGCAACTGACCGCCTTCGCCTGGCTTCGCGCCCTGGGCGACTTTAATCTGAATGACGTCGGCATTGACCAGATACGCCGGAGTAACCCCAAAGCGACCGGAAGCCACCTGCTTGATGCGCGACACTTTGTTGGTGCCGTAGCGCGCCGGGTCTTCGCCGCCTTCACCGGAGTTCGAATTACCGCCGATGCTGTTCATCGCTTCCGCCAGCGCCTCGTGGGCTTCCGGGCTTAACGCGCCGATAGACATCGCGGCGGTATCAAAGCGTTTAAACAGTTCGCTTGCCGGTTCAACATCAGCAATGTTGACCGCGTTTTCACCCGGCGTAATTGCCAGCAGATCGCGCAGCGTGGTTGCCGGACGCTCATTAACCAGCTTCGCGTATTCCTGATAGTCGCTGTACTCGCCGCTTTGTACCGCTTGTTGCAGCGTGCGCACCACGTCCGGGTTGTAGGCGTGGTATTCGCCGCCGTGGACGTATTTCAGCAGACCGCCCTGGCTGATGGGCTTACGCGCCAGCCAGGCACGTTTCGACAGATTCAGCAGATCCTGCTGGAAGTCTTCAAAGCTTGCTCCACCAATGCGGCTGACCGCCCCCTGGAAGCACAGGCCCACTACATCATCGTGTAGACCGACCGCTTCAAACAGTTTCGAGCAGCGGTAAGAGGCGATGGTGGAGATGCCCATTTTGGACATGATTTTGTACAAGCCTTTGTTGATGCCGTTACGGTAGTTGAGCATCACGGTACGATAATCTTTGGCAATCGCATGGGTGTCTACCAGGCGGCCCAGCGTTTCATAGGCAAGGTATGGATAAATAGCCGTCGCGCCGAAGCCCAGCAACACGGCGAAGTGGTGCGGATCGCGGGCGCTGGCGGTTTCGACGATGATGTTGGCATCGCAACGCAGGCTTTGATCGACCAGACGGGTCTGGATCGCGCCAACCGCCATCGGGGCTGGAACCGGCAGGCGATCTTTAGCGATATTCCGGTCGGAGAGCACCAGCAGCACGGTGCCGCTACGTACCATTTTTTCGGCTTTGTCGCACAGCTCTTTGACTGTCGCTTCGAGCGTGGTTTTAGTGACGTCAAAGGTGATATCCAGCGTATCTGCGCGGTAGTGCTCCTCTTTCATCGTCGTGAGCTGTTTGAAATCGGAGTAGAGCAGAATCGGCGATTTAAAGCTTAAACGGTGCGCCTGGCCCTCTGCTTCGCAAAAGACGTTCATTTCACGACCGATACTGGTGGCGAGCGACATAACATGCGCTTCACGCAGCGGGTCGATTGGCGGGTTAGTCACCTGGGCAAACTGCTGGCGGAAGTAGTCGTAAATAATGCGCGGCTGACTGGAGAGCACGGCGAATGGGGTATCATCGCCCATCGAACCGACCGCTTCCTGACCGTTTTCGCCCAGTACGCGAATTACGGAGTCCAGCTCTTCCGCGCTGTAGTTAAACTGTTTCTGGTAGCTGGCAAGCGTGTCGTCGTCCAGTTCGCGGCTACCCACTTCTTCATCGGGCAGATCTTCAAACGGTACCAGTCGGCGGACGTTTTTCTCCATCCACTCTTTATATGGATGGCGGCTTTTCAGATCGTCATCGGTTTCTGCCGAGTGCAGAATACGCCCACTGCGGGTGTCGATAACCATCAGTTCGCCTGGCCCGACGCGGCCTTTTTCGACCACTTCGTCAGGCTGGTAATCCCAGATACCGACTTCAGAGGCGCAGGTGATGAGCTTATCTTTGGTGATGACGTAGCGCGCCGGACGCAGACCGTTACGGTCGAGGTTACAGGCGGCAAAACGACCGTCGGACATCACGATGCCCGCCGGGCCATCCCACGGCTCCATATGCATGGAGTTAAAGTCAAAGAAGGCACGCAGTTCCGGGTCCATATCCGGGTTGTTCTGCCAGGCGGGTGGTACTAATAGACGCATGGCGCGGATGATATCCATCCCGCCTGCCAGCAGCAGTTCCAGCATGTTATCCATCGAACTGGAGTCAGAGCCGGTTTCGTTGACGAACGGTGCGGCGTCGTGCAGGTCAGGGATAAGCGGTGTCTGGAATTTATAAGTACGCGCACGCGCCCATTGGCGGTTACCGGTGATGGTGTTGATTTCACCGTTATGCGCCAGATAGCGGAACGGTTGCGCCAGCGGCCAGCGCGGTACGGTGTTAGTGGAGAAGCGCTGGTGGAACAGGCAAATGGCCGATTCCAGACGCAGGTCCGCAAGATCCAGATAAAAGCGCGGCAGATCCGTCGGCATACACAGACCTTTATAGATGTTCACCAGATTCGACAGGCTACAGACGTAGAAGTCTTTGTCGGCTTCGAGACGCTTTTCAATGCGGCGGCGGGCGATAAACAGACGGCGCTCCATATCGCGTGGACGCCAGCCTGCCGGGGCGTTCACAAAAATTTGCTCAATGCGTGGCAGAGAGGAGAGGGCGATTTCACCCAGCACGCCTTCGTTAGTGGGGACATCACGCCAGCCCACAATCGACAAGGTTTCGCGTTGCAGTTCTTCTTCAACGATGCGGCGTGCGGCAGCGGCGAGTTCAGGATCTTTATTCAGGAAGAGCATCCCGACAGCGTAGTTTTTTGCTAAACGCCAGCCGCGCTCCTGCGCAACGATGCGAAAAAAGCGATCCGGTTTTTGTAACAGCAAGCCGCAACCGTCGCCGGTTTTACCATCGGCGAGAATCGCGCCACGGTGCTGCATGCGGGCCAGTGCGTGTATTGCAGTACGCACTACCTTGTGGCTAGGTTCGCCTTCTATGTGGGCGATCAGGCCGAAACCACAGTTATCCCTCTCAAGGGATTTATCGTACAACATATCGTGAACCTCCCCCAGGCTCTGCGGGAACCCCACTTCCGAACCGCTGCGCACGGGCACAGAAAGAGCGTGGCGACGGGGTTTGCGTGTCATACGCGCGCCTCGCATTCGCCCCCTTGTTGTCCTTTTCGCATCGGTTAATACGGTGAAGAGGGGATCTCAATTACTGCATAAATATGATGAGCAGGCTGCTCATCCAGAAAGCTTCCAGCGGATTTCCAACTTATCGGGAAAGCTGATACAGGTCAAATGGCAAGCTTATTGGTACAGAAATGTGCTTTAGCGCAAAATTCTTTATTAAATGACTGAAATTAAAATGGATTTTATCTTTAAGGCTAAAAGGGAAGTCGTTAGAGAAACAGTCAATTCCTGACTGTCATAAAGGTGTGTTAACCCTTATCCTGCCTTGAACTGACGACAAAACCAGCATTTTATACTGCCTTAATTGGTAATGACGTTTCATGCTACTGTTTTTGCCTAAAATCCATCAGGAGATAAAAAAATCTGACACAAGATAAGCAAAAGTGATTTATGTGATTATGCATGAAATTTCGGTAATTTTGATTGATTATGCAGTTGATAAAAGCAGGCCGGGACGATTGATCCAGGTCATCGCCGAATTGAGCTAAAAATGGCAGGCTTTGGCCTCTTTTCAAGGCGCGGTCTATCAGATTATGCAGTTACAGAAATTAGTCAATATGTTTGGTGGTGATCTCACCCGTCGTTATGGGCAAAAGGTGCATAAGCTGACGCTGCACGGCGGTTTTAGCTGCCCTAACCGTGACGGTACCATCGGGCGTGGTGGCTGCACATTCTGTAATGTTGCCTCGTTTGCCGATGAAGCGCAGCAGCATCGTTCCATTGCCGAGCAACTGGCGCACCAGGCGAATTTAGTTAACCGCGCTAAACGCTATCTGGCCTACTTTCAGGCGTATACCAGCACCTTTGCGGAAGTTCAGGTGCTGCGTTCTATGTATCAGCAGGCGGTGAGCCAGGCCAATATTGTCGGTTTGTGTGTGGGTACCCGCCCGGACTGCGTGCCGGATGCGGTGCTGGATCTGCTTTGCGAATATAAGGACCAGGGTTACGAAGTGTGGCTGGAGCTGGGGCTACAAACCGCCCACGACAAAACACTGCATCGCATCAACCGCGGCCATGATTTTGCCTGTTATCAGCGTACAACCCAGCTGGCACGTCAGCGCGGGCTGAAGGTGTGTTCCCACTTAATTGTCGGCCTGCCTGGCGAAGGGCAGGCTGAATGTTTGCAAACGCTGGAGCGAGTGGTTGAAACCGGCGTGGACGGCATAAAGCTGCATCCGCTGCATATTGTGAAAGGCAGCATTATGGCGAAAGCCTGGGAAGCGGGGCGTTTGAACGGTATTGAACTGGAGGATTACACGCTCACTGCCGGAGAAATGATTCGCCATACGCCACCGGAAGTGATCTACCACCGCATTTCCGCCAGCGCCCGTCGCCCGACGCTGCTTGCTCCGCTGTGGTGCGAAAATCGATGGACGGGAATGGTCGAGCTGGATCGCTATCTGAATGAACATGGCGTACAGGGATCGGCGCTGGGACGTCCGTGGCTACCTCCAACGGAGTAGGTCGTTGAGGGGAATTCCGCATTTCTCACACAATTTATAACGTAACTGTCAGAATTGGGTATTATTGGGGCAGGTTGTCGTGAAGGAATTCCCTAATGAAGCAAATTCGTCTGCTGGCGCAGTATTATGTTGACCTGATGATGAAGTTAGGTCTGGTGCGCTTCTCAATGTTGCTGGCGCTGGCCCTCGTCGTTCTTGCCATTGTGGTACAAATGGCGGTAACCATGGTGCTGCATGGTCAGGTCGAAAGCATTGATGTTATTCGTTCTATCTTCTTTGGTTTGCTGATTACGCCGTGGGCGGTCTACTTTCTATCGGTGGTCGTCGAGCAACTGGAGGAGTCACGACAACGTCTGTCACGGCTGGTGCAAAAACTGGAGGAGATGCGCGAGCGCGATTTGAGCCTCAACGTTCAGTTAAAAGATAATATTGCCCAGCTAAATCAGGAAATTGCCGTTCGTGAAAAAGCGGAAGCAGAACTGCAGGAAACCTTCGGCCAACTGAAAATTGAAATCAAAGAGCGCGAAGAGACACAAATTCAGCTCGAGCAGCAATCCTCATTCTTACGTTCCTTCCTTGATGCTTCACCCGACCTGGTTTTTTATCGTAACGAAGATAAAGAGTTTTCCGGCTGTAACCGCGCGATGGAGCTGCTGACCGGAAAAAGCGAAAAACAACTGGTTCACCTGAAACCTGCTGATGTTTACTCACCGGAAGCCGCCGCAAAAGTCATTGAAACCGATGAAAAAGTGTTCCGTCATAATGTGTCACTGACCTATGAACAGTGGCTGGATTACCCGGACGGGCGCAAAGCCTGCTTTGAAATCCGTAAAGTGCCGTACTACGACCGCGTGGGTAAACGTCACGGTTTGATGGGCTTTGGTCGCGACATTACCGAGCGTAAGCGGTATCAGGATGCGCTTGAACGGGCCAGCCGCGACAAAACGACGTTTATCTCCACCATCAGTCACGAATTGCGTACACCGCTGAACGGTATCGTCGGTCTGAGCCGCATTCTGCTGGATACCGAACTCACCGCCGAGCAGGAAAAATATCTCAAGACCATCCATGTTTCGGCCGTCACGCTGGGGAATATCTTTAACGATATTATCGACATGGATAAGATGGAACGGCGCAAGGTCCAGCTTGATAATCAACCGGTTGATTTCACCAGCTTCCTTGCCGATCTGGAAAATCTCTCCGCATTGCAGGCGCAACAAAAAGGATTGCGCTTTAACCTGGAGCCGACGCTGCCATTACCGCATCAGGTCATTACCGACGGGACGCGTTTACGGCAGATCCTGTGGAACCTCATCAGTAACGCCGTCAAATTCACCCAGCAAGGCCAGGTTACCGTGCGCGTGCGCTACGATGAAGGCGATATGCTGCATTTTGAAGTGGAAGACTCTGGTATCGGCATTCCGCAGGATGAGCTGGATAAAATTTTCGCCATGTATTACCAGGTGAAAGACAGTCATGGCGGTAAACCTGCCACCGGCACCGGTATTGGTCTGGCCGTTTCTCGTCGTCTGGCGAAAAATATGGGCGGCGATATTACGGTTACCAGCGAACAGGGCAAAGGTTCAACCTTTACGTTGACGATCCACGCACCGTCGGTAGCAGAAGAGGTCGATGATGCGTTTGATGAAGACGATATGCCTTTACCGGCGCTGAATGTGCTGCTGGTGGAAGACATTGAACTGAACGTGATTGTTGCGCGTTCTGTGCTGGAAAAATTAGGTAACAGCGTTGATGTCGCCATGACCGGCAAGGCGGCGCTGGAGATGTTTAAACCGGGCGAATACGACCTGGTGTTGCTGGATATTCAGTTGCCAGATATGACCGGGCTGGATATCTCTCGTGAACTGACGAAACGTTATCCGCGCGAGGATTTACCGCCGCTGGTGGCCTTAACCGCTAACGTGCTGAAAGACAAACAAGAGTACCTCAATGCTGGAATGGATGATGTGCTGAGTAAGCCGCTTTCTGTTCCGGCGCTAACCGCGATGATCAAGAAATTCTGGGATACCCAGGATGATGAGGAGAGTACGGTGACGACAGAAGAGAACAGTAAATCAGAAGCATTGCTCGATATTCCCATGCTGGAACAGTATCTCGAACTTGTAGGACCGAAGCTGATCACCGACGGGTTAGCGGTGTTTGAGAAGATGATGCCGGGCTATGTCAGCGTGCTGGAGTCGAATCTGACGGCGCAGGATAAAAAAGGCATTGTTGAGGAAGGACATAAAATTAAAGGTGCGGCGGGGTCAGTGGGGTTACGCCATCTGCAACAGCTGGGTCAGCAAATTCAGTCTCCTGACCTTCCGGCCTGGGAAGATAACGTCGGTGAATGGATTGAAGAGATGAAAGAAGAGTGGCGTCACGACGTAGAAGTGCTGAAAGCGTGGGTGGCAAAAGCCACTAAAAAATGACCCCGGCTAGACCGGGGTGCGCGAATACTGCGCCAACACCAGGGAAATCTTGGCTGCGCCGTAAATTATTATGATGAGTTACAAGGGCACAGCACTGTTTTTCAGGCCGCACGCAGTTAAGATAGCAAAACTTGGTGATGCTGCCAACTTACTGATTTAGTGTATGATGGTGTTTTTGAGGTGCTCCAGTGGCTTCTGTTTCTATCAGCTGTCCCTCCTGTTCAGCTACTGACGGGGTGGTGCGTAACGGCAAAAGCACCGCCGGACATCAGCGCTATCTCTGCTCTCACTGCCGTAAAACATGGCAACTGCAGTTCACTTACACCGCTTCTCAACCCGGTACGCACCAGAAAATCATTGATATGGCCATGAATGGCGTTGGATGCCGGGCAACAGCCCGCATTATGGGCGTTGGCCTCAACACGATTTTACGTCACTTAAAAAACTCAGGCCGCAGTCGGTAACCTCGCGCATACAGCCGGGCAGTGACGTCATCGTCTGCGCGGAAATGGACGAACAGTGGGGCTATGTCGGGGCTAAATCGCGCCAGCGCTGGCTGTTTTACGCGTATGACAGTCTCCGGAAGACGGTTGTTGCGCACGTATTCGGTGAACGCACTATGGCGACGCTGGGGCGTCTTATGAGCCTGCTGTCACCCTTTGACGTGGTGATATGGATGACGGATGGCTGGCCGCTGTATGAATCCCGCCTGAAGGGAAAGCTGCACGTAATCAGCAAGCGATATACGCAGCGAATTGAGCGGCATAACCTGAATCTGAGGCAGCACCTGGCACGGCTGGGACGGAAGTCGCTGTCGTTCTCAAAATCGGTGGAGCTGCATGACAAAGTCATCGGGCATTATCTGAACATAAAACACTATCAATAAGTTGGAGTCATTACCCAAAACTTAAATGATTTGTTACATGAATCAGTTAAATGTGTGATGCGTACCATTTTTATTAAAAAAATTAATGTGTTTCAGTCAATTGCGAAAGGATGATCACAATGAAGAAAATTGGCGTAATTCTGAGCGGATGCGGCGTCTATGACGGTTCTGAAATTCATGAAGCGGTGTTGACGTTGTTAGCTATTTCACGCAGCGGTGCGCAGGCGGTCTGCTTTGCACCGGATAAGCAGCAGGTTGATGTTATCAACCATTTAACTGGCGAAGCGATGACGGAAACGCGCAATGTGCTGATTGAAGCGGCACGAATAACGCGCGGTGAAATCCGTCCTCTGGCCCAGGCCGATGCCGCTGAACTGGATGCGTTGATTGTGCCGGGGGGGTTTGGCGCGGCGAAGAATTTAAGCAATTTTGCCAGTCTTGGTAGCGAATGCACCGTTGACCGTGAATTAAAGGCGCTGGCACAAGCGATGCATCAGGCCGGAAAACCGCTTGGTTTTATGTGTATTGCCCCGGCGATGCTGCCGAAAATTTTCGATTTCCCGCTGCGTTTGACCATCGGTACTGATATCGATACCGCAGAAGTGCTGGAAGAGATGGGCGCGGAGCATGTGCCGTGTCCTGTCGATGATATCGTGGTTGATGAAGACAATAAGATTGTCACCACCCCAGCATATATGCTGGCGCAGAACATTGCAGAAGCGGCGAGCGGCATTGATAAGCTGGTTTCCCGCGTGCTGGTTCTGGCTGAATGAGTAAAAGCCGCTTAACGGTGTTTAGTTTCGTTCGCCGTTTTCTTTTGCGGTTAATGGTTGTCCTCGCCGTTTTCTGGGGCGGGGGCATCGCGTTGTTTAGCGTTGCGCCTGTTCCCTTCTCAGCGGTAATGGTCGAGCGACAGGTCAGCGCCTGGCTGCATGGCAATTTTCGTTACGTGGCACATTCTGACTGGGTCAGTATGGATCAAATCTCGCCGTGGATGGGACTGGCGGTGATTGCCGCAGAAGATCAGAAATTTCCTGAGCACTGGGGCTTTGATGTCGCTTCCATTGAGAAAGCCCTGGCGCACAACGAGCGCAATGAAAACCGTATTCGCGGTGCTTCAACGATTTCTCAACAGACAGCCAAAAATCTCTTTTTATGGGATGGGCGTAGCTGGGTTCGAAAAGGGCTGGAAGCCGGATTAACGCTGGGGATAGAAACGGTCTGGAGCAAAAAGCGTATCCTGACGGTTTACCTGAATATCGCCGAATTTGGCGACGGTGTGTTTGGCGTCGAAGCTGCGGCACAACGTTATTTCCACAAACCCGCGAGCAAACTTACCCGGTCGGAAGCTGCATTACTGGCAGCTGTATTACCTAATCCACTTCGTTTCAAAGTCTCCTCGCCATCGGGCTACGTGCGTAGCCGTCAGGCGTGGATTTTACGGCAGATGTATCAGTTAGGCGGTGAGCCGTTTATGCAACAACACCAGCTGGATTAAGCTTCGCGCGAAGTGAGGGCCAGCGTTTTGCTCTCACGAGGTTGCAGATCTTTCTGCAGGGCAATAGCCAGCGCCGGTTGGGCGATAAATCGTTTCCATAACCGCTCTTGCTTACGCAGACAACACCACTTCGACCAGGTCGCCAGTGGAATCAATGTGCTTTCACCAATGTTGTCGCAGACGACCGGGATAACCTCTGACTCACTGATGCGGTGACAGAGGATATTCTGCGGCTTCAGCGACATCGTCACGATACGGTTATCCTGCAAATAACGCTTCAGCTGTTTCAGTAGCTGGCGCAGTTGTGCAATGTCTTCTTCGTAACGGCATTGTTCAGCAAATTCGGTCAGCGTAATGGAAGGCTTGCCGTCAAAATCTGCAATCACATCGTAGACATAACCGGTTCCGCAATCCGTCTCAACGGTACCGTGATAGCGCGGTATTCCACTCCAGTCTTTTAACCGGCGACCAAGATGCGCGTAGTACTTTAACTCACGGCGGATCTCTTTATCGCCACCATCGCCACGATGGTAGACAATCTTGATACAGCGTTGGGCATCTTCCGGATGCGCATAACATTTCCGATGTCTTCCGGTGCCCAGGGGACTTTGTTCAGATAAGCGAATCATGCCATCTCCTGGAAATATTTTCTGACGATCTCCAGTATGGTCGATTAACTTAAACAAAACCTAAACAATGCCTCTTAAGGTTTTCTTAAGGTTCTTCTGAAAGTGAAAAGCGCACAAAATGTACAAATGACGTTGATTGAGAACGATTTCAGTACGTGATTTTCTTATTGTCGGGGGGAGTTTGAAGGGAGTTGTATGTCAAAGTGATGAAGATTAATCTTCATCAAAACCAGAATTAAAGAGGGCGATAACGGCGGCCAGTGCTTCCTCTTCCTGTGGACCGGTCGCTTCAACTTCAATCTGCCGTCCTTTGGCAGAATCCAACATCAGCAGCGCAATAACGCTGTTGGCTTCAGCCTCGGTGCCTTCGTCATTACGTAAGAGCACTTCAGCGTCAAAACCCTGCATTAATTCAAACAGCTTCATTGCAGGCCGGGCATGCATGCCCAGCTTGTTTGTGATTTCAACAGTTTGCTTGACGGTCATGGTTTACGTTTTTCCAGCGTACGATGGCGTGACTGGACGTTTTTACCGCGCGAGCGGAAGTAGTCTGCCAGTTGCTCTGCAATATACACCGAACGGTGCTTCCCGCCGGTACAACCAATGGCGACCGTCAAGTAGCTACGGTTGTTGGTTTCCAGCATAGGTAACCATAGCTCAAGATAGCTTCGCGTCTGGTAGATAAAATTGTGTACTTCTGTGTGGCGGTCGAGGAACGCGGCGACAGGTTTATCAAGACCTGTCATTGGACGCAGTTTCGGATCCCAGTGCGGGTTCGGCAAGAAGCGCACGTCAAAGACGTAATCTGCATCGATAGGGATACCGTGTTTGAAGCCGAAAGACTCAAAGACCATGGTCAGTTCGCGTTCACGTTTACCCAGCAGACGGGTACGCAGCATTTCAGCCAGCTCGTGAACGGACATTTCTGAGGTATCGACAATCAGATCCGCTCGCGAACGCAGAGGCTCCAGCAAATCGCTTTCTTTGTCGATAGCACTTTCCAGCGACAGGTTTTTGCTGGAAAGCGGATGCAGTCGGCGCGTGTCACTGTAACGACGAATTAAGGTATTACGGTCGGCATCCAGGAACAGGAGTTGCGGTGAGAAAGCGTCAGGCAGGTTACTCATCGCCTGTTCGAATATTTCTGGTGACTCCGGCATATTACGAACATCAATGCTGACGGCGGCAGAAATCTCGCGATCGGCCAGGGTTCGAGCCAGATCGGGTAACAACACTACGGGAAGGTTATCCACGCAGTAAAAACCCATATCTTCCAGCGCACGCAGGGCGACAGATTTACCTGAACCTGAACGTCCGCTGACGATCATCAGTACCATGTACTGTTTCTCCTCACAACGTCTAAAAGAGACATTACCGAATAACTACGCTTCATCCGGAGTACCTTCGGTATCCGTAATGATTTGATACAGCTCTTCATCGCTCTGGGCTGCGCGTAAACGGCGGCAGATGGTTTTGTCCGCCAGACGTTTCGCCACCAGCGACAGAGTATGCAGGTGCGTTTTAGTTTGGTCTGCCGGCACCAGCAGGGCAAAAAGTAAGTCCACCGGTTGGTTGTCGATGGCATCGAAAGCTATAGGCGTTTCGAGCTGAACGAAAACGCCAACGGCGCGCAGAGTATCTTCTTCCAGTTTGCCATGCGGAATGGCAATACCATTGCCGATACCGGTACTGCCCATTTTTTCCCGCGTCAGGATAGCTTCAAAAACCACCTGAGGCGGCAGGCTAAGTTGTTTCGCCGCCAGCTCGCTGATGATTTCCAGGGCGCGTTTTTTGCTCTGACAGTGGACGCGGCTTCGCGTACATTCCCTGTTAAGAACACTGCTAAGCTGTAGAGTTGTATCATTATTTGTCATAATTTCACCTAAGAACCTGCCCACTCAAACAGTGGAACAGGCTCGGAGCATTAACCGTACAAATGGCCCGTTGTGCCGCACAACAGACCGCCATGCACATGCTAATTGCCCGGACAATTAGTGTTGTTTCAGTTTATCTTTATGTTTGGTCAACTGGCGTGCCAGCTTATCAATTAAGCCATCAATGGCAGCGTACATGTCCTGACCTTCCGCGCTGGCATGAATTTCACCACCGTTTACATGCAGTGTTGCATCTGAGGTGTGGGTGACTTTCTCCACTTTCAGAACAACATAGACCTGGTTGATTCGGTCAAAATATTGCTCAAGTTTGGCAAATTTGGCTGTAACAAATTCGCGCAGTGCCTCGGTGATCTCGACGTTATTTCCGGTAATGTTGAGCTGCATAGTGTCTTCCTTATCGGTTGGGTCAAACGAGTTGTTTACGCTGGTTTGACGGCGGAATGGATAAAGACTCTCGGTACTTCGCAACAGTGCGGCGTGCCACCATGATACCTTGTTCCGACAGCAAAGAGGTTAACTTGCTGTCGCTCAACGGTTTCGCTGGGTTTTCCGCCGCGATTAATTTCTTCACCAGCGCACGAATCGCCGTGGAGGAAGCTTCGCCGCCGCCCTCGGTATTGACGTGACTGGAAAAGAAATACTTCAGTTCAAAAATGCCTCGTGGACTATGCAGGTATTTTTGCGTGGTCACGCGAGATATCGTCGATTCATGCATTTCGACAGCCTGGGCGATATCGGCCAGTACCATCGGTTTCATATATTCTTCACCTTGCTCAAAGAAGGCTTGCTGCTGTTCAACGATACAGCGACTCACGCGCAGTAGCGTATCGTTACGGCTTTCCAGACTCTTGATCAACCATTTGGCATCCTGCAGATTGCTGCGGATAAACTGGCTGTCACCATCGTTGCGCGCGTTATTGCACATCGAGGCGTAGTGCTGGTTGATTTGCAGACGCGGAATGCTGTCACTGTTGAGTTCTACCGTCCAGTGACCGTTATGCTTACGCACCAGCACATCTGGAATGACATACTCAGGTTCGCCAGTCTGGATCGACTGCCCGGGGCGCGGATCGAGCGACTGGATCAGATTGACGGCTTCTTTCAGCACATCTTCTTTCAGACGCGTGACGCGCATTAAAGTGCGGAAGTCGTGATTGGCTAACAGATCGAGATGATCGCTAATGATCAGTCTGGCCTCTTCCAGCCACGGCGTGGTCTTATCGAATTGGGAGAGTTGGATCAGCAGACAGTCACGCAGATCTTTTGCCGCCACACCGACCGGATCAAACCGTTGGATCCGCTTAAGGACGGCTTCAACTTCGTCGATGTCGATCTCTTCATCGCCTATACTTTCGAGAATATCTTCCAGCGGGACAGTCAGATAACCGGTTTCATCAACGGCATCGACGATAGAGGTAGCAATAGCGCGGTCAGTGTCGGAAAACGGTGTCAGCTCAACCTGCCACATCAGGTAATCCTGCAAGGTCTGCGTCGTTTCGCCCTGGTAGACCGGCAGCTCGTCGTCAATGTAGTCACCGCTGGTGCCGGATGGTGTACCAGCGGTGTAAATGGTGTCCCAACTGGCATCGAGCGGCAGCTCTTCCGGCATCTCTTTTTGTTCGAGCGCGTCGGCGGTGTCCAGCGTTTCACTGTCTTGCGTTTCGCGGGTGTCGATTTCTTCATGAGTGTCGATTTGCTCAAGCAGCGGATTACTCTCCAGCGCCTGCTGTAGCTCCTGCTGAAGTTCCAGCGTCGACAACTGCAACAGACGAATTGCCTGTTGGAGCTGTGGCGTCATCGCCAGTTGTTGGCTAAGCCTGAGTTGCAAACCTTGCTTCATGTTCAGAATCGTACTCTCCTGCTAAAACGTCGCAAACTTCTACCCTATCAGAGTCTGAAGTCTTCCCCAAGGTATACACGCTTAACGTGTTCGTCTTGTAAGATTTCTGTAGGCGTGCCGTGGGCGATCAAATGCCCCTGACTGACGATATAAGCGCGTTCACAAACCGCCAGTGTTTCACGCACGTTGTGGTCAGTGATCAGCACGCCCAGGCCGCTGTCGCGCAGGTGCTCAATGATGCGTTTAATGTCGATAACCGAGATCGGGTCAACCCCGGCAAACGGTTCGTCGAGCAGAATAAATTTCGGATTCGCAGCCAGTGCGCGGGCAATTTCTACACGGCGACGTTCACCCCCGGAGAGTGACTGCCCCATGCTGTCACGCAGGTGCTCAATGTGAAACTCTTCCATCAGCTCGTTCGCGCGGTCTTCACGTTGTTCAGCAGACAAGTCGTCACGAATTTGCAGTACCGCCATCAGGTTATCGTAAACGCTGAGGCGACGGAAAATGGAGGCTTCCTGTGGCAGATAGCCGATACCGCGGCGCGCGCGTGCATGCAGAGGCAGCAGACTGATATCGTCATCATCAATAATGATGTTGCCCGCATCGCGCGGCACAATGCCTACAACCATGTAGAAAGTGGTGGTCTTACCGGCACCGTTTGGCCCCAGCAGACCGACAATTTCCCCGGAGTTGACGGTCAGGCTGACGTCTTCTACCACGCGACGGCCTTTATAGGCTTTTGCAAGGTTCTTTGCAGTTAATGTTGCCATAACGAATTAATTACCCTTCTTCTGTGCCGGGGTCTGGCCTTTGTTGTTTTTGTCCTGCAGCTGCGACGGCACCAGAACGGTTGTTACGCGCTTGCCTTTGTCGCTGAAAGCCTGCATTTTCTGCTCTTTCACCAGGTAAGTGATCTTATCGCCCTTAATGTTGCTATCGACCTGCTGCAGATAAGCATTACCCGTCAGAACGACAAAATCTTTTGCCAGTTCGTAGTGCATCTGGGAAGCGTGACCTTCAACGGGTTTACCGTTGTCCTGCATCTGGTAGAACGTTGCCGGTTTACCGTAGCCGTCAATCACTTCTTTACCTTGTTCGCCGCCCGGACGGGTAACGACCACTTTGTCGGCATTAATTTTGATGGTGCCCTGGGTGACGATGACATTACCGGTAAAGGTAACCACGTTGCCTTGCATATCAAGAGATTGCTGGTCCGATTCAATGTGGATCGGCTGATCAGTGTCTCCGGTTACGGCAAATGCCGGAATGCTGGCGGCCAGAAGTGAGCTGGCAAGCACAAGATTAAGGCTGAGTTTGTTTGTTTTGAATTTCATAGGATGTTCTAACCTTTTCAATCAGCTCGGCGTTCTTGCTGCGTAAGTTGCCGCGCATTTTCAGACCGCTGGAGTTAAATGTTGTTCCGTATAACGTGACGAGGTCTTCAGAGGTAACATCCTGCGTCACCAGATTGATCTGCGCGTTATCCGTCGTGATTCTGCGAAGTTGAGAGTCTGGCACAAGTGCGTTGACTTCAACGTGTCCATATAAATAGAGCATCCGGTCATTGGTCAGCTTGGCTTTATCTGCTTTTACGGACCATGTCGGGATTTTATCCTTATCAAACGTGGTAAGTACCGGCTGCGTAAACCACGAAACGGCCTGATCGGAATAATATTCAACGTGTTGAGCAATCAATCGATAGCTTAGTGCCCCTTCTGGGTTATAGACGAGCGTGTCCGTATGCTCGCTTTTATAGGTGGGATCATTGTTGTTGACGACCACCTGGGCGGTATCGTCTTTTTCGGCCATATTAATGCCGATCATCACCAGAACCGCCAGTGATAGCACAATGATAACCCAACGTCTGGCTTTACTCATATCGATTGCCCTTTGGCTTCATCCAGTTTGCCCTGCGCCAGGAGTAATAAGTCGCAAACTTCGCGCACTGCGCCACGACCGCCAGCAATGCGCGTCACGTAATCGGCGCGCGGGATCAACAGTGGATGCGCATCGGCCACGGCGACGCTTAAACCCACTTTTTCCATTACCGGCCAGTCGATGAGATCATCGCCGACATAAGCCACATTTTCCGGGGCAATCGCCAGTTTTTCCAGCAGATCGCTAAAGGCGATCAGTTTGTTTGACTGCCCCTGATACAAGTGAGTGATCCCCAATGTGGCACAACGATCTTCTACCAGTTTAGCCTTTCGCCCGGTAATGATAGCGACTTCAATATCAGAGGTGAGCGCACAACGAATGCCATAACCGTCACGAACATTGAACGCTTTCAGCTCTTCGCCATTATTGCCCATATAAATCAGGCCATCTGACAGTACGCCATCGACATCGAGGATCAGCAGACGAATGTTCTCTGCTTTTGCTATAACGTCGGCGCTGACAGGGCCGTAACAGGTCGCAAGCGACGCACCTGCTTTGCTCATTGTTGTTTATCCTTGAATCTTTACACTACGCCTGCACGCAGTAAATCATGCATATGTAACACACCGAGTAAATGGTCGCCATCGGCAACCATCACGGAGGTGATATGGCGGGACTGCATTAAGTTCAGTGCCTCAACGGCCAGAATGCCAGGGCGCACACGTATTCCCCCCGGCGTCATCACATCGGCAATACTTAACTGACGAACATCCACGCCCATATCGAAGACACGGCGTAAATCACCGTCGGTAAAGATGCCTTCAATCATCATATTGTCATCGCAAATGACAGTCATACCAAGATTTTTGCGGGTAACTTCCAGCAACGCGTCACGCAGACTGGCCGTTTTCTTAACATGCGGGATCTCATCGCCCGTATGCATAATATCGTTTACGCGCAGCAGAAGTTTACGACCCAGTGCGCCGCCTGGGTGTGAGAGCGCAAAATCTTCAGCAGTAAAGCCGCGTGCTTTTAACAGCGCGACAGCGAGGGCATCGCCCATAACCAGCGTGGCGGTGGTGCTGCTGGTCGGTGCCAGCCCTAACGGACAGGCTTCTTTCGCTACTTTAACACACAGATGCACATCTGCGGCGCGCGCCATGCTGCTCTCCGGGCGACCGGTGATGCAGATTAACGGTACGTGAAGACGCTTAAGCACTGGAATTAAGGCCGTGATTTCGCTGGATTCACCAGAGTTAGAGATAGCAATCACCACATCCTGTGGGGTAACCATGCCTAAATCACCATGCGCGGCTTCACCAGGATGGACGAAAAATGAAGGTGTACCGGTGCTGGCAAACGTTGCCGCCATTTTTCGCCCAATATGCCCCGATTTTCCCATCCCCATGACGACAACTTTCCCTTTACACCAGAACATCTTTTCACAGGCAAGCGTGAAATTCTGATTGATGTATTGATCAAGCTCCGCCAGGCATTCACGTTCAATCGCCAGGACTTCTTTACCTGCTTGCTGAAAGTCAAAACCCGGTTGTAACTCTACGTGCGACATAATGCGTTTCCAGTTATTCAACGAGTATTGGCGATAACCAGTACAACATCGCCAGCCATACGATAAATCCGCCAGTTAATAATACCCCTACACCACGGCCCGGTTGCGGGGAGCGCCGCCAGCACAGCAACGCAAAAATAATGCTCACCAGCAACATCACGCTGTAGTCACGACTGTACGCCAGTGGATCAATCTCTCCTGGCGTTATCAGCGCGGGTAAACCCAACACGATGACAATATTAAAAATGTTTGCGCCAATGATATTTCCGACAGCAATGTCGTTTTCACCTTTGCGAACCCCCGCTATTGCGGTTGCCAGTTCCGGCAGGCTGGTTCCGATAGCAATTGCCGTCAGACCCATCGTCAACTCGCTGATGGCAAAGTAATTCGCCAGCACCGTGGCGTTATCAACCACCATCCGCGTGGCCACTGGCATGATGATAAGCGCAATGCCGAGCCATAAAAACGCGACGGGCAATCCGCCGTCACGCGGCAGCTCTGCAAGCTGCTCTCTGGTCAGGCTGTCAGTCCCCTGACGTTCAGCCTGACGTGCAAGTTTAACAATGAACAGCAGCCATAGCACAGCCAGAAAGAGGAGAAAGATACCATCGCTGCGACTAAGTTGTCCGTCATAGAGTACGGAACCGGCCACCACGCTGACCAACAACATTAAGGGTAATTCACGGCGTAGAACATCAGAATGGACGGTAAAAGGACGAACCAGCGCAGCCAGACCGAGGATCAGCAATATATTGATAATGTTTGAGCCGAGGGCTGTACCAACGGCTAAATCGCGTTGTTCGTGCAGAGACGCGGCAAGCGAGACGATGACTTCTGGTAACGATGTACCAATACTGACCACCGTCATGCCGATGATCAGCGGCGGGATGCCAAAGGTTCGGCAAAGAATAGACGCGGCAAAAACCAGGCGGTCGGCACTGTAAACGACCAAAAGTAAACCAACAATTAACAGTGCCGTAGCTAAAAGCATCTAACGTCCTTTCTTCAGGTATACTCGCCGGTCCGCTGAAGATTTTCAGAAAGCCGTAACGGATGCTTAATTTTGACTTTATGCGGCTAAAAAGTAAAACAAATGCCAGCTTTCGCTAACCACGGCGGGTAATATTCTGTAAATATGTTGGGTTCAAGGTTAAATTGAGCGCCATGCTTAGAAAATCAACGCAAGACGAAGGGTGAATTATGGAGCAGTCTGTGGCGAATTTAGTCGATATGCGCGATGTCAGTTTTACGCGTGGCAATCGCTGCATCTTCGATAATATTTCCCTGACCGTGCCGCGAGGGAAGATCACGGCGATCATGGGGCCATCGGGCATCGGTAAAACGACGCTACTCCGTCTGATTGGCGGGCAAATCGCACCAGATCATGGTGAGATCCTTTTCGATGGTGAGAATATTCCGGCGATGTCTCGTTCGCGCCTGTATACAGTGCGCAAACGGATGAGCATGTTATTTCAGTCCGGGGCGTTGTTCACTGATATGAACGTATTTGACAACGTCGCCTATCCACTGCGCGAACATACCCAACTTCCCGCGCCATTGTTGCATAGTACGGTGATGATGAAGCTGGAGGCCGTGGGGCTGCGTGGAGCGGCTAAACTAATGCCTTCTGAACTTTCCGGTGGGATGGCGCGGCGTGCAGCGCTGGCGCGTGCGATTGCGCTGGAGCCGGATCTCATCATGTTTGATGAACCTTTTGTTGGGCAAGATCCCATCACCATGGGCGTACTGGTGAAGCTGATTTCTGAGCTGAACAGCGCGCTGGGCGTGACTTGTGTGGTGGTTTCTCACGATGTGCCGGAAGTGTTAAGTATTGCGGATCACGCCTGGATCCTGGCGGACAAAAAAATTGTCGCTCATGGCAGTGCCCAGGCGTTGCAGGCGAATCCTGATCCGCGCGTACGTCAGTTTCTGGACGGGATAGCTGACGGGCCTGTTCCGTTCCGCTATCCTGCCGGCGATTATCACGCTGATCTTTTACCAGGGAGTTAAGCCACTCATGCTGTTAAATGCGCTGGCGTCGCTCGGACATAAAGGGATTAAAACCCTGAGAACGTTCGGGCGGGCCGGGTTAATGTTATTCAATGCGCTGGTCGGCAAACCGGAATTTCGCAAACATGCGCCGCTGCTGGTGCGCCAGCTCTATAATGTCGGCGTCCTGTCGATGCTGATTATTGTGGTTTCTGGCGTGTTCATCGGAATGGTGTTGGGGCTGCAAGGTTATCTGGTTCTGACCACTTATAGTGCGGAAACCAGTCTGGGTATGCTGGTGGCGTTATCGCTACTGCGTGAACTGGGGCCGGTGGTTGCCGCGTTGTTGTTTGCCGGGCGTGCTGGTTCGGCGCTAACCGCAGAAATCGGCCTGATGCGCGCTACAGAGCAACTCTCCAGTATGGAGATGATGGCGGTGGATCCGCTGCGTCGGGTTATTTCTCCCCGTTTCTGGGCTGGGGTTATTTCATTACCACTGTTGACGGTTATTTTCGTCGCCGTGGGGATCTGGGGCGGATCTCTGGTCGGCGTCAGTTGGAAAGGCATTGATAGCGGGTTCTTCTGGTCGGCAATGCAAAATGCCGTCGACTGGCGTATGGATCTGGTCAACTGTCTGATTAAGAGCGTGGTGTTCGCCATCACGGTGACGTGGATTTCGTTGTTTAACGGCTACGACGCCATCCCGACGTCTGCCGGGATTAGCCGGGCAACCACTCGCACCGTTGTCCACTCGTCTCTGGCTGTTCTGGGGCTGGATTTTGTGCTGACCGCATTGATGTTTGGGAATTGAGTTCATGCAAACGAAAAAAAATGAAATTTGGGTGGGTATCTTTTTATTAGCAGCACTGCTGGCGGCGCTGTTTGTTTGCCTGAAGGCGGCGAACGTGACGTCCATACGTACTGAACCGACCTACACGCTTTATGCGACGTTCGATAACATTGGCGGCCTGAAAGCGCGCTCTCCGGTCAGTATTGGTGGCGTTGTTGTGGGTCGGGTGGCGGATATTACGCTGGACCCGAAAACCTATCTGCCGCGCGTAACGCTGGAAATTGAACAACGTTATAACCACATTCCAGATACCAGTTCGCTGAGCATTCGTACTTCCGGCCTGCTGGGGGAACAATATCTGGCATTAAACGTCGGTTTTGAAGACCCGGAACTGGGGACTGCTATCCTGAAGGATGGCGATACAATTCAGGACACTAAGTCTGCGATGGTGCTGGAAGATCTCATTGGTCAGTTCCTTTACGGTAGTAAAGGCGATGACAATAAGAATAGTGGCGATGCGCCAGCTGCTGCGCCAGGTAATAATGAAACCACTGAACCTGTGGGTACAACGAAATAATTTCAGGAGAACCGACGCATGTTTAAACGTTTAATGATGGTCGCTTTGCTGGTGATTGCACCTCTGAGTGCGGCAACCGCGGCAGACCAGACCAATCCGTATAAGCTGATGGACGAGGCGGCGCAGAAAACGTTCGATCGCCTGAAGAATGAGCAACCGCAAATTCGGGCCAACCCGGATTATCTGCGTACCATTGTTGATCAGGAACTGCTGCCATACGTACAGGTGAAATACGCCGGTGCGCTGGTGCTGGGCCAGTATTACAAGAGTGCGACCCCTGCTCAACGTGAAGCCTACTTTGCCGCTTTCCGTGAGTACCTGAAGCAGGCTTACGGTCAGGCGCTGGCGATGTATCACGGTCAAACCTATCAGATTGCGCCAGAACAGCCGCTGGGCGATAAAACCATTGTGCCTATTCGCGTTACCATTATTGACCCGAATGGCCGTCCGCCGGTGCGTCTGGACTTCCAGTGGCGTAAAAACTCCCAGACGGGCAATTGGCAGGCTTACGACATGATTGCTGAAGGCGTCAGTATGATCACCACCAAACAAAACGAGTGGGGAACGCTGCTGCGTACCAAAGGTATCGACGGCCTGACTGCGCAACTGAAATCGATTTCTCAACAGAAAATCACTCTGGAAGAGAAAAAATAATGAGCGAGTCACTGAGCTGGATGCAGACGGGTGACACGCTGGCGTTATCCGGAGAGCTGGATCAGGACGTTTTGCTACCGCTTTGGGAAATGCGTGAGGAAGCGGTGAAGGGGATTACCTGCATCGATCTTAGCCGTGTCTCCCGCGTGGATACGGGGGGACTGGCACTGCTGCTCCATCTTATCGATCTGGCGAAAAAGCAGGGCAACAATGTGACGCTTCAGGGGGTAAACGACAAAGTGTATACCCTGGCGAAATTGTATAATTTGCCTGCTGATGTTCTGCCTCGTTAAATTTTTTCAGGCCGGATATGGCGTTAACCGCCTGTCCGGCAAACCTGCCTGCAAGTCGAGCCTTGTCTGATTTATCAGCGAGGCTTTTTGCTTATTTATGCCAGCGCAACTTTGCTCTAAGATGTTTCGCTGGTTTATTAACTGATGATTGAAGATCCCATGGAAAATAATGAAATTCAGAGCGTGTTGATGAACGCTCTCTCCCTCCAGGAAGTCCACGTTTCCGGCGATGGCAGCCACTTTCAGGTTATTGCCGTGGGTGAGTTGTTTGACGGCATGAGTCGGGTTAAAAAACAGCAGACGGTCTATGGTCCGCTGATGGAATATATTGCGGATAACCGCATTCATGCTGTGTCGATCAAAGCGTATACCCCTGCGGAGTGGGCGCGCGATCGCAAACTGAACGGCTTTTGAGCTATGGGCGATTCGCCGGTAGCGGATATGAATTGTTAACTGAGAACAAACTAAATGGATAAATTTCGTGTTCAGGGGCCAACGAAGCTCCAGGGCGAAGTCACAATTTCCGGCGCTAAAAATGCTGCTCTGCCTATCCTTTTTGCCGCACTACTGGCGGAAGAACCGGTAGAGATCCAGAACGTCCCGAAACTGAAAGACGTCGATACATCAATGAAGCTGCTAAGCCAGCTGGGTGCGAAAGTAGAACGTAATGGTTCTGTGCATATTGATGCCCGCGACGTTAATGTATTCTGCGCACCTTACGATCTGGTTAAAACCATGCGTGCTTCTATCTGGGCGCTGGGGCCGCTGGTAGCGCGCTTTGGTCAGGGGCAAGTTTCACTACCTGGCGGTTGTACGATCGGTGCGCGTCCGGTTGATCTACACATTTCTGGCCTCGAACAATTAGGCGCGACCATCAAACTGGAAGAAGGTTACGTTAAAGCTTCCGTCGATGGTCGTTTGAAAGGTGCACATATCGTGATGGATAAAGTCAGCGTTGGCGCAACGGTGACCATCATGTGTGCTGCAACCCTGGCGGAAGGCACCACGATTATTGAAAACGCAGCGCGTGAACCGGAAATCGTCGATACCGCGAACTTCCTGATTACGCTGGGTGCGAAAATTAGCGGTCAGGGCACCGATCGTATCGTCATCGAAGGTGTGGAACGTTTAGGCGGCGGTGTCTATCGCGTTCTGCCGGATCGTATCGAAACCGGTACTTTCCTGGTGGCGGCGGCGATTTCTCGCGGCAAAATTATCTGCCGTAACGCGCAGCCAGATACTCTCGACGCCGTGCTGGCGAAACTGCGTGACGCTGGAGCGGACATCGAAGTCGGCGAAGACTGGATTAGCCTGGATATGCATGGCAAACGTCCGAAGGCTGTTAACGTACGTACCGCGCCGCATCCGGCATTCCCGACCGATATGCAGGCCCAGTTCACGCTGTTGAACCTGGTGGCAGAAGGGACCGGGTTTATCACCGAAACGGTCTTTGAAAACCGCTTTATGCATGTGCCAGAGCTGAGCCGTATGGGCGCGCACGCCGAAATCGAAAGCAATACCGTTATTTGTCACGGTGTTGAAAAACTTTCTGGCGCACAGGTTATGGCAACCGATCTGCGTGCATCAGCAAGCCTGGTGCTGGCTGGCTGTATTGCGGAAGGGACGACGGTGGTTGATCGTATTTATCACATCGATCGTGGCTACGAACGCATTGAAGACAAACTGCGCGCTTTAGGTGCAAATATTGAGCGTGTGAAAGGCGAATAATCGTCTGAGAGCTGGCAGCCCCGTTCGCGGGGCTACCGCCAGACCACTCATTTTTTCGGTTTAGTGTAGCTACGCATCAACTGCGTTCTGTCGATAAACTCATGGGTCTGCGGATCATGGTAGCGTGATGGCCAGATAACCCAGGGGTCAGTTCCCAGGGCTTTCGCAATAATCATCTCTCCTTTCGGCCATGGGCGCGATAATGCATTCGCCAGCGTTGAGGAACTCAAACCATTTCTGCGAGATTCCGCCGCCATTGACGTTCCCTTCTTGCGCAAACCCGCAATGATGTCAGCGGGATGCCAGTCAATGAAATTACTTTCCATTTTTCCTCACTCCTTAAGTTAGTCGCTTTCATTCAGAACACTTCTTCTGTCGAGCATCACTATACTCCTGATGGCCTATTGCTCTAAAAAGTTCCTGTAAAGAGTGTGAATATTCAGAATATATAAAGATGCACATCCCTATTTTTCAGGTGTTATAGAGCTGAATAAGTGTTTTTATGGAACTTACTGGAACCATCCCGCGCGCTGCGCGGGATGAGGGGAGGGGATTAACGATCGCGTTGAACAGCGATGTGCGCGAGGCCGATGAGTGCTTCTCGCCAAGGGGTGTCCGGGAGCACCTGTAACGCTGCGATGGCTTTGTCTGCTTCTTCCTCGGCACGCTGACGCGTCCATTCAAGAGATCCACAAGCGTTCATTGCTTCCAGAACCGGTTCCAGAAGATGGCGACCGTTACCCTGTTCGATGGCGGTACGGATCATCTGTGCCTGTTCTGGTGTGCCATGATGCATCGCATGCAGCAGCGGCAGCGTCGGTTTACCTTCGTTCAGATCGTCGCCGACATTTTTACCTAACTGTTCGCCATCGGCATTGTAATCGAGTAAATCGTCGATCAACTGGAAAGCAGTGCCGAGATAGCGCCCATAATCCTGCAGGCCTTTCTCCTCCTCCGGCGTACAGCCAGCCAGAATCCCGGAACACTGCGCGGCAGCCTCAAACAGACGCGCGGTTTTGCTATAGATAACGCGCATGTAGTTTTCTTCAGTGATGTCCGGATCGTTAACGTTCATCAGTTGCAGAACTTCACCTTCTGCGATGACGTTTACGGCTTCTGACATGACTTCCAGCACTTTGAGCGAACCGAGGCTGGTCATCATCTGGAAAGCGCGGGTATAAATAAAATCGCCTACCAGCACGCTGGCGGCATTGCCAAATGCGGCGTTGGCGGTAGCTTTACCCCTGCGCATATCTGATTCATCCACAACGTCGTCGTGTAGCAGAGTCGCCGTGTGGATAAACTCGATCAGGGCAGCAATGGTGACATGCGCATTTCCCTCATAGCCAACAGCTCGTGCAGCCAGTACAGCAATCATCGGACGAATACGTTTACCGCCGCCGCTGACGATGTAATAGCCTAACTGATTGATCAGTTGGACGTCGGAATTAAGCTGCTCAAGGATTGCCGCATTAACACCCGCCATATCTTGCGCGGTTAACTCATTGATTTTTTCTAAATTCATCGCAAAAGCCGGGCTTTTCGCCCCGATTACCTTACTGTGAACAAAGGCAACTTAGGGTTTATGGTTAGGAATATAGGGTGATTGTACTGAAAAAATGGCACAGATAAACGTTACCGTACAAGTTGTGTTTTTTTTCTTCGTGTATTGACTGTAGCACTTGTCAAAGGCGTGCGTTTTGCGTAATATTCGCGCCCTATTGTGAATATTTATAGCGCACTCTGAATCATTGAAAAGGTGTGCGCGGAAGCGGAGTTTTATATGTACGCGGTTTTCCAAAGTGGTGGTAAACAACACCGAGTAAGCGAAGGTCAGACCGTTCGCCTGGAAAAGCTGGACATCGCAACTGGCGAAACTGTTGAGTTCGCTGAAGTGCTGATGATCGCAAACGGTGAAGAAGTCAAAATCGGCGTTCCTTTCGTTGATGGCGGCGTAATCAAAGCTGAAGTTGTTGCTCACGGTCGTGGCGAGAAAGTTAAAATCGTTAAGTTTCGTCGTCGTAAACACTATCGTAAGCAGCAGGGCCATCGTCAGTGGTTCACTGATGTGAAAATTACTGGCATCAGCGCCTAAGACCTGAGGAGAGATTTCAAATGGCACATAAAAAGGCTGGCGGCTCCACACGTAACGGTCGCGATTCAGAAGCTAAACGCCTGGGCGTTAAGCGTTTCGGTGGCGAATCCGTTCTGGCGGGTAGCATCATCGTTCGTCAACGTGGTACCAAATTCCACGCTGGCGCTAACGTAGGTTGCGGTCGTGACCACACTCTGTTTGCTAAAGCAGACGGTAAAGTGAAATTCGAAGTTAAAGGCCCGAAAAACCGTAAATTTATCAGCATCGAAGCTGAATAAGTTTTTCGCGTCCCGGTAACGGATGAAAGCCCCGCAACACGTTGCGGGGCTTTTTACATTCGATAACCGGTAAAAATGCGCATGGTGCGACGTTAATCCGCAAATGCGCTTTGCAGGGAATACGGTATGAAGCAGCAGGCAGGCATTGGCATTCTTTTGGCGCTCACCACAGCAATTTGCTGGGGGGCGTTGCCAATCGCAATGAAGCAGGTGCTGGAGGTGATGGAACCTCCGACAATCGTGTTTTACCGTTTCTTGATGGCGAGTATTGGCCTGGGTGCCATTCTTGCGGTGAAGAAGAGGTTGCCGCCATTACGCGTGTTTCGTAAGCCACGCTGGTTGATTTTGTTGGCAGTGGCGACCGCCGGGCTGTTTGGGAACTTCATCCTGTTCAGCTCATCCTTGCAATACCTGAGTCCGACCGCTTCGCAGGTGATTGGGCAACTCTCGCCAGTTGGCATGATGGTTGCCAGCGTATTTATCCTCAAAGAGAAAATGCGCAGCACTCAGGTTGTAGGGGCATTGATGCTCCTGAGCGGCCTGGTGATGTTTTTTAACACCAGTCTGGTCGAGATATTTACAAAGCTCACCGATTACACCTGGGGAGTTATCTTTGGGGTCGGTGCGGCGACGGTTTGGGTGAGTTATGGCGTGGCGCAAAAGGTTTTATTGCGTCGGCTGGCCTCACCGCAGATCCTGTTTTTACTGTACACTTTATGTACAATTGCGCTCTTCCCTCTGGCAAAGCCTGGAGTGATAGCGCAGCTTAGCCACTGGCAGCTCGCATGTTTAATTTTTTGCGGACTGAATACCTTGGTAGGATATGGCGCCCTGGCGGAAGCGATGGCTCGCTGGCAGGCAGCGCAGGTGAGCGCGATCATCACGCTCACCCCACTGTTTACGCTGTTTTTTTCAGATCTTTTATCACTGGCCTGGCCCGATTTCTTCGCCAGACCGATGTTAAACCTTTTAGGTTATCTCGGTGCGTTTGTCGTGGTTGCGGGCGCGATGTATTCCGCCATTGGTCATCGTATTTGGGGCGGATTACGTAAGCATACAACGGTGGTATCGCAACCCCGCGCAGGCGAATGATTTACGGAGAATAAAATGAAGTTTGTTGATGAAGCATCGATTCTGGTCGTTGCAGGTGATGGCGGTAATGGTTGCGTGAGCTTCCGCCGCGAAAAGTATATTCCGAAAGGCGGCCCGGATGGCGGCGACGGCGGTGATGGTGGTGACGTATGGATGGAAGCCGACGAGAACCTGAACACGCTTATCGATTATCGTTTTGAAAAATCTTTCCGTGCAGAGCGCGGTCAGAATGGCGCAAGCCGCGACTGTACCGGTAAGCGCGGTAAAGACGTGACGATTAAAGTGCCGGTAGGTACGCGTGTAATCGACCAGGGTACTGGTGAAACCATGGGCGATATGACCAAACACGGTCAGCGTCTGCTGGTTGCTAAGGGCGGCTGGCACGGTCTGGGCAATACCCGTTTCAAATCGTCCGTTAACCGTACACCGCGGCAGAAAACCAACGGCACGCCGGGCGATAAGCGCGAGCTGCTGCTGGAGCTGATGCTGCTGGCTGACGTCGGTATGTTGGGGATGCCAAACGCGGGTAAATCGACCTTTATTCGTGCGGTATCGGCGGCTAAACCGAAAGTGGCGGATTATCCGTTTACCACTCTGGTGCCAAGTCTGGGTGTGGTACGAATGGACAACGAAAAGAGCTTCGTTGTTGCCGATATTCCAGGACTGATTGAAGGCGCTGCGGAAGGCGCAGGTCTGGGCATTCGCTTCCTGAAGCACCTGGAACGTTGCCGCGTCCTGTTGCACCTCATCGATATCGATCCGATTGACGGCACCGATCCGGTTGAAAACGCGCGTATTATTATCAGCGAGCTGGAAAAATACAGCCAGGATCTGGCGACGAAACCGCGTTGGTTAGTGTTCAACAAGATCGATCTGCTGGATAAGGTAGAAGCCGAAGAGAAAGCGAAAGCGATCGCTGAGGCGCTGGGCTGGGAAGATAAATATTATCTGATCTCTGCGGCGAGTGGACTGGGCGTGAAAGATCTCTGCTGGGATGTGATGACCTTTATCATTGAAAACCCGGTCGTGCAGGCTGAAGAAGCGAAACAGCCAGAGAAAGTCGAATTCATGTGGGATGATTATCATCGCCAGCAGCTTGAAGAGATTGCTGAAGAGGATGATGAAGACTGGGATGACGACTGGGACGAAGACGACGAAGAAGGCGTTGAGTTCATTTACAAGCGTTAATCACTGATGATAAACGCCAAATCAGCCTGATGCGCTACGCTTATCAGGCCTACAAGAGAATTGCAATATGTTGAATTTGCACGATTTTGTAGGCCGGATAAGGCGTTTACGCCGCATCCGGCATAAACAAAGCGCACTTTGTCAATAATCTGAAGCCCCGGCCATGTGCCGGGGTTTCTTTTTGACTAATTGTTCTGATAAATATCTTTATACAAACGGCTTTCAAAACGCACTAACGGAATACGGCGATTACGCTGATCCGCAGGTTCTACTGCATAGCCAGAAAGATATTGCACAAACGCCATTCGTTGCCCGCTCGCTGTGGTAATGAATCCCGCCAGGTTATATACCCCCTGCAACGAACCGGTTTTCGCTGAGACTTTTCCATCCACGCCCGCCTGATGCAGACCTGCACGGTACTGCAAAGAGCCGTCATAGCCCGCCAGCGGCAGCATGGAGATAAAGTTAAGTTCATTGTCGTGTTGGGCAATGTATTGCAGCACCTGCATCATGGTGGCGGGGGCAATCAGGTTATGCCGCGAAAGCCCTGAACCATCGGCAATAATGGTGTTTCCAATATCGACACCGGCTTGCTGGCGCAGGATCTGACGCACGGCGTCCGACCCGGCCCGCCATGTTCCAGGCACATTGAAGCGCGCATGGCCTATCATGCGGAAAACCGTATCGGCGATCATGTTGTCCGACTTTTTCAGCATAATCTTAAGCAGATCGTGCAGCGGGGCCGACTGTTTACTGGCAACTACCGTTCCAGGTTCGTTAACCTGAGTCTGGCGCAGCAGTGTTCCGCTCCAGGTGATACCCGCCTGTTTTAACTCATATTTCAGAATTGCACCGGCATAGCTGGCTCCATCCTGCACGGCAAAAGCCAACGGGAGCGGCTCAGAACGTTGTGGCAGGCATCCCGTCAGCGTAAAGCGGTTCAGGTCGCCTGGCACCACATCCAGTTCGCAGTATTGCGCTTCGGCAGAACCACGGGGGAGGGTGCGTACCTGGCTGAACATCGTAACGGGGTAATAAGATGCCACGCGTATAAAAGCCATATCACCAGGCTTTGGGGCACTGTAGAGCGAGACGGAGAAACAGTTGCGGTCAACTATGGCGGCGGCAGGCGGAGCGCTAAAGCATTGTGTCATGTCATTCCATGGCCAGCCGGGGGCTTTATCGTGGCTGGCGAAAATGGAGGTATCTATCAACACATTGCCATCGATTTGGTTGACGCCAGATTTTTTCAAAGTCGCGACCATATTGCGAATATCCTGACGTTTTAACGTCGGATCGGCACCAAATCGCGCCACTAAGTCACCCTTAAGTACGCCGTTTTCCACATTGCCTTTGGTTTCAAGCGTCGTGGTAAAACGAAAATCGGGGCCGAGTTGAATCAACGCCGCCAGCGCAGTAATCACTTTCTGGGTACTGGCAGGCAGCGCCATCTGCTGACTGTGGTAATCAATAGCGGGGGCCGACGCGCCGACTTTTTGCACCATCAGGGCAAGGTTGGCACCAGCGGGGAGTTGAGTAATGTACTCATCAACATTTGCGGCCTGAACACTGAACGCTATACAGCTGGTCAATCCGATGATAAATCTGGAAAATCGCATAATCTCGCGCTAACAACCTGGAATCGAGCCGTCATACTACGGCGCAACGCCCTATAAAGTAAACGATGACCCTTCGGGAACTTCAGGGTAAAATGACTATCAAAATGTGAATTGTAGCTGACCTGGGACTTGTACCCGGGTCGGTATTTTTTTGCTTCTGGTCCCGGTAAGGAGTTATGCCGGGCAGGCCGAACAGCCGGGGTGGGTGAAGACTTGCCCTATCAGGAATATTCAAGAGGTATAACAAATGCAAGCTATTCCGATGACCTTACGCGGCGCTGAAAAATTACGCGAAGAGCTGGATTTTCTGAAATCTGTGCGCCGTCCTGAAATCATTGCTGCTATCGCGGAAGCGCGTGAGCATGGCGACCTGAAAGAAAACGCCGAATACCACGCAGCTCGTGAACAGCAGGGTTTCTGCGAAGGCCGTATTAAAGACATCGAAGCCAAGCTGTCGAACGCGCAGGTGATTGATGTCACCAAAATGCCCAACAATGGGCGCGTTATTTTTGGTGCTACCGTAACGGTGCTGAATCTGGATTCTGACGAAGAACAGACTTATCGCATCGTTGGCGATGACGAAGCTGACTTTAAACAAAACCTGATTTCTGTAAACTCGCCTATTGCTCGTGGCCTGATCGGCAAAGAAGAAGATGATGTTGTGGTCATCAAAACGCCGGGCGGCGAAGTAGAATTTGAAGTAATTAAGGTGGAATACCTGTAAGAATTACCCAATACTCAAGATGTTGATGTATTGTAAAGAAAGGAAAAAGGCCGCTATGCGGCCTTTTATCAACGAACAGAGCGTGGCATTTTGCTCTCCTGCCTGCGGAAAACCCCTCGTTTTACACAGCAAATGTGTGTAACTTTAGGATAATCTTAGCGTGGCAGCGAGATTTTACGTTCTTTAGTTGGGCGATAAAGCACCAGCGTTTTACCGATGACCTGTACATTACAGGCGCCGGTTTCGCGCACGATAGCTTCCACGATCAAGGTTTTAGTTTCGCGATCTTCGGTGGCGATTTTCACCTTGATGAGTTCATGGTGCTCTAACGCTTGTTCAATCTCGGCCAGCACCCCTTCGGTCAAACCATTACTGCCAAGCAGAACAACTGGCTTGAGCGGATGTGCCAGACCTTTCAGGTGCTGTTTTTGTTTAGTACTCAGATTCATCGTATTTTTTGCTTACGTTGGGATTGAAAACGGGTCATTCTACCGCCATCTCCCATATATCACCAAATAGGCGCGTAAAAATTTACGCAATTGGTTACGATGAGTTATCCCCATGGGAAAGTTAAATGACAGGTAAGAAGCGTTCTGCCAGCTCCAGCCGCTGGCTTCAGGAACACTTTAGCGATAAATATGTTCAACAGGCACAGAAAAAGGGGTTACGTTCCCGTGCCTGGTTTAAACTTGATGAAATACAGCAAAGTGACAAACTCTTTAAACCGGGAATGACGGTTGTCGACCTTGGTGCTGCTCCGGGTGGTTGGTCACAATATGTGGTCACCCAAATTGGCGGCAAAGGCCGCATCATCGCTTGCGATCTTTTACCTATGGATCCTATCGTTGGTGTGGACTTTCTTCAGGGCGATTTTCGTGATGAACTGGTGATGAAAGCACTGCTGGAGCGCGTTGGCGACAGCAAAGTCCAGGTTGTCATGTCCGATATGGCACCAAACATGAGCGGAACACCGGCGGTGGATATCCCCCGTGCCATGTATCTGGTGGAACTGGCGCTAGAAATGTGTCGTGATGTATTAGCGCCAGGTGGCAGTTTTGTAGTGAAGGTGTTCCAGGGCGAAGGTTTCGATGAGTATCTAAGGGAAATTCGCTCCCTGTTTACGAAGGTCAAAGTTCGTAAGCCGGACTCTTCTCGTGCACGTTCGCGGGAAGTGTATATTGTAGCGACCGGGCGTAAACCCTAACCGGGAGATTTCAGACGAAAGTTTGAAAGATGCTGGATATAGAGTATCCTGACGCTGTTTTTAACACAGTTGTAATAAGAGGTTAATCCCTTGAGTGACATGGCGAAAAACCTAATACTCTGGCTGGTCATTGCCGTTGTGCTGATGTCAGTATTCCAGAGCTTTGGGCCCAGCGAGTCTAATGGCCGTAAGGTGGATTACTCTACCTTCCTACAAGAGGTCAATAACGACCAGGTTCGTGAAGCGCGTATCAACGGACGTGAAATCAACGTTACCAAGAAAGATAGTAACCGTTATACCACTTACATTCCGGTTCAGGATCCGAAATTACTGGATAACCTGTTGACCAAGAACGTCAAGGTTGTCGGTGAACCGCCTGAAGAACCAAGCCTGCTGGCTTCTATCTTCATCTCCTGGTTCCCGATGCTGTTGCTGATTGGTGTCTGGATCTTCTTCATGCGTCAAATGCAGGGCGGCGGTGGCAAAGGTGCCATGTCGTTTGGTAAGAGCAAAGCGCGCATGCTGACGGAAGATCAGATCAAAACGACCTTTGCTGACGTTGCGGGCTGCGACGAAGCAAAAGAAGAAGTTGCTGAACTGGTTGAGTATCTGCGCGAGCCGAGCCGCTTCCAGAAACTCGGCGGTAAGATCCCGAAAGGCGTCTTGATGGTCGGTCCTCCGGGTACCGGTAAAACGCTGCTGGCGAAAGCGATTGCAGGCGAAGCGAAAGTTCCGTTCTTTACTATCTCCGGTTCTGACTTCGTAGAAATGTTCGTCGGTGTGGGTGCATCCCGTGTTCGTGACATGTTCGAACAGGCGAAGAAAGCGGCACCGTGCATCATCTTTATCGATGAAATCGACGCCGTAGGCCGCCAGCGTGGCGCTGGTCTGGGCGGTGGTCACGATGAACGTGAACAGACTCTGAACCAGATGCTGGTTGAGATGGATGGCTTCGAAGGTAACGAAGGTATCATCGTTATCGCCGCGACTAACCGTCCGGACGTTCTCGACCCGGCCCTGCTGCGTCCTGGCCGTTTCGACCGTCAGGTTGTGGTCGGCTTGCCAGATGTTCGCGGTCGTGAGCAGATCCTGAAAGTTCACATGCGTCGCGTACCATTGGCACCCGATATCGACGCGGCAATCATTGCCCGTGGTACTCCTGGTTTCTCCGGTGCTGACCTGGCGAACCTGGTGAACGAAGCGGCACTGTTCGCTGCTCGTGGCAACAAACGCGTTGTGTCGATGGTTGAGTTCGAGAAAGCGAAAGACAAAATCATGATGGGTGCGGAACGTCGCTCCATGGTGATGACGGAAGCGCAGAAAGAATCGACGGCTTACCACGAAGCGGGTCATGCGATTATCGGTCGCCTGGTGCCGGAACACGATCCGGTGCACAAAGTGACGATTATCCCACGCGGTCGTGCGCTGGGTGTGACTTTCTTCTTGCCTGAGGGCGACGCAATCAGCGCCAGCCGTCAGAAACTGGAAAGCCAGATTTCTACGCTGTACGGTGGTCGTCTGGCAGAAGAGATCATCTACGGGCCGGAACATGTATCTACCGGTGCGTCCAACGATATTAAAGTTGCGACCAACCTGGCACGTAACATGGTGACTCAGTGGGGCTTCTCTGAGAAATTGGGTCCACTGCTGTACGCGGAAGAAGAAGGTGAAGTGTTCCTCGGCCGTAGCGTAGCGAAAGCGAAACATATGTCCGATGAAACTGCACGTATCATCGACCAGGAAGTGAAAGCACTGATTGAGCGTAACTATAATCGTGCGCGTCAGCTTCTGACCGACAATATGGATATTCTGCATGCGATGAAAGATGCTCTCATGAAATATGAGACTATCGACGCACCGCAGATTGATGACCTGATGGCACGTCGCGATGTACGTCCGCCAGCGGGCTGGGAAGAACCAGGCGCTTCTAACAATTCTGGCGACAATGGTAGTCCAAAGGCTCCTCGTCCGGTTGATGAACCGCGTACGCCGAACCCGGGTAACACCATGTCAGAGCAGTTAGGCGACAAGTAAGTTCCCGCATCAGATGACTGTATTTGTACCGAAAACCCCGGGGCGTGCTCCGGGGTTTTTTCTTATCAATTCATACCAGGGATAACATCATGAAACTCTTTGCCCAGGGTACTTCACTGGACCTTAGCCATCCTCACGTAATGGGGATCCTCAACGTCACGCCTGATTCCTTTTCGGATGGTGGCACGCATAACTCGCTGATAGATGCGGTGAAACATGCGAATCTGATGATCAACGCTGGCGCGACGATCATTGACGTTGGTGGCGAGTCCACGCGCCCAGGGGCGGCGGAAGTTAGCGTTGAAGAAGAGTTGCAACGTGTTATTCCTGTGGTTGAGGCAATTGCTCAACGCTTCGAAGTCTGGATCTCAGTCGATACATCCAAACCAGAAGTCATCCGTGAGTCAGCGAAAGTTGGCGCTCACATTATTAATGATATCCGCTCCCTTTCCGAACCTGGCGCTCTGGAGGCGGCTGCAGAAACCGGTTTACCGGTTTGTCTGATGCATATGCAGGGAAATCCAAAAACCATGCAGGAAGCTCCGAAGTATGACGATGTCTTTGCAGAAGTGAATCGCTACTTTATTGAGCAAATAGCACGTTGCGAGCAGGCGGGTATCGCAAAAGAGAAATTGTTGCTCGACCCCGGATTCGGTTTCGGTAAAAATCTCTCCCATAACTATTCATTACTGGCGCGCCTGGCTGAATTTCACCATTTCAACCTGCCGCTGTTGGTGGGTATGTCACGAAAATCGATGATTGGGCAGCTGCTGAACGTGGGGCCGTCCGAGCGCCTGAGCGGTAGTCTGGCCTGTGCGGTCATTGCCGCAATGCAAGGCGCGCACATCATTCGTGTTCATGACGTCAAAGAAACCGTAGAAGCGATGCGGGTGGTGGAAGCCACTCTGTCTGCAAAGGAAAACAAACGCTATGAGTAATCGTAAATATTTCGGTACCGATGGGATTCGTGGTCGTGTAGGGGATGCGCCGATCACACCTGATTTTGTGCTTAAGCTGGGTTGGGCCGCGGGTAAAGTGCTGGCGCGCCACGGCTCCCGTAAGATTATTATTGGTAAAGACACGCGTATTTCTGGCTATATGCTGGAGTCAGCACTGGAAGCGGGTCTGGCGGCAGCGGGCCTTTCCGCACTCTTCACTGGCCCGATGCCAACACCGGCCGTGGCTTATCTGACGCGTACCTTCCGCGCAGAGGCCGGAATTGTGATATCTGCATCGCATAACCCGTTCTACGATAATGGCATTAAATTCTTCTCTATCGACGGCACCAAACTGCCGGATGCGGTAGAAGAGGCCATCGAAGCGGAAATGGAAAAGGAGATCAGCTGCGTTGATTCGGCAGAACTGGGTAAAGCCAGCCGTATCGTTGATGCCGCGGGTCGCTATATCGAGTTTTGCAAAGCCACGTTCCCGAACGAACTTAGCCTCAGTGAACTGAAGATTGTGGTGGATTGTGCAAACGGTGCGACTTATCACATCGCGCCGAACGTGCTGCGCGAACTGGGGGCGAACGTTATCGCTATCGGTTGTGAGCCAAACGGTGTAAACATCAATGCCGAAGTGGGGGCTACCGACGTTCGCGCGCTCCAGGCTCGTGTGCTGGCTGAAAAAGCGGATCTCGGTATTGCCTTCGACGGCGATGGCGATCGCGTGATTATGGTTGACCATGAAGGCAATAAAGTCGATGGCGATCAGATCATGTATATCATCGCGCGTGAAGGTCTTCGTCAGGGCCAGCTGCGTGGTGGCGCTGTGGGTACATTGATGAGCAACATGGGGCTTGAACTGGCGCTGAAACAGTTAGGAATTCCATTTGCGCGCGCGAAAGTGGGTGACCGCTACGTACTGGAAAAAATGCAGGAGAAAGGCTGGCGTATCGGTGCAGAGAATTCCGGTCATGTGATCCTGCTGGATAAAACTACTACCGGTGACGGCATCGTTGCTGGCTTGCAGGTGCTGGCGGCGATGGCACGTAACCATATGAGCCTGCACGACCTTTGCAGCGGCATGAAAATGTTCCCGCAGATTCTGGTTAACGTACGTTACACCGCAGGTAGCGGCGATCCACTTGAGCATGAGTCAGTTAAAGCCGTGACCGCAGAGGTTGAAGCTGCGCTGGGCAACCGTGGACGCGTGTTGCTGCGTAAATCCGGCACCGAACCGTTAATTCGCGTGATGGTGGAAGGCGAAGACGAAGCGCAGGTGACTGAATTTGCACACCGCATCGCCGATGCAGTAAAAGCCGTTTAAAGCGTTAGATAACTGGCTAAAAAGGCGGCGATTGTCGCCTTTTTTCTCAGCGAACACATCGGTTTTGCTGTTTTTTTCCGCAGTTGATACAATGCGATAAAATTGCCCTTGCGAAGGTCATTCGCTTTGGTTAGTATTCACACCCGCTTCAGTGGGAAAGATTAAAAACTCCCGCTTTATTGGTTGAAGCATTGGTACGCGGCAACTCCGCAAGGAACAGGTTGATTATGTATGAAGCTCTTTTAGTAGTTTTCCTTATTGTGGCAATTGGCCTTGTTGGTCTGATCATGCTGCAGCAAGGTAAAGGCGCTGATATGGGAGCCTCCTTCGGAGCAGGCGCTTCCGCTACGCTGTTTGGTTCAAGTGGTTCTGGTAACTTCATGACCCGCATGACGGCGCTGCTGGCAACGTTATTCTTCATCATCAGTCTGGTGCTGGGTAACATCAATAGCAACAAAACCAATAAAGGTAGCGAATGGGAAAATCTGAGTGCACCGGCGAAAACCGAACAAACTCAGCCAGCTGCTCCGGCTAAGCCGACCAGCGATATCCCGAACTAAAAAGTAGTATCCGTGCCGAGGTGGTGGAATTGGTAGACACGCTACCTTGAGGTGGTAGTGCCCAATAGGGCTTACGGGTTCAAGTCCCGTCCTCGGTACCAAATTCCAGAAAAGAGACGCTGAAAAGCGTCTTTTTTCGTTTTGGTCCTGGTCTGAGGAATGGTTGTCAGGTATCTGTATCTCGTCCAGTTGCTTTACTCGTAGCTGGTACCTTGAAACGATGGTGCCGGTACGCCTTAGTTATAAATTTTTCCCTTCTACTGACATAATTGGCACTTTATTGTGTCAACTCCAGTTCCGGTACGAATACGGATATGTTTACTTCTCGATAAACCATCCTGCTCCTGTCAGTATAACGACTGATGGCTACGTTCTGCGTAATGTTTAGAGACGCATTGATAATGTTATTTAATTACTGAGAACGCAATGGCCGCATCATTTAAAAAGAAAAAACTAACAGTGTTTCGTTCTGATATGGATCAGAGTTGAAAAACATGTCTGATATAAAATTAAACATTGTTGATAATTGTTTATATTGGTTGTGAACTTGGATTTCTGGATGACAGTATTCAACAAATTTGCTAGAACTTTTAAATCTCATTGGTTGTTGTATCTTTGTGTTATTGTTTTTGGTATTACGAACTTAGTCGCTTCTTCCGGAGCGCATATGGTTCAGCGCTTGCTGTTCTTCGTTCTGACCATCCTGGTTGTAAAACGTATATCATCCCTTCCGCTTCGCCTGCTTGTTGCCGCACCATTTGTGTTACTGACTGCGGCAGACATGAGTATTAGCCTCTATTCATGGTGTACCTTTGGTACAACTTTCAATGATGGATTTGCGATTAGTGTGCTCCAGAGTGATCCGGATGAAGTTGTCAAAATGCTGGGGATGTATATCCCTTATCTATGTGCCTTTGCTTTTTTATCCCTTCTTTTTTTGGCAGTAATAATAAAATATGATGTTTCCTTGCCGACAAAAAAAGTGACAGGAATATTATTGCTGATTGTCATTTCGGGCAGTTTATTTTCCGCTTGTCAATTTGCTTATAAAGATGCAAAAAATAAAAAAGCGTTCAGTCCATATATACTAGCGTCGCGATTTGCTACCTATACGCCGTTTTTCAATCTCAACTATTTTGCTTTAGCAGCGAAAGAGCATCAAAGATTACTCTCAATTGCAAACACGGTGCCGTATTTTCAATTATCAGTCAGGGATACAGGTATTGATACCTACGTGTTGATTGTGGGGGAGTCTGTACGTGTCGACAATATGTCTTTGTATGGATATACACGCTCTACGACACCGCAAGTTGAAGCACAAAGAAAACAGATCAAACTGTTTAATCAAGCAATAAGCGGCGCACCTTACACTGCGCTGTCGGTTCCCCTTTCTTTAACTGCTGATTCTGTTTTGAGTCATGACATTCATAATTACCCCGACAACATTATTAATATGGCTAATCAAGCAGGATTTCAGACTTTCTGGCTAAGCTCGCAATCCGCTTTTCGGCAGAATGGTACAGCAGTTACCAGTATCGCCATGCGCGCCATGGAAACAGTTTATGTCAGAGGATTTGATGAATTGTTGTTGCCGCATTTATCGCAAGCATTACAGCAAAATACGCAGCAAAAGAAACTGATTGTTCTTCATTTAAATGGAAGCCATGAACCGGCTTGTAGCGCCTATCCGCAATCCAGCGCCGTGTTTCAACCGCAGGACGATCAGGATGCCTGCTATGACAACTCCATTCATTACACAGATAGTTTGCTAGGTCAGGTTTTTGAATTATTAAAAGATCGCCGCGCCTCGGTCATGTATTTTGCCGACCACGGCCTGGAACGTGACCCTACGAAGAAGAACGTCTATTTTCATGGAGGCAGGGAGGCTAGCCAGCAGGCATATCATGTCCCGATGTTTATCTGGTATAGCCCCGTTCTTGGGGATGGCGTGGATCGCACAACGGAAAACAACATCTTTTCGACAGCTTACAATAATTACCTTATTAATGCGTGGATGGGGGTAACAAAGCCGGAACAGCCGCAAACGCTTGAGGAAGTGATTGCACACTATAAAGGAGACTCACGGGTTGTGGATGCAAACCATGATGTTTTCGATTATGTGATGCTCAGAAAGGAGTTTACAGAGGATAAGCAAGGTAACCCCACCCCTGAAGGGCAGGGTTGATGTCGAATTACTGGCCTTTGTTTTCCAGATTCTCCACCTGCGGCACGCCTGAAGCGGCAGAGGAGGAAAGCAGGCCAGTTTTGGCATAACCGAAAAGTTTCTCGCGGGTATCAGTGATATCCAGGTTACGCATGGTCAATTGACCAATACGATCATCTGGCGAGAACACCGAGTCGCCTTTTTCCATCGTCAGACGCTCTGGCTTGTAGGTCAGGTTCTCTGAGACGGTATTCAGGATTGAATAATCGTTCCCACGGCGCAGCTCCAGGGTAACTTCACCAGTGATCTGGCTGGCAACCCAGCGTTGCAGAGAGTCACGCAGCATCAGCGCCTGGGAGTCAAACCAACGCCCCTGGTACAGCAGACGGCCCAACTGACGACCATGCGCGTGATACTGCTCAATGGTGTCTTCGTTGTGAATACCGGTCAACAGGCGTTCATACGCAATGTGCAGCAGTGCCATCCCCGGAGCTTCGTAAATACCACGGCTTTTCGCTTCGATGATACGGTTTTCAATCTGGTCGCTCATGCCCAGGCCGTGACGACCGCCGATGCGGTTAGCTTCCAGCATCATTTCTACGTCGTCGCTAAAGGTTTTACCGTTCAGCGCCACCGGATGACCTTGTTCAAAGCGTACTGTGACTTCTTCTGCCGGGATCTTCACGCTCTCATCCCAGAATTTCACGCCCATAATCGGGTTGACGATTTTGACGCTGGAGTTGAGGTATTCCAGATCCTTCGCTTCATGCGTTGCACCAAGCATGTTGGAGTCTGTGGAGTAGGCTTTTTCGACAGACATTTTGTAGTCGAAACCGCAGGCAATCATAAATTCAGACATCTCATGACGGCCGCCCAGTTCATCAATAAAGTCAGTATCAAGCCACGGTTTGTAAATCTGCAGTTCAGCATTGGTCAGCAGACCATAACGATAGAAACGTTCGATATCGTTTCCTTTGTAGGTGCTACCGTCACCCCAGATATTCACGCCATCTTCTTTCATCGCAGCAACCAGCATGGTACCAGTCACGGCGCGGCCCAGCGGCGTCGTGTTGAAATAGGTCAGGCCGCCGGTGGTGTTATGAAATGCGCCACACTGAATAGCGGCAATACCTTCGGCCACCAGTTGTTTGCGGCAGTCGATCAGACGTGCGTTCTCCGCGCCGTATTCCATGGCACGACGAGGGATCGCATCATAATCCTCTTCGTCTGGCTGGCCCAGGTTTGCAGTATATGCATAAGGAACCGCTCCCTTTTGTCGCATCCACAGCAGTGCGGCACTGGTGTCCAGACCGCCAGAAAAAGCGATACCAATACGTTGACCTACCGGGAGATGCTTGAGAATCGTCGTCATAAAATAACACCCTGCTTAATTAACTGATGATGAGCCTGGATTTCCGCTCTCACTGAATTTTTATGCAAAATAAATGAGTTTTCATTTAATCATCTTTTATCGGAGACAGGAAGAGTTTAGTGTGTTTTTTGTAAAATAATGCGCTTAAGGGAGAGCAGGAGAAGGCAAAAGTATTCAACAAATGAAAGTGAACTGGATATTCATTCACATGATTAGCAATAAACGTTGACAAAATGTGGCGTGGATCACTATAATGCCTGCAGATTTTACGTCCCGTCTCGGTACACCAAATCCCAGCAGTATTTGCATTTTTTACCCAAAACGAGTAGAATTTGCCACGTTTCAGGCGCGGGGTGGAGCAGCCTGGTAGCTCGTCGGGCTCATAACCCGAAGATCGTCGGTTCAAATCCGGCCCCCGCAACCACTTTCCCTTAGAGTCCTTTTTCAAATATACTGTGAAGACTTCGGCCTTCGTAGTGGGATTTGAAAAAATCCTTCTGGAAAGTGCTCCAGACCGCAGTTGCGGTTATAGGGTTCAGTTATATAAAGCCCCGATTTATCGGGGTTTTTTGTTATCTGACTACAGAATAACTGGGCTTTAGGCCCTTTTTTTATGTCTTGGGGGTGGGCTTGTCCACATTAGAGCAAAAATTAACAGAGATGATTACTGCGCCAGTTGAGGCCCTGGGTTTTGAACTGGTTGGCATCGAATTTATTCGCGGTCGCACATCCACACTGCGCATCTATATTGATAGTGAAGATGGCATCAATGTTGATGATTGTGCTGATGTGAGCCACCAGGTAAGTGCTGTGCTGGATGTTGAAGATCCCATCACCGTTGCTTATAACCTGGAAGTCTCCTCACCGGGTCTCGATCGCCCACTGTTCACGGCTGAACACTACGCCCGTTTTGTCGGAGAAGAGGTGACTCTGGTTCTCCGTATGGCGGTACAAAACCGTCGTAAATGGCAGGGCGTTATCAAAGCGGTAGACGGTGAAATGATCACAGTTACCGTCGAAGGTAAAGATGAAGTGTTCGCGCTGAGTAATATCCAGAAGGCGAACCTGGTTCCCCACTTTTAATAGTCTGGATGAGGTGAAAAGCCCGCGATGAACAAAGAAATTTTGGCTGTAGTTGAAGCCGTATCCAATGAAAAGGCGCTACCTCGCGAGAAGATTTTCGAAGCATTGGAAAGCGCGCTGGCGACAGCAACAAAGAAAAAATATGAACAAGAGATCGACGTCCGCGTACAGATCGATCGCAAAAGCGGTGATTTTGACACTTTCCGTCGCTGGTTAGTTGTTGATGAAGTCACCCAGCCGACCAAGGAAATCACCCTTGAAGCCGCACGTTATGAAGATGAAAGCCTGAACCTGGGCGATTACGTTGAAGATCAGATTGAGTCTGTTACCTTTGACCGTATCACTACCCAGACGGCAAAACAGGTTATCGTGCAGAAAGTGCGTGAAGCCGAACGTGCGATGGTGGTTGATCAGTTCCGTGAACACGAAGGTGAAATCATCACCGGCGTGGTGAAAAAAGTAAACCGCGACAACATCTCTCTGGATCTGGGCAACAACGCTGAAGCCGTGATCCTGCGCGAAGATATGCTGCCGCGTGAAAACTTCCGCCCTGGCGACCGCGTTCGTGGCGTGCTCTATTCCGTTCGCCCGGAAGCGCGTGGCGCGCAACTGTTCGTCACTCGTTCCAAGCCGGAAATGCTGATCGAACTGTTCCGTATTGAAGTGCCAGAAATCGGCGAAGAAGTGATTGAAATTAAAGCAGCGGCTCGCGATCCGGGTTCTCGTGCGAAAATCGCGGTGAAAACCAACGATAAACGTATCGATCCGGTAGGTGCTTGCGTAGGTATGCGTGGCGCGCGTGTTCAGGCGGTGTCTACTGAACTGGGTGGCGAGCGTATCGATATCGTCCTGTGGGATGATAACCCGGCGCAGTTCGTGATTAACGCAATGGCACCGGCAGACGTTGCTTCTATCGTGGTGGATGAAGATAAACACACCATGGATATCGCCGTTGAAGCCGGTAACCTGGCGCAGGCGATTGGCCGTAACGGTCAGAACGTGCGTCTGGCTTCGCAGCTGAGCGGTTGGGAACTCAACGTGATGACCGTTGACGACCTGCAGGCTAAGCATCAGGCGGAAGCGCACGCAGCGATCGACACCTTCACCAAATATCTCGACATCGACGAAGACTTCGCGACTGTTCTGGTAGAAGAAGGCTTCTCGACGCTGGAAGAATTGGCCTATGTGCCGATGAAAGAGCTGTTGGAAATCGAAGGCCTTGATGAGCCGACCGTTGAAGCACTGCGCGAGCGTGCTAAAAATGCACTGGCCACCATTGCACAGGCCCAGGAAGAAAGCCTCGGTGATAACAAACCGGCTGACGATCTGCTGAACCTTGAAGGGGTAGATCGTGATTTGGCATTCAAACTGGCCGCCCGTGGCGTTTGTACGCTGGAAGATCTCGCCGAACAGGGCATTGATGATCTGGCTGATATCGAAGGGTTGACCGACGAAAAAGCCGGAGCACTGATTATGGCTGCCCGTAATATTTGCTGGTTCGGTGACGAAGCGTAATAAACTGTAGCAGGAAGGAACAGCATGACAGATGTAACGATTAAAACGCTGGCCGCAGAGCGACAGACCTCCGTGGAACGCCTGGTACAGCAATTTGCTGATGCAGGTATCCGGAAGTCTGCTGACGACTCTGTGTCTGCACAAGAGAAACAGACTTTGATTGACCACCTGAATCAGAAAAATTCAGGCCCGGACAAATTGACGCTGCAACGTAAAACACGCAGCACCCTTAACATTCCTGGTACCGGTGGAAAAAGCAAATCGGTACAAATCGAAGTCCGCAAGAAACGCACCTTTGTGAAACGCGATCCGCAAGAGGCTGAACGCCTTGCAGCGGAAGAGCAAGCGCAGCGTGAAGCGGAAGAGCAAGCCCGTCGTGAGGCAGAAGAATCGGCTAAACGCGAGGCGCAACAAAAAGCTGAACGTGAGGCCGCAGAACAAGCTAAGCGTGAAGCTGCTGAACAAGCGAAACGTGAAGCTGCGGAAAAAGACAAAGTGAGCAATCAACAAGACGATATGACTAAAAACGCCCAGGCTGAAAAAGCCCGCCGTGAGCAGGAAGCTGCAGAGCTCAAGCGTAAAGCTGAAGAAGAAGCGCGTCGTAAACTCGAAGAAGAAGCACGTCGCGTTGCTGAAGAAGCACGTCGTATGGCGGAAGAAAACAAATGGACTGATAACGCGGAACCGACTGAAGATTCCAGCGATTATCACGTCACTACTTCTCAACATGCTCGCCAGGCAGAAGACGAAAGCGATCGTGAAGTCGAAGGCGGCCGTGGCCGTGGTCGTAACGCGAAAGCAGCGCGTCCGAAGAAAGGCAACAAACACGCTGAATCAAAAGCTGATCGTGAAGAAGCACGCGCAGCAGTACGTGGCGGTAAAGGCGGAAAACGTAAAGGTTCTTCGCTGCAGCAAGGCTTCCAGAAGCCTGCTCAGGCCGTTAACCGTGACGTTGTGATCGGCGAAACTATCACCGTTGGCGAACTGGCGAACAAGATGGCGGTTAAAGGCTCTCAGGTCATCAAAGCGATGATGAAACTGGGCGCAATGGCAACCATCAACCAGGTTATCGATCAGGAAACCGCACAGCTGGTTGCTGAAGAGATGGGCCATAAAGTTATCCTGCGTCGTGAAAACGAGCTGGAAGAGGCGGTAATGAGCGACCGTGACACGGGTGCTGCGGCTGAACCGCGCGCGCCGGTTGTGACCATCATGGGTCACGTTGACCACGGTAAAACCTCTCTGCTGGACTACATTCGTTCAACGAAAGTGGCCTCTGGCGAAGCGGGCGGCATTACCCAGCACATTGGTGCATACCACGTTGAAACTGAAAACGGCATGATCACCTTCCTGGACACCCCGGGGCACGCCGCGTTTACTTCAATGCGTGCTCGTGGTGCGCAGGCAACGGACATCGTAGTCCTGGTTGTTGCTGCCGACGACGGTGTGATGCCGCAGACCATCGAAGCAATCCAGCACGCGAAAGCGGCGCAGGTACCGGTGGTGGTTGCAGTGAACAAGATCGATAAACCAGAAGCTGATCCGGATCGCGTTAAGAACGAACTCTCCCAGTACGGCATCCTGCCGGAAGAGTGGGGCGGTGAAAGCCAGTTCGTACACGTATCTGCGAAAGCGGGTACCGGTATCGATGAACTGCTGGACGCTATCCTGCTGCAGGCGGAAGTTCTGGAGCTGAAAGCGGTACGTAAAGGTATGGCGAGCGGTGCGGTTATCGAATCCTTCCTCGATAAAGGTCGTGGTCCGGTTGCTACCGTTCTGGTACGTGAAGGTACTCTGCACAAGGGCGATATCGTTCTGTGTGGCTTCGAATACGGTCGTGTTCGTGCGATGCGTAACGAACTGGGTCAGGAAGTGCTGGAAGCGGGTCCGTCCATTCCGGTGGAAATCCTCGGCCTGTCCGGCGTACCGGCTGCGGGTGATGAAGTTACCGTTGTACGTGACGAGAAGAAAGCGCGTGAAGTTGCACTCTATCGTCAGGGTAAATTCCGCGAAGTTAAACTGGCGCGTCAGCAGAAATCTAAACTCGAGAACATGTTCGCCAACATGACCGAAGGCGAAGTTCACGAAGTGAATATCGTCCTGAAGGCAGACGTACAGGGTTCTGTCGAAGCGATCTCCGACTCCTTGCTGAAACTGTCTACTGACGAAGTTAAAGTGAAGATCATCGGTTCTGGCGTAGGTGGTATCACCGAAACCGACGCCACCCTGGCTGCGGCGTCCAACGCCATCCTGGTTGGCTTTAACGTACGTGCTGATGCCTCTGCACGTAAAGTGATTGAAGCGGAAAGCCTGGATCTGCGTTACTACTCCGTCATCTATAACCTGATTGACGAAGTGAAAGCGGCGATGAGCGGTATGCTGTCTCCGGAACTGAAACAGCAGATTATCGGTCTGGCGGAAGTTCGTGACGTGTTCAAATCGCCGAAATTTGGTGCCATCGCAGGCTGTATGGTTACCGAAGGTGTGGTTAAACGTCACAACCCGATCCGCGTTCTGCGTGACAACGTGGTTATCTACGAAGGCGAGCTGGAGTCCCTGCGCCGCTTCAAAGATGACGTTAACGAAGTCCGTAACGGTATGGAATGTGGTATCGGCGTTAAGAACTACAACGACGTCCGCACTGGCGATGTGATCGAAGTATTCGAAATCATCGAGATCCAACGTACCATTGCTTAAGGTTTTTAGGGTTCCATGCGGGATAAGGCGTTTACGCTGCATCCGGCATGGATTGCCTGATGTGACGCTGGCGCGTCTTATCAGGTCAACGTGAACAGCCCTTCCACCTGAAATTAATTTTAAAAAGGGGCTAACAGCCCCTTTTTTGTCAGGAGAATTTATTATGGCGAAAGAATTTGGTCGCCCGCAGCGCGTAGCGCAGGAAATGCAAAAAGAGATCGCTCTCATCCTGCAGCGTGAAATTAAAGATCCTCGCCTGGGCATGATGACCACCGTTTCCGGTGTCGAAATGTCTCGCGACCTGGCGTATGCCAAAGTATATGTGACGTTCCTCAACGACAAAGATGAAGACGCGGTTAAAGCGGGCATCAAAGCGTTGCAAGAAGCTTCTGGTTTCATCCGCAGCCTGCTGGGGAAAGCGATGCGCCTGCGTATCGTGCCGGAACTGACCTTCTTCTACGACAACTCTCTGGTTGAAGGGATGCGCATGTCAAACCTGGTGACCAGCGTGGTCAAACATGACGAAGAACGTCGTGTTAACCCGGACGACAGCAAGGAGGACTAATGAGTCGTCCTCGTCGTCGCGGTCGCGACATTAACGGCGTTTTGTTGCTGGATAAACCTCAGGGTATGTCCAGCAACGATGCGCTGCAAAAAGTGAAACGTATATATAACGCCAACCGTGCCGGGCATACCGGTGCGCTGGACCCGCTGGCGACCGGCATGTTGCCGATTTGCCTCGGGGAAGCGACGAAGTTTTCCCAGTATCTGCTGGACTCCGACAAACGCTATCGGGTCATTGCGCGTCTTGGACAGCGTACCGATACTTCTGATGCCGACGGACAGATCGTTGAAGAACGTCCGGTAACCTTTAGCGCAGAGCAGCTGGCAGCGGCACTGGATACTTTCCGTGGCGATATCGAACAGATCCCTTCGATGTATTCAGCACTGAAATATCAGGGCAAAAAACTGTACGAATATGCGCGTCAGGGCATTGAAGTTCCGCGTGAAGCGCGTCCGATTACCGTTTATGAATTGCTGTTTATTCGCCATGAAGGCAATGAGCTGGAGCTGGAAATTCACTGCTCAAAAGGCACTTATATCCGCACCATCATTGATGACCTGGGTGAAAAACTCGGCTGTGGCGCGCATGTTATTTACCTGCGCCGTCTGGCGGTAAGTAAATATCCGGTTGAACGGATGGTGACCCTGGAGCACCTGCGTGAACTTGTTGAGCAAGCTGAACAGCAGGATATTCCAGCCGCGGAGTTACTTGATCCATTACTGATGCCAATGGACAGTCCAGCTTCGGACTATCCGGTGGTGAATCTTCCGTTAACGTCTTCTGTTTACTTCAAAAATGGTAACCCGGTTCGTACATCTGGTGCGCCACTGGAAGGACTGGTTCGCGTCACGGAAGGTGAGAACGGCAAATTTATCGGTATGGGCGAAATTGACGATGAAGGCCGCGTTGCGCCTCGTCGCCTGGTGGTTGAATACCCGGCGTAATGTTAACCGTCTTGCGATAACAGGTCGCTACGAGTAGAATACTGCCGCTTAACGTCGCGTAAATTGTTTAACACTTTGCGTAACGTACACTGGGATCGCTGAATTAGAGATCGGCGTCCTTTCATTCTATATACTTTGGAGTTTTAAAATGTCTCTAAGTACTGAAGCAACAGCTAAAATCGTTTCTGAGTTTGGTCGTGACGCAAACGACACCGGTTCTACCGAAGTTCAGGTAGCACTGCTGACTGCACAGATCAACCACCTGCAGGGCCACTTTGCAGAGCACAAAAAAGATCACCACAGCCGTCGTGGTCTGCTGCGCATGGTTTCTCAGCGTCGTAAACTGCTCGACTACCTGAAACGTAAAGACGTAGCACGTTACACCCAGCTCATCGAGCGCCTGGGTCTGCGTCGCTAATTCTTGCGAGTTTCAGAAAAGGGGGCCTGAGTGGCCCCTTTTTTCAAGCTGACGGCAGCAATTCACTGGAAACTAATGTATTGTTGCTATGAATGATCTTCCGTTGCAGAGGTTCGCGCGGCTAATGAGAGGCTTTACCCACATAGAGCTGGGTTAGGGTTGTCATTAGTCGCGAGGATGCGCAGAAGATCGGGTATTAACACCAGTGCCGTAAGGTACTGTCTAAGAAAGAGAAAGGATATTACATTGCTTAATCCGATCGTTCGTAAATTCCAGTACGGCCAACACACCGTGACTCTGGAAACCGGCATGATGGCTCGTCAGGCTACTGCCGCTGTTATGGTTAGCATGGATGACACCGCGGTATTCGTTACCGTTGTTGGCCAGAAAAAAGCCAAACCAGGTCAGGACTTCTTCCCACTGACCGTTAACTATCAGGAGCGTACCTACGCTGCTGGTCGTATCCCGGGTAGCTTCTTCCGTCGTGAAGGCCGCCCAAGCGAAGGCGAAACCCTGATCGCGCGTCTGATTGACCGCCCGATTCGCCCGCTGTTCCCGGAAGGCTTCGTCAACGAAGTTCAGGTTATCGCCACCGTGGTTTCTGTTAACCCGCAAGTTAACCCGGATATCGTCGCGATGATTGGTGCTTCCGCAGCGCTGTCTCTGTCTGGTATTCCGTTCAATGGCCCGATTGGTGCTGCCCGCGTAGGTTACATCAATGACCAGTACGTACTGAACCCGACTCAGGACGAGCTGAAAGAGAGCAAACTGGATCTGGTTGTTGCCGGTACTGAAGCCGCTGTACTGATGGTTGAATCTGAAGCTCAACTGCTGAGCGAAGACCAGATGCTGGGCGCAGTAGTGTTCGGTCATGAACAACAGCAGGTTGTTATTCAGAACATCAATGAACTGGTGAAAGAAGCCGGTAAACCGCGTTGGGACTGGCAGCCGGAGCCGGTAAACGAAGCGCTAAACGCGCGCGTTGCTGCACTGGCTGAAGCTCGCCTGAGCGATGCTTACCGCATCACCGACAAACAAGAGCGTTATGCGCAGGTTGATGTCATCAAATCTGAAACCATCGCGACGCTGCTTGCTGAAGACGAAACCCTGGACGAAAACGAACTGGGTGAAATTCTGCACGCGATCGAGAAAAACGTTGTTCGTAGCCGCGTACTGGCAGGCGAACCGCGTATCGACGGTCGTGAAAAAGATATGATCCGTGGTCTGGATGTGCGTACTGGCGTGCTGCCGCGTACTCACGGTTCTGCGCTGTTCACCCGTGGTGAAACGCAGGCGCTGGTTACCGCAACGCTGGGTACTGCTCGTGACGCGCAGGTTCTTGATGAACTGATGGGCGAACGTACCGATACCTTCCTGTTCCACTACAACTTCCCTCCGTACTCCGTAGGCGAAACCGGCATGGTCGGTTCTCCGAAGCGTCGTGAAATTGGTCACGGTCGTCTGGCGAAGCGCGGCGTGCTGGCAGTCATGCCGGATATGGACAAATTCCCGTACACCGTACGTGTTGTGTCTGAAATCACTGAATCCAACGGTTCCTCTTCTATGGCTTCCGTGTGCGGCGCGTCTCTGGCGCTGATGGACGCAGGTGTGCCGATCAAAGCTGCCGTTGCGGGTATCGCAATGGGTCTGGTGAAAGAAGGCGACAACTACGTTGTACTGTCTGACATTTTGGGCGACGAAGATCACCTGGGCGATATGGACTTCAAAGTTGCAGGTTCCCGCGACGGTATCTCTGCACTGCAGATGGATATCAAAATTGAAGGTATCACCAAAGAGATCATGCAGGTTGCGCTGAACCAGGCTAAAGGTGCGCGTCTGCATATCCTGGGCGTAATGGAACAGGCGATCAACGCGCCGCGTGGCGATATCTCTGAGTTCGCACCGCGTATCCATACCATCAAGATCAACCCGGACAAGATCAAAGATGTTATCGGTAAAGGCGGTTCTGTAATCCGTGCTCTGACCGAAGAAACTGGCACCACCATCGAAATCGAAGATGACGGTACTGTGAAGATTGCAGCGACCGACGGCGAGAAAGCGAAACATGCTATTCGTCGTATCGAAGAGATCACTGCAGAAATCGAAGTGGGCCGCGTCTACACTGGTAAAGTGACCCGTATCGTTGACTTTGGCGCATTTGTTGCCATCGGCGGCGGTAAAGAAGGTCTGGTCCACATCTCTCAAATCGCTGACAAACGCGTTGAGAAAGTGACCGATTACCTGCAGATGGGTCAGGAAGTACCGGTGAAAGTTCTGGAAGTTGATCGCCAGGGCCGTATCCGTCTGAGCATTAAAGAAGCGACTGAGCAGTCTCAACCTGCTGCAGCACCGGAAGCTCCGGCTGCTGAACAGGGCGAGTAAGGTTGCCATTTGCCCTCCGCTGCGGCGGGGGGCTTTTAACCGGGCAGGACGCCTTGTTAGCAACCGGGAACAGGACGTTCATTCAACCGTGGTCTTCGGGAGTGGGAAATGAAGCCTTTTTTGCGCTGGTGTTTCGTTGCGACAGCACTTACGCTTGCAGGATGCAGTAATACTTCCTGGCGTAAAAGTGAAGTCCTCGCGGTACCATTGCAACCGACTTTACAGCAGGAAGTGATTCTGGCACGTATGGAACAAATCCTTGCCAGTCGGGCTTTAACCGATGACGAACGCGCACAGCTTTTATATGAGCGCGGAGTGTTGTATGATAGTCTCGGTCTGAGGGCATTAGCGCGTAACGATTTTTCGCAAGCGCTGGCAATCCGACCGGATATGCCTGAAGTATTCAATTACTTAGGCATATATTTAACGCAGGCAGGCAATTTTGATGCTGCCTATGAAGCGTTTGATTCTGTACTTGAGCTTGATCCAACTTACAACTACGCGCACTTGAATCGCGGGATCGCATTATATTACGGCGGTCGTGACAAGTTAGCGCAAGATGATCTGCTGGCGTTTTATCAAGACGATCCCAATGATCCTTTCCGTAGTCTGTGGCTTTATCTCGCCGAGCAGAAGCTCGATGAGAAGCAGGCTAAAGAAGTGTTGAAACAGCACTTCGAAAAATCGGATAAGGAACAGTGGGGATGGAACATTGTCGAGTTCTACCTGGGCAACATTAGCGAACAAACGTTAATGGAAAGGCTCAAGGCGGACGCAACGGATAACACCTCGCTCGCTGAGCATCTCAGTGAAACCAACTTCTATTTAGGTAAGTACTACCTAAGTCTGGGGGATTTGGACAGCGCCACGGCACTGTTCAAACTGGCGGTTGCCAACAACGTTCATAACTTTGTTGAGCACCGATACGCATTGTTGGAATTATCGCTCCTGGGCCAGGACCAAGATGACCTGGCAGAATCGGACCAGCAATAGCTGACGTACACATCAGCCCGTAATCTTTTTTGATTGCCATCACCTTAACGGGTGAGGGCGTTGTTGTTCGTTAATACACCTACTTTGAGCCGGTTCACACTTTTCAATGAAAATTGCTGATCAATTTCATGATGAGTTATGTAGACTGGCCGCCATTAATTTTGAGGCACACGTACTACATGGCTGAATTCGAAACCACTTTTGCAGATCTGGGCCTGAAGGCTCCTATCCTTGAAGCCCTTAACGATCTGGGTTACGAAAAACCATCTCCAATTCAGGCAGAGTGTATTCCACATCTGCTGAATGGCCGCGACGTTCTGGGTATGGCCCAGACGGGGAGCGGAAAAACTGCAGCATTCTCTTTACCTCTGTTGCAGAATCTTGATCCTGAGCTGAAAGCACCACAGATTCTGGTGCTGGCACCGACCCGCGAACTGGCGGTACAGGTTGCTGAAGCAATGACGGATTTCTCTAAACACATGCGCGGCGTAAATGTGGTTGCTCTGTACGGCGGCCAGCGTTATGACGTGCAATTACGCGCCCTGCGTCAGGGGCCGCAGATCGTTGTCGGTACTCCGGGCCGTCTGCTGGACCACCTGAAACGTGGCACTCTGGACCTCTCTAAACTGAGCGGTCTGGTTCTGGATGAAGCTGACGAAATGCTGCGCATGGGCTTCATCGAAGACGTTGAAACCATTATGGCGCAGATCCCGGAAGGTCATCAGACCGCTCTGTTCTCTGCAACCATGCCGGAAGCGATTCGTCGCATTACCCGCCGCTTTATGAAAGAGCCGCAGGAAGTGCGCATTCAGTCCAGCGTGACTACCCGTCCTGACATCAGCCAGAGCTACTGGACTGTCTGGGGTATGCGCAAAAACGAAGCACTGGTACGTTTCCTGGAAGCGGAAGATTTTGATGCGGCGATTATCTTCGTTCGTACCAAAAACGCGACTCTGGAAGTGGCTGAAGCTCTTGAGCGTAACGGCTACAACAGCGCCGCGCTGAACGGTGACATGAACCAGGCGCTGCGTGAACAGACACTGGAACGCCTGAAAGATGGTCGTCTGGACATCCTGATTGCGACCGACGTTGCAGCCCGTGGCCTGGACGTTGAGCGTATCAGCCTGGTAGTTAACTACGATATCCCGATGGATTCTGAGTCTTACGTTCACCGTATCGGTCGTACCGGTCGTGCGGGTCGTGCTGGCCGCGCGCTGCTGTTCGTTGAGAACCGCGAGCGTCGTCTGCTGCGCAACATTGAACGTACTATGAAGCTGACTATTCCGGAAGTAGAACTGCCGAACGCAGAACTGCTAGGCAAACGCCGTCTGGAAAAATTCGCCGCTAAAGTACAGCAGCAGCTGGAAAGCAGCGATCTGGATCAATACCGCGCACTGCTGAGCAAAATTCAGCCGACTGCTGAAGGTGAAGAGCTGGATCTCGAAACTCTGGCTGCGGCACTGCTGAAAATGGCACAGGGTGAACGTACTCTGATCGTACCGCCAGATGCGCCGATGCGTCCGAAACGTGAATTCCGTGACCGTGATGACCGTGGTCCGCGCGATCGTAACGACCGTGGCCCGCGTGGTGACCGTGAAGATCGTCCGCGTCGTGAACGTCGTGATGTTGGCGATATGCAGCTGTACCGCATTGAAGTGGGCCGCGATGATGGTGTTGAAGTTCGTCATATCGTTGGTGCGATTGCTAACGAAGGCGACATCAGCAGCCGTTACATTGGTAACATCAAGCTGTTTGCTTCTCACTCCACCATCGAACTGCCGAAAGGTATGCCGGGTGAAGTGCTGCAACACTTTACGCGCACTCGCATTCTCAACAAGCCGATGAACATGCAGTTACTGGGCGATGCACAGCCGCATACTGGCGGTGAGCGTCGTGGCGGTGGTCGTGGTTTCGGTGGCGAACGTCGTGAAGGCGGTCGTAACTTCAGCGGTGAACGCCGTGAAGGTGGCCGTGGTGATGGTCGTCGTTTTAGCGGCGAACGTCGTGAAGGCCGCGCTCCGCGTCGTGATGATTCTACCGGTCGTCGTCGTTTCGGTGGTGATGCGTAATCATCGCTGAACAGCGAACACAATCTGTAAAATAATATATACAGCCCCGATTTTTACCATCGGGGCTTTTTTTCTGTCTTTTGTACTCGTGTACTGGTACAGTGCAATGCATAACAACGCAGTCGCACTATTTTTCACTGGAGAGAAGCCCTCATGGCAACACTAACCACCACCCAAACGTCACCGTCGCTGCTTGGCGGCGTGGTGATTATCGGCGGCACCATTATTGGCGCAGGGATGTTTTCTCTGCCAGTGGTCATGTCCGGGGCGTGGTTTTTCTGGTCAATGGCGGCGCTGATCTTTACCTGGTTCTGTATGCTGCATTCCGGCTTGATGATTCTGGAAGCTAACCTGAATTACAGAATCGGTTCGAGTTTTGACACCATCACCAAAGATTTGCTGGGCAAAGGCTGGAACGTGGTCAACGGCATTTCCATTGCCTTTGTGCTCTATATCCTGACCTATGCCTATATTTCTGCCAGTGGTTCGATTCTGCATCACACCTTCGCAGAGATGTCACTAAACGTCCCGGCACGGGCGGCGGGTTTTGGTTTTGCATTGCTGGTAGCGTTTGTGGTGTGGTTGAGCACTAAAGCCGTCAGTCGCATGACAGCGATTGTGCTGGGGGCGAAAGTCATTACCTTCTTCCTCACCTTTGGTAGCCTGCTGGGGCATGTGCAGCCTGCGACATTGTTCAACGTCGCCGAAAGCAATGCGTCTTATGCACCGTATCTGTTGATGACCCTGCCGTTCTGTCTGGCATCGTTTGGTTATCACGGTAACGTGCCAAGCCTGATGAAGTATTACGGCAAAGATCCGAAAACCATCGTGAAATGTCTGGTGTACGGTACGCTGATGGCGCTGGCGCTGTATACCATCTGGTTGCTGGCGACGATGGGTAACATCCCGCGTCCGGAGTTTATCGGTATTGCAGAGAAGGGCGGTAATATTGATGTGCTGGTACAGGCGTTAAGCGGCGTACTGAACAGCCGTAGTCTGGATCTGCTGCTGGTCGTGTTCTCAAACTTTGCGGTAGCGAGTTCGTTCCTCGGCGTAACGCTGGGTTTGTTTGACTATCTGGCAGATCTGTTTGGTTTCGACGACTCGGCTGTGGGCCGCTTGAAAACGGCATTGCTGACCTTTGCCCCGCCAGTTGTGGGGGGGCTGTTGTTCCCGAACGGATTCCTGTACGCCATTGGTTATGCTGGTTTAGCGGCTACCATCTGGGCGGCAATTGTTCCGGCGCTGTTAGCCCGTGCATCGCGTAAACGCTTTGGCAGCCCGAAATTCCGCGTCTGGGGTGGCAAGCCGATGATTGCGCTGATTCTGGTGTTTGGCGTCGGCAACGCACTGGTGCATATTTTATCGAGCTTTAATTTACTGCCGGTGTATCAGTAATCAGCGGTGCCTTATCCGACATTTCTGCTGCCTACACAATGCCTGATGCGCTTCGCTTATCAGGTCTATGTAGGACAGCGTTGCCAGCTCGGATAAGGCTTCCCGCGTTAAGACACACTATCCCAACAACTCTTCCTTAACATCCATCGCCAGCTCAAACGAATGCAGCCGCGCCTGGTGGTCGAAAATCTGCCCGTTGACCATAATCTCATCGGCGTCGGTTTCGCGCAGGATCGACTGCAAGCCATGACGCACTTTCGCTTTATCACCTACCAACGACATACTCAGCGCCTGCTGCACGCCATACTGCTCAGACGGTGACCAGAACTGATCCATATTTTGAATCGGCGGCGGCAGTTGCCCGGTTTCGCCACGGCGCAGCTTCACAAAGGCTTGCTGCATTGAGGTAAACAGAAATTCAGCGTCGCGGTTGCTGTCGGCGGCGATAATATTGATGCACACCATCGTGTATGGTTTTTCCAGCCGTGCTGACGGTTTGAAGTTGCTGCGATAAAGATGCAGCGCCTGGAACAGCATATCCGGCGCGAAGTGTGAGGCAAACGCAAACGGCAGACCAAGCTGCGCCGCCAGTTGCGCGCTGTAAAGGCTGGAGCCTAACAACCACACGGGGATTTTCTCGCCATAGCCTGGTACCGGGCGCACATGCGGATTGGGATCGCGGGCGTCAAACCAGTCCACCAGCTCCGCCACATCGCGGGGGAAATTATCAATATCGCCGCTCATATGACGACGTAGCGCCATCATTGTCCGTTGGTCACTACCCGGAGCACGACCCAGCCCCAAATCGATTCGCCCCGGATAGAGTGTATTAAGCGTGCCGAACTGTTCTGCAATGACCAACGGTGAGTGGTTAGGCAACATCACGCCGCCAGACCCCAGATGCAGCGTGGTGGTATTCGCCGCCAGATAGCCGATCAATACCGACGTGGCAGCACTGGCAATGCCAGTCATATTGTGGTGTTCTGCCAGCCAGTAGCGATGATAGCCGCGCTTTTCAGCCAGACGGGCGAGATCGAGAGAGTGGGAGAATGCTTCTCGCGCTGAAGAACCTTCGGGAATGGGGGCCAGATCGAGTAGCGAAAACGCAATGGTTTTATCAGTCATAACAGCTCACTTTGTTACCGATTAATCTTTAATACTGCATTAAAGAGTAGTTAAAGTTGTTAACAAAGTGAGCTATTTACTTAGGCTTGCAGCTCCAGTCCTGCCAGCCGCCGCCAGTAGCCGTTACAGTCGCTGTTCGCCGTCAACGGCAGTGGTGCAGCGCCATTTTCATTAGCGCGGAAGGCGTCGAGCATCGCGAAAGTGTCAGTACCCTGCGGTGACAGGCGGACCACATCAACCAGGCCCTGCATGGATGCCAGCTCGTTACCGAGGTTGTAAACGTAGCCGCTCATGGTCTGAATGCCATTGAGTACAAACACTTGTTGGTTTTCCTGCGACAGCACGTTGCGCCCGTTCGGATACTTAATGCAGCAGGTTTCACACTCATCTTTCGGGCGGTCTTCCGAACGCGCGGTAAAGCAGCGGGCGGAGTAGGCCAGCGGCAGATGACCGTAGCTCAGGACTTCCACTTCAAACTGGTTACGAATGCCCAGCTCATCGCACTGATTAAGCAGATTCACCAGCCAGTCGCGGGAAAGCTCCACTGGCATACACCAGCGCATCATGCCCTGTTTGAGCAATATTTTCAGTGTCACCGCGTTGTAGCAGTTCAGCGCGTGCCCGGCGACGAACGGCAGTTTGCGTTCAGCGCACATATTCACCACGCCGAGATCGCTGGCTTCAATCAGAAACTCACCGTTCTCAACATAGCGTTTCAGTTCGCCCAGTTCAGATGATGCCTGCACCAGCGCCAGCGTGGAGAGCACAATCTGCTTACCACTCCCGGCGAGCGATTTTGCCATCTCCAGCCAGTCGCCAACTTTGGTTGCCCGACGCTTGCTGCATACCGCTTCACCAAGATAAATCACGTCGGCGCTGCTGGTGGCGGCCTGCTGATAAAATTCTTCCAGCGTCTCTTTTGGCCAGTACCACAGCACTGGCCCTAAGGAATATTTCATTGCTTTTCTCACTGCCATTTACGGTGATATGCGCCAAGAGTGGTTTGCGTGCCTTCGGACATCGACCCGAGCGTCTCCATCCACGCGCTTTGCGGTACAAAGTTTTGCGGATCGGCCTTACAACGGTCGATAGCCTGACGCCAGACTTTCGCCACCTGGCTGACATACGCCGGGCTACGCTGGCGGCCTTCAATTTTCACCGAAGCAATATTCGCCGCCATTAACTCCGGCAGCAGTTCCAGGGTATTGAGACTGGTTGGTTCTTCCAGCGCGTGATAGCGCTCGCCGTCCACCAGATAACGCCCTTTACATAGCGTCGGATAACCTGCGTTTTCGCCGTCCTGATAACGGTCGATCAGCACTTCGTTCAGGCGGGATTCCAGCCCCTGCGGCGTTTGTTGCCAGCGCACGAAACGGGCCGGAGAACACGCGCCTATGGTGTTGGGCGACTCACCCGTCAGATACGACGACAGATAGCAACGACCTTCCGACATAATGCACAGGCTGCCGAAAGCAAAGACTTCCAGTGGTACAGGTGTGACCCGTGCCAGTTGTTTCACCTGATGAATCGACAACACGCGCGGCAGCACCACGCGAGCAACGTCAAAATGGCGATGATAAAAGTTAATCGCCTCTTCATTGGTCGCCGAAGCCTGCACCGATACGTGGCGCTCAATATGCGGATAACGCTCGGCGGCGTACTCCAGCATGGCGAGGTCGGCGAGGATCAGCGCGTCGGCACCCAGCTGCGCCGCCATATCCACGGCGCGCTGCCAACGGGCGTAACCGTCCGGATGCGCAAAAGTGTTAATCGCGATGTGAAGTTTGCGGCGATGTTGATGGACAAAACTCACCGCTTCCTGCAATTTTTTCTCGGTAAAGTTAAGGCCGGCGAAGTGACGGGCATTGGTATCATCTTTTAGCCCGATATAAACAGCATCTGCGCCGTTTTCGATGGCCGCCTTAAGCGCCGGGAGATTTCCGGCAGGGCAGAGCAGCTCCATAATTTTTCCTGAAGGTTGCGCTATCAAAACGCAAAAATGTTAACGAACTGGGATTTTAGTTAACCTTGCTGCGACAATTTTTGATTTAAGGCAGTTAAAGTTGTATTGGTGGTAGCAGCAATTTCATATGGAATTGTTGATTTATACCGCTATGTTATTTTTCTGATATGGCAAAATAGGATGATTGTTGAAACAGGGAGTAAAACTCGTGTTGGATAAACTGCGTTCCCGTATTGTGCATTTGGGGCCATCTCTGTTGAGTGTACCGGTAAAACTGACGCCATTTGCGCTAAAACGCCAGGTTCTTGAGCAGGTCTTAAGCTGGCAATTCCGCCAGGCGCTGGATGATGGCGAGCTGGAGTTTCTTGAAGGCCGCTGGTTAAGTATTCATGTGCGTGATATTGACCTGCAATGGTTTACCTCGGTGGTGAATGGCAAACTGGTCGTTAGCCAGAACGCGCAAGCTGATGTGAGTTTTAGTGCCGACGCCAGCGATCTGCTGATGATTGCGGCGCGTAAACAAGATCCGGATACGCTCTTCTTCCAGCGTCGGCTGGTGATTGAAGGCGATACGGAGCTGGGGCTGTATGTGAAAAACCTGATGGACGCCATTGAACTGGAGCAAATGCCGAAAGCCTTACGCATGATGCTGCTGCAACTGGCGGATTTTGTTGAGGCGGGAATGAAAACCGCGCCTGAAACCAAACAGACATCGGTAGGTGAACCATGCTAATTCGAGTAGAAATTCCCATTGATGCGCCGGGTATTGATGCCCTGCTGCGTCGCTCATTCGAAAGTGATGCGGAAGCGAAGCTGGTTCACGATCTGCGTGAAGATGGCTTTCTGACGCTGGGGCTGGTGGCGACAGATGACGAAGGTCAGGTCATTGGCTATGTGGCATTTAGTCCGGTTGATGTGCAGGGCGAAGACCTGCAATGGGTCGGCATGGCACCGTTGGCGGTTGATGAAAAATACCGTGGACAGGGGCTGGCACGCCAACTGGTCTATGAAGGACTCGATTCGCTTAATGAGTTCGGCTATGCCGCAGTGGTGACGCTGGGCGATCCGGCGCTGTACAGTCGTTTCGGCTTTGAACTGGCGGCGCATCACGATCTGCGTTGCCGCTGGCCGGGCACTGAAAGCGCCTTCCAGGTACATCGTTTAGCGGATGACGCGCTGAATGGCGTTACCGGCCTGGTTGAGTATCACGAGCATTTCAATCGCTTTTAATCTCCGGGGTTTGCAGACTGCTTAACAGCTCTGCAAACCCTGCGCCTTCCGCTACCAGACGCTCTTTTTGCCGTTTGGTCAGTTGCTTAACGCGATATTCCGCCCGTAACGCCAGCGAACGATCGCCCACTGGCGCGGAAAACACCAGCGTTAGTTCTCCTTTCCCGCGCAGTGCTTTCGCCCCTTTGCCGCTTTGGTGCTGCTGATAGCGGCGTTCGACATCCGTGGTGATCCCGGTATAAAGCTTATTGTCGGCGGTACGGATCAAGTAAAGAAACCAGGGTGTCATCGTCTGCGTCGCATGTTAAGGTCAGGCCCACAGTATAAAAGAGAACAGCAATGGAAACACTCATCGCCATCAGCCGTTGGCTGGCAAAACAACATGTTGTCACTTGGTGTGTGCAGCAGGAAGGGGAACTCTGGTGCGCTAATGCCTTTTATCTTTTTGATGCGCAGAAAGTCGCCTTCTACATTTTGACGGAAGAAAAAACGCGCCACGCGCAGATGAGTGGGCCGCAGGCTGCGGTTGCCGGAACGGTAAACGGTCAGCCGAAAACGGTAGCGTTAATTCGCGGTGTGCAGTTTAAAGGTGAGATCCGCAGGCTGGAAGGTGAGGAAAGCGACCTCGCGCGCAAGGCGTACAATCGTCGCTTTCCGGTTGCCAGAATGCTGTCGGCCCCGGTGTGGGAAATCCGGCTCGATGAAATCAAATTCACCGACAACACGCTGGGCTTTGGTAAAAAAATGATTTGGCTACGCGACTCAGGCACCGAGCAGGCGTAACGCCTCGCGGTTAAACGCTGGCAGATCGTCCGGTGTCCGGCTGGTAACCAGCTGATCTTTATCAACCACGACTTCCTGATCGTAAAATTCCGCGCCCGCATTTTTAACATCAATAATGATCGGTTTAACTGCGGTCAGTTTGCGCCCCCGAATCACATCGGCGCTGATCAGCAACTGCGGGCCGTGACAGATGGCAAACACCGGTTTGCCACTATTCACAAAATCACGGGTAAAGGTGACAAAACGGTTGTCCCCACGCAGATAATCCGGTGAATGGCCGCCCGGTAGCAGCAGGGCATCAAACTCCGCAGGCGTCACTTCATCGATGGATTTATCGATGGTCACGCTGGCTTCTCCTTTTTTGCCTTTCACCGTTTTACCCGCTTGTTTTTCAATGGTAATCACTTCGTGTCCGGCTTTACGGAACTCGTCTGCGGGTGAAGTAAATTCTGAATCCTCAAATTCATCAGTGATTAAAACGGCAATTTTCTTACTCATGCTTCCTCCGCGTTGTTGCATTGGATGAGGCGAATTTCCCACAATCGGGGATAATTACCTCATGGTCTATTAAGCCTGGTGCATGAGCCGTGGAGCGCAAGGCAGACAATTCTGTAAAGGAGCGAAGATGAGTCAGGTACTGATTACAGGCGCAACGGGGCTGGTGGGCGGTCACCTGCTGCGGATGTTGATTAACGAACCGAAAGTTAACGCCATTGCTGCGCCGACGCGACGTCCGTTGGGCGATATGCCCGGGGTGTTTAATCCCCATGATCCGCAACTGAGTGACGCGTTGGCGCAGGTCACCGATCCCATCGACATTGTGTTTTGTTGTCTCGGCACCACGCGGCGAGAAGCGGGGAGCAAAGAGGCGTTTATTCATGCCGATTACACGCTGGTAGTGGATACCGCATTAACCGGGCGGCGACTGGGCGCGCAGCATATGTTGGTAGTCAGTGCGATGGGTGCCAATGCCCACTCGCCGTTTTTCTATAACCGCGTCAAAGGGGAGATGGAAGAAGCATTAATCGCCCAGAACTGGCCGAAATTGACCATTGCTCGCCCGTCGATGTTACTGGGCGATCGTAGCAAACAGCGGATGAACGAAACGCTTTTTGCGCCGCTGTTCCGTTTGTTACCAGGTAACTGGAAATCCATTGATGCGAGAGACGTGGCGCGGGTCATGCTGGCAGAGTCGATGCGGCCTGAGCATGAAGGCGTGACGATTTTAAGCTCTTCAGAATTACGCAAAAGAGCTGAATAATTATTCCCAAGAATTGATAGTGAGCGTAATATTCACGCGCTCAATTATCATAACTTATTCCTGGGGAATGCTATGACTGGTCAGTCTTCATCTCAGGCGGCAACGCCCATTCAGTGGTGGAAACCCGCGCTTTTCTTTCTCGTTGTCATTGCCGGTCTCTGGTATGTGAAATGGGAACCTTACTACGGCAAAGCGTTTACTGCTGCCGAAACCCACAGTATCGGTAAATCTATCCTTGCGCAGGCGGATGCTAACCCATGGCAGGCGGCGTTGGATTACGCGATGATCTATTTCCTCGCGGTATGGAAAGCGGCGGTGCTGGGGGTGATCCTCGGTTCGTTGATTCAGGTGCTGATCCCGCGTGACTGGTTGTTGCGTACGCTTGGGCAATCGCGCTTTCGCGGCACGCTGCTGGGAACGCTGTTTTCGTTGCCGGGCATGATGTGTACCTGCTGTGCGGCTCCGGTCGCGGCGGGAATGCGTCGCCAACAGGTGTCGATGGGCGGTGCGCTGGCATTCTGGATGGGCAATCCGGTGTTAAACCCGGCGACGCTGGTGTTTATGGGCTTTGTCCTCGGCTGGGGTTTTGCGGCGATTCGTCTGGTGGCCGGGCTGGTGATGGTGTTGCTGATTGCGACGCTGGTGCAAAAATGGGTGCGTGAAACACCGCAAACGCAGGCACCGGTCGAAATTGACATACCGGAAGCACAGGGCGGGTTTTTTAGCCGCTGGGGCAGGGCGCTATGGACGCTTTTCTGGAGTACGATCCCGGTTTACATCCTTGCAGTACTGGTGTTGGGTGCCGCTCGCGTCTGGTTATTCCCCCATGCCGATGGTGCTGTCGATAACAGCCTGATGTGGGTGGTGGCGATGGCGGTAGCAGGATGCTTGTTTGTCATTCCCACGGCAGCAGAAATTCCGATTGTACAAACGATGATGCTGGCAGGTATGGGAACCGCTCCGGCGCTGGCATTGTTGATGACGCTCCCGGCAGTGAGTTTGCCGTCACTGATTATGCTGCGCAAAGCGTTCCCGGCGAAAGCCTTATGGCTGACAGGGGCGATGGTGGCAGTGTCTGGTGTGATTGTCGGCGGGCTGGCGCTGTTGTTCTGATTTGAGGGAAAACATGTCGGATGCGGCGTAAACGCCTTATCTGACCTACGGTTTGTATCGTTGTAGGCCTGATAAGACGCGGCAAGCGTCGCATCAGGCATTACAAGGGGCTGCTATTTAATAAACGTAAACGCCGTAGTTACCCGCTTCACGCCGCTCACCCGGCTGGCAATATCTGCCGCCGCTTTCGCTTCACGTTCAGTCACCAGCCCCATCAGGAACACTTCACCGTTTTCGGTGGTCACTTTCACGTTGGACGATTTCACCAGGTCGCTGGTTAAGAGCTGCGAACGCACTTTGGTGGTGATCCACGTATCGTTAGATGCTTCGCCCAGACCAATCGGCTGGCCCTGACGAATCTCGTTATACACTTCGTTGGCACCGTCTACGCCCATAGCAATCTGTTTGGCGCGAGCCGAAAGTTCAGCATTTGGTGACTGCCCAACCAGCAGCACTTTGCCCTGATAGGCCGTTACATTAATGCGCGCTTCTTTCTTAATCTGTTCGTCTTTCGACAATGCGCTGTTCACGCGCACTTCCAGGGTACCATCGTCCACCTGGGTGCCGACACTGCGTGGGTCAGTTGCGGCTTTGGTACCCACAGCAGCGGTACCCACTACGGCAGCGGCAACACAACCTTGCAACAGCAGCGCGGAAATAAGGACTGCGATTGGCGATAATGCCTTCATGTATTCTCCTTAATCATCCTGGTGAGGGAAAAGCGTGTTATCGATCAGATCGCACAGGCAATTTACCGTCAGCATATGCATTTCCTGAATGCGAGCACTACGATGCGAAGGAATGCGGATCTCCACATCCTGTGGCCCTAACAAACCTGCAAGTTCGCCGCCGTCATAGCCGGTCAATGCCACAATGGTCATATCACGCGTAACGGCGGCTTCAACTGCTTTAACAATATCGCGGCTGTTGCCACGGGTGGAAATGGCTAACAATACATCTCCCGCATGACCCAGCGCCCGCACCTGTTTTGCATACACTTCATCATGTAAGCGATCGTTGGCAATCGCCGTTAAGACAACATTATCAGTATTTAGTGCAATGGCAGGTAAGCTGGGCCGCTCCGTTTCGAAACGGTTGATCATGCTGGCAGCAAAATGCTGTGCATTGGCAGCGGAAGTTCCATTACCACAACAGAGGATTTTGTTGCCATTGAGCAGAGACTGAACCAGCGTCATGGCTGCACGGGAGATGGCATCCGGAAGCGCCTCTGCCGCCGCAATTTGAGTTTGAATGCTTTCAGTGAAGCAAGCTTTAATTCTTTCTTGCACGCTAATCCTTAAACCTTAATTATGAGTGGTCATTAAAGGCATCCTTAATCCACTCAACCTCATTCCCGGTGAAGGCTACCACATCGAACCGGCAATCCACAGTATCAAAACTCCCATTATGACGCGCGAGCCACAAGCGGGCAGTCTGTAATAATTTGTGTTGTTTGCTGCGGGTCACACTGGCTGCCGCGCCGCCATAAAGCGCAGAGCGGCGATAGCGTACCTCGACAAAAATGGTGGTCCGGCCTTCACGCATTATCAGATCGATCTCGCCGCCACGCTCGTTCACGTTAGCGGCGATAAACCGCAGTCCTTTGCCTTCCAGCCAGCGACGCGCTTGTGCTTCCCACGCATCGCCGGTCTGTTTGGTGGTTAACTGACGGGGACTACCTGACCTTGTTGGTACTGTAGCCATGATAAGTTCCTGTTAATCACGCAATCCGGGTTAGCCGTCAGGCTTCCGGTATTACCGTTGATTTCAAAACCCTGAACCTGGCGCATTTGTGAGAAATGATTTGCCAGCGACCAGGCATCGACGCCCATCGCATACATGCGAGCCAGTGAATAATCGTTATTCACCGCGCTGAGTGCCTGCTGCATTAACGGTAGATTACCGCCTGCCAGCATCGGGATTTCGCTGTACTGCAAGCCTTCCATCTCCAGTCGGAAATCCGGGCCAGCGGTCCCTTGCGCACTGCGGGAGCTGGCGTACAGCGTTGCACCGCTCTGGCTACCGTTACGCATGGCGATCATCGGTTTGATAAAAGCGATTTCACCCGGCGTTGCCACAATGTACACCGCATCGACACGACCGCCATTATTGGTGAACTGGTCATCGGTTGGCGTGGTTTGCAGCGTTGGATTGTTGGTCGTCATGCCGGAGTCGGTTGTCGCTCTGAGAGTAATCGGGCTACCCGTTAAAGCAATACCAGAACCGCCGTTAACACCCGCGCGTAATTCGCTGGTGGAACCAAATTTTTGTTGCAGAACGGTGCCGCCGCCCAGTTTCTGCCACTCTTGCGCAAACGCATTGGCTACGCGATCGCCCAATGAACTGCGTGGGATCAGCACCAGCGGCGCTTGTTTACCCTGGTCACGAATATGACGCGCTGCATCGCGCGCTTCGTCTTCCGGTGAAAGCGCGAAGTAACAAATATTGACGCGATTTTCGATATTCTCCGGCTGGTTCAGTGCCAGTACGTTCAGCGGAGTGTTGCTCTTCAGCAACTCTTCAACGTTATTTTTCAGCAACGGACCGACCACAATACTCGCGCCATCCTGCTGAACCTGGCTTAAGATCTGGCTAAGTGGTTGTGATGAGGTATCGTAGATTTTCAGCTCTGCGGATGGATTTGCGGGTGCGCTTACCGCTGCGGTGCTTGTCGCCGGGGCGCTTACAGGCACCGGCTGGGCTGCAGGCTGTTCACCGGTCAGATCGCTAACCGAGGCTTGTGCCGGGCTGGCAACGCCATCCACGGTTTGCGGCTGAGGTTGTTCAGCTACGTCTGCGGCAGGTGCGGCAGCTACCTGAGCTGCCACTGGCTGAGTGCCGATATTTTTCGCCGCTTCAAAGCCTTGCTGAATAGTGCGACCAAATACCGCTGCCTGGCCATTCAGTGGCAACAGCAGGGCGATTTTGTTGGTCGAGGCTGGTTTAAACGCTTTTACGTTAACCAACTGCGTTGGCAGCATTTTCGCGCCCGGATTGTTCGGATAACGTTTCTGCCAGTCGGCGATCCCGGCTTTCATCATGTCGGGATCGTTACGGTTATCAAACCAGACGCGCTGCAGATCCAGCCAGCCTTGCAGAATATTTTCGTCGGCGTTGATCACCAGCGTATTCGCCTGTTCCTGAGTCATGGAGGAGAGCGCCTGCCAGGTGGCATCAATATTCTGCTGTTTTTCTTTCGCGCCAAGCAGCGGTTCCTGAGCAATTAACGCGCGCAGTAAATCAATGGAAGGACGCCCCTGGCTGGCATCGATTTTTGCCTGCCAGTAACGCGCTTGCTGGTTTTGTTCTAAATCGGCAGGTGTGATTTTCGCCAGCAAGTTTTGCGCGCCAGCAAAATCTTTCTGCGCCAGTTTAATCTCTACCGCCAGCAGTGTTTTCTCGCGACGCTGAGCATCGTTCAGTTCTTGCGGTAGTTGGTTAAACAACTCAACCGCCTGCCCGGTTTTACCTTCTTTCACCAGTGCACGAATGGCGAGTAATTGCCAGTTGATCCTGGTATCATCAGAGCTTTGCTGCATCTGCTGAAGATAAAAGGCAGAATCAGCCTGCGCCGTGCCCTGCATATAAGCAGTGGACTGATCGGGAGTATGGGTGCCACAACCGGCGAAAATCAGGGCTGCCAGAACAACAGGCAGACAACGCGCGGCTTTCAAACGAGAAAATGTTGAGGGTACCATAATGTATCCAGTGATATTTTTTTTACGCAATGCTCAATATTAAATCGGCAATACGGACGACACAATGAAACAACACCAATCGGCGGATAATTCTCAGGGCCAGCTTTACATTGTACCGACGCCAATCGGCAATCTGGCGGATATCACCCAGCGTGCGTTAGAGGTATTACAGGCCGTTGATCTGATTGCCGCCGAGGATACTCGTCACACCGGTTTATTGCTGCAACATTTTGGGATTAATGCCCGGTTGTTTGCGCTGCACGACCATAACGAACAACAAAAAGCTGAAACGCTGCTGGCGAAGCTGCAAGAGGGGCAAAACATTGCGCTGGTTTCCGATGCCGGAACGCCGCTAATTAACGATCCTGGCTACCATCTGGTGCGTACCTGCCGTGAAGCGGGGATCCGCGTGGTGCCGCTACCCGGGCCGTGTGCTGCTATCACTGCGTTAAGCGCAGCGGGTTTACCCTCTGACCGTTTCTGTTACGAAGGCTTTTTACCTGCCAAATCAAAAGGCCGCCGTGATGCGCTAAAAGCCATTGAAGCGGAGCCGCGCACGCTGATTTTTTATGAATCTACCCACCGTCTGTTAGATAGCCTGGAAGATATCGTTGCGGTATTAGGCGAATCCCGCTACGTGGTTCTGGCGCGTGAGCTGACCAAAACCTGGGAAACCATTCACGGCGCGCCCGTTGGCGAGCTGCTGGCGTGGGTAAAGGAAGATGAAAACCGTCGCAAAGGCGAAATGGTGCTGATTGTCGAAGGTCATAAAGCACAGGAAGAAGACTTACCCGCCGATGCCCTGCGCACGCTGGCGCTGCTACAGGCAGAACTGCCGCTGAAAAAAGCGGCGGCGCTGGCCGCAGAAATTCACGGCGTGAAGAAAAATGCGCTGTATAAGTATGCGCTGGAGCAGCAGGGGTAACAGTGCCGAAGCGTTGCGTTAATCAAAACGCAACGTCTTCTTTTACCGCACGATGACGGTAATGGTGGCTGTGCCCTGAAATTTTCCTGTTTCCAGCTCACCACCGACCAGATTAACTGGCCAGGCGCGCATATTGACGGTGCCATGCCCGGAAGGATCAACGGGAAGGATACCGTTCTGAAAAGGAATATTTGCAACTCCGCCGCCGAGATTTTCAATACGAATACCGACATCGGGCACATTGTCTGAACTTCTTCGCCTGGCGACCAGGTTGTACTGGTCTACTACCCCAGTTGTACCGTCGATGCGCATTTGCAACGAGTTTTTAATCTTTGAAGTATCACCACAGTCATAAGTGATATCAAAGTCTACTGGAGTAAAACCGTCTGGCATGGCATTGCGGGTGGTAAACTTCTGACCATTGATGAATCCAAAATTAACCTTAATAACATCGCCCTGATTAATTTTGCACGACTGTGGGGCGGTGAGATTTCCCTGAATCGATAACTTGACTAAATCATGGAAGTCACCTGTAGACGGGCTTCCCATTCCATCGACCCACGCGCCTTTAATGACGGCAATATCCGTTTTCGGAATGGTCATCGAGCCGAGAAATGGCTTGGTGACATACAGGGTAAAGGTGGTGTTCGCACCAATATTAACGGGTCCATAACGAGACGTATCACCCTGGCAAACACCCGTTTGGGTTGCAGCAGAATATACCGTGTTGTTTTTTATCTGTGTGAATCGGGTGTTAACAGAGACAACCTGGTCGGTTGTGAGTCCTGGAATGTCGTTTGCCTGTAATGTGGTTTTAATATCCAGGCTGTCATTGAGTTTGTAATATCCTGTCTGATGTCCAGTGGTGGTAAGTACGGGGCTGACCATATAGACAAGTTTAACTGCCTTACCCGCAGAGCAGGAACAGGCGTATTGCCAGTTAGTGCTACTTAGCGTTGCAGAGGTAAACTCCCGTCCTGTCACGTTATCTGTCTGGTTCACCGTAACATCATCAACCACACTGCTGTAATTTGTCGCACCGCTAGTGCTGTCGGCTCCACACCCTCCTGAGGAGGCATAAGCGCAGGATGTGGATATCAACAAAAGACCTGTTATAAGAGGCGCTCTTTTCATTTTTTTATCCTTAATGGCACTGCGCTGTGCCTTGTAATACAGAGGTTGTAGGTTCTGAATCCGGTGTACTGAAAGCAAACTGACATTGTTGATCTGCCTGATTTCCCCAGCGTACAGTCCAGCTTTGTGATTTACTCGATATCCCAGAGAGATATAGTATGCCGCCCTCATCGACGATACTTTGTTGCCCCGTATCATCGTTGCTGGCAAGAGCGCCAAAGGGCAACGGTTTACCGTTGCGATCGCTGACTGTAACAAGTACGCGATAACCGATATTGGCGTTGAAACGCGCCGCTACCATTGCACCTCTGTTGGGCACCACAAACTGTGTTGTTTGTTCAAGATCGACGTTATCGGGCAGCTGCGTAGTATCTACCGAGAGACGGTTTTCCTGATAAGTTGTGAGATAAGGAACCACTGCATAGCCAAAAGGATCGGTAGCAATCCCCGGATAGTTTTGTATCCTCACGCCAGATGCTCCGTTAGCATCGATAAGCGCAAAAGCGTTGCCCAGATATTGCGAGAGCGTCACGCCATGAGGATGGATAACCACGCCGCCGGTAACGCCGTAATTGTATTGGCTGCTGTCATTACCGTAGCTGTATCCGGCACTGAAGGTGCCATAAGGTGAACGGTAACTGGCGTTCAGGCTACTGTTATGGTTGTTATCGTCATCCAGACTTTGTTCCAGGCTATAGCTCAGGCGACCATCATCCAGCAGTGAGCCATCAAGACGCATTTCATGTTGGGTTGGGCGATCTTTCTGGCTGGTCATCTGATAGGAAACCCGGCTACGCGGTAACCAGCGTTCTAACGGAATACTGAGATTCAAAGAGAGTGCGCGGTCATTATTTTGATCAGTGTAGCGGCTGTATTGATAATTCAGGCTGTAACCAACTCCCCATTGCTGGCCGGAAACCCCAACAGAGATATTCCTGTTTTTATCGTTATTGCCCCAATAGTCTTGCTGCGAACCGGAGGCATACAGACTTACCCCATCAAATATTGTCTGGCTGATGTTGAATTGAATTTCACTTTTTTGGCGACTGTTATAGTCCCAATTGCGGGTATTGGCTTCATTAAAACTAAAATAGCCATCGTTGGTATAGCGATAGTAGCTGACAGCGATATTGGTGTTGGTTTCCGGGATATCTTTGATGTACTGCGTACGCCATTGATAGCCATGAAAAGAGTGCTGGTTATCGAATTGGGTGTCAGCTCTGTTGATATCCATCGACAACGCGCCCAGTGCGCCAAGTGTGCCGCCGATACCGATCCCCAGCGCATAATAATCTTCAGAACCGAGCAGGCCGCCATACAGCGTAAAAGTATTATTCAAACCATATATTGCCGTGGCTTCAGCAAATTCGGGTTCCTTGCTATCACTGTTTGCATCAGCGCGATAGCGTCCAGCGGTCGCGCTATACTTTAGATGCCCAGGTCGCTGCATCATGGGTAATGAAGAATAAGGCTGGATAAAGCGACGTTGTGTACCGTCACTTTCTTCAATCGTGACTTCTAAATCGCCGCTGTTGGAAGAGGGGTAGAGATCGTTAATTTCAAAGGCACCCGCTGACACGTTGCTTTGATAGATCACATAACCATTTTGCCTGATAGTCACGATTGCACTACTGTTTGCGATACCGCGTACCGTTGGGGCAAATCCGCGCTGGCTGTTTGGCAACATATTATCGTCGGAAGCGAGTTGCACGCCAGTAAAGGTGTAGCTGGAAAAAATACTGCCGCTGGTGGCGCTTTCTCCCAGAAGCAACTGAGACTTCAACGCCTTGATATCACGTTGTAAATAACTACTGATGGTATTCCAGCTTGATGTCTGATCGTTGCGTGTCCATGTGGAATAGTTGCGTAATCGCCAGGGGCCAAAATTAGCACCATTTTGCATATTCAGGTACTGTCGTTGGCTACGATTGCCCTGGCGGTAACGGTTATCAGAACCTGTAAACGAGTAGTTGGTAAACAGCGTTGGTATACCATCGTCCCAACGAGAAGGGGAGACGTAACCTCTTGCATCACGGTACAGTGCAATTTGGGGAATGCTCAAATTAAGTTGCTGATGATTGAAATCAAATTCAGCAGCTGTACCGGGAATGATTTGTTCAAGCGAGTTGATCACGCTATCGTCATCTTTTTCAGCCAGCGCCGGGATTTCATCCACCTTAATACCCAGCTCACGTAGTTGTTCTACCGTAAACTGTGGCTGCAGAAGTTGCTCTGCATTGGCGGTAAATGTAATTTTTTTCTGTGAAACCTTCTTTTTATTCAGCCAGATATCAACCTGATAAGTTCCTGGTAGTTGTGCATATTTTTTTGAAAAACGCGACAGATCGGTTGTTTGCATACCACTTTTTGTGGTTTCCAGCATAATGGGGTCGAAATAATACTCTTCGGCGTTAGCGGTAGTGCAAAGCATGCCGCTGCCAGTGAGCACCATCGGCAAACAACGTTTGATGATGAGCGCCAACTGTTTCGGTGTGCGTTTATGTCCCTGGTGGTGTCGTTGTGGCATTCCCTGATGACCTGTGTTTTTATATTTTTTATTGCAGTGGACGAGTTTCTGTCCCGGAACTGCCGCCATAATCATTGATCGCAGCCCATTTCACGTTCTTTCCGCCAGATGCAGGAAGTGGTAACTGTTTATGTTCTCCGGGCGCGATATATTCAATTTTGCTTGTGAGATCGGTTTTATCGACTGCCAGTCCGGCAAATACGACGTAATATTCAGTTGGGTTATATATATTGAGTGAATGGTCACTACGTTTAAATTCCAGTGATTTCCACGCATCGTTTACCCGTCCCTTCAGGTGTGCGGGGCGATAAAACATTTTGATCCGTGTTTTAAATATCAGCGTCAACTCGTTAGCATTAACATCATCTGATTTTTTCTTTGCTGGAATGGCACGAACATTAATGTAGAACAGCGACTCTTTATTTTCAGGCAGGTTATCAGCTGTTTTAATAATTCGCAGTGATGAGTCATCGCCAGCCTCAAGACGAAATAGCGGTGGGGTTATAATAAATGGGGCACGGCTTTTACCATCTATATTATCTACCCATGATTGCAGTAAATAAGGCGTTTCTGCGCCTTTGTTTGCGACAGGTAACGCAGCCTCTTTGCGGCTGGCATCATAGATCACTCGCGTTCGCTGTAAAACGATTCCTCCTGCAAGCGCCTGGCCAATACAGAAGCTACACAACAAGGTTAATATCACCGCGAATGTTCGTTTTGACATAGTTATTTTTCAACCTGATACAACGAGAAAGAGGAAGGAAAAGGGCGTTATCTGACAGGTCAGATAACGCCCTAACGTATTAACGGTAATCCAGCGTTACGTTAACGATAGCGTCTGCTTCCCCTGGGGTGATTTCTGATGGAACTACGGTTGATACGTAGTAAGCGATGAGGTCAACATTGACAATACCATTGGATTCCGCCGGGATCTGATAAACCGTGTTATCATTGCCCATAGCATTCAGTGGCATAATGTTTCCGCTTTCCGCATCGTCAATACGGATACCCACACCTGTTGCCGCTATGCCAGCAAAAGAGCCTACTTTTGCCAGATTAGGGAAGTTAGGGACGGTGCCATTATCTCGCGTTTCCAGCCATAGACGGAAAGACGCTTCAACGTTGCCGTTATCGTGCTCCCACCCAGTCATTGGGCAGTTAACTAAAGGAATAGTGAATGGAATTTTTGGGCTACGCTCGCCAATATTACGAAACTGTTCGGCATTATAGTGACCAAGAGCAACTTCAATTTTCTTATCAGAGTCATTGATTTCACAAGCGGATTTTAAAATCTCGCCATCAAAAACTATTTCACCATCGGTTGCAGCGGCATTACCTGCGAAAAGCGCAAGTAAGCCCGCAATAGCTGTTTTTGTAACTTTATTCATATATAACCTTATCCTTGTAACAAGTACATAATCATATTTAATGTGAATATATGTTCAACATCTTTAAAGATTATACAGGCAGAAATATTTCATTGAACATTAAATAGACTGAACTTTAAGATTATATTTATATGCAAATATTTGATATTTTCATTATATTGATATCAATTTTCTATGTATTCAAAAGAGTATAAATGCCTGACTTTGCTGCGCCAGGGGGCGAGTCAGAATACGAGGTGATTTATTAATAGAACAAGTTATATGTATATCTAAAATTAAATTGTTGAACATAACTCCTTTTGCTATCGGCGTTATGTTCAACCCAGTCAAATGTTATTTAATATAATGCGTGACTGTTACATAAGTTAATTTAAACATTTTGAGCAAATTTTTCATCTGGTTAGGTGTTAATTAAACAAATAAAGTTACTGTGCAGCCATAAAAATGAAGCCGGGATAGCGGTAGAGACTTTAGCCGTGAGAAAACGATCTGTCGCATCCTGCTTTCCTTCGCCAGTCACCAGTAACAAAACTTCGCGGGCATTGAGAATATCCTTCAGGCCTAAGGTGATCCCACGAGTCACGGGGCGACCCGCGGTTTTTAACATCTCATGTTGCTGTGTTCTGGCATCAAGTTGACTGATATGGCAGGCCGGTTGCAGGCTTTCTCCCGGTTCGTTCAGCCCAAGATGACCGTTTTTCCCCAATCCGAGAACGCATAAATCCAGACCGCCTTTGCGCGCAATCAGGTTCGTTACCCGTTCGCACTCTGTCTCATTTATCTCTTCGGAGCGAAAGCTGATGAGCTGGTCTTCACGTAGCCCCAGCGGCTGCACGATATGCTGTTGCAGGAAAGTTTCGCAGGTGCCTGGCATCGTTAATGGCAGATCCACCCATTCGTCGAGCTTCACGAAGGTGAGCTGGCTGACATCAACCTGCTGCTGGTGGATTTTTTCTACCAGATAATGATACGTCAGTAATGGCGTGGCTCCGGTCGCCAGGCAAATCACGGCATTCGGTTTGCTACGGATCACGGCCAATAAATATTCGCTGGCACGTTCACTTAACGCCGTATAGTTTTCAACTTGCTGAAGGGTTTGCACAGGATGAAATTCCTTAAGTAAAGAGGCACCACCAGACGCAGTGCCTCGTTCCATTTACAAAATGCCGAATGCGGAACAAACAATAGAGAGCACAAAAGTCACGCCGATTAACAGCACCGGATGCGCTTTTTTCACCCGCAGGAAGTAATACATCAGCAGGGTGTAGGCCATCGGTAAAATGTTCGGGAAGACTTTATCGAAGAAATCCTGCTGCAGCGCAACGCTGTGGGTATTGTCGATGGCAAACGATGTCACCACGTTAATATGCACATACGAAGCGATCAGCCCGCCGATTACCGTGATCCCGAGGATGGTTGCCGAACGGGCAATCATCTGCGAGTTCTCTCGCACTTTATCGATCGCCTTCACGCCGACTGAATAACCGACGTGGGTCCAGCCGACGCGCAGGAAAAAGATAAGCAGGTAAACGGCGAAAAATAGAATCGGCCCCAGCAGGTTTCCCTGGCTGGCAAATGATGAGCAAATTCCCGCCATAATCGGCAACAAAGTAAACCAGAAAATCGCATCGCCAATCCCGGCGATTGGGCCAAACAGTGCCACTTTGAGGCCTTTAATGGTGTCGCGGTTTTCTCCTTTTTCTTCCATCGAAATTAATAACCCCATCAGGAATCCGACCAGATTCGGGTGGGTATTAATAAATTCGAGGTTATCTTTCATCGCCGCGCTTAAGCCCGGTTTGTCGTCCTTATAAATCTTTTTCAGGATCGGCAACATCGCCCAGGTAAAACCGCCCGCCTGCATCCTTTCGTAGTTAAAGCTCGCTTGCAGCAGCGACGAACGAAAGCCCAGACGGGTGATATCTTTTTTACTGATTTCAGATCCCATTGCTGTAGTCCTCTTCTTCATTTTTACTGGCAACGGGCTGCGGTTGCGCTTGCTGCCGGGATTTCGCATTGAAAAACTCATACACCGCAAAGCCTGCGCCCAGTACGGCAACCGGCAACAGGTTGCTGACCTGGATGTAGCAAACAAACAGGAAACCGGCGATCAGGTAAGGGATATATTGCGCTTTGAACATTACGCGCAGCAGCAAGCCAAAACCAACGGCAGGCAGAATACCGCCAGCCACTTCAAAGCCGTGGGTCAGCCAGGCGGGCATCGCTTTCACCAGCGCCTGCATCGCCCCCTGTGCCAGGTAAGTACAGAGGAAAGCAATCACCGCATACGCTGAAGCGACGATGAGCATCGTTGTCCAGTTAAGCCGGGAAAACGCTGCCGTATCCGCCTCTTTCGCGCATTTATCGGCTTTGGTCATAAATAATGAGAAAGCGGAATAGAAGAACAGAATGACGTACTGCATTAACAAACTAAACGGCAGGCCAAGACCAATTGCTGTTTTGGCATCAACGCCCGTAGACCATGCAATGACGGTGGTCATCAGACCCGCCATAATCGGGTTGGGCGGCTGAACACCACCTGCAGGGGTTAATCCGGCGAAAGCCAACTCTGTCAGACCACCGGTAATTAAGCCAGTCTGAATATCACCGAGAATAGCGCCAGTTAGGGTACAAACGATTATCGGGCGGAATAAAAATAAGGCTTCCAGCCAAAAATCAATCCCCAGAACAAAAACTAACGCCGCCAGGGATAATCCCTGAAGTAGGGTTATTTCATGCATTTTTATTACCTCAAACCAATATTAAGGCGATTTTAGATTTAGTCAGGGATTTGTTCTTTTTGATCGCCAGGGACGTCCTGAATGAAAACATTCACGCCACGTTGTTTAATAAAACGTAAGTCCGTGAGATCCTGGTCATCGACATAAACTTTACTGCTGATTTGCTTTTTCCCTTCCGAGAAATGCATATTGCCGACGTTGACATCTTTCAGGTCAATACCACCTTCTACCAATTTACGTACCGTTTGTGGCGTACGGCAAATCAGGAAGATCTTCTGATGTGGTGCAGCTTTGCCGATGACGTTAATGGTTTTTTCGATAGTAAAGAAACGAATGCCAAAGCCGTAGGTTTCCGCGGTAATACCCATTAATTTCTGTTGAATATCATCGTTAGCGACAACATCATCCACGACTACCAGCAGATTTGCACCGATGGTGGATGTCCAGGTCACGCCAACCTGACCGTGAACCAGACGGTTATCAATACGGGTTAAGAGAATATTTGGACTGGTCATTGTGTAATCCTCACCATAAAGTTGAATAATATAATTTTTTTAAATATATTATTGTTGCGATATTGTAGTGATGTATTTATTAAGGTTTAGTTATCTCCTTTTCCATTAAGGCACTCCCCGATATTAATCGGGAAGTACATTGGGATAAATCATAAAAAACTAATGATTATGCTGAAATTCGATTCGCTGAACCACAGACATTAATTTTATTTCTGACAACTTCTTTCATCGCATCCATTCCGACGCGCATATAATAACGAGGATCATTACCCTGCGGATTTTCCGCAAACCAGGCTTTAACCGCGCCAGCGAAGGCTATTTTTAATTCTGTGGCAACGTTCACTTTTGTGACGCCAAGTTCAATAGTGCGACGGACAAATTCATCCGGAACATCGCTGGCACCATGCAGCACCAGAGGAACATCCACCACTTCACGAATTTCCGCCAGCCGCTGGAAATCAATCTTCGGCGTTTTGCTGTATAAGCCGTGCGCCGTACCAATCGCTACCGCCAGGCTGTCGACGCCAGTCAGTTCGACAAAGCGTTTAGCTTCTTGTGGATCGGTCAGGAATGCACTTTCGGCGTCAACGCTCATGTCATCTTCAACACCGCCCAGGCGGCCCAGTTCTGCTTCCACGCTGCAATCTTGTGAGTGGCAGAAGTCAACAACCGATTTCACCAGCTTCACGTTCTCGGCAAACGGGAAGTGGCTGCCGTCGATCATCGCACTGCGCACACCTGCGTGGACTTTACGGCGAATATCATCCAGCGATTCGTGGTGGTCGAGATGCAGCGCCAGTGGCATGTTGTAGGTTGTGGAATAGGCGCTACACAGGGCGTAGATCTCTTCCAGCGCGATGTGTTTAAAGGTCCCCGGCGTTCCGGCGAGGATCACCGGCGATCGCATTTCACTGCACACTTCGAGGATCGCTTGGATCGTCTCGGCGTTATGAATGTTAAAAGCAGGCACCGCGTAGCCATTGGCCTGGGCGTCCTGTAACAGATATTTAGTGGAGATAATGCTCATAATGCGATCCTCTTATGCCTGCCACGGATGAATGATTACGCCTTGCACCACGCGGTTAACGGTGCCACTGGCTGATGGGGTATCCGGCGTATTGCCCATGTGCAGCGACTGCATCAGTGCAAACGTCTGGGCGTACATCAGGAAGCAAAATGCCTGCTCAACGTCGATAAAGTGACGTGACGGTGGCAGGATGATATGTGGACCGGCAGCGACGATGTCGCTGCTTTCCGCGGCGATGGCGATTACACGCATTGCCTGGTTGTCACGGCGAAGTTCAGCCAGCAGATCAAGATCATACTGACGGGTGTAAGGGTGGCTGGAGACAAATACCACCACCAGCGTTTCGTCATCGACCAGCGATTTTGGTCCATGACGGAATCCGGTTGGAGAATCATAAAAGGCCGCCAGTTTACCCGCCGTCAGTTCCAGCACTTTCAGCGCCGACTCGCGTGCTGCGCCCTGTAAGCCACCGCTACCGAGATAAACGATCCGTTTCCACGGTGCGTAACCAAACACACCTTCGCTGAAATCGCCCAGTGAGGTCAGGATCGCCTGGCAACGATCCGCCACGTCGCGGAAGGTTTGGCTGTTGATCGTCTCAGGTGCGAAAACCGCGAGGCAGCTGGCCATCATGGTGGTAATGCTGCTGGTCATCGCAAAGCCGCGATCGTGCGTTTCTGCGGGCATCAGCAGGGCAAACGCGTTATCGCTGTTGATCGCGTTTTGGTAAAGAGCGCCCGCTTCGTTGCAGGTGATCGGCAGGTGATAGCATTCCGGTACAAATTGATTTGCCAGTTCCACGGCTGCGACGCTTTCCGGGCTGTTGCCGGATCGACCGAAGGAGATCAACAGCAGCGGATGAGCTGGGTTCAGGTAGTCCATCGGATTGGTGACCAGATCGGTGGTCGGTACGGCGCTGAAGTTTTTACCGGTATGGCTGGCGAGCCACGGCGCGATGATGTCACCGATAAATGCCGACGTTCCGGCTCCGGTCAGGATGATCCGCAGATTCTCTTTGCGCAGTAACGGTTCAAGGAAGTTATTGAGCGCGGAACGTAGCGCGTCGATGTTGGTGAGTGAACGGATCCATGCGCGAGGCTGATGGCGGATCTCTTCTTCAGTCCATGTACCGGTTGCGGCGGCAGCAGGGGTGTAATTTTCTGGCATAACTCAATCCTTAGTCTGATGAACTTGACGTCGGGCGTTGTCGCTTTCACTTGCCTTTCGTTTCATTTCACTTGGTGATGTCTTTCGTTGATTAAAATCTATAGAAAAGAAACTGAAAGTTCAATGGAGAAAAAAGAAATAAAACGAAATTTGTGATCGTTGAAAGAAAAGATAAAGGAAGCAAAAGGGATTGCTGGATGCGGCGCAAACGCTTTATCCGGCCTTGCGGTCACCAACTGTAGGTCGGATAAGACGCGTTAGCGTCGCATCCGACACCGCTGCACAGATCAAAACGAAAGAAAAAGAAAGGCCTTACGGGGGAAGTGAAGGCCCAATAAAGGAGCAAACTATCAAAACGAAGCTAATTGACCCTGAATCCAGATTTGTTGCACATGTAGCCCGCTATCCAGCGCAACGACGCTGGCGCGTTTGCCCGGTTTAAGCGATCCCAGAACACCATCAACACCCAGCATTCGCGCCGGATGCAGCGACGCCATATGGATGGCTTCCGCAGGCGTTACGCCCGTCAACTCGACCATATTGCGCACTGCCGCATCAACAGACAGCGTACTGCCCGCCAGCCCACCAGACGCGGTACGGACAACGCCACCGTGCATCTGCACTTCTTCACCACATAACGTATAGCGACCATCCGGCATCCCAGCTGCCTGCATCGCGTCGGTGATCAGTACGATTCTCTCTTTCGCACAGCAACAACACAGCGACATTGCCGCCGGATGCACATGATGACCATCGGCTATCAGTTCCAGCCAGGCGCGCTTGTCCGTTAATCCCGCGCCAACCATTCCCGGTTCGCGGTGATGTAAACCTGTCATCCCGTTATAGCAATGCACCAGGCCGTCGGCACCAGCATCAAATGCGGCGCGGGTTTGTTGCCAGGTCGCAGCGAGACATCACGCCGGACATCACCGAGAACAGGAAGGTAATCCCCATCTGTACTGCGACAGCGAAAGGTACGGCGACACCTACTGCGACATCGGGTTTCACGCCAGTAGTAATGGCAAACGCCGTGCCGACGATAGTACCGATAATCACGTTAGGCGGCTGTGCGCCCGCCAGCGGGGCCAGCCCCATCCACACCAGTTCCAGCGTACCGCCGGTTAAAATTCCGGTATGCAGATCGCCAAGTACCAGCCCGACCAACGGGCCGAGGACCACCGGGCGGTGCATATGGGTTAGGCCGTTAAACATATCCAGGCCAGCGATAAAGGCGATAATGCCCAACGCAAATGCCTGCAACAGGCTGATTTCCATGATGAATCCCTCAAAGTAATTTAAAGAGGTCCACAGCAGGCTCTGTCGGGACGCCCTGAACGAAGCATTCCACCCCAGCGGTTTTCAGGTCGTTAAATGCTGCGATATCGCCCGCATCCACAGAAACCGTTTTGGCGATTTGTTGTTTGCCATTGGCGTAGTGCATATTGCCAACGTTAATGCGATTCACCGGAACGCCACCTTTCACCAGCGTCAGGAAATCGGCGGGTGTTTTACAAACCAGCAGGATTTTCTGTCGATCGGCGGCGCGATGAATGTTGTCGATAACTTTTTGCAGCGTCCAGAAACGTACGGCGATCCCTTCTGCCAGTACCATTTCCATCAGGTTTTGTTGTACCGGATCTTCGGCAACCTCATCGTTGGCTACCAGCACCAGATTTGCCCCCGCAAATCCGACCCATTGAACGCCGACCTGACCGTGAATCAAGCGTTCATCAATCCGGCTTAAAACAATATTTGGCATAGCGTGTTCCTCTTTGTTTTGCTTATTGGCCTTCACAGGCTGTGTGGTACTGCGCCAGGATGTCCTGAATATGGTTGATAATGAGTTCCCGTGGCGTTGGCTGCAGCTCGCCGGAGCGAACTTTCACGTACTGCAGCGGCAGATACTGGCTGATCAGCGGCAGCGGAATTGGTGAATCCGCCAGATTACGTACCAGATGAGCGAAAGCGTCATCAATCTGGCTGTCCGGCCAGTAATAGCGCACGCGATCCGAGTAGCTATAACCACGCGCCAGACGACGCGCGTTGCCGTCACCGTGGTAGTGGCTTTGCCAGTATTCCGGGCGGTCGAGCATCACGTCTTCCAGCACCTGACGCAGACCAGAACAGGCTTTCGCTGGCACCAGTTCTTCTTCAATCGCCGCCAGAGAGAACAGAGCTTCACGCAGGGCGAAGGTCAGCGCTGGGCCAACTTTCAGAATGGCAAAGTGGTCAATCACCAGCTGGCGCAGCGATTGCGGCGTTTGATAATCGGTAGAGTGCGCTTCGAAAATCAGCGTTTCGTAGTTTTCGACCATCTGGCTTAAGGCGCTCGCTTTGGCGGGCTGATAATCAATAACGTTGGTGTGATCGAATTCGACGCCGGGTTGAACCACCAGGGCAATGATGCGTGGCCAGATGGCATTCAAACCTTGCTTTTCAAAGGCGTGACGATGGGCTTCCAGCGTGGCGCGGGCGGCATCCGGCGTGGTGACCGCCAGCTCGCTTAAGGTTTCATGCGCGCCGCCAGGTACCGGCACTTCGGTACCAATGACATACTCCAGATCGGCTTCGCCAAAGTGTTCAAGACAGGTTTCTTCCGCCACTTTCGCCAGACGGGCGGCGCGTTCAGCCACGATGTCATCAGTTAAGGGAATCGGATCGTCCTGACAGGACATGCTGCAATCAAGGTGGATTTTTTTGAATCCTGCCGCAACGTAGCTTTTAATCAAATCATCGGCATTGGCCATTGCCTGAGCGGCCGGCAGGTTTTGCCAGCGGTTTGGCCCCAGATGGTCACCACCCAGAATCAACGCATCCTGCGGGAAATTCAACGAGTCGGCGAGCTGACAAACAAAGCCGCGAAAATCGGCGGGCGTCATTCCGGTATAACCGCCGAACTGGTCTACCTGATTGGAGGTTGCTTCAATCAGTAACGGCGTTTGGTTTGCACTGGCGTAGCGGATTGCAGCTTCCAGCACCAGCGGATGTGCGGAACAAACGGCATAAATTCCATTTGTTTTGCCCGCTTTGTGCTGTCTCACCATTTCTGTCAGATGTTTCACTTTCCTCTCCAGTTCAGATTACTGCGATATTAATCTTTCGTTTTGTTTCAGTTGATACTGCGTCATGGTGAGATAAAAATAAAACGAAAGATAATGGTTTTCTGATCTGATTCACAAAAGAAACATAATGAAAGTCACTGAAACGAGAGTAGCTTGCGTCAATGGGCAAGGTGGGCTTGCATTTGCTTAATAGAAAGGCGTTAATAGGCAAAACGAAATGAAACGAAAGTTTTACGAAAGGACTTACTATGAGTAATACCGACGCTTCAGGTGAGAAGCGAGTGACTGGCACCAGCGAGCGACGAGAACAGATCATTCAGCGTCTGCGACAGCAAGGGAGTGTGCAGGTTAACGATCTGTCGGCATTGTATGGCGTATCTACTGTGACGATCCGCAACGATCTGGCGTTTCTGGAAAAGCAGGGGATCGCTGTGCGTGCCTATGGTGGCGCGTTGATCTGCGATAGCACGACGCCGTCAGTCGAGCCATCAGTGGAAGATAAAAGCGCACTGAACACCGCGATGAAACGCAGCGTTGCGAAAGCTGCCGTTGAGTTGATTCAGCCAGGTCATCGGGTTATCCTCGATTCCGGGACCACCACTTTTGAGATTGCTCGTCTGATGCGCAAGCACACTGACGTAATTGCGATGACCAACGGTATGAACGTGGCTAATGCGTTGCTGGAAGCGGAAGGCGTTGAGCTGCTGATGACCGGCGGGCATTTGCGCCGTCAGTCGCAATCTTTTTACGGCGATCAGGCTGAGCAATCGCTGCAAAATTACCACTTCGATATGCTGTTTCTTGGTGTAGATGCGATCGATCTGGAGCGCGGCGTCAGCACACATAATGAAGATGAAGCTCGTTTAAACCGTCGGATGTGCGAAGTTGCGGAACGGATCATCGTGGTCACCGATTCCAGTAAGTTCAATCGTTCCAGTTTACATAAGATCATTGATACTCAACGTATCGACATGATCATTGTTGATGAAGGCATTCCTGCGGATAGCCTGGAAGGACTGCGAAAGGCTGGGGTTGAAGTGATTCTGGTCGGGGAGTGAGAAAGGATGCCCGCTGGTCAACACGAATGCGTTCGGCGGGCATTGTGAACACCATCAATGGGTTTCTTCTGTTTCTCGGGTGAGGGTTTCCCAGTCGGCAGGAGGATGTCCTCTTTTTAACATTTTGCTGAATACGGTATAGGCATCTGTTTTTTTACCGTAGGTGCGCAGAGTGTTTTCATCGTTCATCCATCCCAGAATGATGACTTTCTCTTTTTCACTATAACGAAAGAAGAGACGATAACGACCAGCACCAAATTTTACCCGTGACCAGTCTTTATTTTTCCCAGAGCCTAACGACTTGCCATGACGGAATGCCGGTGATGATGGATTGACCGTGATATGCTCCTCAATCACTTTATGGACTACCGCCAATAACTTTGTGGCGGCTTTTCTCTGATAATTTTCAGGATCTTTTCCCTTTAATGTCTCGACTTCGGCAACTAAAGCGTCGTAGGTTTCCTGAAAACAGGGATGAGCATATAGCGCCCAACCATTAACCCTTTGTGGAAAATCCATTATTCGTCGTCGCCAATCTCATCATCAATGTTGACGTCCATGCCAGCGACAAGTTTCTTTCCTTGTTGAATGTTGAATGGACGAGTTTTTTGCGGGTTGTTCTGGATATCTGCATCCAGAAAACGCAAAAATGCATTCATAGTATGATCCTCCTGTTCATCTCCCAGTCGGCACATAAATACTTGCCCACCAGGCAGAATTTCGTAATGAATGCTGTCCTGGCCTGGCTTCAGTTTTAAGGCCTCACGCACTGGCGCGGGGATAGTTGTTTGTCCGCGTATCGTGACCTTTGATTCAGTGGTCAGTACAGCGTGAGAGCGAGCATTAGCGGGCATGATTCACTGTCCTTTTACAGCCTGTTTTCTGCTCAAATTATAAGCTTGAACTAAGGTAATGCAAATGCATTATTAATGGACGTGGGGGCTTTAAACAATAAAAACATGGCACTAAGGCCATGTTTTGCGAGGGACGTTCCAAAAGAAATCAGGTCACCGGTGCCGGGTTAAACACCGCCAGCTGGTTATGCAGCCCCCATTGATCCGAGAAGGTTTTCTTCTTCCCGCTGGCGACGTCGAGAATAAAGTGGAACAACTTCCAGCCCACCTCTTCAATAGTTTCTTCGCCGGTAGCGATGGTGCCCGCATTAATATCCATTAAATCAAACCAGCGGTTCGCCAGCTCGGTGCGGGTTGCCATTTTAATGACGGGTACCGCCATCAGGCCGTACGGCGTACCACGACCGGTCGTAAACACTTGCACTGTGATACCCGAAGCCACCTGTTGCGTGCCACAGACAAAATCGCTGGCTGGCGTCGCGGCGTAAATTAATCCGCGTTTAGTCGGGCGTTGACCGGGCGACAGCACTTCAACAATTGCGCTTTTACCCGATTTAGCAATGGAGCCGAGTGCCTTCTCTACCACGTTTGCCAGACCGCCTTTCTTGTTGCCCGGCGAAGGGTTGGCGCTGCGGTCGGTTTTTCCCATATTGAGATAGTTATCGTACCACTCCATCTCCTCCAGCAGCCGTTTGCCGACCTCTTCGTTCACTGCGCGTGGTGTCAGCAGATGGATCGCGTCACGCACTTCCGTTACTTCTGAAAACATCACCGTTGCGCCGCAGCGCACCAGTAGATCAGACGCATAGCCAACCGCCGGGTTTGCCGTTACACCAGAAAACGCATCGCTGCCACCGCACTGCATACCAACGACCAGTTCTGAAGCCGGGCAGGTTTCTCGCTGCCGTTGATTCAGTTTTTGTAGATGGCGTTCGGCGATCTGCAAAATATCCTCGACCATGGACTGAAAACCGACATGCTTTTCATCCTGCAAACTGACAATGCTGGCGCTTTCTACTGGAATAGCTTGCACATCATCCGTTCCAGTCAGCAGGCGCTCAGGCTGCAACTTTTCACAACCCAGGCCAATCACCATTACTTCGCCGCCAAAGTTAGGATTCAGCGAAATATTGTGAATGGTACGGATAGGTACAACTGCCGCCGGTGCGTTAATCGCCACGCCACAACCGTACAAATGATTCAGCCCCACCACGCCATCGACGTTCGGGTATTTCGGTAGCAGATCGCGTTCAATGATTTTTACTACATAGTCCACCACGCCTGCCACACAGTGGACGCTGGTGGTGATACCGAGCAGGTTTTTGGTGCCCACGCTGCCATCGGCATTGCGATAGCCCTCAAAGGTGTATCCTTCCAGCGGCGGTAAGGGTTCCGGGACTTTGGTTGCCAGTGGCAGCGTGTGTAACGGCGGCGCTTCCGGTAGTACAACCATTGATTCGTCGATCCAGCTTCCGCGTGGGATTGCACGCACGGCGTAACCAATCACTTCGCCATAACGAATAATTTCACCATTAGCCGGAATGTCCAGCAATGCGACTTTATGCCCCTGGGGAATATGTTCAATTAATTCCAGCCCATCCGGAAAACGCGTTCCTGCTTTCAGGCCATTATCATTAACAATAATTGCCACATTATCTGTGTCGTGAACTTTTATATAAAACGCAGTTGGCGTTTCTTGTCTGATTTCGATGTTGGCCATTGTGCAATATTCTCCAGCCAGGGGTTATTAAAATGAGGACCTGGTCTCATTTAAAAATAAATGACTTCATTGGGTGAAATAAGAATGTCAGGAGTTTAAACGCAGAAATGTGATCAATGTCAATCATTTCAGGGATTGCAGTGCCGCCCGGTAAGGTAAAGCGCAAATCTGTGCTTTAGCGCGCAACCTTATGTGCATATGCTCAAAATAATATTTAAATAGTATTAATTAAATTAGCATTTGCACAATGATTATTATTCTCGCGCTGCTTATACTAATTCCCGAGTTCATTGTCGTTACGGCATAAATGAAACTCATAAATAACACCTTCCCCATAATAATAAAAATCAGCATAAGTACCCGAGGTAAATAAAATGATTCTGGACACCGTTGACGAAAAAAAGAAAGGCGTGCATACCCGCTATTTAATATTACTGATTATTTTTATTGTTACCGCCGTTAACTACGCCGATCGTGCAACGCTGTCTATTGCTGGTACCGAAGTGGCAAAAGAGTTGCAGTTAAGTGCGGTTTCGATGGGTTACATCTTCTCCGCTTTTGGCTGGGCCTACTTGCTGATGCAAATCCCCGGCGGCTGGCTGCTTGATAAGTTTGGCTCGAAAAAAGTTTACACCTACAGCCTCTTTTTCTGGTCGCTATTCACCTTCCTGCAAGGCTTTGTTGATATGTTCCCGCTGGCCTGGGCAGGGATCTCCATGTTCTTTATGCGCTTTATGCTCGGCTTCTCGGAAGCGCCATCATTCCCGGCGAACGCCCGAATTGTCGCCGCCTGGTTCCCGACGAAAGAACGTGGTACTGCCTCCGCCATCTTTAACTCGGCGCAATATTTCTCGCTGGCGCTCTTTTCGCCGCTGCTTGGCTGGCTGACTTTCGCCTGGGGCTGGGAGCACGTCTTTACCGTTATGGGGGTGATTGGTTTTGTGCTGACGGCGCTGTGGATCAAGTTGATTCATAACCCGACAGATCACCCACGTATGTCTGCGGAAGAGCTGAAGTTTATCTCTGAAAATGGCGCGGTGGTCGATATGGACCACAAAAAGCCGGGCAGTGCGGCAGCAAGCGGACCCAAACTGCATTACATCAAGCAATTGCTCTCTAACCGCATGATGCTGGGCGTATTTTTCGGACAATATTTTATCAACACCATCACCTGGTTCTTCCTCACCTGGTTCCCGATTTATCTGGTGCAGGAAAAAGGCATGTCGATTCTGAAAGTGGGTCTGGTCGCCTCGATTCCAGCACTGTGTGGTTTTGCGGGCGGCGTGCTGGGAGGTGTCTTCTCGGATTATCTGATCAAACGCGGTTTATCCCTGACCCTGGCACGTAAGCTACCGATTGTGCTGGGAATGTTGCTGGCTTCCACCATCATCTTATGTAACTACACCAACAACACCACGCTGGTGGTCATGCTGATGGCGCTGGCTTTCTTTGGCAAAGGATTTGGTGCGCTGGGCTGGCCGGTGATTTCTGACACCGCGCCGAAAGAGATTGTTGGCCTCTGCGGCGGCGTCTTTAACGTCTTTGGCAATGTTGCCTCCATTGTCACTCCACTGGTGATTGGCTACCTGGTAAGTGAACTGCACTCCTTCAATGCAGCACTGGTTTTCGTGGGATGTTCAGCGCTGATGGCGATGGTCTGCTACCTCTTCGTAGTTGGCGACATTAAACGTATGGAATTGCAGAAATAAGCAAAGGTATAAGCGATGAATAACGATGTTTTCCCGAATAAATTCAAAGCCGCACTGGCTGCGAAACAGGTACAAATTGGTTGCTGGTCAGCACTCTCTAACCCGATTAGCACTGAAGTTCTTGGTTTGGCTGGGTTTGACTGGCTGGTGCTGGATGGCGAACATGCGCCAAACGATATCTCCACGTTTATTCCGCAGTTAATGGCCTTGAAAGGCAGCGCCAGCGCGCCAGTAGTGCGAGTGCCGACCAACGAGCCGGTAATTATTAAGCGTCTTCTGGATATCGGTTTCTATAACTTCCTGATTCCTTTTGTAGAAACAAAAGAGGAAGCAGAGCTGGCGGTGGCATCAACCCGTTACCCACCGGAAGGCATTCGCGGCGTCTCCGTTTCTCACCGCGCCAATATGTTTGGCACCGTGGCGGATTATTTCGCTCAGTCGAACAAGAACATCACTATTCTGGTCCAGATAGAAAGTCAGCAGGGCGTAGATAACGTCGATGCCATTGCCGCTACCGAAGGCGTAGACGGCATCTTCGTCGGCCCCAGCGATCTGGCCGCGGCATTAGGCCATCTCGGCAATGCATCACACCCGGATGTACAAAAAGCAATTCAGCACATTTTTAACCGTGCCAGCGCGCACGGCAAACCCAGCGGTATCCTCGCGCCGGTCGAAGCCGATGCGCGTCGTTATCTGGAATGGGGCGCGACGTTTGTGGCTGTCGGCAGCGATCTCGGCGTCTTCCGCTCTGCCACTCAGAAACTGGCTGATACCTTTAAAAAATAACCACCACCGCAACAAGAGAGATGATTGATATGACTATGAAAGTTGGTTTTATTGGCCTGGGGATTATGGGTAAACCAATGAGTAAAAACCTTCTGAAAGCAGGTTACTCGCTGGTGGTTGCTGACCGTAACCCAGAAGCTATTGCTGACGTGATTGCTGCAGGTGCAGAAACAGCGTCTACGGCTAAAGCGATCGCTGAACAGTGCGACGTCATCATAACCATGCTGCCAAACTCCCCTCATGTGAAAGAGGTGGCGCTGGGTGAGAATGGCATTATTGAAGGCGCGAAGCCAGGTACGGTATTGATCGATATGAGTTCTATCGCACCGCTGGCAAGCCGTGAAATCAGCGAAGCGCTGAAAGCGAAAGGCATTGATATGCTGGATGCTCCGGTGAGCGGCGGTGAACCGAAAGCCATCGACGGTACGCTGTCAGTGATGGTGGGCGGCGACAAGGCTATTTTCGACAAATACTATGATTTGATGAAAGCGATGGCGGGTTCCGTGGTGCATACCGGGGAAATCGGTGCAGGTAACGTCACCAAACTGGCAAATCAGGTCATTGTGGCGCTGAATATTGCCGCGATGTCAGAAGCGTTAACGCTGGCAACTAAAGCGGGCGTTAACCCGGACCTGGTTTATCAGGCAATTCGCGGTGGACTGGCGGGCAGTACCGTGCTGGATGCCAAAGCGCCGATGGTGATGGACCGCAACTTCAAGCCGGGCTTCCGTATTGATCTGCATATTAAGGATCTGGCGAATGCGCTGGATACTTCTCACGGCGTCGGCGCACAACTGCCGCTCACAGCTGCGGTTATGGAGATGATGCAGGCACTGCGAGCAGATGGTTTAGGAACGGCGGATCATAGCGCCCTGGCGTGCTACTACGAAAAACTGGCGAAAGTCGAAGTTACTCGTTAATGACGTCGTGCCCGGATGGCGTATTGCAATCCGGGCCTGGAATCCAGGCCGAATAAGAGAAACGCCCTCCGGCGTCATGTGGTAACAGGCATAGGTATGAAAATCGTAATCGCCCCAGACTCTTATAAAGAAAGTTTATCTGCCAGCGAGGTTGCGCAGGCGATAGAAAAAGGATTTCGGGAAATTTTTCCTGATGCACAGTACGTTTCTGTTCCGGTTGCCGACGGTGGCGAAGGAACGGTGGAAGCGATGATTGCAGCCACCCAGGGGGCTGAACGTCACGCCTGGGTTACAGGGCCGCTGGGCGAGAAAGTGAATGCCAGTTGGGGGATCTCCGGCGATGGCAAAACCGCGTTTATTGAAATGGCGGCGGCCAGTGGGCTGGAGCTGGTACCTGCGGAAAAACGCGATCCACTCGTGACCACTTCACGCGGCACAGGCGAGTTAATCCTGCAGGCGCTGGAGAGCGGTGCGACAAACATTATTATCGGCATTGGCGGCAGCGCTACAAATGATGGCGGCGCAGGCATGGTACAGGCGCTGGGGGCGAAATTATGCGACGCCAACGGCAATGAAATTGGTTTTGGCGGCGGTAGTCTTAATACTCTGAATGATATTGATATTTCCGGCCTCGATCCGCGCTTAAAAGATTGCGTCATTCGCGTCGCTTGTGATGTCACCAATCCGCTGGTGGGCGATAACGGCGCATCGCGCATCTTTGGCCCACAAAAGGGAGCCAGTGAAGCGATGATTGTTGAGCTGGACAATAACCTCTCTCACTATGCCGAGGTCATTAAAAAAGCGCTGCATGTTGATGTGAAAGATGTCCCCGGTGCAGGAGCTGCGGGTGGTATGGGCGCGGCGCTAATGGCGTTTCTTGGTGCGGAACTGAAAAGTGGTATTGAAATCGTCACTACGGCGCTGAATCTGGAGGAACATATTCACGATTGTACGCTGGTGATCACCGGTGAAGGGCGTATTGACAGCCAGAGTATTCACGGGAAGGTACCGATTGGTGTCGCAAACGTGGCGAAGAAGTACCATAAACCGGTGATTGGCATTGCGGGTAGCCTGACCGATGATGTTGGCGTTGTACATCAGCATGGCATTGATGCGGTCTTCAGCGTATTGACCAGCATAGGTACGTTGGACGAAGCATTCCGCGGGGCTTATGACAATATCTGCCGTGCTTCACGTAATATCGCCGCGACACTGGCGATTGGAATGCGCAACGCGGGGTGACAAGGGCGCGCAAACCCTCTATACTGCGCGCCGAAGCTGACCAGACAGTCGCCGCTTCGTCGTCGTCCTCTTCGGGGGAGACGGGCGGAGGGGAGGAAAGTCCGGGCTCCATAGGGCAGGGTGCCAGGTAACGCCTGGGGGGGAAACCCACGACCAGTGCAACAGAGAGCAAACCGCCGATGGCCCGCGCAAGCGGGATCAGGTAAGGGTGAAAGGGTGCGGTAAGAGCGCACCGCGCGGCTGGTAACAGTCCGTGGCACGGTAAACTCCACCCGGAGCAAGGCCAAATAGGGGTTCATAAGGTACGGCCCGTACTGAACCCGGGTAGGCTGCTTGAGCCAGTGAGCGATTGCTGGCCTAGATGAATGACTGTCCACGACAGAACCCGGCTTATCGGTCAGTTTCACCTGATTTACGTAAAAACCCGCTTCGGCGGGTTTTTGCTTTTGGAGGGGCAGAAAGATGAATGACTGTCCACGACGCTATACCCAAAAGAAAGCGGCTTATCGGTCAGTTTCACCTGGTTTACGTAAAAACCCGCTTCGGCGGGTTTTTGCTTTTGGAGGGGCAGAAAGATGAATGACTGTCCACGACACTATACCCAAAAGAAAGCGGCTTATCGGTCAGTTTCACCTGTTTTACGTAAAAACCCGCTTCGGCGGGTTTTTACTTTTGGAGGGGCAGAAAGATGAATGACTGTCCACGACACTATACCCAAAAGAAAGCGGCTTATCGGTCAGTTTTACCTGATGTACGTAATAAACCGTTCCGGCGGGTTTCAGATTGTTGAGTGCGCTTTATTCATGCCGGATGCGGCGTGAACGCCTTATCCTGCCTACAAAAGCACGCAAATTCAATATATTGCAGAGATGGCGTAGGCCTGATAAGCGTAGCGCATCAGGCATTTTTGCGGTTGCCATCAGTTTCAAACCCGCGTCAGTGAGTTTTTGCTTTTGGTGCACAGGGTAAGATGAATAAATATCTACGGTATTAATAATAGACTTTGTAAGAAGTTATTAAGTCTATATTGCATTTAAAAGGTCGTAATCATACGTATAGTCCTCTCTGGTAAAATATTGCTTCTCTGAGTTATATGCTTCATATGTGTTATATTCCCCGACCTCAAAGCCATTGTCCGGAGAATTTTCGTCTTTCTCGAGGGTATTATCTGAAAGTAACTCTTCTGAGCTAGAGTCTTCTATGTTTAAATCCATAGTATAATTAATTTGGGGGACGACCAGATAAGCATTTTCTTTGGTATTTTCATAATCTTCAATGATTATATCGATGTAATCATATATTTTTTCTGATGAGAATTCTTTCATCTCTGTTAATTTAATTCTGTTCAAGCAATTGATGATTTTCGATGAGCTTTTATATATTTCTTTTGTTAATTCATTTTCTAATTTATCTGTAAGAGTTGCCCTTGGTATAGATTTTATAATTGCAAATCTCATAATTTTTAATTGTTCTTCGGTAATGTCTCCAGGCTCATTTAAACAACTTTCGACAAACTTGATTTTTTCTTCAGAATACATATCGCTAATGCTTATTAAAACAGGCGTTATTTTTAGTAAATAATCCCAGGAGATTGTGGCGTTTTGTGTTGAACTAACAAAATTAACCTGAAACATGTTGGCATTAGTAAAATTTGTTGAATTCAATTTAAAAGGATTTAAAATAGTATTAGCCATATGTTTATCTGTGAAATCATAATAATCTAAATCGACATTACGTAAGTCCAGAGAGGATAGATCAACGATATCTCCAGTCCCACAACTAAAAATTACGTTTAACCTCCTGATTTCATTGTAAATATCTTTTAATGGGCAATTAATATTGATATTACCTGTGGATATTTCCTGGTTTTTTAACGGTTCATTAATGGTAAGTTCACAAGTATTGTCCGATCGTTGAATAATTTGGGCGTTATAACCTAAAAAATCCAGACGAAGAGACGAGACATTATAAAGAATTACATTTTGTAAGTACGCTAATTCTTTTTGAAAATCACCAGTGATAATGCATTTTCCACCAGGTTGTAACGTGTTAAGTAAAGTGACCATTTCAATAGAGGTCTGTTTTAGTTTTTCTATACCTGGTGCTAGTGCTTCGAGGTTATTTCCTGTTGGGCTTTCAGGAAGGTCATTCATTTTTCGACGGACTAAATCACTACTAATATCATTACCAATTGATGAAACAGGGAACATTATTTTATCCTTTATAAATAATCAATAAAAATCATTATTAAAATGATCGGGTGAAAAAAAGAGAATTTGCCAACAATCTGAAGTAATGCTGGTTTTATTAAAGTGCACAAGGGGGGTTAAGATGGCTTCTTTTCGGGTGAATTTTGCACAATACTTAGAAATCGTCTCCTTAATACATTCCAGCTCTTTTTTATTGACGGCTGAGCAAGTACATTGTTCACCAAAAGGTGCAAAAGTGCCTACATCTAATGTTTGTATGATATAATCATCATGTTCTCCTGTAGAAATATCTATAATGAATGGACTCATATTTTCCGGTTGGATTCGGATCATGACAGAAGGAACATCGCCATGATAGAAATTCAATGCAGTTATTGCAGATAATACTCTCCGCAGTTCATTACTTATACTGTAAATTTTATTAACGTCATTGGTGGAGACAATTTCTGCAAACTTTCTTTTTACCGTCCAATAATCAATATTTCTATTGTGATTGTTAACCACTGCGTGCATTGGCGGGATTGAAGGGTGAAAAATATGCGCAATTGGGAAGCCTTTCATTGATGCCTGCCTTGTCATCATGACAAACAATAATAGATGCTTATTTTCCTCGCAGGGTTCTTTCGCACTATCAAAAAACGCTCATTTACCCGGCGTTACAGTAAACGAAGCAACATTCTGTGGCCTACGCCGATCAAAAGCTCTGTGAAAATTTCCCTTGTTGTCTTTGTCTGACCTTATCGCGGCGATCAGCAATTATTCGTTTTGTGATCCTCAACACAAAATGCTATTCGTCGCCTATGAGGGGAGAAGAATTTATGGAAAACGATTGCATTCACAAAATGACGTCCTGTCAGAAGAGAAAAAGTTGACGTTAATCAATTGTTCGAGATGATCAATACATGTATTCGAAATTTTAAAATATTGATAAAATAAATGTTTGTTCTCCAACAAATAGCGTGAAAAAATGTGACATGCCGCATTATTTATCACTGAAAATGGTTTATTTATAATAAAATTTGAGAACTTGCTCATTAAATTTAACTCAAATTTTGCCTGGTAATTATCCGGTAATTGCTTGAAATATGGTCTCAGCCCCTTTTTTGTATTAACCACATAACGAATGATGTTATCGCCATAAAATATGGTTATCCCCGTCATTTTTTTTGACAAAAATCAGGGTTTATGCTGATTTTTATACTTTAACTTGTTGATATTTAAAGGTATTTAATTGTAATAACGATACTCTGGAAAGTATTGAAAGTTAATTTGTGAGTGGTCGCACATATCCTGTTCATTTCATTTTGATACACTTCATGCCGTCAATGAGGTAATTAACGTAGGTCGTTATGAGCACTATTCTTCTTCCGAAAACGCAGCACCTGGTAGTCTTTCAGGAAGTCATTAGAAGTGGTTCTATCGGCTCGGCTGCAAAAGAATTAGGGTTAACTCAACCGGCCGTCAGTAAAATCATTAACGATATTGAAGATTATTTTGGTGTGGAATTAGTGGTGCGGAAAAATACCGGTGTAACATTAACACCTGCCGGTCAATTGTTACTCTCCCGTTCCGAATCCATTACCCGTGAAATGAAAAATATGGTTAATGAGATAAGCGGTATGTCTTCTGAGGCGGTGGTGGAAGTCTCATTTGGTTTTCCTTCATTGATTGGTTTTACTTTTATGTCAGGGATGATCAACAAGTTCAAAGAGGTGTTCCCGAAAGCGCAGGTTTCTATGTATGAAGCGCAACTGTCTTCGTTCTTACCGGCAATCCGCGACGGTCGACTGGATTTTGCGATTGGTACGTTAAGTGCAGAAATGAAGCTTCAGGATTTACATGTTGAGCCGCTGTTCGAGTCCGAGTTTGTGCTGGTAGCCAGTAAGTCCCGAACATGCACCGGCACCACCACGCTGGAGTCGTTGAAGAACGAACAGTGGGTGTTGCCACAAACTAATATGGGGTACTACAGCGAACTGCTTACTACGTTACAAAGAAATGGCATCAGTATTGAAAACATCGTTAAAACCGACTCAGTCGTGACAATTTATAATCTTGTTCTCAATGCTGATTTCTTAACTGTAATTCCTTGTGATATGACGTCACCTTTTGGTTCTAATCAATTTATTACTATTCCGGTTGAAGAAACATTACCTGTGGCACAATATGCCGCGGTATGGTCGAAAAATTATCGTATTAAAAAAGCAGCATCGGTTTTGGTGGAATTAGCCAAAGAGTATTCATCTTATAATGGGTGTAGACGAAGGCAATTAATAGAAGTTGGTTAGTTATTTGTTTTTATTTAAACATAAATAATCCACCTGTCTGTCTTGCAGGTGTCGGTTACGGTTACCTACATATTTAATTCAGGCGAAGAGGTTTTATAATGCATATTACATACGATCTGCCGGTTGCTATTGATGACATTATTGAAGCGAAACAACGACTGGCTGGGCGAATTTATAAAACAGGCATGCCTCGCTCCAACTATTTTAGTGAACGTTGCAAAGGTGAAATATTCCTGAAGTTTGAAAATATGCAGCGTACGGGTTCATTTAAAATTCGTGGCGCATTTAATAAATTAAGTTCACTGACCGATGCGGAAAAACGCAAAGGCGTGGTGGCCTGTTCTGCGGGCAACCATGCGCAAGGGGTTTCCCTCTCCTGCGCGATGCTGGGTATCGACGGTAAAGTGGTGATGCCAAAAGGTGCGCCAAAATCCAAAGTAGCGGCAACGTGCGACTACTCCGCAGAAGTCGTTCTGCATGGTGATAACTTCAACGACACTATCGCTAAAGTGAGCGAAATTGTCGAAATGGAAGGCCGTATTTTTATCCCACCTTACGATGATCCGAAAGTGATTGCTGGCCAGGGAACGATTGGTCTGGAAATTATGGAAGATCTCTATGATGTCGATAACGTGATTGTGCCAATTGGTGGTGGCGGTTTAATTGCTGGTATTGCGGTGGCAATTAAATCTATTAACCCGACCATTCGTGTTATTGGCGTACAGTCTGAAAACGTTCACGGCATGGCGGCTTCTTTCCACTCCGGAGAAATAACCACGCACCGAACTACCGGCACCCTGGCGGATGGTTGTGATGTCTCCCGCCCGGGTAATTTAACTTACGAAATCGTTCGTGAATTAGTCGATGACATCGTGCTGGTCAGCGAAGACGAAATCAGAAACAGTATGATTGCCTTAATTCAGCGCAATAAAGTCGTCACCGAAGGCGCAGGCGCTCTGGCATGTGCTGCATTATTAAGCGGTAAATTAGACCAATATATTCAAAACAGAAAAACCGTCAGTATTATTTCCGGCGGCAATATCGATCTTTCTCGCGTCTCTCAAATCACCGGTTTCGTTGACGCTTAATTAATTCGTTGAGGATAGGATATGAGTACTTCAGATAGCATTGTATCCAGCCAGACAAAACAATCGTCCTGGCGTAAATCAGATACCACATGGACGTTAGGCTTGTTTGGTACGGCAATCGGCGCCGGGGTGCTGTTCTTCCCTATCCGCGCAGGTTTTGGCGGACTGATCCCGATTCTTCTGATGTTGGTATTGGCATACCCCATCGCGTTTTATTGCCACCGGGCGCTGGCGCGTCTGTGTCTTTCTGGCTCTAACCCTTCCGGCAACATTACGGAAACGGTGGAAGAGCATTTTGGTAAAACTGGCGGCGTGGTTATCACGTTCCTGTACTTCTTCGCGATTTGCCCACTGCTGTGGATTTATGGCGTTACTATTACCAATACCTTTATGACGTTCTGGGAAAACCAGCTCGGCTTTGCACCGCTGAATCGCGGCTTTGTGGCGCTGTTCCTGTTGCTGCTGATGGCTTTCGTCATCTGGTTTGGTAAGGATCTGATGGTTAAAGTGATGAGCTACCTGGTATGGCCGTTTATCGCCAGCCTGGTGCTGATTTCTTTGTCGCTGATCCCTTACTGGAACTCTGCAGTTATCGACCAGGTTGACCTCGGTTCGCTGTCGTTAACCGGTCATGACGGTATCCTGATCACTGTCTGGCTGGGGATTTCCATCATGGTTTTCTCCTTTAACTTCTCGCCAATCGTCTCTTCCTTCGTGGTTTCTAAGCGTGAAGAGTATGAGAAAGACTTCGGTCGCGACTTCACCGAACGTAAATGTTCCCAAATCATTTCTCGTGCCAGCATGCTGATGGTTGCAGTGGTGATGTTCTTTGCCTTTAGCTGCCTGTTTACTCTGTCTCCGGCCAACATGGCGGAAGCCAAAGCGCAGAATATTCCAGTGCTTTCTTATCTGGCTAACCACTTTGCGTCCATGACCGGTACCAAAACAACGTTCGCGATTACACTGGAATATGCGGCTTCCATCATCGCACTCGTGGCTATCTTCAAATCTTTCTTCGGTCACTATCTGGGAACGCTGGAAGGTCTGAATGGCCTGGTCCTGAAGTTTGGTTATAAAGGCGACAAAACTAAAGTGTCGCTGGGTAAACTGAACACTATCAGCATGATCTTCATCATGGGCTCCACCTGGGTTGTTGCCTACGCCAACCCGAACATCCTTGACCTGATTGAAGCCATGGGCGCACCGATTATCGCATCCCTGCTGTGCCTGTTGCCGATGTATGCCATCCGTAAAGCGCCGTCTCTGGCGAAATACCGTGGTCGTCTGGATAACGTGTTTGTTACCGTGATTGGTCTGCTGACCATCCTGAACATCGTATACAAACTGTTTTAATCCGTAACTCAGGATGAGAAAAGAGATGAATGAATTTCCGGTTGTTTTGGTTATTAACTGTGGTTCGTCTTCGATTAAGTTTTCCGTGCTCGATGCCAGCGACTGTGAAGTATTAATGTCAGGTATTGCCGACGGTATTAACTCGGAAAATGCATTCTTATCCGTAAATGGGGGAGAGCCAGCACCGCTGGCTCACCACAGCTACGAAGGTGCATTGAAGGCAATTGCATTTGAACTGGAAAAACGGAATTTAAATGACAGTGTGGCCTTAATTGGCCACCGCATCGCTCACGGCGGCAGTATTTTTACCGAGTCCGCCATTATTACCGATGAAGTCATTGATAATATCCGTCGCGTTTCTCCACTGGCACCCCTGCATAATTACGCCAATTTAAGTGGTATTGAATCGGCGCAGCAATTATTTCCGGGCGTAACTCAGGTGGCGGTATTTGATACCAGTTTCCACCAGACGATGGCTCCGGAAGCTTATTTATACGGCCTGCCGTGGAAATATTATGAAGAGTTAGGTGTACGCCGTTATGGTTTCCACGGCACGTCGCACCGCTATGTTTCCCAGCGCGCACATTCGCTGCTGAATCTGGCGGAAGATGACTCCGGCCTGGTTGTGGCGCATCTTGGCAATGGCGCGTCAATCTGCGCGGTTCGCAACGGTCAGAGTGTTGATACCTCAATGGGAATGACGCCGCTGGAAGGCTTGATGATGGGTACCCGCAGTGGCGATGTCGACTTTGGTGCGATGTCCTGGGTCGCCAGCCAAACCAACCAGAGCCTGGGTGACCTGGAACGCGTAGTGAATAAAGAGTCGGGATTATTAGGTATTTCCGGTCTTTCTTCGGATTTACGTGTTCTGGAAAAAGCCTGGCATGAAGGTCACGAACGCGCGCAACTGGCAATTAAAACCTTTGTTCACCGAATTGCCCGTCATATTGCCGGACACGCAGCTTCATTACGTCGCCTGGATGGAATTATATTCACCGGCGGAATAGGAGAGAATTCAAGCTTAATTCGTCGTCTGGTCATGGAACATTTGGCTGTATTAGGCTTAGAGATTGATACAGAAATGAATAATCGCTCTAACTCCTGTGGTGAGCGAATTGTTTCCAGTGAAAATGCGCGTGTCATTTGTGCCGTTATTCCGACTAACGAAGAAAAAATGATTGCTTTGGATGCCATTCATTTAGGCAAAGTTAACGCGCCCGCAGAATTTGCATAATTTAGTTGAAGTATTGTAGAGAGATTATTTTTCATGAAGGTAGATATTGATACCAGCGATAAGCTGTACGCCGACGCATGGCTTGGCTTTAAAGGTACGGACTGGAAAAACGAAATTAATGTCCGCGATTTTATTCAACATAACTATACACCGTATGAAGGCGATGAATCTTTCCTCGCCGAAGCGACGCCTGCCACCACGGAATTGTGGGAAAAAGTAATGGAAGGCATCCGTATCGAAAATGCAACCCACGCGCCGGTTGATTTCGATACCAATATTGCCACCACAATTACCGCTCATGATGCGGGATATATTAACCAGCCGCTGGAAAAAATTGTTGGCCTGCAAACGGATGCGCCGTTGAAACGTGCGCTACACCCGTTCGGTGGCATTAATATGATTAAAAGTTCATTCCACGCCTATGGCCGAGAAATGGACAGTGAATTTGAATATCTGTTTACCGATCTGCGTAAAACCCATAACCAGGGCGTATTTGATGTTTACTCACCGGATATGCTGCGCTGCCGTAAATCTGGCGTGCTGACCGGTTTACCAGATGGCTATGGCCGTGGGCGCATTATCGGTGACTATCGCCGCGTAGCGCTGTATGGCATCAGTTATCTGGTACGTGAACGCGAACTGCAATTTGCCGATCTCCAGTCTCGTCTGGAAAAAGGCGAGGATCTGGAAGCCACCATCCGTCTGCGTGAGGAGCTGGCAGAGCATCGTCATGCGCTGTTGCAGATTCAGGAAATGGCGGCGAAATATGGCTTTGATATCTCTCGCCCGGCGCAGAATGCGCAGGAAGCGGTGCAGTGGCTCTACTTCGCTTATCTGGCGGCAGTGAAATCGCAAAATGGCGGCGCGATGTCGCTGGGCCGCACGGCATCGTTCCTCGATATCTACATTGAGCGCGACTTTAAAGCTGGCGTACTCAATGAGCAGCAGGCACAGGAACTGATCGATCACTTCATCATGAAGATCCGTATGGTACGCTTCCTGCGTACACCGGAATTTGATTCGCTGTTCTCCGGCGACCCAATCTGGGCGACGGAAGTGATCGGCGGGATGGGGCTGGACGGTCGTACGCTGGTGACCAAAAACTCCTTCCGCTATTTGCACACCCTGCACACTATGGGGCCGGCACCGGAACCTAACCTGACCATTCTTTGGTCGGAAGAATTACCGATTGCCTTCAAAAAATATGCCGCGCAGGTGTCGATCGTCACCTCTTCCTTGCAGTATGAAAATGACGATCTGATGCGTACTGACTTCAACAGCGACGATTACGCGATTGCCTGCTGCGTCAGCCCAATGGTGATTGGTAAGCAAATGCAGTTCTTTGGTGCACGCGCTAACCTGGCGAAAACGCTGCTCTACGCAATTAACGGCGGGGTGGACGAGAAGCTGAAGATTCAGGTCGGGCCGAAAACAGCACCGCTGATGGACGACGTGCTGGATTACGACAAAGTGATGGACAGCCTCGATCACTTCATGGACTGGCTGGCGGTGCAGTACATCAGCGCGCTGAATATCATTCACTACATGCACGACAAGTACAGCTACGAAGCTTCGCTGATGGCGCTGCACGATCGTGATGTCTATCGCACTATGGCATGCGGCATCGCGGGCCTGTCGGTGGCGACGGACTCCCTGTCTGCCATCAAATATGCCCGCGTGAAACCAATCCGTGACGAAAACGGCCTGGCGGTGGACTTTGAAATCGACGGTGAATATCCGCAGTACGGCAACAACGACGAGCGCGTAGACAGCATTGCCTGCGACCTGGTTGAACGCTTTATGAAGAAAATTAAAGCGCTGCCAACCTATCGCAACGCCGTCCCTACCCAGTCGATTCTGACTATCACTTCTAACGTGGTGTACGGCCAGAAAACCGGTAATACGCCGGACGGTCGTCGCGCCGGAACACCGTTCGCGCCGGGCGCTAACCCGATGCATGGTCGTGACCGCAAAGGTGCCGTGGCCTCATTGACGTCGGTGGCGAAACTGCCGTTCACCTACGCCAAAGATGGGATCTCGTACACCTTCTCAATCGTTCCTGCGGCGCTGGGCAAAGAAGATCCAGTACGTAAAACCAACCTTGTCGGCCTGCTGGATGGGTATTTCCACCACGAAGCGGATGTCGAAGGCGGTCAACACCTCAACGTCAACGTAATGAATCGGGAAATGCTGCTGGATGCCATCGAGCACCCGGAAAAATATCCTAACCTGACAATCCGTGTCTCTGGCTACGCCGTGCGCTTCAACGCACTGACCCGTGAACAGCAACAGGATGTTATTTCACGTACCTTTACCCAGGCGCTCTGACGCCGGAGGATGTATGAAAAAGATTATCGAAACGCAACGTGCCCCAGGCGCAATCGGCCCTTATGTTCAGGGCGTTGATTTAGGCAGCATGGTCTTCACCTCCGGGCAAATACCGGTTTGCCCACAGACCGGTGAGATCCCGGCTGATGTGCAAGATCAGGCGCGTTTAAGCCTCGAAAACGTCAAAGCGATCGTGGTTGCTGCCGGGCTGAGCGTGGGCGATATCATCAAGATGACCGTGTTTATCACCGATCTGAATGATTTTGCCACCATCAACGAAGTCTATAAGCAGTTCTTCGATGAGCATCAGGCGACCTATCCGACCCGGAGCTGTGTGCAGGTCGCGCGTTTGCCGAAAGATGTGAAGCTGGAAATTGAAGCCATCGCAGTACGTAGTGCGTAAAGCCTCGTGAGCGGGACGGTCGTAAGGTCGTTCCGCTCCACTTCACTGAACGGCAATCCGAGGGTGTGGATATGATTAGTGCATTCGATATTTTCAAAATTGGGATTGGTCCCTCCAGTTCGCATACCGTGGGGCCAATGAATGCCGGAAAAAGTTTTATTGATCGGCTGGAAAGTAGCGGCTTATTAACCGCGACGAGCCATATTGTGGTCGATCTGTACGGGTCGTTGTCACTGACGGGCAAAGGCCATGCCACGGATGTCGCCATCATCATGGGACTGGCAGGAAACAGTCCGCAGGATGTTGTCATTGATGAGATCCCTGCATTTATAGAGTTAGTAACGCGCAGCGGGCGGCTGCCAGTGGCATCTGGTGCGCATATTGTTGATTTTCCTGTAGCAAAGAACATTATCTTCCATCCCGAAATGTTGCCTCGCCATGAGAACGGAATGCGGATCACTGCCTGGAAGGGACAGGAAGAGCTATTAAGTAAAACCTATTACTCTGTCGGCGGCGGGTTTATTGTCGAAGAAGAACACTTCGGCCTGTCGCACGATGTCGAAACGTCCGTACCTTACGATTTCCACTCAGCAGGTGAACTGCTGAAAATGTGTGATTACAACGGCCTGTCTATATCTGGTCTGATGATGCACAACGAGCTAGCGCTGCGCAGCAAAGCGGAAATTGACGCCGGTTTTGCCCGTATCTGGCAAGTGATGCATGACGGTATTGAACGTGGGATGAACACTGAAGGCGTGCTGCCTGGTCCGCTCAATGTGCCGCGCCGTGCCGTAGCGCTGCGTCGTCAGCTGGTTTCCAGCGATAACATCTCTAACGATCCGATGAATGTCATCGACTGGATCAACATGTACGCGCTGGCGGTTAGTGAAGAAAACGCAGCTGGCGGGCGCGTGGTAACGGCACCGACTAACGGTGCGTGCGGCATTATTCCGGCAGTACTGGCTTATTACGATAAGTTCCGTCGTCCGGTAAACGAGCGGTCAATTGCCCGCTATTTTCTGGCCGCGGGGGCTATTGGCGCGCTGTATAAAATGAACGCCTCCATCTCTGGCGCGGAAGTCGGCTGTCAGGGGGAGATTGGCGTGGCCTGTTCAATGGCGGCGGCAGGGTTAACTGAACTACTGGGCGGCAGTCCGGCGCAGGTATGCAATGCGGCGGAAATCGCGATGGAGCATAACCTTGGGCTGACCTGCGATCCGGTTGCCGGACAGGTACAAATCCCGTGCATTGAACGTAATGCCATTAATGCCGTGAAAGCAGTAAACGCCGCGCGGATGGCGATGCGCCGCACCTCGGCACCGCGTGTTTCACTCGATAAAGTGATCGAGACGATGTATGAAACCGGCAAAGATATGAACGATAAATACCGCGAAACATCACGCGGAGGACTGGCCATTAAAGTGGTCTGCGGCTGACATTGCTGTCAGCTTTCATCCTTGGGTGCACAAATGTGCACCTTTTTTTTGTGATCTGCCGCAAATAGAGAATGAATATTCTCCTGCGATTAATTTAGTAGAAAATTCTTATCCATCTCCGTTATTTCAAAGTCTTGATTGTGAAGATTTTCTCTGACCTCGCGCGTATCATTTCTTTATTCTAATAACTCGCCTGCAAAAACGTAGACCGCATATCGCCTTGATGCGGCTCGGAAAAAAATAATAAGCCCTACAAAATATTGAGCGAGAAATTATGGAAATTGCATCGAATAAAGGCGTCATTGCAGACGCTTCGACCCCGGCGGGTCGTGCTGGAATGAGTGAGAGCGAGTGGCGAGAAGCGATCAAATTCGACAGTACTGACACCGGCTGGGTGATTATGAGTATCGGGATGGCGATTGGCGCGGGGATTGTTTTTCTCCCGGTGCAGGTCGGTTTGATGGGATTGTGGGTATTTTTGCTCTCATCGGTGATTGGTTACCCGGCAATGTATCTGTTTCAGCGATTGTTTATTAATACGCTGGCAGAATCACCAGAATGTAAAGATTACCCGAGCGTCATTAGCGGTTATTTAGGTAAAAACTGGGGCATCCTGTTAGGTGCGCTCTATTTCGTAATGCTGGTGATTTGGATGTTCGTCTATTCCACCGCCATCACCAACGATAGTGCTTCCTACCTGCATACCTTCGGCGTGACGGAAGGGTTGCTGTCAGACAGTCCCTTTTATGGTCTGGTACTGATTTGCATTCTGGTGGCGATCTCCTCACGCGGCGAGAAATTGTTATTCAAAATTTCGACCGGCATGGTGCTGACCAAGCTGCTGGTGGTCGCGGCGCTGGGCGTGTCGATGGTGGGAATGTGGCATCTGTATAACGTCGGTTCGCTACCGCCGCTGGGGCTGCTGGTGAAAAACGCCATTATTACGCTGCCGTTTACCCTGACGTCGATTCTGTTTATCCAGACGTTAAGTCCGATGGTGATCTCTTATCGCTCGCGGGAAAAATCAATTGAAGTGGCGCGGCATAAAGCATTGCGGGCAATGAATATCGCGTTTGGCATTTTGTTTGTCACCGTCTTTTTCTACGCCGTGTCGTTCACGCTGGCGATGGGACATGACGAAGCGGTAAAAGCCTATGAGCAGAATATTTCCGCGCTGGCGATTGCCGCACAGTTTATTAGCGGTGACGGCGCAGCGTGGGTGAAAGTGGTCAGCGTCATTCTCAATATCTTTGCTGTCATGACTGCATTCTTTGGCGTCTATTTAGGCTTTCGCGAAGCAACGCAAGGGATCGTAATGAACATCCTGCGTCGCAAGATGCCTGCCGAGAAGATTAACGAAAATCTCGTTCAGCGCGGCATCATGATTTTCGCCATTTTGCTGGCCTGGAGCGCCATCGTACTGAACGCACCGGTGTTGAGCTTCACCTCTATCTGTAGCCCGATTTTCGGCATGGTAGGGTGCCTGATCCCGGCGTGGCTGGTTTACAAAGTACCAGCATTGCACAAATACAAAGGGATGTCTCTGTACCTGATTATCGTCACTGGTTTGTTGCTGTGTGTTTCTCCGTTCCTGGCATTTTCTTGATTTACCTGAAATTTTAAGGTTTTTAATATGTTTGATTCGACTTTAAATCCGTTATGGCAGCGTTACATCCTCGCCGTTCAGGAGGAAGTAAAACCGGCGCTGGGATGTACTGAACCGATTTCACTGGCGCTGGCGGCGGCGGTTGCTGCGGCAGAACTGGAAGGTCCGGTTGAACGTGTAGAAGCCTGGGTTTCGCCAAATCTGATGAAGAACGGTCTGGGCGTCACCGTTCCCGGCACGGGAATGGTGGGGCTGCCGATTGCGGCGGCGCTGGGGGCGTTAGGTGGAAATGCCAACGCCGGGCTGGAAGTGCTGAAAGACGCAACAGCGCAGGCAATTGCCGATGCCAAAGCACTGCTGGCGGCGGGGAAAGTCTCCGTTAAGATCCAGGAACCTTGCGATGAAATCCTCTTCTCACGCGCCAAAGTCTGGAACGGTGAGAAGTGGGCGTGTGTCACCATCGTCGGCGGGCATACCAACATTGTGCATATCGAGACGCACGATGGTGTGGTGTTTACCCAGCAGGCGTGTGTGGCAGAGGGCGAGCAAGAGTCTCCGCTGACGGTGCTTTCCAGAACGACGCTGGCTGAGATCCTGAAGTTCGTCAATGAAGTCCCGTTTGCGGCGATCCGCTTTATTCTCGATTCCGCGAAGCTAAATTGTGCGTTATCGCAGGAAGGTTTGAGCGGTAAGTGGGGGCTGCATATTGGCGCGACGCTGGAAAAACAGTGCGAGCGCGGTTTGCTGGCGAAAGATCTCTCTTCATCCATTGTGATTCGTACCAGCGCGGCATCCGATGCGCGTATGGGCGGCGCTACGCTTCCGGCTATGAGTAACTCCGGCTCGGGTAACCAGGGGATTACCGCAACAATGCCTGTGGTGGTGGTAGCAGAACACTTCGGAGCGGATGATGAACGGCTGGCGCGTGCGCTGATGCTTTCGCATTTGAGCGCAATTTACATCCATAACCAGTTACCGCGTTTGTCTGCGCTGTGTGCCGCAACGACCGCAGCAATGGGGGCCGCCGCCGGGATGGCATGGCTGGTGGATGGGCGTTATGAAACCATCTCGATGGCGATCAGCAGTATGATCGGCGATGTCAGCGGCATGATTTGCGATGGTGCGTCGAACAGCTGCGCGATGAAGGTTTCGACCAGTGCTTCGGCTGCGTGGAAAGCGGTGTTAATGGCGCTGGATGATACCGCCGTGACCGGCAATGAAGGGATTGTGGCGCATGATGTTGAGCAGTCGATTGCCAACCTGTGTGCGTTAGCAAGCCATTCGATGCAGCAAACGGATCGGCAGATTATCGAGATTATGGCGAGCAAGGCCAGATAAACGCCAGGTTTTGGGGATCGTGCCGGATGCGATGCTGGCGCATCTTGTCCGGCCTACGGGTTGTTTAATTCGTTAATGTTGTTGGATTTTGTAGGCCGGATAAGGCGTTTTCGCCGCATCCGGCAACCTGTCTTTACGCGGTAGCTTCATCCTCGGCTAAACGCGTTTCAGCATCCGCGACGATAGCTTCCAGCTCGCTCAACATCTCTTCATAGCCAAAATTTTTGGCGGTGCGAGCAGGTTCTTTCGCCACCACGGGCTTCACCGGCTGGCGCTTTTTGGCCAATTTTTTACTCATCATCATCTCCCTGTAAAAACAACTAGACAGGCAAATCTATCAGCAAAGCGCGCAGTGGGGAATCGGCAACCAGCGTAATGTTAGCCTCGTCACGAATAAACGCCCCATCACCGCAGGTCAGCGCCGCTTTCTCTTCATGATGCGTAAGCGCATGAAATTTCCCGTGAATCGATTGCAAATACGCGCGTGGCCCATGCAACTGGAAATTCGCACTTTCGCCTTTGTCGAGCACGATATGGTGCAGCCACACTTGCTGGCGTAATTGCAGGCTTCCCATCGCACCCTCTGGCGAGGCGATTAATTGCTGCTTGCCCATATTAAGCGCCAGCTTTTGAATCAGCGGATTCTCTCGCTGCGGGCAGGCGTCCAGCCAAAGCTGCATTCGCGTTAACGGTTTGTCTTTGCTGAGATTGTGTTCGCTATAGCTGACACCCGGCTGGGTAGAGAGCAGCAACGCCTCTCCGGCGCTGGCCTGAACATGATTGCCTTCGCTATCGCGATACTCTGCTTCTCCATCCAGAATCACATTTAAAATATCGACTTTGGGATAGGTTCGCGGCTGAAAGGCGGCACCTGGGGCCAGCACTTCCTGGTTAAGCACACGCAGGGAGGCATAGCCTAACAATTTCGGGTCGAAGTAGTGTCCAAAGGAAAAAGTATACCGGGCCTGCAACCATCCGTAGTCTGCTTGTCCACACTGCCTGGCAGTTCGGGTAGTAATCATAATTCTTGACCTCTCTTTACTTCCTTTTATGGTAAGGGGCTGGACGCTACATTGTTAGCCAGATATTCTGCCCGGTATGTTCAAATTTCCTGAATGAGAACGAAATGGCCAAAGAAAGGGCATTAACGCTGGAAGCACTACGGGTTATGGATGCGATCGATCGCCGGGGCAGTTTTGCGGCGGCGGCGGATGAGCTGGGACGCGTGCCTTCCGCACTTAGCTACACCATGCAAAAACTGGAAGAAGAGCTGGATGTGGTGCTGTTTGACCGCTCGGGCCATCGTACCAAATTCACCAATGTCGGGAGGATGTTGTTGGAGCGAGGGCGCGTTTTGCTGGAAGCCGCAGATAAACTGACTACTGATGCGGAAGCTCTCGCGCGCGGTTGGGAAACGCATCTCACCATTGTGACCGAAGCGCTGGTACCGACACCTGCCTTTTTCCCGTTAATCGACAAACTGGCGGCAAAAGCCAATACCCAACTGGCAATCATCACAGAAGTGCTGGCGGGGGCGTGGGAACGGCTGGAGCAGGGGCGGGCGGATATTGTTATCGCGCCGGATATGCATTTTCGTTCCTCGTCGGAGATCAACTCGCGCAAGCTCTATACGTTAATGAACGTCTACGTTGCCGCGCCTGATCACCCGATTCATCAGGAGCCGGAACCGTTATCTGAAGTGACGCGTGTGAAATATCGTGGAATTGCGGTGGCGGATACCGCTCGTGAGCGCCCGGTGTTGACCGTACAGCTGCTGGACAAACAGCCGCGCTTAACGGTGAGCACGATTGAAGATAAACGTCAGGCATTACTGGCGGGGCTTGGCGTGGCGACGATGCCGTATCCTATGGTCGAAAAAGATATTGCGGAAGGGCGGTTGCGTGTCGTCAGCCCGGAATCGACCAGCGAGATCGATATTATTATGGCCTGGCGTCGTGACAGTATGGGGGAAGCGAAATCCTGGTGTCTGCGGGAAATTCCCAAACTTTTTAACGGAAAATAATATTTATTATTGTTAATAAAAAGGGGCGAAATATCGCCCCAATTCTAAGATTAATTTGAACCAAACTTCGGATCGTTTCCGTAACGATTGCTGCCAGAAGTACCTTCTGTGCAGAAAAAAACCAGAAGCACGAGCCAGCCAATAAACGGAACAAAAAAGAGCAAGGCCCAGGCACCTGAACGGTCGGTATCGTGTAAGCGACGGATAGCAAGCGCAAGGACGGGAAGGAAGGTTGCCAGCAAATAAAGCATAGACAGATATGGAAGCTCCAGACCTAAAATCAATTGAATGACATTGATAATAGCGCCGACGATGGCGTTAATCAGAGTAAACATCCAGTACTCTTTACGACGTGCGCGACCAGAGAAACCAACATAATTTTTTAATACGGACAAATACCACTGCATAAAAACATCCCTTTAATTAAAAGTGACGAAAGTCTATTCCGGGTATTGTGTAAATGCTATTCGTATCTTTCTTTTTCGGATGTTATAAAGGTTTTGATATTTAAGATAAATACATGGTTATTTTTTATAGGTAATTTATATAACGACATTGAAATATTTTAAATAAACATTAGTAAATTATTCATTCATCAACATAATGATAAAAGCCGGATGAGTCAGACATCCGGCGAGCAGATTTGTTTTAAGGTTCCAGTTTTGGATCTGGTCCAAAGCGGTTTTCGCCTGGCGTACCCGCCTGGCAGTTAAAGACGATGATAATAAGCCAGCCGATAAACGGGATTAAGAATAGCAGTGCCCACCACGCCGAGCGGTCGGTGTCGTGCAGGCGGCGGAACTGAACCGCCCACCACGGTAAAAACACCAGAATACCGTAGATTGTCGTCAGGATGCCTTCGCCACCAGCGCGTTGCCAGCCTAACATTTTATCCAGCAGCCCCAGCACGAACGTAAAGATGATGTTGACCAGAATAAACATCCAGTACTCTTTGCGCCGCGCACGACCCCGGAAACCGACATAATTTTTTAGTACTTTCAGATACCAGTCCATTTTTGCCTCAATTTTGCTCAATCACTTGTTTTTAAAGCAGCAAATTAAGAATAGACGTGAATGAAATGGCAGTAAATATTCGTTCAAGGAATTAATAAAGTGCCGTGAAGGCGCGCTAAGACTGATGACAAGCGCAAAATCGCCAGATGCGCTACGCTTATCTGGTCTGCGCGGGTTATGCAATCTATTGAATGTACAATGTTTTGTATGTCAGATAAGGCGTTCATGCCACATCCGACATGAACAACATGCACTTAGCTAATTATCAGAGGCACCTCGTAAGGTGCCTTTTTTTAACCGAAGCGAACATCTCGTCCATGCGGTTCATCGAGATCCTGCCACGGACCAATTGAAATAATCCCCGTAGGGTTGATGGTCTTATGGCTGCGGAAGTAATGATTACGGATATGATCGAAATTGACTGTTTCGGCGATCCCCGGCATCTGGTAGATATCGCGCAGAAAACCGTACAGATTCAGGTAATCGCTGATGCGGTGCTTATCACACTTGAAGTGGGTCACATACACCGGATCAAAACGCACCAGCGTAGTCCACAGGCGAATATCGGCTTCGGTTAGCTGGTTGCCGGTCAGGTAACGATGCTGGCCTAAAATCTGCTCCAGTCGTGCCAGCGATTCAAACACTTTCGCCACCGCCTCGTCGTAAGCTTCCTGGCTGGTGGCAAAACCAGCTTTATACACGCCGTTGTTAACGGTGTCATAAATCCAGCCGTTAAGTTCGTCAATTTTTGTTTGCAGGGCTGGAGGGTAGTAATCACCCGCTTTCGCGCCCAGCGCATCAAACGCGGTATTGAACATGCGGATGATTTCTGCTGATTCGTTGCTGACGATGGTGTGGTTCTTTTTGTCCCACAGCACGGGAACAGTAACTCGTCCGCTGTAGTGTGGATCGGCGTGGAGATAAAGCTGATACAGAAATTCATTTTGATAGAGCGTGTCTCCGGTTGCTCCCGGAAAACTGTCATCAAAGGTCCAACCGTTTTCCAGCATCAGCGGGTTCACTACGGAAACGGAAATAAACGGTTCCAGTCCTTTGAGTTTGCGCATGATCAGCGTGCGGTGCGCCCACGGGCAGGCGAGTGAAACATAGAGATGATAACGATCTTTCTCTGCGATAAAACCGCCTGTGCCAGTGGGGCCAGGAGCGCCATCGGCAGTGAGCCAGTTACGAAATGCGGAAGCTGAACGTTGAAATTTACCGCCGGTAGATTTGGTATCGTACCAGGTGTCATGCCAGACGCCGTCAATCAGTTGACCCATTTTTCTCTCCTCCAATAGCAAAAACGAGGAGCTTCCTCCTCGTTTTTTATCGTTAAGTATAGCGCGTGCTTACCACTTTTTATTCAGCAGGCGGTCGATGCTATACGCGCCCGGACCGGTAATTGCCAGCAGCAGGAATCCGCCAGAAATTGTCAGGTTTTTCATGAACATCAGCGAGTTGACGCCTTCAGCAAAGTTGCTGTGAAATAAAAATGCCGTCAGCAGCGTAAAGCCCGCAGTAAACAGGGCTGTGGTGCGAGTCAGGAAACCGAACAGGATTGCCAGACCACCACCAAACTCAAGCAGAATCACCAGTGGCAGCATAAAACCCGGGACGCCCATTGCTTCCATATATTGTTGGGTACCCGCGTAGCCAGTAATTTTTCCCCAGCCAGCGGTAATAAACAGAATCGGCATTAAAATGCGCGCTACCAGTACACCAACATCTTCTAATTTTTTCATCATACTCTCCACTGCGCCACTCAGGCTGCTGATTGTTTTTTTGTGCAATGGCGCGGTATTAGCGTCGTTGCTGTCGATGGAGAGAATCATAAACGTGGTGAATGATGATTGTTAGCAAGGAAAACTGTCAAAAATCTTCAAAAAATTTGAGGGATAAGGCCGGAATGGCTCCGGCCAGAGGGAAGTTAACCGCGAAGCTGTTGCTGCTTGAGGGTCGTTTTAACCAGACGCCAGGCGCTCCATACGCCAAAACCGCGTCTGGCCCAGCGGACCAGCATATTAGGATGGCGAATCGTCCAGATCGCCATCACGCTACTGCCAACCAGCGCCCAGGAGCGCAGACTTAGCAGCATATTCCAGCGACGATCGTAAGCGCCTGTTGTCTCCAGCCATTCACGACGACTGGCGGAAAGATCCAGCCGTTGTTGCTGGATCTGGCTAAGCAGTTGCGCCTTACGTCGTTCACGTTCGACTTTACTGCTCACGGGACTCCTCCTCGAGCAGCTGCCGATCGTTTGCTAACTCATGGCGTGTATGGCGCAGCAACGTAGACTTACGCGATTTACGTAGCGTCCAGATACCGCCAATCAGTGCCAGTAGCAGCAACACCACGGTGGTGGCAATCATCGCATTCAGGCGATATTGCGGGTCAACCGCCCAAATAATTAGCACCATCAGGCTCATAAGACCAAATGCAGCGAAAAGCATCGTCAGGCCCAGCATCAGTAAAAGTTGAAAGAGATTCGCTTTTTCCTCTTCCAGCTCCACCACCGCCAGCCGCAGACGTGTCTCTACCATTTCAACCATGATAGAAACAATTCGCTGCCCGATGCCCAGAACGCTTTTACCGGGCCCTTGTGCGTGATGAGTGTCCGCCATAATTAACGACGCGACAGCAGAACGCCGAGCACTACACCGATTGCAGCGCCAATGCCCACGCCCGTCCACGGATTTTCGCGCACATACTCATCGGCACGCGCCGCCGCGACACGGGTTTGTTTGGCAATGGCATCACCGGTTTCACCCAGGCGATAACGGCTCTGTTTCAGTGCCTGCTCCGCTTTGCTACGAATCTTACTCAACTCTTCTTTCGACTTCTCGCCAGATGAGCTAAGCACCTCTTCCAGCGTATCGGAAAGGGATTTCAACTCAGCACGCAGATGTTCCGTAGTGTGTTCTTTCGACATAGTTTTCTCCAGGTGAGTAAGTAGTGACTATTGTGAGTTAGTAGTCGCGCGCTTCCAGCTTTTTCAGCTCTTCCTGCGCTTCTGCCAGTTTCCGTTCGCGTTTGGCAATCTTATCGGCATCGCCTTTTTGCTTCGCCTCGGCTAAATCTTGCTGGCGTTCCGCCACCTCATCTTTCTGCTTTGCGATTTTCTTCTGATGATCGGCACGCAGCTGGCTATCTGAACAGTTGGCCCGGACTTCACTCAGGGCTTTATTCAGACCGTCAATACGATTCTGGTTTTGGTGTTTTTCGGCATAGCTGATCTCCTTAAGGATATTTTGCTCCTTTTCCTGACACAGGGTAGTGGCATAACTACCGGCACTAAGAGCAAAGAGAGAAACAGCTAAAGCGATGCGGTATTTCATTCTTGAACCTTCCATTGTGATTCGGACCTATTACAAAGGAACGATTGTCCAGACAACGAAGCGGTAGTGTTAACCACCGCCTCATTAATCATAGACAGTTACGGTGAAATCACCAAAGTGAGTGATATGTTTCGGATAACAGGAAGTTATCCGAAGCGATGAGAGTTATCCCGTAACCGGGTCAGCCACTGCATAGCCTGACTGTTATTGTCCTGCTGCGCAATGATGTAGCCATGGGGCAATGTTCTGTCGAGGACCGCTTTTGCGGCGGCGCTCTGGTCGCTGGAGTCAAATGTAATTAACAGAGTGTCGTTTTTGGGGGTGATACTTTTGAAAGGAATGCCATGAGCGTCAAGGTGATGCCAGATTGAAAAACCGTCTGGCATCGTTGTGCCTTGATGAACGGCACGAATCGCCAGCGTAGACTCTTGCTGGCGAACCGCGGACCAGGCCAGCAACAGCGTGCCGACCAGAAGTAAAACAGCGCCGGACCAGGCTAGCTGGCGAAGCGACATGCGAGGTATTTGCATCCCTTACCCCCGATTTCCATATTTCTTTTTCCATAACACGACCAGAGAACCTGCCAGGACAAACACCAGCAGCACCACCGGGAGCAGCATCAGGCATGACATCAGCTGGTCCTCGTACTTTAAAAATACCGGCGTTTTGCCGAGCATGTAACCCAGAGTTGTCAGGATCAATACCCACAGCAGACCGCTCATCCAGTTGAAAAACTGAAAGCGCGCGTTATTCAGCCCTGATAACCCGGCAATCGTCGGCAGCAGTGTTCTGACAAACGCAATAAAGCGACCAATTAACAGCGCCGATAAACCGTGTTTATGAAAAAGATGGTGTGCGCGTTGATGATAATGCGCGGGTAAATGAGATAGCCAGTTTTGTACGGTGCGGGTATTGCCCAGCCATCGCCCCTGAATATAGCTGACCCAGCAGCCGAGGCTGGCGGCAACGGTCAGCAGCAGAATCGTTTGCGGATAGCCCATCGCGCCTTTCGCAATCAACACGCCGACCAATACCAGTAAACTGTCGCCCGGTAAAAAGGCCGCCGGAAGCAAGCCGTTTTCAAGGAACAAAATTACAAACAAGACAAAATACAACATGCCAATCATCGATGGATTGGCCAGGGTTTCAAAATCCTGCGCCCACAGGGCTTGCAGCAATTGGGTCAAAAGTTCCATTCATTATTCCTGGTGAATCGGTTAACGCCACGCTGGTTTTAAAAGATGCACTACCGCAATGTTATTGCTGTTTTGGTATGTTCTGCGGGTTTGATACATCAACACAGCCTGAACTATTCCCTGTTAAATCGTGAGATAAGAAAGCATTCAAAAACATAAATTCAAATTGAATCTAATTGTAACAAAGGTCAACGTTGTTCGTTATCAAAATTACATGTCCGTGGAGTCTGATTTTGCTGAATGCAGGGGAGGGTGGCGAGAGGATTTACACAGGCTGACACTTTATACTTTTCGCTTACCGACGAGACAAACAGGCGCATTGCAGCGCCTGTCGGACAGGAATTTCATTTACTGCCGCTGGTGGCTGTATCGAGATGCACCACCGGGTTTTCGGCGAATAGATAGCGGTCGGCATTGAACTCGAAGTCGTCGCTGGTTTCGTTAAATAACATGATCTTGGTGTTTTCCAGATGCTGCCACATTGCCAGCTTAGCAGCATGAGGATCTTTGCGAATCAGCGCCTTGAGGATTTGATCGTGGTCATCACACCAGTTATCGACGGTACGGGAATCAATGTGTTCGTGCAGTTTTTTCCAGTACGGGTTATGACTACGCTGGGTCCACATTTTTTCCACGATAGCCGCCAGGGCGGAGTTCTGCGTCGCCAGAGCGACCTGAATGTGGAACTGCAAATCCCACTCGGAATCACGGAAGCATTGTTCGCCGCGCGCCTGTTCCTGAATGGCCATCAGTTTCATGATGTCCTGTTTCGTTACCTGAGTTGCCGCGAATTCGGCAATATTACTTTCGATGAGCTGGCGAGCCTGAAGCAACTCAAACGGACCGTAATTGGCGAATTCCATATTATTGTCAGCCGCCTGCTGATGGCGCGGCTGGTTGGAAACCACATGAATACCTGAACCTTTACGCACTTCGACATAGCCTTCAACTTCCAGCATGATGATGGCTTCACGAACTACCGTACGGCTGACGTTCTTTTCATCGGCAATAAAGCGTTCTGCAGGCAGTTTATCACCCACCAGATAGACGCCCTGTTCGATGCGCTCTTTCAGGTCAGCGGCAAGTTGTTGATACAAACGGCGTGGTTCAGTGATTTCCATATGCGCTCCAGGCATGATACGGCAGACTATATTTGTTATACCACTTTTGCGAGTTTAGCTCTACTCGCAGTGATGAAAAAGCCGCCTGAGAAGGCGGCTTTGAAGGGAAACTAAAACTTACACGAAACGTTAATGTTGCGGTGCGGGATCGTTATGTGTTTCCTGCGCCACCTCAATCGCCGGTTTGTTCTGCAACACGGTCCAGATAACCAGCGCACCTAACAGGTCGAACACTGCCAGAACTGCGAACAGCGGGCTGAAGCCGATGGTGTCAGCCAGTGCACCGACAACCAGCGCAAACAGCGTACTTGCCAGCCATGCGGACATCCCGGTTAAACCGTTTGCCGTTGCCACTTCGTTACGACCAAACACATCGGAAGAGAGCGTAATCAGCGCGCCAGACAGTGCCTGGTGGGCAAAACCACCGATACACAGCAGCATAATTGCGACATACGGGTTGGTGAACAGGCCGATCATACCCGGGCCAATCATCAGCACTGCACCCAGCGTTACGACCATCTTACGGGAAACGATCAGGTTCACACCAAACCAACGCTGGAACAGCGGCGGCAGGTAACCACCGAGGATACAACCGAGGTCAGCAAACAGCATCGGCATCCAGGCGAACATCGCGATCTCTTTCAGGTTAAAGCCGTAAACTTTAAACATGAACAGCGGGATCCACGCGTTAAAAGTACCCCAGGCCGGTTCTGCCAGGAAACGCGGCAGCGCGATACCCCAGAACTGACGGTTACGCAGGATCTGACCAACGGACATTTTCTTCGCCGTGCTCACCTGGTGCTGGGCTTCCTGACCATTAATAATATAGTCGCGTTCTTCATCGGTCAGATGCTTCTGGTCGCGCGGATGTTTATAGAAAATCAGCCATGCCATCGCCCAGATAAAGCTCAATGCACCGGAGATGATAAATGCCATCTGCCAGCTGTGCATTACGATTGCCCATACCACCAGCGGCGGCGCAATCATCGCACCAATCGAAGAACCTACGTTAAAGTAGCCTACTGCGATGGAACGCTCTTTCGCCGGGAACCATTCGGAGCTGGCTTTCAGACCCGCCGGGATCATCGCTGCTTCCGCGGCACCGACCGCACCACGAGCAACAGCCAGGCCACCCCAGCTACCTGCCAGCGCGGTTGCACCACAGAACACGGCCCACAGCACAGCAAACATTGCATAACCGATTTTCGTACCCAGCACATCCAGTACATAACCTGCTACCGGTTGCATGACCGTATAAGCAGCAGAATAGGCTGCGATGATATAGGAATACTGTTGGGTGGAGATGTTTAACTCTTCCATCAGAGTTGGCGCAGCTGCCGCCACAGTGTTACGCGTCAGGTAACCAAGCACGGTGCCGAGCGTCACCAGTGCGATCATATACCAACGTAACCCTTTAATTTTACGCATGTAAAACCTCATCGTTTTGTTATATCCGCAGGAAGCGCGGCCATCATCCCGCCAGAGGCTGAAGATGTTAGTTACGACCGGGTAACCGAAAAAAAACCGGCACGCCCCGAACGTTGCCATGAAAGTTTCGTGCTAATTCGGCTTCCGTACCGGTTAACCCGATTCATCTAACAAATGAATGAATCGGCAATTTGCATTCCGTCGACTTATGATTTGCGACGGCAGAAAGATAACTTGTCATACAACTTTAAAAGGTGAGAGCCATCACAAATGTGGGAATATTTGTAGGGACATTACCTGACGACAGCAAGGCCAGTACTGGCGCGGCCTGCAGCGAGATTTACCACTTTGAGAGTAATTTTTTTAACTACGTTTATTGATCTAACTCACGAAAATATCTTCGGACTCTGGAAATTGGTGTGATAACTTTGTCAGCATCGCACCATAAGCAAGCTAGCTCACTCGTTGAGAGGAAGACGAAAATGACTCCGTTTATGACTGAAGATTTCCTGTTAGATACCGAATTTGCCCGCCGTCTGTATCACGACTACGCAAAAGACCAGCCGATTTTCGATTACCATTGCCATTTGCCGCCGCAGCAGATTGCGGAAGACTATCGTTTTAAAAACCTGTATGACATCTGGCTGAAAGGCGATCACTACAAATGGCGCGCTATGCGTACCAACGGTGTGGCCGAGCGTCTGTGTACCGGTGATGCGTCTGACCGTGAAAAATTTGACGCCTGGGCGGCGACTGTTCCGCACACTATCGGCAACCCGTTATACCACTGGACGCACCTCGAACTGCGCCGTCCGTTTGGTATCACTGGCAAATTGCTTTCTCCGTCAACTGCCGATGAAATCTGGAACGAATGTAACGAACTGCTGGCGCAGGATAACTTCTCCGCGCGCGGCATCATGCAGCAGATGAACGTGAAAATGGTCGGCACCACCGATGACCCGATCGATTCTCTGGAGCATCACGCAGAGATCGCCAAAGACGGCTCTTTCACCATCAAAGTGCTGCCGAGCTGGCGTCCGGACAAAGCCTTCAACATCGAACAGGCGACCTTTAACGACTACATGGCGAAGCTGGGCGAAGTTTCCGATACCGACATTCGCCGCTTTGCTGACCTGCAAACTGCCCTGACCAAACGTCTGGATCACTTCGCCGCTCACGGCTGTAAAGTGTCTGACCACGCGCTGGATGTGGTGATGTTTGCTGAAGCGAACGAAGCGGAACTGGACAGCATTCTGGCGCGCCGTCTGGCTGGCGAAACCCTGAGCGAGCACGAAGTGGCGCAGTTCAAAACTGCGGTACTGGTGTTCCTTGGTGCCGAATATGCACGTCGCGGCTGGGTACAGCAGTACCACATTGGCGCGCTGCGTAATAACAACCTGCGTCAGTTCAAACTGCTGGGGCCGGATGTAGGCTTTGACTCCATCAACGACCGTCCGATGGCGGAAGAGCTGTCTAAGTTGCTGAGCAAGCAGAATGAAGAAAACCTGCTGCCGAAAACCATTCTGTACTGCCTGAACCCGCGCGATAACGAAGTGCTGGGCACCATGATCGGTAACTTCCAGGGCGAAGGTATGCCGGGCAAAATGCAGTTCGGTTCCGGCTGGTGGTTTAACGATCAGAAAGACGGTATGGAACGTCAGATGACCCAACTGGCGCAGCTCGGTCTGCTGAGCCGCTTTGTCGGTATGCTGACTGACAGCCGTAGCTTCCTGTCATACACCCGTCACGAATACTTCCGCCGCATTCTGTGCCAGATGATCGGTCGCTGGGTGGAAGCGGGCGAAGCACCGGCGGACATCAACCTGCTGGGCGAGATGGTGAAAAATATTTGCTTTAACAATGCGCGTGACTACTTCGCCATTGAACTGAACTAAGGTCTGGGGTTGATATGCAATACATCAAGATCCATGCGCTGGATAACGTCGCGGTCGCTTTAGCAGATTTGGCTGAAGGCACAGAAGTCAGTGTCGATAACCAGACTGTTACGCTGCGCCAGGATGTTGCTCGTGGACATAAATTTGCGTTAACGGATATCGCAAAAGGGGCCAATGTCATCAAATATGGCCTGCCGATTGGTTATGCATTGGCGGATATTGCGGCAGGTGTTCACGTTCACGCCCACAATACGCGCACGAATCTGAGCGATCTGGATCAGTATCGCTATCAACCTGATTTTCAGGATCTGCCTGCGCAAGCGGCAGATCGTGAAGTGCAGATCTATCGTCGCGCTAACGGCGATGTCGGGGTGCGTAATGAGCTGTGGATCCTGCCAACCGTGGGCTGTGTCAACGGCATCGCGCGGCAGATCCAGAACCGTTTTCTGAAAGAGACCAACAACGCCGAAGGTACTGACGGCGTGTTCCTCTTCAGCCACACCTACGGCTGCTCACAGCTGGGCGACGATCACATTAATACCCGCACCATGCTGCAAAACATGGTGCGCCACCCGAACGCAGGCGCAGTGCTGGTGATTGGTCTGGGCTGTGAAAACAACCAGGTTGCCGCATTCCGTGAAACGCTGGGCGATATCGATCCTGAACGCGTTCATTTCATGATCTGCCAACAGCAGGATGATGAGATCGAAGCCGGAATCGAGCATTTGCATCAGCTGTATAACGTGATGCGCAACGATAAACGCGAGCCAGGCAAACTCAGCGAACTGAAGTTTGGTCTGGAGTGCGGTGGTTCTGACGGTCTTTCTGGTATTACTGCTAACCCGATGCTGGGGCGTTTCTCTGACTACGTGATTGCTAACGGCGGTACTACCGTACTGACCGAAGTGCCGGAGATGTTTGGCGCAGAGCAGTTGCTGATGGACCATTGCCGCGACGAAGCAACGTTTGAAAAACTGGTCACCATGGTCAACGACTTCAAACAGTACTTTATTGCCCATGATCAGCCGATCTATGAAAACCCATCGCCGGGGAACAAAGCGGGCGGTATCACCACGCTGGAAGACAAATCACTTGGCTGTACCCAGAAAGCGGGTTCCAGCGTCGTGGTTGACGTGCTGCGTTACGGCGAGCGTCTGAAAACGCCAGGGCTGAACTTGTTAAGTGCGCCGGGTAACGATGCCGTAGCGACCAGCGCCCTGGCGGGTGCGGGCTGCCATATGGTGCTGTTCAGTACTGGTCGTGGCACGCCGTATGGTGGATTTGTGCCGACGGTGAAAATCGCCACCAACAGTGAACTGGCGGCGAAGAAAAAACACTGGATCGACTTTGACGCGGGTCAGTTGATCCACGGTAAAGCGATGCCGCAGTTGCTGGAAGAATTTATCGACACCATCGTTGAGTTTGCCAACGGTAAGCAAACCTGTAACGAGCGTAACGACTTCCGCGAACTGGCGATCTTCAAAAGCGGCGTAACGCTATAAAGTCGAAATGAGTTGTTAATAAAAAACGGCGTTTCATAATGTGAAGCGCCGTTTGCTTTTCCATACCTGCTAAGGATTTATCATGACCGCGTATTGGCTGGCCCAGGGCGTGGGTGTCATCGCCTTTCTGATTGGTATCACAACATTTTTCAATCGTGACGAACGTCGCTTCAAAAAGCAGCTTTCGGTCTATAGCGCCGTTATTGGCGTACATTTTTTTCTTCTGGGCACCTATCCCGCTGGTGCCAGTGCCATCCTTAATGCCATTCGTACATTGATTACCTTACGCACGCGCAGCTTATGGGTAATGGCGATTTTTATTGTGCTGACTGGCGGAATTGGCCTCGCGAAGTTCCATCATCCTGTCGAACTATTGCCGGTTATCGGCACGATTGTCAGTACCTGGGCGCTATTCTGCTGTAAAGGGCTGACCATGCGCTGCGTAATGTGGTTTTCAACGTGTTGCTGGGTGATTCACAACTTCTGGGCGGGGTCGATAGGCGGCACGATGATTGAGGGTAGTTTTCTGCTTATGAATGGCCTGAATATCATTCGTTTCTGGCGGATGCAGAAAAGGGGAATTGATCCGTTTAAAGTTGAGAAAACCCCTTCCGCCGTAGACGAAAGGGGTTAAACAATTAATTACGCAGGGCGCTATTTGCCAGACGATCGTCTTCTGCCTGGCAAGCTGCCGCAGTGAACAGCACGTCAGTTGAAGAGTTCAGCGCGGTTTCGCAAGAGTCCTGCAATACGCCGATGATAAAGCCGACGGCAACCACCTGCATGGCGATATCGTTCGAAATACCGAACATATTACAGGCCAGTGGGATCAGCAGCAGAGACCCCCCCGCCACGCCGGATGCGCCACAGGCACACAGAGAAGCCACCACGCTCAACAGCAGCGCCGTGGGCAGATCGACCGGAATACCCAGCGTATTAACCGCAGCCAGCGTCAACACGGTAATAGTGATTGCTGCGCCCGCCATATTGATGGTGGCTCCCAGCGGAATAGAAACGGAATAGGTATCGCGATCCAGATTCAGCTTTTCACACAGCGCCATATTCACCGGAATGTTCGCTGCAGAGCTGCGGGTGAAGAAGGCATACACACCGCTTTCGCGCAGGCACAGCAGCACCAGCGGGAACGGGTTACGACGAATTTTCCACCACACCAGCAATGGGTTAACCACCAGCGCCACCAGTAACATACAGCCAACCAGCACGACCAGCAGTTGCGCGTAGCCCCACAGTGTGGAGAAACCGGTGGTTGCCAGGGTAGAAGAAACCAGCCCAAAAATACCAATCGGTGCGAAGCGAATGACCAGTTTCACCATAAAGGTAACGGCATTCGACATATCGTTAACCAGGTTTTTGGTGGTCTCGTTACCGTGACGCAGTGCGAAGCCGAGGCCGATCGCCCACACCAGAATCCCGATGTAGTTACCTTTCAGCAGCGCGTCGATGGGGTTGGAAACCATGCTCATTACCAGCCCGCGCATCACTTCGACAATGCCTGACGGCGGCGAAATATCACCCGCGCTACTGGATAAATGCAGGGTAGAAGGGAAGGCAAAGCTGAAGACTACTGCGGCCAGAGCAGCAGAGAAGGTGCCCAGTAGATAGAGGAACAAAATAGGGCGGATATTGGTTTTCTGCCCGTGCTGGTGGTTAGCAATAGATGCCATCACCAGCATCAACACCAGGATGGGGGCAACGGCTTTCAGTGCGCCGACGAACAAAGTACCTAACAGACCAACAGCTTCCGCCGCGGGTTTTGAGATCCATGCCAGAAGAATCCCCAGAACAAGGCCGACCAGGATTTGTTTTACCAGGCTGCCATGAGCCAGACGCCGGAATAGCCCCGGTGAACGTTGCGTAGTCATTTTTCGATCCTTTCATTGTGTTGTCGCACATCCCTGGTGCGTTCTGTCGACGCATCTTTCAGGATGTAACAAAGTGTTTGCAAGGTCGAGTATAAGGAAAGTTACAGCTTCGGGAAGCGAAAAATGCTGGATTTTAAAGAGAGGTCATATTTTGAAACTTAATGGTTACATTTCTTTGACATAAAAATAAAGCCAACGTGCGGCTTCCAGACTGATGACAACATCAAAAAAGGACTCGGTCAGTCCCCTCGCCCCGTTTGGGGAGAGGGTTAGGGTGAGGGGAACAGGCCAGCATCGGTGCGAAAAATTACCCTCACCCCGACCCTCTCCCTGGAAGGGAGAGGGAGAAAACGGTGCTCATGTTAATGACAGGGTACACGGCTTAGGCAGATTAAAAATTATCCACCCCGCTGCTTATCATGCCGATAATTCACCCAGGCGTTGATAATAAACGTCATCACCAGAATGCCAAACACCACGCCCAGCGAGACGGCGATTGGAATATGGTAGAAGTCGACAATCAGCATCTTGATACCGATAAACACCAGAATCACCGCCAGGCCATATTTGAGCATCGAGAAACGCTCTGCTACGCCCGCCAGCAGGAAATACATCGCACGCAGGCCGAGGATCGCAAACAGGTTTGAGGTCAGCACAATGAACGGGTCAGTGGTCACGGCGAAGATAGCCGGAATGCTATCCACGGCGAAAATCACGTCGCTCAATTCCACCAGAATCAGTACCAGCATCAGCGGTGTGGCGTACAGCAATCCATTCTTACGCACAAAGAAATGCTCGTTGTCGATGGTGTCGGTCATGCGCAAATGACCGCGTAGCCAGCGCACCAGCGGCTTGTCGCCAATGCCTGATTCATCTTCATGGGCGAGCGCCATCTTCACGCCGGTAAACAGCAGGAAGGCACCGAAGATATACAGGATCCAGTCGAACTGCGAAATTAGCCAGCTGCCAGTGAAGATCATGATGGTACGCAGAACAATCGCCCCGAGCACGCCATACACCAGCACGCGGCGTTGTAATGCCGCCGGAACAGAGAAATAGCTGAACAACATCAGCCAGACAAAGACGTTATCGACCGCCAGCGATTTCTCAATCAGATAACCTGTGAGAAAGGCCAGTGCCTGTGGATCGGCAACGGCGCGACCTTCGGTTTGCACCAGATACCACCAGAAAGCGGCGTTAAACAGTAACGACAGCGTCACCCAGACCAGCGACCAGGCCGCAGCCTGTTTCATGGTCATGGCATGTGCCCCACGACGCCCCTGCAACAACAGGTCGATAGCCAGCATAATGGCGACAACAACAGCGAATCCGCCCCATAGCAACGGCGTGCCGACAGTATTCATAGAAGTTCCTTACACATAAAAAAACGGCCAACGTCGGAAGACGTCAGCCGCTGCTTTTTATGCATAGACCTCGCCTTCCGGCAAGGTCTCACTTACAACAAAAAAGGAATACGTCTGCGTATTCCTTTCGGGTTGCCCGGTGACCGGATGTGTTTTTTCACACATCGTAATGACGATCGACCGGCAATGAAGTTACTCCCCTTTGCAGGTAACAAAGTATGACAGACCATTCAGCCAGTCAATGGTCTGTTACATACCTTTTACACTGTTTTACTTTGGCAATTATAGTTTTACGCTATCTGCCGGAAAAATCACCCCAGTCTGGCGGCGGATCTCGGTCAGCAGTTTGGCGGTGATGCGACTGACCGCCAGCCCTGGATGATCCACCAGATGCTCATCCACCAGGGTAGCGAACAGCTCTGCTTCGTAGAGCATGGTATTAATATGCTGCGGCTGGGTGAGATCCTGCATTTGGCTGCCACGCGGCACGAAGCACACTTTCTGGCATTCAGACAGTTTTTCAATCACCAGCGATCCTGCTTCGCCCTGAATCTCGCTCGCCAGGACAGAATCACTGACTTTTGAGTGCTGCAAGGTGACGCTGAAATCACCGTAATCCATCACCACCACGCCCTGGGCGTCAACGCCGCTTGCCAGCAAACTGGCGGTTGCCTGCACGCTTTTCGGCTCACCAAATAACGCCACCGCCGACGCCAGACAGTAAAAACCGATATCCATAATTGAACCGTTAGAGAATGCCGGATTAAAGGTGTTGGGATTCTCACCATCCAGGTAACGTTGATACCGCGAGGAATACTGGCAATAGTTGAAAAAGACTTTCCGCAGTTTGCCGACTTTCGGCAGCGCCTGGCGCAACAAATGAAAGTTCGGCAGGCAGGCGGTTTTAAATGCCTCAAACAGCACCACCTGATTTTCCCGCGCACAGGCAATGGCGGCATCCACTTCCGCCAGATTCGACGCCAGCGGTTTCTCGCAAATCACATTAATTTTATGGCTAAGGAAAAGTTGTGTCTGGGAAAAATGCAGGGAATTCGGGCTGGCAATATACACCGCGTCAATGGCATCGCTTTCCGCCATCGCTTCCAGCGAGGTAAACAGATGCTCGACAGAAAAATCATTGGCGAAGTGCTGGGCCTGTTCAAGGCTGCGGGAATATACGGCGGTTAACTTGTATTTACCGCTCTCATGGGCGGCCTCGACGAACTGGCGAGTGATCCAGTTCGTACCAATCACAGCGAAACGTATCATAACGCGTGGATACTCCATAAAGGGATTCTGTCGTCAATGTAGCACGCCTTTTTCATCTTCGACGTGCGCAGATACGCATTATTTCTGCGCCGGACAGCCATGCTCACTAAACGGCCCAATCATGACCGAAGGCCCGAGATATTTCGGCTGGCGATGGAGGATTTTGGCGTCAATCACGGCGCTGACACGAGCGAGTTTCTCCCGCAGTTGAGTATAAAAACCGTGCTTCATATTGAGGTCTGGCGCGTTAAAACCGATAGCGTCGATGCCGTACTGTTTTGCCAGCCAGATGGCGCGTTGATTATGAAATTCTTGCGAGATAATGGTGATATGGTTTTCACCAAAAACCTTTTTGGCACGCACTACCGAATCCAGCGTTGAGAATCCGGCATAGTCGCAGAAGATCACTTTTGCTGGTACGCCTTTAGCGATCAAAGCCTGCTGCATACCTGATGCTTCATCGTAATTTTTACGTCCGTTATCGCCACTTACCAGCAGCCATTTCACTTTTCCGGCGTGGTACAACGCTGCTGCGGTATCAATACGTCGGGTAAAGTAGCGATTACCCGGCCTCGCCCCCAGCAATAAACCCACGTTACGCGCCGGAACGGCGTTGACATCGCTCCAGGTCAGCTGTTTGCTGGCGTTGACCATTACGCGATCGGCGATAAGGATGGTCGCTCCTGCCACAAGTAACAGTAAGCAGGCAATCTTTAGAGTCCGGCGAGAAAAACAAATACGGAGAAGAAGGCGGGCAAATGCGCGCAGCATGGTCGTTATCCTTAACGAAAGGGGGGAGGTCGATTTTAGGCGCTAAAGAAAGAAAAGATAACGCCTGACATCATTTTCAGATTTTGTTCTGCCCAAGCGACAACTGCGTTAGCCACAGTCGGGTGTCGAACTCAAGCTGGTGGTACTGGGGTTCCATATGACAACACAACTGGTAAAACGCTTTGTTATGCTCTTTCTCCTTCAGGTGCGCCAGCTCGTGCACCACGATCATGCGCAAAAACGGTTCCGGCGCGTTGCGAAACACGGTAGCGACGCGGATCTCCACCTTTGCTTTCAGCTTGCCGCCCTGCACACGAGAAACAGCGGTATGTAACCCGAGCGCGTTTTTTAGCACATGGATCTTATTGTCATACATCACTTTATTGATCGGCGGGGCATTACGCAGAAACTGATTTTTCAGATCCTGAGTATATTGCCAGAGGGCTTTATCGGTGGCGTAGTCGTGTGTTCCCGGATAGCGTTTTGCCAGCACATCGCCCAGACGCTGTTCGTTAATCAGTGTTCGCACCTGGGAAAGTAGCTGCTCGGGATAACCCTGAAGATAAGTAAGATTGCTCATAACCGCCCACGAAAAAGAGAAAAAGGGTATACTCACGCACCCTTTTCAGGGGCAATGTCGAAATTTTATCATTCAGGAGGGCCGATGAGCCACTTAGACAACGGTTTCCGTTCACTGACACTACAACGTTTTCCGGCGACGGATGACGTTAACCCGCTACAGGCGTGGGAAGCGGCGGATGAATATTTGCTGCAACAGTTGGACGACACAGAAATCCGCGGCCCGGTGTTGATCCTGAATGATGCCTTTGGTGCGTTAAGCTGCGCACTGGCGGAACATAAGCCGTACAGCATTGGCGACTCATACATCAGTGAACTGGCGACGCGCGAGAATTTACGCCTCAACGGGATTGATGAGTCGAGCGTGAAGTTTCTCGACAGCACCGCCGACTACCCGCAACAGCCGGGTGTGGTGCTGATCAAAGTGCCGAAAACACTGGCATTGCTGGAACAGCAACTGCGTGCGCTGCGCAAAGTGGTCACGTCGGATACACGTATTATTGCCGGTGCCAAGGCCCGTGACATTCACACTTCCACGCTGGAACTGTTCGAAAAAGTGCTCGGCCCAACCACCACCACGCTGGCATGGAAAAAAGCGCGCCTGATTAATTGCACTTTCAATGAACCGCAGCTGGCCGATGCGCCGCAGACCGTTAGCTGGAAGCTGGAAGGTACTGACTGGACTATCCACAACCATGCGAATGTCTTCTCCCGCACCGGGCTTGATATCGGCGCGCGCTTCTTTATGCAACATCTGCCAGAGAATCTCGAAGGGGAGATTGTCGATCTCGGTTGCGGTAATGGCGTTATTGGTCTGACGCTGCTTGATAAAAACCCGCAGGCGAAAGTGGTGTTTGTCGATGAATCGCCGATGGCGGTTGCTTCCAGCCGTTTGAACGTTGAAACCAACATGCCAGAGGCGTTGGATCGCTGCGAGTTTATGATCAACAACGCGCTCTCCGGCGTGGAGCCTTTCCGCTTTAATGCTGTGCTCTGCAACCCGCCGTTTCACCAACAACATGCGCTGACCGATAACGTCGCCTGGGAGATGTTCCACCACGCCCGCCGCTGCCTGAAAATCAACGGCGAGCTGTATATCGTTGCCAACCGTCACCTGGATTACTTCCATAAACTGAAGAAGATTTTCGGCAACTGCACCACTATTGCGACGAATAATAAATTTGTGGTACTGAAAGCGGTGAAGCTGGGACGTCGTCGGTAAGATTGGGAGTTACCTGCCGGATGCGGCGTAAACGCCTTATCCGGCCTACGTTCAGCACGTTACTCCAGGCCGGATAAGACGCGGCAAGCGTCGCATCCGGCAATGTCTGCCCAGTTCTGGAATCGCGCTTCCATAAAACAAAAAATCCCTGTCACCATCGTCTACATTCTCTTGTTTAGCGTTTTTCTACGTTTATTCTTCCGTCACACAGATAAATTCATCCGTTGCCAATCTGGCAACGGATGTTATCATATTGCCAATTTGTCAACGGACGTGATGAAGAATGCACCTGATAACTCAAAAAGCATTGAAAGATGCTGCGGAAAAATACCCGCAACATAAAACGGAGTTGGTGGCTCTGGGGAACACGATTGCTAAGGGATATTTCAAAAAACCTGAGTCATTAAAAGCAGTATTCCCATCTCTGGATAACTTCAAATATCTGGATAAGCATTATGTTTTCAATGTTGGGGGCAATGAATTACGTGTTGTAGCAATGGTCTTTTTTGAATCGCAAAAGTGCTACATACGTGAAGTTATGACGCATAAAGAATACGATTTCTTTACCGCTGTTCATCGTACTAAGGGGAAAAAATGATTGCGATTGCCGACATCTTGCAAGCAGGAGAAAAGCTAACTGCTGTGGCACCTTTTCTGGCGGGTATTCAGAACGAGGAACAATACACCCAGGCGCTGGAACTGGTAGATCATCTGCTGCTCAACGATCCTGAAAACCCCTTGCTGGATCTGGTGTGTGCCAAAATAACCGCGTGGGAAGAATCAGCGCCCGAATTTGCGGAATTTAATGCCATGGCTCAAGCCATGCCTGGCGGTATAGCCGTGATTCGTACCCTTATGGATCAATATGGTTTAACCCTTTCCGATCTGCCGGAAATTGGCAGTAAATCTATGGTGTCACGCGTTTTGAGCGGGAAGAGGAAATTAACGCTGGAACACGCTAAAAAATTGGCAACGCGATTCGGCATTTCTCCCGCCTTGTTTATTGATTAACGCGACGTGCCGGATGCGTTGCATCCGGCGCTTCAAATAACGATTTAAATCTCCAGCGCCAGCCGTGTTCCCTGGGCAATTGCCCGTCGTGCGTCCAGCTCCATAGCCACATCGCAGCCGCCAATTAAATGCACCGTTTTCCCGCTATCAATCAGCGGTTGCGCCAGCGCGCGGTTTGGCTCTTGCCCTGCGCAGATCACCACATTGTCCACTGCTAATACCTGCGTTTCGCCGTTGATCACCACATGCAGCCCGTCATCGTCAATCTTCTGATAACTTACGCCTGGGATCATTTTCACACCCCGCGAGAGCAGGGTGGTGCGATGGATCCAGCCGGTGGTTTTGCCTAACCCCTGTCCTGGTTTGCTGGCTTTGCGCTGGAGCATCACAATCTGCCGTGGGCTACGGGGGATCTGCATTCCCTGCGGGCTTAAGCCACCAGCCTGTTGTAGGCTACTGTCGATCCCCCATTCATTACAGAACCCGGCGATATTCTGGCTGGTGGATTCGCCCGGCTGACTTAAATACATCGCCGTATCAAAACCAATCCCGCCACAACCGATGATGGCAACTTTGTTGCCAACCGGCGCTTTGTCGCGCAGTACATCGAGATAACTCAATACCTTCGGATGATCGATCCCGTCGATGGGCGGAGTGCGCGGCACGATCCCACTGGCGAGGATCGTTTCATCGAAAGCCTGTAACTGATCCGCCGTCACGGTGTGATTGAGTTTTAGCGTCACGCCCGTCACTTCGATCATCCGGCGGTAATAGCGCAGCGTTTCGTAAAACTCCTCTTTGCCGGGGATCTGTTTGGCGATATTAAACTGCCCGCCAATCTCGCTATGAGCGTCAAACAATGTTACCTGATGCCCACGCGCCGCCGCGTTAATGGCAAACGCCAGCCCAGCAGGTCCCGCACCGACCACCGCCAGATTTTTTTTCTGCACGGCGGGAAGGATTGGCATTTTGGTTTCGTGGCAGGCGCGAGGATTCACCAGGCACGAGGTGACTTTGCCAACGAAGATTTGATCGAGACAGGCCTGATTGCAGCCAATACAAGTGTTGATCTCATCGGCTCGTCCCGATTGCGCTTTTGACAGCAGCTCCGCATCAGCAAGAAACGGTCGCGCCATCGATACCATATCGGCATCGCCGCGCGAGAGAATATCGTCGGCAACCTGCGGATCGTTAATCCGGTTGGTGGTTACCAGCGGCAGCGAGACGTGGCCTTTCAGTTTGCGCGTGACCCAGCTAAATGCGCCGCGCGGCACGGGCGTGGCAATGGTCGGAATACGTGCTTCATGCCAGCCAATGCCGGTGTTGATAATGGTCGCGCCCGCCGCTTCAATGGCCTGCGCCAGCTCTACCGTTTCGGCAAAAGTCCCGCCGTCTTCGACCAGGTCGAGCATCGACAGTCGGTAGATAATAATGAAGTCGTTGCCGACGCGTTCGCGCACCGCACGCACTACTTCTACGGCAAATCGCATCCGGTTGCGGTAATCGCCGCCCCACTGGTCACTACGCTGATTGGTGCGCAGCGTCAGAAATTCGTTGATCAAATACCCTTCGGAACCCATCACCTCTACACCGTCGTATCCTGCCTCCCGCGCCAGTTGCGCGCAGCGGGCGAAATTGTCGATCAGTTGCAGGATCTCTTCATGGCTTAACTCATGGGGCACGAAACGGTTGATGGGGGCCTGCAATGCGGACGGGGCGACCAGATGCGGTTGGTAGCTGTAGCGCCCGGTATGCAAAATTTGCAGGGCTATTTTGCCGCCTTCCTGATGTACCGCTTCGGTAATGGTGCGATGGTGTGGGATCTGGCTGGCGTCGTTGAGCATTGCGCCACCTTCCATGCCAACGCCTGTTAAATCTGGTGCAATGCCGCCGCTGACAATCAGCGCCACGCCGTGACGGGCGCGTTCGGCATAAAACGCTGCCAGCCGCTCGGCACCGTCCGGGTATTCCTCCAGCCCGGTGTGCATTGAGCCCATCAACACGCGGTTTTTTAACGTGGTAAAACCTAAATCCAGCGGGGCGAACAGCGACGGGTAGCTCATAAAATTGTCCAGTATGTAAAATAATTGTTATGTGGTCGGATGAGTTCTAATTTAGCCGTCGCCGGAGAAAAGGGAAAAGGGGAGTGCGGGGTTTGTGATGGGATTCAAAAAGAATACGCCCGGTGATAACGCCGGATGCGACGCTTGTCGCGTTTTATCCAGGTTACGGAATTGCACATGTAGGGCGGATAAGGCGTCCACGCCGCATCCGCCAGTGGCGCGGTGCAGATGCCGGATGCGACGCTTGTCGCGTCTTATCCGACCTACGGGAACACACATGTAGGGCGGATAAGGCGTTCACGCCGCATCCGCCAGTGGCGCGGTGCAGTTGCCGGATGCAACGCTTGCCGCGTTTTATCCGGCCAGGAGGATTGCACATGTAGGGCGGATAAGGCGTTTACGCCGCATCCGCCAGCAGTTGCAAATTATTGCTTACGGAAAAAATCGTTATACAACATATACAAATGCGCGGCACTCCAGGAGAAATTTGGTGCGCCTTGCTGTGCGCCTGTCAGCGGGTTGTAATTTTCCTGAATTGGTCCATCGGCGGTTAACCCTTTGGCGTGCCGGAAGAACGTATCCGCCAGCTTCAGGGCATCATCACGATAACCGTAACGCTCCATCCCTTTCAGACCAAACCAGAACTGATCCACCCATACGCGCCCACGCCAGTAGATATCAGCGCCAAAAGCCGGATTGGTTAACGCCGCCGTTCCCAGCGGGACAAAGGTGTTGAACTCTTTAGGATCGAGCATCACCTTCACCACCGCGTCGGCATTGGCCTGCGTTGCCGCACCGTTAAACAGCGGCGACCAGCCTTCCGGCCCTTTACCGCGCTCAACAATCGGTTTGCCCGCGCAGCCGTTCGCCAGTGGTTTATCTTCAATACGTACGTCATAGTAGAACTGGGTAGTCGGGTCGAACATACAGGTGTTGATGTAGTCCGCGAGCTGCTGTGCCAACTGGCGATAGCGTTTGGCCTCTTCTGGCTTACCGAGGATGGTTGCCATCTCCGCCAGATAATGGTTATCGCTGTACATATAGCTGGCCTGATCCACCGACTCCTGCAATAGCGAGTAGCCCAGCAACGTTCCGTCCTGACTGCGGTTTTCGGCGAATTTCACCGTCCAGTCGCTACGTTTGCCGCCATTAGCGACATATTTATCCAACTGTTCTTTGTCGATAAACCCAAAGACGGCGGCATCATCACGCCCCGATTCCCACGATGCAGCAACCTGTGCCGGAATTTCCAGACTGTCGTACTGGCCTTTCTCCACCACGCGGGCGTAGTTGTTCAGCCCAGACTGCGTCTCTTCTTTATCGCCTTTTTTCACCGTAAACAGCATCTCGCCGCTCTCAGTGTTGTGGGCTTTGTCGCGGGTCGCGCCATATTCCGGCACGCCGTTGCCGTTGTGATCGCGGTTACGTAACCACCAGTCGTGATAGGCCACCAGTTTCGGGTACATCTCTGCCACCCAGGTTTTATCTTGGGTGACGTTATACACTTCCATCACCGACCAGGCGGCAAGGCTGGGTTTGGTATTACGTTCGTTCCAGTTGCCGCCATCGCCACCACGCTCGGGGCTAAGGTTCCACGCTATCAGGTCGGGGACAAAGCCCACATCCTGCGGACGCACGCTATCGCCAGGCTGGATCTGCCAGGAGAAGACCGCGCGGATATTCTCTTTGGCGATGTCCGGATTGAAATGCGCCATCGCAAACGCCTGCTTCCAGGTATCCCACGGCCAGGTCTGATTGCCGGAGAACCAGCGCCCGGTCACCGACGGTGTAACGGTGTTAAATTTCACCGCACCGCCCGGTGAGCGCCAGTTACCGTTGAGCGTTTCGATCGCTTTCACCGCGACGCGCGTCTGTTCCGGCGTCGCATCCGGATTGGTTAACCCTTTCTTCAGGTATTCTTCCCAGCGTTGCTGCGAGGCGGTGAGATAAAACGCCGGACGCGCCAGAATATCGCGGATCTGCATTTGCTCTTTGCTAACTTCCTGAGCGGTCAGCAGATGGGAATAGGTGGTGTAGAGCGTGGTCGAACCGTTGATATGCGCCTTACTGGTAAAGCGATTACCGTTGATTTCAGTCTGCACCGGCAGGGATTTATGCACCTGATATTCCGATTCGCCGGAGGTCAGCAGATCCCAGGTGGCGCGCACTTTGCCAAAGGTGACTTTCAGGCCATCACGGGTGGCGCTGATTTTGCGCTGATAGTCAGGGTATTCGCCAGCAATGGTTTTATCGGAAAGCGGTTTCCCTTCTTTCGCTTCCAGTTTTTCCAGCAGTTCGCCGTCCCACACCAGATCCAGCGGTTTATTGCTGGTGATTTTGGTTTCCAGTAGTGACGTGCGCGGCGTGGCGAAGCGCAGAGTCATTTCGACTTGCACATCTTTTGCTGTCAGTTTTTGCACCAGCGCACCGGGAATACTGTATGCCTCCAGCGTAAAGTCGACTTTCTTGCCGTCCTGCCAGACGGTCAGGCGGTCGAAATTGCTGGCCATAAAGTTGATGTACTCTTCCGTCAGCAGCGCAACGCCCGGAAAGCCGCCCATGGTGTTAGGGCCGTCTGGCAACAGATGACCATGCCAGGCTCCGAGATCGAAAAACGGATTAAAACGCTGGTGATCGTCGTAATCGTAATCCTTCATGTACTGCGGCGCGCCAGTACGGTTAATCACGTTTTTATAATTGTCGGCGTTAGCGGCATGGGCGGAAAAACTTATCAGCAGAGCGCAGGTTACTGGCGTTAAAATAGTTTTTATTTTCATGAAATTACAGTCCTTATTACCAGTAGAAATATTGCATCAGGAAGATTTGGTCGCTGGGATCGTGAGAGGCATTTTTCATGTAGAAGCGGCTATCAAAAGCCGTGGCGAAACGTCCGCCGCCGTATTCGTACCAGATACCAAACTGCATGAAAGAGGTGGTTTCATCGTCAGCGTGGTCAGGGCGATGTTTGGCGTAGGTGTAAGCGGTGGAGAGATAAACGCCCTTTAACGCTTCATACATGGCGCTCACCATCATCCCACTTTCACTTCCCGGTACGTCCAGCCCGTCGGCGCGTCCGGTATGGTGCCAGGCGCGAGCGGCAAAGTTAGGAGTTAGCAGGCCCGTGAGATAGAGCTGTCCTGTGCCGTCGGTGATTTCCAGACCGTTCATCCAGGTGATGCCTTCGGCAAGGTCATACTGGATGTAACCGTTCATCATTGCCGGATAGGTGTATTTGTCGTCATAGCGATCGTATTTGCCAAAATGTAGCCAGGCTTTGCTTTCATCATGATGTCCGGCAGGAGTCGCGGTGACGCTATAACGAAAGTTGCCGCTTAAGTTCTGTACCTTCAGCGCAGTCATAATGTCGCGGGTATTGGGAATGACGTAGCCCAGATCGGGGGTGAAATCGCCCCACCATTGCAGGTCATCCAGCGAGGAATCCTGACGCAGACTGAGCATGATTTCGGTGCCATCATTGGTACGATAACCGCCATAGAAACGGTTAATTCCGCCCTCGAAACCACCCCAGCTATGGTCTGGCACCCAGGCATTGCCGTCGTGGTCGGCCTGCACGGTCCAGCCTTCGCCGTAAATCAGGCCGAACCAGGAGCCGTACTTCATCTCCAGGCCACCTTCAATATAGGTACCGTCGCTGTATTTATGTTTATTCTCACCCTCTAAATCCATATATCCACCAACCCCTAATTCGCCGTAAAAACGAAATGAAGGAGAAGATGTCGAGGTAATTGCGGGTGTTTTTGTGTCGTCATGTTCTGCCGGACGTGCTTCTTCTCCTGCCGCAGAAAAGGCGTAGCAAAACGGCAGAGCAAGTAATGCTCTGCATGGTGCAGTGATTAATTTCATTGTGTTAATCCATGAGCTAAAGAAAAAGTACAGCCTTTTATCGTTGTAATTATAAAAATATAAAGGCAGAAACTATTTTCCCTCTCCTCATCCAGGAAGAGGGAAAATGCCTGCTCATTTTTTATTATTCTGCTTAATCAACATTGCTGGCTGGCGTCGCTTCAATATGGCGCTCTTCAGCCGTTAATCCCTTTATATATTTACTGTATTTCCACCACGCAAAGCCAAGGAAGATAACAATACCGCCGACGTTATAAAAAATGATGGTCAGAATATTCGCGCCAGTCGGGAATGTCGAAGCGACAAACCCTACGGCAAATATCGCAATCAGCATTGAAACAACGATAATACCGGTGCGGCGGGAGCCCATACGGAAATCGCGTGGCAGGTGATCTAATTTGGCGCGTAAATTCAGGTAAGCCAGCATGATGAATAACGGCGGAAGCATGGACGCTGCGGCGGTCATATTAATAATAGTATTCATCAGATCCTGCACGGTATTGGAACCGAGCATCGGGATAATCATCAGCGGGATGACGATCAGGAACTGGATCCACGCTGCGCGCGCCGGAACGCCGTTTTCGTTCAGTTCGACGGTTTTCTTACCAAAGATGCCTTCCGGGATTTCGGAGAAGAAAATTTTCACCGGCGTTGCGGTCCACATCAGCAGGGAACCGAACATCGCGGTAAAGGACACCAGACCGACAAAGCGATTCATCAACGCTTCCGGTAGACCAAAATACGCCGCCATGCCGTGGAATACCTGCACCGATCCGCCGGTAAATTTCAACTCTTTGCTGCTGACGAAGACGTTAATCAGCACCGAGGAGACGGAATACAGTACGCCGATAAAAATCCCGGCGAGGATGATCACTTTAACGAACGATTTCGAACCGCCTTTGACGTCGTTAACGTACACAGCGACGGACTCCGCGCCACCTGCGGCCATAAAGATCCAGGTGGTAACGCCGAGGAACGCCCAGTTGAAGTTCGGGATCATCGCGTCAACGGTGATGGCGTCAGCAGGCTGTACGCCGCCAACCAGCGCCGTACCTGCCAGTAAAATGTAGGAGAGCGTTAACAGCAGCATCAGCGTTGAAGTGACGGAGGTAATTGGCCCCAACATTTTCGCCCCGTTGGTGGAAACCCAGGTGGAGAAGGCGAACAGCACCATACTGATAATGGTGGTGGCAACCGGCGTCATAATATATTCGTATCCGAGGAAGGCATACGAAGCATAAGCAATAACGCGCGGCAACAGTGAGGTGAAAAAGAACAGGTTTACGAACCAGTAGGTATAGGCAGTAATAAATGCCCAACGTCCGCCCAGCGAACTTTTTACCCACGCGTAGACACCGGCTTCTGAGTTTTTATTTAACGAAACAAATTCTGCGATGATCAGACAGAAGGGAATAAAATAAAAAATCGTCGCGAGGAAAAACATCGGTGCCGAGGCCAGTCCAAGCTCAATATTATTATTGATAACGTTGTTAAAGCTGTAAACGGCGGCAAAAGTCAGCGAGAGCAAGCCGAATTTGCCGATTGTATTACGTTTGGTATCAGACATAACACATCTCCGAAAATGAGTAGGGTAGCGGTGGCGGCAAACTCCTTTTGCCGCCGTAGTTGTTATTTGTTATGGAAATAACCATCTTCGATGGTGACTTTGAGAACCACTTTTTTGACCGCGTTATTGCAGATAAACCGATACGCTTCATGGATATCGCAAATAACGATTTGCCCTTCGTGGACCTCAACGGTTTCTCCGCAGCCTTTTAAATATTCACGGTCAGTTTCATCACGATAATATTCCACTACCTGTAATGTCTCTTTCGGCGCATATTCAATTTTTTGCTGCCCTTGCAGGTAGTAATGCACTTCAAAATAGCGTCGATGCCCGGTAAATAGCGCATCGGTCGCGGAGTCTGTCTCCACGCGGTAAGTCAATGAGTCACCGATGGAGTGGGCGACGCCAGGCTGAATGTTGTCGATATTTTCAATCGCTTCAACGCAGCGTTGCCACTTCTTGCCAGAGGCGTAAATCTGGCGGAACTGTTCTAAGTTATCGATGATCCTCATTGCTTATTCTCGCTGTGCAAATTCGTGGAAAAGAACCCTGCGCCGAACTCATACGACGCCAGGCTTTGCGCGGTAGCTTCTCCGCCAGAAACCGGCAGCAACGTAAAGCCGTAGCTGAAGTCACGGAACCAGACGCGCCAGGAGTCCAGCACCTCGCTGCCCCAGGAGTTGGAGCCGAGGCCAAGCAGCTGGTGATCGAGGTTCAGGGTGATGTCATCACTGCGCTGCAGCTCGTTACAGTGCTGGGCAGCGTGGATGTTTTCCTGGGTATAGTGCCAGGCGCTGAAGTTAATTGGGCGCTGCGGAACCACCAGCAGACCGTTACCGTGGCGGTTAGTCAGTGCCGTCCAGCGGACATGCTGACGGTTACCGTTGTTCTGCGGGAAGGGATAGTTCTCGAACATGGCATCGACGGTGCTGCGCCAGATATCGATGATGTTAGCCTGCTGGCTGTCGGCGTAGTTTTCGCCCGGTCCACGACCGTAATACGCCACCTGATCGTATTCGCCGTTAATTCCCATGGTGAAACCGATGCACGGAATGATGTGCGGATAGTCGCCGTAACGCTCGCCGGAAAGCGCCACGTTAACCTGGCCATCGGCAGCGATGCGCCAGATGTAGGTGCAGCGCATCCCGAAGTCAAACACCGGCGGGGCAATAACTGTGCGGCTGATGATCAGCACTTCACCATCGCTCTGTTCTACGGCAAAGTCGCGCAGATGTTCCTGCATGATCTGCAAATGATTCGGTTGCCACAGCCCTTCGTACTCCTGCTTGTGGTTGTCGATCATCGGCTTGAAGAAGTTGATCTTTGGCTCGCGAGTCAGCAGCGATTCGCCATTCACCTGCCAGGATGTCGGTTTGCCACTCATTTTTGAGAAGGTGATCGCGAAGTTGTAGCCGCGAACGGTGCAGCTCAAACGATCGTCTTCCAGCGTCAGCGGACGCGCATTATTTGGTGCGAAAGGCACTGGCTGCGCGGTGTTTTCCTTCAGCGGGAACTGATAAGTGGCGATAGGGTGTCCGGCTTCGCTGTAGCGGGTGCGGGAATCTTTGGTCACCGTAATGTTGAGGAACGCTTCGCGGGCGTCCAGCTGCGGCAGCGTGATCTGCAAGGGGGCTTCGCTGTTCGGCGCAACGTCGCGCAGTTTAATCTGCTGCGTCGCGAGCGTTTCACCTTCGGCGCGCACCTCTGCGTGCAGGGTGTAGTCATCAAGCGTGGTAAACCACAGTTTATTTTCGACTTTCAACTCGCCGCGAGTCAGATCCCGCGCGTGGATTTTTACCGGCGCGATAACCTGTTTGTACTCTTTCAGGCCCGGTCCCGGCGTCTGATCGGAATAGATCAAACCATCAAGACAGAAGTTATAGTTGTTGGGATAGTCGCCGTAGTCGCCGCCGAATTTATACCAGACATTGCCGTGGTCGTCCTGTGCCTGGATCCCGTGGTCGCACCACTCCCAGACATAATGACCCTGAATGCAATCGTGCTTATAGAAGACGTTCTGGTACTCCGTCAGCCCGCCCGGTCCGTTCCCCATCGCATGAGCATATTCACAGATGATGCGCGGCTTCGGATGCGGGTATTCACCAAACTCATTCATCAGCGGCACGCGGGTGTACATGGTGGAAATAATATCGACCACTTCAGCATCGCGATCTTCTTCGTAATGCACCAGTCGCGTGTCATCCAGCGCTTTCGCCGCATGGTACATCGCGCGGATGTTACAGCCATAGCCGGATTCATTGCCCAGCGACCAGATGATGATCGACGGATGGTTTTTCTGCGCGTGGATATGGCGAACAATGCGCTCGACGTAGACTTTTTCCCACTGCGGATCGTCGGTAATACGGCTAATATCGCCGACATTAGCAAAGCCGTGCGATTCGACGTCGGTTTCCGCCATCACAAACAGGCCGTAGATATCACACAGTTCGTAAAAACGCGGATCGTTCGGGTAGTGAGCGGTACGCACGGAGTTGATATTGTGCTGCTTCATCAACTGGAGATCTTTCTCGACGCGATCCATTCCAACGGCGCGGCCTTTGCGATGATCGTTGTCGTGACGGTTGACGCCGTGCAGCATCACATAACGGTTATTGATCCAGAACAGACCGTCGCGCACTTTGATATCACGGAAGCCAACGCGTTGTGGCACCACTTCCAGAACGTTGCCGTTGGCGTCTTTCAGCGTCATGACCAGATGGTAAAGATAAGGGGATTCTGCTGACCATTGCTGCGGCTGTTCGACAGTAAAAGCAAAGCTGGCGCTGGTCAGTTTTTCAATTGCCAAATGATCAATGGCGCTGCTGTGCACCACGCGTTCGCCATCAAACAGGGTATATTCCAGCGTCGTGACGACAGGGGAGGCGGCGAGATTTTCCAGCACCACTTCGCAGGAAAGCGTGGCATCGCAATAGGCTTCGTCAAAGTCGGTACGCACAGTGAAATCGTTAATATGCGTTAGGTGTTTTCCGACCAGATAAACATCGCGGAAGATCCCCGCTGACCACCACATATCCTGGTCTTCCACGTAGGTAGAGTCCGCCCACTGCATCACGCGCACACACAACAGGTTGTCGCCGGTTTTAACCATCGCGCTGATGTCAAACTCTGCGGTCAGGCGACTGCCCTTGCTGAAACCCACATACTGACCGTTAACATAGACTTCAAAATAGGTTTCGACGCCGTCAAATTTAATCAGCGTCTGTTTACCCTGCCAGCCGTCGCTGAGGGTGAAAATACGTTGATAGGCACCGGTTGGGTTATCGCTGGGGACAAACGGCACATCGATGGGGAACGGAAAACCTTCGTCGGTATATTGCAGTTTGCCGTGACCTTCCATTTGCCACATGGCGGGGACGGTAATATGCCCCCAGTCAGCCATTAACTCAGAGGTGAAGGCTTCTGGTACTTGCAGCGGATGGTCAAAAAAGTGGAAATTCCACTGACCGCTTAAGGGCAGAAACAGGCTGCTGGTTTCGCGGGCAAAGGTACGCGCTTGCGCAACAGAATCATATGAAAAAAAGTACGCACGCGGCGCAAGTCGGTTTTCGTGGGTGAGCTGAATGTTTTCCCAGCGATTCATAGGGCCTCCCGGTAGAGAGAAATCGGAACCATTCATGGTGATGGTAGTTTGTGTAATTGCTGGGGAGTTTAGTAAAATTTTTACTAAAAAGTAGCAGGTAAATGCATTTACTTTAACTGGATCACGAAAATAAACGGCAGCACTGTCCGGCAAAAACGATTGCCGGACAGTGTGTAAGGGGATTTAACGGGTCGTGCCGCGCAGTTTTAATTTGCTGGGAACGAAGACTAACAGCGGCAGCGCGCGACCATCGCGGGCTTTTTCATACACCAGGTTAACGCCCTGACTTCCCATCATCTCGGAATGGATGCGCACGGTGGAGAGCGGCGGAAAGGTAAATCGCGCGGTGGGGATATCGTTAACGCTGATAAGCGAAATATCCTGTGGGATGTTCAGGCCTCGTTCATGAATTGCCCGCAGTACGCCGATAGCAATGGAATCGGAAGCAACAAACAGTGCCTTCGGATAGTCTTCCCGCGCCAGCATTTGTTTTGCCAGTTCATAACCCGACGAACTGGAAAAACCGCCGCGCCAGATATCCTCTTCGCGTACCACTTGTTTCAGTCGGCCATATTCCGCAAAGGCGACCTCACGAATATCCGCCTTGCCAGGCTCATCTTCACCGCCAATAAAACCAATACGATTAACGCCCTGGTTGATATAGAAGTCGATGATTTCTTTACTGATGCGTGCCAGATCGATATCCACCGCATCGTAACCGCTGCCGGGTTCGTGAAAGTCGATAAAACAGATATTGTCGGTCAACGCGCTGGCAGCGGCGCGCAGGGCGGGCGTGGGTTTGCCGACAATTAAAATACCGGTGACGTTTTTAATGTCTGGTAAGCCGCTGTGTTCATAACAGTTGGTGAGCTCGATGCCCAGCTTTTCGCACTGGGTTTCAATGCCGTGGCGGATCGCCAGATAGTAAGGATCGTTGATCTCCAGCTCCTGCTGGTAGCTGTAGATAGCCAGAATATGGTGTTGGTTGACTGCACCTGTCTGGAGTTTACGGGCACTACTGGTCTTGTACTCCAGCTTTTCGGCGATCTCGAGAATGCGATGTTTCGTCTCTTCTTTCACATTCAATGTCGGATCGTCATTTAAGACCCTGGATACTGTCGCCAGGGATACGCCAGCTTCGATTGCGATGTCTTTTAGTGTTGCCATGTTTACCTTTTTTACTTTCCCTGATGTGCGCCCCCATTGTAGAGGAAGTGCTTATCGGGTCACCTGTTTTCAGTAAATAAAGCGCGTTTCTTTGACGCTGTAACGGTAACACAGCGGCTCACGAATGTGATCACGCCTGCATTCTCCATTTTTAGCCTACAGGATTGAGAAAAACTTTTGCTATAGTTTAGTAAAATTTTACCCTAAGGGAGGAAGCAATGGAAACCGTGGCTTACGCTGATTTTGCACGTCTGGAAATGCGCGTCGGAAAGATTGTGGAAGTGAAACGCCATGAAAACGCCGACAAGCTGTACATCGTACAGGTTGATGTGGGGCAAAAAACGCTGCAAACCGTGACCAGCCTGGTGCCGTACTACAGCGAAGAAGAGCTGATGGGGAAAACGGTGGTGGTCTTATGCAATCTGCAAAAAGCGAAAATGCGTGGTGAAACGTCGGAATGCATGCTGTTGTGTGCGGAAACCGATGACGGCAGTGAAAGCGTGCTGTTAACGCCGGAGCGGATGATGCCTGCGGGCGTACGCGTCGTATAAAAAGATCGGATGGCGACGTCGTATCGCCATCCGATTTGATATTACGCTTCTTCGACACTTACTCGCATGGCCGCCAGCGCCTTACGCGCCGCTTTGATCACCAGTTCACACTGTTCAATGGTCAGTGTCAGTGGCGGTTCAATGCGGATCGTTTTGGCGTTATTGAGCGTTCCGGCCACCAGTACGCGCTGGCGGAACATCTCGCTGGCAAAGTTATAGCCGATTTCGTTATCAACAAACTCAATCGCCATCAACATCCCTTTACCACGCGCTTCCTGTACCAGATCGGGATATTCCCGCGCCAGTTGACGGAAACCGTCCAGCAACATATCGCCTTTTTGCTCAGCCTGAGCCGGTAAGTTCTGCTCCAGCAACACATTGATGGTCGCCAGCGCCGCCGCACAGGCCAGCGGGTTGCCGCCAAAGGTGGTGGTATGCAGGAATGGGTTGTCGAACAGAACTGAAAACACCTCTTCAGTGGCGATGGTCGCGCCAATCGGCATCACGCCGCCGCCGAGCGCTTTGGCAAGGCAGAGGATATCCGGCTGTACGTTCTCATGCTCGCAGGCGAACATCTTGCCCGTGCGCCCCATGCCCGTTTGTACTTCATCGAGGATCATCAGTGCGCCGAACTCATCGCATAGCTTACGTACGGCGGTGAGATAGCCCGGCGGCGGCAGAATTACGCCACCTTCACCCTGAATCGGTTCGAGGATCACCGCAGCCACATCATCACCGGTTTTTTTGCACTCGTTAAGAGCCGTGCGCATGGCTTCGATATTGCCAAACGGCACATGACGGAAGCCCGGCAGTAACGGCATAAACGGTTTGCGGAAGGTCGATTTCGCCGTGGCCGACAGCGCGCCAAGTGATTTACCGTGGAACGCGCCGCTGGTGGCAATAAAAGTAAACTTGCCGCGCGGTGACTGGTAAGCTTTCGCCAGCTTCAGCGCTGCTTCAACGGACTCGGTGCCGCTATTACAGAAGAAGCTGTATTTCAGTTTACCGGGCGTTAGCGCAGCAAGGGTTTTCGCCAACATCGCCCGTAACGGATCGAGCAGCTCCTGGCTGTGCAGCGGTTGTTTCGCAAGTTGATTCTGTACGGCGGAAACCACAACTGGATTACGGTGCCCCACGTTGAAAATTCCAAAACCTCCCAGGCAGTCGATAAACTCCTGGCCCTGGGTGTCGACAAGCGTATTTAAACTTCCCGCTTGCCACTCTACGGCTCCGTAATCCCCGCCGGCGGTAACAGATTTGCGATACTCTAAAAACCCCGGATTGACATGCTCTTTGAAGTATTCAATCACCTCTCGGTTAAGTGCTTTCATCTCCTCATGATCCAGCGTTCGCTTCTCAATGAGATTCAGGGCGTGGGCGCTGCACGCTAAAGCCGATGCGCTCGAAGGTAACCTGTTCAAAATATGCTCCGGAGGCTCGCGTATCACATGATACCGATTTAAGTATTGCAGGGATTGCGCCACTCCGGCTGCGATCGCGAAAATCGGGATAAACACAAATTCGGTTATCATTTGTGCAATATTTAATGCTATCTGTTAACATTTGTTGTTATTTTGCACGGTTTTTGTCGGGTATGGATTTGATGATTGCTGCGCAAATGCACGTTTTCAGGGCAATAATTGCCTGATTTTTGGGCAAGATAATTAACGTTTTCGTATAGTAACAGAGTGAAAGTATTTTAAATCAAGGAATTAGATTTGTGTTTAAATCGCAAATTGCGATCTAAATCAAATTAATCGGTTAAAGATAACCGCAGCGGGGCCGACATAAACTCTGACAAGAAGTTAACAACCATATAACCTGCACAGGACGCGAACATGTCTTCTCATCCGTATGTCACCCAGCAAAATACCCCGCTGGCGGACGATACCACTCTGATGTCCACTACCGATCTGCAAAGCTATATCACTCATGCTAATGACACTTTTGTGCAGGTGAGCGGCTATACCTTGCAAGAGTTACAAGGGCAGCCGCACAACATGGTGCGTCACCCGGATATGCCAAAAGCGGCGTTTGCGGATATGTGGTTCACCCTGAAAAAAGGGGAGCCCTGGAGCGGCATCGTGAAAAATCGCCGCAAAAATGGTGACCATTATTGGGTGCGGGCCAATGCGGTACCGATGGTGCGCGAGGGAAAAATCAGTGGCTATATGTCGATTCGTACCCGGGCGACGGATGAAGAGATCGCGGCGGTGGAGCCGCTGTACAAAGCGTTGAACGCCGGACGTACCAGTAAGCGTATTCATAAAGGCCTGGTGGTGCGTAAAGGCTGGCTGGGTAAACTGCCTTCATTACCGCTTCGCTGGCGGGCGCGTGGAGTGATGACCCTGATGTTTATCTTGCTGGCGGCCATGCTTTGGTTTGTTGCTGCCCCGGTGGTGACGTATATCCTCTGTGCGTTAGTGGTATTGTTGGCAAGCGCCTGTTTTGAATGGCAGATTGTGCGCCCGATAGAAAATGTTGCCCATCAGGCACTGAAGGTGGCGACCGGAGAACGTAATAGTGTTGAGCATCTGAATCGCAGCGATGAGCTGGGGCTGACATTACGTGCGGTAGGGCAACTTGGCCTGATGTGCCGTTGGCTAATTAACGATGTCTCAAGCCAGGTGTCCAGTGTCAGAAATGGCAGTGAGACGCTGGCGAAAGGCACCGATGAACTGAACGAACATACCCAGCAGACAGTTGATAACGTTCAGCAAACGGTGGCGACCATGAACCAAATGGCGGCGTCGGTGAAACAGAACTCTGCCACGGCGTCGGCTGCCGATAAACTGTCAATCACTGCCAGTAATGCGGCAGTGCAGGGTGGGGAGGCGATGACCACGGTGATCAAGACAATGGACGATATCGCCGACAGTACCCAGCGCATTGGCACCATTACTTCGCTGATTAACGATATTGCGTTTCAGACCAATATTCTGGCCCTGAATGCGGCGGTGGAAGCGGCGCGTGCCGGCGAACAGGGCAAAGGTTTTGCAGTGGTGGCAGGGGAAGTGCGTCATTTAGCCAGCCGCAGCGCTAATGCTGCCAACGATATTCGCAAGCTGATTGATGCCAGTGCTGATAAGGTGCAATCCGGTTCGCAGCAGGTACACGCCGCCGGACGGACGATGGAAGATATTGTGGCACAGGTGAAAAACGTCACCCAGTTGATCGCCCAGATTAGCCATTCAACGCTGGAACAGGCCGATGGGCTTTCCAGCCTGACCCGTGCAGTGGATGAGCTTAACCTGATCACCCAGAAAAATGCCGAGCTGGTGGAAGAGAGTGCGCAGGTGTCGGCGATGGTGAAACACCGCGCCAGCCGACTGGAAGACGCGGTGACGGTACTGCATTAATCGGTATGCCGGATCCGGCGGTTGGAGCACAATGCCTGATGCGATGCTGGCGCATCTTATCAGGCCTGCGGGGTGTGTAGCGGGTGTAGGCCGGATAAGGCGCGTCAAGCGTCGCATCCGGCAATTGCACCGCGCCACTGGCGGATGCGGCGATTAATCCAGTTGCGTAATATCAAAAGCGGCGCGGTCGATCACCGCAATGATCTTTTTTATTTGTGCATCACTGATATCGCTCTGGTTGACGCGTAAATCCAGCACCGCTTTAAAATTATCCAGCGCCCGCTTCATTTGCGGGTTCTGGCGCAGCGCCGCGCCAACGCAACGCGCTTTGATGCGTTCTTCAATCATCTCCACCTGTTCGCGGTTTTCTTCCAGCCACTGCGCGCCTTGTTCGGTCAGCGCAATCTGCTTCTTACCTCCTTCCTCTTCGCGGATGGTAATCAGCGACTGCTCCTGCAGAAAATCCAGCGTTGGGTAGATGACGCCCGGGCTTGGGGTGTAATTCCCCTGGGTTAGATTCTCAATCGCTTTAATCAATTCGTAACCGTGGCTGTCATCGCGCGAGAGAATATCCAGAATCACCAGACGTAATTCACCGTGACCAAAGAAACGTTGCCGACGACCGCCGCCGCGACCGTGGCGACCACCGCAGCATTGACCGTGTTCATGCTGGTGACCGTGTCCGCAGTGCTCGTGTTCTGACTTCTCACCTTTGCAGCAGCCCTCATGGCGTGGCTGGCCTTCATGTTTACAACACCCTTCGTGATGATGGCTCATATCAGCCTCCTTTTGCTTAATTAGATATATCTAATTTATATCTGATATGAGCGTTCTTGCAAGTGTAAAAATGATTTTTAAACGTGGACTCATCTCACACGTAGGCCGGATAAGGCGTTCACGCCGCATCCGGCGTTGAGTAATGATGCCTGAGAAGAGGCGGTTCGTCTTATCAGACTATAGACATATCAGTTCTACAAATCGCTTGCATTTATCATGATTAACAATCATTATCATTTGCGAGTTTTATTTAGATATATCTGATTACCATCACGAAGGCGATAACAATGAATAACACCCCCCGCTACCCGCAGCGCGTTCGCAATGATCTGCGCTTCCGTGAACTGACTGTGTTACGCGTTGAGCGCATCAGCGCCGGTTTTCAGCGCATTGTCCTCGGCGGCGAGGCGCTGGACGGTTTTACATCGCGTGGCTTTGACGATCACAGCAAACTCTTCTTTCCTCAACCTGACGCTCACTTTGTGCCGCCAACGGTAACGGAAGAGGGCATCGTCTGGCCGGAAGGACCACGCCCACCGTCGCGTGACTATACGCCGCTGTATGACGAACTACGCCATGAACTGGCGATTGATTTCTTTATTCACGACGGTGGGGTCGCCAGCGGCTGGGCGATGCAGGCGCAACCGGGCGATAAACTTACGGTGGCAGGTCCGCGCGGTTCGCTGGTGGTGCCGGAAGATTACGCGTATCAGCTGTATGTCTGCGATGAATCCGGAATGCCTGCATTGCGCCGCCGCCTGGAAACGTTGAGCAAACTTGCCGTTAAACCGCAAGTTAGTGCGCTGGTTAGCGTGCGGGATAACGCCTGTCAGGATTATCTCGCGCACCTTGATGGTTTTAATATCGAATGGCTGGCACATGATGAGCAGGCGGTAGATGCGCGTCTGGCGCAGATGCAAATCCCTGCCGATGATTACTTCATCTGGATAACCGGCGAAGGTAAAGTCGTTAAGAATTTAAGCCGCCGCTTTGAAGCGGAACAGTATGACCCACAGCGGGTACGTGCAGCGGCTTACTGGCACGCAAAGTAACTGATATATAAAAAGAAAAAGGCTGACGATTTCTCGTCAGCCTTTGCTATATCTGGTGGCCCCTGCTGGACTTGAACCAGCGACCAAGCGATTATGAGTCGCCTGCTCTAACCACTGAGCTAAGGGGCCATGGTAGCGGATTATAAAGTAACTCCGTGTCGCAATCCAGCCATTACCGCGCGCCTGCTGTTTTTATAAACAATGTATTTTCAATCCGTTATACTTTTCCTGGTGATGTTAGAAAGGAGTAAATATGGTTGAGGATATTTTGGCTCCAGGGTTACGGGTCGTGTTTTGCGGTATCAACCCTGGGCTTTCATCCGCCGGGACTGGTTTTCCCTTTGCTCATCCGGCAAATCGCTTCTGGAAGGTGATATATCAGGCCGGGTTTACCGACCGTCAGTTGAAGCCGCAGGAGGCACAGCATCTGCTGGATTATCGTTGTGGCGTCACCAAACTGGTAGACCGTCCAACGGTGCAAGCCAATGAAGTTTCAAAGCAGGAGCTACACGCAGGCGGGCGTAAGCTGATTGAAAAAATTGAAGATTATCAGCCGCAGGCGTTGGCGATTCTGGGCAAACAAGCATATGAACAGGGATTCAGCCAGCGCGGTGCACAGTGGGGGAAACAAACGCTCACCATTGGTTCGACGCAGATTTGGGTGCTGCCAAATCCCAGCGGTTTAAGTCGCGTTTCACTGGAGAAACTGGTTGAAGCGTATCGCGAGCTGGACCAGGCGCTGGTAGTGCGTGGGCGATAAAAAACGCCACCGAAAAGGTGGCGTTTGTGCAGAGGGCCTAGTGCCGGGTGCGGCGTAACGCCTGATCCGGCCTACCGATTAATCGTCCAGGAAGCTACGCAGCACTTCAGAACGGCTCGGGTGACGCAGTTTGCGCAGCGCCTTCGCTTCGATCTGACGGATACGTTCGCGGGTAACGTCGAACTGTTTACCCACTTCTTCCAGCGTGTAGTCGGTGTTCATATCGATACCGAAACGCATACGCAGAACTTTTGCTTCACGCGCGGTCAGGCCAGCCAGCACGTCGTGCGTTGCCGCACGCAGGCTTTCGGTGGTCGCAGAATCCAGCGGCAGCTCGAGGGTGGTATCCTCGATGAAATCCCCCAGATGCGAATCTTCATCATCACCGATCGGCGTTTCCATGGAGATTGGCTCTTTGGCGATCTTCAGCACTTTGCGGATCTTGTCTTCCGGCATCAGCATACGTTCAGCCAGTTCTTCCGGCGTCGGTTCACGGCCCATCTCTTGCAGCATCTGGCGAGAAATACGGTTGAGCTTGTTGATGGTCTCAATCATATGCACCGGAATACGGATGGTGCGCGCCTGATCCGCGATAGAGCGGGTGATCGCCTGACGGATCCACCAGGTTGCGTAGGTGGAGAACTTGTAACCACGGCGGTATTCGAATTTATCAACCGCTTTCATCAGACCGATGTTGCCTTCCTGAATCAGGTCAAGGAACTGCAAGCCACGGTTGGTGTATTTCTTAGCGATAGAAATAACCAGACGTAAGTTCGCTTCAACCATCTCTTTCTTCGCACGGCGGGCTTTCGCTTCACCGATGGACATACGACGGTTGATATCTTTAACCTGCTCGATGGTCAGGCCGGTTTCTTCTTCAATCTGCTGCAGTTTTTGCAGGGCGCGATGCACTTCTTCAGAGACATCGTGCAGTTTTTCCGACCACGGCTTGTTCATCGCAATTGCCGCGTTGAACCAGGTATCGCTGGTTTCGTTGCCGGTAAACAGGGTAATGAAGTTTTTCTTCGGCATTTTGCACTGCTCAACGCAGAGCTTCATGATCAGACGTTCTTGCGTACGAACGCGGTCCATCATGACGCGCATGCTGTTGACCAGGTAGTCAAACTGCTTCGGCACCAGGCGGAACTGTTTGAATACTTCAGACAGTTTCAGGATCTCTTCCTGAGCGGTAGCGTGACTGCGACCTTTCGCTTTGATGGTGTCACGCGTTACAACGTACTGAGCGCGTAGTTCCGCAAATTTTTCGCGAGCCAGTTCCGGGTCGATGCTGTTGTCATCATCGGCGCTGTCGTCATCGCCATCTTCTTCGTCTTCATCTTCGTCATCGTCCAGATCTTCCTGGGAAAGCTCAGAACCGACGTGAGTGGCGGTAGGTGCCAGATCTTCTTCTGCGTTCGGGTCAACAAAGCCGGTGATCAGATCGGACAGACGCGCTTCTTCTGCTTCAACACGATCGTACTGTTCCAGCAGATAGGTGATCGCTTCCGGATATTCAGCAACGGAGCATTGAACCTGGTTGATCCCGTCTTCAATACGCTTAGCGATGTCAATTTCGCCTTCGCGGGTCAACAGTTCAACGGTGCCCATTTCACGCATGTACATGCGTACCGGGTCAGTCGTGCGCCCGATTTCAGATTCCACGCTGGAAAGCACCTGCGCGGCGGCTTCGGCAGCATCTTCGTCCGCGGTGTTTTCAGCCAGCATCAGATCATCGGCATCCGGTGCTTCTTCCATCACCTGAATGCCCATGTCGTTGATCATTTGGATGATGTCTTCGATCTGATCTGAATCGACGATATCTTCCGGCAGATGGTCATTGACCTAGGCATAGGTCAGATAGCCTTGCTCCTTACCACGGGTGACAAGAAGTTTCAGCTGTGACTGCGGGTTTTGCTCCATAAGACGGTATCCACACTTATTTCATGAGGTTGGTGTTGGGCGATTGACCCGATGTCCTTCAGCCGTTAACGCTGAAATCCAACGGTTGTTTACCGCCAACGATAATTACGAGGGCGTACTTATATATTTGCCGCTGCCTCTCAGTGCGGCTGTCGGGGGCTTCCCGATCGCTCTTCGGCACTTAAGCCGTTAAATCACTTTTTCGCCAGCTCCTGGTTTAATGTCCAGAGCTCCAGGCGTTCTTCGTTGCTTAAACCATGCGTGCGCTCACGAGCGATTAACTCTTCCTGGCGCAGTTCAAGCAGCGAATCAAACATATGGTTGAGTGAGTCGGTGAAGGTTTGCTCAGCAATATTCTTATCTGCTATATCGTCCCACATCGACAGTTTTTCAAGGGTGGCAGCATTATTTGTACCACGATAGTGCTCTAAAAGTTGCCCGGTGGTCAGACCTGGCTGGGAGAGACAAGTGTTGACCAGTTCTCTGAATAAGCCAAGTCCAGGGAGCTTATTTTCATCCAGATTCTCAAGCGGCGGGACCAACGTCGCTAATTCTGGATTTTGCACCAGCAACCCTATAAGTATACGCATGGTCGTGCGTTTTAGCTGCGGAACAGGGCGAGAAACGCCGCTCTCTGCCGCTTTTGGCATTAATCGTTCAAGCTGGCTGTCATCAAGTATGCCTAATTTGTTGCCTAATTCCTGACGAAGATATATTCGCAGCGTTTCGCCCGGCACTTGCGATATCAATGGTAGTGCCAGCGTACTCAAACGTGCGCGCCCGTCAGGGGTACTCAGATCAACTTGCGGCATCAGACTGTTAAACAGAAATGCGGAGAGTGGCATCGCCTGCTCCATCCGCGCTTCAAACGCTTCTTTACCTTCTTTTCGTACTAGCGTGTCAGGGTCTTCGCCATCAGGCAAAAACATAAAGCGTAGCTGACGGCCGTCTGTCATGTAAGGCAGCGCCGTTTCCAGCGCTCGCCAGGCGGCATCGCGGCCTGCACGGTCGCCGTCATAACAGCAAATGACATTGTTGGTCGCGCGGAACAACAGTTGTATGTGATCGGCGGTGGTTGACGTACCTAACGACGCAACGGCGTAATTAATGCCGTATTGCGCCAGCGCCACCACGTCCATATAGCCTTCGACCACAAGCAGACGATTGGGTTCAGCGTTATCCTGCTGCGCTTCATAAAGACCGTAAAGCTGGCGGCCTTTATGGAAAATGTCTGTTTCCGGCGAGTTCAGGTATTTGGGGGTATCGTTGCCCAGCACGCGCCCGCCAAAACCAATCACCCGACCGCGTTTATCGCGAATGGGGAACATCACCCGCTCGCGGAAACGATCGTAACTGCGTCCCTGATCGTTAGTGACCAACATCCCCGCATCAATCAATGACTGGCGATTTTCTGGATTGCCGCCAAACCGCTTCAGGACGTTGTCCCAGCCGGGGGGCGCAAAACCAATCGCAAAGCGAGCGATAACCTCGTGGCTTAATCCGCGTTTTTCCAGATACTGGCGCGCAGACGTGGCAACAGGTTGTTGTAAAGATTGTTGGTAAAACGTATTCAGACCGTCCATCAACTGATAAAGCGTTTGCCTCTGATGGCGCTCGATCTGGCTGGGGCCGCTGCCTGCTTCAAATGGCACTTCAAGATTGTGCATTGCTGCCAGCTCTTCGACCGTTTCGACGAACTCGAGCTTGTCGTAGTTCATCAGGAAGTCGATCGCGTTGCCGTGCGCGCCACATCCAAAGCAGTGGTAAAACTGTTTCTCACCGTTAACGGTGAAGGACGGGGTTTTCTCGTTGTGGAATGGACAACACGCGTGGAAATTCTTGCCCTGCTTTTTCAGCTTCACACGGGCATCGATCAGATCGACGATGTCAGTGCGTGCCAGCAGATCATTAATGAATACGCGTGGGATTCGTCCAGCCATAGGCCCCGATTTTTAGCAATTCATAAACGAAAATAAGCCGCGCATTCCTTTCGGAAGCACGGCCTTACAACTACAACTCGGTCTGATCGGAGAGCAACGCTCTCGGGGAATTAGTACAGACGAGTGCGGCGTGCGTTTTCGCGAGCCAGTTTCTTCGCGTGACGTTTCACTGCAGAAGCTTTAGCGCGCTTACGTTCGGTAGTCGGTTTTTCATAGAACTCACGACGACGAACTTCCGCCAGAACACCTGCTTTTTCGCAGGAACGCTTGAAGCGACGCAGAGCTACGTCGAACGGCTCGTTTTCACGTACTTTAATTACCGGCATGTGCCTCTCACCTTTGATTAATTCGGTTTGCCGCTGGCATCAACGCCAGCTTATTTCAAAATGGTGCGGAATTTTACTGCAATTGCTGCTGCTTTGTAAAGCACCGCGGCCTTTTTTGAAAGGGACTTTTATAAGGGTGAGGAGTATACACGAGGCTTTCTCCAGGGGCGAACAAAGTTTTACATCAACCCGCATTGGTCCTACACTGCGCGGTAATAAAGCGAGGTAAAACAAGTCATGCGTGTACTGGGTATTGAAACTTCCTGCGATGAAACCGGCATCGCCATTTACGACGATGAAAAAGGTTTGTTAGCCAACCAATTGTATAGTCAGGTGAAATTGCACGCTGACTACGGCGGCGTCGTGCCTGAACTGGCCTCCCGCGATCATGTGCGTAAAACCGTACCGTTGATCCAGGCGGCGCTAAAGGAGTCTGGTTTAACGGCAAAAGACATTGATGCTGTGGCCTATACCGCAGGCCCTGGATTAGTCGGCGCGCTACTGGTTGGCGCGACCGTGGGGCGTTCTCTGGCGTTTGCCTGGGACGTTCCGGCGATCCCTGTACACCATATGGAAGGGCATCTGTTAGCGCCGATGCTGGAAGATAACCCGCCGGAATTTCCGTTTGTTGCGCTGCTTGTTTCCGGCGGTCATACGCAGTTAATCAGCGTGACTGGCATTGGTCAGTACGAGCTGCTCGGCGAGTCTATCGATGATGCCGCCGGGGAAGCGTTTGATAAAACCGCGAAGCTGCTGGGGCTGGATTATCCTGGCGGGCCGTTACTGTCGAAAATGGCGGCTCAGGGTACTGCCGGGCGCTTTGTCTTCCCGCGTCCGATGACCGACCGTCCGGGGCTGGATTTCAGCTTCTCCGGCCTGAAAACCTTCGCGGCAAATACCATTCGTGACAACGGCACCGACGACCAGACGCGTGCTGATATCGCCCGCGCCTTTGAAGATGCGGTGGTCGATACGCTGATGATTAAGTGCAAGCGGGCGCTGGATCAGACGGGCTTTAAGCGACTGGTCATGGCGGGCGGCGTGAGTGCTAACCGTACGTTACGGGCGAAGCTGGCTGAAATGATGAAAAAACGCCGCGGCGAAGTGTTCTACGCGCGTCCGGAATTTTGTACTGATAACGGCGCGATGATCGCCTATGCCGGAATGGTGCGGTTTAAAGCAGGCGCGACGGCGGATCTCGGCGTTAGCGTGCGTCCGCGCTGGCCGCTGGCGGAGTTACCGGCTGCGTAAAACTATTGGGTGCCGGAGAGCAATTTCCGGCACCGTCCTCACTTAAAGCAACACCACGGGCATCCACAGTAAGCCGGTAATCACCAGCAATACGAGGAATATCAGCCCAAAAATCGCCCCCAGTCGCCAGTAATCCGCCGTTGGCAGATAACCACTGCCGTAGTAAATCGGACTGGGGCCGGTGGCGTATGGTGTAAGAATGCTCCCCAGACCAATTGCCGCACCAACCATCAGGCAGAACACCGGCAGCGGGATTTCCGGCATCGCCAGCGCAGCAGCAATCATCATCGGTGCGAGAGCGGAGGTATACGCCGTGGCGCTGGCGAAAAAGTAGCGCAGTAGATAAAACACCACAATCAACGCCACCATCACCATCGTTGGCGAATAACCGCTTAAGCTGCCTGCTAACAGTTTGCCAAACCAGCTAATAAAACCGGTGTTGTTGAGTCCGGTGGCGAGGGTGATAAGCGAGGCCAGCCAGAAGAAAACGTTCCACGCCGCTTTATTACTGACAATGTCGTCCCAACTGATAATGCGCAGAAGCAGCATCAGTGCCACCACGCTGTAACCGACCATCGCGGCATCGATATAATCACCGCCGAAAATCCACAGCACCAGCGCGCCTACCATCAGCCCCAGCATCCGTTTTTCACGCGAACAGAGCGGGCCCATTGCCTGCAGTTCCGTCTCTGCCCAGCGCGGCACCTGATCGCCAGACTTCAGTACCGGCGGGTACAGCACGTAAGCCAGCCAGGGAACCAGCAGAACCAGTAAAATGCTGAGCGGCAACATCCCGAGGAACCAGTCGCCCCAACTCAGCGTGGCGTGAGATGCGCTTTTCATCAGTCCAATTAACAGCAAGTTTGGTGCCATCGCCGTCAAGAAAATGGCGCTGGTCACGCAGTCGGCAACAATCCCCATCCACATGATGTACGAGCCAATGCTGCGCGAACTGCTGTCGTTTGGTTGTGATTGATAGAGCGGTGGCAGGTTACGGATGATGGGATAGATAATCCCCGCACCACGCGCCGAGTTGGACGGTGTTACAGGTGCGAGGATCAGCTCGGAGAACATCACCGCATAGCCGAGAAACAGCGTGCGATGTCCCATCTTTTTCACCAGAATCAGCGCAATGCGGCGTCCAAGCCCGGTTTTTTCATAGCCTGTGCCAAACATAAAGGCGGCGAAAATCAGCCAGATAACCGAATTAGAAAAACCGGAAACGGCCCACGAGAGGGATTTTGCAGTGAATTTAAAGCCTGGCTGAGCGAGCTGCTCCGGGCTGAACAGCAGCCAGGGAGAGAGTATGGCGATGATGGATATACCCACCATCGCCACCACGGCACCCGGCACGGGTTCGAGGATCAGTCCAACGATCACGCCAGTAAAAACGGCAAAGTAGAGCCAGGTATGGTTCTCCAGCCCTGCGGGAACCGGAAGTAGAGCAATAATGGCGATGACCGCCAGCGGCGCAAGATATCGCCACCATTCAGTGGAAGGTTTCATCGTGTTATGCCTGCGAAAAAGGAGAGGGGTGAGCCTCTCCGGGAGGGTTATTTGATGTAATGGACGTGCTCGCAGATCTCTTCCACGATGGGATCGCGGCGTTCGGCGAACAGCTTTTTGTTTTCGGCTATCAGGTTGTTGCCGTGGGTATCAATAGAGACAATCAGCGGGCCGAACTCTTTGACCCGGCAGACCCACAGTGACTCCGGCATTCCGAGCTCTGTCCAGTGCACTTCTTCAATCTCTTCCACCTGGGTTGCCGCCAGCACCGCGCAGCCTGCCGGGAAAATCACATGTAGCGCCTTGAATTTCTGGCAGCCTTCTTCGGTCAGCGGCCCCATACCACCTTTGCCAACCACCAGTTTCACGCCGGTCTGCTCAATAAATTCACGTTCAAAACTTTCCATACGCATACTGGTTGTCGGGCCGACGGAGACCATCTCCCATTTGTCGCCGTTTTTGCGCACGATGGGGCAGCGTGGAAAATCGCTTTGCCGTTGAGATCGTAAGGGATCGGACGTTTCAGTTCGATCAAACGGCGGTGACAAACGTCGCGGCAGGTCACCAGCGTACCGGTCAGGTAGATCACATCGCCGACGCGAATATCTTGCAGATCTTCAGCTTTGATCGGGGTTGTCAGGATCTTTTTCATAACGCGCTCCGGGTGTGAGACAGATTTTCAAAGGTGAGATCGGCATGAACCAGCAGCGTGCCGCGACGATGCGCCCAGCAGCCGGTAGAGACAGCAACGCCGATGGTTGACGGATGGCGGGCGGCAGATTCGATATGTACGCCCATCACTGAACTGTTGCCGGTCAGCCCTTGTGGACCAATCCCCAGACGGTTGAGTCCTTCTTCCAGGCGTAGCTCCAGTTCTGCCGCTTTTGGATTGGGATGGCGGCTGCCAATCGGGCGCAAAATGGCTTTACGCGAGAGTACGGCGGCGGTTTCCACCGAGGTGGCGATGCCCACGCCCACCAGTACCGGTGGACAGGCGTTTACGGCGAGGGTGGAGATATTTTCGAAGACGAATTTCACCACGCCTTCGTAGCCTTCTGACGGCATTAACACTTTCGAGCGGCCAGGTAGCGTGCAGCCGCCGCCTGCCATGTAAACTTCGATTTCCGCATCGTCATTGTCGGGGATGATGTCCCAGGTGACCCACGGTACGCCGCTACCGGTATTTTTGCCGGTGTTTACTTCGTCAAAAATTTCTACCGCATTGTGACGTAGTGGCGCTTTGACGGTTGCCTCTTCCACGGCTTGTTTGAGTATGCTTTGCAGCTCGCCAAGCAGTGGGAAGCGGGAACCGACTTTAACGAAGAACATAATCTCCCCGGTGTCCTGACAGGCAGGACGATTCAGGTCAATCGCTTTTTGCATGTTGTCGAACATCGTATGGTAGATAATTTTCCCCATCGACGACGTTTCGGCATCCTTTAGCTGTTTTAGTTTATCCACCACGTCATCAGGCATTCGGGTAGAAATCATGGCGGTAAAGTTAGCGACAATCTCTGTCAACTTATTCACTGCCTGTTGCTTATTACTTTCGCTCATCATGGCAACTCCAGTTTTTGTATTTGTCTGGAAAAATTCACCGCCACAAACTACCACTAAAAATGTGGTTTTATATTTTTTGCCACCGTGAATATGTAATTAACAGTTCGTGAATCAACGCGAAAATAAGAATGAATATTGCGCCAGAGCAGGGAATGGCAATGTTTTGCGAAATACACTGCGCTTATCACAACTGCGGATAATTAACGATGCTGAATAGCTGGCCTTTAGCCAAAGACTTGCAGGTACTGGTAGAAATCGTTCACAGCGGGAGTTTTAGCGCCGCAGCGGCGACGCTTGGGCAGACGCCTGCATTTGTCACCAAGCGGATCCAAATCCTTGAAAATACGCTGGCAACAACGCTGCTGAACCGCTCCGCTCGCGGCGTGGCGCTGACTGAAAGTGGCCAACGTTGTTACGAACATGCGTTGGAAATCCTCACCCAATATCAGCGACTGGTCGATGACGTCACGCAAATCAAAACGCGCCCGGAGGGGATGATTCGTATTGGTTGCAGTTTTGGTTTTGGGCGCAGCCATATTGCGCCAGCTATTACCGAACTGATGCGCAATTATCCTGAGTTACAGGTGCATTTTGAATTGTTCGATCGGCAAATTGATTTAGTGCAGGATAATATTGATCTGGATATTCGTATTAATGACGAAATTCCTGATTATTATATTGCGCATCTTTTGACAAAAAATAAAAGAATATTATGCGCAGCACCTGAGTATCTGCAAAAATATCCGCAGCCACAATCCCTACAGGAATTAAGTCGTCATGACTGTCTGGTGACCAAAGAGCGCGATATGACCCATGGAATATGGGAGTTGGGGAACGGTCAGGAGAAAAAATCGGTGAAGGTAAGCGGGCATCTTTCCTCCAATAGCGGCGAGATTGTGCTGCAATGGGCGCTGGAGGGCAAAGGGATTATGCTGCGTTCCGAGTGGGATGTGTTGCCGTTTCTGGAGAGTGGCAAACTGGTGCAAGTATTGCCAGAGTATGCACAAAGCGCCAATATCTGGGCTGTTTACCGGGAGCCGCTCTATCGCAGCATGAAATTACGTGTCTGCGTGGAATTTCTGGCGGCATGGTGCCAGCAACGGCTGGGCAAGCCCGATGAAGGCTATCAGGTCATGTAGATCCACCAGAAATCACTCGGGATCCTTTTCGCGCTTTCTTTTGAATTTCGTCCAGATTTTTGTCTCCTGACGACGCCACAGACGTTGGATGTTGTCATGATGACGCAGCAGGATCAGGCAAGAGAGCATCGAAACCGGGAAGGTGAATTGTGGCTTAAACCACCAGACATAAAACGGAGCAATCAGTGCACTGACAATCGCTCCCAGCGACGAGTATCCGCTCAATAGCACGGTCAGTAACCAGGTTCCCGCCATTACTCCGGTGAGATCCCAGCCAATGGGTGCGATGGCACCAAAAGCGGTAGCAACGCCTTTTCCTCCTTTAAATCCGAAGAAAACGGGCCAGATGTGTCCAAGACAGGCGGCGATGGCAATTAAGCCTAGCCAGAAGGGGCTGACACCTAATTCATACGCGCCCCAGACGGGCAACATTCCTTTCAGAACGTCGAAAATCAGTACTGCTACGGCTGCTCCCTTGCCACCGATACGTAACACATTGGTTGCGCCTGGATTGCCGGAGCCGCTGGTTCGCGGATCGGGCAGCCCACACAAGCGGCAAACCAGAATGGCACTGGAAATGGAGCCGCAGAGGTACGCGATGAGGATCATTCCAGGCGCGATTGCACTCATAAGCTGTTCCGTTTTGAAAATTCGTGTTCAACGATGAATCTGTGGATAATACGCACATTTCGCCGGAAGTGGTATCCGGTTAGCCAAAAAGCAGGCAGGACGTGATGGATATTGTATTTATAGAGCAACTTTCGGTAATCACCACTATTGGTGTTTACGACTGGGAACAGACCATCGAACAGAAGTTAGTGTTCGATATCGAAATGGCGTGGGATAACCGTAAAGCGGCGAAAAGTGATGATGTGGCGGATTGCCTCAGTTACGCTGACATTGCAGAAACGGTGGTCAGCCACGTCGAGGGGGCGCGTTTTGCGCTGGTGGAACGCGTGGCTGAAGAGGTGGCGGAGCTGCTGTTAGCACGCTTCAACTCGCCGTGGGTGCGTATCAAACTCAGCAAGCCAGGCGCAGTGGCGCGGGCGGCGAATGTTGGCGTAATCATTGAGCGTGGCAATAATCTGAAAGAAAATAATTAATTTTACAGCTGTTAAACCAAACGGTTATAACCTGGTCATACGCAGTAGTTCGGACAAGCGGTACATTTTAATAATTTAGGGGTTTATTGATGAGCGATATGCACTCGCTGCTGATAGCGGCAATATTGGGTGTGGTCGAAGGATTGACAGAATTTCTGCCGGTATCCAGCACGGGCCATATGATTATTGTCGGTCACTTGTTGGGGTTTGAGGGCGACACGGCGAAAACCTTTGAAGTTGTGATCCAGTTAGGATCAATTCTGGCGGTAGTAGTGATGTTCTGGCGGCGTCTGTTTGGCCTGATTGGCATCCACTTTGGCCGCCCGTTGCAGCACGAAGGTGAAAGCAAAGGTCGTTTAACGCTGATCCACATTTTGCTGGGGATGATTCCGGCGGTGGTATTGGGGCTGTTGTTCCACGACACGATTAAGTCATTGTTTAACCCGATAAATGTGATGTATGCGCTGGTCGTTGGCGGTTTGTTGCTGATTGCCGCCGAATGCCTGAAGCCGAAAGAGCCGCGTGCGCCGGGTCTTGATGATATGACCTATCGTCAGGCATTTATGATTGGCTGTTTCCAGTGTCTGGCGCTGTGGCCGGGTTTCTCCCGTTCCGGGGCGACCATTTCAGGTGGGATGCTGATGGGGGTGAGCCGTTACGCTGCTTCCGAGTTTTCGTTCCTGCTGGCGGTGCCGATGATGATGGGCGCAACGGCGCTCGATCTCTACAAAAGCTGGGGCTTCCTGACAAGCGGCGATATCCCGATGTTTGCCGTTGGGTTTATCACCGCTTTTGTGGTGGCGCTGATAGCGATTAAAACCTTCCTGCAATTGATTAAGCGCATTTCGTTTATCCCGTTCGCCATTTATCGCTTTATTGTGGCGGCTGCGGTGTATGTCGTGTTCTTTTAATTGAGGAATAGTGTCGGATGCTTGGCGTTGTCAACGATTGCGTAGGCCGAATAAGGCGTTCACGCCGCATCCGGCAATCAACGCCTGATGCGACGCTTGCGCGTCTTATCAGGCCTACAACTGTCGTTGACATGTAGCCGGATAAGGCGTTTACGCCGCATCCGGCAAAATGCCCAATACTCATTCAGGCTTTGGGCAACGTTGTTCCTTCCAGCTGGCTACCGCCGCAATCCGCCGTCGGGTCAGCTCCTCGCGAATCTCCACACCTTTAAATCCCGCTTCAACGACGGCTTTTGTCGGCACTGACTGCGCCACTTCCCAGGCTTCGCGCAACCAGCGGCCTTGCGGGTAGTCCGCTGATTCAAAACCGGTTCTGCCGCGCACGTCAGCCTCGCTGGTCAGCGCCAGTTGCTCGACACGCTGCGGTTTACGCCAGGCATCGATGGAATCAAATAATTTGACGATGGTTTTTGGGTTCAGCATTGGGAAGGTGTGGATGAGATCGTGAAACTCAGCCACCAGTCTGGCTAAATCGCGAATTTCATTTGGCACGCGCAGACGCTGGCATAGTTGTTCCACTAACTTAACACCCGCCGGGCCATGACCATGATGACGCGGCCAGAGTTCTGGCGGCGTCAGCCCTTTACCGAGATCGTGGCATAAAGTTGCGAAACGGACATCGACCTGCGGACTCAGCATCGCCGCCATTGAGAGCGTCATTAAGGTATGAATACCCGTATCGATTTCCGGATGCCACTTGGCAGGGGCCGGAACGCCAAACAGTGCGTCAATTTCCGGGAATAAAACGCGCAGTGCGCCGCAATCGCGCAGTACCTGGAAGAACACCTGTGGATTGCGGGTGGTGAGGGCGCTTTCCGTCTCTTTCCATACCCGTTCAGGCGTCAGGTGTTCCAGTTCACCCGCATGGGTCATCTCGCGCATCAACGCCAGAGTTTCATCGGCAATACGAAAACCGAGGTGGGCATAACGCGCAGCAAAACGCGCCACGCGCAATACGCGTAACGGATCTTCGCCAAAAGCGGGGGAAACATGGCGCAACAGACGATTTTGCAGATCGCCCAGACCGTTGTACGGGTCGATAATCTCGCCGTTATCGTCCTGGGCCAGCGCATTAATGGTCAGATCGCGACGCTTAAGATCATCTTCCAGCGTGACATCCGGTGCGGCATAGCAAGTAAAACCGGTGTAACCGGAACCGGATTTCCGTTCGGTACGTGCCAGCGCATACTCTTCATGCGTTTGCGGATGCAGAAACACAGGAAAATCGCGGCCTACCTGCTGGTAGCCCGCGTCGAGCATCTCCTGTGGCGTACTGCCGACCACCACCCAATCTCTGTCTTTGACCGGTAGCCCTAACAATGCATCCCGAACAGCACCACCGACCAGATAAATCTTCACGCCATCATCCCTTCGTCAAATACACAATTCCTAATAATAAGACAGTGCAACGAAGAAGGCGATTTAGTTCATCCAGCGATCTTTGCGTTTGCGGCTTGGGATCAGGTGCGGCAGTACCAGACCGAGCAGCAAGCCAAGCCCCAGCACGCCACCGCCATACATAAACCATTGCATGATGATGGTGCGCTGTTTGTCATCCAGCTGTACGCTGGCGGCATCGACCTTTTTCTGCGCGACAATCAGCTCGTTTTTCAGTTTCTGATTTTCTTCTTTTAACCCGTTGATCACGCTGTCGCTCTGCGCCACTTTTTGCTGCATTTCTGCGGTGCGCTGATTCCAGGTGTTATCGATATTGGTGAGTTTATCGGTCAGGGTTTTGACCTGATTTTCCAGATCTGGCACACGGGAGCGCAGGCTTGGCTCAGTGCTAAGTTGTTTCAACGGGATCCAGGCGGTACGGCCAGAGCTGTCTTTCACCTGGGCATAATTGGTGTTGGCGTCAGTTTGTAATAAGGTCACTTCCTCGCCGGCGTTAACCGTGCCCACGAGGCGATAATGATCTCCCGGACCGCTGCGGACCCAGGTATTCAGTTCGTCGGAAACATAGCGCGTTTCTTCAGCGTGTGAGACGGCAGTCGCGCTAAGTGCGAGTAAAGTTAATCCGATCAGGCGTAATTTTGGCATCAGGCTGTCGTTATTGTCATGGAAAGTGGAACGATAGTAGTGGCATCAGTGTCGCTACGCAAAGCATTCGACATCAATCGGAATCCTCTGTGTCAGGTCTTGCCACTGCTTCAAACTTTTACGCCCGTCAAATTGCCCGTTGCATGGCAATTTGGCGCAAAATACTATCTACTGACAAAAAAGATCGCATTAAGTTCGCCGTTCATCGTCACTTATGTGACATAACCGATAAGTAAAGGCCATGGCTCAGGAAATCGAATTAAAGTTTATTGTTAATCACAGTGCCGTTGAGGCGTTGCGTGACCATCTCAATACGCTGGGCGGCGAGCACCATGACCCCGTGCAGTTGCTGAATATTTACTACGAAACGCCGGATAACTGGCTGCGTGGGCACGATATGGGCTTACGTATTCGTGGCGAAAACGGTCGCTATGAGATGACCATGAAAGTTGCAGGAAGAGTGACAGGCGGCTTACATCAGCGCCCGGAATATAACGTGGCGTTGAGCGAACCGACGCTCGACCTGGCGCAGTTACCGACGGAAGTCTGGCCGAACGGCGAATTGCCCGCCGATCTCGCCTCCCGCGTGCAGCCGCTGTTCAGCACCGATTTTTATCGCGAAAAATGGCTGGTGGCGGTCGATGGTAGCCAAATTGAAATCGCCCTCGACCAGGGGGAAGTGAAAGCGGGTGAATTTGCTGAACCTATCTGTGAGCTGGAACTGGAACTGCTTAGCGGCGACACGCGCGCGGTGCTGAAACTGGCGAACCAACTGGTATCGCAAACCGGATTACGCCAGGGCAGCCTGAGCAAAGCGGCGCGTGGCTATCATCTGGCGCAGGGCAATCCGGCGCGTGAAATCAAACCGACCACCATTTTGCATGTTGCGGCAAAAGCCGATGTGGAACAGGGGCTGGAAGCGGCGCTCGAGCTGGCGTTAGCGCAATGGCAGTATCATGAAGAACTGTGGGTACGCGGCAACGATGCGGCGAAAGAACAGGTGCTGGCAGCCATTAGCCTGGTCCGTCATACGCTGATGCTGTTCGGTGGTATTGTGCCGCGTAAAGCGAGCACTCACTTACGTGATCTGCTGACTCAATGCGAGGCGACCATTGCTTCTGCGGTGTCTGCCGTGACGGCGGTCTACTCTACCGAAACGGCAATGGCGAAGCTGGCGTTGACCGAATGGTTGGTAAGCAAAGCATGGCAGCCATTTTTAGATGCCAAAGCGCAGGGCAAAATCAGCGACTCCTTCAAACGCTTTGCCGATATCCATCTTTCCCGCCATGCCGCTGAACTGAAAAGCGTTTTCTGCCAGCCGTTAGGCGATCGCTACCGTGACCAGTTGCCACGCCTGACGCGTGATATTGACTCAATACTGTTGCTGGCGGGTTACTATGATCCTGTCGTCGCGCAAGCCTGGCTGGAGAACTGGCAGGGGCTGCATCACGCTATTGCGACCGGGCAACGCATCGAAATTGAACATTTCCGTAATGAGGCAAACAATCAGGAACCGTTCTGGTTGCACAGCGGAAAACGTTAATCAGGCAAGGATAAAATCGCTTATGAAGCCGCTCTCTTCACCGTTACAGCAGTACTGGCAGACCGTTGTTGAGCGGCTGCCAGAGCCTTTAGCCGAGGAATCACTTAGCGCACAGGCGAAGTCAGTACTTACTTTTAGTGATTTTGTGCAGGACAGCGTGATTGCGCATCCAGAGTGGCTGACGGAACTGGAAAGCCAACCGCCGCAGGCCGACGAATGGCAGCATTACGCGGCATGGTTGCAGGAGGCGCTCTGTAATGTGAGTGACGAAGCCGGGTTAATGCGCGAGCTGCGGCTATTCCGGCGGCGCATTATGGTGCGCATCGCCTGGGCGCAAACGCTGGCACTGGTTACTGAAGAGAGCATATTGCAGCAGCTCAGCTATCTGGCGGAGACGCTGATTGTTGCGGCGCGTGACTGGCTGTATGACGCCTGCTGCCGCGAGTGGGGAACGCCGTGCAATGCGCAGGGCGAAGCGCAACCGCTGCTGATTTTAGGCATGGGTAAGCTGGGCGGTGGGGAGCTGAATTTCTCCTCTGATATCGATCTGATTTTTGCCTGGCCGGAACATGGTTGTACGCAGGGTGGACGCCGGGAACTGGATAACGCGCAGTTTTTTACCCGCATGGGGCAGCGGCTGATTAAAGTGCTGGATCAACCAACGCAGGATGGCTTCGTCTATCGCGTGGATATGCGGCTGCGTCCGTTTGGCGAAAGTGGCCCGCTGGTGCTGAGCTTTGCCGCGTTGGAAGATTATTACCAGGAGCAGGGGCGCGACTGGGAGCGTTACGCGATGGTCAAGGCGCGGATTATGGGCGATAGCGAAGGCGTCTATGCTAACGAGTTGCGTGCGATGCTGCGCCCGTTTGTTTTCCGTCGTTACATCGATTTCAGCGTGATTCAGTCGCTGCGCAACATGAAAGGGATGATTGCCCGTGAAGTGCGTCGACGTGGTTTGACCGACAATATCAAACTCGGCGCAGGCGGCATTCGCGAAATTGAATTTATCGTTCAGGTGTTCCAGCTCATTCGCGGCGGACGCGAACCGTCGCTGCAATCGCGCTCTTTACTGCCAACGCTCAGCGCCATTGCCGAGCTGCATCTGCTTTCTGAAAACGATGCTGAACAATTGCGAGTGGCGTATCTGTTCCTGCGGCGTCTGGAAAACCTGCTGCAAAGCATTAACGACGAACAAACCCAGACGCTTCCTTCTGATGAGCTTAATCGTGCGCGGCTGGCGTGGGCGATGGACTTTGCTGACTGGCCGCAACTGACCGGGGCGCTGACCGCACATATGACCAATGTGCGCCGGGTGTTTAATGAATTGATTGGCGACGATGAAAGTGAAACTCAGGAAGAGTCGCTGTCGGAACAGTGGCGTGAGCTGTGGCAGGATGCGTTGCAGGAAGATGACACTACGCCAGTGCTGGCGCATCTTAGCGAGGATGATCGCAAACAGGTGCTAACGCTGATTGCCGATTTCCGCAAAGAGCTGGATAAGCGCACCATCGGGCCGCGAGGACGTCAGGTGCTCGACCATCTGATGCCGCATCTGCTAAGTGATGTCTGTGCGCGTGAAGACGCTGCCGTTACGCTGTCGCGCATTACCGCCTTGCTGGTGGGGATTGTTACCCGCACCACCTATTTAGAATTGCTCAGTGAATTCCCCGCGGCGCTTAAACATTTGATTTCTCTGTGTGCCGCGTCGCCGATGATTGCCAGCCAGCTGGCGCGTTATCCATTATTGCTGGATGAATTGCTCGATCCAAACACCCTTTACCAGCCGACGGCGACCGATGCCTACCGCGATGAGTTGCGCCAGTATTTGCTGCGCGTGCCGGAAGATGACGAAGAGCAACAGCTTGAGGCGCTGCGTCAGTTCAAACAGGCGCAGCTGTTACGCATCGCCGCAGCGGATATCGCCGGTACGCTACCGGTGATGAAAGTGAGCGATCACTTAACCTGGCTGGCGGAAGCCATGATAGATGCCGTCGTTCAGCAGGCGTGGGTTCAAATGGTTGCCCGCTACGGTAAGCCGAATCACCTGAACGAACGCGAAGGGCGTGGTTTTGCGGTGGTCGGCTACGGCAAGCTGGGCGGCTGGGAGTTAGGCTACAGTTCCGATCTTGACCTTATCTTCCTCCATGATTGCCCAATGGATGCGATGACTGACGGTGAGCGGGAAATCGACGGGCGGCAGTTTTATCTGCGTCTGGCGCAACGCATTATGCATCTGTTCAGTACGCGTACCTCTTCCGGCATTTTGTATGAAGTGGATGCTCGACTGCGTCCGTCCGGGGCGGCGGGAATGCTGGTGACATCCGCAGAAGCATTTGCCGATTATCAGAAAAACGAGGCCTGGACGTGGGAACATCAGGCGCTGGTGCGTGCGCGTGTAGTGTACGGCGATCCGCAGCTCACCGCGCACTTTGACGCAGTGCGTCGCGAGATTATGACGCTGCCGCGTGAAGGTAAAACTCTGCAAACGGAAGTGCGGGAAATGCGCGAGAAAATGCGCGCTCATCTCGGCAATAAACATCGCGATCGCTTTGATATCAAAGCTGATGAAGGGGGAATTACCGATATCGAATTTATTACCCAATATCTGGTGTTGCGCTACGCTCATGAAAAACCGAAGTTAACGCGCTGGTCAGACAACGTGCGTATTCTGGAACTACTGGCGCAAAACGACATTATGGAAGAGCAGGAAGCGATGGCGCTGACCCGTGCTTACACTACGCTTCGCGATGAACTTCATCATCTGGCATTACAGGAATTGCCGGGCCATGTGTCGGAGGATTGCTTCACCGCAGAGCGTGAACTGGTGCGGGCAAGCTGGCAGAAGTGGCTGGTGGAAGAATGAAGTATGGTATTATCGCGCGCAAATTTTGAATCTCTCAGGAGACAGGAATGAAAGTAACGCTGCCAGAGTTTGAACGTGCAGGAGTGATGGTGGTTGGTGATGTGATGCTGGATCGTTACTGGTACGGCCCCACCAGTCGTATCTCGCCGGAAGCGCCGGTGCCCGTGGTTAAAGTGAATACCATCGAAGAACGTCCGGGCGGCGCGGCTAACGTGGCGATGAATATCGCTTCTCTCGGTGCTAATGCACGCCTGGTCGGGTTGACGGGCATTGACGATGCAGCGCGCGCGCTGAGTAAATCTCTGGCCGACGTCAACGTCAAATGCGACTTCGTTTCTGTACCGACGCATCCGACCATTACCAAATTACGGGTACTTTCCCGCAACCAACAGCTGATCCGTCTGGATTTTGAAGAAGGTTTCGAAGGTGTTGATCCGCAGCCGCTGCACGAGCGGATTAATCAGGCGCTGAGTTCGATTGGCGCGCTGGTGCTTTCTGACTACGCCAAAGGTGCGCTGGCAAGCGTACAGCAGATGATCCAACTGGCGCGTAAAGCGGGTGTTCCGGTGCTGATTGATCCAAAAGGTACCGATTTTGAGCGCTACCGCGGCGCTACGCTGTTAACGCCGAATCTCTCGGAATTTGAAGCTGTTGTCGGTAAATGTAAGACCGAAGAAGAGATTGTTGAGCGCGGCATGAAACTGATTGCCGATTACGAACTCTCGGCTCTGTTAGTGACCCGTTCCGAACAGGGTATGTCGCTGCTGCAACCGGGTAAAGCGCCGCTGCATATGCCAACCCAAGCGCAGGAAGTGTATGACGTTACCGGTGCGGGCGACACGGTGATTGGCGTCCTGGCGGCAACGCTGGCAGCGGGTAATTCGCTGGAAGAAGCCTGCTTCTTTGCCAATGCGGCGGCTGGCGTGGTGGTCGGCAAACTGGGAACCTCCACGGTTTCGCCGATCGAGCTGGAAAATGCTGTACGTGGACGTGCAGATACAGGCTTTGGCGTGATGACCGAAGAGGAACTGAAGCTGGCCGTAGCGGCAGCGCGTAAACGTGGTGAAAAAGTGGTGATGACCAACGGTGTCTTTGACATCCTGCACGCCGGGCACGTCTCTTATCTGGCAAATGCCCGCAAGCTGGGTGACCGCTTGATTGTTGCCGTCAACAGCGATGCCTCCACCAAACGGCTGAAAGGGGATTCCCGCCCGGTAAACCCACTCGAACAGCGTATGATTGTGCTGGGCGCACTGGAAGCGGTCGACTGGGTAGTGTCGTTTGAAGAGGACACGCCGCAGCGCTTGATCGCCGGGATCTTGCCAGATCTGCTGGTGAAAGGCGGCGACTATAAACCAGAAGAGATTGCCGGGAGTAAAGAAGTCTGGGCCAACGGTGGCGAAGTGTTGGTGCTCAACTTTGAAGACGGTTGCTCGACGACCAACATCATCAAGAAGATCCAACAGGATAAAAAAGGCTAACCGGAAAGCGGTTCACAGATCTCGCTTCGTACATGGCAGGCCTATTGACGCTGTTGTTTTTTCAACCTAGAGTAAAGGAACAAGGGTAAGGGAGGATTTCTCCCCCCTCTGATGAGTTGTTAGTAAGTCGGGAAACTTAACAGTAACAACACAACCAGTATGATGACGAGCTTCATCATAACCCTTTCCTTATACAAGGCCCCTTCTTCGGGAGGGGCTTTCCCGTTTCAGCCCCTTGCTGCCCCCCGATTGTTGATGAGCGCCGGACCCCGCGCAATGCTTTCCCAGAGGCAATTTTGCCTTCCCCGAGCGGTCACGCAAAACGCTGCAACGTCCTGAGCATTTGCACCTTTTAGCGGAACGCAGATATAAAAAATCCCCGGCTTTTTGGGCCAGGGATATGTGTTAATGAAACCTTCTTGACGCTGATTTTTTTTCAACCTAAAGTAAAGGAACAAGGGTGAGGGAGGATTTCTCCCCCCTCTGATTGGCTGTTAATAAGCTGCGAAACTTACGAGTAACAACACAATCAGTATGATGACGAGCTTCATCATAACCCTTTCCTTCTGTAAGGCCCCCTTCTTCGGGAGGGGCTTTCCCGTTTCAGCCCCCTGCTGACTCCCCGATTGTTGATGAGCGCCAGACCCCACGCAATGCTTTCTCTGATGCAGTTTTGCCTTCCCCGAGCCGTCACGCAAAATGCTGCAACAACCTGATCATTTGCACTTTTTAGCGGAACGCAGATATAAAAAATCCCCGGCTTTTTGGGCCAGGGATTATTCCTGGAAGAGGGTTTACTCTGCTTTTTCTTCGACGGGAGTTGTTGAGGTTAAGGGTGAAGTCAATGCCGCCAGTGAGCCGCCTGAAACGCCAATTTCATTGAGCAAGGAGTCAATCAGCGGTGCCTGTGTGCGGTAAGAGAGAGCGGCTGATAATGCTTGTTCCGCCAGGTTTCCGCCCCCCACATTACCCGTGTTTGCATCACCCGCAGCGCCGCCACGATTCAGACCATCGACCTGAATAATCTTGATACCGTCGATTGACTTCATCGGCTCAACGGATTTCTCTATTACCGCAGGCAGCGCCTGCAACAAGGCCAGTTTGAATTTAAGGCTGGTTTGTTCATCAGAAAGTACGTTGATAGCATCGTTCAGCGCACGTTGTGCTTCTGCTTCCGCCAGACCCTTTTTACGTGTAGCTTCGGCTAACTCAACGATAGCCGCCGCCTGCATCTCTGCGGCTTCTTTTTCTGCTTTCGCCCGCACGGTCAGTTCAACCGCTTTGGTTTCTGCATCCTGCGCGGCAGCGATTAGGGCAACTTGTTTAGCACGATCGGCTTCGGCAGTCTGGCGAGTGGTTTCTACGTTTTGTTGGGCGCTTACCGCTTCTGCAAGTGCGAGATTAGCACGCGCTTCTGCCTGGGACTGTTGTTCCGATTTGGCGGCAATAGCGATCGATTTCGTCTGGTTAGCGATTTCGGTGACCTGCTGCTGTTCGATCTCTTTAATGCGAACTTCACGTTCAGCTTCAACCTTTCTTGAGCGGACGGCCTGTTCGCGGTCGATTTCTGTTTCCTGAATCTGTCGTTCAGCCAGAATTCGTGTCTGCTCTGCTTCACGACGACGTTCAGCTTCAAAAGCCGCAATACGTGCATTCTGTTCGGCAGTACGGGTTTTAACCTGCTGCTCCTGCTCAAGCGTCATAAACGCTTCTTGCTGTTCAATCTCCAGCTTGCGCGATAGCGCATCGCGATTTTTTTCACGCACCGCAACTTCTACATCCTGTTCAACTTCGTTACGTTCGCGGCGACGGCGCTCTGTTTCCTGAGTCAGTTTGGTTAAACCTTCGGCGTCAAAGGCATTGTTCGGATTGAAATGTTCTTTCGAGGTCTGGTTAAAGTTGGTAAGTGAAACGCTCTCCAGTTCCAGACCGTTTTTCGACAGGTCTTCTGCCACTGTATTTTGCACCCCCTGCACAAAGTTCTCGCGGGTATCCTGTAACTCATGCATGGTCATTTGCGCAGCTGTTGCACGGAGGGCATCGACAAATTTATCTTCAACCAACATACGTAAGTCTTCAGGCGACAGGGTGCGTTGCCCCAGCGTCTGGGCAGCGGTGGCAATCCCTTCTACTGAAGGTTTTACCCGCACAAAGAAAGCGACTACTACATCGACGCGCATACGATCTTTCGTAATCAGGCTATCAATGGTTGAGCGGCTGACTTCCAGCTTCAGAGTATTCATATTGATGGGGATTATTTCATGAAAGATCGGCATCACGATTGCGCCACCGCTCATTACCACTTTTTGCCCACCTAAACCAGTACGAACAAAAGCTTGCTCTGCCGAAGCGCGACGATAGAGCCTGGCGAAAATAATTCCAATAATAAACAGAATGCATACGGCAATAATTGCGGTAAACATCCAGGAGGGCACAGAATTAACAATATCATCCATTATTAAATTTCCTTTTGATTAATAAATTACAATATTTGGGGCCAGGGATTATTTTCCGCCAAATATCGCGTTGCAGAAAGTCGGCAAATAATTAACACTTTGTCTCCTTTAGTGAAAATTTTTCCTTCTTCAGGCTCCAGTAGTAAATAATGTATTTGGCCAAATTGATCGGTGAGTTTTCCTTCGCAGGGATTACCTGAAGTGGCTTGATGACCGGTAATTAACGCCATGCTACCAATATATTCTTCTTCTGTAATAGCTGAACTATGGTCGCGTGGAATCCAGGGCGCAACTATTTTACCGGTATAATGCACCGCAATAATCGTAAACAGTAAACTGACAGGAACCACGAACAGGTTCGACAGTGGTGATTGCCAGACCATGATGCAGGCATGCTGCAACAGGATGCCAATAAGACCAAAAAAACCAGCCAGTAAGCAGAGAACGACGAGAGCTGGCAATCTTCCAATATTGAGATAATGAAGTGCCTGGCTAATATGACCTGTGGTTATAGAATCATAATGGTCAAGATGTGCATCAAGAGCACCGGAGAGCATGTGACCGCAGATAAGCGCAAAAATTTCTAACAGGCCGATCAACAGTACAAAGGAAATAGCGAAAAGATAAGGGGTGTTATAGTCGGCGAATAAAATCATATATCACTCCAATGTCCATTTAGTGACGCAATATTTACTTTGTAATAGTTTCCTTGCTTACATTTATCTGTGTTAATAATAACACAGGTTAGAGAAGTTCTGGAAGAGAAAGTCTTTTAATATGGTTTTTTATTTTTCACTAAAAAGTGTGATCGGGGACAATATATTTACGCACGTTATGTTTAAAGGCACTACACTGATTGGGGAATACTGAAATCAGAAAAAGCATATGGCCTTAAAAGGTATGCGATAACCGGAGGATGTGCTTATGGATCATAGTCTTAATTCTTTAAATAATTTCGATTTCCTGGCGCGTAGTTTTGCCAGAATGCACGCAGAAGGTCGCCCGGTCGATATTCTGGCCGTTACTGGTAACATGGATGAAGAACATAGAACCTGGTTTTGCGCACGTTATGCCTGGTATTGTCAACAGATGATGCAGGCAAGAGAGCTGGAGTTAGAGCACTGATATAACGGGCCTGATGGCCCGTTTTAGTGTTTGTATTAGATACTAGTTATAGGTGATTTTCAGGATTACGTCTTTACTAAACGGTCCCTCAACAACCGTTTCTGCCGGGTTCGCACTCAGTTCTGCCCTGAATGGTGCGGTGACCGAAGGCGCACTAGACGATGAAAAAGAAGCAAATTGTGAGAAGCGGTTAAATTCCGTTGCTGTTCCATCGTTATGAAATATCTTCAATAGCAGACCATTACCTATATCCAGATGGCTATAATCACTCAAAATATCCGTAGTGAAAAAACTCCCTAAAATATTAAACTGCTCAGTACAGGCCGCACCCGGATCTTTGGTCATGACTACGCTAAACGTCTCACTCACGCTGGTATTTTTAATTGTTCGGGAATTTATTTTACCAAAGTCGACAACGCCATCAGCTGGTTCCAGATCAACATTAACAAAGCAGTCAAGGACATGAATGTTATTTAATCCGCGAATCCTGAAGGTCAGATTTTTATCTACTTCTATAGCACCTGCTCCGCTCATACCTTTAAATTCAAGTGCTATATATTCGTCAGGTAATACAAGTTTTTTATTTACTTTATTGGCATTTTTAGCTAGCTTAATATATAGCTGCACTCGTACTGGAAAAGTTACTGATAATTGCGGTTCAGGACCGCCACTACAGACTGCGGGCTTTTTGTAGCCATTCCCGAAGGTTCCGGCTCCCTTTATATCAATACATACAGGTGCTGCAATAGGTAGTGGAGATGTAGAATCATAATCAACCCCATTATAAGTTACACCGAAAGTATAAGAGTTTTGATTATAAAAGTCTTGACCTGATGCTAACAACATCATTATATTTGCCCATGCAGATGGGTATTCTTCTCCTGGAGATGGGCCTGGTAGTGCATTATTACAGAAAACATTCATAAAATATTCACTGCTTTGCCAGATTTTATCACCTTTTTTACCATCGCTGGGGATAGAGATTCTTGGTACGTAACCAATGACAACGGTATTTCCACCTTCATGTTCAGCATAGCAGTCCATTGCCCATGCAGGTAATGAACTAAAACCCATAAAAAAAGTAATAACAATTAACAAGTAGCGCATATTATTGATCTCGGTTGGCTACAGAAATATTACAAATGTTATTTACTACAGGGCAGTTTATTTCATAAAAACTTAATCCACCAAAGTCATTGATATAACCCACCTGAAAAGTTGACGGAACATTTTTAAACTGCGTATTTGCATAGCTAAAAGGGGTTACCATTAAGCTTTGCGTTTGTGGTAACATCGTTACCCCATTTGTTCCGATATAACCCAGCGTAACGTGATAAGGCATCTTATTGTTAAAGCGGATCGAACCGTCATTTCTACGAATGATTTCAACTTTTTCGTAAGTCATTACCCCATCGTCTTCTAATTCAATGGCTTTTGGCCGCCAGAATAGTTTCAATGCGTGCTGCATAGTGACTTGCATCACATTTTTTTTATCTGTTTTGGGCGGTATTTCTCGCACGTTAAAATAGAAGAGCGTTTCTCTGTCTTTAGGAAGTTGAGCAATTTTTTCCTGAGTTATCATTCTTATTTGAATTTGCTCACTGGGATTTAAACGCACCATTGGAGGAACAGTGACAATAAAGTCACGCGATTTATTGCCTTTCGTATCTTCTATCCATGTTTGGGCCAGATAGGGCAGGTTTTTACTTTGATTAGTAAGTTTTAATGCTTCGCCTTTATCTGACTCATTCATTATGATACGGGTACGATCCGGGATGATGGCACCCCAGGCAATGCTGCTCATACAGGAGAGTAATACTCCTGCTGCAATGATATTCTTTGTATTTAAGTAGCGCATTAGTTTCATCCTGAATTAATTTTGGCTAATACACGGTAAAATAGCCGTTCCGGTGGTTAAGTTGCTGCTATTGGGTGGTTGAATAAAACAAGATTTGTCACCCCAGCGTAAAGCAAGTTTGTTATCATCCTGAATGCCGTTGAGGTATACAAAGCCGCCATCAGCAACCAGTCCTAATTCTTTGTGGCTGGTTTCATCTTTTACGCTAATCCCCAGTGGTGGATGACTACCATCTGCCAGGCGAATAACCCCTATGATTTGGTAGCCCTTGCGGGTATCAAGTTTGGCGTAGCCAATAGCACCCTCGGTTAAGGTGGTGGTGATAACCGAGTTTTCGATATCCACATTTTCTGGCAGATTTCGGGTATCAACACTTAATGATGTTGTTATGTAACTGCTGACTGATGGAATAACTCCGATGCCATACCGATTAGTTACCGCGCGTTTATTGTTCAACGGAATATCTTCAGTGCCGTCTGCGTCGATCATAAAACGCGAGTCAGCACTACCGCTATAGTCGTGGAAAGCGGCACCGTGGCGAGTCGCAGTGAATGAACCATTCCAACTGGCATTCAGAGAATAATAACTGTCTCGCTGTGATGTACCGGAGAGGTAGAGTCGACCGTTCTCGGTATTATGCTGATAACTGGCGCGTAGTGACGCTTTCATATCTTTGAATTCATCATTGTCGCCTGAAGCAGAAACGCTCCAGGAATTATTTCGATCGGAAGAGTCATACCACGAAGCAGTATGCGAAATCTCATTATCCTGATTTCGTTGCATACCATAGCTCAATGTTCTACTAGTTCCCCAGGGAATCGAAATATTTAGGTACAGTTGATCCTGGTTGTCTTCTTCCCAGTTTATTCGGCTAAATGTTAGAGAAGTGGAGACGTTTTTTAATGGCCCGATATCAAAATCGCGGCTAAGTGATAATGAATAATTCACATTACTGCTGGCGTCCCAGTAAGTATTACGAGCCAAACTTACGTATGTATTTAACCTTAATGATTCAAGATACTGGTTAAACGTGACAATATAACTCTCTTTTTCATTCTGATAATTCGTGTAATGGTTAGTGTCATTGATATATTCATTCATTGTCACAAAGTTTTTATCAGAGAAACGGTAACCAGCGAAAGTGAGCTGGCTACCGGTAGATTCAAAACGTTTTGAATAGTTAGCGCGGTAGCTATAACCCGTTTCTTTATCCTGATTATGCAACTGAGCATCAGATCGTGTGACATCAAAAGATAATGAACCTAATGAGTTAAGATTAAAACCAACGCCGGCAGCCAGAGATTGATAATCACGGTTTGTTAAAACTGAACCACCATACAGGGATACATTGTTCAGCCAACCCCATGAGAATTCACCAGTCCAGAAGAAGGGTTGTTGTAAGGAATCACCACCAACGCTGGTCGGTTTACCCATAGCAGTGGTGTAGCGAATCTGCCCTTTACGCGTCAGATAAGGAATACTATTAGATGCAACTTGCCATTGCGTAACGCGTCCGTCCTCTTCTTCAACCTTGACGTCAAGTTGCCCCTGTAATGTATTGAATAAATTGGTAATAGCAAATGGGCCTGGAGGAACATTTTCTTGATAAATAATACGGTTGTTCTGTGAGACAGTGACCTTTGCATTCGTTTGTGCGACACCCGTGATTTGCGGTGCGTAACCACGTAGGTCTGGCGGTAACATATTCTCATCGCTTTTCAACGAAATGCCAGAAAAATGGAAAGAGTCGAAAATAGAGGATTCAGTATCGTATTGACCTATAGTTAGTTTTGCATTCATTGCTGGGATTGGGCGAAACAAATAAATACGCGGAAAATCCAGGTTGGTCGCCTGGCTTTTGCCATTGTTAAATGACTGATCGTACTGGTAATCAGTACGCAGGCGCCAGGCCCCAAGATTAACCCCAGCCTGCCCATAGGAACTTATATTTTGCGAATTATCGCCCTGATGTGGTGCATAATGAGAGGCATATAAATTGTAGTCAAGAAATGCCCCAGCAATACCATGATTCCAAAGTTCAGGAGGCGTCCAGTTTGCATCTTTGTATTTTAACCATGCCTGAGGTGCAGATATGGATAATTGCATTTTCCCTTTATCGAGATAAGTTGTAATTTGTTTTTCTTTTTCGATAGGGTAACAACCATCGATCAGGTTTTGCTGAGTTTTTTCAATAAATTCATCAGTAAATCCTAATAATGTTAATTGCTCTGGTGTCACGCAAACTGCAGTTTGGTTATCAATTAATACCCATTGGAGGTCAAGGTGGATTGGCGTCCTCTTATTATTAATCAGAGTGCTTAGTGAATATTTGCCGACGGGTAATTGGCCATCAGTTTCAAATTGGGAAAGGTTAACGTTTTCACGATCTTCGGCTTCGATTAAATCTTTGTTGAATTCAACGGCATAAGCTGACGCACAACCAATGATGATAACTGGATTTGCCCCTATATTTCCAGACATCTGTTATCACTTAACCCATTACAAGCCCGCTGCCGCAGATATTCCCGTGGCGAGCGATAACCCAGCGCACTATGCGGATGCCATTCGTTATAATGCTCGAACGCCTCTGCAAGGTTCTTTGCTGCCGTTAACCCGTCTGGTTTGGGCATGATACTGATGTAGTCACGCTTTATCGTTTTCACGAAGCTCTCTGCTATTCCGTTACTCTCCGGACTCCGCACCGCCGTGTTCTTCGGTTCAAGTCCCAACATCCGGGCGAACTGGCGTGTTTCATTAGCCCGGTAGCATGAACCATTATCCGTCAGCCACTCCACTGGAGACGACGGAAGATCGTTGCCGAAGCGGCGTTCCACCGCTCCCAGCATGACGTCCTGTACTGTTTCACTGTTGAAGCCGCCGGTAGTGACCGCCCAGTGCAGTGCCTCACGATCACAGCAGTCCAGCGCGAACGTGACACGCAGTCTCTCTCCGTTATCACAGCAGAACTCGAACCCGTCAGAGCACCATCGCTGATTGCTTTCTTTCACGGCCACTCTGCCTGTATGTGCCCGTTTCGATGGCGGTACAGCAGGTTTTCGCTCAAGCAACAGCGCATTCTGGCGCATGATCCGGTAAACACGTTTGGCATTGATCGCAGGCATACCATCAAGTTCTGCCTGTCTGCGAAGCAGCGCCCATACCCGACGATAACCATACGTTGGCAGCTCTCCGATAACATGGTGTATACGGAGAAGCACATCCGTATCATCAGTGTGACGACTGCGGCGGCCATCCATCCAGTCATCGGTTCGTCTGAGAATGACGTGCAACTGCGCACGCGACACCCGGAGACAACGGCTGACTAAGCTTACTCCCCATCCCCGGGCAATAAGGGCGCGTGCGCTATCCACTTTTTTGCCCGTCCATATTCAACGGCTTCTTTGAGGAGTTCATTTTCCATCGTTTTCTTGCCGAGCAGGCGCTGGAGTTCTTTAATCTGCTTCATGGCGGCAGCAAGTTCAGAGGCAGGAACAACCTGTTCTCCGGCGGCGACAGCAGTAAGACTTCCTTCCTGGTATTGCTTACGCCAGAGAAATAACTGGCTGGCTGCTACACCATGTTGCCGGGCAACGAGGGAGACCGTCATCCCCGGTTCAAAGCTCTGCTGAACAATTGCGATCTTTTCCTGTGTGGTACGCCGTCTGCGTTTCTCCGGCCCTAAGACATCAATCATCTGTTCTCCAATGACTAGTCTAAAAACTAGTATTAAGACTATCACTTATTTAAGTGATATTGGTTGTCTGGAGATTCAGGGGGCCAGTCTAATAACGGATAATGAACAATAAATATTTTTAATCAATTCGCTTATTGTGGTTAATTTTAATTTTTTATACATCTGATCCACTTATCATTAATCCGTTAATGATGTGGCCGGGCGAACCCGGCCAAATGCGATTACTCGTAAGCAATCTTGTAGTCAGCCTGAGCGTAAACGTTGCCCGGGGTGGCATCTTTGCTTGGGGATTCCATACGAGCTTTGAAATTCAGTTCCTGATAGCTGTTGGTATTGTTGAACGTAATTACTACCGGAGTACCTAAAGTTACTTCGCCGCTCTGGCTGTCCAGAATACGTACGCCAACGCCAGTGGCGCCGCCGATTTCAGTTTCTTTGGTATTTTTCAGAAGATCAGACTGACCCGTCATGGTATTTGCTGTAGTGAAAGTAACCTTCGCTTTTGAATAAGTAGTTCCACCCTGACTCAGCATGCAGTCCTGCAGGTGAATAGTGAAAGGTTCAGCCAAAGATTTCTGATCGCTTTTCAGTACGGTATCTGCTACTTCACCCAGATTTACAGTTAAATCTTCGTCACCTGGTTTAATAGAACATGGAGCAGAGATAACTTCACCTTTAAATTTAACAATACCGTGACCTTCATCAGCAAACACGTTATTGGAAAGAATCATTGCTACGCCAGCAACAAGAAGTGACTTTTTAAAAGCGGACATAATATTCCTTTATATAAAGATAAGTAGAAAAGAGAATGATTAGTAACTGTTATTTAAGGACTACTAATCATTGAAATATGATATTTTATTTTGTGTTTTTTATAAAATTAGTTTATCTAAATATCGATTAAGTAAAACTTAAAAAATACATTGCAATTATACTTTCAATTGTACTCATTCATTTTTGTGATGGTTTTCTGAATGGGATTACGCGATAAGGTAATAGAAAGCACTATAAATTAGAGGATTAATTCATAATTTACAGTGCATTAAAGACGAATGTTTACAGCGTTGGGGGGAGAGTCTCTGGATCTGGCTGCTTTTTGATCTCAGTACTGCGATTTTCCAGTTCGCTGATTCTTTGTTCAAGCAGCGCCAGTTTTTCACGAGTCCGTAACAGGACTTGCGTTTGGACGTCGAACTCTTCACGGCTTACAAGGTCGAGGCGCGTCAGCTGCGCTTGTAGGGTTTGGCGGATTTTTTTCTCCACATCTTCCCCGAACTCCCTGATTCCTTTAGGCATTGATTCGTGAACCTGGCGAGCGATTTGCTCAATTTTTTTCGGGTCAATCATTGTAGTTTCCCTGTACTGATAGGTGTTGAGTGCCATTGTAGTGCGATAAGGGTAAGTCATAAACCAGAATTATGTGAAGCTATGCGTTGCTGCCGCTAATCATTAGCGTTATAGTGAATCCGCTTATTCTCAGGGCGGGGCGAAATTCCCCACCGGCGGTAAATCAACTCAGTTGAAAGCCCGCGAGCGCTTTGGGTGCGAACTCAAAGGACAGCAGATCCGGTGTAATTCCGGGGCCGACGGTTAGAGTCCGGATGGGAGAGAGTAACGATTCTGTCGGGCATGGACCCGCTCACGTTATTTTGGCTATATGCCGCCACTCCTAAGACTGCCCTGATTCTGGTAACCATAATTTTAGTGAGGTTTTTTTACCATGAATCAGACGCTACTTTCCTCTTTTGGTACGCCTTTCGAACGTGTTGAAAATGCACTGGCTGCGCTGCGTGAAGGACGCGGTGTAATGGTGCTTGATGATGAAGACCGTGAAAACGAAGGTGATATGATCTTCCCGGCAGAAACCATGACTGTTGAGCAGATGGCGCTGACCATTCGCCACGGTAGCGGTATTGTTTGCCTGTGCATTACTGAAGATCGCCGTAAACAACTCGATCTGCCAATGATGGTAGAAAATAACACCAGCGCCTATGGCACCGGTTTTACCGTGACCATTGAAGCAGCTGAAGGTGTGACTACCGGTGTTTCTGCCGCTGACCGTATTACGACCGTTCGCGCAGCGATTGCCGATGGCGCAAAACCGTCAGATCTGAATCGTCCTGGCCACGTTTTCCCACTTCGCGCTCAGGCAGGTGGTGTACTGACGCGTGGCGGTCATACTGAAGCAACTATTGATCTGATGACGCTGGCAGGCTTTAAACCGGCTGGTGTACTGTGTGAGCTGACTAATGACGATGGCACGATGGCGCGTGCACCAGAGTGTATTGAGTTTGCCAATAAACACAATATGGCGCTCGTGACTATTGAAGACCTGGTGGCATACCGTCAGGCACATGAGCGTAAAGCCAGCTGAAAACCGCTGCTTAATTTACTGCCTTAATCAAGAAACCGAAGTTGTAGCAGGCTTCGGTTTTTATTTTTCCCTGCTATGCAAGATGTTAATTCCGCTTCTCTTTCTATGAGAAAATTTCATTAATATCAGGCATTCTTTTTCATTATGATCAAAATCATATAATTGTTCCGTTATTATGCGACCATATGAATATATCCGAAAAAGGATATGTGAAATTTATACGCTAAATGTTTAGTATTGTTAAATATTAAGGGTAAAAGGATGTTTATCGCCTGGTACTGGATTGTATTGATTGCTCTGGTTGTGGTGGGTTATTTCCTGCATTTGAAACGTTATTGTCGGGCGTTTCGCCAGGACAGAGACGCACTGCTTGAAGCGCGGAACAAATACTTAAACAGTACGAGAGAAGAGACAGCCGAAAAGGTAGAATAAGGCTTTCGTGAAGCTGGCAGAAGTTGTCCATGCGCTGGACAACTTCTGATGTTGTTTTTAACCAATTCCCGCCGTTTGTAGCAGCACTAAACTGAATCCCATCACTGACATTCCACATAGTACGCCATAGCTGGGGTTATTATTAGGGTCAATCTCTTTGGCGAGCGGCATTAATTCATCAACCGAGAGCGCCACCATAATTCCTGCAACCGCCGCCATGATTGCCGCCATGACCACCGGGGAAATCATGCTACCGAGGATTAACCACGCCAGCACACCACCAAGAATTTCTGCTAGTCCAGAAATCCCCGCCCACAGAATCGCGGTGCGTTTAGACCCCGTTGCCGCATAAACCGGGCCTGCCACTGCCAGACCTTCAGGGATATTGTGCAACGCGACGGCCAGTGCGATGCCAAATCCCAGCTCCAGGTTGCTGCTCGCCGTGACAAAGGTGGCAATCCCTTCCGGGAAGTTATGCAGACTGATGCCGAGAGTGAGCAGAATGGCTGTGCGCTTGATCGATTTTGGCAACGGCTGCACCGATTTTTGCATTAAATCCTGCGGATGAGCATGTGGCAACATGCGGTCCAGGCCAAAATAGCCAAGCAGACCGAAGATAAACATTCCATAACCCAACACAGGCGACATTCCTTCAGCTGCTAGTGCGGCAGGAAGCATTTCCATTAATGAGATGAGCAACATGATCCCCGCCGCAAAACCTAGCGAAAACGCCAGTAAGCGGTTCGAGGGTTTTTGCCCGAGAACGCCGAGAAACGCGCCAATAAACGTGGCTGCCCCCGCCAGTATGGTCAGAATGAGAGGTACTGACATCGACAACTCCTTATAAATCTTCACCTTCAGGCAGATCGTCAAAATAACTGATGATCATCATCATTGTTATCCGGGTTCTTACTCCGCCGAACAAGCGTATTGTGAGGATATCAAAATGACACCTTTAGTTAAGGATATCATCATGTCTTCAACACGTATGCCAGCATTGTTTTTAGGTCACGGTAGTCCGATGAACGTGCTGGAAGATAATTTGTATACCCGCAGCTGGCAGAAGTTGGGGATGACATTGCCACGCCCGCAAGCGATTGTGGTGGTTTCGGCTCACTGGTTTACCCGTGGAACAGGAGTGACCGCGATGGAGACGCCGCCCACGATTCATGACTTTGGTGGCTTCCCGCAGGCGCTGTACGATACGCATTATCCTGCTCCGGGTTCGCCTGCGCTGGCACAGCGTCTGGTTGAGCTGTTAGCGCCGATCCCGGTGACGCTGGATAAAGAAGCCTGGGGCTTTGACCACGGCTCGTGGGGCGTGCTGATTAAGATGTATCCTGACGCTGATATCCCGATGGTGCAGTTGAGTATCGACAGTAGCAAACCTGCCGCCTGGCATTTCGAAATGGGGCGCAAACTGGCAGCGCTGCGAGATGAAGGAATAATGTTGGTCGCCAGCGGTAACGTGGTGCATAACCTGCGCACAGTGAAGTGGCACGGTGATAGTTCACCGTATCCGTGGGCGACGTCGTTTAATGAGTATGTGAAAGCGAATCTGACGTGGCAAGGGCCAGTGGAACAACATCCTCTGGTGAATTACCTCGACCATGAAGGTGGCACGTTATCGAACCCAACGCCAGAGCATTATTTGCCGTTGTTGTATGTGTTAGGTGCGTGGGATGGGCAGGAGCCAATTACCATTCCGGTTGAGGGTATAGAAATGGGCAGCCTGAGTATGCTGTCGGTGCAGATAGGCTAACAATTACCGGATGGCGAGTGCCATCCGGTATCGTGGCTTATTCAACAAAAATATGTGGATAAAACCGAGACATATCCTGGGTGATCAATGCACGGTCTTCACGAATGCCAATTCCGGCGGGTTGATCGTTCACCAGCCAGCTACCAATCAGCATATAGCTGTCGCCGAATTTCGGTAACGGGTGGAATTGCTGAACAATCATCCCTTCTTCGCCATACGGACCTTCCGCTGCTTCAATGGTTTTGCCGTTCTCAATGATCGACACGTTTGCGCCTTCACGGGAGAAGATCGGTTTAACCACATATTTTTCCATTTGCGGATGATCATCTTCCGCAAAATAAGCGGGCAGCAGGTTCGGGTGATTCGGGAACATCTCCCACAGTAGCGGTAGAAGTGCCTTGTTGGAGATAATGCTCTTCCACGCCGGTTCCAGCCAGCGTACGCCTGCATCCTCCAGCTTGGTTGAGAACATCTCACGCAACATAAATTCCCACGGATACAGTTTGAACAGGTTGGAAATTACCTGATCCTGTAAATCCGTGAACTGACCTTTTTCACCTAACCCGATATCATCGATGTAGAGGAACTCAGTAGCAATTTCAGCTTCCGTTGCGCAGTCCTGCAAATACTGAATGGTTCCGCGATCTTCCACCGTGTCGCGACAGCAGGTGAGATGCAGCAACTGGAAGCCATACTGTTCACGCAGCTCAACGAAGCGATCGATCAGTTTTTCTTGCAGACTGTTAAACTGGTCGCTGCCCTCCGGCAAGTTACCGGCGTTAAGCTGATCTTCCAGCCAGATCCACTGAAAGAACGCCGCCTCGTATAGTGACGTTGGCGTATCGGCGTTATTTTCCAGAAGTTTAGGTTCACCAGTGCCATCCCACGCCAGATCAAGACGCGAATAAAGCGATGGCTGGTGCGTCAGCCATGACTGGCGCACAAAACTCCAGGTGTGTTTTGGAATGCGGAATTTGGTCATCAGCTCATCGCTGGCGATCACTTTTTCCACCACTTTCAGGCACATCTGGTGCAGTTCGGCGGTGACTTCTTCCAGCTTTTCAACCTGGGCGAGGGTCAACTTGTAGTAAGCATCTTCACACCAGTACGGCTCGCCGTACATGGTGTGAAAATTGAAACCGTATTCGTGGGCTTTCTCACGCCAGTCCGGGCGCTCGGTAATACTGACTCTTTCCATCGGTATCAGCCACCCATTGAACGAGAAGAGGTACCGGTTGCACTACGCTGCATAGTGCTTTGTTTGGCAACAGATTCACCAAAACCGCCACGGGTAACGGTAGTGGTGGTCGCCGGTTTTGGTGCCATTGCCGTCTTCGGTACGGTCATGGTGCGGCCTGGCTGGGCTGCGCCATAGTTTTTACCCGTCGCGTCGGTATATTTACCGTAAGCCGGACTGGCTGGGTTTTTCGAGGAGAACAGCGGCTGCTGTGCAAATCCCGCGCCGCCGCCCATCAGACGCCCCATCATGTAACCGGCCATCAGCGGCATCCAGAAACTCCCGCTGGATTGCTGGGCCTGCGCCTGGTTTTCTGGTGCCATGCCAGCCTGGGCTGGTGCCTGCTGGCACTGACCTTCACCAAATTCAGCAACACAGTCTTCACGGGTGGCGTATTTCGGCGCAGTACGTTCGGCTTCTTTCAGCGCATTGTTGTACGCGGTGGTACATTCGGCGCTTTTGCCTGGGTTTGCAGCTGAACAGTCGTCAGCATTTTGATAGAGAGACACTGTTTCATCACTCTTTTCACAGCCAGCCAGCATAAAAACAGTGGCAACCGCGAGAGCGACTGGTGTCAGATGGCGTGCGCTCCAGTTTTTGCGGAACGATGCGTGGCGTATGGATTTTGTCCGTTTCATTTTTGTCTTCCGGGACCAGTGGTAAATACCCATCAGAATAGAGGATGGCTGGTCGAAATTGAAGCGAGAAGGGGGAAGAATGCGGCAGATAACCCGTATCTTTACGTTGCCTTACGTTCAGACGGGGCCGAAGCCCCGTCGTCGTCATCAGTTACGGAAAGGGTTATGACCGTTACTGGTGGTAGTGCGTGCGGATGTTTGCTGAACGACTGGTGCCGGGCTATCAGGCGCATAACCATCAGCAATAGCATTCTGTTCCGGCGTTTGCGGTGCAACGTTTTCCGGATTAGTGGAAACCGGTTTGCTCAGCGCATTGTTCAGTGCCAGCAGATCCTGCTCGTTCAACGTACCCAGAGCTGACTTAATATTCAGCTGATTAATCAGGTAGTTATAACGCGCATTCGCCAGCTCTTGCTTGGCGTTGTACAACGTGGTGGTCGCATCCAACACATCAACAATGGTACGCGTACCGACCGAGTAGCCCGCTTCCATCGCGTCTAATGAGCTTTGAGCGGAAACTACGGCTTGTTTGTAGGCGTTAATGCTACTGATAGATGCATTAATGTTGTTGAAGGAGGAACGCACGGTCTGCACGACGCTACGATGGGCACTTTCCAGTTGCTCGCTGGCACCGACAAAGTTGTACTGTGCCTGTTTCACCTGCGAGTTAACCATTCCGCCCTGATAAATCGGCAGCGAGAAGCTCAGGCCAACTTTGTTCTGGCCCATATTGCTATCGTCATACTGGGTACCAGCGGCACCACGGGTTTTCGAACCGCTATAAGAGGTGTCAGAAATCCCGGTAGAAGCCGTTAAATCCAGAGTCGGTAAGTGACCATCCTGCGCCTGGCGAATTTGCTCGCGCGCCAGGTCCTGGCTCAAGCGTGCCTGTAACAGCGACAGGTTGCGTTTTTCGGCTTCTTTCAGCAGCGCGTTAACCGGCTGTGGTTTGTCGGTTTTAAAGTTTTCGACATTCAGCGCAGCCAGTTCCGGATAGTAGTTACCGGTGATCTGGCGCAGCTGCTCTACCGCGTTATCAAGGTTATTACGTGCGGTCACTTCGTTCGCCAGCACGGTATCGTACTGTGCGCGGGCGTTCTGCACGTCGGTGATCGCTACCAGGCCCACGTTAAAACGTTGGGTGGTTTGATCTAATTGACGGTAGATCGCTTCTTTTTGTGCCTGTGTATAGGAAAGAACGTCAATAGCATTCAACACGTTGAAATAAGCGGTCGCGGTGTTGAGGATCAAGGTTTGCTGATCGGTCTGATACGTGACGTCCTGAATCCCTGCTGCTTTTTCCTGCAGCGTTAACGCACGCCATTTCGACATATCAAAAATGGATTGAGTTAACTGCAAGGACGCACTGGTCGCGTTAGAGTTGATGCCGTTCGCGTCGCGGTAGCCGTTGCTATAGGTGTAATCTGCACCTAAACCTAGCTGTGGCAGTAATGGACTGCGCGCTTCATTAATTTTTTCAAAGGCAGCATCACGATCGGCGGCAGACTTACGCAATTCCGGGTTACTAAGGCGTGCTTGCTGATAAACTTGCATCAGGTTCTCGGCCTGGCTCAACGAACTGAACCCAGAAAGGCTCAGGCCGATAAGAATGGGGAGCAATTTCTTCATTTGCATTCCTTGTGGTGAAGCAGTATTTAGCGCGATCAAACTGTAAAATTATTGCGGATTCTAGCAGAAGCCGCTACCGCAAAAGGTTGGCGTTACGTGCCATAGGGCGTTAATGTGCCTCAATTTAACACATGACTGCTCAAACGGCAGTCAAACGTCGCTGAAATTCACATTTAATTCACTATTAGTGCCAGGACATTAACAATGCTTAAGCCAGACAACCTGCCCGTTACATTTGGCAAAAACGATGTAGAAATTATTGCACGAGAAACACTTTATCGCGGCTTTTTTTCATTAGATCTTTATAGATTTCGTCATCGTCTATTCAACGGGCAAATGAGTCATGAGGTGCGGCGGGAAATTTTTGAGCGCGGTCACGCCGCAGTCTTGCTACCCTTTGACCCAGTGCGTGATGAAGTTGTGCTGATTGAGCAGATTCGGATTGCCGCGTACGACACCAGCGAAACCCCTTGGCTACTGGAGATGGTTGCCGGGATGATTGAAGAGGGTGAAAGTGTGGAAGATGTTGCCCGTCGCGAAGCGATTGAAGAGGCGGGACTGATAGTCAAACGGACCAAACCGGTGTTAAGTTTCCTGGCAAGCCCGGGGGGCACCAGTGAGCGTTCGTCAATTATGGTGGGCGAAGTGGACGCCACGACCGCAAGCGGTATTCACGGTCTGGCTGATGAAAACGAAGATATTCGCGTTCATGTGGTAAGCCGGGAACAGGCATACCAGTGGGTAGAAGAGGGGAAAATCGACAACGCAGCGTCGGTCATCGCTTTGCAATGGCTGCAGCTGCATCATCAAGCGTTAAAAAATGAGTGGGCATAAATGAAGCGTTACACACCTGACTTTCCTGAAATGATGCGCCTGTGCGAGATGAACTTTTCACAATTGCGCCGTTTGTTACCGCGCAATGACGCACCCGGCGAAACTGTAAGCTATCAGGTGGCAAACGCACAATATCGGCTGACGATTGTGGAATCGACCCGATACACTACCCTGGTGACAATAGAACAGACTGCGCCCGCGATCAGTTACTGGAGCCTTCCGTCAATGACGGTGCGTCTGTATCATGACGCGATGGTGGCTGAAGTGTGTTCAAGCCAGCAGATTTTTCGCTTCAAAGCGCGGTATGATTATCCTAATAAAAAGTTGCATCAACGCGACGAAAAGCATCAAATTAATCAGTTTTTAGCGGACTGGTTGCGATACTGTTTAGCACATGGAGCGATGGCGATTCCGGTTTATTAGCGTCGTGAAACCTAAGGACACCATTTGGAAAGCCTGTTAACCCTTCCTCTGGCTGGTGAGGCCAGAGTCAGGATTTTACAAATTACCGACACTCACCTGTTTGCACAAAAGCACGAAGCCCTGTTAGGGGTAAACACCTGGGAGAGTTACCAGGCGGTGCTGGAGGCGATTCGGCCACACCAGCACGAATTCGACCTGATTGTCGCGACAGGTGATTTAGCGCAGGATCAATCCTCTGCGGCCTATCAGCATTTCGCTGAAGGCATCGCAAGTTTTCGTGCGCCCTGCGTCTGGCTGCCGGGCAACCACGATTTCCAGCCCGCGATGTACAGCGCGTTACAGGATGCGGGTATCTCCCCGGCGAAGCGCGTGTTTATTGGTGAGCAATGGCAAATCCTGTTGCTGGATAGCCAGGTGTTTGGCGTGCCGCACGGTGAGCTGAGCGAGTTTCAGCTTGAGTGGCTGGAACGTAAACTGGCCGATGCGCCAGAACGCCATACGTTGCTGCTGCTGCATCATCATCCGCTACCTGCGGGTTGTAGTTGGCTCGATCAACACAGTCTGCGTAACGCGGGCGAACTGGATACCGTGCTGGCGAAGTTTCCGCACGTCAAATACTTGCTGTGCGGTCATATTCATCAGGAGCTGGATCTCGACTGGAATGGTCGCCGCCTGCTGGCAACGCCGTCGACCTGTGTGCAGTTTAAGCCGCACTGTTCCAACTTTACGCTGGATACCATCGCGCCCGGCTGGCGTACTCTCGAGTTACATGCTGATGGCACGCTGACCACCGAGGTGCATCGCCTGGCGGACACACGTTTCCAACCTGATACCGCTTCAGAAGGCTACTGATGTCTACGCTTCTTTATTTACACGGTTTCAACAGCTCGCCGCGCTCTGCAAAAGCGAGCTTGTTAAAAAACTGGCTGGCGGAACATCACCCTGACGTTGAGATGATCATTCCGCAGTTGCCGCCGTATCCTTCCGACGCGGCAGAGCTGCTGGAATCCATTGTCCTGGAACATGGCGGTGATTCGCTGGGTATTGTCGGTTCGTCACTGGGGGGATATTACGCCACCTGGTTGTCACAATGTTTTATGCTGCCCGCAGTGGTGGTAAACCCGGCGGTGCGCCCGTTTGAACTGCTGACGGACTATCTCGGTCAGAACGAGAACCCCTACACCGGGCAGCAATATGTGCTAGAGTCACGCCATATTTACGATCTTAAAGTCATGCAGATTGACCCGCTGGAAGCGCCGGATTTGATCTGGCTGCTGCAACAGACGGGAGATGAAGTGCTGGATTACCGCCAGGCGGTGGCGTACTACGCTTCCTGCCGCCAGACTGTCATAGAAGGCGGCAACCACGCATTCACGGGCTTCGAAGATTATTTCAACCCGATCGTCGATTTTCTTGGTCTGCACCATCTCTGACGATCAACTCGAATTACTAACTTAAACCATGACGCAAACTTATAACGCTGATGCCATTGAGGTACTCACCGGGCTTGAGCCGGTTCGCCGCCGTCCGGGGATGTATACCGATACCACTCGCCCTAACCATTTGGGGCAAGAAGTCATTGATAACAGTGTGGATGAAGCACTGGCGGGTCACGCAAAACGCGTGGACGTTATTTTACATGCTGACCAGTCGTTAGAAGTTATTGACGATGGGCGCGGGATGCCGGTGGATATTCACCCGGAAGAGGGTGTACCGGCGGTTGAACTGATTCTTTGCCGTCTGCATGCAGGCGGTAAATTCTCTAACAAAAATTACCAGTTCTCTGGCGGCCTGCATGGCGTGGGGATTTCGGTGGTTAACGCCCTGTCGAAGCGCGTAGAAGTTAACGTGCGCCGCGATGGTCAGGTTTATAACATCGCCTTTGAAAATGGCGAAAAGGTGCAGGATTTACAGGTTGTCGGCACTTGCGGTAAACGCAATACTGGTACCAGTGTGCACTTCTGGCCGGATGAAACCTTCTTTGACAGCCCGCGATTTTCTGTTTCACGCCTGACGCATGTGCTGAAAGCCAAAGCGGTATTGTGCCCTGGCGTTGAGATCACTTTTAAAGATGAGATCAACAATACCGAACAACGCTGGTGCTATCAGGACGGTCTGAATGATTACCTGGCGGAAGCGGTAAATGGTCTGCCGACGCTGCCGGAAAAACCGTTTATCGGTAATTTCGCTGGTGATACTGAAGCTGTGGACTGGGCGCTACTGTGGCTGCCGGAAGGCGGTGAACTGCTGACCGAAAGCTACGTCAACCTTATCCCAACGATGCAGGGCGGTACCCATGTTAATGGTCTGCGTCAGGGCCTGTTGGACGCGATGCGTGAGTTCTGTGAATACCGCAATATTCTGCCGCGCGGTGTAAAGCTGTCGGCGGAAGATATCTGGGATCGCTGCGCCTATGTGCTGTCAGTAAAAATGCAGGATCCGCAGTTTGCCGGGCAGACGAAAGAGCGTCTCTCTTCGCGTCAATGCGCGGCATTCGTTTCTGGCGTGGTGAAAGATGCCTTTATCCTGTGGCTGAACCAGAACGTTCAGGCGGCTGAACTGCTGGCGGAGATGGCGATTTCCAGCGCCCAGCGCCGTATGCGTGCGGCCAAAAAAGTGGTGCGTAAAAAGCTGACCAGCGGCCCGGCGTTGCCTGGCAAACTGGCTGATTGTACCGCGCAGGACCTTAACCGTACCGAGCTGTTCCTTGTGGAAGGTGACTCCGCAGGCGGATCTGCCAAGCAGGCGCGCGATCGCGAATATCAGGCGATCATGCCACTGAAAGGTAAGATCCTTAACACCTGGGAAGTCTCTTCCGACGAAGTGCTGGCTTCGCAGGAAGTGCACGATATTTCGGTAGCGATCGGTATCGATCCTGACAGCGACGATCTGAGCCAGCTTCGTTATGGCAAAATCTGTATCCTCGCGGATGCGGACTCTGATGGTCTGCACATTGCCACGCTGCTCTGCGCTTTGTTCGTAAAACATTTCCGCGCGTTGGTGAAACACGGTCACGTTTACGTCGCACTGCCACCGCTCTACCGTATTGATCTCGGGAAAGAGGTTTATTACGCGCTGACGGAAGAAGAGAAAGAGGGCGTACTTGAGCAATTAAAACGCAAGAAAGGCAAGCCGAACGTCCAGCGTTTTAAAGGTCTGGGGGAAATGAACCCGATGCAATTGCGCGAAACCACGCTTGATCCGAACACTCGCCGTCTGGTGCAGTTGACTATCGATGATGAAGACGATCAGCGTACTGACGCGATGATGGATATGCTGCTGGCGAAGAAACGCTCGGAAGATCGCCGCAACTGGTTGCAAGAGAAAGGCGACATGGCGGAGATTGAGGTTTAAAGGAAAGAACATTGCCCGGTCAGGATGGCCGGGCAAACAAGGCAGGATTAAATCCCTGGCTGCAGAATACGGATATTCATCTCCAGCACGTCACCTTTTACGGCTTCGCTATACGCCTTCATGTGCGGGGTTTGCAGATGCGCTTCAAGATGCGCGATGCTTTCCCACTGCTCAATCATCACGATAGAATCCGGTGCCATAGACTGGAAACTCACGCCAGCTGCGCAATCCACCATTGGCGCATAGCCGTGGCAACCTTCTTCTTTCAGTACGGTTGGAACGATTTTAGCAAACTGATCCAATACCGCCTGACGGTGATGTTGACCAGGACGAGTACGGATTTCTGCGATTACGGTAAGCATGGTTAACTCCTTCTAAAGCCTGAGCTCTAGTTAACCAAAAATTTCCACAAGATGCTTGCGATATTCTTCAGTATAGCGGGGAACATCAGGCATTTTTATCACGTCATTAGCGATAAATGTCGGCAGCGGTTCCATACCGAGGAATTGGTTTGCTTTATGGAACGGCAGATACACACCGTCAACGCCAACGCCGTGGAAGAACTGATCTTTTTCGGTGAAGGCTTCCATTGGTGCGTTCCAGGTCAGAGAAAGCATATATTTTTTGCCCTGTACCAGGCCGCCGGAACCGTATTTTTTCGACGGATCTTTGCGGGTACGACCATCGCTGGCATACAGCGTCCCGTGACCTTCGGTGAATACATCATCAATGTATTTTTTCACTGTCCACGGCGCGCCCATCCACCAGCCTGGCATCTGCCAGATCACCACATCAGCCCAGAGAAAGTTTTGTACTTCCGCTTTGACATCGTAGTCGCTGTCGGCGCGAACGATGCGGACATCATGCCCAAGGTCGCGCAGTGTGCCATCCGCGACTTCGGTCAGGGTGTCGTTCAGTTGACCATTGGAGTGGGCGAATTTTTTCGCGCCGTTGATAATCAGGATGTTGCTCATTTTTTAACCTCAAGGTGAGACGTTTGCCGACTATAGTACGTCACAGAGCGGTACGGTGAAATTAGCAAAATGTGCAAAGTCTTTTGCGAATTTAGCAAAAGTCTGATCTTACTCTGACTCACCGATGCAGGATAAATATTTTCTGAAAATGACAATACTGATAGCCATTCCTCATAATTCTTACTCGCACCGGAATAATTTACACGTTTGGTTCGGTTTTTTTGGGGATTGAAAATATGGCTTTGAATAAGTAAAAGATGAAAGTATCAACGTGTCATGTTGATAATTATAAATGGATTTTTATGAGCGTACTGATATATGTTAAAGCAGAAAATTAAAACAATATTTGAAGCATTGCTATATATAATGCTTACTTATTGGTTAATAGATTCTTTTTTTGCTTTCAATAAGTATGACTGGATGCTTGAGTCGGGAGGAAATATTTGCAGTATACCTTCCGTTTCAGGCGAAGATCGTATATTGCAAGCAATGATTGCAGCATTTTTTCTTCTTACGCCACTTATTATTCTTATCTTAAGAAAACTCTTTATGCGGGAAATGTTCGAGTTTTGGGTATATGTATTCTCGCTCGGTATTTGTCTGGTTTGTGGTTGGTGGCTTTTTTGGGGACGGTTTATATTTTGCTATTAGTAAAATCTATGAGAGTCGTTTTAACGGCTCTCATAGACAGAGAAGTTACCAGCTTACCTTCGCCTCAAATCCACCTTGTTCCGCATTCCCAAATTCAACATTCATGCCATGCAATTTGGCGATTCGCTGGACAATCGATAGCCCAAGCCCGCTGCCGGTAGCGGTTTGTCCGGGTGGGCGATAGAAGCGTTCGCCAATTCGCGCCAGTGCCTCTGGTGTCACACCGGGGCCGTTATCCCTCACGATGAAATTATCAGCATTCAGCGTGACGTCTACCACGCTGCCCTGTGGACTGTAGCGCACGGCGTTATCCAGCAAATTTCGCACCAACAAACTTAGCAATAGCGGTTGCCCGGTGCGTTTGATGCTGTGGGCATTGAGTGTCAGTCGCACGTCAATTTTCGCCTGCTGCGCCGTGTGGTAAATATCCATCACCGACGATTGCAGGAGATCTTCAAGCGGGATCTCCGCGACGTCCTGAAGGTTATCCAGTGAGTCCAGCCGCGATAGCGTGAGCAGTTGATCAACCAGACGAGTAGCGCGATCGATCCCGGAATGTAATTGGAGCAGTGCTTTTTTCCGCGCCTGCGGATCATCGTCAGAGAGCTGCGCAACTTCGGTTTGCACTTTCAGCGCCGTTAACGGGCTACGAAGTTCGTGAGCTGCGTCGGAGGTAAAGCGTCGTTCACGAACCATCATCGCATGTGTGCGGGCGAACAGTTGATTTAGCGACTCAACCAGTGGCCGCACTTCGCTGGGTACGCCAGTCGCGTTTAGTGGTTTTTCCGAGTCAGGGTCACGCATACGTAGTGCCAGCGCCAGTTTGTTCAGCGGCGCGAGTTCACGACCCAGTAGTACCATCATGATGATTAACATAATCGGCAGTGCGACCAGCCACGGGATCAATTGCCCGGCAACAATCGCCAGCGCCATGTCTTCACGGTATTCCCATTCCTGGCCAACAACGATGCGATATTTGCCATCAGGTGAGGTCATCCAGACAAAACGCCAAGGATCGTCTTCACCGACCAGTTGCCCGTCAGCAAAACCTTCCCGTTGATAGCTATAGGGAATATCTTCTCCGTTATCGCCATCATTAAGGACCATTCTGCCGTCGTGGGTAAAGATGGCAAAGGTCAGCGCATCGTCATCAACATGACCGTGTTTTAATCTATTTGGCGTCTGTGCCATGCGATCCGCCGCGTTGATTTCGTTGAGATCGAGCGTACTTAACCGCTTGGCAAACAGCATCAGTTGGGTGTCGAACAATTCATCGACGTTATCCGTTGTTTGTTTCCAGGCGACAAAGCTGGAAAGCAGCCAGGTCACCGAGGCCAGAATTAAAAAGATTAGCGTCAGCCTGACGCGCAGACTAAGACGTTGGGTAAATTTCATTTCTCACCTAATGTGTAACCAATACCATGCACGGTACGAATAAAATCACTACCGAGTTTGCGTCGCAGATGATGCACATGCACTTCAACGGCATTACTGGTGACCTCTTCGTCCCAGGTATACAGTTTCTCTTCAATCAGTTTGCGCGACAGTACCCGACCAGCGTTACGCATCAGTAATTCCAGCAGGGCAAATTCTTTTGGTTTCAGTGTTAAGGGTTCGCCAGCCAGCGTGGCGATACGTTTGCCGGGGTCGAGCATGACGTTACCGTGGCGCAGCTCGTTGCTGGCCTGGCCGTTGGTTCGGCGCATCAGAGCTTCCAGCCTGGCGGCGACTTCTATCAACGCAAAAGGTTTACACAGATAATCGTCAGCTCCCAGACGCAGCCCTTCTACACGTTCCGCCAGCGCATCGCGCGCGGTCAGGATCAGTACCGGCTCACGCTGACCTTTTTCTCGCCATTCGCGCAAAATATCGCGACCATCCATGCCTGGTAAGGTTAAATCCAGGATCACCGCATCATAAGGTGCGCTATAAAGCGCCTCTTTTCCCTGACGACCTTGTGTAAACCAGTCGACGCTAAAACCCATTTTACTAAGGCCCGTTTTGATGCCGTCGCCAATCAGCATGTCATCTTCTATCAGTAAAATTCGCATTTTTTCATCCCTGCGATAACCGTATTTGCTGCCAGTAAACCGTGTTGTAACGCGCTCTGTACAGCACTAAATTTTATTTTTTTCCCTTAAGAAGTTGTTAAGGACTATCTTGTTAAATGCTCGGAAACAGACATTAAAGGGAGTAATAAACATGAAAAAATTCGCAGCAGTAATCGCAGTAATGGCCCTGTGCAGCGCACCGGTGATGGCAGCAGAGCAGGGCGGTTTTTCTGGCCCATCGGCAACGCAAAGTCAGGCCGGAGGATTCCAGGGGCCGAACGGCAGCGTAACGACTGTAGAAAGCGCAAAATCCCTGCGTGACGACACCTGGGTAACCCTGCGCGGCAATATCGTTGAACGCATCTCTGACGATCTCTACGTGTTCAAAGATGCCAGCGGTACTATCAATGTTGATATCGACCACAAACGCTGGAACGGCGTGACGGTGACGCCGAAAGATACGGTTGAGATTCAGGGTGAAGTCGATAAAGACTGGAATTCTGTTGAAATTGACGTCAAACAGATCCGCAAAGTAAATCCGTAATTGTTACCGCTCCCGGGACGCGTTCCCGGGAATAATTTCGCAGGGAGGCAAAATGACAAACCTGACACTGGATGTAAACATTATCGATTTCCCATCAATACCTGTGGCGATGTTGCCGCACCGCTGTAGCCCTGAATTGCTCAACTACAGCGTGGCGAAATTTATCATGTGGCGTAAAGAGACGGGGCTTTCTCCTGTTAACCAAAGCCAGACTTTTGGCGTCGCCTGGGACGACCCTGCCACCACCGCACCGGAAGCGTTTCGCTTTGATATCTGCGGCAGCGTTAGCGAACCGATTCCCGATAATCGTTATGGTGTGAGCAATGGTGAACTTACCGGTGGACGTTATGCCGTGGCCCGCCACGTTGGCGAGCTGGACGATATTTCACACACGGTATGGGGCATCATTCGCCACTGGCTGCCTGCAAGCGGCGAGAAAATGCGTAAAGCACCGATTCTGTTTCACTACACCAATCTTGCCGAAGGGGTGACAGAGCAGCGACTGGAAACGGATGTTTATGTGCCGTTGGCGTGATGCCTGACTCCAGCTTCCCTTATAAATTCCTGCTTCAAACTGGCGCTACTAATGCGCCACTTTCTTATATGGTCAATCACTTTCCTTAAAGAATACGTTTTGTGTGGTCACTATCTCCGTACATCTAACTAACCTTTTAGGTGCTTTTTCATTGCTGTAATTAACCTTTTAGGTTATAACTAAAGTAACAGGGAGGCGGGGGTTATGGAAAAACGCACACCACATACACGTTTGAGTCAGGTTAAAAAACTTGTCAATGCCGGGCAAGTTCGTACAACACGTAGTGCCCTGTTAAATGCAGATGAGTTAGGTTTGGATTTTGATGGTATGTGTAATGTTATCATTGGATTATCAGAGAGCGACTTTTATAAAAGCATGACCACCTACTCTGATCATACTATCTGGCAGGATGTTTACAGACCCAGGCTTGTTACAGGCCAGGTTTATCTTAAAATTACGGTAATTCATGACGTACTGATCGTCTCGTTTAAGGAGAAGTAATATGAAATGTCCGGTTTGCCACCAGGGAGAAATGGTTTCTGGCATTAAAGATATTCCATACACCTTCCGTGGACGAAAAACAGTATTGAAAGGTATCCACGGTTTATATTGTGTCCATTGCGAAGAGAGCATCATGAATAAAGAAGAGTCAGATGCTTTCATGGCGCAAGTAAAGGCATTTCGGGCTTCGGTGAATGCCGAAACAGTGGCACCTGAATTTATAGTGAAGGTTCGAAAAAAGCTCTCTCTTACCCAAAAAGAGGCAAGCGAAATTTTTGGGGGAGGTGTAAATGCGTTTTCGCGTTACGAAAAAGGCAATGCCCAACCTCATCCTTCCACAATCAAACTTTTACGTGTTCTGGATAAGCATCCAGAACTATTGAATGAAATCCGTTAATTAATGGAAAAGCGGGGGCAACTCGCTTTTTTCTTTACCGGAGTGTGAGCCAAATCACTCGCGATAAGTTTGAGCGAACAATGCCACAGGCGTATTGTTGTTGGGCTTATAATTTCTCCGGTAAGGAATACCATGTATACGCGAAATTTATTATGGCTGGTCAGCCTGGTAAGTGCGGCTCCTCTCTACGCTGCTGACGTTCCCGCCAACACACCGCTCGCCCCGCAACAAGTCTTTCGTTACAACAATCATAGCGACCCAGGTACGCTCGACCCGCAAAAGGTGGAGGAGAATACTGCCGCGCAGATTGTGCTGGATCTGTTTGAAGGTCTGGTATGGATGGACGGTGAAGGCCAGGTGCAGCCCGCTCAGGCTGAACGCTGGGAGATACTGGACGGCGGCAAGCGCTATATTTTCCATCTGCGTAGCGGTTTGCAGTGGTCCGACGGTCAGCCTCTGACGGCAGAGGATTTTGTCCTCGGCTGGCAGCGCGCGGTTGACCCGAAAACGGCAAGCCCTTTTGCTGGCTATCTGGCACAGGCGCACATTAACAATGCCGCAGCTATTGTTGCGGGTAAAGCAGATGTTACATCGCTGGGTGTCAAAGCGACGGATGATCGTACTCTTGAAGTTACGCTTGAGCAGCCGGTTCCTTGGTTCACGACGATGCTCGCCTGGCCGACGCTGTTCCCGGTTCCTCATCATGTCATCGCTAAACATGGCGATAGCTGGAGTAAGCCAGAGAACATGGTTTACAACGGTGCCTTTGTGCTTGATCAGTGGGTAGTTAACGAAAAGATTACTGCACGCAAAAATCCAAAGTACCGCGATGCGCAACATACAGTATTGCAACAGGTTGAGTATCTGGCGCTAGATAATTCGGTCACCGGCTATAACCGCTATCGCGCGGGAGAGGTCGATCTCACCTGGGTTCCGGCGCAGCAAATTCCCGCCATTGAAAAATCACTGCCTGGCGAGCTACGAATTATTCCGCGTCTGAACAGCGAATATTACAACTTCAACCTTGAGAAACCGCCATTTAACGATGTGCGAGTGCGTCGGGCGCTATATCTTACGGTTGATCGACAGCTTATTGCGCAAAAGGTACTGGGGTTGAGAACGCCCGCAACCACGCTGACGCCGCCAGAGGTAAAAGGCTTTAGCGCGACGACGTTCGATGAACTGCAAAAGCCAATGAGTGAGCGCGTCGCGATGGCAAAAGCCTTGCTGAAACAGGCGGGATACGACGCCTCTCATCCGCTACGCTTTGAGCTGTTCTACAACAAGTACGATCTGCATGAAAAGACCGCGATAGCGTTGTCTTCCGAATGGAAAAAATGGCTGGGTGCACAGGTGACGCTGCGCACAATGGAGTGGAAAACCTATCTTGATGCCCGACGAGCCGGTGATTTCATGCTGTCTCGGCAGTCGTGGGATGCGACGTACAATGATGCTTCCAGCTTCCTGAACACGCTCAAAAGCGATAGTGAAGAAAACGTCGGTCACTGGAAAAATGCGCAGTATGACGCCTTACTAAACCAGGCCACGCAGATCACTGATGCGACAAAGCGTAATGCGTTGTATCAGCAGGCAGAAGTGATCATCAACCAACAGGCACCGCTGATTCCTATCTACTATCAGCCGTTAATCAAACTGCTTAAACCCTACGTTGGCGGTTTTCCGCTGCATAATCCCCAGGATTATGTCTACAGCAAAGAGTTGTATATCAAGGCACATTGATGCCTTTATCGCCGTCGGAGCACGTCCGGCGGCGCTATTCACGTTGATCTCCTGTGACTCGACGCGGCAGATAATGTAGTATCTCCGGCAATATTGCCCCTTTGAAGGCTGGCGAATAAGTTGAGGAATCAGAATTAATGAGCGATATGGCAGAGCGCCTTGCGCTACATGAATTTACGGAAAACGCCTACTTAAACTACTCCATGTACGTGATCATGGACCGTGCGTTGCCGTTTATTGGTGATGGTCTGAAACCTGTTCAGCGCCGCATTGTGTATGCGATGTCTGAACTGGGCCTGAATGCCAGCGCCAAATTTAAAAAATCGGCCCGTACCGTCGGTGACGTACTGGGTAAATACCATCCGCACGGCGATAGCGCCTGTTATGAAGCGATGGTCCTGATGGCGCAACCGTTCTCTTACCGTTATCCGCTGGTTGATGGTCAGGGGAACTGGGGCGCGCCGGACGATCCGAAATCGTTCGCGGCAATGCGTTACACCGAATCCCGGTTGTCGAAATATTCCGAGCTGCTATTGAGCGAGCTGGGGCAGGGGACGGCTGACTGGGTGCCAAACTTCGACGGCACTTTGCAGGAGCCGAAAATGCTACCTGCCCGTCTGCCAAACATTTTGCTTAACGGCACCACCGGTATTGCCGTCGGCATGGCGACCGATATTCCACCGCATAACCTGCGTGAAGTGGCTCAGGCGGCAATCGCATTAATCGACCAGCCGAAAACCACGCTCGATCAGCTGCTGGATATCGTGCAGGGGCCGGATTATCCGACTGAAGCGGAAATTATCACTTCGCGCGCCGAGATCCGTAAAATCTACGAGAACGGACGTGGTTCAGTGCGTATGCGCGCGGTGTGGAAGAAAGAAGATGGCGCGGTGGTTATCAGCGCATTGCCGCATCAGGTTTCAGGTGCGCGCGTACTGGAGCAAATTGCTGCGCAAATGCGCAACAAAAAGCTGCCGATGGTTGACGATCTGCGCGATGAATCTGACCACGAGAACCCGACCCGCCTGGTGATTGTGCCGCGTTCCAACCGCGTGGATATGGATCAGGTGATGAACCACCTCTTCGCTACCACCGATCTGGAAAAGAGCTATCGTATTAACCTTAATATGATCGGTCTGGATGGTCGTCCGGCGGTGAAAAACCTGCTGGAAATCCTCTCCGAATGGCTGGTGTTCCGCCGCGATACCGTGCGCCGCCGACTGAACTATCGTCTGGAGAAAGTCCTCAAGCGCCTGCATATCCTCGAAGGTTTGCTGGTGGCGTTTCTCAATATCGACGAAGTGATTGAGATCATTCGTAATGAAGATGAACCGAAACCGGCGCTGATGTCGCGGTTTGGCCTTACGGAAACCCAGGCGGAAGCGATCCTCGAACTGAAACTGCGTCATCTTGCCAAACTGGAAGAGATGAAGATTCGCGGTGAGCAGAGTGAACTGGAAAAAGAGCGCGACCAGTTGCAGGGCATTTTGGCTTCCGAGCGTAAAATGAATAACCTGCTGAAGAAAGAACTGCAGGCAGACGCGCAAGCCTACGGTGACGATCGTCGTTCGCCGTTGCAGGAACGCGAAGAAGCGAAAGCGATGAGCGAGCACGACATGCTGCCGTCTGAACCTGTCACCATTGTGCTGTCGCAGATGGGCTGGGTACGCAGCGCTAAAGGCCATGATATCGACGCGCCGGGCCTGAATTATAAAGCGGGTGATAGCTTCAAAGCGGCGGTGAAAGGTAAGAGCAACCAACCGGTAGTGTTTGTTGATTCCACCGGTCGTAGCTATGCCATTGACCCGATTACGCTGCCGTCGGCGCGTGGTCAGGGCGAGCCGCTCACCGGCAAATTAACGTTGCCGCCTGGGGCGACCGTTGACCATATGCTGATGGAAAGCGACGATCAGAAACTGCTGATGGCTTCCGATGCGGGTTACGGTTTCGTCTGCACCTTTAACGATCTGGTGGCGCGTAACCGTGCAGGTAAGGCTTTGATCACCTTACCGGAAAATGCCCATGTTATGCCGCCGGTGGTGATTGAAGATGCTTCCGATATGCTGCTGGCAATCACTCAGGCAGGCCGTATGTTGATGTTCCCGGTAAGTGATCTGCCGCAGCTGTCGAAGGGCAAAGGCAACAAGATTATCAACATTCCATCGGCAGAAGCCGCGCGTGGAGAAGATGGTCTGGCGCAATTGTACGTTCTGCCGCCGCAAAGCACGCTGACCATTCATGTTGGGAAACGCAAAATTAAACTGCGCCCGGAAGAGTTACAGAAAGTCACTGGCGAACGTGGACGCCGCGGTACGTTGATGCGCGGTTTGCAGCGTATCGATCGTGTTGAGATCGACTCTCCTCGCCGTGCCAGCAGCGGTGATAGCGAAGAGTAATATGCCGGGGAGGGCGCTGTTTCCTCCCGCTTGCAAGGAACGCCGGATGAAACGTTAAGTCGTCATCCGGCAGCGTATTCAACCCCCGGAAACGATAAAAATTCCCTTGAAACCGTTGTTTATTCATGCGTTGCGATTAACAATACGCTTTTCCAGAGAGCGGCTTTTAACAATGCCCTAACCTGATTTCAGGTGACGTACAATGCCAGTCTCTCAGACCTTCAGAGGGTGTTATGCTATATATCTTTCGTCTTATTATTACCGTGATTTACAGCATCTTAGTCTGTGTATTCGGCTCCATTTACTGCCTTTTCAGCCCGCGTAACCCGAAACATGTGGCCACCTTTGGGCATATGTTTGGCCGTCTTGCGCCGCTGTTTGGCCTGAAAGTTGAGTGCCGTAAACCTACAGACGCTGAAAGCTACGGCAATGCTATCTATATCGCTAACCACCAGAACAACTATGACATGGTGACAGCATCGAACATCGTGCAACCGCCGACGGTGACGGTAGGTAAAAAGAGCTTGCTGTGGATCCCCTTCTTCGGGCAGTTGTACTGGTTAACCGGCAACTTATTGATCGACAGAAACAATCGCACTAAAGCTCACGGCACCATTGCGGAAGTAGTGAATCACTTCAAAAAACGCCGTATTTCCATCTGGATGTTCCCGGAAGGAACCCGCAGCCGTGGTCGCGGCCTGCTACCGTTCAAGACTGGAGCATTTCACGCGGCAATTGCGGCGGGCGTCCCGATTATTCCCGTGTGCGTCTCTACAACTTCGAATAAGATTAATCTTAATCGACTGCACAACGGTCTGGTGATTGTCGAAATGCTGCCGCCAATTGACGTCAGTCAGTATGGCAAAGATCAGGTTCGTGAGCTGGCTGCCCATTGTCGTTCGATAATGGAACAAAAAATCGCCGAGCTCGATAAAGAAGTCGCAGAACGCGAAGCCGCCGGAAAAGTTTAAGTCGGCAATCTGTATTTTTGCGGGGAACACTTTCCTGCACGGTATTACTTTAGCCAGTTTTACATGGAGCAAATATGTCACTCAGTCGGCGTCAGTTCATTCAGGCATCGGGGATTGCACTTTGTGCAGGCGCTGTTCCCCTGAAGGCCAGCGCAGCCGGGCAACAGCAACCGCTACCCGTTCCGCCGCTACTTGAATCTCGCCGTGGGCAACCGCTGTTTATGACTGTACAACGTGCGCACTGGTCATTTACGCCAGGGACACGCGCGTCGGTCTGGGGAATCAATGGTCGTTACCTGGGGCCGACTATCCGCGTCTGGAAGGGCGACGATGTTAAGCTTATTTACAGCAACCGCCTGACAGAAAATGTCTCAATGACGGTGGCCGGGCTACAGGTACCAGGCCCGCTGATGGGCGGTCCGGCACGGATGATGTCGCCAAACGCTGACTGGGCACCCGTACTGCCCATTCGCCAGAACGCAGCTACTCTGTGGTATCACGCCAATACTCCCAACCGCACGGCTCAGCAGGTCTATAACGGCCTTGCCGGAATGTGGCTGGTGGAAGATGAAGTCAGCAAGTCGCTGCCTATCCCCAACCATTATGGTGTGGATGATTTTCCGGTCATTATCCAGGATAAACGGCTGGATAACTTTGGTACGCCAGAATACAACGAACCGGGAAGCGGCGGCTTTGTTGGTGATACGCTGCTGGTTAACGGTGTACAAAGCCCGTACGTTGAAGTCTCGCGTGGCTGGGTGCGCTTGCGACTGCTGAACGCGTCGAACTCTCGTCGCTATCAACTACAGATGAACGATGGTCGCCCGTTACATGTGATTTCTGGCGATCAGGGATTCCTGCCTGCTCCTGTATCGGTGAAGCAACTTTCGCTGGCACCGGGCGAGCGCCGCGAGATTCTGGTGGATATGAGCAACGGCGATGAAGTGTCGATCACCTGTGGCGAAGCGGCGAGCATTGTTGATCGTATTCGTGGCTTCTTTGAGCCATCCAGTATTCTGGTTTCTACCCTGGTGCTAACGCTGCGCCCAACCGGCCTTCTGCCGCTGGTCACAGACAGTCTTCCGATGCGCTTGCTGCCAACTGAAATCATGGCTGGTTCGCCAATTCGCAGTCGCGATATCAGTCTGGGTGATGACCCGGGTATTAATGGACAGCTGTGGGACGTCAACCGTATTGATGTCACCGCGCAGCAAGGAACGTGGGAACGCTGGACGGTACGCGCGGACGAGCCGCAAGCGTTCCATATTGAAGGCGTAATGTTCCAGATCCGTAACGTGAATGGCGCGATGCCGTTCCCGGAAGACAGAGGCTGGAAAGATACCGTTTGGGTTGACGGACAAGTGGAGCTGCTTGTTTATTTCGGTCAGCCTTCCTGGGCGCACTTCCCGTTCTACTTCAACAGTCAGACGCTGGAAATGGCGGACCGTGGCTCGATTGGGCAACTGTTGGTCAATCCGGTACCGTAATCTTCATACTCGCCCGAGGAGGGCGAGTATGGAATACCTTTCGATTTCTCTTTCGTTCCGGCTTATAATCCCCGGCCTTTGATTATTTTTTTATCATTTCTGGAAGCAAAATGAGCTCTATCTCCCTGATCCAACCGGATCGCGACCTGTTCTCCTGGCCGCAGTACTGGGCCGCCTGTTTTGGACCGGCACCGTTTTTGCCGATGTCTCGTGAAGAGATGGATCAACTTGGCTGGGATAGCTGCGACATCATTTTGGTTACTGGCGACGCGTATGTCGATCACCCAAGCTTCGGGATGGCGATTTGCGGTCGTATGCTGGAAGCGCAGGGCTTTCGCGTCGGGATCATCGCCCAGCCGGACTGGAGCAGCAAAGACGACTTTATGCGTCTGGGTAAACCGAATCTGTTTTTCGGTGTTACTGCTGGCAACATGGATTCGATGATCAACCGTTATACCGCCGATCGCCGTTTACGTCATGACGATGCCTACACGCCGGATAACGTCGCGGGTAAGCGCCCGGATCGCGCCACACTGGTTTATACCCAGCGTTGTAAAGAGGCGTGGAAAGATGTACCGGTGATCCTCGGCGGTATTGAGGCTAGTCTGCGCCGTACCGCGCATTATGATTACTGGTCCGATACCGTGCGCCGTTCCGTGCTGGTGGATTCGAAAGCCGACATGCTGATGTTTGGTAACGGTGAGCGTCCGCTGGTGGAAGTGGCGCATCGTCTGGCGATGGGCGAGCCAATTAGTGAAATCCGCGATGTGCGTAATACCGCGATTATCGTGAAAGAGGCGCTGCCTGGCTGGAGCGGCGTGGATTCCACCCGTCTTGATACCCCTGGAAAAATCGACCCAATCCCGCATCCGTATGGTGAAGATTTGCCGTGCGCGGATAACAAACCGGTGGCACCGAAAAAGCAGGAAGCCAAAGCCGTAACCGTGCAGCCACCGCGCCCGAAACCGTGGGAAAAAACCTACGTGTTGCTGCCTTCTTTCGAGAAAGTGAAGGGCGATAAAGTGCTGTACGCCCATGCTTCGCGTATTCTGCACCACGAAACCAACCCAGGCTGTGCCCGCGCATTGATGCAAAAACACGGCGACCGCTATGTGTGGATCAACCCGCCTGCTATTCCGCTTTCTACCGAAGAGATGGACAGCGTTTTTGCGCTGCCATACAAGCGCGTGCCACATCCGGCCTATGGCAATGCCCGTATTCCGGCTTACGAAATGATCCGTTTTTCGGTCAACATTATGCGTGGCTGCTTTGGCGGCTGCTCTTTCTGTTCTATCACCGAGCACGAAGGGCGCATTATTCAGAGCCGTTCCGAAGATTCGATCATTAATGAGATCGAAGCGATCCGCGACACCGTTCCAGGTTTTACGGGCGTGATTTCCGATCTTGGTGGGCCAACTGCCAACATGTATATGTTGCGCTGCAAATCGCCACGCGCTGAACAAACTTGTCGCCGTTTGTCGTGCGTTTATCCGGATATTTGTCCGCACATGGACACGAACCACGAACCAACGATCAACCTCTATCGCCGTGCGCGTGATCTGAAAGGCATTAAAAAGATCCTGATTGCCTCTGGTGTGCGTTATGACATAGCCGTAGAAGATCCGCGCTATATCAAAGAACTGGCGACCCATCACGTCGGCGGTTATCTGAAGATTGCCCCGGAACATACCGAAGAAGGGCCGTTATCGAAGATGATGAAGCCGGGCATGGGCAGCTATGACCGCTTTAAAGAGCTGTTCGATACTTACTCAAAACAGGCAGGTAAAGAGCAGTATCTGATCCCCTATTTCATCTCCGCGCACCCCGGTACGCGTGATGAAGATATGGTGAATCTGGCGCTGTGGCTGAAAAAGCACCGCTTCCGCCTCGACCAGGTGCAGAACTTCTATCCGTCGCCGCTGGCGAACTCAACCACCATGTATTACACCGGGAAAAACCCGCTGGCGAAGATTGGTTATAAGAGCGAAGACGTCTTCGTACCGAAGGGCGACAAACAGCGTCGTTTGCATAAAGCGTTGTTGCGTTACCACGATCCGGCAAACTGGCCGTTAATCCGCCAGGCGCTGGAAGCGATGGGCAAAAAGCATCTGATTGGCAGCCGTCGCGATTGCTTAGTGCCTGCGCCAACCATTGAAGAGATGCGTGAAGCTCGTCGCCAGAACCGCAATACCCGTCCGGCGTTGACGAAACATACGCCGATGGCGACCCAGCGTCAGACGCCTGCTACGGCAAAAAAAGCGTCGTCTACGCAATCTCGTCCGGTGAATGCTGGTGCGAAGAAACGGCCTAAAGCGGCGGTTGGACGTTAAAAAATATCCCCGGCAACTGACACGCTACCGGGGATTTTTTTATCATTCTGCGTACATACGCAAGCAGCGCAGGCAATCAAAATAGTCCTGAGCATCAAGACGCGTATTGGCTCTGTTAGCTTCGGATTTGGCAGCATAGATTTGTGGGCGTAGTGCTTTCATATCCTGCTCAAGCCGGGCGATTTTGGCATTTAATGTTTGCACATTGCTCGCCAGCTGATTGACCTTTTGCTCATTGACGCAGCCACTGAGCAAGCAGGTTGCCAGAACAACAGCTCCCACGGTGAAAATCGTTTTCATATAGTGTTCCCTTTTATTTATTGTTCCGGCTAATTGTTATTTAATTCAGCTCATTGCTTTAATCTGGCGGCAGTTTTTGCCTCAATCTGCTTAAGTAGGCTGCCGCTGTTCGGGCGGATAAAATCAGCGATTTCCCACTTGCCTTCGCGCCGCTGTAAAACCAGTTCTTGCTCTTCGTTGTTGCCATTGGTCAGCGTAAAACGAACATGAATGCGGGCGGAATCGGCGGTTTTCTCCAGGACTCGAATTTCATCAACGCGTGAAAATAGCGACTCTTCGCCAAAACAGATCGGATTGTCGTAAATAAATTGCCGTTCTATTTGCATATCTTCATCGGGATTATTGGCCGTCTTGAAGGTGGTTTTATAGAAGGCATTAACCGCCTGGCGGTAAGAGTCGGAAACCACCCACGTCCACGGCCAGCTATAATCAGCAATATGTTCAAAGAGTTCGGCAACAAAGGCTTCCGGCTGTTCTTTTTGCAACGAAGCTAAAGCGGCCAGCGTTTTTTCATTCTCGCTATTAACTGCTTGTAAGACGCTGCCATGATTGCTGACAATATCGTCAATGACCCAACGACCATTTTCCGCCACCATTTTCAGTGTCTGCGTGGTCTTTTCTTTATCATCTTTAAAGATACGAAAGCGCACAACGGCATCGGCATGATCGGCGTCAGTTTGGGTTATCGCAACGCTTTCTAGCACCAGATCGCCAAAATCCTGACAATCACAAACCGGATCATAATCCAGCCAGCCAATATTGCCCGGCAGCGTAAGATTGTCGTTCAGGGTAAGCGCCTGTTGAATACGCGCAGAAGTTATCGCCCGCTCTCCGGTTTCACCAAAATAAGGGGCAGTGGCATCTGATTTATAGTTCTGATAAATATGCCGGACTGTTTGTTCTACGGTCTGTGAGGGGGGCTGTGCGTGTACGGTAAAACTTGCCAGGGCTGCTAAAAACAGAAGTATTATTTTCATCTGTTTTTCACCTCTCCGTTGCGTTTATCCCGGATATAGATGAGTTGTTCTTTTAAGAGCTTCCGGCTCTGCATGATGATGTCCTTATATTTGGCATTCCTGAACAAGGAAGAGTAACAACGGGCGGGACGCGAGGGGAATAAATGATTTCTGAAAAGTCCGGTAGCGGAACATTACCGCCACCGGGAGAATTTGCATGTTAGCCGCCGAACTGGTCAGGATCGGGACCGAGACGCTTGCCCTGATCGAGTTTTGCAATTTCGCCGAGTTCGTCTTTGTCGAGACGGAAATCCCAGACATCAAAGTTTTCGGCAATACGTGAAGGTGTGACCGATTTCGGGATCACCACCAGGCCGCTATCCAGATGCCAGCGGATAACAATCTGCGCCGGGGTTTTGCCGTATTTATCTGCCAGATCGCGAATGACTTTCTGATCGAAAACGCCTTTCCCTCCTTGCGCTAATGGGCTCCAGGATTCGGTCTGGATTTTGTGTGTCGCGTTCCAGGCGTGTAGCTGGCGTTGTTGCATCAGCGGATGAAGTTCGATCTGGTTTATCACAGGCGTCACGCCAGTTTCATCAATCAGGCGTTGCAGGTGATGGATCTGGAAGTTGCACACGCCGATGCTTTTGATTAATCCCTCTTTTTGCAATTCGATCATGCCTTTCCATGCTTCGACATAATGGTCGATAGCGGGAACGGGCCAGTGCATTAAGTAGAGGTCGATATAATCAAGCTGGAGTTTTTTCAGGCTGTCGAGCAGGGCTTCGCGGGGGCGCTTGTGGTCGTCGTTCCACAGCTTAGTGGTGATGAACAGTTCTTCTCTGTTGACTGAGGCATTTTTCAGGGCTTTGCCGACACCTTCTTCGTTCTTGTAGGCCGCGGCGGTATCAATCGAGCGATAACCCACTTCTAACGCTTTTTGAATGGCGGTGATTACTTCCTCATTACTTGCTTGCCAGACGCCCAGTCCCAGCTGGGGCATGACATTGCCATCCTGTAGCTTAATAACGGTTGGATTAGCCATACGTTCCTCCTTTATATGAACTCACCGGAGCAGGCTCCGGTGAGGTGTTGTGAACTTAAGTCTGGACGAAATGCCCGAAAACGAAAGTTTGAGGCGTAAAAAGCTTAGCGGGCGGCTTCGTATATACGGCGGCTGACATCCAACGTAATGTCATGATTTTCGCCCAGTTGGGTCATGCCGTGCTCTTCCAGTTTTTTCAGCAAAGCCGGGATGGAGCTGCCGTCCAGACCGTAGTCGGAGAGGTGGGTCGGCACGCCTAATTGCTCAAAGAAATTGCGGGTTGCGGCAATCGCGGCGTCAATACGCTCATCATCGGAACCTTCAGTGATGTTCCAGACGCGTTCAGCATATTGCAGCAGCTTAGCGCGCTTGGTATCGCGTTTTTCATTCCACAGTGCAGGCAGGACGATAGCCAGTGTTTGCGCGTGATCCAGACCGTGCATCGCAGTCAGTTCGTGGCCCAGCATATGCGTTGCCCAGTCCTGCGGTACGCCAGCGCCAATCAAACCGTTCAGCGCCTGAGTCGCCGCCCACATGACGTTGGCGCGCACATCGTAGTTTTCTGGCTCTTTCAGGGCTTTCGGACCATCTTCGATTAGCGTCAGCAAAATGCCTTCTGCGAAACGGTCCTGAATTTTGGCATCAACCGGTTTGGTAACATACTGTTCCACGGTGTGTACAAAGGCGTCCACTACGCCGTTAGCCACCTGACGCGGCGGCAGGGTGTAGGTATAAACCGGATCGAGCACGGCAAATACCGGCTGAACATGGGCAGAATGGAACGCCTGCTTGTCGCCTGTGGTTTTACGGGAGATCACCGCGCCTGCGTTGGATTCTGAACCGGTTGCTGGCAGCGTCAGCACACAGCCCATCGGGATGGCGCTTTTAATCTCTTTACCGCCCGTTTGCAGAATGTGCCACGGATCGATATTTTCCGGATAGTTAGCCGCTGCGGCGATAAATTTGGTGCCGTCCAGTACAGAACCGCCGCCAACCGCCAGCAGGAAAGTCACTTTCTGTTCGCGAACCAGTTTCACGGCGTTCATCAGCGTTTCATAAGCCGGGTTTGGCTCAATACCGCCAAATTCCAGCACGTCCATGCCTTTCAGGGCATCCAGAACTTGATCGAGAACGCCGGTTTTTTTCACGCTGCCGCCGCCGTAGGTAATCAATACGCGAGCATCGTGAGGAATTTGTTCGCGTAAACCAGCGATTGCGCCTTTACCAAACAGAATGCGGGTTGGGGTGTGCAGATTAAAGTTGTTCATTACTTGCTCCCTTTGCTGGGCCAATATGAGGGCAGAGAACGATCTGCCTGATGTTTTTCATTGTGATCGCCAGCGCCCTGGCTCTCAATGCTCATTTCTGCCAATGTCTTGCCTATTTCTCCAGAGTGCTGGAGAAATGCTACAAAATTGCGCACAATCAAATTGCCGCATTATTCCTAAGAAATTACGCGATATGAAACGTGAAGAGATTTGCCGCTTGCTGGCGGATAAAGTTAATAAACTGAAAAATAAAGAAAATAGTTTGTCAGGACTGTTGCCCGATGTGCGTTTGTTGTATGGCGAGACGCCTTTCGCACGTACACCGGTGATGTACGAGCCTGGCATCATAATTCTCTTTTCCGGGCATAAAATCGGTTATATCAATGAACGCGTGTTTCGTTATGATGCCAATGAATACCTGCTGCTGACGGTGCCGTTGCCGTTTGAGTGCGAAACCTATGCCACGTCAGAGGTGCCGCTGGCAGGGTTGCGTCTCAATGTCGATATTTTGCAGTTACAGGAACTGTTGATGGACATTGGCGAAGATGAGCATTTCCAGCCGTCGATGGCAGCCAGCGGGATTAACTCCGCCACGTTATCAGAAGAGATTTTATGCGCGGCGGAGCGGTTACTCGACGTGATGGAGCGACCACTGGATGCGCGTATTCTCGGCAAACAGATCATCCGCGAAATTCTGTACTACGTGCTGACCGGACCTTGCGGCGGCGCGTTACTGGCGCTGGTCAGTCGCCAGACTCACTTCAGTCTGATTAGCCGCGTGCTGAAACGGATTGAGAATAAATACACCGAAAACCTGAGCGTCGAGCAACTGGCGGCAGAAGCCAACATGAGCGTATCGGCGTTCCACCATAATTTTAAGTCTGTCACCAGTACCTCGCCGTTGCAGTATTTGAAGAATTACCGTCTGCATAAGGCGCGGATGATGATCATCCATGACGGCATGAAGGCCAGCGCAGCAGCGATGCGCGTCGGCTATGAAAGCGCATCGCAATTTAGCCGTGAGTTTAAACGTTACTTCGGTGTGACGCCGGGGGAAGATGCGGCAAGAATGCGGGCGATGCAGGGGAATTAAATACGTTCCCGGTACAGCAACCGGGAACGGGGAAAATCGTCAGGCGTTACAGTATTTTTTTTTAATCACCACAAACAGCGTGCCTAACAAGCCAGCGGTTAACAAGGCAATTGGCAGGATCATCAGGAACGTCATTACCTGATCTTCATGGCGTTTAACGAACGGAATCATACTTAAGGCATAGCCAAAACTGGTTACCACGCTGACCCACAGCAATCCACTTAACCAGTTGAAAAACTGGAAGCGGCGGTTTGGCAGACCGGAAATTCCCGCCATGGTTGGCAGCAGCGTACGGACAAATGCAAGAAAACGTCCAGCCAGCAGCGCCAGCAGACCGTGGCGGTCAAACATGCAGGTGGCGCGCTGGTGATATTTAGCAGGAAGCTGTGCCAGCCAGCCTTTCACCGTTTTGGTATTCCCTAACCAGCGCCCCTGAATATAACTTAGCCAGCAGCCCAGACTTGCTGCGGCGGTCAGAATCGCAATCGTAGGCAGAAAATCCATAACCCCCTGGGCAATCAATGCGCCTGCCAGTATCAACAAGCTGTCGCCTGGCAAAAATGAGGCGGGCAGCAGGCCGTTTTCTAAAAACAGCGTGGCAAACATGACAAAGTAAACAACGCTAACAATATGAGGATCCGCCAGCGCGGCAAAGTCGTGTTGCCAGAGCGCAGCGATGATATCTTGAATAACAGCCATGGACTTTCCTGTGGAACAGCGTTTAAGCCTTTATCTGCCTATTGTACTCCTGAATCGTCCGGGACGCCTTGATCCCGGACGCAACAATTTAAGACTTTTCACAATAAAATGTCTGCAAAATTGTCCAAAAGTGGCAATGTTATACAATTCGCGCAAAACCGGCGTCCAGATCGGCAATCAGATCGTCGACATCTTCCAGACCAATATGCAGGCGAATCAAGGTCCCGCTAAAATCGATCTCGCCTTGTGGGCGAATGGCGGCGATATGTTCTGGTTGATTTGCCAGGATCAACGATTCATACCCGCCCCACGAGTAGGCCATGCTGAATAAACTGAAGTTATCCAGATAGTTCGCCAGCTCTTCATTATTGAGTTTTTTCTTAAGCACAAAGGAAAATAGCCCGCTGCTGCCTGTAAAGTCTCGTTTCCAGAATTCGTGACCTTTACTGCCAGGCAGAGCAGGGTGGTTAACTCGCGCAACTTGCGGATGTTCTGCCAGCCATTCAGCCACTTTCAGACTGCTTTCATGATGTTGACGCAAACGCACACCTAATGTGCGCAGGCCACGGCTGGTTATATAGGCGGTATCGGCATCGACCATCTGGCCCATCAGATAGGCATTTTCCCGTAGCTGCTCCCAGCAACGGGCATTGCACACGGCAGTGCCAATCATCGCATCTGAATGCCCAACCAGATATTTGGTGGCGGCTTGAATAGAAACATCGATGCCAAAATCCAGCGCCTTAAACAGCACACCGGCTGCCCAGGTGTTGTCGATCATAATGATGGCATCCGGCACCACACTGCGTACGGCGGCAACAATCGCCGGAACGTCGTGGACTTCCATGGTGATGGAGCCTGGCGATTCCAGAAACACGATTTTAGTGTTTGGCTGCAGATGCTTAACGATATCGGCACCAATCAGCGGATCAAACCATGATGTCGTTACGCCCAGTTTGCTGAGGATTTTGCTACAGAAATCCTGACTCGGTTCATAGGCGGTGTTGGTCATCAACACATGATCGCCCTGTTCGATAAAAGCAAGAATGGAATTAGCAACCGCTGCCGACCCGCAGGGAAATAGCACGCAGCCTGCGCCACCTTCCAGTTCACACATCGCTTGTTGTAAGGAGAAATGGGTTAACGTTCCGCGCCGTCCATAGAACAACTCTCCATTGGCGCGATTACGTGTCGCGTGTTTTTTGGCTTCTACACTGTCAAAGACCAGCGAAGAAGCGCGCTGAATCACGCTATTTACCGCGCCGAGAGTGTATTTTTTGCTGCGTCCTGCATTCACCAGTTGAGTATCAAGCTTTTTGTCCGCCATGTCGGGATTCCTGTTTTTATACGTCTGGATGTCTAAACTAGCATGAATATTCGCGGGCGCATCCTGAAGAATTGGCATAAAGCAGAAAATTTTCGCAAATGGCGTGCTGGTGACTTTTTTACTGCGTAAACGCAAGGAAAAGAAAGCAAAGGTACGGCAGTATGCAAATAGTAATGAGAACGACTATCAATTCGACGTCGTTTTGATATTATTATGCGCAGATTTTGTGACTTGCGTCCTGGAGATACACAGTGGGTAATAATTTAATGCAGACGGACCTTTCCGTCTGGGGTATGTATCAGCACGCCGATATTGTCGTTAAGTGCGTGATGATTGGGCTTATTTTGGCCTCCGTAGTCACCTGGGCAATCTTCTTCAGTAAGAGCGTAGAGTTCTTCAATCAGAAGCGTCGCCTTAAGCGCGAGCAGCAACTGCTGGCTGAAGCGCGTTCCTTAAACCAGGCCAACGATATCGCCGCTGATTTTGGTAGCAAAAGCTTAAGCCTGCATTTGCTCAATGAAGCGCAGAATGAGCTGGAACTGTCAGAAGGCAGCGACGATAACGAAGGTATTAAAGAACGTACCAGCTTCCGTCTGGAGCGTCGGGTCGCCGCAGTGGGTCGTCAAATGGGCCGCGGTAACGGCTATCTGGCAACCATCGGCGCGATTTCTCCGTTCGTTGGTCTGTTTGGTACGGTCTGGGGCATCATGAACAGCTTTATTGGTATCGCGCAAACGCAGACCACTAACCTGGCAGTCGTTGCGCCGGGTATCGCAGAAGCTCTGTTAGCAACGGCAATCGGCCTCGTGGCAGCGATTCCTGCGGTCGTTATCTATAACGTATTTGCACGCCAGATTGGCGGCTTTAAAGCGATGCTGGGTGATGTTGCAGCGCAGGTATTGTTGCTGCAAAGCCGTGACCTGGATCTGGAAGCCAGCGCCGCTGCGCATCCGGTTCGTGTCGCACAAAAATTACGCGCAGGATAATATCCGATGGCAATGCATCTTAACGAAAACCTCGACGATAACGGCGAAATGCATGATATCAACGTGACGCCGTTTATCGACGTGATGTTGGTTCTGCTGATTATCTTTATGGTGGCGGCACCGTTAGCGACGGTAGATGTGAAGGTGAACTTGCCTGCTTCTACCAGCACGCCGCAGCCGCGCCCGGAAAAACCGGTTTATCTGTCGGTGAAGGCAGACAACTCGATGTTTATCGGTAACGATCCGGTCACCGATGAAACAATGATTACGGCGTTGAATGCGTTAACCGAAGGCAAGAAAGACACCACCATCTTCTTCCGAGCGGACAAAACCGTCGATTACGAGACGTTGATGAAGGTAATGGATACGCTGCATCAGGCGGGTTACCTGAAGATAGGTCTGGTCGGCGAAGAAACCGCCAAAGCGAAGTAAAGTAGAATTGCCTGATGCGCTACGCTCATCAGGCCTACAAAATCTATTGCAACATGTTGAATCTTCGTGCGTTTGTAGGCCGGATAAGGCGTTCACGACGCATCCGGCATTAGGTGCTCAATGCCTGATGCGCTACGCTTATCAGGCCTACAAAATCTATTGCAACATGTTGAATCTTCATGCGTTTGTAGGCGGATAAGGCGTTTTCGCCACATCAGGTAAGAGTGAATTCACAATGATGCCCGGTTGCTTTTCACAACCGGGCATTTTTTTAACCTAAATGCTCGCCGCCGCACACGCCGTGCACTTCTGCGGTGACGTAGCTCGACTCCTGACTTGCCAGATAAACATATACAGGGGCCAGTTCCGCCGGTTGCCCCGCACGTTTCATCGGCGTTTGCTGACCAAACTGCGGGATCTTATCCTGCGTTTGTCCGCCGGAAATTTGCAGTGCTGTCCAGATCGGGCCTGGCGCGACAATATTCACCCGAATACCTTTCTCCGCGACCTGTTTTGCCAAGCCACGGCTGTAGTTCAGAATCGCCGCCTTCGTAGCCGCATAGTCCAGTAAATGCGGACTTGGCTGGTATGCCTGGATTGACGAAGTGGTGATGATACTTGCACCTTTCGGTAGCAGGGGGATCGCTTCCTGGGTTAGCCAGAACAGCGCGAAAACGTTAATGGCAAAGGTCTTTTGAAACTGTTCGCTGGTGAGGTCTGCAATATCCGGAATGGCAACCTGTTTCCCGGCGACCAGCGCCATAATATCCAGCCCGCCTAACGCCTTGTGCGCTTCGTGAACCAGCGAACGGGCAAATTTCTCATCGCTTAAATCGCCTGGCAGCAGAACGGCTTTGCGTCCGCATTCTTCAATGATCTTTTTCACATCCTGAGCGTCTTCTTCTTCCACGGGAAGATAACTGATCGCCACGTCAGCCCCTTCACGCGCGTAAGCGATGGCGGCAGCGCGACCTATTCCGGAATCGCCCCCTGTCACCAGTGCTTTACGATCTTTCAGGCGACCGCTACCAACATAGGTTTTCTCGCCGCAATCCGGTACCGGTGTCATCTTCGCCTGGATGCCTGGCGTCGGTTGTTTCTGTTTGGGATATTCACCAGTGTAATACTGCGTGGTCGGGTCTTTTAAATGAGACATCGTTTTTCTCCCTTCAGGTTCAACGTCCTTTAAGGGTAGACGTTCTCGATGCGTTGATAAGGGAACCAGGAAGATCCCTAAACCTCAGAATTATGCGACAAAGGTTTAACGTATATGTTGATTTGCTGTTGCGTGCTGTTTACTCAATTGCGATATACTGTTGCCCGTTTTAACTACACGACAGGAATGTATGGAACGTTTTCTTGAAAATGCAATGTATGCTTCTCGCTGGCTGCTTGCCCCCGTGTACTTTGGCCTTTCGCTGGCGTTAGTTGCCCTGGCGCTGAAGTTCTTCCAGGAGATTATTCACGTACTGCCGAATATCTTCTCGATGGCGGAATCAGATTTGATCCTCGTGTTGCTGTCGCTGGTGGATATGACGCTGGTTGGCGGTTTGCTGGTGATGGTGATGTTTTCCGGTTATGAGAATTTCGTCTCACAGCTGGATATCTCCGAGAACAAAGAGAAGCTGAACTGGCTGGGGAAAATGGACGCAACGTCGCTGAAAAACAAAGTAGCAGCGTCGATTGTGGCAATTTCTTCCATTCACTTACTGCGCGTCTTTATGGATGCGAAAAATGTCCCGGATAACAAACTGATGTGGTACGTCATTATCCATCTGACGTTTGTGCTTTCTGCATTTGTGATGGGCTATCTTGACCGACTGACTCGTCATAATCACTGATCTGATTCGGGCGCGGTTCGCGCGCCCGTTATTAACAGGTCATTTATCGGAAGACGCCTGCCACAGATTCAGCTCGCCATCGGCGATATGCTGATCAATCTGCGCCAGCTCCTTGGTGCTAAATGTCAGATTATTCAGCGCCTGCACGTTCTCCTCTAGTTGCTCCGCGCGGCTGGCACCAATCAATACCGACGTCACGCGATCATCTTTCAGCAACCAGCTTAACGCCATTTGCGCCATTGATTGTCCACGCTGCTGTGCCATTTCATTCAATAAGCGCAGGCTGTTGAGGTTGGCTTCGGTAAGCATTTTCGGTGTCAGACCACGAACTTTATTCCCTTCACGATGCATCCGTGAATCTTGCGGAATGCCGTTGAGATATTTTCCGGTCAGCAATCCCTGAGCCAGAGGAGTAAAGGCAATACAGCCCACGCCGTTATTTTGCAGGGTATCCAGCAGGCCGCTTTTATCCACCCAGCGGTTCAGTAAATTGTACGAAGGTTGATGAATTAACAGCGGAATTTTCCACTCGCGCAGCAACTCGACCATTTTTTGCGTCCGCTCTGGCGAGTAAGAGGAGATCCCGACATACAGCGCCTTACCGCTTTGTACCGCATGAGCCAGCGCAGAGGCGGTTTCTTCCATCGGCGTATTTTCATCGACGCGATGAGAGTAAAAGATATCGACATACTCAAGCCCCATACGCTTCAGGCTTTGGTCGAGGCTGGCGAGCAGGTATTTACGTGAACCGCCAGAGCCGTAAGGGCCGGGCCACATATCGTAGCCAGCCTTGGTAGAGATAATCAGTTCATCGCGATAAGCGGCAAAATCCTCCCGCAGCAGGCGACCAAAGTTCTCTTCTGCGCTTCCTGGAGGCGGCCCGTAATTGTTGGCTAAATCAAAGTGCGTAATGCCCAAATCAAACGCTTTACGCAGGATCGCACGCTGTGATTCCAGCGCGTTAACGTGACCGAAATTGTGCCATAAACCGAGCGATAACGCGGGCAGGCGTAAACCACTTTTTCCGCAATAGCGGTATTGCATCTGCCCGTAACGTTCGGGATTCGCTAACCAGACCATGACCTCTCCTTTCCACCGTTCAATTTCGAAACAATGTTTCTAGTTTAGCGATTCGCCAGCGCGTATCCCGTAGTCTGGCTCACAGAGTGACGAAAAACTGGGCAAAAATACGTGCTTATGCTTTGCTTAAAAAAACACCAACTGAGGAGTGCAACGATGCCGCGTTTAACCGCCAAAGATTTCCCACAAGAGTTGCTGGATTACTATGACTATTACGCTCACGGGAAAATCTCGAAACGTGAGTTCCTCAACCTTGCGGCGAAGTGCGGTAGGCGGGATGACGGCATTAGCGTTGTTTGATTTGCTCAAGCCAAATTATGCGCTGGCGACTCAGGTAGAGTTTACCGACCCGGAAATTGTTGCTGAGTACATCACGTATCCTTCGCCAAATGGTCACGGCGAGGTGCGGGGTTATCTGGTGAAGCCCGCAAAGATGAGCGGCAAAACGCCAGCCGTAGTGGTGGTGCATGAGAATCGTGGACTGAATCCGTATATCGAAGATGTGGCACGGCGAGTGGCGAAGGCGGGGTATATCGCCCTGGCACCTGACGGCTTAAGTTCCGTTGGAGGTTATCCGGGAAATGATGATAAAGGTCGTGAGCTGCAACAGCAGGTTGATCCAACAAACTGATGAATGATTTCTTTGCCGCAATTGAGTTTATGCAACGCTATCCGCAAGCGACAGGCAAAGTGGGTATTACCGGATTTTGCTATGGCGGTGGCGTATCGAACGCGGCGGCTGTCGCGTATCCGGAACTGGCCTGCGCGGTGCCGTTTTATGGTCGTCAGGCACCCACTGCCGATGTGGCGAAGATTGAAGCGCCTTTACTACTCCACTTCGCGGAACTGGACACCCGAATCAACGAGGGCTGGCCTGCTTACGAGGCGGCGTTGAAAGCCAATAATAAGGTTTATGAGGCGTATATCTATCCGGGGGTTAATCACGGATTCCATAATGATTCCACGCCCCGTTATGACAAATCTGCCGCCGATCTTGCCTGGCAAAGGACACTGAAATGGTTCGATAAATATCTCTCCTGATAGGTTTATCTCTTACGGGATTACGTCTTAAACAAGCATGAAAAAATAGCGTGCGCAAAAGTCGTTCTTTGCCTAAAATATCGCTATATATGACAATATATAGCGAATGAGGTGAACGATGAATAACCATTTTGGTAAAGGCTTAATGGCGGGATTAAAAGCAACGCATGCCGACAGTGCGGTTAATGTGACAAAATTCTGTGCCGATTATAAACGCGGTTTTGTATTAGGCTACTCACACCGGATGTACGAAAAGACCGGAGATCGCCAGCTTAGCGCCTGGGAAGCGGGTATTCTGACGCGCCGCTATGGACTGGATAAAGAGATGGTAATGGATTTCTTTCGTGAGAATAATTCCTGTTCTACGTTGCGCTTTTTTATGGCCGGTTATCGCCTCGAAAATTGATCAAACATACGTATTATCTTGCTTTAATTAATTACACTAATGCTTCTTCCCTTCGTTTTAGCGCCCCGCCGCAGTATCATGATATCGATAACCATAATAAATGTGTGGTAAATGGCGCATCGATCGCATTATTGATTTTGCGATTGAGGCAAAATATATGCCAGGTCTTCGCAACGGAATAACTATAAATGACTGGAGATAACACCCTCATCCATTCTCACGGCATTAACCGTCGTGATTTCATGAAGCTTTGTGCAGCATTAGCCGCCACCATGGGGTTAAGTAGCAAAGCCGCTGCAGAGATGGCCGAATCGGTTACTAACCCGCAGCGTCCGCCAGTTATCTGGATTGGCGCGCAGGAGTGCACCGGTTGTACGGAATCTCTGCTTCGTGCAACGCATCCAACGGTAGAAAACCTCGTACTGGAGACTATCTCTCTGGAGTATCACGAAGTGCTTTCCGCCGCCTTCGGTCATCAGGTCGAAGAGAACAAACATAACGCTCTCGAGAAGTACAAAGGGCAGTATGTGTTAGTGGTGGATGGTTCCATCCCATTAAAAGATAACGGTATTTATTGCATGGTTGCCGGTGAGCCGATTGTGGATCACATCCGCAAAGCGGCGGAAGGCGCAGCAGCCATTATCGCTATCGGTTCCTGCTCTGCGTGGGGCGGTGTTGCCGCAGCTGGAGTTAACCCAACTGGCGCAGTCAGCCTGCAAGAAGTTCTGCCAGGCAAAACCGTTATCAATATTCCGGGCTGCCCGCCGAACCCGCACAACTTCCTCGCGACCGTTGCGCACATCATCACTTACGGCAAACCGCCGAAACTGGATGACAAAAACCGTCCGACCTTCGCCTATGGCCGTCTGATTCACGAACACTGCGAACGTCGCCCGCACTTCGATGCTGGTCGTTTTGCCAAAGAGTTCGGTGATGAAGGCCACCGCGAAGGCTGGTGCCTGTACCACCTCGGCTGTAAAGGGCCAGAAACTTACGGCAACTGCTCAACGCTGCAATTCTGCGATGTTGGCGGTGTGTGGCCGGTGGCGATTGGTCACCCTTGCTATGGCTGTAACGAAGAAGGTATCGGCTTCCATAAAGGCATCCATCAGCTTGCCAACGTCGAAAATCAAACTCCGCGTTCACAGAAACCGGATGTTAACGCTAAAGAGGGCGGCAACGTCTCTGCAGGCGCTATTGGTTTGCTCGGCGGTGTGGTTGGGTTGGTTGCCGGTGTCAGCGTGATGGCGGTGCGTGAACTGGGTCGTCAGCAAAAGAAAGATAACGCTGACTCACGGGGAGAATAACCGTGAACAGACGTAATTTTATTAAAGCAGCCTCCTGCGGGGCATTGCTGACGGGCGCGCTGCCGTCTGTCAGTCATGCGGCTGCTGAAAACCGCCCGCCAATTCCGGGATCGCTGGGGATGTTGTACGACTCGACCTTGTGCGTAGGCTGCCAGGCTTGCGTCACCAAGTGTCAGGATATCAATTTCCCTGAACGTAACCCGCAAGGGGAACAGACCTGGTCGAACAACGACAAACTGTCGCCGTATACCAATAACATCATTCAGGTGTGGACCAGCGGCACAGGGGTCAACAAAGACCAGGAGGAGAACGGCTACGCGTACATTAAGAAACAGTGTATGCACTGCGTCGATCCGAACTGTGTCTCTGTGTGCCCGGTCTCTGCACTGAAAAAAGATCCGAAAACCGGCATTGTCCATTACGACAAAGATGTGTGCACCGGCTGCCGTTACTGCATGGTCGCCTGTCCGTACAACGTGCCGAAGTACGACTACAACAACCCGTTTGGTGCGCTGCATAAGTGCGAGCTGTGCAACCAGAAAGGTGTGGAACGTCTCGATAAAGGCGGTCTACCTGGCTGCGTAGAAGTGTGCCCGGCGGGCGCGGTGATTTTCGGTACGCGTGAAGAGCTGATGGCGGAGGCGAAAAAACGTCTGGCGCTGAAGCCTGGCAGCGAATACCACTATCCGCGTCAGACGCTGAAATCTGGCGACACTTACCTGCATACGGTGCCGAAATATTATCCGCATCTGTACGGCGAGAAAGAGGGCGGCGGTACTCAGGTTCTGGTACTGACGGGTGTGCCTTATGAAAATCTCGACCTGCCGAAACTGGACGATCTTTCTACCGGTGCGCGTTCCGAAAATATTCAACACACCCTGTATAAAGGCATGATGCTACCACTGGCTGTGCTGGCGGGCTTAACCGTGCTGGTTCGTCGCAACACCAAAAACGACCATCACGACGGAGGAGACGATCATGAGTCATGATCCACAACCGCTGGGCGGCAAAATCATCAGTAAACCGGTCATGATTTTTGGACCGTTAATCGTCATCTGTATGCTCCTGATTGTGAAGCGTCTGGTGTTCGGTCTGGGCTCTGTCTCTGACCTGAACGGCGGCTTCCCGTGGGGCGTGTGGATCGCGTTTGACCTGCTGATTGGCACCGGCTTTGCCTGTGGCGGCTGGGCGCTGGCGTGGGCGGTATACGTCTTTAACCGTGGGCAATACCATCCGCTGGTGCGTCCGGCGCTGTTGGCGAGTCTGTTTGGTTACTCACTGGGTGGCTTGTCGATCACTATCGACGTGGGTCGCTACTGGAACCTGCCGTACTTCTACATTCCGGGTCACTTCAACGTGAACTCGGTACTGTTCGAGACGGCGGTCTGTATGACCATCTATATCGGCGTGATGGCACTGGAGTTTGCTCCGGCACTGTTTGAACGTCTGGGGTGGAAGGTGTCGCTACAGCGACTAAACAAGGTGATGTTCTTCATCATCGCGCTCGGTGCGCTGCTGCCGACCATGCACCAGTCTTCAATGGGGTCGCTGATGATCTCGGCGGGCTACAAGGTGCATCCGTTGTGGCAGAGCTATGAAATGTTGCCGCTGTTCTCGCTGCTGACGGCGTTCATCATGGGCTTCTCGATTGTCATCTTTGAAGGTTCGCTGGTGCAGGCGGGTCTGCGTGGCAACGGTCCGGATGAAAAGAGTCTGTTTGTTAAGCTGACCAACACCATCAGTGTGTTGCTGGCGATTTTCATCGTGCTGCGCTTTGGCGAGCTTATCTATCGCGACAAGCTGTCGTTAGCGTTTGCCGGTGACTTCTACTCCGTGATGTTCTGGATTGAAGTCCTGCTGATGCTCTTCCCGCTGGTCGTTCTGCGTGTGGCGAAGCTGCGTAATGATTCCCGCATGCTGTTCCTGTCAGCACTGAGCGCACTGTTAGGTTGTGCAACCTGGCGTCTGACCTATTCGCTGGTGGCATTCAACCCGGGCGGCGGTTACGCCTACTTCCCGACCTGGGAAGAACTGTTGATTTCTATTGGTTTTGTGGCTATTGAGATTTGCGCTTACATCGTACTCATTCGTCTACTGCCGATACTTCCTCCTTTAAAACAAAACGATCATAATCGTCATGAGGCGAGCAAAGCATGAGCCAGAGAATTACTATTGATCCGGTAACCCGTATTGAGGGGCATTTACGCATCGATTGCGAAATCGAAAATGGCGTCGTTTCGAAAGCATGGGCTTCCGGTACCATGTGGCGCGGCATGGAAGAGATCGTGAAAAACCGCGATCCGCGCGATGCATGGATGATTGTGCAACGTATCTGTGGCGTATGTACTACCACTCACGCGCTGTCTTCCGTTCGTGCGGCAGAAAGTGCGCTGAATATCGACGTTCCGGTTAACGCGCAATACATCCGTAACATCATTCTGGCTGCGCACACCACGCATGACCATATTGTTCATTTCTATCAGCTTTCGGCGCTGGACTGGGTGGACATCACTTCTGCACTGCAAGCTGACCCAACCAAAGCCTCCGAAATGCTGAAAGGCGTTTCGACCTGGCACCTGAACAGTCCGGAAGAGTTCACCAAAGTTCAGAACAAGATCAAAGATCTGGTTGCCAGCGGTCAGTTGGGTATTTTCGCTAATGGCTACTGGGGTCATCCGGCGATGAAACTGCCGCCGGAAGTGAACCTGATTGCGGTAGCGCACTACCTGCAAGCGTTGGAGTGCCAGCGTGACGCTAACCGCGTCGTGGCGCTGCTGGGCGGTAAAACGCCGCACATTCAGAACCTGGCGGTAGGTGGTGTCGCGAACCCGATCAACCTCGACGGTTTGGGCGTGCTGAACCTTGAGCGCCTGATGTACATCAAGTCTTTCATCGACAAACTGAGCGACTTTGTTGAGCAGGTTTATAAGGTTGATACCGCAGTTATTGCCGCGTTCTACCCGGAATGGCTGACACGCGGTAAAGGTGCGGTGAACTACCTGAGCGTGCCGGAATTCCCGACCGACAGTAAAAACGGCAGCTTCCTGTTCCCGGGCGGCTACATTGAGAATGCGGATCTGTCCTCGTATCGTCCGATCACTTCTCATTCCGATGAATACCTGATCAAAGGCATTCAGGAAAGCGCGAAGCACTCCTGGTATAAAGACGAAGCGCCGCAGGCACCGTGGGAAGGCACCACCATTCCGGCTTATGATGGTTGGTCTGACGACGGGAAATATTCCTGGGTGAAATCACCGACTTTCTACGGCAAAACGGTAGAAGTGGGGCCACTGGCTAATATGCTGGTGAAACTGGCGGCAGGTCGCGAATCTACCCAGAACAAACTGAATGAAATCGTTGCGATTTATCAGAAACTGACTGGCAACACGCTGGAAGTGGCACAGCTGCACTCCACGCTGGGCCGTATTATTGGTCGTACCGTTCACTGCTGTGAATTGCAGGATATCCTGCAAAACCAATACAGTGCACTGATCACCAATATCGGCAAAGGCGATCACACCACCTTTGTGAAGCCGAACATTCCGGCAACGGGTGAATTCAAAGGTGTTGGCTTCCTCGAAGCGCCGCGCGGTATGCTCTCTCACTGGATGGTTATTAAAGACGGTATCATCAGCAACTACCAGGCGGTTGTTCCATCAACCTGGAACTCTGGTCCGCGTAACTTCAATGATGACGTCGGTCCTTACGAGCAGTCGCTGGTGGGTACACCGGTTGCCGATCCGAATAAACCGCTGGAAGTGGTGCGTACCATTCACTCCTTTGACCCGTGCATGGCCTGTGCGGTACACGTAGTGGATGCTGACGGCAACGAAGTGGTTTCAGTGAAGGTTCTGTAATGCGTATTTTAGTCTTAGGGGTCGGCAATATTTTGCTGACCGATGAAGCCATCGGTGTGCGGATTGTCGAAGCGTTAGAGCAACGATACATTCTGCCGGATTATGTTGAGATCCTCGATGGCGGCACGGCGGGAATGGAGCTGCTTGGCGACATGGCAAATCGCGATCATTTGATTATTGCGGATGCCATTGTCTCGAAAAAGAACGCGCCGGGAACGATGATGATCCTGCGGGATGAAGAAGTTCCGGCGTTGTTTACCAACAAAATCTCTCCGCATCAGCTTGGCCTGGCCGACGTCTTGTCGGCCCTGCGCTTCACCGGCGAGTTTCCGAAAAAGCTGACCCTGGTCGGCGTGATCCCGGAATCGCTGGAGCCACACATCGGCTTAACGCCGACGGTTGAAGCAATGATTGAACCTGCGCTTGAGCAGGTTCTGGCTGCGCTGCGTGAATCTGGCGTGGAAGCCATCCCACGGGAGGCGATTCATGACTGAAGAGATAGCAGGTTTCCAGACCTCCCCGAAGGCGCAAGTACAGGCAGCGTTTGAAGAAATTGCCCGGCGTTCGATGCACGATCTCTCTTTTCTGCATCCTTCAATGCCGGTGTATGTTTCTGATTTTACGCTGTTCGAAGGTCAGTGGACGGGGTGTGTGATCACCCCGTGGATGCTGAGTGCAGTTATCTTCCCCGGCCCGGATCAACTCTGGCCGCTGCGCAAAGTGAGTGAAAAAATTGGTCTGCAACTGCCGTATGGCACTATGACCTTTACCGTTGGCGAACTGGACGGTGTTTCGCAATATCTCTCCTGTTCGCTGATGTCGCCGCTTTCGCACAGCATGTCGATTGAAGAGGGCCAACGCCTGACGGATGACTGCGCACGAATGATCCTTTCGCTGCCAGTCACGAATCCGGATGTACCACACGCAGGGCGTCGCGCCCTGCTGTTTGGTCGCAGGAGTGGCGAAAATGCATGAGTTGTCTCTTTGCCAGAGCGCCGTTGAAATTATCCAACGGCAGGCGGAGCAGCACGATGTTAAGCGCGTCACCGCCGTGTGGCTGGAAATTGGCGCGCTCTCCTGCGTTGAGGAGAGCGCCGTCCGTTTTAGTTTTGAAATTGTCTGCCACGGAACGGTGGCGCAAGGGTGCGATTTACATATCGTCTATAAACCCGCCCAGGCTTGGTGCTGGGATTGCAGCCAGGTGGTGGAGATTCATCAGCACGATGCGCAGTGTCCGCTCTGTCACGGCGAGCGGTTGCGTGTCGATACCGGCGATTCGCTGATCGTCAAAAGTATTGAAGTTGAATAACCGGAGTTAATAATGTGTATTGGCGTTCCAGGCCAGGTGCTGGCTGTCGGTGAAGATATTCACCAGCTTGCGCAGGTTGAAGTATGTGGTATCAAGCGCGATGTGAATATCGCCCTGATTTGTGAAGGTAACCCTGCCGATCTACTGGGCCAGTGGGTGCTGGTACACGTCGGATTTGCCATGAGCATCATCGACGAAGATGAAGCCAAAGCCACATTAGACGCACTGCGCCAAATGGATTACGACATTACCAGCGCGTGATGATTAGCTTTCGTAGGCCTGATAAGACGCGGCAGCGTCGCATCAGGCATTGTGCACGATTGCCGGATGCGGCGTGAACGCCTTATCCGGCCTGGATGGCTTGCTGCGACGAACACCAACCCTTACCCCTGACGCTTATCTTCCGTATTCGTCTCGAAATCACTGGCGTCATGGCGCTCATGCAACTGCTCATTCAGCGGTCCGTTGGTGCGGTTAACAATACGCCCACGTTTCACCGCCGGACGTTCGCCTACTTCTTTCGCCCAGCGTTGTACATGCTTATAACTGCCCGCATCAAGAAACTCAGCGGCATCATACACACCACCTAACACCACGTTGCCAAACCACGGCCAAATCGCCATATCCGCAATGGTGTACTCATCGCCCGCAACAAACTTATGCTGCGCCAGTTGCTTATCCAGCACGTCGAGCAGACGTTTGGCTTCCATGGTAAAGCGGTTGATGGCGTACTCAATCTTTACCGGTGCGTAATGGTAAAAGTGACCAAAACCACCGCCGAGGAACGGTGCCGCGCCCTGTAACCAGAACAGCCAGTTCATCGTTTCAGTACGCTTTGCCAAATTCTGCGGCAGGAAGTAGCCAAATTTCTCCGCCAGATAAAGCAGGATCGAACCAGATTCAAACACGCGGATCGGCGGATTATGCGTATGATCGCGCAGCGCCGGGATCTTCGAGTTTGGGTTCACTTCGACAAAGCCGCTGGAGAATTGATCGCCATCGCCAATACGAATCAGCCAGGCGTCGTACTCTGCACCAGTAACGCCCAGCGCCAGCAGCTCCTCAAGCATAATCGTTACTTTCTGACCGTTCGGCGTTCCCAGCGAATAAAGTTGCAATGGGTGTTTGCCAACGGGCAGCGTTTTTTCATGCGTCGGACCAGAAACCGGGCGATTGATATTGGCGAACGCGCCGCCAGCGGATTTATCCCACGTCCAGACTTTCGCGGGCTGATAAGTATTGTCTGTCATAGTGAGTTGCCTTCTGAGTGGTAGTGTTGAAGCAGTGTAGCAGGTCACTTGCTGTACAGAATGTGAATTTTTTAACCCTTTGCGCCAGCCGCTGCGATGAGGTGTATGATTAGTCTGACCTCTGTCCGGTTAATGTCGCTGAGCAGGTAATCAGAGCACAACAATTACGCCAACTGCTTAGGTTGTATTGTTAAAGGTAAAGTGATGAGCAAAGGAACGACCAGCCAGGATGCCCCGTTCGGGACATTATTGGGCTACGCCCCAGGTGGGGTAGCAATCTACTCTTCAGATTACAGTTCTCTCGATCCGCAGGAATACGAAGATGACGCCGTATTCCGTAGCTATATCGACGACGAATATATGGGCCACAAGTGGCAATGCGTTGAATTTGCTCGCCGTTTTCTCTTTCTGAATTACGGTGTGGTCTTTACTGACGTGGGTATGGCGTGGGAGATTTTCTCGCTGCGCTTCCTGCGAGAAGTGGTTAATGACAACATCCTGCCATTGCAGGCATTTCCTAACGGCTCGCCGCGTGCGCCGGTCGCGGGTGCGCTTCTTATCTGGGATAAAGGCGGTGAATTTAAAGACACTGGCCATGTCGCCATCATTACCCAATTGCATGGCAACAAAGTCCGTATTGCGGAACAGAACGTGATTCATTCCCCGTTGCCGCAAGGGCAACAGTGGACGCGCGAGCTGGAGATGGTGGTCGAAAACGGCTGCTATACCCTGAAAGACACTTTTGATGACACCACCATTCTGGGCTGGATGATCCAGACGGAAGATACTGAATACAGCTTACCGCAGCCGGAAATTGCAGGCGAGCTGCTGAAAATCAGCGGAGCGCGCCTGGAAAACAAAGGCCAGTTTGACGGTAAATGGCTGGATGAAAAAGATCCGCTGCAAAACGCCTATGTACAGGCCAACGGTCAGGTGATCAATCAGGATCCTTATCATTACTACACCATTACCGAGAGTGCCGAGCAGGAGCTAATTAAAGCCACCAACGAGCTGCACCTGATGTATCTTCACGCAACCGACAAGGTGCTGAAAGATGACAACCTGCTGGCGCTGTTCGACATCCCGAAAATCCTCTGGCCACGTTTGCGTCTCTCCTGGCAGCGTCGCCGTCACCATATGATCACTGGTCGTATGGATTTCTGCATGGATGAGCGTGGCCTGAAGGTTTACGAGTACAACGCCGACTCCGCCTCCTGTCATACCGAAGCGGGCTTGATCCTCGAACGTTGGGCGGAGCAGGGCTATAAAGGCAACGGCTTCAATCCGGCGGAAGGGCTGATTAACGAATTGGCTGGTGCCTGGAAACACAGTCGTGCACGTCCGTTTGTCCATATCATGCAGGACAAAGATATCGAGGAAAACTATCACGCGCAGTTTATGGAGCAGGCGCTGCACCAGGCGGGCTTTGAAACGCGTATCTTGCGTGGATTGGATGAACTGGGCTGGGATGCTGCCGGGCAACTGATTGATGGGGAAGGGCGACTGGTTAACTGCGTGTGGAAAACCTGGGCGTGGGAAACCGCGTTTGATCAGATTCGTGAAGTTAGCGACCGTGAGTTTGCTGCGGTGCCAATCCGTACCGGTCATCCGCAAAACGAAGTGCGTCTTATCGACGTATTGCTGCGCCCGGAAGTGCTGGTCTTTGAGCCGCTGTGGACGGTGATCCCCGGCAACAAAGCGATTCTGCCGATCCTCTGGTCGCTGTTCCCGCACCATCGTTACCTGCTGGATACCGATTTCACTGTTAATGATGAACTGGTGAAAACAGGTTACGCAGTGAAACCGATCGCCGGTCGCTGTGGCAGCAATATCGACCTCGTCAGCCATCATGAAGAGGTGCTGGACAAAACCAGCGGTAAATTTGCCGAGCAGAAAAACATCTATCAGCAACTGTGGTGTTTGCCGAAAGTGGACGGTAAATACATTCAGGTATGTACCTTCACCGTTGGCGGCAACTACGGTGGGACGTGTTTGCGCGGTGATGAATCACTGGTCATCAAAAAAGAGAGTGATATTGAACCGTTAATTGTGGTGAAAAAGTAATACATGTTGTAGCAACCCCGTACTGATTATGAAGAATAATCAGTACGGGGATTAATCAAAATATTCAATATTTATATATTCCAATATTTATTCATTTCATATGTGAATATATTAACCAGTGGAATACCTGTGTTTTGATTATTTCTAAAGGTTTTGAATGAATGCTTATTGTCTGATACACAAGAAATAACACTCTTTTTATCGTTAAAAAATGATATTTCACTTTGCCCATGCCGTTAAAGTCACTGATAATGCGTCCGTTCGTAAATTCAAAATGGCGTAATCTAATATATGCTAAATTTATTTGTTGGCCTTGATATATACACAGGGCTTTTGTTATTGCTTGCTCTGGCATTTGTGTTGTTCTACGAAGCAATCAATGGTTTTCATGACACGGCGAATGCGGTGGCAGCCGTTATTTATACTCGTGCCATGCAACCACAACTTGCTGTGGTGATGGCGGCATTTTTTAACTTTTTTGGCGTGTTATTGGGCGGACTTAGCGTTGCCTATGCCATTGTCCATATGTTGCCAACCGATTTGTTGCTGAATATGGGGTCAACCCACGGCCTGGCGATGGTCTTTTCCATGCTGCTGGCGGCGATTATCTGGAACCTGGGAACGTGGTTCTTCGGTTTACCGGCCTCCAGTTCGCACACCTTGATTGGTGCGATTATCGGCATCGGTTTAACCAACGCGCTGTTAACCGGCTCATCGGTGATGGATGCGTTAAACCTGCGTGAAGTGACCAAAATTTTCTCCTCGCTGATTGTTTCCCCTATCGTCGGCCTGGTCATTGCGGGAGGCCTGATATTCCTGCTGCGACGCTACTGGAGCGGGACGAAAAAGCGTGACCGTATTCACCGCATTCCGGAAGATCGCAAAAAGAAAAAAGGCAAACGTAAACCGCCATTCTGGACGCGTATTGCGCTGATTGTTTCCGCTGCGGGCGTGGCGTTTTCGCACGGCGCGAACGACGGACAAAAAGGGATCGGCCTGGTAATGCTGGTACTGGTGGGGATTGCCCCTGCTGGCTTCGTCGTCAATATGAATGCGTCCGGCTATGAAATTACCCGTACCCGCGATGCCGTTACCAACTTCGAACACTACCTGCAACAGCATCCTGAACTGCCGCAGAAGTTGATTGCGATGGAACCTCCATTGCCTGCAGCATCGACTGATGGCACGCAAGTAACAGAGTTTCACTGTCATCCGGCAAATACCTTTGATGCTATTGCGCGCGTTAAAACGATGCTGCCAGGCAATATGGAAAGTTACGAGCCGTTAAGCGTGAGTCAGCGCAGCCAGCTGCGCCGCATTATGCTGTGCATCTCTGATACCTCCGCGAAGCTAGCGAAACTGCCAGGCGTCAGTAAAGAAGACCAGAACCTGCTGAAAAAACTTCGCAGCGATATGTTAAGCACCATTGAGTACGCTCCGGTGTGGATCATCATGGCGGTAGCACTGGCGCTCGGCATTGGCACCATGATTGGCTGGCGTCGTGTAGCGATGACCATCGGTGAGAAGATTGGTAAGCGCGGCATGACGTATGCGCAAGGCATGGCGGCACAAATGACGGCGGCAGTGTCTATCGGTCTTGCCAGTTATATTGGGATGCCCGTCTCCACAACACACGTCCTCTCGTCTGCAGTTGCAGGGACGATGGTGGTGGACGGCGGTGGGTTACAGCGTAAAACGGTAACCAGCATCCTGATGGCGTGGGTATTTACTTTACCGGCGGCAATTTTTCTTTCTGGTGGGCTGTACTGGATAGCATTGCAGTTGATTTAACCTTCCTGAAAATGCCCGGTCCTGGCGATCGGGCATTTCCATTTTTGACTAGTGATAACCACGCGCGGTCATAAAATCCGTAATCGCTTTTTCTGCATCAACCAACACCTGTTCCAGTGGCTGATTGGCATCGATATCAACCAGTTGTGCACCACCAAAGGTTAACTGTGGCGTTATGGCAATCTTCCTCGCCAGCGATTCCCGTTTATGGTCGGGTTTACGTGCACAGGCAACTTCAAGGTCAACATTGAGTTTGATGACCAGATCAGGCTTATGGCTCGCCATCCAGTGAAACGCTTTACGTTCCTGGCTTGCCAGCCATGAGACAAAACGACCACCTTCAACGTTAGGTGGGAACACCGTACCATCGTAAGCGCCAGGAATTTGGTCCTGAGGATAACGGTCGGTTAGAACAATTAACCCGCGACGACGACAGGCAAGCATATGACGAAAGCGCAGTAAGCGACGGGCGACAAACGCTGTAATTACCAGCGCCGGAACTGGTCCAGGCAATTTTTTTGCTGTTTTCACCTGATTTCGTTCAATTGTTTTATGTAAGGATTTTCCCATCAACGGTAATTTTGTCACTGCACGACCGACATTTCCGGCCTGTTTTCCTAAATGAACTCTTTCGGCAGCACCATATTTTTCGACAACGGTAATAAGATGTTCACACACCGTTGACTTGCCTGAACCATCGCTACCAATAACGGCAATTAATGGAGGTGTTATTGACTGCATGAATATATCCTTTAATTTAAATATCCATTAAAAATATTTATTTGGTTAATATGTTTTTATGAAAGCGTAATTCAGGTCAATGTCACAATTAACCATTGTCACAATAAGGTTGAACGGATATTCTGAGCACGGACCACGTAATATTCAATACATTATTTACTGCCGGGTTTTTCGTGAATCAACGTAATATGTCAATAATTAATTCCACGCCAGTGCGTGTTATTGCCATTGTAGGATGTGATGGTTCAGGTAAATCGACCCTCACGGCAAGCCTGGTAAATGAACTGGCAGCAAGAATGCCAACAGAACACATTTATCTCGGGCAATCGTCCGGGCGAATTGGCGAATGGATTTCACAGCTCCCTGTTATTGGCGCACCTTTTGGGCGTTATCTGCGAAGTAAAGCGGCACATGTGCACGAAAAGCCCTCAACACCGCCTGGCAATATTACTGCACTGGTTATCTATCTGCTTTCCTGCTGGCGGGCGTACAAGTTTCGCAAAATGTTGTGTAAAAGCCAGCAAGGCTTTCTGCTCATCACCGACCGCTACCCGCAGGTTGAAGTGCCGGGGTTTCGCTTTGATGGCCCGCAATTGGCAAAAACCACGGGCGGTAACGGTTGGATAAAAATGTTAAGGCAGCGCGAGCTGAAGCTGTACCAATGGATGGCATCTTATTTGCCCGTATTGTTGATTCGTCTTGGCATTGATGAACAAACCGCGTTTGCGCGTAAACCTGACCACCAACTGGCAGCGTTACAGGAAAAAATCGCCGTTACGCCGCAACTGACATTCAATGGCGCAAAGATCCTTGAACTGGATGGGCGACACCCCGCCGATGAAATTCTGCAAGCGTCACTACGCGCAATTCACGCCGCGCTTTCCTGATCACCAAAATGGATAGGGGATGATTTAACGAATGGATGCACTACAAACTCAAACTGTTAATAGTACAACCGCGCCGCAGCCCAACTACATTCCGGGGCTGATTGCGGTGGTCGGGTGTGATGGCACCGGTAAATCCACACTGACCACCGACCTGGTGAAATCGCTGCAACAACACTGGCAAACCGAGCGGCGCTATCTGGGGCTGCTCTCCGGCGAAGACGGCGACAAAATCAAACGATTGCCGTTGGTTGGCGTCTGGCTGGAACGGCGACTGGCGGCCAAATCCTCGAAAACCCAAAGCATGAAAACCAAATCTCCGGCGCTATGGGCGGCGGTGATTATGTACTGCTTCTCGCTGCGAAGAATGGCGAATCTACGCAAGGTTCAGCGACTGGCGCAAAGTGGCGTTCTGGTGGTCAGCGATCGCTTCCCGCAGGCTGAAATTTCGGGCTTTTATTATGATGGACCGGGGATTGGCGTCGAACGTGCGACCGGGAAAATCAGCATGTTTCTGGCGCAGCGCGAACGGCGTTTATACCAACAAATGGCGCAATATCGCCCGGAATTAATTATTCGCCTGGGCATTGATATTGAGACTGCCATCTCCCGCAAGCCTGACCATGACTATGCCGAGCTGCAGGACAAAATCGGTGTCATGTCGAAGATTGGCTATAACGGCACAAAAATTCTTGAGATTGATTCCAGAGCGCCCTACAGCGAAGTGCTGGAACAGGCACAGAAGGCGGTTTCTCTGGTTGCCATCGTTTCTGACCGCCGAAGTTTAACTTAAGGCTGGCGGGATACTTTTTACTATCAACGATAAGGTCAGGCTGAATTGGCGGGTTTTAACATCAAACATTGGTTTGCAGATGGCGCGTTTCGCACCATTATTCGCAATAGCGCCTGGTTAGGCTCCAGTAATGTCGTGAGCGCCTTGCTGGGTCTGTTGGCGCTCTCGTGTGCCGGTAAAGGGATGACGCCCGCCATGTTTGGCGTACTGGTGATTGTGCAATCGTACGCCAAGTCGATCAGCGATTTTATTAAGTTTCAGACATGGCAACTGGTGGTTCAGTACGGAACACCAGCATTAACCAACAATAATCCGCAGCAATTCCGCAATGTCGTCTCATTTTCCTTCTCGCTGGATATCGTCAGCGGCGCGGTGGCGATTGTCGGTGGCATTGCCTTACTGCCATTCCTTTCCCATTCATTAGGTCTGGATGACCAAAGTTTTTGGCTGGCAGCGCTCTATTGCACGCTCATTCCTTCAATGGCTTCCTCCACGCCGACCGGCATTCTGCGTGCGGTAGATCGCTTCGATTTAATTGCTGTACAGCAGGCGACGAAACCTTTTCTGCGCGCAGCGGGGAGCGTCGTAGCCTGGTATTTTGACTTTGGTTTTGCGGGTTTTGTTATTGCCTGGTACGTGTCGAATCTGGTTGGCGGCACCATGTACTGGTGGTTTGCCGCGCGCGAATTACGCCGCCGAAATATCCATAACGCCTTCAAATTGAATCTGTTTGAGTCTGCCCGATACATTAAAGGCGCGTGGAGTTTTGTCTGGTCAACCAACATTGCCCACTCCATCTGGTCGGCGCGTAACTCGTGCAGCACAGTGTTGGTGGGGATCGTGTTAGGACCCGCTGCCGCCGGGTTATTTAAAATCGCCATGACATTCTTCGACGCCGCCGGAACGCCAGCGGGTTTGCTGGGTAAAAGTTTTTACCCAGAGGTGATGCGTTTAGATCCGCGCACCACCAGACCGTGGTTGTTAGGTGTGAAGTCCGGTTTACTGGCGGGCGGAATCGGTATTCTGGTGGCGCTCGCGGTGTTGATCGTCGGCAAGCCGCTCATTTCGCTGGTGTTTGGCGTTAAGTATCTCGAAGCGTATGACCTGATTTAGGGAAGGTGCGAATAAGCGGGGAAATTCTTCTCGGCTGACTCAGTCATTTCATTTCTTCATGTTTGAGCCGATTTTTTCTCCCGTAAATGCCTTGAATCAGCCTATTTAGACCGTTTCTTCGCCATTTAAGGCGTTATCCCCAGTTTTTAGTGAGATCTCTCCCACTGACGTATCATTTGGTCCGCCCGAAACAGGTTGGCCAGCGTGAATAACATCGCCAGTTGGTTATCGTTTTTCAGCAACCCCTTGTATCTGGCTTTCACGAAGCCGAACTGTCGCTTGATGATGCGAAATGGGTGCTCCACCCTGGCCCGGATGCTGGCTTTCATGTATTCGATGTTGATGGCCGTTTTGTTCTTGCGTGGATGCTGTTTCAAGGTTCTTACCTTGCCGGGGCGCTCGGCGATCAGCCAGTCCACATCCACCTCGGCCAGCTCCTCGCGCTGTGGCGCCCCTTGGTAGCCGGCATCGGCTGAGACAAATTGCTCCTCTCCATGCAGCAGATTACCCAGCTGATTGAGGTCATGCTCGTTGGCCGCGGTGGTGACCAGGCTGTGGGTCAGGCCACTCTTGGCATCGACACCAATGTGGGCCTTCATGCCAAAGTGCCACTGATTGCCTTTCTTGGTCTGATGCATCTCCGGATCGCGTTGCTGCTCTTTGTTCTTGGTCGAGCTGGGTGCCTCAATGATGGTGGCATCGACCAAGGTGCCTTGAGTCATCATGACGCCTGCTTCGGCCAGCCAGCGATTGATGGTCTTGAACAATTGGCGGGCCAGTTGATGCTGCTCCAGCAGGTGGCGGAAATTCATGATGGTGGTGCGGTCCGGCAAGGCGCTATCCAGGGATAACCGGGCAAACAGACGCATGGAGGCGATTTCGTACAGAGCATCTTCCATCGCGCCATCGCTCAGGTTGTACCAATGCTGCATGCAGTGAATGCGTAGCATGGTTTCCAGCGGATAAGGTCGCCGGCCATTACCAGCCTTGGGGTAAAACGGCTCGATGACTTCCACCATGTTTTGCCATGGCAGAATCTGCTCCATGCGGGACAAGAAAATCTCTTTTCTGGTCTGACGGCGCTTACTGCTGAATTCACTGTCGGCGAAGGTAAGTTGATGACTCATGATGAACCCTGTTCTATGGCTCCAGATGACAAACATGATCTCATATCAGGGACTTGTTCGCACCTTCCTTAATAAAAATGACCTTAAGGCATTTATCGCTTTTCCGTCATCACTTTATCCCGACGATCCAAACTGGATACCCCCTTTATTCATTGAACGCAACGAGCATTTGTCTGCGAAAAATCCGGGGACGGACCATATCATCTGGCAGGCGTGGGTGGCAAAAAAAGCGGGGCAGATAGTTGGGCGTATTACCGCGCAAATAGATACCTTGCACCGCGAGCGTTACGGCAAAGATACCGGTCATTTCGGCATGATTGACGCCATTGATGATCCGCAGGTTTTTGCCGCGTTGTTTGGCGCAGCGGAAGCGTGGTTGAAGTCACAAGGTGCAAGTAAGATCAGCGGTCCTTTCAGCCTGAATATCAATCAGGAAAGCGGATTACTGATTGAAGGTTTTGACACACCACCCTGTGCGATGATGCCACACGGCAAACCGTGGTATGCCGCGCATATTGAACAACTGGGTTATCACAAAGGCATTGATTTACTGGCGTGGTGGATGCAGCGAACCGATCTCACTTTCTCTCCGGCGCTAAAAAAACTGATGGATCAGGTGCGCAAAAAGGTGACCATTCGCTGCATCAATCGTCAGCGGTTTGCCGAAGAGATGCAGATCCTGCGTGAGATTTTCAACTCTGGCTGGCAGCACAACTGGGGATTTGTGCCGTTTACCGAACATGAATTCGCGACCATGGGCGATCAACTTAAATATCTGGTGCCGGACGATATGATCTATATCGCTGAGATTGATTCTGCACCCTGCGCGTTTATTGTCGGCTTGCCGAACATCAACGAGGCGATTGCCGATCTGAACGGATCGCTCTTTCCCTTCGGCTGGGCAAAATTGCTGTGGCGTTTGAAAGTCAGCGGTGTGCGAACTGCGCGAGTACCGCTGATGGGCGTGCGCGACGAGTATCAGTTCAGCCGCATCGGCCCGGTGATTGCGCTGTTATTGATTGAAGCCTTACGCGATCCGTTTGCCCGCCGGAAGATCGATGCGCTGGAGATGTCATGGATCCTCGAAACCAATACAGGCATGAATAACATGCTGGAACGCATTGGGGCGGAGCCGTACAAGCGTTACCGATTGTATGAAAAGCAGATTTAATACCAGCTAACTCAGGTTCATCTCCAGCGGCACCGCCGAGCGAATCAAATGGTGGCCTTCCAGCTCGATATCGTGGAGATTCTTTTTCACGGTCCGCACATGATCGCGTGCTGCGCGCTGGGCGACGTGCGGCAGCCGCTGCAACACCGCGTTGTAGATCCGCGCATGCTGGCGATCGATCTGCTTTTTTTGCTGTGGTCGATGGTAGAGATTATTTACGCTGGCAAACACTGAATTAAACATCAGATCGGTCAATGATTGCAGCGTAAACACCAGCACCTGATTGTGAGAAGCCTGACAAATGGCGAGATGGAAAGCGTGATCCAACTGCGCATGTTCGATCAGCGAAATCTCTTTGTTGTTCTCACTGGCGGCGAGCATTTTTTCATAACAGCGGGTTATCACAACAAAATCAGCCTGCGTTCCCAGCGTTGCCGCCAGCCTTGCCGATTCGCCCTCCAGTAATGCGCGAACGTCGAGCAGATCGTACAGCGTTCGCGGCTGCGTACTGAACAGATGGATCAGCGGGCTGGTGTCCTGCACCCGATTAAGCCGTGCGACACGAGAATCGCGACCCTGCGCCGTTTCAATAATCCCGCGCCCGCGCAGCACGGTCAGCCCTTCACGCAGTGCGGAGCGTGAGAAGCCGAGCTTTTCACACAGTCGACGTTCCGAGGGAAGCGGCTGACCGACCTTCAGTACGCCGTCGATAATTAACCGTTCGATACTCTCTGCAACCACTTCGCAAATAGGGCGACGTTCATCTTTCATTCCCGGACCTCGTGCACAGGTAGGACCAATTTTTCTGTTCTTAACTCGCAAAACACGCACATCACGTAAGTGATTATGTTACATCAATTTAACATTGAGTTAACCAAGACAAGGTCACAGAGCTGGAAAAAAAATGGTCTGACCGGTAGCTAAAGAGATAGACGAAAACGAAAAGCCCGCTTAATAACTGTTCACAGAAGCAGCGCGCAAAAATCAGCTGCCACACAACACAACAAAGCGAAGCCTACTCATGAGCATCTTGTACGAAGAGCGTCTTGATGGCGCTTTACCCGATGTCGACCGCACATCGGTACTGATGGCACTGCGTGAGCATGTCCCTGGACTTGAGATCCTGCATACCGATGAGGAGATCATTCCTTACGAGTGTGACGGGTTGAGCGCGTATCGCACGCGTCCATTACTGGTTGTTCTGCCTAAGCAAATGGAACAGGTGACAGCGATTCTGGCTGTCTGCCATCGCCTGCGTGTACCGGTGGTGACCCGTGGTGCAGGCACCGGGCTTTCTGGTGGCGCGCTGCCGCTGGAAAAAGGTGTGTTGTTGGTGATGGCGCGCTTTAAAGAGATCCTCGACATTAACCCCGTTGGTCGCCGCGCGCGCGTGCAGCCAGGCGTGCGTAACCTGGCGATCTCCCAGGCCGTTGCACCGCATAATCTCTACTACGCACCGGACCCTTCCTCACAAATCGCCTGTTCCATTGGCGGCAATGTGGCTGAAAATGCCGGCGGCGTCCACTGCCTGAAATATGGTCTGACCGTACATAACCTGCTGAAAATTGAAGTGCAAACGCTGGACGGCGAGGCACTGACGCTTGGATCGGACGCGCTGGATTCACCTGGTTTTGACCTGCTGGCGCTGTTCACCGGATCGGAAGGTATGCTCGGCGTGACCACCGAAGTGACGGTAAAACTGCTGCCGAAGCCGCCCGTGGCGCGGGTTCTGTTAGCCAGCTTTGACTCGGTAGAAAAAGCCGGACTTGCGGTTGGTGACATCATCGCCAATGGCATTATCCCCGGCGGGCTGGAGATGATGGATAACCTGTCGATCCGCGCGGCGGAAGATTTTATTCATGCCGGTTATCCCGTCGACGCCGAAGCGATTTTGTTATGCGAGCTGGACGGCGTGGAGTCTGACGTACAGGAAGACTGCGAGCGGGTTAACGACATCTTGTTGAAAGCGGGCGCGACTGACGTCCGTCTGGCACAGGACGAAGCAGAGCGCGTACGTTTCTGGGCCGGTCGCAAAAATGCGTTCCCGGCGGTAGGACGTATCTCCCCGGATTACTACTGCATGGATGGCACCATCCCGCGTCGCGCCCTGCCTGGCGTACTGGAAGGCATTGCCCGTTTATCGCAGCAATATGATTTACGTGTTGCCAACGTCTTTCATGCCGGAGATGGCAACATGCACCCGTTAATCCTTTTCGATGCCAACGAACCCGGTGAATTTGCCCGCGCGGAAGAGCTGGGCGGGAAGATCCTCGAACTCTGCGTTGAAGTTGGCGGCAGCATCAGTGGCGAACATGGCATCGGGCGAGAAAAAATCAATCAAATGTGCGCCCAGTTCAACAGCGATGAAATCACGACCTTCCATGCGGTCAAGGCGGCGTTTGACCCCGATGGTTTGCTGAACCCTGGGAAAAACATTCCCACGCTACACCGCTGTGCTGAATTTGGTGCCATGCATGTGCATCACGGTCATTTACCTTTCCCTGAACTGGAGCGTTTCTGATGCTACGCGAGTGTGATTACAGCCAGGCGCTGCTGGAGCAGGTGAATCAGGCGATTAGCGATAAAACGCCGCTGGTGATTCAGGGCAGCAATAGCAAAGCCTTTTTAGGTCGCCCTGTCACCGGGCAAACGCTGGATGTTCGTTGTCATCGCGGCATTGTTAATTACGACCCGACCGAGCTGGTGATAACCGCGCGTGTCGGAACGCCGCTGGTGACAATTGAAGCGGCGCTGGAAAGCGCGGGGCAAATGCTCCCCTGTGAGCCGCCGCATTATGGTGAAGAAGCCACCTGGGGCGGGATGGTCGCCTGCGGGCTGGCGGGGCCGCGTCGCCCGTGGAGCGGTTCGGTCCGCGATTTTGTCCTCGGCACGCGCATCATTACCGGCGCTGGAAAACATCTGCGTTTTGGTGGCGAAGTGATGAAAAACGTTGCCGGATACGATCTCTCACGGTTAATGGTCGGAAGCTACGGTTGTCTTGGCGTGCTCACTGAAATCTCAATGAAAGTGTTACCGCGACCGCGCGCCTCCCTGAGCCTGCGTCGGGAAATCAGCCTGCAAGAAGCCATGAGTGAAATCGCCGAGTGGCAACTCCAGCCATTACCCATTAGTGGCTTATGTTACTTCGACAATGCGTTGTGGATCCGCCTTGAGGGCGGCGAAGGATCGGTAAAAGCAGCGCGTGAACTGCTGGGTGGCGAAGAGGTTGCCGGTCAGTTCTGGCAGCAATTGCGTGAACAACAACTGCCGTTCTTCTCGTTACCAGGTACCTTATGGCGCATTTCATTACCCAGTGATGCGCCGATGATGGATTTACCCGGCGAGCAACTGATCGACTGGGGCGGGGCGTTACGCTGGCTGAAATCGACAGCCGAGGACAATCAAATCCATCGCATCGCCCGCAACGCTGGCGGTCATGCGACCCGCTTTAGTGCCGGAGATGGTGGCTTTGCCCCGCTATCGGCTCCTTTATTCCGCTATCACCAGCAGCTTAAACAGCAGCTCGACCCTTGCGGCGTGTTTAACCCCGGTCGCATGTACGCGGAACTTTGAGGAGCAGGCTATGCAAACCCAATTAACTGAAGAGATGCGGCAGAACGCGCGCGCGCTGGAAGCCGACAGCATCCTGCGCGCCTGTGTTCACTGCGGATTTTGTACCGCAACCTGCCCAACCTATCAGCTTCTGGGCGATGAACTGGACGGGCCGCGCGGGCGCATCTATCTGATTAAACAGGTGCTGGAAGGCAACGAAGTCACGCTTAAAACACAGGAGCATCTCGATCGCTGCCTCACTTGCCGTAATTGTGAAACCACCTGTCCTTCTGGTGTGCGCTATCACAATTTGCTGGATATCGGGCGTGATATTGTCGAGCAGAAAGTGAAACGCCCACTGCCGGAGCGAATACTGCGCGAAGGATTGCGCCAGGTAGTGCCGCGTCCGGCGGTCTTCCGTGCGCTGACGCAGGTAGGGCTGGTGCTGCGACCGTTTTTACCGGAACAGGTCAGAGCAAAACTGCCTGCTGAAACGGTGAAAGCTAAACCGCGTCCGCCGCTGCGCCATAAGCGTCGGGTTTTAATGTTGGAAGGCTGCGCCCAGCCTACGCTTTCGCCCAACACCAACGCGGCAACTGCGCGAGTGCTGGATCGTCTGGGGATCAGCGTCATGCCAGCTAACGAAGCAGGCTGTTGTGGCGCGGTGGACTATCATCTTAATGCGCAGGAGAAAGGGCTGGCACGGGCGCGCAATAATATTGATGCCTGGTGGCCCGCGATTGAAGCAGGTGCCGAGGCAATTTTGCAAACCGCCAGCGGCTGCGGCGCGTTTGTCAAAGAGTATGGGCAGATGCTGAAAAACGATGCGTTATATGCCGATAAAGCACGTCAGGTCAGTGAACTGGCGGTCGATTTAGTCGAACTTCTGCGCGAGGAACCGCTGGAAAAACTGGCAATTCGCGGCGATAAAAAGCTGGCCTTCCACTGTCCGTGTACCCTACAACATGCGCAAAAGCTGAACGGCGAAGTGGAAAAAGTGTTGCTTCGTCTTGGATTTACCTTAACGGACGTTCCCGACAGCCATCTGTGCTGCGGTTCAGCGGGAACATATGCGTTAACGCATCCCGATCTGGCACGCCAGCTGCGGGATAACAAAATGAATGCGCTGGAAAGCGGCAAACCGGAAATGATCGTCACCGCCAACATTGGTTGCCAGACGCATCTGGCGAGCGCCGGTCGTACCTCTGTGCGTCACTGGATTGAAATTGTAGAACAAGCCCTTGAAAAGGAATAACAAAATGAAAACTAAAGTCATTCTTAGCCAGCAAATGGCGAGTGCAATTATTGCCGCAGGTCAGGAAGAGGCGCAGAAAAATAACTGGTCTGTTTCCATTGCTGTTGCCGATGACGGCGGTCATCTGCTGGCGTTAAGTCGCATGGACGATTGCGCGCCGATTGCGGCTTATATCTCCCAGGAGAAAGCGCGTACCGCCGCGCTGGGGCGTCGTGAAACTAAGGGCTATGAAGAGATGGTGAACAACGGACGTACCGCGTTCGTGACTGCGCCGTTATTAACGTCGCTGGAAGGCGGCGTACCGGTTGTTGTGGATGGGCAAATTATTGGTGCCGTGGGCGTTTCTGGTTTAACCGGAGCACAGGATGCGCAGGTCGCGAAAGCGGCAGCAGCGGTGTTGGCGAAATAAGCGAAAACGAGGAGATAAACAATGAGTCAAACCATAACCCAGAGCCGTTTACGCATTGACGCCAATTTTAAACGTTTTGTGGATGAAGAAGTTTTACCGGGAACAGGGCTGGACGCTGCGGCGTTCTGGCGCAATTTTGATGAGATCGTTCATGATCTGGCACCAGAAAATCGTCAGTTGCTGGCAGAACGCGATCGCATTCAGGCAGCGCTTGATGAGTGGCATCGCAGCAATCCGGGGCCGGTAAAAGATAAAGCGGCCTATAAATCTTTCCTGCGTGAACTGGGCTACCTGGTGCCGCAACCGGAGCGCGTGACGGTGGAAACCACGGGCATTGACAGCGAAATCACCAGCCAGGCGGGGCCGCAGCTGGTGGTTCCGGCAATGAACGCCCGCTACGCGCTGAACGCGGCGAACGCTCGCTGGGGCTCACTGTACGATGCGTTATACGGCAGCGACATCATCCCGCAGGAAGGGGCGATGGTCAGCGGCTACGATCCGCAACGCGGTGAGCAGGTTATCGCCTGGGTTCGGCGTTTCCTCGATGAATCTCTACCGCTGGAAAACGGCAGCTATCAGGATGTGGTGGCGTTTAAGGTGGTTGATAAACAATTACGCATCCAGTTGAAAAATGGTAAAGAAACCACGTTACGTACTCCAGCACAGTTTGTCGGTTACCGTGGCGATGCCGCTGCGCCGACCTGCATTTTGCTGAAAAATAACGGCCTGCATATTGAGCTGCAAATCGATGCCAATGGGCGGATTGGCAAAGACGATCCGGCGCACATCAACGATGTTATCGTCGAAGCTGCTATCAGTACCATTCTCGACTGCGAAGATTCGGTCGCGGCGGTTGATGCGGAAGATAAAATCCTGCTGTACCGCAACCTGCTGGGCCTGATGCAGGGGACTCTGCAAGAGAAAATGGAGAAAAACGGTCGGCAAATCGTGCGTAAACTGAATGACGATCGTCATTACACCGCCGCCGATGGCTCTGAAATTTCTCTGCACGGACGCTCGCTGCTGTTTATCCGCAACGTGGGTCATTTGATGACCATTCCTGTGATTTGGGACAGCGAAGGCAATGAAATCCCGGAAGGCATTCTTGATGGCGTCATGACTGGCGCGATTGCCCTCTATGATTTAAAAGTGCAGAAAAACTCGCGCACTGGCAGCGTCTATATTGTGAAACCGAAAATGCACGGTCCGCAGGAAGTGGCGTTCGCCAACAAACTGTTTACCCGCATTGAGACAATGCTCGGTATGGCACCGAATACCCTGAAAATGGGCATTATGGATGAAGAACGTCGGACCTCGCTGAACTTGCGTAGCTGTATCGCTCAGGCGCGCAACCGCGTGGCGTTCATCAATACCGGTTTCCTCGACCGTACCGGCGATGAAATGCATTCGGTGATGGAAGCTGGCCCGATGCTGCGTAAAAATCAGATGAAATCGACGCCTTGGATCAAAGCCTACGAGCGTAATAACGTGCTTTCCGGTCTGTTCTGTGGGCTGCGCGGTAAAGCGCAAATTGGTAAAGGCATGTGGGCAATGCCGGACCTGATGGCAGACATGTACAGCCAGAAGGGCGACCAACTGCGTGCCGGGGCAAACACAGCCTGGGTTCCGTCACCAACCGCTGCTACGCTCCATGCGCTGCACTACCACCAAACCAACGTACAGAGCGTACAAGCCAACATTGCCCAGACCGAGTTCAATGCTGAATTTGAACCGCTGCTGGACGATCTGCTGACTATTCCGGTTGCTGAAAACGCTAACTGGTCGGCGCAAGAGATCCAACAAGAGCTGGATAACAACGTGCAGGGGATTCTGGGGTACGTGGTGCGCTGGGTGGAGCAGGGGATTGGTTGTTCAAAAGTGCCGGATATTCACAATGTGGCGTTGATGGAAGACCGCGCAACGCTGCGTATCTCCAGCCAGCATATCGCCAACTGGTTACGTCACGGTATTCTGACCAAAGAACAGGTGCAGGCGTCGCTGGAGAATATGGCGAAAGTGGTTGATCAGCAAAACGCTGGCGATCCGGCTTATCGTCCGATGGCGGGGAATTTCGCTAACTCGTGTGCTTTTAAAGCTGCCAGCGATTTAATCTTCCTCGGCGTGAAACAGCCAAACGGCTATACCGAACCGTTATTACACGCCTGGCGTTTACGCGAAAAAGAAAGTCATTAATAGCGTCAAAAAAGCCCCGGCAAGTTTTATTGTCGGGGCTATGATAGTAACTGCGGTAGTACATTTATCCCGGAAATAACCGGAGCGATTATCAGGGTTTAACAATATTAAATACCCGTAGCGCATTACTAGCGGGCCTAAAACAACAATATGGACATCTTAACGATACTCTGCGTCTGCGTGTGCGGAACAGAAACCCTTACCCGATATACTTGTTATGCCAGAGGTAGCAATTGCGTTAGCGGCGTACTGTTGCTGTAAAGTATAACGCCTATATTTTACAGTTCAGTCCTCTTTTGCTTATTACAACCTTAAGTATATCAAGCATATAAAGATAATAAGAGACTGAACAATATGGTTACCTGGACCCAAATGTATATGCCGATGGGAGGACTGGGGCTATCCGCTCTGGTCGCCCTGATCCCGATAATATTCTTCTTCGTTGCACTCGCGGTATTACGTCTGAAAGGACATGTCGCTGGAGCAATAACCCTTATATTATCTATCCTGATTGCAATATTCGCCTTTAAAATGCCGATTGATATGGCATTTGCTGCTGCGGGCTATGGCTTTATTTATGGATTATGGCCAATAGCGTGGATTATTGTCGCGGCGGTGTTCCTGTATAAATTAACCGTTGCCAGCGGGCAGTTCGATATTATCCGCAGCTCGGTTATCTCCATCACCGACGATCAGCGTTTGCAGGTGTTACTGATTGGTTTCTCCTTTGGTGCGTTGCTGGAAGGAGCGGCTGGCTTTGGTGCGCCGGTGGCGATTACCGGTGCGCTGCTGGTGGGCCTGGGCTTCAAACCGTTATACGCGGCGGGGCTGTGTCTGATTGCCAATACTGCGCCGGTGGCGTTTGGTGCGTTGGGCGTGCCGATTCTGGTCGCCGGTCAGGTAACGGGAATCGATCCGTTCCACATTGGCGCAATGGCGGGACGTCAGTTACCGTTCCTGTCGGTTCTTGTGCCGTTCTGGCTGGTAGCAATGATGGACGGCTGGAAAGGGGTGAAAGAGACGTGGCCAGCGGCGCTGGTTGCTGGGGGAAGCTTCGCTGTCACTCAGTTCTTTACCTCTAACTATATTGGTCCGGAACTGCCGGATATTACTTCGGCGCTGGTGAGTATCGTCTCACTCGCTTTATTCCTTAAAGTCTGGCGGCCGAAAAATACCGAAACGGCAATCAGCATGGGACAATCCGCAGGTGCGATGGTGGTAAATAAGCCATCTTCTGGCGGTCCCGTGCCTTCAGAATATAGTCTGGGGCAAATCATTCGAGCGTGGTCACCGTTTTTAATCTTAACGGTGCTGGTCACCATCTGGACCATGAAGCCGTTTAAAGCGTTATTTGCTCCGGGCGGCGCGTTTTATTCACTGGTGATTAATTTCCAGATCCCTCATTTGCATCAACAAGTGTTGAAAGCGGCACCCATTGTCGCCCAACCAACGCCAATGGATGCGGTGTTTAAATTCGACCCCCTCTCGGCTGGCGGCACCGCTATTTTTATTGCGGCGATTATCTCTATCTTCATCCTCGGTGTGGGGATCAAGAAAGGTATTGGCGTCTTTGCCGAAACGCTAATTAGCTTGAAGTGGCCGATACTGTCGATTGGCATGGTGCTGGCGTTCGCCTTCGTCACCAACTATTCTGGCATGTCCACCACGCTGGCGCTGGTACTGGCAGGTACAGGCGTGATGTTCCCGTTCTTCTCACCGTTTCTCGGCTGGCTGGGCGTATTCCTTACCGGCTCGGACACCTCCTCTAACGCCCTGTTTGGTTCACTGCAATCGACCACGGCGCAGCAAATCAACGTCTCTGACACCCTGCTGGTGGCAGCAAACACCAGCGGCGGCGTAACTGGCAAGATGATCTCCCCGCAATCTATCGCCGTGGCCTGCGCCGCGACGGGCATGGTGGGCCGAGAATCTGAACTGTTCCGCTACACCGTGAAGCACAGTCTGATTTTTGCCAGCGTTATCGGCATTATCACCCTGCTGCAGGCGTATGTGTTTACCGGGATGTTAGTCTCGTAAATCAATAAAGCCGGATGATCGTTAATATCATCCGGCTTCATTTACATTATTCTGTCTTATTAATTGAAAATCATTTCTCGCTTTATTATCCATGCAGCAATAATGTTTTGCGTTCAGATAACCTGCTAAATAATTAAGAGCGTGAGAACATCTATTTTTTTATCACGCAAAACAAGTCTGTATTAATTATGTTCGCTTGATGAGCAAACACCGTTCTATCTGTTGCTTTTGCAATCTTAATCGTTAAAACTACCAACAAATTTATATAGTTACGTTGTGAAATGTTGTTAATTTTTTGTTTGTTGAAATTTCGTAAAAATAGCCAGATAGACATCGTATAGGGGTTATTCTTATAAATTTCACCTGTTTTCTATCAATGATGTCGTTTTCTTAAGAATGGAGGAAGTTATTAGAGAAGATAAAGCATAAAACTATTTCTCCCAGTTACGAATTTTTTAACATTGTTTTGTCACTTGCGTTATTAATGAATAAGAAATTTAAATATAAGAAATCGCTTTTAGCGGCTATTTTGAGCGCAACCCTGTTAGCCGGTTGTGATGGCGGTGGTTCCGGATCTTCCTCCGATACGCCGCCTGTAGATTCTGGAACAGGGTCTTTGCCGGAAGTGAAACCTGATCCAACACCAAACCCGGAGCCGACGCCTGAGCCAACGCCGGACCCAGAGCCTACGCCAGAACCGATACCTGATCCTGAACCAACACCAGAACCGGAGCCAGAACCTGTTCCTACGAAAACGGGTTATCTGACCCTGGGCGGAAGCCAGCGGGTAACTGGTGCTACCTGTAATGGTGAATCCAGCGATGGCTTTACATTTAAACCTGGCGAGGACGTTACTTGCGTGGCGGGTAACACGACAATTGCCACCTTCAACACTCAGTCAGAAGCTGCGCGTAGCTTGCGTGCGGTTGAAAAAGTGTCGTTTAGCCTTGAGGACGCGCAAGAACTGGCGGGCTCCGATGACAAGAAAAGCAATGCGGTTTCGCTGGTAACGTCCAGTAACAGCTGTCCGGCGAATACAGAACAGGTTTGTCTGACGTTCTCCTCGGTGATCGAGAGTAAACGCTTCGACTCGCTGTATAAGCAAATCGATCTGGCACCGGAAGAGTTCAAAAAGCTGGTCAATGAAGAGGTGGAAAACAATGCTGCGACCGATAAAGCGCCATCCACTCATACTTCACCGGTCGTGCCCGTCACCACGCCGGGAACAAAACCGGATCTGAACGCTTCCTTCGTGTCGGCTAACGCGGAACAGTTTTATCAGTATCAACCCACTGAAATCATTCTCTCTGAAGGTCGACTGGTCGATAGCCAGGGATATGGTGTTGCTGGCGTCAACTACTACACCAATTCAGGCCGTGGCGTGACAGGGGAAAATGGTGAATTTTCCTTTAGCTGGGGCGAAACCATCTCCTTTGGTATCGATACCTTTGAACTGGGTTCAGTGCGCGGCAATAAGTCGACCATTGCGCTGACTGAACTGGGTGATGAAGTTCGCGGGGCGAATATTGATCAGCTTATTCATCGCTATTCGACGACCGGGCAAAATAATACCCGTGTTGTTCCGGACGATGTACGCAAGGTCTTTGCCGAATATCCCAACGTGATCAACGAGATTATCAATCTCTCGTTATCCAACGGTGCGACGCTGGGGGAAGGTGAGCAAGTCGTTAATCTGCCTAACGAATTTATTGAGCAGTTTAATACGGGTCAGGCCAAAGAGATCGATACCGCGATTTGTGCGAAAACCGATGGTTGTAACGAGGCTCGCTGGTTCTCGCTGACGACGCGCAATGTTAATGACGGCCAGATTCAGGGCGTTATCAACAAGCTGTGGGGCGTGGATACGAACTACAAATCTGTCAGCAAGTTCCATGTATTCCATGACTCCACCAACTTCTATGGCAGCACGGGTAATGCGCGCGGTCAGGCGGTGGTGAATATCTCCAACGCGGCCTTCCCGATTCTGATGGCGCGTAATGATAAAAACTACTGGCTGGCCTTCGGCGAAAAACGCGCCTGGGATAAAAACGAGCTGGCGTACATTACGGAAGCGCCTTCTCTTGTTGAGCCGGAAAACGTTACGCGCGATACCGCCACCTTTAACCTGCCGTTTATTTCGCTGGGGCAAGTCGGTGAGGGCAAACTGATGGTTATCGGTAACCCACACTACAACAGCATTTTGCGTTGCCCGAACGGTTACAGCTGGAACGGGGGCGTTAATAAAGATGGGCAGTGTACGCTCAACAGCGACCCGGATGACATGAAGAACTTCATGGAGAACGTGCTGCGCTATCTGTCCGACGATAAATGGAAGCCGGACGCGAAAGCCAGCATGACCGTAGGCACCAACCTGGATACTGTCTATTTTAAACGTCATGGTCAGGTTACAGGAAACAGCGCTGCGTTCGACTTCCATCCGGATTTTGCGGGCATCTCTGTTGAGCATTTAAGTAGCTATGGCGATCTCGATCCGCAGGAAATGCCGCTGCTGATCCTTAACGGCTTTGAATATGTGACTCAGGTGGGTAACGATCCTTATGCAATCCCGCTGCGTGCAGATACCAGCAAACCGAAGCTGACTCAGCAGGATGTGACCGATCTGATCGCCTATCTGAACAAAGGTGGATCGGTGCTGATCATGGAAAACGTGATGAGCAATCTTAAGGAAGAGAGCGCGTCTGGTTTTGTGCGTCTGTTGGATGCCGCAGGTCTGTCGATGGCACTGAACAAGTCGGTAGTAAATAACGATCCGCAAGGGTATCCGAACCGCGTTCGTCAGCAGCGCGCAACGGGCATTTGGGTCTATGAACGTTATCCTGCCGTAGATGGTGCGCTGCCGTACACCATCGATAGTAAGACAGGGGAAGTTAAGTGGAAATATCAGGTAGAAAACAAACCTGATGACAAACCGAAGCTGGAAGTTGCCAGCTGGCTGGAAGATGTAGATGGCAAACAGGAAACGCGTTATGCCTTTATTGATGAGGCCGATCATAAAACAGAGGATTCTCTGAAGGCTGCGAAGGAGAAAATTTTCGCCGCGTTCCCGGGGCTGAAAGAGTGTACTAATCCGGCATATCACTATGAGGTCAACTGCCTGGAATATCGTCCTGGCACGGGGGTTCCGGTTACTGGTGGCATGTATGTTCCACAGTATACGCAACTAAGCCTTAACGCCGACACTGCAAAAGCGATGGTGCAGGCTGCGGATTTAGGCACCAACATTCAGCGTCTGTATCAGCATGAGCTCTACTTCCGGACCAATGGTCGCAAAGGTGAGCGTCTGAGCAGCGTCGATCTGGAACGTCTGTACCAGAACATGTCGGTCTGGCTGTGGAACGATACGAGCTATCGTTATGAAGAAGGCAAAAATGACGAGCTGGGCTTTAAAACGTTCACCGAGTTCCTGAACTGCTACGCCAATGATGCCTATGCAGGCGGCACCAAGTGTTCTGCAGATCTGAAAAAATCGCTGGTCGATAACAACATGATCTACGGTGACGGTAGCAGCAAAGCGGGCATGATGAACCCGAGCTACCCGCTCAACTATATGGAAAAACCGCTGACACGCCTGATGCTGGGCCGTTCCTGGTGGGATCTGAACATCAAAGTTGATGTCGAGAAGTATCCGGGAGCAGTATCGGAAGAGGGACAGAACGTTACTGAAACCATCAGCCTGTACTCGAATCCGACCAAATGGTTTGCAGGTAACATGCAGTCAACTGGCCTGTGGGCACCGGCTCAGAAAGAGGTCACCATTAAGTCCAATGCGAACGTTCCTGTGACCGTCACCGTGGCGCTGGCTGACGACCTGACCGGACGTGAGAAGCATGAAGTTGCGCTGAACCGTCCGCCAAGAGTGACTAAAACGTACTCTCTGGACGCTAGCGGTACGGTGAAGTTCAAGGTGCCTTACGGTGGCCTGATTTATATCAAGGGCAATAGCTCTACCAATGAATCTGCCAGCTTCACCTTTACTGGCGTGGTAAAAGCACCGTTCTATAAAGACGGCGCATGGAAAAACGATCTGAACTCACCGGCTCCGCTGGGTGAGCTGGAATCAGACGCTTTCGTCTATACCACACCGAAGAAGAACCTGAATGCCAGCAATTACACTGGCGGACTGGAGCAATTCGCTAACGATCTGGATACCTTTGCCAGCTCGATGAATGACTTCTACGGCCGTGATAGCGAAGACGGTAAGCACCGGATGTTTACCTATAAAAACTTGCCGGGCCACAAACATCGTTTCACCAACGATGTGCAGATCTCCATCGGTGATGCGCATTCGGGTTATCCGGTAATGAACAGCAGCTTCTCGCCGAACAGCACCACGCTGCCGACGACGCCGCTGAACGACTGGCTGATCTGGCATGAAGTCGGTCATAACGCCGCAGAAACGCCGTTGACTGTACCGGGTGCAACTGAAGTCGCTAACAACGTGCTGGCGCTGTACATGCAGGATCGTTATCTCGGCAAGATGAACCGTGTCGCTGACGATATTACCGTCGCACCGGAATATCTGGAGGAGAGCAACAACCAGGCATGGGCACGCGGCGGTGCGGGTGACCGTCTGCTGATGTACGCACAGCTGAAGGAATGGGCAGAGAAAAACTTTGATATCAAGAAATGGTATCCAGATGGCACTCCTCTGCCAGAGTTTTACAGCGAGCGTGAAGGGATGAAAGGCTGGAACCTGTTCCAGTTGATGCATCGTAAAGCACGCGGCGATGAGGTCAGCAATGACAAGTTTGGCGGCAAGAATTACTGTGCTGAATCCAACGGTAACGCAGCGGACACGCTGATGCTGTGTGCCTCCTGGGTCGCCCAGACGGATCTTTCGGAGTTCTTTAAGAAATGGAATCCGGGCGCGAATGCTTACCAGCTGCCGGGGGCGAGCGAGATGAGCTTCGAGGGCGGTGTGAGCCAGTCGGCTTACAACACGCTCGCGTCACTCGATCTGCCGAAACCGGAACAGGGACCGGAAACCATTAATCAGGTTACCGAGCATAAGATGTCTGCCGAGTAAGCCCGTAGGCCGGATAAGGCGCTCGCGCCGCATCCGGCATGAAATAAGGCGCACCGGGTTAACACATTTGCCCGATGCGCCTGCTTATCGGGCCTACAGACGGGGAAAGCCGCGATTATTTGCGCTGGCAGACACCCGTAGGACGGATAAGGCGTTTTACGCCGCATCCAGCAAGTTACAACAAACAACCTTTAACCATGCTTTTTGATGTTTTTCAGCAATACCCCACGGCGATGCCCGTCCTGGCAACCGTCGGAGGATTGATCATCGGCAGTTTTTTGAATGTGGTGATTTGGCGTTACCCAATCATGCTGCGCCAACAAATGGCGGAGTTTCACGGTGAAATGTCGAGTGCGCAGTCAAAAATAAGCCTTGCGCTACCGCGTTCGCACTGCCCACATTGTCAGCAGACCATCCGGATACGTGACAATATTCCGCTGTTCTCCTGGCTGATGCTCAAAGGGCGCTGCCGCGACTGTCAGGCGAAAATCAGCAAGCGTTATCCGCTGGTGGAGTTATTGACAGCACTTGCTTTTTTGCTGGCGAGTCTGGTCTGGCCAGAAAGTGGATGGGGGCTGGCGGTGATGATATTATCCGCCTGGCTGATTGCCGCGAGTGTCATCGACCTCGATCACCAATGGCTGCCCGATGTTTTTACTCAGGGCGTATTGTGGACAGGACTGATTGCGGCATGGGCGCAGCAGAGTCCGCTCACGCTACAAGATGCAGTCACCGGCGTCCTGGTGGGATTTATCACTTTTTACTCTCTGCGTTGGATAGCCGGAATAGTTCTGCGTAAAGAAGCATTAGGCATGGGCGATGTATTACTTTTCGCCGCGTTAGGTGGCTGGGTGGGGGCATTGTCGCTGCCCAATGTTGCTTTAATCGCCTCATGCTGCGGCCTGATATATGCCGTTATTACAAAAAGAGGATCAACCACACTGCCTTTTGGACCGTGTTTAAGTCTGGGCGGTATAGCAACACTTTATCTACAGGCATTGTTTTAATGATAACCACGTCATTATCAAAGTGACATTTTAACTCTTATTAATAACCTTAGAGATTATTTACCATGTCGATAAAACAAATGCCAGGGAGGGTATTAATATCGCTATTGTTGAGCGTTACAGGATTATTAAGTGGCTGTGCCAGCCATAATGAAAATGCCAGTTTACTGGCGAAAAAACAGGCGCAAAATATCAGCCAAAACCTGCCGATTAAATCTGCGGGATATACCTTAGTGCTGGCGCAAAGTAGCGGCACAACGGTAAAAATGACCATTATCAGCGAAGCGGGTACACAAACCACGCAGACGCCTGACGCCTTTTTAACCAGCTATCAACGACAAATGTGCGCTGACCCGACGGTGAAATTAATGATCACTGAGGGAATTAATTACAGCATAACGATTAATGATACACGTACAGGTAACCAGTATCAGCGGAAACTGGATCGTACCACCTGTGGAATAGTCAAAGCATAACGTCGGGTAGATATAAATTGGCGCGGGTTGTTTTTCGTGACGCACGAATTTATCTCATTCAATGGCTGACAAAAATTCGTCACACTCTTAACCAGAGACAATCTCTTAATACAGACAAAGAGCATCTGCGAAAAATTGCACGCGGGATGTTCTGGCTGATGCTGCTTATTATTTCTGCAAAAATGGCGCATTCACTCTGGCGCTATATCTCCTTTTCTGCGGAATATACGGCGGTTTCTCAACCGGTGAATAAACCGAGCCGTGTGGATGCAAAAACGTTCGATAAAAATGACGTGCAATTAATCAGCCAGCAAAACTGGTTTGGCAAATATCAGCCTGTCGCCGCGCAGGTAAAACAACCCGAACCTGTGCCTGTGGCAGAAACGCGTCTTAATGTGGTGCTGCGTGGGATCGCCTTTGGTGCCAGACCCGGCGCGGTTATTGAAGAAGGCGGTAAACAGCAGGTCTATTTGCAGGGTGAAACGCTTGGCTCTCACAACGCGGTGATTGAGGAAATCAACCGCGACCATGTGATGCTGCGTTATCAGGGAAAAATAGAGCGTCTGAGTCTGGCAGAAGAGGAACGTTCCACTGTTGCTGTGACCAACAAAAAAGCCGTCAGTGACGAAGCAAAGCAAGCTGTTGCTGAGCCTGCTGTCAGTGTGCCAGTTGAGATCCCGGCTGCCGTGCGTCAGGCACTGGCGAAAGATCCGCAGAAAATTTTTAACTATATCCAGCTTACGCCTGTGCGTAAGGAGGGGATTGTCGGTTATGCAGCGAAGCCGGGGGCAGATCGTTCTCTGTTCGATGCCAGCGGTTTCAAGGAAGGCGATATCGCCATTGCGCTAAATCAGCAGGATTTCACTGATCCACGAGCAATGATTGCTCTGATGCGGCAGTTACCTTCAATGGATTCCATTCAACTTACGGTTTTACGCAAGGGTGCGCGCCACGACATTTCCATCGCGCTGCGCTACCGACTATTCTGCCCGCCTTACTGGAAGAAGAGCTGAACCAGGATATCGATGAACTGCATTTCGCCCCGTTGAATATCGACCAGCAACTGGCAACCGTAGCAGTGATTCACCAACAGCATATGCGCAACATTGCGCAGTGGTTGCAGGAAAACGGCATCACCCGCGCTACCGTCGCGCCGGACTGGATGTCCATTCCTTGTGGGTTTATGGCTTGCGATGCGCAACGGGTTATCTGCCGCATCGATGAATGCCGGGGATGGAGCGCCGGGCTGGCGCTGGCTCCGGTCATGTTCCGCGCCCAGCTCAATGAGCAGGATTTACCGCTTTCGCTAACCGTAGTCGGCATTGCACCGGAAAAGCTATCAGCATGGGCTGGCGCAGACGCTGAACGCCTGACCGTTACAGCTCTGCCCGCCATTACCACTTATGGCGAACCGGAAGGGAACCTGCTGACAGGGCCGTGGCAGCCTCGCGTCAGCTACCGAAAACAGTGGGCGCGCTGGCGGGTGATGATTCTGCCGATATTGCTGATTCTGGTTGCGCTGGCAGTGGAGCGGGGCGTGACGTTATGGAGCGTCAGCGAACAGGTGGCGCAAAGCCGCACCCAGGCGGAGGAACAGTTCTTAACGTTGTTCCCGGAGCAGAAGCGGATTGTGAATTTACGCTCTCAGGTGACGATGGCGCTGAAAAAATATCGCCCACAGGCCGACGATACCCGGCTGCTCGCCGAGTTGTCAGCGATAGCCAGCACCCTGAAATCAGCGTCACTTTCCGACATCGAAATGCGTGGTTTTACCTTTGATCAAAAACGCCAGATACTTCACCTCCAGCTACGGGCCGCGAACTTTGCCAGTTTCGACAAACTGCGTAGTGTACTGGCAACCGATTATGTTGTGCAACAGGACGCGTTACAGAAAGAGGGTGATGCGGTTTCCGGCGGCGTAACGTTGCGGAGGAAATAACATGTTACGCGATAAATTTATTCACTATTTTCAGCAATGGCGTGAACGCCAGTTAAGCCGTGGCGAACACTGGCTGGCACAACACCTGGCGGGGCGTTCTCCGCGTGAAAAGGGCATGTTACTGGCAGCGGTGGTGTTCCTGTTTAGCGTCGGATATTACGTCCTCATCTGGCAGCCGTTGAGCGAACGGATTGAGCAACAGGAGACAATATTGCAGCAGCTGGTGGCGATGAACACCCGACTGAAGAACGCCGCGCCGGATATTATTGCAGCGCGAAAATCTGCCACAACAACGCCTGCGCAGGTATCGCGGGTCATCAGTGACAGTGCTTCCGCGCACTCGGTGGTCATCAGGCGGATAGCCGATCGTGGGGAGAATATTCAGGTCTGGATAGAACCTGTGGTGTTTAATGACCTGCTGAAATGGTTAAACGCACTGGATGAAAAATATGCGCTGCGGGTGACACAAATTGATGTCAGTGCTGCTGAGAAGCCTGGGATGGTGAATGTGCAGCGGCTGGAGTTTGGACGGGGGTAAAGTATCAGGAGATTAATATCAATAAAATTACTCTCGTTAACGTGGCGAGAGTAATTCCCCCAGACTTTATAAGCTAATTTTTTTCGTGAAGGTTATTGTCAGATCCAAAAGCAAAAACCCGCCTTGTGGGCGGGTTCTTAAGAATTAGTGGTGCCCGGACTCGGAATCGAACCAAGGACACGGGGATTTTCAATCCCCTGCTCTACCGACTGAGCTATCCGGGCAACGGGGCGCATTAAACCTGATTCGCCTCGTCTCGTCAATCAAATTTCTTCAATTTACTGCAGACTGCACAATCTATCATCACTTTGCCGATATTGCACGCATTGTCAGGCAAACCAGGCGGTCCAGGCGGCGGAAAGCGGCATTGCCAGAAGGAGTGCTGGAAGCATGTTGACCACCGGGAACATTTTAATGCCACAGATGCGTAATCCGGTTGCCAGCAGCAATAAACCGCCTACGGCGCTGAAGTCTGCCATCATCGACGGTGTGGTCAGCGGTAAAATCAGCGCGGCAGCCCACGCCAGCGTTAACTGGATGATCAGTAATGGGATACTAATCACCGATACCGCAATACCCAGCGAGCAGGCGAAGATCATCGCCGTAAAGAAATCAAGAAATGACTTGGCGATTAAAATACTCGGATCGCCGGTCATCCCTTCGTTCATCGCCCCGAAGATCCCGGTGCCGCTGGCGCAAAACAGGACAATAATCGCGACATAATTCTGAATAAAAGATTCATGCGCTGGCTTCTTACGTGAGTGACGAAACAGATTTTGTGCTTTGGCGACTGCTGTATTGACACCTTTCTCCAGCAAACAAATTTCGCCAATTAGAGCGCCAAGTAGCGTAGCTAAAACCATCGCTGGAAGGTTGGCACATTTCACCACCAGTAAAATACCAATCCCCAGCGATGCCAGACCAAAAATTGATGTCATGGAGACGCGGATACGTTCCGGTAAGCGTTGGCTGAGCAGTGCGCCGAGAACGCCACCCAGTAAGACTGCACTAGCGTTGATAAAAGGGCCGATGACCACAAGAGTTCCTGTTAGCTGTATTGTTTGATTTTCTTATTATGACCGTTTGGTGCCGTCGATGGCTTGTTTGTTCGCAAAGTCCTGGCTTGCACGCTTTAGCGAAAGGTGCCATGATTGCGCGAATTTTCTCCTCTCTGTACGGAGTTTGCCCGATGCACGCCATCTCCTTACATTCTCTCGCTTATCGCCGTTTCGCGCGAAACGTTTCCCTTTCTATGTTACTGCTCATGCGGTGAAGTTAACGCACGCTCACTGCAGGACAACAGTAAAATCAGAGCGTTTCTGCTTTTACTGATGTCTGGCGGTCGGAGCTGGTGACCAGTTTGACCCATATCTCATGGGGCAGGGTTTTCCACCTTGTCCGGTATTCTTACTTCCCCGAAACGGGTTTGCGCTTATGAAATCAATGAATATTGCCGCCAGTAGTGAACTGGTATCCCGACTTTCTTCTCATCGTCGCGTGGTGGCGTTGGGAGATACTGATTTTACGGACGTCGCGGCAGTCGTCATTACCGCTGCGGATAGTCGCAGTGGCATTCTTGCGTTGCTTAAGCGCACCGGTTTTCATCTACCGGTGTTTTTGTATTCCGAACATGCTGTTGAATTACCTGCGGGCGTTACGGCGGTAATCAACGGCAACGAGCAGCAGTGGCTGGAGCTGGAATCCGCAGCCTGTCAGTATGAAGAGAATTTGCTGCCACCGTTTTATGACACGCTGACGCAGTACGTTGAGATGGGCAACAGCACCTTTGCTTGCCCTGGACATCAACATGGTGCGTTTTTTAAAAAGCATCCTGCCGGACGCCATTTTTACGATTTCTTTGGTGAGAACGTCTTTCGCGCCGATATGTGTAACGCTGACGTAAAATTGGGCGATCTGCTTATTCATGAAGGATCGGCGAAAGATGCGCAGAAATTCGCAGCCAAAGTCTTTCATGCCGATAAAACCTATTTTGTGCTGAACGGCACATCGGCAGCGAATAAAGTGGTGACGAATGCGCTGTTAACGCGTGGCGATCTGGTGCTCTTCGACCGTAACAACCATAAGTCGAATCATCACGGCGCGCTGATTCAGGCGGGGGCGACGCCGGTCTATCTGGAAGCTTCACGCAACCCGTTTGGTTTCATTGGCGGTATTGATGCGCACTGTTTTAATGAAGAGTATCTGCGCCAGCAAATTCGCGACGTTGCGCCAGAAAAAGCCGACCTGCCGCGCCCGTATCGCCTGGCGATTATTCAGCTGGGAACCTATGACGGCACTGTCTATAACGCCCGTCAGGTGATCGATACCGTTGGGCATCTGTGTGATTACATTCTGTTTGATTCCGCGTGGGTCGGTTATGAACAATTTATCCCGATGATGGCGGATAGCTCGCCGCTGCTGTTAGAACTTAACGAAAACGATCCGGGGATCTTTGTGACTCAGTCGGTGCACAAACAGCAGGCGGGATTCTCACAGACGTCGCAGATCCATAAAAAAGATAACCATATCCGCGGACAGGCGCGTTTTTGCCCGCATAAGCGGTTGAATAACGCCTTTATGCTCCATGCTTCTACCAGCCCTTTCTATCCGCTGTTTGCTGCACTGGATGTTAACGCCAAAATTCATGAAGGGGAGAGTGGGCGTCGGCTGTGGGCTGAGTGTGTTGAGATAGGGATTGAAGCGCGCAAGGCTATTCTTGCGCGCTGTAAGCTGTTCCGCCCGTTTATCCCGCCCGTTGTTGATGGCAAATTGTGGCAGGATTATCCGACATCAGTGTTAGCCAGCGACCGCCGTTTTTTCAGTTTTGAGCCGGGGGCGAAGTGGCACGGCTTTGAAGGATATGCCGCGGATCAGTATTTTGTTGATCCGTGCAAGCTGTTACTCACTACACCAGGTATCGATGCCGAAACCGGCGAATATAGCGACTTTGGCGTTCCGGCGACGATTCTGGCGCACTATCTGCGTGAGAACGGCATTGTGCCGGAGAAGTGCGATCTCAACTCCATTCTGTTTTTATTAACTCCGGCGGAAAGCCACGAGAAGCTGGCACAACTGGTGGCGATGCTGGCGCAATTTGAACAGCATATTGAGGATGACTCGCCGCTGGTTGAGGTGTTGCCGAGCGTTTATAACAAGTATCCGGTGCGCTATCGCGACTACACCCTGCGCCAGTTGTGTCAGGAGATGCACGATCTGTATGTCAGTTTCGACGTCAAAGACCTACAAAAAGCGATGTTCCGCCAGCAGAGTTTCCCGTCAGTGGTGATGAACCCCCAGGATGCGCATAGCGCTTATATTCGCGGTGACGTGGAGTTGGTGCGGATTCGTGATGCCGAAGGGCGAATTGCGGCAGAAGGGGCGTTGCCTTATCCACCTGGCGTGCTTTGCGTGGTACCCGGGGAAGTCTGGGGTGGGGCGGTTCAACGTTATTTCCTTGCACTGGAAGAAGGGGTGAATTTGTTGCCGGGATTTTCGCCGGAGCTGCAAGGTGTTTATAGCGAAACCGATGCGGATGGCGTGAAACGGTTGTACGGTTATGTGTTGAAGTAAGAATAAAAAAAACGGGTCACCTTCTGGCGACCCGTTTTTCTTTGCGTAATTAGTGGCTAACCGTCTGTGTGCCTGTCGGGACACGAACGTGTTTATATTTGAACATCGCCATGAACGCGAAGGCCAGAACCACGGAGTAACCAGCGAAAATCAACCATACGGTCTGCCAGTCGGTAATGCCGTTTTGGGTGTACATCTCAACAACTTTACCGCTCACGATGCCGCCGAGGATACAGCCGAAGCCGTTAGTCATCATCAGGAACATCCCTTGTGCACTGGCGCGAATTGCCGGGCTAACTTCTTTTTCGACAAACACCGAACCAGAGATGTTGAAGAAGTCGAATGCGCAACCGTAAACGATCATCGACAGTACCAGCAGTACAGTACCGAACGGAGTCGGGTCGCCGTAAGCAAACAGCGCAAAACGCAGGATCCACGCCACAATACTGATCATCATTACGTTCTTAATACCGTAGCGGCTTAAGAAGAACGGGATGGTCAGAATGAACAGGGTTTCAGAGATCTGCGAAATCGACATGATGATTGACGCATGCTGCACAATAAAGCTGCTGGCAAACATCGGATCTTTGTCGAAGCTGTGCAGGAAGGTATTACCGAACATGTTGGTAATCTGCAGTTCCGCGCCCAGCAGCATTGAGAAGATAAAGAAGATTGCCATACGCTTGTTTTTAAACAGCGCGAATGCATCGAGGCCCAGCAGGGTTGTCCAGCTCTGATTCGCTTGCTGTTTAGCAACCGGAATATGCGGCAGAGTCAGGGTAAACAGAACCAGAATGGCGGAAAGTGCTGCGCCAATATACAGCTGCATGTGGCTTAATTCGAAGCCAGACAGGCTCACCACCCACATTGCCATGATAAAGCCGATGGTGCCCCAGATACGGATTGGCGGGAAGTCAGTAACGATATCCATCCCGGCATTTTGCAGGCGATAGTAAGAGATGGTGTTGATTAACCCAAGCGTTGGCATATAAGCAAACGAGTTAATCAATATCACAAGGAACATCGCTTCCGGTGTCGTGACCTGTGCCGCCATGAACAGCGTGATAGCGCCAATGGTGTGGCAAATGGCATATACCCATTTCGCACTTAACCATTTGTCGGCCACAATCCCCAGCAGCGCAGGCATAAAGACCGCTGCGATACCCAGTGAGCTATAAACTGCGCCAATAGAAGCACCGTCAAACTTCAGGGTAACAAACATATAGGAGCCGAGGGTCGTCAGCCAACTTCCCCACAGACAGAACTGCAGAAAAGAGAGGATTTTCAGCTGCAGCTTAAGATTCATGTTAATTTCCTCACATCGTGATGCGGATGAGTGTTTGAAAAAGCACATTTGACCGTGCGAGATGATGGGATTCTATCAACTTCGCGGACTGGTTTTTTGTTACCTGTGGCAAATAATTGCAAACATTCCCAATTTGCAAAACGAAATTGTGATGTGGATAACATTTTTGCCCCTGAGCATCGTCAGGGGCGGTTAATGGAATTATCGGCGGCGGTAGGATTTTTGCGCGGTATTCACTTTATAAAGATAACGGCGAGATTCCGCAGAGGGATGGCGGGTCGTCAGCGTCTGATAAACATCGCCCGGCGTCATGGTGTTAATAATATTGGCAGCCTGAATCTTATCATTCGAAAAGACTCGCAGCACGCTGCCTGCGCCGCCGTTATAGGCGGTGATGACGGCATAACGCCGCGATGTTGGGTTATCAATTCCGCCGAGATAAACATTGTTCAGCATCGCCAGATACGCGGTGCCGGTATCAATATTGCTGGCAGGATCAAACAAGAAACTGCGGCTCGGCGTGCCGGATTTCCCCTGCGAGCGGAACACATCTTTCCCGGCAGTATGTTGTACCACCTGCATTAATCCCAGCGCATCGGAACGGCTGACCGCATACGGGTTAAAGGAAGATTCGGTCTGCATAATTGCCAGAATCAGCGACTCATCAACGCCATATTTCCGTGACGCCTGGCGGACCATGCCGAGATATTTGTGCGCACGTTTATCAAGGTGGTTCGGCACCATGTTAATGGTGACGCTGTAGATGATACGCAGCCCGTTGCTGCGGCTCTTCAGACGGTTTTTCAGCAGATAATCCGCGAAGTTGCTTGCGCGACCTTCCCAGCGAATCGGCTGCCCGGTGTTGTCCACCACCTGACCGTAAAGGAAAGGTTCTTTCGAAATCGTAATATCATCAACGTCGGAATAGAGATCGACCGAACTCGGATCGTCACCCATCAATAACGTTTTGATAATTGCCCGGCGCAAATGCGCGGCAGGTTCTGTCCCGGCGATGGTTTCGATAGTAATCGTACCGTCATCGAAGTTGATGTGGCTGCGGGTCTGATATTGATCGGTGTATTTCACGTAGTCCTTAGGACCAGCGATCACCACCTCTTTGAAGCCCCAGATGTTCTCAATATTGTGGGCAAATTGCCCCATCAGAATATCAAAACCGTTGGTATCTTTGACCCAGGCTTCGTTATAGGTATCGCCTTTTTTGGTCGTCGAACAGGAGATGAGCAACGGCGCAATCAAAGCCAGCGCGAGATATTTTTTCATCATTCCGGGTGCGTGTTGTGTTTGTTTTTATGCAAGTTGCCGGAGGCGTGCTCCGGCACTGTTTTTATTTTTTATCTTCCGGCGTATAGCCCTCGATATGCACCTCTTTACCCTCGAACAGGAAGTTGACCATCTCCTGCTCAAGCAGCTTGCGGTGCTCGGCATTCATCATGTTGAGTTTCTTTTCATTAATCAGCATGGTTTGCTTGTGCTGCCACTGCGCCCAGGCTTCTTTGGAGATCTCGTTATAGATGCGTTTTCCCAGCTCGCCGGGGTACAGCTGAAAATCCTGACCTTCTGCTTCACGTTGCAGGAAAGTACAAAAAATCGTTCTGCTCATAAATCATCCTCTTTATCGACTCACGCGCTAAACCGGCGCGCCAGTGCGTAACTGCTGTAACAAACGCTCCACGGGAGCCGCTAGGCCAACTGACGGCGGTTGCGCTAAGTTATACCAGAGCGCATTGCCTTCATCCATGCAGCCGGTGAATGACGACACGGGAAGCCACATAGGCACAATATCTTAGTGGAAATGGCTGAAGGTATGCCGAAACGCGGTCAGTTGCGTCAGGTTATCGGCAGCAATCTGCCGTTGCGCCAGCCACTGCCGCAAACTTTCTTCGTCGGCAAACTGCGGGAAACAGTATAAACCGCCCCACAATCCGCTCGGCGGACGCTGCGCCAGCAATACTTCATCTTCGTGCTGTAATAGCAAAAAGTAGCCGGTGCGCTCCGGCAGCGTCTGTTTCGGTTTTTTGCCCGGATAAAGCGCCCAGCTATTGTTGGCGGCGGCAATACATCCGTTTTGTAGCGGACAGAGCGAACATTTCGGTTTCGAGCGCGTACAAATCATCGCACCCAAATCCATCATCGCCTGATTAAACCGTTCCACGCCAACCGCGGGCGTCACCTGCTCGCTCAAACTCCATAATTTATTCTCGACCTCTTTTTTCCCAGGCCAGCCGCTTACAGCATAGCAGCGCGCCAGCACGCGTTTGACGTTACCGTCGAGAATCGGAAAGTGCTTACCCAGAGAAAGCGAGAGAATCGCGCCTGCGGTGGAACGCCCGACGCCCGGCAGTGCTGCAACTTCCTCAAAGGTTTCCGGGAATTTACCGCCGTGTAAGGTCGCCACTTGTTGTGCCGCTTTATGCAGATTGCGCGCGCGGGCGTAATAGCCAAGCCCGGTCCACAAGTGGAGAACTTCGTCGAGCGGCGCATTGGCGAGATCGGTCACCGTCGGGAAGCGCGCCATAAAGCGTTCAAAATAGGGGATAACGGTCGCAACCTGAGTTTGTTGCAACATCACTTCTGAGAGCCATACTTTGTAGGGCGTCTTGTCAATTTGCCAGGGCAGAGTTTTTCGCCCGTATTTATCGTACCAGTCCAGAACCTGGGCTGAAAATTGCGACGCTTGCATGGTCACCGAATTCACTGTTGTTGGGGGCAAGATTGCAGCACAGCGACGGCAGGGTGTAAACCGGAACTTTCCGCAGCCACGGCCTTATCATGCTTGCATCCGGCAACTAACTTTGGATAATGCCCGTTTTCAGAACACTTTCACAAGCGACTAAACCTTTATGAAAAACGACGTCATTTCACCGGAATTTGATGAAAACGGCCGCCCACTGCGCCGTATCCGTAGTTTTGTGCGCCGCCAGGGGCGACTGACCAAAGGCCAGGAACATGCGCTGGAAAACTACTGGCCGGTGATGGGCGTTGAGTTCAGCGAAGATATGCTGGATTTCCCCGCGCTTTTTGGCCGTGAAGCGCCGGTGACGCTTGAGATTGGTTTTGGCATGGGGGCGTCGCTGGTGGCAATGGCTAAAGATCGCCCTGAGCAGGACTTCCTCGGCATTGAAGTGCATTCACCGGGCGTTGGTGCGTGCCTGGCTTCTGCGCATGAAGAAGGTTTAAGCAACCTGCGCGTGATGTGTCACGATGCGGTTGAAGTGCTGCATAAAATGATTCCTGACAATTCATTGCGCATGGTGCAGCTCTTTTTCCCTGACCCGTGGCACAAAGCGCGCCATAATAAACGCCGTATCGTTCAGGTGCCGTTTGCCGAACTGGTAAAAAGCAAACTGCAGCTGGGGGGCGTATTCCATATGGCGACCGACTGGGAACCTTATGCGGAACATATGCTTGAAGTGATGTCTTCTATTGACGGTTATAAAAACCTGTCAGAGAGCAATGATTACGTACCGCGTCCGGCATCACGTCCGGTGACGAAATTTGAACAACGTGGTCATCGTCTTGGTCACGGAGTATGGGACTTAATGTTCGAGAGGGTGAAATAATGGCAAAGAACCGTAGCCGTCGTCTGCGTAAAAAAATGCACATCGACGAATTCCAGGAATTAGGATTTTCGGTGGCATGGCGATTCCCGGAAGGTACATCGGAAGAACAGATTGATAAAACCGTTGATGATTTTATTAACGAGGTTATCGAACCGAACAAACTGGCCTTTGACGGCAGCGGTTATCTGGCCTGGGAAGGTCTGATCTGCATGCAGGAAATCGGCAAATGCACCGAAGAACATCAGGCGATTGTGCGTAAGTGGCTGGAAGAGCGCAAACTGGATGAGGTACGCACCAGCGAACTTTTCGACGTTTGGTGGGACTAAGAAAGCATACGGGCGATGACAAATGCAAAACTGCCTGATGCGCTACGCTTATCAGGCCTGGAAAGATGCACGATCGAGTAGGCGGGATAAGGTGTTTACGCCGCATCCGGCATGGAAAACGCGTACTTTGTTATCAATCTGGGGCCAGCAAATGCTGGCCTGATTTTTTCTTGAGGGAAGACTATGATGCGCAAAATGCTGCTGGCGGCAGCACTTTCAGTGACGGCAATGACCGCTCACGCCGACTACCAGTGCAGCGTCACGCCGCGTGACGATGTGATTGTCAGCCCGCAAACCGTGCAGGTGAAGGGCGAAAACGGCAATCTGGTGATCACGCCAGACGGCAACGTGATGTATAACGGTAAGCAATATTCCCTGAATGCCGCCCAGCGCGAGCAGGCGAAGGATTATCAGGCTGAACTACGCAGCACGCTGCCGTGGATTGATGAAGGCGCGAAAAGCCGCGTCGAGAAAGCCCGTATTGCTCTGGATAAAATTATCGTTCAGGAGATGGGCGAAAGCAGCAAAATGCGCAGCCGTCTGACCAAACTTGATGCGCAGCTGAAAGAGCAGATGAACCGCATTATTGAAACGCGCAGCGATGGCCTGACGTTTCACTATAAAGCCATTGATCAGGTTCGCGCCGAAGGCCAGCAATTAGTGAATCAGGCAATGGGTGGAATTTTACAGGACAGCATTAATGAAATGGGCGCGAAAGCGGTGCTGAAAAGCGGCGGTAACCCATTACAGAATGTGCTGGGAAGCCTGGGGGGGCTGCAATCCTCAATCCAAACCGAGTGGAAAAAGCAGGAAAAAGATTTCCAGCAGTTTGGCAAAGATGTTTGTAGCCGCGTTGTGACTCTGGAAGATAGCCGCAAAGCCCTGGTCGGGAATTTAAAATAATCCTCTATTTTAAGACGGCATAATACTTTTTTATGCCGTTTAATTCTTCGTTTTGTTACCTGCCTCTAACTTTGTAGATCTCCAAAATATATTCACGTTGTAAATTGTTTAACGTCAAATTTCCCATACAGAGCTAAGGGATAATGCGTAGCGTTCACGTAACTGGAGGAATGAAATGGAGTTTTTCAAAAAGACGGCACTTGCCGCACTGGTTATGGGTTTTAGTGGTGCAGCATTGGCATTACCCAATATCACCATTTTAGCAACCGGCGGGACCATTGCCGGTGGTGGTGACTCCGCAACCAAATCTAACTACACAGTGGGTAAAGTTGGCGTAGAAAATCTGGTTAATGCGGTGCCGCAACTAAAAGACATTGCGAACGTTAAAGGCGAGCAGGTAGTGAATATCGGCTCCCAGGACATGAACGATAATGTCTGGCTGACACTGGCGAAAAAAATTAACACCGACTGCGATAAGACCGACGGCTTCGTCATTACCCACGGTACCGACACGATGGAAGAAACTGCTTACTTCCTCGACCTGACGGTGAAATGCGACAAACCGGTGGTGATGGTCGGCGCAATGCGTCCGTCCACGTCTATGAGCGCAGACGGTCCATTCAACCTGTATAACGCGGTAGTGACCGCAGCTGATAAAGCCTCCGCCAACCGTGGCGTGCTGGTAGTGATGAATGACACCGTGCTTGATGGCCGTGACGTCACCAAAACCAACACCACCGACGTAGCGACCTTCAAGTCTGTTAACTACGGTCCTCTGGGTTACATTCACAACGGTAAGATTGACTACCAGCGTACCCCGGCACGTAAGCATACCAGCGACACGCCATTCGATGTCTCTAAGCTGAATGAACTGCCGAAAGTCGGCATTGTTTATAACTACGCTAACGCATCCGATCTTCCGGCTAAAGCACTGGTAGATGCGGGCTATGATGGCATCGTTAGCGCTGGTGTGGGTAACGGCAACCTGTATAAATCTGTGTTCGACACGCTGGCGACCGCCGCGAAAACCGGTACTGCAGTCGTGCGTTCTTCCCGCGTACCGACGGGCGCTACCACTCAGGATGCCGAAGTGGATGATGCGAAATACGGCTTCGTCGCCTCTGGCACGCTGAACCCGCAAAAAGCGCGCGTTCTGCTGCAACTGGCTCTGACGCAAACCAAAGATCCGCAGCAGATCCAGCAGATCTTCAATCAGTACTAATCGCCTCGCCCCGGTATCGTGCCGGGGCTTTTTCACTTCAGACTCACGTCCATTGCCAATTTTAATTACCCTAATGATAATCACCGGAATAAATTATTCCGCGTGAGGTTTTTCGGGTGAAAAAGCAATGGATTGTTGGCACGGCACTGCTTATGTTGATGACTGGTAATGCCTGGGCAGATGGCGAACCGCCAACTGAAAATATCTTAAAAGATCAATTCAAAAAGCAGTATCACGGCATTCTCAAGCTTGATGCTATCACCTTAAAAAATCTTGATGCTAAGGGTAATCAGGCCACCTGGTCAGCGGAAGGCGATGTCTCTTCCAGTGACGATCTCTATACCTGGGTCGGTCAGTTGGCAGATTACGAACTGCTCGAACAGACCTGGACGAAAGATAAACCGGTAAAATTCTCGGCGATGTTAACCAGTAAAGGAACGCCCGCGTCTGGCTGGTCGGTGAACTTTTACTCTTTTCAGGCGGCAGCCAGCGATCGTGGGCGGGTGGTCGACGATATCAAAACGAATAATAAATATCTGATCGTGAATAGCGAAGATTTCAATTATCGCTTTAGTCAGCTTGAATCTGCGTTGAATACCCAGAAGAACTCGATTCCTGCGCTGGAAAAGGAAGTGAAAGCGCTTGATAAGCAAATGGTGGCGGCGCAGAAAGCAGCGGATGCATATTGGGGAAAAGATGCAAACGGTAAGCAAATGACCCGCGAAGACGCCTTTAAAAAAATTCACCAACAGCGTGATGAGTTTAATAAACAGAACGATAGCGAGGCGTTCGCGGTTAAATATGACAAAGAGGTTTATCAACCGGCGATTGCGGCATGTCATAAACAGAGTGAAGAGTGTTATGAAGTGCCGATTCAGCAGAAACGAGATTTCGATATCAACGAACAACGGCGACAGACTTTTCTGCAATCACAAAAACTTAGCCGTAAATTGCAGGATGACTGGGTAACGCTCGAAAAAGGGCAATATCCGTTAACGATGAAAGTTTCAGAAATAAACAGTAAAAAAGTCGCGATTTTGATGAAAATTGACGATATCAACCAAGCTAATGAACGCTGGAAAAAAGATACCGAACAACTGCGGCGCAATGGGGTGATTAAGTAAGTTTGATATAGTGCACGATTTGTAGCAGGATGCGGCGTTGACCCCGCATCCGGCAATCAACGTCTGATGCGACGCTTGCGCGTCTTATCAGACCTACAACCGCTGCCACATGTCGGCTGGATAAGGCGTTCACGCCGCATCCGGCAATACAAGTTTACTCAGCCAGAAAAAGCTCCAGCAGCGAATTTAAAAACAGCTTCCCATGTTCCGTTATCTGCCAGTAATCCGCACATTCGGTGAGATAACCCTGGGCAATCGCCTCGTCTAACTGTGGGCGAATCACATCTTCGCAAAGCCCGGTATACGCAATAAACTCCACGCGCGGCGCGGCCTCCAGCAGACGGAAGCGATTCATAAAGAACTCAAACGGCTTATCTGTGGCTTCGACATCACGCTGGCTTTCCAGATACCTTCCTTGCATAAAACCACGCGGATGACGCGTTTTGGTGGTACGCAGAATGCGCCCATCCGGGAAGGTCACTTTGCCGTGTGCGCCGCAGCCAATACCGATGTAGTCACCAAAGCGCCAGTAGTTGAGATTGTGCTGGCACTGATAACCGGGTTTGGCGTAAGCGGAAGTTTCATATTGCTGATAACCCGCTGCGGTTAATAACTGATGCCCCTGTTCGAATATATCCCACAACGCGTCATCGTCCGGCAGCACCGGTGGTCGCGAACCAAACAGCGTATTGGGTTCGATGGTCAGTTGATACCAGGAAAGATGCGGCGGATTCAGTTCAATGGCCTGGCGTAGATCGCCAAGCGCCTCTTCCAGTGATTGATCCGGCAGCCCATGCATCAAATCAAGGTTAAAGCTACGTAACCCTAAACCGCTCGCCAGCTTCGCCGCGCGTTTCGCTTCTTGCGGGCCATGAATACGCCCAAGTCGTTTCAGCTTTTCTTCGCTAAAACTCTGCACACCAATAGAGATGCGGTTCACACCAGCACGCTGATAATCGACAAAGCGATCGGCTTCTACCGTGCCAGGGTTCGCTTCCATAGTAATTTCTGCATCCGCTGCCAGCGGCAAACGCGCACGCACGCCGTCCAGCAGCGTTTGCATCGCCGGGCCGGAAAGCAGGCTCGGCGTACCACCGCCAATAAAGATTGTCTTTACTTCACGGCCCTGAGCGTAAGCCACATCGTTGTCCAGATCGTTAAGCAGATGCTGAACATAATCGTCGTGCGGCACTTCTCCTTTCAACGCGTGAGAGTTGAAATCGCAGTACGGGCATTTCTGCACGCACCACGGGATGTGAATGTAGAGACTCAGCGGAGGTAATTTAACCATTACGTAAAGCGTCCAGCAGCAGTTTCAACGCCTGACCACGGTGGGAAATGGCGCTCTTTTCTTCGCGGGTCAGTTCGGCGGCGGTTTTCCCTTCGGAAGGTACGAAGAAGATTGGATCATAACCAAAGCCACCAGTGCCCGCTGGTTCACGAGTAATCACGCCCGGCCAGCTACCGTGGCATACCAGCGGAGTGGGATCTTCCGCGTGACGCAGATATACCAGCACGCAGTGGAAACGCGCCTGACGTTGGTCGTCCGGTACGTCTTTCATTGTTTCCAGCAGTTTTTGCAGATTCTTTTGATCGGTCGCGTCTTCACCGGAATAACGCGCGGAGTAAATGCCCGGCGCGCCGCCAAGCACATCTACCGCCAGACCAGAGTCGTCGGCAATTGCCGGTAAAGCGGTCACTTTTGCCGCATGGCGCGCTTTCAGAATCGCGTTTTCGATAAAGGTCAGGCCGGTTTCTTCAGCGGAATCAACGCCGAGGTCTGTTTGGGCCACGATATCAAGACCGAAGTCGCTAAGCAGCGACGCCAGCTCACGCACTTTACCGACATTGCCGGTTGCGAGGACAACTTTTTGCATAGGATACCTAATTAATTAACGCCGCGATTTCTGGCGGGATTTGTTGCGGATTAATGATTTTAATTTGTTTGTGGCGGCCAAGTTCGCCTTTTTCAATCACCACCTGGCTTTTGGCAACCCGGAATTGCTTACCGAGAAACTTCACCAGATGACTGTTGGCCTGGCCGTCAACCGGCGGCGCGGTAATGGCGACTTTAACTTCGTCGCCATGTAAACCGACAATAGAATCACGGCTGGCTTTCGGCTGAATATAGAGCCGTAAAACCAGACCGTCATCATTAACTGTTACGGCATTCATAACGCCATCCACAGCCCTGGCAGCAGCATATTTCCGGTTGCCTGTAATACTTCTGCGACACCCATATTGATGACATACAGCAGCAGAACGAGGATCATCGGCGAGAAATCAATCCCACCCATTGCCGGTAGCAGGCGGCGAATCGGGCGCAGCAGCGGATCGGCCAGCTGAATCAGCACGTATTCAATCGGGCTACGCCCCTGGCTTACCCAGCTCATAATCGCCATCACCAGCAGGACCCAGAAAATCAGCAGGCCGATGGTTTTCAGCAGAATCAGTAAACCGGCAATCCAGATGATTGGCAGGAAGGTCACCACTTTAAACAGCACGATGGCTTTGATAAAACTGAGAATATAGGCAACCAGCAGCGAGGCGCTGTCAATTGGCCCCATTGCCGGAATAACGCGGCGCAGTGGCCCGATAATTGGCTGCGTTACCTTCACTACAAACTGTGAGAAGGGGTTGTAAAAATCACAATGAGCCCACTGCATCCAGATGCGTAATAACAGCACCATGGTATACAGCTCAATGACCGTTGAAAGCAGGAAAGTCAACGTATTCATGGCGTTCCTTTAATTCCTTATTTTTTAGAGTAATCACGCGCACCAAAAATTGCAGTGCCGATACGAACCATCGTGCTACCTGCCGCAATGGCGGCTTCCATATCGTCCGACATTCCCAGAGAGAGCGTGTCGATATGCGGGTAGCGCGTTTTCAGTCCGGCAAATGCTACAGCCATTTGGCGTGCAACTTCAAACTGCCTTACATATTCTGACTCAGGCGCAGGGATTGCCATCAACCCGCGCAGACGTAAACGCGGTAGTTCAGCGACCGCAGCTGCCAGCTCGTCCAGTTCAGCCAGTTGAATCCCGGACTTACTGTTTTCATCACTAATGTTAATTTGAATCAGAACGTTAAGAGGGGGAAGTTCTGCCGGGCGCTGGTCGTTGAGACGGGTAGCGATGCGCAAACGGTCGATGGTATGACACCAGTCGAAATGCTCTGCCACCAGGCGGCTTTTATTAGACTGCAACGGGCCAATAAAATGCCATTCTAATCCTGTTACGCCCAGTTCCTGAAAGTGGCGAATTTTATCTACCCCTTCCTGAACGTAGTTTTCACCAAATTGACGCTGCCCGGCATCAATGGCTTCTGCGATGGCGCTCGCAGGTTTTGTTTTACTGACTGCAAGCAGCGTAATTTCTTCTGGAGAACGGCCGCAACGCGTTGCAGCCGCTGAGATTTTGTCCCGGACCTGTGCCAGGTTATGCGCAATATCGTTCATTTTCCGAGGATCTTAGTATGAATATGGAAGAAATTGTGGCCCTTAGTGTAAAGCATAACGTCTCGGATCTACACCTGTGCAGCGCCTGGCCCGCACGATGGCGCATTCGCGGCAGAATGGAAGCTGCGCCGTTTGATACGCCGGACGTCGAAGAGCTACTGCGGGAGTGGCTGGATGACGATCAGCGGGCAATATTGCTGGAGAATGGTCAGCTGGATTTTGCCGTGTCGCTGGCGGAAAACCAGCGATTGCGTGGCAGCGCATTCGCGCAACGGCATGGCATTTCGCTGGCGTTACGGCTGTTACCTTCGCACTGCCCGCAGCTCGAACAGCTTGGCGCACCAACGGTATTGCCGGAATTACTCAAGAGCGAGAATGGCCTGATTCTGGTGACGGGGGCGACGGGGAGTGGCAAATCTACCACGCTGGCGGCGATGGTTGGCTATCTCAATCAACATGCCGATGCGCATATTCTGACGCTGGAAGATCCTGTTGAATATCTCTATGCCAGCCAGCGATGTTTGATCCAGCAGCGGGAAATTGGTTTGCACTGTATGACGTTCGCATCGGGATTGCGGGCCGCATTGCGGGAAGATCCTGATGTGATTTTGCTCGGAGAGCTGCGTGACAGCGAGACAATCCGTCTGGCACTGACGGCGGCAGAAACCGGGCATTTGGTGCTGGCAACATTACATACGCGTGGTGCCGCGCAGGCAGTTGAGCGACTGGTGGATTCATTTCCGGCGCAGGAAAAAGACCCCGTGCGTAATCAACTGGCAGGTAGTTTACGGGCAGTGCTGTCACAAAAGCTGGAAGTGGATAAACAGGAAGGACGCGTGGCGCTATTTGAATTGCTGATTAACACACCCGCGGTGGGGAATTTGATTCGCGAAGGGAAAACCCACCAGTTACCGCATGTTATTCAAACCGGGCAGCAGGTGGGGATGATAACGTTTCAGCAGAGTTATCAGCACCGGGTGGGGGAAGGGCGTTTGTGACGTTGCCATGCCCGATGCGCAAGCTTATCGGGCCTACAAAGGCAATAAATGTCTGATGCGACGCTAACGCGTCTTATCAGACCTATAGCCGCTGCCAGATGTGTGCTGGATAAGGTGTTCACGCCGCATCCGGCAATAAGACGCGATGATATTATTTACACTCCGCCAGGCGTTTAAATCGCCTTAATATCCCTGCTCGAAATAGCTTTCGAGAATAATAACCGCAGAGGCAGAGTCAACTTTGCCTTTGTTGAGCGCCCGATAGCCGCCCTGTTCAAACAGACCGGAACGGGCTTCCACAGTGCTAAGACGCTCGTCATGGAGCTTTACTTCAACACCGAAACGGCCATGAATACGGTTGGCAAATTTACGCGCTCTGGCAGTCAATGGTTGCTCGGTGCCGTCCATATTCAGCGGCAAACCGACGATGATTTCGTCCGGCTGCCACTCTTTCAGTAAACGCTCGATAATGTTCCAGTCCGGCGTACCGTCCTGTGCTTTAATTGCAGGCAAAGGGCGAGCGGTGCCGGTAATGCGTTGGCCGACCGCTACGCCAATGCTTTTGGTGCCGAAGTCGAAGGCGAGTAAGGTTCCACTCATCAGGCGTGTCCTGCCACACCAGGCATGGTGAGAATATCCACACCAATCAGTTTTGCCGCCTCGCGCCAGCGGTCGGCAATCGGCGTTTTGAACAGAATATTCAGATCTGCCGGGGCCGTTAGCCACGCGTTATCGAGAATTTCTTGTTCCAGTTGACCTTTCTCCCAGGAGGCATAACCCAGAGCCACCAATACGTCAGACGGTTGTTTATCGGTGCCGAGCGTTTCCAGCACATCGCGGGAAGTGGTCATTACCGTGTTGTCTGAAATGCGAATGCTGGAAGCAAAATTGGAGGGCGGAGTATGCAAAATAAACCCGCGATCTTCAGCCAGCGGACCGCCGAGCATAACCGGTTTATCCAGACGGATTGATTCATCACGCGGCTCCGGCGTGATCTTCAGCTTTTCCAGAATCCCTTCAATTTTGAGATTTTCCAGCGGCTTGTTGACGATGATCCCCATTGCACCATTGGTATTATGTTCGCAAATGTAGACCACGGAACGACGGAAAATCGGATCCTGGAGAGCAGGCATGGCAATAAGAAAGTGATGCTGTAAATTCATTGTCAGAGGTTCTGTTTCCTGGTTCAAAAAAGCAACAGCGCCCAGTATGCGTGGAAAGAAGGGCGCTGTCACTCAGAGTCTCAACGAGATCCTTCTCGCTAAGGTGGGTTACTGCTGCTGTAAACGTGCTTCGATGGCATCCATTAACATTCCGGTGATCGACACCGGAAACTCTGCTTCAATCTCACGAATACAGGTTGGGCTGGTGACGTTAATTTCAGTCAGACGGTCGCCGATGATATCCAGACCAACAAAAATCAGCCCTTTTTCTTTCAGCGTCGGCCCGATCTGACGGGCGATTTTCCAGTCACTTTCCGTCAGCGGACGAGGTTCACCGCGACCACCGGCAGCCAGATTGCCACGGGTTTCGCCCCCCTGCGGAATACGCGCCAGGCAGTACGGTACCGGCTCGCCATCCACCACCAGCACGCGTTTGTCGCCATCTTTAATGGCTGGCAGGTAATTTTGCGCCATGCAGTAGCGAGTGCCATGCTCAGTCAGGGTTTCGGCAATCACGCCGAGGTTTGGATCGCCTTCTTTCACGCGGAAAATCGACGCGCCGCCCATACCGTCCAGCGGCTTAAGAATGATGTCGCTGTGTTTCTCCCAGAACGCTTTTAGCTGCGCTTTATTGCGCGTAACCAGCGTTTCTGGCGTTAAGTCAGAGAACCAGGCGGTAAACAGTTTCTCGTTACAGTCGCGCAGGCTCTGCGGCTTGTTAACGATCAGCGTCCCTTTCTCTTCGGCACGTTCCAGAATATAGGTCGCGTAGATAAACTCGGTATCAAACGGCGGGTCTTTACGCATCAGGATCACATCGAGATCGGCCAGCGGCAGATCCTGTTCACCGACGAACGAAAACCACTCTTCGTAGTTCTGCTTCACGTTCAGCGTGCGGGTATGGGCGCGGGCTTCACCATTGATCAGATACAGATCGCCCATCTCCATATAGTGAAGTTCGTAACCACGACGCTGTGCTTCCAGCAACATAGCAAAACTGGAATCTTTCTTGATGTTGATGTTTGCGATGGGGTCCATCACGATGCCGAGCTTGATCATTATTCTTCTCCGTTAGCCCAAATCGCCAAATCGTACTTGTAGCGCGGTAATGGCGGTGAGCGCAGTTGTCTCTGTACGCAAAACGCGAGGTCCCAACAGGATATCAGTAAATTGATAGCGGGCAGTCATGGCAATTTCATCTGCCGATAAACCGCCTTCCGGGCCAATCAGCAGGCGGACGCGTTCAACCGGTAACGGCAACGTATTGATGCTGTTACTGGCGCGCGGGTGAAGATTCAGTTTCAGTCCTTCATCCTGCTCTGCACACCAGGCTTCCAGATCCATCGCTGGACGGATTTCCGGCACCCGGTTACGACCACACTGCTCACAGGCAGCAATTGCAATCTTCTGCCACTGCTGAAGCTTCTTGTTCAGACGTTCACTATCCAGTTTAACGCCGCAGCGCTCAGAAAAAAGTGGCGTAATGAGGCTTACACCGAGTTCGATCGATTTCTGGATAGTAAATTCCATTTTTTCACCACGCGACATCACCTGACCGAGGTGAATATGCAGCGGAGATTCGCGATCGTCGATCTGGCCTTCCAGCACCTTCACTTCCACGCTTTTTTTGCTGGCGCTGGTAATTTCGGCGTCAAAGACCTGGTTGCTACCGTCAAACAATTGCAACGCCTGCCCCGGCCCCATGCGCAGTACGCGCCCGATATGGTTGGCGGCATCTTCGCAAAGCGCGATGTGAGAATGGCTGGTCAGTGGTTCAGGATGATAAATGCGGGGGATACGCATAGTTAAAAATCCGCGTCGTCTCCCCACGCGGTTGTACGCGTGGGGTAGGGGTTAACAAAAAGAATCCCGCTAGTGTAGGTTAGCTCTTTCGCGCCTGGCAAGCGCGTTGCACATACGGGTTATGATTGCCCTGCACCTTCGCGATGCGTTCATCGCGCTCGCACTCCCAGTCGGTAACCGGATACATCTTGTTCCATGCGTTGAACAGCTGCGTTTGCTGGCGAGAGAGTGTCAGGTTGTATTGGTCGCGCATATAGAAGTAGGTGCGCGCAATGGCACCGCGTGCACGCGCTGGTGGTTCGGCAGCTTTTTCTTTGAAATCGACCTTCATGGCGCATTGACCGTACTGGCCTTCACCGCCATTCCACTGGCTGTACATAAAGTTGCCGCGATCGCCATTCACCTCACCGACTGACGGCTGCAGGTTATGCATATCGCTTTCCATCTTGCGATAGACCGGATCTTTAGCGCAGTTTTTACGTCCACCGTCCTGCCAGCACTGGCGCTGGTGACCGAACTGCCAGGCGGGAACGACATGTTCCCACTCTACGCGGCTGGCGCGGTTTTCATTTTTGCGCACCTGATAGCCGCACGATTGCAGATCAACAACGCCTTTTTTGCCCTGCCAGTTAATTTTACATCCGCAATAAAACGTACCGGGCGCGTCAGCGTGGACTTTTACCGCCGCGGCTTTCGCCTGAGAAAAACTATTGATACCTTCGGCCAACGCCGGGCCGGAAAATGCTGCGCTCAGTACCACCGCAGCAATAGACAAATAACGGTACATCACTTACTCCGTGTTAAAACGAGCCAGCAACGTAGCGAAAGCTGTTTTGGTATGCAATCAGCCAGATCAGGAAAGTTCCTGATAGTTCAGATGGTTATTTCGCAACCAGCTGTTCACCGCAGTGAACACAGCGATAGACGGCCTCGCCACGAACTACGCGATTATGGCGGCGTACGGTAAGCTGATGCTCCTGGCACTTGCAGCGGTAGGGGAAGGTGTTGCGACGCACGGATTGCAGTTCGAACTGATGCGTACGACGGGCGGGAACACCCAGCACGTTTTCCATCATCCACTTCCACTCTTTGCCATGTGGCGCTACGCGGCCGAAATGTTTCCATACCAGCAAATGTGCCAGTTCGTGCGGTACCACTTCTTCAATAAAAGCTTCACTGTTTTCCAACAGCAAAACGGGATTGAGGCGAATTTCATAGCTTTCCAGCCAGGCCGTTCCGGCGGAGGTTCCGCGCTGGGTGTAAGAGAGTTTTGGCTCCGGGTAGTTACGCCCTAGCTTCAGGTTGGCCTGGGCGAGTTTTTCCCGCAGGCGACGCATAACGGCCTGTTGGATGGCGATAGGGAGACGGGATGTTTTCATAGCGGCAGAGGATAGAGCGAAGAAAAGATGACTGCAAGAGGTGGCTTCCTCCGCGATGGGAGGAAGCTTGGGGAGATTAATCGTGAGCGCCTATTTCGCGCAGTTTACGACCTTTCATCAGATTACGTTCAATATGTTCCAGCGAAACGTGTTTGGTTTCCGGTACCAGCCACAATGTCAGCAGGATAAACAGTACGTTCAGAGCCGCATACACCCAGAAGGTGTTGGCGTTACCCAGCGTGTTGAGCATGGTCAGGAACGTTGCGCCAACGATCATGTTGGCAATCCAGTTGGTGGCAGTGGAGCAGGTGATGCCAAAATCGCGGCCTTTCAGCGGCTGAATTTCGGAGCACAGTACCCAAATCAGCGGACCGGCACTCATGGCAAAACCGACAATAAACATCAGCAGCATGGCGATGGCGAAATACTGCGCCGACGGAGAGTGAATACCGATATGCATCATTGTACCGAGTACGCCCATGCCAGCAGCCATCACCAGGAAGCCCAGCGTTAGCGTTGGTTTACGTCCCCAGCGGTCAACAAGGCCGATTGCGATAAAGGTGGCAAGTACGTTGGTCAGGCCGACAATCACGGTCCCCCACATTTGCTCGGTAGTGTTGGTATAACCCGCCAGTTCGAAGATTTTCGGCGCGTAATACATGATGACGTTCATCCCGGTGAATTGCTGCATTACCTGCAACAGTACGCCAAGGAACACCGCGCGGCGGAAGTTGCTGTTCTCTTTAAACAGCGCCCAGCCACTCTGTTTAACCTGCAAACTTTCACGGATTTCATCCAGTTCGCGTTTCGCTTCCGCGCTGGTGTCACGCAGGCGTAGCAGCACGCGTTCGGCATCAACAAAACGGCGTTTGGCGGCAAACCAACGTGGGCTGTCTGGCAGGAAGAAGACACCAATCAGCAGCAAAATTGCCGGGATGATAATCACACCCAGCATCCAGCGCCATGCACCGGTGTAGCTGAAGGCGGTATCAGAAAGATAAGCACCGAGGATCCCGATAGTGATCATCAACTGATACATCGAGATCATACTGCCACGAATTTTTTCCGGCGCAATTTCAGAGAGGTACAGCGGTGCGGTATAAGAGGCCACACCCACCGCCAGCCCCAGTAGAACGCGGGAAAGAATCAGTACTTCAACGTTTGGCGCAGCCGCAGAGAACAGCGAACCGGCAACAAACAAAATTGCGCCGATCATCAGGCTCTTTTTGCGCCCGAGTTTAAAGGAGAGCCAGCCGCTGCCCACCGCACCGACTGCCGCACCGAACATCATGGAGCTTACGACCCATTCTTGCGTGTGCGAAGTAATCTGGAATTCATCTGCAATAAACGGCAGTGCGCCAGCAATTACACCGATATCCAGGCCAAAGAGTAATCCCGCCAGAGCGGCAAGGAAGCAGACGAAAAACGTCATTGCCTTGTTTGACCGCCCCTGTTTTTTAGCGTCAGGCATGATGCCCTCCAATATGGTTATTTTTTATTGTGAATTAAGATAGGTGAGTACGACGTAAAAAGATGTGAAGCAAATCACATCAGTGTAATCGCTTACACTAACATTTATCTTAGTTATGATTTAAGTGCATGAAAATAATTGAGTTATATCATCATAGATTAAACGCTGTTATCTGCAATTAAGACTTTACTGAAAAGAAATGTAACAACTGTGAAAACCGAATAATAATATGAAAATATTACAAATCTTTGTCTGTTGTGGTTGGTGTAATCGGTTTCAGTTGTGATGATAATCTGCGGTGAAACGTGATCAGGAAGAATGATGTTATTGTGCGGGCGGTTTTTTTGCCGGATGCGGCGTGAACGCCTATCCAAAAGAAAAAGGCCAGCGCGAGGCTGGCCTTTGAACGCAGGTGAAGAAAGATTACTTCAGACCGGCAGCATCGCGCAGCAGCTGCGCTTTGTCGGTTTTTTCCCACGGGAAATGTTCACGACCAAAGTGACCGTATGCTGCGGTTTCTTTGTAGATCGGGTGCAGCAGATCCAGCATCTGAATCAGACCGTATGGGCGCAGGTCGAAGAACTCACGTACCAGCAGGGTCAGTTGTTCAGAAGGCACTTTCTCAGTACCGAAAGTTTCTACCATGATGGAGGTCGGTTCAGCCACGCCGATTGCGTAGGAAACCTGAATTTCACAACGATCGGCCAGGCCAGCAGCAACGATGTTTTTCGCGACATAACGTGCTGCGTAGGCTGCGGAACGGTCCACTTTTGATGGATCTTTACCAGAGAATGCACCGCCACCGTGACGCGCCATGCCGCCGTAGGTATCAACGATAATTTTACGACCAGTCAGACCGCAGTCACCCATTGGGCCACCGATAACGAAACGACCGGTCGGGTTGATGAAGAATTTGGTGGCAGAAGTCAGCCATTCAGCGGGCAGAATTGGCTTGATGATCTCTTCCATTACCGCTTCTTGCAGCGATTTCTGGTCGATCTCTTCAGAGTGCTGAGTGGAAAGCACGACAGCATCGATACCAACGATTTTGCCGTCGTCATACTGAAAAGTCACCTGGCTTTTCGCGTCCGGGCGCAGCCACGGCAGAGTGCCGTTTTTACGCACTTCAGCCTGACGCTGTACCAGACGGTGTGCATAGGTGATAGGTGCTGGCATCAGCACGTCGGTTTCATTAGTTGCGTAGCCAAACATCAGACCCTGGTCACCCGCGCCCTGTTCCAGCGGATCGGCACGGTCAACGCCCTGGTTGATGTCAGGAGACTGTTTGCCGATAGCGCTCAGAACCGCACAGGAGTTAGCGTCAAAGCCCATGTCGGAATGCACATAGCCAATTTCGCGAACGGTGTTACGGGTGATCTCTTCGATGTCTACCCAGGCGCTGGTGGTGATTTCGCCGCCAACTAAAACCATGCCGGTTTTTACGTAGGTTTCGCAAGCAACGCGTGCTTTCGGATCCTGTTCGAGGATCGCGTCTAAAACGGCATCAGAAATTTGGTCAGCAATTTTGTCAGGATGCCCTTCAGAGACGGACTCGGACGTAAAAAGGTGTTTTGCCATATTTAATATCACCTAAAGAGAATTTGGTTAGCTCAAACTGTTGTGTGGATTTTCTGTGGTAGCGGATCCTACCACGACTCTGCAGGTTAAAAACACTGGCAGTCTGAGTGTTAATCGGTATGGATGGATTAACATCTGGATGGCTATTTTAGGTCAATTCTTCACCCTATTTCCACTTTTTTTTGAATCGTGTCTCATTCTGTTAAAAACGTGGCTGGAAATTTTTCCTGACAATGCCGGCATTCTGCGTATTTATCTTTTGCAATTTTCTGCCATTGTGGGGTATAAAACGCGGCGCGCGGCTTAAATAAAAAGCACACGACGTTTCTTTCGTGTTGCCACTTCCAGCCGGGTTGAAATCAGAGTTTTGGCTTGTGGGTTCGTCTTAACAGGCGGCCGTGGAGGTGATACGAAATAATGAACCGTTGTCTGCTGCTTAACCTGTCTCACCGTTCTGGTGAAGATTCGTTCCCCGCACTCTGCATCTCTGCTTTGCATACCTGCCGATGTTATACCCATCTCGGCGCTTCTCAGGATTCAAGAGCTGGTTACAGTTACTGAGGACTGAACAAGGGCGCTCTTGTAAAAACAAGAGTTTTCTCGTGGTTTCGCCGAACTTTCACACTTACGTTCGGTTATGTGCTTAATAATGTTATGAAAAAGAAACCGGTTGCGCAGTTGGAGCGTCAGCATTCACTGCTGGAAAATCCATGTGCTTATGGGTTGTTATCGCAGTTCCAGGCTGCGATAGTCGTTAACTGTTTTACACTTAATAAAATAATTTGAGGTTCGCTATGTCTGACGACATGTCTATGGGTTTGCCTTCGTCAGCGGGCGAACACGGTGTACTACGCTCCATGCAGGAGGTTGCAATGAGCTCCCAGGAAGCCAGCAAGATGCTGCGTACTTACAATATTGCCTGGTGGGGCAATAACTACTATGACGTTAACGAGCTGGGCCACATTAGCGTGTGCCCGGACCCGGACGTCCCGGAAGCTCGCGTCGATCTCGCGCAGTTAGTGAAAACTCGTGAAGCACAGGGCCAGCGTCTGCCTGCACTGTTCTGTTTCCCACAGATCCTGCAGCACCGTTTGCGTTCCATTAACGCCGCGTTCAAACGTGCGAGGGAATCCTACGGCTATAACGGCGATTACTTCCTTGTTTATCCGATCAAAGTTAACCAGCACCGCCGCGTGATTGAGTCCCTGATTCATTCGGGCGAACCGCTGGGTCTGGAAGCCGGTTCCAAAGCCGAGTTGATGGCAGTACTGGCACATGCTGGCATGACCCGTAGCGTCATCGTCTGCAACGGTTATAAAGACCGCGAATATATCCGCCTGGCATTAATTGGCGAGAAGATGGGGCACAAGGTCTATCTGGTCATTGAGAAGATGTCAGAAATCGCCATTGTGCTGGATGAAGCAGAACGTCTGAATGTCGTTCCTCGTCTGGGCGTGCGTGCACGTCTGGCTTCGCAGGGTTCGGGTAAATGGCAGTCCTCCGGCGGGGAAAAATCGAAGTTCGGCCTGGCTGCGACTCAGGTACTGCAACTGGTTGAAACCCTGCGTGAAGCCGGGCGTCTCGACAGCCTGCAACTACTGCACTTCCACCTCGGTTCGCAGATGGCGAATATTCGCGATATCGCGACAGGCGTTCGTGAATCCGCGCGTTTCTATGTGGAACTGCACAAGCTGGGCGTCAATATTCAGTGCTTCGACGTCGGCGGCGGTCTGGGCGTGGATTATGAAGGTACTCGTTCGCAGTCCGACTGTTCGGTGAACTACGGCCTCAATGAATACGCCAACAACATTATCTGGGCGATTGGCGATGCGTGTGAAGAAAACGGTCTGCCGCATCCGACGGTAATCACCGAATCGGGTCGTGCGGTGACTGCGCATCACACCGTGCTGGTGTCTAATATCATCGGCGTGGAACGTAACGAATACACGGTGCCGACCGCGCCTGCAGAAGATGCGCCGCGCGCGCTGCAAAGCATGTGGGAAACCTGGCAGGAGATGCACGAACCGGGAACTCGCCGTTCTCTGCGTGAATGGTTACACGACAGTCAGATGGATCTGCACGACATTCATATCGGCTACTCTTCCGGCATCTTTAGCCTGCAAGAACGTGCATGGGCTGAGCAGCTTTATTTGAGCATGTGCCATGAAGTGCAAAAGCAGCTGGATCCGCAAAACCGTGCTCATCGTCCGATTATCGACGAGCTGCAGGAACGTATGGCGGACAAAATGTACGTCAACTTCTCGCTGTTCCAGTCGATGCCGGACGCATGGGGGATCGACCAGTTGTTCCCGGTTCTGCCGCTGGAAGGGCTGGATCAAGTGCCGGAACGTCGCGCTGTGCTGCTGGATATTACCTGTGACTCTGACGGTGCTATCGACCACTATATTGATGGTGACGGTATTGCCACGACAATGCCAATGCCGGAGTACGATCCAGAGAATCCGCCGATGCTCGGTTTCTTTATGGTCGGCGCATATCAGGAGATCCTCGGCAACATGCACAACCTGTTCGGTGATACCGAAGCGGTTGACGTGTTCGTCTTCCCTGACGGTAGCGTAGAAGTAGAACTGTCTGACGAAGGCGATACCGTGGCGGACATGCTGCAATATGTACAGCTCGATCCGAAAACGCTGTTAACCCAGTTCCGCGATCAAGTGAAGAAAACCGATCTTGATGCTGAACTGCAACAACAGTTCCTTGAAGAGTTCGAGGCAGGTTTGTACGGTTATACTTATCTTGAAGATGAGTAAGTCCTGTGTTACTTGAATCCGCTTAATTTAGCGGTGATAATCCGCCACAATTTATTGTGACAAATCCAACCCTTCCTCGTCGGGCCTAACGACGCGGAAGGGTTTTTTTATATCGACTTTGTAATAGGAGTCCATCCATGAGCACCTTAGGTCATCAATACGATAACTCACTGGTTTCCAATGCCTTTGGTTTTTTACGCCTGCCGATGAACTTCCAGCCGTATGACAGCGATGCAGACTGGGTGATTACTGGCGTGCCGTTCGATATGGCCACTTCTGGTCGTGCGGGTGGTCGCCACGGTCCGGCAGCGATCCGTCAGGTTTCGACGAATCTGGCCTGGGAACACAACCGCTTCCCGTGGAATTTCGACATGCGTGAGCGTCTGAACGTCGTGGACTGCGGCGATCTGGTATATGCCTTTGGCGATGCCCGTGAGATGAGCGAAAAGCTGCAGGCGCACGCCGAGAAGCTGCTGGCTGCCGGTAAGCGTATGCTCTCTTTCGGTGGTGACCACTTTGTTACGCTGCCGCTGCTGCGTGCTCATGCGAAGCATTTCGGCAAAATGGCGCTGGTACACTTTGACGCCCACACCGATACCTATGCGAACGGTTGTGAATTTGACCACGGCACTATGTTCTATACCGCGCCGAAAGAAGGTCTGATCGACCCGAATCATTCCGTGCAGATTGGTATTCGTACCGAGTTTGATAAAGACAACGGCTTTACCGTGCTGGACGCCTGCCAGGTGAACGATCGCAGCGTGGATGACGTTATCGCCCAAGTGAAACAGATTGTGGGTGATATGCCGGTTTACCTGACTTTTGATATCGACTGCCTGGATCCTGCTTTTGCACCAGGCACCGGTACGCCAGTGATTGGCGGCCTGACCTCCGATCGCGCTATTAAACTGGTACGCGGCCTGAAAGATCTCAACATTGTTGGGATGGACGTAGTGGAAGTGGCTCCGGCATACGATCAGTCGGAAATCACTGCTCTGGCAGCGGCAACGCTGGCGCTGGAAATGCTGTATATTCAGGCGGCGAAAAAGGGCGAGTAAGCACCAGATGCGATGCGCACGGGTAAAACGTGCCATTAATGTCGGATGCGGCGTGAACGCCTTATCCGACCTACGTTCGGCACCCGTAGGCCGGATAAGATGCGCCAGCATCGCATCCGGCAATGCGCACAAGGTAACAAATGTGCCATTCATGTCAGATGCGGCGTGAACGCCTTATCTGACCTACGTTCGACACCACCAGGCTTTACTTAATCCCATCCGCGCTCATGCGATCGCGAATATGCTGGGCGCGTTCGGCGGATGCAGGATGGTCGTCAAACATTGAGCTTTGGCGACCTTCTTCCAGTTTTGCCAGTTTTTCAAAGCTGGTGGCAAGACCTGCCGGGCTGATGCCGCGTTGGCGCAGAAGATCGTAAGAATAATCATCGGCTTCTGCTTCCTGGCGCTGGGAGAATTGCGAATTGACTAATTTCTCGCCCAGATTACCAAGTTGTGATTGAGATAAACTTCCGACAATCCCGCCCGCAGAGGCCGCAGCTACTCGCACGGCATTTGTACCAAGTGCCACCTGCATTCCTTTTTTCACATGGCCTAACGCCACGTGCCCCATTTCGTGACCGATCACCGCTTCGACTTCGTTATCCGTCATCATATCCATCAGCCCGCTATAGACGCGGATACAGCCGTTAGCCATTGCAAAGGCGTTCACATCCTTCGCCATATACACTTTGTAATTTACCGGCTGACCGTTGATATTGTTGCCTAGCGCATTGGCAATAGTTGTCAGACGTTTAGCGTATTCGCTATTGGCTGGCGCAATCGTCGCCTTGCTGTCCATCTCCTGACATGCCTGATCGCTCAGGGTTTTCACCTGCGCATCACTCAAACTGTAAGCCTGAAAAGCTTCCGCTCCTGATGAGAGCAGTCCGTTGGAGTCCATATTCTGGCAACCAGTCAGTACCGTTGCCACGCTCATTGCTACCAATAAGGCGCGAATTTTCATGTTTTCTCTTCCGCACAAGGTCAGGATTATTCTAAAAATGCGCCGTTTGCAGGTGAATCGACGCTCAGTCTCAGTATAAGGAAAAGCGCAGCGGACGGGCGAGTAGATTGCGCAACATGCGAGCATGATCCAGAGATTTCTGAAGCGGCAAAAGGATGTTCCATGTACATGACGCGCGGCTTGCGGTAAATTGTTGGCAAATTTTCCGGCGTAGCCCAAAACGCGCTGTCGTCAAGTCGTTAAGGGCGTGCCCTTCATCATCCGATCTGGAGTCAAAATGTCCTCACGTAAAGAGCTTGCCAATGCTATTCGTGCGCTGAGCATGGACGCAGTACAGAAAGCCAAATCCGGTCACCCGGGTGCCCCTATGGGTATGGCTGACATTGCCGAAGTCCTGTGGCGTGATTTCCTGAAACACAACCCGCAGAATCCGTCCTGGGCTGACCGTGACCGCTTCGTGCTGTCCAACGGCCACGGCTCCATGCTGATCTACAGCCTGCTGCACCTCACCGGTTACGATCTGCCGATGGAAGAACTGAAAAACTTCCGTCAGCTGCACTCTAAAACTCCGGGTCACCCGGAAGTGGGTTACACCGCTGGTGTGGAAACCACCACCGGTCCGCTGGGTCAGGGTATTGCCAACGCAGTCGGTATGGCGATTGCAGAAAAAACGCTGGCGGCGCAGTTTAACCGTCCGGGCCACGACATTGTCGACCACTACACCTACGCCTTCATGGGCGACGGCTGCATGATGGAAGGCATCTCCCACGAAGTTTGCTCTCTGGCGGGTACGCTGAAGCTGGGTAAACTGATTGCATTCTACGATGACAACGGTATTTCTATCGATGGTCACGTTGAAGGCTGGTTCACCGACGACACCGCAATGCGTTTCGAAGCTTACGGCTGGCACGTTATTCGCGACATCGACGGTCATGACGCGGCATCTATCAAACGCGCAGTAGAAGAAGCGCGCGCAGTGACTGACAAACCTTCCCTGCTGATGTGCAAAACCATCATCGGTTTCGGTTCCCCGAACAAAGCCGGTACCCACGACTCCCACGGTGCGCCGCTGGGCGACGCTGAAATTGCCCTGACCCGCGAACAACTGGGCTGGAAATATGCGCCGTTCGAAATCCCGTCTGAAATCTATGCTCAGTGGGATGCGAAAGAAGCAGGCCAGGCGAAAGAATCCGCATGGAACGAGAAATTCGCTGCTTACGCGAAAGCTTATCCGCAGGAAGCCGCTGAATTTACCCGCCGTATGAAAGGCGAAATGCCGTCTGACTTCGACGCTAAAGCGAAAGAGTTCATCGCTAAACTGCAGGCTAATCCGGCGAAAATCGCCAGCCGTAAAGCGTCTCAGAATGCTATCGAAGCGTTCGGTCCGCTGTTGCCGGAATTCCTCGGCGGTTCTGCTGACCTGGCGCCGTCTAACCTGACCCTGTGGTCTGGTTCTAAAGCAATCAACGAAGATGCTGCGGGTAACTACATCCACTACGGTGTTCGCGAGTTCGGTATGACCGCGATTGCTAACGGTATCTCCCTGCACGGTGGCTTCCTGCCGTACACCTCCACCTTCCTGATGTTCGTGGAATACGCACGTAACGCCGTACGTATGGCTGCGCTGATGAAACAGCGTCAGGTGATGGTTTACACCCACGACTCCATCGGTCTGGGCGAAGACGGCCCGACTCACCAGCCGGTTGAGCAGGTCGCTTCTCTGCGCGTAACCCCGAACATGTCTACATGGCGTCCGTGTGACCAGGTTGAATCCGCGGTCGCGTGGAAATACGGTGTTGAGCGTCAGGACGGCCCGACCGCACTGATCCTCTCCCGTCAGAACCTGGCGCAGCAGGAACGAACTGAAGAGCAACTGGCAAACATCGCGCGCGGTGGTTATGTGCTGAAAGACTGCGCCGGTCAGCCGGAACTGATTTTCATCGCTACCGGTTCAGAAGTTGAACTGGCTGTTGCTGCCTACGAAAAACTGACTGCCGAAGGCGTGAAAGCGCGCGTGGTGTCCATGCCGTCTACCGACGCATTTGACAAGCAGGATGCTGCTTACCGTGAATCCGTACTGCCGAAAGCGGTTACTGCACGCGTTGCTGTAGAAGCGGGTATTGCTGACTACTGGTACAAGTATGTTGGCCTGAACGGTGCTATCGTCGGTATGACCACCTTCGGTGAATCTGCTCCGGCAGAGCTGCTGTTTGAAGAGTTCGGCTTCACTGTTGATAACGTTGTTGCGAAAGCAAAAGAACTGCTGTAATTAGCATTTCGGGTAAAAAGGTCGCTTCGGCGACCTTTTTTATTACCTTGATATGTCCGTTTGCGGACAAGCAATAGATAAGGCGTGTTGTAGATCACAAATATTTATATGCAATAAATATCAATTATGTAATATGCATCACGATATGCGTATTGACATTTGTTGTTATATCTATAACTCAATGTTATATAAGAAATTAATAATTCACTGTTTTCAAAACACCGGTTTCCCTGCTCAATTGCTTTCATTAAACCGCACGAGTATTTTATTTTTACCGCCGGACGGTACCCTAAAAATAAAATAAGGATAATTTATGCGGCTTAGTGATTATTTTCCAGAATCATCAATCTCAGTTATACATTCAGCAAAAGATTGGCAGGAAGCTATCGATTTCTCGATGGTATCATTGCTGGATAAAAACTATATCAGCGAGAATTACATTCAGGCAATTAAAGATTCCACCATTAACAATGGCCCTTATTATATTCTCGCACCAGGCGTGGCAATGCCTCATGCGCGACCGGAATGTGGGGCGCTTAAAACCGGGATGTCTTTGACATTACTTGAACAAGGTGTTTATTTTCCGGGGAATGACGAACCAATTAAATTACTCATCGGACTCTCTGCTGCCGATGCCGATTCGCACATTGGCGCTATTCAGGCGTTAAGTGAATTACTGTGCGAAGAAGAAATACTCGAACAACTCTTAACAGCATCATCAGAAAAACAATTAGCGGACATTATCAGCCGCGGATAATTACTCTCTCCTCTACAGGATAATATTATGGAAAACAAGTCTGCTCGTGCAAAGGTCCAGGCTTTTGGGGGCTTTTTGACTGCAATGGTCATCCCCAATATTGGTGCTTTTATTGCCTGGGGTTTTATTACTGCGTTATTTATTCCCACCGGTTGGCTGCCTAACGAACATTTCGCCAAAATTGTCGGCCCGATGATTACCTATTTATTGCCCGTGATGATTGGTTCTACAGGTGGTCATCTGGTCGGCGGTAAACGCGGGGCGGTCATGGGCGGAATAGGTACTATTGGTGTGATCGTTGGCGCAGAGATCCCGATGTTCCTTGGCTCAATGATCATGGGGCCGCTCGGTGGGTTGGTCATAAAATATGTCGATAAGGCACTGGAAAAACGCATACCTGCCGGTTTTGAGATGGTTATCAATAACTTCTCATTAGGTATCGCGGGGATGCTCCTTTGTCTGCTGGGTTTTGAAGTTATCGGCCCGGCGGTGTTAATTGCCAATACTTTCGTCAAAGAGTGTATTGAGGCGCTGGTACATGCGGGTTATCTGCCATTGTTGTCAGTCATCAATGAACCGGCGAAAGTGCTTTTCCTCAATAATGCGATCGATCAGGGCGTCTATTATCCGCTGGGAATGCAACAGGCTTCGGTTAACGGTAAATCCATCTTCTTTATGGTGGCCTCTAACCCAGGTCCGGGCCTGGGGCTGCTGCTGGCGTTTACCTTGTTTGGTAAAGGGATGAGTAAACGTTCTGCGCCCGGGGCGATGATTATTCACTTCCTCGGTGGGATCCACGAACTGTATTTCCCGTATGTGCTGATGAAGCCGCTGACCATTATTGCCATGATTGCGGGCGGTATGTCTGGCACCTGGATGTTTAACTTACTGGACGGTGGTCTGGTGGCTGGCCCAAGTCCGGGGTCTATCTTTGCTTACCTGGCACTGACGCCGAAAGGCTCGTTCCTGGCGACAATTGCCGGTGTTACGGTAGGTACCCTGGTGTCCTTTGCTATTACTTCGCTGATACTGAAGATGGAAAAAACGGTGGAAACGGAGAGCGAAGATGAGTTTGCTCAGTCAGCCAATGCGGTTAAGGCGATGAAACAAGAGGGTGCATTCTCGTTAAGCAGGGTTAAGCGTATCGCCTTTGTTTGCGATGCGGGGATGGGCTCCAGTGCGATGGGCGCGACCACCTTCCGTAAACGCCTGGAAAAAGCGGGGCTGGCAATTGAAGTAAAACATTACGCCATAGAAAACGTGCCTGCGGATGCGGATATCGTCGTTACTCATGCCAGTCTGGAAGGGCGCGTGAAACGTGTGACGGATAAACCACTGATATTGATTAATAACTATATTGGCGATCCAAAACTCGACACTTTATTTAATCAATTAACCGCCGAACATAAACACTGATTACAGAGGTAAAAATGAAAACCAAAGTTGCTGCTATTTATGGCAAGCGGGATGTCCGTCTGCGCGTATTTGAACTGCCAGAAATTACCGATAATGAATTACTGGTGAGTGTAATTTCTGACAGCGTCTGTTTATCGACCTGGAAAGCGGCGTTACTCGGTAGTGAACATAAACGCGTACCCGACGATTTAGAAAATCATCCGGTCATTACCGGGCATGAATGTGCCGGGGTTATTGTCGAAGTGGGTAAAAATCTCACTGGCAAATATAAAAAAGGCCAGCGTTTTGTATTGCAACCGGCGATGGGGTTACCAAGCGGATATTCAGCGGGCTACAGCTACGAATATTTTGGCGGCAATGCCACTTATATGATTATTCCCGAAATCGCCATTAATTTGGGCTGCGTATTACCGTATCACGGCTCTTATTTTGCTGCGGCGTCGCTGGCAGAGCCTATGTGCTGCATTATTGGTGCTTATCATGCCAATTATCACACCACGCAATATGTTTATGAGCATCGCATGGGCGTCAAACCTGGCGGCAATATTGCACTGCTGGCGTGTGCAGGTCCGATGGGCATTGGCGCTATCGATTACGCCATTAACGGCGGCATACAACCGTCGCGGGTGGTGGTGGTCGATATCGACGACAAACGTCTGGCGCAGGTACAGAAGCTGCTGCCGGTGGAACTGGCGGCCAGTAAAGGCATTGAGCTGGTGTATGTGAATACCAAAGGGATGAGCGATCCTGTCCAGATGCTGCGGGCGCTGACAGGAGATGCCGGGTTCGATGACATTTTTGTTTATGCGGCGGTGCCTGCTGTCGTTGAGATGGCTGATGAATTACTGGCGGAAGATGGCTGTCTGAACTTCTTTGCCGGGCCGACGGATAAAAACTTCAAAGTGCCGTTTAATTTCTACAACGTCCATTACAACAGCACGCACGTCGTCGGTACATCTGGCGGTTCAACGGACGACATGAAAGAGGCGATTGCCCTTAGCGCCACTGGGCAGTTACAGCCGTCGTTTATGGTGACCCATATCGGTGGCCTGGATGCGGTGCCAGAAACCGTGCTCAATCTGCCGGATATCCCTGGCGGTAAAAAACTCATTTATAACGGCGTGACCATGCCGCTCACTGCCATTGCCGATTTTGCCGAAAAAGGCAAAACCGATCCGCTGTTTAAAGAGTTGGCGCGGCTGGTTGAGGAAACGCACGGCATCTGGAATGAACAGGCCGAGAAATATCTGCTGGCACAATTTGGCGTTGATATCGGGGAGGCCGCGCAATGATGTCCCTGGCGTGGCCATTATTTCGCGTTACGGAACAGGCAGCGTTGGCTGCCTGGCCGCAAACCGGATGTGGCGACAAAAATAAAATTGATGGCCTGGCGGTCACCGCGATGCGCCAGGCATTAAACGACGTCGCTTTTCGTGGACGAGTGGTTATCGGCGAAGGAGAAATTGACCATGCGCCGATGCTGTGGATTGGCGAAGAGGTGGGCAAAGGCGATGGGCCAGAAGTCGATATCGCGGTTGATCCCATTGAAGGCACGCGGATGGTGGCGATGGGGCAGAGCAATGCGCTGGCGGTCATGGCTTTCGCCCCTCGAGATAGCCTGTTACATGCGCCCGATATGTATATGAAAAAGCTGGTTGTTAATCGGCTGGCGGCGGGCGCGATTGATCTGTCTTTGCCTCTGACGGACAACCTGCGCAACGTGGCGAAAGCGTTAGGCAAACCGCTGGATAAGCTGCGCATGGTTACGCTGGATAAACCGCGCCTGAGTGCCGCGATTGAGGAAGCAACACAGCTGGGCGTGAAGGTTTTTGCCCTGCCGGATGGCGATGTCGCCGCCAGCGTGCTGACCTGCTGGCAGGATAATCCTTACGATGTGATGTACACCATCGGCGGTGCGCCAGAAGGCGTGATTTCTGCCTGTGCCGTTAAAGCATTAGGCGGGGATATGCAGGCCGAGCTGATTGACTTTTGCCAGGCTAAAGGGGATTACACGGAAAATCGGCAGATTGCAGAGCAGGAGCGCAAGCGTTGCAAGGCAATGGGCGTTGACGTTAACCGTGTGTACTCGCTCGATGAACTGGTGAGGGGGAACGATATCCTCTTTAGCGCTACGGGCGTGACGGGCGGTGAGCTGGTGAACGGTATCCAACAGACGGCGAATGGGGTGCGGACGCAGACATTACTGATCGGCGGCGCGGACCAAACGTGTAATATAATAGACTCCCTGCATTGATGGTGATCTATCGGAAGACCAATGGCGACGCTGACAGAAGATGATGTGCTTGAGCAACTGGATGCACAGGACAATTTATTTTCATTTATGAAAACTGCGCATACCATTTTGCTCCAGGGGATACGCCAGTTTCTGCCGTCGCTGTTTGTCGATAACGATGAAGAGATCGTGGAATATGCAGTGAAGCCGTTACTCGCCCAAAGCGGCCCGCTTGACGATATTGATGTTGCACTGCGTTTGATTTATGCGTTGGGGAAAATGGATAAATGGTTGTACGCCGATATCACGCATTTTTCCCAGTTCTGGCATTACCTGAACGAACAGGATGAAACGCCCGGATTTGCCGATGACATGACCTGGGATTTTATCAGCAACGTCAATAGCATAACCCGCAATGCGATGCTCTATGACGCGTTAAAAGCGATGAAGTTCGCTGATTTCTCCGTCTGGTCAGAGGCGCGTTTTAGCGGAATGGTCAAAACGGCGCTGACGCTGGCAGTAACGACCACCTTAAAGGAATTAACGCCGTGAAAATTGAATTAACGGTGAATGGGCTGAAGATACAGGCACAGTACCAGAACGAAGAGATTGAAAATGTACATAAACCGTTGCTGCACATGTTGGCGGCCTTACAGACGGTAAATCCGCAGCGGCGTACGGTGGTTTTTCTTTGCGCTCCGCCGGGGACGGGTAAATCAACCCTAACCACCTTCTGGGAATATCTCGCGCAACAAGACCCGGAACTGCCCGCTATTCAGACGCTCCCGATGGATGGTTTTCACCATTACAATAGCTGGCTGGATGCGCATCAATTGCGCCCCTTCAAAGGCGCACCAGAGACATTTGACGTTGCGAAACTGACGGAAAATCTGCGCCAGGTCGTGGAAGGGGATTGTACGTGGCCGCAGTACGATCGACAAAAGCATGATCCTGTTGAAGATGCGTTGCACGTTACCGCACCACTCGTCATCGTCGAAGGAAACTGGTTGTTACTGGATGATGAAAAGTGGCTGGAGTTGGCATCTTTCTGCGATTTTTCTATTTTTATTCATGCACCTGCTCAAATTCTGCGGGAGCGCTTGATTAGTCGTAAAATTGCGGGAGGATTAACGCGGCAAGTAGCCGAAGCATTTTATGCCCGCACCGATGGCCCCAATGTCGAGCGTGTGCTGATGAATAGCCGTCAGGCCAATCTGATAGTAGAGATGACTGAAGAAGGCCGGTATCACTTCACAAGCTGACAATTTATTCCAGTTATTGTAGGGTTATTATTACGCCAGCCTGGAATAAAGCTTCCCACAAAAGGGGATAAAAGTGTGATGTGAGTCAGATAAATGTCTTCTTCGGCTGGACAAACATTCCTTTTATTCCACGTTTCGCTTATCCTAGCTGAAGCGTTTCAGTCGATTAAATGTTCGACAATTAACCAATCAGTCGCAGTTTGCGACAGGTAAGGTTTCCCCGGACGATTTGCTGGATTACTCTGTCTGGCAAATTTGCTCAGGGAAAACCTTGCAGGAGATCTATGACCGTACGCGTAGCGATAAATGGCTTCGGTCGCATCGGGCGTAATGTGGTTCGTGCTTTGTATGAATCCGGACGCCGGGCGGAAATTACCGTGGTGGCAATCAACGAACTGGCGGATGCTGCGGGCATGGCGCATTTGTTGAAATATGACACCAGCCATGGCCGTTTTGCATGGGAAGTACGACAGGAACGCGATCAACTTTTTGTTGGTGATGACGCCATCCGCGTATTGCATGAACGTTCACTGCAATCGCTCCCCTGGCGTGAACTTGGCGTTGATGTAGTCCTCGACTGCACCGGCGTATATGGCTCCCGCGAGCATGGCGAAGCGCATATTGCCGCCGGGGCCAAAAAAGTGCTCTTTTCACATCCTGGCAGTAACGATCTCGACGCGACCGTTGTTTACGGCGTCAATCAGGATCAACTTCGTGCGGAACACCGCATCGTTTCTAACGCTTCCTGTACCACGAATTGCATAATTCCCGTCATCAAATTGTTAGATGATGCGTACGGTATTGAGTCCGGCACTGTGACCACAATTCACTCCGCCATGCACGATCAACAGGTTATTGATGCATACCATCCTGACCTGCGTCGCACCCGGGCAGCCAGCCAGTCGATCATTCCGGTCGATACTAAACTGGCCGCCGGTATCACACGATTTTTTCCGCAATTTAACGATCGCTTTGAAGCGATTGCGGTACGTGTGCCAACCATAAATGTGACGGCAATCGATTTAAGCGTGACGGTGAAGAAACCTGTAAAAGCCAATGAAGTCAACCTGTTGCTGCAAAAAGCAGCACAAGGTGCATTTCATGGTATAGTTGACTATACGGAATTGCCGTTGGTCTCTGTAGATTTTAACCACGATCCGCACAGTGCCATTGTCGATGGCACCCAAACCCGGGTCAGTGGCGCACACCTGATCAAAACGTTGGTCTGGTGCGATAACGAATGGGGCTTTGCTAACCGAATGCTCGACACGACGTTAGCTATGGCTACTGTTGCTTTCAGGTAAGACGCAAGCAGCGTCTGCAAAACTTTTAGAATCAACGAGAGGATTCACCATGTCTGTAATTAAGATGACCGATCTGGATCTTGCTGGGAAACGTGTATTTATCCGTGCGGATCTGAACGTACCAGTAAAAGACGGGAAAGTAACCAGCGACGCGCGTATCCGTGCTTCTCTGCCGACCATCGAACTGGCCCTGAAACAAGGCGCAAAAGTGATGGTAACTTCCCACCTGGGTCGTCCTACCGAAGGCGAGTACAACGAAGAATTCTCTCTGCTGCCGGTTGTTAACTACCTGAAAGACAAACTGTCTAACCCGGTTCGTCTGGTTAAAGATTACCTCGACGGCGTTGACGTTGCTGAAGGTGAACTGGTTGTTCTGGAAAACGTTCGCTTCAACAAAGGCGAGAAGAAAGACGACGAAACCCTGTCCAAAAAATACGCTGCACTGTGTGACGTGTTCGTAATGGACGCATTCGGTACTGCTCACCGCGCGCAGGCTTCTACTCACGGTATCGGTAAATTCGCTGACGTTGCGTGCGCAGGCCCGCTGCTGGCAGCTGAACTGGACGCGCTGGGTAAAGCACTGAAAGAACCTGCTCGCCCGATGGTGGCTATCGTTGGTGGTTCTAAAGTATCTACCAAACTGACCGTTCTGGACTCCCTGTCTAAAATCGCTGACCAGCTGATTGTTGGTGGTGGTATCGCTAACACCTTTATCGCGGCACAAGGCCACGATGTGGGTAAATCCCTGTACGAAGCTGACCTGGTTGACGAAGCTAAACGTCTGCTGACCACCTGCAACATCCCGGTTCCGTCTGATGTTCGCGTAGCAACCGAGTTCTCTGAAACTGCACCGGCTACCCTGAAATCTGTTAACGATGTGAAAGCTGACGAGCAGATCCTGGATATCGGTGATGCTTCCGCTCAGGAACTGGCTGAAATCCTGAAGAATGCGAAAACCATTCTGTGGAACGGTCCGGTTGGCGTGTTCGAATTCCCGAACTTCCGCAAAGGTACTGAAATCGTGGCTAACGCTATCGCAGACAGCGAAGCGTTCTCCATCGCTGGCGGCGGCGACACTCTGGCAGCAATCGACCTGTTCGGCATTGCTGACAAAATCTCCTACATCTCCACTGGCGGCGGCGCATTCCTCGAATTCGTGGAAGGTAAAGTACTGCCTGCAGTAGCGATGCTCGAAGAGCGCGCTAAGAAGTAAAAAATCACAGGGCAGGGAAACCTGCCCTTGTTTCAGCGCGCTTTTAGAGCACGCAATTTTTCATACTCTAAATAATTCGAGTTGCAGGAAGGCGACAAGAGAGTGAATCCCCAGGAGCTTACATAAGTAAGTGACTGGGGTGAGCGAACGCAGACGCAGCACATGCAACTTGAAGTATGACGAGTATAAGGCCCGACGATACAGGACAAGAGACATGTCTAAGATTTTTGATTTCGTAAAACCTGGCGTAATCACTGGTGATGACGTACAGAAAGTTTTCCAGGTAGCAAAAGAAAACAACTTCGCACTGCCAGCAGTAAACTGCGTCGGTACTGACTCCATCAACGCCGTACTGGAAACCGCTGCTAAAGTTAAAGCGCCGGTTATCGTTCAGTTCTCCAACGGTGGTGCTTCCTTTATCGCTGGTAAAGGCGTGAAATCTGACGTTCCGCAGGGTGCTGCTATCCTGGGCGCGATCTCTGGTGCGCATCACGTTCACCAGATGGCTGAACATTATGGTGTTCCGGTTATCCTGCACACTGACCACTGCGCGAAGAAACTGCTGCCGTGGATCGACGGTCTGTTGGACGCGGGTGAAAAACACTTCGCAGCTACCGGTAAGCCGCTGTTCTCTTCTCACATGATCGACCTGTCTGAAGAATCTCTGCAAGAGAACATCGAAATCTGCTCTAAATACCTGGAGCGCATGTCCAAAATCGGCATGACTCTGGAAATCGAACTGGGTTGCACCGGTGGTGAAGAAGACGGCGTGGACAACAGCCACATGGACGCTTCTGCACTGTACACCCAGCCGGAAGACGTTGATTACGCATACACCGAACTGAGCAAAATCAGCCCGCGTTTCACCATCGCAGCGTCCTTCGGTAACGTACACGGTGTTTACAAGCCGGGTAACGTGGTTCTGACTCCGACCATCCTGCGTGATTCTCAGGAATATGTTTCCAAGAAACACAACCTGCCGCACAACAGCCTGAACTTCGTATTCCACGGTGGTTCCGGTTCTACTGCTCAGGAAATCAAAGACTCCGTAAGCTACGGCGTAGTAAAAATGAACATCGATACCGATACCCAATGGGCAACCTGGGAAGGCGTTCTGAACTACTACAAAGCGAACGAAGCTTATCTGCAGGGTCAGCTGGGTAACCCGAAAGGCGAAGATCAGCCGAACAAGAAATACTACGATCCGCGCGTATGGCTGCGTGCCGGTCAGACTTCGATGATCGCTCGTCTGGAGAAAGCATTCCAGGAACTGAACGCGATCGACGTTCTGTAAGATATTCCTTTCTGCTTATCTCAAGGCCCGCTCTGCGGGTCTTTTTTTCGCCAAAAGCAAAATTGCCTGATGCGCTACGCTTATCAGGCCTACACGTATCCTGCAATATATTGAATTTGCAGGTTTTTGTAGGCCGGATAAGGCGTTCACGCCGCATCCGGCATGACAAAGCGCACATTGATATCTGTCTGAGCCCCGCTCTGCGGGGATTTTTTCGCCAAAAGCAAGGTGATTCAGATGAGAAATCTGTGATCTATTTGGCAAAATTATGCTTTATTGTTTACCCTTGTCAGACTGCCCGTCATAAGGCGGCGGAGTGTATTTCTCCATTTTGAGTCAGTTGAAAAGGAATATTGAATGGAAGATTTGAATGTTGTCGATAGCATAAACGGCGCGGGAAGCTGGCTGGTAGCTAACCAGGCGCTGCTGCTAAGTTATGCAGTAAACATCGTGGCGGCACTCGCGATCATCATCGTTGGTTTGATTATCGCGCGGATGATTTCCAACGCGGTGAATCGCCTGATGATCTCCCGTAAAATCGATGCCACTGTTGCTGATTTTCTTTCTGCATTAGTCCGTTACGGTATTATCGCCTTTACGCTAATCGCTGCACTGGGACGCGTGGGTGTACAAACCGCGTCAGTCATTGCTGTACTCGGTGCCGCAGGCTTAGCTGTTGGTCTGGCTTTGCAGGGGTCACTGTCTAACCTGGCCGCTGGCGTGTTACTTGTCATGTTCCGCCCGTTCCGTGCCGGAGAATATGTTGACCTGGGCGGCGTAGCCGGTACTGTGCTGAGTGTGCAGATTTTCTCCACCACCATGCGTACTGCAGACGGTAAAATTATCGTTATTCCGAACGGTAAAATTATTGCCGGAAATATTATTAACTTCTCCCGCGAGCCAGTTCGCCGTAACGAATTTATTATTGGCGTGGCGTATGATTCCGATATCGATCAGGTTAAGCAGATCCTGACCAATATTATCCAGTCTGAAGATCGCATTTTGAAAGATCGCGAAATGACTGTGCGCCTGAACGAACTTGGTGCATCGTCGATTAATTTCGTGGTCCGCGTCTGGAGCAACAGCGGCGATCTGCAAAACGTGTACTGGGATGTGCTGGAGCGTATTAAACGTGAATTTGATGCCGCCGGTATCAGCTTCCCGTACCCGCAAATGGATGTGAACTTTAAGCGGGTGAAAGAAGACAAAGCTGCGTAATCAACGCTGAGGCCAGATAATACTCTCTGGCCTCTCTCTTATTAGTTTTTCTGATTGCCAATTAATATTATCAATTTCCGCTAATAACAATCCCGCGATATAGTCTCTGCATCAGATACTTAATTCGGAATATCCAACGTGTTTTCTTATTACTTTCAAGGTCTTGCACTTGGGGCGGCTATGATCCTACCGCTCGGTCCACAAAATGCTTTTGTGATGAATCAGGGCATACGTCGTCAGTACCACATTATGATTGCCTTACTTTGTGCTATCAGCGATTTGGTCCTGATTTGCGCCGGGATTTTTGGTGGCAGCGCGTTATTGATGCAGTCGCCGTGGTTGCTGGCGCTGGTCACCTGGGGCGGCGTAGCCTTCTTGCTGTGGTATGGTTTTGGCGCTTTTAAAACAGCAATGAGCAGTAATATTGAGTTAGCCAGCGCCGAAGTCATGAAGCAAGGCAGATGGAAAATTATCGCCACCATGTTGGCAGTGACCTGGCTGAATCCGCATGTTTACCTGGATACTTTTGTTGTACTGGGCAGCCTTGGCGGGCAACTTGATGTGGAACCAAAACGCTGGTTTGCACTCGGGACAATTAGCGCCTCTTTCCTGTGGTTCTTTGGTCTGGCTCTTCTCGCAGCCTGGCTGGCACCGCGTCTGCGCACGGCAAAAGCACAGCGCATTATCAATCTGGTTGTGGGATGTGTTATGTGGTTTATTGCCTTGCAGCTGGCGAGAGACGGTATTGCTCATGCACAAGCCTTGTTCAGTTAGGCGCTATCTGATGGAAAAATAAAACAGAGGCGCTAAGCTTGCCTCCAGAGGTCCTGAATTTTGGGCAAGTCAATTAACACGGAGAGACTAACGTGAAGTTCAAAGTTATCGCCCTGGCGGCATTAATGGGTATTAGCGGGATGGCAGCGCAGGCTAACGAATTGCCGGATGGACCGCATATTGTCACCTCCGGTACGGCAAGCGTGGATGCGGTGCCAGACATTGCCACTCTTGCGATTGAAGTTAACGTGGCCGCGAAGGATGCCGCTACTGCCAAGAAACAGGCAGATGAGCGCGTCGCACAATACATTTCCTTCCTTGAACTCAATCAGATCGCGAAAAAAGATATCAGCTCAGCGAACTTACGCACCCAGCCAGATTATGATTATCAGGATGGTAAAAGTATCCTTAAAGGCTACCGCGCTGTGAGAACGGTGGAAGTCACGCTCCGTCAGTTAGACAAACTGAATTCCTTGCTGGATGGCGCGCTGAAGGCGGGTCTTAACGAAATTCGTTCTGTGTCGCTGGGCGTGGCGCAGCCGGATGCCTATAAAGACAAAGCGCGTAAGGCAGCGATTGATAACGCGATTCATCAGGCGCAGGAACTGGCGAACGGCTTTCATCGTAAACTGGGGCCGGTATATAGCGTGCGCTACCATGTTTCCAACTATCAGCCCAGCCCAATGGTGCGGATGATGAAAGCCGATGCCGCGCCGGTGTCCGCCCAGGAAACTTACGAGCAGGCCGCTATTCAGTTTGATGATCAGGTCGATGTGGTCTTCCAGTTAGAACCTGTGGATCAACAACCCGCTAAAACACCTGCAGCACAATAATATTTGTAGCCCGACGTATTCGTCGGGCTAATGCCTTTACCCGATATTGCCTCCTTTTTCTGTAATTTTCTGTAAAACCATGACGTAATCACCTATCTTTGCTCGCGGTTTCATCAAGGATAGGCTGACTGAAACGGTTAAGCGGACAAGGATGCGGGGGAGGGGGATGGACATTTTTATTTCGAAAAAGATGCGCAATTTCATTTTATTAGCGCAAACCAATAATATTGCCCGGGCGGCAGAAAAAATCCATATGACGGCTTCGCCATTTGGTAAAAGCATTGCCGCGCTGGAAGAACAAATTGGCTATACGCTATTTACCCGCAAAGATAATAATATCAGCCTCAATAAAGCCGGACAGGAACTGTATCAAAAACTGTTCCCGGTTTATCAACGGCTTTCTGCGATTGATAATGAAATCCATAACTCAGGGCGTCGTTCACGAGAAATTGTGATTGGCATAGATAATACTTATCCGACAATTATTTTCGATCAGTTGATTAGTCTCGGAGATAAGTATGAAGGCGTGACCGCCCAGCCAGTTGAGTTCAGCGAAAATGGCGTTATCGATAATCTTTTTGACCGCCAGTTAGATTTTATTATCTCCCCACAGCATGTATCTGCACGAGTTCAGGAACTGGAAAACCTGACTATCAGTGAACTACCACCGCTGCGATTAGGCTTTCTCGTTTCTCGCCGTTATGAAGAGCGACAAGAGCAAGAGCTGCTTCAGGAGCTGCCCTGGCTACAAATGCGCTTTCAGAACCGGGCCAACTTCGAAGCAATGATTGATGCGAATATGCGACCTTGTGGGATCAATCCAACCATTATTTATCGTCCCTACAGTTTTATGGCCAAAATCAGCGCCGTGGAGCGCGGACATTTTCTGACGGTGATCCCGCATTTTGCCTGGCGACTGGTGAATCCGGCAACGCTGAAATATTTTGATGCACCGCACAGGCCGATGTATATGCAGGAATATCTTTATTCAATCAGAAATCATCGTTATACCGCCACGATGCTTCAGCATATTGCTGAAGATCGTGACGGGACGAGTCATTAACCCAGCATCGAGCCGGTTGCAATTAAATTACGGTGTAAGTCGAAGACGTGGCTAAGATCGTGGTGAATATGTCCGCCAGGCGCATTTTCCAGATAGCGATGCAGATAATCCCGATACATAGGATGTGCACAATTATCAATGATAGTGCGGGCGCGTTGAAGCGGGGAAAGACCGCGCAGATCGGCGATCCCTTGTTCGGTGATGATCACTTTGACGCTGTGTTCGCTGTGATCAACATGGCTGCACATTGGCACGACGGTTGAGATCTTGCCTTCTTTAGCAATCGACGGGGCCATAAAGATCGACAGATACGCGTTGCGTTCAAAATCACCGCTGCCGCCGATGCCGTTCATCAGATCGACCCCGGCTACGTGTGTTGAGTTGGCATGCCCGTAAATATCAAACTCCAGGCCGACGTTCAGAGCGATGACGCCCAGACGACGGATGATTTCCGGGTTATTGGAAATCTCCTGCGGACGCAACACAATGCGGCTGGCAAAGTAATCCATATTGTCGTAAATCTTGCGCAGGGAATCGGCCGAGATTGTCAGGCTGGAGGCGCTGGCCCCGCTGATTTTGCCGGTTTCCAGTAAATGCACCACCGATTCCTGTAGCACTTCCGAATACATCATAAACGGAGGAATTACCGGGTTTTCCCCCAGACGCGCCATTACCGCATTATTGATATTGCCCACGCCACTTTGCAGCGGCAGAAATTCCGGCGGAATACGCCCATGCGCCATTTCCTGCAATAAGAACGTGACCACGTTATCGGCAATCTGCTGGCACATGGGATTTTGCTTATCCAGCATATTACCGGCGTCGGGCAAGTTGGTTTCCACGACGGCGACAATCTTTTTCGGATCGATTTGCACATAGCGGGTACCGACGCGATCCATTGCATGGAAGATCGACACGCTATTGCGCCGCGGTGGCGCGCCAGGAATCACAATATCCGCCAGTTCTGCAACGCGCGGATCGTGATAGTGATTGAGTTCAATGATCACTTTCTTCGCCCGCAGCAGCCAGGTCGGCGCATTACCGATCCCGCTGGTTAACCAGACTCGACCATCCGGTGCCAGTGCCGATGCTTCAATGACGGCAACATCAATGTCGCCGAAGAAACCGTAATTGACCATTTGCGCCACTTCGCTCAAATGCAGGTCAACGAAACTCACCGCGCCCTGATTGATCTTTTTACGTAAACCGGACGATGTTTGATATGGCGCACGCCAGGAAACAGCATCGGCGTCAGAAAGTACATCGTCAGCGGCGGCGCTGATTGACGCACCCGTCAGAAGGCGAATTTGATACGGCTTTTTGGCCTCATGCTGTTCGTTAGCTCTGCGGGCAATCGCGGTGGGTAGGGCTTTCGGCGAACCCGCCGGGGTAAAGCCGCTAAATGCCACCATGTCGTTATGCTGGATAATTTCTGCCGCTTCATTGGCGGTCATCCTTGTCCACTGAGTTTCCATTTTTACTCCTTCGTTCGCAGGGATTAATGACCAACGAAATTAGGTTTACGTTTTTCGAGGAAAGCGTTCATCCCTTCCTGGTAATCTTCGCTGTCATACACCGCGCGGCGCATCCCCTGAATACGTTCAAATTCATCGGAGTTCATGGTGTGTGCTTCGCCCAGTACACGCAGCTCTTCTTTGATAACGGCAATGGCTAACGGCGCTTTCTCAGAGATGTGGTGCGCCATTTGTAAGGTGAAATCTTCCAGTTCTTCCACTTCCACAACATGGTTGAGGATGCCGACAGCCAGCGCGCGCTGGGCGGTGATTGGCGAAGCGGTAAAAATCAGCTCTTTGACAATGTGGAAGCCCGCGTCGCGGGTCAGGTTGTGAATGCCGACCAGGTTATACGGGACGCCGAGGTTTACAGGCGTCATTGAGAAGGTTGAGGTACTGGCGGCGATGATCAGATCGGAACTCATGATCATTTCAAATGCGCCACCCCAAACACTACCTTCCACCATCGAAATGATCGGTTTCGGGAATTTTTGGATCATGCGGGTGATTTGACGCAATGGATCATCATAGGAGAGCGGATCGCGACCGCCAGACGGCAGTTCGTGAATATCGTGACCTGCGGAGAAGACTTTGGATCCACTCGGTGCGCGCAAAATGATACAGCGAATTTCCGGCCGGTTGAGATCGCTTAACGCCTGCATAAGATCATCAATAAAGACTTTACTTAAGGCATTAAGTTTTCGGCCATAGTTAAACTCAATGACCGCCACTTTGTTGATAGTGACAACGTTAACATACTGATAAGACATAAAAATTCCTTTAATCAAAATATTGCGTCTGGATAAATTCACTGAGCTGCCGCAGGCCGGTGCGCGGTGAGAGCGTATTGTTTTTGACCGCTAAAAGCGTCTGGCGGTAATAGCGATCGAAATCTTCATTCGCGAACAGGTGATTCAGTACTTCTTCTTCGGTCTGCTTACGCAGCCATTCCACCGATTGTTGTTGCCGCACTTGTTGTAAACGACCACTGGCAGTTAGCGCGGTTTTGAAGTCGATGATGGCGTGCCAGATCTCATCGATTCCACGTTTTTCCAGTGCGCTACAAGTCAGAACCCGTGGCTGCCATTCGTCGTATTTACGTCGCAGAATATGCAGGGCACTCTCGTACATATGCCGGGCAATGGCGACATTGGTATGGTTATCGCCATCGTCTTTGTTGATAACGATCAGATCAGCCACTTCCATCAGCCCTTTTTTAATGCCCTGCAGATCATCGCCGCCACCGGCAATTTGCAACGAGATAAAACAGTCCACCATGCGGGCGACTTCTGTTTCCGACTGCCCGACGCCAACCGTTTCGACAATCACTACGTCATAACCCGCTGCTTCGCATAACAGCATTAATTCCCGCGCTCGCTGACTGGCACCGCCCAGATGACCGGAGGATGGTACCGGGCGAATAAACGCCGCTTCGGCACGCGCCAGGTCATTCATGCGGGTTTTATCCCCGAGAATGCTACCGCCAGTGACCGGGCTGCTGGGATCGACCGCAATAACCGCGACCTTTAATCCCTCTCGAATCAACAACATGCCAAAGGCCTCAAGAAAGGTACTTTTCCCCGCGCCGGGGGTGCCGGTAACGCCCAGTCGCAGGGTGTTACCGCAGTACGGCATAATGGCATCAAGCAGCTGCGTACTTAGTGCCTGATGACGCGGGTGACGGCTTTCCACCAGCGTCATGGCCTGGGCGAGTGTGGCACGCTCACCCTGACGTAAGCGGCGAATACTTTCTGCCAGCGTGGCTTCATTAATCATGATGCTGGCTTATCAGATTCAGTACGTCGCGCACACTGTCGAGCATAGGTGTACCTGGACCATAAATCGCCGCCACGCCGCGCTCTTGCAGGAAGGCGTAATCCTGCGGCGGAATGACGCCACCCGCGACCACGCAGATATCTTCGCGTCCCCATTTTTTCAGCGCTTCGACCAGTTCCGGGATCAGCGTTTTATGACCGGCAGCCAGTGAGGATGCGCCCACTACGTGAACGTCGTTTTCTACGGCCAGGCGGGCGATCTCTTCAGGTGTAGAGAACATCGGGCTTAAATCTACGTCGAAACCGAGATCGGAATAGGCGCTGGCGATCACTTTCGCGCCGCGATCGTGTCCATCCTGGCCCATCTTAGCGATCAGAATGCGCGGGCGACGACCATTGTCGGCAAGGAACTGCTCCGTTTGCGCAACAATGGCATCGAACTCGGAGGCCGATTTCTCAGACTGATGATAGCTTTGCGCAATCACGCCGGTAACACACTGGCTTGGCACCAGATAACGGTCGAAAGCGACTTCCAGCGCATCGGAAATTTCACCCAGGGTGGCGCGAACGCGAGCGGCATTAACAGCGGCAGCCAGCAGGTTTTCGTTATGCTGTGCGGCGTGAGTCAGGGCGTTCAACGCGGCGGTTACGGCGGCATCATCACGGGTGGCGCGAATGCGTTCCAGCGAAGCAATTTGCTCGTTACGCACCATCACGTTGTCGATCTCAAGTACATCGGTTTCGTCTTCGTGATCCAGTTTGTACTTGTTGACACCAACGATGACACGCTTGCCCTGGTCGATCAGCGACTGTTCGCGCGCTGAGGCCTCTTCGATCATTCGTTTTGGCAGACCTGCTTCGATCGCTTTCGCCATGCCACCGGCTTCGTCGATCTGTTGGATAATAGCTCTGGCTTGTTTGACGATTTGATCGGTCAGCGACTCAATGTAATAGGATCCGGCCAGTGGATCGACGGTGCGGCAGAGTTCTGATTCTTCCTGGATGATGATCTGGGTGTTGCGGGCAATGCGTGCTGAGAAATCGGTAGGCAAACCAAGCGCTTCGTCAAAGGCGTTGGTATGCAGTGACTGAGTACCGCCCAGCGTCGCAGCCAGCGCTTCAATGGTGGTGCGGATAACGTTGTTATACGGATCCTGTTCAGTCAGGCTCCAGCCTGAGGTCTGGCAGTGGGTACGCAGCGCCAGTGATTTCGGGTCCTGTGCGCCAAATCCACTGACCGCTTCGCTCCATAAATAACGTGCCGCACGCAACATGGCGACGTTCATAAACAGATCCATGCCGATGCCGAAGAAGAACGACAGGCGAGGAGCGAAGTCATCAATTTTCAGTCCGGCAGAGATTGCTGCTTTGATGTACTCAATCCCATCAGCGAGCGTAAATGCTACCTGCTGCACGCAGTTGGCACCCGCTTCACCCATGTGGTAACCGCTGATACTGATGGTATTAAATCGCGGCATGTTGCCGGAACACCAGGCGATGATGTCGGCGATAATGCGCATTGACGGTTTTGGTGGGTAAATATAGGTGTTGCGGCAGAGGTACTCTTTGAGAATATCGTTTTGAATGGTGCCGGTCAGTTTATCAGGTGTAACACCTTGCTCTTCTGCGGCGACGATATAAAACGCCAGTACTGGTAGCACTGCGCCATTCATGGTCATCGAAACCGACATTTTATCCAGCGGGATCTGGTCGAACAGGACTTTCATATCTTCCACGGTGTCGATAGCGACGCCCGCTTTGCCGACGTCGCCCGCCACGCGCGGGTTATCGGAGTCGTAGCCACGGTGGGTGGCAAGGTCAAACGCAACGGAAAGACCTTTTTGCCCGGCGGCCAGGTTACGGCGATAAAAAGCGTTGGACTCTTTTGCTGTTGAAAAACCAGCATACTGACGGATGGTCCACGGTTGGGCGGTATACATAGTGGCACGCGGGCCACGAACGTAGGGCGGCAAACCAGGAAGGGTACCTGTCACCTCCAGATTATCGAGATCGGCTTCGGTATACAGCGGCTTGATGGCGATCCCTTCCGCGGTTTGATGAACCAGCGAGTCGACAGTTTTCTCCCGACGGCTCAATTCCTTGTTGGCAAGCTGTTGCCACTCCTGCACGTTAGACATTATTTGCTCCGTAAAACGCAATCAAAATGAGGGTATTTGCGCCTACGGTGAGCTTTTTACGTGGGTTTGTCGCCAGCAAAAAAAATGCATTCAGACGTCGTTTTTTGCCGCCTGAGATTTGTCTATTTTGTGATGTGATTCAAGGAATACAAAAAGAAGTGAGGACAACGCCTGATATGTGCTATCAGGCATTATTTGATGGATTAATCCTGACGAAGGACTTTGTGACCATAATCGAGTAACGCATCAGTGACTTTACGCATCATGCGGCTTTCAGGAGCAAAGCGGTGCCAGTAGAGCATCCGTCGTTGAAATAGCCCAGGCGTTAAGTCAATCAGTTCACCGCTGGCCAGCTCTTTCTCGATTTGCAGGTGCGGGATCATACAGCAGGTGGTGCCCTGGCGAGCAAGTTGTACGAACGCTTCTGAAGAATTAACGATATGGCAGGGCACGCTGCCTGGAGGCAGATCGAAGTTTTGCTGCAAAAAGGCCTGGTGCATATCGTCAAGATGGTCAAACGCGACCACTGGCGCTTTCAGTAATGCCGAACGCGTTACGCCGTTAGGGAAATATTTTTCGGCAAAGGGTTTTGAGCTGACGAACAGATAGTCGAGCGCACCAAGTTTATCGACAAGACAACTCGGCAGCGCCTGATGTTGAATACTCACCGCGCCGACCACTTCGCCGCGGCGCAGACGTTCCTGAGTGCGGGTTTCATCTTCTACCTGCAAGTTGAGGCGGATAGGCGAATCAGCCAACACAGGAGCCAGTGCAGGAAGCAACCACGTCGCCAGACTGTCGGCGTTGACCGCCAGTGAAAGCAGCAGCGGAGTCGAACCGGTTTGTTCATCGCCCAGCCACTCTTCTTCCAGCAACTCCACCTGGCGCAGCAGTGCCAGCAGTTTTTGCCCTTGTTCCGTCGGGCGCGGCGGTACGGTACGCACCAACAGCGGCTGCCCGAACATATTTTCCAGTTGCTTAATGCGCTGTGAGACGGCTGATTGTGTAATGCACAGCTTTTGTGCCGCGCGCTCAAATCCTCGTTCACGTATCACCGCATCCAGTGCCTGTAATGTTCTGTAGTCCGGGCGTTTCATTGCTGTTGTCTGCTCCTGGTAAATGCTTTTTCCTGCACTATGACACAATTTTGTGTCAGGTTGCATATACCGAAGCCGTCGGCGGGTAACATTTGTATCCGTGGTTAAAAGCGCAGCTTAAAAGATCAGGGATTTGCGCTAATGCATTTCGCTCAGCGAGTTCGCGCCCTGGTTGTGTTGAATGGCGTGGCGTTATTGCCTCAATTTGCCTGTAAACAGGGGCTTGCGAACGGTGAACTGGTGCGCCTGTTTGCACCGTGGAGCGGCATACCCAGACCGTTGTATGCTTTATTTGCGGGGCGAAAGGGGATGCCTGCCATTGCGCGATATTTTATGGATGAGTTAACCACGCGGCTTGCCAACGGGGTCTGAATCGCTTTTTTTGTATATAATGCGTGTGAAATTTCATACCACAGGCGAAACGATCATGACGCAGGATGAATTGAAAAAAGCAGTAGGATGGGCGGCACTTCAGTATGTTCAGCCCGGCACCATTGTTGGTGTAGGTACAGGTTCCACCGCCGCACACTTTATTGACGCGCTCGGTACAATGAAAGGCCAGATTGAAGGGGCCGTTTCCAGTTCAGATGCTTCCACTGAAAAACTGAAAAGCCTCGGCATTCACGTTTTTGATCTCAACGAAGTCGACAGCCTTGGCATCTACGTTGATGGCGCAGATGAAATCAACGGCCACATGCAAATGATCAAAGGCGGCGGCGCGGCGCTGACCCGTGAAAAAATCATTGCTTCGGTTGCAGAAAAATTTATCTGTATTGCAGACGCTTCCAAGCAGGTTGATATTCTGGGTAAATTCCCGCTGCCAGTAGAAGTTATCCCGATGGCACGTAGTGCAGTGGCGCGTCAGCTGGTGAAACTGGGCGGTCGTCCGGAATACCGTCAGGGCGTGGTGACCGATAATGGCAACGTGATCCTCGACGTCCACGGCATGGAAATCCTTGACCCGATAGCGATGGAAAACGCCATAAATGCGATTCCTGGCGTGGTGACTGTTGGCTTGTTTGCTAACCGTGGCGCGGACGTTGCGCTGATTGGCACACCTGACGGTGTCAAAACCATTGTGAAATGATCTGACGGGGGAACCTCCCCCGTTAAAAAAATTCTCTTCATTAAATTTGGTGACATGTGTCACGCTTTTACCAGGCAATTGTCGATTGCTCTAAATAAATCCTCTAAACCAGCATATTCATCCAAGAATTACCTTTGCGTGATATTTCCTCAACATCGCGACGCAAACGTTCATATTGCCGCAATATTATTTTTTGATATGTTGAAAGGCGGATGCAAATCCGCACACAACATTTCAAAAGACAGGATTGGGTAAATGGCAAAGGTATCGCTGGAGAAAGACAAGATTAAGTTTCTGCTGGTAGAAGGCGTGCACCAAAAGGCGCTGGAAAGCCTTCGTGCAGCTGGTTACACCAACATCGAATTTCACAAAGGCGCGCTGGATGATGAACAATTAAAAGAATCCATCCGCGATGCCCACTTCATCGGCCTGCGATCCCGTACCCATCTGACTGAAGACGTGATCAACGCCGCAGAAAAACTGGTCGCTATTGGCTGTTTCTGTATCGGAACAAACCAGGTTGATCTGGATGCGGCGGCAAAGCGCGGGATCCCGGTATTTAACGCACCGTTCTCAAATACGCGCTCTGTTGCGGAGCTGGTGATTGGCGAACTGCTGCTGCTATTGCGCGGCGTGCCGGAAGCCAATGCTAAAGCGCACCGTGGCGTGTGGAACAAACTGGCGGCGGGTTCTTTTGAAGCGCGCGGCAAAAAGCTGGGTATCATCGGCTACGGTCATATTGGTACGCAATTGGGCATTCTGGCTGAATCGCTGGGAATGTATGTTTACTTTTATGATATTGAAAATAAACTGCCGCTGGGCAACGCCACTCAGGTACAGCATCTTTCTGACCTGCTGAATATGAGCGATGTGGTGAGTCTGCATGTACCAGAGAATCCGTCCACCAAAAATATGATGGGCGCGAAAGAAATTTCACTAATGAAGCCCGGCTCGCTGCTGATTAATGCTTCGCGCGGTACTGTGGTGGATATTCCGGCGCTGTGTGATGCGCTGGCGAGCAAACATCTGGCGGGGGCGGCAATCGACGTATTCCCGACGGAACCGGCGACCAATAGCGATCCATTTACCTCTCCGCTGTGTGAATTCGACAACGTCCTTCTGACGCCACACATTGGCGGTTCGACTCAGGAAGCGCAGGAGAATATCGGCCTGGAAGTTGCGGGTAAATTGATCAAGTATTCTGACAATGGCTCAACGCTCTCTGCGGTGAACTTCCCGGAAGTCTCGCTGCCACTGCACGGTGGGCGTCGTCTGATGCACATCCACGAAAACCGTCCGGGCGTGCTAACTGCGCTGAACAAAATCTTCGCCGAGCAGGGCGTCAACATCGCCGCGCAATATCTGCAAACTTCCGCCCAGATGGGTTATGTGGTTATTGATATTGAAGCCGACGAAGACGTTGCCGAAAAAGCGCTGCAGGCAATGAAAGCTATTCCGGGTACCATTCGCGCCCGTCTGCTGTACTAATTCCCCTTCTCTGAAAATCAACGGGCAGGTCACTGACTTGCCCGTTTTTTTATCCCTTCTCCACACCGTTGCCGCGTTGCGCATTCTACTTTGCGAGTCTGCTCCAGAAAATAAATCAAAGTCAGATCAATGCGTTGTGTTTATTTAATGGGGATTTACGATGGCAGGGCAGCATGGGGCTGTAACGGTAAAGCCCTCACCGAAGCGAGGGCTTGAAGGAGAAGGGTTATGATGCGACTTGTCATCATACTGATTGTACTGTTACTCATAAGTTTCAGCGCTTATTAACAGTCAGTCTCAGGGGAGGAGCAATCCTCCCTTACCCTTACTCACTAAATTAGGTCAAAGAATCAACGATGTCAATCAGGGCGATGCGGGTGTATCGCCCTTACCACTCCCAGACTTTCGACGGTGTAACCACCGCAGGAAGAGGGATATCCCACTCTTCAACGGGGAGTTTTTCCACCAACTGACAATCATGCGCATAACCCACCGGTTGCGTTTTATAGTGCTGCCAGTTTTGTAAGGTCCGATCATAAAAACCACCGCCCATTCCCAGGCGCTGACCGTACTCATCAAAGGCGACCAGCGGTGTGATCAGCACGTCTAATCGGGAAAGGGGTAGCACGTCACGCACATCCAATTTTGGCTCATGGATCTTCAACCTGTTCATCACCAGTTCGCTTTGCGGATGGTAATTCAGGAACAGCAAATTACCGGCACTAAAGGGATGCAAAACTGGAAGATATACGCGCTTACCGGCGCGCCAGAGTTGTTCTATGAGTGGCTGGGTGTCGAGTTCGCCATCAAAAGAGAGGAATACAGCGACCGTATGTGCCATCACCACCGGGGGATAAGTCATCATCCGGGTAGCGGCTTGTTGACCCATTTCCTGCTGTTGTTCCGGCGTTAACGCACGACGACGTTGCCGAATCATTTTGCGGATTTCTTGTCGGGATAATGTCAGTGGGAGTTCTGGTAGTTGCGTCATGGCTGGTGCCAGATAAGAAGGGAATCTCCGAGATGCCGCCGCAGGCTGTAACCCTTGAACCCTTGGTTCAAGGTGAATGTGTCGTCGCAGTTTTAAGGCTTCTCGGACGGACCGAGCATGCTCACCAACCGCGGAGCGCCACATTCTTGTGGTATGAAATATCGGCTCAGGGGACTGGCCCGCTTGCGAACATCTCAGAGAAATTTTGTCTTCACGGTTACTCTACCACAGTAAACCGAAAAGTGTCATTCAAAGTTTTGGTTAGTTTTTTCGGTGATGCGACCTTGTTCAAGTAACGCTTGTTCTATGGTCTGCTGCAGCATCCGAATACGCTGTTCCATACTTGCCGCGTAGTCACGAGTCTTTGCTTTTTCTTGCGCTAACTCATAGCTGATATTCAATGCGGCAATGAAGACCAACTGTTCAGTATTTGTGACTCTAGTGCGTTCTTTCAGATCTTGCAACCGTTGGTTCAGATCGTCCGCTGCCTGATTCAACGCATCCCTTTGGTCAGGCGGGCAGTTCACACGCAGTGAACGGCCAAAAATTTGGATATCGACGGGTTGTGCAGACATGCCACCTTCCTGCTGATTGACTGCGCTGCCTTCGTCTTTAGACCCATGGTCTGCGAAGGGGCGACACTATAGCTACCCTGATGAGAAGAGACAAGCCCTTTTCTGGTCCACCAGGGCCCAAAGTGGTAGCATATCATGAATATTCCTCCCTTTGACGACGAATGCTTATGTCTATACAGAACGAAATGCCTGGTTACAACGAAATGAACCAGTATCTGAACCAACAAGGGACGGGTCTGACCCCAGCTGAGATGCATGGTTTAATCAGCGGGATGATATGTGGCGGTAACGATGACAGCTCATGGCTACCGCTACTTCACGACCTGACGAACGAAGGCATGGCTTTCGGTCATGAGCTGGCACAGGCACTGCGTAAAATGCACTCTGCCACCAGCGATGCCCTGCAGGATGACGGCTTCCTTTTTCAGCTTTATCTGCCTGATGGCGATGATGTCAGCGTTTTCGATCGGGCTGATGCATTGGCAGGTTGGGTCAATCACTTCCTGCTTGGTCTTGGCGTTACGCAACCGAAGCTGGATAAAGTGACCGGCGAAACCGGTGAAGCTATCGACGATCTGCGTAACATTGCGCAACTGGGTTACGACGAAGACGAAGATCAGGAAGAGCTTGAAATGTCGCTTGAAGAGATCATCGAATACGTTCGTGTTGCCGCGCTGTTATGCCACGACACCTTTACTCATCCGCAACCGACCGCGCCAGAAGTACAAAAACCGACTCTACACTAAAAACAAAAAACGTAAGGAGAGTGTTATGAGTGAGATATCCCGGCAAGAGTTTCAGCGTCGCCGTCAGGCCCTGGTGGAGCAAATGCAACCCGGCAGCGCCGCGCTGATTTTTGCTGCACCAGAAGTAACACGTAGCGCCGACAGCGAATACCCCTATCGTCAGAACAGTGACTTCTGGTACTTCACCGGCTTTAACGAACCGGAAGCGGTGCTGGTGCTGATTAAAAGCGATGACACTCATAACCACAGCGTTCTGTTTAACCGCGTTCGCGACCTGACGGCGGAGATCTGGTTTGGCCGTCGCTTAGGCCAGGATGCCGCGCCAGAGAAACTGGGCGTTGACCGCGCACTGGCATTCAGCGAAATCAATCAGCAACTTTATCAACTACTTAACGGCCTGGATGTGGTTTACCATGCCCAGGGCGAATATGCATATGCTGATGTAATCGTGAACAGTGCGCTGGAAAAACTGCGTAAAGGTTCGCGGCAAAATCTCACCGCACCGGCAACGATGATCGACTGGCGTCCTGTTGTTCATGAAATGCGCCTGTTCAAATCGCCAGAAGAGATTGCCGTACTCCGCCGCGCGGGAGAAATCACCGCCATGGCACATACACGGGCGATGGAAAAATGCCGTCCGGGAATGTTCGAGTACCATCTGGAAGGCGAAATTCACCACGAATTTAACCGCCACGGTGCGCGCTATCCGTCCTATAACACCATTGTCGGCAGCGGTGAAAACGGCTGCATTCTGCACTACACCGAAAACGAGTGTGAAATGCGCGACGGCGACCTGGTGTTGATTGACGCGGGTTGTGAATACAAAGGTTACGCTGGCGATATTACCCGCACCTTCCCGGTCAACGGCAAATTCACCCAGGCCCAGCGTGAAATCTACGACATTGTGCTGGAGTCTCTCGAAACCAGCCTGCGCCTGTATCGTCCGGGAACTTCCATTCTGGAAGTCACTGGTGAAGTGGTGCGCATCATGGTTAGCGGCCTGGTAAAACTCGGCATCCTGAAAGGTGATGTTGATGAACTGATCGCTCAGAACGCCCATCGTCCTTTCTTTATGCATGGCCTTAGCCACTGGTTAGGACTGGATGTCCATGACGTGGGTGTTTATGGTCAGGATCGCTCGCGCATTCTGGAACCGGGCATGGTACTGACCGTAGAGCCAGGGCTGTATATTGCGCCGGATGCAGAAGTGCCAGAACAATATCGCGGTATCGGCATTCGTATTGAAGACGACATTGTGATTACCGAAACCGGTAACGAAAACCTCACCGCCAGCGTGGTGAAAAAGCCGGAAGAAATCGAAGCGTTGATGGTTGCTGCGAGAAAGCAATGAGCGTAATCATCGTCGGTGGCGGCATGGCGGGCGCGACGCTGGCGCTGGCTATTTCCCGGTTAAGTCACGGGGCGCTGCCGGTACATTTGATTGAAGCGACTGCGCCAGAGTCACATGCTCATCCGGGCTTTGATGGACGAGCGATAGCGCTGGCGGCGGGTACCTGTCAGCAACTGGCGCGCATCGGCGTCTGGCAATCTCTGGCGGATTGCGCAACTGCCATCACCACCGTGCATGTCAGCGATCGTGGTCACGCTGGATTTGTCACCCTCGCCGCAGAAGATTACCAACTGGCGGCGCTGGGACAGGTTGTCGAATTGCACAATGTCGGGCAACGGCTGTTTGCATTGCTGCGTAAAGCACCTGGCGTAACGCTGCATTGCCCTGATCGCGTGGCTAACGTTGCCCGTACTCAGAGTCACGTTGAAGTGACGCTGGAGAGTGGCGAGACGCTGACGGGCCGCGTGCTGGTAGCAGCTGATGGCACCCATTCAGCGTTAGCCACCGCGTGCGGCGTTGACTGGCAGCAGGAGCCTTACGAACAACTGGCCGTGATTGCCAACGTTGCTACTTCCGTTGCGCATGAAGGGCGCGCTTTTGAACGCTTTACGCAACATGGCCCGCTGGCGATGTTGCCGATGTCTGACGGACGCTGTTCGCTGGTCTGGTGTCATCCACTGGAACGGCGCGAAGAGGTGTTGTCGTGGAGTGACGAGAAGTTTTGCCGTGAACTCCAGTCGGCCTTTGGCTGGCGACTTGGGAAAATTACCCACGCTGGTAAACGCAGTGCTTATCCGCTGGCGTTAACCCACGCCGCCAGATCTATTACCCATCGTACCGTGCTGGTGGGCAATGCGGCGCAAACTCTGCACCCGATTGCCGGGCAAGGGTTTAACCTCGGTATGCGAGATGTGATGAGTCTTGCGGAAACCCTGACTCAGGCGCAGGAGCGCGGAGAAGACATGGGGGATTACGGCGTATTGTGCCGTTATCAGCAGCGTCGACAGAGCGATCGCGAAGCAACCATTGGCGTCACGGACAGCCTTGTACATCTTTTTGCCAACCGTTGGGCACCGCTGGTTGTCGGGCGCAACATCGGGCTGATGACGATGGAATTATTCACCCCGGCACGCGATGTGCTGGCGCAGCGCACCCTCGGTTGGGTGGCGCGTTGAAGGCGGTTTTAAGGAATAAACAATGCAAAGTGTTGATGTAGCCATTGTTGGCGGCGGCATGGTGGGGCTGGCGGTTGCCTGTGGCTTACAGGGGAGCGGCTTACGCGTTGCCGTACTGGAGCAGCGCGTACAGGAACCTCTGGCGGCGAATGCACCACCACAACTGCGCGTTTCGGCTATCAATGCCGCCAGCGAAAAATTACTCACCCGTCTTGGCGTCTGGCAGGACATTCTCTCTCGTAGGGCCAGCTGTTATCACGGTATGGAAGTGTGGGACAAAGACAGCTTTGGTCACATTTCGTTTGACGATCAAAGCATGGGCTATAGCCATCTTGGGCATATCGTTGAAAATTCAGTGATTCACTACGCGCTGTGGAACAAAGCGCATCAGTCGTCAGATATCACTCTGTTAGCCCCCGCAGAATTACAGCAGGTCGCCTGGGGAGAAAATGAAACCTTCCTGACGCTGAAAGATGGCAGCATGTTAACGGCGCGTCTGGTGATTGGCGCGGACGGCGCTAATTCCTGGTTGCGCAACAAAGCCGATATTCCGCTGACTTTCTGGGATTATCAGCATCACGCGCTGGTAGCGACCATTCGCACGGAAGAACCGCATGATGCGGTGGCGCGGCAGGTTTTCCATGGCGAAGGCATTCTGGCCTTTTTACCGCTTAGCGATCCGCATCTTTGCTCGATTGTCTGGTCACTGTCGCCAGAGGAAGCGCAGCGGATGCAGCAGGCAAGTGAAGACGAATTTAATCGCGCGTTAAATATCGCTTTTGATAATCGCCTGGGCTTATGCAAGGTTGAGAGCGCGCGTCAGGTGTTCCCACTGACGGGGCGTTATGCGCGCCAGTTTGCCTCGCACCGTCTGGCGCTGGTGGGCGACGCCGCACATACCATTCACCCGCTGGCGGGGCAGGGGGTAAATCTCGGCTTTATGGATGCTGCAGAGCTGATTGCCGAACTGAAACGGTTGCATCGTCAGGGGAAAGACATCGGGCAGTACATTTATCTGCGTCGCTATGAGCGTAGCCGCAAGCACAGTGCGGCGTTGATGCTGGCTGGTATGCAGGGATTCCGCGATCTGTTTTCCGGTACCAATCCGGCGAAAAAACTGCTGCGTGATATTGGTTTGAAACTGGCCGACACGCTTCCTGGCGTTAAGCCGCAACTTATCCGCCAGGCAATGGGATTAAACGATTTGCCTGAATGGCTGCGTTAAAAATTTCTCCTCTGTTGTTTATTTGATACCCATCACACTTTCATCTCCCGGTTTTTTCGCCGGGAGATTTTCCTCATTTGAAATAAACTAATTTCACCTCCGTTTTCGCATTATATTTTCTAATGCCATTATTTTTTGATTTAGTGTTTTTTGACATTTTTTTAGCTCTTAATATTGTCTTATTCAAATTGACTTTCTCATCACATCATCTTTGTATAGAAACTGGTGTATTTTTTGGTTTTTTATTCTGTCGCGATTTTTGCATTTTTTAACCATAAGCTAATGTGATGATCAATTTTACCTTATGGTTAACAGTCTGTTTCGGTGGTAAGTTCAGGCAAAAGAGAACGATTGCGTTGGGGACCGGGAGTGGCTCCGATGCTGGGTTTCGTGGTGATAATTTCACCATGAAAAAGTTGTCAGCCCCGCTTATTCAATGAGGACAAGATGGCACAACAGACTCCTTTGTACGAACAACACACGCTTTGCGGCGCTCGCATGGTGGATTTCCACGGCTGGATGATGCCGCTGCATTACGGTTCGCAAATCGACGAACATCATGCGGTACGTACCGATGCCGGAATGTTTGATGTGTCACATATGACCATCGTCGATCTTCGCGGCAGCCGCACCCGGGAGTTTCTGCGTTATCTGCTGGCGAACGATGTGGCGAAGCTCACCAAAAGCGGCAAAGCCCTTTACTCGGGGATGTTGAATGCCTCTGGCGGTGTGATAGATGACCTCATCGTCTACTACTTTACTGAAGATTTCTTCCGCCTCGTTGTTAACTCCGCCACCCGCGAAAAAGACCTCTCCTGGATTACCCAACACGCTGAACCTTTCGGCATCGAAATTACCGTTCGTGATGACCTTTCCATGATTGCCGTGCAAGGGCCGAATGCGCAGGCAAAAGCTGCCACACTGTTTAATGACGCCCAGCGTCAGGCGGTGGAAGGGATGAAACCGTTCTTTGGCGTGCAGGCGGGCGATCTGTTTATTGCCACCACTGGTTATACCGGTGAAGCGGGCTATGAAATTGCGCTGCCCAATGAAAAAGCGGCCGATTTCTGGCGTGCGCTGGTGGAAGCGGGTGTTAAGCCATGTGGCTTGGGCGCGCGTGACACGCTGCGTCTGGAAGCGGGCATGAATCTTTATGGTCAGGAGATGGACGAAACCATCTCTCCTTTAGCCGCCAACATGGGCTGGACCATCGCCTGGGAACCGGCAGATCGTGACTTTATCGGTCGTGAAGCCCTGGAAGTGCAGCGTGAGCATGGTACAGAAAAACTGGTTGGTCTGGTGATGACCGAAAAAGGCGTGCTGCGTAATGAACTGCCGGTACGCTTTACCGATGCGCAGGGCAACCAGCATGAAGGCATTATCACCAGCGGTACTTTCTCCCCGACGCTGGGTTACAGCATTGCGCTGGCGCGCGTGCCGGAAGGTATTGGCGAAACGGCGATTGTGCAAATTCGCAACCGTGAAATGCCGGTTAAAGTGACAAAACCTGTTTTTGTGCGTAACGGCAAAGCCGTCGCGTGATTTACTTTTTTGGAGATTGATTGATGAGCAACGTACCAGCAGAACTGAAATACAGCAAAGAACACGAATGGCTGCGTAAAGAAGCCGACGGCACTTACACCGTTGGTATTACCGAACATGCTCAGGAGCTGTTAGGCGATATGGTGTTTGTTGACCTGCCGGAAGTGGGCGCAACGGTTAGCGCGGGCGATGACTGCGCGGTTGCCGAATCGGTAAAAGCGGCGTCAGACATTTATGCGCCAGTAAGCGGTGAAATCGTGGCGGTAAACGACGCACTGAGCGATTCCCCGGAACTGGTGAACAGCGAACCGTATGCAGGCGGCTGGATCTTTAAAATCAAAGCCAGCGATGAAAGCGAACTGGAATCACTGCTGGATGCGACCGCATACGAAGCATTGTTAGAAGACGAGTAACGGCTTTATTCCTCTTCTGCGGGAGAGGATCAGGGTGAGGAAAATTTATGCCTCACCCTCACTCTCTTCGTAAGGAGAGAGGTTCACAATTCACTGCACGTTTCAGGAACCATCGCTCATGACACAGACGTTAAGCCAGCTTGAAAACAGCGGCGCTTTTATTGAACGCCATATCGGACCGGACGCCGCGCAACAGCAAGAAATGCTGAATGCCGTTGGTGCACAATCGTTAAACGCGCTGACCGGCCAGATTGTGCCGAAAGATATTCAACTTGCGACACCACCGCAGGTTGGCGCACCGGCGACCGAATACGCCGCACTGGCAGAACTCAAGGCTATTGCCAGTCGCAATAAACGCTTCACGTCTTACATCGGCATGGGTTACACCGCCGTGCAGCTACCGCCGGTTATCCTGCGTAACATGCTGGAAAATCCGGGCTGGTATACCGCGTACACTCCGTATCAACCTGAAGTCTCCCAGGGCCGCCTTGAAGCACTGCTCAACTTCCAGCAGGTAACGCTGGATTTGACTGGACTGGATATGGCCTCTGCTTCTCTTCTGGACGAGGCCACCGCTGCCGCCGAAGCAATGGCGATGGCGAAACGCGTCAGCAAACTGAAAAATGCCAACCGCTTCTTCGTGGCTTCCGATGTGCATCCGCAAACGCTGGATGTGGTCCGTACTCGTGCCGAAACCTTTGGTTTTGAAGTGATTGTCGATGACGCGCAAAAAGTGCTCGACCATCAGGACGTCTTCGGCGTGCTGTTACAGCAGGTAGGCACTACCGGTGAAATTCACGACTACACTGCGCTTATTAGCGAACTGAAATCACGCAAAATTGTGGTCAGCGTTGCCGCCGATATTATGGCGCTGGTGCTGTTAACTGCGCCGGGTAAACAGGGCGCGGATATTGTTTTTGGTTCGGCGCAACGCTTCGGCGTGCCGATGGGCTACGGTGGCCCACACGCGGCATTCTTTGCGGCGAAAGATGAATACAAACGCTCAATGCCGGGCCGTATTATCGGTGTATCGAAAGATGCAGCTGGCAATACCGCGCTGCGCATGGCGATGCAGACTCGCGAGCAACATATCCGCCGTGAGAAAGCGAACTCCAACATTTGTACTTCCCAGGTACTGCTGGCAAACATCGCCAGCCTGTATGCCGTTTATCACGGCCCGGTTGGCCTGAAACGTATCGCTAACCGCATTCACCGTCTGACCGATATCCTGGCGGCGGGCCTGCAACAAAAAGGTCTGAAACTGCGCCATGCGCACTATTTCGACACCTTGTGTGTGGAAGTGGCCGACAAAGCGGGCGTACTGACGCGTGCCGAAGCGGCTGAAATCAACCTGCGTAGCGATATTCTGAACGCGGTTGGGATCACCCTTGATGAAACAACCACGCGTGAAAACGTAATGCAGCTTTTCAACGTGCTGCTGGGCGATAACCACGGCCTGGACATCGACACGCTGGACAAAGACGTGGCTCACGACAGCCGCTCTATCCAGCCTGCGATGCTGCGCGACGACGAAATCCTCACCCATCCGGTGTTTAATCGCTACCACAGCGAAACCGAAATGATGCGCTATATGCACTCGCTGGAGCGTAAAGATCTGGCGCTGAATCAGGCGATGATCCCGCTGGGTTCCTGCACCATGAAACTGAACGCCGCCGCCGAGATGATCCCAATCACCTGGCCGGAATTTGCCGAACTGCACCCGTTCTGCCCGCCGGAGCAGGCCGAAGGTTATCAGCAGATGATTGCGCAGCTGGCTGACTGGCTGGTGAAACTGACCGGTTACGACGCCGTTTGTATGCAGCCGAACTCTGGCGCACAGGGCGAATACGCGGGCCTGCTGGCGATTCGTCATTATCATGAAAGCCGCAACGAAGGGCATCGCGATATCTGCCTGATCCCGGCTTCTGCGCACGGAACTAACCCCGCTTCTGCACATATGGCAGGAATGCAGGTGGTGGTTGTGGCGTGTGATAAAAACGGCAACATCGATCTGACTGATCTGCGCGCGAAAGCGGAACAGGCGGGCGATAACCTCTCCTGTATCATGGTGACTTATCCTTCTACCCACGGCGTGTATGAAGAAACGATCCGTGAAGTGTGTGAAGTCGTGCATCAGTTCGGCGGTCAGGTTTACCTTGATGGCGCGAACATGAACGCCCAGGTTGGCATCACCTCGCCGGGCTTTATTGGTGCGGACGTTTCACACCTTAACCTACATAAAACTTTCTGCATTCCGCACGGCGGTGGTGGTCCGGGTATGGGACCGATCGGCGTGAAAGCGCATTTGGCACCGTTTGTACCGGGTCATAGCGTGGTGCAAATCGAAGGCATGTTAACCCGTCAGGGCGCGGTTTCTGCGGCACCGTTCGGTAGCGCCTCTATCCTGCCAATCAGCTGGATGTACATCCGCATGATGGGCGCAGAAGGGCTGAAAAAAGCAAGCCAGGTGGCAATCCTCAACGCCAACTATATTGCCAGCCGCCTGCAGGATGCCTTCCCGGTGCTGTATACCGGTCGCGACGGTCGCGTGGCGCACGAATGTATTCTCGATATTCGCCCGCTGAAAGAAGAAACCGGCATCAGCGAGCTGGATATTGCCAAGCGCCTGATCGACTACGGTTTCCACGCGCCGACGATGTCGTTCCCGGTGGCGGGTACGCTGATGGTTGAACCGACTGAATCTGAAAGCAAAGTGGAACTGGATCGCTTTATCGACGCGATGCTGGCTATCCGCGCAGAAATTGACCAGGTGAAAGCCGGTGTCTGGCCGCTGGAAGATAACCCGCTGGTGAACGCGCCGCACATTCAGAGCGAACTGGTCGCCGAGTGGGCGCATCCGTACAGCCGTGAAGTTGCGGTATTCCCGGCAGGTGTGGCAGACAAATACTGGCCGACAGTGAAACGTCTGGATGATGTTTACGGCGACCGTAACCTGTTCTGCTCCTGCGTACCGATTAGCGAATACCAGTAATTCACTGATTCGACTATTTTCTAAAGGCGCTTCGGCGCCTTTTTAGTCAGATGACAAAGTACAAAAGTGCTCAGACAGTCCCCTCGCCCCTTTGGGGAGAGGGTTAGGGTGAGGGGAACAGGCCGGCACTGGCGCGAATATTTACCCTCACCCCGGCCCTCTCCCTGAAAGGGCGAGGGGGAAAAGCGTGCCAACATTGAAGATTGAGCCAGTTTGTTAGCAATCTCAAAGATACGTCAACGAATTAATTTTTCTCGGAAAAACAAATGGCTATAGCACTTGTGACTGGTGGCAGTCGCGGCATCGGGCGGGCAACTGCATTACTGTTGGCGCAAGAAGGGTATACGGTGGCGGTTAATTATCAGCAAAACCTCCACGCGGCGCAGGAAGTGATGAACTTAATAACGCAAGCCGGTGGCAAAGCATTCGTGCTCCAGGCGGATATCAGCGACGAAAACCAGGTCGTTGCGATGTTTACAGCAATCGATCAGCACGATGAACCGCTAGCAGCGCTGGTCAATAACGCCGGGATCTTGTTTACCCAGTGCACCGTTGAAAACCTTACCGCAGAGCGAATCAACCGAGTACTTTCCACCAACGTGACGGGATATTTTCTCTGCTGCCGCGAGGCGGTAAAACGCATGGCGCTTAAAAATGGTGGCAGTGGCGGCGCTATCGTCAATGTCTCTTCGGTGGCCTCACGGTTGGGTTCGCCAGGGGAATATGTTGATTACGCGGCATCGAAAGGGGCGATTGATACGTTAACCACCGGACTATCGCTGGAAGTCGCCGCGCAGGGGATCCGCGTTAACTGCGTGCGGCCAGGGTTTATTTATACCGAAATGCACGCCAGCGGCGGCGAGCCTGGACGCGTCGATCGCGTTAAGTCGAACATCCCCATGCAGCGTGGTGGACAGGCAGAAGAGGTCGCGCAGGCCATTGTCTGGCTACTAAGTGATAAAGCCTCTTACGTCACGGGAAGTTTTATCGATTTGGCGGGCGGGAAATAAAACAGGGAAGTTGTCTGACCGGATGCAACAAGTATTGCATCCGGTACTTCATCGACTTAAAGCTTCTCGCCGTTGCTGGCAATCACCTCTTTGTACCAGTTAAAGCTCTTCTTACGTGAACGCGACATATCGCCAGTACCGTCGTCATGTTTATTCACATAGATAAAGCCGTAGCGTTTGCTGTACTGCCCGGTGGTGAACGACACGCAGTCGATGCAGCCCCACGGTGTGTAGCCCATCAGATCCACGCCATCGTAAGTCACCGCTTTTTTCATCTCTTCGATATGGGCGCGCAGGTAGTCAATGCGGTAGTCGTCGTTGATGCTGCCATCTTCTTCCACTTTGTCGTAAGCGCCAAAACCGTTTTCGACAATAAACAGCGGCCTCTGATAACGCTCATACAGTTCGCAAAGTGCATAGCGCAGACCTACTGGATCAATCTGCCAGCCCCAGTCAGATGCTTTAACATACGGGTTTGGTACGCTGCCTTCAAAACCAGAGATCGCATCGCCGGTGCCGCCTTCGGCCTTCACTGCATTGGTCATGTAATAGCTGAAACCAAGATAATCGCAGGTGCCTTCACGCAGCACATCCAGATCGCCGTCTTCCATTTTGATGTTAAATCCGCGACGCTCCCACTCGTTCAACACATAGGACGGGTAATAGCCGCGTAGCTGCACATCGGTAAAGACGTAGCGTTCGCGCATCGACTCCTGAGCGAACATCACATCGTCCGGGTTACAGGAGTAAGGATAGAGCGGCACCATCGCCAGCATACAGCCGACTTTCATCTCCGGGTTAATGCGACGCGCAGCTTTCACCGCCAGGGCGCTGGCGACAAACTGGTGATGCAGCACCTGATACATCGTCTCTTCCGGGTTTTCATGCTCGGTATACACCACGCCGGAGCAGCAGTAACCGAACAGCGGTGCACGCCAGTTACGCTGGTTGTTAATTTCGTTGAAGGTCATCCAGTATTTGACTTTGTGCTTATAGCGTTCAAATACCACTTCCGCGAAACGTACAAAGAAATCAACCACTTTACGGTTGGTCCAGCTACCGTATTGCTGCACCAGATGCAGCGGCATTTCAAAGTGGGAGAGGGTGATCACCGGTTCGATGTTGTATTTCAGCAGTTCATCGAACATATCATCGTAGAACTTCAGCCCTTCTTCGTTTGGCTGAGCTTCATCGCCTTTTGGAAAAATGCGCGTCCAGGCAATGGATGTACGAAAACATTTGAAGCCCATTTCGGCAAATAGCTTGATGTCTTCCTTATAGTGACCATAAAAATCAACGGCTTCATGGTTTGGATAGTATTTTCCTGGCAAGACTTCTTTGGTGATTTCGCGCGGCACGCCGTGTGCGCCACCGGTCAGAACGTCACAAATGCTCGGCCCTTTTCCGCCTTTGTTCCAGCCGCCTTCGACCTGATGAGCGGCAACTGCGCCGCCCCATAAGAAATCTTTCGGTAAGGTGAGTTTTTTCACTATCATAGGCTCCAGATGAGTCAATTCTTACAGGAAATAGTACCATGCAGCCAAACGACATCACTTTTTTTCAACGTTTCCAGGATGACATTCTGGCTGGGCGTAAAACCATCACCATCCGCGACGAGTCTGAATCGCACTTCAAAACGGGTGATGTGCTTCGTGTCGGACGTTTTGAAGATGACGGTTATTTTTGCACGATTGAAGTCACCGCAACCTCAACCGTAACGCTGGATACGCTGACTGAAAAACATGCAGAGCAGGAAAATATGACCCTGACTGAACTGAAAAAAGTCATTGCTGACATCTATCCCGGTCAGACACAATTTTATGTGATTGAATTTAAATGTCTTTAAATTGAACTCACGCCTGTTAGTTGAAATTTCGCATTTAATTTCATGATTTTTAGGAGATTAGTCTCAAATCAGAATTTATTTTAGCTAACAGGTGTTCACTGGAACTATTCTCAGTTACGCTGGAGAGGTATACATGTGCGTGTACGTTTCTCCGGAGTAAGTTATGGTTCAGAAGCCCCTCATTAAGCAGGGATATTCACTGGCAGAGGAAATAGCCAACAGCGTCAGTCACGGCATTGGGTTGGTGTTTGGTATCGTTGGGCTGGTGTTGCTACTGGTTCAGGCGGTGGATCTTAATGCCAGCGCCACAGCGATAACCAGCTACAGCCTCTATGGCGGCAGTATGATCCTGCTGTTCCTCGCTTCGACGCTCTATCACGCCATTCCTCATCAACGGGCAAAAATGTGGCTGAAGAAATTTGACCATTGCGCTATTTACCTGTTGATTGCCGGAACCTACACGCCGTTTTTGCTGGTGGGGCTGGATTCTCCGTTAGCGCGCGGGTTGATGATTGTTATCTGGAGCCTGGCATTGCTGGGTATTCTGTTTAAACTGACCATCGCGCACCGATTCAAAATTTTATCTCTGGTGATCTATCTGGCGATGGGCTGGCTGTCGCTGGTGGTAATTTATGAAATGGCAGTTAAGCTCGCGGCGGGCAGCGTTACCTTACTGGCGGTAGGCGGCGTGGTTTATTCGCTCGGGGTGATTTTCTACGTCTGCAAACGCATTCCATACAACCATGCCATCTGGCACGGCTTCGTGCTCGGCGGTAGTGTGTGCCACTTTCTGGCGATCTATTTGTATATTGGGCAGGCGTAATGGGTATGCCTTTGTAGGCCTGATAAGACGCGCCAGCGTCGCATCAGGCATCGGAGCACAACTGCCGGATTCGGCGTGAACGCCTTATCCGATCTACGGGCCTCGTCCCTGTTGTGATAAAGGCATCAAATCCCAGACATGATAAGACGCGCCAGCGTCGCATCAGGCGATAAATGCCTGATGCGATAAAGAGATTTACTCTTCGAGCGAATACGGCAGCGGCTCGATATGCAATGTATTCGCATCGTCGCGTACGCGGAAGATGCTATCCGGTTCCATATCGTTATTCATGACGACCTGTACCACGACCTGACCATCTTCCAGTTTTACCGCAGCCAGTACCGTACCGGTACGACGCCAGTTCTCGCCCATTTTCAGCTCTAAGTCTTCACCAGCTTCCGGCAGTCGGCTGGCGCTACCTGCCAGCAACCAGAGCGCACGTTTATTGGCACCACGGAATTTTGCTCGCGCCACCATCTCTTGTCCGGTATAACAGCCTTTCTTAAAGCTGATACCGCCCAGCGCCTGGAGATTGGTCGCCTGTGGGATAAACTGCCCGCTGTTGGCGGCATCAATCACCGGGAAACCCGCTTCAATGTTTAATGCCAGCCACTGTTGGCTATTGTTCAGTTCCGCTTCACCGCGCAGTTTATCGGTCAGCATATTAGCAGTAGCTTCATCGGTTACGATCAGGAAACGTTCTGCCGGGTGTTCAAACCATAGCAAAGTGGTCGCGCCTTCTTTGACTACCTGTTTTTCTTTCGAAGGCAGTTCGCTAAAGAGATTTGCCAGCGCGGCGCGCGCCTGAAAACCGGCAACACCAAGCAGCACACGCTCGTCGTCTGGCGCGATGGTCACTTTAGAGAATACCGCATATTTTTTCAGTTCAGTCAGCTGCGGTTCACGCACGCTGCGCCGTTCAATCCATGCAAAGCCATCGCCGTCGCGGAACAGACGTAAATTGCTCCACATTTTACCTTTGGCGTCGCAATGGGCGGCGAGCAGGTGCTGATCTTCTGCCATCTGGCTGACATCTGCTGTCACCTGACCCTGCATATATTTTTCGCTGTCCGCGCCAGTAATGGTGGCAAGCGCCCAGTCATCAAGCGTCATCAGCGTCAGCGGTAAACGGGCAGAAGCCGTAGGCTGACGGGGAGGAAAAGGTGTAAAAGCCATAATAGAGTCCTGAGTTGCTTAACGGCGTATTAATGACTAATGGTAAAAGAGCTATGAGGCAATGCAAGTGCTTTCACTACGCGATCTGTGCCTTCTGCGAGGCGACTTCCAAAAAAATGAAGCCATTGAATTGTTGTGAATTAATTTCGCGATCGCGATGGTGTTTACTGATATTCCCGTAAAAGAAGGCGAAAAACACGTTACAATAGCCGGGTACTGGATTTTCGTGAGACAGGAAGAAGATGGACATTAACAACAAAGCCCGCATTCATTGGGCATGCCGCCGTGGTATGCGCGAACTCGATATTTCAATCATGCCGTTTTTCGAACATGAGTACGACAGCTTAAGCGATGACGAAAAACGCATCTTTATTCGTCTGCTGGAATGTGACGATCCGGACCTGTTTAACTGGCTGATGAATCACGGTAAACCGGCCGATGCAGAACTGGAAATGATGGTCCGACTCATCCAGACACGGAACCGGGAACGTGGTCCTGTGGCAATCTGATTTGCGCGTCTCCTGGCGCGCACAGTGGCTTTCCTTGCTGATTCATGGGCTGGTTGCCGCTGTTATTTTACTCATGCCCTGGCCACTCAGTTACACCCCGTTATGGATGGTGTTACTTTCGCTGGTGGTGTTTGATTGCGTTCGCAGCCAGCGGCGTATTAATGCTCGCCAGGGGGAAATTCGCTTGTTGATGGACGGGCGTTTGCGTTGGCAAGGGCAGGAGTGGAGCATCGTCAAAGCACCGTGGATGATTAAGAGCGGCATGATGCTGCGTTTACGTTCTGATGGCGGTAAACGGCAACATTTATGGCTGGCAGCCGACAGCATGGACGAAGCTGAATGGCGGGATTTACGGCGGATTTTGTTGCAACAAGAGACGCAAAGATAAAGATGACGGCAAAGCATATGCGCTAAGCCGTCAGTGAGATCAGGCGTAATGCTCTGCCATTTCGTTGAGGATTTGCTCGCACCAGCTCTGAATACGCTCGTCGCTAAGGTCATACTGGTTAGTTTCATCCAGCGCCAGACCCACGAACAGTTGCCCGTCAGCAATCACCGGTTTCGGGCTGGTAAATTCATATCCTTCCGTTGGCCAGTAGCCGACGAACTTCACGCCTTTGGTCGAGAGTTTGTCATGCAGCATACCGAGCGCATCGAGGAACCACTCGCCGTATCCCAGTTGATCGCCAAGCCCATACAGCGCAACAATTTTACCTTCAAGGTTCAGGTCGTCGAGCTGATCCCAGACGGCTTCCCAGTCTTCCTGGATTTCACCAAAATCCCAGGTCGGGATACCCAGAATGAGCACATCGTACTGCTCCATTAATTTCGGGGAGTCGTCCTTGAGGTTATGTAAGGTCACCAGTTCTGGGCCGATAATATCGCGGATTTTTTCTGCCGCCATTTCGGTGTAACAGGTGCTGGAACCGTAAAAAAGACCCATATTCATAACGTAAGCTTCTCGATTCTGCTGTGGCTTTTGCGGCTAGTGTATCAGAATCGCTTTAGTCACGGCACAATAAGGCATAATGGATCAAATGAGTGACCATAAGGGGCGCAAGTGAAACAGGATCTGGCACGCATCGAGCAGTTTCTTGATGCTCTGTGGCTGGAAAAAAATCTGGCTGAAAATACGTTGAACGCTTACCGTCGCGATCTGTCAATGATGGTGGAGTGGTTGCATCACCGCGGGTTGACGCTGGCGACGGCGCAAAGTGACGATTTGCAGGCATTACTGGCAGAACGGCTGGAGGGCGGGTATAAAGCCACCAGCTCAGCGCGTTTGCTGAGTGCAGTGCGCCGATTGTTCCAGTATCTTTATCGCGAAAAGTTTCGTGAAGACGATCCCAGTGCGCATCTCGCTTCACCGAAATTGCCCCAGCGTTTGCCAAAAGATTTAAGCGAAGCGCAGGTCGAACGTTTATTACAGGCACCATTAATCGATCAGCCACTGGAGCTACGCGATAAAGCCATGCTTGAAGTGTTGTATGCTACCGGGCTGCGTGTCTCTGAACTGGTCGGACTGACAATGAGTGATATCAGCCTGCGTCAGGGCGTGGTACGGGTCATTGGTAAAGGCAACAAAGAGCGTCTGGTGCCGTTAGGTGAAGAGGCGGTTTACTGGCTGGAAACCTATCTGGAACATGGGCGTCCGTGGCTGCTGAATGGTGTGTCAATTGACGTGTTGTTTCCCAGCCAGCGTGCGCAGCAGATGACGCGACAGACCTTCTGGCACCGTATTAAACATTATGCTGTGCTGGCGGGTATCGACAGCGAAAAGCTGTCACCGCATGTGTTGCGTCACGCTTTTGCCACTCATTTATTAAATCATGGTGCGGATTTACGCGTGGTGCAGATGCTACTGGGCCACAGCGATCTCTCCACCACGCAAATTTATACGCATGTCGCTACCGAGCGTCTGCGGCAACTTCATCAACAGCATCACCCGCGGGCGTGATGTCTGAAAAGAACGGGAAGATTTATGAAGAAAGGTTTTATGTTGTTTACTTTGTTAGCGGCGTTTTCAGGCTTTGCTCAGGCTGATGACGCGGCAATTCAACAAACGTTAGCCAAAATGGGCATCAAAAGCAGCGATATTCAGCCCGCGCCTGTAGCTGGCATGAAGACAGTTCTGACTAACAGCGGCGTGTTGTACATCACCGATGATGGTAAACATATCATTCAGGGGCCAATGTATGACGTTAGTGGCACGGCTCCGGTCAATGTCACCAATAAGATGCTGTTAAAGCAGTTGAATGCGCTTGAAAAAGAGATGATCGTTTATAAAGCGCCGCAGGAAAAACACGTCATCACCGTGTTTACTGATATTACCTGTGGTTACTGCCACAAACTGCATGAGCAAATGGCAGACTACAACGCGCTGGGGATCACCGTGCGTTATCTTGCTTTCCCGCGCCAGGGGCTGGACAGCGATGCAGAGAAAGAAATGAAAGCTATCTGGTGTGCGAAAGATAAAAACAAAGCGTTTGATGATGTGATGGCAGGTAAAAGCGTCGCACCAGCCAGTTGCGACGTGGATATTGCCGACCATTACGCACTTGGCGTCCAGCTTGGCGTTAGCGGTACTCCGGCAGTTGTGCTGAGCAATGGCACACTTGTTCCGGGTTACCAGCCGCCGAAAGAGATGAAAGAATTCCTCGACGAACACCAAAAAATGACCAGCGGTAAATAATTCGCGTGAAACAACAGATACAACTTCGTCGCCGTGAAGTCGATGAAACGGCAGACTTGCCCGCTGAATTGCCTCCCTTGCTGCGCCGTTTATACGCCAGCCGGGGAGTACGCAGTGCGCAAGAACTGGAACGCAGTGTTAAAGGTATGCTGCCCTGGCAGCAACTGAGCGGCGTCGAAAAGGCCGTTGAGATCCTTTACAACGCTTTTCGCGAAGGAACGCGGATTATTGTGGTCGGTGATTTCGACGCCGACGGCGCGACCAGCACGGCTCTAAGCGTGCTGGCGATGCGCTCGCTTGGTTGCAGCAATATCGACTACCTGGTACCAAACCGTTTCGAAGACGGTTACGGCTTAAGCCCGGAAGTGGTCGATCAGGCCCATGCCCGTGGCGCGCAGTTAATTGTCACGGTGGATAACGGTATTTCCTCCCATGCGGGGGTTGAGCACGCTCGCTCGTTGGGCATCCCGGTTATTGTTACCGATCACCATTTGCCAGGCGACACATTACCCGCAGCGGAAGCGATCATTAACCCTAACTTGCGCGACTGTAATTTCCCGTCGAAATCACTGGCAGGCGTGGGTGTGGCGTTTTATCTGATGCTGGCGCTGCGCACCTTTTTGCGCGATCAGGGCTGGTTTGATGAGCGTAACATCGCAATTCCTAACCTGGCAGAACTGCTGGATCTGGTCGCGCTGGGGACAGTGGCGGACGTCGTGCCGCTGGACGCTAATAATCGCATTCTGACCTGGCAGGGGATGAGTCGCATCCGAGCCGGAAAGTGCCGTCCGGGGATTAAAGCGCTGCTTGAAGTGGCAAACCGTGATGCACAAAAACTCGCCGCCAGCGATTTAGGTTTTGCGCTGGGGCCACGTCTCAATGCTGCCGGACGACTGGACGATATGTCCGTCGGTGTGGCGCTGTTGTTGTGCGACAACATCGGCGAAGCGCGCGTGCTGGCAAATGAACTCGATGCGCTAAACCAGACGCGAAAAGAGATCGAACAAGGAATGCAAATTGAAGCCCTGACCCTGTGCGAGAAACTGGAGCGCAGCCGTGACACGCTACCCGGCGGGCTGGCAATGTATCACCCCGAATGGCATCAGGGCGTTGTCGGTATTCTGGCTTCGCGCATCAAAGAGCGTTTTCACCGTCCGGTTATCGCGTTTGCGCCAGCAGGTGACGGTACGCTGAAAGGTTCCGGTCGCTCCATTCAGGGGCTGCATATGCGTGATGCGCTGGAGCGATTAGACACACTCTACCCTGGCATGATGCTGAAGTTTGGCGGTCATGCGATGGCGGCGGGTTTGTCGCTGGAAGAGGATAAATTCAAACTCTTTCAACAACGGTTTGGCGAACTGGTTACTGAGTGGCTGGACCCTTCGCTATTGCAAGGCGAAGTGGTATCAGACGGTCCGTTAAGCCCGGCCGAAATGACCATGGAAGTGGCGCAGCTGCTGCGCGATGCTGGCCCGTGGGGGCAGATGTTCCCGGAGCCGCTGTTTGACGGTCATTTCCGTCTGCTGCAACAGCGGCTGGTGGGCGAACGTCATTTGAAGGTGATGGTCGAACCGGTCGGCGGCGGTCCACTGCTGGATGGTATTGCTTTTAATGTCGATACCGCCCTCTGGCCGGATAACGGCGTGCGCGAAGTGCAACTGGCTTATAAGCTCGATATCAACGAGTTTCGCGGCAACCGCAGCCTGCAAATTATCATCGACAATATCTGGCCAATTTAGCGTCATCTTCTCTATAAAAAAGAGCGTGGATTGGGTACAATCCCGCTCTTATCACCGCATTTTGACTAGCTCAATAAAAGAAATCAGACCATGTTTGAAATTAATCCGGTAAATAATCGCATTCAGGACCTCACGGAACGCTCCGACGTTCTTAGGGGGTATCTTTGACTACGACGCCAAGAAAGAGCGTCTGGAAGAAGTAAACGCCGAGCTGGAACAGCCGGATGTCTGGAACGAACCCGAACGCGCACAGGCGCTGGGTAAAGAGCGTTCCTCCCTCGAAGCCGTTGTCGACACCCTCGACCAAATGAAACAGGGGCTGGAAGATGTTTCTGGTCTGCTGGAACTGGCTGTAGAAGCTGACGACGAAGAAACCTTTAACGAAGCCGTTGCTGAACTCGACGCCCTGGAAGAAAAACTGGCGCAGCTTGAGTTCCGCCGTATGTTCTCTGGCGAATATGACAGCGCCGACTGCTACCTCGATATTCAGGCGGGGTCTGGCGGTACGGAAGCACAGGACTGGGCGAGCATGCTTGAGCGTATGTATCTGCGCTGGGCAGAATCGCGTGGTTTCAAAACTGAAATCATCGAAGAGTCGGAAGGTGAAGTGGCGGGTATTAAATCCGTGACGATCAAAATCTCCGGCGATTACGCTTACGGCTGGCTGCGTACAGAAACCGGCGTTCACCGCCTGGTGCGTAAAAGCCCGTTTGACTCCGGCGGTCGTCGCCACACGTCGTTCAGCTCCGCGTTTGTTTATCCGGAAGTTGATGATGATATTGATATCGAAATCAACCCGGCGGATCTGCGCATTGACGTTTATCGCACGTCCGGCGCGGGCGGTCAGCACGTTAACCGTACCGAATCTGCGGTGCGTATTACCCACATCCCGACCGGGATCGTGACCCAGTGCCAGAACGACCGTTCCCAGCACAAGAACAAAGATCAGGCCATGAAGCAGATGAAAGCGAAGCTTTATGAACTGGAGATGCAGAAGAAAAATGCCGAGAAACAGGCGATGGAAGATAACAAATCCGACATCGGCTGGGGCAGCCAGATTCGTTCTTATGTCCTTGATGACTCCCGCATTAAAGATCTGCGCACCGGGGTAGAAACCCGCAACACGCAGGCCGTGCTGGACGGCAGCCTGGATCAATTTATCGAAGCAAGTTTGAAAGCAGGGTTATGAGGAACCAACATGTCTGAACAACACGCACAGGGCGCTGACGCGGTAGTCGATCTTAACAATGAACTGAAAACGCGTCGTGAGAAGCTGGCGAACCTGCGCGAGCAGGGGATTGCCTTCCCGAACGATTTCCGTCGCGATCATACCTCTGACCAATTGCACGCAGAATTCGACGGCAAAGAGAACGAAGAACTGGAAGCGCTGAACATCGAAGTCGCCGTTGCTGGCCGCATGATGACCCGTCGTATTATGGGTAAAGCGTCTTTCGTTACCCTGCAGGACGTTGGCGGTCGCATTCAGCTGTACGTTGCCCGTGACGATCTCCCGGAAGGCGTTTATAACGAGCAGTTCAAAAAATGGGACCTCGGCGACATCCTCGGCGCGAAAGGTAAGCTGTTCAAAACCAAAACCGGCGAACTGTCTATCCACTGCACCGAGTTGCGTCTGCTGACCAAAGCACTGCGTCCGCTGCCGGATAAATTCCACGGCTTGCAGGATCAGGAAGCGCGCTATCGTCAGCGTTATCTCGATCTCATCTCCAACGATGAATCCCGCAACACCTTTAAAGTGCGCTCGCAGATCCTCTCTGGTATTCGCCAGTTCATGGTGAACCGCGGCTTTATGGAAGTTGAAACGCCGATGATGCAGGTGATCCCTGGCGGTGCCGCTGCGCGTCCGTTTATCACCCACCATAACGCGCTGGATCTCGACATGTACCTGCGTATCGCGCCGGAACTGTACCTCAAGCGTCTGGTGGTTGGTGGCTTCGAGCGTGTATTCGAAATCAACCGTAACTTCCGTAACGAAGGTATTTCCGTACGTCATAACCCAGAGTTCACCATGATGGAACTCTACATGGCTTACGCAGATTACAAAGATCTGATCGAGCTGACCGAATCGCTGTTCCGTACTCTGGCACAGGATATTCTCGGTAAGACGGAAGTGACCTACGGCGACGTGACGCTGGACTTCGGTAAACCGTTCGAAAAACTGACCATGCGTGAAGCGATCAAGAAATATCGCCCGGAAACCGACATGGCGGATCTGGACAACTTCGACTCTGCGAAAGCAATTGCTGAATCTATCGGCATCCACGTTGAGAAGAGCTGGGGTCTGGGCCGTATCGTTACCGAGATCTTCGAAGAAGTGGCAGAAGCACATCTGATTCAGCCGACCTTCATTACTGAATATCCGGCAGAAGTTTCTCCGCTGGCGCGTCGTAACGACGTTAACCCGGAAATCACAGACCGCTTTGAGTTCTTCATTGGTGGTCGTGAAATCGGTAACGGCTTTAGCGAGCTGAATGACGCGGAAGATCAGGCGCAACGCTTCCTGGATCAGGTTGCCGCGAAAGACGCAGGTGACGACGAAGCGATGTTCTACGATGAAGATTACGTCACCGCACTGGAACATGGCTTACCGCCGACAGCAGGTCTGGGAATTGGTATCGACCGTATGGTAATGCTGTTCACCAACAGCCATACCATCCGCGACGTTATTCTGTTCCCGGCGATGCGTCCGGTAAAATAAGCATTACGTTATGCTCACAACCCCGGCAAATGTCGGGGTTTTTTTATTTAAGCTGGGTAAATGCAGATAATCGTTTTCTGGCTTCGCGATTTGTCGCCTGCATCACCATCCACGGACTGAACGCCCACGGCGTGGCATCAATACCGTGTAATACATCTGCTAAATCACACCATTGATAATCCATCACTTCATCATCATTGATCTGTAACGCACTAGTGGTGCGTGCGGCAAATACCGGACACACTTCATTTTCCACAATGCCACTCGGATCGGTGGCGCGGTAGCGAAAGTCAGGATAGATAGATTCAGGAGGCGTAATTTCCACGCCAAGCTCATAACGGCAACGGCGGATCACTGCGTCTTCGTTGCTTTCTCCCAGTTGTGGGTGCCCACAAACCGAGTTAGTCCACACGCCAGGCCATGCTTTTTTGCTCAGTGCGCGGCGGGTAACTAATAATTGTCCTTTGGCATTAAACAGCCAACTGGAGAACGCGAGATGTAAGCGGGTGTCTGCCGTGTGTGCGGCATACTTTTCCAGCGTACCCGTGGGAACTCCCTGTGCATTCAATAAAATGACGTGTTCCGTTTGCATAATTTCTCACATGTAATTCTGATCACTCATCATTATAGATAATTGAAGAGTGAAATGATTAACCAAGTGAGCGTTTATCGACAACCGCCCGTTTTGAGCGGATGCCGACAGGTAAAAACCATTTAAAAAAGTAGCATCATATATTTGAAGCGACTTTCAATGGCCATTGCAACACAGTCAGAAATGACAGGAATAGAGAGAGTAAAAAGCAACAACAGACTGAATATAGCGCGCATTAAAAAATTCATATTATTCTCCATGCTCATTTTTCTTCAGCTTGCGCATCAGAAGCCACATACGTACTGTCCTGACTTTTAAATCTTTATCAGAGACGGATTCCTTCACCAGGTCAGCATGATGCTGATAGCCATTAAAGAAGACGTTCAGCACAACGGCGCTAAGGGTTGCGAGCATAATGCCGCTATGTAGCAGCGGTTGCAGTACGGCCGGTAACTTAGAAAAGAAATCGTGAGAGAGCGTCGGAGTCATGCCAACGCCGAGACTGATCGCCACAATATAGAGGTTGTAACGGTTGGTGGTGTAGTTACAGCGCGACAGAATTCGAATCCCTGTCGCCAGTACCATGCCGAACATCACTAGACCAGCGCCGCCCAGCACAAATTGCGGAATGGAGGCTACCAGCACCGCCATTTTTGGCACCATGCCAAACAGGATTAATATAATTCCCGAAGAAATACACACCCAGCGGCTATGAACGCGCGTCACGCTAACCAGGCCAACGTTTTGAGAAAATGACGTGTGGGGGAAGCTGTTAAACGTGCCGCCTATCATTGTCCCTACGCCATCGACACGCAGCCCGCGAATAATATCGTGCGAAGAGAGTTTACGACCGACTATTTCACCCAGTGCCAGGAACATCCCCATTGACTCGATAAACACGATGATTAACACGGCAGTCATGGTCAGAATGGAAACGGGATCGAAAATCGGCATACCAAACGACATCGGCGTAACAATCGCAAACCATGAAGCATCATGTAGCCCGGATAAATTGACTTCATTCATCATCCACGAAAGTAAAAAGCCAAATACAATCCCCAGTAATACGGCGACGTTGGACATAAATCCTTTCGCATAGCGAGTAATGAGCAAGATAAAAATTAAGACGGCAAAGGAGATACCTAAATAAACGGGATTACCATATTGCGGATTCCCTTTACCTCCGGCGGCCCAGTCAATACCCACCTGAATGATGCTAAGCCCGATAGAAGTAATAACCACACCGGTAACCAGTGGCGGGAATAAAGGCATCAAGCGACCGATAAGTGGCGCTAATAATGTGGTGATAAAACCCGCGGCGATAGTGGCACCAAATATCCCCAGCAGGCCGATATCCGGGTTCATCCCAATGGCTATCATTGGTGTTACAGCAGCAAAGGTCACCGACATAATCACCGGCAGGCGGATCCCCATAAAGCGGCCGATACCGATACATTGCAATAATGTGACGATCCCGCAGCAAAAGAGATCCGAGCTAATGAGCATCGCAATAGCTTCTTTTGAGAGGCCCAGTCGGTCACCAATCATAAGAGGAACAGCGACTGCACCTGCGTACATGACAAGGACGTGTTGCAGACCGAGTATGATCAGCTTTCCTGGTGATAATATGCGGTCAACCTCATCAGTTGGGCGGTCTTGCCCAGAAGATGAGGGAAGTTGGGAATCTATGGCGCTCATCAGTGTTTCTCCTTTCGCCCGCCAGAGTAAAAAGCAACCGTTTACGTTAATGAAACTGTCTAAACACATGCTCGTGGAGTGCCAGTTTTTGCGAGGAAGGGGAGTTAGAGACAGGAATTGCGGAGGCAATCACATAATCGTGGTTAAACCACGAAAATGAGAAGAGAACCTGACAATGGAATTATCTGTAATTTTCTCATATTGATATTTCATTAATCATTCTGGCATGTCGCACTCTCGCATTTAATCGTTTTTATCTGGATAGCGCTCTTTTGATCGGCAATGTTGAAATAATGAAAGCGGCATAGATTGAGGGGCAATAATTTGAACTCAGTCGCAAAATTATAATTAAAACGGTCATGCTACCTAATATATGCCCGTTTATTGCATCGCGAAATTTGAGAAGACATAACTCATTAAATGAAAGGGATGCAAATGAATAAGTTTATTGCTGCTGAAGCTGCGGAATGTATAGGCTGTCATGCTTGTGAAATTGCCTGTGCGGTGGCACACAATCAAGAAAACTGGCCGCTGAGTCACAGTGACTTTCGACCGCGTATCCACGTTGTAGGGAAAGGCCAGGCTGCGAATCCGGTGGCCTGCCATCACTGCAACAATGCCCCTTGCGTTACGGCTTGTCCGGTTAATGCTCTGACTTTCCAGTCCGATAGCGTACAACTGGACGAGCAAAAATGTATTGGTTGTAAAAGATGCGCAATCGCTTGCCCCTTTGGCGTCGTTGAGATGGTCGATACGATTGCGCAGAAATGCGACCTTTGTAACCAGCGCAGTTCCGGCACGCAAGCCTGTATTGAAGTTTGCCCAACACAGGCGTTACGACTGATGGACGATAAAGGGTTGCAGCAGATAAAGGTGGCCCGCCAGCGCAAAACGGCAGCAGGAAAAGCGTCATCAGACGCTCAGCCATCTCGCAGTGCAGCGTTGCTCCCCGTTAACTCGCGTAAAGGCGCAGATAAAATTTCAGCGAGTGAACGGAAAACCCACTTTGGCGAAATATATTGCGGGCTGGATCCACAACAAGCGACTTATGAGAGTGACCGCTGTGTTTATTGTGCCGAAAAAGCTAACTGCAACTGGCATTGCCCGCTGCATAACGCTATTCCGGATTACATCCGTCTGGTACAGGAAGGAAAGATTATTGAAGCGGCAGAACTTTGCCACCAGACCAGTTCCTTACCAGAAATTTGCGGCAGGGTATGTCCACAGGACCGTCTTTGTGAAGGCGCATGTACTTTGAAAGATCACTCGGGCGCAGTCTCTATCGGTAATCTGGAACGCTACATCACCGATACCGCGCTGGCGATGGGCTGGCGTCCCGATGTCAGCAAAGTTGTTCCCCGTAGCGAAAAAGTGGCGGTGATTGGCGCTGGGCCTGCAGGGTTAGGGTGTGCTGATATTCTGGCGCGCGCAGGAGTTCAGGTCGATGTCTTTGATCGCCATCCAGAAATTGGCGGTATGCTGACTTTTGGCATTCCTCCTTTCAAACTCGATAAAACGGTATTAAGCCAGCGGCGAGAGATATTCACCGCAATGGGAATCGACTTTCATCTTAACTGTGAAATTGGCCGCGATATTACCTTTAGCGATTTAACTTCTGAATATGATGCAGTTTTCATCGGCGTGGGGACTTACGGGATGATGCGAGCAGATCTGCCGCATGAAGATGCGCCCGGTGTCATTCAGGCTCTACCGTTCCTGACTGCCCATACCCGCCAGCTCATGGGATTGCCGGAGTCTGAAGAGTATCCGCTGACGGACGTGGAAGGTAAGCGAGTCGTGGTATTGGGCGGTGGCGATACGACAATGGATTGTTTGCGGACTTCCATCCGCCTCAATGCCGCCAGCGTGACCTGCGCGTATCGTCGTGATGAAGTCAGTATGCCGGGCTCGCGCAAAGAGGTGGTTAATGCGCGCGAGGAAGGTGTCGAGTTTCAGTTCAATGTTCAACCGCAATATATCGCTTGTGACGAAGATGGGCGTTTAACTGCGGTGGGCCTGATTCGTACCGCCATGGGTGAGCCGGGGCCGGATGGTCGCCGTCGTCCTCGTCCGGTAGCGGGTTCAGAGTTTGAATTGCCCGCCGATGTTCTGATTATGGCCTTTGGTTTCCAGGCGCATGCCATGCCGTGGTTGCAGGGCAGCGGAATTAAACTCGATAAATGGGGCCTGATTCAAACCGGTGACGTCGGGTATTTACCTACCCAGACGCATCTGAAAAAAGTCTTTGCTGGTGGTGATGCAGTTCATGGCGCGGATCTGGTTGTCACTGCAATGGCCGCAGGAAGGCAGGCGGCGCGCGATATGTTAACTCTGTTTGATACGAAGGCATCGTGATGAAATCGTTAATTATCGTTAATCCGGCTGACTGTATTGGCTGCCGTACTTGTGAAGTAGCCTGTGTGGTCGCTCACCCTTCAGAACAGGAGTTGAATGCCGATGTCTTTTTACCCCGGCTGAAGGTACAGCGACTGGACAGCATCAGTGCGCCGGTGATGTGCCATCAGTGTGAAAACGCCCCTTGTGTTGGCGCTTGCCCCGTGGGGGCGCTGACGATGGGCGAGCAGGTGGTGCAGACCAATTCTGCCCGTTGTATTGGCTGTCAGAGTTGCGTCAGTGCGTGCCCGTTTGGAATGATCACCATTCAGTCGTTGCCGGGGGATACCCGACAACAAATTGTGAAATGCGATCTCTGTGAACAGCGGGAAGAGGGGCCAGCCTGCGTTGAATCTTGCCCAACACAGGCGCTGCAGTTGCTTACTGAAAGAGAACTCAGGCGAGTCCGCCAGCAGCGTATTGTTGCCAGCGGTGAGAATCCTCTCTGAAAGAAATCTCCGCGCTGAAAGGCGCGGAGAATCTATTAGATTGCCCAACCACCCGCGTAAAATGCGACCAGTGCGGCAGTAATGATCACCGTACCAATATTCAGCTTTTGCCATTCGCGTGCAAAGACGCGGCCTACGACCAGTGTCACAAAGCCCAGCATAATACCGGTAACGATATTACAAGTCAGAACGATGAACACGGCACACACCAGGCCAGCCATAGCGTCAATAAAATCATTGAAATCCAGCTTCGAGACGTTACTTAACATCAGCAAACCTACGTACATCAGAGCGGGTGCAGTGGCGTAACCAGGGATCAAAAATGACAGCGGTGATAAAAACAGAATTAACAGGAATAACGCCCCCACTACGGTTGCGGTTAAACCTGTTTTACCCCCGGCGGCGGTTCCTGCCGCTGATTCGATATAAACCGCTGCGGGCGCTGCGCCCACCAGGCCGGAGAATATTGAACTTACTGAGTCACTGGTCAGGGCTTTGCCGCCGTTGATGATCTGGTTGTCTTTATCCAACAAATTCGCCTGACCGGCGACGGCACGGATGGTGCCAGTAGCGTCGAACACTGCGGTCATCACCAATGCCAGTACACTCGGAAGTACAGTTGGCTGGAGTGCACCCATAATATCGAGGCTGAAAATCAGAGACTTACCATCTTCGCCAGTCAGGCTTGGCATCGCCACCAGACCGTGGTATTTCACCGCTGGGTCAAAGATTAAGCCGATGATCGAAATTGCAATAATCACCAACAAGATCCCGCCGGGTACGCGACACTTCTCCAGGCCGAAGATGACCGCCAGCCCCAGCAAGCTCATCATCACCGGGAAGGAGGTAAACGCACCGAGCGCCACTGGCAAGCCTTCAATCGGGTTTTTGATAACCATACCCACACCGTTAGCAGCAATCAGCAGCAGAAACAGCCCGATACCGATACCTGTACCGTGAGCGATACCCATCGGCAAATTACGTAAGATCCAGGTACGCACACCGGTTACGGAAATGGCGGTGAAGATGACGCCCATCAGAAATACCGCGCCCAGTGCGACAGGAACGCTAATTTGTTGCCCGAGTACCAGACTGAATGCGGTAAACGCCGTCAAGGAAATCGCGCAACCAATCGCCATTGGCAAATTAGCCCATAATCCCATCAGCAACGAGCCGAAGCCCGCGACCAGACAGGTGGCAACAAACACAGCTGCGGGAGGAAAACCTGCTTTGCCCAGCATTCCCGGAACGACGATAACGGAATAAACCATGGCCAGAAAGGTCGTTAAGCCAGCCAGTACTTCCTGACGAACGGTACTGCCACGAGCGGTAATTTTAAAATAATTATCCAGCGCGCCCTGTGGCTTTGGTGCGTCCGGTGTTTGTAGGATGTCTCCAGACATAATGATGTCCTCACGAGGATGTTAAAGTTTTATTATTAGTTGCGTTCGTACACCAGACGACCATCAACGTAGGTGCGGTAGATCGAACGGTCATCGCCCAACGTCATCATCACGAACAATTTGTCGACTAAAGAAACAGAGTTGTCATAGCGCAGCTGCTGTAGCGGAGTGGCGGTGGGTTCCATCACCACGAAATCAGCCTCTTTGCCAGGTAAAAAGTTGCCAATCAAATCGTCAAGGCCCAGAGATTTCGCTCCGCCGAGCGTGGCCAGGTAAAACGCTTCATATGCCGAGAGGCGATAGCCTTGTAATTGCAATACTTTGTAGGCTTCGTTCAGCGTTTGCAGCATGTTGAAAGTGGTTCCGGCACCGATATCCGTTCCCATGCCCACTTTAACTTTCTTCTGCCATGCTTTTTTCAAGTTGAATAAGCCGCTGCCGAGGTAAAGGTTGGAGGTCGGACAGAAAGCAATGCTGGATTTGGTTTCGCTGAGACGATCCCACTCTTTTTCTTCGAGATGGACGCAGTGAGCAAAGACACAGTTTTTACCGGTCAGGCCGTACTGATGGTAAACATCCAGATAACCATCATGGTCAGGATAAAGCGATTTCACCCAGGCAATTTCATCTTTGTTTTCACAGAGATGGGTATGTACCCACGTATCCGGATATTCTTCTTTCAGGCGTTGCGCCATCGCCATCTGTTCAGGAGATGAGGTCGGGGCGAAGCGTGGCGTAATCGCATATAGCAGACGACCATTTTTGTGCCAGCGTTCGATCAGTTCTTTGCTTTGGTGATAGCTGCTTTCGGCAGTGTCGAGCAGATAATCCGGTGCGTTGCGGTCCATCATCACCTTACCGGCAATCATACGCATATTGATATGACTGGCGGCTTCAAACAGCGCATCAACAGATTGCGGATGAACAGTGCCAAACACCAGCGCCGTGGTGGTTCCGTTACGTAAAAGCTGCTTGATGAAGAACGCCGACATTTCGCGGGCGTACTCTAAATCCTCATAACGACGTTCAGTAGGGAAGGTGTGTTTATTCAACCACTCCAGCAATTGCTCACCATAGGCCCCCACCATTTCACTTTGCGGATAATGGATATGTGTATCGACAAAGCCCGGTACTATCAGTTTGCCGCGATAGTCGCGCACGCGAATGGTGTCAGGAATTTGATGCTTTCCGTTTTCCCATTCGCCAAACCATTCCACTTTTCCCTGTTTAATGAGTAATAAACCATCCTCAATAAACCGCAGCGCAGAGGCAATCTCTTCCGGGTTATCGATCGTACGGGTGACATCAATAAAACTGCCTCGTACCGCTTTTAACGTGTGTTCTCCTGACATCATTGACTCCTTTACTGTTAATCCATCTCTTCCGCTGAGGTAATACCAGGCAGAACGTTTTCCTGTCGGTAGCCACCAGGGAGGATAATATTTAATAAAATCGCAGTTAACCCGCCAGCACAAATAGGGTTTTCAACTAATACATAAATAGAGGCTGGCAATATTTTAAAAATTTCGGGATCGTAGGAGACGCCAAGCCCTAAACCTAAAGAAGTGGCGACAATAAGTGTTTCACGGCGCTTTAAACCGTTGGTGATGATGATGCGAATCCCTGCGATGGCAATCATGGAAAACATCAACGTCATTGCGCCTCCCAGAACTGCCGAGGGAATGGTCGTGAAGAAGCCGCCAATCATCGGAAATAAGCCGAGGATAACCAGCATTACCGCGATGGTTCGCCCGACATAACGTGAAGCGACGCCAGTCATCTGAATAACCCCATTATTTTGCGCAAACGTGGTTAATGGTAATGAACCGACAGCGGAGGCGATAACAGAAACCAGACCATCTGCCAGCACGCCGCCTTTCAGCCGGGACTGATACTCTTCCCCCTGAATGGGGCGGCGGGAAACCATTGCCGTGGCGGTGATATCGCCGACTGCTTCCAGCACGCTAAGCAGATAAATCGTGCCAACCACCAGGAACTGATGGAAGCTAAAACTAAAGCCGTATTTGAACGGATGCGGGATGGTGATTAACGGCAAATTGCGCATACTGCTGAAATCCACCATGCCCAGGCATAACGATGCGATATAGCCGACACATAGCCCAATGGCGATCCCTCCCATGCGTAGCAACGGACTGCGACAGCAGTTAAAGCCGATCACCACAATTAAAACCAATAAACCAACGCCGAGATGTTCGTAATTGCCGAACGTACCGCTGCTTTTGGCTGCAAATCCTCCACCAAAATCGATAATGCCGACTTTAATCAGGCTTAAGCCGATCATCAGTACCACAATACCGCTGACGGTAGGCGTAATAACCCGACGTAAATAGGGCAAGATAAATGAAGATCCGACAACCAGAAATGCGCCAACGAAGGAGACGCCGAGAAGCGACGACATGATTAACTCTTCGTGAAAACCGTCGCTTTTCATGCTGCTGCCCAGCGCAATCATGACCGTAACAAATGAAAAATTGACTGACTGAATTGAGAGTAGGCCAGAACCGACGATGCCGTAGCGGTTTACTTGTAACCAGGTACCAATACCAGAGGCGATCATCGCCATAGAAACAAGATAGGCAGTTGTTTCAGCGGAAAGCTGTAAGGCCGCACCCACGATTAACGCGGGGGTTACCATCGGAACGAAAATTGCCAACAGATGGGTAATGGCACCAACGAGAGCCTGATGAAAGGGAGGGCGATCCTCCAGTTCAAATATAAGGTCAGAACCTGCATGGTTTATATCAGACATCCCTTCACTCCTTTTAAAGTAAATTTGATCATCTGAATTAGTAAAATAAATTCCCACGAATTTGGGGCGCAGGACGCCTTGAGAACGGCTTATCTCATTTTCGCAGTCACTATTTAGTCATCGTTCAAACAGAGAAACAGGCCGCCGAAGCGGCCATTTATTATTTATATTTTTTCCAGCGCAGTGAGTATTTTCTCCGGTGTGAAATGCCATTCGCGTAACCAGATGCCGCATGCATCGTGAATTGCGGTAGCAATCGCCGGAGCTGCGCCATTTACACCGATTTCCGAGATCGATTTCGCCCCGAACGGGCCGACTTTATCGTCGCTCGGCACCAGCACAGCGCGGAAATCACGCGGAATGTCACCAATTTTCGGTGCGCCGTAACTGCGTAAATCACGCGTTAACGGGTGACCTTCGGCGTCATAAATGATCTCTTCGCTCATACTGTGGCCGATAGCACGCAGGGTGGCACCGTAGATTTGTCCCAACGCTAACTCTGGATTGACCGGTGTACCGCAGTCCAGCAAGGCGTAGAATTTATCCAGGCGGATTTCACCCGTACGCGTGTTGACGGCAACTTCAGCGAAGTTTGCGCCATACGGGAAGGCGAAATCAGGCGTGATATAACTGCCAGTTCCCACCAGTGAACCAAAGCCGGTGCCGGTTTCGCCTTTATGGGCAATATCCCCGAAACTAACTTCGCCTTTCTTGCCGCGCACGACGCCCGGCGTTGCCAGTTGAACATCTGCCACTGGCTCACCCAACATTTGCGCGCCGTGGAACAGAATTTTCTCCCGTAGATTTTCCGCTGCCAAACGCGCCGCGTTACCCGAGAAGCAAGTACCGGACGAGGCATATGCGCCTTTATCAAACAACGCATGATCGGTATCACCGGAGATAACATGCACGTCCTGCGGTGGGCAGTGCAGCACTTCTGCTGCCAGTTTCGTCACTACAGTATCCAGACCAGTACCAATATCCGCACCGCCAGAATGAACGATAAAGGTGCCGTCCGATTCCAGTTTGATCATGCAGTTAGCCTGATCGATATCCGGGATACCCGATTTCTGCATGATAATGGCGACGCCGCGACCGATGTGCCAGTCACCATTTTGCGGTTTCGGTGACGACCATTGGATCATCTCGCGACCCTGACGCAGGATCTCTTCCAGTGCACAGCTGGCGGCGGAAGGAACGGAGGTCGGCGCTTTACCTTCACCGATTGCACCGAGAATTTTCAGCTCTTGCCCTTCGTGTACCCGGTTACGTTCGATAATTTCCAGTTGGTCGATCTGTAACTGTTCAGCCAGTTCCGCTAATGCCATGGTGATAGCGAAGTTACCTTTCGGTGCGCCATAACCCTGATAAGCACCATTTGGGCAAATGTTGCTGTAGTAGGTGGTGACCTGGAAATCGACGTTATCGCACGGATATAACGGCAGCGACAGCGCCGGTCCGTTACACGGTACGGTGAGTGAGTGGTTGCCGTAAGGGCCAGTGTTGGCGCGGAAATCCATCTTCACTGCCGTCAGGCGACCATCTTTTTTCGCTCCCAGTTTGACGGTGACTTTCGCGACGTGACGAGAGGTGTTAGCAATAAACTCTTCTTCACGGGTGTAGCGGAACAGTACCGGACGCCCGGTCACGCAGGTTGCCCAGGCGCACACTTCTTCCAGCAGGATGTCCTGTTTGGAACCAAAACCGCCGCCAACTCGCTCTTTAATGACATGAACTTTATGCTGTTTCATGCCCACGAGGCGCGCGACCTGGCGGCGTAAGTGCCATGGTACCTGGGTGGAGGCGTGGATAACCAGACGATCGCCGTCCATACGAGTAAAGCAGATATGTGTTTCAGTCGGGCACTGCTGCGCTTGCGTTGAGTTATAGGTTCGCTCAATGATCACATCGGCATCGGCAAAGCCTTTGTCCATATCGCCAATATGACCATGAATACTGGCGGCGATATTTTTGCGAGGGCGAGAACCGATCGGGAAGTTGATGATCATATGCTCGCCGCGCTGGGCTGCATGGCTGTTATCGTCTTCCAGAGTATCTGGCGCACCAGCAACATACACCACCGGTTCATCGTGCACGACAGGCGCATCTTCCGCCATTGCTTCGTCGATCGACATTACCGGCTTAAGCACTTCATATTCAACGTCGATGAGCTTCAGTGCTTCGAGCGCAATTTCTTCACTTTCTGCGACGACCGCAGCAACACGATCGCCGACGTGACGCATTTTCTTGCCGAACATACGGCGGTCAAGCGGTGACGGTTCCGGTGCGCTCTGACCACCCGGGGTATAGTAGATATCCGGGCAATTCAGGTGAGTAATAACGTGAACGACGCCCGGTAAGGCTTCAGCTTTGCTGACATCCAGATGAGTAATCAGTGCGTGAGCGTGTGGGCTACGTAACATTTTAATGACGCAGGCGTCAGCCGTTACGCGGTCTTCAACATAGCAGGGTTTCGCCTGCACCATTTTCGCGGCATCAGTTTTAGGATAATGCTTACCAATGACTTCTAGGTCGTCACGGAAAGTCGGAGCGATATCAATGGTGGCCTGCGGATTATTTTTACGTGCAACCGCCAGTTCAATGACCTGATAGTATTGCTGCCAGCCAGCATCGCGGCTGAACAAACCAGAAAGCGCGTCGTCGATCTCTTCGCGGGTAGGTGCGGCGATGCGATCGAGAAGATCGGTGATAATCAGAGCTGCAGCTGGATCGTTATAACCAGACTGCACCACGCCAACATCAACCATTGCCTGTTGAACCAGACTTAACTCGTTCCATTTGCCCAGAGATTCTGCGGTACGAATATCTGCCTTCTCTAACTGTGCGGCAATAAGCAAGGACGCGTTAACGATATTACCGTTAAAGATTATTGCGTCAGAACCGGCAAACCCGAAACCATCATCACTGTTGCGTACAGAGTGCATTCCCATGTTAAACAACAGCTTTTGCACGTTTTCGCCTGGATTAACGGTTAGCTCCTGAGGCGCGCCATTTAAAGTAAAGTGGATGATCATACGGCTTCCTCCCCAGCCTGTTGGCAGTCGGCATACAGGTCGGCTACCAGAACTCCCGTGATATAGCGTTTATAGGCCACGCTGCCCCGCAAATCTTCCTGCGGGAAAATGGCGTTGGCGACAGCCTGTTCAAGTGCATTGCCTTCCAGATTTTGTTTTTCGACATCATGCAGACGCAGTGCTTTACTGGCGACGCCATCCAGCGCAATTCGCATACCGTCGTGGTCTGTCATTGCAACGGCTGCCGTCACGACGGTTAAACCTGCCTGAGAACGGCTAATTTTGCGGGTCGCACAGGTGCGATACGGATCTTTAATGATAATTTCGGTTAGCAGGCGATCGCATGGGCAGGCCAGGTAGTCCTCGATTGACAGCGTTTCGCCGTTGCCAAAAACCAGTTCAGCATCCAGTGCCAACAGGACGGGAAGCAGCACCGACTCTTCCTGGCGGGCGGCGATTTCACCACCAATGGTCGACTGATTACGAACATGGCGTGAGTAAACAAAACCGAGGGCTTCACGCAGCGCTGCAGGAATAAATCGCGCATCACGCAGTGGCTGCAAGCGAGACATTGCGCCAATCCGCAGTGCACCGTTATCCCAGTCAACCCAGTCCAGTTCCAGATCCTGTAAGGAAATGGCAATCTTTTTATCGGTACGGGTTGGTGTAGCATTGAGTTTGCTGCCCCCGGCGAACCAGACGGCTTCATCCTGGTAGCGGCGCTTCAGTTCCAGCGCCTGTTCGACAGAGTCGGGCCTGAAAAATTGTTCAATCATCTTCTTTCCTTATTTAACCCTCTTCCCTGCGGGAAGAGGGCATCTGTCATTTATGCCAGCGCATCCATCCGACGCCACATACTGGCAGCGGCTTTTCTGGCTTGTGCATAAATGGAATCGCAATCGAAGTTAAACTGACGGTCTTCATAGACCATCACACCATTGACCATCACGCTGTGAACGCTGCCTGAGCCCATACCGAAAGCGATATGCCCGGCGATATTGTCTGCCAGCAGCGGCGTCGGCGAGTTGTAATCGCAAATGGTTAAATCAGCTTTGTAACCGGCTTCCAGAAGCCCAAATTTCGCGCCAAAGTTGCGGCTCATCAGTTCGTTACCGTTAGTCAGGGCTTTGGCAAAACTGTCAGGCCACAGCGGACCACCCGCATCGCGATGTTTAAAGAAGGCAAATTTCATCTCTTCAAACATGTCCGAACCAATGCCGTCCGTTCCCAACGCCAGATTGCGGATGTCGCTAAGGTGATGGTTGTAGCCGACATGGTTGTTCATGTTTGAACGGGCGTTATGCACCAGGAACGCATCGCGCTGATTGAGTAGGGTGATGTCATCTTTCGACAAGTACAGCCCATGAGCGACCAGCGTTTTGCTGTCGATGAGATCGAATTGCGCCAGTCGTGCCAGCAGGTCTTTGCCGTACCAGTGGTGACTGTAGGAAACGTCGTAAAGGTCTTCCGCAGCGTGAATATGCAAACCACGGCCTGTGGCTTTCACGGCTTCACGCAGCATCTCCAGACCGGCATCCGGCACGGTAAACGGCGCGTGAGCACCGATATGTGCTTCCACCAGATACGGCTCGCTTGTCGCTTTCTTCGCCTCATCAATCAAACGGGCGAAACGGATGTTTTCTTCTACACCTTCCTGCAACTCTTTGATGCCGTTGTTACGGTCAGTAGTTTCAAAACAGGTCATCGCGCGCAGGCCAACTTTTAAAAATGCGTCGCGCAATGTGGAGAGCGACCCGCCGATATACGCCGGAGAGGCATGGTGATCGATAACCGATGTACATCCGCTCTTAATCGCTTCCAGGGAACAAATCAGTCCGCTGTAATAGAGCGACTCTTCATCAAGGGCGCGATCGAGCCGCCACCAGAGATTTTTCAGCGTTGAGATGAAATCCGGGCAAGGGGCGATGTTTGCCATAATTCCGCGGGAAAGCCCCGAGTAAAAATGGTTGTGCGAGCAGACAATCCCTGGCATCACAATCCGGCCATGCATCTCTTTGAAGCTGGCGTCGGGGTAGCGTTGCGTCAGGGCATCGCCGATAGCGACAATCACATCGTTTTCGATGGCGATATCAACGCCTTCCTGCACTTTTGCCGGGTGTAGCTGTACCGCAGTGACATTCTTCAGAATCAACATGATTACACCTCCACGCGGCCCAGCAGATAATGATGATGCTGGTGGACATGGCTGATGATGCGGCACATATCGTTCAGCTCCGGTGGTACGTTGTTAAACTGACCTTTGCTGTCGATGTTTAACACCCAGCTTTGGTTATTCAGACGTACTCGTACCCGGCAATCTTCCACAAGAAAGCCTGGGTTGCTGCTGTTATCAAAGTCTTGCGCCAGGCTGAAGACGGTGATTTTGTCTTTGTACGGTTTACCGTTCCACGGACAGAACTGAGCGCAGTTGCCGCATTCGTTACAGTAAGCGTCGAGGTGCAGCGTCTGGAAACGGTTCTGGAAGCCTGGGACCGCAATGGAGACGTTGGCGCGGTTCGGGCAGACATCCACACACTTGCTGCAAACGTAGTTACATTCGAGGCAGCGAGCGGCTTCCTGGGCGACAAACGCGTCACGATCGTCACTGTTCACCAGCGTGATAGAGATATCGCCTTTACGTTGATAGATTTCCGCTGGATTGACGTTGTTCCAGTATTTATCGTTCTGGTGGGAACGGATATTTTCCCGACTAAGGATGGCATCGGTCGCCCGACGCGCGGTTCCGACAGCAGCGACAATGGAGGATGGTCCGCGCTGTACGTCGCCGATCATAAAGACGTCAGTCAGACGAGTTTCGCCATTATGGTCGACGTCTGGCCAGCCGTTTTTGTCCAGCGGCACGCCCATCGCATTCAGGGCTTCAGTATCCTGCTGTTCACCAATGGCGGTGATCAGGCTGTCTACAAGCAGTGTTACTGTTTCATTGGTTTCAACCGGACGACGACGACCTTTCTCATCCGGTTCGCCAAGCGACATAACGCGCAAGGTTAAGGTGCCATCAGCATCGAAACGTTCCGGATTATTCAGGAAACGGAACTCTACGCCGTCGTGCAACGCTTCTTCATACTCTTCGCGCCATGCGGGCATCTCTTGTAGTGAACGACGGTAAACGATCGTTGCTTTTTCTACGCCTGGAACGCGTAACGCCGCACGAGCGCAGTCCATTGCGGTGTTACCCGCCCCGACAACGACCACATGTTTGCCCAGCTTGAGCGCTGTACCCTTGTTGTATTCACGCAGGAAGGGGAGTGATTTCCAGACATTTTGGTTGTCGCCCGCCAGTTTCACACCGCTATTTTTATCAGTGCCGGTGGCAATCAGAACATAGTGGAAGCCCTGATTTTTTAACTGCTCAATGGTTAAATCGGGTGAGCAGCCATACTCAAATTTCACGCCGTGAGCGGCAACAAAATCGATATCGTGCTGAATTAACTCTGCAGGAATACGGAACTGAGGAATGATATTTTTCACCACGCCGCCCGCATTGGCTTCGCGTTCAAACAGCGTAACCGGATGGCCCGCTCTGGCAAGGAAGTAACCTGCTGCCAGACCCGCCGGACCTGCACCAATCACGGCAACCGGATGGCGTGAACCAGAACCGGCTGGTTTGTGCCAGCGTTGCTTATATTCATCCCAACCTTTTTCCAGCGCGACTTTTTTCAGTTCGCGGATATTCAGCGCACTGTCGTAATCCAGGCGGGTACAGTTGTATTGGCACTGGTGATCGCAAATATGACCGGTAATGGCGGGCAGAGCGTTGCGTTGGTAGATGAGTTCCAGCGCGTCGGCATAGCGGTGTTCGCCAAGCAGACGGATGTATTCCGGAATATCTTGCTTGATAGCGCAGGCAGTAACACAGGGGGCAACGTAGCAGTCGGTCAGCGGCAGGTCTTCTGCCACTTCAATACGCTCTTCTGGCTTCCAGTGTTTCTGGGTGTATTCCATGGTTAACGCATCTGCTGCCAGTCTGTTCAGTCGTTCGACGTCAACATGGTCAAGTCCCCAGGCGTCGGAGCCTTCCAGCTCGCGCATGCAGGCACTTAAGCGCAGATAGCCGCCAGGTTTCAGCAGGTCGGTTGCCATAGTAATAGGGCGAATACCTGTATCAAAAATATCGCGGATAGTCAGCTGACTGGCACCACCGGAATAAGAAATGGGCAGTTTGCCGTCAAAGGCGCGAGAGAGAACTGCTGCAACATTGATGGAGAGCGGGAACAGCGCACGGCCTGACATATACATCTCTTCACCAGGCAGTGCGCCTTTATTGTTGATGGTGCCGAGAGTGTTAGTCAGTTTTACGCCAAAGCCGAGTGATTTTTCTTTTGCCAGTGCCATCAGGCGTTCCAGCATTTCCAGTGCTTGCGTCAGCTTGAGGTCGTGATCAAATGACTCTTCTTTTAAGCCTATGTAACCGAAACCGCAGACATCGAGGATCTCACGAACACGCGCGTACCCCAGTAAGGTCGGGTTAAGTTTCACAAAGGTGTTGAGCCCTTTTTCTTCCAGCATGTAGCGGCAAATGGCTTCGATTTCATGCGGAGGACAGCCGTGCATGGTGGAGAGGGTGACGCCATGCACCATACTGGTGGGGATGCGAGCGGGTAAGGCTTGCAAGCTTTCGCGTTTTTCCTGCAATCCGTGGCGAGCTAAAAATGCGTCATCCTGGAGTAATTTATTCAGCGTATCGCGATATTGAGCGAATTTCGGATGGTCAGATGCGTCCATCATATTGTCGATGAACTGTTGCATCGGCGGTTGCTTAATACCTTCGAGGTTGTAACCGACGCTCATATTAAAGATGAACGATTTACCGGAATCAGAAGGCTGGAACATCGCTTCGAGAAGGTGCAGGGCAAACCAGGCTTTGAGGTATTCATCCCAGGCTTTAAGCAGGGTAAACTCGGTAGACCATTCGGTGTTAAAGCACTCGTCTTCGGCATCGATACAGGGCTTTTCCAGCTCCAGGCGGTCAAGAATTTGGACGGTTTTTAGTTCGATGAAGCGTCCGCCAGTCAGCCAGGAAGTGACAATATTTTGCGCGAGCTGCGTGTGCGGGCCAGCGGCAGGGCCGACGGGAGTGGCACAGGTTTCACCGAAGACGCTAACAGTTTTACCTTTTACAGGTGAGTAAAACTGTTGCTCGGGAATACCAAAGATTGAGCGTTGTTGTTGGTATTCATCAAATATGCGCGTCAAAAGTTCCTCAAACGGAATGGGACGCATAATATCCCCCATAACCCTCTCCTTAGCTTATACAGATATCATTGAGTGACCGGTGTTGAGAAATCCGGTGGTTTAGGGGGATAGAGCAACAATCGCACCACTCTTGCCAGGTTTGGCGGGAAATATAAAAAAATGTGAGGCGGCTCGAAACTTAAGGGCTTTTTGTGAATGAACTCACAGGTGCTAAATGAGAATTAAAATCACTCCTGAAAATTATTATTGCCAGCCCATTTATCAATTTTTCTCTTTTCTCAAAATCAGTGATTCCTTATCATTATGATAATGAGTGCCGGAAGGATTAAATATTTGAACGCAATCGTTTAACTACGTTTTCTAAATTTCAGTATACCTTTCCTTCGCTGTAATAAAGTCGTCCGGAGTATCAATATCTAAAATTATTTCTGCATTTTCTATTTCGACGGAATAATGATCTCCCATAAGGAGTGCCTGACGCATATTGGTGACATTGGGTCGTTGGATTGCCTGCATCAGGCATGGTTTTGACACTAAAATCGGATGGCCGGGGATGCCATTATGGAGTGGCAGTATTGCGCCATCATTTCGTAACGACCAGATTTTTCTAAAAATATCGATGGTGAGGGTTGGCATGTCACCGTGGGTGAGAAAACAATGTTCTGTTTGCACTGCGGGTACTGCGGCCTTGACGGATGTTAGTAAACCCTGCGCATAATCTGGGTTGTGAATAATAGTGATATTGCTCTGGTTCGCATAACGTTCGTGCAGTTCATTACCACGATAGCCGGTGACTAAAATAATTCGGCTACAAAACTGCAACGCATTTTTGATACTTGTATCAAGAATTGTTCCCTGTTCCCAGGGTAACATCATTTTCCATTGCCCCATTCTTGATGATAATCCGGCAGCGGTAATTATACAGTCGATGGCTGACATAGTGGTTCCATTATTTATAGGGGCTAATAACGCCTGATAATTGCGTTACTTCCTGATGGATTAAGTTGGGGATAATTTATCCCAGAGAGGTCATAAAGACTCGTGAAAAGTATAGTTGACCCATCGGCATTAGTCATTGATTTAGGTGCGCAGAAACGTCCCACTGTGATTTCTGTTGTTGGTGCTGGGGGGAAAACCAGCTTGCTTTTTTGGCTGGCAGAACTGCTCCAGGCTAGCGGCAGGCGTGTGTTAATCACGACGACGACACATATGTTTATGCCAACGTCTCACTGGCCCGTGGTTTTCTGTCGTGATCCCGCCATGCTTCCTCATGCGTCTCTTACATCCCCCATTTCATTTTGTTTTCACAGCTGGAAAGCGAACCAGGGAAAAGTGCAGGGATTTACGCCAGAAGCGATTGATGCACTGGTGCAACGACCAGAGTGTGACGTAATTCTCATTGAAGCAGATGGCTCGCGTGGAATGCCGTTAAAAGCGCCTGATGAGCACGAACCTTGCATACCCAAAAGCAGTTGCTGCGTGATTGCTGTGATGGGAGGACATACTTTGGGCGCGAAAGTGAGCACAGAAAATGTCCATCGCTGGTCGCAGTTTGCTGATATTACCGGGTTAACACCTGATGCAACCTTGCAACTGAGCGATCTCGTTGCGCTGGTTCGCCACCCTCAGGGGGCGTTTAAAAACGTACCGCAAGGTTGTCGGCGAGTCTGGTTCATTAACCGTTTTTCTCAATGTGAGAATGCGATTGCACAAAGCGAGCTCCTTCAACCGCTGCAACAACACGACGTAGAGGCAATCTGGCTGGGCGATATACAAGAACATCCTGCAATCGCGCGCAGATTTGTGAATTAGCGGCCCGGGTATTCCGGGTTACTGAAAGGATATCCATTGAGGTTGGTATGAATATTTTCACAGAGGCTGCAAAACTCGAAGAGCAAAATTGTCCGTTTGCTATGGCGCAAATTGTTGATAGCCGAGGCTCGACTCCCCGCCATTCTGCACAAATGTTAGTGCGCGCCGATGGTTCTATCGTCGGTACAATTGGTGGCGGAATGGTTGAGCGGAAGGTGATTGAAGAGTCGCTTCAGGCATTGCAGGAACGTAAGCCGCGATTATTCCATGGACGTATGGCTCGTAACGGTGCGGATGCTGTCGGGTCAGATTGTGGAGGTGCAATGTCAGTATTTATCAGCGTCCATGGTATGCGTCCACGTCTGGTGTTGATTGGCGCGGGGCATGTCAACCGGGCGATAGCCCAGAGTGCGGCGCTATTAGGATTTGATATTGCCGTTGCTGATATTTATCGCGAAAGCCTCAATCCTGAACTATTCCCACCATCAACCACGCTTCTCCATGCTGAGTCGTTTGGTGCGGCAGTGGAAGCACTGGATATTCGCCCTGATAATTTTGTCCTGATTGCCACGAATAATCAGGATCGTGAAGCCCTCGACAAACTCATTGAACAGCCCATTGCATGGTTGGGGTTGCTGGCAAGTCGTCGCAAGGTTCAGCTTTTCCTGCGTCAATTGCGTGAGAAAGGCGTGGCTGAAGAACATATTGCCCGTTTACATGCGCCCGTTGGTTACAACATAGGTGCGGAAACGCCGCAGGAGATCGCCATCAGCGTGCTGGCAGAAATATTACAGGTGAAAAATAACGCGCCGGGTGGGCTGATGATGAAACCTTCTCATCCTTCCGGACACCAGCTGGTGGTGATTCGCGGTGCGGGAGATATCGCCAGTGGTGTGGCGCTACGTCTGTATCATGCGGGTTTTAAAGTGATCATGCTGGAAGTGGAAAAACCGACAGTGATTCGTTGTACCGTGGCGTTTGCCCAGGCCGTGTTCGATGGCGAAATGACGGTCGAAGGCGTCACTGCTCGCCTGGCAACCAGCTCTGCGGAAGCGATGAAACTTACCGAACGCGGATTCATTCCTGTGATGGTAGATCCCGCCTGTTCATTGCTTGATGAACTGAAACCGCTTTGCGTGGTGGACGCTATTCTGGCGAAACAGAATTTGGGAACGCGGGCAGATATGGCACCAGTAACAATCGCGCTTGGGCCGGGCTTTACTGCTGGGAAGGATTGTCATGCGGTAATTGAAACAAATCGCGGGCACTGGCTCGGTCAGGTGATTTACTCTGGTTGTGCGCAGGAGAATACCGGTGTTCCTGGCAATATTATGGGGCATACCACCCGACGGGTGATCCGTGCTCCTGCTGCAGGCATTATGCGATCCAACGTGAAATTAGGCGATCTGGTGAAAGAGGGCGATGTGATTGCCTGGATTGGTGAGCATGAAATTAAAGCACCGTTGACGGGGATGGTGCGTGGCTTGTTGAACGACGGCCTGGCAGTGGTTGGTGGTTTTAAAATTGGTGATATCGATCCTCGTGGTGAAACCGCTGATTTCACCAGCGTTTCTGATAAAGCCCGGGCGATTGGCGGCGGCGTACTTGAGGCGTTAATGATGTTGATGCATCAGGGCGTGAAAGCGACAAAAGAAGTGCTGGAAGTGGCTTAAATGAAAATGGCCGGATGGTATTACCCACCCGGCCTGAGACTGATGACAAACGCCAAATTGCCTGATGCGCTACGCTTATCAGGCCTACAAGTGCATTGCAATCTATTGAATTTGCGATGTTTTGTAGGACGGATAAGGCGCTCGCGCCGCATCCGGCATCAACAAAGCGCACTTACTTGACAATCTTTGGCCGGATGGTATTACCCACCCGGCCTTTAAATTACTGACAAATCACCGTTCCTGTTTTGCCTTCAATCCCTTCTTTCGCTTTGCTCAATACGGTAATCAGTGCTTCACGACCTGCGCGAGAGCGAGCAAACGAGGCGGCAGCTTCCACTTTAGGCAGCATAGAACCTTTCGCAAAATGACCTTCTTCGATAAAGCGTTCAGCATCACTTAATGACAGGCGATCGAGCCACTGTTCATTCTCTTTACCGAAGTTAATGGCCACTTTTTCTACCGCAGTCAGAATGATCAGCATATCGGCATCAATCATTTCTGCTAAACGGGCGCTGGCCCAGTCTTTATCGATAACCGCGCTGGCACCACGCAGATGGTTACCTTCACGAATAACAGGGATACCACCACCGCCAACGGTGATCACCACCTGACCTGCATCTACCAGAGCTTTAACCGTTTCTTTTTCAATGATATCAACCGGTTTTGGCGAGGCAACAACACGGCGATAGCCGCGACCAGCATCTTCTTTCAGAGTGTAACCCTGTTTTGTCAGTTGCTCTGCTTCTTGCTCGGTAAAGAACGAACCGATCGGCTTGGTCGGGTTGAGGAATGCCGGATCGTTAGCGTCGACTTCGACCTGAGTAACCAGCGTTGCTACAGGTTTATTAATGCCCCGAGAAAGCAGTTCTTCTCTTAAAGCGTTTTGTAGATCGTAACCAATATAACCCTGGCTTAATGCAACACAGACAGACATCGGCAGCATTGGCGAGTGCGCTTCAGTTTTTGCGGCAGCTTCAAAGGCCTGGTTAATCATGCCCACCTGCGGCCCGTTACCATGAGTGACGATAACTTCATGTCCCTGGGCAATTAAATCAACAATTGCCTGAGAAGTAATTTTTACCGCTTTCATTTGCCCGGCCAGGTCATCGCCCAGCGCATTCCCGCCCAGGGCGAGAACAATTTTCTTACTCATTTTTCCTCACTCATCATTCTTGATTGTGTATAGATCCCTGGCAGTGGTTAGAGCACGGGAGGGACAAACGGTTTGCGTCGCAGGAAACGACCTCGCCCGGCTTTGCCTGTAAAGGTGCCGTCACAGAAAATCGTTTCACCACGGGATAAGGTTCTGACAATCGCGCCCTGACAGGTAAAACCCTCCCATGGCGAGTAGTCGGCGTTGTCGTGGAGATGGCGATGCTGAATTTGTTGGCTCTGACGTGGGTCGATAATCACCACGTCGCCGTCGGAACCGGGCGCTAATAATCCTTTTTGCGGCCACAGGCCAAACAACCTGGCGGGCATTGCGCTGGTTAATTCAACAAAGCGTTCCGGTGTTATACGTCCCGTCATCACGCCACTGGAAAACAGTAACTGCATGCGGTTTTCCACACCGGGTAAGCCATTTGGGCAGCGACTGAAATCGCCTTTAGAAATTTGCAGGCGTTGAGCCATCGAGAAGGTGCAGTGATCGGTTGTCACCACGTCAATCGCACCATCGCTGATGCCACACCACAGTTTGTCCTGCTCGCGTACGTTACGCAGCGGTGGGCTAAGAATGAACTTCATGCCATCTTCTGTATCGTAACTGCGTTCGTCCAACAGGAGATATTGTGGGCAGGTTTCAACCCAGACTGGCTGGTGATTCGCACGGGCAAGACGCAGATAATCCAGACCTAAGCCGTTAGACAGGTGCACGATATAGAGCGGGGCGTTACCGGCAATTTGTGCCAGGTTAATCATGCGGGCGATGGCTTCCGCTTCGCATTCCAGAGGGCGACTCAAGGCATGATAGCGCGGCGCGGTTAACCCTGCGGCGATAAATTCCGCCCGCTTGCTGGCGATAGCCGCATCATTTTCCGGGTGCACGGTGGTCAGCGCGCCGGATTCATGCAAGCGGCGTAATGCCTGCAAAACCTCGTCATCGTTGAGTTTGTATTGATAGGTTAAATAGAGTTTAAAACTGCTCAGTCCTTCCTCGACTATCATCGGGATTTCGTCGAGGATTGCGTGATTAATGTGCTGGATCACACCGTGAAAGCTGTAATCGATGACCGCTTTATGGGCGGCATAACCACGATAAACCTCCAGTTGATGGCGTAACCGACAGCCGTTTGGGCCAAATCCCATATGGTCAATAATGGTTGTTGTACCGCCACACGCAGCTGCGCGGGTACCGGTAAAAAAATCATCACAACTGCGCGCGATGCCGACATCAATATTGAAATGCGTATGGACATCCACGCCGCCAGGGAAAACGTAACAGCCAGTGGCATCAATTTCTTCATACGGGAGCTGCGGCGAAATATTGTTGCCCAACTGGCGAACAATCCCGCTTTCAATCAGCAAATCCTGTTTGGCTTGTCCATCTGCGTTAACGACAGTGCCGTTTTTGATCAATACGCGCATAGCAAACTCCAAAAACCCTCCGGCGAACCGGAGGGGAATAAGTGAAGAGTAATTACTCTGTTGCCAGCCAGCTTAACGGGATTGCAGCGTACATCGCGGCACAGGTCACCAGGTGAGATTTCCAGGTTTTTTCGTTAGGTGCATGCGCTTCAGGTTCTTTACCCGGGCCAAAGCCGATCACCGGAATGCCGTGACGGCCCATGATAGATACGCCGTTAGTTGAGAAGGTCCACTTATCAACAACCGGCGCTTTGCCAAACAGCCCTTCGTAGGCATTCACCAGTGCTTTAACGGTGAAGTGATCTTCTTCCACTTTCCAGGTCGGGAAGTAGCATTCGGTTGGGTAAACCAGGCCAGTCCAGGACGGACGGTCGTAGTTGTACATAGAAACAACCGCGTTAGCTTTCTGTACTGCAGGCAGGGCGCGGATTTCGTCCAGCGCGCCTTCCCAGGTTTCGCCCCAGGTCAGACGACGGTCGATTGAAACTGCGCAGCTGTCTGCTACAGCGCAACGGCTTGGGGATGTGAAGAAGATTTCAGAAACGGTGAGGGTGCCTTTGCCGAGGAATTCGTCATAACCCAGACGTTGGGAGAGTTCTTGTAATTCGCCAAGAATCGGACCCATTTTGAAAATGGCGTTATCACCGCGTTCTGGTGCAGAACCGTGGCAGCTAACACCCTGAACATCAATACGAATTTCCATACGACCGCGCTGACCACGGTATACCTGGCAGTCGGTTGGTTCGGTACTGACCACAAATTCCGGGCGAATGCCGGATTGTTCAATAATGTACTGCCAGCACAGACCGTCGCAGTCTTCTTCCTGCACCGTACCGGTAACCAGCAGGGTATATTCATCTTCCAGACCGAGGTCTTTAATGATTTTACCGGCATAAACCATAGAGGCCATGCCACCTTCCTGGTCGGAAGTACCGCGACCACCAATCAGTTCATCAGTTTCCATGCCTTCGTACGGATCGAAGTCCCAGTTTTTGATGTTGCCAATGCCGACGGTATCGATATGAGCGTCCATTGCCACCAGACGCGGGCCGTGGCCGATATAACCGAGAACGTTGCCCATCGGGTCGATTTCAACTTTATCGAAGCCGACTTTTTCCATCTCTTCTTTAATACGATGTACTACGCGTTTCTCGTCGCAGCTTTCACTGGGAATAGCAACCATGTCGCGCAGGAAGCGAGTCATATCCGCCTGGTAATCTTTTGCTTTTTCAAGAATCAGTTTGAATGGAATATTCTTAGCCATTATTTTTCTCCAGATTTTTTACTCCCCGTTTTGCAGGGAGCAGTTCCAATAGGGTGATTAAGGTGCTACAGCGTGTTTGCCTTCCCAGACAACTTCGCGGTAGTGCTTCACGTCGGTGTCGCCTTCAGTGCTGATAACCAGCACCACGGCATCTTTGTTCAGCGCCAGTTTTTCCATCAGGCTTTGACGTTGCGGGTGATAATGAACCGCTGCGAGAACGCCCAAACCGACAGCGCCGGATTCACCGGAGATGATGCGCGGGTCGTTGCCGTACGGATTACCCAGCACGCGCATACCTAATGCGGCAACGCTGTCCTGGCAGGAGATGAATTGGGTGGCGCAGTTACGTAGGATTTCCCAGCCCAGCGGGTTAGGTTCGCCACAGGCCAGGCCTGCCATGATGGTGGCCATATCACCGCCAACGTTGACGATGTCGCCTTTGACGCCGGAGCGATAAATACAGTCAGCTTTGTCAGGTTCAACAATAATGCTGTGCAGATTTTGCGGGCTATAGACGTCGACCAGATAACCCAGCACACCACCGGCCATTGCTCCGACACCGGCTTGCAGCAGAACGTGCGTCGGGGTTACGCCCATTTCACGCATTTGCTCGACGGCTTCATCTGCCAGGGTTGCGTAGCCTTGCATGATCCAGGTTGGGATTTTGGTGTAACCTTCCCATGCCGTGTCCTGTACCACTTCCCAGCCGTGCTGCTGCGCGTGTTGCATGGTCAGGCGAACGGTATCGTCATAGTTCATATCCGTGACGATGCACTCGGCACCGAGGTTCAGAATGGCGTCAACGCGTTCCTGAGCAGAACCTTTCGGCATGTAAATCACCGCATTCTGTCCGAGTTGCTGTGCTGCCCACGCCACACCGCGCCCGTGGTTGCCGTCGGTGGTGGTCGCGAAAGTCATTTTTTCGCCGATGGCATTTTTCAGGTGCTCAAATGACAGCGTTTCGATATCAAGATGATATTTTTCACACAATAATTGAGCGATGGCGTACGCACCGCCAAGCATTTTGAAGGCGTTCAGACCGAATCGTTTTGATTCGTCTTTGACGAGAATTTTCTTCACACCAAAAAGGTTTGCGAGATCGTCCAGCGCACAAAGCGGTGTTGGGCGATAACCAGCTATTTTCTGGTGGAACTGGCGCGCCAGTTTGGCCTGGCTTTGCGAAAAGAGCGGTGATGTTTCGCCGTTGAAAAATTTGTTATCGGCGATATCAATCTTCAATGAGAAAACGGACATATCCTATCCTTTTGGCCTCTGGAAATAGAGGGCCGACCAGCTGATCGGCCCGAGGGGTTATTTCACGCGTTCTTGCGCTTCTTTCAGCAGTTGCTCGAGCAGTGCACCTGGTTTGGCGTATTTACGGGACAGGATCATCGCGGCGATGATATAAGGCTTCCAGCTGGCTTCTTTGTAGGTAGCGATACGGTATTTTTCGAATACGCCTTCAGTCACTTCACCTTCTTTACAGGATACGCCGCTGATATCAGCTGGCAGGCAGTGCATGTACAGGGCTTCGCCATCACGGGTCAGTTCCATCATCTCTTCAGTACAATGCCAGTCTTTGTGTTGCGCGTTCTGTGCCAGACACTGTTTTTCCAGTGCTTTTAAGCCTTCGTGATCGTTCGCACGCAGCAATTCAGTACGCTCTTCCATCACTTTGTAAGGTGCCCATGACTTCGGATAAACGATGTCTGCGTCTTTGAAGGCTTCTTCCATGCTGGTGACCTGACGGAAGCTACCACCGGAGGCTTTAGCATTGTTTTTCGCCACTTCAACCACATCCGGGATCAGGTCGTAGCCTTCCGGATGGGCCAGGGTGACATCCATACCGAAGCGAGTCATCAGACCGATGATGCCTTGTGGTACAGAGAGCGGTTTGCCATAGCTTGGAGAGTAGGCCCAGGTCATGGCGATTTTTTTACCTTTCAGGTTTTCCAGTGAACCAAAGTGTTCACGTAACCACGCGAGGTCAGCCATTGACTGAGTCGGGTGGTCAATATCGCATTGCAGGTTCACTAAAGCCGGACGCTGTGGCAGTACACCCTGCTTGTAACCGTCATCAAGTGCAGCGCCAACTTCACGCATATAGGCGTTGCCTGCGCCCAGATACATATCGTCGCGAATACCAATAGCGTCGGCGCAGAAGGAGATCATATTGGCGGTTTCACGCACGGTTTCGCCGTGAGCGATTTGTGATTTGCCTTCGTCGAGATCTTGTTGTGCAAGGCCGAGCAGGTTAAGCGCGGAAGCATAAGAGAAGCGGGTACGGGTGGAGTTGTCGCGGAATACGGAAATACCTAATCCACTATTAAAGACTTTGGTTGAGATGTTTTCAGCACGCAGTGCTTTTAATGCTGCGGCAACGTCCAGTACTTGTTTCAGTTCATCTGGCGTCTGTTCCCACGTTAACAAAAAATCTTTCTCGTGAAGGTGAGAGGTCAGCGAATTGATATCCTTAATCAGCTCATTAACAGTTTTCATCATAAAGTCCCGGTAGTGGAATGACAGGCAAAGTGGTTTATTTCACTGTGACTTGCCAAAGTGATTGGTGTTTTCACAGCTATACCTGGGACTAACAATAAGTGTGCCAGAATTATCCGCGCGGCTGCAAAAGACTAATTTGACGGATAATGTGTGGGGTTGATCACAAATTGATGCCAGCTTCTGGTTGTTTGTAAAATACGAAAACGTTTGGCTTTTTTTATCGCGTTATTTATTTGCTGCTAAGTATCAGAAATAAGATAAAGGGGCAGGCTATCTCTCTTCAGTTTGATAAACTCACCGCCGTAATTCTCATATTGATATAGAAATGTGATATCTCTTCCATAATTTCATTAGAAAATGATAAAAATCTTATGTTTTTATCAAAGCCAATTTCGCCTGAGTTAATATCATCATGATCTGTGAACCATCAACGTCTTCAATGATCGACTTTTAAGTAAGTCTGGAAGGTAAAGCTATGGAGCTTGCTACTACGCAGTCAGTATTGATGCAAATTCAACCGACAATTCAGCGTTTTGCCAGAATGCTTGCCAGCGTTTTGCAGCTTGAGGTTGAGATCGTTGATGAAAACTTGTGTCGCGTTGCCGGAACGGGCGCGTATGGGAAGTTTCTTGGTCGCCAGTTGAGCGGCAACTCACGCCTGCTCCGCCACGTCCTGGAAACGAAAACTGAAAAAGTTGTGACACAGTCTCGCTTCGATCCCCTTTGCGAAGGTTGCGATAGTAAAGAAAATTGCCGCGAAAAAGCATTTCTGGGTACGCCTGTCATTTTACAGGATCGTTGTGTTGGGGTGATAAGTTTGATTGCCGTTACCCACGAGCAACAAGAGCATATCAGTGATAATTTACGCGAATTTTCTGATTATGTTCGCCATATATCCACCATTTTTGTTTCGAAACTTCTGGAGGATCAGGGGCCAGGAGATAACATCAGTAAAATATTTGCGACCATGATCGATAATATGGATCAGGGCGTATTAGTTGTAGATGATGAAAATCGGGTTCAGTTTGTTAATCAGACTGCCTTAAAAACACTTGGTGTTGTGCAAAATAATATTATTGGGAAACCTATCCGTTTCAGACCATTAACATTTGAGAGTAATTTTACCCATGGACATATGCAGCATATTGTTTCATGGGACGATAAAAGTGAATTAATCATTGGTCAATTGCATAACATTCAGGGCCGACAATTATTTTTAATGGCGTTTCACCAATCGCATACCAGTTTTTCTGTAGCAAATGCACCTGATGAACCGCATATTGAACAATTGGTTGGCGAGTGCCGTGTTATGCGGCAATTAAAACGACTCATTAGCCGTATTGCACCCAGCCCATCCAGCGTTATGGTGGTTGGTGAAAGCGGCACGGGTAAAGAAGTCGTCGCCCGTGCAATCCATAAGTTGAGCGGAAGACGGAATAAACCCTTTATTGCTATCAACTGTGCCGCGATTCCGGAGCAGCTTCTGGAGAGCGAACTGTTCGGTTATGTTAAAGGTGCATTTACTGGCGCTTCTGCCAACGGTAAAACAGGGTTGATTCAGGCGGCGAATACGGGCACGCTGTTTCTCGATGAAATAGGTGATATGCCATTAATGTTGCAGGCTAAATTACTGCGCGCTATTGAGGCACGTGAAATTCTGCCGATTGGTGCCAGTAGCCCAATACAAGTCGACATTCGCATCATTTCTGCAACTAATCAGAATTTGGCCCAGTTCATTGCCGAAGGTAAATTCCGCGAAGATCTCTTCTACCGACTTAATGTTATCCCGATAACTCTGCCACCGCTGCGTGAACGTCAGGAAGATATTGAACTATTGGTGCATTACTTTTTACATCTGCATACCCGTCGTCTGGGATCGGTTTATCCTGGCATTGCTCCCGATGTCGTCGAAATATTGCGTAAGCATCGTTGGCCCGGAAACCTGCGCGAGTTAAGCAATTTGATGGAATATCTGGTTAACGTGGTTCCTTCAGGTGAAGTTATCGACAGCACGCTATTGCCGCCAAATCTGCTGAATAATGGCACAACGGAGCAAAGTGATGTAACAGAGGTCAGTGAGGCGCACCTGTCACTCGATGATGCGGGCGGCACGGCGCTGGAGGAGATGGAAAAGCAAATGATCCGCGAGGCGCTTTCACGTCATAACAGCAAGAAGCAAGTTGCTGATGAACTGGGCATCGGCATTGCTACGCTCTATCGCAAGATTAAGAAATATGAGTTGTTAAACACATAACCTCAGTGAATCCGGCCTGAATTCAGGCCGGATATCCTTTTACTTCGTTTTCTCGCAATCCAGAACTGTATTTACAATCATCTGATACCCCGTGCAGCGACAAAGATTTCCCGCCAGTCCGCGACGAATTTCCGTAATGGTTAATGGCTTCTCGCGTGGTTTCGCCAGCATTGCCGTGGTAGCCATAATCAGGCCAGGCGTACAAAACCCGCACTGCACTGCGCCGGATTTCGCATAAGCCTGCTGAACATGAGAAAGTTTTCCGCCTTTCGCTTCACCTTCCAGCGTGCGGATCTCTTTTCCTTCAGCCCAGGCGGCAAGGTATAAGCAACTGTCTATTGCTGTGCCGTCGACCAACACCGTACAGGCACCACATTCACCCACGCAGCACCCTTGTTTGACACTTAGCAGTCCTTGTTCGCGGAGTAATTCCGAGAGCGGCGTGCCTGGTGCGGCGTGAAGCTGAAAAGGCATCCCGTTAATGGTGCATTCGATGGTAATTGTTTCGCTGTGATTCATTGCAATTTTCCCCCCGCCGCGGCGACGGCTTCGCTAATCACTTTTTTGGTCATCGTCTGGATGAGATGCAGACGAAACTCTTTACTGGCCCGCCATGAAGAACGCGGGGCGACATCTTGCAGGACAGATTCGCTGATAGCTTCCAGCGTTTGCAGGTTTAATGGCGCATTTTGTGCAGTCTGTTCGGCATGTTGGCAGCGAATCGGCGTTGGCGCGGCAACACCAAATGCCAGGCGTAATTCGCTGAAATTGCCGTTATCCAGTCGGCAATGTGCGGCGCAGCCAATCGTTGAAATATCCATTGCGTCGCGCATGGCATATTTAAAATGCGCGCTGCCCGCGTGTTCTTTCGGCTGTGGCGGAAAATGAAAGGCGACGAGGATTTCGTCATGCTCAAGAGACACTTTGCCCGGCCCGGTGTGAAAGCCATTAATCGGGACGAAACGAACACCGCGCGGGGAGTGGATCTCCAGTTTCGCGTCATAAATTAGCGTTGGCGTGGCAGAATCTGCGCTGGTGGCACCGTTGCAAATATTTCCACCGTAGGTAGCGACGTTACGGATCTGCGGTCCAGCAATGGACGTGGCCGCAGCACATAACGCCGGGAGATGACGTTGAGTTATAGGATCTTCTATTAGCTGGGTAAATGTCGTTGCAGAGCCGATACGTAGCGAGCCATCTTCCGCCAGCGTAATTCCCCGCAGCTCCGCCAGATTATGAATATCAACAATATGGCGATAACGGTCATTGTGATGGTGGAGCTGAATCAGTACGTCAGTGCCACCGGCGAGCAGTTTGGCCTGCGGGTTGTCAGCCAGCAGGTTGATGGCATCGGCAAGGGTTGCTGCGCGATGGTAAGAAGCAAAATCAAACATGATGTTATCCTCAAATCAATCCTGCCAGATGGAACTCTTCATATAACCGTTTTGGCGTCAGCGGCAGTGTATTGATTGCAACACCGGTAGCCATCTTCACCGCGTTACGAATAGCAGCGGCAACAGGAATTATTGGTGGCTCACCCAGTGACTTATGTCCGTATGCGGATTGCGGCTCATTGATTTCGACGAACGCGCTTTCCAGTTGTGGCAGATCCGGCATGGTCGGCATTTTGTAATCCAGCAGATTGGGGTTACGGACCACGCCGCTTTTAGCATCGATGATCATCTCTTCAAATAGCGCCCAGCCAATGCCCATTCCCATTCCGCCGTGTACCTGACCTTCTGCCAGCAGTGGATTAAGAATATGCCCTGAATCATGAACGTTGAGGATGCGGTTGATGGTGACTTTGCACAGCGCAATATCGACCGTCAGATCAACAAAGGTACAGCCAAACGCCGGTGGGTTAGTGGTGGTTTTGATGGAGCTTTCAGCAGAGAGCTGCCCGCCGCGTTCAGGGTGGTAGAAAGCGTCCATCGCCAAATCTTTTAACGACATTAACGGCTCTTCCGGTCGTTCAACCAGCACGATATGGCCTTTTATCAGGGTCAGATTCATCGCTGACTGATGTAGCATGACTGCGGCGTGAGCGATGATTTTCTCTTTTAATAATAGTGCCGCACTGCGCAGCGCAGGCGCGGCAACATAGCTCTGGCGTGAGGCAAATGCGCCGGGATCGAACGGCGTAACGTCGGTATCTTGAGTTGAAATAACGCGAACGTCGCTGACCGGAACCCCCACGGTTTCTGCCACCATTTGCGAGAAGACGGTGTCGGCACCCTGACCGATTTCCGTCGCGCCGCTTTGCACGTTGATGGTTCCATCCTGATTCATCAGAAGGCGCGCGCCTGCTATTTCTACGCCGACAGGCCAGGTGTTAGAGGTGTAGCTAAAACAGGCGACGCCAACGCCGCGGCGCAAATTGCCTTGCTGGTTCTGGCATTCTGCACGGCGTTTTTCCCATTCAAAGATTTTCCGGCCTTTTTCAAGACACTCCGGCAACCCTGCGCTGTAAATACGTTTGCCCGTGAGCGGATTAGCATCTCCTTCGCGGGCGGCGTTGCGTAAACGAATTTCAACAGGATCAATACCTAACGCTGTCGCGGCGTCATCAAGCATAGACTCAACGGCAAATACGACTTGTGGCGCGCCATAACCACGCATCGCACCAGCCGAGGGGAGGTTGGTATAGCAGGTCTTTGAACTGTAAGCGTAGGCACAACGAGGATAAAGGTAAGCGACTTTATTCCCCCCCGCAGAAGCGATGGAGTGCCCGTGAGATGCATAAGCGCCGGTGTTAGACAGAACATCCAGACTATAACCTTTCAATGTTCCGTCGCGGTTCACGCCCATTTGCCCGTCAATGGTAAAAGCGTGGCGGGTACGGGTTGCGAGGAAACACTCTTCACGGCTAAGGGAAACTTTCACCGGAATGCCGCCAAGCTTGCTGGTCAGGAATGCCGCCATTGGCTCTTCCAGTACATCCTGTTTATTACCAAAACCGCCACCGACAAATGGTTTGATGACTCGTACGCATGACCAGGGAATATCCAGCGCCTGACCAACCACGCGGCGAACAATGTGCGGGATCTGGGTGCTGGAAACGATGGTAATTCGCGAGTCATCCTCCATCCACGCCAGCGATGTTACGCTTTCCATGTGACAATGTTGAATAACGGGGGTCTGATAGTGCCCCTGTACCTGGTAGTCGGCGGCATCGATTGTTTGTTGGACATTACCCGTCGACATCGTGCTTTGTTTCAGTAAATTGCCACCGTTATGGATTGGTGCAGCGTCTTCTGCCAGCGCCGCTTCTGGCGTGGTGATAACGGGTAATTCTTGCCACTCAATGCTGACCAATTGCGCCGCTTTTTCTGCCGTGAGTTCATCGCGGGCCACGACGATGGCAACGGCGTCACCATGATGACGAACATGGCGAGTTAGCAGTGCGCGATCGGCGGTATCGCGCTTGTTTTCGTCAAGTGTCCAGGCATGCCCAGCTGTAGCGAATGGAATATCAGGCACATCTTCCCAGGTAAAAATCGCCAGTACGCCCGGCAAACTTCTGGCTTGTTCATCATTAATACTTACGGCATAACCATGTGCGATAGGGCTACGTACATATTTCGCATAACACATGCCCGCCATAACATAATCGTCAGTATATCGTGCCCGCCCGGTGACCTTAGCAATGGCATCGACGCGCATGCATGATTCACCCGTAGCGGTTGCTTCCCGCGCTTCCATAGAAATCCCCTCGATTTGAACATTTGGTTCTTATGGCAAAGATTTAGTCTAAGCAGGCAAGATTTACGCCAGAAACGACGATAAGCGTTAGGGGAGGTAGGAAGTGTGATGACGTTAAAAAAACACAGATATGATACGAAACAGGACTCTGAATAGGGGCAGTGATACGTATCAATATGAGTGGCGATAAAATCAATGTGATAAATTGGGATTATTACGCATCAGGATGGGAAATAGGGTAAAAAGTCAGGAAGTTCGATACCTCTACAGCGAATATTTTGCTGATGATACTTCCCTTTGCCAAATGAAATTAACCTCTTTCTCTATTACCACGTTTTTCCAGAAGCAAGAGATTGGGTATCAAGAGGCTGGCTGCTATGATAAGGCGTCTTGTTTTTTAAGCGAGGAAAGATTTTGAGTGCGGGACGCCTGAATAAAAAATCTCTGGGTATCGTGATGTTGTTATCGGTTGGACTGCTTTTGGCGGGCTGTTCGGGTAGCAAATCATCCGATACAGGAACGTATTCCGGCTCCGTTTACACCGTGAAACGGGGGGATACGCTATATCGTATTTCGCGCACCACGGGAACCAGCGTAAAAGAACTGGCGCGACTGAACGGCATTTCCCCCCCTTACACCATTGAAGTTGGTCAGAAACTAAAACTGGGTGGGGCGAAAAGTAGCAGTATTACACGTAAATCAACCGCCAAATCAACGACCAAAACCGCATCGGTTACACCGTCATCAGCGGTACCGAAATCATCCTGGCCGCCAGTAGGGCAACGTTGTTGGTTATGGCCAACGACAGGGAAAGTTATCATGCCGTATTCGACAGCAGATGGCGGCAATAAAGGGATTGATATCTCAGCTCCACGGGGTACACCTATTTACGCCGCGGGTGCAGGAAAGGTGGTGTATGTGGGCAACCAGCTGCGTGGCTACGGTAATCTCATCATGATTAAACACAGTGAAGATTACATTACGGCTTACGCCCATAATGACACGATGCTGGTAAATAATGGGCAAAGCGTGAAGGCTGGGCAAAAAATCGCCACTATGGGGAGCACGGATGCGGCATCTGTTCGCCTGCATTTCCAGATTCGTTACCGTGCAACGGCAATTGATCCGCTACGTTACTTGCCGCCTCAGGGCAGCAAGCCAAAATGCTGATGGCGAATTAATCAGCAGTCAGCAGCGTGGCACTTGCTAAGGAGAGCGTAAGGTTTATAATGCCTTACGCATCTCGAAGCGGGCGTAGTTCAATGGTAGAACGAGAGCTTCCCAAGCTCTATACGAGGGTTCGATTCCCTTCGCCCGCTCCAATTTATCTTCGCCGTAATACTTCCCCATTTTGTTGTAAATAAAAAGCGTTTACGCAATGCAATCCTTTTGTAACAACCCAGGTAAAACACCTTATTTTCAAGTTGTTAAATAAGTGGTTATCTACGCTTTTAACAAACGATTGATGGAATATTTTATGAAAGGGAAATCTGCATTAACTCTTCTGCTCGCTGGTATATTTTCGTGCGGCACATGCCAGGCGACAGGGGCAGAAGTGACGAGTGAATCTGTATTTAACATTCTTAATTCCACGGGGGCAGCAACAGATAAAAGTTATTTATCGTTAAATCCAGATAAGTATCCTAATTATCGTCTTCTGATTCACTCAGCCAAATTACAAAATGAAATAAAGAGCCACTATACCAAAGACGAAATTCAAGGATTGCTAACATTAACAGAAAACACACGAAAGTTAACGTTGACGGAGAAACCCTGGGGAACGTTTATTCTTGCTTCTACTTTCGAAGATGACAAAACAGCGGCAGAAACCCACTATGATGCTGTCTGGTTGAGGGATAGTTTATGGGGCTATATGGCATTAGTATCAGATCAGGGAAATAGTGTAGCCGCAAAAAAGGTTCTGCTCACCCTGTGGGATTATATGTCTACGCCCGACCAGATTAAGCGGATGCAGGACGTCATTAGCAACCCAAAACGACTGGATGGAATTCCCGTGCAAATGAATGCTGTGCATATCCGATTTGACAGCAACTCCCCCGTGATGGCAGATGTGCAGGAAGAAGGCAAGCCGCAGCTGTGGAACCATAAACAAAATGATGCTTTAGGTCTTTACCTTGATCTCCTTATACAAGCAATCAACACTGGTACTATTAACGCTGAAGATTGGCAAAAAGGTGACCGATTAAAGTCGGTTGCGCTGCTGATTGCTTATCTGGATAAAGCCAATTTCTATGTTATGGAAGATTCCTGAGCATGGGAAGAAGATGCCCGATTAAACACATCTTCCGTTGCACTGGTGACCTCTGGACTGGAACGTTTGTCAAACCTACTCTCGAAGAAAGACTCTGTTTTTGTCTCTGATTTACTACGCGAAGCTAAAGTCAATGAACTGGATGAAACTCTTTCAACAACGAGGTTGAACCACCTCATAGATAAAGGTTATGAAAGAATAACGTTACAGCTTGATTTAGGGGGAGAATCCCCAGGTTATCTGGAAAAAGATAAACATTACAGAGAAGCCGATGCGGCTTTACTTAATGTTATTTATCCTACAAATCTTTCAAAGATAAACACCAGAAGAAAAGAGCAAGTTTAGACTGGCCCCCTGAATCTCCAGACAACCAATATCACTTAAATAAGTGATAGTCTTAATACTAGTTTTTAGACTAGTCATTGGAGAACAGATGATTGATGTCTTAGGGCCGGAGAAACGCAGACGGCGTACCACACAGGAAAAGATCGCAATTGTTCAGCAGAGCTTTGAACCGGGGATGACGGTCTCCCTCGTTGCCCGGCAACATGGTGTAGCAGCCAGCCAGTTATTTCTCTGGCGTAAGCAATACCAGGAAGGAAGTCTTACTGCTGTCGCCGCCGGAGAACAGGTTGTTCCTGCCTCTGAACTTGCTGCCGCCATGAAGCAGATTAAAGAACTCCAGCGCCTGCTCGGCAAGAAAACGATGGAAAATGAACTCCTCAAAGAAGCCGTTGAATATGGACGGGCAAAAAAGTGGATAGCGCACGCGCCCTTATTGCCCGGGGATGGGGAGTAAGCTTAGTCAGCCGTTGTCTCCGGGTGTCGCGTGCGCAGTTGCACGTCATTCTCAGACGAACCGATGACTGGATGGATGGCCGCCGCAGTCGTCACACTGATGATACGGATGTGCTTCTCCGTATACACCATGTTATCGGAGAGCTGCCAACGTATGGTTATCGTCGGGTATGGGCGCTGCTTCGCAGACAGGCAGAACTTGATGGTATGCCTGCGATCAATGCCAAACGTGTTTACCGGATCATGCGCCAGAATGCGCTGTTGCTTGAGCGAAAACCTGCTGTACCGCCATCGAAACGGGCACATACAGGCAGAGTGGCCGTGAAAGAAAGCAATCAGCGATGGTGCTCTGACGGGTTCGAGTTCTGCTGTGATAACGGAGAGAGACTGCGTGTCACGTTCGCGCTGGACTGCTGTGATCGTGAGGCACTGCACTGGGCGGTCACTACCGGCGGCTTCAACAGTGAAACAGTACAGGACGTCATGCTGGGAGCGGTGGAACGCCGCTTCGGCAACGATCTTCCGTCGTCTCCAGTGGAGTGGCTGACGGATAATGGTTCATGCTACCGGGCTAATGAAACACGCCAGTTCGCCCGGATGTTGGGACTTGAACCGAAGAACACGGCGGTGCGGAGTCCGGAGAGTAACGGAATAGCAGAGAGCTTCGTGAAAACGATAAAGCGTGACTACATCAGTATCATGCCCAAACCAGACGGGTTAACGGCAGCAAAGAACCTTGCAGAGGCGTTCGAGCATTATAACGAATGGCATCCGCATAGTGCGCTGGGTTATCGCTCGCCACGGGAATATCTGCGGCAGCGGGCTTGTAATGGGTTAAGTGATAACAGATGTCTGGAAATATAGGGGCAAATCCAATAAACAATTGGAATTTACTTCCATTGATCTGTTTACTCAGTGGTTGTCACTTTTATCGAGAAAGGTTTGCAGAACGCGGGTTTTTTTATAAGGTTCCTGATGTACTAAGGGATTATTTATCAGCTATACCGCTGGAAATAAATGAAAAGGCACGATACAAACCCGGCATCGCTAACTATCACAATATCATCACATGTGGTTTTTCAACGTTGTTACCCTATATAAGGCAACAACCATTGGCAATGCAGCAACGATTTAATTTATTATTTCCTGATTTTGTTGACCACATACAATCGCCGTTACCACTTGCATCAACACTTTTAGAGAGAATTACATTTTATGCGAAAAAAAATAGAGATGAGCTTGATAAAATCTCCTGCAAATGGTGTTGTGATTAAAAGAAAAATTTCTGATGGATTGAAAGAAATAGTTTCTCTTAAAGAAAAAATCCTTCTTGAAACCACCGCAAAAATTCAGAGTATTGAGGAAAAGAGAGAAGAAAAATTTATTCAAGGTTATTATGATGGCTATACAAAAGGCATTATTGATGAGATGGATAATTTTATACCCTTGATAAGCTTGCTATGCTCAGAACTTGAAAAAAAAGAATAAACATGATAAACGATCTGAAGAGTATATTGTTAAAACCTTCAGAAGAAGTTGATGTTTTTATCAAAATTTTTGAAAGTTGGGTAACAAAATTACCATCAATATCAGGTCCTGTAAATCTCCATATACCTACCAGTTTCAAAGATAAGTCTCTTGAAGTAGAGTCATATTTTGTCGACAAATCAATATGGAATGTCCATATTACATTTCATGATGATAAGCGTTTTGTGTTTTTTACCGATCAATTTATTGCTGAATTTAGTCCGCAGGAATTTGTGGATAATTGTGAGCAATATTTAATTAATAATCATTGTTTCTCCCCTGACAAGGTTAACGAAATCTGCGAACAAGCCAGACATTATTTAGTTGAAAAAATGTTTGAAACACATTCTTTGGATATGAATAATTCTGTTTTGGCAAGCCCTGAGGACTTATAGCTCCCTGGCTCAAGTTTAATGATTTGAATATAATCTAATTGTAATATTTTAATCATCTCATGATTTTTTAATGCCTGTGGTATTTTTTTACGCAAAAATTTTATTTTTAATTATATTTCATTATTATTTCATCAATGTATTCTTTGGATTTTGCTTATAATAATAATGGAAGGGATGATTATAAATGAATGCGTTAAAGCATTTACACTCAGGATGAATATATGGGAAAAATTAAAATTGTAGTTTCAGATCAGCAGCCGTTTATGATTGATGGGATAATTGGATTTCTCGGACATTATCCTGATTTATATGAGGTTGTTGGGGGCTATAAAGATCTGAAGAAAGCTATAGCGGAGTGTAACAAATCTACAGCCTAAATATTTATTTTAGGAGAATTTGCAGGTGGAATGATGGGGGCCGAACTCGTAAAATGGGTTAAATCGCATAAGATAGATGCTCATATTATTACATTTGTAGCAAAGATGCCGTATATTGATTCAATAAAATTGCTTGAAGCAGGTGCGAAAGGATGCGTATGGAAAACCAGTCACCCGGCGAAACTAAATCGTGCTATTGATTCGATTAGTAATGGTTACACTTATTTTGATAGTGTACATATGGATTGTGAAAAAATATCTTCCAGGTATTCCTCTGATAATCAACTTACAAATCGTGAGTCAGAAATATTACAACTCATAGCTGATGGTAAAACAAACAAAGAAATCGCTAATTTCTTGCAGTTAAGCAGGAAAACAGTCGAAACTCATAGACTCAATATCATGAAGAAATTAGATGTTCACAGTGGTATCGAGTTGATCAAAACAGCTTTACGTATGGGTGTTTGCACTATATAAAAAAAAGAGGCTTTAGGCTCATTTTGCTGAAGCCTTACGATTGTCTAGTTCATTAAGCCTGGTATATACAATATATATTTTGGGGCATATTGCTGTCTCTTTTTTTGGTTATCCATTGCAAAACCCGCATTATAAGTCCCCAGGCATTGCCACGTTACTCCACAACGTGAAAAATGGTTATATAAAATCTCGGTTCCTATTTTAATGTTCAGACAAGGGTTATCTAACAAATCTCGTTCATCTTTTATTATTCCACGTTTTTTTAACAGGGGAATATGCATCTGGTTTATCTGCATTAACCAATAATCTAAACTCTTTATATTGTTATTCTTATCTCTGTTCTTGCCTATGCTATCCTTTTTTAGATTGCTTTCAACAAGAGCGATAGCTTTAATTAAATTTGGTTCGATTCTGAACATTGTTCCTGCTTCATTAGAGCAAGAGTTGCTGGCGAAAGACATTTTTGTAATAAATATACAAAACGTGAAGATGGTTAAGAATTTAACTTTTGGTGAGCGCATATTTTTTCATGTGTGAGGATTGAATGAAAGGAACGAGATACTATTATAAAAGTATCTCGTTATGATTTATTTGGTCAATCGTCTACCACTCAATTTTATAGTAAGGTGAGATAGGATTATCTTCTGAATACATATCATTTTGAAAAGGCGCCATCCATGTTGAAACTATAAATGCTTGTATTTGATCTGTATCAGTAGCACTGGTGTTGATGTGTTTATCTAATGATACGACTTCATCACCCGTTGCATTCGCTATATTTGAACTTTGAGATAAATTATTGATACCGATTGGATTAGTCATAAAGCTCCCTTTTTTAATTGTCCAGGCCAATGGTCTTTACATCATACTTTTAACTCTAGAGCATTTTAAATATCTTGCAATAAGGTGAATATCTTAGATATTTTTATCTCTGTTGTTTAAATAACAAGTTGCATACATCTAAATAATAAAATTGCGTCAATAAAAATTTATCGCATACAAATTCTCGTCAGCTGCTTTAATTTCAAAATGTTGTCAATTATAACTCGATGGCTTTCACTCTCAGTTTCTTTATAGTAGAGTTTAATGTTGTTTTTGAGCGGGTTAGGCACATACATATCTACACATTCTTTTATCACAACTGCTTTTCGTCTTCTGGGTTCGAGTTGTAGTGATTTGTCTATACAAATCCTTGCCTCTTCAATTTTTTCATTATGAAAGTGGACTAGTGCCCTATAGTAGTAGAGAGAGGCTATATCAGTTGAGTGTATCTTAGCCTGTTCAAATAAGATATGAGATACTTTTGCTTGTCCAGACAGACCAGTTATCAGTCCCATAATAGCTAAAATTTTTCCATCGACAGTGGTTATGTCTGATACATAATCTAAAAGCTCTAATGCTTTTTGAGCAGCAAGTTCAAGTTCACTTTTTCCATGAAGTGCCAAAGACATATGGCATTCCGCTAGAAGGCAATAACATTCTGTTTTTAGCGTCTGTATATCACTTTTATTTTGTAATCTATCAAATATAGTCATGGCCCTGTAAATGCTTTCAGGGGTGAAGTCGTAAAGTTCTTTCTTTCCGGCTAACATTTCATCTGATAAATAATGATTCTTATATCCTTGGTCCTGCTTAGCTAATCTTACAGATCGTTCTGGTTTATGTACCGTTTGAAGGATATTATCTATAATAAATTGTGATGTATTATGTAGTTCATCAACAGGGAGATGATTACTGGCGATGAGGAAAAGGTTTTTAGCGTCGATCAACTCAATGTATAAAGTGTTCACTGCATTATTCTGGTTTATTCTTCCTGTAACGAAATAATCTGGCTTGAATCTGCTCAAGAATGAATTTTGAGATATGTGATCATTACAAAAATTTGTCGCAGCCATCGGATAGGTATAGAGACCATCGATTTTTTTATTTGAAATGATTTGCACTAATTCCTGATTAAGTATTAATGGATCCAGTGTATTCAATGAAGTAGTGAAAGGGAATATAGCTATGGAATAGTCTGAAGTATTATCTTCATTAATTTTAGTTTTGAAAACCTGCCCGCTGAAACGATAACCTTTCCGGTAGATTGTTTCTATGCAACGATCATAGCCAATTTTTTCAAAAATGCAGCGCAAAGAATAGATACATCTTGTCAGGGACTCGTCACTAACAATAATATTTTTCCATACTGATTCGATGATCATATCTTTCAGTACAACATGACCAGCGGATTCAAGTAATACTATTAATACACCTAACTCTTTCTGTGGAATATAAACTTGCTCATTTCCTTGAGTAAGAATTCCATCTTCCGTGAGCGTTAATCCCTCAAGAAAATGATATGAGAATTTATTTTCTAAGTCCATTAGTTAACCTCTATGAAAAAATTGGTTTCTTGCATCCTGCTTAAGCAATAGAAATTATGGCTATTCATATTTATGTGTCATTAACGCTACAGGAAATTACATTTGACATATCTATGGTTGTGTTCACTAATTTATCTTAGGAATTCAGTGATGTAATCTGAAATAGCCTTATTCAATTTTGATAAAGTAGATTGTTCTCTAACGCATTGAAAAATAATGATTTATAGTATGCTCTTAACTGTTTTAAGATGCTGATTTAAGAAAACATAAGAGGTGCTGGTTATAGTGGTTAACTGCACTATAACCAGCAAATTTAACCAAATGATTGTAATGCTTAGCCATTATCTTCTGAATTATCGTTTAAGAGTTCAATATATGCCTGCGCTTTACTCTTAACACTATCATCCTCACAATTGTTAATAATGTGATAGAAACATTGCATTGCGTTATCGATATTTTTAGCCCCAATCTGACATTGACCCATACGATAAATAACTGAATAGTCATCATACGGGAAGTAATTGTAACTTAGTTTGTAAAGGTCATATGCTTGTTGATATTTCTTTTTGGGCTGACATACTGATGCAAAATCTTTTAGATACTCATGATTTTCGAACGCATAAATGCACAAGAATTTATAATAAATTTCTGCGTCCGTTATATTACCCTTTTCATGGTAGTCGAATGCATATGCATATATTCTATCAAGGATATCAGGAGTTAAACCATGTAGTAATGCCAGATTTTCTCCTTTCGATAATGCGTGTTTTAGTTGATTTGCCCATTCATCACTATTATTGAATATTTCAATTGTTTCTGTGCTCATAATATTCCTCTGTGATGTGTCTCGTGATGCCAAATTATTATTGATTGACTCATTGATATTTTTATATTTATCTTTTTTAAATTATGAGTTTTAAGCTTGCATTGCTTATGGTATATTTTTCATTATTGGTAAAAGTACTGTTCACTACAAACTAATAACATCATTAGTTGTTTTACTAATATTCACCTTATTAGTTATCTTAATTACGACATTACATAAATGCCTTAATGTGTATGACCTGGATTCATAGTATCAATTGCCATTTTTTCAATGAAAATTAAAAAGGGGATTTTTGAGAAGGGTAGAATGTCGTTTGTTTTTTTCTTTATTATGTCTGGTGACGCGGGGGGATAGAACGTCTGTGCATATAGTAGTGAATTTATTCAGGTCTACATTATTCTCTATTTTGGTCAGTTTTATGAGTTCATTTACAGCCATACTCATTAAATCATCTGTTATCGAAAATTTATATATGCTCATAGCAGATAATATTGCTTGCTGAATTATCTCTTCAGAAATATCCGCTATCTTTATTGACAAATCATGTGTTAGATATTTTCCTCCAAGAGATTCTTGTTCAATATAATTTAAACCAGACCCCATTGTGATTTTAACTGGATTAACGGATTTCTCTTCATTTTTCTTATTTTTGTTCTCCTGATCAGGAACTAATGGTTGCAGTGGTAGGCTATTATTAATATTTCGTGGCTTCATTTTACATTTCTCTCATTTGATTAGAGCAAAATCCGAATTCGCAGCTTCTGATAATGTCAAATATCACCTTATGGAGACGTTACGTAGAATGACTATATTTGTTATCGGCACATTAGGGGTATTAATTTTAGTATTGATGGAAGGTGATTATTGAACAGTAACATCGAGTCACGGTAAAAATGTGAGGTATACAATGGACATTGAATTTTCGCAGATTCATGAAATGGTCTATATGCATGATATTGTAAATTCGGACTCGAAAAAGAAACCAAGGATTCCGTTAAAAAAATTCCTTAATGCTGAGAATGTTCTCACGCAAACAACATCATGGACATTAAATTCAAGATATGTGAATGTTAATTCTGTCAATAAAGTCAACGTAAAGAGTAAAGTTAAAAACAGTTATATCTCACGATCTGTCAATGATGAGTTTAGTTTAACAGATGATGAAATCAATTCTTTTAAAGAAACGTTAGTCCTTTCCTCTATTGATTCACTGAGTAAACTGGTTCTTAATAATCCTCTTTCTGTATTGTTTACATCGACTGTACGAAGGAATAATAATCGAGCTAAGATGAATGTCGAGTTCGACTCATGGATTTGCATCAGATGTTGTTGATACATGATATTTTACATTGCAAGGAGATGTCTAAAATGAAAGATGTTGATCAAATCTTTGATGCTTTAGACTGCCATATACTGCGAGAATATTTAATTTTATTGTTTTATGATTAACGAGGTTCCATCTTTTTGTTATCTATTTTAGTTTACCTTGCACAATGCATTATTGCTCTGTTACCAATGCTCAAAATAAAAGCATGCTTACCTTGCTTTAGTATATTATAGCTTACACTTTTTTCTGGAAAGACATAAAAATCAGGAATAAGTTGTGCAAGTCTATCATCATCAACTTGATCCATAATCTCAAACTTATTAACTTTCTTTGATGTTAAATGGGCTGTGTCATAGTTTTCAATCCATGTGTATTCAATATTTCGCCGTATTGATTTACTTTCTCTGTTACCTTGTTGCCAGGTTCCACTCAACGCAACAGTTCCTGTTTTATTTTTTTTGTTATACATAAAGTCGATGGTAAGATTTGCTCGTCCCTGGTCATTAAAAATTACCCAATTTGCAGTGCATGTTTCGTTATATATCATTTTTTCTGCAGTGTAAGAATAGACAGTGAAGAGAATAAACCCACTGATAAAAACTAAAATAAATAATAAGTTTTTTTTATAATCAATCACGATTAACCTCACGGTAAGACAGGGTTAAACAGTTTGCCACTTCATGTTGGTTATAGTTTTTATTGCATGCCATAACAATCATCCCCGGTGAGGATTTTGCAAGAGGGAAGTATAACCACGGATGTTTTTTACAGTTAATCCCCGAATCCAGTATCCGTGTTTTATATTTATCGAACTCTTTCAACCCATCAATTGTATCTTCTGTTACATTAAAATGGCAGCCATTAATTTCCGCAACAGTCTTGTAATCCTTGAAAAATGGCTTCGGTTGATTATTATTCCATAGCCAATATGCAGAATATGCGCCTATGACAAATGCGCTCAACATAATTAGATGACTTTTTATATGTTTGAGGATTTTGTTATTGAAATTCTTTGCGCCACCAATGCTCTCTTTGTATCCCGCATTAACTTTTATGGCAGGTGGGGCATTGTGTGTATGTGCGTCTGTTGACGAGTTTATTACATGATTTTGTATGTTAATGTCATTATGGATCTTGAATCCTCTTCTCGGCACGGTTGCAATTAGCGAGTGGGTAGTATCACCAACAGCGCGAAATCCGCGTCTGATAATGGATATGTTCTGATATAACGTGTTAGTAGGCACACGCATACCTTCTTCTTCCCAGACTCTGGTGAAAAAATCTTGTTGTGCAACCACATCAGGAAAAGCTTCAAGTAGAAGTGATAAACATCGACTGGCTGGCGTTGTCAGAACGACGTTAAGATCGGCGTTATGTACCGATATTAATTTTCGGTGCTCAGGCCAGAACTCGATATTATCGTTAATAATCCAGTACATACGTCAATAAACACTAAATCAATCGAAATGGAGATCACATAGTTTGCTAAGTATATTGGTATTTACGGCATAAATATATATTAATTTTATATTTATCATGATGATTGAAATGAGGCTTTAATGTTGCAACGTAAAACTTTACGTAAATTAACATGGTTAACATTTATGCCACTATTGTTTGTAAATTCATATTTCGTAATGCTTCTGAATTTTTCGTGTGATGGTTTTAAATACTATGGTGTTTACTCTTGAGGGGACGGCCTATTTATAAAATACGGACATTTCAATAAATGCCCGTATAAACAGAGTATGATTCTGGCTGGTCGTTGAGTATCAATGTTGGACCGAATGTGAACGAATAAATAATTCGTTTATTTTACCACCCATTCTCTTTTCGATTCGTTGCTTGTACGCGTAGATGCTACGGATATCCATATCCAGAACTTCAGCAATCTGATATGGATTATAACCAGAAACCATATACCCCATTATGGTGAATTCCATCTGAGTTAATGTGTTACCTCCGGTAAATGATAAATAACGACCAATAAATAGTTGTCTGATCTTTTCATTGGCAACATCAAGACCATCATCATTATATATGACAGCAGATATTGCTGAGTTGTGTTTTCGCCAGTAATTAGCTAACGATTGCATATTGCGGTCGCTGACTAAAACAATCCCCATGTCAGTACTTGCAAGATAGTCAATCCAGTCTTTTTCAAGGAATAGACGTAAAAAACTTACTGAAAAATCGACAAAAATATATCCGCTTAATCTCGCATTGTGGTTTTTTGTTAAGATACCTTCTACCACACCACGATTAAAATATGAACTTTCTTCGGGCCACATACAAAAACACGAGTTTGCGCAATACTGCAAACGCGGTGACTCTTCTGGCATTATTTGGCAATGCATTGAGCAACTATTGCATGTAAGACTTTTATAACGACTACAAAGCCCCATGTTAAGAACCTCCCTATCCGTATATAATTGCATAATTTCATTGGTTATTGATGATGTCAATACACCATGATTTTGTAATTTTGCCGGGAAAAATTGCGATTAATCTGTATTTGCTATAATTCTGAGTAAGGCATTTAAAAATGCATTTCTCGTTATCAAATATGATTATGTTTCACTGATTTAATCTTGCATGGTTGAGAGCGGTCCAGATAACTATCTCATGGTATAAGAATATCTATATCGCAAATTGTTTTTGAATGACCAGAAGATATCTTGCGAATCTAAGTTATGCATCTTAAATAGTCTTATTTAAGATGTTCAGATCTCTTTGTGTGTTTAACTAACTGATAATACTAGGATATGACGAGAGAAGTGATAGGGTGGAATAATAACAAATGAATATTATGAAAAATGGAATGGTTCAAAATTGTAGCAATTTTGAACCATCCACAACTGATATTAGCTAAAGAACATTACCGATACGCACAGGATACCCACGATCAGCGTAATCAGATTTCCGATGGAACGCCAGGGTTTAAGCGCCGGGATGAGATACGTTGACAGCGTAGGCATGATGAAAAGTATCATGGCAATGAGCGGGCCGCTGATCGCGTAAATCATCGAAATCGCGTTCGGGTTAATGCAACAAACAATGAAGGTAATCAGCGATACCAACATAATTGATAGTGCGCGGTTAAATGCACGACTTTTCTTTACACCAACCTGCTGTAGTGTTGTTTTGACGACCTCTGTGGCACCTTCAATAACGCCAAAGTACGTACCCAGGAATGATTTCGACATCGCAACTACTGCGACAATAATCCCGGAAATTGACAACCATGCTGGGGCGTTCGGCAGCATAGAAAGCGCCGATAAAATGGTGACCCCTTCTTCTTTAGCAGCTTCAATATACGAAGGTGGAATAGAAAGCAGGCAGCTAAAGACAAAGAACAGTACACTTATGCAGATGATGAGATAAGCGACTTTCATAATTTTTTTGCATTTATCCATAGCGTGTTCGCCATATTTTTCACGTCTGTCTATGGCAAACGTAGAAATAATGGGCGTATGGCTAAAGGCGAAAACCATCACGGGAATCGATATCCATATCTGGTGAAGGGTATTCTGATTGAACTCTACCTGGGTTGTTAATAGATCAGGTTGCCAACTACCGACAAGGTAAATGGAAAGAAATAAGAAATAGGCAATCAATGGGAATACCAAAAATCCCATTACCCGAATAGTGGCATGACGTCCCATCAGAAAAATGAGATTCAGAATTAATACAACACCCAGACTCACCAACATACGGATGCGAAGATCAATAACCATATGCTTTGCCAGCTGTTCCGTAAGTGAGTTGGTAATTGCCACTGCATATATCAACACGACGACAAAAAAGGCGATGAAGTACAGCGTGGTAATCAGATTACCAATCTTCTTGCCATAGTAGTGTGTTACCGCGCCCGTTATCCCTTCACCTGCTGATGTTTTTGATGAGAGGATGAACTGGCACAAGGCTTTATGTGGCCAATATGTTAAAGGCCAGGCGACCAGAGCAGTAATAAACAGGACCACAGCCCCTGCCGAACCTAACTGAATAGGAAGGAAGAGCGTGCCTGCACCAACGGCTGTGCCGTAGAGCGCGAAACTCCACAGAGTTTCTTCTTTAGACCAAATATTAGACATTATCTGAACGTATCATCTACAAATTAAACAAAATGGAGGGCAATTTACCATAAACCAGGTTAAGTATGGGAGATTAACGCCCTATCTACCCCTCTATTGGTGGGTTAGTGGTTGCAAACCTTACGTGCCAGTTATGTCTCTGACTGCTGCTCAGGCATATTTCCTTTGTGATAAAAATCACTTTTTTTAAACAATTAAGATAACTGTAATTAACAATCATTTACTATTGCACTGTTAATTGGTGCGAGGTTGTGATGAAAGACGTTGTGATTGTCGGGGCGTTACGGACACCTATCGGCTGCTTTCGTGGTGCGTTAGCGGGTCATTCCGCCGTGGAACTTGGTAGTCTGGTCGTGAAAGCGTTAATAGAACGTACCGGCGTTCCTGCATATGCGGTGGATGAAGTAATTCTTGGTCAGGTGTTGACTGCAGGGGCAGGGCAGAATCCGGCAAGGCAATCGGCTATTAAAGGTGGTCTGCCTAATAGCGTTTCTGCAATCACTATTAATGACGTTTGCGGTTCCGGGCTTAAAGCACTGCATCTGGCTACTCAGGCGATACAGTGTGGCGAGGCTGATATTGTCATCGCCGGTGGCCAGGAAAACATGAGCCGCGCACCACATGTTCTGACTGATAGCCGCACCGGTGCACAGCTTGGCAATAGCCAGTTGGTTGACAGTCTTGTGCATGATGGGTTGTGGGATGCCTTCAATGATTATCATATTGGTGTCACCGCCGAAAATCTGGCTCGCGAATATGGCATCAGCCGTCAGTTGCAGGATGCTTACGCACTTAGCTCGCAACAAAAAGCGCGAGCGGCGATTGACGCCGGACGATTTAAAGATGAGATCGTCCCGGTAATGACCCAAAGTAACGGGCAGACGTTGGTTGTTGATACCGATGAACAGCCACGCACTGACGCCAGCGCAGAAGGCTTAGCCCGTTTAAATCCTTCATTTGATAGTCTCGGTTCTGTGACAGCGGGTAATGCATCATCCATAAACGATGGCGCAGCTGCGGTAATGATGATGAGCGAAGCCAAAGCACGAGCGTTGAATTTACCCGTGCTGGCCCGCATTCGCGCATTTGCCAGCGTTGGTGTAGATCCGGCATTGATGGGAATTGCGCCGGTGTATGCGACCCGCCGTTGCCTGGAGCGTGTAGGCTGGCAGTTGGCTGAAGTCGATCTTATCGAGGCTAATGAAGCGTTTGCTGCACAGGCGCTTTCGGTTGGCAAGATGCTTGAGTGGGATGAGCGTCGGGTCAATGTCAATGGTGGCGCGATCGCACTCGGTCACCCGATAGGCGCTTCCGGTTGCCGAATCCTGGTTTCTCTGGTTCATGAAATGGTGAAACGTAATGCCCGCAAAGGACTGGCAACGCTTTGTATCGGCGGGGGCCAGGGTGTGGCATTGACCATTGAACGTGACGAATAGCTCTGCATTTCCTCCTTACCGATAAATATCTGCCGTCATTAATCTGTTGAATAATGATGGCTGGCAAGTCGACATACATTTTCTGGGCTCCCTCATTTTTCCATTCTCATGACATATTCGTGATCGACACTGCACTTTTTTTAATCCTTAACTTAAAAATGAAACATTGTTTTATTTTTAATTGAAAACCCTAGCCCATGGGCATATCATCCCTTTATAGAGAAAACGAAACAGTGTTTCACTATCGTTTTCTATTTTCACGCTTCACTGATTATCGGAGGTTGATGTGGACGTAAGACAGAGCATCCACAGTGCGCACGCAAAAACGCTGGATACCCAAGGGCTGCGCAATGAATTTTTGGTTGAAAAGGTATTTGTCGCCGATGAGTACACCATGGTTTACAGCCACATTGACCGAATTATTGTTGGCGGCATTATGCCGATAACTAAAACGGTTTCCGTTGGCGGGGAAGTTGGTAAACAACTCGGCGTAAGCTATTTCCTTGAACGTCGCGAGTTAGGTGTTATCAATATTGGCGGTGCCGGTACGATTACTGTCGATGGCCAATGCTATGAAATCGGTCACCGCGACGCCCTGTATGTTGGTAAAGGTGCAAAAGAAGTTGTCTTTGCCAGTATTGATACCGGCACTCCGGCGAAGTTTTATTACAATTGCGCACCCGCGCATACGACGTATCCCACCAAAAAAGTCACACCGGACGAAGTATCTCCAGTCACGTTAGGCGATAACCTCACCAGTAACCGTCGCACGATTAACAAATATTTTGTCCCGGATGTACTGGAAACCTGCCAATTGAGTATGGGGCTGACGGAGCTGGCTCCGGGTAACTTGTGGAACACCATGCCGTGTCACACCCACGAGCGCCGGATGGAAGTTTATTTCTATTTCAATATGGATGATGACGCCTGCGTTTTCCACATGATGGGGCAGCCGCAAGAAACGCGTCATATTGTGATGCATAACGAGCAGGCGGTGATCTCCCCGAGCTGGTCGATCCATTCCGGTGTCGGAACCAAAGCTTATACCTTTATCTGGGGCATGGTCGGTGAAAACCAGGTCTTTGATGATATGGACCATGTGGCCGTTAAAGATTTGCGCTAGTTGTGGGCATAAACGAATAAGGTATTGTTATGATTTTAAGTGCATTTTCTCTCGAAGGTAAAGTTGCGGTCGTCACTGGTTGTGATACTGGACTGGGTCAGGGGATGGCGTTGGGGCTGGCGCAAGCGGGCTGTGACATTGTTGGCATTAACATCGTTGAACCGACTGAAACCATCGAGCAGGTCACAGCGCTGGGGCGTCGTTTTTTAAGCCTGACCGCCGATCTGCGAAAGATTGATGGTATTCCAGCACTGCTGGATCGCGCGGTAGCGGAGTTTGGTCATATTGATATCCTGGTGAATAACGCCGGATTGATTCGCCGCGAAGATGCTCTCGAGTTCAGCGAAAAGGACTGGGACGATGTCATGAACCTGAATATCAAGAGCGTATTCTTCATGTCTCAGGCAGCGGCGAAACACTTTATCGCGCAAGGCAATGGCGGCAAGATTATCAATATCGCGTCAATGCTCTCCTTCCAGGGCGGGATCCGTGTGCCTTCTTATACCGCATCAAAAAGCGGCGTGATGGGTGTGACGCGATTGATGGCGAACGAATGGGCTAAACACAACATTAATGTTAATGCGATAGCCCCGGGTTACATGGCGACCAACAATACTCAACAACTACGGGCAGATGAACAACGTAGCGCGGAAATTCTCGACCGCATTCCAGCTGGTCGTTGGGGACTGCCGAGTGACCTGATGGGGCCGATAGTGTTCCTTGCCTCCAGCGCTTCAGATTATGTGAATGGTTATACCATTGCCGTGGATGGCGGTTGGCTGGCGCGTTAATTCATTCTTCTTACTTTTATGACCCTGCCGCATGGCAGGGTTTTTTATACCTGTAGATCATCATAATCCATATCATGGTTATGAAATAATCCATATTAATTATCAATTAATGAACTTTATGAATTTTATCTGCTGTAAAATTAGGTGGTTAATAATAATCTCAATAATTCAACTTAATTTGAAAATTGGAATATCCATCACATAACGACATGTCGCAGCAATTTAATCCATATTTATGCTGTTTCCGACCTGACACCTGCGTGAGTTGTTCACGTATTTTTTCACTATGTCTTACTCTCTGCTGGCAGGAAAAAATGGTTACTATCAATACGGAATCTGCTTTAACGCCACGTTCTTTGCGGGATACGCGGCGTATGAATATGTTTGTTTCGGTAGCTGCTGCGGTCGCAGGATTGTTATTTGGTCTTGATATCGGCGTAATCGCCGGAGCGTTGCCGTTCATTACCGATCACTTTGTGCTGACCAGTCGTTTGCAGGAATGGGTGGTTAGTAGCATGATGCTCGGTGCAGCAATTGGTGCGCTGTTTAATGGTTGGCTGTCGTTCCGCCTGGGGCGTAAATACAGCCTGATGGCGGGGGCCATCCTGTTTGTACTCGGTTCTATAGGGTCCGCTTTTGCGACCAGCGTAGAGATGTTAATCGCCGCTCGTGTGGTGCTGGGCATTGCTGTCGGGATCGCGTCTTACACCGCTCCTCTGTATCTTTCTGAAATGGCAAGTGAAAACGTTCGCGGTAAGATGATCAGTATGTACCAGTTGATGGTCACACTCGGCATCGTGCTGGCGTTTTTATCCGATACAGCGTTCAGTTATAGCGGTAACTGGCGCGCAATGTTGGGGGTTCTTGCTTTACCAGCAGTTCTGCTGATTATTCTGGTAGTCTTCCTGCCAAATAGCCCGCGCTGGCTGGCGGAAAAGGGGCGTCATATTGAGGCGGAAGAAGTATTGCGTATGCTGCGCGATACGTCGGAAAAAGCGCGAGAAGAACTCAACGAAATTCGTGAAAGCCTGAAGTTAAAACAGGGCGGTTGGGCACTGTTTAAGATCAACCGTAACGTCCGTCGTGCTGTGTTTCTCGGTATGTTGTTGCAGGCGATGCAGCAGTTTACCGGTATGAACATCATCATGTACTACGCGCCGCGTATCTTCAAAATGGCGGGCTTTACGACCACAGAACAACAGATGATTGCGACTCTGGTCGTAGGGCTGACCTTTATGTTCGCCACCTTTATTGCGGTGTTTACGGTAGATAAAGCAGGGCGTAAACCGGCTCTGAAAATTGGTTTCAGCGTGATGGCGTTAGGCACTCTGGTGCTGGGCTATTGCCTGATGCAGTTTGATAACGGTACGGCTTCCAGTGGCTTGTCCTGGCTCTCTGTTGGCATGACGATGATGTGTATTGCCGGTTATGCGATGAGCGCCGCGCCAGTGGTGTGGATCCTGTGCTCTGAAATTCAGCCGCTGAAATGCCGCGATTTCGGTATTACCTGTTCGACCACCACGAACTGGGTGTCGAATATGATTATCGGCGCGACCTTCCTGACACTGCTTGATAGCATTGGCGCTGCCGGTACGTTCTGGCTCTACACTGCGCTGAACATTGCGTTTGTGGGCATTACTTTCTGGCTCATTCCGGAAACCAAAAATGTCACGCTGGAACATATCGAACGCAAACTGATGGCAGGCGAGAAGTTGAGAAATATCGGCGTCTGATTTCACGGGCCGGATGTGCTGTACATCCGGCCCTTTTTTCGTTAATAGAGATTGGGCACTTGGCCGTTGAGGCGTTTGTCTCGTTCCTTATTCAGCCTTGTTGCGGTAACACACATCAGGAGAGAGGAATGAAAACAATTGGTTTGCTGGGAGGAATGAGCTGGGAATCCACCATTCCTTACTATCGTTTGATAAATGAAGGCATTAAACAGCGGCTTGGTGGGCTTCACTCTGCGCAAGTGCTGCTACATAGCGTCGATTTTCATGAAATAGAAGAGTGCCAGCGTCGCGGGGAATGGGATAAAACCGGGGACATTCTGGCTGAGGCGGCGCTTGGCTTACAGCGGGCGGGCGCAGAAGGTATTGTGCTATGTACCAATACGATGCATAAAGTGGCGGATGCCATTGAGTCACGTTGCACTCTGCCTTTCTTACACATTGCGGATGCCACCGGACGTGCAATTACCGGGGCCGGAATGACTCGTGTGGCGCTGCTGGGTACGCGTTACACCATGGAACAGGATTTTTATCGCGGGCGGCTGACGGAACAATTTTCCATCAATTGTCTTATTCCTGAAGCGGATGAACGGGCGAAAATTAATCAGATTATTTTTGAAGAACTGTGTCTGGGGCAATTTACCGAAGCGTCACGCGCTTATTGTGCGCAAGTGATTGCTCGCCTTGCAGAACAGGGCGCACAGGGCGTCATTTTTGGCTGCACAGAAATTGGTTTACTGGTGCCAGAAGAGCGCAGTGTTTTGCCTGTGTTTGATACCGCGGCGATCCATGCCGAGGATGCTGTCGCTTTTATGCTGTCGTAGCTGACGACAAAATAGCGTCAAGAGAAGTGACCAGTTTCGGTAACCCCGCTTGTAAATGCCCACTAAACGCCTGAACCAGCGCTGATGACGGGCGGTGCAGGGGGCGGATCAGGCTGACGGTGAACGGAACCGCAATACTGAACCGCCGCACCACTAAACCGCTTGCCGCATAATCTAGTGCGGTGAGCGGGTTAACCACCGAAATACCTACCCCCGCCCGTACCATTGCGCAGACTGACGCGGCGCTGTGGGTTTCTACGATCATGCGTCGTTTAACCTGATGTTCAGTAAATAGCTGATCCAGCAACTGGCGATAGCTGTCAGTACGGGAAAGGCTGATGTAGTTCTCACCCTGAAAATCATCCGGCGTTAATACCTTTTTTACCGCCAGCGGATGACCCGGAGGTAACACACACACTTCATCTAAAGAGAGTAATTCGGTACGTTCTGTTCCCGCAGGCGTATGGAGCGTTTCAGTGAGTCCTAAATCATGACGCTGGGCCGAGAGCCACTCTTCAAGTAGCGGTGATTCCTGGGGCACGATATTTAAGCTGACATCGGGATAACGTGCCAGAAAGGGTTGCAGGAGCTGCGGTAAAAAAGATTGCGAAAAGACCGGCAGGCAGGCAATAGACAGTTCTCCCTGGCGAAACTCGCGCAGACTTTCTGCGGCGCTGACAATGCGATCCAGTCCGTACCAGGATCGTTGCACTTCTTCAAACAGACGCAGTCCTTGCACGGTAGGATGTAATCGCCCACGTACGCGCTCAAACAATTTCAGCCCGATCACCTTCTCAAAGCGCGCAAGTTCGCGGCTGACGGTTGGCTGTGAGGTGTGTAGCAGGTGTGCCGCCTCAGTCAGGCTTCCGGCGGTCATTACCGCATGAAAAATTTCAATATGACGTAAGTTAACGGCGGCCATTAGCGCTCTCTCGCAATCCGGTAATCCATATCATTTTTGCATAGACTCGACATAAATCGATATTTTTTATTCTTTTTATGATGTGGCGTAATCATAAAAAAGCACTTATCTGGAGTTTGTTATGCCACATTCACTGTTCAGCACCGATACCGATCTCACCGCCGAAAATCTGCTGCGTTTGCCCGCTGAATTTGGCTGCCCGGTGTGGGTCTACGATGCGCAAATTATTCGTCGGCAGATTGCAGCGCTGAAACAGTTTGATGTGGTGCGCTTTGCACAGAAAGCCTGTTCCAATATTCATATTTTGCGCTTAATGCGTGAGCAGGGCGTGAAAGTGGATTCCGTCTCGTTAGGCGAAATAGAGCGTGCGTTGGCGGCGGGTTACAATCCGCAAACGCACCCCGATGATATTGTTTTTACGGCAGATGTTATCGATCAGGCGACGCTTGAACGCGTCAGTGAATTGCAAATTCCGGTGAATGCGGGTTCTGTTGATATGCTCGACCAACTGGGCCAGGTTTCGCCAGGGCATCGGGTATGGCTGCGCGTTAATCCGGGGTTTGGTCACGGACATAGCCAAAAAACCAATACCGGTGGCGAAAACAGCAAGCACGGTATCTGGTACACCGATCTGCCCGCCGCACTGGACGTGATACAACGTCATCATCTGCAGCTGGTCGGCATTCACATGCACATTGGTTCTGGCGTTGATTATGCCCATCTGGAACAGGTGTGTGGTGCTATGGTGCGTCAGGTCATCGAATTCGGTCAGGATTTACAGGCTATTTCTGCGGGCGGTGGGCTTTCTGTTCCTTATCAACAGGGTGAAGAGGCGGTTGATACCGAACATTATTATGGTCTGTGGAATGCCGCGCGTGAGCAAATCGCCCGCCATTTGGGCCACCCTGTGAAACTGGAAATTGAACCGGGTCGCTTCCTGGTAGCGCAGTCTGGCGTATTAATTACTCAGGTGCGGAGCGTCAAACAAATGGGGAGCCGCCACTTTGTGCTGGTTGATGCCGGGTTCAACGATCTGATGCGCCCGGCAATGTACGGTAGTTACCACCATATCAGTGCCCTGGCAGCTGATGGTCGTTCTCTGGAACACGCGCCAACGGTGGAAACCGTCGTCGCCGGACCGTTATGTGAATCGGGCGATGTCTTTACCCAGCAGGAAGGGGGAAATGTTGAAACCCGCGCCTTGCCGGAAGTGAAGGCAGGTGATTATCTGGTACTGCATGATACAGGGGCATATGGCGCATCAATGTCATCCAACTACAATAGCCGTCCGCTGTTACCAGAAGTTCTGTTTGATAATGGTCAGGCGCGGTTGATTCGCCGTCGCCAGACCATCGAAGAATTACTGGCGCTGGAATTGCTTTAACTGCGGTTAGTCGCTGGTTGCATGATGACTTGCCTCCAGCGACGGAGTTGACACTGAATGACGACGTACCAGCGTCGGACTAAAGACATTAGTGATTTCCGGGAGAGGGCGATTATCCGCCAGCGCCAAAGCCAGTTCGGCAGCCTGGGTCGCCATCGTCACGATTGGGTAACGCACGGTGGTCAGGCGCGGACGCACATAGCGTGACACCAGCACATCATCAAAGCCAATTAACGAAATCTCACCCGGTACATCAATACCATTATCATTGAGAACGCCCATCGCACCCGCCGCCATTGAATCGTTATAACAGGCTACCGCAGTGAAATTTCTTCCTCGTCCCAAAAGCTCGGTCATTGCCTGTTCGCCGCCGCTTTCGTCTGGTTCGCCAAATGTCACCAGCCGGTCATTGGCCGCAATACCACTTTCAGCAAGGGCATCGTAATACCCTTGCAGACGATCTTCGGCGTCAGAAATAGAGTGGTTAGAGCACAGATAACCAATGCGGGTATGACCTTGCTGAATTAAATGACGCGTTGCCAGCCAGGCACCGTAACGATCGTCCAGAGCAATACAACGGTTTTCAAAGCCAGGCAGGATACGGTTGATCAGCACCATACCGGGCATTTGTTTCATTAATGAGGCTAAATCAGCATCCGGGATCATTTTGGCATGGACGACCAACGCAGCACAGCGATGGCGGATCAGTTGCTCAATGGCCTGACGCTCTTTTTGTTCGTTGTGGTAACCGTTGCCAATCAATAAAAAATTACCGGTGTGATAAGCCACCTGTTCGACCGCTTTCACCATTGCACCGAAAAACGGATCGGAAACATCACCAACGACCAGACCGACCGTTTCAGTGGTCTGCTGCGCCAGCGCACGGGCGTTGGCGTTCGGGTGATAGCTAAGAGACTCCATTGCACTATGCACAGCCAGCCGGGAAGCTTCGCTGGCTTTGGGTGAATTATTAATGACGCGGGAAACGGTGGCGACTGAAACGCCTGCCAGTCGGGCTACATCCTTTATGGTCGCCATGAAAATACCTTAGTGGGTAAACGCTTACATTCTTTCAGTGTTACGGAAAACGCCCGTTGGTTCAAGGGGTGGCGTGTTTTCATCGTGGGAATGTGAGCCAAACGCAAATAAGTAAGACAAAAAAAGAGATTGCAAACCTTTGGTTACACTTTGCGAAACGCTGTTGCGATTGACCGCTGGTGGCGTTTGGCTTCAGGTTGCTAAAGTGGTGATCCCAGAGGTATTGATAGGTGAAGTCAACTTCGGGTTGAGCACATGAATTACACCAGCCTGCGCAGATGCGCAGGTTTTTTTTGCCGGTCATCAATCTGTAACAGTAACCGACAATTTACACACCTCGTTGCATTTCCCTTCATTCCTTTGCGTTTTCTCGCTGGCGAAGAGTCGTCGTGCAGACCACAATCAAGATCCCAGAGGTATTGATTGGTGAGATTATTCGGTACGCTCTTCGTACCCTGTCTCTTGCACCAACCTGCGCGGATGCGCAGGTTTTTTTTCGCACCTAATTTACTGTCGCTCGCGTTCTTTATCTCGTGTAATCTCCCTCCATTCGCTTTTACTGAATCAGAGCAAAGGGAGTTGGAATGCTTTTTAGCTTTTTTCGAAATTTGTGCCGTGTTTTGTATCGCGTTCGCGTTACGGGTGACACCCAGGCACTGAAGGGCGAGCGCGTTCTAATTACGCCTAATCACGTCTCTTTTATTGATGGCATTTTGCTTGGACTGTTTTTACCTGTGCGTCCAGTGTTTGCCGTTTACACCTCAATAAGCCAACAGTGGTATATGCGTTGGCTGAAATCATTTATCGACTTTGTTCCTCTCGACCCGACGCAACCTATGGCTATTAAACATCTGGTACGTCTGGTGGAACAGGGCCGACCAGTGGTGATTTTCCCTGAAGGACGCATCACCACGACAGGCTCGCTGATGAAAATCTACGATGGCGCGGGTTTTGTCGCGGCGAAGTCTGGTGCAACGGTTATTCCTGTGCGTATTGAAGGGGCGGAACTTACGCACTTCAGCCGCCTGAAAGGTCTGGTTAAACGTCGCTTGTTCCCGCAAATTACTCTGCATATTTTGCCACCAACGCAGGTGGCGATGCCGGATGCGCCGCGTGCCCGTGACCGTCGCAAAATCGCTGGCGAAATGCTGCATCAAATAATGATGGAAGCGCGAATGGCGGTGCGCCCGCGTGAAACGCTGTACGAATCTTTACTGAGTGCAATGTACCGCTTCGGAGCCGGGAAGAAATGTGTCGAAGACGTCAACTTTACCCCAGACTCCTATCGCAAATTGCTTACGAAAACGCTGTTTGTTGGACGCATCCTTGAAAAATACAGTGTTGAAGGCGAACGCATCGGCTTAATGCTGCCCAATGCAGGCATCAGTGCGGCAGTGATTTTTGGGGCCATCGCCCGTCGCCGCATGCCCGCAATGATGAACTACACTGCCGGGGTAAAAGGGCTGACCAGTGCTATTACGGCGGCTGAAATCAAAACCATCTTCACTTCCCGCCAGTTTCTCGATAAAGGCAAACTCTGGCATCTGCCGGAGCAACTTACTCAGGTGCGCTGGGTCTATCTGGAAGATTTAAAAGCAGATGTCACCACTGCCGACAAAGTATGGATCTTCGCTCATTTGCTGATGCCGCGTCTGGCACAGGTTAAACAGCAGCCGGAAGAAGAGGCGCTGATCCTTTTTACCTCCGGTTCTGAAGGCCATCCGAAAGGCGTCGTCCATAGCCATAAAAGCATTCTGGCGAATGTCGAGCAGATTAAAACGATTGCCGACTTCACCACCAACGATCGCTTTATGTCGGCGTTACCGCTGTTTCACTCCTTTGGGCTGACGGTAGGCCTGTTTACGCCACTGCTTACAGGTGCAGAAGTGTTCCTTTATCCAAGCCCGCTGCATTACCGCATTGTGCCGGAGTTGGTGTATGACCGCAGTTGCACCGTGTTGTTCGGCACCTCGACTTTCCTCGGTCACTACGCGCGTTTCGCCAACCCGTATGACTTCTATCGTCTACGCTATGTGGTGGCAGGCGCAGAAAAATTACAAGAAAGTACCAAACAGCTTTGGCAGGATAAATTTGGCCTGCGCATCCTTGAAGGCTACGGCGTGACCGAATGCGCGCCTGTCGTTTCTATCAACGTACCGATGGCGGCGAAACCCGGTACGGTAGGGCGTATTCTACCAGGAATGGATGCGCGCCTGTTGTCGGTCCCTGGTATCGAAGAGGGCGGACGCCTGCAACTGAAAGGGCCGAACATAATGAACGGCTATCTGCGGGTGGAGAAGCCAGGTGTACTGGAAGTGCCCACCGCCGAGAATGTTCGCGGCGAAATGGAGCGCGGCTGGTATGACACTGGCGATATTGTGCGTTTTGACGAGCAGGGCTTTGTGCAGATTCAGGGCCGCGCAAAACGCTTTGCCAAAATTGCAGGCGAAATGGTGTCGCTGGAAATGGTGGAACAACTGGCACTTGGTGTTTCGCCAGATAAAGTCCATGCCACTGCGATTAAGAGCGATGCCAGCAAAGGCGAGGCACTGGTGCTTTTCACCACAGATAACGAACTGACGCGCGATAAGTTGCAACAGTATGCCCGCGAGCACGGCGTGCCGGAGCTTGCTGTACCGCGCGATATTCGCTATCTGAAACAGATGCCATTACTTGGCAGCGGCAAACCTGACTTTGTCACGTTGAAAAGCTGGGTAGACGAAGCGGAACAACACGATGAGTGAGTCAGTGCACACTAACACTTCGTTGTGGTCGAAGGGGATGAAAGCGGTTATCGTGGCGCAGTTTCTCTCTGCGTTTGGCGATAATGCCCTACTGTTTGCCACTCTGGCGTTACTGAAAGCGCAGTTCTATCCGGAGTGGAGCCAGCCCATCCTGCAAATGGTGTTTGTAGGTGCTTACATTCTTTTTGCGCCGTTTGTCGGGCAGGTGGCGGATAGCTTCGCCAAAGGCCGGGTGATGATGTTTGCCAACGGCCTGAAGCTGCTGGGCGCAGCCAGTATCTGCTTTGGTATCAATCCGTTTCTCGGCTATACGCTGGTGGGTGTTGGTGCTGCAGCCTATTCACCGGCGAAATACGGTATTCTCGGCGAATTAACCACGGGTAGTAAGTTAGTGAAAGCTAACGGTTTAATGGAAGCTTCTACCATAGCGGCGATTTTGCTCGGTTCCGTAGCCGGTGGTGTGCTGGCTGACTGGCATGTCCTCGTCGCCCTGGCCGCATGCGCACTGGCCTACGGTGGTGCGGTCGTTGCCAATATCTACATTCCCAAACTGGCGGCGGCGCGTCCGGGGCAGTCCTGGAATCTCATCAACATGACCCGCAGTTTCCTGAATGCCTGCACCTCGCTATGGCGCAATGGTGAAACGCGTTTTTCGCTGGTGGGCACCAGTTTATTCTGGGGAGCGGGTGTCACGCTGCGTTTCCTGTTGGTGCTGTGGGTACCGGTGGCGCTGGGCATTACCGATAACGCTACGCCCACCTATCTCAACGCGATGGTAGCGATTGGTATCGTGGTTGGCGCAGGTGCGGCAGCGAAGTTAGTTACGCTGGAAACCGTGTCACGCTGTATGCCAGCCGGGATTTTGATTGGCGTGGTGGTACTGATTTTTTCCCTGCAACACGAGCTGCTGCCAGCCTATGCCTTGTTGATGCTGATTGGCGTGATGGGGGGCTTTTTTGTCGTTCCGCTCAATGCGTTGCTACAGGAGCGGGGTAAAAAAAGCGTCGGGGCGGGGAATGCGATTGCAGTACAAAACCTTGGCGAAAACAGCGCCATGTTGTTGATGCTGGGCATTTACTCGCTGGCGGTAATGATAGGCATCCCGGTCGTGCCCATTGGCATTGGCTTCGGTGCGCTGTTTGCGCTGGCAATAACGGCGCTGTGGATCTGGCAGCGCCGTCATTAATATTTAACGCCGGTTTTAACCGGCGTTAATCTTATGGTGCCGGATAAGTATAAACCTGATGCACCGCTTCAATTTCAGCTAATACGTCTTCGCTTAACTCCAGATGCAAACTTTCGATGTTAGTTTTCAGCTGATCCATCGTGGTTGCGCCCAGCAGAGTGCTGGCAACAAACGGTTGACGGCGTACAAACGCGAGCGCCATCTGAGCAGGGTCCAGGCCATGACGTCTGGCGATATCAACATACGCCGCGACGGCTTTTTGCGTTTGCTCACCGCTATAGCGGGTGAACCGACTAAAGAGCGTATTACGTGCGCCAGCGGGTTTTGCACCATTGAGATATTTCCCGGTCAGCGTGCCGAAACCCAGGCACGAATAGGCCAGCAGTTCGACCCCTTCATACTGGCTGACTTCTGCCAGACCTACTTCAAAACTGCGGTTTAACAGACTGTAAGGGTTCTGAATGGTGACAATACGCGGCAGATCGTGTTTGTCCGCCAGATGCAGGTAGCGCATTACGCCAAATGCAGTTTCGTTCGACACGCCGATATAACGAATTTTTCCCGCGCGTTGGTACTCTGCCAGTGCGTCCAGCGTATCCAGCAGCGAAACCGCAGGCGCAGAATCCGTCCAGCTATAACCGAGTTTGCCGAAGCAGTTGGTCGGGCGCTGCGGCCAGTGCACCTGATAAAGATCGAGGTAATCAGTCTGTAGGCGCTTGAGGCTGTCATGCAGCGCTTCGCGGATATTCTTCCGATCCAGCGCCTGATCCGGGCGGATGCCCTTGTCATTATTGCGCGACGGTCCGCTCACTTTGGAGGCGATAATTAACTTTTCGCGGCTGCCATGTTTCGCCAGCCAGTTGCCGACGTAGGTTTCGGTTAACCCTTGCGTTTCGGGGCGCGGAGGTACTGGGTACATTTCGGCAACGTCGATAAGGTTAATGCCCTGAGCGACGGCATAGTCGAGTTGTGCGTGGGCGTCGGCTTCGCTGTTCTGTTCACCAAACGTCATCGTGCCAAGCCCCAGCGTGCTGACTTCCAGCGAACTGTGGGGTATACGGTGATATTGCATAGCCGTTTCCTTTTTATAATCACGACATAAGGAATATAAAAATGGCAGAGGGAAGGGAAAAGGGAAAGAGAAAAATCTTAAGGCCAGCCGGATGCTGACCTTATTTGTTAACGTTCAATAATTTGCGAAACATCATCACGGTTAATTTGCATCGCGTTACCTTGCTGATCGTGATAACTCACCAGCCCGGTATCATCATCAATTTCAGGTTTTCCATCGGTCAAAATCATACGGCCATCTTTGGTCGCCATGACGTAATCACTGGAACACCCGGAAACAGCAAACGCCAGTCCGACTGCAGAAATTATTACTGCCCATTTTTTCATCCGGTTATCCTCATTTGGCCTACCTATGATAATAGTCTGTTTATAAACCGACGTTATATATCTTGAAAGCAGGAAAATCTTAAACTGTGAGGGTAAAAGGAGTGAGTACGCCCTCCCGCAGGAGAGCGTACGGAGTATCAGAGCGGATTCTTTTTGTTGCGAATCAAGTTGAGGCTTTCAACCGCAATAGAGAAGAACATCGCGAAGTAGATGTAACCTTTCGGTACGTGGATGTCGAAACTTTCCAGAATCAGGGTAAAGCCCACCAGAATCAGGAAAGAGAGCGCCAGCATTTTTACCGAAGGATGGCGTTCGACAAAATCACCAATCGAGCGCGCGGCGAACATCATCACGCCTACGGCAATCACCACGGCTGCCATCATAATAAACAGGTGATCTGACAGACCCACAGCCGTAATCACCGAGTCGAGGCTAAAGATAATATCCAGCAGCATAATCTGCACGATAGCGCCGAGGAATGATGAAACGCGTGTTTTCAGCCCTTCTTCTTCACCTTCAATGGATTCGTGGATTTCCTTGCTGGCTTTCCAGATAAGGAACAAGCCACCCAGAAGCAGAATCAAATCACGGGCAGAAATTTCCTGACTGAATATTGTAAAAAGCGGATTTGTCAGGCGCGTAACCCAGGCGATTGATGCCAGCAGCGCCAGACGCATAACCATGGCTCCCGCCAACCCCAGACGGCGCGCATGAGCACGTTGTGCTGTGGGAAGCTTTGCCACCACCAGAGAAAGGAAAATAATATTGTCGATCCCAAGAACGATCTCCAGCAGCGTCAGCGTACCGAGCGCAAGCCAGGCGTTAGGATCGGTTATCCATGCAAATAACATCTAAAAAGCCCTGCCAAAAAAATGAAGCGGTAATTATATGCCCGGAAAGCGGCAGGTCAAAGCGATGGCTACTGGATCAGAAAATGACGGGCCAGTAGTGCACTGGTGAAATTCTTCTTCAAATAAAAGCCGCGTGGCAGCGTCAGAATCCGTTCGCCCCGGGCACCAATGGCTTCGGTAAGCGCTTTCGCATTCGCTGCTTTCGGTCGTATCTGTAAATACTCCCCGTGACGAGCGGTAATCCGCTCAACCTGACCGAGAACAATCATATCCATTAATTCTTCCCAGTCTTCGCGTAGCTGCCGGTCTTCCTCTTCATTCGGGCTCCACAGCAACGGTGATCCAACGCGACGCTGCGCCAGCGGGATGCTGCGCTCGCCTTCAACCGGTATCCACAGTACGCGTTTGAGTTTGTGGCGCACGTGGCTGGTTTCCCAGGTCACCCCGCTATTGCCCGTTAACGGGGCAACACAAACGAATGTTGTTTCCAGCGGACGACCAAGACTATCCACAGGGATAGTTTTAAGTTCCACGCCCAGAGCAGCAAAATCTTGCTCAGGTTTACTCCCTGCGCTGGCACCTAGCCAGATCTCCAGTAACACGCCAATCCAGCCTTTATCGCGTTTTAAATTCTCTGGCGTAACCAGCCCGACAAGTGCCGCCAGTTCTCCCAATGTATAACCAGAAAGTTGCTGTGCTTGCGCTAACAACTGTTCTTCAGTTTCGGGAGGAGAGAGCAGTGGGCGAGGTTGGGACATGTCATGATACCTTGATTAAAAAACAAACAGCAATTATGTGCCGAATATTCGCAGTGTAACTTTTTCCACATGCGTTGTTCAATTCTCTGATTTATATTGCTTTTTAGGTTGCCGGTAATCGAGTTGCGCAACACTGCAACGGGTTTTCCAAATCTGGTCACTGAAAATAAACAGGATCTTACACCATGTTATCCACAGAAAGCTGGGATAACTGTGAAAAACCTCCACTACTGTTTCCATTTACAGCCTTGACGTGCGACGAAACTCCAGTTTTTAGTGGTTCAGTGCTTAACTTAGTGGCACATTCTGTGGATAAATACGGCATTGGTTGATCTTTCGCCAACCCGTAAATGAGAGGTGTGACCTGGGTCACGAATTACTCTTTTTCATTACTAAAATTACATGTAATGCATTGACTGATAATGAATATTTTAAAATGTCTATATCGGGCTTATTCAGAATGCTCCGGGTTTTCCCGTAGTAATTCCGTAGTTCTTCACAACTCTATCCACAGAAAAGGTGAATAAAAACGGCTATCCACCCCTTCCTCTGTTTATAACTCTGCACATAACTGTGAGTTATTCAATTGTTATTAGTGTGTAATGCCCTGCAGAGAGTGGTTTACCGTCTTCCTGGAGTATGAAACAATCATTCGTATATAAAGCTTTATTTTGAGGTAGTCCGGTGATTGATGACGATGGCTACCGCCCAAACGTAGGTATCGTGATTTGTAATCGCCAGGGGCAGGTAATGTGGGCCCGGCGATTTGGTCAGCACTCCTGGCAATTTCCGCAAGGCGGAATCAACCCCGGAGAATCCGCAGAGCAGGCGATGTACCGTGAATTGTTTGAAGAAGTAGGATTAAGCCGCAAAGACGTTCGAATCCTTGCTTCAACGCGTAACTGGTTGCGCTACAAATTACCGAAACGTTTGGTGCGTTGGGACACGAAGCCGGTTTGTATCGGCCAAAAACAAAAATGGTTTCTCTTGCAGCTGGTGAGCGGCGATGCAGAAATCAATATGCAAACCAGCAGTACACCAGAGTTTGACGGCTGGCGATGGGTAAGTTACTGGTATCCGGTCAGACAGGTGGTGTCATTTAAACGTGATGTCTACCGTAGGGTAATGAAAGAGTTCGCGAGTGTGGTGATGTCACTGCAGGAAAATACGCCAAAACCACAAAACGCATCTGCTTATCGACGTAAAAGAGGTTAAGTCACGCCAATTATGCTCACTCGCCTGCGCGAAATAGTCGAAAAGGTAGCCAGCGCACCACGCCTGAATGAGGCGTTAAATATTCTGGTTACCGACATCTGTCTTGCGATGGATACCGAGGTCTGTTCGGTCTACCTGGCCGATCATGATCGACGTTGTTACTACCTGATGGCGACCCGGGGGCTGAAAAAACCACGCGGTCGCACTGTAACGCTCGCGTTTGATGAAGGGATCGTCGGCCTGGTTGGCAGGCTGGCGGAACCGATAAACCTTGCAGATGCGCAAAAGCACCCCAGCTTCAAATACATCCCCTCCGTAAAAGAAGAACGTTTCCGCGCGTTTTTAGGCGTACCAATTATTCAACGTCGCCAGTTGCTTGGTGTACTGGTGGTACAGCAACGAGAGTTGCGCCAGTATGACGAAAGTGAAGAATCCTTCCTGGTGACGCTTGCCACCCAGATGGCAGCTATTCTTTCTCAGTCGCAGTTGACTGCCTTGTTTGGGCAATATCGCCAGACGCGAATCCGCGCATTACCGGCAGCACCTGGTGTGGCGATTGCCGAAGGCTGGCAGGATGCCACGTTACCTTTAATGGAACAGGTGTATCAGGCATCAACGCTGGATCCGGCTCTGGAACGCGAACGACTGACCGGGGCGCTGGAAGAAGCGGCAAACGAGTTTCGCCGCTACAGCAAACGCTTTGCCGCCGGTGCACAAAAAGAAACGGCGGCTATTTTCGATCTTTACTCGCACCTGCTTTCGGACACCCGGCTGCGTCGCGAATTGTTTGCCGAGGTTGATAAAGGCTCGGTGGCAGAGTGGGCGGTAAAAACGGTCATTGAAAAATTTGCCGAACAGTTTGCCGCGCTAAGTGATAACTATCTCAAAGAGCGGGCTGGCGATTTACGTGCGCTGGGTCAGCGATTGCTGTTTCATCTTGATGACGCTAATCAAGGGCCGAACGCCTGGCCGGAACGTTTCATTCTGGTGGCAGATGAACTGTCAGCGACAACGCTTGCTGAGCTGCCCCAGGATCGCTTAGTCGGTGTTGTCGTGCGAGATGGCGCAGCCAACTCCCATGCTGCGATCATGGTACGTGCGCTGGGGATCCCTACCGTGATGGGCGCGGATATTCAGCCTTCGGTGCTGCATCGTAGGACGCTGATCGTTGATGGCTATCGCGGTGAATTGCTGGTCGATCCGGAGCCGGTACTGCTGCAAGAATATCAGCGGCTAATTAGTGAAGAGATTGAGCTTAGCCGTCTGGCGGAAGATGACGTCAATTTACCCGCGCAGTTAAAAAGCGGTGAGCGTATAAAAGTCATGCTCAATGCTGGTTTAAGCCCGGAACATGAAGAAAAACTGGGCAGCCGTATTGATGGCATCGGTCTTTATCGCACTGAAATCCCATTCATGCTGCAAAGTGGTTTCCCGTCGGAAGAAGAACAGGTGGCGCAGTATCAGGGGATGCTGCAAATGTTCAATGATAAACCCGTCACCTTGCGTACGCTGGATGTCGGAGCAGATAAGCAGCTGCCTTACATGCCGATCAGCGAAGAGAATCCATGCCTGGGTTGGCGTGGGATTCGCATTACGCTCGATCAGCCGGAGATCTTCTTGATCCAGGTGCGGGCGATGCTGCGTGCTAATGCCGCTACGGGCAACCTGAATATTCTGTTGCCGATGGTCACAAGCCTCGATGAAGTTGATGAAGCACGCCGCCTGATTGAACGTGCCGGACGTGAAGTCGAGGAGATGATCGGTTACGAAATTCCCAAACCACGTATCGGCATCATGCTGGAAGTGCCGTCAATGGTATTTATGCTGCCGCATCTGGCAAAGCGGGTCGATTTCATCTCTGTTGGCACCAACGATCTGACTCAATACATTCTGGCCGTTGATCGCAACAATACCCGGGTGGCGAACATTTATGACAGTCTTCATCCTGCAATGTTACGAGCTCTGGCGATGATCGCCCGGGAAGCGGAAATACATGGAATCGATCTCCGTTTGTGCGGTGAAATGGCGGGCGATCCCATGTGCGTGGCAATCCTCATTGGGCTTGGGTATCGCCATCTGTCTATGAACGGACGTTCTGTAGCGCGGGCAAAATACCTGCTGCGGCGCATTGATTATGCCGAAGCAGAAAATCTTGCGCAGCGTAGTCTGGAAGCGCAACTGGCGACCGAAGTTCGCCATCAGGTTGCAGCCTTTATGGAGCGTCGCGGCATGGGCGGGCTGATTCGCGGAGGGTTATAGCGCGGATCATATACATATCTTTTAACGGTATCCGGCAACCAGCCAGGTCCCCTTGTGCTATTATTCGCACCTTTGGAGCGCCTGAAACCTGCGGCGCGCATTTCAATCGCTGTTCTCTTTCAGCGAAATAACAAGAACTTGTGGTGACAGATGACCAGTAGCTATCTGCATTTTCCGGAGTTTGATCCGGTCATTTTCTCAATAGGACCCGTGGCGCTTCACTGGTACGGCCTGATGTATCTGGTGGGTTTCATTTTTGCAATGTGGCTGGCAACACGACGGGCGAATCGTCCGGGCAGCGGCTGGACCAAAAATGAAGTTGAAAACTTACTCTATGCGGGCTTCCTCGGCGTCTTCCTCGGGGGACGTATTGGTTATGTTCTGTTCTACAATTTCCCGCAGTTTATGGCCGATCCGCTGTATCTGTTCCGTGTCTGGGACGGCGGCATGTCTTTCCACGGCGGCCTGATTGGCGTTATCGTGGTGATGATTATCTTCGCCCGCCGTACTAAACGTTCCTTCTTCCAGGTCTCTGATTTTATCGCACCACTCATTCCGTTTGGTCTTGGTGCCGGGCGTCTGGGCAACTTTATTAACGGTGAATTGTGGGGCCGCGTTGACCCGAACTTCCCGTTTGCCATGCTGTTCCCTGGCTCCCGTACAGAAGATATTTTGCTGCTGCAAACCAACCCGCAGTGGCAATCCATTTTCGACACTTACGGTGTGCTGCCGCGCCACCCATCACAGCTTTACGAGCTGCTGCTGGAAGGTGTGGTGCTGTTTATTATCCTCAACCTGTATATTCGTAAACCACGCCCAATGGGAGCTGTCTCAGGTTTGTTCCTGATTGGTTACGGCGCGTTTCGCATCATTGTTGAGTTTTTCCGCCAGCCCGACGCGCAGTTTACCGGTGCCTGGGTGCAGTACATCAGCATGGGGCAAATTCTTTCCATCCCGATGATTGTCGCGGGTGTGATCATGATGGTCTGGGCATATCGTCGCAGCCCACAGCAACACGTTTCCTGAGGAACCATGAAACAGTATTTAGAACTGATGCAAAAAGTGCTCGACGAAGGCACACAGAAAAACGACCGTACCGGAACCGGAACGCTTTCCATTTTTGGTCATCAGATGCGTTTTAACCTGCAAGATGGATTCCCGCTGGTGACAACTAAACGTTGCCACCTGCGTTCCATCATCCATGAACTGCTGTGGTTTCTGCAGGGCGACACTAACATTGCTTATCTACACGAAAACAATGTCACCATCTGGGACGAATGGGCCGATGAAAACGGCGACCTCGGGCCAGTGTATGGTAAACAGTGGCGCGCCTGGCCAACGCCAGATGGTCGTCATATTGACCAGATCACTACGGTACTGAACCAGCTGAAAAACGACCCGGATTCGCGCCGCATTATTGTTTCAGCGTGGAACGTAGGCGAACTGGATAAAATGGCGCTGGCACCGTGCCATGCATTCTTCCAGTTCTATGTGGCAGACGGCAAACTCTCTTGCCAGCTTTATCAGCGCTCCTGTGACGTCTTCCTCGGCCTGCCGTTCAACATTGCCAGCTACGCGTTATTGGTGCATATGATGGCGCAGCAGTGCGATCTGGAAGTGGGTGATTTTGTCTGGACCGGTGGCGACACGCATCTGTACAGCAACCATATGGATCAAACTCATCTGCAATTAAGCCGCGAACCGCGTCCGCTGCCGAAGTTGATTATCAAACGTAAACCCGAATCCATCTTCGACTACCGTTTCGAAGACTTTGAGATTGAAGGCTACGATCCGCATCCGGGCATTAAAGCGCCGGTGGCTATCTAATTACGAAACATCCTGCCAGAGCCGACGCCAGTGTGCGTCGGTTTTTTTACCCTCCGTTAAATTCTTCGAGACGCCTTCCCGAAATTTTGCAACGTCCTGCAACGGCGTAAATAGTCCGGAAGATGCGCCGAAGAAATAGAAACTGGCCCTCGTCTTTTTTTCTCCTCGCTCCATACTGCCGGCATGAAAACACAACGTGGTTATACGCTGATTGAAACGCTGGTCGCGATGCTGATTTTGGTCATGCTAAGCGCAAGTGGACTCTATGGCTGGCAATACTGGCAGCAGTCGCAACGGCTATGGCAAACCGCCAGCCAGGCGCGGGACTATTTGCTCTATTTACGTGAAGATGCCAACTGGCATAACCGCGACCACAGTATCAGCGTTATCAGGGAGGGGACGTTATGGTGCCTTGTGAGTTCCGCTGCTGGGGCCAATACCTGTCATGGCAGTTCACCATTGGTCTTTGTGCCACGCTGGCCCGAAGTCGAAATGAGCGACCTGACACCTTCGCTTGCTTTCTTTGGCCTGCGCAATACCGCATGGGCCGGGCATATTCGCTTCAAAAACTCAACGGGCGAGTGGTGGCTGGTGGTTTCGCCGTGGGGAAGACTCCGGCTTTGTCAGCAAGGAGAAACAGAAGGATGCCTGTAAAAGAGCAAGGTTTTTCTCTGCTGGAAGTGTTGATTGCTATGGCGATCAGTAGCGTATTGTTGCTGGGGGCGGCACGCTTTCTGCCTGCGTTACAGCGTGAAAGTTTAACGAGCACCCGTAAGCTGGCGCTGGAAGATGAAATCTGGCTGCGGGTATTTACCGTCGCGAAGCATCTCCAGAGGGCGGGTTATTGTCATGGCATCTGTACCGGCGAAGGGCTGGAAATTGTCGGACAGGGTGACTGTGTCATTGTGCAGTGGGATGCGAACAGTAACGGTATCTGGGATCGCGAACCGGTAAAAGAGTCCGACCAGATTGGATTTCGTCTGAAGGAGCATGTGCTGGAAACGCTACGCGGTGCGACATCCTGTGAAGGTAAGGGCTGGGATAAAGTCACTAATCCGGATGCCATCATTATCGACACTTTTCAGGTCGTACGTCAGGATGTCAGCGGCTTCTCGCCGGTGTTGACGGTTAATATGCGTGCTGCCAGTAAGTCTGAACCGCAAACCGTGGTGAATGCCAGCTATAGCGTGACAGGATTCAACCTGTGAACCGCGAAAAGGGTGTTTCGTCACTGGCTCTGGTCCTGATGCTGCTGGTTTTGGGTAGTTTGCTATTACAAGGAATGAGCCAACAGGATCGCAGTTTTGCCTCTCGCGTGAGCATGGAAAGTCAGTCATTGCGCCGCCAGGCCATCGTTCAGTCGGCGCTGGCGTGGGGAAAAATGCACTGCTGGCAGACGCAGCCAGCAGTTCAGTGCTCGCAGTACGCTGAAACCGATGCCCAGGTTTGTTTGCGTTTACTGGCAGATAATGAAGCCTTATTGATTGCCGGTTATGAAGGCGTTTCGTTGTGGCGAACAGGCGAAGTCATTGATGGAAACATTGTTTTTTCGCCACGCGGCTGGAGCGATTTTTGTCCGCTGAAAGAGAGGGCGTTATGTCAGCTTCCCTGAAGAATCAACAAGGCTTTAGCCTGCCGGAGGTAATGTTGGCGATGGTGTTGATGGTGATGATTGTCACTGCGTTATCGGGTTTCCAGCGAACATTAATGAACAGTCTTGCCAGCAGAAACCAGTACCAACAGCTCTGGCGGCATGGCTGGCAGCAAACGCAACTGCGCGCGATTTCGCCACCTGCCAACTGGCAGGTCAACCGAATGCAGACATCGCAGGCGGGATGTGTCAGCATCAGCGTTACGCTAGTTTCACCCGGGGGCAGAGAAGGCGAGATGACCCGCCTGCATTGCCCGAATCGTCAGTAGTCAGGAGCCGCTATGTTAAGGGTCTACCATTCCAATCGTCTGGACGTGCTGGAAGCGTTGATGGAGTTTATTGTCGAACGCGAACGGCTGGACGATCCTTTCGAACCAGAGATGATTCTGGTGCAAAGTACCGGTATGGCACAGTGGCTGCAAATGACCCTGTCGCAAAAGTTTGGTATTGCGGCAAACATTGATTTTCCGCTGCCAGCGAGCTTTATCTGGGATATGTTCGTCCGGGTGTTACCGGAAATCCCCAAAGAGAGCGCCTTTAACAAACAGAGCATGAGCTGGAAACTGATGACTCTGCTGCCGCAATTGCTGGAGCGCGAAGACTTTACCCTGTTGCGGCATTATCTGACTGACGATAGCGACAAGCGAAAACTGTTCCAGCTTTCCTCAAAAGCGGCGGACCTGTTTGACCAGTATCTGGTCTATCGTCCGGACTGGCTGGCACAGTGGGAAACAGGACATTTGGTTGAAGGGCTGGGAGAAGCACAGGCCTGGCAAGCCCCGTTGTGGAAGGCGCTGGTGGAATATACCCATCAACTCGGGCAACCGCGCTGGCACCGCGCCAATCTCTATCAGCGCTTTATCGAAACGCTGGAGTCCGCGACGACCTGCCCGCCGGGGTTACCTTCGCGCGTCTTTATATGCGGTATTTCCGCGTTACCGCCTGTTTATCTCCAGGCGCTACAGGCGCTGGGTAAACATATTGAAATCCATCTCCTGTTTACCAACCCCTGCCGTTATTACTGGGGCGATATTAAAGATCCTGCTTATCTGGCGAAACTGCTGACCCGTCAGCGTCGACACAGTTTTGAAGATCGCGAATTGCCGCTATTTCGTGATAGCGAAAATGCCGGGCAGCTCTTTAACAGCGATGGTGAACAGGATGTCGGCAACCCGCTGCTGGCTTCATGGGGTAAGCTTGGGCGCGACTACATTTATCTCCTTTCTGACCTGGAGAGCAGCCAGGAGCTGGACGCCTTTGTCGATGTCACGCCAGATAACCTGCTGCATAACATTCAGTCTGACATTCTGGAACTGGAAAACCGCGCCGTTGCTGGTGTGAACATCGAAGAGTTTTCCCGTAGCGATAACAAACGCCCGCTTGATCCACTGGATAGCAGTATCACCTTCCACGTTTGCCATAGCCCGCAGCGTGAAGTTGAAGTTTTACACGATCGCCTGCTGGCGATGCTGGAGGAAGACCCGACACTTACTCCGCGCGACATCATCGTGATGGTGGCTGATATCGACAGCTACAGTCCGTTTATTCAGGCTGTGTTTGGTAGCGCACCTGCGGATCGTTACCTACCTTACGCCATTTCCGACCGTCGTGCGCGGCAGTCACATCCGGTACTGGAAGCGTTTATCAGCCTGTTATCACTGCCTGACAGTCGTTTTGTGTCAGAGGATGTGCTGGCGTTGCTGGATGTGCCGGTGCTGGCGGCGCGGTTTGACATCACCGAAGAAGGGCTGCGTTATTTACGCCAGTGGGTCAACGAATCCGGCATTCGTTGGGGCATAGATGACGACAACGTTCGCGAGCTGGAACTCCCCGCCACCGGACAACACACCTGGCGATTTGGCCTGACGCGTATGTTGTTGGGCTACGCGATGGAGAGCGCGCAGGGCGAGTGGCAATCGGTTCTACCTTATGATGAATCGAGCGGCTTAATTGCAGAACTGGTGGGGCATCTGGCTTCACTGCTAATGCAGCTAAACATCTGGCGTCGCGGGCTGGCACAGGAGCGTCCGCTGGAAGAGTGGTTGCCGGTTTGTCGCGATATGCTCAACGCCTTCTTCCTGCCGGATGCGGAAACCGAAGCGGCGATGACGCTGATCGAACAACAATGGCAGGCGATTATCGCCGAAGGTTTAGGTGCGCAGTATGGCGACGCGGTGCCGCTGTCACTATTGCGTGATGAACTGGCACAGCGTCTGGATCAAGAACGTATCAGCCAGCGTTTTCTCGCCGGACCGGTTAACATTTGTACTCTGATGCCAATGCGTTCAATTCCGTTCAAAGTGGTTTGCCTGCTGGGAATGAACGACGGCGTTTATCCACGTCAGCTTGCGCCATTGGGCTTTGACCTGATGAGCCAGAAACCGAAGCGTGGCGACCGTAGCCGTCGCGATGACGACCGCTATCTGTTCCTGGAAGCGTTAATTTCCGCGCAGCAAAAACTCTATATCAGCTATATCGGTCGTTCCATTCAGGATAACAGTGAGCGTTTCCCGTCGGTACTGGTGCAGGAACTGATCGACTACATCGGGCAAAGTCATTATCTACCGGGCGATGAAGCGCTCAACTGTGATGAAAGCGAGGCAAGGGTAAAAGCGCATCTTACTTGCCTCCATACCCGGATGCCGTTTGATCCACAAAACTACCAGCCAGGCGAACGACAAAGCTATGCTCGTGAATGGCTACCTGCGGCCAGCCAGGCTGGTAAAGCACATTCTGAATTTGTTCAGCCGCTGCCGTTTACCTTACCGGAAACCGTGCCGCTGGAAACGCTACAACGATTCTGGGCACATCCGGTGCGGGCATTTTTCCAGATGCGTTTGCAGGTGAACTTCCGTACTGAAGACAGCGAAATCCCCGACACCGAGCCATTTATTCTGGAAGGACTTAGCCGTTATCAAATCAATCAGCAGTTATTGAATGCACTGGTTGAGCAGGATGATGCCGAACGCTTGTTCCGCCGCTTCCGAGCGGCAGGGGATTTACCGTATGGCGCTTTTGGTGAAATTTTCTGGGAAACACAGTGCCAGGAGATGCAGCAGCTTGCCGACAGAGTCATTGCCTGTCGCCAGCCGGGGCAGAGTATGGAAATTGATCTCGCCTGCAACGGTGTGCAGATAACTGGCTGGTTGCCGCAGGTGCAGCCGGATGGCCTGTTGCGCTGGCGTCCCTCTTTATTAAGTGTGGCCCAGGGAATGCAACTTTGGCTGGAACACCTTGTCTACTGTGCCAGCGGTGGTAATGGTGAAAGTCGCCTTTTTCTACGCAAAGACGGCGAGTGGCGTTTTCCGCCGCTTGCAGCCGAACAGGCTTTGCATTACCTCTCACAACTGATTGAGGGGTATCGTGAAGGAATGTCCGCGCCATTGCTGGTGTTACCTGAAAGTGGCGGCGCGTGGCTAAAAACCTGTTATGACGCGCAAAACGATGCCATGCTGGATGACGATTCCACGTTGCAAAAAGCCCGTACGAAATTCCTTCAGGCTTACGAAGGCAACATGATGGTGCGTGGCGAAGGTGATGATATCTGGTATCAAAGGCTCTGGCGGCAATTAACACCAGAGACAATGGAGGCCATCGTTGAACAGTCGCAACGTTTCCTGTTACCGCTGTTTCGCTTTAATCAGTCATGAGTGCTGTATAAAAATTGCGCAATCTATCCGCTTACTTTATGATGCGCACCAGTCACGGACTGATGGTTATATAAACATAGGCTGACTCGTGCAGCACAAGATTAAATTCTGGCAGATGATTTGCGTTAACGTGTTGAATCTGGACAGAAAATTAAGTTGATTATGAGGTCCGTGAATGCCCCGCAGCACCTGGTTCAAAGCATTATTGTTGTTAGTTGCCCTTTGGGCACCCTTAAGTCAGGCAGAAACGGGATGGCAGCCGATTCAGGAAACCATCCGTAAAAGTGATAAAGATAACCGCCAGTATCAGGCTATACGTCTGGATAACGGTATGGTGGTCTTGCTGGTTTCTGATCCGCAGGCAGTTAAATCGCTCTCGGCGCTGGTGGTGCCCGTTGGGTCGCTGGAAGATCCCGAGGCGTACCAGGGGCTGGCACATTACCTTGAACATATGAGTCTGATGGGGTCGAAAAAGTACCCGCAGGCTGACAGTCTGGCCGAATATCTCAAAATGCACGGCGGTAGTCACAATGCCAGCACTGCGCCGTATCGCACGGCTTTCTATCTGGAAGTTGAGAACGACGCCTTGCCTGGTGCGGTAGACCGCCTGGCCGATGCTATTGCTGAACCTTTGCTCGACAAGAAATATGCCGAACGTGAGCGTAATGCGGTGAACGCTGAATTAACCATGGCGCGTACGCGTGACGGGATGCGCATGGCACAGGTCAGCGCAGAAACCATTAACCCGGCACACCCCGGTTCAAAGTTTTCTGGTGGTAACCTCGAAACTTTAAGCGACAAACCTGGTAATCCGGTGCAGCAGGCGCTGAAAGATTTCCACGAGAAGTACTATTCCGCCAATTTGATGAAGGCGGTTATTTACAGTAATAAACCGCTGCCGGAGTTGGCAAAAATGGCGGCGGACACCTTTGGTCGCGTGCCGAACAAAGAGAGCAAAAAACCGGAAATCACCGTGCCGGTAGTCACCGACGCGCAAAAGGGCATTATCATTCATTACGTCCCTGCGCTGCCGCGTAAAGTGTTGCGCGTTGAGTTTCGCATCGATAACAACTCAGCGAAGTTCCGTAGTAAAACCGATGAATTGATTACCTATCTGATTGGCAATCGCAGCCCAGGTACACTTTCTGACTGGCTGCAAAAGCAGGGATTAGTTGAGGGCATTAGCGCCAACTCCGATCCTATCGTCAACGGCAACAGCGGCGTATTAGCGATCTCTGCGTCTTTAACCGATAAAGGCCTGGCTAATCGCGATCAGGTTGTGGCGGCAATTTTTAGCTATCTCAATCTGTTACGTGAAAAAGGCATTGATAAACAATACTTCGATGAACTGGCGAATGTGCTGGATATCGACTTCCGTTATCCGTCGATCACCCGTGATATGGATTACGTCGAATGGCTGGCAGATACCATGATTCGCGTTCCTGTTGAGCATACGCTGGATGCAGTCAATATTGCCGATCGGTACGATGCTAAAGCAGTAAAGGAACGTCTGGCGATGATGACGCCGCAGAATGCGCGTATCTGGTATATCAGCCCGAAAGAGCCGCACAACAAAACGGCTTACTTTGTCGATGCGCCGTATCAGGTCGATAAAATCAGCGCACAAACTTTCGCCGACTGGCAGAAAAAAGCCGCCGACATTGCGCTCTCTTTGCCAGAGCTTAACCCTTATATTCCTGATGATTTCTCGCTGATTAAGTCAGAGAAGAAATACGACCATCCAGAGCTGATTGTTGATGAGTCGAATCTGCGCGTGGTGTATGCGCCAAGCCGTTATTTTGCCAGCGAGCCCAAAGCTGATGTCAGCCTGATTTTGCGTAATCCGAAAGCCATGGACAGCGCCCGCAATCAGGTGATGTTTGCGCTCAATGATTATCTCGCAGGGCTGGCGCTTGATCAGTTAAGCAACCAGGCGTCGGTTGGTGGCATAAGTTTTTCCACCAACGCTAACAACGGCCTTATGGTTAATGCTAATGGTTACACCCAGCGTCTGCCGCAGCTGTTCCAGGCATTGCTCGAGGGGTACTTTAGCTATACCGCTACGGAAGATCAGCTTGAGCAGGCGAAGTCCTGGTATAACCAGATGATGGATTCCGCAGAAAAGGGTAAAGCGTTTGAGCAGGCGATTATGCCCGCGCAGATGCTCTCGCAAGTGCCGTACTTCTCGCGAGATGAACGGCGTAAAATTTTGCCCTCCATTACGTTGAAAGAGGTGCTGGCCTATCGCGACGCCTTAAAATCAGGGGCTCGACCAGAGTTTATGGTTATCGGCAACATGACCGAGGCCCAGGCAACAACGCTGGCACGCGATGTGCAAAAACAGTTGGGCGCTGATGGTTCAGAGTGGTGTCGAAACAAAGATGTAGTGGTCGATAAAAAACAATCCGTCATCTTTGAAAAAGCCGGTAACAGCACCGACTCCGCACTGGCAGCGGTATTTGTACCGACTGGCTACGATGAATACACCAGCTCAGCCTATAGCTCTCTGTTGGGGCAGATCGTACAGCCGTGGTTCTACAATCAGTTGCGTACCGAAGAACAATTGGGCTATGCCGTGTTTGCGTTTCCAATGAGCGTGGGGCGTCAGTGGGGCATGGGCTTCCTTTTGCAAAGCAATGATAAACAGCCTTCATTCTTGTGGGAGCGTTACAAGGCGTTTTTCCCAACCGCAGAGGCAAAATTGCGAGCGATGAAGCCAGATGAGTTTGCGCAAATCCAGCAGGCGGTAATTACCCAGATGCTGCAGGCACCGCAAACGCTCGGCGAAGAAGCATCGAAGTTAAGTAAAGATTTCGATCGCGGCAATATGCGCTTCGATTCGCGTGATAAAATCGTGGCCCAGATAAAACTGCTGACGCCGCAAAAACTTGCTGATTTCTTCCATCAGGCGGTGGTCGAGCCGCAAGGCATGGCTATTCTGTCGCAGATTTCCGGCAGCCAGAACGGGAAAGCCGAATATGTACACCCTGAAGGCTGGAAAGTGTGGGAGAACGTCAGCGCGTTGCAGCAAACAATGCCCCTGATGAGTGAAAAGAATGAGTGATGTCGCCGAGACACTAGATCCTTTGCGCTTGCCCTTACAGGGTGAGCGCCTGATTGAAGCCTCTGCCGGCACAGGCAAAACCTTTACGATTGCGGCGCTCTATTTGCGCCTGTTACTTGGACTAGGCGGTTCCGCCGCCTTTCCCCGCCCGCTGACCGTTGAAGAACTGCTGGTGGTCACCTTTACCGAGGCTGCCACGGCAGAATTGCGCGGTCGTATCCGTAGCAATATCCACGAGTTGCGCATCGCCTGTCTGCGTGAAACCACCGACAATCCACTGTACGAACGCCTGCTGGAAGAGATCGACGATAAAGCGCAAGCCGCGCAGTGGTTGTTGTTAGCCGAACGGCAGATGGATGAAGCGGCAGTCTTTACTATTCACGGCTTTTGCCAGCGCATGCTCAACCTGAATGCCTTTGAATCCGGCATGCTGTTTGAGCAGCAGCTGATTGAAGATGAGTCTCTGCTACGCTACCAGGCCTGCGCCGATTTCTGGCGTCGCCACTGCTACCCGCTGCCGCGTGAAATAGCCCAGGTCGTCTTTGAAACCTGGAAAGGGCCGCAGGCGTTGCTGCGCGATATTAATCGTTATCTGCAAGGCGAAGCGCCGGTTATCAAAGCACCGCCGCCCGATGATGAAACGCTGGCTTCCCGTCACGCGCAAATTGTGGCGCGTATTGATACGGTAAAACAGCAGTGGCGCGACGCAGTGGGTGAACTGGATGCGCTGATCGAATCTTCTGGTATTGATCGACGCAAGTTTAACCGTAGCAATCAGGCTAAATGGATCGACAAGATCAGCGCCTGGGCAGAAGAAGAGACAAACAGTTATCAGTTGCCGGAGTCGCTGGAAAAATTCTCCCAGCGTTTCTTAGAAGATCGCACGAAGGCCGGGGGGGAAACCCCGCGACATCCACTGTTTGAGGCGATCGATCAACTGCTTGCAGAACCATTGTCGATCCGCGATCTGGTGATCACCCGCGCATTGGCTGAGATCCGCGAAACAGTAGCGCGTGAAAAACGCCGCCGTGGCGAATTGGGTTTTGATGACATGTTAAGTCGGCTCGATTCCGCGCTGCGTAGCGAAAGCGGTGAGGTGTTGGCAGCGGCGATCCGTACGCGATTCCCGGTGGCAATGATCGATGAATTTCAGGATACCGACCCCCAGCAGTACCGAATTTTTCGCCGTATCTGGCACCATCAGCCGGAAACCGCATTGTTGCTAATTGGCGACCCGAAGCAGGCCATATATGCATTCCGGGGTGCGGATATCTTCACTTATATGAAGGCGCGTAGCGAAGTTCACGCCCACTACACTTTAGACACCAACTGGCGTTCCGCACCAGGAATGGTGAACAGCGTGAATAAGCTTTTCAGCCAGACTGATGACGCGTTCATGTTTCGCGAAATACCGTTTATTCCAGTGAAATCAGCCGGGAAAAATCAGGCGTTACGTTTTGTATTTAAAGGTGAAACACAGCCTGCGATGAAAATGTGGCTGATGGAAGGCGAAAGCTGCGGCGTTGGCGATTATCAAAGTACCATGGCGCAGGTATGTGCTGCGCAAATCCGCGACTGGCTACAAGCCGGACAGCGGGGCGAAGCGTTGCTGATGAACGGCGACGACGCGCGTCCGGTGCGTGCTTCGGACATCAGTGTGCTGGTGCGCAGCCGCCAGGAGGCCGCCCAGGTGCGCGATGCCTTAACGTTGCTGGAAATCCCTTCCGTTTACCTTTCGAACCGCGACAGTGTTTTTGAAACTCTGGAAGCGCAGGAAATGCTTTGGTTGTTGCAGGCGGTGATGACGCCCGAACGTGAGAACACCCTGCGTAGTGCGCTGGCAACGTCAATGATGGGGCTGAACGCGCTGGATATCGAAACGCTGAACAATGACGAACATGCGTGGGATGTGGTAGTCGAAGAGTTCGATGGTTATCGGCAAATCTGGCGCAAACGTGGCGTTATGCCGATGCTGCGGGCGCTGATGTCGGCGCGTAACATTGCTGAAAACTTGCTGGCAACGGCAGGCGGTGAGCGGCGTCTTACCGATATCTTGCATATCAGCGAACTGCTACAAGAAGCCGGAACGCAGCTGGAAAGTGAACATGCGCTGGTACGCTGGTTATCGCAACATATCCTCGAGCCAGACAGTAATGCCTCCAGCCAACAAATGCGTCTCGAAAGTGATAAACATCTGGTGCAGATTGTCACGATCCACAAATCGAAAGGGCTGGAATATCCATTGGTCTGGCTGCCGTTTATCACCAATTTCCGCGTCCAGGAGCAGGCGTTTTATCACGATCGCCACTCGTTTGAGGCAGTTCTGGATCTTAATGCTGCGCCAGAAAGCGTCGACCTCGCGGAGGCCGAACGTCTGGCGGAAGATCTGCGTTTGCTTTACGTGGCGCTGACACGTTCGGTTTGGCATTGCAGTCTCGGCGTTGCACCGCTGGTGCGCCGTCGTGGCGATAAAAAAGGTGACACCGACGTCCACCAAAGTGCGCTCGGGCGTTTGCTGCAAAAAGGGGAACCGCAAGATGCGGCAGGGCTTCGCACCTGTATTGAAGCGTTATGCGATGATGATATTGCCTGGCAAACGGCACAAACTGGTGATAACCAACCCTGGCAGGTTAATGATGTTTCTACAGCAGAGCTGAATGCGAAGACGTTACAACGATTGCCCGGCGATAACTGGCGCGTCACCAGCTACTCTGGTTTGCAACAGCGTGGTCACGGTATCGCCCAGGATTTGATGCCTCGGCTGGATGTCGATGCTGCAGGCGTTGCCAGCGTCGTTGAAGAACCGACGTTAACACCACATCAGTTTCCGCGCGGTGCGTCACCGGGGACGTTCTTGCACAGTTTGTTTGAAGACCTGGATTTTACCCAGCCGGTTGACCCGAACTGGGTGCGGGAAAAACTGGAACTCGGCGGCTTTGAATCGCAGTGGGAACCGGTATTGACCGAGTGGATCACGGCTGTCCTCCAGGCACCTCTCAATGAAACCGGCGTAAGCCTGAGTCAACTTTCCGCCCGCAATAAACAGGTGGAGATGGAGTTTTATCTGCCGATTAGTGAACCGCTTATCGCCAGTCAGCTTGATACGTTAATCCGCCAGTTTGACCCGCTATCCGCAGGCTGCCCGCCGCTGGAGTTCATGCAGGTACGTGGCATGTTAAAAGGCTTTATCGACCTGGTGTTCCGCCACGAAGGGCGTTATTACCTGCTCGACTATAAATCCAACTGGTTGGGTGAAGACAGTTCGGCTTACACCCAACAGGCTATGGCAGCGGCAATGCAGGCACACCGCTATGATCTGCAATATCAGCTTTATACCCTGGCGCTGCATCGTTATCTGCGCCATCGCATTGCTGATTACGACTATGAGCACCACTTTGGCGGCGTTATTTATCTGTTCCTGCGTGGCGTTGATAAAGAACATCCGCAACAGGGGATTTACACAACCCGACCCAACGCCGGGTTGATTGCCCTGATGGATGAGATGTTTGCCGGTATGACCCTGGAGGAGGCGTAATGAAATTGCAAAAGCAATTACTGGAAGCTGTGGAGCACAAACAGCTACGCCCGCTGGATGTGCAATTTGCCCTGACCGTGGCGGGAGATGAACATCCTGCCGTCACCCTCGCGGCGGCACTGTTAAGTCATGATGCCGGAGAGGGACACGTTTGTTTGCCGCTTTCACGACTGGAAAATAACGAGGCGTCGCATCCGCTGTTGGCGACCTGTGTCAGTGAAATCGGTGAGCTACAAAATTGGGAAGAATGCTTGCTGGCTTCTCAAGCGGTCAGCAGGGGAGATGAACCCACGCCGATGATCCTCTGTGGCGATCGTCTTTATTTGAATCGCATGTGGTGTAACGAGCGCACAGTGGCACGCTTTTTCAACGAAGTGAATCATGCCATTGAGGTTGATGAAGCTCTACTGGCGCAAACCCTGGACAAACTTTTTCCAGTAAGCGATGAAATTAACTGGCAAAAAGTTGCGGCGGCAGTGGCGCTGACGCGGCGGATCTCGGTGATTTCCGGCGGCCCTGGCACCGGTAAAACGACCACCGTAGCGAAGTTGCTGGCAGCGTTAATTCAAATGGCCGACGGCGAACGCTGCCGTATCCGTCTGGCTGCACCAACGGGTAAAGCTGCCGCGCGCTTAACCGAATCTCTCGGCAAGGCTTTGCGACAGTTACCGCTGACCGATGAACAAAAGAAACGCATTCCGGAAGATGCCAGCACTTTGCACCGATTGCTGGGCGCGCAGCCGGGTAGCCAGCGTTTACGTCATCATGCCGGTAACCCGCTGCATCTTGATGTGCTGGTGGTAGATGAAGCGTCAATGATCGATCTGCCTATGATGTCGAGACTGATCGACGCCTTGCCCGATCATGCGCGAGTGATCTTTCTCGGCGATCGTGATCAACTGGCCTCGGTTGAGGCTGGGGCTGTGCTGGGCGATATCTGCGCTTATGCCAACGCGGGCTTTACCGCCGAGCGTGCCAGGCAGCTAAGCCGCCTGACGGGGACTCACGTTCCGGCAGGAACCGGCACAGAAGCGGCATCTTTGCGCGACAGTCTCTGCCTGCTGCAAAAAAGCTATCGTTTCGGCAGCGATTCTGGCATTGGTCAGTTAGCTGCGGCGATCAACCGTGGTGATAAAACGGCAGTGAAAACCGTTTTTCAGCAGGATTTTACTGATATCGAAAAACGGCTTTTACAGAGCGGCGAAGATTATATTGCGATGCTTGAGGAAGCTCTTGCGGGTTACGGACGTTATCTGGATCTGCTGCAAGCGCGTGCCGAGCCGGATTTAATCATTCAGGCGTTCAATGAGTACCAGCTTTTGTGCGCCCTGCGGGAAGGGCCGTTTGGCGTGGCTGGACTGAATGAGCGAATTGAGCAGTTTATGCAACAGAAGCGCAAAATTCATCGTCATCCGCACTCTCGTTGGTACGAAGGTCGACCGGTGATGATTGCCCGTAATGACAGCGCGCTTGGGTTGTTTAATGGCGATATCGGTATTGCGCTGGATCGCGGGCAGGGGACGCGCGTCTGGTTTGCGATGCCGGACGGCAATATTAAGTCTGTGCAACCGAGTCGCTTGCCAGAGCACGAAACTACGTGGGCGATGACGGTACATAAATCGCAGGGATCGGAGTTCGACCATGCGGCGTTGATTTTGCCGAGCCAACGCACGCCGGTAGTAACGCGAGAGCTGGTTTATACCGCGGTGACCCGCGCGCGTCGCCGTCTGTCGCTGTATGCCGATGAGCGCATATTAAGTGCGGCAATCGCCACTCGTACTGAGCGGCGCAGTGGTCTGGCGGCGTTGTTTAGTTCACGGGAATAAACGTAATTGCCGGATGCGACGTACGAGTGTTACGCATGTCGCATCCGACGATTTTCATCGCTTACCCTAAATCCGCCATCAACACTTTGGATTTACGCTGGTAGTTGTACAACTGCTTTTTGCTCTCGGGCAGTAAATCAATATCCACTGGGGTAAATCCACGTTCCTGGAACCAGTGAATACTGCGCGTGGTCAGCACAAACAATTTGCTTAAGCCGCTCTGCTTCGCCTGAGCGGCAATGCGTTCCAGCAGAACTTCACCCCTTGATGAACTGCGGTAATCCGGGTGAACTGCCACACAGGCCATTTCCCCAATCTTCTCTTCCGGGAACGGATAGAGCGCGGCGCAGGCAATAGTCGTGTTATCGCGCTGAATAATGGTGAATTTGTCGATTTCCATCTCCAGCTGCTCGCGAGAACGGCGTACCAGAATACCTTGCTGCTCCAGTGGGCGAATCAACTCCAGAATACCGCCAATATCGTTGATTGTTGCGCGACGAATCTGCTCGGCGCTTTCCATCACAATCTGCGTACCGATACCGTCGCGTGAGAACAACTCTTGCAACAGCGCGCCATCTTCCTGATAACTGATTAAATGACAGCGACGCACGCCGCTGCGGCAGGCTTTCACTGCGCCACGCAAAAAGCGCACCGTACCGGAGTTGTAATCGCCTTTCTCTTCCTGGGCTTCTACCCGCGCTTGCGCTTCGTTAGGGAAAAGTTCGGAGACAATATCACCGTCGTCATTAGTGACGCCCTGGGAAGAGCAAAAACCAATCATCTTTTCAGCTTTCAGTTTGATGGCCAGTTGAGTGGCAATCTCTTCCGAGGTCAGGTTAAAGCTCTCGCCAGTGACTGAAACAGCGACCGGCCCCATTAGCACTATTGCACCGCTGTCCAGTTGACGATGGATCGCGTCTTCATCAATCCGCCGGATACGCCCGCTATGGCAGTAATCCACGCCGTCATCGACGCCCAGCGGCTGGGCAATAATAAAATTGCCACTGACGACGTTGATATGCGCGCCCTGCAGCGGCGTGTTATTGAGACTCATCGACAGGCGAGCAGTAATATCCAGTTGCAATGTTCCCGCAGCCTGCTTCACCAGTTCCAGTGTTTTGGCGTCGGTCACACGTATATTCTTGTGATACAGCGGTTCGTGGTGATGCGCAGCCAGATTTGCGTCGATCTGCGGACGTGCGCCATAGACCACCACCAGACGGATGCCGAGGCTGTGCAACAACCCGATATCATTAACGATACTGGAGAAATTCTCATGCTCAATGGCTTCACCGCCGAGCATGATGACAAACGTTTTTCCCCGGTGGGTATTGATATAGGGAACCGAATGGCGGAATCCCTCGACCAACTCGGTTTTACGTTCCTTTACCACGGCACACCTCTTTGCATGATTATTCGAAATTAGTGTATTTTTATTCTGTTTTTTCGCAGGGTGCAAGTGTAAATTTTATGCGAGAGCGACTTTTTTATCAGTAATGCCGTGAATATAAAAAGAATGTTTACCGTTTATTAGATGACAGATTATGCGTCTTTCGCTAAAGTTTCCGGTCAAATTAGTCGTTTACTTGTTACACAGCTTAGATTTCTTTTGCTCGGGAGAGGCATGTCAGGATCCAACACTGCAATCAGCCGTCGTCGTTTACTGCAAGGCGCGGGTGCCATGTGGCTATTGAGCGTAAGTCAGGTCAGTCTGGCTGCGGTCAGCCAGGTCGTGGCGGTGCGCGTCTGGCCTGCGTCCAGCTACACCCGCGTGACGGTGGAATCAAATCGTCAGCTGAAATATAAGCAGTTCGCGTTGAGTAACCCTGAACGCGTGGTGGTGGATATCGAAGATGTAAACCTGAACTCGGTACTCAAGGGGATGGCGGCACAAATTCGTGCAGACGACCCGTTCATCAAGTCGGCGCGCGTCGGGCAATTTGACCCGCAAACCGTACGGATGGTTTTTGAATTAAAGCAAAACGTAAAACCGCAGCTGTTTGCCCTTGCGCCGGTCGCCGGGTTTAAAGAGCGTCTGGTGATGGACCTCTATCCGGCCAATGCACAGGATATGCAGGACCCGCTGCTGGCGCTGCTGGAGGATTACAACAAAGGCGACCTCGAAAAGCAGGTGCCGCCAGCGCAAAGTGGTCCACAACCGGGTAAAGCAGGGCGCGATCGTCCGATTGTCATTATGCTTGACCCTGGCCACGGTGGCGAAGACTCCGGTGCGGTGGGGAAATACAAAACGCGCGAAAAAGATGTGGTATTGCAAATAGCTCGCCGTTTGCGCTCTCTGATCGAGAAAGAGGGCAATATGAAGGTGTACATGACGCGCAATGAAGACATCTTCATTCCATTGCAAGTGCGCGTAGCAAAAGCCCAGAAACAGCGTGCTGACCTGTTTGTCTCTATCCATGCCGACGCCTTTACCAGTCGTCAGCCGAGCGGTTCCTCTGTGTTTGCGCTCTCAACCAAAGGTGCAACCAGTACTGCGGCAAAATATCTGGCACAAACCCAGAACGCCTCGGACTTGATTGGTGGCGTGAGCAAAAGCGGTGACCGCTATGTCGACCACACCATGTTCGATATGGTACAGTCGCTGACCATTGCCGACAGCCTGAAGTTTGGTAAAGCGGTACTGAATAAGCTCGGTAAAATCAACAAGCTGCATAAAAATCAAGTTGAACAGGCCGGGTTTGCCGTACTAAAGGCACCAGATATTCCCTCCATTCTGGTCGAAACGGCGTTTATCAGTAACGTTGAGGAAGAGCGTAAACTGAAAACGGCGACTTTCCAGCAGGAAGTTGCGGAGTCTATTCTTGCGGGGATTAAAGCGTATTTTGCCGATGGGGCGACGCTGGCGAGAAGGGGATGATAAAAAGGCGCTGAATGGCGCTTTTTTATGGGAGACCAGAAACAAAAAAACACCCGTTAGGGTGTTCAATAATTGGTTGCGGGGGCCGGATTTGAACCGACGACCTTCGGGTTATGAGCCCGACGAGCTACCAGGCTGCTCCACCCCGCGTCACCGTACTGCTTTTACTTCATCAAATTTGATTGGTTGCGGGGGCCGGATTTGAACCGACGACCTTCGGGTTATGAGCCCGACGAGCTACCAGGCTGCTCCACCCCGCGTCACCGTACTGCTTTACTTCATCAAATTTTAATTGGTTGCGGGGGCCGGATTTGAACCGACGACCTTCGGGTTATGAGCCCGACGAGCTACCAGGCTGCTCCACCCCGCGTCCGTGGATGCGCACTATACTCCGCTCGCGTTTTCATGCAACCTTTTTTTTACCCCGATCACGGATTTGGCATGATTTTGAACAAAAACAAATCACTAAAGCCTATTTTTTGTGCAAAATTTGCGTCAGGGAGAGGCTGCTCATTTCATTAAACGCGGCGGTTTGTTATCTTCGTTGCGCCTTATTTTTTAACCTGAAGAAGAGAACAATGAAAGGACGTTGGGTAAAGTACCTTCTTATGGGCACGGTTGTGGCAATGCTTGCCGCCTGCTCTTCCAAACCAACCGATCGCGGACAGCAATATAAAGACGGGAAATTTACCCAGCCTTTCTCTCTGGTGAACCAGCCAGATGCCGTTGGCGCGCCGATTAACGCCGGTGATTTTGCCGAGCAAATTAACCATATCCGTAATTCGTCACCGCGTCTGTATGGCAACCAGAGTAATGTTTATAACGCGGTGCAAGAGTGGCTGCGCGCAGGCGGTGATACCCGCAATATGCGCCAGTTCGGCATTGATGCCTGGCAGATGGAAGGTGCCGACAACTATGGTAACGTGCAGTTTACCGGTTATTACACGCCGGTAATTCAGGCGCGCCATACCCGCCAGGGCGAGTTCCAGTATCCTATTTACCGTATGCCGCCAAAACGTGGTCGTCTGCCGTCTCGTGCGGAGATCTACGCGGGGGCATTGAGTGATAAATATATTCTCGCTTACAGTAACTCCCTGATGGATAACTTCATTATGGATGTGCAGGGTAGTGGGTATATCGACTTTGGTGATGGCAGTCCGCTTAACTTTTTCAGCTATGCAGGGAAAAACGGTCATGCCTATCGCAGCATTGGTAAGGTGCTGATCGACCGTGGCGAAGTGAAAAAAGAAGATATGTCGATGCAGGCGATTCGTCACTGGGGCGAAACACACAGTGAAGCCGAGGTTCGCGAGCTGCTGGAACAGAACCCGTCTTTCGTCTTCTTTAAACCGCAATCTTTTGCTCCGGTGAAAGGGGCAAGTGCGGTGCCGCTGGTTGGTCGCGCGTCAGTTGCCTCTGATCGTTCCATTATTCCGCCAGGTACTACCTTGCTGGCAGAAGTGCCGTTGCTGGATAATAACGGCAAATTTAATGGTCAGTACGAACTGCGTCTGATGGTGGCGCTGGATGTCGGTGGTGCAATCAAAGGCCAACACTTCGATATCTATCAAGGGATCGGGCCGGAAGCCGGACACCGCGCAGGTTGGTACAACCACTATGGACGTGTCTGGGTGCTGAAAACCGCCCCGGGCGCAGGTAACGTCTTTAGCGGCTGATGTGATATTCTGTATGCCGTTTTTACGGATATGACAGGGTGAGGGGTAACCTCACATCCTGATTATTGACTAAGTGCGCGTTGTTCATGCCGGATGCGGCGTGAACGCCTTATCCGGCCTACAAATCATGCAAATCCAAAATATTGCAGGAGTTATGTAGGCCTGATAAGCGTAGCGCATCAGGCATTTATGCGTTTAGGGTGAGGGATAACCTCGCCCTTTTTAATTCTGAGGTGCTATGTCTGTGGTAATTAGTGATGCATGGCGTCAGCGTTTTGGTGGCACAGCGCGTCTGTATGGTGAAAAAGCGTTGCAACTGTTTGCTGACGCGCATATTTGTGTGGTTGGTATCGGTGGTGTCGGTTCCTGGGCGGCGGAAGCGCTGGCGCGCACGGGGATTGGCGCAATCACGCTTATCGATATGGATGATGTGTGCGTCACCAATACCAATCGGCAAATTCATGCCCTGCGCGATAACGTTGGGCTGGCAAAAGCGGAAGTTATGGCGGAGCGTATTCGCCAGATTAACCCGGAGTGCCGTGTAACGGTGGTGGATGATTTCGTGACGCCGGATAACGTAGCGCAGTATATGAGCGTGGGTTATTCGTACGTGATTGATGCCATTGATAGTGTACGGCCCAAAGCGGCGCTGATTGCTTATTGTCGGCGCAATAAAATCCCACTGGTCACAACCGGTGGCGCGGGTGGGCAGATTGATCCGACGCAGATTCAGGTTACCGATCTGGCGAAAACGATTCAGGACCCGCTGGCGGCGAAGTTGCGCGAGCGCCTGAAAAGCGATTTTGGCGTAGTGAAAAACAGTAAAGGTAAGCTCGGCGTGGATTGCGTGTTTTCTACTGAAGCGCTGGTGTACCCGCAGTCAGACGGTACGGTGTGTGCGATGAAAGCCACGGCAGAAGGGCCGAAGCGGATGGATTGTGCATCTGGATTTGGCGCGGCAACGATGGTGACCGCCACCTTTGGGTTTGTTGCGGTTTCTCATGCGCTGAAGAAGATGATGGCGAAAGCGGCGCGTCAGGGTTAAACAATCAGGTCGGATGAGACGCGAACGTCTTATCCGACCCGGTTCTGTGCTTAAACCTGCTTCGTCGCAGCGATAATCGCCTCGCTTAACGCATTTAACCCCTGGCTGCGTGAGGCGCTAAGCTGCGCACGTAATCCCAGCTCATCAAACAATGCCAGTGGTGACTGTGCCTGCAACTCGGCGGCGGTTTTCCCCTCAACGGCAGTCAACAACACCGCCAGCAGGCCGCGCACAATGCGCCCTTCGCTGTCGCCAAAGAAATGCATTTTGCCGTTTTCAGCCACTGTATATCCCAGCCAGACGCGGTTTTCGCATCCGGCAATCTCTTTAGCCTGCGCTTTTAACTCGTCTGGCAATGCCGGAAGCTGTTTCCCCAGCATGATCAACTGGCGATATTTATCTTCCCATTGCGTCAACGGTGCGAAGGTATTGCGTAACGTTTCTGCGGTTACGGTTGTGCCGAACGGATGTCCGGCGAATTGCGGGTTTGTCATTAATCCACCAATAATTCCAGCGCGCGGTCAACGGCATTCACCAGCGCATCCACATCACTCTTTGTATTATATGGCGCAAAAGAGGCGCGCAGTGTGCCGGTTACGCCTAATTCTGCCAGTAGCGGCTGAGCGCAATGCTGCCCGGCCCGCAGGGCAATACCGTACTCCGCCAGCAGCGTCACCATATCGCTATGATGAACGCCAGCAAAATCAAAGGCCAGCAGGCTGGAATCCTGGCAGCGGAATGAACGAAAGCCGGGACGTTTCGCCAGCGCATCTTCCGCCAGCGTTGCTAAGCTACGGCTCCAGCTTTCGGCCTGGTTGATATCGTAATCTGCCAGCCATTCCAGCGCCGCGCTTAATCCTATGACACCAGCGACATTTGGCGTTCCAGCTTCCAGTTTCCACGGCGCAGATTGAGTCGTGAAGCCGTCAAAACTCACTTCGTGAACCATTTTGCCGCCGCCCAGCCAGGGCGACATCGCCTCCAGCAGTTCTGATTTACCATACAGCACGCCGATACCTGTCGGGCCATACAGTTTGTGACCTGAAAAAGCATAGAAATCAATATCCAGTTGCTGAACATCCGCGGGGAAATGCACTGCCCCCTGAGCACCATCAACCATCACCACCATCCCGGCTGAATGAGCAAAGGTAATCGCTCGCGCCAGATCCGGGCAACCGCCAGTAACGTTCGACATCTGACCCAACGCCAGAATCCGACTACGGGGAGTAATCAGTTCTGGCAACAAATCGACATCCGGCAGTCGCTGCGCATTAAGCGGCAATTTCACCACTTTGGCTCCAGTTTGTTGGGCGACCATCAGCCAGGGGACGAGGTTGGCGTGGTGTTCTGCCACGCTGACAATAATCTCATCGCCCGGTTGCAGACGCGGACGCGCATAGCATTGTGCCACCATGTTGATGGATTCAGTGGTGCCGCGCGTCCAGACGATAGTTTTATCATCCGGTGCATTCAGTAATTGCGCCACTTTCTCTCGTACAGCTTCATAACGCGCGGTCAGGCGTTGGGCTTCGGCAAACTGGCTGCGATGGACGTTTCCGGCGCTCAGACTGTAAAACTGTTGGGTGGCTTCAACCACGGCTTCAGGTTTAAGCGCGGTCGCGGCGCTGTCGAGATAGACGCCCGCATCCTGTAGTGCGGGAAACTGGGCGCGAAACTGCGCGGGATTAAAAACGTTCATGGTACTCCTCGGCTTGATGCACCGATCGTGACGCAAAATTCACTTTGATACAAGGAGAGTGCTAACCATCAGAATTATCTGGATATCCTGGCGAAGCCGCGTAAGTAACATATGCTGAATAGTGTTAGGCGTTAATTTTAGCCTGTTAATCAATACTATTAAGATTTATTAATCGCTTTAAGGAGAAGATGATGAAAAAGACTGCCGCAATTATTTCTGCCTGTATGCTGACTTTTGCCCTGAGCGCCTGTTCCGGTTCGAACTATGTGATGCACACCAATGACGGACGTACCATCGTCTCTGACGGCAAACCACAGACTGATAACGATACCGGTATGATTTCGTATAAAGACGCTAATGGCAACAAACAGCAGATCAACCGTACTGACGTGAAAGAGATGGTCGAACTGGATCAGTAATTCGCGATCGCAAGGTAAAAAAAAGCACCGCAATTAGGCGGTGCTACATTAATCACTATGGACAGACAGGGTAAATGTACAGGAAGTGAAAAAAGGTAGCTTTGCTACCATGGTCTGAATCGCAGACCAATTGCAAACACAACAACACAACATCACAACCGTAAGCCAAAAGTTCACCAGAACACGCATTCCGATAAAACTTTTCGTTCCGGCTCAGGAAGTGCCGCCACTATAGGTATTTGCTGGTAGAAGCTCAACGGACAATTTATAATGGCTCAGATTAAAAAAACTAATAGGTTACATAGTGTGATCTAATTGTTAAATTCATTTAACATCAAAGTTTAATAGCCATGTCTAAACGATTACCACCGCTAAATGCCTTACGAGTTTTTGATGCCGCAGCACGCCATTTAAGTTTCACTCGCGCAGCAGAAGAGCTTTTTGTGACCCAAGCCGCAGTAAGTCATCAAATCAAGTCTCTTGAGGATTTTTTGGGGCTAAAACTGTTCCGCCGCCGTAATCGTTCACTCCTGCTGACCGAGGAAGGGCAAAGCTATTTCCTCGATATCAAAGAGATATTTTCGCAATTAACCGAAGCGACGCGTAAACTCCAGGCCCGTAGCGCCAAGGGGGCGTTGACGGTCAGTTTACTCCCCAGTTTCGCCATTCATTGGTTGGTTCCGCGACTTTCCAGCTTTAATTCAGCTTATCCGGGAATTGACGTTCGAATCCAGGCGGTTGATCGTCAGGAAGATAAGCTGGCGGATGATGTTGATGTGGCGATATTTTATGGTCGGGGCAACTGGCCGGGGCTACGGGTGGAAAAACTGTACGCCGAATATTTATTGCCGGTGTGTTCGCCGCTACTGCTGACTGGCGAAAAACCCTTGAAGACACCGGAAGATCTGGCTAAACATACGTTATTACATGATGCTTCGCGCCGTGACTGGCAGACATATACCCGACAGTTGGGGTTAAATCATATCAACGTTCAGCAAGGGCCAATTTTTAGCCATAGCGCCATGGTGCTGCAAGCGGCTATCCACGGGCAGGGAGTGGCGCTGGCAAATAACGTGATGGCGCAATCTGAAATCGAGGCCGGACGTCTTGTTTGCCCGTTTAATGATGTTCTGGTCAGTAAAAATGCTTTTTATCTGGTTTGTCATGACAGTCAGGCAGAACTGGGTAAAATAGCCGCCTTTCGCCAATGGATCCTGGCGAAAGCCGCTGCTGAACAAGAAAAATTCCGCTTTCGTTATGAACAATAATTTACGTAGGGTACGACCATGACCAGCCGTTTTATGCTGATTTTCGCCGCCATTAGCGGCTTCATTTTTGTGGCTCTGGGCGCTTTTGGCGCGCATGTGTTAAGTAAAACCATGGGGGCCGTTGAGATGGGCTGGATCCAGACCGGCCTCGAATACCAGGCGTTTCATACGCTGGCGATCTTAGGTCTGGCGGTGGCAATGCAGCGTCGCATCAGTATCTGGTTTTACTGGAGTAGCGTTTTCCTCGCGTTAGGCACGGTGTTGTTCAGCGGCAGCCTTTATTGCCTGGCGCTGTCCCATCTGCGTTTGTGGGCGTTTGTCACTCCGGTTGGCGGCGTGAGCTTCCTCGCGGGCTGGGCGTTAATGTTAGTTGGTGCTATCCGTTTAAAGCGCAAGGGCGTAAGTCATGAATAAGGTTGTATTGCTGTGCCGTCCGGGCTTTGAAAAAGAGTGCGCCGCAGAAATTACCGATAAAGCCGGCCAGCGGGAAATTTTCGGTTTTGCCCGCGTGAAAGAGAATGCGGGTTATGTCATTTATGAATGTTATCAACCTGATGATGGCGATAAGTTAATCCGTGAGCTGCCGTTCAGTTCATTAATTTTTGCCCGCCAGTGGTTTGTGGTGGGGGAACTCCTGCAGCATTTGCCGCCAGAAGATCGTATTACCCCCATTGTCGGCATGTTACAGGGCGTAGTAGAGAAGGGCGGTGAACTGCGTGTTGAAGTTGCCGATACCAACGAAAGCAAAGAGTTACTGAAATTCTGCCGTAAATTTACTGTTCCGCTACGCGCTGCCTTGCGCGATGCCGGGGTGCTGGCGAACTATGAAACGCCGAAGCGTCCGGTTGTGCATGTATTCTTTATTGCACCAGGCTGCTGCTATACCGGTTACTCATACAGCAACAATAATTCGCCGTTCTATATGGGCATTCCGCGCCTGAAATTTCCGGCAGATGCGCCGAGTCGTTCCACGCTCAAACTGGAAGAGGCATTTCATGTGTTTATTCCTGCGGATGAGTGGGATGAACGCCTGGCGAACGGGATGTGGGCGGTGGATTTAGGCGCTTGCCCTGGCGGCTGGACCTACCAACTGGTGAAGCGCAACATGTGGGTTTATTCCGTCGACAACGGCCCGATGGCGCAAAGTCTGATGGATACCGGACAGGTGACGTGGCTGCGGGAAGACGGTTTCAAATTCCGTCCGACGCGCAGCAATATCTCCTGGATGGTATGCGATATGGTTGAAAAACCGGCGAAAGTTGCGGCATTGATGGCGCAGTGGCTGGTTAATGGCTGGTGCCGTGAAACCATTTTCAACCTCAAACTGCCGATGAAAAAACGCTACGAAGAAGTGTCACACAATCTGGCGTATATTCAGGCACAGCTTGATGAACATGGCATAAATGCTCAGATTCAGGCGCGGCAGTTGTATCACGATCGCGAAGAAGTGACGGTGCACGTCCGCCGCATCTGGGCTGCGGTGGGTGGTCGTCGCGACGAGCGATAACAGGCAAGGCCGGGGCGTCGTCTCCGGCCTGCTACCCTTTCCGTCAGGCTGTTACCAAAGAAGTTGCAACCTGGCGCTCATCAGAAATAATGTGCGTTACCTCATCCAGATGCCCGATGCGGGCTTCCCCTGAACGATTAAATTTACTTTTATCAATCAATAACAACGATTGCGCGGCACGTTTTAATAGCATCGATTTGTAATCAGCGTTGATCGCATTGGAGTCCCACAGTGCGCCGCTGCTATCGATCCCTTCACAAGAAAAAATAAACAGATCGATTTCCAGCGATTTAAGTTGGGAAATCAGCGAGGGATTGACGTAACAGCCATATTTGCGCTCAAGTGTGCCGCCGGAACTGATCAGTTGAATGCGTTCGCGTTTACCGAGTTCATGGCAAATCGGATGGCTATTGGTGAAGACCTGAATGTTGATGTCAGGCAACTGGCGTGCCAGATACCAGCAAGTTGAACTGGCGTCTAAGGCTATCACCATCCCTTCTTCAATCCACGCGAGCGCCTCGCGCGCGATATCTGCTTTATGCGCATAATGGCTTTTCAGCCTGATGTGAAAGGGATCGCCACTGTCTTGATTTTGACGGTGGATATATTTAGCGCGTCCATGATTGCGCAGAATTTTACCCTGCGTCTGTAATTCATTGAGATCGCGACGAATGGTTTCTTTACTGACCTTTAGCTGTTCAGAGAGAGCTTCCGTGGTCAGGCTGGTATGGTTCAGCAGCAGGTCGACTATCGCTTGCTGGCGTGCCGCTTTCATATTTTTCACCCCATCATTCGATAACCGCCCGCGTCATGCGGGCGTACCGGTATGAGATTACGGTGTTACCCCTTTTTTTAAAAGAATATTCCCGTACTTCGCTCGTTCGCCTGTGATAACGATCGCAAAGGCTTTTTGCGCCCGTTCATAAAACGCAAAACGATTGATGCGGATGATGTCAGGACACGGGGCTTGTAGTGAAAGCGCATTACGGTAACGTCGTTCTACTTCAGGATCGAGAGTGTCACCTTCTACCGCCGCCATCATCACCAGCGGCGGTGCATAACTGTCCAGTTCAAATAACGGGATAATCGCCTGGAGCAAGTCGCTCACCAACAGGCCATCAGCGCGGATCACCTGCGGTCCCATCGAATGGGCGGGAAAGTGAGCATCGGAAAAAATAATTTCATCTCCATGTCCCATCTCTGCCAGCACTTTCAATAGTTCGGGAGAAATTAACGGCGAAATTGTTTTCAGCATTTCACACTTCCTCTATAAATTCAGGTTCAGTTTGCGGGTAGAAATAACGGTACTGATAATGAATCTGTGCGCGGGCTTCTTCCGGGCTGTTAAATTCCCCTACGCCATACCAACCGAACAGCGCAGCTCCTGCGACGGTCGTTTCGGCGTCGTCGAGAACTTTTACCGGAATATCAAGCATATTGGCTTTAATCTGATTCCACAATGTGTTGCGACTTCCTCCACCGACTAACAATAATTCAGAGGCCTTAAAGTGCCCGATTTTTTCCAGCATCTGTAGATTGCGCTGTAATTGCGCAGTTAACCCTTCCAGCGCCGCGCGATAGAAATGCCCCCGCGTGGTATTAAGCGTCACTCCTTGCCAGCCAGCGTTCTGACACGACAATAAATCACACTGCATTTTTACGCCATCCGCGCCAGGCGCGATCAGACGAGCTTCTTCAATCAACATTTGCCAGGGTGTTTCAGCCGTCCAGAACAGTTTTCTCACCCATTCCAGCACGCCGGATGCCAGCCATTGCATACCTGGGTTATACAACCCTGCCTGGCTATCCAGTTCGCAGGTGGAACCGGCGTACTGACTTAACAGCGAAGTATCAACCTGGGCGCTGCGAACCATTAAAATTTCCCATGTACCGGAAGAGAGCACGGGTTCATTTTGTTCAGCACCAGCGCCAAAAAGGGCGAACTGGGTATCGTGACCTGCGGAAATCACCGGTATGCCAACGGGTAAGCCGAGCATTGCTGCGGCGCTGTTCTGTAGCGTACCAATCTGTTCACCCGCTTCCACCAGACGAGGGAAGAGTCGGCGTGGAATACCGGTGGCTTGTAAAATTTGCGGACTGAAATCGCGTTGCTGGATATCCAGCATCTGGCTGGTTCCGGCCATCGTGATATCAGTAGTGAATTCGCCGGTTAAACGGTGGTTAATCAGCGACGAAATAAAGAGCCAGGCGTGCGCGCGTTCCAGCAGTTGTGGATGATTTTCTTTCAACCACACCAACTTATATAACGTATTGAAACTAAAGGCTCCGACGCCAGAAATAGCCTGCAACCGCTGTGCGGAGATTAACCGTTCAATATTGTCCATAACCGCTGCTGTTCGCGGACATTTCCAGCTAATAATCGGATAGAGCAGATTGCCTTGCTTATCTACCAGAGCGCCATCCACACCAAAGGTGGTGACGGCGATACCGCGGATGTGGCATTCAGTCAGTTCACTATTGATTTGCCGACAGCAATCAGCAAAGCGTTGCAAAATGGCGTCTAAAGACCACTGGTGCCAGGTGTTGTTTTCCATCGCGATATCGCTGGCATTAGGCGTTGAGGCGCGGGCAACAATTTTGCCCTGCCGATTAACCGCGATGGCCCTGACATTGGTCGCGCCACAGTCGAGTACCAGGATAACTTCTTGTTTCATAATCGCTCCTGCAATATAGCCGGATAACATTGCTTATCCGGCTAACCACTCTTGCTTGTTCAGGCCCGGTAGCCGGAGCGACCGGGCATCACATCAGGGAGTAATGTATTAACGCTTGTACAACGGACCGTAGTTCTGGCAAGCGCGGTAATCCTGGCCTTCAATATCCATGCCGTGCGCAGCCCAGGCAGAAGGACGATACACTTTGGTCTCTTCAACGTTGTGCATACATACCGGGATACGCAGCATGGAGGCGAGAGTGATAAAGTCTGCGCCAACGTGGCCGATGGTCAGAACCCCATGGTTAGCGCCCCAGTTCGCCATTACCGAGTACACATCCGTAAACGGCCCTTTACCGGTGAGGCGCGGTGCAAACCAGGTGGTTGGCCAGGTTGAGTTGGTGCGTTTGTTGAGGATGTCATGCACATCCTTCGGCAATTCCACGCTCCAGCCTTCCGCGATTTGCAGTACCGGTCCCAGGCCTTTGATGATGTTGACACGAGTCATGGTGAACGGGACGCCGCCTTCGGTAAGGAAGCGGGAAGAGTAACCGCCGCCACGGAAGTATTCGTGGATCGCCGGGCACCATTCGGTAGCGGCGAGGCAAGCGTCAGCCTCTTGCTGAGAGATTTCCCAGTGTGGCTTCATCGTCGGGTTACCTTCGCTGTCGCGTTGTTTACAGGAACCGTCCAGCGCAGCAGAACCGGAGTTGATCAAATGGATGATGCCGTGTTCTGCCAGTCCATCCAGTTTATGCCCCGTTACACGCTCAATTGCTTCTGGTGACCAGTAGGTACGCACATCGGCAAATACCTGAGCGGTGCCGGTGAGCTGGTGACCCATTAGCATTGCCACGCCGTTAAGACTGTCGTTTTCGGTCGCCACGACAAAGGGTTCGCGCACGCCATTCCAGTCAAATGAACTGTTGAGGATCGCTTCGGCGGTGTCACCATTGGGATATTGATCGGTCCAGTGACGTTGCCCCTGGAAGCCCGCAGCGATGGCGTTGTAGCCAAGTGATTCTTCCACGCGACCAATATCGGCCAGTTTGCTGTTGCCTTGCATCATGTCGCGGATACACATCGCCATCAGTAAACTTTCGCGCAGAACTGCGCGGCTTTGCTCGGCATTACGTTGATACTGTTTGTTATTTTCATCTTCGCCATAGCGGAAGTTTTTATCAGCCCAGGCCAGTGCCATTTCCAATTCGGCTTCGTCGTAAATCTTCTGATCGATACGGCGACGCAGTTCGGTCATATCCACCGCCTGGACTTTCATTCCCAGCCAGGATTCAAAGAAGTTGTGATCAACAATGGAACCGGCGATACCCATCGAAACGCCGCCCAGCGACAGATAGCTTTTACCTTTCATGCTGGCGACGGCCAAACCGGCGCGGGCAAAGCGCAGCAGTTTTTCTTCAACATCGGCAGGAATCGATGTGTCATCGGCATCCTGAACGTCATGACCGTAAATGGAGAATGCTGGGATGCCTTTCTGGCTGTGAGCTGCCAGAGCCGCTGCCAGGTAAACAGCGCCGGGGCGTTCAGTGCCGTTAAAGCCCCAAATGGCCTTCGGGCGGGTTGGATCCATGTCGATGGTTTCACTGCCATAGCACCAGCAAGGCGTTACCGTAATGGTGAGGCCTACATTCTGACTGCTGAATTTTTCTTCGCAAGCAGCGGCTTCAGCCATACCCGCGATACAGGTATCGGAAATGACACACTCGACGGCAGCTCCGCAGGCATGGCGCAGTTTCTCGGTCAGCAGTGCGGCCGTAGCTTTCGCCATATTCATTGTTTGTTCTTCAAGCGACTCACGAACACCCATGCGACGACCGTCAATAACCGGGCGGATACCAATTTTCGGTAAGCTGATTTTTTTCATTACAGATTCCTCACTTTATTCGGAAAATATGTTCAGTTAGTTGCCGTTTGAGAACGGAAACGGGCAAAGATAAAGATGACCGCGAAGCAGAGTGCGGGGATCAGTTCAGCAGTGGGGATGTTGCCCGCCGCGTCACTGACAAAACCCATGACCGGAGTGACAATACCGCCGCCAATAATGGTCATAACGATGAAGGACGAACCATATTTGGTGTCCTGGCCGAGATTCTTAATGCCCAGCGAGAAGATTGTTGGGTACTGAATCGACATAAAGGCGCTGCATAAAGTCAGGGCTATTAAGCCCACATGACCGCCAGCGAAGGCTGAGATCAGGCACAGTGCCATAGCGATTAATGCGTAGGCGGCCAGGACTTTGTGTGGTGCGAAGCGACTGATGAGCCAGGTACCGGTGAAACGACCAATAAAGAAGCACACCATGGTTCCGGTTAAATAGTTAGCGGCAAAGCCTGCAGTCATACCTGGAATTTCTTCTACAGCGTAGCGAATCAAATAGCTCCAGCAGGCCGTTTGTGCGCCGACATAGCAGAATTGCGCTAATACCGCCCAGCGCCAGTGGCGAATACGCGCCAGGCGAGAAAGCGATGCGGAGAACGATCCTTGTTTGGCGTCACTGTGATTATCACTCTGCAATGCCGGGAATTTCGTCAGCATGATCAGCAGGGCGACCAGTAACACGATAGCCACGATGATCATATAAGGTGTCTGTACCGATAATACCAGGCTGTGTTTATACGCACTCAATTGCTCTGGAGACATTTTATCGAGAACGTCTTGCGATTGATGTGGCACGTTAGACAAAATAAGACTTTGCCCAAAGACAACCGCGATAATTGCGCCAAACGAGTTAAATGTTTGCGCAAGATTTAAGCGGAAGTGACCACTACTTTCCGGCCCTAATACCGTAACAAAAGGGTTTGCGGCAGTTTCCAGACAACCTAATCCGGCTGCAATAATAAATAGGCCAACTAAAAACAAGGTGTAGTTCATTATTTCTGCGGCGGGCCAGAATAATGCAGCACCCAAGGCATATAAAAATAACCCGGTAATAATCCCTGCTTTATAACTGAGTTTTTTCATCAATATCCCAGCAGGGATTGGGATAATGAAATAACCAAAGTAAAAGGCCGATTGGATCAGGCCAGCCTGGAAATTTGTCAGCGTAAAAGCCTGCTGGAATTGAGGTAATAAAATGTCGTTAAGGTTATTGGCTACCGCCCAAAGAAAAAACAGTGAGCACAGCAGCGCGAATGGAATAATGTAACTTCTGCTTTGCCCTGCATCTTTATCTACCGCACGGTAACTCTGCGTTTGTATTGATGTGTTTCCCATAGCATCCTCTTAGGTTCAGAAGCTTAAGCACGTAATCGGTTATGTTTTCAAAAGTGCAAAACCAGCGAGTTCGGGCTTCATATCAGTGAATATTTGCCTGTCTGAAATGAACTCATGGATTCATTTTCAAATAAAAAACGCTCTGTAATATGACGGCGGTCACACTTATTAGCTAGAAGGTGACTTTATGTGACTACCATCACTTTAATAATCGAAATTTCATGCCCGTTTCAGAAAATAAATCATAAAAAACACAAATCAGATGACCGTATTAATTGTTTGTGCCGAAAACGGTCATTCCGGGCTTGGAGGAATAGAAAAATGACCGTTTTGATAAATATTTTTAAGAGCGGTCATTTTTAATGGGGTTATAAAAAGAGAACTTGCAGTTATTTACTGTGATTAGTTGAACCAGGTCACAAAATATAAGCTTGTGAATTTCTTTCTTGTTAATCAGGAAGAAGATGGTGGGTAATTAAACGGCTAATTCAATAGTGTGAAAGGAACAACATTATTGCCCTGTTTTGAATCAGAGAGAGGTAGCTAATGGAACGAAATAAACTTGCTCGTCAGATTATTGACACTTGCCTGGAAATGACCCGCCTGGGACTGAACCAGGGGACAGCGGGGAACGTCAGTGTACGTTATCAGGATGGGATGCTGATTACGCCTACAGGCATTCCATATGAAAAACTGACGGAGTCGCATATTGTCTTTATTGATGGCAACGGTAAACATGAGGAAGGAAAGCTCCCCTCAAGCGAATGGCGTTTCCATATGGCAGCCTATCAAAGCAGACCGGATGCCAACGCGGTTGTTCACAATCATGCCGTTCATTGCACGGCAGTTTCCATTCTTAACCGATCGATCCCCGCTATTCACTACATGATTGCGGCGGCTGGCGGTAATTCTATTCCTTGCGCGCCTTATGCGACCTTTGGAACACGCGAACTTTCTGAACATGTTGCGCTGGCTCTCAAAAATCGTAAGGCAACTTTGTTACAACATCATGGGCTTATCGCTTGTGAGGTGAATCTGGAAAAAGCGTTATGGCTGGCGCATGAAGTTGAAGTGCTGGCGCAACTTTACCTGACGACCCTGGCGATTACGGACCCGGTGCCAGTGCTGAGCGATGAAGAGATTGCCGTAGTGCTGGAGAAATTCAAAACCTATGGGTTACGAATTGAAGAGTAATTTCGTAAAGCAACAAGGAGAAGGATGATGGCTAACAGAATGATTCTGAACGAAACGGCATGGTTTGGTCGGGGTGCTGTTGGGGCTTTAACCGATGAGGTGAAACGCCGTGGTTATCAGAAGGCGCTGATCGTCACCGATAAAACGCTGGTGCAATGCGGCGTGGTGGCGAAAGTGACCGATAAGATGGATGCTGCAGGGCTGGCATGGGCGATTTACGACGGCGTAGTGCCCAACCCAACAATTACTGTCGTCAAAGAAGGGCTCGGTGTATTCCAGAATAGCGGCGCGGATTACCTGATCGCTATTGGTGGTGGTTCTCCACAGGATACTTGTAAAGCGATTGGCATTATCAGCAACAACCCGGAGTTTGCCGATGTGCGTAGCCTGGAAGGGCTTTCCCCGACCAATAAACCCAGTGTACCGATTCTGGCAATTCCTACCACAGCAGGTACTGCGGCAGAAGTGACCATTAACTACGTGATCACTGACGAAGAGAAACGGCGCAAGTTTGTTTGCGTTGATCCGCATGATATCCCGCAGGTGGCGTTTATTGACGCTGACATGATGGATGGTATGCCTCCAGCGCTGAAAGCTGCGACGGGTGTCGATGCGCTCACTCATGCTATTGAGGGGTATATTACCCGTGGCGCGTGGGCGCTAACCGATGCACTGCACATTAAAGCGATTGAAATCATTGCTGGGGCGCTGCGAGGATCGGTTGCTGGTGATAAGGATGCCGGAGAAGAAATGGCGCTCGGGCAGTATGTTGCGGGTATGGGCTTCTCGAATGTTGGGTTAGGGTTGGTGCATGGTATGGCGCATCCACTGGGCGCGTTTTATAACACTCCACACGGTGTTGCGAACGCCATCCTGTTACCGCATGTCATGCGTTATAACGCTGACTTTACCGGTGAGAAGTACCGCGATATCGCGCGCGTTATGGGCGTGAAAGTGGAAGGTATGAGCCTGGAAGAGGCGCGTAATGCCGCTGTTGAAGCGGTGTTTGCTCTCAACCGTGATGTCGGTATTCCGCCACATTTGCGTGATGTTGGTGTACGCAAGGAAGACATTCCGGCACTGGCGCAGGCGGCACTGGATGATGTTTGTACCGGTGGCAACCCGCGTGAAGCAACGCTTGAGGATATTGTAGAGCTTTACCATACCGCCTGGTAAATGCGCTGATGTGATAATGCCGGATACGACGTTTGCGGCGTATCCGGCTCGCCGTTACCGTACCAACCGCAATTGCTGTAAATTGCCGTCGATATGCAAATCGGTTTGTAAGCGGGCAATATCGCGGCACAGAAACGCCATCTCTTTATGGGTTTCTAATTTTTTGCGCCACTTTTCGGCAACCGCATCCAGATTCTCATATATCCCTTCCAGACTCTGAAACTCGACCAGCAGCTGCGTGGCGCTTTTTGGTCCGATTCCCGCAACACCCGGTACCTTTGAACTGCTGATCCCCGCAAGTCCCCAGTAATCGGGCAACTGCTGCGGTTGAACGCCAAATTCTTTATCGATAAATGGCGCATCCAGCCAACGTTTCTGGAAGTAATCACGAATACGTAATGTCGGTGAAAGTAACTGACAGTAGCCTTTATCTGTCGAAACAATCGTTGCCTGATGCCCGGCCTGTGTCACTTTGACCGCCAGCGTGGCGGCTAAGTCATCGGCTTCGTTGCCGCTGGTTGACCAGCACGGGACGCCGCGTTGCTCAAAGGCGGCGCGTAATGCAGGCATCTCGTCGTGCAACTCTTCCGGCATTGGCGGTCGACCCGCTTTGTAATCTGGTAAACGCTGATGACGCCAGCCGCTACTGCGGTTTTCATCATCAAAAACGGCGACCGCGTGGGTTGGCTGGCTGTGCATAATGAGCTGATCGAGCGCATGCTGGCAGGTTTCGACACAGGGCGACCCCTGAACGGCATGAATGCGACGAATAAGATTCAGTGCATCGACAATAAGCAAATGAACAGCCACGATAACCCCCTTAAAGATCAGGCGATAAGGGTAACATTCGATGCCGGAACAGGCTACGGCTGGATGAGAAATCGGGAAGAGGCCTCGCAAAACGAGGCCTTTGGAGAGCGATTAATCGCAGGCAACGATCTTCATTGCCAGGCCGCCGCGAGAGGTTTCGCGGTACTTGGCGTTCATATCTTTACCTGTTTCGTACATGGTTTCGATAACTTTATCGAGGCAGACGCGCGGCTCGCTGGTACGGCGCAGCGCCATACGTGCGGCGTTCACCGCTTTTACTGCCGCAATGGCGTTACGCTCGATGCATGGCACCTGTACCTGTCCGGCGACCGGGTCACACGTCAGACCGAGGTTGTGCTCCATGGCGATTTCCGCCGCGATGCACACCTGCGCCGGGCTTGCGCCTAATAGTTCTGCCAGACCAGCCGCCGCCATTGAGCACGCCACGCCAACTTCACCCTGGCAACCCACTTCAGCACCAGAAATCGACGCGTTCATCTTATAAAGAGAACCAATGGCGCTGGCTACCAGCAGGTAACGAGCCAGTGAGTTAGCGTTCACTTCGCGGATAAACTTGTCGTAGTACGCCAGAACTGCCGGGATAATCCCGCACGCACCGTTAGTCGGCGCAGTCACCACGCGACCGCCAGCAGCGTTCTCTTCGTTCACTGCCAGTGCAAACATGTTGATCCAGTCAACAACCGCCATCGGGTCAGTGGTGGTTTTATCCTGGCTGACCAGCATCCGGCGTAGTGCCGCAGCACGGCGTGGAACGCGCAGTTTGCCAGGCAACACGCCTTCGGTGGAAATACCGCGCTCAATACCGCCGCGCATGACTTCCCAGACGTTCGCCAGGTGCTGTTCCAGCTCTTCTTTGCTGTGCAGCGCCAGCTCGTTTTTCATCATCAGGCCAGAGAGTGACAGCCCGGTTTCCTGACAATGTTTTTGCAGATCGGCTGCTGAACTGTACGGATAAGGAACTTCAACCGGTGCGCTATCCTGCTGGCCAAAATGCTCTTCATCAACGATAAAGCCACCGCCAATAGAGTAGTAAGTCTGGCTGTAAACGACTTTATCGCCCGCCAGCGCGGTAATGCGCATACCGTTTTCATGCAGAGAAAGGTTGTCGGCGTGGAAGTTCATGCACTGATCAACCGGGAACTCCACTTCATGCTGACCGTTTGCCAGCATCAGGCGACCATGAGTATTCACATCCTGAATAAAACTGGGGATGGAATCGATATCCACGGTATCCGGCAGGTTACCCGCCAGGCCCATAATAATGGCGATATCAGTGTGGTGGCCTTTACCGGTCAGAGAGAGCGAGCCGTACACGTCAACCACCACGCGGGTCACGTCTTTAAGCAGGTTACGGGCAATCAGATCGTCGGTAAATTGTTTACCCGCTTTCATTGGTCCAACGGTATGAGAACTGGAAGGGCCAATGCCGATTTTGAAAATATCGAATACGCTAATCATAGGAAATACATCGCGTTAAAACGGAGGAAGCGCCGCCCGAAAGCGGCGCGAAAGGACTTAGCTGAACAGAGAGTAGAAGATTGCGGAGATTGCAATCAGACCCATCACGACAACGAATACGTTGCTGATGTGACCGCTGTACTTACGCATTGCCGGTACTTTCTGAATTGCGTACATCGGCATCAGGAACAGGATCATCGCGATGATTGGACCGCCCAGGGTTTCAATCATACCCAGGATGCTCGGGTTCAGGGTGGCAACAATCCAGGTCGTTACCAGCATGAACAGCGCAGTGATACGGTTCAGCTTGTTGATTTCGATAGACTTACCTTTACCACGCAGAGATTTAATCACCATACCGTTGAAGCCTTCACGTGCGCCCAGGTAGTGACCGAGGAAGGATTTGGTGATAGCGATAATCGCGATAATCGGAGCCATCCACGCGATAACCGGTGCGTTAAAGTGGTTAGCCAGGTAAGACAGAATCGAGATGTTCTGCTCTTTAGCCGCAGCCAGGTCTGCCGGAGTCAGGCTCAGTACACAGCTGAAGACGAAGAACATTACGGTCAGCACCATCATGATGTGTGCGAATGCCAGGATCTTCGAGCATTTCTGTTCTGCCATATCGCCGTACTCTTCACGCTTCGCAACGGCGAAAGAAGAGATGATCGGAGAGTGGTTGAACGAGAACACCATTACCGGAATTGCCAGCCACAGGGTCATCCACAGACCGTTTCCGGTTGCAGATGCAGTGTCCAGAGACAGCGTTTCCAGTGCAGCGCCGTTCCACTGCGGGATCAGGTACAGAGCCAGCAGCATCAGTACGCCAACAAACGGGAATACCAGAATACTCATCGCTTTAACGATCATCTGCTCACCGAAGCGAACGATGGTCATCATACCCACGATCAGGATCAGCGACAGAATCGCACGCGGCGGTGGCGTCATACCCAGCTGGTGAGACATGAAGCTTTCAACGGTATTGGTGATTGCCACGCTATAAACCAGCAGGATCGGGTAGATAGCGAAGAAGTAGAGCAGGGTAATCAGTTTACCTGCGCCAATACCAAAGTGTTCTTCTACAACCTCGGTGATGTCTTCGCCCGGGTTTTTACCAGACAGTACGAAGCGAGTCAGGCCGCGGTGAGCAAAAAACGTCATCGGGAACGCAAGGATAGCCATGATGATCAGCGGGATCATACCGCCAACACCGGCGTTGATTGGCAGGAACAGCACGCCCGCGCCGATTGCCGTGCCGTAAAGGCCCAGCATCCACATGGTGTCTGTCTTGCGCCAGGCACTACGAGAGTCTTTCGACGCAATCGTGCTGGTTTGAGTCGTTTCCATCTATTTCTCCTGGAGGAATGCAAATAATTCAGCTTTTAGCCAGTTCAGCCCGGGAAGGTGCCTGACCGTAAAAATGAAATCTGTCTATCGGCGATGGCTTAATCATTTACCGCCGTAATAATTTGAGGGCGGAAAGATACACACAAGTTATGTATCTATCAGTGATCTTGATCTCAAATACAATAATCTACTTGGAAGATAGATTATCCCAACGCTTTACTCTGTAAATCAAAAGTAAAAGAGAATTTAAGGGCAATATTTGCCCATTAAACGACATCTGACTTCTTCCGGGGCGCGCAATATATGTAGGTTGAACTGAAAAAATCAATACTTTTAGTTAATCATGGCGATAATTTCTTTTTCATAGCGATAAAATACGGTTTATGAAAATAGGGAAACGTTTGCGTTGCAACATAAATTGTATGACATATTAACTGTGATGATATTTGTCGCGTGAGGGTGGTAAGAAACATTCATATAACAAATGAAATGAGTTGATGAGTAAGTGACCAAAAACGAGAAAACCCGGCAACAAACGTCACCGGGGGAGCGGAGATTACGTGCAGATTTCGTAGCAAGGGATGTAGGCTGAGCCTGGCAACTTCATACGATGCTGGGCAACAAAACCCTGTAGCAGGTCGTCCATACGACGCATAATCTCTTTATCGCCGTTGATTTTGTAAGGACCAAACTCTTCAATGGCGCGAATACCGACTTCTTTTACGTTACCCGCCACAATACCGGAGAACGCACGGCGCAGGTCGGCAGCCAGCACTTCAACAGGTTGATCCGGGTAAAGCTTCAGATTAGCCATATTCTCGTGAGACGGCTCAAACGGCATTTGCAAATCTGGCGCAATGCGCATTGACCAGTTAAAGCTGTAGGCATCGCCTGTATCACGGCGATTTTCTTTCACCAGCGGCATCGATTTTTTCATCTGACGAGCGACTTCAGCGGCGTCATCAATGATGATGCGGTAATGGCGGCGCGCGTTTTCACCCAGCGTATGCACGACAAACTCGTCCAGTACGCGGAAGTAGTCGGCGCTCTCTTTCGGGCCGGTGAGGATCAATGGTAAAACCTGATCTTTGTTGGCCGGGTTCATTAAAATTCCCAGCAAATAGAGCAACTCTTCTGCCGTACCCACACCGCCAGGGAAGATAATGATACCGTGAGCGATACGGACAAACGCTTCCAGACGTTTTTCGATATCTGGCATGATGATCAATTCGTTGACCAGCGGGTTAGGCGGTTCAGCGGCGATAATCGACGGCTCTGTCATACCAATAAAACGACTGTCTTTGTAACGCTGCTGCGCGTGTCCGACCGCAGCACCTTTCATCGGCGCTTCCATCGCTCCCGGACCACAGCCGGTGCAGATATTCAGCTCACGCAGGCCCAGCTGGTTTCCGACGCGACGGGCATACAAATACTCGTTTTCGTTAATTGAGTGACCTCCCCAGCAGACCACCATATTTGGCGCTTCACCCACATGCAGCGCGCGAGCGTTACGCAAGATGGAAAAGACCAGGTTAGTGATGTGGACGGAGTTGTCGAGATTCAGGTTGGGAAAACGAACGGTGTTATGGATTTGCCCGTAAACGAAGAGAATGTCACGCAGGACCGCGAACAAGTTGGCCTGCAAAGCGCGAATAATTCGCCCATCGACAAAAGCCTCTTCCGGGGGATTAATCAGTTCCAGCTTTACGCCGCGTTCACGGCGCAAGACGTTAATATCGAAATTTTCAAAACGAGACAGCAATTCTTTGCTGTTATCGGTCAAACTACCGGAGTTCAGTACGGCAAGTGAACAGTTGCGAAACAGTTGATAGAGGTCGCTGCTGGCGGTGCGTTTAAGCATATCCACTTCCAGCTGCGACAACATATCCATGGAGCCAAGCGGGCTAATATGTGTAATCAAGAAAAACTCCTTATGGGACGAATATCGTCATTCCCTTTGATTACAATAGCCCTGCCTGATGACCTTTCACAACCTTCTGCGTGAATCCAGCACGCAAAATTGAGAAAAAATTTATTGCCGAACCAGTCTTGTGGTCGATGGGACAAAATCGCTATTACTGCGCCACGGGTTAATGTCCAGACCGCCACGACGGGTATAACGTGCGTAAACGCTCAATTTTTCTGGCTGGCAGAAGCGTAACAGGTCATTAAAGATGCGTTCCACGCACTGTTCGTGGAACTCGTTGTGATGACGGAATGAGACCAGGTAACGCAGCAGTTTTTCTCTGTCAATTTGGCGTCCACGATACTGAATTTGGAGCGAACCCCAATCTGGTTGATGGGTGATCAGGCAGTTTGATTTCAGCAGGTGGCTGACAAGCGTCTCTTCCACTACTTTTTCACCACAGGTGGCATTCTCCAGATAGTCAGTAGTGAATTCATAGTTATCGATAGTGATATCCTGGTCATCAATGCAAGTGCCATTAAAATGACCTATCGGCTGGCCTTCCAGTTCATCAAGACGATATAACGCCACGCTAATCTTACCCTGAGCGCAAGTGCTTAAGTCGCGCTCCAGCGTCTGGCGCACCTCATCCCAGTTATTAAAACGCGTCTGGTTAAAACTGTTGAGATAGAGCTTAAAACTCTTCGACTCAATCAGATTTACGCTGGTGTAATCAAGTTCAACATGACCGACAGCGACCTGCGGCAAACCTTTCGCATTCAGCCAGGAAAGTTCATACAGCGTCCAGATATCCGTACCGTGAAAAGGCAGGTTATCCGCTTTCAGACCCAGCGGGTCGCGATTCAGGCTGCGTGGAACGCCTTGCAGTAGGCTGGCGTCATAGGTATCCCGGTAATCGGTTGATTTTCCAAGAGTCAGGCCCGCAAGTGCCTGATGGTTTGCATAAGAAGACATGTTTCACCGTCATAAACCAGATAAACTAAACGACAAGTGTATCTGGTTTAAGTGAAGAGAGAAATTAGTGGACGATTTGACCGCACAAGCCCTGAAAGATTTTACTGCACGCTACTGCGATGCGTGGCATGAAGAGCATAAAAGCTGGCCGTTAAGTGAGGAACTGTACGGTGTTCCTTCACCGTGCATTATTTCAACTACCGAAGATGCCGTATACTGGCAACCCCAGCCGTTTACCGGGGAACAAAATGTAAACGCGGTTGAACGCGCTTTTGATATTGTGATACAACCCACAATTCATACCTTTTATACGACTCAGTTTGCCGGGGATATGCACGCGCAGTTTGGCGATATCAAACTGACATTGCTGCAAACCTGGAGTGAAGACGACTTCCGTCGGGTGCAGGAAAATCTGATTGGTCATCTGGTGACTCAGAAAAGGCTAAAACTGCCGCCCACACTATTTATCGCGACGCTGGAAGAAGAGTTAGAGGTCATCTCGGTGTGTAATCTCTCCGGTGAAGTGTGCAAAGAGACGCTGGGAACACGTAAACGGACGCATTTAGCCTCAAATCTTGCGGAATTCCTTAATCAACTTAAGCCTCTTCTGTAATCCAAATACCCCATCTGGTTGTGAGAGATCTCTTACAGACTCTGTAGGAGATCGCCAGGAAATAAGCGAATACTTAAAAAGATAAGAATCGTTATTTTCATTTAAAATCAAAATGTTGATTGTTAATTCTTAACTTTCATATGAAATTTTCCTTAAGGCATTGTCTGTAAGCGCCTTGTAAGACTTCGCGAAAAAGACGATTCTATCTTCGTCGACAGGGAGTCAGACAACGAAGTGAACATCAGGATGATGACACTTCTGCAGGACACACCAGGATGGTGTTTCAGGGAAAGGCTTCTGGATGAAGCGAAGAGGATGACGCAGGACGCGTTAAAGGACACCTCCAGGATGGAGAATGAGAACCGGTCAGGATGATTCGGTGGGTCAGGAAGGCCAGGGACACTTCAGGATGAAGTATCACATCGGGGTGGTGTGAGCAGGAAGCAATAGTTCAGGATGAACGATTGGCCGCAAGGCCAGAGGAAAAGTTGTCAAGGATGAGCAGGGAGCAACAAAAGTAGCTGGAATGCTGCGAAACGAACCGGGAGCGCTGTGAATACAGTGCTCCCTTTTTTTATTCCTGCTATCCTTCGCGGCAGTTTTTCTTATTGAGGTTGCTTTATGACCACTCATGACCGCGTTCGTCTCCAGTTGCAGGCGCTTGAAGCGTTACTGCGTGAACATCAGCACTGGCGAAACGATGAACCCCAGCCGCATCAATTTAATAGTACCCAACCGTTCTTTATGGACACCATGGAACCACTGGAGTGGTTGCAGTGGGTGCTGATCCCGCGAATGCACGATTTGTTAGATAACAAACAGCCGTTACCGGGCGCTTTTGCCGTTGCACCCTATTATGAAATGGCGCTGGCGACGGACCATCCGCAACGCGCGCTTATTCTGGCTGAGCTGGAAAAACTGGATGCTCTTTTTGCGGATGATGCGAGCTAATGCTGGAAATACTCTATCAGGATGAATGGCTGGTTGCGGTAAATAAACCCTCCGGCTGGCTGGTTCACCGCAGCTGGCTGGATCGCGACGAGAAAGTAGTGGTCATGCAAACCGTGCGTGACCAGATAGGCCAGCATGTTTTTACTGCTCATCGTCTGGACCGACCCACTTCTGGTGTGTTGTTGATGGGATTATCCAGCGAGGCCGGACGGCTGCTGGCACAACAGTTTGAACAGCACCAAATCCAGAAACGTTACCATGCGATTGTGCGCGGCTGGTTGATGGAAGAAGCGGTGCTGGATTATCCACTGGTGGAAGAACTGGACAAAATCGCTGATAAATTTGCCCGCGAAGATAAAGGCCCGCAGCCAGCAGTGACGCATTATCGCGGTCTGGCGACCGTAGAAATGCCGGTAGCGACCGGACGTTACCCGACCACGCGCTACGGCCTGGTGGAACTGGAGCCGAAAACCGGACGCAAACATCAGCTTCGCCGACATCTTGCCCATTTGCGTCATCCGATTATTGGCGATAGCAAACATGGCGATTTACGCCAGAATCGCAGCGGTGCTGAGCATTTTGGCCTCCAGCGGTTAATGCTACATGCCAGTCAGTTGTCATTGACGCATCCTTTTACTGGCGAGCCGCTGACTATTCACGCGGGCCTGGACGACACCTGGATGCAGGCGTTATCACAATTTGGCTGGCGCGGTCTGCTTCCTGAAAATGAAAGGGTTGAGTTCAGTGCGCCATCGGGTCAGGATGGAGAGATAAGTTCCTAATCCAGGGAGAAAACGGTATGGCGGAAATTGGTATTTTTGTCGGCACCATGTACGGGAATTCACTGTTAGTGGCCGAAGAAGCGGAAGCGATTCTGACCGCGCAGGGCCACAAAGCAACGGTATTTGAAGATCCTGAATTAAGCGACTGGCTGCCCTATCAGGATAAGTATGTTCTGGTGGTTACGTCCACGACCGGGCAGGGCGACCTTCCTGATAGCATTGTGCCACTCTTTCAGGGAATCAAAGATAGTCTGGGCTTCCAGCCGAATCTGCGTTATGGCGTGATTGCGCTCGGCGACAGTAGTTATGTGAATTTCTGCAATGGCGGCAAACAGTTCGATGCCTTGTTGCAGGAACAGAGCGCTCAGCGGGTTGGCGAAATGCTGTTGATTGACGCCAGTGAGAACCCGGAACCGGAAACGGAATCAAATCCGTGGGTCGAACAGTGGGGCACGCTGTTGTCCTGATATGTTCAGCGAGCGGTAAATGTCGTTTTAGCGGTGCTGAATCGAATCTTTTCAGGCAAATGCCAGTAAAAACTGCTTCATAGCGCGGATTTTTACTGGCGTTTGCCTGGAGTCAAGCGATCCATTTCATACTCTTCTTTATTTCTTCGTTTTAACCCTTCCTTTCTTGTTCTTGTTTTCATTTCCGTGAAGTGGATTCCACCGTCCAGGGCTAATGCCAAAATCGGGCCTCATTGAACGCATTAATGTTGTGTTGTTGCACGGTGAGCCGCTATGGCGCGCTTTTTATACTGCTATTGCCAGATATAAACACGCGCCGTATTCGGCGAACGACCTATAAAAACGGCAAAAAACACCCTACGTCACCTCTGATTTCCTGGCGATGTCGCAGTCCAGAGTGAGCGTGGCTAACGCGAATTTTCAGGAGTGCAACAATGAGTTCTTTAAGTCAGGCTGCGAGCAGTGTGGAAAAACGCACAAATGCTCGTTACTGGATAGTGGTGATGTTGTTTATCGTCACATCCTTCAACTACGGCGACCGCGCTACGCTCTCTATCGCCGGTTCGGAAATGGCCAAAGATATCGGCCTTGATCCCGTGGGAATGGGCTATGTGTTCTCTGCTTTCTCATGGGCTTATGTTATCGGGCAGATCCCTGGTGGCTGGTTGCTGGACCGTTTTGGTTCAAAACGCGTCTACTTCTGGTCGATCTTTATCTGGTCGATGTTTACCTTGCTGCAAGGCTTCGTCGATATCTTTAGTGGATTCGGCATTATCGTTGCCCTGTTTACGCTGCGCTTCCTGGTCGGGCTTGCTGAAGCGCCATCTTTCCCCGGCAACAGTCGCATTGTTGCGGCCTGGTTTCCGGCGCAGGAAAGGGGAACGGCGGTGTCGATTTTTAACTCCGCTCAATACTTCGCAACGGTGATCTTCGCGCCGATTATGGGCTGGCTGACGCATGAAGTGGGCTGGTCACACGTCTTCTTCTTTATGGGCGGTCTGGGGATTGTCATCAGCTTTATCTGGTTGAAAGTCATCCACGAGCCAAATCAACATCCGGGGGTAAATAAGAAAGAGCTGGAGTACATCGCCGCGGGTGGTGCGCTGATCAATATGGATCAGCAAAACACCAAAGTTAAAGTGCCGTTCAGCGTGAAGTGGGGGCAGATCAAACAGCTGCTAGGGTCACGGATGATGATCGGCGTTTATATCGGTCAGTACTGTATCAACGCCCTGACTTACTTCTTTATTACCTGGTTCCCGGTTTATCTGGTGCAGGCACGCGGGATGTCGATTCTGAAAGCGGGCTTTGTGGCTTCCGTTCCGGCGGTTTGCGGTTTTATCGGCGGTGTGCTGGGTGGGATTATTTCCGACTGGCTGATGCGCCGCACGGGATCGCTGAACATTGCGCGTAAAACACCGATCGTAATGGGCATGTTGCTGTCGATGGTGATGGTGTTCTGCAACTACGTCAACGTTGAGTGGATGATCATCGGCTTTATGGCGCTGGCCTTCTTCGGTAAGGGCATCGGGGCGCTGGGTTGGGCAGTAATGGCAGATACCGCGCCAAAAGAGATCAGCGGTCTTTCCGGTGGCCTGTTCAACATGTTCGGTAACATTTCTGGCATCGTCACGCCAATCGCAATTGGTTATATCGTTGGCACGACTGGCTCGTTTAATGGGGCGCTGATTTATGTTGGTGTTCATGCCTTAATCGCGGTACTGAGCTACCTGGTGCTGGTGGGCGATATCAAGCGTATCGAGTTGAAACCTGTTGCGGGGCAATAAGATGGCGACACAATCCAGTCCTGTTATTACTGATATGAAAGTCATTCCGGTGGCCGGGCATGACAGCATGTTGCTTAATATTGGTGGGGCACATAACGCATATTTCACCCGCAATATTGTGGTACTCACCGATAACGCCGGGCATACCGGCATTGGTGAAGCGCCGGGCGGAGATGTGATTTATCAGACGCTTGTCGATGCTATTCCGATGGTTCTGGGCCAGGAAGTTGCGCGACTGAATAAAGTGGTCCAGCAGGTGCATAAAGGTAATCAGGCCGCCGATTTTGATACCTTCGGTAAAGGTGCCTGGACCTTTGAATTACGCGTTAACGCCGTGGCGGCGCTGGAAGCCGCTTTGCTTGACCTGCTAGGTAAGGCGCTGAATGTTCCGGTCTGCGAACTGTTAGGGCCAGGCAAGCAACGCGAGGCTATTACCGTCCTCGGTTATCTGTTTTATATCGGTGATCGGACCAAAACCGATCTTCCTTATGTGGAAAATACGCCGGGCAACCATGAGTGGTATCAGTTGCGGCATCAGAAAGCAATGAACAGCGAAGCCGTTGTGCGTCTGGCGGAAGCCTCACAGGATCGCTACGGCTTTAAAGATTTCAAACTTAAGGGCGGCGTGTTACCTGGCGAGCAAGAAATCGACACTGTTCGTGCATTGAAGAAACGCTTCCCGGATGCGCGGATTACCGTTGATCCCAACGGTGCATGGCTGCTTGATGAAGCCATTTCTTTATGCAAAGGGCTGAATGATGTTCTTACCTATGCCGAAGATCCATGCGGCGCAGAACAGGGCTTCTCCGGACGTGAAGTGATGGCGGAATTTCGACGGGCGACCGGCTTGCCCGTCGCGACTAACATGATCGCCACCAACTGGCGCGAAATGGGTCATGCGGTGATGCTCAATGCGGTAGATATTCCACTTGCCGATCCGCACTTCTGGACGCTTTCCGGTGCAGTCCGTGTGGCGCAGCTTTGCGACGACTGGGGGCTGACCTGGGGCTGCCATTCTAATAACCATTTCGATATCTCTCTGGCGATGTTTACCCATGTGGGCGCGGCGGCACCGGGTAATCCTACCGCTATCGATACCCACTGGATTTGGCAGGAGGGCGATTGTCGCCTGACCCAAAATCCGCTGGAGATTAAAAACGGAAAAATTGCCGTTCCTGATGCGCCCGGTCTGGGCGTGGAACTGGACTGGGAACAGGTACAAAAGGCACATGAGGCCTATAAACGTCTGCCTGGCGGTGCGCGTAACGACGCAGGTCCGATGCAGTACCTGATCCCCGGCTGGACCTTTGACCGTAAACGTCCCGTTTTCGGCCGTCATTGATTCTGAAAAAGGACATAAATATGAGTTCTCAATTTACGACGCCTGTTGTTACTGAAATGCAGGTTATCCCGGTGGCGGGTCATGACAGTATGCTGATGAATCTGAGTGGTGCACACGCACCGTTCTTTACGCGTAATATTGTGATTATCAAAGATAATTCTGGTCACACTGGCGTAGGGGAAATTCCCGGCGGCGAGAAAATCCGTAAAACGCTGGAAGATGCGATTCCGCTGGTGGTAGGTAAAACGCTGGGTGAATACAAAAACGTTCTGACGCTGGTGCGTAATACTTTTGCCGATCGTGATGCTGGTGGGCGCGGTTTGCAGACATTTGACCTACGTACCACTATTCATGTAGTTACCGGGATAGAAGCGGCAATGCTGGATCTGCTGGGGCAGCATCTGGGGGTAAACGTGGCATCGCTGCTGGGCGATGGTCAACAGCGTAGCGAAGTCGAAATGCTCGGTTATCTGTTCTTCGTCGGTAATCGCAAAGCCACGCCGCTGCCGTATCAAAGCCAGCCGGATGACTCATGCGACTGGTATCGCCTGCGTCATGAAGAAGCGATGACGCCGGATGCGGTGGTGCGCCTGGCGGAAGCGGCATATGAAAAATATGGCTTCAACGATTTCAAACTGAAGGGCGGTGTACTGGCCGGGGAAGAAGAGGCCGAGTCTATTGTGGCACTGGCGCAACGCTTCCCGCAGGCGCGTATTACGCTCGATCCTAACGGTGCCTGGTCGCTGAACGAAGCGATTAAAATCGGTAAATACCTGAAAGGTTCGCTGGCTTATGCAGAAGATCCGTGTGGTGCGGAGCAAGGTTTCTCCGGGCGTGAAGTGATGGCAGAGTTCCGTCGCGCGACAGGTCTACCGACTGCAACCAATATGATCGCCACCGACTGGCGGCAAATGGGCCATACGCTCTCCCTGCAATCCGTTGATATCCCGCTGGCGGATCCGCATTTCTGGACAATGCAAGGTTCGGTACGTGTGGCGCAAATGTGCCATGAATTTGGCCTGACCTGGGGTTCACACTCTAACAACCACTTCGATATTTCCCTGGCGATGTTTACCCATGTTGCCGCCGCTGCACCGGGTAAAATTACTGCTATTGATACGCACTGGATTTGGCAGGAAGGCAATCAGCGCCTGACCAAAGAACCGTTTGAGATCAAAGGCGGGCTGGTACAGGTGCCAGAAAAACCGGGGCTGGGTGTAGAAATCGATATGGATCAAGTGATGAAAGCCCATGAGCTGTATCAGAAACACGGGCTTGGCGCGCGTGACGATGCGATGGGAATGCAGTATCTGATTCCTGGCTGGACGTTCGATAACAAGCGCCCGTGCATGGTGCGTTAAGACAGAAAACCAAAACCGGCTCTATCTGGAGCCGGTTTGAGACTGATGCTAAACGCAAAATAGCCTGTTGTGCTATGTATCAGGTCTACATCATTTTTTAATTCATTGAATTTAATTGGTTTTGTAGGCCGGATAAGGCGTTAACGCCGCATCCGGCATAAACACAGGCACTTTGTCACCAATCTGAAACCAGCGTCATAAAAAGCCGATTGCTACTCGACAAGACATCCATTACCCGAGAATTTTGCTGGCTTCGCGCGCGACATTATCCATCTCGTCCAACAGTTCCAGCAGCTCCGGTTCCAAATCTTCTTCTTTAGTACCGCTACGTAGCTGTTGTTCGATCAGTTGGCAGAGATTCTTCATACGTGGCACACCGCTATAGCCGCAACTGCCATGCAGTTTATGAATCAAATCAACCAGGCCTTCCGGGTTTTCTCCAACCAGCTGTTCCTCAACTTTGTTGCGAACTTCAGGCAGGAAATCGAGTAACATTTGCAGCATATCGCGCGCTAAATCGGTTTTTCCTGCTGCCTGGCGTAGTGCCAGTTGCCAGTCGAGGGTCGCATTCGGGTTCACCACAATTTCGTTGACTTCGGGCGTCACGACGCGAGAGGAAATACCGCTGCCAGGCTTGTAGCGCAACAACAAATTATGCAATCGCTCTTCTTCAATCGGTTTCGCCAGATAATCGCTCATCCCTGCGCCAAGCAGCTTCTCTTTTTGCCCGGCCATTGCATGCGCCGTTACCGCGATAACCGGCGTTTGTTGCTGATGCGGGAGTTGGTGGATGAGTTCGCAGGCCCGAATGCCATCCATGTCCGGCATTTGAATATCCATTAAGATCAAATCGAACGGCATCTGTTTCGCCCGTTCAACCGCCTGATGCCCGCTATCGCAAAGTTCCACATGTTGCACCATATCTTCCAGCAATGCGCCGATAAGTTTCAGGTTAGCGGGGTTGTCATCAACCGCCATGACTGTCATTGCCAGCTTACTTTCATCGGTTACAGGCAAAAGCGTGTTTTGTTTGTGATGACAAAATTCCGTCAGGGCAGGCAACAGGCGTGTAGGTGTTAATGGTTTCAGCAGACACGCGCCGATACCATCTTGCTTGAGTTTTTCAGCATTGACTTGTGCATGGCAAGGAAGTGCCAGCATCAGGAAATCGGTCATCGATACCGCTTTCGCTAATCGCTCATGTTGCATTGTTAGCGGCTCGCGGAAGGTCACCGCGATGCCTAACAACATCATGTCGTAATGCGCGGGAGGCAGCGCGGAGAACGTTGGGCTATAAACCACTTCCAGCGGCGTTTCACTTAAAATATCCAGCGTGCATTGCGCTGCTGCGGAGTTTGGTTCGACATAGGCCAGGCGCTTACCTGCGAGGCACTGGGTGGATGGCCCTTCGATAATAATGTTCGGGTTCAGATCGAGATTAATGTGGAACCAGAAAGTTGAACCGCGATTCGGCTGGCTATGGAACGAAATATCGCCGCCCATTTCATTAACCAGTTTTTGTGTAATCACCAGCCCCAGCCCGGTGCCACCATGACGGCGGGAAATACTGGCATCAGCCTGTCGGAAGGCCTGGAATAAGCGCGATTGATCGCGTTCAGGAATACCAATGCCGGTATCCCGAATCTGCACTTCAATCTGCACTTTGGTATTACTCAGCGCACGTTTTTCTACCAGAATATCAATGTTGCCATTCTCGGTGAATTTAATTGCATTCCCCACCAGGTTAGTGATGATTTGCTGTAATCGCAGCGGGTCGCCGATCACGTTATCAGGCACGTCGCTTTTAATATTGAGCGTCAGTTCTAACCCTTTATCGTGAGAAGAATGTGCCAGCAGAGTAACGACTTCATCCAGCGTGCTGCGTAGTGGGAATGGAATACTTTCCAGAATCAGCTTACCTGCTTCCAGTTTCGAGAAGTCGAGAACATCATTAATAATTGCCAGCAAATTATTTGCCGAACGTTCAATCGTATTCAGGTGATCGCGCTGCGTTGGTGTTAATTCTGTTTTCAGCGTCAGGCGGGTAAAGCCAATAACACCATTCAGTGGTGTACGCAGCTCGTGTGACATATTTGCCAGAAACTCGGATTTAATACGCGCCGCTTCCTGGGCGCGCTTTTTCGCCAGATCTAACTCAACGTTCTGAATTTCCATCTGCTCCAGCGTTTCACGCAGATCGGACGTCGCCTGGTCGATATTGTGCTGCATCTCTTCGTGATAAGCAGCCAGCGACATTGCCATCGAGTTGATACCGTTTTTCAGCATATCCAGCTCGCCGAGCATAAATCCTTCCACCCGGCTGTCGAGTTGCCCGCGACGGATGCGGTCGACGGTATTCACCATGTTGCGAATCGGACCGGTTACATCGCGCATTAAGCGCCAGCCAAAAATAAGCGCAATACCGATACAAAACAGCATCATCACGCTGGAAATAAAGATCTCTTTATATTGCTGCAAGCGAACCGATTTAAGATCCAGCTCCAGCGCAATATATCCCAACATATTTTGACTATTTTTGGCATCGCTACTGGGCGATTCGTCGGGGGAGTAACTCTCAGAAATAATCGGCGTGCGGAGGATCATAATATCGCCGTCACGAGTGACAGTGAGCTGGCGAGGAAACGGCACGTTGCTGCCGAGCTGCATTGATGAGGGATCAAGATGAAAATTGGAGGTGACAAAGAGTCGGTTATTTTCATCATAAACCGAAATCGCGCGAACAATATCGGAATGGCGACGATGCAGTACGCTTATTAACTGACCGATAGATTCGCGATTTTGCAGGCTCATGCCATATTCAGTAGAAACTGCAAGCGGCTCAATAATGCTGGCACCGGCATCTTCCAGTTGACGCTGCAAGTCGTTATAGCGATGCACGACGAAAAAGATACTCAGCAATAAACCAATAAGGACGGTCGGTGCCAGGATCAGAATCATCATGCGTGCGCGCAGGCTGTAGTTGGTCATGGAGTTCCGTTATGGGACAATTAAGGTCACACTGTTAAATTGAGAAAGTCTCGCCAATGGCGCAATTCTACTCTGCAAAACGACGCACGACGACGCGTCAGATCATAACCGTTTCAGTCAACGACCTCGACTCTTTTGGTCAGGGCGTGGCGCGACATAACGGCAAAACGCTATTTATCCCCGGATTATTGCCGCAGGAAAACGCGGAAGTTACTGTTACTGAAGATAAAAAACAGTATGCCCGCGCTAAAGTCGTACGCCGGTTAAGCGATAGCCCGGAACGCGAAACGCCACGCTGTCCTCATTTTGGCGTATGCGGTGGCTGTCAGCAACAACACGCCAGCGTGGATTTACAGCAGCGAAGCAAAAGTGCGGCACTCGCCCGATTAATGAAACACGATGTCTCTGAAGTGATCGCCGATGTTCCCTGGGGCTATCGCCGTCGCGCGCGTTTAAGTCTGAACTACTTACCGAAAACACAGCAACTTCAGATGGGGTTTCGCAAAGCGGGCTCCAGTGACATTGTCGACGTCAAACAATGCCCCATTTTAGCGCCCCAACTTGAAGCATTGCTGCCCAAAGTCAGGGCATGTCTGGGCAGCTTACAAGCTATGCGCCATCTTGGTCATGTTGAACTGGTACAGGCAACCAGCGGCACGCTGATGATTTTGCGCCATACCGCACCGCTAAGTTCGGCAGATCGCGAAAAACTGGAACGCTTTTCGCATTCTGAAGGCCTGGATCTGTATCTCGCCCCCGATAGTGAGATACTCGAAACCGTCTCTGGTGAGATGCCCTGGTATGACTCAAACGGGTTGCGCTTAACTTTTAGCCCGCGCGATTTTATTCAGGTCAATGCGGGTGTGAACCAAAAAATGGTAGCGCGTGCGTTGGAATGGCTGGATGTGCAACCTGAAGATCGCGTACTGGATCTGTTCTGCGGTATGGGCAACTTTACACTGCCATTGGCGACACAAGCTGCCAGTGTGGTCGGTGTAGAAGGTGTTCCGGCGCTGGTGGAAAAAGGCCAGCAGAATGCGCGTCTTAATGGCTTACAGAATGTGACGTTTTATCACGAAAATCTTGAAGAAGATGTCACAAAGCAGCCGTGGGCGAAAAACGGCTTCGATAAAGTGTTGCTGGACCCGGCGCGAGCAGGTGCCGCAGGTGTTATGCAGCAAATTATAAAACTGGAACCTATTCGTATAGTTTATGTATCCTGTAACCCTGCAACGCTGGCTCGGGATAGCGAAGCGTTATTAAAAGCAGGATATACCATTGCGCGACTGGCGATGCTGGATATGTTCCCACACACGGGACATCTGGAATCGATGGTACTTTTCTCGCGCGTTAAATAGTTGCGATTTGCCGATTTCGGCAGGTCTGGTCCCTAAAGGAGAGGACGATGGTTGCGGTAAGAAGTGCACATATCAATAAGGCTGGTGAATTTGATCCGGAAAAATGGATCGCAAGTCTGGGTATTACCAGCCAGAAGTCGTGTGAGTGCTTAGCCGAAACCTGGGCGTATTGTCTGCAACAGACGCAGGGGCATCCGGATGCCAGTCTGTTATTGTGGCGTGGTGTTGAGATGGTGGAGATCCTCTCGACATTAAGTATGGACATTGACACGCTGCGGGCGGCGCTGCTTTTCCCTCTGGCGGATGCCAACGTAGTCAGCGAAGATGTGCTGCGTGAGAGCGTCGGTAAGTCGGTCGTTAACCTTATTCACGGCGTGCGTGATATGGCGGCGATCCGCCAGCTGAAAGCGACGCACACTGATTCTGTTTCCTCCGAACAGGTCGATAACGTTCGCCGGATGTTATTGGCGATGGTCGATGATTTTCGCTGCGTAGTCATCAAACTGGCGGAGCGTATTGCTCATCTGCGCGAAGTAAAAGATGCGCCGGAAGATGAACGTGTACTGGCGGCAAAAGAGTGTACCAACATCTACGCACCGCTGGCTAACCGTCTCGGAATCGGACAACTGAAATGGGAACTGGAAGATTACTGCTTCCGTTACCTCCATCCAACCGAATACAAACGAATTGCCAAACTGCTGCATGAACGGCGTCTCGACCGCGAACACTACATCGAAGAGTTCGTTGGTCATCTGCGCGCTGAGATGAAAGCTGAAGGCGTTAAAGCGGAAGTGTATGGTCGTCCGAAACACATCTACAGCATCTGGCGTAAAATGCAGAAAAAGAACCTCGCCTTTGATGAGCTGTTTGATGTGCGTGCGGTACGTATTGTCGCCGAGCGTTTACAGGATTGCTATGCCGCACTGGGGATAGTGCACACTCACTATCGCCACCTGCCGGATGAGTTTGACGATTACGTCGCTAACCCGAAACCAAACGGTTATCAGTCTATTCATACCGTGGTTCTGGGGCCGGGTGGAAAAACCGTTGAGATCCAAATCCGCACCAAACAGATGCATGAAGATGCAGAGTTGGGTGTTGCTGCGCACTGGAAATATAAAGAGGGCGCGGCTGCTGGCGGCGCACGTTCGGGACATGAAGACCGGATTGCCTGGCTGCGTAAACTGATTGCGTGGCAGGAAGAGATGGCTGATTCCGGCGAAATGCTCGACGAAGTACGTAGTCAGGTCTTTGACGACCGGGTGTACGTCTTTACGCCGAAAGGTGATGTCGTTGATTTGCCTGCGGGATCAACGCCGCTGGACTTCGCTTACCACATCCACAGTGATGTCGGACACCGCTGCATCGGGGCAAAAATTGGCGGGCGCATTGTGCCGTTCACCTACCAGCTGCAGATGGGCGACCAGATTGAAATTATCACCCAGAAACAGCCGAACCCCAGCCGTGACTGGTTAAACCCAAACCTCGGTTACGTCACAACCAGCCGTGGGCGTTCGAAAATTCACGCCTGGTTCCGTAAACAGGACCGTGACAAAAACATTCTGGCTGGGCGGCAAATCCTTGACGACGAGCTGGAACATCTGGGGATCAGCCTGAAAGAAGCAGAAAAACATCTGCTGCCGCGTTACAACTTCAATGATGTCGACGAGTTGCTGGCGGCGATTGGTGGCGGGGATATCCGTCTCAATCAGATGGTGAACTTCCTGCAATCGCAATTTAATAAGCCGAGTGCCGAAGAGCAGGACGCCGCCGCGCTGAAGCAACTTCAGCAAAAAAGCTACACGCCGCAAAACCGCAGTAAAGATAACGGTCGCGTGGTAGTCGAAGGTGTTGGCAACCTGATGCACCACATCGCGCGCTGCTGCCAGCCGATTCCTGGAGATGAGATTGTCGGCTTCATTACCCAGGGGCGCGGTATTTCAGTACACCGCGCCGATTGCGAACAACTGGCGGAACTGCGCTCCCATGCGCCAGAACGCATTGTTGACGCGGTATGGGGTGAGAGCTACTCCGCCGGATATTCGCTGGTGGTCCGCGTGGTAGCTAATGATCGTAGTGGGTTGTTACGTGATATCACGACCATTCTCGCCAACGAGAAGGTGAACGTGCTTGGCGTTGCCAGCCGTAGCGACACCAAACAGCAACTGGCGACCATCGACATGACCATTGAGATTTACAACCTGCAAGTGCTGGGGCGCGTGCTGGGTAAACTCAACCAGGTGCCGGATGTTATCGACGCGCGTCGGTTGCACGGGAGTTAGGCCGAAATTTGCTCGTATCTACAATGTAGATTGATATATACTGTATCTACATATGATAGCGGTTTGAGGAAAGGGTTATGATCCACAGTAGCGTAAAGCGTTGGGGAAATTCACCGGCGGTGCGGATCCCGGCTACGTTAATGCAGGCGCTCAATCTGAATATTGATGATGAAGTGAAGATTGACCTGGTGGATGGCAAATTAATTATTGAGCCAGTGCGTAAAGAGCCCGTATTTACGCTTGCTGAACTGGTCAACGACATCACGCCGGAAAACCTCCACGAGAATATCGACTGGGGAGAGCCGAAAGATAAGGAAGTCTGGTAATGGTAAGCCGATACGTACCCGATATGGGCGATCTGATTTGGGTTGATTTTGACCCGACAAAAGGTAGCGAGCAAGCTGGACATCGTCCAGCTGTTGTCCTGAGTCCTTTCATGTACAACAACAAAACAGGTATGTGTCTGTGTGTTCCTTGTACAACGCAATCAAAAGGATATCCGTTCGAAGTTGTTTTATCCGGTCAGGAACGTGATGGCGTAGCGTTAGCTGATCAGGTAAAAAGTATCGCCTGGCGGGCAAGAGGAGCAACGAAGAAAGGAACAGTTGCCCCAGAGGAATTACAACTCATTAAAGCCAAAATTAACGTACTGATTGGGTAGTGTTACTAACTCACTTCTATTCTGGTCACAGGTTTCCACCTGACAGACCCGCAATTTTCAGGACAATTCAATGAATCAAATCGACCGTTTGCTCACTATTATGCAGCGCCTGCGCGATCCGGAAAACGGCTGCCCGTGGGATAAAGAGCAGACATTTGCCACCATTGCGCCTTACACCCTTGAAGAAACCTACGAAGTGCTGGACGCCATCGCCCGTGAAGATTTTGACGATCTTCGCGGTGAACTGGGCGATCTGCTATTCCAGGTGGTGTTTTACGCGCAAATGGCTCAGGAAGAAGGGCGCTTTGACTTTAATGATATTTGCGCTGCTATTAGCGATAAATTAGAGCGTCGCCATCCGCATGTTTTTGCTGATAGTTCTGCCGAAAACAGTAGTGAAGTGCTTGCCCGTTGGGAGCAAATCAAAACCGAAGAGCGCGCGCAGAAAGCGCAGCATTCGGCGCTGGACGATATTCCTCGTAGTTTACCGGCTTTAATGCGTGCGCAAAAAATCCAGAAACGTTGCGCCAACGTTGGCTTCGATTGGACGACGCTTGGTCCGGTAGTCGATAAAGTCTACGAAGAGATCGACGAGGTGATGTACGAAGCGCGGCAGGCTGTTGTCGACCAGGCTAAACTGGAGGAGGAAATGGGGGACCTGCTGTTTGCCACGGTTAATCTGGCTCGCCATTTAGGGACGAAAGCAGAAATCGCATTGCAAAAAGCGAACGAAAAATTCGAGCGTCGTTTTCGCGAAGTGGAGCGTATTGTTGCCGCGCGTGGACTGGAAATGACAGGTGTTGACCTCGAAACAATGGAAGAAGTCTGGCAACAGGTAAAACGGCAGGAAATTGATCTCTAAGGGAATTACGCGGTCAAGCGCCATTTGTGTCATTTTTTAAATGACAAGCGCTTGATTTGCGTCAAAAACATTTACCCCAAAGGGGCTATTTTCTCACTCCTGATTTCAATAGTGCGCTGGCGAAGAGGAGGGATAATGAAAGTTTGTGGCACAGGTCATGTTCGGGTATACTGCTTTCCCGTCTTGGTTATTCCATCGTCTTTTCAACCTAACTTCTCAGGTTCAGCATGACAACGAACTATATTTTTGTGACCGGCGGGGTCGTATCCTCTCTGGGTAAAGGCATTGCCGCAGCCTCCCTCGCAGCCATTCTTGAAGCCCGTGGCCTCAATGTGACCATCATGAAACTGGATCCGTACATCAACGTCGATCCAGGTACTATGAGCCCAATCCAACACGGGGAAGTGTTCGTTACTGAAGACGGCGCTGAAACCGACCTGGACCTGGGGCACTACGAGCGTTTCATTCGTACCAAAATGAGCCGCCGCAACAACTTCACCACGGGTCGTATCTACTCTGACGTTCTGCGTAAAGAACGCCGCGGTGACTACCTCGGCGCAACCGTGCAGGTTATTCCGCACATCACTAACGCAATCAAAGAGCGCGTGCTGGAAGGTGGCGAAGGTCATGACGTAGTACTGGTAGAAATCGGCGGTACAGTAGGTGATATCGAATCCTTGCCGTTCCTCGAAGCGATTCGCCAGATGGCTGTTGAAATTGGCCGTGAGCACACTCTGTTTATGCACCTGACGCTGGTGCCGTACATGGCAGCGTCTGGTGAAGTCAAAACCAAACCGACTCAGCACTCTGTAAAAGAGCTGCTCTCCATCGGTATCCAGCCTGACATCCTGATTTGTCGTTCAGATCGCGCTGTTCCGGCGAACGAACGTGCGAAGATTGCATTGTTCTGTAATGTTCCGGAAAAAGCGGTTATTTCTCTGAAAGACGTCGATTCCATCTATAAAATTCCGGGCCTGTTGAAATCTCAGGGGCTGGACGATTATATTTGTAAACGATTCAGCTTAAACTGCCCGGAAGCGAATCTGTCCGAATGGGAACAGGTTATCTTCGAAGAAGCGAACCCGGTAAGTGAAGTCACCATCGGTATGGTCGGCAAGTACATTGAACTGCCGGATGCTTATAAATCAGTGATCGAAGCACTGAAACACGGTGGGCTGAAGAATCGTGTCAGCGTCAACATCAAACTGATCGATTCACAAGATGTTGAAACGCGCGGCGTTGAAATCCTTAAAGGTCTGGACGCAATCCTCGTACCTGGCGGTTTCGGCTATCGTGGCGTAGAAGGCATGATTACGACCGCGCGTTTTGCGCGTGAGAACAATATTCCTTATCTGGGCATTTGCCTGGGTATGCAGGTGGCGTTAATTGATTACGCTCGCCATGTTGCCAACATGGAGAACGCCAACTCTACGGAATTTGTGCCAGACTGTAAGTACCCGGTTGTGGCGCTGATTACCGAGTGGCGCGATGAAAACGGCAACGTTGAAGTTCGTAGCGAGAAGAGCGATCTCGGCGGTACCATGCGTCTCGGCGCACAGCAGTGCCAGTTGGTTGACGATAGCCTGGTTCGCCAGCTGTACAATGCGCCGACAATTGTTGAGCGTCATCGTCACCGTTACGAAGTCAACAACATGCTGTTGAAACAGATTGAAGATGCAGGTCTGCGCGTTGCGGGCCGTTCCGGGGATGATCAGTTGGTCGAGATCATCGAAGTTCCGAATCACCCGTGGTTCGTGGCTTGCCAGTTCCATCCGGAGTTTACTTCTACTCCACGTGATGGTCACCCGCTGTTTGCAGGCTTTGTGAAAGCCGCCAGCGAGTTCCAGAAACGTCAGGCGAAGTAAGTAAAAAAGTTAGAGCGGCAACGCGTACCCTGGGTACGCGTTGTTTGTCTGGAGTTTCAGTTTAACTAGTGACTTGAGGAAAACCTAATGTCCAAAATCGTAAAAATCATCGGTCGTGAAATCATCGACTCCCGTGGTAACCCGACTGTTGAAGCCGAAGTACATCTGGAGGGTGGTTTCGTCGGTATGGCAGCTGCTCCGTCAGGTGCTTCTACTGGTTCCCGTGAAGCTCTGGAACTGCGCGATGGCGACAAATCCCGTTTCCTGGGTAAAGGCGTAACCAAAGCTGTTGCTGCGGTAAACGGCCCGATCGCTCAGGCGCTGATTGGCAAAGATGCTAAAGATCAGGCTGGCATTGACAAGATCATGATCGACCTGGACGGCACCGAAAACAAATCCAAATTCGGCGCGAACGCAATCCTGGCTGTATCTCTGGCTAACGCCAAAGCTGCTGCAGCTGCTAAAGGTATGCCGCTGTACGAGCACATCGCTGAACTGAACGGTACTCCGGGCAAATACTCTATGCCGGTTCCGATGATGAACATCATCAACGGTGGTGAGCACGCTGACAACAACGTTGATATCCAGGAATTCATGATTCAGCCGGTTGGCGCGAAAACTGTGAAAGAAGCCATCCGCATGGGTTCTGAAGTTTTCCATCACCTGGCAAAAGTTCTGAAAGCGAAAGGCATGAACACTGCTGTTGGTGACGAAGGTGGCTATGCGCCGAACCTGGGTTCCAACGCTGAAGCTCTGGCTGTTATCGCTGAAGCTGTTAAAGCTGCTGGTTATGAACTGGGCAAAGACATCACTTTGGCGATGGACTGCGCAGCTTCTGAATTCTACAAAGATGGTAAATACGTTCTGGCTGGCGAAGGCAACAAAGCGTTCACCTCTGAAGAATTCACTCACTTCCTGGAAGAACTGACCAAACAGTACCCGATCGTTTCTATCGAAGACGGTCTGGACGAATCTGACTGGGACGGTTTCGCATACCAGACCAAAGTTCTGGGCGACAAAATCCAGCTGGTTGGTGACGACCTGTTCGTAACCAACACCAAGATCCTGAAAGAAGGTATCGAAAAAGGTATCGCTAACTCCATCCTGATCAAATTCAACCAGATCGGTTCTCTGACCGAAACTCTGGCTGCAATCAAGATGGCGAAAGATGCTGGCTACACTGCAGTTATCTCTCACCGTTCTGGCGAAACTGAAGACGCTACCATCGCTGACCTGGCTGTTGGTACTGCTGCAGGCCAGATCAAAACTGGTTCTATGAGCCGTTCTGACCGTGTTGCTAAATACAACCAGCTGATTCGTATCGAAGAAGCTCTGGGCGAAAAAGCACCGTACAACGGTCGTAAAGAGATCAAAGGCCAGGCATAAGACTGACTTTATCTGATTTAAAAATGCCAGCCTCCGGGCTGGCATTTTTTATGGTTGAGTTACCAGCGGCCGGATGCGCCGCCACCTCCAGAAGAACCGCCCCCGCCGCTAAATCCGCCGCTATCTGAGCCTCCAGCGGAACCGCTGTTGTCTGAATGATAACTTCTACCAGATGCTCTTTTCTGAAGTACACATAAACAGGTAAAGACCATAAATATGGTGAAAGTAAAAAAGAAGGAAAATACAGCAATGGAAAAAATTTTATCGGAGAACAGGAATAAATCTAAAAGATAGATTGCTGAAATACAGACTCCACTTTTACATGCGCGACAAAAATTACTGCCTTGATGAAAAAACCAGAAAGGGAAGAACATCACTGCAAATACCCAAAAAATAGCAAAGTAATAATGATCACTGGAAGACGCTGATTCACTTTCTGAAGGATTAGTCGGATATTGGTGTTGTGAAGTGAGTTGGTTATTCAAAGCGTTTATAGCTAGCTCTAATCCCTTAGCTAATTTTTGTTGTTTAAATGCGGGTATCATGTTGCTACGGATGATATCTCCAGCCAGAGCATCGGTTACCTTTTCTTCCAGCCCATAACCTACCTGGATGCGGACAGTGCGATCCGACCAGGCAACAACGATCAGTATCCCATCATTACGTTTGGCATCTCCTAAACGCCAATTGTCAAAAACTCTTGTAGCATATTGTTCAATTGTCTCGTCTTTGGTTGTGGGAACAATTAATACGGCAATTTGCACTTGGGTATTATTGAAAATAGATTCTAACTTGTGCGTCAGTTCTTTCTTTTCTTGTGAGTTTAAGCTACTCGTAAGATCCGTAACTTGTTGCTGTAATTGTGGGACAATAGTTGGTTGGGCTGCAACAAAGGAACATACGAAAGTGAACATTAGTATGAAATAGCGCATTATAAATTTCTCATTAAATCTGGATAAATAAATTGACGGCGGCATCGGTAATTTTATATTCGTTATCATTAAAAACTAATACAGAAAAAATAAATATAATTTTGGTGAATGTTTTGACATGATTAAATCCATTTTCTTTATTTTCTTCTGACATAATACGTTACTCCCTTTAATTATTAACGATATGTTTCGCATTTTTCTTTAAACCTGCCTGTAACAGAATGTTAATAAGACATGATTGTTGTGGCAGGATCTGCAATAATTAACAATTATCCACTTCACAGAGAATGCTATGCAGTACCCGATTAACGAGATGTTCCAGACCCTGCAAGGTGAGGGTTACTTTACCGGCGTTCCCGCCATTTTTATTCGTTTACAGGGATGCCCGGTTGGCTGTGCCTGGTGCGACACCAAACACACCTGGGAAAAGCTTGAGGATCGGGAAGTCTCCCTTTTCAGCATTCTGGCGAAGACCAAAGAGAGTGATAAGTGGGGGGCTGCGAGCAGTGAAGATTTGCTGGCTGTCATTGGTCGCCAGGGATACACCGCGCGGCATGTGGTGATTACGGGTGGTGAGCCTTGCATTCATGATTTGCTGCCACTGACTGATCTGCTCGAAAAGAACGGTTTTAGCTGCCAGATCGAAACCAGTGGTACTCATGAGGTACGCTGCACACCGAATACCTGGGTTACCGTATCGCCAAAGCTGAACATGCGCGGCGGCTATGAAGTGTTGTCACAGGCACTGGAGCGAGCCAACGAAATCAAGCATCCAGTGGGGCGCGTACGCGATATTGAAGCACTGGATGAACTACTGGCAACGCTGACCGATGATAAACCGCGAGTCATTGCACTGCAGCCGATTAGCCAAAAGGATGATGCCACACGTTTGTGCATTGAAACCTGCATTGCGCGTAATTGGCGTTTGTCGATGCAAACACATAAATATCTAAATATTGCCTGATTAAACATTTATAAGCGTTATAAATGGGTGGAACCTGTAAAGACTTCTACTCATTTATATTGTTTGTCGCCTCTGAAAACTCCTCCATTTTACCCATCCAGGGCTAATCATTAGCATTCTCTACAAATTCTGTGGCATTAATTTTTCGCTGGAGTGAAAATTATTGCGGTAAAGTTTGGTAGATTTTAGTTTGTATAGAGTTATTTTAAATATTTACCTTTTTAATCAATGGATTAAGTGCTCTTTAACATAATGGATGTGTTGTTTGTGTGATACTATAAAGTTGGTAGATTGTGACTGGCTTAAAAAATCATTAATTAATAATAGGTTATGTTTAGAGTGTTCCCCGCGCCAGCGGGGATAAACCGGCAAAAACCGGGCAATCGCAAAAAGGCGTAATGTGTTCCCCGCGCCAGCGGGGATAAACCTGTGTTTGCGGCATTAACGCTCACCAGCATTTCGTGTTCCCCGCGCCAGCGGGGATAAACCGACGTGGTCATGGGTGCTGCTGTTGCAGAGCCAGTGTTCCCCGCGCCAGCGGGGATAAACCGAGCAGATACACGGCTTTGTATTCCGTGCGCCCGTGTTCCCCGCGCCAGCGGGGATAAACCGAATAGCAATAGTCCATAGATTTGCGAAAACAGGTGTTCCCCGCGCCAGCGGGGATAAACCGGAGCCTGACGAGACTACTGAGGCCGTTCTGTCGAGTTCCCCGCGCCAGCGGGGATAAACCACCATATAACCCGTTATCTCTTTCTCAAGTTTTTATATTAGCAGTACTTGTAATAAGCAACATATCCACGTAACACCTCATGTTCAAAATAGTTCTCCATGCCAGAGAGGTTCACAATTATCGATACAAAAAATTAAATTTAATCAAAGTGTTATTTGTATGATTCTTAAATCGTTAAGAAATTTTAATCTATTATTTTTTTAATATTGAATTAATGCCTGTTAATTTTTTCTTTAGAATAACAGTATATTTTTTAAGCTTGTTATTCATTGGTTAAGTAATAAATCTGGAAGTTTGTCTTTGTTTTGAGGCTAATGAGTGGTTTTACATAACCGCCTCTATACGCTGTTGATGAATAGTTCTTATGAATAAAGATATCCAGTTCATACTTTAAGTGAAAATTGATAAAGTGCGATTCGTATTGTCTTTTATTCTAAAGACATCGAGTGTAGTTAATATTCCTTGTAAAAACAGGGATAAACCGAACTAGTTAAAGTTTTTATTATGTTCCCTGCATCAGCGGGGATAAACCGGACTTGTTATCATTTTTTAAGTTGTCGAACTTATGTTCCCCGCGTCAGCGGGGATAACCATTCAGGTATGTTCAGGCCGGGCAGTTTCCCGCCCGGCCTTCCTCACTTACGCATTCGACCAGCTCTGGATCGAATCCACATTCCCCAATTCCCCATGCATCACTTCATACGATTTTTTCAGGATCACATCAGTATGTTTGGTTAGGTCTTTGAAAATGCCTTTATTCATCGCGTCGTAGCGTTTGGCATTGCTCTCAATCGGTATAAAGATATCTTTCACGCGAACCATGTTATCGACAGCCGTTGCGTAATCCGGGTATAGCCCCAGACCTACCGCTGTATTAATCGCTGCCCCCAGGCTTGCACAACCGTTAATGGCGTTACGTCGTGCCGGAAGGTTGAACACGTCGGCAAAAATCTGCATAAACAGATCGCTGTTCGAACCGCCGCCAGTAATGATCACATGCTTCGCAAAGTGATTCATTTCATTACACATATTGTCGTAATTGTTCTTCAGCGTCAGCGCCACGCTTTCCAGTATCGAACGATATATCCATGCGTAATCCATGCTGGAATCAAAGCCGATCATAATCCCGCGTTTGTACGGTTCCCACGGATTGGTCAGCCAGTCCAGCACCGTCATCAGACCATTACAGCCTGGCGGCACACAAGAAGCTTTTTTGTTGAGTAAATCTTCCGGTGAAAGATCCTGCGCCCTGGCATCCTGAATTAACGACTCGCCTAGCATGTCGCGCAGCCAGCTCACCGTCCACATGCCTTTGCGAATACCGTAACCTTCATACAGCAATGTTTGCGGAATAGAAGACATAATCGGCCAGTACGCTACTGGATCTTTCGGCAGTGCTTTGCCGTTCATCATCAATGCGATGTAAGTGCCAAGAGAAATTACCGCCGTTTCATCATCCAGTAATCCGGCCCCCAGAGCTTCTACCGGTTTATCACTGGTGGTACAAACAACCGGCAGTCCTGCCGGGAAATGTGTCGCCAGTGCGGCTTGTGGTGTGATATGTCCGAGGACGGTGCCAGGCATTTGCACATCAAACAGCATATGACGGGGGATATTAAACTTATCCATTACCGCAGCATCTTCGCTCCATGCCCAGCTCTTATAATCCACCGGCCACTGACCAAAATAGTTGGCGATATTGTCTTTAAACTCGCCGGTTAAGCGATGCGTCAGATAACCCGAAAAAGAGGTGACATATGCCACGTCAGGGTTAGTGTGTTCGTAAGGGCGTGTAACGCGTGCATCCTGCCAGCTAATCAACGGCGCAGCAGGCGTGCCATCGGCTTTCAATAACGCACGGCAGCAACGGATGGATCCCAGACCAATACCGACAATATCTTCTTTATTCCCGGCAAACTGACTCATCAAATCGTGACCGGCAAAACATAATGATGCCCATAAATCGTCGTCAGGATGTTCTGCAGTATCGGCATCTGGCGTGTGCATCGGCTGTAATAAGCCTTTGCCTTCGCAAACCACGTTACCTTCCAGATCGTACATCACCACTTTTGTGCTCTGACTTCCGCCATCAATCCCTATGATGTATTTTTTCGACATGATTTTTCTCCTGTAATTTTCCTGGCTTACTTGCTGCTAGCCATTGCGGGGGCGCTATCAGCAGTACGAATTTTTTGGAACAGCAAAAAGGTAAAGACAATCACCATGCCAAGCGCCGCCATGCCCATCAGCCACATATTGCGGTAGGCTTCTGCAGCGGGCAGGGTGTCTTGCCAGTGGCCGATAATTGGGTAAACGAAGACATCCGGCAGGAATCCAATCACCGAACAAATACCTACCGTGGTGCCCATAATGTAAGACGGTGTTCTCGCTTCGCCAGGGCAGGCCCAGTACAGCCCGCGTGAGGCGTAACAGGTGAATCCCAGCAGTAAAATCAGGCCAATCCCCATCGCGACCGATTGCGGGTTAGAGTTCGTGACGAGCAGGGCAGTTAACGTCAGCAGGCCGAGTACGGAAAGGATTTGGATCACGCGGGTAGGGGATTTCACTTTGCTGTAGGTGGTGATTATGCCGCCAAGTGGGCCGCACAGCGCGCGGAATATTTTGTTGATCACAATCCCCATGTAGCTCGCCGCCACCAGCGACATGCCATACATTTCGGTCAGATAGTTGGTGGAGTAACTCAGAATGGCGTAGATGGTGAAGACGCCAAAAATCACCATGCTGCAATACCAGGTGGTGCTGATACGCAAAACGGCCAGGATGTCGCTAAGCTGGAATGACTGTTTTTCTTCGTTATTGGCACTGCGCAGGTTGTTGTTATCGCTAACAAAAAACCAGCACAGAATCCCCAACAAGATGTAAACCACACTATAGATGATAATGACCGTTTTCAGGCTGGTGCTGTCATCCGGTGCAAAGCGAGAAAAGACCCACATGGTAAACACCGCCAGCGACATTACACCGACGCCGCGCAGCCCTTCCATCCAGCCCATAATTTTCCCTTGCTCGCTATGATCGCCAAGCAACGATGCAGCTTTAATCGACACCGACCACAGCATTAAAATCGTCGTTATCGCAAAGGCGATCTGAATACAGAGCATTACCCACAGCGGTGGATACGTTGCCATTAACAGACCCAGTAATCCGGTAATGATCATCGCGGAAGTAATCATTTTGCGGTGTGAAAATTTATCGGCAATAACGCCGCTGGGGGCATAAAGAATAATGGCCGCAATACCAAAGGTACTCATTATTAAACCTATCTCGGTATTGCTGAATCCCATAAATTTCGCCATGGGAATTTGATAAATATAACGTAAATAAGCCAGGTCGAAACTAACGCCGCCGCTAAAACTAATTATCGCGAGGGTTATCCAACGGCGATATGAGTTGTGTTGCATATCGTATTCCCATTTGTAATAGACAAAAAAAAGAGAAAAGTAAGCCGCCCTTTCAGGTGGATTACTTTTCTCAGGTCTCTAGTAATTGAAATAATAAATAACATGGAAAGCAGAGGTGTTGTGTGAGAGTAATCACGCTTCTGCTTTTTAAAATTATTTGACAATACGAATATCACACTGTGATTACGATCACATTAGCAGTTATGCCCTTATGCTAAAAATTATCTCCAGTTACCAGAGATAATGAGAAAGGTAACTTCCCTCTCGCGGGGGAAGTTACCTTTCTTTTTTTTTGCCTTACGGAAATTGGAGCTAACTATGTCAATCGAATCTCTCAATGCGTTCTCAATGGATTTTTTCTCCCTGAAAGGTAAAACCGCAATTGTTACCGGTGGGAATAGCGGTTTAGGCCAGGCATTTGCCATGGCGTTGGCCAAAGCTGGCGCAAATATCTTTATTCCTAGTTTCGTCAAAGATAACGGCGAAACAAAGGAAATGATTGAAAAACAGGGTGTTGAGGTGGACTTCATGCAGGTGGGTATCACCGCAGAAGGCGCGCCGCAGAAGATTATCGCTGCTTGCTGTGAGCGTTTCGGTACAGTTGATATTCTGGTTAACAATGCCGGTATTTGTAAGCTGAATAAGGTGCTGGACTTCGGTCGTGCCGACTGGGATCCGATGATTGATGTGAACCTGACCGCCGCATTCGAGTTAAGCTATGAAGCTGCAAAAATTATGATCCCGCAGAAAAGCGGCAAAATTATTAATATCTGTTCATTGTTCTCTTACTTAGGTGGACAATGGTCACCTGCATATTCTGCCACTAAACATGCTCTTGCCGGGTTCACCAAAGCTTATTGTGATGAACTAGGTCAATATAATATTCAGGTAAATGGTATCGCCCCTGGCTATTATGCAACAGATATTACGCTGGCGACACGCAGTAATCCAGAAACCAATCAGCGCGTTCTTGATCATATTCCGGCAAACCGTTGGGGCGATACTCAGGATTTAATGGGCGCAGCCGTATTCCTCGCAAGTCCGGCATCGAATTATGTCAACGGGCATTTATTAGTGGTTGATGGCGGTTATTTAGTGCGCTAACCCATAACGGTGGTTTCTGTTTTCTCTTATTAATGATTATTCCATTTTTATTATCAGGAAGGAATTACTATGTCTTTATCTCGCGCAGCGATTGTCGACCAGCTAAAGGAAATTGTTGGTGCAGATCGCGTAATTACCGATGAAACAGTATTAAAGAAAAACAGTATTGACCGTTTTCGTAAATTTCCGGATATTCATGGCATTTATACTTTGCCGATTCCGGCAGCGGTCGTAAAACTCGGTTCCACAGAGCAAGTATCCCGTGTGCTGAATTTTATGAATGCGCACAAAATTAACGGTGTGCCGCGTACCGGTGCTTCCGCCACCGAAGGTGGGCTGGAAACTGTTGTAGAAAACTCGGTGGTGCTCGACGGCTCCGCCATGAATCAAATCATTAATATTGATATTGAGAATATGCAGGCGACGGCGCAATGTGGTGTTCCGCTGGAAGTGCTGGAAAACGCGTTGCGTGAAAAAGGTTACACCACGGGGCATTCTCCGCAGTCAAAGCCGCTGGCGCAGATGGGCGGCCTGGTAGCAACCCGAAGTATCGGGCAGTTCTCCACACTCTACGGCGCAATCGAAGATATGGTCGTTGGTCTGGAAGCAGTATTGGCTGATGGCACCGTCACACGCATTAAAAACGTGCCACGCCGCGCGGCTGGCCCGGACATTCGTCACATCATCATCGGCAACGAAGGTGCATTGTGCTATATCACTGAAGTAACAGTGAAAATCTTTAAATTCACCCCGGAAAACAACCTCTTCTACGGCTATATCCTGGAAGACATGAAAACCGGCTTCAACATCCTGCGTGAAATCATGGTGGAAGGGTATCGTCCGTCAATCGCTCGTTTGTATGACGCTGAAGATGGCACCCAACACTTCACCCATTTTGCCGACGGAAAATGCGTGCTGATCTTTATGGCTGAAGGTAACCCTCGCATTGCGAAGGTGACGGGCGAAGGGATTGCGGAAATCGTTGCCCGCTACCCGCAATGCCAGCGCGTGGACAGCAAGCTGATCGAAACCTGGTTTAACAACCTGAACTGGGGACCGGATAAAGTGGCTGCCGAACGTGTGCAGATCCTCAAAACCGGCAACATGGGCTTTACCACCGAAGTATCCGGCTGCTGGAGCTGCATCCACGAAATCTACGAAAGCGTTATTAACCGTATTCGTACTGAGTTCCCGCACGCCGACGACATCACCATGCTGGGCGGTCATTCCTCTCATAGCTATCAGAACGGCACCAACATGTACTTCGTCTACGATTACAACGTCGTTGACTGTAAGCCGGAAGAGGAAATCGACAAGTACCACAATCCGCTCAACAAGATCATCTGTGAAGAAACCATTCGCCTCGGCGGTTCGATGGTGCACCACCACGGTATCGGTAAACATCGCGTTCACTGGAGCAAACTGGAACACGGCAGCGCGTGGGCGTTGCTGGAAGGGCTGAAAAAGCAGTTCGATCCTAATGGCATTATGAATACGGGTACTATCTATCCGATTGAAAAATAATGTGTCAGGCAGCGTTCCGCGATGACGGGGCGTTGCCTTTTCGGCTTCTCAGGCGAGAAGCCGTTCTTATTACCGGACAATGAAGGGGTAAAGATGAACACTTCACCGGTGCGAATGGATGATTTACCGCTTAACCGTTTTCACTGCCGCATTGCTGCGCTCACTTTCGGCGCACACCTGACCGACGGTTATGTTCTCGGCGTCATTGGTTACGCCATTATTCAGCTTACGCCCGCCATGCAACTGACGCCGTTTATGGCGGGAATGATCGGCGGCTCGGCGCTCCTTGGTTTGTTCCTTGGCAGCCTGGTTCTTGGGTGGATCTCCGACCATATTGGTCGGCAAAAAATCTTCACCTTCAGCTTTTTGCTGATTACGCTTGCTTCGTTTTTACAATTTTTTGCCACCACGCCAGAGCATCTTATTGGACTGCGCATTTTGATTGGCATTGGTCTGGGAGGCGATTATTCAGTAGGTCACACCTTGCTGGCTGAATTTTCCCCGCGCCGCCATCGCGGTATTTTGCTGGGCGCATTCAGCGTGGTGTGGACCGTAGGCTATGTGCTGGCAAGTATTGCCGGACATCACTTTATTTCCGAAAACCCGGAGGCCTGGCGCTGGCTACTGGCATCGGCAGCTCTGCCCGCGTTGTTGATTACGTTATTACGCTGGGGAACGCCAGAATCACCACGCTGGCTACTGCGCCAGGGGCGTTTTGCAGAAGCTCACGCTATCGTGCATCGCTATTTTGGTCCCCATGTTTTACTGGGCGATGAAGTGGTAACGGCGACCCATAAACACATCAAAACCTTGTTCTCTTCGCGTTACTGGCGGCGCACGGCGTTTAACAGCGTCTTCTTTGTCTGCCTCGTAATCCCATGGTTTGTGATTTATACCTGGCTGCCAACTATCGCCCAGACTATTGGTCTGGAAGATGCGCTGACTGCCAGCCTGATGCTTAATGCGTTGTTAATTGTGGGCGCGCTGCTGGGATTAGTTCTGACGCACCTGCTGGCACATCGCAAATTTTTGCTGGGAAGTTTTTTGCTGCTGGCGGCAACGCTGGTAGTCATGGCCTGTTTGCCTTCCGGCAGTTCATTAACGCTGCTGCTTTTTGTTCTCTTCAGCACCACCATTTCGGCAGTCAGTAATCTGGTGGGCATTTTGCCTGCGGAAAGTTTTCCTACTGACATTCGCTCGCTGGGCGTCGGTTTTGCCACTGCCATGAGTCGACTTGGCGCGGCGGTAAGTACTGGCCTGCTGCCGTGGGTGCTGGCGCAGTGGGGAATGCAAGTCACCTTATTGCTCCTGGCGACAGTGTTGTTGGTTGGTTTTGTTGTGACCTGGCTATGGGCACCAGAAACTAAAGCCCTCCCGCTGGTGGCGGCGGGAAATGTAGGAGGTGCGAATGAACATTCTGTTAGCGTTTAAAGCCGAACCGGATGCCGGAATGCTGGCGGAAAAAGAGTGGCAGGCGGCGGCTCAGGGTAAAAGCGGACCGGATATTTCGCTACTGCGAAGTTTACTCGGTGCTGATGAACAGGCCGCTGCCGCGCTGCTGTTGGCGCAGAGAAAAAACGGTACGCCGATGTCTTTAACCGCGTTGAGCATGGGGGATGAACGGGCATTGCACTGGCTGCGCTATCTCATGGCTCTTGGGTTTGAGGAAGCTGTATTGCTGGAGACGGCGGCAGATCTGCGCTTTGCGCCGGAATTTGTCGCTCGCCATATTGCCGAATGGCAGCATCAGAATCCGCTGGATCTGATAATTACCGGCTGCCAAAGCAGCGAAGGGCAGAATGGGCAAACGCCATTTTTGCTGGCGGAAATGCTGGGCTGGCCCTGCTTCACCCAGGTGGAGCGTTTCACTCTCGACGCGCTGTTTATCACCCTCGAACAGCGTACTGAACATGGGTTGCGTTGTTGCCGGGTTCGCTTGCCTGCGGTGATTGCCGTGCGTCAGTGCGGTGAAGTGGCCTTGCCAGTACCGGGAATGCGCCAGCGAATGGCTGCGGGGAAAGCAGAAATTATCCGTAAAACTGTTGCTGCCGAAATGCCAGCGATGCAGTGTCTGCAACTGGCAAGAGCAGAGCAACGACGCGGAGCGACGCTGATTGATGGGCAAACGGTAGCAGAAAAAGCTCAAAAGCTATGGCAGGACTATTTACGCCAAAGGATGCAGCCATGAATATCGCAATTGTGACAATAAATCAGGAGAATGCCGCAATAGCAAGCTGGCTGGCGGCGCAGGATTTCAGCGGTTGTACCCTGGCGCACTGGCAGATTGAACCTCAGCCTGTAGTGGCGGAACAGGTGCTGGATGCGTTGGTGGAACAGTGGCAGCGAACGCCTGCGGACGTTGTTCTCTTTCCGCCGGGAACGTTTGGCGATGAACTGTCGACCCGGCTGGCCTGGCGTTTACATGGTGCAAGCATCTGCCAGGTGACTTCGTTAGATATTCCAACCGTAAGCGTGCGCAAATCCCACTGGGGAAATGCGCTAACGGCGACGCTGCAAACAGAAAAACGCCCGCTATGCCTTTCCCTGGCGCGTCAGGCGGGAGCAGCGAAAAACGCCACGTTGCCCTCTGGAATGCAACAACTGAACATTGTCCCGGGTGCGCTTCCGGACTGGCTGGTTAGCACAGAGGATCTGAAAAATGTTACCCGCGACCCATTAGCTGAGGCCAGACGGGTGCTGGTGGTGGGGCAGGGCGGAGAGGCAGATAACCAGGAAATCGCTATGCTGGCAGAAAAGCTGGGAGCCGAAGTGGGCTACAGTCGGGCGCGAGTGATGAACGGTGGCGTTGATGCTGAAAAAGTGATTGGTATTTCCGGACATCTGCTGGCACCTGAGGTGTGTATTGTTGTTGGCGCTTCTGGCGCAGCAGCGTTAATGGCGGGCGTACGCAATAGCAAGTTTGTGGTGGCGATTAATCATGACGCCAGCGCTGCGGTATTTTCACAGGCAGATGTTGGCGTGGTTGATGACTGGAAAGTGGTGCTGGAGGCACTGGTGACAAACATTCACGCAGATTGCCAATAACGTGTTGCCGGATGATCCTGCCTACGGTTCTGGCCTGGGGACTTGTAGGCCTGATAAGACGCGTCAAGCGTCGCATCAGGCGCTGAATGTCGGATGTGGCGTGCGGCCTACAAATCAAACCAAATTCAATTGGTTACGATTATCCCGTCAAAGTAATTTTTTCGCTAACGTCCAGACCCCGGTATTCGTGGTGGAAAGCGCCACGACACCCGCGTTAATCGCATTACGCGCATCTTCTTCATCGCACACCAGCCCACCGGCAATCAGCGGTTGGCGGATTTTCTCTGTCACCCAGCCCAGCACTTTGGGCATACAGCCTGGCAGGATCTCAATACAATCCGGATTCGATTGCGCAACTTGCTTATCAATGTTGTGAAACGAAATTGAATCAACAATAAACAGGCGATGAATACAGAAAAAACCTTCCGCTCTTGCCGCTTTCAACATTGAGGCTTTGGTACTGATAATGCCGTCCGCCTCGGTCACCAGTTTCAAAAACTGAATAACGACTTCTTTATTTGACGCGCCTTCCAGCAAATCAACATGAATAAAAGCATATTTCCCGGCGTTCTTAATCTTTTTAACGATATTACTGATGGTGCAGATATTGCCGTACAACACGGAAATAAATTGGCATTCAGAATCGATTGCCAGTTGCAGGCTGGCATTATCTTTAACGGCAGCAATCACCGGATTCTGGCGGAGCAGGTGTAAGAGGGGCATAAATTATCCTTATTATTTATCCAAAGCGGTAGGTGATGCCGAATCCGGAAGGCGGATAGCGCCACTGTTGTAGTGTTGATTCGTCGCACAGCAAACGGCAGGTGCCACACTCCAGGCAACTGCGATAGTCAATACGTAAGTTACCTTCCGGTGTGAGCGAAAAAAGACCTGCCGGACAGGCGTTAATCAACCGTTCTGCCGTCTGGCGCTCAACGGAGTCAGCCGGAACAATGTGCGGCGCATCAGCAACGCGCCAGAGATTACGGGCTACAGACATCGCAGACTCCTGATAACATCGCCCGCCAGATGCCACAGGCCGTGACGACGTAAATGATGCCAGAATAACTGGCGCAGCGGTGGAACAGGTTTATCACCCTGATCCCATAAATCGCGGGAAATATCCTGCATTAACGCAGGCCACGTACGGTACCATCCCGGGCGTTGCAAAAGCGCCGGAACATGCTGATAACGCTGTAGAACATCCCACAGCAGGCTGCGCTCTACGTTGTGATGATAAAGCGGAAACAGATTTTGCGGCTCGCGGTGCTGGCAGGCGCTTATCAGCGTTTGTGCCGCCGCCTGCGCGCCAGTCAGCGCCATATCCATGCCGCGCACGGAAATTCCGGTATTGACGCAACTGCGCAACGCATCGCCCACCAGCAGCCAGCCGTTACCGGCGTATTGCACCGGCATACTGTGCAAGCCACCTTCTGGCACCAGATGCGCACCATACTCCAGTGATTCCGTGTTTTTGATAAGCGGGCGCACTGCCGGATGCGCTTTAAAGCGAGTCAGCAGCTCGCTTGCCGGAACACGACTTTGCGTAAGGGAAGAGAGCGGGCAAACAATCCCTAACGAGAGCGTTTGTTGATTAGTATAAAGAAATGCGCCGCCGGGTAAGTCATCACAGATCCTGCCGCTGAACAGCAACGCTGCGCCTTCGTTATTCTCCAGATGAAAACGTTCTTCAATAGCGGATGTTTCCAGCGACAGCACTTCTTTGATCCCCAACGCCATCGCTTCGCCAGCAGGACGAGTCACTAACCCGTGACGTTCAGCCAGGACGCTGTTGGCACCTTCTGCCAGCACCACATAACGGGCGCGGAGAATATCGTCACCACAAATAACGCCACAGACTCTGCCGTTTTCTTCATACAGTGCATCCACCGTCGCTCCGGGGATGCATTCGACACCTTCTTTTTCGGCTTCGGCAACCAGCCACGGATCGAATCGTGCACGTAATACACTCCAGGATTCACCGCCGGGCTGTAAGCTGGAAAACGTCGTTACGCCATCGGGCGTTAACAGGGAAAGGCTTTCGTGAGTGATGCGTCGTTCAAGAGGCGCGGTCAGATGAAATTGCGGGAGGAGTTCCGCGAGTGCATGGGTATATAACCGCCCGCCGGAAAGATTTTTGCTGCCGGGGATTTCAGCGCGTTCCAGTAACAAAACGGATAAACCCGCTCGCGCGCAGCGTAACGCGCAAGCGGTGCCTGCAATACCGGCACCAATAATAATAATGTCGCAGTCGTCTTCCATGTCATGCCCCAGATATCCAGAACACAACACCCTAACATAGCGTTACTTAAGGGAAATTGACCGCCGACACACTCTTATCATTCGCCGCGATAGATACAACCTGCGGTGCAGGTTTCTTTTACCATCACCGCACTTAACAGCGGCACAACGGGTTTAACCTGATCCCAAATCCATTTTGCTAAAACCTCGCTGGTTGGGTTTTCCAGACCTGGAATATCATTGAGATAATGGTGATCGAGGCGCTCGTAGGTTGGTTTAAACGCCGCTTTTAGTTCAGCGAAATCGATAATCCAGCCCGTATGCGGATCGACTTCCCCGGTAATTTCCAGTCGCACCATAAAGGAATGCCCGTGCAGGCGACCACATTTATGCCCTTCCGGGACGTGTGGTAAGCGGTGAGCGGCTTCGAAGGTGAAATCTTTAAATAACGTGGTGGACATCATAATTTCTCTACAGGACGATAAAACCGCCGTAGAGTACCGGAAAGGCTGTTTTTTCGCATTATCTAAAACGACTTTGTTGCGCAAAATCGCTGATTTATCTTAATGATTGGCTAAATTCATTTGTTTTTCATTAGGTTGGTTAATCTATTTTGTTGTTAAAGACTATTGCTAAAACAGGTTAGTCGATTTGGTTATTAGTTATCGCTATCCCGTCTTTAATCCACACCGTTTGCCCCGTTAACCTTACCTTCTCTTCTGTTTTATGGGCGCTGACAGGGCGCAGAAACAGCTTTGCTTACTGGAACATAACGACGCATGACGACACAGGTCCCACCTTCCGCGTTGCTTCCGTTGAACCCGGAGCAACTGGCACGCCTTCAGGCGGCCACGACCGATTTAACTCCCACCCAGCTTGCCTGGGTTTCTGGCTATTTCTGGGGCGTACTCAATCAGCAGCCTGCTGCGCTTGCAGCGACGCCAGCGCCAGCCGCAGAAATGCCGGGTATAACTATTATCTCCGCCTCGCAAACCGGCAATGCGCGCCGGGTTGCTGAAGCATTACGTGATGATTTATTAGCAGCAAAACTGAACGTTAAGCTGGTGAACGCGGGCGACTATAAATTCAAACAAATCGCCAGCGAAAAACTGCTCATCGTAGTGACGTCAACGCAAGGGGAAGGGGAACCGCCGGAAGAAGCCGTCGCGCTGCATAAGTTCCTGTTCTCCAAAAAAGCGCCAAAGCTGGAAAACACCGCGTTTGCCGTGTTTAGCCTCGGCGATAGCTCTTATGAATTTTTCTGCCAGTCCGGGAAAGATTTCGACAGCAAGCTGGCGGAACTGGGTGGTGAACGCCTGCTCGACCGTGTCGATGCCGATGTTGAATACCAGGCTGCTGCCAGCGAGTGGCGCGCCCGCGTGGTTGATGCGCTTAAATCGCGTGCGCCTGTCGCGGCACCTTCGCAATCCGTCGCTACTGGCGCGGTAAATGAAATCCACACCAGCCCGTACAGCAAAGACGCGCCGCTGGTGGCTAGCCTCTCTGTTAACCAGAAAATTACCGGGCGTAACTCTGAAAAAGACGTTCGCCATATCGAAATTGACTTAGGTGACTCGGGCATGCGTTACCAGCCGGGTGACGCGCTGGGCGTCTGGTATCAGAACGATCCGGCACTGGTGAAAGAACTTGTCGAACTGCTGTGGCTGAAAGGCGATGAACCTGTCACCGTCGAGGGCAAAACGTTGCCTCTGAACGAAGCGCTACAGTGGCACTTCGAACTGACCGTCAACACCGCCAACATTGTTGAGAATTACGCCACGCTTACCCGCAGTGAAACACTGCTGCCGCTGGTGGGCGATAAAGCGAAGTTACAGCATTACGCCGCGACGACGCCGATTGTTGACATGGTGCGTTTCTCCCCGGCACAGCTTGATGCCGAAGCGCTAATTAATCTGCTGCGCCCGCTGACGCCGCGTCTGTATTCCATCGCCTCCTCGCAGGCGGAAGTCGAGAACGAAGTACACGTCACCGTTGGTGTGGTGCGTTACGACGTGGAAGGCCGCGCCCGTGCCGGTGGTGCCTCCAGCTTCCTCGCTGACCGCGTGGAAGAAGAGGGCGAAGTCCGCGTATTTATCGAACATAACGATAACTTCCGCCTGCCAGCCAATCCAGAAACCCCGGTGATTATGATTGGCCCAGGCACCGGTATTGCGCCGTTCCGCGCCTTTATGCAGCAACGCGCCGCCGACGAAGCGCCAGGTAAAAACTGGCTGTTCTTTGGTAATCCGCACTTTACGGAAGACTTCCTGTACCAGGTGGAGTGGCAGCGCTACGTCAAAGATGGCGTGCTGACACGTATCGATCTTGCCTGGTCGCGCGATCAAAAAGAAAAAGTTTACGTACAAGACAAACTGCGCGAACAGGGCGCGGAGCTGTGGCGCTGGATCAATGATGGTGCCCACATTTATGTCTGCGGCGACGCTAATCGCATGGCGAAAGACGTTGAGCAGGCACTTCTGGAAGTGATTGCCGAATTTGGTGGCATGGACACCGAAGCGGCGGATGAATTTTTAAGTGAGCTGCGCGTAGAGCGCCGTTATCAGCGAGATGTCTACTAATGAGCGAAAAACATCCAGGGCCTTTAGTGGTCGAAGGAAAACTGACAGACGCCGAGCGCATGAAGCATGAAAGCAACTACCTGCGCGGCACCATTGCGGAAGATTTAAACGACGGTCTGACCGGCGGCTTTAAGGGCGACAACTTCCTGCTGATTCGCTTCCACGGCATGTATCAGCAGGATGACCGCGACATCCGCGCCGAACGTGCTGAACAGAAGCTGGAGCCGCGCCACGCGATGCTGCTTCGCTGTCGTCTGCCGGGTGGGGTGATTACCACTAAACAGTGGCAGGCGATCGACAAATTTGCCGGTGAAAACACCATCTATGGCAGCATTCGCCTGACCAACCGCCAGACGTTTCAGTTCCACGGCATTCTGAAAAAGAACGTCAAACCGGTGCACCAGATGCTGCACTCGGTCGGTCTTGATGCGCTGGCGACAGCTAACGACATGAACCGTAACGTACTCTGCACCTCGAACCCTTACGAGTCGCAGCTGCACGCGGAAGCGTACGAGTGGGCGAAGAAGATTTCTGAGCATCTGTTGCCTCGTACCCGCGCGTATGCGGAGATCTGGCTCGACCAGGAAAAAGTCGCCACTACTGATGAAGAACCGATCCTCGGCCAGACCTACCTGCCGCGTAAATTCAAAACCACGGTAGTGATCCCGCCACAGAACGATATCGATCTGCACGCCAACGACATGAACTTCGTGGCGATCGCCGAAAACGGCAAGCTGGTGGGCTTTAACCTGTTGGTGGGCGGTGGGCTTTCCATCGAACACGGCAACAAGAAAACCTACGCCCGCACCGCGAGTGAGTTTGGCTATCTGCCGCTGGAGCATACGCTGGCGGTGGCCGAAGCCGTCGTGACAACTCAGCGTGACTGGGGTAACCGAACCGATCGTAAAAATGCCAAAACCAAATACACGCTGGAGCGCGTGGGGGTTGAGACGTTTAAAGCGGAAGTGGAGCGTCGCGCGGGGATCAAATTTGAACCGATCCGTCCATATGAGTTCACCGGACGAGGCGATCGTATTGGCTGGGTTAAGGGCATTGATGATAACTGGCACCTGACGCTGTTTATCGAAAATGGTCGCATCCTTGATTATCCGGCGCGTCCGCTGAAAACCGGCCTGCTGGAGATCGCGAAGATCCACAAAGGCGATTTCCGCATTACGGCGAACCAGAATCTGATCATCGCCGGTGTACCGGAAAGCGAGAAAGCGAAGATCGAGAAGATCGCCAAAGAGAGCGGGTTAATGAATGCCGTCACGCCGCAGCGTGAAAACTCGATGGCTTGCGTGTCATTCCCGACTTGCCCGCTGGCGATGGCGGAAGCAGAGCGTTTCCTGCCGTCTTTTATCGACAACATCGATAATTTAATGGCGAAACATGGTGTCAGCGATGAGCATATCGTGATGCGTGTAACAGGCTGCCCGAACGGTTGTGGTCGCGCGATGCTGGCGGAAGTGGGCCTGGTGGGTAAAGCGCCGGGTCGCTACAACCTGCATCTTGGCGGCAACCGCATTGGGACACGTATCCCACGGATGTATAAAGAAAACATCACCGAGCCGGAAATCCTGGCGTCGCTTGATGAACTGATAGGGCGCTGGGCGAAAGAGCGCGAAGCGGGTGAAGGCTTCGGCGACTTTACGGTGCGTGCGGGCATCATTCGCCCGGTGCTCGATCCGGCGCGTGATTTGTGGGATTAACCATCAGCCCGGTCTTGTAGGCCTGATAAGAACGCGTGAGCGTCGCATCAGGCAAGGCAAACAGTGAGGAATCTATGTCCAAACTCGATCTAAACGCCCTGAACGAACTGCCGAAGGTAGATCGCATTCTGGCGCTGGCGGAAACTAACGCCGAACTGGAAAAACTGGACGCTGAAGGCCGCGTAGCCTGGGCGCTGGATAATCTGCCCGGTGAATATGTACTTTCTTCCAGCTTTGGCATTCAGGCGGCGGTGAGCCTGCATCTGGTGAATCAAATTCGCCCGGATATTCCGGTGATCCTCACCGATACGGGTTACTTGTTCCCGGAAACCTACCGCTTTATTGACGAGTTAACGGACAAACTCAAGCTCAACCTGAAAGTGTACCGTGCTACCGAAAGCGCAGCCTGGCAGGAAGCACGCTACGGAAAACTGTGGGAGCAGGGCGTTGAAGGCATTGAAAAGTACAATGACATCAACAAAGTCGAACCGATGAACCGGGCTCTGAAAGAACTGAATGCGCAAACCTGGTTTGCTGGCCTGCGCCGTGAACAATCCGGCAGTCGTGCCAATTTACCGGTGCTGGCAATTCAGCGTGGCGTATTTAAAGTGCTGCCGATTATCGACTGGGATAACCGAACTATTTATCAGTACCTGCAAAAACATGGCCTGAAATATCACCCATTATGGGATGAAGGATATTTATCGGTGGGCGATACCCATACAACCCGTAAATGGGAACCCGGCATGGCGGAAGAAGAAACGCGTTTCTTTGGCTTAAAAAGGGAATGTGGGTTACACGAAGGGTAAATATTGCCGGACAAATTAAACGCCTCTGTCAGAAATGATGGGGGCGTTTTTATTTTGCGAGCAGCATTCCTGATTTTAAACGTGAACGCCGCGGGAAGAATTATCAGGTATAGAATGGCGTCGGGTGCTTGAGGCTGTCTGGCGTTAAGCATTCGCGAGGTTCCAGATGGACAAAAGCCCCAGGCGATATTTCTATCAACCTGAGGCCAGCGTTCGAACCCAAACAATTCGAATGTTAGTCTCTTCTTTGCAGGGAGGCAAGACATGTGTATATCACTGTAATTCGATATTTATGAGCAGCATCGAAAAATAGCCCGCTGATATCATCGATAATACTAAAAAAACAGGGAGGCTATTAATGGAACCTTTTAAATATATATGCCATTACTGGGGAAAATCCTCAAAAAGCTTGACGAAAGGAAATGATATTCATCTGTTAATTTATCATTGCCTTGATGTTGCTGCTGTTGCAGATTGCTGGTGGGATCAATCAGTCGTACTGCAAAATACTTTTTGCCGAAATGAAATGCTATCAAAACAGAGGGTGAAGGCCTGGCTGTTATTTTTCATTGCTCTTCATGATATTGGAAAGTTTGATATACGATTCCAATATAAATCAGCAGAAAGTTGGCTGAAATTAAATCCTGCAACGCCATCACTTAATGGTCCATCAACACAAATGTGCCGTAAATTTAATCATGGTGCAGCCGGTCTGTATTGGTTTAACCAGGATTCACTTTCAGAGCAATCTCTCGGGGATTTTTTCAGTTTTTTTGATGCCGCTCCTCATCCTTATGAGTCCTGGTTTCCATGGGTAGAGGCCGTTACAGGACATCATGGTTTTATATTACATTCCCAGGATCAAGATAAGTCGCGTTGGGAAATGCCAGCTTCTCTGGCATCTTATGCTGCGCAAGATAAACAGGCTCGTGAGGAGTGGATATCTGTACTGGAAGCATTATTTTTAACGCCAGCGGGGTTATCTATAAACGATATACCACCTGATTGTTCATCACTGTTAGCAGGTTTTTGCTCGCTTGCTGACTGGTTAGGCTCCTGGACTACAACGAATACCTTTCTGTTTAATGAGGATGCGCCTTCCGACATAAATGCTCTGAGAACGTATTTCCAGGACCGACAGCAGGATGCGAGCCGGGTATTGGAGTTGAGTGGACTTGTATCAAATAAGCGATGTTATGAAGGTGTTCATGCACTACTGGACAATGGCTATCAACCCAGACAATTACAGGTGTTAGTTGATGCTCTTCCAGTAGCTCCCGGGCTGACGGTAATAGAGGCACCTACAGGCTCCGGTAAAACGGAAACAGCGCTGGCCTATGCTTGGAAACTTATTGATCAACAAATTGCGGATAGTGTTATTTTTGCCCTCCCAACACAAGCTACCGCGAATGCTATGCTTACGAGAATGGAAGCGAGCGCGAGCCACTTATTTTCATCCCCAAATCTTATTCTTGCTCATGGCAATTCACGGTTTAACCACCTCTTTCAATCAATAAAATCACGCGCGATTACTGAACAGGGGCAAGAAGAAGCGTGGGTTCAGTGTTGTCAGTGGTTGTCACAAAGCAATAAGAAAGTGTTTCTTGGGCAAATCGGCGTTTGCACGATTGATCAGGTGTTGATATCGGTATTGCCAGTTAAACACCGCTTTATCCGTGGTTTGGGAATTGGTCGAAGTGTTTTAATTGTTGATGAAGTTCATGCTTACGACACCTATATGAACGGCTTGCTGGAGGCAGTGCTCAAGGCTCAGGCTGATGTGGGAGGGAGTGTTATTCTTCTTTCCGCAACCCTACCAATGAAACAAAAACAGAAACTTCTGGATACTTATGGTCTGCATACAGATCCAGTGGAAAATAACTCCGCATATCCACTCATTAACTGGCGAGGTGTGAATGGTGCGCAACGTTTTGATCTGCTAGCTCATCCAGAACAACTCCCGCCCCGCTTTTCGATTCAGCCAGAACCTATTTGTTTAGCTGACATGTTACCTGACCTTACGATGTTAGAGCGAATGATCGCAGCGGCAAACGCGGGTGCACAGGTCTGTCTTATTTGCAATTTGGTTGACGTTGCACAAGTATGCTACCAACGGCTAAAGGAGCTAAATAACACGCAAGTAGATATAGATTTGTTTCATGCGCGCTTTACGCTGAACGATCGTCGTGAAAAAGAGAATCGAGTTATTAGCAATTTCGGCAAAAATGGGAAGCGAAATGTTGGACGGATACTTGTCGCAACCCAGGTCGTGGAACAATCACTCGACGTTGATTTTGATTGGTTAATTACTCAGCATTGTCCTGCAGATTTGCTTTTCCAACGATTGGGCCGTTTACATCGCCATCATCGCAAATATCGTCCCGCTGGTTTTGAGATTCCTGTTGCCACCATTTTGCTGCCTGATGGCGAGGGTTACGGACGACATGAGCATATTTATAGCAACGTTAGAGTCATGTGGCGGACGCAGCAACATATTGAGGAGCTTAATGGAGCATCCTTATTTTTCCCTGATGCTTACCGGCAATGGCTGGATAGCATTTACGATGATGCGGAAATGGATGAGCCAGAATGGGTCGGCAATGGCATGGATAAATTTGAAAGCGCCGAGTGTGAAAAAAGGTTCAAGGCTCGCAAGGTCCTGCAGTGGGCTGAAGAATATAGCTTGCAGGATAACGATGAAACCATTCTTGCGGTAACGAGGGATGGGGAAATGAGCCTGCCATTATTGCCTTATGTACAAACGTCTTCAGGTAAACAACTGCTCGATGGCCAGGTCTACGAGGACCTAAGTCATGAACAGCAGTATGAGGCGCTTGCACTTAATCGCGTCAATGTACCCTTCACCTGGAAACGTAGTTTTTCTGAAGTAGTAGATGAAGATGGGTTACTTTGGCTGGAAGGGAAACAGAATCTGGATGGATGGGTCTGGCAGGGTAACAGTATTGTTATTACCTATACAGGGGATGAAGGGATGACCAGAGTCATCCCTGCAAATCCCAAATAACTTCGGGAATGATTGTTATCAATGACGATAATAAGACCAATAACGGTTTATCCCTACTTAAGTAGGGAAGGTGCACAATGTACATCTTCTTTTAATTTCCCGGTATGAGATTTTATATTCACAGTATGAATATTTTATGTAATAAAATTCATGGTAATTATTATAACTAAAAGTTTCTTTAATAATAAAACGAATAACTTGCAGATTTGAAATGCATGCATTATTGTCTTTAAACAATTCAACACATCTTAATATATGTATAGGTTAATTGTATTAAACCAATGAATATATTTTTGCAGTGAATGTGATTATTGAATTAATTACGCCGTATTTTTTCTTTGTTTTTACCGATAACGGAAGTGTGCCGACGTATAGAAATGCAGGAGAAATGTCGGAGCATATGAAGGAGAACAAATGAATTTGCTTATTGATAACTGGATCCCTGTACGCCCGCGAAACGGGGGGAAAGTCCAAATCATAAATCTGCAATCGCTATACTGCAGTAGAGATCAGTGGCGATTAAGTTTGCCCCGTGACGATATGGAACTGGCCGCTTTAGCACTGCTGGTTTGCATTGGGCAAATTATCGCCCCGGCAAAAGATGACGTTGAATTTCGACATCGCATAATGAATCCGCTCACTGAAGATGAGTTTCAACAACTCATCGCGCCGTGGATAGATATGTTCTACCTTAATCACGCAGAACATCCCTTTATGCAGACCAAAGGTGTCAAAGCAAATGATGTGACTCCAATGGAAAAACTGTTGGCTGGGGTAAGCGGCGCGACGAATTGTGCATTTGTCAATCAACCGGGGCAGGGTGAAGCATTATGTGGTGGATGCACTGCGATTGCGTTATTCAACCAGGCGAATCAGGCACCAGGTTTTGGTGGTGGTTTTAAAAGCGGTTTACGTGGAGGAACACCTGTAACAACGTTCGTACGTGGGATCGATCTTCGTTCAACGGTGTTACTCAATGTCCTCACATTACCTCGTCTTCAAAAACAATTTCCTAATGAATCACATACGGAAAACCAACCTACCTGGATTAAACCTATCAAGTCCAATGAGTCTATACCTGCTTCGTCAATTGGGTTTGTCCGTGGTCTATTCTGGCAACCAGCGCATATTGAATTATGCGATCCCATTGGGATTGGTAAATGTTCTTGCTGTGGACAGGAAAGCAATTTGCGTTATACCGGTTTTCTTAAGGAAAAATTTACCTTTACAGTTAATGGGCTATGGCCCCATCCGCATTCCCCTTGTCTGGTAACAGTCAAGAAAGGGGAGGTTGAGGAAAAATTTCTTGCTTTCACCACCTCCGCACCATCATGGACACAAATCAGCCGAGTTGTGGTAGATAAGATTATTCAAAATGAAAATGGAAATCGCGTGGCGGCGGTTGTGAATCAATTCAGAAATATTGCGCCGCAAAGTCCTCTTGAATTGATTATGGGGGGATATCGTAATAATCAAGCATCTATTCTTGAACGGCGTCATGATGTGTTGATGTTTAATCAGGGGTGGCAACAATACGGCAATGTGATAAACGAAATAGTGACTGTTGGTTTGGGATATAAAACAGCCTTACGCAAGGCGTTATATACCTTTGCAGAAGGGTTTAAAAATAAAGACTTCAAAGGGGCCGGAGTCTCTGTTCATGAGACTGCAGAAAGGCATTTCTATCGACAGAGTGAATTATTAATTCCCGATGTACTGGCGAATGTTAATTTTTCCCAGGCTGATGAGGTAATAGCTGATTTACGAGACAAACTTCATCAATTGTGTGAAATGCTATTTAATCAATCTGTAGCTCCCTATGCACATCATCCTAAATTAATAAGCACATTAGCGCTTGCCCGCGCCACGCTATACAAACATTTACGGGAGTTAAAACCGCAAGGAGGGCCATCAAATGGCTGATGAAATTGATGCAATGGCTTTATATCGAGCCTGGCAACAACTGGATAATGGATCATGTGCGCAAATTAGACGTGTTTCAGAACCTGATGAATTACGCGATATCCCTGCGTTTTATAGGCTGGTGCAACCTTTTGGTTGGGAAAACCCACGTCACCAGCAGGCTCTTTTGCGCATGGTGTTTTGCCTGAGCGCAGGAAAGAATGTCATCCGACATCAGGACAAAAAATCGGAGCAAACAACAGGTATCTCGTTGGGAAGAGCTTTAGCCAATAGTGGAAGAATTAACGAGCGCCGTATCTTTCAATTAATTCGGGCTGACAGAACAGCCGATATGGTCCAGTTACGTCGATTACTTACTCACGCCGAACCCGTACTTGACTGGCCATTAATGGCCAGGATGTTGACCTGGTGGGGAAAGCGCGAACGCCAGCAACTTCTGGAAGATTTTGTATTGACCACAAACAAAAATGCGTAAGGAAACCTTTCTATGTCTAACTTTATCAATATTCATGTTCTGATCTCTCACAGCCCTTCATGTCTGAACCGCGACGATATGAACATGCAGAAAGACGCTATTTTCGGCGGCAAAAGACGAGTAAGAATTTCAAGTCAAAGCCTTAAACGTGCGATGCGTAAAAGTGGTTATTACGCACAAAATATTGGTGAATCCAGTCTCAGAACCATTCATCTTGCACAATTACGTGATGTTCTTCGGCAAAAACTTGGTGAACGTTTTGACCAAAAAATCATCGATAAGACATTAGCGCTGCTCTCCGGTAAATCAGTTGATGAAGCCGAAAAGATTTCTGCCGATGCGGTTACTCCCTGGGTTGTGGGAGAAATAGCCTGGTTCTGTGAGCAGGTTGCAAAAGCAGAGGCTGATAATCTGGATGATAAAAAGCTGCTCAAAGTTCTTAAGGAAGATATTGCCGCCATACGTGTGAATTTACAGCAGGGTGTTGATATTGCGCTTAGTGGAAGAATGGCAACCAGCGGCATGATGACTGAGTTGGGAAAAGTTGATGGTGCAATGTCCATTGCGCATGCGATCACTACTCATCAGGTTGATTCTGATATTGACTGGTTCACCGCTGTAGATGATTTACAGGAACAAGGTTCTGCACATCTGGGAACTCAGGAATTTTCATCGGGTGTTTTTTATCGTTATGCCAACATTAACCTCGCTCAACTTCAGGAAAATTTAGGTGGTGCCTCCAGGGAGCAGGCTCTGGAAATTGCAACCCATGTTGTTCATATGCTGGCAACAGAGGTCCCTGGAGCAAAACAGCGTACTTATGCCGCTTTTAACCCTGCGGATATGGTAATGGTTAATTTCTCCGATATGCCACTTTCTATGGCAAATGCTTTTGAAAAAGCGGTTAAAGCGAAAGATGGCTTTTTGCAACCGTCTATACAGGCGTTTAATCAATATTGGGATCGCGTTGCCAATGGATATGGTCTGAACGGAGCTGCTGCGCAATTCAGCTTATCTGATGTAGACCCAATTACTGCTCAAGTTAAACAAATGCCTACTTTAGAACAGTTAAAATCCTGGGTTCGTAATAATGGCGAGGCGTGAACATGAGATCTTATTTGATCTTGCGGCTTGCTGGGCCAATGCAAGCCTGGGGGCAGCCGACCTTTGAAGGAACGCGACCTACCGGAAGATTTCCGACCCGAAGCGGGTTATTAGGGCTACTCGGGGCTTGTCTTGGGATCCAACGTGATGATACTTCTTCATTACAGGCGTTATCAGAGAGTGTGCAATTTGCAGTGCGCTGCGATGAACTCATTCTTGACGATCGTCGTGTGTCTGTAACGGGGTTGCGTGATTACCATACAGTCCTTGGAGCGCGAGAAGATTACCGTGGTTTGAAAAGTCATGAAACGATTCAAACATGGCGCGAATATTTATGTGATGCCTCCTTTACCGTCGCTCTCTGGTTAACACCCCATGCAACGATGGTTATCTCAGAACTTGAAAAAGCAGTATTAAAGCCTCGGTATACACCTTACCTGGGGCGGAGAAGTTGCCCACTAACACACCCGCTTTTTTTGGGGACATGTCAGGCATCGGATCCTCAGAAGGCGCTATTAAATTATGAGCCCGTTGGCGGCGATATATATAGTGAGGAATCAGTTACAGGGCATCATTTAAAATTTACGGCGCGCGACGAACCGATGATCACCTTGCCTCGACAATTTGCTTCCCGAGAATGGTATGTGATTAAAGGAGGTATGGATGTATCTCAGTAAAGTCATCATTGCCAGGGCCTGGAGCAGGGATCTTTACCAACTTCACCAGGGATTATGGCATTTATTTCCAAACAGACCGGATGCTGCTCGTGATTTTCTTTTTCATGTTGAGAAGCGAAACACACCAGAAGGCTGTCATGTTTTATTGCAGTCAGCGCAAATGCCTGTTTCAACTGCCGTTGCGACAGTCATTAAAACTAAACAGGTTGAATTTCAACTTCAGGTTGGTGTTCCACTCTATTTTCGGCTTCGGGCAAATCCGATCAAAACTATTCTCGACAATCAAAAGCGCCTGGACAGTAAAGGGAATATTAAACGCTGTCGGGTTCCGTTAATAAAAGAAGCAGAACAAATCGCGTGGTTGCAACGTAAATTGGGCAATGCGGCGCGCGTTGAAGATGTGCATCCCATATCGGAACGGCCACAGTATTTTTCTGGTGATGGTAAAAGTGGAAAGATCCAAACGGTTTGCTTTGAAGGTGTGCTCACCATCAACGACGCGCCAGCGTTAATAGATCTTGTACAGCAAGGTATTGGGCCAGCTAAATCGATGGGATGTGGCTTGCTATCTTTGGCTCCACTGTGATTGAGGTGTAATAAAATGACCTGGCTTCCCCTTAATCCCATTCCACTCAAAGATCGCGTCTCCATGATCTTTCTGCAATATGGGCAGATCGATGTAATAGATGGCGCGTTTGTACTTATCGACAAGACAGGGATCCGCACTCATATTCCTGTTGGCTCGGTTGCCTGCATCATGCTGGAACCTGGTACACGGGTTTCGCATGCAGCTGTACGCCTGGCTGCGCAAGTTGGAACATTGTTGGTATGGGTGGGGGAAGCGGGCGTTCGTGTTTATGCTTCTGGTCAGCCTGGAGGTGCGCGTTCAGATAAGCTGCTCTATCAGGCAAAACTTGCTCTGGATGAAGATTTGCGTCTGAAGGTCGTACGTAAAATGTTTGAACTTCGGTTTGGAGAACCTGCGCCTGCCCGGCGCTCCGTAGAGCAACTCAGAGGTATAGAAGGCAGTCGCGTGCGGGCAACCTACGCACTTCTGGCGAAGCAATACGGCGTGACATGGAATGGACGTCGCTACGATCCGAAAGACTGGGAAAAGGGCGATACGATCAACCAATGCATTAGCGCTGCAACTTCCTGTTTATACGGCGTAACTGAAGCGGCGATACTTGCAGCTGGTTATGCACCAGCTATTGGGTTTGTGCATACAGGAAAGCCTCTTTCCTTTGTTTACGATATTGCAGACATCATTAAATTTGACACTGTTGTACCGAAAGCTTTTGAGATAGCGCGTCGTAACCCTGGTGAGCCGGACCGGGAAGTCCGTTTGGCGTGCAGGGATATTTTTCGCAGTAGTAAAACATTAGCCAAATTGATTCCGCTTATAGAGGACGTGCTTGCCGCTGGAGAAATACAACCGCCGGCCCCACCTGAAGATGCACAGCCTGTTGCCATTCCGCTTCCTGTTTCACTGGGAGATGCAGGCCATCGGAGTAGCTGAAATGAGTATGTTGGTCGTGGTCACTGAAAATGTACCTCCGCGCTTACGAGGCAGATTAGCCATCTGGTTGTTGGAGGTACGTGCAGGGGTATATGTAGGTGATGTATCCGCAAAAATTCGTGAAATGATCTGGGAACAAATAGCTGGACTGGCGGAAGAAGGCAATGTAGTGATGGCATGGGCAACGAATACGGAAACGGGATTTGAGTTCCAGACATTTGGGTTAAACAGGCGTACCCCGGTAGATTTGGATGGTTTAAGGTTGGTGTCTTTTTTACCTGTTTGAAAACAAAGAATTAGCTGATCTTTAATAATAAGGAAATGTTACATTAAGGTTGGTGGGTTGTTTTTATGGGAAAAAATGCTTTAAGAACAAATGTATACTTTTAGAGAGTTCCCCGCGCCAGCGGGGATAAACCGCTTTCGCAGACGCGCGGCGATACGCTCACGCAGAGTTCCCCGCGCCAGCGGGGATAAACCGCAGCCGAAGCCAAAGGTGATGCCGAACACGCTGAGTTCCCCGCGCCAGCGGGGATAAACCGGGCTCCCTGTCGGTTGTAATTGATAATGTTGAGAGTTCCCCGCGCCAGCGGGGATAAACCGTTTGGATCGGGTCTGGAATTTCTGAGCGGTCGCGAGTTCCCCGCGCCAGCGGGGATAAACCGCGAATCGCGCATACCCTGCGCGTCGCCGCCTGCGAGTTCCCCGCGCCAGCGGGGATAAACCGTCAGCTTTATAAATCCGGAGATACGGAAACTAGAGTTCCCCGCGCCAGCGGGGATAAACCGGACTCACCCCGAAAGAGATTGCCAGCCAGCTTGAGTTCCCCGCGCCAGCGGGGATAAACCGCTGCTGGAGCTGGCTGCAAGGCAAGCCGCCCAGAGTTCCCCGCGCCAGCGGGGATAAACCGGGGGGCGCATGACCGTAAACATTATCCCCCGGGAGTTCCCCGCGCCAGCGGGGATAAACCGGGAGTTCAGACATAGGTGGAATGATGGACTACGAGTTCCCCGCGTTAGCGGGGATAAACCGCCCGGTAGCCAGGTTTGCAACGCCTGAACCGAGAGTTCCCCGCGCCAGCAGGGATAAACCGGCAACGACGGTGAGATTTCACGCCTGACGCTGGTGTTCCCCGCATCAGCGGGGATAAACCGGGCGCACTGGATGCGATGATGGATATCACTTGGAGTTCCCCCGCCTCTGCGGTAGAACTCCCAGCTCCCATTTTCAAACCCATCAAGACGCCTTCGCCAACTCCTTCACCAGAGGTAGCATTATCCGCATAACGTCACGGCAGCGACGTTCTATTCTTCCAGGAAGAGCCTTATCAATATGTTGGTGATTATCCAGTCTTACGTCATGCCAGCTATTTCCCGCCGGGAAGGCAGGTGTTTTTGCGCGTTGCTGATAACCATCCTTATTCCCAAGATTCCAGTTAGTCGCTTCCACCGAAAGTACAGCAATGCCCGCTTTGTCGAATATTTCTGCGTCATTACAACACCCAGTGCCTTTCGGATAATTTTTATTCAAACCCGGATTGGTCGTTGCGGCTATTCCGTGACTGCGCGCAATTGCCAGCGCCCTGTCGCGCGTTAATTTCCTTACTGCCTCAGGGGTTTTTACACCGCTGTTGAAATACAATTTATCGCCAACAATTAAGTTATCGAGATTAATCACCAGCAGCGTATTTTTCTTTTCGGTGTCACTCATCCGCTTGAGTAAATTCTCAGCGCCTAATTTCCCTTCCTCTTCGCCGCTGGTCGCCACAAATCGAATACCATACTCGGTAGGCGTATTTTTCAGGCGTTCTGCCAATTCCAGCATGACACCTAAACCTGCGGCGTTATCATCCATTCCTTGTAACGTCAGCCCGCCGAGATTGGCATCGGCGTCAGCATCGCTCAGCGGGGCGTAAGTATCCAGATGCGCCATAATGATGATCTGCTGCGGCGCTTTGCCTTCATGAGCGGCAATCACCGTACTTCCCGTCACGTTATGCCAGCTCTTACGATTATCGCGGGCGGTATAAATATACCGACTATTAAATGTCCGAATATCACTGCGATAACCCATTTGCTGAAACTGTTGGCGAATATAATCGGCAGATAACATTTCTGCAGGAGTTCCGGTCATGCGTCCCGGAAAGAAAGTAGCAATATGTCGTGCCTGAGTATTAGCAAAATCGCCAGGTTTAGGTGACGAGGCGTGTACGGGGAGAATAAAGCATACGCCGAGCGCCAGGGCAGCGGTACGGTGGCGCAATGCGGAAAACATAGTGAGTCCTTAAATACCATGCAAATTTTTTTACCGCCATAGTATGAAACTGCCGCTGCGCTAAAACAATTTCAAATCTTCCTAAACGCCCGAAATCCGGTGCCTTAAGCACTTTTTGATATTAGCTTTGCCAAATCGTTATTCCGTTAAGGAACTACTCATTCTAATTGGTAATTTCATTCGTTCTCTTACGCTCCCTATAGTCGAAACATCTGATGGCAAGAAAATAGCGGTATTGCAAAGGAACGGTTATGGATCAAATACGACTTACTCACCTGCGGCAACTGGAGGCGGAAAGCATCCACATTATTCGCGAGGTGGCGGCAGAATTCTCAAATCCGGTGATGCTCTACTCTATCGGTAAAGATTCCAGCGTCATGCTGCATCTGGCGCGCAAGGCGTTTTATCCAGGTACGCTGCCTTTCCCGTTGCTGCATGTCGATACCGGCTGGAAATTCCGCGAGATGTATGAGTTCCGCGATCGTACTGCTAAAGCCTACGGCTGCGAACTGCTGGTGCATAAAAACCCGGAAGGCGTGGCGATGGGGATTAATCCATTCGTGCACGGCAGCGCGAAACATACCGATATTATGAAAACTGAAGGCCTGAAACAGGCGCTGAACAAATACGGTTTTGATGCCGCCTTCGGTGGTGCGCGCCGTGACGAAGAGAAATCCCGCGCTAAAGAGCGAATTTACTCTTTCCGTGACCGCTTCCATCGCTGGGATCCGAAAAATCAGCGCCCGGAGCTGTGGCACAACTACAACGGGCAAATTAACAAAGGCGAAAGCATCCGCGTCTTCCCGCTCTCTAACTGGACCGAGCAGGATATCTGGCAATACATCTGGCTGGAAAATATCGACATTGTTCCGCTATATCTCGCTGCGGAACGTCCGGTTCTGGAACGCGACGGTATGTTGATGATGATTGATGACAACCGTATCGACCTGCAACCGGGCGAAGTGATTAAAAAACGGATGGTGCGTTTCCGTACGCTGGGCTGCTGGCCGCTGACCGGTGCGGTGGAGTCAAATGCACAAACACTGCCGGAAATCATCGAAGAGATGCTGGTTTCCACCACCAGTGAACGTCAGGGCCGCGTGATTGACCGCGACCAGGCGGGGTCTATGGAGCTGAAAAAACGTCAGGGGTATTTTTAAGATGAACACCGCACTTGCACAACAAATCGCCAATGAAGGCGGCGTCGAAGCCTGGATGATTGCGCAACAACATAAAAGCCTGCTGCGTTTTCTGACCTGTGGTAGCGTCGATGACGGCAAAAGTACTCTGATTGGTCGTCTGCTGCACGATACCCGCCAAATCTACGAAGATCAGCTCTCATCGCTGCATAACGACAGTAAGCGTCACGGCACCCAGGGCGAAAAGCTGGATCTGGCTCTGCTGGTGGACGGCCTGCAAGCTGAGCGCGAACAGGGCATCACCATTGACGTGGCCTACCGCTATTTCTCTACCGAGAAGCGTAAATTTATTATCGCCGACACCCCAGGGCACGAGCAGTACACCCGCAATATGGCGACTGGCGCATCGACATGTGAACTGGCGATCTTACTGATCGATGCCCGTAAAGGCGTGCTCGATCAAACCCGTCGTCACAGTTTTATCTCCACACTGTTGGGGATCAAACATCTGGTCGTGGCGATCAACAAAATGGATCTGGTGGATTACAGTGAAGAGACGTTCACCCGTATTCGTGAAGATTATTTGACCTTTGCCGGGCAGCTGCCGGGTAATCTGGATATCCGCTTTGTGCCGCTCTCTGCACTGGAAGGCGACAACGTGGCATCGCAAAGTGAAAGTATGCCGTGGTACAGCGGTCCGACACTGCTCGAAGTGCTGGAAACCGTGGAGATCCAGCGAGTGGTGGATGCTCAGCCAATGCGCTTCCCGGTGCAGTACGTTAATCGCCCGAATCTCGATTTTCGTGGTTACGCCGGAACGCTGGCATCCGGTCGCGTGGAAGTCGGGCAACGTGTCAAAGTGCTGCCCTCTGGTGTGGAATCAAACGTCGCGCGGATCGTGACTTTTGATGGTGATCGCGAAGAAGCCTTTGCCGGAGAAGCGATCACCCTGGTGCTGACGGATGAGATCGACATCAGCCGTGGCGATCTGCTGCTGGCGGCAGACGAAGCGTTACCGGCGGTGCAGAGCGCGTCGGTGGATGTGGTATGGATGGCGGAACAGCCGCTTTCTCCAGGGCAGAGTTACGACATCAAAATTGCCGGTAAGAAGACGCGCGCGCGTGTTGATGGCATTCGCTATCAGGTTGATATTAATAACCTTACCCAGCGTGAAGTTGAAAACCTGCCACTGAATGGGATCGGCCTCGTGGATCTCACTTTTGACGAGCCGCTGGTGTTAGATCGTTATCAACAAAATCCGGTGACGGGTGGGCTGATTTTTATCGATCGCCTGAGCAATGTGACCGTGGGTGCCGGTATGGTGCACGAGCCAGTTAGCCAGGCAACTGCTGCGCCATCTGAATTCAGTGCATTCGAACTGGAATTGAATGCTCTGGTTCGTCGCCACTTTCCGCACTGGGGCGCGCGCGATTTGCTGGGGGATAAATAATGGCGCTGCATGACGAAAACGTCGTCTGGCATAGCCATCCGGTCACTGTGCAACAACGCGAGCTACACCACGGTCATCGTGGTGTAGTGCTGTGGTTTACCGGCCTCTCCGGGTCCGGTAAATCAACGGTCGCCGGGGCGCTGGAGGAGGCGTTACATAAACTCGGCGTCAGTACGTATCTGCTGGATGGCGACAATGTTCGCCACGGATTATGCAGCGATCTCGGTTTTAGCGATGCCGATCGTAAAGAGAATATCCGTCGCGTCGGTGAAGTGGCGAATTTGATGGTTGAAGCCGGACTGGTGGTGCTGACCGCATTTATCTCGCCACACCGCGCCGAACGCCAGATGGTTCGCGAACGCGTAGGAGAAGGGCGCTTTATCGAAGTGTTTGTCGATACGCCGCTGGCGATTTGCGAAGCCCGCGATCCCAAAGGCTTATATAAGAAAGCGCGTGCCGGTGAACTGCGCAACTTTACGGGAATAGATTCCGTTTACGAAGCGCCTGAATCGGCAGAAATTCATCTCAATGGTGAACAATTAGTAACAAATTTGGTACAGCAATTATTAGATCTGTTGAGACAGAACGATATTATCAGATCCTGAGACACCACCGGGTTTCCATGCCCGGTTCGTCAAAGTAACAGGATCAAATATGCGTAATAGCCATAACATTACACTAACAAATAACGACAGCCTTACTGAGGATGAAGAAACCACATGGTCACTGCCTGGTGCCGTGGTCGGTTTTATCTCCTGGTTATTTGCGCTGGCGATGCCGATGTTGATTTATGGCTCTAACACGCTGTTCTTCTTTATCTACACCTGGCCTTTCTTTCTGGCGCTGATGCCCGTCGCGGTAGTGGTGGGGATTGCGCTGCATTCATTGATGGACGGAAAGCTACGCTACAGTATTGTTTTCACCCTGGTGACAGTAGGCATTATGTTTGGCGCACTGTTTATGTGGCTACTGGGCTAATTTGTACTTTCCCGTCTCCTCTGTTCATAATTCAAACCGTAACTAATAATGAGATTATGTTCTGCACGCCCTGGGTATACGTAACAATGGACAAATGTGGTACATTTGCCCGCGTTGTCGCGGTATCCCCAACAGAGGATGTAGAGTCGTCTTCGGATGCATGGGATGATGATGCCGTTTTTCAGGGGGCAGGATGGGTAAACTAACGCTGCTGTTGCTGGCTATTCTGGTCTGGCTACAGTATTCGCTGTGGTTCGGTAAGAACGGTATACATGACTATACCCGCGTCAATGATGATGTGGCGGCACAGCAAGCTACAAACGCGAAACTTAAAGCGCGAAACGATCAACTTTTTGCCGAAATTGACGATCTCAATGGCGGCCAGGAGGCGCTCGAAGAGCGTGCGCGTAATGAACTCAGCATGACCAGGCCGGGCGAAACTTTTTATCGTCTGGTGCCTGACGCGTCGAAGCGCGCACAGTCTGCGGGGCAAAACAATCGATAAATCAGCCCGGGAATTAACATGGCAACCACTCATTTGGATGTTTGCGCCGTGGTTCCGGCGGCCGGATTTGGCCGTCGAATGCAAACGGAATGTCCTAAGCAATATCTCTCAATCGGTAATCAAACCATTCTTGAACACTCGGTGCATGCGCTGCTGGCGCATCCCCGGGTGAAACGTGTCGTCATTGCCATAAGTCCTGGCGATAGCCGTTTTGCACAACTTCCTCTGGCGAATCATCCGCAAATCACCGTTGTAGATGGCGGTGATGAGCGTGCCGATTCCGTGCTGGCAGGTCTGAAAGCCGCTGGCGACGCGCAGTGGGTATTGGTGCATGACGCCGCTCGTCCTTGTTTGCATCAGGATGACCTCGCGCGATTGTTGGCGTTGAGCGAAACCAGCCGCACGGGGGGGATCCTCGCCGCACCAGTGCGCGATACTATGAAACGTGCCGAACCGGGCAAAAATGCCATTGCTCATACCGTTGATCGCAACGGCTTATGGCACGCGCTGACGCCGCAATTTTTCCCTCGTGAGCTGTTACATGACTGTCTGACGCGCGCTCTAAATGAAGGCGCGACTATTACCGACGAAGCCTCGGCGCTGGAATATTGCGGATTCCATCCTCAGTTGGTCGAAGGCCGTGCGGATAACATTAAAGTCACGCGCCCGGAAGATTTGGCACTGGCCGAGTTTTACCTCACCCGAACCATCCATCAGGAGAATACATAATGCGAATTGGACACGGTTTTGACGTACATGCCTTTGGCGGTGAAGGCCCAATTATCATTGGTGGCGTACGCATTCCTTACGAAAAAGGATTGCTGGCGCATTCTGATGGCGACGTGGCGCTCCATGCGTTGACCGATGCATTGCTTGGCGCGGCGGCGCTGGGGGATATCGGCAAGCTGTTCCCGGATACCGATCCGGCATTTAAAGGTGCCGATAGCCGCGAGCTGCTACGCGAAGCCTGGCGTCGTATTCAGGCGAAGGGTTATACCCTTGGCAACGTCGATGTCACTATCATCGCTCAGGCACCGAAGATGTTGCCGCACATTCCACAAATGCGCGTGTTTATTGCCGAAGATCTCGGCTGCCATATGGATGATGTTAACGTGAAAGCCACTACTACGGAAAAACTGGGATTTACCGGACGTGGGGAAGGGATTGCCTGTGAAGCGGTGGCGCTACTCATTAAGGCAACAAAATGATTGAGTTTGATAATCTCACTTACCTCCACGGTAAACCGCAAGGCACCGGGCTGCTGAAAGCCAATCCGGAAGACTTTGTGGTGGTGGAAGATTTGGGCTTTGAGCCTGATGGTGAAGGTGAGCATATTCTGGTTAGAATCCTCAAAAACGGCTGCAATACCCGTTTTGTGGCGGATGCACTGGCGAAATTCCTGAAAATTCATGCCCGTGAAGTCAGCTTCGCTGGGCAAAAAGACAAACATGCTGTTACGGAACAGTGGTTATGCGCTCGCGTGCCGGGCAAGGAAATGCCCGATCTGAGCGCCTTTCAACTGGAAGGCTGCCAGGTGCTGGAGTATGCGCGGCACAAGCGCAAGCTGCGTTTAGGCGCGCTGAAAGGTAACGCCTTTACCCTGGTTCTGCGCGAAGTGAGCAATCGCGATGACGTTGAACAACGTCTGATCGATATTTGCGTAAAAGGTGTACCGAACTACTTCGGTGCCCAACGTTTTGGGATTGGCGGTAGCAACTTGCAGGGGGCGCAGCGCTGGGCGCAAACCAATACTCCGGTGCGCGATCGCAATAAACGGAGTTTTTGGTTGTCGGCAGCCCGCAGTGCGTTGTTTAATCAGATTGTTGCTGAGCGCCTCAAAAAAGCAGACGTTAATCAAGTTGTTGACGGCGATGCGCTACAATTAGCCGGACGTGGTAGCTGGTTTGTCGCAACCACCGAAGAACTGGCGGAATTACAGCGTCGCGTCAACGATAAAGAGTTGATGATAACCGCCGCATTGCCAGGCAGTGGCGAATGGGGAACTCAGCGTGAAGCGCTGGCATTCGAACAAGCAGCTGTCGCCGCAGAAACTGAATTACAAGCTTTACTGGTGCGCGAAAAAGTTGAAGCCGCGCGCAGAGCGATGCTGCTGTATCCGCAACAATTAAGCTGGAATTGGTGGGATGACGTCACCGTAGAGATCCGTTTCTGGCTTCCGGCGGGTAGTTTTGCAACCAGCGTTGTCAGGGAACTTATCAACACAACAGGTGATTATGCGCATATTGCTGAGTAATGATGACGGGGTACATGCACCCGGTATACAAACGCTGGCGAAAGCCTTGCGTGAGTTTGCTGACGTTCAGGTGGTCGCCCCCGATCGTAACCGCAGCGGCGCTTCAAATTCTCTGACACTGGAATCCTCCCTGCGCACGTTTACCTTTGAAAATGGTGATATTGCTGTGCAAATGGGAACCCCGACCGATTGCGTCTATCTTGGCGTGAATGCTCTGATGCGTCCGCGCCCGGACATTGTTGTGTCCGGAATTAACGCCGGGCCGAATCTGGGGGATGATGTTATTTATTCCGGTACGGTAGCCGCCGCGATGGAAGGCCGTCATTTAGGTTTTCCGGCGCTTGCCGTCTCGCTTGACGGGCATAAACATTACGACACTGCCGCGGCGGTAACCTGTTCAATTTTGCGCGCACTGTGTAAAGAGCCGCTGCGCACCGGGCGTATTCTTAATATTAACGTTCCGGATTTACCCTTGGATCAAATCAAAGGTATTCGCGTGACGCGCTGCGGTACACGACATCCGGCAGATCAGGTGATCCCGCAGCAAGATCCGCGCGGCAATACGCTGTACTGGATTGGCCCGCCGGGCGGTAAATGTGATGCTGGTCCGGGGACCGATTTTGCTGCGGTAGATGAGGGCTATGTCTCCATCACGCCGCTGCATGTGGATTTAACTGCGCATAGCGCGCAAGATGTGGTTTCAGACTGGTTAAACAGCGTGGGAGTTGGCACGCAATGGTAAGCAGACGCGTACAAGCACTTCTGGATCAATTACGTGCGCAAGGTATTCAGGATGAGCAGGTGCTGAATGCACTTGCCGCCGTGCCGCGTGAAAAATTCGTTGATGAAGCGTTTGAACAAAAAGCCTGGGACAATATCGCTTTGCCGATAGGTCAGGGGCAGACAATTTCGCAGCCATATATGGTGGCGCGAATGACCGAATTACTCGAGCTGACGCCGCAGTCGCGGGTGCTGGAAATTGGCACCGGTTCGGGATATCAAACGGCAATCCTGGCGCATCTTGTCCAGCATGTTTGCTCGGTTGAACGGATTAAAGGCTTGCAGTGGCAGGCACGTCGCCGCCTGAAAAATCTTGATTTACATAATGTTTCAACCCGTCATGGCGATGGATGGCAAGGTTGGCAGGCACGTGCGCCGTTTGACGCTATCATTGTTACGGCGGCACCGCCGGAAATTCCAACTGCGCTAATGACGCAGCTGGACGAAGGCGGGATTCTCGTCTTACCCGTAGGGGAGGAGCACCAGTATTTGAAACGGGTGCGTCGTCGGGGAGGCGAATTTATTATCGATACCGTGGAGGCCGTGCGCTTTGTCCCTTTAGTGAAGGGTGAGCTGGCTTAAAACGTGAGGAAATACCTGGATTTTTCCTGGTTATTTTGCCGCAGGTCAGCGTATCGTGAACATCTTTTCCAGTGTTCAGTAGGGTGCCTTGCACGGTAATTATGTCACTGGTTATTAACCAATTTTTCCTGGGGGATAAATGAGCGCGGGAAGCCCAAAATTCACCGTTCGCCGCATTGCGGCTTTGTCACTGGTTTCGCTATGGCTGGCAGGCTGTTCTGACACTTCAAATCCACCGGCACCGGTCAGCTCCGTTAATGGCAATGCGCCTGCAAATACTAATTCTGGTATGTTGATTACGCCGCCGCCGAAAATGGGGACGACGTCTACAGCGCAGCAACCGCAAATTCAGCCGGTGCAGCAGCCACAAATTCAGGCTACTCAACAACCGCAAATCCAGCCAGTGCAGCCAGTAGCTCAGCAGCCGGTACAGATGGAAAACGGACGCATCGTCTATAACCGTCAGTATGGGAACATTCCGAAAGGCAGTTATAGCGGCAGTACCTATACCGTGAAAAAAGGCGACACACTTTTCTATATCGCCTGGATTACTGGCAACGATTTCCGTGACCTTGCTCAGCGCAACAATATTCAGGCACCATACGCGCTGAACGTTGGTCAGACCTTGCAGGTGGGTAATGCTTCCGGTACGCCAATCACTGGCGGAAATGCCATTACCCAGGCCGACGCAGCAGAGCAAGGAGTTGTGATCAAGCCTGCACAAAATTCCACCGTTGCTGTTGCGTCGCAACCGACAATTACGTATTCTGAGTCTTCGGGTGAACAGAGTGCTAACAAAATGTTGCCGAACAACAAGCCAACTGCGACCACGGTCACAGCGCCTGTAACGGTACCAACAGCAAGCACAACCGAGCCGACTGTCAGCAGTACATCAACCAGTACGCCTATCTCCACCTGGCGCTGGCCGACTGAGGGCAAAGTGATCGAAACCTTTGGCGCTTCTGAGGGGGGCAACAAGGGGATTGATATCGCAGGCAGCAAAGGACAGGCAATTATCGCGACCGCAGATGGCCGCGTTGTTTATGCTGGTAACGCGCTGCGCGGCTACGGTAATCTGATTATCATCAAACATAATGATGATTACCTGAGTGCCTACGCCCATAACGACACAATGCTGGTCCGGGAACAACAAGAAGTTAAGGCGGGGCAAAAAATAGCGACCATGGGTAGCACCGGAACCAGTTCAACACGCTTGCATTTTGAAATTCGTTACAAGGGGAAATCCGTAAACCCGCTGCGTTATTTGCCGCAGCGATAAATCGGCGGAACCAGGCTTTTGCTTGAATGTTCCGTCAAGGGATCACGGGTAGGAGCCACCTTATGAGTCAGAATACGCTGAAAGTTCATGATTTAAATGAAGATGCGGAATTTGATGAGAACGGAGTTGAGGTTTTTGACGAAAAGGCCTTAGTAGAATAGGAACCCAGTGATAACGATTTGGCCGAAGAGGAACTGTTATCGCAGGGAGCCACACAGCGTGTGTTGGACGCGACTCAGCTTTACCTTGGTGAGATTGGTTATTCACCACTGTTAACGGCCGAAGAAGAAGTTTATTTTGCGCGTCGCGCACTGCGTGGAGATGTCGCCTCTCGCCGCCGGATGATCGAGAGTAACTTGCGTCTGGTGGTAAAAATTGCCCGCCGTTATGGCAATCGTGGTCTGGCGTTGCTGGACCTTATCGAAGAGGGCAACCTGGGGCTGATCCGCGCGGTAGAGAAGTTTGACCAGGAACGTGGTTTCCGCTTCTCAACATACGCAACCTGGTGGATTCGCCAGACGATTGAACGGGCGATTATGAACCAAACCCGTACTATTCGTTTGCCGATTCACATCGTAAAGGAGCTGAACGTTTACCTGCGAACCGCACGTGAGTTGTCCCATAAGCTGGACCATGAACCAAGTGCGGAAGAGATCGCAGAGCAACTGGATAAGCCAGTTGATGACGTCAGCCGTATGCTTCGTCTTAACGAGCGCATTACCTCGGTAGACACCCCGCTGGGTGGTGATTCCGAAAAAGCGTTGCTGGACATCCTGGCCGATGAAAAAGAGAACGGTCCGGAAGATACCACGCAAGATGACGATATGAAGCAGAGCATCGTCAAATGGCTGTTCGAGCTGAACGCCAAACAGCGTGAAGTGCTGGCACGTCGATTCGGTTTGCTGGGGTACGAAGCGGCAACACTGGAAGATGTAGGTCGTGAAATTGGCCTCACCCGTGAACGTGTTCGCCAGATTCAGGTTGAAGGCCTGCGCCGTTTGCGCGAAATCCTGCAAACGCAGGGGCTGAATATCGAAGCGCTGTTCCGCGAGTAAGTAAGCATCTGTCAGAAAGGCCAGTCTCAAGCGAGGCTGGCCTTTTCTGTGCACAATAAAAGGTCCGATGCCCATCGGACCTTTTTATTAAGGTCAAATTACCGCCCATACGCACCAGGTAATTAAGAATCCGGTAAAACCGAGAATGGTCGTTAACACTGTCCAGGTTTTCAGACCGTCTGCTACCGACAACCCCAGATATTTGGTCACAATCCAGAACCCTGAGTCATTAATATGTGACGCACCAAGCCCACCAAAGCAGGCTGCCAGCGTCACCAATACGCACTGAATCGGATTCAATCCCATCACCGCTTCTGAGAGTAACCCGCCGGTTGTCAGTATTGCTACGGTTGCTGACCCCTGCGATGCACGCAGCGCCAGTGAAATAATAAATGCGGCTGGTAACAGAGGCAGGTCAATCATTTGTAGCATGTTGGCAAGGGCTTTGCCGACGCCCGATTCCACCAGCACTTTGCCAAATACCCCTCCAGCACCAGTAACCAAAATCACTACCGCCGCAGTAGGAAGCGCTGAGCCCATAATGTCGCTGGTGTGTTGTAAGCTCCAGCCGCGACGTAAAGCCAATAACCAGAATGCCAGCACCAGCGCAATCATTAGAGCTACCATTGGTGAGCCGATCAGCTGTAGCGTACCAAGCAGGGGATGCGAAGGCGGCATCAGTGTTGCGGAAACCGTACCCGCCATGATAATCGCGATAGGAATAACAATTAGCGAGGTGACCAGCGCGACGCCCGGTGGATTTATTTTATCGCTTAATTTTGTCGCGCCTTCCTCACTGGCCGGAGCCAGTTGCATCTGTTCCAGTACTTCTACTGACATCGCATATTGGCGCTTATTGATTATTTTCGCTGCAAAGTAGCCAACAACCCCTACGGGAATAGAAATCGCAATACCGATGATGGTTAGCCAGCCGATGTCTGCGTGGAGTAACCCCGCTGCGGCGACAGGGCCTGGATGCGGCGGTACCGCCACGTGAACAGTGAGCATGATCCCAGCGACAGGCAGGCCAAATTTGAGTGGCGATATTTTGGCAACCTTGGCAAAACCGTAAATGATTGGCGCAAGAATAATAAAGCCGACATCAAAGAAGACGGGAATACCGAGGAAGAACGCTGCCAGAGTCAGCGCAGCGATAGTTCGTTTGTCACCTAACTTGCGACTGAAATAATTAGCCAGTGACTCTGCACCACCAGAGTGTTCGATCATACGCCCCAGCATAGCGCCCAGACCAATAATAATAGTGACGGAACCAAGCACACCGCCCATCCCGGCGATCATCACTTTACCCACTTCGCCCGCCGGTATACCTGCCGCAAGTGCGACTAACAGGCTGACGAGGAGCAAAGCAACGAATGGTTGTACCTTTGCCTTGATGACCAGCAGCAACAGCATGATTACGCCAGCTAACGCAATGCATAACAATGTAATTGTGGACATGGGAAACCCTGTCTGAAAGTTATAGTTAACCTACCCCATCCGTAGATGGGGGGATGTATGGGTACGTTGTAATTAGGGATTTAACGAATTAGCGCCAGGCGTCAAACCAGCCAAGCCCTTCTTCGGTGAGGCCACGAGGTTTATATTCACAACCGATCCAGCCCTGATATCCCACCTCATCGAACAGGCGGAACAGCCACGGATAGTTGATTTCTCCATCGTCCGGTTCATGTCGATCAGGTAGTCCGGCAATTTGTACGTGCGCATATTTCCCGGCGTAGTCGCGGATTAAATGCGTCAGGTTGCCATCTACTTTTTGCGCATGAAAAGTATCTAGTTGAATAAACACGTTATCTCGCGCAACCTCTTCAACAATAGCCAGTGCCTGATACTGGCTGGAGAAGAGATAATGAGGCTTAACGCCGGGGCTGAGTGCTTCAACTAATATTCGCTTGCCGTGTGGCGCAAAGCGGTCGGCAGCGTAGCGGATATTATCGATAAATACTGCCCGGTACCGTTCAGCATCTTCGCCAGCGGGCACGACGCCTGCCATCACATGGACTTGTTCACAATTGAGCGCCAATGCATATTCCAGTGCCAGGTCGATGTCTGCGTGTGCTTCGTGCTCACGTCCGGGAAGGGCGGATAATCCCCATTCCCCCGCATTAATATCTCCGGGAGCGGTATTGAACAGCGCCAGTGTCAGATGGTTTTGCTCCAGTTGCTTTTGGATTTGCAGGGTGGAGTAGTTATAGGGAAACAGAAATTCCACAGCATCGAACCCGGCTTTTCGCGCTGCGGCGAAGCGTTCAATAAAAGGCACTTCGGTGAACATCATGGATAAATTAGCTGCAAAACGAGGCATTGCATTAACTCCTTAATTCCGCAATTTCACCTGCGGTCAGATAACGGATCGGGCGGTCACCGAGAATAAAAATCAGCTTTGCCGTTTCCTCCAGCTCTTCCATATTGTTGGCGGCTTCTTGCAGGCTTTCACCGCAAACCACTGGGCCATGATTTGCCAGTAAAAAAGCCTGATTGTCTGCTGCCAGTTCCGCCAGATCCTGTGCGATGCGTTTATCGCCCGGTCGGTAATAAGGCACCAGCGGGACATTTCCCATCCGCATCACCACGTATGGTGTGAACGGACGAATAACGTTGCTGCTGTCCAGCCCTTGCAGGCAGGAAAGCGCCGTCGACCATGTGCTGTGCAAATGCACCACCGCTTTACAGCGCGGATTGTTGCGATACAGCGCCAGATGAAAGAGCACCTCTTTCGAGGGTTTGTCACCACTTAACCATTCGCCATCCGCGGCGACTTTGGAAAGCCGCTGCGGATCGAGATTGCCCAGGCATGAACCTGTCGGTGTCGCCAGTAAATTCCCGTCAGGTAAAAGCAGCGACAGATTGCCAGCCGAACCGGTTGCATAGCCGCGCTGAAAGAATGAACTGGCAATCCGCGTCATCTCCTCTCGCAAAGACTGCTCTACTTTTGCGAAATCGCTCATGATAAAAACTCTCTTTGGGCTCGTGAAAAAAAGGCGTCATCACCGAAGTTGCCAGATTTAAGGGCGAGTGAGACAGGCTTATCCAGTGCGTTTACCCACGGCACGCCGGGGAAATGGTTGGGCCAATATGAAACCCTTTTATTCCCAGGCTCTGTGTGACTACGCCGGAGGTCTCACCGCCTGCGACAATAAAGCGTGTCACGCCTTCCGCTGCTAACCGCGCCGCTAGTTGAGAAAACAGTGTTTCTACTGCCTGACTGGCTTTTTGTGCACCGTATTGCTGTTGAATTGCTGCCAATGCGTCAGTGCTGGCGGTGGCAAAAACCAGTGGAGCAAGTACACTTTCCTGGCCCAGAACCCACTCTGCCAGTTCGTGTGCATAAGCGGCCAGAGTTTCAATTGAGAGGCAGCGTGCCACATCAACTTCACGGGCTGGTGCAATTTGACGGTAATGTGCTACCTGGCGGTTGGTCATTTGAGAGCATGAACCGGAGAGCACTACGCCGCGCCCAGCGAGCGGACGCCCTGCTTTGCGAGCCTGGTTACCGTTTTCTTGCGCCCACTGCCGGGCCAGGCCAATCGCCAGACCAGAACCGCCCGTTACCAGTGGGGCATCGCGCAAGGCTTCTCCCTGAATTTCCAGATGGTGTTCGGTCAGCGCATCAAGCACCGCGTAGCGGTAGCCCTCTTGCTGTAAGCGAGCCAGCTCTTGACGAACGGCATCCACACCTTGTTCGAAAACATGTGCCGAAACGACGCCGCAGCGCCCTGTGGATTGCGCTTCAACCAGACGGGGAAGATAGCTGTCGGTCATGGGATTTACCGGGTGATGGCGCATCCCGGATTCGGCCAGCAGTTGATTCATTACGAACAAATACCCCTGATAAACCGTACGTCCGTTGACCGGCAGGGCCGGAGAGAAGACCGTAAACGGCGTGTCGAGAGCATCCATTAAGGCATCGGTAACCGGGCCAATATTACCTTTCGCCGTACTGTCGAAAGTAGAGCAGTATTTGAAATAGATCTGTTTGCAACCTTGCTGTTGCAACCAGCTCAGAGCCGCCAGCGATTGCTGTGTGGCTTCAACCACTGGACAGGAGCGCGTTTTCAGGCTGATCACCAGTGCGTCGATTGCTTCCGGCATTTTACCTGTTGGAACACCGTTAATTTGTACCGTTGGTAGACCGTTTTCCACCAGAAAACTGGCGATATCCGTCGCGCCGGTAAAATCATCGGCGATAACGCCAATCTTGATCATGATTTCGCTCCCGGTAGAGTGATGCCAGAGAAAATCTTGATAACTGCGCTATCGTCTTCTTTCCCGTAACCCGCGTTACTGGCGCTGGTGAACATATTCAATGCTGTTGAGGCCAATGGCAGCGGGAAGTGCAGGGCTTTGGCTGTATCGGCAACCAGACCAAGATCCTTAACAAAAATATCGACGGCTGAATGCGGGGTGTAATCGCCATCCACCACATGACGCATCCGGTTTTCGAACATCCAGGAATTTCCGGCGGCATTGGTCACGACGTCATACATCACATCCAGCGGGATCCCCGCACGGGCTGCAAGTGCCATCGCTTCGGCTCCGGCAGCAATATGTACGCCCGCTAACAACTGGTGAATAATTTTTACGGTCGAACCTAGTCCCGGTTCTGCACCTATGCGATAAACTTTTCCGGCAACGGCTTCCAGCACGGGTGCCAGTCGTTCAAAGGCAATATCGCTACCGGAGGCCATGACAGTCATTTCACCGTTAGCGGCTTTTACTGCACCACCAGAAACTGGCGCATCCAGCATTTCCAGATCGAATCCAGCCAGAGCGGTAGCAATTTCTTGCGCATCAGCACTAGCGATAGTGGAAGAAACCATTACTGCCGTACCGGGTTTCAGATGTTGTGCAACGCCTGTTTCACCAAACAGCACCTGTTTAACCTGGGCCGCATTGACCACCAGCACCAGCAGTGCGTCCAGTTTTTCGGCAAACGTCGCGGCGTTATCAGAAACCCCGCAAGCACCTGCCTCTTTCAACGTAGCGCAGGCATTGCTGTTCAGGTCTGCGCCCCAGGTAGAAAGACCTGCGCGGACATATGACAGTGCTGCTCCCATTCCCATTGACCCTAAGCCAACGATACCGACATGAAACTCAGATCCCGTTTTCATCTGCTCTCCTTGTTAATTTAAGTGATATTTTGTTTGATATTGTGAATATAAGCGCTGGAAGATAACGGTATGGTGATCTGATTCACATAAATTAACATTGTGTGTTATTTTATGTGAACTAAGCGTTAGTTGCGCCGCGCACGTTTCGCAGGCAAATAGCGTAGAATGTCAGCAGGACAAAGGAAGGAGCAAAAGTTGATACCCGTAGAGCGTCGCCAAATCATCCTTGAGATGGTAGCTGAAAAAGGCATTGTCAGTATTGCTGAACTAACGGACAGAATGAATGTGTCACATATGACCATTCGTCGGGATTTACAAAAACTGGAGCAGCAGGGAGCCGTTGTGCTGGTGTCCGGAGGCGTCCAGTCTCCGGGACGCGTGGCGCATGAACCTTCTCATCAGGTAAAAACTGCGCTGGCAATGACGCAAAAAGCGGCTATTGGCAAGCTGGCGGCAAGTCTTGTTCAGCCGGGAAGTTGTATCTATCTGGATGCGGGAACGACCACGTTAGCGATAGCACAGCATCTGATTCACATGGAGTCACTGACTGTGGTCACAAACGATTTCGTTATTGCGGACTACTTGCTCGACAACAGTAATTGCACAATTATTCACACTGGCGGTGCAGTGTGTCGGGAAAACCGTTCCTGTGTCGGGGAAGCCGCTGCGACCATGCTGCGCAGCCTGATGATTGATCAGGCTTTTATTTCTGCATCGTCATGGAGTGTGCGGGGGATTTCTACGCCAGCGGAAGATAAAGTCACGGTGAAACGGGCGATTGCCAGTGCCAGCCGCCAGCGAGTTTTGGTCTGTGATGCGACGAAATATGGTCAGGTGGCGACATGGCTGGCGTTACCATTAAGCGAGTTTGATCAGATTATTACAGACGACGGTTTGCCGGAGAGTGCCAGTCGCGCGCTGGTGAAGCAGGATCTCTCTTTGCTGGTAGCGAAAAATGAATAATGGCCTGCAATAACACCGGGTTACTCATGCTTCACAGAAGAAGCATGAGACTACTTTATTTTATAAAATGACAGCCGCCCGCTGTTCGGCGATCCGGTATCAATATAAATCTGGTTAGCGAACGTCTGAATGTTATCAAACATCATATGTCCAAATATAAAATAATCAGCGCCGTTTATTTGTTGTAACTCGCCATTAAGCGATTTCTGCACACGATCAACAGGCCAGAGTAATTCGCTCTCCGCTATTTCTTTACCAAAGAGATATTCACTCCCCGGATAATCTGCATGTGCGATGGCATATTTTATGTTGTCGTTAGTGATTTCAATAATATGTGGAAGGTGATGGAATTTCAGCAACAGATCTATTGCCTCTTGTTGCTCTGAATCATTTAAATCGAAAAACCAGTCACCACCGCTGGCAAGCCACATATTGCCATCGCCAGTTTCGAATGCCTCAAGCGCCATCGCTTCGTGGTTGCCTTTAACCGACGTAAACCAGGGTTGGTTTAGCAGGCGCAGGACGTCAAGACTCTCCGGTCCACGATCAATATTATCGCCGACAGAAATAAGTAAGTCGATTTTGGGGAAAAAAGAGAGTTGATGTAAGCGGGATTGTAATAACTGATATTCACCATGAATATCACCAACGACCCATATATGGCGATAGTGATGGGCATTGATTTTTTGATAGCGTGTAGATGGCATGGTTTTACCCTGTAAAATAAGCTTTCCTATTATACAGGGTGTTTTTATTTTATTCGTCAGTTGTCGTTAATATTCCCGATAGCAAAAGACTATCGGGAATTGTTATTACACCAGGCTCTTCAAGCGATAAATCCACTCCAGCGCCTGACGCGGGGTGAGTGAATCCGGATCAAGATTTTCCAGAGCTTCGACCGCAGGCGAAGTTTCTTCTGGTACTGACAGCAAAGACATTTGCGTACCATCCACTTGCGTAGCGGCGGCGTTCGGCGAAATGCTTTCCAGCTCACGCAGCTTTTGCCGTGCGCGCTTAATAACCTCTTTTGGCACGCCTGCCAGAGCTGCAACCGCCAGGCCGTAGCTTTTGCTCGCCGCGCCATCCTGCACGCTGTGCATAAAGGCAATGGTGTCGCCGTGCTCCAGTGCATCGAGATGCACGTTAGCGACGCCTTCCATTTTCTCCGGTAACTGGGTCAGCTCGAAATAGTGGGTAGCAAATAACGTCAATGCCTTAATCTTATTCGCCAGATTTTCCGCGCACGCCCACGCCAGCGACAGACCATCGTAGGTGGACGTTCCACGCCCGATCTCATCCATTAACACCAGACTGTATTCGGTGGCGTTATGTAAAATATTGGCGGTTTCAGTCATCTCCACCATAAAGGTTGAGCGCCCGGACGCCAGGTCATCTGCCGCGCCTACGCGGGTAAAGATGCGATCGATAGGTCCAATCTCGACTTTTTGTGCCGGTACATAGCTGCCGATGTAGGCCATCAGCGCAATCAGTGCGGTCTGGCGCATATAGGTACTTTTACCGCCCATGTTCGGACCGGTGATGATCAACATGCGGCGCTGCGGCGACAGATTCAGCGGGTTGGCGATAAATGGCTCATTCAGTACTTGTTCAACTACCGGATGGCGACCTTCGGTAATGCGAATGCCCGGTTTATCAATGAAGGTCGGGCAGGTGTAGTTCAGGGTATAGGCCCGTTCCGCCAGGTTAACCAGCACGTCGAGTTCCGCCAGCGCGCTCGCGCTCTGTTGCAACGCTTCCAGATGCGGCAACAGCAGGTCGAACAGCTCTTCATAAAGCTGTTTTTCCAGTGCCAGTGCTTTGCCTTTTGAGGTGAGAACTTTATCTTCGTACTCTTTTAGCTCTGGAATGATGTAGCGCTCGGCGTTTTTCAGCGTCTGGCGACGCATGTAGTTGATGGGTGCCAGATGGCTTTGCCCACGGCTGATTTGAATGTAGTAGCCGTGCACCGCATTAAAGCCAACTTTCAGCGTGTCCAGGCCGGTACGTTCACGCTCGCGGACTTCCAGACGCTCCAGATAATCGGTCGCGCCGTCAGCCAGCGCGCGCCACTCATCCAGCTCTTCGTTATAGCCCGATGCGATAACACCACCGTCGCGTACCAGCACCGGCGGTGTGTCGATGATTGCTCGCTCCAGCAGATCGCGCAGCTCGGCAAACTCGCCCATCTTCTCACGTAGCGCCTGTACCGGTGCACTATCGACAGTTTCTAACTGCGCACGCAGCTCCGGCAGTTGCTGGAAAGCGTGGCGCATACGGGCCAGATCGCGTGGGCGAGCAGTTCGTAAAGCCAGACGTGCCAGAATACGTTCCAGGTCGCCGACCTGACGCAGTACCGGCTGTAGCCCGGCGGTGAAATCCTGCAATGCGCCAATAGTTTGCTGGCGCTCAAGCAACACGCGGGTATCGCGCACTGGCATATGCAGCCAGCGTTTCAGCATACGGCTGCCCATCGGCGTGACGGTGCAGTCGAGCACAGAAGCCAGCGTATTTTCCGCACCACCCGCCAGGTTCTGGGTGATTTCCAGATTACGACGCGTCGCGGCATCCATAATGATGCTGTCCTGCTCACGTTCCATGGTGATGGAACGAATATGCGGCAGAGTCGTACGTTGGGTATCTTTCGCATACTGCAACAGACAACCGGCAGCACAAAGTCCGCGCGGCGCGTTCTCGACGCCAAAACCGACCAGATCGCGGGTCCCAAATTGCAGATTCAACTGCTGGCGCGCGGTGTCGATTTCAAACTCCCACAGCGGGCGACGGCGCAGGCCGCGACGGCCTTCAATTAACGACATTTCAGCAAAATCTTCTGCATACAGCAGTTCCGCAGGATTAGTGCGTTGCAGTTCTGCCGCCATCGTTTCGCGGTCAGCCGGTTCGCTCAGGCGAAAACGCCCGGAACTGATATCCAGCGTCGCGTAGCCGAAACCTTTGCTGTCCTGCCAGATAGCCGCCAGCAGGTTGTCCTGACGCTCCTGCAACAGGGCTTCATCGCTGATGGTGCCTGGCGTAACGATACGCACAACTTTGCGCTCAACCGGACCTTTGCTGGTCGCCGGATCGCCAATTTGTTCGCAGATGGCAACGGACTCTCCCTGATTCACCAGTTTGGCGAGATAGTTTTCCACCGCATGGTAGGGAATCCCCGCCATCGGGATCGGCTCTCCCGCCGAAGCACCGCGTTTGGTCAGTGAAATATCCAGCAGTTGCGACGCGCGTTTTGCGTCGTCATAAAACAGTTCATAAAAATCACCCATCCGGTAAAACAGCAGGATCTCGGGATGCTGGGCTTTCAGCCTGAGATACTGCTGCATCATGGGCGTATGGGCGTCGAAATTTTCTATTGCACTCATGGGGTTATGTCCGGTTCCCTGATATTAAATGGGGTGTGATGGTTTTTATTTTCGTTGTAATCACATAAGGCGCACATGATACCGGAGTTAATCATTTCAGGGGAAGAAGCGAACGGCGAGTTCTTGATGCTGGTTCCGGGAAAGATGCTGTTTTGCAGCTTTTGCGTGATGCTTATGAAGCAAGTACGCAAAATTGTATCGGTTGGCTAACCCTTCTTCTTTGGAGTCATAGTGCCCTTTAAGATTAAGATGTAATATAAATACATCTTAATGAGGTGGAGGCAGCATGTCCGGCAAGCGTATCTCTCGTGAAAAACTGACGATTAAAAAAATGATCGATCTTTATCAAGCGAAATGCCCGCAGGCGTCAGCGGAGCCGGAGCATTACGAGGCGTTGTTTGTTTACGCGCAAAAGCGGCTGGATAAATGTGTGTTCGGCGAAGAGAAACCAGCCTGTAAGCAGTGTCCGGTGCACTGTTACCAGCCTGCAAAGCGTGAAGAGATGAAACAGATTATGCGTTGGGCCGGGCCGAGAATGCTGTGGCGTCATCCGATCTTAACCGTGCGTCATCTCATCGATGACAAGCGTCCGGTGCCAGAACTGCCGGAAAAATATCGTCCGAAAAAACCTCATGAATAGTATGCCGGACAGGCAGATCTGTCCGGCAATTTGCAGTTAAATCAATGCCGATTTATCAATTCCCAGCCGCTTCATCCGTGACAGCAGGGTCGTGCGTTTCAGCCCCAGACGTTGCGCAGCGCCTTTAGGCCCGGCAACCACGCCGTTGGTTTCTTTCAGCACGCGCACAATCAACTGATATTCATCTTCGCCCTCCAGGGCGACAACCGTTGCGGCAGGCGGCGTTTCAGGTTCCGGTAAAACAATATCTGGCAATGACAGCTGCAGCACGTTACCGCGTGTTAGCAATACCGCGCGCTCAATGACGTTTTCCAGTTCGCGTACGTTACCCGGCCACTCCATGTTGCTCAAGGTGCGCAGCGTCTCGGCAGGAATGCTGTCGATATTGCGCCCCAGACGACGGGCAATTTTGAAGGTAAAGGCTTTCGCCAGCAGCGGAATATCTTCCGGACGCTCGCGTAGTGGCGGCAGGTGAATCGGGAATACGTTCAGGCGGTAATAGAGATCGCTACGGAACTCACGGTCGGCGACCATTTTTTTCAGATCGCGGTTAGTCGCGGCGATTAGACGCACGTCCGTCTGAATGATTTTGTTGCTGCCGAGACGTTCAAACTCCTGTTCCTGCAATACACGCAGCAACTTCGGCTGTAACTCCAGTGGCATATCGCCCACTTCGTCGAGGAACAGGGAGCTTTTATCCGCCAGTTCAAAACGACCGATACGCTGGGCGCTGGCACCGGTAAAAGCCCCACGCTCATGACCAAACAGATCGCTTTCCAGCAATCCGGCAGGCATCGCCGCGCAGTTCATTTTGACCATGCGGCGATTATTACGCCCACTGAGATTATGGATCGCACGGGCAATCAGCTCTTTACCCGTGCCAGTTTCACCGAGGATCAGCACGGTACTGTCACTTTGCGCCACCATTTCAACTTGTTTAAGCACGCTGTACATGGCTTCGCTGCGGCCAATAATCTCGCCAAATTCACTATCAACATTGTTGAGCTGCTCGGTCAGGGCGAGGTTTTCATCAACCAGCCGTTCTTTCAGACGATGGATTTCCTGATAGGCGAGGGCGTTATCGACAGCGATTGCCACACGTTCGGCAATCTGGCGCAGTAAATTCAGATTGGTAGTGGTAAACACTTTCTCTTCGCATTGCGCCAGTTTCAGCACGCCCAGCATGGTGTCGCCAGACATCAGCGGTAACAGGCACAAGGTTTGAATCTGGTTGCCCCAGGTGTCGAACAACATGCGTTCATAGGGGGCTAAATCGTCCCGCTCGTGGAGATTGATCAGCAGCATCTCTTTACTTTTGAACACGCGTTCGGTGAGGGTTCCGGCTTCATCGACTTCGCTCTGTTCGTGGGCGGGATGCTGTTTATCAAGATAGTGAGTGGAGTAGATGTTGAGTTTGTTTTTACGGTGGCTGCGTAAGACGATACTGATATCGTCAATGTCGAAATAGTAATGGATTTCTTTGGCGACTTCGCTGACCAGTTCGTCCATATCCAGGCGGGAAAGCACCGCGTTGGTGATGGCGACCAGGATGCGGAAGTTATCGCGTTCCCGGCATAACAACTCATAGTCGACATTGTTAACGACGCGGCTCTGGATTTGTTCGGTGACGACAGAAACGATCTGCGTAAATGTTTGCAGACGATTGAACTCTTTTTCGCTCCAGGGGCGATCGTCATAACGAATAAATTCACAGCCACCAAAAATATGCCCTTCCGCCGCCAGTGGCATCAGGCAATAGTGACCAAATTTTGGGTATAGCCCACCTGCGTCCAGCTGCGGCCAGGTTTCACAAAATTCTTCGTAACTGCAATGCAGCGTATCAGGGCGCGACAAAATGCTGCGTACCGGACCGTGTGCCAGAACAGTTTCGTCTTCATATTTAATGGGGGTGTCTTTTTCACGCGACGCGTAATAAGACGCACGTTGAGTCTGCGCTTGCCACAACACAATAGCCGCGTTGTCGGCGAGCGCAGAACGCTTTACCAGTTGCGAAAGAGCCTCACACAGCGAGGCCAGATCGGGCTGCTGCAATAGTGTCCGAGTGATGTCGAACAACCCTTGTTGTCCGAGATCACTCATCGGTGTATATGACATTTTGTTCTTCCAGGAAAGCACCGCAAAGCGGTGCAAAAGGTCATTGACTAACTATAGGAGATTTAGAATTTTATTAGCATATACGCGGAAGCGGTTCGGCGTGTGGTAAATCGAGGGTTCGTTTCACGCCATACAGACCGGCAAGACGAACACCTTTACGTTCCACCACTTCACCAATCAGCGCCGCGTCTTTCCCCAGTGGATGGGAATGTAACGCTGCCAGCACTTGCTCTGCCGCGTTGCGTTCAACAGCTATTACTAGTTTGCCTTCGTTGGCAAAGTTCAGGGCGTCCAGTCCCAGCAATTCGCAAACGCCACGCACGGCAGGTTTAACAGGCAGTGCCGCTTCTGAAAGTTCAATACCACAACCGCAGGCTGCCGCGAACTCATGAACCACCGCGTTTACACCACCACGGGTGGCATCACGCAGCGCTTTCACGCCGGGAATGTCACGCAGCGTCTGAATAAGCGGCGTCAGCACCGCGCAGTCGCTGACCAGTTCGCCATCCAGCCCCAGCTGCTCACGCAGGTTAAGGATAGTCGCCCCGTGGTCGCCGAGTGTACCGCTCACCAGCAATACATCGCCTGCGGTTAGCGTCTGTGCGCCCCAGTGAATATTCGCCGGAATTGCGCCCATGCCAGCGGTGTTGATAAACAGTTTATCTACCGCGCCGCGCTGCACCACTTTAGTATCGCCAGTAACGATGGCAATGCCTGCCGCGCGGGCGGTTTCTGCCATGCTGGTCACTACGGCTTTCAGTGTCTCCATCGGCAATCCTTCTTCGAGGATAAAGCCACAGGAGAGATAGCGCGGAATAGCGCCACTGACCGCAACGTCATTGGCTGTGCCGCAAATCGCCAGCTTGCCGATATTACCGCCAGGGAAGAACAGCGGGTCAATAACGTAACTGTCGGTGGAGAACGCCAGACGGTCGCCTTCCGCTACCAGCTGCGCCAGATCAAGACGTGCCTGATCTTCCTGCTCTGCCAGCCACGGGTTGGCAAAGGCTTCCATAAACAGGCTGTTGATTAATTGCTGCATCGCCTGGCCGCCGCTACCGTGGGCGAGTTGGATATTATTCACGCTTCACTCTCCTGCTGACGATACTGATACCACGCGGCGCACGCTCCTTCGGAGGAAACCATCAGCGCACCAAACGCGGTTTGAGGATTACAGGTGTTACCAAACAGCGGGCATTGATGCGGCTTACATTTGCCCGTTAATACCTCACCACAACGCGCGCGCGGGTCATCGCAGACCTGCTGCGGTGCCGGGCGGAAATGTGCTTCGGCATCGAATCGTTGATAATCCGGCGTCAGGTGCACGCCAGAAGATTCAATCACGCCTAAGCCGCGCCATTCGCTGTCGCCGTTGACACAGAACACATCGGCAATCGCCTGTTGCGCCAGCAGGTTACCGGCATCCGGTACCACTCGACGATACTGATTCTCTACCTTGCTGTGGGCCGCTATTTTCTGCTGCACCAGCATGACCACGCCTTGTAGTAGATCAAGGGGTTCGAATCCAGCAACCACCAGCGGACGATGAAAATCGCTGGCGATAAAATTATAGGCGTCGGTGCCGATAACCATACTGACGTGACCCGGCGCGAGGAACGCATCGATACCGTTATCCGGCTGTTCCAGCAAACTGCGCAACGTCGGGATAAGCGTAATGTGCTGGCAGAAGAAGTAAAAATTCTGCACATCACGCGCTTTCGCCTGTTGCAGAGTGATAGCGGTGGTCGGCATAGTGGTTTCAAAACCTAAGCCGAAGAACACCACTTTGCGGGTTGGATTCTCCTGCGCCAGTTTCAACGCATCCATCGGCGAGTAAACGATGCGCACATCGGCACCGCGTGCTTTTGCCTGCAACAGCGATCCCTGTTTCCCCGGCACGCGCATGGCGTCGCCAAAGGTACAGAAGATGACTTCCGGATGGCTGGCAATCTCCACGCAGGTGTCGATTCTACCCATCGGCAGTACGCACACCGGGCACCCCGGACCGTGGATAAACTCAACGTTTTCCGGCAGTAACTGGTCGAGGCCGAATTTAAAGATAGCGTGGGTATGACCGCCACACACTTCCATAATCCGCAGAGGGCGTTCGGCGGTGTAAGAGAGATGTGAAGCACGTTCGCGCAGATGCTCAATTAACTGCATCACCTGTTCCGGCGCGCGATATTCATCAACAAAACGCATTATTTTTCCTCGCCATACAACAGCGCGCCGACATCCGGCTCAACGTCAAACATGTTTTGTAAGGCGTCGAGAGTGTCGCGTGCTTCGGCTTCATTAATTACGCTCATGGCAAAGCCAACGTGTACCAGTACCCACTGGCCCACGCGCGGCTGACCGTTTTCATCGCAGCTGCCGACTAACGTTAAATCGACATCGCGCTGAATGCCGCAGACGTCGACTTTCGCCTGGTTGCCGTCAATGGTGCGGATCTGGCCGGGAACGCCTATGCACATCGCTGTGTCTCCAGCCAGTTCAGCCACTGGTCCATCCCTTCGCCGCTGGTGGCGGAAATAAGGATGATTTCAATTTCTGGATTGACTTCGCGGGCGCAGGCGATGCACTTTTCAACGTCAAAGTTGAGATACGGCAACAGGTCAACTTTGTTGAGCAGCATCAGCGAGGCGGCGGCAAACATATGCGGATATTTCAGTGGTTTGTCTTCACCTTCGGTAACGGAAAGCACCGCCACTTTGTGTTTTTCACCGAGATCGAAGCTGGCCGGGCATACGAGGTTGCCAACGTTTTCGATAAACAGAATACCGTTATCGTCCAGTGGCAGACGCGGTGCGGCGTCGGCAATCATCTGTGCGTCAAGATGGCAGCCTTTACCGGTGTTCACCTGAATCGCTGGTGTGCCGGTAGCGCGAATGCGTGCGGCATCGTTCACGGTTTGCTGGTCGCCTTCAATAACTGCGCACGGAACGCTGTCTTTCAGGCGCATTAGGGTTTCCGTCAGCAGGGTGGTTTTACCGGAACCAGGGCTGGAAACCAGGTTGAGCACCAGTTGCTTGCGGGCAGCAAAGCGCGCGCGGTTGCGTTCAGCCAGACGGTTATTTTTGTCCAGCACGTCAATTTCGACTTCCAGCATCCGACGCTGGCTCATGCCCGGTGCGTGAGTGCCCGCTTCGCCATGACCGTAATGCAGGTCGCCTTCTTCAGTCTGGCTGGGGGTAAATTCAGGCGCTTTAATGCCGGTGATTTTCATCTTCGGGCGTGCCGCCGGGGCAAATGGCGCGCTACGAAACGCGGAATGAGGGTTATGTTCATCACCCTCGATATACAGGTTGCCTTCACCGCAACCGCATGTTGTACACATCGCTCACTCCTGGTCTATTTCTATCCGCCGAATCTGTAAACCGTCGTCTGCCACAATCTGCAGCATGTCACCATGACACTGTGGACAGCGGCGGACGCGCTGGGTCAGTAGCGTCACATACTGTTGGCATGTTTCACACCAGCATTCGGCCTCTTGTTCTTCGAGGTGCAGTTTACAACCTTCCGCCACGCTGCCGCGGCAAACCAGATCAAAACAAAAGGCAAGAGAGCTGGTTTCGACACAAGAAAATGCGCCAATTTTGAGCCAGACCCCAGTTACGCGTTTTGCGCCGTGTTTTGCGGCCTGCTGTTCGATCAATTCCAGTGCCCGTTGGCAGAGGGTTATTTCGTGCATATCGCCTCCCATTAACTATTGCCAGCTACAAGCAATAATTGTGCCAGTGTTGATTATCCCTGCGGTGAATAATGTCGATGATGTCGAAATGACACGTCGACACGGCGACGAAATTCATCTTTAGCTTAAAAATCTCTTTAATAACAATAAATTAAAAGTTGGCACAAAAAATGCTTAAAGCTGGCATCTCTGTTAAACGGGTAACCTGACAATGACTATTTGGGAAATAAGCGAGAAAGCCGATTACATCGCACAGCGGCATCGTCGCCTACAGGACCAGTGGCACATCTACTGCAATTCGCTGGTTCAGGGGATCACGTTATCGAAAGCGCGCCTGCATCACGCCATGAGCTGCGCGCCGGACAAAGAACTCTGTTTCGTCCTTTTTGAACATTTTCGCATTTACGTCACCCTGGCGGATGGCTTTAACAGCCACACCATCGAGTATTACGTCGAAACAAAAGATGGCGAAGACAAACAGCGGATTGCGCAGGCGCAACTGAGCATTGACGGCATGATTGATGGCAAGGTCAACATCCGCGATCGCGAACAGGTTCTGGAACACTATCTCGAAAAAATCGCTGGCGTTTACGACAGCTTATACACCGCTATTGAAAACAATGTGCCGGTGAATTTAAGCCAACTGGTAAAGGGACAAAGCCCGGCAGCATGAGCTGAGGCTTTGCCCGTTTTGCAGGCGTTACGCCTGTTTGGGGATGGGCGTGTCGATGAGTGTCGAAAATGACATTTCATCGGCATGTTTTCGTCAAAAATGACAATCACCTGAGGAATGCCTGGTGAATCGTTTTGTAATTGCTGACTCCACGCTCTGTATCGGCTGCCACACTTGTGAGGCCGCCTGTTCAGAGACGCATCGCCAGCACGGCCTGCAATCAATGCCGCGCCTGAGAGTGATGCTGAATGAAAAAGAATCTGCGCCGCAGCTCTGTCACCACTGTGAAGATGCACCCTGCGCGGTGGTCTGCCCGGTTAACGCCATCACCCGCGTCGATGGGGCCGTGCAGTTGAATGAAAGCCTGTGCGTAAGCTGCAAGCTGTGCGGCATCGCCTGCCCGTTTGGCGCAATTGAATTTTCCGGCAGCCGTCCGCTGGATATTCCGGCAAACGCCAATACCCCGAAAGCGCCACCGGCACCGCCTGCTCCGGCGCGTGTCAGCACATTGCTTGACTGGGTGCCAGGTATTCGCGCGATCGCCGTCAAATGTGACCTTTGTAGCTTTGATGAACAAGGTCCGGCCTGCGTGCGGATGTGCCCGACTAAAGCCCTGCATCTGGTGGATAACACCGATATCGCCCGCGTCAGCAAACGTAAGCGTGAGCTGACCTTTAACACGGACTTTGGCGATCTCACCTTGTTTCAGCAGGCTCAAAGTGGAGAGGCTAAATGAGCGCAATTTCCCTGATCAATAGCGGCGTGGCGTGGTTTGTCGCCGCCGCTGTTCTGGCATTTCTCTTTTCTTTTCAAAAAGCGTTAAGTGGCTGGATAGCTGGAATTGGCGGCGCGGTTGGTAGTCTGTATACGGCAGCCGCGGGCTTCACTGTACTGACTGGCGCGGTTGGCGTGAGCGGTGCGCTGTCGCTGGTAAGCTACGATGTGCAAATCTCTCCGCTTAACGCGATTTGGCTGATTACGCTCGGTCTGTGCGGTCTGTTTGTCAGCCTCTACAACATTGACTGGCATCGCCACGCGCAGGTGAAGTGCAACGGCTTGCAGATCAATATGTTGATGGCTGCCGCCGTCTGCGCCGTCATTGCCAGCAACCTCGGCATGTTCGTGGTAATGGCCGAAATCATGGCCCTGTGCGCGGTGTTCCTCACCAGCAACAGCAAAGAGGGCAAACTGTGGTTTGCGCTGGGGCGTCTTGGCACTCTGCTGCTGGCGATTGCTTGCTGGCTGCTGTGGCAGCGTTACGGCACGCTGGATCTGCGCCTGCTGGATATGCGTATGCAACAGCTGCCGCTCGGTTCCGATATCTGGCTGCTCGGAGTGATTGGCTTTGGCCTGCTGGCCGGGATTATTCCGCTGCACGGCTGGGTGCCGCAGGCACATGCGAACGCCTCTGCGCCAGCTGCCGCGTTGTTTTCTACGGTAGTCATGAAAATTGGCCTGCTGGGCATTTTAACCCTGTCACTGCTGGGCGGTAATGCACCGCTGTGGTGGGGGATCGCGCTGCTGGTGCTCGGCATGATCACCGCGTTTGTCGGTGGTCTGTATGCGCTGGTGGAGCACAACATCCAGCGCCTGCTGGCTTACCACACCCTGGAAAATATCGGCATCATCCTGCTGGGGCTGGGCGCTGGCGTAACGGGTATCGCGCTCGAACAACCGGCGCTGATTGCTCTTGGCCTGGTCGGTGGTCTGTACCATCTGCTTAACCATAGCCTGTTCAAAAGCGTACTGTTCCTCGGGGCGGGGAGCGTCTGGTTCCGTACCGGTCATCGCGATATCGAAAAACTCGGTGGTATTGGCAAGAAAATGCCGGTTATCTCCATCGCCATGTTAGTCGGGCTGATGGCAATGGCTGCGCTGCCGCCGCTGAATGGTTTTGCCGGGGAATGGGTTATCTATCAATCATTTTTCAAACTGAGCAATAGTGGCGCGTTTGTTGCCCGTCTGCTGGGGCCGCTGCTCGCTGTGGGGCTGGCAATTACCGGTGCGCTGGCGGTGATGTGTATGGCGAAAGTCTATGGCGTCACGTTCCTCGGCGCGCCGCGCACCAAAGAAGCCGAAAACGCCACCTGTGCGCCGCTCCTGATGAGCGTAAGCGTAGTGGCACTGGCGATTTGCTGCGTAATTGGCGGTGTTGCTGCGCCGTGGCTACTGCCGATGCTCTCTGCTGCTGTACCTCTGCCGCTGGAGCCTGCTAACACCACCGTTTCTCAACCGATGATCACGTTGCTGCTGATTGCCTGCCCGCTGCTGCCATTCATCATTATGGCGATTTGCAAAGGCGATCGTTTGCCATCGCGTTCCCGCGGTGCGGCCTGGGTGTGCGGTTACGACCACGAAAAATCAATGGTGATTACCGCTCACGGTTTTGCCATGCCGGTGAAACAGGCGTTTGCGCCGGTGCTGAAACTACGCAAATGGCTGAATCCGGTGTCTCTGGTGCCGGGCTGGCAGTGCGAGGGGAGTGCGTTGCTGTTCCGCCGGATGGCGCTGGTTGAACTGGCGGTACTGGTGGTGATTATTGTTTCACGAGGAGCCTGAGAATGAGTGTTTTATATCCGTTAATTCAGGCGCTGGTGTTATTTGCCGTTGCGCCGCTGCTCTCCGGTATAACCCGCGTGGCGCGCGCCCGCTTGCATAACCGTCGCGGGCCGGGCGTGTTGCAGGAGTATCGCGACATTATCAAACTGCTGGGGCGTCAGAGCGTCGGCCCGGATGCCTCCGGCTGGGTGTTCCGCCTGACGCCGTATGTGATGGTGGGCGTCATGCTGACTATCGCTACTGCGCTGCCGGTGGTGACCGTCGGTTCTCCGCTGCCGCAACTGGGTGATTTGATCACCTTACTGTATCTCTTTGCCATCGCGCGTTTCTTCTTTGCCATTTCTGGTCTGGATACCGGTAGCCCGTTTACCGCTATCGGCGCGAGCCGTGAAGCGATGCTTGGCGTGCTGGTCGAACCGATGCTGCTGCTTGGTCTGTGGGTTGCCGCACAGGTTGCCGGTTCCACCAACATCAGCAACATCACCGACACCGTTTATCACTGGCCGCTGAGCCAGAGCATCCCGCTGGTACTGGCGCTTTGTGCCTGTGCGTTCGCCACCTTTATCGAAATGGGCAAACTGCCGTTCGACCTGGCGGAAGCCGAGCAGGAGCTGCAGGAAGGCCCGCTCTCTGAATACAGCGGCAGCGGCTTTGGCGTCATGAAATGGGGTATCAGCCTGAAACAGCTGGTGGTGTTGCAGATGTTCGTCGGGGTGTTTATTCCGTGGGGACAAATGGAAACCTTCACCGCCGGTGGACTGCTGCTGGCGCTGGTGATTGCCATCGTAAAACTGGTGGTCGGCGTCCTGGTTATCGCGCTGTTCGAAAACAGCATGGCCCGTCTGCGTCTTGATATTACTCCGCGCATTACCTGGGCTGGATTTGGCTTTGCATTTTTAGCGTTCGTCTCCTTGCTGGCGGCGTGATTAAAGAGAGTTTGAGCATGTCTGAAGAAAAATTAGGTCAACATTATCTCGCCGCGCTGAATGAGGCATTTCCGGGCGTCGTGCTGGACCACGCCTGGCAGACCAAAGATCAGCTGACTGTCACCGTAAAGGTGAACTACCTGCCGGAAGTGGTGGAGTTTCTTTACTACAAACAGGGTGGCTGGCTGTCGGTGCTGTTTGGTAACGACGAACGCAAACTGAATGGTCATTACGCCGTTTACTACGTGCTGTCGATGGAGAAGGGCACTAAGTGTTGGATTACGGTTCGCGTCGAAGTTGACGCCAACAAACCGGAATATCCGTCCGTGACGCCGCGCGTTCCGGCGGCGGTGTGGGGCGAGCGTGAAGTGCGCGATATGTACGGTTTGATTCCGGTTGGTCTGCCGGATGAACGTCGTCTGGTGCTGCCGGATGACTGGCCGGATGAACTTTATCCGCTGCGTAAAGACAGCATGGATTATCGTCAGCGTCCGGCACCGACCACCGATGCTGAAACCTACGAGTTCATCAACGAACTGGGCGACAAGAAAAACAACGTCGTGCCGATTGGTCCGCTGCACGTCACTTCTGATGAACCGGGCCACTTCCGTCTGTTCGTCGATGGCGAAAACATTATCGACGCCGACTACCGTCTGTTCTACGTCCATCGCGGCATGGAAAAACTGGCGGAAACCCGTATGGGTTATAACGAAGTGACCTTCCTCTCTGACCGTGTGTGCGGGATCTGCGGCTTTGCCCACAGCACCGCCTACACCACGTCGGTGGAAAACGCGATGGGTATTCAGGTGCCAGAACGTGCGCAGATGATCCGCGCCATTCTGCTGGAGGTAGAACGCTTGCACTCGCATCTGCTCAACCTTGGCCTGGCCTGTCACTTTACCGGCTTCGACTCCGGCTTTATGCAGTTCTTCCGCGTGCGTGAAACCTCCATGAAAATGGCAGAGATCCTTACCGGTGCGCGTAAAACCTACGGCCTGAACTTGATCGGCGGGATTCGTCGCGATCTGCTGAAAGACGACATGATCCAGACCCGCCAGCTGGCACAACAGATGCGTCGTGAAGTGCAGGAGCTGGTGGATGTGCTGCTGAGCACTCCGAACATGGAACAGCGCACTGTCGGCATTGGTCGTCTGGACCCGGAAATCGCTCGCGACTTCAGTAACGTCGGCCCGATGGTCCGTGCCAGCGGTCACGCCCGTGATACCCGCGCCGATCACCCGTTTGTCGGCTATGGCCTGCTGCCAATGGAAGTCCACAGCGAGCAGGGCTGCGACGTTATTTCCCGTCTGAAAGTGCGTATCAACGAAGTCTATACCGCGCTGAACATGATCGACTACGGTCTGGATAACCTGCCGGGTGGCCCACTGATGGTGGAAGGCTTTACCTACATTCCGCACCGCTTTGCGCTGGGCTTTGCCGAAGCGCCGCGCGGCGATGATATCCACTGGAGCATGACCGGCGACAACCAGAAGCTGTACCGCTGGCGCTGCCGTGCCGCGACCTACGCGAACTGGCCGACCCTGCGCTACATGCTGCGCGGCAACACCGTTTCCGATGCGCCGCTGATTATCGGTAGCCTCGACCCTTGCTACTCCTGTACCGACCGCATGACCGTGGTCGATGTGCGTAAGAAGAAGAGCAAAGTGGTGCCGTACAAAGAACTCGAGCGTTACAGCATTGAGCGTAAAAACTCGCCGCTGAAATAAGGAATCGCCATGTTTACCTTTATCAAAAAAGTCATCAAAACCGGCACGGCGACCTCGTCTTATCCGCTGGAGCCGATTGCGGTTGATAAAAACTTCCGTGGTAAGCCAGAGCAGAACCCGCAGCAGTGCATCGGCTGCGCGGCCTGCGTCAATGCCTGCCCGTCAAACGCCTTAACGGTTGAAACTGACCTCGCCACAGGAGAGCTTGCCTGGGAGTTTAATCTTGGGCACTGCATCTTCTGTGGACGCTGCGAAGAAGTCTGCCCGACGGCGGCGATCAAACTGTCGCAAGAGTACGAACTGGCGGTGTGGAAGAAAGAAGACTTCCTGCAACAGTCCCGCTTCGCGCTGTGCAACTGCCGCGTCTGCAATCGTCCTTTCGCCGTCCAGAAAGAGATCGACTACGCCATTGCGCTGCTTAAGCACAACGGCGACAGCCGCGCGGAAAACCACCGCGAAAGCTTTGAGACTTGCCCGGAATGTAAGCGCCAGAAATGCCTGGTGCCGTCCGACCGTATTGAACTGACTCGCCATATGAAAGAGGCCATCTGATGAGCAATTTATTAGGCCCCCGTGACGCCAACGGCATTCCGGTCCCCATGACGGTGGATGAATCCATCGCCAGCATGAAGGCGTCGTTACTGAAAAAAATCAAACGTTCTGCCTATGTTTACCGCGTGGACTGCGGCGGCTGCAACGGTTGCGAAATCGAAATTTTCGCCACGCTTTCGCCGCTGTTTGATGCAGAACGCTTCGGCATTAAAGTCGTTCCTTCACCGCGTCATGCGGATATTTTACTGTTTACCGGCGCGGTCACCCGTGCAATGCGATCCCCTGCGCTGCGTGCGTGGCAGTCCGCGCCGGACCCGAAAATTTGTATCTCCTACGGTGCCTGCGGTAACAGTGGCGGGATCTTCCACGATCTCTACTGCGTGTGGGGCGGTACGGATAAAATTGTCCCTGTGGATGTTTATATCCCTGGCTGCCCGCCAACGCCTGCCGCCACGCTGTACGGCTTTGCAATGGCGCTCGGCCTGCTGGAGCAGAAAATTCACGCCCGTGGGCCGGGTGAACTGGATGAACAACCGGCGGAGATCCTGCATGGTGATATGGTGCAGCCGCTGCGCGTGAAAGTGGATCGCGAAGCACGTCGCCTGGCGGGTTATCGTTACGGTCGTCAGATTGCCGATGATTACCTTACACAGTTAGGGCAGGGCGAAGAACAGGTTGCACGCTGGCTGGAAGCGGAAAACGATCCGCGTCTGAACGAGATTGTCAGCCATCTGAATCATGTTGTTGAAGAGGCGCGTATCCGATGAGTGAAAAGGTGGTGTTCAGTCAACTGAGCCGTAAATTTATTGATGAGAACGATGCCACGCCCGCCGAGGCGCAGCAGGTGGTCTATTACAGCCTGGCGATTGGTCACCACCTTGGGGTTATCGATTGCCTGGAAGCGGCGCTCACCTGCCCGTGGGATGAATATCTGGCATGGATTGCCACTCTGGAGGCAGGCAGTGAAGCCCGCCGCAAAATGGAAGGCGTGCCGAAATATGGTGAGATCGTCATCGACATTAACCATGTGCCGATGCTGGCCAACGCATTCGATAAAGCCCGGGCAGCGCAAACTTCGCAGCAGCAGGAATGGAGTACAATGCTGTTAAGTATGCTGCATGATATTCATCAGGAAAACGCCATCTATTTGATGGTGAGGAGACTGCGTGACTGACGTTTTACTCTGTGTTGGCAATAGCATGATGGGCGATGATGGCGCAGGTCCGCTGCTGGCGGAAAAGTGCGCCGCCGCGCCGAAAGGTAACTGGGTGGTGATTGACGGCGGTAGCGCACCGGAAAACGACATCGTCGCTATCCGTGAACTGCGCCCGACACGACTGCTGATTGTCGACGCCACGGATATGGGGCTAAACCCCGGCGAGATCCGCATCATCGACCCGGATGATATCGCCGAGATGTTTATGATGACTACCCATAACATGCCGTTGAATTACCTTATCGACCAGTTGAAAGAAGATATTGGCGAAGTGATTTTCCTCGGCATTCAGCCGGATATCGTCGGCTTTTACTACCCGATGACCCAGCCGATTAAAGATGCGGTAGAAACCGTTTATCAACGACTGGAAGGCTGGGAAGGAAATGGCGGCTTCGCGCAGTTAGCGGTGGAAGAAGAGTAGTTTTTCATTAAGGAATCAGGACAGGGATGTTCTTGATGGGGTGAACCAGCTCTGATGCCAAATGCTAAATTGCCCGATGCGCTGCGCTTATCGGGCCTTCATGGTTCGTGCGACATGTAGGCCGGATAAGGCGTTCACGCCGCATCCGGCACTGTTACCTACTCTAAATCTTCCCCATTACTGGCAATCACTTTTTTATACCACCAGAATGATTTCTTACGCGTGCGCGTCAGCGTACCGTTGCCTGCGTCGTCACGGTCAACAAAGACAAAGCCGTAGCGTTTGCTCATTTCACCCGTAGAGGCGGAAACTAAATCAATACAGCCCCATGTGGTGTAGCCCATCAGCGGAATGCCGTCTGCAATCGCTTCGCCCATTGCGCGGATATGTTCGCGTAAGTAGCTGATGCGATAGTCGTCGTTAATCTCGCCATTGGCAGCAAATTCATCTTTTGCGCCCAGGCCGTTTTCCACCAGAAACAGCGGCTTCTGATAACGATCGTACATCATATTCATGGTGATACGCAGACCGAGTGGATCAATTCCCCAGCCCCAGTCGCTCACCTGTAGATACGGATTACGCAGCGATTTCACCACGTTCGCCGCACTGCTGTTGTTGGCGTTCATCTCCGCCGAGGCGCAGCGCGAGGCGTAATAGCTGAAAGAGACAAAATCGACGGTGTTTTTCAGGATTTCATCATCGCCCGGTGCTTTGTTGATGGTTACCCCTTTTTCGCGGAATACGCGGGCAGAGTAAGCCGGATACGTGCCCCGCGCCTGCACATCGATAAAAAACAGGTTTTCCCGGTCTTTCTCCAGCGCCGCCCAGACATCTTCCGGCTTGCAACTGTAAGGGTAGAAGTTACCGCCCGCCAGCATACAGCCCACCTGATTTTGCGGGTTAACCTCATGGGCGATTTTGGTGGCTAGCGCACTGGCAACCAGCTGGTGATGCGCGGCCTGATATTTCACCTGATCCTGATTTTCACCTTCTTCAAACACCAGACCCGCGCCGGAGAACGGGCTATGCAACATAATGTTGATTTCATTGAAGGTTAGCCAGTATTTCACCAGACCATCAAATGCTTCAAAGCAGGTTCTGGCGTAGCGGCTGAAAAACTCCACCAGCTTGCGGTTACGCCAGGAGCCATATTCGGTGACCAGATGCATCGGCACATCGAAGTGGCACAACGTGACCAGCGGTTCGATACCGTACTTTTTACACTCTTCAAAGACAGAACGATAAAAAGCAATGCCCTGCTGATTGGGCGTGATTTCATCGCCCTGCGGAAAGAGACGGCTCCAGGCAATTGAGGTACGGAAAACCTTGAATCCCATCTCTGCCATCAGGGCGATATCTTCTTTATAACGATGATAAAAATCCGTCGCCTCATGGCTGGGATAAAACTCGTCATCTCGCAACTGAAAACGTTTTTCCAGCCCCAGTTTCACCGCCATTCGATGCTCGCCGTGTGGGATCATATCGACAGTGGTCAGACCTTTGTCACCTTCACGGAACGCACCTTCAGACTGGTTGGCGGCAAGCGCGCCGCCCCATAAAAAACTTTCTGGAAATACTGACATTTTCATCCTCAATTAAGACTTACTTCTTTGGCGACGGTCGGTTGTACGCTCTGATACTTTCGCGCCTGGGCAGCCGCTTCCTCAACAGGAATATCCTCAAAGCCGAGCAACAGTGTGAGGATAAACGACAGCACCACCGCCAGCGCCATGACCGCGAACACCCAGACGATGCTCATTGGATTCGCCGGATCGAAGAACTGCACGCTGGTAAATAGCCCCGGCGCTGCCATTGAGTGGCTGGCAAGCCCCGCCATACCGGCAACCGCGCCGCAAATAAAACCGCTGATAAGACTGGCGATAAGCGGACGTTTCAGGCGGATCGCCACGCCATATAACGCCGGTTCGGAAATCCCCGCCATAATGGCTGATGCCGCCGCAGCCAGCGCCGTCTGACGCAGTTCCGGGTTTTTCGTTTTCCACGCCACTGCCAGTGATGAACCGCCCAGCGACAGGTTAGCGCCGATCTCTGACGGCATGACCATCCCTTCTTTGCCGGTTTCGGCAATGGTCTGAATGATGGTTGGCGTAAAGACGCGGTGCATCCCGGTCATTACCAGCAGAGGCCACAGCGCGCCCATAATGGCGACTGAAAGCCAGCCCAGATAACCATGAATGGTGTAAACCAGCGCCGAAATGGCGCTACCGATCCAGATACCAATCGGGCCAATCAGCAGGATTGCCAGCGGTGCGGCAATCAACACAATCAGCATTGGTTTGAGGAAGTTTTTGGTCACCGCCGGTGTAATGCTGTCCACCCAGCGTTCGATATATGACAGGCACCAGGTCATCACCAGCGCCGGGATCACCGTGTAGGTGTATTTCACCGCGGTGACCGGAATCAGGGCAAATTCGACATGTTCACCCTGGGCCGCTTTCGCCATCAGTTCAATAAAACTCGGATGTACCAGCACACCCGCGATGGCAATCGCCAGCGACATATTGGTTTTAAATTTGATGGCGGCAGATGCCGCGACCATCAGCGGCAGGAAGAAGAAAGCACCGTCACCAATCACATTCAGAATGGTTAAGGTCGGCGATCCTTTTGTCAGCACGCCGCTCATCTCGAGGATCATTGCCAGCAGTTTGACCATCGATCCGCCGATAATCGCCGGGATCAGCGGTGACATGGTGCCGATCAGCGCATCGAGGATCCCCGCACCAATGCGACGTAGCGTGAGTTTGGGTTTACCCACGGGCTGTGCGGGCTGCATATCTCCCGGCAGCAGGCTGACGACTTCCTGAAAGGCTTGTGAAACGGTATTGCCGATAATCACCTGACACTGGTTGTCACTACGTACCACGCCGAGCACGCCGGGGATGGTTTTTAACGTCGGGCTGTCGATAAGTGCATCATCTTTGATAACAAAGCGCAACCGCGTCATACAGTGCGTGACCGCCGAGATGTTATCAACGCCGCCCAGTGCCGCTATCACCGAGCGTGCCAGCGCCGCATAATTTTTGGCCATCGGATTTTATCCTGTTATCAGTAGGGTAGATGTAGTTGTTATCAGTCGACGTGACGGAAAAATGCCGATGCTGAAACGGAATTAAGAAACCGGTTTCACAAAATCATGAATAGTTGTCACTAAATAAGCAAGAGAGTGAATTGTTCATTTTTTATATTTGTGAAACCGGTCACCTGAATATTTTTCCCGCCGATTGTGCAAGGACAATCGGCAAACGGTGCAGTACACTGCGTTGATTGCGTGTAAAGGGATGAAAATGATGACGACGATGCTGGAAGTGGCGAAGCGCGCCGGGGTTTCAAAAGCGACCGTTTCCCGCGTGCTTTCAGGTAATGGCTACGTCAGCCAGGAGACTAAAGATCGCGTGTTTCAGGCGGTAGAAGAGAGCGGTTACCGTCCAAACTTGCTGGCGCGCAATCTGTCGGCGAAGAGTACTCAGACGCTGGGGCTGGTAGTGACCAACACGCTTTACCACGGCATTTATTTTAGTGAATTACTCTTTCATGCCGCGCGAATGGCGGAAGAGAAAGGGCGGCAGTTGCTATTGGCAGATGGTAAACACAGCGCAGAAGAAGAGCGCCAGGCGATTCAGTATCTGCTGGATCTGCGCTGCGACGCGATCATGATTTACCCGCGTTTTTTAAGCGTGGATGAGATCGATGACATCATTGACGCGCACAGTCAGCCGATAATGGTGCTTAATCGCCGCCTGCGCAAAAACAGCAGCCATAGCGTCTGGTGCGATCATAAACAGACCAGTTTTAACGCCGTGGCAGAGTTGATAAACGCCGGGCATCAGGAGATTGCTTTCCTTACCGGCTCGATGGATTCCCCCACCAGCATTGAACGTCTTGCCGGGTATAAAGACGCGCTGGCGCAGCATGGTATTGCGCTCAATGAAAAACTTATCGCTAACGGTAAATGGACGCCTGCCAGCGGGGCCGAAGGGGTAGAAATGTTGCTCGAACGTGGGGCTAAATTTAGCGCGTTAGTTGCCAGTAACGACGATATGGCGATAGGTGCGATGAAAGCGTTACACGAGCGCGGCGTAGCGGTGCCAGAGCAGGTGTCAGTTATCGGATTCGATGATATCGCTATTGCCCCCTACACCGTTCCGGCGCTCTCCAGCGTAAAAATTCCGGTGACTGAGATGATTCAGGAAATTATTGGACGGCTGATTTTTATGCTCGATGGCGGGGATTTCTCACCGCCGAAAACCTTCAGCGGAAAACTGATCCGCCGCGACTCACTCATTGCTCCTTCGCGATAAACATTGTCATCACATGTCATCGTCACTAGTGTCGATGACATCGTTTTTCCTGCATTACAGAAATTAATTTCCTTAAATAACAGTAAATTAAAAACTGGCATGATTTGTGAATGTATCGGCGCATTAACTGTCATTGCTGGAGAATTTGATGAACCGTTTCATCATTGCTGACGCGAGTAAATGTATTGGTTGCCGTACCTGTGAAGTAGCGTGCGTGGTTTCTCATCAGGAAAATCAGGACTGTGCATCGCTGACCCCGGAAACTTTTTTACCGCGTATCCATGTCATTAAAGGTGTGAACATTTCCACGGCGACAGTTTGCCGTCAGTGTGAAGATGCACCGTGCGCTAACGTCTGCCCGAATGGTGCTATCAGCCGTGATAAAGGGTTTGTTCATGTGATGCAGGAACGTTGCATTGGTTGCAAAACCTGCGTTGTGGCTTGCCCGTATGGTGCGATGGAAGTGGTGGTACGTCCGGTGATCCGCAACAGCGGCGCGGGTCTGAATGTACGGGCTGACAAAGCCGAAGCCAATAAATGCGACCTGTGCAACCATCGTGAAGACGGCCCGGCGTGTATGGCGGCTTGCCCGACTCATGCGCTGATTTGTGTCGATCGTAATAAACTTGAACAACTGAGCGCAGAAAAACGCCGCCGTACGGCGCTGATGTTCTAAAAATCTTACAGAACTGTTCTGGCATCAAAGGAATTCCCGGAAATATTCGTAGAATACGGAGCGGGCGGTATCGCCGACCTGTGACTGCCGGATGCGACGCTGTCGTGTCCGGCAGGGCGGGTTACGCAATTCATGATGGCGGGAATAACTCAATGGCAAAAAACACATCTTGCGGTGTCCAACTGCGTATTCGTGGCAAAGTGCAGGGCGTCGGTTTTCGTCCGTTTGTCTGGCAGCTGGCACAGCAATTAAATCTTCACGGCGATGTCTGTAATGACGGCGATGGCGTAGAAGTCCGGCTGCGGGAAGACCCGGAAACGTTTCTTGTTCAATTGTATCAGCACTGCCCGCCGCTGGCGCGTATTGATAGCGTCGAGCGTGAGCCGTTTATCTGGTCACAACTGCCCACCGAGTTCACTATACGCCAGAGCACAGGCGGCACCATGAATACGCAAATTGTTCCCGATGCCGCTACTTGCCCTGCTTGCCTTGCCGAAATGAATACCCCAGGCGAACGGCGTTATCGTTATCCGTTTATCAACTGTACCCACTGCGGCCCGCGTTTCACCATTATTCGCGCCATGCCTTACGACCGCCCGTTTACCGTGATGGCGGCGTTTCCGCTATGTCCGGCCTGTGACAAAGAGTACCGTGACCCGCTCGATCGTCGCTTCCACGCCCAGCCGGTGGCCTGCCCGGAGTGTGGCCCGCATCTTGAATGGGTAAGTCATGGTGAACATGCGGAACAAGAGGCGGCATTACAGGCAGCTATCGCACAGTTAAAAATGGGCAAAATTGTCGCCATCAAAGGGATTGGCGGATTTCATCTTGCCTGCGATGCACGTAACAGTAACGCGGTGGCGACACTTCGGGCGCGCAAACATCGCCCGGCGAAACCGCTGGCGGTCATGTTGCCAGTGGCTGACGGTTTACCAGACGCTGCGCGCCAGTTGCTTACCACGCCCGCCGCGCCGATTGTGCTGGTGGATAAAAAATACGTTCCTGAGCTTTGTGATGATATCGCCCCTGACCTTAACGAAGTCGGGGTAATGTTGCCTGCGAACCCGCTCCAGCATTTGCTGTTACAGGAACTGCAATGCCCGCTGGTGATGACCTCCGGCAACCTGAGCGGTAAACCACCAGCTATCAGCAACGAACAGGCGCTGGCGGATTTGCAGGGCATTGCCGACGGATTCTTGATACATAACCGCGACATCGTGCAGCGGATGGATGATTCGGTGGTGCGCGAAAGCGGCGAAATGCTGCGCCGTTCGCGGGGGTATGTGCCGGATGCGCTGGCTTTGCCTCCGGGCTTTAAAAATGTTCCGCCTGTGCTGTGTCTCGGCGCGGATCTGAAAAATACCTTCTGCCTGGTGCGCGGTGAACAAGCGGTGTTGAGTCAGCATCTGGGCGATTTAAGTGACGATGGCATCCAGATGCAGTGGCGCGAAGCGTTACGCCTGATGCAAAACATCTACGATTTTACCCCGCAATACGTTGTGCATGACGCGCATCCGGGCTATGTCTCCAGCCAGTGGGCGCGTGAAATGAATCTGCCGACGCAAACGGTACTGCATCATCATGCCCATGCAGCGGCGTGTCTGGCAGAGCATCAGTGGCCGCTGGATGGCGGTGATGTCATTGCTTTGACGCTCGACGGTATCGGTATGGGGGAGAACGGCGCTTTGTGGGGCGGCGAGTGCCTGCGGGTGAACTATCGCGAATGTGAGCACCTGGGCGGCTTGCCTGCAGTGGCGCTTCCGGGTGGCGATTTGGCAGCGAAGCAGCCGTGGCGAAACCTGCTGGCGCAGTGCCTGCGCTTTGTGCCGGAGTGGCAGAATTACTCTGAAACAGCAAGTGTGCAACAGCAAAACTGGAGCGTGCTGGCGCGGGCCATTGAGCGTGGAATTAACGCGCCGCTGGCGTCATCGTGTGGGCGTTTTTTCGATGCAGTGGCGGCGGCACTGGGCTGTGCGCCAGCCACGTTAAGTTATGAAGGTGAAGCGGCTTGTGCTCTGGAGGCGCTCGCAGCCTCATGCCACGGAGTGACGCATCCGGTGACAATGCCGCGGGTGGACAATCAACTGGATCTCGCCACTTTCTGGCAGCAGTGGCTGAACTGGCAGGCACCGGTTAATCAACGCGCGTGGGCGTTTCATGATGCGCTGGCGCAGGGTTTTGCCGCGTTGATGCGTGAGCAGGCCACGATGCGTGGTATCACTACGCTGGTATTTAGCGGCGGGGTTATTCATAACCGTTTGCTGCGTGCACGTCTGGCGCATTATCTCGCTGATTTCACATTGCTCTTTCCACAGAGTTTACCGGCGGGTGATGGCGGTTTGTCTCTGGGGCAGGGGGTTATTGCTGCGGCGCGTTGGTTAGCGGGTGAAGTCCAGAACGGATAAAACGTGTTGCATTTGGACACCATTGCCGGATGCGGCGTAAACGCCTTATCCGGCCTACACATGCGTCCCCGTAGGTCGGATAAGACGCGCCAGCGTCGCATCCGACATTTTAGGCACAGTAGCCCACCTACATCGGCAATGTTTTCAACAATCCAAATGCCTCTTTCATCCGATCCTCACTGACCACAAAGGCGCGAAGCTGGTCAGCATCGTCAACGCCGCGCGCCACCATTCCCTGGCGTTCGGTATTAATTTGCCAGCGTAAATCCTGACGCTGGGTTTCGCCTGCCAGATGCAGCGGTAATTCCGGCGTTTTGATTTTCACCAGCATCGCCGGGAGTTTCAGCGGCGTGTTATTGCCGAGAAGATTTTTTGCCAGCACCATCGCGCTAAGTTGAATCGGCTGGAGGAACGGCAATACCTGACCGTTAATTTCCGCGCAATCGCCCAGCGCGTAAATATCGGTATTACTGGTTTGCAGATAACTATCGACGCAAACGCCGCGATTAATCGTCAGCCCGGCGCGTCGTGCCAGGGCGGTTTCCGGGCGCAGTCCGGTGGCGGCAATTACCGCATCCACTTCGATATTGCGCTGGCGGTCCAGCGTTGCCTGAATGCCAGAATCCGTTTTTTCCAGCCCCTGTAACTGAGATTTCAACAGCAGATGAACGCCCATCTCCGTCAACCGATGCTGCAAGCGGCTGCTTACTTCCGGTGGCATTAACGACGCCAGAATACTGGCAGCGTTGTCGATTAGCGTGACCGCTTTGCCTGCACGACAAAAATCCATCGCCAGTTCGCTACCAATCAAACCACCGCCAACAATCAACACGCGTCGGGCATCCCGCAGTTGCGTTTCACAGGCGCGATACTCTTGCTGACTATTTAACGTCAGCATTAACTCACGCCCAGGCACAGGCGGGACAAAGGCACTGGCACCGGTTGCCAGTACTAGCTTGTCGTATTGCCACTGATTATTCTGGCTTTTCACCACACGGGCTTCGGCATCGATATCCGTCACCCAGGTTTGTGGAAACAGGTGCAGATTAAACTGCTCGGCAAATTCACCCGCCGTCTGGCGGGTAAGGTCATCGGCACGTTGCCCCTGACTGATAACATGGCTGAGGTCAGGTTTGTTGTACTCATCCATGCTGTCGGCGGCAATCAGGGTTAATGGAATAGTGGCGTCCTGTTTGCGAATATTTTTCACCAGTTGGCGGGCGGCGAAGCCCGAACCGATGATCACAATGCCGTTACTCATTTTGCCTCCGATGCCAGTTCTTCAAAGACGTCTTTGCCGAGGGAGCATTCCGGGCAGAGGAAGTTATCCGGGACTTCACTCCACGGCGTTCCTGGCGCAACGTCCTGCATTGGCTCGCCTTTTGCCGGATCGTAAATCCACTGGCAGACGCTGCACTGCATCCGTGGGCCGAGGTCAGCCGTCGTGGTGGCAGAGGTTTCTTCTTTAACTACCGTATTCACCGTGCTCTGCGGCAGCGGCGCGAGCGCCCACTGACGGGCGATTTCGCGACCGTGTTCACGGCATAACTTCAGAGCGTCCTGGTCTGGTCGCCATTTCGCTTTCAGGCTAAGCGACATTTCGAAACCCGCATCCTGCAGGCGCGTGGAAAGACGATCCACCGCACCGCCGCTCCAGCCGTGAGAGCCGAAAGCACTGGCGCGTTTGTTACGGAAGCGTAAACCAGTCATCTCCTCCACCAGCCCGGCGATTTTCGGCATCATCACGTTATTCATCGTCGAAGTGCCGACCAGCACGCCTTTTGAGCGGAAGACATTAGTCAGGATTTCGTTTTTATCGCTTCGGGCGACGTTGAAAATTTTCACCGCCACGCGTGGGTCGGTTTCCGCAATCCCCTGGGCGATAGCGTCAGCCATCATGCGGGTGTTATTCGACATGGTGTCGTAGAAAATGGTGATTCTGTCTTCCTGATAATCAGCCGCCCATTTCAGGTACAGCTCGACAATTTGCGTCGGGTTATCGCGCCATACCACGCCGTGGGAAGTGGCTATCATATCGACTGGTAAGTTAAAGCCCAGGATCTCGGTAATTTTCGGTGTTACCAGGCGGCTGAACGGCGTCAGGATATTGGCGTAGTAACGCTGGCACTGCTCGAAAAGCTCCGTCTGATCCACTTCATCGTTGAACAGATGCTCGTCGCAGTAGTGTTGACCGAAAGCATCGTTACTGAACAGCACCGCGTCGCCTGTCAGGTAAGTCATCATGCTGTCCGGCCAGTGCAGCATTGGTGTTTCGACAAAAATGAGCTGTTTGCCGTTGCCGATATCCAGCGTGTCGCCAGTTTTCACCACATTAAAATTCCACTCCGGATGATGGTGATGACCATTTATCGAGTCGATAGCGTTGGCTGTACAGTAGATCGGCGTATCGGGAATTTGTGCCATCAGTTCGGTCAGCGCCCCAGCGTGGTCCTCTTCTGCATGGTTAATCACGATGTAATCGATATCCGCCAGATCGATTTCATTACGCAGGTTCTGCACAAATTCGCGGCTGAATTTATGGTCGACGGTGTCGATCAGCACGTTTTTTTCTTCGCGGATGAGGTAGCTATTGTAGCTGCTGCCGCGCAGCGTTTTATATTCCGTGCCGTGAAAATCACGCACTTCCCAGTCACGTTGACCAACCCAATGAATGTTATTTTTCACCACAATAGACATAGCAACCTCAATTTATTCAGCGTGTTCTAAAAAGATGTCTTGCTAATTGCAGATTGCGTGCCAGTTTTTTATCTGATTGTTTTTACTCTATAAATAAAATTATGCCCATTAATGAGTAGTCAAAATGACTATCAATCAAATGGTCGATATGACAATATCTATAGTCAAATTGACAGTGAGGCAAAGATGAGTTTTTCCGTTGATGTGCTGGCGAATATCGCCATCGAATTGCAGCGTGGGATTGGTCACCAGGATCGTTTTCAGCGCCTGATCACCACGCTACGTCAGGTGCTGGAGTGCGATGCGTCTGCGTTGCTACGTTACGATTCGCGGCAGTTTATTCCGCTTGCCATCGACGGTCTGGCAAAGGATGTACTCGGTAGACGCTTTGCGCTGGAAGGGCATCCACGGCTGGAAGCGATTGCCCGCGCCGGGGATGTGGTGCGCTTTCCCGCAGACAGCGAATTGCCCGATCCCTATGACGGTTTGATTCCTGGGCAGGAGAGTCTGAAGGTTCACGCCTGCGTTGGTCTGCCATTGTTTGCCGGGCAAAACCTGATCGGCGCACTGACGCTCGACGGGATGCAGCCCGATCAGTTCGATGTTTTCAGCGACGAAGAGCTACGGCTGATTGCTGCGCTGGCGGCGGGAGCGTTAAGCAATGCGTTGCTGATTGAACAACTGGAAAGCCAGAATATGCTGCCAGGCGATGCCACGCCGTTTGAAGCGGTGAAACAGACGCAGATGATTGGCTTGTCCCCTGGCATGACGCAACTGAAAAAAGAGATTGAGATTGTGGCGGCGTCCGATCTCAACGTCCTGATCAGCGGTGAGACTGGAACCGGTAAGGAGCTGGTGGCGAAAGCGATTCATGAAGCCTCGCCACGGGCGGTGAATCCGCTGGTCTATCTCAACTGTGCTGCACTGCCGGAAAGTGTGGCGGAAAGTGAGTTGTTCGGGCATGTGAAAGGAGCGTTTACTGGCGCTATCAGTAATCGCAGCGGGAAGTTTGAAATGGCGGATAACGGCACGCTGTTTCTGGATGAGATCGGCGAGTTGTCGTTGGCATTGCAGGCCAAGCTGCTGAGGGTGTTGCAGTATGGCGATATTCAGCGCGTTGGCGATGACCGTTGTTTGCGGGTCGATGTGCGCGTGCTGGCGGCGACTAACCGCGATTTACGCGAAGAGGTGCTGGCAGGGCGATTCCGCGCCGATTTGTTTCATCGCCTGAGCGTGTTTCCACTTTCGGTGCCGCCGCTGCGTGAGCGGGGCGATGATGTCATTCTGCTGGCGGGGTATTTCTGCGAGCAGTGTCGTTTGCGGCAGGGGCTCTCCCGCGTGGTATTAAGTGCCGGAGCGCGAAATTTACTGCAACACTACAGTTTTCCGGGAAACGTGCGCGAACTGGAACATGCTATTCATCGGGCGGTAGTTCTGGCGAGAGCCACCCGCAGCGGCGATGAAGTGATTCTTGAGGCGCAACATTTTGCTTTTCCTGAGGTGACGTTGCCGACGCCAGAAGTGGCGGCGGTGCCCGTTGTTAAGCAAAACCTGCGTGAAGCGACAGAAGCGTTCCAGCGTGAAACTATTCGTCAGGCACTGGCACAAAATCATCACAACTGGGCTGCCTGCGCGCGGATGCTGGAAACCGACGTCGCCAACCTGCATCGGCTGGCGAAACGTCTGGGATTGAAGGATTAAATAATCCCGGCCTGATAGAAATCCTGCAGGTTTATTGCGCCGGTGAGTTTGCCGTTTTCATCCACCACCGGTGCGGCAGTGATTTTGCGCTTCATCAGGATCTCTTTGGCGTCGATGGCGCGACTTTGCGATTGCAACGTGGTGCCGCCGACCGTCATCGCTTCATTGACTGGCGTGGTGAGTGCGCCGCCGCCAACCAGCCAGCGACGTAAATCGCCGTCGGTAAAGACGCCTTGTACCTGTTGTTGAGCGTCACATACCGCCACCAGCCCCAGACCGGTGCGGCTGAGTTCCAGCATCGCATCCATCACGCTGGCGGTTAACGCCACCTGTGGGATGGCATCGTCACGGCGCATCAGATGATGCACTTTATTCAGCAAGCGAGCGCCCAGTGCCCCGGCTGGGTGGGAGCGGGCAAAATCTTCTTCATTAAATCCGCGCGCCTGCATGACCGCCATCGCCAGCGCGTCACCCATCATCAGGGTATTGACGGTGCTGGAGGTCGGCGCAAGGTGCATCGGGCAGGCTTCGCGTTCTACGGAGATATCCAGCACCGCTTTTGCCGCCAGGCCCAGCGGTGACGTCGGTTTGCCGGTCATCGCCAGCAGCGCGATAGATTTATCTTCCAGACGCGGAATAATCAGATCCAGTTCCTTCGCGCCACCGGAGTAAGAGATAAACAGCATCACATCGCGGCTTTCGATCATCCCCAGATCGCCGTGCAGCGCTTCTGCCGGATGGACAAAAAAAGCCGGAGTGCCGGTACTGGCAAGCGTTGCGGCGATTTTCTTACCAATGTGGCCCGATTTGCCAATTCCCGAAACCACCACTTTGCCTTCACAGTGCAGGATGATATTGGCGGCGCGAACAAAATCATCGCCCAGACGTTCCGGTAAACGGCTTGCTTCCTGCAACTCCAGCATTAACGTCTGACGTCCCGCGTTCAGTAGTGCTTCACTCATTGCTCTCTCCGGTTATGATCACATCGATCCCTTTCTCTTCCAGCGCCTGACGAAACGCCGGATCGATACCTGCGTCGGTAATCAGCTTATCGACGCTTTCAAGACTGCAAACTACGTTGGGGCTTTTACGGCCAAACTTTGATGAGTCCGCCATCAAAATCACTTCGCGCGCGGCATTGCACATTGCCTTACTGACGGTATAAACCTCGTTAAAGGTGGTTACGCCCGCATTGAGATCGATGCCGTCGGTGCCCATAAACAATTTATCGAAGGTGAAATGCTCGAAGGCATTCTCTGCCAGTTGCCCGTGAAATGAGGCCGATTTTTTGCGAAACGTTCCGCCTGGCATCAGGATAGTTTGTTCGTTATCCAGTTCGGATAGCGCATTGACGATATGCAGGCTGTTGGTCATCACCGTGATGTTATTAAAGCGCGAGAGCAGGGGAACCATCTGCAAAACGGTACTGCCAGCATCAAGAATGATCGAATCGCCATCATGGATAAAACTAACGGCAGCTTCTGCAATCAGCTCTTTCTTGTGGGTGTTGATGAGTGTTTTATGATCGATAGGCGGATCGGATTCCTCTTTATTCAACACCACTCCGCCATAAGTACGAATGACGGTTCCGGCATGTTCCAGAATGACCAGATCTTTGCGAATGGTTGTGCCTGTGGTGTCAAAGTATTGCGCCAATTCTTCAACCGAGCATTTACCCTGCTTTTGCAGATACTCCAGAATGGCGGCCTGACGCTGACGAGGTTTCATGGGCGTGATTACCTGATTTAGGTTTCAAAATGATAACTTCGCAAGCAAGTAACATTCACAACGAAATTATCCACGTTTCAGTTTAAGCGCCAATGATAGAGCATTCTGTGATAGTGGATCATGGGGAAAGATCACATCGGGCTGTAAATCACCCGCATGCATACCGGTAATTGCGGGAATTTTTTGCGGTCGGGCGAAGACGGTCAGTCCTTTCATAAACAAGGTGTCGACGATGCGCTGCTGATCGTCCAGCGCGATGGCGACCACGACCCGCGGTTTAAAGCGCCCGCTGGAACGGCCCACGCCAACCCGCCCTTGCTGGCATAGTGTGTCGAAGGCACGGTTAAAACGAGAAATTTGCCAGCCGCCTAAGGCCAGTTGCGCACACCAGGCGATAACGGCGACGGTGATGAGTGCGGATACCATAACTTTTCCTTAATGTAGTGGCGGAAGTCCTGTATGCCTGATGAGCGTAGCGCATCAGGCATTCTATAGTCTCACGGAGATCCTTAATGGATCTCCGCTGTTGATCAGAACATCACCTGACCGCCGGTGACATTGATCGACTGTCCGGTGCAGTACGACGCCTTAGGACTGGCGTAGAACAGCAGCATATTCAGCACATCTTGATAATCGCAGCCGCGTTTGAGCGGTACTTTGTCGATGTAATACTGCTCGACTTGATCCGGTTTGATACCCAGCTTGGTCGCGTATTGTGGCAACAGTGACTGGAACATCGGCGATTTCAGCAGGTTACCGAGCATCAGTGAATGCACCGTAATGCCGTACTCCGCCAGATCCAGCGCCAGTGATTGAGTCAGCCCGACGCCACCAAATTTCGCTGCGCTGTAGCCAGAGTTGTGTTTGCTGCCCACTTTGCCGGATTTCGAGTTGATCTGAATAATGCGCCCCTGAATCCCGTCGCGGATCATCAAACGCGAAAATTCACGCGCACACAGGAAATAACCCACCAGATTCACCTGTAGCGAACGGTCAAAATCGCCGAGCTGGAAGTCGCTGATAAAGGCTGCTTTTGCTATTCCGGCGCTGTAGACCAGCAAATCCACGCGACCAAAGATTTCATCTACCCCACGAGAGAGCGCCAGAACGCTTTGCTCGCTAGTGGCGTCAGCACCAAAACCGTACGCCATACTTTCACCATATTCGGCGTTAATTTCTTGTGCCACATTTGCGGCTTTGTCGCTCTGAATATCGACAACCGCGACGCGATACCCCTCGGCAGCCAGACCGTGGCACAGGAACGCGCCTAAGGTTTGCCCACCACCGATGACAACGGCAACCTGATTCATTTTTTACTCCTTAACAGATTCAAACTTCAAAACCGATCCCGGCGCGATATCGTCGGGGACAGGGCCTGCCACATGGACAGTGCCCGGAAATTCCGCTTCGTTTAAACCATCGAAGCGCAGGGTGACATGACCCAGTTCGCGAAGGTTGTCTTCCGCCACGCTGCCAACAGCGGTCACCGGATAGCGATGCTGCCCGAGTGAAAATTGCAAACCGGGATGGAGTGCACCTTTCAACTCGCCGTGGCAATGAATGAAGCAATACTCTTCGAGGTCCGCAGGCGCGCCTTCACGAAAGGTGATGAGCATCTGGTCACTGAGGGCGTCAATGGCACTCGCGCCGATACGGGTGATGGTGGTCTGATAAATAACGGTCATGTTTCAGCCTCTATTGATAGATAAAACCGGAGACAAACCAGGCGATCAGTACAGTCGGCGCGCCGGTTAAAAAGCGGCTCACCAGTACAGAAGGGACACCGACGCGAACCGTGTCCTGACGGGCTTCCGCCAGCGACAAACCGACCGGGATGAAGTCGCAGGCCGCCTGCGCGTTGATGGCAAACAGTGCCGGTAAAGCCAGATGCGGCGGAATATTGCCGAGACCAATCTGCACGCCAATCAATACGCCGATAACCTGTGCGATAACTGCGCCTGGGCCGAGGAAAGGTGAAAGCAGTGGGAAGGAACAGATGAGCGCCAGCATGACCAGACCCAGTGGATGGCTCGCCAGCGGAGCAAGACCGTGGGCAATCCAGTCACCAAGGCCAGAAGCCATAATGATGCCAATGAGCGCCGAGACGAATGCCATAAACGGCAGAATGGTTTTTAATACAGTGTCGATGGTGTCACGACCAGATTGAAACAGCACCGCAACGGTGGACCCCATGCCCATTCCCACCTTCGCCAGTAAACCATCGCTTTGTTCGGTGATTTTCTTACTGGTGTCATAGTCACGGCCCACGGAAGAGGGTTGTGGTGTCGCATCACCTACTACAGTGATGTTTTCTTCTTTTACGCCAGAGACATAAATATCTTCCACAATGTACTGCGCCAGCGGACCGGACTTGCCCGTCGAGTGGATATTAATGGTGGGAATACGTCGTTTCGGATAGATGCCGCAGCGTAATGTGCCGCCACAGTCGATTACCGCGACACCAATTTCCGCCTCCGCGGGTTCACCTTCTTTAAATCCGTCAATAGCCTGCCAGCCAGTAAGCTGTGCCAGTTTGTCAACAATCGCAGGCCGGGTACCGGCGGTGATATAGACGATTTTTTTTCCCGGCGTGGCTTTCAGCTCAAGCGGGCCGCCCCAGCCACCCGTTCCTTTTTCGATCCGAATATGCGTCATGATGTTGCTCCTGCCAGGTGAACTTTTTGTTCAAGTTGAATGCCCATCTTTTTCTCAAAAATGGCGGTGGTCAGATCGGTCACCCAGCCGCGGAAGAAATTGGTGACCAGACCAACCAGCAGATAACTCACCGCCAGTGGGCCAAGTGGCAGGTTCAGCGTTGTCAGACCGCTGGCAATGCCAAGATAAACAAACAGTTCGCCAGGGTTGATATGGGGGAAGAGGCCATTCATTGAGTGGCAGCTATAAGAGGCCGCCGCGTAGTAGCTGGGTTTGTACTTTTCCGGCATAAAGCGACCCAGGCTTAGGGTCATCGGATTGCAAAAGACAAACGTGCCAATGCACGGTAACAGTAGGTAACGGGAAACAGGGTTACCGGCGCAACGTTGAGCAAAACGTTCAATACGATGCTGACCGATAAAATTAATCAGTGCGTTCATGATAACCAGCAGGCTAATCAACAGCGGAAGAATGCCGGTCACCATCCCGGTAAACACCTCTCCGCCCTTTTGGAACAGCCCGATAAACCACTCTGCACCATGAGTAATGGTTTCTATCATTGTTCTCTCCTTCAGGATTTATTGTTTTATTACCAAACGGCAACCTAATCTAATCAGATTGAAAGATTTAAAAGTGTTATTTTGATCGCAAAATGAAAGATAAATATTTTAATTTGAAAGTTTGAATAAAAGGATAGCGAGGGGAATGAGTTGAGTTATGTAAAGTCCGTATCGGGCAGTGACTACCGCTTCCTTGTGCGGGGCGTGATGCTTTACCATACTTGCCCCTGGTTGAATCTGTTAAATGGACCCCTCATGTTCAAGCGTCGTTATGTAACATTGCTTCCCCTTTTTGTGTTGCTTGCCGCCTGTAGCAGCAAGCCAAAACCTACTGAGACTGATACGACCACCGGAACGCCGTCTGGCGGCTTCCTGCTTGAGCCGCAGCACAATGTGATGCAGATGGGCGGCGATTTCGCTAATAACCCGAATGCCCAGCAGTTCATCGACAAAATGGTGAACAAACACGGTTTCGATCGTCAGCAGTTGCAGGAAATTCTCTCCCAGGCGAAGCGTCTGGATTCGGTACTGCGGCTGATGGATAACCAGGCACCAACCACATCGGTGAAACCGCCATCAGGTCCGAACGGCGCATGGCTCCGTTATCGCAAAAAATTTATTACGCCGGACAACGTGCAGAACGGTGTGGTTTTCTGGAATCAGTATGAAGATGCGTTGAATCGCGCGTGGCAGGTGTATGGAGTACCGCCGGAAATTATCGTCGGGATTATCGGCGTTGAAACCCGCTGGGGGCGCGTGATGGGGAAAACTCGCATCCTCGATGCGCTGGCAACGCTGTCATTTAACTACCCACGCCGCGCGGAGTATTTCTCTGGCGAGCTGGAAACCTTCCTGTTGATGGCGCGCGACGAGCAGGACGATCCGCTCAATCTGAAAGGTTCCTTTGCCGGGGCGATGGGCTACGGACAGTTTATGCCGTCGTCTTACAAACAATATGCGGTAGATTTCAGCGGCGACGGGCATATCAACCTGTGGGATCCGGTTGATGCGATCGGTAGCGTGGCGAACTATTTCAAAGCGCACGGCTGGGTGAAAGGCGATCAGGTCGCGGTAATGGCAAACGGTCAGGCTCCAGGCTTGCCAAATGGCTTCAAAACTAAGTACAGCATTTCGCAGCTTGCCGCCGCAGGTTTAACGCCACAGCAGCCGCTGGGCAACCATCAACAAGCCAGCCTGCTGCGTCTGGATGTTGGCACCGGCTACCAGTACTGGTACGGTCTGCCGAACTTCTACACCATCACCCGTTACAACCACAGCACCCATTACGCAATGGCGGTCTGGCAGTTAGGACAAGCCGTGGCGCTGGCGCGAGTACAGTAGCTATTTACAAGAGGGGGGCGTGAGCTTCCCTCTGGCTAATCAGCTTTTTTCTGAATCCTCCTCGTAAAATTGCAACGCCAACACCATCTTCCTGACGAAAGTGCTATCTTGTCCGGCATAAATTTTTGACTGACAGAGGTTGTGATGACTGACAGTGAACTGATGCAGTTAAGTGAACAGGTTGGGCAGGCGCTGAAAGCCCGTGGCGCAACCGTAACAACTGCCGAGTCTTGTACCGGTGGTTGGGTAGCGAAAGTGATTACCGATATTGCCGGTAGCTCCGCCTGGTTTGAACGCGGATTTGTCACCTACAGTAACGAAGCCAAAGCGCAGATGATCGGCGTACGCGAAGAGACGCTGGCGCAGCATGGCGCGGTGAGTGAACCCGTCGTGGTGGAAATGGCGATAGGCGCACTGAAAGCGGCTCGTGCTGATTATGCCGTGTCTATTAGTGGTATCGCCGGGCCGGATGGCGGCAGTGAAGAGAAGCCTGTCGGCACCGTCTGGTTTGCTTTTGCCACTGCCCGCGGTGAAGGCATTACCCGGCGGGAATGCTTCAGCGGCGACCGTGATGCGGTGCGTCGTCAGGCTACTGCGTATGCATTGCAGACCTTGTGGCAACAATTTCTACAAAACACTTGATACTGTATGAGCATACAGTATAATTGCTTCAACAGAACATATTGACTATCCGGTATTACCCGGCATGACAGGAGTAAAAATGGCTATCGACGAAAACAAACAGAAAGCGTTGGCGGCAGCACTGGGCCAGATTGAGAAACAATTTGGTAAAGGCTCCATCATGCGCCTGGGTGAAGACCGTTCCATGGATGTGGAAACCATCTCTACCGGTTCGCTTTCACTGGATATCGCGCTTGGGGCAGGTGGTCTGCCGATGGGCCGTATCGTCGAAATCTACGGACCGGAATCTTCCGGTAAAACCACGCTGACGCTGCAGGTGATCGCCGCAGCGCAGCGTGAAGGTAAAACCTGTGCGTTTATCGATGCTGAACACGCGCTGGACCCAATCTACGCACGTAAACTGGGCGTCGATATCGACAACCTGCTGTGCTCCCAGCCGGACACCGGCGAGCAGGCACTGGAAATCTGTGACGCCCTGGCGCGTTCTGGCGCAGTAGACGTTATCGTCGTTGACTCCGTGGCGGCACTGACGCCGAAAGCGGAAATCGAAGGCGAAATCGGCGACTCTCACATGGGCCTTGCGGCACGTATGATGAGCCAGGCGATGCGTAAGCTGGCGGGTAACCTGAAGCAGTCCAACACGCTGCTGATCTTCATCAACCAGATCCGTATGAAAATTGGTGTGATGTTCGGTAACCCGGAAACCACTACCGGTGGTAACGCGCTGAAATTCTACGCCTCTGTTCGTCTCGACATCCGTCGTATCGGCGCGGTGAAAGAGGGCGAAAACGTGGTGGGTAGCGAAACCCGCGTGAAAGTGGTGAAGAACAAAATCGCTGCGCCGTTTAAACAGGCTGAATTCCAGATCCTCTACGGCGAAGGTATCAACTTCTACGGCGAACTGGTTGACCTGGGCGTAAAAGAGAAGCTGATCGAGAAAGCAGGCGCGTGGTACAGCTACAAAGGTGAGAAGATCGGTCAGGGTAAAGCGAATGCGACTGCCTGGCTGAAAGATAACCCGGAAACCGCGAAAGAGATCGAGAAGAAAGTACGTGAGTTGCTGCTGAGCAACCCGAACTCAACGCCGGATTTCTCTGTAGATGATAGCGAAGGCGTAGCAGAAACTAACGAAGATTTTTAATCGTCTTGTTTGATACACAAGGGTCGCATCTGCGGCCCTTTTGCTTTTTTAAGTTGTAAGGATATGCCATGACAGAATCAACATCCCGTCGCCCGGCATATGCTCGCCTGTTGGATCGTGCGGTACGCATTCTGGCGGTGCGCGATCACAGTGAGCAAGAACTGCGACGTAAACTCGCGGCACCGATTATGGGCAAAAATGGCCCAGAAGAGATTGATGCTACGGCAGAAGATTACGAGCGCGTTATTGCCTGGTGCCATGAACATGGCTATCTCGATGACAGCCGATTTGTTGCGCGCTTTATCGCCAGCCGTAGCCGCAAAGGTTATGGACCTGCGCGTATTCGCCAGGAACTGAATCAGAAAGGTATTTCCCGCGAAGCGACAGAAAAAGCGATGCGTGAATGTGACATCGACTGGTGCGCACTGGCGCGCGATCAGGCGACGCGAAAATATGGCGAACCTTTGCCAACTGTCTTTTCAGAAAAAGTTAAGATCCAGCGTTTTCTGCTCTATCGTGGCTATCTGATGGAAGATATCCAGGAGATTTGGCGAAATTTTGCCGACTGAACGCATACGGTATTTTACTTCCCAGTCAAGAAAACTTATCTTATTCCCACTTTTCAGTTACCAGCCCGGCGGTTAAGACACGCTGGAGCTGGTGGCGATATTTCGTTAGCTTGATTTCAGGATAATTATGAGCAAGAGCACCGCTGAGATCCGTCAGGCGTTTCTCGACTTTTTCCATAGTAAGGGACATCAGGTAGTTGCCAGCAGCTCCCTGGTACCCCATAACGACCCAACTTTGTTGTTTACCAACGCCGGGATGAACCAGTTCAAGGATGTGTTCCTTGGGCTCGACAAGCGTAATTATTCCCGCGCTACCACTTCCCAACGCTGCGTGCGTGCGGGTGGTAAACACAACGACCTGGAAAACGTCGGTTACACCGCGCGTCACCATACCTTCTTCGAAATGCTGGGCAACTTCAGCTTCGGCGACTATTTCAAACACGATGCCATTCAGTTTGCATGGGAACTGCTGACCAGCGAAAAATGGTTTGCCCTGCCGAAAGAGCGTCTGTGGGTTACCGTCTATGAAAGCGACGACGAAGCCTACGAAATCTGGGAAAAAGAAGTAGGGATCCCGCGCGAACGTATTATTCGCATCGGCGATAACAAAGGTGCGCCATACGCATCTGACAACTTCTGGCAGATGGGTGACACTGGTCCGTGCGGCCCGTGCACCGAAATCTTCTACGATCACGGCGACCACATTTGGGGGGGCCCTCCGGGAAGCCCGGAAGAAGACGGCGACCGCTACATTGAGATCTGGAACATCGTCTTCATGCAGTTCAACCGCCAGGCCGATGGCACGATGGAACCGCTGCCGAAGCCGTCTGTAGATACCGGTATGGGTCTGGAGCGTATTGCTGCGGTGCTGCAACACGTTAACTCTAACTATGACATCGACCTGTTCCGCACGCTGATCCAGGCGGTAGCGAAAGTCACTGGCGCAACCGATCTGAGCAATAAATCGCTGCGCGTAATCGCTGACCACATTCGTTCTTGTGCGTTCCTGATCGCGGATGGCGTAATGCCGTCCAATGAAAACCGTGGTTATGTACTGCGTCGTATCATTCGTCGCGCAGTGCGTCACGGTAATATGCTCGGCGCGAAAGAAACCTTCTTCTACAAACTGGTTGGTCCGCTGATCGACGTTATGGGCTCTGCGGGTGAAGACCTGAAACGCCAGCAGGCGCAGGTTGAGCAGGTGCTGAAGACTGAAGAAGAGCAGTTTGCTCGTACTCTGGAGCGCGGTCTGGCGTTGCTGGATGAAGAGCTGGCAAAACTTTCTGGTGATACGCTGGATGGTGAAACTGCTTTCCGTCTGTACGACACCTATGGCTTCCCGGTTGACCTGACGGCTGATGTTTGTCGTGAGCGCAACATCAAAGTTGACGAAGCTGGTTTTGAAGCTGCAATGGAAGAGCAGCGTCGTCGCGCGCGCGAAGCCAGCGGCTTTGGTGCCGATTACAACGCAATGATCCGTGTTGACAGTGCATCTGAATTTAAAGGCTATGACCATCTGGAACTGAACGGCAAAGTGACTGCGCTGTTTGTTGATGGTAAAGCGGTTGATGCCATCAATGCAGGCCAGGAAGCTGTGGTCGTGCTGGATCAAACGCCATTCTATGCGGAATCCGGCGGTCAGGTTGGCGATAAAGGCGAACTGAAAGGCGCTAACTTCTCCTTTGCGGTGGAAGATACGCAGAAATACGGCCAGGCGATTGGTCACATCGGTAAACTTGCTGCGGGTTCTCTGAAAGTGGGCGACGCGGTGCAGGCTGATGTTGATGAGGCTCGTCGCGCCCGTATTCGTCTGAATCACTCCGCAACGCACCTGATGCACGCTGCGCTGCGCCAGGTTCTGGGTACTCATGTATCGCAGAAAGGTTCACTGGTTAACGACAAGGTGCTGCGCTTCGACTTCTCACACAACGAAGCGATGAAACCAGAAGAGATTCGTGCGGTCGAAGACCTGGTGAACACACAGATTCGTCGCAATTTGCCGATCGAAACCAACATCATGGATCTCGAAGCGGCGAAAGCGAAAGGTGCGATGGCGCTGTTCGGCGAGAAGTATGATGAGCGCGTACGCGTGCTGAGCATGGGCGATTTCTCTACCGAGTTGTGTGGCGGTACTCACGCCAGCCGCACTGGTGATATTGGTCTGTTCCGCATCATCTCTGAATCGGGTACTGCTGCAGGCGTTCGTCGTATCGAAGCGGTAACCGGAGAAGGTGCTATCGCCACCGTTCATGCAGACAGCGATCGCTTAAGCGAAGTCGCGCATCTGCTGAAAGGCGATAGCAATAATCTGGCTGATAAAGTGCGCTCAGTACTGGAACGTACGCGTCAGCTGGAAAAAGAGTTACAACAGCTTAAAGAACAAGCTGCCGCACAGGAGAGCGCAAATCTTTCCAGTAAGGCAATTGATGTTAATGGTGTTAAGCTGTTGGTTAGCGAGCTTAGCGGTGTTGAGCCGAAAATGTTGCGTACCATGGTTGACGATTTAAAAAATCAGCTGGGGTCGACAATTATCGTGCTGGCAACGGTAGTCGAAGGTAAGGTTTCTCTGATTGCAGGCGTATCTAAGGACGTCACAGATCGTGTGAAAGCAGGGGAACTGATTGGTATGGTCGCTCAGCAGGTGGGCGGCAAGGGTGGTGGACGTCCTGACATGGCGCAAGCCGGTGGTACGGATGCTGCGGCCTTACCTGCAGCGTTAGCCAGTGTGAAAGGCTGGGTCAGCGCGAAATTGCAATAATATAAGCGTCAGGCAATGCCGTGGACTCGCTTCACGGCATTCGCATTAACGCTATCGACAACGATAAAGTCAGGTTGAAGTTGTGTATATCGGCTAAACTTAGGTTTAACAGAATGTAATGCCATGACTGCTTAGATGTAATGTGTTTGTCATTGCTTACTTTTTGGCGTTATATGATGGATAATGCCGGGATACAGAGAGACCCGACTCTTTTAATCTTTCAAGGAGCAAAGAATGCTGATTCTGACTCGTCGAGTTGGTGAGACCCTCATGATTGGGGATGAGGTCACCGTGACAGTTTTAGGGGTAAAGGGCAACCAGGTACGTATTGGCGTAAATGCCCCGAAGGAAGTTTCTGTTCACCGTGAAGAGATCTACCAGCGTATCCAGGCTGAAAAATCCCAGCAGTCCAGTTACTAATCTTTCCGCGTCTCATCTTTATCGGTGAGACGCACCCTCAAAATTTCTCCTTCACTCTATAGTCTTTTCGCTTTACTCCCGTTCATTCAACTTAAGTCTCCATTTTTTTGCATTACTACTATCTGTCAGACCTCCATTCTTCTGTTGATAAAACACTCTTTTTGACGTTTTTACAGACTAATTGAACGTGAAGTGTGCAAACGATAAAAGTGTAGGAAAAATTGTTTGACTTATAAGTCTCAGAAAGTAATATGTGCGCCACGCAGCGACGATGAGCGATAAACAAGTTCTTCGAAGCACTCGTAAGAGGCGTGTGGTGAGGTGGCCGAGAGGCTGAAGGCGCTCCCCTGCTAAGGGAGTATGCGGTCAAAAGCTGCATCCGGGGTTCGAATCCCCGCCTCACCGCCATTTGCATCCGTAGCTCAGCTGGATAGAGTACTCGGCTACGAACCGAGCGGTCGGAGGTTCGAATCCTCCCGGATGCACCATATTCTACGTACTTTCAGCGATGAAGGTATGGAAGAGGTGGCGGTAATAACCGCAGGCACCAGGGAGGATAACGTTGCTTTAGCAACGGCCCGAAGGGCGAGCCGCAAGGCGAGTAATCCTCCCGGATGCACCATCTCTTACTTGATACGGCTTTAGTAGCGGTATCAAAAAATCTGCAGTAAAGTAAGTTTCCCGATGCATCCGTAGCTCAGCTGGATAGAGTACTCGGCTACGAACCGAGCGGTCGGAGGTTCGAATCCTCCCGGATGCACCATCTCTTACTTGATATGGCTTTAGTAGCGGTATCAATATCAGCAGTAAAATAAATTTCCCGATGCATCCGTAGCTCAGCTGGATAGAGTACTCGGCTACGAACCGAGCGGTCGGAGGTTCGAATCCTCCCGGATGCACCATATTCTCCGAAATCTTCAGCAATGAAGGTATCGAAGAGGTAGCGGAATTAACCGCAGGCACTAGGGATGATAACGTTGCTTTAGCAACGGCCCGAAGGGCGAGCCGCAAGGCGAGTAATCCTCCCGGATGCACCATCTCTTAATTGATATGGCTTTAGTAGCGGTATCAATATCAGCAGTAGAATAAGTTTTCCCGATGCATCCGTAGCTCAGCTGGATAGAGTACTCGGCTACGAACCGAGCGGTCGGAGGTTCGAATCCTCCCGGATGCACCATATTCTCCGTAACCTTCAGCAATGAAGGTATCGAAGAGATAGCGGTATTAACCGCAGGCACCAGGAAGGATAACGTTGCGCCAGCAACGGCCCGAAGGGCGAACGTCAGTGAGTCATCCTCCCGGATGCACCATCTTCTCCAAAAAATTTCCTTCAAAAATATCTCATTTCTAAATAACTCCTTTATCCATTTCCTGAATTTTCTTCTCCTTCGCCATCAGCGACAAAATCAAGCAATTACGCTAAAGTAGCGTCATATTTTTCGACTTGCGAGAAGACCATGTACGAGCGTTATGCAGGTTTAATTTTTGATATGGATGGCACAATCCTGGATACGGAGCCTACGCACCGTAAAGCGTGGCGCGAAGTATTAGGGCACTACGGTCTTCAGTACGATATTCAGGCGATGATTGCGCTTAATGGATCGCCCACCTGGCGTATTGCTCAGGCAATTATTGAGCTGAATCAGGCCGATCTCGACCCGCATGCGTTAGCGCGTGAAAAAACAGAAGCAGTAAGAAGTATGCTGCTGGATAGCGTCGAACCGCTTCCTCTTGTTGATGTGGTGAAAAGTTGGCATGGTCGTCGCCCAATGGCTGTAGGAACGGGGAGTGAAAGCGCCATCGCTGAGGCATTGCTGGCGCACCTGGGATTACGCCATTATTTTGACGCCGTCGTCGCTGCCGATCACGTCAAACACCATAAACCCGCGCCAGACACATTTTTGTTGTGCGCGCAGCGTATGGGCGTGCAACCGACGCAGTGTGTGGTCTTTGAAGATGCCGATTTCGGTATTCAGGCGGCCCGTGCAGCAGGCATGGACGCCGTGGATGTTCGCTTGCTGTGAGTGAAGCGTTATCGCTTTTCTCGTTGTTTGCCAGTAGTTTTCTCAGCGCTACACTATTACCCGGCAACTCCGAAGTCGTGCTGGTGGCAATGTTGCTTTCCGGGATCAGTCATCCCTGGGTTTTAGTTTTAACAGCAACAATGGGTAATAGCCTTGGAGGGTTAACTAACGTTATCCTTGGGCGTTTCTTTCCATTGCGTAAAACATCGCGCTGGCAAGAGAAAGCTACCGGCTGGCTGAAACGCTATGGTGCAGTCACGCTATTATTAAGCTGGATGCCCGTGGTTGGCGATTTACTGTGTCTGTTAGCGGGATGGATGCGCATCTCGTGGGGACCGGTAATCTTTTTTTTGTGCCTTGGTAAAGCGTTACGCTATGTTGCAGTTGCAGCAGCGACCGTTCAGGGCATGATGTGGTGGCACTAATTGTAGGCCTGCACATATGGTCACCATTACAGTTATGCTAATTAAAACGATTTTGACAGGCGGGAGGTCAATTTGATCCCGGACGTATCACAGGCGCTGGCCTGGCTGGAAAAACATCCTCAGGCGTTAAAGGGGATACAGCGTGGGCTGGAGCGCGAAACTTTGCGTGTTAATGCTGATGGCACACTGGCAACAACAGGTCATCCTGAAGCATTAGGTTCCGCACTGACGCACAAATGGATTACTACCGATTTTGCGGAAGCATTGCTGGAATTCATTACACCAGTGGATGGTGATATTGAACATATGCTGACCTTTATGCGCGATCTGCATCGTTATACGGCGCGCAATATGGGCGATGAGCGGATGTGGCCGTTAAGTATGCCATGCTACATCGCAGAAGGTCAGGACATCGAACTGGCACAGTACGGCACTTCTAACACCGGACGCTTTAAAACGCTGTATCGTGAAGGGCTGAAAAATCGCTACGGCGCGCTGATGCAAACCATTTCCGGCGTGCACTACAATTTCTCTTTGCCAATGGCATTCTGGCAAGCGAAGTGCGGTGATATCTCGGGCGCTGATGCCAAAGAGAAAATTTCTGCGGGCTATTTCCGCGTTATCCGCAATTACTATCGTTTCGGTTGGGTCATTCCTTATCTGTTTGGTGCATCTCCGGCGATTTGTTCTTCTTTCCTGCAAGGAAAACCAACGTCGCTGCCGTTTGAGAAAACCGAGTGCGGTATGTATTACCTGCCGTATGCGACCTCTCTTCGTTTGAGCGATCTCGGCTATACCAATAAATCGCAAAGCAATCTTGGTATTACCTTCAACGATCTTTACGAGTACGTAGCGGGCCTTAAACAGGCAATCAAAACGCCATCGGAAGAGTACGCGAAGATTGGTATTGAGAAAGACGGTAAGAGGCTGCAAATCAACAGCAACGTGTTGCAGATTGAAAACGAACTGTACGCGCCGATTCGTCCAAAACGCGTTACCCGCAGCGGCGAGTCGCCTTCTGATGCGCTGTTACGTGGCGGCATTGAATATATTGAAGTGCGTTCGCTGGACATCAACCCGTTCTCGCCGATTGGTGTAGATGAACAGCAGGTGCGATTCCTCGACCTGTTTATGGTCTGGTGTGCGCTGGCTGATGCACCGGAAATGAGCAGTAGCGAACTTGCCTGTACACGCGTTAACTGGAACCGGGTGATCCTCGAAGGTCGCAAACCGGGTCTGACGCTGGGTATCGGCTGCGAAACCGCACAGTTCCCGTTACCGCAGGTGGGTAAAGATCTGTTCCGCGATCTGAAACGCGTCGCGCAAACGCTGGATAGTATTAACGGCGGCGAAGCGTATCAGAAAGTGTGTGATGAACTGGTTGCCTGCTTCGATAATCCCGATCTGACTTTCTCTGCCCGTATCTTAAGGTCTATGATTGATACTGGTATTGGCGGAACAGGCAAAGCATTTGCAGAAGCCTACCGTAATCTGCTGCGTGAAGAGCCGCTGGAAATTCTGCGCGAAGAGGATTTTGTAGCCGAGCGCGAGGCGTCTGAACGCCGTCAGCAGGAAATGGAAGCCGCTGATACCGAACCGTTTGCGGTGTGGCTGGAAAAACACGCCTGACAGAAAAGAAAAAGGCCACTCGTGAGTGGCCAAAATTTCATCTCTGAATTCAGGGATGATGATAACAAATGCGCGTCTTTCATATACTCAGACTCGCCTGGGAAGAAAGAGTTCAGAAAATTTTTAAAAAAATTACCGGAGGTGGCTAAATGCCGTTGTTAGATAGCTTCACAGTCGATCATACCCGGATGGAAGCGCCTGCAGTTCGGGTGGCGAAAACAATGAACACCCCGCATGGCGACGCAATCACCGTGTTCGATCTGCGCTTCTGCGTGCCGAACAAAGAAGTGATGCCAGAAAGAGGGATCCATACCCTGGAGCACCTGTTTGCTGGTTTTATGCGTAACCATCTTAACGGTAATGGTGTAGAGATTATCGATATCTCGCCAATGGGCTGCCGCACCGGTTTTTATATGAGTCTGATTGGTACGCCAGATGAGCAGCGTGTTGCTGATGCCTGGAAAGCGGCAATGGAAGACGTGCTGAAAGTGCAGGATCAGAATCAGATCCCGGAACTGAACGTCTACCAGTGTGGCACTTACCAGATGCACTCGTTGCAGGAAGCGCAGGATATTGCGCGTAGCATTCTGGAACGTGACGTACGCATCAACAGCAACGAAGAACTGGCACTGCCGAAAGAGAAGTTGCAGGAACTGCACATCTAGTCAGTAAACTATCTTCACAATTAATTGAAAAAAGCCAGTTCAAATGAACTGGCTTAGTTGTACTTAGTGCGCACCGCCTCCGCCGCCACCTGCGCCAAATGGCGGTTTAGCAAACCACACCAGCCCCAGCAGGACGAGGAATATCCCGGCTGACATCCAGAAGATCTCATTGGCGGAAATAATCAGCCCCTGATTGGTGATCTGCTGGGCAATCCAGCCTGATGCCTGCTGTTGCGTCATCCCAAGCCCTTCCAGTTGACTGTACATCGCCTGGGCATTCGGGTTGAACGGGTTTACCGACTCAGTCAACTGCGCATGGTGCATCGACTCGCGGTTGGTCCACATGGTCGTGGTTATCGACGTGCCGATAGACCCCGCCAGCGTTCGCGTAAAGTTAGAGAGGCTCGATGCCGCCGCCAGTCGTTCCGGTGGCAAACCAGACAGCGTAATGGTGGTCAGCGGCATAAAGAAGCAGGCCACCGCAAACCCCTGGATAAACTGCGGCCAGGCCGACGCGCCAAAATCCATACCTGGTTCAAAGGTATAGGCACGCCAGTAGAAGCAGACGGCATACATAATAAAGCTGAAGGTTACCAGCCGCCGCATATCCAGTTTATGCGCGAAGCGGCCGATAATCGGCGACAGGATCACCGGAATAATCCCTACCGGCGCAGAGGCCAAACCTGCCCAGGTCGCCGTGTAACCGTAGACCTCCTGCAACAACTGCGGCAGCAGAACAATAGCGCCGAAGTAGAGCATATACGCGAGGCTGATACACAAGCAGCCGATGGTGAAGTTGCGCGACTTAAACAACGACAGATCGACTATCGGGTTATCGTCGGTCAGCTCCCAGACAATCAGGAAGCAGATAGCCACCACCGCCACCACGGTAAGGATGATAATTTCCTGTGATGAAAACCAGTCCAGCTCTTTACCGCGGTCGAGCATAATCTGCAGGCTGCCGATACCAATAACCAGCAGTGCCAGCCCCACGGCATCAATCCGCCGCCGTTCGGTGCGGGTTTCACGTCCGCGCAGAGTTTGCAGTGTCATCAACACCACCGCCACGCCAATCGGCACGTTGATGAAGAATATCCAGCCCCAGTGGTAATTATCGCTGATATAACCGCCGAGGATCGGGCCGCAAATTGGCGCGACAATCACCGTCATCGACCACAACGCCAGCGCGATCGAGCGTTTGGCTGGCGGGTAGTTATTCAGCAATAGACTTTGCGAAAGCGGGATCAACGGCCCGGCGACAATCCCCTGAATCACGCGGAAGAAGATCAGCATATTCAGGCTGCTGGAGACACCACACGCCCACGACGCAATAGCAAAGGCGATGGTGGACCAAAGGAACAGTTTCACTTCCCCGACGCGCTTTGCCAGCCAGCCGGTAAGCGGGATCGAGATGGCATTCGCCACCCCGAAAGAAGTGATTACCCACGTTCCCTGGCTGAGCGATGAGCCCAGATTCCCGGCGATAGTGGGGATCGCCACGTTAGCAATGGTGGAGTCCAGCACCTGCATGAATGTCGCCAGTGACAGCGCAATCGTCATAATGACCAGTTGCGCGCCTTCCAGCGGTTTTTGCTGTTGCATCACACGCACCTCTGGATTAGCCAGCGTTAGCTTTTACGATATCGTCGATCAGTTTATTGACAGGTGCCAGGCTGATTTCACGCGCGGTGCTTACCGCTACCGGAGTGGAACGTACTTTATTTGCCAGTACCTGACCGTCACGGTTAGTGGTATTGACGCTCACCAGCGTGGACAAACCGATACGCAGCGGATATTGCTCCAGCTGTTTCTGGTCCAGTTCGATACGCACAGGCAGACGCTGAACGACTTTGATCCAGTTACCGGTCGCATTTTGCGCTGGAAGCAGTGAGAACGCGCTACCTGTGCCCATATCCAGACCAACCACTTTACCGGTGTATTTCACATCATCGCCGTAAATATCCGTGGTGATAGTGACCGGCTGACCGATACGCATATTGGCAATCTGCGTCTCTTTAAAGTTGGCATCCACCCACATATTGGTGGCTGGAACGACCGCCATCAGCGGCGTCGTTGGGCTAATTTGCGCCCCAGGCTGTACCGCGCGGCGGGAGACATAACCGGTCATCGGACTGATAATACGAGTACGCTCCAGCGCCAGCCAGGCGTTACGTACTTCGGTGGCAGCCTGTTGCACGGCTGGCTGATCTTCCAGTTTAGTCCCCAGAATCATCGCCTGATTGGCATTGTATTGTTGAATCGCGACGTCCAGTTGCGCCTGGGCACTGGTGACGGCGTCGCGGGCGTGTTGCAGCTCTTCGCGACCAATCAGGTTGGCATTGCCCAGCGGCACACGGCGGTTGTAGTCGCTTTGTGCTTTCGCGAGGGCGATTTTCTGCACCTCAATATTCGCCTGCAACTGCTTGCTGTTAATCATCAGCTGGTGGGTTTGGCGAACGCTGGAAGCCAGTGCAGTTTTGGCTTTTTCAAACGCCTGGCGAGCATCTGTCGGGTCGAGAGTGACCAGCACGTCGCCTTCTTTTACAAAATCGGTGTTATCGGCCCAGACTTTCGTCACGCTGCCAGACACCTGAGACATAATTTGAATTTGATTCCCTGCCACGTATGCGTCATCGGTTTCTTCGAAGTGACGCAGTACCAAAAACCAATAAATCCCTATCGCTACGGCAATAATTATAAAGAGCAAGGTGAGAAGGAGGAGCAGACGCTTACGTTTGCCGCTCTTCTTTACCGGTTGCTGCGGGGTTTGAGTCTCCGCATTTGCGCTCATATTGTTCTCCACGATCTTCTTAACTCATCGGCTGAGCCGACCTGCTTGCCAAAAAGGCCAGCATGTTGCGATGCTGGCCAGTCATTTTTTCTTTTATAAATCTGGATTTTTGAGCGAGATGACGCGTTAGCTCATCGCTTCGAGAACCACACCGTCTTGTTCCATCTGGTCGAGACGGGAGAGCAATTTGCGGGTGATTTGCTCGAGCTGATCTTTTTCTGTTGTGCTGAGCGCGGACCAGAGTTGATGCAGGCAGTTATGCTGCGGTGGTAAAACCTCGCGCAAAAACTCGTGACCTTTTTCCGTTAATTGCAGATGCAGGCAGCGGCGATCGTTATCGCTTTCACGACGTTCGATCCAACCGCGTTTTTCCAGTTCATCGGCAATACGCGTCGCGTTGGTACGGGATGATCCAAGAGCACAACTTAATTCAGAAGGCTGAATACTGTGGTTTTCCTGAGACTCCAGCGTAATCAACGCCATAAACAACGTCTCGTTAATCCCCTGAGCCTTCAGCATTTTATTGCGGTTCTCCAGCAGCTTGCTTTGCATGTGCATGCAAAGACGAGTCAGAAGGATCTCCTGATAAGGAAAATCTTCGTGGCGGCTGGCGCGAAATTTTAGCATTTGTTCAATGGGCGTAAACGAACTATCCATTTGGGTATGACCTCATTAATTTCAGCCGATATAGTAACGACAGTGACAAATAAAGTAAATGTATTGTTTTAGAAAAATGATTCTTGTGGGTTATATAATCGCCATCACTTTCCAGGCTAGCCCATAGGCCAGCGCACTAAGCAGTGTTGGGATGATAATGCTGCGTGTTTTATAGAAACTGGCACCCAGTACCGCGAAGCCGACCAGCGTGGGCACGAAACGGCGTGTATCGTGCATCACTTCTGGTGCGGTAGAGACAACCAGCAGAGCGCATATCGAGGCGATGCCAATGGTGTCGAGCAAAATACCTACCGCGCCACGTTTGGTTGGGCGGGCATTACCCACACGCAGGCGCAGCGGCAAATAGCGGAAGCAATAATTCGCCACGCCAACTAGTAACCCAAGCAGCAGAACCTCATAGCTCATCGGGCGCTCCTTGCCAGAATGCCTGGATTAACGCAGTGAGGCAGCCACAGACAATGCCTGCCAGAATGGCGACGGGAATAGAAAATAGCGTTACGCCTGCAAGGGCACCAACTAACGCTGCGGTAACGCAAAGAGATTGTTTGCGCTGGAAAGAGGCGAGCAGGAAACTCATAAAGAGTGCCGGAAGCATAAAACCTAATGCAGCTTCAACGGCGGGATAACCTTGCAGCAAGCCGCTGCCGGAGAATGCCCCTATTACCGTACCAAATACCCACGATGACCATGAACTGAAGGCAATGCCGATCATCCAGTTCTCGCTCCAGCGGCGATTATTGCGTACCAGTTTTGCGGTTGCGGCGGCAAAAACCTCATCCGTCAGGCCAAACGCCCACAGGGCGGTTTTCGATTTTTGCAGACGCTGAATAATACGGCTACGCAGTGACGGGCCATACAACACATGGCGAACATCCATTGCCATGACGGTCAGTGCAGCAATCCACAAACTACTCCCGGCTGCCAGCATCGCGGTAATGACGAACTGGCTCGCGCCTGCATAAATGATGCAGGAGAAAAAAACGCTTTCGAGAGGAGAGAATCCCAGACGGGTCGCATTCAGACCGAACGCAAAGGCCACCGGAATATAACTAATAACAATCGGTAAACTGTCTTTGCATCCTTCCATGAAGGTCGCCGAACCAGGAGCAGGCTGTGGAGTAGGGCTTTCCATAGAGTGTACGCTTAACGATTGTTAATATTATAAATAGACTGAATGAATATCTTAACCTTATCAGACTGATGGGCTTCTTAACACCCTTATAAGTGTAAAGCCACGAAAACGGTTGCTGATTGCTTAATTTGCGGCTTCCTGACGATGAAAACCTCGCCACCAGACCAGTAAGTTAACCAGGGCAATCGTCGCGCCAGCCAGACAAACGCCAGCCCAACCGCCATGTTGCCAGGCTGAGGCTGAAATTAGCGAACCGGCGGCACCGCCAATAAAGTAGCTAGTCATGTAACCTGCGGTCAGGCGATTGCGCGCATCAGGATGTATCCGATAAATTACCGTCTGGTTAGTGATATGCACGCCCTGCACGGTGAGATCCAGCACCAGGATTCCGATAATCAACGCCAGTACGGAAGTGTGACCAAACCAGATCGCCAGCCATGAAAGTAATAGCAGCAGCAGACCGAAAGTTGTGGTGTGGTGCGATTTGCCCTTATCGGCAAAACCGCCCGCCGGACGAGCGCCCAACGCTCCGGCAGCTCCCGCAAGTCCAAACAGACCAATGACACCATCGCTGTAGTTAAAAGGTGGAGCGGCAAGCAAAAAGGCCATTGAGGTCCAGAGAATGCTGAAATTGGCAAAGGTCAGGCAGCCCAGCAACGCGCGGGTACGCAGAATTTTATCGCTGATAAACATACTGAAAACGGAACCCAACAACTGTGGGTAGTTGAGGTGGGTTTCTGATTTCATTTGTGGCAGACCACGCCATAATGCCAGCGCCATCAGTGCCATTAACACCGAAGCAACCCAAAAGACGGTGCGCCAGCCGCCGAGATTCGCCAGCAATCCGGCAACTGTCCGTGCCAGCAAGATCCCCAACAGCAGACCGCTCATAATAGTGCCAACCACTTTGCCGCGTTTATCCGGTGAAGCCAGCGTCGCTGCCAGCGGAACCAGAATTTGTGCCACGACTGAGAATAAACCGGTTAATGCCGTACCGAGGATCATCATCGCCAGCGACTGACTGCTGGCGGTAATCAACATGCCGCCAGTAAGGTCATCGAGACAATCAGGCGGCGGCGTTCAAACATATCACCGAGGGGAACAAGAAACAGTAGACCTGCGGCATAGCCCAACTGCGCGGCGGTAACAATAAAGCCTGCCGAACTGGCGGAAAGGGAAAAGTTACGCGCGATGGTGTCGAGCAATGGCTGGGCGTAATAGTTACTGGCTACCGCCAGACCGGTGGCGATAGACATCAGCACGATCAGCGCCGGGCTAAGCTCATGATTAGGTTTAGTCATTATTTTTGTTCATCAGGTGATGATTAAGCTGGAAATCAATAATAGCGGATGTTGATGAATATGGGATGAAAGATAGATTGTTGAAATGTGCGATGTGGTTTGTAGGCATGATAAGACGCGCCAGCGTCGCATCAGGCATTGTGCACAGAACGGCGGATGCGGCAAAAACGCCTTATCCGCCCGAATAAAAATTACTTCTGCGCTGCCAGCGCCTCATTCACCCAGCCATCGAACTGCTGCTGGTGGGCTTTGATCCAACCATCAACGTGTCCCTGAATATCGCCTTCTGAGGCTTTGCCGTCATGCATAATGGCGTTCTGGGCGTTAATATCTGCCACTGGCAACTGCATAATGGCAAACAGTTTCGCTGCTGCCGGGTTTTTCTCGGCCCAGGCTTTGTTGGCAACGATATGCATGGTGCTGACCGGGAAGCCATAATTCGCACCATTCGGCAGTTTGGTATCGGCGTTTTTATCGCCCGGCAGTGCGGAGAACGGCACCTGCAACCAGACGACATCTTTGCCCGGCTTCAGTTCGTTACTCACCCAGTACGGCGTCCAGGTGTAATAAAACACCGGTTTGCCCTCTTTGTAGCGACTGATGGTGTCGGCCATCATCGCTGCGTAGTTCCCCTGATTATGCGTCACGGTGTTGGTCAGTTCATACGCGGCAAGCTGGTGGTTGATCGCACCTTCGCAGCCCCAGCCAGGGTTACAACCGGTTAAATCCGCTTTTCCGTCGCCGTTGGTATCGAACAGTTTGGCGATCTTCGGATCTTTCAGTTGTGCGATGTTGGTGATTTTGTACTGGTCGGCGGTTTTCTTATCGATCAGGTAACCCTGTGCCGCGCCGTTAACAAATACCCCTTCACGATAAAATTTCTTATCGCCACCGGCAGCTTCGTACATGTTGTCATGCAGTGGCGTCCAGTTCACGGCGGTGAAGGTTGCATCGCCGGAAGCAAGCGAGGTGTAGCCAACGTTGTAATCTACTTCGCTGGGTTTGTTGACGGTATAACCTAATTTCTCCAGCGCACGACTGACCAGCAGCGTCTGGAAGGTTTCTTCAGTGATGGTGCTCTGAACTGGATTAACAGTAATGCCTTTGCCCGGCAGATCGGCAGCAAAAGTTTGTGTAGAGATAAGCGTGGCAAACGCTGTCGCAAAAAGTACGCTATGTCGCATTGTTATTCCTTTTTTTGGCAGGGTGATAATGCCCGGCGTCACCGGGCAAGTGCAGAGTTACTTAATGAATGGGCGGGTCAGCAGACCAACAGGGCCAGTGGTGTACCAGCGACGGTTGCCGCGACTGCGTGAGTCGCGCCCAACGGCCTGCGTCAGACGATCGAGGATAATGGCGAGGATCACAATCCCGACGCCGCCAACGGTGGCAAGCCCCATATCCAGACGACCGATACCGCGAAGTACCATCTGACCCAACCCGCCGACGGCAATCATCGAGGCGATGACCACCATAGAAAGGGCCAGCATCAGCGTCTGGTTAACGCCCGCCATAATGGTCGGCATCGCCAGCGGTAACTGAACTTTGAACAGCATCTGGCGCGGGCTGGCACCGAATGAGCGCGAGGCTTCAATCAGATCCGCCGGAACCTGGTTAATCCCCAGAATGGTCAGACGGATAATCGGCGGCAGAGCAAAGATGATCGTCACCACCACGCCCGGCACGTTACCGATACCAAATAGCATGACGATTGGCACCAGATAAACAAACGCTGGCGTGGTCTGCATGGCATCAAGCAGTGGACGAATAATTTTCGCCGCTCGCGGACTTCTCGCCAGCCATATCCCCAACGGCAAACCGATGACGATACAGAACAGCAGGGCGGTTAACACCAGCGCCAGAGTCACCATTGCCTGCGACCAGGCACCGATTGCGCCGATGGCAATCAGCGAAACCAGCGTCGCCACACCCATTCCGACCCCGGAAATCTGCCAGGCGATGAGAGCGAAAACGATAATCGCCACCGGTGCGGGCATACCCAGCAGCAATTGCTGGAAACCGTTGAGGATATAATCAACCGGAACGCGCACGCCCTGGAAGACGGGACGGAAATGGGTAACGACCCAGTCGATCCCTTCAGTGACCCAACTGTCGAGCGGGATCAGCGTTTTATGGAACGGATCGAGAATATTAAAATGCTCGACGTTTGGCGCAGGCGTACTGGTCAGCCAGTCAGCACCACCGCCGTCAGTCGGTGCAGTCGTCGGTGTACCCCAGGCGTCTGCGGATTGCGCGGCACTGTCCGCCGCTGGCGTGGTATCCCACGGATTATTTTGATCAGCCATTATTTACCCCCTCACGATCTAAAGCGCGCAGCAGCATTCCTTTCGAAATGATGCCGACATACTGTTGGTCCTCGTCGACCACGGGCACCGCACAGGGTGCCTGTCCGACATGAGAGAGCAACTCGCTAAGAGGCGTTTGTGCATCGACTGCTAACGGCGCATCAATCAGCGCCGCATCAAGACCTTGCTGCTGCGTTAACGCGGTTTTAAGCGAATCGATGGAGACTGCGCCGACAAACTTATTACCGCGTTCGATAACGTAGCCATATTCGCGATCTTCATCCTGCAATAATTTCAGTGCCGAACGTGGGCCGAAGCCAGGGGTTTTACGAATTAAGCCATTCGGTGTCCGGCGGGCAATATCTTTCGCACTGAATACCTGACTAATATCAACGCCACGGAAGAAGGTACGGACATAATCATTCGCCGGATTATTGAGAATTTCATCCGGTGTGCCGACCTGTACCACTTCACCATTTTGCATAATGGCAATTCGGTCGCCAATACGCATGGCTTCATCAAGATCGTGGGAAATAAAGACAATGGTGCGCTGATGTTTCGCCTGTAATTTTACCAGCTCATCCTGCATCTCGGTGCGAATTAATGGATCGAGCGCCGAGAAGGCTTCGTCCATTAATAATATATCCGGATTAATCGCTAACGCGCGGGCTAATCCCACACGTTGACGCATCCCGCCAGAGAGTTCATCCGGGTAGCTGTGGGCATAATTTTCCAGCCCGACCTGACGCAGTGCATCAAGGGCTTTTTCCCGGCGTTCTTCGGCATTAATTCCGGCCAATTCCATACCGAACGCAGTATTGTCCAGCACGGTCATATGCGGCATTAAGGCAAAGGACTGGAAGACCATCGCAATCTTTTTTCTGCGCACCTCACGGAGTTCGGCGTCGGATATTTTGGCAATATCCACACCATCAATCAGCACTTGCCCGCGGGTGGGTTCAATCAGGCGATTGAGAAGGCGTACCATTGTGGATTTACCCGAGCCGGATAATCCCATGATGACAAATATCTCGCCTTCTTCAATGGCCAGACTGGCGTCTTTTACGCCAAGCGATAGCCCAGTTTTTTCCAGAATTTGTTCTTTTGAAAGTCCTTGTTCGATATATTTGAACGCTCGCTGTGGATGCTCGCCAAATATTTTATAAAGATTTTTAATTTCTAATTTAATTGCCATGCAATAGAAAGATTCCTTTATTTGTCTATGTCGATATATTACCCAATGGAAATAGTCACTTTTTTCTACCCTAACATACTGAGAATCTGAGGCAACCCCTGATGGCAAATGTGGCATGAATATTGATGCGAGCAAATCGCCGGAATTTCCCGTGATATAAGGGCTGAGAGCAAATCGAGAAAGTTGATATTTTTTGTCAAAGATAGCGAAAAAACGCCTGAATATTGTGGTTTCAGGCGAATAATGCAACAGAGTATCAGTGTAGATCACCACAAATTATTTGCGTGATAAAAAGCTATTTGGCGGGAATTATTTCCCTGCTGCGGGTAGTGATATTTTTGAAAATAACACCCTCAGAAATTCCAGTCTTCATCTTCTGTTTCAACCGCTTTCCCCATCACATAAGAGGAGCCTGAACCGGAAAAGAAATCGTGATTTTCATCGGCATTCGGCGAAAGCGCGGCGAGGATTGCCGGATTCACTTCCGCCATTTCTGCGGGAAATAACGGTTCGTAGCCCAGATTCATCAAAGCCTTATTGGCGTTGTAACAGAGAAACGCTTTCACATCGTCAGCCCACGGGGTTTCGGCGTACAGCTCATCGGTGTATTGCAACTCGTTGTCGTAGAGTTCCAGCAACAAATCGAAGGCGAAACTCTTCAACTCTTCACGTTGTCCCAGAGATATCTTTTCCATGTTTTTCTGATATTTATAGCCTATGTAGTAACCGTGGACTGCTTCATCGCGGATAATCAGACGGATCAGGTCCGCGGTATTGGTCAGCTTTCCGCGGCTGGAAAAATACATCGGCAGCCAGAAACCGGAATAGAACAAAAAAGATTCAAGAAACACACTGGCGATTTTCTTTTTCAGCGGATCATCACCGCGATAATGTTGCTGAATAATCTGAGCTTTTCGCTGCAACGGTGCGTTTTCTTCACTCCAGGCGTAGGCGGCATCGACATCTTTGGTCTGGCATAGCGTCGAGAAAATCGAACTGTAAGAGCGGGCATGAACCGCTTCCATAAAGCTGATATTCGATAATACCGCTTCTTCATGAGGCGTGAGTGCATCGGGCATCAGAGAAGGCGCGCCGATAACATTTTGCAGCGTGTCGAGCAGCGTCAGGCCAGTAAAAACGCGCATCGTCAGTTGTTGTTCTACGACAGTTAATGTCTGCCAGGCAGGAATATCGTTCGACAGCGGCACCTTTTCTGGTAGCCAGAAATTGCTGGTCAGGCGATTCCACACCTCCAGATCTTTATCGTCAGATATCTTGTTCCAGTTGATGGCGCTGATACGTGAGAGTTTCATAGATATTCCTTAAAGTGCACAGGAGACGCAGCCTTCAATTTCAGTGCCTTCCAGCGCCATCTGACGCAGGCGGATGTAATAGAGCGTTTTGATACCCTTGCGCCAGGCGTAAATCTGCGCTTTGTTGATATCGCGAGTGGTGGCGGTATCGGGGAAAAAAAGCGTCAGCGACAGCCCCTGATCGACATGGCGAGTCGCTTCCGCGTAGGTGTCGATGATCTTTTCTGCGCCAATTTCGTAAGCGTCCTGATACAGCGCCAGATTCTCGTTAGTCATAAACGGGGCAGGGTAGTAAACGCGTCCTGTTTTGCCCTCTTTGCGTATCTCTACTTTCGCCACAATCGGATGAATACTCGACGTAGCATGGTTGATATAAGAGATAGAACCGGTTGGCGGCACCGCCTGAAGATTCTGGTTGTATATGCCGTAGCGCATCACGTCGTCGCGCAGCTGCGCCCACATCTCACGGGTAGGTAACGTAATACCGCTACGGGTAAACAGTTCGCCAACTTTCGCCGTTTTCGGCTGCCAGTTCCCTTGCAGATATTGGCTAAAATATTCACCACTGGCATAGCGTGACTGTTTGAACCCGGCGAAGGTTTCACCGCGTTCGCGTGCCAGCAACATCGAGGTACGCAGTGCATGCCAGGTGATGGCATAGAAATAGAGATTGGTGAAATCCAGTGCTTCCGGCGAACCATAAGCGATGCCTTCTCGCGCCAGATAGCCGTGTAAATTCATCTGCCCCAGTCCGATGGCGTGCGAGGCGGCATTTCCGGCTTCGATGGACGGCACGCTGCGGATATGACTCATATCTGATACTGCCGTTAAACCGCGCACGGCAGTCTCTACCGTGCGGGCAAAATCGGGGGAATCCATGGTGTGCGCAATATTCAACGAACCTAAATTGCAGGAAATATCATGGCCTGTGCGGGTATAGTCGAGATTCTCGTCATACTCTGAGGCGCTGTTAACCTGCAAAATTTCTGAGCAGAGATTACTCATATTTATGCGCCCGGCGATAGGGTTAGCACGGTTTACCGTGTCTTCATACATGATGTAGGGATAGCCGGACTCAAACTGGATTTCTGCCAGTCGCTGGAAGAAATCACGGGCGTTGAGGTATTTTTTGCGAATGCGTTCATCGGCAACCAGTTCGTCATAGTGTTGGCTGATGGCCACATCGGCAAACGGCTTGCCATAAACTCGCTCTACGTCATAAGGCGAAAACAGCGCCATCTGCGCATTCTCTTTTGCCAGATGGAAAGTGATATCCGGGATCACCACGCCAAGCGACAGTGTTTTAATGCGGATTTTTTCGTCGGCATTTTCCCGTTTCGTGTCGAGAAAACGCAGAATATCGGGATGATGAGCATGTAAATAGACTGCACCAGCCCCCTGACGAGCGCCGAGTTGGTTGGCATAGGAAAATGCGTCTTCCAGCATTTTCATCACCGGAATTACGCCAGAAGATTGATTTTCAATACGTTTAATTGGCGCGCCCGCTTCTCGCAGATTCGACAGCAAAAATGCTACGCCGCCGCCGCGTTTCGACAGCTGCAGTGCGGAATTTACCGCCCGACCAATCGACTCCATATTGTCTTCAATACGCAGCAAAAAACAGGAAACCAGTTCGCCGCGCTGCTGCTTACCGCAGTTGAGGAATGTTGGCGTGGCTGGCTGAAAGCGTCCTGACAGCATTTCATCGGTCAGTTGCAACGCCAGCGTCTCATCGCCTTGTGCCAGCGTCAGCGCCACCATCGTTACTCGATCGGCAAAATCTTCCAGATAACGTTTACCGTCGAATGTCTTCAACGTATAGCTGGTGTAAAACTTCCATGCCCCGAGGAATGTCTGGAAACGAAAACCGCTGGTGTGTGCGTGGGTAAACAGCGTAATGACAAAGTCGCGAGAGTAGCGATTAAGAACGCTTTCATCATAGTAACCTTCGTTGACCAGCCAGTTCAGGCGCTGCTGCTGGCTACTGAAGGTCACACTGTTCGGACGCACATGCGTCGCAATAAAGGCGTCAACGGCCTGGCGGTCTTTATCGAACTGAATGCGACCTGCGCTATCGTAGAGGTTAAGCATCGCATTCAGCGCGTGGTAATCCATCGTTTCCTGCGTCAGGCATTCTGCGGTTGTCGTTGCCAAAATTCGGTTACTCCTTTACGAACGTTTTCGATATCGCTTTGCGTACCCATGAGTTCAAAACGGTACAGCCACGGCACGCCGCATTTCCGGGCAATCACATCTCCGGCGCGGCCATACGCCTCACCAAAGTTGCGATTACCAGAAGCAATAACGCCGCGAAGCAACGCCCGGTTGTGCTCGTCGTTTAAAAAGCGAATTACCTGTCGTGGCACCGCGCCAGCCGTACCGCCGCCGCCGTAAGAGGGCACGATCAGGATGTAAGGCTCGTCTACCTGAATCCGTTCCCGCTCATTGAGCGGGATGCGCACCGCGGGCAGACCTAAACGTTCGATAAAACGCTGCGTGTTTTCGGAGCTGCTGGAGAAGTAGACGAGCTGGCTCATGCACTGGCCGCGTGTGGCGCTGGATGCAGACGGTTAATCATGTCCGGACGGAAACCAGACCAGCTAAGATCGCCAGCAATCACTACCGGCAACTGACGAAAGCCCTGAGCACGCAACGCTTCTGCCGCTTCAGGAACGCGATCGACATTAATCATTTCAAAATCAAAGCCCCGGTTTTCCATCGCCCGTTTGGTGGCGTGGCACTGAACGCAATCGTTACGAGTGTAAATAGTAATGCGCATGATTCGTATTTCCGTTTAAAATGAAGATACGGCGCGATGATACGCGTCGGGTTGTCTCTCTGTTGATACAGAGATACTAGATGTAGTTGAAAAAAGATTCAACCACACAATATATAGCAAATAGTGGTCGAAATTACCCTGGATATGAGCGTGACGGGGTAGGGGGATTTTTGTGATTCACCAGGCAAAAAGAAACCCCGAAGACAGGCTTCGGGGTCAAAGACGCGTATTTATTATCATTTTTGCACTACGATTTGCGCATGCTTAACAGTGCGCCGATAAAAATACCTACCGCAGCTGCTGTACCCACGCTACACCAGGGTCTTTCACGAACAAAAGAATCCGCGCAGCCAACGGCATCGCGCGCGGCTTGCTGGACGCGAGTACGACCATGCATTCGCGCCCTGGTTTCTTTCAGCAATGCCTGAGCTTTACTGCGTGCGGCTTCAGCTTCCCCTTTGGCGTCGCTGCCCCAGGACTTCAATACAGATTCGAGGCTGTCAGCTAATTGATTGACATCATTCTGGATATCCTGCACGCCATCATCAACGTCGTTGCGGTTCGGTCGGTTAAACATATGATCCCCCATTAGAATTCGATGTAATTTTCAGTGTAGACCATAATTTTCTTAACTGAGGTTCATCGCGGCTTTATGGACTTTTCTGAAAGCGTTGTGAATGCGCAATCAGGTAAGGTAGGCCCGCGGTTGATAATAACGAGGATCAAATATGTATTTACGACCAGACGAGGTGGCGCGCGTACTTGAAAAAGTCGGTTTTACTGTCGATGTGGTAACCCAGAAAGCGTATGGTTACCGCCGTGGGGAAAATTATGTCTATGTTAATCGCGAAGCGCGAATGGGACGTACCGCTCTGGTAATTCATCCAACATTAAAAGAACGCAGTTCGACACTGGCTGAACCCGCTTCCGATATTAAAACTTGCGATCATTACCAGCAATTTCCGCTCTATTTAGCAGGCGAGCGACACGAGCATTACGGTATCCCGCATGGCTTTAGTTCGCGTGTTGCGCTTGAACGTTATTTGAATGGTTTATTTGGCGAAGCCAGTTAAAGACGCGACTGGCGATGCCAGTCGCGAAAAGAAGAGTCAGGCTTTTACCTGCTGGTAACGGCTGACTTTAAACAGTCGGCGGCAATAATCGAGGAAGTAGCCATAAACCGCCCCCATCAACATCGAAACAACGATGTTTGAACTGACCGCCGCCATAATCTGATGCCAGTCTGCGCCCACCACTAACAAGATCGCCACATACACCGGTGACTGGAACGTCACATAAGCCAGGATATCCGCCAGATTTTTTATCCAGCCCGACGGGCTAACTTTGCGTGCCGCGCGCATAAACAGATCACGGTACATACCGTATGGCCATGCAATTAAGATGTTCACCGGAATCGCTACCAATCTGGAATAAAAAGACTGTTCGAAGCTCATTCCGGAGAGGAAAACTTCAATACACATGTTCACGACAGAACAGTAAACAACCATCGCGAACGTATCTGCAACTGCATGACGCAAGCGTGACTGCGGTGAGAACATGCTAATGCTCCTTAATAAAAGCGTAATGGGATGTTAATGGAGATGAAAGCAGTGGATCTCATTGCCATCTGCATTTTCGCATAGCGTATATCGCTGGCTATGACTAATCAATTAGTGAAAAATTTTTATTTAGTCAGTTTTTGTAGATAAAATATTCCGTAACGGCTCGTTTTTTGTACATTGTGGATTTTTACATGCCGATATGATTTATTTTTAATTAAATCAATTAGATATGGCCTTACCTTTAATATCACTAATGAAAGTTTGGGGGTGAGGTAACGCTATAAGCGTAGAGAATTCGGTGTATGTAGTAGCTGGGTCATTTTCAGCATTTTTTATGCCAGACAATGTACATTAACAGCAGAAAGCACCAGTGATGGATGTTTTCTTTTATTCTGTTATATTGCATTTTTATTCACTTTGATTTTGTCAGGCTTGCGGAATTAGCGAGCAGAGAGCGCCGCTCTGTTCACCAATAATCTAAATTACTCATCAAAATGGCTAATATATAATCTTGAAATTATTCTGAGAGTTTCAGAAAATAACAGCTGAAATAATCTCGCGCAGGACTGTAAATAGATTAAATTTTGTGGAAATATAATAAGTGATCGCTTACACTACGCGACGAAATACTTTTTTTGTTTTGGCGTTAAAAGGTTTTCTTTATTATGTCCGTAATGTTACAAAGTTTAAATAACATTCGCACCCTCCGTGCGATGGCTCGCGAATTCTCCATTGACGTTCTTGAAGAAATGCTCGAAAAATTCAGGGTTGTCACTAAAGAAAGACGTGAAGAAGAAGAACAGCAGCAGCGTGAACTGGCAGAGCGCCAGGAAAAAATTAGCACCTGGCTGGAGCTGATGAAAGCTGACGGAATTAACCCGGAAGAGTTATTGGGTAATAGCTCTGCTGCTGCACCACGCGCTGGTAAAAAACGCCAGCCGCGTCCGGCGAAATATAAATTCACCGATGTTAACGGTGAAACTAAAACCTGGACCGGTCAGGGCCGTACACCGAAGCCAATTGCTCAGGCGCTGGCAGAAGGTAAATCTCTCGACGATTTCCTGATCTAATTACTGAGGCCGGATGTCGCTGCTAGGGCGCGTCCGGCGTCGCTTCTCAAGCTCGTTGGTTCCACGGCATCTTATCTAACAACCTTGCCATTCCACAAAAACCGCTGATTCCTGCAAACAGTAACCCGGCACCAACAAAGCCACTTAATAAGAAGAAACCGCTATTTACGGTATAACCCAGTACAACGCCGATTAATATTAAACCACCCGCAGCGATCTGCACCTGGCGCATTAACGGCAAGGGTTGAGATTTATTTACCGCTACTGGCAATCCTGCTTTTTTCCAGCCATCAATCCCATCTTCGAGTAAAAAGATTTCTGCGGGGGCGGCAATCGCTGCTAATTTATCGGCATTATTACTGGTGCGTTTACCTGCCTGGCAGTGGAATATAATTTGCTCGTGACGTAATTTAGCCGGAAGACCTGACTGTTCCAGCACGGATAATGGAGCCAGATCTGCTTCAGGAATATGTTCACGAAGATATTCATCAGCATCACGAATATCGATTAACTTTGCGCCGCGTGCGATTAATTCTTGTGCATCATGCGGCGAAATGGTTGTCAAAGCCATAGTGACTCCTTACGGACAATAGACATTTTTCAGGGTGGCGATAATGGCATTTACCGCCTCATTTTTAATGGAATATAGAATGCGTTGGGCATCCCGTTGGCTGTCGATAAGCCCTTCGTCCCGCATACGAGCGAGATGCTGTGATGTCGCAGAGGCACTCAGTCCGGTAATGCGCGTCAGCTCTCCCGCGCTGGTGCCGGGGGAACCGCTAAGCATGCACAGAATCAGCAATCGTTTAGGGTGGCTCATTGCTTTCAATAAGGCCGCTGCCTGTTCGGCACTGGCCTGTAATTGCGCGAGTTCAGTCATATTTATTTAAGTATTTTCTAAATTAAGTAAACTCTAAACTAAAAATGCAACATATACCAGCCTCAGCAGCGTAAATGAGAGTAAAAGCGTAAGCTGAAACTGGCAGGCTCCGCTAAAATTACTACGCTTAAGAGATAAAATCTCTTTTTAAACAATGAGTAATTTTCTTATAGGGAGTACATATGGGTTTCTGGAGAATCGTCATCACCATCATTCTGCCGCCGCTCGGCGTGCTGCTCGGTAAAGGGTTCGGTTGGGCGTTCATTATTAATATTCTGTTGACACTGCTTGGGTATATCCCCGGTTTGATTCACGCGTTCTGGGTGCAAACCCGCGATTAAACCTGTGCTCATCCCCGCGGCGTTAACGCGCCGCGTTCCTCTGCTACACTTTCTGAGTGTTTCCGTTAACGAATGAGGTAGCTATGGGTCTGTTCAATTTTGTGAAAGATGCCGGAGAAAAACTCTGGGACGCGGTTACAGGTCAGCACGATAAAGACGATCAGGCGAAGAAGGTGCAGGAGCATCTGAACAAAACCGGTATACCGGATGCCGATAAAGTGAATATTCAAATTGCCGACGGCAAAGCGACGGTCACTGGTGACGGCCTGAGTCAGGAGGCGAAGGAGAAAATCCTTGTTGCGGTGGGGAATATTTCCGGTATTGCCAGTGTCGATGATCAGGTGAAAACGGCGACACCAGCCACTGCCAGCCAGTTTTATACCGTTAAGTCTGGCGACACTCTGAGTGCCATTTCCAAACAGGTCTACGGTAACGCTAATCTGTACAATAAAATCTTCGAAGCGAATAAACCGATGCTAAAAAGCCCGGATAAAATTTATCCGGGGCAAGTGTTGCGTATTCCGGAAGAGTAGTTAATTGCCAGCCATCGCCTGCTGGATAATGGGAATTGGCGTCAGTAAATGCTGGCGCATTAACTCACTGGCGCGCGCGGTATCTCGCGCCAGTACCGCCGCAGTCAGGGTCTGGTGCTGATCGTGTTTATCCTCCAGCATTTCCACCGAAAGCACCGTTCGCCGCAGCCAGATAAATCGATAACGCGCCGCCAGATCAAACAACCGTTCACGCATTTGCAGCAAATAGTGAGAACCACAGCCCGCCACAATTGCCGTATGAAACGCCTGATGACGCAGATCCCACTCATCAAGCATTTTCTCGCTGGCGTCACAGGCCTCAAGCTTACTCAGCAGATGCGCTTTTGCGAGAACGTCTGCCTCCCACTCATCGCCACCGCGGGCAATCGCCAGACTCACTAACATCGCTTCCATATTGGCGCGGGCGTCGAAAATATCGAGCAGCTCCTGCTCTGACATAGACGCCACCCGATACCCTTTTTGATTCACCACCGTGACCAGCCGTTCCGCCACCAGTTGCGAAAGAGCTTCCCGTAACGGCCCAACGCCAAGTGCATAACGCGATGTCAGCAAACTCATTCGTAATTTTTCATCCGGTTGAAAATTACCGCGAATAATATCGTTCTTCAGCCAGCGATAGCCATCCAGAGACGTAATGGTCATGGTGTGACTCCTGATCATGATCAGCGCGTATTATGAACGGGTGTTTTTTGCCACAATACCAGCTTTTTCCAGCGAGCCATAATTGGCACGGTACAGATAATCCCTATCGCTAATAAGCCGGTGGAGATCACTTCTAACTGTTGCGCCGGACGGAATAGCATCACTACCAACACAAAGGTAATAAAGCCGATGACTAGCCAGGTGAGCCACGGATAAAGCCACATTCGCAAGCGAATTTCGCTTCCTTCTGCTCGCAGAATTTTGCGCATCCGCAACTGTGAAACGGCGATGACTAAATAAACCAGCAGGGCGATAGCGCCGGAGCTGTCGATCAGAAATTTAAATACCTTCGCAGGCGCGTAATAGTTCACCACCACCGTTAAGAATGCCGCGCCGGTGGAGAGTAACACCGCCACGTACGGGGTTTTACTGCGGTTGATTTTACCCATTACCGCGGGAGCATCACCGCGACGACTTAAGGAGTAGAGCATCCTTGACGCGGTATACAGCGCCGAGTTCAGGCAACTGGTTACGGAAAGTAATATCACGCAGTCCATGATTAATTTCGCATGGGGAATATTGAGCAATTCCAGTACCGAGCGATAAGAACCGACGGCTTTTAGTCCGGGCATATTCCACGGAATTAATGCCACGACGACAAAAATAGAACATAAATAGAAGATAGAAATACGCCAGATAACCGAGTTGGTGGCGCGGACAATATGTTTTTCCGGCGTGTCGGATTCCGCGGCGGCAATGGTGACAATTTCTGCGCCCATAAACGAGAACATGGTGATCAACATCGCGCTTAATACCGCACCGAAACCGTTGGGCATAAAGCCGCCGCTATCCCACAATCTTGAGATCCCGCTCACTTCGGCATACGGGTAAAAACCGCTAATTGCGACTGCACCAAGGAAAATAAAGGCCAGGATAGCGATGACTTTGCACAGCGCCAGCCAGAACTCAAATTCGCCGTAGTTTTTAACGCTTAATAAGTTACTGCCAGTTAAGGCGAGGGTAATGACGAGGGAAAATAACCAGATGGGAATGCCTGGAACCCATGAGTGCAGGATCATGGCGGCGATGTTGGCTTCCAGCGGGATAACCAGTACCCAAAACCACCAGTACAACCAGCCGATGGTATAGCCCGCCCAGCGACCAATGGCTTTATCGGCATAGGTGGAAAACGAACCGGTATCGGGCGTGGCAACCGCCATTTCCGCCAACATCCGCATAATCATAACCACCAGTAGCCCGGCGAACAGATAGGCCAGTAATACCGCCGGGCCCGCTTCGGCGATGGCGACGCTGGAACCGACAAACAGACTTGCGCCGATAACACCGGCAATAGACAACATGGTGACGTGGCGTGACTTCAGCCCGCCGCCTAACTCATGTGGTTGCGATGATTGCCCCATCCTGAATCCTCTCGAAAGTGTGTCACTTGGGAGAGCGCCCCGACATTTCCCGCGCCGGGTCACGCGTATAATTGTTATTGATTCTTTTTGCCGGAGAGCGGCTCCGCCTTACCCGGCCAACATAGATTTCTTCCTGTTCACGTACAGATTGTCGGATGCGGCGTAAACGCCTTATCCGACCTGGATCCCCGTAGGCCGGACAAGACGCGCAGCGTCGCCTCCGGCATAGGAGCGGCGCTACTGCTTCGCCTCATCAAAACACTGGCTGATGATCTCCAGACCCTGACGGATCTGAGCGTCTTCAATGGTGAGCGGTACAAGGATGCGCAGCACGTTGTAATACGGGCCGCAGGAGAGAAGAATCAGGCCTTTATCGCGGGCGCGAGCCACGATCTCGGCGGTGAGTTTGGCGTCCGGCTTGTTGTGATCGCCGTCTTCAAACAGCTCAATGGCGATCATCGCCCCCAGCCCGCGTACGTCGCCGATCTCCGGGTGTTTTTCGGCTATCGCCAGCAATCCGTCTTTCAACTTCTGCCCCAGATCGTTGGCTTTTTGCAGCAGATTTTCCTGCTCAAACACCTTCAACACTTCCAGCGCAGCCACGCAGGCAATCGGGTTACCCGCATAGGTGCCGCCCAGACCGCCTGGAGCGACGGCATCCATTACTTCCGCGCGCCCGGTGACGCCCGCCAGCGGGAAGCCGCCCGCGATCGATTTCGCAAAGGTGGTAAGATCCGGCGCAACGCCCATCTGCTCCATCGCAAACAGCGTGCCGGTACGCCCCGCGCCGCTCTGCACTTCATCGGCAATCAGCATGATCCCGTGCTCGTCACACAGAGCGCGTAAACGCTGCATAAAGGCTGGCGACGAGGCGTAGAAACCGCCTTCGCCCTGAACCGGCTCAATCACGATGGCGGCGATATCTTCCGGCGCGGCATCATTTTTGAAGATCCGGTGGATGCTGGCGATAGCGTCATCCTCGCTTATGCCGTGCAGCGGGCAAGGATAAAGCGCGCGATAAACATGACCCGGCATCAGCCCCATGCCCGCAGAGTACGGATTCACCTTGCCGGTCAGCGCCAGCGTGTAATGCGTGCGCCCGTGATACGCGCCGCTAAAAGCGATGGTGCCGCTACGTTTGGTGGCGGCGCGGGCGATTTTTACCGCGTTTTCCACCGCTTCGGAACCGGTCGTAACCAGCAGCGTTTTCTTGGCGAAATCGCCCGGCACCTTCTGATTCATAATCTCGCACAGCTCCAGATACGGCTCGTAAGCCAGCACCTGGAAGCAGGTGTGCGACAGTTTTTTCAACTGCGCTTCCACCGCGGCCACCACCTTCGGATGCAGGTGCCCGGTATTGAGCACCGCAATCCCGCCCGCGAAATCAAGATACTCACGGCCTTCAACGTCCCACACCCGGCAGTTTTCCGCGCGGTCAGCGAAAATCGGGTGAATTTGCCCAACGCCACGGGGAATCGCCTGACTGCGGCGCTGCATTAACTCTTTATTGCTGTTCATTCGCATTCTCCAGTTAAAGACCGATGCACATATATTTGATTTCTAAGTAATCTTCGATGCCATACTTCGAACCTTCACGACCCAGACCCGAGGCTTTGATGCCGCCGAACGGGGCCACTTCATTGGAAATAATGCCGGTATTGATGCCGACGATGCCGTACTCCAGCGCTTCGCCCACGCGGAAGACGCGGCTTAAATCACGGGCGTAGAAATAGGCGGCAAGGCCAAACTCGGTGTCATTGGCTTGCGCAATCACATCAGCTTCATCTTTAAAGCGGAACAGCGGGGCGAGGGGGCCGAACGTCTCTTCTTTCGACACTTTGGCGTTGGCCGGAACGTCCACCAGAATGGTCGGCTGGAAGAAGTTGCCGCCGCGTTCGTGCGCTTTACCGCCGCAAACCACGCGCGCGCCTTTCTCCAGCGCATCGGCAATATGCTCTTCCACTTTTGCTACCGCTTTTTCATCGATCAGCGGCCCGATGGTGACGCCGTTATCCAGCCCGTCGCCGATGTGCAGTTTGCTCACTGCCTGCTGCAATTTTTCGGCAAAACGGTCATACACGCCGTCCTGCACATACAGGCGGTTGGCGCAGACGCAGGTTTGCCCGGCGTTGCGGAATTTCGAGGCCAGCGCGCCTTCCACGGCTTTGTCGAGGTCGGCATCGTCAAAGACGATAAACGGCGCGTTACCGCCCAGCTCCAGCGACACTTTCTTGATGTCTTTCGCGCACTGTTCCATTAACTGGCGGCCAATTTCGGTCGAACCGGTAAACGACAGTTTGCGCACCAGCGGGTTACTGGTCAGTTCGTTACCGACCGCGCCCGCCGAACCGGTGACCACGTTAAATACCCCAGCCGGAACGCCCGCGCGGATCGCCAGCTCCGCCAGCGCCAGCGCAGAGAACGGCGTCTGACTGGCGGGCTTCAGCACCATGGTGCAGCCTGCTGCCAGCGCCGGACCGGCTTTGCGGGTAATCATCGCCGCCGGGAAGTTCCACGGCGTGATAGCCGCGGTGACGCCAATCGGCTGCTTGATAACAATCAGGCGTTTATCGGCCTGATGACCAGGAATGGTGTCGCCATAAATGCGTTTGCCTTCTTCGGCAAACCACTCAATAAAGGAGGCGGCGTAGCTGATTTCGCCTTTCGCTTCGGCCAGTGGTTTACCCTGTTCGAGGGTCATCAGGCGCGCTAAATCGTCCTGATGCTCCATCATCAAATTGAACCAGTTGCGCAGAATGGTGGCGCGTTCTTTGGCGGTGAGCGCGCGCCAGGCGGGCAGGGCGCGGTTGGCGGCGTCGATAGCGGCGCGGGTTTCATCCGCGCCCATTTTCGGCACGCTACCCAGCTTGTCGCCGTTCGCCGGATTGGTGACGTCGATGGCTTCACCATTGTTGGCGTCCAGCCATTCCCCGTTAATCAACGCCTGCTGGCGGAATAAGTTACTGTCGTTAAGTTTCATCGCTACATCCTGTTTTCAAAGGTTATTGATTAAATGCGGCGTGTAAGGCATCCACACTACGTGCCGCTCGCAGCGTGCGTCCGGGGTTACTCTGGCTTGCCAACAGCGTTTGTACCTTGCTGACAATATGCGCACCAATAGGAATTGCTGATGTCGCTGCCGGGGAGGGCGCATTGCAGGTGTGGATCGTGCGCGGGGTGGTGACAAACAGAAAATCGTCAATCAGCTTGCCGTCCGGCGATACCGCCTGCGCCCGCACACCGGCGGGCCAGGGCTGGAGATCGCTTAACGAAAGCCGGGGACAATACTTTTGCACCAGCCGCAGATAGCCGCTTTTGCACAGCGAGTTTTTCATCTCGCCCAGTCCTGAGCGTAGATGGTTTTGCAGCACCCGGCGAATCCCCGACGAGCCCAAAATCTCCAGCGTGTCGCTAAATGAGAAGTCGCGCTTGCGATAGCCTTCGCGTTTGAAAGCCAGCACCGCGTTTGGCCCGACGGTCACGCTGCCGTCGATCATGCGGGTGAGATGAACGCCCAAAAACGGCATTGCCGGGTCGGGAATGGGGTAAATCAGGTGGTTAACAATCTGGTTATGCTCCGGCGCAAGGCGGAAATACTCGCCACGGAACGGGCAGATGATAAAGCCCGGTTCGAGTCCGAGCATTTTCACCAGCCGGTCAGCCATCAGCCCGGAACAGCTAATCAGCGTTGATGCTTCATATTCGCCGCCCTGACGGGTACGTATCACCACGCCGTTTTTATGCTCATTAAGCCCGCTGACTTCGGCGTTATAGATAATTTCACCGCCTCTGGACTGGAAGATTTTTGCCATCGCCGCCGTCACGTCGCGGTAGCTGACAATGCCGCTGGACGGCACAAAAATGCCGCCGAGCCCGGTGATATTCGGTTCGCGCTCGCGCAGTTCGTCGGCGTTAAGCCATTCGCGCTCGATACCGTTCGCCGCTGTGCGTTCCCATAAGGCGCGCATCCGTTCCATTTCGAGATCGGACGTGGCAACCAGCATCTTGCCGCAGTTGTCGTAGCGAATGCCGTTTTGATCGCAAAAGGCTTTGGTGGCGCGGTTTCCCGCCAGGCAAAACTGCGCCTTCAGGCTGCCGGGCGTGTAATAGACCCCGGCATGGATCACGCCGCTGTTGTGGCCCGTCTGGTGACAGGCCGGGGCGGACTCTTTTTCCAGCAACGCAATGCGGGCGTCCGGATAGACATCAATCAGTTGCATGGCGGTCGACATGCCGATGATGCCGCCGCCAATAATCACAAAATCATACATCCGCTCAATTCCTTTGCGCTTACTGATGCGTCTGGTAGTGGTTAGAGGCGTAAGCGAAATAGCCACGCTGGCGCATCAGTTCACGGCGCAGATCCGGGTGCGGAGTAAAGCGGTCGCGACCGTGCAGCCAGAACAGGTTGTTAATCAACAGGAATTTGCCAACGGGAACGGGCACAGAAAGAATGCCTTTGCTGGTTTCAATGGCGTCGGAAAGCTCGCTCAACCACACGCCTTCTTCGAAGTCTTTCGGCTGGACGAACTGGTCGATATAGCGCATCACCGGGCGACCCTGTTGATCGACGTCGAACACCGGATGAAAAACATCTTTGCTGACGTTTTTACTCGGCGGCGCGGCAAAGCGCATCGGGCGACGCGCCAGCGGGTGGCGGAAATAGTTGTCGAGATGTTCCCAGTCATCGAGATGCAGCAGCAGCGAATTTCCGCCCTGCATGTTTTGCTCGTCGATTTTCATCATCAGCACGTAATCGGTTATCTCTTCGACATACGTGCCGTCGTTGTGTAGCTCCATCACGCGGTGCGGCTGGCGCAGATAGCTGTCTGAGTTATCGACATTTTTCACTACAAAACGCGCGTAATACTGACCGCTCATCGCATCGAAATTGGAACGGCCAATCAGATGCGCCACCGCCGTCGCCAGCTTCACCATCTCATCCGCTTGCTTCACATCATCGACACCCACCGCATTGATCAACAACGCACCTTCAGCGCGGTTTAGCAACGTCTTCAACAGCAATGGTTGCAGCTGGTTCGCACATAGATCGTCAAGAATTTTGGCTACCCGAAAACGCAGAAACGATTTGTACTCCAGCGCCTGCACGGGCCACTCGGCAACCTGCTCAAGAAACTGTTTGGTCGTCTGTTCGGTGAAGGTGAGTTCCAGCAGACGCGGGGATTGCGCCGACGGGGTGAGGGTGAATCCGCTATAGTCCTGGCCTGAATCGACAGCGTTATTTTGTACGGCGGTCAGTGCATTCATCAGAAGCGATCCTCTTATGAGATGTAGGGTGACATGGCGATGCTCATTTCGTAGCCATAATCTAAAAATATCTACATTTCTGAAAAATGCGCACAAAAGCGACATATTGTTTTCTTATTGTGATCAAAAGCAACAAATTAGTAACATTTAACGTAGGGTATTAAGGCAAAGTGAGACAGGAAATGAATAACTAAAGCAACAGGTTAGGGGGAGTTAACATTAGAGAACAGATTATCTGGTCGATAAAAAACAGTAAATGGCTTCACTGCAAAATGACCGTTAGTAAACTAAACATATTATCTGCCCCGTTTTATCGGGGCAGATATAACATTAAATTATAAATAGAGATAGTTCGGCGGTTCTCCTGTTTTCCCTAAAAGAAGAGCGCTACGCCCAGGAATATTGATATTTAGAGTTCCGCCTCTAAGCGTAAATACTTTACCAGGGGGGATAATTTTTCGGGTATTATTAATAATAATGTTAACGCTATTACTCCCCATGTTTTTGTATATTCCAGGTTGCAATTTGTTAGGCCAGGTACCTTCAACTTCTTCGTTTCCTTTATTTATTATAACTAGTCCATCATGAGGAGAGTGATTAATGTTCACAGAATCCCCACGACTAAAGGCCAGAACGTTTTTAGTTGCAGATACACCCTCAAATGCGCTCCATATTCCTGCTTTATCTATATATAATGCGTGGAATTCATTGTAGAGCTGCTGATAGGTAGAGCAACCTTTATTAAGCTACGCCTCACCGCCGACACGCGTGGACCCATCATAATTTTTAATTTCAGTCGTTGATTTTAATACTTGGCCATCCCAGTAAACTAAAGGCCTGCTGAACGGCAGAGCGGCTATATATGCCATTGCTAATTGTTCATCTTGTTGATGGTTAAATAGAAAGTCATTGAAAAGATTACCATTGTTAGGAAAATCGTGGTTAATGTTAATCAATATCCGTCTTTCTGATGGGATACTTGAGATTGTGGAACCCGGTTTTGATGCAAGGGTTTGAAGATCTCCACCAAATGAAAAGGCTTTTATCGTTTTCATGAGCAATGAAAAATCAATGGCGCTTAAATCATCTCTTTCATAAAGCAGTGATGACATTTGTTGTTCATCCAACTGACAAGTTACCAGATATTCCATGTAATTCATAACGGCTTTTTTATGATATTTTGGGTTAAATAAGTTAGTATTGTGTAACCGCTCATTATAATTTTTAAGCGGTGGGGTTATTGATCTTTCTATTTGTTCATGTTTTGAGTGTTTTGCCGCATCATAACGTAAACCTCGTACGCCATATTTTCGCATTTCACGAACGTATTGATTTTGCAACATAATAACCTGGTCACTTTTGGGTGTTGTTTTAGGCATTCCATTTAAACGCTTTTCTTTTAATGCATGGAGGTTTTCCCATTCATCCTTAGAGATGTTATCTTTACTTGCTTCGAAGTCTTTTGCAGTGAGATGTATATCTTCTGGATGGATTTGTTTACGTTCTTTTGTTACTGGATCTTTAATGAATGGAATCAAAACCTGACCTTGCTAATAGCCAGGGATACCACCTTCTATATCTTTACTGATCTTCGCTCGTATATCAGCAGAGGGATAATCCAGGTCATTTTTACCACTACCCCCAATTCCCATAAAGTTAAAGGTATAATCAGGAATGATATCGATACCAAATTTTTTAGCATCTTTAACCAATGCAATAAAATCCTGCAAATCTCCCATTGGATTATGGATGGTACAAAGATCTTCGGGTTGATAAGCATGAAACCAGTAACCCTTTTCTTCTTCGGGAGTTTCTGGTCCGTCGGCGCGGAAAGTTGTCACTGGAGGGATTTGTATATACCCATAATGGCAACGTGCAAATTCAGACATATTTTCTCTGATCTGCTGGTAGGTGGCATTAAAAGCATGAAGAATCGCTTCGCCAGGTTTTTTGGGGGTGATGATTTCACATTGTGATTTCTGAACAGCAGTAAGAGATTTACGTTCAAGTGTTTGCCGTAGATGTTCTAGATTGATTAATATTTTAAATGTTTCTTGCTGTCCGGAAGGTGACGTCACGTTAATATTATATACATCGGCTGCCAGCTCATAGTCAGGAATGTTAATAGCATATGCAACATATTTATCTTTTGGGGAAGGTTTGTCAGATATAATGTGGGTGAAATGTTCAGCACGACCATACTGATAAACACCGCTGTTATCACCTCTTTCAATCATTGTATCTCGTTGATAAACCTATGTTTTTCTTTCTCCTATCCTGTCTGGCGCTGTAATGCTACGCTGTGCTGCTTTATTCAACTCTCGGTAAGTTGTATCTGGAGAAAGGGAAATTTTATAATCGTTTTTTAACAGATCATTAATAACTTTTTCTGCGTGAAAAGTTGATATAATTTCTCTGTCTTTTAATCCTTGAGGGTAAACTCCACAAGAATTAATAATATTTGTTATACAGTTTAGATATTCTAATGTATTTAATTTGGAATTTAGATCCCCGTCAGTAATGTTCCATGATAACAATGTGGGGTTGTCGATAGGTAAATTTCTGGGTCCTGGTTTTATAGAAAACATAATAAAGTTCCTCTAATGGTAGAGTAATATGATGTATACGGAAACATAAAAATGTTTAATTGTTGTGAAAGTAATTGCAAACAGATGTCCTACTTTTATCCAATATTTATATGGAAAAGGATAATGCTTAAATCTGTTTTATTAATTATCGATGTGGTCTGGAGAGGCAACTGTCAAAAATCGCTCATACGAAACTAATGATTAGCAGAATAAGATCTATGAAAGAATATATTGCTATACGAAGTTTATTTTTATGGAGTGAAAAGTAACAGATATCATAATGATGCGAAAACTCTTCAGCTAATGTAATAAAGTTATATTATTAGATACAAAATCATTACAAAGTATCATTGAATCGATGATAACTATAGATAGTGCTAATTATTAACATTTGCTTGTTGACTGCGAGTATCGACTTTGCGAATGGAGGCGGTGTCGGGTTTTATGTCGCGTGTAATCACGACCCAAGGTGAATGGGAACGCATAAAAATCTGTTATTTACATCATATGATCATCATGTTTATTGCGTGGTTTATAAGTATTGTTATTGCACACTCAAGGCCCTTTAGCTCAGTGGTTAGAGCAGGCGACTCATAATCGCTTGGTCGCTGGTTCAAGTCCAGCAAGGGCCACCAAATCATTATTTACGTATCAGGAAGAGTTAAGGGTACAAGGGGTACTCGATGGCGGTCTATATTTCATGACTAACGCCATTTCAAGGAAGAAGTGCGGTGGGTGGTTTCGAATGAGGGCTGGTGTTTTGGTACGTGGCACGCCACTGCAATGTATTTATCCATCAGTACTCATTCAAAAGTACCTGGAAAAAATGCCTGCTATGCCAAGCGGGCAAATTGCTTACATGTGGAATTAAGTAATTAACGATAAAGCCAGAGTATTATCATTTATTATACCCCTTCATTTAATCAGGTTAATTACTCAAATCACTGAACTATTCTCTGTTCGCTCACTGATGATAAGTGAGTACCACAACCAATGTATGTAGAACAATGCCGTAGAGTAAGGATGAAATGTCTCTGCCACGCCTTAAACATCTACTACTGACCAGAACACCCGCCGCAGGCAGATGAGTTTTGTGAGCGTTACAGGAGCGTGGCTATGCTCATTAACCAACGCTATTGAGATATAAATTTCTAACACTTGAAAAACGATTTTCACTAATAAATTATAACGGTTTTTTTTATCATACAGCGAAATAACCTTTTGTTTATTAAATTTAACATTCCTGTGCTAATTTAATTAAAAGTTCCATGCGTAGCAAGTGAAGCAGTTAATGTCAGTAATTGTCTCAAATGAGCGTTTTTTTATAGTGACAAACAGTAATAACATTAAAAATAGCCATGTAGACATTAATTGAGGAATAGACAATGTTAGTTAGTAAAAGCAACGGATTTAACGCTAGCGCAGTTTTGGGTAGTGGAAGTTATAATGAAAATAAATCTTCTAAACACATGGAGCTACTAGCTCATAGTATTTTAAAATTAATTTGTAAGGAAGCTGCATCAGAGACGTATCGCGGTGCTCTTGAAACTTTACAAAAAATGATGTCTGAATGTATATATCAAGAAGGCAACGCCTTTGTCATTATGGGAGCTGGAGAACAATTAAAACGTATTAAATATGAAGTTGGTGAAAATAACTTAAAGGTATTCAACGTACACTTTAATAATAATCACGAGTTAGTTAGTTCTGGTGAGCCTGACGTAATATGTTTAAGCAAGCAGGTCTGGGAAAATCTTCTCATTAAACTAAAGCTGGAAAACAATGAAAATGTGTTTTCTGAAACTAAAAAATTATCGAATAAAAATAATGCCGATCAGTTTTTTGAATGCGCTAAAAGAAATGAATAGAACCTTTTCGATAATATAAGAAAAAGTGATTTTCATGTTGGTTTACTTAAGCCAAGTAGTACGCGTAGTGTTATTTTAGAAACGCCGCCAAATGTCTGTATGGAATCACGTAATTCATATGAAAACAAAATAGATGAGATTTCATCTTTGTCAGAGTCAAAGGAACACCCCATAGATATTCAAGAAAAAAAAGATGCGTTTGTGAATGAGTTCAAGGGGGTATTATTTGATAAAAATACAAGGTCTTCAGAGCTTCTGTTTAATTTTTATGAGTGTTGCTATAAGTTTTTACCAAGAGCTCAGCCTCAAGATAAAATCGATAGCTATAATTCAGCACTGCAAGCTTTTTCCATTTTTTGTTCATCTACGTTGACACATAATAATATAGGCTTTGATTTCAAATTATTTCCTGAAGTCAAGCTGTCTGGAGAACATCTTGAAACGGTATTCAAATACAAAAATGGCGATGATGTCCGGGAGATAGCCAAAATTAACATTACTCTCCAAAAAGAAGAGGGTGGTTTATATAATTTACGTGGATTGGATTTTAAGGGGTGCTTCTTTTCTGGACAGAACTTCAGTAACTATGATATTCAATATGTGAACTGGGGAACGTCATTGTTTGATGTTGATACTCCGTGTATTTTTAATGCGCCTGCTTACAACAAGAGTAATGAAAAATCATTAAAACCTGTGAGCGAAAACGGTTTAAGTGGAGTATTGACTGATCGTAATAATAAAATAAAACTCATCACGGGCGTGGCACCATTCGATGATATTTTATTTATGGATGATGACTTTGATGATAGTTCCTCTGAGGATGATCCCGTTGAGAATAGTCCTGTTGTGACTAGTCCCGTTGTATCAAGTTCTAAAAGCAGTTTTCAATGATTAATAAATGGCAATTTTTACAAAGAGATAATAACGTAGATTGAAACAATATGTATTATTGATTGAGTAAACGGGATTATTCTTCACACTACATCCATTTTAGTGTCACTACCAAAGAAAAAGGGGCTACGTTTTCATGTAACCCCTTGATTTATTTGGTGGGCTGGCAGTGACTGAATTGGTGCTGTAATTGGTTGAAATATTTCATCTAATGTCTGGTTCAACTTTCCTTAGCTGCCTGAAAGTTTTTTGATCTTACCCAGCAATAACAGCGTTACGGTGCACCACGCCTGACTGAAGAACTGCGTGCTCAGGGTTACCACTTCAACGTAAAACCGTGGCAGGAGGTCCGGACTGAAAAAACTGGTCAGGACATCATCGGCAGGGAACGCACTGCTAGTCTGTAAACTGAACCGACTGGGGCGCAGTATGTGGCATCTTGTCGTGCTGTTGGAGGAGCTGTGCGAACGTGGTATTAACTTTCGTGCTCTGGCCCAATCTATATTTGCCCAACAATGGGGGGACGAATGCTGTAAAAGTAAAACAATCTGCGATCTCAAAGTTATTGTGTGATTTTTATGTGAGCAGAAGATATTCATCAGAAACGATTATGTAAATCATTTTATTTTGCCAACGGCCTCATTGTCGAAAGAAAAGAATACGCCCGTATTTCCTGAATGGATTGACTTTTTTATCCAACCACACTTCAGCGCACTGCGTTTAAAAAATGCCTCATTCTTATGCGGAATATCATCATTTCATCATGATGTCTTTGATGAGCGGTGAACACAATACACTTGCGCTGTCTCTTCAGGATGAATCCCCTGGTCTGGTGCCTGTGGGCTGATGTTGCAGCAAAGCTAAGGTCGCTTAAACGCTACTCAGTATTCACTTTTCAGAGGATGAAATTTATGAACAGGACCAGTCCCTATTATTGTCGCCGCTCAGTACTTTCCTTATTGATATCTGCCTTGATATATGCCCCGCCCGGGATGGCTGCCTTCACTACTAATGTTATTGGTGTGGTAAACGATGAGACTGTAGATGGCAACCAAAAAGTGGATGAACGAGGTACAACAAATAACACTCATATTATCAACCATGGCCAGCAGAATGTTCATGGCGGGGTATCTAATGGAAGTCTTATTGAATCTGGTGGATATCAAGATATAGGAAGTCATAACAATTTTGTGGGGCAGGCTAATAATACAACCATTAACGGTGGCAGACAGTCAATTCATGACGGGGGTATTTCCACAGGTACGACAATCGAGAGTGGCAATCAGGACGTTTATAAAGGGGGTATCAGCAATGGAACGACAATTAAGGGCGGTGCTTCACGCGTAGAGGGAGGGAGTGCGAATGGAATACTCATTGATGGTGGTAGCCAGATAGTAAAAGTTCAAGGGCATGCTGATGGTACAACGATAAATAAGTCTGGCTCTCAGGACGTAGTACAAGGAAGTCTGGCAACGAACACAACCATAAATGGTGGTCGACAGTATGTTGAACAGAGCACAGTAGAAACAACAACCATTAAAAATGGCGGTGAGCAAAGAGTATATGAGAGCCGTGCGCTGGACACGACGATTGAAGGCGGAACTCAGTCTCTGAATAGTAAGTCAACGGCAAAAAATACGCATATCTATTCTGGTGGCACGCAAATTGTTGATAACACCAGCACCTCGGATGTTATTGAAGTTTATTCTGGTGGCGTGCTTGATGTTAGGGGTGGTACGGCAACAAATGTTACCCAGCACGATGGTGCAATTTTAAAAACTAACACTAACGGTACGACGGTGAGCGGTACGAATAGTGAAGGTGCATTCTCCATCCACAATCACGTGGCAGACAATGTGTTGCTGGAAAACGGTGGTCATTTAGACATAAACGCATATGGTTCGGCAAACAAGACGATTATTAAAGATAAAGGAACAATGTCAGTTTTAACCAATGCTAAAGCTGATGCGACCCGAATAGATAATGGCGGGGTTATGGATGTTGCAGGAAACGCGACAAATACCATAATTAATGGTGGCACACAGAATATTAATAATTATGGCATAGCCACAGGCACCAATATCAACAGCGGAACGCAAAATATCAAAAGCGGCGGGAAAGCTGACACAACAATTATATCCTCCGGGAGCCGGCAGGTTGTTGAGAAAGATGGTACGGCAATTGGCAGCAATATTAGCGCCGGAGGCTCGCTGATTGTCTATACCGGCGGTATTGCACATGGGGTTAACCAGGAGACGGGCAGTGCTTTAGTTGCCAACACGGGTGCAGGGACTGATATCGAAGGATACAACAAGCTCTCTCACTTCACTATTACCGGAGGGGAGGCTAATTATGTTGTGCTGGAAAATACCGGCGAACTGACGGTAGTGGCTAAAACCTCGGCGAAAAATACTACCATTGATACTGGCGGTAAGCTGATTGTCCAGAAGGAGGCTAAAACAGATAGCACCAGACTTAATAATGGCGGCGTTCTGGAGGTTCAGGACGGTGGTGAGGCTAAGCATGTTGAGCAACAATCCGGCGGCGCATTAATTGCTTCCACGACCTCCGGAACACTTATCGAAGGAACCAACAGTTATGGTGATGCTTTCTACATCAGGAATTCAGAAGCTAAAAATGTAGTGCTGGAAAACGCTGGCTCATTAACAGTCGTCACTGGTTCCCGCGCAGTTGACACGATTATTAATGCCAACGGCAAAATGGATGTTTATGGAAAAGATGTTGGCACTGTACTCAATAGTGCTGGCACCCAAACAATATATGCCAGTGCCACTTCTGATAAAGCAAATATCAAAGGTGGCAAGCAAACGGTATATGGTTTAGCCACTGAAGCAAATATCGAAAGTGGTGAACAAATTGTTGATGGTGGGTCAACAGAGAAAACACACATCAATGGTGGCACGCAAACCGTTCAGAATTATGGTAAGGCAATCAATACCGATATCGTCTCTGGCCTACAACAAATTATGGCAAACGGGACAGCGGAAGGTTCCATTATTAATGGGGGTTCACAGGTAGTTAATGAGGGCGGCCTGGCTGAAAACTCGGTGCTTAATGACGGCGGCACACTCGATGTGCGGGAGAAAGGCAGCGCAACGGGGATACAGCAGAGTAGCCAGGGCGCTTTGGTTGCAACCACCAGGGCGACGCGGGTCACAGGAACACGCGCGGATGGCGTCGCGTTCAGCATCGAGCAGGGTGCGGCGAACAATATCCTGCTGGCAAATGGCGGCGTGTTAACCGTGGAGTCAGACACCTCTTCTGACAAAACACAGGTCAATATGGGCGGACGGGAGATCGTCAAAACAAAAGCCACTGCGACAGGCACGACGCTCACCGGCGGTGAACAAATTGTCGAGGGTGTGGCGAATGAGACAACAATTAACGACGGCGGAATACAAACAGTTTCAGCTAACGGAGAGGCAATAAAAACAAAGATCAATGAAGGCGGTACGCTGACAGTCAACGATAATGGCAAAGCGACAGATATCGTCCAGAACAGCGGTGCCGCTCTCCAGACGAGCACGGCTAACGGTATTGAAATCAGCGGTACTCACCAGTACGGTACTTTTTCCATTTCCGGCAATTTAGCGACCAATATGTTGCTGGAAAATGGCGGTAATTTATTGGTATTAGCAGGTACCGAAGCTCGCGACTCCACGGTTGGCAAGGGTGGGGCAATGCAAAACCTGGGTCAGGACTCCGCCACAAAGGTTAACTCTGGCGGGCAATATACCCTTGGGCGGTCAAAAGATGAGTTTCAGGCTCTGGCCCGGGCAGAAGATCTCCAGGTCGCTGGCGGTACGGCAATCGTCTACGCAGGTACGCTGGCGGATGCATCGGTCAGTGGCGCGACAGGAAGCCTGTCGTTAATGACGCCACGGGATAATGTTACGCCAGTTAAACTCGAAGGGGCGGTCCGGATTACCGATAGCGCGACATTGACTCTGGGAAATGGCGTCGATACCACGCTTGCCGACCTGACGGCTGCCAGCCGGGGCAGTGTCTGGCTTAACAGCAATAATTCCTGTGCAGGTACCAGCAACTGCGAATATAGAGTAAACAGTTTGCTACTCAACGACGGTGATGTTTATTTGTCAGCACAAACAGCAGCGCCTGCCACAACTAACGGTATCTACAATACGCTGACAACCAATGAACTTTCCGGTAGCGGTAATTTCTACCTGCATACCAACGTTGCAGGCTCCCGGGGCGATCAACTGGTCGTCAACAACAACGCCACTGGTAATTTTAAAATCTTTGTTCAGGATACCGGCGTCAGCCCACAGTCTGACGACGCGATGACGCTGGTGAAAACAGGGGGAGGGGATGCTTCGTTTACGCTGGGCAATACCGGCGGTTTCGTTGATCTTGGGACCTATGAGTATGTCCTGAAAAGTGACGGCAACAGCAACTGGAACCTGACCAATGATGTCAAACCCAACCCGGACCCCATCCCAAATCCAAAGCCAGACCCAAAACCCGATCCAAAGCCAGACCCAAATCCAAAACCAGACCCTACTCCCGATCCAACGCCGACACCCGTTCCGGAGAAACGCATTACGCCTTCTACGGCAGCCGTACTCAATATGGCAGCAACATTACCGTTGGTATTTGATGCTGAGCTAAACAGTATTCGCGAGCGGTTGAACATAATGAAAGCGAGTCCACACAACAATAATGTCTGGGGGGCGACGTATAACACCCGTAATAATGTCACCACCGATGCGGGTGCCGGGTTTGAGCAGACGCTGACCGGAATGACAGTGGGGATCGACAGCCGTAATGATATTCCTGAAGGAATTACCACGCTAGGCGCTTTTATGGGCTATTCCCATTCACATATCGGTTTTGATCGCGGAGGACATGGCAGTGTGGGCAGTTATTCTCTGGGCGGCTATGCCAGTTGGGAACATGAAAGTGGTTTCTATCTGGACGGTGTCGTGAAGCTGAACCGTTTTAAAAGTAACGTAGCAGGTAAAATGAGCAGCGGTGGAGCCGCCAATGGCAGTTACCACAGCAACGGGCTGGGCGGTCACATTGAAACCGGGATGCGATTTACCGATGGTAACTGGAACCTGACGCCGTATGCATCGTTAACGGGGTTCACCGCTGATAACCCCGAATATCATTTATCCAATGGCATGAAATCGAAATCAGTCGATACCCGCAGTATATATCGTGAACTGGGCGCAACGCTGAGTTACAACATGCGTCTGGGGAACGGTATGGAAGTTGAGCCGTGGCTGAAGGCGGCTGTGCGCAAAGAATTTGTCGATGATAACCGGGTGAAAGTGAATAGTGACGGTAATTTCGTCAATTATTTGTCGGGCAGACGTGGAATATACCAGGCAGGTATTAAAGCCTCATTCAGCAGTACGTTAAGCGGGCATCTTGGGGTGGGGTATAGCCATAGTGCCGGTGTGGAATCCCCGTGGAACGCGGTAGCTGGTGTGAACTGGTCGTTCTGACCATCAACGAAAAAGCCCACATCTGTGGGCTTTCATGTTACCAGGAGCCGCGGCTCCTTTGCGTATCCTTTTATGTCTCCTCACCGTCTGGTCGGTGTTTTGCTGAGACTTCTAACTTCCTGTTTTTGTTGGTGTTGTCCTTACACCGTCCAATCATGATTGGTGGGCTGGCGGAGTCTGAATTGGTTGTGTAACTTGTTGTTAAATTGATTGTAATCTTCAGTTCAATTTTCATTTTGGTCCCATTGTTGGTCCTAAAAGAAAATGTCAGGTTTTTTCGGGGGAGGGGAGGTTACAGCGGGAGTCTCTTCGTCTATGAGATTAGCATTTTGCTTTCCTTCAGTCTGCTCTGTATTTAAGCGTTTATTTCACATTAGTTTTTAGCAAGCCGGTAGAGCGCCTTGCTCGCAGAATATCTACTACGGAAATATATGGAGACTGTTGTTGCCACGAAAATCCTCTGTGATCGATACGTACCAGTTCGTACTTTTCCACCAGAAAATTGACTGCATCGGCCAGAGTGATACCAGCATCGATATGTTCCTTAATAACAGTTTCATCACTGAACGGCGTGTCGTTCAGTGTCAGGCCATAGTGTTGTTCCAGCAGGCGTGTCAGTAGCATTTGCCAGACAGCCACTGGCGACAGGCAGGGCTTCGCCGCCTGCGAAATTGTAGCAGGTAGAGTGTTCATGCTTGCTCTCGTGAAATTAGTTAGCGTTGAGTGGGGTAAACAGCGATGTATACGTAGCCGCAACTACCAAGAGTATCGGCTTCGCAGGTAAAACCGTTGTGGTACAGGGTGACGCATTGGGCATGGCGGGGATTCAGTTCACCAGTGGTCAGCATCGACTCTATCTGGCTGATAAAATGTGGAAATACCACATCCAGCTTAGGACATTCGGCGTCACTAAACTTACCGGTGATACTGGCCCGGTCAGCCAGATAGTGCAGCTGGTTGCCCTCCTGCACCAGACGTGCTCCCAGGCGCGGCGTGATATCTCGCTGCAGGCCCCATGTGGTGTTGCTCATTCATAACCTCTTTATTGTCAGTTCAGGGTGATACTCATCAGTCAAGCATACGGTCCGCTGCGGTCCTGCGGCGTTCGGCGTACACAGCCAGGACTCCTGTGATATCCGGAACATCCCTGCCGGTGTAATGACAGACGCTACCGTGCCACTGATATTTTCCGGTGCAGTAGCGAAAGATTCGGGACTCAGGATGCTGGCGGTATATCGTCATTGCCCGGCGTTTACTGATAATTCTCATGTAATACCTCAAAGCAGACCGTGTTCTGCGAACGAATAGATTTGCCTGCCACCAACAATCAGATGGTCAGGGACACGGATATCAACGAGCTGAAGCGCCTGCACCAGACGCTGCGTTATAGTCTTATCTGCCTGGCTGGGAGTAGTGTCGCCGGAGGGGTGGTTATGCGCCAGTATCACTGCTGCTGCATTGAAATACAGGGCGCGTTTGACCACCTCACGGGGATGTACCTCGGTACTGCTAATAGAACCGGCAAACAGGGTTTCGTGGGCAATCAACTGGTTCTGCTGGTTCAGATACAGCATCATAAATTCTTCACGCTCCAGCCCCGCCATTTTCAGCTTCAGCCAGTCACGAGCAGCCTGAGTGGAGGTGAATGCCACGCCTGTTTCGCGCAGGTGTCGGTCAAGCAGCGTTAAGGCGCGTTTTACCGTGCGTTGTGCGGTCAGTGGAAGTACCGGTGTCTGTGGGATGAGTGACTGTTCCATCATGAGTATCCTTAATCAATAATGCGCATAATGGCGCTGGATTCAGGGTGCTGCAGAGCGTAATCCCGCAGGCGGTAATAGTGCTCCGTCATGGCATCGCATTCGGTGAGGCAGGCGTGATGGCTATATTCAATCAGGCAGACAGCGATACCTGCGGCTTCCGCGCTCATTTCCGCACCATTGCCATTCATGCCGTTGAGCAAATGCCATTTATCGTCACCGTCAGCATCAGGAGCCATAAACGCTCCGCCATTGCTGAGCGTGTAAAAGGACCAGATACCCCCGCAGTACTCATCACAGAAGCGGTCCATCCAGGCGAAAATGCGCGGTTCCAGCGTTATCCACTGCGGGATGGTGCCAAAGTGCTGCGGCCAGAAGCGGATATGCTGTTCATCGGGTACCTGCGTTACGCTCAACTCAAATTCGGATCCGTTAGCGGGTACGAGGTCGTACTGTGTCTGTGTTGTCATGGGTATGTCTCCGTGAATAAAAAACGCCAGCGGCGATGGCTGGCGTATGAGGTAATAAAGCGCGTTTGGGAAGGTGAAATGTTGCTGGTAAATGATTCGGAGTCAGCGGGGGAAGGTGTCGGTGCGGATGCCTGACCTGTGGATATAGCGGTTAAAACCTTCACCGGCGTCCGGTTCAAAGTTCCATGCCCGCCAACCATCCGACCTTCGGCATCACGAACTATCAGGCGGACGTGAATGCCCTGGTCGTCTTCAATGTTAATGTCGGTGATACCGGCAGATACCAGTGGCCCTGCTACGCAATCAGCCGATGCCCACTGCGGCAGACCAGAAAGCGTTTGCTAAAATGACTACCAACCTTCAGAGTTGCTCATTACTACTCCCCTGAAAAATAATAAAAAAGCGGCAGAATCCTGAGATTCTGCCGTTAATCGGGTATGTTTGTAGAAATGATATATATCTGAATGCTTTTATATTGCTGATAGGCCGTTCTGTGCCAAAAGCGGAAGTTGGAGTGCCAGACGCCCTCTAAAAATAATGGTTCATTTTGTAGGGGCATTTACAGTAGCTATTCACAACTAAATGTTAGATACAAGAGAAGGGATGGGATAGACAGAACCTTTCAGTACGAAAGCCGGTTACGGCACCATTTGCCTACAGTACTCCATTCAACAGCTGCTGGCGCTTCCATGCCGCTGGCTCGGCATATTTCTGGCTTTTCAACCGCTCAGTTCTGGCAGTTAAACAACAGAAAATATAGGTATGGGTAACGACAAAAACGCCACTTTAAAGCAGGTATGAGTGTCCGCTTCACGCTCAAGCCTGCTTTAAAAACAGGCTTAACTTAGGATATTTTAATAAATAGTCATAAAAAGGCTCCAATTGGAGCCAAATGCGTTACAAGAATAAATTTTCATTCACATCATTCTTAAAGTAAGAATGAATGAATTTTATAGAAATTGCTAGCAGACCTAAACCAAATATATACTTTAATATATCCATAATAGAAGAACCAAAAATTTCTAGCTTAGATTGCAAATAAGTTATTTTACGAAGGTTCATTATCTTGTTATCAACAAAAACAAGATCTGCTGTGCCATATATTTTGATTTTTTTGCTTTTATTAACTAGTCCATACAAACTCCCTTCAGAAATAATAATCTCCGATTCTGGCCTTAACGACAAATGTTTCCCGTTGATACTAAACTGGGAGATACCTGTTGCTCTCAGTGAAGATAATTTTCCATTGCTTATGTCATCATATATTTTATCAAGCTTCTGGTATGTTTTTTTATAGAACGCAAAATCAGTCTTGAGTAGTACGGAAGGGCTATTGTTGTAATTAATAATATCATCTGGTTTTAGGACAAGTAAAAAACCCGTTAAGTAATTTGCATTAATGTTATACGTATTTGTTAAATCCGATATTTGCTGGTATTCACACTTCATCTTCTTATTTTTATCAAGCCTAGATAGAGGTGCAACATGATTTTCAATTTTATATTTTTTATCATTTATTATTATATCGTATGTATAATCATGTAAAATACCATTCGTTGTTATTGGCATAAATGCGAAAGCAACCATCAATTGTGCATTGTTTGATTTAAATTTTATTTGAGAGTCAGTAACACTTGAGGCTAGCATAAATTTATCATCTTGCTTGCTCAAACTTAACCTGGATGCTGCTTTAGGCATCACATCAGCGGATTCACCTTGTATGAACCCCATCATTGGAAGTTTCTGTGTGATTTCTAGCTTTTTTACATTCAGAAAAGATTTTTTAGCATCAAGCGGTACATTGCGAAGTAAATCTGGAAGGGCATAACAACCGGAGACAATATAAATATCAGCACCACTTAAACCCTGTGTATCATTATATATCAAACTACCATTTTTGATTACATCCAGATACGTTGGTGTGTCTGTTTTTTTATCATTTAAAAACCCAAATGATTCCTCATTATCTTTTACACCTACATATGCGATGTCTGAACCTTCAGATATATCCATCTCAATCTCTACCGCCTGCCGGGCAAACAATAAATATATAACAGCGGTTATGAGTATGGCTATTATTATTGCGGAAACTAATGGAATCATTGCCGATAAAATCATTGGAATATGTTTTATCTTATTAAGGTGGAAAAGGAGGGAATTTGATAAACACATAAACAGTGACAATAAAATCGCCCCAAAAAGATTATATAGTATATTTAACAAAATATTATTCATGGCTATATTGTCTAAGGCGTGTATTAACGCCACATCTGTTATTGTTAGTACAATCCATGTAATAGCTAATAATGTTAAATAAGCTTTAATTCTATGCTGTATAAAAACAGATGCAATAAATACTGCAACAGCAGATATGAGGTACCATGCGGTTTCCAGTGAAAAATAAAATTGTTTTATGTAATCAAGTTTCATTGAGCATTCATAACAATTACCTTTTGTGAAGGCAGCGGTAAAATATTGAAAGAGAACGCCACTACAAAGAAGAAAAAAAATAGAGGAAATATAGAAAAATGCCAAGATCGTAAAGTCAATTTTTTTGCTAAATATCTTTCTTACAATTTCTCTTTCTGATACAAAAGCCATAGCAAATCCATGTATAAAGCCTTTAAGGTTGATTTTTAATCATACGCAACAAATCATCGACTTTCTAGCAACCAATTTCATTACTCGATACAGTGTTGATGGCTGAAGACTCTATCAACGACAAAGTTCCTACCTAGAGCGCTGTTCACCTGGAAAGTCTTGCTCGGTGCCGCTGTTGATGCGTTGTTTGCCAATGACGGCGCCGCGCTGATCCTGACGCCGATTGTGATTGCGATGCTGATCGCACTGGGTTCAGCCAGGGCACGACACTGGCCTTTGTCATGGCTGCAGGATTTATTGCAGATACGGCCAGCCTGCCGCTCATTGTTTCTAACCTGGTGAATATCGTCTCGGCGGACTTCTTCGGTCTGAGCTTTGCGCAGTACGCCTCCGTTATGATCTCCGTGGATGCGGCAGCGATTGCGGCCACGCTGATTATGCTGTATCTCTTCTTTCGCAGAGTTATTCCGGCAACGTATTAAGTTTCGCTGCTGAAGACGCCTGCCAGTGCGATCAAGGATCTGGCAACCTTCAGGGCGGGCTGGATTGTCCTGTTATTGCTGCTTGTCGGTTTCTTCTTTCTGGAGCCGCAGGGAATCCTGGTCAGTGCGATAGCGGCCGCTGGCGCAGCAGTGCTGTTTGTGGTGGCGAAAAGAGGTCATTCGATCAACACCGGAAAAGTCCTGCGCGGTGCGCCATGGCAGATCGTTATTTTCTCACTGGGCATGTACATCGTGGTCTATGGCCTGCGCAATGCAGGGTTCACGGAGTACCTGTCTGGCGTGCTGAATCTGCTGGCAGACAAGGGGTTATGGGCAGCGACGTTCGGCACCGGCTTCTTGACGGCATTTCTCTCATCAGTGATGAACAATATGCCGACGGTGCTGATTGGTGCGCTGTCGATTGACGGGAGTACGGCGACTGGCGTCGTCAAAGAGGCAATGATTTATGCCAATGTGATTGGCTGTGATTTAGGCCCGAAAATCACCCCGATTGGCAGTCTGGCAACTCTGCTGTGGCTGCATGTGCTTGCCCAGAAAAATATGACAATCACTTGGGGATATTACTTCCGTACCGGCATTGTCATGACTGTGCCGGTGCTGTTTGTCACTCTGGCCGCGCTGGCGTGGCGGCTCTCTGTCACTTTGTAATTAGATACTGATATGAGCAACATTACCATCTATCACAACCCGGCCTGTGGCACCTCACGCAACACGCTGGAGATGCTTCATAACAACGGCAACGAACCGACAATAATTAATTATCTCGATATGCCACCGACCCGTGATGAACTGATTAAACTTATTTCAGATATCTTCAGTGACAAAATCATCGAGTGCATCAGGGAGCAATGTCACCTGATGCCTGCCTTGTCCTTGAATGTGATTGGCCATGTTGATATCCGCAGTATTCATTCATATCTTTTTAATTTTAATGAAAAAGTTAGTCCGTCTCATGGGTTTATCAAGAATGGTTGATCATATGAAACCATCGCTTAGACCAAAAAGTGATCAGGAGTTTTAACACAGCCTGCGCTCACAGCGGAGCTTACAGCCAAAAAAAGATAAATATATCTGAAAAAAACTGACCACTGCGCTCATCGTTCGAAAGTACGTGGCCTACCTCTGGAGATTAAGGAGAAAAAAGAAACCCCCGACCGCCGGAGGCAATCAGGGTTGTTATGGTAGGGAAGGCGCAGCCGTCAGTCGTTAGTGCAGTCCGCTAATGTTGGCAGGACCTTTTGTGCATTCCGAACATCAGGGTTAAACGATCCAACTTTCTGGTCATTGACGTAGACGTCGAACTGCCGGGCCTTACGGATATCCATGATGAAGCTGAACCAGGCATTATCTCCGTTACGCCAGCCAAGGGTTGAGGGAATGGCATATTGCTTATGGTCCATCACCACTGTGATGCCGGTACTGTCATCATGCGAGCTGACCGTTTTATCCCCGGCGAGGATCAGAAAAACCGAGTGCTGGTAAATACCGTTCTGGTCCGGATTTCCCGTGCAGTTGATGGTAAACATCTTTCCGCTGGCATCCGTCACACTGTATTCCGCATTGCCCTGACCGTACCCCTGTTGCCAGAGTCCGGGGACCGCAGAGGCTGTAAAGCTGGCGAACATTGTACTTGCCAGTACAAACCGGCTTAGTGAACGTATTTTCATTTATGTCTCCTTTCTCGTTGTTTTTATTCCCGGTTATCAGGGTTTGACGGTATCAGCAGCCGTCCCATCAGTTTGCCGTCATGGGAATATTCGAAGTATTTTTCTTTCGTATACGGGTCCGTAACTTCGTGGTATTCCAGTTTGATATTGTCGGCAATACAAAGCGCATTCATCAGCGGCTGGACGGTTTTCTCCTCCATATCTACCAGATAGTAGTAACTGCCACCCTCGCAACCATCGGGCGACTCACGGGTACGTAAGACCTGCAGGGTGAGACCGGATGAGAAGCCAACCTGTGACCATTCTTCGCTGACATCATCCTGACGGCTGACCACATCGCTGAAGCGCGGGGGCGTGAGGTCCTTAAATTTACTGATAGCTTTGAGGTCATCACTCCTGTCATCGCAGGCGCTCAGAAACAGAGAGGTGGCAACCAGCGCCAGCAGAGGTAGTGTTTTACGTTTCATTATTTTTTCCCTGAAATCAGACGAACCACTTTGGCAAAGACATAAATTCCCACAAAAATACCCACCGGCACGCCGACGAACGGCGTCAGCGCGACACTGGCAGCACCGGCTGCACCACCTCCCGTCAGTAGTGCGGCAACGGTTGCAAGTGTCAGGGCCGTGAGGCTGTCGGACACTCCGGTTTTGTTCAGAATGATGACGATGATAACAATGGCGATAATGGCAATAACGGGCACTGGGCTCCTCCATGTTGCCGGGTTGATAACAACGCCTGCGCTATTCCGGTGGGCTGTCGGCCGGAACAAACGTAAGCAGTGAATGCTGGATAAAGCGAAAATGGGGTAAGGCCTGAATGAAGACCGGGTCTTCAACCAGGCGACACAGACTGTCATTGCGGCGAAAAGTCTCCTGCAAAGGCTGAATCAGATGGATTTCATCAAGTGTGAATACGGCGATATGCCCTTCGTGTTCAGCCACCAGATACCAGGTCTGCTGGTGGATGAGTAACCGGCAGGGAGCTAGGCGCTCACAGCGTCGCCCCTCTGCAATCAGCGTCACCCGCCTGCGCCCGGTAATGGCCTGAATCAGTCTCCAGAAAGACAATGCTCCTGAAGGCGAAGGAACCGGATTGGCTGGTGCTATCACGCAGGGAGACTCATCGCACATCAGCAGTGCATTCACCAGACGGCGGTCAAGGCCGGGAAAAAGCCCGGCCAGCCCGCTGCGGTGGGCAAAGATAAGCACGTCGGGCACCATCTGCATCTCACTGCCAGCAGTGCGTAAGCGGCAGTATCCGGACTGATACTCCAGGTCCAGATACATCAGTCGTTCACGAAAATCACGCCGCAGCGTGCGCACTGACACGCCAAACTCAGCCGCCAGTTTGCGCACGCTCAACGTTTCACCCGCAACCAGACGGCTGATTATCAGTGACAGCCTGACAGCCAGCCGGTCATGGCGGCGTTCTGCCTGTGTCATGAGAGATTCTCCAGGAAAGTTAACTGACTGAAAATGATGTGATTACTTTAAAGAGGGGGGCGGACAGGGTATGGACAACGCAGAAACTATTTTTTATTTCTGCAAAAGCCAGATGTAACGGGGGTTAAAAGCTATAACCGGGGGATTGAGGCACACGAGCACATAGCGATGCGGACAGGTGGTGTCCGATATTAACAACGTGGCAACATGAAACGTCTACTGCAGTTGCGTGAGCAGTGTTTCTGCCATCACCCACAGCGCACGGTTAAGCTTCACATCCCCGTCAATGCCACGCACGGCACGAGTATGAGTTCGTCCGCCTTTAGCATTACGCCCACTGAGTCCGCCCTTAATCAGGTTTTCTTGAATCCGCTGATAGGTGGTCCAAAGGTCATTGCTCTCATCCTGCCAGCGGCGTGGGGAGAGTATCTGCGATTCAGTAACCGGCTGGTGGTCCTCACCAAAGCGATACGTAAGCGCTGCTTTTGCCAGTGCCTGCTGCACAGGTGGCGGTAAAAGCAACGACTGCATGGCATCCCTCTTTTCTTCCACACGCTCAAAAATCCCCAGCACTTCATACGCCCCCTCAATAACCTGACTCACCACATCCCCCTTGTGTGGCACCCGCACCTCGCCAAACGACTCGCCGCAGACCAGACCGTTCTGGCACACCGCCCTGAACATGCCCGGCAGCATCTGGTACGAACTGGTGCCATCGTGAGAGTTAAGCAGGATAATTTCCGGAACCTGTTTACCGGTAATTTGCCCCTCCCGACGTAGGCGCAGCATATGCTTAGTATGCTCACGACGACGGGGGTCACGTACCCGTGTCTGACAGGCAAAGAATGGCTGGAAGCCTTCCCGCTGCAGGCTGTCCAGCAGGGAAATTGTGGGTATATACGTGTAGCGTTCACTGCGGGATTCGTGTTTATCCTCACTGAATACGCTGGGCACCACGCGAAATAACTCTTCACGGGTTAACGGACGGTCACGGCGAATAAGATTTGCAGCGCCAAAGCGCGAAGCCAGACGGGTCATAAGCAGACTCCTCAGTATGGGTAAAACAAATAAAGAAAGCCCTGCCGCACTTGCGACAGGGCTCGGAGAATAATAGGGCAGAATTAAACACTCAGAAGAAGAAATCCCAGACAGCGCGGGCCACTGACACCACCGAGGAACGCACGGCCTGAATAATGGTCCGCACCGGGGCGGGAATAAGGGGAAAGGTGCTTACCGTATCGAGTATGGCACCTACGGTTTCACCGAAATCGTCACGTGCCTGCTCCCGGGCTACCGTTGTTCGAAAGGGATGTTGCAGTAGCGCTACTACCGGGCTGCTGGCCTCACGCGGCAGACACTTAATCATCCGCTCTGCCATCACCCTTAGTCCCCACTGCAGGCGAACCGACACGGCACACACCGGATGCACGGGCTGGAATAGCTCATGCAGCAGGCAGATTTTGCGGCTGATATTTTGTTTCTGCTCTGTGGAAAGGATATTTCCACCGCTGGTGGGTTCAGCTTTGTCTGACTGGCTGATAACAAACAGCATCTTATGCCGGTATGCTTCGCCAATCACCTGACGGTAAAAATGCTCATCAGTCGCCAGTGCCCGATCATCAGCCTTAATCAGCCACAGAATCAGGTCGAGCCGGGGAAGTTGTTCGCGGTACAGCGCAGCATACTCGGTATCGCGAACGCCACTTTCGCCCACGCCGGGCAGATCCACGATGGTCATAAAGTGTTCTCCAATCTGCAGGCGAAAGCGTAAAGGATCACGTGTACAGGCCGCTACATCGCTGACCGGCGATACTTCACCGGCAAACAGGGCATTGCAAAGGCTACTCTTTCCCGCCCCAGTTTTACCCATGATGCCGATCACTGGCTCGTAGTGGGTTAACTGATTTATCTGCTGCAATATACGTTCAGATACCCATAGCGGTAGACCGGAAAGGGAGTTCTGTAGTGGCTGCAGAACTTCAAAATTTTTCATCACCACTCCTCTGAAAAGTAAAACAAAAACGGCAGAACCGCGAGGTTCTGCCGTTCATCGGATTGTTCAGGAGAATGATATCTATCTGAAGATTTTTTCAATGCACATAGATTGCAGAATCTTTCTGAACTCACAGCACCATTTACCGGGAAAGGCATCATAGGATTTCCAGAAAATTGGTGACATTATTGAGAAGTTTAAAGGGGGGGAAATTTAGTCGTGGGTGCACAGGGGAAAACGTGTTCCCTATGCAGGACGTTGTGAGGGGGGGTTAATGCTATTTGATCATATTGGACAAGTTAATATCATGCCAAAAGGGCGAATTCTATACTGGTTCGTTTAGAAAGAAGAGTTTCAAAAATCCATTGACAGGACTTGGCGTACATCATCGGGAGACAAAACAGAGGCTTCTAGGTACTCAGGATGATTACGTAAAGTAAAAGTCAGTTTGCTCAGGATATGTGTCGGAACGTCCTGCTCATCAATAATTTTGGCCGTATCCAGCATGATCCGGCCATATTTCATTTCCAGCGTAACGAAGCGGTTCCACTCTGGACCGTTAGCGCACAAGAGGTCAAAAAGGATTTCACCAGTGGTCTCACTACCCAGTAGGGCAGAAAGTTTCGTCTCAATTTCATTAACTGAGGACAAAGGGTTCTCGAAGCCGGTCGCCATAACGACAGCTTTTAGAGCCCCTGAGACGTTAATTCCGGTGATTTCAAACAATATATAAGTCCTTGATTATTCCCCACGCTCTAGTGGCTTTACCCATCAACCGGGCCATATCAGAAATCATACGGCTGGCATCGACCACAGTTTCCATGTGGAACAGAGAATGACGTTCCACATTAAAAAAAGTATAGGCTGTGCTGATGATGTTAATCTGTTCCGGTCTAAGAGTAGCTGCAAATTGCGGTTTCAGAATGTAATGAGCAGCAGGTTTATCAAAGTAAGTTCCAAAACCTGCCGGCTGCTGTACTGGCATGCCTAACCCACTCATCTTACTTTTTAAGACACCTTCAATGGTGCGTAGTTCAGGATAAAGTAACATACAGTAGTCAGGCAAATCAGGGGCGGCGAGTTTAACACATAGCCCTGAAACGAGCAATTTTTCGGCAGTCACGTGGAGATGCGGGTAAGCATCGGCCATTACAGTCTGCAAGTAAGTGCGGGCAACCTCCTGTTGAACAATATTAGCTTTACCATCCTCCTGGCGGATTAGCACTTTCTCCAAACCCTGTAAATCAAGCAGGGCTGCCAAGTTAAACGTGAAAACTCTGTAACATGACAGCGGTCGGCCCTGAATCTGGAGCTTACCTGTTGTGATATGCAGGCTCACAGTCAATTCGTCCTGATAGCTGGTGGAAATAATTTTCCACACTACGGTATGAGCGTTACGAGAGTGTTCTCTGAACTCTATATGCGATTCATCTGCTGATAGCTCAAGTACAGGTAGAACGCTTGTCTCTACAAATCCTTGCAGTACCATATTTACCTGCTCAAATTCAGCAGGATTGATGGTTTCAAAAAGATGATCCGCTAACTCTTGGCCCAGAGAACGATTGGCTCCAGTGAGATATTGAATTGTAGTCGAACCGTCCCCGTTATAAAAAATGTCCACAGTTGCCAAGTTAACCCCTGGTCTGGTAAATACGACCCGAAGCCCAGCCCTTGACCCTGGCATAGGACCAATTGATTGGATTGAATAGTTTTTATTTTCAATGAATTGTCTGGATTCAGTCTCGATATTTGCCCTGACCAGATTTAAGTTTTTGTAACTCCTGATTGTCATTTCCTGGATCCCATAGAAACATATGGGGAAACTCTACAATAATACCCCCCTGAAGTGTATTGATTTGCTAAATTTAGCCACCTGAATAGGGGGCACTCCAACTATAGGGCAGGATCGTCTACCGGGGGGGCAGTCCACAAAATGGGGGATGATGTCCATCGTTTCGGTAACCTCTTCCTGATCTCACCAAGCAGCAACTCGATACTTAGTAATTATTCGCCAGCAGACAAGAAAAAATTCTACGTCGAAACAGAACGAGCAGAGAGCCCAAAACAAGCCATCATGATGAGCTATAAGGAGTGGGGTCCGGATGGGCAAGGCATCAACAATATAGAAAGCCATGAACACGCGATGTTGACATTGCTCAAAGAGCATCGAGATATGACCCTACCAACCAGGAAATAATGCGTGCAACTGTGTTTTATAATATCAAGTGTGATTACAATCGCTGGCGGTGCCATAGTGCCATAGTGCCATAGTGCCATAGTGCCATAGTGCCATAGTGCGGTTGGCGGTCTCAGCTCTGAACTATTTGAAAACCAAAACCTTGATTAAGGCTGTGCCTACCTTACGTTAGTTGGGGCAGTATGTTATATAACCAAATTAGACGTCAGGGTTACAATATTTGTGGAATCCTGAAAAGCTTGATACCTGCGACCGAGAATGGCTGTGAAGTATTTAGATCACTGGTGATGATGCAGTGATCCGATTGGACTGTGTCATAACATCTCCTTAATTTTCGCAAAATTGTCACGGATGTCTAAATGGAGTCGAACGATTCAGGCGGAGTAGCCGCCAAGCACGGTTTCTTATTTCAGGACTGCGTAGCCGCTTACCATGTCACCCGAATGCTTCGTGACAAGACTATCCGCAGTGTGCGCTGCGAGGTCACAGACGATATCGACATTGTATCTGATGGATACATCGACTTCGTTCAGGTAAAAAGCACCGGCAAAACACGTTGGAACATTTCGGACATCGTTCAGAATTCAAAAGGTGCTGATAAAAAGACGATCCCCTGCAGTTCAATTTTGCACAAATCAATGCAGTGTGAGTCTGACCTGTCCCTTGGACGTAGGTACTCCATCGTCACAGAGGAAAAGGTCAACAAAACCCTTGAGTACTTGACGATCAGCCCAAACGCCCGACTAGATAAGCCAGGTCGACAGGAACTCATCGATGACCTCAACAAACGCACAGACAATTTTTTAACAGACTCAGGTATAAGCGTTTCAGATTGGATCGATGCGGCTACATGGGAAGTGTTTTCATCCCTGCGCGAACTGGAACTTCTAGGGATCAAGAACATACGGCTGGCCTCCCAAGATCTACATGGGGTCATTCTCAGTTCCGAAACCGTCGCCGAAGACATTTGGTGCCGCATCCTTGATACTGTGACGCGCAAGGGCGAGCATTCTCGACGCATTCACAGTGCTGATGACAAGTCCTACTTACGACCAGACCTACTTGAGTGGTTCAAGCAGCGTGTCGAAGATGACCAATCTCGGTCAGGCCGCAAAATCTACGTCAAACGGGACTTACCCCACATCCTTACGCCATTTAGAGCGCCTATGGCTTCGGTCTGCGCTAAGCGTAAAGGCCAGGTTCTACATCAGCAGTACTCACTTAAGAAATACCGCTACAAGCACATCGCGGATAACGTCTGTCAATGGTTGGATGAGGTTTTTCTCCGACCAAAAGAAATGTCTGATATTCATAAACTGACATTCATTGAAAAGCGAGAACGACTAAAGAATTCCGTCTTCAAATCGCTCCATGACGTCAGCGAATTTTTGGGTCGAGTGCTGTTGCACGCAACGATCCGGCAGCACCACGAAAGCCAGCCTATTCCTTGCATGCTATACGTGGAAAAAGCAGGGGCCGAAAAAATTCTTGAAAACGTGCATATCGTTCGCCGCGATCCAGAAGGTGATCAGCTTTGGATTGGCTTCAGCGAGTTGGTGACTGATATTAACATTGCCGTCAGATTGCCGGAGATACGGGATCAGTTGTACGAGGACATTTCGGATTGCATCGATACCGCGCGCAAAAAAATCCTCGACATTAAAGACGATAACTACCTGCTTCGCCACGACATTGACGAAATTCTTGATGGCAGCCAACCTTTCGATGCTCACCTCGATCGTTTCACGTTTGTTCTGTTCGTGGGCTACGACTCTAATCTACTAACCGAGCCTGAAACGCCGGGGTTCGAGGATGACCTGGAGAAAGAAACAGCGGTGCTGTTCGAAAAATTCGCGGCTGACCTCATCGAGGATTCGCCGTTTGCGAATCTTTGCATCCACGTATTCATTTATCCAGCCCCGAGTCTTGAGCGGTTAACCCAATTAGTTGATGAGAAGGTGAGAGAGGTCGTATGACAGAGATCTATGAACAGGCGAAACATAGCCTGCAGGGTGAGGACTTCTCATCGTTCAATTATCTGTTTGCGGTTAACAAGCTGTTGTCTAACCCTGTTTCGTATGACTTGGGACGGGACTTGATCGTGCGAGCTCTCGATTCGCGCGAGCGGTTTTCCGAGCACACCACAATTTTGAAAAATATGGTGAGAAAATCAGGTTTGTTCCCGTATCTCAAAAAGGAGTTCACCAGCCTGACACCGGATGACCTGAGGGTGCTTGAGCTATACCGGACGCCATTCTCGGATGGTTATGTTTTCCACTCAATGCAGTTCCACATATTCGATCTGCTCAAGTCTGGTCAAAACGTGGTGCTGAGTGCACCTACAAGCATGGGCAAAAGTGCAATCGTCGATTCATTGCTCGGCATGGGAACTTTGAAACGGCTTGTTCTGGTTGTTCCAACCGTGGCTCTTGCCGACGAAACCCGTCGCCGACTGCAAGAGCGATTCGGTGACCGATATCAGATCATCCACCACAGTTCCCAAGTGTGCCATTCCGATCAGGCTGTTTATGTGTTAACTCAGGAGCGAGTGAACGAGCGTGACGACATCGTCGACATTGACCTCTTCGTCATTGACGAGTTTTACAAGTTGGCGTTCCGACAACTGAAAAGCGGGGACATTGATCATCAAGACGAACGAGTCATCGAGCTCAACATTGCGTTAAGCAAACTGCTTAAGGTCTCCAGGCAGTTTTACCTGACGGGACCGTTCGTTAACAGCATTCGCGGTCTCGAAAAACTTGGATATCCGCATACTTTCGTTTCTACCGACTTCAATACAGTCGCGCTAGATGTTAAGACGTTCGGCATCAAAGCGAATGACGACAAAGCCAAGCTCAAAGCGCTGGGGGAAATCGCGCACGCATGTGTCGACGCAACGATCATTTATTGCAAGTCACCAACTGTTGCGGGCCTGGTGGCGCGCGAGCTGATCAGGCTTGGGCATGGCACTCCGACTGAGAATCCCCATGTCGACTGGGTCAGCGAAGAGTTCGATGCCGACTGGGATTACACAGTCGCCCTTAGAAACGGTATTGGCTTGCATTTTGGCGCGCTACCGAGGGCACTGCAGCAATACACTGCCGACCAATTCAATGCTGGAAAACTGCGCTTTTTGCTCTGCACCTCCACGATCATTGAAGGAGTCAACACTATCGCTAAGAACGTTGTGATCTACGACAACCGCGATGGAACTCGCAGCATTGACAAATTCACCCATGGGAACATCAAAGGTCGCGCCGGGCGCATGGGCGTTCACTTCGTCGGCAAAATCTTTTGCCTGGAGGAAATCCCGGAAGACAATCTCAATCAAGAGGTGGATATTCCGCTCGGTATTCAGGGCATTGATACCCCAATCAACCTGTTAGCCAGCGTTCAACCAGACCACTTGTCCGAGTTTTCACAGGATCGCTTTGATGAGGTTTTCATAAACGACCGTGTTTCCATCGACCTTGTGAAGAAGCATTCGTACTTCCGTGTCGAGCAGTTCGAAATGCTGCAAAGCATGTTCGAGATGATGGACGATAACGAATTTTCCTCGTTAGTGTTTCACTGGACTCCCGCGACAAACTTCCTCAAGACCTTTGCAAAGATCATTGCCAGACTGGTTCCCCATACGTTCAGTCGCAATGGGGTCCCTGTTAAGCCTACGGATGTCATGATCGCAAAACTTGCCGGCTATTTAAGTGCTGAAAGTTATTCGGAATATCTGAAAAATCAGATCGATTATGCACGACAGTGGATTTCTGAAGGGGAGAAACGTACTCTTTCCATTGCCCTCAACAATGATTTGAAGCTCATAACCAATACCTTCGGCTATACCCTACCTAAGGTGCTCAGCTTGATGGAGGATGTAGTTAAACACCACGCTGTAAAGCGTGGTATACGCAGCAAAGTCGATTACACACATGTCAAATTGGCGTTCGAAAGTTTCCATCTACCACCAGGTGTCAATGCCTTAGAAGAGATTGGCATTCCCATTCAGACGTTACACCGACTGGTAGACTTGCTGGAATTTTCCGACGAGGCTGATGTGGATGAGTTGAGCCAGTATCTTCGGGATACTCAGGACATTTGGAGTAGATCGATTGGGTACGTTGATCAGATGTTTATCAGGCGCGCGCTCGGTATTAGACGACATTGATTTAGGTACGTTTGTCTACGGAACGCGGGAAAGCGACATTTTTGAATAACTCACATCTTCGGTAGGCTAGGTCGTCTACCAGGACGGGCTTCCAACCATCAAAAGATTACCGATATCTTAATACAAACAAATCAGGCCTTTCCAGCCATAAGAAAGGCCATTGTTGTAAAAAATAAATTACCCGCGACTGCAGCCGAAATTACGGTCTCCGTCACCGACTATTTTAGTCCTTACTTTGGTCATGTAATCCACCCTATTCATCAAATCGCTATAAGTCTGCTCAAAGTTGTCCCTTTTACGATTGAGAAGGTATTTGCCATTTGGCGGGTAATTAACTAACTTCCCCGAGCTATCTATAGGGATGCCAAGTGCACTGTACCAAGCTGTCGTTATCATTGTACGTAACGTGTTACGGTTTAAGTCGTAATCACCTAAATGATAATAAGCATCCTGATTGAAACACAGTATCAAATGGTAATGCCGCTTTCTATTTTTGGTATATTCTCTGACCCATGCGTAACGTAAAGTGGAATGTCGACTATCAGGCCAGTCTTTCCGTTGAGTTTTAATATGCTTATCATGTTTAAGCTTTGCTTTTAACGCACTGGTAAAGCGAGATATAGCACCAGAGTCAACCCTGGGTTGAAAGAATGGGTTATCCATATTTTCTGTATCAATTGGGTCATGCAGATCAACACGTAGAATCATTGAGTTAAGATGTTCGTTTAGGGAGTCATCAATAACCTGTTTGATTCTATCCCGATATAGGGATACATGTGATCCGAATTCACTATCGTATGTCATATAGTATCCTGGCCAATGATATTGGAGTAAGTGATCGTTCTGATGTGTCTATGTACCTATATATTACCTATCAAGATGACAAGCTTTTATCCGAACTGGGTTTAGAGTTTGTTTTTACTCTTAAATTAAGTCCTTTTAGATTGTCATTAAAATCAAAAAACACAATGAGTTATGTTTATTATTTTTGTTTTACCCCATGAAGATATAAATATTTTGTTTTGTGAAATTAAGATTCTAATTAATTCATTTGCCTTGTCACGATTTCTAAATTTATTTGGCCCAAATTGTAAGATAATATTTTTCTTGATGCAGGAAGAAAATTTTTGCGTGCAGTAATCTTTTATCCAACAATAAAGCTCATCTGCTTCTGAAACATCTAAAGAAAACTCTTCTTTTTTAGAGAACAAGCGGATGTATTCTTCAATATACCAAGCCACTATCTCCACTGCTGCTTTTACTGCGGTAACAGATATATCGCCTCCATCACCGCTGAAGTAATGAAGTAAGGCAGCAAGCCTCGCCATGTTCTCCGCCATTTTAGAAGCATAATCCTTAAAATCATAAAGAAGGCCAATCATTCTCATTTCTGACTCGACCTGGTTGTAGAATTCGATCCAATGTCTTTCTGCTTCTGCAGAGAATCGGAGGCAGATGCGATTATTTTCATTAATTTTAATGATGCTCTCATTAACAATTTCCATAAGACGTTGGTGAAATACCGGCAAATGTTCATTTGAAAAAATTGGGTTGGAAATTTTTCTGTTACCTTGTGTTGAAGCAGGCTGGCACATGAGGCACCGTGCAAAAAATCCAATCCCCTTTGCCATATCTCCTTTCCTGTCGATATAACCCTTAAAAACATTAGGCTGGACCATCAGCGACAGTGTTATTCTTGCATCTCTAATTAATTTCTCGGGCTCGTTTTTCCTTTCCACCGTAAATATTGAACCATCCCACATCTTATTGATAAACGGCAGCTCGTTAAGTGTGTAACCATTAAAAATGATCCCAGCTTCATCAGACATGATGCCGACTGATCGCCAGTGCCCACAGAGATGAGCTTTAATAGCTGCAGGTGTGGCATCGTTAAATAAAAATTTGAATCTCACTGGAGCTTTCGGGTTTGTCGTAAGTAGTTCTTTAAGTCTTTCATTTGTTGCCAAGTGATCTTTGTTACGTCGAATATCTGATTTAAGTTTTGACATCAGTGCTTTTTTTTCAATATTAAAAATTGCTTCATCATTTCTCCATGCGGTAAGATCGTGGGTGTATTTTTCAAATAAATCCTCTTCCAGTTGATATAATGGCTTCATCAGCAGTTTATCAACCGTACTCTTACGTTCACCTGATTCAGCCAGAGTCATTAAGAAAAGTGATACCGGGCCACGTAGATTATTCAATCGGCAAACATCAATCCGGTTCTGACAGGCAAGAGAAATTACCCCAAGAGCAGAAGCAGCAATCAAACCTTGAGGGGCCTGCGTATGCTGTTCCACTTCATAAATTGCATTCCTGATAATTTTAGGAAATGCATCTACAGGGAAAGGACGACCATTGAACATGCAATGCCTCTTATTTAATTAAATTAAGAAATTGTTTAGCAAATATGGCTATTCCGCTATTAATGGCGGAAATAGCAGGATGTTTACACTCCGATGACAGCAATTGAGTATGAATTCATGTAACACCCTCAAATAAGTTTACAGCGTTGTGATAACCACTCATCAATCTCGGCCTCAATCCATCCGACAGATTTCACGCCGAGCATTCGCTTTTTGGGAAAGGTGGCATCGTATCGTGGTGATTTGGGGTTCAACCAGTCATAGATGGTGGCCCGTGCCATACCTGTTTTTTGGATAACCGCTGGTAACCGTAGTATTCTAACGGCCGATCGATTGTTCATTCTTGTTGCCTCTCATTGGTTCACTTTGGTTGCAGAGAGATTAATGGGTATCTTTAAGGCAAAAAACCCATGTACCAAAAATACAATTTTTACAACCTCTAATACATTGATTTATGGTGGTTTTATGATTTCTCTGAATGATTTTTATGAACAAATTTGTAGAAAACGACGTGATCTCGCCTATCACATGTCCGAATGCGAATGGGCGGTGGATACTGATGTTCTAGAGGAAGATCATCCGGAAATACGGATTGAGCTAGGCAGAATGCGAGAGCAATTCTGGAGCTCTGAGAAAATAGGTACTCGTGTGAGGTTATATTCCTGCGATGTACCATGGGAAACAAGGCACCATACAGTGAATGGGCAACTGGAGATAAAGGAAGAATACACTGAATTATATGATCCAGCTCAAGAATGCTGGAAAAATCTAAGTTCAAACCTTACCAAGGAAACGTTTTTACCTCTTGTTATCGAGCCATTTTCCATTAATGACATTTTCAAGGCACACCTTATGTTCGCCTCAATCTCTTTTTTCTGGGGAAAATCTATCATGTCTGAAAATGAAAACGTTGCCTTTAAAGCATTTCATCGGGCTGCGGAGTTATTTGATAAGTGCATAGGTATGACTTGGTTTAACATCTCTGTTTGTAATCAAAAAAAATTATCAGAAGTCAGGCGGAGTGCAGGAAAGAAGGGTGGCAAAAGCAAAGCGGAAGTGTACCATATCATTCAACTGAAGTTGGTTGAGCTAATTAATGACTCTGTTCCGAATGATGGGTGGAAAAATAAGGTTGTAGCAGTTAATGAACTTATCGAACCGCTATGGGATTTTATTCAAATGTCAGAGTTTGAGATAAATAATCAAAATAAAAAATATCGTGTAGCAACAATGAGTCAAGATGCTTTGGTTGATACTATTTTAAATCAATGGTCTTTAAAAAATGAAGATGTAAAACAAGCTTTCGATAGCGCTGTTCGTAGAAAAAAAAGAAGTAAATAATTACTACTTGCCATATAGACTAAATAGCTGCGCCTAATACATCTACACTTTCTATTTATTGACAAGTGATACGTTGCAAAAGGAGCAACACCCCACAGACTCGATGACTGCGCAGTCATACAGTGAAATTGCCCTAATGTCTTACCTCTGAAAGGGCTAAACGAAAGTAGAGCACTATTCCGCGTAGCTATTTAGTGCGATCTTTTAGAAATATCAGCCCAGAGAGCTGGGCTGATAAATATTTTATCCGACAAGACGAATTTTGCTCAAATGAGTTAAAACGATGCTACCACTATCTGCTGCTTTTACGAGATCAGCCCACCATTGCATCATCGGACGACGTTGCTCAAGATAATCACTGCGGTTATAAGCGCGACGCACCTCATTTTTGTCTACATGAGCAAGCGCTGCTTCAATGACATCAGGTGGAAATCCTTCCTCATTGAGTGCCGTACTGGCGATAGAACGCAAGCCGTGTGAAACAAGTACACCTCCTAAGCCAGCACGCTTGAGTGCTGCATTCACTGTTTGGCTATTCATTGGTTGGTTGGGCTTGATACGGCTAGGAAAGATAAATTCTCGGCCACCACTGAGAGGCTTCATCATTTCCAGAATAGCAAGAGCCCCATCAGATAGTGGAACCGTATGGTCCCGGTTCATCTTCATTCGAGCTGCAGGAATTTTCCATTCGCTAGCATTGAAATCGATCTCATCCCATCGAGCCTCAGCAGCTTCGGCAGGGCGGGTGATGGTTAGAAGTTGCCACATGAACAGGCATCTTGTGGACATGCTGATACTTGCCGTACGCATGGTGTGCATTAGCTGCGGAAGTTGATCCGGCCGGATGCTTGGCATGTTTTTCTTTTGCGGTTTCTCGAAAGCTTTTCCGATATTTACACTAGGAACAGCATCAATCAGGCCTGTGTTCTGCGCATAAATCATGACTTCGTTAATACGCTGACAAAGGCGGCGAACAGTCTCTAATGCACCTCTGGCCTGAACCGGCTGAACTGCTTTAACCAGAGTATGAGCCTTAATCTCAGTGATACTGATATCACCGATTGCCGGGAAAATATCTCTCTCAAGCGAGCGCCAGATATCGTCGGCATAGTCCTCTGTTACGCTGGTTTTCTTCACATTCCACCAACGCTCGGCAACTAACAAGAAGGTATTGGTTTTGGCCTCTTGAGAATTCCTCACCTGTTCTTTCTGATGTTCCTGAGGATCAATGTCTTTCGCCAATAAAACTTTAGATTCGGCTCTGAGTTTACGTGCATCAGAAAGCGAGACGGCAGGATAGGCACCGAAGCTCTGTTTGGTTCGCTGCTTGGTCAAAGGCCGATAGTAACGGAATTGCCAAAGCTTACTGCCACTGGACTTGATTAACAGAGTAAGCCCGTCACCGTCATAAAGCTGGTAATCGGCATCTTTAGGTTTGGCGGCTTTGATTTCCGTATCAGTTAACGGCTTGGTTTTTCTTGCCATGGGGAGTCTCCCTGCGTTTAGGCCCAACGTAAACAATAGAGCTTTTCGTTGGGCCTATCAATGGGCCTAAAAGGTTCGGATTTAATTAGTTCTCTTCGGACTTCGCGGGACAAATTGAGGGCACAAAAAAGCCCGCAGGGCTTGCGCCGTGCGGGCTCTTAGGACTTCATCGGATGACTCTGGTAATCACCGATGGAGAATTTTGGTGGAGCTGGCGGGAGTTGAACCCGCGTCCGAAATTCCTACATCCTCGGTACTACATGCTTAGTCAGTCTTTACATTCGCTTGCCAGCTGCGGACGGACACGCCACTAACAAACTAGCCTGATTAAGTTTTAACGCTTCAACCCCAGGCAGGGCTTCCACGCGATCTCTTTTGGGTTTGACCTCTCTTGATCCCCGTCCTAAGAGCGGAGGCTAGGGAGAGAGGGCTCTAAGCAGGTTATTAAGCTGCTAAAGCGTAGTTTTCGTCGTTTGCGACTATTTTTTGCGGCTTTTTACGAGGCCAACCGCCCCTCGGCATGCACCTTGGGTTTCGCAAATCCCGTCGAATCCAGAATCAGCCCCAATGTGTAAAGGTAAGTATACCAGATTTATGAGCGCCATGACCAGCCTCAATGGCGTTATCGTTAAAGATTTAGCACCCATGTAGCCTGATTTTTATTCGATTAAGCAATGGGATGGCAACATTTGTGTCGGATGTGATAGCCAATAAGATGTTCATTCGCGCCGCCGGAGAGGGAGGCGCGGTGAGGAACTGGTCAATAATTGGAGTGCAGGTTTAACGGTGGGCGTTTTTCATGATACGTGCTTTATCCACCTGCCATTCGCGCTCTTTGATATCTGAACGTTTATCGTGCTGTTTCTTACCTTTGGCGACGCCGATTTTCACTTTGCACCAGGCATTTTTCCAGTACAGGGAGAGCGCCACTACGGTATAGCCTTCTCGATTGACGCGACCGTACAATGAGTCCAGTTCGCGCTGGTTGAGAAGTAACTTGCGGGTACGGGTAGGATCGCACACCACATGCGTGGAGGCCACGGCCATTGGCGTGATGTTAGCGCCAAACAGAAATGCCTCTCCGTCACGCAGAAGGACGTAGCTGTCGCTGATATTGGCTTTTCCTGCGCGCAGGGATTTAACTTCCCAGCCTTGCAGGGCAAGTCCCGCTTCGAACTCTTCTTCGATAAAGTATTCGTGACGGGCGCGCTTGTTAAGCGCGATGGTCGCTGAACCAGGTTTATGTGCTTTTTTCTTCGTCATAAGCGTCGTGAATCATCGGTAATCTGAAATCGAAAACACCCCATATCAATCCTGCGGGGGACAAGGCTCTATCTTAGCATGAACCCGATGTTACCCAGCGCCGGGATAGCGTTTTTTTTACAGCAGGATAAATGATATTATTTGTTGGATTTTTGTTGATGGAAATTGTTATGCCTCAGATTAGCCGGACCGCACTGGTACCCTACAGCGCGGAGCAAATGTATCAGTTAGTGAATGACGTTCAGTCTTATCCTCAGTTTTTGCCGGGTTGTACCGGAAGTCGGATTCTGGAGTCCACTCCTGGGCAGATGACTGCGGCGGTAGATGTCTCTAAGGCTGGGATCAGCAAAACGTTTACTACCCGCAACCAGTTGACCAGTAACCAAAGTATTCTTATGAATCTGGTGGATGGGCCGTTCAAGAAATTGATTGGTGGATGGAAGTTTACGCCGCTGAGCCAGGAGGCGTGTCGTATCGAGTTTCATCTCGACTTTGAGTTTACCAATAAGTTGATTGAACTCGCCTTTGGTCGCGTGTTTAAAGAGCTGGCGGCTAATATGGTCCAGGCTTTTACGGTTCGTGCGAAAGAGGTTTACAGTGCCAGGTAAAATTGCCGTTGAGGTGGCTTATGCGCTACCTGAGAAGCAGTACCTGCAGCGAGTGACGCTGCAGGAGGGCGCGACGGTTGAAGAAGCTATTCGCGCCAGTGGCTTGCTGGAATTGCGTACCGATATCGATTTAACTAAAAACAAAGTCGGCATTTACAGCCGTCCGGCAAAACTAAGCGATAGTGTGCATGATGGCGATCGGGTGGAGATTTATCGCCCTCTCATTGCCGATCCGAAAGAGCTTCGCAGGCAACGAGCAGAAAAATCAGCGAATAAATAACAGACAGAAAAAAGGTGCTCATTGAGCACCTTTTTTAACGTCTTTGAGAGCAACTTTATTATTAGTTACCACTCAGCGCAGGTTTGTTATCAATATTGGTCAACACACCGCTACTGTTAAAGGTCAGCGTCAGCGTTTGCTGAGTTACACCTTCATGACCTGGTTGCTGGCGGAAGACATAGAACCAGGTATTCGTACCAAATGGATCGGACATCAGCGGTGTACCCAATGCGTACGCAACTTGTTGTTGCGTCATGCCAACACGTATTTTGGATACGTCGTTAGCGGTCAGATAGTTCCCCTGGTTGATGTCAGGACGGTAAACCACTCGCTCCAGAGTGGAACAGCCTGCGGTCAACATCAATAGTACTGCTGCTGCAGCAGTCAGCGTTTTACAGCGCATAGTGATTTGATTCCTTTTCGGGCCCGAGCAGTACGTGGCTCATCTGTAATATGCCGATGATAATAGACCTTTCATCACTTTAAAACCTTTTGCTTTCCGGTCTTACGGCGTTTTGCTGTTTACTCTGACCGTGAAGCAGGAAAAAAGTTTACGCTGCAAGCAGTTCTTTCGCATTCGCCAGTGTATTACGTGTGACTTCACTGCCACCAAGCAGGCGCGCCAGCTCTTGTAACCGCGCTTTTTTATTCAGGGATTGCATATGCGTTTCTGTCATCGCACCATCGGTTTCTTTGCTGACAAAATAGTGTTGATGACCACATCCCGCGACTTGTGGCAGGTGGGTAACACACATCACCTGAGTTGATTCGCCGAGTTGACGCAGCAGTTTGCCGACAACTGCCGCTGTTGGACCGCTAATCCCTACATCCACTTCATCAAAAATCAGTGCCGGGGTTTCCATTTTACGCGCCGTGATGACCTGGATTGCCAGTGCGATGCGGGACAATTCACCACCGGATGCGACTTTGGCAATAGGCTGCATTGGCTGACCTGGGTTGGTGGTTACCCGAAACTCAATACGATCGGCACCGTCAGCGCCCAGGTGATGCTCGTCAAATTTAACATCGATCGTAAACTGCCCATGCGGCATTGAGAGCGCATGCATACTGTCGGTGATCAGCTGTGCAAGTTCTTCTGCATATTGCTGGCGTTGTTGGTGTAATGCGCGCGCGATTTCCAGTGCCTGCTGATGATGTTTCGTTACCGCCAGCGCAAGCGTTTCTTGTGAGTCGGCCTGATCGTCCAGTTGCTGCTGTTCTTCCAGTAGCGACTGGTAATACTGTGGCAATGCCTCAGGGCTGACGTGATGTTTACGTGCCAGCGAAATCTGTTTTGAGATGCGCTGTTCAAGTTCAAATAGTCGGTTGGGATCGAGATCCAGACGATCGCAGTAGTGGCGCAGTTCATCGCTGGCTTCAGCAATCTGGATGGTAGCTTCTTCCAGCATATCAAGTACGCCGGACAGTTTGCTGTCCATGCCAATCAATTCGCTCACCAGTTGTTTAGCCGTGTAAAGCTGACTTTGCAGGTTTGCGTCTTCACCGTCGGCCATTAATGCCAATGCATTCTGGCTGGTGGTCAGCAATTGACCGCTGTTCGCCAGACGTTTGTACTCTTCGTCGATTTGTTCAAACTCTCCGGGCTGCGGATTAAATTCGTTAAGTTCTTTTAATTGGTATTGCAGCAGTTCCGCACGGGCGGCGCGTTCCTGACTTAACTGTTGATGATGCGCGAGGTCACGGCAGCTTTGATGCCACAACTGATAACGTGCGGTCATTTCCTGCAGTAGAGAGGTTTCATTGGCATAGCCATCAAGCAGGAATTTTTGGTGCTCAGGTTTGGTGAGTAATTGATGAGCGTGCTGACCATGGATCTGAATCAGCAACTGACCCAGTTCGCGCAGTTGTGACAGAGGAACAGCTGTACCGTTGATGAAACCACGGGAGCGACCATCGCTGCTGATCACGCGACGAAGCAAACATTCATGCCCGTCTTCAAGCTGGTTTTCTTCCAGCCAGCGCAGAGCCGCTGGCGTATCTTTCAGAGAAAAACGGGCGCACAGGTCAGCGCGAGCAGCGCCGGTACGCACCATGTCGGCTTCAGCGCGACCACCGAGACAAAGACCGAGGGCATCTATTGCAATAGATTTACCCGCGCCGGTCTCGCCAGTTATTACGGTCATGCCGCTATGAAAATCAATCTCAAGCTCACGAACGATAGCAAAGTTGCTGATGGTCAGTTGTGCCAACATAGTCGTTTTCCTGTATGAAAAACCATTACTGTTATTGTGTACAGTATAAACTGGTTTTATATACAGTAAAGAGGCTGGCGTAAAATTAGAATAATTTTTTTGACCAGCCGAGCTTGGTGCTTAATGTGTTGAAATAACTGTAATCTTTCGGATGAATCAGATTCAGATGGTAATCACAGCGACGAATCAGGACATCTTCACCTTCCTGAATCGGCAGTGCTATCTGGCTGTCGCAACTGATTTCCAGGTCGTTACGGCGATGCGAAAAACGCAGACGGATCGTGCTGCTGCTGTTTATGACCAGTGGTCGTGCTGACAACGTATGCGGGAACATGGGCACCAGGGTAATCGCATCCAGAGAGGGGGTCAGAATAGGACCGCCTGCAGAGAGGGAATAGGCGGTGGAGCCTGTTGGCGTCGAAATAATTAGTCCATCAGATCGCTGAGAAAACGCAAAGATCTCGTCGATATACACTTCGAACTCAATCATATGCGCCACTTTGCCTGGATGAAGCACCACTTCATTTATCGCGGTGCTGATGCGTTTCTGGCAATCTTGCTGACAGACTTGCGCTTCCAGCAAAAAACGTTTCTCGCTGATGTAGTGGCCTTCCAGCACATCGGCTAACTGTTGCTGGGCGTTATCGGGGTCAAGGTCAGTCAGGAAACCCAGGTTGCCACGGTTGATTCCAATAACTTTAATATCGTAACGGGCGAGTGTGCGTGCCGCGCCCAGCATATTACCGTCGCCACCAACGACTACCGCGAGATCAGCTAGTTGCCCAATCTCCGCGAGCGTGCCAGTTTTCACATTCTTCAGTTGCAGTTCGTGAGCGATTTGTTGCTCAACGATGACCTCGTAACCTTTTGTGCACAGCCAGCGGTAGAGCATTTCATGTGTTGTCAGTGCAGTGGGGTGCCGTGGGTGTCCCACAATGCCAATACACTTGAAATGATTATTCATTTTTCCGAGGTCCTTGTTGCGAAGATTGATGACAATGTGAGTGCTTCCCTTGAAACCCTGAAACTGATCCCCATAATAAGCGAAGTTAGCGAGATGAATGCGAAAAAAACGCGGAGAAATTCATGAGTAGTAAAGAACAGAAAACGCCTGAGGGGCAAGCCCCGGAAGAAATTATCATGGATCAGCACGAAGAGATTGAGGCAGTTGAGCCAGAAGCTTCTGCTGAGCAGGTGGATCCGCGCGATGAAAAAGTTGCGAATCTCGAAGCTCAGCTGGCTGAAGCCCAGACCCGTGAACGTGACGGCATTTTGCGTGTAAAAGCCGAAATGGAAAACCTGCGTCGTCGTACTGAACTGGATATTGAAAAAGCCCACAAATTCGCGCTGGAGAAATTCATCAACGAATTGCTGCCGGTGATTGATAGCCTGGATCGTGCGCTGGAAGTGGCTGATAAAGCTAACCCGGATATGTCTGCGATGGTTGAAGGCATTGAGCTGACGCTGAAGTCGATGCTGGATGTTGTGCGTAAGTTTGGCGTTGAAGTGATCGCCGAAACTAACGTCCCACTGGACCCGAATGTGCATCAGGCCATCGCAATGGTGGAATCTGATGACGTTGCGCCAGGTAACGTACTGGGCATTATGCAGAAGGGTTATACGCTGAATGGTCGTACGATTCGTGCGGCGATGGTTACTGTAGCGAAAGCAAAAGCTTAATTTCTGCTTTCGTAATAATTCACGGCCCTGCATGCGAATGCCGGGCCGTTTTCGTTACTCCGCCACACTCTCGCGCAGCGGTTTCACAGGAAAAACTTTTACCTGCTTAATCATATTGTCCTGTACGTCGAGAATATCGATATCGTACTCGCCAATACGCACGCGGGTGCCTGCGACAGGGATCTCTTCCAGTGCCTCAAGAATGACGCCATTAACCGTGCGGGCATCATCTTCCGGTAGATGCCAGTTAAAGGCTTTGTTGATTTCCCGCACGTTGGCGGTGCCATCGATAATCACCGAACCGTCGTTTTGCGGCGTGACCTCTTCGGCAAGTGTTGGCGACATCGACGTAGTGAAATCGCCGACAATCTCTTCCAGAATATCTTCAACCGTCACCAGCCCCTGAATGTCTCCATACTCGTTGACGACCAGGCCGACTTTCTTTTTGTTGCGCTGAAACTTTACCAACTGCGTGCTGAGCGGCGTACCTTCCGGCACAAAATAGATCTCGTCCGCGGCGCGCAGCATGGTTTCTTTGGTGAACTCTTTTTTCTCCGACATCAACCGCCAGGCTTCACGTACTCGCAGCATACTGATGGCGTCGTCCAGCGAATCACGGTAGAGCACGATGCGCCCGTGAGGTGAGTGGGAGAGTTGGCGCAGAATCGATTTCCAGTCATCGTTGATATCAATACCGATAATTTCACTGCGCGGCACCATGATGTCATCAACGGTCATTTTTTCCAGATCGAGCACCGACAGCAGCATATCCTGATTGCGACGGGAAATTTGTGAGCGTGATTCGTGCACGATAGTGCGCAACTCTTCTTTGCTCAAAGAGCCGCTAACCACGATATCGGTTTTGATACCCATCATGCGCATCAGCATACGGGTGATAGCATTCAGCAACCAGACCAGCGGCATCATCAAAATTTGCAGCGGAGCCAGCAGAAAACTACTCGGATAAGCGACTTTTTCCGGGTACAGCGCGGCAATGGTTTTCGGCAATACCTCAGCAAATACCAGTACGACAAAAGTCAGCACACCAGTCGCAATTGCCACGCCCGCATCGCCGTACAAACGCATCCCAACAATAGTGCCGAGCGCGGAGGCAAGAATATTGACCAGGTTATTGCCGATTAACACCAGGCTTATCAGGCGGTCTGGCTTACGCAGCAATTTTTCGACGCGTTTGGCCGAGCGATTACCCTGTTTCGCCATATGTCGCAGACGATAGCGGTTGAGGGTCATCATTCCGGTTTCGGACCCGGAAAAATAGGCTGAAATGACCACCATGATGATCAGAATAATGATCAACGTAGTAGTAGAAATGTGTTCCAGGGGAAACTCCTTTTCTGGGTTTAGCTGATTAACTGCTGGACAATTCGGCTGCCGAAGTAGGCCAGTGTCAGAATTACCGCGCCCGCAACGTTAAACCAGACGACGCGGCGTCCACGCCATCCTTCATGATAATGTCCCCACAGCAGCACAATATAGACAAACCACGCCACGATAGAGAGCACAGCCTTGTCGATATTTTCCATGCTAAATAAGTTGTGCATGTAGAACAGGCCAGTGCAAAGCGTGAGCGTTAGCAGCACCACGCCAATCTGCGTGATGTGGAACATTTTACGCTCGATACTCATCAATGGCGGCATTTCCTGGTTAAACGCCAGCTTCTTGTTCTTCAGTTGGTAATCAATCCACGCCAGTTGCAGCGCGTACAGGGCGGCGATAATTAGCGTGGCATAGGAAAAGAGCGATAAGCCAATGTGCACCAGCATCCCAGGCGTAGCTTCCAGATGGGTGATGTATTCATTGGGCATGAAGGTTGCCAGCGCCAGGTTGATAAGCGCAAAGGCATAGACAATGGGTAGCAGCAGCCAGCCACGATTGCGAGAAGCCACAATGGTCATTACCGTACAGATCATCAAACTGACCAATGAACCAACGTTCAGCAGGCTGAGGTTTTGTCCGCTATCACCGTCGGGCAGGATGCGGGCTTCCAGAGCGATTGCGTGGCAGACCAGCGCAATGACCGCAGAAATAATAGCCATGCGCCGCCAGCCGCCGTTTTTTTGCAGCAGACCGGGAACAATCAGCGCAAGACTGACGGAGTAGGCGACAAGCGCGAGCAGAGCAAAAACGGGCATAGTGATGTCGACAGTTTGAGCAATAAGAAAGAGAAGCAGTATAGCGTCAGGTGAACGCTGCTCCAACCGTTGCATAACAACAAAGACGCCTTCATGTTATACTGCGGCAAAATACTGATGATGTGTCGCGATTGCGGCCAACCGTTTCCACCCCAGGCGAGAGACAATGTTTGATAATTTAACCGATCGTTTGTCGCGCACGCTGCGCAATATCAGTGGCCGTGGACGCCTCACTGAAGACAACGTAAAAGATACGCTGCGCGAAGTGCGCATGGCGCTGCTGGAGGCGGACGTAGCTCTGCCGGTAGTGCGTGAGTTTATCAATCGCGTAAAAGAGAAAGCGGTTGGTCATGAAGTTAATAAGAGCCTGACGCCGGGGCAGGAGTTCGTCAAAATAGTCCGTAACGAACTGGTTGCGGCGATGGGCGAAGAGAACCAGACCCTGAACCTGGCTGCGCAACCGCCTGCGGTCGTACTGATGGCGGGCCTGCAAGGTGCCGGTAAAACAACCAGCGTTGGTAAACTCGGTAAGTTCCTGCGCGAGAAGCACAAGAAGAAAGTGCTGGTGGTTTCTGCCGACGTTTATCGCCCGGCGGCAATCAAACAGCTTGAGACGCTGGCAGAGCAGGTGGGCGTTGATTTCTTCCCTTCTGATGTTGGTCAGAAGCCGGTAGATATCGTTAACGCGGCGCTGAAAGAAGCCAAACTGAAATTCTACGACGTGCTGCTGGTGGATACCGCTGGTCGTCTGCACGTTGACGAAGCGATGATGGACGAGATCAAACAAGTCCATGCGTCGATTAACCCGGTTGAAACCCTGTTTGTGGTTGACGCCATGACCGGTCAGGATGCGGCCAATACGGCAAAAGCATTCAATGAAGCGTTACCGCTTACCGGCGTAGTGTTGACCAAAGTGGACGGCGATGCCCGCGGCGGTGCGGCGCTCTCTATTCGTCACATCACTGGCAAACCGATCAAGTTCCTCGGTGTTGGCGAGAAAACTGAGGCGCTGGAGCCGTTCCATCCGGACCGCATCGCGTCGCGTATTCTCGGCATGGGCGACGTACTGTCGCTGATCGAAGATATCGAAAGCAAAGTTGACCGCGCGCAGGCAGAGAAATTAGCCAGCAAGCTGAAAAAAGGTGACGGCTTCGATCTCAACGACTTTCTTGAGCAGCTGCGCCAGATGAAAAATATGGGCGGCATGGCTAGTCTGATGGGCAAGCTGCCGGGCATGGGGCAGATCCCGGATAACGTCAAGTCACAGATGGACGATAAAGTGCTGGTGCGTATGGAAGCCATCATCAACTCGATGACGATGAAAGAGCGCGCTAAGCCAGAAATCATCAAAGGTTCGCGTAAACGCCGTATTGCTGCCGGTTGCGGTATGCAGGTGCAGGACGTTAACCGTCTTCTGAAACAGTTCGACGACATGCAGCGCATGATGAAGAAAATGAAGAAGGGCGGAATGGCGAAGATGATGAGAAGCATGAAGGGTATGATGCCCCCAGGCTTCCCTGGTCGCTAATCGGCCTGGCTTGTTTGCCATTTTGGCACCGGGATGTGCTCGTCATCCTCACGTACTGCGTGTACGCTCCGGTGACTGCGCGCACTCCGGCACCAAACTGGCTGCACCGCCGACGGCCTTTTACAGCAGAGTTAGCAACTGTTGATTGCAATTCCCGCAAAAATGAGTAAAATTTTCGGGCTTTTAATATGACACCGGACTCCGTTCCTCGATGGGGTCCGGTTGTTTTATTCACACAAGAGGATGTTATGGTAACTATTCGTTTAGCACGTCACGGCGCTAAAAAGCGTCCGTTCTACCAGGTTGTTGTCGCTGACAGCCGTAATGCACGCAACGGTCGCTTCATCGAGCGCGTTGGTTTCTTCAACCCAATCGCTAGCGAAAAAGAAGAAGGCACTCGCCTGGATCTGGATCGCATCGCTCACTGGGTTGGCCAGGGCGCAACTATTTCTGATCGCGTTGCTGCGCTGATCAAAGAAGTAAACAAAGCAGCTTAATCTGTCACGGTGGTCATGATGAGCAAACAACTCACCGCGCAAGCACCTGTTGATCCCATCGTTTTGGGAAAAATGGGTTCGTCTTACGGTATTCGTGGGTGGCTCAGAGTGTTTTCTTCCACCGAAGACGCCGAAAGCATTTTTGACTATCAGCCCTGGTTTATCCAGAAGGCGGGTCAGTGGCAGCAAGTCCAGCTGGAAAGCTGGAAGCACCACAATCAGGACATGATCATCAAGCTGAAAGGCGTTGACGATCGTGATGCGGCGAACCTGCTGACGAATTGTGAAATTGTCGTGGATTCATCGCAGCTGCCTCAGCTTGAAGAGGGGGACTACTACTGGAAAGACCTGATGGGCTGCCAGGTAGTAACCACTGAAGGCTACGATCTCGGTAAAGTCGTCGATATGATGGAAACCGGATCTAATGACGTTCTCGTCATTAAGGCAAACCTGAAAGATGCGTTTGGTATCAAGGAACGTCTCGTACCGTTCCTCGATGGGCAGGTTATCAAGAAAGTCGATCTCACTACTCGTTCAATCGAAGTAGATTGGGATCCTGGTTTTTAAACCACCGGATAAACGGTAAAAGACGGCGCTATGTGGATTGGCATAATTAGCCTGTTTCCTGAAATGTTCCGCGCAATTACCGATTACGGGGTAACTGGCCGGGCAGTTAAAAATGGCCTGCTGAGCATCCAGAGCTGGAGTCCTCGCGACTTCACGCATGACCGGCACCGTACCGTGGACGATCGTCCTTACGGCGGCGGACCGGGGATGTTAATGATGGTGCAACCCTTGCGGGACGCCATTCATGCAGCAAAAGCCGCGGCGGGTGAAGGCGCAAAGGTGATTTATCTGTCACCACAGGGACGCAAGCTTGATCAAGCGGGCGTCAGCGAACTGGCAACGAATCAAAAATTGATTCTGGTGTGCGGTCGCTACGAAGGTATAGATGAGCGCGTGATCCAAACCGAAATTGACGAAGAATGGTCAATCGGCGATTACGTTCTCAGTGGTGGTGAGTTACCAGCAATGACGCTGATTGACTCCGTTTCCCGGTTTATTCCGGGAGTACTGGGACATGAAGCCTCGGCAACGGAAGATTCCTTTGCTGAAGGATTGCTGGATTGCCCGCACTATACGCGGCCTGAGGTGTTAGAAGGGATGGAAGTTCCGCCAGTGTTACTGTCGGGCAACCATGCCGAGATACGTCGCTGGCGTTTGAAACAGTCGCTGGGCCGTACCTGGCTTAGAAGACCTGAACTTCTGGAAAACCTGGCTCTGACTGAAGAGCAAGCAAGGTTGCTGGCGGAGTTCAAAACGGAACACGCACAACAGCAACATAAACATGATGGGATGGCGTAAGCCCCCGAGATATCAGTTTACCCAGGATAAGAGATTAAATTATGAGCAACATTATTAAGCAACTTGAACAAGAGCAGATGAAGCAGGACGTACCTTCCTTCCGTCCGGGTGATACCGTGGAAGTGAAAGTATGGGTTGTTGAAGGTTCCAAAAAACGTCTGCAGGCATTCGAGGGCGTGGTTATCGCTATTCGTAACCGCGGTCTGCACTCTGCATTCACTGTTCGTAAAATTTCCAACGGCGAAGGCGTTGAGCGTGTCTTCCAGACTCACTCTCCGGTAGTTGACAGCATTTCTGTCAAACGTCGTGGTGCTGTTCGTAAAGCTAAACTGTACTACCTGCGTGAGCGTACTGGTAAGGCTGCTCGTATCAAAGAGCGTCTTAACTAAGATTTCGCTTAAGCGACATCCTGTTAAGAAGGGCTGGCCAATTGGCTGGCCCTTTTTTATCTGTTTGCTGGTGTTTTAAGGGGTAGTAATCACCACTGCGACGCGGCGGTTCTCGGCGCGGCCCTGGGCGGTCTTGTTACTGGCTATGGGATATTTTTTTCCTAAACCCTGTGTGGTGAGATTGCTGCGTGGAATTTGTCCACCCATAGCCCATGCATCGGCCACGACATTCGCCCGTTTCAATGATAAGCCTTCGTTGTAACTGTCTTCACCATAGTTATCGGTGTGTCCATCCATACGGGCATGTGTTAGCCCTGTCGAGGCCAATTTAGCTGCCATGGTTTGGATCTGTTGCTGGCTTTCCGGGAGCAATTTGTAGTCATTTTTTGCGAACAGAATGGCATCTGATAAGCCCAGCGACCAGTCGCCGGCGGATTCAGTAAATCCATAAGATTGCATAGCGGCGACTTGCTCAGGAGTAAACTTTCCCTGAGGGGACTGGCAGCCAGTCAGTATTAGTGAGGTGAAAACCAGGGGTGCTACCAGGTGCTTTATCATATCGATATATCCTTGTTATCTCACCAGCTTTTCGGCACGCTGGTGTTTGGCCTGATACATATTGTGATCGGCAAGCTCTTGTAATTTTTCCGCAGAGGCGTGCTCAATGGTCATCGCGTAACCAATGCTTAATGTCATGGTGGTCTGATGGCCATTATGAAGATCAAACGGGAGATTAAAGATTTGTGTCAGTGCTGAACATATCTGCTGCACTTCAGATTCCGACTGTACATCATAGAGCACCATAGCGAATTCATCGCCGCCCAGGCGGTATGCTTTATGTCGCAGCCCGCCAAATTCAGCTAACCGTTTTGCGATTTCAATCAAGACTCTATCGCCCGTCGCATGACCCCAGGTATCATTGATGTATTTGAAATTATCGCCATCAAGAAATAGTAACGCCGACGTTTTTCGGGCATCGGAATTGTTCATCAACGTGTTGATGCCGCTACGAAACGCTGCGCGGTTAGCCAGCCCGGTTAATGGGTCATGTAGCGCGGTACGTAGAAGCTGCGCATTTTTAGCCTGTAAACGAAGCTGCCACTCTTCCATTTCATCCAGCAGACTGTTGAAGTCGAGAGCGAAGCGGTGAAACTCAGCGATACGTTCTTCCGAAACTCGTCGGGAAAAATTGCGGTTGGAACGCACATCATGTACGACATCGGTGATATTTTTCAGCGCTTCTACCAGGCCATTGTGCAAATGGCGGGTGAGGGTAATTGCGATGCCTGATGCCAGCAGAATACAACCGGTCAGTACGGCGAGCGAAAACCAGATAAAATGGCTGATTGAACTGTCGCGAGCGGTTAAGCGTACTTCGCCAATGGTTTCACCATTGTGACGAATCGGCTGAATGATGGGGGCAGGGAAGAGCCAGTGGCTTATGAAATTACTGAAAGTATCGCCTGGATCCTTACGGGTGTAATGCCAGGATGCCAGAATATTTTGCTGCTTATCACGTACTTCTGCAGTTGAAAATTGCCCTTGCTGGCCCAGCGCTGCCAGTGTTTCAGTTGCTGCAGGGCCATCGGCAAAAACGACAGCTGCTTCCAGACTGTAAGTCATTGTTGCTGCTGTCAGTGCCAGGTTTTTTTGCGCGTACTGTTTCAGGGTCAGCACCGAGGTCACGGAAAGCAGCAACCAGATCAGCATCATAGTGATAAATATGCTGGTCATACTGATGTTGCGTAATGCTCTTTTAAACGTGGGGCGCTTATTAAGAGAATTATCGTTATCCATCATTTTTCTTCCGTGCGAGCATTAAGACATCCGGGTTGACCTTTACACCGCTACGCGATAAGGCATCCAGGTTTACGGCAAATCTGACGTCATTATTGTGGATGATCAGACAAAAGGCGCTACCAATAATGCACTCGGTATTTTGTTCGGCAATTAATAATAACGCCTTTGACGGATATTGTTCGGTTAATTCCATCTGGAATGTCGGTGACTCGTTGCCAAAATAAAAACCATTGCAGCCTGAAATCATCGCCTCTTGTTGAGTGTGAATGATGACAGGCAGATAAGGCAAAGATGTCGCGGCATTCTCTTGTAGGGCGGTACTAAAACGTGAAGATGAAAAGATACATAACTTTGGTGGCCCTGATAGCGCAGGCCAGCGGGTGTAACTGACAATACCGGAAACCATCATACGCACGTTTTTCGCAACGTCAGAAGGCTCCTGAGCGAGTATTGGTGCTCCCGTCAGCAGGAGAATCAGAAGTAAGAACAGTCGGTGAGAAAAACGCATTCAGGGATCCCCACCATCTTCGCTCGAAATGCATCGATATTTTTTCAGAATGCTCATTAAAATATCATTTTTTCATGCGACCGTCATCAATGTGAGAAATAAAACACAATGAGTAAAATCTTATGTTTAATTTATTTGTGGGGTTTTAATTAATTTAATCGTATTGTGCTGGCATTTTCATCAGCCCCTTTTTGCCATACTTCATGCAGTTGGCTGGCATTTTCAACATTGTTGCAGCTGGCAGGAAAGCTTTTACCGGAAAGTCCTCGGGCATAAGTAAAATCGGTCTGGCAAGTTTTCTTTTGTCCTTCGGCATATCCTTTAAGGTATAGACCGCGATCCGCCTGTGAATCGCTAAATGCATCGTCATCTTTTATGGCGCTGCCCGATATCGCATCTTCCATACCGACATCATACCAGTCGGTGCTGGTCAAGGTTGGCGCGTGAGTATAAGGATCAATCTGACATCCGCTAACCAGTAAAGCCAACAAGGGGGCGATAAACTTTTTCATCATTTCTTTCTCCTTTTTCAAAGCATAGCGGATTGTTTTCAAAGGGAGTGTAAATTTATCTATACAGAGGTAAGGGTTGAAAGCGCGACTAAATTGCCTGTGTAAATAAAAATGTACGAAATATGGATTGAAAACTTTACTTTATGTGTTATCGTTACGTCATCCTCGCTGAGGATCAACTATCGCAAACGAGCATAAACAGGATCGCCATCATGCAAAAAGACGCGCTGAATAACGTACATATTACCGACGAACAGGTTTTAATGACTCCGGAACAACTGAAGGCCGCTTTTCCATTGAGCCTGCAACAAGAAGCCCAGATTGCTGACTCGCGTAAAAGCATTTCAGATATTATCGCCGGGCGCGATCCTCGTCTGCTGGTAGTATGTGGTCCTTGTTCCATTCATGATCCGGAAACTGCTCTGGAATATGCTCGTCGATTTAAAGCCCTTGCCGCAGAGGTCAGCGATAGCCTCTATCTGGTAATGCGCGTCTATTTTGAAAAACCCCGTACCACTGTCGGCTGGAAAGGGTTAATTAACGATCCCCATATGGATGGCTCTTTTGATGTAGAAGCCGGGCTGCAGATCGCGCGTAAATTGCTGCTTGAGCTGGTGAATATGGGACTGCCACTGGCGACGGAAGCGTTAGATCCGAATAGCCCGCAATACCTGGGCGATCTGTTTAGCTGGTCAGCAATTGGTGCTCGTACAACGGAATCGCAAACTCACCGTGAAATGGCCTCCGGGCTTTCCATGCCGGTTGGTTTTAAAAACGGCACCGACGGCAGTCTGGCAACAGCAATTAACGCTATGCGCGCCGCCGCCCAGCCGCACCGTTTTGTTGGCATTAACCAGGCAGGGCAGGTTGCGTTGCTACAAACTCAGGGGAATCCGGACGGCCATGTGATCCTGCGCGGTGGTAAAGCGCCGAACTATAGCCCTGCGGATGTTGCGCAATGTGAAAAAGAGATGGAACAGGCGGGACTGCGCCCGTCTCTGATGGTAGATTGCAGCCACGGTAATTCCAATAAAGATTATCGCCGTCAGCCTGCGGTGGCAGAATCCGTGGTTGCTCAAATCAAAGATGGCAATCGCTCAATTATTGGTCTGATGATCGAAAGTAATATCCACGAGGGCAATCAGTCTTCCGAGCAACCGCGCAGTGAAATGAAATACGGTGTATCCGTAACCGATGCCTGCATTAGCTGGGAAATGACCGATGCCTTGCTGCGTGAAATTCATCAGGATCTGAACGGGCAGCTGACGGCTCGCGTGGCTTAAGAGGTTTATTATGGTTGCTGAATTGACCGCATTACGCGATCAAATTGATGAAGTCGATAAAGCGCTGCTGAATTTATTAGCGAAGCGTCTGGAACTGGTTGCTGAAGTGGGCGAGGTGAAAAGCCGCTTTGGACTGCCTATTTATGTTCCGGAGCGCGAGGCATCTATGTTGGCCTCGCGTCGTGCAGAGGCGGAAGCTCTGGGTGTACCGCCAGATCTGATTGAGGATGTTTTGCGTCGGGTGATGCGTGAATCTTACTCCAGTGAAAACGACAAAGGATTTAAAACACTTTGTCCGTCACTGCGTCCGGTGGTTATCGTCGGCGGTGGCGGTCAGATGGGACGCCTGTTCGAGAAGATGCTGACCCTCTCGGGTTATCAGGTGCGGATTCTGGAGCAACATGACTGGGATCGAGCGGCTGATATTGTTGCCGATGCCGGAATGGTGATTGTTAGTGTGCCAATCCACGTTACTGAGCAAGTTATTGGCAAATTACCGCCTTTACCGAAAGATTGTATTCTGGTCGATCTGGCATCAGTGAAAAATGGGCCATTACAGGCCATGCTGGTGGCGCATGATGGTCCGGTGCTGGGGCTACACCCGATGTTCGGTCCGGACAGCGGTAGCCTGGCAAAGCAAGTTGTGGTCTGGTGTGATGGACGTAAACCGGAAGCATACCAATGGTTTCTGGAGCAAATTCAGGTCTGGGGCGCTCGGCTGCATCGTATTAGCGCCGTCGAGCACGATCAGAATATGGCGTTTATTCAGGCACTGCGCCACTTTGCTACTTTTGCTTACGGGCTGCACCTGGCAGAAGAAAATGTTCAGCTTGAGCAACTTCTGGCGCTCTCTTCGCCGATTTACCGCCTTGAGCTGGCGATGGTCGGGCGACTGTTTGCTCAGGATCCGCAGCTTTATGCCGACATCATTATGTCGTCAGAGCGTAATCTGGCGTTAATCAAACGTTACTATAAGCGTTTCGGCGAGGCGATTGAGTTGCTGGAGCAGGGCGATAAGCAGGCGTTTATTGACAGTTTCCGCAAGGTGGAGCACTGGTTCGGCGATTACGCACAGCGTTTTCAGAGTGAAAGCCGCGTGTTATTGCGTCAGGCGAATGACAATCGCCAGTAATAATCCAGTGCCGGATGATTCACATCATCCGGCACCTTTTCATCAGGTTGGATCAACAGGCACTACGTTCTCACTTGGGTAACAGCCCAATACCTTCATTGAACGGGTGATTTCCCCTAACTCTTTCAATGCTTTTTGCATTTCCGCTGATTCAAGATTGGCCTGAATATCCAGATAGAACATCTCTTCCCATGGATTACCGTGAATCGGGCGTGATTCCAGACGGGTCATAATCAGATTGTGGTTGCGCAGTACCAGCAACGCTTCAACCAGCGCACCGGCTTGTTGCCCGGTCGCCATTAACAACGTGGTTTTCGCCGGAACCTGATCAGACACGTTAATGGCTTTACGCGCCAACACCACAAATCGGGTGAAGTTTTGTCGCTGATTTGCTTCAATACGCTCCAGTACCTGCAAACCGTACAAAGTGCCGCCAGCTTCGCTTCCCAACGCAGCAACATGCGGTGATTTTGCCTGTGCAACCTTTTCCATTGCCGCAGACGTACTTTCGGTATATTCAATCTTCCAGTGCGGATAACGATTAAGGAATTTGCTGCATTGCTGGAATGGCTGCGGATGGCTGTAGACCGTATTGATGGTGGATAAATCAGTAGTGCCGGAGACCAACAAACAATGGTCGATAGTTAACGTCATCTCGCCAACAATCGACAAGCTGGTATGTTGCAGCAGATCGTAAACGTCGTTTATGGCACCGGAGCTGGTATTTTCAATCGGTACGACGGCATAGTCGGCCTGGCCGGTTTCCACCTGATTAAAAATATCGGCAAATTTGGCGCAGCCACTTTCAATGAATTGCTCAAAGTGACGGGCAGCATACTGGCGCGCCGCAAGATGGGAATAAGAACCTTTGGGGCCGAGAAAAGCGATGCGTGCTGAGTGCGGATTAATTTTATTGAGATGTTGTTGGAGCAAAGCCTGCTGAGTTAATACGGAATCTTCAATGATGAGCTGGAACAGGCGAGTAATGTAATGGGCGTCCAGATGGTGCGCTTTACCGAGCGTAATTAATCTTTCCAGCAAATCGCGTTCACGATCAATATCACGTACCGGGCGATGCGAGAGCAGTTTGGCTTTTCCCACCTCGACGGCCAGTTCGCGCCGTTCTGCCAGTAACGCTAATAATTTTTCATCCAGCGCGCTGATTTTCTCTCGCAGCGCCAGTAACGGGTTTTCCGATGTCATAGTGTTGCCTTTTTGTTATCAATAAAAAAGGCCCCCCGATTTGGGAGGCCTTATTGTTCGTCTTCGCATTCTGTTTCACACGACGAAACGCCTCCCATTCAGGGGAAGGTAAAAAAGAATGCGAAGAAAAACGGTATGTGTTTCATGTTTGTTTCCTTAAGTGACTTTAGTACAGTACCCGTACTGTTTTCACGCTGTCAACAAAAAACGCGCCCGAAGGCGCGTTGGCGATACACTCAATATAAAGGACTACTCTTCTTCAACTTCTTCGACGAAGTTGGCGTCTTTCACCGATGTTGCGGCACGACGTGCTTCGCCTTTGTGCTGCAGTTTATTGAGCTGCCGTTCCAGCTTGTTGATCAATTCGTTAATTGCGGTGTACATATCTTCATGTTTACCACTGGCAACCAGAACGCCGTTAGGTGTATTGATTGTGGCGTCAGCAACAAACCCTTGTGGCTCTTTGGACAGAATGATATGTGGATTAATCAGATGTGTTTGCCATTTTTCCAGTTTGGCGAGACGGTCTGCGACATGTTGGCGGATGGCCGGAGTAATTTCCATTTGTTTGCTGGTAATGTTCATTGTCATAAATTTTACCTCTTGTCTTCCCGTCTTGGTGAATTCAGCATACCGTTCCTGATGTCAAAATGTGTGATGAAAATCTCATAATTTTGTCACTTTTTGTCAACGAATCTTTTTTGTGAGAAATCGCAGGAAGAGATGTTTTTTTACTTGAGGAATATCTCAAAGCGAGCCATATTTGATGAGATCGATAGCGACTAAATCGCTTCAGTTTCACAACTGACAGAATAAAAAAACGGCAGCTCAAGGGCTGCCGTTTTGTGTTTCAGGTTTCTGTTATGTATTGCTGCTGTTTGCGGCGATGATTTTCGCTACTTTTTCAGCTTGCGCATTCATCTGCATCTGACGGTATGCATTTTCCATCAGCGGCAGCGCATCACGCGTAGCCTGGGTATCCGGGTAGTCGCGCAACATGCCTTCTACGCGGTTAACGACGGCAACCCATGCGCCACGTTCTGTATAGTACTCGGCCACGGAGTATTCATATTTCGCCAGACGATCTTTCAGGAATACCAGACGTTTGGTGGCATCGGTGGTGTACTGACTGTTCGGATAGCCGCGCACCAGTTTGGAAAAGTCACTAAACGCAGCTCGTGCATGTTGAGGATCGCGATCGCTACGATCGACGCCAAAGAACCCTTGCAGCGCACTGTCATCCAGCGCCATATTGGTCAGGCCACGCATGTACATGACATAATCGATATTCGGATGGGTCGGGTTAAGGCGAATAAAACGATCGATGGCAGCCTGTGCTAACGGCAAATCGGCGTTTTTATAGTAGGCGTAGATGAGATCCAGCTGCACCTGCTGCGAATACGGACCAAACGGATAGCGATTATCTAACGCTTCCAGTTGCGTTATTGCCTGTCTCCAGTTACCGTCCTGCAGCTTTTGTTGTGCAGTCGCGTAAATTTCATTTGGCGGATTATCAGGTACTTCTTCCTTTGACCCCGAGCAACCCGCCAAAAACAGGCTTAGTGTGGCGGCTGCCACCAGATATTTCATGCGCGTCATGACGTTTTGACTTTCCTCAAAATGTAATACGGGAGATTCTCTGTTCCTGCTCCCGGTTAAGACCAGCTACAATAGCACACTATATTAAACGGCAAAGCCGTAAAACCCCAACGATAAACGAAGAAGCAGTATATATGGCACAACGAGTACAGCTCACTGCAACGGTGTCCGAAAACCAACTCGGTCAACGCTTAGATCAGGCTTTGGCCGAAATGTTCCCGGATTATTCACGTTCGCGAATAAAAGAATGGATCCTCGACCAGCGAGTGCTGGTTAACGGCAAAGTTTGTGATAAGCCGAAAGAAAAAGTATTGGGTGGCGAGCAGGTTGCCATCAACGCTGAGATTGAAGAAGAAGCGCGTTTTGAACCGCAGGATATCCCGCTGGATATCGTCTATGAAGATGAAGACATTATTATCATTAATAAACCGCGCGACCTGGTGGTACATCCTGGCGCGGGTAACCCGGATGGCACGGTACTGAATGCGTTGCTTCATTACTATCCACCCATTGCCGATGTACCGCGTGCGGGCATCGTCCATCGTCTGGATAAAGACACCACTGGCCTGATGGTTGTGGCAAAAACCGTTCCGGCTCAGACGCGTTTAGTCGAATCTTTGCAACGGCGTGAAATTACTCGTGAGTATGAAGCGGTGGCGATTGGTCATATGACCGCAGGTGGCACGGTGGACGAGCCAATCAGTCGCCACCCGACCAAACGTACCCATATGGCGGTGCATCCGATGGGCAAACCAGCGGTGACTCACTATCGCATCATGGAACACTTCCGTGTGCACACGCGTCTGCGGTTGCGTCTGGAAACTGGACGTACGCACCAGATCCGCGTGCATATGGCCCATATCACTCATCCGCTGGTGGGCGATCCGGTTTATGGTGGCCGTCCGCGTCCGCCAAAAGGTGCTTCGGAAGCATTTATCTCCACGCTGCGTAAGTTTGACCGCCAGGCGCTACATGCAACCATGCTGCGTCTTTATCACCCGATCTCCGGCATCGAAATGGAATGGCATGCGCCTATTCCACAAGATATGGTGGAGCTGATTGAGGTGATGCGCGCCGATTTCGAAGAACATAAGGATGAAGTGGACTGGTTATGAGTAAGCTGATTGTCCCGCAGTGGCCGCAGCCAAAAGGTGTTGCGGCCTGTAGCTCCACTCGTATCGGCGGCGTGAGCTTGCCCCCGTATGACTCACTCAACCTCGGTGCCCATTGTGGCGATAACCCGGATCACGTTGAGGAGAATCGCAAGCGACTTTTTGCTGCGGGCAATTTGCCTTCTAAACCGGTCTGGCTTGAGCAGGTACACGGCAAAGATGTGCTTAAGCTCACTGGCGAACCTTATGCCTCAAAACGGGCGGATGCCTCTTATAGCAATACGCCCGGCACGGTTTGCGCAGTGATGACTGCCGACTGCCTCCCTGTGCTGTTTTGCAATCGAGCGGGAACGGAAGTCGCCGCCGCTCATGCTGGCTGGCGTGGACTGTGCGCAGGCGTGCTGGAAGAGACGGTTTCCTGTTTTGCTGATAATCCGGAAAATATTCTCGCCTGGTTAGGGCCGGCAATTGGTCCACGCGCGTTCGAAGTGGGGGGGGAGGTTCGCGAGGCGTTTATGGCAGTAGACGCTAAAGCAAGTGCAGCTTTCATTCAGCATGGTGATAAGTATCTGGCGGATATTTATCAGCTTGCCCGGCAGCGTCTGGCGAACGTGGGTGTTGAGCAAATTTTCGGCGGCGACCGTTGTACATATACGGAAAATGAGACTTTCTTCTCTTATCGTCGCGACAAGACCACCGGTCGTATGGCAAGTTTCATTTGGCTGATATAACCTAAAGAATCAAGACGATCCGGTACGCGTGATTTTCTTTTCACATTAATCTGGTCAATAACCTTGAATAATTGAGGGATGACCTCATTTAATCTCCAGTAGCAACTTTGATCCGTTATGGGAGGAGTTATGCGTCTGGATCGTCTTACTAATAAATTCCAGCTTGCTCTTGCCGATGCCCAATCACTTGCACTCGGGCACGACAACCAATTTATCGAACCACTTCATTTAATGAGCGCCCTGCTGAATCAGGAAGGGGGTTCGGTTAGTCCTTTATTAACATCCGCTGGCATAAATGCTGGCCAGTTGCGCACAGATATCAATCAGGCATTAAATCGTTTACCGCAGGTTGAAGGTACTGGTGGTGATGTCCAGCCATCACAGGATCTGGTGCGCGTTCTTAATCTTTGCGACAAGCTGGCGCAAAAACGTGGTGATAACTTTATCTCGTCAGAACTGTTCGTTCTGGCGGCACTTGAGTCTCGCGGCACGCTGGCCGACATCCTGAAAGCAGCAGGGGCGACCACCGCCAACATTACTCAAGCGATTGAACAAATGCGTGGAGGTGAAAGCGTGAACGATCAAGGTGCTGAAGACCAACGTCAGGCTTTGAAAAAATATACCATCGACCTTACCGAACGAGCCGAACAGGGCAAACTCGATCCGGTGATTGGTCGTGATGAAGAAATTCGCCGTACCATTCAGGTGCTGCAACGTCGTACTAAAAATAACCCGGTACTGATTGGTGAACCCGGCGTCGGTAAAACTGCCATCGTTGAAGGTCTGGCGCAGCGTATTATCAACGGCGAAGTGCCGGAAGGGTTGAAAGGCCGCCGGGTACTGGCGCTGGATATGGGCGCGCTGGTGGCTGGGGCGAAATATCGCGGTGAGTTTGAAGAACGTTTAAAAGGCGTGCTTAACGATCTTGCCAAACAGGAAGGCAACGTCATCCTATTTATCGACGAATTACATACCATGGTCGGCGCGGGTAAAGCCGATGGCGCAATGGACGCCGGAAACATGCTGAAACCGGCGCTGGCGCGTGGTGAATTGCACTGCGTAGGTGCCACGACGCTTGACGAATATCGCCAGTACATTGAAAAAGATGCTGCGCTGGAACGTCGTTTCCAGAAAGTGTTTGTTGCCGAGCCTTCTGTTGAAGATACCATTGCGATTCTGCGTGGCCTGAAAGAACGTTACGAATTGCACCACCATGTGCAAATTACTGACCCGGCAATTGTTGCAGCGGCGACGTTGTCTCATCGCTACATTGCTGACCGTCAGCTGCCGGATAAAGCCATCGACCTGATCGATGAAGCAGCATCCAGCATTCGTATGCAGATTGACTCAAAACCAGAAGAACTCGACCGACTCGATCGTCGTATCATCCAGCTCAAACTGGAACAACAGGCGTTAATGAAAGAGTCTGATGAAGCCAGTAAAAAACGTCTGGATATGCTCAACGAAGAACTGAGCGACAAAGAACGTCAGTACTCCGAGTTAGAAGAAGAGTGGAAAGCAGAGAAGGCATCGCTTTCTGGTACGCAGACCATTAAAGCGGAACTGGAACAGGCGAAAATCGCTATTGAACAGGCTCGCCGTGTGGGGGACCTGGCGCGGATGTCTGAACTGCAATACGGCAAAATCCCGGAACTGGAAAAGCAACTGGAAGCCGCAACGCAGCTCGAAGGCAAAACTATGCGTCTGTTGCGTAATAAAGTGACCGACGCCGAAATTGCTGAAGTGCTGGCGCGTTGGACGGGGATTCCGGTTTCTCGCATGATGGAAAGCGAGCGCGAAAAACTGCTGCGTATGGAGCAAGAACTGCACCATCGCGTAATTGGTCAGAACGAAGCGGTTGATGCGGTATCTAACGCTATTCGTCGTAGCCGTGCGGGGCTGGCGGATCCAAATCGCCCGATTGGTTCATTCCTGTTCCTCGGCCCAACTGGTGTGGGGAAAACAGAGCTTTGTAAGGCGCTGGCGAACTTTATGTTTGATAGCGACGAGGCGATGGTCCGTATCGATATGTCCGAGTTTATGGAGAAACACTCGGTGTCTCGTTTGGTTGGTGCGCCTCCGGGATATGTCGGTTATGAAGAAGGTGGCTACCTGACCGAAGCGGTGCGTCGTCGTCCGTATTCCGTCATCCTGCTGGATGAAGTGGAAAAAGCGCATCCGGATGTCTTCAACATTCTGTTGCAGGTACTGGATGATGGGCGTCTGACTGACGGGCAAGGGAGAACGGTCGACTTCCGTAATACGGTCGTCATTATGACCTCTAACCTCGGTTCCGATCTGATTCAGGAACGCTTCGGTGAACTGGATTATGCGCACATGAAAGAGCTGGTGCTCGGTGTGGTAAGCCATAACTTCCGTCCGGAATTCATTAACCGTATCGATGAAGTGGTGGTCTTCCATCCGCTGGGTGAACAGCACATTGCCTCGATTGCGCAGATTCAGTTGAAACGTCTGTACAAACGTCTGGAAGAACGTGGTTATGAAATCCACATTTCTGACGAGGCGCTGAAACTGCTGAGCGAGAACGGTTACGATCCGGTCTATGGTGCACGTCCTCTGAAACGTGCAATTCAGCAGCAGATCGAAAACCCGCTGGCACAGCAAATACTGTCTGGTGAATTGGTTCCGGGTAAAGTGATTCGCCTGGAAGTTAATGAAGACCGGATTGTCGCCGTCCAGTAAATGATAAAACGAGCCCTTCGGGGCTCGTTTTTGTCTATAAGTTAGACGGAAAAGACTATATTTAAGATGTTTTGCCTGAAAAGTGAGCGAACGATAAAGTTTTTATATTTTTCGCTTGTCAGGCCGGAATAACTCCCTATAATGCGCCACCACTGACACGGAACAACGGCAAACACGCCGCCGGGTCGGCGGGGTTCTCCTGATAATCTCAACAGAGAAAAGCAAAGAAATGCTTGACTCTGTAGCGGGAAGGCGTATTATGCACACCCCGCGCCGCTGAGAAAAAGCGAAGCGGCACTGCTCTTTAACAATTTATCAGACAATCTGTGTGGGCACTCGAAGATACGGATTCTTAACGTCGCAAGACGAAAAATGAATACCAAGTCTCAAGAGTGAACACGTAATTCATTACGAAGTTTAATTCTTTGAGCATCAAACTTTTAAATTGAAGAGTTTGATCATGGCTCAGATTGAACGCTGGCGGCAGGCCTAACACATGCAAGTCGAACGGTAACAGGAAGCAGCTTGCTGCTTCGCTGACGAGTGGCGGACGGGTGAGTAATGTCTGGGAAGCTGCCTGATGGAGGGGGATAACTACTGGAAACGGTAGCTAATACCGCATAATGTCGCAAGACCAAAGAGGGGGACCTTCGGGCCTCTTGCCATCGGATGTGCCCAGATGGGATTAGCTTGTTGGTGGGGTAACGGCTCACCAAGGCGACGATCCCTAGCTGGTCTGAGAGGATGACCAGCCACACTGGAACTGAGACACGGTCCAGACTCCTACGGGAGGCAGCAGTGGGGAATATTGCACAATGGGCGCAAGCCTGATGCAGCCATGCCGCGTGTATGAAGAAGGCCTTCGGGTTGTAAAGTACTTTCAGCGGGGAGGAAGGGAGTAAAGTTAATACCTTTGCTCATTGACGTTACCCGCAGAAGAAGCACCGGCTAACTCCGTGCCAGCAGCCGCGGTAATACGGAGGGTGCAAGCGTTAATCGGAATTACTGGGCGTAAAGCGCACGCAGGCGGTTTGTTAAGTCAGATGTGAAATCCCCGGGCTCAACCTGGGAACTGCATCTGATACTGGCAAGCTTGAGTCTCGTAGAGGGGGGTAGAATTCCAGGTGTAGCGGTGAAATGCGTAGAGATCTGGAGGAATACCGGTGGCGAAGGCGGCCCCCTGGACGAAGACTGACGCTCAGGTGCGAAAGCGTGGGGAGCAAACAGGATTAGATACCCTGGTAGTCCACGCCGTAAACGATGTCGACTTGGAGGTTGTGCCCTTGAGGCGTGGCTTCCGGAGCTAACGCGTTAAGTCGACCGCCTGGGGAGTACGGCCGCAAGGTTAAAACTCAAATGAATTGACGGGGGCCCGCACAAGCGGTGGAGCATGTGGTTTAATTCGATGCAACGCGAAGAACCTTACCTGGTCTTGACATCCACGGAAGTTTTCAGAGATGAGAATGTGCCTTCGGGAACCGTGAGACAGGTGCTGCATGGCTGTCGTCAGCTCGTGTTGTGAAATGTTGGGTTAAGTCCCGCAACGAGCGCAACCCTTATCCTTTGTTGCCAGCGGTCCGGCCGGGAACTCAAAGGAGACTGCCAGTGATAAACTGGAGGAAGGTGGGGATGACGTCAAGTCATCATGGCCCTTACGACCAGGGCTACACACGTGCTACAATGGCGCATACAAAGAGAAGCGACCTCGCGAGAGCAAGCGGACCTCATAAAGTGCGTCGTAGTCCGGATTGGAGTCTGCAACTCGACTCCATGAAGTCGGAATCGCTAGTAATCGTGGATCAGAATGCCACGGTGAATACGTTCCCGGGCCTTGTACACACCGCCCGTCACACCATGGGAGTGGGTTGCAAAAGAAGTAGGTAGCTTAACCTTCGGGAGGGCGCTTACCACTTTGTGATTCATGACTGGGGTGAAGTCGTAACAAGGTAACCGTAGGGGAACCTGCGGTTGGATCACCTCCTTACCTTAAAGAAGCGTACTTTGCAGTGCTCACACAGATTGTCTGATGAAAAGTGAATAGCAAGGCGTTTACGCGTTGGGAGTGAGGCTGAAGAGAATAAGGCCGTTCGCTTTCTATTAATGAAAGCTCACCCTACACGAAAATATCACGCAACGCGTGATAAGCAATTTTCGTGTCCCCTTCGTCTAGAGGCCCAGGACACCGCCCTTTCACGGCGGTAACAGGGGTTCGAATCCCCTAGGGGACGCCACTTGCTGGTTTGTGAGTGAAAGTCGCCGACCTCAATATCTCAAAACAGACTGTTAAGTCTTGTTTGATATATTTGCTCTTTAAAAATCTGGATCAAGCTGAAAATTGAAACACTGAACAATGAAAGTTGTTCGTGAGTCTCTCAAATTTTCGCAACTCTGAAGTGAAACATCTTCGGGTTGTGAGGTTAAGCGACTAAGCGTACACGGTGGATGCCCTGGCAGTCAGAGGCGATGAAGGACGTGCTAATCTGCGATAAGCGTCGGTAAGGTGATATGAACCGTTATAACCGGCGATTTCCGAATGGGGAAACCCAGTGTGTTTCGACACACTATCATTAACTGAATCCATAGGTTAATGAGGCGAACCGGGGGAACTGAAACATCTAAGTACCCCGAGGAAAAGAAATCAACCGAGATTCCCCCAGTAGCGGCGAGCGAACGGGGAGCAGCCCAGAGCCTGAATCAGTGTGTGTGTTAGTGGAAGCGTCTGGAAAGGCGCGCGATACAGGGTGACAGCCCCGTACACAAAAATGCACATGCTGTGAGCTCGATGAGTAGGGCGGGACACGTGGTATCCTGTCTGAATATGGGGGGACCATCCTCCAAGGCTAAATACTCCTGACTGACCGATAGTGAACCAGTACCGTGAGGGAAAGGCGAAAAGAACCCCGGCGAGGGGAGTGAAAAAGAACCTGAAACCGTGTACGTACAAGCAGTGGGAGCACGCTTAGGCGTGTGACTGCGTACCTTTTGTATAATGGGTCAGCGACTTATATTCTGTAGCAAGGTTAACCGAATAGGGGAGCCGAAGGGAAACCGAGTCTTAACTGGGCGTTAAGTTGCAGGGTATAGACCCGAAACCCGGTGATCTAGCCATGGGCAGGTTGAAGGTTGGGTAACACTAACTGGAGGACCGAACCGACTAATGTTGAAAAATTAGCGGATGACTTGTGGCTGGGGGTGAAAGGCCAATCAAACCGGGAGATAGCTGGTTCTCCCCGAAAGCTATTTAGGTAGCGCCTCGTGAATTCATCTCCGGGGGTAGAGCACTGTTTCGGCAAGGGGGTCATCCCGACTTACCAACCCGATGCAAACTGCGAATACCGGAGAATGTTATCACGGGAGACACACGGCGGGTGCTAACGTCCGTCGTGAAGAGGGAAACAACCCAGACCGCCAGCTAAGGTCCCAAAGTCATGGTTAAGTGGGAAACGATGTGGGAAGGCCCAGACAGCCAGGATGTTGGCTTAGAAGCAGCCATCATTTAAAGAAAGCGTAATAGCTCACTGGTCGAGTCGGCCTGCGCGGAAGATGTAACGGGGCTAAACCATGCACCGAAGCTGCGGCAGCGACGCTTATGCGTTGTTGGGTAGGGGAGCGTTCTGTAAGCCTGCGAAGGTGTGCTGTGAGGCATGCTGGAGGTATCAGAAGTGCGAATGCTGACATAAGTAACGATAAAGCGGGTGAAAAGCCCGCTCGCCGGAAGACCAAGGGTTCCTGTCCAACGTTAATCGGGGCAGGGTGAGTCGACCCCTAAGGCGAGGCCGAAAGGCGTAGTCGATGGGAAACAGGTTAATATTCCTGTACTTGGTGTTACTGCGAAGGGGGGACGGAGAAGGCTATGTTGGCCGGGCGACGGTTGTCCCGGTTTAAGCGTGTAGGCTGGTTTTCCAGGCAAATCCGGAAAATCAAGGCTGAGGCGTGATGACGAGGCACTACGGTGCTGAAGCAACAAATGCCCTGCTTCCAGGAAAAGCCTCTAAGCATCAGGTAACATCAAATCGTACCCCAAACCGACACAGGTGGTCAGGTAGAGAATACCAAGGCGCTTGAGAGAACTCGGGTGAAGGAACTAGGCAAAATGGTGCCGTAACTTCGGGAGAAGGCACGCTGATATGTAGGTGAGGTCCCTCGCGGATGGAGCTGAAATCAGTCGAAGATACCAGCTGGCTGCAACTGTTTATTAAAAACACAGCACTGTGCAAACACGAAAGTGGACGTATACGGTGTGACGCCTGCCCGGTGCCGGAAGGTTAATTGATGGGGTTAGCGCAAGCGAAGCTCTTGATCGAAGCCCCGGTAAACGGCGGCCGTAACTATAACGGTCCTAAGGTAGCGAAATTCCTTGTCGGGTAAGTTCCGACCTGCACGAATGGCGTAATGATGGCCAGGCTGTCTCCACCCGAGACTCAGTGAAATTGAACTCGCTGTGAAGATGCAGTGTACCCGCGGCAAGACGGAAAGACCCCGTGAACCTTTACTATAGCTTGACACTGAACATTGAGCCTTGATGTGTAGGATAGGTGGGAGGCTTTGAAGTGTGGACGCCAGTCTGCATGGAGCCGACCTTGAAATACCACCCTTTAATGTTTGATGTTCTAACGTTGACCCGTAATCCGGGTTGCGGACAGTGTCTGGTGGGTAGTTTGACTGGGGCGGTCTCCTCCTAAAGAGTAACGGAGGAGCACGAAGGTTGGCTAATCCTGGTCGGACATCAGGAGGTTAGTGCAATGGCATAAGCCAGCTTGACTGCGAGCGTGACGGCGCGAGCAGGTGCGAAAGCAGGTCATAGTGATCCGGTGGTTCTGAATGGAAGGGCCATCGCTCAACGGATAAAAGGTACTCCGGGGATAACAGGCTGATACCGCCCAAGAGTTCATATCGACGGCGGTGTTTGGCACCTCGATGTCGGCTCATCACATCCTGGGGCTGAAGTAGGTCCCAAGGGTATGGCTGTTCGCCATTTAAAGTGGTACGCGAGCTGGGTTTAGAACGTCGTGAGACAGTTCGGTCCCTATCTGCCGTGGGCGCTGGAGAACTGAGGGGGGCTGCTCCTAGTACGAGAGGACCGGAGTGGACGCATCACTGGTGTTCGGGTTGTCATGCCAATGGCACTGCCCGGTAGCTAAATGCGGAAGAGATAAGTGCTGAAAGCATCTAAGCACGAAACTTGCCCCGAGATGAGTTCTCCCTGACCCTTTAAGGGTCCTGAAGGAACGTTGAAGACGACGACGTTGATAGGCCGGGTGTGTAAGCGCAGCGATGCGTTGAGCTAACCGGTACTAATGAACCGTGAGGCTTAACCTTACAACGCCGAAGCTGTTTTGGCGGATGAGAGAAGATTTTCAGCCTGATACAGATTAAATCAGAACGCAGAAGCGGTCTGATAAAACAGAATTTGCCTGGCGGCCGTAGCGCGGTGGTCCCACCTGACCCCATGCCGAACTCAGAAGTGAAACGCCGTAGCGCCGATGGTAGTGTGGGGTCTCCCCATGCGAGAGTAGGGAACTGCCAGGCATCAAATTATGCGAAAGGCCATCCTGACGGATGGCCTTTTTGCATTGGCGCAGAAAAAAATGCCTGATGCGACGCTGCGCGTCTTATACTCCCACATATGCCAGATTCAGCAACGGATACGGCTTCCCCAACTTGCCCACTTCCATACGTGTCCTCCTTACCAGAAATTTATCCTTAAGCTCCTCAATAACCATTTTCCTGCTAACTAAATTCATGGTTAAGGTTGCATAATGATATGCAACAAATGTATAATATTTCCTTTACAAAAAAAATAAACAAAAGCGACCGACAAAAGCATCGGATTACGGCAGGAGACATAATGGCATGGCTGAAAGTACTGTAACGGCAGACAGCAAACTGACAAGTAGTGATACTCGTCGCCGCATTTGGGCGATTGTGGGGGCCTCTTCAGGTAATCTGGTCGAGTGGTTCGATTTCTATGTCTACTCGTTCTGTTCACTCTACTTTGCCCACATCTTCTTCCCTTCCGGGAACACGACGACTCAACTACTACAAACAGCAGGTGTTTTTGCTGCGGGATTCCTGATGCGCCCAATAGGCGGTTGGCTATTTGGCCGCATAGCCGATAAACATGGTCGCAAAAAATCGATGCTGTTATCGGTGTGTATGATGTGTTTCGGATCGCTGGTTATCGCCTGCCTCCCAGGTTATGAAACTATAGGTACGTGGGCTCCGGCATTATTGCTTCTCGCTCGTTTATTTCAGGGATTATCTGTTGGCGGAGAATATGGCACCAGCGCCACCTATATGAGTGAAGTTGCCGTTGAAGGGCGCAAAGGTTTTTACGCATCATTTCAGTATGTGACGTTGATCGGCGGACAACTGCTAGCCCTACTGGTTGTCGTGGTTTTACAACACACCATGGAAGACGCTGCACTCAGAGAGTGGGGATGGCGTATTCCTTTCGCGTTAGGAGCTGTGTTAGCTGTTGTGGCGTTGTGGTTACGTCGTCAGTTAGATGAAACTTCGCAACAAGAAACGCGCGCTTTAAAAGAAGCTGGATCTCTGAAAGGATTATGGCGCAATCGCCGTGCATTCATCATGGTTCTCGGTTTTACCGCTGCGGGCTCCCTTTGTTTCTATACCTTCACTACTTATATGCAGAAGTATCTGGTAAATACTGCGGGAATGCATGCCAACGTGGCGAGTGGCATTATGACTGCCGCATTGTTTGTATTCATGCTTATTCAACCACTCATTGGCGCGCTGTCGGATAAGATTGGTCGCCGTACCTCAATGTTATGTTTCGGTTCGCTGGCAGCCATTTTTACCGTTCCTATTCTCTCAGCATTGCAAAACGTTTCCTCGCCTTATGCCGCTTTTGGTCTGGTGATGTGTGCCCTGCTGATAGTGAGTTTTTATACATCAATCAGTGGAATACTGAAGGCTGAGATGTTCCCGGCACAGGTTCGCGCATTAGGCGTTGGTCTGTCATATGCGGTCGCTAATGCTATATTTGGTGGTTCGGCGGAGTACGTAGCGTTGTCGCTGAAATCAATAGGAATGGAAACAGCCTTCTTCTGGTATGTGACCTTGATGGCCGTGGTGGCGTTTCTGGTTTCTTTGATGCTACATCGCAAAGGGAAGGGGATGCGTCTTTAGTGACGGGTCAGTTGCCAGACGGTATAGCCGGTGCTTGCACCGGCGACATCCCAGGCCAAATCCTTCCAGCTCCAGCCGCTCCCTTCGGGGCGGCTATCCCAAAGCTCTTTTGACGCCCCCAAACTGACAGAGAACATCAATCCAAACATGGCACTGCGATCCCGGCTCATCCCCTGATGCTGTGAATATTCATTTCCGGCGGCGGAAAGCATCGCCGAGGCGATAAAGTGTTGAGCTTTATCCTGCCCGCTCCAGCTATCGTTAGCCATATGGCTGCATCCAGAAAGTAACAATAGCGAACAGACAAAAAGAATACGCAAAACGTGGCCTCCAAAAAACAAACCCCGTACAGGACGGGGTTGTGATTACAGGATGCGGCTAATTAATCGGTCGATGCGGATACGGCGCAAACGGCGGATGAGTTTACGAACCTTCACCGGATAATCGGCAATACTTTGCAGATCGCGATAGTGCTTAACGATGGTGGTATGCTCGCGGATCAGCTCCAGTTCTTTCTCTCGCTGTGGCGCCAGCTCAAGTTGCGGATCGTGGATCAAAATGGCGTTTTCCAGATCCAGACGCCAGGCGCGCGGGTTCAGGTTATTACCGGTGATCAACATCCACTTATCATCAACCCACATCCCTTTCAGGTGATAGGTGTTGTCGTCATCTTTCCATAACCGAACCACTAGCTGGTCAGTATTGACGTAATACTGCAAACGGCTCAGGAAACGACGCAGATTGATCTCATAGAGATAAGGCAATGCGCCAATTATCTTGAAAGGTTCATCTTCCGGAATGTAGAAGTCATTCGCGGTTTTATCACCAACAATAATTTCGACCTTTTTCCCTTCGCGCAGCAACTGGATAATATTGCGCACAAGGATTGCTGGCAGGTTGAAGTATGGCGTACAGATGGTTAGTTTCTGCTCGGCACAAGGCATAAGATGGAAAATGGTCTTGTTCAACAGACTCGATTTCCCCAGCCCCACTAGCGGCGTTACAGAAAGCTGATCGTTGTCGGCATCGCCCTGGAAATGATAAGCGGCATCACGCAGCTCCTGGCGGAACAGACGAATATCGTTCTTGATTTCCGGGCTTTTTGGCCGATTAACATCATCCAGACGATTAACGCCGCGGCCATTCATAATATTCTGTGTAACCCATTCAAACATAATGTCTGACATCTTACGGTTACGGATCAGATGATAACGGTCGTAGCGATATTTATCGTGCTGATGCAGGTAAACATCGTTCAGGCTGGCACCGCTATAAAGTACGCTATCGTCGATGATAAAGCCTTTAAAGTGCAGAACACCAAGGGCTTCACGAGTATTGATTGGAACGCCATAAACCGGAACATCTACGCCCGGATTTTCCTGCGCCATGCGGCAGTACCAGTCAGCGTTAGTGTTAGATGCCGCAGCGCCAATGCGTCCACGTTGTGCACGATGCCAGTCGACCAGCACCCGCACATCCAGTTCCGGACGCTGCCTTTTAGCCTCATACAACGCGTTCAGAATGCCTTTGCCACCGTCATCCTGTTCGAGATACAGGGCGACAATGCAAATGCGCTGCTTCGCGCTGGCTATTTTTTCCAGCAGCGTCTCCCGGAAGTCGGCGGGAGCGTAAAAGAAATCGACATCATCAACTGATTGAGAAATCTTGGGTAGTTGGGCAAGGTGTTGTTGATGTTTATTACGCTTAAATTTTGACAACATCACAGTGCATTTCTTCTCTGTTCATTGAAGGGTCCTCTGTGCAATGCAGACGACATAAGCGGGCAATAATAACACCAGTCCCGATTAAGTGGTCAACATTTCCAGTACCTTACTCATGATTCCTCGCGCTGGGCAAGATTTAGCGTAAGCCCAACGATCCCCTCTTCGAGCTGGATATCAACGTTAAACCCGAGCTTGCGGGCTAGCGCCACCATGCCACGATTGTTTGGCATCGTAATACCATTCAGACGTTGTAGTCCGTGATCTCGCGTATAGGTAATCAACTTTTCCATTAAGCGTCGACCTAAGCCTAACCCTTTGAGATCCGAGCGAACCAGTACAGCAAATTCGGCATCGATGTTATCAGGATCGGAAATCGCACGCGTGACGCCGAGGATCTCTTCCGTTTGATCAATACGTCGTACCGCTACAAACGCCATTTCCCGATCGTAGTCGATCTGTGTCATGTTGGCTAAATCTTCATGGGTAAATTCGTTGATCTCGCTAAAGTAGCGGTAATAAAGATCTTCTTTGGTGACTCGCGAAATGAATTGCTGAAGTTGTGGCTCATCTTCTGGCAAAATCGGGCGGAACAAGCAGCGTTCACCGTTTTTCAATTCTACCCATTCTTCCAGCTGATGCGGATAAGGGCGCACTGCCAGCCGACTCTCGTTATCGCCTTCAAACGGCGAGATATCCAGCGTGACATCCAGCGCGGTAAATTCACTGCCAGAAGCCAGCAAAGGATGAATATCCAGACGCTGAATTTCCGGGCAATCGACAATCAAGTTGGAAACCTGCACCAGAAGCTGGCTCAAGCCTGCAACATCCAATGGGCGTAGCGCACTGCGCGCACGAATCTTTTTACTTTTGATCCCCTGAATAACCAGATAGCGGGCCAGGTTCATGTTCAGCGGCGGCAGTGCGACGACGGCTTGATCTTCAGGACGCCACTCCACACCGCCTTCACCCAGCATGATCAACGGCCCGAAAACCGGATCGTGCTCAACCACAACCCGCAACTCCTGAGCGCCAGCACGGTTAGCCATACTTTGCACCAACAGGCCGTGGACCCGCGCCTGTGGCCAGGCCATTTTTACGCGATCGAAAATAGCGTTCGCCGCTTGCTGGACTTCATTGGCTGTACGCAGGTAAAGCATGACGCCCTGAACTTCCGATTTATGTGGAATATCCGGCGAACGCAATTTCAGCGCCACCGGATAACCAATCTGTTCGGCAATATGCACCGCTTCGGTGCTATCGCTGGCAATCCAGGTAGGGAGCGTGTTCATGCCATACGCTTGCAGGATGGGCTGAACTTCATGGGTATCGAGCGACGTAGCCCCTTCGGCAATCGCCTGTTGCAACAGAAGATGCGCTTCTGCGGTATTGGAAGTCAGATTGCTGGGCAACGCCGGCGTTTCGCGTAGTTGCTTCTGATTACGCCGGTACTCCACCATATGCATAAAAGCAGTGATGGTTCCTTCCGGGGTACGGTAGGTCGGCAGCCCGGCTTCGCTGAATAAACGTCGTGCCTCTTGCGAGGAGTGCTCGCCGCACCAGTTCGTCAGCAAAGAGACATATTTGCTGCGGGGATGATGCTTTACCGCTTCAATTAATACTTGCGCGCTTTCTGTTGCGGGAGCAGCGGCGCTGGGCGAATGAATAACCATCAGCGCGTCAAAATCCTGGCTGTGGAGCAGAATATCCAGCGTTTTAATATAGTGCTCACTGCTGGCGTCATCGCGTAGATCGAGCGGGTTAGATATTGCCACATGTTCTGGCAGTGCATCGCGCAGTTTCTGGCAGGTTTCTTCGCTTAGCGTTGCCAGCTTGCCATTGCGTGACCATAAGGCATCCAGCGCCAGCGCGGCAGGCGCAGCACCGTTGCTGATAATCATCAGCCGGTCGCCACGTAGCGGGCGCATATGGCTAAGGGTTTCCACCGCCGAAAACAGCTCGTGGGTGTCCTGTACCCGCAACAAACCGGCACGCTGAATAGCCGCATCCCATGCCGGGTCCATTCCTGCCGTCGTGTTGAGCAGTCGCTGTGCCGCCGGGCTACGTCCGCTTTTAATCACCAGAATCGGTTTATTACGCGAGGCACTACGGGCCGCCGAAACAAAGCGTCGCGCGTCGCTTAACTGTTCGAGATAGAGCAGGATGGCGCTGGTTTTACTGTCGCGTGCCAGATAGTCAAGCAATTCATCAACGTCGATATCCAGGCTGTCGCCGAGCGCAATAAAGTAGGAAAAGCCCATCTTACGCTGTTGCGCCCAGTCGAGGATGGTGTTGGAGACGGCAGCCGATTGCGAAATAAACGCCAGCTTGCCGCGTTTAATCGGCACAGGCGAAAAGCTGGCATTCAGACCTTGCCAGGGAGCCAGTAAACCCAGACTGTTTGGTCCAAGCAGGCGCATGTTATGGCGCAGGGCGCAGGCGCGGAGATCTTCGTGTTGCGATGCCGGGGCGGAAAGAATAATGCAGGTTTTACAGCCTTTCTCGCCGAGCTCTTCCAGAAGAGCAAGATTACGGCTGGCATTGGTACATAAAACCGCAAGGTCGGGTGTAAAGGGCAAGCTGGCAATATCCGGCCAGGCCAACACACCCAACACCGCTTTCCAGGCTGGCGTCACCGGGAGTACCGGTCCGTTAAAGCCTCCCGCCAGCAGGTTACGCATCATCAGGTAACCTGCGCGATTGGGTTTCATCGACGCGCCAATTACCGCTATCGATTTTGGTCGCAGTAGTGCTTCCAGTCCTCGCTGACTCATACCGGTCTCCCGCAGAAGTGACCGAATGATTTTAAACGCTTTCTAACTGTTCTGCTGTGATGCTACCCAGATGTTGCGTTTTTCCTGCCAGATAGCGTGTTTTAAAGCGGGTAAAATGCTCGCCTAACCCTGCCGCCGCCCCGGTATCGCCGGCCATATCTAACAGTGCGATGGCTACCTCGGCAGTACAATATTGGCCTTCAGCCTGGGCTTCACGCAGGCGATAGGCAGAAAGCCGGGAAAGATCGACGGAAATGACGGGAAGATTATCCAGATACGGACTTTTACGAAACATCTTGCGAGCTTCCGGCCAGGTACCATCGAGCATGATAAACAGCGGTGGCTTACCGGCAGGTGGTGTGAAGATCACTTCCCGTTGCTCATCAGCATACGAAGCGGGAAAGACCACCATTGGCTGATAGTCCGGGTTTTGCACCAACTCCAGCAAATCCTGCGAGGGTTCGGTACGCGACCATTGAAACGCAACGGTATCAGGCAAAATATCAGCAATGAGACGCCCGGTATTACTGGGCTTCATTGGCTCGGTGTCGAACATCAGCAAACAGAAGCGACTTTTTGCTTGTGCTGGGGTAATTGTCGAACAGAGACATAATTTCTCTGGCAAAAGACAGCGTTGGCAGCGACGAACGCGATTACCGCGGGCAAGAAAAGGACGTGTTGCGCGCGCAATACGCTCGGCGCGTAACTGGAGAACAGCGTTTTCGGTCATAAGAGAGCGTCGAAAAAACGCCATTGTCGCAGAGGAGAAAACGGGGCACAAGATGCGCCCCGGTAAGATTAAAGAGATTCGTTCAGCCAGCTATCGAACGGCGCTTTCGGTACTGCGCCATTAAGCATGTCGACAACCTGACCGTTTTTGAAAATCATGATCGTCGGTATACTACGAATTCCAAAGCGACTGCTCAATTCACGTTCAGCTTCGGTATTCACTTTCACAAAGCGCACTTTACCGCTACGCTCTTGCGCGACATCTTCAAAAATTGGTGCGAAATTACGGCAGGGGCCGCACCACGGTGCCCAGAAGTCGATCACCACAGGTAGATCATCCTTCAGCAATTTGTCGAGTGTTTCACCGGTCGCATTAATCACCTCTCCGTCAAACAAGTCGTGACCGCAGCGTCCGCATTTTGCCGCATCTTCGATCCGATCGTCGGGAATGCGATTGATGGCCTGACAATGGGTACAAACGGTATTCATAACTAACCTCGGGATGAGTAAGGAGACTTATCGGCAACGACGCCGGTATGTTTCTAATATGTTACATATTATCGGGGACATTGTTCCAGACAACAATCTGTTTTATTCAATAGGTATGATAGTCGCAGGCTTTGGTACGAAATCATGGCGAACCGCGCGGACTTCGGGTAATCTGCGCGCTTCGCGCAGCGCTGGTGGAGAAAAGCATGAACGATGAAATGAAAGGTAAAAGCGGCAAGGTCAAAGTGATGTATGTCCGCAGTGATGATGATTCTGATAAACGTACCCACAACCCGCGTACCGGGAAAGGGGGCGGGCGTCCAGGAAAATCTCGTGCTGACGGTGGCCGTCGCCCCGCCCGCGATGACAAACAGAGTCAGCCCCGTGACCGCAAGTGGGAAGATTCGCCGTGGCGCACGGTTTCCCGCGCGCCGGGTGATGAGACGCCGGAAAAGGCCGATCACGGTGGCATCAGTGGTAAAAGTTTTATTGATCCGGAAGTGTTGCGTCGTCAGCGTGCGGAAGAAACCCGCGTCTACGGCGAAAATGCATGTCAGGCACTTTTCCAGAGCCGTCCGGAAGCGATTGTTCGCGCCTGGTTTATCCAGAGTGTAACGCCGCGTTTTAAAGAAGCTTTGCGCTGGATGGCAGCAAACCGCAAAGCGTACCATGTGGTGGATGAAGCGGAATTGACAAAAGCGTCAGGCACGGAACATCACGGCGGCGTTTGCTTCTTGATCAAAAAGCGTAACGGTACAACCGTGCAGCAGTGGGTAAGCCAGGCAGGCGCGCAGGATTGCGTTCTGGCACTGGAAAACGAATCTAACCCGCATAACCTGGGTGGCATGATGCGCAGCTGCGCGCACTTCGGCGTGAAAGGTGTCGTGGTGCAGGATGCGGCACTGCTGGAGTCGGGGGCGGCTATCCGTACCGCAGAAGGCGGCGCAGAGCACGTTCAGCCGATTACTGGCGACAACATTGTTAACGTGCTGGATGATTTCCGTCAGGCAGGTTACACCGTAGTGACCACTTCCAGCGAGCAGGGTAAACCGCTGTTCAAAACTAGTCTGCCAGCGAAAATGGTACTGGTGCTGGGTCAGGAATATGAAGGGTTACCGGATGCCGCACGCGATCCGAACGATCTGCGCGTGAAGATTGACGGTACGGGCAACGTTGCCGGGCTGAATATCTCTGTCGCAACCGGCGTTTTGCTTGGTGAATGGTGGCGTCAGAATAAAGCCTGATAAATCAGCCGGGTGGCAACTCTGCCATCCGGCATTTCCCCGCAAATTTACTCACTCTCTGCCGGTAATACTGGCATCCAGTCAATCGGCGTCTCGCCACGTTGTTCCAGCCACTGATTTGCCAGCACAAAATGGTTGCAGCCAAAGAATCCACGATGCGCCGAAAGCGGCGACGGATGCGGTGCTTTCAGTACATGATGGCGTTGCTTATCTATAATCGCCCCTTTCTTTTGCGCATGCGATCCCCACAACAAAAACACCACGCCTTCGCGATGCTGGTTAATCAGGCTGATCACTTTATCGGTGAAGGTTTCCCAGCCGAGGCTGGCGTGGGAATGCGCCTGACCTGCGCGTACCGTCAACACAGTATTGAGTAGCAGAACGCCCTGACGCGCCCAGCTTTCAAGATAACCATGATTAGGGCGGGTGAAGCCCGGAATAGTATTTTCCAGCTCTTTATACATATTCAATAATGACGGAGGAATGGCAATGCCGGGACGAACGGAAAATGCCAGACCATGCGCCTGTCCCGGTCCGTGATAAGGATCCTGGCCGAGAATCACCACTTTAACGTCACCCAACTCTGTAAAGCGGAACGCGTTAAAGACATCTTTTTGTGGTGGGTAGATAGTGACGCCGGACTGCCGCTCGCTGGCGACGGTCTGAAGGGTATTAAGAAAATAGGGTTGCTGCTTCTCTTCAGCCAGCACGTCATGCCAGGTTAATTCGTTAGCCATCTCGCTCTCCTGCGAATCTTCAATCCGCCTAGCTTAACTGCTTCTTTCTACAGAACAAAATCATGCTCATTTTTTAGACTTAAACGAGTGCAAAAAAATGTAAATTGGTAAAATTTCACACCCGCATAAGTTGATGTAAAACAATAAAATCCATTTGCGACCATACTTGATGTGTGGTTTTTATTGATTTAAATCAAAGATTCAAGGGTGTTTGAGGAGTATATATACACTCAAGCAACAATGGTTTTACCAATTGGCCGCGACAGGCTGAACAAATCAAATAATTTTGCCGGGGAGGCATCACATGATTACAGGTATCCAGATTACTAAAGCCGCTAACGACGATCTGCTGAACTCTTTCTGGCTGCTGGACAGCGAAAAAGGCGAAGCGCGTTGCATCGTTGCAAAAGCAGGTTATGCAGAAGATGAAGTGGTTGCAGTAAGCAAACTGGGTGACATTGAATACCGTGAAGTTCCAGTAGAAGTGAAACCAGAAGTTCGCGTTGAAGGTGGTCAACACCTGAACGTTAACGTTCTGCGTCGCGAAACTCTGGAAGATGCAGTTAAGCATCCGGAAAAATATCCGCAGCTGACCATCCGTGTATCCGGTTATGCAGTTCGCTTTAACTCTCTGACTCCGGAACAGCAGCGCGACGTTATCGCTCGTACCTTTACTGAAAGCCTGTAAGGCTTAAGTAGCAAGTTACTAAGCGGAAGAGGGCGACCTCTTTCGCTTTTTTTCGTTAATAGAAAATGCGTACCGCGCAATAGACCAGCAACAGGGCAAGCACGATATTTAACTGGCGACCATACTGGCGAAACAATCGCTGAAACAGATGCCCCGCCAGCGCCCAGCACACATTGCCAAACGTCCCAATCATCGCCAGCAAAACGCTGACGCCAACTACCCAGCTTAACGCCTGTGTTTGCGGCAGAACAAACGTCGACAGTGCCGTAACACCGTACAAAATGATTTTGACGTTCACAAACTGCAAAGCAAAGCTGGCCCAAAAGCTGATTGGTTTTGCCTGAAGTCCGTCTTCCTTTGTTGGGCTGGTGGCGATTTTCCACGCCAGCCAGACAATATATGCCGCCCCCGCCCAACTCAAAAGGTGTACCGCTGCCGGGTCAATCACTGCCAGTGAAAATGAAATGCCCGCACACAGTAACATCACAATCAAAAATCCCAGACTCATCCCTGCCAGCACGCGGGTACTTTGACGAAATCCATGCGACGTAGCAGAGCTAAGGGCGAGAATATTGTTCGGTCCTGGCGTCATAGCGGTAATCAGGGTGTAAGTCCAAAAAGCACTTAAAAGGGTCGGTGTCACTTGTTATCTCCTCTGTTTTGGTAGACAGTACCCGACACGGAACATTTAAAAAAATGAATGTTTTTATATTCTAGATTCGATATTTTCGATAGGTTTGGGGTTATGGATCTGCGCCGTTTTATTACGCTTAAAACCGTGGTGGAAGAGGGTTCCTTTTTGCGAGCTTCGCAAAAATTGTGCTGTACACAATCGACGGTGACTTTTCATATTCAGCAGCTTGAGCAGGAGTTTTCAGTCCAGTTATTTGAGAAAATTGGCCGACGGATGTGCCTTACCCGCGAAGGAAAAAAGTTGCTGCCGCACATTTATGAACTTACCCGAGTGATGGATACGCTTCGTGAGGCTGCCAAAAAGGAGTCAGATCCGGACGGGGAACTACGCGTTGTTTCGGGCGAAACGTTGCTCTCTTACCGAATGCCGCAGGTGTTGCAGCGTTTTCGGCAACGCGCCCCAAAAGTGCGTTTATCGTTGCAGTCGCTGAACTGTTACGTGATCCGTGATGCGCTACTGAATGATGAGGCCGATGTTGGCGTCTTTTATCGTGTAGGGAATGATGATGCTCTGAATCGACGAGAGTTGGGTGAACAATCACTGGTGCTGGTGGCTTCACCGCAAATTGCAGATGTCGATTTTACTGAGCCGGGAAGACATAACGCCTGTAGCTTTATTATCAACGAACCGCAATGTGTCTTCCGGCAGATATTTGAGAGCACGCTGCGTCAGCGGCGGATCACGGTGGAAAACACCATTGAGCTTATAAGTATCGAAAGCATCAAGCGTTGTGTCGCGGCGAATATCGGGGTCAGCTACCTACCGCGCTTTGCGGTGGCAAAAGAGTTGGAGTGCGGAGAATTAATTGAATTGCCTTTTGGCGAACAGTCGCAGACCATTACGGCCATGTGCGCACATCATGCTGGAAAAGCGGTTAGCCCGGCGATGCACACTTTTATTCAGTGTGTTGAAGAGAGTTTTGTGGCTGGATAAAAATAATGTCGGGATTAAACCCGGCATTTAACTTGTCGACAAAGTGCGCTTTATTCATGCCGGATGCGGCGTGAACGCCTTATCCGGCCTACAAGATCGTGCAAATTCAATATATTGCATGAGCCACGTAGGCCTGATAAGCGTAGCGCATCAGGCAGTTTTGCGTTTGCCAGCACTTTTAATACCAGGCTTAAACCTGGCATTGAGATTACTCTTCTGTCGTTTGCGGTGGCACGCCCGTTCCGCTTGGTTTACGGCGCTTACCAATATTTTTGGTGTCGCGATGGCGTTTTTTCACCCGCGGCTTCTCTTTCTCTTTAGCTTTTTTCTTCTCAGCACGTTTAGCCAGTACTTTCTTCGATGGCTTGCCGGTCTGCTTTTCGCTTGGCGCACGCGTTTTCGGGCGTAACTCATCAATAACGCGAGCTTTAATTGGCTCTTCAATATAGCGGCCTACTTTACCCAGCAGCAGATGGTCATGGGCTTCCACCAGCGAAATTGCGGTGCCTTTACGACCGGCGCGCGCGGTACGTCCGATACGGTGCAAATAAGTATCGCCACTGCGCGGCATATCGAAGTTAAAGACGTGGCTGACGTCAGGAATGTCGATACCGCGCGCGGCAACATCGGTTGCGACCAGTACGTTTACGCGACCTTCGGTCAAACGCTTGATCGCTTCGTTACGCTTGCCCTGTACCATCTCACCTTCGAGATAGCAGTTGTTGATGCCCGCTTCGCGCAGCCAGTTTGCCAGCTCATGCACACGCTCACGCTTACGCACAAACACAATTGAGCGGGTCGCTTCCGGCTGTTTTAACAGATGCACCAGCAACGCGGTTTTATGCTCAAGATCATCGGCGCGGTAATACCACTGATGAATTTTTTTGCGCTCACGGGTGGAGGGATTGGCAGAAACTTCCACCGGATCTTCCAGCAGACGCTCGGCAAAGTCCTGAATCGCATCGCCTTCCAGCGTTGCCGAAAAGAGCAGGGTCTGTTTACGCCAGCGCGTTTCGCCAGCAATATGTTCGATATCCTGAGCGAAGCCCATATCCAGCATACGGTCTGCTTCGTCGAGGATCAGCGTTTCAACCGCGCGGCAATCGAAGTTCTCTTCTTTTATGTATTGCAGCAGACGTCCGGTCGTGGCGACCACGATGTCCTGATTTTCGCTGAACACTTCCGCGTGGTTCATATAGGCTACGCCGCCGGTGATGGTGGCGATATCCAGATGCGTATGTTTCGCCAGTTCGCGGGCATGATCGGACACCTGCATCGCCAGCTCGCGAGTTGGGGTGAGGATCAAAATACGCGGCGGACCGGATTTCTTACGCGGGAAATCGAGCAGGTGCTGCAACGCTGGCAGCAGATACGCCGCCGTTTTACCGGTGCCTGTCGGCGCAGAACCGAGTACATCACGGCCATCGAGCGCAGGCGGAATGGCGGCAGCCTGAATGGCGGTCGGGCGAGTGAAACCTTTATCCTGGAGGGCTTCCAGCAGGCTTTCGTCGAGTTCAAGTTCGGAAAAAGTCGTTACAGTCATGTTCTACCTCTGTGTGGGGCGCTGATTATAGACGTTACGGCTGCAATCTTCATCTGTTTGTATGGATATCGCTTCTCGGGTATTGTTCTCACCCGGTGCTATCGCCGTTTTTCCTGCAAGGTTTTATTTTCATGTCACAGTCTACATCCGTGCTTCGTCGTAATGGATTTACTTTTAAACAGTTTTTTGTTGCTCACGATCGCTGTGCGATGAAAGTGGGAACGGATGGTATTTTATTGGGCGCATGGGCACCGGTGGCTGGGGTAAAACGTTGCCTTGATATCGGCGCGGGTAGCGGGTTGCTGGCATTAATGCTGGCGCAGCGAACCGATGACAGCGTGATGATTGATGCAGTTGAACTGGAAAGTGAAGCTGCCGCGCAGGCGCAGGAAAATATCAACCAGTCCCCGTGGGCAGAGCGGATTAACGTCCATACGGCGGATATTCAGCAGTGGATCACACAGCAGACAGTACGCTTCGATTTAATCATCAGTAACCCACCTTACTATCAGCAGGGAGTAGAGTGCTCGACACCTCAACGGGAACAGGCTCGCTATACCACTACGCTTGATCACCCATCGTTGCTGACCTGTGCGGCGGAGTGCATTACCGAAGAGGGATTTTTCTGCGTAGTGCTGCCAGAGCAGATTGGTAATGGTTTTACGGAGCTGGCATTAAGCATGGGCTGGCATTTACGTTTGCGGACGGATGTGGCGGAAAACGAAGCGCGACTGCCGCATCGGGTGCTGCTGGCATTCTCCCCGCAGGCGGGAGAATGCTTTAGCGATCGCTTAGTCATTCGTGGGCCAGACCAGAACTATTCCGAAGCGTATACGGCGCTGACCCAGGCTTTTTATCTGTTTATGTAATGATTGCCGGGGGAAAGGATCGACGGACCGGAATGGGTGAGCAGTTCCGGATAATCCAGCGTGAAATGCAACCCCCGACTCTCTTTACGCATCATTGCACAGCGAACAATCAACTCGGCAACCTGTACCAGATTACGCAGCTCCAGCAAATTATTTGAGACGCGGAAATGGGCGTAATATTCGTCTATTTCTTGTTGGAGCATGGTTATCCGCCGCAGGGCGCGTTCCAGGCGCTTCGTTGTGCGCACAATGCCAACGTAATCCCACATAAACAGACGTAGCTCGTGCCAGTTATGCTGAATTACTACCCGTTCGTCAGGGTTCTCAACGCGGCTTTCATCCCACGGCGGTAACGTACTGATGTCGTGGGCATAAGGCATACGTCTGGTGATATCTTCCGCCGCCGACCAGCCATAGACCAGACACTCCAGCAATGAATTCGAGGCCATGCGGTTAGCGCCGTGTAAGCCGGTATAACTCACCTCGCCAATGGCATACAAGCCCTCGACGTCCGTACGCCCATGATCATCAACCATTACACCACCGCAGGTATAATGTGCAGCAGGCACAATCGGTACCGGTTCTTGTGTGAGATCAATCCCCAGCCCGAGCAGCTTTTCATAAATCATCGGGAAATGCTGGCGAATAAAATCGGCGGGCTTATGGCTGATATCAAGGAACATACAATCTGCGCCGAGGCGTTTCATTTCATGGTCAATGGCGCGGGCGACAATATCGCGCGGGGCCAGTTCGCCGCGCTCATCAAAATCGGGCATAAAACGCGTACCATCCGGGCGCTTGAGATAAGCGCCTTCGCCGCGCAGTGCTTCTGTTAACAGGAAATTGCGTGCCTGTGGGTGATATAGCGCGGTAGGGTGGAACTGATTAAATTCGAGATTGGCAACCCGGCAGCCTGCGCGCCACGCCATAGCAATGCCATCGCCAGAAGAAATATCCGGATTGGTGGTGTACTGATAAACCTTCGACGCACCGCCGGTTGCCAGCACCACCGCTTTTGCGTGGCAGGTTTCCACCGTTTCTTTATTACGGTTCCATACCCACGCGCCAACAACCCGTCGCGTGCCCGGCAGGCCAATTTTGTCAGAAACAATCAGATCAACCGCGTTGCTGCGCTCCAGCACGCGAATATTCGGATGGTTCAGCGCCTTGCTCACCAGCGTGGTTTCTACTTCTCTACCGGTGGCGTCGGCGGCATGAAGAATACGACGGTGACTATGTCCACCTTCACGGGTCAGATGGTAACTTTCTTCGCCATTCGGTTGAATGTGGGTATCAAACAACACCCCCTGGTCGATTAGCCATTGCACACAGGATCGTGCATTGCTGGCGACAAATTCAACTGCATGGCGATCGCAAATACCAGCCCCGGCAATCAATGTGTCTTCCACATGCGAGTCAATGCTGTCAGTTTCATCAAACACGGCGGCAATACCGCCCTGGGCATAAAATGTTGAACCTTCCGTTACCGGGCCTTTACTTAGAACGATGACCTGATGCTGGTCAGCCAGGCGTAGCGCCAGTGAAAGTCCGGCTGCGCCGCTACCGATAATCAACACGTCACATGAATGTTCAGGGAGAGTATTCATTTTCTTTGTTTAATTTACTAAACATGGTTTGGTCAGCATAGCATCATGTTGTGCGGATAAACACCTGCTATTTTAATATTTGTTACAGTTGCTAAACACGCTGACGCAGGGCGGCGAGAAAAAGAGAAGTTACTGGCTGGTGGAGGATTAGGTGGTGAAATAAAAAGGCCGTTGGGTTACTCTTCAGGCAGTTAAATGGGCATTTCTACACAGATAATGCGATGTTCAGATTCTGTAGACTTATAATGATAGATAATGATCCGTCTACAGCATGACAAACAAAAACAGATGCGTTACGGAACTTTACAAAAACGAGACACTCTAACCCTTTGCTTGCTCAAATTGCAGCTAATGGAGTGGCGTTTCGATAGCGCGTGGAAATTTGGTTTGGGGAGACTTTACCTCGGATGAGCGAGCAGTTAACGGACCAGGTCCTGGTTGAACGGGTCCAGAAGGGAGATCAGAAAGCCTTTAACTTACTGGTAGTGCGCTATCAGCATAAAGTGGCGAGTCTGGTTTCCCGCTATGTGCCGTCGGGTGATGTTCCCGATGTGGTACAAGAAGCTTTTATTAAAGCCTATCGTGCGCTGGATTCGTTCCTGGGAGATAGCGCTTTTTATACATGGCTGTATCGGATTGCTGTAAATACAGCGAAAAATTACCTGGTTGCTCAGGGGCGTCGTCCACCTTCCAGTGATGTGGATGCCATTGAAGCTGAAAACTTCGAAAGTGGCGGCGCGTTGAAAGAAATTTCGAACCCTGAGAACTTAATGTTGTCAGAAGAACTGAGACAGATAGTTTTCCGAACTATTGAGTCCCTCCCGGAAGATTTACGCATGGCAATAACCTTGCGGGAGCTGGATGGCCTGAGCTATGAAGAGATAGCCGCTATCATGGATTGTCCGGTAGGTACGGTGCGTTCACGTATCTTCCGAGCGAGGGAAGCTATTGATAACAAAGTTCAACCGCTTATCAGGCGTTGACGATAGCGGGATACTGGATAAGGGTATTAGGCATGCAGAAAGAACAACTTTCCGCTTTAATGGATGGCGAAACGCTGGATAGTGAGCTGCTTAACGAACTGGCTCATAACCCAGAAATGCAGAAAACCTGGGAAAGCTATCACTTAATCCGTGACTCAATGCGGGGTGATACTCCCGAGGTGCTCCATTTCGATATCTCTTCACGCGTGATGGCCGCCATTGAAGAAGAGCCAGTACGTCAACCGGCGACATTGATCCCGGAAGCCCAGCCTGCGCCGCATCAATGGCAGAAAATGCCATTCTGGCAGAAAGTACGTCCGTGGGCGGCACAGCTTACCCAAATGGGCGTAGCCGCATGCGTATCGCTTGCAGTTATCGTTGGCGTCCAGCACTATAATGGACAATCTGAAACGTCCCAGCAGCCCGAAACGCCGGTATTTAATACACTGCCGATGATGGGTAAAGCCAGCCCGGTAAGCCTGGGAGTACCTTCTGAAGCGACCGCAAACAATGGTCAACAGCAGCAGGTACAGGAGCAGCGTCGTCGCATTAATGCAATGTTGCAGGATTACGAACTGCAACGCCGACTCCACTCTGAACAGCTTCAGTTTGAGCAGGCGCAAACCCAGCAAGCCGCTGTACAGGTGCCAGGAATTCAAACTTTAGGAACGCAATCGCAGTAATGAAGCAACTTTGGTTTGCCATGTCATTAGTGACAGGTAGCCTGTTATTCTCTGCTAACGCCTCGGCCACTCCCGCGTCCGGGGCGTTATTACAGCAGATGAACCTGGCCAGTCAGTCACTGAATTACGAGCTGTCATTCATCAGCATCAATAAACAGGGTGTTGAGTCTCTGCGTTATCGACATGCACGCCTCGATAACCGTCCTCTTGCACAATTGTTGCAAATGGATGGCCCGCGCCGGGAAGTGGTACAGCGCGGCAATGAAATCAGCTATTTTGAACCGGGACTTGAACCGTTCACGCTTAATGGCGATTACATTGTTGATTCTCTGCCATCGCTTATCTATACCGATTTCAAACGCCTTTCTCCTTACTACGACTTTATCTCCGTCGGGCGCACGCGTATTGCTGATCGTCTTTGCGAAGTCATTCGCGTGGTTGCCCGAGATGGTACACGCTACAGCTACATCGTGTGGATGGACACCGAATCGAAATTACCGATGCGGGTTGATCTCCTTGATCGCGATGGTGAAACGCTGGAACAATTTCGCGTGATTGCTTTTAACGTCAATCAGGATATCAGCAGCAGTATGCAGACGCTGGCGAAGGCAAATTTGCCGCCGTTGCTTTCTGTTCCTGTAGGTGAAAAAGCTAAATTCAGCTGGACGCCAACCTGGTTGCCACAGGGTTTTAGCGAAGTTTCCAGTAGTCGACGTCCGCTACCGACGATGGACAACATGCCTATCGAATCACGTCTCTATTCCGACGGATTATTCAGCTTCTCGGTAAACGTTAACCGCGCTACGCCATCGAGCACCGATCAGATGTTGCGCACCGGACGCAGAACCGTCAGTACAAGCGTACGTGATAACGCCGAAATCACCATTGTCGGTGAACTGCCGCCGCAAACGGCGAAACGCATTGCCGAGAATATTAAGTTCGGGGCAGCGCAATGATCAAAGAGTGGGCTACCGTCGTCTCCTGGCAAAACGGGCAGGCGCTGGTCAGTTGTGATGTTAAAGCTTCATGCAGCAGCTGCGCTTCACGCGCCGGTTGCGGTAGCCGCGTGTTAAATAAACTTGGCCCGCAAACCACGCATACCATTGTCGTACCCTGTGATGAGCCGTTAGTGCCGGGGCAAAAAGTGGAATTGGGGATCGCCGAAGGCAGCCTGCTTAGCTCCGCATTACTGGTTTATATGTCGCCGCTGGTGGGATTATTCCTTATCGCTTCGCTATTTCAGCTACTCTTTGCTTCTGACGTCGCAGCATTATGTGGTGCGATCCTCGGTGGTATTGGCGGGTTCCTGATTGCGCGCGGCTACTCGCGTAAGTTTGCTGCCCGGGCAGAATGGCAACCGATCATCTTAAGCGTGGCATTGCCGCCTGGCCTTGTGCGATTTGAAACATCTTCGGAAGACGCGAGCCAGTGATTTCACTGGCTTTGTTGCATTTTGCATAACAAATGCGAGGACGTTTCCAGATACCACAATCCATACGGTATGAACATTTCCTCGCCTCAATGTTGTAGTGTAGAATGCGGCGTTTCTATTAATACAGACGTTAAGCTCAGAACAGCGACTTCTAAAAGCCTGGTTAACCGGGCATTAAGGCACAATAATCATACTTTATGAAGAATATACGTAACTTTTCGATCATAGCTCACATTGACCACGGTAAATCGACGCTGTCTGACCGTATTATCCAGATCTGCGGTGGCCTGTCTGACCGTGAAATGGAGGCGCAGGTTCTCGATTCCATGGATCTTGAGCGTGAGCGTGGCATTACCATCAAAGCGCAAAGCGTGACGCTGGACTACAAAGCGTCTGACGGCGAAACCTATCAGCTTAACTTTATCGACACCCCGGGCCACGTAGACTTCTCCTATGAAGTTTCCCGTTCGCTGGCTGCCTGTGAAGGTGCATTGCTGGTGGTCGACGCCGGGCAGGGCGTAGAAGCGCAAACCCTGGCAAACTGCTACACCGCCATGGAAATGGATCTCGAAGTTGTGCCGGTACTGAACAAGATTGACCTGCCGGCAGCCGATCCTGAACGCGTGGCGGAAGAAATTGAAGATATCGTCGGCATCGACGCCACCGACGCGGTGCGCTGTTCAGCGAAAACCGGCGTTGGTGTGCAGGACGTTCTCGAACGTCTGGTGCGCGACATTCCGCCGCCGGAAGGCGATCCGGAAGGCCCGTTGCAGGCACTAATTATCGACTCATGGTTCGACAACTACCTGGGCGTTGTTTCACTTATCCGTATTAAAAACGGCACCCTGCGTAAGGGCGACAAAGTGAAAGTCATGAGTACCGGGCAGACCTATAACGCCGACCGTCTGGGCATCTTCACGCCGAAACAGGTTGACCGCACTGAACTGAAATGTGGCGAAGTAGGCTGGCTCGTATGTGCGATTAAAGATATCCACGGCGCTCCAGTCGGCGATACCTTAACGCTGGCGCGTAATCCGGCAGAAAAGGCGCTGCCTGGCTTTAAGAAAGTCAAACCGCAGGTATACGCCGGTCTGTTCCCGGTAAGTTCCGACGACTATGAAGCCTTCCGTGACGCGCTGGGTAAACTCAGCCTGAACGATGCCTCACTGTTCTATGAGCCGGAAAGCTCCAGCGCGCTGGGCTTTGGTTTCCGCTGCGGCTTCCTCGGCCTGCTGCACATGGAGATCATCCAGGAACGTCTGGAACGTGAATACGATCTGGATCTGATCACCACTGCGCCGACCGTAGTGTATGAAGTTGAAACCACGTCAAGAGAAGTTATCTACGTCGACAGCCCATCCAAGCTGCCTGCGGTAAATAACATCTACGAACTGCGCGAGCCGATTGCAGAGTGTCACATGCTGCTGCCGCAGGCATATCTCGGCAACGTTATTACGTTGTGCGTAGAAAAACGCGGCGTGCAGACCAATATGGTTTACCACGGTAATCAGGTGGCGCTGACGTACGAGATCCCGATGGCGGAAGTGGTGCTCGACTTCTTCGATCGCCTGAAATCTACCTCGCGTGGTTATGCGTCTCTGGATTACAACTTCAAGCGCTTCCAGGCGTCCGACATGGTACGTGTAGACGTATTAATCAACGGTGAACGTGTTGATGCGCTGGCGTTGATCACCCACCGTGATAATTCGCAAAACCGCGGTCGCGAGTTGGTGGAGAAGATGAAAGATCTGATCCCACGCCAGCAGTTTGATATCGCCATTCAGGCAGCGATTGGTACGCACATCATTGCGCGATCCACCGTGAAACAGCTGCGTAAAAACGTACTGGCTAAATGTTATGGCGGCGATATCAGCCGTAAGAAAAAGCTGCTGCAGAAGCAGAAAGAAGGTAAGAAACGCATGAAGCAGATCGGTAACGTCGAGCTGCCGCAGGAAGCGTTCCTCGCCATTCTGCACGTCGGCAAAGACAACAAATAACCCTTAGGAGTTGGCATGGCGAATATGTTTGCCCTGATTCTGGTGATTGCCACACTGGTGACGGGCATTTTATGGTGCGTGGATAAATTCTTTTTCGCACCTAAACGGCGGGAACGTCAGGCAGCGGCGCAGGCGGCTGCCGGGGACTCACTGGATAAAGCAACGTTGAAAAAGGTTGCGCCGAAGCCTGGCTGGCTGGAAACCGGTGCTTCTGTTTTTCCGGTACTGGCTATCGTATTGATTGTGCGTTCGTTTATTTATGAACCGTTCCAGATCCCGTCAGGTTCGATGATGCCGACTCTGTTAATTGGTGATTTTATTCTGGTAGAGAAGTTTGCTTATGGCATTAAAGATCCTATCTACCAGAAAACGCTGATCGAAACCGGTCATCCGAAACGCGGCGATATCGTGGTCTTTAAATATCCGGAAGATCCAAAGCTTGATTACATCAAGCGCGCGGTGGGTTTACCGGGCGATAAAGTCACTTACGATCCGGTCTCAAAAGAGCTGACGATTCAACCGGGATGCAGTTCCGGCCAGGCGTGTGAAAACGCGCTGCCGGTCACCTACTCAAACGTGGAACCGAGCGATTTCGTTCAGACCTTCTCACGCCGTAATGGTGGGGAAGCGACCAGCGGATTCTTTGAAGTGCCGAAAAACGAAACCAAAGAAAATGGAATTCGTCTTTCCGAGCGTAAAGAGACACTGGGTGATGTGACGCACCGCATTCTGACAGTGCCGATTGCGCAGGATCAGGTGGGGATGTATTACCAGCAGCCAGGGCAACAACTGGCAACCTGGATTGTTCCTCCGGGACAATACTTCATGATGGGCGACAACCGCGACAACAGCGCGGACAGCCGTTACTGGGGCTTTGTGCCGGAAGCGAATCTGGTCGGTCGGGCAACGGCTATCTGGATGAGCTTCGATAAGCAAGAAGGCGAATGGCCGACTGGTCTGCGCTTAAGTCGCATTGGCGGCATCCATTAATAGCCATCTTCGTTCACGTTGTCGCCGTTATGGCGACAACGTGAATTATTTATGAGATAAATCTCCCGTGGCTAACGACATCCCCCGTCGTTGTGTATAGAATATTCCCCCGAAGTTTAAGGTTGGCACCTCCAGGTTGCCACGGCACACGAAACAGCGTTGGTCCCCATATACCGGTAAACTGAAACTGCAGCGAAGCAGTTAGCAGAACCATGTATATCAGGTCTGTTTCGTGTGCTGAATTGTTGACGCATTTATTTATTGGTATCGCATGAACCCCATCGTAATTAATCGGCTTCAACGGAAGCTGGGCTACACTTTTAATCATCAGGAACTGTTGCAGCAGGCATTAACTCATCGTAGTGCCAGCAGTAAACATAACGAGCGTTTAGAATTTTTAGGCGACTCTATTCTGAGCTACGTTATCGCCAATGCGCTTTATCACCGTTTCCCTCGTGTGGATGAAGGCGATATGAGCCGGATGCGCGCCACGCTGGTCCGTGGCAATACGCTGGCGGAACTGGCGCGCGAATTTGAGTTAGGCGAGTGCTTACGTTTAGGGCCAGGTGAACTTAAAAGCGGTGGATTTCGTCGTGAGTCAATTCTCGCCGACACCGTCGAAGCATTAATTGGTGGCGTATTCCTCGACAGTGATATTCAAACCGTCGAGAAATTAATCCTCAACTGGTATCAAACTCGTTTGGACGAAATTAGCCCAGGCGATAAACAAAAAGATCCGAAAACGCGCTTGCAAGAATATTTGCAGGGTCGCCATCTGCCGCTGCCGACTTATCTGGTAGTCCAGGTACGTGGCGAAGCGCACGATCAGGAATTTACTATCCACTGCCAGGTCAGCGGCCTGAGTGAACCGGTGGTTGGCACAGGTTCAAGCCGTCGTAAGGCTGAGCAGGCTGCCGCCGAACAGGCGTTGAAAAAACTGGAGCTGGAATGAGCATCGATAAAAGTTACTGCGGATTTATTGCCATCGTCGGACGTCCGAACGTTGGCAAATCCACATTGTTGAACAAACTGCTGGGGCAGAAAATCTCCATCACTTCCCGCAAGGCGCAGACAACTCGTCACCGCATTGTGGGGATCCATACTGAAGGCGCGTATCAGGCGATCTACGTCGATACACCGGGCCTGCATATGGAAGAAAAACGCGCCATTAACCGCCTGATGAACAAAGCGGCGAGCAGCTCTATTGGCGATGTTGAGCTGGTGATTTTTGTCGTTGAAGGCACCCGCTGGACGCCGGACGACGAAATGGTGCTCAACAAACTGCGCGAAGGCAAAGCGCCGGTAATCCTCGCGGTGAACAAAGTGGACAACGTGCAGGAGAAAGCCGATCTGCTGCCGCACCTGCAGTTCCTGGCAAGCCAGATGAACTTCCTCGATATCGTGCCAATCTCTGCCGAAACCGGGCTGAATGTTGACACTATTGCGGCAATCGTGCGTAAGCATCTACCTGAAGCGACTCATCACTTCCCGGAAGATTACATCACCGATCGCTCACAGCGTTTTATGGCGTCTGAAATCATCCGCGAAAAACTGATGCGTTTCCTCGGCGCTGAACTGCCGTACTCCGTGACCGTGGAGATCGAACGTTTCGTCTCTAACGAACGCGGTGGTTATGACATCAACGGTTTGATTCTCGTTGAGCGTGAAGGGCAGAAGAAGATGGTCATTGGCAACAAAGGGGCCAAGATCAAAACCATCGGGATTGAAGCGCGTAAAGACATGCAGGAAATGTTCGAAGCGCCTGTTCACCTTGAACTGTGGGTAAAAGTGAAATCCGGTTGGGCCGACGACGAACGCGCACTGCGCAGTCTCGGTTACGTTGACGATCTTTAAGAGTAACTCCGATGGAAGGCTGGCAGCGCGCATTTGTCCTGCATAGTCGCCCGTGGAGCGAAACCAGCCTGATGCTGGACGTCTTCACGGAGGAATCGGGGCGCGTGCGTCTGGTTGCCAAAGGCGCACGCTCTAAACGCTCTACCCTGAAAGGTGCATTACAGCCTTTCACCCCTCTCTTGCTACGTTTTGGCGGGCGTGGCGAAGTCAAAACGCTGCGCAGTGCTGAAGCCGTCTCGCTGGCGCTGCCATTAAGCGGTATCACGCTTTACAGCGGTCTGTACATCAACGAACTTCTCTCCCGCGTACTGGAATACGAGACGCGCTTCTCTGAACTTTTTTTCGATTACTTGCACTGCATTCAGTCTCTTGCAGGGGTCACTGGTACGCCAGAACCCGCGCTGCGCCGCTTTGAACTGGCACTGCTCGGGCATCTGGGTTATGGCGTCAATTTTACCCATTGTGCGGGTAGCGGCGAGCCGGTAGATGACACCATGACGTATCGTTATCGCGAAGAAAAAGGGTTTATCGCAAGCGTCGTTATCGACAATAAAACGTTCACCGGAAGGCAGTTAAAAGCGTTAAACGCACGGGAATTTCCTGACGCAGACACACTGCGCGCCGCGAAACGCTTTACCCGCATGGCGCTTAAGCCGTATCTTGGCGGTAAACCTTTAAAGAGCAGGGAACTGTTCCGGCAGTTTATGCCTAAGCGAACGGTGAAAACACATTATGAATGATGAGGATTGTCATGGCTGAATTACTGTTAGGCGTCAACATTGACCATATCGCTACGCTGCGCAACGCGCGCGGTACCGCTTACCCGGATCCGGTGCAGGCCGCGTTTATTGCCGAGCAGGCGGGAGCGGACGGCATTACCGTGCATTTACGTGAAGATCGCCGTCACATTACTGACCGCGACGTGCGCATCCTGCGTCAGACGCTGGATACCCGCATGAATCTGGAGATGGCGGTGACCGAAGAGATGCTGGCGATCGCCGTTGAGACGAAGCCACATTTTTGCTGCCTGGTACCGGAAAAGCGTCAGGAAGTAACAACCGAAGGCGGCCTGGATGTCGCAGGGCAGCGTGACAAAATGCGCGATGCCTGCAAACGTCTGGCAGATGCCGGGATTCAGGTTTCTCTGTTTATTGACGCCGATGAAGAGCAGATCAAAGCTGCGGCAGAGGTTGGCGCACCGTTTATCGAGATCCACACCGGTTGCTATGCTGATGCCAAAACTGACGCCGAACAGGCGCAAGAGCTGGCGCGTATCGCCAAAGCCGCGACCTTTGCCGCAAGCCTCGGTCTGAAAGTTAACGCCGGACACGGTCTGACCTATCACAACGTGAAAGCCATTGCCGCCATCCCTGAGATGCATGAACTGAATATCGGTCATGCCATTATTGGTCGTGCAGTGATGACCGGACTGAAAGATGCGGTGGCAGAAATGAAGCGTCTGATGCTGGAAGCGCGTGGCTAATGGCAATATTAGGTTTAGGCACGGATATTGTGGAGATCGCTCGCATCGAAGCGGTGATCGCCCGATCCGGTGATCGCCTGGCACGCCGCGTATTAAGCGATAACGAATGGGCTATCTGGAAAACGCACCACCAGCCGGTGCGTTTTCTGGCGAAGCGTTTTGCTGTGAAAGAAGCCGCAGCAAAAGCGTTTGGCACCGGGATCCGCAATGGTCTGGCGTTTAATCAATTTGAAGTATTCAATGATGAGCTCGGCAAACCACGGCTACGGCTATGGGGCGAGGCATTAAAACTGGCGGAAAAGCTGGGCGTTGCAAATATGCATGTAACGCTGGCAGATGAGCGGCACTATGCTTGTGCCACGGTAATTATTGAAAGTTAAAAATAATACCGTTCTCTTTAAAAAGTAAAACCCCCGAACTGGTAAGGAACGGGGGTTTTACTTTTTAACTTTAATTTTGTGCAGCATGCACCCTCAACAACAGCGATTATGGATCAGTGTACTTATCTTTTACAAGCAACTTGCAATCTTTAGCATAAAAACTCGAGCCTTTACGAAGAAAGCAATATTGATGGAAAGATTAACGTGACCGCCAATTCGTAAGTACATTAAAATTGGCTTCGTTATTGAAGATTTTGCTGTGCTTTACACCATGCCACAGAATTCCCCCATTGAAACGAGTGGTGTCGTCAAAGCTCTGGTGTGGAGTGCAGCATGCACCCTCAATAACTCGCACGTTCAGTTTTGGGGAGATGTAAGGGCTAATCTGAATGGCTGCATTCCTTGTTTAAGGAAAAACGAATGACTGATTGCCGATACCTGATTAAACGGGTCATCAAAATCATCATTGCTGTTTTACAGCTGATCCTTCTGTTCTTATAACACAAGGAAACGTACTTAAGGTGCGTCCGGTGAACCAGTCGGACGCACCTTTAATAACTATAAATAAGTGTCTGGGCAGATACTATATAAATTAACTTAGTGAATGATTATGCTAATGTCATCAATTAAATAAATATAATGGCGTTAAGGCTTCCCAGTAATATAATTAATACTCTACTTCCAGAGTAGAATATTAAATTTTATCCGCGTGGTGCATCAGCACAAATTTATCCCACAACTGTTCTTCTGTCTCGACATGCGCCGGATCTTTCACAATAGTATTGGGGATCGGGCACACCTTCTGGCAGGTTGGTGTCTCGTAGTGCCCTACGCATTCGGTACACTTATCGCTGTTAATCTCGTAGATATGATCTCCCATTGAAATCGCCTCATTCGGGCATTCGGGTTCACACATATCACAATTGATGCATTTTTTAGTGATTAACAACGCCATAAGGAAACTCTCAAAACAACACAAACCGGGCGGGCATTATACGCGCATTCTTTACTCAGACCAGTTTTTTCACCAGCGCTTCACTATGACGAATACGTTCTGGTGCCAGTTCCAGATCCTGCTGAATCAGCGCAATGAACAGCAAATCCGTTAACATTCCCTGAGCGTGACAAGCAGAGATTGAAGCACTGTTTGTCGCTTGTTCTTCGGCAATGGTATACAGGCAATGAGAAGCACGCTGTTGCAGGGCATTCGGAGTAAAGCCGGTAATCGCCAGCACTTTTCCGCCCACTCGCAGCATCTCATCTGCCGCCAGGTTTAACTCGCGTCGTACACCGGTGTAGGAAATGGCTAATAACAGATCGTCAGGGGACGACGCCTGTACTGTTGCGAGTAGCGCATGCATATCGCGCACTGCGGCAGCATTGAAGCCAATCTTCATCAGCTTCCAGGCAAAGTTTTGCGCCACCAGACCCGAAGCGCCAATACCGGTCAGAATTATCCGCCGCGCAGAGCGCAACATTGTTACGCATTCATGCAGTTTCTCTTCACTATTAACGTTTAGCGTTGCGTACATAGCGGCAGTATTTTCTTTAATCAGTTTTTCGCCGACCAGCCGTAACGGATCATCACCGCGGATTTGGTTATGAATGGGCACGGAGGGTGATTCCGGCTGGCTTGCCAGCGCTTCACTCAACGCCAACTTAAGCGCCGGAAAACCTTTATAGCCGAGTTTTTGCGCGAACTTCACGACGCTGGACTGACTGACTCCGGCTTCGTTGGCCAGTTGCTGAGAGCTTAAATGGCGCGCCGTATCAGGTTGTAGCAGCAGATAATCCGCCAGTTTTTTATCACTCTGGGCAAGCCCCTGGTAACGCTGACGGATACGAAGTAAGCCGTTCATATCTTTCCTCGCGATGAAATAGTGGCGACAACAGGCAATATGAGACACACGCGAGTGAATTTTATATTCCATTGCCGCTAATTGCCATGAATTAAAAATTCCAGTTAGCCATGATGCGGTCGATTGTTGCCGGAAAAGTGATGATCTATCTGTTAGGCTATGTAGTAGCGAAAATTAATCAGGATGTTTCAGTCCAGAGGAGTATGGTTTGGCAACTCACGAGCGTCGTGTGGTGTTTTTTGACTTAGATGGAACATTGCATCAGCAGGATATGTTCGGCAGTTTTCTGCGCTATTTACTACGTCGCCAACCGCTGAATGCGTTACTTGTCCTGCCGTTGTTACCGATTATAGCCATTGCGTTATTGATAAAAGGTCGTGCGGCACGCTGGCCGATGAGTCTGCTTCTGTGGGGGTGCACTTTTGGTCACAGCGAAGCACGTTTACAGACGTTGCAGGCCGATTTCGTGCGCTGGTTTCGCGACAATGTTACCGCCTTTCCGCTGGTTCAGGAGCGATTAACCACCTACCTGTTAAGTTCCGATGCTGATATCTGGTTGATTACCGGCTCTCCGCAGCCGCTGGTTGAAGCGGTTTATTTCGATACGCCCTGGCTGCCGCGGGTTAATCTTATCGCCAGCCAAATTCAGCGTGGCTATGGTGGTTGGGTATTGACGATGCGTTGTCTGGGACATGAAAAGGTCGCACAACTGGAGCGCAAAATCGGCACTCCGCTGCGGCTGTACAGTGGCTATAGCGACAGTAATCAGGACAATCCGCTGCTTTATTTCTGTCAGCATCGTTGGCGAGTAACCCCGCGCGGTGAACTCCAGCAACTGGAATAGAGTAAAGCATAGCGTCCGTGTATAATGCGCCGCGCTTTTATAACCGGAGTTTTCTTTTTGTCTGAAGTCGAATTTAGCCACGAATACTGGATGCGTCACGCGCTGACGCTGGCGAAACGTGCCTGGGATGAGCGGGAAGTGCCGGTCGGCGCGGTATTAGTGCATAACAATCGGGTAATCGGCGAAGGCTGGAACCGCCCGATTGGTCGCCATGATCCCACCGCACATGCAGAAATCATGGCCCTGCGGCAGGGTGGTCTGGTGATGCAAAATTATCGTCTGATCGACGCCACGTTGTATGTCACGCTTGAACCATGTGTAATGTGTGCCGGAGCGATGATCCACAGTCGCATTGGTCGCGTGGTCTTTGGTGCGCGTGACGCGAAAACTGGCGCTGCGGGATCTTTAATGGATGTGCTGCATCATCCGGGTATGAATCACCGAGTGGAAATTACGGAAGGAATACTGGCGGATGAGTGCGCGGCGTTGCTCAGTGACTTCTTTCGCATGCGCCGCCAGGAAATTAAAGCGCAGAAAAAAGCGCAATCCTCGACGGATTAATTTTGTTTCTCTTCACTCCCTTTCCTGGAAAACAGCAGAGAGGGAGAATGGGTCAAATAGTTTGATGACGACTGGGAAAGAAACGAGAGAAAAGGAAATTTCTCTTTGCCCAACTCCGTAGGCGATACCGCCGGATAATCCTGCGCCAGTTGCATCGCCGCTTCTGTAGCCTGCTTCTCTTTCTCTTGCAGATAACCCACCAGGCTAATCTGATACTTACGAATATTTTCGACATAAGCGTAGGCTTCATGTCCACGAGCGTAGCCGTAAGTCAGCTTGCTGTAATAGGGTTTCTGGCTAAGTAAAGGCAGACGCTGTTTTACGTCAGCCCAACTGTCAGGATTCCCTTTGGTTTTTGCCGTCAGGGCGCGGGCATCCAGCATATGCGCATAGCCCATATTGTACGCAGCGAGGGCAAACCAGATCCGCTCGTTCTCCGGCACACTTTCCGGCACTTTACTCATCATATCCTGCAAATAACGCACGCCACCGCTGATGCTCTGTTCGGCATCGGTACGATCCGTAATGCCGAGGCTTTGCGCGGTATTTTTGGTTAACATCATCATGCCGCGCACACCCGTCGGTGAAGTGGCCTGTGCATCCCAGTGCGATTCCTGATAAGCAATAGCGGCCAGCAAACGCCAGTCAATTTCTTCGGCGTATTTCTCAAACAGGGGCTTTAACTGCGGCAGTACCGCATCGACGGCGCGTAAAAATGTGCGCGTATCGACGTAATCAAAATCATCGCCATGCCCCAGGTATTTCTCTTCAATGCGTGCCAGCGTACCGTCTTCATTCATTTCGTTGAAGAAGTCGAGCAGGGCGGCGGAAAGGGTATTATCGCCATCTAACGGGCTAAACCAAGTCACCGGTTGTTCATCGGTGATATCGAGCGCTACGGCGAGCTCCGGGTGAACGCGCTGAAACAGGCTGATGGCGACAGAATCAGCAATGGTGTAATCGAGTTTTCCTTCGATGACATCTTCCATTAATTCCGCAGAGCCTTTTTTGTCGTCTACCTTCCAGCTTAATTCCGGGAATTTTGTTTCTTTCAGGGTCTGGAGATCGTTAACCACCACATGACCCGGTGCAACGGTGAGTTGCTCCGCCGTCAGGTTGCCCAGCGTACGTGGGCGATACTGACCCACTTTATAAACCAGTTGTTGTGACACGGAATAATAGGTAGGGCCAGGCTGATAATTTTTTACCCGCTCACTGTTATAGACAAGTCCTGCCGCCAGCAGGTCGGCGTTACCATTATCAAGGTCGTCAAACAGCTGGCTGATATTCTGCCGCACGGTCACTTTCAGTTTTACGCCGAGGTAATCGGCAAACTGTTTCGCCAGTTCGTAATCCAGGCCAAAAGGTTTCCCGTTGATTTCGTTATAAGTCAGGGGAGTATGAATGGTGCTCACACGCAACTCTCCCCGCGCTTGAATGGCGGCGATACGGTTGTCGGCTTTACCAAACCAGGGAATGGATGGCCAGAGAGCGACCGCGAGCAGCAGTGCCAGAATGCCGATGAACAGATAATTAATCTTTAATTTTTTCAATTAGTTAATTCTCTGTGTCGTGCGCGTCCCAGCTTGAAAAAACGTAATAATAGTGAAAGGTTTACTCATAAATGAGCGGCATTTTGCGTAAACCTGCGCCAGATGGCAACTTATTACAGCCATTGGCGGCACGCGTTGCTAATTCACGATGGTGATTTTATTTCCACGCAAACGGTTTCGTCAGCGCATCAGATTCTTTATAATGACGCCCGTTTCCCCCCCTTGGGTACACCGAAAGCTTAGAAGACGAGAGACTTATGATGGAAATTCTGCGTGGTTCGCCTGCACTGTCGGCATTCCGAATCAACAAACTGCTGGCACGTTTTCAGGCTGCCAGGCTCCCGGTTCACAATATTTACGCCGAGTATGTCCATTTTGCTGACCTCAATGCGCCGTTAAACGATGATGAGCACGCACAACTTGAACGCCTGCTGAAATATGGCCCGGCACTCGCCAGCCACGCCCCGCAAGGCAAACTCCTGCTGGTGACCCCGCGTCCTGGCACCATCTCTCCCTGGTCTTCGAAAGCGACCGATATTGCCCATAACTGCGGGCTACAACAGGTAAACCGCCTTGAGCGCGGCGTTGCTTACTATATAGAAGCCGGTACGCTGACCAATGAACAATGGCAGCAGGTTACCGCTGAACTGCACGACCGCATGATGGAAACGGTCTTTTTTGCTTTAGATGATGCAGAGCAGTTGTTTGCCCACCATCAACCGACTCCGGTTACCAGCGTTGATTTGCTGGGGCAGGGCCGTCAGGCGCTGATCGACGCTAACCTGCGTCTTGGCTTGGCTCTGGCGGAAGATGAAATTGACTATCTGCAGGATGCTTTCACAAAGCTTGGTCGTAACCCGAACGACATCGAACTGTATATGTTTGCCCAGGCGAACTCCGAGCACTGCCGCCACAAAATTTTTAACGCCGACTGGGTTATCGATGGTGAACAGCAGCCGAAATCGCTGTTCAAGATGATCAAAAATACTTTCGAAACCACGCCAGATCACGTTCTCTCTGCTTATAAAGATAACGCCGCCGTAATGGAAGGTTCTGAAGTGGGCCGCTACTTTGCTGACCACGAAACGGGCCGCTACGATTTCCATCAGGAACCGGCGCATATTCTGATGAAAGTCGAAACTCACAACCACCCGACGGCGATTTCTCCGTGGCCGGGCGCGGCGACCGGTTCCGGCGGTGAAATCCGCGATGAAGGTGCCACCGGGCGCGGCGCAAAGCCGAAAGCGGGTCTGGTTGGTTTCTCCGTTTCCAACCTGCGAATTCCTGGCTTCGAACAGCCGTGGGAAGAAGATTTCGGTAAGCCTGAGCGCATTGTCACCGCGCTGGACATCATGACCGAAGGCCCGCTGGGCGGCGCGGCGTTTAACAACGAATTTGGTCGTCCGGCACTGAACGGCTACTTCCGTACTTATGAAGAAAAAGTGAACAGCCACAACGGCGAAGAGCTGCGCGGTTATCACAAACCGATCATGCTGGCGGGCGGGATCGGCAACATTCGCGCCGATCACGTACAAAAAGGCGAGATCAACGTCGGTGCGAAGCTGGTCGTTCTCGGCGGCCCGGCAATGAACATCGGTCTTGGCGGTGGTGCAGCGTCTTCTATGGCGTCTGGTCAGTCTGATGCCGACCTCGACTTTGCTTCCGTACAGCGCGACAACCCGGAGATGGAGCGTCGCTGCCAGGAAGTGATCGACCGTTGCTGGCAGCTTGGTGATGCCAACCCAATCCTGTTTATCCACGACGTTGGCGCTGGCGGTCTTTCTAACGCCATGCCGGAACTGGTGAGCGACGGCGGGCGCGGCGGTAAATTTGAACTGCGCGAGATTCTAAGCGACGAACCGGGCATGAGCCCGCTGGAAATCTGGTGTAACGAATCCCAGGAACGCTACGTGCTGGCGGTTGCTGCCGATCAATTACCGCTGTTTGACGAACTGTGTAAGCGTGAGCGCGCACCCTACGCGGTGATTGGTGAAGCGACCGAAGAACTGCATCTTTCTCTGCACGATCGTCATTTTGATAATCAGCCGATCGATCTGCCGCTGGACGTCCTGCTTGGTAAAACGCCGAAGATGACCCGCGATGTACAAACGCTGAAAGCGAAAGGCGACGCGCTGGCCCGTGAAGGGATCACCATTGCAGACGCGGTGAAACGTGTGCTGCATCTGCCGACTGTGGCGGAAAAAACCTTCCTGGTGACCATTGGCGACCGCAGCGTAACCGGCATGGTAGCGCGCGATCAGATGGTGGGGCCGTGGCAGGTGCCGGTCGCTAACTGCGCGGTCACTACCGCCAGCCTCGACAGCTACTACGGTGAAGCGATGGCGATTGGCGAGCGTGCGCCGGTTGCGCTGCTGGATTTCGCCGCCTCTGCCCGTCTGGCGGTCGGTGAAGCGTTAACCAACATCGCCGCAACACAAATTGGCGATATCAAACGCATCAAACTTTCCGCCAACTGGATGGCGGCGGCAGGCCACCCTGGTGAAGATGCGGGCCTGTATGAAGCCGTTAAAGCCGTGGGCGAAGAGCTTTGTCCGGCGCTGGGCCTGACGATCCCGGTGGGTAAAGACTCCATGTCGATGAAAACCCGCTGGCAGGAAGGTAACGAAGAGCGCGAAATGACGTCGCCGCTGTCGCTGGTGATTTCTGCATTTGCCCGCGTGGAAGATGTACGTCACACCATCACGCCGCAGCTTTCTACCGAAGATAACGCACTGCTGCTGATTGATTTGGGCAAAGGCAATAACGCGCTGGGCGCAACGGCGCTGGCGCAGGTTTATCGTCAGCTTGGCGACAAACCGGCAGATGTACGCGATGTCGCGCAACTGAAAGGCTTCTATGACGCGATTCAGGCGCTGGTTGCACAGCGTAAGCTGCTGGCGTATCACGACCGCTCTGATGGCGGCCTGCTGGTAACGCTGGCGGAAATGGCCTTTGCTGGTCATTGTGGCATTGACGCGGATATCGCCACTCTGGGTGACGATCGCCTGGCGGCGTTGTTTAACGAAGAACTGGGTGCGGTGATTCAGGTTCGTGCCGCTGACCGTGAAGCGGTCGAGTCCGTACTGGCACAGCATGGGCTTGCTGATTGTGTCCATTATGTAGGGCAGGCGGTTTCCGGTGACCGTTTTGTGATTACCGCCAACGGGCAGACTGTATTCAGCGAAAGCCGCACCACGTTGCGTGTCTGGTGGGCAGAAACTACCTGGCAGATGCAGCGCCTGCGTGACAACCCGGAGTGTGCCGATCAGGAGCATCAGGCGAAATCTAACGACGCCGATCCGGGCCTGAATGTAAAACTGTCGTTCGATATCAACGAAGATGTGGCAGCACCGTATATTGCCACTGGCGCACGTCCGAAAGTTGCCGTACTGCGTGAGCAGGGCGTGAACTCGCATGTTGAAATGGCGGCAGCTTTCCACCGTGCAGGCTTTGATGCTATCGACGTGCATATGAGTGACCTGCTGACCGGACGCACGGGCCTGGAAGATTTCCACGCCCTGGTCGCGTGCGGTGGTTTCTCCTACGGTGATGTGCTGGGTGCCGGTGAAGGTTGGGCGAAGTCAATCCTGTTCAATGACCGTGTACGCGATGAGTTTGCAACCTTCTTCCACCGTCCGCAAACGCTGGCGCTGGGGGTATGTAACGGTTGCCAGATGATGTCTAATCTGCGTGAACTGATCCCAGGTAGTGAGTTGTGGCCACGTTTTGTGCGCAATACCTCCGATCGCTTTGAAGCGCGTTTCAGCCTGGTTGAAGTAACCCAAAGCCCGTCTCTGCTGTTGCAGGGGATGGTGGGCTCGCAAATGCCGATTGCTGTCTCTCATGGTGAAGGGCGCGTGGAAGTGCGTGATGCGGCGCATCTGGCGGCACTGGAAAGCAAAGGGCTGGTGGCACTGCGCTATGTCGATAACTTCGGCAAAGTCACTGAAACCTACCCGGCTAACCCGAACGGTTCACCGAACGGTATTACGGCAGTCACGACTGAAAGTGGTCGAGTCACCATTATGATGCCGCACCCGGAACGTGTTTTCCGTACTGTCAGCAACTCCTGGCATCCGGAAAACTGGGGCGAGGATGGCCCATGGATGCGCATTTTCCGCAATGCGCGTAAGCAGTTGGGGTAAGTCGTCAGCCCATTGGTTTTGCAGCCCGGATGCGGCATTAAGCACCAACCACTATCATAAGCTCCCAACTCCGGGAGCTTTTTTGTGTCTGTAAATCACGACAATGGGTGGTTTGCCGTGTCGCTTTCTGGCGACACTTAACTCATTGATTTTAATATTATCTAATAAGTTTATCTTAAGTTGTCTCTTTTTAGCGACACAGTGGCTGATTTACATTCAAACAGCGGAGGAGACATAAACCCCTCAAAGCAACGTATAATCAGTACGTTACCAAACTATTTTCTTTATTGGCACAGTTACTGCATAATAGTAACCAGTGGCTCATTCACCGACTTATGTCAGCCCCTTCGGGACGTGCTACATAAAATACGAATGACGCACAACAAGGTGCCTGCCGTCCAACTTCTGATATCAGCGTAGCTATATCAACCATCGGGCGAAACGTCGAGTTAGGCACCGCCTTATTCCATAACAAAGCCGGGTAATTCCCGGCTTTGTTGTATCTGAACTTCCCCTCGGTTAGCATCAGGCTATTCGCGTCTGACGAGAGTAACACCTTGAAACGCTGGCCCGTTTTTCCCCGCTCATTACGACAACTGGTAATGCTGGCATTTTTGCTGATTCTGCTGCCCCTGTTGGTGCTGGCATGGCAAGCCTGGCAAAGCCTGAATGCGCTTAGCGATCAGGCGGCGCTGGTTAACCGCACTACGCTTATTGATGCCCGGCGCAGTGAAGCGATGACCAACGCGGCGCTGGAGATGGAGCGTAGTTACCGTCAGTATTGCGTGCTGGACGACCCAACCCTGGCGAAGGTTTATCAAAGCCAGCGCAAGCGTTACAGCGAAATGCTCGATGCCCACGCAGGCGTGCTGCCGGACGATAAACTCTACCAGGCATTACGTCAGGATTTGCACAATCTGGCTCAACTTCAGTGTAACAACAGCGGTCCCGATGCTGCCGCCGCCGCACGTCTTGAAGCCTTTGCCAGTGCCAATACCGAAATGGTACAGGCCACGCGCACAGTGGTGTTCTCTCGTGGGCAGCAGCTTCAGCGTGAAATCGCCGAACGTGGGCAATATTTTGGTTGGCAATCGCTGGTGCTATTTCTGGTGAGTCTGGTAATGGTACTGCTTTTCACGCGGATGATTATCGGGCCGGTGAAAAATATCGAGCGCATGATCAACCGTCTGGGGGAAGGGCGTTCTCTGGGCAATAGCGTCTCGTTCAGTGGACCGAGCGAGTTACGCTCGGTTGGGCAACGTATTCTTTGGTTAAGTGAGCGCCTGTCATGGCTGGAATCCCAACGCCATCAATTTTTAAGACATTTATCTCATGAATTAAAAACGCCACTGGCGAGTATGCGCGAGGGCACTGAATTACTGGCTGACCAGGTTGTCGGGCCGCTTACGCCAGAGCAAAAAGAGGTGGTGAGCATTCTTGATAGCAGCAGCCGCAATTTGCAAAAACTGATCGAACAACTGCTTGATTACAACCGTAAACAGGCGGACAGTGCGGTGGAACTGGAGAATGTTGAGTTAGCACCGCTGGTGGAGACAGTGGTTTCTGCTCATAGCCTGCCCGCACGGGCTAAAATGATGCATACCGACGTCGATCTCAAAGCAACAGCTTGCCTGGCGGAGCCAATGCTGCTGATGAGCGTACTGGATAATCTTTACTCCAATGCGGTGCACTACGGGGCTGAATCCGGTAACATTTGCCTTCGCAGCAGTTTACATGGTGCGCGGGTTTATATTGATGTCATCAATACAGGCACGCCCATTCCGCAAGAGGAACGCGCCATGATCTTCGAACCCTTTTTTCAGGGAAGCCACCAGCGAAAAGGGGCGGTGAAGGGCAGCGGTCTGGGATTAAGCATTGCCAGGGATTGTATTCGCCGTATGCAAGGGGAACTGTATCTGGTCGACGAGAGCGGGCAAGACGTTTGTTTCCGCATTGAATTACCGTCGTCGAAAAACACGAAATAATGCTAACAGCCTATCCTATCAGGCTATTTTATTTGTCAGTTCGGCCCCGGGCAGTGCTCGAAATCTTCACGTACGATATGTACGCTCCGGTTTCTCCGCGCTGTCCATGTCCAGACTGTCTGCAACAATTACGCCCACTGGGATAGGCTTTAAGTCTGGTGAATATGCGACACATTTTTCAACGATTATTGCCCCGACGGCTGTGGCTGGCAGGGCTGCCATGTCTGGCATTGCTGGGTTGCGTGCAGAATCACAATAAGCCAGCCATTGATACGCCAGCAGAAGAAAAAATTCCGGTTTATCAACTGGCTGACTATCTTTCTACTGAATGTAGCGACATCTGGGCGCTGCAAGGTAAATCAACCGAAACCAATCCGCTTTACTGGCTGCGGGCGATGGATTGTGCTGATCGTTTAATGCCTGCGCAGTCGCGTCAGCAAGCTCGCCAATATGACGACGGCAGCTGGCAAAATACCTTTAAACAAGGGATTTTGCTCGCCGACGCCAAAATTACGCCGTATGAGCGCCGCCAGCTGGTCGCGCGTATTGAAGCGTTAAGTACCGAGATCCCGGCACAGGTTCGCCCACTGTATCAACTCTGGCGCGATGGTCAGGCGCTGCAACTGCAACTGGCGGAAGAGCGCCAACGTTACAGTAAACTCCAGCAGTCCAGCGACAGCGAGCTGGATACATTGCGCCAGCAACATCACGTTCTACAGCAGCAACTGGAACTCACCACCCGCAAGCTGGAAAACCTGACCGATATTGAACGCCAGCTCTCGACCCGCAAACCGGCTGGAAATTTCTCGCCGGATACGCCGCACGAGAGTGAAAAGCCCGCGCCATCCACCCATGAGGTCACTCCTGATGAGCCATAAACCTGCGCATTTATTATTGGTCGATGACGATCCGGGATTGCTGAAACTGCTTGGCCTGCGCCTGACCAGCGAAGGCTACAGTGTGGTCACGGCGGAAAGTGGCGCTGAAGGATTACGGGTACTGAATCGCGAAAAAGTAGATTTAGTCATCAGCGACCTGCGGATGGATGAAATGGACGGTATGCAGCTGTTTGCTGAAATCCAGAAAGTGCAGCCGGGAATGCCGGTAATTATTCTTACCGCGCATGGTTCTATTCCCGATGCCGTTGCTGCAACACAGCAGGGCGTTTTTAGTTTCCTCACCAAGCCTGTCGACAAAGACGCGCTATATCAGGCAATTGACGATGCGCTGGAGCAATCCGCGCCAGCCACCGATGAACGCTGGCGCGAGGCAATTGTCACCCGCAGCCCGCTGATGCTGCGTTTGCTGGAACAGGCGCGGCTGGTGGCGCAATCAGACGTCAGCGTTTTGATTAACGGTCAGAGCGGCACCGGGAAAGAGATTTTCGCCCAGGCTATCCACAACGCCAGCCCGCGCAACAGCAAACCATTTATTGCTATTAACTGTGGCGCATTGCCCGAGCAATTGCTGGAGTCGGAGCTGTTTGGTCATGCGCGTGGCGCGTTTACTGGCGCTGTCAGCAATCGCGAAGGTTTATTCCAGGCGGCGGAAGGCGGAACGCTATTTCTCGATGAAATTGGCGATATGCCTGCGCCGTTACAGGTCAAACTGCTGCGCGTGTTGCAGGAGCGTAAAGTGCGCCCGCTGGGCAGTAACCGCGATATTGATATCAATGTGCGGATTATTTCTGCCACTCACCGTGATCTGCCAAAAGCGATGGCGCGCGGGGAATTCCGCGAAGATCTCTATTACCGCCTCAACGTTGTCAGCCTGAAAATTCCGGCACTGGCGGAGCGCACAGAAGACATTCCGCTACTGGCAAATCACCTGTTGCGCCAGGCGGCAGAGCGACATAAACCGTTTGTCCGCGCGTTCTCTACCGATGCGATGAAACGCCTGATGACCGCGAGCTGGCCGGGTAATGTGCGCCAGTTGGTCAACGTGATTGAACAGTGCGTGGCGCTGACCTCATCTCCGGTGATTAGTGATGCGCTGGTGGAGCAGGCGCTGGAGGGTGAAAATACGGCGCTGCCAACCTTTGTTGAGGCACGTAATCAGTTTGAACTCAACTATTTGCGTAAGCTGCTGCAAATCACCAAAGGCAACGTCACCCACGCGGCGAGAATGGCGGGGCGCAACCGGACAGAATTTTATAAACTGCTTTCCCGACACGAGCTGGATGCAAACGATTTCAAGGAATGAATTGGCGTTATGTGTTACGTTTAGCAGATCAAAAGACAGGCGACCTTTTCAAGGAATAGCATGAAAAAGATTGATGCGATTATAAAACCCTTCAAGCTGGACGATGTCCGCGAAGCACTGGCCGAAGTCGGTATTACCGGCATGACGGTGACCGAAGTGAAAGGCTTTGGTCGCCAGAAAGGCCATACCGAGCTGTACCGCGGCGCGGAGTATATGGTGGATTTTCTGCCGAAAGTGAAAATTGAGATTGTCGTACCGGACGACATTGTCGATACCTGTGTCGATACCATTATTCGCACGGCGCAAACCGGCAAAATCGGTGACGGTAAAATCTTCGTCTTTGACGTGGCACGGGTCATTCGCATCCGTACCGGTGAAGAGGACGACGCGGCAATTTAAACCGCGTCAAGGGTTGCCGGATGTTTCCATCCGGCAACATCAAATTACAGCACCTTATGCGGGCCAAAGCATTCGTAATGAATGTTTTCCTGCTTCACGCCCAGATCCACTAACTGTTTCGCGGTAAACTGCATGAAGCCAACCGGGCCGCAGAGATAGAACTGCATTGTCGGATCGCTGAACGCACCTTCCAGTTTGCTCAAATCCATCAGACCTTCGCTATCAAACTGACCTTTAGCGCGATCGGCTTCGCTCGGCTGACGATACCAGGTGTGCGCGGTAAAGCGCGGCAGTGACTGCCCCAGTTCCTTAACTTCATCGGCAAAGGCGTGAACATCGCCATTTTCTGCCGCATGGAACCAGTTCACTTGTGCTGTGTGGCCTGCTTTTGCCAGCGTGTCGAGCATTGCCAGCATTGGCGTTTGACCAACACCGGCAGAGATTAACGTCACTGGTGTGTCATCTGCGACAGCCATAAAGAAATCACCTGCCGGAGCGACCAGTTTCACGACATCGCCAACATTGGCGTGATTGTGCAACCAGTTGGATACCTGCCCACCCTCTTCGCGTTTCACCGCAATACGATAGCCTTTGCCATCCGGTTTGCGAGTCAAAGAGTACTGACGAATTTCCTGATGTGGGAAACCTTCCGGCTTCAGCCAGACGCCGAGATATTGCCCCGGACGGTATTCTGCCACTGCGCCACCGTCGACCGGCTCCAGTTCGAAGCTGGTGATAAGCGCGCTGCGCGGTGTTTTAGCCACAATGCGGAAATCGCGAGTACCTTCCCAACCACCGGCTTTGCTGGCGTTTTCGTTATAGATTTCCGCCTCGCGATTGATAAATACATTAGCCAGTACACCATAGGCTTTACCCCACGCGTCCAGCACTTCCTGCCCCGGGCTGAACATTTCGTCCAGCGTTGCCAACAGGTGTTCACCGACGATGTTGTACTGTTCCGGTTTGATCTGGAAGCTGGTGTGCTTCTGCGCGATTTTTTCTACCGCTGGCAGCAGCGCAGGCAGGTTTTCAATATTACTGGCGTAGGCGGCAATAGCGTTAAACAGGGCTTCACGTTGATCGCCATTACGCTGGTTACTCATGTTAAAAATTTCTTTGAGTTCTGGGTTATGAGTAAACATACGGTCGTAGAAATGGGCGGTTAACTTTGGCCCCGTTTCCACCAGTAAAGGGATGGTGGCTTTTACTGTAGCGATGGTTTGAGCGTCAAGCATATGGTCTTCCTTTTTTTGCATCTTAATTGATGTATCTCAAATGCATCTTATAAAAAATAGCCCTGCAATGTAAATGGTTCTTTGGTGTTTTTCAGAAAGAATGTGATGAAGTGAAAAATTTGCATCACAAACCTGAAAAGAAATCCGTTTCCGGTTGCAAGCTCTTTATTCTCCAAAGCCTTGCGTAGCCTGAAGGTAATCGTTTGCGTAAATTCCTTTGTCAAGACCTGTTATCGCACAATGATTCGGTTATACTGTTCGCCGTTGTCCAACAGGACCGCCTATAAAGGCCAAAAATTTTATTGTTAGCTGAGTCAGGAGATGCGGATGTTAAAGCGTGAAATGAACATTGCCGATTATGATGCCGAACTGTGGCAGGCTATGGAGCAGGAAAAAGTACGTCAGGAAGAGCACATCGAACTGATCGCCTCCGAAAACTACACCAGCCCGCGCGTAATGCAGGCGCAGGGTTCTCAGCTGACCAACAAATATGCTGAAGGTTATCCGGGCAAACGCTACTACGGCGGTTGCGAGTATGTTGATATCGTTGAACAACTGGCGATCGATCGTGCGAAAGAACTGTTCGGCGCTGACTACGCTAACGTCCAGCCGCACTCCGGCTCCCAGGCTAACTTTGCGGTCTACACCGCGCTGCTGGAACCAGGTGATACCGTTCTGGGTATGAACCTGGCGCATGGCGGTCACCTGACTCACGGTTCTCCGGTTAACTTCTCCGGTAAACTGTACAACATCGTTCCTTACGGTATCGATGCTACCGGTCATATCGACTACGCCGATCTGGAAAAACAAGCCAAAGAACACAAGCCGAAAATGATTATCGGTGGTTTCTCTGCATATTCCGGCGTGGTGGACTGGGCGAAAATGCGTGAAATCGCTGACAGCATCGGTGCTTACCTGTTCGTTGATATGGCGCACGTTGCGGGCCTGGTTGCTGCTGGCGTCTACCCGAACCCGGTTCCTCATGCTCACGTTGTTACTACCACCACTCACAAAACCCTGGCGGGTCCGCGCGGCGGCCTGATCCTGGCGAAAGGTGGTAGCGAAGAGCTGTACAAAAAACTGAACTCTGCCGTTTTCCCTGGTGGTCAGGGCGGTCCGTTGATGCACGTAATCGCCGGTAAAGCGGTTGCTCTGAAAGAAGCGATGGAGCCTGAGTTCAAAACTTACCAGCAGCAGGTCGCTAAAAACGCTAAAGCGATGGTAGAAGTGTTCCTCGAGCGCGGCTACAAAGTGGTTTCCGGCGGCACTGATAACCACCTGTTCCTGGTTGATCTGGTTGATAAAAACCTGACCGGTAAAGAAGCAGACGCCGCTCTGGGCCGTGCTAACATCACCGTCAACAAAAACAGCGTACCGAACGATCCGAAGAGCCCGTTTGTGACCTCCGGTATTCGTGTAGGTACTCCGGCGATTACCCGTCGCGGCTTTAAAGAAGCCGAAGCGAAAGAACTGGCTGGCTGGATGTGTGACGTGCTGGACAGCATCAATGATGAAGCCGTTATCGAGCGCATCAAAGGTAAAGTTCTCGACATCTGCGCACGTTACCCGGTTTACGCATAAGCGAAACGGTGATTTGCTGTCAATGTGCTCGTTGTTCATGCCGGATGCGGCGTGAACGCCTTATCCGGCCTACAAAACTTTGCAAATTCAATATATTGCAATCTCCGTGTAGGCCTGATAAGCGTAGCGCATCAGGCAATTTTTCGTTTATGATCATCAAGGCTTCCTTCGGGAAGCCTTTCTACGTTATCGCGCCATCAAATCTGTCGTAACTGCGCCTCAACATACAAATAGCCAATTCCCAGCACCTGTTGTGCGCGGCTTAATTGCCCAAAGCCAATTTGCGTCGCTTTCACGCTCGGTCCTTCGTCGCGGTCGAACGGGTTAAATCCTGTCTGGCGAATAATAGTATTAAGCCAGTTCTCACCAAAGGCACAACTGCGACCGTACAACCAAATCTGATTAATATTGAGGATGTTGAGGAAGTTATACAGACTCAAACCAATGGCATTGGCAGAGCGATCAACCCAGCTGGTGATCCACGGTTCTCCACTTTGCCAGGCAGCGATTAACTGCGCTGTAGTCAGTTTTTCAGGATCAAGTTGAGTACTAACCGGTTGTGATTTTAGCCATACCCGCGCCTGTTTTTTTAATGCGCTTAACGAGGCGACAGTTTCCAGGCAGCCATAACGTCCACAGTCGCAGACGACGCCATCCGGATTAACGATGGTGTGACCAATCTGTCCGCTACCATACAAACTGCCGCGATAAATTTGCTCGTTAATCACGAACGACGAGCCAATGCCGTAATCAACGTTGATCACGCAGAAATCCCGTTCCTGCGAATTATTTTGCCATTTCTCCGCCAGCGCCAGCATCACGCAGTCATTATCGACCATCACCCGAATGCCGAGCTTCTCTTCCAGCAGATATTTCACCTCCACCGGCGTTGTCCACGGCGCTTGCGGCATGGTTTGCGACACGCCGGTCACAGGATCAACCTGACCGTGGATTGCCAACGCCAGGTTGATGGTATGGTCCGGCCACAATTTACGGTGGCGATGCCAGCATTTTTCGATTTCGGACAGCAGCGCCTGCGGCGTCGGTGCATCAATCTGTAAATACTCAAATTCACCTTTCGGACTTAAACAAGCATTAGCAACCTGACACTCAATACTGGTGGGCGTCACGTTCAGGCACAGCGTCCAGTCACCTTCCGGCGCAATCAGCCATGTACCGCTACTATGCCCGCGCGTCTGGCTTTCATCGTCAATATTCACCACCCGTTTTTCGCTTTCCAGTTCCTGCAAAATATTACTGACTGCCGGAATCGAAATTTGCGCCAGCCGGGCCAGCGTTGATTTATTGGCGCGCTTTTGCCGGTACAGCAGTTCCAGAATCACGCATTTGTTATGGTGGCGAATCTGTTGATTATTAATGCAGGCTCTCATCTTCACTAAACCTTGTTTAGTTAATTGCGTGATTATTCCGCGAAAACATTGCCAGATTGTTCAATACACTGCCACAAATCTTTTAATTCAGTATGTCTTGTTAATATTGAGGGCACCATGACTCCAGTAAAAGTGTGGCAAGAGCGCGTTGAGATCCCGACCTATGAAACCGGGCCGCAGGATATACATCCCATGTTCCTGGAAAATCGCGTTTATCAGGGATCGTCCGGCGCGGTTTATCCCTACGGCGTGACCGATACGCTGAGCGAGCAGAAAACCCTGAAATCCTGGCAGGCGGTGTGGCTGGAAAACGACTACATCAAAGTGATGATCCTGCCGGAACTGGGCGGTCGGGTGCATCGCGCGTGGGATAAAGTGAAACAGCGCGATTTTGTTTATCACAATGAAGTCATTAAACCTGCGCTGGTGGGGCTGCTGGGGCCGTGGATTTCCGGTGGGATTGAGTTTAACTGGCCGCAACATCATCGCCCGACCACCTTTATGCCCGTTGATTTCACCCTCGAAGCCCATGAAGACGGTGCACAGACGGTGTGGGTAGGCGAAACGGAGCCGATGCATGGTTTACAGGTGATGACAGGTTTCACCCTGCGCCCTGACCGGGCGGCGCTGGAAATCGCCAGCCGCGTCTATAACGGGAACGCCACGCCGCGTCATTTCTTGTGGTGGGCCAACCCGGCAGTGAAAGGGGGGGAAGGGCATCAGAGCGTCTTCCCGCCGGATGTAACGGCGGTGTTTGATCACGGCAAACGGGCCGTCTCCGCTTTCCCCATCGCTACCGGCACTTACTACAAAGTGGACTACTCCGCTGGAGTGGACATTTCTCGCTATAAAAATGTGCCTGTTCCAACCTCATATATGGCCGAAAAATCGCAGTACGATTTTGTCGGCGCGTGGTGTCACGATGAAGATGGCGGTTTGCTGCACGTTGCCAACCACCATATTGCGCCAGGTAAAAAACAGTGGAGTTGGGGACACAGTGAATTTGGCCAGGCGTGGGATAAGAGTCTGACCGACAATAACGGCCCGTATATCGAACTGATGACCGGTATTTTTGCCGATAACCAGCCCGATTTTACCTGGCTTGATGCTTACGAAGAGAAGCGTTTTGAGCAGTATTTCCTGCCTTATCATTCTTTGGGCATGGTGCAAAATGCCTCCCGCGATGCGGTGATAAAACTCCAGCGTAGTAAGCGGGGGATTGAGTGGGGGCTGTATGCCATCTCTCCGTTGAACGGATACCGCCTGGCGATCCGCGAAATCGGTAAATGCAACGCGTTACTTGATGATGCCGTGGCACTGATGCCTGCGACCGCCATCCAGGGCGTGTTGCACGGTATCAATCCTGAAAGGCTGACCATTGAGCTCTCCGATGCCGACGGCAATATTGTACTGAGTTATCAGGAACATCAGCCGCAAGCGTTGCCGTTACCGGACGTCGCCAAAGCGCCACTGGCAGCACAAGACATTACCAGTACAGATGAAGCCTGGTTTATCGGTCAGCATCTGGAGCAATATCATCACGCCAGCCGTTCACCGTTCGATTACTACCTGCGCGGCGTGGCGCTGGACCCGCTGGATTATCGCTGTAACCTGGCGCTGGCGATGCTGGAATATAACCGCGCAGATTTCCCGCAAGCGGTGGCGTATGCCACTCAGGCTCTGAAACGCGCACATGCGCTGAACAAAAATCCGCAGTGCGGACAGGCGAGTTTGATTCGCGCCAGTGCTTACGAACGTCAGGGACAATATCAACAAGCCGAAGAGGATTTCTGGCGTGCGGTCTGGAGCGGCAACAGCAAAGCCGGTGGCTATTATGGCCTGGCACGACTGGCGGCGCGTAATGGTAACTTCGACGCTGGTCTGGATTTTTGCCAACAAAGTCTTCGCGCCTGCCCAACCAATCAGGAAGTGCTTTGCCTGCATAATCTGCTGCTGGTGTTAAGTGGTCGTCAGGACAACGCGCGTGTGCAGCGCGAGAAACTGCTGCGCGATTATCCGCTGAACGCCACTCTGTGGTGGCTGAACTGGTTCGATGGTCGTAGCGAATCAGCTCTCGCGCAGTGGCGCGGTCTGTGTCAGGGACGCGACGTTAACGCCCTGATGACCGCCGGGCAACTGATTAACTGGGGAATGCCCACCCTGGCGGCAGAGATGCTGAACGCACTGGACTGCCAGCGCACGCTGCCGCTTTACCTGCAAGCCAGCTTGCTGCCGAAAGCCGAACGTGGCGAACTGGTCGCAAAAGCCATTGATGTCTTCCCGCAGTTTGTCCGTTTCCCGAATACGCTGGAAGAAGTGGCGGCGCTGGAGAGTATTGAAGAGTGCTGGTTTGCTCGCCATTTACTAGCTTGCTTCTACTACAACAAACGTAGCTACAACAAAGCCATTGCCTTTTGGCAACGTTGCGTAGAGATGTCGCCGGAGTTTGCCGACGGCTGGCGCGGGTTAGCGATCCATGCGTGGAATAAGCAACACGATTATGAGCTGGCCGCGCGTTATCTTGATAATGCTTATCAGCTTGCGCCGCAGGATGCACGTCTGCTTTTCGAACGGGATTTGCTGGATAAGTTAAGTGGAGCCACACCGGAGAAACGACTGGCGCGTCTGGAAAATAATCTGGAAATTGCGCTGAAACGCGACGACATGACCGCAGAACTGCTCAATTTGTGGCATCTCACGGGTCAGGCAGACAAAGCGGCGGACATTCTCGCCACGCGCAAATTCCACCCGTGGGAAGGCGGGGAAGGGAAGGTCACCAGTCAGTTTATCCTCAACCAGTTATTACGCGCCTGGCAGCATCTTGATGCCAGACAGCCGCAGCAGGCCTGCGAACTGCTTCATGCCGCGCTGCATTATCCGGAGAATTTAAGCGAAGGCCGTTTACCGGGGCAAACTGATAACGACATCTGGTTCTGGCAGGCGATATGCGCCAACGCGCAGGGCGATGAAACTGAAGCGACGCGTTGTTTACGTCTGGCGGCGACCGGCGATCGCACTATTAACATTCACAGTTATTACAACGATCAGCCGGTTGATTATCTCTTCTGGCAAGGGATGGCGCTGCGACTGCTGGGCGAACAACAAACCGCACAGCAACTGTTTAGTGAAATGAAACAGTGGGCGCAAGAGATGGCGAAAACCAGTATCGAAGCGGATTTCTTTGCCGTCTCGCAACCTGACTTGTTGTCGCTGTATGGCGATTTACAACAGCAGCATAAAGAAAAATGCCTGATGGTGGCGATGCTGGCGTCCGCGGGACTCGGGGAGGTTGCGCAATATGAGTCTGCTCGCGCTGAATTGACGGCGATTAATCCGGCTTGGCCGAAAGCGGCATTATTCACCACCGTGATGCCTTTTATTTTTAACCGCGTTCACTAAACCCTATTAACTGTAATATTTGAGCGGCACGCGCTGCCGCTCATCACAAAATAATTAGAATAAGCCGTTGTTAATAAAAACCCTACAGGAGGCTCTATGCCTACAAAAATGAGAACAACCCGTAATCTATTATTAATGGCTACGCTATTAGGTAGCGCACTATTTGCCAGGGCTGCGGAAAAAGAAATGACCATTGGCGCAATATACCTTGATACTCAGGGATACTACGCTGGAGTGCGTCAGGGCGTTCAGGATGCGGCAAAAGATTCCTCAGTACAAGTTCAGTTAATAGAAACTAACGCCCAGGGTGATATTTCGAAAGAAAGTACCTTTGTTGATACCCTCGTGGCGCGTAATGTCGATGCCATTATTTTATCGGCAGTGTCTGAAAATGGCAGTAGCCGTACCGTTCGTCGCGCCAGTGAAGCGGGCATTCCGGTGATTTGCTACAACACCTGTATTAATCAAAAGGGGGTCGATAAATATGTCTCGGCGTATCTGGTCGGCGATCCGCTGGAATTTGGTAAAAAACTGGGTAACGCTGCCGCTGATTATTTTATTGCCAATAAAATTGACCAGCCGAAAATTGCCGTCATCAATTGCGAAGCCTTTGAAGTTTGTGTGCAGCGACGTAAAGGATTTGAAGAAGTTTTAAAATCCCGCGTTCCCGGCGCGCAAATTGTCGCTAATCAGGAAGGGACTGTTTTAGATAAAGCGATTTCCGTTGGTGAAAAACTAATTATCTCCACGCCGGATCTCAACGCCATTATGGGGGAATCGGGCGGTGCGACACTCGGCGCGGTAAAAGCGGTACGTAATCAAAATCAGGCCGGAAAAATTGCTGTTTTCGGTTCGGATATGACAACCGAAATTGCTCAGGAGCTGGAAAACAATCAGGTGCTGAAAGCGGTAGTGGATATTTCCGGTAAGAAAATGGGCAATGCTGTTTTCGCGCAAACATTGAAGGTTATCAATAAACAAGCCGACGGTGAAAAAGTGATTCAGGTGCCTATCGATCTCTATACCAAAACGGAAGACGGTAAACAGTGGCTGGCAACGCACGTTGATGGTCTGCCCTAATCGCTGATTCGCAGAGGTCCCTATGTTCACGGCAACAGAGGCAGTCCCGGTAGCAAAAGTGGTGGCAGGAAATAAGCGTTATCCCGGCGTCGTTGCGCTGGATAACGTTAACTTCACGCTCAATAAAGGCGAAGTTCGTGCGCTGTTAGGTAAAAACGGCGCGGGCAAATCGACTCTCATTCGAATGCTTACCGGCAGCGAACGCCCGGATAGCGGTGATATCTGGATTGGCGAGACGCGACTGGAAGGTGACGAAGCTACGCTGACTCGCCGTGCCGCTGAACTGGGGGTGCGCGCGGTTTATCAGGAGTTAAGTCTGGTGGAAGGGCTGACAGTGGCGGAAAACCTCTGCCTCGGTCAGTGGCCCCGCCGCAACGGCATGATTGATTACCTGCAAATGGCGCAGGATGCCCAACGTTGCTTACAGGCGCTGGGCGTTGACGTTAGTCCTGAACAACTTGTTTCAACGCTAAGCCCGGCGCAAAAGCAGCTGGTGGAAATTGCGCGGGTGATGAAGGGCGAGCCGCGCGTGGTCATTCTTGATGAACCTACCAGTTCGCTTGCGAGTGCGGAAGTTGAACTGGTGATCAGCGCGGTGAAAAAGATGTCGGCACTGGGCGTGGCGGTGATTTATGTCAGCCACCGGATGGAAGAAATTCGCCGCATTGCCTCCTGTGCCACCGTTATGCGCGATGGTCAGGTGGCGGGCGATGTGATGCTCGAAAACACCTCCACGCATCATATTGTGTCGCTGATGCTCGGGCGCGATCACGTTGATATTGCGCCGGTAGCCCCTCAGGAAATTGTGGATCAGGCCGTGCTGGAAGTCCGTGCGTTACGCCATAAGCCCAAGCTGGAGGATATCAGTTTTACGCTACGTCGTGGCGAAGTGCTCGGCATTGCTGGTCTGCTGGGGGCAGGGCGCAGTGAATTGCTGAAGGCGATTGTTGGGCTGGAGGAGTATGAACAGGGCGAAATTGTTATCAACGGCGAGAAAATCACGCGCCCCGATTACGGCGACATGCTGAAACGCGGCATTGGCTATACGCCAGAAAACCGCAAAGAAGCGGGGATCATTCCCTGGTTGGGCGTTGACGAAAATACAGTGCTGACCAATCGGCAAAAAATCAGCGCCAACGGTGTGCTGCAATGGTCCACCATCCGCCGCCTGACCGAAGAGGTGATGCAGCGGATGACGGTCAAGGCCGCCAGTAGCGAAACACCCATCGGCACGCTTTCTGGTGGCAATCAGCAAAAAGTGGTGATCGGTCGTTGGGTCTATGCTGCCAGCCAGATTTTGTTGCTCGACGAGCCAACGCGCGGCGTCGATATCGAAGCCAAACAGCAGATTTACCGTATTGTCCGTGAGCTGGCTGCCGAAGGAAAAAGCGTGGTGTTTATCTCCAGTGAAGTGGAGGAGTTGCCGCTGGTGTGTGACCGCATCCTGTTATTACAGCACGGCACGTTCTCGCAGGAGTTTCACGCTCCGGTCAATGTGGATGAGCTGATGTCCGCCATTCTGTCTGTGCACTGATGAATTTTACCGAGGAACCTGAAGATGTCTGCTTCGTCATTACCATTGCCGCAGGGCAAGAGCGTCTCGCTCAAACAATTTGTCAGTCGCCATATTAATGAGATCGGTTTGCTGGTGGTGATTGCCATTCTTTATCTGGTCTTCTCCCTGAACGCGCCTGGCTTTATCTCATTGAATAACCAGATGAACGTGCTGCGCGATGCCGCCACCATTGGGATTGCCGCCTGGGCGATGACGCTGATTATTATCTCCGGTGAAATTGATGTCAGCGTTGGGCCGATGGTGGCTTTTGTCTCGGTGTGCCTGGCATTTTTGCTGCAATTTGAAGTTCCGCTGGCGGTGGCGTGCCTGCTGGTGTTGCTGTTAGGCGCGCTGATGGGAACGCTGGCCGGGGTGCTGCGCGGCGTGTTTAATGTACCAAGTTTCGTTGCCACACTGGGGCTGTGGAGCGCCCTGCGCGGAATGGGGCTGTTTATGACGAACGCACTGCCAGTGCCGATTGATGAAAACGAGGTGCTGGACTGGCTGGGCGGACAATTTCTCGGTGTGCCGGTATCCGCGCTGATCATGATTGTGTTGTTTGCGCTGTTTGTGTTCATCAGCCGCAAAACCGCCTTCGGGCGCTCGGTTTTTGCCGTTGGCGGTAATGCTACGGCGGCGCAGTTGTGCGGCATCAACGTTCGTCGGGTGCGCATTCTTATCTTTACCCTTTCGGGATTATTAGCGGCGGTGACCGGCATTTTGTTGGCGGCGCGCCTCGGTTCTGGTAACGCAGGTGCCGCAAACGGTCTGGAGTTTGACGTCATCGCCGCGGTCGTGGTCGGCGGTACGGCACTTTCCGGCGGTCGCGGTTCCCTGTTCGGTACATTGCTTGGTGTGCTGGTGATTACGCTAATCGGTAACGGTCTGGTGCTGCTCGGTATTAACTCCTTTTTCCAGCAGGTGGTACGCGGCGTCATCATCGTGGTGGCGGTGCTGGCGAATATCTTGCTGACCCAGCGAAGCAGTAAAGCGAAACGCTAAACCTTAACGCCCCTGGCGCGGGTGCGGCAGGGATGAAAATTAATCGTATTGTTAATGAGGGATTTATGAAAACGATGCTGGCAGCTTATTTACCAGGAAATTCGACCGTCGATCTGCGGGAAGTTGCGGTGCCGACGCCGGGGATTAACCAGGTACTGATCAAAATGAAATCCTCCGGGATTTGCGGAAGCGATGTCCACTATATCTATCATCAACACCGTGCCACAGCGGCGGCACCCGATAAACCGTTATACCAGGGCTTTATCAACGGTCATGAACCGTGCGGGCAGATTGTGGCGATGGGGCAAGGCTGCCGCCATTTTAAAGAGGGCGACCGCGTGCTGGTGTATCACATTTCTGGCTGTGGTTTTTGCCCGAACTGCCGTCGCGGTTTTCCTATTTCTTGTACTGGCGAAGGAAAAGCGGCTTACGGCTGGCAGCGTGACGGCGGTCATGCCGAATACTTGCTGGCGGAAGAAAAAGATCTGATCCTCCTGCCGGATGCGCTGAGCTACGAAGATGGTGCGTTTATCAGTTGCGGCGTTGGTACAGCGTATGAAGGAATTTTGCGCGGCGAAGTTTCCGGCAGTGATAACGTGCTGGTGGTCGGTCTGGGGCCAGTCGGCATGATGGCGATGATGCTGGCGAAAGGTCGCGGTGCAAAACGGATCATCGGCGTTGATATGCTGCCGGAACGTCTGGCGATGGCAAAACAGTTAGGGGTGATGGATCACGGCTATTTAGCAACCACCGAAGGTCTGCCGCAGATTATCGCCGAACTCACCCACGGTGGCGCGGATGTTGCGCTCGATTGTTCCGGTAATGCCGCAGGTCGCTTGCTGGCACTGCAATCCACCGCTGACTGGGGACGGGTGGTTTACATTGGTGAAACCGGAAAAGTGGAATTCGAGGTCAGCGCCGATCTGATGCACCATCAACGGCGGATTATCGGCTCCTGGGTGACCAGTCTGTTCCATATGGAAAAATGCGCCCATGATCTGACGGACTGGAAGCTGTGGCCGCGTAACGCCATTACCCATCGCTTCTCGCTGGAACAGGCAGGTGATGCCTATGCGCTGATGGCGAGCGGCAAATGCGGGAAAGTTGTGATTAACTTCCCGGATTAAGGAGTTAGCGGATGACCATCTATACCTTATCCCACGGGTCGCTAAAGCTGGACGTTTCTGACCAGGGCGGCGTAATCGAAGGCTTCTGGCGCGATACGACGCCGCTCTTACGTCCTGGTAAAAAAAGCGGTGTGGCAACCGATGCCTCATGTTTTCCGCTGGTGCCATTTGCAAACCGGGTGAGCGGCAATCGTTTTGTCTGGCAGGGGCGTGAGTATCAACTGCAACCGAATGTTGAGTGGGATGCGCACTATCTACACGGCGATGGCTGGCTGGGCGAGTGGCAATGTGTCTCGCACAGCGATGATAGTTTGTGTCTGGTGTATGAACATCGCAGCGGTGTCTATCACTATCGGGTAAGTCAGGCGTTTCATTTAACGGCGGATACGCTGACGGTGACGCTCTCTGTCACCAATCAAGGGGCAGAGACGCTGCCATTTGGTACCGGCTGGCATCCTTATTTTCCGTTGTCGCCGCAAACGCGGATTCAGGCACAGGCGAGCGGTTACTGGCTGGAGCGGGAGCAGTGGCTGGCGGGTGAGTTTTGCGAGCAGCTACCGCAGGAACTGGATTTTAACCAGCCCGCGCCGTTGCCGCGCCAGTGGGTGAACAATGGTTTTGCCGGATGGAATGGTCAGGCCCGCATCGAGCAGCCGCAGGAAGGTTATGCCATCATCATGGAAACGACGCCACCTGCACCGTGTTATTTCATCTTTGTTTCCGACCCTGCGTTTGATAAAGGATATGCGTTTGATTTCTTCTGTCTGGAACCGATGAGCCATGCGCCGGATGATCATCATCGCCCGGAAGGGGGTGATCTCATTGCGCTAGCACCAGGGGAATCAACAACTTCAGAGATGTCGTTGCGGGTAGAGTGGCTGTAATTTATTAAATGCCGGATAAGGCGTTCACGCCGCATCCGGCATCTTTCCTAACGCCGATCGAGAGAAATTGCCCCCGGCCCGGTAATTGCCAATAGCAAGAACGCGCCAGCGATACTGACATTCTTCCAGAAATTAATCATATTTGGCCCAACCGCATCGCCGGTCATATCCCAGTAATGGTGACCAATCACCGCCGTACCCAGCGTGTAGAAAATAAACAGCACCGCCAGCGGACGGGTGAAAAAGCCAAGCACGATTAATATCGCGGCGGGCACTTCCATAACTACCGCAATAATCGCTGCCAGCATCGGCATTGGCGCGCCCAACGAGGCCATATATTGGACCGTACCGTCAAAGCCCATCATTTTGGGAAAACCAAAAATAATGAAAATTAAGACCACGGCGATACGGGCAATTAATAACAAAACGGGGCGGGCAGCTCCAAAATCAAAATAACGTAGTGTGTTCATAACCAATCCCTTTGCAAGATAATGTGATTTAAACGTAATACACACTCTTGCACCTCGCCACGCCCCAGGCATTGAGATATTCGCTAATTATCCTGGTTACAGTGATTTAAGCGCGATGTTCTCATCTATCAGCAGTTTCGCATCAAACGTTTTGCCGCTCTGGATCCATTTGCGAATTGGGCGAATCTCACGCCCCTGATTCAGCGTGACCGCACCGATAAGCACGCCGTTTTGCAGATTAAACCAAATCGCCTTCTGAGTTTCCGGGTTGCCACGACAAAGCCAGTCATCGCCACGCATATCGCCAATAAACTGTAAGTTATCACTGTACTGATCGCTCCAGAACCACGGCGGCGGCAGTAGCGGTAGCGGTAGCCCTAACATTGCGGCAGCGGCAATTTGCGCCTGGTTATTGGCGTTTTCCCAGCTTTCGCAGCGGTGTAGTGCACCATTATCAAGACGAGTGATTGCCACATCGCCACCGGCAAAGATCGCGGGATCGCAGGTGCGGCAAGCCTCATCAATGACAATGCCATTGGCAGTATCAAGGTTGGCCTCGCGAGCCAGTTGCTCGTTGGCGCTGATACCAATACCGTAAATCACCACATCAGCCTGAAGCGTTTCCCCACTTTGCAGCGTCAGTTCTACTTTTTCACCATCGACCACATGTTCAATGGCATTATTGAGCAGAATGCGCACACCAGCCTGCTGGTGGCGCTGTAAAAGATAGCGTTGCACGGGCGGTGGTGCATTACGGCCCATGACGGTTGCCGCCAGTTCAATCACTGTCACCTTACATCTGCGCTGCGTGGCGCTGGCAGCCAGTTCCAGACCAATAGTTCCGGCACCGATAATCACGACTGACCGTTCGGGCTGCAGAACTTCTCGCAGTCTGGCGGCATCACCGGCATGGCGTAGGGTAAAGCAGCGTTCTCCCAGTGCATCAAGCAACGGCAGCGGTCGAGCTGCCGCGCCGGTTGCTATAAAAAGCTGATCCCAGTGCCAGCTTTCGCCGTTGGTTAACACTAACTCTCGTGTGTCGCGACCCAGCGTTTTGATGGTTACACCGGAATGCAGATGAACATTGTTTTCCTGCCACCAGTTAGCGGGTAACACCTGCTGTAACTGCGGGGAATCTTCCAGCAACATGGATTTCGAGAGTGGAGGTCGTTCATAAGGAAGATGTCGCTCATCGGAAAACAGATGCAGCTCACCGGTGAACCCTTGCTGGCGTAGCGAGGCCGCAGCCATTGCCGCCGCTTGCCCGCCACCGACAATAATGATCGTTTTTTCTTTCATCGTGCTTCCTTAAAGATCCAGCCCAGCCGCTACGTGGCGAATGCCGCGAATCGCTAAACCCGCATCAGCGTTGATCATCACACCGCTTAATGCGCGATTATTGCGCCGCGATGTCAACATCACATACGGCCCCGTAAAATCCGCCGGTTGCGGGAAAAATTGCAGCGGTAAAATGGCGGCAATTTTCTCCGGCGTCAGAGACTGCATTATCGAGGTTTCACTTTGCCCGAGCGCCTGTGGGCCGCGCAGGTCGCTGGCCATACCACACGGGCCGACGCCATTCACCCGCACTTTCGGTGCCAGTTCATAAGCCAGTTGGCGAATAAGTCCGGTTGCGGCATGTTTACTGGCGGTGTACAGCGGGCCACCGCCGCCAGGATACCAGGCGGCATTTGACAGTGTGAAAATCATGCTGCCTTCACTGGCGATTAACGCCGGAGCGCAGGCTTTTGCGCCCAGCAGGTAACCGAGAACATTGACGTTAAACAGCTCGTGGAAGCCGGTTTCGAGCGTCTCTGCGGGAGTATTAACCAGTGAGGCATTGTGATCCCAGATGCCTGCATTGCCGATAAAACAATCCAGCTTGCCGGAACGAGTCAGGATCTGATCGACCGCGCGTTGATAATCGGCATAACAGGTCACGTTACCTTCCACCGCCAGAATATGTTCGCCAAATCGCTGACGCAGACTGGCGACTTTTGCCGCCGACAGTTCCAGCGTGGCAACCTGCGCGCCTTCTTCGATAAATCGCTCGACCAGCGCCAGCCCTAATCCCGATCCGCCGCCGGTAATAAAAATGGACTCGTTATGCAGATCGCTCATGGCTGCGCCTCCGGTAAGTCGATGAAAATGTCACCACCTTCAACGTGTACTGGATAAGTGGTGAGCGGATCGGTGGCGGGCAGGCATAACGCTTTCCCCGTTTTCAGGCAAAAACTGGCGGCGTGTAGCGGGCACTCCACCGTGGCGTCATCTTCCAGATACCCTTCTGACATTGACGCATTACCATGGCTGCAACGATCGTTAATGGCATAAAACTCGCCGCCAACGTTGAACAGGGCGATGACGGGCGAGGTATCGATCCGGAGAGCCTCACCCTCCGGCACATCCGCAACGGGACACGCATAAATTCGATTCATCAGAACAGTACACTCAGGTTATGGGAAGTGATTACCGCTTGATCCAGGACGATATCCCGTTCCAGCAAGCGCCAGTTGTCATCTTCCAGACGGCGAACTTTGTCGAAACGCGTTCCAACATAGAATGTTTCATCGCGCTCTTTTTGTGCCCGATAAAGCAGATAATTTACCCGCACAGCAAATACGTTTGGGATGTCGGTTTCGCTTATCTGGCAGTTGCTGATTAAGTGACGGGTGCGTGACGGCGGCTCTTCTGCCCAGGCCATGCCCGTTTCCAGACGGGCGATTCGCCGCTCCAGCTGGTCTTTGGTGTCATTAAAAATCCAGGTTGTCGGTGGCTGGACGCCTTTGCGGCGGTCGCGTGTTTGCGCGTTAACTGTGGTGCGCATGGTGTAACGAATCTCTTCGTCGAGCTGCGCCAGCCAGTCACGAAATTTCCAGTCGTCCAGTAAGCTGGCTTCGTGAAAGAGAAACTGGCTAATGCGGTGATGTAACTCTAGTGAAACTTGCGCACTCATTTCATCACCTCCTGCTGGTAAGCGGCGGTTTTATCGAGCACTTCCTGCCAGCTTTCGCTACTCAGAAGATCGGCCCAGCGTTGGTACATTCCACGAGCGGCAGTTTCTGAAAAGATATAGTTAGTAATGCCAGGAATGCCGTCGTCGCGGCGCTTTTCCTGACCAAGCCCCATTTCCAGACACAGTTTGCTGTTGCGGGCGCGGTGGCCTTTAAGCAATTTCTGGATTTCACACCAGTTCTCCGAGTCATCCTGCTCGAGAAAACCAGCAGGACCAAAAGCACGAGTGGCGCTGTTTTCAAAAGCGGCTTTAACTTCATCGGAGGCGGCTTTGTCAGTAATACAGAACGCCCACACTTCAACTTGATCAGGGCCGCGCGGATGCCAGACGCGGAGTGTGGCAGTGCCGTTTAGCCATGAAAGCGTGGGGAAAATATTGTTATGACCCGCCAGGCGCAGGGCGCGAACTTCACCTAAACGTTGTTCTGCTTCGGCATAGGTTTCGCGGTAATAGCTTGAAACTGCGCCATCGACCCAGACATTAGCATCCGGTTTTTCAGTAAAGAAGAAACCGCTACCGTGACCGTCCTGACCAAATTGCAGCGCATCTTTGGCGGTTTCCCACACCGGGCGGGCGGTTTGTCCATCACCGAGGCGCTTATCGCTGCCATCATCTTTCGCCCCTAATACCTGAACGGCAGAAGCATGGCTGAACAGAGCATGATACTGGTCACTGGCGAACTGCTCTGCCGGGAATTTCCAGTTACAGTTGATCACCCACTTTTGTACGCCGCCGACAATTTCGGTGCCGCCTTCGCGACGATCCAGCATGCCATCCAGATACCAGGCAATGTCACCCAGGTAATCACGCAGGCCCGGTGCGCTGGTATCCCAGTTGCCAAAAATTAGCCCTTTATAACTCTCCACACAAGGAACTTCGTTTAGTCCCCAGTGGGATTTACACAACCCTTGTGGGTAGGCGCGAGGTTCCAGCGGTACATCGATCAACTCGCCGTTAATGCCATAAGACCAGCCGTGATACGGGCAGGTAAAGGCGCGAGTGTTGCCGCAATCTGCATAACTCACACGCATGGCCCGGTGGCGGCATTGGTTGAGAAACGCCTTGATGCTGCCGTCTTTCTGACGCACTACGACAACCGCATCTTCTCCCATGTAGGTGTTAAAGAAATCACCGGGTTTTGGGATCTGGCTTTCGTGGGCGAGAAATAGCCAGCAACGACCGAAAATACGCTCAAGCTCCAGTTGGTAAATATCCGGGTCGGTATAAATACGCGGAGTGACCCGACCATTTTGGGTGTCAATCAGTTGGTAAATGTTCAAATCTGAGGGTGTGGTCATATTTTTTAATCCTGAAAGATAAGATGTATTGACCTTCTATTTTTGTGCCATAAGGATGTTGCTGGTTGGTTGCTAATATGTGAAATAGTTAATTTCTACCAGCTGAGACGTTTTTTCGATAACAAGGGGAAGGTGATGGAACTACGGCATTTACGCTATTTCGTCGCAGTGGCGCAGGCACTGAACTTTACCCGTGCGGCGGAAAAACTGCATACCTCACAGCCTTCGTTAAGCAGCCAGATCCGCGATCTTGAAAACTGTGTCGGTGTTCCGTTACTGGTGAGGGATAAGCGCAAAGTCGCGTTGACGGCGGCGGGAGAATGTTTTCTCCAGGACGCGCTGGCAATCCTCGAACAAGCGGAAAATGCCAAATTACGGGCGCGGAAAATTGTTCAGGAAGACAGACAATTAACCATTGGCTTTGTGCCATCGGCGGAAGTGAATTTACTGCCAAAAGTATTACCGATGTTTCGTCTCAGACAGCCAGACACCTTGATTGAGCTGGTGAGTTTAATCACCACGCAACAGGAGGAAAAAATTCGCCGTGGTGAACTCGACGTCGGCTTAATGCGCCATCCTGTTTATAGCCCGGAGATTGATTATCTGGAGCTTTTTGACGAACCATTAGTGGTTGTGTTACCGGTTGATCACCCTTTAGCACATGAAAAAGAGATCACCGCCGCGCAACTGGATGGCGTGAATTTCGTCAGTACCGATCCGGTGTATTCCGGTTCGCTTGCGCCGATCGTTAAAGCGTGGTTTGCGCAAGAAAACAGCCAGCCAAATATCGTCCAGGTGGCAACGAATATTCTGGTGACCATGAATCTGGTGGGCATGGGGCTGGGCGTCACTTTGATACCCGGTTATATGAATAATTTTAATACCGGACAGGTTGTTTTTCGTCCCATTGCCGGAAATGTGCCTTCCATTGCTTTACTGATGGCGTGGAAGAAAGGGGAGATGAAGCCGGCATTACGCGATTTCATCGCCATTGTGCAGGAACGTTTGGCAAGCGTAACGGCATAATTACGCATTATTTTTGCAACATGCGTCGCGGATCTCAGTTTTTTAGTGCTTGTGAACTGGCGTTACAGACATCGGGAAGCAGGCTCGAATATTCTTATTTTTCAACTTGCACCAACATTCGATTAACCCCAGACTAACGCCTCCTGACGGGAGGGACTCATGGTTTTGCAATCCACGCGCTGGTTGGCGCTCGGCTATTTCACATACTTTTTTAGTTACGGCATTTTTCTACCTTTCTGGAGCGTCTGGCTTAAAGGGATTGGTTTAACGCCAGAAACCATCGGCCTGTTATTGGGGGCAGGTCTGGTTGCCCGTTTCCTCGGGAGTTTGCTCATCGCGCCCCGCGTCAGCGATCCTTCCCGCCTGATTTCCGCCTTGCGCGTGCTGGCACTGCTGACACTTCTCTTTGCTGTCGCCTTCTGGGCGGGGGCGCACGTAGCGTGGCTGATGCTGGTGATGATTGGCTTTAACCTCTTTTTCTCACCACTGGTACCGTTGACCGATGCACTGGCGAATACGTGGCAAAAGCAGTTCCCGCTTGATTACGGCAAAGTGCGACTGTGGGGCTCGGTGGCGTTTGTCATTGGCTCGGCGCTGACGGGCAAACTGGTCACTATGTTTGATTATCGGGTGATCCTCGCGCTGTTGACGTTGGGCGTGGCATCCATGCTGCTCGGCTTTCTCATCCGTCCGACGATTCAGCCACAAGGGGCAAGTCGCCAGCAGGAGAGCACCGGTTGGTCTGCGTGGTTGGCGCTGGTTCGCCAGAACTGGCGCTTTCTGGCCTGCGTTTGTTTATTGCAGGGGGCACATGCGGCCTATTACGGTTTTAGCGCCATTTACTGGCAGGCAGCTGGCTACTCGGCCTCGGCGGTGGGGTATTTGTGGTCGCTGGGCGTGGTGGCGGAAGTCATTATCTTTGCGCTGAGTAATAAACTTTTCCGCCGTTGTAGTGCACGCGATATGCTGTTGATCTCGGCGATTTGCGGCGTAGTGCGCTGGGGCATTATGGGAGCAACTACGGCGTTGCCGTGGTTGATAGTGGTGCAAATTCTGCATTGCGGCACCTTCACGGTCTGCCACCTGGCCGCCATGCGTTATATTGCTGCTCGCCAGGGTAGCGAAGTCATCCGTTTACAGGCGGTTTACTCTGCCGTCGCGATGGGCGGCAGTATCGCTATCATGACCGTTTTCGCCGGTTTCCTGTATCAATATCTGGGCCACGGCGTGTTCTGGGTAATGGCGCTGGTGGCGCTTCCGGCAATGTTTTTGCGCCCGAAAGTTGTTCCCTCATGCTGATTCGAGCATTTTGCGGATCTGCTCCTGTTGATGTGTTGTCAGCGTCAGGTCCGTATAGATCAGCGGTGGTGAAAAGAGCGGTAATGGCATGGTATAAGGCGCAATAATCAGTGCCGCGCCACGCGGAGCGCCTGTCTGCAAAAATGCCTTTACCGACATATGCTTAATGTTGAGCGGCAGTAACGTTAGTTCGCGTAACTGCTGCTCAATCTGCGCTTCTCGCTCGCTATCATTCCCGGTAAGAAGAATAATCTGTTTTTCATGCAGATCGTTTTCCTGCATTAGCCAGGCACCGAAAATCACCGCGACCAGACCACTTTCCTCATCAGAAAGATGGACGCCGTATTCACTTTCAAATCCGGCCAGCGCCGCGCGGGTGGTGCGCACCAGGCGTGGGTACAGTCTGGCGAACTCTTCCGGCAGGGTATTATCAATACCGATGGCAAACAAACTGCGATTTAACGCCTGGGCGAGGTGGGTATAAAGCTGATCACATAACCCCTGTTCATCATAAAAACGAACATTTCCCAGCTCACGAAAATGGTTTACCAGACGTTTGATAGACTGACGCAATTGTCTGTCCCGCTGATGCGCATCCCGCAATGGATCGGGAACCCGCAACATGGAAAAAAGTAGTGCCATAAACAGTGGCTCATCAGGTGGTACAGGCTGGAGCGCCCGACGCTGCCAGTGGCGTCCAATTTCCTGCGCTACCTGAAATTCAAGGCAGGATTCCGCCCAGCGACGTTGGAGCGGATTAAACTGAGGCGTAATTCCAGCGTGGTGCTGCAGCAAACAATATTGCAGATACAGACACAGGAAATGAATATCGCGCGATTCAAAGCGTTTTTGCAGCCGTCGGGAGCAGAGATTCACTAACGCTTGTAGATTGGTATCGTCGTAAAAGTTACGCGCAATTCCGCGCCGCTTCAGTTCACTCTTCAGGGCGGGGGTGAATTGGCTGGTAATAAATGACGGACACAGACGGAAACCACGTCGTAGCCAGTGAAATAAACACAAACGTTGGTTAAGCACTGTACCTTCAACCCGGTAGCTACCGTCATAACCAGTCGTCAGTGTGAGTTGATGATAGCGCAGGATCTCCCGTCCTGTTTCGCTGATATCAAGACTGGCAATATCATCATCCACACCATTAAGCTCGCTGAAGGTTGCCATGGTGGCGGTCAACCCCGGCTGAAAGAGCGTCAGCAAGATCTGGCAGCGGCGCTGGGGAGCCGAAAGGACAGATGGTGGAGCAAGCGTAGGCATCATCTGTAGATCTCCCATAAGCATAATTGATAAGAATAGCTAAAGTTTGCTCAAGGAAATGGCGAAGGGAATGCTAATCATCAGAAATGTTGGCAAGCGTCACAGAATTTTTCTCATCTTAAACTGTTCTGACCAGTGGATTAGCATGTCTTAAGGTGGTTTTGTGAATGATTATCGTGCTAGCGATCATGGGTTAGTTCTGCGGATTCAACGCGCTAAGGATAAAGTCCACCATCTGTTCGCGATAAACATCGCCGTGACGATCGGAAAAAGCATCAATGTGTTCGCCATCCGGGATTAGGATCAACCGTTTTGGCTCTTTTGCCAGGCTATACAACTTTTCGCTGTGCTGCCATGGGATAACGTGATCAGCTTTACCGTGAATGAGTAAAAGCGGGATCGGGCTGACGCTGGCGATATAATTTTCGCCGCTGTAACTCTCATCAAGTAAGTAGCCACTGCCGGGGATCATTTGGTTGGCGATGGTTGCATAAGAGGCAAATGTGGAGTCGAGGATCACCGCACGTATGCCTTCACGATCACCCCGACCAATAACATCCAGAATATTCGCCCCGCCAATACTCTGCCCGAACAGCACCAGACGTTGTGGGTTTACATCACTGCGATGGCGCACCACATTGATGGCACTTTGCGTATCGTCCAGCAATCCGGCCTGGGACGGCGTGCCTTTTGATTTACCAAACCCGCGATAATCAAACATAAAAACGTTGAAATTACGCTCGGGTAACCAACTGACCAGCGGCCAGTGGGCGGACATATTTCCGGCATTGCCGTGAGCATGAATGATGGTTGCGATGGCGTTGTCAGCAGGGCCCGTCGAAGAAGGGATAAACCAGCCTTGCAGACGAGTACCGTCCTTAGCCGTAAATTCGACGGATTCCGCCGACCAGGGATCGGGACCGTAAATTTTATCGTCGGGATAATAGAAGAAGTTGATGGCAACGCGCGGCACTAAATAAACGCAGAAGGCAACAACAAAGAGAATAAACAGAATTTTGGGAACGCGTTTGTTCACTGGCAGTGCCATAACCTTTCCTTGCGACTTCTTTATCATCCATTAATCGGGGAAAGATGGTGGGAGAGTGACGAAAGAAAGTAAAGCAGTGAGGAAGTATTTCGGAATAGCGCCTGAAAGGCGAGGGCGGGTGAGTGATATCACCCGCCTGAGTCATTAACGCTTCAGAGCGTCGCTTAACTCGTCACGCATGTTCGCCAGCATGGCTTTAACAACGCGCGGGTTACCAGCAACGATGTTACCGGTCAGCATGTAGTTATGACCACCGGTGAAGTCGCTGACGATGCCGCCCGCTTCACGAACCAGCAGCTCGCCTGCGGCGAAGTCCCACGGGCGCAGACCGATTTCAAAGAAACCGTCAACACGACCCGCAGCGACGTAAGCCAGATCCAGCGCCGCAGAACCGGTACGACGGAAGTCTGCACATTCGTTGAACAGTTTGCCGACGATGTTGATGTAGGTAGTGGCGTACTGTTTTGCTTTGAACGGGAAGCCGGTCGCCAGAATAGTACCGTCGAGATCGCGAGCGGTGCTGCCGCGCAGTCGGTAGCCGTTCAGCTGTGCGCCCTGACCGCGAGTGGCGGTGAACAGTTCGTTACGCATAGGATCGTATACCACAGCAACTTCGGTGCGGCCTTTGATACGAACAGCGATAGATACCGCGAAGTGCGGCAGACGTTTGATAAAGTTGGTAGTGCCATCCAGTGGATCGATAACCCATTGAACATCCTGATCAGTACCTTCAAGTTCACCGCTTTCTTCGGTGATGATGGTGTGCTGTGGGTAAGATTTACGAATCGTGTCGATAATCACCGCTTCGGCAGCTTTATCTACGTTGGTCACGAAATCGTTACTGCCTTTCTGGCTCGCTTCTACAGCGTCCGGGGTTTCATAGTTTTTGGCAATTAAATTACCCGCCTTGCGCGCTGCGCGCACGGCGATGTTCAGCATCGGATGCATCGGTCTCTCTCACTGGATGTTAAAGAACGGGAAAACGGCGCAGAGTATAGCAGCGAGATCGGCATCTGTCTTCGTTTTATGATAAGATGCGTGAATAATCTTTAGATGAAGAAAGACAATGCTGCAAAATATTCGAATTGTGCTGGTGGAGACGTCACACACCGGCAATATGGGTTCTGTTGCCCGTGCCATGAAAACAATGGGATTAACCAATCTGTGGCTGGTTAATCCACTGGTGAAACCCGACTCCCAGGCGATTGCCCTGGCAGCAGGGGCCAGCGATGTGATTGGTAATGCTCACATCGTCGATACGCTCGACGAAGCGTTAGCCGGTTGTAGCCTGGTGGTGGGCACCAGCGCACGTTCCCGCACGCTGCCATGGCCGATGCTCGACCCGCGCGAATGCGGCCTGAAAAGCGTCGCTGAAGCGGCAAATACCCCGGTGGCGCTGGTGTTTGGTCGCGAGCGCGTCGGCTTGACCAATGAAGAGTTGCAGAAATGCCATTATCATGTCGCGATTGCGGCTAACCCGGAATACAGCTCGCTGAACCTGGCGATGGCGGTTCAGGTTATTGCCTATGAAGTGCGCATGGCCTGGCTGGCAACTCAGGAAAACGGCGAGCAGGTCGAGCATGAAGAGACGCCGTATCCGCTGGTCGATGATCTGGAGCGTTTTTATGGTCATCTGGAACAAACGCTGCTGGCAACCGGTTTTATCCGTGAAAACCATCCGGGGCAGGTGATGAATAAATTGCGCCGTCTGTTTACCCGTGCGCGCCCGGAAAGCCAGGAGTTGAATATCCTGCGCGGGATTCTGGCTTCTATTGAGCAGCAGAATAAAGGTAACAAGGCCGAATAACAGCCGTTGCCTGATGCGACGCGTAATGCGTCTTATCAGGCCTACAGTGAACAGAACCGTAGGTCGGATAAGGCGTTCACGCCGCATCCGACAGCCGTTGCCTGATGCGACGCGTAATGCGTCTTATCAGGCCTACAGTGTACAGAACCCCAGGGCGGATATGGCGTTCACGCCGCATCCGACAACAGGTACAAACGCCACGATAAAAAAATGGCACTGAAGGTTAAATACCCGACTAAATCAGTCAAGTAAATAGTTGACCAATTTACTCGGGAATGTCAGACTTGACCCTGCTATGCAATACCCCCACTTTTACAATAAAAAACCCCGGGCAGGGGCGAGTTTGAGGTGAAGTAAGACATGAGACTGACATCTAAAGGGCGCTATGCCGTGACCGCAATGCTTGACGTTGCGCTCAACTCTGAAGCGGGCCCGGTACCGTTGGCTGATATTTCCGAACGTCAGGGAATTTCCCTTTCTTATCTGGAACAACTGTTTTCCCGTCTGCGTAAAAATGGTCTGGTTTCCAGCGTACGTGGACCAGGCGGTGGTTATCTGTTAGGCAAAGATGCCAGCAGCATCGCCGTTGGCGAAGTAATTAGCGCCGTTGACGAATCTGTAGATGCCACCCGTTGTCAGGGTAAAGGCGGCTGCCAGGGCGGCGATAAATGCCTGACCCACGCGCTGTGGCGTGATTTGAGCGACCGTCTCACCGGTTTTCTCAACAACATTACTTTAGGCGAACTGGTTAATAACCAGGAAGTGCTGGATGTGTCTGGTCGTCAGCATACTCACGACGCGCCACGCACCCGCACACAAGACGCGATCGACGTTAAGTTACGCGCTTAATAAAAAGAATTCAGAATCAGGCCGGAGTGCTAAATACTCCGTAAACACGGTCGTACATCCAGCCGGTAGCCTGATTCCTTGCATTGAGTGATGTACGGAGTTTATAGAGCAATGAAATTACCGATTTATCTCGACTACTCCGCAACCACGCCGGTGGACCCGCGTGTTGCCGAGAAAATGATGCAGTTTATGACGATGGACGGAACCTTTGGTAACCCGGCCTCCCGTTCTCACCGTTTCGGCTGGCAGGCTGAAGAAGCGGTAGATATCGCCCGTAATCAGATTGCCGATCTGGTCGGCGCTGATCCGCGTGAAATCGTCTTTACCTCTGGTGCAACCGAATCTGACAACCTGGCGATCAAAGGTGCAGCCAACTTTTATCAGAAAAAAGGCAAGCACATCATCACCAGCAAAACCGAACACAAAGCGGTACTGGATACCTGCCGTCAGCTGGAGCGCGAAGGTTTTGAAGTCACCTACCTGGCACCGCAGCGTAACGGCATTATCGACCTGAAAGAACTTGAAGCAGCGATGCGTGACGACACCATCCTCGTGTCCATCATGCACGTAAATAACGAAATCGGCGTGGTGCAGGATATCGCGGCTATCGGCGAAATGTGCCGTGCTCGTGGCATTATCTATCACGTTGATGCAACCCAGAGCGTGGGTAAACTGCCTATCGACCTGAGCCAGTTGAAAGTTGACCTGATGTCTTTCTCCGGTCACAAAATCTATGGCCCGAAAGGTATCGGTGCGCTGTATGTACGTCGTAAACCGCGCGTACGCATCGAAGCGCAAATGCACGGCGGCGGTCACGAGCGCGGTATGCGTTCCGGCACTCTGCCTGTTCACCAGATCGTCGGAATGGGCGAGGCCTATCGCATCGCAAAAGAAGAGATGGCGACCGAGATGGAACGTCTGCGCGGCCTGCGTAACCGTCTGTGGAACGGCATCAAAGATATCGAAGAAGTTTACCTGAACGGTGACCTGGAACACGGTGCGCCGAACATTCTCAACGTCAGCTTCAACTACGTTGAAGGTGAGTCGCTGATTATGGCGCTGAAAGACCTCGCAGTTTCTTCAGGTTCCGCCTGTACGTCAGCAAGCCTCGAACCGTCCTACGTGCTGCGCGCGCTGGGGCTGAACGACGAGCTGGCACATAGCTCTATCCGTTTCTCTTTAGGTCGTTTTACTACTGAAGAAGAGATCGACTACACCATCGAGTTAGTTCGTAAATCCATCGGTCGTCTGCGTGACCTTTCTCCGCTGTGGGAAATGTACAAGCAGGGCGTGGATCTGAACAGCATCGAATGGGCTCATCATTAATCGGTATCGGAATCAGGAGAATTTATAATGGCTTACAGCGAAAAAGTTATCGACCATTACGAGAATCCGCGTAACGTGGGTTCCTTTGACAACAACGACGAGAACGTCGGCAGCGGCATGGTGGGGGCACCGGCCTGTGGCGACGTGATGAAGTTGCAGATTAAAGTCAACGATGAAGGTATCATTGAAGACGCGCGTTTTAAAACTTACGGCTGCGGTTCCGCTATCGCTTCCAGCTCCCTGGTCACCGAATGGGTGAAAGGGAAGTCTCTCGACGAAGCGCAGGCGATCAAAAACACCGATATTGCTGAAGAACTTGAACTGCCGCCGGTGAAAATTCACTGTTCTATTCTGGCAGAAGACGCGATCAAAGCCGCCATTGCGGACTATAAAAGCAAACGTGAAGCAAAATAAGAGTTGAGGTTTGGTTATGTCGATTACACTGAGCGACAGTGCAGCAGCGCGAGTAAATACCTTTCTGGCTAACCGCGGTAAAGGGTTTGGCCTGCGTCTGGGCGTGAGAACCTCCGGGTGTTCAGGTATGGCTTATGTACTGGAATTTGTTGACGAACCGACGCCGGAAGACATCGTGTTTGAAGACAAAGGCGTGAAAGTCGTGGTCGATGGCAAGAGCCTGCAATTTCTGGACGGTACGCAGCTGGACTTCGTAAAAGAAGGCCTGAACGAAGGGTTTAAATTCACCAACCCGAACGTCAAAGATGAGTGTGGTTGCGGCGAAAGCTTCCACGTTTGATGCGCATACCGATAACCCCACCGTGGTCGCCTGCGCGTGGGGTTTGTTTTACCTGATTCGCCGTTATCGCGGCGGATCGCAGCCCTGAGAATGTTATGGATTACTTCACCCTCTTTGGCTTGCCTGCCCGCTATCAACTCGATACCCAGGCGCTGAGCCTGCGTTTTCAGGATCTACAACGTCAGTATCATCCTGATAAATTCGCCAGCGGAAGCCAGGCGGAACAACTCGCCGCCGTACAGCAATCTGCAACCATTAACCAGGCCTGGCAAACGCTGCGTCATCCGTTAATGCGCGCGGAATATTTGCTTTCTTTGCACGGCTTTGATCTCGCCAGCGAGCAGCATACTGTGCGCGACACCGCGTTCCTGATGGAACAGTTGGAGCTGCGCGAAGAGCTGGACGAGATCGAACAGGCGAAAGATGAAGCGCGGCTGGAAAGCTTTATCAAACGTGTGAAAAAGATGTTTGATACCCGCCATCAGTTGATGGTTGAACAGTTAGACAACGAGACGTGGGACGCGGCGGCGGATACCGTGCGTAAGCTGCGTTTTCTCGATAAACTGCGAAGCAGTGCCGAACAACTCGAAGAAAAACTGCTCGATTTTTAATTTCTGGAAGCTAAACATGGCCTTATTACAAATTAGTGAACCTGGTTTGAGTGCTGCGCCGCATCAGCGTCGTCTGGCGGCCGGTATTGACCTGGGCACAACCAACTCGCTGGTGGCGACAGTGCGCAGCGGTCAGGCCGAAACGTTAGCCGATCATGAAGGCCGTCACCTGCTGCCATCTGTTGTTCACTATCAACAGCAAGGGCATTCGGTGGGTTATGACGCGCGTACTAATGCAGCGCTCGATACCGCCAACACAATTAGTTCTGTTAAACGCCTGATGGGACGCTCGCTGGCTGATATCCAGCAACGCTATCCGCATCTGCCTTATCAATTCCAGGCCAGCGAAAACGGCCTGCCGATGATTGAAACGGCGGCGGGGCTGCTGAACCCGGTGCGCGTTTCTGCGGACATCCTCAAAGCACTGGCGGCGCGGGCAACTGAAGCCCTGGCAGGCGAGCTGGATGGTGTAGTTATCACCGTTCCGGCGTACTTTGACGATGCCCAGCGTCAGGGCACCAAAGACGCGGCGCGTCTGGCGGGCCTTCACGTCCTGCGCTTACTTAACGAACCGACCGCTGCGGCTATCGCCTACGGGCTGGATTCCGGTCAGGAAGGCGTGATCGCCGTTTATGACCTCGGTGGCGGGACGTTTGATATTTCCATTCTGCGCTTAAGTCGCGGCGTGTTTGAAGTGCTGGCAACCGGCGGTGATTCCGCGCTCGGCGGCGATGATTTCGACCATCTGCTGGCGGATTACATTCGCGAGCAGGCGGGCATTCCTGATCGTAGCGATAACCGCGTTCAGCGTGAACTGCTGGATGCCGCCATTGCAGCCAAAATCGCGCTGAGCGATGCGGACTCCGTGACCGTTAACGTTGCGGGCTGGCAGGGCGAAATCAGCCGTGAACAATTCAATGAACTGATCGCGCCACTGGTAAAACGAACCTTACTGGCTTGTCGTCGCGCGCTGAAAGACGCGGGTGTAGAAGCTGATGAAGTGCTGGAAGTGGTGATGGTGGGCGGTTCTACTCGCGTGCCGCTGGTGCGTGAACGGGTAGGCGAATTTTTCGGTCGTCCACCGCTGACTTCCATCGACCCGGATAAAGTCGTCGCTATTGGCGCGGCGATTCAGGCGGATATTCTGGTGGGTAACAAGCCAGACAGCGAAATGCTGTTGCTTGATGTGATCCCACTGTCGCTGGGCCTCGAAACGATGGGCGGCCTGGTGGAGAAAGTGATTCCGCGTAATACCACTATTCCGGTGGCCCGCGCTCAGGATTTCACCACCTTTAAAGATGGTCAGACGGCGATGTCTATCCATGTAATGCAGGGTGAGCGCGAACTGGTGCAGGACTGCCGCTCACTGGCGCGTTTTGCGCTGCGTGGTATTCCGGCGCTACCGGCTGGCGGTGCGCATATTCGCGTGACGTTCCAGGTCGATGCCGACGGTCTTTTGAGCGTGACGGCGATGGAGAAATCCACCGGCGTTGAGGCGTCTATTCAGGTCAAACCGTCTTACGGTCTGACCGATAGCGAAATCGCTTCGATGATCAAAGACTCAATGAGCTATGCCGAGCAGGACGTAAAAGCCCGAATGCTGGCAGAACAAAAAGTAGAAGCGGCGCGTGTGCTGGAAAGTCTGCACGGCGCGCTGGCTGCTGATGCCGCGCTGTTAAGCGCCGCAGAACGTCAGGTCATTGACGATGCTGCCGCTCACCTGAGTGAAGTGGCGCAGGGCGATGATGTTGACGCCATCGAACAAGCGATTAAAAACGTAGACAAACAAACCCAGGATTTCGCCGCTCGCCGCATGGACCAGTCGGTTCGTCGTGCGCTGAAAGGCCATTCCGTGGACGAGGTTTAATATGCCAAAGATTGTTATTTTGCCTCATCAGGATCTCTGCCCTGATGGCGCTGTTCTGGAAGCTAATAGCGGTGAAACCATTCTCGACGCAGCTCTGCGTAACGGTATCGAGATTGAACACGCCTGTGAAAAATCCTGTGCTTGCACCACCTGCCACTGCATCGTTCGTGAAGGTTTTGACTCACTGCCGGAAAGCTCAGAGCAGGAAGACGACATGCTGGACAAAGCCTGGGGACTGGAGCCGGAAAGCCGTTTAAGCTGCCAGGCGCGCGTTACCGACGAAGATTTAGTAGTCGAAATCCCGCGTTACACTATCAACCATGCGCGTGAGCATTAACAGAGGTTAGTATGGGACTTAAGTGGACCGATAGCCGCGAAATTGGCGAAGCACTGTACGATGCGTATCCCGATCTTGATCCGAAAACGGTTCGATTCACCGATATGCATCAGTGGATTTGCGATCTGGAAGATTTCGACGACGACCCGCAGGCATCCAACGAGAAAATCCTCGAAGCGATTTTGTTAGTCTGGCTGGACGAGGCCGAATAATTTCCGCGTCATGCTTCACGCCGCAGATGCGTTGGCTGCGCTCGTTCACCCCAGTCACATAGTTATCTATGCTCCTGGGGCTTCACTCACTTGCCGCCTTCCTGCAACGCGAATCATTTAGCGGAAAAATCCTGGGGCTGCCAACTGGCGGCCCTTTTACAAAGAAGGATAACTAAAATGACAGAAGCGATGAAGATTACCCTCTCTACCCAACCTGCCGACGCGCGCTGGGGAGAAAAAGCAACTTACAGCATTAATAATGACGGCATTACCCTGCATTTGAACGGGGCAGACGATCTGGGGCTGATCCAGCGTGCGGCGCGCAAGATTGACGGTCTGGGCATCAAGCATGTTCAGTTAAGCGGTGAAGGCTGGGATGCGGATCGCTGCTGGGCATTCTGGCAAGGTTACAAAGCCCCGAAAGGCACGCGTAAAGTGGTGTGGCCGGATCTGGACGATGCCCAGCGCCAGGAACTGGATAACCGCCTGATGATCATCGACTGGGTGCGTGACACCATCAACGCACCGGCAGAAGAATTGGGACCATCGCAACTGGCACAGCGTGCTGTTGATCTGATCAGCAACGTCGCGGGCGATCGTGTGACTTATCGGATCACCAAAGGCGAAGATCTGCGTGAGCAAGGTTATATGGGGCTGCACACAGTCGGACGCGGTTCAGAACGTTCTCCGGTATTGCTGGCGCTGGATTACAACCCAACTGGCGATAAAGAAGCGCCAGTGTACGCGTGCCTGGTAGGTAAAGGTATCACTTTTGACTCCGGCGGCTACAGCATCAAACAGACTGCGTTTATGGACTCGATGAAGTCGGACATGGGCGGCGCGGCAACGGTTACCGGGGCGCTGGCATTTGCCATTACGCGCGGACTGAACAAGCGCGTGAAGCTGTTCCTCTGCTGTGCGGATAACCTGATTAGCGGCAATGCGTTCAAGCTGGGCGATATCATCACCTATCGCAACGGTAAAAAAGTTGAAGTGATGAACACTGATGCCGAAGGGCGTCTGGTGCTTGCCGATGGTCTGATTGATGCCAGTGCGCAGAAACCGGAAATGATCATTGATGCGGCGACCCTCACCGGGGCGGCGAAAACTGCGCTGGGTAATGATTATCACGCGCTGTTCAGTTTTGACGATGCGCTGGCCGGTCGCTTGCTGGCGAGTGCCGCGCAGGAGAACGAACCGTTCTGGCGTCTGCCGCTGGCGGAGTTCCACCGCAGCCAGCTGCCGTCTAACTTTGCCGAACTGAACAATACCGGAAGCGCGGCGTATCCGGCAGGCGCGAGCACGGCGGCGGGCTTCCTGTCGCACTTTGTTGAGAACTATCAGCAAGGCTGGCTGCATATCGACTGCTCGGCGACTTACCGTAAAGCGCCGGTTGAACAGTGGTCTGCGGGCGCTACGGGACTTGGTGTGCGCACGATAGCTAATCTGTTAACGGCGTAAACTAATATGCCGGATGCGGCGTAAACGCCTTATCCGGCCTACAAATTCTGCAAATTCAACAAATTGCGAATCCCTTGTAGGCCTGATAAGCGTAGCGCATCAGGCATTTGCGCCCCGAACGTTGAATGAATTGTGGTTCTTATGTCCGAAACAAAAAACGAACTTGAAGACCTGCTGGAAAAAGCAGCAACTGAACCGGCGCACCGCCCGGCCTTTTTCCGTACTCTACTGGAATCCACCGTCTGGGTGCCTGGTACGGCGGCGCAGGGCGAGGCTGTGGTTGAAGATAGCGCGCTTGATTTACAGCACTGGGAAAAAGAAGACGGCACCAGCGTCATTCCTTTTTTCACCTCGTTAGAAGCACTTCAACAGGCGGTTGAAGACGAACAGGCATTTGTCGTAATGCCCGTTCGCACGCTGTTTGAGATGACACTTGGCGAAACGCTCTTCCTTAATGCCAAACTGCCAACCGGTAAAGAATTTATGCCGCGTGAAATCAGTTTGTTGATTGGTGAAGAGGGAAATCCGCTGAGCAGCCAGGAAATCCTGGAAGGCGGTGAATCGCTGATATTATCGGAAGTCGCAGAGCCGCCAGCACAAATGATTGATTCACTCACCACCTTATTTAAAACCATTAAGCCGGTGAAGCGTGCTTTTATTTGTTCAATTAAAGAGAACGAAGAGGCACAGCCTAATTTACTTATTGGCATTGAAGCCGATGGTGATATCGAAGAAATTATTCAGGCGACGGGAAGTGTAGCGACCGATACATTACCTGGCGATGAACCAATCGATATTTGTCAGGTGAAAAAAGGGGAAAAAGGAATTAGCCACTTTATTACCGAACATATTGCGCCATTCTATGAACGTCGCTGGGGTGGTTTTTTGCGTGACTTTAAACAGAATCGGATAATCTAAAATATGCCGCCCAAAGGGCGGCATTCGGGCTTACTTGCTGCTCTGAAGGTTGTTAACCACCAGTAAATTGTCGCCGGAGAGACTCCGGTTATTATTTACCTCGGTTAACAGCGCACCAGAAACAATAAGTACGATACAAAAGCACCGTATCTTCATTGTGCGGTCCATGCGAAGACCGCATCACGACAGCACCACTGGCGATATTGCCGCGATAGCAAGCGCTGTGAAACACCTGCATTTACGGCCACGGAACATCCTTTCCTAAAGCCAGCGCCCGTTTGCGAGACGGCGGAAAGGGCCGCAGTGGATAATACACTAACAGAACAATAATAACTCTCTTTTGCTTGACAAAAAGAGAGTTACTGGCGAGTATTGTCTCCGCTGAGACGCGCTTGCATTACTACGGTAATACAACCTGCTGGAAAGGCCGCGAACCGGACCAGCAACAAAAAACCGCCTGATTTTGGCGGTTTTTTGTTTTTTAAAGGAAAGTGAATTTACATGTTTAAGTAATATCTTTTACCGGTTAGAATTTTTAATTTTGAGCAGGATTTATTTATATTTGTCTGAATTCGGACTAATAAGCCAGGTTATTTTATTACCGAACACGGCGGAAAGGGCCGGTGTCGATAATACGCTAAATAAACAATAATTACTCTCTTTTGCTTGACAAAAAGAGAGTTACTGGTGAGTATTGTTTTGCTGTGAAGCACCTGCGTTGCTCATGTAACACAAGTCAACCTGCTGGAAAGGCCGCGAACCAGACTAGCAATAAAAAACCGCCAAATTCGGCGGTTTTTTATTGCCTGTAAAATACTTATTTCACTGGCTCAACCGGTAAATCTGCCCGCGCGCCCCATTCACTCCATGCGCCGTCGTACAGTTTCACGTTTGGCACATCCAGCGTCGCGAGTGCTAACAAAACCACGGCTGCCGTTACACCAGAGCCGCAGCTGACGATAATTGGTTTGTCGTAGCTGACGCCGCGACCAAAAAATATCGCATCCAGTTCATCGGTCGTTTTTAGTTCGCCTTCGCGCACCAGTTCCGTCCACGGAACATTCAGTGCTCCGGGAATATGTCCGCGACGTAAACCTGGGCGAGGTTCATCAACTTCTGCGTTAAAACGTGCAGCCGGGCGGGCATCAATAATTTGCGCCGTATTTTCATGGCTTGCCAATAATACATCGGTTACTTTCACCACGGCTTCAGGATTAAACGCGGCGTTAAACTCTCCTTCCGGCAGCTCTACTGCACCTTCTTCTAACAGCAGATCATCGCGCTGCCAGCCTGCAAGTCCACCCCCCAGAATCGACACTTTCTCTACACCAAAGGTGCGCAGCATCCACCATGCTCGTGGGGCTGAGAAAAGATTACCTTCGTCATAGACAATCAGGTGCTTATCCTGGTTAACGCCTAATTCACGCATCGCCACGGCGAACGTTTCCGGGCGCGGCAGCATGTGCGGAAGCGGGGAAGTGTGATCAGAAAGCGCTTCGATATCAAAAAACACTGCGCCGGGAATATGTCCATTCAGATACTCCTGAGCAACGTTACGATCCTCCTGTCCAGGCGACGCCATGCGGGCATCGATAATCTGAATTTCCGGGTCATCAATATGTTCGGCGAGCCAGTCGGCTCCTACAAACCATGTCGTGGACATAGGCATCTCCATTTTTGCCGGGGTTAGGCTAAATTGTCGGATGTTTAGTGAAAAGCGACAAGCAAAAGAGGCTGATTTGGCTGTCTGAGCCACAATTCTCACTAAAATTCGGATTGTATGGGCGTGATACTGAATTACATAACGTAAATTCTCACGCATAATAATTATTCGACGTTGCTAACGGGCCATTGTGGCAGGGATGAAAAATGAAAAAGTTACGCGTAGCCGCCTGCATGCTAATGCTGGCGCTGGCAGGGTGCGACAACAACGATAACGCGCCAACAGCGGTGAAAAAAGATGCGCCTTCTGAAGTTACTAAAGCGGCCTCTTCAGAAAACGCGAGTTCAGCAAAACTCTCCGTGCCGGAGAGACAAAAACTGGCCCAACAGAGTGCCGGTAAGGTGCTGACATTGCTGGATCTCTCTGAAGTCCAACTTGATGGTGCAGCCACGCTGGTGCTGACGTTCTCCATCCCTCTCGACCCGGATCAGGATTTCTCACGCGTTATTCATGTCGTCGATAAAAAAAGCGGCAAAGTGGATGGTGCCTGGGAGCTGTCAGATAATCTTAAAGAGTTACGTTTACGCCACCTCGAACCGAAACGTGATTTGATCGTTACTATTGGCAAGGAGGTCAAAGCACTCAACAACGCAACCTTCAGTAAAGATTACGAAAAAACTATAACTACCCGCGACATCCAACCCAGCGTCGGTTTTGCCAGCCGTGGTTCGCTGCTGCCTGGCAAAGTCGTTGAAGGGCTGCCGGTAATGGCGCTCAACGTTAATAATGTCGATGTTAACTTCTTCCGCGTTAAGCCAGAATCTCTGCCAGCATTCATTAGCCAATGGGAATACCGCAATTCGCTGGCGAACTGGCAGTCAGACAAACTGCTGCAGATGGCGGATCTGGTCTACACCGGACGGTTTGATCTCAATCCTGCGCGTAACACCCGTGAAAAATTATTGCTGCCGCTGGGCGATATCAAACCGCTTCAGCAGGCGGGCGTGTATCTGGCTGTGATGAATCAGGCTGGACGTTACGATTACAGTAATCCCGCGACGCTGTTTACGTTAAGTGATATCGGCGTTTCAGCTCACCGTTATCACAATCGTCTGGATATCTTTACCCAAAGTCTGGAAAACGGCGCGGCCCAGCAAGGAATTGAAGTCTCTTTATTAAATGAGAAAGGGCAGACTCTGACTCAGGCAACCAGTGACGCTCAGGGGCATGTGCAGCTGGAAAATGATAAAAACGCGGCATTACTGTTGGCGCGTAAAGACGGTCAGACAACGCTACTCGATTTAAAACTTCCGGCGCTGGACTTAGCAGAATTTAACATTGCTGGCGCGCCAGGCTATAGCAAACAGTTTTTCATGTTTGGCCCACGCGATCTTTATCGCCCAGGTGAAACGGTAATCCTCAATGGTTTGCTGCGTGATGCAGACGGTAAAGCGTTGCCCAATCAACCCATCAAGTTAGACGTGATTAAACCCGATGGGCAGGTACTCAGGAGCGTCGTTAGTCAGCCGGAGAATGGCCTCTACCACTTTACCTGGCCACTCGATAGCAATGCGGCAACCGGTATGTGGCATATTCGCGCTAACACGGGCGATAATCAGTATCGGATGTGGGATTTCCACGTCGAAGATTTTATGCCAGAGCGCATGGCGCTGAATCTGACCGGTGAGAAAACCCCGCTAACGCCGAAAGATGAAGTGAAATTCTCCGTGGTGGGGTACTACCTGTATGGTGCACCTGCTAATGGTAATACTTTGCAAGGGCAACTTTTCCTGCGCCCACTGCGTGAAGCTGTGTCAGCCTTACCTGGTTTTGAATTCGGCGATATAGCTGCCGAAAATCTTTCCCGCACGCTGGATGAAGTTCAGTTGACGCTGGATGATAAAGGGCGCGGCGAAGTTTCTACAGAAAGCCAGTGGAAGGAAACGCATTCCCCATTACAGGTTATTTTCCAGGGTAGTTTGCTGGAATCGGGCGGTCGCCCGGTGACGCGCCGCGCTGAGCAGGCTATCTGGCCTGCCGATGCATTGCCGGGGATCCGTCCGCAGTTCGCCTCGAAATCGGTTTACGATTATCGTACTGACAGCACGGTGAAACAGCCCATTGTTGATGAAGGCAGTAACGCCGCTTTTGACATCGTTTATAGCGATGCGCAAGGCGTGAAAAAAGCCGTGTCGGGCTTGCAGGTGCGCCTGATTCGCGAACGCCGCGATTACTACTGGAACTGGTCAGAAGATGAAGGCTGGCAGTCACAGTTTGATCAAAAAGATCTGATCGAAAATGAACAAACTCTGGATCTGAAAGCGGACGAAACCGGCAAGGTCAGTTTTCCGGTAGAGTGGGGCGCTTATCGTCTGGAAGTCAAAGCGCCGAATGAAGCGGTCAGTAGTGTTCGTTTCTGGGCTGGCTATAGCTGGCAGGACAACAGCGACGGTAGCGGCGCAGTGCGACCCGACCGTGTCACGCTGAAACTGGATAAAGCCAGTTATCGCCCTGGCGACACCATTAAGTTGCATATCGCCGCGCCAACGGCGGGTAAAGGTTATGCGATGGTCGAGTCCAGTGAAGGGCCGCTGTGGTGGCAAGAGATTGATGTTCGGGCTCAAGGGCTGGATCTGACGATTCCGGTCGATAAAACCTGGAATCGTCATGATCTGTATTTAAGTACGCTGGTGGTACGTCCTGGCGATAAATCTCGCTCCGCGACGCCAAAACGCGCGGTTGGTGTGTTGCATCTGCCGCTTGGCGATGAAAACCGTCGCCTCGATCTGGCGCTGGAAACACCAGCAAAAATGCGTCCCAATCAACCATTAACCGTGAAAATTAAAGCCAGCACTAAAAATGGCGAGAAGCCTAAACAGGTGAATGTGCTGGTGTCTGCCGTTGATAGTGGTGTGCTGAATATTACTGACTACGTCACGCCAGATCCGTGGCAGGCGTTCTTTGGTCAGAAACGCTATGGCGCAGACATTTACGATATTTACGGTCAGGTTATTGAAGGTCAGGGGCGTCTGGCAGCTCTGCGTTTCGGTGGCGATGGTGATGAGCTGAAACGTGGTGGTAAACCGCCGGTCAATCACGTCAATATTGTCGTGCAGCAGGCGCTGCCGGTAACGCTCAACGAACAGGGCGAAGGCTCGGTTACACTGCCGATTGGCGATTTTAACGGTGAATTGCGCGTCATGGCGCAAGCCTGGACGGCAGATGACTTCGGTAGCAACGAAAGTAAAGTGATAGTTGCCGCACCGGTGATTGCTGAACTGAACATGCCGCGCTTTATGGCGAGTGGCGATACCTCGCGTCTGACGCTGGATATCACTAATCTTACCGATAAACCGCAAAAACTGAACGTTGCCCTGACCGCCAGTGGTTTGCTTGAACTGGTCAGCGATTCACCCGCAGCCGTTGAATTAGCGCCAGGTGTGCGTACTACGCTGTTTATCCCGGTGCGAGCATTGCCGGGTTATGGCGATGGAGAAATTCAGGCCACCATTAGCGGGTTAGCGTTACCGGGTGAAACCGTTGCCGATCAGCATAAGCAGTGGAAAATCGGCGTCCGTCCGGCGTTCCCGGCACAAACGGTTAATTACGGTACGGCGTTACAGCCTGGTGAGACATGGGCGATTCCGGCGGATGGATTGCAAAACTTCTCGCCTGTTACGCTGGAAGGGCAATTGTTGTTGAGCGGCAAACCACCGCTGAACATCGCACGTTATATCAAAGAGTTAAAAGCGTATCCGTACGGCTGTCTTGAGCAAACCGCCAGCGGCCTGTTTCCGTCACTTTATACCAACGCAGCCCAACTGCAGGCGTTGGGCATCAAAGGCGACAGTGATGAGAAACGCCGTGCATCGGTCGATATCGGCATTTCCCGTTTGCTGCAAATGCAACGTGATAACGGCGGCTTTGCGCTGTGGGATAAAAACGGTGACGAAGAGTACTGGCTGACGGCTTACGTGATGGATTTCCTGGTCCGCGCAGGCGAACAGGGTTACAGCGTGCCGACAGACGCCATTAACCGGGGTAATGAGCGTCTGCTGCGCTATTTACAAGATCCGGGCATGATGTCGATCCCGTACGCGGATAATCTCAAAGCCAGTAAATTCGCCGTACAGTCTTACGCTGCGCTGGTGTTGGCCCGTCAGCAAAAGGCTCCGCTGGGTGCGCTGCGTGAAATCTGGGAGCATCGTGCAGATGCCGCTTCTGGTTTACCGCTGCTGCAACTTGGCGTTGCGCTGAAAACCATGGGTGATGCGACGCGTGGTGAAGAAGCGATTGCGCTGGCGCTGAAAACGCCGCGTAATAGTGATGAGCGGATATGGCTGGGTGATTACGGTAGTTCACTGCGCGACAACGCGTTAATGCTCTCCTTGCTGGAAGAAAATAAACTGCTACCCGATGAGCAGTACACTTTGCTGAACACACTTTCGCAGCAGGCGTTTGGTGAACGCTGGCTATCGACGCAGGAAAGTAACGCGTTGTTCCTGGCTGCCCGTACGATTCAGGATTTACCCGGTAAATGGCAGGCGCAAACCTCTTTCTCAGCTGAGCAGCTGACAGGCGAGAAAGCGCAAAACAGCAATCTGAATAGCGATCAACTTGTCACCTTGCAGGTGAGCAACAGTGGCGATCAGCCGTTATGGTTGCGTATGGATGCCAGCGGTTATCCGCAATCCGCACCTTTACCGGCGAACAATGTGCTGCAAATCGAGCGTCATATTCTTGGTACTGATGGTAAGAGCAAATCGCTGGACTCGTTACGTAGCGGCGATCTGGTGCTGGTGTGGTTGCAGGTAAAAGCCAGTAACAGCGTGCCGGATGCGTTAGTCGTGGATCTGCTGCCTGCGGGTCTGGAACTGGAAAACCAGAATCTGGCGAACGGTAGCGCCAGCCTGGAGCAAAGTGGTGGCGAAGTGCAGAACTTACTGAACCAGATGCAGCAGGCGAGCATTAAGCACATTGAGTTCCGTGACGATCGCTTTGTGGCGGCGGTTGCCGTTGATGAATACCAACCGGTAACGCTGGTGTATCTGGCGCGGGCGGTGACGCCGGGAACGTATCAGGTACCGCAACCGATGGTGGAATCAATGTATGTTCCCCAATGGCGGGCGACCGGCGCGGCTGAAGATCTGCTGATTGTCAGACCGTAAATGCCTCGCTTGTTAACCAAACGCGGCTGCTGGATAACGTTGGCAGCCGCGCCCTTTCTCCTTTTTCTTGCAGCGTGGGGAGCAGATAAACTCTGGCCTCTACCGCTGCATGAAGTCAATCCCGCACGAGTGGTCGTGGCGCAGGATGGTACGCCGCTCTGGCGCTTCGCCGATGCTGACGGCATCTGGCGTTATCCGGTAACAATCGAAGATGTTTCTCCACGTTACCTTGAAGCGCTGATCAATTATGAAGATCGCTGGTTCTGGAAGCATCCGGGGGTGAATCCATTCTCGGTGGCGCGCGCAGCATGGCAAGATCTCACTTCGGGACGGGTTATTTCCGGTGGCAGCACGCTCACTATGCAGGTTGCTCGTCTGCTTGATCCTCACCCCAAAACATTTGGCGGCAAAATTCGCCAGCTCTGGCGCGCGTTGCAACTGGAATGGCATCTGTCTAAGCGTGAAATTCTGACCTTGTATCTTAACCGCGCTCCGTTTGGCGGTACGTTGCAGGGGATCGGTGCGGCAAGTTGGGCTTATCTCGGAAAATCGCCTGCGAATTTAAGCTATTCCGAGGCGGCAATGCTGGCGGTTTTGCCGCAAGCGCCCAGCCGTCTTCGCCCGGATCGTTGGCCGGAGCGTGCCGAAGCCGCGCGTAATAAAGTGCTCGAACGGATGGCCGTGCAAGGTGTGTGGTCCCGTGAGCAGGTAAAAGAGTCAAGGGAAGAACCCATCTGGCTGGCCCCCCGACAAATGCCGCAACTGGCACCGCTGTTTTCGCGCATGATGCTCGGTAAAAGCAAAAGCGACAAAATCACTACTACGTTGGATGCCGGTCTTCAACGACGTCTGGAAGAACTGGCGCAAAACTGGAAAGGGCGGTTGCCACCGCGCAGCTCACTGGCGATGATCGTGGTTGATCATACCGATATGCGTGTTCGCGGCTGGGTGGGATCGGTTGATCTCAACGATGATTCACGCTTTGGTCATGTTGATATGGTCAATTCGATCCGATCGCCAGGATCAGTGCTCAAACCGTTTGTTTATGGTCTGGCGCTGGATGAAGGCTTGATCCACCCGGCATCACTGCTGCAAGACGTCCCCCGGCGCACCGGTGATTATCGACCAGGTAACTTTGATAGCGGTTTTCATGGCCCGATCAGCATGAGCGAGGCGCTGGTGCGCTCGCTGAACTTACCTGCTGTGCAGGTGCTGGAAGCCTATGGACCGAAACGGTTTGCGGCAAAGTTACGCAATGTTGGATTGCCGTTATATTTGCCCAACGGTGCTGCGCCGAATCTTTCACTCATTCTCGGCGGCGCTGGTGCAAAACTGGAAGATATGGCGGCAGCGTATACCGCGTTTGCTCGCCACGGCAAGGCAGGCAAATTGCGCTTACAGCCTGACGATCCGCTGCTTGAACGGCCTTTAATGTCGTCGGGGGCGGCGTGGATCATTCGCCGGATTATGGCTGATGAAGCGCAACCCTTGCCGGATAGTGCCTTGCCGCGCGTCGCCCCACTGGCATGGAAAACGGGCACCAGCTATGGCTATCGTGACGCCTGGGCGATTGGGGTTAACGCTCGCTATGTCATTGGGATCTGGACTGGCAGACCGGACGGCACGCCCGTTGTTGGTCAGTTTGGCTTTGCCAGTGCCGTACCATTGTTGAATCAGGTCAATAATATCTTACTGTCGCGCAGTGCGAATCTGCCGGAAGACCCGCGCCCGAACTCAGTCACTCGTGGCGTTATCTGCTGGCCGGGCGGACAGTCTTTGCCGGAAGGTGACGGTAACTGTCGCCGCCGCCTGGCAACCTGGCTGCTGGACGGGAGTCAGCCGCCAACTCTATTACTGCCGGAGCAGGAAGGCATTAATGGCATTCGTTTCCCCATCTGGCTGGATGAAAATGGCAAACGTGTTGCCGCTGATTGCCCGCAAGCGCGACAAGAAATGATAAATGTCTGGCCGCTACCGCTGGAACCCTGGCTGCCCGCATCAGAACGTCGCGCTGTGCGCTTACCACCGGCCTCGACAAGTTGCCCGCCATACGGTCACGATGCCCAGCTCCCGCTGCAGCTGACAGGCGTTCGCGATGGCGCGATTATTAAACGTTTACCGGGCGCAGCGGAAGCGACTTTGCCGTTGCAATCAAGTGGAGGGGCAGGTGAACGCTGGTGGTTTCTGAATGGCGAACCGTTAACTGAACGCGGGCGCAACGTGACCCTGCATTTGACGGATAAAGGTGATTATCAATTGCTGGTGATGGATGACGTGGGGCAAATCGCGACAGTGAAATTTGTCATGCAATAGTCTGTTTTGTCCCTGATTGTTGCTAAAACTCATTTTATTTTAAAAAAATGTTACCTTCATCAATAGTCAACGGCCCTGTTGCTCATTATAATCCGCGCCATCTCGTACGCTGGTACAGACAACAACAGAACAATTTACAGAGGTAAAAATGGCTATTGAACGTACTTTTTCCATCATCAAACCGAACGCGGTAGCAAAAAACGTCATTGGTAATATCTTTGCGCGCTTTGAAGCTGCAGGGTTCAAAATTGTTGGCACCAAAATGCTGCACCTGACCGTTGAACAGGCACGTGGCTTTTATGCTGAACACGATGGAAAACCGTTCTTTGATGGTCTGGTTGAATTCATGACCTCTGGCCCGATCGTGGTTTCCGTGCTGGAAGGTGAAAACGCCGTTCAGCGTCACCGCGATCTGCTGGGCGCGACCAATCCGGCAAACGCACTGGCTGGTACTCTGCGCGCTGATTACGCTGACAGCCTGACCGAAAACGGTACCCACGGTTCTGATTCCGTCGAATCTGCCGCTCGCGAAATCGCTTATTTCTTTGGCGAAGGCGAAGTGTGCCCGCGCACCCGTTAATAATTTCGTAAATGCCGCGTGCAAACGTGGCATCCGTGCGCCAGAATTTGTACAATGCAGCGCCCCCGGACGAGCAGCCGCTCACCGGGGCGTTTCTTTTTTCAACCCTCCAGGGGCCATAACGTGTAATAACGAGGCCGGAATAGCATATGTCTGAACAATTAGTCACACCTGAAAACGTCACCACGAAAGATGGAAAAATCAACCTGCTGGATCTCAACCGTCAGCAGATGCGGGAGTTTTTTAAAGATTTAGGTGAAAAACCCTTCCGCGCCGATCAGGTGATGAAGTGGATGTATCACTATTGCTGCGACAACTTTGATGAGATGACCGACATCAACAAAGTGTTGCGCGGCAAACTGAAAGAGGTGGCGGAAATCCGCGCACCGGAAGTGGTTGAAGAACAGCGTTCATCTGACGGCACCATTAAATGGGCGATCGCCGTTGGCGATCAGCGCGTCGAAACGGTGTATATCCCGGAAGACGACCGTGCCACGCTCTGCGTCTCTTCGCAGGTGGGGTGTGCGCTGGAGTGTAAATTCTGTTCCACCGCCCAGCAGGGCTTTAACCGCAACCTGCGGGTGTCGGAAATTATCGGCCAGGTGTGGCGTGCGGCGAAAATCGTCGGCGCAGCAAAAGTCACCGGTCAGCGTCCGATCACTAACGTAGTGATGATGGGCATGGGCGAGCCGCTGCTCAACCTGAACAACGTCGTTCCGGCGATGGAAATCATGCTTGATGATTTCGGTTTTGGCCTGTCTAAACGTCGCGTCACGCTTTCCACTTCCGGTGTAGTTCCGGCGCTGGATAAACTGGGCGATATGATCGACGTTGCACTGGCAATTTCCCTGCACGCGCCGAACGACGAAATTCGTGACGAAATTGTGCCGATCAACAAAAAGTACAATATCGAAACGTTCCTTGCTGCGGTGCGCCGTTATCTGGAGAAATCCAACGCCAATCAGGGCCGAGTCACTATTGAATACGTGATGCTTGACCACGTTAACGACGGCACTGAACACGCGCACCAACTGGCGGAACTGCTGAAAGATACGCCGTGTAAGATCAACCTGATCCCGTGGAACCCGTTCCCGGGTGCGCCGTATGGACGCAGCTCGAACAGCCGTATCGACCGTTTCTCAAAAGTGCTGATGAGCTACGGTTTCACCACTATTGTGCGTAAAACTCGTGGTGATGATATCGATGCTGCCTGTGGTCAGTTGGCGGGCGATGTTATCGACCGTACGAAACGTACCCTGCGTAAACGGATGCAGGGTGAAGCCATCGACATTAAAGCGGTCTGATAGCCATTACGCCACGGTTACTTTATGTACCGTGGCGTAATGTTTTATGAATGAAGTATTAAGTTGCAATTGTCTGGTCAATATTAACGGTGCGTTTTTGCTGACTTTAAGGCAGTATGTAACGATGCAACAGTAAGTTAGCCTTAGTGAATGTGGGCTTTGTCACGAGCACACAGACGGTCTTATACTGTATGATAACGGTTAACTTAACGGATGTTTCGCGGTGTGGGTGAGCATGATGGTTCACCGGCATCTCAATTCTCATTTAAACGTACCTGCAGCGAATGAATACTGAAGCCACGCACGACCAAAATGAAGCACTTACTACCGGCGCTCGCCTGCGTAATGCTCGCGAACAACTAGGACTTAGTCAGCAGGCCGTTGCCGAGCGACTTTGCCTGAAGGTTTCCACGGTACGCGACATTGAAGAAGATAAGGCACCCGCCGATCTTGCTTCAACATTCCTGCGCGGATATATCCGCTCTTATGCGCGTCTGGTACATATTCCAGAAGAAGAACTGCTGCCAGGGCTGGAAAAGCAGGCTCCACTTCGGGCTGCAAAAGTTGCGCCGATGCAGAGTTTTTCCCTCGGTAAACGCCGCAAAAAACGCGACGGCTGGCTGATGACCTTCACTTGGCTGGTGTTGTTTGTGGTTATCGGCCTGAGCGGTGCCTGGTGGTGGCAAGACCGCAAAGCTCAGCAGGAAGAGATCACCACTATGGCCGATCAATCTTCGGCGGAACTGAGCAGTAATAGCGAGCAGGGGCAGAGTGTTCCATTAAATACGTCGACAACTACAGACCCGGCTACAACGTCCACGCCGCCAGCGTCTGTGGATACTACCGCAACCAACACGCAAACACCTGCCGTAACTGCGCCAGCACCAGCTGTTGATCCGCAACAGAATGCGGTTGTTTCGCCTTCGCAGGCAAATGTTGATACCGCCGCGACCCCGGCACCAACGGCAGCAACAACGCCAGATGGTGCTGCGCCGTTGCCAACCGATCAGGCTGGCGTGACCACGCCGGTGGCTGATCCGAATGCGCTGGTGATGAACTTTACTGCCGATTGCTGGCTGGAGGTCACTGATGCTACCGGTAAAAAATTGTTTAGCGGTATGCAGCGTAAAGACGGTAATTTGAACTTAACCGGCCAGGCACCGTACAAACTGAAAATTGGTGCGCCAGCCGCAGTACAGATCCAGTATCAAGGGAAACCTGTCGATCTGAGTCGTTTTATCAGAACTAACCAGGTTGCGCGTCTGACCCTCAATGCCGAACAATCACCGGCGCAGTAACAGACGGGTAACGCGGGAGATTTTTCATGCATAACCAGGCTCCAATTCAACGTAGAAAATCAACACGTATTTACGTTGGGAATGTGCCGATTGGCGATGGTGCTCCCATCGCCGTACAGTCCATGACCAATACGCGTACGACAGACGTCGAAGCAACGGTCAATCAAATCAAGGCGCTGGAACGCGTTGGCGCTGATATCGTCCGTGTATCCGTACCGACGATGGACGCGGCAGAAGCGTTCAAACTCATCAAACAGCAGGTTAACGTGCCGCTGGTGGCTGACATCCACTTCGACTATCGCATTGCGCTGAAAGTAGCGGAATACGGCGTCGATTGTCTGCGTATTAACCCTGGCAATATCGGTAATGAAGAGCGTATTCGCATGGTGGTTGACTGTGCGCGCGATAAAAACATTCCGATCCGTATTGGCGTTAACGCCGGATCGCTGGAAAAAGATCTGCAAGAAAAGTATGGCGAACCGACGCCGCAGGCGTTGCTGGAATCTGCCATGCGTCATGTTGATCATCTCGATCGCCTGAACTTCGATCAGTTCAAAGTCAGCGTGAAAGCGTCTGACGTCTTCCTCGCTGTTGAGTCTTATCGTTTGCTGGCAAAACAGATCGATCAGCCGTTGCATCTGGGGATCACCGAAGCCGGTGGTGCGCGCAGCGGGGCAGTAAAATCCGCCATTGGTTTAGGTCTGCTGCTGTCTGAAGGCATCGGCGACACGCTGCGCGTATCGCTGGCGGCCGATCCGGTCGAAGAGATCAAAGTCGGTTTCGATATTTTGAAATCGCTGCGTATCCGTTCGCGAGGGATCAACTTCATCGCCTGCCCGACCTGTTCGCGTCAGGAATTTGATGTTATCGGTACGGTTAACGCGCTGGAGCAACGCCTGGAAGATATCATCACTCCGATGGACGTTTCGATTATCGGCTGCGTGGTGAATGGCCCAGGTGAGGCGCTGGTTTCTACACTCGGCGTCACCGGCGGCAACAAGAAAAGCGGCCTCTATGAAGATGGCGTGCGCAAAGACCGTCTGGACAACAACGATATGATCGACCAGCTGGAAGCACGCATTCGTGCGAAAGCCAGTCAGCTGGACGAAGCGCGTCGAATTGACGTTCAGCAGGTTGAAAAATAATAACGTGATGGGAAGCGCCTCGCTTCCCGTGTATGATTGAACCCGCATGGCTCCCGAAACATTGAGGGAAGCGTTGAGGGTTCATTTTTATATTCAGAAAGAGAATAAACGTGGCAAAAAACATTCAAGCCATTCGCGGCATGAACGATTACCTGCCTGGCGAAACGGCCATCTGGCAGCGCATTGAAGGCACACTGAAAAACGTGCTCGGCAGCTACGGTTACAGTGAAATCCGCTTGCCGATTGTAGAGCAGACCCCGCTATTCAAACGTGCGATTGGTGAAGTCACCGACGTGGTTGAAAAAGAGATGTACACCTTTGAGGATCGCAATGGCGACAGCCTGACTCTGCGCCCTGAAGGGACGGCGGGCTGTGTACGCGCCGGCATCGAGCATGGTCTTCTGTACAATCAGGAACAGCGTCTGTGGTATATCGGGCCGATGTTCCGTCACGAGCGTCCGCAGAAAGGGCGTTATCGTCAGTTCCATCAGTTGGGCTGCGAAGTTTTCGGTCTGCAAGGTCCGGATATCGACGCTGAACTGATTATGCTCACTGCCCGCTGGTGGCGCGCGCTGGGTATTTCCGAGCACGTAACTCTTGAGCTGAACTCTATCGGTTCGCTGGAAGCACGCGCCAATTACCGCGATGCGCTGGTGGCATTCCTTGAGCAGCATAAAGAAAAGCTGGACGAAGACTGCAAACGCCGCATGTACACTAACCCGCTGCGCGTGCTGGATTCAAAAAATCCGGAAGTGCAGGCGCTTCTCAACGACGCTCCGGCATTAGGTGACTATCTGGACGAGGAATCTCGTGAGCATTTTGCCGGTCTGTGCAAACTGCTGGAGAGCGCGGGGATCGCTTACACCGTAAACCAGCGTCTGGTGCGTGGTCTGGATTACTACAACCGTACCGTTTTCGAGTGGGTGACTAACAGTCTCGGCTCCCAGGGCACCGTGTGTGCAGGCGGTCGTTATGACGGTCTTGTGGAACAACTGGGCGGTCGTGCAACACCGGCTGTCGGTTTTGCTATGGGCCTCGAACGTCTTGTATTGTTAGTACAGGCCGTTAATCCGGAATTTAAAGCCGATCCTGTTGTCGATATATACCTGGTGGCTTCAGGTGCTGATACACAATCTGCGGCTATGGCATTAGCTGAGCGTCTGCGTGATGAATTACCGGGCGTGAAATTGATGACCAACCACGGCGGCGGCAACTTTAAGAAACAGTTTGCCCGTGCTGATAAATGGGGTGCCCGCGTTGCTGTGGTGCTGGGTGAGTCTGAAGTGGCTAACGGCACAGCAGTAGTGAAGGATTTGCGCTCTGGTGAGCAAACGGCAGTTGCGCAGGATAGCGTAGCCGCGCATTTGCGCACGTTACTGGGTTAAGGAAGGAGAAGGACAGCGTGGAAATTTACGAGAACGAAAACGACCAGGTAGAAGCGGTTAAACGCTTTTTTGCTGAAAATGGCAAAGCACTGGCTGTTGGGGTGATTTTGGGCGTTGGCGCACTGATTGGCTGGCGCTACTGGAACAGCCATCAGGTTGATTCTGCACGCTCCGCTTCTCTTGCCTATCAAAATGCGGTTACCGCAGTGAGCGAAGGCAAACCGGATAGCATCCCGGCGGCGGAAAAATTTGCTGCTGAAAATAAAAATACTTATGGTGCGCTGGCTTCTTTGGAACTTGCGCAGCAATTTGTTGACAAAAATGAACTAGAGAAAGCTGCCGCCCAGTTACAACAGGGGCTGGCAGACACGAGCGATGAAAATCTCAAAGCCGTGATAAATCTGCGTCTTGCTCGCGTTCAGGTACAGCTCAAGCAGGCTGATGCCGCGCTGAAAACCCTTGATACCATCAAAGGTGAAGGGTGGGCTGCCATTGTTGCCGACCTGCGTGGTGAAGCATTGCTGAGCAAAGGTGATAAGCAAGGTGCGCGTAGTGCATGGGAAGCAGGCGTGAAAAGCGATGTTACTCCGGCACTGAGCGAAATGATGCAGATGAAAATTAATAATTTGTCCATCTGAGAGGGACCCGATGCAATTGCGTAAATTACTGCTGCCAGGACTGCTTTCCGTTACCCTTTTAAGCGGCTGTTCGCTGTTTAACAGCGAAGAAGATGTGGTAAAGATGTCCCCATTGCCAACCGTTGAAAACCAGTTTACGCCGACCACGGCGTGGAGCACTTCCGTTGGTAGCGGCATTGGCAACTTCTATTCCAATCTTCATCCGGCACTGGCGGACAACGTTGTCTATGCAGCGGACCGCGCTGGTTTAGTAAAAGCGCTGAATGCGGATGATGGCAAAGAAATCTGGTCTGTCAGCCTGGCCGAGAAAGATGGCTGGTTCTCTAAAGAGCCTGCATTACTTTCTGGCGGTGTGACCGTGTCTGGTGGGCATGTCTACATTGGCAGCGAAAAGGCGCAGGTTTACGCGCTGAATACCAGCGATGGTACTGTGGCATGGCAAACTAAAGTCGCGGGTGAAGCACTTTCGCGCCCGGTGGTCAGCGACGGTCTGGTGTTAATCCACACCAGTAACGGTCAGTTACAAGCGCTGAACGAAGCTGACGGCGCTGTCAAATGGACAGTTAACCTCGATATGCCTTCGCTCTCTTTGCGTGGCGAGTCTGCGCCGACAACGGCTTTTGGTGCGGCCGTCGTGGGGGGCGATAATGGTCGCGTCAGCGCAGTGCTGATGGAACAGGGCCAGATGATTTGGCAGCAGCGTATTTCCCAGGCGACCGGTTCTACCGAAATTGACCGTCTGAGCGATGTTGACACGACTCCCGTCGTTGTTAACGGCGTTGTTTTCGCGCTGGCCTATAATGGTAACCTGACGGCGCTTGATCTGCGCAGTGGTCAGATTATGTGGAAACGCGAACTGGGTTCGGTGAATGATTTCATCGTCGACGGCAATCGCATCTATCTGGTCGATCAAAATGACCGGGTGATGGCGTTGACCATTGATGGCGGCGTTACGCTGTGGACACAAAGCGATCTGCTGCATCGCCTGCTGACTTCTCCGGTGCTGTATAATGGCAACCTGGTGGTCGGTGACAGTGAAGGTTATCTGCACTGGATTAACGTCGAAGATGGTCGTTTCGTTGCCCAGCAAAAAGTTGATAGTTCCGGTTTCCAGACTGAACCGGTTGCCGCTGACGGCAAACTGCTGATCCAGGCAAAAGACGGAACCGTGTACTCTATTACACGTTAATCGTCTCTGTCGTTCACTTTGAAAACGGCTCCTGGACAGGGGCCGTTTTCCTGTTTTTAACAACGACGCGAATATAGCGTGCGTTGTCTGATGATTTATAAAAATGAGGCTTTAAACATGGTACCTGTGGTCGCGCTTGTCGGGCGCCCTAACGTAGGAAAATCCACGTTATTTAACCGTCTAACTCGCACCCGAGATGCGCTGGTTGCGGATTTCCCGGGTCTGACTCGTGACCGTAAGTACGGTCGTGCGGAAATTGAAGGCCGTGAGTTTATCTGTATTGATACCGGCGGGATTGATGGCACAGAAGACGGTGTAGAAACCCGCATGGCGGAACAGTCGCTGCTGGCGATTGAAGAAGCGGACGTCGTACTGTTTATGGTGGATGCGCGCGCGGGCCTGATGCCGGCAGATGAAGCGATTGCCAAACATCTGCGCTCCCGTGAAAAACCGACCTTCCTGGTGGCAAACAAAACTGACGGTCTGGATCCCGATCAGGCAGTGGTTGATTTCTACTCGCTTGGTTTAGGTGAAATCTACCCGATCGCCGCGTCTCACGGTCGTGGCGTATTAAGTCTGCTGGAGCATGTGCTGCTGCCGTGGATGGAAGATCTCGCACCGCAAGAGGAAGTCGACGAAGACGCTGAATACTGGGCGCAATTTGAAGCGGAAGAGAACGGCGAAGAAGAAGAGGAAGACGACTTCGACCCGCAAAGTCTGCCGATCAAACTGGCGATTGTGGGTCGTCCGAACGTAGGTAAGTCTACACTCACTAACCGTATTCTTGGTGAAGAGCGCGTTGTTGTTTACGACATGCCTGGCACGACGCGTGACAGCATCTACATCCCAATGGAACGCGATGGACGTGAGTATGTGCTCATTGACACCGCTGGCGTACGTAAACGCGGCAAAATCACCGATGCTGTAGAGAAATTCTCCGTAATCAAAACGTTGCAGGCCATTGAAGACGCCAACGTGGTGATGTTAGTGATTGATGCGCGCGAAGGTATTTCCGATCAGGATCTCTCGCTGCTGGGCTTTATTCTCAATAGTGGGCGCTCACTTGTCATTGTGGTGAATAAGTGGGATGGCCTGAGTCAGGAAGTGAAAGAGCAGGTGAAAGAAACGCTGGACTTCCGTCTGGGCTTTATCGATTTTGCTCGTGTGCACTTTATCTCTGCCTTGCACGGCAGTGGTGTTGGTAACTTGTTTGAATCAGTACGTGAAGCGTATGACAGCTCCACCCGTCGTGTGGGGACCTCTATGCTGACGCGCATCATGACGATGGCTGTTGAAGATCACCAACCGCCGCTGGTACGCGGTCGTCGTGTGAAGCTGAAATATGCCCACGCCGGTGGTTATAACCCGCCGATTGTGGTGATTCACGGTAATCAGGTGAAAGACCTGCCTGATTCCTACAAGCGCTACTTGATGAACTACTTCCGCAAATCGCTGGACGTAATGGGATCGCCGATTCGTATTCAGTTCAAAGAAGGGGAAAACCCGTATGCGAATAAGCGTAACACCCTGACGCCAACCCAGATGCGTAAACGTAAGCGTCTGATGAAGCACATCAAGAAAAATAAATAATTATCCGTAAGTATTTTATCTGCCATTCCCTCTATGAATGTAGAGGGAATGGCTACCGGAGGAATTCATATGGAACTGCATTGTCCACAATGTCAGCATGTGCTTGATCAGGATAACGGCCATGCGCGTTGCCGATCCTGCGGGGAATTTATTGAAATGAAAGCTCTTTGTCCAGACTGCCATCAACCGTTGCAGGTGTTAAAAGCCTGTGGTGCAGTAGATTACTTCTGTCAGCACGGGCATGGCTTGATATCGAAAAAACGCGTTGAATTCGTGCTGGCTTAATGCACCTTTTTACGCGATTTTTTTACTGGCTGGATGTTTTTTACTTCACTTTCTATCCAGCCGTCTTCCAGACGTGTGGTTAGCATTTCACCCGCTTTAACTTGCTTCACTTTTTTCAGTACATTGCCGTCAGTAGCAGTAGTAACGCTGTATCCACGCGCCAGCGTTGACAGTGGGCTTACGGCTTCGAGGTGCGTTACTGCATTACCGAAACGTTCACGCGTGGCGCTAAGCTGTGCGCGCAGGGTTTCTGCTAAACGATATTCCAGTTGCTGAATGCGCGTTTGCGCGCGATGAATCTTCGGCTGTGGATTTTGCTGATTCAGCCGCTGTGTTAACCGCTGCTGCTGTTGCCCGGTACGCTTAAGTTGATTTTCCAGCGCAAAGCTCATTCGCTTTTGCAGGCGCTCAAGCATGGTTTGCTGGCGTGCCAGCCGGAGCTGCGGATGCTGTTGCTGTAATCGGTGATGAATTTGCGTAAAGCGACGTGTGCGGTTGGCGAGATAATAATCCATCGCCATCTCCAGCCGTTGACGGGTCGATTGCACCTGGCGCAGTAACTCTTGCTGATTACGGCTCACTACTTCAGCGGCGGCAGACGGCGTTGGCGCACGCAGATCGGCAACAAAATCGGCAATGGTCACATCCGTCTCATGCCCGACGGCGCTGACAACCGGAATGCGGCTGGTAAAAATCGCCCGCGCTACGCGTTCGTCGTTAAAACTCCATAAATCTTCCAGCGAACCGCCGCCGCGCCCGACGATCAATACGTCGCACTCATTGCGCTGATTCGCCAGTTCAATGGCGCGAACAATTTGCCCCGGCGCGTCATCGCCCTGAACGGCGGCAGGGTAGATGATCACCGGCAGAGAAGGATCGCGACGTTTTAACACATGCAAAATATCATGTAGCGCAGCACCGGTTTTTGAGGTGATCACACCAACGCAATGCGCAGGGGAGGGAAGTGGTTTTTTGTATTGCTGATCGAACAAACCTTCAGCCTGCAACTTCGCTTTGAGCTGTTCGTACTTCTGTTGCAGCAGCCCTTCACCGGCCGGCTGCATACTCTCAACGATTATCTGGTAGTCGCCGCGCGGCTCGTAGAGCGTAATATTGGCGCGAACTAAAACTTGTTGCCCATGCTGTGGGCGGAAGGTCACCCGGCGGTTGCTGTTGCGGAACATCGCGCAGCGTACCTGGGCGGTGTCGTCTTTGAGTGTAAAGTACCAGTGACCGGAAGCTGGTTGCGTGAAATTAGAAATTTCGCCGCTGATCCAAACCTGTCCCATCTCATGCTCAAGCAGCAGACGAACCGTTTGATTCAGGCGACTAACGGTAAAAATTGCAGGGGATTGAGAAGGTAACATGTGAGCGAGATCAAATTCTAAATCAGCAGGTTATTCAGTCGATAGTAACCCGCCCTTCGGGGATAGCAAGCATTTTTTGCAAAAAGGGGTAGATGCAATCGGTTACGCTCTGTATAATGCCGCGGCAATATTTATTAACCACTCTGGTCGAGATATTGCCCATGCTACGTATCGCTAAAGAAGCTCTGACGTTTGACGACGTTCTCCTCGTTCCTGCTCACTCTACCGTTCTGCCGAATACTGCTGACCTCAGCACCCAGCTGACGAAAACTATTCGTCTGAATATCCCTATGCTTTCCGCAGCAATGGATACCGTAACGGAAGCGCGCCTGGCTATTGCTCTGGCTCAGGAAGGCGGTATCGGCTTTATCCACAAAAACATGTCCATTGAACGCCAGGCAGAAGAAGTTCGCCGTGTGAAAAAACACGAATCTGGTGTGGTGACTGATCCGCAGACTGTTCTGCCAACCACGACGCTGCGCGAAGTGAAAGAACTGACCGAGCGTAACGGTTTTGCGGGCTATCCGGTCGTTACCGAAGAAAACGAACTGGTGGGTATTATCACCGGTCGTGACGTGCGTTTTGTTACCGACCTGAACCAGCCGGTTAGCGTTTACATGACGCCGAAAGAGCGTCTGGTCACCGTGCGTGAAGGTGAAGCCCGTGAAGTGGTGCTGGCAAAAATGCACGAAAAACGCGTTGAAAAAGCGCTGGTGGTTGATGACGAATTCCACCTGATCGGCATGATCACCGTGAAAGACTTCCAGAAAGCGGAACGTAAACCGAACGCCTGTAAAGACGAGCAAGGCCGTCTGCGTGTTGGTGCAGCGGTTGGCGCAGGTGCGGGTAACGAAGAGCGTGTTGACGCGCTGGTTGCCGCAGGCGTTGACGTTCTGCTGATCGACTCCTCCCACGGTCACTCAGAAGGTGTACTGCAACGTATCCGTGAAACCCGTGCTAAATATCCGGATCTGCAAATTATCGGCGGCAACGTGGCAACAGCTGCAGGTGCACGCGCTCTGGCAGAAGCTGGTTGCAGTGCGGTTAAAGTCGGCATTGGCCCTGGCTCTATCTGTACAACTCGTATCGTGACTGGCGTCGGTGTTCCGCAGATTACCGCTGTTGCTGACGCAGTAGAAGCCCTGGAAGGCACCGGTATTCCGGTTATCGCTGATGGCGGTATTCGCTTCTCCGGCGACATCGCCAAAGCTATCGCCGCTGGCGCAAGCGCGGTGATGGTAGGTTCCATGCTGGCGGGTACTGAAGAATCTCCGGGTGAAATCGAACTCTACCAGGGCCGTTCTTACAAATCTTACCGTGGTATGGGTTCCCTGGGCGCGATGTCCAAAGGTTCCTCTGACCGTTATTTCCAGAGCGATAACGCTGCCGACAAACTGGTGCCGGAAGGTATCGAAGGTCGCGTAGCCTATAAAGGTCGCCTGAAAGAGATCATTCACCAGCAGATGGGCGGCCTGCGCTCCTGTATGGGTCTGACCGGCTGTGGTACTATCGACGAACTGCGTACTAAAGCGGAGTTTGTACGTATCAGCGGTGCGGGCATTCAGGAAAGCCACGTTCACGACGTGACCATTACTAAAGAGTCCCCGAACTACCGTCTGGGCTCCTGATTCTCTTCGCCCGACTTCATGTCGGGCGATTTATATTATCTGTTTCACTTGCCTCGGAATAAGCGTCAATGACGGAAAACATTCATAAGCATCGCATCCTCATTCTGGACTTCGGTTCTCAGTACACTCAACTGGTTGCGCGCCGCGTGCGTGAGCTGGGTGTTTACTGCGAACTGTGGGCGTGGGATGTGACAGAAGCACAAATTCGTGACTTCAATCCAAGCGGCATTATTCTTTCCGGCGGCCCGGAAAGTACTACTGAAGAAAACAGTCCGCGTGCGCCGCAGTATGTCTTTGAAGCAGGCGTACCGGTATTCGGCGTTTGCTATGGCATGCAGACCATGGCAATGCAGTTGGGCGGTCACGTTGAAGCCTCTAACGAACGTGAATTTGGCTACGCGCAGGTTGAAGTCGTAAACGACAGCGCACTGGTTCGCGGTATCGAAGATGCGCTGACCGCAGACGGTAAACCGCTGCTCGATGTCTGGATGAGCCACGGCGATAAAGTTACCGCTATTCCGTCCGACTTCATCACCGTAGCCAGCACCGAAAGCTGCCCGTTTGCCATTATGGCTAACGAAGAAAAACGCTTCTATGGCGTACAGTTCCACCCGGAAGTGACTCATACCCGCCAGGGTATGCGCATGCTGGAGCGTTTTGTGCGTGATATCTGCCAGTGTGAAGCCCTGTGGACGCCAGCGAAAATTATCGACGATGCTGTAGCTCGCATCCGCGAGCAGGTAGGCGACGATAAAGTCATCCTCGGCCTCTCTGGTGGTGTGGATTCCTCCGTAACCGCAATGCTGCTGCACCGCGCTATCGGTAAAAACCTGACTTGCGTATTCGTCGACAACGGCCTGCTGCGCCTCAACGAAGCAGAGCAGGTTCTGGATATGTTTGGCGATCACTTTGGTCTTAACATTGTTCACGTACCGGCAGAAGATCGCTTCCTGTCAGCGCTGGCTGGCGAAAACGATCCGGAAGCAAAACGTAAAATCATCGGTCGCGTTTTCGTTGAAGTATTCGATGAAGAAGCGCTGAAACTGGAAGACGTGAAGTGGCTGGCGCAGGGCACCATCTACCCTGACGTTATCGAATCTGCGGCGTCTGCAACCGGTAAAGCACACGTCATCAAATCTCACCACAACGTGGGCGGCCTGCCGAAAGAGATGAAGATGGGCCTGGTTGAACCGCTGAAAGAGCTGTTCAAAGACGAAGTGCGTAAGATTGGTCTGGAGCTGGGCCTGCCGTACGACATGCTGTACCGTCACCCGTTCCCGGGACCAGGCCTTGGCGTTCGTGTTCTGGGTGAAGTGAAGAAAGAGTACTGTGACCTGCTGCGCCGTGCTGACGCCATCTTCATTGAAGAACTGCGTAAAGCGGACCTGTACGACAAAGTCAGCCAGGCGTTCACTGTGTTCCTGCCGGTACGTTCCGTTGGCGTAATGGGCGATGGTCGTAAGTATGACTGGGTTGTCTCTCTGCGTGCTGTCGAAACCATCGACTTTATGACCGCACACTGGGCGCATCTGCCGTACGATTTCCTCGGTCGCGTTTCCAACCGCATTATCAATGAAGTGAACGGTATTTCCCGCGTGGTGTATGACATCAGCGGCAAGCCGCCAGCTACCATTGAGTGGGAATGATTTGACCCTGCACTATGAATGAACAAAACCCTCTGTTACTACAGAGGGTTTTTTATCTTCAAGAATTATAGGATTGAAGTTACTAACATCGATTAATTAAACCAGCTGTCCGATTTGTTCTCTTCTGCTTTGCCCACGCTTTTCATCAGATCGCGACCGCCTTCAGTCATATTTCTGTTGGCGTCAGCTTCAGATTGCACCACATCGGTTTGCGCAGCTTTGTGCTTCAGTTCCTGATCGATAAATTCGTTTTCTCGCTTAACGCGGGCTTCTTCTTTCGCCAGCGCCAGTTTTTGTTTCTGAATCTCTAAGCTGCGTAGCTCATCTTCATAACTTTGATCGCGTTTTTTGTCCGCAGAGGCTTCGGCGTCCAGTTTATCCTGACGAGCTTTCTTATTTGCCGCTGCCGTTGCCGCTCTTTTGTTAGCGGCGGCCTGGGCATTTGCGCGACGTTGCTTCTCTTGCTGGATTTCCCTGTTGCGCTCCGCGACCCATTCGTCATGCTGCCTTTGCTCTTCATTTTTACCTTGCTGTTCCGCTTCTGCGACAGCAGAGAGTTGATCCTGCAATGATGAGGCGATAGCCGGATAGCTTAAGGAGGCTAAGATGGCGCAAAGAAAAACTTTCTTCATGACTCCTCCTGATTATTAGCTCTTTTCAGGACATTTGGTATTTGGCTGAATACGCGTTTCGTTATACGTCGTGGTAATAACAACGGCTAAACCTGTCGTAAACTGGCACTCTTTACCCACCTGGGTAGAGGTATACACTTTGGTGCCTTCCTTATAGGTTAAAGAAACACCTTCCACTAAGGTTTTATCATTCACCATAGAACCCGCTGCCGCGCCTACAGCTCCGCCGCCAACTGCACCTGCCGTCGTTCCGGAATTGCTGCCAGACCCGACGTTGTGGCCGATAACACCGCCAGCGACTGCGCCAATAAGCGCGCCGAAGGCTTGTGCGTTCCGTTTATTTTGGGAGTTGTCTACGGCAACTTTTGCGGGAAGAATGGAAATAATATTAACGGTTTTAGTTTCTTGTTTGGTATTCAGTTGATCGGTTTGATAAACATCGGCAGCATGATCGTCAGCATTTGACTGGCATCCTGCCAGAGTGAATGACGCTAACATTGCCACAGGCAGAAGACATTTTTTAAATTTCATCACTATTCCTTGTTATACACATTACGAAAAATAAGACATTTAAGATCATCAAAAGAGGAAAGTAAATGTATTGCGTATAAAGGGATAGATTAAATTTATTAAAATTCACGCAGGGAATAATTTATAAAAATATATCATTACAACATATATATTAATTTTATATTTATTTCGCAGCCAAACAGGATAAACATCAGTCAGGATAAAGACGTAAAATTTAAGATGAAAGAATATCTGCCGCTTTGATAATCCCAAACAGCAAAAGCATCCGACAGCGAAGTGCCGTTATGTTCTGTGAAAGTGGAGAAGGTAACCGCTAACGTTGTACCGGTGATTCGACGGAGAGTGTGGATTGCTGAGCTTCTTTTTTGCTCTGATGGTGCTGCCAGGCACCGACGGACGAGTAGATAAAACGGCCAAAGAAGAAGATAAAGCTGATGAGCAGTACGATACGGGTCATGCGACTGTTAAATCGGTGTCGTTTTCGCATACTGGTTGCCTGACTCACAAAAGGTTCCTTGAAGTATGTCCCACGCTGTGGACGGTACTTACATTAAGGCACAACAGGACAAAATGGTCAATTCTTCGTTATGTAAAAAAGCGTCAGTGGATACATATTTTAATGTTATGGAAGTTAATTTAATTATTTACAATGATGATGTAATAATGATGAATTAACATGATAAACGTAATAATTCATTAATCAGGGTTATTTTGTTTGATATATATCAATTGGTACTTTCATATGACACTTAGAATCAATGCTCTCTATAGTGATGAATAATCATCATTCGAAGTCAGGTGGGATGCCTGTCTGAATACACCTCCTTCAGGATGTGGGGGATTCTGCTGAGCATCTATGAAACTGAATGCAACTTATATAAAAATACGTGATAAATGGTGGGGGCTTCCGCTGTTCCTGCCTTCTTTAATCTTGCCCATTTTCGCCCACATTAATACTTTCGCGCATATTTCTTCCGGTGAGGTTTTTCTCTTTTATCTGCCTCTGGCACTGATGATCAGCATGATGATGTTTTTCAGCTGGGCGGCATTGCCAGGGATCGCCTTAGGGATTTTTGTCCGCAAATATGCAGAGCTGGGTTTTTACGAAACGCTATCATTAACGGCTAATTTTATTATCATTATCATTCTCTGTTGGGGCGGTTACAGGGTCTTTACTCCCCGGCGTAACAACGTTTCACATGGTGATACCCGTTTAATTTCCCAGCGTATATTCTGGCAGATTGTGTTTCCTGCAACGCTGTTTCTGATACTTTTCCAGTTTGCTGCATTTGTAGGATTACTGGCGAGCAGAGAAAATCTGGTCGGTGTCATGCCTTTTAACCTCGGGACTTTAATCAATTATCAGGCCTTACTGGTGGGTAATCTGATCGGTGTCCCGCTGTGCTACTTCATCATTCGGGTAGTGCGAAATCCATTTTATTTACGTAGCTATTATTCGCAATTAAAACAGCAGGTTGATGCCAAAGTCACCAAAAAAGAGTTCGCGCTCTGGCTACTGGCATTAGGTGCTTTATTGTTGCTGTTATGCATGCCGTTAAATGAAAAAAGCACAATTTTTAGCACCAATTATACCTTGTCATTATTGCTGCCCCTGATGATGTGGGGAGCGATGCGCTATGGTTATAAGCTGATTTCGCTGCTCTGGGCGGTCGTGTTGATGATCAGCATCCACAGCTATCAAAATTACATTCCCATTTATCCTGGCTATACCACGCAGCTGACCATAACCTCCTCCAGTTATCTGGTATTCTCTTTTATTGTCAATTATATGGCTGTACTGGCAACCCGTCAGAGAGCGGTAGTCAGACGCATTCAGCGGCTTGCGTATGTGGACCCGGTGGTTCATCTGCCAAATGTTCGCGCCCTGAATCGCGCGTTGCGTGATGCCCCCTGGTCTGCGCTTTGTTATTTACGCATCCCTGGCATGGAAATGCTGGTTAAGAACTATGGCATCATGCTGCGGATTCAATACAAGCAAAAACTTTCTCACTGGCTGTCACCCTTGCTGGAACCGGGTGAAGATGTTTATCAGCTTTCGGGTAACGATCTCGCGCTGCGACTGAATACAGAATCGCACCAGGAGCGCATTACCGCACTGGATAGCCATCTCAAGCAATTTCGTTTCTTTTGGGATGGCATGCCGATGCAACCGCAGATTGGCGTCAGTTACTGCTATGTGCGCTCGCCAGTGAATCATATCTACCTGCTGCTGGGAGAGCTAAATACGGTCGCCGAACTTTCCATCGTGACCAACGCCCCGGAAAATATGCAGCGTCGCGGGGCAATGTATTTGCAACGCGAATTGAAAGATAAAGTCGCGATGATGAATCGACTACAGCAGGCGCTGGAACACAACCATTTTTTCCTGATGGCCCAGCCGATTACCGGTATGCGTGGTGATGTTTACCATGAAATTCTTCTGCGCATGAAAGGTGAGAATGATGAACTGATCAGCCCCGATAGCTTCTTGCCGGTCGCGCACGAATTTGGTTTATCGTCGAGTATCGACATGTGGGTCATTGAGCATACGCTGCAATTTATGGCTGAAAACAGAGCGAAGATGCCCGCTCACCGTTTTGCTATTAATCTGTCTCCAACCTCGGTATGTCAGGCTCGTTTTCCTGTTGAAGTCAGTCAGTTGCTGGCTAAATATCAGATTGAAGCGTGGCAACTTATTTTTGAAGTCACCGAAAGTAATGCTCTGACCAATGTTAAGCAGGCGCAAATCACCTTGCAGCATCTTCAGGAATTAGGCTGCCAGATTGCGATTGATGATTTCGGCACCGGCTACGCCAGCTATGCGCGGCTTAAAAATGTGAATGCCGATCTGCTTAAAATTGACGGCAGTTTTATCCGCAATATTGTGTCAAATAGTCTGGATTATCAGATAGTGGCATCGATTTGCCACCTGGCGCGAATGAAGAAAATGCTGGTAGTGGCAGAGTACGTTGAAAACGAAGAGATCCGCGAGGCGGTGCTCTCTTTGGGGATCGATTATATGCAGGGTTATCTTATTGGTAAGCCGCAGCCGTTAATTGATACGCTGAATGAAATCGAACCCATTCGCGAAAGTGCCTGAATAATGCGGGCCGACATTTCTCGTCGGCCCGCAAAGTATTAAGCGGCGATTTCTGGTGTACTTTCTTCTTCAATTTTCAACCGCCAGCCAGCCACGCCTTCCCAGTATTCTTGCTCCTTTTCCAGATCAAGCAGTACCAGCGCATTCTGACTAAACCAGTCATGCGGGAAACGCAGTGTCCAGTGACTGTCATCAGTAATCAGCGTCAATGTTGGCGGTGTGGTGGTTGCCTGACGTTGATTGTTGAGTAATACGCCAAGGCGCAATAGCTGTATCAGTGGCAGGAACTGTTTCTTCTTAAACAAGGTAAAGCGCGGTAGATCGTCGAGCTTAATCGCTTTACGGTGATAGCGCACCAGTGTCGCCATCATCAGCTGCTGTTCCTGATTAAAACCCGGCAAGTCACTGTTTTGCAGAATATAAGCGGAGTGGCGATGCAAACCGCTGTGGTTGATATTCAACCCGACCTCATGCAGCATGGCGGCCCATCGCAGTAGCGCCTCCAGTTGCGGATGCGCCAGCTTCGGTTGCTGTTCCCGCCACTGTTCGTACATTTGCATAGTGGTATCCAGCACCCGTCGGGCCTGTTCGCTGTCGATGTGATACTGGTTGGCGAGGCTGCTGGCGGTGCGACTACGCACATCCTGATGACGGAAACGTCCTTCCATTTCATACAGTACGCCTTCGCGTAACGCCCCGTCAGAAAGGCGCAGTTCACGGATGGCTAAAGCATCAAACACACCGCATAAAATCGCCAGTCCCGGAACGAAGACTGTTTTCCGCTCTTCGGAAAGACCCGGTAAACTCAGCGATGCGAAATTACGGTGACGTAAAACTTCTTTTACCAGTTTTTCCAGACGTTCCGGGGTAATTATCCCGTCTTTCTCGCCCATTTCCATTAACACTTCATGGGCGGCTTTTATGGTACCGGAAGCGCCCATTGCAACGTTCCAGCCCTGAATACGGAATTGCCAGGTTAAAGTTTCCAGTTTTTGTGCTGCCGCCATGCGAGCGCGCTGAAAATTCTCTTTATTGATGACCCCGCCAGGAAAATAAAGCTGGGCAAAGCTGACACAACCCATCCGGCGGCTTTCAACGAGAATAGGTTCGAAATTTTCACCAATCACCAGTTCCGTAGATCCGCCGCCAATATCAATAACCAGTTTGCGACCTTTTTCCGGTTGGGTATGTTCCACGCCCATAAAAATCAGACGGGCTTCTTCATTACCGGAAATAATTTCAATCGGGTAGGGAATGACCTTTTCCGCGCGTTTCAGAAAGTCAGTGGCGTTCAGCGCCTGACGCAGCGTATGGGTACCAACTATACAGACGCTGGCAGGAGAAAACCCTTGTAGCCGTTCGGCAAACAGCGACAGACAGTTTAAACCGCGCGTCATTGCCTCTTCACTCAACATATTATCTGGCCCCAGGCCGTCCGCCAGATGCACCCGCTGTTTCAGGCGGCCAATAATCTGCATGGCACCATCTACCACACGGGCTATGACCATGTGAAAACTGTTTGAACCAAGATCGACCGCAGCAAACTCCTGCGGACGAGGGGATTTATCGTGTATTGGCATAGGGTTATTCAGGTTGTTCGAGTGATTTGATGTAGTCATAAATCGCCAACTGCGCCCGTACTTTGCGGCGATTGCCGCGGGGAACGTAGCGATTACTGAGTTCTTTATCGATATAACGTGCTTTGACCGTATCGCTGAACAATATGTCGATGATGTCCAGTACCCGCTGCTTCAGGCGCGGATCGAGCAGCGGCGTCGCCACTTCAATACGATAATCAATATTGCGCGTCATCCAGTCGGCGGAAGAAAGGTAGACCTTTTTATCGCCGCCATTTTCAAAAATATAAACCCGGTCATGTTCAAGGTAACGGTCAACAATACTGATGGCACGAATGTTGTCGCTAATGCCTTCCAGATTGGGGATCAGCGAACACATTCCGCGAACCAGCAGATTAACCGGTACGCCGGAGCTGGAGGCCGCATACAGACGATCAACCAGGCCTTTATCGACAAGGTTATTTAGCTTCAGGGTGATACCACTGGGCAGCCCTTGCTGCGCGTTGGCGATCTCGCGGTCCACCATTTCATACAATAGGCGGCGGGAGTTTTGCGGCGATACCATTAAATAATCAAATGTCACCGGACGGTATGGGTTTTCAATAAAGTTAAATACCCGCCGTACTTCGTTGGTGATGCGCGCATCGGCGGTCAGCAACGAATAGTCAGTATAAAGACGCGCGGTTTTTTCGTTAAAGTTCCCGGTCCCGATGTGTGCATAACGCACCACTTCACCGTTTTCTTTACGTGAAATCAGGAACAGTTTGGCGTGAATTTTCAGCCCCGGCGCAGAGAAGATAACGTGCACGCCTGCTTCGGTCAGGCGCTTCGCCCAGTGAATGTTGGCTTCTTCGTCGAAACGCGCCTGTAACTCAACCACCACGGTGACTTTCTTACCGTTATGTGCGGCGTGGATCATCGAGTCGATGATGCGTGAATCTTTCGCCACGCGGTAAATGTTAATTTTAATCGCCAGTACGCTCGGGTCGAACGAAGCCTGACGCAGCAGTTCCAGCACATGCTCAAAGGTGTGATAAGGATAATAGAGCAACACATCGCGTTCGCGAATGGCATCAAAACCATTGCGGAACTGGGCTTTATCAAACCAAATATGGCGTAAACGCGGCAGTGGTTTGTTCACCAGATTGGCTTTGCCGACATTGGGGAAATTAATAAAGTCTTTAAAATTATGATAACGACCGCCGGGGACGATGGAGTCGTAGCGGGAAATAGTCAGTTTTTCGCGTAACACTTCAACCAGCGCATTGGGCATATCGCGCTGATAAACAAAACGCACCGGCTCAGCAGTTAAACGCTGCTTGAGACTGGAAGACATCAACTCCATCAGGCTGGCTTCCATCTCATGCACTAAATCGTATTCGGCATCGCGGGTCATCTTCATTGAATAGGCATTCAGCGCGTCATAATCAAAGAAGCCTTTGAAAATATCATCAAGGCAGTAACGCAGAATGTTATCCAGAAGAATCATCGGCTTGCGTCGACGCGGCGCTTCTGGCGGTAAATTCACAAAGCGCGGCACTTTATCTGATGGGATCTCCAGCAGCGCGTAACGGATGGTATCGCCACGGATAATTTCCACCGCCAGATAGGTGTAATCATCTTTCAGGAACTGCACTAAGTCAGTGTCAGGATTGATTAAAATCGGCGTAATGTGCTGACGCAGATACTGCTTAAAATAATGACGCAGCCAGTTTTGTTGATTGACGGAGAGCTGGCGTTCATTAATCAGGAAGATCTGGTTGCGCGCCATCTCCAGCAATAGCTCGTTGTAGAGGCCGTCGAATTCCTGATCGGCTTTCAGCACCCGGGACTGAATTTTGCCCAGTAAATGGCGGGAATGAGAGTTGGAGCCTTGTTCTTCGCTAATAATGATGCGTCGCTTCAGTTCAGCGAAGCGGACTTTATAGAACTCATCAAGGTTATTGGAATAGATCCCCAGGAAACGCATCCTTTCAATCAGCGGGTTAGATTTGTCCGCCGCTTCCTGAAGCACGCGTTCATTGAACGATAACCAACTGAGCTCTTTTTCGATGTATAGCTTTTCCTGACCCATTACCACTTTTACTCCGTTTTATTCACGGGACACTGCCTGGATATTATGGCGAGCAATATTGGCAGATGTCCAACTATGCCAGAAAAGGGGGAAAAAAACTGCTGGAGCTTGCGATTTACAGGTGAATTGAAAAACGCCAGCGGCAGAGCTGGCGCTTTAATTACGGGGGTATTACTCGTCGGCAGCGTAGCCCTGCGGCGGCAGACGTTGACCATCCAGCCACGCGGCGTTTTCGTGCATTTTCAGACGACCATCGGCAAACCAGCTAATCACCAGTGGATAAATGGCGTGTTCCTGGGTTTGCACGCGGGCGGTGATGTCATCTTCCGAATCACCAGCAAATACCGGGACTTTCGCCTGTAAAATAACCGGGCCACCGTCCAGTTCATCGGTGACGAAATGCACCGATGTACCGTGCTCTTCATCGCCATTTTCCAGCGCCTGACGATGGGTGTGTAATCCGGGATATTTCGGCAGCAGAGAAGGGTGAATGTTCAGCAAACGCCCGGCATAGTGGGAGACAAACGCCGGGCTGAGAATGCGCATAAAACCAGCCAGCACGACCACATCGGGTGCGTACATGTCGATTTCATGAATCAACTCCCGGTCATAGGCTTCACGACTGTCAAACGCGCTGGCGATGAGCGTATGCGTTGCAATACCCGCCTGGCGGGCGCGTTCAAGGCCGAACGCGTCGGCCTTATTGCTGAAAACTGCCCGTACGGTGCCTTTAATTTTGTTGGTTTTACAGGCGTCAATAATTGCCTGTAAATTACTTCCGTTGCCGGAAATAAGCACCACAATATTCATTATTCGATAACCACGCGTTGTTCGGAATCAGAGGCTTTGATGATACCGATTTTCCACGCGTTTTCACCGTTGGCATTGAGCAGGGCGAGGGCTTTGTCCACTTCCGGAGCAGGCAGGGCAATAATCATCCCGACGCCGCAGTTGAAGGTGCGATACATTTCATGGTGCTCAACGTTACCTGCCGTTTGCAGCCAGTTGAACACTTCCGGCCACTGCCAGGAAGATTCATCAATCACTGCCTGAGTATTATCTGGCAATACGCGCGGAATGTTTTCCCAGAAGCCGCCGCCGGTCAGGTGCGCAATGGCATGCACATCGACCTTTTCAATCAACTCCAGCACTGACTTCACGTAAATGCGGGTCGGTGCCAGCAGATGATCGGCTAATGGCTTACCATCAAGTTCGGTGGTTTGCGGATCACAACCGCTGACTTCAAGAATTTTGCGCACCAGCGAATAGCCGTTCGAGTGTGGACCGCTGGAACCGAGTGCAATCAGCACATCGCCGTCGCTGACTTTAGAGCCGTCGATGATTTCTGATTTTTCTACCACGCCAACGCAGAAACCCGCGACATCGTAATCCTCACCGTGATACATCCCCGGCATTTCTGCCGTTTCGCCACCCACCAGTGAACAGCCTGATTGCAGACAACCTTCCGCAATGCCGCTGATCACCGCTGAAGCGGTATCAACATCCAGTTTTCCGGTTGCGTAATAGTCGAGGAAAAACAGCGGCTCTGCACCTTGCACCACCAGGTCATTAACGCACATGGCGACCAGATCAATACCAATGGTGTCGTGACGTTTTAAGTCCATTGCCAGACGCAGCTTGGTACCTACGCCGTCAGTGCCAGAAACCAGCACGGGTTCACGATATTTTTGCGGCAATGCACACAGCGCACCGAAGCCGCCCAGACCGCCCATCACTTCCGGACGACGCGTTTTCTTCACTACGCCTTTGATTCTTCCAACCAGAGCATTACCCGCGTCAATATCAACACCGGCATCTTTGTAGCTAAGAGAGGTTTTATCGGTCACTGCTTGGGTCCCCACGCGTTACTTGCGGTAGAAAAATAAAATTCGGCGCAATTCTAACAGGGAAAGCAAACGTTTGCGAGACTGCTTTACACAACCTTTTTGCACGTCTTTTCCCCAGGCGCGCGGCGAAAGAAGACTTGTGCCAGGGTAAAGGTTAGTTTTCGGATGGAATAATCTTCTTTCATAACCATCTGAATATAAAATAACTTTATCTCAAACCGTTATCATTTTGACTAAAGTCAACGAAAAGAATATTGCCGCCTTGAAGAAAGGAGGTATAATCCGTCGATTTTTTTTGTGGCTGCCCCTCAAAGGAGAAAGAGTATGAAGATCGTGGAAGTCAAACACCCACTCGTCAAACACAAGCTGGGACTGATGCGTGAGCAAGATATCAGCACCAAGCGCTTTCGCGAACTCGCTTCCGAAGTGGGTAGCCTGCTGACTTACGAAGCGACCGCCGACCTCGAAACGGAAAAAGTAACTATCGAAGGCTGGAACGGCCCGGTAGAAATCGACCAGATCAAAGGTAAGAAAATTACCGTTGTGCCAATTCTGCGTGCGGGTCTTGGTATGATGGACGGTGTGCTGGAAAACGTTCCGAGCGCGCGCATCAGCGTTGTCGGTATGTACCGTAATGAAGAAACGCTGGAGCCGGTACCGTACTTCCAGAAACTGGTTTCTAACATCGATGAGCGTATGGCGCTGATCGTTGACCCAATGCTGGCAACCGGTGGTTCCGTTATCGCGACCATCGACCTGCTGAAAAAAGCGGGCTGCAGCAGCATCAAAGTTCTGGTGCTGGTAGCTGCGCCAGAAGGTATCGCTGCGCTGGAAAAAGCGCACCCGGACGTCGAACTGTATACCGCATCGATTGATCAGGGACTGAACGAGCACGGATACATTATTCCGGGCCTCGGCGATGCCGGTGACAAAATCTTTGGTACGAAATAAAGAATAAAAATAATTAAAGCCGACTTTAAGAGTCGGCTTTTTTTTGAGTAAAGCGCCTATAACACATAATACAGAGGATAATACTATGACGCGCCGTGCTATCGGGGTGAGTGAAAGACCGCCACTTTTACAGACAATCCCGCTTAGTTTGCAACATTTGTTCGCCATGTTTGGTGCAACCGTCCTGGTGCCCGTCTTATTTCATATTAACCCGGCGACTGTACTGTTATTTAACGGTATTGGAACGCTGCTGTATCTCTTCATCTGTAAAGGGAAAATTCCGGCTTATCTTGGTTCCAGCTTTGCCTTTATTTCACCGGTATTGTTACTGTTGCCGTTAGGGTATGAAGTCGCGCTGGGCGGCTTTATTATGTGCGGCGTGCTGTTCTGCCTGGTTTCTTTTATCGTGAAGAAAGCGGGGACCGGCTGGCTGGACGTGCTGTTTCCACCTGCGGCAATGGGCGCAATCGTTGCCGTCATCGGTCTGGAGCTGGCGGGCGTAGCTGCCGGTATGGCGGGTTTACTCCCGGCTGAAGGGCAAACGCCAGACTCCAAAACCATCATCATCTCTATTACCACCCTGGCGGTCACGGTTTTAGGTTCCGTGCTGTTTCGTGGTTTCCTGGCAATTATCCCGATTTTAATTGGCGTGCTGGTGGGGTACGCGCTCTCTTTCGCAATGGGAATTGTCGATACCACGCCGATTATTAATGCTCACTGGTTTGCGCTGCCAACCCTCTATACGCCGCGCTTCGAGTGGTTTGCCATTCTGACTATTCTGCCAGCGGCGTTAGTGGTTATTGCCGAACACGTAGGGCACCTGGTAGTAACGGCTAATATCGTCAAAAAAGATCTGCTGCGCGATCCAGGTCTGCACCGTTCGATGTTTGCTAATGGCTTGTCGACCGTGATTTCCGGCTTCTTTGGCTCTACGCCAAATACTACTTACGGAGAAAACATTGGCGTGATGGCGATCACCCGTGTTTACAGTACCTGGGTTATCGGCGGGGCGGCGATTTTCGCTATCCTGCTTTCCTGCGTCGGTAAACTGGCTGCCGCTATCCAGATGATCCCATTGCCGGTGATGGGCGGCGTTTCGCTGCTGCTTTATGGTGTCATCGGTGCTTCCGGTATTCGTGTTTTGATCGAATCGAAAGTGGATTACAACAAAGCACAGAACCTGATCCTGACTTCCGTGATTTTGATCATCGGCGTCAGTGGCGCGAAGGTAAACATCGGCGCGGCGGAGTTAAAAGGTATGGCGCTGGCGACCATCGTCGGTATCGGCTTAAGTTTGATCTTCAAACTGATCAGTGTGCTGCGCCCTGAAGAAGTGGTGCTGGACGCAGAAGACGCGGATATAACAGACAAATAATGTACCGACCGGGCAGTGTTGCTGCCCGGTTCAAACATCATGGGATTCTGTGGTAAACTTCTCGCGATTTTGTGAAATCCTGGTTGAGGTATCTCTGAACACACCGGCACAGCTCTCTTTGCCACTTTATCTTCCTGACGACGAAACCTTTGCAAGTTTCTGGCCGGGGGATAACTCCTCTTTACTGGCCGCGCTGCAAAACGTGCTGCGTCAGGAACATAGCGGTTACATCTATCTCTGGGCACGCGAAGGCGCGGGGCGCAGCCATCTGCTGCACGCGGCTTGCGCGGAATTGTCGCAGCGTGGCGATGCGGTGGGCTATGTCCCGCTGGATAAACGCACCTGGTTTGTTCCGGAAGTGCTCGACGGTATGGAGCATTTGTCGCTGGTCTGTATCGACAACATTGAGTGTATTGCAGGCGATGAGTTGTGGGAGATGGCGATTTTCGATCTCTACAATCGAATTCTGGAATCGGGCAAAACACGGTTGTTGATCACCGGCGATCGTCCACCGCGGCAGTTGAATCTGGGATTACCGGATCTCGCGTCGCGACTCGACTGGGGGCAGATCTACAAATTGCAGCCACTTTCTGATGAAGATAAGTTGCAGGCGCTACAGTTACGCGCGCGTTTGCGTGGTTTTGAACTGCCGGAAGATGTGGGGCGTTTCTTGCTGAAGCGGCTCGACAGAGAAATGCGCACGCTATTTATGACGTTGGATCAGTTGGATCGTGCGTCGATTACCGCGCAACGTAAGCTGACCATTCCGTTTGTGAAAGAAATTCTGAAGTTGTAGATAAGGTGTTTATTGTCGGATGCGGCGCGAACGCCTTATCCGAACTACGCGAAGTTAATCCATAGTATTCGTAGGCCGGATAAGACGTGGCAAGCGTCGCATCCGGCAATGTGCTTCAACTAGCGATGGAGCACATCTTAACCCACGATTTCCAGTACCTGCTCCGGTGGACGACCAATCCGCGCTTTGCCATTCGCGACCACAATCGGGCGCTCCATCAGCTTCGGATTATCCACCATTGCCTGAATCAGCGCCTCTTCGCTAAGCGAACTGTCAGCCAGGTTCAGTTCTTTATAAAGATCCTCTTTCTGGCGCATCAATTCACGGGCGCTATTCATCCCCAGTATTTTCAGCAAATCGCGCAGCGTTGCCGCATCGGCGGGTGTCTCAAGGTAGAGCACCACTTCTGGCTCCACGCCGTTTTCTTTCAGCAGGTTCAGCGTTTCCCGGCTCTTTGAACAGCGTGGGTTATGGTAGATTTTTACCTGTTTGGTCATTGTTCTTCCTTTAATGCGAATTACATCTTGGTATAAGGCTTAAAGCGTTCCTGCAGCTGGCGCAACTGGTCGATGCGCGCATCGTAACGCGCTTGTTGCAGGCTGCCTAATTTCACCTGCGAACTGGCGCTACTCAACAGCGAAATGGCCTGATCGAGTCGTCCGGCGAGCGCATAACCTTCTGCTCGCGCAGCCAGCTCCTGATCGCGGTTATTTAGCGCGGCTTCCGCCTGTGCCAGCAAATCCCAGCCGTTGCTGTCATCTTTATTATTAAAGGTGTAGCGATTCAGAATATTGGCCGCTTCTTGTGGTTGACCGCCTTGCAAATAAGCGTTCGCCAGGTTGAGCTGCAACACCGGATTGGTGCGTAAATCGCGGGCATTTTTCAGACGATTGATCGCCTCATTGGCTTTGTTTTGCCCAAGATCGATATCAGTAGCCAGATCGAGATACCATGCGTTGCCAGGTTCTGCCGCCAGTAACGGTTGCAGCGTTTTACGCGCCTCGTCGTATTTATTGGCTTCCATCGCCTGTAAAGCACGACCATATTGTGCTGCTCGTTGCTGACGAACGTTTCCTTTCGCCCATTCATCCAGCAAATCACTGGTGAGCTGGTTACGTCCGGAATTATACATCCCCAGTGTGCGCGCTTTCGCCAGATAGAAATCTTCCGACGACTGCACCACCATCGGGCGCATCTGATTAGCACGGTTGCGGGCATCTGCCAGACGACTTTCCGGCAACGGGTGAGTCAATAAAATTTCCGGCGGGCGCGAGGAGTAACGCGCCTGATCGAGTAATTTTTCGAGGAAGGTTGGCATCGCCTGCGGATCGAATCCCGAGCGTTGCAGCACCTGAATACCAATGCGGTCCGCTTCCTGTTCATTTTGCTGGGTGAAACTGATCATCCCCTGACGCGTTCCCGCCAGTGTACCGGTCAGCGCCGCCATCCCCGCCTGCGGACTGGCCATCGCCAGTAAAATAGAACCTAACGCGCCGACCCAGGTCAGCGGCGCGCTGCGCTGCTGATCTTCCATCGCTCGCGCCAGGTGACGTTGGGTGACGTGGGAGATTTCGTGCGCCATAACTGAAGCCAGTTGACTTTCGTTATCGGAATAACGGAACAGGGCAGAGTGCAGCACCACGTTGCCGCCAAAGAAAGCAAAGGCGTTAATTTCGTCGTTGTTGATCAGAAAAAAATGAAACGGTGTCTTAACCGAATTGGCATGCGAAACCAGACGCATCCCCAGCGAATTAATATATTGCGTTAACAGCGGGTCATTAATTAACGGCGCGCTGCCGCGTAGCTGGCGGACATAATAGTCGCCCATCTGCATTTCCTGACCAATGGAAAGCGTGCTTCCTGCGGAGGTTCCCATATCCGGCAAGGTGTCTGCGCTGTCGGCAAACGCCGGGGCTACCTGACCAATGGTCATAGCAGCAATGAGGGTTGCAACCAGGTTTTTTTTCAACTGCCTGAACATAACCTCTATCCTGTATTTCTGGAGATAGTCATTTGACCGATACTGTGAAATATCGTTCCCACCGCGCCGCCTTTGAGTGTAACGGCGAAGATTAGCCCACTCAAATGACTTTTCAGTTTCCTGAATCCGTCATAAAAAGCGAAGTCTTTTTTGTGACATTTCGATACAATTGCGGATCGCAATCCCGCTCTTGAGGTTCAGGGAAGGTCTTTATGCTCGAAATGTTGATGCAATGGTATCGCCGCCGTTTTAGCGACCCGGAAGCGATTGCCTTGCTGGTTATTTTAGTTGCCGGATTTGGCATTATCTTTTTCTTTAGTGGCCTGCTTGCTCCGTTGCTGGTGGCTATTGTGCTGGCCTATTTGCTGGAATGGCCAACCGTGCGTCTGCAATCTATTGGCTGCTCCCGCCGCTGGGCGACGTCGATTGTATTGGTGGTTTTCGTCGGTATATTGCTACTGATGGCGTTCGTGGTACTGCCTATCGCCTGGCAACAGGGCATCTACTTAATCCGCGATATGCCGGGGATGCTCAATAAGCTTTCTGACTTTGCCGCCACGTTGCCGCGCCGCTATCCGGCGTTAATGGACGCGGGCATTATTGATGCAATGGCCGAAAATATGCGCAGTCGGATGCTGACCATGGGCGATTCGGTGGTGAAAATTTCCCTCGCCTCGCTGGTCGGTTTGCTGACCATAGCCGTCTATCTGGTGCTGGTGCCATTGATGGTCTTCTTCCTGCTGAAAGACAAAGAGCAGATGCTGAACGCCGTTCGCCGGGTGCTGCCGCGTAACCGTGGGCTGGCAGGACAGGTGTGGAAGGAGATGAATCAACAAATCACCAACTATATCCGCGGCAAAGTGCTGGAGATGATCGTGGTGGGGATCGCCACCTGGCTGGGGTTCTTGCTCTTCGGGCTGAACTATTCGCTGCTGCTGGCAGTGCTGGTCGGCTTCTCGGTTCTTATTCCGTACATTGGCGCATTTGTGGTGACCATTCCGGTGGTTGGCGTGGCGCTATTCCAGTTTGGCGCAGGTACTGAATTCTGGAGCTGCTTCGCGGTGTATCTGATTATTCAGGCGCTGGACGGCAACCTGTTAGTGCCGGTGTTGTTCTCCGAAGCGGTTAACCTGCATCCGCTGGTGATTATTTTATCGGTGGTGATCTTCGGTGGTTTGTGGGGATTCTGGGGCGTATTCTTCGCCATTCCGTTGGCGACGCTGATCAAAGCCGTGATTCATGCCTGGCCCGATGGGCAAATCGCGCAAGAATAATCTTCAGCCCGACGAACTGTTTCGCCGGGCTGATTTTTCAGGGTTCCTGACGTAAATAAATAGCCCGATAACACATACTCACCAGCACCGCACCGCCGATAATATTACCCAGCATCACCGGGAGCAGATTGGCGGTAATAAAATGGCTGACCGTCAGTGCCGGAAAATTGTCTGCGCTACTGTGCGCCAGCTGCCAGAAGGGGGGAGGGGCGAAATGGCGAATGGCAATGGCGAACGGAATCACAAACAAATTGGCGATACAGTGCTCAAAGCCACTGGCGACAAACAGGGTGATGGGCAAAATCATGGCGACGATTTTGTCGCATAACGAACGCCCGCAATAACTCATCCACAGCGCCAGGCAAACCATCAGATTGCACATAATGCCGAGGCTGACAGATTCAGTAAATGTATGATGCATTTTGCCCTCGGCGCAGTGTAAAACCGCGACTCCCCACATCGCGTTTTCACTCATCACCAGCCCGGAAAACCAGATTAACAAACTGAAACAGGCAATACCTGCCAGATTACCGCAGGCCACCAGAAGTGCGTTAATCAGCCAAGTTCGCCAACTAATAACGCCCCGACTTTTTGCCATCACCGTCATTACCGACGAGGTGAACAGGCTGGTGCCGCAAACCGCCAGCAAAATAAAGCCGAGTGTAAAGCAAAGGCCGCCCACCAGATGGGTTAATGCCTGTGAAGACGGGGCATCGGCGATAACGGAAAGGTAAAAAGTAAATCCGATCGCCATAAACACGCCAGCGGACATCGCCATTAAAAAGACCGACACTTTACTGCGGGCAATTTTATGGGCGGCAATCCGTTCAGCGATTGCCGCTTTTCTGGCGCTCAACTGCAAGTCGAAAGAGAGTTTGTTTCTCATGCATACTCCTGCAAAAGCAGATTACAACACCTCGCGAACCGAGATCCCCAGCCGCTGCATTCGTGACAGCAGCGTGGTGCGCTTCATCCCTAATCGCGTCGCTGCGCCACGGGGCCCGGCAACAATGCCATTGGTTTCTCGCAATACCTGAACAATGCGCTGACGTTCTTCTTCGTCATTCTCTGGCGTCGTCGGGTGCAGTAACTGCGCCATTGAACTGCGAAGCGCTGAATCTTCATTTAGCGTCGGCAGTAAACGGCTTTGTCGGACATTTAGATGTAAATTCAGACTGTTACCACGAGTCAACAGTACCGCCCGCTCAATCACGTTTTCCAGCTCGCGCACGTTGCCCGGCCAATCCCACGACATCAACTGGCGTAGTGCCTCGGTCGGGATGGCGTCAATTGCGCGATTCATATGGCGCGCCATTTTTTGCGTGAAATGTTTTGCTAAAAGAGGGATATCTTCCGGACGGTCGCGTAGCGGCGGCAATTCCAGTGGGAAGACATTCAGGCGATAAAAGAGATCGCTGCGAAACTGGCGATCTTCAACCATTTGCCACAAATCACGGTTGGTGGCGGCAATGACTCTGACATTCACCGGGATCGTTCTACTCCCGCCGAGACGCTCAATCTCCCGCTCCTGCAATACGCGCAGCAGTTTAGGCTGAAGTTCTAACGGCAGATCGCCAATTTCATCGAGAAACAACGTGCCGCCATCGGCAATTTCAAAACGACCACGATGGGTATTAATCGCACCAGTAAACGCCCCTTTGTCATGACCGAATAACTCACTTTCCAGAAGACTGGCGGGGATGGCAGCGCAGTTGATTTTGACCAGCGGCTTGTCGCGTCGCGGGCTAAGTTGATGGATCGCTCTGGCGATCACCTCTTTGCCAGTTCCGGTTTCACCACAAATCAACACCGTACTGTCGCTCTTCGCCACAATATCTACCTGCTGGAGCAGGTCTTCCATTGCCTGGCTTTGATAGATAATGTCACCGATGCCCAGATTCGAAAGGAGCTGCTCGCTAAGCTGGTGGTTTTCTTGCTGCAAACTTTCCTGCAAATCGGTCATGCTACGCCAGGCATCGGCATTGCCAACGGCAATAGCGATGCGATCGGCTATGTGTTGTAGTAGCTGGCAGTTTTCCTCACTAAAGAGAGTGGAAGAGGTATGCGCCAGCAACAATGCACCCGGTGTATGGTTGCCAAAGGTAAGCGGTATAAGGAGCGCAGATTCGCAGCCGTTAGATGCAAGTAAGAGTAATAACGGGTCGCGTTGCCAGAGAAACAGATCATCTGCACGGTGCGTCAAGGTCGGTTGTCGGGTTTGTAGCGTTTGTGTCAGCAATACACTTTCGCCAGGCATACAGCGTGGCAGACACGCACAATGTGAGGCAGAAAGATCGCTGCACCACAGGCTGAACTTCTCGTTCTTTCGATGATCGCCCAGTACCATACTGACTGAAGCCAGACCGAAAAAATGATGGATCTCACGAGCGACGTCAGCGATCAGATCGTCGAGATCAAGATGTGACAGCACTGCATTAGTAATATCAACCAGTACCCGATGATGATCGCGATCTTTCTCCAGCAAACGCAGCGCCACCTGCTGTTCTTCATCATTGAGCCATGATTGCAGAACCGGGGTGATTATCCGCGCCAGCCAGTTAAACAGTGTGCAATCCTGGGAAGTAAAACGACTGCCGTGGGTGCGAATAAAGCGTAGCTCCGCCATTCCACTACTGCCGAGAAGGACGGCGTGACGCGAATAATCGACCATCTCGCCCTGATACTCTGTTGTTGCCGTCACATCGCTGCCATCATCATGGTAGCGGTAATAGAAGTTGCTTTTGAGAACATGCAGTTCAATAAGTTGTACCGGGCTGAACGGCGGCGGCAGCGGGATGAAGGCGCGTAATAAAGACGCCTTGCCGTGTTTCTGTGCTAACCGCTCCGCGAGCATTCCGTTTACCGCTTCAATTGTTATTCCTTGTGGCGGGGCAAACATCGCCTCGTCTGACATAGCCATCAACAGTCCTTATTAATGAGAAATCCTTCTCACGCAATTTTTCTGGCCATCAGATAGATGGCCGGTTCCTGCACAATTTCATCCAACAGATGAATGAATTGAATGCTACGCGCCTGCCACACAGACGTCGCGTCATCCGCCAGTGGCGCGAATGCCCGGGTCAACAGGGCGGTGTGGCTGGCGTCAATAACAATCTCACCAAAAGTCATCACCCCCAGCATCTTACGTCGGGCTTGCTCCTCTTCGACCAGTGCAAGCCAATCTTCGTATTCCGTCAGTGGGCAGCGGAAGGCGACATTCAGACAATCAATCACGCCAACGTGATGGCCGATAGCTAGCGAGTAATACATTACCTGAGAGCTGTGTTCCGGCATCTCGTCGCTACTGGCGACAAACTTTTTTCGCAGCGTCCAGAAAACAATTTCCCCGCACTCTTCAGTCATGTAACCCCCGGAGTACGCGAAAGAGTTGCTGAACGATACTATTGAGACGTGGATCGTCGGCATCGCGCAACCAGGTGTTAACCCGATTTCCTGTAGGATCGTCGCTTAAATGGCGCAGGAGCCGATCGCAAATTTCTCGCCCCTGACGATAGCCCGCCAGCCGCCGCGCTTCTCGCTCAATGGCGATACGCTGTGATGGCGGGATCTGCGGCCACAACGGTTGCATAGTCACCCCGGTGGGATCGCGATAATCCACAGCGTGAATCTTCTGTTGCAGCAAACCGAGCGCCACGGCGAAACCGTGAATGGTGGCGGCCGGTGTTGGCGGGCAGCCGGGGATCCAAACATCAATGGGGACAATGGTGTCGCTACCGCCCCAGACGCTGTAGAGATCGTGGAAAATACCGCCGCCGACACCGCACGCGCCGTAGGAAACACAAATTTTATGATCGGGGGCAGACTCATACGCCCGAAGTGCAGGCATACGCATCGCCCGGGTGACTGCGCCAGTAAATAACAAAATATCGGCGTGACGCGGTGATGAAACAACCTTAATGCCAAAACGTTCTGCGTCGAATACTGGTGTAATGGCAGCAAAAATTTCGATTTCACAGGCGTTGCAGCCGCCGCAATCGACGCGATAAACGTAAGCCGAGCGACGGATATCCTGTAGCAAATGCCGCTTCATCTTTTGCGTTTGCTCGTCCAGCGTGATGGGCTGGCTGACATGTTGTGTAAGCACTGGACTCATAGCTGCTCCTTAGCCACCAGCAGTACATCTGTATCGTCGTTGATCAGCGTCGCGCGTTGTTTGCATTCCGGGCAGACGCTCGCTTGCGCCCACAACATTTCGCGGTTTTGTGGCGCATTTTGTTGCTGTGCTAACAATTCAGCAGCCAGTGCGATGGTTTTTTGCGGGGCAAACGGGCGTTCGCAACGGCTGCAACGTTGTAGATGGAACGTCGCGCGGGTATAGAGATCGGCTTTATTGGTGACGGTCAGTTCAAAGTTATTGGTAAGCTGGATGGCTCTGGTCGGGCACACTTCTTCACAACGTCCGCAGTAAATACAACGCCCCAGATAGAGCTGCCAGGTGCGCGAATTTTGCTGGTCGTCGGTCTGGATAGTCAGCGCATTTGCCGGACAAGCACAGGCGCAGGCACCGCAGGCAATACATTGGCTGGGCATCAGGTCCGGTTTTCCGCGAAAGCCAGGGCTGACCTCCAGTGGCGCGAAGGGATATTTCACCGTCGCGGTTCCGGCGCGCATAATAGTTTTCAGTAACTTCAGCATCTTCTGTCCTTACTTCAGCGGCGAACGGTTACGATCAATGCCGTAGCGTTCGATCTCTTTATACGGCACGGTTTTTGACTGGCGCTTGCGCACATCTACCAGCGTCACACGGTCGGTACAGGAGTAGCAGGGATCAAGGCTACCGATAATCAGCGGTGCGTCAGAAACGGTATTGCCGCGCAGCATGTAACGCAACACCGGCCAGTTGGCGTAGGTGGCGGCACGGCAGCGCCAGCGGAACAATTTTTGGTTATCACCGAGCATGCTCCAGTGCACGTCTTCACCGCGTGGCGCTTCAACAAAGCCCAGCGCGAATGCGTGAGGTTTATAGCTAAAGCCTTCGGTCAGCAGTGGGGTATCCGGCATGTTGTCGAGGGCAAATTCCAGCATTGCCAGCGAATCAAACGTCTCTTTGACACGGACCATCACGCGGGAGAAAACATCGCCGCCGGTAAAGGTAAACAGTGTTTTTGGAATATTGCCGTAGTCGGCGTAGGGGTGATCAAAGCGCAAATCACGGGCGATTTGTCGGTCGAGAATGCCAATGCCCTGAGTGCGTTGTTCCATATTCGGCGTAGCAAGCAGCATCTCTACCAGCTCCGACACGTCGGCGCGCATCTCGCGCACCAGTTTCAGCGTTTGCAGACGTTGCTCTTTGAGAATATCGCGGCGAACACCACCAATCAGATTCAGACCGTAGGTTTTACGCGACCCGATCAGCAATTCCGCCATCGTCATCGACTTTTCCCGCACGCGGAAAAATTGCATAAAGCCGGTATCAAAACCAACGAAATGGCAGGAGAGGCCAAGGTTAAGCAAATGACTGTGTAGCCGTTCGACTTCCAGCAGAATCGAGCGAATAGTATGTGCTCGTTGCGGCACCTCAATCCCCAGTGCATTTTCAACCGAATTGGTATAGGCCACACTGTGGGCAAAACCGCAAATCCCACACACGCGGTCCGATAAGAAGGTCACTTCGTTGTAGCCCATCCGCGTTTCTGCCAGTTTCTCCATGCCGCGATGGACATAAAACAGGCGGTAATCAGCATCGACAATTTGCTCGCCATCCACAAACAAGCGGAAGTGACCCGGTTCATCGGAGGTGATATGCAGCGGGCCGACAGGGATCACCCGCGCATCGCTGTTGCCCTCATTGATAAACGGATACGTTTCGGAATCAGTCGTCGGTTCAGGGCGCAGTCGATAATCCATCGCATCTTTGCGCAGCGGATGCATATCTTCCGGCCAGTCATCGGGCAACACCAGGCGACGCTGATCCGGCAGGCCAACCGGAATCAGCCCGTACATATCGCGAATTTCTCGCTCGCCCCAGACCGCGGCAGGGACGCGCGGTGTGACTGACGGAAACTCCCGACTGTCGGCATCGACCAGCGCCTTCACCACAATCCAGCATTTTTCGGCCCCTTCCATTGAAAGGGCATAATAAACCGCGTAATGACCGTTAAGTGTCCGCTCGTCGTTGCCAAACAGGACCGGAAGCCAGCCATCATGTTGATAATAAAGATACTGTACAACGTCAGGCAGCAGATTGATTTTCACCGTAATGGTGACCTGTTCAGGCGTTTGTCGCTCTTCATCCAGCACCGCGCCGGGGAACTGCGTTTTCAGGGCGGCGAGAATCGCTTCGCCACGATTTGACGATGAATTAACGTTCACTGTGTTTCTCCGAAACAGATGCGGTGCCTGAAGGCAAAAAATCATGCCAGGTGCTACGTTGTGCAGGCAGATCGTGCGTCCCTGAGAGGACTATAGTGGAAGCGCCCGCCAGGATCCTGATGACAGGTTGTGGAATATGCGTTCCCATCGCCAGCATCATGACCAGCAGAATCACCATTGGCGAGGTGGTCAACCAGCCGAGATCACCCCGGTTAACGGCCTGCGGCGGTTTCGCCATTAACACCCGCGCAGCCATCCGTACCAGGCCCGCCAGCACCAGCGTTAACAGCAATAACAGCAGGACGATAATCAGCAGGTGATTACGTGCCAGTCCGGCGGTAATGGTCATAAATTCGCTAAGAAAAATGTTGAAGGGCGGCATCCCTGCCAGCGCCAGCGCACCGCCGCCAAACAGCACGGCGGTAAATGGCATGATTTTGAGCATCCCACAGACGACGTTGAGATCGCGCGTGCCGTACTTGAGCAGTACATTGCCGGAACCGCAGAACAGCAGCGTTTTTGCCAGACTGTGGTTTAAGATGTGCAGCAGCGCGGCAAAAATTCCCAGCGGCCCGCCAATGCCTAGCTCCACCGCGACCAGCCCCATGTTCTCCACGCTGGAGTACGCCAGCAGACGCTTAATGTCCCGCTGTACCAGAATGAAAAATGCCGCCACGGCAACCGACAACATGCCGAAGATGAGCAACAACCGGTTGGGGAAATCGCTGCCGATGGCTTGGCAAATAATGATGTAATAGCGAATCAGCACCAACAGCGCGCAGTTCAGCAATACGGCGGAGAGCAGGGCGCTGACCGGACTCGGCGCTTCACTGTGAGCATCCGGCAGCCAGGCGTGCATGGGAAATAGCCCGGTTTTGGTACCAAAGCCAATTAGCAAAAACACAAAGGCCAACAGCATTAATGTTGGGTCAAGCAAGGACGATTGCTTAAGAACCTCGCTCCAGAATATCGCCATTTCTGCCTGCGGCATAACGCTGGCGGCGTTGGCGTATACCAGCACGGTACCGAACAGACCAAAAGCGACACCAACAGTACAAATAATGATGTACTTCCATGCAGCTTCCAGCGATGAACGCTGACCGTAAATGCCTACCAGAAACGCCGAGCTTAAGGTGGTGGCTTCGATCGCCGCCCACATCACAATCAGGTTATTGCTGGTAACAACCAGCAGCATGGTGAACAAAAACAGATGGAAGAAACCGTAGTAATCGCACAGCGTAACGGGTGAAAGCTCGCCGTGTGCCACTTCATGACGCATGTAGCCAATCGAGTAAATACCGGTGAGAAAGCCAATCACACCAAGAATGGCGAGGAACAAACCGCCCAGACCATCAATATGAAGCCACAGTCCCGCAGCGAATATTTCTCCTGCATCAGCGGCAGTTTGGACCACCCAGAGTGCCAGAATCAGCAGCAGTGTGATCCCTAAGCTATGTAATACGGTCACCGTGCGAGTCGCAGAAAGTCTCCGTTTCCGGCAGGCAAAACAGAGCAGCGAAAAAAGCAGCGGCGTGAGCAGGAGTAAAGCGAACATCACAGAATAACTCATCTCATTATCCCTTCAGCGCGGTCAAGTTGTTCACGTCCAGCGTGCCGTGGGTACGCCATATTTTTCTTGCCAGTAACACCATCACAATGACGGCGAAGATGGCGTCGGTAGCGATACCTATTTCCACCAGTTCCGGTGCTCGCCAGGCAAGAAGCGCCAGCACCAGATGGGAGCCGTTTTCCATCAGGCAGTAACCAAAAATTTGCCGCAGGATATTGCGCTGGCTGACAATGCACAGCAGGCCAAGCAGAAAATGACCTAACGCTACCGCCAGCGCCGGTTTCAGCCCGGTAGCCATCGGTAGCTTCACGGGCTGAACGACAAATGCGCAAAGCAGGACAATTAACGCCGCGAGCAGTGCCATCATTGCCGGACCGAATAACGCTTTTTCCGGGATGTTCTGGGGAATATTTCGTGCAGCGTAAGTCATGATTAACGGTACCAGCAGCACTTTGGTGATAAAGGCGCTGGCGGACCAGATCAGCAGTTGCTCTGCGGCGAACAGGCACGAGAGAGTGGCGAAAATAGACACCAGCACCAGTGACTGGCAGGCGTAAAATCCGCATGACAGGCGATAGCTTTTGACGCTAATCACAAACAGCGATGTCAGCATCATCAGTCCCGCCAGATTATTTACGATCATAGAACCGGTCATTCATCATCTCCTTACTGCAACCAGGTCGCGGCGATTACGCTGGAAATCAGCGACATCACAATCAGTACAATCAACACCAGGCGCATTGATCCTGGCAGCGGTGCGGCATCGGCGACGGCCTCGCTCGGTTTGCCAGGCACAACGCGACCAAACCAGCGAATAAACCAGGCGAAACTGGCGACCGATTCAATCATCAGAAGAATCATGGCGGGCAGCAGGATCCAGTACTCCACTGACAACGCAAAACCGGCAGCAAACAGCGGGAATTTACTGAAGAAGCCGTTGAACGGCGGCACGCCGGTAATCGCCAGCGCTGCCACGCAGAAACCCACGCCTGGCAACGGCAGGGTGTGCAATACGCCACGCAGACGCGGCAACAAGCGCGTGCCGCAGCTGTAACTCAGCGCACCTGCTACAAGGAAAAACAGGCTTTTAGCGAACGCGTGGTTGACGATGTAGGCGATGCTGCCCTCCAGCGCCAGCCGCGAGCCGAAGATGGAGAGCGACAAGCCGAAGAACATCCAGCCAAGTTGAGTGATGGTCGACCAGGCTAGCAACCGCTTCATATCCTGCTGTGGCAAATACATCAGAAAGCCATAAAGAATGGTGACCAGTGCCATGACCATGCCAACGCCGCCAATCACATGCGGGATATTGCCGCCGTCGATAATAGCGCGGGCAAAAATGTAAACGCCCACTTTCACCATCGATGCGGCGTGGAGATAGGCGCTGATCGGTGTTGGCGCTTCCATTGCGTCCGGTAGCCACGCTTGCATCGGTAGCTGGGCCGATTTCCCCCACGCGGCAAACAGGATGCCGCCATAAACCAGATAACGTGCGTCGCCGTGTAACTCGCTCATCGCGCTAAGCGCAAACGTTCCGGTCTGCAAAAACAGCGTGGCGGCGGCAAGATACAACCCCAACGAGCCGATATGAGTGATAAGTAACGCTTTTAGTGCTGAACGCTGCGCTTTATCGCTCTGGTAATAACTGATCAACGCCCAGGAGCAGCCGCCTGTAATTTCAAAAAACAACAACTGACCGAGCAGCGTCGAGGAGAGTACCAGTCCCGCCATCGCGCCGATAAACACCAGTAAAAATGCGTAATAACGATTCGTGCCGTTATGCGGGTGTTCGCGATTTTTATCCGTCAGATAACCCGTGGAGTAGATCGTGACCAGCAAACCGAGAAACACCACCACAAACAGAATCAGCGTACTCACGCGATCAATGACCAGGCCAAACAACGCCACATCCCCCACGTTGACCAACGTCAACGTGACGGCAACTTTATCGGCCTGATAAAACGCGGAGATCAGTGACAACATGCACAGCGTGGTCAGCGCGGCGAACAAAACCCCCCATTCGGCGGCCCGACGTTGTGGCGAAAACGAAACGACCAGTGCGCCGATAAAAGGCAGCAATAACGTCGTCAGAGCAAGATTTTCCATATTCCGTCAGTGCTCCTTACAGACCGGTTAACCAGAAGACCCATGCAAGCGCAGCAAGGCTGAAGCCAAGCCAGGTCACATGGTGAATGAGTAAAAAACGCCCGCGTGCCAGCGTGTTTTCTGCGATTGAGGCCAGTACAAAAATCAGCAAAACCTTGAGCAGCGTAACGACAAGTGAAGTCAGCAGGCAGGCGAGAGAAAGTTCTTGCGCGCGCCCAAAGGGCAGAAACAGGGCCACAAACAGTGATGCCATCACGACCTGTTTCAGCCCCAGCCCCCATTTCGCTAGCGCCAGCCCGGCACCGGAATATTCGGTCAGCGGGCCTTCCTGTAATTCCTGTTCTGCTTCAGCAACATCAAAGGGAATTTTTCCCATCTCAATGAAGCAGGCAAAACCACAGGCCAGTAACGCCAGTACGGTGGTTAGCGGCGAGTTCCAGCCCATCGCCAGCGTATTGCTGATCATCTCGATATGCGTGGAACCTGCTATCAGCGCCAATACCAGCAGTGAGAGAATAAGCATTGGTTCGACCAGAATGCCGAGCGTCAACTCGCGACTGGCACCGACTCCCGCAAACGGACTTCCGGTATCCAGCCCGGAAAGAGCAAAGAAAAAACGAAACAGGGCAAGAAGATAGATAAGGGTGATCAGATCGCCGCCGCCCGCAAAAGGGGAAACGGTAATAAACAGTGGTAAGGCCATCGCCAGCACCAGCATGCTGCTGATTAATACCCACGGCATCAGGCGGAACATCAGACCTGAAGATGTCGGCGCAACTTCCTGGCGTTTAAACAGTTTGTGGATATCGCGATAATCCTGCCAGATCCCCGGCCCGCGGCGGGAGTGCATACGCGCGCGTATCTGCCGGGAAATACCCGTAAAAAGTGGGGTTAGCATCAGCAGAATCACGGCCTGTGCTAACGCAAAAATGACCAGATATCCGTCGCAAAGAGTTTGTCTCATGGTGATTTCCTTAGACGGCAATAGCGATTAGCAGCACAACCAGTGCGGCGACCACATACAGGCAATAGAGACGAAAGTCGCCGCTTTGCAGATGCTGTATTTCTTTGGCCAGCCGTTGGGTGGCGCTCACGATGGGGCGGATCACCCGCTCATCCCAGAAGGGTTCTGTGCTCTGAGCCCTGGCGGTGACGTGCGCAAGACCTTTATTTAGCCTCAGCGTAGGGTCGAGCTGTTGTCGTAGACGAAATAGCGCAGAAAAGACCACACGCAGCGGCTGCATCACGCCATTGCCTGACGGGGCCATCGCATTTTCCCAGCCGTAGCCGCATGCCCAGGCATCTCCTGTGCGACGAAACGCTGCGCGGCGCGAACGACACCACAGCCAGTAAAGGCCAGGCAGCAAAGGCATCGCCAGTAGTAACAGCAACAGTAATGAGGGGGTGACCTGTGTATGAAACGTGCCGGGTACAAGTGCTATTCCGCTGGCGACAGTGGCGGGAGGGGTATTGGTAAACGCATGGGCAATATGCATTATCTTCGGTGCCAGCCAACTGGCACTAAGCGCAATTAATACGCAGAGTGCCGCGAGCAGTAGCATGGCGACGATCATCGTATTTGGCACTTCCTGTGCCTCTTCAGCGTGTGTACTGCGCGGCGCACCACAGAAAGTAATACCGTACATTTTTACGAAGCACATTACTGCCAGCCCACCAGTGACTGCCAGCATTACCATAGCAATAGGACCCGCAAGTTGTAGCGCTACGGCTTCCACACGACTTAGTGAGAACAGCGACTGCCAGGTGTACCATTCGCTGATAAAACCATTCAGCGGAGGAATGGCTGATATCGCGAGGCAACCAATCAGGCATGCTGCGGCTGTCCACGGCATCCGTTTCGCTAGTGCCCCCATTTTTTCCATGTCGTGGGTATGCAAACGCGAAATAATCGCTCCCGCGCCGAGAAATAGCAGCCCTTTGAACAGCGCATGGTTGAGCAGATGAAACAGTGCGCCGAGCAGTCCAACCACGGTGAGCAGCGGGTCGTGCAGTGACAGACCGACCATCGCCACACCGACTGCCAGCAAAATAATGCCGACGTTTTCGACGGTACTCCAGGCCAGCAGCCGTTTGATATCCTGTTCCGCCAGCGCATATAGCACGCCCAGGAGCGCGGAGATTGCGCCGATCGCCATCACCAGAATGCCCCACCACAGAGGCAAACCCGTTTGCGCCAGCAGATCCATCGCTACTTTCAGGATGCCGAAAATACCTATTTTGACCATTACGCCAGACATCAACGCCGAAGCGTGCGATGGTGCGGCAGGGTGAGCGCGCGGCAACCAGCTGTGCAACGGCATCATCCCGGCTTTCGCGCCAAAACCGAAAAAGGCCAGCAGGAACACCGCCGACGCCAGCCCCGGAGAAAGTGAAAGCGTGCGGAAACTGGCAAAATCGAGGCTGCCGCTTTCGCGCCCCATCAGCAAGAAGGCGATCATTATCAGCACCGATCCGGCGTGGGCGATAAAAAAGTAGAGCATGCCAGCGTTGATCGACGTTTTATCCTGCCTGGCAATGACCAGAAACCAGGAAGACAGCGACATCATTTCAAACAGCACGATGAACCAAAAAGCGTTGTCCATCACCAGCAGGGCAACCATCGATGCGATGAAAATATTCATAAAGAAGCCCATCGCCGCCGCGCCTTTGCCCTCGTATTCGCGCATATAAGTCAATGAATAGAGAGAACAAACCACCACCAGCAAGGAGATAACCAGCACCATAAATGCCGAGAGGCTATCCATTCGCAGGGTTAAATCGGCAAATTCAAAAGGGGGGGCAAAACGGGCGACTAAAGTTACACCAGCATGTAATTGCGTAATTCCGCTGATGATGCCAATCACGCCGCCCACCAGCGATGTGATGCCGGAAAGCTTAATAGCCAGTCTGTCCAGACCGAGTAAAAACAGCGAAGCCAGACTAGCAAACAGATAGAGAATCAGCGACCAGGTTAATAATTGCAGGGCATCCATTAGCGTTGCTCCTGAGTGAGGGAAAGGGGATCCTCCCCGCCATTGGCAAACCAGCTTGCGGCAAGGCGCTGTTTTTCTTTCATCTGACGTTGCAGGCTATCACCGGTGATCAGCCGTAACGCCTGATTCGGGCAAGCGCGAACGCAGGCCGGACCTTCTGGCAAGAAATCACACAGGTCGCATTTCACCGCGACGGTCTGGACACCAGGTTCCCAGCGCAGCAAAGCATGTTGTGTTGGCGCGTTTTCTTCGCCGTCTTTGAGTGAGCCTTCAGCCTGAAAAACATATTGCGCATGGGCATTCACCGGACGGCTTCCTGAAGCGCTGATTGCGCCAAATGGGCAGACCACGGCGCAAAGCTTGCAGCCAATACAGAGGCTTTCGTTGAGTTGGATCGCATCATCCCTCTGAGAGATGGCATTGACCGGGCAGACCTGCAGGCAAGGGGCTTCCTCACAGTGATGACACACGACAGGGGCAGTGATTGTTGACGTCTTCGCCAGGGCCAGGCGCGGGTGTTGCTGTAAACCTTGCGTTTTATGCACGTCCGAACAGGCAGCGAGACAGGTATTACATCCTGTACACCACAGTGGTTCGGCCACCACAAAGCGGTTCATGTCGGCTCCTTGAAAATGATATGAAACATTGCATTTCATATTGCATAAAGGATGCCATTCTGATTAACTCAATATATTCAATAAGTTATGTATTAACTGGATTCTGAACGGTACAAAAATGATGGTCATTAACGTTCAGCAAAAAATGGATTCGACACCCGTGTCGCAGGGGAAAGCGAGAATGTGATCTTGATCACGAGAAGTGAGGTATGCTGGCCGCAAGCGCAGCCAGCACGGAATGGAGCAAAGTAATCAGGCGTGTTCTTTCAGCCAGTTCAGCACAACGTCGTGGTGATTGCTGGTTTTGAAATCGTCAAAGACATGTTCGATTTTGCCATCAGCGTCAATCAGGAAGCTGATGCGATGAATGCCATCGTAGGTTTTGCCCATGAAGGACTTTTCACCCCAGACGCCGAATTGTTCGCACACCTGGTGGTCCTCATCAGACAGGAGCGTAAAGTTAAGCAGCTCTTTTTCCGCAAAACGGGAGAGTTTTTCGGGTTTATCGGTGCTGATACCCAGCACATCAACGCCCGCTTTTTTCAACTCATCCATGTTATCGCGTAAGCCGCAGGCCTGTACGGTACAGCCGGGGGTCATGGCTTTCGGGTAGAAATAAACCAGAACACGCTGTCCCTGGAAGTCGGTCAAATTAACTTGTTCTCCGTCTTGATCCGGCAAGCTAAATTTCGGTGCGATATCACCGGCTTTCAGTGGATTCATTACTTAACTCCATCCTGTTCATCATGTTGGGAATAATTGACGACGTTAATACTGCCTTGTGCATTGAGTTCTGTACATAGGGCTTTGAACGCTTGCTCAATATTTGCTGCGTCCGCAGATGCGGGGCTGTGGGCGGTTATCTGAATATGCAACTGCGCAGCCCGTTCATTTTCAGCAGGTTGCGTGCGCGACACCAGCTCCGCAATGTTCATATGATGCGCGTCGAAAAGTGCTGTGAAGCGTTCAATTAAATGCGGGGAGTCTGCCACATCGACCTGAACCCAGACAGATGCTGGCATTGGCGGACGCGGACGCGCCGTCGTGCGCTTCATCACGATTAAAAGATCCAGTTCGGCACCTTTCAACGGTAACGTTGATTCAATCAGAGTAATGGCATTCCATGAACCGGAAAGCAGCATAATAAACGTGAACTCTTCTCCCAGCATCGCCAGGCGACTGTCTTCAATATTACAGCCGCAACTACTGACATGACGGGTGATGGTGTTCACAATTCCAGGGCGATCGGCACCCAACGCAGTGATCACCAGATAATGTTGCGATGACAGTGTCAAACTGGTTATTCCTTTAAGGGGTGAGTTGTTCTTAAGGAAAGCATAAAAAAAACATGCATACAACAATCAGAACGGTTCTGTCTGCTTGCTTTTAATGCCATACCAAACGTACCATTGAGACACTTGTTTGCACAGAGGATGGCCCATGTTCACGGGAAGTATTGTCGCGATTGTTACTCCGATGGATGAAAAAGGTAATGTCTGTCGGGCTAGCTTGAAAAAACTGATTGATTATCATGTCGCCAGCGGTACTTCGGCGATCGTTTCTGTTGGCACCACTGGCGAGTCCGCTACCTTAAATCATGACGAACATGCTGATGTGGTGATGATGACGCTGGATCTGGCTGATGGGCGCATTCCGGTAATTGCCGGGACCGGCGCTAACGCTACTGCGGAAGCCATTAGCCTGACGCAGCGCTTCAATGACAGTGGTATCGTCGGCTGCCTGACGGTAACCCCTTACTACAATCGTCCGTCGCAAGAAGGTTTGTATCAGCATTTCAAAGCCATCGCTGAGCATACTGACCTGCCGCAAATTCTGTATAATGTGCCGTCCCGTACTGGCTGCGATCTGCTCCCGGAAACGGTGGGCCGTCTGGCGAAAGTAAAAAATATTATCGGAATCAAAGAGGCAACAGGGAACTTAACGCGTGTAAACCAGATCAAAGAGCTGGTTTCAGATGATTTTGTTCTGCTGAGCGGCGATGATGCGAGCGCGCTGGACTTCATGCAATTGGGCGGTCATGGGGTTATTTCCGTTACGGCTAACGTCGCAGCGCGTGATATGGCCCAGATGTGCAAACTGGCAGCAGAAGGGCATTTTGCCGAGGCACGCGTTATTAATCAGCGTCTGATGCCATTACACAACAAACTATTTGTCGAACCCAATCCAATCCCGGTGAAATGGGCATGTAAGGAACTGGGTCTTGTGGCGACCGATACGCTGCGCCTGCCAATGACACCAATCACCGACAGTGGTCGTGAGACGGTCAGAGCGGCGCTTAAGCATGCCGGTTTGCTGTAAAGTTTAGGGAGATTTGATGGCTTACTCTGTTCAAAAGTCGCGCCTGGCAAAGGTTGCGGGTGTTTCGCTTGTTTTATTACTCGCTGCCTGTAGTTCTGACTCACGCTATAAGCGTCAGGTCAGTGGTGATGAAGCCTACCTGGAAGCGGCACCGCTTGCGGAGCTTCATGCCCCGGCTGGAATGATTTTGCCGGTGACCTCCGGTGATTATGCAATCCCGGTGACCAACGGTAGTGGTGCTGTCGGTAAGGCGCTGGACATTCGTCCACCAGCCCAGCCGCTGGCACTGGTTTCTGGCGCGCGTACCCAGTTCACGGGCGATACCGCTTCATTGCTGGTGGAAAATGGTCGTGGCAATACTCTGTGGCCGCAGGTGGTTAGCGTGCTGCAGGCGAAAAACTACACCATCACCCAACGTGATGATGCTGGTCAGACACTGACCACCGATTGGGTACAATGGAACCGTCTGGACGAAGACGAGCAGTATCGTGGTCGTTATCAAATCTCTGTTAAGCCGCAGGGTTATCAGCAGGCGGTTACGGTTAAACTGCTGAACCTGGAACAGGCGGGCAAACCGGTTGCAGACGCGGCTTCCATGCAGCGTTACAGCACGGAGATGATGAACGTTATTTCCGCCGGTCTGGATAAATCTGCCACTGACGCCGCGAACGCTGCGCAAAATCGTGCCTCCACCACTATGGACGTACAAAGTGCAGCTGATGACACCGGTTTACCAATGCTGGTCGTACGCGGGCCGTTCAATGTGGTTTGGCAACGTCTGCCAGCGGCGCTGGAAAAAGTGGGCATGAAAGTGACCGACAGCACCCGTTCGCAGGGCAACATGGCCGTAACTTATAAGCCGCTGTCTGACAGCGACTGGCAGGAACTGGGCGCGAGCGATCCAGGCCTGGCATCCGGTGACTATAAACTGCAGGTTGGCGATTTAGATAACCGCAGCAGCCTACAGTTCATCGATCCGAAAGGTCATACTCTGACTCAGAGTCAGAACGACGCGCTGGTAGCTGTCTTCCAGGCTGCGTTTAGCAAGTAAAAATACAGGGCTGGAATCATCCGGCCCTTTTTTCTGATATGATACGCAAACGTGTGCGTCTGCAGGAAAACGCGATTTTAGCGGTAATTCGCACGAAATTTGTTTGTCGGACGTAGTTCGGATAAGGCGTTCACGCCGCATCCGACAAAACATCCGGCACACCAGACAGCAAAAGATTTTAAAACGTTAATTCACACCCAGGAGTGATAAAGATGCAAAAGCAAGCTGAGTTGTATCGTGGTAAAGCGAAAACCGTATACAGCACGGAAAACCCGGACCTGTTGGTGCTCGAATTCCGCAATGATACGTCAGCAGGGGATGGCGCGCGCATTGAGCAGTTTGATCGCAAAGGTATGGTGAACAACAAGTTCAACTACTTCATTATGAGCAAACTGGCTGAAGCGGGTATCCCGACTCAAATGGAGCGTCTGCTCTCCGATACCGAATGTCTGGTGAAAAAGCTGGATATGGTGCCGGTTGAGTGTGTCGTGCGTAACCGTGCTGCTGGCTCTCTGGTGAAACGTCTTGGAATCGAAGAAGGTATTGAGCTGAACCCGCCGCTGTTCGATCTGTTCCTGAAAAACGACGCCATGCACGATCCGATGGTCAACGAATCTTACTGCGAAACCTTTGGCTGGGTGAGCAAAGAGAACCTGGCGCGTATGAAAGAGCTGACCTACAAAGCGAACGACGTGCTGAAAAAACTGTTCGATGATGCTGGTCTGATTCTGGTCGACTTCAAGCTGGAATTTGGTCTGTACAAAGGCGAAGTGGTACTGGGTGATGAGTTCTCCCCGGACGGTAGCCGCCTGTGGGACAAAGAAACGCTGGAGAAAATGGACAAAGACCGTTTCCGCCAGAGCCTCGGTGGCCTGATCGAAGCCTATGAAGCCGTCGCCCGCCGCCTGGGTGTACAGCTGGACTGATTTTTCTGTTCATCATCTTGCCGTGCAGCTGGCACGGCAAGACAACCGCTCTCGGAATATATGCATTGAACGCTCATTCCTCCGCCATTTCATCCCGCTTTCCTGTGGTAATCTTCCTCTGAACCACCTACGATCATTTCTATAATGAATATATTGTTGAGGTATCTATGCGTTGGCAAGGGCGACGTGAAAGTGACAATGTTGAAGACAGGCGCAACAGCTCTGGTGGTCCATCTATGGGCGGTCCCGGTTTTCGCCTGCCAAGCGGTAAAGGCGGGCTGATTTTACTGATAGTCGTGCTGGTTGCAGGCTACTATGGTGTTGATTTAACCGGGTTGATGACCGGGCAGCCGGTTTCCCAACAACAATCAACGCGGTCAATTAGCCCAAATGAAGACGAAGCCGCAAAATTCACCTCGGTGATTCTGGCAACCACGGAAGACACCTGGGGACAACAGTTCGAGAAGATGGGTAAGACCTATCAGCAACCGAAGCTGGTCATGTACCGTGGAATGACGCGTACCGGCTGCGGGGCGGGCCAGTCCATAATGGGGCCGTTCTATTGCCCGGCGGATGGCACGGTTTATATCGATCTCTCCTTCTATGATGACATGAAAGACAAACTTGGCGCGGATGGCGATTTTGCCCAGGGGTACGTTATCGCCCATGAAGTCGGTCATCATGTGCAGAAACTGTTAGGCATCGAGCCGAAAGTTCGTCAACTGCAACAAAACGCGACGCAGGCGGAAGTAAACCGCTTATCTGTGCGTATGGAACTCCAGGCCGACTGTTTTGCCGGTGTCTGGGGGCATAGTATGCAGCAGCAAGGCGTTCTGGAAACCGGCGATCTGGAAGAGGCGCTGAACGCGGCGCAGGCCATCGGCGATGACCGTTTACAACAGCAAAGTCAGGGGCGAGTAGTACCAGACAGTTTCACTCATGGCACTTCTCAGCAACGCTACAGCTGGTTTAAACGTGGTTTCGACAGCGGCGATCCGGCACAATGCAATACTTTTGGTAAAAGCATTTAACTTCCGGGGCAGGGATGGCTGAACTGACTGCGCTTCACACATTAACAGCGCAAATGAAACGTGAAGGGATCCGCCGCTTGCTGGTGTTGAGCGGGGAAGAGGGTTGGTGTTTTGAGCATACTCTTAAGTTGCGTGATGCCTTACCTGGCGACTGGCTGTGGATTTCGCCGCGGCCAGATGCTGAAAACCACTGTTCTCCCTCGGCACTACAAACTTTACTTGGGCGCGAGTTCCGGCATGCGGTATTCGACGCCCGCCACGGCTTTGATGCCGCTGCCTTTGCCGCACTTAGCGGAACGTTGAAAGCGGGAAGCTGGCTGGTTTTGTTACTCCCTGTATGGGAAGAGTGGGAAAACCAACCTGATGCCGACTCGCTGCGCTGGAGTGATTGCCCTGACCCTATTGCGACGCCGCATTTTGTCCAGCATCTCAAACGCGTACTTACGGCGGATAACGAGGCTATCCTCTGGCGGCAAAACCAGCCATTCTCGTTGGCGCATTTTACTCCCCGTACTGACTGGTACCCCGCGACTGGCGCACCACAACCAGAACAACAGCAACTCTTAAAGCAGCTAATGACCATGCCGCCGGGCGTGGCAGCGGTAACGGCTGCGCGTGGGCGCGGTAAGTCGGCGTTGGCAGGGCAACTCATTTCTCGTATTGCGGGCAGAGCGATTGTCACCGCGCCCGCAAAAGCGTCAACGGATGTACTGGCACAATTTGCGGGCGAGAAGTTTCGCTTTATTGCGCCGGATGCCTTGTTAGCCAGCGATGAGCAAGCCGACTGGCTGGTGGTCGATGAAGCCGCAGCCATACCTGCGCCATTGTTGCATCAACTGGTATCGCGTTTTCCTCGAACGTTGTTAACCACTACGGTGCAGGGCTACGAAGGCACCGGACGTGGTTTTTTGCTGAAATTTTGCGCTCGCTTTCCGCATTTACACCGTTTTGAACTGCAACAGCCGATCCGCTGGGCGCAGGGATGCCCGCTGGAAAAAATGGTCAGCGAGGCACTGGTTTTTGACGATGAAAACTTCACCCATACACCACAAGGCAATATTGTCATTTCCGCATTTGAACAGACGTTATGGCAAAGCGATCCAGAAACGCCGTTAAAGGTTTATCAGCTCTTGTCTGGTGCGCACTATCGGACTTCGCCGCTGGATTTACGCCGGATGATGGATGCACCAGGGCAACATTTTTTACAGGCGGCTGGCGAAAACGAGATTGCCGGGGCGCTGTGGCTGGTGGATGAGGGTGGATTATCTCAACAACTCAGTCAGGCGGTATGGGCAGGTTTTCGTCGCCCGCGGGGTAATCTGGTGGCCCAGTCGCTGGCGGCGCACGGCAACAATCCACTGGCGGCGACATTGCGTGGACGGCGGGTCAGCCGGATAGCAGTTCATCCGGCTCGTCAGCGGGAAGGCACAGGGCGGCAACTTATTGCTGGTGCTTTGCAATATACGCAAGACCTCGACTATCTTTCGGTGAGTTTTGGTTACACCGGGGAGTTATGGCGTTTCTGGCAACGCTGCGGTTTTGTGCTGGTGCGGATGGGTAATCATCGGGAAGCCAGCAGCGGTTGCTATACGGCGATGGCGCTGTTACCGATGAGTGATGCGGGTAAACAGCTGGCTGAACGTGAGCATTACCGTTTACGTCGCGATGCGCAAGCTCTCGCGCAGTGGAATGGCGAAACGCTTCCTGTTGATCCACTAAACGATGCCGTCCTTTCTGACGACGACTGGCTTGAACTGGCCGGTTTTGCTTTCGCTCATCGTCCGCTATTAACGTCGTTAGGTTGCTTATTGCGTCTGTTACAAACCAGTGAACTGGCATTACCGGCGCTGCGTGGGCGTTTACAGAAAAACGCCAGTGATGCGCAGTTATGTACCACACTTAAACTTTCAGGCCGCAAGATGTTACTGGTCCGTCAGCGGGAAGAGGCCGCGCAGGCGCTGTTCGCACTTAATGATGTTCGCACTGAGCGTCTGCGCGATCGCATAACGCAATGGCAATTATTTCACTGACTCCTTCAATTTTATCTCATGGTCATTGTGAGTCAGCGGCGTAAAATTAATGACATCAGTTAAGGAGTTCGCCATGAAACATGACCATTTTGTTGTTCAAAGCCCGGATAAACCTGCGCAACAGTTGTTACTGCTTTTCCACGGTGTCGGGGATAACCCGGTGGCAATGGGGGAAATAGGCAACTGGTTTGCACCGCTGTTTCCTGATGCGCTGGTGGTGAGTGTCGGTGGCGCGGAGCCGAGCGGTAATCCGGCGGGGCGTCAGTGGTTTTCGGTGCAGGGTATTACGGAAGATAATCGCCAGGCGCGTGTGGATGCGATCATGCCGACGTTTATTGAAACGGTGCGCTACTGGCAGAAACAGAGCGGAGTAGGGGCTAACGCCACGGCGCTCATCGGTTTCTCTCAAGGCGCGATTATGGTGCTGGAGAGCATTAAAGCCGAACCGGGCCTTGCTTCACGCGTCATTGCTTTTAACGGACGCTATGCGAGCCTGCCGGAAACTGCGTCTACAGCCACGACAATTCACCTGATTCATGGCGGTGAAGATCCGGTTATCGATCTGGCGCATGCGGTTGCGGCGCAGGAAGCGTTAATCAGTGCCGGTGGTGACGTGACGCTGGATATCGTGGAGGATTTAGGCCATGCGATCGACAATCGCAGTATGCAATTTGCCCTGGATCACTTGCGTTATACCATTCCGAAACATTATTTCGACGAAGCGCTAAGTGGCGGTAAGCCTGGCGATGATGATGTGATTGAAATGATGTAAAAGACAGATTACCTGGCCTGATAAGACGCGTGAGCGTCGCATCAGGCATCGTTCACCATTGCCGGATGCGGCGTTAACGCCTTATCCGGCCTACGGTTGAGCACTCAGCTTACTTCTTCGGTTGATCCTTTTTCGGCCAGTCGTCGTCATCGTCCCACTTATCGTTGAAATCACGATGCGGGGGAAGCTCCGGCTTGTTGGCGAGAAATTTCTTATGGTCGACGCGCTTGAGATCTTTAATCACGTTCAGCAGGACGCCTACCAAAAAGACAATCACCAGAATCCACCAATATTTAGCCAGCCAGTCCATGCTTATTTCCTCTTGCAGAACCACTCATCAGGCGACGAGCTGTTCCATGATACGTTGATACATACGGGCAAGTAGCTGCAGGTCGGCAGCGTTCACACATTCATTAATTTTATGAATAGTGGCATTGACCGGCCCGAGTTCCACCACCTGCGCCCCCATGCGGGCAATAAAGCGCCCGTCGGACGTTCCGCCTGTGGTCAGTAGCTGCGGTTTAATTTCATTATAGTGCTCAACCGCGTTAACGACCGCATCCACCAGTTTACCGCGCGCGGTCAAAAATGGCTGCCCGGAAAGCCACCAATCCACCGTATAGCGCAGTTGATGTTTTTCAAGCAGGGCAAGCACCTGCGCTTTGATCATCTCATCAGTCAGTTCGGTGCTGAAGCGGAAGTTAAACTGCACAAACAGTTCACCCGGAATAACGTTGTTACTGCCCGTTCCCGCCTGAATATTGGCAATCTGCATACTGGTCGCCGGGAAGAATTCATTGCCCTGATCCCACTCAATAGCCACTAATTCATTAAGGAAAGGTGCTGCGCGATGTACCGGATTGTCAGCCAGATGTGGGTAGGCAACATGCCCCTGAACGCCATGAATGGTAAGGTTGCAGGTTAATGATCCGCGACGACCATTTTTCACCACATCACCTACCACTTCGATACTCGACGGTTCGCCAACCAGGCAGTAATCGAGACGCTCATTACGTGCCATTAACGCTTCGACGACTTTTACCGTACCGTTGTGGGCACTGGCTTCTTCATCAGAGGTGATCAGAAATGCCAGTCGCCCCGTATGGTTGGGATGTTGTGCGACAAAACGTTCTGCCGCCACCACCATCGCCGCCAGCGAGCCTTTCATATCTGCCGCACCGCGCCCGAATAACATGCCGTCACGAATGGTGGGTTCAAACGGGGGATTGATCCAACGATCGGCGTCGCCAGGCGGCACCACGTCGGTATGCCCGGCAAAGGCTAACGTTTCACCCTGCCCACGCCATGCCCAAAAATTCTGCGTATCGGCAAAGTCCATGCGTTCAACGGTAAAACCGATCGCCTGCAAACGTTCAATCAACAAAGCCTGGCATCCTGCATCATCAGGACTCAGGGAAGGGCGGCGAATAAGCTGTTGTGTCAGCTCAATAACCGGGCACGACATAGACTACACCTCATGGAAAAATTGCTGATAACTGGAATCACTGAAACCCAGCAGCATAGGCTTACCGGGCACGCAGAGCAATGGACGTTTGATAATTGCAGGCATTTCAGTCATTAATGCCGCCGCAGAGGCCGCATCGGTGATTTTATTGCGGGTGGTTTCGTCCAGTTTACGCCAGGTTGTACCACGGGTGTTGAGTAACGCTTCCCAGCCTAATTCGTTGATAAAATCGTTCAATAATTCGCTGTCCAGCCCATCGACGCGGTAATCATGAAAACGATAGTCGATGTTATTGGCTTCCAGCCAACGGCGAGCCTTTTTAATGGTGTCACAATTTTTGATACCGTAAAGTGTAACCATAATGAATCCTTTTTCGATTTATGAGAATAAATACTCATTTAAGGGTGAAAACATTTTGCCTGCAAATGATTATCAGGAAATATAACATTATCGAAGTATTCAAATTAACAACTATTAAATAATATTAAACATTTTTAACGTAAACATTAAGAATATTCATCTTGTTATCTGTCTGTATTTTAACCAGAATTAAATCAGTATTAGATGCCGTATGAATATCTCGAAATGTTGCTGTGTATCACATACAAATCATCACCGCAGGACCATAGTATTTACATAAGATTTGTCCCCCGGAGGTAGTCATCGCAGCAATCGAGTAAATTAGCTTCACCACGGTATATTGTTTCCGTAGAATACCCATAATTATAAGAGAGGTTGTTATGATTGAACGTGAACTGGGGAACTGGAAAGACTTTATCGAAGTTATGCTTCGTAAGTAATTCCTGAGACAAAGTACAAACAGCAAGAACCCGCTGAGCAGGTTCTTAATCGGAAAGTTGAAAAAGGCGACACATTGGCATGTCGCCTTTTTTATTGCTTATTCCGGGCGCGGCTTCAGCGGGAAGCGGCGGCGCACCAGCACAAAGAACAGCGGCACGAAGTAAATAGCCAGAATAGTGGCCGAAATCATCCCGCCCATTACGCCAGTACCCACCGCATGCTGACCACCGGAACCGGCACCCGTGCTGGTTGCCATTGGCAATACGCCGAAGATAAATGCCAGCGAGGTCATCAGAATCGGGCGTAAACGCTGACGGCAGGCGTGGAGCGTCGCTTCAAACAGGTCGTGGCCTTTTTGGTTCATCTCGTTAGCAAACTCGACGATCAGGATGGCGTTTTTCGCCGATAAACCAATGACCGTTAACAGGCCCACCTGGAAGTAAACGTCGTTTTCCAGCCCGCGCATCCAGGTTGCCAGCAGCGCGCCGATTACCCCCAGCGGCACGACCAGCATTACCGAGAACGGCACCGACCAGCTTTCATACAACGCAGCCAGACACAGGAATACCACCAGCAAGGAAATGGCGTACAGCGCCGGAGCCTGCGCGCCGGAAAGCCGCTCCTGATACGACATCGCCGTCCACTCCAGACCAAAGCCGTTTGGCAGCTGCTTCACTAACGATTCCATAATATCCATCGCCGTACCGGTACTGACCCCCGGTGCGGCTTCCCCAACAATCTCAACCGCAGAATAACCGTTATAGCGTTCCAGACGCGGCGAGCCTGTTTCCCAGCGTGAGGTCGCGAAAGCAGAGAAGGGCACCATGCCGCCATCTTTATTTCGGACATACCAGAGATTGATGTCATCTGGCAGCATGCGATACGGCGCAGCTGCCTGCACATAGACTTTCTTCACGCGACCGCGATCCATAAAGTCATTCACATAGCTCGAACCCCAGGCGGTTTGCAGTGTGTCGTTAATATCGTCGATAGCAACGCCCAGCGCCTGAGCTTTACGCTGGTCGATATCAATCTGCAACTGCGGACTGTCGTCGAGGCCGTTATGGCGCACACGGGTTAGCTCCGGGTTTTCCGCCGCCAGCGCCAGCAACTGATTACGTGCTGCCATCAGCGCATCGTGACCAGCTCCAGCGTGGTCCTGCAACTCCATATCAAAACCTGCAGAACTACCAAGACCGCTAATTGCTGGCGGGCTGCTGGCGATAACGCGAGCTTCTTTAATTTGGTTAAACGCCTTCGTTGCACGCTCGATAATGGCAAACGAGGTGCCGGTCTTACTGTCGCGTTCGCTCCAGTCTTTCAGGCGGATAAACATTCGCGCCACGTTTTGCCCGTTACCCCCAGGGCCAGAACCAACGGTGGCAAACACCGACATGATGTTGTCTTTTTCATGGGTGAAGTAGTATTTCTCGATTTGCTCAACGACTTTCAGGGTCTGTTGTTGCGTTGAACCGCTGGGCAACTGTACCGAGGTAGTAAACATGCCACGGTCTTCCAGCGGTAAGAACGACGTCGGCAAACGCAGGAACAGGAACACCATGCCGCCAAGCAGCAGGACATAAATCACAATCCAGCGCAGGCTACGGTGGAGAATTTTCGCCACCCCTTTTTCGTAGCGTTCGGCGTTGCGGTTAAACATCTGGTTAAACCAGGCAAAAAAGCCTTTTTGCCCATGATGCTCACCTTTTTTCAGTGGCTTAAGTAGTGTGGCACACAGAGCCGGAGTGAGGATCATCGCTACCAGTACTGACAGCACCATCGCCGCAACAATGGTAATAGAGAACTGGCGATAGATGGCACCGGTGGTGCCGCCGAAGAAGGCCATTGGTACAAATACCGCCGAAAGAACCATCGCAATCCCGACCAGTGCCCCCTGGATCTGCCCCATCGATTTACGTGTGGCTTCGCGAGGAGTGAGTCCTTCCTCACTCATAATACGTTCGACGTTTTCCACCACCACGATGGCGTCATCCACCAGCAGACCGATCGCCAGCACCATCGCGAACATGGTTAAGGTGTTGACGCTGTAACCGAAGGCGTAAAGTACGGAGAAGGTTCCCATCAACACCACCGGCACGGCGATAGTGGGTATCAGCGTGGCGCGGAAGTTTTGCAGGAACAGATACATAACGAGGAAAACCAGAGCGATAGCTTCCAGCAGCGTTTTCACCACGTCTTCAATGGAGGCTTTAACAAACGAGGTGGTTTCATACGCCACCTTGTATTCCAGTCCATGCGGGAAATACTGCGCCAGCTCGTCGAGACGATTGAGCACCAGCTCCGCTGTCGCCATTTCGTTAGCGCCGGAGGCCAGTTTTACCCCCAGCCCGGAGGCTGGCTTACCATTGAAGCGGCTAAGATAATCGTATTTCTCCGCCCCCATTTCGACGGTGGCGACATCGCCCAGCCTTACCTCTGAGCCGTCCTGATTGACCCGCAAGGTGATATCGCGGAACTGTTCTGGTGTTTGCAGCAGTGACTGGGCGTTAATGGTGGCGTTGAGCGCCTGCTTATCGACGGAAGGTGTACCACCAAGTTGCCCAACCGCAATCTGCGCGTTCTGTGACTCAATGGCATCAGTGACATCTTTAGCCGTCATCTGGAAACTGTTGAGTTTCGCCGGGTCCAGCCAGATACGCATGGAATATTGCGAACCATAGGCATCGATATCCCCGACGCCATTCACGCGGCTTAACGGGTCCTGAATATTACTGGCAACATAATCAGCAATATCCTGTTTATCCATCGAACCATCGGTAGAGACGAAGGCAATGGTCAGAATGTTGGTATCGCCGGTTTTACGCACCGTCACGCCCTGATTTTGCACCGCCTGCGGTAACTTTCGCATGGCTGATTGCAGCTGGTTTTGTACTTGCTGCACGGCTTCGTCCGGATCGGTGCCTGCTTTAAAACTTAAAGTGACAGATGCCTGACCGGTGCCACTGCTCTGAGATGACATATACATGAGATTATCGAGGCCGGTCATATTTTGCTCGATAACCTGGGTCACGGTGTTTTCCAGCGTCTGGGCCGATGCGCCGGGATAGTTAGCGGTCACTCGCACATTCGGTGGCGCGAGATCGGGGTATTGTTCAACGGGCAATGAAAAAATCGCCAGGGTACCTGTCAGACACAACAGGATTGCCAGCACCCAGGCAAAAATGGGGCGATCAATAAAGAAATTCGCCATTAAAAGAGGACCTCGTGTTTCTGCGTATCGTTGTAGGCTTGACTTGCTTCACTGTAGCGGCAAGGTACGAGCCAATCGTGGAGAAAAAAAGGAGTTAATGTAAATTATCATGCCCTTTTATACTGAACCTTAAGTGCAAGTATTCTTTGGTCAGTAGGAGGCATTACATTAACTGACTTTCCTCACCCTCCGCAGAGCGAAAGCTAATACTCACTAACGTGCCGCCGCCGGAAGGTTGTGAAAAAGTCAGCGTCCCACCTAGCCGTTCCGCGCGTTCGCGCATGATATTCAGACCATAATGACCTTCGGGTTCTTTCGGTTCACCGATACCAATCCCGTTATCACGGATATAAACCGTGTGATTGCCGTCCGGCGCGGTGACGCAACTGACGGCGATTTCGCTGGCGTTGGCGTGCTTCATCGCATTCAGCACCGCTTCGCGAATAATTTGCAACAAATGCACCTGCATTTGCGCATCCAGTACCAGGGTTGGCAGACGGCAGTCGAGGGTCAGTTTGGCGCTGGTTTGATTTTGTAACGTATCCAGCATTTCCCTCAATGCGGAGGGGAGATCCGCCTGCTGCAGCGTCAGGCGGAAAGTAGTCAACAGCTCGCGTAACTGCCGATAAGCATCATTCAACGCCTGGGAAAAATCGGCCATGATACTTTGTGCGGTGGCGTTATCTTCCGGTATCGAACGCTTCAGTAACGTCAACTGGATACGTAAGTAAGAAAGTACCTGAGCCAGCGAGTCGTGCAATTCGCGGGCGATGGTCGCACGTTCTTCCATCAACAATAATTGCTGAAAATGCTTCTGCGCCTGATTAAAGTACAAACCGCGTCCCAGCATCGACGAAACGCTGTTAAGCAGCGGTTCTGATGATGAAACGTGACTATTTTGCCAGTGCAGTTCGCCGTAAACCGTCTCTTGCATTGTCACCGGTAAAATCTGCATCGGCAATTCCGGGTTTGGTTGCCCTTCGCTAATCCGCCAGTTTTCACCGACATTTAACTCCAGATATTCAGCCGCTTCATTGTCGCGAACAATCTGCAAAATATGGCGGAAACAATGCACATCAATCTGGCTAGTGTTCAGCGCCTGCGAACACTGATACAACACCTCCAGACGACGCTTGGCCTCGTGGAGATCGCGGGTCTTTTCTTCTACTGACGCTTCCAGCGAACGGTACAATTTATGCAGCTCGCTCGACATCTGGTTAAAGGTTTTTGCAAGCAGACCAAGCTCATTCGGCAGGTTGGTATCCAGCGGCGGCGAGTCGAACTGCCCGTGTTCAATACGCTGACTGGCGGTAACCAGCTGATTCAGCGGGGCAACCACCTGATGGCGTATGCGGCGCAAAGTAAAAAAGACCAGCGTGAAAATACCGATGCCGCCAGCCAGGGAAATCGCCACCACCAGCAGCATTTTGCGTTCAGCGTAGTGCTGTAAAGCCAGTACGAACAGGTCTATCTGATTAACATAATTATTAATATTGGCCTGATACCACGGCAAATCGCCCTTGCTGAGCCGATTATTCATCTCCAGCCAGTTGGCATTCAGATGCGCATAGCGAGTTTTTACTGCTTCTGGCACATACCAGACGTTGAGGTTGGTTAATACCGGTGAATGCAGTGCCTGCTGAAATAACTGGCGATGTGCATTGAGTTGTGGACTGCCACTTTGCAAGTCGTAGCCCAGGCGGTAACTCTGCATACGCAGCGATCCGGCAATATTGATAGCCTCAGCGTCGCGCAAACTGCTCGCCAGAGTTAGCAGAGCGATACCCGTGGAAAGAATCGACAGCAGCACAATGTAAAAAAAGGCCCGGGCCAGACTGGCCGAGACGGGTCGTTTAACAATCACACGCGTCTTCTCCACAAAAAATCATTAATGTTCCAGTTCGCTGAAACGCAATTTAGTCAGTGATGGGATTATTTGATCTGCCACAGTTTATAGCGAAATAGTTACTTATTCTGGGCACATGAACATTGCCGATTCCCCTGTAAGTCGGGTAATAACAACACTCATATAAAGAATAAGGTTTTTACAACCAAAAAAGAAGGTCGTTATGAATCGTTTTATTATGGCCAACAGTCAGCAATGTCTGGGTTGTCATGCTTGTGAAATCGCCTGTGTCATGGCTCACAATGATGAGCAACATGTCCTGAGCCAACACCATTTTCATCCCCGAATTACGGTTATCAAACATCAACAGCAACGTAGTGCAGTGACCTGTCACCATTGTGAAGATGCGCCCTGCGCCCGTAGCTGCCCTAATGGCGCAATCAGCCACGTTGATGACAGCATTCAGGTCAATCAGCAAAAGTGTATTGGCTGTAAATCCTGCGTGGTGGCCTGTCCTTTTGGTACGATGCAAATCGTCCTGACACCCGTCGCGGCAGGAAAAGTAAAAGCCACGGCGCATAAATGCGACCTTTGTGCGGGGCGCGAAAACGGTCCTGCCTGTGTTGAGAATTGCCCGGCGGACGCGCTGCAACTGGTCACTGACGTCGCACTCTCCGGCATGGCGAAATCCCGCCGCTTGCGCACCGCGCGTCAGGAACATCAACCGTGGCATGCCAGTACCGCGGCGCAAGAAATGCCGGTAATGAGTAAAGTCGAACAAATGCAGGCAACGCCCGCGCGTGGCGAGCCGGATAAACTGGCGATTGAAGCGCGCAAAACCGGTTTTGATGAAATTTATCTGCCATTTCGCGCCGACCAGGCACAACGGGAAGCCTCGCGCTGCCTTAAGTGCGGCGAGCACAGCGTTTGTGAATGGACCTGCCCGCTGCATAACCATATACCGCAGTGGATTGAACTGGTGAAAGCCGGAAACATCGACGCCGCCGTCGAGCTTTCTCACCAGACCAACACCCTGCCGGAAATTACCGGACGCGTTTGTCCGCAAGACCGTTTGTGTGAAGGTGCCTGTACTATTCGCGATGAGCACGGCGCGGTAACTATCGGCAACATTGAACGCTACATTTCAGATCAGGCGTTGGCGAAAGGTTGGCGTCCTGACTTAAGCCATGTCACCAAAGTGGACAAGCGGGTGGCGATTATCGGTGCAGGTCCGGCAGGGCTGGCCTGTGCGGATGTTCTGACCCGCAATGGCGTGGGGGTGACGGTGTACGATCGCCATCCAGAAATCGGTGGCTTGCTCACTTTCGGCATTCCTTCTTTCAAACTGGATAAATCCCTGCTGGCACGCCGTCGGGAAATCTTCAGCGCGATGGGGATTCACTTCGAACTCAATTGTGAAGTGGGTAAAGATGTCTCTTTGGATTCGCTTTTGGAACAATACGACGCGGTCTTCGTTGGCGTAGGCACTTACCGTTCCATGAAAGCGGGTTTACCCAATGAAGATGCGCCGGGCGTTTATGACGCGCTGCCGTTCCTCATTGCCAACACTAAACAGGTGATGGGGCTCGAAGAGCTACCGGAAGAGCCGTTTATCAATACCGCCGGACTTAACGTCGTGGTACTGGGCGGCGGCGACACCGCGATGGACTGTGTGCGTACCGCACTGCGCCACGGCGCGAGTAACGTCACCTGCGCTTATCGTCGTGATGAAGCTAACATGCCAGGCTCGAAGAAAGAAGTGAAGAACGCCCGCGAAGAGGGGGCCAACTTCGAATTTAACGTCCAGCCGGTGGCGCTTGAGCTGAATGAACAAGGTCACGTCTGCGGGATTCGTTTCCTGCGCACGCGTCTTGGAGAGCCGGATGCCCAGGGGCGTCGGCGTCCAGTGCCGGTGGAAGGCAGTGAATTTGTCATGCCAGCCGACGCGGTGATTATGGCGTTTGGCTTCAATCCGCACGGGATGCCGTGGCTGGAGTCGCACGGTGTAACGGTAGACAAATGGGGCCGCATCATCGCGGATGTGGAAAGCCAGTACCGTTACCAGACCACCAATCCGAAAATCTTCGCTGGTGGTGACGCCGTGCGTGGTGCGGATCTGGTGGTTACCGCAATGGCAGAAGGACGTCATGCGGCACAGGGGATTATTGACTGGCTGGGGGTAAAATCAGTCAAATCTCACTGATAGCCTGCGCAGACAAACCCGACTTCACAGCGTAAGATAATTGTTCATTTCGCGCTGTGGAGTCGGTATGACGCAACAAATCACCCTCATTAAAGACAAAATTCTCTCCGATAACTATTTCACCCTGCACAACATTACTTACGATCTCACGCGCAAAGACGGCGAAGTTATCCGCCATAAACGTGAAGTGTACGATCGCGGCAATGGTGCGACGATCCTCCTGTACAACACGAAGAAAAAGACCGTGGTTCTGATTCGTCAGTTCCGTGTCGCTACCTGGGTTAATGGCAATGAAAGCGGGCAGCTGATTGAAAGCTGCGCCGGGCTGCTGGATAACGACGAACCGGAAGTGTGTATTCGCAAAGAAGCGATTGAAGAGACGGGCTATGAAGTGGGTGAAGTGCGCAAATTATTTGAACTGTATATGTCGCCAGGCGGTGTGACTGAGCTAATCCACTTTTTTATCGCCGAATACAGTGACAATCAGCGCGCTAACGCCGGTGGCGGTGTCGAAGATGAAGATATTGAAGTGCTCGAGCTGCCGTTCAGCCAGGCGCTGGAGATGATCAAAACCGGCGAGATACGTGACGGTAAGACGGTGTTATTGCTTAACTATTTGCAAACGTCACATTTAATGGACTGAAAAATAACAATAATATTTCGTTGTTTATTATTGGCTCAATCCGACAAATCCGATTGAGCCGCGCTACCTGCGCAACGAAGATACGACTTGTGCTGTTTGTTTGAACTTCTGGGGTCGTACCGTCCATGCGCTATCGCATTTTCCTTCTCTTTTTTTTCGCTTTGTTGCCGACGTCTTTGGTGTGGGCGGCACCAGCGCAACGGGCGTTTTCCGACTGGCAGGTCACCTGTAATAACCAAAATTTCTGCGTGGCGCGTAATACGGGCGATCATAATGGACTGGTGATGACCCTGAGCCGCAGCGCCGGGGCGCATACCGATGCCGTTTTACGTATTGAGCGCGGCGGATTGAAGTCGCCGGAGGCGTCAGAAGGGGAGATAGCGCCACGGCTGCTGTTAGATGGCGAGCCGTTGGCGTTAAGTGGTGACAAGTGGCGGATTTCACCATGGTTATTAGTAACCGATGATACGGCAACCATCACCGCGTTTTTGCAGATGATTCAGGAAGGGAAGGCAATCACCTTACGCGATGGCGATCAGACCATTTCTCTGAGTGGCTTAAAAGCAGCGTTGTTGTTTATTGATGCTCAGCAAAAGCGCGTTGGCAGTGAAACCGCGTGGATCAAGAAAGGGGACGAACCGCCGCTCAGCGTACCGCCCGCGCCTGCGCTGAAAGAGGTCGCGGTGGTTAACCCAACGCCGACGCCACTCTCACTCGAAGAACGCAACGATTTGCTGGATTATGGAAACTGGCGGATGAATGGTCTGCGCTGCTCGCTTGATCCATTGCGTCGTGAGGTGAATGTCACTGCGCTGACTGATGATAAAGCGCTGATGATGATTAGCTGTGAGGCAGGGGCCTATAACACCATTGATTTGGCATGGATTGTGTCGCGTAAAAAGCCACTAGCTTCGCGCCCGGTTCGGTTGCGTTTGCCGTTCAACAACGGTCAGGAGACGAATGAACTGGAACTGATGAACGCAACATTTGATGAGAAATCGCGTGAACTGGTGACCTTAGCGAAAGGGCGCGGATTAAGCGATTGTGGCATTCAGGCGCGCTGGCGCTTTGACGGTCAGCGTTTTCGCCTGGTGCGTTACGCCGCAGAACCCACCTGCGATAACTGGCATGGGCCAGACGCCTGGCCCACGTTGTGGATCACCCGTTAAACAAAATGGCGGGACATGTAGGCCGGATAAGACGCTGTAGGCCGGATAAGACGCGTCAGCGTCGCATCCGGCAATCAGCATCCGGCAATCACCATCAGGCACCTTTCACTCCCAGCACCTTATGCGCTTTTGCCACAATATTCTCGGCGGTAAAGCCAAAGAACGGGAACAGCTTATCCGCCGGAGCAGATTCCCCGTAACCCGTCATCCCGACAATTGCCCCTTTCAGACCAACATACTTGTACCAGTAATCGGCAATACCTGCTTCCACCGCCACGCGAGCCGCAACGTTAGAAGGCAACACCGACTCCCGATATTCCTCATCCTGGGCGTCGAAAATATCGGTCGAGGGCAGGGAAACTACGCGTACATTGCGACCTTCTCCTGCTAATTTCTCTGCCGCTTGCAGGGTAATTTCCATCTCTGAACCGGTGGCAATCAGAATAATATCTGGCTTACCGCCGCTGTCTTTCAGCACATAACCGCCACGAGCAATCTCTTTAACCTGATCCGGCGTACGTTCCACCTGGGCCAGATTCTGCCTTGAGAGGATCAGTGCCGTCGGTCCGTTGTGGCGCTCAACCGCCAGCTTCCAGCCCACCGCCGCTTCCACCTGATCGCACGGTCGCCAGGTGCTGAAATTTGGCGTTAAGCGCAGGCTGGCCAGTTGCTCAACAGCCTGGTGCGTCGGACCATCTTCGCCCAGGCCAATTGAGTCGTGGGTATAAACCATAATCTGCCGCGCTTTCATCAGTGCCGCCATCCGCGCGGCGTTACGGGCGTATTCAACAAACATCAGGAACGTCGCGGTATACGGCACAAAGCCGCCGTGGTGCGCGATGCCGTTGGCGATAGCGGTCATGCCAAATTCACGCACCCCGTAGTGAATGTAGTTGCCCGCTGGATCTTCCTTCAGCGAAACAGAACCTTTCCAGATGGTCAGGTTGCTGGGAGCCAGATCCGCCGAACCGCCGAGCAACTCAGGCAGCATCGGCCCGTAAGCGTTAAGCGTATTTTGCGAAGCCTTACGGGTAGCGATTTTCGCCGGATTTGCCTGTAACTCATTGATATATTTCTGAGTCGTTTTCTCCCAGTCCTTCGGTAAACCACCGCTCATCCGTCGGGTAAACTCTTCTGCCAGTTGCGGATGAGCCTTTTTATAGGCGGCAAACTTCTCATTCCAGCTCTGCTGCGCTTTTTCGCCTTTTTCACGGGCATCCCAGGCGTGATAAATCTCTTTAGGGATCTCAAATGGCGGATGGTGCCAGCCCAGTTTTTGCCGTGCCAGCGCCACTTCTTCTTCCCCCAGTGGTGCGCCGTGCGCCTCTTCCTTACCTGCTTTATTCGGCGAACCAAAGCCAATCACCGTACGGCAGATAATCAGCGACGGCTTATCTTTCACGCTTTGCGCTTCAAGGATCGCTTCCTTCACCGCCTGCGGATCGTGACCGTCGATTTCATGGATCACATGCCAGTGATAGGCTTCAAAACGTTTTGCCGTATCGTCGGTAAACCAGCCTTCTGTTTCACCGTCGATGGAAATACCGTTGTGATCGTAAAAACCAATCAGCTTGCCCAGTCCCAGCGTGCCTGCCAGCGAACAGACTTCGTGGGAAATACCTTCCATCAGGCAGCCGTCGCCCATAAACACATAGGTGAAGTGATCGACGATCTCATGGTCTGGCTGGTTAAACTGCGCCGCCAGTGTACGCTCTGCTATCGCCAGCCCGACGGCGTTCGCCAAACCTTGTCCAAGCGGGCCGGTGGTGGTTTCAACGCCTGGCGTATAGCCAATCTCCGGGTGGCCTGGGGTTTTCGAATGCAACTGACGGAAGTTCTTCAGTTCTTCCAGCGGCAGGTCGTAACCGGTCAGATGTAGCAAACTGTAGAGCAGCATCGACGCGTGACCGTTGGAAAGAATAAAGCGGTCGCGATCATACCAGGTTGGGTCGGTAGGGTTATGTTTAAGAAAATCGTTCCACAGCACTTCGGCAATATCAGCCATGCCCATCGGCGCGCCGGGATGACCAGAGTTGGCTTTTTGTACCGCATCCATACTGAGTGCGCGAATCGCATTGGCAAGGTCTTTTCGGGACATATAACACTCCGTGGCTGGTTTATAGTTTGGCGGCAAGAAGATCTTCCAGTTTGCGTTGATCAACGGCGAACAGACGAATGCCTTCAGACAGTTTTTCTACCGCCATCGCATCCTGATTGTGCTCCCAACGGAACTCCGCTTCGCTCATGGGAGCTGGGCGTGGGAACGTCTGAGAAGGTGGGATTAATTTACGTACCACTGGCGAAACTTTTTCCTGCAGCTCCTTCAGTAAATTCGGTGCGATAGTCAGTCGATCGCAGCCGGTTAAGGCGAGGATTTGTTCGGTGCGACGGAAGCTCGCGCCCATCACAATGGTTTCATAGTGGTGTTGCTTATAGTAGTCGTAGATATTGCGCACCGATTTAACGCCCGGATCTTCTTCCACCACATACGGGTCCATCGGCTTGCGTGCCTGATACCAGTCATAAATACGCCCGACAAACGGCGAAATCAGAAAAACGCCTGCTTCCGCACAGGCCCGTGCCTGTGCAAAAGAAAACAGCAGCGTCAGGTTGCAGTTAATACCTTCTTTTTCCAGCTCTTCTGCCGCGCGAATTCCTTCCCAGGTCGAAGCCAGCTTGATCAGAATGCGTGATTTCTCAACGCCTTGTTGCTGATACAAGTCCACCAGATGGCGCGCCTTCTCAATACTCTTTTCTTTATCAAAAGAGAGGCGTGCATCAACTTCTGTTGACACGCGACCGGGTACGATTTTGAGGATTTCAGCACCGAAATTGACCGCCAGTTTGTCACACGCTGCGACCACCTGTTGTTCCTGGGTCTTGCCATTTTTTTTACCCCAGGCGATAGCATCGTCTATTAAATGCTCATATTGTGATAATCCGGCAGCTTTGAGTAACAGCGAAGGATTGGTGGTGGCATCCTGGGGATGATAATGGCGAATGGACTCAATATCGCCGCTGTCTGCCACGACAGTGGTGAACTGTTTGATGCCGTCTAACTCGTTCATAGGAAATACTCCTTGAAAAGTAAAGTGTTAGATGAGTGCGTTAATTCACACTTCTGAGAAATTTCGCTAAACGCATCAAAAAAGCATAGCAGACAGGCATGGTATTGCTGGATTAAGCAGGTAACATCAGTGTTATAGGATTATTACCAAAACATTATATTAATGGTGAGAGTTTGGACTTGCTCAAAGTCTGTAGACTCCGGCAGGGTAATAATGTGCGCCACGTTGTGGGCAGGGGCTGTTGCCCACACACTTTATTTGTGAACGTTACGTGAAAGGAACAACCAAATGGATGACCAGTTAAAACAAAGTGCACTTGATTTCCATGAATTTCCAGTTCCAGGGAAAATCCAGGTTTCTCCAACCAAGCCTCTGGCAACACAGCGCGATCTGGCGCTGGCCTACTCACCAGGCGTTGCCGCACCTTGTCTTGAAATCGAAAAAGACCCGTTAAAAGCCTACAAATATACCGCCCGAGGTAACCTGGTGGCGGTGATCTCTAACGGTACGGCGGTGCTGGGGTTAGGCAACATTGGCGCGCTGGCAGGCAAACCGGTGATGGAAGGCAAGGGCGTTCTGTTTAAGAAATTCGCCGGGATTGATGTATTTGACATTGAAGTTGACGAACTCGACCCGGACAAATTTATTGAAGTTGTCGCCGCGCTCGAACCAACCTTCGGCGGCATCAACCTCGAAGACATTAAAGCGCCAGAATGTTTCTATATTGAACAGAAACTGCGCGAGCGGATGAATATTCCGGTATTCCACGACGATCAGCACGGCACGGCAATTATCAGCACTGCCGCCATCCTCAACGGCTTGCGCGTGGTGGAGAAAAACATCTCCGACGTGCGGATGGTGGTTTCCGGCGCGGGTGCCGCAGCAATCGCCTGTATGAACCTGCTGGTAGCGCTGGGTCTGCAAAAACATAACATCGTGGTTTGCGATTCAAAAGGCGTTATCTATCAGGGCCGTGAGCCAAACATGGCGGAAACCAAAGCCGCATATGCGGTGGTGGATGACGGCAAACGTACCCTCGATGATGTGATTGAAGGCGCGGATATTTTCCTGGGCTGTTCCGGCCCGAAAGTGCTGACCCAGGAAATGGTGAAGAAAATGGCTCGTGCGCCAATGATCCTGGCGCTGGCGAACCCGGAACCGGAAATTCTGCCGCCGCTGGCGAAAGAAGTGCGTCCGGATGCCATCATTTGCACCGGTCGTTCTGACTATCCGAACCAGGTGAACAACGTCCTGTGCTTCCCGTTCATCTTCCGTGGCGCGCTGGACGTTGGCGCAACCGCCATCAACGAAGAGATGAAACTGGCGGCGGTACGTGCGATTGCAGAACTCGCCCATGCGGAACAGAGCGAAGTGGTGGCTTCAGCGTATGGCGATCAGGATCTGAGCTTTGGTCCGGAATACATCATTCCAAAACCGTTTGATCCGCGCTTGATCGTTAAGATCGCTCCTGCGGTCGCTAAAGCCGCGATGGAGTCGGGCGTGGCGACTCGTCCGATTGCTGATTTCGACGTCTACATCGACAAGCTGACTGAGTTCGTTTACAAAACCAACCTGTTTATGAAGCCGATTTTCTCCCAGGCTCGCAAAGCGCCGAAGCGCGTTGTTCTGCCGGAAGGGGAAGAGGCGCGCGTTCTGCATGCCACTCAGGAACTGGTAACGCTGGGACTGGCGAAACCGATCCTTATCGGTCGTCCGAACGTGATCGAAATGCGCATTCAGAAACTGGGCTTGCAGATCAAAGCGGGCGTTGATTTTGAGATCGTCAATAACGAATCCGATCCGCGCTTTAAAGAGTACTGGACCGAATACTTCCAGATCATGAAGCGTCGCGGCGTCACTCAGGAACAGGCGCAGCGGGCGCTGATCAGTAACCCGACAGTGATCGGCGCGATCATGGTTCAGCGTGGGGAAGCCGATGCAATGATTTGCGGTACGGTGGGTGATTATCATGAACATTTTAGCGTGGTGAAAAATGTCTTTGGTTATCGCGATGGCGTTCACACCGCAGGTGCCATGAACGCGCTGCTGCTGCCGAGTGGTAACACCTTTATTGCCGATACATATGTTAATGATGAACCGGATGCAGAAGAGCTGGCGGAGATCACCTTGATGGCGGCAGAAACTGTCCGTCGTTTTGGTATTGAGCCGCGCGTTGCTTTGTTGTCGCACTCCAACTTTGGTTCTTCTGACTGCCCGTCGTCGAGCAAAATGCGTCAGGCGCTGGAACTGGTCAGGGAACGTGCACCAGAACTGATGATTGATGGTGAAATGCACGGCGATGCAGCGCTGGTGGAAGCGATTCGCAACGACCGTATGCCGGACAGCTCTTTGAAAGGTTCCGCCAATATTCTGGTGATGCCGAACATGGAAGCTGCCCGCATTAGTTACAACTTACTGCGTGTTTCCAGCTCGGAAGGTGTGACTGTCGGCCCGGTGCTGATGGGTGTGGCGAAACCGGTTCACGTGTTAACGCCGATCGCATCGGTGCGTCGTATCGTCAACATGGTGGCGCTGGCCGTGGTAGAAGCGCAAACCCAACCGCTGTAATTTTTTTTAACTCTCACGCTTACCCTGAATATTCAGGGTAAGCAGTTTAGCTGCAATATATTAGTAAAGCTTATTACTGAGTTTGCGAATAATAAAAAAAAGCAGTCTATATAATATCTCGATATTATTTTATTTATATTCATGCGTTGCATATGAAAGTTTATGCACCACAGCGAATATCTCTCCATTCTTAGTGATCTACCTCACCTTTTAAACGCGCTTGCCGAATTTTGTTATTTACTCTGACGAAAAATTGTCACGATACACGAAAGTTTTTCACAGGCGGCGACTCATGGATAAAGAACGCATCATTCAGGAATTTGTGCCCGGCAAACAGGTCACACTGGCGCATCTCATCGCGCATCCCGGTGAGGAACTGGCGAAGAAAATCGGCGTTCCGGATGCGGGCGCAATTGGCATTATGACGCTAACTCCCGGCGAAACGGCGATGATCGCCGGTGATTTAGCGCTGAAAGCCGCTGATGTGCATATCGGTTTTCTCGACCGATTCAGCGGTGCATTGGTGATTTATGGCTCGGTGGGCGCAGTAGAAGAAGCGTTATCACAAACCGTCAGCGGTTTAGGTCGCTTATTAAATTATACGCTTTGTGAAATGACCAAAAGTTAATACGAGGCATTCATGAAACGAATTGCGTTTGTGGGTAGCGTCGGGGCAGGAAAAACAACGTTATTTAATGCGTTGCAGGGGAATTATACCCTCGCCAGAAAAACACAGGCCGTGGAATTTAATGATAAGGGCGATATTGATACGCCGGGTGAATATTTTAACCATCCCCGCTGGTATCACGCCTTAATTACCACGCTACAGGATGTAGACATGCTGATCTATGTCCATGGCGCAAATGACCCGGAAAGTCGGTTGCCTGCCGGGTTGCTGGATATTGGCGTCAGCAAACGGCAAATCGCCGTCATCAGTAAAACGGACATGCCAGATGCTGACGTCGCCGCAACGCGAAAGTTATTGCTTGAGACGGGTTTCGAAGAGCCGATGTTCGAGCTAAACAGCCACGACCCGCAAAGCGTGCAGCAACTGGTGGATTATCTGGCATCTCTCACCAAACAGGAGGAAGCAGGTGAAAAAACTCATCACAGCGAATGATATTCGTGAAGCACACGCGCGCGGCGAACAGGCAATGTCCGTGGTTCTGCGCGCCAGCATTATTACCCCGGAAGCCCGTGAAGTGGCGGATCTACTGGGTTTTACCATCACCGAATGTGATGAATCGATCCCGGTAACGGCGTCCGTGCCCGCCAGCGTGCCAGCCGACAAAACCGAAAGCCAGCGCATCCGCGAAACCATCATTGCCCAGCTGCCGGAAGGCCAGTTTACCGAAAGCCTGGTCGCACAGCTGATGGAAAAAGTGATGAAGGAAAAACAGTCGCTGGAGCAGGGCGCAATGCAGCCGAGCTTCAAATCGGTGACCGGCAAAGGCGGCATCAAAGTGATTGATGGCAGTAGCGTCAAGTTTGGTCGTTTCGACGGCGCAGAGCCGCATTGCGTGGGCTTGACTGATCTTGTGACCGGAGACGACGGCAGCAGCATGGCCGCCGGTTTTATGCAGTGGGAGAACGCATTCTTCCCGTGGACCCTGAACTACGACGAAATCGACATGGTGCTGGAAGGGGAGCTGCATGTTCGCCACGAAGGCCAAACCATGATCGCCAAAGCAGGCGACGTGATGTTTATCCCGAAAGGCTCCAGCATCGAATTTGGTACGACATCCAGCGTGAAATTCCTGTATGTCGCCTGGCCGGCTAACTGGCAATCCCTATGAAAGATTTCATCACCGAAGCATGGCTAAGAGCGAACCATACGCTCAGCGAAGGCGCAGAGATCCATCTCCCTGCGGACAGTCGCCTGACGCCCTCTGCCCGGGAGTTGCTGGAAAGCCGCCATCTGCGCATCAAGTTTATTGACGAGCAGGGCCGCCTGTTTGTTGACGATGAACAGCAGCAGCCGCAGCCCGTTCATGGGCTGACCAGTAGCGATGAACATCCGCAGGCGTGCTGCGAACTGTGTCGCCAGCCGGTGGCAAAAAAGCCGGATACGCTGACTCACCTGTCGGCGGAAAAAATGGTCGCCAAAAGCGATCCGCGTCTGGGTTTTCGCGCGGTTCTCGACAGCACCATTGCGCTGGCAGTGTGGCTGCAAATTGAACTGGCGGAACCGTGGCAGCCGTGGCTGGCGGATATCCGTTCGCGTCTTGGCAACATTATGCGCGCCGATGCGCTGGGGGAACCGCTGGGCTGCCAGGCGATTGTCGGGCTTTCTGACGAAGATCTGCATCGGCTTTCTCATCAGCCGCTGCGCTATCTCGACCACGATCATCTGGTGCCGGAAGCCAGCCACGGGCGCGATGCTGCGTTGCTCAATCTGCTACGCACCAAAGTGCGGGAAACCGAAACCGTAGCGGCGCAGGTCTTTATCACCCGCAGCTTTGAAGTATTACGCCCGGACATTTTGCAGGCGCTGAACCGCCTTTCGAGCACGGTCTACGTGATGATGATCCTGAGCGTAACGAAGCAGCCGCTAACGGTGAAGCAGATCCAACAACGACTGGGGGAAACGCAATGATTATTGAACGTTGTCGTGAACTGGCGTTGCGAGCGCCCGCCAGAGTGGTTTTTCCGGATGCGTTAGACCAACGTGTGCTGAAAGCCGCGCAATATTTACATCAACAAGGTCTGGCAACGCCCATTCTGGTCGCCAATCCGTTTGAACTTCGTCAGTTTGCGCTCAGTCACGGCGTGGCGATGGACGGGCTACAGGTGATTGATCCGCATGGCAACCTCGCAATGCGGGAAGAATTTGCTCATCGCTGGCTGGCCCGCGCGGGCGAAAAAACGCCGCCGGATGCGCTGGAAAAACTTACCGACCCTCTGATGTTCGCCGCAGCAATGGTCAGCGCCGGTAAAGCGGATGTCTGTATCGCGGGCAACCTCTCTTCCACGGCAAATGTGCTGCGTGCCGGATTACGCATTATCGGCTTGCAGCCAGGCTGTAAAACGCTCTCTTCCATTTTCCTGATGTTGCCACAGTACAGCGGCCCGGCGTTGGGCTTTGCCGATTGCAGCGTGGTGCCACAGCCGACGGCGGCGCAGCTGGCGGATATCGCGCTTGCCAGTGCCGAAACCTGGCGCGCCATCACCGGAGAAGAGCCGCGCGTGGCGATGCTGTCGTTTTCCAGCAATGGTAGCGCCCGTCACCCCTGTGTTGCTAACGTCCAGCAGGCGACAGAAATCGTCCGTGAGCGCGCACCAAAGCTGGTGGTGGATGGCGAGTTACAGTTTGACGCCGCCTTCGTGCCGGAAGTGGCGGCGCAAAAAGCGCCTGCCAGCCCGCTACAGGGCAAGGCCAATGTGATGGTTTTTCCGTCGCTGGAAGCCGGAAATATTGGTTACAAAATCGCACAACGACTCGGCGGATATCGTGCCGTCGGGCCACTGATACAAGGACTTGCCGCGCCGATGCACGATCTCTCTCGTGGTTGTAGCGTGCAGGAAATTATCGAGCTGGCGCTGGTGGCAGCTGTGCCGCGTCAGACAGAAGTGAACCGCGAAAGCAGTTTACAAACACTGGTTGAATGAACGGTCCCGTTCTGGACCCTGATAAAGAGGAAAGCACAATGGAAGCATTAGGAATGATCGAAACCCGGGGCCTGGTTGCACTGATTGAGGCTTCTGACGCGATGGTGAAAGCTGCGCGCGTCAAGCTGGTTGGTGTTAAGCAGATTGGCGGCGGCCTGTGTACTGCCATGGTTCGTGGTGATGTTGCAGCCTGTAAAGCCGCGACCGATGCAGGTGCCGCAGCGGCACAGCGTATCGGCGAGCTGGTATCTGTACACGTTATCCCGCGTCCGCACGGCGACCTGGAAGAAGTCTTCCCGATCGGCCTGAAAGGCGATAGCAGCAACCTGTAATCACCCTGTGTGACGTCGATTCGGGCGTCACGCTCTCTCCTTTTTCATTTTACCTTCTGCGGAGGGTAGGGGGAGCTTTTACCTGAAATACGCCACGGAGGCGGGTATGAAACTGGCAGTCGTCACTGGACAAATTGTTTGTACCGTACGCCATCACGGACTGGCGCATGACAAATTGCTGATGGTGGAAATGATTGATCCACAAGGTAATCCTGACGGGCAATGCGCCGTCGCCATCGACAATATTGGCGCGGGAACCGGGGAGTGGGTGTTACTGGTGAGTGGCAGTTCCGCCCGCCAGGCGCATAAAAGCGAAACGTCACCGGTCGATCTGTGCGTGATTGGCATTGTCGATGAGGTGGTGTCTGGCGGTCAGGTAATTTTCCACAAATAAGGCAGAACATCATGAATCAACAGGATATTGAACAGGTGGTGAAAGCGGTACTGCTGAAAATGCAAAGCAGTGACACGCCGTCCGCCGCCGTTCATGAGATGGGCGTTTTCGCGTCCCTGGATGACGCCGTTGCGGCAGCCAAAGTCGCCCAGCAAGGGTTAAAAAGCGTGGCAATGCGCCAGTTAGCCATTGCTGCCATTCGTGAAGCAGGCGAAAAACACGCCAGAGATTTAGCGGAACTTGCCGTCAGTGAAACCGGCATGGGGCGCGTTGAAGATAAATTTGCAAAAAACGTCGCTCAGGCGCGCGGCACACCAGGCGTTGAGTGCCTCTCTCCGCAAGTGCTGACTGGCGACAACGGCCTGACCCTAATTGAAAACGCACCCTGGGGCGTGGTGGCTTCGGTGACGCCTTCCACTAACCCGGCGGCAACCGTAATTAACAACGCCATCAGCCTGATTGCCGCGGGCAACAGCGTCATTTTTGCCCCGCATCCGGCGGCGAAAAAAGTCTCCCAGCGGGCGATTACGCTGCTCAACCAGGCGATTGTTGCCGCAGGTGGGCCGGAAAACTTACTGGTTACTGTGGCAAATCCGGATATCGAAACCGCGCAACGCTTGTTCAAGTTTCCGGGTATCGGCCTGCTGGTGGTAACCGGCGGCGAAGCGGTAGTAGAAGCGGCGCGTAAACACACCAATAAACGTCTGATTGCCGCAGGCGCTGGCAACCCGCCGGTAGTGGTGGATGAAACCGCCGACCTCGCCCGTGCCGCTCAGTCCATCGTCAAAGGCGCTTCTTTCGATAACAACATCATTTGTGCCGACGAAAAGGTACTGATTGTTGTTGATAGCGTAGCCGATGAACTGATGCGTCTGATGGAAGGCCAGCACGCGGTGAAACTGACCGCAGAACAGGCGCAGCAGCTGCAACCGGTGTTGCTGAAAAATATCGACGAGCGCGGAAAAGGCACCGTCAGCCGTGACTGGGTTGGTCGCGACGCAGGCAAAATCGCGGCGGCAATCGGCCTTAAAGTTCCGCAAGAAACGCGCCTGCTGTTTGTGGAAACCACCGCAGAACATCCGTTTGCCGTGACTGAACTGATGATGCCGGTGTTGCCCGTCGTGCGCGTCGCCAACGTGGCGGATGCCATTGCGCTAGCGGTGAAACTGGAAGGCGGTTGCCACCACACGGCGGCAATGCACTCGCGCAACATCGAAAACATGAACCAGATGGCGAATGCTATTGATACCAGCATTTTCGTTAAGAACGGACCGTGCATTGCCGGGCTGGGGCTGGGCGGGGAAGGCTGGACCACCATGACCATCACCACGCCAACCGGTGAAGGGGTAACCAGCGCGCGTACGTTTGTCCGTCTGCGTCGCTGTGTATTAGTCGATGCGTTTCGCATTGTTTAAGGAGTAACAGATGGCGCACGACGAACAATGGCTCACCCCACGTCTGCAAACGGCGGCAACGCTGTGTAACCAGACGCCCGCCGCGACGGAATCTCCGCTGTGGCTGGGGGTGGATCTGGGCACCTGCGATGTGGTGTCGATGGTTGTCGACCGCGACGGTCAGCCAGTGGCGGTATGCCTCGACTGGGCCGATGTGGTTCGCGACGGCATCGTCTGGGATTTCTTCGGCGCTGTCACCATTGTTCGTCGCCATCTCGACACGCTCGAGCAGCAATTCGGTCGTCGTTTTAGCCATGCGGCGACTTCATTTCCTCCAGGTACGGACCCGCGTATTTCCATCAACGTGCTGGAATCTGCCGGACTGGAAGTGAGCCATGTGCTGGATGAGCCAACCGCAGTTGCGGATCTGCTGCAACTGGACAACGCCGGTGTAGTGGATATCGGCGGCGGCACTACCGGCATTGCCATCGTGAAAAAGGGCAAGGTGACGTACTCGGCGGATGAAGCCACCGGCGGACATCACATCTCTCTGACTCTCGCCGGAAATCGCCGTATTTCGCTGGAAGAGGCGGAGCAGTACAAGCGCGGTCACGGTGAAGAGATTTGGCCTGCGGTGAAACCGGTGTACGAAAAAATGGCGGACATTGTCGCCCGGCATATTGAAGGGCAGGGCATTACTGATTTATGGCTGGCGGGCGGCTCTTGTATGCAACCGGGCGTGGCGGAACTGTTTCGCAAACAATTCCCGGCGTTACAGGTGCATTTACCGCAGCACAGTTTGTTTATGACCCCGCTGGCGATCGCCAGTAGTGGGCGAGAGAAAGCGGAGGGGCTATATGCAAAATGAATTGCAGACCGCGCTCTTTCAGGCGTTCGATACCCTGAATCTGCAACGGGTAAAAACATTTAGCGTTCCACCGGTGACGCTTTGCGGTCCGGGCTCGGTGAGCAGTTGCGGACAGCAAGCGCAAACGCGTGGGCTGAAACATCTGTTCGTGATGGCAGACAGCTTTTTGCATCAGGCAGGGATGACCGCCGGGCTGACGCGTAGCCTGACCGTTAAAGGTATCGCCATGACGCTCTGGCCATGTCCGGTGGGCGAACCGTGCATTACCGACGTGTGTGCAGCCGTGGCGCAGTTGCGTGAGTCAGGCTGTGATGGGGTGATCGCGTTTGGCGGCGGCTCGGTGCTGGATGCGGCGAAAGCCGTGACGTTGCTGGTGACGAACCCGGATAGCACGCTGGCAGAGATGTCAGAAACCAGCGTTCTGCAACCGCGCTTGCCGCTGATTGCCATTCCAACTACCGCCGGAACCGGCTCTGAAACCACCAATGTAACGGTGATTATCGACGCGGTGAGCGGGCGCAAGCAGGTGTTAGCCCATGCCTCGCTGATGCCGGATGTGGCGATCCTCGACGCCGCATTGACCGAAGGTGTGCCGTCGCATGTCACGGCGATGACCGGCATTGATGCGTTAACCCATGCCATTGAAGCATACAGCGCCCTGAACGCTACACCGTTTACCGACAGTCTGGCGATTGGTGCCATTGCGATGATTGGCAAATCGCTGCCGAAAGCGGTGGGCTACGGTCACGACCTTGCCGCGCGCGAGAGCATGTTGCTGGCTTCATGTATGGCGGGAATGGCGTTTTCCAGTGCGGGTCTTGGGTTGTGCCACGCGATGGCGCATCAGCCGGGCGCGGCGCTGCATATTCCGCACGGTCTCGCGAACGCCATGTTGCTGCCAACGGTGATGGAATTTAACCGGATGGTTTGTCGTGAACGCTTTAGTCAGATTGGTCGGGCACTGCGAACTAAAAAATCCGACGATCGTGACGCTATTAACGCGGTAAGTGAGCTGATTGCGGAAGTTGGGATTGGTAAACGACTGGGCGATGTTGGTGCGACATCTGCGCATTACGGCGCATGGGCGCAGGCCGCGCTGGAAGATATTTGTCTGCGCAGTAACCCGCGTACCGCCAGCCTGGAGCAGATTGTCGGCCTGTACGCAGCGGCGCAATAAATGCCGGATGCGACGCTTGCCGCATCTTATCCAGCCTACGGGATTGCACATGTAGGGCGGATAAGGCGTTCACGCCGCATCCGCCAGTGGCGCGGTGCAATTGCCGGATGCGACGCTTGCCGCGTCTTATCCAGCCTACGGGATTGCACATGTAGGGCGGATAAGGCGTTTACGCCGCATCCGCCAATAAATAACAACTAACAGGGAGTAAAGGCGATGGGAATTAACGAAATCATCATGTACATCATGATGTTCTTTATGCTGATAGCTGCCGTAGACAGGATCCTGTCGCAGTTCGGCGGTTCTGCTCGTTTCCTCGGTAAGTTCGGTAAAAGTATCGAAGGATCAGGCGGTCAGTTCGAAGAAGGCTTTATGGCAATGGGCGCACTGGGCCTGGCGATGGTCGGTATGACCGCGCTGGCACCGGTACTGGCTCACGTTCTCGGGCCGGTAATTATTCCGGTTTACGAAATGCTCGGCGCTAACCCATCGATGTTCGCCGGAACACTGCTGGCGTGCGATATGGGCGGCTTCTTCCTCGCCAAAGAGCTGGCGGGCGGCGACGTAGCCGCGTGGCTATACTCTGGGTTAATTCTCGGGTCGATGATGGGGCCAACGATTGTGTTTTCCATTCCGGTGGCGCTCGGCATTATCGAACCTTCTGACCGTCGTTATCTGGCGCTCGGCGTGCTGGCGGGCATTGTGACCATTCCGATTGGTTGTATCGCTGGTGGTCTGGTTGCTATGTACTCCGGTGTGCAGATCAACGGCCAGCCGGTGGAATTCACTTTCGCCCTGATCCTGATGAACATGATCCCGGTGATCATTGTTGCGATTCTGGTGGCGCTGGGGCTGAAATTCATCCCGGAAAAAATGATCAACGGCTTCCAGATCTTCGCCAAATTCCTCGTTGCATTGATCACCCTCGGTCTTGCCGCTGCGGTAGTGAAATTCCTGCTTGGCTGGGAACTGATCCCCGGTCTGGATCCTATCTTTATGGCCCCTGGCGATAAACCCGGTGAGGTGATGCGCGCCATTGAAGTTATCGGTTCTATCTCCTGCGTTCTGTTAGGGGCGTATCCGATGGTGCTGCTGCTGACTCGCTGGTTTGAAAAACCGCTGATGAGCGTCGGTAAAGTACTGAATATGAACAACATCGCGGCAGCCGGCATGGTGGCAACGCTTGCCAACAACATCCCGATGTTCGGCATGATGAAGCAGATGGATACCCGCGGCAAAGTCATCAACTGCGCCTTCGCCGTTTCCGCTGCTTTCGCCCTGGGCGACCACTTAGGCTTCGCCGCTGCCAACATGAACGCCATGATCTTCCCGATGATTGTCGGCAAGTTGATCGGCGGCGTAACGGCGATTGGCGTGGCGATGATGCTGGTGCCAAAAGAAGACGCGACCGCGACTAAAACCGAAGCGGAGGCACAATCGTGAACACTCGCCAGCTATTGAGCGTCGGTATCGATATCGGCACCACCACCACCCAGGTGATTTTCTCCCGGCTGGAGCTGGTTAACCGTGCGGCGGTGTCGCAGGTGCCGCGCTACGAATTCATTAAACGCGAAATTAGCTGGCAAAGTCCGGTGTTCTTTACCCCTGTCGATAAACAGGGCGGTTTAAAAGAAGCGGAACTGAAAACCTTAATACTCGAGCAATATCATGCTGCGGGTATTGAGCCGGAAAGCGTTGATTCTGGTGCCATCATCATCACCGGTGAAAGCGCGAAAACCCGCAATGCTCGCCCGGCGGTGATGGCGCTCTCTCAGTCGCTGGGCGATTTTGTCGTTGCCAGCGCCGGGCCGCACCTCGAATCCGTGATCGCCGGTCACGGAGCCGGGGCACAAACCCTTTCTGAACAACGGCTGTGTCGGGTACTGAATATCGACATCGGCGGTGGCACCGCGAACTACGCCCTGTTCGATGCCGGAAAAATCAGCGGCACTGCCTGCCTCAACGTCGGTGGTCGCCTGCTGGAAACCGACAGCCACGGGCGCGTGGTTTACGCTCATAAACCGGGGCAGATGATTGTGGATGAGTGCTTCGGTGCAGGCACCGACGCCCGTTCGCTGACCGGCGCGCAGCTGGTGCAGGTGACCCGGCGGATGGCAGAACTGATTGTCGAAGTGATTGACGGAACGCTCTCACCGCTCGCGCAGGCATTGATGCAAACCGGTTTGCTGCCCGCAGGTGTTACGCCCGAAATCATTACGCTTTCTGGCGGCGTGGGCGAATGTTATCGCCACCAGCCCGCCGACCCGTTCTGTTTTGCCGATATTGGCCCGCTGCTGGCAACTGCGCTGCATGACCATCCGCGCCTGCGTGAGATGAACGTACAGTTTCCGGCGCAAACCGTGCGCGCCACGGTGATTGGCGCGGGCGCGCATACCCTTTCGCTCTCTGGCAGCACAATCTGGCTTGAGGGCGTACAACTGCCGCTGCGCAATTTGCCGGTGGCGATCCCGATTGATGAAACGGATCTGGTGGGGGCCTGGCAACAGGCGCTGATTCAGCTGGATCTTGATCCCAAAACTGACGCGTACGTGCTGGCGCTTCCCGCCTCGCTGCCTGTGCGTTACGCCGCGGTACTGACGGTCATCAACGCGTTGGTCGATTTCGTCGCGCGTTTTCCGAATCCGCATCCCCTGCTGGTGGTGGCCGGGCAGGACTTTGGTAAAGCTCTGGGCATGTTGTTGCGCCCACAGCTACAACAACTCCCGTTGGCAGTCATTGACGAAGTGATTGTCCGCGCGGGGGACTATATCGACATTGGTACGCCTCTTTTTGGCGGATCGGTTGTGCCGGTGACGGTGAAATCACTCGCATTTCCTTCCTGAGGGAACGACTTATGAAACTAAAGACCACATTGTTCGGCAATGTATATCAGTTTAAGGATGTAAAAGAGGTGCTGGCTAAAGCCAACGAACTGCGTTCGGGGGATGTGCTGGCGGGCGTCGCAGCGGCAAGCTCACAGGAGCGCGTGGCGGCAAAGCAGGTGTTGTCGGAAATGACCGTAGCGGACATCCGCAATAATCCGGTGATTGCCTATGAAGATGACTGCGTGACGCGGCTGATTCAGGACGATGTTAACGAAACGGCCTACAACCAGATTAAAAACTGGAGCATCAGCGAACTGCGTGAGTATGTGCTGAGCGATGAAACCAGCGTGGACGACATTGCCTTTACCCGCAAAGGGCTGACCTCGGAAGTGGTCGCGGCGGTAGCGAAGATTTGCTCCAACGCGGACCTGATCTACGGCGCGAAGAAAATGCCGGTAATCAAAAAGGCCAATACCACCATCGGTATTCCGGGCACCTTTAGCGCCCGTTTGCAGCCAAATGACACCCGTGACGACGTGCAAAGTATCGCCGCGCAAATCTACGAAGGGCTTTCCTTCGGGGTGGGCGATGCGGTGATCGGCGTTAACCCGGTGACTGACGACGTGGAAAACTTAAGCCGCGTGTTGGATACCATCTATGGCGTGATCGACAAATTCAACATCCCAACTCAGGGCTGTGTACTGGCGCACGTCACCACCCAGATCGAAGCGATCCGTCGTGGCGCACCGGGCGGGCTGATTTTCCAGAGTATCTGTGGCAGCGAAAAAGGGCTGAAAGAGTTTGGCGTGGAGCTGGCGATGCTCGACGAAGCGCGCGCAGTGGGCGCGGAGTTCAACCGTATCGCCGGGGAAAACTGCCTCTACTTCGAAACCGGACAAGGCTCTGCGCTATCCGCTGGCGCTAACTTCGGCGCAGACCAGGTAACGATGGAAGCACGTAACTACGGGCTGGCGCGTCATTACGATCCGTTTATCGTCAACACCGTGGTCGGCTTTATTGGGCCGGAGTATCTCTACAACGACCGCCAGATTATCCGTGCTGGCTTAGAAGATCACTTTATGGGCAAGCTGAGCGGCATCTCTATGGGCTGTGACTGCTGTTATACCAACCACGCTGACGCTGACCAGAACCTCAACGAAAACCTGATGATCCTGCTCGCCACCGCAGGCTGCAACTACATCATGGGGATGCCGCTGGGTGATGACATCATGCTCAACTACCAGACCACCGCATTCCACGATACCGCCACTGTGCGTCAGTTACTCAACCTGCGCCCGTCACCGGAGTTTGAACGCTGGCTGGAAAGCATGGGCATTATGGCAAACGGTCGCCTGACCAAACGGGCGGGCGATCCGTCACTGTTCTTCTGATGACGCGGAGATAACATATCATGGATCAAAAACAGATTGAAGAAATTGTACGCAGCGTGATGGCGTCAATGGGACAAGCGGCCCCCGCGCCGTCAGAAGCAAAGTGCGCCACCACCAACTGTGCGGCACCGGTGACCTCGGAAAGCTGTGCGCTGGATTTAGGTTCCGCTGAAGCAAAAGCGTGGATTGGTGTTGAAAATCCGCATCGCGCAGACGTATTAACAGAACTGCGCCGCAGCACCGTGGCCCGCGTTTGTACCGGTCGTGCCGGTCCGCGTCCACGTACGCAGGCGCTGCTGCGTTTCCTGGCCGATCACTCTCGTTCGAAAGATACCGTACTGAAAGAAGTGCCGGAAGAGTGGGTGAAAGCGCAGGGCTTGCTGGAAGTACGCTCTGAAATTAGCGACAAAAATCTCTACCTGACTCGCCCGGATATGGGCCGCCGCCTGTGTGCAGAAGCTGTTGAAGCGCTGAAAGCGCAGTGTGTTGCCAATCCGGACGTACAGGTCGTTATTTCTGATGGCCTGTCAACTGATGCGATCACCGTGAACTACGAAGAGATCCTGCCACCGCTGATGGCGGGCCTGAAACAGGCCGGGCTGAAAGTCGGTACACCATTCTTTGTTCGTTATGGTCGCGTGAAGATTGAAGATCAGATCGGTGAGATCCTCGGCGCGAAAGTAGTGATCCTGCTGGTGGGCGAACGTCCGGGGTTGGGTCAGTCAGAAAGCCTCTCCTGCTACGCCGTTTACTCGCCGCGTATGGCGACCACCGTTGAGGCCGATCGCACCTGTATCTCTAACATTCACCAGGGCGGCACGCCGCCGGTTGAAGCCGCAGCCGTCATTGTGGATTTGGCGAAACGTATGCTGGAGCAGAAAGCATCCGGCATCAACATGACCCGATAAGGAGGCATCATGCCAGCTTTAGATTTGATTCGACCGTCTGTCACCGCTATGCGGGTGATTGCCTCCGTTAACGCCGATTTTGCGCGTGAACTGAAATTGCCGCCGCATATTCGTAGCCTCGGTCTGATTTCTGCCGACTCCGATGACGTCACCTACATTGCCGCTGATGAAGCGACCAAGCAGGCGATGGTGGAAGTGGTGTATGGCCGCTCGCTATATGCGGGCGCTGCACACGGCCCGTCACCGACTGCCGGTGAAGTGCTGATTATGCTTGGTGGGCCAAACCCGGCGGAAGTGCGTGCAGGTCTGGATGCGATGATTGCGCATATTGAAAATGGCGCAGCTTTCCAGTGGGCTAATGACGCGCAAGATACGGCATTCCTGGCACATGTAGTTTCGCGTACCGGTTCTTATCTCTCATCAACCGCCGGGATCACGCTTGGCGATCCGATGGCGTATCTGGTGGCACCGCCGCTGGAAGCGACCTATGGCATTGATGCAGCCCTGAAGTCTGCCGACGTACAGCTGGCGACCTATGTCCCGCCACCGTCTGAAACCAACTACTCGGCAGCATTTTTAACCGGTAGCCAGGCAGCGTGTAAAGCAGCCTGTAACGCCTTTACCGATGCAGTGCTGGAAATCGCGCGTAATCCAATCCAGCGTGCGTAACGGAGGTTGCCGATGATCAATGCACTGGGATTGCTGGAAGTGGACGGCATGGTCGCCGCGATAGATGCAGCGGATGCCATGCTCAAAGCAGCTAACGTTCGTCTGCTCAGTCACGAAGTGCTTGACCCTGGTCGCTTAACGCTGGTGGTGGAAGGCGATCTGGCGGCGTGTCGTGCGGCGCTGGACGCAGGTTGTGCTGCCGCGATGCGTACCGGGCGTGTCATCAGCCGCAAGGAGATCGGTCGGCCAGACGATGACACCCAGTGGCTGGTTACTGGCTTTAACCGCCAGCCGAAGCAACCCGTAAGGGAACCCGACGCGCCAGTTATCGTCGCGGAATCTGCTGACGAGTTGTTGGCGCTGTTAACATCAGTACGTCAGGGAATGACGGCAGGAGAAGTGGCTGCCCACTTTGGCTGGCCGCTGGAAAAAGCCAGAAATGCGCTCGAACAGCTCTTTTCTGCCGGGACGTTACGTAAACGCAGTAGTCGTTATCGTCTCAAGCCCCATTAACCTGTCGGAGGTGCCGGGTGTCCTACAACACCCGGCATTAACATCATGAAAAAGACCCGTACAGCCAATTTGCACCATCTTTATCATGAACCCTTACCCGAAAACCTGAAGCTCACGCCGAAGGTCGAAGTGGATAATGTTCATCAACGACAGACAACGGATGTCTATGAACATGCTTTAACGATTACCGCCTGGCAGCAGATTTACGATCAGCTGCATCCGGGCAAGTTTCATGGTGAATTTACGGAAATTCTACTCGATGATATTCAGGTTTTTCGTGAATACACCGGTCTGGCGCTGCGTCAGTCGTGCCTGGTCTGGCCGAACTCGTTCTGGTTTGGCATTCCGGCGACGCGCGGTGAGCAGGGATTTATCGGTTCGCAATGTCTGGGAAGCGCGGAAATCGCCACCCGCCCTGGTGGCACTGAATTTGAACTGAGCACGCCGGATGATTACACGATCCTGGGCGTGGTGCTTTCTGAAGATGTCATCACCCGGCAGGCTAACTTTTTGCATAACCCGGATCGGGTATTACATATGTTGCGTAACCAGTCGGCGCTGGAAGTGAAAGAGCAGCATAAAGCCGCGCTGTGGGGCTTTGTCCAACAGGCGCTGGCGACGTTTTGCGAGAATCCGGAAAATCTCCATCAGCCTGCAGTGCGAAAAGTGCTGGGGGATAATTTGCTAATGGCGATGGGGGCCATGCTGGAAGAAGCGCAACCAATGGTGACGGCGGAAAGCATCAGTCATCAGAGTTACCGTCGATTGCTTTCCCGCGCCCGTGAATATGTGCTGGAAAACATGTCCGAACCGGTGACGGTGCTGGATTTGTGTAATCAACTGCATGTCAGCCGCCGCACGCTACAAAACGCGTTTCACGCTATTTTAGGCATTGGCCCGAACGCGTGGCTGAAACGCATTCGCCTGAACGCCGTACGCCGCGAACTGATAAGTCCGTGGTCGCAAAGTATGACGGTAAAAGACGCCGCCATGCAGTGGGGATTCTGGCATCTGGGGCAATTTGCCACGGATTACCAGCAGCTGTTTTCCGAGAAGCCGTCACTGACGCTGCATCAGCGGATGCGGGAGTGGGGGTGAGGGAGTTACACCCAATCCCTGACCTTAATAAACTCACTTAACGCCGCTTCTGGGCTGCCATCTTTTGGCTGATAATCATATTCCCAGCGTACCAGTGGCGGCATTGACATCAGGATAGACTCGGTGCGCCCGCCAGTTTGCAGGCCAAACAGCGTGCCGCGATCCCAGACCAGATTGAACTCGACATAACGACCGCGACGATATAACTGGAAATTGCGCTCGCGCTCGCCGTAGGCCATCGCTTTCCGTCGCTCGACAATTGGTAAATAAGCGTCGGTGTAGCCTTTGCCTACCGCCTGCATAAAGGCAAAACAGCGGTCGAAATCTGGCGTGTTCAGGTCATCAAAGAACAGCCCGCCAATACCGCGCTGTTCGTTGCGATGTTTGAGGTAGAAGTATTCGTCGCACCACTTTTTGTAACGGGGATAAACGTCTTCGCCAAATGGCAGGCACAGGTCACGGGCGGTGCGATGCCAGTGAATAGCATCTTCTTCAAAACCATAGAATGGGGTTAAGTCGAAGCCACCGCCAAACCACCAGACGGGATCGGCACCCGGTTTTTCGGCAATAAAAAACCGCACATTCGCGTGGCTGGTGGGAACATACGGGTTATGCGGATGCACTACCAGTGAAACGCCCATCGCCTCGAAACTGCGCCCGGCAAGTTCCGGGCGATGAGCGGTGGCGGAAGCAGGCATCGCCTCACCGTGGACATGCGAAAAGTTGACGCCTGCCTGTTCGAAAACACCACCATTACGCAACACCCGACTACGCCCGCCGCCGCCAGCTTCGCGCTGCCAACTATCTTCGACAAATTCTGCGCCATCGACGGCGGTCAGCTGCTGACAAATCGTATCCTGAAGGTTGAGCAGAAACTGTTTAACCTGGTGTGCGTCGGGTTTCATAACTTATCGCTTTTTCGAATGTGCTTTCTGGTTGTCGAACCAGTGGAAATAACTGATCACGCCTTCAGCAATCGCTGTGGCGATTTTCTGACGAAACGCCGCCGTGCCTAACAGCCGTTCTTCTTCCGGGTTGGTGATAAACGAGGTTTCCACCAGCACCGAAGGAACCGACGGTGATTTCAACACCACAAATGCCGCTTGTTCGGTGTTGCGGCTGTGCAGTTTATGCACCGGCTTAATCTTCTTCAGAATATGCGAGCCGAGCGTCAGACTATTTTTAATGGTATCTGTTTGCACCAGATCAAACAGCACTTGTTGCAATAGGTGATCCTTGTCAGTCGCCTTTTTACCGGCAACTTCATCGGCGCGGTTTTCGCGTTCAGACAGGTATTTCGCCATTGCGCTACTTGCCCCACGGTTAGAGAGGGCAAATACCGAAGCACCGGCAGCTTTCGGGTTGGTAAAGCCATCGGCATGAATTGACATAAACAGATCTGCGCCATGTTTATGGGCGATTTCAACGCGATCGTAAAGTGGGATAAACGTATCGCCAGAACGCGTTAAACGCGCATCAATCCCATGATTACGCAAAATGGAACGGACGTTTTTAGCAATCGCCAGCACCACATGTTTTTCTTTCGAACCGTTGCGTCCGATCGCTCCGGTATCAATTCCGCCGTGACCTGGATCGAGAACAACGACACGTTTGCCGCCAGATTTTTTGGCTTTCGGCTTGCTGTGTCCGTTGCTGGTTTTTAAAAGTTCGTCTTTGGCGATGGCTTGCGACATTCCTGACAACGTCAGGGCAGCCAAACCGGCTTTCAGCACCTGGCGGCGCGAAGTGAGTGTTTTTAGTGGTTTAAAAGTGCTCATACGGCCTGAGTTGTAATAATAAAGTTCCAGATGTTATATCGTATCGCGTAATCCGTTACGACGGTTTGCTGTTGAGAATTGTTTTACTTTTCATTTCAATAGTTGACAACTCCCCATTATGCCACTTTTTCAACCGATTTTCGTCAGATATTGGCTAATTCGACCGTTCACGCCATAATCAGCCTTTTAACCCGCAAAAAGGTAACGAATACCATGGAGATACGCGTATTTCGCCAGGAAGATTTCGAAGAGGTCATCACCCTTTGGGAGCGTTGCGACTTGCTGCGTCCGTGGAACGATCCGGAAATGGACATCGAGCGTAAGATGAACCATGACGTCAGTTTGTTTTTGGTCGCTGAGGTAAACGGTGACGTGGTCGGAACGGTGATGGGCGGTTATGACGGGCATCGCGGGTCTGCTTATTATCTTGGCGTGCATCCAGAGTTTCGTGGGCGTGGGATTGCCAATGCGTTGCTTAATCGGCTGGAGAAAAAGCTGATTGCTCGTGGCTGCCCGAAAATTCAGATCAATGTGCCGGAAGATAACGACATGGTGCTCGGAATGTATGAACGCCTGGGATATGAACACGCCGACGTGCTGAGTCTGGGTAAGCGTTTGATTGAAGATGAAGAGTACTGAGTTTCATCCTGTCCATTATGATGCGCACGGTCGCCTGCGTTTACCCTTGCTCTTCTGGCTTGTGCTATTGCTTCAGGCGCGAACCTGGGTGCTGTTTGTCATTGCCGGTGCGTCGCGCGAGCAGGGTACTGCGCTGCTAAATCTGTTTTATCCCGATCACGATAATTTCTGGCTGGGGCTGATTCCTGGCATTCCGGCGGTGCTGGCGTTTTTGTTGAGCGGTCGGCGGGCTACGTTTCCTCGCACCTGGCGTGTACTCTATTTTCTGTTGCTGTTGGCGCAGGTGGTTTTACTTTGCTGGCAACCGTGGCTGTGGCTGAACGGTGAATCCGTTAGCGGTATCGGTCTGGCGCTGGTAGTGGCGGATATTGTGGCGTTAATCTGGCTGCTGACCAATCGACGTTTACGCGCTTGTTTTTATGAAGTAAAAGAATAACGGCACTTTTTGGTGAATTTGCACTCCAAGCAACGTTATTGAATAACCAAAGGAAGTGACATGAAATCGCTGCGTTTAATGTTATGCGCTATGCCATTGATGCTGACCGGCTGTTCCACGATGTCGTCAGTTAACTGGTCTGCCGCTAACCCGTGGAACTGGTTTGGGTCGTCCACCAAAGTGAGCGAGCAGGGCGTGGGTGAATTAACGGCGTCCACACCACTGCAAGAACAAGCCATTGCCGATGCGCTTGATGGCGATTATCGCCTGCGCAGCGGAATGAAAACCGCGAACGGCAACGTGGTGCGCTTTTTTGAAGTGATGAAGGGCGACAACGTGGCGATGGTGATTAACGGCGATCAAGGCACGATCAGTCGCATTGACGTGCTGGATAGCGATATTCCTGCTGACACCGGTGTTAAAATCGGTACACCGTTTAGCGACCTTTACAGCAAAGCATTTGGCAATTGCCAAAAAGCTGATGGTGATGATAATCGTGCCGTCGAATGTAAAGCCGAAGGCAGTCAACATATTAGCTACCAGTTCAGCGGGGAATGGCGTGGTCCTGAAGGGTTAATGCCTTCGGACGATACCCTGAAAAACTGGAAAGTCAGTAAAATTATCTGGCGGCGTTAATTTGCGTCTGAACAAACCGCCGCCGCGAAAAAACACGTAAAATAGCGCTCAACAATGCCACGGATTGCGTGGCATTATTATTTTCAGGAGGAACAATGTCTCAGGTTCAGAGTGGCATTTTGCCAGAACATTGCCGCGCGGCGATTTGGATCGAAGCCAACGTGAAAGGGGAAGTTGACGCCCTGCGTGCGGCCAGTAAAACATTTGCCGACAAACTGGCAACTTTTGAAGCGAAATTCCCGGACGCGCATCTTGGTGCGGTGGTTGCCTTTGGTAACAACACCTGGCGCGCTCTGAGCGGCGGCGTTGGGGCAGAAGAGCTGAAAGATTTTCCGGGCTACGGTAAAGGCCTTGCGCCGACGACCCAGTTCGATGTGTTGATCCACATTCTTTCTCTGCGTCACGACGTAAACTTCTCTGTCGCCCAGGCGGCGATGGAAGCCTTTGGTGACTGCATTGAAGTGAAAGAAGAGATCCACGGCTTCCGTTGGGTTGAAGAGCGTGACCTGAGCGGCTTTGTTGACGGTACGGAAAACCCGGCGGGTGAAGAGACGCGTCGCGAAGTGGCGGTTATCAAAGACGGCGTGGATGCGGGCGGCAGCTATGTGTTTGTCCAGCGTTGGGAACACAACCTGAAGCAGCTCAACCGGATGAGCGTTCACGATCAGGAGATGGTGATCGGGCGCACCAAAGAGGCCAACGAAGAGATCGACGGCGACGAACGTCCGGAAACCTCTCACCTCACCCGCGTTGATCTGAAAGAAGATGGCAAAGGGCTGAAGATTGTTCGCCAGAGCCTGCCGTACGGCACTGCCAGTGGCACTCACGGTCTGTACTTCTGCGCCTACTGCGCGCGTCTGCATAACATTGAGCAGCAACTGCTGAGCATGTTTGGCGATACCGATGGTAAGCGTGATGCGATGTTGCGTTTCACCAAACCGGTAACCGGCGGCTATTATTTCGCACCGTCGCTGGACAAGTTGATGGCGCTGTAAGCGTTTCTGATTCATTGATTAAAGGCCAGGCAGTAACATTACTGACTGGCCTCAGATTGTTGACCAAGTGCGCGTTGTACACGCCGGATGCGGCGTGAACGCCTTATCCGGCCTACGAAATCGTGCTAATTCAATATATTGTGGGCTCCACGTAGGCCTGATAAGCGTAGCGCATCAGGCAGTTTTGCGTTTGTCAGCACTCTCAGACCAGCCAGTAACATTACTGACTGGCCTTTTTATTACTTCTGCTTTAACGCCGCATACACCTGATCAACTACCCAACCATAAGTTGCAATCGGCAACTGACCGCTTTCGAACATATTGGGATTCTTTTGCGGATCGGCAACCGGCGAATGTGGCTTGTTGCTTAACATCACAATCGTCATATGATTCACCGGATCGATAACGGTCACCGTTCCGGTCCAGCCAGTGTGACCGTAGGTTTGCGGGCTTGCCAGCGTGCCAAACGTCGGCGTCATGGTGGCATTACCATTCACGCGCCAGCCGAGGCCAAAAGTGGCATCTTCCTTAGAGCTGGTGGTGAACATCTTCACCGTTTCCGCATTGAACAGCTGCACATCACCATAGCCCCCGCCGTTCAGCATCGTTTGCATTAACACCGCAATATCGCCGGTATTGGAAAACAAACCTGCGTGCCCGGAAACGCCGCCCATCGAATAAAAGGCTTTTTCATCGTGCACCTGACCCCAGAGAGTGGAGGTGCGGATATTCGGGAAATGGATCACGCCATCGCGGGTATTGCCGTTCAATTCCGTGGCGGCAATTTGTTGCGGTTTAAAGCCTTTCAGCAGCGGGTTAAATACCGTATGTGTCAGGCCGAGCGGGCGATAAATCGACTCTTCAACATAGCGGTCAAGCGGCTGACCGGTAACCGACTCGACGATAAATCCAAGCAGCATATAATCGACATCGCTGTAGATATGTTTGCTGCCGGGCTGATATTCCAGCGGCGTGCGCTTGATCATCTCCAGCGTCTGGCCTTTATCCTGGGAATATAACGCGCCCGCGACCGCTTTATTCGGGTATTGCGGATCTGCCGGGAAACCGCCGCTGTGATGCAGCAGGTCAGAAATCCGCAGGGTGTTTTTGCCTTTAATGGTGTCATTTGGACTATCGGCAAACCCCGGAATATATTTCGCAATCCGATCGTCAGGATGCAGTTTGCCTTCGCTCATCAGCTTTTGCAGGGCGAAGTTCGTGGCGTACATTTTGGTGTTTGAGGCCAGGTCATACAGCGTCCCGGTGGTGGCTTTGACAGGCTGTTCCATCAACACGCTGCCATCGTACTTTTTCGCCGCTCCCCAGGCTTTGCGATACACAATCTGATTATCTTTAATGATCAGCAGGTTTACGCTGGGATAACCGACATCAACTTGCTGGCTAATCCAGCGATCCATCTGGTTAAGCCGTTCGACGTTAAACCCTGCTTTCTCTGGCGAGCTTTCTGTCAGAACAGGGTATTTTGCGGCGCTGACGCTACAACTAACAGCCAGCAGAGAAAGATAGAGCATTGTCCGTTTCATGATATCAGTCCAGATTGACGTTACGGCAGCCAAAGAGCGTGGTGAAAATAAACCCGCAAACCCATGCCACCAGAATCCCGCCAGCATAAACCGCCATGGCCGGAAGGATGCCTTGTGCGGAAGTCATCAGCGGCAGCGCTACCAGACCAGACGGCCCAAAGGCGCTGTTTAAGCCCATCGGCAGACCCCACCAGGCTATCAGGCCGATAAACAAACCGCCCGCCGCGCCGCCTAAACAGGCGGTAACAAACGGCTTCATGCGGGGCAGGGTGACACCGTAAATCAGCGGTTCACCAACGCCCAGCAGGCCGGGAATAATCGCCCCGCGTACCTGACTGCGTAGCGCACTGTGCGGTTGCGCCCGCCAGTAGAGTGCCAGCGCCGCGCCCACCTGGCCCGCGCCTGCCATTGAAAGGATGGGAAATAAGCTGTTGAATCCCTGGCTGTCCATTAACGCGAGGTAAACAGGAATAAAGCCCTGATGCACGCCAAATACCACGGCGATCAGGAACAGCCCGGCTAAAACCGCACAACCGAACGGATTACTGTTCAGGTGCATAAACAGCCATGACATACCTTCGAATAACCAGCCACCCAGCGGCATAATGATCAGGTACGCAAGCGTAGCGGTGATCAGCAGGGTGATTAACGAGGTCAGCAGCATGTCGAGATCGTCCGGCATAAAGCGGCGCACCATGCCTTCAATGCGGGCGCAGGCCCACGCGGCAATCAGCACGCCGATAATATTGCCGCGCGGATCGATGGGCAGACCAAAGAAATCGTGAAAACCGGCGTAGTAACCGGTGGTCGCTGCGGGGTTATAACCGAGCAAAAAGAGCGCGGCGATAATTGCGCCATTTACGCCCGTGCCGCCAAATGCCTGGGCGGCGTTATAGCCCACCAGAATCACCAGGAAAGTGAACAAACCTTTGCTGAACACCTTCATAAAATTCAGCGCATCGGGTAGTGTTCCCTGAGCATCTGCCGGAACGTGCATCACCGTGGCAATTAACGTCGCTATCCCCAGCAGCAGACCGGCGGCAATAAAACCGGGGATCAGCGGCGTGAAGATGGTGGCGAATTTGGCGAGAAATTGTTGCACGCCGGAGGTTTGTTTGGCTTTTAACTGACGTTTGTTCTGGGCGGCGATTTCTGCGGCATCCTGTACCGGTGCTTCTCCCAGCAGCTCGCTCATCGCTTTTGCGGCACGATGCGCTTTACCAGGCCCAAAAACGACCTGCACCTGGTCGCTGGTCAAAATGACGCCCTTCACGCCTTCCAGCGTTTTGATATTGGGATCAACCAGTGAACTGTCATGTACACCCAGACGCAGGCGCGTCATACAGTTACCACAACTGGCGATATTTCCCGGTCCGCCGACACGGGTAAGAATGGTGTTCAGAAGTTCACTGCTGATCTCTTTGGCCATGGGTTATTCCTTGTCTAAAACCTGACGAATAAAGCCGCCGTGTTGATCCAGGCGTTTTTTAGCTTCTGCGGCATCGAGATTTTTCAGCACCATCACAATGGCCGTTTTACAGTTGCGCTCGCAAGCAATTAACGCCGCTTCCGCTTGCTCTGCGCTACATCCGGTGGCGTTTTTAACAATATTGACCTGTCGCACATGCAGTTTTTCGTTGGTGGCGACCACATCGACCATCAGGTTGCCGAACACTTTGCCGGATTTAATCATCAGCCCGGTGGAAAGCATATTGAGCACCAGTTTCTGCGCTGTACCTGCTTTCATCCGCGAAGAACCGGTAACAACTTCGGCACCTACAATCGGTGTAATGGCAAACTCAGCGGTGGTTGAAACGGCGCTCCCCGGATTACAGGAAATTCCCACTGTGCGGCAGCCGAGCTGGCGTGCGTATTCCAGTCCGGCAATCACATACGGCGTGCGACCGCTGGCAGCAATGCCAACCACCACATCCTGTGCCGTTAAATTAATATTTTTCAGATCATTAACACCGCCTTCCCGGCTATCTTCCGCGCCTTCCACCGCGTGCTGAATGGCATATTCGCCGCCAGCAATCAAACCAACCACCAGACCCGGTTTCACGCCGTAGGTGGGCGGACATTCGCTGGCATCCAGAATCCCCAGACGACCGGATGTTCCCGCACCGAGGTAAATCAGACGCCCGCCGCCGCTTACCTGGGCGTGGATAACATCGATCGCCGCGGCGATATCCGGCAGTACGCGCTCAACGGCAAGCGGTACGGTTTTATCTTCATCGTTGATAATCCGGCACATTTCCAGCGTCGATACGCGGTCAATTTCAGCCGAGGCGGTGTTCGAGCCTTCAGTAATCATCTTTTCAAATTGCATCGGTGGTGACCTTACTATTTACGATCAAATAATTGCAGATGTATGGAATCATATATCCCGAATTGACAGGCTTAAAGGAATCATTGAGTCTACACTCGCAGAGTGTGAAGAGCGTCATAAGAACTTAAGCGGAATTTATGCTGCCAGCCCAGGAGAGTGGAAGATGTTGTACCTGACGAAAATAAGCAATGCGGGGAGTGAATTCACCGAAAACGAGCAAAAAATCGCTGACTTTCTGCAGGCCAACGTGAGTGAGCTGCAATCCGTTTCTTCACGGCAGATGGCGAAACAGCTCGGCATTAGCCAGTCGAGCATAGTGAAATTTGCCCAAAAACTCGGCGCGCAAGGATTTACTGAATTGCGTATGGCGTTAATAGGCGAATACAGTGCCAGCCGGGAGAAAACGAATGCCACGGCACTGCACCTGCACAGTTCGATTACCAGTGATGATTCGCTGGAAGTGATCGCGCGCAAACTGAATCGCGAAAAAGAGCTGGCGCTGGAGCAAACCTGCGCGTTGCTCGATTACGCGCGGCTGCAAAAAATCATTGAGGTCATCAGTAAAGCACCGTTTATCCAGATAACGGGCCTGGGCGGATCGGCGCTGGTGGGGCGCGATCTGTCGTTCAAACTGATGAAAATTGGCTATCGCGTGGCCTGCGAAGCCGACACGCACGTACAAGCCACCGTTTCTCAGGCGTTGAAAAAAGGCGATGTACAAATCGCTATCTCTTACAGCGGCAGTAAAAAAGAGATTGTCTTGTGCGCAGAAGCGGCACGAAAGCAGGGGGCAACGGTGATTGCCATTACTTCTCTGACTGACTCTCCGCTGCGGCGGCTGGCGCATTTCACCCTCGATACCGTTTCCGGAGAAACCGAATGGCGTAGCTCGTCGATGTCTACCCGCACGGCGCAAAATTCTGTTACCGATTTACTGTTTGTTGGCCTTGTGCAACTCAATGATGTGGAGTCATTGAAAATGATTCAGCGCAGCAGTGAGCTAACACAACGCCTGAAATGATGCATAAAGCAGCGACTGGATTGAGATTTTCCTGAATTAGTGAGCTGATCCGCAGCAATATTTTGTTTATCCTGTATTTTCAGAGGGAATGGAGTGTAACGCTCTGTATTAACAAGGAGAGCATTAAAATGGGTAAACTCACGGGCAAGACAGCACTGATTACGGGCGCATTGCAGGGAATTGGCGAAGGAATTGCCAGAACTTTTGCACGTCATGGCGCGAACCTAATCTTGCTGGATATCTCCCCTGAGATCGAAAAGCTGGCGGACGAACTGTGTGGTCGTGGTCATCGCTGTACGGCGGTTGTCGCCGATGTGCGTGACCCGGCGTCGGTAGCCGCAGCTATCAAACGCGCGAAGGAAAAAGAAGGGCGCATTGATATCCTGGTGAATAACGCAGGCGTTTGTCGTCTGGGCAGTTTCCTCGATATGAGCGATGACGATCGCGATTTCCATATTGACATCAATATTAAAGGCGTATGGAACGTCACGAAGGCGGTGCTGCCGGAGATGATTGCCCGCAAAGATGGTCGCATTGTGATGATGTCTTCAGTCACTGGTGATATGGTGGCCGATCCTGGCGAAACGGCGTACGCCTTAACGAAAGCGGCGATTGTTGGCCTGACAAAATCGCTGGCGGTGGAGTACGCGCAGTCTGGTATTCGCGTTAACGCCATTTGCCCGGGATACGTGCGCACACCAATGGCGGAAAGCATTGCCCGCCAGTCGAACCCGGAAGATCCAGAGTCGGTGCTGACTGAAATGGCGAAAGCAATCCCGATGCGTCGCCTCGCCGATCCGCTGGAAGTCGGCGAACTGGCGGCCTTCCTCGCATCGGATGAATCCAGCTATTTAACCGGTACACAGAATGTGATTGATGGCGGCAGCACACTGCCGGAGACGGTTAGCGTCGGTATCTGATTCACCTCTGTTTCCTCCCTGCATTTGTGGGGAGGATTTCGTCTTGAACTAAGTTCACCAGGCTATTTTATTTGTCATTTTGGCCCCGGGCAGTGCTCGAAATCCTCACGTACTATGTGTACGCTCCGGTTTCTCCGCGCTGTTCGTGTCCAAACTGACTGCAACAATTACGCCTGTTGAACCAAGTTCTTATTCCCTTTTCAACTTCCAAATCACCAAACGGTATATAAAACCGTTACTCCTTTCACGTCCGTTATAAATATGATGGCTATTAGAAAGTCATTAAATTTATAAGGGTGCGCAATGGCCGTTAACTTACTGAAAAAGAACTCACTCGCGCTGGTCGCTTCTCTGCTGCTGGCGGGCCATGTACAGGCAACGGAACTGCTGAACAGTTCTTATGACGTCTCCCGCGAGCTGTTTGCCGCCCTGAATCCGCCGTTTGAGCAACAATGGGCAAAAGATAACGGCGGCGACAAACTGACGATAAAACAATCTCATGCCGGGTCATCAAAACAGGCGCTGGCGATTTTACAGGGCTTAAAAGCCGACGTTGTCACTTATAACCAGGTGACCGACGTACAAATCCTGCACGATAAAGGCAAGCTGATCCCGGCCGACTGGCAGTCGCGCCTGCCGAATAATAGCTCGCCGTTCTACTCCACCATGGGCTTCCTGGTGCGTAAGGGTAACCCGAAGAATATCCACGATTGGAACGACCTGGTGCGCTCCGACGTGAAGCTGATTTTCCCGAACCCGAAAACGTCGGGTAACGCGCGTTATACCTATCTGGCGGCATGGGGCGCAGCGGATAAAGCTGACGGTGGTGACAAAGGCAAAACCGAACAGTTTATGACCCAGTTCCTGAAAAACGTTGAAGTGTTCGATACTGGCGGTCGTGGCGCGACCACCACTTTTGCCGAGCGCGGCCTGGGCGATGTGCTGATTAGCTTCGAATCGGAAGTGAACAACATCCGTAAACAGTATGAAGCGCAGGGCTTTGAAGTGGTGATTCCGAAAACCAACATTCTGGCGGAATTCCCGGTGGCGTGGGTTGATAAAAACGTGCAGGCCAACGGTACGGAAAAAGCCGCCAAAGCCTATCTGAACTGGCTCTATAGCCCGCAGGCGCAAACCATCATCACCGACTATTACTACCGCGTGAATAACCCGGAGGTGATGGACAAACTGAAAGACAAATTCCCGCAGACCGAGCTGTTCCGCGTGGAAGACAAATTTGGCTCCTGGCCGGAAGTGATGAAAACCCACTTCACCAGCGGCGGCGAGTTAGACAAGCTGTTAGCGGCGGGGCGTAACTGATGTTTGCTGTCTCCTCCAGACGCGTGCTGCCGGGCTTTACCTTAAGCCTCGGCACCAGTCTGCTGTTTGTGTGCCTGATTTTGCTGCTGCCGCTCTCCGCGCTGGTGATGCAACTGGCCCAGATGAGCTGGGCGCAGTACTGGGAGGTGATCACCAACCCGCAGGTGGTCGCGGCCTACAAAGTAACGCTGCTGTCGGCGTTTGTGGCATCGATTTTTAACGGCGTTTTCGGTCTGCTGATGGCGTGGATCCTAACCCGCTATCGCTTCCCAGGCCGCACGCTGCTTGATGCGCTGATGGATTTACCCTTTGCGCTGCCAACGGCTGTCGCCGGTTTAACGCTGGCCTCGCTCTTTTCCGTAAACGGTTTTTACGGTGAATGGCTGGCGAAGTTTGATATCAAAGTCACCTATACATGGCTGGGGATTGCGGTGGCTATGGCCTTTACCAGCATTCCGTTTGTGGTGCGTACCGTGCAGCCGGTGCTGGAAGAGTTAGGCCCGGAATATGAAGAAGCGGCGGAAACGCTTGGTGCAACGCGCTGGCAGAGTTTCTGCAAAGTGGTGCTGCCGGAGCTTTCTCCGGCGCTGGTGGCGGGCGTGGCGCTGTCGTTTACCCGTAGTCTTGGTGAATTTGGCGCGGTGATTTTTATCGCCGGAAATATCGCGTGGAAGACGGAAGTGACGTCGCTGATGATTTTTGTGCGCTTACAGGAGTTTGATTACCCGGCAGCGAGCGCGATTGCTTCGGTGATCCTCGCGGCATCTCTGCTGCTGCTGTTCTCAATTAACACTCTGCAAAGTCGCTTTGGTCGGCGTGTGGTAGGTCATTAATGGCGGAAGTTACCCAATTGAAGCGTTATGACGCGCGCCCGATTAACTGGGGCAAATGGTTTCTGATTGGCATCGGGATGCTGGTTTCGGCGTTCATCCTGCTGGTGCCGATGATTTACATCTTCGTGCAGGCATTCAGCAAGGGGCTGATGCCGGTTTTACAGAATCTGGCCGATCCGGACATGCTGCACGCCATCTGGCTGACGGTGATGATCGCGCTGATTGCCGTACCGGTAAACCTGGTGTTCGGCATTCTGCTGGCCTGGCTGGTGACGCGCTTTAACTTCCCTGGACGCCAGTTACTGCTGACGCTACTGGACATTCCGTTTGCCGTATCGCCGGTGGTTGCCGGTCTGGTGTATTTGCTGTTCTACGGCTCTAACGGCCCGCTCGGCGGTTGGCTCGACGAGCATAACCTGCAAATTATGTTCTCCTGGCCGGGAATGGTGCTGGTCACCATCTTCGTGACGTGTCCGTTTGTGGTGCGCGAACTGGTGCCGGTGATGTTAAGCCAGGGCAGCCAGGAAGACGAAGCGGCGATTTTGCTTGGCGCGTCCGGCTGGCAGATGTTCCGTCGCGTCACATTACCGAACATCCGCTGGGCGCTGCTTTATGGCGTGGTGTTGACCAACGCCCGCGCAATTGGCGAGTTTGGCGCGGTGTCGGTGGTTTCCGGCTCGATTCGCGGCGAAACCCTGTCGCTGCCGTTACAGATTGAATTGCTGGAGCAGGACTACAACACCGTCGGCTCCTTTACCGCTGCGGCGCTGTTAACGCTGATGGCGATTATCACCCTGTTTTTAAAAAGTATGTTGCAGTGGCGCCTGGAGAATCAGGAAAAACGCGCACAGCAGGAGGAACATCATGAGCATTGAGATTGCCAATATTAAGAAGTCGTTTGGTCGCACCCAGGTGCTGAACGATATCTCACTGGATATTCCTTCAGGTCAGATGGTCGCGTTGCTGGGGCCGTCCGGTTCCGGGAAAACCACGCTGCTGCGCATTATCGCCGGGCTGGAGCATCAAACCAGCGGGCATATTCGCTTCCACGGCACCGACGTGAGCCGCCTGCACGCACGTGATCGTAAAGTCGGTTTCGTGTTCCAGCATTACGCGCTGTTCCGCCATATGACGGTGTTCGACAATATCGCTTTTGGCCTGACGGTGCTGCCGCGTCGCGAGCGCCCGAATGCCGCAGCCATCAAAGCGAAAGTGACAAAATTGCTGGAAATGGTCCAGCTTGCCCATCTGGCGGATCGTTATCCGGCGCAGCTTTCCGGCGGCCAGAAACAGCGCGTGGCGCTGGCGCGCGCGCTGGCTGTGGAACCGCAAATTCTGCTGCTTGATGAACCGTTTGGCGCGCTGGATGCGCAGGTGCGTAAAGAGCTGCGTCGCTGGCTGCGTCAACTCCATGAAGAACTAAAATTCACCAGCGTTTTTGTGACCCACGATCAGGAAGAAGCGACCGAAGTAGCTGATCGTGTAGTTGTGATGAGCCAGGGCAATATTGAACAGGCTGACGCGCCGGATCAGGTATGGCGCGAACCGGCGACCCGTTTTGTGCTCGAATTTATGGGCGAAGTGAACCGCCTGCAGGGAACCATTCGCGGCGGGCAGTTCCATGTTGGCGCGCATCGCTGGCCGCTGGGCTACACACCTGCGTATCAGGGGCCGGTGGATCTCTTCCTGCGCCCTTGGGAAGTGGATATCAGCCGCCGTACCAGCCTCGATTCGCCGCTGCCGGTACAGGTACTGGAAGCCAGCCCGAAAGGTCACTACACCCAATTAGTGGTGCAGCCGCTGGGGTGGTACAACGAACCGCTGACGGTCGTGATGCATGGCGACGATGCCCCGCAGCGTGGCGAGCGTTTATTCGTTGGTCTGCAACATGCGCGGCTGTATAACGGCGACGAGCGTATCGAAACCCGCGATGAGGAACTTGCTCTCGCACAAAGCGCCTGATAGGTTGAGTGAATGTTAAACGCCCGGAGGCGCTTCCCGCGATCCGGGCTTTTTAATGGCAAGGTTTGTAACCTGTAGACCTGATAAGACGCGCAAGCGTCGCATCAGGCAACACCACGTATGGATAGAGATCGTGAGTACATTAGAACAAACAATAGGCAATACGCCTCTGGTGAAGTTGCAGCGAATGGGGCCGGATAACGGCAGTGAAGTGTGGTTAAAACTGGAAGGCAATAACCCGGCAGGTTCGGTGAAAGATCGTGCGGCACTTTCGATGATCGTCGAGGCGGAAAAGCGCGGGGAAATTAAACCGGGTGATGTCTTAATCGAAGCCACCAGTGGTAACACCGGCATTGCGCTGGCAATGATTGCCGCGCTGAAAGGCTATCGCATGAAATTGCTGATGCCCGACAACATGAGCCAGGAACGCCGTGCGGCGATGCGTGCTTATGGTGCGGAACTGATTCTTGTCACCAAAGAGCAGGGCATGGAAGGTGCGCGCGATCTGGCGCTGGAGATGGCGAATCGTGGCGAAGGAAAGCTGCTCGATCAGTTCAATAATCCCGATAACCCTTATGCGCATTACACCACCACTGGGCCGGAAATCTGGCAGCAAACCGGCGGGCGCATCACTCATTTTGTCTCCAGCATGGGGACGACCGGCACTATCACCGGCGTCTCACGCTTTATGCGCGAACAATCCAAACCGGTGACCATTGTCGGCCTGCAACCGGAAGAGGGCAGCAGCATTCCCGGCATTCGCCGCTGGCCTACGGAATATCTGCCGGGGATTTTCAACGCTTCTCTGGTGGATGAGGTGCTGGATATTCATCAGCGCGATGCGGAAAACACCATGCGCGAACTGGCGGTGCGGGAAGGAATATTCTGTGGCGTCAGCTCCGGCGGCGCGGTTGCCGGAGCACTGCGGGTGGCAAAAGCTAACCCTGACGCGGTGGTGGTGGCGATCATCTGCGATCGTGGCGATCGCTACCTTTCTACCGGGGTGTTTGGGGAAGAGCATTTTAGCCAGGGGGCGGGGATTTAAGGATTAATAGCATCGGAGACTGATGACAAACGCAAAACTGCCTGATGCGCTACGCTTATCAGGCCTACAAGGTTTCTGCAATATATTGAATTAGCACGATTTTGTAGGCCGGATAAGGCGTTTACGCCGCATCCGGCATAAACAAAGCGCACTTTTTTAACAGTTGTTGCTGCCGACAAATGCAGTATTTAATTTTCGTGAGGAAACGCCGTAAGGTCATCAATCATTTTTTGAAGTATTGGTGAGTCCTGACCGTCACCCCATTGAAGAATTTTTGCGGTAAGCTGATGACGCGCTAGTGCATTGAGTCCCATCTTTTTAAGTTTATGGGAGATTTTACCCATGACTTTAATCTGACCGAATGCAGTTGCGTAGGTAATCATATTGCTCTGGATAGTGCTCATTTCATCGACTAGTAATTGCGCACGAACATCCTCTTCAAGAATACTGTCCATAGCGATGTATTTCATACCCCACATAGTTTCAATTAACATTTGAGGGAAATCAGCACAGTCCAGATCCGGCTCTTTACGGAGGCTATTTTCAAGAACGTTTAGAGCATCAGCACCTTCATCGCTGCCAAAAGGAGATTCTTCATCCCAGCAACACATATAAAGTGGATCAGTAAAATGGCACTGGAAGTTTGGGTGTGACGTTTTAACATGTAACCCAATTTCTTCATCATCAAAATAGTAGCGATCCATGAAGTTAAACTTTGGATCTTCTTGATAGCCTTTCTTCATTTTTGCGGCAATCAATTTACTGGCTTCTTTCAGACACTGTTCTTCATTATCGAACTCTTTTGTCTGGAATTTACCAATACTACCTACCTTGCCATAGTTGACAGCTAAACTATCCCCTTCGTAATCTATCCACCAAAATTTATTCGATTTTTCATCGTGATAAATAAAGCGTTTTTTCATGTTACCTCCTGTAAATGCCTTCCCAAAGCGGATTAATTTCCTTCCGCAGGCACCGTTTTATCCGTCTGCGCAATTAACGCATGTAAAAAAGGCTGTGCGTTCTCATCGCTCTTACCGGGGATCTTCACAATATACGGCTTCCCAGTAATCGATGACGACGAAGCAACCTTATCAATAAACTGCTCGGCAGTGTCAATGCGGTTACGGGTATTGCCGAGCTTCAGACGCAGATGAGAAACCGCTTCATAGCAGGTATGTTCATCACCGTTGCGCACAAATATCAAATCCTTTTTCTGTGCTAATCCCTCCAGCATGGCGTTGATGCGGGCTTCTTCATGGGCAGTTAACTTCGCGTAAACGGGGAGTGTCATTAGTAGTGTAATGACCAGACAAATGATTTTCTTCATTGAATTACCTTATCCTTGTTTTGTGATAGCCGATTTGACTGCCAGAATCAGGTAAAGTTTCGGTTGGATTACGATGAGGATCATCGGCAAGGAGAAAAAATTAAATGAGTAGTTTGTTGTTGTTTAACGATAAGAGTAGGGCACTGCAGGCGGATATCGTCGCCGTGCAGTCGCAGGTGGTTTACGGCAGCGTGGGCAACAGCATTGCCGTGCCTGCTATCAAACAGAACGGCCTGAATGTCTTTGCCGTGCCGACGGTATTGCTGAGCAATACGCCGCATTATGACACTTTCTACGGTGGTGCGATTCCGGACGAATGGTTTAGCGGCTATTTGCGTGCGCTTCAGGAGCGTGATGCGCTGCGCCAACTTCGTGCTGTAACCACGGGCTATATGGGAACGGCATCGCAAATCAAAATCCTTGCCGAGTGGCTGACTGCGCTACGCAAAGACCATCCTGACCTATTGATCATGGTCGATCCGGTGATTGGCGATATTGATAGCGGAATTTATGTCAAACCTGACCTTCCCGAAGCGTATCGACAATATTTACTGCCGCTGGCGCAGGGAATTACCCCCAATATCTTTGAGTTGGAAATCCTGACCGGTAAAAATTGCCGCGATCTCGACAGTGCCATTGCTGCCGCAAAAAGTCTGCTTTCAGACACATTAAAATGGGTGGTGGTTACCAGCGCCTCCGGTAATGAAGAAAATCAGGAGATGCAGGTTGTGGTGGTCACTGCCGACAGCGTGAATGTCATTTCCCATTCACGGGTAAAAACCGACCTGAAAGGGACTGGCGACCTGTTTTGTGCTCAGCTCATCAGTGGCTTGCTGAAAGGGAAGGCGTTAACCGATGCAGTGCACCGAGCGGGGTTGCGCGTACTGGAAGTGATGCGCTACACCCAGCAGCATGAGAGCGATGAATTGATTTTGCCGCCGCTGGCGGAAGCATAAAAAAATGGCGCCGATGGGCGCCATTTTTCACTGCGGCAAGAATTACTTCTTGATGCGGATAACCGGGGTTTCACCCACGGTTACGCTACCGGACAGTTTGATCAGTTCTTTGATTTCGTCCATGTTGGAGATAACAACCGGAGTCAGGGTAGACTTGGCTTTCTCTTCCAGCAGCGGCAGATCAAATTCAATGACAGTATCGCCAACTTTCACGCGCTGACCTTCTTCAGCAATACGCTTGAAGCCTTCGCCTTTCAGTTCAACGGTGTCGATACCGAAGTGGACGAACAGTTCAACGCCGCTATCAGATTCGATAGAGAATGCGTGGTTGGTTTCAAAGATTTTACCAATGGTGCCGTCTACTGGCGCGACCATTTTGTTACCCGTTGGTTTGATAGCAATACCATCACCAACGATTTTTTCCGCAAAAACGACATCCGGCACGTCTTCGATATTGACGATCTCGCCAGAGAGCGGAGCAATGATCTCAATAGTTCCGGTATCCTTCTTGTCGTCGGAAACCAGAGATTTCAGTTTATCGAACAAACCCATGATCTTCTCCTAAGCAGTAAATTGGGCCGCATCTCGTGGATTAGCAGATTGTTTTTTCTTCAATGAACTTGTTAACCAGCGTCATTAACTCGTCCGTTGTCGGTTGAGCAAGAGCCTGCTCTGCTAACACCTTCGCATCTTCGAAGTTCGTGTTACGGATAATCTTCTTAATGCGCGGGATAGAAATGGCGCTCATAGAGAATTCGTCCAGACCCATCCCCAGCAACAGAAGTGTAGCACGTTCATCGCCAGCAAGCTCACCACACATGCCAGTCCATTTGCCTTCAGCATGAGAAGCATCAATAACTTGCTTGATCAAGTTCAGCACGGACGGTGACATTGGCTGGTAAAGGTGTGAAATCATATCATTACCACGGTCAACTGCCAGAGTGTACTGCGTTAAATCATTGGTGCCGATACTAAAGAAATCAACTTCTTTGGCTAAATGACGTGCAATTGTTGCGGCAGCCGGTGTTTCCACCATTACGCCGATTTCAATTGACTCGTCAAACGCTTTACCTTCGTCGCGCAGTTCCTGTTTGTAGATTTCGATCTCTTTGCGCAGTGCACGCACTTCTTCAACAGAGATGATCATCGGGAACATAATGCGCAATTTACCGAAAGCCGAGGCACGCAGGATAGCGCGGAGCTGATCGCGCAGGATCTCTCTACGATCCATCGCGATACGGATAGCGCGCCAGCCGAGGAACGGGTTCTCTTCTTTCGGGAAGTTCATGTATGGCAGCTCTTTGTCGCCGCCGATGTCCATGGTACGAACGATAACCGCTTGCGAGCCACACGCTTCAGCCACTGCTTTGTAAGCAGCAAACTGTTCTTCTTCAGTGGGCAGTGCGTCGCGGTCCATGAACAGGAACTCAGTACGATACAGACCAACGCCTTCAGCGCCGTTACGCTCTGCACCTTCAACGTCACGAACCGTACCAATGTTAGCGCATACTTCTACCTGGTGACCGTCCAGCGTAATAGCTGGCAGATCTTTCAGTTTAGCAAGCTCTGCTTTTTCAGAAGCCACTTGCTCCTGAACAGCGCGCATTTTATCAATAACTTCGTTGGTTGGATTGACGTAAACCTGATTATTTACGGCATCCAGAATCAGATAGTCGTCATTTTTCACCTGAGAGGTGACGCTACCGGTACCCACGATAGCAGGTAGTTCCAGAGAACGCGCCATGATAGAGGTGTGGGAAGTACGGCCACCCGCGTCGGTGATGAAACCCAGCACCTTCTTCAGGTTCAGCTGTGCGGTTTCGGACGGCGTCAGGTCAGCGGCAACCAGAATGACTTCATCCTGAATGGCGCTCAGGTCGATAATCTTCAGGCCCAGGATGTTGCGCAGCAGGCGCTTACCGATATCACGTACGTCAGCCGCACGTTCTTTCAGGTATTCATCATCCAGCTCTTCCAGGGCAGAAGCCTGACCTTCGATAACTTCATGAGCAGCTGCGTCAGCTGTCATGTGCTTATCTTTAATCAGGGCTATGATTTCCTGCTCCAGCTCCTCATCTTCGAGCAGCATAATATGCCCTTCAAAGATGGCTTCTTTTTCTTCACCGAACGTTTCACCAGCTTTCGTTTTGATCGTTTCCAGCTGGGCTGATGCCTTGGCACGACCGCTCAGAAAACGTTCAACTTCCTGATCAACCTGGTCGGCAGAAATTTTTTTCCGGTCAATGACAATTTCGTCTTCTTTCAGAAGCAGAGCTTTACCGAAAGCGATACCCGGGGATGCTAAAATGCCTGAAATCATAACCCTACCTTACTTGTGACTGATTTTTAAAAGAACCCGGGAAATTACTCGAGTTCCGCCATCAGTTTAACCAGATGTTCAACCGCTTTCTGCTCGTCTTCGCCTTCTGCGGAGATAGTCACAACGGTACCTTGAGTCAGGCCCAGAGTCTGCAGTTTAAACAGGCTTTTCGCGCTGGCGCTTTTGCCGTTGGAAGTCACAGTAATTTCAGAAGTGAAGCCCTTAGCTTCTTTTACAAACTGGGCAGCAGGGCGGGTGTGCAGACCGTTCGGAGCGGTAATGGTAACTTCTTGCTGGAACATTGTATTTCCCCAACTTATAGGTTTAGTGTTGTGGAACTAAAGTCTAGCCTGGCGGTTCGACTTTAGCCTGTATTGTTAGCGCCAGTTTTTAACAGACGCGACGCACGAAGAGCGCAATACAGTCCATTGCTGGCGGGTGTTGACCGCTGACGTTTCGTACGTCATTAAACATTATGCCGCTAAAGGAAGAATTGAACCAAATCATAAAATCGATTCAGCTTTGGCTTTTCCTGTAACGATTAATTTCGCGCATCAAAATAATTAGTCTGGTTAAATACCAGTTCCGACAGGCTGAATCAATGCCAGGAGGGGCGAAAGTTTGAAGCAGGCCACAAAAAAGCACCTAAAAAGGTGCTTTTTTACGCATTTTTAACAAGCTGGCATTACTGTTGCAATTCTTTCTCAGTGAAGAGATCGGCAAACAATGCGGTGCTTAAATAACGCTCACCCGATGATGGTAGAATAACCACAATATTCTTGTTGGTAAAGCTTTCATCTTCTTGTAGTTTCAACGCCGCGGCAACAGCTGCTCCAGAAGAGATACCTGCAAGAATACCTTCTTCTTCCATCAGACGACGCGCGGTAGAAATCGCTTCTTCATTGGTGATGCCAATGACTTTATCGACCAGCTTGAGATCGAGGTTAGCCGGGATAAAACCAGCGCCAATACCCTGAATTTTATGCGGGCCAGGTTTAATCTCTTCACCTGCCAGCGCCTGGGCGATAACTGGAGAATCGGTTGGCTCAACGGCGACAGAGATAAGATCGGTCTTGCCTTTGGTGCCTTTAATGTAGCGGCTGACGCCAGTCAGCGTACCGCCAGTCCCAACGCCAGCAATAAATACATCAACCTGACCGTCGGTATCTTCCCATATCTCCGGACCGGTGGTCTTTTCGTGAATTTCAGGGTTTGCCGGATTGCTGAATTGTTGCAGCAGCAGGTATTTCTCTGGATTGCTGGCGACAATTTCTTCTGCTTTTTGGATTGCGCCTTTCATGCCTTTAGCACCTTCCGTCAGCACCAGGTTTGCACCTAACGCTTTCAGCAGCTTGCGGCGTTCAATACTCATGGTTTCTGGCATGGTCAGGGTGAGTTTGTAACCGCGAGCGGCAGCTACATAGGCCAGTGCAATCCCGGTATTACCGCTGGTCGGTTCAACCAGTTCAACGCCTGGTTTCAGCACGCCGCGCTTTTCGGCATCCCAAATCATGTTGGCACCGATACGGCACTTAACGCTGAAGCTGGGGTTACGAGATTCCACCTTCGCCAGAATGCGTCCGTTACCGATGCGATTCAGGCGAACCAGCGGCGTGTGACCGATAGTCAGCGAGTTATCTTCAAAAATCTTACTCATGGCCTGTCCTTAACTGTATGAAATTGGGATACAACAGGTAGCATACCCGCTCAGAGAATATGCGGAAGTAAGGATTTAGCATATCTATATACAGAAGGGAAATAATGACATGCAAGATGGAATAAGGGGCGGCATAAGCCACCCCTGTTTCACACAAACGGTTTACAAAATAACCGGTAGATTGTTACCGCCACATCGCGTGTTTATCGCGATAGCAATCGACCCACATCGCCGTCGCGCCACAAACGGCAACGGGCATGATGAACAGATTAAGCAGCGGGATCATCGTAAACAGGCTGGTTAAAGCACCAAACTGCATATTGGTGATTTTGCGTGTGCGCAGGGCGGTGCGCATCTCTTTAAACGGCACTTTGTGGTTATCGAAGGGGTAATCGCAATACTGGATGGCTAACATCCAGGCGCTAAACAGGAACCACAGTACCGGCGCGACGGTTTGCCCAATACCAGGGATGAAGTAAAGAATTAGTAATACAATTGCGCGCGGCAGATACCAGGCAAATTTTTGCCATTCGCGTTTCATGATTCGCGGCACATCTTTCATGATACCGAAAATCCCGGTATCTGGCGGTGTAGCGCCAGTCAATCGTGCTTCCAGTTGTTCAGCCAATAAACCGTTAAACGGAGCGGCAATCCAGTTAGCAATCGTGGAGAAGAAATAGCCAAACACTAACAGCACAGAGATGACAGCCAGAGGCCACAACAGATAACTCAGCCATTGTAGCCAGTCCGGAACGTAACTCATGAGAGTCGGGATCCAGACATCGAGCTGTGTAAAGAGCCACCAGAATGCGCCCCCCATCAACAAAATATTGACCAGCAGCGGTAAAATAACGAAACGCCGAATCCCAGGTTGCGAGACGAGCTTCCAGCCTTGCGCAAAATAGTAAAAACCGCTGCGTGGGGCAGATGTGAATGATGAAACCATAATCAGGATGAGCTCCTTTTGACCAATCCCAGGAAAATTCTGCGTATTTTACCGGGTAATTGCGCAATGGACAGTTAGGATATGTTCGAAAAAACAGCAAAAAGCACGATTTCATCTATCTTTGTGCTGTGAAAGTTAATAGTGCACTTGCACTTGAGGTAATCGGCAAATACTCTTAGTGAGTAAATGTTTGCCGTGGTGGCAAGGTGTTAGAACAACAGAGAATATAATGATGCAGGATTTGCGTCTGATATTAATCATTGTTGGCGCGATCGCCATAATCGCTTTACTGGTACATGGTTTCTGGACCAGCCGTAAAGAACGATCTTCTATGTTCCGCGATCGGCCATTAAAACTAATGAAGTCAAAACGTGACGACGATTCTTATGACGAGGATGTCGAAGATGATGAGGGCGTTGGTGAGGTTCGTGTTCACCGCGTGAATCATGCCCCGGCTAACGCTCAGGAGCATGAGGCTGCTCGTCCGTCGCCGCAACACCAGTACCAACCGCCTTATGCGTCTGCGCAGCCGCGTCAACCGGTCCAGCAGCCGCCTGAAGCGCAGGTACCGCCGCAACATGCTCCGCATCCAGCGCAGCCGGTGCAGCAGCCTGCCTATCAGCCGCAGCCTGAACAGCCGTTGCAGCAGCCAGTTTCGCCACAGGTCGCGCCAGCGCCGCAGCCTGTGCATTCAGCACCGCAACCGGCACAACAGGCTTTCCAGCCTGCAGAACCCGTAGCGGCACCACAGCCTGAGCCTGTAGCGGAACCTGCTCCAGTTATGGATAAACCGAAGCGCAAAGAAGCGGTGATTATCATGAACGTCGCGGCGCATCACGGTAGCGAGCTAAACGGTGAACTGCTTCTTAACAGCATTCAACAAGCGGGCTTCATTTTTGGCGATATGAATATTTACCATCGTCATCTTAGCCCGGATGGCAGCGGCCCGGCGTTATTCAGCCTGGCGAATATGGTGAAACCGGGAACCTTTGATCCTGAAATGAAGGATTTCACTACTCCGGGTGTCACTATCTTTATGCAGGTACCGTCTTACGGTGACGAGCTGCAGAACTTCAAGCTGATGCTGCAATCTGCGCAGCATATTGCCGATGAAGTGGGCGGTGTCGTGCTTGACGATCAGCGCCGTATGATGACTCCGCAGAAATTGCGCGAGTACCAGGACATCATCCGCGAAGTCAAAGACGCCAACGCCTGATACACTTAAGGCAAATTAACTCCTCTTCGAACCCCCGCTTGTCGGGGGTTTTTAGCATTGATGGTGCGATATGGAATCAATCGAACAACAACTGACAGAACTGCGAACGACGCTTCGCCATCATGAATATCTTTATCATGTGATGGATGCGCCGGAAATTCCCGACGCTGAATACGACAGGCTGATGCGCGAACTGCGCGAGCTGGAAACCAAACATCCAGAACTGATTACGCCTGATTCGCCTACTCAACGTGTAGGCGCTGCGCCGCTGGCGGCTTTCAGCCAGATACGCCATGAAGTACCAATGCTGTCACTGGATAACGTTTTTGATGAAGAAAGCTTTCTTGCTTTCAACAAACGTGTGCAGGACCGTCTGAAAAACAACGAGAAAGTCACCTGGTGCTGTGAGCTGAAGCTGGATGGTCTTGCCGTCAGTATTCTGTATGAAAATGGCGTTTTAGTCAGTGCCGCGACCCGTGGCGATGGCACCACCGGGGAAGATATCACGTCTAATGTGCGTACTATTCGCGCCATTCCGCTGAAGCTGCACGGAGAGAATATCCCGGCGCGTCTGGAAGTGCGTGGTGAAGTGTTCCTGCCGCAGGCGGGGTTCGAAAAGATTAACGAAGATGCGCGACGCACGGGCGGGAAAGTGTTTGCTAACCCACGTAATGCGGCAGCTGGTTCACTGCGTCAGCTTGATCCGCGTATTACAGCGAAGCGACCGCTCACTTTTTTCTGCTATGGCGTTGGTGTTCTGGAAGGTGGCGAGCTGCCGGATACTCATCTTGGCCGTTTACTGCAATTTAAAAAGTGGGGGTTGCCGGTCAGCGATCGGGTAACGCTTTGTGAATCGGCGGAAGAAGTGCTGGCGTTCTATCACAAAGTGGAAGAAGACCGCCCGACGCTGGGCTTTGATATCGACGGCGTGGTGATTAAGGTCAACTCACTGGCACAGCAGGAGCAGCTTGGCTTTGTCGCGCGTGCCCCGCGCTGGGCGGTAGCGTTTAAATTCCCGGCGCAGGAGCAGATGACCTTTGTGCGTGACGTCGAGTTTCAGGTTGGGCGTACTGGCGCGATTACGCCTGTTGCGCGTCTGGAACCTGTCCATGTTGCAGGCGTGCTGGTGAGTAACGCAACCTTACACAATGCGGATGAAATCGAACGTCTTGGTTTACGCATTGGCGATAAAGTGGTGATTCGCCGCGCTGGCGACGTGATCCCGCAGGTGGTTAACGTCGTGCTTTCTGAACGCCCGGAAGATACCCGTGAGGTTGTATTCCCGACGCATTGTCCGGTATGTGGTTCTGACGTTGAGCGTGTGGAAGGTGAAGCGGTTGCCCGCTGTACCGGTGGCCTGATTTGCGGTGCGCAGCGTAAAGAGTCGCTGAAACACTTTGTTTCCCGCCGTGCGATGGATGTTGACGGAATGGGCGACAAAATCATCGATCAGCTGGTTGAAAAAGAATATGTCCATACTCCGGCAGATCTGTTCAAACTCACCGCAGGCAAACTGACCGGACTGGAGCGTATGGGGCCAAAATCGGCACAAAACGTGGTTAACGCGCTGGAAAAAGCGAAAGAAACCACCTTTGCTCGCTTCCTCTATGCACTTGGCATCCGTGAAGTCGGCGAGGCCACCGCAGCAGGTCTGGCGGCATATTTCGGCACGCTGGAAGCGCTGGAAGCCGCTTCGATTGAAGAGCTGCAAAAGGTGCCTGATGTTGGCATTGTCGTTGCATCCCACGTTCACAACTTCTTTGCCGAAGAAAGCAACCGCAATGTCATCAGCGAGCTGTTGGCGGAAGGTGTTCACTGGCCTGCGCCGATCGTTATCAACGCGGAAGAGATTGACAGCCCGTTTGCTGGTAAAACCGTGGTGCTTACGGGCAGCTTAAGCCAGATGTCGCGTGATGACGCTAAAGCTCGACTGGTCGAACTGGGCGCGAAAGTCGCGGGCAGCGTGTCGAAGAAAACCGATCTGGTGATAGCGGGTGAAGCTGCAGGATCTAAACTGGCGAAGGCGCAGGAACTGGGCATTGAAGTCATCGACGAAGCGGAAATGCTGCGTTTGCTGGGTAGCTGAGATGGAAAAAGAGCAGCTGATTGAAATAGCCAATACGATAATGCCGTTTGGCAAATACAAAGGGCGTCGCTTAATCGACCTGCCGGAGGAGTATCTGCTGTGGTTTGCCCGCAAAGATGAGTTCCCGGCAGGGAAGCTCGGTGAGCTAATGCAAATCACGCTGCTGATTAAAACCGAGGGGCTGACGCAACTGGTCCAGCCCCTGAAGCGTCCGCTTTAAGCTTTATCGGCGCTGCTTTCCTGCTGCGCCTGTAACTGTTCGGTCTGGCGTTTGTATCGACGCGCCAGCACCGCACAGACCATCAATTGGATCTGATGGAAAATCATCAGGGGCAGCACCATCATACCGATCACCGATGTGGGGAACAGAATGTTTGCCATCGGGATGCCATTTGCCAGACTCTTTTTCGAACCACAAAAGACGATAGTAATTTCATCTGCCTTATTGAAGCTCAGTCGGCGTGCCATAAAGACGTTAACTACAATCACGATAGCCAGAAGAACGCAGCTGACCACCACGATAAACAGCAATGATCCCCAGCCAACTTTATGCCAGATACCATTAACGACGGCTTCGCTGAACGCTGTATAAACCACCAACAGAATGGACGTCTGGTCAGTTTTCGCAATCCATTTTTTATTGCGCGACACCCAGTCACCAATCCACGGCCGGGAAAGATGCCCCAACACAAACGGCAGCAGCAGTTGCAGCATAATTTTACCGACCTGCTCAAGGCTGCCCCCTGCACCGTGAACATTCATCACCAGACCAACCAGCAATGGTGAAAGGAAAATCCCCAGCAGGCTGGATGCCGACGCAGAACAAACCGCTGCCGCGACGTTACCGCCCGCCATTGACGTGAAGGCGATTGCAGACTGCACGGTAGCCGGGAGAATGCACAAGTAGAGAAAACCGGAGTAGAGCATCGGGTCGACATTTACCGGTTTCCACCAGGCAAACAGTACACCCAGAATCGGAAACAGCACGAAGGTGCTGCACATTACCCACAAATGCAGTCGCCAGTGACCACCGCCAGCAATAATCGCCTCACGCGACAACTTCGCGCCGTGCATAAAGAACAGCAGGGCAATAGCTGCGGTGGTCAGATTTTCAAAGAAGGGGACGAAATCGCCTCTGGCCGGAAAGAAAGAGGCCAGCAACACCACCGTGATCAGGGTTAAGGTGAAAGGATCGAGGATACGAAAAAGTTTCATAAAGACTCCAGATGATCGATGGTTCTATTGTGCTTCTTCCAGTTTGAGAAATAAAATTGATTTATTGCATCCATTCATGAAGAAAACAGATGAATTATTCTTTAAAACAATTAAAGGTTTTCGTCACAGTAGCGCAGGAGAAAAGTTTTAGTCGTGCAGGAGAGCGTATCGGCCTGAGCCAGTCGGCAGTGAGTCACAGTGTGAAGGAACTGGAAAATCATACTGGTGTTCGCCTGCTGGACAGAACCACGCGTGAAGTGGTGCTTACAGATGCAGGGCAGCAGCTGGCTTTGCGTCTTGAGCGACTGCTGGATGAACTGAACAGCACGTTGCGCGATACCGGGCGTATGGGGCAACAACTGAGCGGAAAAGTTCGGGTCGCTGCCAGCCAGACCATTTCCGCGCATCTTATTCCGCAATGCATTGCTGAAAGCCATCGCCGCTATCCAGATATTCAGTTTGTCCTGCACGATCGTCCGCAGCAGTGGGTAATGGAAAGTATTCGCCAGGGAGATGTCGATTTTGGCATCGTCATCGATCCAGGCCCAGTGGGCGATCTGCAATGTGAAGCGATTCTTTCCGAGCCTTTCTTTCTGCTTTGCCATCGCGATAGCGCTTTGGCCGTGGAAGATTATGTACCCTGGCAGGCATTACAGGGAGCGAAATTGGTGTTGCAGGATTACGCGTCAGGCAGCCGACCGCTGATTGACGCAGCGCTGGCGCGCAATGGTATTCAGGCGAATATTGTGCAGGAGATTGGACATCCGGCGACGCTGTTCCCGATGGTAGCCGCAGGCATCGGCATCAGTATTCTTCCCGCACTGGCGCTACCATTGCCTGAAGGTAGCCCACTGGTGGTAAAGCGCATTACGCCGGTTGTTGAACGCCAGTTGATGCTGGTGCGCAGGAAGAACCGTTCACTTTCCACCGCCGCTGAAGCTTTATGGGACGTGGTACGAGACCAGGGCAATGCGCTAATGGCTGGGCGGGAAGGGGATCCGTTGTATCAGATATAGAGTGAATTCATACTGCCGGGAGCCCCGGCAGTAATCAATCAGAAGTTAAATTTGATGGAGTAGATTATCGCATCCTGGTAAAAATCTTCGCCCAGTTTGTCATCCGCATATCGATACTGAATCCCCGTAGTAATGTGTGATGTTGCATTCCACCACAGTGCAACTGCGCCATTCAGCCCTTCTTTACCGCCATTACCCGCTGCATAGGTAGCGTCACGGTCAAACTCGTACTCGTTCCAGTTGGTAAGAGTGAATTTCTCGCTGCCCAGCATAAAGTTGTAACCTGCAACCCAGCCGGCGACATAGCCGTTGTCGCCAGTGTAATAGGTTTGATCTGTATAACGCTTAGCAAAGAACGGTTTGAACCACCAACCGCTGCCGGTGAAATTGTAGCCGATACCGTACAGGAACATATCGTCGTGGAAATTCACGCGATTCGCAGAACCGTAGGTGCCATACGCATGCAAGTAGAGATTAAATCCGGTGTCACCCAGGTAAATACGGTTGGTATTTTTAAAGGTATAACGCTGCTCGCTACCTGGTTTATTATGGCGACCGTTATAGAAGTTTTCCCAGTCGAAGAACCCGTACATTTCTCCCCAACTAAAGTTAGCGCCACCTTCAAATTCAAGATAACCAAAATCATCTTTGTGTGATTTGGTCGACGATTTTTCGGTAGTCCGGCTGGTCCAGTCCAGATAATGCACGCCGATATCTGCAAAACCGCCTTTAAATTCTGCATGAGATACAACAGGTATCGCTAATATAGAGGAAAGTGTCAGAGTTAAAAGATGTTTTTTCATAGCATAATTCCCTATGCCGATCGTTATTAGTAGATTGCTTAATAAAGTGGTTTGCTAAAAACGACATATTGTTAATGCAAAGGAATTAATATCGCCAATACAGTTTTTACCGTGGATTAATAGAGAAAAGATATAAATCCATCGATATCGAATCGCTATTGAATGCGTGAGAAAAGTGTATTGGTAAGAGCCGGGACAACCTCGCTATAAAAAGGCGTTAGATTCCACCCTACAGAAAAAGGATATGTATGTCTCAGGTTCAATTTTCTCATAACCCGCTGTTTTGCATAGATATTATCAAGACTTATAAACCTGATTTCACGCCACGAGTGGCCTTTATTTTAGGTTCCGGGCTCGGCGCGCTGGCCGATCAGATTGAGAACGCTGTCGCAATTTCCTACGAAAAGCTGCCGGGCTTCCCGGTAAGTACGGTACATGGTCATGCGGGGGAGTTAGTGCTGGGCCATCTCCAGGGCGTACCGGTGGTATGTATGAAAGGTCGCGGACATTTCTACGAAGGTCGTGGAATGACCATTATGACTGACGCAATTCGTACCTTTAAGCTGCTGGGCTGCGAGCTACTGTTCTGCACCAATGCGGCAGGCTCGCTGCGTCCGGAAGTGGGGGCAGGCAGCCTGGTCGCATTGAAAGATCATATCAACACCATGCCCGGTACGCCGATGGTGGGTCTTAACGATGATCGTTTTGGAGAGCGCTTCTTCTCACTGGCAAATGCCTACGATGCGGAATACCGCGCACTGTTACAAAAAGTGGCGAAAGAAGAGGGTTTCCCTCTGACGGAGGGCGTGTTCGTCTCGTATCCGGGGCCGAATTTCGAGACTGCGGCGGAAATTCGCATGATGCAAATTATTGGTGGGGATGTTGTTGGTATGTCTGTGGTGCCTGAGGTTATTTCAGCTCGCCATTGCGACCTTAAAGTCGTTGCGGTCTCTGCGATTACCAATATGGCGGAAGGTTTAAGCGATGTGAAATTGTCACATGCGCAAACGCTGGCGGCTGCGGAGCTCTCTAAGCAGAACTTCATCAACCTTATTTGTGGCTTTCTGCGCAAAATTGCCTGAGAAAAACAATAAGAAACGGCCTCGCGGGTGAGGCCAAATGATGCGACAAGGAAACGATTATGAGCATCGCGATGCGCTTAAAGGTAATGTCCTTTTTGCAATATTTTATCTGGGGGAGCTGGCTGGTTACCCTCGGCTCTTACATGATTAATACTCTTCATTTCACCGGCGCTAATGTTGGCATGGTTTACAGTTCCAAAGGGATCGCCGCGATTATTATGCCTGGTATAATGGGGATCATCGCAGACAAATGGCTGCGCGCAGAACGTGCATACATGCTGTGTCACCTGGTGTGTGCGGGCGTACTTTTTTATGCGGCATCCGTAACTGATCCGGATATGATGTTTTGGGTGATGTTAGTCAATGCGATGGCGTTTATGCCGACTATTGCGTTATCGAACAGCGTCTCTTATTCCTGTCTTGCCCAGGCAGGGCTTGACCCGGTGACCGCTTTCCCGCCCATTCGCGTTTTTGGTACGGTGGGGTTCATTGTCGCGATGTGGGCAGTAAGCCTGCTGCATCTGGAATTGAGTAGTCTGCAGCTGTATATCGCGTCCGGTGCGTCATTGCTGCTGTCGGCTTATGCGCTGACTTTGCCGAAGATTCCGGTTGCGGAGAAAAAAGCGACCACATCGCTTGCCAGCAAGCTGGGTCTGGATGCCTTCGTGCTGTTTAAAAATCCACGCATGGCCATCTTTTTCCTCTTTGCCATGATGCTGGGTGCGGTACTGCAAATTACCAACGTTTTTGGTAATCCGTTCCTACATGATTTCGCCCGTAACCCGGAGTTTGCTGACAGTTTTGTGGTGAAATATCCCTCCATTTTACTGTCAGTTTCACAGATGGCAGAAGTGGGCTTTATACTGACTATCCCATTCTTTTTAAAGCGATTTGGCATTAAAACCGTCATGCTGATGAGTATGGTGGCCTGGACGCTGCGCTTTGGCTTCTTCGCCTATGGCGATCCGTCAACAACCGGATTTATTTTGCTGCTGCTGTCGATGATTGTTTATGGCTGTGCATTCGATTTCTTCAATATTTCTGGTTCGGTATTTGTCGAACAGGAAGTTGATTCCAGCATTCGTGCCAGCGCGCAGGGGCTCTTTATGACCATGGTAAATGGTGTCGGCGCATGGGTTGGCTCGATTCTGAGTGGCATGGCAGTAGATTACTTTTCGGTGGATGGCGTAAAAGACTGGCAAACTATCTGGCTGGTGTTTGCAGGATATGCTCTTTTTCTCGCAGTGATATTTTTCTTTGGGTTTAAATATAATCATGACCCTGAAAAGATAAAGCATCGAGCGGTGACTCATTAAAAGGATTCGCGGCTCTGCTCTTCAGAGCTGCTTTTATGATAAAGGTTAATTAGTGAAAGATATTTTATTTTCTTCCGGCGTTGGTTTTGGTATTGGTGCTTTGTTTACAATCGTGCGCTTGCCTATTCCTGTACCAAATGTATTACCGGGTATATTATCCATTGTGTTTATGTATGTCGGATATCTGGTGGTGAAATACTTTATGCCATGATAATTTAATACGATGTATTTATTATATGGAGCACTTAATTATGGAACGCGTATACAGAACAGATCTTAAGTTGCTCCGTTATTTTCTTGCCGTAGCGGAAGAGTTGCATTTTGGCCGCGCAGCAGCGCGTTTAAATATGTCTCAGCCTCCGCTCAGCATTCATATTAAAGAGCTGGAAAATCAACTCGGCACGCAGCTTTTTATTCGCCATTCGCGCAGCGTCGTACTGACACACGCGGGCAAAATCTTGATGGAAGAATCGCGTCGATTGCTGGTGAATGCTAATAATGTATTGGCTCGGATTGAACAAATAGGTCGGGGAGAAGCAGGGCGGATTGAACTCGGCGTAGTGGGAACGGCAATGTGGGGACGGATGCGCCCGGTTATGCGGCGATTCCTCAGGGAAAATCCTAACGTTGACGTTCTTTTTCGCGAAAAGATGCCCGCGATGCAAATGGCCTTGCTGGAACGCCGCGAACTTGATGCCGGGATCTGGCGAATGGCGACAGAACCACCGACTGGTTTTACCAGCTTACGGTTGCATGAATCGGCGTTTCTGGTGGCGATGCCTGAAGAGCATCATCTCTCATCATTTTCCACCGTCCCGCTGGAAGCGCTACGTGACGAGTATTTTGTTACAATGCCGCCCGTTTACACTGACTGGGATTTTTTGCAGCGAGTTTGCCAGCAGGTGGGATTTTCACCGGTTGTTATTCGCGAAGTTAATGAACCGCAAACGGTACTCGCTATGGTCAGTATGGGCATTGGTATCACATTGATAGCGGACAGCTACGCACAAATGAACTGGCCAGGTGTCATTTTCCGTCCGCTCAAACAGCGCATCCCTGCAGATTTATATATTGTTTATGAAACACAGCAGGTGACGCCCGCGATGGTTAAGCTGTTGGCTGCATTGACACAGTAGGTGAGGAGACAGGAATTGCCGGAAATAGTAGTCTGCTAAGTGAAGCGCATCAGGCAATTTCGCAAATCGCAGATAGCAAAAAAGCGCCTTTAGGGCGCTTTTTTACATTGGTGGGTCGTGCAGGATGACTCGCTTCGCTCGCCCTTCGGGCCGTCGCCGCGAGCGGCTCCGTTGTTTCGCTGCGCTCAACTCAAACCTGCTGCAGGTTCGAATCTTTGAGTATCGCAGATAGTAAAAAAGCGCCTTTAGGGCGCTTTTTTACATTGGTGGGTCGTGCAGGATTCGAACCTGCGACCAATTGATTAAAAGTCAACTGCTCTACCAACTGAGCTAACGACCCGAAGTGGTGGGTGATGACGGGATCGAACCGCCGACCCCCTCCTTGTAAGGGAGGTGCTCTCCCAGCTGAGCTAATCACCCACTTCGGTACTTCACATTTTTACAAGAAATTTAGCTGGCGAGAAAGTGGTGGGTGATGACGGGATCGAACCGCCGACCCCCTCCTTGTAAGGGAGGTGCTCTCCCAGCTGAGCTAATCACCCACTTCTCAATTTCTTGCTACACGGCGGAGACTACATAAAGTAGTTGGTGGGTGATGACGGGATCGAACCGCCGACCCCCTCCTTGTAAGGGAGGTGCTCTCCCAGCTGAGCTAATCACCCCCGCTGTGTGGAGTCGCATTATAGGGAGAGTTCAAAATGAGTCAACGCATTTTCTAAAGAAATTGTTCGTTCGTCGTAAATTTAAGCAAGATGATCGCAAAACAGACCGTGTTGCGCAATTTGTCAACGAAAACAATAATGCGTAAGGTAGAAACCCGAACTACATTGAGGAATCAGGCGGGAGTGATAGAATATCGCCCACTTAATTTTTCCAGGATTTGCCGGTTGTCGGCATCTTTCTAAACGTAAGGCCATTTCATGAAAATCAAAACTCGCTTCGCGCCAAGCCCAACAGGCTATCTGCACGTTGGCGGCGCGCGTACTGCTCTTTACTCCTGGCTTTTTGCACGTAACCACGGCGGTGAGTTCGTGCTGCGTATTGAAGACACCGATCTTGAGCGTTCCACGCCGGAAGCTATCGAAGCCATTATGGATGGCATGAACTGGCTGAGCCTGGAGTGGGATGAAGGTCCGTACTACCAGACCAAACGTTTTGATCGCTACAACGCGGTGATCGATCAGATGCTGGAAGAGGGCACTGCTTATAAATGCTATTGCTCTAAAGAGCGCCTGGAAGCGCTGCGCGAAGAGCAAATGGCGAAAGGTGAGAAGCCGCGTTATGACGGTCGCTGCCGCCACAGCCATGAGCATCATGCTGATGATGAACCGTGTGTTGTACGTTTTGCTAACCCGCAGGAAGGTTCTGTTGTTTTTGACGATCAGATCCGTGGTCCGATCGAGTTCAGCAACCAGGAACTGGACGATCTTATTATCCGCCGTACCGATGGTTCCCCAACCTATAACTTCTGTGTGGTTGTCGATGACTGGGATATGGAAATCACCCACGTTATCCGTGGCGAAGACCATATCAACAACACGCCACGCCAGATCAACATTCTTAAGGCCCTGAAAGCGCCGGTGCCGGTTTACGCGCACGTTTCTATGATCAATGGCGATGACGGTAAAAAACTGTCCAAACGTCACGGGGCAGTCAGCGTAATGCAGTATCGTGATGACGGTTATTTGCCAGAAGCACTGCTGAACTATCTGGTGCGTCTGGGCTGGTCCCACGGCGATCAGGAAATCTTCACTCGTGAAGAGATGATCAAATACTTCACTTTGAATGCCGTCAGCAAATCTGCCAGTGCGTTCAACACCGACAAGCTGCTGTGGCTGAACCATCACTACATTAACGCGCTGCCGCCGGAGTATGTTGCTACTCACTTACAGTGGCACATTGAGCAGGAAAATATCGATACCCGTAACGGCCCGCAGCTGGCTGATCTGGTGAAACTGCTGGGCGAACGCTGCAAGACGCTGAAAGAGATGGCACAGAGCTGCCGTTATTTCTACGAAGATTTTGCTGAGTTCGATGCCGACGCCGCGAAAAAACATCTGCGTCCGGTAGCGCGTCAGCCGCTGGAAGTGGTTCGTGACAAACTGGCCGCGATTACTGACTGGACCGCTGAAAACGTTCATCACGCTATTCAGGCGACGGCGGATGAGCTGGAAGTGGGTATGGGTAAAGTTGGTATGCCGCTGCGTGTCGCCGTAACCGGTGCGGGGCAGTCTCCAGCACTGGATGTTACCGTTCACGCAATTGGTAAGACCCGCAGTATCGAGCGTATCAACAAAGCGCTGGATTTTATTGCTGAACGCGAAAATCAGCAGTAATTAGCGTGTAAAAAGATAAACGGCAGGAGATAATATCCTGCCGTTTTTTATTTATGCTGATTCGTCAATATCGAGACGGGCGAGGAAATTGCGAATTCCTTCACGTGACAAAAATTGCGCGACTTTTTCCTGCTCAATGTCTGTCATATTATCTATCGCGTTGATGATTTGTCGATACGCCGGGGCGCGTGCTCCAGGAGCGTATTCAGCAATTCTCTCTTCAGCTTCCATCAACATTGGTGTGTTATGGAAGGCTGGCGTGTTCTGAATAAACTCGCAAACTTGCGTATCGACCAGAATAAGTCTGGCACGACCGCCTTTCACGCCGGGAAATTTTTCCGTTTTCCAGCCTTTTTCTCTGATCCAACGGTTAACAGTTTGTTTAGCCACACCGAGGCATTCAGCCAGTTCTTCGGTGGTCATTTTATTGCGTAATCTTTTCATATTATTTGCTATCGCGAATCCCTAAGCGTTGTAACAATCCGATAATCCCTTCCCGCAGAAGCAAGGATGTAAACTGTTTTTGTTCAACTGGCGTCATCTCTTTCGCCAGTGTCACCAGCAATACTTCAAGCGGCGCATCACCAGAAAGGGCAGGCGCTTCTCCCTGACCTTCTGGACGTTCAGCATTGCGAATATATTCACGAACCTGTTCATTGACGTGAACCAGTCGGGCTTTGCCACCCTGGACGCCAGGTTTTGGTGACGTTGTCCAGCCTTCCTTGCGTACCCATTTATTAATGGTCTGGCGGCTATAGCCGGTCAGTCTGGCAAGTTCATCTGGTGTCATCCTCTCCTTGAACATAACAATTCCCTGAATGTATGTGGGTCTATTAGTAGTTCATTTTATAACACCACTTTACAGGAAACCGTGACATGAATAACTACTGAATGCGAGCGGTTTTCCAAAATTGTTCATTTGCCTGATTTTTCAGCGATTGAAACTACACGTTGCAATTTGCCGTTGACACATTCGGGCGGAATTCATATGATGCCGCCCGTCAACTCGACAAGCTTTACGTGACGGGGCTATAGCTCAGCTGGGAGAGCGCTTGCATGGCATGCAAGAGGTCAGCGGTTCGATCCCGCTTAGCTCCACCAAATTTTGCACCCAGCAAACTTGGTACGTAAACGCATCGTGGGGCTATAGCTCAGCTGGGAGAGCGCTTGCATGGCATGCAAGAGGTCAGCGGTTCGATCCCGCTTAGCTCCACCAAATTTCCAACCCTCGCTGCAAAGCGGGGGTTTTTTGTCTCTGCTTTTTGCCGCTTTTGTAATACAGTCTACGTCCGGGTTAGTGCCGCCTGGTGAAAGCATCATTGGATGAAAAATCGGCAACAGGCTGGCCCCCTGTTTGCTTCGCGATGCGAATAAACTTATTATTTGTGTGCCTGAAAACCCCGATCAGTGAGAGTAGTGTACTCATGTTTGTGGAGCATAACCTGATAAAAAATATCAAGATATTCACACTAGCGTTTACGCTCACCGTGGTACTTATTCAGCTATCCCGTTTTATTTCGCCACTTGCCATTATCCATTCCAGTTATATCTTTCTGGCGTGGATGCCACTGTGCGTAATGCTGTCAATCTTGTTTATCTTTGGCTGGCGCGGTGTCGTTCCCGTTTTATGCGGGATGTTTTGCACCAATCTGTGGAACTTTCATCTCTCTTTTTTACAGACTGCGGTCATGCTCGGTAGCCAGACGTTTGTCGTGTTGTGTGCCTGCGCAATATTACGCTGGCAGCTGGGGACGCGTTGGCGTTATGGATTGACCAGCCGATATGTCTGGCAACGTCTGTTCTGGCTTGGTTTGGTGACGCCGATCGGCATCAAATGCAGCATGTATCTTGTGGGGAGCTTCTTTGATTTCCCGCTAAAGATATCCACCTTTTTCGGCGATGCGGATGCCATTTTCACGGTCGTTGATTTGCTAAGCCTTTTCACCGCTGTGCTGATTTACAACATGCTTTTCTACTATCTCACTCGCATGATTGTAAGTCCCCACTTTGCGCAGATATTGTGGCGCAGGGATATCGCTCCGTCGTTGGGCAAAGAGAAACGCGCATTTACCTTAAGCTGGCTGGCAGCGTTAAGCGTGCTGCTACTTCTGTTGTGCACACCTTATGAAAACGACTTTATTGCCGGTTACCTGGTACCCGTTTTCTTCATCATCTTTACCCTCGGGGTCGGTAAGCTTCGCTATCCGTTTTTAAATCTCACCTGGGCTGTTTCAACGCTTTGCCTTCTGAATTACAACCAGAACTTTTTGCAAGGGGTGGAAACCGAATATTCGCTGGCATTTATTCTTGCGGTGCTGATTTCCTTTAGCGTTTGCCTGCTCTATATGGTGCGCATTTATCATCGCAGTGAATGGCTTAATCGCCGCTGGCATTTGCAGGCGCTGACAGATCCGTTAACGCTCCTACCCAACTTTCGTGCGTTGGAACAAGCGCCGGAGCAAGAGGCGGGCAAGAGTTTTTGCTGCCTGCGCATTGATAATCTTGAGTTTATGAGTCGTCATTACGGCTTAATGATGCGCGTTCACTGTATCCGCTCAATTTGCCGTACGCTGCTGCCGTTGATGCAGGAAAACGAAAAGTTGTATCAATTGCCGGGTAGTGAACTGCTGTTAGTGCTGAGCGGGCCGGAAACGGAAGGGCGACTCCAGCATATGGTTAACATCCTGAATAGTCGGCAAATTCACTGGAACAATACCGGGCTGGATATGGGCTATGGTGCTGCCTGGGGGCGTTTTGATGGAAATCAGGAAACCCTGCAACCCTTGTTGGGGCAGTTAAGCTGGCTGGCGGAGCAATCCTGCGCACATCATCATGTGCTGGCGCTGGATAGCAGAGAGGAGATGGTTTCCGGGCAGACCACTAAACAGGTGCTATTGCTGAATACCATTCGCACGGCGTTAGATCAGGGTGATTTGCTGCTCTACGCCCAGCCAATTCGCAACAAAGAGGGTGAAGGTTATGATGAGATCCTCGCGCGACTGAAATATGACGGCGGCATTATGACCCCGGATAAGTTTCTGCCCCTTATTGCTCAGTTTAACCTTAGCGCGCGTTTTGATTTGCAAGTGCTGGAATCCTTGTTGAAGTGGCTGGCAACACACCCTTGCGACAAAAAAGGACCGCGCTTTTCAGTCAATTTAATGCCGCTCACGCTGCTGCAAAAGAATATTGCCGGGCGGATTATTCGTCTGTTTAAGCGTTATCACATCTCCCCGCAGGCGGTCATTCTTGAGATCACCGAGGAGCAGGCGTTTTCTAACGCAGAAAGCAGCATGTACAACATCGAGCAGCTGCATAAGTTTGGTTTCCGGATTGCGATTGATGACTTTGGCACCGGATATGCCAACTACGAACGGTTAAAGCGTTTGCAGGCTGATATCATCAAAATTGATGGCGTCTTTGTGAAAGATATTGTCACGAACACGCTGGATGCGATGATTGTGAGATCAATTACCGATCTGGCGAAAGCGAAGTCATTGAGTGTGGTCGCGGAGTTTGTCGAGACGCAACAGCAGCAGGCGCTATTGCATAAGCTCGGGGTGCAATATCTGCAAGGGTATTTGATTGGTCGCCCGCAGCCATTAGCTGATTAACAGGCGTAAAAAAACCGGGGAATTATCCCATAAGCGCTAACTTAAGGGTTGAACCATCTGAAGAATGCGACGCCTCGGTGCCTCGTTAAGACGATGCCTCGCGTTCTTCAATTGCGTTTTGTAGGCTGTCAGGGATACTGTCCCACGAATGGCCACCTGTAAGCTCCAGATGACCATTTTTGTTATTCTCCACAACGAGTTAGTTCTTCTTTTCGGATCCGGCACTTCTGGGGGGGAAATCCAGCGATGGCTGGATTATGTCGTCAATTAAAAATGCGGCGAGTAGATTAGCAAATATCCACGCTTTCGCGAGTTCAGGTTCCTTTGCACGCAAAGCATCCAGGTGCAGCAAACTTTTGAGCCGCTTAAAAGCCAGTTCAATTTGCCATCGCAGACGGTAACAATCAGCCACTTGCTCTGCTGAATATTCATCTTCCGGTAATGATGTTAGCAATAGCACATGGCCCGCTGCTTCCAGCGTTTCCGCCTGAACTACTCGTCCTTTTCGACGATTCTCGCTGAGCAGTCGGGTTTTACTGATTAATGCTTTTTCGGGAGGAAGTGATACGGCAATGAGACGTGCCGGAAAGGGAGCTCCGGCTTTTTTATTACCTGAATTGCCTATCATTACAGTGGTTTCACCGTTCTTACCGCAATCCAGCCCGCGCAGAAAACCCATCATGTCAAAGCGCATTCCTTCTGCAGTTAACCAGCGCAATCCTCGCCAGTGAACCCGGACGATATAATCAGCTTCTCCAAAAGCAAGTGAGCGGATACATTCGGGACGCGAACCGAATCCCCGGTCAGCAATGCGTATCTCGTCTGCCGTTTGCGCAAATCGGTCCAGCCGTTCAGCGTCTCTGCTGTCGGTTAGCTCAAAATCAGTGAACTGACAGGTATGAGGATCATATCCCATATGTAGTCGCCATTCAGCGCTGCCGCCCCCGGGCGCACTGATTGCTGTTCCATCGACAAGACGCAATCTCTTTCCGCTTGTACAACCCGTAACTGCGGCGCGTACAGCAAGTGTTTGTGCGGCAAGTATGCCAAACCAGTCGGCGGCATTCCGCAGCCGCTTCAGGAGAGCCACGTCAGATAATGTTGCAACGTCATGGAGCTGAGCCCATGCAGTGACTTCACGTAATGACATCCCCCCGGGGCCGTAAGCCAGCCCCAGACGTAGCAGAGTTGCAGCATCACGAATTTCGCGGCGGCGGGTTAGAGCCCCGGCATTACGTGCCGAAGTATCCAGTTCTTCGGGCTTACCAATATGGGCCAGAATTGCTGACCAGTTATCGTGAGAGTAATTCATCGGCACGTTAAATCATATCAGGCGTAATACCACAACCCTTAAGTTAGCGCTTATGGGAATTATCCCCGGCTTTTTTATGTATGGTCTTACAGCACCAGTGCTGCGATTGACGCAGACAGCACACTCACCAGGGTAGAGCCGTAAACCAGCTTCAGACCGAAGCGAGAAACCACGTTACCTTGCTCTTCATTCAGGCCTTTAACTGCACCTGCGATAATCCCGATTGAAGAGAAGTTAGCGAAGGAAACCAGGAACACAGAGATGATGCCTTCAGCACGCGGAGAGAGCGTGGAAGCAATTTTCTGCAGATCCATCATCGCAACGAACTCGTTGGAAACCAGTTTGGTCGCCATGATACTGCCCACTTGCAGTGCTTCACTGGAAGGAACACCCATCACCCATGCAATCGGATAGAAGATGTAGCCCAGGATGCCCTGGAAGGAGATGCTGTAGCCAAACCAGCCAGTAACGGTGGCAAACAGTGCGTTCAGCGCGGCGATCAGGGCGATAAAGCCAATCAGCATCGCGGCAACGATAATGGCAACTTTGAAACCTGCCAGAATGTATTCACCCAGCATTTCGAAGAAGCTCTGACCTTCGTGCAGGTTGGACATCTGGATGTTTTCTTCACTGGCATCAACACGGTAAGGATTGATCAGCGACAGCACGATAAAGGTGCTGAACATGTTCAGTACCAGCGCAGCAACGACGTATTTCGGTTCCAGCATGGTCATGTATGCACCAACGATGGACATCGACACGGTGGACATTGCCGTGGCAGCCATGGTGTACATACGATTACGGGAGATTTTGCCGAGGATATCTTTATAGGCAATAAAGTTTTCAGACTGACCCAGAATCAGGGAGCTGACGGCGTTAAAGGATTCCAGTTTGCCCATGCCGTTGACTTTGGAGAGCAGGAAACCAATTGCGCGGATGATCACCGGCAACACGCGAATGTGCTGGAGAATACCGATCAGTGCAGAGATAAAGACGATTGGGCACAGCACTTTCAGGAAGAAGAATGCCAGGCCTTGATCATTCATGCTACCAAAGACGAAGTTAGTCCCTTCGTTGGCAAATCCGAGCAGTTTTTCGAACATTTCGGAGAAGCCTTTCACGAAGCCTAAACCAACGTCGGAGTTCAGGAAGAACCACGCCAGTAACACTTCGATAACAAGCAGTTGAATAACATAACGGATACGAATTTTTTTGCGGTCGCTGCTTACCAGCAGTGCGAGAATCGCAACAACGGCAAGTGCCAGTACAAAATGAAGGACGCGGTCCATATTTGCTCCAAATATGAGGCAGGTTAAATTTCCGTGCACATTCTATGTAACATGGTTAAGGAAAACGAGATCTGACACACACTATAATGACGTCCTGTGACAGGCTTCAAAAATAGTGATCTGTCATACATTTCTGCTATGTTGTGTATGGAAGCTGAAAGTTATGTAAATGTGCTAACATTAAACATAACCATAACATTCAAGTCATCAATCTTTTCGTAGTCATAATCCTGGTCTATCAGAGAAATCACCACAATCCATTTAAATGAATTTGATAATCATTCTCGTTTGGCATAGCATGAAACATAGCAAAGGCTATGTTTTAGAGGCACAAGATGACGAACTATCGCGTTGAGAGTAGCAGCGGACGGGCGGCGCGCAAGATGAGGCTCGCATTAATGGGACCTGCGTTCATTGCGGCGATTGGTTATATCGATCCCGGTAACTTTGCGACCAATATTCAGGCGGGTGCTAGCTTCGGCTATCAGCTACTGTGGGTTGTCGTTTGGGCCAACCTGATGGCGATGCTGATTCAGATCCTCTCTGCCAAACTAGGGATTGCCACCGGTAAAAATCTGGCGGAGCAGATTCGCGATCACTATCCGCGTCCCGTAGTGTGGTTCTATTGGGTTCAGGCAGAAATTATTGCGATGGCAACCGACCTGGCGGAATTTATTGGTGCGGCGATCGGTTTTAAACTCATTCTTGGTGTTTCGTTGTTGCAGGGCGCGGTGCTGACGGGGATCGCGACTTTCCTGATTTTAATGCTGCAACGTCGCGGGCAAAAACCGCTGGAGAAAGTGATTGGCGGGTTACTGTTGTTTGTTGCCGCGGCTTACATTGTCGAGTTGATTTTCTCCCAGCCTAACCTGGCGCAGCTGGGTAAAGGAATGGTGATCCCGAGTTTACCTACTTCGGAAGCGGTCTTCCTGGCAGCAGGCGTGTTAGGGGCGACGATTATGCCGCATGTGATTTATTTGCACTCCTCGCTCACTCAGCATTTACATGGCGGTTCGCGTCAACAACGTTATTCCGCCACCAAATGGGATGTGGCTATCGCCATGACTATTGCCGGTTTTGTCAATCTGGCGATGATGGCTACAGCTGCGGCGGCGTTCCACTTTTCCGGTCATACTGGTGTTGCCGATCTTGATGAGGCTTATCTGACGCTGCAACCGCTGTTAAGCCACGCTGCGGCAACGGTCTTTGGATTAAGCCTGGTTGCTGCGGGGCTGTCTTCAACGGTGGTGGGGACACTGGCGGGGCAGGTGGTGATGCAGGGCTTCATTCGCTTTCATATCCCGCTGTGGGTGCGTCGTACAGTCACCATGTTGCCGTCATTTATTGTCATTCTGATGGGATTAGATCCGACACGGATTCTGGTTATGAGTCAGGTACTGTTAAGTTTTGGTATCGCTCTGGCGCTGGTTCCACTGCTGATTTTCACCAGTGACAGCAAGTTGATGGGCGATCTGGTGAACAGCAAACGCGTAAAACAGACAGGCTGGGTGATTGTGGTGCTGGTCGTGGCGCTGAATATCTGGTTGTTGGTGGGGACGGCGCTGGGATTGTAGTTGAATGAGCGTCGCATCTGGCACTATTGGCGGATGCGGCGTAAACGCCTTATCCGCCCTACGCGTTAAAGAGCCGGTTTGTAGGCCTGATAAGACGCACTAGCGTCGCATCAGGCATTGTGCTCCATTGGCGGACGCGTTTAATGGCGGTGCCCATGACCCCGGCCTTTTCCGCGATGATCGTCACGATCGCGCCAGCCTTCACGATAGCCACGCTCATACGCTTTACGCTTATCCCAGCCACGGTGGTAGCCATTATCATGACGCCACCAACGGTTTTTGCGCCACTCATAATTGCGATGCCAGTAGTCACGGTCGCGCCAGTGACCACCGTCCCAGTAATTACCGTAATGATCGCGATCGCCAATTTGTAATTTGATTGATGGCAGTAGGGTGATTTCACCTGCGTTTGCTGCAAGCGGGGTAAATGCCATCAGGGCGGCCGCCAGAAACAGTGACCTGAACATTGTTATTCTCCTTCACGCTCGAAGCCGTCAGCGGCCTGTTAACGCAATATTACGGGGAGGTAAAGCCCCGTATCATCGCCATAACTCTTAAATCATAAAGGAGAGCATTTTTTGCTAAACGTTATCGTGGGGTGGCTGTTGCTTCGGACGATTGACCATCATCATCGGCTTACCTGCTAATAACAGCCATGCCGGAAGCATGACGATACAGAGCAGCGGTAGCAATGTGGTATTGGGTACAACGACTGCCGCCATAAAAAGACTTAACCAGCCATCGCGTGTTACCACCAGCACGATGCCGAGAATAGCGCAAGAAACGGTTATTGCCGCTGGTACGGCGGGAACGTGCTCATGCAGCATCAACCCTAATGCCACGCCGACAAACACTGCCGGGAAGATTCGCCCACCGCGAAAGCCACTGGCGGCAGCAACGACCAGGGCGGCAAGTTTAATTACCGCCAGCAAAAAGTAATCGCTGGTGCTGAAAGCCTGATTTGCCACCATCTGCTGCATCTCATCCAGCCCTTTAAACAGCGAAACTGGTCCACCAATAACCCCCAGAATACCGAGAATAAATCCGCCAATACCCAGCACGAGCACCGGATTTTTCATTTGATGCATCATCGCGTGCAACCGTGGTAAGCACCATACGGCGACCATCCCTGCTGCGATGGCAATCGCCGCGACAATTGCACCGCTGAGAATATCGGTCATTTCCATCTGTCCGTAATGAGCAATGGGCAGTGAAAAATGAGGATGGAAAAATAATCCGGTAGTAAGTGCACCAGCTGCTGCCGCCATTAACGGCGCAAAGAGACGATCCCATAGCGGAACTTCACTACTGCCATTTAAGGTTTGCGAAAATATCAACGCCGCCGCAACAGGAGTGCCAAACAGTGCGCCGATGGTTCCGGCAGAGGCTAAAATAGTCCACTCCATTCGGTTGACGCGCGGTAACAGACGAGCGCCAATGGCAACCGCAAGGGCGATATTGACGGTCATGATCGGATGTTCCGGCCCCAGGCTGACGCCGCCAGCAAGACCGAGAATTAATGCTACGATAAGTCCAGGTAGCGCAGAGGGCGGAACCGGTGCGCCGATCAGCGGTTCACAGGCGGGGTCTGGTCCGGCATGACCCTGGCTGAAACGGATAACCAACCCCACCGCAATACCCGTTAGCGTTAATACACCGATGATCCAGAGGGGTGAATCCTGGGCTATCCCCAGAGTTCCCGGCAGTCGTTGCCAGAGCAAATTCTGTAATACCGAGGCGATTTTCATCACCACAATCAGAATAAGACTGGACGCAATCCCAATTGCCACGGCGGGGAGCGATAATAACAACATGGTTCTGGCTCGCGGATGGAGCATGTTCTATTCCTTATGCGGGGTCAGATACTTAGTTTGCCCAGCTTGCAAAAAGGCATCGCTGCAATTGGTGCTGAAACGATAAAGTAATTGTGTGACCCAGATCGATATTTACAGGGAGCCTGCCTTTCCGGCGTTGTTGTTATGCCCCCAGGTATTTACAGTGTGAGAAAGAATTATTTTGACTTTAGCGGAGCAGTTGAAGAATGACAAAGTATGCATTAGTCGGTGATGTGGGCGGCACCAACGCACGTCTTGCTCTGTGTGATATTGCCAGTGGTGAAATCTCGCAGGCTAAGACCTATTCAGGGCTTGATTACCCCAGCCTCGAAGCGGTCATTCGCGTTTATCTTGAAGAACATAAGGTCGAGGTGAAAGACGGCTGTATTGCCATCGCTTGCCCAATTACCGGTGACTGGGTGGCGATGACCAACCATACCTGGGCGTTCTCAATTGCCGAAATGAAAAAGAATCTCGGTTTTAGCCATCTGGAAATTATTAACGATTTTACCGCTGTATCGATGGCGATCCCGATGCTGAAAAAAGAGCATCTGATTCAGTTTGGTGGCGCAGAACCGGTCGAAGGTAAGCCTATTGCGGTTTACGGTGCCGGAACGGGGCTTGGGGTTGCGCATCTGGTCCATGTCGATAAGCGTTGGGTAAGCTTGCCAGGCGAAGGCGGTCACGTTGATTTTGCGCCGAATAGTGAAGAAGAGGCCATTATCCTCGAAATATTGCGTGCGGAAATTGGTCATGTTTCGGCGGAGCGCGTGCTTTCTGGCCCTGGGCTGGTGAATTTGTATCGCGCAATTGTGAAAGCTGACAACCGCCTGCCAGAAAATCTCAAGCCAAAAGATATTACCGAACGCGCGCTGGCTGACAGCTGCACCGATTGCCGCCGCGCATTGTCGCTGTTTTGCGTCATTATGGGCCGTTTTGGCGGCAATCTGGCGCTCAATCTCGGGACATTTGGCGGCGTGTTTATTGCGGGCGGTATCGTGCCGCGCTTCCTTGAGTTCTTCAAAGCCTCCGGTTTCCGTGCCGCATTTGAAGATAAAGGGCGCTTTAAAGAATATGTCCATGATATTCCGGTGTATCTCATCGTCCATGACAATCCGGGCCTTCTCGGTTCCGGTGCACATTTACGCCAGACCTTAGGTCACATTCTGTAAATCCTTCCTTTTATATCGGGAGGTAACTCTCCCGATAATCTTTTAAATCATACAGTTTATTCAATTTTTCTTTGTGTCCCCTCACAAGGTCGACCTGCGTCACACTTCCGTACAGCGGGATTAATTCTCCAGTAAATGCATTATTTGTCTGGTAACGGCGATTTGTTTTGCACGTTCATAATTTCACTCGTCAACTATCACTGAACGAGGAATTAACGATGAGTAAGAAACTGATTGCCTTATGTGCCTGCCCGATGGGCCTGGCTCACACCTTTATGGCCGCTCAGGCGCTGGAAGAAGCGGCGGTAGAAGCCGGTTATGAAGTGAAAATTGAAACCCAGGGCGCGGACGGTATCCAGAATCGCCTGACGGCGCAGGATATCGCCGAAGCGACCATCATCATCCACTCCGTGGCAGTTACCCCGGAAGATAACGAACGTTTCGAATCACGCGACGTTTATGAAATCACTTTGCAGGACGCAATTAAAAACGCTGCGGGCATCATCAAAGAAATCGAAGAGATGATTGCCTCTGAACAACAGTAATATTCGACAGGGATAATTGTTATGGCCATTAAAAAACGCAGTGCAACCGTTGTGCCTGGCGCATCCGGTGCGGCAGCGGCAGTTAAGAATCCGCAGGCCTCTAAAACCAGCTTCTGGGGTGAACTCCCGCAGCATGTGATGTCAGGGATTTCACGCATGGTGCCGACCTTAATTATGGGCGGTGTGATCCTCGCTTTCAGCCAGCTGATTGCTTATAGCTGGCTTAAAATTCCTGCTGAGATCGGCATCATGGATGCTCTTAATAGCGGGAAATTCTCCGGTTTCGACCTCTCCTTACTTAAATTTGCCTGGCTGTCGCAGTCCTTCGGCGGCGTGTTGTTTGGTTTTGCCATTCCGATGTTTGCTGCTTTTGTGGCGAACTCTATCGGTGGCAAACTGGCGTTCCCGGCTGGTTTTATCGGCGGGTTGATGTCTACCCAGCCGACGCAACTGCTGAACTTCGATCCCAGCACTATGCAATGGGCGACCTCTTCGCCGGTGCCGTCCACCTTCATTGGTGCGCTGATTATTTCTATCGTTGCCGGTTACCTTGTGAAGTGGATGAACCAGAAAATCCAGTTACCGGATTTCCTGTTAGCGTTCAAAACCACATTTTTGCTCCCGATTCTTTCCGCCATTTTTGTCATGCTGGCGATGTACTACGTCATCACCCCCTTTGGTGGCTGGATCAACGGCGGTATCCGTACTGTGCTGACTGCCGCAGGTGAGAAGGGCGCGCTGATGTACGCAATGGGGATCGCCGCGGCGACAGCAATCGACCTTGGTGGCCCGATCAACAAAGCCGCAGGTTTTGTTGCCTTCAGCTTTACCACTGACCACGTATTACCGGTCACCGCTCGTTCTATCGCTATCGTTATTCCGCCGATTGGTCTGGGGCTGGCGACCATTATCGACCGTCGTTTAACCGGCAAACGCCTGTTCAACGCTCAACTTTATCCGCAGGGTAAGACCGCCATGTTCCTGGCGTTTATGGGGATCAGTGAGGGTGCGATTCCGTTTGCGCTGGAAAGCCCCATCACCGCCATTCCGTCGTATATGGTCGGCGCTATTGTCGGCTCAACCGCCGCTGTCTGGCTGGGCGCAGTGCAATGGTTCCCGGAGTCCGCTATCTGGGCATGGCCGCTGGTCACTAACCTGGGCGTCTATATGGCGGGGATCGCGCTGGGGGCAGTCATAACTGCGCTGATGGTGGTGTTCCTGCGTCTGATGATGTTCCGTAAAGGCAAATTGTTAATCGATAGCCTGTAAGAAGGAAAATCCAGATGACATTACTCGCTTCGCTGCGCGACTGGCTTAAGGCGCAACAACTGGATGCAGTGCTTCTCTCCTCACGGCAGAACAAACAGCCGCATCTGGGGATCTCCACCGGATCAGGTTATGTGGTGATTAGCCGTGAAAGTGCGCACATTCTGGTGGATTCGCGCTATTACGTTGAGGTGGAAGCCCGTGCGCAAGGCTACCAGCTGCATTTGCTTGACGCGACGAACACGCTTACCACTATCGTCAATCAAATCATTGCCGATGAACAGTTGCAAACGCTCGGTTTTGAGGGCCAGCAGGTGAGTTGGGAAACCGCGCACCGCTGGCAGTCTGAACTCAATGCGAAACTGGTTAGCGCCACGCCGGATGTGCTGCGGCAAATCAAAACGCCAGAGGAGGTGGAGAAAATCCGCCTCGCCTGTGGGATTGCTGATCGCGGTGCAGAGCATATTCGCCGCTTTATTCAGGCGGGGATGAGCGAGCGCGAGATAGCCGCTGAACTGGAGTGGTTTATGCGCCAGCAGGGCGCAGAAAAAGCCTCTTTTGACACCATTGTCGCCAGTGGCTGGCGTGGGGCGCTGCCGCACGGCAAAGCCAGCGACAAGATTGTTGCAGCGGGCGAGTTTGTCACTCTCGATTTCGGTGCGCTGTATCAGGGCTACTGCTCTGATATGACGCGCACCTTGCTGGTGAATGGCGAAGGGGTGAGCGCCGAATCTCACCTGCTGTTTAACGTCTATCAAATTGTCCTGCAGGCACAGCTCGCAGCAATCTCCGCGATTCGCCCCGGCGTGCGCTGCCAGCAGGTTGACGATGCCGCGCGCCGGGTCATTACAGAAGCAGGTTATGGCGACTATTTCGGTCATAACACCGGTCACGCTATCGGCATTGAAGTTCATGAAGATCCGCGTTTTTCACCGCGGGACACCACGACGCTACAGCCAGGCATGTTACTGACCGTGGAGCCGGGGATTTATTTGCCAGGGCAAGGGGGCGTGCGCATCGAAGATGTTGTGCTGGTTACCCCGCAAGGCGCAGAAGTGCTCTACGCCATGCCGAAAACAGTGTTGCTCACGGGAGAGGCATAATGGATTTATCGCTATTAAAAGCGTTGAGCGAGGCAGATGCGATCGCCTCCTCGGAACAGGAAGTGCGGCAGATCCTGCTGGAAGAAGCGGATCGCCTGCAAAAAGAAGTGCGATTTGATGGTCTGGGATCGGTGCTGATCCGCCTGAATGAATCGACAGGTCCGAAGGTGATGATCTGTGCGCATATGGACGAAGTGGGATTTATGGTGCGCAGCATCTCCCGCGAAGGGGCGATTGATGTGCTGCCGGTTGGCAACGTACGCATGGCTGCCCGCCAGCTGCAGCCGGTGCGCATCACCACCCGTGAAGAGTGCAAAATTCCAGGCCTGCTTGACGGCGACCGGCAGGGGAATGACGTCAGCGCCATGCGCGTGGACATTGGTGCGCGCTCCTATGACGAAGTGATGCAGGCGGGAATTCGTCCCGGCGATCGCGTCACGTTTGATACCACTTTTCAGGTTCTCCCTCACCAGCGAGTGATGGGGAAAGCCTTTGATGACCGCCTCGGTTGCTATCTGCTGGTGACGTTACTGCGCGAACTGCACGACGCCGAACTACCTGCGGAAGTGTGGCTGGTGGCAAGTTCCAGCGAAGAGGTGGGATTACGCGGCGGGCAAACTGCCACCCGCGCGGTGTCGCCGGACGTCGCCATTGTGCTTGATACCGCCTGCTGGGCGAAAAACTTTGATTATGGCGCGGCTAACCATCGCCAGATTGGTAACGGGCCGATGCTGGTGTTAAGCGACAAGTCGCTGATTGCGCCGCCAAAACTTACCGCCTGGGTCGAAACCGTGGCGGCAGAAATTGGCGTGCCGTTGCAGGCAGATATGTTCAGCAACGGCGGCACGGACGGCGGGGCGGTGCACTTAACCGGCACCGGCGTGCCCACAGTGGTGATGGGGCCAGCAACCCGCCATGGACATTGCGCCGCATCGATTGCCGATTGCCGCGACATTTTGCAGATGCAGCAACTTTTATCTGCCCTTATTCAACGTCTTACGCGTGAGACGGTTGTTCAACTGACGGATTTCAGATGATCTCCTGATTAACCCGGAGCGGTTATGTTAACGATTCAATTTCTCTGTCCTTTGCCTAACGGTCTACATGCTCGTCCGGCGTGGGAACTTAAAGAACAGTGCAGCCAGTGGCAAAGCGAAATCACTTTTATTAACCATCGCCAGAACGCAAAGGCAGATGCGAAAAGCTCGCTGGCGCTGATTGGCACCGGCACCCTATTTAATGACAGTTGCAGCCTGAACATTAGCGGCAGCGATGAAGAGCAGGCGCGGCGCGTGCTGGAAGAGTACATCCAGGTGCGCTTTATCGACAGCGACAGCGTTCAGCCTACGCAGGCAGAACTGACGGCGCATCCGCTGCCGCGTTCATTAAGCCGCCTTAACCCGGATTTACTGTACGGCAATGTGCTGGCAAGCGGCGTCGGCGTGGGTACGCTGACCCTGTTACAAAGCGACAGCCTCGACAGTTATCGGGCAATCCCCGCCAGTGCGCAAGATTCCACCCGGCTGGAGCACAGCCTGGCAACGCTTGCCGAGCAACTGAACCAGCAATTGCGTGAGCGTGACGGCGAAAGCAAAACTATCCTCAGCGCCCATTTGTCGCTGATTCAGGATGATGAATTTGCAGGCAATATCCGTCGCCTGATGACAGAACAGCATCAGGGGCTGGGGGCGGCGATCATCAGCAATATGGAGCAGGTTTGCGCCAAACTTTCTGCCTCTGCCAGCGATTATCTGCGCGAACGTGTTAGCGACATTCGCGATATCAGCGAACAGTTGCTGCATATCACCTGGCCGGAACTGAAGCCGCGCAACAAGCTGGTGCTTGAAAAACCGACCATTCTGGTGGCTGAAGATTTAACCCCAAGCCAGTTTTTGAGCCTTGATTTGAAAAATCTTGCGGGCATGATTCTGGAGAAAACCGGGCGCACCTCGCATACACTGATTCTGGCCCGTGCCTCGGCGATCCCGGTACTGAGTGGCTTGCCGCTGGATGCGATTGCCCGTTATGCCGGGCAACCTGCAGTGCTTGACGCCCAGTGCGGCGTGCTGGCGATTAACCCGAATGACGCGGTGAGCGGTTATTATCAGGTCGCGCAGACGCTGGCGGATAAACGCCAAAAACAACAGGCGCAGGCTGCCGCGCAGCTGGCCTATTCCCGTGATAACAAGCGTATTGATATTGCGGCGAATATCGGCACCGCTCTGGAAGCGCCAGGCGCGTTTGCCAACGGCGCGGAAGGTGTCGGGCTGTTCCGTACCGAAATGCTCTATATGGATCGCGACAGCGCGCCGGACGAGCAGGAGCAATTTGAAGCCTACCAGCAGGTGCTACTGGCGGCGGGCGACAAGCCGATTATCTTCCGCACGATGGACATCGGCGGCGATAAAAGCATTCCTTATCTGAATATTCCCCAGGAAGAGAACCCGTTCCTCGGCTATCGCGCGGTACGTATTTACCCGGAATTTGCTGGCCTGTTCCGCACTCAACTGCGGGCCATTTTGCGCGCCGCCAGTTTCGGCAACGCCCAGTTGATGATCCCGATGGTTCACAGCCTCGATCAGATCTTATGGGTGAAAGGCGAGATCCAAAAAGCGATCGTTGAGCTTAAGCGCGATGGCCTGCGTCATGCAGAGACGATTACGCTTGGGATCATGGTGGAAGTTCCGTCGGTGTGCTACATCATCGACCACTTCTGCGATGAGGTCGATTTCTTCAGTATCGGCTCCAACGATATGACCCAGTATCTGTATGCGGTCGATCGTAATAACCCGCGCGTATCGCCGCTATATAACCCGATTACGCCATCGTTCCTGCGCATGTTGCAGCAAATAGTTACCACTGCGCATCAGCGGGGCAAATGGGTAGGCATTTGCGGTGAACTGGGCGGTGAAAGCCGTTATCTGCCGCTACTGCTTGGGCTGGGCCTGGATGAGCTGAGTATGAGTAGCCCGCGTATTCCGGCGGTGAAAAGCCAGCTTCGTCAACTGGATAGCGAGGCGTGTCGGGAACTGGCGCGTCAGGCATGTGAATGCCGCAGTGCGCAGGAAATTGAAGCGTTACTCACCGCCTTTACGCCGGAAGAAGACGTTCGCCCACTGCTGGCGCTGGAGAATATCTTTGTTGATCAGGATTTTAGCAATAAAGAGCAGGCGATCCAGTTCCTGTGCGGCAACCTCGGCGTTAACGGGCGCACTGAACATCCGTTTGAGCTGGAAGAAGATGTCTGGCAGCGGGAAGAGATTGTTACCACCGGCGTTGGTTTTGGCGTAGCGATCCCGCACACCAAATCTCAGTGGATCCGTCATTCCAGTATCAGCATTGCCCGGCTGGCGAAACCGATTGGCTGGCAGTCAGAAATGGGCGAAGTCGAACTGGTGATCATGCTGACGCTGGGTGCTAACGAAGGGATGAATCATGTGAAAGTCTTCTCGCAGCTGGCGCGTAAACTGGTGAATAAAAACTTCCGCCAGTCGTTGTTTGCCGCGCAAGATGCACAAAGTATCCTGACGCTGCTGGAAACAGAATTAACCTTCTGACGTTAGCCCTGAAAACGGGCGCTGTACTCTCCCGGCGTCAGACCAAACTGACGCCGGAAAACGCGACAAAAATAGTCGCTATCCGGAAAACCGCAACGCTGTGCCACTTCATGAATTGACAGATGATATTTCTGCAAAATCATCCTCGCCTTCGCCATTCGCACCCAACGCACATACTCGATAAAACGCATCGTTCCATGCTGAGCAAACAGTTTTGACAGATGATTGGGCGTGATATTAAAAAACTGCGCCACGCTCTCGCGGGTGAGCGGCTGGGCATAATTATCCTGAACCCAGTTACAAATGCTGTGATAGAGAAAATCGCCGCGCGGCTGCGAATTGCCCGGCGGCATATTCACCACGCTACGGCAAAGATGCAGCAAACTTAACACCAGCGGCTGAATGATATTTTGCTCCAGCGGCGAACGGCTAAGATGGGTGAGGGCGGTAAGCATCGCTTCACCTTCACCGCGTTGCAGGCTGGGAAGCTGGATCTGGCGAGCAGGATGCAACAACGACGTGGTGCGGCTATCGTAAAACGATAACCCAAGCCAGGTCGGAGCGAACACCAGGCTTAACAGCATCACCGGTTTGTTGTTGACCGGTAAATTAGCCGCGCGCGCCGGAATAAACAGCATTTCTCCTTCCACCAAACGTTGCTGCTTTGCTTCCAGCAGATTGCCGTATTCGCCGCGCAGCACGATATCCAGACGGGGAAAATCAATACATAAACTGCCCACCGGCAACGAGGCAGGCTGGCTGGCAAACCAGACGCGCCCCAGTAGTTGCGGGTTAAGCACCAGGCCGCTGAACAGATCGGCGAAAAATTGTTGATCGGCGGGCAAGCCTGGTGCTTTCATGAAAGTTCCCGATTAAAGATGCATTAACTGGCGAAATTCTTTCACTTTGCTGCGGCTGACCGGCACTTCAAAATCCAGATCTTTCAGTCGCAGAATGTAGGTGTTATTAAACCACGGTTCGATTTCGCGTATTTTGTTCAGATTGACACAAAATGAGCGATGGCAGCGGAAAAAATGCGACGGCGGCAGTTTGCTGCAAAATTCGGTAATGTTCATCGGCATTACGTAGGATTCACGCCGCGTATAGACAAAGGTCATTTTCTCGTGCGCTTCGGCGTAATAGATATCGTTAATTGGCGTGACGATTATTCGCTCATCTTTCACCAGATTAATGGTGTCATTCTCACGCGTTACCGTCGCGGCAGGCGTACTGCTGGTCTGCTGTTGTTGCCAGGCCGCTTCCAGTTTTTGCAGCATCCCGGTAATACGTGACTCCTGATACGGTTTGAGAATGTAGTCAAACGCCTCCAGTTCAAACGCTTCTACCGCATGTTCTTTCCACGCGGTGATGAACACAATAAACGGTTTATGGGCGAACTGGCTGATGTTTTGCGCCAGCAACACGCCATCCAGCGACGGAATATTGATATCCAGAAAAATGGCGTCGACGCGGTTATGCTGCAAAAACTTCAACACGTCCAGACCGTCGTCAAAGGTGCCGACAATCTCCATCTGGCTGTGCTCTTTAATTAGCCAGCTCAGTTCCTGTTGTGCCAGGAATTCGTCTTCAACAATGATGACTTTCACAATATCACTCCGGCTCAAAGCAATAACGTAGCCTGTGAGGCGACTGGGGTGCGTTGGTTAGGAATGTAAAACGCAATTTCCGTCCCCGGCTCCAGGCGGCGGATATGCAGCCCCTCGCCATACAATAACTTCACGCGATGATGGACATTCAGCAGGCCAATTTTATTGCCCGGCATTTCATTCGCTTCGACCCGCTCAATCACCTTTGGATCGATGCCGTGCCCGGTATCTCGCACCGCAATGCGTACCCGATTTCCGCACTCTGCAACGCTGATGGTGACAACGCCTTTACCTTTGCAAGGCTGAATACCGTGGACAATGGCGTTCTCCACCAACGGCTGGATCAGCAGGCTGGGAATGCAGCAATTCACCTCTTCATCAATATCATAGATAACCGTCAGCTTGTCACCAAAGCGGGCCTGCTCAATGGCAATATAGTCTTTAATTTGATACAGCTCTTTTTTGATATCGATTTGCTCATCGTCTTTTAATTCAATGTTATAGCGCAGATAACGCGACAGATTAAAGATCAACTGGCGAGCGGTATCCGGATTCAGACGGATTGACGATGAAATAGCGTTCAGAGCGTTAAACAGAAAATGGGGATTAATTTTGCTTTGCAGGGCGCGAAGCTCTGCCTTATTTGCCATTTCACGTAGCTGCTCGGCGCGTGAAACCTCCAGTTGCGTGGAGATGATTTGCGACAGACCGACCGCCATTTCCTGTAATGACGAGGTGATCTGATGCGCGTGGCAGTAGTAAATTTTCAGCGTTCCGGTCACGACCCCTTTCTCCCACAATGGGATCACCAGCATGGAATGAATCTCTGGTGTGCGGTGGGCTTCATCATTGTTTTTAATGATGATTTTTCCGTAATTCATCGCCTGACGGGTAGTCGGGCTAATGAAGTCATCGCCATTCTGATAGTTATGTTCACCCACGCCAACATAGGCCAGCACATGATCGGTATTAGTAATCGCCACCGCATCGGCGTGAATGTCATCGCGGATAATTTCGCAGACCTTGCGTAATGACTCGCTATTGACATGGCGAAACAGCGGTAGCGTTTTGTTGGCGATATCCAGCGCCAGCTTGGCCTGCCGCGCGGCGCTGGCCTCTTTTTCGCCCTCAACGCTTTGCACCAGAAGCACAATAAAGCCGATACAGACGCTACCGAGGATCATTGGAATGCCGATTTTAGAGACGATATCGATCCCCAACGCGGTAGTTGGTGCCCAGACAATTACCAGAATCATGGTCAACGTCTCACACAACATGCCGCCGAGAATACCGACGCGCCAGCGCTGTGCTTTGGGGATTTTCAGGTTGATCCAGCCCGATATACAACCCGCCAGAATGCTGGTGATAAAGCAGGGGATCGCCGTCACGCCGCCGATATCAATTAAATACCGGTGAATACCCGCAATCACGCCGGTAATGATGCCTACCCACGGGCCAAACAGAATCCCGCCGGACATCACCGCGATAATACGTACGTTCACCAGCGAGCCTTCTACGGGAACGCCGGACCAGGTGCTGAACAGGGCGAACAGCGAGAAAATGGCGGTAACGGCGAGCAATTCTTTTGGGGAGTGCGCCGACTTGTGCAACAGTTCGCGAAACAGGCGGATACGGATGAGAAAGAACAGGCAGATAAGCATTAACGCTGCCCGATCGAAGACCGCCAGCAGCATGTTGAATATTTCGTGCACGGGTGACTCTGAATAAGGATTAAACCTCTATGATAGGTAACCTGAAGGCTGATGACCAGCAGGCCGTTTTTGAGGAAAAACCACAATTTTAAAAGGGGATTGATAGATAAATGGTGTATTAGCAATGCATCTCTTGATAATGCACTTCTGGTTAGTAAATTTATTGAAATTATTATGTTAATAAAATGAGTGGTAATTTTCTTGTTAGCGCAGATAAATTTCCTGTTTTTAAAGCAGAGTTCCTCATTTAACGTCATTAATAAAATGTTCTAAAACGCTGGACAGACAGAAATTAATCAGGCTATTTTCAAAACAGCCACCATCGTGGCAGCGTCGCTCGGACGGTCCGGGCGCTAACGTTAATCTGAGGAAATTATGGCTGACACTCGCCCTGAACGTCGCTTTACGCGCATTGATCGTCTCCCGCCCTACGTTTTTAACATCACCGCTGAACTGAAAATGGCTGCGCGTCGGCGCGGCGAAGATATTATCGATTTCAGCATGGGTAACCCGGACGGTGCGACTCCGCCGCATATCGTCGAAAAATTATGTACTGTGGCCCAGCGCCCGGACACGCATGGTTACTCCACTTCACGCGGCATTCCGCGGTTACGTCGCGCCATTTCCCGCTGGTATCAGGATCGCTACGACGTTGAAATCGACCCGGAATCAGAAGCCATCGTCACTATTGGTTCGAAAGAGGGCCTGGCGCATCTGATGCTGGCGACGCTGGATCATGGTGACACGGTGCTGGTGCCGAATCCAAGTTACCCGATCCATATTTATGGCGCGGTGATTGCCGGGGCGCAGGTACGCTCAGTGCCGCTGGTGGAAGGTGTCGATTTCTTCAACGAACTGGAGCGAGCCATTCGTGAAAGTTATCCGAAACCGAAGATGATGATCCTCGGCTTCCCGTCAAACCCAACCGCGCAATGCGTGGAACTGGAGTTCTTCGAAAAAGTAGTGGCGCTGGCGAAACGCTACGATGTGCTGGTGGTCCATGACCTGGCCTATGCCGATATCGTCTACGATGGCTGGAAAGCGCCGTCAATTATGCAGGTACCGGGTGCACGCGATGTGGCAGTCGAGTTCTTTACGCTGTCGAAAAGCTACAACATGGCGGGCTGGCGTATCGGCTTTATGGTTGGCAACAAAACGCTGGTCAGCGCCCTGGCTCGTATTAAAAGCTATCACGATTACGGCACCTTTACGCCGTTGCAGGTGGCGGCGATTGCGGCGCTGGAGGGCGATCAACAGTGCGTGCGCGACATTGCCGAACAGTACAAACGCCGCCGTGATGTATTGGTTAAAGGGCTGCATGAAGCGGGCTGGATGGTTGAAATGCCGAAGGCTTCGATGTATGTCTGGGCGAAAATCCCGGAACCATATGCGGCCATGGGATCGCTGGAATTTGCCAAGAAGCTCCTTAACGAAGCGAAGGTTTGTGTCTCGCCGGGGATTGGCTTTGGCGACTATGGTGATACGCATGTTCGCTTTGCACTGATTGAAAACCGCGACCGTATTCGTCAGGCCATCAGAGGGATTAAAGCGATGTTCCGTGCCGACGGTTTACTACCCGCCAGCAGCAAACATATTCACGAAAACGCGGAATAAACACCGTCGTCAGAAATGCAAACAGGAGCCTGATGGCTCCTGTTTTTCATTGCACAGTTTGCTTTTAGATCATCAGGGCAAAAGTACCGGCCCAAACGATGACCATAAAAGAAATGCCCATAAAGAAATATTTCACTTTACATCTCTCCGCGTAATTACTGTTACGCCTGAATGACTTCATTACACCTGATACAGTGAGTTGACACCGGGCAAAGCGACCTTAAAAGCCCTGTATTTTACCGTGGGCATCACCCCAGAATTCTGAGCTAAACTGCTCGAGACGGCGCTAATGTACGCCTAAAACTGAAACGAGACAAGAGGCATTTTCTTATTTACTTTTAGTAACTTACAAGTGTCTCATATCGGCGACAGTTTAATTTCTGACGGTAATAATTAGATATTCAGCGAAGGAAAAAACCTTAAGAAAAAAGCCATAAAAACCATGAGGTTATTATGGCCGATTTGAGGAGGGAAAGAGTAAGAGCAGTTTGTTAAATGTACAACGACGATTCTCCCACCGGGCGCGTTTTAAAGCGACGGTGGATCCAGAGGTACTGCTCCGGTGCGCGCATGATCTCTTTCTCGATAATCTTGTTCATATAGGCAGCGGCTTGATTTTCATCTGTCGGGTAGCCTTCCATCTCTGGGGTGATGAACAAACGATATCCGCTGTAATCCGCTTTTCTTACCATCGTTACGGTCAACATGGCTGCGCCAGAGAGACGGGAGAGAACATAGGTGCCATTGGTTGTGGCGACATTTTCCACCGCAAAGAACGGCGCGAAGGAGCTGCCTTTACGACCATAATCCTGATCGGGAGCAAACCATACCGCTTCACCTTTCTTCAGTGCACCGACAATGCCGCGCAGATTATTTCTGCCGATCATCGCTTTGTTAGAGCGCATGCGCCCACGGGTCTGCACCCATTCCATCAGCTGATTATTATGTGGACGATAGGTAGCCATCATTGGTTGGCACAGTCCCATCACGCGGCCGCCCAGTTCCAGCGACATAAAATGGACGCCGACAACCATTACGCCGCGATTTTGCATTTGTGCGCGTTTAAGGTTATCCAACCCTTCAACATCAAACCATTTACGTACGCGACTGTCGGGCCAGAACCATGCCATGCCGGTTTCTACCAGCGCCATGCCGAGTGAACGAAAGTTTTCGGCAATCATCTTCTCGCGTTCTTCCGCAGAATGCTGCGGGAAACAAAGTTCCAGGTTTTTACGGGCGATAGATTCACGACGTTTCAGGAATGGTCGCGCCATTGCGCCAATACGCGTGCCGAGAAAGCAGAGAACAGGATAAGGAAGCTGTACCCAAAGCCAGAGTACACCAAGCCCAAACCATGTGAGCCAGTAGCGAGGATGTAGAAACTCGCGGGAAAATTTGCATTGTGGAAACATAGTTACCTTCTGTAGATACGAATTGTTGTATCGCAGAAGATTCCATGTCGACAGCGGTACACTCAATTGGTTGGGCCATCATGTACGACAATGGTTCCTGTAAAGAGTGTAAAGACTAGTCAGGACATAACCACGAGGAGCATGAATGCGGTATCTGTACTTTATCACTCGCTGACTGCTTTCAGCTACTGATTATTAATCGTGCAAAGTAAATATTTTTCCGTACACAACAGTCTTGCATTTAACATGCTGTTTTCATTGATGCTTAGCAAAAATTGCCAGAGGTTAAGGATTGTCTTACTATTAAAGTGACTGAAGTTACAGGTTTTTTAGCGCGGCAGGAGGTTGAGCTATGATTAATTTATGGATGTTTCTCGCCCTGTGTATTGTCTGCGTAAGCGGCTACATCGGTCAGGTACTGAACGTGGTATCGGCGGTCTCTTCTTTCTTCGGCATGGTGATCCTCGCTGCACTCATTTATTACTTCACCATGTGGTTAACTGGCGGTAATGAACTAGTGACGGGGATATTTATGTTTCTTGCCCCGGCTTGTGGCTTGATGATTCGCTTTATGGTGGGGTATGGCAGGCGGTAGTGGGTCAGGATGGCTCATTTGGGCAGGTGTTCACATCAGCATCAGACATGATTGTTCACCTGCCATGTGAAAGACGCTATCGCACAGGATGAATAAGATAATTCGCCTTTGTCGGAAAAGGGGGCGGCATTTCTTCTGTGAGGTTTAATGGTGGCGCATCTTCTCTCATCTTAAACAAAATCGCCTGTGATGGCTGAAGTTTTGTAGAGTGTGTGGTCGTCATCGCTGATGTTTTTTCAGTCTCTTTATAGCTCCTCTCACTTCCACCACCCGAAATGGAAAATGCAAAAACATTGCATGCCATAATAGAGACCAATAAAAATAAGCTGAAAAGTATTAAGTTTACTTTCATAGAAAGTTATCCTGAAAATGGTTCACTGAGAACCTACGATGTTATGGCTGTATTTACATTTAATTAATCAGTATTTACATCGATATAATAAATGACATCTCTTTGTGGTATATAAGAATAGTTCTCTGCGACAGGAAGCATATTCCTACAATTGTAAGACTAAAATACTTCTTGCGATAATAACTACAACTGTAAGATAACCCTTTCAAAATGACCGTTGCTCTCTGATTTCTCATTTCATGCTCACCCAATATGATGGCGGCGTTTTCTAAAACTGTTAAAGAATGAGGTAAGTATGAAACGTTTAATTATGGCCACGATGGTCACAGCAATTCTGGCATCTTCAACTGTATGGGCTGCTGATAATGCTCCGGTAGCGGCACAACAGCAAACTCAGCAAGTTCAGCAAACCCAGAAAACGGCAGCGGCAGCAGAGCGTATCTCTGAACAAGGTTTATATGCGATGCGTGACGTGCAGGTAGCGCGCCTGGCTCTGTTTCATGGCGATCCAGAAAAGGCAAAAGAACTGACCAATGAAGCTTCCGCTTTGCTGTCAGATGACAGTACCGAATGGGCAAAGTTCGCTAAGCCAGGTAAAAAGACCAATCTCAATGATGACCAATATATTGTCATTAATGCATCTGTCGGAATTTCTGAGAGTTATGTAGCAACTCCCGAAAAAGAAGCCGCGATAAAAATTGCCAATGAAAAAATGGCGAAAGGGGATAAAAAGGGCGCAATGGAAGAGCTTCGCCTGGCCGGTGTTGGCGTAATGGAAAACCAATATCTGATGCCACTTAAACAGACTCGTAATGCACTTGCTGATGCGCAGAAACTGCTTGATAAAAAGCAATACTACGAGGCAAACCTGGCGCTTAAAGGTGCGGAAGATGGAATCATCGTCGATAGCGAAGCACTGTTTGTGAACTAATGCTGACAGGCAGTATATTGAGGTAAAGGATTTAACTCCCTCCAGCCGACAATTTTTTATGACCACAATACGACAGGTTGTGGTCATAAAATTATTTGGCGCTCGCGGTGCTATAAACTCGCATTTTATATTCCTCAAAGTAAACCGCAATAATCCCGTGTCATCACAAATCATTTATTATGTTATGTTTTATGGTACGCTTTAAAAAGCGTAATCATACCCTTGCTTGTAAATCACCGGCGCTTCTTACAGTTGTAAGAATAACATCACAAATGTCGCGACTCTCTCTGATTACCACGAATCAATATTTATCATATTCTTCTTTTCGTCCTCACTACTTACCATGCAGAAAGGAATTGGAAGTGGCGATGAAATGATTTTCAGCACTTGATACAGGATTTTAAAAATATCGAGTGCAGCTACGACGATATTTTGCGGGTTATTTATAGAAGATATTACGCCTTAAATAAACGCTAAATTAACACATATTTAATTAACTAATAGGTATTGCTATGTCAACTCCACTTCAAGGAATTAAAGTTCTCGATTTCACCGGTGTGCAATCTGGCCCATCTTGTACTCAAATGCTGGCCTGGTTTGGCGCTGACGTTATTAAAATTGAACGTCCCGGCGTTGGTGACGTAACGCGTCACCAGCTGCGAGATATTCCTGATATCGATGCGCTTTACTTCACCATGCTTAACAGTAACAAACGTTCTATTGAGTTAAATACCAAAACAGCGGAAGGCAAAGAGGTAATGGAAAAGCTGATCCGCGAAGCTGATATCTTAGTCGAGAACTTTCATCCAGGGGCCATTGATCACATGGGCTTCACCTGGGAGCATATTCAAGAAATCAATCCACGTCTGATTTTTGGTTCGATCAAAGGGTTTGATGAGTGTTCGCCTTATGTGAATGTAAAAGCCTATGAAAACGTTGCTCAGGCAGCGGGTGGCGCGGCATCCACTACGGGTTTTTGGGATGGTCCGCCGCTGGTAAGCGCTGCAGCGTTGGGTGACAGCAACACCGGAATGCATTTGCTGATCGGTTTACTTGCTGCTTTGCTGCATCGCGAAAAAACGGGGCGTGGGCAACGAGTCACCATGTCAATGCAGGATGCCGTATTGAACCTTTGCCGCGTGAAATTACGTGACCAGCAGCGTCTCGATAAATTGGGTTATCTGGAAGAATACCCGCAGTATCCGAATGGTACATTTGGTGATGCAGTTCCCCGCGGTGGTAATGCAGGTGGTGGCGGTCAGCCTGGCTGGATCCTGAAATGTAAAGGCTGGGAAACCGATCCTAACGCCTATATTTATTTCACTATTCAGGAGCAAAACTGGGAAAACACCTGTAAAGCCATCGGCAAACCAGAATGGATTACCGATCCGGCATACAGTACAGCCCATGCACGACAGCCACATATTTTCGATATTTTTGCTGAAATCGAAAAATACACTGTCACTATTGATAAACATGAAGCGGTGGCCTATTTGACTCAGTTTGATATTCCTTGTGCACCGGTTTTAAGTATGAAAGAAATTTCACTTGATCCCTCTTTGCGCCAAAGTGGCAGTGTTGTTGAAGTGGAACAACCGTTGCGTGGAAAATATCTGACCGTTGGTTGTCCAATGAAATTCTCTGCCTTTACGCCGGATATTAAAGCTGCGCCGCTATTAGGTGAACATACCGCTGCTGTATTGCAGGAGCTGGGTTATAGCGACGATGAAATTGCTGCAATGAAGCAAAACCACGCCATCTGATATTAACGGGGGCTTCTGGCTCCCAATTTATAAAAATTTCGAGGTTATTAATCATGTCAGATCAACTTCAAATGACAGATGGTATGCATATCATCGTTGAAGCATTAAAACAGAATAATATTGACACTATTTATGGTGTTGTAGGTATTCCTGTGACGGATATGGCACGCCATGCCCAGGCGGAAGGCATTCGTTATATTGGTTTTCGTCATGAGCAGTCGGCAGGCTATGCCGCTGCGGCAAGCGGTTTTCTTACCCAAAAACCGGGGATCTGCCTGACAGTTTCTGCGCCAGGATTCCTCAATGGTTTGACCGCATTGGCCAACGCAACGGTAAATGGTTTTCCGATGATCATGATTAGCGGCTCCAGCGACCGCGCGATCGTCGACCTACAGCAAGGTGATTATGAAGAGCTGGACCAAATGAATGCGGCAAAACCGTATGCCAAAGCAGCATTTCGCGTTAATCAGCCGCAGGATCTTGGCATTGCATTGGCACGCGCTATCCGGGTCTCTGTATCGGGTCGCCCTGGCGGAGTTTATCTTGATTTGCCAGCAAATGTCCTGGCCGCGACGATGGAAAAAGACGAAGCGTTAACCACGATTGTTAAAGTTGAAAATCCGTCGCCAGCATTATTGCCATGCCCGAAGTCAGTCACTAGCGCAATTTCGCTTTTAGCAAAAGCTGAACGGCCATTAATTATCCTTGGCAAAGGCGCGGCGTATTCACAAGCTGATGAACAGCTTCGTGAATTTATTGAAAGTGCTCAGATTCCATTCCTGCCAATGTCTATGGCGAAAGGGATCCTTGAAGATACGCATCCACTTTCTGCGGCAGCTGCGCGTTCGTTTGCCCTGGCAAATGCTGACGTTGTCATGCTTGTTGGTGCACGACTGAATTGGTTATTGGCACACGGTAAAAAAGGATGGGCGGCAGATACACAGTTTATTCAACTGGATATTGAACCGCAGGAAATTGACAGCAACCGCCCCATTGCTGTGCCAGTCGTTGGTGATATTGCATCCAGTATGCAAGGTATGCTGGCAGAACTGAAACAAAACACATTTACGACTCCACTGGTATGGCGCGATATTTTAAATATCCACAAGCAGCAAAATGCACAAAAAATGCATGAAAAATTAAGTACAGATACTCAACCATTAAATTACTTTAATGCATTAAGTGCTGTGCGCGACGTATTGCGCGAGAACCAGGATATTTATTTAGTTAATGAAGGTGCAAATACCCTGGATAATGCACGAAATATTATTGATATGTATAAACCACGTCGTCGTCTGGATTGTGGTACCTGGGGTGTCATGGGCATCGGTATGGGCTATGCCATCGGTGCTAGCGTGACTTCTGGTTCTCCGGTTGTCGCCATTGAAGGTGATAGTGCTTTTGGTTTCAGTGGGATGGAAATTGAAACGATTTGTCGATATAACCTGCCGGTGACGATCGTTATTTTTAATAATGGCGGCATCTACAGAGGAGACGGTGTTGATCTCAGTGGCGCTGGTGCACCATCACCAACGGATCTGTTGCACCATGCAAGGTATGACAAATTAATGGATGCGTTTCGTGGCGTTGGCTATAACGTCACCACGACAGATGAACTTCGTCATGCTTTAACCACCGGTATTCAGTCGCGCAAACCGACCATTATTAATGTGGTCATCGACCCTGCAGCAGGAACTGAAAGTGGCCATATTACCAAACTTAACCCAAAACAAGTCGCTGGTAATTAAATACTGACATCGTCTCCTCTTGCCAACTCATTATGCGATGGTGAGGGGACCCTTATCGGAAATACTATTATGCTAACATTTTTTATTGGCGATTTATTGCCTATTATCGTAATCATGCTGTTGGGTTATTTTAGCGGCAGACGAGAAACATTTTCAGAAGATCAAGCTCGGGCATTTAATAAACTGGTATTAAACTACGCGCTTCCTGCGGCTCTATTTGTATCTATTACTCGGGCAAACAGGGAAATGATTTTTGCGGACACTCGTCTGACCCTTGTATCACTTGTGGTTATTGTCGGATGTTTCTTTTTCTCCTGGTTCGGTTGCTACAAATTTTTTAAACGTACCCATGCAGAAGCAGCTGTATGTGCATTAATTGCAGGTTCACCTACCATTGGATTCCTGGGGTTTGCAGTTCTCGATCCTATTTATGGTGATTCCGTATCAACAGGTTTAGTGGTAGCAATTATTTCTATTATTGTTAACGCAATTACTATTCCTATTGGTCTGTATTTGCTGAATCCTTCTTCAGGAGCGGATGGTAAGAAGAATAGTAATCTGAGCGCATTAATTTCTGCGGCAAAGGAGCCAGTAGTATGGGCACCTGTTCTGGCAACGATCCTGGTGTTGGTTGGGGTAAAAATTCCGGCAGCATGGGACCCAACCTTTAATCTGATTGCGAAGGCTAACTCAGGGGTAGCGGTATTCGCTGCGGGGTTGACTCTGGCTGCACATAAATTCGAGTTCAGTGCCGAAATTGCTTATAACACCTTCCTGAAGCTGATTCTGATGCCACTGGCACTGCTTCTCGTTGGTATGGCATGTCATTTGAACAGCGAACATCTGCAGATGATGGTACTGGCAGGCGCATTACCGCCGGCATTCTCCGGAATCATTATTGCCAGCCGGTTTAATGTCTACACCCGTACTGGTACAGCGTCATTGGCTGTGAGCGTACTGGGCTTTGTCGTCACGGCTCCCTTGTGGATTTATGTCAGTCGACTGGTTTCATAATTAATCATGTTATTGATTTTACATAAATGCCGAAGTGTCTTTTCACCTTCGGCTTTTTTCAAGGCATAAGCAAATGACAAATAATGAAAGCAAAGGGCCGTTTGAAGGCTTATTAGTTATCGATATGACACATGTCCTTAATGGACCTTTCGGAACTCAACTTCTTTGTAATATGGGCGCAAGGGTAATTAAAGTTGAGCCGCCGGGTCATGGTGATGATACCCGCACATTTGGTCCCTATGTGGATGGACAGTCACTCTATTACAGTTTTATTAATCATGGCAAAGAGAGTGTGGTTCTTGATTTAAAGAATGATCACGATAAAAGTATATTTATAAATATGCTCAAACAAGCTGATGTATTAGCTGAGAATTTTCGCCCAGGTACAATGGAAAAACTGGGGTTTTCATGGGAAACGCTTCAAGAAATCAACCCGCGCCTCATATATGCTTCATCGTCAGGTTTCGGACATACCGGTCCGCTAAAAGATGCTCCTGCCTACGATACCATCATTCAGGCAATGAGCGGGATAATGATGGAAACAGGATATCCTGATGCTCCGCCAGTGCGCGTTGGTACATCTCTTGCGGATCTATGCGGCGGTGTCTATTTATTCAGCGGAATAGTGAGTGCACTTTATGGCCGCGAAAAGAGCCAGAGAGGGGCGCATGTCGATATAGCGATGTTTGATGCCACGCTGAGTTTTCTGGAGCATGGTCTGATGGCATATATCGCAACTGGGAAGTCACCACAACGTCTGGGAAATCGCCATCCCTACATGGCACCTTTTGATGTTTTCAATACTCAGGATAAGCCGATTACGATTTGTTGTGGTAATGACAAGCTTTTTTCTGCGTTATGCCAGGCACTGGAGCTTACGGAACTGGTTAATGATCCCCGATTTAGCAGCAATATTTTACGCGTACAAAACCAGGCTATTCTTAAACAATATATTGAGCGGACGTTAAAAACGCAGGCAGCTGAAGTTTGGTTAGCCAGAATACATGAAGTTGGTGTACCCGTCGCGCCGTTATTAAGTGTGGCTGAGGCCATTAAATTGCCACAAACTCAGGCGAGAAATATGTTGATTGAAGCCGGGGGAATAATGATGCCGGGTAATCCGATAAAAATCAGCGGCTGCGCGGACCCGCATGTTATGCCGGGAGCGGCAACGCTCGACCAGCATGGGGAACAAATTCGCCAGGAGTTCTCATCATAAATGTAAGATGTGCTGGTAAATAGCTCCCACATTTGAACATTGTGGGAGCCGCTATTTAGTCATTTTTCTGACAGAAAACAGCAATCTCCTGGTCCAGCTCTGCAATGTGTTCTTTTACAGAGTTCAGCAACTGAAGAATTTCAGGCTTACTGTCATCTGAAACAGGTGTTATTTCTAACTGATGGCTAATATTAATCAACTTTTGCAAATTCAGGATGTTAGCCGCACCGTGGATGCGATGAATACACTGATGGAAAGTTCTGTTATCGCCAGCTTCTAGTGCTTGAAACGCAGCGGGTAGATCTTTATGCGTTTCATGCTGGAAAGTCATGAGAATCTCCTGCATCAGTTGTAGATCGTTCGCCGTATTATTTTTCAGGGCTTCGATATCAAGGTGGCGATACTGAGGTGCAATATGCGCAACTTGGTGTAACTGACTTAAATGTGTTTTCAGTACATCCAGGGTCAACGGTTTGAACAAACATAAGTTCATGCCGCAACTTAACCCTTTTTCACGTTCGTTAGCCTGTGCGTTGGCTGTAAGCCCCCAGATGGGTAAGGAAGAATTTTGCTCACGGAGTTTGCGAGTCAACTCAAAACCATCCATATTCGGCATATTAACGTCAGTAATAAGCAGATCATAATGTTGCATACTGACTTTGTGTAGCGCTTGCACACCATCAGTGGCTTCATCAACATCATATCCTAATAGATTTAGCTGGCGTTTGAGTAATAGCCTGTTGGTCGGATGATCATCCGCGATTAATATGCTCAACTTTTCAGGTAGTGTGATGGGTTGTTCTGCTTTTGCCTCGACAGTCGCCACTTGCTGGCTAATTTCTACCGGGATTGTGATCGTAAATGTTGTTCCTATGCCTGGATGACTTTCTAATGACAAATCGCCCTGCATATTTTTAATTAATTCTTTGCAGATCATTAAGCCTAAACCAGAACCTGTTTGCTGACGACCTGCACTTGTTTGGCTGTAGCGTTTAAACAGTTGTTGTTGTTCTTCCTGCGATAATCCACTTCCAGAATCCATAATCGTCATTTTGATAACAGCGTGGTTGTCATCAATGTGACCCAGGGAGGTCGTAATTTTTACTGCCCCCTCGGTGGTAAATTTGAGAGCATTACTCAGTAAATTTGATAAGACCTGCTTAAACGCCTGAGGGTCGATCTTAACCAGGTAATGTTCAGGAAACGTACTGCTGCAACTTAATGCGATCGATTTGCTTGCAGCAATCGCACCGAAAGAGTGACAAGTGTTCTGGACTAAAGTAGGGATATCGACCCATTGTGGTTGAAGTTGATAGTTACCCGATTCAATTTTGTCGACATCAAGGATTTCACCAATTAAGCCGAGGAGTGATTGTCCGGTGGCGTAGGCAAGTGAAATCGCCTCCACCCGTTGCTCCTTGCTAAGACCAGAACCCGACAGAAGTTCCAGGAAGCCCATAATAGAGCTTATTGGTGTTCTTATTTCGTGACTCATCGTTGCCAGAAACTGACTTTTTGCTACGGTAGCCTTTATCGCTTTATTTTTTTCTACCTCGAGTGCATTAATTAGATCACGCGTTTCAGTAATATCTTGCCAACCACAAATATATACTGCATTGTCACTTGCAGGAAGATTGCATAATGTATGCCAGTGATTAATGCATCTTTTCTCGATGCCATTATCAATTTCAAATACCTGTGTGTATATTGTTCGATTTTCTTTCGTTTCTGCTGTGACTTCATGCGCATTAGAAAAAACATCTTTAAAGGGTGAGTCACTGTTTTCTAATGGTAACATTGCATTTTTGTAGTAATCCGCAGTGAAATAATGTTCAAAAGCACTATTATGACTAATGACATTACCTTGCCAGTTTACAACATAAGTTGGATTCGGTAAGGAATCCGAGAGTGCTTTTCGGAATGATATTTGGTTTTCTAAATCACCCTGAATGACTTTACGACGACGAACTGAGCGTAACAGGTAGAATCCCCATAAAAGGCTACTGCCAACTAATAAAACGGATAATGTCGTAACAATATAAAATTGCTCGCTATATAGGTCCCATGTGTCAATGGTCACATTGGGCATTTTAATCCATTTTTCCGTCAGGCGCAGAACTTCGCTTGGGGGAATTGCATTCAGTGCTTTATTAATAATATCCTTAAGTTCCGGTTCTCCGCGAGGAAAAGCGAACGAAAGCGATGCATTCGGAACGCCAGGAATAAGAAAATGATAAAGTTCATTAGGATAGTAATGATCGATCATGTAACGCGAATTTAGCTGTGTCGCGACCAGAGCATCAAGTTCACCTTCCTTAACCTTGTGAAATGCAGCGCTGGCATTATCGACCTGTATCCATTCAACCTCCGGATACATCTCTTTTAATTGCGAATGCAGCTCATAATAATATGGAATGGCAACTTTCATTCCTTTTTTTAATGTTTGTTCACTGTCAGGCGCTTTTTGCATGACAAAAACGTAAGGCGTTGTTATGAAGGCTTCAGCAAATAAAACATTATTTTCTCGATCTTCACTATAAATAGCGCCAGGTATTATATCCCATCCTCCGGGGCTAAGCTGTGTTCCAGCATGGATATTGTGTGAAACGGTGATCGGAGAAAAATTTAAACCTGTTTGCAAGGTAATAATATTAAGAATGTCCCCCATAACGCCCCGAACCGAGCCATTTTCATCCGTCATAGAATAGGGGGGCGAGTAAGGATTTTCCAGCACCTTTAAATTGGGATGCTGCTTAATCCACTGTTTTTCATGTTCAGTGAGTTCTAATGGTTTGTTCAGAAAGGCCAGGTTTCCTGTATCAAGCCAATTTTGTGATACTTCATAGCGAACTTCATTTGTTAAAGCATCAACAAATCTATTGAGTACTTCATTAAGAATGACAGATTCTTTTCTGGTCAAGAAAAAATTATATTGACGCGGCGAGTTATAATATTTCACTACATTTAAGGAGTGAGTGAAATAGCGGGAAATCATACTGCTGGTAATGATGTTACTACCAATAAAGTAATCATTGTGCCCAGCTGAGACGGATGCTAATGCCTGATATAAATTTGTAAAAGAGATAATTGTTGCTTTTGGAAATGATTGATGAATTACCTCGTCTGGGGGGTAATTTGCTACCCGAGCAATATTTACTGGTTTTGGTGAGGTAAGCGGTCGCATTGAGTCGTGAAGGGTGGTTACCAGCGCCGGAAAGGTAATTATCAATGGTTTGGTTGCAGCAATGTCATTATTAAGAGGCGGCGAAGTAACTAAATGTGATAACACTATATCGACTTCACCTTCTGCAAGCGCGTCCATTGCTTTTTGATGATCTGCGTATTCCCGGAGTGTTAATTTGATATTTAACGCTCTTTTTAAAAGATTTAAATAATCAGCATTAATACCACGAACCCGTTGCTGCGAATCGGTATGCAACAACGTAGCCGTTTGGGACTTATGTACTGCAATCACAAGATTTTTTTTGCTCGCTAACCAACGTAATTCCTTGTTGCTCAGACGTAGTGGATCAAGTGTGACACGGTTGTTACTACTGATGCCACGATATTCGATGTAATCTTCGTCTGCGAAACTTATGGTCGACCAAAGACCACAACAGAGAAGAAAAATATAGGGTAAAAACTTCATGTGGTTAGCCGATTTTGTTACGTTGTGCGAATGTGTAAAGATCCATCAGTGATTTACATTCTAATTTTTCCATCAGGCGACTTTTATAAGTGCTGACAGTTTTGTTGCTGATGAACATTTTTTCAGCAATGTCATTATTATCCTTGCCATCAAGAATATACCGCATGACACTAATTTCTTGTTTCGATAAGGAGTCGAGTTTTTGCTGGTCGGACGTTAAACTTCCAACAAACCGGTTGAGAGAGAAGGGGAAATAGCAGTAGCCATTTTTTGCAGCTTCAATAGCCGCAATGATATTGTTCATGCCTTCTTTTTTACTCACGAAACCATTAGCGCCAGCATCAGCACAATGTTTCCCGTAAAAATGGTCATTTTTAGCGGAGACGATAATAATAATTCCGCTATATTGGCGCTTCCTCAGCGTTTCTAACACCTGGATACCGTTAACTCCGGGGATATCGACATCAATGATGACGATATCAGGCTTAAGTGTTTCCACCCGCTGAACGGCACTTCCGCCTTCAGTCAACTCTGCTAAGATTTCAATATCGTTTTTGATCAATAAATTACGAATTGCTGCGATAGCAAGAGGATGGTCATCAATAATTATTGCGTTCATAGATTATTCCCTTTGCAATGAAGCATCTCCCTTCTCCCTGTAGTAATACAGACATAAGGCGTCATCTCATTTTCTCAATAAAAATAAGAAAATCTGAGCTTCCTTTAAGATAATTCGACAAGTATACCATATAAATAGTCGGCATAAATGAAATGTCAACAATAAAATCAGGGATTGTACCGATGATTTATAGTTTCAAGTTGGCACTATAAGTCTTCTTACTAATCCTACAGGCGTAAGAATTGTATTGCAAAAGCCACGGTTTAGTCCTCTGTTGTTTTTTTTGCACCTCATTTAAATTAGGCCTCCAACGTTCCTGGGATAATGTGCAACACATGCACTGTGTTTGATATGAAGAATGAATGCTCTTTTCATTCAATTCATAAATTTCATCTATGAGAAATGAGAGATAATAGTGGAACAGATTAATTCAAATAAAAAACATTCTAACAGAAGAAAATACTTTTCTTTATTGGCGGTAGTTTTATTTATTGCGTTTTCAGGTGCCTATGCCTATTGGTCAATGGAATTAGAAGACATGATTAGTACAGATGACGCCTATGTCACGGGGAATGCAGATCCAATTTCTGCACAAGTCTCAGGTAGTGTCACTGTCGTTAATCATAAAGATACGAACTACGTTCGACAAGGTGACATTTTAGTTTCACTGGATAAAACTGATGCCACTATCGCACTCAATAAAGCTAAAAATAATCTGGCAAATATTGTTCGGCAAACGAATAAACTATACTTACAGGATAAACAATACAGTGCCGAAGTCGCTTCAGCACGTATTCAGTATCAACAATCTTTAGAAGATTATAACCGTCGAGTGCCGTTAGCGAAGCAGGGGGTTATTTCAAAAGAAACGCTGGAGCATACCAAAGATACGTTAATAAGTAGCAAAGCGGCATTGAATGCCGCTATCCAGGCTTATAAAGCGAATAAAGCTTTAGTAATGAACACACCATTAAACCGTCAGCCACAAGTCGTTGAAGCGGCGGATGCAACTAAAGAAGCCTGGTTGGCGCTTAAACGTACGGATATTAAGAGTCCGGTTACCGGCTATATTGCCCAGAGAAGTGTTCAGGTCGGCGAAACAGTGAGCCCCGGACAATCGTTAATGGCTGTCGTACCGGCACGTCAAATGTGGGTTAATGCCAACTTTAAAGAAACACAACTCACGGATGTACGGATTGGTCAATCGGTCAATATTATCAGCGATCTTTATGGTGAAAATGTTGTGTTTCATGGTCGGGTGACAGGGATCAATATGGGAACCGGCAATGCGTTCTCCTTATTACCTGCACAAAATGCGACAGGGAACTGGATCAAAATCGTTCAGCGTGTACCGGTTGAAGTTTCTCTTGATCCAAAAGAACTCATGGAACACCCCTTGCGTATTGGTTTATCGATGACAGCAACTATTGATACGAAGAACGAAGACATTGCCGAGATGCCTGAGCTGGCTTCAACCGTGACCTCCATGCCGGCTTATACCAGTAAGGCTTTAGTTATCGATACCAGTCCGATAGAAAAAGAAATTAGCAACATTATTTCGCATAATGGACAACTTTAATGGCAATCACTAAATCAACTCCGGCACCATTAACCGGTGGGACGTTATGGTGCGTCACTATTGCATTGTCATTAGCGACATTTATGCAAATGTTGGATTCCACTATTTCTAACGTCGCAATACCGACAATATCTGGCTTTCTGGGAGCATCAACAGACGAAGGCACCTGGGTTATCACCTCGTTTGGTGTAGCAAATGCCATTGCGATCCCTGTTACTGGCAGGTTGGCACAAAGAATAGGCGAATTAAGATTATTTTTACTTTCAGTCACTTTTTTTTCGCTGTCTTCATTAATGTGTAGCCTATCGACCAATCTTGATGTGCTGATATTTTTTAGAGTCGTTCAGGGGTTAATGGCGGGGCCGTTAATTCCACTGTCACAGAGTTTATTATTAAGGAATTATCCGCCAGAAAAAAGAACATTTGCTCTGGCATTATGGTCAATGACCGTGATTATCGCTCCGATATGTGGGCCGATATTGGGCGGTTATATTTGTGATAACTTTAGCTGGGGTTGGATATTTTTAATCAATGTCCCTATGGGGATTATCGTCCTGACATTATGCTTAACCTTACTTAAAGGAAGAGAAACTGAGACTTCACCGGTCAAAATGAATCTACCAGGACTGACCCTGTTAGTGCTCGGTGTTGGTGGCTTGCAAATTATGCTTGATAAAGGGCGCGATCTGGATTGGTTCAACTCGAGTACAATAATAATATTAACAGTAGTATCAGTTATTTCTCTGATCTCTTTAGTCATTTGGGAGTCGACCTCAGAGAACCCGATTCTTGATCTCAGTTTGTTTAAGTCCCGTAACTTCACCATTGGTATTGTGAGTATCACATGCGCGTATTTATTTTACTCTGGAGCGATCGTCCTTATGCCGCAGTTACTCCAGGAAACGATGGGGTATAATGCGATATGGGCCGGACTTGCTTATGCGCCCATCGGCATCATGCCACTATTAATTTCACCTTTGATAGGACGTTATGGCAACAAAATAGACATGCGGTTGTTAGTGACATTTAGTTTTTTGATGTATGCGGTTTGCTATTACTGGCGTTCTGTGACATTTATGCCAACGATTGATTTTACAGGCATCATTTTGCCGCAGTTTTTTCAGGGATTCGCCGTTGCCTGTTTCTTTTTACCCTTAACAACGATTTCGTTTTCAGGCTTGCCAGATAATAAATTTGCCAATGCCTCGAGTATGAGTAATTTTTTTCGTACCTTGTCAGGATCAGTTGGTACGTCGTTGACAATGACGCTGTGGGGACGACGCGAATCGTTACACCATAGTCAGTTGACAGCAACCATCGATCAATTTAACCCCGTGTTTAATTCATCGTCACAAATTATGGATAAATATTATGGTTCGCTTTCAGGAGTTCTTAATGAAATTAATAATGAAATAACCCAGCAGTCACTTTCTATTTCTGCAAATGAGATTTTCCGTATGGCGGCTATTGCTTTTATCTTACTTACGGTTTTGGTTTGGTTTGCGAAACCGCCGTTTACAGCGAAAGGCGTTGGGTGATGATAAAAGGAGGGGGTTATAGCGGGTAAGACCGGGGATCTTAAGTCTGCGCCATCGGCAGCATCGCTCACCCAGGGAAAGGATTGCGATGCTGCGTTGAAACGTTATTAACGGCCTTTTGCCAGATATTGATTCATCTCTTCTTCCGGCACCATTCCACCTCCCGTCGCCCACACCAGATGAGTGGTATTACGCAGTTGTTCTGCGCTGAAACCGTGCATCTGTTGGTAACTTACTGATGCACACACGCGCTGAGGTCCGGCCATACCCGCCAGTGCCGAAGGTTCAAGACGAATACCTTCTTCCTGCGCCAGCCAGCCAAGCATGTCATACATGGTTTGATCGCTAAGGGTATAGAAGCCATCCAGCAGACGCTCCATTGCCCGCCCGACAAAGCCTGATGCGCGACCAACTGCAAGGCCATCCGCTGCGGTAAGGTTGTCGATACCAATATCCTGAACAGAAATCTGATCGTGTAATCCTGTATGGACGCCTAACAACATACAAGGGGAGTGCGTTGGTTCGGCAAAAAAGCAGTGAACATGATCGCCAAACGCCAGTTTAAGCCCGAATGCGACGCCACCAGGACCACCGCCAACACCACACGGCAGATAGACAAACAGAGGGTTATCAGCATCGACGATACGGCCTTGCTGGGCAAATTGCGCTTTAAGACGCTGGCCAGCGACGGAATACCCAAGGAACAACGTGCGGGAATTTTCGTCATCAATAAAGAAACAGTTCGGGTCAGACTGCGCTGCTTTACGTCCTTCCTCGACGGCAACACCATAATCTTGCTCATATTCCACGACCGTAACGCCATGGCTGCGCAGTTTCGCTTTTTTCCATGCCCGGGCATCAGCAGACATATGAACTGTCACCTTAAAGCCAATGCGGGCGCTCATAATGCCGATTGATAACCCCAGATTTCCGGTTGAGCCCACAGCAATGCTGTATTGGCTAAAGAACTGTTTAAACTCCGGAGAAAGCAGTTTGCTGTAGTCATCATCAAGCGTCAGCAACCCCGCTTCCAGAGCCAGTTTTTCTGCGTGTGCCAGGACTTCATAAATCCCGCCGCGTGCTTTTATGGAGCCGGAAATGGGCAAATGGCTATCTTTTTTCAGTAACAGTTGCCCGCTGATCGGTTGCTGATATTCTTTTTCCAGCCGTTTTTGCATAGCTGGAATGGCAACCAGTTCTGATTCAATAATCCCCCCAGTGGCAGCAGTTTCAGGAAATGCTTTTGCCAGATAGGGTGCAAAACGGGATAAGCGCGCATGGGCGTCCTGAACATCCTGTTCGGTCAGGCCAACATAAGGTAAACCTTCAGCCAATGAGGTCGTGCCAGGATTAAACCAGGTGGTTTCTTTAAGAGCAACCAGATCCTTTACCAACGGATACTGGGCGATGAGCGAGTTCATTTTAGCGTTTTCCATAGTACGTCTCTTTGCGCTTAGATGATAAATGACAGCAGGAATGTGCCCGCCAGAGCGACGACTGAAGCGATAAATGTCGCTGTCGTATAGTATTTAAATGTTTCATTGAGCGTAGCGCCGCAATATTGCTTCACTAGCCAGAAAAGCGAGTCCGTAACGATAGTGCAGCCAATTGCACCTGAACCGATAGCAATCGCAATAATTTCCGGGCTGATGTCGGGATACAGCGGCAGCATGGGTGCAACAATTGCCGTTGCCCCCATCATTGCCACGGTAGCGGAGCCCACTGCCGCATGCAGAATAAGAGCCACTAACCAGGCCAGAAGAATCGGGTGCATATGCATATTGGAGAGAATAACTGCCAGCGTATCAGCGAGACTGCTGCTTTTTAAAATGGCGTTGAATGCGCCTCCGGCCCCGATAATCAGCAAAATATTAGCAATAGAACCGAAGCCATTTTCCGTATGTGTGAGCATCGTCCCCATGCTCATATGCTGGCGTATACCCAACACATAATAGGCGACAAACACGGCGATAAACATGGCAGTGATAGGGTTGCCAATAAACTCAACCAAGATATACAAACCACTCTCACGCGCCATATTCAATTCGGCAATCGTTTTAACCAACATCAGCGCAATGGGTAGCAGTATGGTGAATAACGTTGCGCCTAATGACGGTAGTGTTTTTTCATCGCGAACTTTGAGATCTGCAAACTCTGTGGGTACAGGTTTAAAGGGCAGTCGTTGACCCAGAAATTTAAGGAAAAGTGGGCCACCGATCAGTGATGCCATCAGCCCAACCAGCAAACCGTAGACGATCACCGAACCGATATCTGCGCCCAGCTTATTGGCAACATATAAAGCAGCCGGATGTGGAGGAACCACGCAGTGCACTGCCATCAATGCGGTACATAGCGGAATGGCAAGCTTTAATAATGAGGTATTGGTTTTTTTGGCAATTGAAAAAGCCAGAGGAATCAATAGCACGACGCCCACTTCAACAAACAGCGTGATGCCACAAATCAGGCCAACCAGCACCATAATGACATCAACTGAAAGCCAGCGGCAGCGTTGAAGTGTCAGACCAATTCTTTCTGCGGCCCCGGATACTTCCATCATTTTTCCCAGTATCGTGCCAAGGCCGATAACCGCTGCGAGGAACCCCAGCGTTCCGCCAATTCCACTTTCAATAGCATTTACCATATCCAGTGGCCCCATGCCCATCATCGTTCCCACGAAGAAGCTGGCCAGCAACAGCGCCAGAAACGGGTGGAATTTGAACTTCACGATGGTCAGTACAATTAACACGATGCTGATAAGCAGCGTGCTCACAACCCAGATTTGAGAGTGCATATCTCACCTTCCCCTGTGATTAACCTGATGATATTGGACAAAAAAACAACGCAGGCTGACAAACGATAAAATTTGCCTTTCACATGAGGTAAATTGCATCAATGGAGTGATTTACATCTAAAAATGAAGGTGAATTGAGATATGGTTCACTTTAGCTCATCTCATAGCTGAAATTTTGCCGCTATTTTTTTACACTTAAGCGAAAAATGAGGTGATTATGGAACCCCTTCGTGAAATAAGAAATCGGCTGCTTAACGGCTGGCAATTATCAAAAATGCATACTTTTGAAGTGGCTGCCAGGCATCAGTCCTTCGCCCTGGCGGCAGAGGAATTGTCGCTGAGCCCCAGTGCGGTAAGTCACCGTATCAATCAGCTGGAAGAAGAATTGGGCATTCAGTTGTTTGTTCGTTCCCATCGCAAAGTGGAATTAACGCACGAGGGGAAACGTGTTTATTGGGCGCTAAAATCGTCGCTGGATACCCTGAACCAGGAAATTCTTGATATCAAAAATCAGGAGTTATCGGGAACGTTAACTCTGTATTCCCGGCCCTCTATCGCCCAATGCTGGTTGGTGCCCGCATTAGGTGACTTTACACGCCGGTATCCGTCTATTTCGCTCACCGTGCTCACTGGTAATGACAACGTCAATCTGCAACGTGCCGGAATCGATTTGGCGATCTACTTTGATGATGCGCCGTCAGCGCAACTCACTCATCACTTTCTGATGGATGAAGAAATCCTGCCAGTATGTAGCCCGGAATACGCTCAAAGACATGCTTTAACCAACACGGTAATTAACCTGTGTCACTGTACGTTGCTCCATGACAGACAGGCATGGAGCAACGACTCCGGTACGGATGAATGGCATAGTTGGGCGCAACATTATGCGGTTAATTTGCCGACATCTTCTGGAATTGGCTTTGATCGTTCTGATTTAGCTGTTATTGCCGCGATGAATCATATTGGGGTGGCGATGGGAAGAAAACGCCTGGTACAAAAAAGGCTTGCCAGTGGTGAGCTCGTCGCGCCGTTTGGCGATATGACGGTGAAATGCCATCAGCATTATTACATCACCACATTACCGGGCAGGCAGTGGCCAAAAATTGAAGCGTTTATTATCTGGCTAAGAGAACAGGTAAAAACCACTTCATAATGAATAAAACCACGAGTTCCTGGTGTGCCTTATTCGGCCTGCTAGTTCGAATTTAATTTACGGTTTTTATGTGGTTTTAGGGATAAACACAAGGATGGTGTCCCCTGCAGACATCTACTTGAAGCAGCAGGGGATTGATTGGAATGGTGTTTTTTAGATGTGAGAAATATTTTACCCGCTATTTTACCCATTGGCGCGGCTTAAGAGCTTATTTTTGAATTCACAATGGTCACGATATAACCATCTTGCTCGCCCGTGGATAACTTTGGCTTTTGGCAGGTCGCCTGACTTAATCCGGTCATAGATGAAGGTTTTACCAAAGCCAGTATCAGCCATGATGAATTTCAAATCAACCAGTGAATCAGGCTGTAGTTCGTGTTGCATGAGTGCTATCTCCGAATAGGGAATCGAACCTGCAAATCAGGTAATAAAAATACGCTCTATGACGGCGATGGTAGATCAGGATATTTTAAGAAACTGACAGGCCTCATCGAGTGTGAGGCTGTATGGCTCTATTATTTCACCTCTTGTTGTGACATTGTTGAAAAATGGATACCAGCTCGTTGCTGCCAGATGATCCAACCGAGAGTCATATCCCATGCCATGTATTCGTTATCGCCGTTTTTTGCTCTCCGACGATCTACTAAGTCACCGAAACGCTTTTCCATGAATAATTCATAGGCTTCGCGTTCATCTGGCTCTACTTCCAGAGATACGAGTGCGATTTCATAAGCACGGCGCTCAATATCGTCTCGAACCTCTAGGCTGCTGATTCGTTCTTTGATTTCTTTAATCAGTTCTTTATTGGTAAATGTGGTCATTATGCTCCAGCCTCCGGTGCTTTTGGCATTACTGCCCAGTGAGTGATATTGACGTTTTCAAGGTCCCCAACCTGAAATGTCCACTGCCATTCTCCGGTTTCTTTTTGTCCCCAGGTGTACCAGAGAGAACGCCAGCCAATCAGCCAGCCTTCTCCGTTAGCATCAAATAACAGAACACTTTCATTTGCTGGTGGCAGTTCAGCTGACACTGGTATTATTTTGTTTTCCAGTGCCGCACATTTAGCTTCAAGCGCGTCGAATTTACGTACCAGGTACTCAGCATTTGTTTCGTTCACTTTCAGATCTCGCGGTACACATTTCCCGCGAAGAAACCCTTCCATTTCGAAAACATTCATGCGCATTTGCGTAACTCCGATAAATCGTTAAAACGTTCCATAAACATCCCGTAGGCATGACCCGGTGCCAGTGGAATCACGTTGAACATCTCTGTTGCCGGGATGCCTTCCAGTACAGGCCAGAAAGAGCCATCATCAAGCCCGAGATCACGGCGTTCGGTTGCCAGCATAATGAGATCGGCATATTTCACTGGCGTGCTCATAACAGGAGGTAACCCGTATTTCTCACGGATTACTGCATCTATTTTTTCTTCCATCCGTTTATAGTCAGGAAGAAGGCGTTTCAGTGGTGCGGGGATGTCCTGGCAATACGCTTCTGTTGCATCATGCATTAATGCTTCAAAAGCAAATTCCTGCGGCACCAGCTGGCTGCAAAGCACCGCATGTTGGGCGACACTGTAGAAGTGAGAAAGATGACCGGCAAAGCGGCAGATATTTGAAAGGGAAACCGCGATATCGTTAATCACGATGTCGTCTTTATTTATCTTGTCATAATAAAAATGCTTCCCGGAAAAAGTTTTAATAAATGACATTTTGTTCTCCACGTATATGCGCTGCACCGCGCTGAGTTTGGGTAAAAGGAAGCCCTCACCATCCGGTGATTATTGAGTTAATTACGTTTCCATAAATGCCCCCGCAGGGGCATTTGCAGTAATGAAATCAGGCGGTGAAAGTACCAATAAAGGTTTCTACTTTGCTGTCTTTGAATTTCTCAACAAGCAGATCACGAAATTCGTTAGCCATATCTTCCTGCACCGCTTCCAGCTGAATAATGCGCAGAACCAGTACAGGACGATCGCCAGTGATAATGCTGAGGCGTAATTTAAACGGACGTTCTTTCAGACCTTCAAACGGAACGCATTTAAATTCAAATGCCACTGGCATAATGTCTTTGGTCTTCGCTTCGACAGATTCCATCAGGGAGCGTTTGCCGCTGAAGTCATTATCTTCAAAATCAGCGGTCTGGTTTGCTTCAATCGTGATTTTACGGATTGCCGCAGCCGCTTTTGTTGCCTGAATGGCGTCACCATTAGCATCAAAGCCCACAAGGTAGTCGGCCCAGTCTTCAATCCATTCTGCCAGTGATTTCTGGGAGTTACGCTCGCCGTTAACAGACAACAGGGCAGAGAACGGTGCTGTCTTTTTCAGTTTGAGAGTGGCGGTGTTATCTGCGTGACCTGGTTCATCAATAGTACCCAGGTTAAGCACACTGACGGCACGCATATTATCAGCATCGATAAAGCAGCGGGTGCCTTCATCTGCAAGATCTTTAGAATAACGGGTAAAGTCATCGATGCTGGCAGTGGAAAGCGCACCACGGAAACGGAAGCGATTTAAATTAAATTTTTCCAGATCATGAATGCGGAAATTCTCAGGCAATGCCACAGCATCGGCACCAATCTTACTGATAATTTCATTAACACCCTGAGCAGAAATAAGGGCATGGATTTGATTAATTGCGGTTGCGTCTAAGTTCTGAGACATAATAAGTCCTCACTATATTAAGATATTCAGTGATGAGATAAATAATTAGTTAATTAAGAATGATATTAATGACCTGCTGCGCGGAGTTTTCCGTCAGGCTCACCGGCAAGAGTCAGTAATTGTCCCTGGTCTTCCTGCAGAATAGTCAGGCGACCACCGCGATTGACATACATCGGCGTTTCGGTGGTGTCTTCTTCGGAAATTTTCCCACGGTTAGTCGGGCGAACATATGAGAGTTTGTGTTTGATTTTCAGACGGTTCTCATCAAATGGTTCGATTTCCAGGTTGAGTGAGACCTTACCTTTGGTTTTCGTGTTCATCACACCGGAAGCGACTTCACTGAGAACTGCGCCGATTTTGGTTTCAAATACGCCGCCGTCCAGCTCCCCGATAAATGCCTGCACATCAGTACTGCGTTCGCTAGCCATTTTGCTGCTCCTCATCATAACCGCAATGCGTCGAATGTTTATCAGCTTAACGTTGCGAAGCTTCAGGCAGCGGCATTTTCTCAACTGTCAGACTCTGACCCGTCAAAATCTGACGCATCAAAATCTGACCCGTCAAAATTTGATGCGTCGAAATCTGGCAAAAAATCGGGTTTTCACCCGTCAGAATCTGGCGGGGATCCGTCAGTAAAATCAAAACATGATCCGTCAGATAAAAAACCTTCTCGTCCGGACGCTTCGCAACCGGACACGCAGACGGATGAACAGGATTTTTTAACTCGCCATCCTGATGCGGTTGTATTCAGCCCTAAAAAGCGCCAGTGGGGAACGCAGGATGATTTGACCTGCGCACAGTGGCTCTGGAAAAAAATCATCGCCCTGTACGAGCAGGCCGCCGAATGTGACGGCGAGGTGGTTCGTCCCAAAGAACCGAACTGGACAGCCTGGGCAAACGAAATTCGCCTGATGTGTGTGCAGGATGGTCGTACTCACAAACAAATCTGCGAGATGTACAGCCGCGTCAGCCGCGATCCGTTCTGGTGCCGTAACGTGCTCAGCCCGTCGAAGCTGCGGGAAAAATGGGATGAGCTTTCCCTGCGCTTATCGCCGTCCGTCAGCACGTACACAGAAAAACGCGAAGACCCGTACTTCAAAGCCAGTTACGACAATGTGGACTACAGCCAGATCCCGGCAGGATTCAGGGGGTGAGCATGAGTCTTTTGAATGACGTTCAGAAATTCATTGAAGCCCATCCGGGCTGTACTTCCGGAGACATTGCGGATGCTTTTGCAGGTTACTCACGGCAGCGCGTTCTGCAGTCAGCAAGCAAGTTACGTCAGAGTGGGCGTGTGGCTCACCGTTGTGAAGGAGATACACACAGACATTTCCCGCGCCTGACTGAGAGAGCGCAGGATCCGGAACCACAACCAGTTCGTGAAACCAGACCTGTGCGCAATTTCTATGTCGGCACTAACGACCCGCGGGTGATTTTGTGCCTGACCCGCCAGGCGGAAGAACTGGAGTCCAGGGGCTTATACCGTCGTGCTGCAACGGTGTGGATGGCGGCATTCCGTGAAAGCCACTCCCAGCCAGAACGAAACAATTTTCTGGCGCGTCGTGAACGGTGTTTACGGAAAAGCAGTAAGCGGGCTGCATCAGGTGAAGAGTGGTATCTCTCAGGGAATTACGTGGGGGCTTAATGAGTAATAAATATTGCCAGGCGCTGGTGGAGCTGCGGAACAAACCAGCCCATGAACTGAAGGAAGTGGGCGATCAGTGGCGCACGCCGGACAACATTTTCTGGGGAATTAACACCCTGTTTGGCCCGTTTGTTCTGGATCTGTTTACTGATGGTGATAACGCCAAATGTGCCGCGTATTACACTGCGGAAGACAACGCGCTGGCGCATGACTGGTCAGAACGTCTTGCGGAGCTTAAAGGTGCTGCCTTTGGTAATCCCCCGTACCCGTGGTAACCCCCAGACCGGCACGCCTGCCACCGATCTGGATGATGACTACTTTGACATGTTGCAGGAGGAGCTTTGCAGCGTTGTGGAGGCCTCCGGTGCCAGCCTGGAGAAGGGGCGGCATGACCAGCTGCTTACCGCGCTTCGTGCGCTGCTGTTAAGCCGCAAGAATCCGTTTGGCGATATCAAATTGGACGGCACGGTGCAAAAGGCTCTCGAAAACCTTGGTTTGGGAGAAGCGGCTAAAAGAAATGTAGGGACAGGGGCGAATCAGATACCTGATATGGGTAGTTTTATGCTTTCTGCTTCAGTTCCTGGATATCAAAAATTGCCATCCGGTTTAATTATTCAATGGGGGCCAATTGATGTTCCGCTGACGTCTCAGGACACAGTAACCTATTTTCCGATTGCATTTCCGAATAGATGTCTGCGGGTATTTGCGACTCAGGATTACACTCCCGGCAGTGCAAATGTTGGCTATATAGCTTGTGCCGGTTATAACCAGGACCCGGTGAAATTTATTTCCAGAGCAGGCGTACCCGGTATCGGTGCTTCATTTTTCGCATTAGGGTGTTAATTTCTTTTAACTTTATGGAGTGAAAAATGAATTACATATATTCCGCGACTACAAACTCTTTCTATCCCTTGGAGATGAAAGAGGATTACACGCAAGCTGGCTCATGGCCAGATGATGCTGTTGAAGTTGATGAGCAAGTGTATATTGAGTTTTCCGGATTACCGCCGAAAGGAAAAATCCGTATCGCTGGAGAAAATGGTTTTCCTGCATGGTCTGAAATTCCACCACCAACACATGAGGAACAGATTGCTGCAGCCGAACTGAAAAAGCAGCAATTGATTAATCAGGCCAACGATTATATGAACAGTAAACAATGGGCTGGTAAAGCGGCTATTGGTCGTCTGAAAGGTGAGGAACTGGCGCAATATAATTTGTGGCTGGATTATCTGGACGCACTGGAGCTGGTCGATACTTCCAGTGCGCCAGATATTGAATGGCCTACTCCTCCGGCAGTTCAGGCCAGATGACATCCGGCGCGGTGCTGGTATCTGTTGCCGTCACCGCGTCAATGTAATCCAGCACAGTGTTAAGTCGGGAGGTCTCTGCCTGCATCAGCTTCCGCCCAGCCTGTAATTTCAGTTGAATCAGACTAATGGAAGCCATTGCAGTATCAATCAGCGACTGGCGCTGTGCTTCTGCTGCATCTACTGCGACGCTATGCTGTGCCTCGGTATCCGTCACCCATTTCTCACCATCCCATTTATCGTATGGCGTTAATGGGGCGATAGTCGCGGGACGCATACAAACATAACCCCTGGATGTTATGTGTCTATCGAGAATCAAAGTGGAAGTCCTTATGTTAAGTATAAGACAGGAATCACTTATAACGATAATCAGTTAGTATATGTATCTATCACTGTTGATGATAATATCAGCACTTGGTTCTGGAGGGGGTTTGTTGTGGGCAATGATGCATTTAAGTTATCGTCTGCAGATAGAGGAGATATTACAATAAACAACGAATCAGGGCATTTGATAGTCAATACCGCAATTCTATCAGGAGATATAGTCACTCTAAGAGGAGGAGAAATTAGGTTGGTATTATAGCTTGTGCGCGCCATGATTGGCGCGCAATTTAAACTTAGTGCTTTACATCGCTATTGTCTTGATTTCTTTGAATTATTTTATAAATTAAAAAAACGACTGTTATGTATAAGCAAAGGTCGAACGAAAAATACATTCCAAATAAATGCTTGCTTAAATCTCTATATCCTTCCCCGAAAAATGACACATAAAATTGAGATATTCCAAAAAGAGATACTACAAATAAAGATGCCTTTATTTTATTATTTCTAATAAAAATAGAAGCAATAAAAAATAATAACAATGATATAAATCTAATGTTTTTAAATATATTGTCTTTTATGTTAGTAATAGTCGTTAGTATGTTTGATTCTCCATATATTACGTGTAGTTTTTTATATACATGGAAATAATTTTCTTTATACTGAGACATCACACCATCATCAAATGGAAGTTTGAAGATGGTGCTTGGTTTGCTAACCAATAAAAAGAGTGCATTCGAAAACGTTTCATCTTTATGAGATTCGAAACATTCCGTTCCAACTTCTGTTGGGGTTGCGCCAAATGATATGTCGAATTTATTACCCCAGGCATCTAACCCAACACACTTATCATCAACATACGATGGCATTTTATACCCGTTGTTTTTCATATAAAGATAACTACCGAAGTATGTTGCATGGTACTTATTTAATTCAACAACACCTTTTGAATAAGATATTGCAAATATTGACGCAAGCAAGCACACCACGCATATTACAGATTTAATAATTAGTTTGTGTCTATCAAAAAAAATATAATATGAATACACTATTAGTGGGGTTAATATAAATTGATTTTTAGCAGTAGATATTATTAGCAACGAAAAAAATAGCAAAAGCATAGATTTATTGTTTTTGCATGTTAATGAATACACCAAAAATGGAAGGAAAATTATAACTATTTGCTCTTGATAGAATGATGCAAACATTGACAGTGTTGATGAAGAACACATAAGAAAAGCTAAAATAAAGAATGTAAATAAAGTTACATACCTTTCTGTTTTTATATATGAAGTAAATATCGCATATAATGAATAAATATATATTACTTTTAGAAATAACGATAACACCCTAGCATCAAGATATTCAGTAAAAATGCTAATAAACAGGACGTATGTATACAAAATATAACTATATGAACTTATATACTCATAGCTATCAATTGAATCAATATGACCTTTCAATTTATACAATAAAGGTAAGTCATATGTAAATGCTGGTATGTCTTCAATTAATGGCTTAATGGCTCTTCCGAAATCAGATGTATTTAACATCATTATGTTTTTAGATAAGGCGCAAATAATCAAAACAAAAGATATATACAATGATACTTTTATTGCTTTATTCATTTTTTGACTCTCTTGATGATGTATTTCGGGCGTTTTTTGGTTTCAATGTATGTGCGTCCAATATATTCACCTAATACTCCTATTCCAATCATCTGAATTCCACCTAAAAACAGTATTGAAACAAGTAGTGAAGGATATCCCCTAACAGCATTTCCAAATATGATAGTATCTAAAATCATCCACGCCCCATAAATAAATGCTACACTGGCTACCACTAACCCTATGTATGTCCAGATGCGAAGAGGGAATGTGGAAAAGCTTGTAATACCCTCAAGTGCTAAATTCCAAAGTTTCCATCCATTAAATTTTGTATCTCCAGCAATTCTTTCCGCTCGCACGTATTCAACAATATCTGTCTTTCCTCCTACCCAGCTCAGAATACCTTTCATGAAAAGGTTTCGTTCTGGCATAAGTTTAATATTTTCGACAACATCACGGCTCATCAGCCTGAAATCACCAACATTCTCTTCAATTTTAGGATTGCTTATTTTATTGTGGAGCTTATAGAACCACTCAGCCGTTTTTCGCTTCAGGCGTCCATCAGTTGAGCGGTCAGATCTTTTAGCAAGAACCATATCAGCACCTGCTTGCCATTTTTCAATAAGATGAGGAATAACCTCAATCGGGTCTTGCAGGTCAACATCAATTGGGATTATCGCATCCCCGGTTGCATGGTCTAACCCTGCAAACAATGCTGGTTCTTTACCAAAGTTGCGTGTAAATGACAGCGGAACAACTAGAGGATCTGAAACAGCCAGAGCATTAATGATTGACTCCGTAGCGTCTTTGCTGCCGTCATTTATGAAAACGATTTCCACTTCATATGACTTCAATGATCCTACCCACGTAATATGGACACAGGCCTAAGCGAGGTTCTTGTTTTCAAATTGTTCCGGACTGAGGCCGCCACACCAACTGTGCCGCCGCCACCGATTGTAATCACATTCGATATAATTAAACACCGTTGCCCGCATTATTTCCCGGCTGATAAAGTGTTCTCCATGGATACATTCCACTTTCAGCGAATGAAAGAAGCTTTCCACGCAGGCATTATCGTAGCAGCAACCTTTTGCGCTCATACTTCCACGCAGATTATGCCGCTTCAGTTGCGCCTGATAATCTGCTGAACAGTACTGGCCTCCACGGTCCGTGTGAACGATAACGTTCCGGGGCCTCTTACGCCGCCACAGCGCCATCTGCAGGGCATCGCAGGCCAGTTGCGCCGTCATGCGTGGCGACATTGACCAGCCAATAACGGCACGTGACCACAGGTCAATGACCACTGCCAGATACAGCCAGCCTTCATCTGTACGTAAGTACGTGATGTCTCCTGCCCACTTCTGGTTCGGGCCACTGGCGTAAAAATCCTGCTCCAACAGATTTTCTGACACAGGCAGGCCGTGTGCGCGGTAGCTGACCGGGCTGAACTTCCGGGAGGCCTTTGCCCTCAGTCCCTGACGGCGCAGGCTTGCCGCCACGGTTTTTACGTTAAAGGGGTAACCCTGAGCACGCAGTTCATCCGTCAGGCGTGGGGCACCGTAACGCTGTTTTGACCGGGTAAAAGCCGCGAGGACAACGCTGTCGCAGTGTTGGCGGAACTGCTGACGCGTGCTTATCCTTGTCCGCCGCTGACACCACGTATACCAGCCGCTGCGGGCCACCCGGAGCACGCGGCACATTGCTTTGATGCTGAACTCAGCCTGATGTTTTTCAATAAAGACATACTTCATTTCAGGCGCTTCGCGAAGTATGTCGCGGCCTTTTGGAGGATAGCCAGCTCTTCATCCCGTTCTGCCAGCTGGCGTTTGAGACGTGCAATCTCGGTAGACATCTCCAGTTCACGTTCAGAAGACGTCTGCTGATTTTGCTGTTTACTGCGCCAGTTGTAGAGTTGTGATTCATACAGGCTGAGTTCACGGGCTGCGGCAGTAACACCGATGCGTTCAGCAAGCTTCAGGGCTTCACTGCGAAATTCAGGCGAATGCTGTTTACGGGGTTTTTTACTGGTTGATACTGTTTTTGTCATGTGAGTCACCTCTGACTGAGAGTTTACTCACTTAGCCGCGTGTCCACTATTGCTGGGTAAGATCACAATTCTTCGAATTCACGTACCGTTTTATAAAAAATTGGTATCGCTTCTTCTTCATTGAAGACAGGAACTACAAGAGATATCTTCATTTCGCATCCCTAAAGACAATGAACTTTGAATAGACGAAACCGCACACCAGGCTGATGGCGGAGAAGGTGACAAGAGTTATCATCGGGGGAAGTGCGCATCTATCAGCAGCCCATCCAACAGTAGCACTCAGTGTCCCCATGAACCCAACATATAGCATGTAGCGCATCGTTGTAGTCGATGCCTTGAATGTGAATTTTGCATTCGCGAAGAAGCTAAAGCTCACAGCCACAACGAAACCTGCGAAGTTTGCAAGAGCTTGGTTTGTATGCGCGACATAGATACAAACACCAAAAACCACCCAGTGTATAAGGGTGTTCAGCACACCAATAGAGGTGTACTTTGCAAATAGCTTTAACATTTCTTCTATCAGCTAATAATCAAAGGAATGAAGTCTATCATCCAAGTCTTAATCGATCGATACTTGCTGTGGTTGATGAGACAAAACTTATACACACAAAGCTTTGCACTGGATTGCAAGACTTTGTGCTATTCGATAGTTGTTAAGGTCGCTCACTCCACCTTCTCATCAAGCCAGTCCGCCCACCATTGCATCATTTCTCTGCGTTTATCGAGATACTGAGCATGGTTGTAAATCCCACGCACAGATCCGCCGTTTGCATGTGCCAGTTGCACTTCAATAGCGTCAGCAGGCCATTCGTGCTCGTTCATAATCGTGCTGAATTCATGCCTGAATCCGTGACCGCTTTCCAGACCCTCATAGCCGATTTGTTTGATCACAAGCAGTACCGCGTTCTCGCAGATTGGCTTCTTCTTATCGTTGCGCCCGGCAAAAACAAACTCTGAGACTGGTTTGGTGATGGAGCTTAGCGTAGTGAGAAGTTCAACTACCTGGTCTGACATAGGAACCACATGAATTTTGCGTCCTTTCATCACACTGGCGTCGATGGTGATAATCCTATTTTCAAAATCGACGTTCTTCCATAGCATGGAACGAAGCTCTTTCGTTCTTAGGGCTGTGTAGCGTAAAACTTTGGTCGCAATGAGCGATACGATACTTCCTGAAAATGTTGCCAGTGCTTTGTTGAATGCCGGGATCTGGTCTGCAGGAAGAAACGGGAAGTTCTTCTTGCGGTATCCCTTCATGGCGTCAGCAAGGTCAGGTGCCGGGTTATATTTAGCCCTTCCGGTGACAATAGCGTAACGGAAAACCTCGCCGCATCTTCTGCGTGCTTTGTTGGCTCGTTCCATTGCACCGCGATCTTCAAACCTGCGGATTACTTCCAGCAGTTGCATCGGCTCAATATCCTGAATTTCAAGGCCGCCAATGATAGGTAAAATGTCGTCGTCAAACATTTTGGCAAGTTCAGTTGCATACCCTACTGACCATACTTGCTTCTTGTGCTCGTACCATTCCTTGTAAATCGCACTAAAGGAATTGTTGTTAGACGAAGCCTTTTTCGCCTTTACAGGATCGATGCCAACCGAGATGTCTTTCCTCGCAGTCCATGCTTTATCCCTTGCCTCCTGCAAAGTCATAAGCGGATATTTTCCGACGGTCAGGATTTTCTCCTTACCGTCAATCTTGTAGCGAAGCTGCCATACCTTTTTCCCTGACACAGGGACATAAAGGTACAGGCCATTACCATCGAGAAGGCGGTATGGTTTTTCTTTCGGCTTTGCTGCTTCAATCTGCTTAACGGTGAGCATGGGTAAAAATCCGGTGGGTAAAATTATTTTATCCACTTTTTACCCGTCATGGAGTGCGGCTGTCAACGATCTGAAGCGAACCATGACGAACTGTAAATCTACGGAATGCTTGATATTCAGGGGATTTTGCGGACTGGTACGGATGGGAGCGAACTGATAAATGGTGTCCCCTGCAGGAATCGAACCTGCAATTAGCCCTTAGGAGGGGCTCGTTATATCCATTTAACTAAGAGGACAATGCGGCATGAGTATACCCGCTAATGGAGTGCGGGGTAAGTACGCTGCCGCTCGATTGCTTAAACCCTCGCCATTTATGCCGGGTTTTTATAATTTTTCTTAATGTTTTCCGCACGTTCTGCTTTTTGGCGTGCTTCTGCTTTACGCTTATTGCTCATGTCGTTACGAATCTGTGCATGACTCATTAACGCGAAGATAAAGGTGCCGCCGCAGATGTTCCCCGCTAAAGTAGGTAGTGCGAAGGGCCAGATGAAATCGCTCCAGTGCAGCGTACCGTTAAACACCAGATAGAGGATTTCAACAGAACCGACCACGATATGGGTGGTGTCACCCAGGGCAATAAGCCAGGTCATCAATATAATCACCACAATCTTTGCCGCACCCGCTGCAGGAAACATCCAAACCATAGTGGCGATCAGCCAGCCGGAAATGATCGCGTTGGCAAACATCTCGCTGGGGGTGTTCTTCATCACATCCATGCCGATTTTGACAAATGCATCGCGAGTTTCTTCATTGAAGATAGGCATATATTCAAATGCCCACGCCGCAATACCTGTCCCGAGAATATTACCCAGCAGCACGACGCCCCATAACCGTATAAGTAAGCCGACGTTGCTCATTGTCGGTTTTTGCATGACGGGTAGTACCGCAGTCACGGTATTTTCGGTAAATAATTGCTGGCGGGCCATAATGACGATAATAAAACCAAAGGTATAACCGAGATTCTCCAGCAAGAAGCTGCCCGGCACACCTTCCAGTTCGACTTGAAATATCCCTTTTGCCAGTAACGAAGCGCCCATCGACAGACCCGCCGCAATGGCTGACCACAGTAGCGCCATTGCGTCGCGTTCCAGCTCTTTTTCACCATCCTGGCGGATATGCTCATGAATTGCCATCGCCCGGGAGGGGAGTCGGTCTTCATCTATTTCTATTTTTTTGCCGCGCTCTTTTTCTTCGCTCTCAACTTCAATTTCGTCGCTGTGTTGATCAATTTTGTCGTTGTCCATGGTCTCTTCTCTTGAATTAGCACGTATAGCTAAAGCGTAGCGGCTTTTTTGCTCGCAACTGACGGGAGTTACTCTGAAAATGTAGAAAAGGCTGCGTTTGCCTTTTTCTGTTTCTATAGAATCAAGTAGCCTACAGGGCGGCGATTACCAGGCTATGATCAAATCAGCAAATCAGGGCGTCTGGACATCAGTTGACGTGCTGTTACAATCGCCCACACCTAAACAGGCGGATACGGTATCGTTCCGTCATGGATGGCAAACTGCATAAGCCATAAAAAAACAGGGAGACATTTATGAAGCTTCGCCTGTCGGCGCTTGCTCTGGGAACTACGCTTCTGGTGGGGTGTGCGAGTTCCGGTACAGATCAGCAAGGGCGTTCTGACCCGTTAGAAGGGTTCAACCGCACCATGTACAACTTCAACTTCAATGTATTAGACCCGTATATTGTTCGACCGGTCGCTGTCGCCTGGCGTGATTATGTTCCGCAACCGGCGCGTAACGGTTTGAGCAACTTTACTGGCAACCTTGAAGAACCTGCGGTGATGGTTAACTACTTCTTGCAGGGCGACCCTTATCAGGGGATGGTCCACTTTACCCGCTTTTTCCTGAACACCATTTTGGGGATGGGCGGTTTTATTGATGTTGCAGGGATGGCGAACCCGAAACTGCAACGGACTGAACCTCACCGCTTCGGTAGTACGCTTGGTCATTATGGCGTGGGTTATGGGCCTTACGTTCAGTTACCGTTCTACGGTAGCTTCACGCTGCGTGATGACGGTGGTGATATGGCGGATGGTTTTTACCCGGTTCTTTCCTGGCTGACCTGGCCGATGTCTGTGGGTAAATGGACGCTTGAAGGGATCGAAACCCGCGCTCAGCTGCTGGATTCCGATGGTCTGCTGCGTCAGTCGTCCGATCCTTATATTATGGTGCGCGAAGCGTACTTCCAGCGTCATGATTTCATCGCTAATGGCGGCGAACTCAAACCGCAGGAAAATCCGAACGCACAAGCGATTCAGGATGATTTAAAAGATATTGATTCTGAATAAGAAACAAATAAAAAAGGTGAGTCGCAAAACTCACCTTTTTTGTTGTTATCCCTCAATTACCACAAGTAAAAGGAGATAAACCGACAATGACCTAGACGTAATTATGTAAAAATACTGATGTTCGTCACTGACTATTTCCGATATTCAGCTGTTGAAAAATCAAAAAACTGGAAAAATAATTTTAAATATCATCAAAATTAACACCTGGCGCAGATGGTTGATTAATTTCATTTTGATATTCAGCCTGGCGATTTTGAAGCCTTTCTTCAATTTTACCTTCGAGATCCTTAAAATGCTTATATATTTTTTGAGAATGGCCAACGTTAATTTTGTTACCGACTAAAGTAGAAACTATTTCTTTTAGATGGTCGCATTTATATTTTGCATCGTCCACTTGAAAATCATATCTTATTGCTCGACCATAACGTTTAAAAACGTCGTTTGGTTCTCTCAGTCTTTCCCCGTTGAGCTCGTTTACAACCTGATGATCGGAACCAGTTGCAAATGATTCTGCCATGATAGCTTTACTGCTTTCAAACCACGCTGAAGCACTCCTGGCGTTTTCACTACAATATTGGGTGAGACTATCACCATTAATACGAATTCCTCTTTGAATGTGGTAGTCGTCCTGATCGTAGTAACCGAGAGATAAGTAATCATTTCCGTTTTTATTTTTAATTACAATAGCGAGAGAGTCGCCTTTTTTATCTTTACCGTACCAGGTAAATAAGTCCGTTGGTTCGCTTTTCCCGCTCTCATCAAATTCCGTTACCGTATGTCTGAGTTTGTGTGATATCTTATCGAAGATAAAACCAGGATCTCCATCATATATTTCTTTTAATGCGCTGAAGATCATTTCCTTGTTATTGATATCATGAGTCTTCTCAACTATGTTGTCATTAATGATAGTACGGACGAGTTCTTTGTCTTTATAGTTCGCAGGTAATTCTATTGGTTCTTGGTTGTCGATACCAATAGTAATATGGTCTGTATCATTGGAGTCAATATCAATATAAGTAACTGAGGAATTATTAATATTAAATCTATAAGGATCGTCGTTTACTCGTATGGCGTTTTTTATAAGCTCAAGTAGATGTTTAATACAGGTGCTTATTCCTTCCTTACCATTAAAAAGGTTTTTGAACTCTTGTACTAATCCATTAACTTCATCATTGTTATTTTCATTGATGGATTCTGGGTAAGCTGCGCTGGTATTGTTGATTGAAATAGATGGTAGCATGATTTTATTCCATTTTGATTGATTTGTTACAAATATATATTACCTAATGAAATAGACTATCAAAAAACGCTCATTTATTTAGAACCTATCTTTAATTTGAGTGTATGAGCGCACAATAGCCAGGGGGGGGGAGTATCCTGGAAATGCAGAAAAGTAAACTCTTTGAGAAGGACGAGCAGAACGCCTGAAAATATGCCTTTCCCTTCAGGTTTGTCTGTGGATACCGCTTATTGATTTGAAAGGGCAAGCTGCCAACAGGCTGTTTGCAAAACTCAGGAGGTAAGCAATGAGGACACTACTTTCGGTGAAGTGGGGGAGTTAAAGTCACCTGCTATGCAGGTGACTTTATCCAGGCGAACGCGTTATCAGAACGCGTAGTTAAAGTTAGTACCGAACAGCCAGGCTTTACCTTCAGACTCGAACTGGTATGGGCCTTCGTTAATTTTCACGCTCTGACCGTGCATATAAGAAACACCAACGTCGACTGAAGCATCTTTATTAAATGCGTAAGTCGTACCTGCACTCAGCCAGAAACGGTCCTGGTCCGGAATGGAGATAGAACGATTCTGTGCAGGAACTGGGCTGTCATCAAAGGCGATACCGGTACGGAAGGTCCAGTTATCATCGTAGTAATAAGTGGTACCCAACGCGATGCGGTAAGCATCTTTAAAGCCTTCATGTTTCTGGAACAGCGTGTCGCCACTGGTTGAGGTCGCTTTCAGCTGCTGGAACTGACTCCAGCTGGTGTAAGCCAGGCTATAGTGAATCGCCCACTGTGGATCAACACGGTTATAACCTGACACTTCCCACATTTCAGGCAGGTTCAGCGTCAGATAACCCGATTGCGTTGCGCCACCTGTCGCGGTAGGAATTGGCAAACCGTAGTTATTAAACGCACGATTAAGATCGCTGCTGTAGTTACCTTTGAAGTCAATTTTCACTTCAGAACGGTAGGTCAGTGCATAGCGGTTATTTTTATCCAGTTCATACAGGATTCCGGCGTTCCAGCCAAAGCCCCACTGGTTACCGTTCAGATGAGCGATTTTGGTATTACTGTCAATACCGTTGGCGGTAGCTGCCAATGCTTGCCCTTGCTGAGTTTGGCCAGCAGGAGATTGCATAATTTGGCCAGCAACCAACTGCCCCAGATCGCCTGCGAAACGTTCAATTTTCGCGCGAGCGTAGACGGCGTTGAAACCAAGACCAAAGCTCCATGCATTATTTAAGCGATACGCACCGCTTAAGTTCAGGTTCATGGTTTCAAGGTCGGTTGTACCCCCGACAGAGCCGCCTGCATAAGTATCGTTAAACTCTGTAGCCAGACCATAGTTAGAGGTAATAGAAGCGCCCCAACCAAATTGGTCGTTAATCGGTGCAACAAAGTGCATGTTCGGAACCCATGCCGTAGGCGCGATGTTATCGGCTTTCAGGCTACGACCAGATGGAGACGTTCCGCTGATATTTACATCCGGGTCAATATAAACCGCACCCGCAGAAAATGTCGGGCGGTCAAACATAGTAATCAATGCGGGGTTACGGCTGACGTTACCTGCATCATCGGCAATTGCGCCTTCCCCTGAATAAGCCCGGCCCAGGCCAGAGGAAGAAAATTCGTTTAACTGAAAGCCTGCCGACCAGGCCTGGGTGGAGATAAGTGCCACTGCGACTGCGAGAGCAGACTTTGTAAACAGGGTTTTCTGGCTCATGACCATAACCTCAATGATTTATTTTTATACAAACTATGTTACGTGCTGTAACAGGAGCGCGAAGTGTAGGGTCTGAGGTACATCTTAGAAATCAGACCAGTGGCGAGAGTATAGGTCGGACCAGCTGGAATGTTGCAAGTATGTTTCTATCTTTTTTCAAATATGATCTAAGAAACGCGATCCAGCTGGCAAAATTTGGAGGTGGCGCACTCATGGATTCGGGTGAATTTTGTTTTAGATCATTTTTAAGTGTGATTTCGGTCACTTATCCGATTTTGCAGAATTAACAACTGGAGCAGCACTTTCCGGAAGCGTAAAATATCCACAACGTTTATCTGGCACCTTGGGTGCACATACAGAGGAAATCAACGATGAGTAAATGTAGTGCTGATGAAACCCCGGTTTGCTGCTGTATGGATGTTGGCACCATTATGGACAACTCCGACTGCACCGCGTCTTACAGCCGCGTGTTTGCAAACCGCGCAGAAGCAGAGCAAACGCTGGCGGCGCTGACTGAAAAAGCCCGTAGCGTGGAATCTGAACCTTGCAAAATCACCCCGACTTTCACTGAAGAGTCTGACGGTGTGCGCCTGGATATCGATTTCACTTTTGCCTGCGAAGCTGAAATGCTGATTTTCCAGCTGGGTCTGCGTTAATTCCTCTCGGGTACGTACGCCCCTGTCAGTTGCTGGCAGGGGCGTTTTCTTTTCTCTTCTTCTTTTCTCTCTGTGTCATAGCTCCCACTTTCCCTTTTCTCCACTTGGCTAAATGTAAAAAAATGGTTAAGACTATGATCAGGTCAGACCACTTTATTTATTTTTTTACAGGGGAGTGTTATGGGTCAGGTTTTACCGCTGGTTACCCGCCAGGGCGATCGTATCGCCATTGTTAGCGGTTTACGTACGCCTTTTGCCCGTCAGGCGACGGCTTTTCATGGCATTCCCGCGGTTGATTTAGGGAAGATGGTGGTAGGCGAACTGCTGGCACGCAGCGAGATCCCCGCCGAAGTGATTGAACAACTGGTCTTTGGTCAGGTCGTACAAATGCCTGAAGCCCCCAACATTGCGCGTGAAATTGTTCTCGGTACGGGAATGAATGTACATACCGATGCTTACAGCGTCAGCCGCGCTTGCGCTACCAGTTTCCAGGCAGTTGCAAACGTCGCAGAAAGCCTGATGGCGGGAACTATTCGAGCGGGGATTGCCGGTGGGGCAGATTCCTCTTCGGTATTGCCAATTGGCGTCAGTAAAAAACTGGCGCGCGTGCTGGTTGATGTCAACAAAGCTCGTACCATGAGCCAGCGACTGAAACTCTTCTCTCGCCTGCGTTTGCGCGACTTAATGCCCGTACCACCTGCGGTAGCAGAATATTCTACCGGCTTGCGGATGGGCGACACCGCAGAGCAAATGGCGAAAACCTACGGCATCACCCGAGAACAGCAAGATGCATTAGCGCACCGTTCGCATCAGCGTGCCGCTCAGGCATGGTCAGACGGAAAACTCAAAGAAGAGGTGATGACTGCCTTTATCCCTCCTTATAAACAACCGCTTGTCGAAGACAACAATATTCGCGGTAATTCCTCGCTTGCCGATTACGCAAAGCTGCGCCCGGCGTTTGATCGCAAACACGGAACGGTAACGGCGGCAAACAGTACGCCGCTGACCGATGGCGCGGCAGCGGTGATCCTGATGACTGAATCCCGGGCGAAAGAATTAGGGCTGGTGCCGCTGGGGTATCTGCGCAGCTACGCATTTACTGCGATTGATGTCTGGCAGGACATGTTGCTCGGTCCAGCCTGGTCAACACCGCTGGCGCTGGAGCGTGCCGGTTTGACGATGAGCGATCTGACATTGATCGATATGCACGAAGCCTTTGCAGCTCAGACGCTGGCGAATATTCAGTTGCTGGGTAGTGAACGTTTTGCTCGTGAAGCACTGGGGCGTGCACATGCCACTGGCGAAGTGGACGATAGCAAATTTAACGTGCTTGGCGGTTCGATTGCTTACGGGCATCCCTTCGCGGCGACCGGCGCGCGGATGATTACCCAGACATTGCATGAACTTCGCCGTCGCGGCGGTGGATTTGGTTTAGTTACCGCCTGTGCTGCCGGTGGGCTTGGCGCGGCAATGGTTCTGGAGGCGGAATAATGGAAATGACATCAGCGTTTACCCTTAATGTTCGTCTGGACAACATTGCCGTTATCACCATCGACGTACCGGGTGAGAAAATGAATACCCTGAAGGCGGAGTTTGCCTCGCAGGTGCGCGCCATTATTAAGCAACTCCGTGAAAACAAAGAGTTGCGAGGCGTGGTGTTTGTCTCCGCTAAACCGGACAACTTCATTGCTGGCGCAGACATCAACATGATCGGCAACTGCAAAACGGCGCAAGAAGCGGAAGCTCTGGCGCGGCAGGGCCAACAGTTGATGGCGGAGATTCATGCTTTGCCCATTCAGGTTATCGCGGCTATTCATGGCGCTTGCCTGGGTGGTGGGCTGGAGTTGGCGCTGGCGTGCCACGGTCGCGTTTGTACTGACGATCCTAAAACGGTGCTCGGTTTGCCTGAAGTACAACTTGGATTGTTACCCGGTTCAGGCGGCACCCAGCGTTTACCGCGTCTGATAGGCGTCAGCACAGCATTAGAGATGATCCTCACCGGAAAACAACTTCGGGCGAAACAGGCATTAAAGCTGGGGCTGGTGGATGACGTTGTTCCGCACTCCATTCTGCTGGAAGCCGCTGTTGAGCTGGCAAAGAAGGAGCGCCCATCTTCCCGCCCTCTACCTGTACGCGAGCGTATTCTGGCGGGGCCGTTAGGTCGTGCGCTGCTGTTCAAAATGGTCGGCAAGAAAACAGAACACAAAACTCAAGGCAATTATCCGGCGACAGAACGCATCCTGGAGGTTGTTGAAACGGGATTAGCGCAGGGCACCAGCAGCGGTTATGACGCCGAAGCTCGGGCGTTTGGCGAACTGGCGATGACGCCACAATCGCAGGCGCTGCGTAGTATCTTTTTTGCCAGTACGGACGTGAAGAAAGATCCCGGCAGTGATGCGCCGCCTGCGCCATTAAACAGCGTGGGGATTTTAGGTGGTGGCTTGATGGGCGGCGGTATTGCTTATGTCACTGCTTGTAAAGCGGGGATTCCGGTCAGAATTAAAGATATCAACCCGCAGGGCATAAATCATGCGCTGAAGTACAGTTGGGATCAGCTGGAGGGCAAAGTTCGCCGTCGTCATCTCAAAGCCAGCGAACGTGACAAACAGCTGGCATTAATCTCCGGAACGACGGACTATCGCGGCTTTGCCCATCGCGATCTGATTATTGAAGCGGTGTTTGAAAATCTCGAATTGAAACAACAGATGGTGGCGGAAGTTGAGCAAAATTGCGCCGCTCATACCATCTTTGCTTCGAATACGTCATCTTTACCGATTGGTGATATCGCCGCTCACGCCACGCGACCTGAGCAAGTTATCGGCCTGCATTTCTTCAGTCCGGTGGAAAAAATGCCGCTGGTGGAGATTATTCCTCATGCGGGGACATCGGCGCAAACCATCGCTACCACAGTAAAACTGGCGAAAAAACAGGGTAAAACGCCAATTGTCGTGCGTGACAAAGCCGGTTTTTACGTCAATCGCATCTTAGCGCCTTACATTAATGAAGCTATCCGCATGTTGACCCAAGGTGAACGGGTAGAGCACATTGATGCCGCGCTAGTGAAATTTGGTTTTCCGGTAGGCCCAATCCAACTTTTGGATGAGGTAGGAATCGACACCGGGACTAAAATTATTCCTGTACTGGAAGCCGCTTATGGAGAACGTTTTAGCGCGCCTGCAAATGTTGTTTCTTCAATTTTGAACGACGATCGCAAAGGCAGAAAAAATGGCCGGGGTTTCTATCTTTATGGTCAGAAAGGGCGTAAAAGCAAAAAACAGGTCGATCCCGCCATTTACCCGCTGATTGGCACACAAGGGCAGGGGCGAATCTCCGCACCGCAGGTTGCTGAACGGTGTGTGATGTTGATGCTGAATGAAGCAGTACGTTGTGTTGATGAGCAGGTTATCCGTAGCGTGCGTGACGGGGATATTGGCGCGGTATTTGGCATTGGTTTTCCGCCATTTCTCGGTGGACCGTTCCGCTATATCGATTCTCTCGGCGCGGGCGAAGTGGTTGCAATAATGCAACGACTTGCCACGCAGTATGGTTCCCGTTTTACCCCTTGCGAGCGTTTGGTCGAGATGGGCGCGCGTGGGGAAAGTTTTTGGAAAACAACTGCAACTGACCTGCAATAAGAAGGTCAAAGCTATATGAATCCGCGCTGAATGGCGGAGTGTTGGTCAAAATGTAAACGCATATTGACTATACTTACGCCATTGAGGTAAAAAACAGCGTTTCATTCGGTGAATGGATAAGGCACAATGCCGGCCACCGTTTTCTTTCTCTGGTTTCAGATGAAAGAAAACGGGCGAATCTGGTTAACAAAAGCGGTGCAATATGCAAGTTTTTATCATGCGTCACGGCGACGCAGCCCTCGATGCCGCCAGTGATTCCGTTCGTCCTCTGACCACTAATGGTTGTGACGAATCTCGCCTGATGGCGAACTGGCTGAAAGGTCAAAAAGTGGAAATCGAACGCGTTCTGGTGAGCCCGTTCCTGCGAGCCGAGCAAACACTGGAAGAAGTAGGGGATTGTCTGAACCTGCCTTCCAGTGCAGAAGTTCTGCCGGAGTTAACGCCCTGCGGCGATGTTGGTCTGGTCAGTGCCTATTTGCAGGCGTTGACCAATGAAGGTGTTGCTTCGGTACTGGTGATCTCTCACTTACCGTTAGTCGGGTATCTGGTTGCCGAGTTATGTCCGGGCGAAACGCCGCCTATGTTTACCACCTCGGCCATTGCCAGCGTAACGCTTGATGAAAGCGGAAACGGCACATTCAACTGGCAGATGAGCCCGTGTAATCTGAAGATGGCAAAAGCTATCTGATGAGTTCCAAATTATGCCCAATGAGGTAGATTCATTGGGCATAATTGCTCATCAGGCAGCGGATATCTGTCAACCTCACTACTATCGAAGACTCTCCCCATCTATAAATAAAACACCTTTAACTTTCATTCGGAAAGTATTCTTCTGCGCGTATCTTGATTTTGCCCAAAGTTACATGTTGAAATGAATAATGTCTGTTTGACACTCATTATCATTTATTAATACAGATAATGGAGAAAATAGAGTTGAATAATCAGGCAGGACGTAATTGAAACTTGATTAAATTCTGGCTATAGTGTTTATATATTATATCGACAAAAGCGGGTTAATGCCAATCGCATTATATGTTCATTGTTTGTTTTTTAAGCTATTGGCATTCATTGTTGATATGCTTCCTGTTTTTTCTAAATATATATTTCGTGTTTTTTTAGAAGATCCTTAAGATAATCTTTCCCCTATCAATATATTAATTAAATCTACATTTACTCATTAGTAAAATTAAATTGAATCAGGGGAGTGAAAACATCACTATTCGACCCCACACCAACGAATACATTTTTTACGACCTGTTTTTTTGGATCGCATGCCGTATTCAATGGCTGGGTATAAACATTGGCTATTGACTGAATCAATGTATTGCAATGTTTATATTTTAATTATTTATAGTTTAAGGACAAATAATGAGTAAGTTTGTTAAAACAGCTATTGCTGCGGCAATGGTGATGGGCGCGTTCACCTCTACGGCAACAATCGCTGCGGGTAACAACGGTACTGCACGTTTTTACGGCACCATTGAAGACTCAGTGTGTTCTATCGTTCCGGACGATCACAAACTGGAAGTTGATATGGGTGATATCGGTGCCGAAAAACTGAAAAATAACGGCACCACCACGCCGAAAAATTTCCAGATTCGCCTGCAAGATTGCGTATTTGATACTCAGGAAACAATGACCACTACCTTTACTGGTACCGTTTCTTCTGCAAATAGCGGCAATTATTACACCATTTTCAATACCGATACCGGTGCGGCATTTAACAATGTTAGCCTGGCGATCGGTGACTCTCTGGGTACCTCTTACAAAAGCGGCATGGGTATTGACCAGAAAATCGTGAAAGATACTGCCACTAATAAAGGCAAAGCGAAGCAGACTCTGAACTTTAAAGCCTGGCTGGTCGGCGCAGCTGATGCGCCAGATCTGGGTAATTTCGAAGCAAATACCACCTTCCAGATTACTTACCTGTAAGGCATACCCCCATAGCGACACTGCTATGGGGTATTTAAATGGATTTTGACCGAACAAGAATAAAAACGGATAAAAACGTGTATGCCTGACCATTCTCTTTTTCGATTACGGATTCTTCCGTGGTGCATTGCGCTGGCAATGTCAGGGAGTTATAGCAGTGTCTGGGCTGAAGACGACATTCAGTTTGATTCCCGTTTTCTGGAATTAAAAGGCGACACAAAAATTGATCTGAAGCGTTTTTCCAGCCAGGGGTATGTTGAGCCCGGAAAATACAATTTACAGGTTCAACTAAATAAACAGCCATTGGCGGAAGAGTACGATATTTACTGGTATGCTGGTGAAGATGACGTTAGCAAAAGCTATGCTTGTCTGACACCGGAACTGGTGGCGCAGTTTGGTTTAAAAGAAGACGTGGCGAAAAATCTGCAATGGAGCCACGATGGTAAATGCCTGAAGCCCGGTCAACTGGAAGGCGTGGAAATTAAGGCTGATTTAAGCCAGTCCGCATTAGTCATTTCACTACCGCAGGCTTACCTCGAATATACCTGGCCCGACTGGGATCCACCTTCTCGTTGGGATGATGGCATCTCCGGGATCATTGCGGACTACAGCATCACTGCGCAAACACGACACGAAGAAAATGGCGGCGATGACAGTAACGAGATCAGCGGCAACGGGACGGTCGGGGTTAACCTGGGGCCATGGCGTATGCGCGCTGACTGGCAGACCAACTATCAACATACGCGCAGTAATGATGATGACGATGAATTTGGCGGCGATGACACACAAAAAAAATGGGAGTGGAGTCGCTATTATGCCTGGCGGGCGTTACCGTCATTAAAAGCCAAACTGGCGCTGGGCGAAGATTACCTCAATTCCGATATTTTCGACGGTTTTAATTATGTTGGTGGCAGTGTCAGCACTGACGATCAAATGTTGCCTCCCAATCTGCGCGGCTACGCGCCAGACATTTCCGGCGTGGCACACACCACAGCAAAAGTGACCGTCAGCCAGATGGGGCGTGTGATTTACGAAACGCAGGTTCCGGCTGGACCGTTTCGTATTCAGGATCTTGGTGATTCCGTCTCCGGTACGTTGCATATTCGCATTGAAGAACAGAACGGCCAGGTGCAGGAATATGACATCAGCACCGCCTCGATGCCATACCTCACTCGCCCAGGCCAGGTTCGCTATAAGATCATGATGGGACGTCCGCAAGAGTGGGGCCACCATGTCGAGGGGGGATTTTTCTCTGGTGCTGAAGCCTCCTGGGGCATCGCTAACGGCTGGTCGTTATATGGCGGTGCGCTGGGTGATGAAAACTATCAGTCTGCGGCGCTGGGCGTCGGTCGCGATTTGTCTACCTTCGGCGCGGTCGCGTTTGATGTTACTCATTCGCATACCAAACTGGATAAAGACACCGCTTATGGCAAAGGTTCGCTGGACGGTAACTCCTTCCGTGTGAGTTATTCCAAAGACTTTGACCAGCTCAACAGCCGCGTCACTTTCGCTGGATATCGCTTCTCGGAAGAGAACTTTATGACCATGAGCGAGTATCTGGATGCCAGTGACAGCGAAATGGTCCGTACGGGCAACGACAAAGAGATGTACACCGCCACTTATAACCAGAACTTCCGCGATGCGGGTGTTTCGGTTTATCTCAACTATACCCGCCATACCTACTGGGATCGTGAGGAGCAGACAAACTACAACATCATGCTCTCCCACTATTTCAATATGGGCAGCATTCGTAATATGAGCGTTTCCCTGACTGGCTACCGCTACGAGTATGACAACCGGGCGGATAAGGGCATGTAGATTTCGCTCAGTATGCCGTGGGGCGACAACAGTACCGTTAGCTATAACGGCAACTATGGCAGTGGGACGGACAGCAGCCAGGTCGGTTATTTTAGCCGTGTCGATGACGCGACTCACTATCAGTTGAACATCGGCACCAGTGACAAACACACCAGCGTTGATGGCTACTACAGCCATGATGGTTCGCTGGCGCAGGTTGACCTCAGTGCGAACTACCATGAAGGGCAATACACCTCTGCGGGCTTGTCGTTACAGGGCGGCGCAACGCTTACTACCCACGGCGGCGCACTTCACCGTACCCAGAATATGGGCGGGACACGCCTGCTGATTGATGCCGATGGCGTTGCCGATGTTCCGGTGGAAGGTAACGGGGCTGCTGTTTATACCAATATGTTTGGTAAAGCCGTCGTTTCTGACGTTAACAATTATTATCGCAATCAGGCGTATATCGACCTCAACAAATTGCCGGAAAACGCCGAAGCAACCCAGTCGGTGGTGCAAGCCACGCTAACTGAAGGAGCCATTGGCTACCGCAAATTTGCCGTCATCAGTGGTCAAAAAGCGATGGCGGTGCTGCGTTTACAAGATGGCAGCCATCCACCGTTTGGCGCAGAAGTAAAAAATGATAACGAGCAGACAGTGGGCCTTGTCGATGATGACGGTAGTGTCTATCTGGCTGGGGTGAAACCTGGCGAACATATGAGTGTGTTCTGGAGTGGTGTTGCGCATTGCGATATCAACCTGCCGGACCCGCTGCCTGCCGATCTGTTTAACGGCTTGTTACTGCCATGCCAGCATAAAGGCAACGTCGCGCCGGTTGTTCCTGATGACATAAAGCCTGTCATTCAGGAGCAGACGCAACAGGTGACACCCACCGATCCCCCTGTTTCTGTTTCAGCTAACCAATAACGTGATTAAGGAATGATCCATGTCTGATTTACTTTGCTCTGCCAAATTGGGTGCTATGACGCTGGCGTTACTGCTTAGCGCTACCAGTTTGTCTGCCCTGGCGTCTGTAACGCCAGATCGTACCCGTTTGATATTTAATGAAAGCGACAAATCAATCAGCGTGACGCTGCGTAATAACGATCCGAAACTCCCTTATCTGGCTCAAAGCTGGATTGAAGATGAAAAGGGTAACAAGATCACCTCGCCGTTAACTGTGCTGCCGCCAGTGCAACGCATCGATTCAATGATGAACGGGCAGGTAAAAGTGCAGGGAATGCCGGATATCAACAAATTGCCAGCCGATCGTGAAAGCATGTTCTACTTTAACGTGCGCGAGATCCCGCCAAAATCAAACAAACCCAATACCCTGCAAATCGCGCTGCAAACGCGTATCAAGTTGTTCTGGCGACCAAAGGCGCTGGAAAAGGTCAGTATGAAAAGTCCGTGGCAGCACAAGGTGACGCTCACCCGCAGCGGTCAGGCATTTACCGTCAATAACCCAACGCCGTACTACGTGATTATCAGCAACGCCAGTGCGCAGAAAAACGGTAATCCAGCTGCAGGGTTCTCGCCTCTGGTCATTGAGCCGAAAACCACGGTACCGCTGAATGTGAAAATGGATAGCGTACCGGTGCTGACTTACGTCAACGACTTTGGCGCACGGATGCCGCTGTTCTTCCAGTGCAATGGCAACAGCTGCCAGGTGGATGAAGAGCAGAGCCGCAAAGGCTGATGACGGGGGGAGTTATGAGTCAAAAGTTTGTAGTGGGCGCAGGGCTGCTGGTATGCAGTGTCTGTAGTTTATCTGCTATGGCTGGTAGTAAACCCGTGGATTTAATTCTGCGCGTGTTGGTCGATGCTCCGCCACCCTGTTCAATCAAGGGCAGCCAGGTAGAGTTCGGCAATATGATTGCTGATAACGTTGATGGCACCAATTATCGGCAAGATGCGAAATACACGTTGAACTGCACAAACAGTCTTGCTAACGACTTGCGGATGCAACTTAAGGGCAATACCTCAACGATTAACGGCGAAACGGTACTCAGTACCAATATCACCGGGCTGGGCATTCGGATAGAAAATAGCGCCGATAACTCATTGTTTGCCGTCGGTGAAAATAGCTGGACGCCATTTAATATCAATAACCAGCCACAGTTGAAGGCTGTACCTGTGAAGGCAAGCGGGGCGCAACTTGCTGCGGGCGAGTTTAACGCCAGTTTGACCATGGTGGTGGACTATCAATGAGAAAGACTTTCTTAACCCTGCTTTGTGTCAGTAGCGCCATAGCTCATGCTGCTGATGAAGACATCACCTTTCACGGGACATTATTGTCACCGCCAACCTGTAGCATCAGCGGTGGTAAAACCATTGAAGTCGAATTTCGCGATCTCATTATCGACGACATCAACGGCAACTATGGTCGTAAAGAGGTGCCATATGAACTCACTTGTGACTCGACGACCCGTCATCCAGATTGGGAGATGACCCTCACCTGGACTGGTACACAAACCAGTTTTAATGATGCAGCAATTGAAACTGATGTACCCGGTTTTGGTATCGAGCTTCAGCACGATGGTCAGCGTTTTAAACTCAATACTCCGCTTGCTATCAACGCCACTGATTTTACGCAAAAGCCGAAGCTGGAGGCCGTACCGGTAAAAGCGAGTGATGCTGTGTTAAGCGATACGAATTTTTCGGCTTACGCAACATTACGGGTGGATTATCAATGAATAAATCAATGATTCAGTCCGGTGGTTACGTCCTGTTAGCGGGGCTGATATTGGCAATGAGTAGCACGTTATTCGCGGCAGATAATAATCTGCATTTCTCCGGTAATTTATTAAGTAAATCCTGTGCGCTGGTGGTGGATGGCCAATATCTGGCAGAGGTGCGCTTTCCCACGGTCAGTCGTCAGGATTTGAACGTTGCAGGCCAGTCCGCTCGTGTACCCGTAGTCTTTAAGCTGAAAGATTGCAAAGGGCCGGCGGGATACAACGTAAAAGTCACGCTCACGGGGGTAGAAGACAGCGAACAACCCGGTTTTCTGGCACTGGATACGTCATCAACCGCTCAGGGAGTGGGAATTGGCATGGAAAAAACCGACGGAATGCAGGTTGCCATCAACAATACAAATGGGGCGACCTTTGCGCTAACCAATGGCAATAACGATATCAATTTCAGAGCCTGGCTACAGGCGAAAAGCGGCCGTGATGTGACGATCGGTGAATTTACCGCCTCTTTAACTGCGACATTTGAGTATATTTAAAATGAAAATACTACGATGGTTGTTCGCTCTGGTCATGCTTATTGCTACTACAGAAGCTATGGCTGCCGGGCATAGCGTTGACGTTTACTACGGTTACAACGGTGATTCGCGTAATATTGCGACTTTTAATTTAAAAATAATGATGCCATCCGCAGTGTACGTTGGTGAATATAAAAGTAGTCAATGGCTCATGACTGGGGAAATATTGCAAAATGTGAGCTGGAGTGGTCCTCCTCCTGCCCCTTCGGTTAAGCTGATTGGCTACCATCAAAATATCAACAAAGCAAGTTGTCATGGATTACCGTCTGGGTGGAACTGCGGGTATTATACATTTGAGGTTATTGTCTCTGCAGAGATTGAATCTTACTTTTCTTGTCCATGGTTGGTTATTATGAATGACTCTGAAGCCTCTCCAGGGGGCGTGACGTATCAGGGGCCTGATAGTCACGACACGATTTGTCCATCCGTTTCTGTTCAACCTTATGACGTTTCATGGAATGAGAATTATGTCAGTAAGTCAAAACTGCTCACCCTGCAGTCGACGGGCGGTGTGGTTGAGAAAACGCTTTCAACGTATTTGATGAAAGATGGGAAGTTGTGCGACAGTACGCAGATGAATGAAACAGGTGGTTACTGCCGCTGGGTTGCACAGATGATAACTTTTACCGCGTCGGGATGTGACAAGGCGGAAGTCTCGGTCACGCCAAATCGACACCCTATAACGGACAAACAGTTACACGATATGGTCGTGCGTGTTGATACCAGCAGTATGCAGCCAATCGATTCTACTTGCCGGTTCCAGTACATACTGAATGAGTTGTAGCCCTTAGATACACCAGGCAGGGGCATTCGCCCCTGCCATTACCCGTACCTGGCGCAACGCGCTCAACTCCTCAGGGCAACTCCGGCGGCAGCCACTCTTCGACTTCAATCAACACCAACAACGCCGCATCACCGCCATACTCTTTTGGTGCCTGATGAAAGGCCATCACATGCGGATGTTGTGCCAGCCACAGCGGTGTTTGTTGCTTCAAAATATGCTTCCCGTGCCCATGCATCACGCAGGCGCAAAACACATGTTCACGGCGGCAGGCGGCAATCAACGCCCCCAGTTCCTGCTTGGCCTGCAGCTGCGTCAGACCGTGTAAATCCAAAAACAACTCCGGCGAATAATCGCCACGGCGCAGTTTCTTCGCCTCAAAATGGCTGACATCCGGGCGAACATATTTCACCGGACCTTCGGTATTTAATAACGGCTGAAACTCATCGGAGAAATAATGGCTGGCATCAGCCTGCTCCTGGATCAAGCGTTTCACCGGCACTTCGCTGATTTTTTTACGCTGCGGTCGGTGGACAATCGTGTCCTGCTTAATCTTGCGAGTCCCCGCCATCAACTGGCGAAACAGAGCCTGGTCCTCCTCGCTAAGTGTTGTTTTCTTTTTCATTTATCTGTCTCTATTTCTAATTTTCCTACAGTTTACCCGACTCGTAGCGCAATCGATCGTTTTAAACGTATTTTTCCTCACTCACCGCGCGTGAATGCTGATTTATCGTCATCTTCATGGCAAACTAGCCGCCGAAATTATTGCGATCATGCCCTGGAGGAATACGTGGATAAAATTTTCGTTGATGAAGCAGTAAATGAGCTGCAAACCATTCAGGACATGTTGCGCTGGTCGGTGAGCCGCTTCAGCGCGGCAAATATCTGGTACGGTCACGGTACCGATAACCCGTGGGATGAAGCCGTACAGCTGGTGTTGCCTTCGCTCTACCTGCCGCTGGATATTCCGGAAGATATGCGCACCGCGCGTCTGACCTCCAGCGAAAAACACCGTATTGTTGAACGCGTGATCCGCCGCGTCAATGAACGCATTCCGGTGGCTTACCTGACCAACAAAGCGTGGTTCTGCGGCCATGAATTTTACGTCGATGAACGCGTGCTGGTGCCGCGCTCGCCGATTGGTGAACTGATCAACAATAAATTTGCCGGACTTATCAGCAAGCAACCGCAGCATATTTTAGATATGTGTACTGGTAGCGGCTGCATCGCCATTGCCTGTGCTTATGCCTTCCCGGATGCAGAAGTCGACGCGGTGGATATCTCTCCAGACGCGCTGGCGGTTGCTGAACAGAACATCGAAGAACACGGTCTGATCCACAACGTCATTCCGATTCGTTCCGATCTGTTCCGCGACTTGCCGAAAGTGCAGTACGACCTGATTGTCACTAACCCGCCGTATGTCGATGCGGAAGATATGTCCGACCTGCCAAACGAATACCGCCACGAGCCGGAACTGGGCCTGGCATCTGGCACTGACGGCCTGAAACTGACGCGTCGCATTCTCGGTAACGCGGCAGATTACCTTGCTGATGATGGCGTGTTGATTTGTGAAGTCGGCAACAGCATGGTACATCTTATGGAACAATATCCGGATGTTCCGTTCACCTGGCTGGAGTTTGATAACGGCGGCGATGGTGTGTTTATGCTCACCAAAGAGCAGCTTATTGCCGCACGAGAACATTTCGCGATTTATAAAGATTAAGTAAACACGCAAACACAACAATAACGGAGCCGTGATGGCTGGAAACACAATTGGACAACTCTTTCGCGTAACCACCTTCGGCGAATCGCACGGGCTGGCGCTCGGCTGCATCGTCGATGGTGTTCCGCCAGGCATTCCGCTGACGGAAGCGGACCTGCAACATGACCTCGACCGTCGTCGCCCTGGGACATCGCGCTATACCACCCAGCGCCGCGAGCCGGATCAGGTCAAAATTCTCTCCGGTGTTTTTGAAGGCGTTACTACCGGCACCAGCATTGGCTTGTTGATCGAAAACACTGACCAGCGCTCTCAGGATTACAGTGCGATTAAGGACGTTTTCCGTCCAGGCCATGCCGATTACACCTACGAACAAAAATACGGTCTGCGCGATTATCGCGGCGGTGGACGTTCTTCCGCCCGCGAAACCGCCATGCGCGTGGCGGCAGGAGCTATTGCCAAAAAATATCTCGCCGAGAAATTTGGTATTGAAATCCGTGGCTGCCTGACCCAGATGGGCGACATTCCGCTGGATATCAAAGACTGGTCGCAGGTCGAGCAAAATCCGTTTTTTTGCCCGGACCCCGACAAAATCGACGCGTTAGACGAGTTGATGCGTGCGCTGAAAAAAGAGGGCGACTCCATCGGCGCTAAAGTCACCGTTGTTGCCAGTGGCGTTCCTGCCGGACTTGGCGAGCCGGTCTTTGACCGCCTGGATGCTGACATCGCCCATGCGCTGATGAGCATCAACGCGGTGAAAGGCGTGGAAATTGGCGACGGCTTTGACGTGGTGGCGCTGCGCGGCAGCCAGAACCGCGATGAAATCACCAAAGACGGTTTCCAGAGCAACCATGCGGGCGGCATTCTCGGCGGTATCAGCAGCGGGCAGCAAATCATTGCCCATATGGCGCTGAAACCGACCTCCAGCATTACCGTGCCGGGTCGTACCATTAACCGCTTTGGCGAAGAAGTTGAGATGATCACCAAAGGCCGTCACGATCCCTGTGTCGGGATCCGCGCAGTGCCGATCGCAGAAGCGATGCTGGCGATCGTTTTAATGGATCACCTGTTACGGCAACGGGCGCAAAATGCCGATGTGAAGACTGATATTCCACGCTGGTAAAAAATGAATAAAACCGCGATTGCGCTGCTGGCTCTGCTTGCCAGTAGCGCCAGCCTGGCAGCGACGCCGTGGCAAAAAATAACCCAACCTGTGCCGGGTAGCGCACAATCGATAGGCAGTTTTTCTAATGGCTGTATTGTCGGCGCTGACACGCTGCCGATACAGTCCGAACATTATCAGGTCATGCGTACCGATCAGCGTCGCTATTTCGGTCACCCGGATCTGGTGATGTTTATCCAGCGTCTGAGTAGCCAGGTGAGCAATCTGGGCATGGGTACGGTGCTGATTGGCGATATGGGGATGCCCGCTGGTGGGCGTTTCAACGGCGGTCATGCCAGCCACCAGACCGGACTGGATGTCGATATCTTTCTGCAACTGCCGAAAACTCGCTGGACCTCCGCGCAGCTCTTGCGCCCGCAAGCACTGGACTTAGTTTCCCGCGACGGTAAACACGTTGTCTCCACGCTGTGGAAGCCAGAAATTTTCAGCTTGATCAAACTCGCCGCCCAGGACAAAGACGTCACGCGCATTTTTGTTAATCCGGCGATTAAACAACAACTTTGCCTTGATGCGGGCACCGATCGCGACTGGTTGCGCAAAGTGCGACCCTGGTTCCAGCATCGCGCGCATATGCATGTACGATTACGTTGCCCTGCCGATAGTCTGGAGTGTGAAGATCAACCTTTACCGCCATCAGGCGATGGTTGCGGGGCAGAACTGCAAAGCTGGTTTGAACCTCCAAAACCGGGAACAACAAAGCCTGAGAAGAAGACACCGCCTCCGTTGCCGCCTTCCTGCCAGGCGCTACTGGATGAGCACGTGATCTAATGGAAACGTTTAATAGCCTGTTTATGGTTTCCCCGCTGTTGCTGGGAGTTCTCTTTTTTGTCGCCATGCTGGCGGGATTTATCGACTCGATTGCCGGTGGCGGTGGGTTACTCACCATTCCGGCATTGATGGCAGCGGGGATGTCTCCCGCTAATGCGCTGGCAACCAATAAACTGCAAGCCTGCGGCGGCTCTATTTCCGCTACTATCTACTTTATTCGCCGCAAAGTGGTTAGTTTAAGCGATCAGAAACTCAATATCGCCATGACCTTTGTCGGCTCAATGAGCGGCGCACTGCTGGTGCAATACGTTCAGGCTGATGTCTTACGGCAGATTTTGCCCATTCTGGTAATTTGTATCGGCCTCTATTTCTTGCTGATGCCAAAGCTAGGTGAAGAAGACCGCCAGCGCCGGATGTACGGTTTACCCTTCGCGTTAATAGCCGGTGGCTGCGTCGGTTTTTATGATGGATTCTTTGGCCCGGCTGCCGGGTCGTTTTACGCGCTGGCCTTCGTTACGCTGTGCGGATTTAACCTCGCCAAAGCCACGGCTCACGCCAAATTACTCAACGCAACGTCAAACATCGGCGGTTTACTGCTGTTTATTCTCGGCGGCAAAGTGATTTGGGCGACGGGCTTTGTCATGCTGGTGGGGCAGTTCCTCGGCGCGCGCATGGGTTCACGACTGGTGTTGAGCAAAGGACAAAAGCTGATCCGCCCGATGATTGTTATCGTCTCGGCGGTGATGAGTGCCAAATTACTTTACGACAGCCACGGACAGGAGATCCTCCACTGGTTGGGGATGAACTAATGAACAGTACACACCACTACGAGCAGTTGATTGAAATTTTTAATAGCTGCTTTGCCGATGATTTTAATACCCGTCTGATTAAAGGCGACGACGAACCGATCTATCTTCCTGCTGATGCGGAAGTACCGTATAACCGAATCGTCTTTGCTCATGGCTTTTATGCCAGCGCAATTCATGAGATTTCGCACTGGTGTATTGCCGGGAAAGCGCGCCGTGAGCTGGTTGATTTCGGCTACTGGTATTGCCCGGACGGACGCGATGCCCAAACGCAAAGCCAGTTTGAAGATGTTGAAGTGAAGCCGCAGGCGCTCGACTGGTTGTTCTGTGTGGCGGCGGGATATCCGTTTAACGTCAGTTGCGACAATCTGGAAGGGGATTTCGAACCGGATCGTGTGGTGTTTCAACGGCGAGTACATGCGCAGGTGATGGATTATCTGACAAATGGCATTCCGGAACGTCCGGCACGCTTCATTAAAGCACTACAAAATTATTATCACACGCCGGAACTTACGGCGGAACAGTTCCCGTGGCCGGAAGCGCTCAACTGAAGCCAGCGCCACGTTTTACAATGAGGAAAGAAGATGATCGCGGAGTTTGAATCACGCATTCTGGCATTAATCGACGGTATGGTTGACCATGCCAGTGATGATGAGTTGTTTGCCAGTGGGTATTTGCGTGGCCACCTGACATTAGCCATCGCAGAACTGGAAAGTGGTGATGACCACTCCGCTCAGGCGGTGCATACGACCGTTAGCCAGAGTCTGGAAAAAGCCATTGGTGCTGGTGAATTGTCGCCGCGTGACCAGGCGCTGGTGACCGATATGTGGGAAAACCTGTTTCAGCAGGCGTCACAGCAGTAAGTTGCGGCGTCTGGAGCAGCATGCCTGATGCGACGCTTATCGCGTCTTATCAGGCCTACACGTCACACGTAGGTCGGATAAGGCGTTCACGCCGCATCCGGCAAACACTGCGAGAGCAGATTACCCCGCCTTAACCGCTTTACCCTTCAACAATTTCCGCACCCATAACCGATTCGGGTTTAACGCCGCCAGCGTACTGGCATCCATCGGAATCGGTTCGTCGCTCATCTGCGCCGCCAGAATCTCGGCACACAGCGGGGCAGAACACAAACCGCGAGAACCTAAAGCCGCAAACATAAAGAGATCGTCAAAAACCGGCGCGCTTACCGCCTCATCTTTCTGCTCCGCCAACGACGCATATTCCACGAGTGTTGCCTCATAATCGGGAACATTGCCTACCATTGGCAGATGATCGCGGGTGGCACAACGCACACCGCAGCGCGCCTCTTTATCACTGACATCAACCTCTTTTGCCCACTGTGCCTGCGGGAAACAATCAATCAACCGCTGGCGATTCTGCTGCTGATCGTCCTCACTGTACGCCGTATCTTCGCTGCCGCGATGATAACTGGCACCAATACAATGATGTTGATTCGCCGGATTTTGTGGCGTGAGATAACCGTCATAGCACAGCACCTGCTTCAGCTCTGCCAATTCCGGCGTTGTCGGAATATGGCTGACCTGCCCGGCAACCGAATACACCGGGAGAGTCGACGTTTGGCTGAATCGGCTGATTTGATGCCCGTTCGCCAGTACCACTACGCTGTGTGTTGCTTGCTGATCTCCTGCAAAATTCAACAACCAACAGTCATCCTTACGGGATAAATTCTGTAACTGATATTGATAATAAATCTGCAAACCCTGCTGTTGCGCCAGTTCCAGCACATTACGGGTCAGTTCTGCTGGGCACAGCCAACCACCTTGCGGATAAGTAATGCCGCTGCAATTTGTCGCAACGCCCGTAATTTGTTCAACCGCATTTGCCTCAACGGCTACAGCCAGTTCTGCGGGTAAATCCATTGACAACATCTGTGCGATTTTATGCTGGCTTTTCTCATCCCAGCCTAACTGCGTGACGCCGCACCAGTCATGATCAAATTTAACGGGTAATTGGTCGTAAAACCGACGAGCAAAAGTAAACGCATTAGAGAAAAAGCGGTTTAGCGCCTCATCGTGTTTGCTTAATAACGGATACAGCGCCCCCTGGCGATTGCCGGAAGCACCCAGTGCGGGGGCCTCATCCGCGCAATAAAGCGTTACCTGCCAGCCGCGCCGTAATAGCGCCAGCGACAACAACGCGCTGGCAATACCACCGCCGATAATCGCCGCTTCCCGTTTGCTGCTGCCCGTGCGGTTAAACCACGGCGCGGAGCAGGGGAGCGGTAATGTCTGTTCCATCACCCCGCAAAGCATTTCCCGTTTGCGCCCAAAGCCCTTACGTTTTTGCATCGTGAATCCGGCGTCCTGCAAACCGCGGCGGACAAAACCGGCAGACGTAAATGTCGCCAGCGTGCCGCCCGGACGCGCCAACCTTGCCATGGCGTTAAACAGATTTTGCGTCCACATATCCGGGTTTTTCGCTGGCGCAAAGCCGTCCAGAAACCAGGCATCTACTTTTTGATTTAGCGAATCGTCCAGTTGGCTGGTCAGTTCGTTAATATCGCCAAACCATAAATCCAGCGTCACGCGGCCTTCATCGAGCAATAAACGATGGCAACCGGGCAAGGGCATTGGCCACTGCGCCTGAAGTTGTTCTGCCCACGGAGCCAGTTCCGGCCAGTGTTGATGCGCTAAGGCTAAATCCGCACGGGTGAGGGGAAATTTCTCAAAACTAATGAAATGTAAGCGTTGTAATTGCGCTTGCGGATGCGCTTCGCGAAACTGATCAAATGCCTGCCATAGCGTCAGGAAGTTTAATCCGGTGCCGAAGCCGCTCTCTGCTACCACAAACAGAGGATGTGGATGCTCAGGAAAGCGTACCTCTAATTGGTTGCCTCCCAGAAAAACATAACGCGTCTCTTCCAGCCCGTTATCGTTGGAAAAATAGACATCGTCAAAATCTCGGGAAACAGGTGTACCCTCAGCATTAAATTCGAGGTTGGCAGGTTGTATGGAGTAGTGTTTCACGTAAGTTACTCGTCTTACAGGCGGTGGCTCGATCTTAGCGATGTGTGTAAGGCTGCGCAAATTTCTCTATTAAATGGCTGATCGGACTTGTTCGGCGTACAAGTGTACGCTATTGTGCATTCGAAACTTACTCTATGTGCGACTTACAGAGGTATTGAATGAAACGTGCAGTGATTACTGGCCTGGGCATTGTTTCCAGCATCGGTAATAACCAGCAGGAAGTCCTGGCATCTCTGCGTGAAGGACGTTCAGGGATCACTTTCTCTCAGGAGCTGAAGGATTCCGGCATGCGTAGCCACGTCTGGGGCAACGTAAAACTGGATACCACTGGCCTCATTGACCGCAAAGTTGTGCGCTTTATGAGCGACGCATCCATTTATGCATTCCTTTCTATGGAGCAGGCAATCGCTGATGCGGGCCTCTCTCCGGAAGCTTACCAGAATAACCCGCGCGTTGGCCTGATTGCAGGTTCCGGCGGCGGCTCCCCGCGTTTCCAGGTGTTCGGCGCTGACGCAATGCGCGGCCCGCGCGGCCTGAAAGCGGTTGGCCCGTATGTGGTCACCAAAGCGATGGCATCCGGCGTTTCTGCCTGCCTCGCCACCCCGTTTAAAATTCATGGCGTTAACTACTCCATCAGCTCCGCGTGTGCGACTTCCGCACACTGTATCGGTAACGCAGTAGAGCAGATCCAACTGGGCAAACAGGACATCGTGTTTGCTGGCGGCGGCGAAGAGCTGTGCTGGGAAATGGCTTGCGAATTCGACGCAATGGGTGCGCTGTCTACTAAATACAACGACACCCCGGAAAAAGCCTCCCGTACTTACGACGCTCACCGTGACGGTTTCGTTATCGCTGGCGGCGGCGGTATGGTAGTGGTTGAAGAGCTGGAACACGCGCTGGCGCGTGGTGCTCACATCTATGCTGAAATCGTTGGCTACGGCGCAACCTCTGATGGTGCAGACATGGTTGCTCCGTCTGGCGAAGGCGCAGTACGCTGCATGAAGATGGCGATGCATGGCGTTGATACCCCAATCGATTACCTGAACTCCCACGGTACTTCGACTCCGGTTGGCGACGTGAAAGAGCTGGCAGCTATCCGTGAAGTGTTCGGCGATAAGAGCCCGGCGATTTCTGCAACCAAAGCCATGACCGGTCACTCTCTGGGCGCTGCTGGCGTACAGGAAGCTATCTACTCTCTGCTGATGCTGGAACACGGCTTTATCGCCCCGAGCATCAACATTGAAGAGCTGGACGAGCAGGCTGCGGGTCTGAACATCGTGACCGAAACGACCGATCGCGAACTGACCACCGTTATGTCTAACAGCTTCGGCTTCGGCGGCACCAACGCCACGCTGGTAATGCGCAAGCTGAAAGATTAATTCGCAGTAGGTCGGAGTAGACGCGCCAGCGTCGCATCCGACGTTACGCGCCAATGCGGCCTCCGGCACTAACGCAAAAGGGAACCTGATGGTTCCCTTTTTCACATCATTGACAATCGCCGCCAGTTCCAGGCAAACTTCCCGCTTTGTCGATTTCCTTCTGAAAAGACGTACGCGTTAAATCCTGCCAACGCACCGTAACCCTGAAACCAGAGAGATGAGACGGGGATACTCCTCGCCTTGCGCTGCATTCTGGAGTAATGCATGACTGCTGTAAGCCAAACCGAAACACGATCTTCTGCCAATTTTTCGCTCTTCCGCATCGCTTTTGCGGTTTTTCTCACCTACATGACCGTAGGGTTGCCGTTGCCGGTTATCCCGCTGTTTGTTCATCATGAACTGGGCTATGGCAATACCATGGTCGGCATTGCCGTCGGGATTCAGTTTCTGGCTACGGTGCTGACGCGTGGTTACGCCGGGCGACTGGCCGATCAATATGGTGCAAAACGTTCGGCGCTTCAGGGAATGTTAGCTTGTGGTCTGGCTGGCGGCGCGTTGCTGCTGGCGGCGATTTTGCCTGTCTCCGCACCGTTCAAATTTGCTCTGTTGGTCGTCGGGCGTTTGATTCTTGGCTTTGGTGAAAGCCAGTTACTGACAGGCGCTCTGACCTGGGGACTAGGCATCGTAGGGCCAAAACACTCTGGCAAAGTGATGTCATGGAACGGAATGGCGATTTACGGTGCCCTCGCTGTTGGTGCTCCGCTTGGCCTGTTGATTCATAGCCATTACGGTTTTGCCGCACTGGCGATCACCACAATGGTATTACCCGTACTGGCGTGGGCCTGTAACGGCACAGTGCGCAAAGTACCGGCCCTGGCGGGAGAACGTCCATCGCTGTGGAGCGTTGTCGGGCTTATCTGGAAACCAGGGTTAGGTCTGGCACTACAAGGCGTTGGTTTTGCTGTTATCGGGACTTTCGTTTCGCTCTACTTTGCCAGCAAAGGATGGGCGATGGCGGGCTTTACTCTTACCGCGTTTGGCGGCGCATTTGTCGTGATGCGCGTCATGTTTGGCTGGATGCCGGACCGTTTTGGCGGCGTGAAAGTGGCGATTGTCTCTCTGCTTGTAGAAACGGTGGGCTTGTTGCTGCTCTGGCAAGCCCCAGGTGCATGGGTCGCATTAGCGGGCGCGGCGTTAACCGGAGCCGGATGTTCGCTTATCTTTCCTGCGCTGGGCGTGGAGGTGGTTAAACGCGTCCCCTCACAAGTTCGCGGCACCGCACTGGGCGGTTACGCCGCGTTTCAGGATATCGCCCTCGGCGTCTCCGGGCCGCTGGCGGGAATGCTGGCGACCACGTTTGGTTACTCTTCGGTATTTCTTGCCGGGGCGATCTCTGCGGTGCTGGGTATTATTGTCACGATACTGTCATTTCGTCGGGGTTAACGAACCAGCCAGACCAGCATCAGGATAATCGCGACTAACAGTATCCACAGCGCGGGACGCGTTGCCATATTTTGCAACGTGTCCATCATCGGTGGAAAAGGATTAAGCAGCGGTTGCATAACACGCGGATCAATCCCTTTAACCCGCCGTTGATAAAGCTGATTAAGAATATCCTCGGCCTGGGCAGAAGAAAGCGATGATTGCGCAGAAAGACCATATTTTTGCTGGATATATGCCGATAACGCCGCCAGTTCACTGGCATCTAAAGGTTGTTTTAGCGTCATCTGTAGTGATTCCAGCGTCGGCGTATTTTGCTGGCTTAGCGTCTGACGCGCCTGTAGCCAGGTCACCAGATGGTTAAACAGTTTCGCTGGAATTAACTCGCCATCTTTCACCCCGGAAAGTTCCAGCATCGATTGCCAGATCTGTTTGCTGGGTTCCCCCGTTGCCGCCGCAAGTTTGGTCACCAGCTGTTTTAGCGCATTGTGCTCCGCCGGTAATAAAGGACGGTCGGTCGCCTCGCGCTGCTGTGGTTGCGGAATAACCATCTTCCCTTCCTGCAACAGGGTGAGAATGGTTTTTAATTGCTCCGGTGAGAGCTGATTCAGCGGCGTCTGACCAAAGTTATGACGGATATAATCCGTGACCGCCTGACGATTATTCCCCAGACGTAAATACTCCCCTAATTGCGCTAAAAGCTGGCGGGCAGAATGGCTTTTTTGCGCGGCCAGCAGACGTTGCGCCAGATTATGCTCAGCGGCAGGGAAGTGACGCGAAAGCAGCGGTGAATCTCCCGACAGACCAATATCGTGCCTGATACCCGCCCACAGTTCTGCTCTTTGCTGTTGCGTCAGTGAGGTCACTTTCGTCATTAAGCTTTCCAGCGAAGTACGTTGCTGACTGGATAAAGGCTGATTGCCCGTGCCAGACGGCAGATTATCTCCCTGACCTGGTGGTTGCCCAGGAGGAGGGCCGGAAATAGGTTGTATCATTACGTATCCTTATACCTGAAATCTTCGCAAGTATGCCTGGCCGCGAGATTATGGCACACTTGTCCGGTTAACTCTCGTCTCATACAGGTAACACAAACGTGAAAATCCTTGTTGATGAAAATATGCCTTATGCCCGCGACTTATTTAGCCGTTTGGGTGAGGTGACCGCGGTTCCCGGGCGTCCAATCCCCGTCGCTCAACTGGCAGACGCGGATGCGCTGATGGTGCGTTCGGTCACGAAAGTGAATGAATCTTTGCTGGCAGGAAAACCCATTAAATTTGTTGGCACTGCCACTGCGGGGACCGACCATGTCGATGAAGCATGGTTGAAGCAGGCGGGAATTGGTTTTTCCGCTGCACCTGGCTGTAATGCGATTGCGGTGGTGGAATATGTTTTCTCCTCCCTGCTGATGCTTGCCGAACGCGATGGATTTTCACTGTACGACCGTACGGTGGGGATCGTGGGCGTTGGTAACGTTGGACGTCGATTGCAGGCGCGACTGGAAGCGTTAGGGATTAAAACCTTACTTTGCGATCCGCCTCGCGCCGACCGTGGGGATGAGGGTGATTTCCGCTCGCTGGATGAGTTAGTCCAGCGCGCGGATATTCTGACTTTCCATACGCCACTCTTTAAAGATGGTCCGTACAAAACGCTACATCTGGCGGATGAAAAACTGATCCGTAGCCTGAAGCCCGGAGCGATTCTGATTAACGCCTGCCGTGGCGCAGTCGTCGATAATACTGCGTTGCTGACCTGCCTGAATGAAGGCCAGAAGTTAAGCGTAGTGCTGGATGTCTGGGAAGGCGAACCGGAACTCAACGTCGAGCTGCTGAAAAAAGTGGATATCGGCACGTCGCATATCGCAGGCTATACCCTGGAAGGTAAAGCACGCGGTACTACGCAAGTGTTTGAAGCTTATAGCAAGTTTATTGGGCATGAACAGCACGTTGCGCTGGATACATTACTGCCTGCGCCAGAGTTTGGTCGCATTACGCTGCATGGCCCGCTCGATCAACCGACGCTGAAAAGGCTGGTGCATTTGGTGTATGATGTGCGCCGCGATGACGCACCGCTGCGTAAAGTCGCCGGGATACCGGGTGAGTTCGATAAACTGCGCAAAAACTATCTTGAGCGCCGTGAATGGTCATCTCTGTATGTAATTTGTGATGACGCCAGTGCGGCATCATTGCTGTGTAAACTGGGTTTTAACGCCGTTCATCATCCGGCACGTTAATCTCTTCTTCATGCTCTCTGCTGTAACATTGGCAGGGAGCTTTGCTATTTCTGGAGTAAACCACCATGTCTGAAGGCTGGAACATTGCCGTCCTGGGCGCAACTGGCGCTGTGGGCGAAGCCCTGCTTGAAACGCTGGCTGAACGTCAGTTCCCGGTTGGGGAAATTTATGCACTGGCACGTAACGAAAGCGCAGGCGAACAACTGCGCTTTGGTGGTAAGACAATCACCGTGCAGGATGCCGCTGAATTCGACTGGACGCAGGCGCAGCTGGCATTTTTTGTCGCAGGCAAAGAAGCTACCGCTGCCTGGGTTGAAGAAGCGACCAACTCAGGTTGCCTGGTGATCGACAGCAGTGGATTGTTTGCTCTCGAACCCGACGTACCGCTGGTGGTGCCGGAAGTAAACCCGTTTGTACTGACAGATTACCGGAACCGGAATGTCATCGCCGTACCAGACAGTCTGACCAGCCAGCTGCTGGCGGCACTGAAACCGTTAATCGATCAGGGCGGTTTATCACGTATCAGCGTTACCAGCCTGATTTCAGCCTCCGCCCAGGGCAAAAAAGCGGTCGATGCGTTAGCGGGGCAGAGTGCGAAATTGCTCAACGGCATTCCGATTGACGAAGAAGATTTCTTCGGGCGTCAGCTGGCGTTCAACATGCTGCCGTTACTGCCGGATAGCGAAGGTAGCGTGCGTGAAGAACGTCGTATCGTTGACGAAGTACGCAAAATCCTGCAGGACGAAGGGCTGATGATTTCGGCTAGCGTCGTCCAGGCACCGGTATTCTACGGTCATGCCCAGATGGTCAACTTTGAAGCTCTGCGTCCACTGGCAGCAGAAGAAGCGCGTGATGCGTTTGTTCAAGGCGAAGATATTGTGCTCTCTGAAGAGAACGAATTCCCAACTCAGGTAGGTGATGCTTCGGGTACGCCGCATCTTTCTGTTGGCTGCGTGCGTAATGACTACGGTATGCCGGAGCAAGTCCAGTTCTGGTCGGTGGCCGATAACGTTCGCTTTGGCGGCGCGCTGATGGCAGTAAAAATCGCCGAGAAACTGGTGCAGGAGTATCTGTACTAATGTCCGACCAGCAACAACCGCCAGTTTATAAAATTGCGCTGGGCATTGAGTACGACGGCAGTAAGTATTACGGCTGGCAACGGCAGAACGAAGTCCGCAGTGTGCAGGAGAAGCTGGAAAAGGCGCTCTCCCAGGTGGCGAACGAACCCATCACCGTCTTCTGCGCCGGGCGTACTGACGCAGGGGTACACGGTACCGGGCAGGTTGTGCATTTCGAAACAACCGCGCTGCGCAAAGACGCGGCGTGGACCTTGGGCGTAAATGCGAATTTACCTGGTGACATCGCTGTGCGTTGGGTTAAAACTGTACCTGATGATTTTCATGCCCGATTTAGCGCCACGGCTCGCCGTTATCGCTACATCATCTACAATCATCGGCTGCGCCCGGCGGTACTGAGTAAAGGGGTAACCCATTTTTACGAACCGCTGGACGCTGAACGGATGCATCGGGCTGCGCAATGCTTGCTGGGCGAGAATGATTTCACCTCGTTCCGTGCGGTGCAGTGCCAGTCCCGAACCCCGTGGCGCAACGTTATGCATATTAATGTCACGCGTCACGGTCCTTATGTGGTGGTAGATATTAAAGCGAATGCTTTTGTACATCATATGGTCAGGAATATTGTCGGCAGCCTGATGGAAGTCGGTGCCCACAACCAGCCGGAGAGCTGGATAGCAGAGTTGCTGGCGGCAAAGGACAGAACGCTGGCGGCAGCAACGGCAAAAGCGGAAGGGCTGTATCTGGTCGCGGTGGATTACCCTGACCGGTATGATCTTCCAAAACCGCCAATGGGCCCGCTATTTCTGGCGGACTAACGAGAATAATGCTCGGAACATTTCAGGCTGTAGCCAACGTAGTTACAGCCTGAAAGATGACGAGTACAAGGCATAGGCAAATATGGACCTGATTTATTTCCTCATCGATTTTATCCTGCACATTGACGTGCATCTGGCAGAGCTGGTCGCGGAGTACGGCGTCTGGGTTTATGCCATTTTGTTCTTAATTTTGTTCTGTGAAACCGGTCTGGTGGTAACGCCGTTTTTACCGGGTGATTCATTGCTGTTTGTTGCCGGAGCGTTGGCATCACTGGAAACCAACGATCTCAACGTCCATATGATGGTGGTGCTGATGCTGATCGCCGCGATTGTGGGTGACGCGGTCAATTACACTATCGGGCGGTTGTTCGGTGAAAAGTTGTTCAGTAATCCCAATTCGAAAATTTTCCGTCGCAGTTATCTCGACAAAACCCATCAGTTTTATGAGAAACATGGCGGCAAAACGATTATTCTCGCCCGTTTTGTGCCGATCGTCAGAACGTTCGCCCCGTTTGTTGCGGGAATGGGCCACATGTCGTACCGTCATTTCGCCGCTTATAACGTGATCGGCGCACTGTTGTGGGTACTGCTTTTTACCTACGCAGGCTATTTCTTCGGTACAATCCCGATGGTTCAGGATAACCTTAAGCTGCTGATCGTCGGGATTATTGTGGTTTCTATTTTGCCGGGCGTCATCGAAATAATCCGTCACAAACGCGCTGCGGCACGCGCCGCAAAATAAAAAGTAACTCCGCGGTTCGACCACTTTTTTATCCAAAGTTTCGGGCTGTTATGTTTTAATGTGCAACATTCATGGTCTGTTGGGGGCAAAAATGGCATTATGCGTCCCCAAAGATAAAACTGGCATCGAACCAGGTTCAGACAGAAAGGTCCCTAATGAGCTGGATTGAACGAATTAAAAGCAACATTACTCCCACCCGCAAGGCGAGCATTCCTGAAGGGGTGTGGACTAAGTGTGATAGCTGCGGTCAGGTTTTATACCACGCTGAGCTGGAACGTAATCTTGAGGTCTGTCCGAAGTGTGACCATCACATGCGTATGACAGCGCGTAATCGCCTGCATAGCCTGTTAGATGAAGGAAGCCTTGTGGAGCTGGGTAGCGAGCTTGAGCCGAAAGATGTGCTGAAGTTTCGTGACTCCAAGAAGTATAAAGACCGTCTGGCATCTGCGCAGAAAGAAACCGGCGAAAAAGATGCGCTGGTGGTGATGAAAGGCACTCTGTATGGAATGCCGGTTGTCGCTGCGGCATTCGAGTTCGCCTTTATGGGCGGTTCAATGGGGTCTGTTGTGGGTGCACGTTTCGTGCGTGCCGTTGAGCAGGCGCTGGAAGATAACTGCCCGCTGATCTGCTTCTCCGCCTCTGGTGGCGCACGTATGCAGGAAGCACTGATGTCGCTGATGCAGATGGCGAAAACCTCTGCGGCACTGGCAAAAATGCAGGAGCGCGGCTTGCCGTACATCTCCGTGCTGACCGACCCGACGATGGGCGGTGTTTCTGCAAGTTTCGCCATGCTGGGCGATCTCAACATCGCTGAACCGAAAGCGTTAATCGGCTTTGCCGGTCCGCGTGTTATCGAACAGACCGTTCGCGAAAAACTGCCGCCTGGATTCCAGCGCAGTGAATTCCTGATCGAGAAAGGCGCGATCGACATGATCGTCCGTCGTCCGGAAATGCGCCTGAAACTGGCGAGCATTCTGGCGAAGTTGATGAATCTGCCAGCGCCGAATCCTGAAGCGCCGCGTGAAGGCGTAGTGGTACCCCCGGTACCGGATCAGGAACCTGAGGCCTGATAACTGATAAGGGCAGGGCCACTGGCTCTGCCCTTTTGCTATTCTCACCGTAACGAATCAGCGGATACCATGATTATCAAACGCACTCCTCAAGCCGCGTCGCCTCTGGCTTCGTGGCTTTCTTATCTGGAAAACCTGCACAGTAAAACTATCGATCTCGGCCTTGAGCGCGTGAGCCTGGTCGCGGCGCGTCTTGGCGTCCTGAAACCAGCGCCATTTGTGTTTACCGTTGCGGGTACGAATGGCAAAGGCACCACCTGCCGTACGCTGGAGTCGATTCTGATGGCGGCAGGGTACAAAGTGGGCGTCTACAGTTCGCCTCATCTGGTGCGTTATACCGAGCGCGTACGTGTGCAGGGCCAGGAATTGCCGGAATCGGCCCACACCGCCTCTTTTGCGGAGATTGAATCGGCACGCGGTGATATTTCCCTGACCTATTTCGAGTACGGTACGCTGTCGGCGTTGTGGCTGTTCAAGCAGGCACAACTTGACGTGGTGATTCTGGAAGTAGGGCTGGGCGGTCGTCTGGACGCAACCAATATTGTCGACGCCGATGTCGCGGTAGTAACCAGTATTGCGCTGGATCATACCGACTGGCTGGGTCCAGATCGCGAAAGTATTGGTCGCGAGAAAGCAGGCATCTTCCGCAGCGAAAAACCGGCAATTGTCGGTGAGCCGGAAATGCCTTCTACCATTGCTGATGTGGCGCAGGAAAAAGGTGCACTGTTACAACGTCGGGGCGTTGAGTGGAACTATTCCGTCACCGATCATGACTGGGCGTTTAGCGATGCTCACGGCACGCTGGAAAATCTGCCGTTGCCGCTTGTCCCGCAACCGAATGCCGCAACAGCGCTGGCGGCACTGCGTGCCAGCGGGCTGGAAGTCAGTGAAAATGCCATTCGCGACGGGATTGCCAGCGCAATTTTGCCGGGACGTTTCCAGATTGTGAGCGAGTCGCCACGCGTTATTTTTGATGTCGCGCATAATCCACATGCGGCGGAATATCTCACCGGGCGTATGAAAGCGCTACCGAAAAACGGGCGCGTGCTGGCGGTTATCGGTATGCTACATGATAAAGATATTGCCGGAACTCTGGCCTGGTTGAAAAGCGTGGTTGATGACTGGTATTGTGCGCCACTGGAAGGGCCGCGCGGTGCCACGGCAGAACAACTGCTTGAGCATTTGGGTAACGGCAAATCATTTGATAGCGTTGCGCAGGCATGGGATGCCGCAATGGCGGACGCTAAAGCGGAAGACACCGTGCTGGTGTGTGGTTCTTTCCACACGGTCGCACATGTCATGGAAGTGATTGACGCGAGGAGAAGCGGTGGCAAGTAAGTTTCAGAATCGGTTAGTGGGCACGATCGTGCTGGTGGCGCTGGGGGTGATTGTACTTCCAGGGCTGCTGGACGGGCAGAAAAAACATTATCAGGATGAGTTCGCGGCTATCCCGCTGGTGCCGAAAGCGGGCGATCGTGATGAGCCTGATATGATGCCAGCCGCCACCCAGGCGTTACCGACGCAGCCGCCGGAAGGCGCAGCGGAAGAGGTGCGGGCAGGTGATGCCGCAGCACCGTCGCTCGATCCGGCCACTATTGCAGCCAATAACACCGAGTTTGAACCGGAACCTGCACCGGTCGCCCCACCGAAGCCGAAACCGGTGGAGCCGCCTAAACCAAAGGTTGAAGCACCACCTGCGCCGAAGCCAGAACCGAAGCCGGTCGTGGAAGAAAAAGCTGCACCGACGGGTAAAGCCTATGTTGTGCAACTGGGTGCGCTGAAAAATGCCGATAAAGTGAATGAGATTGTCGGTAAGCTGCGCGGTGCCGGTTATCGGGTTTATACGTCGCCATCCACGCCAGTGCAGGGTAAAATTACCCGTATTCTGGTTGGGCCGGATGCCTCGAAAGATAAGCTGAAAGGTTCGCTGGGTGAGTTGAAGCAACTTTCTGGCTTAAGTGGCGTGGTAATGGGCTATACGCCGAATTAATACGGTCTTGCCTGATGCGACGCTGGCGCGTCTTATCAGGCCTACGCAGGGGTAGAACCGTAGGTCGGATAAGGCGTTTACGCCGCATCCGACACGCATTGCCCGATGCCGCAAAGGCATAAAAAGTCGATGGCGTTGAATATTTTTTCAGCGCCATTTTTATTGATGCGCGGGAAGGAAATCCCTACGCAAACGTTTTCTTTTTCTGTTAGAATGCGCCCCGAACAGGATGACAGGGCGTAAAATCGTGGGACACATATGGTCTGGATTGATTACGCCATAATCGCGGTGATTGCTTTTTCCTCTCTGGTTAGCCTGATCCGCGGCTTTGTTCGTGAAGCGTTATCGCTGGTGACATGGGGTTGTGCTTTCTTTGTTGCCAGTCATTACTACACTTACCTGTCAGTCTGGTTTACGGGCTTTGAAGACGAACTGGTTCGAAATGGGATTGCCATCGCGGTACTGTTTATCGCTACCCTGATCGTTGGTGCTATCGTGAACTTCGTGATAGGCCAGTTGGTGGAGAAAACGGGGTTGTCAGGCACCGATCGGGTGCTGGGCGTCTGTTTCGGTGCGTTGCGCGGTGTGTTGATTGTTGCTGCCATTCTCTTCTTTCTCGACTCCTTTACCGGGGTGTCGAAAAGCGAAGACTGGAGCAAATCACAGCTGATCCCGCAATTCAGTTTTATCATCAGATGTTTTTTTGATTATCTGCAAAGCTCGTCAAGTTTCTTGCCCAGAGCGTAAGTGCTCTGAGATGTGGCTTAACGAGGAAAAAGACGTATGTGCGGTATTGTCGGTATCGCCGGTGTTATGCCGGTTAACCAGTCGATTTATGATGCCTTAACGGTGCTTCAGCATCGCGGTCAGGATGCCGCCGGCATCATCACCATAGATGCCAATAACTGCTTCCGTTTGCGTAAAGCGAACGGGCTGGTGAGCGATGTATTTGAAGCTCGCCATATGCAGCGTTTGCAGGGCAATATGGGCATTGGTCATGTGCGTTACCCCACGGCTGGCAGCTCCAGCGCCTCTGAAGCGCAGCCGTTTTACGTTAACTCCCCGTATGGCATTACGCTTGCCCACAACGGCAATCTGACCAACGCTCACGAGTTGCGTAAAAAACTGTTTGAAGAAAAACGCCGCCACATCAACACCACTTCCGACTCGGAAATTCTGCTTAATATCTTCGCCAGCGAGCTGGACAACTTCCGCCACTACCCGCTGGAAGCCGACAATATTTTCGCTGCCATTGCTGCCACAAACCGCTTAATCCGCGGCGCGTATGCCTGTGTGGCGATGATTATCGGCCACGGTATGGTTGCTTTCCGCGATCCAAACGGGATTCGTCCGCTGGTACTGGGAAAACGTGATATTGACGAGAACCGTACAGAATATATGGTCGCTTCCGAAAGCGTAGCGCTCGATACGCTGGGCTTTGATTTCCTGCGTGACGTCGCGCCGGGCGAAGCGATTTACATCACTGAAGAAGGGCAGTTGTTTACCCGTCAATGTGCTGACAATCCGGTCAGCAATCCGTGCCTGTTTGAGTATGTATACTTTGCCCGCCCGGACTCGTTTATCGACAAAATTTCCGTTTACAGCGCGCGTGTGAATATGGGCACGAAACTGGGCGAGAAAATTGCCCGCGAATGGGAAGATCTGGATATCGACGTGGTGATCCCGATCCCAGAAACCTCGTGTGATATCGCGCTGGAAATTGCTCGTATTCTGGGCAAACCGTACCGCCAGGGCTTCGTTAAAAACCGCTATGTTGGCCGCACCTTTATCATGCCGGGCCAGCAGCTGCGTCGTAAGTCCGTGCGCCGTAAACTGAATGCCAACCGCGCCGAGTTCCGCGATAAAAACGTCCTGCTGGTCGACGACTCCATCGTCCGTGGCACCACTTCTGAGCAGATTATCGAGATGGCACGCGAAGCCGGAGCGAAGAAAGTGTACCTCGCTTCTGCGGCACCGGAAATTCGCTTCCCGAACGTTTATGGTATTGATATGCCGAGCGCCACGGAACTGATCGCTCACGGTCGCGAAGTTGATGAAATTCGCCAGATCATCGGTGCTGACGGGTTGATTTTCCAGGATCTGAACGATCTGATCGACGCCGTTCGCGCTGAAAATCCGGATATCCAGCAGTTTGAATGCTCGGTGTTCAACGGCGTCTACGTCACCAAAGATGTTGATCAGGGCTACCTCGATTTCCTCGATACGTTACGTAATGATGACGCCAAAGCAGTGCAACGTCAGAACGAAGTGGAAAATCTCGAAATGCATAACGAAGGATGATGCCTTCGCTGAGGGTGCCGGTCTGGCACCCTGACTTGCAACTCCCGCCGAAATCCTGCAAAGTCTGCCTGCAAGTCTGACAGGGCAACTATTTATGAAACGACTCATTGTAGGCATCAGCGGTGCCAGCGGCGCGATTTATGGCGTGCGCTTATTACAGGTTCTGCGCGATGTCACAGATATCGAAACGCATCTGGTGATGAGCCAGGCAGCGCGCCAGACCTTATCCCTCGAAACGGATTTTTCTCTGCGCGAAGTGCAGGCATTAGCCGATGTCACGCACGATGCGCGCGATATTGCCGCCAGCATCTCTTCCGGTTCTTTCCAGACGCTGGGGATGGTGATTTTACCCTGTTCAATCAAAACCCTTTCCGGCATTGTCCATAGCTATACTGATGGCTTACTGACCCGTGCGGCAGATGTGGTGCTGAAAGAGCGTCGCCCGTTGGTGCTCTGCGTGCGTGAAACACCATTGCACTTAGGCCATCTGCGTTTAATGACTCAGGCGGCAGAAATCGGTGCGGTGATTATGCCTCCCGTTCCGGCGTTTTATCATCGCCCGCAATCCCTTGATGATGTGATAAATCAGACGGTTAATCGTGTTCTTGACCAGTTTGCGATAACCCTTCCTGAAGATCTCTTTGCCCGCTGGCAGGGCGCATAACTCCGCTGTTGCCCTGTTTCAGGGCAATTTTGCAACCGCGATCAAATCCTCGACATTTTGTTTCTGCCATTCAATCGAAACGCTGCGATTCAACCGCTATACCTGCTATCTTCAACTTCAGGACAATAATGCAACGTCTTATTAACATATTTAACGTTGAATGTTACTGTTGTCGTCAAGATGGCATAAGACCTGCATGAAAGAGCCTGCAAACACACAACACAATACACAACATAAAAAAGCCATTTTCACTTGAGGGTTATGTATGAAGAAGTCGATTCTCGCTCTGTCTTTGTTAGTCGGTCTCTCCACAGCGGCTTCCAGCTATGCGGCGCTACCGGAGACGGTACGTATCGGAACCGATACCACCTACGCACCGTTCTCATCGAAAGATGCTAAAGGTGATTTTGTTGGCTTTGATATCGATCTCGGTAACGAGATGTGCAAACGGATGCAGGTGAAATGTACCTGGGTTGCCAGTGACTTTGACGCGCTGATCCCCTCACTGAAAGCGAAAAAAATCGACGCTATTATTTCGTCGCTTTCCATTACCGATAAACGTCAGCAGGAGATTGCCTTCTCCGACAAGCTGTACGCCGCAGATTCTCGTTTGATTGCGGCCAAAGGTTCACCGATTCAGCCAACGCTGGATTCACTGAAAGGTAAACATGTTGGTGTGCTGCAGGGATCAACCCAGGAAGCTTACGCTAACGAGACCTGGCGTAGTAAAGGCGTGGATGTGGTGGCCTATGCCAACCAGGATTTGGTCTATTCCGATCTGGCTGCAGGACGTCTGGATGCTGCGTTACAAGATGAAGTTGCTGCCAGCGAAGGATTCCTCAAGCAACCTGCTGGTAAAGATTTCGCCTTTGCTGGCTCATCAGTAAAAGACAAAAAATACTTCGGTGATGGCACCGGTGTAGGGCTACGTAAAGATGATGCTGAACTGACGGCTGCCTTCAATAAGGCGCTTGGCGAGCTGCGTCAGGACGGCACCTACGACAAGATGGCGAAAAAGTATTTCGACTTTAATGTCTACGGTGACTGATACGTCGCTGGGAAGCTGTACCTGATGGAATGATCATCATGGTGCACGCCAGGTTTGTTGCACTATCGTGGTGCATTGAAATGCATACTTAAGCATTTTTAATGAAAAATAATACGTCTAACGGGGCGGGATATTTTGCCTTGATGGTCAATTTTATGGCACGATAAGTGTAACAAACCTGTAAATATTCCCTATAAAAAGACTGTCAGTTGAGGACATTATGAAAAAACTGGTGCTATCGCTCTCTCTGGTTCTGGCCTTCTCCAGCGCAACTGCGGCGTTTGCTGCGATTCCGCAAAACATCCGCATCGGTACCGACCCGACCTATGCGCCATTTGAATCAAAAAATTCACAAGGCGAACTGGTTGGCTTCGATATCGATCTGGCAAAGGAATTATGCAAACGCATCAATACGCAATGTACGTTTGTCGAAAATCCGCTGGATGCGTTAATCCCGTCCTTAAAAGCGAAGAAGATTGACGCCATCATGTCATCGCTTTCCATTACGGAAAAACGTCAGCAAGAAATAGCCTTCACCGACAAACTGTACGCTGCCGATTCTCGTTTGGTGGTGGCGAAAAATTCTGACATTCAGCCGACAGTCGAGTCGCTGAAAGGCAAACGGGTAGGCGTATTGCAGGGCACCACCCAGGAGACGTTCGGTAATGAACATTGGGCACCAAAAGGCATTGAAATCGTCTCGTATCAGGGGCAGGACAACATTTATTCTGACCTGACTGCCGGACGTATTGATGCCGCGTTCCAGGATGAGGTCGCTGCCAGCGAAGGTTTCCTCAAACAACCTGTCGGTAAAGATTACAAATTCGGTGGCCCGTCTGTTAAAGATGAAAAACTGTTTGGCGTAGGGACCGGCATGGGCCTGCGTAAAGAAGATAACGAACTGCGCGAAGCACTGAACAAAGCCTTTGCCGAAATGCGCGCTGACGGTACTTACGAGAAATTAGCGAAAAAGTACTTCGATTTTGATGTTTATGGTGGCTAATCGCCATCGGTGAAAGAAAGCCCGCTCCCTTCGGGTAACCGGAGGGAGACAAGAGGCGGTAATTCACCACACACGACAGGACAGGCAGCATGTTGTATGGGTTTTCAGGTGTTATTTTACAGGGTGCGCTCGTCACGCTGGAGCTGGCTATCAGCTCTGTAGTGCTCGCTGTAATCATCGGTTTAATTGGCGCTGGCGGTAAGCTCTCGCAAAATCGGCTTTCGGGGCTGATTTTCGAAGGGTACACCACGCTGATTCGTGGCGTGCCGGACTTAGTGTTGATGCTGCTGATTTTCTACGGTTTGCAGATTGCGCTAAACACGGTGACGGAGGCGATGGGCGTCGGGCAGATTGATATCGATCCGATGGTCGCTGGTATTATCACTCTCGGTTTTATCTACGGTGCTTATTTTACCGAAACGTTCCGTGGTGCTTTTATGGCAGTGCCGAAAGGACATATAGAGGCGGCGACGGCGTTCGGTTTTACTCGTGGGCAAGTGTTTCGGCGGATCATGTTTCCGTCGATGATGCGTTACGCCCTGCCAGGCATTGGCAACAACTGGCAGGTGATCCTCAAATCTACCGCACTGGTTTCGTTACTCGGCCTGGAAGATGTGGTCAAAGCCACCCAACTGGCAGGCAAAAGTACCTGGGAACCGTTCTATTTCGCCATCGTCTGTGGCGTGATTTACCTGGTTTTCACCACTGTTTCCAATGGTGTGCTGCTGTTCCTTGAGCGCCGCTACTCCGTGGGTGTGAAGAGGGCTGACCTGTGATCGAAATCTTACATGAATACTGGAAACCGCTGCTGTGGACCGACGGTTATCGCTTTACTGGTGTGGCGATCACTCTGTGGCTGCTTATTTTGTCGGTAGTGATAGGCGGAGTCCTGGCGCTGTTTCTGGCGATTGGTCGTGTCTCCAGTAATAAATACATCCAGTTTCCAATCTGGTTATTTACCTATATTTTTCGCGGTACGCCGCTGTATGTTCAGTTGCTGGTGTTCTATTCCGGCATGTACACGCTTGAGATTGTTAAGGGAACCGAATTCCTTAACGCTTTCTTCCGCAGTGGCCTGAACTGTACCGTGCTGGCGCTGACGCTTAACACCTGCGCTTACACTACCGAGATTTTTGCTGGGGCAATCCGTTCGGTTCCGCATGGGGAAATTGAAGCCGCCAGAGCCTATGGCTTCTCGACTTTTAAAATGTATCGCTGCATTATTTTGCCTTCTGCGCTGCGTATTGCGTTACCGGCATACAGCAACGAAGTGATCCTGATGCTGCACTCTACTGCGTTGGCATTTACTGCCACGGTGCCGGATCTGCTGAAAATAGCCCGCGATATTAACGCCGCCACGTATCAACCTTTTACCGCCTTCGGCATTGCCGCGGTGCTCTATTTAATCATCTCTTATGTCCTGATCAGCCTCTTTCGCAGAGCGGAAAAACGCTGGTTGCAGCATGTGAAACCTTCTTCAACGCACTGAGAATACGATGTCCGAGAATAAATTAAACGTTATCGATTTGCACAAACGCTACGGCGAACATGAAGTGCTGAAAGGGGTATCACTGCAAGCGAATGCCGGAGATGTAATAAGCATCATCGGATCGTCGGGATCGGGGAAAAGTACCTTTCTGCGCTGCATTAACTTCCTCGAAAAACCGAGTGAAGGGTCGATCGTGGTCAATGGCCAGACGATCAATCTGGTGCGCGACAAAGACGGTCAACTCAAAGTCGCCGATAAAAATCAACTGCGCTTACTGCGCACACGCCTGACGATGGTATTCCAGCACTTCAATCTCTGGAGCCATATGACGGTGCTGGAAAACGTCATGGAAGCGCCGATTCAGGTGTTGGGCCTGAGCAAGCAGGAAGCGCGCGAGCGGGCGGTGAAGTATCTGGCAAAAGTCGGGATAGACGAACGTGCGCAGGGGAAATATCCGGTGCATCTTTCCGGCGGTCAGCAACAGCGTGTTTCTATCGCGCGGGCGCTGGCGATGGAACCGGAAGTTTTACTGTTTGATGAACCTACCTCGGCGCTCGATCCTGAACTGGTAGGCGAAGTGTTGCGTATTATGCAGCAACTGGCAGAAGAGGGGAAAACCATGGTGGTAGTGACTCACGAAATGGGCTTTGCTCGCCATGTTTCTACTCATGTCATTTTCCTCCATCAGGGGAAAATAGAAGAAGAGGGCGCGCCGGAGCAGTTATTTGGCAACCCGCAAAGCCCTCGTCTGCAACGGTTCCTTAAGGGATCGCTGAAATAATTTCCTCTCCGGTGGCTAACGCTGCCGGAGTATTTTCATGGGGAATTTGCGAGTCAGCTTCCGCTGAAATGTAAAAGTTACAGTCCGCTAAAAATACTTCTGAATTCGCTGTCCAAAGATAAAAACTGCCTGCTGCATTGGGTGTTAATCGTGGTTATTGTCGCGTCATCTTAAATTTGAGGGGTGACGGAACGCCATGACAATATCGACAACTTCCACGCCGCATGATGCGGTATTTAAATCTTTTTTACGCCATCCAGACACCGCGCGGGATTTTATTGATATTCATCTTCCCGCGCCGCTGCGCAAACTGTGTGATTTAACGACGCTTAAACTGGAACCAAACAGTTTTATTGATGAAGACCTGCGGCAATATTATTCCGACCTCTTGTGGTCTGTGAAAACGCAGGAGGGAGTGGGTTATATTTATGTAGTGATAGAGCACCAAAGTAAGCCGGAAGAATTAATGGCTTTTCGCATGATGCGTTATTCCATTGCGGCAATGCAAAACCATCTTGATGCGGGCTATAAAGAGCTTCCATTGGTGCTCCCGATGCTGTTTTATCATGGTTGCAGAAGTCCTTATCCTTATTCACTCTGCTGGCTTGATGAATTTGCCGAGCCTGCTATAGCCCGCAAAATATATTCATCGGCTTTTCCGTTGGTGGATATTACCGTGGTGCCGGATGACGAGATTATGCAACACCGCAAAATGGCGCTGTTGGAGTTAATTCAGAAACATATTCGTCAGCGCGATCTGTTGGGATTAGTCGACCAAATTGTTTCGCTGCTAGTTACAGGGAACACTAATGACAGACAGCTAAAAGCCCTGTTTAATTACGTATTACAAACAGGGGATGCCCAGCGTTTTCGTGCATTTATTGGTGAGATAGCGGAACGCGCACCACAAGAAAAGGAGAAACTGATGACCATTGCTGACAGATTACGTGAAGAAGGCGCAATGCAGGGCAAACACGAAGAAGCCCTGCGTATTGCTCAGGAGATGCTGGATAGAGGTTTAGACAGAGAGTTAGTTATGATGGTGACCCGACTTTCACCAGACGATCTTATCGCGCAAAGCCACTAATCCTGTAACACCGGGAGTTAACTGGCGGATGTTTGCTGTAAACCACATCAGCGAACGACATCCGCCAGCGCCTCTTCTAAATCGTACCAGCGAAACGCAAAACCCGCTTCTTCCAGCCGTTTAGGCAGCGCGCGTTGTCCACCTAATACCAGTACTGAAGATTCGCCCATTAACAGTCGAATGGCGGTCGCGGGGACGCGCAAAATGGCCGGGCGATGCAGCGCATGACCGAGCGCATGGGCAAATTGTTCATTGCGTACCGGGTAGGGCGAAACCATATTAAATGGCCCGCGCAGCTCGTTATCCAGCAGCCAGAGAATACCGTTGACCATATCATCAATATGAATCCAGGCCAGATACTGCCGACCAGAGCCAATCGGCCCGCCCAGGCCAAGACGAAACGGCGGCAGCATTTTACCGAGAATACCGCCATCCGGTGCCAGCACTACACCGGTACGCAGCAGGCACACTCGCGTTTTGTCACTTTGCGCCCGGCAGGCAATTTCTTCCCAGCGAGCGCAGAGTTTATGGGTAAATTCGTTATGCGGCGGTTCCTCTTCGGTAACCACCACTTCACCTAAGTCACCATAATAGCCCGTTGCCGAGCCGGAAATGAGTACCGACGGTGGCGTGTCGCTGGCATTAATCAAATCGACCAGTTTTTGCGTGATATTCCAGCGGCTTTGGCAGAGACGCTCTTTTTGCTCGTGAGTCCAGCGTTTATCAGCAATCGGTTCTCCGGCCAGGTTGATTACCGCATCAACGCCGTTGAGGTTGCTTTGATCGGCAAGCCCTTGCCATAGTGTCACCCGAGGGCCGAGAACGGAACTGGCTTTCTGCGGGTTACGCGTCACTACCGTAATTTGATGGCCCAGCTCCAGCAAACGCGGAATCAAATGGCGACCAATTAATCCTGTCCCTCCGGTGATCACTATGTTCATGCAGCCTCCCGATATGGCGATTAACGCTGCCAGCTTAAGGTCATGGATACCGAATCGGCGTAGCGCAGCGCGTGCAGTTTATCGATCTCCACTTCAGCATACGTCACCCAGTGATGTTCACGTGCGATATCGAGCACATCCTGAGTTAATTTTTCCAGCAAAGAGAAACGGTTATTCTCTACATGCTGAATAATGTTTTTCGTTACGGTGCGATAATTCAGCGCATCGTTGATATCTTCGCTAGTGCGCGCTTTATCGGCGGGGTAGTGGATCGTCACATTGATAACAATATCCTGACGGTTGTTAATTTCTTCTTCCTTAATTCCGATAAACGTACGCAAACGAAGGTTCTTTATACGAATAATAGCGGCAGGTTGTGCCATTGCAGGTTCTCCGTTGTTTTACTTAGGATGAAATAATACACGAGAACCTGTTTCTGTTAACTATCCGAACGCTCATCACCGAGTTGTGCTTTTAGCAGTGCCTGCCCGGTGGCAGGGCGCGAACGGATCCGCTCATGCCAGTTCTTGACTGCCGGATACATTGCTAGGTCAATTCGCTGGCGAGTCCAGGCATTAACCCACGGCCAGCAGGCAATATCCGCAATGCTGTAGTTCTCGCCTCCCAGCCAGGGCGAGTTTTCCAGCCGCTTGTTCAGTACATGGTAAAGACGCTGAGTTTCAACCTGATAACGTTCAATAGCGTAAGGAATGGTTTGGGGGGCTGCGTGATTAAAATGATGATTTTGCCCAAGCATCGGCCCCAGTCCGCCTACCTGCCAGAATAACCACTGTAATGTGGCGGCGCGCTCACGCGTTTCATGACTCAAAAAGAGTCCTGTTTTCTCAGCCAGATACAACAAAATGGCACCAGACTCAAAGAGGCTTAGCGGTTCGCCGCCATCGGCAGGAGAATGATCAACAATTGCCGGAATTTTGTTGTTGGGCGAAATGCGCAAAAATTCCGGACGAAACTGACCGCCTTTCCCCAGGTCTACCTTAATCAAGCGATAATCCAGCTCTGCTTCTTCGAGAAACAGCGTAATTTTGTGACCATTGGGTGTCGGGGCGAAATAGAGATCGATCATTGCAGCTCCGGTTGTTTAATCATCTGAACACCACAAGTATAGAAAGCGCGGCGACTTACGTGAGTATTCGTCACGTGACAGTGACAAAAAGGCTCTATAGTTTGATAGCCAGCCCCCTTTATTGCCGAGGACATAATGAGTAAACCCGCTATCACGCTTTGGTCAGATGCCCACTTTTTCTCCCCTTATGTGTTATCCGCCTGGGTGGCGTTGCAGGAAAAAGGCCTGTCGTTTCATATCAAGACCATCGACCTCGACAGCGGTGAACATTTGCAGCCGACGTGGCAAGGTTACGGTCAGACACGCCGTGTGCCGTTATTACAAATCGATGATTTTGAGTTGAGTGAATCTTCTGCCATTGCGGAGTATCTGGAAGATCGATTTGCGCCACCGACCTGGGAACGTATTTATCCGCTTGATTTAGAAAATCGTGCGCGTGCACGACAGATTCAGGCCTGGCTGCGCAGCGATCTGATGCCCATCCGCGAAGAGCGTCCGACGGATGTTGTCTTTGCGGGGGCGAAAAAAGCGCCACTAACGGCCGAGGGAAAAGCCAGTGCAGAGAAACTGTTCGCGATGGCAGAACATTTGTTAGTACTGGGTCAGCCGAATTTATTTGGTGAATGGTGCATTGCTGATACTGATCTGGCGCTAATGATTAACCGCCTGGTACTACATGGCGATGAGGTGCCAGAACGCCTGGTGGATTATGCAACATTCCAGTGGCAGCGAGCGTCTGTCCAGCGTTTTATTGCACTTTCGGCGAAGCAATCTGGCTGATAGCAACGACAGAATCCAGTATCATAGCTTACGTTTTTTCGACGAGGAGTGAGTGATGAAACTGATGTTTGCATCGGACATTCATGGGTCGTTACCGGCGACGGAACGTGTTCTGGAGTTGTTTGCCCAAAGCGGTGCCCAGTGGCTGGTGATCCTTGGCGACGTGTTGAATCACGGCCCGCGTAATGCTTTACCGGAGGGTTACGCGCCAGCCAAAGTCGCTGAACGGCTTAATGAAGTGGCACATAAGGTTATCGCTGTGCGCGGCAACTGCGACAGCGAAGTGGATCAAATGCTGCTGCATTTCCCGATAACCGCGCCGTGGCAACAGGTATTACTGGAAAAACAACGTCTGTTTTTGACGCATGGTCATCTTTTTGGCCCGGAAAATCTGCCTGCTTTAAACCAGAACGATGTGCTGGTGTACGGTCATACCCATCTGCCAGTGGCAGAACAGCGGGGGGAGATTTTCCACTTCAACCCCGGCTCGGTGAGTATTCCGAAAGGCGGTAATCCGGCGAGTTATGGCATGCTGGATAATGACGTACTTAGTGTAATCGCACTCAATGATCAAAGTATCATTGCGCAGGTCGCGATTAATCCGTAATTTACCCACAACTCAAAATGCGCCGTAAGAGCGCCAGAAAAAGAAGGTTTCCTGATAATGGAACAGCGTCGTTTGGCAAGTACTGAATGGGTGGATATTGTCAATGAAGAGAACGAAGTCATTGCACAAGCCAGCCGGGAACAAATGCGGGCACAGTGTCTGCGTCATCGTGCAACTTACATCGTCGTGCATGATGGCATGGGCAAAATTCTGGTCCAGCGTCGTACCGAGACAAAAGACTTTTTACCCGGCATGTTAGATGCGACCGCAGGCGGTGTAGTCCAGGCCGATGAGCAACTGCTGGAATCCGCGCGTCGCGAAGCGGAAGAAGAGTTGGGCATTGCCGGTGTCCCCTTTGCCGAGCACGGGCAGTTCTATTTCGAAGATAAAAATTGCCGTGTCTGGGGCGCATTGTTCAGCTGCGTCTCTCACGGTCCCTTCGCACTACAGGAAGATGAAGTCAGTGAAGTTTGCTGGCTGACGCCGGAAGAAATCACCGCACGCTGCGATGAGTTCACTCCAGACTCGCTGAAAGCGCTAGCGTTGTGGATGAAGCGCAATGCCAAAAATGAAGCCGTAGAGACTGAAACGGCAGAATGAAAAAAGAGCCGCAATTGCGGCTCTTAACATTTTTAGTGGTAGCCCATCAACTGAGCGCCGATCACTACGACGCTGGACATAATAAACAGCAGTCCAAGTAGGGTCGCGCCCACCTTCAGCCAGTTACGGAAGTCCACCCTGCACACACCGAGCGTTGCCATTAACGACGCTGAGGTTGGGTAAATGATGTGACTGAAGCCATCACCAAACTGGAACGCCAGCACGGTAACCTGACGGTTAACACCGACCAGATCGCCAAGCGGTGCCAGTAACGGCATGGTTAACGCCGCCTGACCAGAACCGGACGTCACGAAGAAATTAAATACCGCCTGGAAGAGCAACATAAACCAGGCCGCGACCGCGTTGTCCAGACCGCTAATGGCATTGGCAATGCTGTTGAGGATGGTATTTAACACGCTGGCATCACCCGCTTCACCATTACCGACCAGCAGCAAAATCCCTTTGGCGAAACCCACCAGCAGGGCAGGGGCGATCATCATTCGCGCCCCTTCGGTAAAGGATGAAGCCATGGTATTAACCGTCATGCCGTTAAGGCGGAAAACAACGCCGATGATGCCAATCACCAGACCCATGGTGAAGAACTGGCTGGCAATTTCTGGAATAAACCAGGCATTAACGATCACGCCCCAAATCACCCAGACCATTACGGCGGTCAGGACAATCAATACCAGCCAGTCACCAAAGGTAAACGGACGTTGTTCAACATCAGCCTGCTTTTCACGAAAGAAGCGGTCGGACTCATGCACGCGTGACAGAAGAGGATTCTTTTTCACTCGTGAGGCGTACACCATGGTAAAGATCAGGCCAATCAGAGTGGCGATAACCCACACCACGATGCGCAACCCGGAGCCAGAAAGCACCGGAACGCCGGCAATCCCCTGAGCAACGACCACACAAAACGGGTTCATCCACGAACTGGCAAAACCGATTTGCGTGGCAATATAGGTCACCAGGACGGTGGTAATACTGTCATAGCCCAGCCGGACCATTAGCGGTGCGATGATAATGGCAAAGGCGACGGCCTCTTCTCCCATACCAAATACCGCGCCGCCAAGTGAAAACAGAATAAACAGCGCAGGAATAAAGAGAATTTCATTCCCGCGGGTATGGCGAATAAGCGCCAGGATACCGTTATCAATGGTTCCTGTACGCATCACAATGCCAAACGCGCCGCCAATCACCAGCATAAACATGATGATGCCAACGGCTGTCCCGTATTTCGATCCTGAGGTTAATCCTTCAAACGGGAAGTTCATCAGGCCCGGGCGTTCATCGCCCGTCGTGAACAGCTGTACGCGGTGATACTCAGGTTCGCCTGCTTCGTTAGTCAGAATGCGAAATGAGTGTGGATCTACGACTTTGCGTGTTTTTGTTTGACCATCAACCTGATACTGCACTTCCTGACTGTCAAACATCCCCACCGGAACTACCCAGGTGGCAAGGCTGGTTAAAATAGCAACAAAAAAGATAATCACCAACGTATCGGGCATTGCCCATCTTCTTGTTGGTTTGGATTCAGTGATTGCGGACATAGCGCAAATATTCCCTTGCACAAAACAAAGTGGTAAGTATGCAAAGTGGGATGGCGCAATTCATTGATGCAGCGCAGTTAAGCAAGATAATCAGAAAGGATTAATGCAAATTAAGAGAATAAAAAACCGGAAATAGTGATTATTTCCGGTTCAGATATCCGCAGCGCAAAGCTGCGGATGATGACGAGATTACTGCTGCTGTGCAGACTGAATCGCAGTCAGCGCGATGGTGTAGACGATATCGTCAACCAGTGCGCCACGGGACAGGTCGTTAACCGGCTTGCGCATACCCTGCAGCATCGGCCCGATGGAGATCAGGTCGGCAGAACGCTGTACCGCTTTGTAGGTGGTGTTACCGGTGTTCAGATCCGGGAAGATGAACACGGTAGCGCGACCTGCAACCGGAGAGTTCGGCGCTTTGGATTTCGCAACGTCAGCCATTACCGCAGCGTCGTACTGCAGCGGACCGTCGATCATCAGGTCAGGACGTTTTTCCTGCGCCAGACGAGTTGCTTCGCGAACTTTTTCTACGTCGCTACCTGCACCAGAAGTACCGGTGGAGTAGGAGAGCATAGCAACGCGCGGTTCGATACCGAAGGCCGCAGCGGAATCAGCGGACTGAATCGCGATTTCTGCCAGCTGTTCAGCGGTCGGATCCGGGTTGATCGCACAGTCACCGTAAACGTAAACCTGTTCCGGCAGCAGCATGAAGAACACGGAAGATACCAGGGAGCTGCCCGGTGCAGTTTTGATCAGCTGCAGCGGCGGACGGATGGTGTTTGCGGTAGTGTGAACAGCACCGGAAACCAGACCATCAACTTCATCCTGTTCCAGCATCAGCGTACCGAGCACCACGTTGTCTTCCAGCTGTTCGCGGGCAACGGTTTCGGTCATGCCTTTGTTCTTACGCAGTTCGACCAGACGACCAACATAGCTTTCGCGAACCACTTCTGGATCAACGATTTCAATCCCTGCACCCAGTTCTACACCCTGAGACGCTGCAACACGGTTGATCTCTGCCGGATTACCCAGCAGTACGCAAGTTGCGATACCACGTTCAGCACAGATAGCGGCTGCTTTAACGGTACGCGGTTCGTCACCTTCCGGCAGTACGATACGTTTGCCCGCTTTGCGCGCAAGTTCAGTCAGCTGATAACGGAACGCAGGCGGAGACAGACGACGGCTGCGCTCAGAAGTGGCAGTCAGAGATTCGATCCAGTCAGCGTTGATGTAGTTAGCAACGTATTCCTGAACTTTCTCGATACGTTCGTGATCGTCAACCGGAACTTCCAGGTTGAAGCTCTGCAGGCTCAGAGAGGTCTGCCAGGTGTTGGTGTTCACCATAAATACCGGCAGGCCGGTAGCGAAAGCACGTTCGCACAGTTTAGAAATGCGCGCGTCCATTTCGTAACCGCCAGTCAGCAGCAGGGCACCGATTTCTACGCCGTTCATGGCTGCCAGGCAAGCGGCCACCAGCACGTCAGGACGGTCTGCGGAAGTCACCAGCAGAGAACCGGCACGGAAGTGCTCCAGCATGTGCGGAATGCTGCGTGCGCAGAAAGTGACGGATTTAACGCGGCGAGTATTGATGTCGCCTTCGTTGATGATGGTCGCATTCAGGTGGCGAGCCATATCGATCGCACGAGTCGCGATCAGGTCAAAGCTCCACGGCACAGCGCCGAGAACCGGCAGCGGGCTGGATTCTTGCAGCTTCGCCGGATCAACATTGTTTACTTTAGCTTTGGAAGAGTCGTCGAAAATCTCGGACAGATCCGGGCGAGTACGACCCTGTTCATCAACCGGTGCGTTCAGTTTGTTAACGATAACGCCGGTGATGTTGGTGTTTTTGGCACCGCCGAAGCTGTTGCGGGTCAGTTCGATACGCTCTTTCAGCTGTTCCGGGGTGTCAGTGCCCTGAGACATAACGAAGACGATTTCCGCATTCAGCGTTTTAGCGATTTCGTAGTTCAGAGACTGGGCAAACTGGTGCTTACGTGTCGGGACCAGACCTTCAACCAGAACGACTTCAGCGTCTTTGGTGTTAGCGTGGTAGTTTGCGACGATCTCTTCCATCAGCACATCTTTCTGATTGCTGGAAAGCAGACCTTCAACGTAGCTCATTTTCAGCGGTTCAGCGGCCGTCGTGGTGGAAGAGTTCGCACGCACGATAGTCGTAGTCTGATCGGGCGCATCGCCACCGGTACGCGGCTGAGCGATAGGTTTGAAAACGCTCAGACGAACGCCTTTGCGTTCCATTGCACGGATCACGCCAAGGCTGACGCTGGTCAGACCGACGCTGGTTCCGGTAGGGATCAGCATAATAATACGGGACACGGTTTATCCTCTTTCGTTACCGCCGATTTGGCGGGTTACAAAACAGCACCGCCAGCTGAGCTGGCGGTGTGAAATCAGGCAGTCAGGCGGCTCGCGTCTTGCGCGATAACCAGTTCTTCGTTGGTTGGGATAACCACCGCAGGACGGGTACCTTCTTTGTTGATGAAACCAGATTTGCCGAAACGTGCAGCCAGGTTGCGTTCATGATCAACTTCAAAGCCCAGCACGCCCAGTTTGCCCAGAGACAGTTCACGAACCATTGCGGCATTTTCACCGATACCACCAGTGAATACAACAGCGTCCAGACGACCATCCATCAGCGCAGTGTAGGCACCGATGTATTTCGCCAGGCGGTGGCAGTAAACGTCCATTGCGCGCTTCGCGTCTTCTTTCGTCGCGTAGTTGTCTTCAACATAGCGGCAGTCGCTGGTCACTTCGGTCAGACCCAGCAGGCCAGACTCTTTGGTCAGCAGTTTGTTGATTGCGTCAACGCTCATGCCCAGGGTGTCGTGCAGGTGGAAGATGATCGCCGGATCGATATCACCAGAACGGGTACCCATGACCAGACCTTCCAGCGGGGTCAGGCCCATAGAGGTGTCAACGCATTTACCGTTGCGGATAGCAGAAACGGAACCACCGTTGCCCAGGTGGCAGGTGATGATGTTCAGTTCTTCTACCGGTTTGTTCAGCATTTTTGCCGCTTCCTGGGTTACATAGAAGTGGCTGGTGCCGTGCGCGCCGTAACGACGGATGCCGTGCTCTTTGTACAGGTTGTAAGGCAGGGCGTAGAGGTAAGACTCTTCCGGCATAGTCTGGTGGAACGCGGTGTCAAATACAGCAACGTTTTTGTCTTTCAGCTGTGGGAAAGATTTCAGAGCTTCTTCGATACCGATCAGGTGAGCCGGGTTGTGCAGCGGTGCAAAAGAAGCTGCATCTTTGATACCCTGAATAACAGACTCATCGATCACTACGGAGCTGGTATACTTTTCGCCGCCGTGTACGATACGGTGACCGATAGCAGTCAGCTGCGCAGACAGTTCTGGTTTTTGTGCCAGAATAGTATTAACGATAAAGTTGAGCGCTTCGCTGTGAGCGGCGCCTGCACCTAAAGCCGCTTCCTGTTTATTGCCGTCCATTTTCCATTTGATACGTGCTTCGGGCAGGTGGAAACATTCGGCTAAACCAGAAAGGTACTCTTCACCATTTACTGCATCGATGATGGCAAATTTCAGTGAAGAACTACCGCAGTTCAGAACCAGTACTAACTTACTCGACATGGAAGTACCTATAATTGATACGTGGCTAAAAAAACGTCAGGGAGCCATAGAGCGTAGCGCATGATGACACCGACATTTATGATTAACATCATGCACTGCAAATTTTTTTTGCATGATGGAAGAAATATCTTGAGTCTATGCCATTTTGCGTAATTTTCAGCCAATGGCATAATGTATATGAATTTGACGACTCAATGAATATGTACTACTTAGGCCTTCAGGCTGCTAAAGGATACCTGATAGTGGGTATGGAAGACAAAATGTTTTGAACGTTGTCCCGCTGAGTTGTGAATTTGCACAAATTTTTGAATCTTTATATGTGAAGTTGAGGTGAAGCATGTCAACGCCGGATAATCGTTCTGTTAATTTTTTTAGCTTGTTTCGCCGGGGACAGCATTACTCAAAGACGTGGCCGCTGGAAAAACGCCTTGCCCCGGTCTTTGTCGAAAATCGCGTTATCAAGATGACGCGTTATGCGATCCGTTTTATGCCGCCGATCGCCGTATTTACTCTCTGCTGGCAGATTGCCCTGGGCGGTCAGCTTGGGCCGGCAGTTGCCACTGCCCTGTTCGCCTTAAGTTTACCCATGCAGGGATTGTGGTGGCTGGGCAAGCGTTCTGTCACGCCATTACCCCCTGCAATCCTTAACTGGTTTTATGAAGTTCGCGGTAAATTGCAGGAGTCTGGACAGGTGTTGGCACCCGTTGAAGGCAAGCCTGATTACCAGGCATTAGCTGACACGCTTAAGCGCGCCTTCAAACAACTGGATAAAACTTTCCTTGATGATTTGTAATTGACCCCTGATTACGCATATAAAAGAAGGCATACTCAGCCTTCTTTTTTTTCACCGTAGTAGAGTGATACAGGAGTCAACAATGGAAATGACCAACGCGCAACGTCTTATTTTGTCTAATCAGTACAAGATGATGACTATGCTCGATCCGGCAAATGCTGAACGTTACCGTCGCCTGCAAACAATTATTGAGCGTGGTTACGGATTACAGATGCGTGAATTGGATCGCGAGTTTGGCGAGCTGAAAGAAGAAACCTGCCGCACTATCATCGACATTATGGAGATGTATCATGCGTTGCATGTTTCCTGGTCTAATTTGCAGGACCAGCAATCCATCGATGAACGTCGTGTCACCTTCCTCGGCTTTGACGCCGCCACTGAAGCACGTTACCTCGGTTATGTCCGCTTTATGGTTAATGTGGAAGGGCGCTATACCCATTTTGACGCCGGAACTCACGGTTTTAACGCCCAGACGCCAATGTGGGAAAAATATCAGCGCATGCTTAATGTGTGGCATGCCTGCCCGCGTCAGTACCATTTGAGCGCCAACGAAATTAATCAAATTATCAATGCCTGAGGAGGCCCGCGTGCGGTGCAAAGGTTTTCTGTTTGATCTTGATGGAACGCTGGTGGATTCCCTGCCTGCGGTAGAACGGGCGTGGAGCAACTGGGCCAGACGTCATGGGTTAGCGCCGGAAGAGGTGCTGGCTTTCATTCACGGTAAACAGGCGATCACCTCTCTGCGCCATTTTATGGCGGGCAAATCCGAGGCTGATATTGCCGCCGAGTTTACGCGTCTGGAGCACATCGAGGCCACGGAAACCGAAGGTATTACCGCGCTTCCGGGGGCAATCGCCTTACTCAGTCATTTGAATAAAGCAGGTATTCCGTGGGCCATTGTGACTTCTGGCTCCATGCCGGTAGCGCGAGCGCGCCATAAAATAGCTGGGCTTCCCGCACCAGAGGTGTTTGTAACCGCTGAGCGAGTGAAGCGCGGAAAACCAGAACCTGATGCGTATCTGTTAGGCGCGCAGCTGCTGGGGCTTGCGCCGCAGGAGTGTGTGGTGGTGGAAGATGCTCCCGCTGGCGTGCTTTCTGGCCTGGCGGCGGGTTGTCATGTCATTGCGGTTAACGCTCCGGCAGATACCCCGCGCCTGAATGAGGTCGATTTGGTCCTCCACAGTCTGGAGCAAATTACTGTGACCAAACAGCCAAATGGCGATGTTATTATTCAGTGAAACACCTGATCATGATTTAGCCCCGTCTCGTCGGGGCTTTTTTATGGCAGAATCAAGTCATCCCCCTCAATTAACAAGGATAAGTTGTGAACGGTGAATTGATTTGGGTTCTTTCATTACTGGCCGTTGCCATCGTCTTGTTTGCGACGGGCAGAGTGCGTATGGATGCGGTCGCTTTGTTTGTTATTGTCGCGTTTGCATTAAGCGGAACGCTGACAGTCCCAGAAGTATTTTCCGGCTTTTCTGATCCTAACGTTGTCCTGATTGCCGCCTTGTTTATTATTGGCGATGGTTTGGTCCGTACCGGTGTTGCCACCGTAATGGGAACATGGCTGGTCAAAGTTGCGGGCAATAGTGAAATCAAAATGTTGGTTTTGTTGATGCTGACCGTCGCGGGGCTTGGCGCGTTTATGAGTTCAACCGGCGTTGTCGCTATCTTTATTCCCGTGGTGTTAAGCGTTGCCATGCGTATGCAAACGTCGCCGTCACGTCTGATGATGCCGTTAAGTTTTGCCGGGCTGATTAGCGGCATGATGACGCTGGTGGCGACGCCGCCGAACCTGGTAGTCAACAGTGAATTGCTGCGTGAAGGCTATCACGGCTTCAGTTTCTTTAGCGTAACACCTATTGGCCTGGTCGTGCTGGTGCTGGGTATTTTGTATATGTTAGTGATGCGTTTCATGCTGAAAGGGGATACCCAGACCCCGCAGCGCGAAGGCTGGACGCGTCGAACCTTTCGCGATCTTATCCGTGAATATCGACTGACCGGGCGTGCGCGACGTCTGGCTATTCGCCCCGGATCGCCAATGATTGGTCAACGGCTGGATGATCTCAAATTACGTGAGCGTTATGGCGCTAACGTCATCGGTGTTGAACGCTGGCGGCGTTTTCGTCGCGTTATCGTGAACGTTAATGGGGTTTCTGAATTTCGCGCGCGTGACGTTTTGCTTATTGATATGTCTGCGGCTGATGTCGATCTCCGGCAATTTTGTAGTGAGCAATTGCTGGAGCCGATGGTACTGCGCGGCGAGTATTTTTCTGACCAGGCCCTTGATGTGGGCATGGCAGAGATTTCATTAATTCCTGAGTCAGAACTGATTGGTAAATCGGTGCGCGAAATTGGTTTTCGTACCCGCTACGGACTGAATGTGGTGGGGCTAAAGCGCAATGGCGTGGCGCTGGAAGGTTCGCTGGCGGATGAGCCTCTGCTGCTGGGCGATATCATCCTGGTTGTGGGTAACTGGAAACTGATCGGTATGCTGGCCAAACAGGGCCGCGACTTCGTAGCGCTGAACTTACCGGAAGAGGTGAGTGAAGCATCACCCGCGCACAGCCAGGCACCCCATGCCATTTTCTGTCTGGTGCTAATGGTGGCGTTAATGCTGACAGATGAAATTCCTAATCCTGTTGCCGCTATCATCGCCTGCCTGCTGATGGGGAAATTCCGCTGTATAGATGCTGAAAGCGCCTATAAATCCATTCACTGGCCGAGCATTATTTTGATCGTTGGGATGATGCCGTTTGCTGTGGCATTACAGAAAACGGGAGGTGTCGCGCTGGCGGTGAAAGGGCTGATGGACATTGGCGGTGGTTACGGGCCACATATGATGCTGGGGTGTTTGTTTGTCTTGTCGGCGGTTATTGGGCTATTTATCTCTAATACCGCGACGGCGGTGTTGATGGCTCCGATTGCGCTGGCTGCTGCCAAAACGATGGGGGTGTCGCCTTATCCATTCGCGATGGTCGTGGCGATGGCAGCATCCGCCGCCTTTATGACACCGGTTTCTTCACCTGTTAACACACTGGTTTTAGGTCCGGGAAATTACAGCTTCAGTGACTTTGTGAAGTTGGGGGTACCGTTCACCATTATCGTGATGGCGGTTTGTGTGGTGATGATCCCGATGCTGTTTCCGTTTTGACAAGAGCCTGATGTCGCATCCGGCGCTTATTGCCTGATGCGACGCAGACTCCGGCTGCTTACAGCGGTGAATCCTGGCTAATCTCATCGAGCGAAAGATGGAAGCTGGGAACAAATATTTCCATGAAGTAGTCCATCTCCTGGCTGCGACGCGCTTCAAGCGTCGCTTCCAGTCGCGTTTTTGCCAGCAAGAATTCATTATTTCCGGCCGCGAGTTCTTCCAGACATTTCAGATATGCACACAGTGCATCTGCCTGTTTCACCAGCGATTTTTCTTCATCGCTATATGCATGCTCGTCAATTAACGGCGCAAAGATATCCCGCAGCTCTTCCGGAACCATATCGACCAGTTTTTGCTGAGCGATTTTTTCAATAGCCTTGTACTCCTGAGCGATTTGCGAATTGAAGTATTTCACCGGAGTAGGGAGATCGCCGGTGAGCACTTCTGAGGCATCGTGGTACATCGCCAGTAAAGCGATACGTTCGGCGTTGACATTACCGCCAAATTTTCGATTTTTGATAGCTGCCAGCGCATGGGCGACCATCGCTACCTGCAAACTGTGTTCGGACACATTTTCCGTCCGCACGTTGCGCATGAGCGGCCAGCGGTTAATGAGTTTCAGGCGGGAGAGATGGGCAAAAAAATGGCTCTGTTTCATAGTGACCTTACGTATGATGACATCATCAGGTCATTGTGGCGGGATAACGCTGCCGGATGCAATCTCCGGCAGTGAAATTAAGATTACAGCTGATGATAACCAGAAAGGAAACGCGCGAACTTGCTCAAAGACAGCTCGATATCATCGACACGCGGTAGCGTGACAATGCGGAAGTGATCCGGCCACGGCCAGTTGAATGCCGTCCCTTGCACCAACAGAACTTTTTCCTGCAACAGGAAATCCAACACCATTTTCTGATCGTCGTGAATGTTAAAGCGTTTGGCGTCGATTTTCGGGAACATATACAGCGCACCACGAGGTTTCACGCAGGAAACGCCCGGAATATCGTTGATCAGTTCCCACGCGCGGTTACGCTGCTCATAAAGACGACCGCCAGGGGTAATAAATTCACTGATGCTCTGATAACCACCTAGCGCGGTCTGAATGGCGTGTTGCGCAGGAACGTTAGCACACAGGCGCATTGAAGCCAGCATTTCCAGACCTTCGATGTAGCCTTTGGCGTGTTTTTTCGGCCCGTTCAACACCATCCACCCCTGACGGAAGCCTGCAACGCGGTACGTTTTCGACAGTCCGTTAAAGGTAATGGTCAGCAGGTCAGGTGCCAGCGGCGCAATTGAGTGATGCTCAGCGTCGTCGTAGAGAATTTTGTCATAAATTTCATCGGCGAAGATAATGAGATTATGCTGACGTGCAATCTCCACAATCTCCATTAAAAGCTCTTTGGAATATACCGCGCCGGTTGGGTTATTTGGGTTGATAATAACGATCCCACGCGTACGAGGCGTAATTTTAGCGCGAATATCATCGAGGTCCGGGAACCAGTCAGAGGATTCATCGCAAAGATAATGCACCGCTTTACCGCTGGAAAGCGAAACCGCCGCGGTCCAGAGTGGGTAATCTGGTGCAGGAACCAACATTTCGTCCCCGCTGTTCAGCAATGCCTGCATTGCCTGAACGATAAGCTCCGATACACCATTGCCGATGTAAATATCTTCCACGGTAACATCACGCATGCCACGAGCCTGGTAGTGCTGCATGATGGCTTTACGCGCGGAGTAAAGACCTTTGGAATCGCAATACCCTTGAGCGGTAGGCAGGTTGCGTATCACGTCAACGAGGATTTCATCTGGCGCGTCAAAACCGAACGGGGCTGGGTTGCCGATGTTCAGTTTCAGTACCTTGTTACCTTCTTCTTCCAGGCGTTTTGCTTCTTTCAGCACCGGACCACGGATGTCATAACAGACATTCTCTAATTTGCTGGATTTTTCAATGGGGGACATGAATCTTGACCTTTTTTGCTGTTATCGCCACTCCCTGCCGTGGAAGTCAGCTTAGAACAATGTACTCCCCCAGGACGGTGTTTTGAAGGTCTGCAGAATAAGATTTTGCCAGAGGGGAAGGCTCGATTGTGCTGTTAATAACTTAATAATGACAAAATAATGAGGTGTATATGCTTTACATGCAATGTTATATAGTGAATTGTTCTGATTCTTAATTGTAAGTCTGGTTTTTTTATCTGTAAGATAATTGTGTGAAAATGCCTCATTTAAGAATTCACTAATGAAACGCGATGATGATATTTCCTCATTACGGAGAGTTTAACTGCGTGATGATTTCCGAGGTGTCGCAATGGGGGCAAGGTGTGAAACTATTGTTAAGCGGAATTAATGAATGAGGATGATGCTAATTAATTATTATTTAATATTCAAAAAGGTTTTGATGTGCTTATTAATAATAGAAGATTACTTTGCCTAACATAACATAACTTTGCATCAGATAATTCGCAATGACCCTTATAAATAAAAGGTTTTTGGGGTAAAATGCTCGGATAAATGACGGATCCCTGCTCTTGATGCCGCCTCACCATTGCTGTTGGTACGTGTTCGCGTATGACCAGCGATGCTGCACGAGAGTGGAACAAGGACTCACATTTACATTTATACAAACACGCGCATGTCATAAATAGAAAAGAGTGAGTAACTTAATAGATATGCGATCCCTGAAGATATATTCTGTGATCTACTTCAGGCATTATAACGGAACAATGTGAGTCGCTTTTTTAGTGCAACTCATATGCATTTTTACTTTCGTCCGGGTTCCGGATGAAACTGCCAGGGAGGCACATTACAAATGGAATTGCTTGTTTGTGTGTGCACAGCATTAACCAGCTCAGTATGAGCCGCCAGTAAGTGATAATATATGATAAGTGCAAATCGTCCGATAATTAACCTCGACCTCGATCTGCTGAGAACATTTGTTGCTGTTGCCGATCTGAACACTTTTGCTGCCGCAGCTGCCGCTGTGTGTCGTACTCAGTCCGCCGTAAGTCAGCAAATGCAGCGTCTGGAACAACTCGTTGGGAAAGAACTGTTCGCTCGTCACGGTCGCAACAAACTGTTAACTGAACATGGCATTCAACTTCTTGGTTACGCCAGGAAAATCCTGCGTTTTAATGATGAGGCCTGCTCATCATTAATGTTCAGTAATCTTCAGGGCGTATTAACTATCGGTGCTTCAGATGAATCTGCCGATACGATCTTACCTTTCCTGTTAAATCGCGTGAGTTCGGTTTATCCGAAATTAGCGCTGGATGTCCGCGTTAAACGTAATGCCTATATGGCAGAAATGCTGGAATCCCAGGAAGTGGATTTGATGGTAACCACCCATCGTCCTTCAGCGTTTAAGGCATTGAACCTGCGTACCTCGCCAACACACTGGTACTGCGCAGCGGAATACATATTGCAAAAAGGCGAGCCGATCCCTCTTGTATTGCTGGATGATCCTAGCCCGTTTCGCGATATGGTGCTGGCGACGCTTAATAAAGCAGATATTCCATGGCGACTGGCTTATGTCGCCTCGACGCTTCCGGCCGTTCGTGCGGCAGTGAAAGCCGGTCTTGGCGTGACGGCAAGGCCGGTTGAGATGATGAGCCCGGACCTGCGTGTGCTGAGTGGAGTAGATGGCTTACCGCCGCTACCTGATACCGAATATTTGCTGTGCTATGATCCGTCCAGTAATAATGAGCTGGCCCAGGTGATCTATCAGGCGATGGAGAGCTACCATAATCCGTGGCAATACAGCCCAATGTCTGCTCCGGAAGGGGATGATTCATTGTTGATTGAAAGGGATATCGAGTAATCGACGGACGATAGATAATTCCTGAGACAATAGTGTAAAAAACGAGCCGCTGGGGGTGTTTTAAACCCCAGCGGCTTTTTTTTAGTAAAAATCCTTCATCGCATAGTGCAGAACGTACAAAACTGTTCATTTTTCAACCACCAGAGATTCACGTCCCGAACGCACAAATAATCGCCTGAAAAAAATCACCTGCTACAATGATGTTAAAAAATACGTAAATTTGTTGCTGCGTTTTTGTTATGGAATGACAAAAGCGTGTCACAGATCAAGAAAATACTCTCTTTTGGGGGGAGGAATCGACACAAATTCCTGTCAAAATAGACCCGTATTTTTTCCATTGCTTCACAACGGACACGATTCAACAACATCTAATTATCCTGGAGTCGTCAAGGATCTGGGGTGAAAGGGCATTAAATGCTAATGGTGTTGATATTATGTAAACTAATGTGAAGAAACTTTTGTTAAAGTTGACAAAAGGTTATAGAAAGGAGTAAAAAACCACATCAATTAGCTGTATAAAAGAATTTCTACAGTGATTGTAAGGTTTTTTTTATTCCTCCCCATGAATCGATGTGGCGTCCATCTGCCGTGAAGAGCAGTGAATCTGGCGCTACTTTTGATGAGTAAGCAATGAGTATGTCAACATCCACTGAAGTCATCGCTCATCACTGGGCATTCGCTATCTTTCTTATCGTTGCCATTGGCCTGTGTTGCCTGATGCTGGTAGGCGGTTGGTTTTTAGGCGGTCGCGCACGCGCGAGGTCGAAAAACGTGCCGTTTGAATCCGGTATCGACTCGGTCGGCTCCGCCCGCTTACGCCTGTCCGCCAAGTTTTATCTGGTGGCCATGTTCTTCGTTATCTTCGACGTTGAAGCGCTGTATCTGTTCGCATGGTCAACCTCTATCCGCGAAAGCGGCTGGGTAGGCTTTGTGGAAGCTGCAATTTTTATTTTTGTGTTACTGGCAGGTCTGGTTTATCTGGTGCGTATTGGCGCGCTGGACTGGACGCCCGCGCGTTCACGCCGCGAGCGTATGAACCCGGAAACGAACAGTATCGCTAATCGTCAACGCTAACCGCGAGGCATTAAGATGGATTATACGCTCACCCGCATAGATCCCAACGGTGAGAACGACCGTTACCCCCTGCAAAAGCAGGAGATCGTAACCGACCCTCTGGAGCAAGAAGTTAACAAAAACGTGTTTATGGGCAAGCTCAATGACATGGTTAACTGGGGTCGTAAAAACTCAATTTGGCCGTATAACTTCGGTCTTTCCTGCTGTTACGTTGAGATGGTGACTTCGTTTACCGCGGTGCATGACGTGGCGCGTTTTGGCGCAGAAGTATTGCGTGCTTCGCCGCGTCAGGCTGACCTGATGGTGGTTGCAGGAACCTGCTTTACCAAAATGGCACCGGTTATTCAGCGTCTGTATGACCAGATGCTGGAACCAAAATGGGTTATCTCAATGGGTGCCTGTGCCAACTCTGGTGGTATGTACGATATTTATTCCGTTGTGCAGGGCGTCGATAAATTCATCCCGGTTGATGTGTATATCCCGGGCTGCCCGCCGCGTCCTGAAGCGTACATGCAGGCACTGATGCTGTTGCAGGAATCTATCGGCAAAGAACGTCGTCCGCTCTCCTGGGTGGTTGGCGATCAGGGCGTTTATCGCGCCAATATGCAATCAGAGCGCGAACGCAAGCGCGGTGAACGCATTGCCGTAACTAACCTGCGTACACCTGACGAGATTTAATTTGCGCCTGTCGGCAAAGGGATTTTTCTTCGCTTATTCCTAAATCTATTTCGCGAAGCTTACTGCGCCGACAGTCACCACGGACCATTTGCAATGGTGAACAATATGACCGACTTAACCGCGCAAGAACCCGCCTGGCAGACCCGCGATCATCTTGATGATCCGGTGATTGGCGAACTGCGCAACCGTTTTGGGCCGGATGCCTTTACTGTTCAGGCGACTCGCACCGGGGTTCCCGTTGTGTGGATCAAGCGTGAACAATTACTGGAAGTTGGCGATTTCTTAAAGAAACTGCCGAAACCTTACGTCATGCTGTTTGACTTACACGGCATGGACGAACGTCTGCGCACACACCGCGAAGGGTTACCTGCCGCGGATTTTTCCGTTTTCTACCATCTGATTTCTATCGATCGTAACCGCGACATCATGCTGAAGGTGGCGCTGGCAGAAAACGACCTGCACGTACCGACCTTCACCAAACTGTTCCCGAACGCTAACTGGTATGAGCGTGAAACCTGGGATCTGTTTGGCATTACTTTCGACGGTCACCCGAACCTGCGACGCATCATGATGCCGCAAACCTGGAAAGGTCACCCGCTGCGTAAAGATTATCCGGCGCGCGCTACCGAATTCTCGCCGTTTGAGCTGACCAAAGCCAAACAGGATCTGGAGATGGAAGCCCTGACCTTCAAACCGGAAGAGTGGGGGATGAAGCGCGGCACCGAAAACGAGGACTTCATGTTCCTCAACCTCGGTCCGAACCACCCGTCGGCGCACGGGGCTTTCCGTATCGTTTTGCAACTCGATGGCGAAGAGATTGTCGACTGCGTACCAGACATCGGTTACCACCACCGTGGTGCGGAGAAAATGGGCGAACGCCAGTCCTGGCACAGCTACATTCCGTATACTGACCGTATCGAATACCTCGGCGGCTGCGTTAACGAAATGCCTTACGTGCTGGCGGTAGAGAAACTGGCCGGGATCACCGTGCCGGATCGCGTTAACGTCATTCGCGTTATGCTCTCCGAACTGTTCCGCATCAACAGTCACCTGCTGTATATCTCGACCTTTATTCAGGACGTCGGCGCAATGACGCCAGTGTTCTTCGCCTTTACCGATCGTCAGAAAATTTACGATCTGGTGGAAGCAATCACTGGTTTCCGTATGCACCCGGCGTGGTTCCGTATTGGCGGCGTAGCGCACGACCTGCCGCGCGGCTGGGATCGCCTGCTGCGTGAGTTCCTCGACTGGATGCCGAAACGTCTGGCGTCTTACGAGAAAGCGGCGCTGCAAAACACCATTCTGAAAGGTCGTTCCCAGGGCGTTGCCGCCTATGGCGCGAAAGAGGCGCTGGAGTGGGGCACCACTGGCGCGGGCCTGCGTGCTACCGGGATCGACTTCGACGTGCGTAAGGCGCGTCCTTATTCTGGCTATGAAAACTTCGACTTTGAAATCCCGGTGGGTGGTGGCGTTTCTGACTGCTACACCCGCGTAATGCTTAAAGTGGAAGAGCTGCGCCAGAGTCTGCGCATTCTTGAGCAGTGCCTCAACAACATGCCGGAAGGCCCGTTCAAAGCGGATCACCCGCTGACCACGCCGCCGCCGAAAGAGCGCACGCTGCAACATATCGAAACCCTGATCACCCACTTCCTGCAAGTGTCGTGGGGTCCGGTGATGCCTGCCAATGAATCTTTCCAGATGATTGAGGCGACCAAAGGGATCAACAGTTACTACCTGACCAGCGACGGCAGCACCATGAGTTACCGCACCCGTGTTCGTACCCCGAGCTTTGCGCATTTGCAGCAAATTCCGGCGGCGATCCGCGGCAGCCTGGTGTCTGACCTGATTGTTTATCTGGGCAGTATCGATTTTGTTATGTCAGATGTGGACCGCTAATTATGCACGAGAATCAACAACCACAAACCGAGGCTTTTGAGCTGAGTGCGGCAGAGCGTGAAGCGATCGAGCACGAGATGCACCACTACGAAGACCCGCGTGCGGCGTCCATTGAAGCGCTGAAAATCGTTCAGAAGCAGCGTGGCTGGGTGCCGGATGGTGCGATCCACGCGATCGCCGATGTGCTGGGTATTCCGGCAAGCGACGTCGAAGGTGTGGCAACGTTCTACAGTCAGATCTTCCGCCAGCCGGTTGGTCGCCATGTGATCCGTTATTGTGACAGCGTGGTCTGTCATATCAACGGTTATCAGGGTATTCAGGCGGCGCTCGAGAAAAAGCTGAACATCAAACCAGGGCAAACGACATTTGATGGCCGCTTTACGCTGCTGCCAACTTGCTGCCTGGGGAACTGTGATAAAGGGCCAAACATGATGATCGATGAGGACACTCACGCGCATCTGACCCCGGAAGCGATCCCTGAACTGCTGGAGCGGTATAAATGAAAAACATTATCCGTACTCCCGAAACGCATCCGCTGACCTGGCGTCTGCGCGATGACAAACAGCCAGTGTGGCTGGACGAATACCGCAGCAAAAACGGTTACGAAGGCGCGCGTAAGGCGCTGACCGGGCTGTCTCCGGACGAAATCGTTAATCAGGTAAAAGACGCTGGTCTGAAAGGGCGCGGCGGCGCGGGCTTCTCGACTGGCCTGAAATGGAGCCTGATGCCGAAAGACGAATCCATGAACATCCGTTACCTGCTGTGTAATGCCGATGAAATGGAGCCGGGCACCTATAAAGACCGCCTGTTGATGGAGCAACTGCCGCACCTGCTGGTGGAAGGTATGCTCATCTCCGCGTTTGCGCTGAAAGCTTACCGTGGCTACATCTTCCTGCGTGGCGAATATATCGAAGCGGCAGTTAATCTGCGCCGTGCCATTGCCGAAGCCACCGAAGCGGGTCTGCTTGGCAAAAACATTATGGGAACAGGTTTCGATTTCGAACTGTTCGTCCATACCGGGGCAGGGCGCTACATCTGCGGGGAAGAAACAGCGTTAATCAACTCCCTGGAAGGACGTCGTGCTAACCCACGCTCGAAGCCACCCTTCCCGGCAACCTCCGGCGCATGGGGTAAACCGACCTGTGTCAACAACGTCGAAACCCTGTGTAACGTTCCGGCGATCCTCGCTAACGGCGTGGAGTGGTATCAGAACATCTCGAAAAGTAAAGATGCTGGCACCAAGCTGATGGGCTTCTCCGGTCGGGTGAAAAATCCGGGACTGTGGGAACTGCCGTTCGGCACCACCGCACGCGAGATCCTCGAAGATTACGCCGGTGGTATGCGTGATGGTCTGAAATTTAAAGCCTGGCAGCCAGGCGGCGCGGGGACTGACTTCCTGACCGAAGCGCACCTTGATCTGCCGATGGAATTCGAAAGTATCGGTAAAGCGGGCAGCCGTCTGGGTACGGCGCTGGCGATGGCGGTTGACCATGAGATCAACATGGTGTCGCTGGTGCGTAACCTGGAAGAGTTTTTCGCCCGTGAGTCCTGCGGCTGGTGTACGCCGTGCCGCGACGGTCTGCCGTGGAGCGTGAAAATTCTGCGTGCGCTGGAGCGTGGTGAAGGTCAGCCGGGCGATATCGAAACACTTGAGCAACTGTGTCGATTCTTAGGCCCGGGTAAAACTTTCTGTGCCCACGCACCTGGTGCAGTGGAGCCGTTACAGAGCGCCATCAAATATTTCCGCGAAGAATTTGAGGCGGGAATCAAACAGCCGTTCAGCAATACCCATTTGATTAATGGGATTCAGCCGAACCTGCTGAAAGAGCGCTGGTAACCGAATTTCGATTAACGCTCAGTCTCTGACTGAGAAAACTGGAAGCATGCTAATGGCTACAATTCATGTAGACGGCAAAGAATACGAGGTCAACGGAGCGGACAACCTGCTGGAAGCTTGTCTGTCTCTGGGCCTTGATATTCCTTACTTTTGCTGGCATCCGGCGCTGGGAAGTGTCGGTGCTTGCCGCCAGTGTGCGGTGAAGCAATACCAAAACGCGGAAGACACGCGTGGTCGCCTGGTGATGTCCTGTATGACACCGGCTTCCGATGGCACCTTTATTTCCATTGACGACGAAGAAGCGAAACAGTTCCGTGAAAGCGTGGTCGAGTGGTTGATGACCAACCACCCGCACGACTGTCCGGTATGTGAAGAGGGCGGTAACTGCCATCTTCAGGATATGACTGTGATGACCGGACACAGCTTCCGTCGCTACCGTTTCACCAAACGTACCCACCGTAATCAGGATTTGGGGCCATTCATCTCTCACGAAATGAACCGCTGCATCGCCTGCTACCGCTGTGTGCGTTACTACAAAGATTACGCTGACGGTACAGATCTGGGCGTTTACGGTGCGCACGACAACGTCTACTTCGGTCGCCCGGAAGACGGCACGCTGGAAAGCGAATTTTCCGGTAACCTGGTCGAAATTTGCCCGACCGGCGTATTTACCGACAAAACGCACTCCGAGCGTTACAACCGTAAATGGGATATGCAGTTTGCGCCGAGCATCTGCCAGCAATGTTCCATCGGCTGTAACATCAGCCCCGGTGAACGTTACGGCGAACTGCGTCGTATCGAAAACCGTTACAACGGTACGGTAAACCACTACTTCCTCTGCGACCGTGGTCGTTTCGGTTACGGTTACGTCAACCTGAAGGATCGTCCGCGTCAGCCAGTACAGCGTCGTGGCGATGATTTCATTACCCTCAACGCCGAACAGGCAATGCAGGGCGCGGCAGATATTCTGCGTCAGTCGAAGAAAGTGATCGGTATTGGTTCTCCGCGTGCCAGCGTGGAAAGCAACTTTGCGCTGCGTGAACTGGTGGGCGAAGAAAACTTCTACACCGGTATCGCTCACGGTGAGCAGGAACGTCTGCAACTGGCGCTGAAAGTGCTGCGTGAAGGCGGCATTTATACTCCGGCTCTGCGCGAAATCGAATCTTACGATGCGGTACTGGTGCTGGGCGAAGACGTTACCCAGACCGGCGCGCGCGTCGCGCTGGCAGTGCGTCAGGCTGTGAAAGGTAAAGCGCGCGAAATGGCGGCAGCACAGAAAGTGGCTGACTGGCAGATTGCGGCAATCCTCAACATCGGTCAACGTGCGAAGCATCCGCTGTTTGTTACCAACGTTGATGACACCCGTCTGGATGATATCGCGGCGTGGACTTACCGCGCACCGGTTGAAGATCAGGCGCGTTTAGGTTTTGCCATCGCCCATGCGCTGGATAACTCTGCACCAGCGGTTGACGGTATCGAACCTGAGCTGCAAAGCAAAATCGACGTCATCGTGCAGGCACTGGCAGGTGCGAAGAAACCGTTGATTATCTCCGGGACGAACGCCGGTAGCTTAGAGGTGATTCAGGCGGCGGCTAACGTCGCGAAAGCCCTGAAAGGTCGCGGCGCTGACGTCGGTATCACCATGATTGCCCGTTCCGTCAACAGCATGGGGCTGGGCATTATGGGTGGCGGTTCGCTTGAAGAAGCGTTAACCGAACTGGAAACCGGACGCGCCGACGCGGTGGTGGTGTTGGAAAACGATCTGCATCGTCACGCTTCTGCTATCCGCGTGAATGCTGCGCTGGCTAAAGCACCGCTGGTGATGGTGGTTGATCATCAACGCACAGCGATTATGGAAAACGCCCATCTGGTACTTTCTGCTGCCAGCTTTGCTGAAAGCGACGGTACGGTGATCAACAACGAAGGCCGCGCCCAACGTTTCTTCCAGGTTTACGATCCTGCTTATTACGACAGCAAAACTGTCATGCTGGAAAGCTGGCGCTGGTTACACTCGCTGCACAGCACCCTGCTGAGCCGTGAAGTGGACTGGACGCAGCTCGACCATGTGATTGACGCTGTTGTGGCGAAAATCCCGGAACTGGCAGGTATCAAAGATGCTGCGCCGGATGCGACATTCCGTATTCGTGGGCAGAAACTGGCCCGTGAACCGCACCGTTACAGCGGTCGTACCGCCATGCGCGCCAATATCAGCGTTCATGAGCCGCGTCAGCCGCAGGATATTGACACCATGTTCACCTTCTCGATGGAAGGTAACAACCAGCCGACTGCGCACCGTTCGCAAGTGCCGTTTGCCTGGGCGCCGGGCTGGAACTCCCCGCAGGCGTGGAACAAATTCCAGGACGAAGTGGGCGGCAAACTGCGCTTTGGCGATCCGGGCGTGCGTCTGTTTGAAACCAGCGAAAATGGTCTGGATTACTTCACCAGCGTACCGGCACGCTTCCAGCCGCAGGACGGGAAATGGCGTATCGCGCCGTATTACCACCTGTTTGGCAGCGATGAATTGTCACAGCGTGCTCCGGTCTTCCAGAGCCGTATGCCGCAGCCGTACATCAAACTCAACCCAGCGGATGCCGCGAAGTTGGGTGTGAACGCAGGTACACGCGTCTCCTTTAGTTACGATGGCAACACGGTCACGCTGCCGGTTGAAATCGCCGAAGGACTGACGGCAGGGCAGGTGGGCTTGCCGATGGGTATGTCCGGCATTGCTCCGGTGCTGGCTGGCGCGCATCTTGAGGATCTCAAGGAGGCACAACAATGAGTTGGATATCACCGGAACTGATTGAGATCCTGCTGACCATCCTCAAAGCGGTGGTGATCCTGCTGGTGGTTGTCACCTGCGGGGCATTCATGAGCTTTGGCGAACGTCGCCTGCTGGGTCTGTTCCAGAACCGTTACGGACCTAACCGTGTTGGCTGGGGCGGTTCGCTCCAGCTGGTTGCGGACATGATCAAAATGTTCTTTAAAGAAGACTGGATCCCGAAATTCTCGGATCGCGTCATCTTTACCCTGGCACCGATGATTGCCTTTACCTCGCTGCTGCTGGCCTTTGCGATTGTGCCAGTCAGTCCGGGTTGGGTGGTTGCCGACCTGAACATCGGGATTTTGTTCTTCCTGATGATGGCAGGTCTGGCGGTTTACGCGGTGCTGTTTGCGGGCTGGTCAAGTAACAACAAATACTCGTTGCTGGGTGCGATGCGTGCTTCTGCGCAGACCCTGAGCTACGAAGTGTTCCTCGGGCTTTCCTTGATGGGCGTGGTGGCGCAGGCCGGTTCATTCAACATGACCGACATCGTCAACAGCCAGGCGCATGTGTGGAACGTTATCCCGCAATTCTTTGGTTTTATTACCTTTGCCATCGCGGGCGTGGCGGTATGTCACCGTCACCCGTTTGACCAGCCGGAAGCCGAGCAGGAACTGGCGGATGGTTACCACATTGAATATTCCGGTATGAAGTTCGGTCTGTTCTTCGTGGGTGAGTACATCGGGATTGTGACCATCTCTGCATTGATGGTGACGCTGTTCTTCGGTGGCTGGCAAGGCCCGTTGTTACCGCCATTCATCTGGTTCGCGCTGAAAACCGCGTTCTTTATGATGATGTTCATTTTGATTCGTGCGTCGTTACCGCGTCCGCGTTATGACCAGGTAATGTCCTTCGGCTGGAAAATCTGCCTGCCGCTGACGCTGATCAACTTGCTGGTAACGGCGGCTGTCATTCTCTGGCAGGCGCAATAAGGGGCAATAAGACCATGACCTTAAAAGAATTGTTAGTAGGTTTCGGCACCCAGGTTCGTAGTATCTGGATGATCGGCCTGCACGCGTTCGCCAAACGCGAAACGCGAATGTACCCGGAAGAGCCGGTCTATCTGCCGCCCCGTTATCGTGGTCGTATCGTTCTGACCCGCGACCCGGACGGCGAAGAGCGTTGCGTAGCCTGTAACCTCTGCGCGGTAGCCTGCCCGGTCGGCTGTATCTCGCTGCAAAAAGCAGAAACCAAAGACGGTCGCTGGTACCCGGAATTTTTCCGCATCAACTTCTCACGCTGCATTTTCTGTGGTCTGTGCGAAGAAGCCTGTCCGACCACGGCGATTCAGTTAACCCCGGATTTCGAAATGGGGGAATACAAGCGCCAGGATCTGGTTTACGAGAAAGAGGATCTGCTGATCTCCGGTCCGGGCAAATACCCGGAATATAACTTCTACCGGATGGCAGGTATGGCAATCGACGGCAAAGATAAGGGCGAAGCAGAGAACGAAGCCAAGCCTATCGACGTCAAGAGCCTGTTACCGTAAGGAGAGGGGCAATGGAGTTCGCTTTTTATATCTGTGGCCTGATAGCCATACTTGCGACCTTGCGAGTGATCACCCATACCAATCCGGTACACGCACTGCTGTACCTGATTATTTCGCTGCTGGCGATTTCCGGGGTGTTCTTCTCACTGGGCGCTTACTTCGCCGGTGCGCTGGAAATTATCGTCTACGCGGGTGCCATTATGGTGCTGTTCGTGTTCGTGGTGATGATGCTCAACCTGGGCGGTTCAGAAATCGAACAGGAACGCCAGTGGCTGAAACCGCAGGTGTGGATTGGTCCGGCAATTTTGTCGGCCATCATGCTGGTGGTGATTGTTTACGCCATCCTCGGTGTTAACGATCAGGGTATCGACGGTACGCCAATCAGTGCTAAAGCAGTGGGTATTACGCTGTTCGGGCCTTACGTACTGGCGGTGGAACTGGCTTCTATGCTGCTGCTCGCAGGTCTGGTTGTGGCCTTCCACGTCGGTCGTGAAGAGCGTGCGGGTGAAGTGCTGAGCAATCGTAAAGACGACAGCGCGAAAAGAAAAACGGAGGAGCACGCATGATCCCCTTACAACATGGACTGATCCTCGCGGCAATCTTATTCGTTCTTGGCTTAACCGGTCTGGTTATCCGTCGCAATCTGCTGTTTATGTTGATTGGTCTGGAAATCATGATTAACGCCTCCGCGCTGGCCTTCGTGGTCGCCGGAAGCTACTGGGGCCAGACCGACGGTCAGGTGATGTACATTCTCGCCATCAGCCTCGCGGCGGCAGAAGCGAGTATCGGCCTTGCGCTGCTGCTGCAACTTCACCGTCGTCGCCAGAACCTGAACATCGATTCAGTAAGTGAGATGCGCGGATGAACATGCTTGCCTTAACCATTATTTTGCCATTGATTGGCTTCGTCCTGCTGGCATTCTCCCGTGGGCGCTGGTCTGAAAACGTCTCGGCGATCGTCGGCGTAGGCTCTGTGGGCCTGGCGGCGCTGGTAACCGCCTTTATCGGCGTTGATTTCTTCGCTAACGGCGAGCAGACATACAGCCAGCCGCTGTGGACGTGGATGTCGGTAGGCGACTTTAACATCGGTTTTAACCTGGTGCTGGACGGCCTGTCGCTGACCATGCTCTCGGTGGTCACTGGTGTGGGTTTCCTTATTCACATGTACGCCTCCTGGTATATGCGCGGTGAAGAGGGCTACTCTCGCTTCTTCGCTTACACCAACCTGTTCATCGCCAGCATGGTGGTTCTGGTGCTTGCCGACAACCTGCTGCTGATGTACCTCGGCTGGGAAGGCGTGGGCCTGTGCTCCTATCTGCTGATCGGGTTCTATTACACCGATCCGAAGAATGGCGCAGCGGCAATGAAAGCGTTCGTCGTGACCCGTGTGGGTGACGTGTTCCTCGCTTTCGCACTGTTCATTCTTTACAACGAACTGGGCACCCTGAACTTCCGCGAAATGGTGGAACTGGCACCAGCGAACTTTGCTGACGGCAATAACATGCTGATGTGGGCGACGCTGATGCTGCTGGGCGGTGCGGTCGGTAAATCTGCGCAGTTGCCGTTGCAGACATGGCTTGCCGACGCGATGGCGGGCCCGACGCCTGTCTCCGCGCTGATCCACGCCGCAACCATGGTAACCGCGGGTGTCTACCTGATCGCCCGTACCCACGGCCTGTTCCTGATGACGCCGGAAGTTCTGCATCTGGTGGGTATTGTCGGGGCGGTTACGCTGCTGCTGGCCGGTTTTGCCGCGCTGGTACAGACCGACATCAAACGTGTTCTCGCTTACTCTACCATGAGCCAGATTGGCTACATGTTCCTCGCGCTTGGCGTGCAGGCATGGGATGCGGCGATTTTCCACTTGATGACCCACGCGTTCTTTAAAGCGCTGCTGTTCCTGGCATCCGGTTCCGTCATTCTGGCCTGCCATCACGAACAGAACATCTTCAAGATGGGCGGTCTGCGTAAATCTATTCCGCTGGTTTATCTCTGCTTCCTGGTGGGCGGCGCAGCACTGTCGGCACTACCGCTGGTCACTGCGGGCTTCTTCAGTAAGGATGAGATCCTCGCGGGTGCGATGGCGAATGGTCATATCAATCTGATGGTGGCAGGTCTGGTCGGTGCGTTTATGACCTCGCTCTACACCTTCCGTATGATTTTCATCGTCTTCCACGGAAAAGAACAAATTCACGCTCACGCCGTGAAAGGGGTAACTCACAGCCTGCCGCTGATTGTGCTGCTGATCCTTTCCACCTTCGTTGGCGCACTGATTGTACCGCCGCTGCAGGGCGTGCTTCCGCAAACGACGGAACTGGCGCACGGCAGCATGTTGACCCTGGAAATTACCTCTGGCGTGGTCGCGGTGGTCGGCATTCTGCTGGCAGCCTGGCTGTGGCTGGGTAAACGTACTCTGGTGACCTCCATCGCCAACAGTGCGCCGGGCCGTCTGCTGGGCACCTGGTGGTACAACGCCTGGGGATTTGACTGGCTGTATGACAAAGTGTTCGTCAAGCCGTTCCTGGGTATTGCCTGGTTGCTGAAACGCGATCCGCTGAACTCAATGATGAACATCCCGGCTGTCCTTTCCCGCTTTGCAGGTAAAGGTCTGCTGTTAAGTGAGAACGGCTATCTGCGCTGGTATGTGGCATCCATGAGCATCGGTGCGGTCGTGGTGCTGGCACTGTTGATGGTACTGCGTTGAGTTAAGGATTGTGGGATTGCCCCTGGGCATATAAGAACGTAGGTCGGATAAGCCGCCTTCGCGGTGCATCCGACACTACCCCCAGTCCGAAGAGAATTTTCTGTCGTGAGAATTCGTTGAAAATCCGGTCCTGACGGGACTTTTACAAGGAATAAAGATCGCCATGTTACTACCCTGGCTAATATTAATTCCCTTTATTGGCGGCTTCCTGTGCTGGCAGACCGAACGCTTTGGCGTCAAGGTGCCACGCTGGATCGCGCTGATCACCATGGGATTGACGCTGGCGCTGTCGCTGCAACTGTGGTTGCAGGGCGGTTATTCACTGACGCAATCCGCCGGAATTCCGCAGTGGCAGTCTGAATTCGACATGCCGTGGATCCCGCGTTTTGGTATCTCTATTCATCTCGCCATTGACGGGCTGTCGCTGCTGATGGTCGTGCTGACCGGTCTGCTCGGTGTGCTGGCGGTACTATGTTCGTGGAAAGAGATCGAAAAATATCAGGGCTTCTTCCACCTCAACCTGATGTGGATCCTGGGCGGCGTTATCGGCGTGTTCCTTGCCATCGACATGTTCCTGTTCTTCTTCTTCTGGGAAATGATGCTGGTGCCGATGTACTTCCTGATCGCACTGTGGGGGCATAAAGCCTCTGACGGTAAAACGCGTATCACGGCGGCAACCAAGTTCTTCATTTACACCCAGGCGAGTGGCCTGGTGATGTTGATTGCCATCCTGGCGCTGGTTTTTGTTCACTACAATGCGACCGGCGTCTGGACCTTCAACTATGAAGAGCTGCTGAATACGCCAATGTCCAGTGGTGTGGAATACCTGTTAATGCTGGGCTTCTTCATCGCCTTCGCAGTCAAAATGCCGGTGGTTCCGCTGCATGGCTGGCTGCCGGATGCGCACTCCCAGGCTCCGACCGCCGGTTCCGTTGACCTCGCGGGGATCTTGCTGAAAACTGCCGCTTACGGTTTGCTGCGTTTCTCCCTGCCGCTGTTCCCGAACGCGTCGGCAGAGTTCGCGCCAATTGCTATGTGGCTGGGTGTTATCGGCATCTTCTACGGTGCGTGGATGGCCTTCGCCCAGACCGATATCAAACGTCTGATCGCCTACACCTCGGTTTCCCACATGGGCTTCGTGCTGATTGCTATCTACACCGGCAGCCAGTTGGCCTACCAGGGCGCGGTAATCCAGATGATTGCGCACGGTTTGTCGGCGGCGGGTCTGTTTATTCTTTGTGGTCAGCTTTATGAACGTATCCATACCCGCGACATGCGCATGATGGGCGGTCTGTGGAGCAAGATGAAATGGCTGCCAGCACTGTCGCTGTTCTTTGCGGTGGCAACGCTTGGGATGCCTGGCACCGGTAACTTCGTCGGCGAATTTATGATTCTGTTCGGCAGCTTCCAGGTTGTACCGGTGATTACCGTTATCTCTACCTTTGGGCTGGTCTTTGCATCTGTTTATTCGCTGGCGATGTTACATCGCGCTTACTTCGGTAAAGCGAAAAGCCAGATTGCCAGCCAGGAACTGCCAGGGATGTCGCTGCGTGAGCTGTTTATGATCCTGTTGCTGGTGGTGCTGCTGGTACTGCTGGGCTTCTATCCGCAGCCGATTCTGGATACCTCGCACTCCGCGATTGGCAATATCCAGCAGTGGTTTGTTAATTCCGTTACTACTACAAGGCCGTAAATCGCCATGACAATAACTCCACAAAACCTGATCGCACTGCTACCGTTGCTGATCGTCGGCTTGACGGTGGTGGTTGTGATGCTCTCCATTGCGTGGCGACGCAATCATTTCCTCAACGCTACGCTCTCGGTTATTGGGCTTAACGCGGCGCTGGTTTCGCTCTGGTTTGTTGGCCAGGCGGGCGCTATGGACGTTACGCCGCTGATGCGCGTTGATGGTTTCGCCATGCTTTACACCGGGCTGGTATTGTTGGCGAGCCTCGCCACCTGTACTTTCGCCTACCCGTGGCTTGAAGGCTATAACGACAACAAGGATGAGTTCTACCTGTTGGTGTTAATTGCCGCGCTGGGCGGGATCCTGCTGGCGAATGCCAACCATCTGGCGTCTCTGTTCCTCGGTATCGAACTGATCTCTTTGCCGCTGTTTGGCCTGGTCGGTTACGCTTTCCGCCAGAAACGTTCACTGGAAGCCAGTATCAAATACACCATCCTTTCTGCCGCAGCGTCTTCTTTCCTGCTGTTTGGTATGGCGCTGGTGTATGCGCAGTCTGGCGACCTGTCGTTTGTCGCGTTGGGTAAAAACCTTGGCGACGGTATGCTCAACGAGCCGCTGTTGCTGGCAGGTTTCGGCCTGATGATTGTTGGCCTCGGCTTCAAACTCTCTCTGGTGCCGTTCCACCTGTGGACGCCAGACGTATACCAGGGCGCGCCTGCGCCGGTTTCCACTTTCCTGGCGACGGCGAGCAAAATCGCTATCTTCGGTGTGGTGATGCGTCTGTTCCTCTACGCACCGGTGGGTGACAGCGAAGCGATTCGCGTGGTGCTGGCGATTATCGCCTTTGCCTCCATCATCTTCGGTAACCTGATGGCGCTGAGCCAGACCAATATCAAACGTCTGCTCGGTTACTCATCTATCTCTCACCTCGGCTATCTGCTGGTAGCGCTGATTGCGCTGCAAACCGGCGAGATGTCGATGGAAGCGGTAGGGGTTTACCTGGCCGGTTATCTGTTCAGCAGCCTCGGCGCGTTCGGCGTGGTCAGCCTGATGTCCAGCCCGTATCGTGGCCCGGATGCTGATTCCCTGTTCTCTTACCGCGGTCTGTTCTGGCATCGTCCGATCCTCGCGGCAGTGATGACGGTGATGATGCTGTCTCTGGCCGGTATCCCGATGACGCTGGGCTTTATCGGTAAGTTCTACGTGCTGGCGGTCGGTGTCCAGGCACACTTGTGGTGGCTGGTGGGTGCCGTGGTTGTCGGTTCGGCAATCGGCCTCTACTACTACCTGCGCGTGGCGGTGAGCCTGTATCTTCACGCCCCGGAACAACCGGGTCGCGATGCACCATCAAACTGGCAGTACAGCGCGGGCGGTATCGTTGTGCTGATCTCTGCACTGTTGGTACTGGTGCTGGGTGTATGGCCACAACCGCTGATTAGCATTGTGCGTTTGGCAATGCCGCTGATGTAATCTGTTACTTTGTAAGTCAGAAAGCCGCCGACATGCTCGGCGGTTTTTCTGAAAAAGAAGGGATAGTAGATAGACGCAGAGCGTTAAGTGAACTGTGTACGACTATCGCCAAAATACTCTAAACATAACTGCCTGAATTTTGCCCGCCATTCATCGATATTAAAATCATAGCGTTCCTGAAATGCAGTCGTTTCACTGGACATTATCCAGGCATAATTATGTAACAGGGTTAATGCCTGAAGCGGTTTTCTCTGCGCAAAATAAGTATCAACACACATCTGCATCAAGGGGTAATTATTATTTTCCTTTGTTCCTCCAAAGCTAAGATCTAATCCTTGTTCTTTAATGCACTGAATCACAGGATCATCCTGGAAATTCGGGACATCTGCGGCCTGTGACAGCAAATGAATGACTTTATTGTCAGGAACACCAAATGCCCAATTGCCAAGATAAGCATTAAGCGCAGCCTGTGCTGCAGCTTCTGTTTTTTTACATCGGCGATACTGGATTGCCAGTGCTAACCAATATTCGCTGACTTCAGGCAATTGTTCTGTTGCTCGCTGTAACAGTGGCAGTGCGTCATCAAGCCTTCCCGTTGAAAGACATTTCCGAGCAACACGGAAGAGATTTGCTGCAAAGTCTTGATCTTCGATGCTGATGCCATTTTCATGGGGATCATCATCATTCACTTCCAGCCATTCTTCGAACTTCTTAATGCTGGAAAAGGCAGGTACGATTCGCCATTCGTCATGGTACGTTTCGCACACTATAGGTAGTTTATGCTCCTGACCAATAGGCCAGTACAAACCGAAACAGTCTCCGTTACCATATGCTGCATCTGTAAGTACGGTAAATCCGTTCGGAGGAAAAGGCCCCGGGCAAATTCCATCAATGCCAGGTGAAATATCACTACTGCGAGGAATAAGTTTCATCATGTTCCTTCACATAAAAATTTATGTAAACATCCGCTTATCTGTTTATATAAATGTTTTAATCCCACCAACAAGTAACCGGATGCATACCCACAGGGACTTCAACCCATCCATGCTCCGTATCTTCTGACCATCCTTCCCAGCACTCATCAGGGGCAATTTCTTCTACAAACCAGCTCTGAACTTCTTCTGGTGAAGCAGTGGTGATAACTAAAATACTTTCACTAAAGGGCCAGTCTGGGTCATCGAACATCGTAATTTCTACCAAAACATCACTAACATTGTTACGCTCACGTATTTTCAGAAAATGGTGATAGATAGCTTGCGGAGATTGTTCTGGAATCACATTGCAACATATTGAACCATGGATATTATTGTCAATAAAAAAATCCTCAAGAGATAACAATGGACGAGGAGTATCAGGATTATTAACATCACCATTGATATTAACAAGTTGGGTAATGCGTTCTAAAGGTGTCATAATTATTCCCTGAAATAATATATTCATCAAACGAATGACATTGTTTGAATTCATTAGCAGATAAATAGTGACAATTCCATACGTATTATTAGTTTCAAGAGCATCATAACATGAATGTTAAGCAGGAAAACGTGAGATATTCAGTCAGGCCGGGTCGTTATCCAGACGTTGTTATATTTAATATCATAAATATTTAAAGGGGTTTGACATGGAATGGTTAAGTGAAATTCGTAAACTTCGGAAGAACGTACCTGTCGGTATCCAGGTTGCCAGACGTTTGTTAGAGAGGACTGGCGGTGATGTTGATGAAGCCATCAAGTTGTTTCATATTGACCAAATCAATATATTGACGGCAAAAGCAGACGTCACTCATCAGGAAGCAGAGAATGTTTTGTTGGCTACAAACTATGATATTGCAGAAGCTCTTCGGCGTATTGATGAACAACGCTATACACTGACGGAATTGATTTTGCGTAAAAATAAGGATGCCGGAGATGCCTTAAACAATATAGCATTGGCGATTGAATATGAGTGGGATCTCAAGCGTAAGTTTTGGTTTGGTTTTGCAGATATCCAATTATTACCGCCAGTTTTACAAACATTTATGCTGGTTTATGAATGGCATGAATATGTTGGTTGGGAAGGAATGGAGTGTGGGATATTTTTTGAAAGTGATCATACTCACCAGCAATTGCAAGCTTTGGGGTTATTAGAACTCGCCCAAAAAATGGTTACTGCAAGAATCCGATATGATGAGCTAAAAGACAAGGCCGAAAATTTTCACGAGATTACAGAGGATGACATATTCAAAATGCTTATAATACATTGTGACCAACTTGCAAGAGAGGTTGATTCTATATTACTGCAATTTGTGAAGGACAATATTGATGTTTTCCCGTGTCGCCATAACAGACACGAGTTATAAAAAATAATCCCAAAATTGAACAGGCTTTTTATCTACCTGGTAATGACAGGTTCAATTCCGTTTTCATCAAGCATGACAGATCGTTGCCAGCACAGAGGATATCGCTGTTACATACCGAATATACGGTATTGCATTTAACAATGCGACTAAGCAAGCATTTAGTAATATTTATACAAGGGGATAAAAACCGGACCATGGTTAAAGATTTTTTCAAGATGATCCTGGCGTAAATCTTAACTAATGGGTCTTTCTCCCCCAGGCATCAAGCTATATCACCCAACAATAACCGTCAGCGCATGATTCCCTTGTCGCAGCATACGTCGATACGCGCTAATCAGCTTTTCCATATCAAGCATGATCGAGGCAAAGAGTTGCCCCTCTAACTCTTCTGAAAAGGTCACTCCCGGATAAATCTCCATTTCATTGAGTCGCTTAATGGAAAACTGTTTACGCAGTTCATTTCGATCCAGTGATTCCAGTCGGTCGATTGTCGCGGCTAACTCCTGATTCCAGGTCAATCCAAGGAAGCCATCTATGCCATCTTCGAGGCTGTGTTCACCAAGCACGGCACGACTCAGCGGATCATTCTTCGCGGGATCAAAAGCAGAGGTGCCTGTCAGCCCAAAGTGTAAAAAATCCCAGCGTTTATCAATATCCAGTCGGCGTAATCCTGAAAGCGTGTCATGTATATTATCCATCAAAGGTTTTTCAGTAGACTCAAGCAGTTGGTTAATCTTTTCTGAGTCAATTTCTGCAAAATAGCCAATCATTCCCATTTATTTTTCCTCCGTTGAATTTCATGTTTCGCATCTTAAAACAGATGAGGGAAAATAAAATGTGCATGTCGCTTTTTCTGGACCCGCCTCGAGAAATTTTTATTATTTACTGTTGTATAACAAAGTTATAACACCATCCACTACCTGAGCCATTTTCTGATAATTCAATCTGTCTGCGGTATCACCGGGCAAGTGGTATTGTTTATTACGATAAAAAGCGGTGTCAGTAATCATTATGGCGGGAATATCGTGTTGCCAATAATTCAGGTGGTCAGAGAAATCAATACCGGGAATAAACCCTGGGGTATTCATAGAATAAACAGATAAATCCTGAGATGACAACAATGCCGCTTTTACCTGACGAACGGCGTTGATATCCTGTATTCTGCCGACCACGGCAATAAAGTCTCCCCGATCGGGATAAAGCCAGGACATTGCCGGGTAAGGGTAATTCTGGCTTCCAGGCGCAGAGTCGTAATAGCCAATCATCTCCAGTGCTATCATTAATTTCACTGGACGCTCAAGCGAAGCTGCATGCACCGCGCTCCCCATTTCATCGCTACGAAAGAAGGGCGGTTCTTCCGACGCATAGGCGACCAGCTGCACGCCTGTTTTCGGTACTTGCTGATGTAACAAACGTGCCAGTTCGAGTAATCCTGCCACACCGCTGGCGTTATCATCCGCGCCCGGCGTATAGGTCAATTGATCGTTTTCATAACTGCTGGCAGAGTCATAATGCGCACCAATAATAATCAGCGGTCCATCGGCAGGACCATAATCAGCAACAATGTTTTTGTAGGGGCCACCCGTAATGGGGACGTCCTGCGAGGTAACTCTGGCACCGCTACTGACAAAGACCTCTTTTATATATTCTGCGGACCTATTCAGATTATCAATATTGTCGGCACTACGTGGATGCACAGTTTGTGTAAGATAACGAACTGTTTTTTCTAATTGCTCAGGACTTGCGTGTCGGGGCGTTGACGGTAATGCATTGACCCAGGGTTGGTAAAAAATAATCATAGGGAGTAAAAACACAAATAATATAATAAAAGCAAAGATTATTTTTTTCATATGCAAATTATTAATGGGTTGCGTTGTTGAATCATTATTTGCTATGGGTTTCGATATTGTATTTTATTAAGATTAGCAGGATTATACAAAGAGTATATTTTATGTCTGGTGCCTGAGTTTATTTAAAAGGATTTTATATGCGAAATAAAAATATAATCATGTTGCTTATGAGTAGTTTGATTTTGTCAGGATGTGGGCCGCAACCTGAGAATAAGGAAAGTCAGCAACAACAACCCAGTACTCCCACAGAGCAGCAAGTGCTTGCCGCGCAGCAAGCTGCAATAAAAGAGGCTGAGCAAAGCGCCGCCGCCGCGAAAGCCTTGGCCCAGCAAGAAGTGCAACAATATTCAGACAAACAGGCTTTACAGGGGCGATTGCAGGAAGCGCCAACATTTGCAAGAGCGGCTAAAGCAAAAGCTACACATATCGCAAATCCAGGAACCGCTCGCTACCAGCAGTTCGATGATAATCCGGTTAAGCAGGTAGCGCAAAATCCGTTGGCGACGTTTAGTCTTGACGTTGACACTGGCAGTTATGCGAATGTAAGGCGTTTCCTCAATCAAGGGCTGTTACCTCCGCCAGACGCTGTGCGGGTGGAGGAGATAGTCAATTATTTCCCGTCTGATTGGGATATCAAAGACAAACAATCTATTCCGGCCTCTAAGCCAATACCTTTCGCTATGCGCTACGAATTGGCACCTGCACCATGGAATGAACAGCGAACATTGCTGAAAGTTGATATCCTGGCGAAAGATCGCAAAAGTGAAGAGTTACCAGCTTCTAATCTGGTCTTTCTTATCGACACTTCTGGTTCAATGATTTCTGATGAACGTTTGCCACTTATCCAGTCTTCGTTGAAATTATTGGTCAAAGAACTTCGTGAGCAGGATAACATTGCCATCGTGACCTACGCTGGCGACTCCCGTATTGCATTGCCTTCTATCTCCGGGAGTCATAAGGCGGAAATTAATGCCGCAATTGATTCGCTGGATGCCGAAGGCAGTACCAATGGCGGTGCCGGGCTGGAACTGGCTTATCAGCAGGCGACGAAGGGGTTTATTAAGGGCGGCATCAATCGCATTTTATTAGCCACTGACGGTGACTTTAACGTTGGCATTGACGATCCAAAATCGATTGAATCAATGGTCAAAAAACAGCGGGAGTCTGGTGTTACTCTGTCGACGTTTGGCGTGGGGAATAGCAATTACAACGAGGCAATGATGGTGCGAATTGCCGATGTTGGTAACGGCAACTACAGCTACATTGATACCCTCTCTGAAGCGCAGAAAGTATTGAATAGTGAAATGCGGCAGATGTTGATTACCGTAGCAAAAGATGTCAAAGCGCAAATTGAGTTTAACCCCGCGTGGGTAACGGAATACCGTCAGATTGGTTATGAAAAGCGCCAACTTCGGGTGGAACATTTTAATAACGACAACGTTGATGCAGGGGATATAGGCGCAGGCAAACATATAACGTTGTTATTCGAATTAACGCTGAACGGGCAAAAAGCATCAATTGATAAGTTACGCTATGCCCCGGATAACAAATTAGCGAAATCGGACAAAACGAAAGAACTGGCCTGGTTAAAAATTCGCTGGAAATACCCGCAGGGAAAAGAAAGTCAGTTAGTTGAATTCCCGCTGGGGCCAACAATAAACGCGCCCTCTGAAGATATGCGTTTTCGCGCAGCAGTAGCTGCATATGGGCAAAAGTTACGCGGTTCTGAATACCTGAACAATACCTCCTGGCAGCAGATCAAACAGTGGGCTCAGCAGGCAAAAGGGGAAGATCCACAGGGTTACAGGGCGGAATTTATTCGCCTGATTGAACTGGCGGATGGTGTGACTGACATCAGTCAGTGATGACTGTTTAGCAAACTATGTTCGACCAGTCAGCATATTTGCTGACTGGTCGAATTAATTAACAATGATGTTAACTCACTCTTTTGCCGGATGCTCTATTTTTGGGTTGTGAGTGTTTTATTTCTAAGTTTCTATAATAATGATTGATATTTGCATCGCCATATTTATCTAAATAACAATTTCTGTTTGCCAGTCGATGTTGAAAATCAATTTCGTACTGCTCTTCTGCTGAATATTTTTTAAATCTGTCAGCATGGTTTTTTAATAACGTATAGGGGGCGCTGTCAGAATTGCTTTCCCTTTGTTCAATCACTTCCTGGGCTGCCATGCACACAAATGCACCGCAACTTTGGCTTAAGTATTGCTGAAGATCGGCATGTAAAAATATTATCTCTGGTTCATTTAAATGAACTTTTATATTATTATTCGACATTTCTCCCATGAGTTCAGAATTAAAACTATTAATGACACGCTTAAGTGAATTTTCTTTATCATAGCCTAGTGCACGCAATGAGTTGAATATGACGCATTTTATTTGTAGTTTATTATTTTTTTTATTTACTATTTTCTGTAGCGAAACTAATATCCAGTGTCCGCCAGTATTTATGGGGAATAACTGGACTTCATTCGGCCATGATGGATCGCTCTTAATATTTTCATTGAGAGCGTCTTCCAGGTGAGTTCTGGTGGAGTAGGGGACGTAGAGACCAGTAGGATAATTGACTTGAGTATTTTTTGCATTAGCGGCGATCTTCTGAAGATAGCAAGCTATTTCATCTGTGGTTAATTGACGATTTTTATCCCAGAAGTTTGTACCATCACTCAGTTCATTATTCTCATCATTTAAAAGCACCTTTGAAAGCGACTGTTTTTCAGATATAAGAGGAATTTCATCACCGATAATTGTCATTAATTTCGAAGGGGAGAATAGTTTTTTGAACAGGAGATCATCTGAATCATGTGATTTGAGGGGGGAGTTGGTTGCGATATGTGCCAGATTATATAATTTTAAACAAGCATTTTTGATAAGTCGGATAATCGATAGGGTCTCATTTGTTGGGGTTCTAACAATATGGTAAAGAATATCTTCAGCTTCTTTCCCAAATTTATCATAACCTAACGCAATATTATGCAGTAACTCAATGCTTTCTTCATCTCCGGATAACGCTGTTTTTTTTAAAGACTGCAGTAATTCCTCGGTCACAGTAAATTTTTCTGCAAATGTCTGACTGAGTTGCGTTTGAGATAATTGACAATAATTGCTGACAACTGTAACCATCATGGGCTCCTTTTAGTTGCAAAGGTTGTGCTGAATCAAGATGAAAAGAGGCAACTTATTGCTCTGAATATAGTGCGTAAGGAGATGAATAAATATCAAAAATCGCTCAATATGCCTGTGTGGGTGGATATATGTAGCGCGGGTTGCGATAACAGGGCAAGTTTCGCCCTGTTTTTAATAATAAGCAGAGTTAAACGTTAAACACGGTGAAATCATTCGCCAGTTCAGTCGCCGGGAAAATTGACCTGCATTCACGTAACAGGTGCTGACAACCTTTGTCATCATAGCGCGAGCTGACGTGGGTAATGATTAGCTTGCCGACTCCAGCCTCACGGGCTAGTGTCGCAGCCTGGCGTGTAGAGCTATGGCCGCGACTATTGGCTTTGGCTTCCATGGTTATATCCAGCGTCGCTTCGTGCACCATGACATCGACACCTTTAGCCAGGTCAAGTGCGGCATCGCAGGGGCCGGTATCGCCGAAAATAGCGAGCGCTTTACCTGGCACTGGAGCAGCTAAGTAATCTGCGCCGTTAATCTGCCTTCCATCTTCCAGCGTGATTGTTTTGCCCGCTTTTAATTCCTGAAACAGTGGGCCAGGCGGCACGCCAGCAGCTTTTAATGCCTGGGCATTTAATGCACCCGGTTTATCATGTTCTTCAATACGATAGCCATAACATTCCAGTGGGTGTTCCAGCGGATAAGCGGTTACTTTGCGCAGGCCATCATCGAGAATTTCGCCAGCGCCAATTTCGACAATTTCCAGCGGATAATCGGTCCATGAGCCGCTAATCCGCAGCGCGGTTTCCACAAATTCACGGATACCTTGCGGACCATAAATCGTTAAGGGTTGGATAATGCCTGACATAGAACGACTGCACAGCAAGCCGGGTAAACCAAAAAGATGATCGCCATGAAGGTGACTGATAAAAATCTTGTCCAGTTTTCCAGGGTTAAAGGCGGTATGCAGTAGCTGATGCTGGGTGCCTTCACCGCAGTCAAACAACCAAAGTCCGCTCTGGGTCGGATGTTGCAGGTTAAGCAATATTGCCGTGACATTGCGCGTGCGGGTTGGCACACCGGCTGAAGTACCTAAAAAAATTAATTCCATGAGTTCATCACGTTTCAAAAAATATTCCGGCTAGTATAAGGCATACATCTAAAAGGAGAGCATTATGATTGAATGGCAAGATCTGCATCACTCTGAATTATCGGTTTCCCAGCTTTATGCCTTATTACAACTGCGTTGCGCGGTGTTTGTTGTCGAGCAGAATTGCCCTTATCAGGATATCGATGGTGATGATTTGACGGGGGATAATCGCCATATTCTCGGTTGGAAAAATGATGAACTGGTGGCGTATGCGAGGATTCTGAAAAGTGATGATGATCTTGAGCCGGTCGTTATAGGTCGGGTGATTGTCAGTGAAGCGTTGCGTGGCGAAAAAGTGGGGCAGCAGCTGATGAGTAAAACACTCGAAACATGTACGCATCACTGGCCTGATAAGCCTGTTTACCTCGGGGCGCAGGCGCATCTGCAAAACTTCTACCAGAGTTTCGGTTTTATCCCTGTGACGGAGGTCTATGAAGAAGATGGTATCCCACACATTGGGATGGCACGCGAGGTAATTCAGGCGTAATCAACAACCCTTGTCTATAGTTAGTGACAGGTTTTACGCAAATGGAGAACGAGAATGTCTAATCAGTTTGGTGATACACGTATCGATGACGACCTGACGCTGCTTAGTGAAACACTGGAAGAGGTGCTCCGCTCCTCTGGCGATCCCGCCGATCAGAAATATGTTGAGCTGAAAGCGCGTGCAGAAAAAGCGCTGGATGATGTGAAAAAACGGGTTAGCCAGGCTTCAGACAGTTATTACTATCGGGCGAAGCAGGCAGTTTATCGTGCTGATGACTACGTCCACGAAAAACCCTGGCAAGGAATTGGTGTGGGCGCGGCCGTTGGGCTGGTACTAGGACTGTTGCTGGCACGCCGTTAAAACCTCCCTACACCGGGGTACTGCATTTTTTTTGTAGTACCCCGTATAATGTGAGGCTTTTAACAGGGAGAGGTCCGCGTGCAATCACTTACTACGGCGCTGGAAAATCTACTGCGCCATTTGTCGCAAGAGATTCCGGCGACACCCGGCATTCGGGTTATCGATATTCCTTTCCCTCTCAAAGACGCTTTTGATGCCTTGAGCTGGCTGGCCAGTCAGCAAACATACCCGCAATTCTACTGGCAACAACGTAATGGTGATGAAGAAGCTGTCGTCCTGGGCGCGATTACCCGTTTTACGTCGTTGGACCAGGCACAACGTTTTCTTCGCCAGCACCCGGAACACGCCGACTTACGCATTTGGGGGCTGAATGCTTTTGACCCGTCGCAGGGCAATTTACTTTTACCCCGCCTGGAATGGCGACGCTGTGGCGGTAAAGCCACGCTGCGGCTGACGCTATTCAGCGAAAGCTCCCTTCAGCACGATGCGATTCAGGCAAAAGAATTTATCGCCACACTGGTGAGTATCAAGCCCTTGCCTGGGTTACATTTAACCACCACGCGAGAACAACACTGGCCGGACAAAACGGGCTGGACGCAATTAATCGAACTGGCAACGAAAACCATCGCCGAAGGTGAGCTCGACAAAGTGGTGCTCGCTCGGGCAACTGACCTGCATTTCGCAAGTCCGGTCAACGCGGCGGCGATGATGGCTGCCAGTCGTCGACTGAATCTGAATTGCTACCATTTTTACATGGCCTTTGATGGCGAAAATGCTTTTCTTGGCTCTTCACCGGAACGGTTATGGCGGCGGCGTGACAAAGCGCTGCGTACTGAAGCGCTGGCGGGAACAGTAGCAAATAATCCTGATGATAAGCAGGCGCAGCAGTTAGGAGAGTGGCTGATGGCGGATGATAAAAACCAGCGCGAGAACATGCTGGTGGTGGAAGATATCTGTCAACGATTACAGGCCGATACCCAGACGCTGGATGTTTTACCGCCGCAGGTACTGCGTCTGCGTAAAGTGCAGCATCTTCGCCGCTGTATCTGGACTTCACTCAACAAAGCGGATGATGTGATCTGTTTACATCAGTTGCAGCCAACGGCAGCAGTTGCTGGCTTACCGCGCGATCTGGCGCGACAGTTTATCGCCCGTCACGAACCGTTCACCCGAGAATGGTACGCCGGTTCTGCGGGCTATCTCTCATTACAACAAAGCGAATTCTGCGTTTCCCTGCGCTCAGCAAAAATTAGCGGCAATGTCGTGCGATTATATGCTGGCGCGGGCATTGTCCGTGGTTCCGACCCCGAGCAAGAGTGGCAGGAAATCGACAACAAAGCGGCAGGGCTGCGTACTTTATTACAAATGGAATAGTAATGAGTCGCATCATTACCGATTCATATCAATAATCTATTTTTGTAGCTCCTTATACTTAGCCGCAATATTGATACCGGACAAACTCATGTCAGTAAGCGCATTTAACCGACGCTGGGCGGCGGTCATTCTGGAAGCATTAACGCGTCACGGCGTCAGACACATCTGTATCGCCCCAGGCTCGCGTTCTACACCGTTAACGTTAGCGGCGGCGGAGAATTCCGCATTCATTCACCACACCCATTTCGATGAGCGTGGGTTGGGGCATCTGGCGCTGGGGCTGGCGAAAGTCAGCAAGCAGCCGGTGGCGGTGATTGTGACCTCCGGCACGGCGGTGGCAAATCTCTATCCGGCACTGATTGAAGCCGGGTTAACCGGAGAAAAACTGATTCTCTTAACCGCCGATCGCCCGCCGGAGCTAATTGACTGCGGCGCGAATCAGGCAATTCGCCAGCCGGGAATGTTCGCCTCTCACCCCACGCACAGTATTTCATTGCCGCGCCCGACCCAGGATATCCCCGCACGTTGGCTGGTTTCTACCATCGACCACGCTCTCGGTACGCTTCATGCGGGGGGAGTCCATATCAACTGCCCGTTTGCTGAACCGCTGTATGGCGAAATGGACGATACCGGGCTTAGCTGGCAACAGCGTCTGGGTGACTGGTGGCAGGACGACAAACCGTGGCTGCGTGAAGCGCCTCGTCTGGAAAGTGAAAAACAGCGCGACTGGTTCTTCTGGCGACAAAAGCGCGGCGTGGTGGTTGCCGGGCGCATGAGTGCGGAAGAGGGCAAAAAAGTTGCCCTGTGGGCGCAAACTCTTGGCTGGCCGCTGATTGGCGATGTGCTGTCACAAACCGGGCAGCCGCTGCCGTGTGCCGATCTTTGGTTAGGCAATGCCAAAGCGACCAGCGAGCTGCAGCAGGCGCAAATTGTGGTGCAACTGGGAAGCAGCCTGACGGGGAAACGGCTCCTGCAATGGCAGGCAAGCTGTGAACCAGAAGAGTACTGGATTGTTGATGACATTGAAGGGCGACTTGATCCGGCACACCATCGCGGACGTCGCTTAATTGCCAATATTGCCGACTGGCTGGAGCTGCATCCGGCAGAAAAACGCCAGCCCTGGTGCGTTGAAATCCCGCGCCTGGCGGAACAGGCAATGCAGGCGGTTATTGCCCGCCGTGATGCGTTTGGCGAAGCGCAACTGGCGCATCGCATCTGCGACTATCTGCCTGAACAGGGGCAATTGTTTGTTGGTAACAGCCTGGTGGTACGTCTGATTGATGCGCTTTCGCAACTTCCGGCAGGTTACCCGGTGTACAGCAACCGTGGGGCCAGCGGTATCGACGGGCTGCTTTCGACCGCCGCCGGCGTTCAGCGGGCAAGCGGCAAACCGACGCTGGCGATTGTGGGCGATCTCTCCGCACTTTACGATCTCAACGCGCTGGCGTTATTGCGTCAGGTTTCTGCGCCGCTGGTATTAATTGTGGTGAACAACAACGGCGGGCAAATTTTCTCGCTGTTGCCAACGCCGCAAAGCGAGCGTGAGCGTTTCTATCTGATGCCGCAAAACGTCCATTTTGAGCACGCCGCCGCGATGTTCGAGCTGAAATATCATCGTCCGCAAAACTGGCAGGAACTTGAAACGGCATTTGCCGACGCCTGGCGCACGCCAACCACCACGGTGATTGAAATGGTGGTTAACGACACCGATGGTGCGCAAACGCTCCAGCAACTTCTGGCGCAGGTAAGCCATTTATGATCCTGCACGCGCAGGCAAAACACGGAAAACCAGGTTTACCCTGGCTGGTGTTTTTGCACGGTTTTTCCGGCGATTGCCACGAATGGCAAGAAGTGGGCGAGGCGTTTGCCGACTACTCACGGTTGTATGTTGATCTCCCAGGTCACGGTGGTTCGGCGGCGATTAGCGTCGATGGATTTGATGATGTCACCGACTTACTGCGTAAAACCTTGGTTAGTTACAACATCCTTGACTTCTGGCTGGTGGGGTACTCGCTTGGTGGACGGGTGGCGATGATGGCGGCTTGCCAGGGGCTGGCGGGGCTTTGTGGGGTTATTGTCGAAGGCGGGCATCCGGGGCTGCAAAATGCTGAACAACGTGCGGAACGTCAGCGTTCCGATCGCCAATGGGTGCAGCGTTTTCTCACAGAACCGTTAACGGCGGTATTTGCCGACTGGTATCAACAGCCTGTTTTTGCCTCACTCAATGACGATCAACGCCGGGAGCTGGTGGCGCTGCGCAGCAACAATAATGGCGCAACGCTTGCCGCCATGCTGGAGGCGACTTCTCTCGCCGTCCAGCCTGATTTACGTGCTAACCTTAGCGCCCGCACATTTGCGTTTTATTATTTATGTGGTGAACGTGACAGCAAATTCCGCGCCCTGGCGGCGGAACTGGCTGCCGACTGCCATGTCATTCCTCGCGCCGGACATAACGCGCATCGGGAAAATCCCGCTGGCGTAATCGCAAGTCTGGCGCAGATCTTGCGTTTCTGACTAAAGGACACAATATGATTTATCCTGATGAAGCAATGCTTTACGCACCGGTTGAATGGCACGACTGCTCCGAAGGTTTCGAGGACATTCGTTATGAAAAATCCACCGACGGTATCGCAAAAATCACCATTAATCGTCCGCAGGTGCGCAATGCCTTCCGTCCTCTGACGGTAAAAGAGATGATCCAGGCGCTGGCAGATGCGCGTTATGACGACAACATCGGCGTGATCATTCTGACTGGTGCAGGCGATAAAGCGTTCTGCTCCGGTGGTGACCAGAAAGTGCGTGGTGATTACGGCGGCTATAAAGATGATTCCGGCGTACATCACCTGAATGTGCTGGACTTCCAGCGTCAGATCCGTACCTGTCCGAAACCGGTTGTCGCGATGGTGGCTGGCTACTCCATCGGCGGCGGTCACGTTCTGCACATGATGTGCGACCTGACTATCGCGGCAGATAATGCCATCTTCGGTCAGACTGGCCCGAAAGTCGGTTCCTTCGACGGCGGCTGGGGCGCTTCCTACATGGCTCGCATCGTCGGGCAGAAAAAAGCGCGTGAAATCTGGTTCCTGTGCCGTCAGTACGACGCAAAACAGGCGCTGGATATGGGCCTTGTGAACACCGTGGTACCGCTGGCGGATCTGGAAAAAGAAACCGTCCGTTGGTGCCGCGAAATGCTGCAAAACAGCCCGATGGCGCTGCGCTGCCTGAAAGCTGCACTGAACGCCGACTGTGACGGGCAGGCGGGGCTGCAGGAGCTGGCGGGCAACGCCACCATGCTGTTCTACATGACGGAAGAAGGTCAGGAAGGTCGCAACGCCTTCAACCAGAAACGTCAGCCTGACTTCAGCAAATTCAAACGGAATCCGTAATGCGTAGCGCGCAGGTATACCGCTGGCAGATCCCCATGGACGCGGGGGTGGTTCTGCGCGACAGGCGGTTAAAAACCCGCGACGGGCTGTATGTTTGCCTGCGTGAAGGCGAGCGCGAAGGGTGGGGGGAGATCTCCCCACTGCCGGGCTTCAGTCAGGAAACCTGGGAAGAGGCGCAAAGTGTGCTGCTTGCCTGGGTAAATAACTGGCTGGCAGGCGATTGCGAGCTACCGCAGATGCCTTCCGTGGCCTTTGGCGTAAGCTGTGCATTGGCAGAACTGACAGATACGTTGCCGCAAGCAGCCAACTACCGTGCGGCACCGCTGTGTAATGGCGATCCGGACGATCTGATCCTCAAACTTGCAGATATGCCAGGCGAGAAAGTGGCGAAGGTCAAAGTGGGATTGTACGAAGCGGTGCGCGACGGCATGGTGGTGAATCTGTTGCTGGAGGCAATTCCGGATCTGCATTTGCGTCTTGACGCAAATCGCGCCTGGACACCGCTGAAAGGTCAGCAGTTTGCCAAATACGTTAACCCGGATTATCGCGACCGCATCGCGTTTCTCGAAGAGCCGTGCAAAACCCGCGATGATTCGCGAGCGTTTGCCCGTGAAACCGGCATTGCCATTGCCTGGGATGAAAGCCTGCGCGAGCCGGATTTTGCCTTTGTGGCTGAAGAGGGCGTGCGCGCGGTAGTTATCAAACCCACGCTCACGGGCAGTCTGGAAAAAGTACGCGAGCAGGTACAGGCGGCGCACGCGCTGGGGCTGACGGCGGTGATCAGTTCTTCCATTGAATCGAGCTTAGGCTTAACGCAACTGGCGCGGATTGCCGCCTGGTTAACGCCGGACACCATTCCAGGGCTGGACACGCTGGATCTGATGCAGGCGCAGCAGGTACGTCGCTGGCCGGGTAGCACGCTGCCTGTCGTGGAAGTTGATGCACTGGAGCGGTTGTTATGATCTTCTCTGACTGGCCGTGGCGTCACTGGCGGCAAGTGCGGGGAGAAACCATCGCCTTACGTCTTAATGACGAGCAACTCAACTGGCGCGAGCTTTGTGCTCGCGTCGATGAATTAGCCTCCGGATTTGCGGTGCAGGGGGTGGTTGAGGGCAGCGGCGTGATGTTGCGGGCGTGGAATACGCCGCAAACGCTGCTCGCCTGGCTGGCGTTACTGCAATGCGGGGCGCGGGTGTTGCCCGTGAACCCTCAGCTGCCGCAACCGTTGCTTGAAGAATTGCTGCCCAATCTGACGCTGCAATTTGCTCTGGTGCCGGATGGGGAAAACACGTTTCCGGCATTAACGTCGCTGCACATTCAGCTGGTTGAAGGCGCACATGCCGCTACGTGGCAGCCGACGCGTCTGTGCTCAATGACGTTGACCTCGGGTTCTACCGGTTTGCCGAAAGCCGCTGTCCATACTTATCAGGCCCATCTTGCCAGTGCGCAAGGTGTGTTATCGCTGATTCCGTTTGGCGATCACGATGATTGGTTGCTCTCTTTACCGCTGTTTCACGTCTCCGGTCAGGGAATTATGTGGCGCTGGTTATACGCTGGTGCGCGGATGACGGTACGTGATAAACAGCCATTGGAGCAAATGCTGGCAGGCTGTACTCACGCTTCACTGGTGCCAACACAACTCTGGCGTTTGCTGGTTAACCGTAGTTCCGTTTCCCTGAAAGCGGTGTTACTTGGCGGCGCGGCTATCCCGGTCGAGTTGACGGAACAGGCGCGCGAGCAGGGGATTCGTTGCTTTTGCGGCTATGGTCTGACCGAGTTTGCCTCCACGGTGTGTGCGAAAGAAGCCGACGGCCTGGCAGACGTTGGTTCGCCGCTGCCGGGTCGGGAAGTGAAAATCGTTAATAATGAAGTGTGGCTGCGGGCTGCCAGTATGGCAGAAGGTTACTGGCGTAACGGGCAACTGGTTTCACTGGTTAATGACGAAGGCTGGTACGCTACGCGCGATCGCGGTGAGATGCATAATGGCAAGCTGACCATTGTCGGACGTTTAGACAATCTATTCTTCAGTGGCGGAGAGGGTATTCAGCCGGAAGAAGTCGAGCGCGTAATTGCTGCACATCCTGCGGTTTTGCAGGTGTTTATCGTCCCCGTTGCCGACAAGGAGTTTGGTCATCGACCGGTGGCGGTGATGGAGTATGACCACGAGAGCGTTGATCTTAGTGAATGGGTGAAAGATAAGCTGGCCCGTTTTCAACAACCGGTGCGCTGGCTAACTCTGCCGCCGGAGCTGAAAAACGGCGGTATTAAAATTTCACGTCAGGCGCTAAAAGAGTGGGTGCAACGTCAGCAATAATTAACCCTCCGTTTCACTTCTCATTTCTGCCATTCCATTGCCGTTGATAAAGAGTTTATCTGTTAATCTGTAAATTGATGTGAAAACTCTTAGCAAACAGGATAATGCAATGGAATGGCTGGTCAAAAAATCGTGCTGCAATAAACAAGATAACAGACATGTACTTATGCTCTGCGATGCTGGCGGCGCGATAAAAATGATCGCCGAAGTGAAGAGTGACTTCGCCGTGAAAGTGGGGGATTTACTCTCGCCTTTGCAGAATGCGCTTTATTGTATTAATCGTGAAAAGCTGCATACGGTGAAAGTCCTCTCGGCAAGCAGTTATAGCCCCGATGAGTGGGAACGGCAGTGTAAAGTGGCAGGGAAAACTCAGTAACGTTGTTTTGTCGTGGGCAGGAAAATCAGCATCAACCCGCTCATAATACAGGCTACTCCCAGTAGTGCTTTCAGCGAAAAAGTCCCTTCCCAGCCGGGAAGTACCATTGAAGCAATCCATACCAGCACATAACTCATACTGAGCAAGGCATAGGCTTTGCTTAGCGCAAGTTTATGAAGCGTTTTATACCAACAAAAAACGGAAAGCAGATAACCCAGCAGCCCGAGTAACAGTATCCGGGCATCCAGGCCAAAAGCTAACAGAGCCGCGATAAAATCCCATAAGTGCGTCATCGGCGGCAGATGACTCGCCGCAAAACCCAGGCTTAATTGCGCAACTGAGGCAATAATGACGCTGAATAATCCCCACATCAGGCCCATTACACCGTACTCCCGAGGATCACAATGCCGCCAATAATGAACGCCACCCCACACCAGTGACGCGGCGATACCGGTTCGTGCCACAGTTTTACTGCAGCCAGCGTCACCCAGACAAAATTCAGACTTAACATCGGGTAAGCAATGCCTACCGGTACGTTCTGCAAGACCAGCAGCCAGAGCACCATGGCAAGACCAAGACAAGCCAGCGCCAGTCCCAGCCACAGCACGATATGTTTGCGCCGTTTGTTTATCGCCACAAAGCAGGTTGCCTGTTTCTGACACAACTGCCCGGCAACGCTAAGCAAGCTGGCAAAGACTAATGTTAGCCAGATCATTTGGGACGATACTGAATCAGCACCAGACGCTCCTGACGATCGATGGCATCTGCGGGCGGAATGGCGAGACTGTTGATATCTTCATCGCGGTCAACCGAAAGCACGAGAGTAATAATCCCCTCCTGACGATGTTGATTAAGCCAGTTTGCGAACTCATCACCGCTGACAAATCTCCCTTTCGCATCCGGATAATTAAGGCCGTATTTCAACTCACCTGTCTGGCGATACATGATGATGTCATCGCGTTGCAGGCTCCATGCCAGACCTGCGGCAACACCGACGCTATCAGTAAGAATATAGCGGCTTGGCTGAAGTGATTCTTGTGTCATCTCGACAAAAAATTGCGGATGTTTTCCTTCCATAACTCTGTCAGGAATTGAAAATCCTACCAGCAACGCCAGCCCCAGCGGGCAAAGCGCGGCAAAAGGCCAGGTCTTTTCGACGTTTGTTAAGGTGTACCAGCCGAAAAATGCCCATAGCGAAAAAATCGACCAGGCACAAAAGACTTTATAGCTCTCGAAGGTTTGCCACACCGGCGTGTTCATTGGTCCCCACGGGGAGACCACAAATGTGGCAATAATGCCAGTGACGCCAAAAGCGATGTTAATCCAGCCATTAATCCGCAGCGCCAGAGGATTATTTTTTGCTGCCAGCAAAGCGTAATGCGCCATCAGCATTGCCAGAGATGCAAAGCAGGAAAGAATATAGGTGGGCAATTTACCTTTAGCGACGGAGAAAAACAGCAGCGGCATTATCGTCCAGCTCAACAAATAGACGGTTGCGGAATGCTTGCGGTTTTTCCAGCCTGTGTACAGTGCACCGGGGAGTAATCCCAGCCACGGCAGGCTACCGGCAATGATGACCGGCACGTAGTACCAGAACGGAGCTCTATGTTGGGCATCATCCAGTGCAAAGCGTTGAATATGCTCAACCCAGAAAAAATAGTGCCAGAAGTTAGGCTCCCGCTGCGCTATCGCCAGTCCCCAAGGGAGAACCGTCAGTACGCAACTGATAACCGCCAGCCAGCCGTAAATAAAGAGATCTTTCCAGCGTTTTTGCGTCGCTACCCATGGCAGCACGCTTAATACCGGCACGGCAAGGGCGAGAAAACCTTTGGTCATCACCCCCATGCCGCAGGTGATTCCCAGCAGTAAAAATCCTGCGCTTTTGCCTTTCCACGTCTGTGCCTGCATTGCCAGCCAGAAGCTGCACATTCCCGCCACCAGCCAGAATGCAATAAACGGATCGAGCACGGCATAAGTGCCGATGGCATAGACAATAAACAATGAGAGATAAATTACTGTGGCGAGTAGAGCCAGACGTTTATCGCGCCATAAGCGCAGAGTAAACCAGGTCACCAGCGCGGCAGTTAACAGGGTCGCAAAGATAACGCCTGCCCGCACACCAAAGTTATTCGCGCCAAATAGCCATTGCCCAATGCTGTTAATCCAGTATCCGGCAATGGGTTTTTCGAAATAACGTAGCCCTAACAGATGGGGCACAATCCAGTCGCCGGATGCCAGCATTTCTCGACTGATTTCCGCATAACGCGTTTCATCGGGTTGCCAGAGCAGACGCGTGCTGATCGGTAACAGGTAATAGCAGGCAATAAACGCGAAGAGGCCGATAAGGTAACGTACCGATTTCATCAGCGACTACCCGCAATTTGTTGGCAACCCAGCCAGCCTTCACGTCCGGCAATATTTCCGCGAACAACTTGTCCGAGCGGCAACGTCTCTGATAACAGTTCGCTTAAAGGGCAAAATGTCACGCCTTCCTGAGCTGCGCGTTTGAGGAGATCCACAAAATTATGCTGATAAGCGCAGCCTTCAACTTCTGCATGAATGGTATAAACCGGCGTGCCTTTATCTCGCAGGATGCGGTTGAGTAACCAACCGTTAAAATCTTCTGCTTTCACATCCCGACCAATCACTTCATCCCAGGTGGGTAAGGTCACCGGAATTTGCGCAGTGCCAGGGTTTCCTGATTCGAGCAATGGACGGAACGGCATGGCCCCACGACAATCGCTGTTGTAGCGCAAATGGAACGCTTCTTTTGCTTCGATCACCTTCTGGTCGGCACGCCAGCCCGCAGCGGCAGAACAGGTTACCGGTTGACCGATAATCTCTTCCAGAGTGCGAAGACCGCGTGCAATATCGTCGATCATTGTTTGCCGATCCCAGTTACCGCTACGGGCTTGCCAGGCATGGTGATCCCAGGCGTGCAGGCCGACTTCGTGATGTTTAGCCGCTTCACGAATGATATCGGCATTGGCATGACCAATCTCTTTACCTGGCCAGGCCGTACCTGCCAGTAAAATATCCCAGCCATAAAGCGATGCCGCGTTTGAGCGCAGCATCTTCCACAAAAACTGTGGCTTCACCAGTCGCCAGAGATGGCGGCCCATATTGTCCGGGCCGACGCTGAAAAAAATGCTGGCCTGAATATTATGCTTACTCAAGATTTCCAGCAGACGCGGCACGCCTTCACGGGTGCCACGAAAGGTATCGACATCAATGCGTAAGCCTACTTTGGTCATGATGGTTTATCCGTAAGATCAACGGTGCGCAGGAAGAAATCCAGCGTTTCGTCGATGGTTTCCTGCATATCAATTTTCGGCTCCCAGTCCAGGCAGCGGTGGGCATTGCGGATGCTCGGTTTACGATGCTCTACGTCCTGATATCCTTTGCCGTAGTAGCTGCTACTTTCGACAACGCGAAAGCCCGCAAACGGTGGGAAATGATGGCGCAGCGGATGTTTTTCGAAGCTCGCCAGCAGCATCTCGCCCAGTTCCTCAATGCTCGCTTCGTTCTCAGGATTGCCAATGTTGATAATTTCACCGTCGCAGCGATTTCCCGCATTTTCGATAATGCGGTATAACGCCTCGATACCATCGCGAATATCAGTAAAGCAGCGTTTTTGTTTTCCGCCATCAATCAGCTTAATCGGTGAACCTTCTACCAGATTGAGAATGAGTTGCGTAATAGCGCGGGAGCTGCCAATTCGCGCTGCATTAAGGTTATCCAGTCGTGGTCCCATCCAGTTAAACGGGCGGAAGAGGGTGAACTGTAAACCCTCTTTTTCGCCATAGGCCCAGATCACCCGATCAAGTAATTGTTTTGATACCGAATAAATCCAGCGTGGTTTATTCACCGGGCCGACGATTAAATTAGAATGGTCCTCATCGAAGTATTTATCGCTACACATCCCATAAACTTCTGAAGTTGACGGGAAGATGATTCGCTTACGGTACTTCACGCAGTAGCGGATAATGCGCAGATTCTCTTCAAAATCGAGTTCAAATACGCGCAGCGGGTTGCGGGTATATTCAATCGGCGTGGCTATCGCCACCAGCGGCAAGACGACATCACATTTTTTGACATGATACTCAATCCATTCGGAATGAATACTGATATCGCCTTCAACAAAGTGAAAATGCGGATGATTCAGAAAACGGCTTATCGCATCGCTGCCAATATCCAGACCGTAAACTTCATAATGATCTTCGCGCAGCAGGCGTTCTGTCAGATGGTTGCCAATAAAGCCATTCACCCCGAGGATGAGTACCCGGGTACGGCGTCGGGCGGTGCAGGCAGGCTGGCTATTCAAGCGTGAACCTTGCACCAGGCCCAGCGTCTGCGCTAATTGCGAGCCCTGCATAGTAATGCCGTCGCCCGCCTGTCCGGTGACGATTTCCAGCGCGCCATCGCCACAGGCAATCAGCAGTGGCGCAACAGAAATCACGCTCCCCGGCTGTGCTTTGCTGGCATGAGGATGAACACGCGACGACCAGACGGTGAATTTCTGATTGCCAACATAGCTGAAGGCACCCGGCCACGGATCGGCAACGGCACGTACCATGTTGTGCAGTACGGATGCCGGTTTATGCCATTCAAGGAAACTGTCATCCGGCGTTCTGCGACCAAAACAGGTGGCTTCGTTTTCGCGCTGGGCGATTTCCAGAATATTACCGTGTTTAATGGCGGGTAATGTCTGTTCCAGTAGCTGGCGCGCGGCATGGCACAATTTATGATGCAGCGTAATAGCGATATCGTCTGGCGCAATGGCAATGCGCAGTTGCGCCACAATGGCCCCGGCATCGGCACGTTTCACCATTCGGTGCAATGTAACGCCAGTTTCCGTTTCACCGTTGACCAGCACCCAGTTCAGCGGCGCGCGACCACGATATTTTGGTAACAGCGAACCATGCAGATTAAATGCACCTGCGGGAGCGAGCTGCAAAATTTCGTCGTAAATAAGATGGCGATAATAAAAAGAGAAAATCACATCTGGCGACAGTTGGGCAATGCGTTCCACCCACAGCGGATGATTAACGTTATCCGGCGCATAAACCGGAATGCCTCTTTCCGCCGCCAGACGAGCCACCGAACCATAAAAGGCTTTTTCACCGGGATTATCAGTATGGGTAAAAATGGCGCTAATTTCGTAACCGGCAGCCAGCAGGGCTTCAATACCGAGGCATCCCATATCGTGGTAGGCAAAAACGACGGTTTTCATTATTCATTTTCCTTGCTGGATGGACGGATAACTTGCTGAACAAAATAGCGGGGGCGGGCGCGGACATCGGTGTAGATCCTGCCGATATATTCACCGAGTAATCCCATGCCGATAAACTGAGCGCCAATAAAAGTAAACAGCACGGCAAATAGCATAAAGACGCCTTCTGCCGCCCATTGTGGTCCGAAGGTCAGGCGTAAAATCACCAGCAGCACCGCAATGCTAAAACCTCCAATCGCAATAATGCTGCCGAGCAGACTCAGCATACGTAGCGGCGTTGTGGTAAGGCAGGTCACCAGGTCGTACATCAAATTAATCAGGCGCATAAAACTGTATTTGGATTCACCAAACTCACGCTCGGCATGATGTACTGGAATTTCAATGGCACGGCGGGCGAAGATATTCGCCAGAATCGGGATAAAGGTGCTGCGTTCATGGCAGTGCAACATCGCATCGACAATATGACGGCGATAGGCGCGCAGCATACAACCGTAATCACCCATCGCTTTGCCAGTGGTGCGCTGAATAAGCCGGTTAATCATCTTCGAAGCGGTTTTACGAAACCAGCTGTCCTGGCGGTTCTGGCGTACAGTCCCTACCACGTCGTAACCTTCATCGGCTTTTGCCACCAGGCGGGGGATTTCTTCTGGCGGATTCTGGAGATCGGCATCAAGGGTAATAATTAAGTCGCCAGTAACGTGACTGAATCCCGCCATAATCGCTGAATGTTGCCCGTAATTGCGGTTAAGCAAAATAGACACAATATGGCTGTTCTCCGCTTGTGAGGCTTCGACCAGCATATGCGCGGAATTATCGCTACTGCCGTCATCAATCAGCAGGATCTCATACTCTTTCCCCAACGATTCACAGGCTGTGGTGGTGCGCCTGATTAATTCCGGTAAGCTTTCCTGCTCGTTATAAACGGGAATAACCACCGAGACTTTCTTAACAGGGTGGATTTCAAACATGGCTTATTGTCCTGCGAGTTGCTGAAGGGCTGTGATGACATGGTCGGCATCGGCGGTAGTCATATCCGGGAACAGCGGCAAAGAACAGATGCGTTCGCTATTCCATTCGGTATTCGGTAACGACAGCGTGGGAAAACGCTCGCGATAATATTTTTGTGTGTGAGCGGCGCGGAAATGTAACCCGGTACCAATGCCTCTTTCTTTTAACGCTTCCATCAACGCATCGCGACTGATACCACAACGTTGTTCATCGACACGAATAATAAACAGATGCCAGGCGTGAACGTGCGGCCAGGCGGGAAGGCTTAATGGCTGAAAGGGGAGAGCTGCCAGTGCTTGCTGATATTGCTGGGCAATTTCGCGCCGACGGGTGTTGAGGTGCTCTAATTTGACTAACTGTGTCAGGGCAATCGCGGCGTTAATATCGGTCAGATTGTACTTATAGCCCGGTGTTAAGACTTCAGCCTGCGGTGCACGGCCCCAGGTTTGTCTGTCATAGGCATCGACACCCAGACCGTGAAATTTCAGCATCCGTAGCTGGCGGGCAAGGTTTTCATTATCAGTTACAATCAGGCCACCTTCAGCACAGGTAATATTTTTAATGGCATGAAATGAAAAAATAGCGGTACCTTTTGCGCCAATATGTCGCCCTTTGTAATACGTACCGACGGCATGGGCAGCATCTTCGATAACTGCGATGCCGTAACGTTCGCCAATGGCGCGAATGGCGTCAATATCTGCTGGCGCACCGGCATAATGCACCGGAATGATGGCTTTAGTGCGTGGCGTAATGGCTGACTCGATAGCTTCAGGCGTGACCATCAGCGTATCGCGGTCGACATCCACCATTACCGGCGTTGCACCCAACAAGGAAATCATATTGAGGGTTGAAACCCAGGTCAGGGAAGGCGTAATCACTTCATCGCCCTTGCCAATTTTCAACGCCATTAGCGTGATATGCATTCCGGCGGTGGCTGAACTGACCGCGATGGCATGCTGATTTCCCGTCAACTGGCAAAAAGCTTGCTCAAGCGCCTGATTCTTCGGACCGGTTGTGATCCAACCGGATTCGAGAACCTCTTTAACTGCAGCGAGTTCCTCCACGCCCATTGCTGGTCGCGAAAAAGGCAAAAATTCTGACATTGCTTTTCCTTCCGCCATTGAATACCTGTCCACTTATATTTGCTATAAAGAGTGTTGTGTATATTTTGCCATTTGGAGCGAAATTTTAAGGATAGAATATTAACTTAACCTTAAGAAACTAATATTAGACGTAAATATTGAAATTTTTATATTTTTTCTTATTTAGGCTTTGCATTTGGCAAAATTTTGAGGCATTTTGCCGACATCGTAGGATTTTTAATATTACACCAACTGCGAATTATCGCCAGAAATGTAGCTCAATTTCACGGTAATTGTCTGGTTGCGCTTGTCTATAGGTGGAGTTTACGTGTTAGCTTTTTGCCGCTCTTCGTTGAAGTCAAAAAAATATATCATCATTTTACTGGCGCTCGCTGCAATTGCCGGACTGGGTACTCATGCCGCCTGGAGTAGCAATGGTTTGCCACGTATCGACAATAAAACACTGGCCAGACTGGCACAGCAGCACCCGGTTGTCGTTTTGTTTCGTCATGCTGAACGTTGCGACCGTTCAACCAATCAATGCTTGTCAGATAAAACAGGTATTACGGTTAAAGGTACCCAGGATGCCCGTGAACTGGGCAACGCTTTTAGTGCTGATATCCCTGATTTCGATCTTTATTCCAGTAATACCGTCCGGACCATTCAGTCGGCTACCTGGTTTTCAGCGGGTAAAAAATTGACGGTAGATAAACGACTTCTTCAGTGCGGTAATGAGATTTATAGTGCAATTAAGGACTTACAAAGCAAAGCGCCTGATAAAAATATCGTTATTTTCACCCATAATCATTGCCTGACATATATTGCTAAAGATAAGCGTGACGCGACATTTAAACCTGATTATCTGGATGGTTTAGTCATGCATGTGGAAAAAGGCAAAGTTTATCTGGATGGGGAATTCGTTAACCACTAAATTTTCAATCTGACAGCCAGTAATGGCTGTCATCATTGTTACAGAAGACCTTTCAAACGTAACGTTTTTCGGGTGGCGACATTCAAATCATAATGCACCAGATCTTCAGGTTTTACCCACGCGTAGTCCTGAAACTCTTCGTTTATTTTCACTTCTCGGTTGGCAGAAACGCAGTCAAAAATCAGGTAAATCATATAAATCTCTTCCTTGCGACCATCTGCATACGTCTTGGTGCGAATATCATCGCTGAAGGTCCACGGCGTGATTTCTGTCAAAAGCAGCTGTTCTCCCAGTTCTTCGCGAATTTCGCGGCGTAGTGCCTCTTCAATTCGTTCGCCAGGCTCCACGCCGCCACCCGAAATCGCCCATTGACCGGGGAAAACGCCGCGATCGTCGGCCATTTTACACAGCAAATAAGCACCATCATTTTGAATCAAAGGGCATACAATAGTCCGTTGTCGCACAGGGATATTCCTTATAAATAAAAAGAAACCATGAGAATACGGTAACTCACAAATATGTGAAAGTGACAGTAATCTCTTTTGCGATGATAACTGTACTTATTATTATTTTTGTGTGTATCGATAAAGTGTGTTTATTTTTTCGGCATTTAATTATTTAAGAAGTATTTAGTTACAATAAGTGACTAGATCCTTTTTTTCGCTCATTGAATCCTCTGTGCCAGGCAGTACAATCCCGCAGCTTTGGGAATTTTGATTAATTGCTTGTGGGAAAGGGGATAATGAAAAAAATTGCGCTAGCAGGTCTGGCCGGAATGCTGTTGGTTTCTGCATCGGTCAATGCAATGAGCATCAGCGGTCAGGCGGGTAAAGAATACACCAATATTGGTGTCGGTTTTGGGACTGAAACGACGGGCCTGGCGTTAAGCGGTAACTGGACACATAACGACGACGACGGTGATGTCGCTGGCGTGGGGCTGGGGTTGAATCTGCCTCTCGGGCCGTTAATGGCGACCGTTGGCGGAAAAGGCGTTTACACCAACCCGAATTACGGCGATGAAGGTTATGCCGCAGCGGTAGGAGGTGGTTTGCAGTGGAAAATTGGCAACAGCTTCCGTTTGTTTGGCGAGTATTACTACTCTCCGGATTCGCTCTCCAGCGGTATTCAAAGTTATGAAGAAGCGAATGCTGGCGCGCGTTACACCATTATGCGTCCAGTCAGTATTGAGGCGGGTTATCGCTACCTGAATCTGTCGGGTAAAGACGGTAACCGCGACAACGCCGTGGCTGACGGCCCGTATGTTGGGGTTAACGCCAGTTTCTGATCCCTTCCGGCGCGGCATTCTGTCGCGCCATTCAGTTTCTTACTACGCCTTATCTCCCTTTGCGTTATAGTGATTCGATAACAAAAGCAGGAGATAACCATGTTAAAAGTGGAAATGTTATCCACCGGGGATGAAGTGTTACACGGGCAAATCGTTGACACTAACGCTGCCTGGCTGGCCGATTTTTTCTTTCATCAGGGGTTGCCATTATCTCGCCGCAATACGGTGGGGGATAACCTTGATGACTTAGTCACCATTCTTCGCGAACGTAGTCAGCACGCCGATGTGCTGATCGTTAACGGCGGGCTGGGACCGACCAGCGATGATTTAAGCGCACTCGCCGCTGCGACAGCAAAAGGTGAAGGCCTGGTGCTGCATGAAGCCTGGCTCAAAGAGATGGAACGCTATTTCCACGAACGTGGACGAGTAATGGCACCGAGCAACCGTAAACAAGCGGAGCTGCCTGCCAGTGCTGAATTTATCAATAACCCGGTAGGCACCGCCTGTGGTTTTGCCGTGCAGCTTAATCGTTGCCTGATGTTCTTTACTCCCGGCGTACCGTCAGAATTTAAGGTGATGGTCGAGCACGAAATCCTGCCGCGCCTGCGCGAGCGTTTTTCTTTACCGCAGCCGCCGGTTTGTCTGCGTTTGACTACTTTTGGTCGTTCGGAAAGCGATCTGGCACAAAGCCTGGACACTCTACAACTGCCGCCGGGCGTAACAATGGGCTATCGCTCCTCAATGCCTATCATCGAACTGAAACTCACCGGACCGGCAAGCGAGCAACAGGCGATGGAAAAACTGTGGCTGGATGTTAAACGTGTTGCCGGACAGAGCGTGATTTTCGAAGGCACTGAAGGACTGCCCGCGCAGATCAGTCGCGAATTGCAAAACCGCCAGTTCAGCCTGACGTTGAGCGAGCAATTCACCGGTGGTTTATTGGCTTTGCAACTTTCTCGCGCAGGTGCTCCATTGCTGGCGTGTGAAGTGGTTCCTTCACAGGAGGAAACCCTGGCGCAAACTGCGCACTGGATTACAGAACGGCGGGCCAACCATTTTGCCGGGCTGGCACTGGCTGTTTCGGGTTTCGAGAACGAGCATCTCAACTTTGCGCTAGCCACGCCAGACGGCACTTTCGCTCTGCGTGTGCGTTTCAGCACTACGCGCTACAGCCTGGCTATCCGTCAGGAAGTGTGCGCAATGATGGCACTGAATATGCTGCGCCGTTGGTTAAACGGCCAGGATATCGCCAGTGAGCATGGCTGGATTGAGGTTGTTGAGTCCATGACCTTATCTGTCTGATTCCGCCACTCTGTGCCGGTTTACTGCACCGGCACATTCCCCCTCCGGCAAAATTTGTCCAACCTGTTGTACTCAATAAGAAAAAATCCGTGCGCTGATTCACAAATTTGTGCGTAATTTCTCCAGTCTGCTGGACGAGGAGCGGGATTTGATGCGCTTCACAATTTTACTCCCCCTGAGCAACGAGACTGATTCCAGTATCTAAGACTGGAGTCCAGTATGTTGGAATCAAGCAAAGTTCCCGCCCTGACACGGGCTATTGATATTCTCAATTTGATTGCCCGCATTGGCCCCTGTAGTGCTGCGACGATCATTGACACATTGGGAATCCCTAAAAGCACGGCCTATTTGCTGCTTAATGAACTCAGGCGTCAGCGTTTTCTTAGCCTTGATCACCAGGAAAATTTTTGTTTGTGGACCAGGCTGGTGGAGCTTTCCGGTCATGCGTTAAGCAAGATGGATCTCCGGGAACTGGCTCGACCGCGTTTGACGCAACTGATGGATACCACCGGGCTGTTATGTCACCTGGGGATTATTGATAACGGCAGCGCTTATTACATTTTGAAAGTGGAGTCATCAGCCACTATCAGCGTGCGTTCCCATGAAGGAAAAAGCCTTTCGCTTTATCGCTCCGGAATAGGTAAATGCCTGCTTGCCTGGCAACCTGCAGCGGTACAGCAAAGTATTATCGAAGGGCTGGTCTGGGAGCAGGCGACACCCACAACGATTACTCATCCACAGCAACTTCACGAAGAACTGGCGCGTATTCGCCGTCAGGGCTGGAGCTATGACAACGGCGAAGATTACGCCGATGTCCGTTGTGTCGCTGCGCCGGTGTTTAACGCCAATAACGAGCTTACCGCTGCGATCTCGGTGGTCGGTACCCGCTTACAAATCAATGAAGAATACCGTGATTATCTGGCGGGCAAGGCCATTGCCTGCGCCAGGGATATTTCACGTCTGTTGGGATGGAAAAGTCCCTTTGACTTACAAGCCTCATAACAATGGAGAACATCATGACCCTACCAAAAATTAAACAGGTTCGCGCCTGGTTTACTGGCGGTGCGACAGCAGAAAAAGGCGCTGGCGGCGGTGATTATCACGACCAGGGGGCGAATCACTGGATAGACGATCATATTGCCACCCCGATGAGTAAATACCGCGATTACGAGCAGTCACGCCAGTCATTTGGCATTAACGTTCTTGGCACGTTGGTTGTTGAAGTCGAAGCAGAAAACGGCCAGACCGGATTCGCCGTTTCGACAGCCGGTGAAATGGGCTGTTTTATTGTCGAAAAACATCTTAACCGTTTCATTGAGGGTAAATGTGTCAGTGATATCAAACTGATCCACGATCAAATGCTCAGTGCCACCCTGTATTACTCCGGCTCTGGTGGCCTGGTGATGAATACGATTTCTTGTGTCGATCTGGCTCTGTGGGATCTGTTCGGCAAAGTGGTCGGGCTTCCGGTTTATAAACTTTTAGGCGGCGCTGTTCGTGATGAGATTCAGTTCTACGCCACAGGTGCGCGTCCGGATCTGGCAAAAGAGATGGGCTTTATCGGTGGCAAAATGCCGACGCACTGGGGGCCACATGATGGCGATGCGGGGATCCGCAAAGATGCCGCTATGGTCGCGGATATGCGTGAAAAATGCGGTGAGGATTTCTGGTTAATGCTCGACTGCTGGATGAGTCAGGACGTGAACTATGCGACCAAACTGGCCCACGCTTGCGCGCCCTATAACCTGAAATGGATCGAAGAGTGCCTGCCGCCACAGCAGTATGAAAGTTATCGCGAACTGAAACGCAACGCGCCAGTCGGAATGATGGTCACCAGCGGTGAGCACCACGGCACACTGCAATCTTTTCGTACGCTTTCAGAAACCGGTATCGACATTATGCAGCCGGATGTTGGCTGGTGCGGTGGTTTAACCACGCTGGTGGAAATTGCCGCAATCGCCAAATCCAGGGGGCAACTGGTGGTGCCGCACGGTTCGTCTGTTTACTCTCACCATGCGGTGATCACCTTCACCAATACGCCATTCAGCGAATTCCTGATGACCAGCCCGGATTGTTCAACGATGCGTCCGCAGTTTGACCCGATTCTGCTCAATGAGCCGGTTCCGGTGAATGGTCGTATTCATAAATCAGTGCTTGATAAACCCGGTTTTGGCGTCGAACTCAATCGTGACTGCAATTTGAAACGCCCCTACAGCCACTAATCACTCCGGGCGTTGCTGTGACAACGGTAACGCCCACATATTCTAAGGAGCTTTTTATGAGCACCGCTTTGCTTGACGCCGTGGTGAAGAAAAACCGTGTGCGTTTAATTCCGTTTATGTTGGCGCTGTATGTGCTGGCGTTTCTCGACCGTTCGAATATCGGTTTTGCCAAACAGACCTACCAGATTGATACCGGGTTGAGTAATGAAGCTTATGCGCTGGGAGCAGGCATTTTCTTTGTGGTATATGCGTTTCTGGGTGTTCCGGCGAATCTTTTGATGCGCAAACTGGGGGCCAGAACCTGGATTGGTACGACAACACTGCTGTGGGGATTTCTTTCGGCAGCCATGGCATGGGCCGATACTGAAGCGAAATTTCTGATAGTTCGCACTCTGCTTCGTGCTGCGGAGGCCGGATTTTTCCCTGGTATGATTTATCTCACCTCGCAATGGTTTCCGCAGCGTAATCGCGCCAGCATTATGGGGCTGTTCTATATGGGCGCACCGCTGGCGTTAACACTGGGATCACCGCTTTCCGGCGCGCTGTTGGAGATGCATGGATTTATGGGGCATCCCGGCTGGTTCTGGATGTTTGTGATTGAAGGATTGTTGGCAGTCGGTGCTGGGGTATTCACATTCTTTTGGCTTGATGACACACCGGAGCAGGCACGTTTTCTGAGTAAACAAGAAAAAACGTTGCTTATCAATCAACTGGCAAGTGAAGAACAACAGAAAGTGACTTCTCGGCTGAGCGATGCGCTGCGTAATGGCCGAGTCTGGCAACTAGCGATTATCTACCTGACCATTCAGGTGGCGGTTTACGGATTAATTTTCTTCCTGCCGACCCAGGTTGCGGCATTGCTGGGAACAAAAGTGGGCTTTACAGCGTCGGTGGTCACCGCCATTCCGTGGGTTGCGGCCTTGTTTGGGACCTGGCTTATTCCGCGCTATTCCGATAAAACCGGCGAACGGCGTAATGTCGCAGCGCTGACATTACTGGCGGCGGGCATTGGTATTGGTCTGTCCGGGCTGCTTTCTCCAGTAATGGCGATCGTAGCGCTGTGTGTTGCAGCTATCGGGTTTATTGCCGTGCAGCCAGTGTTCTGGACGATGCCGACACAACTGCTTTCCGGTACGGCGCTGGCTGCGGGAATTGGTTTTGTAAACCTGTTTGGTGCAGTGGGCGGGTTTATTGCCCCGATCCTGCGCGTGAAAGCAGAAACGTTATTTGCCAGCGATGCGGCGGGATTACTGACGCTGGCAGCGGTGGCGGTCATCGGTTCGCTGATTATTTTCACTCTGCGTGTAAATCGCACTGTTGCGCAGACCGACGTGGCACATCATTAAATAGGTTAAGGAACACGATGAACGCATTATTAAGCAATCCCTTTAAAGAACGTTTACGCAAGGGCGAAGTGCAAATTGGTCTGTGGTTAAGCTCAACGACTGCCTATATGGCAGAAATTGCCGCCACTTCTGGTTATGACTGGTTGCTGATTGACGGGGAGCACGCGCCAAACACCATTCAGGATCTTTATCATCAGCTACAGGCGGTAGCGCCCTATGCCAGCCAACCCGTGATCCGTCCGGTGGAAGGCAGTAAACCGCTGATTAAACAAGTCCTGGATATTGGCGCGCAAACTCTACTGATCCCGATGGTCGATACTGCCGAACAGGCACGTCAGGTGGTGTCTGCCACGCGCTATCCTCCCTACGGTGAGCGTGGTGTCGGGGCCAGTGTGGCACGGGCTGCGCGCTGGGGACGCATTGAGAATTACATGGCGCAAGTTAACGATTCGCTTTGTCTGTTGGTGCAGGTGGAAAGTAAAACGGCACTGGATAACCTGGACGAAATCCTCGACGTCGAAGGGATTGATGGCGTGTTTATTGGACCTGCGGATCTTTCTGCGTCGTTGGGCTACCCGGATAACGCCGGGCACCCGGAAGTGCAGCGAATTATTGAAACCAGTATTCGGCGGATCCGTGCTGCGGGTAAAGCGGCTGGTTTTCTGGCTGTGGCTCCTGATATGGCGCAGCAATGCCTGGCGTGGGGAGCGAACTTTGTCGCTGTTGGCGTTGACACGATGCTCTACAGCGATGCCCTGGATCAACGACTGGCGATGTTTAAATCAGGCAAAAATGGGCCACGCATAAAAGGTAGTTATTGATATCAAAGGCCCATGGGGATCGGCTGTGGGCCTGTGTTAATTAGTGGTTATTCGCTGCCAGATCGGCTTCGCTTAGCTGGGTGGCCGCGAGCACCTGGTCACGATCAAAGCCCTGTTCCAGCATGCGCAAAGCAATTTTAATGGCTTGTTCATGCAAACCTTCTAATTTACCTTCCTGCCAGCCAATTTGATGTCCTTCCTGCCGCAGCCGTTCAGCAATAGTCATTAATCTCTCCTTTTAATGACAGTTCGGAATATCAGCATCAGTGAGTTGGGTTGTCGCCAGCACAATCTCACGTTCAAAGCCCTGCTCCAGCATGCGCAAAGCAATTTTAATGGCTTGTTCATGCATACCTTCCTGCCAGCCAATTTGATGCCCTTCCTGCCGTAGCCGTTCAGCAATAGTCATTAATCTCTCCTTTTGTAGTGGTGAACGTTCGGCAATCTCCTCAATAAAACGGGTGAAACGGGAGGTATCGCCGCATTGCAGCAGATAATTAAACAGTGTTTGTAGCTGGCTGTCATTAGTGAAGCCTCTAACCAAAAGCGTGGTGATCCTGTCGACCATGCCGATTAAATCGCGGTCGCGAATATGCTTTTGAATCAGTTCCAGCAGAGCTATACGCCGATGTTGCATGATCTCATCGTCAGGTACGATGGTGATATCCACCAACAGAAAAGCTTCGGTGTACAACTGCCGGGCAAGTTGCGGATCGTCAAACTCATCCAGCCAGTTGAGTGAGTACGGGTAAGGCGAGGTTTCGCCATGATAAAACAGCAACGGCACCACCAGCGGGACTCTGTCATAGCCTTTGTCCTGGTGACGCTGCATGGCGGCAGTGGCATAGCGCATTAGCCGAAAAGCCATATTCTTTTCTGCAGAGCTTTGATGTTCAATCACGCAGTAGATATAGCCGTCACCGTCGCTGGTTTCCACGGACCACAAAACATCCGAGTAGTAAGCGCGTAAACTTTTTTCAATAAAACTAGTGGGTTCCAGGCGTAAGGTTTGCAGGTTGCAAAGCTTGCGCAGTGGTTCTGGTAAATGTATTTCGAGAAAATCCCGTGCGGTTTCGGGTGTGAACATAAAGGTTTTAAATACCGCATCATGCGGGGAGGAGGTTGTTGATTCGGTCATGGTTGTCCGTCACCTGATATTTATGATGACGCGACATTACGGTTATCCCAGGCCTTTGACATCTGCCAGTTTCAGCCTTTGCGAGACGTTTTCAGAGGAATTTTCACTGCGTTGCAACGCATACATTGGGCACGGAATCGTGTACGCAAAAATGCCCGGTAACCACATGCTTACCGGGCATCAGAAAGGAGTTTAAGCCAGCGCCTGGGCCAGTAGCGTAATCGGATGTTCGCAGCGAAGACTTGTGGACATCTCAATCTGCCATTTACAGGTTTCGCAGTCGGTGACCACCAGATCTGCGCCGCTTTCTTCTATCTGGCGGAACAGTGGTGCGCCGATGGCTTGTGAGGTGGGGTAGTTCTCTTTTTTGAAACCGTAAGTACCCGCAATACCGCAGCACTGGGAATCCAGCACCGTTAACTCAAGCCCCGGGATGTTACGCAACAGCTCCAGGGTGTAGAGCGTCCAGCCCATTTTTTCCATATGGCACGGAGTGTGATAAACCACTTTCAGCGGCAGCGGTTTCAGCGGTAACGTTTTGCCTTCGTCCAGCTTGCGCCACAGCCAGCGGGTTGCCAGTTCGATATGATCGCGCAAGCCTTTGTTGTCGACATTCAGCACTTCCGGGTATTCGTCGCGCAGGGCAAATGTACAGGTTGAGGAGGTGGCAATCACCGGAATGCCTTTTACTCCCACAGCTTCGCGGATCGACTCTACATTCGTAATTGCCTGTTTGCGTGCTTTATCGGTAAAGCCGTTGGCGATTAGCGGTACGCCGCAGCATTTTTCTTTGCTGAGCAGTTGTACACCGGTACCCATTGCGTTGAGCACTTTAATTAAATCTTTACCTAACTGCGGATGGTTGTAGTTAACGAAGCAGCCGTGAAAGAAAGCGACCTGGTCTTTATATTGTGCTTGCTGAGCCGCCACGCTGCGATACCAGCGACGGAACGTGCCGAAGGAGTATTTCGGTAGCGTGCGGCGATGATCGATTTTTAACGCCGCATCAAGCAGCTGCCGCACCGGTTTCAGCGAGGTAGCGGTGTTGACGATTGGTGCGAACGGCGTGGAAACGCTACCCATCAGGTCGGTATGACTCAACACAAAATTACGCAGCGACGGGCGCGTGGTGTCATATTTCGCCCGCGCGCGCTGGATAATATCGCCAATCTTCACATCGGACGGGCAGGCGACTTCACAACGTTTGCAGTTGATGCAATATTTCAGCGCCTCGTCATACAGTGCGCCATCTTTCAAACGCAGACGCTCGCCATCCGGCCCGGCTTGTTTTGGCCCTGGATAACCGGGATTCACCCGGCTCACCGGGCAGGCGGTGGTGCAGACGGTGCACTTAATGCAGTTTTCGAAGCTGGTGTCATTCATTGTTGGCCTCCTGCGCGTTGGGCAATCTGTTGAGCGGCATGTAAAGCACTGACGGCACAAACACCGCCGCCGCATCCCTGGGCGATGGGATCAAATCCGCCCAGCACCGAACCGATGGCAAACAGGTTTTCAATGGTTTGCCCTGCCTGTGACGGGCGTAGCGTCTCATCAGTGGTTACACCGAACTGCTGCCACGGTTGCGGCGCAAAAAAATCTCCCTTATACCATTCACCCCGCGTGGCGGTTTGTAGCACATCAAGGCCGAGAATCGGCTCTCGAATGCCGTTACGTTCCGCTACCAGTCCGCCACTAAAGAAACTGCCGCTGGCGAGAACCGCGAAACGTGGACGTAGCGGAATATCGGCGTGATTGCGGGTCCAGATTTCGTTCACTACGCCATTTTTACAGGTCACTTTTTTCACTTCATCGCCCGGCATCCACACGCCACCCTGGCGCACAAACTGGCGCTGTAACTGGTTTTGCAGACGAATGCCCAGCACGGAAGGCGGCAGCGTTGGCAAAAGCATCAGTGAACAAGGTAGTTTTTCATTCAACCAACGCCACAGTTTGTCATCGGCCAGACCGAAGCAGGCGGGCATCAGGATCATTTCGCAGGTATTGGCGACAGGAATAAGCGCATCAAGTAACAGCGGCCAGTTTTCTTCATTATCAAGGAAACGGGCGATATTCACCGCGCGAAATTCGGTGGCGTTATTGCGCAGCACATCCAGTTCCGGCAGCTCTATTTCTGCGGTTTCAACGGCAAGGCCGAGTTCACGCAACGAAGCTGCCGCAAGGTGCGCCTGAAAATCCATCAGGCCGCTAATTCCCACTACACATATTTTCTTCGCGGGCAGCGGCCAGACGGGGACTTCTGGCGAACTTAGCCAGGTAGAGCGCAGAGTGCCGAGCGGCGTAACCCGCTGGTGAGCAAGTTCTACGCTGCCCTGCAATTGCGCACCGCTTTCAGCGATTAATGCCTGCGCCTGGCAAGCGAGATCGAGCACGCGTTGTGGCTCGAGAAGGGAGTAAGGATGGGCTGGTGCCTGCTGACGCAAAGATTCCAGTCCACTGTGAATGTCTGTCACCGGTTGACCATCTGGCAGATGGCTCAGCAAATCCAGCGATCCGGATGAGAAATGCAGTGCGCTTTGACCACGAGTGACAATGGCACAGCGCAGGCCGTGTTTTTGCAGTTGCAGGCCACAGAGTAATCCGGCGAGGCCGCCGCCCATAATGACAGTATCAAAGCGCATCTTTCTGCTCCTTCTCCAGACCACACAATCCCTGATAAACCCAGCGGGTAAATTCGCTTTCGCGCAGTGCATCTCCCCAGGCGATGGGTTGCACGCCTTTCCAGCGTTCGTTAAGGAAGGTGGAAAGTTGCTCGATAGATTGCGCGGACGTCGTGACGTTAAAACGTTGCAGCAGTCCGGCAGCGCGGCAGGCGCAGAGTTCGCCCTGGCAGGTGCCCATCCCCACACGGGTACGACGGCGTAAATCCAGCAGGCTATTAACGTTTAAATTTTCTACCGCGTACTGCACTTCACCCGCAGTTACCGCTTCGCACTCACATACCAGGCTACGGTGCAGACGGCCTTCGCTCAGCCAGGCAGGCGTGCGATCGCCATGACGATAAACCGCAGAACCGCGCAGCGGGGCAGGCAGGGAGATGACTTTACGCAAGGTAACTTCAGCGGGTTCTTGTGAACCAGGCAGTGCCAGATCGGCAGTCGTACAGGGGCGCGTGTTGCCCAGTTTGCGGCATACCGCGTCGGTAGCCCATTCAGCCATCAGCCGATAGGTCATCAGTTTGCCACCGGTGATGGTGATAAATCCGTCCAGACCATCGCGTTCAGCATGGTCGAGCAGCACGATGCCACGGCTGACGTTACGTCCGCTCGGGTCGTCATCGCTGGCAACCAGCGGGCGCACGCCAGAATAGGCCCGCAAAATGCGCGTTTTCGCCATCACGGGGGCCAGTTTTTCCCCTTCACGCAGCAGAATATCAACCTCTTCTGCCGTCACTCGATTATCGTCAATCTCGTTGTAATCAATACGTAAAGAGGTGGTACCAATCAGCGAAATGGTATCGCCAGGCACCAGAATATCGGCGTCGGAAGGTTTACGGCAGCGGTTGATCACATGCTGGTTAATGCGGTGATCCATGATCAGCAGCGATCCTTTCGCCGGGAACATGCGAATGCGCAGATCGGCATATTCGGCAATGTGTTGCCCCCAGATCCCAGCGGCATTAACCACGACAGGTGCATGAAGGGCCTGAGTTTCGCCGGTGAGATGGTTACGTACACGAACACCGCACACCGTCGCGCCTTCACGAATCAGCCCCGTGACTTCATGAGCGGTAAGGATAACGGCACCGTGTTCTTTGGCATCCAGCATGTTTGCTGCGGTCAGACGAAATGGATCAACGGTGCCATCCGGAACTTTCACCGCGCCAATCAGTGCCGGGTTAACGGCAGGTTCGATAATGCGCGCTTGCTGCGGGTCTATAGCTTCTGCGCTGATCCCTGCTTCTTCGCAGGCGCGAATAAAAGTGGCCTGGAAGGAGAGGTCATCTTCCGGCAGGGTGATAAACAGGCCGTTGGTTGGTTCAACGCAGTGACGTGCAATGCGTTTCAGGATCTGGTTTTCACTAATGCATTCGCGGGCCGATTCCGCATCGGTTACCGCATAGCGCGCACCGCTGTGCAGCAGGCCGTGGTTACGCCCGGTGGCACCGGTTGCGATGTCGTGGCGCTCAACCAAAATCACGCGCAGCCCGCGCAGGGCACAGTCGCGGGCAATCCCGGCTCCCGTTGCGCCGCCGCCAATGATAATCACGTCACTTGATTGCGAGTCGCGAGTTTTCATTGTTATCCCTCTGAAGTTCGTTTTTTACCATTTAGCCATAGTAAAAACATGAATTGTTTGATTTCGCGCATATTCGCTCATAATTCGAAAGTGAAACGTGATTTCATGCGTCATTTTGAACATTTTGTAAATCTTATTTAATAATGTGTGCGGCAATTCACATTTAATTTATGAATGTTTTCTTAACATCGCGGCAACTCAAGAAACGGCAGGTTCTCTCACTGAATCAGGCTGTTAATCATAAATAAGACCACGGGCCACGGAGGCTATCAATGTTGAGTATTTTTAAACCAGCGCCACACAAAGCGCGCTTACCTGCCGCGGAGATCGATCCGACTTATCGTCGATTGCGCTGGCAAATTTTCCTGGGGATATTCTTTGGCTATGCGGCTTACTATTTGGTTCGTAAGAACTTTGCGCTTGCTATGCCTTATCTGGTTGAGCAGGGATTCTCACGCGGTGATTTAGGTTTTGCCCTTTCGGGGATCTCGATTGCTTATGGATTTTCGAAATTCATCATGGGTTCGGTATCGGATCGCTCGAATCCGCGCGTTTTCCTGCCCGCAGGTTTGATTCTGGCGGCGGCAGTGATGTTGTTTATGGGCTTTGTGCCATGGGCGACGTCGAGCATTGCGGTGATGTTTGTACTGTTGTTCCTCTGCGGTTGGTTCCAGGGGATGGGGTGGCCGCCGTGTGGTCGTACTATGGTGCACTGGTGGTCGCAGAAAGAACGTGGCGGCATTGTGTCAGTGTGGAACTGTGCGCACAACGTCGGTGGTGGTATTCCGCCGCTGCTGTTCCTGCTGGGGATGGCCTGGTTCAATGACTGGCATGCGGCGCTCTATATGCCTGCTTTCTGCGCCATTCTGGTGGCATTATTCGCCTTTGCGATGATGCGCGATACCCCGCAATCCTGTGGCTTGCCGCCGATCGAAGAGTACAAAAATGATTATCCGGACGACTATAACGAAAAAGCGGAACAGGAGCTGACGGCGAAGCAAATCTTCATGCAGTACGTACTGCCGAACAAACTGCTGTGGTATATCGCCATCGCCAACGTGTTCGTTTATCTGCTGCGTTACGGCATCCTCGACTGGTCACCGACTTATCTGAAAGAGGTTAAGCATTTCGCGCTAGATAAATCCTCCTGGGCCTACTTCCTTTATGAATATGCAGGTATTCCGGGCACTCTGCTGTGCGGCTGGATGTCGGATAAAGTCTTCCGTGGCAACCGTGGGGCAACCGGCGTTTTCTTTATGACACTGGTGACCATCGCGACTATCGTTTACTGGATGAACCCGGCAGGTAACCCAACCGTCGATATGATTTGTATGATTGTTATCGGCTTCCTGATCTACGGTCCTGTGATGCTGATCGGTCTGCATGCGCTGGAACTGGCACCGAAAAAAGCGGCAGGTACGGCAGCGGGCTTTACCGGGCTGTTTGGTTACCTGGGCGGTTCGGTGGCGGCGAGCGCGATTGTTGGCTACACCGTGGACTTCTTCGGCTGGGATGGCGGCTTTATGGTAATGATTGGCGGCAGCATTCTGGCGGTTATCTTGTTGATTGTTGTGATGATTGGCGAAAAACGTCGCCATGAACAATTACTGCAAGAACGCAACGGAGGCTAATGGCATGAAATTGACGCTGAAAAACCTTAGCATGGCGATCATGATGAGCACTATAGTCATGGGAAGCAGTGCAATGGCGGCGGACAGCAACGAAAAAATAGTCATCGCCCATCGCGGTGCCAGTGGATATTTGCCGGAGCATACGCTGCCAGCAAAAGCGATGGCGTATGCGCAGGGAGCGGATTATCTGGAACAGGATTTGGTGATGACCAAAGACGACAATCTGGTTGTTCTGCATGACCATTACCTCGATCGTGTTACTGATGTTGCCGATCGTTTCCCGGATCGGGCGCGCAAAGACGGTCGTTACTACGCGATAGATTTCACGCTGGATGAAATTAAGTCGTTGAAATTTACCGAAGGTTTCGATATTGAAAACGGTAAAAAAGTGCAGACTTATCCGGGGCGTTTCCCAATGGGTAAGTCCGACTTCCGGGTGCACACCTTTGAAGAAGAGATTGAATTTGTTCAGGGGTTAAATCACTCTACCGGGAAAAATATCGGTATTTATCCAGAAATCAAAGCGCCGTGGTTCCATCATCAGGAAGGGAAGGATATTGCGGCAAAAACGCTGGAAGTGCTGAAGAAATATGGTTACACCGGTAAAGACGATAAAGTTTATTTGCAATGTTTTGATGCTGATGAGCTGAAGCGTATTAAGAATGAGCTGGAACCCAAAATGGGCATGGAGCTCAATCTGGTACAGCTGATTGCCTATACCGACTGGAATGAAACGCAGCAGAAACAGCCGGATGGAAGCTGGGTTAATTACAACTACGACTGGATGTTTAAGCCGGGTGCCATGAAACAGGTGGCGGAATATGCAGATGGTATTGGTCCGGATTACCATATGTTGATTGAGGAGACATCGCAGCCGGGTAATATCAAACTCACTGGCATGGTGCAAGATGCTCAGCAGAATAAACTGGTAGTGCATCCTTATACCGTGCGGTCAGATAAACTGCCTGAATACACTCCTGATGTGAATCAGTTATATGATGCTCTGTATAACAAAGCGGGTGTAAATGGGCTGTTTACTGATTTCCCTGATAAGGCAGTAAAATTTCTTAATAAAGAGTAATGTTACTGCAGGATGGCGTTCATGCGCCATCCTGTCTCATATCAAATTTTTCCAATCGCCACTAATTGTTCCATGCACATTTGTAGTAAAAACAGTGGACTGCCTTCTACCGGCTTTTCTTTAGCCAGCAACGAAATCTGTCGATAGAAAGTTGGTTCGAGAGGAACGGAACACAATTCACCTGCAATGCTTTTCAGCGTTAACTCTGGTTGTAAGGCGATGCCTAATCCCTGTCGAATAAAATTCATCGCTGTATCCGCCTGATTAAATTCACATTTTATCTGCTGGGCGCACTATTAGTGGTAGTGGCTGGTGGAATCTATGCGCTGCAAATGAAGGGTAAAAGCGGTGTCAAGCTAGTAGTGGCAAAAGAAATTCATTAATACGACACGTTTCATTAAGATTTTCCTCAGGTAACCACCTATAGTCATTGTCGTTAATAAAAATGACAGGCGATAGGGTATGGCAGTTTCAGCAAAGTACGACGAATTTAATCACTGGTGGGCAACAGAGGGCGACTGGGTTGAAGAGCCTAACTATCGCCGTAATGGTATGAGCGGGGTGCAATGCGTCGAGCGCAACGGCAAAAAGCTGTATGTAAAGCGCATGACGCATCATCTGTTTCATTCCGTACGTTATCCGTTCGGCCGACCAACGATTGTCCGTGAGGTTGCGGTAATTAAAGAACTGGAACGGGCCGGTGTCATCGTGCCGAAGATCGTTTTTGGTGAAGCGGTGAAAATTGAGGGTGAATGGCGAGCGTTGCTGGTGACTGAAGATATGGCGGGGTTCATCAGCATTGCTGACTGGTATGCCCAGCATGCAGTATCGCCTTATTCTGACGAAGTACGGCAAGCCATGTTGAAAGCAGTGGCGCTGGCGTTTAAGAAAATGCATAGCATTAATCGTCAGCATGGCTGTTGTTATGTTCGCCATATCTATGTGAAAACAGAAGGTAATGCAGAAGCTGGTTTTCTTGACCTGGAGAAAAGTCGTCGCCGCTTGCGTCGCGATAAAGCGATTAATCATGACTTCCGCCAGCTGGAAAAATATCTGGAGCCAATCCCCAAAGCGGACTGGGAGCAGGTGAAAGCGTATTACTACGCCATGTAATCGTTGTAGGCCAGATAAGACGCATAAGCGTTGTATCTGGCACTACAACCAATTCACATCTCGATTTCAATATCGCCTTTTGCCCGGCAACAACAGGGCAAAATTTCCCCCGGCTGAATAAAGGCTAACGGTTCGGCAATCCAGTCAACTTGACCTGCAACCAGGCGTGTGCGACAGGAGCCGCAGTAACCTTCGCGACACTGGTACTCAACCGCCACATTGTGGGATTCCAGCGCCGCCAGAAGGGAAGGGTGTTCATCCTGGCACAGCAGTTGTGTGCCAGTGATGCGCAGGGTAACGCGGGCCATCAGAGCTGGAAGTTACTCAAATCGTCGGTGTCCACTTCCGAGTCAATCTGCCCGACCAGATAAGAACTGACTTCCACTTCCTGCGGAGCAACCTGCACGTTATCAGACACCAGCCAAGTGTTGATCCACGGGATCGGGTTGGAGCGCGTCTGGAACGGCAGATCCAAACCGACTGCCTGCATACGGATATTGGTGATGTATTCAACGTACTGGCAGAGAATGTCTTTATTCAGACCAATCATCGAACCGTCGCGGAACAGATAATCCGCCCAGTCTTTCTCCTGTTGAGCTGCCTGAACAAACAGGTCATAGCACTCCTGCTTACACTCTTCGGCAATTTCCGCCATCTCAGGATCGTCCGCGCCGCTGCGCAGCAGATTCAGCATATGCTGGGTGCCGGTCAGGTGCAGGGCTTCGTCGCGGGCAATCAGGCGAATAATTTTGGCGTTGCCTTCCATCAATTCGCGTTCTGCAAATGCGAAGGAACAAGCAAAGCTGACGTAGAAACGAATCGCTTCCAGCGCGTTAACGCTCATCAGGCAGAGATACAGTTTTTTCTTCAGCTCGCGCAGGCTAACGGTCACAGTTTTACCGTTAACGGTGTGGGTACCTTCGCCCAGCAGATGCCAGTAGCTGGTCATTTCGATCAGCTCATCGTAATAGCTGGAGATCCCTTCCGCACGTTTCTGGATCTGCTCGTTGGTGACGATATCGTCAAACACAACAGACGGATCGTTAACGATATTACGAATGATATGAGTATAGGAACGGGAATGAATCGTTTCTGAGAACGCCCAGGTTTCGACCCAGGTTTCCAGTTCCGGAATAGAAATAAGCGGCAATAGCGCCACGTTCGGGCTACGACCCTGAATGGAATCCAGCAGCGTCTGATATTTCAGGTTGCTGATAAAGATGTGTTTTTCGTGCTCCGGCAGCGCCTGGTAATCTATACGGTCGCGGGAGACGTCAACTTCTTCCGGACGCCAGAAGAAAGAGAGCTGCTTTTCGATCAGCTTTTCGAAGATGTCATATTTTTGCTGATCGTAGCGAGCCACGTTGACCGGCTGACCAAAGAACATCGGTTCTTTGAGCTGATCATTTTTCGTCTGTGAAAAGGTGGTATATGCCATGAGTGTGTCCTGTTGGGAGTTTAATGCCGGATAAGGCATTTTACGCCGCATCCTGTGCCTGATGCGACGCTGGCGCGTCTTATCAGGCCTACAAATCCGAGCCGTAGGCCGGATAAGGCGTTCACGCTGCATCCGGCACCCGGAGCCTGATGCGACGCTGGCGCGTCTTATCAGGCCTACAAACCGAGCCGTAGGCCGGATAAGGCGTTTACGCCGCATCCGGCATCTCAATATCAGATCTTACATGCGCCGCTTTCGCAGCCATCGTCCTGGATTGACGGCACCAGATCGTCTTGTGCGTCTTCAGCGCCGTCACGGGTGTTCTGATAATACAGTGTTTTGACCCCGAATTTGTAGGCGGTGAGCAGGTCTTTCAGCAACTGCTGCATCGGCACTTTTCCTGACGGGAAGCGTGACGGATCGTAGTTGGTGTTGGCAGAGATCGACTGATCGATAAATTTCTGCATGATACCCACCAGTTGCAGATAACCATCGTTACCCGGCATTTCCCACAGCAGCTCATAGGCGTCGTGCAGGTGCTCGTAGTCCGGCACCACCTGGCGCAAAATACCGTCTTTCGACGCTTTGATGCTGACGTAACCGCGCGGCGGTTCAATACCGTTAGTGGCGTTAGAGATCTGCGAAGAAGTCTCGGACGGCATCAGAGCAGAAAGCGTGGAGTTACGCAGACCGTGCGTTTTGATTGACTCACGCAGAGCTTCCCAGTCGTAATGCAGCGGCTCATTAGCGATGGTATCCAGATCTTTCTTATAGGTATCGATCGGCAGGATCCCTTTCGCGTAAGTGGTTTCGTTAAACCACGGGCACGCGCCTTGCTCTTTCGCCAGCTCATTAGAGGCTTTCAGCAGGTAATACTGAATGGCTTCGAAGGTTTTATGCGTCAGGTTGTTGGCGCTGCCGTCGGAGTAGCGTTTACCGTGCTTCGCCAGGTAGTAAGCGAAGTTGATCACACCAATACCCAGCGTACGACGACCCATCGCTCCACGTTTGGCGGCCGGGATCGGGTAATCCTGATAATCCAGCAGCGCGTCAAGTGCACGAACCGCCAGAATTGCCAGCTCTTCCAGTTCATCCAGGTTATTAATTGCGCCCAGGTTGAAAGCAGACAGCGTACACAGCGCGATTTCACCGTTCTCGTCGTTGACGTCGTTCAGCGGTTTGGTCGGCAGGGCTATCTCCAGGCACAGGTTAGACTGACGCACTGGCGCGATGGCCGGATCAAACGGGCTATGGGTATTGCAGTGGTCAACGTTCTGAATATAGATACGACCGGTAGACGCACGTTCCTGCATCATCAGCGAGAACAGCTCAACGGCTTTCACACGCTGCTTGCGGATGCTGTCGTCTTTCTCATATTTGGTATACAGACGTTCAAACTCTTCCTGATCGGCGAAGAACGCGTCGTACAGCCCCGGTACGTCGGACGGGCTGAACAGGGTGATATCTTCACCTTTCAGCAGACGGGTATACATCAGTTTGTTGATTTGTACCCCGTAGTCCATATGACGCACGCGGTTGCCTTCCACACCACGGTTGTTTTTCAACACCAGCAGGCTTTCCACTTCCAGATGCCACATCGGGTAGAACAGCGTTGCCGCACCGCCGCGCACACCGCCCTGAGAGCAGGATTTCACCGCTGTCTGGAAATGTTTGTAGAACGGAATGCAGCCGGTATGGAACGCTTCACCACCGCGAATCGGGCTACCCAGCGCACGAATACGCCCGGCGTTGATGCCGATCCCGGCACGCTGGGAAACGTATTTAACAATCGCGCTGGAGGTGGCGTTGATGGAATCCAGGCTGTCACCGCACTCGATCAGTACGCAGGAGCTGAACTGACGAGTCGGGGTACGCACGCCGGACATGATTGGCGTCGGCAGCGAAATTTTAAATGTGGAAACCGCGTCGTAAAAACGCTTCACATATTGCAGGCGCGTTTCACGCGGGTAGTTCGAGAACAAGCACGCGGCAACTAGAATATAAAGGAACTGGGCGCTCTCATAGATTTCGCCGGTCACGCGGTTCTGTACCAGATATTTGCCTTCCAGCTGCTTAACGGCAGCATAAGAGAAGGTCATATCACGGTCGTGATCGATAAAGGTGTCCATCTGCTTGAACTCTTCTTCCGTGTAGTCTTCCAGCAGATGATTATCGTATTTGCCCATCTCGACCATTTTCACCACGTGGTCGTACAGCGCAGGCGGCTCAAACTGGCCGTAGGCTTTTTTACGCAGGTGGAAGATCGCCAGGCGCGCGGCGAGATACTGATAATCCGGCGCATCACGGGAGATCAGGTCTGCGGCAGCCTTGATAATGGTTTCGTGGATGTCAGAGGTCTTGATACCGTCATAAAACTGAATGTGGGAGCGCAGCTCGACCTGGGAAATCGAAACGTTATGCAGTCCTTCTGCCGCCCAATCCAGAACGCGATGGATTTTGTCGAGATTGATGCGCTCTGTGCTACCGTCGCGCTTTGTCACCAGCAGATTCTGATTCATGTATGTCGTACCTGTTTTTGGAATTCTTTCCGCAATAGTTTCATGCAGACTACCTGTAGTACGGGAAGCTGCTTAGAACACTATATATAGGGGGTATGTTTGGGATTCACTGCAAGATAGTGTGAAAATGACCCTCTTGCAAGTGCATAACTTTGTGGATAACTCAGGAAGGAAAAAGTGGCTTTCGCGCACCTTAGGTCAGACAAGGTGTCCGGGAAAGTCAATGGGAAGAGAAAAATTTGTTAAAAATAACTGTTCGGCGATTTCTTGAACGGCATAATAGGTTAGATAAATTGATATAGATGGCTTATTAATCTTTTTGCTAATGATTGCAAAAATTGATCTAAGCACGAGTCATCACATAATCTGATGTATCAGTTGTGGTCAATATATAAGCGAATGTAAGAGATTGTTGATGGCGAAATGGTTGTTTTCTATTCGGTTATTGTTAAATGCTAAGCCATTTTGTTAATTTACCTTATATTATAAGAAAATTATTCATGACTTTAATTTAGTTTAAATATAACTGATATCCCTGAAGGTTATTAACTTGAATTATGACGCACTGATATTATTCATCAAATAATAACAAAATAGCCATTGCACCGGGTTGAACAATTTACAAAAGAAAGATATTCCATATCGTATAATGCGATTAAATACGCCGTCTTATAGAAAATGATGGTTAGATTAATATGCGGATTATCTTTCTACGCAAGGAGTATTTATCTTTACTCCCGTCAATGATTGCATCTCTTTTCTCTGCTAACGGTGTCGCGGCGGTCACTGATTCATGCCAGGGATATGATGTCAAAGCGAGTTGTCAGGCCAGCAGGCAAAGCCTTTCAGGCATTACGCAGGACTGGAGTATCGCTGATGGGCAATGGCTGGTTTTTTCGGATATGACCAATAACGCCAGCGGTGGGGCCGTATTTTTGCAACAAGGAGCGGAATTTTCACTATTACCAGAAAATGAAACTGGAATGACTCTGTTTGCCAATAACACCGTTACAGGAGAATATAATAACGGCGGGGCCATATTTGCTAAAGAAAACTCAACGCTGAATCTTACTGATGTTATTTTTTCCGGTAACGTCGCAGGCGGCTATGGTGGCGCAATCTATTCTTCTGGTACTAACGATACTGGTGCCGTCGATTTACGTGTCACTAACGCCATGTTTCGCAATAACATCGCTAATGATGGCAAAGGTGGCGCAATTTATACCATTAATAATGACGTTTATTTAAGTGATGTTATTTTTGATAACAACCAGGCATATACATCAACAAGTTACAGTGATGGCGATGGCGGGGCAATCGATGTTACCGATAATAATAGCGACAGCAAGCATCCTTCAGGTTATACGATAGTAAATAACACTGCCTTTACAAATAACACTGCCGAAGGTTATGGCGGGGCGATATATACCAATAGCGTGACGGCTCCCTATCTTATTGATATTTCTGTTGATGACAGCTACAGCCAGAACGGAGGCGTGTTAGTCGATGAGAACAATAGCGCAGCAGGCTATGGAGATGGTCCTTCCTCTGCGGCGGGTGGCTTTATGTATCTCGGCTTAAGTGAAGTTACCTTTGATATTGCCGACGGAAAAACGCTGGTTATTGGCAATACAGAGAATGACGGAGCTGTTGACTCTATTGCTGGTACCGGGTTAATCACCAAAACAGGTTCCGGCGATCTGGTACTTAATGCAGATAACAATGACTTTACTGGTGAGATGCAGATTGAAAACGGTGAAGTTACCCTGGGCCGCAGCAACTCCCTGATGAATGTCGGCGATACGCATTGCCAGGACGATCCGCAAGACTGCTACGGTCTGACGATAGGGAGTATTGATCAGTATCAGAATCAGGCTGAGCTAAACGTTGGCTCGACCCAACAAACTTTTGTGCACGCATTGACGGGCTTTCAGAATGGCACTTTAAATATCGATGCTGGTGGCAACGTTACTGTTAATCAGGGCAGTTTTGCTGGCATCATCGAAGGTGCTGGTCAGCTCACCATTGCGCAAAACGGCAGCTACGTGCTGGCAGGGGCGCAGTCGATGGCGCTAACCGGCGATATAGTCGTTGATGATGGTGCGGTGCTTTCGCTGGAAGGCGACGCGGCAGATCTTACCGCTCTCCAGGACGATCCGCAGTCGATCGTGTTAAACGGCGGTGTGCTCGATCTCTCTGATTTCTCCACCTGGCAGAGCGGCACATCATACAACGATGGCCTTGAAGTCAGTGGCAGCAGCGGAACGGTTATCGGCAGTCAGGATGTGGTAGATCTTGCAGGTGGCGACAATTTGCATATCGGCGGCGACGGGAAAGATGGCGTCTACGTGGTGGTCGATGCGAGCGACGGGCAGGTAAGTCTGGCAAACAATAATAGTTATTTGGGCACAACACAAATCGCCTCCGGTACGCTGATGGTGAGCGACAACTCGCAGCTTGGAGATACCCACTATAACCGCCAGGTTATCTTTACCGATAAGCAACAAGAAAGCGTGATGGAGATTACCTCCGACGTTGACACGCGTTCAGATGCGGCAGGCCACGGACGTGATATTGAAATGCGCGCCGACGGTGAAGTGGCAGTTGATGCGGGGGTAGACACGCAGTGGGGCGCACTGATGGCTGACAGCAGCGGGCAGCATCAGGATGAGGGTAGCACATTGACTAAAACGGGGGCTGGTACACTGGAGCTGACCGCCAGCGGTACAACGCAGTCGGCGGTACGTGTCGAAGAAGGCACCCTGAAAGGTGATGTTGCTGATATCCTTCCTTATGCTTCGTCACTGTGGGTTGGTGATGGGGCAACGTTCGTTACTGGCGCGGATCAGGATATTCAGTCAATTGATGCTATTTCCAGCGGCACTATCGACATCAGCGATGGTACGGTTTTGCGCCTGACCGGGCAGGATACTTCCGTCGCCCTTAATGCCTCACTATTTAACGGCGATGGGACGCTGGTGAATGCCACCGATGGTGTGACGTTGACAGGTGAGCTTAATACCAACCTTGAAACTGACAGCCTGACTTATCTTTCCAACGTGACGGTTAATGGCAATCTGACCAATACGTCCGGTGCGGTTAGCCTGCAAAATGGCGTCGCTGGCGATACGCTGACGGTAAACGGTGATTATACCGGCGGCGGTACGCTACTGCTCGATAGCGAATTAAACGGCGATGACTCGGTAAGCGATCAATTGGTGATGAACGGTAATACTGCTGGCAACACAACTGTGGTGGTTAACTCCATTACAGGGATTGGTGAGCCGACATCGACAGGCATTAAAGTGGTTGATTTCGCAGCTGATCCCACGCAGTTTCAAAACAATGCGCAGTTCAGTCTGGCAGGCAGCGGCTACGTCAATATGGGAGCGTATGACTACACGCTGGTGGAAGATAACAACGACTGGTATCTGCGATCGCAAGAAGTAACGCCGCCATCGCCACCTGATCCAGACCCGACTCCCGATCCTGATCCCACGCCGGATCCTGATCCAACACCCGACCCGGAACCTACGCCTGCTTACCAGCCGGTGTTGAATGCCAAAGTTGGCGGTTATCTTAATAACCTGCGGGCGGCAAATCAGGCGTTTATGATGGAGCGACGCGATCACGCAGGTGGCGATGGTCAGACGCTGAATTTACGTGTTATCGGCGGAGATTATCATTACACAGCAGCGGGGCAACTGGCTCAACATGAAGACACTTCTACGGTGCAACTTAGCGGCGATCTGTTTAGCGGGCGCTGGGGCACGGATGGCGAGTGGATGCTTGGGATTGTTGGTGGCTACAGCGATAACCAGGGCGACAGCCGCTCGAATATGACCGGAACTCGCGCCGATAACCAGAACCACGGTTATGCCGTTGGGCTGACATCAAGCTGGTTTCAGCACGGTAATCAGAAGCAAGGGGCCTGGCTGGATAGCTGGCTGCAATACGCGTGGTTTAGCAATGATGTTTCCGAACAAGAAGATGGCACAGATCATTACCACTCGTCGGGGATTATCGCCTCGCTGGAGGCGGGGTATCAGTGGTTACCGGGGCGTGGTGTGGTGATTGAACCGCAGGCGCAGGTGATTTATCAGGGCGTGCAGCAGGATGATTTTACCGCCGCTAACCGTGCGCGCGTGTCACAATCGCAGGGTGATGATATTCAGACGCGGCTGGGTTTACACAGCGAATGGCGTACCGCTGTTCATGTCATACCAACATTAGATCTGAATTATTATCACGATCCCCATTCGACGGAAATTGAAGAGGATGGCAGCACTATCAGTGACGATGCGGTGAAGCAACGGGGTGAAATAAAAGTGGGAGTCACGGGCAATATCAGTCAGCGAGTGTCCCTGCGCGGCAGCGTGGCGTGGCAGAAAGGGAGTGATGATTTTGCCCAGACGGCAGGGTTTTTGTCGATGACGGTGAAATGGTAATCACTGTCTAGTCGGCACGGTTGCCGGATGCGGCGTAAACGCCTTATCCGGCCTACGGGGAGCATTTGTAGGCCTGATAAGACGCGGCAAGCGTCGCATCAGGCATTGGCGCGGCCAAACATCAACCTCACTTATTCTGCGTGTGCAGCATATAGTTCACATCCACGCCGGGGCCGAGTTTAAAAGTATTAGTGATCGGGTTGTAATGCAGCCCAGTGATATGCCGCTCTTTTAAACTGGTCTGATCCACCCAGCCCAGCAATTCTGCCGGTTTAATAAACTTCTTCACATCATGCGTGCCTTTGGGCACCATGCGCAAAATATATTCCGCACCAACCACCGCCATCAGCCATGACTTGCCGTTGCGGTTAAGTGTCGAGAAAAAGACATCGCCGCCTGGTTTCACCAGTTGCGCACAGGCTCTGACCACTGACTGCGGATCGGGGACGTGCTCCAGCATCTCCATGCAGGTCACCACATCATACTGCCCGGCATGTTTTGCCGCGTGCTCTTCCACGGTTTCCTGCACGTAATCCACCTGAATGCCGCTTTCCAGTGCGTGCAGTTTTGCCACCTGCAATGGCTCAAAGCCCATATCCAGACCGGTCACCGTCGCGCCTTCGCGCGCCATACTCTCGGCCAGAATGCCGCCGCCACAACCGACATCGAGCACCTTTTTGCCAAATAAACCGCCAGCACGCTCGGCAATATAGCCCAGACGCAGCGGGTTAATGCGGTGCAGCGGTTTGAACTCACCTTCCAGATCCCACCAGCGGGAGGCGACGGCTTCAAATTTAGCGATCTCTTCGTGGTCTACGTTATGGTTTACCGGCGATTTTTCGGCATTCATTGGCACTTCTACTCCGTAATTGGCAAGACAAACGAGTATATCAGGCATTGGATGTGAATAAAGCGTATAGGTTTACCTCAAACTGCGCGGCTGTGTTATAATTTGCGACCTTTGAATCCGGGATACAGTAGAGGGATAGCGGTTAGATGAGCGACCTTGCGAGAGAAATTACACCGGTCAACATTGAGGAAGAGCTGAAGAGCTCCTATCTGGATTATGCGATGTCGGTCATTGTTGGCCGTGCGCTGCCAGATGTCCGAGATGGCCTGAAGCCGGTACACCGTCGCGTACTTTACGCCATGAACGTACTAGGCAATGACTGGAACAAAGCCTATAAAAAATCTGCCCGTGTCGTTGGTGACGTAATCGGTAAATACCATCCCCATGGTGACTCGGCGGTCTATGACACGATCGTCCGCATGGCGCAGCCATTCTCGCTGCGTTATATGCTGGTAGACGGTCAGGGTAACTTCGGTTCTATCGACGGCGACTCTGCGGCGGAAATGCGTTATACGGAAATCCGTCTGGCGAAAATTGCCCATGAACTGATGGCCGATCTCGAAAAAGAGACGGTCGATTTCGTTGATAACTATGACGGCACGGAAAAAATTCCGGACGTCATGCCAACCAAAATTCCTAACCTGCTGGTGAACGGTTCTTCCGGTATCGCCGTAGGTATGGCAACCAACATCCCGCCGCACAACCTGACGGAAGTCATCAACGGTTGTCTGGCGTATATTGATGATGAAGACATCAGCATTGAAGGGCTGATGGAACACATCCCGGGGCCGGACTTCCCGACGGCGGCAATCATTAACGGTCGTCGCGGTATTGAAGAAGCTTACCGTACCGGTCGCGGCAAGGTGTATATCCGCGCTCGCGCAGAAGTGGAAGTTGACGCCAAAACCGGTCGTGAAACCATTATCGTCCACGAAATTCCGTATCAGGTAAACAAAGCGCGCCTGATCGAGAAGATTGCGGAACTGGTAAAAGAAAAACGCGTGGAAGGCATCAGCGCGCTGCGTGACGAGTCTGACAAAGACGGTATGCGCATCGTGATTGAAGTGAAACGCGATGCGGTCGGTGAAGTTGTGCTCAACAACCTCTACTCCCAGACCCAGTTGCAGGTTTCTTTCGGTATCAACATGGTGGCATTGCACCATGGTCAGCCGAAGATCATGAACCTGAAAGACATCATCGCGGCGTTTGTTCGTCACCGCCGTGAAGTGGTGACCCGTCGTACTATTTTCGAACTGCGTAAAGCTCGCGATCGTGCTCATATCCTTGAAGCATTAGCCGTGGCGCTGGCGAACATCGACCCGATCATCGAACTGATCCGTCATGCGCCGACGCCTGCAGAAGCGAAAACTGCGCTGGTTGCTAATCCGTGGCAGCTGGGCAACGTTGCCGCGATGCTCGAACGTGCTGGCGACGATGCTGCGCGTCCGGAATGGCTGGAGCCAGAGTTCGGCGTGCGTGATGGTCTGTACTACCTGACCGAACAGCAAGCTCAGGCGATTCTGGATCTGCGTTTGCAGAAACTGACCGGTCTTGAGCACGAAAAACTGCTCGACGAATACAAAGAGCTGCTGGATCAGATCGCGGAACTGTTGCGTATTCTTGGTAGCGCCGATCGTCTGATGGAAGTGATCCGTGAAGAGCTGGAGCTGGTTCGTGAACAGTTCGGTGACAAACGTCGTACTGAAATCACCGCCAACAGCGCAGACATCAACCTGGAAGATCTGATCACCCAGGAAGATGTGGTCGTGACGCTCTCTCACCAGGGCTACGTTAAGTATCAGCCGCTTTCTGAATACGAAGCGCAGCGTCGTGGCGGGAAAGGTAAATCTGCCGCACGTATTAAAGAAGAAGACTTTATCGACCGACTGCTGGTGGCGAACACTCACGACCATATTCTGTGCTTCTCCAGCCGTGGTCGCGTCTATTCGATGAAAGTTTATCAGTTGCCGGAAGCCACTCGTGGCGCGCGCGGTCGTCCGATCGTCAACCTGCTGCCGCTGGAGCAGGACGAACGTATCACTGCGATCCTGCCAGTGACCGAGTTTGAAGAAGGCGTGAAAGTCTTCATGGCGACCGCTAACGGTACCGTGAAGAAAACTGTCCTCACCGAGTTCAACCGTCTGCGTACCGCCGGTAAAGTGGCGATCAAACTGGTTGACGGCGATGAGCTGATCGGCGTTGACCTGACCAGCGGCGAAGACGAAGTAATGCTGTTCTCCGCTGAAGGTAAAGTGGTGCGCTTTAAAGAGTCTTCTGTCCGTGCGATGGGCTGCAACACCACCGGTGTTCGCGGTATTCGCTTAGGTGAAGGCGATAAAGTCGTCTCTCTGATCGTGCCTCGTGGCGATGGCGCAATCCTCACCGCAACGCAAAACGGTTACGGTAAACGTACCGCAGTGGCGGAATACCCAACCAAGTCGCGTGCGACGAAAGGGGTTATCTCCATCAAGGTTACCGAACGTAACGGTTTAGTTGTTGGCGCGGTACAGGTAGATGACTGCGACCAGATCATGATGATCACCGATGCCGGTACGCTGGTACGTACTCGCGTTTCGGAAATCAGCATCGTGGGCCGTAACACCCAGGGCGTGATCCTCATCCGTACTGCGGAAGATGAAAACGTAGTGGGTCTGCAACGTGTTGCTGAACCGGTTGACGAGGAAGATCTGGATACCATCGACGGCAGTGCCGCGGAAGGGGACGATGAAATCGCTCCGGAAGTGGACGTTGACGACGAGCCAGAAGAAGAATAATTTTACTTCTTCATGCCAAAAGGGAGCTATCTCCCTTGTTTGAATTGAAAAGTCCAGGCTGCAAAGTCTGGGCTTTTGTCGTATTAGGGCACGGTAAAGTTTGGCTGTGCCCGTAAAAAATGGCTGGCTATACACAAGGAATGTGGCAATGAGTGGTGAAAAAAAGGCGAAAGGCTGGCGGTTCTATGGTCTTGTAGGTTTTGGCGCAATAGCACTGCTTTCCGCTGGCGTCTGGGCGTTGCAATATGCTGGCAGTGGGCCAGAAAAAACGTTGTCGCCGCTGGTGGTGCACAACAATCTGCAAATCGATCTCAATGAGCCGGACCTCTTTCTCGACAGCGACTCTCTGAGCCAGCTTCCCAAAGATCTCCTCACCATTCCGTTTCTCCACGATGTTCTGAGCGAAGATTTCGTTTTCTATTATCAGAATCATGCCGATCGTCTGGGCATTGAAGGCAGCATTCGTCGTATTGTCTATGAACACGATCTCACGCTGAAAGATAAGCTCTTTTCGTCACTCTTAGATCAGCCCGCGCAGGCAGCGCTGTGGCACGATAAACAAGGCCATCTTTCACATTATATGGTGCTGATCCAGCGCAGTGGTTTAAGCAAACTGCTGGAGCCATTGTTGTTTGCCGCTACCAGCGACAGCCAGTTAAGCAAAACGGAAATCAGTAGCATCAAGATAAATAGTGAAACTGTTCCTGTTTATCAGTTGCGCTATAACGGCAATAACGCCCTGATGTTCGCGACTTATCAGGACAAGATGCTGGTGTTTTCCAGCACGGATATGTTGTTTAAAGATGATCAGCAGGATACCGAAGCCACGGCGATCGCAGGTGATTTGTTGAGCGGCAAAAAACGCTGGCAAGCAAGCTTTGGCCTGGAAGAGCGTACTGCCGAAAAAACGCCAGTACGCCAGCGCATCGTAGTCAGCGCCAGGTGGCTGGGGTTTGGCTACCAGCGGTTAATGCCTTCTTTTGCTGGCGTACGCTTCGAAATGGGTAACGACGGCTGGCACAGTTTTGTGGCGTTAAATGATGAATCCGCCAGCGTAGATGCCAGTTTCGATTTTACGCCGGTATGGAACAGTATGCCTGCCGGAGCCAGCTTCTGTGTGGCGGTGCCGTATTCACACGGTATTGCCGAAGAGATGCTTTCGCACATCAGCCAGGAAAACGACAAGCTGAATGGGGCGTTAGACGGTGCCGCGGGGCTGTGCTGGTATGAAGACTCAAAATTGCAAACCCCGCTGTTTGTCGGTCAGTTTGATGGCACTGCCGAACAGGCGCAATTGCCAGGGAAACTGTTTACGCAAAATATTGGTGCGCACGAAAGCAAAGCGCCAGAAGGTGTTTTGCCGGTAAGCCAGACTCAGCAGGGCGAAGCGCAAATCTGGCGTCGCGAAGTGAGTTCCCGATACGGCCAGTATCCGAAAGCGCAGGCGGCGCAACCCGATCAATTAATGTCGGATTATTTTTTCCGTGTGTCGCTGGCGATGCAAAACAAAACGCTGCTTTTCTCCCTCGATGACACGCTGGTTAATAACGCGCTGCAAACACTGAATAAAACCCGCCCGGCAATGGTGGATGTAATACCCACTGATGGCATCGTTCCGCTCTATATCAATCCACAAGGAATAGCGAAACTGCTGCGTAACGAAACGTTGACCAGTCTGCCGAAGAATCTCGAACCGGTTTTTTATAACGCCGCACAAACTTTATTAATGCCGAAGCTGGACGCTTTATCTCAACAACCGCGTTATGTCATGAAGCTGGCCCAGATGGAACCCGGTGCCGCCTGGCAGTGGCTACCCATAACCTGGCAGCCGCTATGAGGCACGGGCTGCTGGCGCTGATTTGCTGGCTGTGTTGTGTTGTTGCCCATAGCGAAATGCTGAATGTCGAACAATCCGGGCTGTTTCGCGCCTGGTTTGTACGCATTGCACAAGAACAGCTCCGCCAGGGGCCAAGTCCACGCTGGTATCAGCAGGATTGTGCGGGCCTGGTGCGATTTGCGGCGAACGAGACGCTGAAAGTTCACGACAGTAAATGGCTAAAAAGTAACGGTTTATCTAGCCAGTATTTGCCGCCAGAGATGACGCTAACACCTGAACAGCGTCAACTGGCGCAAAACTGGAATCAGGGGAACGGGAAAACCGGCCCCTATGTGACCGCGATTAATTTGATTCAGTACAACAGCCAGTTTATTGGCCAGGACATAAACCAGGCGCTGCCTGGCGATATGATTTTTTTCGATCAGGGCGATGCCCAGCACTTAATGGTCTGGATGGGGCGTTACGTCATCTACCACACCGGAAGCGCCACGAAAACTGACAACGGAATGCGCGCAGTCAGTCTGCAACAACTTATGACATGGAAGGACACCCGATGGATACCCAACGATTCCAATCCCAATTTCATTGGCATTTATCGTTTAAATTTTCTGGCGCGATAGCAGCGTGCTTGTCCCTGTCTCTTGTGGGAACAGGGCTTGCTAATGCTGATGATTCGCTTCCTTCCAGCAACTATGCGCCGCCTGCCGGGGGAACATTCTTTTTGCTTGCTGACAGCAGTTTTAGCAGCAGTGAAGAGGCGAAAGTGCGACTGGAAGCGCCGGGGCGTGATTATCGGCGCTATCAGATGGAAGAGTACGGCGGCGTGGACGTTCGCCTGTATCGTATTCCTGACCCGATGGCATTTTTGCGCCAGCAGAAAAACCTGCATCGCATTGTGGTGCAACCGCAATATCTGGGCGACGGGCTGAACAATACGCTAACCTGGCTGTGGGATAACTGGTACGGCAAATCTCGCCGCGTGATGCAGCGTACTTTCTCTTCTCAGTCACGGCAGAATGTGACTCAGGCGTTACCCGAATTACAGCTCGGCAATGCCATTATTAAACCTTCCCGTTATGTACAGAACAACCAGTTTTCCCCGCTGAAAAAATATCCCCTGGTGAAACAGTTCCGTTATCCACTATGGCAGGCTAAACCGTTCGAGCCGCAGCAAGGGGTAAAACTGGAAGGCGCATCCAGCAATTTCATCTCGCCGCAGCCGGGTAACATTTATATTCCTCTCGGCCAACAAGAGCCGGGACTGTACCTCGTCGAGGCGATGGTTGGTGGGTATCGGGCGACGACGGTGGTGTTTGTTTCCGATACCGTGGCGCTTAGCAAAGTGTCAGGCAAAGAGCTTCTGGTGTGGACCGCGGGTAAAAAACAGGGTGAAGCGAAGCCCGGCTCAGAGATCTTGTGGACTGACGGTCTTGGCGTGATGACCCGCGGTGTGACCGATGACAGCGGTACCTTGCAGTTACAACATATATCGCCAGAACGTTCATACATTCTGGGTAAGGATGCTGAAGGCGGCGTTTTTGTCTCCGAGAACTTCTTCTACGAAAGCGAAATCTACAACACCCGCTTGTATATTTTTACCGATCGCCCGCTATATCGCGCAGGCGATCGTGTCGATGTTAAAGTGATCGGCCGCGAGTTCCACGATCCGTTGCATTCATCCCCCATCGTCAGCGCCCCGGCGAAGCTTTCGGTGCTGGACGCCAACGGCAGTCTGTTGCAAACCGTCAATGTCACGCTGGATGCGCGCAATGGCGGGCAGGGAAGTTTCCGCCTGCCAGAAAATGCCGTAGCCGGAGGTTATGAGTTACGTCTTGCTTACCGCAATCAGGTCTATAGCAGCAGTTTTCGCGTGGCAAACTACATCAAGCCACATTTCGAGATTGGTTTAGCTCTCGCCAAAAAAGAGTTCAAAACTGGCGAAGCGGTCAGCGGCAAACTGCAACTGCTCTACCCGGATGGCGAGCCGGTAAAAAATGCCCGCGTGCAGTTAAGTTTGCGCGCTCAGCAATTATCAATGGTCGGTAACGATTTGCGTTATGCCGGACGTTTCCCCGTGTCGCTGGAAGGCAGCGAAACGGTGTCCGACGCCAGCGGTCATGTGGCGTTAAATCTCCCCGCCGCCGATAAACCGAGCCGCTATTTGTTAACCGTCTCCGCCAGTGACGGCGCGGCGTATCGCGTCACCACCACCAAAGAGATCCTCATTGAACGCGGTCTGGCGCATTACTCATTAAGTACTGCCGCACAATACAGTAATAGCGGCGAGTCGGTTGTGTTCCGTTATGCCGCGCTGGAATCTTCAAAACAGGTTCCTGTTACGTATGAATGGTTGCGTCTCGAAGACCGCACGAGCCATAGCGGAGAGCTACCGTCAGGCGGCAAATCCTTTACCGTCAATTTCGCTAAACCTGGCAACTACAATCTGACATTACGCGATAAAGACGGCTTAATTCTCGCTGGGTTAAGTCATGCCGTCAGCGGTAAGGGCAGCACGGCGCATACTGGTACGGTAGATATCGTGGCGGATAAAACGCTGTACCAGCCAGGCGAAACCGCGAAGATGCTGATTACCTTTCCGGAGCCAATTGATGAAGCATTATTGACGCTGGAACGCGATCGCGTGGAACAGCAGTCGCTGCTTTCGCATCCGGCAAACTGGCTAACGCTACAACGTTTAAACGATACCCAGTATGAAGCCCGGGTTCCAGTGAGCAATTCCTTTGCGCCTAACATCACTTTTTCGGTGCTGTATACCCGTAACGGTCAGTACAGTTTTCAGAACGCCGGGATCAAAGTTGCCGTTCCCCAGCTGGATATCCGGGTGAAAACGGACAAAACCCATTACCAGCCTGGTGAACTGGTCAATGTCGAATTAACCTCGTCGCTGAAAGGTAAACCTGTTTCTGCGCAGCTAACGGTAGGCGTGGTCGATGAAATGATCTACGCGCTGCAACCAGAAATCGCGCCGAATATCGGCAAATTTTTCTATCCGCTGGGGCGTAACAATGTGCGTACCAGCTCCAGTCTGTCGTTTATCAGCTACGACCAGGCGCTCTCCAGCGAGCCGGTTGCGCCTGGCGCAACTAACCGCAGCGAGCGGCGAGTAAAAATGCTTGAACGTCCACGGCGTGAAGAGGTGGATACCGCGGCATGGATGCCGTCACTCACAACCGATAAACAAGGCAAAGCGTATTTCACGTTCCTGATGCCTGATTCGTTAACCCGCTGGCGTATCACCGCGCGTGGGATGAACGGCGACGGGCTGGTCGGGCAGGGGCGTGCTTATCTGCGTTCGGAAAAAAATCTCTACATGAAGTGGAGTATGCCAACGGTGTATCGCGTGGGCGACAAACCGGCGGCAGGACTGTTTATCTTCAGTCAGCAGGATAACGAACCGGTGGCGCTGGTGACTAAATTTGCAGGCGCTGAGATGCGCCAGACGCTGACGCTGCACAAAGGGGCGAATTATATTTCGCTGACGCAGAATATTCAGCAATCTGGCTTGTTAAGTGCAGAACTGCAACAAAATGGGCAAGTGCAGGACAGCATTAGCACAAAACTGTCTTTTGTGGATAACAGCTGGCCCGTTGAACAGCAGAAAAATGTCATGCTCGGTGGTGGCGATAACGCGCTGATGTTGCCCGAGCAGGCGAGCAATATCCGGCTACAAAGTAGTGAAACGCCGCAGGAGATTTTCCGCAACAATCTTGATGCGTTAGTCGATGAACCGTGGGGTGGCGTAATCAACACCGGTAGCCGTCTGATCCCGCTCAGTCTCGCCTGGCGTTCGCTTGCCGATCATCAAAGTGCCGCCGCTAACGACATTCGTCAGATGATTCAGGATAACCGTCTGCGGCTGATGCAACTGGCGGGGCCCGGAGCGCGCTTTACCTGGTGGGGTGAAGATGGCAATGGTGACGCCTTCCTTACGGCATGGGCATGGTACGCCGACTGGCAGGCCAGCCAGGCGATCGGCGTAACGCAACAACCGGAATACTGGCAGCATATGCTCGACAGCTACGCGGAGCAGGCAGATAACATGCCGTTATTGCATCGGGCGCTGGTGCTGGCATGGGCGCAGGAGATGAATTTGCCGTGCAAAACGTTGTTGAAAGGGTTGGATGAAGCTATCGCCCGGCGCGGAACTAAAACTGAAGATTTCTCTGAGGAAGACACCCGCGATATCAATGATAGCCTGATCCTCGATACACCGGAGTCTCCACTGGCAGATGCGGTGGCAAACGTCTTAACCATGACGTTGCTGAAAAAAGCGCAGTTGAAGTCCACGGTGATGCCACAGGTTCAGCAATATGCGTGGGATAAAGCGGCAAACAGCAATCAGCCGCTGGCGCACACGGTTGTGCTGCTTAATAGCGGTGGCGACGCTACCCAGACGGCCGCTATTTTAAGTGGTTTGACCGCTGAGCAATCCACTATTGAGCGCGCGCTGGCCATGAACTGGCTGGCGAAATATATGGCGACAATGCCTCCAGTTGTTTTGCCTGCGCCTGCGGGCGCATGGGCTAAACATAAGTTAACTGGAGGGGGCGAAGACTGGCGTTGGGTTGGTCAGGGCGTGCCGGACATTCTCTCTTTTGGTGACGAATTATCGCCGCAAAATGTGCAGGTCCGCTGACGTGAGCCGGCAAAAATGGCTCAACAAAGTAACATTCCGGTGACCGTTGAACGCCAGTTGTATCGGCTTATCCCTGGTGAAGAAGAGATGAGCTTTATTCTGCAACCGGTGACCAGCAATGAGATTGACAGCGATGCGCTGTATCTCGATGAAATCACGCTTACCAGCGAGCAGGATGCAGTTCTGCGCTACGGTCAGGTGGAAGTACCGCTGCCACCGGGAGCCGACGTTGAGCGCACAACATGGGGCATTTCGGTCAATAAACCCAACGCCGCGAAACAGCAGGGGCAATTGCTGGAAAAAGCGCGAAATGAAATGGGCGAACTGGCCTATATGGTGCCGGTGAAAGAACTGACGGGAACGGTCACTTTCCGCCATTTGCTGCGCTTCTCGCAAAAAGGGCAATTCGTTCTGCCTCCTGCTCGTTATGTGCGTTCCTATGCACCTGCGCAGCAAAGTGTTGCGGCAGGGAGTGAATGGACCGGGATGCAGGTGAAATAAGTGAACTGGCGCAGAATCGTCTGGCTATTGGCGTTGGTTACTCTGCCAACACTTGCGGAGGAGACGCCGTTACAACTGGTGCTGCGCGGTGCGCAGCACGATCAACTGTATCAGCTGTCGTCATCAGGCGTGACCAAAGTCTCAGCATTACCTGACTCGCTCACCACGCCGTTAGGGAGTTTGTGGAAACTGTATGTTTACGCCTGGCTGGAGGATACCCATCAACCGGAGCAGCCCTACCAGTGTCGCGGAAACTCCCCGGAAGAGGTTTATTGTTGTCAGGCTGGGGAGAGCATAACGCGCGATACCGCGCTGGTACGTTCCTGTGGGCTCTATTTTGCGCCGCAGCGGTTGCATATTGGCGCAGATGTGTGGGGGCAATACTGGCAACAGCGTCAGGCACCTGCGTGGTTAGCGTCTCTGACTACGCTGAAGCCAGAAACCTCGGTAACGGTTAAATCGCTGCTTGATTCATTAGCGACGTTACCCGCGCAAAACAAAGCTCAGGAAGTCTTACTGGATGTGGTGCTGGACGAGGCGAAAATCGGTGTCGCATCCATGCTCGGTAGTCGGGTACGGGTGAAAACCTGGAGCTGGTTTGCCGATGATAAACAGGAAATCCGTCAGGGTGGTTTTGCTGGCTGGTTAACCGATGGTACACCGCTGTGGGTTACTGGCAGTGGCACCAGCAAAACGGTACTAACCCGTTATGCGACGGTGCTTAATCGGGTTTTGCCAGTGCCGACGCAGGTTGCCAGTGGGCAATGTGTAGAGGTGGAGCTGTTTGCCCGCTATCCGCTGAAGAAAATCACAGCGGAAAAGAGTACGACGGCAGTAAATCCCGGCGTACTTAATGGGCGCTATCGTGTGACGTTTACTAATGGTAACCACATTACGTTTGTCAGCCACGGTGAGACGACCTTACTGAGCGAAAAGGGCAAACTGAAATTGCAGTCGCATCTCGATCGTGAAGAGTACGTTGCCAGAGTTCTGGATCGCGAGGCGAAAAGTACGCCCCCTGAGGCAGCGAAAGCCATGACCGTGGCGATTCGCACTTTTTTACAGCAAAACGCCAATCGGGAAGGCGATTGCCTGACCATCCCCGACAGCAGCGCCACGCAGCGTGTTTCTGCTTCGCCAGCGACCACGGGGGCGCGAACGATGACCGCCTGGACGCAGGATCTCATCTATGCAGGCGATCCGGTTCATTATCATGGCAGTCGCGCTACCGAAGGGACACTTTCCTGGCGGCAAGCCACGGCCCAGGCGGGGCAGGGAGAGCGTTACGATCAGATACTCGCGTTTGCTTATCCCGACAACAGTCTTAGCCGCTGGGGAGCGCCACGCTCAACCTGCCAGTTATTACCCAAAGCGAAAGCCTGGCTGGCGAAAAAAATGCCGCAGTGGCGGCGTATATTACAAGCTGAGACGGGGTACAACGAACCAGACGTGTTTGCGGTTTGCCGTTTAGTCTCAGGTTTCCCCTATACCGATCGGCAGCAGAAACGGCTGTTTATTCGTAACTTCTTTACGCTTCAGGATCGGCTGGATTTAACCCATGAGTATCTGCACCTGGCCTTTGATGGTTATCCCACCGGGCTTGATGAGAACTATATCGAAACGCTGACCCGACAATTATTAATGGACTAATGCTATGCGAAAGATTTTTCTTCCGTTGTTACTGGTGGCGCTTTCGCCTGTCGCTCACAGTGAAGGTGTGCAGGAAGTCGAGATTGATGCACCGCTCTCAGGCTGGCATCCGGCAGAGGGCGAAGATGCCAGTTTTTCACAATCGATCAATTACCCGGCGTCGTCCGTCAACATGGCAGATGATCAAAATATCTCAGCGCAGATCCGCGGCAAAATAAAGAATTATGCTGCGGCGGGTAAAGTTCAGCAGGGCCGGCTGGTGGTCAACGGTGCCAGTATGCCGCAGAGAATTGAATCCGATGGTTCATTTGCACGCCCTTATATTTTCACTGAAGGCAGCAACAGCGTGCAGGTCATCAGCCCGGATGGGCAAAGCCGACAAAAAATGCAGTTTTACTCAACGCCGGGTACAGGAACGATTCGTGCACGTTTACGGCTGGTTCTCTCGTGGGATACGGACAATACCGACCTCGACCTTCACGTTGTTACGCCCGATGGCGAACACGCCTGGTACGGTAACACCGTGCTGAAAAACAGTGGTGCACTGGATATGGATGTCACGACGGGGTACGGACCCGAGATTTTCGCCATGCCCGCGCCAATTCACGGGCGCTATCAGGTGTATATCAACTACTATGGTGGGCGCAGCGAAACGGAATTAACCACCGCCCAACTGACGCTGATCACCGATGAAGGATCGGTCAATGAGAAACAGGAAACATTTATTGTACCGATGCGTAATGCTGGCGAGCTGACGCTGGTGAAAAGTTTTGACTGGTGATTAATGGGGTTACCTTCGCCGTCGATGTTCAAGAAAACACCCGATAACTTTCGCTATCGGGTGTTTTTATTGATTAATTCAACCGTTCAATCACCATCGCAATTCCCTGACCGCCGCCAATGCACAGTGTTGCCAGCCCCAGCGTTTTATCGCGTGCCTGCATGGCATGTAATAGTGTGACCAGAATACGAGCACCACTGGCACCGATAGGATGCCCGAGCGCGATGGCCCCGCCGTTGACATTCACTTTCTCAGAATCAAAGCCCAGGTTTTTCCCAACGGCAAGGAACTGTGCAGCAAATGCTTCATTAGCCTCAATGAGATCAATATCCGCCAGTTGCAGCCCCGCCAGTTGTAACGCTTTTTGCGTGGCAGGTACTGGCCCCATACCCATCAATGCGGGGGGCACGCCACCGCTGGCATAACTTTTAATGCGAGCCAGGGGGGTAAGGCCTGCTGCCAGCGCCGCAGATTCTTCCATAATCACCAGAGCGGCAGCACCGTCGTTAATACCAGACGCGTTCCCAGCGGTGACTGTTCCTGCTTTATCGAAGGCCGGGCGCAATGCACCTAACGCTTCAGCCGTTGAATTCGCTTTCGGGAATTCGTCTTGACTGAAGACGAAGGTTTTCTTTCGAGTGACAACATTTACCGGGACGATTTCGGCTGTAAAAGCACCGGACTCAATTGCGGCTGCCGCTTTACGCTGTGAATGTAGCGCCAGTTCATCCTGCATTTCACGGGTAATTCCGTACTCTTTAGCCACGTTTTCGGCGGTAATCCCCATATGATAACCATGGGTGGCGCACATCAGGCCATCGCGCAGGATTACGTCATAAACCTGTCCGTCTCCAAGACGATAACCAGAGCGTGCTTTTGCATCGAGTAAGTAGGGGGCTAAACTCATATTTTCCATACCCCCCGCCACAATGCTCTGCGCCTGACCTGCCTGAATGGCCTGGGCGGCAAGCGCCACACTTTTAAGACCCGAACCACATACTTTATTGACCGTGAATCCGCACACCGTTTCTGCCAGCCCGCTTTTTAACAGTGCCTGACGCGCCGGATTTTGCCCCAGCCCGGCTTGTAACACGTTACCCATAATCACTTCATCAACGTGTTGTGAATCGATTTTTGCACGTTCAATGGCGGCTTTAATTACTGTCGCCCCCAGGTCGATGGCGCTGGTGGAAGCGAGTGAACCGTTAAAACTACCGATAGCAGTACGTACCGCACTGACGATGACACAATTTTTCATTTTATATTCCTTCTGTTTGTAGGGGTGCCGTCAGAACAGCGTTAAACCAATGACGAAAATGACACCGGAGAAGAGCAGGGCAGTGATGCAGTAGCCCATGATGTCGCGGACACCGAGTCCGGCGATTGCCAGTGCTGGCAGCGCCCAGAATGGTTGTGCCATGTTCATCCATTGCTCGCCGTAGGCGATCGCCATTACCGATTTACCGAGATCAGCGCCCAGCGCCTGGGCTGCGGGTATCACGAAAGGTCCCTGAATAACCCAGTGACCGCCGCCAGACGGAACGGCGAAGTTAATCAGTGCAGAACTAAAAAAGGTCATTACCGGGAAGGTGTCTTTGTTCGCAACATTGATGAAGAATTCGGTAATGAGTCCGCCCAGACCGGAATGCTCCATCATCAGTTGGATCCCAGCGTAGAAGGGGAATTGCACCAGAATACCGGCAGTACTGCGTGCTGCCGCGCTGATAGCACGCATATAAGCCATTGGCGTTTTATGTAGCAGCAGACCCGCAATCATAAACATCAGGTTGACGGTATTGATGGTGATGTTGAAGCCATGTTCGCTGAAGTACATCGCAAGGTAAGCGATACCGAGTGCGCCGATGATCAACGTCAGAATGCGGCTTTCTTCCAGTCGCTCGGATGGTGGGGCATCTTTCGGTAGCTGCTTTTGAAAATCAGCCTCTTCCATGAGTAGTTTTGGATCGATACTCACCACGTCAGACGGTTTTGGCATCATCATGCGGGTGATAAATGGCATCACCACAATCAACGCCACAGTGATGAAAATGTTAAAACCACTGAACAGAGTATCGCCCACCGGGATCAGCCCGGCGATATGCTCAACCGGGTTGCCCGGTGTTGCAGCCAACAGAGGCATTGATCCAGAGAAGCCGCCACCCCAGGTGAGAAAACCAATGTAGGCGCAGGCAATGAGCAACGGATAATCAGAACCGGGGACTCGCCGGGCGACTTCACGGGCAAACATTGCGCCGACAACCAAACCAAATCCCCAGTTGATGACACAAGCGACTGAACCGAAGAAAGTGACCAGCATGACGCCCTGTACGGGCGTCTTTGCGGCGGAGGCGGCAGTACGCAGCAAACTTTTCACCGGAGCAGAGCTGGCAAGGGCATGACCGGTAACGATGATAAGCGCCATCTGCATACCAAACGCCAGCAAGTTCCAGAAACCGTCACCCCACATTTTCACCATGCTGATCGGCGTTTGTGGTGTTAACCAAAGCGCGATCACGAATGTTAGCAATGTCAGCAACATGGCAAAGATCAGTGGATCGGGAAGCCACCGGCTGACAAAACGCGTCATAAAACGCGATATGCGACCAATCATAAATCACCCCGTTGCGTATTCAGATCGGCGGCGACTTCAAACCGAGCTTCTGTTTTGGCACGCACGGTGGCTAAATCACACCCGTCGGCAATTTCGGTGAGCCACATTTTGCCGTCAATAAAACGAAAGACAGCCAGTTCAGTAACCAGCATATGCACCGCATGTTGCGCAGTGAGTGGCATGGTGCAGCGGCGCAAAATTTTTGCTGAACCATCTTTGGCGCAATGTTCCATGGCGATGATCACTTTGCGCGACCCGGTCACCAGATCCATCGCGCCACCCATACCGGGCACCATTTTCCCAGGCACTACCCAGTTCGCGAGGTTTGCTTCTTCGTCTACTTGCAAACCGCCGAGCACGCAGGCATCAATATGACCGCCACGGATTAGCGCAAATGACATGGCGCTATCAAACATGGCTGCACCGGGTAAAACACCGCACGGTTGCCCGCCAGCGTTCACCAGATCTGGATGCGCTGTCGTGACCGGGCCTAAACCGAGGAAGCCGTTTTCCGATTGCAGAGTGATATGAATACCCTCCGGTAAATAATTGGCGACCATTGTGGGTAAACCGATCCCTAAGTTAACGATGTCACCATCACGAAGCTCTTGCGCCACACGGCGCGCAATACGTTGTTTCGCATCCATTATTTGCTCTCCTGTGAAACGATGATGTGGTCGATAACGGCACCAGGGGTGACAATATGGTCAGGTTGCAGCTCGCCGGTTTCGACCAGTTCATCTGGCTCTACCAGCGTGATATCAGCCGCAAGGGCTATCAGGGGGTTAAAGTTGCGGGCGCTAAGTTGATAGGTCAGGTTGCCAAGTGTGTCGCAACGATGAGCGCGAATTAGCGCCAGGTCGGCGCGCAGTGGGCGTTCGAGCAGCCAGGTTTTACCGTCGAGTGTCAGTGTCTGTTTGCCTTCCTCTACGACGGTGCCGACACCCGTTGGGGTGAGAAAACCACCAAGTCCAGCTCCACCACAGCGAATTTGCTCGATTAGCGTACCTTGCGGCACCAGAACGACGTCCATCTCACCAGATATCATGCGCCGACCTGTTTCCGGGTTGGTGCCGATATGTGAAGCAATCACTTTGCGGACTCGACCATTGACGATGAGCGGACCGATGCCGGTATCAACAAACGCGGTATCATTGGCTATCAATGTCAGGTCGCGAACACCAGATTCCAGTAATGCTTCAACCAGGCGGGATGGAGTGCCAATCCCCATAAATCCGCCCACCATGATGGTCATGCCGTCACGAAAGAAGCCGGTGGCGTCTTGTAATGTCATCAATTTTGTTTTCATTTTTTATCCCTCTTGCATACACCGTTGTGGGTACAGTCAGGCAATAGCAAGGGGAGTGCCAGAATGAGATTATTGGATTTAGTTATTTAACTAATTGAATATGAAGGGATAAATTGGATGGGGATTTATAAGGAGAATGAGCGGCTATGCAGAAAATTGCGCACTGTGCAAATTTCTGCATAGCAAGTTTTGGTGTTATACATCCGCCGGATCGATACCGTATTCCTGGAGTTTATACATCAATGCACGGCGACTGATGCCCAGCATTAAAGCAGTGCGGGTTCGGTTTCCTTCTTGTTGTTCCAGCACTTCCATAATGATGCGTTTTTCGACGCGTTTAATTTCCTCTTTTAAATTACGCTCACCGACAGGGGCTGTTTTTACCTCGCCAGCATTACAGACTGGCTGACGAATCTGTGGCGGAAGATCCTCAGAAAAAATGATCGGGCCTGAATTCATCACGACGGCGCGTTCAATAACGTTGGAAAGCTCTCGAATATTTCCCGGCCATGACCAGGCGGTAAGCAGTGACATTGCCATCGGATCGATGTCGATAATATCGCGCTGATTCTCACTACTGAATTTTTGCAAAAAGTGATTAGCTAACAGGGAAATATCTTCCCGGCGATCGCGCAGAGGCGGCAGTATTAAATGAATAACGTTAAGGCGATAAAAGAGATCTTCACGGAAGGTGCCTTCTTTTACCATTGCCTGCAAGTCGCGGTTGGTGGCAGCAATGATGCGGATATCAACTTTTATGGTCTGATGGCCGCCAATCCGTTCAAATTCCCGTTCCTGTAGAATGCGTAGTAATTTGGCTTGTAGTACCAGCGGCATTTCGCCAATTTCGTCGAGGAGCAGAGTACCTTCGTTGGCTCGTTCAAATAATCCCTGACGCAAGGTTTGTGCACCAGTAAATGCACCTTTTTCATGACCAAACAGTTCACTTTCGAGCAACGATTCCGGCAGCGCCGCGCAGTTGACTTTAATGAACGGCCCCTTTGCCCGCCGCGAATTGTAGTGAATCGCTCTGGCAATCAACTCTTTCCCGGTGCCGCTTTCACCGCTAATCAAGACGCTGGCCTGAGAAAGGGCAATTTTGGCGGTGTCTTTGCAGATGTCCATCATCGCCGGGCTGTTGGTGAGAATGTGCCCCCATTGCCAGCTGGTGCTCAGTGCCTGGTGCAGATGACGGATCTCTTTTTTCATTGACTGGAGTTGTAAAGCGCGCTGAACGATTAAATTCAACTCATCGAGATCAAACGGTTTAATAACATAGTCGAAGGCTCCGCAGCGTAGCGCTTCGACGGCGGTTTCCACTTCCGCATAGGCCGTCATCAGAATAACGGGTGTCCGGGTCTCATGGCTGCGCATCTCCTTTAGTGCCTTGATGCCGTCCATCTCTGGCATGCGGATATCCATCAACACCACATCAGGGTGAATATCGGCAAACAGGTGTAATGCTGTGCGTCCGTTGTTCGCACAATGTGTTTCGAATCCTTGTAGTGCAAAAGCGGTGCTCAGCATACGGCGAACATTATCTTCATCATCCACAATAAGGATGCGATTAATAGCAGTCATACAGTCTGATTTCCCTGCGGGTTGATCGGTAAAATAAGCGTGAAGGTTGCGCCGTAGCCCGGCAAACTGGCGACGCGAATATCACCCTGATGGGCATTAATGATGCGTTGACTTAACGCCAGACCAAGCCCGGTTCCTGAGGCTTTGGTGGTGAAAAAGGGATCGAAGATCTTTTTTTGCAGCGAGAGATCAATGCCACAGCCGTTGTCCTCTATCGAAATGGCCTGTTGTGAGTCGCTGTATTGCCAGGTTTGAATGCGAATTTTCCCTCGTGCGCTGATAGCCTGGACGGCATTGATCAGGATATTCAGTAGTACCTGTTTGAGCAGTTCACGATCGGCGTTAATCGGGCTTAATTCATTATCCAGTTCGCTTATGAAGTCGACCCGCGCTTGTACGCCGGCGGTTTGTACCAGTACCAGAGTTTCTTCAACCAATGCATTGAGGCTGACTTGTTGCCATTGACTGTGGCGTGGACGTGAAAATTCGAGCAATTGCTGAATAACTTTGTTAATTGAATCGATTTCTTTGAGTACTACGGACAGATATTCCTGATGTATTGGGTCACTGGTTTGTTGGCGCAAGATCTGTACATAACCACGAATAGCCGTTAACGGATTACGTACTTCATGCGCGACGCCAGCCATCAGCTCACCCAGTGTGGCGAGGCGTTCTGCTTGCGCCATGCGGCGCTGGGTTTCTTTGCGGGCAGTTAAATCAGAGAAAATCACCAAAGCACCTATCATTTCACCGTGCGTGTTATGAATACGACTGGTAGTGACACTGAGTTCAATGGTGCGGTCACGACCTGGAAAACTGATCTCCAGCGCCACATGTTCGGTGCCATGTTCCAGCGTATCCAGTACTGGACTGTAGAACTGAGTATTGTCGAACAACATGGAGTAAGGCTGCCCTACCAGTTCATGGCGTTGATAGCCAGTGATAACTTCTGCTGCTGGGTTCATGGTGGTTACATCACCCTGGCGGTCAATGGCAATGACGCCATCGGCAGCGTTTTCAATAATCAGATCGTTAAGTGTCCGCGTTTCACGCAGTGCCTGGGCGAGGTTATTAACACTCTGACTGATTTGCCCCATTTCACCGGGCAATTGTGGTAATCGAGTGGGAATATTTTGTGCCAGAGTCGAGAGGCCATCGGTGATGATATCAATATTGGCGCTCAGGCGACGGGAGAAAAGGACAATCAACAGCAGGCTTATCAGCAAACCAGCGGTGAGCACAATGATAATCCTCACATCCATTTTCCAGGCCTGGCGGCGAATATCTTCGGTTAATTCATTGGCCCAGATATAGCCGAGGATTTCACCATTACGCTCAATGGGGAGCATTGAATTCAAAATATCGCCGCGCACCTGCCTGCCTGAATAAACTAAAGGGGTATTTGTACGCATCACTTCGCGACCAGGGTGATCTGCGGCAATGGTAACGCCGACATTATTCTGATATAGCGCTGAAGGCGCGTAGGTGATTATCGCATCCAGCATTTTGTTGTAATAACCAGCACCGATGCCAGGGAAGGCGTGAGTGATATTTTCGGTAATGGGGGCAAGTTCTGCATTTAATGCGCGGATACGCTCCTCACGTGGTAAGTCGATGTAGAGATCATAGCGATCGCCTAGTGCCTGATTAAGCAGGTTGACCACGGCAGAAAGTTTTTTCTCTTTTTCAGATAAGACTGCTGAACGTCCTTCCGTTTCTACGATATAACCAATAGTAAGCGTTGGGACAATGACCATCAGGATTGCCATCAGGATCATTTGATTGCGTAAGCGGCGTGGATAAATCCACTTCATATAATGCATGCTGAAATCCACTAGTCTTGTCCGGTATATGACGATTATCAGAGGTTAAGGTGATGATTTCTCGGCGGTGTATCATATTCCAGAGAAGAGAGAACATTGCGGTAACACGCTTTTACCGCTACCTTAACCACACTCCATCGGTCACCTGAGGCGGAGCTTCGCCCCTTTGAAATACCTTGCTTCTTTTCGTACAACCCTGAAAGCCTCGCGCTACATGTTCAGAGCATTGGCGTTAGTGCTCTGGCTGTTGATTGCTTTTTCATCCGTTTTTTACATCGTTAATGCGTTACATCAGCGAGAATCGGAAATTCGTCAGGAATTTAATCTGAGTTCCGATCAGGCTCAGCGCTTTATTCAACGCACCTCTGATGTGATGAAAGAGCTGAAGTACATCGCCGAAAATCGCTTATCGGCAGAAAACGGTGTGCTTTCCCCGCGTGGACGAGAAACGCAGGCGGATGTGCCTGCGTTTGAACCGCTGTTTGCCGACTCCGATTGTTCCGCAATGAGTAACACCTGGCGAGGTTCTCTGGAGTCATTGGCGTGGTTTATGCGCTACTGGCGCGATAATTTTTCTGCGGCTTACGATCTAAACCGGGTATTTTTAATCGGCAGCGATAACCTCTGCATGGCCAATTTCGGTCTGCGTGATATGCCAGTGGAACGCGATACCGCGTTGAAAGCTTTGCATGAACGCATCAATAAATATCGAAATGCACCACAAGATGATAGCGGCAGTAACCTCTACTGGATCAGCGAAGGTCCGCGCCCTGGCGTCGGGTATTTTTACGCGTTGACGCCAGTTTATCTGGCGAACCGGTTGCAGGCGCTTTTGGGTGTCGAGCAGACCATCCGGATGGAGAACTTTTTCTTACCGGGTACGTTGCCGATGGGGGTTACCATTCTTGATGAAAATGGTCATACCCTGATTTCGCTTACCGGACCAGAAAGTAAAATTAAGGGCGATCCTCGCTGGATGCAGGAACGCTCCTGGTTTGGCTATACGGAAGGGTTCCGGGAGCTGGTGCTGAAGAAAAATCTGCCACCCTCATCGCTAAGCATCGTGTATTCGGTGCCGGTTGATAAGGTGCTGGAACGCATTCGCATGTTGATCCTTAACGCAATTTTGCTGAATGTGCTTGCCGGAGCTGCATTGTTTACTCTCGCACGGATGTACGAGCGACGTATTTTCATTCCGGCGGAAAGCGACGCCCTGCGACTGGAAGAACATGAGCAGTTCAATCGCAAGATTGTCGCCTCCGCGCCAGTGGGTATCTGCATTTTGCGTACCGCTGATGGCGTCAATATTTTAAGTAACGAACTGGCGCATACCTATCTCAATATGCTTACGCATGAGGACCGCCAACGACTGACGCAAATTATCTGTGGGCAGCAGGTCAATTTTGTTGATGTCCTGACCAGCAACAATACCAATCTGCAAATCAGCTTCGTCCATTCGCGCTATCGTAATGAAAACGTGGCCATTTGTGTGCTGGTGGATGTTTCTTCGCGCGTGAAGATGGAAGAGTCGTTGCAGGAGATGGCACAAGCAGCGGAACAGGCGAGCCAGTCAAAATCGATGTTCCTTGCCACCGTCAGTCATGAGCTGCGAACGCCGCTGTATGGCATTATCGGTAACCTGGATCTGTTGCAAACCAAAGAGTTACCGAAAGGCGTCGATCGGCTGGTGACGGCAATGAACAACTCTTCCAGCCTGTTGTTGAAAATTATCAGCGATATTCTCGATTTCTCGAAGATTGAATCGGAACAGTTGAAGATCGAACCGCGTGAGTTTTCACCGCGTGAAGTGATGAACCACATCACCGCCAACTATTTACCGCTGGTGGTACGCAAGCAGTTAGGCTTGTACTGCTTTATTGAACCGGATGTGCCAGTGGCCTTAAATGGCGACCCGATGCGTTTACAGCAGGTCATCTCCAACCTGTTGAGTAACGCCATAAAATTCACCGATACCGGCTGTATAGTTTTGCATGTTCGCGCGGATGGCGATTATCTCTCTATCCGTGTTCGCGATACCGGCGTGGGGATACCGGCGAAAGAAGTGGTGCGCTTGTTTGATCCCTTCTTCCAGGTCGGAACGGGCGTACAGCGTAATTTCCAGGGGACCGGTCTGGGTCTGGCGATTTGTGAAAAACTGATCAGCATGATGGACGGCGATATCTCGGTAGATTCAGAACCGGGAATGGGCAGCCAGTTTACCGTGCGTATTCCGTTGTACGGCGCTCAGTACCCGCAGAAAAAAGGCGTGGAAGGGTTGAGTGGTAAACGCTGCTGGCTGGCGGTCCGCAATGCGTCGCTCTGTCAGTTCCTGGAAACCAGTTTGCAGCGCAGCGGCATCGTCGTTACAACATACGAAGGGCAGGAACCGACTCCCGAAGATGTGTTGATCACTGACGAGGTAGTGAGTAAAAAATGGCAGGGCAGAGCGGTAGTGACCTTCTGTCGTCGCCATATTGGTATTCCGCTGGAGAAAGCGCCAGGGGAGTGGGTACACAGTGTGGCTGCTCCGCATGAGCTACCGGCATTGTTGGCGCGTATTTATTTGATCGAGATGGAGAGCGACGATCCTGCTAACGCTCTGCCGTCAACGGACAAAGCGGTCAGCGATAATGACGATATGATGATTCTGGTCGTGGATGATCATCCGATTAACCGGCGTTTGCTGGCAGATCAGTTGGGATCGTTGGGCTATCAATGTAAAACCGCGAATGATGGCGTCGATGCGCTTAATGTACTTAGCAAGAATCATATTGATATCGTGCTTAGCGACGTCAACATGCCAAATATGGATGGTTACCGCTTGACGCAACGCATTCGTCAGTTGGGACTGACGTTGCCGGTAATCGGAGTAACTGCTAATGCGTTGGCTGAAGAGAAGCAGCGGTGTCTGGAGTCCGGTATGGACAGCTGCCTGTCGAAGCCGGTAACGCTGGATGTGATAAAACAGACGCTGACGTTATATGCCGAGAGGGTCAGGAAATCGCGGGATTCGTAGGACGGATAAGGCGTTTACGCCGCATCCGGCATTCAGTGCAAATGCCAGATGCGACGCTGACGCGTCTTATCTGGCCTACTTTAATGTAATTTGTTGAAATAATGGGAATCGTAGGCCGGATAAGGCGTTTACGCCGCATCCGGCAATCGGTGCAAATGCCAGATAAGACACTAACGCGTCTTATCTGGCCTACAGGTGATTAGTCTTTATCTGCCGGACTTAAGGTCACTGAAGAGAGATAATTCAGCAGGGCGATATCGTTCTCGACACCCAGCTTCATCATCGCAGATTTCTTCTGGCTACTGATGGTTTTAATACTGCGGTTCAGCTTTTTAGCGATCTCGGTCACCAGGAAGCCTTCCGCAAACAGGCGCAGAACTTCACTCTCTTTTGGCGAGAGACGCTTGTCACCGTAACCACCAGCACTGATTTTTTCCAACAGGCGAGAAACGCTTTCCGGGGTAAATTTCTTCCCTTTCTGCAGCGCGGCGAGAGCTTTCGGCAGATCGGTCGGTGCACCTTGTTTCAGCACGATCCCTTCGATATCCAGATCCAATACCGCACTAAGAATCGCCGGGTTGTTGTTCATAGTCAGAACAATGATCGACAGGCTTGGGAAATGGCGCTTGATGTACTTGATTAAGGTAATGCCATCGCCGTACTTATCGCCAGGCATGGAGAGATCGGTAATCAACACATGCGCATCCAGTTTCGGCAGGTTGTTGATCAGTGCTGTAGAGTCTTCAAATTCGCCGACAACATTCACCCACTCAATTTGCTCAAGTGATTTGCGAATACCGAACAAGACTATCGGATGGTCATCGGCAATAATTACGTTCATATTGTTCATGTAATAGGCTACCTTGCTACAGCAAGCTCTTGACATAACTGTCAATGTCGCTGATGTATTTTTCTATTCCTGGAACATCCTTCTCACGAATCAGATGTTCCAGCGTTTCACATAACTGCTTGCCGGGTACCAGATTTAGCATGGCAAATACGCCTTTAAGACGATGAGCCGTTTGGGCTAACGCAGCAAAGTCACTGGTTGCTGCTTCAGTATACAGCCTCTTAACATCATCCGGTACTGTGTCTACAAAGAGCGCATAATAGCCGCTGGCATGGAGTTGCGCATTTTCATCTCCGCCCAGAGGCGATTCTGTCACCTCTTCCTGCGCCAGTTGCACTTCAATTAATTGTAAGACCGCTTCCTGCATAGCGTTGCTCATATTGAAGTTGACGCACAATTGACCAGGCCCAATTTCCCGTACGCCAGACTCATCATCGCTTAAAAGCAAGCCAGAGGCAGTAAGATTAGACGGATTATCCGTTAAAAAGATATCATAATCTTGACTAATTAATCTTTCATCGGGTGTGATACAGGTTGCACCCCAATTTTCTAACTGGCGAGTGACAATATTCCGAATTTCTGCCGAAGTAACATCCACCATTACGCAGACATCATCCAGTAAACGCTCTTCTTCCTCTTCAACTTCCGGGTCAGCTGCGAGCATTTTGATATGCACAGAGTAGCGTGTACCAAGCCCATCCCGCGTTTTGATGTTTAAATGACCGCCCAGTTTACGTGCCAGTTGATCGCTCAGCCAGAATGCCAGCGGGTCCGCCTTGCCATAGCGATCGTTTTGGGTCTGGTTGATAAACGGGAAGTGCAAATTATCCATTTCATGAATACTTACGCCTTCTCCCGTGTCCAGAATGCGGAACGTCAGGCGGTCTTCGGAGGACTCATCCTGATCAACCTCAAGGGTGATTTTTCCCAATTGCGTTGAGGTCACGGCATATTGCATCAGTAGCAGCAAAATACGTCGTAAGGCATCGCGATCGCCGCGGCGCATATCGTGTGCTTTCAGATGATTGTTAATCAGCAGTTGCAGACCTTTACGCTTGATGGCAGGCAACACTGAAGGCACAACTTCATCAATTAAATCCTGCACGGAGAACAGCACCGTCTCACTTTTCCAGCTATCATCCGCAAGCATGTTCGCTAACTGTATTTCATCAACCAGCCGCACCAGCACATCTGCCTGATTCGCCAGTTGTTTGCTTTCCGGGGCGTTGAGTTTAGCCGCGCTCTCCGCCAGGGACTGTGCGGGTTCTTTCAGCGCATCGCCAATGTTTTTCATAAAGATCATCCGCCCCTGCTGGTTTTTCTCATACAGACGCTGCGCCTGCTTGAGTTTCTTGTTTACCAGCACTTCGCGATCCTGATCGCGAATAATGAAAATTTGTGTGCGCGGCGCGACCTGGCTGCGGAACATGCGGATCTCATACAGCTCGTTATTGATCGTCGCCTGAATAATCCCCTGATGCTGTTCCGCCATGGTGGTGATGTTTTGCAGATTCAAATGCGGCAGCAAATGATCGGCAATTTTGTTACTTATGACAGTGCGGTTCGATTCCTGATCGTGAACCAGCAGGCCGAGCGGCAGCAGTGAGACTATCTCTTCATTGATTGCCCGTAAAATGCGCAATTCGTTATTGACCGCCGTGCTGGGGACGTTTTCTGTACTGCGGCTGGAGAAATGGCGGAATGTGGTATAGCCAAATAACGCCAGCGCCAGCAAACCGATGTTCAGCAGCAGTGGCAGCAGAATGTTTTGCAACGTATCCAGCAATAAGGTGCCATAAGGAACCTGCCAGACCAGGCGCATATCGGTAGAGTTGAGTGCCGAGGAGATTTCAATCTTCGTACTGTTAAAGTGGATACTGACGCTATCCGTCCCTTCTTTCTCATTATCATTGTTTCCCGTTGCCGTCGCGTCTGGCTCAAGGCGGAAACTGTCCAGCGGCATACCCGGTGGGATCAAATCATTAATCGGCAGATCAAAAGCCACGACCGTTGCCAGATGTCCTGGCTGGTTAAAGGTAGTACGCAATGTAAAGTAATGACCGTTCTGCCAGGCCAGGCGGCGCATGTTAGAAAAGCTTTCGCGTTCATCGAGGGCGTTGGCCTGTTGCAACATCTCTGCACGACGTGAATCAACAATGTCGCTGACGGTCGATTCTTTAAATCCGGAGGTGAGATCTTTAAGGGGTAGGGTTGAGATCAGCACCAGACTGTTATCCTGACCATTCAGGTAATACATCGACCACGGTACATTTTCTGCGCCCCACAATGTATCCAGATAAGTGGACATCCGCTGAGTCATCTCAAGCGTTGAGTTGTCGTGAGAGCCAAAGATTAACGCTTCCGTTTTGCGGCGTGGTTTCTCCAGATAGTAGACATCCTGTTTCAGGCGCGTCTCTTGTAAACCTTCGCCGGAGGAGGGGGAGGTCGTCGCGGCAATGTTGTCGTAGATCTGCCAGGTCACGTAACGCCAGTTATCGACGCGCTTTTGGATAGCATGGGTAATGTCGACAATCTGGTAACTTTTATCTTTCAGCCAGGCGTTAACGGCGCTTTGTACCATTACACCCATCGTCACCAGTAACACAATGATCAACAGTAAAAAGAAGCGGGTAATGCTCCCCGGTAGGAGTGAAAAGCGGGTCGTGGCCGTTGTCTCTTTCTGACGCATTCGTGTTTATGACCTGTTAAAACTTCGCGAAGTGATAGGGCAGTATAAAGGGTACAGTGTGAAATTCCAGACTCTTACCTGATTGATGATTCTCTATTCTCCCGTGATATTTATCATCCTGCATTGGGGGAAATAGATGTACAAGCGCCATTTTGCTGTACAAATAACCTACAAAAAGCCCAACAAAAATAATTGCAAATAAACAAAGATTGCTGGAAATTATGCGGATGTTAATTATTTGTGAAATAGTTAACAAGCGTTATAGTTTTTCTGTGGTAGCACAGAATAATGAAAAGTGTGTAAAGAAGGGTAAAAAAAACCGAATGCGAGGCATCCGGTTGAAATAGGGGTAAACAGACATTCAGAAATGAATGACGGTAATAAATAAAGTTAATGATGATAGCGGGAGTTATTCTAGTTGCGAGTGAAGGTTTTGTTTTGACATTCAGTGCTGTCAAATACTTAAGAATAAGTTATTGATTTTAACCTTGAATTATTATTGCTTGATGTTAGGTGCTTATTTCGCCATTCCGCAATAATCTTAAAAAGTTCCCTTGCATTTACATTTTGAAACATCTATAGCGATAAATGAAACATCTTAAAAGTTTTAGTATCATATTCGTGTTGGATTATTCTGCATTTTTGGGGAGAATGGACTTGCCGACTGATTAATGAGGGTTAATCAGTATGCAGTGGCATAAAAAAGCAAATAAAGGCATATAACAGAGGGTTAATAACATGAAAGTTAAAGTACTGTCCCTCCTGGTCCCAGCTCTGCTGGTAGCAGGCGCAGCAAACGCTGCTGAAGTTTACAACAAAGACGGCAACAAATTAGATCTGTACGGTAAAGTAGACGGCCTGCACTATTTCTCTGACAACAAAGATGTAGATGGCGACCAGACCTACATGCGTCTTGGCTTCAAAGGTGAAACTCAGGTTACTGACCAGCTGACCGGTTACGGCCAGTGGGAATATCAGATCCAGGGCAACAGCGCTGAAAACGAAAACAACTCCTGGACCCGTGTGGCATTCGCAGGTCTGAAATTCCAGGATGTGGGTTCTTTCGACTACGGTCGTAACTACGGCGTTGTTTATGACGTAACTTCCTGGACCGACGTACTGCCAGAATTCGGTGGTGACACCTACGGTTCTGACAACTTCATGCAGCAGCGTGGTAACGGCTTCGCGACCTACCGTAACACTGACTTCTTCGGTCTGGTTGACGGCCTGAACTTTGCTGTTCAGTACCAGGGTAAAAACGGCAACCCATCTGGTGAAGGCTTTACTAGTGGCGTAACTAACAACGGTCGTGACGCACTGCGTCAAAACGGCGACGGCGTCGGCGGTTCTATCACTTATGATTACGAAGGTTTCGGTATCGGTGGTGCGATCTCCAGCTCCAAACGTACTGATGCTCAGAACACCGCTGCTTACATCGGTAACGGCGACCGTGCTGAAACCTACACTGGTGGTCTGAAATACGACGCTAACAACATCTACCTGGCTGCTCAGTACACCCAGACCTACAACGCAACTCGCGTAGGTTCCCTGGGTTGGGCGAACAAAGCACAGAACTTCGAAGCTGTTGCTCAGTACCAGTTCGACTTCGGTCTGCGTCCGTCCCTGGCTTACCTGCAGTCTAAAGGTAAAAACCTGGGTCGTGGCTACGACGACGAAGATATCCTGAAATATGTTGATGTTGGTGCTACCTACTACTTCAACAAAAACATGTCCACCTACGTTGACTACAAAATCAACCTGCTGGACGACAACCAGTTCACTCGTGACGCTGGCATCAACACTGATAACATCGTAGCTCTGGGTCTGGTTTACCAGTTCTAATCTCGATTGATATCGAACAAAGGGCCTGCGGGCCCTTTTTTCATTGTTTTCAGCGTACAAACTCAGTTTTTTGGTGTACTCTTGCGACCGTTCGCATGAGGATAATCACGTATGGAAATAAGCTTTACCCGCGTGGCACTGCTGGCTGCCGCGCTCTTCTTTGTTGGTTGCGATCAAAAACCACAACCCGCCAAAACCCACGCTACTGAAGTTACCGTTCTTGAAGGCAAAACTATGGGTACCTTCTGGCGTGCCAGCATCCCGGGCATTGACGCCAAACGCAGCGCCGAACTTAAAGAAAAGATTCAGACCCAACTGGACGCCGACGATCAGCTGCTTTCGACCTATAAAAAAGATTCCGCGCTGATGCGCTTTAACGACTCGCAAAGTTTATCGCCGTGGCCGGTAAGTGAAGCGATGGCCGATATCGTCACCACCTCGCTGCGCATTGGCGCGAAGACCGATGGCGCGATGGATATAACCGTCGGGCCGCTGGTGAATCTGTGGGGCTTTGGCCCGGAACAACAGCCGGTTCAAATTCCGAGCCAGGAACAGATCGATGCGATGAAAGCCAAAACCGGCTTACAGCACCTGACGGTCATCAATCAGTCGCATCAGCAATATCTGCAAAAAGACCTGCCGGATTTATATGTCGATCTCTCCACCGTCGGCGAAGGCTATGCGGCCGATCATTTGGCACGCTTGATGGAGCAGGAAGGGATTTCCCGCTATCTGGTGTCGGTGGGCGGCGCGCTGAACAGCCGTGGTATGAACGGTGAAGGCCTGCCGTGGCGGGTAGCGATTCAAAAACCAACCGATAAAGAAAACGCGGTTCAGGCTGTGGTGGATATCAACGGTCATGGGATTAGCACCTCTGGCAGCTACCGTAACTATTACGAACTGGACGGCAAACGTCTTTCCCATGTTATCGATCCGCAAACCGGGCGTCCCATCGAACACAATCTGGTATCCGTGACGGTGATTGCTCCGACGGCGCTGGAAGCCGATGCCTGGGATACTGGCTTGATGGTACTCGGGCCGGAGAAAGCTAAAGAGGTTGTTCGCCGGGAAGGGCTGGCGGTTTATATGATCACCAAAGAAGGCGATAGCTTTAAAACCTGGATGTCACCACAGTTTAAAAGCTTCCTTGTCAGCGAAAAAAATTAAAGCGCAAGATTGTTGGTTTTTGCGTGATGGTGACCGGGCAGCCTAAAGGCTATCCTTAACCAGGGAGCTGATTATGAAAAAAGCCACATGCTTAACTGACGATCAACGCTGGCAATCTGTCTTAGCCCGCGACCCGAATGCCGACGGCGAATTCGTTTTCGCCGTGCGTACCACAGGCATCTTTTGCCGTCCGTCTTGCCGCGCCAGACATGCTTTGCGGGAAAACGTCTCCTTCTACGCAAATGCCAGCGAGGCACTCGCCGCTGGCTTTCGCCCCTGCAAACGTTGTCAGCCAGAAAAAGCCAATGCCCAGCAACATCGGTTGGATAAAATCACCCACGCGTGTCGACTGCTGGAACAGGAAACGCCTGTAACGCTGGAAGCCTTAGCCGACCAGGTGGCGATGAGTCCATTTCATCTACATCGGTTGTTTAAAGCGACTACCGGAATGACGCCTAAAGCCTGGCAACAGGCCTGGCGCGCTCGCCGTTTGCGCGAATCGCTGGCGAAAGGGGAGAGCGTGACGACGTCTATTCTTAACGCCGGATTCCCCGACAGCAGCAGTTACTATCGCAAAGCTGACGAAACGCTGGGCATGACGGCTAAACAATTCCGTCACGGTGGCGAAAATCTGGCGGTGCGTTACGCGCTGGCTGATTGTGAGCTGGGTCGTTGCCTGGTGGCAGAAAGCGAGCGGGGGATTTGCGCGATATTGCTGGGCGATGATGACGCGACACTAATCAGCGAGTTGCAGCAGATGTTTCCCGCTGCCGACAACGCGCCTGCCGATCTGATGTTTCAGCAACATGTGCGTGAAGTGATCGCCAGCCTCAATCAACGCGATACGCCGCTGACGTTACCGCTGGACATTCGCGGCACTGCTTTTCAGCAACAAGTCTGGCAGGCACTGCGCACGATACCTTGCGGTGAAACCGTCAGTTATCAGCAACTGGCTAACGCCATCGGCAAACCGAAAGCGGTACGGGCCGTTGCCAGCGCCTGTGCCGCCAACAAGCTGGCTATCATAATACCCTGTCATCGGGTGGTCCGTGGTGATGGCACACTTTCCGGTTACCGCTGGGGCGTGTCGCGTAAAGCGCAACTGCTGCGCCGCGAAGCTGAAAATGAGGAGAGGTAATGTTGGATCTGTTTGCCGATGCTGAACCGTGGCAAGAGCCACTGGCGGCTGGTGCGGTAATTTTACGGCGTTTTGCTTTTAACGCTGCGGAGCAACTGATCCGCGATATTAATGACGTTGCCAGCCAGTCGCCGTTTCGCCAGATGGTCACCCCCGGGGGATATACCATGTCGGTGGCGATGACCAACTGTGGGCATCTGGGCTGGACGACCCATCGGCAAGGTTATCTCTATTCGCCCATTGATCCGCAAACAAATAAACCGTGGCCCGCCATGCCACAGAGTTTTCATAATTTATGTCAACGTGCGGCTACGGCGGCGGGCTATCCAGATTTCCAGCCAGATGCTTGTCTTATCAACCGCTACGCTCCTGGCGCGAAACTGTCGCTGCATCAGGATAAAGACGAACCGGATCTGCGCGCGCCAATTGTTTCTGTTTCTCTGGGCTTACCCGCGATTTTTCAATTTGGCGGCCTGAAACGAAATGATCCGCTCAAACGTTTGTTGTTGGAACATGGCGATGTGGTGGTATGGGGCGGTGAATCGCGGCTGTTTTATCACGGTATTCAACCGTTGAAAGCGGGGTTTCATCCACTCACCATCGACTGCCGCTACAACCTGACATTCCGTCAGGCAGGTAAAAAAGAATAAAAATAAGAATTATTATTGCTGTGCGCGCGAAGATGTTTAAACTGCGGGCTGTAATTCATTGTCCGGGTTTTCTGCATGGAACTTCTTGTACTTGTCTGGCGGCAGTATCGCTGGCCATTTATCAGTGTGATGGCGCTAAGCCTCGCCAGTGCGGCATTAGGCATTGGCTTAATTGCTTTTATCAATCAGCGCCTTATCGAAACGGCGGATACCAGTCTGCTGGTGTTGCCGGAGTTTCTGGGATTATTGCTGCTGTTGATGGCAGTCACTCTCGGATCGCAACTGGCGCTCACCACTTTGGGGCATCACTTCGTTTACCGACTGCGTAGTGAATTTATCAAGCGGATTCTGGATACTCACGTCGAGCGCATTGAACAACTCGGTAGCGCCTCGTTGCTGGCGGGGTTAACCAGCGATGTGCGCAATATCACCATTGCTTTTGTGCGTCTGCCGGAACTGGTGCAGGGGATCATTCTCACTATCGGTTCAGCGGCGTATCTGTGGATGCTGTCGGGCAAAATGTTGCTGGTAACGGCTATCTGGATGGCGATCACCATCTGGGGCGGTTTTGTGCTGGTGGCGCGGGTGTACAAACATATGGCGACCCTGCGTGAAACCGAAGACAAGCTGTACACGGATTTTCAAACTGTACTTGAAGGGCGCAAAGAGCTGACTCTGAACCGGGAACGCGCCGAGTATGTGTTTAACAACCTCTACATTCCTGATGCGCAAGAGTATCGCCACCATATTATTCGCGCAGACACCTTCCATCTTAGTGCCGTGAACTGGTCAAACATCATGATGCTGGGCGCAATCGGCCTGGTGTTCTGGATGGCGAACAGCCTCGGTTGGGCTGATACCAACGTTGCCGCGACCTATTCGTTGACGCTTTTATTCCTGCGTACGCCGCTGCTTTCGGCGGTTGGCGCATTGCCGACGCTGCTGACGGCGCAGGTGGCGTTTAACAAGCTGAACAAATTCGCGCTCGCGCCTTTCAAAGCAGAGTTTCCGCGCCCGCAGGCGTTTCCCAACTGGCAAACGCTGGAGCTGCGTAACGTGACGTTTGCTTATCAGGATAACGCGTTTTCCGTTGGTCCGATTAATCTCACCATCAAACGTGGCGAGCTGCTGTTTCTGATTGGCGGCAACGGTAGCGGAAAATCGACGCTGGCGATGTTGTTGACGGGCTTGTATCAGCCACAAAGCGGCGAAATCTTGCTGGATGGCAAACCTGTCAGCGGCGAACAACCGGAAGATTATCGCAAACTGTTTTCGGCAGTGTTTACCGATGTCTGGCTGTTTGATCAACTGCTGGGGCCGGAGGGTAAACCCGCTAACCCGCAACTGGTTGAGAAGTGGCTGGCGCAGCTGAAAATGGCTCATAAGCTTGAGTTAAGCAACGGGCGTATTGTTAACCTGAAGTTATCAAAAGGGCAGAAAAAACGCGTGGCGCTGTTGCTGGCGCTGGCAGAAGAACGCGATATTATCCTGCTGGATGAATGGGCGGCGGATCAGGATCCACACTTCCGTCGTGAGTTTTATCAGGTGTTGCTGCCGCTGATGCAGGAGATGGGTAAAACTATTTTCGCTATCAGTCATGATGATCATTACTTTATCCACGCCGACCGCCTGCTGGAAATGCGCAATGGGCAACTTAGCGAGCTGACGGGCGAAGAGCGCGATGCCGCTTCGCGTGATGCCGTTGCCCGGACGGCATAATATTACGACGCTGACCTGGCGGACTGCTGCCGTCAGGTCAATATGCTAAAAATCCCTTCATTTCTAATAACCCTATAATTAATCAACGAAATTATAATGTTTCTAAAATTAGAATATAATTTATAAACATTATTTAAATGTTGTTACTTAAGTGTTACCGTTGATGCCGCGCAAATCTCACCTGCAATAAAGCGACTAAAAGTAAGGCATTAACAAGATGAAAAAAGTGACTGCCATGCTCTTCTCGATGGCCGTGGGGCTTAATGCCGTTTCGATGGCGGCAAAAGCGAAAGCGTCCGAGGAGCAGGAAACTGATGTACTGTTGATTGGCGGCGGCATTATGAGCGCCACGTTGGGGACCTATTTACGCGAGCTGGAGCCTGAATGGTCGATGACCATGGTGGAGCGCCTGGAGGGTGTCGCGCAGGAGAGTTCGAACGGCTGGAATAACGCCGGAACCGGGCATTCTGCACTGATGGAACTGAACTACACCCCGCAAAACGCCGATGGCAGCATCAGTATTGAAAAAGCAGTCGCCATTAACGAAGCATTTCAGATTTCCCGCCAGTTCTGGGCGCACCAGGTTGAGCGCGGCGTGCTGCGTACTCCGCGTTCATTTATCAATACCGTTCCGCATATGAGCTTTGTCTGGGGCGAGGATAACGTCAATTTCCTGCGCGCCCGTTACGCCGCGTTGCAACAAAGCTCGCTGTTTCGCGGTATGCGTTACTCTGAAGATCACGCGCAGATCAAAGAGTGGGCACCGTTAGTGATGGAAGGGCGCGATCCGCAACAGAAAGTGGCAGCCACGCGTACGGAAATTGGTACCGATGTGAACTACGGCGAGATCACCCGCCAGTTAATTGCTTCCTTGCAGAAGAAATCTAACTTCTCGCTGCAACTCAGCAGCGAAGTCCGCGCCCTAAAGCGTAATGACGATAACACCTGGACCGTTACCGTTGCCGATCTGAAAAATGGCACTGCACAGAACATTCGTGCCAAATTTGTCTTTATCGGCGCGGGCGGTGCGGCGCTGAAGCTGTTACAGGAATCGGGGATTCCGGAAGCGAAAGACTACGCCGGTTTCCCGGTGGGCGGACAGTTCCTTGTTTCGGAAAACCCGGACGTGGTTAATCACCATCTGGCGAAGGTTTACGGTAAAGCATCCGTTGGCGCACCACCGATGTCGGTTCCGCATATCGATACCCGCGTTCTGGACGGTAAACGCGTAGTGCTGTTTGGGCCATTTGCCACCTTCTCAACCAAATTCCTCAAAAACGGTTCATTGTGGGATCTAATGAGTTCCACCACCACCTCTAACGTGATGCCGATGATGCACGTCGGGCTGGATAATTTCGATCTGGTGAAATATCTGGTGAGTCAGGTGATGTTGAGTGAAGAGGATCGTTTTGAAGCGTTGAAAGAGTACTATCCGCAGGCGAAAAAAGAGGACTGGCGTTTGTGGCAAGCGGGGCAGCGCGTGCAGATTATCAAGCGTGATGCCGAGAAAGGTGGCGTACTGCGTCTGGGTACTGAAGTCGTCAGTGACCAGCAAGGAACCATTGCCGCGCTCCTGGGGGCATCGCCAGGGGCGTCAACCGCCGCGCCGATTATGTTGAATCTGCTGGAAAAAGTATTTGGCGATCGTGTTTCCAGCCCGCAATGGCAGGCTACGTTGAAAGCGATCGTTCCGTCTTATGGACGCAAGCTGAACGGTGATGTAGCGGCAACAGAACGCGAGTTGCAGTACACCAGCGAAGTGCTGGGGTTGAACTACGACAAGCCGCAGGCAGCAGATAGTACGCCGAAACCGCAGTTGAAACCGCAACCCGTTCAAAAAGAAGTGGCGGATATTGCGTTGTAATGATACGCCACATCCGGCATGGTATGCCGGATGTGGCGTATGCTGATAAGACGCGCCAGCGTCGCATCAGGCAACCGGCTCGGGCGTTAGATGTTGGATGCGGCGTAACCGCCTTATCCAACCTACGGGGTGGAGCACTTCACAGCGGTGTAGGCCTGATAAGACGCGCCAGCGTCGCATCAGGCAACCGGCTTGGGCGTTAGATGTCGGATGCGGCGTAACCGCCTTATCCGACCTACGGGGTGGAGCACTTCACAGCGGTGTAGGCCTGATAAGACGCGCCAGCGTCGCATCAGGCAACCGGCTCGGGCGTTGGATGTCGGATGCGGCGTGACCGCCTTGTCTGACCTACGGGGTGCCGCACTTCACAGCGGTGTAGGCCTGATAAGACGCGCCAGCGTCGCATCAGGCAACCGGCTCGGGCGTTGGATGTCGGATGCGGCGTGACCGCCTTGTCTGACCTACGGGGTGCCGCACTTCACGGCAGTTTAGCGAACTACCGCGTTGTCAATTTTCTCTTCCGCCTTCCAGACGCGGTACTTCACATCTACATTGTCTGGCGTATACACCACGATCGGCAGCTTGCTGTTGTAACGCAGCATTCCAGCATCGCCCAGATACGCGGTGACAAATTTCTTCTCTTTCTTGCCATCCGGGCAGGCCATCATCGTTGAAACCGGGGAACTGACTTTATCAAAGACATAATAATCATAGCCCCAGCCTTCCAGCGTTTTGTTTTCCAGCTTCCCGCCGAGACGATGCAAATTGCAATCGACTTCCAGCGTCTGACCGATTAACAGTTCTACTTTCAGGGTAGATTCATCTTCTTGCGGGGTTAACTGAATCACCTGACGCTTCATCCCTTTTTCAGCTTGTGGATAAGGCGCGATTTTTTCCAGTGGCTGGACGCTTTCTGCCGCCCAGGCGGAAGTGGTAGCGAAAGCGGCAAACAATACTGCAGGTAGAATGGTCTTCATTTTTTTGCTTTCCTTCTTCATTTATAGGTTTTCACCGATGATGTCGCTGAAGGTTAACATATTCATCAGATTTATTAATTTGCTTTATGAATAACTTAAAGAACATTCAGACAATTTTACCTGCTCTTTTAGTGTTAAATTCTAATGAGAGAGCAAACCAGCAGAAATATCTCTGGTGAATCAATCGCTATATAAATATATTTATAACCATTTGAAATGTGAGCAAAAGCCCGTTTTTGCCACGCTTCCCGCCACTCTTTTGATCCTGCTACAGGTTTTACCCCGATCGGGGTATGCATCTTTGACACATCCTTTAATATCTTAGCGGCTATAAAAATGGCTTATTAATTATGCGGTTTATTTGGTCGCTCTCAATTTTCAGAGCGCGTTAATGATGGAAGGTCAATGTGAAGATTGATGCATCCCGTCGGGGCATACTCACTGGTCGCTGGCGCAAAGCCAGTAACGGTATCCGTCCGCCCTGGTCCGGTGATGAATCTCATTTTCTGACCCATTGCACCCGCTGCGACGCCTGTATTAATGCTTGTGAAAACAACATTCTGCAACGCGGCGCGGGCGGCTATCCGAGCGTTAATTTCAAAAATAACGAGTGCAGCTTCTGTTACGCCTGCGCGCAGGCTTGCCCCGAATCGCTATTTTCTCCGCGCCACACCAGGGCCTGGGATTTGCAGTTCACCATCGGGGACGCGTGCCTGGCGTATCAGTCAGTTGAATGCCGCCGCTGTCAGGATAGCTGTGAGCCAATGGCAATTATCTTTCGCCCGACGCTCTCCGGGATCTACCAGCCGCAACTTAATAGCCAACTTTGCAACGGATGTGGAGCATGTGCAGCCAGCTGTCCGGTATCAGCCATAACTGCGGAGTATCTCCATGCACACTAACTGGCAAGTTTGCAGCCTGGTCGTGCAGGCCAAAAGCGAACGAATTTCAGACATCAGCACCCAACTGAACGCCTTTCCCGGCTGTGAAGTTGCTGTCAGCGACGCGCCGAGCGGTCAGTTGATTGTGGTGGTGGAAGCAGAAGACAGCGAAACGCTGATCCAAACCATTGAGTCAGTACGCAACGTAGAGGGCGTGCTGGCGGTGTCGCTGGTTTATCACCAGCAGGAAGAGCAAGGTGAGGAAACACCATGAAACTCAGTCGTCGTAGCTTTATGAAAGCTAACGCCGTTGCGGCCGCTGCGGCGGCTGCCGGTCTCAGCGTGCCGGGCGTTGCCCGCGCCGTTGTTGGTCAGCAGGAAGCCATCAAATGGGATAAAGCGCCGTGCCGTTTCTGCGGTACTGGTTGCGGCGTTCTGGTCGGAACGCAGCAGGGACGTGTGGTGGCCTGTCAGGGCGACCCGGACGCACCGGTTAACCGTGGCCTGAACTGCATTAAGGGCTATTTCCTGCCCAAAATCATGTACGGTAAAGACCGTTTGACGCAGCCGCTGCTGCGTATGAAAAACGGTAAATATGACAAAGAAGGCGAATTTACCCCAATCACCTGGGATCAGGCCTTCGATGTGATGGAAGAGAAATTCAAAACCGCCCTGAAAGAAAAAGGGCCGGAATCGATCGGTATGTTCGGTTCTGGTCAGTGGACTATCTGGGAAGGTTATGCCGCGTCCAAGCTGTTTAAAGCGGGCTTCCGTTCGAACAACATCGACCCGAACGCGCGTCACTGTATGGCGTCGGCAGTAGTTGGCTTTATGCGTACCTTTGGTATGGATGAGCCGATGGGCTGCTATGACGACATCGAGCAGGCTGACGCGTTTGTGCTGTGGGGCGCAAACATGGCGGAAATGCACCCGATCCTCTGGTCGCGCATCACTAACCGTCGTCTCTCTAACCAGAACGTCACCGTGGCGGTGCTTTCTACCTACCAGCATCGTAGCTTCGAGCTGGCGGATAACGGCATCATCTTTACGCCGCAATCTGACCTGGTGATCCTGAACTACATCGCCAACTATATCATTCAAAACAATGCGATAAATCAGGACTTCTTCAGCAAGCACGTTAACCTGCGCAAAGGGGCGACGGACATCGGCTACGGTTTACGTCCGACCCATCCGCTGGAAAAAGCAGCGAAGAATCCGGGTTCTGACGCCTCCGAACCGATGAGCTTTGAAGATTACAAAGCCTTCGTTGCCGAGTATACGCTGGAAAAAACTGCCGAAATGACCGGCGTGCCGAAAGACCAGTTAGAACAACTGGCGCAGCTGTATGCCGATCCGAACAAGAAAGTCATCTCCTACTGGACGATGGGCTTCAACCAGCATACTCGTGGCGTGTGGGCTAACAACCTGGTCTACAACCTGCACCTGCTGACCGGCAAAATTTCCCAGCCGGGTTGCGGTCCGTTCTCCCTGACCGGGCAACCTTCTGCGTGTGGTACTGCGCGTGAAGTGGGCACCTTTGCTCACCGTCTGCCTGCGGACATGGTGGTGACCAACGAGAAACACCGTGATATCTGCGAGAAGAAGTGGAATATCCCGAGCGGCACCATTCCGGCGAAAATCGGTCTGCACGCGGTGGCACAAGACCGTGCGCTGAAAGACGGCAAACTGAATGTTTACTGGACCATGTGTACCAACAACATGCAGGCCGGGCCGAACATCAATGAAGAGCGTATGCCGGGCTGGCGCGATCCGCGCAACTTCATCATCGTCTCCGATCCGTATCCGACAGTCAGTGCGCTGGCCGCCGACTTGATCCTGCCGACCGCAATGTGGGTAGAGAAAGAGGGCGCTTACGGTAACGCCGAACGCCGTACTCAGTTCTGGCGTCAACAGGTACAGGCACCGGGCGAAGCGAAATCGGATCTCTGGCAGTTAGTCCAGTTCTCCCGCCGCTTCAAAACTGAAGAAGTATGGCCGGAAGATCTGCTGGCGAAGAAACCGGAACTGCGTGGCAAAACGCTGTACGAAGTGCTGTATGCCACACCGGAAGTGAGCAAATTCCCGGTATCCGAACTGGCGGAAGATCAGCTGAACGATGAATCCCGCGAGCTGGGCTTCTATCTGCAAAAAGGGCTGTTCGAAGAGTACGCATGGTTTGGTCGCGGTCACGGTCACGATCTGGCACCGTTCGATGACTACCACAAAGCGCGCGGTCTGCGCTGGCCGGTGGTGAACGGTAAAGAAACGCAGTGGCGTTACAGCGAAGGTAACGACCCGTACGTGAAAGCGGGCGAAGGCTATAAGTTCTACGGTAAACCGGATGGCAAAGCGGTGATCTTCGCACTGCCATTCGAACCGGCGGCGGAAGCACCGGATGAAGAGTACGACCTGTGGCTCTCTACCGGACGCGTTCTGGAGCACTGGCACACCGGCAGTATGACTCGCCGTGTACCAGAACTGCACCGCGCCTTCCCGGAAGCGGTCCTGTTTATTCACCCGCTGGATGCGAAAGCGCGCGATCTGCGCCGTGGCGACAAAGTGAAAGTGGTTTCTCGCCGTGGCGAAGTGATCTCGATTGTTGAAACGCGCGGTCGTAACCGTCCGCCACAGGGCCTGGTGTACATGCCGTTCTTCGACGCCGCACAGTTGGTTAACAAACTGACGCTGGATGCGACCGATCCGCTCTCGAAAGAGACGGACTTCAAGAAGTGCGCGGTCAAACTGGAGAAGGTGTAAGCCATTATGTCCCGGTCAGCGAAACCTCAAAATGGTCGCCGCCGCTTTCTGCGCGATGTCGTTCGCACAGCAGGCGGGCTGGCTGCCGTGGGTGTGGCGCTGGGGTTACAACAGCAAACCGCACGCGCATCTGGCGTGCGGTTGCGCCCGCCCGGAGCCATAAACGAGAACGCCTTTGCCAGTGCCTGTGTGCGTTGCGGTCAGTGTGTTCAGGCTTGCCCTTACGACACCTTAAAACTGGCGACGCTGGCCTCTGGTCTGTCGGCGGGCACGCCATATTTTGTCGCACGGGATATTCCTTGCGAAATGTGTGAGGACATTCCGTGCGCCAAAGTGTGCCCAAGCGGTGCGCTGGATCGTGAGATTGAATCGATCGACGACGCGCGGATGGGGCTGGCGGTACTGGTGGACCAGGAAAACTGTCTCAACTTTCAGGGGCTGCGCTGCGATGTTTGTTATCGCGAATGCCCGAAAATTGATGAGGCCATCACCCTGGAGCTGGAGCGCAACACGCGTACCGGTAAGCACGCCCGCTTTCTGCCGACGGTTCACAGCGACGCCTGTACCGGTTGCGGTAAGTGCGAAAAAGTATGCGTGCTGGAACAACCGGCAATCAAGGTGTTACCGCTGTCACTGGCGAAAGGGGAGTTAGGTCACCATTACCGCTTCGGCTGGCTGGAGGGGAACAATGGCAAATCGTAAACGTGACGCCGGGCGCGAGGCGCTGGAGAAAAAAGGCTGGTGGCGCAGTCACCGTTGGCTGGTGTTACGTCGCCTTTGTCAGTTCTTCGTGCTGGGGATGTTTTTGAGCGGTCCATGGTTTGGTGTGTGGATCTTGCACGGCAACTACAGCAGTAGCCTGTTATTCGACACCGTTCCGCTGACCGATCCGCTGATGACGCTGCAAAGTCTTGCCAGTGGTCATCTGCCTGCCACGGTGGCGTTGACCGGTGCGGTGATTATCACCGTGCTCTACGCCCTGGCGGGAAAGCGATTATTTTGCAGCTGGGTCTGCCCGCTGAACCCGATTACCGACTTAGCGAACTGGTTACGCAGGCGCTTTGACCTCAATCAGTCTGCGACGATCCCTCGCCACATTCGCTACGTGCTGTTGGTGGTCATTCTGGTGGGATCAGCCTTAACTGGCACGCTCATTTGGGAATGGATCAACCCCGTTTCTCTGATGGGGCGTAGCCTGGTAATGGGCTTCGGCAGCGGCGCGCTGCTTATTCTCGCGCTGTTTTTATTTGATCTACTGGTCGTTGAACACGGCTGGTGCGGGCACATTTGTCCGGTTGGCGCGCTGTATGGCGTGCTGGGTAGCAAAGGTGTGATTACCGTTGCGGCCACCGATCGGCAGAAATGTAACCGCTGTATGGATTGTTTTCATGTTTGCCCGGAACCGCATGTGCTACGTGCCCCGGTGCTGGATGAACAAAGCCCGGTGCAGGTCACCAGCCGCGATTGCATGACGTGCGGTCGCTGCGTGGATGTCTGTTCTGAGGATGTATTTACAATAACTACACGATGGAGTTCGGGAGCGAAATCATGAAAAGCCATGACCTGAAGAAAGCGCTGTGTCAATGGACGGCGATGCTGGCCCTGGTGGTAAGCGGCGCGGTTTGGGCGGCTAATGGCGTCGATTTTAGCCAGTCGCCGGAAGTATCCGGGACACAGGAAGGGGCCATTCGGATGCCAAAAGAGCAGGATCGGATGCCGCTGAACTATGTGAATCAGCCGCCAATGATCCCGCATAGCGTTGAAGGTTATCAGGTAACGACCAATACCAATCGCTGCTTGCAGTGCCACGGTGTCGAAAGCTATCGCACCACTGGCGCGCCGCGTATCAGTCCTACTCACTTTATGGACAGCGACGGCAAAGTGGGCGCGGAAGTGGCTCCGCGTCGTTATTTCTGTCTGCAATGTCACGTACCGCAGGCCGATACCGCGCCAATCGTGGGGAATACCTTTACCCCATCAAAAGGTTACGGGAAATAAGAGGTTATTATGGGAAATTCTGACCGTAAGCCTGGTCTGATTAAGCGCCTGTGGAAATGGTGGCGTACCCCCAGCCGTCTGGCGCTGGGGACGCTGCTGTTGATCGGTTTTGTTGGCGGCATCGTCTTCTGGGGTGGCTTTAACACCGGGATGGAAAAAGCCAATACCGAAGAGTTCTGCATTAGCTGCCACGAAATGCGCAACACGGTGTATCAGGAATACATGGATTCCGTGCACTACAACAACCGTAGCGGCGTCCGTGCGACCTGTCCGGATTGTCACGTTCCGCACGAGTTTGTGCCGAAGATGATACGCAAGCTCAAAGCAAGTAAAGAGCTGTATGGTAAAATTTTTGGCGTTATTGACACGCCGCAGAAATTTGAAGCTCATCGTCTGACGATGGCACAGAATGAGTGGCGGCGCATGAAGGACAATAACTCGCAGGAGTGCCGTAACTGTCACAACTTCGAGTATATGGATACAACCGCCCAGAAATCGGTTGCCGCGAAGATGCATGACCAGGCGGTGAAAGATGGGCAAACCTGTATTGATTGCCATAAAGGGATAGCGCACAAGCTGCCCGATATGCGTGAAGTCGAGCCAGGTTTTTAACAGGGTTATTGCGTGGGTATGCTTGAAGCCAGAGAGTTACTTTGTGAGCGGGATGAACGAACCTTATTTAGTGGCTTGTCATTTACGCTGAACGCAGGAGAGTGGGTACAAATCACCGGTAGCAACGGCGCGGGGAAGACAACGCTTCTCCGTTTGCTGACGGGGTTGTCTCGCCCTGACGCAGGCGAGGTTCTCTGGCAAGGGCAGCCCTTGCATCAGGTACGCGACAGCTACCATCAAAACCTGTTATGGATAGGCCATCAGCCGGGGATCAAAACCCGGCTGACGGCGTTAGAAAATCTGCACTTTTATCATCGCGATGGCGATACCGCACAATGTCTGGAAGCCCTGGCGCAGGCCGGGCTTGCCGGATTCGAAGATATTCCTGTAAATCAGCTCTCGGCCGGGCAACAACGCCGCGTCGCTTTAGCGCGTCTGTGGCTGACCCGTGCCACGTTATGGATCCTCGACGAGCCTTTTACCGCGATTGACGTTAACGGTGTCGATCGTCTGACCCAGCGTATGGCGCAGCATACGGAGCAGGGGGGGATTGTGATTCTGACTACCCACCAGCCGCTCAACGTTGCTGAAAGTAAAATTCGCCGCATTTCACTGACGCAAACGAGGGCCGCATGATGTTCTGGCGCATTTTCCGTCTTGAGCTGCGTGTAGCGTTTCGCCATAGCGCCGAAATCGCCAACCCGCTGTGGTTCTTCCTGATTGTAATTACCCTTTTTCCGCTCAGTATCGGTCCGGAGCCGCAACTGCTGGCGCGTATTGCACCGGGCATTATCTGGGTTGCTGCGCTGCTTTCATCCTTGCTGGCGCTGGAACGACTGTTCCGTGACGATTTGCAGGACGGCAGTCTTGAACAATTGATGTTGTTGCCGTTACCCTTGCCCGCCGTTGTGCTGGCGAAGGTGATGGCGCACTGGATGGTAACCGGTCTGCCGTTACTCATCCTTTCGCCACTGGTAGCAATGCTACTGGGAATGGATGTTTATGGCTGGCAAGTGATGGCGCTGACGCTGCTGCTGGGAACGCCTACGCTTGGCTTTCTCGGTGCACCGGGCGTGGCGCTGACAGTGGGACTTAAGCGCGGTGGTGTGCTGCTCAGCATACTGGTGTTACCGCTGACTATCCCATTACTCATCTTTGCCACCGCCGCGATGGACGCGGCTTCTATGCATTTGCCCGTTGACGGGTATCTGGCAATTTTAGGCGCGTTGCTGGCAGGCACCGCGACATTAAGTCCTTTTGCGACGGCGGCAGCGTTACGAATCAGCATTCAATAACGCTGGATTACTGATTTTTGTTCGAGTCTGGTATCGAAACTATGTGGAAAACACTGCATCAACTGGCGATCCCACCACGGCTGTATCAAATCTGTGGCTGGTTTATACCGTGGCTGGCAATTGCCAGTGTGGTCGTGCTTACCGTCGGCTGGATCTGGGGATTCGGCTTTGCTCCGGCTGATTATCAGCAGGGAAATAGCTACCGCATTATCTACCTGCATGTGCCTGCGGCGATCTGGTCGATGGGCATTTATGCATCAATGGCAGTGGCAGCGTTTATTGGCCTTGTCTGGCAGATGAAAATGGCCAACCTGGCGGTGGCGGCGATGGCCCCCATTGGTGCCGTGTTTACCTTTATTGCCCTGGTTACCGGCTCTGCATGGGGAAAACCGATGTGGGGCACCTGGTGGGTATGGGATGCACGTCTGACTTCTGAACTGGTGCTGCTGTTTTTGTATGTGGGTGTGATTGCCCTGTGGCACGCCTTCGACGACCGCCGTCTGGCGGGCCGTGCGGCAGGTATCCTGGTGCTGATTGGCGTGGTGAATCTGCCGATTATTCATTACTCCGTGGAGTGGTGGAACACCCTGCATCAGGGATCAACGCGGATGCAGCAAAGTATCGATCCGGCGATGCGTTCGCCGCTGCGCTGGTCGATTTTTGGCTTCCTGCTCCTGTCTGCCACGCTGACGCTGATGCGGATGCGTAATTTGATTTTGCTGATGGAAAAACGCCGTCCGTGGGTGAGTGAACTGATACTGAAAAGAGGCCGTAAATGACCCCTGCATTTGCTTCCTGGAATGAATTTTTCGCAATGGGCGGTTACGCCTTTTTTGTCTGGCTGGCGGTGGTGATGACCGTTATTCCGCTGGTGGTTTTGGTCGTGCACTCGGTGATGCAACATCGCGCAATTCTGCGTGGCGTGGCGCAACAGCGGGCGCGTGAGGCGCGTTTACGTGCTGCGCAACAGCAGGAGGCTGCATGAATATTCGCCGTAAAAACCGCTTGTGGATTGCCTGTGCCGTGTTGGCAGGGCTGGCGCTGACTATCGGTCTGGTGCTATATGCGCTGCGCTCGAATATCGATCTCTTTTATACGCCGGGGGAAATTCTCTACGGCAAGCGTGAAACTCAGCAAATGCCGGAAGTCGGTCAGCGTCTGCGCGTTGGCGGGATGGTGATGCCGGGTAGTGTGCAGCGCGATCCCAATTCGCTGAAAGTGACCTTCACCATTTACGATGCTGAAGGCTCAGTGGATGTCTCTTACGAAGGCATTTTGCCGGATCTGTTCCGTGAAGGGCAGGGCGTTGTGGTGCAGGGCGAACTGGAAAAAGGCAATCATATCCTCGCGAAAGAAGTGCTGGCGAAACACGATGAAAACTATACGCCGCCAGAAGTTGAGAAAGCGATGGAAGCTAACCACCGTCGCCCGGCGAGTGTTTATAAGGACCCAGCATCATGATGCCAGAAATTGGTAACGGACTGCTGTGCCTGGCGCTGGGAATTGCGCTGCTGCTGTCCGTGTATCCGCTATGGGGCGTGGCGCGCGGAGATGCGCGCATGATGGCGTCTTCCCGCTTGTTTGCCTGGCTGCTGTTTATGTCTGTGGCTGGCGCATTTCTGGTGCTGGTCAATGCTTTCGTGGTCAACGACTTCACCGTCACCTATGTTGCCAGCAACTCCAATACCCAGCTTCCGGTGTGGTATCGCGTGGCGGCTACCTGGGGCGCGCATGAAGGCTCGCTACTGCTGTGGGTGCTGCTGATGAGCGGCTGGACCTTTGCGGTGGCGATTTTTAGTCAGCGTATTCCGCTGGATATTGTGGCCCGTGTACTGGCGATAATGGGGATGGTCAGTGTCGGCTTTTTGCTGTTCATTCTCTTTACCTCTAACCCGTTCTCTCGCACGTTGCCGAACTTCCCGATTGAAGGTCGCGATCTTAACCCGCTATTGCAGGATCCGGGGCTGATCTTCCATCCGCCTCTGCTTTATATGGGGTACGTGGGTTTCTCGGTGGCGTTTGCTTTTGCCATTGCTTCTTTGCTGAGCGGGCGTCTGGACAGCACTTATGCGCGTTTTACTCGTCCGTGGACGCTGGCAGCGTGGATCTTCCTGACGCTCGGCATCGTGCTCGGTTCCGCATGGGCCTATTACGAACTCGGCTGGGGTGGCTGGTGGTTCTGGGATCCGGTAGAAAACGCCTCGTTTATGCCGTGGCTGGTGGGGACTGCGCTGATGCACTCACTGGCGGTCACTGAACAACGCGCCAGCTTCAAAGCGTGGACATTACTGCTGGCAATCAGTGCCTTCTCGTTGTGTCTGTTGGGGACTTTCCTCGTGCGTTCCGGCGTGCTGGTATCGGTACACGCGTTTGCGTCTGATCCGGCGCGCGGTATGTTTATCCTCGCCTTTATGGTGCTGGTGATTGGCGGTTCGCTGCTGCTGTTTGCCGCGCGTGGACACAAAGTTCGCTCACGCGTAAACAATGCGCTGTGGTCGCGGGAATCTTTGCTGTTAGCGAACAATGTTTTGCTGGTCGCTGCGATGCTGGTGGTGTTGCTGGGGACGCTGCTGCCGTTGGTGCATAAGCAACTGGGACTGGGCAGTATTTCGATTGGCGAACCGTTCTTCAACACCATGTTTACCTGGCTGATGGTGCCGTTTGCGCTACTGCTTGGTGTCGGTCCTCTGGTGCGCTGGGGGCGGGATCGCCCGCGTAAGATCCGCAATTTATTGATTATCGCCTTCATCTCTACGCTGGTGCTGTCGCTGCTGTTGCCGTGGCTGTTCGAAAGCAAAGTTGTGGCGATGACGGTGCTCGGCCTGGCAATGGCCTGCTGGATTGCGGTGCTGGCAATTGCGGAAGCTGCGCTACGTATTTCACGCGGCACGAAAACCACCTTCAGTTATTGGGGGATGGTGGCGGCTCACCTTGGGCTGGCAGTGACAATTGTTGGCATTGCCTTTAGCCAGAACTATAGCGTTGAGCGTGATGTGCGCATGAAGTCCGGCGATAGCGTCGATATTCATGAATATCGCTTCACCTTCCGTGATGTCAAAGAGGTGACTGGCCCGAACTGGCGTGGCGGTGTGGCGACTATCGGCGTAACGCGCGATGGCAAGCCGGAAACGGTGCTGTATGCGGAAAAACGTTATTACAACACTGCCGGGTCGATGATGACCGAAGCGGCAATTGACGGCGGCATCACGCGTGACCTGTACGCGGCCCTCGGTGAAGAGCTGGAAAACGGCGCGTGGGCCGTGCGTCTTTACTACAAACCATTTGTTCGCTGGATTTGGGCGGGCGGGCTGATGATGGCGTTGGGCGGACTGCTGTGTCTGTTTGATCCTCGCTATCGTAAGCGCGTGAGTCCGCAAAAAACTGCGCCGGAGGCCGTATGAAGCGCAAAGTATTGTTAATTCCGTTGATTATCTTCCTGGCGATTGCCGCGGCGCTGCTGTGGCAGCTGGCGCGTAATGCCGAAGGGGATGATCCGACCAATCTGGAATCGGCGCTCATTGGCAAGCCTGTGCCGAAGTTTCGTCTCGAATCACTGGACAATCCGGGGCAGTTTTATCAGGCGGATGTGCTGACTCAGGGCAAACCAGTACTGCTTAACGTCTGGGCGACCTGGTGTCCGACCTGCCGTGCGGAACATCAATATCTGAATCAGCTTTCTGCGCAGGGCATCCGCGTGGTCGGCATGAACTATAAAGACGATCGCCAGAAGGCAATCAGCTGGCTGAAAGAGCTGGGCAATCCTTACGCGCTAAGCCTGTTTGATGGCGATGGCATGTTAGGGCTGGATCTCGGTGTCTATGGCGCGCCAGAAACGTTTCTTATTGACGGCAACGGCATCATTCGCTATCGCCATGCGGGCGATCTGAATCCTCGCGTCTGGGAAGAAGAGATCAAGCCGCTGTGGGAGAAATACAGTAAGGAGGCCGCACAATGAGGTTTTTATTGGGCGTGCTGATGCTGATGATCTCCGGCTCAGCGCTGGCGACCATCGATGTGTTGCAGTTTAAAGATGAAGCACAGGAACAACAGTTCCGTCAGCTCACTGAAGAACTGCGCTGCCCGAAATGCCAGAACAACAGCATTGCCGATTCCAACTCGATGATTGCCACCGACCTGCGTCAGAAAGTGTATGAACTGATGCAGGAAGGTAAAAGTAAAAAAGAGATTGTCGATTATATGGTGGCGCGTTACGGCAACTTCGTCACTTACGATCCGCCGTTAACGCCGCTGACCGTGCTGCTGTGGGTGCTGCCAGTAGTGGCTATTGGCATTGGCGGTTGGGTCATATACGCCCGCTCGCGGCGTCGGGTACGCGTGGTGCCGGAAGCGTTTCCTGAACAAAGCGTGCCGGAAGGTAAGCGTGCCGGATATGTTGTTTATCTGCCGGGTATTGTGGTGGCGTTAATTGTGGCTGGCGTCAGCTACTACCAGACTGGCAATTATCAGCAGGTGAAAATCTGGCAGCAGGCCACGGCACAGGCTCCGGCGTTGCTGGACAGGGCGCTGGATCCGAAAGCCGATCCGCTCAACGAAGAAGAGATGTCGCGTCTTGCGCTGGGGATGCGTACTCAACTGCAAAAAAATCCGGGAGATATAGAAGGCTGGATTATGTTGGGCCGCGTTGGCATGGCGCTGGGTAACGCCAGTATCGCCACCGATGCATACGCCACTGCGTATCGCCTCGATCCGAAAAACAGTGATGCTGCACTGGGATACGCTGAAGCGTTGACTCGTTCATCTGATCCCAACGACAACCGCCTCGGCGGTGAACTGCTACGTCAGCTGGTGAGAACGGACCATAGCAATATCCGTGTGCTAAGCATGTATGCGTTTAATGCCTTTGAGCAGCAGCGATTTGGCGAAGCCGTTGCCGCGTGGGAGATGATGTTGAAACTCTTACCTGCCAACGATACTCGCCGTGCGGTGATTGAACGTAGTATCGCGCAGGCGATGCAACATTTGTCGCCGCAGGAGAGTAAATAAAAAGAGGCCCGATGGTGATGCCATCGGGCTAGACTGTTGACAAAGTGCGCTTAGTTTATGCCGGATGCGGCGTGAACGCCTTATCCGGCCTACAAAATTGTGTAAATTCAATAAATTGATCGATCCACGTAGGCCTGATAAGCGTAGCGCATCAGGCAGTTTTGCGTTTGTCATAAATCTCAGCCCGATGATAAATCCATCGGGCTATTTTTATTGTGCCCCGCGTTGTTGCAGGAACAGAATGGTGGCCGCCACGCGTGAGCGGACATTGAGTTTACGCAGCAGATTGCGAATATGTACTTTTACTGTCTGCTCGGAAATATTCAACACCGAGGCAATCTGTTTATTTGACAGCCCCTGTGCCAGCTCGTGCAGAACATCCAGCTCGCGCTCCGTCAGCACGCTGAAGGGATCTTCTTCCGCGCCAAACATTTCACGTTCACGTAAGTACTGATTGACGCGTTCGCTAAAGACTTTGCTGCCTTTCGCTCCGGCACGAATCGCTTCCAGCAATACTTCCGGGTCGCTGTCTTTCAACAGATAACCGTCTGCGCCTGCGTCTATCAGCGCAAAGACATCGCTGGAGGCATCGGATACGGTCAGGATAATAATTTGCGCGGTAACGCCATCCCTGCGCAAGGCATTGAGAGTATCCAGGCCACTCATACCTTTCATATTGAGATCCAGCAAGATCACGTCGATATCCAGTCTATTCGCCAGATCGATAGCGCTCGCGCCGTCGCCCGCTTCGGCGACCACTTCAGAGCCAGGATCAAGCTCCAGTAACTGACGAACACCGCGTCGCATAAGTGGATGATCATCCACAATCATCACCTGAAAAGGTGTTGCTTCAGGCATAGTAGTCTCCTGAGGTTTTATTAGAATCATTATGTTTGAGCGTAGCGTTGGTAACGCTACCAGGCGCGTGAATGTTACCCCATTTTATGTATGGACATGTAGTGAAAACTACAACCTTGTCGTTCGCTTTGGCATCATTTTCATTATAAAGACGGAATTTTGCATCAGCTTCTCATCAAGAAAAACAACTAAAAAATCAATCACAATACTTGTGCATTTCTTTAAACAGTTTTTAAAAACTGACTCCGGGTATGGAGCTATGGGTATTTTCTGTACCCAATGCTTTTAACAGCAATTAATTTCATAGGATGAAAGCTCAATGCATCAATCTGGTTCTGTTTCTCTTTGTCGTTCCGCAATATCTGTTCTGGTGGCTACAGCGTTATGGAAGGTGCGAACAAGTCCCTGATATGAGATCATGTTTGTCATCTGGAGCCATAGAACAGGGTTCATCATGAGTCATCAACTTACCTTCGCCGACAGTGAATTCAGCAGTAAGCGCCGTCAGACCAGAAAAGAGATTTTCTTGTCCCGCATGGAGCAGATTCTGCCATGGCAAAACATGGTGGAAGTCATCGAGCCGTTTTACCCCAAGGCTGGTAATGGCCGGCGACCTTATCCGCTGGAAACCATGCTACGCATTCACTGCATGCAGCATTGGTACAACCTGAGCGATGGCGCGATGGAAGATGCTCTGTACGAAATCGCCTCCATGCGTCTGTTTGCCCGGTTATCCCTGGATAGCGCCTTGCCGGACCGCACCACCATCATGAATTTCCGCCACCTGCTGGAGCAGCATCAACTGGCCCGCCAATTGTTCAAGACCATCAATCGCTGGCTGGCCGAAGCAGGCGTCATGATGACTCAAGGCACCTTGGTCGATGCCACCATCATTGAGGCACCCAGCTCGACCAAGAACAAAGAGCAGCAACGCGATCCGGAGATGCATCAGACCAAGAAAGGCAATCAGTGGCACTTTGGCATGAAGGCCCACATTGGTGTCGATGCCAAGAGTGGCCTGACCCACAGCCTGGTCACCACCGCGGCCAACGAGCATGACCTCAATCAGCTGGGTAATCTGCTGCATGGAGAGGAGCAATTTGTCTCAGCCGATGCCGGCTACCAAGGGGCGCCACAGCGCGAGGAGCTGGCCGAGGTGGATGTGGACTGGCTGATCGCCGAGCGCCCCGGCAAGGTAAGAACCTTGAAACAGCATCCACGCAAGAACAAAACGGCCATCAACATCGAATACATGAAAGCCAGCATCCGGGCCAGGGTGGAGCACCCATTTCGCATCATCAAGCGACAGTTCGGCTTCGTGAAAGCCAGATACAAGGGGTTGCTGAAAAACGATAACCAACTGGCGATGTTATTCACGCTGGCCAACCTGTTTCGGGCGGACCAAATGATACGTCAGTGGGAGAGATCTCACTAAAAACTGGGGATAACGCCTTAAATGGCGAAGAAACGGTCTAAATAGGCTGATTCAAGGCATTTACGGGAGAAAAAATCGGCTCAAACATGAAGAAATGAAATGACTGAGTCAGCCGAGAAGAATTTCCCCGCTTATTCGCACCTTCCTTATATTCACCCATAGCATTGGCATCAACTGTTGAGTATGGTGAGACAGTTGATGGTGTTGTCCTGGAAAAAGATATCCAGCTGGTTTATGGGACCGCCAATAATACGAAAATCAATCCTGGCGGAGAACAGCATATAAAAGAATTTGGTGTAAGTAATAATACTGAAATTAACGGAGGGTATCAGTACATTGAAATGAATGGCGCCGCAGAATACTCAGTATTAAATGACGGTTATCAAATTGTTCAAATGGGTGGCGCGGCAAACCAGACTACGCTCAATAATGGTGTGCTACAGGTTTATGGCGCAGCGAATGATACCACGATTAAAGGCGGGCGCTTAATCGTTGAAAAAGATGGGGGGGCCGTCTTTGTCGCTATCGAAAAGGGAGGACTACTGGAGGTTAAAGAGGGGGGATTTGCATTTGCGGTAGATCAGAAAGCAGGCGGTGCTATTAAAACAACCACGCGGGCCATGGAGGTATTCGGAACAAACCGTCTCGGTCAGTTCGATATCAAGAATGGTATTGCTAATAATATGTTGTTGGAAAACGGCGGAAGTTTGCGAGTTGAAGAAAATGACTTCGCTTATAATACCACTGTAGATAGTGGCGGCTTACTGGAGGTTATGGATGGCGGGACTGTAACTGGCGTTGATAAAAAAGCAGGCGGAAAATTAATTGTCTCAACGAATGCGCTGGAAGTGAGTGGTCCAAACAGTAAAGGCCAATTTAGTATAAAAGATGGTGTGTCAAAAAATTATGAACTGGATGATGGTTCCGGGCTCATTGTTATGGAGGACACGCAGGCCATTGATACTATCCTTGATAAGCATGCCACTATGCAATCGCTGGGAAAGGATACTGGTACGAAAGTGCAGGCAAATGCGGTATATGATCTCGGTCGATCATATCAGAATGGAAGTATCACGTATTCCTCAAAAGCCATCTCTGAAAATATGGTTATCAACAATGGCCGCGCTAACGTCTGGGCTGGCACAATGGTTAACGTTTCAGTCAGAGGGAATGATGGCATTCTTGAGGTCATGAAGCCGCAAATAAATTATGCACCCGCAATGTTGGTGGGTAAGGTAGTGGTTTCTGAGGGCGCTTCTTTTAGAACGCATGGTGCCGTGGATACCAGCAAAGCGGACGTTTCGCTCGAAAATAGCGTATGGACCATCATTGCCGATATCACTACGACGAACCAAAACACCCTCCTCAACTTAGCCAACCTTGCGATGTCTGACGCAAATGTGATTATGATGGATGAGCCAGTGACTCGTTCATCAGTGACGGCAAGTGCGGAAAATTTCATTACGTTGACCACCAATACCCTGTCGGGAAACGGCAATTTTTATATGCGTACCGATATGGCTAATCATCAGAGCGATCAGCTCAACGTCACCGGTCAGGCAACAGGTGATTTCAAAATATTCGTGACGGACACCGGTGCCAGCCCGGCAGCAGGAGATAGCCTTACACTGGTAACAACGGGCGGCGGTGATGCTGCATTTACGTTGGGCAATGCCGGAGGCGTTGTTGATATCGGTACGTATGAATATACCTTGCTGGATAATGGCAACCATAGCTGGAGTCTGGCAGAGAATCGCGCGCAAATTACCCCTTCAACCACTGATGTGCTGAATATGGCGGCCGCACAACCGCTGGTATTTGATGCAGAACTGGACACCGTGCGTGAGCGTCTTGGTAGCGTAAAAGGCGTTAGTTACGATACGGCGATGTGGAGTTCGGCAATTAACACCCGCAACAACGTGACCACTGATGCGGGAGCTGGTTTTGAGCAAACATTGACGGGCCTGACGCTCGGTATCGATAGCCGTTTCTCCCGTGAAGAAAGCAGTACAATTCGCGGCTTGATCTTTGGTTACTCTCATTCTGATATTGGTTTTGATCGCGGCGGCAAAGGTAATATCGATAGCTATACCCTGGGGGCTTATGCCGGTTGGGAGCATCAGAACGGTGCCTATGTTGATGGGGTGGTGAAAGTTGACCGTTTTGCCAACACCATCCATGGCAAGATGAGTAATGGGGCAACAGCGTTTGGCGATTACAATAGTAACGGCGCGGGTGCTCATGTTGAGAGCGGGTTCCGTTGGGTTGACGGATTGTGGAGTGTTAGACCCTATCTGGCCTTTACCGGCTTTACCACAGATGGTCAGGACTACACGTTATCAAACGGCATGCGCGCGGATGTGGGAAATACCCGGATATTACGCGCTGAAGCGGGAACGGCGGTAAGCTATCACATGGACCTGCAAAACGGTACGACGCTGGAACCCTGGCTGAAAGCGGCCGTGCGTCAGGAATACGCCGATTCTAACCAGGTGAAAGTTAATGACGATGGCAAATTTAATAATGATGTGGCTGGAACCAGTGGCGTTTATCAGGCTGGTATAAGGTCATCGTTTACCCCGACGTTAAGCGGTCATTTGTCAGTCAGCTATGGCAATGGCGCAGGGGTAGAATCGCCGTGGAATACTCAGGCGGGTGTGGTCTGGACGTTCTGATAACAGAAAATAAACAGGCTGTGATGTGTCACGGTCTGTTTATCGAATTAATTGCAGATATAAAAAAACCAACCGTAAGGGTTGGTTTTTTCTTGGGATTTTTGGTCGGCACGAGAGGATTTGAACCTCCGACCCCCGACACCCCATGACGGTGCGCTACCAGGCTGCGCTACGTGCCGACTCGTGGCTGCTAATACTACCGTTTTCCACACCGATTGCAAGTAAGATATTTCGCTAACTGATTTATAATTAATCAGTTAGCGATAAAACGCTTCTCGTCTGTCAGCACTTGCAATAACAAACTTAACTGTGGTTTTTCATCTTTCACTCTTTCACCACGTAAGTTGTAAGTGCGGTATTTACCGTTATTGTTCAGTACCAGCGTCTTTTTCGGGGTGGTAATTGCCAGCGTATCGTTATCCGCTGCGGTAACCCAGTAATGACGGCGTTGAGGGTTGAACAAATCCTGACCTTGCGAATATTCGCTGGCAGGTGTGCTGACATGTAGCAGGCGTTGCATCAGCGTCGTCATCAGATCGGTATGATCAGTCAGAGCATTAATACGCTGCGCCGGCGTGCCTGGCCAGTGAATCACTAATGGCACCTGCAGATGACCGTGGGACCAGTCAAAGGTTTCTTCCTCTTCGCTCAGTGGAATACCCCGACCGGCAGTGATAATCACCACCGTATTGTCCAGTTTGCCAGAATCACGCAGTGCATTGAGCACGCGGTTGATCTGGTCATCGACATTGCCTGCCGCCCGGCTATATTTCCGTGCAAATGCCTGCTGATTGCTGTCGTCAATGTTAGTACCATTGAAAGAAACCCACGAGAACCAGCGGTTATCTTCTTGTGCGTAGCGTCCCAGCCAGTTGATCCACTGCGTGGCGGTCTGCTCGTCGGATTGGGTGCGTACGCTCGGCATCGAGAAATCTGACAACAATGCCTGGCGATACAGCGGGCTGGTAAAGCCATCTGATGAGAATAACCCCAGCTGATAGCCTTGCTGATTAAGCGCAGTAATTAATGCCGCAGGCGTACGGGTCGACAGAATGCCGTCCATATAGCTCGGCGAGATGCCATAGAACAGGCCAAAGATGCCGTTGTCTGTAGTGTTGCCGGAGCTCATATGGCGCGTGAACGAAATATTTTGCTCAGCAAAACCTGCCAGCGCAGGCATCTGCTTCTCGAAGCGTGAGTAGTTCAGGCCATCGACAGTAATCAACAGCACATTCTGCCCGGTGCCCATATCGCGATAGCGCAGTTCGCTTAACGGATACTGAACGGAAACGGCGTCTGGATTACCTTGCTCAATAAGACGGCGTTGATACTCCTGCGCATCAAGCAGACCATGCTTCTCAAGAAAACGTCGCGCCGTCATCGGGTACGAAAGCGGCAGGTTAGCGCGCTGCATGGTGATCGGGCGATAGAAGTTGGCATCGGCCCAGATATACACCACATGCGAGGCGATAAAGGCGATAAATAAGAATGCGGCCAGCGGGCGCGCGAAGCGTCGACGACGCGTCAGGCTGCGCAGCTTTTGCCAGCTCCACGTCGCAAACACCAGTTCAAGCAATAAAATAACCGGCACGCTGATGAACATCAGCTGCCAGTCGCGCGCCATCTCATTTTCGTCTGGGTTGATAACCAGTTGCCAGACGATGGGATTAAGATGGAGATGGAAACGAGTAAAGACTTCGCTATCGATCAGTAATAGCGTCATTCCCGCCGTTGCCAGAATGACGGACAAAAACCTCATCAGCCTCTGGGAGCCGACGATAAAGGTCAGCGGGAAGAGGATCAGCAAGTAGGTGGCGAACACCAGGAAGCTGAAATGGCCGATAATGCTTACGTAGGAATAAATGCGACCAGCAAGCGTTGTCGGCCAGTCGGCGATAAACAGGTAACGGCTGCCAATGACGAGCGAAAGCAGAATATTGAACAGTGCAAACCAGTGCCCCCAACTGACCATCTGGGAGACTTTTTCACGGTAGCGCTGACGATGAGTTACCATAACCTGTTATCTGTTTCCCTTAGTGCGCTTTGTCTTCGTTGATAGAGGACTGTAAGGCGCGGGCAAAAGAGTTGGCAATTGCCTGGCGTTGGGCCGGGGCAATGCTGGTGTTGATAAGGTTAGTGACCATGTTGCCTAACACCATCAGGGAAAGGTCGGTCGGAGCCTTATGTTTTTCCAGTACGTTGAGCAGCTCTGCGAGCAATTGTTCAACCTGTTCATCACTGTAGCGGGAAATTTGTGGCATAAATCGAAATCAGTTAGTTGATGAAAGGGCAACATATTACCGTAGCAACGGTTTTTTTTCTGCTTTTTTATGCGTTAAATCATTCTCGTTACGCTGCCTTCTGTAAAATGACCGCCATCTTTTATTGCGTCGCTTAACCGGCGGTGGTTGAATACCGCCCGGTCTTAAAGGAGAGTTTATCATGAGTCTGGATATCAACCAGATTGCTCTGCACCAGCTTATCAAGCGTGATGAGCAGAACCTTGAGCTGGTGTTGCGCGATTCATTGCTGGAACCGACAGAAACCGTCGTTGAGATGGTGGCAGAACTGCATCGGGTCTATAGCGCCAAAAATAAAGCTTACGGCTTGTTTAGCGAAGAGAGTGAACTGGCGCAGACGCTGCGCTTACAGCGTCAGGGCGAAGAGGACTTCCTGGCATTTAGCCGCGCGGCAACCGGCCGCCTGCGTGACGAATTAGCGAAATATCCTTTTGCTGACGGTGGATTCGTGCTGTTTTGCCACTATCGCTATCTGGCGGTGGAGTATTTGCTGGTGGCAGTTCTGAGCAACCTGAGCAGTATGCGCGTTAACGAAAATCTCGACATCAACCCAACCCATTATCTTGATATCAATCATGCGGATATTGTTGCGCGTATCGATTTAACCGAATGGGAAACCAATCCAGAGTCCACCCGCTATCTCACTTTCCTGAAAGGGCGAGTAGGGCGCAAAGTGGCGGATTTCTTTATGGATTTCCTCGGGGCCAGCGAAGGGTTAAACGCGAAAGCGCAAAACCGTGGGCTGTTGCAAGCGGTTGATGATTTCACTGCCGAAGCACAACTGGATAAAGCAGAGCGACAGAACGTGCGCCAGCAGGTTTATAGCTACTGTAATGAGCAGCTGCAGGCAGGCGAAGAGATCGAACTGAAATCGCTGTCGAAAGAGCTGGCAGGCGTAAGCGAAGTGAGCTTCACGGAGTTTGCGGCTGAAAAAGGCTACGAACTGGAAGAGAGCTTCCCGGCAGACCGTAGCACACTGCGTCAGTTGACGAAGTTTGCCGGTAGCGGCGGTGGCTTGACTATTAACTTTGATGCGATGCTGTTAGGTGAACGCATCTTCTGGGATCCAGCAACCGATACCTTGACCATTAAAGGCACGCCGCCGAATTTGCGCGACCAATTGCAGCGCCGGACGTCTGGCGGCAATTAATCGGTTTTGTGTTCTGAATGCCAGATGCGGCGTGAACGCCTTATCTGGCCTGCAAAAAATAGCAATACCGTAATCAGGCATAATCTGCAGATACAAAAAACCCCGCCGGAGCGGGGTTTTTTACAACTTATTCAGCAATTAAGCGCGAACGAAGTCGATGTGCTGCAGCTTCGGTTTGTACGGGTGACGCTGTACGTCCTGAGCTTTAACTTTGATTTCTTTACCGTCAACAACGATGGTCAGAACTTCGCTGTAGAATTCAGCTTTAGCTTGCATGTTCATGACTTTGTCGTGATCCAGCTCGATAGCCAGCGGCGCTTCTTTGCCACCGTAGATGATTGCCGGGAACTTGTTAGCGGCACGCAGGCGGCGGCTCGCACCCTTACCCTGCTCTTTACGTACTTCTGCGTTGATAGTAAACATTTCTTTCTCTCTTAAATTAATCCTGCTACAGGCGACCCAGCAACAGGTAAGTGATCTGCTTTGCGTATGCAAAAGCGGGCGAGATTCTATACTCAATCGCCTTATACATCAATCAAAACTACCATTAACCGCGTAATTCGTGCGCCAGACGAAAACGACCTTCGTAATCGAACACTTTTTCACGCACCTGCCAGTACTGGCCTTTCATGCGGGCGACGACAAAATCCGGGTGTCGCAATAAGGCTTGCTGGGCGAGGATATCGGCGGCGGTGATCCAGCGCAGCGGGATGCCCGGTGTGCGCGTATGCGGGCGGATAAAAAGCTGCTCGAAGGCGGTACGCTGGGCAGGTGTTTGCAGACGGAAACGCTCACTCACATCCGCGCCGTCTTCATCGTAATAGGTGATTTTCAACCATTCGCCTTTCTCGTCGTGCCCATGTTGCAAAGACATGCCGCTACAGCGTAATACCAGCGCGTCTTTCAGTCGTAGCGCCGCTTTTAACATATCGTCCGGATCAACCAGTACGGTGTCACATTCGCGGCAGCGGCGGGCGGCAATATCGTTTTCCGCGTTACATTGCGGGCAATTTTTAAAACGGAAACGGAAGTCACATTGTTCGCGATGACCGTCGTCATCTTCAAACCATCCCTGACAGCGACGACCAAAGTGTTCAATCAATGTCCCGTCGGCGGTCGTTTTCCCCCAAAAGGTGTTGGCAAAACCGCAGGCAGGGCAGAAAACCTGTACCGGAACGTTGTCACTTTTGCCTTTTGGTGTACCAACTTCCGGCGCGTAGAGATCGTGAGGATTACCCGCATAATCAAGAATTAAGCAATCAGTCTTGCCCGGAGCGAGACGCAGACCGCGCCCGACAATTTGTTGGTAAAGACTCACTGATTCGGTAGGGCGCAGAATGGCGATAAGATCGACGTGCGGGGCGTCAAATCCGGTGGTCAGTACCGCGACGTTGACCAGATAGCGAAAACGCTGGGCTTTAAAATTTTCAATTAACACATCGCGCTCAGCGCCGGGGGTGTCGCCAGTAATCAGTGCTGCATCTTCGGCAGGCAGTAATCCCACAATCTCTTTTGCGTGTTCAACCGTCGCGGCAAAAATCATCACCCCTTTGCGCGTTGCAGCAAACTCCATAATCTGGCTGATGATGTGCGGGGTAATACGTTGTTGTTTTTTCAGCTCACGGTTGAGATCGGCTTCGCTGAACAGCCCGTTACTCTGTGCCTGCAAGCGGCTGAAATCGTATTGCACTACTGGCATATCCAGTCGTTCTGGCGGCGTCAGATAGCCGTGTTTAATCATATAACGCAGCGGCAGCTCATAAATGCAGTCACGGAAAAGGGCTTTCTCATCGCCGCGTACCATGCCGTGATAATGAAACTGGTAGATCCAGCCTTTGCCCAATCGAAAAGGCGTGGCAGTCAGCCCCAGCAGGCGTAAGTGGGGATTCACTTTTGTCAGGTGAGTGAGGATTTGCTGATACTGGCTCTCTTCATCGTCACCAATACGGTGACATTCATCGACAATCAACAGCGAAAATTCACCCTGAAAGGCATCAAGATTACGGGCGACAGACTGCACGCTGCCAAATACCACTTTACCGTGGCTCTCTTTGCGCTTTAGCCCGGCGGCAAAAATATCGGCTTCCAGCCCCAGCGCCTGATACTTTGCATGGTTTTGCGCCACCAGTTCTTTAACGTGTGCCAGCACCAGCACGCGACCACGAGCCAGCCGTGCCAGTTCCGCTATCACCAGGCTTTTACCTGCGCCGGTGGGCAGCACGATAACGGCAGGGGTTTTATGACGACGAAAATGGTTGAGCGTGGCATCCACGGCTTCTTGCTGATATGGGCGAAGTGTAAAAATCATGGTCTCGCGTAGGTAGATTATTCTGCTAATAGTATGCCATGGATCTTTTTCCCTTGAGGGATGTTATTAGACCGCTATACTGGGCAGACAACAGTTCAGATTTTCGGGTCAATGCCCGACCTCCGTTTTTACAGGCAAAATCACACACATGCGACTTGATAAATTTATCGCACAGCAACTCGGCGTTAGCCGTGCTATTGCCGGGCGTGAAATCCGCGGCAATCGTGTCACCGTCGATGGCGAAATCGTCCGTAATGCAGCGTTCAAACTGCTTCCTGAACATGATGTCGCTTACGATGGCAACCCGCTGGCGCAGCAACACGGTCCACGTTACTTCATGCTCAATAAGCCTCAGGGCTATGTTTGCTCCACGGACGACCCTGATCACCCAACGGTGCTCTATTTTCTTGATGAACCGGTAGCGTGGAAACTGCATGCGGCGGGGCGGTTGGATATTGATACCACCGGTCTGGTGCTGATGACTGATGATGGTCAGTGGTCGCACCGCATTACTTCTCCGCGCCATCATTGCGAGAAGACCTATCTGGTGACACTGGAATCACCTGTAGCTGACGATACGGCAGAGCAATTTGCTAAAGGCGTGCAGCTGCATAACGAAAAAGATCTCACTAAGCCTGCGGTGCTGGAAGTGATTACCCCAACGCAGGTTCGTCTGACCATCAGCGAAGGGCGTTATCATCAGGTGAAACGCATGTTCGCCGCCGTGGGTAACCACGTGGTTGAGCTGCATCGTGAACGTATTGGCGGTATTACGCTGGATGCTGATTTAGCCCCCGGTGAATATCGTCCGTTAACTGAAGAAGAAATTGCCAGCGTCGTCTAACTTTTCAATGACTTTCAGGAGCCCGTTGTGACCACCCGACAGCATTCGTCGTTTGCTATTGTTTTTATCCTTGGCCTGCTGGCCATGTTGATGCCGCTGTCGATTGATATGTATCTGCCCGCGCTACCGGTAATTTCAGCGCAGTTTGGCGTACCGGCGGGCAGTACGCAGATGACCCTCAGTACTTATATTCTGGGCTTTGCGTTGGGGCAGTTAATCTACGGGCCGATGGCAGACAGCTTCGGGCGTAAGCCGGTGGTGCTCGGCGGTACGCTGGTGTTTGCCGCCGCCGCGGTGGCGTGTGCGTTGGCAAACACCATCGATCAGCTGATTGTGATGCGTTTCTTCCACGGGCTGGCTGCGGCTGCGGCCAGCGTGGTCATTAACGCCCTGATGCGCGATATTTACCCGAAAGAAGAGTTCTCGCGGATGATGTCGTTTGTCATGCTGGTGACAACCATTGCACCGCTGATGGCACCGATAGTTGGCGGCTGGGTGCTGGTGTGGCTGAGCTGGCATTACATCTTCTGGATCCTGGCATTAGCGGCGATTCTGGCTTCGGCAATGATTTTCTTCCTGATTAAAGAAACCTTACCACCGGAGCGTCGTCAGCCATTTCACATTCGTACCACTATTGGTAACTTTGCGGCGCTGTTCCGCCATAAACGTGTCCTGAGCTACATGCTTGCCAGTGGTTTCAGCTTTGCCGGGATGTTCTCATTCTTAAGCGCCGGACCGTTTGTTTATATTGAAATTAACCACGTCGCGCCGGAAAACTTTGGTTATTACTTTGCGCTAAACATTGTTTTTCTGTTCGTGATGACCATCTTTAACAGCCGCTTCGTCCGCCGCATTGGCGCGTTAAATATGTTCCGCTCGGGGTTGTGGATACAATTTATTATGGCAGCGTGGATGGTCATCAGTGCGCTGCTGGGGCTGGGATTTTGGTCGCTGGTGGTTGGCGTTGCGGCGTTTGTGGGCTGCGTGTCGATGGTGTCATCCAATGCGATGGCGGTCATTCTTGATGAGTTTCCCCATATGGCGGGAACGGCATCTTCGCTGGCAGGAACCTTCCGTTTTGGCATAGGGGCAATTGTTGGCGCATTGCTTTCTCTTGCGACCTTTAACTCTGCATGGCCGATGATTTGGTCAATTGCATTCTGCGCAACCAGCTCCATTCTCTTCTGTCTGTACGCCAGTCGGCCGAAAAAACGGTGATCTATTGCACAACGAGGAAGCTAAAAGGCTTCCTTTGTTGATGCATGTCAACCACAAATCTATCATTCCCCCGATATATGTTTATTTTATGTAAAATCAATTTATGTAAAAAGTCACATCATTGTAGTTAAAAAGGTTGAGTTAGATCGCAGAAACGGGTACATATAGCCCCGCAAACGTGACCACGCCCGCAGATATTACTTAAATCAGAGCCATAGAGGCCACGCAGGCGAGGCATCAATCTTTACGATCTGTATAAAGACGGATTGTTGATGATGTGTTAAAATTGATGTAAACAAATTGTGAAGTGAATGTGCTTCCGGGGAAAATAAGTGACTTCATTACAACTCTCAATCGTCCATCGACTGCCGCAGAACTATCGCTGGTCTGCTGGTTTCGCAGGTTCGAAGGTTGAACCGATTCCGCAAAATGGACCGTGCGGTGACAACAGCCTGGTGGCGCTTAAATTGCTTAGCCCGGATGGTGATAATGCATGGTCGGTGATGTATAAACTAAGCCAGGCGTTAAGCGACATCGAAGTTCCATGTTCGGTGCTGGAGTGTGAAGGTGAGCCGTGCCTGTTTGTAAATCGCCAGGACGAGTTTGCTGCAACATGCCGATTGAAAAATTTTGGTGTGGCAATTGCCGAACCCTTTTCAAACTACAATCCTTTTTAAGCGTCAGCTCAACGCCAGTAGCTGACGCGTATACTCCTGCTGCGGTGTGGCAAACACGCGCGCGCACGGTCCTTGTTCCACTACTTCCCCTTGTCGCAGTATGATAACCTGATGACATAACGCGCGGACAACGTGCAAATCGTGGCTGATAAACAAATAGGCCAGTTGATGCTTTTGTTGCAATGATTTCAATAGCGTCAATATTTGCGCCTGTACCGTTTTGTCGAGTGATGATGTCGGTTCATCAAGTATGATCAGCGAGGGCTTAAGAATTAATGCCCTGGCAATCGCAATACGTTGTCGCTGACCACCAGAGAACTCCGCCGGATAACGGTGGCGTGTTTCAGGATCTAATCCCACTTCATGCATCACGGCTATCACTTGTTGTTCGCGTTGTGCGGCAGAAAGCGTCGGCTGGTGAACCCGTAAGCCTTCCTCAATAATCTGCAAAACGTTGAGTCGTGGGTTGAGCGAGGAGTTTGGATCCTGAAATACCACCTGAATGCGATGACGAATAGGTAACAGCTGGCGGCGATTTAAATTTTGCAGTGGCTGACCGTCAAAGATGATGCTGCCCTGAGAATTAATCAGTCGCAGCAGCGCCAGTCCCGTCGTACTTTTCCCGGAACCGGACTCGCCCACTAAACCCAGTGTTTCACCCGCTCGTAGCGTAAAACTGATGTTTTTCACCACCACATTATGATCCACAATGCGCTTCAAAATCCCTTTGCGAATGGGGAAGGCAACCTGAAGCTGTTCAACATCCAGCAACGTTGAGGCAGGTTCTGGCAACGGCACTGGATCGCCTGACGGTTCACTGTTGAGTAGCTTTTGTGTGTAAGGATGAGTGGGTGATGCAAATAGCGTAGCGGCGTAATTTTGCTCGACACAGCGACCGTTTTGCATTACCGCCACGCGGTGGGCCAGTTTTCTGACAATGCTGAGGTTATGAGTAATAAACAGCATGCCCATATTCAGCTCGCCTTGCAGTTCGCGCAACAGCTGTAAAATCTGCGCCTGGACAGAGACGTCCAGTGCGGTGGTCGGTTCATCGGCAATTAATAATTCCGGTCGCGTTAACAGCGCCATCGCAATCATCACCCGCTGCCGTTCGCCGCCGGAGAGCTGATGCGGATAATCTGTCAGCCGTTTTGCCGCCTGGCGGATACCAACGCGATCAAGGCAGTTAAGAATTTCGCCACGAGCCGCTTCCCGACGCATCCCGCGGTGGAGTGAAAGCACTTCATAAAGCTGTTTTTCCAGGGTATGCAATGGATTTAACGACACCATCGGTTCCTGAAAAATCATGGCGATCTTATTACCGCGTACACCGCGCAACGTTTGATCGCTGGCGTGAAGCAGCGATTCGCCATGAAAACGAATATCGCCGGAGAGATATTCAACCGGCGGGGAAGGGAGCAGGCGTAAAATTGACAGCGCGGTAACGCTTTTGCCTGAACCTGACTCACCCACCAGCGCCAGCGTTTCGCCAGCCTCAATCTGTAGTGAAACATCATTGACTACTGTACGTACGGTTTGCTGATGGCGAAAACCCACCGACAAATTTTCAATCGCTAACAGAGTTTGCGTCATGCTACACCGCCTTATTAGGATCAAATGCGTCGCGGACGGCTTCACCAATAAAGATCAGCAAAGACAATAATATCGCCACCGACAAGAAGGCGGTGATCCCAAGCCACGGGGCCTGAAGGTTATTTTTCCCTTGTAACAGCAGTTCACCGAGTGACGGTGAACCGAGCGGTAGACCGAAGCCGAGGAAATCGAGCGAGGTCAGGGTGGTTATCGAACTACATAAAATAAACGGTAAAAAGGTGAGGGTCGCGACCATGGCATTAGGCAACATATGACGCAGGATGATACTGCGATCGCTGACGCCAAGCGCCTGTGCCGCACGAATGTAGTCGAAATTACGAGTACGTAAAAACTCCGCCCGCACCACGCCGACCAGACTCATCCAGCCAAACAAGACAGTAATTGCCAGCAGCCACCAGAAGTTAGGCTGTACGACGCTGGAAAGTAAAATAATCAAAAACAGCGTCGGCATCCCCGACCATACTTCAATAAAGCGTTGTCCCCAGAGATCGACTTTACCGCCGTAATAGCCTTGTAGCGCCCCCGCCAGCACGCCCATCACGCTGGAACAGAGAGTCAGCATCAGGCCAAACAGAACCGAGATCCGCGTGCCATAGAGAATGCGTGCCAGCACATCGCCGCCGTTGGCATCCGTTCCCAGCCAGTTTTGCCGGGAGGGTGGAGAAGGGAAGGGCTTATTGGTAGCAAAGTTGATACTGGTAGCACCAAAGCGAATCGGTGCCCACAGTACCCAGCCGTTATTTTCCAGCCGTTGTTTCAGCCACGGGTCCTGATAATCAGCCTGACTTGCCAGCGGGCCGCCAAAATCGCTTTCGCTGTAGTTTTTCAATAACGGGAAATACCAACTGCCGTCATAACGCACCAGCAACGGTTTATCGTTGGCGATAAGTTCAGAACACAAACTCAAACCAAACAAGACGAGGAAAATCCATAACGACCAGTAGCCGCGACGGTTATGACGAAAACGCGCCCAACGGGCCTGATTGACGGGGCTGAGTCGCGACATTAACGTCCCTCAAAATCAATACGCGGATCAACCAGCGTATAGCTGATATCACTGACAATATTCAGCAGCAGGCCAATCAGGGTGAAAATATACAAGGTACCAAACATTACAGGATAATCGCGCGAGACGGTCGCTTCGTAGCCCAGTAAGCCCAGACCATTGAGTGAAAACATCACCTCAATCAGCAGCGAGCCGGTAAAAAACATGCTGATAAACGTCGCCGGAAAACCGGCAATCACCAGCAGCATGGCGTTGCGGAACACATGTTTCCAGAGAATATTTTTTTCACTTACCCCTTTCGCACGCGCGGTCACCACGTATTGCTTGCGCACTTCATCAAGGAATGAGTTTTTTGTCAGCATGGTCAGCGCCGCAAAGCCACCAATCACTGTCGCCAGCACCGGCAGCGTGATATGCCACAGATAATCGGTGATTTTCTGATACCACGGCAGCGAATCAAAGTTAGCGGAAACCAGGCCGCGTAGAGGGAACAGGTCGAAATAGCTGCCGCCCGCGAAGAAGACAATCAGCAGGATGGCAAACAAAAAGGCCGGAATGGCGTAGCCGATGATGATAAATGCGCTACTCCAGACGTCAAAGCGGCTCCCATTATAAACAGCTTTGCGAATGCCTAACGGAATCGACACCAGATAGATAATCAGCGTGCTCCACAATCCGAGGGTGATGGAAACCGGCAGACTGTCTTTAATCAGCGTCAGCACCGAGGCGCTGCGAAACAGGCTATCGCCAAAATCAAAGCGGATGTAGTCCCAGAGCATTTTGAAGTAACGTTCGTGGATCGGCTTATCAAAACCGTAGCGATGAGTGATCTCAGCGATCACTTCTGGATCTAATCCGCGTCCGCCACGGTAATTACTGTCGCTGATATTGCCGACACCCGTTTGCGCATGGCTGGCACGAACACCTTCACCGCCTGCGCCGGGTAATACTCCGGCATTACCAAACTCAATGGCGGCGATGGCCTGGTCGACCGGACCGCCAGGCGCAATTTGCACGATGAAAAAGTTGATGGTGATAATCGCCCATAATGTTGGGATCACCAGCAACAGACGGCGAATCAGGTAAGCGCCCATCTACTCTCCCTGTTTGCTGGCGGACGGCAGTTTGGCCGCTTTATTGACGTCATACCACCAGGTATCGATACCGAGGCTATAGATGGGGCGCACGGCCGGCTGGGAGAATTTATCCCACCAGGCGAGACGGTCTTCCGCCATGTACCACATTGGCAGCATGTAATAATTCCACGTTAATACGCGATCCAGTGCTCGCCCCAACGGCAGTAATTTTTCTTTATTTCCCTGCGCGGCAATAATTTGGTTGATCAGCGAGTCGATAACCGGGCTTTGCACGCCGGGGGCATTATAAGTGGAATTGATATATTCCGATGACCAGGAAATCTGTAAATCGGAACTGGGCCACGGCATCGCCCGCCATACGCGCGGCATCATGTCATAGTCGCGACTGCGCATGCGGTTAGTGATTTGCGAGTTATCCACCTTGCGAATGTCCATGTTGATACCCAGCCGTTGCAGGCTGTGCTGGAACGGCAATACCCACTGACTATTGCTGCTTGCGGGAAGCAATAATTCAAAGCTGAGTGGCTGACCCGTTGTGGCATTAACGCGTTGCTGACCCTTCAGCACCCAGCCCGCTTCGTTGAGAAGTTTGTCGGCTTTTAACAGGTTGTCACGATCGTAGCCATCGCCTTTGGATACCGGCGGCTGGTAGATTTGTGTGAAGACTTCTGACGGTAGATCTTTTTTCATTGGTGCCAGAAGCACCAGCTCCGCGGCGTCGGGGTAATTTCTGGCCGCGTATTCGGTATTCTGAAAATAACTGTTCGTGCGACTCCAGGCATTGTAAAACAACGCCTTGTTCATCCATTCAAAGTCAAAGGCGAGAGTGATAGCTTCCCGGACCCGGCGATCGCTGAATACCGGACGTTGGATATTAAACGCCAGCCAACGCGTATCCTGGGCTGATTCGTTCTTTTGCTCATCTTTGATGATGTATTTTTTATCGAAATTTTTACCGGTATAACGCGTGGCCCAGTTTTTGGCGTCGTTTTCCATACGCAAATCAAAGGCACCTGCTTTAAACGCTTCAAAGGCGACATTATCATCGAGGTAATAATCGTAGCGAATGGTGTCGAAATTCCAGCGTCCACGGTTTACCGGTAAGTTTGCTGCCCAGTAATCTTTCACACGGGAATAGACAATATTTTGCCCCATTTTCCAGGACGTAACGCGGTACGGACCACTGGCAAGCGGAGGCGTGGCGAGCGGGTCGCTAAGTTTGTGATCCTTCCAGTACTTTTCTGGAAATACCGGCAGCGAAAACAGACTCAGCATATCTTCTTTGCCGGGTTTAGCTAACTCAATGCGCACGGTTAACGGTGCAATGGCTTTGACGGTGGTGCCTTTGTAGACCAGACGAAATTGCGGCACGCCTTCGGTCATAAATTTTTGAAAAGTAAACTCTACATCGCGGGCAGTAATGGGCGAACCATCATGAAAACGGGCGCGCGGATTAATAGCGACCTCCACCCAGGAATAATCGTCAGCATAGCGTGCGCTTTCAGCAATCAGCGGGTAATAACTGCCTGGTTCGTCATCGGAAGTCGTAAATAGCGTGTCGTACAGCTGCTCGGTGCGTGCGCCCGGGTTGCCGCGCAGTGCATAGCGGTTGAAATTATCGAAGGTGCCGAGGGCTGACAACGTTATCTGCCCACCTTTTGGCGCGGCGGGGTTCACATAATCAAAATGGTTGAAATTAAACGCGTACCGGGGTTCGCCCAGCACGGCAAAGGCATAGCTTTCCTTGATAGCCTGCGCCTGCACACCAAAGGTGAACAGAGCGATAAACAGCAGCAGTATGCGCACAATCATCTGCAACGGATTTCCTTTTACTCATCATTAGCCGCAATCCGGCATGCTTTCACTATGAATAATAAGGGACGTAAGCACACCTTACCACTGCGGCGTATACGGTTTCTTTAGCCAGCGAACAAAATCGTCCAGCGGTAACGGGCGGCTAATCCAGTAGCCTTGCATGAAATTAACGCCGCGTTCGCTTAGCCATCGCGCCTGTTCCGGCGTTTCGACCCCTTCAGCAACCGTCAGCATATTGAGGCGTTTCGCCAGCGTCAGCACCGCGTCAAGTACGGGGGAAGTGATCGTTTCCGTACCGATGGCGTTGATAAATCCACGGTCAATTTTCAGATAATCGAGCGTAAAACGCTCAAGATAGATAAGCGCGCTGTGCCCGGTGCCGAAGTCATCAATAGCAATTTCTACGCCGACCGAGTGCAGCCAGGCGAAGAGTTGTGTGGCTTCTTGCTCTTTCAACATATCGCGCTCGGTAATTTCCAGCACAATCTGGAAATGGTGTGCGGGCAGGGAAGTGAGCAGTTTCTGGATATCTGCTTTAAAGCTTTCGCTGTGCAGATGGTCCGGCGCAATGTTAATACCAAATTTGACGCCTACCGGCAGCACTTTTTCTAATTCTGCGGCATCGCGGGCAATTAACTCAAACAGGTGCTGAGTCAGCGGCACAATCATCTTTTGCGATTCGGCAAAGTTAATGAAGGCATCCGGGGGAATTTCTCCCGCGACAGGATGCCGCCAGCGTAGCAGTACTTCCAGGCCCGTTACTCGCAAAGCTTGTGTATCCACCACCGGTTGATACGCCACGTAAAATTGTTCGCGCTTGATGGCGGTCATGATTTCTCTGCCGGGGCGCATACGTACGCTCATCAGGTAATAGCAGAGCAGGCCAACGACAGTTCCACTCATGCCGCCCAGTAAAAATGCGTACCACACATCGTTCCATGTCCAGTCATCTGCATAAAGCCGAACGGTCAGAGGAATGCCCGCAATTTTAGTTTCACGGACTGGCATGTCGGTTAATTCGTTAACGTTCATCAAACGTGAAGAAAAGGTAGATAGCGCAGTATTGCCAATAATGAGGGCGACGCCATCGTAATCTTCCTGCCGTGAACTATAAAAGAGTGAAGGCGTCAGGTTGAGATTCAGAGCGGCAAAGACGCCGCTATTTTTCAGCAAAGGGTTGCGATACCAGATGACGATTGCGGGTTTGTTCGGCACCATCGGCGTGCCGGGTAAGATCGCCATATCGACGTTTTTATTAATGTCGAGCGCCGGAATCAATTCATTGAGTGGAATGTCCATCTCACCGGTCGCAGATGAACAGAATGTTTTTTTATCTTTCACCAGCACAAACGTTCGGACATTCATGCTAAACGCTGCGCGGGCGGTCAGTTCGGGGTTAGCTTGCTGGCAGGTATCTAAGGTCAGCGGCTGGAGCCGGTCAGTAGTGGATTTCAGGTCGGCAAAATAGGTATCGAGATACTTTTGTACGTCGGTAATCAGTGTGTCGTATTTGACTTCGTGCTTATGCCAGGCCACTAAAAACTGAAGGCAACTCACCAGTATCGCAATCATTACGCCTGCAACAATGCAGGTAAGCAGGAGCTTACGTCCAAAATTGGGAGCGCGTATGAACATGATTCCGTTAATTTCCTGAAATTACGACAACATTTAAAAGATAACAATGACCGGACTATAGCCTGGATCAAGACGCGGAAACATCATTTTCTCTGATGAATGAAAACAAAAAAGCACTGCCTAAGCAGTGCTTTCAGTTAACTCGTCAGGATAGCCAAGGGATTGCATCCAAACGGTTTATTAGCTGCGGCTGAGAACCCGGCGTGCTTCGTTGTAACGCTTCTTCCAGTACGGTTCATTCATGCTGGAAATAATAACACCACTGCTGGTGGAAGCATGGACAAACTGATTGTTGCCGATATAAATACCGACATGGCGTCCCGTTGAACCGGCACGGAACAGAACTAAATCACCCGTACGCAAATTACTGCGGGAAACAGATTTACCCATTTCCTGCTGTTCGTAAGTCGAACGCGGAAGTTCTAAGCCAAATTGCTCACGGAATGTACGCTGTACGAAACCAGAACAATCGATACCTTTTTTAGTGCTGCCGCCCAGACGATAACGTACGCCTTTCCAGTCAGCATACTGATCCATAATTCGCGATTTTACGTCGACATTACGAACCAGGTTTTCAAATTCATCCTGAGAAGCTTGCAGTGATGATGTTTCACTACCCACTGCACGTGTCTCAGGATGCATATTCTTTGCGGTGTTATTTGCACTACATGCAGAAAGCAGAACCGCTACTGCAATCGCGGGAATCCCGCGCAAGATATATCTCAAAATCGGTTGAGATTTGACCATGTTGTTTGTTTTCCCTTGAAGTCCTTAACGACAAATATCGTTATAAAAAAATGCCAAGCGACACGAGACTAATTACCTGGGCATGTTGAAACAATTCCTTAAGGCCAAATCTGTGGACTAACGCACAAAATTATATGCTGTGAGGATAATCTACCGCCGAGGCAAAACGAGTTCGAGATTACCCGATTGGTGCGGTCTTGGCGAGCGGTTTTACATGATTTTTTATAAGAAAAAGTGATACAGAAAGTTAATAAGCGGGGTTGGTCAATTAAAGTACAATTGAGTGAAACGCATGCAATCCATTCATTTACTTAGAGAATGATTTTTGCGTTCGATAGATGAAAGCACGGTGCGCATCATCAGGATTATCCTCACTATAAAAATAACCCTGATGATGTTAATTACTGTGAGTTATTTGTTTTGGAAATGTTTGTTTTTTCCTGGTAGTGATTTGTCAAAAAAGGTGATTAATCGATCACTTAATGGCGTCAGCAACACCCAGGGCAAACCGATCAATATCACGGTCATCGAACCGACAATGATGTCAGTAAACCAGTGTGCGCCAATCATTACTCTGGGAAATGCAAAAACCACAAAAATAATAAGGGCGATAAGGCCTGCAACTTTGCCGAAATAACGCCACATGAATGCCGAAAAAATAAGCAGCATCATGCCGTGATCGCCGGGAAAGCTATCTCGTGAGGCATCTTTCGTGGGAACAGAGAGCAGTTCGCTGACGCGGTTAATATCGGTAAAAGTCAATGTTGGGCTGGCCCGTTTTACAGGAATTAATGCCTGACCCAGCTGGTTTAATACCACTGCAGTTAATAGCATGACCAGACCAATAATCACGATACGTCGTCTGCCAGGGGCGTTTTCTTTCAGCCAGAAACTCAGCATCAACATACCCATCGCCAGCAGTGAACAACCGTCGAAGGCGCGATTGTTGGTCAATGCAACCAGCCACAAAAAGGCCTTACTTTCGACCAGTTTCTGATTAAAGAAATAAAAAATATCCGCATCAATCGGCAACCAGAATCCATGATTAACGGGGATATACCAGGAAAGAAACAGCGCGAGGCCGACAATATTCAACAACACTATTTGCGGCAAATTTTTAATCATATTTTCTCTAATTATCTTACTGAAAAACGCAGGCAACCTTACGCGGTAGTCGCTAAACGAAGCTTCAACAGCGCGCTCTGCAAGGCATTCCAGTCAGCTTCGCTGCTGGAAATCAGCTCAATACGGCTGTCCGGTGGCGCAACGTTTTGCGTTTCAATGTGCAGGTCATCGCCCTGACGGTTGATTCGCACCAGCCCTTCGGGAATACGCAGCACGCCTTTGACGCGTTCCACCGGTGCAAGTCGCGCCCATTCCAGAATGCCAATGGTGTCGAATACCGTATCAGCGTCGAATATCCAGCCGCAGGCCTGATATCCTTGCCCGCTGTTCAGACTGCGACGCCAGCGTTGATGCTCTGGCAGGCTTAACGCTGCTAACCCTTTTTTCACGACATGCTGATGAGAATGCGCGGCGCTGGCGGGCAACTCGGCTAAATTGCGACGCGGCAAATCCAGAAGATGACCGTCAACTTTCCCATGCTCACTGTGAATTAATTGTCGATCGCCACCATTTTGCTGCCACCAACGCTGTAGCGCTTGCTCACTTTCGGGCGTCGTACGGTCGGATTTATTGGCGACAATGATGTCTGCGGCAGCCAGCTGGTCACGGAAGTTTTCATTGCTGGCGCTTTTTTCGTCCAGCAGCAAGCGCGGATCGAGAATGCACAAGGTGGCGCGCAGATCTATCCACGGTTCATAGACTGGTGCGGTTAACAGATCGAGGATCTGTTTCGGATGGCCCAGCCCGGTCGGCTCTATCAACAAGCGGTCTGGTTTTCCCTGACGCAGTAAGGTATTCAACCCTACCTGCATGGGTAAACCATTAACGCAGCACATGCAGCCGCCGGGGATCTCTTTCAGCAATGCGCCGCTATCGGCGAGCAAAGCACCATCAATTCCGACTTCCCCAAATTCATTAACCAGTACCGCCCATTTTTCGTTGGGATCTTTATGGGCTAACAGATGAAGAATCGACGTGGTTTTCCCGCTGCCGAGAAAACCGGTGATGAGGTTGGTCCTGGTCACAACGGCTCCGCAATACTCTGGTAAGTTAACTGAGCGTTAATCCTGGCTAAAAAAGGCAGAAAAGAGAAGGGGAGAGCGGACGAAGGTGAGCTTCATCCGCTTTAACCGCAGAAATCGTTAAATTTTGAGGGTGTTTAATAGCGCCTGATGTGCGCCGAATTGTACGATTTGTTGCCAGGCTTGTTCGATGGCCTGCACAAAATGCGGGTTATCTGGCAGATCATCACCGAAAACTTCACGCAGGGAAAGCAGGGCGGTTACGCGTTGTTCACTGCTGCTGCCCGCAACAAGTTCGCGAATTTTATCGCTAAGCGGATCGCGAACATCAATGGCATTTCCGGCATCATCAACGCCGCTGACGTAACGCATCCAGCCTGCAACGCCTAATGCCAGCAACGACCAGTCCGTTTCGCGCCCCTGATGTATGCGAATACCTGCCAGCATGCGTTGCGGTAATTTCTGGCTGCCATCCATCGCGATTTGCCAGGTCTTATGTTTCAGCGCCGGATTAGCAAAACGTGCAATTAACTTATCCGCATATTGTGTTAAATCGACATCTTTAATTTGCAGTGTCGGCGCTTGCTCATCCAGCATTAATGTTCTGGCGGCATGGCGAAATGCGCGATCCTGCATGCAATCACTGATATGGGCGAATCCTGAGAGGTAACCCAGATAAGCGAGAAAAGAGTGGCTGCCATTAAGCATCCGCAGTTTCATCTCTTCCCATGGCAGGACATCATTCACCATTTGTACACCTGCGACTTCCCAGGCAGGACGCCCAGCGACGAAGTTATCTTCCACCACCCACTGGATAAACGGTTCGCAGCTAATCGCGCAGGGATCATTCACCCCCAGATGCTGGCTGATTTCCACCAGTGATTCGTCGGTTGCAGCCGGAACAATGCGGTCGACCATGGTTCCCGGAAAACTGACGTGCTCTTTTATCCACCCGGCGAGTTCTGGCGAACGTTTTTCTGCCATTCCCAGCACCGCGTTTTTCACCACATGACCATTGTCGGGAATATTGTCGCAGGAGAGCACGGTAAACGGTGTAAGGCCGCGCTCACGGCGGCGTTTCAGTGCTTCGACGAGAATACCCGGTGCGGAGTGAGGTTCTTCAGGGGTTTGTAGATCGTGAATAATCCGCGGATTACTGGTGTCGAGTGCACCGGTGGCCGGGTCAATACAATAGCCTTTTTCGGTAATCGTCAGGGAAACAATTGCCACCTGTGGCTCGCAAAATTTCTCAATAATTGCCGCTAAGGAATCCAGTTTTGCATTAAGGCATTCGTGAACGGCACCGACAATTATCACCTGATTGCCGTCCGCACCTTTCTCCAGCACGGTATATAAATGGTTCTGTGCGCGGAGCTGGCTCATCAGTTGATCACCGCTGAACAAGCTGATTTCACAGATCCCCCAGTCGCCGCCCTGGGCATTCAGCACACGATCGGTCAGTAACGCCTGATGAGCGCGGTGAAAGGCTCCAAAGCCAAAATGAACGATACGTGATTGCAACTGCTGGCGATCATAGCGTGGAGCGTGTACATGATGCGGGAGCGTAACGGAGGCGATTGTATTCATAGGAGTCACGTCTTAGTAACGATTAATTAACAACGACAGTGTAAAGTTATATGACAGCAATTGAAATTGGTCTGGATTGTTAATGCGATGAAGTGTGAGGGCGATCAATCAACGAGTGAAAATTGAGGGCGTAAGGTGTTCAGGAAGCGCAAAATAGAAGATTGGTATAATAAATTAAAAAAGGGACAGCCTGAGCTATCCCTTTTCTGCATGCGGCTGAAGTTAGTCAGCACGCCCCATATAACGGCGTTCTTCGATATGGATACGAATTTTTTCGCCCGGGCTTAAGTATTCTGGTACCTGAATCACCAGACCAGTGCTCAATGTCGCCGGTTTGTTACGGGCGCTGGCAGATGCCCCTTTGATGCCTGGTGCGGTTTCAACGATTTCCAGATCAACGGTCTGCGGCAGCTCAAGCGCCAGCAGTTGACCGTCCCAGGTCAGCACCTGCATGTCCGGCATGCCGCCCTCTGGCATAAACAGCAACTCTTCTTCAATCTGATCTTTGGTGAAGGTATACGGGGTATAGTCTTCTTTATCCATAAAGACATATTCGTTGCCATCGACATAGGAGAAGTCAACGTAACGGCGGGTCAGCGTCACGGTGTCAACGATATCATCACCTTTGAAACGCTCTTCTACTTTCAGCCCGGTACGGACATCAGAAAAACGCATTTTGTACAGCGTAGCGGCACCGCGGGCAGTGGGCGACTGAATATCAATATCCTTAACCAGCAGCAGTTTGCCGTTGTAATTCAGTACCATACCTTTTTTAATTTCGTTCGCTCTTGGCATCGAAAAATTCCTGTAGTCGAAAATGTCAAAAATATCGCGACAAAGTACTCGCGACGGGCCTTTCGGGCAAGTGGTATTCGCACTTTTGCTGGTGCAAAAAAGGTGGTACTGTGCGCGCTCATCAATCCGGTGGTTAACCTTAAGAGAACAACGTATGGAATGCCGTCCGGGTTGCGGGGCGTGTTGCACTGCCCCTTCAATTTCCAGCCCTATTCCCGGTATGCCAGATGGCAAGCCCGCCAATACGCCCTGCATTCAGCTTGATGAACAGCAACGCTGTAAAATTTTCACCTCGCCACTGCGACCGAAAGTCTGTGCAGGCTTACAAGCCAGCGCTGAAATGTGCGGTAACTCGCGTCAGCAGGCCATGACCTGGCTTATCGATCTGGAAATGCTGACCGCGCCTTAAACATCTTTAATCCGCAGTAAGCAAAACAGAGTGGCGATAATCATCACCATCGCAAACCAGAACACAGCGTGATAATTCCAGATCTCGGCGACGATGCCCGCCACTGATCCTGCGATGATCCAGCCCACGCGCGAAGTGTTGGTATAGAGCGTGGTGGCTGAACCCGCCTGACCGGGCATCAGATCCTGAAAATAGAGCATCCCGATGCCGCCCAGAATGCCAATAAAAATAGCATTTAGCAGCTGCAAGCCCAACAGAATGACAGGTGAATGCGCCATCAGCATTCCTGCGTAAAAACAGACGCCACCCACGGCAGCAACGCGCATTAAGAAACGCTTACCCAGACGTTTGGCGAAATATCCGGCAATCAACATCGTCGGGATTTCCAGCCCGGCGGCGGTCCCCATCATCACACCGGCCAGTTTCTCGGGAAGATGCAGTTCGTTGATAATAAATAGCGGCATGTTGATGATGTACAGGCTGTTCGAGCCCCACATCAATGTACAAATGACAAACAGCAGCAGCGTATCGCGACGGTTACGGCGCGGCGCTTCGATCGTGCCGGTCGCCAGCGGAAGCTCTTTTCGCATCGACGGTAAAAACAGCCACACCATCACACCGCAAACAATAAACGCTACCGCTGCGCTCAGATACATTACCGTAAAGCTGAAACCCATCGCTAAGGCATAAGCCAGCGGTGGGCCAATGACCCATGCCAGTGAAACCTGAGCGCGTAAAAAAGAGCTGAACATCACCGCCTCACGTCCGGTTTTGTCGGCATGTTCACGGGCAAGGGCAAACATTTGCGGGTTAGCGGTCGAGCCAAAGCTGCTAAGAAAGACGCCAACGAATAGCAAAACAAAGTAGTTGCGATTCCAGGCAAAAAGGGTGCAGGCCAGCACGCCTAACAGGCAGCAAAAGACAATCAGCGATTTGCGATCGCCGCGCTTATCAGAGCGCCCGGCGAGAAACTGACTTACCAGAATCCCAATGACAGCGCTGCCGGTAAAGAAGAATCCCACCATCGCCGGACGGGCATGTACTTCATCGGTAAGAAAAATACTGAGTGTCGGGGTTTGCAGAGCGCCCGCAATACCGGTGAGAAAGGCAACGATTAAAAACGCCGTCGAGGTCAGGTCAAACGATTTCGCGCTGGAGACTGCGGGGGAGTTATGCATGCTGGTCGATCACTGGAAGAGGAAGACGCGGAGTTTACGCTGCTTGTCAGAAAATAAACAGACAGCGAAATCAAAAGCGCCACGAATAGTCAAAATGCCATTTCACTGTTGCTGATTGGCTGCTGACGCTGCTGAAATGAAATTGCTGATAACGGATTTTCCCATCAGCAATTAGGAAAAATGGCAAAAAATTGTGCAGCACATCAAACTTTTGCTCATAACTTTACGGCTTTCCTTGCGTGCTGAAACAGAAGTATTATGCTTTCTTGAAACGTTTCAGCGCGATCTTGTCTTTAACCCTAAGCCAGGTTGGCGCTTTTTTTCTCATAGAGGCTGAATCGTTTCAATTCAGCAAGAGAGGAGAACTATGTTCCAGTTATCCGTACAGGACATCCATCCGGGCGAAAAGGCCGGAGACAAAGAAGAGGCGATTCGCCAGGTCGCTGCGGCGCTGGTGCAGGCCGGTAATGTAGCAGAAGGCTACGTCAATGGCATGCTGGCGCGCGAACAGCAAACCTCAACGTTCCTCGGCAATGGTATTGCTATTCCACACGGCACTACCGACACCCGCGATCAGGTGCTGAAAACCGGCGTTCAGGTATTTCAGTTCCCGGAAGGCGTCACCTGGGGTGACGGTCAGGTAGCGTACGTGGCAATCGGTATTGCTGCCAGCTCGGATGAACATCTGGGCCTGCTACGCCAGCTGACCCACGTACTGAGCGATGATTCCGTTGCTGAACAACTGAAGTCAGCAACAACAGCAGAAGAACTTCGCGCATTACTGATGGGCGAAAAGCAGAGTGAGCAGCTGAAGCTCGACAACGAAATGCTGACACTGGATATCGTCGCCAGCGATCTGCTGACTCTTCAGGCGCTGAACGCTGCGCGTCTGAAAGAGGCGGGGGCAGTTGACGCCACTTTCGTCACCAAAGCCATCAATGAACAACCGCTGAATCTCGGACAGGGTATCTGGCTGAGCGATAGCGCCGAAGGCAATCTGCGTAGCGCGATTGCGGTAAGCCGTGCGGCAAATGCTTTTGATGTGGACGGCGAAACGGCAGCCATGCTGGTGAGTGTGGCGATGAATGACGATCAGCCCATCGCGGTTCTTAAGCGTCTCGCTGATTTATTGCTCGACAATAAAGCTGACCGCTTGCTGAAAGCGGATGCGGCAACGTTGCTGGCGCTGCTGACCAGCGATGATGCGCCGACCGACGACGTGTTAAGCGCGGAGTTTGTGGTGCGCAATGAACACGGCCTGCATGCTCGTCCAGGTACCATGCTGGTCAATACCATTAAACAATTTAACAGTGATATTACCGTGACAAACCTTGATGGTACCGGCAAACCGGCAAACGGACGTAGTCTGATGAAAGTTGTGGCACTTGGCGTTAAGAAAGGTCATCGCCTACGCTTTACCGCCCAGGGTGCAGATGCTGAACAGGCGCTGAAAGCAATCGGCGACGCTATCGCTGCTGGTCTTGGGGAGGGCGCATAATGAGCAGACGTGTTGCTACTATCACCCTTAATCCGGCTTATGACCTTGTTGGTTTCTGCCCGGAAATTGAACGCGGCGAAGTGAACCTGGTGAAAACCACCGGTCTGCATGCGGCGGGTAAAGGCATCAACGTGGCCAAAGTATTAAAAGACCTGGGAATTGATGTCACCGTTGGCGGCTTCCTGGGTAAAGACAATCAGGATGGTTTTCAGCAACTGTTCAGCGAGCTGGGCATTGCCAACCGTTTCCAGGTTGTACAGGGGCGCACCCGAATTAACGTTAAGCTGACGGAAAAAGACGGCGAAGTGACCGACTTCAACTTCTCGGGTTTTGAAGTCACCCCCGCCGACTGGGAACGCTTTGTGACTGATTCTCTGAGCTGGCTCGGTCAGTTCGATATGGTCTGTGTCAGCGGAAGCTTACCGTCAGGCGTCAGCCCGGAAGCGTTCACCGACTGGATGACTCGCCTGCGTAGTCAGTGTCCTTGCATTATCTTTGATAGTAGCCGTGAAGCGTTAGTAGCAGGTTTGAAAGCGGCACCGTGGCTGGTGAAACCTAACCGCCGCGAGCTGGAAATCTGGGCAGGCCGTAAACTGCCTGAAATGAAAGATGTGATTGAAGCTGCACATGCGCTACGTGAACAAGGCATCGCGCATGTTGTTATTTCACTGGGTGCCGAAGGCGCGCTTTGGGTTAATGCCTCCGGCGAATGGATCGCCAAACCACCGTCAGTCGATGTCGTAAGCACCGTTGGCGCAGGGGATTCTATGGTTGGTGGCCTGATTTATGGCTTGCTGATGCGTGAATCCAGTGAACACACACTGCGTCTGGCGACAGCTGTTGCAGCCCTGGCGGTAAGTCAAAGCAATGTGGGTATTACCGATCGTCCGCAGTTGGCCGCAATGATGGCGCGCGTCGACTTACAACCTTTTAACTGACAGCAGGAGAGGCATAATGAAAACGCTGCTGATTATTGACGCTAATCTCGGTCAGGCACGCGCCTATATGGCGAAGACCCTGCTGGGCGCGGCGGCGCGAAAAGCAAAACTGGAAATCATCGACAATCCGAACGACGCTGAAATGGCGATTGTTCTCGGTGATTCCATCCCGAACGACAGCGCGCTGAACGGTAAAAATGTCTGGCTGGGCGATATTTCCCGGGCAGTTGCGCACCCTGAGCTGTTCCTGAGTGAAGCCAAAGGCCATGCGAAACCTTACACTGCGCCGGTCGCTGCGACAGCACCAGTTGCCGCCAGCGGTCCGAAACGCGTAGTTGCGGTGACTGCTTGCCCGACTGGCGTAGCACACACCTTTATGGCGGCTGAAGCCATTGAAACCGAAGCGAAAAAACGTGGCTGGTGGGTGAAAGTTGAAACCCGTGGTTCTGTTGGCGCGGGTAATGCAATCACTCCCGAAGAAGTCGCAGCAGCGGATCTGGTGATTGTGGCGGCAGATATCGAAGTGGATCTGGCGAAATTTGCTGGTAAACCGATGTATCGTACCTCTACCGGTCTGGCGCTGAAGAAAACCGCGCAGGAACTGGATAAAGCGGTTGCTGAAGCAACGCCGTATGAACCGGCGGGCAAAGCTCAAACGGCGACCACTGAAAGTAAGAAAGAGAGTGCAGGCGCATACCGTCACTTGCTGACGGGCGTTTCTTACATGCTGCCGATGGTCGTTGCAGGTGGTCTGTGTATCGCGCTTTCTTTTGCTTTTGGTATCGAAGCGTTTAAAGAGCCGGGTACGTTGGCTGCGGCGCTGATGCAGATTGGTGGTGGTTCAGCCTTTGCGCTGATGGTGCCGGTACTGGCAGGTTATATTGCCTTTTCCATTGCCGATCGTCCGGGCCTCACTCCGGGTCTGATTGGCGGTATGCTGGCGGTCAGCACCGGTTCTGGCTTCATTGGTGGTATTATTGCGGGCTTCCTGGCTGGTTACATTGCGAAGTTAATCAGTACGCAATTGAAACTGCCACAGAGTATGGAGGCGCTGAAACCGATCCTGATCATTCCGCTAATTTCCAGTCTGGTGGTCGGTCTGGCGATGATCTACCTGATCGGTAAACCAGTTGCTGGCATTCTCGAAGGGCTGACTCACTGGCTGCAGACCATGGGGACTGCGAATGCGGTTCTGCTGGGGGCGATCCTCGGTGGCATGATGTGTACTGACATGGGCGGTCCGGTAAACAAAGCAGCGTACGCATTCGGTGTGGGTCTGCTGAGTACTCAAACCTATGGCCCGATGGCGGCGATTATGGCGGCAGGTATGGTGCCACCGCTGGCAATGGGTCTGGCAACAATGGTGGCGCGTCGCAAATTCGACAAAGCGCAGCAGGAAGGTGGCAAAGCCGCTCTGGTATTGGGACTGTGCTTCATTTCGGAAGGTGCAATTCCGTTTGCTGCTCGTGATCCGATGCGTGTGCTGCCGTGCTGTATCGTGGGTGGGGCGCTGACTGGCGCAATCTCAATGGCGATTGGTGCGAAACTGATGGCACCGCACGGTGGTCTGTTTGTTCTGCTGATCCCTGGCGCTATTACGCCGGTATTGGGTTACCTGGTAGCAATTATTGCCGGTACGCTGGTGGCGGGTTTGGCCTATGCCTTCCTGAAACGTCCGGAAGTGGACGCAGTAGCGAAAGCAGCGTAATAAAAGGTGTGTTACAGGGCAGAAATTTCCTGTCCTGTAACATTTGATGAGCGCAAAGAGAATGACCGGTTTGTGAATGTAATTTTATGAATTTAAATGGTTTTATCTTTCAGTAGAAACTTCAAACGTTCATCAAACACTCAGGTTATTTCCTCAAGGGCAGATTATTTTCTGCCCTTTTTTATTGTTCTGTTCTGTGCATCCCGTCACAAATTCCTCGCTTTTGTAATTCAGGCATTTAATCGCATTTTGTGAGCCTGCTCAAATCTGCCCATTTTGCCTCTCTGGCGGTAATTTACTTTACGTAAAACATGCATACTATGAGCACATGTTTAAATATGAACACATGTTTAAACCGTCTTTGCAGTATCTATATTCTTGTGGATTGACAGGGTTGGTAATTTTTTACCAGAGGACGTGCTATGCGCGAAAAGGATTATGTCGTAATTATAGGTTCGGCGAATATTGATGTCGCCGGATATTCACATGAATCATTAAATTATGCGGATTCAAATCCAGGTAAAATAAAATTTACGCCTGGTGGAGTAGGGCGCAATATTGCACAAAACCTGGCGTTGCTGGGTAACAAAGCCTGGCTACTGAGCGCCGTAGGCAGTGATTTTTATGGTCAATCGCTGCTAACGCAAACCAATCAATCTGGCGTTTATGTCGATAAATGCCTGATTGTGCCGGGAGAAAATACGTCGAGTTATTTATCATTACTCGATAATACCGGTGAAATGCTGGTTGCTATAAATGACATGAATATTAGCAACGCTATTACAGCTGAATATCTCGCACAGCACGGTGAATTTATTCAGAGGGCAAAGGTCATTGTCGCGGACTGTAATATCAGTGAAGAGGCACTGGCATGGATTCTGGATAATGCCGCCAACGTACCCGTATTTGTCGATCCGGTTTCGGCATGGAAATGTGTCAAAGTGCGCGACCGTCTAAATCAGATCCACACTCTCAAGCCAAACCGCCTTGAAGCGGAAACCCTGAGTGGGATTGCGCTGTCAGGGCGTGAAGATGTGGCAAAAGTTGCTGCCTGGTTCCATCAACATGGCCTGAACCGACTGGTATTGAGCATGGGCGGCGACGGCGTTTATTACAGCGATATCAGCGGTGAAAGTGGCTGGTCTGCGCCGATCAAAACCAATGTTATTAATGTTACCGGAGCGGGCGATGCCATGATGGCGGGACTTGCTTCGTGTTGGGTAGACGGAATGCCGTTTGCCGAATCTGTTCGTTTCGCACAGGGATGTTCGTCAATGGCGCTCTCCTGTGAATACACCAATAACCCCGATTTATCGATTGCCAACGTTATATCGTTAGTGGAGAACGCAGAATGTCTGAATTAAAAATTTCCCCTGAATTATTACAAATTTCCCCGGAAGTGCAGGACGCTTTAAAAAACAAAAAACCGGTTGTGGCGCTGGAATCGACCATTATTTCTCACGGGATGCCGTTCCCACAAAATGCCCAGACCGCAATTGAAGTTGAAGAAACTATTCGTAAACAGGGCGCTGTACCTGCCACGATCGCCATTATTGGCGGCGTGATGAAAGTGGGGTTAAGCAAAGAAGAAATTGAATTACTGGGTCGTGAAGGGCATAACGTGACCAAAGTTAGTCGTCGCGATTTACCTTTTGTTGTTGCCGCCGGAAAAAATGGCGCAACCACTGTGGCTTCAACGATGATTATTGCGGCGCTTGCCGGAATTAAAGTATTTGCCACCGGGGGAATTGGTGGTGTGCATCGCGGGGCGGAACATACCTTCGATATTTCTGCCGATTTGCAAGAACTGGCAAATACTAATGTCACCGTTGTTTGTGCCGGGGCGAAATCTATTCTCGATTTAGGATTAACCACTGAGTATTTAGAAACCTTCGGTGTGCCGTTAATTGGCTATCAGACTAAAGCGCTGCCTGCGTTTTTCTGCCGCACCAGCCCGTTTGACGTCAGCATTCGTCTCGACAGCGCCAGCGAAATTGCCCGTGCAATGGTGGTGAAATGGCAAAGCGGTCTGAACGGTGGCCTCGTGGTAGCGAACCCGATCCCGGAACAGTTTGCTATGCCGGAACACACTATCAATGCGGCGATCGATCAGGCGGTAGCTGAAGCTGAAGCTCAGGGAGTCATTGGTAAAGAAAGTACGCCATTCCTGCTGGCGCGCGTTGCTGAACTGACCGGCGGTGACAGCCTGAAATCCAACATCCAGCTGGTGTTCAACAACGCCATTCTGGCGAGCGAAATTGCCAAAGAATATCAGCGTCTCGCGGGTTAATTTCTGACGGGCAGAAAGCCGTCGCCCGTACTCATCAAGCATACCAAAACCTGGCGCTGACGCCGGGTTTACCGGCATGAAGGGAAAATCATTATGGATATAATGAGAAGTGTTGTGGGGATGGTGGTGTTACTGGCAATAGCATTTCTGTTGTCAGTGAATAAAAAGAGCATCAGTTTGCGCACGGTTGGAGCCGCACTGCTGCTGCAAATCGCTATTGGTGGCATCATGCTCTACTTCCCACCGGGAAAATGGGCAGTAGAACAGGCGGCATTAGGCGTTCATAAAGTGATGTCTTACAGTGATGCCGGTAGCGCCTTCATTTTTGGTTCGCTGGTTGGGCCGAAAATGGATGTCCTGTTTGACGGTGCGGGTTTTATCTTCGCCTTTCGCGTACTTCCGGCGATTATTTTCGTTACTGCGCTCATCAGTCTGCTGTACTACATTGGCGTGATGGGGCTGCTGATTCGCATCCTTGGCAGCATTTTCCAGAAAGCCCTCAACATCAGCAAAATCGAATCTTTTGTTGCGGTTACTACTATTTTCCTCGGGCAAAATGAGATCCCGGCGATCGTTAAACCGTTTATCGATCGCATGAATCGCAACGAGTTGTTTACCGCAATTTGTAGCGGGATGGCGTCCATTGCTGGTTCGATGATGATTGGTTATGCCGGAATGGGCGTACCAATTGACTACCTGTTAGCGGCATCGCTGATGGCGATCCCTGGCGGGATTTTGTTTGCACGTATTCTTAGCCCGGCAACCGAGCCTTCGCAGGTCACATTTGAAAATCTGTCGTTCAGCGAAACGCCGCCAAAAAGCTTTATCGAAGCGGCGGCGAGCGGTGCGATGACCGGGCTAAAAATCGCCGCTGGTGTGGCGACGGTGGTAATGGCGTTTGTCGCAATTATTGCGCTGATCAACGGCATTATCGGCGGAATTGGCGGCTGGTTTGGTTTCGCCAATGCCTCTCTGGAAAGTATTTTTGGCTATGTGCTGGCACCGCTGGCGTGGATCATGGGTGTGGACTGGAGTGATGCCAATCTTGCGGGTAGCCTGATTGGGCAGAAACTGGCGATTAACGAATTCGTCGCTTACCTGAGTTTCTCCCCATACCTGCAAACGGGCGGCACGCTGGAAGTGAAAACCATTGCGATTATCTCCTTTGCGCTTTGTGGTTTTGCTAACTTTGGTTCTATCGGTGTTGTCGTTGGCGCATTTTCGGCTATTTCGCCAAAACGCGCGCCGGAAATCGCCCAGCTTGGTTTACGGGCGCTGGCAGCAGCAACGCTTTCCAACCTGATGAGTGCGACTATTGCCGGGTTCTTTATTGGTCTGGCGTAATGCTCGATTTGTAGACCGGATAAAACGTATTAAGCGTTGCATCCGGCAATCGCGCTATTGAAAATAATTTTTACTGCATCATCCCGGAGAATTTATTCTCCGGGTCCATCTCCAGCGCCAGTCCTGACAACTGCTTTCTGTTTTTAATGAGATACCCTTTCTTGCTTTTAATTAATAAACCGTCGTGAATGAACTGCGCGAGAACATATAAAAGATGTCGATAAGAAACGCCTAAATACTCTGCCGCTTGCGTATGCTTTTCGTGATAAAGATCACCTTCCTGCGAGAGTAATATAAATGCTGCCAGGCGATTCACTAACGGAAATGATTGATTCTGAGTTAAAGAAACAATATTACGATAATTTTTATGACTTAAGGTGACGCAGAGTTTTCGTAAAAATAGCGTGTCGTTTAATAACAGCGGACGGTAATGTTTCATAGGGAGCGCAAGGCACCAACACTCTTCAATAGCCTGCACCGCACGCGGTTCATGGTCTTTATCGATTAACTCAATCTCGCCAATAAAACAGGGGGCGGCAAAGAAATCGATCAGCGACACGCGACCATTAGCTAGCGTGGCGTAAAGCCTGGCGCGGCCTCGCGTCAGGTAAAACAGCCAGGACGGCTGTTGCCCTTCCTGCACAATGTAGTCACGCGCTAAAAAATGAAACAGCCGCGTATCGGCTGAAACATCCGTTAAAAAGCAATCCTTAAACGCGGATTCACTCATCAATTGCTGCTTAAGATCATTATTGTGGATTTCTTTCACGATGTTTATCCGCTATGAGATTTCTCATATTTAGCATACGTACGCTGTTGTTAAGATTCAATCATCGGCCCGGTCGAATTTTCTTTGCTGTAGAAAAAATAACGCAACTGGAAACAGAGGAAATAAACAATGGAAAAGAGAAAAATTATTCTGGATTGTGATCCGGGTCATGATGATGCTATTGCTATAATGATGGCGGCGAAACATCCGGCAATAGATTTATTAGGCATCACTATTGTAGCGGGTAATCAGACGCTTGATAAAACATTAATTAATGGCCTGAATGTTTGCCAGAAACTGGAGATTAATGTTCCGGTTTATGCGGGGATGCCGCAGCCCATTATGCGTCAACAAATCGTTGCCGATAATATTCACGGTGAAACCGGACTGGATGGCCCGGTATTCGAGCCGCTGACCCGCCAGGCAGAAAGCACTCATGCGGTGAAATATATCATTGATACCCTGATGGCAAGCGATGGCGATATCACTCTGGTGCCGGTTGGTCCGCTTTCAAATATCGCGGTGGCAATGCGTATGCAACCCGCGATCCTGCCCAAAATCCGTGAAATTGTGCTAATGGGCGGCGCTTACGGTACAGGCAACTTCACGCCATCTGCCGAGTTCAACATCTTTGCCGACCCGGAAGCCGCACGCGTAGTGTTCACCTCCGGCGTTCCATTAGTGATGATGGGCCTCGATCTCACCAACCAGACCGTTTGCACCCCGGACGTGATTGCTCGGATGGAAAGGGCAGGCGGCCCCGCCGGAGAGCTGTTCAGCGACATCATGAACTTCACTCTCAAAACGCAGTTCGAAAACTACGGCCTTGCTGGCGGCCCGGTGCACGACGCCACCTGCATCGGTTATCTGATTAACCCTGATGGCATTAAAACCCAGGAGATGTACGTCGAAGTGGACGTCAACAGTGGCCCTTGCTATGGGCGTACCGTCTGCGACGAGCTGGGCGTTCTTGGCAAGCCCGCCAATACCAAAGTCGGCATCACTATTGATACAGACTGGTTCTGGGGATTAGTCGAAGAGTGCGTGCGCGGCTACATCAAAACCCATTAAGTGTTGATAACAAGCCGGGCCGGTATCGCAAGATGCAGGCCTGGCTATTTCTGATGGGCAGAAAGCCGTCGCCCAATATGACATGAAGAGATAATCACTATGGATGTCATGAGAAGTGTTCTGGGAATGGTGGTATTGCTGACGATTGCGTTTTTACTGTCAGTAAACAAGAAGAAGATCAGCCTGCGTACCGTTGGCGCGGCGTTAGTGTTACAGGTCGTGATTGGCGGCATTATGCTTTGGTTACCGCCAGGGCGTTGGGTCGCTGAAAAAGTCGCTTTTGGCGTGCATAAAGTGATGGCGTACAGCGACGCGGGTAGCGCATTTATCTTCGGTTCTCTGGTCGGACCGAAAATGGATACCTTATTTGATGGTGCAGGATTTATCTTTGGTTTCAGGGTGTTACCGGCAATTATCTTCGTCACCGCGCTGGTGAGTATTCTCTACTACATCGGTGTGATGGGGATTTTAATTCGAATTCTCGGCGGTATCTTCCAGAAAGCATTAAATATCAGCAAGATCGAGTCATTCGTCGCGGTCACCACCATTTTCCTCGGGCAAAACGAAATTCCGGCAATCGTCAAACCCTTTATCGATCGTCTGAATCGCAATGAATTATTTACAGCGATTTGTAGTGGCATGGCCTCGATTGCTGGTTCGACAATGATTGGTTACGCCGCACTGGGCGTGCCTGTGGAATATCTGCTGGCGGCATCATTAATGGCGATCCCTGGCGGGATCTTGTTTGCCCGCCTGTTAAGCCCGGCAACGGAATCTTCGCAGGTTTCCTTTAATAACCTCTCTTTCACCGAAACACCGCCAAAAAGCATTATTGAAGCCGCTGCGACAGGGGCAATGACCGGGCTGAAAATCGCCGCAGGTGTGGCAACAGTGGTGATGGCATTTGTTGCAATAATTGCGTTGATTAACGGTATTATCGGCGGCGTTGGTGGCTGGTTTGGTTTTGAACATGCCTCGCTGGAGTCCATTTTAGGTTACCTGCTGGCTCCACTGGCGTGGGTGATGGGTGTGGACTGGAGTGATGCGAATCTTGCCGGGAGTTTGATTGGACAGAAACTGGCAATAAATGAATTTGTCGCTTATCTCAATTTCTCACCCTATCTGCAAACGGCTGGCACTCTCGATGCTAAAACTGTGGCGATTATTTCCTTCGCGTTGTGCGGTTTCGCTAACTTTGGTTCTATCGGGGTGGTGGTGGGGGCGTTTTCTGCGGTTGCGCCACACCGTGCGCCGGAAATCGCCCAGCTTGGTTTACGGGCGCTGGCGGCGGCGACGCTTTCCAACTTGATGAGTGCGACCATTGCCGGGTTCTTTATTGGTTTAGCTTGAGTGTCATTGCCTGATGCGCAAGCTTATCAGGCCTACATTTACTTGCTGAAATTGCCTGATTTGTAGGCCGGATAAGACGCGTTAAGCGTCGCATCCGGCAACATTGTTACACCATTGGCACTAATGAAAGCGCGTTATCGGCAGACAGGGTAGGGTTGTTTAAGCTGCCGCTGGCGCGCGAAATTGCCGCGCAGGCTACCGCAAAACGGGCGCTGTCGCGGAAACTGTATCCTTCAAGAAAGCTATATACCAGGCCCGCCATAAAACCATCGTCAGCACCAAAACTGTCTACTGTCGTATGCGCTGGCGCGGTCAGCAAAAATTGTTCTCCATCCTTTTCGCTGCAATAAACTGACTCATCGGGCAAATAAACAAACAGTTGCTGAACACCTTGCTGATGCAATGCATTCACTGCGGTATTACGGTCAGCATCGCTGGTGATCGCCTGTCCCCATAAAATTTCCAGCTCCGGTAAAGTGGGTTTCAGGGTGTGAATATGCGCCAGCCAGTGTTTGATTTTGCCCGCTTTGAATTCTGAAACGGTATCGACAAACACCGGGATTTCATCAGCGAGGGTAAAGACCCATTCCAGCGCCTCGGCTGTCAGGTTGCAATCAGCCAGTACCACGCCCGCATGACGAAGTAAATCGCGCGACCCGTTCAGTAGTTGCGGTGTCAACTGTTCCAGCAGATGGGTATCGTTAATCGCCAGCACGGTTTGATCGTCTCGATTGGCAATTGCCAGATACGTCGATGTGCTTTGACCATGCAAACGAACGCAGCCGGAGACATTCACGCCGGCACGGCGCGTTTCTTCCAGGAGCATTTCGCCATAAAAGTCATCGCCAATCACTGAAAGCAAATGGACGTCACGGCCTAACAGCGCCAGATTGTGGGCGATGTTGCGTCCCACGCCGCCCGCTGAGCAATGAATTGTACCGGGATGAGAAGCCGATTGCGGGTAACGGATATCCGCCATCCCGCGAATATCCATATTGATTGTCCCCACCACTACGCAGTATTCCTGCTCGGTGAGAATGTAACCTTTGCCTTTAATCCGGCCTTTGCGCATTAAATCCATAATATGCGCCGCAACGCGCGAACGGCTGATTTGCAGCATGTCCGCAATTTCGTTCTGCTGAATCAGCGGGTTACGCCGTAAAATTGCAAGGATCTCCTTTTCCCGGTTATTCATCTTCAGGCTACCGCTTTTTCAGTTTGTTGCGCTTTCAGCCAGGCGATCTCTTCTGCCCAGATATCCGGGTTGATGGTTTCGAGGATCAGCGGAATGCCGTCGAAACGGTCGTCCTGCATGATCCAGCGGAACGCATCATGACCGATATTGCCTTCACCGAGGCTATGATGGCGGTCAACGCGGCTGCCAAAGGTGCTTTTCGCATCGTTAAGGTGCATCCCGCGCAGATACTTAAAGCCGACAGTACGGGCAAAATCCGCGAATGTTTTCTCGCATTCGGCTGGAGTACGCAAATCATACCCGGCAGCGAAAGCATGGCAGGTATCAATGCAGACGCCGACGCGGGATTTATCTTCCACGCCGTCGATAATCGCCGCGAGATGTTCGAATTTAAACCCTAAGTTACTGCCCTGACCGGCGGTGTTTTCTATCACCGCTGTCACACCTTGAGTTTTATCCAGCGCAATGTTGATGGATTCGGCAATACGCGCAAGGCAATCCTCTTCTGAAATCTGCATCAGATGGCTGCCAGGGTGGAAGTTGAGCAAAGAAAGCCCCAGCTGTTCGCAACGCTGCATTTCATCTATAAAGGCATCGCGCGATTTTTCCAGAGCTTCAGTGACCGGATGTCCGAGGTTAATCAGATAACTGTCGTGGGGAAGAATTTGCGCCGATGTGTAGTGATATTTTTCACAGGCGGCTTTGAATTCATCGATGGTTTGCGTCGTGAGCGGTGCGGCACGCCACTGACGTTGGTTTTTGGTGAACAAGGCAAACGCGGTTGCGTCGATTTCGGCGGCGCGAATTGCGGCATTTGCCAGACCGCCAGCAGCACTAACGTGCGCTCCAATGTATTTCATGCGAGGACTCCTGTTAAACCCGCTGGAGGAAAACGGTAATGATAGCGGGTTAACAGGAGCAAGATGTAGTGGTTTATGCGATGACGCTTTGAATCACATAGTTAATCGCACCACCACCAACAATCAGCCAGGCAAACAGTACCAGTGCCATCAGCAGAGGTTTCGCCCCAGCTTTTTTCAGCGCGCTGACGTGAGTGGTCAGACCCAGCGCCGCCATCGCCATTGCCAGCAGGAAGGTATCCAGCGTTACCAGCATGTTCACCACGCTCTGCGGTAACAGGTGGAACGAGTTAAAGATGGCAACTACGATGAACAAGATGGCAAACCACGGAATAGTGATTTTGCTTTTCTCGCCGCTGTTCGCCCCAGACAGCTGTTTAACACGCGCCGCCAGCAGGATGAGGAACGGAGCCAGCATCATCACGCGCAGCATTTTGGAAATAACTGCTGCGTTTTCCGCATCCGGGCTGATGGCATGACCTGCCGCCACCACCTGCGCCACTTCGTGCACAGTAGAACCAATGTAGATACCGAAAGTTTCCGGACTAAACCATTGAGACATCAGCGGATATATCGCCGGGTAGAGGAAAATCGCGACGGTCCCGAAGATAACAACGGTTGCAACAGCCACGGTTACTTTACTGGCTTCCGCTTTCACTACCGGCTCAGTCGCCAGTACCGCGGCAGCACCACAGATACTGCTACCGGCACCGATCAACCAGCTGGTGTGCTTATCCAGACCAAACACTTTCTGCCCCAGGAAGCAAGCCAGCAGGAAGGTACTGGACAGCGTCAACACGTCAATGATGATCCCACTGATACCGACATCGGCAATTTGCGAGAACGTCAGACGGAAGCCATAAAGAATGATACCCAGACGTAATAAATATTGCTTGGCAAACAGCACACCACCGTCACAGCTTTTCCAGATGTGCGGATAGATGGTGTTGCCTAAAACCATCCCCAACAAGATTGCGAGGGTGAGGGCACTAAACCCGGCACCCGCAACCGCGGGAATGGAACCACCCCACAGGGCGACCCCGGTGATAACTGCACTCAGGGCTAACCCCGGAATAAAATGCCACAGTGTACGATGTTGTTTCTGTAAGGTGATATTCGTCATAACCCTCTCCTTTAACCGGGCATAAGGTTACGACTAACTGGTTTAAAAATAAAATTGATTATATATTTATAATTAATCTTTATAAGTGGTAAGCGACTATGCACATCACCCTCCGGCAGTTGGAAGTTTTTGCAGAAGTATTGAAAAGTGGATCAACCACCCAGGCGTCGGTGATGCTGGCGTTGTCGCAATCAGCAGTGAGCGCAGCCTTGACCGACCTGGAAGGGCAGCTTGGCGTGCAACTGTTTGATCGCGTGGGGAAAAGACTGGTTGTTAATGAACACGGGCGGCTGCTCTATCCGCGTGCGTTGGCATTGCTTGAACAGGCGGTTGAAATCGAACAACTGTTTCGCGAAGACAACGGCGCGATTCGTATCTATGCCAGTAGTACCATCGGTAACTACATTCTGCCTGCAGTTATCGCCCGTTATCGCCATGATTATCCGCAGTTGCCGATTGAACTTAGCGTTGGGAATAGCCAGGACGTGATGCAAGCGGTGCTGGATTTCCGCGTTGATATTGGCTTTATTGAAGGACCGTGCCACAGCACTGAAATCATTTCTGAACCGTGGCTGGAAGACGAGCTGGTGGTTTTCGCCGCGCCGACTTCGCCGTTGGCCCGTGGTCCGGTCACCTTAGAACAGCTGGCCGCTGCGCCGTGGATCCTGCGTGAACGCGGTTCCGGCACGCGGGAGATTGTCGATTATCTGTTGCTGTCACATTTACCGAAGTTTGAGATGGCGATGGAATTAGGTAACTCCGAGGCAATCAAACATGCGGTGCGTCATGGGTTGGGAATTAGTTGCCTGTCGCGACGTGTGATTGAAGATCAATTGCAGGCAGGCACATTAAGTGAAGTTGCGGTCCCTCTGCCGCGCCTGATGCGTACGTTGTGGCGTATACATCATCGGCAAAAACACCTTTCCAACGCGCTACGGCGCTTTCTGGACTATTGCGATCCCGCAAATGTGCCGCGTTAAGTTGCTGTACAAGAACATGCTGGTGCTGTGTCGATTTCGTGACGCAGCGCCTTCAGCATGCATTCGCCAGAAAAGAGATTGGCTGCTTTACTTATAATCCCTGGGCGATCATGAAGGTGTCTTATAACCGTGTATTTCTGCCGGAAGGATTGCCAATCGTCTGCTACAATCGCGCCTCATTTTTAAGATGGATAGCATTTTTGTATGGTTTCCGAAACTAAAACCACAGAAGCGCCGGGCTTACGCCGTGAATTAAAGGCGCGTCACCTGACGATGATTGCCATTGGCGGTTCCATCGGTACAGGTCTTTTTGTTGCCTCTGGCGCAACGATTTCTCAGGCAGGTCCGGGCGGGGCATTGCTCTCGTATATGCTGATTGGCCTGATGGTTTACTTCCTGATGACCAGTCTCGGTGAACTGGCTGCATATATGCCGGTTTCCGGTTCGTTTGCCACTTACGGTCAGAACTATGTTGAAGAAGGCTTTGGCTTCGCGCTGGGCTGGAACTACTGGTACAACTGGGCGGTGACTATCGCCGTTGACCTGGTTGCAGCTCAGCTGGTCATGAGCTGGTGGTTCCCGGATACACCGGGCTGGATCTGGAGTGCGTTGTTCCTCGGCGTTATCTTCCTGCTGAACTACATCTCAGTTCGTGGCTTTGGTGAAGCGGAATACTGGTTCTCACTGATCAAAGTCACGACAGTTATTGTCTTTATCATCGTTGGCGTGCTGATGATTATCGGTATCTTCAAAGGCGCGCAGCCTGCGGGCTGGAGCAACTGGACAATCGGCGAAGCGCCGTTTGCTGGTGGTTTTGCGGCGATGATCGGCGTAGCTATGATTGTCGGCTTCTCTTTCCAGGGAACCGAGCTGATCGGTATTGCTGCAGGCGAGTCCGAAGATCCGGCGAAAAACATTCCACGCGCGGTACGTCAGGTGTTCTGGCGAATCCTGTTGTTCTATGTGTTCGCGATCCTGATTATCAGCCTGATTATTCCGTACACCGATCCGAGCCTGCTGCGTAACGATGTTAAAGACATCAGCGTTAGTCCGTTCACCCTGGTGTTCCAGCACGCGGGTCTGCTCTCTGCGGCGGCGGTGATGAACGCAGTTATTCTGACGGCGGTGCTGTCAGCGGGTAACTCCGGTATGTATGCGTCTACTCGTATGCTGTACACCCTGGCGTGTGACGGTAAAGCGCCGCGCATTTTCGCTAAACTGTCGCGTGGTGGCGTGCCGCGTAATGCGCTGTATGCGACGACGGTGATTGCCGGTCTGTGCTTCCTGACCTCCATGTTTGGCAACCAGACGGTATACCTGTGGCTGCTGAACACCTCCGGGATGACGGGTTTTATCGCCTGGCTGGGGATTGCCATTAGCCACTATCGCTTCCGTCGCGGTTACGTATTGCAGGGACACGACATTAACGATCTGCCGTACCGTTCAGGTTTCTTCCCACTGGGGCCGATCTTCGCATTCATTCTGTGTCTGATTATCACTTTGGGCCAGAACTACGAAGCGTTCCTGAAAGATACTATTGACTGGGGCGGCGTAGCGGCAACGTATATTGGTATCCCGCTGTTCCTGATTATTTGGTTCGGCTACAAGCTGATTAAAGGAACTCACTTCGTACGCTACAGCGAAATGAAGTTCCCGCAGAACGATAAGAAATAAGTTTCCTCCCTTCCTTGCTAAGCCCTCTCAACCGAGAGGGCTTTTTCAATTCCATTTCCCTGACAAATCATGCGGATATAAAATTTAACATTTGGATTGATAATTGTTATCGTTTGCATTATCGTTACGCCGCAATCAAAAAAGGCTGACAAATCAGAGGCTGTTCCGGCTTTCTGGGATGATCACCTGCATAAAAAATAAGTCCACCGCGATGCTGCCGTACGCAAGGGGACGTGAAGAAGATGTGAGCGATAACCCATTTTATTTTCGTAGTTACCTCATGGAGATATGGAATGTTTAGGTTGAACCCTTTCGTACGGGTCGGGCTGTGTTTGTCCGCTATTTCTTGTGCATGGCCTGTGTTAGCGGTCGATGATGATGGCGAAACGATGGTTGTCACTGCATCTTCCGTGGAACAAAATCTTAAAGATGCACCTGCCAGTATCAGCGTCATTACCCAGGAAGACCTGCAGCGAAAACCGGTACAGAATCTGAAGGATGTCCTCAAAGAAGTGCCTGGCGTACAACTGACGAACGAAGGGGATAACCGTAAGGGCGTTAGTATTCGTGGTCTGGACAGCAGCTATACCCTGATTCTCGTCGACGGTAAACGCGTGAACTCCCGCAATGCCGTCTTCCGCCACAATGATTTCGATCTGAACTGGATCCCGGTCGATTCCATCGAACGTATTGAAGTGGTCCGTGGCCCGATGTCGTCGCTGTACGGTTCCGATGCGCTCGGCGGTGTAGTGAATATCATCACCAAAAAAATCGGTCAGAAATGGTCGGGTACCGTTACCGTCGATACCACCATTCAGGAACATCGCGATCGCGGTGACACCTATAACGGTCAGTTCTTTACCAGTGGACCATTAATTGATGGTGTGCTGGGAATGAAAGCTTACGGCAGCCTGGCAAAACGTGAAAAGGATGACCCGCAAAACTCAACGACCACCGATACCGGAGAAACGCCGCGTATTGAAGGATTCTCCAGCCGCGACGGCAATGTCGAATTTGCCTGGACACCGAATCAAAATCACGATTTTACTGCCGGATACGGTTTCGACCGTCAGGATCGTGATTCCGACTCGCTGGACAAAAACCGCCTGGAACGCCAGAACTACTCCGTCAGCCATAATGGGCGTTGGGATTACGGCACCAGCGAACTGAAATACTACGGTGAGAAAGTCGAGAACAAAAACCCTGGCAACAGCAGCCCGATAACTTCCGAAAGCAATACGGTCGACGGCAAATACACGTTGCCGCTGACGGCGATTAATCAGTTTCTCACGGTTGGCGGTGAATGGCGTCACGACAAACTTAGCGATGCGGTGAACCTGACCGGGGGAACCAGCTCCAAAACGTCTGCCAGCCAGTACGCGCTGTTTGTGGAAGATGAATGGCGGATCTTCGAGCCGCTGGCGCTGACGACCGGCGTGCGTATGGACGATCACGAAACCTACGGTGAACACTGGAGTCCGCGTGCCTACCTGGTTTATAACGCCACCGACACCGTAACGGTGAAAGGGGGCTGGGCGACGGCATTTAAAGCACCTTCTCTGTTGCAACTTAGCCCTGACTGGACGAGCAATTCCTGCCGTGGCGCATGTAAGATTGTGGGTAGCCCGGATCTGAAACCAGAAACCAGCGAAAGTTGGGAGCTGGGGCTTTACTACATGGGTGAAGAAGGCTGGCTGGAAGGGGTTGAATCCAGCGTTACCGTTTTCCGTAACGATGTGAAAGATCGTATCAGCATCAGCCGTACGTCTGACGTCAACGCTGCACCGGGCTACCAAAACTTTGTTGGTTTTGAGACGGGCGCTAACGGACGGCGCATACCGGTATTTAGCTACTACAACGTTAACAAAGCTCGTATTCAGGGCGTGGAAACCGAACTGAAAATTCCGTTCAACGATGAATGGAAACTGTCGATCAACTACACCTACAACGATGGTCGTGATGTCAGCAACGGCGAAAACAAACCGCTATCCGATCTGCCGTTCCATACTGCTAACGGTACGCTGGACTGGAAACCGCTGGCGCTGGAAGACTGGTCATTCTATGTTTCTGGGCACTATACCGGGCAGAAACGCGCCGACAGCGCGACGGCTAAAACACCGGGCGGTTATACCATCTGGAATACCGGCGCGGCCTGGCAGGTGACTAAAGACGTCAAACTGCGCGCAGGCGTGCTGAACCTTGGCGACAAGGATCTCAGTCGTGACGACTACAGCTATAACGAAGACGGACGTCGTTACTTTATGGCAGTGGATTATCGCTTCTGATGAGAAGATGCCCGGCGAACCGGGCGGACTTTCACTTCAGTAAATACTGCGCATGGAAGCGCAGGTGATCCTCTATAAAAGAGGCGATGAAGTAGTAACTGTGATCATATCCCGGCTGAATACGCAGCGTCATCGGCCACGCTTTCTGGCGCGCGGCTTCTGCCAGTACCGCAGGTTGCAACTGGTCGGCAAGAAACTGATCATTATCGCCCTGATCGATAAGCGTCGGGATCGCATCCTGCGCGTTACTGGCATACATCAGTGCGCAACTGTCCCATTCCAGCCATGCATTTTTGTCCTCACCTAAATAGCTGCTAAACGCTTTGATTCCCCACGGGACGCTGCACGGATTCACAATTGGCGCAAAGGCCGAAACGCTGGTGTATTTACCCGGATTTTTCAGCGCCATAATCAGCGCACCGTGACCACCCATTGAGTGACCGCTAATGGCGCAGCGGTCGCTGACATTAAATTGCGACTGAACCAGCGCCGGTAATTCATCGCGCAGATAATCATACATCCGGTAATGCGTCGCCCACGGCGGTTGCGTGGCATTAAGATAAAAGCCTGCGCCCTGGCCTAAATCGTAGCCATCGTCGTTGGCAACCTTTTCGCCGCGCGGGCTGGTGTCTGGCATCACCAGTACAATCCCCAGTTCCGCCGCTACCCGCTGGGCACCCGCCTTGGTGGTGAAGTTCTCGTCATTGCAGGTTAATCCGGAAAGCCAGTACAGCACTGGTGGCGGAGTGTGATCACGAGGTGGAGGGAGAAAGATACTGAACGTCATCGGGCAGTTTAAGGTACTGGAGTCGTGTCGCCAGCGTTGCTGCCAGCCTTCAAAACAGCGGTGCTCTTCGAGCATTTCCATGCGTGGCTCCTTGTTGTGTTGTTTGCAATTTCTTCATCATACCGTTTATTCAATGTGCTGTGAGTAACTTTCACTTCCGTATTTGCATAACGATGTTTTAACATCTGCTGATGAAAGGCAGCGGCAATTACAATAATTATCGCTGTGAATACTGGATTATGTGCGCCGCCTCACGCACAATAATCAGGCTGTAAATCAGCTTAATAACTTTGCCCCCACGCAGGGCGGAGGCGTCACACCTGCAGGAGAAATCATAAATGCCATCACTCAGTAAAGAAGCGGCCCTGGTTCATGAAGCGTTAGTTGCGCGAGGACTGGAAACACCGCTGCGCCCGCCCGTGCATGAAATGGATAACGAAACGCGCAAAAGCCTTATTGCTGGTCATATGACCGAAATCATGCAGCTGCTGAATCTCGACCTGGCTGATGACAGTTTGATGGAAACGCCGCATCGCATCGCTAAAATGTATGTCGATGAAATTTTCTCCGGTCTGGATTACGCCAATTTCCCGAAAATCACCCTCATTGAAAACAAAATGAAGGTCGATGAAATGGTCACCGTGCGCGATATCACTCTGACCAGCACCTGTGAACACCATTTTGTTACCATCGATGGCAAAGCGACGGTGGCCTATATCCCGAAAGATTCGGTGATCGGTCTGTCAAAAATTAACCGCATTGTGCAGTTCTTTGCCCAGCGTCCGCAGGTGCAGGAACGTCTGACGCAGCAAATTCTTATTGCGCTACAAACGCTGCTGGGCACCAATAACGTGGCTGTCTCGATCGACGCGGTGCATTACTGCGTGAAGGCGCGTGGCATCCGCGATGCAACCAGTGCCACGACAACGACCTCTCTTGGTGGATTGTTCAAATCCAGTCAGAATACGCGCCACGAGTTTCTGCGCGCTGTGCGTCATCACAACTGATTAAAAGGCAGGAACCATGGAGCGCAACGTCACGCTCGATTTTGTTCGCGGCGTCGCCATTCTGGGGATCCTGCTATTAAACATCAGCGCCTTTGGGCTACCAAAGGCGGCTTATCTCAATCCCGCCTGGTACGGTGCTATTACGCCGCGGGATGCATGGACTTGGGCATTTCTTGATCTCATCGGCCAGGTGAAATTCCTCACGCTTTTTGCGCTACTGTTTGGTGCGGGCCTGCAAATGTTGCTGCCCCGTGGCAGACGCTGGATCCAGTCGCGGTTAACGCTGTTAGTCTTGTTGGGCTTTATTCACGGTTTATTGTTCTGGGACGGCGATATTTTGCTGGCTTACGGGCTGGTGGGCTTAATCTGCTGGCGGCTGGTGCGCGATGCGCCATCGGTAAAAAGCCTGTTTAATACAGGCGTCATGCTTTATCTGGTGGGGCTTGGCGTTTTGCTGTTATTGGGGCTGATTTCCGACAGCCAGACCAGCCGCGCCTGGACGCCGGATGCATCGGCTATTTTGTATGAAAAATACTGGAAGCTTCACGGCGGCGTTGAAGCGATCAGTAATCGTGCCGATGGTGTTGGCAACAGTTTACTGGCACTGGGCGCACAGTATGGCTGGCAACTGGCAGGGATGATGCTCATTGGTGCGGCGCTGATGCGCAGCGGCTGGCTGAAAGGGCAGTTCAGCTTACGTCACTATCGTCGTACTGGTTTTGTGCTGGTGGCGATTGGGGTGACCATTAACCTTCCTGCCATCGCCCTGCAATGGCAGCTGGACTGGGCGTATCGCTGGTGTGCCTTCTTACTTCAAATGCCGCGGGAACTGAGTGCGCCGTTTCAGGCGATTGGCTATGCGTCGCTGTTTTATGGCTTCTGGCCGCAATTGAGCCGCTTTAAGCTGGTGCTTGCGATCGCCTGCGTCGGACGGATGGCGCTGACCAACTATCTATTGCAAACGCTGATTTGTACCACGCTTTTTTACCACCTCGGTTTGTTTATGCATTTTGACCGCCTGGAGCTGCTGGCGTTTGTTATTCCGGTATGGCTGGCGAATATCCTCTTCTCTGTTATCTGGCTGCGTTACTTCCGCCAGGGGCCGGTGGAATGGCTCTGGCGTCAGTTAACTTTGCGTGCTGCCGGACCGGCAATATCTAAAACATCAAGATAACGATCTGGATCACATTCGTTAACAAAACGGCTGTAACCGTTTCCATTGCTGTGACTCGATTCACGAAGTCCTGTATTCAGTGCTGACAAAATAGCCGCCAGCAAGCAGTCATTTACTGCAATCTCATAACAGGTAGTGAATATGATCACCATTCGTGATGTAGCGCGTCAGGCTGGCGTCTCTGTGGCAACGGTTTCCCGGGTGCTCAATAACAGCACGCTGGTCAGTGCCGACACGCGTGAAGCAGTAATGAAAGCCGTGAGTGAGCTGGATTATCGGCCAAACGCCAATGCCCAGGCGCTGGCAACTCAGGTTAGCGACACCATTGGCGTGGTGGTGATGGACGTTTCTGATGCGTTTTTCGGCGCGCTGGTAAAAGCGGTGGATCTGGTCGCTCAGCAGCATCAGAAATACGTGCTAATCGGCAATAGCTATCATGAAGCGGAAAAAGAGCGTCACGCCATTGAGGTGTTAATTCGCCAGCGTTGTAATGCGTTGATTGTTCACTCAAAAGCATTGAGTGACGATGAACTGGCGCAATTTATGGATAACATTCCCGGTATGGTGTTAATCAACCGCGTTGTGCCGGGGTACGCCCATCGTTGCGTTTGCCTGGATAATCTCAGCGGTGCCCGAATGGCGACGCGCATGTTGCTGAATAACGGTCATCAACGTATTGGTTATCTTTCTTCCAGCCACGGCATTGAAGATGACGCCATGCGTAAAGCAGGCTGGATGAGTGCGTTGAAAGAGCAGGATATTATTCCGCCGGAAAGCTGGATTGGCGCTGGTACGCCGGACATGCCGGGCGGTGAGGCGGCGATGGTTGAACTGCTGGGGCGCAATCTACAACTTACCGCTGTATTTGCTTATAACGACAATATGGCCGCTGGCGCACTGACAGCATTAAAAGATAATGGCATTGCGATTCCGTTACATCTCTCAATCATCGGTTTCGATGATATTCCCATCGCCCGTTACACCGACCCGCAATTAACGACCGTGCGTTATCCCATTGCTTCAATGGCGAAATTAGCCACCGAACTGGCCTTGCAGGGGGCAGCAGGCAATATTGATCCTCGTGCCAGCCACTGTTTTATGCCGACGTTAGTGCGTCGCCATTCTGTCGCAACACGCCAGAATGCGGCGGCGATCACTAACTCAACAAATCAGGCGATGTAACCGCTTTCAATCTGTGAGTGATTTCACAGTATCTTAACAATGTGATAGCTATGATTGCACCGTTTTAACGTTGTAACCCGTATGTAACAGTGAATAATCACTTTTGCCGAGGTAACAGCGTCATAACAACAATTAAAGCCGTTTTCTGGAGCGTTACCGGGCATGGAAGAACGAATTTTAAAAAGTGAGCTTCGGCGTTCAGTAACACTTCATTAACTCTACTGCCCCGCCGAGCATTTATCTCAAGCACTACCCTGCATAAGAAAAACCGGAGATACCATGAATAAGAAGGTGTTAACCCTGTCTGCTGTGATGGCCAGCATGTTATTCGGTGCCGCTGCACACGCTGCTGATACTCGCATTGGTGTAACAATCTATAAGTACGACGATAACTTTATGTCTGTAGTGCGCAAGGCTATTGAGCAAGATGCGAAAGCCGCGCCAGATGTTCAGCTGCTGATGAATGATTCTCAGAATGACCAGTCCAAGCAGAACGATCAGATCGACGTATTGCTGGCGAAAGGGGTGAAGGCACTGGCAATCAACCTGGTTGACCCGGCAGCTGCGGGTACGGTGATTGAGAAAGCGCGTGGGCAAAACGTGCCGGTGGTTTTCTTCAACAAAGAACCGTCTCGTAAGGCGCTGGATAGCTACGACAAAGCCTACTACGTTGGCACTGACTCCAAAGAGTCCGGCATTATTCAAGGCGATTTGATTGCTAAACACTGGGCGGCGAATCAGGGTTGGGATCTGAACAAAGACGGTCAGATTCAGTTCGTACTGCTGAAAGGTGAACCGGGCCATCCGGATGCAGAAGCACGTACCACTTACGTGATTAAAGAATTGAACGATAAAGGCATCAAAACTGAACAGTTACAGTTAGATACCGCAATGTGGGACACCGCTCAGGCGAAAGATAAGATGGACGCCTGGCTGTCTGGCCCGAACGCCAACAAAATCGAAGTGGTTATCGCCAACAACGATGCGATGGCAATGGGCGCGGTTGAAGCGCTGAAAGCACACAACAAGTCCAGCATTCCGGTGTTTGGCGTCGATGCGCTGCCAGAAGCGCTGGCGCTGGTGAAATCCGGTGCACTGGCGGGCACCGTACTGAACGATGCTAACAACCAGGCGAAAGCGACCTTTGATCTGGCGAAAAACCTGGCCGATGGTAAAGGTGCGGCTGATGGCACCAACTGGAAAATCGACAACAAAGTGGTCCGCGTACCTTATGTTGGCGTAGATAAAGACAACCTGGCTGAATTCAGCAAGAAATAAGACTGATTGGGCGCAGTCTATTACTGCGCCCTTATTGTATGGCCAACAAGGTAAAATTATATGGTCAGCTCAACGACTCCGTCCTCCGGGGAATACTTGTTGGAAATGAGCGGTATCAACAAGTCCTTTCCTGGTGTTAAGGCACTTGATAACGTTAATTTAAAAGTCCGGCCACATTCTATCCATGCATTAATGGGGGAAAACGGTGCAGGAAAATCGACATTATTAAAATGCCTGTTTGGTATTTATCAAAAAGACTCCGGCACCATTTTATTCCAGGGTAAAGAGATCGATTTCCATTCTGCAAAAGAAGCCCTGGAAAATGGTATTTCGATGGTACACCAGGAGTTAAACCTGGTATTACAACGTTCGGTGATGGATAACATGTGGCTGGGGCGATATCCCACCAAAGGCATGTTTGTCGATCAGGACAAAATGTACCGCGAAACCAAAGCGATTTTTGACGAACTGGATATTGATATCGATCCGCGTGCGCGCGTCGGCACATTATCCGTTTCGCAAATGCAGATGATCGAAATCGCCAAAGCGTTTTCCTATAACGCGAAAATTGTGATTATGGATGAACCGACTTCTTCGTTAACCGAAAAAGAGGTCAATCATCTGTTCACTATTATTCGTAAATTAAAAGAGCGCGGCTGCGGTATTGTTTATATCTCGCATAAAATGGAAGAAATCTTCCAGTTATGTGATGAAGTTACCGTATTGCGCGACGGTCAGTGGATCGCCACCGAACCGCTGGCAGGACTGACGATGGACAAGATCATCGCCATGATGGTTGGGCGTTCTCTTAACCAGCGTTTCCCTGACAAAGAAAACAAACCGGGCGAAGTCATCCTCGAGGTACGTAACCTGACGTCACTGCGCCAGCCGTCGATTCGCGATGTCTCGTTTGATCTGCATAAAGGGGAGATCCTCGGTATTGCCGGTCTGGTGGGGGCGAAACGTACCGATATTGTTGAGACGTTATTTGGTATTCGCGAGAAATCGGCTGGCACCATAACGTTGCACGGCAAACAGATCAATAACCATAATGCCAACGAAGCCATAAACCATGGATTTGCACTGGTAACTGAGGAGCGCCGCTCAACGGGAATTTATGCCTATCTGGATATTGGTTTTAACTCGTTAATTTCCAATATTCGCAACTACAAAAATAAAGTTGGTTTACTGGATAACTCGCGGATGAAAAGCGATACCCAGTGGGTGATTGATTCGATGCGGGTAAAAACGCCGGGTCATCGGACGCAAATTGGTTCGCTCTCCGGTGGTAATCAGCAAAAGGTGATTATTGGTCGCTGGCTACTAACGCAACCAGAAATATTAATGCTCGATGAACCGACGCGCGGTATTGATGTCGGGGCGAAGTTTGAAATTTATCAGTTAATTGCCGAACTGGCGAAGAAAGGCAAGGGGATTATTATTATCTCCTCTGAAATGCCTGAGTTGTTAGGGATAACAGACCGTATTCTGGTCATGAGCAATGGTCTCGTTTCCGGAATTGTCGATACAAAAACAACAACGCAAAACGAAATTCTGCGTCTTGCGTCTTTGCACCTTTAAGATTAGGGGCTTCCCATGAGTGCGTTAAATAAGAAAAGTTTTCTTACTTACCTGAAAGAGGGCGGTATTTACGTCGTTCTTTTAGTTTTGCTGGCGATTATTATTTTCCAGGACCCAACATTTTTAAGTCTGTTGAACTTAAGTAATATTCTCACCCAGTCATCGGTGCGTATTATTATCGCGCTCGGTGTGGCAGGGTTAATTGTCACCCAGGGGACCGATCTTTCTGCTGGTCGTCAGGTAGGGCTGGCGGCAGTGGTGGCTGCGACATTATTGCAGTCCATGGATAACGCCAACAAAGTGTTCCCGGAAATGGCGACGATGCCGATTGCGCTGGTTATTCTGATTGTCTGTGCCATTGGTGCGGTGATCGGTTTGATCAACGGTCTGATTATCGCTTATCTCAACGTGACGCCGTTCATTACCACGCTCGGCACGATGATCATCGTCTATGGCATCAACTCGCTCTATTACGACTTTGTCGGGGCGTCGCCAATTTCTGGTTTTGACAGTGGCTTCTCTACCTTTGCTCAGGGCTTTGTCGCGCTGGGGAGTTTCCGTCTCTCTTACATCACCTTCTACGCGTTGATTGCGGTGGCGTTCGTCTGGGTGTTGTGGAACAAAACCCGCTTCGGTAAGAACATTTTTGCCATTGGCGGTAACCCGGAAGCGGCAAAAGTATCTGGTGTCAACGTCGGCCTGAACCTGCTGATGATCTACGCGTTGTCTGGCGTGTTCTATGCCTTTGGCGGGATGTTAGAAGCCGGACGTATCGGCTCTGCCACCAACAACCTCGGCTTTATGTATGAGCTGGATGCTATCGCGGCGTGCGTGGTAGGCGGTGTATCGTTCAGCGGCGGTGTGGGGACGGTGATTGGCGTGGTGACCGGGGTAATTATTTTTACCGTCATCAACTATGGCCTGACGTATATCGGCGTAAACCCATACTGGCAGTACATCATCAAAGGGGCGATTATTATCTTCGCCGTAGCGCTGGATTCACTGAAATACGCGCGTAAGAAATGATGTGAATGTGGTCCGCATTCGGTCATAAACGCACATAACATCATGATCTGTGTGGTTTTGTAGGCCGGATAAGGCGTTCACGCCGCATCCGGCAACAGGAGCCAAATGCCGGATGCAACGCTGGCGCGTTTTATCCGGCCTACAATAAGCTCAACATACTGATTTGTATGGTTTTGTAGGCCGGATAAGGCGTTCAAGCCGCATCCGGCGACAGGAACCAAATGCCGGATGCGTCTCTGGTTTTACAACGTTACCGGGTGTTCTTTCTCGCCTTTCTTAAACTTCACTTCCCCGAGCTCAATACAACCCACCGGGCAGACGTGACCACAAAGCAGACAACCCACACATTTCTCGGTATTACAATGCGGTGTGCGGGTTTTCTCGCTCCATTCCATCGCCTGGTGACCGCCGTCGTAACAGGAAATATAACAGCGTCCACAGCCAACACATTTATCAAGATTGATACGGGGATAGACAATATAACTGCGGTCTAAATCTTCCGCCGGGACAATATTGTTATTCGCCAGACCTACCATCTCCTGCAGCGAATCAAATCCCTGATCGGCGAGATAATGCGACAACCCGCTTGCCATATCTTCCACTATCCGATACCCGTACTGCATGATGCCGGTGGTCACCTGTAACGTTGCTGCGCCGAGCAATAAAAACTCAGCCGCATCCTCCCAGGTTTCAATGCCGCCGATACCGCTGATTGGGAAATCGCGCAGTTCTGGATGGGTGCGCATTTGCTGAATGAAGCGCAGGGCGATCGGTTTTACCGCTTTACCGGAATATCCGGAAATACTCGATTTTCCGTTAACGATCGGCATACCGATTTTCTGATTAAGATCGATATTGGTGATGGATTTAACGGTGTTAATCGCCGCAATGCCATCTGCGCCGCCGCGCTTCGCCGCCAGCGCCACTTCGCACATATCACCGATATTCGGCGTCATCTTCGCCAGCATTGGCAGCGTGGAACCCCGTTTCACTGCCCGACAATATTTTTCTACCAGCTCCGGGCTTTGCCCGACATCGCTACCCATCGCATGAGAAGTCATTTGCGGACAGGAGAAGTTACACTCGATCATATCCGCGCCAGCTTCTTGCACCAGGCGCGCCAGCTCCTCCCATTGCTGCTCATTTTCCCCCATGATCGAAGCGATCAATACTTTGTCCGGGTAATCTTCCTTCAGCCGACGCAGGGCGGCCAGATTCTCTTCCAACGGATGTTCAGCAATCTGCTCCATATTTTTGAAGCCGATAAAACCGGTATCTTCTTTCACCAGATGATCAAAACGCGGCGAGACTTCGTTGGCGATAAAAAAGCCGATCGTTTTAAACACCACACCGCCCCAACCTGTGTCGTAGGCTTTGGCACACATCTCATAGCAGTTGCCTACCGGCGAAGAAGAGAGGCAGAACGGGTTGGGAAACTTCACGCCGCAAAAAGTAATCGAAAGATCTTTCGTTAACATGAGCAAGCTCCCTCTAAATAGTGATGAATCGCCTCGGCGGCTTCTTTCCCGGTTTTCACGGCATAGACCACGGTTTTGTCACCCTCAACAATATCGCCAGCAGCAAAGACTTGCGGGTCGCGGGTCTGGTAATTTTGTGTTTTGATGGTGTTACGCTGCGGCTCTAACTCCGCAAAGGCATCTAGTCTGGCATGCTGACCGACGGCGAGAATAATTTTATCTGCCGCCATCGTCAGTTCGCCCGATAACCGTACATGCTTAAACGTGACTTTATTGCCTTCCACGGCTACTGGCGTGAATCCATCGATGATCGAAACGCCCAGCTCCCGGGCGCTGGTAAACTCTTTTTCGCTTGCCGGAAACTCATCTAACTCTTCACGCGCTACGCAAGTTACCGCCTGACAGCCGAGAACTTTCAGCGTGCTGGCTACGTCCATCGCGACATCACCGCCGCCGATAATTAATGCGCTTTGTGGAATGCTGATATCGCCTTGCGCCTGTCGTGCACGTTGCAAGAAGTCGACGGCAATCTCAACGTCACTATGCTCAAACAGCGGTAGCCCGGAACCGCTTGATAACCCCACGGTGACCAGTACCGCGCGGTTTTCTGCTTTCAGCTGCTCAAGGGTGAGTGTGTTACCGACTTCGTTGTTGCACTTAATGGTCACGCCCATTTTTTCAATACGGGCGATCTCTGCATCCAGCACTGATTGCGGTAACCGGAATTGCGGAATACCGTTACGCAACCAGCCACCGGGGTGCGCTTCTTTCTCATAAATCGTGACGTCATAACCCTGGTTTGTCAGTGTCACACTGGCCTGCAATCCGGCAGGACCTGCGCCAATAATCGCGACTTTGCCGAGCGTTTTAGTACCGGGCTGATAAATTTCCATTCCGGTTTGTTGTTCAAAATCAGTAACAAAACGCTGTAAGCGGCCGATATCAATGGGAGCATCAACACCGGCACGGGTACAACCGCTTTGGCATAATTTCTCCGTCGGGCACACTCTGGCACAAACGGCACCGAGGGCATTATTTTCGCGAATTGTCTCGGCAGCGCCTTTAAAATTACGAAAGTAGATTGAGCGAATAAATTTCCCCGGATCGGTCTGTGCCGGGCAAGCCTGACTACAGGGAGCGTCGTGACATAATAAACAGCGAGAGGCTTCTTTAATCGCCAGTAAAGACGTAAAAGCCGGAGTGAGTTCATCCAGATAATTTTGTTGCGGCATGTGATCTTCCTTAATGCTATAGGTAATTAAGGCGAGCGTTTAGTAAATAATAATGTACTGATATTAAGGCTAAGCGTGCGGGGGAATTTAAACTGTGAAAAGATTCACAAATAGCTGCGGTTAGGAATGTGATATCCGCAGCTTATCAGGTGAAGTAATAATTATTCTCAATAATTAACTGGAGAGGGGAATATTAACGATAGAAAATAAGATAAACAATCATGCCGATAGATAAAATTCCGAAGCCGATATATGCCACCATATAAGCGAAAAAGAGTCCGGGATTTTTTGCTCGCCAGACATACACCGGTTCCGGTGCATTTTTAACCCGTTTATCAATCGCGCCTGCGCGCCAGCCTTTCCATGCTTCGCGGAAACAAAATATCGGGATAAGGAAAAAAACGGCAACGACAAAAAACTGCTGTACATCCATAACTACTTTCCTTGTTTCTTTTGTAATTCAAGTAACTGTTCGGGTGTGACGGCGGGATACCCCTGCGCATCTTCCGGTACCTGGTGCATAGCCGGAATAGGGACCAGCGGCCCTAAAAAACGCGGTTCACGTTTAAAAATATAAAGGTCAGCCAGCGCACCGAAACGGGCGGCAAATTCACGAATACGTACTGACAGCATATCTTTCGGTGACGGTACGGCATAACACTGAGCCTGAATCCCCATATGCAGCGCAATAAATAATGCTCGCTCACAGTGGAAACGTTGGGTGATAATAATGAAATCATTAGTATCGAAAACTTTGCGTGTACGCACGATGGAATCCAGCGTACGAAAGCCTGCGTAATCGAGAACAATATCTGATGGGTCGACACCAGCAGCGATTAAATCTTTGCGCATGGTCATCGGCTCATTATAACTTTGCAATGCGTTATCGCCGCTCAGTAATAGATAATTTACCTTACCGCTGTTATAGGCATTAATCGCTCCTTGAATGCGGTAGCGATAATACTGATTAATTACGCCAGTACGATAATATTTTGCTGTTCCGAGCACCACACCGACCTGGCGGTAGGGGAGATCCTGCAATTCGTCGTAGATATAAGGCGCGGTTTTCCAGCTCATCCAGCGATCGAGGCCGAGCACAGTCAACAGCAGCAAGCCGATCAGGACTAACAGGCTGAGGAACACGCGCTTTAACATGCAGGAGACTCGATCTAAGGAAAATTTCCATCAGGCTACTTTACCCGCTGGTTTTGCGCAAGAAACGGCAAACTGTTTGCCGGGAATTTCGACACCAGGAGAGGGCTGGCAAGCCGGACAAGGCGTTCACGCCGCATCCGGCACCAGGCTTAAGCGAGAAGCACTCGGTCGATACTGTGACAGCCGAGAGCTTTCAGCGTTGCGGAGGTGGCATCCCACTGAATCAACGGCGCATCGGCTTTTTCTGCCAGAACCGCGCGCTGGATATCCGGGTAATCATAACCCTTGAGATTCAACAGAATTAACGCTCCCTGCAACGGTGGCAGAGTCGGGTTGAATGCGGCGTTTTCAGCGTAGCTGCCACTGAAAATACGACCGTCTTTACATTCCAGCGCGACACCGCTTGGCGACTTACTGTAAGGCATGTGCGAACGGTTTGCCGCCGCAATCGCTGCCTGAGAAAGCGCATCACCCGTCAGCGCATAGCCGTGATCCTGTTCGTCCATCAGCAGCGTTTTAATCTCCAGATCTTTCGGCCCAAAGGCATCTGGCAGATAGTCACGCAGCGCGTGTGCCTCGCGGCCCGGCAGATGAATACGCAGATCCAGACCGCTGTTCAGTTCATTCATAAACTGACGGCAGTGACCACAAGGCGTGTAGTTAACGGTGATGGCTGCAAGCGCTTTTTCACCACTCAACCAGGCGTGGCTGATCGCGCTTTGTTCGGCATGAACGGTTTGCTGCATTGTCGCACCAATAAATTCCATATTGGCACCGAAATACCAGGTTCCGCTCACACCGCGCGCAATTGCGCCAACATTAAAATTCGACAATGGCGTACGCGCACAGGCCGCCGCCAGCGGAAGTAGTGCGAATGCCAGCGCGTCTTCGTCCAGCCCCGTTGCGCTCTTCAGCGATGAGACTTGCTCCCCGGTCAACAAAGCGGGGAAGTACTTGTCTGCCAGAATAGGTTCCAGTGCAGATTGCAAGTTATCCGCAAGTTGGGCAAAAGCGGTTTGAAAACGTGGATGCATGGCGTTGCCTCATAATCATGTAATGGGATAACAGTTTACGAACCCGTTGTGGCTTTATATGTGATCTGAATCTCATTAATTATGCAACGCGTGAAACATACATCAAAAATGCGCGACGCATCGCAAATTTTAGCCCATTACTGCCAGAATAATCGGGAAAAGGAACGGTGCGATCAGCGAAGTAATTATCCCGCATAACACCAGCGCTAGCGAACTAAATGCACCTTCCTGATAATCCAGCTCGGCGCAGCGCGCCGTACCGAGGGCGTGCGAGGCAGTCCCCATTGCCAGACCGCGCGCAGCTTTGGTACGAATACGCATCGCATTAAGCAATGTATGGCCAAATACCGCGCCGAGGATGCCGACGAAAATCACGCAAACTGCGCTGATTGCCGGAATACCGCCAATACTGCCGCCAACCGCCATTGCAATAGGCGTGGTGACTGATTTCGGCAGGATTGACGCGGCGATTTCCGGTGAAGCGCCCATCAACAATGCCACGGAAGTCCCCGTCACCATCGCAACCACGCTGCCGATAAAACAGATGGTGATGATCGATTTCCAGCGCGCGCGGATCTGGTGTAGCTGCTCATATAAAGGATAGGCCAGCGCGACGACCGCCGGTTGCAGCAGATCGTTTAGCACTTCGCTACCTTTAAAGTAGCTGTCGTAAGAGATGCCAGTCAGCATTAAAAAAGGAATGATCACCACCATTGCTACCAGCAACGGGTTAAGCAAGGGAAACTTATACCGTGCCGCCAGTTTGCGGGCGGCAAAAAAGACAATCAATGTCAGCGGTAATGACCACCAGATATTCGCCATCATTCTTCTGATCCTTTCTGACCTACGACTTTACGTTCACCGTGTACCAGTTGCGAACTCCAGCTCACCACCAGAAAAACCACCAGCGTACTGACTGCACAGGAAACCACTACCGGGCCAAACTGTGCGCGGAGCAAATCAAAATATTGCATGACGCCTACGCCAATCGGCACAAACAATAGCGCCATATAGCGAATCAGTACGTAGCACCCCGGATTGACCCATTTTGCCGGAAGAATTTGCAAGGCCAGCAGGACAAACAGGATCAGCATCCCGATGATGCTGCCCGGAATGGTTACCGGTAGCAGGGAAGCAATGAAAATGCCTGCATACAGGCAGGCATAAATCAGGACGAAAGCGCGTAAATATTGCCAGATAATGTTCAGTGTCTTACTCATAATCAACACCCCAGATGAGATGGATTCATCATACAATTAATTCGTAAAACGTGCTACCGATCACATTAAGAAATCAGCGCTTATTTTTTCGCTCCCCGGCATTACGCAATGCGCAGCGAACTCAGGCATACATCAAGCATAGAGAGGGATTGCAGTTTGCAGCAATCCCTCTTTGCAGACCTTTAATCCGCTGACCATAGGCGCTAACATAGCGCCTCATTTTTTTGCGGGTGATGATATGCGTGTGTTACTGGCACCGATGGAGGGAGTGCTTGACTCTCTGGTGCGTGAATTGCTGACCGAAGTTAACGACTACGATCTGTGCATCACCGAGTTTGTCCGCGTGGTGGATCAACTGCTGCCGGTAAAAGTCTTTCATCGCATTTGCCCTGAGCTACAAAACGCCAGCCGGACACCATCTGGTACGCTGGTGCGCGTGCAGTTGTTAGGTCAGTTCCCACAATGGCTGGCAGAGAACGCCGCCCGTGCGGTGGAGTTAGGTTCCTGGGGCGTGGATCTCAATTGCGGCTGCCCGTCGAAAACGGTTAACGGTAGCGGCGGCGGGGCGACGTTACTCAAAGATCCTGAACTCATCTACCAGGGTGCAAAAGCGATGCGTGAAGCTGTACCGGCGCATTTGCCCGTCAGCGTGAAAGTGCGTCTGGGCTGGGACAGCGGTGAGAAGAAATTTGAAATCGCCGATGCGGTTCAACAGGCTGGCGCTACGGAGCTGGTGGTGCATGGGCGGACGAAAGAGCAGGGTTACCGCGCGGAGCATATTGACTGGCAGGCGATTGGCGATATTCGCCAGCGGCTGAATATTCCGGTGATTGCCAACGGTGAAATCTGGGACTGGCAGAGCGCGCAACAATGCATGGCGATCAGCGGCTGCGACGCAGTGATGATTGGTCGCGGGGCGCTCAATATTCCCAACCTGAGCCGGGTGGTAAAATATAACGAACCGCGAATGCCGTGGCCGGAGGTGGTTGCTTTGCTGCAAAAATATACCCGTCTGGAAAAGCAGGGCGATACCGGGTTATATCACGTTGCGCGGATTAAACAGTGGTTGAGTTATTTGCGTAAAGAATACGATGAAGCAACGGAATTATTTCAGCATGTTCGGGTGTTGAATAATTCCCCTGATATTGCAAGGGCTATTCAGGCAATTGATATCGAGAAACTCTAAAAAACCATAGTGATGTTTTTTGACAATGTGTTAGCTCTTTATCAATAGGCCGCACGGTTGTTTGGTGGCGTCAAAATTGCCGAGGCGTTCCCTGAAGGCCGGGGCAGCCCACATGGATGTGGGCTGAGGGCGCGTTTTACAGGGATGTTACCTCGCGCCCGACCCGGTAGCCGTAAGGGATAAGCCGAGGGCACCGCGCAGCGGCGATTTTGTTCGCCAGAGCCCGGGGGTGCAGGGGGCGGCGGCGATTGGCCGCCCCCTGCGCGCTCCTTGCGCCAGTGATTATATGAAGCAATGCACATGACAGGAGCGCAACAGGATGAGAGACTGAAATATTCTCGTTATTTTCGGACCTGATGACATTAATTAATTTTAAAATATCATCTTAAATACGCCAGTCACCACCAGTAGCCCAATCAGGAAAATAATCAATACAGCCCAGAGTATAATTTTCATTGGCGTTCCTTTATTTGTGAGTGCTGAATAAGTATAGGAAAAAACGAAGCCCTTTGCCGTTATCCATAAACGATTAAGATAAATCGGAAGATATCATTCACTTAGTGTATATTTTTCTGGATATGTCGTTTTATTGCCACTGATGTATTGCCACGCGAAACTAAAAAATATATCGCAACACACGGTAATCTCCGCGCACCTTTTCTTACCTGATTATTCCCCCATGAATCGTGATTCCTTTTATCCAGCCATCGCCTGTTTTCCGCTGTTACTGATGCTGGCCGGGTGTGCGCCTATGCATGAAACCCGCCAGGCGTTAAGCCAGCAAACGCCCGCTGCACAAGTTGACACCGCATTACCCACGGCGCTGAAAATGGTTGGCCAGACAGCCAATGGTGGCTGGAGTATCACGATAATCAACTCACTTCCTTAATTAACAATGCACTACAGAACGCACCGGATATGCAGGTGGCTGAACAGCGCATTCAGCTAGCTGAAGCCCAGGCGAAGGCAGTTGCCACTCAGGATGGTCCGCAGATCGACTTTTCGGCGGATATGGAGCGGCAAAAAATGTCGGCAGAAGGCTTAATGGGGCCGTTTGCTCTGAACGATCCGGCCGCAGGTACGACCGGCCCGTGGTACACCAACGGTACTTTTGGCTTAACGGCGGGCTGGCATCTCGATATCTGGGGAAAGAATCGGGCGGAGGTTACTGCCCGCCTGGGTACGGTTAAAGCACGGGCGGCGGAACGCGAGCAAACCCGCCAATTGCTGGCTGGCAGCGTAGCCCGCCTGTACTGGGAGTGGCAAACCCAGGCGGCGTTAAACACGGTCTTGCAGCAAATAGAAAAAGAGCAGAACACCATTATCGCGACCGATCGCCAGCTATATCAGAACGGGATTACTTCTTCAGTTGAAGGTGTGGAAACCGATATTAATGCCAGCAAAACCCGGCAGCAGCTCAACGATGTCGCGGGGAAAATGAAAATTATTGAGGCACGGTTAAGCGCACTTACAAATAACCAGACAAAGTCATTGAAGCTTAAACCGGTCGCGTTGCCGAAAGTGGCAAGCCAGCTTCCTGATGAACTGGGGTACTCCTTACTGGCCCGGCGGGCAGATTTGCAGGCGGCGCACTGGTACGTTGAGTCATCGCTAAGCACCATTGATGCGGCAAAAGCGGCATTTTATCCTGACATCAACCTGATGGCCTTCCTGCAACAGGATGCGTTGCACTTAAGCGATCTGTTCCGTCATTCCGCGCAGCAAATGGGCGTTACGGCAGGCCTGACGCTACCCATTTTCGATAGTGGTCGTCTTAACGCCAATCTCGATATCGCAAAAGCCGAAAGCAACTTGTCTATCGCCAGCTACAACAAAGCGGTGGTTGAAGCGGTGAATGACGTGGCGCGGGCAGCCAGTCAGGTTCAGACACTGGCGGAGAAAAACCAGCATCAGGCGCAAATTGAGCGCGATGCCTTGCGTGTGGTAGGTCTTGCGCAGGCGCGCTTTAACGCGGGCATCATTGCTGGTTCCCGCGTCAGCGAAGCCAGAATCCCCGCGCTGCGTGAGCGGGCCAATGGCCTGTTATTGCAAGGGCAGTGGCTGGATGCCTCCATTCAACTCACTGGTGCGTTGGGCGGGGGGTACAAACGCTGATGATATGCGCCTTCTATACTTAACGTTTATTCAGCGTTAAGTGGAGAACTCGATGGCACAGGTTGCGATTATTACCGCCTCCGATTCGGGGATCGGCAAAGAGTGCGCGTTATTACTGGCGCAGCAGGGGTTTGATATTGGTATTACCTGGCACTCAGATGAAGAAGGGGCAAAAGATACCGCGCGTGAGGTAGTTAGCCACGGCGTACGTGCGGAGATCGTGCAGCTGGATCTCGGCAATCTACCAGAAGGGGCACTGGCGCTGGAGAAACTCATTCAACGGCTGGGGCGCATTGATGTGCTGGTGAATAATGCGGGTGCAATGACCAAAGCGCCGTTTCTTGATATGGCTTTTGATGAGTGGCGCAAGATTTTTACCGTTGATGTCGATGGTGCATTCTTATGCTCGCAAATTGCGGCTCGTCAGATGGTGAAACAAGGGCAGGGCGGTCGCATCATCAACATTACGTCGGTACATGAACATACGCCGCTGCCGGATGCCAGCGCCTACACAGCCGCTAAACATGCGCTCGGTGGGTTAACCAAAGCGATGGCGCTGGAGCTGGTCAGGCATAAGATTTTGGTGAACGCAGTCGCGCCTGGGGCGATCGCCACGCCAATGAATGGCATGGATGACAGCGACGTGAAGCCCGACGCGGAGCCTTCGATTCCCTTGCGGCGTTTTGGCGCAACGCATGAGATTGCCAGCCTGGTGGTGTGGCTTTGTTCGGAGGGCGCAAATTACACCACCGGGCAGTCGTTGATAGTGGATGGCGGCTTTATGTTGGCGAATCCACAGTTCAACCCAGAATAGCGCAGTGAGGTGCGTGGATATTTCATTGGGTAATATTTTGGTCGGCATGAAAAGACGCACAAGCGTCGTATCAGGCATGGTACTCCGGATGTCGGATGCGGCGCGAACGCCTTATCCAGGGCAATGGTTTTACGCCTGATGATCCGGCTTTTTCTTCCCGCGTCGTTTCAGCCACCAGCGCACGCCCACCACCAGAACCACGACCAGAATCAACCAGACCCAGTGCTTCAAATGCTGGTCGAGATTGTGCAACCACGGCGCAATCACCTGACCACCAGCGTAACCAATAGTGGTAAAAATCAACGCCCAGGCAAATGCGCCGAGAATATTCAGCGGCAGAAAGATTTTCGGCGGCAGCTGGCTGGCACCAATCAGCGTCGGGCCAATCACCCGAAAGCCATACATAAAGCGCGTACCAATGACAAACAGATACGGATGGCGTTGGATAAGTTTCTGCGCCCGCTCAATTTTATCCTGATGTTTCGAGAAACGGCGTAACAGCTTGCCGCCAAACCGCCGCCCGCACAGATAGAGCACCTGGTCGCCAATCATGCCGCCAAGCGCCACAGAAAGTACCACCAGCGGGAACTTTAATAGCCCCTGATGCGCCGCAACGCCTCCCAGCAAAGTCACGGTTTCACCTTCCGCCAGGCTACCGATCACCAGCGCGGCATAACCATATTGTGAGATAAGTGTATTGAGATCCATAGGCCAGTCTGTCTCCCTTTGGTTGCCAGTAAGCATACACCCTGTGAATCATTCACGCTGAAAAAGGACGTTCATCAGACAGTGAAAATTACATGGGCGAACAAAAAATAATCACAAGCTGACTTATACTTGAACTGTCAGGTTCATGAACTCACAACAAGGGGGCGGTATGAGCCATGTCTGGGGACTGTTTTCCCATCCCGATCGTGAAATGCAGGTGATTAATCGCGAAAACGAAACGATTTCTCACCATTACACCCACCACGTTTTGCTGATGGCGGCGATTCCGGTGATTTGCGCCTTCATTGGCACTACACAGATTGGCTGGAATTTTGGCGATGGCACTATCCTGAAGTTATCCTGGTTTACCGGACTGGCGCTGGCTGTCTTGTTTTACGGCGTTATGCTGGCTGGGGTCGCGGTGATGGGGCGGGTCATCTGGTGGATGGCGCGTAATTATCCGCAGCGTCCGTCACTTGCGCACTGCATGGTCTTCGCGGGCTACGTTGCAACTCCGCTGTTTTTAAGCGGTCTGGTGGCGCTTTATCCACTGGTCTGGTTGTGTGCGCTGGTCGGCACGGTGGCGCTGTTTTACACCGGCTACCTGCTTTACCTTGGTATTCCGAGCTTCCTGAATATCAACAAAGAGGAAGGCCTTAGCTTCTCTAGTTCGACGCTGGCGATTGGCGTGCTGGTACTGGAAGTGCTGCTCGCCCTAACCGTTATACTATGGGGCTACGGTTATCGTTTGTTCTAGAAAGTTCTTTGACGTTGCATTGCTGGCGTAAATGTCAGCAATGCAGCATTTCCTCACGATTCTCCTTTGACGATCGCACTTTTTGCTCGTTATGATGGCGTCGCTAGCCTCAGTAAATCCTTACTCCGGCGGTGCGCAACCCGTGCGCGTGAACCACTATCTGAATGCTCATCATGCCGAAATTTCGAGTTTCTTTATTTAGCCTGGCCCTGATGCTGGCTGTGCCTTTTGCACCGCAGGCCGTTGCGAAAACGGCAGCCGCTACCACCGCTTCACAACCGGAAATTGCCTCCGGTAGCGCGATGATTGTTGATCTGAATACCAACAAAGTGATCTATTCGAACCACCCGGATCTGGTGCGTCCGATTGCGTCTATCAGCAAATTAATGACCGCGATGGTTGTGCTGGATGCACGACTGCCGCTGGATGAAAAACTAAAAGTGGATATCAGCCAGACGCCGGAGATGAAAGGGGTCTATTCGCGCGTACGACTGAATAGCGAAATCAGCCGTAAAGATATGCTGTTGCTGGCGCTGATGTCTTCAGAAAACCGCGCGGCGGCAAGCCTTGCGCACCATTATCCCGGTGGTTACAAAGCCTTTATTAAGGCAATGAATGCGAAAGCGAAATCGCTCGGAATGAACAACACGCGCTTTGTTGAACCTACCGGATTGTCGGTGCATAACGTTTCAACTGCCCGTGACTTAACCAAACTGCTCATTGCCAGCAAACAATATCCGTTGATCGGGCAGTTAAGTACTACCCGGGAAGATATGGCAACCTTCTCTAATCCGACGTATACGCTGCCGTTCCGCAATACTAATCATCTGGTGTATCGCGATAACTGGAATATTCAGTTAACCAAAACCGGCTTTACCAATGCGGCGGGCCATTGTCTGGTGATGCGTACGGTTATCAATAATAAACCGGTGGCGCTGGTAGTGATGGACGCGTTTGGCAAATATACCCATTTTGCCGATGCCAGCCGCCTGCGTACCTGGATTGAAACCGGTAAAGTGATGCCTGTGCCGGCAGCAGCGTTGAGCTATAAAAAACAAAAAGCCGCCCAAATGGCGGCGGCGGGGCAGACGGCACAGAACGATTAAGTGAATTCGGATGGCGATACTCTGCCATCCGTAATTTTTACTCCACTTCCTGCCAGTTTTTCCGTTTACTGGTTTTACCGATCCCCGGATTCATGCTGTTGGTCGGATCGTTCTCGCGATAGAACTTCTGCAACGTCTCCGGTGCTTTATACAAATGACCGACGTTATGCTCGGCAGGGTACTGCGCGCCGCGCTGCTGTAGCAGTTCCAGCATCTGTTCTTTTAACGCATGCACATCCACGCCTTTTTTCACTATGTAATCCTGATGGAAGACATAGCACATAAAATGGCCGTAATAGAGCTTGTGCACCAGCTGGCTGTCGATCTCCGGCGGTAAATGCTCATACCACTCGGTGTCGTTACGCCGCAGAGCGATATCCAACGCCAGAATGTCTTCGACTTCATCGGAATGCACCGCCTGATAACGAATTGCTGCGCCCGCAGCGGCGAAACGGTGTAAAAACGCTTTGCTGCCTTCCTCCGGCGTACAGACAAAGAAATCGCCTTCGGCCTGTTTGAAATAATCCACCAGCCACGATTTGGCTTCGCCCACGCCATCGCCCGCCATTTTTAACAGCAGATGATGCTCGTATTTATCGCGCCAGTTTTTCATGCGCGGCGGTAAATGGCTGGGGAACAGGTGACCGAATTTTTGCATCGCACGGTCAGTAAAATGCGGACGGAAGAATTTCACTTTCTCCAGCATCGCATCGGTGCGTCCCTTGAGATTAAAGAAGAACGGCATCTTGTCGGTGCCTAACTTATCAATCATCAGGAAGGTGTCTTTGCCGTATTTTTCCGCAATATCGTAGATATCCCGGTGCATATATTCCCCGGCAACCGGCAGATTTTCGAAGTTAGCCAGAATATGACGGCGGATTTCGGTCAGCACTTCCGGCTGGTTGGTGCCGATATAAAACACCTGCTGATTTTTTTCCGCTTCGAAGGTATCAAGACGTACTGCAAAGACCGCCAGCTTCCCGGCGCAACCAGAAGATTCAAATAACCGATCAGGATCGGCGTTATAACGTGCGGGCGTGTCGGCTTCAATATCACGAACGCGGTGGACATAGTCATAATCGTGGGCGTGACGACCATCGTGACGCACATCGTCATCTTTGATGCGATCATCATCCAGCTTGCTAAGGATCTGCTCCGGCGTTTCGCCCAGATCAATCCCCAGATGGTTCACCAGCGTCAGTTTGCCGTCTTCATTTATACGCGCGAATAACGACATTTCGGTATACGCCGGGCCACGTTGCACCAGCGAGCCGCCGGAGTTGTTACAAATACCGCCGATGACCGATGCGCCTATACACGATGATCCAATCACTGAGTGCGGTTCGCGTCCCAGCGGTTTGAGGGCTTTTTCCAGCGAATAGAGCGTGGTGCCCGGATAGGCCAGCACCTGTTCGCCCTTGCCAAGAACGTGCAGCTTGTCGAGACGCAGGGTGCTGATGATAACGACATCGCGATCATAATCGTTACCGTTTGGCGTCGATCCTTCGGTCAGGCCTGTATTGGCGGCCTGCATCAGAATAATTTTGTCGGCGGTGACGCAGGCTTTCAGCACCCGCCACAATTCTAGTAGTGAGCCAGGGAAAACGACAGCCAGCGCGTCGCCCTGACCAGAACGGAAGCCCTTGCGATAGCGGGCCGTTTTTGCGGGATCGGTGAGCAGGTGTGAAGAACCCACCAGACGAGCAAGTTCATTCAAAAAGGCTTTATTATCAGTTGTTGTCATGGAAGACATTTTCCACTCCTTGTGGTGGCGAAAAAATATCACAAACTAGAATAGCGCCTTGTATAACAATTCAGCGAGTGAATATTTTGAAAATTCAGACAATAAACTGAGCATTCTTTTTCTCTCTCCATCATGCTTATGGCAAACTACGGTTTTTGCACCATTTTCGCTGCCACGTCGGGCAACAAAGGAAGAAAAATCCATATGAAATGGCTATGTTCAGTAGGAATCGCGGTGAGTCTGGCCCTGCAGCCAGCACTGGCGGATGATTTATTCGGCAACCATCCATTAACGCCCGAAGCGCGGGATGCGTTCGTCACCGAACTGCTTAAGAAAATGACAGTTGATGAGAAAATTGGTCAGCTGCGCTTAATCAGCGTCGGCCCGGATAACCCGAAAGAGGCGATCCGCGAGATGATCAAAGACGGTCAGGTTGGGGCGATTTTCAACACCGTAACCCGTCAGGATATCCGCGCCATGCAGGATCAGGTGATGGAATTAAGCCGCCTGAAAATTCCTCTTTTCTTTGCTTACGACGTGCTGCACGGTCAGCGCACGGTGTTCCCGATTAGCCTCGGTCTGGCCTCGTCTTTTAACCTCGATGCAGTGAAAACGGTCGGACGTGTCTCTGCTTATGAAGCGGCAGATGATGGCCTGAATATGACCTGGGCACCGATGGTCGATGTCTCGCGCGATCCGCGCTGGGGACGTGCTTCCGAAGGTTTTGGCGAAGATACGTATCTCACCTCAACAATGGGTAAAACCATGGTGGAAGCGATGCAGGGTAAAAGCCCGGCAGATCGCTACTCGGTGATGACCAGCGTCAAACACTTTGCCGCATACGGCGCGGTAGAAGGCGGTAAAGAGTACAACACCGTCGATATGAGTCCGCAGCGCCTGTTTAATGATTATATGCCGCCGTACAAAGCGGGGCTGGACGCAGGCAGCGGCGCGGTGATGGTGGCGCTGAACTCGCTGAACGGCACGCCAGCCACCTCCGATTCCTGGCTGCTGAAAGATGTTCTGCGCGACCAGTGGGGCTTTAAAGGCATCACCGTTTCCGATCACGGTGCAATCAAAGAGCTGATTAAACATGGCACGGCGGCAGACCCGGAAGATGCGGTGCGCGTGGCGCTGAAATCCGGAATCAACATGAGCATGAGCGACGAGTACTACTCGAAGTATCTGCCTGGGTTGATTAAATCCGGCAAAGTGACGATGGCAGAGCTGGACGATGCTGCCCGCCATGTACTGAACGTTAAATATGATATGGGGTTGTTTAACGACCCATACAGCCATTTGGGGCCGAAAGAGTCTGACCCGGTGGATACCAATGCCGAAAGCCGCCTGCACCGTAAAGAAGCGCGTGAAGTGGCGCGCGAAAGCTTGGTGTTGCTGAAAAACCGTCTCGAAACGTTACCGCTGAAAAAATCGGCCACCATTGCGGTGGTTGGGCCACTGGCGGACAGTAAACGTGACGTGATGGGCAGCTGGTCCGCAGCCGGTGTTGCCGATCAATCCGTGACCGTACTGACCGGGATTAAAAATGCCGTCGGTGAAAACGGTAAAGTGCTGTATGCCAAAGGGGCGAACGTTACCAGTGACAAAGGCATTATCGATTTCCTGAATCAGTATGAAGAAGCGGTCAAAGTCGATCCGCGTTCGCCGCAAGAGATGATTGATGAAGCGGTGCAGACGGCGAAACAATCTGATGTGGTGGTGGCTGTAGTCGGTGAAGCACAGGGGATGGCGCACGAAGCCTCCAGCCGGACCGATATCACTATTCCGCAAAGCCAACGTGACTTGATTGCGGCGCTGAAAGCCACCGGTAAACCGCTGGTGCTGGTGCTGATGAACGGGCGTCCGCTGGCGCTGGTGAAAGAAGATCAGCAGGCTGATGCGATTCTGGAAACCTGGTTTGCGGGGACTGAAGGCGGTAATGCAATTGCCGATGTATTGTTTGGCGATTACAACCCGTCCGGCAAGCTGCCAATGTCCTTCCCGCGTTCTGTCGGGCAGATCCCGGTGTACTACAGCCATCTGAATACCGGTCGCCCGTATAATGCCGACAAGCCGAACAAATACACTTCGCGTTATTTTGATGAAGCTAACGGGGCGTTGTATCCGTTCGGCTATGGGCTGAGCTACACCACTTTCACCGTCTCTGATGTGAAACTTTCTGCGCCGACCATGAAGCGTGACGGCAAAGTGACTGCCAGCGTGCAGGTGACGAACACCGGTAAGCGCGAGGGTGCCACGGTAGTGCAGATGTACTTGCAGGATGTGACGGCTTCCATGAGTCGCCCTGTGAAACAGCTGAAAGGCTTTGAGAAAATCACCCTGAAACCGGGCGAAACTCAGACTGTCAGCTTCCCGATCGATATTGAGGCGCTGAAGTTCTGGAATCAACAGATGAAATATGACGCCGAGCCTGGCAAGTTCAATGTCTTTATCGGCACTGATTCCGCACGCGTTAAGAAAGGCGAGTTTGAGTTGCTGTAATGCTTTAGTAAGGGCGCGACGTTTGCGCCCTTTGTAGGCCGGATAAGGCGCTCGCGCCGCATCCGGCAGGAAACGCCGGACCGAATATGCCTCTTAAGTATTTATCTGATTCTGCAACTGAATCCTTCCGCTCAAGCTAACCCCGCCATTATCAACTATGCTTTTCTCTTAATTCGCTGAAAACAACAGTAAAAGAATGAGGAAAGCATCATGCCACTCTTAAAGCTCTGGGCAGGTTCACTGGTTATGTTGGCAGCCGTGAGCCTGCCGCTACAGGCGGCTTCCCCCGTTAAAGTCGGTTCAAAAATCGATACCGAAGGTGCGCTACTCGGCAATATCATTTTGCAGGTGCTGGAAAGCCACGGCGTACCGACGGTGAATAAAGTGCAACTCGGAACGACTCCTGTGGTGCGCGGGGCGATTACTTCCGGTGAACTGGATATCTATCCGGAATATACCGGCAATGGCGCTTTCTTCTTTAAAGATGAAAACGATGCAGCGTGGAAAAACGCGCAGCAAGGTTACGAGAAAGTCAAAAAGCTCGATTCGGAGCACAACAAGTTAATCTGGCTGACGCCCGCGCCTGCAAATAACACCTGGACTATCGCCGTGCGTCAGGATGTGGCAGAGAAAAATAAACTCACTTCGCTTGCCGACCTGAGTCGTTATCTGCAAGAGGGCGGCACCTTCAAACTGGCAGCCTCGGCAGAGTTTATCGAACGCGCCGATGCGTTACCCGCGTTTGAAAAAGCCTATGGCTTTAAGCTCGGTCAGGATCAGTTGCTGTCACTGGCTGGTGGCGACACGGCGGTGACGATCAAAGCCGCTGCCCAGCAAACCTCTGGCGTTAATGCTGCAATGGCTTACGGCACTGACGGCCCGGTAGCGGCGCTGGGGCTGCAAACCTTAAGCGATCCGCAAGGTGTGCAACCTATCTACGCGCCTGCACCAGTGGTGCGTGAGTCGGTGTTGAGGGAGTATCCGCAAATGGCACAGTGGCTACAGCCAGTCTTCGCCAGCCTCGATGCAAAAACATTGCAGCAACTGAATGCCAGCATTGCTGTGGAAGGACTGGATGCCAAAAAAGTGGCTGCCGACTACCTGAAACAAAAAGGGTGGACGAAGTAATTTCCCGTGACTTATTTCCGTATTAATCCTGTTCTGGCGCTGCTGCTGTTGCTGACGGCAATCGCAGCGGCGCTGCCGTTTATCAGTTACGCGCCTAATCGTTTAGTTTCGGGTGAGGGGCGTCATCTCTGGCAGCTGTGGCCGCAAACGATCTGGATGCTGGTGGGCGTTGGTTGCGCCTGGCTGACGGCCTGTTTTATTCCCGGTAAAAAAGGCAGCATTTGTGCACTCATTCTGGCGCAATTCGTCTTCGTATTGCTGGTGTGGGGAGCTGGAAAGGCGGCGACCCAACTGGCGCAAAATGGCAGTGCGCTGGCGCGTACCAGCCTCGGCAGTGGTTTCTGGCTGGCTGCGGCGCTGGCATTGCTGGCCTGTAGCGATGCCATCCGCCGAATCTCCACGCATCCGCTGTGGCGCTGGTTGTTGCATATGCAGATTGCCATTATTCCGCTGTGGTTGCTGTACTCCGGCACGCTTAACGATCTCTCACTAATGAAAGAATACGCCAACCGTCAGGATGTGTTTGACGACGCGCTGGCACAACATCTGACGTTGCTGTTTGGTGCGGTGCTGCCTGCGTTAGTGATTGGTGTGCCGTTGGGCATCTGGTGCTACTTTTCCACTGCTCGGCAGGGGGCAATTTTTTCTCTGCTCAATGTGATTCAGACCGTGCCTTCGGTGGCGCTCTTTGGCCTGTTGATTGCGCCGCTTGCCGCGCTGGTTACGGCCTTTCCGTGGCTGGGGACGCTCGGCATAGCAGGAACCGGAATGACACCCGCACTGATTGCGCTGGTGCTCTATGCCTTGCTGCCGCTGGTGCGCGGCGTGGTAGTCGGTTTGAACCAGATCCCGCGCGATGTGCTGGAAAGCGCCAGAGCGATGGGGATGAGCGGGGCGCAGCGTTTCCTGCATGTTCAGTTACCGCTGGCGTTACCGGTATTTCTGCGCAGCCTGCGGGTGGTGATGGTGCAAACTGTAGGTATGGCGGTGATTGCGGCGTTAATCGGCGCAGGCGGTTTTGGTGCGCTGGTTTTCCAGGGGCTGCTAAGCAGCGCCATTGATTTAGTGTTGCTGGGGGTGATCCCGGTAATTGTTCTGGCGGTGCTTACCGACGCGCTGTTCGATTTGCTTATCGCACTGCTGAAGGTGAAACGTAATGATTGAATTTAGCCATGTCAGCAAACTGTTCGGCGCACAAAAAGCCGTTAACGATCTCAATCTCAATTTTCAGGAAGGGAGTTTTTCGGTGCTGATTGGCACATCTGGCTCCGGCAAATCCACCACCCTGAAAATGATTAACCGCCTGGTGGAGCATGACAGCGGAGAGATCCGCTTTGCCGGAGAAGAAATTCGCTCGCTGCCAGTACTGGAGTTGCGCCGCCGGATGGGCTATGCCATTCAATCTATTGGCCTGTTCCCCCACTGGAGCGTGGCGCAAAACATCGCTACCGTGCCGCAATTACAAAAATGGTCGCGGGCGCGGATTGACGATCGTATCGACGAATTAATGGCGCTACTGGGGCTGGAGTCAAATTTGCGTGAGCGTTATCCGCATCAGCTTTCCGGTGGTCAGCAGCAACGTGTGGGAGTGGCGCGTGCACTGGCTGCCGATCCGCAAGTCTTACTAATGGATGAACCTTTTGGCGCACTGGACCCGGTAACGCGCGGCGCGTTGCAACAAGAGATGACGCGCATTCACCGTTTGCTGGGGCGTACCATTGTGCTGGTCACTCATGATATTGATGAGGCGCTACGGCTGGCAGAACATCTGGTATTGATGGATCACGGTGAAGTAGTGCAGCAGGGCAATCCGCTGACGATGCTGACTCGTCCGGCGAATGATTTTGTCCGCCAGTTTTTTGGACGTAGTGAACTGGGTGTGCGCCTGCTTTCGTTACGTAGTGTGGCGGATTACGTGCGTCGCGAAGAACGAGCAGATGGTGAGGCACTGGCAGAAGAGATGACGCTACGCGATGCGCTCTCTCTGTTTGTTGCGCGGGGATGCGAGGTGCTGCCGGTGGTGAACATGCAGGGCCAGCCTTGCGGCACGCTGCATTTTCAGGATCTGCTGGTGGAGGCGTAAGCGTATGAAGATGTTGCGCGATCCGCTGTTCTGGCTCATTGCTCTGTTTGTGGCGCTGATTTTCTGGCTGCCTTACAGCCAGCCGCTGTTTGCTGCCTTGTTCCCACAACTGCCACGACCCGTTTATCAGCAAGAAAGTTTTGCAGCTCTGGCACTGGCTCATTTCTGGCTGGTGGGAATTTCGAGTTTGTTTGCGGTGATCATTGGCACTGGTGCCGGAATTGCTGTCACTCGCCCGTGGGGCGCGGAATTTCGCCCACTGGTGGAAACTATTGCCGCCGTTGGACAGACTTTTCCGCCCGTCGCAGTGCTGGCGATCGCCGTTCCGGTGATCGGCTTTGGTCTGCAACCAGCGATTATCGCCTTGATCCTTTACGGTGTGCTGCCCGTCCTGCAGGCGACACTTGCCGGGCTGGGAGCGATTGATGCCAGCGTGACAGAAGTTGCGAAAGGTATGGGAATGAGTCGTGGTCAGCGAGTGCGTAAGGTCGAGCTACCGCTGGCGGCTCCGGTGATTCTGGCGGGCGTGCGAACTTCGGTGATTATCAACATTGGTACGGCGACGATCGCCTCAACGGTAGGGGCCAGCACGCTGGGTACGCCCATCATCATCGGGCTTAGCGGATTTAATACCGCGTATGTGATCCAGGGGGCGTTACTGGTGGCACTGGCGGCGATCATCGCAGACCGCCTGTTTGAAAGGCTGGTGCAGGCGCTTAGCCAGCACGCAAAATAAAGGTATAACCTGCGAGCATGACGCCACCAATTCCGCCTAACGCCATAAACAGGAACAGGGCGATGACCCCAATTTTAGCTATGCGCATAATGCACTCCTTATGTTAACGAAAGGATTGTACAGTAAAGCGCATTTGTTAACGAATCATTAAATGCCGAGTGGGAAAATATCATGGCCTTGTTCTTGCCAACTGGTGAGTTGCTGCTGTTGGGCGGAGGTTCGATTTTCACCGCACCACACCAGCAATGTACGGCCTTCGAATAGTTCAGGGCGTAGTTGATTGAGCGAGTGGGCGAGGACATCAATGCGCCATCCTTGTTGACTGGCAATCCAGCCCTCCAGCCACAGACGGGTGGTATCCTGAATATTCCAGCCAACCACCAGCGCATCTTTACCCTGTTTTTTACGTGCCGAAGCCAGACAAATGGCGATGTAGTTGATCAGTACGCCGTCGAGGATCGCCAGCAGCGCCTGGAGAGTCGGTTGTTGGCACTGAAGCCGTCGGCGCAGAGGAATAAACAGATGTGTGGTGAGTGTCTGGGCGGGGTAATCCTGACCGCGCTCTTTGATCCACGTTCGCAGGCTATGTAGATTGCCGCTTTGCAGGTAAGTCAGTAATGTTTCTTGCTGATCGCGCCAGCCGTTCTGCACATCAACATTTTCATTACTGAGCAGCATTTTAACTTTGCTGACCTGCACGCCGTTGTCGATCCAGCGTTTGATCTCGCGGATCCGGTCAATATCGGCATCGTTGAACAGCCGATGACCGCCGTCTGTCCGTTGCGGTTTCAGCAATCCGTAACGCCTCTGCCACGCGCGTAACGTGACAGGATTAATATCACAAAGCAACGCCACTTCACCAATTGTGTAAAGCGCCATCGTCTCACCCTTGCTCGCGAGGTCCCGGTTTAACTTTAGACGCAGTTTTGCGAACCAGGTAGTTTTGCCCGTTTTTTGTGCATCTATAGGGTGATTTTATTTTTGCCAGGCGATTTTGAGTGATCGTACTCACGAATTCTCATTTTTCTGCAAGAGTTCAAAGAAAGTTAAACGCAGGCAATGTATGTTACGCGTTTTAAAGGGAAGTGTGGTTTGCGGGTATGTACGATTTTAATCTGGTGTTGCTGCTGCTTCAGCAGATGTGCGTTTTTTTAGTCATTGCATGGTTAATGAGTAAAACGCCATTATTCATACCGTTAATGCAGGTCACGGTTCGTCTGCCGCATAAATTTCTCTGCTACATCGTCTTTTCCATCTTCTGCATCATGGGCACCTGGTTTGGGTTGCACATTGACGATTCTATTGCCAATACCCGTGCGATAGGCGCGGTAATGGGCGGCTTACTCGGCGGTCCGGTCGTCGGTGGGCTGGTTGGGCTGACCGGCGGCTTACATCGATATTCGATGGGGGGCATGACCGCGTTAAGTTGCATGATCTCGACCATCGTTGAAGGATTACTCGGTGGCCTGGTACACAGCATCCTGATCCGCCGCGGGCGCACTGATAAAGTCTTTAACCCCATTACCGCCGGTGCCGTCACGTTCGTCGCTGAAATGGTGCAAATGCTGATCATCCTTGCGATCGCCCGACCTTATGAAGATGCGGTGCGTCTGGTGAGTAATATTGCTGCGCCAATGATGGTCACCAATACCGTCGGCGCGGCGCTGTTTATGCGTATATTGCTCGATAAACGCGCGATGTTTGAAAAATACACTTCGGCTTTTTCTGCCACTGCGCTGAAAGTGGCAGCCTCGACGGAAGGCATTTTGCGCCAGGGGTTTAACGAAGTGAACAGCATGAAAGTGGCTCAGGTGCTGTATCAGGAACTGGATATTGGTGCAGTCGCGATTACCGATCGAGAGAAATTGCTGGCCTTTACCGGAATTGGTGACGACCACCATTTACCCGGCAAACCGATTTCTTCAACTTATACTTTAAAAGCGATTGAAACCGGTGAAGTGGTCTACGCTGATGGCAACGAAGTACCTTACCGTTGCTCTTTGCATCCGCAATGCAAACTGGGGTCGACGCTGGTAATTCCGTTGCGTGGTGAAAATCAGCGGGTGATGGGCACCATCAAATTGTATGAAGCCAAAAACCGTTTATTCAGTTCAATCAACCGCACGTTGGGTGAGGGGATTGCGCAATTGCTTTCGGCGCAGATCCTTGCCGGGCAATATGAGCGGCAAAAAGCGATGCTCACCCAGTCAGAGATCAAACTGCTTCACGCCCAGGTGAATCCCCATTTTTTGTTTAATGCGCTTAACACCATTAAAGCGGTGATCCGCCGCGACAGCGAACAGGCCAGCCAGCTGGTGCAGTATCTTTCCACTTTTTTCCGCAAAAACTTAAAGCGGCCTTCGGAGTTTGTTACTCTCGCCGACGAAATTGAACATGTGAATGCTTATCTGCAAATTGAAAAGGCGCGCTTCCAGTCGCGGTTGCAGGTCAACATTGCTATTCCGCAAGAATTATCCCAGCAGCAATTGCCCGCGTTTACCCTGCAACCGATAGTGGAAAACGCCATTAAACATGGGACATCACAACTGCTGGATACAGGGCGAGTGGCAATCAGCGCCCGACGTGAGGGGCAACATTTGATGCTGGAGATCGAAGACAATGCCGGTTTGTATCAACCGGTAACCAATGCCAGTGGGCTGGGGATGAATCTGGTGGATAAGCGTTTACGTGAACGGTTTGGCGATGACTATGGAATAAGCGTCGCCTGTGAGCCTGATAGTTACACCCGAATAACGTTACGACTACCATGGAGGGACGAGGCATGATTAAAGTCTTAATTGTCGATGATGAACCGTTAGCACGGGAGAACCTGCGTGTATTTTTGCAGGAGCAGAGCGATATTGAAATCGTTGGAGAGTGTTCAAACGCCGTGGAAGGGATCGGCGCGGTGCATAAACTGCGCCCGGATGTGCTGTTTCTCGATATCCAGATGCCGCGCATCAGTGGTCTGGAAATGGTGGGGATGCTTGACCCGGAACATCGCCCGTATATTGTTTTTCTCACTGCGTTTGACGAATACGCAATTAAAGCCTTTGAAGAACATGCCTTTGATTATCTGCTGAAGCCAATTGATGAAGCGCGACTGGAGAAAACGCTGGCGCGATTGCGTCAGGAGCGCAGCAAGCAGGATGTTTCGCTGTTACCGGAAAATCAACAGGCGCTGAAATTTATCCCTTGTACGGGGCATAGTCGGATTTATTTGCTGCAAATGAAAGATGTGGCATTTGTCAGCAGTCGGATGAGCGGTGTCTACGTTACCAGCCACGAAGGGAAAGAGGGCTTTACCGAATTGACATTACGTACCCTGGAAAGTCGTACACCACTACTGCGCTGCCATCGTCAGTATCTGGTTAACCTCGCGCATTTACAGGAGATTCGTCTGGAAGATAACGGCCAGGCCGAGTTGATTTTGCGTAATGGCTTAACCGTGCCGGTCAGCCGCCGTTATCTGAAAAGCTTAAAAGAGGCGATTGGCCTGTAAAAGACTGCTAAAATGGCTTTTTGCCTCATCAACACCTGAAGGCCTCATGCTAAGTAACGATATTCTGCGCAGCGTGCGCTACATTTTGAAAGCCAATAATAATGACCTGGTGCGTATTCTGGCGCTGGGTAATGTCGAAGCCACCGCGGAACAGATCGCCGTCTGGCTACGTAAAGAAGACGAAGAGGGTTTTCAGCGTTGTCCGGACATTGTTTTGTCGTCATTCCTCAATGGCCTGATTTATGAAAAACGCGGCAAGGATGAGTCTGCTCCGGCACTGGAGCCGGAACGTCGCATTAATAACAACATCGTGCTGAAAAAATTACGCATCGCGTTTTCGCTGAAAACCGATGACATTCTGGCTATCCTCACCGAACAGCAGTTCCGCGTTTCGATGCCGGAAATTACAGCGATGATGCGCGCACCGGATCATAAAAACTTCCGCGAATGCGGCGATCAATTTTTACGTTATTTTCTGCGTGGACTGGCAGCGCGCCAGCATGTGAAAAAAGGCTAAAAAATTGGCGGTCATGTTTAGAGCATGACCGCCAACCGATTATTTCACTTCTTTAAAACCAGCGGCTTTCATCACCAGTTCCATTTGCGCCATAGTGATACCTTTTTTGGCATCTTCAGCAGAAACGTTGATTCCTGAAATACCCTGCAGGGCTTTAAAATCCACTTTTTCCATATCGATAGTCACGTTTTCCTGCGCGTAGGTATCGGTATAGGTTAATTTTTCTTCAACACCCGCGATGTTTTTGTATTTGGCGCTTAACGGCTCAAGTGTCTTGGCAGCATCTTCTTTGGTGGTTGCACCAATGGAGGCAAATTGAATTTTGGTTTCAGAAGATTGCTTAAGCACCTTGTCACCTTTGTAGACATAGGTAATGGCAATTTCAGTGCCGTTCAGATTGGCGCTGAATTTCTTCGATTCTTCTTTGTCACCGCAGCCAGCAAGAGAGAAAACCAGAACAGATGCAACAACGAGGGAAAACAGCTTATTGAAAGCCTTCATGTAAAACTCCATTTTATTTAATCAAGGAACTGGTGACTCTCACCAGGGGCTATATAGGATATGCCTAATACCGTGGCGTGAGCAGTCCGGAACTGGAGTAGAACTCTTAGTAAAAAGCACTATTTCATCCTTGTTGCTGAAGCATGGGGAATAATTGTTCGCAAAGCAAAACACCGTTATTCATTGCTTCTACCCGTGCCTCGCTTTCTGTATTACGAAATTGTCCCAACACATGTGCCAGCCGATAAAAACCCACCGCGGTGAGGTCATTCGCCAGCAACTATGCCTGACCAATAGCACTCTGTTCCTGATAGCGCCAGCCGTTATGGAGCAGTTGAATAAGTAACGCCTGGCAGCGTATCAGCAACTGATGAGCAGTAGACGGCACAGGCAAAACGCTGGCAGAAGGTAGCGGTGCCACAGGCGTAGTTTCTGCGTCCAGCGCCCAGGCACGGGTTTTTGTCATCATCACCCGTGGTTCCAGTGTCAATTGCCCTTCAACAAAACTGACAAAGCCAGAAACCAGACACACGGGGTCGTCTGTTTGTTGCAAAAGCGCCGCCATGCGTTCAACGGCATAAGGTGCGCTGGCTGAGGCTGGTAATGATAACGTCAGCACATTATCTTCCCCTTCGCCGCTAATGACCTGCGCATCCAGCGTCTGGCGGCTGCTGTCCCAACCGAGCGAAATACACTCAGCGACCGGCAGAATAAATAAGTTATCGACCTGATTAAGAGGCCGTATGCAGGCGGGGGGACGCTGGCGTAAATATTCCCGCAAAGCCACAATGCCCGGCTGGCGTAACGGCGCGCTCAACATTTGCCAGGCATCAGGCGACAGCGGCACAACGCTGCTTAAGCGGTTGCGGGTAGCTAACAGCAGCTCGCCATCGGCACTGCGTTTTGCTGCTTGTGAAACAATTTGCCCGCCCGCCAGTGCGCCAGCCTGAAAACTAAACAGCCGACGCGTAGCTGCCGGTGAGTTTTCCTGTTCACTTCGCGGCCAACTGCGCGAAAGGTGCAAAATACTGCCGGTGTCGGGATCGGTAAACCAGATGCGTAAACCATAATGCTCAATATCCTGCCAGCAACGCATACCTAAAGACACCAGCCGCAGATGATCAAGCTTTGCTTCTCCGGCAATGCCAGAGCCAACGACCGTGCGCCACGGCACAGGAGGAACTTCACCAATACTGTCGCGCCGGGCCATCTCTTGTGCGCAATTTAATCGACTGTTTAATGCCGCAAGCTGATGTAAGCATTCTCCGGCATTATAGTGGCTGGCGCGGGCGTGGAAGGCATCAACGCTGGCGCGCAGTTGCCGTAGCGATTCACTCACCCAGCGCCAGTTGCAGGTCTCTGCCGCCTGCAATGCGCGGTTGAATGCTGCCTCGTAATGGATGAGCGGCTGGCTGATGCCGCCAAGCCATAATGTCTGGCTTAATTGCTGAACATATTGACGACACGCGTTGCCTTCTTCGCTGGCAAACGGATCGTCAGATGATGTGACGTGTTCGCTGCGCATCTGCCAGATTAAATGGTTAAATTCTGCTTGCTGCGCTTTGGCCTCGACGAAGGCCTGTACCGCCAGTACGACATGTTCGCAAAGTGTGCCTTCAATACAATCACAACGGGCGAAACGAATACTGCTGCGGGAATAAAAACGCACATCGCTCATCGGTAAGCGGGCAGAGGGAATTTCACCCGGCGCACAGAACAACTCAATGGTGATGCCTTTAGCGACCAGCGCCTGTGCGCGTTTGCGGGTAGCATCGGGAAGGGTAGCCAGTTCTTCCAGCCAGATTGCCGGATCCCACTCTTCTTCTTTTTCCGTAGACTGAGTGGTGGCACAAAGTCGTTGATAACTTAACACCAGCATCACGCGATGACGGCACATACCGTTGGCCCCGCAACTGCACTGAGCCTCTTTCAGTGCCTGGCCGTTCGCCAGCTGGGTACGGACACCGTCACTGAAGGTGGCGATTAAAGCGTCGTTCTCATGGCTGATCTCCGGGACGTTGCCATTTTCCAGTTCCTTAAGACTGCGCTTAACAAAACCGGCATTGCTTAACGCCGTCAGGGCCTGCGGTGTCAGTTCTAATAATTCCGGACGTAGTGAATTCATGACTGAAGATTCTCCGCAAGCCATGATGCCAGCTCGCCCGGCGTCATGGCGGCTATTTGTGCGCCGACATTAACCAGCGCCTGGGCCGTATCGCGGTCATAGCAAGGTGTTGCGGTGCTATCGAGCGCTGCCAGTCCCAGCACTTTGATGCCGCTCTGGACACACTTTTTCACCTGATGCGTCAGTAATGATGATGAACCCCCTTCGTAAAAATCGCTCACGAGGATAATGACGCTTTTCGCTGGTTGTTCAATAAGTTGCCGACCATACTCCACGGCACTGGCGATATTGGTCCCGCCGCCCAACTGTACTTTCATTAATAACTCTACCGGATCGGCAACGTCTGCCGTGAGATCAACGACGCTTGTGTCAAACGCCACCAGATGGGTACGAATGCCGGGTAACTGCCACAAACAGGCCGCCATCACCGCAGAGTGGATCACCGAATCGACCATCGATCCGCTTTGATCAACCAGTAAGACCAGTTGCCATTGTTCGCTTTGGCGTTTAATGCGGCTGTTAAAGCGGGGGGATTCGATATACAACTTGCCGTGTTGCGGGTGCCAGTGTTGCAGGTTGGCGCGCAGAGTACTTTTGAAATCAAAGTTTCGCGCCAGTGGAATAAATGAACGGCGACGGCGATCGCGGACACCAGAAAAAGCCTGACGAACTTCCTTTGCCAGTCGAGCCATAATTTCTTCAACAACCTGGCACACTATCCGGCGGGCGGCAGCCAGTACTTCGGGGTTCATCAGATGTTTGGTGTGCAAAACAGCGCGTAGCAGGCTTTCAGAAGGCTGCATACGTTCCAGCACGTCGAGATTCGTCACCACATCTTCAATGCCGTAGCGCAGCACGGCATCGCTTTCCAGCCGCTCAATCACCTGCTGCGGAAACAGCGTGTGAATACTGTTGATCCACTCAGGGGTGGTGAGATTTGAGCCACCTAATCCACCGGAACGTTCACCACGCTGGAGCCGTTCAGGATCGCGCCCATACAGCCACTCCAGCGCGTGGTCTATCTGCCGGGCGTTGTCATCCAGCCCACAAAGCGTCGTTTCTGCCGCTTCGCCAAGAATTAATCGCCAGCGTTGTAGCTCACGGGTGGTCAGAAGATCGTTCAGTTCAGACATGGAAAACTCCCCAGTTTTGCAGCGATGCCAGTGCCTGCTGTTCGAGTTGTTGATGATGTGCAATGGCCTGTGGTGGACAATGCAACGGCATTTGCAGCGCCGAAACGGGAAGTTGCGCCAGTTGATAATGCTCAAGCACCTGATGCGCCAGCGTCCCGCGTTCTCGTGGTGGTAGCCAGGCCATCGCCGCGCGTAAATCGGGCAGGGCGTTAATAAAATCGGCTTCACTCAGTTGATTTAAATGACTGCTGAAACCGGCGATAAATGCCGGCTGACAGGCCAGTTGATGGCGGGCCAGCGCCAGCAAACCGTGCAGCGCCTCACCAGATTGTGCCGGGGATAACTGCGCCAGCATCGTCAGCGCCGCTTCGGCACTGGCGTTGGGATGTTCCAGACGCATTAGTGCGCCAAGAGCCGCGCCGCGATCCAGCGCCGGGGCATGAATTGCCTGACTGCGTCGCTCCAGTAAGGCTACCGCCGCAGAAAGAGAAACGCCGGGTAAATTAACGCCGCTATGTAGATCGCGCAGAATATGGCAAAGCGCTTGCCAGCTATGCAGGTGAGCGTGAAACTCCTTTTCATCCGGTCTGCCGTTAGATTCACACAGCCACAGCGTGCGATCGATAGTCGCGCATAACGTCGTTTGTAATATCTGCGCGCCTTGCATACCGCTAATTTCATCCAGCCGCCATAAGGCATAAAGCACTTCCAGCGCCTGGCCCATTTCGGCAAATTGATTTTCCTGGGCGATTAATAGTGTGAGTTGCTCCAGTAATTGTTGACTGAAGGACGCCAGACCCGCTAACGCCGCCTGGCTAAGACATGTGGTGATACTGCCGATTCCGCCCGCGTCCAGCATATCGGCTTCTAATTTATTGCGTGCGGCTTCCTGGAGTGTGGCACCAAAACAGGCGGCCTCAATCAATGCCGCATGCTGGCTAAGCGGGCGGGTTAATTTCCAGCGTTCTTCACCGTTGCCTGCAAGTGTCAGTGTACTTCCCTGCTGGCGTACAATCCCAGGGATCTCCAGTATTGCCAGCCGATGTAACACCTGACTTTGCGCCAGCCCATCGGGGGTAAAGCGATTTAAGGTAAGCTCCGCCGGAAGGGAGATTGCGGTACGTTCCAGTTCGCAGGTGACATCTTTTGGCAGAGGCGGTTGTGGCGTAGAAGGGGCAAGTTTACCGAATCCGTCACCCGCTAATGTGTCTATCAACGTTAGCAGAATCGGATCGGTATCGGGATGAATAACGCCGCGATAGCTCCACGGCAACGGCGCGTTCAGGGCTTCTTTAATCAGCGAGCCTGCTATGGCATCCAGCCAGTCAGTGCGTAACGGTAGTGTATGACCGCGCAACTGTGCCAGCGCCATCGCATGCAGATGAGCGGCAGCCATATCCGCGGTAGAAGCGGGCAATTTGTGCTGGCGCAAACGGGTAAGGATAGTTTTTAGCAGTTGTTCACCGGCCTTCTGCAAGCCCCACTGCCAGCACCAGTTTTGCCATACCGGGGCAGGCATTCCTGAAAGGTATCCTGCCAGCACATCAAGGCGCTTTTCACTGTAGGGTGTGAGATAACAACCTGTAACGGCATCTGCCAGCGAGGGCAATTCTGGCTTGTTAATTTTCTGAGGGCATTCGCGCCACATCTTTGCCAGTGCCGGAGCGTGCCAGCCACCGCAGACAACTAACACGTCGCCATTATTTTGCTGCATCGCCCATCCAATCCAGCGGGCCATAAAGGCTTCGCGCTGACGATTGAGCGCATCGCCGGAGGCGTCGCCCCGCAGTTGGGCAAAATAGTGCGCCAGCGCAGAGGGTAATGCAGTTTGCTGGCTTTCATCTTCGAACAAGTGATCCCACAGGGTATCGCTGTTATCCATGCGGGTGGCACGCAGCAGTAAGGCCTGGCTTTCATCTTGCGTATCAGGCGAATCGTCCTCTTCTTCACTCTGCGCCCAGCAAGGCAAATCGATGAAGTAAGTTTGTGCCTGAATGCGACGTGCGGCTTGTAGCGCCTGCCACTCCGGCGAAAATTCAGCAAATGGCGTCCAGGCACCACGCCCGGGGGCTGCACCGTCCTGATACTGGCAATAACTGTAAATAGCTACCGGAAGCTGGTGGGCTAAAAACAGTTCGTCTACCCGGTCATTAAAATCAGCCGGGCCTTCAATCAACACGTATCGTGGCCGCTGGCTTTCGATTAACGATTTCACCAGCCGGGCGCAGGCCGGACTATGATGCCGGATGCCGACAATTAACGGCTCGCTCATGCATCTTTCCTCACGGCAGGCGGTGGCGGGCTTGATAATAAGCCTGCCAGTGAGCTTCTTTATGTGTGGCGACACGCTGTTCGAAGTAACGGCGCAGACGCGCGCGATCTTCTTCGTTATCTTTGACGATGGTTCCGGCAATACATTCCACCAGGTCGGCAGGCTCCCCCGCGCGATTCGCTAAAAACCAGGCGCGGACGCCCACAGCATGGGCCACGTTCACGGCTTCAGCGGTGGACATAATCGCTGTCAGTGTATCCATTGACGTTTTCTTTTCGCCGTTGGCACGCAGATCGCGGAAGGTGCGGACCAGTAATTCCAGTACCGCGTCAGGCACTTTATGCGGAATACCGCTATGGGCCAGCAAACGCGCCGAAGCACTGGCGACCAGTTCCAACTCCTGGGCGAAATCCATAATCGGAAAAACCGTTTCAAAATCGAAGCGACGCTTTAGCGCAGCACTCATTTCATTGACGCCGCGATCGCGGGTATTGGCAGTGGCAATAATATTAAAGCCTTCTCGCGCATAGAGCTGACTGGCTTCACCAGTGAGTTCCGGCCCCGTCATCACCCTGTCAGAAAGCATACCTAACAGACAGTCCTGCACTTCCAGCGGTGTACGCGTTATCTCTTCGAAACGGACGATTTTGCCGTCGCGCATTCCCTGATAAAGCGGGGCAGGGACCAGCGCTTCCGTTGACGGACCATGATTGATAAGCAGGGCGTAGTTCCAGCCATACTTGATTTGATCTTCGGTGGTAGATGCCCCGCCCTGGATGGTTAACCCGGCATCGCCGCTAATAGCGGTTGCCAGTAATTCAGAAAGAAGAGATTTTGCGGTACCCGGTTCCCCCACCAACATCAAACCGCGGCCGGTAGCAAGAGTGACTAACATACGTTCGACAGCGGAGGGGCTAATCACCACTTTACGGCTGATATTTTGCGCTTCGTCGCCAAGGATAAAAGCACGGGCCGCAGGCAAACTTAACTGCCAACCGGGCGGGCAAGGTGCGTTATCATTTTGTTTTAATTTTGCCAGTTCATCGGCGTATAACACAGCAGCAGGCGGACGCTGCAGATGATTATTCTGCGGTGACATATATTCATCCCTGAAATGTATTAATGAAATAAACGATATTTTACGCGCAATAAATGTTTGGCGCATTAGTTGTTTGAGCGAAAAATATCTGGAAAGCAGATCACAGTAAATAAAAAAACCTGCTGGTGAGGCAGGTTCTTTTATTTACTATTTTCAGGCCTAACACCACAGCCTGTGCAACATCGTGTTCCAACGAACGAATTATAACCACGGCTGGACCCCGTTGCAATTAAGATAATGAGATTTATAATCCAGGCCATTGGGACGTTGCGCCGGATCGGACCAATTTGAATTATTTAGAGTATATTATTCTATTTCTTGGTTGAATATATTCTGTAGTTCACGATTAAAAATTGCTATTACAGTTTCAGGTGATTCACCTCGTAATTTCCGCTCATCAATACACTCATCTCTTATATAAATCAACGCATCATTTATTAGCGGGTCAGCATCTTCTCGATCACGTTGATGAAATGTTGGACGTAGCCGGAATCGCTCCAGTCGATAGACGGAACCTGTAAATAATTCAGAGCATTTATGGATCTCAAGTCTGAAGGAAAACGGATCTTCAGGTACAGGGACCTCATAATCGTAAATAGCAACCAGCTCTTTTTGCACGATCATCGCTTTCCCCGCTGGTAAGTCGTGTTGATAACGGGCAGTTGCATCACTGCCCGCTGTGTTTTAATGGAAAATGACGTCAGGTGCGCTTAACGCCTCACTCAAATCAAACACATCAAGTTCGGCAAAAGTGACGGATTTATTGTCACGGTACACTCGAAGAGAACGGAAGCTCATTAGCGCTTTGCTATCAACATTGTAGTGGTTAAAACCGGGTGAAAACTTAAGGACCAGCCGGTACTCACCCAGGTTATAGACAAATGCGTCCTCATAGCCTGACTCCCAGCCTTTGTATCGCATTCCCATAAGTTGCCCAACGGTAGCGGATTTACCTTCCCAGCGAGTCAGGCTGTTACTGGTTGACTCGTCAGGTGTGAGCAGCACCGTGCGGCGCGACAACTGGCGAAAAGGCGGCATAATTTCGTAATCGGCAAAAAGCTGTGCAAATTCACTGCGCATTTCTGCTGTCATTTCTAACGGGTGGGCAATGCCAATCAGAGCGTCCGCAGGCAGGTCAATTGGCTCATCTTGCGCATTGCAGAACTCCCCCTCTGCGGCCACACGAAAGGCTTTGAGTAAACAACGCGGTTCATTTGCCGGATAAACCCCCCATATTAATCGCTGGGTAACCAGACGGGTAAAGGGATGATTAACAAACAGAGAATGAAAATCTGCCAGCGACCAGCGTCGGGTGGTACGTAGGGCCGTTTCAAGACGCGGGAGCAGGTTTTTGCTCACCTGAGTAGCATCTTTTTTTAGCCCTTTTAGTCGGGCCAGTGCCTCGGGCGCTTTCAGTTGATCGTCATCGGCGCGCAAACGGGGAACGCTTTTCTGGCGAACGTTTTGCTGATCAAAGATAACCGGGTTGAGATTTTCATCGAAGCGAACGGTAAACTGCCGGGGACCAAAATCAAAACTCAACGCCTGCGGATCATCAAGGCCCAGGGTTGGGACTAATCTGTCCGCTAGCTCTTCCTGGCTTAGCCCGCGATTTTCTGCGACCACCTGAAGAAATTCCGCCGCGTTATCACGTAAGGGGCGGGATTTAGCCCGTTGCGATATATGATGCAGCTGTATCAGCGCCATATCATTATTCATCAGGGTAAGGATGTTCAGGCCGCTGACAGCACGGGCAGATTTGCCTTCTTGTGGCCAGGCGAGGATCTGTGTCGTCAGATCCCGTGCCGTGCTTTCGTCACCAAAGAGACTTAACGCCAGAAATGCCCAGTTGTCTTTTGCGGGGGCACCAGCTTGTTGCCACGCAGTGAAGAGATCCCAGGCAAAAGCTGCCAGCGTTTGTGGCTGGCAGAACGTTTTCAGTTGTTCCAGCCCGCTATAAAAACGTCCCCCCTGGGTAAAGCGCAGCATTTCGCCGATAATTTCCAGAGCGTCATTGGTAACAGTTTGATTATTAGTGATAAGGCGCGGCCTGGACCACATTTGCGGATGCCAGAAATCAGGGGCTTTTGGAATGCGTGCCGGGTAAATGTCCATTGGACCCTGTTTAAGCAACTGCTCCAGGGCAGACCATACATCTGTACGCTGCCAGCGGTTTGCCACGGTTTGTAGCAATTCGCCATGTCCCTGTTCGTACAGTAAACGCAGGGCAAGTAATGCGGCTTCGCTATTATCGCTGGGTTTGGTAAAGACAAGAGGGATAAGTGCACTAGCCGTATGTTCCGGCCATTGTAAAATCCACTGGCGAGCCAGATCACGCTGCGCCGCGAAACGTCGCCAGACGTGGGCAACAGGCAGCGCCAGTTCTGTTGCGCCAAAATTTAAAATTAACGGAAATGTTTCTTTTGGACGATGTGAAAAAGCCAACAGCAGACCTGGTAGCGCATCCAATCCGAGGATACTGAGAAAATAGTCCTCACCCGCGAACAGATGCTTTTTCTCATTGATACGCAGCCAGAAGGTCAAAGCCATCTCACGCGGCAACTGTGCCAATAAATACAGGTTCCAGACACTCTTTTCCGGACGATAATGTGAGTAGTTGTCATTTTCCCATATGTTAATTAACGCTTCTATGTGACCGCTGCGGAGCGCCTGTTCTGCTAATTGTGCTTCCGGGGAGTTCCAGCCATTCAGGATCTCTTCAACCCGCCCCTGGTAGTAATGCCACTGAACAAAGAGTGAATTGCGTGCAGCATCCAGTTTTCCGGGGAGTATATAATTCAGAAACAGCCATACATCATCCCCAAAACCCAGTTCCTGTAATACAACTCGTCCACTTTTTTGTTCCATGCGTTGCGCAAGAGATTCCGTGCTGAAATAACGGGCAGGCTCAGTGGCGGCAAGCCTCTCTTGTTCGCCTGGTTGCCAGTAAACTTGCGGAGTTAATTCGAGCGGTGCCAAATCAAGACGTGGAGCTGTCATTTTTTTCTTACTACGCCACGGTGGTGAAACGAGGATTTCTGGCAGATTGCTGTTATCGGTGCCATCAATAACCGGTTTGGGCGGTGCCGATAAATAACTCTTCAGCACTGACTGGGGTTGAGTACTTAACCACGGCATCACTTCTGCTGCCAGTTGTGGCTGCGATGCCATCAGCGTTTGTAACAGCGTACGCCAGTATTCATCGCGTGCTTTTTGCTGTGCAGGCAGCTTTTTGTCTTCGATGATTGGATAACCAGGGCGGGCTGGTGGTTCTGTTAACGCCAGCAGTTCTGCCAGTGCGGCGAGCGTCGCATGGGGGAAGTTTTTATGGTATTTAGCTACACGTTGCAGGCTGGGTTTGTTTTTATCAGCCACCAGTAGCAAGGTGCGGATGACTTGCGGATGGTTAATTTGTACCAGCAGACTGCCGCAATCTTCTTTATGGGCATACATCGCGAGGCGCGGAATGGCTGCCAGTCCTTGTTCGCGCAAAAGGGCGGCGCAGGCCGCGTAGCCGAAGTGGTTTTCATGCGACATGTAGCTGGCTTCTCGATCGCTAAATATATCCTGGCTCCAGTAGTGTTCGAGTTTTCTCACCGCTGTGGGGTCATTAGCAACAACTTTTAACCACTCCTTAGAATGAAAATGAGTTCGCGGGCATTCAAGGCCTACCAACTCATTGGCTATTTCTGGTTTTTCCGGGAGGATCAGCGCAATAAAAGGGCGGCGAACTTTGTTTATTCCTGGTAGTGCGGCAATGAGTTTGTCGGCGCAACGCTGCCAGCAGCTTTCCTCTGCCAGAGAGAGATGCTTACGCAGTCGGAGATCGAATTCGTTATAGGTTTCTGAGCGATAACCATAGCCATAATCCTCGTCCTGATACTGCAATGTCACTACCAGAGGATCACTCTCATAACACCGCGCAATAAACTGGCGTGCAATCACCACCTCAGTCGCATATTCCAGCCCCTCTTGTTGGACGATTTCGTCGAGCAACTGTTGGCTGTCATTTTGCGCGATACAGGCTAGCGCCGCCATTGTCCGGGCCGGGATTGAGGGTTTGTGTTCGCCGATCAAGTTGATGGCCTGCGTGATGGCGGACTGCCACTCCAGTGAAAAATTCTCATAACGCCAGACAATGTTTTTTTTCTTCTCAGCTTTTTGTAGCAATTCATCACCCAATGTCTGGATGAGACTTCCAGTGATAACGGACACTGGTTCGCCCGGCCAGCGACGATGACTGAGCGGCGTTTTGCCTTTTTTATATTTCAGTTCCAGTTGGGCGTTATCCGCCAGCCACGGTAATTCCTTGTCCATGCTCTTTCCTTATTCAAACAGGGCTTCAATATCGTTAATTAGCTCGCTGGCGGTGATGGCATCGATTACGGAGAACTGCGCTTCCTGTGTTGAATTACTCCCCCAGCCATATCTTTCTGCTTTGCCTTCCCATAGCCACAGCTTGCTTAAGAGCTGCTCAGCGCTGAGTTCGGCTGGCGACATGCCTACCGCAAAGCCTTCATCGATTTCCATGATTAACGACCAGCGACCCAAAGGTTTGATCATCCATCCGATCCAGCCTCCATCCTGTGGTTCGCCCTTTATCCAGCCTTTATTCGCCAGCCCCATGACCCGACCACTCGGGCATTTTCTGCCTGCCCAGCGGGTCAGTTCACTGGCATTGCGCTCGGCTTCTGTCAGGGCGTAGCTGTTACGGTCGAGCTGGCGGAACGGTGGTAGCAGTTCGTAGTCGGCAAAAAGCTGACCAAAGGCGGCAGCATCCGTTGGTGATATTTCCAGAACGTGAGGAGTGCCGATAGAGATATCGCCTTCCGGCAGGGTGAAAAGATCATCGTCAGCGGTGCTGGAGCTGTTATCTTCTGCTACGCGAAAGCAAGCCAGTAGCTGGTTTTCGGCGCTATAAACGCCCCAAATCAGACGGCGGGTTAAGTGACGAACCAGCGGATGCTCAACCAGGAAGAGCTGGAAGTTTTCCAGCGACCAGCGGCGGCGCAGGCACATGGCGGATTCCAGCCTTGCTACCTGCTGGGCGGCGATGGTACGCGCATCTTTTTTCAGCAATTTGTAGCGGTTAACCGCATCGTTCGCCCGCGTTTCATCATCGCTTTTGTTCGGTTTGGGCAGGTCTTTCAGGCGGCTGCCGGAAACATCACGCACAAACGGTTTTAAGGTTTCATCAAAGCTGACGGTGAACTGCCGTGGGCCAAAATCCAGCAGCAGCGAACCGTTATCATCCAGACCGAGATCCGGTGCTAACCCGATCTTCAAGCTCCGCCACCGTGAGTTCGCGGCTCTCGGCAATGTCGGCAATTTTTTCTTTTGCCCGCTCCTGTAATGCTTTGAATTTCAGTTTCTGGGCGATGCCGTTAAGCTGCATAAGGGCGATATCACTACCGATAGCAGCGAGAATATCCAACCCAACGGTGGCGCGTTTATGCTGGGATTCACCAGGCCAGGCGCGTATTAATGGCGTCAGTTTGCGGGCGGTGTCATCGTTACCGAGAACGCCTAACGCAGTGAACGCCCAACTCTCTTTCGACGGCGCGCCAGCGGTCTGCCAGGCGGTAAACAGATCCCAGGCAAATCCCGCCAGTGAGTCGGCGGAACAGACGTCTTTCACCTGCAATAATCCCGGATACAGAGCCTCTTCCTGAGGGAAGCGGAGCATTTCACCGAGGTGGAGGAGGGCGCTATCTGGCAGTGATTGGGCATTTGCTTTTAATACCGGGCGCGTCCAGAGCGATGGCTGATAAAAGGCCGGAAGAGTGGGGATTTTTGTCGGGTGATTATCTAAGGGATCGAGCGCAAGCAGAGCGTTCACCGCATCGGTTACTTCCGGCTGGTTATAACGTCGGGCGATTTCTTGCAGTAATGGCTGATGACCGTTTTCGGTAAGCATACGCAAGGCAGCGCGGGCGTTATCCTGTGCTTCACCGGCTTTGCCGAGCGCCGCAGGCAGCAGGCCGGTAAGGGCATGTTCCGGGTATTTCAACAGCCAGCTACGGGCGTTTTCGCGTAGCGTTTTCAGTTTGTTGAAGGCACGGGCGACGGCAGGAGCCAGCTCACTCGCTGCGAAGTAATTCGTGATGGGCAAGGCTTCTTGTGGATAGCGTGCAAGTGAGTTTACTAACCCAGGTAACCCTTTGAGTCCAAAATGTAACATGGAGTATTCGGTATCGGTATGTGGAGATAGGGTAAGGGCATTCCATGCTTTTACTGCTTTCTCCAGCGGCAATGTTGTCAAAATCCCCAACTGCCAATAATGCCCGGTAGGTGAATGAAACACCTTAAATTCACTTAGTAAGGTTGAATAATCTTCATTTAGCCATGCCTCAACTACCGCTTCGGGAGCTTTAATATATGTACCAGCGATCCGTCGTTGAAAACCCATCCTTGCCAACAGGTTGGTAGTACTTTCTTCATGGCTAACCGTGATGTGTTTTGAATACCAGATATATTTCGCCAAAAGTTGATTACTGATTTCTTCTGTCAGATAACAGATTGGCTCAATGCCTAATGGCGCTAAATCCAGCACCGGAATCGGCGATTTTTTCTTTTTCGAAAGCCAGGGAGGGGAGACTACTACGGCTGGCAGTAGATCGGCGCTGGCATGGTTTGAGGGCTGTGTCAGTTGTTGCTGGCATGATTTCAGTACGGCAACTGCGGGTGTCGAGAGCCAGGGAATGACCTGTTCTGCCAGTGCTGGTTGTGAGATAAGCATTGTCATTAGCATAATGCGCCAACTGTTCTCTTCTTTTTGCCCAAGAAGTTCCGTCAGTGCCGCCATTGCTGCATGTGGGAACGCAGCAATGGCTTTCGTCATCCGATCGTGACAGCGTTTAGTTTGCCCGGCTACACGTATAAGCAGTGTCAATGCGAACGGATGATTGATATGACGCAACACATCGGCGCAGTAGTCACTTGCGGCATAGGGAGCAAATCGGGGCAGGGCTGCAACACCTTGCTCCTGTAATACGGTGGCTGACCATATCGCACCACAATAGTAATCATCAAAAATGGCATATGGTTCGTGATATTTTTCTAATGAGGCAAGAATGTGCTCATCAGTCGCCACTATTTTTAACCACTCAAGCGAGGGTAATTTTTTTTGCCCCAGTAGACGCTGGGCAATTTCATGTGCAATTTCTGGTTTTTCGGGTAATAACAAAGCAATTAATGGTTGCCGCCATTCTGGAATATGTGGAATTGCGGCAATAAGTTTTTGTGCACATTTTTGCCAGAGAGACTCTTCCGTCAGTGATAAATGTTTACGTAGGCGTCATTCAAATCTGGAATATTGCTCCAAGTAGCTAGGTGCAATGCCAGACGGCAGAATAATAATGACATTATTCGCATAATCCCATTCAATATCAATCTGTTGAAGGTGTATTATTACATCAGTAGCATATTCCAGACCGCCTTCCTGGACGATCTGATCCATAACATCCTCACGCACTTTATATCTTGTGCATTTCATTTCAAGTGCCGTGAGTACAGCCATTACTGGTGATGGTAACTGTGTTGTTTTCAGGCCGTCGATCTGACTGATCGCCTGGGCGACGGTGTTTTGCCATTCTAAAGAACAGGCGCTGAAGTCAAATGTGGCTGTTTTATTATCCCGTTGCGACACACTACAGGCTAAGCGACGTAATTGGGGCAATTTGTCTGCTTGCTGAACAGGAACTCCGGGAAAGCGGCGATGACTTAACGTGGTGTGTACAACTTCGGGCGGAAAAACGACAGCAATATCTTTCGCCAGCCACGGTAAAACAGCATCTGTATTTTTGTCAGGCGCACGGGTTTCTGCTACGAAAGAGGGTTGTTCCTGAATAATGGTGGATAAGTCCGCTACCTTGAGAGAGCCCGTTACCGTTTGGGAAGGTTGCAAAGAATTATCCTTCGCTTGCTCCACATACCCCTTCTTCACCTTCTCCGCAATCAGCTTAAGCTCCGCTTTTGCCGCTGCCGCAGCATCTGAAAAACTTTTTATCTGGCTTTGCCCTTTGGTGCCAACTTTTCCCCAACTGATATGCAACTCGTTTCCCTGTTGCTCAACTGCCCTGAATTTATGTGATTTTTCGTCCTGATAGATAAAGTGTCTCATTCTGCATCCCTGTAATTTTATCCAGTTGAATGCAGATGCTACCAGTATTTATGCGGGTTAGAGAGAGACAAAATCGCAAGAAAACAACTTTAGGAATTTATAAAGAAAAGTCGCTGTCGATGCAGCGCCTTGAAGGGGGATTATTTCACCTGATGACCCGGTTTAGCACCGGCATCCGGGCTTAGCAGGAAAATATCTTTCCCGCCAGGACCGGCAGCCATCACCATGCCTTCAGAGATACCGAAGCGCATTTTACGTGGTGCCAGGTTAGCCACCATAATGGTGTGACGACCAATCAGTGCCTGCGGATCCGGGTAAGCAGAACGAATACCGGAGAAGACATTGCGTTTTTCACCGCCGAGATCCAGCGTCAGGCGCAGCAGTTTGTCAGAACCTTCAACAAACTCTGCGTTTTCAATCAGCGCCACGCGCAGGTCAACTTTAGCGAAGTCGTCAAAGGTGATGGTTTCCTGAATCGGATCATCTGCCAGCGGGCCAGTTACCGGCGCGGCAGCGGCTTTTACTTCTTCTTTAGAGGCTTCCACCAGTGCTTCAACCTGCCTCATATCGATGCGGTTATACAGCGCCTTGAACGGATTCACTTTGTGGCCCAGCAGCGGTTGCTGGATACCATCCCAGGTCAGTTCCGTATTGAGGAATGCTTCTGCACGCTCGGTCAGTTTCGGCAGTACCGGCTTCAGGTAAGTCATCAGCACGCGGAACAGGTTGATGCCCATTGAGCAAATTGCCTGCAGGTCGGCATCGCGGCCTTCCTGTTTCGCCACCACCCACGGAGCCTGTTCATCGACATAGCGGTTAGCCAGATCAGCCAGCGCCATGATTTCGCGCACGGCTTTACCAAATTCACGGCTTTCCCACGCTTCACCAATCACTTCAGCGGCATCAGTGAAGGTTTTGTACAACTGCGGGTCAGCCAGTTCGCTTGCCAGCACGCCGTCAAAACGCTTGTTGATAAAGCCCGCATTACGGGAGGCCAGGTTAACCACTTTGTTAACGATATCGGCATTCACACGCTGAACGAAATCTTCCAGGTTGAGATCGATATCATCAATGCGCGAAGAGAGTTTCGCAGTGTAGTAGTAACGCAGGCTGTCTGCGTCAAAATGATTCAGCCAGGTGCTGGCTTTAATAAAGGTGCCGCGAGACTTGGACATCTTTGCGCCGTTCACCGTCACATAGCCATGAACAAACAGGTTGGACGGCTTGCGGAAGTTGCTGCCTTCCAGCATGGCAGGCCAGAACAGGCTGTGGAAGTAAACAATATCTTTACCGATGAAGTGGTACAGCTCGGCGGTGGAGTCTTTCTTCCAGTATTCATCGAAGCTTACGCTGTCGCCGCGCTTGTCGCACAGATTCTTGAAAGAACCCATGTAGCCAATCGGTGCGTCCAGCCAGACGTAGAAATATTTGCCCGGCGCGTTCGGAATTTCAAAACCGAAGTAAGGGGCGTCGCGGGAGATATCCCACTGTTGCAGGCCAGATTCAAACCACTCCTGCATTTTATTTGCCACCTGCTCCTGCAACGCACCGCTGCGGGTCCATGCCTGCAACATTTCGCTGAAAGAGGGCAGATCAAAGAAGAAGTGTTCAGAATCACGCATTACCGGCGTAGCGCCAGAAACCACCGATTTCGGCTCGATCAGTTCAGTCGGGCTGTAGGTCGCGCCGCAGACTTCGCAGTTATCGCCGTATTGATCCGGGGATTTACATTTCGGGCAGGTGCCTTTCACAAAACGGTCCGGCAGGAACATGCCTTTTTCCGGATCGTACAGCTGAGAGATGGTGCGGTTTTTAATAAAACCGTTTTCTTTCAGGCGAGAGTAGATAAGTTCTGACAACTGGCGGTTCTCTTCGCTGTGCGTCGAGTGATAGTTGTCATAGCTGATGTTAAAGCCTGCGAAATCAGTCTGATGCTCCTGACTCATTTCGCCAATCATCTGCTCCGGGGTGATACCAAGCTGCTGAGCTTTCAGCATGATCGGTGTACCGTGGGCATCGTCGGCGCAGATGAAGTTGACCTCGTGGCCGCGCATTCGCTGGTAACGGACCCAGACATCAGCCTGGATGTGCTCCAGCATATGGCCGAGGTGGATTGAGCCGTTAGCGTACGGCAGTGCGCACGTCACCAGAATTTTCTTCGCGACTTGAGTCATAGTAGGCATTACTTCTTAATAGTGAAAAGGGGTTAGATAGTACCAAATGGGAAAATGTTAAGTAAGTACTTCTCTATATTCTTCAGGTAAACTATCAGCTGATGGTTTATCTATACAAAAAAGGAGTCGGGATGAACGAACAATCCCAGGCCAAATCACCAGAAGCCTTGCGCGCAATGGTCGCCGGGACACTGGCCAATTTTCAGCACCCAACCCTGAAGCATAACCTCACCACGCTGAAAGCGTTGCACCATGTCGCCTGGATGGACGACACGTTGCATGTGGAACTGGTTATGCCGTTTGTCTGGCATAGCGCGTTCGAAGAGTTAAAAGAGCAATGTAGCGCCGAACTGCTGCGCATCACCGGGGCGAAAGCTATCGACTGGAAACTGTCGCATAACATAGCCACTCTGAAACGCGTGAAGAATCAGCCGGGAATTAACGGTGTGAAGAACATTATCGCGGTGAGTTCCGGTAAAGGCGGCGTGGGTAAATCGTCCACGGCGGTAAACCTGGCACTGGCGCTGGCGGCAGAAGGGGCGAAAGTCGGCATTCTGGACGCCGATATCTACGGCCCATCAATCCCAACAATGTTGGGCGCAGAAAATCAGCGTCCAACTTCGCCGGACGGTACCCATATGGCACCGATTATGTCTCATGGCCTGGCAACCAATTCAATTGGTTATCTGGTCACTGACGACAATGCGATGGTGTGGCGTGGACCGATGGCGAGCAAGGCGTTAATGCAGATGTTGCAGGAAACCTTGTGGCCGGATCTCGACTATCTGGTGCTTGATATGCCGCCAGGCACCGGTGACATTCAATTGACGCTGGCGCAAAACATTCCAGTAACCGGTGCAGTCGTGGTCACCACCCCGCAGGACATCGCGCTGATCGATGCGAAAAAAGGCATTGTGATGTTCGAGAAAGTCGAGGTTCCGGTGCTCGGTATTGTCGAGAACATGAGTGTGCATATTTGCAGTAACTGTGGTCACCATGAACCGATTTTCGGTACCGGTGGTGCAGAGAAACTGGCTGAAAAATACCATACACAGCTGCTGGGGCAGATGCCGTTACACATCTCCTTACGTGAGGATCTCGATAAAGGTACGCCAACGGTTATCAGCCGTCCGGAGAGCGAATTTACCGCTATCTACCGCCAGCTGGCTGACCGCGTTGCAGCTCAGCTCTACTGGCAGGGTGAAGTCATTCCAGGCTAGATTTCCTTCCGCGCGGTCTAACGCCTATTAACCATTCTGGTTATTCTTCATACACCGCAGAGATGTTACATTGATGCGGTGTATTAGTTTTTGCCGCATTAATGAACACTTATTTAATACTGCGAATATTCTGCGGACCTTCGTCCGAAACTCTACAAAGTCGATTGATCATACAGGCAATGCTTCATTATCATCCTTCGTGGCTGTGTAGTGGATGTACAGCTATAGTTTGTTATGCACTCATTCTATCCAGGCATAACCTTTACTACAGGGATAACGTTCAATGAATAAGTATTGGCTGTCAGGAATTATTTTTCTTGCCTATGGATTGGCTTCTCCCGCATTCTCTTCAGAGACTGCCACATTAGCGATTAATGGCAGGATCAGTCCCCCAACATGCAGTATGGCTATGGTTAATGGTCAACCTCAACAGCATTGTGGTCAGTTAACGTATAATGTTGACACCCGTCATCTGTTTTCTTCGCCCGTCAAAGGTGTAACGACAGAAGTGGTTGTTGCAGGTAGCGATAGCAAACGTCGAATCGTGTTAAATCGCTACGATTAATTTGGCAACCTGATTTTAATTGCATTTAGAAAGCCGAAATCATTTATATAAATGATTTCGGCTTTTTTATTGATATCAACAATACCATTTACATAAATCTACATTAATTGATAGATGCGATAAATAGTTAATACTCTTAAATATTTTTTGTATTTATATTGCAATGGTTAATTTGTTTTAAATCAATAAAACAATGTGTTTACATTGCGGCAACTTTTTTGATGTGAGAAATTTGTTTCCAAGAGATACAGACTCTTAACAACCAAAAATAAATTTTATTAAGGAACATATTATGAAACGTTCAATTATTGCTGCCGCTGTCTTTTCTTCTTTTTTTATGAGCGCTGGAGTATTTGCTGCAGACGTTGATACCGGAACATTAACTATTAAGGGGAATATTGCAGAATCTCCGTGTAAATTCGAAGCGGGTGGTGATTCAGTAAGTATTAATATGCCGACTGTACCAACCAGTGTCTTTGAAGGTAAAGCTAAATATTCTACCTATGATGATGCAGTCGGTGTAACCAGCAGCATGTTAAAAATTAGCTGCCCGAAAGAAGTTGCTGGTGTAAAACTCTCGTTGATTACCAACGATAAAATAACCGGTAACGATAAGGCGATAGCCAGTAGCAACGATACCGTGGGTTACTATCTCTATTTAGGTGATAACAGCGATGTCCTGGATGTTTCTGCACCTTTTAACATTGAGAGTTATAAAACAGCGGAAGGTCAATATGCTATTCCGTTTAAAGCAAAATACCTGAAACTGACAGATAACTCAGTGCAATCAGGTGATGTGTTATCTTCTCTGGTTATGCGTGTGGCGCAGGATTAATAAATAAAATTGTAAGTTTCTCCAGGTAATAAACATGGCCGCTATCCCATGGCGGCCTTTTAATTTAAGAGGCATTAAAATGAAAGGATTATTATCTTTACTCATTTTTTCTATGGTCCTTCCTGCACATGCCGGAATTGTTATCTACGGGACGCGCATTATTTACCCGGCAGAAAATAAAGAAGTGATGGTGCAGTTGATGAACCAGGGAAACCGTTCTTCGCTGCTGCAGGCGTGGATTGATGATGGCGATACGTCATTACCACCAGAAAAAATTCAGGTTCCTTTCATGTTAACGCCACCAGTGGCAAAAATAGGGGCAAATTCCGGGCAGCAAGTAAAAATCAAAATTATGCCGAATAAACTGCCCACTAATAAAGAAAGCATTTTTTATCTGAATGTTCTGGATATTCCACCAAATAGTCCAGAGCAAGAAGGTAAGAATGCACTGAAGTTTGCGATGCAAAACAGAATTAAGTTGTTTTACCGGCCAGCGGGTATTGCTCCGGTAAATAAAGCGACATTTAAAAAATTGCTGGTAAATCGCAGTGGCAATGGTTTGGTGATAAAAAATGACTCAGCTAATTGGGTGACGATTTCGGATGTCAAAGCTAATAATGTCAAAGTCAATTATGAAACTATTATGATTGCCCCCTTAGAAAGTCAGAGTGTTAATGTCAAAAGTAATAATGCAAATAACTGGCATCTGACCATTATCGATGACCATGGCAACTATATTAGTGACAAAATTTAATTGCAGGAGCTGCCTATGTTGAGAATGACCCCACTTGCATCAGCAATCGTAGCGTTATTGCTCGGCATTGAAGCTTATGCAGCTGAAGAAACCTTTGATACCCATTTTATGATAGGTGGAATGAAAGACCAGCAGGTTGCAAATATTCGTCTTGATGATAATCAACCCTTACCGGGGCAGTATGACATCGATATTTATGTCAATAAGCAATGGCGCGGGAAATATGAGATTATTGTTAAAGACAACCCGCAAGAAACATGTTTATCAAGAGAAGTTATCAAGCGGTTAGGCATTAATAGCGATAACTTCGCCAGCGGTAAGCAATGTTTAACATTTGAGCAACTTGTTCAGGGTGGGAGCTATACCTGGGATATCGGGGTTTTTCGTCTCGATTTCAGTGTCCCGCAGGCCTGGGTGGAAGAACTGGAAAGTGGCTATGTTCCACCGGAAAACTGGGAGCGGGGTATTAATGCGTTTTATACCTCTTATTATCTGAGTCAGTATTACAGCGACTATAAAGCGTCGGGTAATAACAAGAGTACATATGTACGTTTTAACAGCGGGTTAAATTTACTGGGGTGGCAACTGCATTCTGATGCCAGTTTCAGTAAAACAAATAACAATCCAGGGGTGTGGAAAAGCAATACCCTGTATCTGGAACGTGGATTTGCCCAACTTCTCGGCACGCTTCGCGTGGGTGATATGTACACATCAAGCGATATTTTTGATTCTGTTCGCTTCAGAGGTGTGCGGTTGTTTCGTGATATGCAGATGTTGCCTAACTCGAAACAAAATTTTACGCCACGGGTGCAGGGGATTGCTCAGAGTAACGCGCTGGTAACTATTGAACAGAATGGTTTTGTGGTTTATCAGAAAGAGGTTCCTCCTGGCCCGTTCGCGATTACAGATTTGCAGTTGGCCGGTGGTGGAGCAGATCTTGATGTCAGCGTGAAAGAGGCGGACGGCTCGGTAACCACCTATCTGGTGCCTTATGCAGCGGTGCCAAATATGCTGCAACCCGGCGTGTCGAAATATGATTTAGCGGCGGGTCGTAGCCATATTGAAGGGGCGAGCAAACAAAGTGATTTTGTCCAGGCGGGTTATCAGTATGGTTTTAATAATTTATTGACGCTGTATGGTGGCTCGATGGTCGCGAATAATTATTACGCGTTTACTTTGGGGGCTGGCTGGAATACACGCATTGGTGCCATTTCCGTCGATGCCACTAAGTCGCATAGTAAACAAGACAACGGCGATGTGTTTGACGGGCAAAGTTATCAAATTGCCTACAACAAATTTGTGAGCCAAACGTCGACGCGTTTTGGTCTGGCGGCCTGGCGTTATTCGTCGCGTGATTACCGGACATTTAACGATCACGTTTGGGCAAACAATAAAGATAATTATCGCCGTGATGAAAACGATGTCTATGACATTGCCGATTATTACCAGAACGATTTTGGCCGCAAAAATAGCTTTTCCGCCAATATGAGCCAGTCATTGCCAGAAGGTTGGGGGTCTGTGTCATTAAGTACGTTATGGCGAGATTACTGGGGGCGTAGCGGCAGTAGTAAGGATTATCAGTTGAGTTATTCCAACAACCTGCGACGGATAAGCTATACCCTCGCGGCAAGCCAGGCTTATGACGAGAATCATCATGAAGAGAAACGTTTTAATATTTTTATATCGATTCCCTTTGATTGGGGTGATGACGTTTCGACGCCTCGTCGGCAAATATATATGTCTAACTCAACGACGTTTGATGATCAGGGGTTTGCCTCAAATAATACGGGATTATCAGGAACAGTAGGGAGTCGGGATCAGTTCAATTATGGTGTCAACCTGAGTCATCAACATCAGGGAAATGAAACGACAGCTGGGGCGAATTTGACCTGGAACGCGCCGGTTGCGACAGTGAATGGCAGTTATAGTCAGTCGAGTACTTATCGACAGGCTGGAGCCAGTGTTTCAGGGGGCATTGTCGCCTGGTCGGGTGGCGTTAATCTGGCGAACCGTCTTTCCGAAACGTTTGCTGTGATGAATGCGCCAGGAATTAAAGATGCTTATGTCAATGGGCAAAAATATCGCACAACAAACCGTAATGGAGTGGTGATATACGACGGAATGACACCTTATCGGGAAAATCACCTGATGCTGGATGTGTCGCAAAGCGATAGCGAAGCAGAATTACGTGGCAACCGGAAAATTGCCGCCCCTTATCGCGGCGCGGTTGTACTGGTTAATTTTGATACCGATCAGCGCAAGCCATGGTTTATAAAAGCGTTAAGAGCAGATGGGCAATCATTAACGTTTGGTTATGAAGTCAATGATATCCATGGTCATAATATTGGCGTTGTCGGCCAGGGAAGTCAGTTATTTATTCGCACCAATGAAGTACCGCCATCGGTTAATGTGGCAATTGATAAGCAACAAGGACTTTCATGCACAATCACCTTCGGTAAAGAGATTGATGAAAGTAGAAATTATATTTGCCAGTAATAGTCAGGTGGTTCTATGGAAATTCGCATAATGCTATTTATATTAATGATGATGGTTATGCCTGTGAGCTATGCGGCATGTTATAGTGAGTTATCTGTTCAGCACAACTTGGTTGTTCAGGGGGATTTTGCACTTACTCAAACACAAATGGCGACATATGAGCATAATTTTAATGATTCGTCATGCGTAAGTACAAATACTATCACCCCTATGAGCCCGTCGGATATTATTGTTGGACTTTATAACGATACCATAAAATTAAATTTACATTTTGAATGGACCAATAAAAACAACATCACGTTGTCAAATAATCAGACCAGTTTCACCAGTGGTTATTCAGTTACGGTGACACCTGCGGCCAGTAATGCAAAAGTGAATGTTTCTGCGGGGGGCGGCGGTTCAGTGATGATTAATGGTGTTGCGACATTATCCAGTGCTTCATCATCGACACGCGGGAGTGCCGCAGTACAATTTCTACTGTGTTTATTAGGTGGCAAGTCATGGGATGCATGTGTAAATAGCTACAGAAATGCATTGGCACAAAATGCAGGTGTCTATTCCTTTAATCTGACATTGTCATACAACCCGATAACCACAACCTGCAAACCGGACGATTTATTAATTACTTTAGACAGTATTCCCGTTTCACAATTACCAGCCACAGGTAACAAAGCAACAATAAATAGTAAACAAGGGGATATTATTCTGCGTTGTAAAAATTTATTAGGTCAACAAAATCAAACATCACGGAAAATGCAGGTGTATTTATCAAGTTCTGACTTGTTAACCAACAGCAACACAATACTGAAAGGTGCGGAAGATAATGGCGTAGGATTTATTCTTGAAAGTAATGGTTCGCCAGTCACACTTTTAAATATCACTAACAGCAGTAAAGGATATACAAATTTAAAGGAAGTTGCGGCGAAGTCAAAACTTACAGATACAACGGTTTCAATTCCGATAACAGCCAGTTACTACGTCTACGATACAAACAAAGTTAAATCTGGCGCACTGGAGGCAACCGCATTAATCAACGTGAAATACGACTAATAACAAGCAAGACGAGCAAGTGGCTAATAATAAAAAATAACAAGGTGTCTGCATTTCCCCCTCATGATGAGGGGGCTTTTTTTAGCGATGATAAAAAATCTCACCGTCGTAGGCTTTAATGATTTTACCGTCGGTGTCGCTGATCAACACGTACGCGCCACCCATATAGGTCCAGTGCGTCCCGGCATCAGGCGCGGGCAGGTTACGCAACTGCCACTGCTTAATGTTGTACTCATCGGTACGGTACATTTCTGGTACGGTGTCCCCTGGTTTGAAATGCTTAAAGTCAGCAATGAAACTACTTAACTCATACTTAGAAATTCCCGAGGTATTGGTCGAACCCGCGGTGGCTGGTGCGGCCCAGGCGGCACTGGTAACCAGCAAAAGCGCACCCAGCAACATCTTATTTTTAATGGTCATAAACTCTCCACTTTGGGGATCTGTAATATCAGTCGCATATCTTTCCTGCCATACAATATAACTGACAAGCGATATTTTGTTAGTGATCCCATGATTTCGTAAAAAGTGTAAATGAAAGGATGCCCTAAAAGCATCCTTAGCGAGCAGAGAGTCAGCGGAAATAGCTGATTTAAGAATCATCCTGGGCTGAAGATAACATGCAAGCCTAAAGGATTGAGTTATCGCATTATGCCCATGAAGCCATGTACGCCCATATACACACCGACTAAGCCAATCAACAGACTGGAAAAATAGGGGGCGCGTTTAGCGAGAGTGTTAAATCCGCTCCAGCGTTTTGCGACCTGCTGAACGCTGATTGCTGCGCCAACGCCTACGGTGACAAGCGTTAACGCCAGGCCAATGCTGAAACTGACGACCAGTGTTGCGCCCAGTGTCAGGGCTTTCAACTGAATGCATATCAACAGCACGGTAATTGCTGCCGGGCAGGGGATAAGGCCACCGGTTAAGCCAAATAACAAAATTTGCCAGTTGGTGACCTCTCTACCATCAAAGCGTCGTTTAATGTCATTGGCATGGGCTCGTGCATGGGCATCCTGATACTCGCCATGTTCGTGATGGTGATGATGTCCATGGTCGTGGTGATGTTCGTGATCGTGATGATGATGCTCATAATCATGCCCGTGCATATTCTCCAGCCAGTTGCGTTCGCCGCGCCAGGTACGCCAGAACATCCAGAACGCGGTGCTAATAATGATCACTGCGGAAATCAGCTGGAGCCACGGTTCTGCTGATTGAGCAGTAAAGCGCTTGCTGATCACCATCCCGCCAAAGGCAATTAACCAGACCACTGCGGTATGCGAAATAGTTGCTGCCAGTCCGAGCATCACCGCTTGTTTAATGGTGCCTTTGATGGCGATGATAAACGCCGCCATCATCGTTTTTGAGTGCCCTGGTTCCAGGCCATGAAGCGCACCAAGTAAGATGGCGCTGGGGATGAAGAACCAGGCGTTTCCTTGCTGAAGAAGAGTTGTAAATTCGGTCATGATAATAATTCTTAGTATTAATTCGGCAATCTGATTCTACTCCCCCCCAGTACCTGATACTACCCCCCAGTAGATTAATAGTGCTATGATTTTTCATATTCTTGTTAACCAGGTGTTGCCATGTCTCATACAATCCGTGATAAACAGAAACTGAAAGCGCGTGCCAGTAAGATTCAGGGCCAGGTCGTGGCGCTCAAGAAAATGCTCGACGAGCCGCACGAATGCGCTGCAGTTTTACAACAGATTGCTGCTATCCGTGGCGCGGTAAACGGTCTGATGCGGGAAGTGATTAAAGGTCATCTGACGGAACACATCGTTCACCAGGGGGATGAGCTAAAACGTGAAGAAGATCTGGATGTCGTTCTGAAGGTGCTGGATTCATATATCAAATAATTTATTAACGCGATTGTAAAACTGCCGTTTTTCCTCGTTTACAACGCGTGCGCTGGACATTACCATCCTCCTCTGCGATTTATCATCGCAACCAAACGACTCGGGGTGCCCTTCTGCGTGAAGGCTGAGAAATACCCGTATCACCTGATCTGGATAATGCCAGCGTAGGGAAGTCACGGACCACCAGGTCATTGCTTCTTCACGTTATGGCAGGAGCAAACTATGCAAGTCGACCTGCTGGGTTCAGCGCAATCTGCGCACGCGTTACACCTTTTTCACCAACATTCCCCTCTTGTGCACTGCATGACCAATGATGTGGTGCAAACCTTTACCGCCAATACCTTGCTGGCGCTCGGTGCATCGCCAGCGATGGTTATCGAAACCGAAGAGGCCAGTCAGTTTGCGGCTATCGCCAGTGCCTTGTTGATTAACGTTGGCACACTGACGCAGCCACGCGCTCAGGCGATGCGTGCTGCCGTTGAGCAAGCAAAAAGCTCTCAAACACCCTGGACGCTTGATCCAGTAGCGGTGGGTGCGCTCGATTATCGCCGCCATTTTTGTCATGAACTTTTATCTTTTAAACCGGCAGCGATACGTGGTAATGCTTCGGAAATCATGGCATTAGCTGGCATTGCTAATGGCGGACGGGGAGTGGATACCACTGACGCCGCAGCTAACGCGATACCCGCTGCACAAACACTGGCACGGGAAACTGGCGCAATCGTCGTGGTCACTGGCGAGATGGATTATGTTACCGATGGACATCGTATCATTGGTATTCACGGTGGTGATCCGTTAATGACCAAAGTGGTAGGAACTGGCTGTGCATTATCGGCGGTTGTCGCTGCCTGCTGTGCGTTACCAGGCGATACGCTGGAAAATGTCGCATCTGCCTGTCACTGGATGAAACAAGCCGGAGAACGCGCAGTCGCCAGAAGCGAGGGGCCAGGCAGTTTTGTTCCACATTTCCTTGATGCGCTCTGGCAATTGACGCAGGAGGTGCAGGCATGAAACGAATTAACGCTCTGACGATTGCCGGTACTGATCCGAGTGGTGGTGCGGGGATTCAGGCCGATCTTAAAACCTTCTCGGCACTTGGCGCTTATGGTTGCTCAGTTATTACTGCACTGGTGGCGCAAAATACCCGTGGCGTACAGTCGGTGTATCGCATTGAGCCTGATTTTGTCGCCGCCCAGCTCGATTCGGTGTTCAGCGATGTGCGAATCGATACCACTAAAATCGGTATGCTGGCGGAAACCGATATTGTTGAAGCGGTGGCAGAACGGTTGCAACGTTATCAGATCCAAAACGTGGTACTCGACACCGTTATGCTGGCAAAAAGCGGCGACCCGCTGCTTTCACCTTCGGCGGTTGCTACGCTGCGCAGTCGATTATTGCCACAGGTTTCATTAATAACGCCAAACTTGCCCGAAGCTGCCGCCTTGCTCGACGCGCCACACGCGCGCACCGAACAGGAAATGCTGGAACAAGGGCGATCGCTGTTGGCGATGGGCTGTGGCGCAGTGCTAATGAAAGGTGGTCATCTGGATGATGAGCAAAGCCCGGACTGGCTGTTTACCCGCGAGGGTGAACAACGGTTTACCGCACCGCGCATTATGACCAAAAACACCCACGGCACTGGTTGTACACTCTCTGCGGCGTTGGCTGCACTACGCCCGCGCCATACAAACTGGGCTGACACCGTACAGGAGGCAAAAAGCTGGCTTTCATCGGCGTTAGCCCAGGCCGACACGCTGGAAGTTGGTCACGGTATTGGTCCGGTTCACCACTTCCACGCCTGGTGGTGAGCACCGTACTATAGCTGCTTTGGTTATTGTCAGCCTTTGGCACTGACATTCAGGGATGAAACCAATGCAGCTAAGAATTACCAGTCGAAAAAAACTCACCTCTCTATTATGCGCTCTTGGGCTAATTTCCATCGTTGCAATTTATCCGCGTCAGACGGTGAATTTTTTCTATTCGACAGCAGTTCAGATTACAGACTACATCCACTTCTACGGTTATCGCCCGGTTAAATCTTTCGCTATTCGCATTCCTGCCAGTTACACCATTCACGGAATAGATGTTTCGCGCTGGCAGGAGCGGATCGACTGGCAGCGGGTGGCAAAAATGCGCGACAATGGTATCCGCTTACAGTTTGCTTTTATTAAGGCGACGGAAGGCGAAAAGCTGGTGGACCCCTATTTTTCGCGTAACTGGCAACTAAGCCGCGAAAATGGCCTGCTGCGTGGGGCGTATCATTATTTCTCCCCGTCGGTATCCGCTTCAGTTCAGGCGAGATTATTTCTGCAAACGGTGGATTTCTCACAAGGCGATTTCCCTGCCGTGCTGGACGTAGAAGAACGGGGAAAATTATCGGCAAAAGAATTACGCAAGCGGGTAAGTCAGTGGCTAAAAATGGTCGAAAAAAGTACGGGGAAAAAGCCGATTATTTACTCAGGAGCCGTTTTTTATCACACCAATCTGGCGGGCTATTTCAATGAATATCCGTGGTGGGTGGCTCACTACTATCAACGTCGTCCGGACAATGACGGAATGGCCTGGCGCTTCTGGCAGCATTCCGACCGTGGACAGGTAGATGGCATCAATGGTCCGGTGGATTTTAATGTATTTAATGGCACGGTGGAGGAGTTGCAGGCATTCGTTGATGGGATTAAAGAAACGCCTTAAATAAGAAGCAGTGATATACTCCCACCAGACTCCCCGGCAGGAAAAAGACAAATGGAACAAGCGCATACCCAGCTGATTGCCCAACTGAACGAGCGTATTTTAGCGGCGGATAACACGCCGCTTTATATTAAGTTTGCCGAAACGGTAAAAAATGCCGTGCGCAGCGGGGTGCTGGAGCATGGCAATATTTTGCCCGGTGAGCGTGATTTAAGTCAGTTAACCGGCGTTTCGCGCATTACGGTGCGCAAGGCGATGCAGGCGCTGGAAGAAGAGGGTGTGGTGACGCGTTCGCGCGGTTACGGCACGCAGATCAACAACATCTTCGAATACTCGTTGAAAGAAGCGCGAGGTTTTTCTCAGCAGGTGGTATTGCGCGGGAAAAAGCCCGATACGCTATGGGTTAACAAGCGTGTCGTGAAATGTCCCGAAGAAGTCGCGCAGCAGCTGGCGGTCGAAGCAGGAAGTGATGTCTTTTTGCTTAAGCGTATTCGCTATGTCGATGAAGAAGCGGTATCGATTGAGGAATCGTGGGTTCCGGCGCATTTAATTCATGATGTTGATGCCATCGGGATTTCACTTTATGACTATTTCCGCAGCCAGCACATTTACCCACAACGTACGCGTTCCCGCGTTAGCGCCCGGATGCCGGATGCCGAGTTTCAGTCACATATTCAGTTAGATAGCAAAATACCGGTGCTGGTGATCAAGCAAGTGGCGCTTGACCAACAGCAACGGCCTATTGAGTACAGCATTAGCCACTGTCGCAGCGATCTATACGTTTTTGTGTGCGAGGAGTAGTTCCTCGCGCGTTGGCGCACAATCACCGCCCCGATGCCCGACAACCCACGACGCCACTGCATTGCCCAGTAATACGGCATCCGCCAGTGGCAGACCAGAGGCCAGCCCGGCAAGTACGCCACCGGCATGACTGTCGCCCGCCCCAATGGTGTCGACAACTTGCGTTGGAAATGCCGGAATGCAGCCAGAAGCGTCGTTGCTGAAATACCATGCGCCTTCTTTATCGAGACGAACGATCAACGGCGCGGCAAATTTCTCCTGCCATTGCTTGCCAAGTGTTGTTATCTCTGCGGATAAAGCAAAACGTTCGGCGGCAATCTCAGCCTCTTGACGATTGAGCGACACTAAAGGTCGACAGGCCATGATCCGCGCCAGTAATGCATCCGGGATATCGCCAATACGTGGGCCAAAATCGATAAACGGCGTCACGTCTTGCAGCTCTTCCAGCCATTCCACTAACAATTCGCCGCAGGGCGAGGCCAGTTGATAACCGGAAAAATAGAGCAGGCTGCCAGGCGCAACGGTTAATCGCGCCAGCCACTGGCGATTCCACTGATTTTCAACACCGCTGAATGACATAAAAGTGCGTTCGCCATCCGGCTCAACCAGCGCCAGACACCAGCCGTTATCACCTTCGGCGTTATCGATCAGGCTGATTAAGCCCTCTTTTGCCATCCGGTTGCGAATCATCTCCGCCCACACGCCCTGACCGAGCGGCAAGGCATTACCCGCTTCGATGCCGAGGCGCTTTAACGCCACGGCAATATTCAGTGCGCAGCCGCCAACGTTAACGCTCTGCTGTTTCAGTTCGATATCGCACCCACGCCAGGGGAGGGCATAAGCGTCGGCGATCACGTCAATGACCGCCGCGCCGACGACCATCACCGACTGACGCGTGGTTAATTCAGGCAGCAGCGTGTGTAATCGAGCGCCGCTCATACCGCCTCCCGTTGTTGACGATATTTCGCCAGCGCTGTGGCATAGCGGTTGAAATCAAGCTGATTTACCGCATCCAGTTCCGCCTTTAACGCAGGATCGATAGCGTTAACGCCATGCAACGCGCCGCAAATTGCCGTCGCCATAGCACCGATGGTGTCTGTGTCGCCGCCAAGGTTAGCGCACAGGACGGCGCAGCGATTCGGGTCGGTTTGTGCCAGTTCAACCAGCGCAATGGCGCACGGAACGGACTCAATAGTGCTGGTACCTGCGCCAACGACCTGGTAAAGCTGTTCGCTGGCGGATTCGGTGCCGTCGGCATTGCGCACAATTTTCAGCGCAATCTCCAGCCGCGCCGCCAGTGAGGCGCTGAACGTAGTGATGCGTTTTTGCTGTGCATGTCGCGCAATTGAAGGCAGGGAATCAACAATCGCTGACCAGCTTTCTCCGTCAATGGCACGAGAAATCGCCCATGCGATGACTACCGCGCCTGCAACCGCCAGATCGGATTTATGGGTCGGGCTGGACGCCAGCGCTACATCATCAATAAAGGAATCAACATCACGCGCCGGAAGCAAACAACCTAATGGCGAGACGCGCATCGCTGCGCCGTTGGTCACGCCGTTGTTTTCCAGTTCAGCAACGGGTTTACCGTCGCGAATGGCGTTAAGCGCAATCTTCGAGGTCGGACCTAGTACGTTTTTGTTAAAGGCGTCGAAACGCAGCGCCCAGTCGAGAATATTACGCCCAATCAGATCCGGATCGATCTTGCCTTCACGTTCCAGTAACGCATCCGCCAGACACAGCGCCATCGAGGTATCGTCGGTGAATTCGGCGCGGTTAAAATAACAGGCCGCGTTATTCTCCTTTGGTCCAGGAAGAAAACGGTCAATCCAGCCAAAGTGTGCTTTAACGCGGCTGCGTGGCCAAAGCTCGGAGGGCATCCCCATCGCATCCCCTAACGCCTGCCCATAAAGAGCACCGAGAATACGTTCTGTTTTCATTTAACTTCCCCTTGTGTCAACGCAATATCGCGATCATCGACCTTGATAGCCGTAATTTCGTTGTCGGATTCGCGGAAAAAAATCATGAACAGCACGGCGATAATGGCAATCATCACCGCGCCGAAAGTCCACATCCCGGACCAGTTGAAAGTCAGTCCGTTTACCGGTTCCTGATAAGCGAACATCTTTTCCATCATCACACCGCCAAGACGATAGCCGAGCAAACTGCCGAAGCCCTGGCAGCAGAGCGTGATCAGCCCCTGCGCAGCGGTACGCATATGCACGGGGGCTTTTTTATCGACATAGATGTAAGCGGTAACGTAGTAAAAATCGTAACTTACGCCGTGAAGCAAAATACCGAGGAACAGTAACGCGTAGGTGAAATATTCATCCGCACTACCGTAAATAAAGAAGCCATAGCGGATCGCAGCGGTGACCAGACCAAGCAATAATACCTTTTTGATACCAAAGCGTTTAGTGAAAAACGGCAATGCCAGCATAAAGAAGATTTCAGAGAACTGGCCGAGCGTCATCCAGCCGGTGGCGTTTTTCATGCCAACTTCGGTCAGATAACCGTTGGCAAAGATGTAATAGAACGCTAGTGGCATCGCAAACAGGAATGAACAGAAGAAAAAGACGAGGAAGTTTTTATCGCGCAGCAGGATCAGCGCATCCAGGCCGAGCATGACTTTAATATCCATTTTGCCGGTGCTTTTTGGTGGCGTGTCGGGCAGGAAAAACGCAAACACACCGAGCAGAGCAGAACTTCCGGCGGTAATCAGCAGCGGGATGTTAGTCGGTGAGATATCGGCATACCCCAGTATTTGCGGCAAGAAACCACATGCCAGACCGGAGGCAATCCAGCCGATAGTGCCCATCACACGAATGCGCGGGAAATCACGCTCAACATCCGGCACGTTGGCAAAAGCGATGCTGTTAGTCAGCGCAATGGTCGGCATATAGGTTAGCGAGTAGGCCAGCAGTAACGGGAAGAACCCGGCAAAAGTGGTCTGTTGCGCAGCGAAATACATCAGCAGCGCGCCTGCGAACATCAATACCGCCAGCACTTTTTGCGCCGAGAAAAAGCGGTCAGTGATGGAGCCAACCAGAATTGGCGACAGGATCGCCGCAATGGCGGTACAGGCATACGACCAGCCAATTTCTCCGGCACTAAAACCGCTTTTACTTAACCACAACCACAATGGCACAAACCACGCGCCCCAGATAAACCATTCAACAAACATCATGAACGACAGCTTTGCTGTTGTTTTCATCTTTTAATTCCTTCATGACAGGTAATGTAAGGTACGCGATGACAATACCACTTAATAATACCTTTTAAATACCTTTGCGGTGAAAACTTGACCGCGCTAACATTTTTTCTGATGAATCGAGCCAACAGAAAACGCTGAAAAAACATCCAAAAGATGGAAAAACTCGCCCGTAACGACCAGGATTATGATTGCCCGCAAAAGGCGGGCCAGGACAATCCATAGCCGATATCCAATCGGAATTTACGGGAGCATAGTAATGACAGATATTGCGCAGTTGCTTGGCAAAGACGCCGACAACCTTTTACAGCACCGTTGTATGACAATTCCTTCTGACCAGCTTTATCTCCCCGGACATGACTACGTAGACCGCGTAATGATTGACAATAATCGCCCGCCAGCGGTGTTACGTAATATGCAGACGTTGTACAACACCGGGCGTCTGGCTGGCACAGGATATCTTTCTATTCTGCCGGTTGACCAGGGCGTTGAGCACTCTGCCGGAGCTTCATTTGCTGCTAACCCGCTCTACTTTGACCCGAAAAACATTGTTGAACTGGCGATCGAAGCGGGCTGTAACTGTGTGGCGTCAACTTACGGCGTGCTGGCGTCGGTATCGCGGCGTTATGCGCATCGCATTCCATTCCTCGTCAAACTTAATCACAACGAGACGCTAAGTTACCCGAATACCTACGATCAAACGCTGTATGCCAGCGTGGAGCAGGCGTTCAACATGGGCGCGGTTGCGGTTGGTGCGACTATCTATTTTGGCTCGGAAGAGTCACGTCGCCAGATTGAAGAAATTTCTGCGGCTTTTGAACGTGCGCACGAGCTGGGTATGGTGACAGTGCTGTGGGCCTATTTGCGTAACTCCGCCTTTAAGAAAGATGGCGTTGATTACCATGTTTCCGCCGACCTGACCGGTCAGGCAAACCATCTGGCGGCAACCATCGGTGCAGATATCGTCAAACAAAAAATGGCGGAAAATAACGGCGGCTATAAAGCAATTAATTACGGTTACACCGACGATCGTGTTTACAGCAAATTGACCAGCGAAAACCCGATTGATCTGGTGCGTTATCAGTTAGCTAACTGCTATATGGGTCGGGCTGGGTTGATAAACTCCGGCGGTGCTGCGGGCGGTGAAACTGACCTCAGCGATGCAGTGCGTACTGCGGTTATCAACAAACGCGCAGGCGGAATGGGGCTGATTCTTGGACGTAAAGCGTTCAAGAAATCGATGGCTGACGGCGTGAAACTGATTAACGCCGTGCAGGACGTTTATCTCGATAGCAAAATTACTATCGCCTGATACGCCTTATACGAACAACACCACCCCGTAGGACGGATAAGGCGTTTACGCTGCATCCGGCAACCTATGCCTGATGCGACGCTGAAGCGTCTTATCATGCCTACATAGCACTGCCACGTATGTTTACACCGCATCCGGCATAAAAACACGCGCACTTTGCTACGGCTTCCCTATCGGGAGGCCGTTTTTTTGCCTTTCACTCCTCGAATAATTTTCATATTGTCGTTTTTGTGATCGTTATCTCGATATTTAAAAACAAATAATTTCATTATATTTTGAAATCGAAAACAAACGACAGGATATGAAAATGTACGTGGTATCGACAAAGCAGATGCTGAACAACGCACAGCGCGGCGGTTATGCGGTTCCGGCATTCAATATTCACAATCTCGAAACGATGCAAGTGGTGGTAGAAACCGCTGCCAACCTGCATGCGCCGGTCATCATCGCCGGAACGCCTGGCACATTTACTCATGCTGGTACAGAAAATCTGTTGGCGCTGGTCAGCGCGATGGCGAAGCAATATCACCATCCACTGGCAATTCATCTCGACCATCACACGAAATTTGACGATATCGCTCAGAAGGTTCGTTCTGGCGTGCGCTCAGTCATGATTGACGCCTCGCATTTGCCTTTTGCGCAAAATATTTCACGGGTCAAAGAGGTGGTGGATTTTTGCCATCGCTTTGATGTCAGCGTCGAGGCGGAGCTGGGGCAACTTGGCGGCCAGGAAGATGATGTGCAAGTCAATGAAGCCGATGCGTTGTACACCAACCCCGCTCAGGCGCGTGAATTTGCCGAGGCAACCGGAATTGATTCCCTGGCGGTCGCCATCGGCACGGCTCATGGGATGTATGCCAGCGCACCGGCGCTTGATTTTTCTAGACTGGAGAACATTCGCCAGTGGGTGAACTTACCGCTGGTGCTGCATGGCGCGTCAGGGTTATCGACTAAGGATATTCAGCAAACCATCAAACTGGGGATATGCAAAATCAACGTTGCAACGGAGCTGAAAAATGCCTTCTCGCAGGCGTTAAAAAATTACCTGACCGAGCACCCTGAAGCGACCGATCCCCGGGATTATTTGCAGTCGGCTAAATCCGCAATGCGCGATGTGGTGAGCAAAGTGATTGCCGATTGTGGCTGCGAGGGCAGGGCATAACGCACCTGCCATTTAACAAGGAAAAAACATGAAAACGTTAATTGCCCGGCATAAAGCTGGTGAACATATCGGCATATGTTCAGTCTGTTCTGCCCATCCGTTGGTTATCGAAGCGGCGCTGGCATTTGATCGCAACAGCACGCGCAAAGTGCTGATTGAAGCAACGTCAAACCAGGTCAATCAATTTGGCGGTTATACCGGAATGACACCGGCAGACTTTCGCGAATTTGTTTTTACGATTGCCGATAAAGTTGGGTTTGCACGCGAACGCATTATTCTCGGCGGCGATCATCTGGGGCCAAACTGCTGGCAGCAAGAAAATGCGGATGCGGCGATGGAAAAATCCGTCGAGCTGGTAAAGGAATATGTTCGTGCCGGCTTCAGTAAAATTCATCTTGATGCGTCAATGTCCTGCGCGGGGGATCCCATACCGTTAGCACCAGAAACGGTTGCGGAACGAGCTGCTGTGCTTTGCTTTGCTGCGGAAAGTGTGGCGACAGATTGCCAGCGTGAGCAACTGAGCTATGTCATTGGCACCGAAGTTCCGGTTCCGGGCGGTGAGGCCAGCGCCATTCAGTCAGTACACATCACCCATGTTGAAGATGCCGCCAATACTTTACGTACGCATCAAAAGGCCTTTATTGCCCGTGGGCTGACAGAGGCGTTAACACGTGTGATTGCCATCGTGGTGCAGCCGGGTGTGGAATTTGATCACAGCAATATTATCCATTATCAGCCGCAGGAAGCGCAGCCGCTGGCGCAATGGATAGAAAACACCCGAATGGTTTATGAAGCACATTCTACCGATTACCAGACCCGGACGGCTTATTGGGAATTAGTCCGCGATCACTTTGCAATATTGAAAGTCGGTCCCGCATTAACCTTTGCTTTACGCGAGGCGATATTTGCACTGGCACAAATTGAGCAGGAACTTATCGCCCCTGAAAATCGCAGCGGTTGCCTGGCGGTAATTGAAGAAGTGATGCTCGACGAACCGCAATACTGGAAAAAATATTATCGTACGGGTTTTAACGATTCATTACTGGATATTCGTTACAGCCTGTCGGATCGTATTCGTTATTACTGGCCGCATAGTCGGATTAAAAATAGCGTCGAAACGATGATGGTGAATCTTGAAGGCGTGGACATCCCACTGGGCATGATTAGTCAGTATCTTCCCAAACAATTTGAACGCATTCAGTCCGGGGAATTATCAGCAATACCGCATCAGCTGATTATGGATAAAATTTATGATGTTTTGCGCGCCTATCGCTACGGCTGTGCGGAATAAGGACGGTATATGACTAACCTGTTTGTTCGTAGCGGAATTTCTTTTGTCGATCGTAGCGAAGTTTTAACCCATATCGGTAATGAGATGCTCGCCAAAGGTGTGGTTCATGATACCTGGCCACAGGCATTAATTGCCAGAGAAGCAGAATTCCCTACCGGGATAATGCTTGAGCAGCACGCTATTGCAATACCGCATTGTGAGGCGATTCATGCTAAGTCGTCAGCCATTTATCTGTTAAGGCCAACAAATAAAGTTCATTTTCAGCAAGCGGATGATGATAACGACGTGGCGGTATCGTTGGTTATTGCGTTGATTGTGGAAAATCCGCAGCAGCAATTGAAACTTTTACGCTGTTTATTTGGCAAGTTACAACAGCCCGATATCGTCGAGACACTAATCACTCTTCCTGAAACCCAGTTAAAGGAATACTTCACAAAGTATGTTTTAGATTCAGACGAATAAATCCCTCTGTAACAATAAAAAGGACTATTTATGAAACGCAAGATTATTGTCGCTTGCGGAGGCGCGGTTGCGACCTCTACGATGGCGGCGGAAGAAATTAAAGAGTTGTGTCAGAATCATAATATTCCTGTTGAATTAATCCAGTGTCGGGTTAATGAAATAGAAACCTATATGGATGGTGTGCATTTGATATGCACCACTGCCAAAGTGGATCGTAGTTTTGGCGATATTCCGTTAGTTCACGGCATGCCTTTTATTTCTGGTATCGGTATCGAAGCATTACAAAATAAAATTCTGACTATCTTACAGGGGTGACCTATGTTTTCAGAAGTCATGCGTTATATTCTCGACCTCGGCCCTACGGTGATGCTGCCGATTGTCATCATTATTTTTTCTAAAATATTAGGCATGAAGGCAGGCGATTGCTTTAAAGCGGGTCTGCATATCGGGATTGGCTTTGTTGGCATTGGCCTTGTGATTGGCTTAATGCTGGATTCCATTGGCCCGGCGGCGAAAGCGATGGCGGAAAATTTCGACCTGAATCTGCATGTGGTCGATGTTGGCTGGCCGGGCTCTTCACCAATGACCTGGGCGTCGCAAATTGCGCTGGTGGCGATTCCGATTGCGATTCTGGTTAACGTGGCGATGTTACTGACCCGTATGACGCGGGTGGTAAATGTTGATATCTGGAATATCTGGCATATGACCTTCACCGGCGCGTTGCTGCATCTGGCAACCGGTTCATGGATGATAGGGATGGCAGGTGTGGTAATTCACGCGGCGTTTGTTTATAAGCTCGGCGACTGGTTTGCCCGCGATACCCGAAATTTCTTTGAGCTGGAAGGTATTGCTATTCCGCACGGTACGTCGGCGTATATGGGGCCGATTGCGGTGCTGGTCGATGCTATCATCGAGAAAATCCCAGGCGTTAACCGAATTAAATTTAGCGCCGACGATATTCAGCGCAAATTTGGTCCATTTGGCGAGCCTGTCACCGTGGGTTTTGTGATGGGGCTGATTATCGGCATCCTCGCGGGTTACGATGTCAAAGGTGTATTGCAGCTGGCGGTAAAAACGGCGGCAGTGATGCTGCTAATGCCACGGGTGATTAAACCCATCATGGATGGTTTAACGCCCATCGCTAAGCAAGCTCGTAGTCGTTTACAGGCGAAGTTCGGCGGTCAGGAGTTCCTGATTGGCCTTGATCCGGCGTTGCTGCTGGGACATACGGCGGTGGTATCGGCAAGCCTGATTTTTATCCCACTCACCATTTTAATTGCTGTTTGTGTGCCGGGTAATCAGGTGCTGCCGTTTGGCGATCTTGCCACCATCGGCTTCTTCGTGGCGATGGCGGTCGCCGTGCATCGTGGAAATCTGTTCCGCACCTTAATCTCGGGTGTCATCATTATGAGCATCACCCTGTGGATCGCGACGCAAACTATTGGTTTGCACACCCAACTGGCGGCTAATGCTGGGGCGTTAAAAGCCGGGGGTATGGTGGCTTCAATGGATCAGGGCGGTTCTCCCATTACCTGGTTACTGATTCAGGTTTTCTCCCCGCAAAATATTCCCGGTTTCATTATTATCGGTGCAATTTATCTGACCGGTATTTTCATGACCTGGCGTAGAGCGCGTGGCTTTATTAAACAAGAGAAAGTCGTTCTCGCAGAATAATTTTTACCTGAGGGGGAGGTTATCCCCCTTAACAATCAGGAGTTTTTATGAAATCAGTGGTGAATGATACTGATGGTATCGTGCGCGTTGCAGAAAGCGTCATTCCTGAAATTAAACATCAGGATGAGGTGCGGGTAAAAATTGCCAGCTCGGGCTTATGTGGTTCCGATTTACCCAGGATATTTAAAAATGGTGCACATTATTATCCAATAACGTTAGGCCATGAATTTAGCGGCTATATTGATGCGGTGGGATCCGGTGTTGATGATTTACACCCTGGCGATGCGGTTGCCTGTGTGCCGTTATTACCCTGTTTTACTTGTCCAGAGTGTCTGAAAGGGTTTTATTCCCAGTGCGCAAAATATGATTTTATTGGCTCGCGGCGTGATGGTGGATTTGCTGAATATATTGTCGTTAAGCGAAAAAATGTCTTTGCTCTACCCACGGATATGCCTATTGAGGATGGGGCTTTTATTGAGCCGATTACCGTTGGTCTGCATGCTTTTCATTTAGCGCAAGGTTGTGAGAATAAAAACGTTATTATTATTGGTGCCGGAACCATTGGCCTGCTGGCCATTCAGTGCGCTGTCGCGCTGGGAGCAAAGAGTGTGACGGCGATCGACATTAGTTCAGAAAAACTGGCACTGGCAAAATCTTTCGGTGCGATGCAAACATTTAACAGTAGCGAAATGAGCGCGCCGCAAATGCAGAGCGTTTTACGCGAACTGCGCTTTAATCAGCTTATCCTCGAGACGGCTGGCGTACCGCAAACTGTCGAACTGGCGGTAGAGATTGCCGGTCCTCATGCCCAACTGGCGCTGGTGGGCACGTTGCATCAGGATCTGCATTTAACATCGGCAACGTTTGGCAAAATATTGCGTAAAGAGCTGACGGTTATCGGCAGTTGGATGAACTACTCCAGCCCTTGGCCGGGGCAGGAGTGGGAAACGGCGAGCCGGTTGCTGACAGAACGTAAGTTAAGCCTGGAGCCATTAATCGCTCACCGTGGAAGCTTTGAAAGCTTCGCCCAGGCGGTGCGTGACATCGCTCGTAATGCTATGCCGGGCAAAGTGTTGCTCATTCCCTGAAACCGCGGGCCAGCGTGATGCTGGCCCGGTATTGTGCAAAACAGATCATTCACCAATGGTCCCCCTTCGTTTACACTAGCCACAATTGAATATGGGTAAATGACGATGAATTCATTCGAGCGAAGGAATAAGATCATCCAATTAGTGAATGAACAGGGAACCGTGCTTGTTCAGGATCTGGCGGGAGTATTTGCTGCCTCGGAAGCGACAATCCGTGCCGATTTGCGCTTTCTCGAACAAAAAGGCGTGGTTACGCGCTTTCATGGCGGTGCGGCGAAAATAATGTCTGGTAATAGTGAAACCGAGACCCAGGAAGTCGGGTTTAAAGAGCGATTTCAGCTCGCCAGCGCGCCAAAAAACAGAATAGCGCAGGCGGCAGTCAAAATGATCCACGAAGGGATGACTGATCCTACCCACGTAATATGGACACAGGCCTAAGCGAGGTTCTTGTTTTCAAATTGTTCCGGACTGAGGCCGCCACACCAACTGTGCCGCCGCCACCGATTGTAATCACATTCGATATAATTAAACACCGTTGCCCGCATTATTTCCCGGCTGATAAAGTGTTCTCCATGGATACATTCCACTTTCAGCGAATGAAAGAAGCTTTCCACGCAGGCATTATCGTAGCAGCAACCTTTTGCGCTCATACTTCCACGCAGATTATGCCGCTTCAGTTGCGCCTGATAATCTGCTGAACAGTACTGGCCTCCACGGTCCGTGTGAACGATAACGTTCCGGGGCCTCTTACGCCGCCACAGCGCCATCTGCAGGGCATCGCAGGCCAGTTGCGCCGTCATGCGTGGCGACATTGACCAGCCAATAACGGCACGTGACCACAGGTCAATGACCACTGCCAGATACAGCCAGCCTTCATCTGTACGTAAGTACGTGATGTCTCCTGCCCACTTCTGGTTCGGGCCACTGGCGTAAAAATCCTGCTCCAACAGATTTTCTGACACAGGCAGGCCGTGTGCGCGGTAGCTGACCGGGCTGAACTTCCGGGAGGCCTTTGCCCTCAGTCCCTGACGGCGCAGGCTTGCCGCCACGGTTTTTACGTTAAAGGGGTAACCCTGAGCACGCAGTTCATCCGTCAGGCGTGGGGCACCGTAACGCTGTTTTGACCGGGTAAAAGCCGCGAGGACAACGCTGTCGCAGTGTTGGCGGAACTGCTGACGCGTGCTTATCCTTGTCCGCCGCTGACACCACGTATACCAGCCGCTGCGGGCCACCCGGAGCACGCGGCACATTGCTTTGATGCTGAACTCAGCCTGATGTTTTTCAATAAAGACATACTTCATTTCAGGCGCTTCGCGAAGTATGTCGCGGCCTTTTGGAGGATAGCCAGCTCTTCATCCCGTTCTGCCAGCTGGCGTTTGAGACGTGCAATCTCGGTAGACATCTCCAGTTCACGTTCAGAAGACGTCTGCTGATTTTGCTGTTTACTGCGCCAGTTGTAGAGTTGTGATTCATACAGGCTGAGTTCACGGGCTGCGGCAGTAACACCGATGCGTTCAGCAAGCTTCAGGGCTTCACTGCGAAATTCAGGCGAATGCTGTTTACGGGGTTTTTTACTGGTTGATACTGTTTTTGTCATGTGAGTCACCTCTGACTGAGAGTTTACTCACTTAGCCGCGTGTCCACTATTGCTGGGTAAGATCAGACCGTTATTCTCGACAGCGGAAGTACGACAATGCTTATCGCCGAAGGATTAATGACCGCCAAAAATATCACGGTGATTACCAACAGTCTCCCGGCAGCGTTTGCCCTTTCCGAAAATAAAGACATTACTCTGGTCGTCTGTGGTGGCACGGTCCGCCATAAAACGCGCTCGATGCATGGTTCCATTGCCGAGCGTTCATTACAGGATATTAATGCCGATTTAATGTTTGTCGGTGCTGATGGTATTGATGCGGTTAATGGTATTACGACCTTTAATGAAGGTTATTCTATTAGCGGTGCGATGGTCACAGCCGCTAATAAAGTGATTGCCGTTCTCGATTCATCGAAATTTAACCGTCGCGGTTTTAATCAGGTACTACCAATCGAAAAAATTGACATTATTATTACCGATGATGCTGTGTCAGAGGTGGATAAACTGGCATTGCAGAAGACGCGGGTAAAATTAATTACGGTGTAGTATTGTTCTGTATGCCGGATAAGGTGTTTACACCGCATCCGGCATTACGGATTCTCCCTGGTTCAAGAGAGAATAGTTTGATTAACGCAACAGTGGACAATCTGGTGGTAATCGACAACGCAACGCTGCCGGAAGTATTTCAATATGAAAATTTTGCCCACTCAACGGTTCGCCATCAAGATTAAAGGTGATGTCGTGTGGTGCCTGAATATCAAACCACGACGAAGCGCCTTCGATAATATTCGGGTTATCTTCGTCAGATTTTAAGGTTGATACGAGAGCCGGAAGTATTTCATCGCCGGTAAAAATGCGCAGTTGCAGCAAGCCATCGTTAATTAACGCGTTCGGACACAATTGCTGACCGCCACCGGCCTGACGCCCGTTACCAATACCAATGACCAGGGCGTCACCTTGCCAGTGAAAGTTTTCACCGCGGATTTCACAACGGTCCGGTTGCAGAGTATCCATACGCATTAAGCCATGAATGATGTAAGAGACGCTACCCAGCGCGGCTTTTAATTTTTCCGGCGTTTCTGTGGTAATACGCGTCCCAAATCCGCCTGTCGCCATATTAATAAAACAGGTTTGTTTGTTGACCTGCGCCATATCTATCGCAATGGCGTCACCGGCAATTGCCAGTTTCAGCGCCTTATCCAGTGCCTCAGGAATCCCTACACTGGTGGCAAAATCATTGGCGGTTCCTAATGGCAAAATTCCCAGCGCGGGTATGTCATCCCCCTCACACTGAATCAACGCCGTAGAAACTTCATTAATGGTGCCATCGCCACCACCGGCAATCACCGTTGCGACGCCAAACTTCCGGGCCTCCTCTACATATCGTGCGGCATCGCCTTTCTCCCAGGTGACCCGCACATGGATCGTCATTCCTTCCTCACGCAACAGCATAATTGCTTCGCGCAAGGGTAGATTGTCAGTACTTTTGCCATTAAGAATCAGTAAGCTGGCGGGAAATTCTGCCATGATCGTATGTGCCTTTATGATTGGTCTGTAGATAGTGTAGAGCAGAAAACAAAAGGTGGAGTCAGAACAGGATGAAAGTCGGAGGATAAAAAGTCAGTTCAAGTATGGAGGATTCAGTGGTTACCACCAGGAGCTTGCAATGGGGACAGCGAATACTAACGGCTGCCACCGATAAATTTCAAAAAAGAGCATATACCTAATATTCAACTAAACAGTGGCATCTTCAATATAATATATTAAAGCCCCCATGGAGTTACCCTGAAGGGCCTCAATGTCCGTAATTCCTACTTATGTAGGAAATGTTGTACAGAACATTTATTATAATCCTATTCAATTATAATAATCATGCCATTATTATATTTAAACACTAGAGAGTGTCGTTGGTATTTAATGGGGGAAGGTGAGATGAAAAAGATAGCTGCTATATCATTAATTAGTATTTTTATTATGTCTGGTTGTGCTGTGCATAATGATGAGACAAGTATCGGTAAATTTGGTCTTGCATATAAAAGTAATATTCAGCGTAAACTCGATAACCAATACTACACCGAAGCCGAAGCTTCTTTAGCCAGGGGTAGAATATCTGGTGCAGAAAATATAGTAAAAAATGATGCAACTCATTTCTGTGTTACTCAGGGCAAAAAAATGCAAATAGTTGAGCTGAAGACAGAAGGTGTAGGATTACATGGTGTCGCTCGTCTGACATTCAAATGTGGAGAGTGAGAATATTTTTTGGTAAGCGTCAAATATGCGCGTTCTGGCTGTGCGTAGCCGGAACCTGTGGGAGCACGATGCCGATAAGTGAAAGGCATCGTGCTATGAAGGAGGATTCTATCGATGTGGTCAATGGAAGACGGTTACCAGAGATAGGGCTTATGCATAAAAAAATAAGCCCGTGTAGCAGAGTTCTCCATCAGCCTGGCTACCGGTCGGGCAGATATTTACACGGAAACACCGGTCAAAGTGTCTGGCTTTAAGCGCGTCATAGACGAGCAGGACTGGACAATCACTAAGGTGACACATTTTCTGAATAATAGCGGCTTCACGACGTCATTAGAGCTTGAGGTCAGGCTTTCTGATGTGGGGTACGAAACAGAAGATAATGAGTGATGTTTTTATTTTATCTGTTTGTTTTGTAAGGGTAAATTAACTAAAATGGCACCATCAACAAAACCGGAAGAGGTGCTCGCGATGTTTCATTGTCCTTTATGCCAGCATGCCGCACATGCGCGTACAAGCCGCTATATCACTGACACGACAAAAGAGCGTTATCACCAGTGTCAGAACGTGAATTGCAGCGCCACGTTCATCACTTATGAGTCGGTACAGCGATACATTGTGAAGCCGGGAGAAGTCCACGTCGTAAGGCCGCACCCGTTGCCGTCAGGGCAGCAAATTATGTGGATGTAATTAGAAACAGGAAGCCCCTCAGTCGAGGGGCTTTTTTGTCGATGTGGTCAATGTGTGGACGTGACCAGAAATAAATCCTTTTATTTCATTGTATTACGCGTAAAAAATAAGCCCGTGTAAGGGAGATTACACAGGCTAAGGAGGTGGTTCCTGGTACAGCTAGCATTTTATGGGTTATGTTTTTCAGCGAAACGGATGATAACCTTAATAAATGCAGCTGTATGTGATCGGTTTCTAAGAATTTTCCATCCGGGAAAAATAATCGAAATTAATCACTTACCGTGGGGATTACGCGTGGTTTCCCCGGAGAAATTACGCATCAGCAGCGCGTAATTGAGCTCAAGATCCTGCGGGACCGGGAGCCACACAGTATAACCATCGCCTGGTGCTATCGGCATAGCTTCGCCTTTGGCGTTTTCCATGTGCTCAAGGGTAAAATTAATGTTGCCTTGCGGCGTCATCAGCTCAAGGCTGTCGCCAACGGAGAATTTATTTTTCACCGCTACCGCCGCGAGGTCCCCCTTGCGCTCACCGGTAAACTCACCAACAAACTGCTGGCGGTCAGAAACTGAATAACCGTATTCGTAGTTCTGATAATCGTCGTGAGTATGACGACGCAGGAAACCTTCGGTATAGCCACGATGCGCCAGACCTTCCAGAGTTTCCAGCAGGCTGGTATCGAACGGTTTTCCCGCAGCGGCGTCATCGATAGCTTTGCGGTAAACCTGTGCGGTGCGTGCACAATAGTAGAAAGATTTGGTACGACCTTCGATTTTCAGCGAATGCACGCCCATTTTGGTCAGGCGTTCTACATGGGCGATGGCGCGCAGATCTTTCGAGTTCATGATGTAAGTGCCGTGCTCATCTTCAAACGCGGTCATATACTCGCCCGGACGCTGGGCCTCTTCGATCATAAACACTTTGTCGGTTGGTGCGCCGATACCCAGCGTCGGCTCAACATTTTGCACCGGAATCGGCTCGTACTTGTGTACGATGTTGCCAACATCATCTTCTTTCCCTTCCTGGACGTTGTACTCCCAGCGGCAGGCGTTGGTGCAGGTGCCCTGGTTCGGGTCGCGCTTGTTGATATAGCCAGAGAGCAGGCAGCGACCGGAGTAGGCCATGCACAGCGCGCCGTGAACGAAGATCTCGATCTCCATATCCGGCACCTGATTGCGGATCTCTTCAATCTCTTCCAGCGACAGCTCGCGAGAGAGGATCACGCGGGTCAGGCCCATTTGCTGCCAGAATTTCACCGTCGCCCAGTTCACGGCGTTAGCCTGCACCGAAAGGTGGATCGGCATTTCAGGGAAGTGCTCACGCACCAGCATAATCAGCCCTGGATCGGACATAATCAGCGCATCCGGCCCCATTTCCACCACCGGTTTCAGGTCACGGATAAAGGTTTTCAGCTTGGCGTTGTGCGGTGCAATGTTGACCACGACATAAAACTTTTTCCCCAGCGCGTGGGCTTCATTGATGCCGAGCTGAAGATTTTCGTGGTTGAATTCGTTGTTGCGCACACGCAGGGAATAACGCGGCTGGCCCGCATAAACAGCATCTGCGCCATAAGCGAAAGCGTAACGCATATTTTTCAGCGTTCCCGCCGGGGAAAGGAGTTCCGGTTTAAACATAATTCTCTCGTTCTGATGACAGGTCAGATCCGCTTCACCTGATGAAGCGGTTAGGGGAGTGCCCCCACTTTAAGGGCGGGCATTGTAGCGCTGTGGGGGGCTCTGGTAAAGCGCCGGACGCCAACAACCCACGCCCGGCATCGTAATTACGTATTGTCTTTCACCGTCTGGCTTGTGCCATTGGCTTTAACGGAGGCAATTCCGGTTTCACGAGATTGCGCGGTGGCGTACATCTGGCTGGAGCCGATAATTTGATGATTAGCGGCTTTCAGATTGAAATAGAATTTGCCGTTACTTGCCGTTTTTTTCTCATAGCGTTCTTCTTGCGGGCTGTTGCTACGCACCGACGCGATGCCCTTTTCCGCAGAGGTTTTTGAGGTATAAAGCTCGCTGGTGAGGATAGTCTCACCATTGCCCGCTTTTAGCACAAACCGGAACTGATTATCACTGCTCTTACTGAGTTCAAACCAACCAGCCATAATGACTCCTTGATTGAAATTGTGTATCGAAAACAGCATCTAAAGGTGCTGTTTACCGATTAAAGTATGAGCGATTTTCTGATGCCTGCCAGGGCGGAGAGATAATGTCAGTTTGCTGACCATGCGTGGGATAATGTTGCCGGATCTGGTCTGAACGCCATCTCCGGCTAACAAAATAATGTCGCTAAAACTAAACGATGCGGCAGGCGTCGGCTTCCCAGCGGTAACCGACGCCATAAACGGCGCGGATAAATGACTGTTCGGCGTCGAGAGATTCCAGCTTGCGGCGCAGGTTTTTAATGTGGCTGTCGATGGTGCGGTCGGTTACTACGCGGTAGTCGTCATAAAGATGATTGAGCAATTGCTCGCGGGAGAACACTTTTCCTGGTTCGTGAGAGAGCGTTTTCAGCAGACGAAATTCCGCAGGCGTCAGGTCAAGCATTTTACCGCGCCATGAAGCCTGAAAACGACCTTCGTCGATAATCAACGGGCTTTCAGCATCCTGTTGCTGCAACTCGCGCTGCGGTTTGCAACGGCGCAAAATGGTTTTGACGCGCGCTACCACTTCCCGTGGGCTGTACGGCTTACAGATATAATCATCTGCGCCAATCTCCAGCCCCAGCAGGCGATCGATCTCTTCGATTTTTGCCGTCACCATCACGATCGGAATGTCAGAAAAACGACGAATTTCCCGGCACAGCGTCAGGCCATCGGTGCCAGGGAGCATCAGATCTAACAGGATCAGATCCGGTGGTGTCTGGCGCACATACGGCAGTACCTGATCGCCGTGGCTGATAAGCGTCGGCGCATAGCTCGCAGCACGCAGATAATCAATGAGCAACTGCCCCAGCTTCGGTTCATCTTCCACGATCAAAATACGCGGTGTGTTTTCGTCGATTGGTAACTCGGTCATACTTCTCTCTGTAAATCCCGTTCCAGCGGTAACTCTACTGTAATGCTTACCCCGCCAAAAGGCGAATGGGCAGCAATAATGCGACCATTATGTGCTTCAACAATGTTCAGGCAAATCGCCAGCCCCAGCCCGGAACCGCCGCTGGCACGGTTGCGGGAACCTTCGGTGCGATAAAAACGTTCAAACAATTTTTGTAGCTGATCGTCACTGACACCTGGCGCACTGTCGGCAAAGGTCAGGCGCACCGTTTTGTCGCGCTGCCCGGCAGAGATTTGCAGGCTGCCGCCGCTGTCAGTGTAGCGCAGGCTGTTTTCCAGTAAGTTATTGAATAACTGCATTAAACGGTCGCGATCGCCAAATACGGTAATACTGTCTGGCAGGGAAAATTGCAGTTTCAGGCCACGACTGGCGAATCGTTCGCGAAATGCGCCGCCCGCCACTTCCAGCAGTGGGATCAAATCTACCGGTGCTTTTTGATAGGCGAGAGCGCCTTCATCAGACATCGACAACTGATGGAGATCGTCAACCAGTTTGGTCAGTGTACCGACCTCCGCCTGTAAAGACGCCACCGTCTCCGGCGTGAATTTACGCACGCCATCCTGAATGGCTTCCAGTTCACCGCGCAGCACCGCTAATGGCGTACGCAGTTCGTGAGAAATATCGGCCATAAAATCGCGCCGCATTTGCTGGTTTTTCTCCAGTGTGCTGGCAAGCTGGTTGAAGTCTTGCGCCAGTTTGCCCAGTTCATCTTCACTGGTGGGCGTTACGCGGGTAGTGAAATCGCCCGCCGCCAGTTTGTGCGTGCCATCGACAAGTCGTTTTACCGGTGCCAGTAAACCGCGCGCCAGCAGAAAAGTGGCAAGTGCCGCGAGTAACGTTGCCAGGGCGACAATCAACCAGCTGGTTTGCCGCTGTTGTTTATCGAAATTGATATCAGTATTGCGCGTTAACCGCTCAACGGGGGAGGCGATCACCGCGCCAACTTCCGCACCGTTGACCAGAATGGGTCGCCGTGTACCGTCAGGTGGAATCGGCGCTCGCGGACCAACCAGCACTTTGTTGTTTTGATCAACCACCCAGAACTGGGTACGCCAGCCGTGCGGTGGCATACCCGGGCCGGGTTTATCTTCCGAATTATCGTGTTCAAATGAACGCAGGATCTGAAAGACAAAGCGATCATTGTTGCGCAGGAAGCGCCAGTTGCCATGCTGCGCATACTGCTCGCCAAGCGCATCACTTAACAGTTGTAATCGCTGTTCATTACCATGCTTGATGTAATCAATAAAGCCACGCTCAAAACTGATACGCACCGCCCAGTGCATACTGATCAGCAAGACAATGCAGGTGGCGAAAATCGCCAGAAACAGTTTGCCGGTAATACCGGGTCGCCAGAACTTCATTGCGCGCTCCTTTTTCGCCGCGAAATAGCTACATTTTGATGCGTATCGTTCGGCACTCTGGCAAAGATGAACGCCGGAAGGGCGATGATCAACGCCATGCTAAGCCAGGTGTACATAAAGACGGTTTGTGTGGTGCCGCTGTCGACGCTGACATGCTGTGAACCAAAAAGTCCCAGCAACAGCCCGGCGATAGTGACGCCGATACTCATCGACAATTGCATAATCATCGACAGCAGGCTGTTGCCGCTGCTCGCCAGATTGTCCGGGAGATCTTTCAGCGTCAGGGTGTTCATGGAGGAGAAACGCGTCGAGTTGACCATCCCTTGTAAAAACAGGACGAACGGCAAAACGTAGTACCAGCCCAGCAGGGCGGTAGTCATAAACAACAGGGTGACCAGCGACAGACCCAGCGTGGTCGCTACCAGTACCCGACGATAACCAAAGCGATTCACCACCTGTACCACAATTCGCTTCATTCCCATGCTGCCAAGCACCATCGGGATCATCATCAGTCCGGCATGAAACGGCGAGAAACCGAGGCCAATTTGCAGGAAAACCGGTGTCATAAAGGGCAACATGCCACTGCCAATACGTCCGGCAAAGCTCCCCGCCAGGCCCAGCGAAAAGGTACGAGTACGGAACAGTTTCAGACTGAACAGGGCACGGTTGTTATTTCTGGCGTGCAGCAGATAAAGCACCAGTGCCACCACGCCAACTGCGACCAGGCCTGCAATCGTCAGCGGCGATAAACCTGTACCTTTACTGCCGTCCAGCGCCAGGGTTAATACCGCCATGCCAACCGCCAGCAATAAAAATCCGGAGAGATCAAAGCGCCGCGTCTGCATGGTGTAGTTCGGCATTAACAGCAATGTGGCGATCGCACCGATAATCCCCACCGGAATGTTGATCAAAAAGATCCAGTGCCACGATGCGTACTCCACCAGCAGACCGCCGAGCGCCGGACCGAGCAGCGGACCGACCTGACCGGGTAACGTGACAAAGGTCATCGCCGCCATATATTGCTCGCGCGGTACGATTTTCATCACCGTCAATCTGCCGACCGGCACCATCATCGCGCCGCCAACGCCCTGTAACGCGCGTGCCAGCAACAGTTCGTTCAGCGTGCCGGAAAGCGCGCAAAACAGTGAACCGAGAGTAAACAGCACGATGGCGGTAAAGAAAATATTGCGCACGCCGACTTTGTCCGCCAGCCAGCCGCTGGCGGGCAGCATCACCGCCACGGTCAGCACATAAGAGACAATGACCATGTGCATATGCAACGGACTTTCCCCGAGGCTTTGCGCCATTGAGGGAAGGGCGGTGTTTACGATGGTGGTGTCCAGCGACTGCATAAAGAAGCCGAAAGCCACAATCCACAATTGCCAACGGGTGCTGTCGGGAAGATCTGTCATTTACTCGGTTACCGTTTGTTTAGGTTTACGCGAAAAACGCAGCCGCAGACGGTCGAAAAAGAGATACACCACCGGCGTGGTATACAGCGTAAGGAGCTGGCTCATTACCAGTCCGCCGACAATGGTGATCCCCAGGGGTTGCCGCAGCTCCGAGCCGTCGCCGCCCGACAATACCAGCGGCAGCGCACCAAACAGCGCCGCCAGGGTAGTCATCATAATCGGGCGAAAACGCAGCAGACAGGCCTGGAAAATAGCTTCCTGCGGCGTCAGGTTACCGTGCCGTTGGGCTTCAAGCGCAAAATCGACCATCATAATGGCGTTTTTCTTCACGATGCCGATTAATAGCATGATCCCTATCAGGGCGATTAGGCTGAACGGGGCATTGAACAGCTCCAGCGCCAACAGCGCTCCAACGCCCGCCGAGGGCAGGGTGGAGAGAATCGTCAGCGGATGTACGTAACTCTCGTAAAGGATACCCAGCACGATATACACCGTGGCGATGGCGGCGATAATCAGGATCACCTGCGAGTTCATCGTCTCCTGGAACACCTGCGCCGTGCCGGCAAAACTGCCGCGCACCGTCGAAGGCACACCAAGCTGGGTCATTGCGCGATCGATCGCCGCACTGGCGTCCGAGAGCGATTTTCCGGTCGGCAGGTTAAACGAAATGGTCGAGGCCGCCGATAATCCCTGATGATTCACCGATAGTGGGGCATTCGCCGGTTGCCATTTAGCGAAATACGACAGCGGGATCGCTTTGCCTTCGTTATTGATAACGAACATTTTTTCCAGCGCACTGATGTCCTGGGTATAGCGCGGATCCACTTCCATCACCACTTTATACTGGTTCATCGGCTGGTAAATGGTCGAGATTTGCCGCTGACCGAAGGCGTTATTTAACAGACTGTTGGCGGCTTGTACGTCGATTCCCAGCCGTGCCATGGTGTCGCGGTCGTAAACCAGATTCATCTCCGCGCCGTTATCCTGCTGATCGGAGTTCACGTCCGCCAGTTCCGGCAACGTCGCCAGTTTTTTGCGGATTTTCGGCTCCCATTCTCGCAGTGCCGCCAGGTCGTCGGATAACAACGTGTACTGGTAGCTGGCGTTCGACTGACGCCCACCAACGCGAATATCCTGTACCGCCATCAGGAACAGATTCGCCCCCGGTTCTTTCGCCAGTTTTACGCGCAGACGGTCGATAATTTGCTGCGCCGTTTCGCTGCGTTCGTCGCGTGGCTTGAGGGTGATAAACATCATCCCGCTGTTCACTCGCGAACCGCCTGTAAAGCCGGTGACATTATCCACTGCCGGATCGTCACGGATAATTTTCATGAAATCCTGCAACTTACCGCGCATCGCCTGAAACGAAATACTCTGATCCGCCTGAATCCCGCCCATCAACACGCCAGTGTCCTGCTCCGGGAAGAAGGTTTTCGGGATCGAGATATACAGCCAGATATTCAGCGCAATGGTGCCAAGCAGCACCACGCCCACCAGACGGGTATGATTGAGCACCCATTTTAGTGACTTGCCGTAGCCTTGTTGCAGGGCTACCAACATGCGACCAAAACCACGCAGTCGCTTTTGCTCGCGCGGCTTGCTGGCTTTCAGCATCCAGCCACACATCATTGGCGTTAATGTCAGAGAAACCAGCAACGATATACCAATGGCGACAGAAAGCGTCACGGCAAATTCGCGTAACAGTCGGCCCGGCAATCCGCCCATCAACAGCAGCGGCAGGAACACCGCCACCAGTGACAGACTCATCGACAGCACCGTAAAACCGACTTCGCGAGTACCTTGCAGTGCGGCTTGCAACGGTTTCATTCCCGCTTCCAGATGACGTGCAATGTTTTCCAGCACCACGATGGCGTCATCCACCACGAAACCAGTAGCGATGGTGAGCGCCATTAACGAAAGGTTATTGAGACTGAATCCGCACAGGTACATCGCCGCAAACGTACCAATCAGCGAAACCGGCACCGAAACGGCGGGAATAATAGTGGCGCGACCCGAGCGCAGGAATAAAAACACCACCAGAATCACCAGCGCCACCGAGATAATCAGCGTTTGCTCGACTTCTTCCAGCGAGGCGCGAATGGTGGGGGAGCGATCCTGGGCAATTTGCAGATCAATCGCCGCCGGAATGGTTTCCTGCAACTCCGGTAATTTTGCCCGGATGCTGTCAACCGTCTGGATAATATTGGCTTCCGGCAGTTTGCGGATCATCAGTAAAATAGCCGGTTTGGCGTTGGTCATCCCGGCGTTGCGCACATCCTGCACTGAGTCGGTCACCGTCGCCACATCGCCCAGACGAACCGCGCCGCCGTTGTTGTAGTGAATAATCAACGGCTGATATTCAGCGGCGGTTTTTAGCTCATCATTGGTCTGGATCTGCCAGCGGTGAGTGCCATCTTCCAGCGCGCCCTGCGGTTTACGCACGTTGGCATTGCTGACGGCGGTGCGTACGTCGTCCAGCGACACGCCCTGATTAAACAGCGCCTGCGGATTCAGCCCGACGCGTACGGCGGGCAGTGAGCTGCCTCCGACATCGACATCACCAACACCGTCGATTTGCGAAATCGTCGGAGCCAGCTGCGTCGAGGCGAAATCGTACAGTTCACCCTGCGAATAAGTATCGGACGTCAGCGTGAGGATCATAATTGGCGCATCCGACGGGTTCGCTTTGCGATAGGTCGGGCGGCTGGGCATCCCACTGGGCAGCAAACTTTGTGCAGCGTTGATCGCCGCCTGCACATCACGCGCTGCGCCGTTGATATCCCGGTCAAAATCAAACTGCAAAATAATACGCGTGCTGCCGAGCGAACTGCTGGAGGTCATTTCACTGACTCCGGCAATGCGCCCAAGTGAGCGCTCCAGCGGCGTGGCAACGGAAGACGCCATTGTTTCTGGTGACGCACCGGGCAGCGAGGCGCTGACGATAATCACCGGAAAATCGACCTGCGGCAGCGGGGCGACCGGCAGCATACGGAAGCCCAGTATGCCGCACAGGGTAATGGCAACCGACAGTAAAATCGTCGCCACCGGGCGGTAAATGAAGAGGGCAAAAAACTTCACTTACGCCTCCTCTTCATGACGGGCAAAGCGGCTTTTGGTCCACAATGCCAGGCGGTCGAACAGCAAATAAATCACCGGCGTGGTAAACAGCGTCAGCACCTGGCTGACAATCAGACCGCCGACCATGCCGATACCTAACGGACGACGCAGTTCCGCGCCGACCCCGGTACTCAACATCAGCGGCAGCGCGCCAAGCAGAGCCGCCAGAGTGGTCATCAGGATCGGACGAAAACGCAACAGACAAGCCTGGTAGATTGCCTCGCGCGGCGACATGCCTTGCTCGCGCTCAGCAGCCAGCGCGAAGTCGATCATCATGATGGCGTTCTTCTTCACGATACCGATCAGCAAAATAATGCCGATAATCGCAATCACATCCAGTTCGCTACCAGCAATCAGCAACGCCAGCAGTGCGCCAACCCCTGCGGTGGGTAGCGTCGAGAGAATGGTGATCGGGTGAATAAAGCTCTCGTACAGAATGCCGAGCACGATATACATCGCCACCACCGCCGCGACAATCAGCCAGACAGTGCTGCCCAGCGCCGACTGGAAGGCGAGGGTGCTGCCCTGGAACTGCGTGGTGATATCCACCGGCAGATTCAGCGTCTTTTCGGTGTCCATAATCGCCTGCACCGCATCGCCCAGCGAATAGTTATCCGGCACGTTAAAGGAGATGGTCGTTACCGGGAACTGATCCAGATGGTTGATGGAGAGCGGCGCAAAACGCTGCTCAATTTTGGCAATTGAGCTTAGCGGCACCACGCCGCCGTCGCTGCTGGTCAGGCGAATGGTATCCAGCGCCGCGAGGCCTGGGGTATTTTCGGTGTTGTGCTCCAGCACCACGCGATACTGGTTGGCCTGAGTATAAATAGTGGAAATCAGCCGCTGACCAAACGCGTTGTACAGGGCGTTATCGACATCCGCCATGCTGATCCCCAGACGGCTGGCGCTGTCGCGATCAACATTGACATACGCCACCAGCCCTTTGTCCTGCCAGTCGCTGGAGACATCAGAAAGCTGTGGCAGTTGCTGGAGTTTTTCCATCAACTGTGGCACCCAGGTACTGAGCGCATCCAGTGACGTGGCCTGCAAGGTAAACTGGTACTGGGTGCGGCTGACCTGAGTATCAATAGTCAGATCCTGCGTTGGTTGCAGGAAGAGATCGACGCCCGGCACTTTATCTACCGCCGTTTGCAGACGGGCGATGACTTTTTGCACCCGATCATCACGTTCATCCAACGGTTTGAGGTTGATTTGTAAACGTGCACTGTTCAGCGACGGGTTAGTGCCATCAACGCCAACAAATGAGGTCAGGCTTTGCACTGCCGGATCCTGCAAAATCACGTCCGCGACCTGGCGTTGTCGCTGGGCCATATTGGCAAAGGAGCTGGATTGCGGTGCCTGCAAAGTGCCCTGAATAATGCCATTGTCCTGTACCGGGAAGAAACCTTTCGGAATGAACACCCACAGCAGCACGCTAAGCAGCAGCGTGCTGAGTGCCACGCTTAAGGTCAGCCACGGATGATTCAGCACTTTCGCCAGTCCACGACCATAGGCGGCGATTATCCTGTCGAACATTTTTTCCGAGGCACGGGAGAAGCGGTTCTGTTTACGCAACGACTCCTGGCTGAGCATCCGCGCGCACATCATCGGTGTCAGGGTCAGCGACACCACCGCTGAGATCAAAATCGCTACCGCCAGGGTAATAGCAAATTCGCGGAACAGTCGCCCGACGATATCGCCCATAAACAGCAGTGGGATCAACACCGCAATCAGTGAGAAGGTCAGCGAGATAATGGTAAAGCCGATTTCACCTGCGCCCTTGAGCGCCGCCGCCAACGGTTTTTCGCCTTTTTCGATATAGCGGGAAATGTTTTCGATCACCACGATGGCGTCATCGACCACGAATCCGGTGGCGATAGTTAACGCCATCAGTGTCAGGTTATTGATTGAAAAATCGAGAAACACCATAACCGCGAAAGTGCCGATTAACGACAGCGGTACAGCAACACCGGGAATGATGGTCGCCGGAATATTGCGCAAAAACAGGTAGATAATCATGACTACCAGCGCGATAGCCATCATCAATTCAAACTGAGTATCATCGACGGATGCGCGGATATTGGTGGTGCGATCGGAAAGCACTGTCACCTTCACCGATTTCGGCAGACTCTCAGTGAGCTGTGGCAGCATCTGCCGAATGCTGTCGGCGGTGGAGATAATGTTAGCACCGGGCTGGCGCTGAACATTCATCACAATGGCCTGTTCTTTGTTCGCCCACGCGCCGAGCCAGCTGTTTTCTGCACCTTGCTCTACAGTTGCGACATCGCCCAGACGAATTGGCGCGCCGTTCTGGTAGGCGATGATTAGCTGGCGATACTCTTCGGCGGATTGCATCTGGTCGTTCGCGGAAAGCGTGACCGCACGGGAAGGGCCGTCGAGGCTACCTTTTGCCGAGTTAACGTTAGCGCCGGTAATGGCGGTGCGCACGGTTTCGCTGGTCAGGCCGAGGGCGGCAATCGCCTGAGCGTTAAGTTTGACGCGAACAGCCGGACGCTGACCGCCGGAAAGCGTCACCAGGCCGACGCCGGAAATCTGCGAGATTTTCTGCGCGACGCGGGTTTCCACCATATCTTCCACTTGCGTCATCGGCATGGCGGTTGAGGTGACGGCGAGCGTCATGATCGGCGGATCTGCCGGGTTCACTTTGCTGTAAACCGGCGGGTTAGGCAGATCGCTCGGCAACAAGTTGGTCGCAGCGTTAATCGCGGCCTGCACTTCCTGCTCGGCGACATCGAGCGGTAATGTTAGCTGGAACTGCAAAGTGATAACTGACGCACCGCCGGAACTTTGCGACGACATCTGTTTCAGGCCAGACATCTGCCCGAACTGGCGTTCTAGCGGCGCGGTAACGGCAGAGGTCATGACATCCGGGCTGGCACCTGGGTAGAGCGTGACCACCTGAATGGTCGGATAGTCCACTTCCGGCAGCGCCGAAACGGGCAGGGCGCGATAACCGATAATCCCGGCGAGTAAGATCGCCACCATCAGCAGCGTGGTGGCCACAGGACGCATAATAAACAGGCGCGACGGGCCGCCTGTGCTGCTCGGGGGTAACACCTGCATCAGGAGCGTGCTCCTTTTTTCGCGTATTCGCGGCTGGTGGCTTTCTCTTCCGGAGTAGTGGCGCTCTGGGCTTCCACCACTTCCACTTTCGCCCCTTCGGTCAGGCGATCAATGCCGTCTGTCACCACGCGATCGCCCGCAGAAATACCTGCACGGATCACCACTTTCTGACTGTCCTGAATGCCCGGCGTCACCAGATGTTTGCTGACCTTGTTTTCGCTATTCAGCACCCAGACAAAATGGCCTTCATTGCCCATTTGCAGGGCGGCTGTTGGGATCACTACGGCGTTTTGTTCGGTGTCGACTAACATGCGCGCGTTAACAAACTGATTGGGAAACAGCGCATCATCCTGATTATTAAAGCGTGCTTTCACTTTAATCGTACCGGTAGTGGCATCGATTTGGTTATCTAGACTTAACAGCGTGCCTTCACTTAATTTCTTCGAGTTGGTGCGATCCCAGGCTTCTACCACCAGCGGTTTTCCGGCTTTCTGCGCCTGCACTACGGTAGCGATATCGCTTTCCGGCAGGGTAAAGACTAAATCGATAGGATGCGTCTGGGTGATCACCACGATCCCGGTGGTATCACCACTGGAGATTTGGTTACCAACATCAACCTGCTTGAGACCAACGCGACCATCGACTGGTGCGGTAATCCGGCTCCAGTCGAGTTGCAGCTGCGCGCTGGCAACGCTTGCTTCATCAGCCTTAATGGTGCCTTCGGTTTCACTGACCAGCGCCTGTTGGGCATCCAGCTCCTGGCGGGAAACGAGATTGGTTTTTGCCAGTTGTTGATAACGCGCCAGGTCACGGCGGGCGTTGGCAAGCGTGGCTTTATCTTTTGCCAGTTGGCCCTGGGCTTGTGCTAATGCAACTTTGAACTGGCTGGGGTCAATTTCTGCCAGTAAATCGCCTGCTTTGACCTGCTGGCCTTCCTGGAAATGTAACGCTATCAGTTGGCCGTCCACGCGGCTGCGCACCGTAACGGTATTAGCGGCGGTAATGGTGCCAAGCCCGGTGAGGTAACGCGGAACTGCCTGTTCTACGGCGGTCGCCGCCTGAACCGGGGCTAATGGGCCGGAACGCATACCACGTCGACCACCCGCTGGCGATTGCTGCGCTTGTTTCGTCGCCCCTGGGGCTGCACTCCGGGAGTCATTGCGGCCTTGCCAGAACCAGAATGCGGCGATGGCGGCGATAACCACCACGATTACGATTACCCAACGGGATTTATAACTACCTTTCATCGTTAAGAGTTTCTCTTCCTGAAACGTTTCGCGGAATGATACTAGTGTAGCCAGCCAATAAGGGAGAAAAATGGAGGAATTATGAAACACTGTCTGGAATCGTCTGAATGACGGGCACATTTGCGAGCACGCATCCAGTAATAACACAGGAAACTATTTTATCTACGCGTTAGCGATAGACTGCTTGCATGGCGAAAGGAGGTAAGCCGACGATTTCAGCGGGACGCTGAAACGGGAAAGCCCCTCCCGAGGAAGGGGCCATAAATAAGGAAAGGGTCATGATGAAGCTACTCATCATCGTGGTGCTCTTAGTCATAAGCTTCCCCGCTTACTAAGACTACCAGGGCGGGGGAAACCCCGCTCTACCCTCACTCCTGAAAGTATGCCTTCACGATAAGATTGTCAATCCGCAGGCTTTGTAGTCTGCGATCCTGCCAGCAAATATTCTTTGCGAGTCGTTACGCAATAATCACAGAGGAAACTATTTTATTCACGCGTTAGCGATAGACTGCATTCAGGGCGAAAGGAGGTAAGCCGATGATTTCAGCGGGACGCTGAAACGGGAAAGCCTCTCCCGGAGAAGAGGGCTTTTAATAAGGAAAGGGTTATGATGAAGCACGTCATCATACTGGTGATACTCTTAGTGATTAGCTTCCAGGCTTACTAAGAACACCAGGGGGAGGGGGAAACCTCTCCCTAACCCTCACTCCTGAAATTATGTCACTCCGCCCTTAGTGTCAATCGACGGCTCTCCGTTCTTGCGAGGCGAATAGCAAAATTTTCTGCGCCGCCGGGCCTAATTCTGAAAGTTTCTTCGTTTGCTCTTATTTCATTATTGCAGTCGGTATGATACCGGACCTCGATAATTCTCTAAGAAAGGATTTCTTATGAGCGAACAAATCACGTTTGCCACCAGCGATTTTGCCAGTAACCCGGAACCACGTTGCCCCTGCATTTTGCTGCTGGATGTTTCTGGTTCTATGAACGGTAGACCTATTAATGAACTTAACGCCGGATTGGTTACCTTTCGTGATGAACTGCTTGCTGATCCGCTGGCTTTAAAAAGAGTGGAACTCGGCATTGTGACGTTCGGCCCGGTGCATGTGGAACAACCCTTTACCAGCGCCGCTAATTTTTTTCCGCCCATCCTGTTTGCCCAGGGCGATACACCAATGGGTGCGGCCATTACCAAAGCCCTGGATATGGTAGAGGAGCGGAAACGTGAGTATCGTGCAAATGGTATTTCGTATTATCGCCCGTGGATTTTCCTGATTACCGATGGTGCACCAACCGATGAGTGGCAGGCTGCAGCCAACAAAGTGTTTCGGGGGGAAGAAGATAAAAGGTTTGCTTTCTTTTCCATCGGTGTTCAGGGGGCGGATATGAAGACGCTGGCACAAATTAGCGTTCGTCAGCCTTTGCCTCTGCAAGGATTACAATTCCGTGAACTGTTTAGCTGGTTATCCAGTTCGCTGCGTTCGGTTTCCCGCTCCACGCCGGGAACGGAAGTTGTGCTGGAAGCGCCAAAAGGCTGGACGTCAGTGTGAGCTGGCGTCTGGTCTATGCATCAACCGTTGGAACGTCGCACATCAGCGCGGACTTGCCTTGTCAGGATGCCTGCCAGATGCAGATTGCCTGGTTAAATGACCAGCAGCCATTATTGTCGGTATTTGTCGCTGATGGCGCAGGCAGTGTCTCGCAGGGTGGCGAAGGCGCGATGCTCGCCGTCAATGAAGCGATGGCTTATATGTCGCAAAAAGTGCAGGGCGGGGAATTGGGGCTTAATGATGTCCTCGCCACAAATATGGTACTGACCATTCGTCAACGACTTTTTGCCGAGGCGGAAGCCAAAGAATTAGCGGTTCGCGATTTTGCCTGCACATTTCTGGGACTGATTTCATCGCCTGACGGCACCTTGATTATGCAGATTGGCGATGGCGGCGTGGTGGTAGATTTGGGTCACGGTCTGCAATTGCCTCTCACGCCGATGGCGGGTGAATATGCCAACATGACGCACTTCATTACCGACGAAGATGCCGTTTCCAGACTGGAAACTTTCACCAGCACTGGGCGTGCGCACAAAGTTGCAGCATTTACGGATGGTATCCAGCGACTGGCGTTAAATATGCTGGATAATTCTCCTCATGTGCCTTTCTTTACCCCGTTTTTCAATGGACTGGCGGCAGCAACGCAGGAACAACTCGATTTATTACCTGAATTGTTAAAGCAGTTTTTGTCCAGCCCGGCGGTAAACGAGCGTACGGATGATGATAAAACGTTGGCACTGGCGCTGTGGGCAGAGTGAGTTTCTCATGGCGGTTGAAGACAACAATTCAACCGCCAGTTTAAACAATAAATATAACGGCTGATTAGCGAACTAATTTTGCTCTTAGCTCGTCGGCTTCTTCTTTTGGATAGGTGACCAATAAAGGATCAATGGTATAACCGCCGTAAATTTTATCCCCGCGCGTATACATCCAGTCTGAAATATCTTCTTTCTTGATTTTCCACTCCTGGCCATATTCTACGTTTGTAACAATACCAGGGTCATTGCTGATTACGCCAATAAACATGCCGTTAGAATAAGTGACATCCGTAAGCCAGAAATGCTCGGTTCTTCCGTGATCGGTTATCGGGGCTTTGACTGCGAAAGTATCGGCATCTTTTTTATTCATAACCTCGATGAATTTATCGGTTTCTTTCCGCGCATGTTTAATCGCGTCAGACATCGCTTGTTTATCATAACCTCCCGTCACTAACGTATCCGAAACTTCACTAAAGCCCGCGGTAGTAAAAAATAGCAGACTCAACATAAGTAATATCTTTTTCATTTTTTCTCCAGAATCCCTTTGTAGTCAAAGTTAGCAAAAACCTGTGGAAGTTAATCATTATCAGGCCGAAATTGAATTGTATCCTGATAAAATTGCATTATCATTTTTATTCTTGAGTGGGTTTTCCCCATATAGAAATAATTTTAATGGTTAGTTGTTATTATTCATTGAAATATAATATAACTACCCGCGAAATATTATGAAAACAAATATAAAAGTATTTACATCGACAGGTGAATTGACCACTCTTGGCCGTGAACTGGGCAAAGGTGGTGAAGGCGCGGTTTATGATATCGAGGAGTTTGTCGATAGCGTCGCCAAGATTTATCACACGCCGCCACCCGCCTTAAAACAGGACAAACTTGCCTTTATGGCTGCGACAGCTGACGCGCAGTTGTTGAATTATGTCGCCTGGCCGCAGGCAACGCTTCACGGTGGACGAGGCGGAAAAGTTATCGGTTTTATGATGCCAAAAGTTTCTGGTAAAGAACCGATTCATATGATCTATAGCCCGGCACATCGTCGCCAGAGTTACCCTCATTGTGCGTGGGATTTTCTACTCTATGTTGCGCGCAATATTGCTTCATCTTTTGCTACGGTTCACGAGCACGGGCACGTCGTGGGTGACGTAAACCAGAACAGTTTTATGGTAGGTCGCGACAGCAAAGTGGTACTGATTGATAGCGACTCCTTTCAAATTAACGCCAATGGCACACTGCATTTATGCGAAGTCGGCGTGTCGCATTTTACGCCGCCAGAGCTACAAACCTTGCCATCATTTGTCGGTTTTGAACGCACAGAAAATCACGATAATTTTGGCCTTGCGTTGCTAATTTTTCACGTCTTGTTTGGTGGGCGGCATCCTTATTCTGGTGTGCCGCTTATCTCTGATGCGGGTAATGCGCTGGAGACGGATATTACCCATTTCCGTTATGCCTACGCGTCAGATAATCAGCGACGTGGTTTAAAACCGCCGCCACGATCTATTCCGCTATCGATGTTACCGAGTGATGTTGAAGCCATGTTTCAGCAGGCATTCACGGAAAGTGGCGTGGCAACCGGGCGTCCGACGGCTAAAGCGTGGGTAGCGGCACTGGACTCTCTACGCCAACAGTTAAAGAAATGTATCGTTTCAGCAATGCATGTTTACCCCGCTCATTTGACTGACTGCCCGTGGTGTGCGCTGGATAATCAAGGTGTTATCTATTTTATTGATCTCGGCGAAGAGGTCATTACCACCGGCGGGAATTTTGTGCTGGCGAAAGTCTGGGCGATGGTGATGGCGTCAGTAGCACCGCCAGCATTGCAACTGCCATTACCCGATCATTTCCAACCGACTGGCAGGCCGCTTCCTTTAGGCCTGTTACGGCGCGAATACATCATTCTGCTTGAGATCGCACTGTCAGCATTATCGCTGCTGCTTTGCGGCCTTCAGGCAGAACCGCGTTATATTATTTTGGTTCCTGTGCTGGCGGCTATCTGGATTATTGGCAGTCTGACAAGCAAAGCGTACAAAGCAGAAGTTCAGCAACGCCGTGAGGCATTTAATCGTGCGAAAATGGACTATGACCATTTAGTCCGCCAGATCCAGCAGGTAGGCGGCCTGGAAGGTTTTATCGCCAAACGGACGATGCTCGAAAAAATGAAGGACGAAATTCTCGGGTTACCGGAAGAAGAGAAACGCGCTCTGGCAGCACTTCATGACACTGCAAGGGAACGGCAGAAGCAGAAGTTTCTGGAGGGATTTTTTATTGATGTTGCCTCTATTCCCGGCGTTGGCCCTGCGCGTAAAGCGGCGTTACGGTCTTTTGGTATTGAAACAGCCGCAGATGTTACCCGTCGTGGCGTTAAGCAAGTGAAAGGGTTTGGCGACCATCTGACCCAGGCGGTTATCGACTGGAAAGCGAGCTGTGAACGCCGTTTTGTGTTCAGGCCGAATGAAGCGATAACGCCAGCAGACAGACAAGCGGTAATGGCGAAAATGACCGCCAAACGACATCGGCTGGAATCGGCGTTGACAGTCGGCGCGACAGAGTTGCAGCGATTCCGCCTTCATGCTCCAGCACGGACCATGCCGTTGATGGAACCGTTACGTCAGGCAGCAGAAAAACTGGCTCAGGCGCAGGCAGATTTAAGCCGCTGCTGAGCCATTTTTCAATTAACGAAACACCACTTCCGCCCAGCGTGCCAGCCCGGCGGTGACGGAGCCAAAGTCATCGCCGCCTGCAATCGGAATGCCCGGCAACTGTTCTGCCAGCGCTTTTTTAATCAGCGGAGAACGGGCGCTACCGCCGGTCAGGTAGATAACGTCCGGTTTTTCCTGGGCGTTATCCAGGGCCAGTTGCACCTGTTCCAGAATCCGCGTCAGTGGCTGGCTGAGGGCGCTTTCCAGCCCTCGCTGGCTAATCAGCGTAGCCAGTTCATTGCTGATAAACGGCAGTGAGGCGCGGGTTTCCGCTACGCTTGAAAGAGCAATTTTGCACTCTTCTGCGCTACGCACCAGGCGATAGCTTAAACGCTGACGCCAGACTTTCTGTAACAGGGCCACTTTTTCCGGTTCGCGGGCATCGCGTACCAGATCGTTAAGCAGACGACCGTTGGCACTACTGTAGAAATCACTCTGCGCAGGTACGTCGTTGATGGCAACCGCATTCCACCACGGCAGGATCGGCAGGGCGATGCCTTTTTCGGTTTCGCCACCCATACCCAGCAGTGGCATCAGGTTTTTAAACGCCAGCGCGATATCCAGATCGTTACCGCCAATACGGCAACCACTGTGACCCAGCAGGCTGGCTTCACGATCGAGACGCGAACGCCACTGCGGCCCCATCAGCAGCAATGAACAGTCAGTCGTACCACCGCCGATATCCACCACCAGCACCCGTTTTTCTTCCTGCAAGGTGGCTTCGTAATCCAGCCCAGCCGCGACCGGCTCGTACTGGAATACCACGTCCCTGAATCCGGCACGCTTCGCCGCGCGTTCCAGAATCCCTTGCGCCTGGGTGTTTGCTTCATCACCGCCCAGCCCCTGGAAGTTGATCGGACGACCAATCACCGCCTGAGTAATCGCTTCTGGCAGCTGTGCCTGCGCCTGCTGGCGAATGTGCAACATCATTGCGCAGACCAGATCCTCAAACAGCGCTACCTGCTGCGGTTTTAAGCCGCTGGCACCGAGGAACGATTTTGGTGATTTCACAAACCACACTTCTTCTGGATCATCAATGTACTGTGCCAGTGAGGAAAGACCGAACTGCACGCTTTTCGCCGTAACATCGATATCTTCTTCGCGGTTATAACGAATCGCCCGACGTAACAGCGCCTGCGTTTCATCGTCGTCTGCCGGAACATCATGATGGCGGTACAGCCATTCGCTTACCGCTTCACGCGTTGGCGCGCAAAGCATTGAAGGCAGCAGCGTGCTGTCGTTTTCCATTTTTAGCAAATGCGGTTTACCGTCACGCATGACCGCCACTGAACAGTTTGCTGTACCGTAATCAAAACCAATAAACACGAAATAATCCCCATGCCGGTGAAGAAGGGGCGTGACTTTAGCGAAATGTTGCCGTCGCGACAACCGGAATATGAAAGCAAAGCGCAGCGTCTGAATAACGTTTATGCTGAAAGCGGATGAATAAGGAGATGCGATGTATACCCTGAACTGGCAGCCGCCGTATGACTGGTCGTGGATGTTGGGATTTCTCGCCGCCCGTGCGGTGAGCAGTGTGGAAACGGTCGCGGACAGTTATTATGCCCGTAGTCTGGCGGTGGGCGAATATCGCGGCGTGGTGACTGCTATTCCGGATATAGCCCGCCATACTCTGCACATAAATTTAAGTGCAGGTTTAGAACCTGTTGCCGCAGAGTGTCTGGCGAAAATGAGCCGCCTGTTTGATCTGCAATGTAACCCACAAATTGTTAACGGTGCGTTGGGCAGGTTAGGCGCGGCGCGGCCCGGATTGCGTTTACCCGGCTGTGTTGATGCTTTTGAGCAGGGCGTGCGGGCGATTTTAGGCCAACTGGTGAGCGTGGCGATGGCGGCAAAATTGACCGCCAGAGTGGCACAGCTTTATGGCGAACGGCTGGATGATTTTCCGGAGTATATCTGCTTCCCGACGCCTCAGCGGCTGGCAGCAGCAGACCCGCAGGCATTAAAAGCGTTAGGTATGCCGTTGAAACGGGCAGAGGCGCTGATTCATCTGGCAAATGCGGCGCTGGAGGGCACCTTACCAATGACAATACCGGGCGATGTGGAGCAGGCGATGAAAACGCTGCAAACTTTTCCGGGTATCGGGCGCTGGACGGCGAATTATTTTGCTTTGCGTGGCTGGCAGGCGAAAGATGTTTTCCTGCCGGATGATTATCTGATTAAACAGCGATTTCCGGGAATGACACCGGCGCAAATCCGCCGTTATGCCGAGCGCTGGAAGCCCTGGCGTTCTTATGCGCTGTTGCATATCTGGTATACGGAAGGCTGGCAACCAGACGAAGCATGACGTTGGTCGCCGGATGCGGTGCGAGCGCCTTATCCGGCCTGGGGAATGAGCGATTTGTAGGCATGATAAGACGCGTTAGCGTCGCATCAGGCGATGGGGAAGCACGCCTCAGTTAATCGCGAAATAACTACTATTCACCAGCAAATCCAGCGGTTGGGCATCGGCAATCACCTCACCATAAATCAGATCGACGCCGATGCCAGAAAGCGTATCCATCACTAAGGGTAAAACGACTGGCCCGGCGATGGTTTTCATCCCGAGTCGCTGAGCGTGCCCCTGAATAATCGTAATCAGCATCTCATCCATCAAATTACCCTGCACGTTGGCGCATAACTCACCATCAAGTAGCAGGTAATCTGCCATATTCGCTTTCAGCGAGTTGAAGATTTGCAGATCGCGGCCCACCTGGCTGAGCACTATCCGACATCCCGCCAGCCGCAGTTTTTGCACGCTTTCTGCGTGATCTAAAATCGCTTCAGCCGGAATAATCAGATGTAATAACCGTGGTGGTAGAGGGCTATTTTCCAGCTGCTCAAGCAGATCATTCACCAGCGTGGCGCTACTCAAACCGGCAACGGAAAGGGGGAGGGAGATGCTTATGCCTTTACTGGCAACCGCTTTTGCGGCCTGCTGGAAAAATTCGTGGAATACCCGGCGGTCAAGAGCATGGCTAAGCGCCGGATCGCTGAAGCTACGACGAAATGTTTGTTCATCAATAATCTCGCCTTCGCAACTCCAGAGCTTAAGTGAAATCAGCCACAAATTACGCGCTTCCGGGATCCGTGGCGAAGCGACACCGTGGGCGAGCATCATCAACTGATTCTCTTTAATCATCCGCCACTGTTCATCAAGCGACATCGCCGCCCGTTCGCTATGTGCGGCAGCTTGCTGCGGTTCGTAAACCGTCACCCGGCCCCGGCCACCATTTTTGGAGGCATAACAGGCGATATCAGCCTGCGACATCACTTCTGCCGCCTGATGATTGTTGTCATCAATCAAGGTAATCCCGGCACTGGCACCTACCCGATGCACACGGCCTTCCCATATAAAGTGATAGTCATTCACGGCACTGATAATGCGTGTAGCGATAAAACGCGCGCTTTCAACATTACAGTCTGGTAGCAGCAGACCAAATTCATCCCCACCGAGTCGCGCCAGCACGTCGCTGGAACGCAGCATACTCAGCATTAACGACGCCAGTTCGCGCAGCAAAGCGTCACCCGCCGCATGCCCGGCGCTGTCATTCACCGCTTTAAAGCGATCAAGATCGATAAACACCAGGGCATGTCGCTGATGTGTACTGTTTACCGTTTGCAGCAGGATACGCAGTTGTTTCTCAAAACTGGCGCGGTTGGCGAGATGCGTCAGTGCATCATGGGAGGCGCTGTAGCTCAGCTGGCGCAGCATTTTGCGTGATTCGGTAACGTCCTGAATCACCAGAACCGAACCAATATTGCTGCCGTCCAGAGTACTTAACGGCGTAATACTGTAATGCACGTCGTAACTGCCGCCGCTCCGACAGTGCAACACCACATCTTGCTCGATCGCGGAACGTGAGGTGTCGGCACTGTAAATGTTCTCCATTAATGGTCCGTTGTCGCCAAAAGTAATATGCAACACCGTCAGGAGCGGAACACCTAACGCTTCTTCCTGCGTCCAGCCGCTCATCTTCTCCGCCACTGGATTCATAAAGGTAATTTTCATCGCCATATCAATACAGACCACGGCTTCACCGATGGAATCAAGCGTAATGTGCAGGCGCTCTTTTTCCTGAAACAATGCCTCGTTAAGCTGTTTCACTTCGGTCATATCCATATTGATGCCGAGGAGACGTTCGACTTCGCCTTCTTTATTCAGTACCCGGTTGGCGAGGGCGCGGATATGGCGAATACCGTCTTTTACGGTAATGCGAAATTCCAGTTTAAAGGGCGAGCGTGATTGCAACGAATCACGAATCACTTTTTCGGCATGCTGGCGATCTTCCGGCAGCACGCACTCGTACCACACCTGCCAGTTCGGTTTGATATGTGGAGGAATTTCATACAGCTCGAACATCCGCTTATCCCAGCTAAAAATATTCGGCTTCAACTCCCACTCCCAGATGCCAATCCCGCCCGCTTCGTTAGCCAGAGTGATGCGCTCCATCAGTTGCTGATTGACCTGTTCGGTGCGTTTTAGCTCGTTAATGTCTTCAATCTGAGCGATAAAATAGAGCGGCGTGCCATCCGTGTGGCGCACCAGTGAGACGGCAAGCAACGCCCAGACAACATCGCCATTGCGGTTGTAGTAGCGTTTTTCCATTGAATAGGTGTTTATTTCACCGCTTATCAGCTTTTCAACCTGTTGGAGATCTTTATTGAGATCCTCCGGCCAGGTCAGTTGCTGAAAGGTGAGTCCGCGCAGCTCTTCCTGACTGTACCCGAGAAACTGGCAGAGCGCTTTGTTGGTTTGCAGCCATTGTCCCTCGGTGCCCACTAACGCCATACCGATAGCGGAATATTCCATCGCGTTCCGAAAGTGGGTTTCGCTTTCGGAAATGTGTTTGCGTTCCGCACGAAAGGCATACATCACCATGGTCATGATGTTGGCGGGCAGCAGGATCAGCAAAAACGGTAGCCACGGCATATGGCTCATCAGGTACGTACGCGGCGTAGCAAGCAGGGAGGGATCCGCGGCCATCATCAGCGACACCATCATCACCGTGGTAAGGAAGATCAAAAAGGCTTCCATTCGTGGCAGACGCACGGCGCTCCACATCAACAGCACAATAATGAAAGTAAAAGGCCACGGCAGATACAGCATCGAAAGCCAGCTTAACGTCAGTGTGATGGCTAACGTGAGCAGCGACTCAAAAAGCAACCGTGGGTTGCGATGGCGCAGCAGATAGTGTGGTTTAAATAACAATCCCAGCGGCACCAGTGCCAGAGCGCCGATGGATTCTGACAGTACCCATATCAAAAATGCCCTGAGAGGATCGTCTCCGGGCGTCAGCAGGACAACCAGAACACCCCCCAACAGAGGCGGAACAATGGCGCTGCCGAGTGCCAGACGCAGCCAGTCAGCCAGATTTTGCAAGGGGTTATACCACGGCAGCAATTTACGTAGCAGCACTGCCCCGACCACGGCTTCAACAATATTGATGGTCGTCCAGGTCATGTTCAGCGAGCTGGTGGAAAAAAGCAGGATGGATGCGGCGATATTTCCCAGCGAACAGCTCAGCGCAATTCCCGGCCACATGCGCCCGGCATGGCGATAAAACGCCACCATCATGATGGACGTCGGGAACCACAGTGGGGCGAGTTGGGTGCCAAACTGCGAAAGCTCAAGCGAGAAAAGGGTAAAGATAAACGAGACTAAACCTAAACTGACCAGGTGAAGCAGCGGGTGGGGCAGGGCAATTAATACATGCTGTGATTGTTTGCTCATTACCGCTTTATCCGCAAGACCTGGTCGCCAGTATTCGTTTCTGTGTTTATGCTAGTACAAAAGTTTTACATTTTATATGCGAATTGCTCATAAAGTGACGTAAAGGCGGATAATTTGCGCAACTGCGTTTAACATTTTTTACCTTACATAAAACTGATCAACGTAATTTGCCCCCGGGAATTCTTTGTCAACAATTAACTCTGAGCGCGCGGCAACGCTATTCGACTGGTATCAGACGGATGAAATCCCTATAATTGCCGCGTTTGGCGCTTCGTCGCCCCCTTCCTAACATCCAGGTTAATCAGGTCGCTAAATATATGACTGATCAGTCTCATCAGTGCGTCATTATCGGTATCGCTGGCGCATCGGCTTCCGGCAAGAGTCTTATTGCCAGTACCCTTTATCGTGAATTGCGTGAGCAAGTCGGTGATGAACACATCGGCGTAATTCCCGAAGACTGCTATTACAAAGATCAAAGCCATCTGTCGATGGAAGAACGCGTTAAGACCAACTACGACCATCCCAGCGCGATGGATCACAGTCTGCTGCTTGAGCATTTACAAGCGTTGAAACGCGGCTCGGCAATTGACCTGCCGGTTTACAGCTATGTTGAACATACGCGTATGAAAGAAACGGTGACGGTTGAGCCGAAGAAGGTCATCATTCTCGAAGGCATTTTGTTGCTGACGGATGCGCGTTTGCGTGACGAACTTAACTTCTCCATTTTCGTTGATACCCCGCTGGATATCTGCCTGATGCGCCGCATCAAGCGTGACGTTAACGAGCGTGGGCGTTCAATGGATTCAGTGATGGCGCAATATCAAAAAACCGTGCGCCCGATGTTCCTGCAATTCATTGAGCCTTCTAAACAATATGCGGACATTATCGTGCCGCGCGGCGGGAAAAACCGCATCGCGATCGATATATTGAAAGCGAAAATAAGTCAGTTCTTTGAATAAGCTTGATAAATTGTGTACCGTTCAGTGATAACCTAGTATGCCCTTGACGTAATTGGCGTTAAGGGAGTGATGCGCGAAAGGAGAAAATGCCATGCGTCTGTGTGACCGAGATATTGAAGCCTGGCTTGATGAAGGCCGTTTGTCGATCAACCCACGTCCGCCAGTGGAGCGTATTAACGGCGCGACGGTGGATGTACGCCTGGGCAATAAATTTCGTACCTTCCGTGGTCACACGGCAGCGTTTATCGATCTGAGCGGTCCCAAAGATGAAGTGAGCGCCGCGCTTGACCGCGTGATGAGCGATGAGATCGTTCTCGACGAGGGCGAGGCGTTCTATCTTCACCCAGGAGAGCTGGCGCTGGCGGTGACGCTGGAGTCGGTGACGCTGCCAGCCGATCTGGTGGGCTGGCTGGACGGGCGTTCCTCACTGGCGCGTCTGGGGCTGATGGTGCACGTCACCGCGCACCGCATCGATCCGGGCTGGTCTGGTTGCATTGTGCTGGAGTTCTACAACTCCGGTAAGCTGCCGCTGGCGCTGCGTCCGGGCATGTTAATTGGTGCGCTGAGCTTTGAGCCGCTTTCCGGCCCGGCGGTGCGACCTTACAACCGCCGTGAAGATGCGAAATATCGCAACCAGCAGGGCGCGGTAGCCAGCCGAATCGATAAAGACTAATTCAGGCCCATTGAGGATACCATGAGACGATTTCTGACGACGCTGATGATACTCCTGGTCGTGCTGGTGGCCGGGTTATCTGCGTTAGTGTTGCTGGTGAATCCGAATGATTTCCGCGACTATATGGTCAAGCAAGTTGCTGCACGTAGCGGTTATCAATTGCAGCTCGACGGGCCACTGCGTTGGCACGTCTGGCCGCAGCTTAGTATCCTCTCCGGGCGAATGTCTCTCACCGCCCAGGGCGCAAGCCAGCCACTGGTTCGCGCCGACAACATGCGTCTGGACGTGGCGCTTTTACCACTACTGAGTCATCAACTGAGCGTTAAGCAGGTGATGCTAAAAGGGGCAGTGATCCAACTGACGCCGCAGACGGAAGCGGTGCGCAGTGAAGACGCTCCGGTTGCACCGCGCGACAATACCTTGCCGGATCTGTCAGACGATCGCGGATGGTCGTTTGATATATCCAGTCTTAAGGTGGCGGACAGCGTGCTGGTGTTCCAGCATGAAGATGACGAGCAGGTGACAATCCGCAATATTCGCCTGCAAATGGAACAAGATCCCCAACATCGTGGTTCATTTGAGTTCTCCGGGCGGGTTAATCGCGATCAGCGCGATCTCACGATATCCCTTAACGGTACGGTAGATGCTTCTGATTATCCGCATGATTTAACGGCGGCTATTGAACAAATTAACTGGCAGTTGCAGGGTGCCGATTTACCAAAACAAGGTATTCAGGGGCAGGGGAGTTTCCAGGCCCAGTGGCAGGAGTCACATAAACGCCTTTCATTTAACCAAATTAGTTTGACCGCCAATGATAGTACGCTAAGCGGGCAAGCACAGGTTACGCTGACAGAGAAACCGGAATGGCAGCTGAGGCTGCAATTCCCGCAACTGAATCTTGACAACCTCATCCCGCTTAATGAAACCGCGAATGGTGAAAACGGTGCCGCGCAGCAGGGGCAGAGCCAATCAACGTTGCCGCGCCCGGTCATTTCTTCGCGTATTGATGAACCGGCCTATCAGGGACTGCAAGGCTTTACGGCTGATATTTTGTTGCAGGCCAGTAACGTGCGCTGGCGCGGAATGAATTTTACAGATGTTGCCACGCAAATGACCAACAAGTCGGGTTTGCTGGAAATTACTCAACTGCAGGGCAAACTTAACGGTGGACAGGTTTCACTGCCGGGCACGCTGGACGCGACATCAATAAATCCGCGGATAAACTTCCAGCCACGGCTGGAAAACGTTGAGATTGGTACCATTCTGAAGGCGTTTAACTATCCGATTTCGTTGACCGGAAAAATGTCACTGGCTGGTGATTTCTCCGGTGCTGACATAGATGCCGACGCATTCCGCCACAACTGGCAAGGACAGGCACATGTCGAAATGACCGACACGCGCATGGAAGGGATGAACTTCCAGCAGATGATTCAGCAAGCGGTAGAGCGTAATGGCGGTGATGTGAAGGCCGCTGAAAACTTTGATAACGTGACGCGGCTTGACCGCTTTACCACCGATTTGACGTTGAAGGATGGCGTCGTGACGTTAAACGACATGCAAGGTCAATCGCCTGTGCTGGCGCTGACAGGGGAAGGCATGTTGAATCTGGCAGATCAAACCTGCGACACCCAGTTTGATATTCGGGTCGTGGGTGGCTGGAACGGGGAAAGCAAACTGATTGATTTCCTGAAAGAAACGCCAGTACCGCTGCGGGTTTATGGCAACTGGCAGCAACTCAATTACAGCCTGCAAGTGGATCAGTTACTGCGCAAACATCTACAGGACGAAGCGAAACGTCGCCTGAATGACTGGGCCGAGCGGAATAAAGATTCCCGTAATGGCAAAGATGTGAAGAAGTTGCTGGAGAAGATGTAGGTTACCAGGTGACCAGTCCTGTAGGCCTGATAAGACGCGTAAAGCGTCGCATCAGGCGTTCGTGGCGGCATCATTATATTCTGAATATGTAAGATCGAAGGCTGTTCCGTTCACTTGATGTTCCTCGCTACTATGGAACGCTCAAGCCGGTGAACGTGCCAGGGTGGCTCAATCTCCACCACCCTGGCAACCCGGGCTCCCGGCGGTAAATCGCCGATGGCGCGGTTCCCTCATCTTATTCCTTTCGGCTATTGGGTAAAATGACCGATACCATCACACCTCGTACTCCATCTCGCCATCCTTACGCAGCGGTATAATCTGCACCTTCTGCACGCGATGGCTTTCTACCTGCAACGTTTTAAGCAAATAATCCCCCACCTGAACTTCTTCGCCAGGTTTTGGAATACGCTGCAAATACTCCATCAACAGCCCGGCAATGGTGTGATATTCACGTTTTTCATCCAGCGGCAGCGGCACATATTGCACCAGATCCTCCAGCGGCATATGACCATTCGCCGTCCAGGAACCGTCCGCATTCTTCTGAATATCATGGCGGGCGTCGATCTCTTCCACTTCGTTCGGTAAGTTACCGGCAATGGTTTCAGTGACGTCACTTAATGTCACAATCCCTTCCACCGAGCCAAACTCATCCACCACAAAAGCAAAGTGCGTGCGGGCATTACGGAACTGCTCCAGGGCAGGTAACAACGGCAAGGTTTCCGGGAACACCAGCGGCTGGCGAATCAACACCCGCAGGTTGAGCGGTTCGCCGCGCAGAGACTGTTGTAGCAGGTCGATAACGTGAACAACACCGAGCAAATCTTCTGCGTCATCACCGTCGGTAACCACCAGCCGCGTATGCTGATTTCGCTCCAGCAACTGGCGGATTTCTTCTTCCGGCGCGTTGAGATCGATATGCTCAATATCGTGGCGCGACGTCATAATGCTGCTGACGGTACGCTGGTTAAGATTAAGTACCCGCTCAATCATCCGCCGTTCCTGCGGATTAAAGATCTGCTGGTTACCATGATCCACCAGCATGGACGCGGTTTCGGCGTCCAGTTCCGCATCTTCTTTTTGCCCGCTAAGCAGGCGCATTACCGCTTCGGTAGTCCGCTGGCGCAGCGTCTGGTTAGCGGAAAGAAAACGTCGCCGGTTAAAGATAGCCAACTGATTGAGCGCCTCGATCATCACCGAGAAACCAATGGCAGCGTACAGGTAGCCTTTCGGAATGACGAAGCCGAAACCTTCTGCCACCAGGCTAAAGCCAATCATCAACAGGAAGCTTAAGCAGAGAATAACGATCGTCGGGTGACTGTTAACAAATTGCGTTAACGGCTTGCTGGCCATCAACATCAGGCTGATAGCGATAACCACGGCGGCCATCATGACCAGTAAATGGTCGACCATCCCGACGGCGGTAATCACTGAGTCGAGTGAGAAAATGGCGTCCAGTACCACAATTTGCGTCACCACGCCCCAGAACTTCGCACCTTTGCGTTGTGTGGGATTATTGCTGTCTTTCCCTTCCAGCCGTTCGTTCAGCTCCATCGTGGCTTTGAACAACAGGAAGAAACCACCAAACAGCATGATTAAGTCGCGGGCGCTAAAGGTAAACGAGCGGAAGCTGAACAGCGGTTGAGTCAGGGTGACCAGCCAGGAGATTGACGCCAGCAGTAACAGGCGCATTAACATTGCCAGCAGCAGCCCGGTAACCCGTGCGCGGTCACGCTGCTTCGGCGGTAGTTTTTCGGCGAGGATGGCAATAAAGACCAGGTTATCAATGCCGAGGACCAGTTCGATCACAATCAGCGTGATTAACCCGGCCCAGATAGACGGATCGGCAATCCATTCCATAGTAAGTACAAAACCTATTCGTTGTATGACAAATGTCACAATTCGATCATGGATAAATCGGGGCAAAAATGCAATGTTGCAGCACTATTTATCTCATATTATTTGAGGGTAATAACCTCACATTATCCCTGAATTAAAAGTGGTAATAATAAAACATTATTTAAGAAATATCGCATGTGGAGACACTATATTAAATATTGTCAACCTAAAGAAACTCCTAAAAACCATATTGAATGACACTTAATATAATTCTTAAAAATAGCCAATTACCGAATTGTTATCTTGCCTGCTATTCCGTTAGCTGTAACACTTCCTCCTGCATTATTGGAAAGCCAATATTCAATTACCATAATGTCACCTTATATTCGGAAGTTAATTTCCGTAATAACCCTTTCTCATCAACGACTGCATGCTGAGAGGGTGTGAAAAATTAAACTAAATCAGTGTATTGGTAGCTAAAAAGCCAGGGGCGGTAGCGTGTCTGGATGCCTGAAAGACCAGTCTGAATTATTCTGTCAATAGCCTGCGGATGAAATCAATTTTTTTAGGACTGATGCCAGTTAAATTTTTATTCAATTAACTGCAAGGTAAATGTGCATGGCGACATTGCTATTAATAGTGCACAGGATAATTACTCTGCCAAAGTGATAAATAAACAATGATGAAATCCAAAATGAAATTGATGCCATTATTGGTGTCAGTAACCTTGATAAGCGGTTGCACAGTACTTCCGGGCAGCAATATGTCGACGATGGGCAAAGACGTCATCAAACAGCAGGACGCTGATTTCGATCTCGACAAAATGGTGAATGTTTATCCGCTGACCCCGCGCCTGATTGACCAATTACGCCCACGCCCGAATGTAGCGCGCCCCAATATGACGCTGGAAAGTGAGATCGCGAATTACCAGTATCGCGTCGGGCCGGGGGACGTTCTTAATGTCACCGTCTGGGATCACCCGGAACTCACCACGCCAGCCGGTCAGTACCGCAGCTCCAGCGACACCGGCAACTGGGTACAGCCTGACGGCACTATGTTTTACCCGTATATCGGCAAGGTCCACGTAGTCGGGAAAACGCTCGCTGAAATCCGCAGTGATATTACCGGGCGCTTAGCGACGTACATCGCTGACCCGCAGGTGGACGTTAATATCGCCGCCTTCCGCTCACAAAAGGCCTATATCTCCGGTCAGGTGAATAAATCCGGTCAACAGGCGATCACCAACGTGCCACTGACTATTCTCGACGCCATCAACGCCGCAGGTGGCCTGACCGACACCGCTGACTGGCGCAACGTGGTGCTAACACACAATGGTCGTGAAGAGCGCATTTCTTTGCAGGCGCTGATGCAAAACGGCGACCTCAACCAGAATCGCCTGCTTTACCCCGGCGATATTCTCTACGTGCCACGTAATGATGATCTGAAAGTATTTGTGATGGGTGAAGTGAAGAAACAGAGCACCCTGAAAATGGACTTTAGCGGCATGACCCTGACTGAAGCCCTGGGCAATGCTGAAGGCATCGACATGACCACCTCCAACGCCAGCGGCATCTTTGTCATTCGTCCGCTGAAAGGCGAGGGCGGGCGTAACGGCAAGATTGCCAATATCTACCAGCTGGATATGTCCGATGCCACGTCGCTGGTGATGGCGACAGAATTCCGCCTGCAACCTTATGACGTGGTGTATGTCACCACCGCCCCGGTTTCCCGCTGGAACCGTCTGATCAATCAGTTGCTGCCAACTATTAGCGGTGTCCGTTACATGACGGATACAGCCAGCGACATTCATAACTGGTAATCGTCATGTTTAACAACATCTTAGTTGTCTGTGTCGGCAATATTTGCCGTTCCCCGACGGCGGAACGCTTACTGCAACGTTATCACCCGGAGCTGAAAGTGGAGTCCGCTGGACTCGGCGCGCTGGTCGGTAAGGGCGCTGATCCTACCGCTATCAGCGTCGCCGCAGAACATCAACTGTCTCTGGAAGGTCACTGTGCCCGTCAAATCAGCCGCCGTCTGTGTCGCAACTACGACCTGATTTTGACCATGGAAAAGCGCCATATCGAACGCTTATGCGAGATGGCACCGGAGATGCGCGGCAAAGTGATGCTGTTTGGTCACTGGGATAACGAATGTGAAATCCCCGATCCGTATCGCAAAAGCCGGGAAACGTTTGCAGCGGTGTACACATTACTTGAACGGTCTGCCCGCCAGTGGGCGCAGGCATTGAACGCAGAGCAGGTATAAGAATGACAGAAAAAGTAAAACAACATGCCGCTCCGGTAACGGGCAGTGATGAAATCGATATTGGTCGCCTGGTCGGCACCGTCATTGAAGCGCGCTGGTGGGTGATTGGCATCACCACCGTATTCGCCCTCTGTGCCGTGGTTTACACCTTCTTCGCCACGCCGATTTATAGTGCCGACGCACTGGTACAAATCGAGCAAAACAGCGGCAATTCGTTAGTGCAGGACATTGGTTCGGCATTAGCCAACAAACCGCCTGCATCGGACGCCGAGATCCAGTTGATTCGTTCGCGTCTGGTGCTTGGTAAAACGGTGGACGATCTCGACCTCGATATTGCAGTGAGCAAAAACACGTTCCCGATTTTCGGTGCGGGCTGGGATCGCCTGATGGGACGTCAGAACGAGACGGTGAAAGTGACCACCTTTAACCGCCCGAAAGAGATGGCGGATCAGGTGTTTACGCTTAATGTGCTGGACAACAAAAACTACACCCTGAGCAGCGACGGCGGCTTTAGCGCCCGGGGGCAAGCGGGCCAGATGCTGAAAAAAGAAGGCGTCACGCTGATGGTTGAAGCCATTCACGCCAGCCCGGGCAGTGAGTTTACCGTCACCAAATACTCCACGCTGGGGATGATCAACCAACTGCAAAACAGCCTGACGGTAACGGAGAACGGCAAAGACGCTGGCGTTTTGAGCCTGACTTATACCGGTGAAGATCGTGAACAGATCCGCGACATTCTTAACAGCATCGCCCGTAACTATCAGGAACAAAATATTGAGCGCAAATCGGCGGAAGCGTCGAAAAGCCTCGCCTTCCTCGCGCAACAGTTACCGGAAGTACGTAGCCGCTTGGATGTTGCCGAAAACAAACTGAATGCCTTCCGTCAGGATAAAGATTCTGTTGATCTGCCGCTGGAAGCAAAAGCGGTGCTCGATTCGATGGTGAACATCGATGCGCAGTTGAACGAACTGACCTTTAAAGAGGCGGAAATCTCCAAGCTGTACACCAAAGTTCACCCGGCGTACCGCACGCTGCTGGAGAAACGTCAGGCGCTGGAAGACGAAAAAGCCAAACTTAACGGTCGCGTAACGGCGATGCCGAAAACCCAGCAGGAGATTGTCCGTCTGACCCGCGATGTCGAGTCTGGTCAGCAGGTCTATATGCAACTGCTGAATAAAGAGCAGGAGCTGAAAATCACCGAGGCCAGCACCGTCGGCGATGTGCGCATTGTTGACCCGGCAATCACTCAGCCTGGCGTGCTGAAACCGAAGAAAGGGCTGATTATCCTCGGCGCGATTATCCTTGGCCTGATGCTTTCTATCGTGGGTGTGCTGCTGCGCTCGTTGTTTAATCGCGGCATTGAAAGCCCGCAAGTACTGGAAGAACACGGTATTAGCGTCTATGCCAGCATCCCGCTGTCGGAATGGCAGAAAGCGCGTGATAGCGTCAAAACCATCAAAGGGATTAAACGCTATAAACAGAGCCAGCTACTGGCGGTGGGGAATCCAACCGATCTGGCGATTGAAGCCATCCGTAGTCTGCGTACCAGTTTGCACTTCGCGATGATGCAGGCACAGAACAATGTGTTGATGATGACCGGGGTTAGCCCGTCAATTGGTAAAACCTTTGTCTGCGCCAACCTGGCGGCGGTGATCAGCCAGACCAATAAACGCGTGTTGTTGATCGACTGCGATATGCGCAAAGGCTACACCCACGAGCTGTTGGGCACTAATAACGTTAATGGCCTGTCGGAAATTCTGATTGGTCAGGGCGATATTACTACCGCTGCTAAACCGACCTCTATTGCCAAATTTGACCTGATCCCGCGCGGTCAGGTGCCGCCAAATCCTTCTGAACTGTTGATGAGCGAACGCTTTGCCGAACTGGTGAACTGGGCGAGTAAAAACTATGACCTGGTGTTGATTGATACGCCGCCGATTCTGGCAGTGACCGATGCGGCAATTGTTGGTCGTCATGTCGGAACCACGTTAATGGTGGCGCGTTATGCGGTCAACACATTGAAAGAAGTGGAAACCAGTCTGAGCCGCTTTGAGCAAAACGGTATTCCGGTGAAAGGGGTGATTCTGAACTCCATCTTCCGCCGCGCCAGCGCGTATCAGGATTATGGCTATTACGAATACGAATATAAGTCGGATGCGAAATAACGACGCCTGCATTCGCACCGCCCCGTAGGCCGGATAAGGCGTTCACGCCGCATCCGGCAAGCAAACCAGCTCATAAGCCGGGAGAACAACCTATGAAAAACAATCCGCTGATCTCAATCTATATGCCGACCTGGAACCGCCAACAACTGGCGATTCGGGCAATAAAATCGGTTTTGCGCCAGGACTACAGCAACTGGGAGATGATCATCGTGGATGATTGCTCCACCTCCTGGGAACAACTGCAACAGTACGTCACCGCCCTCAACGATCCGCGTATCACTTACATTCACAACGACATTAACAGCGGGGCGTGCGCGGTACGTAACCAGGCGATTATGCTGGCGCAAGGGGAATATATCACCGGGATTGATGACGATGACGAATGGACACCCAACCGTCTGAGCGTCTTCCTCGCCCATAAACAGCAACTGGTCACACACGCCTTTTTGTACGCTAACGACTACGTTTGCCAGGGCGAAGTCTATTCCCAACCGGCAAGCTTGCCGCTGTATCCCAAATCGCCGTATTCACGCCGCCTGTTCTACAAACGCAATATCATTGGCAACCAGGTCTTTACCTGGGCATGGCGTTTCAAAGAGTGTTTGTTCGATACCGAACTGAAAGCGGCACAGGATTACGACATCTTCCTGCGGATGGTGGTGGAGTACGGCGAACCGTGGAAAGTAGAAGAGGCGACGCAGATCCTGCATATCAATCACGGTGAAATGCAGATCACCTCGTCACCGAAAAAATTCTCCGGGTACTTCCACTTTTACCGCAAGCACAAAGACAAATTCGACCGCGCCAGCAAAAAATATCAGCTGTTTACCCTCTACCAGATCCGCAATAAACGTATGACCTGGCGCACTTTGCTGACGCTGCTGTCGGTGCGTAACGGCAAACGTCTGGCTGATGGTATTCGGGGGCGCTAAAGATGCTGGAAGATCTGCGCGCCAACAGCTGGAGTTTACGCCCGTGCTGCATGGTTCTTGCCTATCGTGTTGCTCATTTTTGTTCGGTGTGGCGCAAAAAGAACGTCCTCAACAATCTGTGGGCGGCCCCGCTGCTGGTGCTGTATCGCATTATCACCGAATGCTTTTTCGGTTATGAAATCCAGGCTGCCGCGACCATTGGCCGCCGCTTTACTATCCATCACGGTTACGCCGTCGTGATCAATAAAAACGTGGTAGCGGGGGATGATTTTACCATTCGCCACGGCGTCACTATCGGCAATCGTGGTGCCGATAACATGGCATGTCCACACATTGGCAACGGCGTCGAACTCGGTGCCAACGTCATTATTCTTGGTGATATCACGCTTGGTAACAACGTCACCGTGGGCGCGGGCAGCGTGGTGCTCGACTCTGTCCCGGACAACGCGCTGGTGGTGGGAGAAAAAGCGCGAGTGAAGGTAATTAAATGAATATTTTGCAATTTAATGTGCGACTGGCGGAAGGCGGGGCAGCAGGTGTGGCGTTAGATCTCCACCAGCGTGCGCTGCAACAGGGGCTGGCGTCACATTTTGTCTACGGTTACGGCAAAGGCGGCAAAGAGAGCGTCAGCCATCAGAACTATCCGCAGGTCATCAAACATACGCCGCGGATGACCGCGATGGCGAATATTGCTCTGTTTCGTCTGTTTAATCGCGATCTGTTTGGCAATTTCAATGAGTTATATCGCACCATTACTCGCACAGCGGGTCCGGTGGTCCTGCATTTTCATGTGCTGCACAGCTACTGGCTAAATCTTAAGAGCGTGGTGCGCTTTTGCGAAAAAGTGAAAAACCATAAACCGGACGTCACTCTGGTCTGGACGCTGCACGACCACTGGAGTGTTACCGGACGCTGCGCCTTTACCGACGGTTGCGAAGGCTGGAAAACAGGCTGCCAGAAATGCCCGACCTTAAATAACTATCCGCCGGTGAAGATTGATCGCGCACACCAACTGGTGGCGGGCAAACGCCAGTTATTCCGTGAGATGCTGGCGCTGGGCTGTCAGTTTATTTCCCCCAGCCAGCATGTGGCTGACGCTTTCAATAGCCTGTACGGTCCAGGGCGTTGCCGGATTATCAATAATGGCATTGATATGGCAACTGAAGCGATTCTGGCGGACTTGCCTCCGGTGCGCGAAACCCAGGGCAAGCCGAAAATCGCGGTGGTGGCGCATGATCTGCGTTACGACGGCAAAACTAACCAGCAACTGGTACGCGAGATGATGGCGCTGGGCGACAAAATTGAACTGCATACCTTTGGTAAGTTCTCGCCGTTCACCGCTGGCAACGTGGTTAATCACGGCTTTGAAACCGACAAACGTAAGCTGATGAGCGCGCTCAATCAGATGGATGCGCTGGTATTCAGTTCTCGCGTCGATAACTACCCGCTGATTTTGTGTGAGGCGCTATCGATTGGCGTGCCGGTGATTGCCACCCATAGCGATGCGGCGCGGGAAGTGTTGCAAAAATCCGGCGGTAAAACCGTCAGCGAAGAAGAGGTGCTGCAACTGGTGCAGTTAAGCAAACCGGAAATCGCGCAGGCGATATTTGGTACCACGCTGGCTGAGTTCAGCCAACGCAGCCGCGCCGCCTACAGTGGACAACAGATGCTGGAGGAGTATGTCAACTTCTATCAGAATCTGTAGCTACCTGTTGCTGCCGCTGATTTATCTGCTGGTTAACGTCAAAATCGCCCAGCTTGGCGAAAGTTTCCCCATCACCATCGTCACTTTTTTACCTGTCTTGTTACTGCTGTTTTTAGAACGCATCAGCGTTAAAAAATTGATGATTGCCTTAGGGATTGGCGCGGGACTCACGGCGTTTAACTATCTGTTTGGTCAGTCGCTGGATGCCAGTAAATACGTCACTTCAACTATGCTGTTTGTCTATATTGTGATCATTATTGGCATGGTGTGGAGTATTCGTTTTAAAACAATTTCGCCACACAACCATCGCAAGATATTACGTTTCTTTTATCTGGTGGTCGGGCTGGTGGTGGCGCTGGCGGCGGTGGAGATGGCACAAATTATCCTCACCGGTGGCAGCAGTATTATGGAGTCGATTTCGAAATATCTGATTTACAGCAACAGCTATGTGCTGAATTTCATTAAATTCGGCGGCAAGCGCACGACAGCACTTTATTTCGAACCGGCATTTTTCGCTCTGGCATTAATCTCAATTTGGCTCAGCATCAAACAGTTTGGTATCAAAACGCCTAAAACAGATGCTATGATTCTCGCAGGGATAATATTATCCGGATCGTTTTCAGGGGTTATGACCTTTATCCTGTTTTATTTGCTGGAGTGGGCATTTCAATATCTGAATAAAGAGGCGATTAAGAAAAAGTTACCGTTAGCATTGATTTCTCTGGCTGTATTCCTGGTTGGTGTGGTAATCGCGTTTCCTTATATTTCCACCCGTCTGGGCGATTTAGGTACGGAAGGATCGTCATCATATTATCGTATTGTCGGTCCGCTGGTGATGGTCGGTTATTCTTTGACCCATATTGACGGTGTAGTCAGATTTGGCTCACTTTATGAATATGTCGCATCATTCGGAATATTTAACGGTGCGGATGTCGGAAAAACCATAGACAATGGTTTGTATCTGCTGATTATTTATTTTTCCTGGTTCGCGGTGTTTTTATCACTGTGGTACATGGGGAAAGTGATAAAAATGATGATCAACGCTTTTGGTGATAACCGCAATTTTCGCGTGCAATTATATCTTTTTACTCCGGTATCGCTGTTTTTTACCGGTTCGATATTTAGCCCGGAATATGCATTTTTAATCGTCTGTCCGTTTATTTTGCGAAAAGCGTTAAATATTACGAGGTAAGAATAAGAACATGTTGCTTAGCATAATCACTGTCGCGTTTCGTAACCTCGAAGGGATAGTCAAAACACATGCCTCGCTGGCGCATCTGGCGCAGGTGGAAGATATCAGCTTCGAATGGATTGTTGTCGATGGCGGTTCCAACGACGGCACCCGTGAGTATCTGGAAAATCTCAATGGTATCTTTAACCTACGCTTTGTCAGCGAGCCAGATAACGGTATCTACGACGCCATGAACAAAGGCATTGCGATGGCACAAGGCAAGTTCGCGTTGTTTCTCAATTCGGGCGATATTTTTCATCAGAATGCCGCAAATTTTGTCCGTAAGTTAAAAATGCAAAAAGATAACGTGATGATCACCGGCGATGCGCTGCTGGATTTTGGCGACGGGCATAAAATTAAACGTAGCGCCAAACCGGGCTGGTATATTTATCACAGCCTGCCCGCCAGTCATCAGGCGATATTTTTCCCTGTATCCGGCTTGAAAAAATGGCGTTATGACCTGGAATATAAAGTTTCTTCCGACTACGCGCTGGCAGCCAAAATGTATAAAGCCGGTTATGCATTTAAAAAACTCAATGGCCTGGTGTCTGAATTTTCCATGGGTGGGGTATCTACCACCAATAATATGGAATTGTGTGCTGACGCGAAAAAAGTCCAACGACAAATATTACATGTGCCTGGCTTTTGGGCTGAATTATCCTGGCATTTACGCCAACGTACTACCTCAAAGACGAAAGCCTTATATAACAAAGTCTGAATATAAGGAAAACCAATGCAAGATTTAAGCGGTTTCTCGGTGCCGAAAGGGTTCCGGGGCGGCAACGCTATTAAAGTGCAATTATGGTGGGCAGTACAGGCAACAATATTTGCCTGGTCGCCACAAGTATTGTATCGCTGGCGGGCTTTTTTATTACGTTTATTCGGAGCAAAAATAGGAAAAAACGTAGTTATTCGTCCGTCAGTAAAAATTACCTATCCGTGGAAATTAACCTTAGGTGATTACGCGTGGGTCGGCGATGACGTCAATTTATATACCCTCGGTGAAATAACCATTGGCGCACATTCGGTGATATCGCAAAAAAGTTATTTATGCACCGGTAGCCACGACCATGCAAGTCAACATTTCACCATTAACGCCACGCCTATTGTGATTGGCGAGAAATGCTGGCTGGCAACCGATGTCTTTGTTGCCCCAGGCGTCACAATCGGCGACGGCACCGTCGTGGGTGCACGAAGCAGTGTTTTTAAATCGCTTCCGGCAAATGTGGTTTGCCGGGGGAATCCCGCAGTGGTGATACGCGAACGCGTTGAAACTGAATAAATTCAAAAATACAGAGGAATAATACATGTCAAAAGTCGCTCTCATCACCGGTGTAACCGGACAAGACGGTTCTTACCTGGCAGAGTTTCTGCTGGAAAAAGGTTACGAGGTGCATGGTATTAAGCGTCGCGCATCGTCATTCAACACCGAGCGCGTGGATCACATTTATCAGGATCCGCACACCTGCAACCCGAAATTCCATCTGCATTATGGCGACCTGAGTGATACCTCTAACCTGACGCGCATTTTGCGTGAAGTACAGCCGGATGAAGTGTACAACCTGGGCGCAATGAGCCACGTTGCGGTCTCTTTTGAGTCACCAGAATATACCGCTGACGTCGACGCGATGGGTACGCTGCGCCTGCTGGAGGCGATCCGCTTCCTCGGTCTGGAAAAGAAAACTCGTTTCTATCAGGCTTCCACCTCTGAACTGTATGGTCTGGTGCAGGAAATTCCGCAGAAAGAGACCACGCCGTTCTACCCGCGATCTCCGTATGCGGTCGCCAAACTGTACGCCTACTGGATCACCGTTAACTACCGTGAATCCTACGGCATGTACGCCTGTAACGGAATTCTCTTCAACCATGAATCCCCGCGCCGCGGCGAAACCTTCGTTACCCGCAAAATCACCCGCGCAATCGCCAACATCGCCCAGGGGCTGGAGTCGTGCCTGTACCTCGGCAATATGGATTCCCTGCGTGACTGGGGCCACGCCAAAGACTACGTAAAAATGCAGTGGATGATGCTGCAGCAGGAACAGCCGGAAGATTTCGTTATCGCGACCGGCGTTCAGTACTCCGTGCGTCAGTTCGTGGAAATGGCGGCAGCACAGCTGGGCATCAAACTGCGCTTTGAAGGCACGGGCGTTGAAGAGAAGGGCATTGTGGTTTCCGTCACCGGGCATGACGCGCCGGGCGTTAAACCGGGTGATGTGATTATCGCTGTTGACCCGCGTTACTTCCGTCCGGCTGAAGTTGAAACGCTGCTCGGCGACCCGACCAAAGCGCACGAAAAACTGGGCTGGAAACCGGAAATCACCCTCAGAGAGATGGTGTCTGAAATGGTGGCTAATGACCTCGAAGCGGCGAAAAAACACTCTCTGCTGAAATCTCACGGCTACGACGTGGCGATCGCGCTGGAGTCATAAGCATGAGTAAACAACGAGTTTTTATTGCTGGTCATCGCGGGATGGTCGGTTCCGCCATCAGGCGGCAGCTCGAACAGCGCGGTGATGTGGAACTGGTATTACGCACCCGCGACGAGCTGAACCTGCTGGACAGCCGCGCCGTGCATGATTTCTTTGCCAGCGAACGTATTGACCAGGTCTATCTGGCGGCGGCGAAAGTGGGCGGCATTGTTGCCAACAACACCTATCCGGCGGATTTCATCTACCAGAACATGATGATTGAGAGCAACATCATTCACGCCGCGCATCAGAACGACGTGAACAAACTGCTGTTTCTCGGATCGTCCTGCATCTACCCGAAACTGGCAAAACAGCCGATGGCAGAAAGCGAGTTGTTGCAGGGCACGCTGGAGCCGACTAACGAGCCTTATGCTATTGCCAAAATCGCCGGGATCAAACTGTGCGAATCATACAACCGCCAGTACGGACGCGATTACCGCTCAGTCATGCCGACCAACCTGTACGGGCCACACGACAACTTCCACCCGAGTAATTCGCATGTGATCCCAGCATTGCTGCGTCGCTTCCACGAGGCGACGGCACAGAATGCGCCGGACGTGGTGGTATGGGGCAGCGGTACACCGATGCGCGAATTTCTGCACGTCGATGATATGGCGGCGGCGAGCATTCATGTCATGGAGCTGGCGCATGAAGTCTGGCTGGAGAACACCCAGCCGATGTTGTCGCACATTAACGTCGGCACGGGCGTTGACTGCACTATCCGCGAGCTGGCGCAAACCATCGCCAAAGTGGTGGGTTACAAAGGCCGGGTGGTTTTTGATGCCAGCAAACCGGATGGCACGCCGCGCAAACTGCTGGATGTGACGCGCCTGCATCAGCTTGGCTGGTATCACGAAATCTCACTGGAAGCGGGGCTTGCCAGCACTTACCAGTGGTTCCTTGAGAATCAAGACCGCTTTCGGGGGTAATGATGTTTTTACGTCAGGAAGACTTTGCCACGGTAGTGCGCTCCACTCCGCTTGTCTCTCTCGACTTTATTGTCGAGAACAGTCGCGGCGAGTTTCTGCTTGGCAAAAGAACCAACCGCCCGGCGCAGGGTTACTGGTTTGTGCCGGGAGGGCGCGTGCAGAAAGACGAAACGCTGGAAGCCGCATTTGAGCGGCTGACGATGGCGGAACTGGGGCTGCGTTTGCCGATAACAGCAGGCCAGTTTTACGGTGTCTGGCAGCACTTTTATGACGATAACTTCTCTGGCACGGATTTCACCACTCACTATGTGGTGCTCGGTTTTCGCTTCAGAGTATCGGAAGAAGAGCTGTTACTGCCGGATGAGCAGCATGACGATTACCGCTGGCTGACGTCGGACGCGCTGCTCGCCAGTGATAATGTTCATGCTAACAGCCGCGCCTATTTTCTCGCTGAGAAGCGTACCGGAGTACCCGGATTATGAAAATACTGGTCTACGGCATTAACTACTCGCCGGAGTTAACCGGCATCGGCAAATACACCGGCGAGATGGTGGAATGGCTGGCGGCACAAGGTCATGAGGTGCGGGTCATTACCGCACCGCCTTACTACCCGCAATGGCAGGTGGGCGAGAACTATTCCGCCTGGCGCTACAAACGAGAAGAGGGGGCCGCCACGGTGTGGCGCTGCCCGCTGTATGTGCCAAAACAGCCGAGCACCCTGAAACGCCTGTTGCATCTGGGCAGTTTTGCCGTCAGCAGTTTCTTTCCGCTGATGGCGCAACGTCGCTGGAAGCCGGATCGCATTATTGGCGTGGTGCCAACGCTGTTTTGCGCGCCGGGAATGCGCCTGCTGGCGAAACTCTCTGGTGCGCGTACCGTGCTGCATATTCAGGATTACGAAGTGGACGCCATGCTGGGGCTGGGCCTTGCCGGAAAAGGCAAAGGCGGCAAAGTGGCACAGCTGGCAACGGCGTTCGAACGTAGCGGACTGCATAACGTCGATAACGTCTCCACGATTTCGCGTTCGATGATGAATAAAGCCATCGAAAAAGGCGTGGCGGCGGAAAACGTCATCTTCTTCCCCAACTGGTCGGAAATTGCCCGTTTTCAGCATGTTGCAGATGCCGATGTTGATGCCCTTCGTAACCAGCTTGACCTGCCGGATAACAAAAAAATCATTCTTTACTCCGGCAATATTGGTGAAAAGCAGGGGCTGGAAAACGTTATTGAAGCTGCCGATCGTCTGCGCGATGAACCGCTGATTTTTGCCATTGTCGGGCAGGGCGGCGGCAAAGCGCGGCTGGAAAAAATGGCGCAGCAGCGTGGACTGCGCAACATGCAATTTTTCCCGCTGCAATCGTATGACGCTTTACCCGCACTGCTGAAGATGGGCGATTGCCATCTGGTGGTGCAAAAACGCGGCGCGGCAGATGCCGTATTGCCGTCGAAACTGACCAATATTCTGGCAGTAGGCGGTAACGCGGTGATTACTGCTGAAGCCTACACAGAACTGGGGCAGCTTTGCGAAACCTTTCCGGGCATTGCGGTTTGCGTTGAACCGGAATCGGTCGAGGCGCTGGTGGCGGGGATCCGTCAGGCGCTCCTGCTGCCCAAACACAACACGGTGGCACGTGAATATGCCGAACGCACGCTCGATAAAGAGAACGTGTTACGTCAATTTATAAATGATATTCGGGGATAATTATGGCGCAGTCGAAACTCTATCCAGTTGTGATGGCAGGTGGCTCCGGTAGCCGCTTATGGCCGCTTTCCCGCGTACTTTATCCCAAGCAGTTTTTATGCCTGAAAGGCGATCTCACCATGCTGCAAACCACCATCTGCCGCCTGAACGGCGTGGAGTGCGAAAGCCCGGTGGTGATTTGCAATGAGCAGCACCGCTTTATTGTCGCGGAACAGCTGCGTCAACTGAACAAACTTACCGAGAACATTATTCTCGAACCGGCAGGGCGAAACACGGCACCTGCCATTGCGCTGGCGGCGCTGGCGGCAAAACGTCATAGCCCGGAGAGCGACCCGTTAATGCTGGTATTGGCGGCGGATCATGTGATTGCCGATGAAGACGCGTTCCGTGCCGCCGTGCGTAATGCCATGCCATATGCCGAAGCGGGCAAGCTGGTGACCTTCGGCATTGTGCCGGATCTACCAGAAACCGGTTATGGCTATATTCGTCGCGGTGAAGTGTCTGCGGGTGAGCAGGATATGGTGGCCTTTGAAGTGGCGCAGTTTGTCGAAAAACCGAATCTGGAAACCGCTCAGGCCTATGTGGCAAGCGGCGAATATTACTGGAACAGCGGTATGTTCCTGTTCCGCGCCGGACGCTATCTCGAAGAACTGAAAAAATATCGCCCGGATATCCTCGATGCCTGTGAAAAAGCGATGAGCGCCGTCGATCCGGATCTCAATTTTATTCGCGTGGATGAAGAAGCGTTTCTCGCCTGCCCGGAAGAGTCGGTGGATTACGCGGTCATGGAACGTACGGCAGATGCTGTTGTGGTGCCGATGGATGCGGGCTGGAGCGATGTTGGCTCCTGGTCTTCATTATGGGAGATCAGCGCCCACACCGCCGAGGGCAACGTTTGCCACGGCGATGTGATTAATCACAAAACTGAAAACAGCTATGTGTATGCTGAATCTGGCCTGGTCACCACCGTCGGGGTGAAAGATCTGGTAGTGGTGCAGACCAAAGATGCGGTGCTGATTGCCGACCGTAACGCGGTACAGGATGTGAAAAAAGTGGTCGAGCAGATCAAAGCCGATGGTCGCCATGAGCATCGGGTGCATCGCGAAGTGTATCGTCCGTGGGGCAAATATGACTCTATCGACGCGGGCGACCGCTACCAGGTGAAACGCATCACCGTGAAACCGGGCGAGGGCTTGTCGGTACAGATGCACCATCACCGCGCGGAACACTGGGTGGTTGTCGCGGGAACGGCAAAAGTCACCATTGATGGTGATATCAAACTGCTTGGTGAAAACGAGTCCATTTATATTCCGCTGGGGGCGACGCATTGCCTGGAAAACCCGGGGAAAATTCCGCTCGATTTAATTGAAGTGCGCTCCGGCTCTTATCTCGAAGAGGATGATGTGGTGCGTTTCGCGGATCGCTACGGACGGGTGTAAACGTCGCATCAGGCAATGAATGCGAAACCGCGGTGTAAATAACGACAAAAATAAAATTGGCCGCTTCGGTCAGGGCCAACTATTGCCTGAAAAAGGGTAACGATATGAAAAAATTAACCTGCTTTAAAGCCTATGATATTCGCGGGAAATTAGGCGAAGAACTGAATGAAGATATCGCCTGGCGCATTGGTCGCGCCTATGGCGAATTTCTCAAACCGAAAACCATTGTGTTAGGCGGTGATGTCCGCCTCACCAGCGAAACCTTAAAACTGGCGCTGGCGAAAGGTTTACAGGATGCGGGCGTTGACGTGCTGGATATTGGTATGTCCGGCACCGAAGAGATCTATTTCGCCACGTTCCATCTCGGCGTGGATGGCGGCATTGAAGTTACCGCCAGCCATAATCCGATGGATTATAACGGCATGAAGCTGGTTCGCGAGGGGGCTCGCCCGATCAGCGGAGATACCGGACTGCGCGACGTCCAGCGTCTGGCTGAAGCCAACGACTTTCCTCCCGTCGATGAAACCAAACGCGGTCGCTATCAGCAAATCAACCTGCGTGACGCTTACGTTGATCACCTGTTCGGTTATATCAATGTCAAAAACCTCACGCCGCTCAAGCTGGTGATCAACTCCGGGAACGGCGCAGCGGGTCCGGTGGTGGACGCCATTGAAGCCCGCTTTAAAGCCCTCGGCGCGCCCGTGGAATTAATCAAAGTGCACAACACGCCGGACGGCAATTTCCCCAACGGTATTCCTAACCCACTACTGCCGGAATGCCGCGACGACACCCGCAATGCGGTCATCAAACACGGCGCGGATATGGGCATTGCTTTTGATGGCGATTTTGACCGCTGTTTCCTGTTTGACGAAAAAGGGCAGTTTATTGAGGGCTACTACATTGTCGGCCTGTTGGCAGAAGCATTCCTCGAAAAAAATCCCGGCGCGAAGATCATCCACGATCCACGTCTCTCCTGGAACACCGTTGATGTGGTGACTGCCGCAGGTGGCACGCCGGTAATGTCGAAAACCGGACACGCCTTTATTAAAGAACGTATGCGCAAGGAAGACGCCATCTATGGTGGCGAAATGAGCGCCCACCATTACTTCCGTGATTTCGCTTACTGCGACAGCGGCATGATCCCGTGGCTGCTGGTCGCCGAACTGGTGTGCCTGAAAGATAAAACGCTGGGCGAACTGGTACGCGACCGGATGGCGGCGTTTCCGGCAAGCGGTGAGATCAACAGCAAACTGGCGCAACCCGTTGAGGCGATTAACCGCGTGGAACAGCATTTTAGCCGTGAGGCGCTGGCGGTGGATCGCACCGATGGCATCAGCATGACCTTTGCCGACTGGCGCTTTAACCTGCGCACCTCCAATACCGAACCGGTGGTGCGCCTGAATGTGGAATCGCGCGGTGATGTGCCGCTGATGGAAGCGCGAACGCGAACTCTGCTGACGTTGCTGAACGAGTAATGTCGGATCTTCCCTTACCCCACTGCGGGTAAGGGGCTAATAACAGGAACAACGATGACAAATCTAAAAAAGCGCGAGCGAGCGAAAACCAATGCATCGTTAATCTCTATGGTGCAACGCTTTTCAGATATCACCATCATGTTTGCCGGACTATGGCTGGTTTGCGAAGTCAGCGGACTGTCATTCCTCTACATGCACCTGTTGGTGGCGCTGATTACGCTGGTGGTGTTCCAGATGCTGGGCGGCATCACCGATTTTTATCGCTCATGGCGCGGTGTTCGGGCAGCGACAGAATTTGCCCTGTTGCTACAAAACTGGACCTTAAGCGTGATTTTCAGCGCCGGACTGGTGGCGTTCAACAATGATTTCGACACGCAACTGAAAATCTGGCTGGCGTGGTATGCGCTGACCAGCATCGGACTGGTGGTTTGCCGTTCGTGTATTCGCATTGGGGCGGGCTGGCTGCGTAATCATGGCTATAACAAGCGCATGGTCGCGGTGGCGGGGGATTTAGCCGCCGGGCAAATGCTGATGGAGAGCTTCCGTAACCAGCCGTGGTTAGGGTTTGAAGTGGTGGGCGTTTACCACGACCCGAAACCGGGCGGCGTTTCTAACGACTGGGCGGGTAACCTGCAACAGCTGGTCGAGGACGCGAAAGCGGGCAAGATTCATAACGTCTATATCGCGATGCAAATGTGCGACGGCGCGCGAGTGAAAAAACTGGTCCATCAACTGGCGGACACCACCTGTTCGGTGCTGCTGATCCCCGACGTCTTTACCTTCAACATTCTCCATTCACGCCTCGAAGAGATGAACGGCGTACCGGTGGTGCCGCTTTACGACACGCCGCTTTCCGGGGTTAACCGCCTGCTCAAACGTGCGGAAGACATTGTGCTGGCGACGCTTATTCTGCTGCTGATCTCCCCGGTGCTGTGCTGTATTGCGCTGGCGGTGAAACTCAGTTCACCAGGGCCGGTTATTTTCCGCCAGACTCGCTACGGCATGGATGGCAAGCCGATCAAAGTGTGGAAGTTCCGTTCCATGAAAGTGATGGAGAACGACAAAGTGGTGACCCAGGCGACGCAGAACGATCCGCGCGTCACCAAAGTGGGGAACTTTCTGCGCCGTACCTCGCTGGATGAATTGCCGCAGTTTATCAATGTGCTGACCGGGGGGATGTCGATTGTCGGTCCACGTCCGCACGCAGTAGCGCATAACGAACAGTATCGACAGCTCATTGAAGGCTACATGCTGCGCCATAAGGTGAAACCGGGCATTACCGGCTGGGCGCAGATTAACGGCTGGCGCGGCGAAACCGACACGCTGGAGAAAATGGAAAAACGCGTCGAGTTCGACCTTGAGTACATCCGCGAATGGAGCGTCTGGTTCGATATCAAAATCGTTTTCCTGACGGTGTTCAAAGGTTTCGTTAACAAAGCGGCATATTGATATGAGCTTACGTGAAAAAACCATCAGCGGCGCGAAGTGGTCGGCGATTGCCACGGTGATCATCATCGGCCTCGGGCTGGTGCAGATGACCGTGCTGGCGCGGATTATCGACAACCACCAGTTCGGCCTGCTTACCGTGTCGCTGGTGATTATCGCGCTGGCAGATACGCTTTCTGACTTCGGTATCGCTAACTCGATTATTCAGCGAAAAGAAATCAGTCACCTTGAACTCACCACGTTGTACTGGCTGAACGTCGGGCTGGGGATCGTGGTGTGCGTGGCGGTGTTTTTGTTGAGTGATCTCATCGGCGACGTGCTGAATAACCCGGACCTGGCACCGTTGATTAAAACATTATCGCTGGCGTTTGTGGTAATCCCCCACGGGCAACAGTTCCGCGCGTTGATGCAAAAAGAGCTGGAGTTCAACAAAATCGGCATGATCGAAACCAGCGCGGTGCTGGCGGGCTTCACTTGTACGGTGGTTAGCGCCCATTTCTGGCCGCTGGCGATGACCGCGATCCTCGGTTATCTGGTCAATAGTGCGGTGAGAACGCTGCTGTTTGGCTACTTTGGCCGCAAAATTTATCGCCCCGGTCTGCATTTCTCGCTGGCGTCGGTGGCACCGAACTTACGCTTTGGTGCCTGGCTGACGGCGGACAGCATCATCAACTATCTCAATACCAACCTTTCAACGCTCGTGCTGGCGCGTATTCTCGGCGCGGGCGTGGCAGGGGGATACAACCTGGCGTACAACGTGGCCGTTGTGCCACCGATGAAGCTGAACCCAATCATCACCCGCGTGTTGTTTCCGGCATTCGCCAAAATTCAGGACGATACCGAAAAGCTGCGTGTTAACTTCTACAAGCTGCTGTCGGTAGTGGGGATTATCAACTTTCCGGCGCTGCTCGGGCTAATGGTGGTGTCGAATAACTTTGTACCGCTGGTCTTTGGTGAGAAGTGGAACAGCATTATTCCGGTGCTGCAATTGCTGTGTGTGGTGGGTCTGCTGCGCTCCGTAGGTAACCCGATTGGTTCGCTGCTGATGGCGAAAGCGCGGGTCGATATCAGCTTTAAATTCAACGTATTCAAAACATTTCTGTTTATTCCGGCGATTGTTATAGGTGGGCAGATGGCGGGCGCGATCGGCGTCACGCTTGGCTTCCTGCTGGTGCAAATTATCAACACCATTCTGAGTTACTTCGTGATGATTAAACCGGTTCTTGGTTCCAGTTATCGCCAGTACATCCTGAGTTTATGGCTGCCGTTTTATCTCTCGCTGCCGACGCTGGTGGTCAGTTATGCGCTGGGCATTGTGCTGAAAGGGCAACTGGCGCTGGGGATGCTGCTGGCGGTGCAAATAGCCACGGGGGTGCTGGCGTTTGTGGTGATGATTGTGCTGTCGCGCCATCCGCTGGTGGTGGAAGTGAAGCGTCAGTTTTGTCGCAGCGAAAAAATGAAAATGCTTTTACGGGCGGGGTGAGTTGCTGTTTTCGGTTCCGACAACGGTTGCCGGATGCGGCGTAAAACGCCTTATCCGTCCTACGGTTCTGTGCTCGGGACCTGTAGGCCTGATAAGACGCGTCAGCGTCGCATCAGGCACTGAATGCCGGATGCGGCGTGAACGCCTTATCCGTCCTACGGTTCTGTGCTCGGGTCTTGTAGGCCTGATAAGACGCGTCAGCGTCGCATCAGGCAAAAAGCGGCAACGAACAAAACAAACGCAGCCTCACCTGGCATCAAATTTATGAGGAAAAAATGAAATTACTTATTCTGGGCAACCACACTTGCGGCAATCGTGGCGACAGCGCCATCCTGCGCGGCTTACTTGATGCCATCAACATTCTCAATCCACACGCCGAAGTGGATGTGATGAGCCGCTATCCGGTCAGTTCTTCCTGGCTGCTCAACCGCCCGGTAATGGGCGATCCGCTGTTCCTGCAAATGAAACAACACAACAGCGCGGCGGGCGTTGTCGGGCGCGTTAAAAAAGTCCTCCGTCGCCGCTACCAGCATCAGGTATTGCTCTCACGCGTCACCGACACTGGCAAGCTGCGCAATATCGCCATCGCCCAGGGATTCACCGACTTCGTGCGCCTGCTGTCAGGTTACGACGCCATTATCCAGGTCGGCGGATCGTTTTTTGTCGATCTCTATGGCGTGCCGCAGTTTGAACATGCACTTTGCACGTTTATGGCGAAAAAGCCGCTGTTTATGATTGGTCACAGTGTTGGCCCGTTCCAGGATGAGCAATTTAACCAACTGGCGAACTACGTTTTTGGTCACTGCGACGCGCTGATCCTGCGCGAATCGGTCAGCTTTGATCTGATGAAACGCAGCAATATCACCACCGCAAAAGTGGAACATGGCGTCGATACCGCGTGGCTGGTCGATCACCACACAGAAGACTTCACCGCCAGCTATGCCGTTCAACACTGGCTGGACGTTGCCGCACAACAGAAAACGGTGGCCATTACCCTGCGCGAACTGGCACCGTTTGACAAACGTCTCGGCACCACTCAACAAGCGTATGAAAAAGCCTTTGCCGGGGTGGTCAATCGCATTCTCGATGAAGGGTATCAGGTGATTGCGCTCTCCACCTGTACGGGCATTGACAGCTATAACAAAGACGACCGCATGGTGGCGCTCAACCTGCGCCAGCACATCAGCGATCCTGCCCGTTACCACGTAGTGATGGATGAACTCAACGATCTGGAAATGGGCAAAATTCTGGGGGCCTGTGAACTCACCGTCGGTACGCGCCTGCACTCTGCCATTATCTCGATGAATTTTGCCACTCCGGCAATTGCCATCAACTACGAACATAAATCCGCCGGGATTATGCAGCAGCTGGGACTACCGGAGATGGCAATTGATATCCGTCATTTATTAGACGGCAGCCTGCAAGCGATGGTTGCGGATACCTTAGGCCAGCTTCCGGCGCTGAATGCGCGACTTAGTGAAGCCGTCAGTCGTGAGCGTCAGACAGGAATGCAGATGGTGCAGTCTGTGCTTGAGCGCATCGGGGAGGTGAAATGAAGGTCGGCTTCTTTTTACTGAAATTCCCGCTGTCGTCAGAAACCTTCGTCCTTAACCAAATTACCGCGTTTATTGATATGGGATTTGAGGTAGAGATTCTCGCGCTGCAAAAAGGCGACACACAAAACACCCACGCGGCATGGACGAAATACAACCTTGCTGCCAGAACCCGCTGGTTACAGGACGAACCTACGGGCAAAGTGGCGAAACTGCGCCACCGAGCCAGCCAGACCTTGCGCGGCATTCATCGTAAAAATACCTGGCAGGCGCTCAACCTCAAACGCTATGGTGCCGAGTCGCGGAACCTGATTTTGTCTGCCATTTGCGGCCAGGTCGCAACACCGTTTCGCGCCGATGTGTTCATCGCTCATTTTGGTCCCGCGGGGGTAACCGCAGCAAAACTCCGCGAACTGGGTGTCATTCGCGGCAAAATTGCCACTATCTTCCACGGTATTGATATCTCCAGTCGGGAAGTGCTCAACCACTACACTCCCGAATATCAGCAACTGTTTCGCCGTGGCGACCTGATGTTACCGATAAGCGATCTGTGGGCCGGAAGGCTGCAAAAAATGGGCTGCCCGAGGGAAAAAATCGCCGTATCGCGCATGGGCGTAGATATGACGCGCTTTAGCCCGCGTCCCGTGAAAGCGCCCGCAACGCCGCTGGAGATTATTTCCGTCGCACGCTTAACCGAGAAAAAAGGCCTGCATGTGGCGATCGAAGCCTGCCGTCAGTTGAAAGAGCAGGGCGTGGCATTTCGCTATCGCATCCTCGGCATTGGCCCGTGGGAAAGACGCCTGCGCACCCTCATCGAACAATATCAACTGGAAGATGTGGTGGAGATGCCGGGCTTTAAACCGAGCCATGAAGTGAAAGCGATGCTCGACGACGCGGATGTCTTCCTGTTGCCATCGGTTACAGGTGCGGATGGTGATATGGAAGGTATTCCGGTGGCGCTAATGGAAGCGATGGCGGTCGGTATTCCGGTGGTTTCTACTCTGCATAGTGGAATACCGGAACTGGTGGAGGCTGACAAATCCGGCTGGCTGGTGCCTGAGAACGATGCTCGCGCACTGGCGCAACGACTGGCGGCGTTTAGCCAACTGGACACCGACGAATTGGCTCCGGTCGTCAAACGCGCGCGCGAAAAAGTTGAACACGATTTTAACCAGCAGGTGATCAATCGAGAACTCGCCAGCTTGCTGCAGGCTTTATAGAGGAGAACGCATGCCATTTAAAAAACTCTCCCGACGCACGTTCCTGACGGCAAGCTCGGCGCTTGCCTTCCTCCATACCCCTTTCGCCCGCGCGCTTCCCGCCCGACAAAGCGTTAACATTAACGACTACAACCCACACGACTGGATCGCCTCATTTAAACAAGCCTTCAGCGAAGGGCAAACAGTCGTCGTGCCTGCCGGATTGGTTTGTGACAATATCAACACCGGCATCTTTATCCCTCCCGGTAAAACGTTACACATTCTTGGAAGCTTGCGCGGCAACGGCAGAGGGCGATTTGTCTTACAGGACGGCAGCCAGGTGACAGGGGAGGATGGCGGCAGTATGCATAACATCACCCTGGATGTGCGTGGTTCTGACTGCACCATCAAAGGGCTGACTATGAGCGGCTTTGGCCCGGTGACGCAGATTTATATCGGCGGCAAAAACAAACGGGTCATGCGCAACCTGATCATCGATAACCTGACCGTTAGCCACGCTAATTACGCCATCTTACGCCAGGGATTTCATAACCAGATTATCGGTGCCAACATCACCAATTGTAAGTTCAGCGACTTACAAGGCGACGCCATTGAATGGAACGTGGCAATTAACGACCGTGATATTTTGATATCTGACCATGTCATCGAGCGCATCAACTGTACCAACGGCAAAATCAACTGGGGCATCGGCATAGGCCTTGCGGGAAGCACTTATGATAACAACTACCCGGAAGACCAGGCAGTGAAAAACTTTGTCGTGGCGAATATCACGGGATCGGATTGTCGGCAGTTGATACATGTTGAAAATGGTAAACATTTTGTTATTCGTAATATCAAAGCCCGCAATATCACGCCGGATTTCAGTAAGAAAGCGGGCATTGATAACGCGACAGTCGCTATTTACGGTTGTGACAATTTCGTGATTGATAATATTGAAATGATTAATAGCGCCGGGATGTTAATCGGCTATGGGGTAATTAAAGGCAAATATCTCTCGATACCGCAAAATTTCCGGGTGAATGATATTCAACTGGATAATACTCATCTTGCTTATAAATTGCGCGGCATTCAAATCTCCGCCGGGAATGCTGTTTCCTTTGTGGCGCTAACTAACATTGAGATGAAGCGTGCGTCGCTGGAGTTACACAACAAACCGCAACATTTTTTTATGCGAAATATCAATGTGATGCAGGAATCCTCAGTTGGACCCGCATTGAGCATGAACTTTGACATGCGCAAAGACGTTCGTGGTGTTTTTATGGCGAAAAAAGAAACACTGCTGTCTCTTGCAAATGTTCATGCGGTGAATGAAAAAGGACAAAGCTCCGTCGATATCGACAGGATTAATCACCATATTGTTAATGTGGAGAAGATTAACTTTAGATTGCCGGAACTGAGGGAGTAGATTTGCGACCATTCCTGGAAAAATGGAGTCATACTTAGGAACAATGCTACTGCAATCCACAACGAAGCGGCGTAACATCACAAGTAATTCAGTAATCAATTCAGGGTAATTGATGCTGGCGAAAAAAATCGAACAAGCTATAATTCAGCAACCATTTTACAGGTGGATGAAATAATGACGAATTTAAAAGCAGTTATTCCTGTAGCGGGTCTCGGGATGCATATGTTGCCTGCCACTAAGGCGATACCCAAAGAGATGCTACCAATCGTCGACAAGCCAATGATTCAGTACATTGTTGACGAGATTGTGGCTGCAGGGATCAAAGAAATCCTCCTGGTAACTCACGCGTCCAAGAACGCGGTCGAAAACCACTTCGACACCTCTTATGAGTTAGAATCACTCCTTGAGCAGCGCGTGAAGCGTCAACTGCTGGCGGAAGTACAGTCCATCTGTCCGCCGGGCGTGACCATTATGAACGTGCGTCAGGGCGAACCTTTAGGTTTAGGCCACTCCATTTTGTGTGCGCGACCTGCCATTGGTGACAACCCATTTGTCGTGGTACTGCCAGACGTTGTGATCGACGATGCCAGCGCCGACCCGCTACGTTACAACCTTGCTGCCATGATTGCACGTTTCAACGAAACGGGCCGCAGCCAGGTGCTGGCAAAACGTATGCCGGGTGACCTCTCTGAATACTCCGTCATCCAGACTAAAGAGCCGCTGGACCGTGAGGGTAAAGTCAGCCGCATTGTTGAATTTATCGAAAAACCGGATCAGCCGCAGACGCTGGACTCAGACATCATGGCCGTAGGTCGCTATGTGCTTTCTGCCGATATTTGGCCGGAACTGGAACGTACTCAGCCTGGTGCATGGGGACGTATTCAGCTGACTGATGCTATTGCCGAGCTGGCGAAAAAACAATCCGTTGATGCAATGCTGATGACCGGCGACAGTTACGACTGCGGCAAAAAAATGGGCTATATGCAGGCGTTTGTGAAGTATGGCCTACGCAACCTGAAAGAAGGGGCGAAGTTCCGTAAAGGTATTGAGAAGCTGTTAAGCGAATAATGAAAATCTGACCGGATGTAACGGTTGATAAGAAAATTATAACGGCAGTGAAAATTCGCAGCAAAAGTAATTTGTTGCGAATCTTCCTGCCGTTGTTTTATATAAACCATCAGAATAACAACGAGTTAGCAGTAGGGTTTTATTCAAAGTTTTCCAGGATTTTCCTTGTTTCCAGAGCGGATTGGTAAGACAATTAGCGTTTGAATTTTTCGGGTTTAGCGCGAGTGGGTAACGCTCGTCACATCATAGGCATGCATGCAGTGCTCTGGTAGCTGTAAAGCCAGGGGCGGTAGCGTGCATTAATACCTCTATTAATCAAACTGAGAGCCGCTTATTTCACAGCATGCTCTGAAGTAATATGGAATAAATTAAGTGAAAATACTTGTTACTGGTGGCGCAGGATTTATTGGTTCAGCTGTAGTTCGTCACATTATAAATAATACGCAGGATAGTGTTGTTAATGTCGATAAATTAACGTACGCCGGAAACCGGGAATCACTTGCTGATGTTTCTGATTCTGAACGCTATGTTTTTGAACATGCGGATATTTGCGATGCACCTGCAATGGCACGGATTTTTGCTCAGCATCAGCCGGATGCAGTGATGCACCTGGCTGCTGAAAGCCATGTTGACCGTTCAATTACAGGCCCTGCGGCATTTATTGAAACCAATATTGTTGGTACTTATGTCCTTTTGGAAGCCGCTCGCAATTACTGGTCTGCTCTTGATAGCGACAAGAAAAATAGCTTCCGTTTTCATCATATTTCTACTGACGAAGTCTATGGTGATTTGCCTCATCCAGATGAAGTAAATAATACAGAAGAATTACCCTTATTTACTGAGACGACAGCTTACGCGCCAAGCAGCCCTTATTCCGCATCCAAAGCATCCAGCGATCATTTAGTCCGCGCGTGGAAACGTACATATGGTTTACCGACAATTGTGACTAATTGCTCGAACAACTATGGTCCTTATCATTTCCCGGAAAAGCTTATTCCACTGGTTATTCTTAATGCACTGGAAGGTAAGGCATTACCTATTTATGGCAAAGGAGATCAGATCCGCGACTGGTTGTATGTTGAAGATCATGCGCGTGCGTTATATACCGTCGTAACCGAAGGTAAAGCGGGTGAAACTTATAACATTGGTGGGCACAACGAAAAGAAAAACATCGATGTAGTGCTCACTATTTGTGATTTGCTGGATGAGATTGTACCGAAAGAGAAATCTTATCGTGAGCAAATCACTTATGTTGCTGATCGTCCGGGACACGATCGCCGCTATGCTATTGATGCTGAGAAGATTGGTCGCGCATTGGGATGGAAACCACAGGAAACGTTTGAGAGCGGGATTCGTAAAACGGTGGAATGGTACCTGTCCAATACAAAATGGGTTGATAATGTGAAAAGTGGTGCCTATCAATCGTGGATTGAACAGAACTATGAGGGCCGCCAGTAATGAATATCCTCCTTTTTGGCAAAACAGGGCAGGTAGGTTGGGAACTACAGCGTGCTCTGGCACCTTTGGGTAATTTGATTGCTTTTGATGTTCACTCTACTGATTATTGCGGTGATTTTAGTAATCCTGAAGGTGTAGCTGAAACCGTAAGAAGCATTCGGCCGGATATTATTGTCAATGCAGCCGCTCACACCGCAGTAGACAAAGCAGAATCAGAACCGGAGTTTGCACAATTAATTAACGCAACAAGTGTCGAAGCGATTGCGAAAGCAGCAAATGAAGTTGGAGCCTGGGTTATCCATTACTCGACTGATTACGTCTTCCCTGGAAATGGCGATATGCCATGGCTGGAGACGGATGCAACCGCACCACTAAATGTTTACGGTGAAACCAAGTTAGCCGGAGAAAAAGCGTTACAGGAATATTGCGCGAAGCATCTTATTTTCCGGACCAGCTGGGTCTATGCAGGAAAAGGAAATAACTTCGCCAAAACGATGTTACGTCTGGCAAAAGAGCGTGAAGAATTAGCGGTTATTAACGATCAGTTTGGTGCGCCAACAGGTGCTGAACTGCTGGCTGATTGTACAGCACATGCCATTCGTGTCGCACTGAATAAACCGGATGTCGCAGGCTTGTACCATTTGGTAGCCAGTGGTACCACAACCTGGTACGATTATGCTGCGCTGGTTTTTGAAGAGGCGCGCAAAGCAGGCATTCCCTTGCACTCAACAAGCTCAACGCAGTACCAACAACAGCCTATCCTACACCAGCTCGTCGTCCACATAACTCTCGCCTTAATACAGAAAAATTTCAGCAGAACTTTGCGCTTGTCTTGCCTGACTGGCAGGTTGGCGTGAAACGAATGCTCAATGAATTATTTACGACTACAGCAATTTAATAGTTTTTGCATCTTGTTCGTGATGGTGGAGCAAGATGAATTAAAAGGAATGATGAAATGAAAATGCGTAAAGGTATTATTTTAGCGGGTGGTTCTGGTACACGTCTTTATCCTGTGACTATGGCTGTCAGTAAACAGCTATTACCTATTTATGATAAACCGATGATCTATTACCCGCTCTCTACACTGATGTTGGCGGGTATTCGCGATATTTTGATTATCAGTACACCTCAGGATACTCCTCGTTTTCAACAATTGCTGGGTGACGGTAGCCAGTGGGGCCTGAATCTTCAGTACAAAGTGCAACCTAGCCCAGATGGCCTCGCGCAGGCATTTATCATCGGTGAAGAGTTTATTGGTGGTGATGATTGTGCTTTGGTTCTTGGTGATAATATCTTTTACGGTCACGATCTGCCGAAGCTAATGGAGGCCGCTGTTAACAAAGAAAGTGGTGCAACGGTATTTGCCTATCACGTTAATGATCCAGAACGCTATGGTGTCGTTGAGTTTGATAAAAACGGTACGGCAATCAGTCTGGAAGAAAAACCGTTAGAACCAAAGAGTAATTACGCCGTTACAGGTCTGTACTTTTATGATAACGACGTGGTTCAGATGGCGAAAAACTTGAAGCCGTCTGCACGTGGTGAGTTAGAAATTACAGATATTAACCGTATTTATCTTGAGCAGGGACGTCTGTCTGTCGCGATGATGGGGCGTGGCTACGCGTGGCTGGACACGGGGACTCATCAGAGTCTGATAGAAGCAAGTAATTTTATTGCGACAATTGAAGAGCGCCAGGGATTGAAGGTTTCCTGTCCTGAAGAGATTGCATTTCGTAAAGGTTTTATTGATGTTGAGCAAGTAAGAAAATTAGCTGTACCACTAATAAAGAATAATTATGGGCAGTATCTTTATAAAATGACGAAGGATTCAAATTAATGAATGTGATTAGAACTGAAATTGAAGATGTGCTAATTCTGGAGCCAAGAGTATTTGGTGATGATAGAGGTTTCTTTTATGAGAGCTTTAATCAATCAGCATTTGAACATATTCTAGGCTATCCGGTCAGCTTTGTTCAAGACAATCACTCACGTTCATCAAAAAATGTACTCAGAGGCCTTCACTTTCAACGCGGCGAGTACGCACAAGATAAACTTGTACGCTGCACTCATGGAGCAGTTTTTGATGTTGCTGTTGATATTCGACCCAATTCGGTATCCTTTGGTAAATGGGTTGGTGTTCTGCTTTCAGCTGATAATAAGCAGCAGTTGTGGATACCAAAAGGGTTTGCTCATGGCTTTTTGGTTCTGTCTGATATCGCTGAATTTCAATATAAAACTACAAACTATTATCATCCTGAAAGCGATTGTGGAATATGTTGGAATGATGAACGCATTGCAATTGATTGGCCCCAAACATCAGGGTTAATCCTTTCGCCAAAAGATGAAAGGCTCTTTACGTTAGATGAGCTTATCAGATTAAAATTAATTGCATGAATACGAATAAATTATCTTTAAGAAGAAACGTTATATATCTGGCTGTCGTTCAAGGTAGCAATTATCTTTTACCATTGCTTACATTTCCATATCTTGTAAGAACACTTGGTCCTGAAAATTTCGGTATATTCGGTTTTTGCCAAGCGACTATGCTATATATGATAATGTTTGTTGAATATGGTTTCAATCTCACAGCAACTCAGAGTATTGCCAAAGCAGCAGATAGTAAAGATAAAGTAACGTCTATTTTTTGGGCGGTGATATTTTCAAAAATAGTTCTTATCGTCATTACATTGATTTTCTTAACGTCGATGACCTTGCTTGTTCCTGAATATAACAAGCATGCCGTAATTATATGGTCGTTTGTTCCTGCATTAGTCGGGAATTTAATCTACCCTATCTGGCTGTTTCAGGGAAAAGAAAAAATGAAATGGCTGACTTTAAGTAGTATTTTATCCCGCTTGGCTATTATCCCTCTAACATTTATTTTTGTGAACACAAAGTCAGATATAGCAATTGCCGGTTTTATTCAGTCAAGTGCAAATCTGGTTGCTGGAATTATTGCACTAGCTATCGTTGTTCATGAAGGTTGGATTGGTAAAGTTACGCTATCATTACATAATGTGCGTCGATCTTTAGCAGACGGTTTTCATGTTTTTATTTCCACATCTGCTATTAGTTTATATTCTACGGGAATAGTTATTATCCTGGGATTTATATCTGGACCAACGTCCGTAGGGAATTTTAATGCGGCCAATACTATAAGAAACGCGCTTCAAGGGCTATTAAATCCTATCACCCAAGCAATATACCCAAGAATATCAAGTACGCTTGTTCTTAATCGTGTGAAGGGTGTGATTTTAATTAAAAAATCATTGACCTGCTTGAGTTTGATTGGTGGTGCTTTTTCATTAATTCTGCTCTTGGGTGCATCTATACTAGTAAAAATAAGTATAGGGCCGGGATATGATAATGCAGTGATTGTGCTAATGATTATATCGCCTCTGCCTTTTCTTATTTCATTAAGTAATGTCTATGGCATTCAAGTTATGCTGACCCATAATTATAAGAAAGAATTCAGTAAGATTTTAATCGCTGCGGGTTTGTTGAGTTTGTTGTTGATTTTTCCGCTAACAACTCTTTTTAAAGAGATTGGTGCAGCAATAACATTGCTTGCAACAGAGTGCTTAGTTACGTCACTCATGCTGATGTTCGTAAGAAATAATAAATTACTGGTTTGCTGAGGATTTTATGTACGATTATATCATTGTTGGTTCTGGTTTGTTTGGTGCCGTTTGTGCGAATGAGTTAAAAAAGCTAAACAAAAAAGTTTTAGTGATTGAGAAAAGAAATCATATCGGTGGAAATGCGTACACAGAGGACTGTGAGGGTATCCAGATTCATAAATATGGTGCACATATTTTTCATACCAATGATAAATATATATGGGATTACGTTAATGATTTAGTAGAATTTAATCGTTTTACTAATTCTCCACTGGCGATTTATAAAGACAAATTATTCAACCTTCCTTTTAATATGAATACTTTCCACCAAATGTGGGGAGTTAAAGATCCTCAAGAAGCTCAAAATATCATTAATGCTCAGAAAAAAAAGTATGGTGACAAGGTACCTGAAAATTTGGAGGAGCAGGCGATTTCATTAGTTGGGGAGGACTTATACCAAGCATTGATAAAGGGTTATACGGAGAAGCAGTGGGGAAGAAGTGCAAAAGAATTGCCTGCATTTATTATTAAGCGAATCCCAGTGAGATTTACGTTTGATAACAATTATTTTTCCGATCGCTATCAAGGTATTCCGGTGGGAGGCTACACTAAGCTTATTGAAAAAATGCTTGAAGGTGTGGACGTAAAATTAGGCATTGATTTTTTGAAAGACAAAGATTCTCTAGCGAGTAAAGCCCATAGAATCATCTACACTGGACCCATTGATCAGTACTTCGACTATAGGTTTGGAGCGTTAGAATATCGCTCTTTAAAATTTGAGACGGAACGCCATGAATTTCCAAACTTCCAAGGGAATGCAGTAATAAATTTCACTGATGCTAATGTACCATATACCAGAATAATTGAGCATAAACATTTTGACTATGTTGAGACAAAGCATACGGTTGTTACAAAAGAATATCCATTAGAGTGGAAAGTTGGCGACGAACCCTACTATCCAGTTAATGATAATAAAAACATGGAGCTTTTTAAGAAATATAGAGAGTTAGCTAGCAGAGAAGACAAGGTTATATTTGGCGGGCGTTTGGCCGAGTATAAATATTATGATATGCATCAAGTGATATCTGCCGCTCTTTATCAAGTGAAAAATATAATGAGTACGGATTAATGATCTATCTTGTAATTAGTGTCTTTCTCATTACAGCATTTATCTGTTTATATCTTAAGAAGGATATATTTTATCCAGCCGTATGCGTTAATATCATCTTCGCACTGGTCTTATTGGGATATGAAATAACGTCAGATATATATGCTTTTCAGTTAAATGACGCTACGTTGATTTTTCTACTTTGCAATGTTTTGACATTTACCCTGTCATGTTTATTGACGGAAAGTGTATTAGATCTAAATATCAGAAAAGTCAATAATGCTATTTATAGCATACCATCGAAGAAAGTGCATAATGTAGGCTTGTTAGTTATTTCTTTTTCGATGATATATATATGCATGAGGTTAAGTAACTACCAGTTCGGGACTAGCTTACTTAGCTATATGAATTTGATAAGAGATGCTGATGTTGAAGACACATCAAGAAATTTCTCAGCATACATGCAGCCAATCATTCTAACTACTTTTGCTTTATTTATTTGGTCTAAAAAATTTACTAATACAAAGGTAAGTAAAACATTTACTTTACTTGTTTTTATTGTATTCATCTTTGCAATTATACTGAATACTGGTAAGCAAATTGTCTTTATGGTTATCATCTCTTATGCATTCATCGTAGGTGTTAATAGAGTAAAACATTATGTTTATCTTATTACAGCTGTAGGTGTTCTATTCTCCTTGTATATGCTCTTTTTACGTGGACTGCCTGGGGGGATGGCATATTATCTATCCATGTATTTGGTCAGCCCTATAATCGCGTTTCAGGAGTTTTATTTTCAGCAAGTATCTAACTCTGCCAGTTCTCATGTCTTTTGGTTTTTTGAAAGGCTGATGGGGCTATTAACAGGTGGAGTCTCTATGTCGTTGCATAAAGAATTTGTGTGGGTGGGTTTGCCAACAAATGTTTATACTGCTTTTTCGGATTATGTTTATATTTCCGCGGAGCTAAGCTATTTGATGATGGTTATTCATGGCTGTATTTCAGGTGTTTTATGGAGATTGTCTCGAAATTACATATCTGTGAAAATATTTTATTCATATTTTATTTATACCTTTTCTTTCATTTTTTATCATGAAAGCTTCATGACTAATATTAGCAGTTGGATACAAATAACTCTTTGTATCATAGTATTCTCTCAATTTCTTAAGGCCCAGAAAATAAAGTGAAAATGTATTTTTTGAATGATTTAAATTTCTCTAGACGCGATGCTGGATTTAAAGCAAGAAAAGATGCACTGGACATTGCTTCAGATTATGAAAACATTTCTGTTGTTAACATTCCTCTATGGGGTGGAGTAGTCCAGAGAATTATTAGTTCTGTTAAGCTTAGTACATTTCTCTGCGGTCTTGAAAATAAAGATGTTTTAATTTTCAATTTCCCGATGGCCAAACCATTTTGGCATATATTGTCATTCTTTCACCGCCTTCTAAAATTTAGAATAGTACCTCTGATTCATGATATTGATGAATTAAGAGGAGGAGGGGGTAGTGATTCTGTGCGGCTTGCTACCTGTGATATGGTCATAAGTCACAATCCACAAATGACAAAGTACCTTAGTAAATATATGTCTCAGGATAAAATCAAAGACATAAAAATATTTGATTACCTCGTCTCATCTGATGTGGAGCATCGAGATGTTACGGATAAGCAACGAGGGGTCATATATGCTGGCAACCTTTCTAGGCATAAATGTTCTTTCATATATACTGAAGGATGCGATTTTACTCTCTTTGGTGTCAACTATGAAAATAAAGATAATCCTAAATATCTTGGAAGTTTTGATGCTCAATCTCCGGAAAAGATTAACCTCCCAGGCATGCAATTTGGACTCATTTGGGATGGAGATTCTGTCGAAACCTGTAGTGGTGCCTTTGGCGACTATTTAAAGTTTAATAACCCTCATAAGACATCTCTTTATCTTTCAATGGAACTTCCAGTATTTATATGGGATAAAGCCGCCCTTGCGGATTTCATTGTAGATAATAGAATAGGATATGCAGTGGGATCAATCAAAGAAATGCAAGAGATTGTTGACTCCATGACAATAGAAACTTATAAGCAAATTAGTGAGAATACAAAAATTATTTCTCAGAAAATTCGAACAGGAAGTTACTTCAGGGATGTTCTTGAAGAGGTGATCGATGATCTTAAAACTCGCTAAACGATATGGTCTCTGTGGTTTTATTCGGCTTGTTAGAGATGTCTTATTGACTCGTGTATTTTACCGGAACTGTAGAATTATTCGATTTCCCTGCTATATTCGCAATGATGGTAGCATTAATTTTGGTGAAAATTTCACAAGTGGAGTCGGTCTCAGGCTGGATGCATTTGGACGTGGCGTGATTTTTTTTTCCGATAATGTGCAAGTTAACGACTATGTTCATATCGCCTCAATTGAGAGCGTTACGATAGGTCGGGATACGCTTATTGCAAGTAAAGTATTTATTACCGATCATAATCACGGTTCCTTTAAGCACTCTGATCCAATGAGTTCGCCAAATATACCTCCAGACATGCGCACGTTGGAATCTTCAGCTGTTGTAATTGGCCAGAGGGTTTGGTTGGGTGAGAATGTGACGGTTTTGCCTGGAACAATTATTGGTAATGGAGTCGTAGTCGGCGCCAATTCTGTTGTTAGAGGTTCTATTCCCGAAAATACTGTCATTGCGGGAGTACCAGCAAAAATCATAAAGAAATACAATCATGAGACCAAATTATGGGAAAAAGCATAGTCGTTGTTTCTGCGGTCAATTTTACCACTGGCGGTCCATTTACCATTTTGAAAAAATTTTTGGCAGCAACTAATAATAAAGAAAATGTCAGTTTTATCGCATTAGTCCATTCTGCTAAAGAGTTAAAAGAAAGTTATCCATGGGTTAAATTCATTGAGTTTCCTGAGGTTAAAGGGTCGTGGCTAAAACGTTTGCACTTTGAATATGTAGTTTGTAAAAAACTTTCAAAAGAGCTGAATGCTACGCATTGGATTTGTCTGCATGATATTACGGCCAATGTCGTCACTAAAAAAAGATATGTGTATTGTCATAACCCTGCACCTTTTTATAAAGGAATTTTATTCCGTGAAATTCTTATGGAGCCTAGCTTTTTCTTATTTAAAATGCTATACGGGCTGATATATAAAATAAACATTAAAAAAAATACTGCAGTGTTTGTTCAACAATTCTGGATGAAAGAAAAATTTATCAAGAAATATTCTATAAATAACATCATTGTCAGTCGGCCAGAAATTAAATTATCTGATAAAAGCCAACTTACTGATGATGATTCTCAATTTAAGAATAACCCTTCTGAGTTGACAATATTTTACCCTGCTGTTCCACGAGTATTTAAAAATTACGAGCTTATTATTAGTGCAGCAAGGAAATTGAAAGAACAATCCAATATTAAATTTCTGCTTACTATCAGTGGTACAGAAAATGCGTATGCAAAATATATTATCAGTCTTGCAGAAGGACTGGATAATGTTCATTTCCTCGGGTACTTGGATAAAGAAAAAATCGATCATTGTTATAATATTTCAGATATAGTTTGTTTTCCCTCTAGGTTAGAAACATGGGGATTGCCGTTGTCTGAAGCTAAAGAGCGAGGTAAGTGGGTATTAGCATCAGATTTCCCATTTACTAGAGAAACTCTTGGTAGTTATGAAAAGAAAGCTTTTTTTGATTCTAATAACGATGACATGTTAGTTAAACTTATTATTGACTTCAAAAAAGGTAACCTCAAAAAAGATATCTCTGATGCAAATTTCATTTATCGTAATGAAAATGTATTAGTTGGGTTTGATGAACTAGTTAATTTTATTACTGAAGAACATTGAAATGGTATATATAATAATCGTTTCCCACGGACATGAAGACTACATCAAAAAATTACTCGAAAATCTTAATGCTGACGATGAGCACTACAAGATTATCGTACGCGACAACAAAGACTCTCTATTATTGAAACAAATATGCCAGCATTATGCAGGCCTGGACTATATTAGTGGAGGTGTATACGGCTTTGGTCATAATAATAATATTGCGGTGGCGTATGTAAAGGAAAAATATAGACCCGCAGATGATGATTACATTTTGTTTTTGAATCCCGATATCATCATGAAGCATGATGATTTGCTGACATATATTAAATATGTCGAAAGTAAGCGTTATGCTTTTAGTACATTATGCCTGTTCCGAGATGAAGCGAAATCTTTACATGATTATTCCGTAAGAAAATTTCCTGTGCTTTCTGATTTTATTGTGTCATTTATGTTAGGGATTAAGGAAGGTGCGAACAAGTCCCTGATATGAGATCATGTTTGTCATCTGGAGCCATAGAACAGGGTTCATCATGAGTCATCAACTTACCTTCGCCGACAGTGAATTCAGCAGTAAGCGCCGTCAGACCAGAAAAGAGATTTTCTTGTCCCGCATGGAGCAGATTCTGCCATGGCAAAACATGGTGGAAGTCATCGAGCCGTTTTACCCCAAGGCTGGTAATGGCCGGCGACCTTATCCGCTGGAAACCATGCTACGCATTCACTGCATGCAGCATTGGTACAACCTGAGCGATGGCGCGATGGAAGATGCTCTGTACGAAATCGCCTCCATGCGTCTGTTTGCCCGGTTATCCCTGGATAGCGCCTTGCCGGACCGCACCACCATCATGAATTTCCGCCACCTGCTGGAGCAGCATCAACTGGCCCGCCAATTGTTCAAGACCATCAATCGCTGGCTGGCCGAAGCAGGCGTCATGATGACTCAAGGCACCTTGGTCGATGCCACCATCATTGAGGCACCCAGCTCGACCAAGAACAAAGAGCAGCAACGCGATCCGGAGATGCATCAGACCAAGAAAGGCAATCAGTGGCACTTTGGCATGAAGGCCCACATTGGTGTCGATGCCAAGAGTGGCCTGACCCACAGCCTGGTCACCACCGCGGCCAACGAGCATGACCTCAATCAGCTGGGTAATCTGCTGCATGGAGAGGAGCAATTTGTCTCAGCCGATGCCGGCTACCAAGGGGCGCCACAGCGCGAGGAGCTGGCCGAGGTGGATGTGGACTGGCTGATCGCCGAGCGCCCCGGCAAGGTAAGAACCTTGAAACAGCATCCACGCAAGAACAAAACGGCCATCAACATCGAATACATGAAAGCCAGCATCCGGGCCAGGGTGGAGCACCCATTTCGCATCATCAAGCGACAGTTCGGCTTCGTGAAAGCCAGATACAAGGGGTTGCTGAAAAACGATAACCAACTGGCGATGTTATTCACGCTGGCCAACCTGTTTCGGGCGGACCAAATGATACGTCAGTGGGAGAGATCTCACTAAAAACTGGGGATAACGCCTTAAATGGCGAAGAAACGGTCTAAATAGGCTGATTCAAGGCATTTACGGGAGAAAAAATCGGCTCAAACATGAAGAAATGAAATGACTGAGTCAGCCGAGAAGAATTTCCCCGCTTATTCGCACCTTCCTTAATAAAACAAAAATTCCTAAAGAAAGTATCTATTCTGATACGGTTGTTGATTGGTGCGCAGGATCATTTATGCTGGTACGTTTTTCAGATTTTGTGCGTGTAAATGGCTTCGATCAAGGTTACTTTATGTACTGTGAAGATATTGACCTGTGCTTGAGGCTTAGCCTGGCTGGTGTCAGACTTCATTATGTTCCCGCTTTTCATGCGATACATTATGCTCATCATGACAATCGAAGTTTTTTTTCAAAAGCCTTCAGATGGCACTTAAAAAGTACTTTTAGATATTTAGCCAGAAAACGTATTTTATCAAATCGCAACTTTGATCGAATTTCATCAGTTTTTCACCCGTAATATAAAGCCGTAAGCATATAAGCATGGATAAGCTATTTATACTTTAATAAGTACTTTGTATACTTATTTGCGAACATTCCAGGCCGCGAGCATTCAGCGCGGTGATCACACCTGACAGGAGTATGTAATGTCCAAGCAACAGATCGGCGTAGTCGGTATGGCAGTGATGGGACGCAACCTTGCGCTCAACATCGAAAGCCGTGGTTATACCGTCTCTATTTTCAACCGTTCCCGTGAGAAGACGGAAGAAGTGATTGCCGAAAATCCAGGCAAGAAACTGGTTCCTTACTATACGGTGAAAGAGTTTGTCGAATCTCTGGAAACGCCTCGTCGCATCCTGTTAATGGTGAAAGCAGGTGCAGGCACGGATGCTGCTATTGATTCCCTCAAACCATATCTCGATAAAGGAGACATCATCATTGATGGTGGTAACACCTTCTTCCAGGACACTATTCGTCGTAATCGTGAGCTTTCAGCAGAGGGCTTTAACTTCATCGGTACCGGTGTTTCTGGCGGTGAAGAGGGGGCGCTGAAAGGTCCTTCTATTATGCCTGGTGGCCAGAAAGAAGCCTATGAATTGGTAGCACCGATCCTGACCAAAATCGCCGCCGTAGCTGAAGACGGTGAACCATGCGTTACCTATATTGGTGCCGATGGCGCAGGTCACTATGTGAAGATGGTTCACAACGGTATTGAATACGGCGATATGCAGCTGATTGCTGAAGCCTATTCTCTGCTTAAAGGTGGCCTGAACCTCACCAACGAAGAACTGGCGCAGACCTTTACCGAGTGGAATAACGGTGAACTGAGCAGTTACCTGATCGACATCACCAAAGATATCTTCACCAAAAAAGATGAAGACGGTAACTACCTGGTTGATGTGATCCTGGATGAAGCGGCTAACAAAGGTACCGGTAAATGGACCAGCCAGAGCGCGCTGGATCTCGGCGAACCGCTGTCGCTGATTACCGAGTCTGTGTTTGCACGTTATATCTCTTCTCTGAAAGATCAGCGTGTTGCCGCATCTAAAGTTCTCTCTGGTCCGCAAGCACAGCCAGCAGGCGACAAGGCTGAGTTCATCGAAAAAGTTCGTCGTGCGCTGTATCTGGGCAAAATCGTTTCTTACGCCCAGGGCTTCTCTCAGCTGCGTGCTGCGTCTGAAGAGTACAACTGGGATCTGAACTACGGCGAAATCGCGAAGATTTTCCGTGCTGGCTGCATCATCCGTGCGCAGTTCCTGCAGAAAATCACCGATGCTTATGCCGAAAATCCACAGATCGCTAACCTGTTGCTGGCTCCGTACTTCAAGCAAATTGCCGATGACTACCAGCAGGCGCTGCGTGATGTCGTTGCTTATGCAGTACAGAACGGTATTCCGGTTCCGACCTTCTCCGCAGCGGTTGCCTATTACGACAGCTACCGTGCTGCTGTTCTGCCTGCGAACCTGATCCAGGCACAGCGTGACTATTTTGGTGCGCATACTTATAAGCGTATTGATAAAGAAGGTGTGTTCCATACCGAATGGCTGGATTAATCTGATTTAACCAACAATAAAATTGAGGCCCGGCGTATATTGCACCGGGCTTTTTTTTGCCAAATATCTTATAGACTAAATTTCACTGCTTAATATTAACTTAATAAATATCAGCTATTCTTATAAAGAAAATCTGAATTGTTTTTCGTTGCGTTGACCATCGAACAACGTAGCGTTAAAACTTTTAGCTCTTATCAGGATGCTAAAAACATCATGATTCACAGTTAAGTTAATTCTGAGAGCATGAAATGAAAATCACCATTTCCGGTACTGGCTATGTAGGCTTGTCAAACGGGCTTCTAATCGCACAAAATCATGAGGTTGTGGCATTAGATATTTTACCGTCACGCGTTGCTATGCTGAATGATCGGATATCTCCTATTGTTGATAAGGAAATTCAGCAGTTTTTGCAATCAGATAAAATACACTTTAATGCCACATTAGATAAAAATGAAGCCTACCGGGATGCTGATTATGTCATCATCGCCACTCCAACCGACTATGATCCTAAAACTAATTATTTCAATACATCCAGTGTAGAATCAGTAATTAAAGACGTAGTTGAGATAAATCCTTATGCGGTTATGGTCATCAAATCAACGGTTCCCGTTGGTTTTACCGCAGCGATGCATAAGAAATATCGCACTGAAAATATTATATTCTCCCCGGAATTTCTCCGTGAGGGTAAAGCCCTTTACGATAATCTCCATCCTTCACGTATTGTCATCGGTGAGCGTTCAGAACGCGCAGAACGTTTCGCTGCTCTGTTACAGGAAGGCGCGATTAAGCAAAATATCCCGATGCTGTTTACCGACTCCACTGAAGCAGAAGCGATTAAACTTTTTGCAAACACCTACCTGGCGATGCGCGTGGCGTACTTTAACGAACTGGATAGCTATGCAGAAAGTTTAGGTCTGAATTCCCGTCAAATAATCGAAGGCGTTTGTCTCGACCCACGTATTGGCAACCATTACAACAATCCGTCGTTTGGTTATGGTGGTTATTGTCTGCCGAAAGATACCAAGCAGTTACTGGCGAACTACCAGTCTGTGCCGAATAACCTGATCTCGGCAATTGTCGATGCTAACCGCACGCGTAAAGATTTTATTGCCGATGCCATTTTGTCACGCAAGCCGCAAGTGGTGGGTATTTATCGTCTGATTATGAAGAGCGGTTCAGATAACTTCCGTGCGTCTTCTATTCAGGGGATTATGAAACGTATCAAGGCGAAAGGTGTTGAAGTGATCATCTACGAGCCAGTGATGAAAGAAGACTCATTCTTCAACTCTCGCCTGGAACGTGATCTCGCCACCTTCAAACAACAAGCCGACGTCATTATCTCTAACCGAATGGCAGAAGAGCTTAAGGATGTGGCAGATAAGGTATACACCCGCGATCTCTTTGGCAGCGACTAACATCTTGTTATCAGGGCTATTTACGCCCTGATTGTCTTTTGTTACTTACACAACAATTCATTATTTTTATCACTTATCCTATAGCATTCACGAGGATTATCGCTAAACTATGCGGACTTGGAAATTTCCGTCAGTTAGGGTAATGATGAGAGTAGAAAATAATAATGTTTCTGGGCAAAACCATGACCCGGAACAGATTGATTTGATTGATTTACTAGTGCAGTTGTGGCGTGGCAAGATGACAATCATCATTTCCGTCATTGTGGCTATTGCCCTGGCTATTGGATATTTGGCAGTAGCGAAGGAGAAATGGACGTCAACAGCAATTATCACTCAGCCCGACGTGGGGCAAATTGCTGGCTATAACAATGCCATGAATGTTATCTATGGTCAGGCTGCACCGAAAGTATCGGATTTGCAGGAGACGTTAATTGGTCGCTTCAGTTCTGCCTTCTCTGCATTAGCAGAAACGCTGGATAATCAGGAAGAACGAGAAAAACTTACCATCGAACCTTCTGTTAAGAACCAGCAATTACCATTGACTGTTTCTTATGTTGGGCAAACTGCAGAGGGCGCACAAATGAAGTTGGCCCAATACATTCAGCAAGTTGACGATAAAGTGAATCAAGAGCTAGAAAAGGATCTCAAAGACAACATTGCTCTGGGACGGAAAAACTTGCAGGACTCTTTAAGAACGCAGGAAGTAGTCGCGCAGGAGCAGAAAGATCTGCGTATCCGTCAGATTCAGGAAGCGTTGCAGTATGCGAATCAGGCGCAGGTGACAAAACCGCAGATTCAACAGACTGGCGAAGATATCACACAAGATACGTTGTTCCTTTTGGGGAGCGAAGCGCTGGAGTCGATGATTAAGCATGAGGCGACCCGTCCGTTGGTGTTCTCGCCAAACTACTATCAGACTCGTCAAAACCTGCTGGATATCGAAAGCTTAAAAGTTGATGATCTTGATATTCATGCTTACCGTTATGTGATGAAACCGATGTTACCTATTCGTCGTGATAGCCCGAAAAAGGCAATTACCTTGATTCTGGCGGTGCTGCTGGGTGGCATGGTTGGCGCGGGGATTGTGCTGGGGCGTAATGCTCTACGCAATTACAACGCGAAGTAATCTTTTCGGTTTTAAAGAAAAAGGGCAGGGTGGTGACACCTTGCCCGTTTTTTTGCCGGATGCGGCAACAATATCGCATCCGCTTACCCCGCAACTCACTGATGCCGTTTACGCAGGTTCTCAATTACCGTCGTTAAATCCAGCCCCTGATCCTGCAACAACACCAGCAGGTGATACATCAAATCAGACGCCTCGTTGGTCAGCTCAAAGCGGTCATGTACCGTTGCTGCCAGCGCGGTTTCCACGCCTTCTTCACCCACTTTCTGCGCAATGCGTTTGGTGCCGCTGGCATACAGTTTGGCGGTGTAGGAGGTTTCCGGATCGGCAGATTTGCGCTCGGCGAGCAGTTGTTCCAGTTGATACAGGAACAGCCACTGGTGAGCGGTGTCGCCGAAGCAACTGCTGGTGCCTTTGTGGCAGGTCGGGCCGATGGGATTCGCCAGCACCAGTAACGTGTCGTTGTCGCAGTCCGGGGCAATACTCACTACGTTGAGGAAATTGCCCGACGTTTCGCCTTTGGTCCACAGTCGCTGTTTAGTGCGCGAGAAGAAGGTGACTTTGCCGCTTTCGAGGGTTTTGTCTAAGGCTTCCGGGTTCATATAGCCCAGCATTAGCACTTCGCCGGATACCGCGTGTTGCACAATCACCGGCATAAGTCCGTCGGTTTTTTCCCAGTCCAGTTCGCGACGTTGTTGTTCTGTTAACATATCCTGATCTCCACGCCCTGTGTTGCCAGGTACGCTTTTAATTCACCAATATTGATTATTTGTTTGTGGAATACGGAAGCTGCCAGCGCGCCGTCAACGTCGGCATCGCGGAAGGCTTCGAGGAAGTGTTCCATGGTGCCCGCGCCACCGGAGGCAATCAGCGGGACGTGGCAAACTTCACGCACTTTTTTCAGTTGTTCGAGGTCGTAACCGTTACGCACGCCGTCCTGATTCATCATATTGAGGACGATTTCTCCGGCACCGCGTTTTTGCACTTCCTGTACCCAGTCGAGCGTTTCCCATTGAGTGACGCGGGTGCGGCTTTCATCGCCGGTATATTGATTCACATGATATTTACCGGTTTCGGCGTCGTACCAGGTATCAATACCGACCACAATACACTGCACGCCAAAGCGATCGGCCAGGCGAGTAATTAATGTTGGGTCTGCCAGCGCAGGAGAGTTGATGGAAATTTTATCCGCGCCAAAGGAAAGAATTTTCGCGGCATCTTCCAGAGACTTAATCCCACCCGCCACACAAAACGGAATGTCGATCACTTCCGCCACGCGAGATACCCAGCTTTTATCTACCACACGGCCATCGCTGGAAGCGGTGATATCGTAGAACACCAGTTCGTCAGCGCCTTCTTCAGCGTAGCGTTTTGCCAGCGGCACGATATCGCCAATGATTTCATGGTTGCGAAACTGTACGCCTTTCACCACCTGACCATCACGAACGTCGAGACATGGGATTATGCGTTTTGCCAGCATGCGATGGCCTCCTTCACGGTGAATTTACCTTCCAGTAATGCCCGACCAACTATTACGCCGCGCACACCAGTGCCACGCAGGGCCGCCACATCATCAATGTCGCCAATACCGCCGGAGGACTGAAATGCCACCTGCGGATATCTGGCGCACACTTCTTCATATAAAGAGACGTTAGAGCCTGCCAGCGTGCCGTCGCGCGAGATATCGGTACACAGCACATGTTTCAGGCCGACGGGCAGATAGGTTTCCACCAGTTGTTCCAGTGAAACGCCCGAGTTCTCTTGCCAGCCGCTGACTGCCACCTGCTTGTTGCCTTGCTCGTCAATACGGACATCCAGCGCCAGCACTAAGGCATCGGCACCGAAGCGTTCAAACCAGCCTTTCACCATATCTTGTGATTTCACCGCGGTGGAGCCGACCACTACGCGCGCAACGCCCGCTTCCAGTAACGCCGCCACATCTTCTTCGCTACGCACGCCGCCGCCAACCTGCACCGGAACGTTAACGCCCGCGACCAGGGTTTTAATCAGCGGGATTTGACGTTTAGCCGGATCTTTTGCCCCGGTCAGATCCACCAGGTGCAGCACTTCGGCACCCTGCGCGGCGTAATCCTGCAATCGCGGCAGCGGGTCGTTACCGTAATCGCGCTGTTTGCCGTAATCGCCCTGATGGAGACGCACCACAGTGCCGTCGATTAAATCTAATGCCGGAATAATCATCACATCTCCAGGAAGTTTTTCAGCAACTTAGCACCAGCGGCACCAGAACGCTCCGGGTGGAACTGCACGCCGTAGAAGTTATCTTTTTGTACCGCCGCGGTGAACGGTTCGCCGTAATTACACTGGGCGATGGTCCACGGATTGACCGGCATTGCGTAGCTGTGAACAAAGTAAAAGTACGCGCCGTCTTCAATCCCCTGAAACAGGCGGTTGCCTGCCTGCGGGTAAACGCGGTTCCAGCCCATATGTGGCAGTGGCAGACCAAAGTCGGTCATTTTCGGCACGTCTTCGTCGATGATGCCCAGCAAGTCGACGCCGTTGCTCTCTTCGCTGCGCCGCCCCAGCAGTTGCATCCCTAAGCAGATGCCCAGCACCGGTTGGGTACAGGCTTTGATGAGATCAAACAGCTCGCGCTCACGTACCTGATCCATCGCCGCTTGCGCAGTGCCAACGCCGGGTAAAAACAGTTTATCGGCCAGCAACACGACGTCCGGGTCACGGCTGACTTTGGGTTCATAACCGTGACGCGCAATGGCAGACTTCACCGAGTTCAGGTTGGCGCAGCCGGTATCAAGGATCACCACGTTCATTACAGCACTCCTTTCGACGAGGGCAGGGTATCGCCTTCCACGCGGATGGCCTGGCGCAGGGTGCGACCAAAGGCTTTGAACAGACTCTCTACACGGTGATGATCGTTTTTACCTTTGGTTTTCAGGTGTAGCGTCACGCCCATGGTGTATGAGAGCGAACGGAAGAAGTGCTCGATCATTTCGGTGCTGAGATCGCCCACGCGCTGGTAGGTAAACTCGGCTTTATATTCCAGGTGCGGGCGACCAGAGATATCCAGCGCGCAGCGGGCAAGGCATTCGTCCATCGGTAGCACAAAACCAAAGCGGCAAATACCGCGTTTGTCTCCGAGGGCGATTTTTAGCGCTTCGCCCAGCGCCAGGCCGGTATCTTCGACGGTGTGGTGATCGTCGATATAGAGGTCGCCTTTGACGTTGATTTCCATGCGGAAACCGCCGTGGGTAGCGATCTGATCCAGCATATGATCAAAGAAGCCAACGCCGGTGTTAATCTTGCTGCCACCTTCACGATCCAGCCACACCTGAACGTCAATCTGCGTCTCTTTGGTATTACGCACTACGTGAGCGTAACGGTCACGTCTGGTGAGTTGCTCGCCAATCATTGGCCAGTTCAGGGTTTCGCGGTCGTAGCGTAAACCAGTAATGCCCATGTTTTCCGCCAGTTGAATGTCGGTCGCGCGATCGCCAATCACATAACTGTTAGCGCGATCCATCGCTTGCTCAGCCAGATAACGTTCCACCAGTTTTACTTTCGGCTTACGGCAGTCGCACTCATCGGCGGGCAGGTGCGGACAAATCAGCACTTCATCAAACTGTACGCCTTGCGAGGTGAAGATCTGCATCATCAGGTTGTGCGGGCCATCGAAATCCGCCTGTGGGAAACTTTGTGTTCCAAGACCATCCTGATTAGTGATCATCACCAGCTTGTAGCCCGCTTTTTGCAGCTTCAGCAGTTCCGGGATCACGCCCGGTTCAAAGGCGAGTTTATCAAAACGGTCCACCTGAAAATCACTCGGCGGTTCGCTAATCAGGGTTCCATCGCGATCGATAAAAAGATACTTCTGACTCATCAAACTTGCTCCGCACGTAAGGCGTCAATGACGCGCTGGCTTTCTTCACGGGTTCCGACGGTAATTCGCAGGCAGCCGCTTAAAGAGGGTTGTTTATTCTGATCACGTAAGATAATGCCCTGATCCCACAAAGATTTAAACACCGCACTGGAGGCTTTAAAGCGCGCCAGAATGTAGTTGGTTTCAGAGTCGAAAACCTGCTCTACGCAGGGGATCTCTTTCAGTGCGGCAATCAGGTATTCGCGTTCTGCAATAATTTGCGCTACCCGTTCGCGCATGGCGACGATTCCCTGTGGGCTTAACGCCTGGGCCGCAATGTCGGCAACCGGCGTCGAGAGCGGGTAGGGGGCGATCACTTTCATCAGCAGGTTGATGACTTCTTCGTTTGCCAGCGTAAATCCGCAACGAAGCCCCGCCAGAGCAAAAGCTTTCGACAGTGTGCGTAAAATAGCCAGGTGCGGATATTCCGCCAGCCAGCCAGCCAGCGATGCCTGCGGGCAAAACTCGATATAGGCTTCATCGGCAACCACAATCGCCTTACCGCGGGTTAACTCCAGCAGGGTGCGAAAATCCTGCGGATTGATCAGTTGCCCGGTCGGGTTATTGGGGCTGCAAACATAAACCACTTTTACGCCGTCCAGCTTGTCGGAAATGCCCTGTAAGTCCAGTTGCCAGTTGTCCAGCGTCGGCACTGTGCGGCACTCGACGCCAATCGTTTCGGCGCTGACGCTGTACATGCCGTACGTTGGCGGGCAGTAGAGGATGGCGTCTTTACCCGGTTCGCAAAAAGCGCGAATCAGCAGTTCAATACCTTCGTCCGCGCCACGGCTGACCAGCACCTGCTCCGGTTTTACGCCTGCATATTGCGCGTAATTTTCAATCACCGCTTTCGGCTGGCATTCCGGGTAGCGGTTGAGCGTTTGCTGAGTAAGCTGAAACTCCACGGCAGTGGGGTATTCGTTGGCGTTCAGCCAGACATCGCCGTTACCGCCCAGACGACGCGCCGACTGATACGGCGTCAGGTTGCGGACGTTTTCACGCGCTAAATCGGTAATAGTCACGGTGCTCATGCTTGCTCCTTAAGGGCGTTAACACGCAAAGTAACGGCATTTTTGTGGGCGGTCAGGCGCTCGGCGGCGGCCAGTGTTTCTATGGTTGAAGCCAGCGCGGAGAACCCCTCTTTCGACAGTTCCTGTACGGTCATGCGCTTCTGGAAATCTGCCAGCCCGAGGCTGGAACAGGTGGCGGTGTAACCGTAAGTCGGTAGAACGTGGTTGGTGCCGGAGGCGTAATCACCTGCCGATTCCGGTGACCAGTCACCAAGAAATACCGAACCGGCGCTGGTGATGCTATCGACCAGTTCACGGGCGTTGCGGGTCTGAATGATCAGGTGCTCCGGGCCGTACTGGTTGGAGATCTCCACGCACTGCGCTAAATCTTTAGTCACGATCAGGCGGCTGGCGTTCAGTGCCTGGCGGGCGGTTTCGGCACGCGGCAGTTCTGCCAGTTGGCGTTCGACGGCCTCGGCAACGCGACGCGCCATATCAGCAGCGGGCGTCAGTAAAATCACCTGTGAGTCCGGGCCGTGTTCAGCCTGAGAGAGCAAATCAGAAGCCACGAAATCCGGCGTAGCGCCGCTGTCAGCAATCACCAGCACTTCCGACGGGCCTGCGGGCATATCGATCGCCGCACCGTCCAGACGCTGGCTCACCTGACGTTTCGCTTCGGTGACAAAGGCGTTACCCGGCCCGAAGATTTTGTCCACTTTTGGCACAGATTCCGTACCAAACGCCAGTGCGGCAATGGCCTGTGCGCCGCCGACGTTAAACACGTCCTGCACACCGCACAGCTGCGCCGCATAAAGGATCTCATCGGCAATCGGCGGCGGTGAGCACAGCACCACTTTTTTACAGCCCGCAATACTCGCCGGAGTCGCCAGCATTAATACCGTTGAGAAGAGCGGGGCGGAGCCGCCAGGAATATACAACCCAACTGAAGCTACCGGACGCGTGACCTGCTGGCAACGCACGCCTGGCTGCGTTTCTACATCTACCGGCGGCAGTTTTTGCGCAGTGTGGAAGGTTTCAATATTCTTTACTGCCACCGCCATCGCCTGTTTTAGCTCGTCGCTCAGGCGTTCGCTGGCGGCGGCGATCTCCTCTGCAGACACCTTCAGCGCGGTAACCGTGGTTTTATCAAACTTCGCGCTGTATTCCCGCAGGGCCTCATCGCCGCGTGCTTTCACGTTATCGAGAATATCGTTAACAGTGCGGGTAATGCTTTCAGAGGCGGAAATCGCCGGGCGCATTAACAGCTGGCGTTGTTGCTCCGCAGTACAGCTATTCCAGTCAATGATTGTGTTAAAGCTCATGGCGATCACTCCATCATCTTCTCAATCGGCAGGACCAGAATTGAACTGGCACCCAGCGCTTTCAGTTTTTCCATGGTTTCCCAGAACAGGGTTTCGCTGCTGACCATGTGCATCGCTACGCGCTGTTGGTCACCCGCCAGCGGCAGAATAGTTGGGCGTTCGGCACCTGGCAGCAGGGCGATGACTTCATCCAGACGTTCGGTCGGTGCGTGCATCATGATGTATTTTGATTCGCGCGCCTGGATCACACCCTGAATACGGGTCAGCAGTTTGTCGATCAGTTGCTGTTTGGATTCTTCCATTTCGCCATCGCGTTGAATCAGGCAGGCTTTCGAGCGATAGATAACTTCGACTTCGCGCAGGCCGTTAGCTTCCAGCGTGGCACCGGTGGAAACCAGATCGCAAATCGCATCCGCCAGTCCGGCACGCGGGGCGACTTCAACAGAACCGTTCAGTAAGCAGGATTTAAAAGAGATGCCTTTCTGGTCGAGATAACGCTTGAGCAGGTGAGGATAAGAGGTGGCGATACGTTTACCGTTTAAGGAGAGCGGACCGTCCCAGGCTTCATCAACCGGCGTTGCCAGCGAAAGACGACAGCCGCCGAAATCCAGACGACGCAGGGTAAAGTAGCGTGGATCTTCACCCTGGGCGCGGCGGTTAAGCAGCTCTTCTTCCAGCACGTTTTCGCCGATAATCCCAAGGTCTACCACGCCATCCATTACCAGACCGGGAATGTCGTCGTCACGCACGCGCAGAATATCAATCGGCATGTTTTCTGCCATCGCGATCAGGCGCTGGGTGTGAAGATTAATTTTAATGCCACAGCGCGCCAGCAATTCGCGTGAGTCATCACTTAAACGGCCGGATTTCTGCATAGCTATGCGTAAACGAGTGTTGTCTGTCATTTTGTTATTCCTCTTTAAACCTGTCTGAACCGTTATCAACCGCGCAATAAAAAAGCCCCCGGAAGGTGATCTTCCGGGGGCTTTCTCATGCGTTCATGCACCACTGGAAGATCTGAATGTCTTCCAGCACACATCGCCTGAAAGACTAGTCAGGATGATGGTGATGATGGTGGTGTTTAAATTGAACGCGTGTCATAAAAGTCTCTGTGAATGTTTATTCAACTGATGTCTTTTAACCTAAACCACTTTCACGTTAGAAAGCAAGGGCTTTTTTATATATTTTATGGCAATGGATTTGTTTAATGAATGAGCGGGGAAAGGAGGGGGCTAAGAGGACTGTCCTCTTAGCTGATGGCACCAAAAATAGCGAAGCCTGGATTTTCGTCTCACTGACAATACCTTGATCTACAAACTAATTAATAAATAGTTAATTAACGCTCATCATTGTACAATGAACTGTACAAAAGAGGAGATTGACATGCGTACAATTAGCTACAGCGAAGCGCGTCAGAATTTGTCGGCAACAATGATGAAAGCCGTTGAAGATCATGCCCCGATCCTTATTACTCGTCAGAATGGAGAGGCTTGTGTTCTGATGTCACTCGAAGAATACAACTCGCTGGAAGAGACGGCTTATCTACTGCGCTCCCCCGCTAACGCCCGGAGATTGATGGACTCAATCGATAGCCTGAAATCAGGCAAAGGAACGGAAAAGGACATCATTGAGTGAAACTAATCTGGTCTGAGGAATCATGGGACGATTATCTGTACTGGCAGGAAACAGATAAGCGAATTGTTAAAAAGATCAATGAACTTATCAAAGATACCCGCAGAACGCCATTTGAAGGTAAGGGGAAGCCAGAACCCCTGAAACATAATTTGTCAGGTTTCTGGTCCCGACGCATTACAGAGGAGCACCGTCTGGTATACGCGGTTACCGACGATTCACTGCTCATTGCAGCATGTCGTTATCATTATTGAACAGATTCATTCATAGAATGAATTGTCAGTTTTGATACGCTAGCGTAGCCTTATAGATCTAAGGTGTATCAGGAGATAACGGATGAAAAAGGTCGCAATTGTCGGGTTAGGGTGGTTAGGCATGCCGCTGGCGATGTCACTTTCAGCGCGAGGCTGGCAAGTCACCGGGAGTAAAACCACACAAGATGGTGTCGAAGCGGCCCGAATGAGTGGCATTGATAGCTATCTGCTTCGCATGGAGCCTGAGCTAGTTTGCGATTCTGACGATCTGGATGCCCTGATGGATGCCGATGCGCTGGTCATTACGCTTCCGGCACGTCGTAGCGGCCCCGGCGATGAGTTCTATTTACAAGCGGTACAAGAGTTAGTGGATAGCGCGCTGGCCCATCGTATTCCCCGCATTATTTTTACCAGCTCAACATCTGTCTATGGCGACGCGCAAGGCACGGTGAAAGAAACCACCCCGCGTAATCCAGTAACCAACAGTGGACGAGTATTAGAAGAACTCGAAGACTGGCTGCACAATTTACCCGGTACTTCGGTCGATATTCTGCGTCTTGCGGGCCTGGTCGGACCGGGACGTCATCCCGGACGCTTCTTTGCCGGAAAAACCGCGCCTGATGGTGAACATGGTGTTAATTTAGTCCATTTAGAAGATGTTATTGGCGCTATCACTCTGTTGTTACAGGCACCTAAAGGCGGACACATCTATAATATATGTGCGCCAGCTCACCCTGCGCGTAATGTTTTCTATCCGCAGATGGCCCGTTTACTGGGGCTGGAACCTCCGCAGTTCAGAAATAGTCTGGACAGCGGCAAAGGTAAGATTATTGATGGCAGTCGGATTTGTAATGAACTGGGATTTGAATACCAGTATCCCGATCCGCTGGTAATGCCGCTGGAGTAAACGATCACGCCAGCAGGACGCCGCATGCACTGCAAGGGGGCGTGTATGAAACCACTGCTGGATGTGTTGATGATCCTCGATGCCTTAGAAAAAGAAGGCAGTTTTGCGGCGGCGTCGGCCAAACTCTACAAGACGCCGTCCGCTCTGAGTTACACCGTTCACAAGCTGGAAAGCGACCTTAATATTCAATTGCTTGATCGTAGCGGACACCGCGCTAAATTCACCCGCACCGGAAAAATGTTATTAGAGAAAGGGCGGGAAGTTCTGCATACCGTGCGGGAACTGGAAAAGCAGGCGATCAAACTGCATGAAGGCTGGGAAAACGAGCTGGTGATTGGCGTGGACGACACGTTTCCTTTTTCTCTGCTTGCGCCACTCATTGAAGCTTTTTATCAACATCATAGCGTGACGCGCCTGAAGTTTATCAATGGCGTACTCGGTGGTTCATGGGATGCCCTGACTCAGGGGCGAGCGGATATTATTGTTGGCGCGATGCATGAGCCACCATCTTCCAGTGAGTTTGGTTTTTCACGGTTGGGCGATCTGGAACAAGTCTTTGCGGTCGCGCCTCATCATCCGTTAGCCCTGGAAGAAGAGCCGTTAAATCGTCGTATTATTAAGCGATATCGGGCGATTGTGGTGGGGGATACTGCGCAGGCAGGCGCTTCTACGGCATCACAACTTCTCGACGAACAAGAAGCCATTACCGTTTTCGATTTTAAAACCAAACTGGAGCTGCAAATTAGCGGCCTCGGCTGCGGCTATTTACCCCGTTATCTGGCGCAACGTTTTCTCGATAGTGGCGCGTTAATCGAGAAGAAAGTGGTCGCCCAAACTCTCTTTGAACCCGTCTGGATTGGCTGGAACGAACAGACCGCAGGACTTGCCAGTGGCTGGTGGCGGGATGAAATTTTAGCAAATAGTGCGATCGCCGGTGTTTATGCAAAATCTGATGACGGAAAATCAGCCATTTAAAGAAAAATTATTCTGACAAGCCTCTCATTCTCTTGTCATTTCCCCCCCATTTAGGCACAATGCGCCGCTGTCAAAAAATGACTAAAAACCGACGTTTCATCAGCGTCGGTTATTTTTTGCTTCAAACCAATCATTCATACCAAGAGGCCGGGCTTCGTACCGGATAGATATTTACTAAAAATCGACAGTTGTTGTCGCTGAGGAATCCAAAAAAATGGGGCAATTTTTTGCTTACGCGACGGTTATCACCGTAAAGGAGAATGACCATGTCGCATAACGTTACTCCAAACACCTCTCGCGTGGAATTGCGTAAAACGCTTACGTTAGTTCCGGTTGTAATGATGGGTCTTGCCTATATGCAGCCGATGACGCTGTTTGATACTTTTGGTATCGTTTCAGGCCTCACGGATGGTCATGTGCCGACAGCCTATGCGTTCGCATTGATTGCGATCCTGTTTACGGCTCTGAGCTACGGGAAGCTGGTTCGCCGCTATCCTTCTGCTGGCTCTGCATACACTTACGCCCAGAAATCCATTAGCCCGACTGTCGGCTTTATGGTGGGTTGGTCTTCTCTGCTCGACTATCTGTTCGCGCCGATGATCAACATTCTACTGGCGAAAATCTATTTTGAAGCTCTGGTGCCTTCCATCCCATCGTGGATGTTTGTGGTGGCGCTGGTGGCCTTTATGACCGCCTTTAACCTGCGTAGTCTGAAATCCGTAGCGAACTTCAACACTGTAATCGTCGTGTTGCAGGTAGTGCTGATCGCGGTGATTCTGGGCATGGTTGTTTATGGCGTATTTGAAGGTGAAGGCGCTGGTACGCTGGCGAGCACTCGTCCATTCTGGTCTGGCGATGCGCATGTTATCCCGATGATTACCGGGGCGACAATCCTGTGCTTCTCCTTTACCGGCTTTGACGGCATCAGCAACCTGTCGGAAGAAACCAAAGATGCAGAGCGCGTGATCCCGCGTGCGATTTTCCTGACCGCGCTGATCGGCGGCATGATCTTCATCTTTGCAACTTACTTCCTGCAGCTGTACTTCCCGGATATCTCTCGCTTTAAAGATCCGGATGCGTCACAGCCTGAAATCATGCTGTACGTTGCGGGTAAAGCGTTCCAGGTTGGCGCGCTGATCTTCTCCACCATTACCGTACTGGCGTCCGGTATGGCGGCGCATGCAGGCGTAGCGCGTCTGATGTACGTAATGGGTCGTGACGGCGTATTCCCGAAAAGCTTCTTCGGTTATGTACACCCGAAATGGCGTACTCCGGCGATGAACATCATCCTGGTTGGCGCGATTGCCCTGCTGGCAATCAACTTCGACCTGGTAATGGCAACGGCGCTGATTAACTTTGGTGCGCTGGTGGCGTTCACTTTCGTTAACCTGTCGGTCATCTCGCAGTTCTGGATCCGTGAGAAGCGTAACAAGACGCTGAAAGATCACTTCCAGTATCTGTTCCTGCCGATGTGTGGTGCGCTGACCGTTGGTGCGCTGTGGGTTAACCTGGAAGAAAGCTCAATGGTTCTGGGTCTGATCTGGGCTGCTATCGGTCTGATTTACCTGGCTTGCGTCACCAAGAGCTTCCGTAATCCGGTTCCGCAGTACGAAGACGTAGCATAATCATCTTTTCTAATAATAAACCGGAGTCGAATGAACATTTGGCTCCGGTTTTTTTATTCTTTTGTATCGAACTCCTCATTAATAACCATTTGTTCTAATTTAGAGAATTTGGTTATTGGTCTGCATTCCACCAGTCATGAATAATTTCCTCATTAACATTCATCTGGTTAATTAATTTATGTTTTCAATGATATTAAGCGGGCTAATTTGTGGTGCTCTGCTGGGATTTGTCATGCAGCGTGGGCGTTTTTGCCTGACAGGTGGTTTTCGCGATATGTATATCGTGAAAAATAATCGCATGTTTTACGCCTTGCTGATTGCAATTTCGGTACAAAGCGTGGGGGTTTTTGCGTTAATTCAGGCGGGCCTACTGACTTACGAAGCCGGGGCGTTCCCGTGGCTTGGTACTGTTATAGGTGGGTATATCTTCGGGCTGGGAATTGTTCTGGCGGGTGGATGTGCCACCGGGACCTGGTATCGCGCGGGTGAGGGATTGATCGGCAGTTGGATCGCGCTTTTCACTTATATGGTGATGAGTGCGGTGATGCGTTCTCCACATGCCAGTGGTTTAAATCAAACCTTGCAGCACTACAGTACTGAACATAACTCTATTGCTGAGACTTTTAATTTGTCTGTGTGGCCGTTGGTTGCCGTTTTGCTGGTGATAACGCTCTGGGTGGTGATGAAAGAGTTGAAGAAGCCAAAACTCAAAGTCGCGACCTTACCGCCGCGCCGAACCGGGATCGCTCATATTCTGTTTGAAAAACGCTGGCATCCCTTTGTCACAGCTGTACTCATCGGTTTGATTGCGCTTTTAGCCTGGCCCCTGAGTGAAGCAACCGGACGCATGTTTGGGTTAGGAATCACTTCCCCAACGGCCAATATTCTGCAATTTCTGGTCGCGGGTGACATGAAATACATTAACTGGGGCGTTTTCCTGGTGTTAGGGATCTTCGTGGGGTCATTTATTGCAGCCAAAGCGAGCCGTGAGTTCCGCGTTCGCGCAGCTGATGCACAAACAACATTACGTAGCGGGTTAGGTGGTGTACTGATGGGCTTCGGTGCCAGTATTGCAGGTGGTTGCTCTATCGGTAATGGACTGGTTATGACTGCAATGATGACCTGGCAGGGCTGGATTGGCCTTGTATTTATGATTCTCGGAGTCTGGACTGCGTCCTGGCTTGTGTATGTTCGACCGCAGCGTAAGGCGCGACTGGCAACTGCTGCGGCAAATTAAGTAAGGTGTAAAGATGGTGATTAAAAAGCTGGATGTGGTGACGCAGGTCTGTCCGTTTCCACTCATAGAAGCAAAAGCAGCTCTGGCAGAAATGGTCAGCGGCGATGAGTTAGTGATTGAGTTTGATTGCACCCAGGCAACTGAAGCAATCCCACAGTGGGCGGCAGAAGAAGGACATGCCATCACCGATTATCAGCAGATTGGCGATGCAGCGTGGAGCATCACCGTTCAAAAAGCCTGACTCAACATTGTCCTCCGCCGTACCAGCGGCGGAGGCTTCAAATTAGACAATCTCTTCCGCGTACTGCCAAAGTGCTTTTAACAGCGCCACTTTCTCTTTGTCATCGGCATATTGTTGTACCAGCATCTGCAATTCATCAGCATAACCCTGCAAAAACTCTGGCGTGAAGACCTGGCGACGGTGCTCCAGCCAGCGTTGCTGCTCGGCATAATCCAGCGTCCCCGGGAAGTTGCGTGCCCGATAATTGAACAACAGCTTTTCAATCCGTTTATCAACAAAAGTGATATCCAGTGCCGGTAAATTACGCGGCTCGGTTTCCAGCACAATTTTCATTGCTGCACGATCTGCGTCACTGAAAAAGCCGTTATAAAGCTGTGCATCCACGTTATCTGAAGGCGTAAACGGTTCGGCTTCCGCGAATATCGCCACCACTTTTTCGCGCACTTGCGGATTTTCACGCAGAATTTTCAGGTTATCGAGGCAATGCTGACGATTAATTCCCAGTCGGTCGGCATCTTCCGGGCGTAGCGTATTCGCCTGGGCCAGCACCGGACATTTATTGATATGCACCAGCTTAACCGGAACGGCGGCGTTATCGCCAAGATCGGTTTTTGCGGTATATAAACGCTCGCGCAATGTGTCGCTATCCAGTTCCAGTAATGGCGAAATGTCTCCTGCCAAATCCACCATAATTACGGCATTGCGATTTTCAGGATGCCACGCCAGCGGTGCCACCCAGCTGGTATTGCCGCGCCATGCTCCAAACATTCCGGAAACGTGCACCAGGGGTTTCATCTGCGGAACATCAATCAACGCCATCAGTTTGTGTTTATTACGATGGGTAAAGAGATAATCAAACAGGCGTGGCTGACGCGTTTTTACCAGCTTTGCCATCGCAATAGTGGCGTACACATCAGCCATCGCATCGTGGGCGTTGCTATGTTCAATACCATTCGCTTTGGTTAAATGCTCAAGGCGAAAGCTCGGTAGACCGTCATCATTTTCAGGCCAGTTTATTCCTTCCGGGCGCAGGGCATAACAGGCACGCATAACATCCAGTAAATCCCAGCGCGAGTTATCATGCTGCCAGCTCCAGGCGTAAGGATCGTAGAAATTACGATAAAAAATGTTGCGTGTGACTTCGTCGTCGAAACGCACATTGTTGTAGCCCAGAATACAGGTCTTCGGTACGGTAAAAAGCGAGTGAATACGGGCGGCAAACGCGGCTTCGTTTTCTCCTTTCGCCCGTGCTTCCTGCGGGGTAATACCGGTAATTAATACGGCTCCTGGCTGGGGTAAATAGTCATCAGCGGGCTTGCAGTAAAAGACTTCGGGTTCGCCGATGACATTGAATTCGCTATCGGTGCGAATGGCTGCGAACTGTGCAGGGCGATCTAACGCGGGGTGCGTGCCAAAGGTTTCGTAATCGTGAAACAAAAAGGTAGATTGTTGCTTACCGTCATTCATCATTAGGTTAAATCCGTTATTTCTGCTGTCTGCCAGAGTATCAAATATCACCGTGCTAATCAGCTTTAGCGCCACAATTTGGCAGCGAGTGGCAACAGATCATGTCAGATAAAAATGAGAGGGTAGTCACATTTTCTTGCACTTTATTCCAGCCAGTTCATAAGTATTTCCGTAAAAAGAACAGCTATTTGAAACTCCTGAGGGTTTGCTGTTGAAACGCCGTCTTATTATTGCTGCTTCTTTGTTCGTTTTTAACTTATCGTCTGGTTTTGCGGCGGAAAACATTCCTTTTTCACCTCAGCCTCCAGAGATTCATGCCGGGTCCTGGGTATTGATGGATTACACCACCGGTCAGATCCTCACCGCGGGTAATGAGCATCAACAGCGCAATCCCGCCAGCCTGACAAAGCTGATGACGGGTTATGTCGTGGATCGCGCTATCGATAGTCATCGCATTACGCCAGACGATATTGTCACCGTGGGGCGCGATGCGTGGGCGAAAGATAATCCGGTGTTTGTCGGTTCTTCACTGATGTTTTTGAAAGAGGGCGATCGCGTATCGGTACGTGATTTAAGCCGTGGTTTAATTGTGGATTCCGGAAATGACGCTTGTGTTGCTCTGGCTGACTATATTGCCGGTGGGCAACGGCAGTTTGTTGAAATGATGAACAACTATGCCGAGAAGCTGCATCTCAAGGATACGCATTTTGAAACAGTGCATGGTCTGGATGCACCTGGCCAGCATAGCTCGGCTTATGATTTAGCTGTGCTTTCTCGTGCTATCATCCACGGCGAGCCCGAGTTTTATCATATGTACAGTGAGAAAAGTCTCACCTGGAACGGTATCACCCAGCAAAACCGTAACGGGTTGTTGTGGGATAAAACCATGAATGTTGACGGCCTGAAAACGGGTCATACTTCTGGTGCCGGGTTTAATCTCATTGCTTCGGCTGTAGATGGGCAGCGTCGTCTCATTGCAGTGGTAATGGGGGCTGACAGTGCAAAAGGTCGTGAGGAAGAGGCAAGAAAATTACTGCGTTGGGGGCAACAAAACTTTACTACGGTGCAAATTTTGCACCGTGGGAAAAAGGTCGGAACGGAACGCATCTGGTATGGCGATAAAGAAAATATCGACCTGGGAACGGAACAAGAGTTCTGGATGGTGCTACCGAAAGCCGAAATTCCACATATCAAAGCCAAATATACCCTTGATGGTAAAGAACTCACCGCGCCAATTAGCGCCCATCAGCGGGTAGGGGAAATTGAACTTTACGACCGTGATAAACAGGTGGCGCACTGGCCGCTGGTTACTCTGGAATCTGTCGGGGAAGGCAGCATGTTTTCTCGCCTGAGTGATTATTTCCACCATAAGGCCTGACCTTTCTTTTGCAGCAGACTGGCAGGAGTGCGAGTCTGCTCGCATAATCAACACTCATTCCTTGTGGTTTTAATTTTGCAACTATACTGTATATAAAAACAGTATCAATGGAGGCGTCATGAACTACGAGATTAAGCAGGAAGAGAAACGTACCGTTGCAGGTTTCCATCTCGTTGGCCCGTGGGAACAGACGGTAAAGAAAGGCTTTGAGCAGTTGATGATGTGGGTAGATAGCAAAAATATTGTGCCGAAGGAGTGGGTTGCTGTCTATTACGACAATCCAGATGAAACACCCGCCGAAAAATTACGCTGCGACACCGTCGTGACGGTGCCGGGTTACTTTACGCTTCCCGAAAACAGTGAGGGCGTCATTCTGACAGAAATTACAGGTGGTCAGTATGCGGTGGCGGTAGCTCGTGTAGTCGGTGATGATTTTGCTAAACCCTGGTATCAGTTCTTTAATAGTCTCTTGCAGGACAGTGCTTATGAAATGTTACCAAAGCCCTGCTTCGAGGTTTATTTGAACAATGGCGCGGAAGATGGGTACTGGGATATCGAAATGTATGTTGCGGTGCAGCCAAAACATCACTAATTCATCTCAGGGCGGTGTGTTAACGCGATGACCACTCTTTTTTTTGAAAGCGAAAAGAGTAAGATGCGCCTTTCAATTTTTTCGCTCCTGCCGGGAAATTACACTGTTCCCGGTTTGTCCGTCGGATAATTCAGAGGCGCGCCTTCTGGCCGACAGATGAGTTATGAGCGCTTTTAATCTCATTACGGAGTTTCTGCGTGCGTGCCGATAAGTCATTAAGCCCGTTTGAAATCCGGGTATACCGCCATTACCGCATTGTGCATGGTACTCGGGTCGCGCTGGCATTCCTGCTCACTTTTCTCATTATCCGCCTGTTTACTATCCCGGAAAGCACCTGGCCGCTGGTCACCATGGTGGTGATTATGGGGCCAATCTCGTTCTGGGGTAACGTTGTCCCTCGCGCCTTTGAGCGTATTGGCGGTACGGTGTTGGGTTCGATTTTAGGTCTTATCGCTCTGCAACTGGAGTTAATCTCGTTACCGCTGATGTTAGTCTGGTGCGCGGCGGCCATGTTCCTTTGCGGTTGGCTGGCGCTGGGCAAGAAACCGTATCAAGGTTTATTGATTGGGGTGACGCTGGCAATTGTTGTGGGTTCCCCGACAGGTGAAATTGATACGGCGTTATGGCGAAGCGGCGATGTGATCCTCGGCTCTTTACTGGCAATGTTGTTTACCGGTATCTGGCCACAACGGGCGTTCATCCACTGGCGCATTCAACTGGCGAAAAGTCTGACCGAGTATAATCGGGTCTATCAATCTGCATTCTCACCGAACTTACTCGAACGCCCACGTCTGGAAAGCCATCTACAAAAACTCCTGACCGATGCCGTGAAAATGCGTGGACTGATTGCGCCCGCCAGCAAAGAAACCCGTATTCCAAAATCGATATATGAAGGTATCCAGACCATTAACCGCAATCTGGTTTGTATGCTGGAGTTGCAAATCAATGCATACTGGGCCACGCGCCCCAGCCATTTCGTGTTATTGAACGCGCAAAAACTTCGTGATACCCAGCACATGATGCAGCAAATACTGCTGAGCCTTGTTCATGCGCTGTACGAAGGTAATCCGCAGCCGGTTTTTGCCAATACGGAAAAATTGAACGATGCTGTGGAAGAGCTGCGTCAGTTGCTCAATAACCACCATGACCTGAAGGTTGTGGAAACACCAATCTATGGTTATGTGTGGCTGAACATGGAAACGGCGCATCAGCTTGAGTTGCTATCGAATCTGATTTGCCGGGCCTTGCGCAAATAATTCCTGAACTTCAGAATCATCTTGCTGCTGCTTCGATTCAGCAAGGATAAAGGGTATGATAGTGAAAAGGGATAAAAGCATTGTCATCTGCGGCAGCTATGAGTAATGTTGGCCCTAACGAATAGCGGTTGCTTAAACGAATCCGACTCTCACATTATCAGGGGTATAAAAATGGAAACTACCAAGCCTTCATTCCAGGACGTACTGGAATTTGTTCGTCTGTTCCGTCGTAAGAACAAACTGCAACGTGAAATTCAGGACGTTGAGAAAAAGATCCGTGACAACCAGAAGCGCGTCCTGCTGCTGGACAACCTGAGCGATTACATCAAGCCGGGGATGAGCGTTGAAGCAATCCAGGGCATCATCGCCAGCATGAAAGGTGACTATGAAGATCGCGTTGACGATTACATCATCAAAAATGCCGAGCTCTCCAAAGAACGCCGCGATATCTCCAAAAAGCTGAAAGCTATGGGCGAAATGAAAAACGGCGAAGCGAAGTAATTCCCGTTTTATTCAATGAGGGTTGCCCGGCAACCCTCATTGCTCATTGATTCTTATCTGTGTATCACCGTCATCATTCTCATCCGAGAACCAATCGAAATTAACAACAGCCTTCTTCTGTATGCAGCAAGGCAAAAAGTTCTGTAACTCCATTGTTATTAACTGCACTGGTTACTAACACGTTGTGCGCTCCAGCTTCCCGTAACCAACTTTTCACCAAAGATATTTGTTCCATGCTGGCTAAATCTGCTTTGGTTACTACTCCAATGACCGGGTGATTCATGGCCCGGTAGGGCGTTTTTACCTCTAATTCCTGCTTCAGCGCTGAGATTCCTGCTTGTTGCCAGAAAAGCAGGCACCTGCCGTCTGAACGGTATCGATCCGGAAGCGTATCTGCGCCATATTCTGAGCATACTGCCGGAATGGCCCTCCAACCGTGTTGACGAACTCCTGCCATGGAACGTAGTTCTCACCAATAAATAAGCGTCAATACGGTGCTCCGTTGACGCTTACTTTAATCCGTTTTCTGAGCTTAGATTTTTCTGTTCCTACCCAGACCGTGGATTTGGAATTCATTTTTTGTCAGGTCAATGCTAATCGTTAAAACGGCCATAACGCACCTCCACTGGAAGGTTTATCAGTAATATCCTACCGTTGCTTCATGGTCGGGGCGTCCATTCCATTATTATCGGTTTTCCTTTCTGTTTATAAATGAAAACGCCAGCTGTATTCAGGCTGGCGTCAGGAGAAATGAAGCCTGTTGAGTGAGATTCACCGGTTCTGGTGCAGAAGCTGCAGATGGCGCAGGGTAAGGACATCTTCTCTTGCCTGCTTAATACAGGACAACAGTGCTGTTTCTGTGGTTAATGGCACTATACCCTGTATCACTGCATTGTCTTACAGCAACTGGTGAGGGCTGGCATAAGTTGCCGGTGTTTCGGTAGAGTCACGGTCATCCACCACGCGGAGTGAATAACCGTTTTCAGCGGCCTTATTAATCAGTTCAGTGATATTAACACCATCAATGTCAACGACAATGTGCCCCATATCCAGCGCCTGTACGTTAACGCTGTCGGCTTCCAGTGTCATCATTTCGCCTCCGGATACTTACCCAGGGTAATGTTATTTACCGTTCTGTAATTGTCGCGGGTCATCAGGCCGGTCGCCCTGCGAGCCCGGAGGATATCGATGCTGTTTATTAACTGAGAGCGGGTACAGGCGCTGAATCCCGGCTGGTCGGTACGCACCAGCGCGTATTTTTCCACGAGAAAGTTCACCGCATCACACAGTGAAATGCCTGCCTCAATATGCTGCTCAATCACACGTTCATCGGCAAAAGGTGTGTCATTCAGTGTGAGGCCATAGTGCTGGTCCAGCAGTCGGGACAGCAGTATCTGCCAGATTTCAACAGGAGACGGGCGAGAACTGGCCGCCTGCCCGGGTAATACAGGTAATGTTTTCATACTGAAGATTTTCCTGATATGCAGATATAAAAATGGAAAAGTGGCGTGGTGAAAACACCAGGCCGTAGCAGAAGGCTATTCTGGAGAGTTAATTTTTCATTTCGGGCGTCGGATAAACAGCCAGATAAACGTAATCACAACTGCTGAGGGTATCGGCTTTGCAGGTCAGCCCTTTTGCATACAGCGTGACGGTATGCTGATGGCGGGGATTCAGTTCACCGCTGGTGAGCATGAGTTCCAGTTGTTTCATCAGCAGCGGAAAGGCCTGGTCCAGGTGGTACGCATCTGCATCGCTGAACAGGCCTCTGATACCGGCGCGGTCGGCAAGGTAATGCAACCGGTTACCCTCCTGCACCAGACGTGCCCCGAAACAGGGCGTCACGGTGCAGGGCAGCCCCCACCAGGGGCGGTCGTGATTGTCGTCGGGAAGTGTTGTCCCGGGGAGTGTGTCTGACACGATAAAATCCTTACAGAAAATCGGCTAAGAATGGTCCGGTAGTGGCGATAATTCTGCTCATCAGAATTCCCACTCAGTTCAGGGTGACGCTCATCAGCCGGACATACGGACCAAAACTGTCCTTACGGCGTTCAGCAAACACGGCCAGCACACCGGGAATATCCTGCACTTCACGACCGGTATACGCTTCAGCACTGCCGTGCCAGCGGTATTTACCGGTACAGAACGGAAAAAGACGGGATGTCGGATGTTGTTGGTGAATACGCATGGCTTCACCACGGGTGATAATTTTCATAATGGGATACCTCTGAAGACAGAAGATAAAAGTGAAAACAGGTGTGATGTGGTTGTGAAGGGTTAAAGCAGACCATGTTCGGCAAAGGAGAAAACCTGGTTGCCACCGACTATCAGATGGTCCGGCACCCGGATATCCACCAGGCCCAGTGCCTGTACCAGACGTTCGGTGATAAGCCGGTCTGCCTTACTGGGTGTGACTTCACCGGACGGGTGATTGTGTGCCAGTACCACGGCAGCGGCATTGTGGTACAGGGCGCGTTTAATCACTTCCCGGGGATGGACTTCCGTGCGGTTGATGGTGCCGGTGAAGAGGGTTTCACCGGCAATCAGCTGATTCTGGTTGTTCAGATACAGCACCCGGAATTCTTCACGCTCCAGTCCCGCCATGTTCAGAATCAGCCATTCCCGTGCTGCACGGGTGGAGGTGAAGGCCACGCCGGGTTCATGAAGATGGCGGTCCAGGGTTTTCAGGGCCCGTTGAATGAGGCTGCGCTCGCCGGGCGTCATCTCTCCTCTACTTTACCTTCGCGGATCTTATTCCTCATGGTTTCAACAGCGCCGGCATACTGATCACGGGGGACTTCCAGTTGCATGGGGCCATTATTTCCCATGTAACGATACTGTCCGTTTTGTCCGTCGAATGCCGCACCGACGCTACGGGCTGCAGTTGAACAATATTTCGTCTGGATTTCTGTTCCGCTGACCAGTCTGTCTGCTCCATTTCTGGCATTATTATCACCGAGGATCCGTGCGTTTTTCAGACGGACTCTGTCGACAATATGGTTTCCCCGTTCAGCGGCAAACCCATGTCCCTGCCCTCCGGAAGCAAACATTTTCTCATTTGTACTCCAGGTTTCCGGCAGTTTCATGAGAATCAGACCATTCGCCGTTGCATCGGAAATAAAGCTGTTGTAAGGGCGTTCATAAATTTCCTGACACAGTGTTTCTGTTTCGCGACAAAGAGAGGAGCAGTACCATTCCGGATCCGGCTTATGATTTTCCGGGGCATGATGTACTTCTGTCAGCCCGCAGGAGGCACAGATACGAAGCTCATCCACGTGATGGAATGATACAAAACGGCGACCTTCTGAAAAGGGATACCAGTCACCGCCGTCCAGGCAACGATCGAGAAAATCGTCATTCGCTTCCGGTGATAAATTCAGGCGGTTCCGGAAGAGCGTTTTCAGTTCATCAGGTGTGAATGACAGGTTCTCTTTCAACTGTTCGTTAAACCCTGCCATGTTTCTTTCATACCAGGCATTGTTCAGTAACCAGTTTCCGTCTGCCAGTTCAAATTCCCTCAGCTCTCCCCGGGAAATCCGTTGAGAAATGAGCGTCAGCCAGATGCGCTCCGTCAGTGAGTCAGGAAGGCTGTAATCGTTTTGCAAACTGGTCAGCCACGATTTACTGTTGAGCACCGGTTGTTCTTCCAGTGTCTGGCTGATGGCACAGGTCAGTTTTTTCAGCGCCTGGATCTGGCTGGCCGCCCATAGCAGCGTCACTAATGCAGCCAGCCAGTACAACAACCCGCCCCACCACATCAGTGACGGTGAAATATCGTACTGTAACGCGATCAATGGTGCGCATGCAGAACACGCCATAAGGAAAAAGGCAGTATAAAAACAGCAGTAATACCCGTTAATTTCCTTGCTGATATCTTCTGGTGTGATCCCGTTCTGCTGAATGTTTTTGATCTGCAGGGGAACAGCCAGCAGACCACCGGCGAGAGCGGTGGTCAGAATAAATTTCACAGAGTCAAAGGTGTGAGCCTCCAGCGCGATATGTTTACCATCAAGTCCCCACATGAAGCTGATGATCATTCCGGCAATCGTCAGAAATACGCCTGCCAGCCAGCGAATATGGAACAACCGGGTTATGCGTTCGGTGATATAGCCAGCCAGTAAGGCCGGGCCGAACAGACACAGCAATATGAGCCCTGCCAGCGCAGAAGCCGTGCTGATTAATGCTCTGAACAAAAGGCGAAGAATGGCAAATCCTGCGATCAGCAGGATCAGCGCGCCGACTATCTGTAACATAGTCACTCCGTGATGAATATCATGTTATTGTTAATGCCAGCGAATGTGGCGTTGAAGATCCGTTGCGCCGGTCCGGGTCCCGGTCATGATGACCGGGACCACAGAGAGGCGATGGTTCTGTCAGAAGGTCACATTCAGTGTGGCCTGACCGTTATACCCTTCAGCGCTGCTGCCGCTGACGCTGTGGGCATAACCGGCCTGAACGCCCAGGGTGATATTTTCCCGGACACGGGCTTCCAGTCCGGCCTGCAGGTCCAGTGATGTGCCATTCTGTGAGGGAGAGAACGTCATCCCGCTGCCTGCAGTGGAAGTCCCCACACGCATATCTCCCCGGGAGCTGAAGGTGCGGATAACAGAAGGCTGTACCCACCAGTTCACCGGTAATTCACTCACACTGTGTTTTGCACTGTCACGCAGGGGGGCACGGGATGAGGTGCCTTCGCCAAAGGTCATATCGTTGTGGCTGCCCAGACGGAAACCGGCACGCACATGTTGTGCACTGCCATGCCCGAACTTCACATAACCGGCGTTGTCCTTACCGTCATCCAGGGAAAGTCCCTGCCAGGTATACTGCAGTTGTGGCTCCAGCATCAGGTTGTCAGTGATACTGAAGGGCAGACCGGTTTCCAGTGAGCCCAGCCAGCCCCAGCCCCGGGCGCGGAAGTCGTTATTGTCCGATGACGCTTTCATGCTGTGGCGGGTTCCCTGTGCCACAATGTCAGCCCACAGGCCGGAGGACGTGTGTACCAGATTCAGGTATCCGCCCAGGCTGCCGGCATCATCCCGGACCGTGCCGGCACGGGAGCCGTCATCATCCTTAACATCAACGGAAGAATGGCCAGCAGCACCATATACCCCCGCGGTCACAGACATACCGGCAACCTCTGTTCTCATCAGGTCACCCTCCAGACGGACGAATCCATAGCTGCCGCTGCTTTCCGGCGTGGCCCCACGGGCAATACCGCCATTGTTATCGTGACCGAGATGACCGCCCTGAATGCTGAGACGGACGCTGTTGTTTTCACCATTTACACCGGTCTGATGGCTGCGGGAGCCTGCCACAATCCGGTCATAGTCCATTGCCTGTGTCAGCATGGAGGCATACAGGGGGACTTCTGCACGATAAGCATTTTCACTGCGCAGATACCAGCTCTCATCACTGTCCCGGTTGAGGGAGTAGTTAAAGGCACCGGCCTGCAGCCTGTTCCCCTGGACAAAGGCCCCTTCCTCCGTGGTGGCACCGTTAATGGCTTCCACCACCTGAATACCCTTACCGCTGGTCGCCAGCCCCGACGCACTGTTGCCGGCGTTCACCAGGTTCAGGATGGTTTTTCCGGTTGCCCTGCCGCCGTCAATGACCAGTCTGTCAGCATTGTTCTGTGCCATATCCGGGCGTACACGCAGGCTGATGGTGCCATTCTGTCCGTTCAGGTTTTTCACTTTCAGGGTTGCCGGTACGAACTTCCCTGTGCGGGTGGAGGTGAAATGAATCTGTCCGGCATGGCTGAGGTCATCCACCACCGACTGCACCGTGGCGTTATCGGGGATATTCCAGGTGGCACCGGAGGCGAGAGTGACATTCGTGGGGTCAATGGCACCGTTCAGCACAGTGCTGCCGGTCAGCTTCAGGGCTGTACCGCGCTGAGCAATGACATCCGTGGTGACGGTACTGTCGTTCAGCGTCAGCGTGCCTTCATTCAGGTTGACGGCTTTCTGGGTGAGTGTGGTGTTGCTGACAGTGAGTGTGCCACTTCCTGATTTTTCCACGCTGCCGTTACCGGTGAGAGAGCCTCCCTGCAGGAGTGCATCGCCTTCACGGATGGTCAGGGTATCGTTGTTCACCGTCTTCCCGGAAAGGGTAAGTATGGCGCCGTTATTCAGCGTGGTGGTGCCCGCCAGTGTGCCGCCCCTGGCGGTGAACAGTCCGCCATTTACCGTGGTATCCGTGGCCGTATCACCGGCGTTCAGCGTGAATGAACTGCCTTTTTCCAGCATCAGGGCATCCGCCTGACCGCCTCCGATACTGAATGCCTTTCCGTCGCTCCGGGTACCACTGACAGCGGCACCGGAATCGGCCAGCAGTACACCGCCATTTCCCATGGATACGGTGGTGGCGGTGCCACCGTTGCGGACATCCAGCGTTCCGCCATCATCCACGCGGGTATTAGTGGCTGTGTGTCCGGTCAGCACATCCAGGCGTCCGCCATTTTCCAGTACGACATTATCAGCTTTACCCTCCACAACAGAGAATGCTCCCAGGCGGTTTATGCCGGTAACGGTTGCAGCCGTACTGGTAACCAGTGCGCCGCCCTGCTTCAGGGTGACATTCGTGGCTGTACCACCGGCGTCCACCTGCAGTCTGCCCTTCTGATTAACGGTGGTATTCCCGGCCACACCCCCGTTTTTGACAATCTGCCAGCCGTCACTGTTCACAACAGTGTCAGACGCTGTACCGCCGTTGTGCACATACTGGTATCCCCCATTCAGCGTGGTATCCAGTGCGTGACCATGTACAGTCTGGTCGCCGCCGGCATAAACCACAGTGGTATTTGCCGTTCCTTCAGCTCTCACAATCTGGCGACCGTTTTTATTGATGGTTGTGCGTACGGCATCCCCGCGAACAAACTGCCCGGTATCACCGTTTTCTGCATCCGGTCCCCCTTCCGCCCCGGTATTAACAACGGTATCCGTTGCCACTGTACCGGGCTTGACGACCTGCCAGCCCTTATCATTAATGACGGTTCCTGTGGCTATCGCCCCCTCATGCATCCACTGTTCGCCACCATTCAGCGTGGTGTTCACAGCCCGTCCCTGAAGGCTCTGTCCGCCTCCGGCACTGATAACCGTGTCTGAGACACTTCCACCGGGGTTCACTCTCTGAAGACCACCACTGGTGACAGTCGTTTTGTTGGCTGTTCCGCCATCCTGTACCCATTGCCCGCCGGTATTGGCCTCGTTATCCGGCCCATACTCCAGCCCGGTACTGATGGTCATTCCGTTGGTCGTACCGAAGACAATCTGGTTGTCATGATTTGCCAGTGTTCCGCCGTTCACGGTTTCTCCCGGGTGCACAACGATGTCAGCAGCCAGCACCGGGAGTGACGTGACTGCGGCAAGAGACAGTGCAACCGCCACACCGCCACGTTTACCCCGTGCGCGGGCCAGTTCGGAGGCAACCACGAAAGCGCCCGTCATGTGATTCCATACCAGCCTGTAGCAGGTATTCAGATGTCGTTTCATCAGCTTTTCCTTAGATTGAGGGTGAATAAAAAAGCCGGTACCCACAAACGTGGATACCGGCAGGTAAAGGGTTACAGTGCCGGAGGTCCGGCTGTGGGAGTTTCTGAATTGTGGTTCTGTTGTTCCCTGAATGTCTTTCTGTACGTATCTGTGCATGTTACTGACAAAGGTTATTATTAGCTTATCGATCGATATAAACGATCGATAAAATAGATATTGATCGTTTTATTCTATTATTGAGCTATTGCACGGACAAGAGAGACAGTAACGAAAACAGTGCTTTTGTGAGCAGACTCAGAGTCAGGGAGGGCATCAGTCACGACAGGTTCAGAAGAAAATCCAGTTCCATACCGCACGGGCAACAGAGACCACCGTGTCACGGACGGCACGCAGAACCGTGCGTGCAACAGAGGCAATACAGACGCTCTCCGCCGTGTCAAATATCCGGTCCACCGCACCGGTAAACTGTTCACGGGCCTGAGACCGGACAGATTCCGTGCGCAGCTCGTCCTGCAGTCGGGTCATCAGGGGACTGGCGGCATGGTCGGGAAGCGCTGTCATGAGCGCACTGACCAGCGTATCCAGTTCCCAGCCGGTGCGGGCCGATACGGCCACAACCGGATGTACGGGCCGGAACAGACGGAATACCGCCTCCGTTTTTTCGCGAATATTCTGTGCCTGTGCAGGAGAAGGCTGAATACCGGCCATATCCCATTCATGGCAGGGCTCCGTTTTGTCGGCCTGCGTCACCACAAACAGCACCTGCTGATGTCCGCACTGCAGGATGTGTCGCCAGAAATACTCATCCACAGACAGGGCACGGTCATCGGCTTTAATCAGCCACAGTACCAGGTCAAGTTCAGGCAGAATGTCACGGTACCCGCTTACGCGAGAGCAATAAGTGGCTGGCCACCATTCTCGATACAAAACTCTGCTGAATAGCAGCGATTTTCCCAGCGTGGTGCGTCTTTTGCATTTTACTGGTTCTGAGTTATCAATTATCTGTTCACTAATGACTACTCTAAAAAGTTGTATCAATTTAAGTGATATAGGGAGTCCGGAGATTCACCCTTTTTGGTGATGAAGTTAACAATACCGCCAATTGCCTGTGAACCGTACAGTACGGAATATGGACCTTTCACTACCTCAACACGCTCCAGCGCAGACTCATCTATCAACAGTCCCACACCATAATTATCTCCGGCGCGCTGATAAGTTACCTCCTGACCATCAATGAGAATTAAAACACGGGAGGATGCTTCGCCACTAGACTGGCCCCCTGAATCTCCAGACAACCAATATCACTTAAATAAGTGATAGTCTTAATACTAGTTTTTAGACTAGTCATTGGAGAACAGATGATTGATGTCTTAGGGCCGGAGAAACGCAGACGGCGTACCACACAGGAAAAGATCGCAATTGTTCAGCAGAGCTTTGAACCGGGGATGACGGTCTCCCTCGTTGCCCGGCAACATGGTGTAGCAGCCAGCCAGTTATTTCTCTGGCGTAAGCAATACCAGGAAGGAAGTCTTACTGCTGTCGCCGCCGGAGAACAGGTTGTTCCTGCCTCTGAACTTGCTGCCGCCATGAAGCAGATTAAAGAACTCCAGCGCCTGCTCGGCAAGAAAACGATGGAAAATGAACTCCTCAAAGAAGCCGTTGAATATGGACGGGCAAAAAAGTGGATAGCGCACGCGCCCTTATTGCCCGGGGATGGGGAGTAAGCTTAGTCAGCCGTTGTCTCCGGGTGTCGCGTGCGCAGTTGCACGTCATTCTCAGACGAACCGATGACTGGATGGATGGCCGCCGCAGTCGTCACACTGATGATACGGATGTGCTTCTCCGTATACACCATGTTATCGGAGAGCTGCCAACGTATGGTTATCGTCGGGTATGGGCGCTGCTTCGCAGACAGGCAGAACTTGATGGTATGCCTGCGATCAATGCCAAACGTGTTTACCGGATCATGCGCCAGAATGCGCTGTTGCTTGAGCGAAAACCTGCTGTACCGCCATCGAAACGGGCACATACAGGCAGAGTGGCCGTGAAAGAAAGCAATCAGCGATGGTGCTCTGACGGGTTCGAGTTCTGCTGTGATAACGGAGAGAGACTGCGTGTCACGTTCGCGCTGGACTGCTGTGATCGTGAGGCACTGCACTGGGCGGTCACTACCGGCGGCTTCAACAGTGAAACAGTACAGGACGTCATGCTGGGAGCGGTGGAACGCCGCTTCGGCAACGATCTTCCGTCGTCTCCAGTGGAGTGGCTGACGGATAATGGTTCATGCTACCGGGCTAATGAAACACGCCAGTTCGCCCGGATGTTGGGACTTGAACCGAAGAACACGGCGGTGCGGAGTCCGGAGAGTAACGGAATAGCAGAGAGCTTCGTGAAAACGATAAAGCGTGACTACATCAGTATCATGCCCAAACCAGACGGGTTAACGGCAGCAAAGAACCTTGCAGAGGCGTTCGAGCATTATAACGAATGGCATCCGCATAGTGCGCTGGGTTATCGCTCGCCACGGGAATATCTGCGGCAGCGGGCTTGTAATGGGTTAAGTGATAACAGATGTCTGGAAATATAGGGGCAAATCCAGCCACGAATGCGGATTTGTTTACGGCCTGCCAAGGAGTTGTCTGTTATCTCTACTCCGGGGATGTCCTGCAAATTATCGGCTATGGAGGCATTGGTGGAGTTCTGCAATGTTTGTTGGTCAATAACCTGTATAGTCGCCGGGCTTTCCCAAAGGTTGCTTGCCGAACGATTCGTGGTCACGACGAGCGTCTCTTCGTTGCTGATTTTTGTTTCTGAAGAAGTTGCGGTTGCAGTAGAAACTATCCCAGAAATGCATAATGACAGAGTGGAAAGGATATAAATTCGACAAGGTATATTATATAACATTTCATCCCTCATTAATACAAAGTACAAATGATTACTGTAATGATAATTATTTTCATTTATGTTCTCATATATCTATAATTATTGTCATCTTCATAAATTGTAAATATCAAACATTTTTGACCTTAATCATGTTTTTTGATAGATATTTTACGACTGAACATATCCGTCGTTTCCTCTGACTCGTGTCAGTCGGTCTCTGGTTGTATCCACGGACCGCACTCTTGACATAAGAGTGCGGTCCGTGGAAAACGGAGTTGAAAAAATGGTGTCTGAAAGAAGGTACCATCATTGTGATGACAAATACTTTGGCGTGGATAATGTAATTAATTGCTGAAATTGACCGTATATGCGGTAAGACTCATATCAGTATCAGGTCCGGTTAATTGCTGATACTAATATAAACTTTTTACAAAAGGATGAATGCAGAAGGTTACTCTAATGGCCAGAGTGATGACAATGATGGTCAGACGTTGACCTGCAGAAACTGCATTTTAATTGGTCTATAAAGTCTGCAAGAGGAATCAGGGTCAGATCAGTGAGTCTTATCGCGGCCCGAAGCTATGACTGAAAGAAGGCTGGATACAGAATTGCAACAATTTGGCAATGTCAGAACACAGAAGCTTTGCAAGCAGGTGAAAGGTTATGTCTAGCAAAAGGAGTATATCAGAATATATCTACTGATGTACAAAACACAACAATAGCTTCATGATATATAAATACGTGATGACGAGTGGTACTCCGCATGGTTATTTAACTTCTCAGCACCACTAATGATCCTGAGCAACTTCGTATTTGGGCCATTACCATGGAGTAGAAAGCTGTGTCTGAGAATGCAGAATTTGAGAAAAGAATTCGCTTTCTTGGAGAGCTTCTGAAAATGGCACGCTAACAACGTTTTGTTAAAAAATGTGAATCACTTGCCGGGGCTGCATTTTCTATTCGAGGAGAATGTTGACGTAGATATTACAGAAATCTCAGCGCATCAGGATAAACTGCTACCTTAGGTCAACCACCAAAAGAAAATACAATACGTCCAGTTTGTATGCCTTTAATAACACATCTTCTAAATGTTGAAGAATTATCCCGCCTGCTGAAGAACGTTGCTCTGAGTGTGATAAACCTTTTTATTCTTGATGATGTCAGCGAGAAGATGGAATATATCCCCGACTGGGTCGTGGTTACCCGGTTAAACATCTGGTGGCGCTAATAAATCTGGCAAGTCACATTCTGTTGAATGCTGTGACAGTGCCTTACCGAGAGAGCGAAATTGTGGTGTTCTAGGGAAGGTGCGAACAAGTCCCTGATATGAGATCATGTTTGTCATCTGGAGCCATGGAACAGGGTTCATCATGAGTCATCAACTTACCTTCGCCGACAGTGAATTCAGCAGTAAGCGCCGTCAGACCAGAAAAGAGATTTTCTTGTCCCGCATGGAGCAGATTCTGCCATGGCAAAACATGGTGGAAGTCATCGAGCCGTTTTACCCCAAGGCTGGTAATGGCCGGCGACCTTATCCGCTGGAAACCATGCTACGCATTCACTGCATGCAGCATTGGTACAACCTGAGCGATGGCGCGATGGAAGATGCTCTGTACGAAATCGCCTCCATGCGTCTGTTTGCCCGGTTATCCCTGGATAGCGCCTTGCCGGACCGCACCACCATCATGAATTTCCGCCACCTGCTGGAGCAGCATCAACTGGCCCGCCAATTGTTCAAGACCATCAATCGCTGGCTGGCCGAAGCAGGCGTCATGATGACTCAAGGCACCTTGGTCGATGCCACCATCATTGAGGCACCCAGCTCGACCAAGAACAAAGAGCAGCAACGCGATCCGGAGATGCATCAGACCAAGAAAGGCAATCAGTGGCACTTTGGCATGAAGGCCCACATTGGTGTCGATGCCAAGAGTGGCCTGACCCACAGCCTGGTCACCACCGCGGCCAACGAGCATGACCTCAATCAGCTGGGTAATCTGCTGCATGGAGAGGAGCAATTTGTCTCAGCCGATGCCGGCTACCAAGGGGCGCCACAGCGCGAGGAGCTGGCCGAGGTGGATGTGGACTGGCTGATCGCCGAGCGCCCCGGCAAGGTAAGAACCTTGAAACAGCATCCACGCAAGAACAAAACGGCCATCAACATCGAATACATGAAAGCCAGCATCCGGGCCAGGGTGGAGCACCCATTTCGCATCATCAAGCGACAGTTCGGCTTCGTGAAAGCCAGATACAAGGGGTTGCTGAAAAACGATAACCAACTGGCGATGTTATTCACGCTGGCCAACCTGTTTCGGGCGGACCAAATGATACGTCAGTGGGAGAGATCTCACTAAAAACTGGGGATAACGCCTTAAATGGCGAAGAAACGGTCTAAATAGGCTGATTCAAGGCATTTACGGGAGAAAAAATCGGCTCAAACATGAAGAAATGAAATGACTGAGTCAGCCGAGAAGAATTTCCCCACTTATTCGCACCTTCCCTAGTGCATAGTCGCCACCATTCCGGATAATTCTATTACGTTGTTTTACAAGTTCTTTTACAGCGCAGATCTGTCGCTGACGTTGAATCAATAGCCTGGATTTCAGAACACAATGCCCGTTTGCTGGTTGTTCCGGCAGTAGCATTAATTCATTATCTGAATGAAATGTGTCAATCCACAGAAACCGCTGTCAATGACGCATTTTGTCGGACGTTAACACGAGAAAGTCTGGCTATTCCGTAATGCCATCTTATTTCGTAATGGATTGAGAATGCTGGATTTTTAATTATATTACGCGCAGTATTAATCGCGTAAATGTTTTGCGGTCAGCAACGGTGGGGGATCCATTGTTCTGTTCAATGAATACCATCATACATTTGAATCAGGAGTCGGTATGATGATTTTGGTGACGGGGGGCGCACGGAGCGGGAAGAGTCGCCACGCAGAGGCGCTTATTGGGGACTCTTCACAGGTTCTGTATATCGCTACCTCGCAAATCCTTGATGATGAGATGGCTGCACGGATAGAACATCATCGGCAAGGCCGCCCGGAGCACTGGCGCACAGTGGAGCGCTGGCAACATCTTGATGAATTAATTCATGCAGACATTAACCCGAATGAGGTTGTGTTGCTTGAATGCGTTACCACAATGGTGACTAATCTGTTGTTTGATTATGGCGGCGATAAAGACCCTGATGAATGGGATTATCAGGCGATGGAACAGGCGATTAATGCTGAGATTCAGTCGTTGATTGCTGCCTGCCAACGTTGCCCCGCAAAGGTTGTATTAGTGACTAACGAAGTGGGAATGGGGATTGTGCCGGAGAGTCGTCTGGCACGACATTTTCGTGATATTGCCGGGCGGGTAAATCAGCAGTTGGCCGCTGCGGCAAATGAAGTATGGCTGGTGGTTTCGGGTATTGGAGTAAAAATCAAATGAGTAAATTATTTTGGGCGATGCTCTCATTTATTACGCGTCTGCCTGTACCGCGTCGCTGGTCCCAGGGACTGGATTTCGAGCATTATTCTCGCGGTATTATTACTTTTCCTTTGATTGGATTATTGCTTGGCGCGATTAGCGGGCTGGTCTTCATGGTGCTGCAGGCATGGTGTGGCGCACCACTGGCGGCACTGTTTAGCGTACTTGTGCTGGTGCTGATGACCGGGGGATTCCATCTGGACGGCCTCGCTGATACCTGTGATGGCGTATTTTCTGCACGTAGCCGCGATCGCATGTTGGAAATCATGCGTGATAGCCGTTTAGGCACCCACGGCGGTCTGGCATTGATTTTTGTGGTACTGGCAAAGATTCTGGTGTTAAGCGAGTTGGCTCTGCGTGGCGAATCGATCCTTGCATCGCTGGCGGCAGCATGTGCGGTCAGCCGCGGGACTGCCGCATTATTGATGTATCGTCATCGTTATGCGCGGGAAGAAGGGCTTGGCAATGTGTTCATTGGCAAAATTGATGGGCGACAAACCTGCGTCACACTCGGCTTAGCCGCTATTTTTGCTGCCGTATTATTGCCGGGTATGCATGGTGTGGCTGCTATGGTGGTGACGATGGTGGCGATTTTCATCCTCGGTCAGCTTCTCAAACGTACGCTGGGCGGGCAAACGGGCGATACGCTGGGAGCAGCCATAGAGCTTGGTGAACTGGTCTTCCTGCTGGCACTGCTATAAAGAGACGTGAGATGCAAATACTTGCCGATTTACTGAATACGATCCCAGCCATCGATTCTACCGCTATGTCGCGTGCACAACGGCATATTGACGGGTTACTCAAACCTGTTGGTAGCCTGGGAAAGCTGGAGGTGCTTGCCATACAACTGGCAGGAATGCCGGGGTTGAATGGCATACCGCATGTGGGCAAAAAAGCGGTACTGGTTATGTGTGCCGATCACGGCGTCTGGGAGGAAGGGGTCGCTATTTCTCCAAAAGAAGTGACAGCCATACAGGCTGAAAATATGACCCGTGGAACAACCGGCGTGTGTGTGCTGGCAGAACAAGCGGGCGCTAACGTCCACGTAATTGATGTTGGTATTGATACTGCTGAGCCTATCCCCGGGCTTATCAACATGCGTGTCGCACGAGGTAGCGGCAATATTGCTTCAGCTCCGGCAATGAGTCGCCGTCAGGCTGAAAAGTTGCTTTTGGACGTCATATGTTATACGCAGGAGCTGGCAAAAAACGGTGTCACGCTGTTTGGTGTAGGTGAACTGGGGATGGCAAACACGACACCGGCAGCAGCAATAGTCAGCACAATCACTGGCCGGGATCCTGAAGAAGTGGTTGGGATTGGCGCAAACCTGCCGACAGATAAACTGGCTAATAAAATTGATGTTGTGCGTCGGGCGATTACGTTGAATCAACCAAATCCTCAGGATGGTGTTGATGTCCTGGCAAAAGTGGGTGGATTTGATTTGGTCGGAATAGCTGGAGTGATGTTAGGTGCTGCTTCCTGCGGTTTACCCGTGTTGCTGGATGGATTTCTTTCTTATGCTGCTGCGCTCGCAGCCTGCCAGATGTCTCCTGCGATCAAACCGTATCTCATTCCTTCTCACCTGTCGGCAGAAAAAGGCGCGCGTATAGCGCTCTCGCATTTGGGGCTGGAGCCTTATCTCAATATGGAGATGCGTTTAGGTGAGGGGAGTGGCGCAGCTCTGGCGATGCCCATCATCGAAGCTGCCTGTGCGATATACAACAACATGGGCGAACTTGCTGCCAGTAATATTGTTCTACCGGGGAATACGACTTCTGATTTGAACAGTTAAAAACGAAAAGTCTGATAAAAGCTATACTTAACGGATAGCTTTCGCGACATAGGAAAGGGACATGATGCGTCGTGTAAATATTCTTTGCTCATTTGCTCTGCTTTTTGCCAGCCATACTAGCCTGGCGGTAACTTATCCATTACCTCCAGAGGGTAGCCGTTTAGTGGGGCAGTCGTTTACTGTAACTGTTCCTGATCACAATACCCAGCCGCTGGAGACTTTTGCCGCACAATACGGGCAAGGGTTAAGTAACATGCTGGAAGCGAACCCGGGCGCTGATGTTTTTTTGCCGAAGTCTGGCTCGCAACTCACCATTCCGCAGCAACTGATTTTGCCCGACACTGTTCGTAAAGGGATTGTTGTTAACGTCGCTGAGATGCGTCTTTATTACTACCCACCAGACAGTAATACTGTGGAAGTCTTTCCTATTGGTATCGGCCAGGCTGGGCGAGAAACCCCGCGTAACTGGGTGACTACCGTTGAACGTAAACAAGAAGCTCCAACCTGGACGCCAACGCCGAACACTCGGCGCGAATATGCGAAACGAGGGGAGAGTTTGCCCGCATTTGTTCCTGCGGGCCCCGATAATCCCATGGGGCTGTACGCGATTTATATTGGCAGGTTGTATGCCATCCATGGTACCAATGCCAATTTTGGTATTGGGCTCCGGGTAAGTCAGGGCTGTATTCGTCTGCGCAATGACGATATCAAATATCTGTTTGATAATGTTCCTGTTGGGACGCGTGTGCAAATTATCGACCAGCCAGTAAAATACACCACTGAACCAGATGGCTCGAACTGGCTGGAAGTTCATGAGCCATTGTCGCGCAATCGTGCAGAATATGAGTCTGACCGAAAAGTGCCATTGCCGGTAACCCCATCTTTGCGGGCGTTTATCAACGGGCAAGAAGTTGATGTAAATCGCGCAAATGCTGCGTTGCAACGTCGATCGGGAATGCCTGTGCAAATTAGTTCTGGTTCAAGACAGATGTTTTAAGAGCGTTGGTAATTAGAAAGCAAAAAGCCTGCTAGAAAGCAGGCTTTTTTGAATTTGGCTCCTCTGACTGGACTCGAACCAGTGACATACGGATTAACAGTCCGCCGTTCTACCGACTGAACTACAGAGGAATCGTGTGAACGGGGCGCATATTAATGGCAGTGCATGGTGATGTCAAAGGGTGAAATGCATTTTTTTGTTTGTTTGCTGTCAATTTCAACAAAGTGGTGAGCTTTCAATCTTATTGGGTAATGAACCATCGTGGTGCATACCCTCCTTTTATAGGGCAGGGGAACGCGACAGCTGATTAAAGGAGCAAATGACGAATCTATCATAATCTCTTATTTGACAGTTGGTTAGCTTGTACATCAACACCAAAATAAAACTGGCAAGCATCTTGCAATCTGGTTGTAAGTAATGGCGGCACTTGGGCCGATTCTTAAAAACCGGAGGCAACATGAACTTCAGACGCCTGAAATACTTCGTAAAAATTGTAGATATTGGTAGCCTGACCCAGGCTGCTGAAGTATTGCATATCGCACAACCAGCGCTCAGCCAGCAGGTTGCCACACTGGAAGGTGAGTTAAATCAACAACTTTTGATCCGTACAAAGCGGGGCGTTACACCAACAGACGCCGGAAAAATTCTCTATACCCATGCGCGGGCCATTTTACGTCAGTGTGAACAGGCCCAACTGGCGGTGCATAACGTTGGTCAGGCATTATCGGGGCAAGTCTCGATTGGCTTTGCACCAGGAACCGCTGCGTCATCCATCACCATGCCCTTATTACAGGCGGTTCGCGCTGAATTTCCGGAGATCGTTATCTATCTTCATGAAAATAGTGGTGCAGTGCTTAACGAAAAATTGATAAATCACCAACTCGATATGGCGGTGATTTATGAGCATTCCCCTGTGGCTGGTGTATCCAGTCAGGCTTTGCTGAAAGAAGATCTTTTTCTGGTAGGAACTCAAGATTGCCCGGGGCAAAGCGTTGATGTGAATGCTATTGCGCAAATGAACCTCTTTCTCCCCAGTGATTACAGTGCTATTAGACTTCGTGTTGATGAGGCTTTTTCCCTACGGCGACTCACGGCAAAAGTTATTGGTGAAATTGAGTCTATTGCCACGCTTACCGCAGCGATTGCCAGCGGCATGGGCGTTGCAGTATTACCCGAATCGGCCGCGCGTTCGTTATGTGGCGCAGTAAATGGGTGGATGTCACGCATTACCACTCCTTCCATGAGTCTCTCTTTGTCATTAAATTTACCCGCCAGAGCGAACTTATCGCCACAGGCACAGGCAGTGAAAGAGTTGTTAATGTCAGTGATTAGTTCTCCAGTGATGGAAAAAAGGCAGTGGCAATTGGTGAGCTAAGTGTTATATCGGGATGGAATAAGATGCGGGTTTTTATTATTTGTTATGCCGGGCATTAGACTTTAACAATAACGGGAAATCTGAACTGCCCGGAGTTTACCGTGAATTTCCAACAACTAAAGATAATCCGCGAGGCTGCACGTCAGGATTACAACCTGACAGAGGTTGCGAATATGCTTTTTACCTCACAGTCAGGCGTCAGCCGTCATATTCGGGAACTGGAGGATGAACTTGGCATCGAAATATTTGTTCGACGAGGTAAGCGACTGCTGGGCATGACTGAACCGGGCAAAGCATTACTGGTCATTGCAGAACGTATTCTGAATGAAGCCAGTAATGTTCGTCGGCTTGCAGACCTGTTTACCAACGATACGTCTGGCGTTCTCACTATTGCAACGACGCATACTCAGGCACGTTATAGCTTGCCAGAGGTCATTAAAGCTTTTCGCGAACTTTTCCCGGAGGTTCGGCTCGAGCTAATCCAGGGGACGCCACAGGAAATTGCGACATTGTTGCAAAATGGCGAAGCTGATATTGGTATCGCCAGCGAGCGTTTGAGTAATGACCCGCAGCTCGTCGCCTTCCCGTGGTTTCGTTGGCACCATAGTTTGCTTGTTCCACACGATCATCCCTTGACGCAAATTTCACCATTGACGCTGGAATCAATAGCGAAGTGGCCGTTAATCACTTACCGACAGGGGATTACGGGGCGCTCACGTATTGATGACGCATTTGCCCGCAAAGGTTTGCTGGCAGATATTGTATTAAGTGCGCAGGATTCTGATGTCATTAAAACCTATGTTGCTCTTGGGCTTGGGATCGGATTAGTTGCCGAGCAATCCAGTGGCGAACAAGAGGAAGAGAATTTAATCCGCCTGGATACGCGGCATCTTTTTGATGCTAATACTGTCTGGTTGGGACTGAAGCGAGGACAACTTCAGCGTAACTATGTCTGGCGCTTTCTGGAACTTTGTAATGCAGGACTGTCAGTTGAGGATATCAAGCGGCAGGTGATGGAAAGCAGTGAAGAGGAAATTGATTATCAGATATAGCAAAAATCCCGCTATAAAAGCGGGCTTTTCAGGAATTTGGCTCCTCTGACTGGACTCGAACCAGTGACATACGGATTAACAGTCCGCCGTTCTACCGACTGAACTACAGAGGAATCGTTGTTGAGGAACATCTTAACGGCGAAAAATCTTTTGTCAAACCCGATTTTTAAATTCCCCAACTGTTTGCCGTTTCTATCAACAGTTTGTTGCATTTGCAGACAATTTGTTGGCGAAAATCTTTGCAGCTTTGCTGATTCTCCCTCATTATTTGAAATGTGGTTTCACTTTCTGCAATTAAGGTCGGCTTTGAATATCTCCTCTGCTTTACGCCAGGTTGTTCACGGCACTCGCTGGCACGCTAAACGCAAGAGCTACAAAGTGTTGTTCTGGCGCGAGATAACCCCGCTTGCTGTTCCTATCTTCATGGAGAATGCCTGTGTCCTGTTGATGGGGGTTCTGAGCACTTTTCTGGTCAGCTGGCTGGGAAAAGATGCGATGGCCGGCGTGGGATTGGCGGACAGCTTCAATATGGTCATTATGGCTTTTTTTGCTGCTATCGATCTTGGTACTACTGTCGTTGTGGCATTTAGTCTCGGTAAGCGGGATCGACGACGAGCGAGGGTGGCGACGCGGCAGTCATTGGTGATCATGACGTTGTTTGCCGTACTGTTGGCAACGCTTATTCATCATTTTGGCGAACAAATTATTGATTTCGTCGCGGGTGATGCCACGACAGAAGTTAAAGCACTGGCGTTGACTTATCTGGAGCTGACGGTACTCAGTTATCCAGCAGCTGCCATCACTCTTATTGGTAGCGGGGCACTTCGTGGTGCAGGGAATACGAAAATACCGCTATTGATTAACGGTAGCCTGAATATTCTTAATATTATTATTAGCGGCATATTGATTTACGGCCTTTTCTCCTGGCCGGGACTGGGATTTGTCGGGGCAGGGCTGGGTTTAACCATTTCTCGTTATATTGGCGCAGTTGCAATTTTGTGGGTGCTGGCGATTGGTTTTAATCCTGCGCTAAGGATTTCGTTAAAGAGCTATTTTAAACCGCTGAATTTTAGCATTATCTGGGAAGTCATGGGGATTGGTATTCCCGCGAGTGTCGAATCAGTGTTATTTACCAGTGGTCGGTTATTAACCCAAATGTTCGTTGCCGGGATGGGGACCAGTGTTATTGCCGGAAATTTTATCGCGTTTTCAATTGCGGCTCTTATCAACTTACCCGGAAGTGCGCTCGGCTCTGCTTCTACGATCATTACAGGCCGAAGGTTGGGGGTAGGGCAGATAGCGCAAGCAGAGATTCAGTTGCGGCATGTGTTCTGGCTTTCCACTCTTGGATTAACGGCCATCGCCTGGCTAACGGCTCCCTTTGCCGGGGTTATGGCATCGTTTTACACCCAGGATCCACAGGTTAAACATGTCGTTGTGATTCTGATTTGGCTAAATGCTTTATTTATGCCTATTTGGTCCGCCTCATGGGTGCTACCCGCTGGATTTAAAGGTGCTCGTGATGCCCGTTACGCCATGTGGGTTTCGATGTTGAGCATGTGGGGTTGTCGGGTTGTAGTCGGTTATGTGCTGGGAATCATGCTTGGCTGGGGTGTGGTTGGTGTCTGGATGGGAATGTTTGCCGACTGGGCTGTGCGGGCCGTGCTGTTTTACTGGCGAATGGTTACTGGACGTTGGCTATGGAAATACCCTCGACCCGAGCCGCAAAAGTGTGAAAAAAAGCCAGTTGTGTCGGAATAAACGACAAAATGCAGATTATTTCAGCAAACGATTTCAAATTTAAAAAACAGGCTTTGACATTGTGGGTGGGCATCGCTAATATTCGCCTCGTTCTCACGATTCCTCTGTAGTTCAGTCGGTAGAACGGCGGACTGTTAATCCGTATGTCACTGGTTCGAGTCCAGTCAGAGGAGCCAAATTTTAGTTTTGAGACATCTCTATGAGTCTCAAAACAGTTAAAAAATAAAAATTATTTTTACCCGGTTACCTTGTAAAAAAGTGACCGGGTTTTTTGATTTCTGTGTTTCGTGCGCTTAATCGAGTCTCACGCTTCAGTGAGCAAATTGTCCCTCCCCAACAGACATCACGATTCGCAAGGTCAAAAACTCTGTTCCATGAAGTACCGTACAAAGATAAAGAGAAAAATGCCTTATGCGGGATGTCGCTATCGCGTCTTTATCGGGAAACTATGCGTAATTGCCACTTTGCCTTCTGTAATCAGAAAAAGAAGAACTGGAATTTTAATAAATATTATTTCTCTGGGAACGGGGGGGTATAATCAATATGACGAGTTGAATATTATATTTTTTATAAGAATTATATGAGATTAAAGAAATCTGCCGTAAAGACAGATTTCTTTAAAAGATAATTAGAGATTTGCGACGTTATGATAAACTTTTTGTACATCGTCGTCATCTTCAAGGGCATCAACAAGCCCTTCAAAGATTTCTAAATCTTCTGGGGAAAGCTCAACTTCAGATTGAGCAATCATTTCTAATTCTGTTGTTGAGAACTCAGTGATTCCAGCTGCTTTTAGAGCCGCGATTCCTTTATGAAGGTCAGTAGGTTCAGTATAAATAACAATGTTACCTTCTTCTTCAGTCACATCACGAACATCAACTTCAGCTTCAAGTAAAATTTCAAAAATATGGTCAGGGTCTGTCCCTTTAAATACAATCACACCCGTATTGTCAAACATATAGCTGACAGAACCTGCCGCTCCGATATTGCCGCCTTTTTTATTGAAAATTGTGCGAACGTTAGCAATCGTACGGTTAACATTTGAAGTCAATGTCTCGGCGATAATCATTGAGCCATTAGGACCAAAGCCTTCATAACGTCCCTGCACGAACGTTTCATCTCCGCCGCCTTTGGCTTTATCAATTGCTTTATCAATAACGTGCTTTGGAACTTGTGCCTGCTTTGCACGTTCAATAACGAATTTTAAAGATGTGTTTAATTCTGGATCGGGTTCACCTTGTTTAGCAGCAGCATAGATTTCTACACCGAATTTTGCATAAATTTTAGACGTTGCACCGTCTTTAGCCGTTTTTTTAGCAACAATATTGGCCCATTTACGTCCCACTGGAATGATCTCCTCGAAAATTTATTTACATTACTGGTAAATCGTTAACATGTGTTAATTCAGCATATTATATCATAACAGGAAAAATCTCGTCTATTAGAAATAAAAATATTCTAAAGCCATAATCTTATATTTAATTTTATAAAAACTTATATTGTTGGCGGGATTTTTTATAATTGTGTTTTGAAAGCATACTTGCTTTTAATATGTGGAAATCATTAAGACGATAATAAAACTCGTATCCGCCCAAGGAAGCAAACAGCCCACGATTATTGCAGGCTATTTGCCAGGTGTCTTACTTACTCCTTCACATCTATTTCTGATAAGAAGGTTCAGAACTTATTATCGGAACGGCGGCTCATTAAAGGTTCGTAATTTACGCGAATGCAGTCGGTCGCCTTCTGCGCGCAGCAAATCGATCGCCCGAATGCCAATTTGCAGATGTTCGGAAATAGCGCCTTCATAAAAACGGTTAGCCTGGCCGGGAAGTTTAATCTCGCCATGCAACGGTTTATCTGAAACACACAGTAGTGTCCCGTATGGCACGCGGAAACGATATCCTTGCGCGGCAATGGTTGCACTTTCCATATCAATTGCTACGGCCCGGCTTAAGTTAAAACGAAGTGCAGAAGCTGAGTAACGTAATTCCCAGTTCCTGTCATCTGTGGTTACCACAGTACCAGTACGTAGCCGCTGTTTGACTTCCTCACCGGGCCTGCCGCTCACCAGCTTGGTGGCGTCATAAAGCGCACGTTGCACTTCAGCAATGCTCGGAATAGGAATATCGGGCGGCAGAACCGCATCAAGAACGTGGTCATCGCGTAAATAAGCGTGTGCAAGTACATAATCGCCAATGGCCTGACTTTCACGTAATCCGCCACAGTGACCAATCATCAACCAGACATCCGGGCGTAGCACTGCCAGATGATCGCAGATGGTTTTAGCATTTGACGGTCCCACGCCAATATTCACCAGAGTAATACCCTGACCATCGGCGGTAATTAAATGCCATGCTGGCATCTGATGTTTTTTCCATGCAAGGTCGGAAATGGCTTCTTCTGGCGCTTCGGTTTCGGCGGTGATCCAGTTCCCGCCAGCACAAGAAAGGGCAATGTAGGGACTATCAGGATCGAGGATCTGGCTGCATCCCCAACGAACGAATTCATCCACATAACGTGTGTAGTTGGTAAACAAGACGAACGGCTGAAAATGTTCAACTGGCGTACCGGTATAATGGCGCAACCGTGCGAGGGAAAAATCGACGCGGCGCGCATCAAAATGCGATAGCGGGGAGAATTCAGTTGGATGATAAATGCCGTCTGCAGTTTCATCGCCAATTTGCGCCAGTTCTGTTGTCGGGAAGTAGCGAGTTAACCCAGCGCTCATTGAGCGATCAAGTGTCAATTCAGAGCCATCGATGACATAAGGATAAGGGATTTCATGCTGCGAGGGTTGCACTGAGATATGCGCACCATAATCCTGATACAGCAACGTAAGTTGTTCATTAAGATACGAACGAAAGAGAGTAGGGCGAGTAATCGTGGTGGTGTAGCTGCCTGCGTGGGTAAAGCGACCAAATGCGCGCGTTTTGGGGGGATTGGTTGTGCTACCGTCCCAGGTTACGGTCAGTGATGGATAGACAAAAAGACCTTGTTTGCGGGCGTTTTCATCAGGTAATTCGCCACTTGTAATATAGTTGCCAATGGCGTTGCGTAATGCGACTACAGATTGCTCATACAGCGCGTCGAGTTTATCCAGTGCCTGAGCTGGGGTCAGACCGGAGCCCTTATTATTCATGTGTGTCTCCTGTTCCATACAATTACCGCACATCCGATAGTATGTCACAGAAATGTGAAACAAAAGTGTAAGGCGAAGATCGGATGATCTTCGCCAGGCTATCAAGCGCGTTGACTGTCTTTCATCAACAAAGCGGTCATTGCGGAAATCAGGCATCCAGCCAGCAAATAAATGGCGACGCTATGCCAGTTCCCGGCAAAGTAAGTGATGAGTGCAGCGGCAATAAAAGGTGTAAATCCACCGCCAACCACACTGGCAACCTGATAACCGACTCCAGCGCCACTATAGCGATAACTGGCACCAAACATTTCGGTAAACATCGGTTGTTGCACACACACCACCATGTCATGCGCAATGTTTGCCAGCATTATGGAGAAGAAAACTATCCAGAAAATAGATTGTGCTTCAAGCGCCATAAAGAAAGGAAATGCGCTCAACGTTCCGATTAACGTACCTGTGATATAAACCCTACGGCGACCAAAACGATCGGCAAGCCAGGCAAAACAGGGAATTGTCAGGCAGCTTAATCCACCTACCAGCAAACCAATATTAAGGAAAAGTTCGCGCGGTAGCCCCATATTCTGGGTTGAATAATTAAGTGCAAAGGCAGTAACGATGTACATCGTCAGCAATTCGCACAGTCGTAGCGCAATAATCTTCAGGAAAGCACCGGGATGTCGTAACAGCGCTTCGATAACCGGGATGCGTTTTTTCGCGGCAGCTTGATAATGTTGCTGTTGTTCAAATTCCGCGGACTCCTCCATGCCATTGCGCACCCACAATGCTCCCAGTACCAGTACGATGCTAAACAGGAAAGGAATGCGCCAGCCCCAGCTTAAAAACTGTTCGTCAGTCGTCATCATACTGATCAATGAAACCAGTCCGGTTGAAAGCAGTAAACCTACACCGTAGCCAACTTGTACACCGCTACTGTAAAAGGCTTTTTTATTTTTCGGTGCACTTTCAACGGAAAGCAACGCCGCGCCTCCCCATTCGCCGCCGACTGCAAATCCCTGAATGGCACGCAGTGTCACCAGCAAAATAGGTGCCCACCACCCAATGGTCGAGAATGAAGGAAGAATACCAATCAAGGCTGTCGCGATGCCCATCATCCAGACGGTCAGCATTAACATGCGCTTACGTCCCAGTCGGTCGCCAAAGTGACCGAAAATGACACCGCCGAGCGGACGGAAAAGAAATCCGACGCCAAAGGTAGCAAATGCGGCGAGCGTTCCCATCGCCGGGCTTACTTGCGGGAAAAACTCGCGATTAAACACCAGTGCGGCGGTGATGCCATAGAGTAAAAAATCATACCAGTCGACGACGGCACCAGCGAAGCTGCCTAACGCAGCTCGTCGGGCGCGACTTAACGAAAGCGTCCCTTCATCGGGACGAGTGGAGATGAGCGTGGAGTCCATAATGATCCTGTTTGTACTGTCTTTTTATAATTAGTATGGAAAAGGTAACTCACATTGCCGTCGATCTATAAACGAACCTTATGAGACTACCTCGACAGAGCGCATCTGCAAATGATTTTATGGCTGATTAGCGGCAACATGAAAAATTCGATGGAAGATGAAAGCGCAGGAGTTGCTGGTGTTGTTTAAGGATTAAGCAGAGGACCCACAGGTTAGAGATATGAAACATAAAAGTCCGCATATGCACAAAATGGCACCCTGATGAGTCTGATAGACTGCATTGCATTATAACCAGTAGGGAGGCGAGGTTAGGTATGTTTTTAGCATCATTGTTGAGACGTATTGCATTTAGTTACTACGATTATAAAGCTTATAATTTCAATATTGAAAAAACAGACTTTGTTGTCATCCATATTCCCGATCAGATTGGCGATGCTATGGCCATCTTTCCTGTTATTCGGGCGCTTGAATTGCATAAAATTAAGCATCTTTTAATTGTAACGTCGACAATTAATTTAGAAGTCTTTAATGCGCTTAAACTTGAACAGACTAAATTAACATTAGTCACAATGACTATGCAGGATCACGCAACATTAAAAGAAATAAAAGATTTAGCAAAGAACATAACACAGCAATACGGTACGCCGGATCTTTGCATTGAGGGGATGCGTAAAAAGAACCTGAAAACGATGTTATTTATCAGTCAGTTGAAAGCAAAAACGAATTTTCAGGTTGTTGGTATAACCATGAATTGCTTCTCCCCTTTGTGCAAGAACGCGTCCAGTATGGATCAGAAACTCCGGGCTCCCGTACCTATGACATGGGCATTTATGATGCGTGAGGCGGGTTTTCCAGCAGTCAGGCCAATATATGAATTGCCACTAAGTGAGGATGTACTCGATGAGGTGCGCGAGGAAATGCGATCGTTAGGATCTTACATTGCGTTCAATTTAGAAGGTAGCTCGCAGGAACGTACATTTTCATTATCGATTGCAGAAAATCTAATAGCAAAAATTTAAAGTGAAACAGATATACCAATAGTGATCGTTCATGGACCCAAAGGTGAAGATAAAGCCAGGGCATTAGTGGATTGTTATAATAATGTCTACCGTTTATCCTTACCACCCTCGATTAAACGTTCAGCAGCAATCATAAAAGATGCTTATATCGCAATAACTCCTGACACCTCAATATTACATATGGCAAGTGCCTATAATACCCCTGTTGTTGCAATTTATGCTGATTACAAAACGCGATGGCCCGCAATGGCCGATGTCTCGGAGTCAGTCGTCGTTGGGCAAAAAATTGACAATATAAGTCTGGATGAATTCGCAAAGGCATTAAAAAGTGTTTTGGCGAGAATATGAGACAGTACTTATGCATAGTAATGCCGATCTGTTATGAACGGTGGTGTCATCAATACTCTGAGGCTGGTCAATCATCACAGAAAACCAGCCTTTAGATCAAAGCAGTACTCACCGAAAATGATCATAGTCACATCGAACGCGATTCTGGCGGTGCCGCATTTTTATTTATTCATTTTCTGTGAGAGAAGGGCTAGTTCTGTAGAGGGAATGTAAAAAAGAGTGCCCCGAATGGAACACTCTTTAAGAAATTATAACGGAAAATCACAGGTTTTTATAACATGTCGCATAAGCAAACCCAAGCTTTTCAAATACGCTTTGATCACCTGTTGCCAGGGAAACTACGTATTGTTCGCTTGAGTTTGCGGGACTAGATGACCAATACATATTTGATTGAAAACCAGCGTCAGTCGTGTAATGCCCCATATCTCCCCATTCACTGTACAGTGACCCGATGCCTCGGGAACTACAGTGGTTTAAATAGTTTGCTCTGGGGAGCGTGTAGCCATTGCTGCTGCAAAAATTTTCAGCAAGGCTGTATATCATGAAAGCCTCGCCGGCGTTCACCCACCAACTCTTCACACGGATTTCGTATACATAGCTAGGGCCTCCTGATTTTGGCGTCGCCGTAATCCTTTCCGAATTGCTGCCGACATTTTTAAATGTCACTTTACCGGTAGCATCAACATCGACCCAGGAGGCAGAGCTTGAAAACTCATAATCAGCCGCCGTTTTTCCTGGGGCAAAGTTGTCATTATTCAACTGATAATACGCCCCGGTGAACCCCTGCGAAGGGAATGTAGTTGTCGGTAGGTCAGTACCATTGACTGATACTGTACCGCTCATTATTTTGTCTTCTGCGCGAGTGAATTGTATTGTGGTACTCAGACCAGCTTGATGAACACCATTCAATACAGGGATCAGCGTTGCGATACCCTCTCCGCCTCCTGTAACAGTGGCTTTGTAATCACCGTTGATATTTAGACTGTAATCAATTGCGCTAATTTTTATATAGGGCACGTTAGTACCTGATTGCACAAATTCCATCCCTTCAGAAACTTTGATCGGATTGCCTGATATATCGTGCAGAACAAGACGTAATTCAGCACTATCGGTATAGTCCCCTTTCAGTGATGACCGATTGCTCTTAAGGACGGACTGCGAGGTGTCTGCCGGGCCAGCCACCAGCGTTATATCTACTGTTTGCATTCCACCAGCGGTCGTGACTGCGCTTACCGTGACGCTACCTGTCATCGCTCCTTTCACGCTTGTTGTCGCGATTCCGTTTTGATCGGTCACCGCTGTTAATGACGTTAATGTGGCAGAGCCGCTTTTTAAGGCGAAGTACACAGTGAGACCTTCGATCAGGTTACCACTGCCATCCTCAACCGTTGCCTTTAAGGTACTTAAATCAGTGTTGGTGGCGGCGATAGTCGATGGATCAGCGATAAAGCTAGCAACATGGGCGGTGCTTGAGTTGCCAGTGACTTTCACGGTTGTCTGTGTCTGTATTGTTACGCCGTTATGGAAAGATGCAGTCACCGTATATGTACCGACTTTATTGCTGGTCAAAACGACTGGAGCCTGACCTGAAGAGTTAGTTCTCACTTTTCCGCCACTTAACGTCGCCCCTTCTGGCGTTACGCTAAAGTTGATGACCTGACCCTCCACTGGAGTGCCATTTGCAGAGGTTAGCGTTGCCGTCAGAGTAGCGCCTGTAGGGGCATAGACACCGATAAGCGGACTGGACGCCGTGAGTGTCAGTTTTTCATCAATAGCCTCCAGTTGTTTCTCAAGTGAGGCTCCATTCGGCAGGGATGCTTTCACCATATACGAACCGTTTCTTTCGGGCGTCATGGTGACCTCGGCTACACCCTGCGTATTAGTAGAGACCGTATTCTGGCTGATGATCATTTGCGAGGATGGCTCTGCACTGAATGTCACGGGTTGATGCGCAACCGGGTTGCCAAACTGGTCGTTAACGTGAGCTTTAACTGCTACGTCTTGTGCGACCATTACCTGACCTTCCGGTATCTCCAGACTGGTAATCGTCGCAGAATTAACATCTGCACTGGCATTCAGTAATCGCGAGATGACTTCAGTAGGTTTATCTGCCAGAGAGGCTGAAACTGTTTTCAGTCCGACCTCGGTGCTTGTCACAAGAATTTCAGCGAAACCCCGATCATCCGTTTCAACGCTGGTGCTGCTTAGCGTGACGGAGGTTCCGCGGAAATTAACTTTTATGCCTTCTACCGGGTTGCCGTTAGCGTCAGTGACGCTTGCCGTCATGGTTGCGCCCTCGGTCGTGCTGACGACGAATGAGTATACAGAGGTTAAGGAGGCTAGTTTTGCGGTACCAGCATCGGCAATCAAAGTCACCTGTTTCGTATCACTGACACCATAATTGTTCACGCTAACTGTCACGGGGTAGGTGCCGGATTTTGTACCGCTCAGTGTAACTTCAGCCTTGCCGTTGATATCAGTAATGGCGGAACCGCCTTGTCCGAGAGTAAAGCTTGCGCTCACATCTGCCGGTAGCGTGAATGTCACCGCCTCATTGGCTAACGGGTTGCCGTTTCCATCAGTCACTGTTGCCTGCAGCCTGGTCATCCCGACGTTATTAGCGATAAAATTGTCCTCGGTAACGTTAAGATTAACCTGCGCAGTGAGCGTATCCGCAATAAAGTTCACCACCAACTGCTCACTCTTACCGCCAGTCATCGATGCTGTAACAGTATGAGCGCCTGCTTTTGTACCTTTCAGCGTGACTTTCGCTTTGCCTTCAGCATCAGTAATCACTTTACCGCCATCGCTCAGCGTGAAGTTCGCCTTCACATCTTCCGGCAGAGTAAATGTTACCTCAGTGTTGGCTATCGCATTGCCCTCTGTATCAGCGACTGTTGCTGTTAGTGTCGTGAGATCGTTATTGTCGGCAATCACCGGATCCTTCGAGGCTGCCAGCGTGATTTCAGCATTCGCGACGTTCGGCACATAGGTCACTGTTTGTTGCATCGAATCGCCATTTTCGAGGGTTGCCGTCAATTGATAAACCCCGGCTTTTGTAGCGGTAAAGCTTGCGTAAAAATTGCCGTCGTGGTTGGTAGTATATATAGCGTTATTACTGGGGGTCACGCCTTCACTTGGTGAAACGCTGAGGGTTACCTCCTGCTGGGGGACACCGTTGCCGTAATTATCCTTCACCTCAATATACAGACTGGTTGTCTCGCCTGCGGAGACTGTATCAAAAAGTGCCTGTAGCAAGGTGAGATGTGCCGTAGACGCATCAGCGTTGACATTAATTGATGTGCTAAGCGTGGAGCTACCATTTTCCAGACTGGCCTCAACGGTATCCGGTCTCGCTCCTGATTCTATCGAGGAGCGGGTATTGGTATAAGTGACGGTAGCCTTACCCTGTTCGTTCGTCACGGCTTGACCGCCGTTCGTCATTTCGGCTGTCGCTGCGTTGCTGGTGAAGTTCACAGTCACACCTTTCACCGGAAAGCCATTATTATCAACGACTGTGGCGGTGATGACGCTGCCGGAGCTGTTCTGCGGGGTACCGGCGATTATGCTGTCTGGGACAGGCGCCAACTCGATAATTTTTGCCGCCGCTGTGTCGCCAATAAAATGCACAGTTTTGTTGTCGCTGGCACCATTATTAGCCAGTGATGCAGTAACCGTCTTCTCACCAAAGGCAACGCCTGCGAGAGTGGCCTGCGCGATGCCAGACTCGTTGGTATTACTTACTCCCGGGGTCAGGGTGAGTCCTGAAGAGGCTGAGCTGAATGTTACCGGAAGATTATTCACCTCATTGTCGAACTGATCTTTAACCGTTGCAGTTAGCGTTGCGCTATCGACGCCATTACCTGTGATCTCATCTTTTGATATCTGCAGGACAACCTGAGCCGAGGCTTTGTCCGCCACAAATGTTACCGGCTGCGAATCACTGGTATTGTTATTACCCAGCGTTGCGGTAACCGTATGCGTGCCCGCTTTTTTACCTTTCAGCGTGACATGCGCTTCCCCATTGGCCTGAGTGATGGCAATACCGTTATTTTCAAGGGTAAAGTTTGCCGCAACGTCCTGTGGCATGGTGAAGTTTACCGTTATCCCCGCCACCGGATGATTCGACGGATCTTTCACTGTTGCTGTCAGAGTTGTCTCATCCACGCCATTCCCAATGATTTCCGCTTTCGATGTTTGCAAAACGACAACCGCTCTGTCTTTATCCGCCACAAACGTCATTGGCTGTGCATCGCTGACATTGCTGTTAGCCAGACGAGCCATGATCATATGCGTGCCCGCTAACGTGCCGGTCAGGGAGGCGATTGCAACCCCGTTACTATCCGTCATGCCTTTTCCTCCGTTGCTAATCGAGAACTTACTTGCGACGTCGTTTGGCACAGAGAAGGTGATTTCTTTATCTTTTAGTGGGTTGCCATTTTTATCCTGCAAGGTTGCAGTCATATATTGCGGAGCTGTGTTGGTGACGGTGATATCACCTGAAGGCACACTGAGGGTCAGGGCAGCAGTACTTTGATCACCGATAAAATTCACCTGTTGATTAGCCTGGGAACCAGAGCTCACAGAGGCCGTAACCCTATAATCACCATTTTTCAAACTGGTCAGCGTAGCTGTGGCGATCCCGTCGTGGCTATTCACTTCGGTTTGGCTCAGTTTCGCCTCTGCTGAATTAACATTGAAAGTGACCATGACGTCATTGAGCAGGTTGCCTTTTGCATCCCGGACGGTCGCGGTCATTGTGACGCTGTCATTGCCGTCAGCAACCACTTCATTTTTCGACTTCTGCAGATCAACCTGCGCAGTACTCGAGTCGCCGACAAAACTGACGATTAACGTTTGTTTCACGCCATTTTCAAGGGTGACTTCAACCGTGTTGTCTTCCTGCTTACTACTTTTCAGATCAAAAGTCGCCAGACCATTAACATCCGTTTTTGCGGTGTTTTGATTGTTGAAGGAAGTTGCCGATCCGCTTAATACCGCAAACGTGACGGTATGATCATTGATTGGGTTGCTTCCTTCATCAGCGACATTGACCGAGACGGTGTTTGCTGCATTCTCATTGGCGAGCACACCATTATTGCTGGCAGATAATGTCGCAATTTTCGCTGACTGCGGGTTGGCGTCGATGATAAATCCAGCGGTATGCAAATCTTCATTCCAGTTTTGCATTAATAGCTTCGCAGTAAGTCCACTGCCTTTGGTATAGGCGGTATAGGTCGCCTTATAGACGCCATCTGCGGTTTCTTTCCAGTCTGTAGTGACTCCTGGTTTCACGTTGTCGATGCTGACTGCGTTATTCAGTTGCTGTTTTTGTTCCTTAACAGGTTTGTCATTTTCATCTCTCAGTTCTACCGTCACCTCGATAGGATTGCCGGAGAGATAACGGTCCTTATCAATCTTAATTGACGAGTGAGTTCGGGATGACGAAACAGAAATGATATTCACCACGGCGGGGGCTTTAGCCGCATCCACACCATTCAGCTGTGGCATCAGCGTCAGCGTGCCAGACATCGCTCCTGTGGTCAGGATCTGGGTATAGCTTCCGTCACCATTATCTTTCCAGTCAGAAAGGGTGATGTCCTGAACACCTTCGTGACGCGTCGAGAGCACCAGCCCGACAACAGGATTACCTGCTGCATCATGCGCAATAAAAGTCAGTGTGGCGGTTGAATGGGAATCCGCGTTCAATGTTTGGGTACTTAACGATACCGAGGAATCTTTCTGGCTTAGCGTAGGTGCCTGAACGACCACCATGCTCTGTTCACGATTCGACAAATTGCCTTTGACATCTTCGGCGGTGACTTCAATCGGCCAGGTGTTATCGGTTTCTGGCGTACTGGTGAACCGGTAAGCCGGCAGGGTAACCAGAATATCTTTACCCGTTGTGACCACTTTGCCACCGGCAGCTTCCAGTGCGGTGGCTTCGACGTTATAGCCTTTCAGGGCATATTTGGTTTGTAGCGACGAAACCAGTGATTTCACTTCTCCTGACTTCCCTGTCACGGGGTCTGTCAGGGTCAGGCGAACCAGTTCTTTTTTGCGATATTCCAGAACGATATTGTTGTTGCGATCCACCAGATCATAACGGCTGCCTGCAAGGCTACGCCGTGCAGCGACTTCATTCGGGTCAAGCTGTTTCTGCATTGCGCTGCCAGGTTGCCAGGTAAAATCGACGGCAAAACGGGTGTCATTTTCGCCCTGTTTACCCTGGCGTTGCTCCGCGCTGAAGGTCATCAGCGGGAAGGGGGTATAGTTAAGTCCAGCGGTTATGGCATGAGGATTACTTTGCCGATCGTCTTTATCGAACAGGGCCACTTCATCGCCATAATACTGTTCATAGACCAGTTTACCGCCAAGGTGCGGCCAGGCGGGTAGCCAGCTTTCTGCGCGTACATCCCAGCCATTGGCCGGGCGTGCTTCATAATCGTTGTCCAGTTCAGGTGCGCTGCGCCAGTTGGTCAGTCGCAAATAGCCGTTACTGCTTAATTTTAGATAGTCGCGCCAGTACTCCGCGCCAATGCCGGCGCGGGAGTGGTAACGGCTAAGATCGTGGTCGAAAAAGAAGTTGATGCCCGACATCCATGTGGGAGTGAAATGACGCCAACCTAAGCCGTTGTTAATCTGCGTACGCTCGTCAGTACGATGGAGAGTATGCTGACTGAAAAAGAGATTATCAGGCGTTTCATACCACGGATGGAGAAAATCGAACTGGGAGTTCTTCAGGCTAAAATCTTCATCCACGCCCAGCGTGATTCTTGCGGTACCGAAGCGGCTTAACCAGTCTGTCATTGCGCCTGAAGCCTGAGAAGAGGCCCATCCACGCGCCATATTTGCCGCTTGCTCGCTGTTCATATCTTCGGCGAGCAGAGACCCGATTTGCTGTGAAGTACTGGCTATCTGTTGCTCGAGGTTGTCACTGCTATTACCCGGCGGCGGGGTTAATTTTTTTTCACTAACTTGTGCCGGGACATCCAGTTCATCACCCTGGCGGACATTATCAAAACCTCGAGCAAACGTACGAAACTGGTTGAGTTTGCGTAACTCAGCCACCGAAATACCGAAACGTTCGGCAACGCTTTGGGCCGATTCCAACGCTCCAAGGGTGTAGGGCACCGTATTGGCATTTGCAATGGCAATTTGTGCAGGAACTGGTTGTTGGGTTGCGGCGTTTACCACACCTTGTGCTGCCGCAGCCATAGGGAACGCAAGTTGAGTTATCAGACAGATACCCGCAGTTAAGCGGCGTAGTTTAATTCCCATCCCGCATAATATTTGTCGGTCATTTATTTCTTCTCCACTTCTCTTCTTCGTAGCCATGCTTACCTTCCCTGAACGAGCTAACATAAATGCGCCCTTTCTAGCACAGCGAAAAAATGTAAATACTGATAGCAATATGATTGAAAATTAATAACTTTTCGTTAGGCAGTTTTGGGTGTGAGTTGCAAGAGGGGAGACTACTGAATAACTCAAGTTTTATAATCGAGGGGAAAATGGTGATGGCGTTCATAGCAAAACGCCCTCAACCATAAAGGTCGAGGGCGCTTAAGATGTTAAAAACCCGCTATCCGTTAAAAAACAATGTTCAACTAAGGTCAGTGACATTGCGCTAAAAGAGCGAATTTTTAGAATTTGGCTCCTCTGACTGGACTCGAACCAGTGACATACGGATTAACAGTCCGCCGTTCTACCGACTGAACTACAGAGGAATCGTGTGAACGGGGCGAATATTACTTAGCGGTACCTTGTCTGTCAACACTAAATTTCATAAGTCATTTCAATTGGTTAATTAATCTGCAAAGTTGTTAATTAATGAACATTCGTCGCCGAAAACGAGTCTGTATCATTAGCGTGATGCAGTCTCTGCAAAGGATCTTGTTGATAAAATTGGCAGAAACGTTGCCACAATGAAGGGAAACGAGGAGCAAAAAGTTCTGGGGCGCTAAAGAAATATTCAGAAAGTACGGCAAAACATTCAGCAGGATCGCTGGCTGCATAAGCATCAATGCTCGCCGCATTCTCGCCAACCAATTCGATTTCTTCCTGAATGTTGTTCATTGCAGCATGAAGATCGTGTTCCCAGCCAGCAACCTCACGCAACGGAATAAAGGGAACTCCGCTGGCGCGATCGCCGTTACGGGTGTCCAGCTTATGAGCGACTTCATGAATAATCAGGTTAAAACCAGAAGCATCAAAAGAATCTTGTATATCCAACCAGTTCAAAACGATAGGCCCTTGCTGCCAGCTCTGACCTGACTGAACAATACGTTGGTTATGCACCAGACCGATATCGTCTTCCCATTCATCATCGACCACAAATGGCGCAGGATAAATTAAGACTTCATGAAAACCATCCAGCCATTCCAGTCCTAACTCCAGAACGGGTAGGCAAAATAGAAGTGCTATCCGGCAGCTTCTTAATGAATCCAGTTCAAAGCCCTGTAAAGGAACAAGCCGCTTTTGCTGTAAAAAACGTTCGGCAAGAGTGACTAATTTGCTTTGTTCCTGTTCCGTCAGACACGTTAAAAGGGGGATCGATAGTGCTTCCTGCCAGGGAAGGGCAGTTTGATGTGCTGATTCTTGTACTTTCCAGGGCCACTTAATCATCGTTTTGCTCGCAAACTCGTCACTTGAACAAAATTGCACGGACAGGGACTGTTAAAATGCCAAATTTCCTGGCATCATGGCAACCATCTGAACGGAGAGATGCCGGAGCGGCTGAACGGACCGGTCTCGAAAACCGGAGTAGGGGCAACTCTACCGGGGGTTCAAATCCCCCTCTCTCCGCCACTTTATCAATGACTTATCTCCCGACTTCCCGCCTTGCTTTTCCTAAACAGAACAATCGTAGAATATTCTTGAAGGGTTAGATCGTCACTGTTTTCTGTTCGATACTGTGACATTCAGCACTTGATTCGCTATGGATCTGACAGGAAGCTTTCGAGCGAAAATGTGCAGTTATTCAGTCGTTTTCTTATCGCTCACCATTATTCTTTTAGACATTCATCCTATGAAACTGCCGCAAAGTTGGTGGTGGGAACTGAAGTTGCGTAGAGAAGGGTTCAATAATTGAGTCAAAAAAGGAACGCGGCCGTCAGATTAAAGCCGCGGGACAAAGTCCATAATTTCCAAGAGTTGTTGAATTTCGCAGCTTTTTTGAAAGCCTTTGTATCATACTAACAAGTAAAAAAGGTTTAAATACCAAAATTAACCTGTATTTTTGATAAGTCTTACCATTGTACGATTTACACAGTTTCTGCTCCTCCTTGTTGATAGTGGAAAGGGTGCATTGTGCACTTGCGTAAACATTTATGACGCGTTGATGTCCATGGTTCACATTTCCTTGTAAGGGGATCGACTTATTTGCGGCGAGGCATCATTCGTAACAGAGTATTATCTTTCTGAATGTAGTGATGAAAGAGTGCTGCGCCAGCGTGAGCTGCGATTAAAAAGTAGCCTATATTTGCCCAGGTTTCGTGAATATTTTTTATCAGTGCTTTAATTTCGCTGTTTGGGGTAACAAAGGGAGACACATTGAAACCAAGGAAACTCCACGATTTTCCACTGTAAGCCATCAAAGCAATCCCCAGCAGAGGAAGTGCAAGGAAGGTTATATAAAGCATGATGTGCATTAGCGAAGCCGCTTTCATTTGCCAGGCAGGTGGCGGTGGCACAATAGAAGGATCACTATAACGGTGTTTTATAATCAGGCGTGAAAACATTAACACCCAAACGAATATACCCGCATTGTAATGTGTTTCTCGCATCAGCAGATAAGTACTACTACCTTTAGGAAACCAGCCACGGAGTTCCATCGCGGCATAGGTTATTGCAACGAAAAGCAGCGTTATCCAATGTAAATAAATTTGAGTTTTTGAGAATCGGTTCATTTTTGTAGCTCCTGTGATTTTCACAGTCAAGCTATCCCACGAACCTTAAAAATTCCTTATACAGATGTGGTTTTAATAATTTGTTATTTAAAAAATTGATAGTGCATATTGTAACCAGCCAATATAAGCAATGGCGTGAGCACAGGTATCTTTCTCTGTTGGCCGTATTGTGTATGGAATCCGTTATTGGTTAACTTAATGCGGGTTAGCTTATTAATATACAGACACGTCATAGTGATGAGCGTGTCTGTAGCTAGCTTGCGTTCAGTGGCGTTTGTGGATGGACCAGTGGCAGTTATGATAACTTACTAAAGCGGCATCGAGGCGTTATCATGAGAATACTCAATGAGACATCATTTCCTCGACCACTTCTTCGCTACTCAACTGATATGGATAATACGTTGGCCAGTTTTCCATTTCATTTAATAAAGATTGCTGTGAATCATTACCCATAAAAATGTGAAAATGAGATGATTTTCGTGGTGCAATTATATGATCGCTAAATTGTATATATTTAGGGGCTTTGCTTTCAGGATCTTTACATTCGAATAAGTAACGAACGCCTTTCTTGCCTGATTTATAGGTGAGTATTTTGTATCCATCGTAATCATATTTACACGATGTTGTTTCATTATTTCTATGGAATTCAACAATGCCGTCCTCAATGCCAATCATCTCGATATCTGTTGCATAACCTTTGTGATAATAATCTTTAATTTCAGCAAATGTTTTAGTTTTATCTGCATCCGCTTTCTTCTGAAAGACGGGGTCAAGTTTGCCACTTTGCAGTAAAGGATAAACGGATTGCCAGACTCCATCCCAGTCACTGAGCGTTCGGTTTTGTACATTGGCATCATCAAAAACACCATTAGCAGCTTTTTGTTCGACCTCTGTTAAGGGTTTGCCGTGTGAGTGATGACCATGCGAAAAGGCAGGAGCGCTAACAATAAAGACACCTAAAGCAACAGCCAGTTTGTAAAGACGAATCGCCAAAACAGTTTCCTCCAGAGTTAATGTATATGATGTGTAATGTTATATTGTAACATATAGCAAAATGCAACAACTCTTAGGAAACGAGAGCATGGCTTTCTCAGTTCTACTTATCTATCTTATTGAAATAAAATAAATTATTTTGGTGATTTGAGGTTGATGACAAACGAAACATAACCTGATGCGATCTGTGTATGCCGGATAGGGCGCTCGCGCCACATCCGGCAGGGATAACGCGTACTTTGTCGGCAATATGAAGTTATACAGATAATTTGTTGTGAACCTGCTTGCGTAACCGGTTAAAAAGGGAACGCAACTTCTTATACCGTAAGGCTAAAAGCAGTACAGCCAGCCCAGCGTAGATGAGCGGCTGCGGTGAAATAATCTTCACGGACCACAGATAATGTATTGGGGCCAGAATCGCGACAAGATAGACGAAATTATGCAACTGTTGCCAGTGCTTGCCGAGTTTTCGCTGCATCGCCTGGGTTGAAGTGAACGCTAAAGCAAGCAAAATTACCCAGCTGATAATACCTAACGTTAAATAAGGCCGGGTAATTAACTCCTTACCTAATAACGCCAGATTATTCACGCCCAGCTCCAGCAATGCGTAACTTGTTAAATGCAGTGTCGCCCAGGCAAAGCACCATAATCCTAACAGGCGGCGAGTGCGTATCAATAACGGCTGTTTTGCGTAGCGTGCCAGAGGGGTGATTAACAAGGTCGCCAGCAAAAATTTCAGTGCAGTGCGACCAGTAAAATGCTGAATATCTTTCACCGGATCGGCACCCAGTCCACCGTGATTGATCGCCCAGACCAGCCAGAGAAACGGCAACAATCCGGCAAGATGCAGGCAAACTTTCAGCCATGTCACCTGTTTTGCTGTCAGACGCATTTAGAAATTCTCCCGCAAATCCAGGCCACGATACAGCGATGCCACCTGGTCGGCGTAACCATTAAACAGTAGCGTTGGCTGGCGCTGTACATCGAGGATGCCGCCTGAACCAATAAATCGTTCGGTAGCCTGTGACCAGCGCGGGTGATCAACATACGGATTAACGTTGGCGTAAAAACCGTATTCGTCAGGCGCTGCCAGATTCCAGGTGGTTGGCGGACGCTCGCGGGTCAGCTTAATACTGACTATCGATTTAATCCCTTTAAAGCCATATTTCCACGGCACAATCAGTCGCACCGGCGCGCCATTTTGTGGCGGTAACGCCTTGCCATAAACACCTACGGTCATCAGTGTGAGCGGATGCATTGCTTCGTCGAGACGCAATCCTTCGACATAAGGATATTTCAGCCCACCGCCGATAAAGCGGTCCTGCTGGCCTGGCATCTGTTCCGGTGCATAAATTGTTTCGAAAGCGACATACTTCGCATTGCTGGTAGGTTCGGCAAGCGCCAGCAATTTGTGCAGCGGAAAACCAATCCACGGCACCACCATCGACCACGCTTCCACGCAGCGCATACGATAAATACGCTCTTCCAGCGGGAAGCGACGGGTTAAGTCATCATGATCGAGGGTCAATGGTTTTGCCACTTCGCCGCTGATTTTCAGTGTCCATGGATCGGTTTTCAGGCTACCAGCATTAGCGGCGGGATCGGCTTTATCCAGCCCGAATTCATAGAAGTTATTATAACCGGAAACTTTATCTGCTGGCGTCAGTGGCAGGTTATTTTGCCAGGCGGCAGGCTTGCTGAACTCCAGCGCTTTTCCGGCGGGGGCGGGCGGGCGATCGTTCCCTTTAAACCAGCTAAGCAGATCGGCATGCGCAGCGTGAGGCAAAGAAAGTGCAGTTGCACTGATGCCCAGTGCTTTTAACACCTGCCGACGCTTCATAAAGAATACCGACTCGGCCGTAACATCTGATTCTTTTAAAAATTGATTCTTTTTCATAAGCCATCACACTTTTTTGTCGTTAGCCAGCAAGAGCCGTTTACTGTTAATCTGTCAGGGAGTGTCCTCCCTAACAGTAGCAGAGATCTGCTTTTACATATTTATGCATTAACTGCCACGATAGGTTGAATACCCATATTGGCTAAGTAATAAAGGCACATGATAATGCTCGTTCACTTTATTAATATGAAATTCAACGGGGATCTCAGGGAAGAAACTTTCAAGATTTTGTTTCTTGAAATAGTCCCCGGTTTTAAATACGACACGGTAATCGCCCGTAGTTGCAGTTTGCTCGGGCCACAGTGCCTTAATTCGTCCATCCTTATCTGTTTTGGCGGTATTAAGTTGTAACCAGCCGTTATCCGCCTTCTTTTCAAGAGTGACTGTCACGTCAGCAGCGGGTTTTCCTGTTTGCTGGTTCAAAATGTGCACGCTAAGAATGTTTTGTTGTGCGGCATTAACCAAAGAAGGTAATGAAAATGCTGCCGTTGCTACCGAGAGTACTAAATAACGCTTTAACATGTTTATATCCTTGTCATGTGAATGAGTTTTGAGGATAGCGAAAAAGCGTCCAGGGTAACCTTACAGCAGCATTACAATTTTGTAATGAACCAGGCTGTTTCTATAACATATGATTTATGGCATATTATTTTCATGAAGATTCTACTTATTGAAGATAATCAAAGGACCCAGGAATGGGTAACGCAGGGGCTTTCCGAAGCGGGTTATGTCATCGATGCCGTTTCTGATGGCAGAGATGGGCTTTATCTTGCGCTGAAGGATGATTATGCATTGATCATTCTGGATATTATGCTTCCGGGTATGGATGGCTGGCAGATCTTACAAACGTTAAGAACAGCAAAGCAAACCCCTGTTATTTGCCTTACTGCAAGGGATTCTGTCGATGACAGAGTCAGAGGGCTGGACAGTGGGGCAAATGATTATCTGGTAAAACCTTTTTCATTTTCTGAGTTGCTGGCAAGGGTTCGGGCACAATTAAGGCAACATCACGCTTTGAATTCAACATTAGAAATCAGCGGCTTAAGAATGGACTCTGTTAGTCATAGTGTGAGCAGGGACAATATCAGTATTACACTGACGCGCAAGGAGTTTCAGTTACTTTGGCTACTGGCCTCCAGAGCTGGCGAAATTATACCCAGAACGGTTATTGCGAGTGAAATTTGGGGAATCAACTTTGATAGTGATACCAATACGGTGGACGTCGCCATTCGCAGGCTCCGCGCAAAAGTTGATGATCCTTTTCCTGAAAAGCTAATTGCCACAATCCGGGGGATGGGCTATTCATTCGTAGCGGTAAAAAAATAATGAAAAGACTATCTATAACCGTCCGTTTAACCTTGCTTTTTATATTGCTACTGTCTGTTGCTGGCGCCGGAATTGTCTGGACTCTCTATAATGGCCTGGCAAGTGAGTTGAAATGGCGCGATGATACAACACTCATTAACCGGACAGCGCAGATCAAGCAGTTGTTAATTGATGGGGTAAATCCAGATACGTTACCTGTGTACTTTAACCGGATGATGGATGTTAGTCAGGATATCTTGATTATTCATGGTGATAGCATCAATAAAATTGTTAACCGGACAAATGTCAGTGATGGCATGTTAAATAACATACCTGCTAGTGAGACAATCAGCGCAGCTGGCATTTACAGAAGCATTATTAATGATACAGAGATAGATGCTTTACGAATTAATATTGATGAAGTTTCGCCATCATTAACGGTTACTGTGGCTAAATTGGCTTCAGCCAGACATAACATGCTTGAACAGTATAAAATTAATAGCATTATAATTTGCATTGTCGCCATTGTACTTTGCTCAGTATTAAGTCCGCTGTTAATCAGAACGGGATTACGAGAGATCAAAAAGTTGAGTGGTGTAACGGAAGCGCTGAATTATAACGATAGCCGAGAGCCTGTTGAGGTTAGCGCATTACCGAGAGAACTAAAACCTCTTGGGCAGGCGTTGAATAAAATGCATCATGCTTTAGTCAAAGATTTTGAGCGTCTAAGTCAGTTTGCTGACGATCTCGCTCATGAACTTAGAACGCCAATTAATGCATTACTGGGTCAGAATCAGGTTACGCTCAGTCAAACCAGAAGTATCGCTGAATATCAAAAAACAATTGCCGGAAACATTGAAGAGCTGGAAAATATTTCGCGGTTAACAGAGAACATACTGTTTCTTGCCAGGGCAGATAAAAACAATGTTTTGGTGAAACTGGACTCGCTTTCTCTCAATAAGGAAGTCGAAAATTTGTTGGACTATCTTGAATACCTTTCAGACGAGAAAGAGATTTGCTTTAAGGTCGAGTGCAATCAGCAAATCTTTGCGGATAAAATTTTACTACAACGAATGTTATCGAATCTTATTGTTAATGCCATTAGATATTCGCCAGAAAAATCGCGTATTCATATAACCAGTTTTCTTGATACCAACAGCTATCTTAATATTGATATCGCCAGCCCTGGAACGAAAATTAATGAGCCTGAAAAACTCTTCCGTAGATTTTGGCGGGGAGATAATTCGCGTCATTCCGTAGGTCAGGGACTAGGCCTTTCTTTAGTCAAAGCGATTGCCGAATTGCATGGGGGAAGTGCTACGTATCACTATCTCAATAAGCATAATGTGTTCCGGATTACGTTACCGCAAAGAAATTAACATAGGGCTTCAGTACGCCATAAATTAACCGTGAAAAAACGCAGCCACGTCGTGAGTACTAACGCGGCCGCGATTGATTATGCGCTTACATTCAAACGTAACAGGGATTAACCCGCGTAAGCTGCCAGCATTTCCTGCGCCGCCAGTTTACCCAACGCATTCGCTGCAAAAGGACTGTCGCCGGTGAGAAGTTTACGGTCCTTATGTACTCGCCCGGTGATGTCGTCATTAATGATATTCATGCCCATTTTCTTCAGTTCTTCGCCGAAGTACCAGGTGAGATGACCCGGCATATAGCCAATCTCTGGCGTTTGTTTGTCTGCGGCGTCTGGGAATGCGCAAATGGAATAACCATTCAGTGGGTTATCGCCGTGGCGAAGCGCCAGAAAAGCCGCCGGGCCGTGGCAAAGGGAGATAACAAAACGGTCATTTTTGATTGCCCACTGTAAAGCGGCAGCCACGTCCTGGCTTTCAGGTAAACCAATAAGTGCGCCATGACCACCAGGAACAAAGATTGCTGCATATTCGCTATCAGCGTTGAGGCTGGCAACAACATCCGCGAGTTTCTTCGGATTGCGGAACAACGATTTATGCTGCTCAAAGAATGGCATTACTTTTTCATCTTTGTGCGGCATAGCCCAGTATTCAAACTTGGTCATCAGACCGGAAATGGTCGCCACTTCGAATTCGAAACCTGCAGCATGGAGATGATACAACGGCAGCAACGTTTCAATCGGATGGTTACCGGTCGAGAACAGTTTTCCGTTATCGGTCGGCAAATAACGTTCGTCCGCGGCGATCACCAGAATTTTATGTTTACCGCGATAAGGTTTTGGATAGTCCACGCCATCAAGATCAGAGACAGGACTGGTATATTGGCTAAGCGAATATTCTGAAGGGAAGAATGCATTATCTTCAGCAATATCGACCTGCGGATTTTTACTTGTTTGAACAGTCATAGTGTATTCCTTATTGTTGCTTAGTTAGGGTAGTCACTATATTTGCGACTGAGCTGGTCGCTATTTTTAACCAGGCTGGAAAATTGAGTCAATATATCGAAAGCGGTAGTCGGCGGCTGTAAGTATGTAATGATGATGCTGCACTGGTGTTGAATATTATTCACGCCAAATTTTCCTTATTGAGCAACGTCGTCGCAAGTGGCTTCAATGATTTTAGACCATTATCAGAGGTACGGGGTGGCGGGGAGAGATTTAGTGCTGTGGAATATTGTGGTGCTGATGAATATTTATATCCCGGATTGGTAGAGAAAAAGCTTATTTCATGCACTATTTTTGCAAATATTTCTATATGGGAAGCGTGTTTGTTACGGATTAATTCATAAAGAAATGCATTTGGGTGTTAGCTTGAAGAGTAGCTGGTTGATGTTATTGTGCCAGGAGGGGCAGGGTAAGGTGCTGTATCGATATGCTTCGGCAATTGCGTGTGCCGCAGATGGAGATGAAATGCCAATAAAAAAGCCTGAGTTCGATGAGGGACGAACTCAGGCTAGTGTTCAGTTTTACAGTAACACGCCGCAGCGAGTTGACTGATTAGAACTGGTAGACTAAGCCCACAGCAACGATATCATCGGTAGCGATGCCGTTTGCTTCGTAGAAGTCATCGTCGTTGTCCAGCAGGTTGATTTTGTAATCAACATAGGTGGACATGTTTTTGTTGAAGTAGTAGGTCGCACCAATATCAACGTATTTAACCAGATCTTTATTGGTGTAACGTGGGTCGCCGTTGCCGTCATGAGCCCAACCGCCTAAATCCTTACCTTTAGATTGCAGGTAAGCGATGGACGGGCGCAGGCCAAAGTCGAACTGATACTGAGCAACAACTTCAAAGTTTTGGGTTTTGTTAGCGATGGCTGATCTTGATTCACCATTATCAAACTCGCCACCACCATATGGGGTCATATTGCGAGTTTCAGCGTACATAGCTGCTAAATACACATTATTAGCATCATATTTTGCACCAACAGTCCATGCTTCAGCGGTTTCACCACCAGCATTTCTGTTGCTATGGTTACGATCATTTAAACCAACTCCAACCTGACGATCTGAACGATCAGAGTTTGATATGCAGCACCCAGACTTAAACCGAAGTCGAAGTCGTAGGATGTTGACATACCGAAACCATCACCATTTTCTTTGGAAAGGCTACGGCCATCACCACTACCGGAACCTTCCTGCCCGAATGGTCCACCACTTTCATTATTACCCTGATATTGCAAAGCAAAGTTCAAGCCATCGACCTAACCAAAGAAGCCATTGTTACGGTAGGTTGCAACACCATTAGCACGACCGTTCATGAAGTTGTCAGCGCCAGCATAGGTATCGCCACCAAATTCTGGCAGCATATCGGTCCATGCTTCTACGTCATATACGACACCGTAGTTACGACCATAGTCGAAAGTACCATTCTGACCAAAGCCTAAACCTGCAAATGCCAGACGCGTTGCGGTATTACCCTTGTCGCTTTCAGGACCGTTTGCGCCAATGTTAAATTCCCACTGACCATAACCAGTGAATTGATCAGCGATCTGAGTTTCACCTTTGAAACCGATACGGGCATATGACATGTCGCCATCGCTGCCAGAATCATCAGAGAAGTAGTGCAGACCCACTACTTTTCCGTACAAATCCAGTTTATTACCATCTTTATTATAGACTTCAGCCGCATTTGCTGCGCCAGCAACTAATAACGCCGGGACCAGCATTGCCAGAACTTTTCTTTTCATTATGTATTCCCTTGTGATTATAATCTTCATGAATATATCAATAAGTGCCGTTATCCAAAAAAAAGCACATTTGGATACTATTCTATGAAGTTCATTTTATTTTAAGGATTACATGTAACAAATGTATTTAAAAGATATCAAAATGTTTCTAATCTATTTAATATAATTCATAATTATGAATTCTAAATATAAATATTCATGAAAATTATAAATGTATATCAATATGTTATGAGTTGAGCGGAAACATAGGGGGTATCAATGATTGTTGCGCCAAACGGCTGGTGTGATCAGGCGCACATTAATGAAGGCATAAAAAAAAGCCGGCATCATGCCGGCCCAAAAAATATAAACAAGACGATAAAAGGCTAATAACGGAAGCATCATGACACAGAATAATAAAAAGGTATAATTGTAATCAGTGCTAATATATTGATTAAATGAATTAATAAAGCCGATATCAAAGATAAATAAAATCGCTCAAAACGATTTTTCCTGTATTCACTGCCGTTGCGCAAAATTTATCTATTTGTTCAAAAAATGATTGAGTCTTGACTGGCTCATCCAATGTGGAAAAATGTGACTTTTATCACATAATAGTACTAAGTCTGAATTTTCCGGGTTATCTCAAAATGGAATACGGTTCGACAAAGATGGAAGAGAGACTCTCTCGCAGCCCTGGCGGCAAACTGGCTTTGTGGGCTTTCTATACATGGTGTGGCTATTTCGTCTGGGCAATGGCGCGTTACATCTGGGTGATGAGCCGGATTCCCGATGCCCCCGTGTCGGGATTTGAAAGCGATTTAGGCTCTACCGCGGGAAAGTGGTTAGGGGCACTGGTCGGATTTTTATTTATGGCTCTGGTCGGGGCATTGTTAGGCAGCATTGCCTGGTACACCCGACCTCGTCCCGCACGTAGCAGACGCTATGAATAAAAACTGCTAAGGTGGCGACTCTTTGGCAACGGAGCGCGTATGGACTTACAACACTGGCAGGCACAGTTCGAAAACTGGTTGAAAAACCATCATCAGCACCAGGACGCGGCCCATGACGTGTGTCATTTTCGCCGCGTCTGGGCTACGGCACAGAAGCTGGCGGCAGATGACGATGTCGATATGCTGGTGATTTTAACCGCCTGTTATTTTCACGATATTGTGAGCCTGGCGAAAAATCATCCGCAAAGGCAGCGTTCTTCAATCCTGGCGGCAGAAGAGACGCGTCGCCTGCTCCGTGAAGAGTTCGAGCAATTTCCGGCGGAGAAAATCGAGGCCGTTTGTCATGCCATTGCCGCTCACAGTTTCAGCGCGCAAATCGCCCCCTTAACAACGGAAGCTAAAATTGTCCAGGATGCGGATCGGCTGGAAGCCCTGGGGGCGATTGGCCTGGCGCGCGTGTTTGCCGTTTCAGGGGCATTGGGCGTGGCGCTGTTTGATGGTGAAGATCCGTTCGCACAGCATCGCCCGCTTGATGATAAACGCTACGCGCTGGATCATTTCCAGACTAAGTTGCTGAAGCTACCGCAAACCATGCAAACCGCAAGAGGCAAGCAGCTGGCGCAGCACAACGCGCATTTTTTAGTCGAGTTTATGGCGAAGCTCAGTGCCGAACTGGCGGGGGAGAATGAAGGTGTCGATCACAAGGTGATAGATGCGTTTTCATCCGCTGGCTGAGCGCGTGGCCCTAAATGGCTGTAATTATGTTAACCTGTCGGCCATCTCAGATGGCCGGTGAAATCTATGCAGGAAAATATATCAGTAACCGATTCATACAGCACCGGGAATGCCGCACAGGCAATGCTGGAGAAACTGCTGCAAATTTATGATGTTAAAACGTTGGTGGCGCAGCTTAATGGTGTAGGTGAGAATCACTGGAGCGCGGCAATTTTAAAACGTGCGCTGGCGAATGACTCGGCATGGCACCGTTTAAGTGAGAAAGAGTTCGCCCATCTGCAAACGTTATTACCCAAACCACCGGCACATCATCCGCATTATGCGTTTCGCTTTATCGATCTATTCGCCGGAATTGGCGGCATCCGTCGCGGTTTTGAATCGATTGGCGGACAGTGCGTGTTTACCAGCGAATGGAACAAACATGCGGTACGCACTTATAAAGCCAACCATTATTGCGATCCGGCGACGCATCATTTTAATGAAGATATCCGCGACATCACCCTCAGCCATAAAGAAGGCGTGAGTGATGAGGCGGCGGCGGAACATATTCGTCAACACATTCCTGAACACGATGTTTTACTGGCCGGTTTCCCTTGTCAGCCATTTTCGCTGGCTGGCGTATCGAAAAAGAACTCGCTCGGGCGGGCGCACGGTTTTGCCTGCGATACCCAGGGCACGCTGTTTTTTGATGTGGTACGCATTATCGACGCGCGTCGTCCGGCGATGTTTGTGCTCGAAAACGTCAAAAACCTGAAAAGTCACGACCAGGGTAAAACGTTCCGCATCATCATGCAGACGCTGGACGAACTGGGCTATGACGTGGCTGATGCAGAAGATAATGGGCCAGACGATCCGAAAATCATCGACGGCAAACATTTTCTGCCGCAGCACCGTGAACGCATCGTGCTGGTGGGTTTTCGTCGCGATCTGAATCTGAAAGCCGATTTTACCCTGCGTGATATCAGCGAATGTTTCCCTGCGCAGCGAGTGACGCTGGCGCAGCTGTTGGACCCGATGGTCGAGGCGAAATATATCCTGACGCCGGTGCTGTGGAAGTACCTCTATCGATATGCGAAAAAACATCAGGCGCGCGGTAACGGCTTCGGTTATGGAATGGTTTATCCGAACAATCCGCAAAGCGTCACGCGTACGCTGTCTGCGCGTTATTACAAAGATGGCGCGGAAATTTTAATCGATCGCGGCTGGGATATGGCCACGGGTGAGAAAGACTTTGACGATCCGCTGAATCAGCAACATCGTCCACGTCGGTTAACGCCTCGGGAATGCGCGCGCTTAATGGGTTTTGAAGCGCCGGGAGAAGCGAAATTCCGTATTCCGGTTTCGGACACTCAGGCCTATCGCCAGTTCGGTAACTCGGTGGTCGTGCCGGTCTTTGCCGCGGTGGCAAAACTGCTTGAGCCAAAAATCAAACAGGCGGTGGCGTTGCGTCAGCAAGAGGCACAACATGGCCGACGTTCACGATAAGGCCACTCGCAGCAAAAATATGCGCGCGATTGCCACGCGTGATACGGCGATAGAGAAGCGCCTCGCCAGTCTGTTAACCGGGCAGGGCCTGGCATTTCGCGTTCAGGACGCCAGTCTGCCCGGACGTCCGGATTTTGTCGTTGATGAATATCGCTGCGTGATATTTACCCATGGCTGCTTCTGGCATCATCATCACTGCTATCTGTTTAAAGTGCCTGCGACTCGAACCGAGTTCTGGCTGGAGAAGATAGGTAAAAATGTTGAGCGCGATCGCCGCGATATCAGTCGCTTGCAGGAACTCGGCTGGCGCGTATTGATTGTCTGGGAGTGCGCGTTACGTGGGCGCGAGAAGCTGACGGATGAAGCGCTTACCGAGCGTCTGGAAGAGTGGATCTGCGGCGAAGGTGCCAGCGCGCAGATCGACACGCAGGGGATTCATTTACTCGCTTGATGCGTCCTGAATAACTGGCGCAACTACGGGTTTTGCCGGGAAGAGATATTTTCCCAACGTGACCAGTACCACCGCGAAGACAATTACGCCGAGCGCCAGCCATTCAATCTTCGACAGTGTTTCTCCACCCAGTCCCGTACCCAGCAAGACCGCGACCACCGGGTTAACGTAAGCGTAGCTGGTGGCGAGAGCCGGACTGACATTACGGATTAAATACATATAAGCGTTGATGGCGATAATCGAACCAAACAGCGCCAGATAGCCGACCGCAAGGAAGCCTGAAAGGGAAGGGAGCGCCGTCAGTTTTTCACCCGCAATCATCGACGCGATCATTAACACCACGCCTGCCGCCAGCATCTCAATCGCACCCGCCATCATCCCTACAGGTAAGGTAATGCGCGAGCCATAAACTGAGCCAAACGCCCAGCTAATCGAGCCGATTAAAATCAGAATCGCGCCCCACGGATTGCCGCTTAAATTTCCACCGCTATTGAGCATGATGATTCCGGCAAGCCCAATGGCAATACCCACCCATTCCAGTTTGCGCGTTTTAATGCCAAACAGGCGGCTGAAGCACAGGGTAAAGAGGGGCACGGTTGCAACCACTACGGCGGCGATGCCGGAAGGAACATTTTGATGTTCGGCAACCGTCACCATGCCATTACCGACAGCCAGCAATAACAGGCCAATCAGCGCGGCATTGAGCAGCGGACGTAGCGGGGGGAGTTTGTGTCCGCGCAGTAGCAAAAATGCCAGCAATAAAATACCGGCTGCCAGGAATCGAACGCCCGCCATCATTAACGGAGGCCAGCTTTCCACGCCAATCCGAATGACAAAATAGGTTGAGCCCCAAATGATATACAACGCAAACAGCGCGCCAAAAAGCGGTAACAACTGGCGGAAACGCATAATCCCTCACGGTGGAAATAAAAAGGTGGTTCATAGTAAACGTGAAAATCATTCTGCTGGCGAGAGATATAATTGCACTTGATTGTTAAAAAAATGTTGACCTGTGAAGCAAGTATCAGAGCTGCCGTTTTTGCTTCATACTTACACCCTTCAACAATAAAAATGAGAGGGAATGCTTTTGGCCGGGAGTAGTTTACTGACGTTGCTCGATGATATCGCCACACTACTGGACGATATCTCCGTGATGGGCAAACTGGCGGCGAAGAAAACCGCCGGTGTATTAGGGGATGACTTATCGCTCAATGCGCAACAAGTTTCAGGCGTGCGGGCCAACCGGGAACTTCCCGTGGTCTGGGGCGTGGCGAAAGGATCGCTGATTAATAAAGTGATTCTGGTGCCGCTGGCGCTGATCATCAGTGCGTTTATCCCGTGGGCGATTACGCCTCTGTTGATGATTGGTGGCGCGTTTCTCTGCTTTGAAGGAGTAGAGAAAGTGCTGCATATGCTGGAGGCGCGTAAACATAAAGAAGATCCGGCGCAGAGCCAGCAGCGTCTGGAGAAGCTGGCGGCGCAGGATCCGCTGAAGTTTGAAAAGGACAAAATAAAAGGGGCGATTCGTACCGATTTTATATTGTCTGCGGAAATCGTCGCCATCACGCTGGGGATTGTGGCCGAAGCGCCGTTGCTTAATCAGGTGCTGGTGCTTTCAGGCATCGCGCTGGTAGTGACCGTGGGCGTCTACGGTCTGGTAGGGGTTATCGTTAAGATTGATGACCTGGGGTATTGGCTGGCGGAAAAATCCAGCGCGCTGATGCAGGCATTAGGTAAAGGGTTATTGATTATCGCGCCCTGGCTGATGAAAGCGTTATCGATTGTCGGCACGCTGGCGATGTTCCTCGTCGGCGGTGGGATTGTGGTACATGGAATTGCGCCGCTGCATCACGCCATTGAACATTTCGCCGGGCAGCAAAGTGCAGTAGTGGCGATGATATTACCGACTGTTTTAAATCTGATTCTTGGATTTATCATCGGCGGCATCGTGGTGCTGGGAGTGAAAGCCGTAGAGAAAATGCGCGGTCAGGCACATTAATACTCGCACTGGCTATTATGCAAAATTCGCCATCTTCAACTAAGGTGAACAAGTTTCACTCGAAAAAAGGAGGCGAGTATGAGCTTTATGGTTAGTGAGGAAGTTACGGTTAAAGAGGGCGGCCCGCGGATGATTGTCACTGGATACTCCAGCGGTATGGTTGAGTGTCGTTGGTATGACGGTTACGGGGTCAAGCGGGAAGCTTTTCATGAAACCGAGCTTGTTCCGGGGGAGGGGAGTCGTTCTGCGGAAGAAGTGTGAAAGGGTATCATTAACATCAGGCCGGATCACATCCGGCCTGGTGTGCTAATGCCTGCAATGAATGATAGTCGCGTCTTATCATGCCACCATTATAAAATTATCGCTGTTTTGCGGTACGCTATCGCCAGGTTATGCCAGAATCATAAAAAAGCAGGTTGGGAGTCGTCAGGGTGCAGCACGAGACAAAAATGGAAAACCAGAGCTGGTTGAAAAAACTCGCACGCCGCCTGGGGCCTGGTCATGTCGTTAATCTCTGCTTTATCGTGGTATTGCTTTTTTCCACCTTGCTCACCTGGCGTGAAGTGGTGGTGCTGGAAGATGCCTATATCTCCAGCCAGCGTAATCATCTGGAAAACGTTGCCAACGCGCTCGATAAGCATTTGCAGTATAACGTCGACAAACTGATCTTTTTACGTAATGGCATGCGCGAAGCTCTCGTAGCGCCACTGGATTTCACCTCTCTGCGTGATGCTGTAACCGAGTTCGAACAGCATCGCGACGAGCACGCCTGGAAAATCGAACTCAACCGACGACGCACTCTGCCAGTTAATGGTGTGTCGGATGCATTAGTCAGCGAGGGGAATCTCCTGTCTCGCGAAAATGAAAGCCTCGACAATGAAATTACCGCTGCACTGGAAGTTGGTTACTTGCTGCGACTAGCGCACAACTCCTCGTCGATGGTTGAACAGGCGATGTATGTCTCGCGTGCCGGATTTTACGTTTCGACGCAGCCGACCTTGTTTACGCGCAATGTTCCAACGCGTTATTACGGCTATGTCACCCAACCCTGGTTTATTGGCCATTCACAACGAGAAAATCGTCACCGCGCGGTACGCTGGTTCACTTCGCAACCGGAACACGCCAGCAATACTGAACCGCAGGTTACCGTCAGTGTTCCGGTAGACAGTAATAACTACTGGTATGGCGTGCTGGGGATGAGTATTCCCGTGCGTACTATGCAGCAATTTTTAAGAAACGCCATCGATAAAAACCTCGATGGTGAGTATCAGCTCTATGACAGTAAGCTGAGATTTTTGACCTCTTCCAATCCTGACCATCCAACAGGGAATATTTTTGATCCTCGTGAACTGGCCTTGCTGGCGCAGGCAATGGAACATGACACGCGGGGCGGCATTCGTATGGACAGTCGCTATGTTAGCTGGGAACGTCTGGACCATTTCGACGGTGTGCTGGTGCGTGTCCATACGTTAAGCGAAGGCGTGCGCGGCGATTTCGGCAGTATCAGCATTGCATTAACCCTGCTGTGGGCGCTCTTTACCACCATGTTACTCATCTCCTGGTATGTGATTCGCCGGATGGTTAGCAACATGTATGTTCTGCAAAGCTCGTTGCAGTGGCAGGCGTGGCACGACACCTTAACGCGTTTATATAACCGTGGCGCACTGTTCGAAAAAGCCCGTCCGCTCGCTAAATTGTGTCAGACGCACCAACATCCTTTTTCTGTCATTCAGGTCGATCTTGACCATTTTAAAGCGATTAATGACCGCTTTGGTCATCAGGCGGGCGACCGTGTTCTTTCTCATGCTGCCGGATTAATTAGCAGTTCCTTGCGTGCGCAGGACGTTGCCGGGCGGGTCGGTGGTGAGGAGTTTTGTGTGATTCTGCCAGGCGCGAGTCTGACGGAGGCTGCGGAGGTCGCAGAACGTATTCGACTGAAATTAAATGAAAAAGAGATGTTGATCGCCAAGAGTACGACGATACGCATCAGTGCCTCGCTGGGGGTAAGCAGCAGCGAGGAAACCGGTGATTATGATTTTGAACAACTCCAGTCACTGGCCGACCGTCGGCTTTATCTCGCTAAACAGGCTGGGCGTAATCGGGTATTCGCGAGCGATAACGCTTAACGGGCGGAGAAAAAATGGTCCAGCCCTTCACGCCATCCTTCCGGTCCTTCACGCTGCGTTCGCCAGACGCGGGCCGGATCCTCATCATGCAGATGCACCCCTTCACGATTTAGCCCTTTCACAATCACCGCGTAATCCATTACCTCCAGTAAGGGCGCATCGTTTGGCCCATCGCCCAGGCCAAGTGTGGTTGGGCGTTTGCCTGACAATTGTTGATAGGTCGCGATAATCCAGTTGGCAGCCTGATCTTTTCCGGCAGAAGCATCCAGTACGTGCCAGAAGCGCGCACCCTGCATAAACTGTAAGCCCAGTTCGTTCAGACGAGCGGTAAATTGTGCCATACGCTCGTCACTGTCGCGCCAGATTAGCGTTACCGACGCCTCATGAAGCTGCGTCAGCGCCGCCTGGCTACGGCTTAATCCCGTCCATTCGGCGATGGTTGCATCGTCGACATCATCAAAAGTCGTGAATTTAAAATGTTCTTTCTCGCGTAGCGTATTTAAAACCAGGCTGATTTCGCCATGGCTAATACCTGAGATGATGCGTGGAAAACCGTCTATCTCCTGCCATTGCTCAGCAAGCTGGATCACTGCGCCATTTTCGGCAATCAGCGGTAAACCTTGTAGCCCCAACGTTTTTTGCAAGTACAGCATTTCCGCTGATGTTTTACTGCTACAGAGAATGACGGGAACATTTGCTTCGCGTAAACGGGTGAGCCAGGGGGCTGCCGGTTGCCAGTCATAACTATGACTGTCCAGCAGGGTGCCATCAAGATCGCTAAAAACCAGTAGTGGTTGTTGAATTGAAAACATAGTCGCGCAGTACTCCTCTTACCAGGATGATTCTCAAAACCGCACAAATTATCAAAGATGATTTTTTCGGGAGCGATCCCGCTGACGCCAGAGCCACCAAGGGGTGACGTGCGTCACATTTCTATTCATAAGTAGCGTTAATCATTCATATGGCGAATATTTTCTTGTCAGCGAAAAAAATTGCGGATAAGGTGATGAACACATCAGATTTCCTGGTGTAACGAATTTTTTAAGTGCTTCTTGCTTAAGCAAGTTTCATCCCGACCCCCTCAGGGTCGGGATTTTTTTATTGTGCATTCAACGATTCACTTCAGAGACGCTGAAGTCATGAATATCCAGTTCGAAGGCATCCGCCAATTCACGCCATGTATGATATTCACGTCCATCGACGCTAACGTGTTCAGAATCGTTCTGGCTGCGATGAACTTCGCTTTCGCTAATTTCATTGATCGCCGCCAGCAGGGCATCGACATCGACGCTGACCTCACGTTTTGCGGTATCGCTGTACTCTTTTGCGGTTTTCATCATCTTTCCTCGCAACCGTTACTCTGTTGTTGCCGCCAGTCGTTAAGTCCGCCTGGCATCTCTTAAGTATAGACCGTCGAGAAAATCAGCACTCGCGCGCGCCTGGCGCTGCCAGAAAAACGAAATTGTTCTACACTGGCACAAAGCCACAGGAGGAAAACGATGAAGGTGAATGATCGGGTAACAGTCAAAACGGATGGCGGTCCGCGTCGTCCTGGCGTGGTACTGGCAGTTGAGGAGTTTAGTGAAGGCACAATGTACCTGGTTTCGCTGGAAGACTACCCGCTCGGCATCTGGTTCTTTAATGAAGCAGGGCATCAGGACGGTATCTTTGTGGAGAAAGCAGAGTAATCTTATTCAGCCTGACTGGTGGGAAACCACCAGTCAGAATGTGTTAGCGCATGTTGACAAAAATACCATTAGTCACATTATCCGTCAGTCGGACGACATGGTAGATAACCTGTTTATTATGCGTTTTGATCTTACGTTTAATATTACCTTTATGCGATGAAACGGTCTTGGCTTTGATATTCATTTGGTCAGAGATTTGAATGGTTCCCTGACCTGCCATCCACATTCGCAACATACTCGATTCGGTTCGGCTCAATGATAACGTCGGCATATTTAAAAACGAGGTTATCGTTGTCTCTTTTTTCAGAATATCGCCAAGGATATCGTCGAGAGATTCCGGTTTAATCGATTTAGAACTGATCAATAAATTTTTTCTGACCAATAGATATTCATCAAAATGAACATTGGCAATTGCCATAAAAACGATAAATAACGTATTGGGATGTTGATTAATGATGAGCTTGATACGCTGACTGTTAGAAGCATCGTGGATGAAACAGTCCTCATTAATAAACACCACTGAAGGGCGCTGTGAATCACAAGCTATGGCAAGGTCATCAACGGTTTCAATGTCGTTGATTTCTCTTTTTTTAACCCCTCTACTCAACAGATACCCGGTTAAACCTAGTCGGGTGTAACTACATAAATCCATAATAATCGTTGACATGGCATACCCTCACTCAATGCGTAACGATAATTCCCCTTACCTGAATATTTCATCATGACTAAACGGAACAACATGGGTCACCTAATGCGCCACTCTCGCGATTTTTCAGGCGGACTTACTATCCCGTAAAGTGTTGTATAATTTGCCTGGAATTGTCTTAAAGTAAAGTAAATGTTGCGATATGTGAGTGAGCTTAAAACAAATATTTCGCTGCAGGAGTATCCTGGAAGATGTTCGTAGGTATTATTTTTCGGATAATCCTTAGGATAACATGATAAACGTTACGGAATTATATTAATGGCAATTCACTAATAATATCAGCCAGCAAATTAAAAATTTCACTGAATAAATGTTCGCAAAAAGGTGCAATTAACGGCATTAATGCCGCCATTAAAGAGATGCCGACAGTCAGAGTTAATGGAAATCCAATAACAAAAATGGATAATTGCGGGGCCATACGATTAAGTAAACCTAATGCCAGATTCAGTGTCAGCAGCAGAGTAATGAGCGGTAACGCCAGCATCAGCCCGTTAAGGAAAATCAAACTCCCTGCTTTGGTGAGTGCCAGAAACGCATTGCTGTTCAACGGTTCGCCACCAATCGGCAGGGTGTGAAAGGTATCGACCAGCAGTGAAATCAACCATAAATGACCGTTAAATGTCAGGAACAGCAGTAACGCCAGCATATCCATGATACGCGCTAAAACGGGCATATTAAGATGGCTGGCCGGATCGACAAACGTCGCAAATGACAGCCCCATTTGCAGACCGATAATTTCGCCAGCGGTTCGCACAGCGGCAAAGGCAAATTGCATGGTAAAACCAAGCGCAATGCCGATCAGGATCTGCTGCACGGCCAGCCACAGAGCAAAGAACGAAAAAACAGGAACATCGTTGGCAGGTAATGATGGGGCAATGGCGAACGTGATCATCATTGCCAGACCCAGTTTTACCCGTTTCGGTACGCTGCGTTCGCTCAGAATCGGCGCGGTGGAGATCAGCGCCAGCACGCGCAGTAACGGCCAGAAGTACAGGTTTAACCAGGATAGCCATTGTTCGCTTGTCACCTGCAACATAGTACGGCTACCCGATGATATACGGCAGGTTAGTGAACAAGGTGCGGACGTAATCCAGCAACAGATTGAGCATCCACGGTCCGGCAATAATAATGGCGATAAATACGGCGATGATTTTCGGAATAAACGACAGCGTCATTTCGTTAATCTGCGTGGCGGCCTGCAAAATACTGATGATAAGGCCCGTGACCAACGCTACCAACAATAGCGGGGCAGCCAGTGCCAGCGCGACTTTCATCGCTTCAGTCCCCATCATCATGACCGATTCAGGTGTCATTTTGCCTCTCTAGCTGTAAAAGCTCTGCGCCAGCGAACCGACCAGCAATTGCCAGCCATCCACCAGTACAAACAGCATCAGTTTAAAGGGCAGAGCAATGGTGGCTGGGGGAACCATCATCATCCCCAATGCCATCAACACGCTGGCTATCACCAGGTCGATAATCAAAAAAGGGATGAAAATCGTGAAGCCTATCTGAAATGCGGTTTTCAACTCGCTGGTCACGTAGGCCGGGAGCAAAATGCGCATCGGCACGGCTTCAGGTCCCTGCAACGGGCCGGTATTCGCCAGTCTGGCAAACAACCCTAAATCTGCCTCACGGGTCTGACGCAGCATAAACTCACGCAGCGGCTGCGCCCCTTTTTCCAGCGCCTCCTGCATTGATATTTTCTCTTCGCTGAATGGCTGGTACGCATCTACATAAATTTTGTCGATCACCGGTGACATAATAAAAAAGGTCAAAAACAGTGCCAGCCCCAGCAATACCTGGTTAGGTGGCGCGGAGGGTGTTCCCAGCGCGTTACGCAATAAACCAAAAACAATGATGATGCGGGTGAAACTGGTCATCATCAGTAAAATTGCCGGAATAAACGTCAACGAGGTGATGAACACCAGCGTCTGCACCGGGAGCGACCAGCTTTGTCCACCGCCAGGCAGCGGCTGGCTGGTGATACCCGGCAGTTGCGCGAAGGCGAGGGGCGTAATCAGCCAGAGAAGGACAGGTGCGACAGACAATAAACGACGCATCAGGATCTCCCGCTACGCTTAAGCAAATTTTTCATGACCGACTGAAAATCGGTCTGCGGTATCTCTTCCGTTGGTGCAGAAGGGGGAAGTTTATGCAGCAGATTGATTTGACCTGCGGTAACGCCGAGCACCAGCCGTGCATCTTCCACATCGACCACCACAACCCTTTCACGCGCGCCCAGTGAAGCACTGGCGCTAATTTTCAGACCGTTAACGCCAGTGCGTTTAGGGGCAAATCCCAACCGTTTTACCAGCCAGGCAGCAGCGAGGATCAGGGCAATAATGGCGATGAGTGCGCCGCTCACCTGCAGCAGTGGCGCAGCAGAAACCGGCGCGGAAGATTGCACAGTAGCGTGGTTATTCATCACTAACGGCTCAGGCGGCGCATTCGCTCAGACGGAGTAATGATATCGGTGATCCGCACGCCATATTTATCGGCAACGACCACCACTTCGCCCTGGGCGATTAAATAACCGTTGATCAGAATATCCAGTGGTTCGCCCGCCAGACCGTCCAGCGCCACGACGGACCCTTGCGTCAGACGCAACAGCTCTTTGATGGTCATCCGCGTACGGCCCAGCTCGACGGTCAGCTTGACCGGAATATCCATAATCAGGTCGATATCCTGCAACGTTCCGCTGACATCACCACCGCCAAATTGCTGGAACACCGTCTCGGCAGCGCTTTTGCTGCTGGTTGATTTTTGTTCGCTCAACGCTTCAGCCCACAGATCGTCCATTGCGCCGTTGTTGTCATCGGCCGGATTATTCATGTCACTCATTTGGGCTGTTCCTCGTTCAGAGAATTTAAAATCGGGTTAATCAAATGTTCTATCCGTAACGCATACTGACCGTTGAGGGTGCCATACTGACTGGTCAGCACCGGGACGCCGTCAACATGGGCGATGATGCGATCGGGTTTTTCTATCGGCAGGACGTCGCCGGGGTTCAGTTTTAAAATCTGCGACAGGCGTAGCGAGATATCGGCAAAGTTGGCGACCAGCTCCAGCTGTGAATGCTGCACCTGGCGCACCAGGTTATCGCGCCAGTTCTGATCTTCATTACGCGAGTTTTCCAGCGGCGGGTTAACCAACAATTCCCGTAGCGGCTCGATCATGCTGAATGGCAGGCAGATATTAAATTCGCCGGTCAGGTTGCCAATCTCCACATGGAACGGCGTGTTAACCACAATGTCGTTCGGCGAGGTGGTGATATTGGTAAATTTCACCTGCATTTCCGAACGCACGTACTCAACTTCCAGCGGATTAATCGCCTTCCAGGCGTCGCTATAGCCTTCAAGCGCCAGTTTCAACATGCGGTTGATGACGCGCTGTTCGGTATGGGTAAACTCGCGACCTTCCACTTTGGTCGGGAAGCGTCCATCGCCGCCAAACAGGTTATCCACGGCGATAAACACCAGACTCGGTGAGAACACCACCAGCCCAGTGCCGCGCAGCGGTTTCAGATGGATAAGGTTCAGGTTGGTCGGCACCGGCAGGTTGCGGGCAAATTCATGGTACGGCTGAATGCGGATGGCCCCGACGGTTATATCCGGGCTACGACGCAGCAGGTTGAACAGCCCCATACGAAAATGGCGGGCAAAGCGCTCATTAATGATTTCCAGCGCCTGCAAACGTTCGCGCACAACCCGTCGTTGGGTATTCGGATCGTACGGACGAATGTCACTTTCGCCGCTAACACTGGCTGTCGGTTCGTCTTTGACTTCGCTGTCACCATTCAACAGCGCATCAATTTCAGCTTGAGAAAGAATACTATCGCCCATGTCGTTATCGCAGAATAAAAGCGGTATACAGCACGTCGGTGACATCCTGTTTCGGTTGCCCGGCAACAAGCGGGGTGGAAAGTGTGGTTTTAATCTCGGCAATCAGGTTTTTCTTGCCTTCTTCTGTCGCCAGTACGGCAGCATCCTGACGCGAAAACAGTAACAGCAAGCGACTACGGACTTCCGGCAAATACTCACTCAGCCGCGAGCGGGTAGCTTCATCTTTCAGGCGCAGGGTTATGCCGATATAAAGTACGCGATCCGCATCGCCCAAATTGACCGTGAAGGTATCCAGCGCGTAGAAGACCGGTGAGGGCACGACGCGTTGCTGCGCTTTGTCGTCAGCGGCAACCTGATGCGAATGCCAGTAGCTGTAACCTGCGCTGGCACAGGCCGCGAGGGTAATGAATACCAGAATCGGGATCCAAAGCGATCGCTTGCTTTTCTTGCTTATCGCGTAATCAGTCATGTGTTGCGGTCTTCCTGTGTCGCTACTGCTTATCGGCTAATTATCCTGCGTCTTGAGCGCAACAAAGCGGGGAAAAGACGCGGATTACGGTGCTACCTCTGACGTTAGGCGAAAATATCAACGCCGCTGTTGCCTGTTACACGCCCTTGTAAAGAGACGGGAACCGGAAGCGTATCGTCGTCTTCCCCCGCCAGAGGTTCATGGTTTGCTGTGCGTTGGCTTTGCTGTTGCTGGGAAGCGGCCTGCTGCTGACCACTAAAGCTTTCGCCACTGATGTTGCTTTGCCCTAACTGAATGCCACTTTCGGCCAGCTGCGTGCGCAGTACCGGCAGCGCTGCTTCCAGGGCGGCGCGTACATGCTGATGCGGTGAAACCATCTGGATTTGCGCCTGGTTATCATCCACTTTGAGGGAGATTTGCACTTCACCTAAATCCTGCGGGTGCAGACGCAACTCTGCACTTTGTTGCCCCTGGCGGGTGAACAGCGAAATATGCTGGCTTAATGATTGTTGCCATTCGTGAGAACCCAGCGGTGCACTCAAAACAGGTGCGGCGACGGTGGGCAGTGGCTGTGTCTGGTGTGGAGTGATTAGCGGGCTGGCGGCAGCGGTCACCGGTGAAGGTGTGCTGATGACTTCCGCTTTACTCTGGGCTTCTGCTACCAGCGGTGTTAATGGCTGAGCTGGTGTGCCGGGGGCGTCATCAGGCTGTGCTGTTGTGAGTTGCTCAGAAGTCAGTTTTGTGAAGAGCGTTGGTTTCTCTGTCGGTAACACGGTTGACGGCGCATCAGTCACTTTGGGCGTATTGTCAAAACCCGGCAACATCGCAAAAAGGGCGCTCAGGCTTGCGGTGACGTCTTCATTCAGATCATCCGCTTTTTCGTCTTTTGTCGTATTTTTGTCAGCCACCGCAGCCAACGCCATCGTCTGAGCGGTGGTTAACGGTGTTGATGTGGATTGTTCGTCGTTGATGACAGGCGGTGTTTCATCCACAGGGATCAGTAAATTAGCTTGTTGCGCGTCGGAAACAATATCGCTGATCAGCGGCTCGCCTTTTGTCGTGGGCTTATCTGTTGCCACCAGCAACTGGGGGGCCGCTTTGTCGGTAGTTGTCTCGCCTGCTAATGCTTCGCTCAACAACGCGAGAAAATCTTGTGCAGCATCGCTGGCTTTGCCGCCAGGCAATGTGGTGGTGTCAACGTCGGCGGTAATCAAGGGCGCTAAGCGAATCATTCAGGTTTCCTCATGGCGGCGCGCTGGGCGAACTCATCCATCTTTTTCTGATCGAGGCGGTTTTCTGCAAGCAGTGCCGCCGTGGATTGCCGTTCCTGCAGTGTCTGCCAGGCCTGCAAACGTTGTTTTTTTTCTCGCCAACTGTTCAGGGCAATGTCAACTTTCTGCGTCCACTGATTAAGTTGCTGGCGATGCTGAGTAATGGCTTTTTCCAGCGTCTGGATAAACTGCTGATAGTTGATCCAGCGGTTGCTGGTTATCCCGGCACTCATATCGCTGTTGAGGTTATTGCGATATTCATTCTGATAATCAATCAGCATTTTGAGCTGTTCTTCCGCCTGCTGACATCCGCGACGCATTTCACCCAGCAGGCGCGCGGCATCCTCTACCTCTTTTTCTGCCAGATCTTTCAGGGTCGCCAGCGCACCATGTTCTGCCATCTGCCGTTATCTCCTGGGTTATGACACTGTCGGGAAAATACGCTCCAGCCCCTGGAGAGACGCTTCCCAGTCCGCGCGTTCAAAAATGCCTTGTTGCAAATAGCCCTCCAGCTGCGGCCACAGGGCGATGGCTTTATCGAGCATCGGATCGCTGCCTTTGGCATACGCGCCGACGCTAACCAGATCGCGGTTACGCTGAAAACTCGACAACAGCTGTTTGAAGGTGCGCACTCGCGCGTAATGTTGCTCACTGATCAACGCCGTCATTGCGCGGCTGATCGACGCTTCAATATCGATAGCCGGATAGTGCCCGGCTTCCGCCAGTCGGCGAGACAGCACAATGTGACCGTCGAGGATCGCCCGCGCGGAGTCGGCAATCGGATCCTGCTGGTCATCGCCTTCAGTGAGCACGGTATAAAACGCGGTAATCGAGCCGCCGCCGCTAATGCCATTTCCGGCACGCTCGACCAGTGCCGGTAATTTGGCAAACACCGACGGTGGATAACCTTTGGTGGCGGGGGGTTCGCCAATCGCCAGCGCAATTTCACGCTGGGCCATCGCGTAGCGGGTGAGGGAGTCCATAATCAGCAACACATGCTGACCACGATCGCGAAAATCTTCGGCAATGCGCGTGGCATAGGCGGCACCCTGCATTCGCAGGAGCGGAGAAACATCCGCCGGAGCGGCAATCACCACTGAGCGTGCACGCCCTTCGGCACCGAGGATGTTCTCAATAAAATCTTTTACTTCGCGCCCACGTTCACCAATCAAACCCACGACAATGACATCGGCGCGGGTGTAACGTGCCATCATCCCCAGCAGCACACTTTTACCAACGCCGGACCCGGCAAACAGCCCCATACGCTGCCCACGCCCAACGGTAAGCAGGGCATTGATTGGGCGCACGCCGGTGTCCAGCACATGTTCAATCGGTGTACGTTGCAACGGGTTAAATGGCGGGGTAATCAGCGCACCGGTTTCCGTCGTATCGGGGGAGGGCAGGCCATCGAGCGGTTTACCGCTGCCGTCCAGAACGCGACCTAATAACGCCGGACCGAGCGGCAACTGCTTGCCGCTTTGCAGCCCTTCTGCCGAAATGTTTTTGGCATAAACACGCGCGCCGGGCAGGACACCTTCGACTTCCTCCAGCGGCATTAAAAACAGCCGTTGACCGTTAAAGCCAACGACTTCGCTTTCTACTTCGTGCGTTTCGCTGCCGTTCTGGCGCTCAATGACACAGGTTGCGCCGAGCGGCAATTGTAATCCGGTGGCTTCCAGCACCAGCCCGGTAGCGCGGGTTAATCGCCCGTAGCGACGTACCGCAGGCAACTGCGCCATTTTGGCTTCAAAGTTATCCAGCGTGGTTAGCCAGCGAGTCAGGCGCGTGGTCATTACACCACTCCTGGTGCTGCCAGACGGCAGAGTTCTTGCCAGCGAGTGGCGACACTGGCGTCGAGATCGCCTTCATCGGCGGAGACTTTACAGCCGCCAGGATGGAGGGTGGGATCGCCCCGCAAGCGCCAGCCATGCAAACTTAAGGTAGCGCCGAGCATATCATCCACACGTTGCAGATCATCCGGGTGCACGCGCAGCTGTGGTTTACCGCTGAATAACGGTTCTTGCTGCAACAACTGTTGGATCTGTTTGATCAGTGCCGAGTTATCCACCGTTGGCGTCTGACCGATGACCTGACGTGCCGCCTCCAGCGCCATCTGCATCAGGCGCGACGCTATCACACTATCAAGTGCATCAAGGGTAGTTTGAAATTCGCTGACCAGTTGCTGCATCCGGGCATGAATTGGCGCTTGTTGAGACTTCGCCTCTGCCAGACCTTGCTCCAGCCCCTGGGCCAGTCCTTCCTGATAGCCCTGCTTATGACCTTGCTGGCGACCTTCGGCAATACCCGCCTGATAACCTTGCTCATGGGCCTGCATTTGCAGTTGCGCCAGTTGCTGCTCAAGGCTGGGTTCAGCCTCTTCAATGATGGTTTCTTCCGGCTCGACTATGGGCACAAACTCTGCCTGTGGTGGCGCGAGATCGTCCGGCGTCCAGGTTTTCCACGGCAGATTATCAGACATAGGTATCCTCGCCGCTGCCAATTACCATCTCGCCAGTTTCGGCAAGGCGGCGCACAATCAGCAGAATCGCTTTCTGTTCGTTTTCCACCTGCGACAGACGCACCGGACCACGGTTGGCGAGATCGTCGCGCAGAATATCGGCGGCACGCTGCGACATATTGCGCAAGAATTTCTCGCGCAGTGGCTGCTCGGCTCCTTTCAGCGCGATCAACAGCGATTCGGAATCCACTTCCTGCAACAGACGCTGAATGCTGCGATCGTCGACATCCACCAGATTCTCGAACAGGAACATCTCGTCGATGATTTTCTGCGCCAGCTCGCCGTCGAATTCACGCACGGCGGTAATAACGGCTTCTTCCTGCTGAGTTTTCATCAGGTTGATAATTTCGGCTGCCGTTCTCACGCCGCCCATTTTGCTGCGCTTGAGATTCTGACCGTCGAGCAAGCCATTCAGTACTTCGGTCAGCTCCGCCAGCGCGGCTGGCTGCACGCCGCCAAAGGTGGCGATACGCAACATCACGTCGTGGCGCAGACGTTCATCGAACAACGCCAGAATATCGGCGGCTTGGGCGCGCTTCAGATGCACCAGAATGGTGGCGATAATTTGCGGATGCTCATCGCGAATCAGATCGGCGGCGCTCTGTGGCTCCATAAAGTTGAGCGTTTCAATACCGCTGGCGGTATCGCGAGTTTCGAGAATATCTTCCAGCAGGCTGGCGGCACGTTCTTCACCCAGAGCTTTGACCAATACCGAGCGCAGATAATCGTTGGCGTTGATATTCAGTGCGGCAAACTGTTCAGCTTCTTGCTCAAACTCCGCCAGCACATCGGTTAGCTGCTTGTTGGAGATCTGCGTGACGTTCGCCATTGCAGCGCTCAGGGTTTGTACTTCACGCTGGGAGAGGTGCTTGAACACCTCTGCCGCCCGGTCTTCGCCAATGGTCATCAGCAGGATGACGCTTTTATCGGTGCCTGTCAGGTTACTCATGATCGTTATTTATCCACTGGCGAATGACCAGCGCCACCACGCGCGGATCGTTATCAGACATTTCACGGATACGCTGGCTCATGACTTCTGCCCCCAGACGTTGGTTAGCGCGCCGTTGTTGTAGTTGTTCGTCTTTGCTCAGGCGGACTTCCACCGCATCTTCCACTTCCTCGCGGGCCTGCGCCTGTTGCTGTACAGCTTTCATCGCCTCAGCGCGACGTGTTAGCTGCGGACGTACCGCTTTCCGCCACAGCAGCCACGCCACCAGCAGTACCAGCAACCAGCGACCGGCAGCAAGTAACTGATCGATAAACGCTTGCTGTTGCCAGAATGGCAGTTCTCCGCCGCTTTCGTCACTGCTATTGAACGGCGAGTTAACGACATTGAGCGAGTCACCGCGTTTTTCAGAAAAGCCCATCGCCTCGCGGGTCAGATCTTCAATTTGCTTCATCTGTTCGTTGCTGAGAGGCAACGGTTTGCCATCTGGCAAGGTTTTGTAATTCACCACGACCGCGACTGACAGACGTTGCACATCGCCCACGTTCATTTTGGTATGACGAATGGTGCGATCGACTTCGTAGTTACTGGTTTCATTCCGCTGTGTGCTACGCGGCCCACTATTGCTGGTGGTGCTCGCCTGCTGCTGGCGGTTATTTTGATTTGCCGGAGGCGTGCTGATTGGCGCGTTATTCGCAGGTGCCGGTTGATTCGACAACGCCCCCGGTACGCCGCCCGGATAACCGGAACCGCTTTGCTCGCTCTCATTAAGCTGGCGTGAACGAAGCGCCGCATGAGATTCATCACCGTTAGGGCGATACTGTTCTTCCGTTTGTTCTTTACTGGCGAAGTCCAGCTGCGCCGTAACCTGGGCGTGAATATTACCGTTACCAACAATAGGCGACAGGATCGCTTCAATACGCCGCTGAATACGGCCTTCGACATCGCTGGCATATTTCAACTGAGCGTCATTAAGATCGCGCCCGCTGGTATTGGACTGGGTTAACAGATGTCCGCCCTGATCCACCAGCGTGACGTTTCCCGGCGGCAGACCAGCAACGGCGCTGGAAACCAGATGCACAATGGCGCTAATTTGCCCTTCATCGAGTGCGCGGCCGGGTAACAGATTTACCGTCACCGATGCAGAAGGGGATTTTTGTTCACGGACGAATAAAGACGGTTTCGGCATTGCCAGATGTACGCGCGCCCCTTTTACCGGGCCGATAGTTTCGATGGTACGAGAAAGCTCGCCTTCCAGCGCCCGCTGATAATTCACCTGTTCGCTGAACTGGCTGATACCAAACTTTTCCTGATCAAGCAGTTCGAAACCGACCGCGCCGCCTTTTGGCAAACCTTGTTGTGCCAGGCGCAGACGCAGTTCGTGAACTTTATCTGCCGGAACTTCAATAGCGCCGCTGGCTTCGCTGAAGCGGTAAGGAATATTCATTTGCGTCAGTTGGCTGACAATTGCGCCACCATCCTGATCGGAAAGATTGCTGAATAATGTGCGGTAGTCGGGGGCTTTCGCCCACAGGATCAGTGCGACCATGACCGCCACTGCCGCGGAACCGGCAACAATCAATGGAATTTTCGGATTCGCACGCAGGCGATTAAGCCACTCAAGAGATTTTGTCTGGGCTGCAGTCGCATTCATCGCGCACCTCGTGGCTGATTATGGACGGCGTTATTGGCAAAGTGGAACAAGACTCACTCCCGGGTCAGCAAACTCGAAAAATTGACGCTCCCATTATTTGTGCTTTCGTTTTTTTCTATCCGCCAATAAACCCGTTTTTTTGTTGCTATTTAGCGCCTTTGTCTTATTGACTTACTGGTAGGCTTTGCTACCAGAAATTATCCGGGAGACGAGAATGTCAGCGATACAGGGGATTGAAGGGGTTATCAGCCAGTTACAGGCTACGGCGATGAGTGCGCGTGCGCAGGAATCACTGCCGCAACCGACCATTAGTTTTGCCGGGCAGCTGCACGCCGCGCTCGATCGCATTAGTGATACACAAACAGCTGCCCGCACGCAGGCAGAAAAATTCACTCTCGGTGAACCCGGCGTGGCGTTAAACGATGTGATGACCGATATGCAAAAAGCCTCAGTTTCTATGCAAATGGGGATTCAGGTGCGTAATAAGCTGGTGGCGGCGTATCAGGAAGTGATGAGCATGCAGGTGTAGGTTTTGTAACCTGTTGTTAATTACATCCGATCTCACCGCGTGGGGCATGGATGGGGCAAACTCACTCAATTTCTGGTTTAAAATGGATACCTGATCCTGAACGTTTTCTGCCATCCACGATCCGTATACGCGATAACCCCCCTGAACATCAGAGCGTCTCATTTGACACATCACCACGTCGGATGTTGTTACGACCACAGACGCAACAGTAACCTCTGGATAATTTAATCTTTGTTGATGTTTTTATTCATATTCCGGGCGATGGATATGAGCGATTTTTGATAGTGGTAATTTTATTGTGTTTTAGAATGCGCCCTGGGCAATATAATTTATTAAACAGGAGTGTAAATGTTTCCATTAAATGATCTTTCGTTAAAAACTCAGCCGGTTCAATTAAATAAAGTCACATCTAATACTGAATCTACGATAAAACAACATGAGTTAGTATCTGATGATGCAATCATAAATGAATTATCAAGTGAGTTAGTCAGTTGTCTTGGAAATGGTAAGTTTACACCAATTAGTGAAGACAGCAAATTATTTAATATGCTGTCAGAATTTAAGTTATTGCACTCAGAATATTTCGAATGGGGTGATTATAGTCTCTGGTTTCAAGATTTCTCGATTTATAATAAGATAGGTTTTATCATGATAGAAAAAATCAGGGAACTGGTAACCCACCCATTCGGCATAAATTAGAGTTTATATCGACTAATATTGCAGAGTTTCTAGACAACTTTACGAAAATTACAGATTCCAGACTTTGCAAAGGTTTCAGCGACTGGGCTAATTCAGTAAAAGAAGGCGCATCGAATGACTTCAAAAAAAATGTGGATATAGCATTGGTGAGATTGTTTAAATGTGTTGAACTCCACAATAGTAAACTTGACTTAACAGATCTTCACTTGGGGTCTTTGCCACCTCTTCCATCCTGGATTGAGGTGCTTTATCTTCGTCATAATGGCCTTGCCACAATACAAATTCCCAAATTCTGCAAAGAATTAGAGCTCGATTTCAATAATTATATGGTATTTCCAAAAGTATCCGATGGAATTACCCAGGTCTCCGTAGATAATAATCTGATATCGCGTGTTGACTCATCTCCGTCAAAGGCTATGACAATTTCTATTTATCGCAATAAAATATGGTAAATACCAGCAATGCCTGAGACTACTAAGCTGTTTAATTGTGGCGATAATAAGATAAAAGAAATTCAATACTTCCCAAATCATCTGGAGAAAGCACGTATGGAGTGTGATATTGAGGTTGTCTCTGCGATATATAGCAATAAAGAATTACTTTTTAAAGAATGTAATTCTTTTGAAGAGACATTTTTATATCATGGACTTTGACAGGGATTTGCTATGAAAGATCGCAGCGAAAATATATTGTTACGAATCCCGCTGATTATGATAAATATTCCGATATGGTTAAAAAGTATGTAATAGATGGTGAGGAACTCATAATTAAATATTAAATGTAATTAATTAGGCGCAATTGTGTCACTGGAATAGAGGTTTCTTGTGGCGCATGTGGAAGGGGCGTCTATGGACAAGGCGTTTCCTGCTGGTGATAAATAAAGGCGCAGCACGTCGAATGCAAGAATGTGCTGCGTCTGGCTCATGGCAATTCATTATTTTCGCATAGCGTCAATGATAAAAATCGACTGTGTGGATCAAGTCGATAATCAGCAAACGGTTCGCAATCAGCGAAACCATGCTTCAAATAAAGTTGATGGCAGGCCGTAAATCCAGCCTGTGTACCCGTTTCTAAGCTCAGGCGATGAAGGCATCTGTCCTGGGCGACCTGCAAAATGTGGCGTAAAATCAGACTGGCGACACCACGACGTAAATAATTTGGCGCGGTACGCATTGATTTCAGCTCGCCGTGTTTATCATCCAGCAACTTCAGCGCACCAATTCCTGCGAGTTGTTCGCCTTCCCATACTGACCAGAATGTCACTGTCGGGTTACGTAATTTTTGCACATCTAAAGCATGACTGCTTTCGGGGGGAGACTGCTGCAGCATGCCGGAAATATGGTAAGCCACTAATGCTTGCACTGCTGGATGGGTGAGATCATCTGTTTTAATCGTGAACATGACGATTCCGTATTGGTGTTATTTTTGCAATATGCCAACAGGTAATGAAATCTTTGTCTAATAGAGATTTCTTATGACGCAGTATTGTTGATCAATAATCTCCAGGCTTATCAAACAGGTTGAATTAACTCCGCGCCCTGGTTTTTAACATTACCCACCGCGCGCGATACCGGGTGCCAGGAGAACTGGTTTGCTGGAACACAGCCACTGGCCGCGATTTCTGAGGCTTCTTTACCGCTAATCTCTTGCCGCATCCATTCCCGCGCAGCTTCTGGCGACAGTACCAGTGGGCGGCGGTCATGAATATCTACCAGACCTTGATCTGCCGCAGCAGTGACGATCAAAAATCCTTCGGCTTCGTCACCACGCTCAAATGGTGTGCTACCTATCGCGGCCATAAAAATAGGTTGTCCATCAGCACGATAGATAAAAAAAGGCTGTTTTTTGTCGCCTTCTTTTTTCCACTCAAACCAGCCATCGGCAAAACAGATTGCCCGACCATGTTGCCAGAGCGGTTTAAACATACGACTGGTTGCCGCAGTTTCTACGCGGGCGTTAATCAGCGGCGGTTTATCCCACCATCCGGGAGCATATCCCCAGAAAACCGGATCCAGATGAAGGTGTTCATCACGTTCACTGAGCAGTAGGACTTTGGTTCCCGGCGCGACGTTGTATCTGCCAATGGGTTCGGGATCATAGGGAATATCGCGTTCAATATCTTCCGCGAGAAGCGCAAGGTAATCTTCACGCGTTTGGGATTGGGCAAAGCGTCCACACATAGAAACCTCCTGAGATCATACTGAAAAGAATAGGAGTGGGGGCGGGTAAAATCTATGTGATACAAAGGTAACGATGTTCCCGCTGTGGGTCACAGCGGGAATGAGGGATTACTTCTGAATTAAATAACGAATGGTCGGCCCGTCTTGCTGAATATCCAGCACCGTATAGCCGTGATTACGCGCATCCAGTGGAATATTATTGATCGACTGCGGACAGTCGCTCACCACTTCCAGGATTTCCCCTTTTTTTAACTGCGGCATCGCCTCAAGGGTTGCGACTGCCGGATAAGGGCAGGGTTCACCCACCATATCAAGGCGGTAATCAGGAACGATATTTTTCATGCGATCTCCTTAGCAGTCTGCGGTGCCGCACGGCGGAAGAAGCGTTTTTCCCAGCCGATAATCAACATCAGCGCAGCAAACAACAGCAAATATGTCACCAGCAGGCCACCCATCGGACCAAAGGTTTTCAGCAGGTTGATTTTGTCCCAGTCGGTGGCCAGCGCCGGAGCGAAATCATCCCAGTAATACGCCAGAATCGTTGAGCCGATCACATTGCCCAGACCGACCCACCAGTAGTGCACCTGGCCTTCTACCGCGCGGTACATCCAGCCGGTTTCGCAGCCGCCAGCCAGCACGATGCCAAAACCAAACAGTAAACCACCAATTACCGCGTTTGGTCCCGCCCACATGATTTTGGGTTCAACGCCTAACTGTACGTAACTGAAGATCCCGATGGCACTCACCGCCATACCGATAATGATTGCTTTCGCCATATGGGTACGTCCGGTGATCCACATATCGCGGAACGCTGAAGTAAAGCAGATTTGCGCACGTTCAATCAGTAAACCAAAGCCGACGCCAAACAGCATTGCCAGCCCCAGTTTGGGTTGGTTCATCGCTGTGAGCAGCGCCCAGCCCAGCATGCCGAAAAAGACCAGCATCCCGAGACGAAAACGACGCCGCGCCTGATCCGGTTTTTGCGTCAGCGGTGAGGCGGCAGAAACTTTCTGCATTTTCACGGGAATACGGAAGATGGGCAGCAGGGTAAAGCGCGCGCCAAACCATGAACCAATGGCAGTGGCGATGGCAAAGAACCAGGCATGCAGCGAGAACTGAGGAATACCGGTAAAGAACGCCGCCAGGTTACAGCCCATTGCCAGACGCGCGCCAAAACCGGCGATAATGCCGCCAATGATGGCCTGCATAATGCGGATACGGCTGCGCGGCATTCGCAGTTTGACATTGTTGGCCCACAGCGCTGCGGCAAAGCAGCCGCCAAACATACCGAGGATCATCATCCCGTCGATGCGGGTTAATGGCGATCCTTCCAGATGGATAATTTTAAAGTAACCCCACTCTTCAGCATGGACGCCGAACAGTTGCAGGAGCTGGCCGCCCCAACGGGTAAATTCACCCGTGACAGCCCAAAAGGTGCCAGTAATGCCAAAATAGTAAGTAGAGAGAATACCCGCCGCGATGACCGCAGGGATGGGGGCCCAGAATTTAATCAACCAGGCGTGTTTGAATTGCTGCCATGACATGAATGTAGCCTCTGAACTCAGAAGGTTTGAAACAAGAGTCGCGAATCATACACCATGCAAATTTATTTTCGGGGTAATAATTCACAAAAATAATAGTTAGATCAAATTTCTCTCTGAACCTTGAAAGGCTGGCGACATCAGGGCTTTAATGCCACAATCCTCTTTTCTTCTCATGCAGGACGAATGATGAAAAAACTCGCAATTGCAGGCGCGCTCTTGTTGCTGGCGGGCTGTGCCGAAGTCGAAAACTATAACAATGTCGTGAAAACCCCCGCGCCGGACTGGCTGGCGGGCTACTGGCAGACCAAAGGGCCGCAACGTGCGCTGGTCAGCCCGGAAGCGATAGGCAGCCTGATTGTCACTAAAGAGGGCGATACCCTGGATTGCCGTCAGTGGCAGCGGGTGATTGCCGTGCCGGGTAAGTTGACATTGATGTCTGATGATCTCACTAACGTTACCGTAAAACGTGAGCTGTACGAGGTTGAGCGTGACGGTAACACCATTGAGTACGATGGTATGACGATGGAGCGTGTGGATCGCCCGACAGCAGAGTGTGCCGCCGCGCTGGATAAAGCGCCGTTACCGACGCCACTGCCGTAATGAAATCTCCCCGGCTTGCCGCCGGGGATGAATTTAAATCACCTCTTCGATAACCCACACGCTGACGCTGCCGCCGTTGCAAAAGAAGGTTGCTTCGCCGTTTTCGTCGGTCACTACTCTCTCTTGCCGGTTCCCCAGAAAATCACGCCAGGTTTTATTGCCGTAATTCTCTCCCAGATGAATGGTTTTTTCGCCATCATCCCCGTTCGACATGACCACCACGCAGCCGGGAAATTCGTCGGTGCCACTGCGGCTAAAGGCAATGCAGTTCGGATGGTCGAAAAATAACGTCTGTACACCGTGGGCGAAACGCTGACGGGCGAGAATTAACTCATCAAGCTGTTCGATTATTGGCATATCTATCGGATAGGTTTGCCCGTCACCACCGACATCTTCGTAATGCGCACCGTAGAGGTCCGGATAGAATACCGAAGGAACGCCATTTTCCCGCAACAAAATTAAGGCATACGCCAGCGGTTTAAACCACGGTTCGACCGGCGCTTCGAGGGCTTGCAACGGTTGGGTGTCGTGATTGGCAACGAGCGTCACGGCGTGGAAAGGATCGGCTTCCACTAATGTACCCGTGAAAATCTGCGTCATGTCGTAGTCGCGCCCCATGCGCGATGCTTCATGGAATTTCATCTGCAGCGGCGCATCAAACAGCATGGTTTTGCCTTCCACCTGATCAATATACGTTTGCAGCTTATCAACTTCATGCGACCAGTACTCCGCCACAATAAACAGCGGCTTTGGCGCAACTTCCTGTACGTGTTCGATCCACTCTTTATAAAACCAGGCTGGAATATGTTTGACCGCATCAAGACGAAAACCGTCGCATTGCGTTTGTTCCATCACCCAGCGCGCCCAGTATTTAATCTCTTCCGTCACGGCATGATTGCGAAAATCGATATTCTCGCCCATCAGATAATCGAAATTACCTAATTCATCATCAACCTGATCGTTCCAGCCTTCGCCGGTGTAGTCGTTAACAATTTTAAAAATGCCATCTTCGTCAGGGTTTTCGATATGGTCGATACCGCTAAAACATTTGAAATCCCAGATAAACTGCGAGTATTGCCCGGCACGGGCGGGGAAGGTGTAACGCGTCCAGCCTTCACACTCAATGATTTCTTCGTCAATTTGCGTACGGTCATCAGCATTTACACGCTGCACGCGAATAGCTTCTTTTTCATCCGCGCCCATTTTGTGGTTGACTACCACATCCAACAGCACCGCAATGTCATTACGTTTCAGAGCATCAATGGCGGCCAGCAGTTGTGCTTTATCGCCATATTTAGTAGGGATGCTGCCTTTCTGATCAAACTCGCCTAAATCAAATAAATCATAGGAGTCGTAGCCGACCGAATACCCGCCCGATGCGCCTTTATAGGCGGGCGGCAACCAGACCATATTGATACCAATATCATTAAAACCGTCGGCGCGCTCGGCCAGTTCAGGCCAGAGCTTACCGCCTTCCGGGTAATACCAGTGAAAACATTGTAACAGCGTGGGATTACGCATTCTTCGACTCCATTCAAGGGGAACATTAGAAGCGTAGCCGTAATCGGATTATTCGCGAGCCATCGACTCATTCAGATTCAAAAGAGGTTATCCTGCGGAGCCAGCACAAAGCCGCCCTGATCGCCATAGGCACTTAACACCGATTTTTGCACCGATGACTGACCGACCAGTTTCGCCAGTTCATCCATCCGAATCTGTAATAACTGCTTTACCTTGCTTTCGTTGTCGAGAATCAGGCGCAGCATCGGGCGGAGCTGCTCCTGCATCGTGGTGGACGGGTCAACCTCTTCAGTCAAATGTGCAATCTCCTGCACCGCATTCACATACGCCATTTCGCTGGCGATGAGTTCGTCCCATTGTTCTTCCGTTGCCAGGCGTAACATGAGCTGGCTTTTTTCGACGAGTTGTTGCCAGGCGAAATATAAATGCGGTGCATGGTTCATCAGACTGGGTCCTGAATCAAAGAAGGGGAGAGTAACGACTCTTTCCAGGCATCGGCAATATTGCGCATTAATGCTTCCACTTCTTCGACTGCGGAGACATCGTTGCGTAAATTGGCTTGCAGCAAGCGCCTGACCATATAGCTATAAAGAGCAATCAAGTTTTGGGTTAGTTCGTCTTTGCTCTCTTCATCAAGACTCACCCGCAGTCCGTTCTCAATGATGTTGATCGCTTTTGACAAAGAGACGCCTTTGCCTTGCTGATTGTTGTCCTGCATAAACAGGCTCGCTCTAACCAGTGCGCTCAGCACTCCATCAAATAGCATGGTGACCAGCTGCTGCTGGCTGGCGCTCATTACGGCGCTTTCGACGCCAATTTGTGCATAGGCCTGGGTGCCTTTTGCCGCGTACATGACCTGTCTCCCGATGAATATTGCTTACTTGGAATTACTGTTGTTTTCGAACTGCTGCGTTAAGTAGCTGCTGGTGCTGTTTAACGAGGTCATTAAAACGTCCAGTTGGGTAAATTGTTCTTTGTAGCGAGCGACCTGCGCATCAATGCGATCGCTGGCGGCGTTGTAGTCTTTAGTTAATTTATTCAGGGTCTTACTAACGCCATCGGTAGCGGCTTTAATAATGCCCGTTGTCGAAAGCCAACTGGTCAGGTTGCTGCCGATGGTGGTCGTGATGCCGGTTTTTTTACCATCGCCAACAATCAATGCACCTACGCCGCTGGCATCTTTTTTCAGTGCAGCGGTGAGTTTGTCGGCATCCAGTTCCAGTTTGCCATCGCTGGGATCGGTCGTGATACCAATCTGCGCCAACGTTTTATAGCTGGAAGAACTGACGGTATTACTCAGCATCGATTTCAACTGCGTCTGAATCGTCCGCAGCGTGGAGTCGCCGAGCAGTGCACCATTGCTAGAACTCTGGCTATCAGCTCCCGCATCTACGGCGGTGTATTTGGTCAGGCTGCTGAAGGTATCTATTAGCGAGTTGTAGGCATTCACCCAGTCTTTAATCGCCGTTTGCGCTTTGGAGGTGTCCTGAGTGATGGTTAGCGTCTGGTTGCCCGTGGTGACATCGTTCAGGTTCAGGGTGATGTTTTCCAGCGCGTCGCTGATGGTGTTGCTGCTGTTCTCGATGGCGACGTTGTTGACTGTCAGCTGCGCATTCTGGGCGGCAACCGAGACCTCCATACCGTTGCTGCTGGCACTGGCGTCATAGCCCATAAAACTTTGTAGCGCATCATCACCGCTGACCGAGAGTGTCATCGCATTATCAAGGCCGGTGTCATTTGATGTGACTGACAGACGATATTCACCGTTACCCACGTTAATGATGCTTGCGCTTACGCCTGCTTTTGCGTTGTTGATGGCATCACGGATCCCGCTTAACGATGAGTTAGCCGCGCTGATATCAATGGTAATCGGATCTTTGTCGCCGCCTTGTTGAATGGTGAGTTTACTGTCGCTGGTGGCGATCGCCGTTTTCGTATCGTCTCTGGTGGTGCGCGTGGTCAGGGTTTGCGCCTGCGCCAGATGGGTGACGCTGATGGTGTATTTCCCGGCGATGGCGTTACCCGCAGTGGTGGCACTGAACGCGGTGGTGCTGCTGGTGGTGCTGGTGGCGGAAAAAAGATCGGCTTTAGACAATGCAGTATTGGCGGTCTGGAAAGTCGTCAGCGCGCTTTTCAGCGTACCGTAGGCGCTAAGTTTAGCGGTAAACGACGATTGCTGATTTGAAATGGGGGTTAGCGTCGCTTTTTGCGCGGCGGTGAGGCTATCAAGGATGGAACTTAAATCCAGACCTGACCCGACTCCCAGCGATGAAATACTTGCCATGCGATTTCCTTTTATCTTTCGACACGTAAAACGAATACCGGGGTTATCGGTCTGAATTGCGCAAAGTTTACGTTTAATTGTTTTTTTTAATAGCGGGAATAAGGGGCAGAGAAAAGAGTATTTCGGCGACTAACAAAAAATGGCTGTTTTTGAAAAAAATTCTAAAGGTTGTTTTACGACAGACGATAACAGGGTTGACGGCGATTGAGCCGACGGGTGGAAACCCAATACGTAATCAACGACTTGCAATATAGGATAACGAATCATGGCACAAGTCATTAATACCAACAGCCTCTCGCTGATCACTCAAAATAATATCAACAAGAACCAGTCTGCGCTGTCGAGTTCTATCGAGCGTCTGTCTTCTGGCTTGCGTATTAACAGCGCGAAGGATGACGCAGCGGGTCAGGCGATTGCTAACCGTTTCACCTCTAACATTAAAGGCCTGACTCAGGCGGCCCGTAACGCCAACGACGGTATCTCCGTTGCGCAGACCACCGAAGGCGCGCTGTCCGAAATCAACAACAACTTACAGCGTGTGCGTGAACTGACGGTACAGGCCACTACCGGTACTAACTCTGAGTCTGATCTGTCTTCTATCCAGGACGAAATTAAATCCCGTCTGGATGAAATTGACCGCGTATCTGGTCAGACCCAGTTCAACGGCGTGAACGTGCTGGCAAAAAATGGCTCCATGAAAATCCAGGTTGGCGCAAATGATAACCAGACTATCACTATCGATCTGAAGCAGATTGATGCTAAAACTCTTGGCCTTGATGGTTTTAGCGTTAAAAATAACGATACAGTTACCACTAGTGCTCCAGTAACTGCTTTTGGTGCTACCACCACAAACAATATTAAACTTACTGGAATTACCCTTTCTACGGAAGCAGCCACTGATACTGGCGGAACTAACCCAGCTTCAATTGAGGGTGTTTATACTGATAATGGTAATGATTACTATGCGAAAATCACCGGTGGTGATAACGATGGGAAGTATTACGCAGTAACAGTTGCTAATGATGGTACAGTGACAATGGCGACTGGAGCAACGGCAAATGCAACTGTAACTGATGCAAATACTACTAAAGCTACAACTATCACTTCAGGCGGTACACCTGTTCAGATTGATAATACTGCAGGTTCCGCAACTGCCAACCTTGGTGCTGTTAGCTTAGTAAAACTGCAGGATTCCAAGGGTAATGATACCGATACATATGCGCTTAAAGATACAAATGGCAATCTTTACGCTGCGGATGTGAATGAAACTACTGGTGCTGTTTCTGTTAAAACTATTACCTATACTGACTCTTCCGGTGCCGCCAGTTCTCCAACCGCGGTCAAACTGGGCGGAGATGATGGCAAAACAGAAGTGGTCGATATTGATGGTAAAACATACGATTCTGCCGATTTAAATGGCGGTAATCTGCAAACAGGTTTGACTGCTGGTGGTGAGGCTCTGACTGCTGTTGCAAATGGTAAAACCACGGATCCGCTGAAAGCGCTGGACGATGCTATCGCATCTGTAGACAAATTCCGTTCTTCCCTCGGTGCGGTGCAAAACCGTCTGGATTCCGCGGTTACCAACCTGAACAACACCACTACCAACCTGTCTGAAGCGCAGTCCCGTATTCAGGACGCCGACTATGCGACCGAAGTGTCCAATATGTCGAAAGCGCAGATCATCCAGCAGGCCGGTAACTCCGTGTTGGCAAAAGCTAACCAGGTACCGCAGCAGGTTCTGTCTCTGCTGCAGGGTTAATCGTTGTAACCTGATTAACTGAGACTGACGGCAACGCCAAATTGCCTGATGCGCTGCGCTTATCAGGCCTACAAGTTGAATTGCAATTTATTGAATTTGCACATTTTTGTAGGCCGGATAAGGCGTTTACGCCGCATCCGGCAACATAAAGCGCAATTTGTCAGCAACGTGCTTCCCCGCCACCGGCGGGGTTTTTTTCTGCCTGGAATTTACCTGTAACCCCCAAATAACCCCTCATTTCACCCACTAATCGTCCGATTAAAAACCCTGCAGAAACGGATAATCATGCCGATAACTCATATAACGCAGGGCTGTTTATCGTGAATTCACTCTATACCGCTGAAGGTGTAATGGATAAACACTCGCTGTGGCAGCGTTATGTCCCGCTGGTGCGTCACGAAGCATTGCGCCTGCAGGTTCGACTGCCCGCGAGCGTGGAACTTGACGATCTGCTACAGGCGGGCGGCATTGGGTTACTTAATGCCGTCGAACGCTATGACGCCCTACAAGGAACGGCATTTACAACTTACGCAGTGCAGCGTATCCGTGGCGCTATGCTGGATGAACTTCGCAGCCGTGACTGGGTGCCGCGCAGCGTGCGACGCAACGCGCGTGAAGTGGCACAGGCAATAGGGCAACTGGAGCAGGAACTTGGCCGCAACGCCACGGAAACTGAGGTAGCGGAACGTTTAGGGATCGATATTGCCGATTATCGCCAAATGTTGCTCGACACCAATAACAGCCAGCTCTTCTCCTACGATGAGTGGCGCGAAGAGCACGGCGATAGCATCGAACTGGTTACTGATGATCATCAGCGAGAAAACCCGCTACAACAACTACTGGACAGTAATCTGCGCCAGCGGGTGATGGAAGCCATCGAAACGTTGCCGGAGCGCGAAAAACTGGTATTAACCCTCTATTACCAGGAAGAGCTGAATCTCAAAGAGATTGGCGCGGTGCTGGAGGTCGGGGAATCGCGGGTCAGTCAGTTACACAGCCAGGCTATTAAACGGTTACGCACTAAACTGGGTAAGTTATAACGTCAGTAAATGCCGCACTTTAACTTTGACTACCAGGAGTTCTTAATGATGGTGCAGCACCTGAAAAGACGGCCATTAAGCCGCTATCTTAAAGACTTTAAACACAGCCAGACCCATTGCGCGCATTGCCGTAAATTACTCGATCGCATTACCTTAGTTCGCGACGGCAAAATAGTGAATAAAATCGAGATTTCCCGCCTGGACACGCTGCTTGATGAAAATGGCTGGCAAACGGAACAAAAATCATGGGCGGCATTGTGCCGATTTTGCGGTGATTTACATTGCAAAACGCAGAGTGATTTTTTCGATATTATCGGCTTTAAGCAATTTCTTTTTGAGCAAACTGAAATGAGCCCAGGTACGGTGCGTGAATATGTCGTTCGTTTGCGCCGTTTGGGGAATCATCTACACGAGCAAAATATTTCCCTCGATCAGCTGCAGGACGGTTTCCTTGATGAAATCCTCGCCCCGTGGCTGCCCACCACCAGCACCAACAATTACCGCATCGCGTTACGGAAGTATCAACACTATCAGCGCCAAACCTGTACCAGACTTGTGCAGAAATCCTCCAGCCTGCCTTCTTCTGATATATATTAAATAAGAATAAGATGTAGCGGAGTTGTTTTTGTGTTTACAAACAATGGCTCTACACTGCAAACAGACATAACAACATTCGGGGTGAATATGAAATTAGCACATCTGGGACGTCAGGCATTGATGGGTGTGATGGCCGTGGCGCTGGTTGCGGGCATGAGCGTTAAAAGTTTTGCAGATGAAGGTCTGCTTAATAAAGTTAAAGAGCGCGGCACGCTGCTGGTAGGGCTGGAAGGAACTTATCCGCCGTTCAGTTTTCAGGGAGATGACGGCAAATTAACCGGTTTTGAAGTGGAATTTGCCCAACAGCTGGCAAAACATCTTGGCGTTGAGGCGTCACTAAAACCGACCAAATGGGACGGTATGCTGGCGTCGCTGGACTCTAAACGTATTGATGTGGTGATTAATCAGGTCACCATTTCTGATGAGCGCAAGAAAAAATACGATTTCTCAACCCCGTACACCATTTCTGGTATTCAGGCGCTGGTGAAAAAAGGTAACGAAGGCACCATTAAAACAGCCGATGATCTGAAAGGCAAAAAAGTGGGGGTCGGTCTGGGCACCAACTATGAAGAGTGGCTGCGGCAGAATGTTCAGGGCGTCGATGTGCGTACCTATGATGATGACCCGACCAAATATCAGGATCTGCGCGTAGGGCGTATCGATGCGATCCTCGTTGATCGTCTGGCGGCGCTGGATCTGGTGAAGAAAACCAACGATACGCTGGCAGTAACCGGTGAAGCATTCTCCCGTCAGGAGTCTGGCGTGGCGCTGCGTAAAGGAAATGAGGACCTGCTGAAAGCAGTGAATGATGCAATTGCGGAAATGCAAAAAGATGGCACTCTGCAAGCCCTTTCCGAAAAATGGTTTGGTGCTGATGTGACCAAATAATCAGCATAATGACAAAAAAGGGCGCTTTCACTAGCGCCTTTTTTATTTACGCGTTTTCAGCGTGCATAATAAGAAAATCACAACAACACACATCGGAGGCTGTTATGCCACTGCATAATTTAACCCGTTTTCCACGGCTGGAGTTTATCGGCGCGCCAACGCCGCTCGAATATCTGCCGCGCTTTTCTGATTATCTAGGACGGGAAATTTTCATCAAACGGGATGACGTCACCCCCATGGCAATGGGCGGCAATAAATTACGTAAGCTGGAATTTCTCGCGGCAGATGCTCTGCGTGAAGGTGCCGATACGCTGATTACTGCCGGGGCGATCCAGTCTAACCATGTGCGGCAGACTGCCGCAGTCGCTGCCAAACTCGGTCTGCACTGCGTGGCGCTGCTGGAAAATCCTATTGGCACAACCGCAGAAAACTATTTAACCAACGGCAATCGCTTGTTGCTGGATCTGTTCAATACCCAGATTGAAATGTGCGACGCACTGACCGATCCCAATGCCCAACTGGAAGAGCTGGCGACGCGAGTCGAAGCACAAGGCTTTCGCCCGTATGTCATTCCGGTTGGCGGTTCTAATGCTCTTGGCGCGCTAGGTTATGTGGAGAGTGCGCTGGAAATCGCGCAACAGTGTGAAGGGGCGGTTAATATTTCATCGGTGGTAGTCGCATCGGGCAGTGCCGGAACTCACGCCGGACTGGCTGTTGGGCTGGAACACCTGATGCCTGAAAGCGAACTGATTGGCGTGACCGTGTCGCGTTCCGTTGCCGATCAATTGCCGAAAGTGGTTAACCTACAACAGGCGATTGCGAAAGAACTGGAGCTGACCGCATCAGCGGAAATTTTACTCTGGGATGACTATTTTGCACCTGGCTACGGCGTGCCGAACGACGAAGGCATGGAAGCAGTGAAATTGCTGGCGCGGCTGGAAGGCATTCTGCTTGATCCTGTGTATACCGGAAAAGCGATGGCGGGGCTGATTGACGGTATCAGTCAGAAACGCTTCAAAGATGAAGGGCCGATTCTGTTTATTCATACCGGCGGTGCGCCTGCGCTGTTCGCCTATCATCCCCACGTTTAGCTCCGGAAACGCTCATGCAAGAAAGTATACAACTGGTTATTGATTCCTTGCCGTTCCTGCTGAAAGGGGCTGGGTATACGCTGCAACTCAGTATCGGCGGCATGTTTTTTGGCTTACTGCTCGGGTTTATTCTCGCGCTGATGCGTCTGTCGCCAATCTGGCCCGTGCGCTGGCTGGCGCGTTTTTATATCTCTATTTTTCGTGGTACGCCGCTCATCGCACAACTGTTTATGATCTATTACGGCCTGCCGCAGTTTGGTATCGAATTAGATCCCATTCCGTCAGCAATGATTGGTCTGTCGTTGAACACTGCCGCCTATGCTGCCGAAACGCTGCGCGCCGCCATTTCTTCTATTGATAAAGGTCAGTGGGAAGCGGCAGCCAGTATTGGTATGACGCCGTGGCAGACCATGCGTCGCGCGATTTTGCCACAGGCGGCGCGTGTGGCGTTGCCGCCGCTGTCGAACAGCTTTATTAGCCTGGTAAAAGATACGTCGCTGGCCGCGACAATCCAGGTGCCGGAGCTGTTCCGTCAGGCGCAGTTGATTACCTCGCGTACGCTGGAGGTGTTCACCATGTATCTGGCGGCTTCGCTCATCTACTGGATCATGGCGACTGTGTTATCGACGTTGCAGAACCATTTTGAGAATCAACTTAATCGCCAGGAGAGAGAACCAAAATGAGTGCCATTGAAGTTAAGAACCTGGTGAAAAAATTCCACGGTCAGACGGTGCTGCACGGTATCGACCTTGAGGTAAAGCCTGGCGAAGTGGTGGCAATTATCGGTCCGAGTGGTTCCGGCAAAACCACGTTGCTACGCAGCATAAATCTGCTGGAACAACCCGAAGCGGGAACGATCACCGTTGGCGATATCACTATTGATACTGCACGTTCATTAAGTCAGCAAAAATCTCTGATTCGCCAGTTGCGTCAGCACGTCGGGTTTGTCTTCCAGAACTTTAATTTGTTTCCGCATCGTACGGTGCTGGAGAACATTATTGAAGGGCCGGTGATCGTCAAAGGTGAACCGAAAGAAGAGGCCACGGCGCGCGCTCGCGAGCTGCTGGCAAAAGTTGGGCTGGCAGGTAAAGAAACCAGCTATCCACGTCGTTTGTCTGGCGGTCAACAGCAGCGTGTTGCGATTGCGCGTGCGCTGGCAATGCGTCCTGAGGTGATTTTGTTTGACGAGCCAACGTCAGCGCTGGATCCAGAGCTGGTGGGTGAAGTCCTGAACACCATCCGTCAGCTGGCGCAGGAAAAGCGCACGATGGTGATTGTGACGCACGAAATGAGCTTTGCCCGGGATGTTGCGGACCGGGCGATCTTTATGGACCAGGGGCGGATAGTCGAGCAGGGGGCCGCAAAAGCGTTATTTGCCGACCCCGAGCAGCCTCGCACCCGCCAGTTCCTCGAGAAGTTTCTGCTGCAATAATAAGAAAAAATCAGCCCCGACGATTCACCTGTCGGGGCTGGACGCCATTTCAAGCCTGATAAAACTGCTTAACAAATCAGCATAACTCATTAATAACATAAGAGAATGCGATGGCTTGCAAAAGTAATTCATTGCCTGAATAATATAAATTATATATAAATCTTATTTATGTGATAGTTTGAATTATCATTATAAATGATACTCACTCTCAGGGGCGTTGCGGTTTACTATGCAGGATAAGGATTTTTTCAGCTGGCGTCGCACGATGCTGTTGCGTTTTCAGAGGATGGAGACCGCAGAAGAGGTCTACCATGAAATTGAGCTTCAGGCTCAGCAGCTGGAGTACGATTACTATTCGTTATGTGTCCGCCACCCGGTACCATTCACTCGACCTAAAGTGGCTTTTTACACCAATTACCCTGAGGCGTGGGTTAGTTATTATCAGGCAAAAAACTTTCTCGCAATTGATCCGGTGCTGAACCCTGAAAACTTTAGTCAGGGCCATTTAATGTGGAATGATGACTTATTCAGCGAAGCACAGCCGTTATGGGAAGCCGCGCGCGCACATGGTTTACGCCGCGGTGTCACTCAGTATTTAATGCTGCCAAACCGGGCGCTGGGCTTTTTGTCCTTTTCCCGTTGCAGCGCGCGCGAAATACCCATTCTTAGTGATGAACTGCAATTAAAAATGCAGTTACTGGTGCGCGAAAGTCTGATGGCTCTGATGCGTTTAAATGATGAAATAGTGATGACGCCAGAGATGAATTTCAGCAAGCGCGAAAAAGAAATTCTGAGGTGGACGGCGGAAGGGAAAACATCAGCAGAGATAGCGATGATTTTGTCAATCTCTGAGAATACGGTCAATTTCCACCAGAAAAACATGCAGAAAAAAATTAATGCACCAAATAAGACCCAGGTTGCCTGTTACGCGGCCGCTACTGGCTTAATTTGATCTCTTTTCTGTCCTGCGTGCCAGATGCAAAAACCGGCTGAAAGGCACGCTATCAGCCGGTTTTATATTACTGACGGTAGGCTTGTTTAATTTGCTTAACCGTTTTGGAAAATACTGCAGCCTGGGTTTCGTCTTCGATCAGCGCAAGCTGTTTTTCCATCTTTAACATCACGCGGCCCGCGTCAGCTTGTCCCATCGCCTGCAGCATCAGCGTCAGCATCGCTTTCAGGCAGGAGACTTCATTTGCCAGTTCTTGATTATTCTCGGCAGTAGAAAAATCAGGCGTACTCATTTATTTTCCTCGTCATGTTGCAATGAAAATTTGCGGTGAAAAATGTTAAGGCGGCGGAGTATACCATAAGCTTTGCTAAAAATAGCAGTGGTTGTTTTTTGAGCGTGATATCGGCAGTGCTATAAAATACGTTAATATAATGACCAATAAATATTTTTATCATGAATGTTTTTTGCCCGTATTGTTCGGGTTAATTAATGTTACATATTCAGCGGGCTGATTTTCATTTTTGCTGAATAAAGTCAATTTTTGTCACATTTCATCGTAGGGCTTACTGTGAAACGATCCGGTAAGCCGTTGGTGACGGGCGTGACCATAACTGTGGACAATCGAATTGACAAAAACGAGAGAAAAATCGAATACCCACCATTTTTAACGTTTCAAAGTTGCAATAAAAACCGCTAATATACGAATGACTAACTATCAGTAGCGTTATCCCTATTTCTGGAGATATTCCTTTGATCAACGTTCTACTTGTTGATGACCACGAACTGGTGCGCGCAGGGATACGACGCATTCTGGAAGATATAAAGGGTATAAAAGTCGTCGGTGAGGCATCGTGCGGTGAAGACGCCGTTAAGTGGTGCCGGACAAATGCCGTTGACGTGGTGCTAATGGACATGAGTATGCCGGGCATTGGCGGTCTTGAGGCGACGCGTAAAATCGCGCGTTCCACAGCTGATGTCAAAATCATCATGCTTACCGTCCATACAGAAAACCCTTTACCAGCGAAAGTCATGCAGGCCGGTGCTGCGGGCTACCTCAGCAAAGGCGCGGCTCCGCAGGAAGTCGTGAGTGCGATTCGTTCTGTCTATTCAGGGCAGCGTTACATTGCTTCTGACATCGCTCAACAAATGGCGTTAAGCCAGATCGAACCAGAAAAAACAGAAAGCCCATTTGCCAGTTTGTCTGAACGTGAATTGCAGATTATGCTGATGATCACCAAGGGCCAGAAGGTCAATGAGATCTCAGAACAGCTCAATCTCAGTCCGAAAACGGTGAACAGCTACCGCTATCGTATGTTCAGTAAACTAAACATTCATGGCGATGTTGAGCTGACTCACCTGGCAATTCGCCATGGTCTGTGTAATGCGGAGACATTATCAAGTCAGTGAGTGATCAGTTTGACGCAAAAGCGTTTTTAAAAACCGTAACCAGCCAGCCAGGCGTTTATCGCATGTACGATGCTGGTGGTACGGTTATCTATGTCGGCAAAGCGAAAGACCTGAAAAAACGGCTTTCCAGCTATTTCCGTAGCAACCTCGCTTCGCGCAAAACCGAAGCGCTGGTCGCCCAGATCCAGCAAATTGATGTAACGGTTACTCACACAGAAACCGAAGCGCTGTTGCTGGAACACAACTACATCAAACTCTATCAGCCGCGTTACAACGTTTTGCTACGCGATGATAAATCATATCCTTTTATCTTCCTGAGTGGTGATACCCACCCGCGTCTGGCGATGCATCGTGGTGCGAAGCATGCCAAAGGTGAATATTTCGGCCCGTTCCCGAATGGCTATGCCGTACGTGAAACACTGGCGCTACTGCAAAAGATTTTCCCCATTCGCCAGTGCGAAAATAGTGTTTATCGCAATCGCTCGCGTCCGTGTCTGCAATACCAGATAGGGCGCTGTCTGGGACCGTGCGTTGAAGGACTGGTGAGTGAAGAAGAATACGCTCAGCAGGTCGAGTATGTGCGCCTGTTTTTGTCTGGCAAAGATGATCAGGTGCTTACGCAACTCATTAGTCGTATGGAAACTGCCAGCCAGAATCTGGAGTTTGAAGAAGCTGCACGTATTCGCGACCAAATTCAGGCGGTGCGACGCGTCACCGAAAAACAATTCGTTTCCAATACCGGCGACGACCTCGACGTTATTGGTGTGGCGTTCGATGCGGGCATGGCTTGTGTCCACGTATTGTTCATTCGTCAGGGCAAAGTGCTCGGCAGCCGCAGCTATTTCCCGAAAGTGCCTGGCGGTACGGAACTGAGCGAGGTGGTAGAAACCTTCGTAGGCCAGTTCTATTTACAAGGCAGCCAGATGCGCACCTTACCGGGTGAGATCCTGCTCGATTTTAATCTTAGCGATAAAACGCTGCTCGCCGATTCCCTTTCAGAACTGGCGGGACGCAAGATTAATGTTCAAACCAAACCTCGCGGCGATAGGGCGCGTTATCTGAAACTCGCGCGCACCAATGCGGCGACGGCCTTAACCAGCAAACTTTCGCAGCAATCTACCGTTCACCAGCGACTGACCGCGCTTGCCAGCGTGTTGAAATTGCCGGAAGTGAAGCGGATGGAGTGCTTTGACATCAGCCATACCATGGGCGAACAAACCGTCGCTTCCTGTGTGGTGTTTGATGCTAACGGCCCGCTGCGTGCGGAGTATCGGCGCTATAACATTACAGGCATCACGCCGGGCGATGATTATGCGGCGATGAATCAGGTGCTGCGTCGGCGTTATGGTAAAGCCATTGACGACAGTAAGATCCCGGATGTGATCCTTATCGACGGCGGCAAAGGCCAGCTTGCGCAGGCGAAAAATGTCTTCGCCGAACTGGATGTCTCATGGGATAAAAATCATCCGCTGCTACTTGGCGTTGCCAAAGGAGCAGATCGTAAGGCTGGACTGGAAACGCTGTTCTTTGAGCCGGAAGGTGAGGGATTTAGTTTGCCGCCAGATTCACCCGCGCTGCATGTTATCCAGCATATTCGCGATGAATCACATGATCACGCGATTGGCGGGCACCGTAAAAAACGGGCGAAGGTCAAAAATACCAGTTCCCTGGAAACCATTGAAGGCGTCGGGCCAAAACGTCGGCAAATGTTGTTGAAATATATGGGCGGTTTGCAAGGTTTACGTAACGCCAGCGTCGAGGAAATTGCAAAAGTGCCGGGTATTTCGCAAGGTCTGGCAGAAAAGATCTTCTGGTCGTTGAAACATTGATGTCTCTGTAGCAACATAGGGGTAATCTTACTGACAACAGATAGTTACCCGTCATTATGCAATTTAATATCCCTACGTTGCTTACACTGTTCCGTGTCATCCTTATCCCATTCTTTGTATTGGTCTTTTATCTGCCTGTCACCTGGTCGCCGTTTGCCGCCGCGCTCATTTTCTGCGTCGCGGCGGTGACTGACTGGTTCGATGGTTTTCTGGCACGCCGCTGGAACCAGAGTACCCGGTTTGGTGCTTTCCTTGACCCTGTGGCAGATAAAGTTCTCGTGGCTATCGCCATGGTGCTGGTAACCGAGCATTATCACAGCTGGTGGGTGACATTACCGGCGGCAACGATGATCGCCCGTGAAATTATTATTTCTGCGCTACGCGAATGGATGGCGGAGTTGGGTAAACGCAGTAGCGTGGCCGTCTCCTGGATTGGGAAAGTGAAAACCACTGCCCAGATGGTGGCGTTGGCATGGCTGCTGTGGCGTCCGAACATTTGGGTTGAGTACGCCGGTATTGCACTTTTCTTTGTGGCTGCGGTACTGACTCTGTGGTCAATGTTGCAATATTTGAGCGCTGCGCGTGCAGATTTGCTTGATCAGTGATCGTTTCGGCGTAATTTTCAGCAAACGATCAAAAGTGGTGAAAAATATCGTTGACTCATCGCGCCAGGTAAGTAGAATGCAACGCATCGAACGGCGGCACTGATTGCCAGACGATAATAAAATCAAGTGATTAACTGATTGCTTGATGAATGCGGGAATAGCTCAGTTGGTAGAGCACGACCTTGCCAAGGTCGGGGTCGCGAGTTCGAGTCTCGTTTCCCGCTCCAGTTTAAAAGACATCGGCGTCAAGCGGATGTCTGGCTGAAAGGCCTGAAGAATTTGGCGCGTTAACAAAGCGGTTATGTAGCGGATTGCAAATCCGTCTAGTCCGGTTCGACTCCGGAACGCGCCTCCACTTTCTTCCCGAGCCCGGATGGTGGAATCGGTAGACACAAGGGATTTAAAATCCCTCGGCGTTCGCGCTGTGCGGGTTCAAGTCCCGCTCCGGGTACCATGGGAAAGATAAGAATAAAATCAAAGCAATAAGCAGTGTCGTGAAACCACCTTCGGGTGGTTTTTTTGTGCCTGCAACTTGTCGTTACACCCTCCTTAATTTTTAATCACCAGCAAAGCCACTCAAAAAGTATCTCTGATACGGACCGGCATGTAAGATAGGTGCTGGCGAGTTGAGATCCACAAGGAAAAGCGTATGAAAACGGGACCGTTAAACGAAAGTGAGTTGGAATGGCTGGACGATATTCTGACCAAATACAACACTGACCACGCCATCCTTGATGTGGCGGAGCTGGACGGTTTATTGACGGCGGTGTTGAGTTCTCCGCAAGAGATTGAACCGGAACAGTGGCTGGTTGCCGTGTGGGGTGGGGCTGACTATGTGCCGCGCTGGGCGTCAGAGAAAGAGATGACGCGCTTTATGAATCTGGCTTTTCAACATATGGCCGATACCGCAGAGCGTCTGAACGAATTCCCGGAGCAGTTTGAGCCGTTATTCGGCTTGCGAGAAGTTGATGGCAGCGAGCTGACGATTGTTGAGGAGTGGTGCTTTGGCTATATGCGGGGCGTGGCACTTTCTGACTGGTCAACGTTGCCCGATTCGTTAAAACCAGCGCTGGAGGCGATTGCGCTGCACGGTACTGAGGAAAACTTCGAGCGGGTAGAAAAGATGTCGCCAGAAGCGTTTGAAGAGAGCGTAGATGCCATTCGACTGGCGGCGCTTGATCTACATGCGTACTGGATGGCGCATCCGCAGGAAAAAGCTGTTCAGCAACCGATCAAAGCAGAAGAGAAACCGGGGCGTAACGATCCTTGCCCGTGCGGTAGTGGTAAGAAATTTAAGCAGTGCTGCCTGCATTAAGAGGCCAAATTGGGTGTCAGCGTTAATTCTGGCACCCAATAAGGAATTTGAGGCTATCTGATCACCCCACTTCTGGTAACAACCCTGCCGCAATCAAAAATTGCACGCCAATCACAGCAATACCACAGAGAAACACCACCACCAGCGCCGGACGACCACCTTTGACCCGGTAACCCGCCTGAGGATTGTGCTTTCTGCTTTGCCAGGTCAACAGCGAAGGGATAATCAATGCCAGTACCGCCAGCGCCACACCGGCGTAACCCAGCGCCATCACAAATCCTCGTGGATAAAACAGTGCAAACGCCAACGGCGGCAGAAACGTAATTGCACCAGTTTGCAACCGTCCACCAACGGTATTTGAACGCTGAAATAAATCAGCCAGATAATCAAATAAGCCTAACGCAACGCCGAGAAATGACGTGGCGAGGGCTAAATCAGCAAATAAATGCACTGCCAGCTCAACATGCGGAGAGGCCACCATTTCGCGTAACGCCTGTAACAGCCCGTTTAATCCAGCATGATTAGCCAGCAATCCCATAAAGGTTGTTGAATCAATGCTGCCAAGCGTCGCCACCTGCCAGAAAATATATGCCACCAGGGGGATCGCACTACCGATTATAAACACCCAGCGTAGCTTACGAATGTTGCCATCCATATAGCTGACAATACTCGGCACGCTACCGTGAAAACCAAACGACGTAAAAATCACCGGGATTGCAGACAGAGCCAGCCCCTGTTGCAACGGCAGGGTTAAAAGATTCACTTTGTGAATATGCGGCAGCAGTAGTACCAGCATTACCACCAGAAAAATAATCTTGGCGCTGAACAGAAAACGGTTAAATAAATCGACCAGTGAAGTTCCGACACAAACCACGCCACCGGCAACAAAAGTGAACAACAGCACGCCAGCGGTTGCCGACATAGAAATACCTGTCCAGTCGCTGATGCTGGAGGCCAACAATTCACCGGCACCGCTGATGTATGCCGCAGTCAGAGCATACATTAAGAACATCATACTGAAGCCCGTCAGCCATTGACCGTAGCGTCCCAGATAGCGTTTTGCCAGCGTGCCCAGACCGGTATCTGCCGGAACATGCTGGTACACCTCCAGCAGTAATAGCGCCGTGTAGCACATCAACGCCCAAAGCCCAATCAACAAGATTAACATAACGCTAAAACCAACACCGGCCGCAGCCAGCGGCATTGCCAGCATGCCTGCGCCAATTGTGGTTCCCGCCACGATAAAAACACTTCCCAGGGTTCTGTTTTTCACGCTTTCTTCTGTCCTGACGATCTTTATGAGTGATATCTGCGGCGCAGGTTAAGGCATAACGGCTGCTTCGTCAAACCGACGTTACATATGGTGTAAATATAAATGTACAATAAAAAGCATTCAGTCCTGCGCTGGCGCAAAGTCTTCATAAGCGGCAATCGCTACGCTAGGCTTTTTTTGAGGAGGGACGATGGACTCTATTCACGGTCATGAAGTGTTAAATATGATGATTGAATCAGGCGAGCAATATACGCATGCCAGTCTGGAAGCTGCGATTAAAGCGCGTTTTGGTGAACAGGCACGTTTTCACACCTGCTCGGCAGAAGGGATGACAGCGGGAGAGCTGGTAGCGTTTCTGGCAGCAAAAGGCAAATTTATACCTTCGAAAGACGGTTTTTCGACCGATCAGAGTAAGATTTGCCGTCACTGATTTGAAACGGCGGCAGTAAACCTGCCGCCGGAGAGCATTAGTTTTGTGTGTCGAGGGTAGAGAGTTCTTTGTCGATAAAATACAGACCTTCGCCGCTTTTGCCTGCCAGGCTTAATTTATCAATAATCGATTTGAACAGTTTCTCTTCTTCATGCTGCTCAGAAACATACCATTGCAGGAAATTAAATGTTGGGTAGTCCTGATTGGTCATTGCAGCATGAGCCAGTTCGTTAATTTTCTGGGTGATTAATTGTTCGTGTTTATAGGTTTCCTGGAATAATTCATCAAGTGAGGAATATTCAGCAAACGGAGATTCAACGGTATTAATACGCGGTAAATTGCCGGTATCAGTCAGGTAATCAAACAGACGCTGCATATGCGTCATCTCTTCCTGGGCGTGACGGCGCAGGAACGCGGCAGCACCTTCGAAGGTATGATAGCTGCACCAGGCGCTCATTTGCTGATAAAGCAGTGAAGAGTACAGTTCCAGGTTCATCTGCTCATTAAGTTTTTCAATCATTTCTGGTTTCAGCATGATAGTGCTCCACAAAGGTTATATTTGTTGCTGTGGCGTCACTATAATTTGTTATTTTATTATTTGCAAAAGGTAAAATATAAACTTCAATTATTAAAAATACGAATGGGAATAAAACGCATTACCGCTATTTCTTTAATCAGCGAAGATCCCCTCGCTGATTAAAATATTTAGAGAAAGACAGGGAAGGCGGAATGATGGCACTGATATGACAAAGTGAATTCCGTATTCAAACATAAGGAACCCGCAAAAAGGCTACAGTTGCCTACTGGCTGACCAAAGGGGACCGCGTGGGTATAGCCTTCCTGCTGGCATGCGCGATCGGCGATCCCGCGACTGACATAACGATCGGTATGGGCATGCTGCAAAAAAGCCTGGTCATAAACTAACCGTACAATACCTGTTGCCGCGTCAACTTCGCTCACATGGGCTTGGCGAGTAACCGTACACCCCGCCAGCGTTATTAATGAAAGAGTCAGAATCAGAAGTCTCATGGTCCAGCCAGAAGAGTAAGAGAAAGCACTATTTTACGCGTTACAGTGCTGCGACAATGGCCGGAAAAGACGCCTGGCAGGCGCTATTTCTTGCCATCTGTAGGTGTCAGAAATAGGGGGGCTGTTTTTTGATTATCATTTTTATAACATTAAAGGGGTATTTATGTGATTTGTATCACATAAAGATTGATTTTTGTGATGGTTGTCATATTATAAGCGCAAAGACAATAACACCTGTATAACAAATGGTCGGAGTGCCGCGATGAAACTGCGCAAAATCCTGAAAAGTATGTTCAATAACTATTGCAAGACGTTCAAAGACGTACCGCCAGGCAATATGTTCCGATAACAAAAAACCTGCTCCGGCAGGTTTTTTTGTGTCCTGATGACGGTGGATGTGACTATCGCTGAAGATGTGAAGTCGCTACTATAACGGCTTTCAAAATGCTATCAGGAGTTTACGATGTCCCAGCCGCTGAATGCCGATCAGGAATTGGTTTCTGATGTGGTTGCTTGCCAGTTGGTTATCAAACAAATTCTGGATGTTCTCGATGTAATCGCGCCCGTTGAAGTTCGTGAAAAAATGTCCAGTCAGCTGAAGAATATCGACTTTACTAACCATCCCGCCGCCGCAGACCCGGTCACCATGCGGGCAATCCAAAAAGCCATCGCGCTTATTGAACTCAAGTTTACCCCACAGGGTGAATCCCATTAAAAAAACCGCTGCTTCAAACAGATGAGGCAGCGGTTTCTCAAAACCTTCATCGGCGCAATGCATTAGCGCCGATGATGATCAATGCAGCTGGTGTGACACGACATTCAGAACATGTTGGTCGGTCTGCACAGGGCACATACCCGCAAGTTTCGCACTGCGCACTTCATCAAGAATGGTTTGCAGCAACAGACCATCATGCTGCTGTTCTTTTTCCAGATCGCGCAGGAAATTGACGGTTGAATCATCATTCAGTTCTTTCGCTTCATCGGCTAACTGTGCCAACGTACTAGAACGTTGCTCGTATTCTTCCATCGTTTTTTGGAACAGTTCTTCCAGAGAGTTCAGTTTTTCACCGGGAACATCAATGGCTTTAACGATGGGGGTAGCGCCGACACTCTTCATAAAGTTAAACATGCGCATCATTTGGGTCACATTACTCTGTGCCTGGGCGCGAAGGAAAGTGGCGGTGCCGTTCAGACTCTGTTCAGAACACCAGTTACTCAGGTGAAGGTAGAGATTGGATGCGTAAAACTCGCGGTTCATTTGAGAGTTGAGTTTGAGAAGCATTCCAGCGGTTGCCATACCTAATATCCTTATATCCAGAAGTGGAGAGGTGCAAGATAAATCAAAACACCATAATTACTGTTTGCAGAATAATTCCTTTCTGCCGGTCCGAAATGTGATCGTGGAGTCAATTCTGACGATGATCTGAAATAAGAATAACGTCTGAACGGGTATAAGAAAATGCTTAAATCATCAAGTTTATATATTTTTACATTTCATTGATGAAATCAATGTAACTGCAATGAATTTTAATGATAGTGCTTTTTGTATCTTGTTGATATTAATCAATGAATTTGAATTCATGATGAAGTGATGATTTTATAAAACGTTTTTTCATTTTTGCGAGATGGCTCTCATTATACGTGTTCTGTTAATTAATGAGCACAGTGATAATTAATGACGAAATGAATGACGTGCATTTTCCACATCTTTGAGTTGCGGTTATTACACCATTTCAAAAACTCAACGCCAGGTAATGCGGCCTATTGACTGGTTAAAAAGAAGACATCCCGCATGGGTACCAAAGACAACAAGGATTTCCAGGCTAATCTTATGGATTAATCTGCTGTGCATTCGACAATTTGTCTGACAAATTGGCTTTCCCTTATGTCTTTTCCCGCTAAATTTATGCACGTTCTCACTGTAATTCTGCGATGTGATATTGCTCTCCTATGGAGAATTAATTTCTCGCTAAAACTATGTCAACACAGTCACTTATCTTTTAGTTAAAAGGTAATGCTTTGTTTTCCGATTAATTTAACGAATGTCATTCGTTTTTGCCCTACACAAAACGACACTAAAGCTGGAGAGAACCATGCACAAATTTACTAAAGCCCTGGCAGCCATTGGTCTGGCAGCCGTTATGTCACAATCCGCTATGGCGGAGAACCTGAAGCTCGGTTTTCTGGTGAAGCAACCGGAAGAGCCGTGGTTCCAGACCGAATGGAAGTTTGCCGATAAAGCCGGGAAGGATTTAGGGTTTGAGGTTATTAAGATTGCCGTGCCGGATGGCGAAAAAACATTGAACGCGATCGACAGCCTGGCTGCCAGTGGCGCAAAAGGTTTCGTTATTTGTACTCCGGACCCCAAACTCGGCTCTGCCATCGTCGCGAAAGCGCGTGGCTACGATATGAAAGTCATTGCCGTGGATGACCAGTTTGTTAACGCCAAAGGTAAGCCAATGGATACCGTTCCGCTGGTGATGATGGCGGCGACTAAAATTGGCGAACGTCAGGGCCAGGAACTGTATAAAGAGATGCAGAAACGTGGCTGGGATGTCAAAGAAAGCGCGGTGATGGCGATTACCGCCAACGAACTGGATACCGCCCGCCGCCGTACTACGGGATCTATGGATGCGCTGAAAGCGGCCGGATTCCCGGAAAAACAAATTTATCAGGTACCTACCAAATCTAACGACATCCCGGGGGCATTTGACGCTGCCAACTCAATGCTGGTTCAACATCCGGAAGTTAAACATTGGCTGATCGTCGGTATGAACGACAGCACCGTGCTGGGCGGCGTACGCGCGACGGAAGGTCAGGGCTTTAAAGCGGCCGATATCATCGGCATTGGCATTAACGGTGTGGATGCGGTGAGCGAACTGTCTAAAGCACAGGCAACCGGCTTCTACGGTTCCCTGCTGCCAAGCCCGGACGTACATGGCTATAAATCCAGCGAAATGCTTTACAACTGGGTAGCAAAAGACGTTGAACCGCCAAAATTTACCGAAGTTACCGACGTGGTACTGATCACGCGTGACAACTTTAAAGAAGAACTGGAGAAAAAAGGTTTAGGCGGTAAGTAATTTGCCGGAAAAATTCCCCTCTGCATGATGCAGAGGGGGTGTGAACGACCAGTGATTCACGGAGACGTTATGCAACAGTCTACCCCGTATCTCTCATTTCGCGGCATCGGTAAAACGTTTCCCGGCGTTAAGGCGCTGACGGATATTAGTTTTGACTGCTATGCCGGTCAGGTTCATGCGTTGATGGGTGAAAATGGCGCAGGAAAATCAACTCTCTTAAAAATCCTCAGCGGCAACTATGCGCCAACCACGGGTTCTGTAGTGATTAATGGGCAGGAAATGTCCTTTTCCGACACGACCGCAGCACTTAACGCGGGCGTGGCGATTATTTACCAGGAACTGCATCTCGTGCCGGAAATGACCGTCGCGGAAAACATCTATCTCGGCCAGCTGCCGCATAAAGGCGGCATTGTGAATCGCTCATTGCTGAATTATGAGGCGGGTTTACAACTTAAACATCTTGGTATGGATATTGACCCGGACACGCCGCTGAAATATCTCTCCATTGGTCAGTGGCAGATGGTTGAAATCGCCAAAGCGCTGGCGCGTAACGCCAAAATTATCGCCTTTGATGAGCCAACCAGCTCCCTCTCTGCCCGTGAAATCGACAATCTTTTCCGCGTTATTCGTGAACTGCGAAAAGAGGGGCGGGTAATCTTATACGTTTCTCACCGTATGGAAGAAATATTTGCCCTCAGCGATGCCATTACTGTCTTTAAAGATGGACGTTATGTCAAAACCTTTACCGATATGCAGCAGGTTGACCACGACGCGCTGGTGCAGGCGATGGTCGGGCGCGACATTGGCGATATCTACGGCTGGCAACCGCGTAGTTATGGCGAGGAGCGCCTACGTCTTGATGCTGTGAAAGCACCAGGCGTGCGTACGCCAATAAGTCTGGCGGTTCGCAGTGGTGAAATTGTTGGGCTGTTTGGTCTGGTAGGGGCGGGGCGTAGCGAATTAATGAAAGGCATGTTTGGCGGGACGCAAATCACCGCCGGTCAGGTTTATATCGACCAACAGCCGATCGATATTCGTAAACCGAGCCACGCCATTGCCGCAGGCATGATGCTCTGCCCGGAAGATCGCAAAGCGGAAGGCATTATTCCCGTGCACTCCGTTCGCGACAATATCAACATCAGTGCCAGACGTAAACATGTGCTCGGCGGTTGTGTAATCAACAACGGTTGGGAAGAAAACAATGCCGATCACCACATTCGTTCGCTCAACATCAAAACGCCGGGCGCGGAGCAACTGATCATGAATCTCTCAGGCGGAAATCAGCAAAAAGCCATTCTGGGCCGCTGGTTATCGGAAGAGATGAAGGTCATTTTGCTGGATGAACCTACGCGCGGCATTGATGTTGGCGCTAAGCACGAAATATATAACGTAATTTATGCGCTGGCGGCGCAGGGCGTGGCGGTGCTGTTTGCCTCCAGCGACTTACCTGAAGTCCTCGGCGTTGCCGACCGGATTGTGGTGATGCGGGAAGGTGAAATCGCCGGTGAATTGTTACACGAGCAGGCAGATGAGCGTCAGGCACTGAGCCTTGCGATGCCTAAAGTCAGCCAGGCTGTTGCCTGAGTAAGGAGAGTATGATGTCTTCTGTTTCTACATCGGGGTCTGGCGCACCTAAGTCGTCATTCAGCTTCGGGCGTATCTGGGATCAGTACGGCATGCTGGTGGTGTTTGCGGTGCTCTTTATCGCCTGTGCCATTTTTGTCCCAAATTTTGCCACCTTCATTAATATGAAAGGGTTGGGCCTGGCAATTTCCATGTCGGGGATGGTGGCTTGTGGCATGTTGTTCTGCCTCGCTTCCGGTGACTTTGACCTTTCTGTCGCCTCCGTAATTGCCTGTGCGGGTGTCACCACGGCGGTGGTTATTAACCTGACTGAAAGCCTGTGGATTGGCGTGGCAGCGGGGTTGTTGCTGGGCGTTCTCTGTGGCCTGGTCAATGGCTTTGTTATCGCCAAACTGAAAATAAATGCTCTGATCACGACATTGGCAACGATGCAGATTGTTCGAGGTCTGGCGTACATCATTTCAGACGGTAAAGCGGTCGGTATCGAAGATGAAAGCTTCTTTGCCCTTGGTTACGCCAACTGGTTCGGTCTGCCTGCGCCAATCTGGCTCACCGTCGCGTGTCTGATTATCTTTGGTTTGCTGCTGAATAAAACCACCTTTGGTCGTAACACCCTGGCGATTGGCGGGAACGAAGAGGCCGCGCGTCTGGCGGGTGTACCGGTTGTTCGCACCAAAATTATTATCTTTGTTCTCTCAGGCCTGGTATCAGCGATAGCCGGAATTATTCTGGCTTCACGTATGACCAGTGGGCAGCCAATGACGTCGATTGGTTATGAGCTGATTGTTATCTCCGCCTGCGTTTTAGGTGGCGTTTCTCTGAAAGGTGGCATCGGAAAAATCTCATATGTGGTGGCGGGTATCTTAATTTTAGGCACCGTGGAAAACGCCATGAACCTGCTTAATATTTCTCCTTTCGCGCAGTACGTGGTTCGCGGCTTAATCCTGCTGGCAGCGGTGATCTTCGACCGTTACAAGCAAAAAGCGAAACGCACTGTCTGATGCTTTTTTCTGCAACAATTTAGCGTTTTTTCCCACCATAGCCAACCGCCATAACGGTTGGCTGTTCTTCGTTGCAAATGGCGACCCCCGTCACACTGTCTATACTTACATGTCTGTAAAGCGCGTTCTGCGCAACACAATAAGAAAAGAGAAGGAGGAGAACCGGGTGACAGAACCGTTAACCGAAACCCCTGAACTATCCGCGAAATATGCCTGGTTTTTTGATCTTGATGGAACGCTGGCGGAAATCAAACCGCATCCCGATCAGGTCGTCGTGCCTGACAATATTCTGCAAGGACTACAGCTACTGGCAACCGCAAGTGATGGTGCATTGGCATTGATATCAGGGCGCTCAATGGTGGAGCTTGACGCACTGGCAAAACCTTATCGCTTCCCGTTAGCGGGCGTGCATGGGGCGGAGCGCCGTGACATCAATGGTAAAACACATATCGTTCATCTGCCGGATGCGATTGCGCGTGATATTAGCGTGCAACTGCATACAGTCATCGCTCAGTATCCCGGCGCGGAGCTGGAGGCGAAAGGGATGGCTTTTGCGCTGCATTATCGTCAGGCTCCGCAGCATGAAGACGCATTAATGACATTAGCGCAACGTATTACTCAGATCTGGCCACAAATGGCGTTACAGCAGGGAAAGTGTGTTGTCGAGATCAAACCGAGAGGTACCAGTAAAGGTGAGGCAATTGCAGCTTTTATGCAGGAAGCTCCCTTTATCGGGCGAACGCCCGTATTTCTGGGCGATGATTTAACCGATGAATCTGGCTTCGCAGTCGTTAACCGACTGGGCGGAATGTCAGTAAAAATTGGCACAGGTGCAACTCAGGCATCATGGCGACTGGCGGGTGTGCCGGATGTCTGGAGCTGGCTTGAAATGATAACCACCGCATTACAACAAAAAAGAGAAAATAACAGGAGTGATGACTATGAGTCGTTTAGTCGTAGTATCTAACCGGATTGCACCACCAGACGAGCACGCCGCCAGTGCCGGTGGCCTTGCCGTTGGCATACTGGGGGCACTGAAAGCCGCAGGCGGACTGTGGTTTGGCTGGAGTGGTGAAACAGGGAATGAGGATCAGCCGCTAAAAAAGGTGAAAAAAGGTAACATTACGTGGGCCTCTTTTAACCTCAGCGAACAGGACCTTGACGAATACTACAACCAATTCTCCAATGCCGTTCTCTGGCCCGCTTTTCATTATCGGCTCGATCTGGTGCAATTTCAGCGTCCTGCCTGGGACGGCTATCTACGCGTAAATGCGTTGCTGGCAGATAAATTACTGCCGCTGTTGCAAGACGATGACATTATCTGGATCCACGATTATCACCTGTTGCCATTTGCGCATGAATTACGCAAACGGGGAGTGAATAATCGCATTGGTTTCTTTCTGCATATTCCTTTCCCGACACCGGAAATCTTCAACGCGCTGCCGACATATGACACCTTGCTTGAACAGCTTTGTGATTATGATTTGCTGGGTTTCCAGACAGAAAACGATCGTCTGGCGTTCCTGGATTGTCTTTCTAACCTGACCCGCGTCACGACACGTAGCGCAAAAAGCCATACAGCCTGGGGCAAAGCATTTCGAACAGAAGTCTACCCGATCGGCATTGAACCGAAAGAAATAGCCAAACAGGCTGCCGGGCCACTGCCGCCAAAACTGGCGCAACTTAAAGCGGAACTGAAAAACGTACAAAATATCTTTTCTGTCGAACGGCTGGATTATTCCAAAGGTTTGCCAGAGCGTTTTCTCGCCTATGAAGCGTTGCTGGAAAAATATCCGCAGCATCATGGTAAAATTCGTTATACCCAGATTGCACCAACGTCGCGTGGTGATGTGCAAGCCTATCAGGATATTCGTCATCAGCTCGAAAATGAAGCTGGACGAATTAATGGTAAATACGGGCAATTAGGCTGGACGCCGCTTTATTATTTGAATCAGCATTTTGACCGTAAATTACTGATGAAAATATTCCGCTACTCTGACGTGGGCTTAGTGACGCCACTGCGTGACGGGATGAACCTGGTAGCAAAAGAGTATGTTGCTGCTCAGGACCCAGCCAATCCGGGCGTTCTTGTTCTTTCGCAATTTGCGGGAGCGGCAAACGAGTTAACGTCGGCGTTAATTGTTAACCCCTACGATCGTGACGAAGTTGCAGCTGCGCTGGATCGTGCATTGACTATGTCGCTGGCGGAACGTATTTCCCGTCATGCAGAAATGCTGGACGTTATCGTGAAAAACGATATTAACCACTGGCAGGAGTGCTTCATTAGCGACCTAAAGCAGATAGTTCCGCGAAGCGCGGAAAGCCAGCAGCGCGATAAAGTTGCTACCTTTCCAAAGCTTGCGTAGGAGCGGTTAATCTCCCGTAAGTGGAACTAACAGCACATCGACCTCACTTGAGGCAATAACTCTTTTCGCCGAGCAGGATGCTCGCGAAAAGAAACTGTGATTGTGATTACCGCAAATCACCAAATCGAAATGATGCTTGTGACATACTTCCAGAATATGTTCGCTTAACTCACCGTAGGCAATAAACGTCTTGTCAACGGGATACCCCGCATCCTGAATTAACTTATCAAGAAAGCTTTGCGTTTCTTCATGCATCACGCTGCGTAAATCTTCAAGCATCGGCGCAGCTAATTGATTGTACATTTCCGGGTCGGAAGCGAGAGTAATTAAACTGATGTGTCCCTTTACTGGCCTGGCGATAGATACCGCTTTTGCCAGCAGTTGCTGACTTTCCGGTGTAACCGCAACAGCGACAAGAATATTGCTATAGCTCATAACCTGTTCCTTATTCTGTGAACTTCAGGTGACATTAAAGCTTTACTCCTAATGGAGAAACGACGCAATCCCAACTCGGTCAAACAGGTAAATATTAGTCTGATTATTAGTAAAGATAATTAATCAATCACTCCCGGTGATCATATAATTTCAAATGTAATTATAAGAAAATAGTGTACTGATTCTCCGCATTAAACAAGTGGTTAATATATGTAAAACATTTCATTAACATTAAGTTGATTGTTGCCTTTCTTTGTATTTAATTAGTTTGTTGTGCGGTAAGTGTCTGTTTAAAAATAGCTTATCTGGTATTGCATGAAAGTGATTATTTATAGCAGATGATTATTTACGGTGAGTTATTTTGACTGTGCGCAACATCCCATTTCGATTATTCCTGTTTCATTTTTGCTTGCTAGCGTAGCGAAAAACTTTTTAACAGATTGAAATACACCCAAAACAAAAGTATGACTTATACATTTATGTTAAGTAATTGAGTGTTTTGTGTGATCTGCATCACGCATTATTGAAAATCGCAGCCCCCCTCCGTTGTATGTGCGTGTAGTGACGAGTACAGTTGCGTCGATTTAGGAAAAATCTTAGATAAGTGTAAAGACCCATTTCTATTTGTAAGGACATATTAAACCAAAAAGGTGGTTCTGCTTATTGCAGCTTATCGCAACTATTCTAATGCTAATTATTTTTTACCGGGGCTTCCCGGCGACATCACGGGGTGCGGTGAAACCGCATAAAAATAAAGTTGGTTATTCTGGGTGGGAATAATGCATACCTCCGAGTTGCTGAAACACATTTATGACATCAACTTGTCATATTTACTACTTGCACAGCGTTTGATTGTTCAGGACAAAGCGTCCGCTATGTTTCGTCTCGGCATAAATGAAGAAATGGCGACAACGTTAGCGGCACTGACTCTTCCGCAAATGGTTAAGCTGGCAGAAACCAATCAACTGGTTTGTCACTTCCGTTTTGACAGCCACCAGACGATTACTCAGTTGACGCAAGATTCCCGCGTTGACGATCTCCAGCAAATTCATACCGGCATCATGCTCTCAACACGCTTGCTGAATGATGTTAATCAGCCTGAAGAAGCGCTGCGCAAGAAAAGGGCCTGATCATGAGTGAAAAAAGCATTGTTCAGGAAGCGCGGGATATTCAGCTGGCAATGGAATTGATCACCCTGGGCGCTCGTTTGCAGATGCTGGAAAGCGAAACACAGTTAAGTCGCGGACGCCTGATAAAACTTTATAAAGAACTGCGCGGAAGCCCACCGCCGAAAGGCATGCTGCCATTCTCAACCGACTGGTTTATGACCTGGGAACAAAACGTTCATGCTTCGATGTTCTGTAATGCATGGCAGTTTTTACTGAAAACCGGTTTGTGTAATGGCGTCGATGCGGTGATCAAAGCCTACCGTTTATACCTTGAACAGTGCCCACAAGCAGAAGAAGGACCACTGCTGGCATTAACCCGTGCCTGGACATTGGTGCGGTTTGTTGAAAGTGGATTACTGCAACTTTCCAGCTGCAACTGCTGCGGCGGCAATTTTATTACCCACGCTCACCAGCCTGTTGGCAGCTTTGCCTGCAGCTTATGTCAACCGCCATCCCGGGCAGTAAAAAGACGTAAACTTTCCCAGAATCCTGCCGATATTATCCCACAACTGCTGGATGAACAGAGAGTACAGGCTGTTTAACTGATACGGTGAGGCGCAACATTCCAGCAGCGGTAACGACGTACCGCTGCTTTTTTTTGCCCCAATCGCGCGTTAACGCCTGACGACTGAACATCCTGTCATGGTCAACAGTGGAAGGATGATGTCGTGCTTATCTTATTAGGTTACCTGGTTGTTCTCGGTACAGTTTTCGGCGGTTATTTGATGACCGGTGGAAGCCTTGGAGCACTCTATCAACCCGCTGAACTGGTGATTATTGCCGGTGCAGGGATTGGGTCGTTTATCGTCGGCAATAATGGCAAAGCGATTAAAGGCACGCTGAAGGCGCTGCCGTTGCTGTTTCGTCGCTCCAAATACACCAAAGCAATGTATATGGATCTGCTGGCTCTGCTTTATCGGTTGATGGCGAAATCGCGGCAGATGGGGATGTTTTCGCTGGAACGTGATATTGAAAATCCCCGTGAGAGCGAGATCTTCGCCAGCTACCCACGCATCCTCGCGGATAGCGTCATGCTTGATTTTATCGTCGATTATCTGCGCCTGATTATCAGCGGTCACATGAACACCTTCGAAATCGAAGCTCTGATGGATGAAGAGATTGAGACGCACGAAAGCGAGGCAGAAGTCCCGGCGAACAGTCTGGCGCTGGTCGGGGACTCACTTCCGGCGTTTGGTATTGTTGCGGCTGTAATGGGGGTCGTTCACGCGTTAGGTTCAGCCGATCGTCCTGCCGCCGAGCTGGGTGCGCTTATCGCACATGCGATGGTGGGGACTTTCCTCGGCATTTTATTGGCTTACGGATTTATTTCCCCATTAGCGACTGTTTTACGTCAGAAAAGCGCCGAAACCAGCAAAATGATGCAGTGCGTCAAAGTCACTCTGCTTTCTAATCTGAACGGTTACGCACCGCCTATCGCCGTTGAGTTTGGTCGCAAAACGCTCTATTCCAGCGAACGTCCGTCGTTTATTGAACTGGAAGAGCATGTGCGTGCGGTGAAAAATCCGCAACAACAGACGACAACCGAGGAAGCATGAAGAATCAAGCGCATCCGATTATTGTCGTCAAACGACGCAAAGCCAAAAGCCACGGGGCAGCACATGGATCGTGGAAGATTGCTTATGCCGACTTTATGACTGCGATGATGGCCTTTTTTCTGGTGATGTGGCTGATCTCCATCTCCAGCCCAAAAGAGCTGATTCAGATTGCGGAGTACTTCCGGACTCCACTGGCGACTGCGGTTACGGGCGGCGATCGCATTTCTAATAGTGAAAGCCCAATTCCCGGCGGTGGTGATGATTACACCCAAAGCCAGGGGGAAGTGAATAAGCAGCCGAACATCGAAGAGCTGAAAAAACGCATGGAGCAAAGTCGATTGCGGAAATTGCGGGGTGATCTCGACCAGTTGATAGAGTCCGATCCGAAACTGCGGGCGTTACGTCCCCATCTCAAAATCGATCTGGTCCAGGAAGGTCTACGTATTCAGATCATCGATAGCCAGAATCGCCCGATGTTTAGAACCGGCAGTGCCGATGTCGAACCCTATATGCGCGACATTCTGCGCGCCATTGCGCCTGTACTGAACGGTATTCCCAACCGTATTAGCCTTTCAGGTCATACCGATGATTTCCCCTACGCCAGCGGTGAGAAAGGATATAGCAACTGGGAGCTTTCTGCCGATCGGGCCAATGCATCCCGCCGCGAACTGATGGTCGGAGGGTTGGATAGCGGCAAAGTGTTACGTGTCGTCGGCATGGCGGCAACGATGCGCTTAAGCGATCGCGGACCTGATGATGCCGTCAACCGTCGCATCAGCCTGCTGGTACTGAACAAACAAGCCGAACAGGCCATTTTGCATGAAAACGCCGAAAGCCAGAATGAGCCAGTAAGCGCCCTGGAAAAACCTGAGGTTGCACCACAGGTCAGTGTTCCCACAATGCCATCAGCCGAACCGAGGTGACAGCGTGAGCATGGATATAAGCGATTTTTATCAGACATTTTTTGATGAAGCGGACGAACTGTTGGCTGACATGGAGCAGCATTTGCTGGTTTTGCAGCCGGAAGCGCCAGATGCCGAACAATTGAATGCCATCTTTCGGGCTGCCCACTCGATCAAAGGAGGGGCAGGAACTTTTGGCTTCAGCGTTTTGCAGGAAACCACGCATCTGATGGAAAACCTGCTCGATGAAGCCAGACGAGGTGAGATGCAACTCAACACCGACATTATCAATCTGTTTTTGGAAACGAAGGACATCATGCAAGAACAGCTCGACGCTTATAAACAGTCGCAAGAGCCGGATGCCGCCAGCTTCGATTATATCTGCCAGGCCTTGCGTCAACTGGCATTAGAAGCGAAAGGCGAAACGCCATCCGCAGTGACCCGATTAAGTGTGGTTGCCAAAAGTGAACCGCAAGATGAGCAGAGTCGCAGTCAGTCGCCGCGACGAATTATCCTTTCGCGCCTGAAGGCCGGGGAAGTCGACCTGCTGGAAGAAGAACTGGGACATCTGACAACGTTAACTGACGTGGTGAAAGGGGCGGATTCGCTCTCGGCAATATTACCGGGCGACATCGCCGAAGATGACATCACAGCGGTACTCTGTTTTGTGATTGAAGCCGATCAGATTACCTTTGAAACAGTAGAAGTCTCGCCAAAAATATCCACCCCACCAGTGCTTAAACTGGCAGCCGAACAAGCGCCAACCGGCCGCGTGGAGCGGGAAAAAACGACGCGCAGCAATGAATCCACCAGCATCCGTGTAGCGGTAGAAAAGGTTGATCAATTAATTAACCTCGTCGGCGAGCTGGTTATCACCCAGTCCATGCTTGCCCAGCGTTCCAGCGAACTGGACCCGGTTAATCATGGTGATTTGATAACCAGCATGGGGCAGTTACAACGTAACGCCCGTGATTTGCAGGAATCAGTGATGTCGATTCGCATGATGCCGATGGAATATGTTTTTAGTCGCTATCCCCGGCTGGTGCGTGATCTGGCGGGAAAACTCGGCAAGCAGGTAGAACTGACGCTGGTGGGCAGTTCTACTGAACTCGACAAAAGCCTGATAGAACGCATTATCGACCCGCTGACCCACCTGGTACGCAATAGCCTCGATCACGGTATTGAACTGCCAGAAAAACGGCTCGCCGCAGGTAAAAACAGCGTCGGAAATTTAATTCTGTCTGCCGAACATCAGGGCGGCAACATTTGCATTGAAGTGACCGACGATGGGGCGGGGCTAAACCGTGAGCGAATTCTGGCAAAAGCGGCCTCGCAAGGTTTGACTGTCAGCGAAAACATGAGCGACGACGAAGTCGCGATGCTGATATTTGCACCTGGCTTCTCCACGGCAGAGCAGGTCACCGACGTCTCCGGGCGCGGCGTCGGCATGGACGTCGTTAAACGTAATATCCAGAAGATGGGCGGTCATGTCGAAATCCAGTCGAAGCAGGGTACTGGCACTACGATCCGCATTTTACTGCCGCTGACGCTGGCCATCCTCGACGGCATGTCCGTACGCGTTGCGGATGAAGTTTTCATTCTGCCGCTGAATGCTGTTATGGAATCACTGCAACCCCGTGAAGCCGATCTCCATCCACTGGCCGGCGGCGAGCGGGTGCTGGAAGTGCGGGGTGAATATCTGCCCATCGTCGAACTGTGGAAAGTGTTCAACGTCGCGGGCGCGAAAACCGAAGCCACCCAGGGAATTGTGGTGATCTTACAAAGTGGCGGTCGCCGCTACGCCTTGCTGGTGGATCAATTAATTGGTCAACACCAGGTTGTGGTTAAAAACCTTGAAAGTAACTATCGCAAAGTCCCCGGCATTTCTGCTGCGACCATTCTTGGCGACGGCAGCGTGGCACTGATTGTTGATGTCTCCGCCTTGCAGGCGATAAACCGCGAACAACGTATGGCGAACACCGCCGCCTGAATGAGTAAAAAGGTAACAATATGACCGGTATGACGAATGTAACAAAGCTGGCCAGCGAGCCGTCAGGCCAGGAATTTCTGGTATTTACCCTTGGTGATGAAGAGTACGGTATTGATATCCTGAAAGTGCAGGAGATCCGTGGCTACGATCAGGTAACACGGATTGCGAACACGCCAGCGTTTATCAAAGGCGTCACGAATCTGCGCGGCGTTATTGTGCCGATTGTTGACTTACGAATTAAGTTCAGCCAGGTGGATGTGGACTATAACGACAACACGGTAGTTATCGTCCTGAATCTCGGACAGCGGGTGGTCGGCATCGTGGTTGACGGCGTCTCAGACGTGCTTTCATTGACGGCGGAGCAAATTCGTCCGGCACCGGAATTTGCCGTGACGCTTTCAACAGAATATCTCACTGGACTGGGCGCACTGGGCGACCGGATGTTGATTCTGGTGAACATCGAAAAACTGCTGAACAGCGAAGAGATGGCGCTGTTAGATAGCGCGGCGTCAGAAGTGGCGTAATTCTCCCGATTTCCTCAATTGAAATGAACCCGATGATCTGCGCATCGGGTTTTTTATTTCAATTTCGCGGCGGGTGGCATCAGCAATAAAGTTTCCCCCCTCCTTGCCGATAACGAGATCAACTTGTTTTCAGGAAGGTGCCTTATGATTAACCGTATCCGCGTAGTCACGCTGTTGGTAATGGTGCTGGGGGTATTCGCACTGTTACAGCTTATTTCCGGCAGTCTGTTTTTTTCTTCCCTTCACCATAGCCAGAAGAGCTTTGTGGTTTCCAATCAATTACGGGAACAGCAGGGCGAGCTGACGTCAACCTGGGATTTAATGCTGCAAACGCGCATTAACCTGAGTCGTTCAGCGGTACGGATGATGATGGATTCCTCCAATCAACAAAGTAACGCCAAAGTTGAATTGCTCGATAGCGCCAGGAAAACATTGGCGCAGGCAGCGACGCATTATAAAAAATTCAAAAGCATGGCACCGTTACCTGAAATGGTCGCTACCAGTCGTAATATTGATGAAAAATATAAAAACTATTACACAGCGTTAACTGAACTGATTGATTATCTAGATTATGGCAATACTGGAGCTTATTTCGCTCAGCCAACCCAGGGAATGCAAAATGCAATGGGCGAAGCGTTTGCTCAGTACGCCCTCAGCAGTGAAAAACTGTATCGCGATATCGTCACTGACAACGCAGATGATTACCGATTTGCCCAGTGGCAACTGGCGGTTATCGCGCTGGTGGTGGTATTGATTCTGCTGGTGGCGTGGTACGGCATTCGCCGTATGTTGCTTACTCCGCTGGCAAAAATTATTGCTCACATTCGCGAAATCGCCGGTGGTAACCTGGCGAATACCCTGACCATTGACGGGCGCAGTGAAATGGGCGACCTGGCGCAGAGCGTTTCACATATGCAACGCTCTTTGACTGACACCGTCACTCATGTCCGCGAAGGTTCAGATGCCATCTATGCCGGTACCCGTGAAATTGCGGCGGGCAACACCGATCTTTCCTCCCGTACTGAACAGCAGGCATCCGCGCTGGAAGAAACTGCCGCCAGCATGGAGCAGCTCACCGCGACAGTGAAGCAAAACGCCGATAACGCCCGCCAGGCCTCGCAACTGGCGCAAAGTGCCTCCGACACCGCCCAGCACGGCGGCAAAGTGGTGGATGGCGTAGTGAAAACGATGCATGAGATCGCCGATAGTTCGAAGAAAATTGCCGACATTATCAGCGTTATCGACGGTATTGCCTTCCAGACTAATATCCTCGCGCTGAATGCCGCGGTTGAAGCCGCGCGTGCGGGTGAACAGGGCCGTGGTTTTGCCGTGGTGGCGGGTGAAGTGCGTAATCTTGCCAGTCGCAGCGCCCAGGCGGCAAAAGAGATCAAAGCCCTCATTGAAGACTCCGTCTCACGCGTTGATACCGGTTCGGTGCTGGTCGAAAGCGCCGGGGAAACAATGAACAATATCGTCAATGCTGTCACTCGCGTGACTGACATTATGGGCGAGATTGCATCGGCATCGGATGAACAGAGCCGTGGCATCGATCAAGTCGCATTGGCGGTTTCGGAAATGGATCGCGTCACGCAACAGAACGCATCGCTGGTGCAGGAATCAGCTGCCGCCGCCGCTGCGCTGGAAGAACAGGCGAGTCGTTTAACGCAAGCAGTTTCCGCGTTCCGTCTGGCAGCCAGCCCACTCACCAATAAACCGCAAACACCATCCCGTCCTGCCAGTGAGCAACCACCGGCTCAGCCACGACTGCGAATTGCTGAACAAGATCCAAACTGGGAAACATTTTGACGAGTATTTACTAACGCGGTCATTGCCGCCTGATGGGGAGCGTTGATGTTTAATCGTATTCGAATTTCGACCACGCTGTTTTTAATTTTGATTCTCTGCGGGATCTTGCAGATTGGCAGTAACGGCATGTCTTTTTGGGCATTTCGCGACGATTTGCAACGACTGAATCAGGTCGAGCAGAGCAATCAGCAACGTGCGGCATTAGCGCAAACTCGGGCGGTAATGTTACAGGCCAGTACCGCGCTGAACAAAGCGGGCACTCTGACGGCACTTAGCTATCCGGCGGATGACATTAAAACGTTGATGACGACGGCGCGCGCCAGTCTGACGCAATCCACCACGCTGTTTAAAAGTTTTATGGCGATGACTGCGGGCAACGAGCACGTCAGGGGATTGCAAAAAGAGACGGAGAAAAGTTTTGCCCGCTGGCACAACGATCTCGAACATCAGGCGACCTGGCTTGAAAGTAATCAACTTTCGGATTTCCTCACTGCGCCGGTGCAGGGATCACAGAATGCGTTTGACGTTAACTTTGAGGCCTGGCAGCTGGAGATCAACCATGTGCTGGAAGCCGCCAGTGCGCAAAGCCAGCGTAACTATCAGATTTCGGCACTGGTGTTTATCAGCATGATTATTGTTGCGGCGATCTACATCAGCAGTGCGCTGTGGTGGACGCGCAAGATGATTGTTCAACCACTGGCCATTATCGGTAGCCATTTTGACAGCATTGCTGCGGGTAATCTGGCGCGTCCGATTGCGGTATATGGTCGTAATGAGATCACCGCCATTTTTGCCAGTCTGAAGACCATGCAGCAGGCTTTGCGTGGGACGGTAAGTGATGTGCGTAAGGGAAGCCAGGAGATGCACATTGGTATCGCGGAGATTGTCGCAGGCAATAACGATCTCTCAAGTCGTACCGAACAGCAGGCGGCATCGCTGGCACAAACGGCCGCCAGTATGGAGCAATTAACCGCCACGGTAGGGCAAAACGCCGATAACGCACGACAGGCGTCGGAACTGGCAAAAAATGCCGCGACAACGGCGCAGGCGGGCGGTGTTCAGGTCAGTACCATGACTCACACCATGCAGGAGATCGCCACCAGCTCGCAAAAAATTGGCGACATTATCAGCGTTATCGACGGAATTGCTTTCCAGACCAATATTCTGGCCCTGAATGCGGCAGTGGAAGCGGCTCGCGCCGGAGAGCAGGGGCGTGGTTTTGCGGTAGTGGCAGGTGAAGTGCGCAATCTTGCCAGCCGTAGCGCGCAGGCAGCAAAAGAGATCAAAGGGCTGATCGAAGAGTCAGTCAATCGTGTCCAGCAGGGTTCGAAACTGGTGAATAACGCCGCCGCGACCATGATCGATATTGTCAGTTCGGTGACCCGCGTGAACGACATTATGGGAGAAATTGCCTCTGCGTCGGAAGAACAACAGCGGGGGATTGAGCAGGTTGCACAGGCTGTCAGCCAGATGGATCAGGTGACTCAGCAGAACGCCTCGCTGGTAGAAGAAGCGGCGGTGGCAACGGAACAACTGGCGAATCAGGCCGACCATCTTTCGTCGCGTGTGGCGGTATTTACCCTTGAAGAACATGAAGTAGCACGACATGAGTCGGTGCAGTTACAAATTGCGCCAGTGGTATCCTGAAGTGATTGAGAAGGCGCTATGACTTCATCTCTGCCCTGTGGGCAAACGTCTTTATTGTTACAGATGACCGAGCGCCTGGCGCTTTCCGACGCGCATTTTCGGCGGATAAGTCAATTGATCTATCAACGAGCCGGGATCGTTCTGGCTGACCATAAACGCGACATGGTTTACAACCGACTGGTTCGTCGTTTGCGTTCGCTGGGACTGACGGATTTCGGTCATTATCTGAACTTGCTGGAATCTAATCAGCACAGCGGTGAGTGGCAGGCGTTTATCAATTCGCTGACCACGAATCTGACGGCATTTTTCCGTGAGGCACATCATTTCCCTCTGCTCGCGGATCACGCACGTCGCCGTTCTGGCGAGTATCGCGTATGGAGCGCGGCGGCTTCGACCGGCGAAGAGCCGTACAGCATTGCGATGACGCTGGCTGACACATTGGGCACCGCGCCCGGACGCTGGAAAGTGTTTGCCAGTGATATCGACACCGAAGTGCTGGAAAAAGCCAGAAGCGGTATCTATCGCCATGAAGAGTTGAAAAACCTGACGCCGCAGCAACTGCAACGGTATTTCATGCGAGGGACGGGGCCGCATGAAGGGCTGGTACGCGTGCGTCAGGAGCTGGCGAACTATGTTGATTTTGCCCCGCTGAATCTACTGGCGAAACAGTACACCGTGCCGGGGCCGTTTGATGCGATCTTCTGTCGTAACGTCATGATCTACTTCGATCAAACTACCCAGCAGGAGATTTTGCGCCGCTTTGTTCCGCTCCTTAAACCCGACGGATTGCTGTTTGCGGGTCACTCTGAAAACTTTAGCCACCTTGAGCGCCGCTTCACGCTGCGTGGTCAGACGGTGTATGCGCTAAGTAAGGATTAACGATGAGCAAAATCAGGGTGTTATCTGTCGATGATTCGGCACTGATGCGCCAGATCATGACAGAAATCATCAACAGCCATAGCGACATGGAAATGGTGGCGACCGCGCCTGATCCGCTGGTCGCGCGTGACTTGATTAAGAAATTCAATCCCGATGTGCTGACGCTGGATGTTGAAATGCCGCGGATGGACGGACTGGATTTCCTCGAAAAATTAATGCGTTTGCGTCCAATGCCCGTTGTGATGGTTTCTTCCCTGACCGGCAAAGGGTCAGAAGTCACGCTGCGCGCGCTGGAGCTGGGGGCGATAGATTTTGTCACCAAACCGCAACTGGGTATTCGCGAAGGTATGCTGGCGTATAACGAAATGATTGCTGAAAAGGTGCGTACGGCAGCAAAGGCGAGCCTTGCAGCACATAAGCCATTGTCGGCACCGACAACGCTGAAGGCGGGGCCGTTGTTGAGTTCTGAAAAACTGATTGCGATTGGTGCTTCAACGGGTGGAACTGAGGCAATTCGTCACGTACTGCAACCGTTGCCGCTTTCCAGCCCGGCACTGTTAATTACCCAGCATATGCCGCCCGGTTTCACCCGCTCTTTTGCCGACAGACTTAATAAGCTTTGCCAGATCGGGGTTAAAGAAGCCGAAGACGGAGAACGTGTCTTGCCGGGGCATGCCTATATTGCGCCGGGCGATCGGCATATGGAGCTGTCGCGTAGTGGCGCAAATTACCAAATCAAAATTCACGATGGCCCGGCGGTTAACCGTCATCGGCCTTCGGTAGATGTGTTGTTCCATTCTGTCGCCAAACAGGCGGGGCGTAATGCGGTTGGGGTGATCCTGACCGGTATGGGCAACGACGGCGCGGCGGGAATGTTGGCGATGCGTCAGGCGGGGGCATGGACCCTTGCGCAAAACGAAGCAAGTTGCGTGGTGTTCGGCATGCCGCGCGAGGCCATCAATATGGGTGGTGTCTGCGAAGTGGTCGATCTTAGCCAGGTAAGCCAGCAAATGTTGGCAAAAATTAGTGCCGGACAGGCGATACGTATTTAAATCAGGAGTGTGAAATGGCGGATAAAGAACTTAAATTTTTGGTTGTGGATGACTTTTCCACCATGCGACGCATAGTGCGTAACCTGCTGAAAGAGCTGGGATTCAATAATGTTGAGGAAGCGGAAGATGGCGTCGACGCTCTCAATAAGTTGCAGGCAGGCGGTTATGGATTTGTTATCTCCGACTGGAACATGCCCAATATGGATGGCCTGGAATTGCTGAAAACAATTCGTGCGGATGGCGCGATGTCGGCATTGCCAGTGTTAATGGTGACTGCAGAAGCGAAGAAAGAGAACATCATTGCTGCGGCGCAAGCGGGGGCCAGTGGCTATGTGGTGAAGCCATTTACCGCCGCGACGCTGGAGGAAAAACTCAACAAAATCTTTGAGAAACTGGGCATGTGAGGATGCGACTATGATGCAACCATCAATCAAACCTGCTGACGAGCATTCAGCTGGCGATATCATTGCGCGCATCGGCAGCCTGACGCGTATGCTGCGCGACAGTTTGCGGGAACTGGGGCTGGATCAGGCCATTGCCGAAGCGGCGGAAGCCATCCCCGATGCGCGCGATCGTTTGTACTATGTTGTGCAGATGACCGCCCAGGCTGCGGAGCGGGCGCTGAACAGTGTTGAGGCGTCACAACCGCATCAGGATCAAATGGAGAAATCAGCAAAAGCGTTAACCCAACGTTGGGATGACTGGTTTGCCGATCCGATTGACCTTGCCGACGCCCGTGAACTGGTAACAGATACACGACAATTTCTGGCAGATGTACCCGCGCATACCAGCTTTACTAACGCGCAACTGCTGGAAATCATGATGGCGCAGGATTTTCAGGATCTCACCGGGCAGGTCATTAAGCGGATGATGGATGTCATTCAGGAGATCGAACGCCAGTTGCTGATGGTGCTGTTGGAAAACATCCCGGAACAGGAGTCGCGTCCAAAACGTGAAAACCAGAGTTTGCTTAATGGACCTCAGGTCGATACCAGCAAAGCCGGTGTGGTAGCCAGTCAGGATCAGGTGGACGATTTGTTGGATAGTCTTGGATTTTGATTTGTATTGCCTGATGTGGCGTGACCACGTCATATCAGGCGGTCTGATAAGGCGATGACGCCGCATCCGACAAACGCACACTATGCTTGATGTGTGGCAGCAAAAGCCCTAAATCCCGCCTGTTTTGCCCCTTACTCAAACCATTGAACGCTTTGCGCTCTGGCATCATTCACGCTTAATACTCTTTCCAGGATTGGCGACGTGTCTGACGAGAGCGACGACAAAACAGAAGCCCCCACACCTCACCGACTAGAAAAAGCGCGGGAAGAGGGGCAAATCCCGCGTTCCCGTGAACTGACCTCACTGCTGATTTTGCTGGTGGGCGTTAGTGTTATCTGGTTTGGCGGTGTGTCGCTGGCCCGTCGATTGTCGGGCATGCTCTCCGCTGGGCTGCATTTTGATCACAGTATTATCAATGACCCGAATCTGATCCTCGGGCAGATTATTCTGCTGATCAGAGAAGCCATGCTGGCGCTGCTGCCGCTGATTAGCGGCGTGGTGCTGGTGGCGCTCATTTCTCCGGTCATGCTGGGAGGGCTGGTATTTAGCGGCAAATCCTTGCAGCCGAAGTTTTCCAAACTCAACCCGCTACCGGGCATTAAACGGATGTTCTCGGCTCAGACTGGCGCGGAGTTGCTTAAAGCAATTTTGAAAACCATCCTGGTTGGCAGCGTGACGGGGTTTTTTCTCTGGCATCACTGGCCGCAGATGATGCGCTTGATGGCCGAGTCTCCGATTACCGCCATGGGTAATGCGATGGATTTGGTAGGGCTATGCGCACTGCTGGTGGTGCTTGGTGTCATTCCAATGGTGGGATTTGACGTCTTTTTCCAAATATTCAGCCACCTGAAAAAGCTGCGTATGTCACGGCAGGATATTCGTGATGAGTTCAAACAAAGCGAAGGTGACCCTCATGTTAAAGGGCGGATCCGTCAGATGCAGCGAGCTGCTGCACGGCGTCGGATGATGGCCGATGTGCCGAAAGCGGATGTCATTGTCAATAACCCGACCCACTATTCGGTAGCGTTGCAGTATGACGAAAACAAAATGAGCGCACCGAAAGTGGTCGCTAAAGGTGCAGGGCTGGTCGCGCTGCGCATTCGTGAAATTGGCGCTGAAAATAACGTCCCGACGCTTGAAGCGCCGCCGCTGGCGCGAGCGCTGTATCGACATGCGGAGATTGGTCAACAAATCCCGGGTCAACTGTACGCCGCGGTGGCGGAAGTGCTGGCCTGGGTCTGGCAACTGAAACGCTGGCGTCTGGCTGGTGGACAGCGCCCTGTACAACCTACTCATCTTCCGGTGCCGGAAGCCCTGGATTTTATTAACGAGAAACCGACCCATGAGTAATCTGGCCGCGATGCTGCGCCTGCCCGCAAACCTGAAATCGACACAATGGCAGATCCTTGCCGGACCGATTTTGATCCTGTTGATCTTGTCGATGATGGTGCTGCCACTGCCCGCATTCATACTCGACCTGTTGTTTACCTTCAATATTGCCTTGTCGATCATGGTGTTGCTGGTGGCGATGTTTACCCAGCGCACGCTTGAGTTTGCTGCGTTTCCGACCATTCTGTTGTTTACCACGCTGTTGCGTCTGGCACTTAACGTGGCTTCAACCCGTATCATTTTAATGGAAGGGCATACCGGCGCGGCGGCGGCAGGGAAGGTGGTCGAAGCGTTCGGTCACTTCCTCGTTGGTGGCAATTTCGCTATCGGTATCGTGGTGTTTGTCATTCTCGTGATCATCAACTTTATGGTCATTACCAAAGGTGCCGGGCGTATCGCAGAAGTGGGTGCGCGCTTTGTTCTCGATGGTATGCCGGGTAAGCAGATGGCGATTGACGCCGACCTTAACGCCGGATTGATTGGTGAAGATGAGGCGAAAAAACGCCGCTCCGAAGTGACTCAGGAAGCCGATTTTTACGGCTCAATGGACGGGGCAAGTAAGTTTGTTCGCGGCGATGCCATCGCCGGGATCCTCATCATGGTCATTAACATTGTCGGCGGGTTGCTGGTCGGCGTGCTGCAACATGGCATGAGCATGGGACACGCGGCGGAAAGTTATACGCTATTGACCATTGGCGACGGTCTGGTGGCACAAATTCCGGCGCTGGTGATTTCTACCGCCGCGGGGGTCATCGTTACGCGTGTCAGCACCGATCAGGATGTTGGCGAGCAGATGGTGAATCAGCTTTTCAGTAACCCAAGCGTTATGTTGTTAAGCGCCGCCGTGCTCGGTTTACTCGGCCTGGTGCCTGGAATGCCGAACCTGGTATTTTTGCTGTTCACTGCCGGATTGCTCGGGCTGGCCTGGTGGATACGCGGACGCGAACAAAAAGCGCCTGCCGAACCCAAACCGGTAAAAATGGCAGAGAATAATACCGTTGTCGAAGCGACGTGGAACGATGTACAACTGGAAGATTCTCTGGGAATGGAAGTGGGTTATCGACTGATCCCGATGGTCGATTTCCAGCAGGATGGTGAGTTGTTGGGCCGTATACGCAGTATCCGCAAGAAATTTGCCCAGGAGATGGGATTTCTGCCGCCAGTGGTGCACATTCGCGACAATATGGATCTGCAACCTGCCCGCTATCGCATTTTGATGAAAGGCGTGGAGATTGGCAGTGGTGATGCTTATCCGGGGCGCTGGCTGGCGATTAACCCTGGAACCGCTGCCGGGACGTTACCTGGTGAGGCGACCGTCGATCCGGCATTTGGCCTGAATGCTATCTGGATTGAAAGTGCGCTAAAAGAACAGGCGCAGATTCAGGGGTACACAGTGGTTGAGGCCAGCACGGTGGTAGCAACGCATCTTAACCACCTCATTAGCCAGCATGCCGCAGAGCTGTTTGGTCGTCAGGAGGCGCAACAGCTGTTGGATCGCGTCGCCCAGGAGATGCCAAAGCTGACGGAAGATCTCGTTCCTGGCGTCGTCACGCTCACCACACTGCATAAAGTGCTGCAAAATCTCCTCGATGAAAAAGTACCGATTCGCGATATGCGCACCATTCTCGAAACGCTGGCGGAACATGCGCCCATCCAAAGCGATCCACATGAATTAACCGCCGTCGTGCGCGTGGCGTTGGGACGGGCGATTACCCAGCAGTGGTTTCCTGGCAAAGATGAAGTCCATGTTATTGGCCTCGATACACCGCTGGAACGTTTGTTACTACAGGCGCTGCAGGGCGGGGGAGGACTGGAGCCAGGGCTGGCGGATCGTTTACTGGCGCAAACTCAGGAAGCGCTATCCCGTCAGGAGATGCTGGGTGCGCCGCCAGTATTGTTGGTGAACCACGCGCTGCGACCATTATTGTCTCGCTTCCTGCGCCGCAGCTTGCCGCAGTTAGTGGTCCTGTCGAATCTGGAACTGTCTGATAACCGACATATCCGCATGACGGCGACAATTGGCGGCAAATAATGAGAACCTTATTAGCAATATTATTGTTTCCGCTGCTGGTGCAAGCCGCCGGGGAGGGGATGTGGCAGGCAAGTAGTGTAGGAATTACGCTAAATCATCGCGGTGAGTCGATGTCGTCTGCGCCTCTTTCTACGCGACAACCTGCTTCAGGATTGATGACGCTGGTAGCGTGGCGTTATCAGCTTATCGGCCCGACACCTTCAGGACTGCGGGTTCGCTTGTGTTCGCAATCTCGTTGTGTCGAATTAGAGGGGCAGAGCGGAACCACCGTGGCCTTTTCCGGTATAGCGGCAGCAGAACCGTTGCGATTTATCTGGGAAGTGCCAGGCGGTGGGCGGTTAATTCCACCGCTAAAGGTACAACGTAATGAAGTGATTGTGAATTATCGCTGAAGGACAAAAAAATTACGCGCTCGCGAGTATGTTTAATAACTCAGTGAAAAAGGCTCGATGTCTTGTTGCAATTATTTATCAGGAATAGCTTGCAACAAAACATGCCAAAAAGATGTGAATTATCCTCTTGTCAAAGGGCTTGGATAAAAATCTTCAGAGTTACGGTATAGCTGCAACTGGCGAGTTCGCGTATTGGTCTGTATGATCATACATGAGAGCCATTCTGATTCAGAATAAGGGTCACTTAAATCCTGAACGTCCTCATTTGAAAGGATTAATTCACATTCTTTGTCCCTAAAATCCAGCCAGGCTCGCTGTGATTTTTTAAGCAAGTTAAGTTGTTCGGTATCAGGTTTTTTTACACCTGTGCGTGGCACTTGTTCTATATAACGATAAGCTTCACCATAGGCTTTATTTAATTGCGCATCGACGAGATTGTATTCTTGTCGCAGGCATGATTTGATCACGTTAACGTCAGTATCATCATCTGAATTTTTTTGCCAACAATCTTTGATGGCTGAAATGTCATGGTCGTTTACTATAACCGTATCTTCTGCGTAAGCCTGGCAAGAGATAATGCCTAATGTTAATACAAGAAATTTAAACACTGCGGTATTCCTTAAATTCAACCGTTATCGTTTCCCTGGGGCCGGATATTACGCTTCTGGCCTCTTATCCAACAGTGAGAAAACAATGGCATGTCCATTTTCAGAATACATTTAGATGGCAATAAAAAAGCCTGATCGGCTAACCCTGATCAGGCTTCACTCTCACGAAAAATCGATTACATACGCTCTACAGTCTCAATACCCAGCGTATCCAGACCCAGCTTCAGCGTCTTCGCCGTCAGTTGTGCCAGTTTTAGACGGCTGTTACGCACTTCTTCGTTTTCTGCGCTGAGGATCGGGCAGTGCTCGTAGAAGCCAGAGAACAGACCGGCCAGATCGTACAGGTAAGCACACATTACATGCGGCGTGCCTTCACGGGCAACCACGGTGAGGGTTTCTTCAAACTGCAGCAGGCGAGCTGCCAGTTGCGCTTCACGATCTTCACGGATGATAACCGGAGCTGCAGCCAGTTGCTCTTCGTCAATTTCTGCTTTACGGAACACGGACAATACACGCGTGTATGCATACTGCATGTATGGCGCGGTATTACCCTCAAACGCCAGCATGTTGTCCCAGTCGAAGATGTAGTCCGTGGTGCGGTTTTTGGAGAGATCCGCATATTTCACCGCACCAATACCAACCGCGTTAGCCAGTTTTTCCAGCTCGTCGGCTGGCATATCCGGGTTCTTTTCTGCCACCAGACGGCGTGCACGTTCCAGGGCTTCATCCAGCAGATCGGCCAGTTTCACTGTACCACCCGCGCGGGTTTTGAACGGTTTGCCGTCTTTACCCAGCATCATGCCGAACATGTGGTGTTCCAGCGGTACGGATTCCGGTACATAGCCTGCTTTACGGACGATCGCCCATGCCTGCATCAGGTGTTGATGCTGACGGGAGTCGATGTAATACAGCACGCGATCGGCATGCAGTGTTTCATAACGATATTTCGCACAGGCGATATCAGTGGTGGTGTAGAGATAGCCGCCATCTTTCTTCTGAATGATCACGCCCATCGGTTCGCCTTCCTTGTTTTTAAACTCATCAAGGAATACGACGGTCGCCCCTTCGCTTTCTACTGCCAGACCTTTGGCTTTGAGATCCGCCACAATTCCTGGCAGCATCGGGTTGTAGAGGCTTTCGCCCATCACGTCATCACGGGTCAGCGTCACGTTGAGACGATCGTAGGTGATCTGGTTCTGCGTCATGGTGATGTCGACCAGTTTGCGCCACATCTCGCGGAAATATTCGTCACCGCTTTGCAGTTTTACCACGTAGTTACGTGCGCGCTCGGCGAACTCTTCATCTTCATCGTAATGCTTTTTCGCATCGCGGTAGAAACCTTCAAGGTCAGCCAGCTCCATTTCACCGGCGTTTTCCTGCTGCTGCTTTTCCAGCCATGCAATCAGCATACCGAACTGAGTGCCCCAGTCGCCGACGTGGTTTGCGCGAATCACTTTGTGACCGAGGAACTCCAGAGTACGCACTGCTGCGTCACCAATAATGGTAGAGCGCAGGTGACCGACATGCATCTCTTTCGCCACGTTTGGCGCAGAGTAGTCAACCACAATGGTCTGTTTTTCTGGCGTAGCAACACCGAGACGATCGGACGCCAGCGCCTGCTGAACATGTTCAGCCAGGAATGCCGGATCAAGGAAAATGTTGATAAAGCCTGGACCGGCGATCTCAACTTTGCTGGCGATACCGTTAAGATCCAGATGAGTCAGCACCTGCTCTGCTAATTGTCGCGGTGCCATACCCAGTTTTTTAGCAACTGCCATCATGCCGTTAGCCTGATAGTCGCCGAACTGAACTTTTGCTGACTGACGAACCTGCGGTTCGCAATCCGCAGGCGCGCCTGCCGCAATCATGGCCTGACGGACTTTTTCTGAGAGAAGAGCCTGAATATTCACCGGAATACCTTACATTGATGAAGCGAGCAAAAATTGCCCGCACCAGTTAAAGAAATTAGGGCGGGAGTATACTGCAAATGGCTGTTTTCGTCAGCAACGTGCGCGTGGCGTATTGCCGTTTTCACTATTGCATCAGAAGCGGCGTGAAATCAGCGGTTGGTTGGCACAGGGCAACAGGGTAAATTAACGCTTTTACTGAAAGACGAAGAGTGATTATGGCGAACTGGCAATCTATCGACGAGCTGCAGGATATTGCATCGGATTTACCGCGATTTATCCACGCATTAGATGAACTTTCCCGCCGTCTGGGGTTGAATATCACTCCGCTGACTGCCGATCACATTTCTTTGCGTTGCCATCAAAACGCCACTGCTGAACGCTGGCGTCGCGGGTTTGAACAGTGTGGCGAGCTTTTGTCAGAAAATATGATCAATGGCAGACCGATTTGTCTGTTTAAATTGCATGAACCGGTACAGGTTGCGCACTGGCAGTTTTCTATTGTGGAGCTACCGTGGCCCGGGGAAAAACGTTACCCACACGAAGGTTGGGAACATATTGAAATCGTTCTGCCGGGTGATCCAGAAACGCTGAATGCCCGTGCGCTGGCATTGCTTTCTGATGAAGGACTCAGCCTACCGGGGATCTCAGTGAAAACCAGTTCGCCAAAAGGTGAGCATGAGCGATTACCGAATCCGACGCTGGCGGTCACCGATGGCAAAACAACTATTAAGTTTCATCCGTGGTCCATTGAAGAGATCGTTGCCAGCGAGCAGTCGGCGTAATTAAGGAGTAAAAATGGCATTACTGGAAATTTGCTGTTACAGCATGGAATGTGCACTAACGGCGCAGCAAAACGGCGCAGACAGAGTTGAATTATGCGCAGCCCCAAAAGAGGGGGGCTTAACGCCGTCGTTGGGTGTACTGAAATCCGTGCGCCAGCGGGTGACGATCCCTGTGCATCCGATAATTCGCCCACGCGGTGGTGATTTTTGCTACAGCGACGGTGAGTTTGCCGCCATTCTTGAGGATGTGCGCACGGTCCGCGAATTAGGTTTTCCTGGACTGGTGACGGGCGTTCTCGATGTTGACGGGAATGTCGATATGCCACGAATGGAAAAAATAATGGCTGCTGCCGGTCCGCTGGCAGTGACTTTTCATCGCGCCTTCGATATGTGCGCTAACCCTTTATATACACTCAATAATCTTGCGGAATTGGGCATTGCCCGGGTACTGACATCAGGGCAAAAATCAGACGCACTGCAAGGTTTATCAAAAATTATGGAACTTATTGCCCATCGTGATGCTCCAATCATTATGGCCGGAGCAGGAGTCCGTGCAGAAAACCTGCACCACTTCCTCGATGCCGGAGTGCTGGAAGTCCATAGCTCCGCGGGAGCGTGGCAAGCCTCACCGATGCGTTATCGTAATCAAGGATTGTCCATGTCATCAGATGAACACGCGGACGAGTATTCGCGTTATATCGTAGACGGGGCGGCGGTTGCTGAAATGAAAGGAATCATTGAACGCCATCAGGCCAAATGATTTTTACCGTTGCATCATGTCGCCCAATATGATGCTTGCTCGTACCAGGCCCCTGCAATTTCAACAGGGGCCTTTTTTTATCCCTGAACAGTATAAAAAACGAACGATAACCGTGATCTGTTGAGCGGGTGACAGTGCGCATAGCGTTGTGCTAAAAATATTGTATATATTCACATTAATTATGGGATTTAAATTACTAAAACTGATAAATATATATTCTAAATAGCAACTGGGTTATTCCTTAGCAATTAATGATTACATTGTAATAAATCATATTCTTTATCGATTGTTTCAGGCAGTGTTGTGCCTAATTATGCAAGCGGTTAATTCGTTGTATATTTAATTATACAATGATTTCGGTGTCCAGTAATTTAATTAGAGGAATCTATGCGAGGGAAAAAACGCATTGGGTTATTGTTTTTGCTGATAGCGGTTGTGGTTGGTGGCGGCGGGTTATTGCTGGCGCAAAAAGTCTTACATAAAACGTCGGATACAGCATTTTGCCTTTCCTGCCACTCGATGAGTAAACCTTTTGAGGAATATCAGGGAACTGTCCACTTTTCGAACCAGAAAGGGATACGTGCGGAATGTGCCGATTGCCATATTCCAAAGTCAGGGATGGATTATTTATTTGCTAAATTAAAGGCATCTAAAGATATTTATCATGAATTTGTTAGCGGCAAAATAGACAGTGACGATAAGTTCGAAGCTCATCGCCAGGAAATGGCCGAAACAGTATGGAAAGAATTAAAAGCCACTGACTCTGCAACGTGCCGTAGTTGCCATTCTTTTGATGCCATGGATATTGCCTCGCAAAGTGAATCTGCGCAGAAAATGCATAACAAAGCACAAAAGGACAGCGAAACCTGTATCGATTGTCATAAAGGCATTGCCCATTTTCCGCCAGAAATAAAAATGGATGACAACGCGGCGCATGAGCTGGAAAGTCAGGCCGCTACTTCAGTTACTAATGGCGCACATATTTATCCTTTCAAAACTTCTCACATAGGCGAGCTGGCTACCGTGAATCCTGGAACCGATCTCACCGTCGTTGATGCCAGTGGCAAACAGCCGATCGTTCTGTTGCAGGGTTATCAAATGCAGGGCAGTGAAAACACGCTCTACCTGGCGGCAGGTCAACGGCTGGCGCTAGCCACATTAAGTGAAGAAGGTATCAAGGCGCTCACTGTAAACGGGGAATGGCAGGCTGACGAATACGGCAATCAATGGCGTCAGGCGTCTTTACAGGGTGCGCTTACCGATCCCGCATTAGCGGACCGTAAACCGCTATGGCAATACGCTGAAAAACTTGACGATACCTATTGCGCTGGTTGTCATGCCCCTATTGCCGCCGACCATTACACCGTCAATGCGTGGCCGTCCATTGCCAAAGGAATGGGGGCACGAACCAGCATGAGCGAAAACGAACTGGACATTTTAACGCGGTATTTCCAGTACAACGCCAAAGATATTACCGAGAAACAGTGATCCTCGTTGATCAGGGAGGAAGTTATGACATTAACAAGACGTGAATTTATTAAACACAGCGGTATTGCCGCTGGAGCGCTGGTGGTGACATCGGCAGCACCGCTCCCCGCATGGGCAGAAGAGAAGGGCGGTAAAATCCTCACCGCGGGACGTTGGGGAGCGATGAACGTAGAAGTGAAGGACGGCAAGATTGTTTCTTCAACAGGCGCGCTGGCGAAAACCATACCGAATTCCTTACAGTCTACGGCGGCGGATCAGGTACACACCACGGCGCGTATTCAGCATCCGATGGTGAGAAAAAGCTATCTCGATAATCCACTGCAACCGGCGAAAGGTCGTGGCGAAGATACCTATGTACAGGTGAGCTGGGAACAGGCATTAAAACTGATTCATGAGCAACATGATCGTATTCGTAAAGCTAACGGACCATCGGCCATTTTTGCCGGATCTTACGGCTGGCGCTCTTCTGGCGTGTTGCATAAAGCGCAAACCTTACTGCAACGTTATATGAACCTGGCGGGCGGTTATTCCGGGCATAGCGGCGATTATTCAACCGGGGCAGCACAGGTGATCATGCCGCATGTGGTCGGTTCTGTAGAGGTGTATGAACAGCAGACCTCCTGGCCGCTGATTCTGGAAAACAGCCAGGTTGTGGTGCTGTGGGGAATGAACCCGCTGAATACCTTAAAAATTGCCTGGAGCAGTACCGATGAGCAAGGGCTGGAATACTTCCATCAGCTGAAAAAATCTGGCAAACCAGTGATTGCCATTGATCCTATCCGCTCCGAAACCATCGAATTCTTTGACGATAATGCCACCTGGATCGCGCCGAATATGGGCACCGACGTGGCACTGATGTTAGGGATTGCGCATACCCTGATGACACAAGGCAAACACGATAAAGTGTTCCTTGAAAAATACACTACCGGGTATCCGCAGTTTGAAGAGTATCTGACAGGTAAGAGCGATAATACGCCGAAGAGCGCGGTCTGGGCGGCGGAAATTACTGGCGTACCGGAAGCGCAGATAGTCAAACTCGCTGAACTGATGGCGGCGAATCGCACAATGCTGATGGCAGGCTGGGGAATTCAGCGCCAGCAATATGGTGAACAGAAACACTGGATGCTGGTGACGCTGGCGGCGATGTTAGGGCAGATTGGTACACCGGGCGGCGGTTTTGGTTTCTCTTATCATTACTCCAACGGTGGCAACCCGACGCGTGTTGGCGGCGTGCTGCCGGAAATGTCTGCGGCGATTGCCGGACATGCCAGCGAGGCCGCTGATGATGGCGGAATGACGGCGATTCCTGTTGCCCGTATCGTCGATGCGCTGGAAAATCCTGGCGGCAAATATCAGCATAACGGTAAAGAACAAACGTATCCGAATATCAAAATGATCTGGTGGGCGGGTGGCGGTAACTTTACCCATCACCAGGATACTAATCGTCTGATTAAAGCATGGCAGAAACCGGAGATGATCGTCGTTTCTGAATGCTACTGGACCGCAGCAGCCAAACACGCAGATATCGTATTACCGATCACCACATCGTTTGAGCGCAATGACTTGACGATGACCGGTGATTACAGCAACCAGCATATTGTGCCGATGAAGCAGGCTGTTGCTCCGCAATTTGAAGCGCGTAACGATTTTGACGTGTTTGCCGATCTTGCGGAATTACTCAAACCTGGCGGAAAAGAGATCTATACCGAAGGTAAAGATGAAATGGCGTGGCTGAAATTTTTCTATGATGCCGCTCAGAAAGGTGCCCGTGCGCAACGCGTCACTATGCCAATGTTTAATGCCTTCTGGCAGCAAAATAAACTGATCGAAATGCGCCACAGCGAGAAGAACGAACAGTACGTTCGTTATGGTGATTTCCGCGCCGATCCGGTGAAAAATGCGCTGGGTACGCCAAGCGGCAAAATTGAAATCTATTCAAAAACGTTGGAAAAATTTGGCTATAAGGATTGCCCGGCACACCCAACCTGGCTGGCTCCTGATGAATGGAAAGGTACCGCCGACGAGAAGCAGTTACAGCTTCTGACCGCACATCCGGCACACCGTTTACACAGTCAGCTTAACTATGCGGAACTGCGTAAAAAATATGCGATCGCCGATCGTGAACCAATCACTATTCACACCGAAGATGCTGCACGCTTTGGTATTGCGAATGGCGATCTGGTGCGTGTCTGGAACAAACGTGGTCAGATTTTGACAGGCGCGGTGGTGACTGACGGGATCAAAAAAGGCGTGGTATGCGTGCATGAAGGTGCATGGCCAGATCTGGAAAATGGCTTGTGTAAAAACGGCAGTGCGAACGTGTTAACGGCGGATATCCCCAGCTCGCAGCTGGCAAATGCCTGTGCCGGTAACTCAGCGTTGGTGTATATCGAAAAATATACGGGCAATGCACCGAAGTTAACGGCGTTTGATCAGCCAGCTGTTCAGGCGTAAGACGTGAATAGCGCCCGGAAACGGGCGCTGAGGTTATGCAAACGTAAAGCTGCCTGATGCGCTATGCTTATCAGGCCTACATAGTCCCTGCAATATATTGAATTAGCAAGGTTTTGTAGGCCGGATAAGGCGTTCACGCCGCATCCGGCAGTAATACCAGACCTTTACGGCTTGCGCGCAATCAGCACCGCGCGTTTAGGTGCCGGATAACCTTCCACCGTTTTACCCGGATCATGTGGGTCGAGGAAATCGGCCAGCGATTCGGTAACCATCCATTCGGTGCGTCGCTGCTCTTCTGTGGTGGTAACGCTCACATCCGCAATGCGGATATCTACAAAACCACACTTCTTCAGCCAGTTTTTCAGCGCCAGCGCGGAAGGGATGAAATAGACATTACGCATTTGCGCGTAACGATCGCCTGGTACCAGCACCGTGTTCTCATCACCATCAATAACCAGCGTTTCCAGCACCAGTTCACCTTCATTGACCAGTTGATCTTTCAACTGCCATAGATGCTCCAGCGGTGAACGGCGATGGTAAAGCACGCCCATCGAAAAGACGGTATCAAAGGCTTTCAGTGCCGGAAGTTGTTCAATACCTAACGGTAACAAATGCGCGCGCTGATCATTACCCAGTAGTTTACGCACCGCTTCAAACTGGCACAGAAACAGTTGCGTAGGGTCGATCCCCACCGCGAGGTGCGCGCCTGCGCCAATCATGCGCCACATGTGATAACCGCTGCCGCAGCCGACATCCAGAATGGTGCGTCCGGTTAAATCAGAAAGATGGGGCAGAACACGATCCCATTTCCAGTCGGAACGCCATTCGGTATCGATGTTGACGCCATACAGTGAGAACGGCCCTTTGCGCCACGGCATCAGGTTGCGCATCAGCGTTTCAATGCGTTTAATTTGCCCTGCGCTCAGTGGCTCTTCGCTTTCTGCCGTAACGCTATGCAATAAATCAAGACGATACGGTTTAATTTCAGGTAGAAACTCCACCGCATTTGACCACTGCTTAAACAACCCGTGCTGCTGCTCGCGCTGCCAGTTAGCAATCTGCGCGGGCAGCGTTTCGAGCCAGTGTGAAAGATGATTTTTGGCAATCAGAGAATAAAAGTTACCAAAGTCGATCATGCAGCGTCCTCTGCTTTTAATGCCACCAGTGAACCAAAGTTAAAGCACTGGAACCACAGCTCACTATGCTCAAAACCGGCGTTATGCAGGCGTGCTTTATGGGTTTCCACGGAATCGGTCAGCATCACGTTTTCCAGCATGCTGCGCTTCTGGCTGATCTCCAGTTCGCTGTAACCGTTGGCACGTTTAAAGTCGTGGTGCATGTTGAACAACAGTTCACCAACTTTGGCATCTTCGAAACTGAATTTTTCCGAAAGCACCAGCGCGCCGCCGGGGTTCAGCCCTTGATAAATTTTATCCAGTAACGCCTGGCGCTCGGAAGGTTCCAGGAATTGCAGGGTAAAATTCAGCACCACCATCGATGCGTTTTCAATGGCGATATCGCGAATATCACCTTCAATGACGTCTACTGGCGTAGGGGCTTTATAGGCGTCAATATGACGACGGCAGCGTTCAATCATCGCCGGGGAGTTGTCGATGGCAATAATTTTGCAATTATCATGATGAATGTTGCGACGCACCGAGAGCGTCGCCGCGCCCAGAGAACAACCCAGATCGTAAACCTGCGTACCAGGTTGAACGAAGCGCTCGGCTAACATACCAATCATGGAAATAATATTGGAATAGCCGGGTACGGAACGCTGGATCATATCCGGGAAGACTTCAGCTACCCGTTCATCAAAGGTCCAGTCGCCCAGTCTGGCGATAGGGGCAGAAAATAGCGTGTCGCGGTGAGACATAACGTAAAAATCCGGGAAAAAGAAAGTGGCGTATTGTGCGCTAACGCAGGGAGAAAACCAACTCCCAGGGCATATACCAAAGATTCGCCAGCACCATCAGCAACAGCGCACACCAGGTGGCGCTCATGCCGGAACGTCGCCAGCGGAACAGACGGTGATGAAAACCGTAATAATGCATCAGACGACCAGCAAGCAAAACGATGCCGCAAATATGCACCATCCAGGTTTCTGCGCCATTCATTTCCATAAACAGCATCAGCACAATCGCGATGGGAATATATTCCACCGCGTTACCATGAATGCGAATAGCGCTTTGCAGTTCGCTAAAACCGCCGTCGCCATAGGCAACGCGGTACTGCATTCGCAGGCGAACGACATCAAAAGAGAACTTCATTAATAACAACGCACTTAAAACGGCGTACAGCGCGCTTACCATACAAACTCCCTTTAAAATGGCCGATGGCACCTGTCTATGATAGGTGGCAAATTCAGAAAAGAGAAGATTGCTGTGGAATAGCCGGAACTGCTCCGATCTCTGGAAGCGTTTTACGTAAGTCTTCCCACAGGGTATGTACCAGTTCCGGTGCCTGGGCAATGTCTGGCGTATGTAAAAAAAGATAAGGCGTAGTGGTCTGATGCCACTGCGCTAATTTTTGTAACCAGACCTGAAATAATTCCCGGTTTTGCGTCATATCATCACTACCGATAAAACGGATCAGCGGATTTGTCGCCGTCAGTACAGCATGTACCGGAACTTTAGGTTTTTTTCGTTGAGCGTCGCGAATAGCTTCACTGTGTGGACGTGCTGCATGAACCGGGCGGCTGTCTAAAATCACCCGATTAACGCCGCGCTGATGTAAACCGCGATTAAGCGTTTGTTCCTCTTCTCCTTTGGCGAAAAACTGTGGATGGCGGACTTCCACGCCATAATTAAATTCGCCAGGAAGAGAATCGAGAAAATGCCAAAGCGCAGGCAGCTCCCGTGGGCCGAATGTGGCAGGCAGTTGCAGCCAGTATTGCCCAATGCGCGGAGCCAACGGTGACATGCGGGTCAAAAATTCAGTCACTAAATCATCGCAATGCCGTAATGCTGCCTGATGCGAAATGGTCGCCGGAAACTTAAAACAGAAGCGGAAGTCATCTGTGGTCTGCTCACGCCAGCGCAGGACAACCTCGGGTTTCGGCAGGGCGTAAAGCGTGGTGTTGCCCTCCACGCAGTTAAAGTGGCGGGCATACTCTTCAAGGCTGGTGATCCCCAACCGCACCCATTTAGGATGCGACCATTGCGGTAGACCGATGTAAATCATAACGCGTTGAGGATCTCTTCCACGCTACGCACACGGGCGATGCGCGGGTAGATATGGTTGATACTGTTATTGTGCTGCTCGGCGCTGGCGGCACTACAGGCGTCTTCGGCAATCACCAGATTAAAGCCAAGTTCCCAGGCATTGCGGGCGGTGGATTCAACACCGATATTGGTCGAGATCCCACATAACACTATTGTATCGATACCTCGGCGGCGTAATTGCAACTCCAGATCCGTACCGTAAAACGCACCCCATTGACGTTTGATGATTTCGATATCGCTGTCGGTTGCACCTAATGCAGCAGGATGTTGCCACCAATTTTCGGGCAACACTTTAGCCGGTGAGGGCGCATCGACCGGCTGTTTTAATGCTTCAGCGTAATCGGCAGACCAGCCAACGCGCACCAGAAACACGGGCTGACCGCTGGCGCGAAATTTCGCCGCCAGCTTCCCGGCGCGATTAACTACCTCATCGGCAGTATGTGGACCACCGGCAAAAGGTAAGATGCCTTCTTGTAAATCGATCACCACCAGCGCAGTGGTTTTAGCATTAAGTTCAAGCATAATGACTCCTGAAAAAACAAAATCGTGCCTCACACCTTAATGCGATTAGCCGATGGCGGAACGACAAATTTTGTTAATTTTTATGAGTTCGGGCAACACCTTTATAGCAAACTGGCGTAGAGTCTGATTTCAGGCCCGATATAAAGTGGTAACGAGGCGTTCCAGCGCGGGCCAGGCTCTTACGGTGCGGCAGAATTTCCAGTATAATAGCCGCCTTTTTTCATTCAGTTGTGACATACAGCTAACGCTGCGACTTGGTCACCTGCGCAGCAGGGGGCATCCGCCGGCAGCTAAGTTAAGGGATATCTCATGCGTACAGAATATTGTGGACAGCTCCGTTTGTCCCACGTGGGGCAGCAGGTGACTCTGTGTGGTTGGGTCAACCGTCGTCGTGATCTTGGTAGCCTGATCTTCATCGATATGCGCGACCGCGAAGGTATCGTGCAGGTATTTTTCGATCCGGATCGTGCGGACGCGTTAAAGCTGGCCTCTGAACTGCGTAATGAGTTCTGCATTCAGGTCACGGGCACCGTACGTGCGCGTGACGAAAAAAATATTAACCGCGATATGGCGACCGGCGAAATCGAAGTGCTGGCGTCCTCGCTGACTATCATCAACCGCGCAGATGTTCTGCCGCTTGACTCTAACCACGTCAACACCGAAGAAGCGCGTCTGAAATACCGCTACCTCGACCTGCGTCGTCCGGAAATGGCTCAGCGCCTGAAAACCCGCGCTAAAATCACCAGCCTGGTGCGCCGTTTTATGGATGACCACGGCTTCCTCGACATCGAAACTCCGATGCTGACCAAAGCCACGCCGGAAGGCGCGCGTGACTACCTGGTGCCTTCTCGTGTGCACAAAGGTAAATTCTACGCACTGCCGCAATCCCCGCAGTTGTTCAAACAGCTGCTGATGATGTCCGGTTTTGACCGTTACTATCAGATCGTTAAATGCTTCCGTGACGAAGACCTGCGTGCTGACCGTCAGCCTGAATTTACTCAGATCGATGTGGAAACTTCTTTCATGACCGCGCCGCAAGTGCGTGAAGTGATGGAAGCGCTGGTGCGTCATCTGTGGCTGGAAGTGAAGGGTGTGGATCTGGGCGATTTCCCGGTAATGACCTTTGCGGAAGCAGAACGCCGTTATGGTTCTGATAAACCGGATCTGCGTAACCCGATGGAACTGACTGACGTTGCTGATCTGCTGAAATCTGTTGAGTTTGCTGTATTTGCAGGTCCGGCGAACGATCCGAAAGGTCGCGTAGCGGCTCTGCGCGTTCCGGGCGGCGCATCGCTGACCCGTAAGCAGATCGACGAATACGGTAACTTCGTTAAAATCTACGGCGCGAAAGGTCTGGCTTACATCAAAGTTAACGAACGCGCGAAAGGTCTGGAAGGTATCAACAGCCCGGTAGCGAAGTTCCTTAATGCAGAAATCATCGAAGACATCCTGGATCGTACTGCCGCGCAAGATGGCGATATGATTTTCTTCGGTGCCGACAACAAGAAAATTGTTGCCGACGCGATGGGTGCACTGCGCCTGAAAGTGGGTAAAGACCTTGGTCTGACCGACGAAAGCAAATGGGCACCGCTGTGGGTTATCGACTTCCCGATGTTTGAAGACGACGGTGAAGGCGGCCTGACGGCAATGCACCATCCGTTCACCTCACCGAAAGATATGACGGCTGCAGAACTGAAAGCTGCACCGGAAAATGCGGTGGCGAACGCTTACGATATGGTCATCAATGGTTACGAAGTGGGCGGTGGTTCAGTACGTATCCATAATGGTGATATGCAGCAGACGGTGTTTGGTATTCTGGGTATCAACGAAGAGGAACAGCGCGAGAAATTCGGCTTCCTGCTCGACGCTCTGAAATACGGTACTCCGCCGCACGCAGGTCTGGCATTCGGTCTTGACCGTCTGACCATGCTGCTGACCGGCACCGACAATATCCGTGACGTTATCGCCTTCCCGAAAACCACGGCGGCAGCGTGTCTGATGACTGAAGCACCGAGCTTTGCTAACCCGACTGCACTGGCTGAGCTGAGCATTCAGGTTGTGAAGAAGGCTGAGAATAACTGATATGACTCAAATACACGAAATCATTCGCGTTGCATCGAGGCGGCAACTGAGTGAACTCCCATGAGCATAGATAACTATGTGAATGGGATGAGCGAAGGCAGTCAACGAAGAGGCAGCGTGAAGGATAAAGTGTATAAGCGTCCCGTTTCGATCTTAGTGGTCATCTACGCACAAGATACGAAACGGGTGCTGATGTTGCAGCGGCGTGACGATCCCGATTTCTGGCAGTCGGTAACCGGCAGCGTGGAAGAGGGTGAAACCGCGCCGCAAGCTGCCATGCGCGAAGTAAAGGAAGAGGTCACCATTGATGTTGTCGCTGAACAACTGACCTTAATTGACTGTCAGCGCACGGTAGAGTTTGAAATTTTTTCACATTTACGTCATCGCTATGCGCCGGGCGTGACGCGTAATACGGAATCATGGTTCTGTCTTGCGCTTCCGCACGAGCGGCAGATCGTTTTCACTGAACATCTGGCTTACAAGTGGCTTGATGCGCCTGCTGCGGCGGCGCTCACTAAGTCCTGGAGCAACCGGCAGGCGATTGAACAGTTTGTAATTAACGCTGCCTGAACAGGCAGGGCTATCTGGAGATATTTTTATGGCAGGTCATAGTAAATGGGCCAACACCAGACATCGTAAAGCTGCGCAGGATGCTAAGCGCGGTAAAATCTTCACTAAAATCATTCGTGAGCTGGTAACCGCGGCTAAGCTGGGCGGTGGCGATCCGGACGCTAACCCGCGTCTGCGTGCGGCGGTGGATAAAGCACTGTCTAACAACATGACCCGTGACACACTGAACCGCGCAATTGCACGTGGTGTGGGCGGTGATGATGATGCAAACATGGAAACCATCATCTACGAAGGTTACGGTCCTGGCGGCACGGCAATCATGATTGAATGTCTGTCTGACAACCGCAACCGTACCGTTGCTGAAGTGCGTCATGCATTTAGCAAATGTGGCGGTAACCTCGGTACTGATGGTTCCGTTGCCTATCTGTTCAGCAAAAAAGGCGTGATCTCCTTCGAGAAAGGCGATGAAGACACCATCATGGAAGCAGCACTGGAAGCAGGTGCTGAAGACGTTGTGACCTATGATGACGGCGCGATTGATGTCTACACTGCATGGGAAGAAATGGGTAAAGTGCGCGACGCTCTGGAAGCGGCAGGTCTGAAAGCAGACAGCGCGGAAGTTTCCATGATCCCGTCTACCAAAGCTGATATGGATGCAGAAACCGCACCGAAACTGATGCGTCTGATCGATATGCTGGAAGATTGCGACGACGTGCAGGAAGTTTACCATAACGGTGAAATCTCTGATGAGGTCGCAGCGACTCTCTGATGAGGCCTGCTAAACAGCAAAACGGAGACGCGTGATGGCTATTATTCTCGGCATTGATCCGGGTTCGCGCGTGACCGGCTACGGCGTCATCCGCCAGGTAGGTAGGCAACTGTCCTACCTGGGTAGCGGATGCATCCGCACCAAAGTGGATGATTTACCGTCTCGTCTGAAACTCATCTATGCGGGCGTGACGGAAATCATCACCCAGTTCCAGCCTGATTATTTCGCCATTGAACAAGTCTTTATGGCAAAGAACGCTGACTCAGCCCTGAAACTGGGCCAGGCGCGCGGCGTGGCGATTGTGGCGGCGGTGAATCAGGAGTTGCCAGTATTTGAATACGCGGCACGTCAGGTAAAGCAAACGGTGGTAGGTATTGGCAGTGCCGAAAAAAGCCAGGTGCAGCATATGGTCCGCACCTTGCTGAAACTGCCCGCTAATCCACAGGCGGATGCCGCCGATGCGCTGGCGATTGCTATCACCCACTGCCACGTTAGTCAGAATGCGATGCAGATGAGCGAATCGCGGCTGAACCTGGCGAGAGGGCGACTGCGTTAAGTTATACCGCCTCGGTCAGTTCCGGCTGAGGCGTTTCCACTCCCTCCGCATGAATCAACACCAAACCCGGATGATGCCACAAACTGGCTGGCGTGACGGTTTTACGCTCCCACGGAATAGAACCCAGGAACCAGAATTTCCAGAAAGTGAGTTTTGCATTCGGATTGCTATTTAACAATTCTCCAAACGTCTCTATTTCACCCACCGGAATACATAGCGCTTCTTTATAAATATCAAAAACAAATTTTGAACAGAACTGGCGCGAAGATTCGTATTTAAAACCGGTGTGGTAAAGTTTGCGTAGCCGGGAGGGAACCTGTTCAACAATTCGTTGTTTTTGTCGTTCTGTCAGCCCAGCGTCTAATCGCTTTATAGCATAGCGTTGATTAGACGAACGTTTAATAAAACGAGATAGCGTGGTGATGGTTGAAAGGGGAACCCGGCTTTCTGCAACCAGGAAGTCTTCACCGTTATGACCGATAATGATCCCGACGTGATTACTCCAGCAATTTGATGCAGCTGATATTTGACCAAATAAGGCAGCACCTATACATGTAAAGACGATATCTCCAATTTCATATTCAGCAGGGTAATTAATATTCACGTTGTCATTCCATTGAAATAGATACAAATATACGTAATAGCATAAAAAATTTATTTTTTCAGGAGGCGCAATGTATATTTTTATTACGCATTTCTTCACTGAATATGTAATATTAAAATATTTGCTTCCAATATAACCTGTAGAATAAATTATACTGTGCCATTTTTCAGTTCATCGAGACACCTCGCAAGTTTTCTTCATCCTTCGCTGGATATCTATCCAGCATTTTTTTATCATACAGCATTATCTTTGATTCATTACGCAGGAGCGTCATGTGATAGGCAGACTCAGAGGCATCATCATTGAAAAACAACCCCCGCTGGTGTTAATTGAAGTGGGCGGCGTAGGCTATGAAGTGCATATGCCGATGACCTGTTTTTATGAACTCCCTGAAGCGGGTCAGGAAGCGATCGTTTTCACCCACTTTGTGGTGCGTGAAGACGCGCAACTGCTGTACGGTTTTAACAATAAACAAGAGCGCACATTGTTCAAAGAGTTGATCAAAACCAACGGCGTCGGCCCGAAGTTGGCGCTGGCGATCCTCTCCGGAATGTCAGCGCAGCAGTTCGTTAATGCCGTTGAGCGTGAAGAAGTGGGGGCACTGGTGAAACTGCCGGGTATTGGCAAAAAAACCGCCGAACGCTTGATTGTTGAAATGAAAGACCGATTTAAAGGTTTGCATGGCGATCTCTTTACGCCAGCCGCCGACCTGGTACTCACGTCTCCTGCCAGCCCGGCGACCGACGATGCTGAACAAGAAGCGGTTGCCGCGCTGGTGGCGCTGGGCTATAAACCACAAGAAGCAAGCCGCATGGTGAGCAAAATCGCTCGCCCTGACGCCAGCAGTGAAACTTTAATTCGCGAAGCCCTACGCGCCGCGTTATGAGGTAAAGGATGATTGAAGCAGACCGTCTGATTTCTGCCGGTACCACTTTGCCGGAAGATGTAACAGATCGCGCCATTCGCCCCAAATTACTGGAAGAGTATGTTGGTCAGCCGCAGGTTCGTTCACAGATGGAGATTTTCATCAAAGCAGCGAAACTGCGCGGCGATGCCCTCGATCATTTGTTGATTTTTGGTCCTCCGGGGTTGGGTAAAACTACGCTTGCCAACATTGTCGCCAATGAAATGGGCGTTAATTTACGCACGACTTCTGGTCCGGTGCTGGAAAAGGCGGGCGATTTGGCTGCGATGCTCACTAACCTTGAACCGCATGACGTGCTGTTTATTGATGAGATCCACCGTCTATCGCCAGTTGTTGAAGAAGTGCTGTACCCGGCAATGGAAGACTACCAACTGGATATCATGATTGGTGAAGGTCCGGCGGCACGCTCCATTAAAATTGATTTGCCGCCGTTTACCCTGATTGGTGCAACCACGCGCGCAGGTTCGCTGACATCACCGTTGCGCGACCGTTTTGGTATTGTGCAACGTCTGGAGTTTTATCAGGTGCCGGATCTGCAATATATCGTCAGTCGCAGCGCACGCTTTATGGGGCTTGAGATGAGTGATGACGGCGCGCTGGAAGTTGCTCGTCGCGCTCGCGGTACGCCGCGCATTGCCAACCGTCTGCTGCGTCGAGTGCGTGATTTCGCCGAAGTGAAGCACGATGGCACCATCTCGGCAGATATCGCTGCTCAGGCGCTGGATATGTTGAATGTCGATGCTGAAGGTTTCGATTATATGGACCGCAAATTGTTGCTGGCGGTAATCGATAAGTTCTTTGGTGGACCTGTAGGTCTGGATAACCTGGCGGCAGCCATTGGCGAAGAACGTGAAACCATTGAGGATGTGCTGGAACCTTATTTGATTCAGCAAGGCTTTTTGCAGCGTACACCGCGTGGGCGTATGGCGACGACGCGGGCGTGGAATCACTTTGGCATAACGCCGCCAGAAATGCCGTAAGTCGGATTGGTCGCTCGCGCCGCATCCGGCACTGGCAATATGCCTGATGCGACGCTGTTCGCGTCTTACCAGGACTACCAGAGATACCGAACCGTAGGTCGGATAAGGCGCTCGCGCCGCATCCGACAAATGTGTTCAGCGATAGATTAGCTGGCCTGCTTTTTCATCATACTGAGAATAAATAACAGTGCCGCACATAGCACCACCGACGGACCCGCCGGCGTATCGTAAACCGCGGAAAAGGTTAAACCGCCAGTCACTGCCACCATCCCCACCAAAACAGCGACACCAGCCATCTGTTCCGGCGTGCGGGCAAAGCGACGCGCAGTAGCAGCAGGAATAATCAGCAACGAAGTAATAATCAACGCACCGACAAATTTCATCGCTACACCAATCGTCAATGCCGTCACCAGCATCAACAACAATTTCACTCGCTGTAATTTCACACCATCAACAAACGCCAGATCCGGGCTTATCGTCATTGACAGCAAATTGCGCCATTGCCAGAACAAAATAGCCACCACGATGACCACGCCAATCGCAATAGAGATGAGATCTTCTGGCGTCACTGCCAGCAAATCACCGAACAGGTAAGCCATCAAATCAACACGAATATTAGACATCAGACTCACGACCACCAGGCCCAGCGACAGGGCACTGTGCGCCATAATCCCTAATAACGTGTCGATCGCCAGCTGTGGACGCTTCTCCAGCCATACCAGACCGCCCGCCAGCAGCAGCGTAACGGCAATCACCGCATAGAATGGATTCACGTCCAGCAACAAACCAAACGCGACGCCAAGTAATGAGGCATGAGCCAGCGTATCACCGAAATAAGACATACGACGCCAGACTACAAACGAACCCAGCGGACCCGCGGCACAGGCGAGCATGATCCCGGCTAACCAACCGGGAAATAATAATTCAATCATGAGCGATCATTTCCCCGACGCAAAACAATTCGTCCCTGTAAATCGTGACGATGGTTATGATGATGGCGATAGATACCCAGTTGTTCAGCACCACGAGGACCAAACATTGAAATAAACTCCGGATGCAGGGAAACAACTTCCGGTGTGCCGGAACAACAAATGTGGTGATTCAGGCACAGCACTTCATCGGTTTTTGCCATCACCAGATGCAGATCGTGAGAAACCATTAAAACGCCACAATCCAGTTCACGACGCAGTTGGTCAATAAGGTCATATAACGCCACCTGGCCATTTACATCCACGCCTTGAGTGGGTTCATCCAGCACTAATAATTGCGGGCGATTTAACAATGCTCGCGCTAATAGTACACGCTGCGTTTCGCCACCAGAGAGCTTTTGCATCGGTGCGTTAATCAGGTGCCCGGCCTGGACACGTTTCAGTGCAGGCAAAATATCTTCTTTATGTGTACCAGGGCGTAAGCGTAAAAAACGGTTTACGGTCAGTGGCAACGTGGTGTCGAGATACAGCTTCTGCGGTACATAGCCGATGCGCAGTTTTCCGTTGCGCTTGATAACCCCTTCATCGGGTGTTACCAGCCCGAGCACTACCCGTACCAGTGTCGACTTACCTGCGCCATTTGGCCCAAGTAAAGTCAAAATTTTTCCAGGTTTAAGTTCCAGCGACACATCAGAGAGGACGCGGCGTTGGCCAAAAGAAACCGAGACATTTTCCAGGGAAACCAGACTTGTCATGTTAATTTTAGTCTTGCAGTAGTCATGAAATGTTATAATATCACACTTCTCATATTCATTACGATTATTGGTCGCATTATGTTACATAAAAAAACGCTTCTTTTCGCAGCATTATCCGCCGCTCTCTGGGGAGGTGCAACACAGGCCGCAGATGCCGCCGTTGTCGCTTCGCTTAAACCCGTTGGGTTCATCGCTTCTGCCATTGCTGATGGGGTAACAGAAACAGAGGTTTTACTTCCTGACGGCGCTTCAGAACATGATTATTCACTGCGCCCATCGGATGTAAAACGCTTACAGAACGCGGACTTAGTCGTTTGGGTTGGCCCGGAGATGGAAGCGTTTATGCAAAAACCGGTAAGCAAATTACCAGGAGCGAAGCAGGTAACGATTGCGCAGCTTGAAGATGTGAAACCGCTACTGATGAAAAGTATTCACGGCGATGATGATGATCACGACCACGCGGAAAAAAGTGACGAAGATCACCATCACGGCGATTTCAACATGCATCTTTGGCTTTCCCCAGAGATAGCGCGGGCTACAGCGGTTGCAATCCATGGAAAATTAGTGGAACTTATGCCGCAAAGTCGAGCCAAACTTGACGCCAACCTGAAGGATTTTGAGGCACAATTAGCCTCAACCGAAACGCAGGTTGGTAACGAGCTCGCGCCGCTCAAGGGGAAAGGTTATTTCGTTTTTCACGATGCTTACGGCTATTTCGAAAAACAGTTTGGACTGACACCGCTTGGTCATTTTACCGTTAACCCTGAGATTCAACCTGGCGCGCAGCGTTTACATGAAATAAGAACACAGTTGGTTGAGCAAAAAGCAACCTGCGTTTTTGCTGAGCCACAGTTCAGGCCAGCGGTCGTTGAGAGCGTCGCACGAGGGACATCCGTTCGTATGGGAACGTTGGATCCCCTGGGGACGAATATCAAACTGGGTAAAACAAGCTATTCAGAATTCCTGAGTCAATTAGCCAACCAGTATGCGAGCTGCCTGAAAGGAGATTAATGAGGAAGTGATTACGTGCAACAGATAGCCCGCTCTGTCGCCCTGGCGTTTAATAATTTACCGCGACCACACCGCGTTATGTTGGGGTCGCTCACCGTTCTTACTCTGGCCGTCGCTGTCTGGCGGCCTTATGTTTATCACCGTGATGCCACGCCAATTGTCAAAACCATTGAGCTGGAACAGAACGAAATTCGTTCGCTCTTACCTGAAGCCAGTGAGCCGATTGATCAAGCTGCACAAGAAGATGAAGCCATTCCCCAGGACGAACTGGATGACAAAATCGCCGGTGAAGCGGGCGTGCATGAATATGTTGTTTCCACTGGCGATACGCTAAGCAGCATTCTCAATCAGTATGGTATTGATATGGGTGATATCACCCAACTGGCTGCGGCCGACAAAGAATTGCGTAACCTGAAAATCGGTCAACAACTCTCCTGGACATTAACCGCGGACGGCGAACTGCAGCGCCTCACCTGGGAAGTGTCTCGTCGTGAAACCCGAACCTATGACCGTACTGCCGCTAACGGTTTTAAAATGACCAGCGAAATGCAGCAAGGAGAGTGGGTTAACAATCTGCTGAAAGGTACCGTCGGGGGAAGCTTTGTTGCCAGCGCCAGAAACGCCGGTTTAACCAGCGCCGAAGTGAGCGCAGTGATTAAAGCCATGCAGTGGCAAATGGATTTCCGCAAACTGAAAAAAGGCGATGAATTTGCGGTGTTAATGTCTCGAGAAATGCTTGATGGTAAACGTGAGCAAAGCCAGCTGCTGGGCGTACGTTTGCGTTCAGAAGGTAAAGATTATTACGCTATCCGCGCTGAAGATGGCAAATTCTACGATCGTAACGGTACTGGTCTGGCGAAAGGATTCTTGCGATTCCCGACGGCGAAACAGTTCCGTATCTCGTCTAATTTTAACCCGCGTCGTACTAATCCGGTGACCGGTCGCGTTGCACCACACAGAGGTGTTGATTTCGCCATGCCGCAGGGTACGCCAGTGCTTTCAGTGGGTGACGGTGAAGTGGTGGTTGCCAAACGCAGTGGCGCAGCAGGTTATTATGTGGCTATTCGTCATGGTCGCAGCTACACCACGCGTTATATGCACTTGCGCAAGATTCTGGTGAAACCGGGACAGAAGGTGAAACGTGGCGACCGTATCGCGCTTTCCGGTAATACCGGACGTTCAACCGGGCCGCATCTGCACTATGAAGTATGGATAAACCAGCAGGCCGTAAACCCGCTGACGGCAAAACTGCCGCGTACCGAAGGGCTGACCGGCTCCGATCGTCGCGAATTCCTGGCGCAGGCCAAAGAGATTGTGCCGCAGCTACGGTTTGATTAATTAACATCCATTCGCAGCCGGTACGCAGTCAGTACCGGCTTTTTTTATTTGGTGCGGGGCAAGTTGCGCCGCTACACTATCACCAGATTGATTTTTGCCTTATCCGAAACTGGAAAAGCATGGAAACGAAAAAAAATAATAGCGAATACATTCCTGAGTTTGATAAATCCTTTCGCCACCCGCGCTACTGGGGAGCATGGCTGGGCGTAGCAGCGATGGCGGGTATCGCTTTAACGCCGCCAAAGTTCCGTGATCCCATTCTGGCACGGCTGGGACGTTTTGCCGGACGACTGGGAAAAAGCTCACGCCGTCGTGCGTTAATCAATCTGTCGCTCTGCTTTCCAGAACGTAGTGAAGCTGAACGCGAAGCGATTGTTGATGAGATGTTTGCCACCGCGCCGCAAGCGATGGCAATGATGGCTGAGTTGGCAATACGCGGGCCGGAGAAAATTCAGCCGCGCGTTGACTGGCAAGGGCTGGAGATCATCGAAGAGATGCGGCGTAATAACGAGAAAGTTATCTTTCTGGTGCCGCACGGTTGGGCCGTCGATATTCCTGCCATGCTGATGGCCTCGCAAGGGCAGAAAATGGCAGCGATGTTCCATAATCAGGGCAACCCGGTTTTTGATTATGTCTGGAACACGGTGCGTCGTCGCTTTGGCGGTCGTCTGCATGCGAGAAATGACGGTATTAAACCATTCATCCAGTCGGTACGTCAGGGGTACTGGGGATATTATTTACCCGATCAGGATCATGGCCCAGAGCACAGCGAATTTGTGGATTTCTTTGCCACCTATAAAGCGACGTTGCCCGCGATTGGTCGTTTGATGAAAGTGTGCCGTGCGCGCGTTGTACCGCTGTTTCCGATTTATGATGGCAAGACGCATCGTCTGACGATTCAGGTGCGCCCACCGATGGATGATCTGTTAGAGGCGGATGATCATACGATTGCGCGGCGGATGAATGAAGAAGTCGAGATTTTTGTTGGTCCGCGACCAGAACAATACACCTGGATACTAAAATTGCTGAAAACTCGCAAACCGGGCGAAATCCAGCCGTATAAGCGCAAAGATCTTTATCCCATCAAATAAAAAAGCCTCTCGCGAGGAGAGGCCTTCGCCTGATGATAAGTTCAAGTTTGCTTCAGAATATTCGAAATCTGTTGAACTATCATTGAACTGTAGGCCGGATGTGGCGTTTTCGCCGCATCCGGCAACGTACTTACTCTACCGTTAAAATACGCGTGGTATTAGTAGAACCCACGGTACTCATCACGTCGCCCTGGGTGACAATCACCAGGTCACCAGACATCAAGTAACCTTTATCGCGCAGCAGATTAACCGCTTCGCTGGCAGCTGCTACGCCGTCATTAGCGCTATCAAAGTGCACCGGCGTAACGCCACGATAGAGAGCAGTCAGGTTCAGCGTACGTTCATGGCGCGACATGGCGAAAATTGGCAGACCAGAGCTGATACGGGAGGTCATCAGCGCGGTACGACCCGATTCGGTCATGGTGATGATCGCCGTAACGCCTTTCAGGTGGTTAGCTGCGTACATTGCTGACATGGCAATAGCTTCTTCCACATTGTCGAACTGAACGTCCAGACGGTGTTTAGAAACGTTGATGCTCGGGATTTTTTCCGCACCCAGGCAAACGCGCGCCATGGCTGCAACGGTTTCTGACGGATACTGCCCAGCGGCAGTTTCTGCAGACAGCATCACAGCGTCAGTACCATCCAGAACGGCGTTTGCTACGTCCATGACTTCTGCACGCGTCGGCATCGGGTTAGTAATCATTGACTCCATCATCTGGGTCGCCGTGATTACCGCTCGGTTTAGCTGACGCGCACGACGGATCAACGCTTTCTGAATGCCGACCAGTTCCGGGTCGCCAATTTCCACACCGAGGTCGCCACGTGCAACCATTACCACGTCAGAGGCGAGGATGATGTCATCCATTGCATCCTGGCTGCAAACGGCTTCCGCACGTTCAACCTTGGCAACAATTTTCGCATCACATCCTGCATCGCGTGCCAGGCGACGGGCATAGTTCAGATCTTCGCCACAGCGTGGGAAGGAGACAGCCAGGTAATCTACGCCAATCAACGCCGCAGTCTTAATGTCTGCTTTGTCTTTTTCGGTCAGCGCTTCAGCCGACAAACCGCCGCCAAGTTTGTTGATACCTTTATTGTTGGAGAGGGGACCACCGACGGTGACTTCGGTGAACACTTTCATGCCCTGAACTTCCAGTACTTTTAACTGGACGCGACCATCGTCCAGCAGCAGGATGTCACCAGGCACGACGTCAGCAGGCAGGCCTTTGTAGTCGATACCGACTTTTTCTTTGTCGCCTTCACCTTTACCCAGGTTGGCGTCGAGCAGGAATTTATCCCCAATATTGAGGAAAACTTTGCCTTCTTTAAAGGTGGATACACGGATTTTGGGCCCCTGGAGGTCACCCAGAATAGCCACATGACGCCCCAGTTTTGCGGCAATCTCACGAACTTTATCCGCGCGCATTTTGTGATCTTCAGGCGAGCCGTGAGAAAAGTTCATACGTACAACGTTGGCACCCGCCGCGATAACTTTTTCAAGATTATTATCGCGATCTGTTGCTGGGCCTAACGTGGTAACGATTTTTGTTCTGCGAAGCCTTCTGGACATGTAATACTCCGTTGACTGAAACAACCAGGTGTTGCTTGAACATGAAATCCGAATGAAATAACGCCGCGATGGCGATAAATTAATCTCATTCGGATGTCGTATAAGATTAGGACAGTGACAGTCGTTTTTAGCGATCGTCACTTAAATTAAGTAACTGCTTATCAAAACGCGATTCCTTCAGCGCTTCTTTGACCCGCTTCAAGTTATCTCTGAATTTTGCACCGCGTCGCAAAGTAAATCCTGTCGCCAGCACATCTATCACGGTCAGCTGTGCAAGTCGAGAAACCATGGGCATATAAATGTCAGTATCTTCCGGTACGTCGAGGGTAATTGCCAGCGTTGCTTCCCGGGCGAGCGGGGTACCCGCAGAGGTGAGGGCAATCACCATGGCGTCGTTTTCGCGTGCCAGCTGCGCCAGCTCGACCAGATTTTTTGTTCTTCCAGTGTGAGAAATCAGCACCACCACGTCTCCGTCGCTACAATTCATACAACTCATGCGTTGCAGCACGATATCATCGGAGTACACCACCGGAACATTAAAACGAAAGAACTTATTCATCGCATCGTGGGCAACGGCGGCTGAAGAGCCTAATCCGAAAAAGGCGATTTTTTTTGCCTGAGTGAGCAAGTCGACGGCGCGGTTGATGGCAGATTTATCCAGTGAATGACGGACATGATCAAGCGTTGCCATTGCGGACTCAAATATTTTCCCTGTGTATGATTCAACGCTGTCATCTTCATTGACATTGCGATTAACATAGGGAGTGCCATTCGCCAGACTCTGTGCCAGATGAAGTTTAAAATCAGGAAAACCGCGCGTGTCCATGCTGCGACAGAAACGATTCACCGTCGGTTCGCTAACATTGGCTTCCAGTGCCATAGCAGCAATACTCGAATGGATCGCGTTATCGGGCGAAGCCAGAATGACCTCGGCAACTTTGCGCTCTGATTTGCTCAAATGTTCCAGCTGAGACTGGATTTTTTCCAGCATATTCATGATGTAAAGAGACTCACGGGTAATGACGATTTCCGCACTGAAAGAAATCGAAATGCAGTTTTGTCAGATATTACGCCTGTGTGCCGTGTTAATGACAAAAGCAGATAAAAAAGTTGTTATTTTTTTTCATAACATGATCAGTGTCAGATTTTTACCCAATGGAAAACGATGATTTTTTTATCAGTTTTGCCGCACTTTGCGCGCTTTTCCCGTAATCGCACGGGTGGATAAGCGTTTACAGTTTTCGCAAGCTCGTAAAAGCAGTACAGTGCACCGTAAGAAAATTACAAGTATACCCTGGCTTAAGTACCGGGTTAGTTAACTTAAGGAGAATGACATGGCGGTAACGCAAACAGCCCAGGCCTGTGACCTGGTCATTTTCGGCGCGAAAGGCGACCTTGCGCGTCGTAAATTGCTGCCTTCCCTGTATCAACTGGAAAAAGCCGGTCAGCTCAACCCGGACACCCGGATTATCGGCGTAGGGCGTGCTGACTGGGATAAAGCGGCATATACCAAAGTTGTCCGCGAGGCGCTCGAAACTTTCATGAAAGAAACCATTGATGAAGGTTTATGGGACACCCTGAGTGCACGTCTGGATTTTTGTAATCTCGATGTCAATGACACTGCTGCATTCAGCCGTCTCGGCGCGATGCTGGATCAAAAAAATCGTATCACCATTAACTACTTTGCCATGCCGCCCAGCACTTTTGGCGCAATTTGCAAAGGGCTTGGCGAGGCAAAACTGAATGCTAAACCGGCACGCGTAGTCATGGAGAAACCGCTGGGGACGTCGCTGGCGACCTCGCAGGAAATCAATGATCAGGTTGGCGAATACTTCGAGGAGTGCCAGGTTTACCGTATCGACCACTATCTTGGTAAAGAAACGGTGCTGAACCTGTTGGCGCTGCGTTTTGCTAACTCCCTGTTTGTGAATAACTGGGACAATCGCACCATTGATCATGTTGAGATTACCGTGGCAGAAGAAGTGGGGATCGAAGGGCGCTGGGGCTATTTTGATAAAGCCGGTCAGATGCGCGACATGATCCAGAACCACCTGCTGCAAATTCTTTGCATGATTGCGATGTCTCCGCCGTCTGACCTGAGCGCAGACAGCATCCGCGATGAAAAAGTGAAAGTACTGAAGTCTCTGCGCCGCATCGACCGCTCCAACGTACGCGAAAAAACCGTACGCGGGCAATATACTGCGGGCTTCGCCCAGGGCAAAAAAGTGCCGGGATATCTGGAAGAAGAGGGCGCGAACAAGAGCAGCAATACAGAAACTTTCGTGGCGATCCGCGTCGACATTGATAACTGGCGCTGGGCCGGTGTGCCATTCTACCTGCGTACTGGTAAACGTCTGCCGACCAAATGTTCTGAAGTCGTGGTCTATTTCAAAACACCTGAACTGAATCTGTTTAAAGAATCGTGGCAGGATCTGCCGCAGAATAAACTGACTATCCGTCTGCAACCTGATGAAGGCGTGGATATCCAGGTACTGAATAAAGTTCCTGGCCTTGACCACAAACATAACCTGCAAATCACCAAGCTGGATCTGAGCTATTCAGAAACCTTTAATCAGACGCATCTGGCGGATGCCTATGAACGTTTGCTGCTGGAAACCATGCGTGGTATTCAGGCACTGTTTGTACGTCGCGACGAAGTGGAAGAAGCCTGGAAATGGGTAGACTCCATTACTGAGGCGTGGGCGATGGACAATGATGCGCCGAAACCGTATCAGGCCGGAACCTGGGGACCCGTTGCCTCGGTGGCGATGATTACCCGTGATGGTCGTTCCTGGAATGAGTTTGAGTAATATCTGCGCTTATCCTTTATGGTTATTTTACCGGTAACATGATCTTGCGCAGATTGTAGAACAATTTTTACACTTTCAGGCCTCGTGCGGATTCACCCACGAGGCTTTTTTTATTACACTGACTGAAACGTTTTTGCCCTATGAGCTCCGGTTACAGGCGTTTCAGTCATAAATCCTCTGAATGAAACGCGTTGTGAATCATCCTGCTCTGACAACTCAATTTCAGGAGCCTTTATGAATCCACAATTGTTACGCGTAACAAATCGAATCATTGAACGTTCGCGCGAGACTCGCTCTGCTTATCTCGCCCGGATAGAACAAGCGAAAACTTCGACCGTTCATCGTTCGCAGTTGGCATGCGGTAACCTGGCACACGGTTTCGCTGCCTGCCAGCCAGAAGACAAAGCCTCTTTGAAAAGCATGTTGCGTAACAATATCGCCATCATCACCTCCTATAACGACATGCTCTCCGCGCACCAGCCTTATGAACACTATCCAGAAATCATTCGTAAAGCCCTGCATGAAGCGAATGCGGTTGGTCAGGTTGCGGGCGGTGTTCCGGCGATGTGTGATGGTGTCACCCAGGGGCAGGATGGAATGGAATTGTCGCTGCTAAGCCGCGAAGTGATAGCGATGTCTGCGGCGGTGGGGCTGTCCCATAACATGTTTGATGGTGCTCTGTTCCTCGGTGTGTGCGACAAGATTGTCCCGGGTCTGACGATGGCAGCCCTGTCGTTTGGTCATTTGCCTGCGGTGTTTGTGCCGTCTGGACCGATGGCAAGCGGTTTGCCAAATAAAGAAAAAGTGCGTATTCGCCAGCTTTATGCCGAAGGTAAAGTGGACCGCATGGCCTTACTGGAGTCAGAAGCCGCGTCTTACCATGCGCCGGGAACATGTACTTTCTACGGTACTGCCAACACCAACCAGATGGTGGTGGAGTTTATGGGGATGCAGTTGCCAGGCTCTTCTTTTGTTCATCCGGATTCTCCGCTGCGCGATGCTTTGACCGCCGCAGCTGCGCGTCAGGTTACACGCATGACCGGTAATGGTAATGAATGGATGCCGATCGGTAAGATGATCGATGAGAAAGTGGTGGTGAACGGTATCGTTGCACTGCTGGCGACCGGTGGTTCCACTAACCACACCATGCACCTGGTGGCGATGGCGCGCGCGGCCGGTATTCAGATTAACTGGGATGACTTCTCTGACCTTTCTGATGTTGTACCGCTGATGGCACGTCTCTACCCGAACGGTCCGGCCGATATTAACCACTTCCAGGCGGCAGGTGGCGTACCGGTTCTGGTGCGTGAACTGCTCAAAGCAGGCCTGCTGCATGAAGATGTCAATACGGTGGCAGGTTTTGGTCTGTCTCGTTATACCCTTGAACCATGGCTGAATAATGGTGAACTGGACTGGCGGGAAGGGGCGGAAAAATCACTCGACAGCAATGTGATCGCTTCCTTCGAACAACCTTTCTCTCATCATGGTGGGACAAAAGTGTTAAGCGGTAACCTGGGCCGTGCGGTTATGAAAACCTCTGCCGTGCCGGTTGAGAACCAGGTGATTGAAGCGCCAGCGGTTGTTTTTGAAAGCCAGCATGACGTTATGCCGGCCTTTGAAGCGGGTTTGCTGGACCGCGATTGTGTCGTTGTTGTCCGTCATCAGGGGCCAAAAGCGAACGGAATGCCAGAATTACATAAACTCATGCCGCCACTTGGTGTATTATTGGACCGGTGTTTCAAAATTGCGTTAGTTACCGATGGACGACTCTCCGGCGCTTCAGGTAAAGTGCCGTCAGCTATCCACGTAACACCAGAAGCCTACGATGGCGGGCTGCTGGCAAAAGTGCGCGACGGGGACATCATTCGTGTGAATGGACAGACAGGCGAACTGACGCTGCTGGTAGACGAAGCGGAACTGGCTGCTCGCGAACCGCACATTCCTGACCTGAGCGCGTCACGCGTGGGAACAGGACGTGAATTATTCAGCGCCTTGCGTGAAAAACTGTCCGGTGCCGAACAGGGCGCAACCTGTATCACTTTTTAAGACGACAAATTTGTAATCAGGCGAGAGAAAACTCTGATGAAAAACTGGAAAACAAGTGCAGAATCAATCCTGACCACCGGCCCGGTTGTACCGGTTATCGTGGTAAAAAAACTGGAACACGCGGTGCCGATGGCAAAAGCGTTGGTTGCTGGTGGGGTGCGCGTTCTGGAAGTGACTCTGCGTACCGAGTGTGCAGTTGACGCTATCCGTGCTATCGCCAAAGAAGTGCCTGAAGCGATTGTGGGTGCCGGTACGGTGCTGAATCCACAGCAGCTGGCAGAAGTCACTGAAGCGGGTGCACAGTTCGCAATTAGCCCGGGTCTGACCGAGCCGCTGCTGAAAGCTGCTACCGAAGGGACTATTCCTCTGATTCCGGGGATCAGCACTGTTTCCGAACTGATGCTGGGTATGGACTACGGTTTGAAAGAGTTCAAATTCTTCCCGGCTGAAGCTAACGGCGGCGTGAAAGCCCTGCAGGCGATCGCGGGTCCGTTCTCCCAGGTCCGTTTCTGCCCGACGGGTGGTATTTCTCCGGCTAACTACCGTGACTACCTGGCGCTGAAAAGCGTGCTGTGCATCGGTGGTTCCTGGCTGGTTCCGGCAGATGCGCTGGAAGCGGGCGATTACGACCGCATTACTAAGCTGGCGCGTGAAGCTGTAGAAGGCGCTAAGCTGTAAAAGTCAAAATGCCCGATCGAGGATCGGGCATTTTTGTAGCGTTTTTTTGCCGGGTTTAACCCTGTACTTTTACCTGTCCGGCGGCGTGCTTCGCGCGTTCAATGGCGTCAACAACACTCTCTGCAGTAGCCAGTGCCACCCCCAGACGACGGCTGCCATCAATTTCCGGCTTACCAAATAAACGAATCTGCAAATCTGCGCCTACGGCATTCTGCACATTATCAAACGTGACATTCTGACTGGTCAGTTGTGGCAGAATAACGGCAGAAGCTGCAGGACCATACTGACGGATCCCGCCAACCGGAAGTCCGAGGAAGGCACGTACATGCAGGGCAAACTCTGAGAGATCTTGAGAAATTAACGTCACCATCCCGGTATCATGTGGACGAGGGGAGACCTCACTGAAAATCACCTCATCACCACAGACAAATAGCTCGACACCAAACAACCCATAACCGCCCAGTGCCAGCACCACTTTACGGGCAATCTCCTGCGCACGTTCAAGGGCAAGCGGGCTCATTTGCTGTGGTTGCCAGGATTCACGGTAGTCGCCATCTTCCTGGCGATGACCTACTGGTGCACAGAAATGGACGCCATCCACCGCGCTGACGGTTAGCAGGGTAATTTCGAAGTCAAACTTAACGACGCCTTCAACAATTACGCGGCCCGCTCCGGCGCGACCGCCTTGCTGAGCGTACTTCCATGCCTGAGCAAGTTGCTCTGCAGAACGAATAAACGTCTGCCCCTTGCCGGAAGAGCTCATCACCGGTTTTACAATGCAGGGATAGCCAATGTCAGCAACCGCCTCGCGGAAAAGGCTTTCGCTATCGGCAAAACGATAAGTGGAAGTGGGCAGCTGCAGCTCTTCTGCCGCCAGGCGACGGATACCCTCGCGATTCATCGTTAATTTCGTTGCGCGAGCGCAGGGGACAACATTCAGTCCTTCCTCTTCAAGTTGGATCAGCATATCGGTGGCAATAGCTTCGATCTCCGGCACGATATAATGTGGTTTTTCCAGTTCAACCACACGGCGTAATGCATCACCATCAAGCATATTAATGACATGGGAGCGATGCGCGACATGCATGGCTGGTGCGTCGGCATAGCGATCGACGGCAATCACCTCTACGCCGAGACGCTGACACTCGATTGCCACTTCTTTACCCAGTTCACCGGAGCCTAATAACATCACGCGAGTTGCTGCCGGACGCAGCGCAGTGCCTAATAACGTCATAACGAATATCCCCTGATTAATTCCGCGCGCAGTATAAACGAAAACGTTTGCGTGTGTCTTTATTGCTGATGTTGATTTCTCAACCGAAAAGAAATATACTGTATAAAATCACAGTTATTATGAGAGGCTGCAAATGGCGGTTGAAGTTAAATACGTAGTCATTCGTGAGGGCGAAGAGAAAATGTCGTTTACCAGCAAAAAGGAAGCCGATGCTTATGACAAAATGCTTGATACGGCGGATCTGCTTGACACCTGGCTGACAAATTCTCCAGTGCAAATGGAAGACGAGCAACGTGAAGCCCTTTCGCTATGGCTGGCAGAACAAAAAGATGTGCTGAGCACCATTCTGAAAACCGGCAAATTACCGTCCCCACAGGTCGTCGGTGCTGAATCCGAAGAGGAAGATGCCTCACACGCGGCCTGAAGCAACTTGCGCTCCTGACAATTTGTACCATGCTTTCTCCTGAATCATTGTGCTATGGAGAAAAACATGAAAAAAAGAGGGGCGTTTTTAGGGCTGTTGTTGGTTTCTGCCTGCGCATCAGTTTTCGCTGCCAATAATGAAACCAGCAAGTCGGTCACTTTCCCAAAGTGTGAAGATCTGGATGCTGCCGGAATTGCCGCGAGCGTAAAACGTGATTATCAACAAAATCGCGTGGCGCGTTGGGCAGATGATCAAAAAATTGTCGGTCAGGCCGATCCCGTGGCTTGGGTCAGTTTGCAGGACATTCAGGGTAAAGATGATAAATGGTCAGTACCGCTAACCGTGCGTGGTAAAAGTGCCGATATTCATTACCAGGTCAGCGTGGACTGCAAAGCGGGAATGGCGGAATATCAGCGGCGTTAATGGCTTCTGATAATTCGATTGACTGTTGGCGGATGCGGCGCGAGTGCCTTGTCCGCCCCAGAACGCACCACAATCGTAGGCCTGAGAAGACGCAACAGCGTCGCATCGGGCAATCAGCATCAAACAATGCCACTCAAAACGACAAACTACTTTCACCTAAAATACCCTTATCACCTGATATACAGTAAATACCTTACCTGGCGCGAATTTCTTTGAATAACGGCCTACCGCCCCGCTTATTTGCGCATCTTTTGTCTCGATATACATTTTCTGACATCCTCATCCGCTATGCTACAGGCACTAAAAATGGTTATTGAGGAGCAAATATGGCTAACTGGTTAAATCAACTGCAATCCCTGCTTGGGCAAAGCAGTTCTTCTACCTCCTCGTCTGCGGATCAGGGATTGGTCAAACTGTTAGTGCCAGGCGCATTAGGCGGACTGGCTGGGCTGCTGGTCGCAAATAAATCAGCACGTAAACTTCTTACGAAATATGGCACCAACGCGTTACTGGTTGGCGGCGGAGCGGTAGCGGGTACGGTGCTGTGGAATAAATACAAAGATAAAATTCGCGCGGCGCATCAGGACGAACCGCAGTTTGGCGCGCAAAGTACGCCGCTGGATGAGCGTACAGCACGTTTGATCCTTGCGCTGGTCTTTGCCGCTAAAAGTGATGGTCATATTGATGCCAAAGAACGTGCGGCAATCGACCAGCAATTGCGTGGAGCCGGCGTGGAAGAGCAGGGGCGTGTACTCATTGAGCAGGCAATCGAACAACCGCTGGATCCACAACGCCTGGCTACCGGGGTCCGCAATGAAGAAGAGGCGCTGGAAATCTATTTCCTGAGTTGCGCGGCTATTGATATTGACCATTTTATGGAACGCAGTTACCTGAATGCACTGGGTGACGCGCTGAAAATCCCCCAGGATGTTCGTGACGGCATTGAACGCGATCTCGAACAGCAAAAACGCACTTTGGCGGAATAATTCCGCTCTCTGGATAGCCTGAAGTTGACTATTTCGGGCTATCCAGAATCGCACAGCCATTTGAACAGGCTGATTTTCTCTGTCTGCATAACATTCGATATCCGCGCCATTACCTGTCATCATCTAAGCAATGACTCCCCTGTTTCGCTTGCATCCCCGGTGAGTTTTGCCACCCTTATAAGATGTTTCAACCAGAAAGAACAATAACATGCTACCAAAAGCCGCCCGCATTCCCCACGCCATGACGCTTCATGGCGATACGCGCATCGATAATTACTACTGGCTGCGGGACGATACGCGTTCTCAGCCAGAAGTCCTGGACTACCTGCAACAAGAAAATAGTTACGGTCATCGGGTGATGGCCTCACAACAAGCCTTGCAGGATCGCATCTTAAAGGAAATCATCGACCGCATTCCGCAACGAGAAGTTTCTGCGCCCTACATCAAAAATGGCTACCGCTATCGGCATATTTATGAACCAGGCTGTGAATATGCTATCTACCAGCGTCAATCGGCATTCAGTGAAGAGTGGGATGAGTGGGAAACATTGCTCGATGCCAATAAGCGCGCAGCTCATAGTGAGTTTTATTCGATGGGCGGAATGGCGATTACGCCCGATAACACCATTATGGCGCTGGCAGAAGATTTTCTTTCCCGACGCCAGTACGGCATTCGTTTTCGTAATCTGGAAACTGGTAACTGGTACCCGGAACTGCTGGATAACGTTGAACCCAGCTTTGTCTGGGCAAATGACTCCTGGATTTTCTACTATGTTCGCAAGCATCCGGTGACGCTGCTGCCTTATCAGGTCTGGCGTCACGCCATCGGTACGCCAGCATCGCAAGATAAACTGATCTACGAAGAAAAAGACGATACCTATTACGTCAGCCTGCATAAAACGACCTCGAAGCACTATGTAGTCATTCATTTGGCCAGCGCCACCACCAGTGAAGTTCGCCTGCTGGACGCGGAAATGGCCGATGCCGAGCCGTTTGTTTTTCTGCCGCGCCGCAAAGATCACGAATACAGCCTTGATCACTACCAGCATCGTTTTTATCTGCGTTCCAACCGCCACGGCAAAAACTTTGGCTTATACCGTACCCGTATGCGTGATGAGCAACAGTGGGAAGAGTTAATTCCGCCACGCGAAAACATCATGCTGGAAGGGTTTACGCTGTTTACCGACTGGCTGGTGGTTGAAGAGCGTCAGCGCGGGTTAACCAGTTTGCGCCAAATTAACCGCAAGACCCGGGAAGTCATTGGTATTGCCTTTGATGATCCGGCCTATGTGACCTGGATTGCCTACAATCCAGAACCTGAAACCGCGCGATTGCGTTATGGTTATTCTTCCATGACTACACCAGACACTTTGTTTGAACTGGATATGGATACCGGTGAGCGTCGTGTATTAAAACAAACGGAAGTTCCTGGTTTTTATGCGGCGAATTACCGCAGTGAACACCTGTGGATAGTCGCCCGTGATGGCGTCGAAGTTCCGGTTTCGTTGGTCTACCATCGCAAACATTTTCGCAAAGGACACAACCCGTTGCTGGTGTATGGCTATGGTTCTTACGGCGCAAGTATTGATGCCGATTTCAGTTTTAGCCGCTTGAGTTTGTTAGATCGTGGCTTTGTCTACGCCATTGTCCATGTTCGCGGCGGTGGTGAGCTGGGGCAACAATGGTACGAAGACGGAAAATTTCTGAAGAAGAAAAATACGTTTAATGATTATCTTGATGCCTGCGATGCATTGTTAAAACTGGGCTATGGCTCTCCTTCGCTTTGTTATGCGATGGGCGGGAGTGCGGGGGGCATGTTGATGGGCGTTGCAATTAATCAACGCCCGGAATTATTCCACGGCGTTATCGCCCAGGTACCGTTTGTTGATGTTGTAACAACGATGCTTGATGAATCAATTCCTCTTACCACTGGTGAGTTTGAAGAGTGGGGTAACCCGCAGGATCCGCAATATTACGAGTACATGAAAAGCTACAGCCCGTATGACAACGTCACCGCACAGGCTTATCCGCATTTACTGGTAACGACCGGTTTGCACGATTCTCAGGTGCAATATTGGGAACCGGCAAAATGGGTCGCTAAATTGCGCGAGCTGAAAACCGATGACCATCTTTTATTGCTCTGTACCGACATGGACTCAGGCCATGGCGGTAAATCTGGTCGCTTTAAATCGTACGAAGGCGTAGCGATGGAATATGCTTTTCTGGTCGCGCTGGCGCAGGGAACATTACCCGCTACGCCTGCGGACTAAGTATTTTCCAGATAATGTTTCAGTGTTAAACGCAGCTCCGGGCTCATGCTGTCCAGGTTATTAAATAACCAGCGCAGATAGCCCGGATCGCGTTCGGCAACGTCGGAAACCGCTTTGCCACGGTATTTGCCAAAGGTGAAGGTCGTCATCAACGACGGACGTCCGGTGATATCGGCCATCTGTTCTGCCGTCCAGCCGGAGGTGTTCATAATATCGATAAGCAACGCGGCGGTGATATAACAGTCATACAACGCGCGGTGATGATGCAGGCCCGGCGGCGTCTGTACATTGAGCTTGCGTGTTTTATATAACGCCATATTGCTGTACTTGATCCCAGGCCACAAACGACGGGCCAGTTTCATAGTGCAAATCCACTCACCGGGCATCTCAGGCAGTACGCGGCGGTCAAAGCTGGCGTTATGCGCGACATACCATTCACTACCGTAATAGTGTGGGATCACATCTTCAATCCACGGTTTATCGGCGACCATGGCTTCGGTGATGCGATGAATCGCCATCGCTTGTGGACTAATAGGACGATCGGGGCGCACCAGGTGGCTCATGGGGTTGACGATTTTTCCGTCAATGACATCAACAGAGGCAATCTCAACGATCCCTCCCTGCAAACCGCAGGTTTCTGTATCGATAATGCGCAACATGGCATGCTCCAGGCCGAAAAAGCCTAGCGTAATGGAATGATATCGCCTTGCCAACCCTGTGATGAACGCTGACCGACTAACAATAATGAACCACGATCGGCGCGAACGATGAGACGACCATATTCATCCCATAGTGCACTGTTACCACGGGCATTTGCCATCAGCACGGCAATCGAGTACTGATGTGAAAAAAATTGTAAGCGACGGGCCGACGCCAGCAGGTCGGGTTCTCCCAGACATTGCCCTGTAGTAAACAGTGAACAGGTCGGGTCCATATCCATACCTTGCGGTTGTTCATCGACCACCGTGATGGTTCTGGAACGACGGCCCAGACATGCACCATGACTCTGATGGTAGATCCCAGGCGTTTTTCGCCACGGTGCGAACACCGCAATTCCACGAATAAAGCGATCGTTATATTCAACGGGAAGGCCGGCAATGATGGTCATTCGCCAGGTCGTTGCGGCATAACAAAGCGGGTCTAACAGTGAGAGATCGGGTGGGGCAGGAAGGGCACGTCGCGAATAATCACACCCCAGTAAAGAAAGCGATGGAAAAACTAACAGCTGACATTGTTGCCTGGCGGCGGCCCTCACAAACTCCAGATGATGAGCTACCTGTTCGGTGAGTGAGGTTTTACGAGGCTCATATTGCGCTGCTGCAACTTTCCAGAACGACATAATGACTTCCTTTTCAAAATGACTGCAAATTATGAGTGCGGTTTAGAAAATACTCATAATTTAGCAGGCGTTATGTAAGAAAGTGTAACTCTGTATAAGTTTTATTTAAGTTTGGGCTCGTAAGGTAAACGTGACAGATTGACCGAAGCCAAACGGTGGGCAATAAGCCGCTCGCGAAACCAGCTGCGCAAATGTTCAGGCTGTTCACGTTCAACCGCTTCAGCGATCACCGGCATATTGTAGCGTTCTTTAAATGCCACCCCGGCCGCCGCCAAATCGACATTCACTTTATCCATTTCTGTTTGATCCAGTTTAGCCAGATTCTTCAGCATTCTTAATCTCCTCATCATTCGCGGGCAAAAGTTACTAAGAGTGAGCCAGGATGGCAAGCCGGAATTGATGATCCTCGACTCAGACATTAGACAAGGTTATGCTCTGTAAAAAAGTTATTACAAAAAGGAATAGATAATATGGCTTCAACTGCACGCTCCCTTCGCTACGCGCTGGCAATCCTGACCACTTCGTTGGTGACACCTTCCGTCTGGGCACATGCGCATTTAACGCATCAGTATCCTGCGGCAAACGCGCAAGTGACAGCTGCACCGCAGGCAATCACTTTAAACTTCTCGGAAGGTGTTGAAACAGGATTCAGTGGTGCAAAAATCACGGGGCCAAAAAACGAAAATATTAAAACATTACCGGCGAAGCGAAATGAGCAGGACCAAAAGCAACTGATTGTTCCACTGGCCGATTCGCTGAAACCCGGAACCTACACCGTTGACTGGCATGTTGTTTCGGTGGACGGGCATAAAACGAAAGGACACTACACCTTTAGCGTGAAATAAATCATGCTGGCGTTTACCTGGATCGCGCTGCGATTTATCCATTTCACCTCGCTGATGCTGGTTTTTGGCTTCGCAATGTACGGTGCCTGGCTGGCCCCCTTGACGATTCGTCGCTTGCTGGCGAAGCGTTTTCTGCGTTTACAACAGCACGCTGCCGTCTGGAGTTTGATCAGTGCCACTGCAATGCTCGCCGTTCAGGGCGGGTTGATGGGAACGGGATGGACAGATGTATTTTCGCCAAACATTTGGCAGGCTGTTTTGCAAACGCAGTTTGGTGGCATCTGGTTATGGCAAATTGTTCTCGCCCTCGTAACGTTGATCGTCGCCCTTATGCAACCGCGGAATATGCCACGTTTGCTGTTTATGCTCACTACCGCGCAATTTATTCTGCTGGCGGGAGTGGGGCATGCGACGCTGAATGAAGGGGTAACAGCGAAAATCCATCAGACTAATCACGCGATTCACCTGATTTGTGCGGCGGCGTGGTTTGGGGGATTACTGCCGGTGCTCTGGTGTATGCAACTCATCAAAGGCCGTTGGCGACACCAGGCTATTCAGGCGCTGATGCGTTTTTCCTGGTGCGGGCATTTTGCGGTGATCGGCGTACTGGCAAGCGGCGTGCTTAATGCATTGTTGATTACCGGATTTCCCCCCACGCTTACGACTTACTGGGGCCAACTCTTATTGCTCAAAGCCATCCTGGTGATGATTATGGTGGTCATTGCGCTGGCTAATCGTTATGTTCTTGTACCGCGCATGAGGCAGGATGAAGATCGTGCGGCACCCTGGTTTGTGTGGATGACTAAACTCGAATGGGCGATAGGTGCGGTAGTGCTGGTGATCATCAGCCTGCTTGCGACTCTCGAACCTTTTTGATGGATTACGAAAATGATGAAAAAAAGTATTCTGGCGTTTCTGTTACTCACCAGTTCTGCAGCGGCGCTGGCTGCACCGCAGGTGATTACCGTCAGTCGTTTTGAAGTGGGTAAAGACAAATGGGCGTTTAATCGCGAAGAGGTGATGCTGACTTGCCGACCGGGTAATGCTTTGTATGTTATTAATCCGAGTACCCTCGTGCAGTATCCTTTAAACGATATCGCACAAAAGGAAGTTGCCAGTGGGAAGACCAATGCCCAACCCATTTCGGTGATTCAGATTGATGATCCTAACAATCCCGGCGAAAAAATGAGTCTGGCACCGTTTATAGAACGAGCTGAAAAACTCTGTTAATTACCTAAAATAGCCTTTTGATTTCCAATAAAAAAACCGCCTCAGTTCTTTCACCAGAACGGGCGGTTTTTAACATTTCAGCTGATGACCACCACGCTTTTTATTGACCATTTTGCACGCAAACTGGAAAACCTGGCGTCGTCATCTATTCTTAAAGGGCAAGGCAACTAAGCCTGCATTAATGCCAACTTTTAGCGCACGGCTCTCTCCCAAGAGCCATTTCCCTGGACCGAATACAGGAATCGTGTTCGGTCTCTTTTTATCTGTTAAAAGCCAGAAGCATTTCCTTCGCTGACTTTATAGTCAACCATAACACACACTCTACTGTCTGAGTCCAGCGTTTTTTAACATTCTTGTTAAGATTATGTGATCTTTAGCGCGGGAGGAAAATATTGATGAAACAGCCTGCGCCCGTTTATCAGAGAATTGCGGGTCATCAATGGCGACATATCTGGCTTTCTGGCGATATACACGGTTGTCTTGAGCAGTTGCGCCGCAAATTATGGCATTGTCGTTTTGATCCGTGGCGAGATTTACTTATCTCAGTGGGAGACGTTATCGATCGTGGGCCGCAAAGTTTACGTTGTCTGCAGTTACTGGAACAACATTGGGTTTGTGCGGTAAGAGGCAATCATGAACAGATGGCGATGGATGCGCTGGCATCCCAGCAGATGTCTTTGTGGTTGATGAATGGCGGCGACTGGTTTATTGCGCTGGCAGATAATCAACAGAAACAAGCGAAAACGGCGCTGGAAAAATGTCAGCATTTGCCCTTTATTCTTGAAGTACACAGTCGCACCGGCAAGCATGTTATTGCTCATGCCGATTATCCAGATGATGTTTATGAATGGCAAAAGGACGTTGATTTGCATCAGGTCTTGTGGAGCCGCTCGCGATTAGGTGAACGCCAAAAAGGGCAGGGAATTACAGGTGCTGATCATTTCTGGTTTGGTCATACACCGTTGCGACATCGCGTGGATATTGGCAACCTGCATTATATTGATACCGGTGCTGTCTTTGGGGGCGAACTGACTCTTGTGCAATTGCAATAATTAAAAATCACCGTACTCCTGTGCAGGTCGCCAGAAACCATCTATAAAATCCTCAATCGGAAAACAACCGCCCTGGCGGATCCGTTGATCGCTCATAGAATAAAGACACTGCTGTTCCGTGTTGTAGACATCCACAACAATATCTTCACAACCGCCATCCAGGTAGCAAACAAAAAGTACCAGCGCGAACATTTCATCCCCGAAGTGTGGTGCCGTACCGTTAAGTTTAGGAGAGATTTTACAACGGGGGAATAACCAGGACAAATAACCCGCCATGCCGACGGGTTCTTTTTGGATCAGGCAAGACGCATAATCCAGGCATCAGATTGTTGATCGTAACGGGTACGGTAAAGGACAGAGTGTTCGCCATTTAGCAGGGCAGGGATACTGGTTTCAGCATCCCAGGCATCCAGTTGCATACATAAATCGGGGTCAGATTTACAAGGAATGGTTAACGTTCGATCACCTGGCGATTCACCGTGTAATTCGCCGTCGTCGATTTCAAAAGCGCCTATGCGCACACTGGTTTTCATCTTCGTGCTCTCCATTTAGCTGCCGATTGTGGTACGACCAGTCCGATCGCACCATTTTTCAGCCTAGTTGAGGCAGCCGAATGTGCCAGTCAAAAAGTGCGCTTTTTTTGTGCGCTGTCAGGCGTTACCGGTAAAAAGTTTCCCATCGCGCACCAGTTCACGCGGATAGCTGTTTTTCAATCGCGAACCAATCCGTTTGGCTAAACCAATCGGTTGATGCTGGAAAGTAACCAATACATCATCCGCCACTGGCGCGGCTTGCGGGTAAACATCGCGCCCGCGATACCACTCCTCCGCTTCCTGCGGTGTCAGCTCGAATGCATTCATATTATCGGGTGAGGCAAGAGCAATAACCGCTTCATGCTGCCAGCGATAACCTTTGTTGTGCGTCTCGGCAAGTTTAATCCCCAACCGAGAAAATCGGACTTTACCGATCAGGGCTTCAATGCCCACCGGGAACAACCACAGTTCTTTGTCACGCTGCCAGAGGCGCAGGTTTTCATCCCAGTTTAAGCCAACACCTGTAGCCGCCTGACGAATTTGTCCAGCTTCGCGATCTTTCACCGGGCTGAACGGAAAATTACCGACTTTGTATTTGGGGGCGGGTAAGGCGGGAATCGCCTGAGTTTTACGCAGACGAGCAACGAAGAAGCCTTCGCAGTCGTAAATTTGTGGGAAAACATGCAAAAAGCCTTCTTCGGTCAGCGCTTTGTTTGCACCAGGGAAGAGATCGCCAAGTGGTAAAAACTCTACTGCGTCGGGGTAAGTCTCTTTCAGCCACAGGCAAACGGCTTCGTTTTCTTCCTGGTTTAAGGTACAGGTCGAGTAAACCAGCGTACCACCAGGACGTAATGCATGAAAGGCGCTGTCGATAAGCTCCCGTTGTGTAGCTGCGATTTCCTGATTGCTTTCTGGTGACCAGTTTTTTAGCGCATCGGGATCTTTACGCACCACGCCTTCGCCAGAGCAGGGAGCGTCCAGCAAAATGGCATCGAACATTTCTGGCACTGCCGCACCAAACACGCGGCCATCAAAATGTGTGAGCGCAACATTACTGATACCACAGCGGCTGATATTGGCATGTAACACTTTTACCCGACTGGCGGAAAACTCATTGGCAAGGATTGCCCCTTCGTTATTCATCCGCGCGGAAATTTGCGTCGTTTTGGAGCCAGGCGCGGCAGCGACATCCATCACCCGCTGTGGTGCATTACCGTCAGCAAACAAGGCGGCAACAGGCAACATTGAACTGGCTTCCTGAATATAAAACAGGCCACTTAAATGCTCGGCGGTACTACCCAATGGCAATGCATCTTCATTGTCGCGTTCAATCCAGAAACCTTCTTCACACCACGGAATTGGCGTAAGCGTCCAGCCATAAGGAGCGGTTAATTGCAGGAAATCAGCAACGGAGATTTTCAGCGTATTAACGCGAATGCTGCGGCGCAACGGGCGCTGACAGGCGGCAAGAAAATCATCAAATGAGAGCGTCGAAGGCATCGCTTCGCGCATTTGTGTCAGAAAGGCGTCCGGGAAATAAACGGTGTGTTGGGCCACGAGCATGTACCACTGGCAAAAAAACAGGCGCGCAGTTTAGCATAAACGCTCCGGCGCAGGCACGCCGGAGCAGTGGGCATTATTTGGGAAGCGCAGTTCCCCATTCACGCCACTCTTTCGGTTCACTTTCCTGCAACAGGAAGTGTTTGCCTTCCTGGGCTTTCGGTGCCAGTGGCGTACCCGGAGGCGTGGCGAAGGCGATGCCGCCACGGATAAACTGGTTAAAGGTGCCGGTTTTCACTACGCCGCCCGTCAGACCAAAGTCCAGACTGTAACCCGATGCCAACCAGAAGACGGAATTGTTACGCACCAGGTGTTGATAGCGTTTACTGATGCGCATCGCAATCATCACGCGATCTGACAATGTCCCCAGCGTCATTCCTGTAACCGTACCGACTTCCAGACCACGGAACAGCACAGGCGTACCGATGCCTAACGAACCGGCTTCCGGCGCTTCAACAATAATGCTTAAGCCATCCAGGTAACGCGAATCAGTAATGGTGGCCTCTTGTAATTCAAAGTCGCGGCGAGGATTGCCCCGGCCTGGTTCGACGTTGATATACGGCTGGAGGATAGTATCAAGATGCTCAACGCCAGCTGCCGAAATTTGCGGTGTGACCACTGAGAAGCGCGTACCACCGCGAGCAAAGGTCTGGACATATTCCGGGTAAAGTACCGCCTTTGCCTGTACTTCATTGCGTGCGGTAATCAGATCCAGCGTCTGGATTTGCCCGATATCAATACCGAGATAGCGAATTGGCATCCCGACCGCCAGTTTTCCGGCATCGAAAGCGTGAAGCGTAATCTGCCCGCCAACCGCACGGGCCGCTGTTTCGGAAGCATACAGAATACGCTTATCGCCTTTACGCTGACTGGCGCTGGCACCGCTGAGGTTGTCGAAGCTAATGGCTCCCTTTAATGCTCTGGAGAGCGGGGATGCCTGTACGGTCAGACCACTACCATTCAGCTGAACTTTCGCCCCGCCTTCTGCCCAGAACACGCTATTGCTGGTCAGAAGGTTGCGATACTCCGGCTTAATATGCAGATCGATATCAAACGCGTTAGCTCGCGGACGCACGGTAATCACTTCACCAACTTCAAATTTACGGTACAGCACTACCGATCCTGCCTGCACATCCGGCAGCGTCTCTGCACTCAAACTCACGGTTGTGGTGGGTAAATCGCTAAGGCTGTTCTCCAGCGCTTTTTCCAAATTGGCATACAGTGGATAGCTGGCTTTCATCTCACCTTTATCGCCCGGCAGAATACGTATCCCGCCATTGATCCATTCTGAGGCGCTGGCACCGAGAAACTCAACGCCATCCAGCCCCACCTTCACATCGACACGGCTGTTGACGACAAATTTGCTATCGCCTTTTACCAGTTCGCGATGCTGAGGCTCGATGGCGACGGTAAAGGTGACGCCTTTGCTGGTGAGTTTACGATCGATAACCTGGCCTACCTGCACGCCGTGAAGAATGAGCGGCTGACCCGCATCAATACCGTAACTTTCCGGCGCGGTCAGGGTCAGCGTCAGAACATCAGGTTCATGCAGCAGTGCTTTTTCGCCTGGCACAACAACGAACTCTTTGCGTGGCTCGCCATCGCCGGGCACCAGCTCGAAGGTTTTGCCGGTCAGCAGGGCGCTGAGATTAGCATCGCTAAGGGATAATTTCGGGTTGCGTAATTCGATGCGGGTATTTTCACGAAGCAGGGTAACGACGCTGGGATCAACGGTCATTTCCCCTGTGACTTTACCACCAGGATTTAAATCCAGTTTAGTCAGCTGTCCGACTTCCAGCCCCTGATACATTAACGGCGTCGAGTCGGCGGTTAATCCGGCCCCACTCGGCAGTTCCAGTTTTATTATTACGCCACGCTGGCTGTGGGCCAGATCTTCATACAGACCAAAGGTATCTTCCGCCTCGGCAGGTTTCGACTCTTCTGGTGAATCGAAGGCAATCGCACCGTTAACCAGTGCCGCCAGGCTTTCCAGTTTCACCTTCGCGCCACTGATACTGACGTTGGCATCAACGCCGGAAACGTTCCAGAAACGGCTACCTTTTTTCACCAGATCGGTAAAACGCCGCTCGATCAGGACATCAATCACCACGCCTTGCTTGTTGGGATTGATGGCATAGTCGTAGACTTTTCCCACCGGGATCTTGCGGAAATAGACCAATGAACCGCTGTTCAGCGAACCGAGATCGGGGGCTTGCAGGTGGATCATCAGATCGCCATTGTCCAGCCGATATTTCGGTTGGGTATCGAGTGCGACAAAGTGATCCTGCTCTTTACCTTTACCCGGCATCATGCCGATATAGTTCCCACCGACGAGGGCGTCCAGCCCGGAGACACCTGCCAACGATGCTTTTGGCGTCACCAGCCAGAACTGAGTCTCTTCGCGCAGCGCATCTTTCATATCGGACTTGATGCTGACCTTGACTTCAATCTTACGAAGATCGTCGCTGAGGCTGATATCCTGCACTGTTCCGACTTCAACGCCCTGATAACGAACAGGCGTACGGCCTGGAACAATACCATCCGCCGACATAAAGTCGATGGTGACGGTATTACCCCGGTCCTGATAACTGTCCCAAATCAGCCAACTGGCAATCATTAGCGCGATGAACGGCAGCAGCCAGAAAGGTGAGATACGGCGTTTATTTTTAATCTGCGCTTCAGTCGTCGAAGCGGGCGTTTCCTGACTCATGTGCATCCCAAAGTAAGCGGCTGTCCAGCCATTCCACAGCAAGAATAGTCAAAATTACCGCTGCGCCGAAATAAAACGCAGCCGGTCCCATAGTAAAAGCGAGGATCTGATCGCGATTAATCAGCGACATGGTTAAAGATATGACAAACAGGTCGAGCATCGACCAGCGACCAATCCAGGTCACCATCCGCAGTAACAGAATGCGTGTGCGTAAACCTTGCTGGCATTTAAAATGAATGCTCAACAGTAAAGTGAACATGACGATCACTTTAGTAAACGGTACCAGAATACTGGCGATAAACACGATTCCTGCAACCGCAATGTTGCTACTTGCCAGCGACATAATTCCGGAAAGAATTGTATCTTCCTGCCGTCCTCCGTTCAGATAAATGATAGAAATAGGCAACAGGTTGGCAGGTAACAATAAAACGATTGACGCTAACAGCGCCGCCCAGCATTTTTGCAGACTATGACGGCGACGCAGGCGTAGCGGGATATGGCAACGCGGGCAGCGACCACGCTGATCTGGATAGCCGGTAAAATGGCACCCAAGACAGACACGAAGTTTCTCGTCCCTACGCGTAGCGGGGCGCTGCGGATAAAATCGCTCCCACAGTTCTTCGACATTAAGATGTGACAACGTCACCGTCGTTAAAATCACCAACGCCACAAAAGAGAACAAGCCGACACCAGCCTGGATATGGGCATAATCCTGTACCTTTATAGAAGCAACGCCAATGCCGACCAGGTAGATATCGAGCATTACCCACTCTTTAAGTCGCTCAAGCATCAGCAGTACCGGACGTAAATTCATTCCCAGTCGGTTACCAAACCATAAATAAGCTATGGAGGTCACCAGAATGAGCGGGGCACCAATAACGCAGAAAAAGACCATCGACCCCGTTATCGCATCGCCCTGTTTGGTCATTTGCCAGATGCCTTGCATAACGTTGGCGTCAATACGAATGCCTAACAGCCAGATATGCAACAGCGGTTCGCCCCAGGCAAACGGCATAAGCAACAGCATGGTGAAGGCCATTGCCGCCAGGCGCGTTAGCGACCAGTCGCGCCCGTCACGAATTTTTGCCTGACAGCGCGGACAATAGGCACTTTGATGAGAATTTATCTCGGGCAGGCTAAACAGCATGTCACATTGCGGGCAACGTTGGTAATCACCACGCGGCAGTTCCTCGCCGATTGCCCTCACTGTTATCTTTTTTGTCGGCGTAATTTGTGGTGTGTTAAGAGCCATGACGTGCCAAATGTAATAAGAATTAACATTAATCTTAACCCATGATGGGAATGATCTTGAGCATTAACGCATTTAATGCTTATTTTAATAGGCTGGCAGATCCAGGTAAGACAACCAAGTGATTATATAATGAACAAAACAGAATTTTACGCGGATTTAAATCGCGACTTTAACGCGCTGATGGCGGGAGAAACCAGTTTTCTGGCAACGCTTGCGAACACCAGTGCGTTGTTATATGAGCGTCTCACTGACATAAACTGGGCAGGTTTTTATTTGCTTGAGGACGATACACTGGTACTCGGACCATTTCAGGGCAAAATTGCCTGTGTCCGGATACCCGTCGGGCGCGGCGTGTGCGGCACTGCGGTTGCCCGCAATCAAGTGCAGCGTATCGAGGATGTTCATGTGTTTGACGGGCATATTGCCTGTGATGCGGCGAGTAATTCTGAAATTGTTCTGCCGCTGGTGGTGAAAAATCAGATTATTGGTGTTCTCGACATCGATAGTACCGTCTTCGGTCGCTTTACAGACGAGGACGAGCAAGGCTTACGTCAGCTTGTGGCACAGCTTGAAAAAGTGCTTGCAACGACGGATTACAAAAAATTCTTTGCGAGCGTCGCAGGATAATCAACGGATAACGTAGCATTTACTGATAGCGTCATTATAATGACGCCTGTTCATGCCTGCGCTTGTTGGCTACGTCCGTTGTAATCAGGAAATTTCATGGAAAATCAACCTAAGTTGAATAGCAGTAAAGAAGTAATCGCGTTTCTGGCCGAACGTTTTCCCCACTGTTTCAGTGCGGAAGGTGAAGCGCGTCCGCTGAAAATCGGTATTTTTCAGGATTTGGTCGATCGTGTTGCTGGGGAAATGAACCTGAGCAAAACGCAATTGCGATCCGCTTTACGTCTCTACACTTCGAGCTGGCGTTATCTTTACGGTGTTAAACCCGGCGCAACGCGTGTCGATCTTGACGGCAACCCATGCGGTGAGCTGGACGAGCAACATGTAGAGCATGCTCGCAAGCAGCTTGAAGAAGCGAAAGCGCGTGTTCAGGCACAGCGTGCTGAACAGCAAGCGAAAAAACGCGAAGCTGCCGCAACTGCTGGTGAGAAAGAAGACGCACCGCGCCGCGAACGCAAGCCACGTCCGACTACGCCACGCCGCAAAGAAGGCGCTGAACGTAAACCTCGTGCGCAAAAGCCGGTAGAGAAAGCGCCAAAAACAGTAAAAGCACCTCGCGAAGAACAGCACACCCCGGTTTCTGACATTTCAGCTCTGACTGTCGGACAAGCCCTGAAGGTGAAAGCGGGTCAAAACGCGATGGATGCCACCGTATTAGAAATCACCAAAGACGGCGTCCGCGTCCAGCTGAATTCGGGTATGTCTTTGATTGTGCGCGCAGAACACCTGGTGTTCTGAAACGGAGGCCGGGCCAGGCATGAACATGTTTTTTAGGCTTACCGCGTTAGCTGGCCTGCTTGCAATAGCAGGCCAGACCTTCGCTGTAGAAGATATCACGCGTGCTGATCAAATTCCGGTATTAAAGGAAGAGACGCAGCATGCGACGGTAAGTGAGCGCGTAACGTCGCGCTTCACCCGTTCTCATTATCGCCAGTTCGACCTCGATCAGGCATTTTCGGCCAAAATCTTTGACCGCTACCTGAATCTGCTCGATTACAGCCACAACGTGCTGCTGGCAAGCGATGTTGAACAGTTCGCGAAAAAGAAAACCGAGTTAGGCGATGAACTGCGTTCAGGCAAACTCGACGTTTTCTACGATCTCTACAATCTGGCGCAAAAGCGCCGTTTTGAGCGTTACCAGTACGCTTTGTCGGTACTGGAAAAGCCGATGGATTTCACCGGCAACGACACTTATAACCTTGACCGCAGCAAAGCGCCCTGGCCGAAAAACGAGGCTGAGTTGAACGCGCTGTGGGACAGTAAAGTCAAATTCGACGAGTTAAGCCTGAAGCTGACAGGAAAAACGGATAAAGAAATTCGTGAAACCCTGACTCGCCGCTACAAATTTGCCATTCGTCGTCTGGCGCAAACCAACAGCGAAGATGTTTTCTCGCTGGCAATGACGGCGTTTGCGCGTGAAATCGACCCGCATACCAACTATCTTTCCCCGCGTAATACCGAACAGTTCAACACTGAAATGAGTTTGTCGCTGGAAGGTATTGGCGCAGTGCTGCAAATGGATGATGACTACACCGTTATCAATTCGATGGTGGCAGGTGGTCCGGCAGCGAAGAGTAAAGCTATCAGCGTTGGTGACAAAATTGTCGGTGTTGGTCAAACAGGCAAGCCGATGGTTGACGTGATTGGCTGGCGTCTTGATGATGTGGTTGCCTTAATTAAAGGGCCGAAGGGCAGTAAAGTTCGTCTGGAAATTTTACCTGCTGGTAAAGGGACCAAGACCCGTACTGTAACGTTGACCCGTGAACGTATTCGTCTCGAAGACCGCGCGGTTAAAATGTCGGTGAAGACCGTCGGTAAAGAGAAAGTCGGCGTGCTGGATATTCCGGGCTTCTATGTGGGTTTGACAGACGATGTCAAAGTGCAACTGCAGAAACTGGAAAAACAGAATGTCAGCAGCGTCATCATCGACCTGCGTAGCAATGGCGGTGGGGCGTTAACTGAAGCCGTATCGCTCTCCGGTCTGTTTATTCCTGCGGGTCCCATTGTTCAGGTCCGCGATAACAACGGCAAGGTTCGTGAAGATAGCGATACCGACGGACAGGTTTTCTATAAAGGCCCGCTGGTGGTGCTGGTTGACCGCTTCAGTGCTTCGGCTTCAGAAATCTTTGCCGCGGCAATGCAGGATTACGGTCGTGCGCTGGTTGTGGGTGAACCGACGTTTGGTAAAGGCACCGTTCAGCAATACCGTTCATTGAACCGTATTTACGATCAGATGTTACGTCCTGAATGGCCAGCGCTGGGTTCTGTGCAGTACACGATCCAGAAATTCTATCGCGTTAACGGCGGCAGTACGCAACGTAAAGGCGTAACGCCAGACATCATCATGCCGACGGGTAATGAAGAAACGGAAACGGGTGAGAAATTCGAAGATAACGCGCTGCCGTGGGATAGCATTGATGCCGCGACTTATGTGAAATCAGGAGATTTAACGGCCTTTGAACCGGAGCTGCTGAAGGAACATAATGCGCGTATCGCGAAAGATCCTGAGTTCCAGAACATCATGAAGGATATCGCGCGCTTCAACGCTATGAAGGACAAGCGCAATATCGTTTCTCTGAATTACGCTGTGCGTGAGAAAGAGAATAATGAAGATGATGCGACGCGTCTGGCGCGTTTGAACGAACGCTTTAAACGCGAAGGTAAACCGGAGTTGAAGAAACTGGATGATCTACCGAAAGATTACCAGGAGCCGGATCCTTATCTGGATGAGACGGTGAATATCGCACTCGATCTGGCGAAGCTTGAAAAAGCCAGACCCGCGGAACAACCCGCTCCCGTCAAGTAATATCAATCAGGCACAAGAAATTGTGCCTGATTTTTTAACAGCGACAAGATGCCGTAAATCAGATGCTACAAAATGTAAAGTTGTGTCTTTCTGGTGACTTACGCACTATCCAGACTTGAAAATAGTCGCGTAACCCATACGATGTGGGTATCGCATATTGCGTTTTGTTAAACTGAGGTAAAAAGAAAATTATGATGCGAATCGCGCTCTTCCTGCTAACGAACCTGGCCGTAATGGTCGTTTTCGGGCTGGTACTGAGCCTGACAGGGATACAGTCGAGCAGCGTTCAGGGGCTGATGATCATGGCCTTGCTGTTCGGTTTTGGTGGTTCCTTCGTTTCGCTTCTGATGTCCAAATGGATGGCATTACGATCTGTTGGCGGGGAAGTGATCGAGCAACCGCGTAACGAAAGGGAACGTTGGCTGGTCAATACTGTAGCAACCCAGGCTCGTCAGGCGGGGATCGCTATGCCGCAAGTGGCTATCTACCATGCGCCGGACATCAACGCTTTTGCAACCGGTGCGCGCCGTGATGCCTCTCTGGTTGCTGTCAGCACCGGTTTGCTGCAGAACATGAGCCCGGATGAAGCCGAGGCGGTAATTGCTCACGAAATCAGCCACATCGCCAATGGTGATATGGTCACCATGACGCTGATTCAGGGCGTGGTGAACACCTTCGTTATCTTTATTTCCCGTATTCTGGCGCAGCTTGCCGCGGGTTTTATGGGCGGAAATCGTGATGAAGGTGAAGAGAGCAACGGCAACCCGCTGATCTACTTTGCGGTTGCAACGGTTCTGGAACTGGTGTTTGGTATTCTGGCGAGCATTATCACCATGTGGTTCTCGCGTCATCGTGAATTCCATGCTGATGCCGGTTCGGCAAAACTGGTTGGTCGCGAGAAAATGATTGCCGCGCTGCAGCGCCTGAAAACCAGCTATGAACCGCAAGAAGCAACCAGCATGATGGCTCTCTGCATTAACGGTAAGTCGAAATCGCTCAGTGAGTTGTTCATGACCCACCCGCCGCTGGATAAACGAATTGAAGCTCTGCGTACGGGTGAATACCTGAAGTAATATGAAGTAAATACTAAAAAGCGCGTCCTGATCGACGCGCTTTTTTTATGCCCTGGATCGTGGCTGAGTGATACGTAAACCACTGACACAGGCAGCAATCACTGCCAGAATAGCCGCAGCCATCAGCGAGACGTGTGTACCATTATCTCCAAACTGATTTAGCATCAGCGCCACCAGCGCCGCGCCGCTACTCTGACCCAGTAGACGAGCCGTTCCTAACATGCCACTGGCTCCACCGCTACGTTCGCGAGGCGCGGAGGTAATAATGGTGTGGTTATTGGGTGACTGGAATAAGCCAAATCCAGCACCACATAAGATCATCGGCCAGATAATATTGATATCCGCAGGTGACGCGGGCAGCAGAACCAGGGAAAAAAGCCCCGCAGCCATGATGAACAACCCTAAAGCCCCCAGCAATCCTGCATGTACGCGTTCAATCAAATAGCCTGCCAGCGGAGCCATCACCATCGTTGCTAACGGCCACGGTGTCAGAAGTAAACCTGTTTCGACTTCACTACGCCCGAGCACGGTTTGCAGGTAAAAGGGCAGGGAAACCATTGCCAGCATTTGTGCGCAGAAAGAGCAAACAGATGTGCAAATAGAAAGTGAAAACAGCGGGATACGCAGTAAATCCACCGGTAGCAGCGGTACGGGAAGAGAAAGCTGGCGGCGAATAAAGAAAATACCAACAACAACCATTACCACCAGTTCCGCAGCAATTAACGTCAGCGATTGCCCCTGAGCGAAACCACTCAACGCAGTGATAAGCAGGCCGAAGGTTAACGCGTTCATCACGGCGCTGGGCAGGTCGAAACGGGGTTTACTGGCGCGAGAACCATTGGGTGGCAGAAAACGCATCGCCAGAAGCAGGGCGATAATACCTAACGGTACGTTGATTAAAAATAACCATTTCCAGGATGCGATGGAGAGGATTGCTGCAGCAATTGTCGGCCCGGCAGCAGAAGAGACGGCAACAATAAACGAGTTTATGCCCATCCCTCTACCCAGAAAACGTTGTGGATAGATCAGGCGGATAAGTGCGGTATTAACGCTCATCAACGCTGCACCGCCGAAACCTTGTATGACACGCGCAAGGGTGAGCATTTGCAGCGAATCAGAAAGGGCGCAGAACAGTGAAGACAACAGAAAAACGACCAGACCGCATTTATAAATACGTCGATAGCCAAACATATCGCCCAGAAACGAAAACGAGAGCAGGGAGATGACAATGGCGATTTGATAGGCGTTCACTACCCAGATGGAACTGGCTGGCGTGGCATGAAGGTCCGTGGCGATTGTTGGCAGGGCGACGTTGGCGATTGCGCCGTCAAGGACGGCCATCGAAATACCAATCACAATGGTTAATATCGCACCGTATCGCTGGGGCAATGGCAGGCCGTCGGCCTGAACTTTTGGCATAGGAATTTTATATCTTTGGTGAATAATCAACAGGGGTATGATTCTAGCACTGATATTCACGGTGGATGTCGCAGAATTGTAACTAACCGGCAAAAGATGGATTGCGACCACCCTGGTGCGAAATTATAATAAAAAACAGTTCTGATTTTTATAAAACACTCGCAATGAGGTGATAAATGGCTAACGCAGATCTGGATAAACAGCCTGATTCTGTATCTTCCGTGCTAAAAGTTTTTGGCATTTTGCAGGCGCTGGGTGAAGAGCGCGAAATAGGGATAACCGAGCTGTCGCAGCGCGTCATGATGTCAAAAAGCACCGTTTATCGCTTTTTACAGACCATGAAAACCTTAGGTTATGTGGCGCAGGAAGGGGAGTCGGAGAAATATTCCCTGACCCTGAAATTGTTTGAACTGGGCGCTCGCGCGTTACAAAACGTCGATTTAATTCGTAGCGCAGATATCCAGATGCGTGAGCTCTCCCGCCTGACCAAAGAAACTATCCACCTCGGCGCACTGGACGAAGACAGTATTGTTTACATTCACAAAATTGACTCTATGTACAATTTGCGCATGTATTCACGGATTGGGCGTCGTAATCCGCTGTACAGCACCGCGATTGGTAAGGTACTGCTGGCATGGCGCGATCGCGATGAAGTGAAGCAAATTCTTGAGGGCGTGGAGTATAAACGCAGTACCGAGCGGACCATCACCAGTACAGAAGCGTTATTACCCGTTCTGGACCAGGTGCGCGAGCAGGGGTATGGCGAAGATAATGAAGAGCAGGAAGAAGGGCTGCGATGCATTGCGGTACCGGTATTTGATCGCTTTGGCGTGGTCATTGCCGGTTTGAGCATCTCCTTCCCGACGTTGCGTTTCTCTGAAGAGCGTTTACAGGAATATGTCGCAATGTTGCATACCGCAGCGCGCAAAATTTCTGCCCAAATGGGTTATCACGACTATCCGTTCTGATGAGAGTAAGAACCTGTCGGAATATCAAACAGACAGGTTCTTTATTTAGCATGAGAAAAATAAAGTTGAAGGTGGCGTTATATTAAACGCGCTTGCTATAAGAGTATTTTACTCAGGAGTGAGAATCTGGTTATTTATTGCCCTTAACCATTATCGACCACGATATTGCTTTTGCGTAACAGCGGGCAATCTGTTATCCCCAAAAAACCACTTTTAGTGTGCAAGTATTGTACCGTGCTGGTGCCTCTGGCAGTCAGATAGGTACATTGCAAACCTAATCCTGCGGCATTCTCTTTGCTTCCAATCAAAACGCCATATCCGCTGAGTAATAATCCTATCCATACCAGTGCTATCAGCATAACTGTGCGAATGATGAATCGCATTACAACCTCTTCTCTTTTTATGTTCGCTTAATCGTAGCGGCAATATGCGCTGAAGCAAGCGACTCATTCCGAAAAAGCACGAATATCGACATAGTTAGGCGCTGTTTAACTAACGCATGCTAGTTTAATGACATAAGGTAGGTGAAACGGAGATTGGAGTGAAAAAGTTTCGATGGGTCGTTCTGGTTGTCGTGGTGTTGGCTTGCTTGCTGCTTTGGGCGCAGGTATTCAACATGATGTGCGATCAGGATGTACAATTTTTCAGCGGAATTTGTGCCATTAACCAGTTTATCCCGTGGTGATATCATTTTTTCAGCACTAGATTTTCTTCCTCTCCAGCAGTGGTAGAATAGCGCCTCTACTCAGAGGTGGTGAAATGAACGAAGTTGTAAATTCAGGCGTGATGAACATTGCGTCTTTGGTTGTATCGGTGGTGGTTCTTCTTATCGGGCTCATCTTGTGGTTTTTTATCAATCGTGCCAGTTCACGGACTAACGAACAGATTGAACTGCTTGAGGCGTTGCTGGATCAGCAAAAACGTCAAAATGCACTGTTACGTCGTTTGTGCGAAGCAAACGAACCAGAGAAAGCAGATAAAAAGACCGTTGAGAGTCAAAAATCGGTTGAAGACGAAGATATTATTCGTCTGGTCGCCGAACGATAATCCTTCCTCAATCTTGAGTAACCCCGTCGTTGAAGGGTTACTCAATTCATCCTGATTATACGCACTGTCATGGTGCAACTGCTTCAAATTAAAACTCTGGTCTGACTTCAAATAATTATCATATTATTTATTTGCGTAACGGGATATCAGAAAAAGATATTTACCCCATTAATTTATTAGGATGTTTACATCGGATTTGTGATTAAGCGTGGTATTATTTATTAGCGAAACGTTTCTCTCTTGATTTTTTTGCTCATTCATCAATTTTTCTTATTTTAAATTTACAATCCCTTTGGGGATTGACTTCTCTTTAGGGTAATTAATAGCCGTTAACTGACTGTTTTATGAGAAAAAGTGATATAACTTTTTATTCATTGCATAGCAAAAAATGTGATATTGCACGCACTATGTAATAACTTCTCCCACTGGCCTGGAACAACTGAACTTATTGAACTATGTTAGAAAATACGCCAGTTTAAGTATCTGCCTGAACTGGCAAGGTTAAGCACAATGATATATCGGCGCGTATTCCGTTGCATAAGTGTGCAAAAAAAGTGGAAGACGTATCGAGATTTGTGCGTCTGATCGAGACATGTTTAAAAATGGCTTGCCATAATTAACGTTGTATGTGATAACAGATTTCGGGTTAAACGAGGTACAGTTCTGTTTATGTGTGGCATTTTCAGTAAAGAAGTCCTGAGTAAACACGTTGACGTTGAATACCGCTTCTCTGCCGAGCCTTATATTGGTGCCTCATGCAGTAATGTGTCAGTTTTATCTATGTTATGCCTGCGGGCGAAGAAAACAATCTAAGGAATTTTTCAAATGGCAAAGATTAAAGGTCAGGTTAAGTGGTTCAACGAGTCTAAAGGTTTTGGCTTCATTACTCCGGCTGATGGCAGCAAAGATGTGTTCGTACACTTCTCCGCTATCCAGGGTAATGGCTTCAAAACTCTGGCTGAAGGTCAGAACGTTGAGTTCGAAATTCAGGACGGCCAGAAAGGTCCGGCAGCTGTTAACGTAACAGCTATCTGATCGAATCCACTGATCTGAAGTGTGAATACGCTTCAATCTCGCTATAAAGCCTCGTCGAATGCGAGGCTTTTTACTATGCTTTATCTTCGCTCCTGGCGTTCGGATATTTGCCCGCCGCGTGATTCGCGTTACACTTGCGGCCTTTAGTATCCTGCCGGAGTTGTCATGTCTTTTTCCTGTCCACTTTGCCATCAGCCTCTTTCGCGTGAAAAAAACAGCTATATCTGTCCCCAGCGACATCAGTTTGATATGGCGAAAGAAGGGTATGTCAATCTGCTGCCCGTTCAGCATAAACGGTCTCGTGATCCGGGCGACAGCGCGGAAATGATGCAAGCACGCCGCGCATTCTTAGATGCCGGACATTATCAGCCGCTGCGTGATGCAATTGTCGCCCAACTGAGGGAACGGCTTGATGATAAGGCCACGGCGGTGCTGGATATTGGCTGTGGTGAAGGGTATTACACACACGCATTTGCCGATGCGTTGCCCGAAATCACCACGTTTGGTCTGGATGTTTCGAAGGTAGCGATAAAAGCGGCGGCGAAACGCTATCCGCAGGTCACTTTTTGTGTCGCTTCCAGCCACCGTTTGCCGTTTTCCGATACCAGTATGGACGCCATAATACGTATTTACGCGCCGTGTAAAGCAGAAGAATTAGCACGAGTAGTGAAGCCCGGCGGCTGGGTCATTACTGCCACGCCGGGACCGCGACATTTGATGGAGCTGAAGGGGCTGATTTACAATGAAGTACATCTTCATGCACCTCATGCAGAACAACTGGAAGGTTTTACATTACAGCAGAGTGCGGAGTTGTGTTATCCGATGCGTCTTCGCGGTGATGAAGCCGTCGCATTATTGCAGATGACGCCGTTTGCCTGGCGTGCGAAGCCAGAAGTCTGGCAAACACTGGCAGCAAAAGAAGTGTTCGACTGCCAGACGGACTTTAATATTCACCTCTGGCAGCGTTCTTATTAACCGTGGAAGTGCGTCCAGAGGATCTGGACGCCGATGCCGATCAGCACCAGCCCGCCGAGAATTTCCGCTTTTTTCCCAATAATTGAGCCGATAAAGCGACCAACCATCATCCCTAATGTTGACATAATCAAGGTTGCACAACCAATGGCCAATGCGGTCGCGATAATGTTGACCTGCAGGAAAGCAAGACCAACACCCACAGCCATGGCATCCAGGCTGGTGGCAATCGCGGTGGTTACCAGTAGCCAGAAACCGTGTCGACGGCGCGGCTCTTCATCTTCATCATCTGCGCCACGAAAACCCTCAATAATCATTCGCCCGCCGAGGAATATCAGCAGCACAAACGCAATCCAGTGGTTCCATTCAAGGACAAACCGGCTGGCTAACATGCCCATTCCCCAGCCGATCAGCGGCGTCAGGGTTTCGACGGCACCAAAAATAAGGCCGGTTCGCAATGCTTCAGAAAATTTCGGTTTATGGAGGGTGGCACCTTTACCGATTGATGCAGCAAATGCATCCATCGACATACCAAACGCAAGAAGAACAGTAGCAGTGATATTCATGACAATGTCCTGACCGGGGTATCCATAAAACACATCATCGCCCCCAGCAAACATGCATACATGAACAACAAGCCGTGATGGTTTTCGCGTTCATGCAGGCATAGCGATTGATGTGCATATGGTCTCGCCTGACTGAAAGTATTCAGTCCGTACGTGCCACGTTTTGCAACGAGTATGTTGACACGTACATTTCCGGAATCTGGAAATCGGCTACTCCCCAAATGAGGGCGCAACCTTAACATATTTTGAGAATATAAAACAACTGTTGGAATATATTATTTCATTGCTTTATTGATAACGATTTTCATTTGGATTTATATATCAATGAAACGTTAAAATAAATAACAAATAAGGGAAGAGGTAATATAGCCTAAGCTATGTCTGATTATTAAAAATACACTAAACATAGCTTTGGCTAAATTCATAACTTATTGAGTTGAAACGAGAAGCTTATAAATTTTTTCCAGATCGTCGATATTTCGAACGCGGATTAACAGCCGACGCTGTTCTAATTGCATCACCAACACGCCATCTTCCGACAAGTTCATCGCTTTGATTCGGCTATATTCAATCCAGACATTGGCGAAGAAAAAACCTTTTTGTTTAAAGATGATCTTCGGAACGCGGATCCAGAATATATAAAAACCCATCAGAGCCAGTGCGCTTAATAACCATGTCGTTATTAACGCACCATGATTCGTGACGTTGTTATAGATAAGAATGACAATCAATCCGACGAAGATAACGCTATCGATGCGACCACGCCGGAGCAAAGGAATTGCCAGCAGGGTGGGGCCGTTACGGCGGGGCATGATGAACTGATCGTAGATCGCGAAGGCCAGGAGTGCGGCGATGAAAAGAATCAGTACCAGGTCCGTGATTGTCATTAATCCTCCAGATAAAAAAACGGGGCCAAAAGGCCCCGGTAGTGTACAACAGTCTTACAGTCCCAGCAGGCCGCAAGCGTAACCAGCGATACCGATGACGAAGAAGCCAACGATGATCCACAGCGGGTTAACTTTTTTGCGCAGTAGCCACATACAAGCAAAGGTCAGCAGCAGTGGTACCAGGCCTGGCATTAACTGGTCCAGAATAGTCTGGACAGTAGTAACGTGTTCTTTGCCCGTCTGGTCAGTAATGCGAGAGACAACCAGCGGGATGTTGACATGTGTCCACTTGTTAACCAATGCCCCCATGACAAACAGGCCGAGGATAGACGCCCCTTCCGTCAGTTTTTGCAGGAAGCCACCACCCATATCTTTAACGATATCGATACCTTTGGAGTAACCATACGCTACGCCGTAGTAACGGGTTGCCAGACGCACCAGGTTAAACAGGATGAAGAACAGCAGCGGACCTAACAGGCTGCCGCTCATCGCGATACCGGCACCCAGTGCTGCAAATACCGGACGTACGGTTCCCCAGAAGATCGGGTCGCCTACACCAGCCAGTGGCCCCATCAAACCGACTTTGATACCGTTGATAGCACCGTCGTCGATCTCTGCGCCATTAGCACGCTGTTCTTCCAGCGCCAGGGTTACGCCGAGAATCGGCGCAGCCACGAACGGCTGGGTGTTAAAGAACTCCAGGTGACGGCGAATAGCTTGTTTACGAGCTTCGTTGTTCTCAGGGTAGAGGCGACGAATTGCCGGTACCATAGAGAAGCAGAAACCCAGTGCCTGCATACGTTCGAAGTTCCATGAACCCTGGAAGAGGTTAGAACGCAGGAAGACGCCACGAATATCACTTTGAGTGAGTTTTTTCTCGGTGGTAGTTTGAGTTGTATCAACCATTTCGCTCACCTGTTAGTCCAGTTCGTTATCGAGATCGTTGTTACCAGCTGCCTGAGCAGGCGCACCGGCTACGCGGTTGTATTTCGGGCTAAGTTGGATGTAGAGCACTGCCATAACAGTACCAATCACACCCAGAGCAACCAGGTTAAAGTTGGTGAATGCTGCGGTTACGAAGCCGAGGTAGAAGAACGGCATCAGGTAGCCAGCACGCATCATGTTGATAACCATCGCATAACCAACCACCACGATCATGCCACCGGCGATATTCAGACCATTGGTCACCACTTCCGGAATCGCATTCAGCATGTTCTGTACTTCGCTGGTACCAACAGACAGCGCAACGATGACGGCCGGAATAGCCACACGCATTGCTTGCAGGAACAGAGAAGAAACGTGGATCCAGGAAATCGCTGTCAGGTTGCCGTTATCAGCAGCCTTATCCGCAGCGTGCTGGAAAGCAACGGTAATAGTACGAACGATGATGGTCAGTACCTGGCCCGCAGCGGCCAGAGGGATTGCCAGTGCGATACCTGCACCAATGCTCTGATGACCTGCGATAACCAGAATGGTAGAAATGATAGAAGCCAGAGCGGCGTCAGGCGCAACTGCAGCACCGATGTTCATCCAGCCCAGCGCGATCATTTCCAGCGTACCACCGATAATAATACCGGTTTTCATATCCCCAAGAACGATACCCACCAGGGTACACGCGATTAGCGGACGGTGAAACTGAAATTCATCGAGGATTGATCCCATACCTGCGATACAGGCTACGATAAATACCAGCACAATTTGAAGAGTGGTAATCTCCATTGTACTTCTCCTGTTTACGTAAGACTTAAGTGTGAAAACTGAGTGATAATCAACACAATACGTTACTTATCGATTTTGCTGATCAGATCCATCATTTTCAGTTTCGGATCGGTGGAAACCTTACGGACTTCCAGCTCAATACCGCGCGCATTCAGTTTCTTGAACGCCTCGATATCTTTTTCATCAACCGAAACCGCGTTATTCACCTGGGTTTTACCCTGACGGAATGCCATACCACCGACGTTAACAGAGGTGATTTTCACGCCGCCTTCAACGAGACGCTCTACATCTGTTGGGTTGGTAAATAACAGCATTACGCGTTCGCCAGCATATTTCGGGTTGTTGTAGACGCGAATCATTTTGGCAACATCAACTACGTGTGCTGTTACGCCCGGAGGTGCAACCTGGGTGAGCAGTGTCTTACGAACGGTATCCGCAGCCACTTCATCACTAACAACAATAATACGGGAGACATTGGTTTCTTTGGTCCAGCGGGTGGCGACCTGACCGTGAATCAGACGGTCGTCGATACGCGCAAGGCCAATAACCATGTAGTCGTTTGGCCCCATTGGTTTTGCCGGAGTTGGAGCCGCTTTTGGTGCTGCGGCAGCGGGTGCTGGCGCGGCTTTTTCAACCGGTTTGGCTTTCAGTGCTTTCACGCCTTCACGGCCTGTTTCTACTGCCAGTGCCACCAGTTCATCAAAGCTTGGGTCATCATCACGGGCCATTAACGTTTCCACGAGCATTGGAATGTTAACGCCTGCAATGACTTCATAATGCTCTTTGTCGACGACAATGCGGCTGGCAGCATTGAACGGGCTGCCTCCCCATGTATCAACGAGAAACAGCACGCCTTTAGTGGTGTCGAGTTTTGCCAACTGAGCGTTGTACTTTTCAATCAGCGTTTCGGCATTTTCACCTGGAACGAAATCGATCCAGCCGACGTTTTCCTGCTCGCCTAACAGCATTTCTGCCGTTTTAAGCAACTGCTCTGCAGCCCAACCATGTGTGCCTATAACAATAGCAATGGTCACTTGCTACCTCCTTTATTATCGTTAACACCTCAACGTGCCAGATGTATTTTTGAATCGTCGTCCACAATCGAATCGATTCAGATAAGGGCTACAACCAAAAACCCCTGCGTTTCGCGATTTATTTTAGATATCGAAAAAATTATTTTATGTGATGAAGATCCGTAATTTAACTTTCGATTAGCAGAAATTTCGAAAGGTAAAATATCCTTGTCACATTCGTTTGCAAAGGAAGGTAAATCTTTGCCAAATCAGAGGCGTCTCTGATATGTTTAACTCCCGTTTAACAACCATGGAGTATAGGGCAGTAGCCCGCAGTATGGATCGTCACCGACGTCATTTCAGCATCAGGCCTTTTAACGCCTGCCTTTCTGGCACTCTATGCCGCACCTTTCGTTTGCATTTTGTCGTTACGCCTGCATTATTTCTGGCGTCGAATAGCTATTCCTTAAGCAGGAGCTTGTCATGGAATTCTTAATGGACCCCTCAATTTGGGCGGGGCTACTCACGCTTGTTGTTCTCGAAATTGTGCTGGGTATCGATAACCTGGTCTTCATCGCCATTCTTGCTGACAAACTGCCGCCAAAACAACGCGATAAAGCGCGTTTGCTGGGGTTATCACTGGCGCTGATTATGCGTCTGGGGCTGCTGTCGCTGATTTCATGGATGGTCACGCTGACCAAACCGCTATTTACCGTCATGGATTTCTCCTTCTCCGGACGCGACCTGATTATGTTGTTCGGGGGGATATTCTTGCTGTTCAAAGCAACAACCGAACTGCATGAACGGCTGGAAAACCGCGATCATGATTCCGGCCACGGTAAAGGCTACGCCAGTTTCTGGGTGGTCGTCACACAGATTGTCATCCTTGACGCCGTCTTCTCGTTGGATGCGGTAATTACTGCAGTAGGGATGGTTAACCATCTGCCGGTGATGATGGCGGCGGTAGTGATTGCGATGGCGGTTATGTTGCTGGCATCCAAACCGCTGACGCGATTCGTTAACCAGCACCCCACGGTGGTGGTGCTCTGTCTGAGCTTCCTGTTAATGATTGGTCTGAGTCTGGTGGCAGAAGGTTTCGGTTTCCACATTCCGAAAGGTTACCTGTATGCCGCGATTGGCTTCTCGATCATCATCGAAGTGTTTAACCAGATTGCGCGTCGCAACTTTATTCGCCACCAGTCGACTTTGCCGCTGCGAGCGCGTACTGCCGATGCCATCCTGCGTTTGATGGGCGGGAAACGTCAGGCCAATGTTCAGCACGATGCCGATAACCCGATGCCGATGCCGATCCCGGAAGGTGCATTTGCCGAAGAAGAACGTTACATGATTAACGGCGTACTGACGCTGGCGTCGCGTTCTCTGCGCGGGATCATGACGCCGCGCGGTGAAATAAGCTGGGTTGACGCTAATCTCGGGGTCGATGAAATCCGCGAGCAACTGCTCTCTTCACCGCACAGTCTGTTCCCGGTATGTCGCGGTGAACTGGATGAAATCATCGGTATTGTACGTGCTAAAGAACTGCTGGTGGCGCTGGAAGAGGGCGTTGATGTGGCGGCGATTGCTTCGGCGTCTCCGGCGATTATCGTCCCGGAAACCCTCGATCCGATCAACCTGTTGGGCGTGCTGCGTCGTGCTCGCGGGAGCTTTGTTATCGTGACCAACGAGTTTGGTGTGGTACAAGGTCTGGTCACGCCGCTGGATGTGCTGGAAGCCATTGCGGGTGAATTCCCGGACGCTGACGAAACGCCGGAAATCATTACTGATGGTGACGGCTGGCTGGTAAAAGGCGGTACAGATTTGCATGCCTTGCAGCAGGCGCTTGATGTTGAGCACCTTGCCGATGACGATGATATCGCGACGGTCGCGGGCCTCGTGATCTCGGCAAATGGTCACATTCCCCGTGTGGGCGATGTGATTGATGTAGGGCCACTGCATATCACCATCATTGAAGCCAATGATTATCGTGTTGATCTGGTTCGCATTGTTAAAGAGCAACCGGCGCACGATGAAGATGAGTAAGCGTTAACGTAACGGCATAATGGGCGTGATATGTCCATTATGCCGGGCGGGCGGCGGTTGGCTGCCCGCCAGCCATTTGGGAAAATCACGTAGCGGCATCGGCTGTGCGTACAAATACCCTTGCAAAATATGCACGCCATGACGGCGCAAATACTTCGCCTGTTCTTGCGTTTCCACGCCCTCCGCCACCAGTTCAATATTCAGTCTTTGCCCCAGCGCGATGATGATATCGGTCACCGTCGAGTTAACCGCGTCAGAACCTATAGCTGCGGTAAATGACTTATCAATTTTCAGCACGTCAGGACGTAATGTTTCAAGCCAGGAAAACGAGCTGTTGCCGGTGCCGAAGTCATCAATCGCCAGTTTGACGTTTTTACGATGCAGCTCGCGGGCAATCCGATAATCAACATCCAGTAAGGCATCGCGTTCGGTGATTTCGAGGATCAGTTGCTGAATCGGGTGAGCGCTAAACCAGTACTGATTGAGATCTTTTATCAGCACACCACGGCGAAAATGGCTGGGTGCGACGTTAATGCCAACATGAAACTGACTACTCATCGGGAAAACATGGCGCTGACGAATGGTTTCTGCCATCACATAGCGGGTCAGTGGCACAATTAAATGATGTTCTTCCGCGATAGGAATAAACACATCCGGTGAAATCCAGCCCTGACGCGGATTGTTCCAGCGCAGCAAAATCTCTACACCAATACATTGCTGGCTGCGCGCATTAAGCAAAGGCTGACAGAACAATTCGAACTCATGTTGCGCCAGGCCCAGATTGATTTCGCGGGAAAAGCTCATTCGGTAAGCGGTCGCCAGCCAGGCGATGTAGCCCACCAGTAAACTTAGCAGCACCGCCAGCGGTAATTGTGTTGGAAGATAGTGCCATGCCAGCGCCGTAGCCCCCGGACCATTAACGTTAATGGTAAAAGGAAAGCGTTGCGAAGAAACCTGATAGTTTTCATTGTCTTCAGGTTGCGGAAGGGAATCTACCAGCCCATTACCATAGAGCAAATGCCGTTTGTCCACCGTCAGGCTGGCGCTACTGATTTGCGGCAGTTGTGGCTCAAGCAGCATTGCCGTCAGTAAGTCGATGTTAATCATCTCCATGACCCCAGCATTGCTACTGCCCGCTGCAGGCGTCCATTGAATCAAAACCGGACTGCCTTTAATCAGGGCACGGTCGATCGTCAGGCGTAAAAGTGGTTGCGGTGCAGGAAGTTCAGCCAGAATGTCCACGACGGGCACATTGCGATAACCAAAAATGCTGGAGCAATAAAGTGTGCCGTCTTGCACCAGGCCAATGGATCGCACAGTTTGGAGTTTTGCCGCCTGTTTACGTAATGGCAAATGGGCGACAGAGCAGGGCAGACCAATCAGCGGAAGCAAGACTTCGCTACCTGCCTGTAGGGGAAGCAGTACTTTATCTAATTCCTCTACAGCGTGATTGGCGAATTGTACTACCCGTTGTTGATTTAAGTTACGCTGTGAAATAAATCGCACGCTCAGGGTCGAAGCGAGCGTAACGAGTGCGCAAATCGTACAAACAATCATTCGATTACGACGATAGGTTTTAATGATCCGTTGTGCTTTTTGCATGCGGGCCACCCTGTAAGCGTATGGCGACAAACGCCTGACGCAACAGTGGAAGTGTAGTGGGGAATATTACAGCAGACGAGAAAGCGGGTATAAATTCGCCCATCCGTTGCAGATGGGCGAGTAAGAAGTATTAGTCACACTGGACTTTGATTGCCAGACCACCGCGTGAGGTTTCGCGGTATTTGGCGTTCATGTCCTTACCGGTTTCGTACATCGTTTCGATGACCTTATCCAGCGAGACGCGCGGTGCACTGGTGCGGCGCAGAGCCATCCGCGCGGCGTTAATCGCCTTCACAGAGGCAATGGCATTACGCTCAATGCACGGCACCTGAACCTGCCCTGCAACCGGGTCGCAGGTTAAACCAAGGTTGTGTTCCATGCCAATTTCCGCCGCCACGCAAACCTGTTCCGGGCTACCGCCCAGCAGTTCTGCAAGACCCGCAGCAGCCATTGAACAGGCAACACCCACTTCGCCCTGGCAACCAACTTCCGCACCGGAAATAGAGGCGTTCATTTTATACAATGCACCAATCGCGCCCGCTGCCATAAAGTAACGGGTATAGATGTCCGGGCTGACCGATTCAATAAAGTGGTCATAGTAAGCCAGCACTGCCGGAACGATACCGCAGGCACCGTTGGTTGGCGCAGTTACCACACGACCACCGGCGGCGTTTTCTTCGTTAACTGCCAGCGCAAACATGTTTACCCAGTCAATGACATTCATCGGATCGTTAGACAGTTTATCGCTGGAAACCAGCATCCGGCGCAGGGCAGACGCACGACGTGGCACGCGCAGCGGGCCTGGCAGTACACCTTCGGTGTTCATCCCGCGATCGATACATGCCTGCATGGTTTGCCAGACATGCGCGAAATACTCGTCGATCTCTTTCTTGCTGTGCAGCGCCAGTTCGTTCTGCATAGCGAGACCAGACAGCGAATAGCCGGTTTCATTACAGTACGCGAGCAGTTCGGTGGCAGATTTGAACGGATACGGCACGCTTACTTCGTTGGCAGCATCCTGACCAAAGTGTTCTTCATCGACGATAAAACCGCCGCCGATGGAATAATAAGTTTTGCTGTAGACGACTTCATCGCCGTTATAGGCGTGGATTTGCATACCGTTTTCATGCAGCGGCAGGTTGCCGTTATGAAAACGCATCCCGTTGTCGCGCGGGAAATCCACTTCATGCCGTCCCTGTGCCAGCAGCAGACGTTCGCGCTCTTCTACGTCGCGAATAAAACCGGGAATACTGTCGATATCCACGGTGGCAGGTTCGTTACCTGCAAGACCCATAATAATGGCGATATCGGTGTGGTGGCCTTTACCCGTCAGCGACAGTGAACCATAAACGTCCACGGCAACGCGAGTAACGCTATCCAGTAAGCCTTTTTCGACCAGATCATCGACGAACTGTTTACCTGCCTTCATAGGCCCTACGGTATGGGAAGATGAGGGACCAATCCCCACCTTAAACATGTCGAATAGACTAATCACGATAATACTCCTGACAAGGTGACTGGACTTCCAGTAACGAACTAATAACAGCGCATAGTGTAAGAGGGAACGCGGCGACTGGCTTAACTATTCACATGAATTAAACTAATCAAAAACCGCGATTTAACTAATATTGCGATGATTGTCTCAAGTAGTGTTTTGTAGATGTAAAGATAAGTATAGTCAGGGTTTCACACCAATTTGCAGCGCCAGCTCACGAATTATGCCTGCGGTCATTCCCCATACAAAATACTGTTCGTACCAGGACAGCCATACCCGATGTGAATCACCACGGCGGTAGATATCTAAAGGGTGATAACGACCCAGATGTAATGCCTGGGCGAGCGGCATTTCAAACACCGCCGAGACTTCATCTTCACTGGCGCGATACGGCAGATCGGGCGGGATAATGCCGACCACTGGGGTTACCTGGTAGCCAGTGACGCTATCGACGGGCGGCAGCACGCCGATAACTTCAACGGCGGAAGGCGGTATAGCGACCTCTTCTTCAGCTTCGCGCAGCGCGGCGGCGATAGCTGATGCGTCCGTGTCATCGACTGCACCTCCAGGGAATGCCACTTGTCCAGCGTGTTTACGCAGATGAATCGAACGCTGAGTCAGCAACAACCCCGGTTGCGGTCGACGGACGATGGGGATTAACACAGCAGCCTGACGATGATTTAGGGTTTCCCGGTTAATTTGCGGGCGCAAAAGTTGAAAGCGCGATAAAAAATCATCAAGCGTCAGGCTACGGTATTCCACGTCTTACTTCTCCAGTTGCTTCAGGATACGATTAACTTTATCAAAAGTTTCCTGATATTCCGCTTCTTCCTGGCTATCGGCGACAATTCCACCGCCCGCAGAGCAGAAAATTTGTCCGTTAATGGCAGTCAGCGTGCGGATAGTAATACTGGTATCCATGTTGCCGCAAAAGCTCAAATAGCCAATGCTGCCGCACCAGGCATTGCGTCGCTGCGGTTCCAGTTCGTCGATAATTTCCATAGCCCGTACTTTCGGAGCCCCGGTTATTGAGCCACCAGGAAAAGCTGCGCGCAGCAGATCGCTGGCGTGTAACTGTTCTGGTAGTTGCGCCGTTATGGTGCTGACCAGATGATGCACGGCAGGGAAGGGTTCCACCACGAACAGCTCTGGTACTTTTACCGAACCTGCTACGGCAACACGACCGATATCATTACGCATTAAATCGACAATCATCAGATTTTCGGCACGATCTTTCGCTGAGTTCGCCAGTTTTACTGCTTGTTTGCTATCTTCCTGAGGATCGGGCAGGCGTGGTAGCGTGCCTTTAATCGGGCGGGTCTGGATTTCACTATTATCACAAAGAATAAACCGCTCTGGCGAAAGGCTTAAAATTGCACCCTGTTCAAGACGTAAAAAAGCGCTAAATGGCGCGCGGTTGGCCTGATTAAGCTGAAGGAATGCCTGCCATTCATCGCCAGAATAGGTCGCATGAAAACGTTGGGCGAGATTCACCTGATAGCAATCACCGCTGTGCAGATATTCCTGTACCTGGCGAAATTTTTCGCCGTACTGCTCGCGGGTCATATTGGATTGCCAGTCGGAAGTGAGCGTGAAATCTTCCTGCGGCGAGAATTGCTGGCTTTCCAGCCAGGCCCGACGGGCATTGACATCATTATGACTCAGCAAAGAAACTGTATGACGCTGGTGGTCGACAATGAGCGCCCAATCGTAGATACCCACTGCCATATCCGGCAGAACGATATCTTGTTCCGCAATTTCTGGCAGTGACTCAAAACGGCGGCCCAGATCGTAGCCAAACAACCCCAGTGCGCCGCCCTGAAATGGCAAATCTTCGTTATGCGTTGGGCGAATGTCTGCGCGATCCAGCACCTGCTGGAGCACCTGTAGCGGGTCATCAGTGGTCGTTGTGCGTTTTTCGCTTTCACTAACAACGGTTTCTTTACCGAAAGTGGTTAAAGTGCAAATCGGCTCGGCGACCACAATATCAAAGCGGCTATACGGATGATCGGCATAGCCGGAGTGTAAAAGCATCGCCCACGGCAGGTGGCTTAAGCGGGAGAAATAAAATTCAGCGGCGTCCTGACGCCAGGGTAAAGTAATCACAGCGGGAGATAACGTCTTCATCAGTCCTGACTCTACTGGCTATGTGCCGGGTAGCATGAAATAATTAGCGCCAACAATTTAGCAGGAGTTAACAATGTTTGCAGGTTTACCTTCACTCACCCATGAACAGCAGCAAAAAGCTGTCGAGCGGATCCAGGAACTGATGGCACAAGGGATGAGCAGCGGCCAGGCAATCGCGCTGGTGGCAGAAGAGCTGCGTGCCAACCACTCCGGCGAGCGAATCGTGGCGCGTTTTGAGGATGAAGACGAGTAACACACTAATCCGTATCGATTTCGTTATAGAAGCCGATGATCATTTGATTGTGAGAAAAAGGACGCTTTTTATATGTGATTAAAAGCGTCCTGACCCATTTATGCTGATATAAATTTAACTCAGACCAGTGCTTTTAGTTCTTCCTGCATATATGTTGAAAAGTATTCAGGATTTTTAATCACAGAACGTTCACCTGTCTCCATTTTTTTTGCCCATCCAACCATTTTTTCCGTGAACCCAGGGTTCCAGCCTTCCTGGTCAGCTCGCGCCGTAATATCAGCGGCACTCGCGGGTACTCCCAGTTCTTTTAAATATTTAAAGATTCCCTTCGCCGTGCTTTCATTCATCGAACTTGGTGTTGGCGCTGATACATCCATGGCACCAATGAAATCCAGGGCTTTATCTATTACAGCAGGCATATTCTTATCCTTAAAATTAACCATGTTATCGATAAGGCTATATATGACCTTAATTTGCATCTAATATCAAAGGGATTATAACGATATGGCACGAGTTAACCTGTTGACATTCAGGTGTTTTAAAGGTAGCAGCTCATGGTGTGTTATCCAGTAAGATGGAGAAATTTAACGGTCAGTCCGCACGCTATAACCAGATTGTTCAGCTAAGAAAGAAAACCAGAGTTGCTAATCAAAGGGCGAACACAACGGCATGTTTATGTTTATTTATATAGTTAGTTTTATAGATAAAATTGAAATTATAAATATAAATAATGAATTAGCAGAAGCATCAACAGTAATATCTTATTCTCTGGTCGATTTATGTAAAACCGACCAGTATTATCGATAAATTATCGTCTGACTTATTTTGCTTCGATAAAGCTTACACCGCAGCCACAATCTTAATTTCAACTTTATACTTCGGGTTCATCAAACCCGCTTGTACCGTGCAGCGCACCGGCGCATGACCCGCGACAACCCAAGCATCCCACGCTTTATTCATCGCCGCGAAGTCGTTTTTATCGGCCAGGAAAATGGTGGCATCCAGAATGCTCGATTTATTGCTGCCCTGTTTTTCCAGCACGGCGTCAATCTGTGCCAGCGTGTTGGCGGTTTGCTCAAAGGCATCGGCGTCGAGGTTTTCCGGTACACCAGTGTAGTAGAGCGTGTTGTTGTGGATTACTACATCAGACCAGCGGGCTTCAGCATCGATACGAACGATAGTCATCATTTTGTCCTCATTATACTTCCATTTTCGTGCTGCAAAGACTGCCACAATGTGAGGTCGCCGTCACCACTTCAACTGGCGAAAGCGCCCTCATCCTGACATAATCCCTGTTCAAATCAACAGGGGGTAGTGTGACGGACGATTTTGCACCAGACGGTCAGCTGGCGAAAGCGATACCAGGCTTTAAGCCGCGAGAACCACAGCGACAGATGGCGGTAGCCGTCACCCAGGCGATAGAAAAAGGCCAGCCGCTGGTGGTGGAAGCAGGAACCGGTACGGGCAAAACCTACGCTTACCTGGCTCCTGCGCTGCGGGCGAAAAAGAAAGTCATTATCTCGACCGGCTCAAAAGCGTTGCAGGATCAGCTCTACAGCCGCGATTTGCCAACAGTCTCAAAGGCATTGAAATATACGGGCAACGTGGCGCTGCTGAAAGGGCGCTCAAACTACCTCTGCCTCGAACGTCTCGAACAGCAGGCGCTGGCGGGGGGCGATCTGCCGGTACAAATCTTAAGCGATGTGATCCTGCTGCGCTCCTGGTCTAATCAAACAGTCGATGGTGATATCAGCACCTGCGTCAGCGTGGCGGAAGATTCACAGGCGTGGCCGCTGGTCACCAGCACCAACGACAACTGTCTTGGCAGCGACTGCCCGATGTATAAAGATTGCTTTGTGGTCAAAGCACGTAAAAAAGCGATGGACGCCGATGTGGTGGTGGTAAACCATCATCTCTTTCTGGCGGATATGGTGGTTAAAGAGAGTGGATTTGGCGAACTGATCCCGGAAGCGGACGTCATGATCTTCGACGAAGCCCACCAGCTACCGGACATTGCCAGCCAGTATTTTGGTCAGTCACTCTCCAGTCGACAACTGCTCGACCTGGCAAAAGACATCACCATCGCCTACCGCACCGAATTAAAAGACACCCAGCAGTTACAAAAGTGCGCTGATCGTCTTGCCCAGAGTGCGCAGGATTTTCGTCTGCAACTCGGTGAGCCAGGTTATCGCGGTAACCTGCGTGAGCTGTTAGCTAATCCGCAAATTCAGCGGGCATTTTTACTGCTCGATGACACCCTGGAACTTTGTTATGACGTGGCGAAACTGTCACTGGGGCGTTCCGCCTTGCTGGATGCGGCATTTGAGCGCGCCACGTTGTATCGCACACGGCTGAAGCGGCTAAAAGAGATCAATCAGCCGGGCTACAGCTACTGGTACGAATGCACTTCGCGCCATTTTACTCTGGCTCTCACGCCGCTCAGCGTGGCGGATAAATTCAAAGAGTTAATGGCGCAAAAACCCGGTAGCTGGATCTTCACCTCAGCAACGCTGTCGGTGAACGACGATCTGCATCATTTCACCTCGCGGCTTGGCATCGAACAGGCCGAGTCGTTGCTGTTGCCCAGCCCATTTGATTACAGCCGCCAGGCGTTACTCTGTGTGCTGCGCAATCTGCCGCAAACCAACCAGCCAGGTTCTGCTCGCCAGTTAGCGGCAATGCTGCGACCGATCATCGAAGCTAACAACGGTCGTTGTTTTATGCTTTGTACCTCGCACGCCATGATGCGCGATCTGGCCGAGCAGTTCCGCGCTACCATGACGCTTCCTGTATTGTTGCAGGGGGAAACCAGCAAAGGGCAACTGTTGCAGCAATTTGTCAGCGCCGGTAATGCGCTTCTTGTGGCAACCAGCAGTTTCTGGGAAGGGGTGGACGTGCGTGGCGATACATTGTCATTGGTAATTATCGACAAATTGCCGTTTACCTCGCCGGATGATCCACTGTTAAAAGCGCGCATGGAAGATTGTCGTTTGCGCGGTGGCGACCCGTTCGATGAAGTGCAACTACCAGATGCCGTCATTACTCTCAAACAGGGGGTAGGGCGACTGATTCGCGACGCCGACGATCGTGGCGTGCTGGTGATTTGTGACAATCGGCTGGTGATGCGTCCTTACGGCGCGACGTTTCTCGCCAGTCTGCCGCCCGCGCCACGCACCCGTGACATTGCCCGTGCGGTTCGTTTCCTTGCGATACCATCCTCCAGGTAATTTGTTACGGAGTATGGTATGATGCGCGCCTTTTTATTGATCTAAGCACGAAGACCCATGCGAATTCTGGCTATCGATACCGCGACAGAGGCCTGCTCTGTCGCCCTGTGGAACGACGGTACTGTCAACGCTCATTTTGAGCTTTGCCCTCGTGAACATACTCAACGAATCTTACCGATGGTGCAGGATATCCTGACCACCAGCGGAACTTCCCTGACTGATATTAACGCTCTGGCTTACGGGCGCGGCCCCGGTAGCTTTACTGGCGTGCGCATTGGTATTGGCATCGCGCAAGGGCTGGCGCTTGGCGCGGAATTACCGATGATTGGCGTCTCCACGCTAATGACGATGGCGCAAGGGGCGTGGCGCAAAAACGGCGCAACCCGCGTGCTGGCAGCCATTGACGCGCGAATGGGCGAAGTTTACTGGGCCGAATATCAGCGTGATGAAAACGGTATCTGGCACGGTGAAGAAACCGAAGCCGTACTCAAACCCGAAATCGTCCATGAACGAATGCAACAGCTTTCCGGCGAATGGGTGACGGTAGGGACGGGCTGGCAAGCTTGGCCGGATCTCGGTAAAGAGAGCGGGCTGGTTTTGCGCGATGGCGAAGTGTTACTGCCTGCTGCTGAAGATATGCTGCCGATTGCGTGTCAGATGTTTGCTGAGGGTAAAACGGTGGCGGTGGAACATGCCGAACCGGTTTATTTACGTAACAACGTCGCATGGAAGAAACTTCCGGGCAAAGAATGAATCTTAAGAGTATGCCCTGAGAAAAAAAGGAGTCGCACCATGGCGGTTCAAAAGAATGTTATCAAAGGCATACTGGCAGGTACGTTTGCGCTAATGCTGAGCGGTTGTGTCACTGTGCCGGACGCCATTAAAGGCAGCAGTCCCACGCCGCAACAAGATTTAGTTCGGGTGATGAGTGCGCCGCAGCTGTACGTTGGTCAGGAGGCACGCTTTGGTGGCAAAGTGGTTGCGGTACAAAACCAGCAAGGGAAAACTCGCCTGGAAATTGCTACCGTACCGCTGGACAGCGGAGCCAGACCGACGCTGGGAGAACCTTCTCGCGGTCGCATTTATGCCGATGTGAACGGTTTTCTGGACCCGGTGGATTTCCGTGGACAACTGGTTACGGTAGTCGGGCCAATCACTGGTGCGGTTGACGGCAAAATCGGCAATACGCCCTATAAATTTATGGTGATGCAAGTAACGGGTTACAAACGTTGGCATTTAACCCAGCAGGTGATTATGCCGCCTCAGCCGATTGATCCATGGTTTTATGGCGGTCGTGGCTGGCCCTATGGCTACGGCGGATGGGGCTGGTATAATCCCGGCCCCGCGAGAGTACAAACAGTTGTAACTGAATAATTGCTTGTTTTTAAAGAAAAAGAAACAGCGGCTGGTCCGCTGTTTCTGCATTCTTACGGTAAAGATAAAAATAAATAGTGACGCGCTTCGCAACCTTTTCGTTGGGTAATTATCAAGCTGGTATGATGAGTTAATATTATGTTAACGGCATGTATATCATTTGGGGTTGCGATGACGACGAACACGCATTTTAGAGGTGAAGAATTGAAGAAGGTTTGGCTTAACCGTTATCCCGCGGACGTTCCGACGGAGATCAACCCTGACCGTTATCAATCTCTGGTAGATATGTTTGAGCAGTCGGTCGCGCGCTACGCCGATCAACCTGCGTTTGTGAATATGGGGGAGGTAATGACCTTCCGCAAGCTGGAAGAACGCAGTCGCGCGTTTGCCGCTTATTTGCAACAAGGGTTGGGGCTGAAGAAAGGCGATCGCGTTGCGTTGATGATGCCTAATTTATTGCAATATCCGGTGGCGCTGTTTGGCATTTTGCGTGCCGGGATGATCGTCGTAAACGTTAACCCGTTGTATACCCCGCGTGAGCTTGAGCATCAGCTTAACGATAGCGGCGCATCGGCGATTGTTATCGTGTCTAACTTTGCTCACACACTGGAAAAAGTGGTTGATAAAACCGCCGTTCAGCACGTAATTCTGACCCGTATGGGCGATCAGCTATCTACGGCAAAAGGCACGGTAGTCAATTTCGTTGTTAAATACATCAAGCGTTTGGTGCCGAAATACCATCTGCCAGATGCCATTTCATTTCGTAGCGCACTGCATAACGGCTACCGGATGCAGTACGTCAAACCCGAACTGGTGCCGGAAGATTTAGCTTTTCTGCAATACACCGGCGGCACCACTGGTGTGGCGAAAGGCGCGATGCTGACTCACCGCAATATGCTGGCGAACCTGGAACAGGTTAACGCGACCTATGGTCCGCTGTTGCATCCGGGCAAAGAGCTGGTGGTGACGGCGCTGCCGCTGTATCACATTTTTGCCCTGACCATTAACTGCCTGCTGTTTATCGAACTGGGTGGGCAGAACCTGCTTATCACTAACCCGCGCGATATTCCAGGGTTGGTAAAAGAGTTAGCGAAATATCCGTTTACCGCTATCACGGGCGTTAACACCTTGTTCAATGCGTTGCTGAACAATAAAGAGTTCCAGCAGCTGGATTTCTCCAGTCTGCATCTTTCCGCAGGCGGTGGGATGCCAGTGCAGCAAGTGGTGGCAGAGCGTTGGGTGAAACTGACCGGACAGTATCTGCTGGAAGGCTATGGCCTTACCGAGTGTGCGCCGCTGGTCAGCGTTAACCCATATGATATTGATTATCATAGTGGTAGCATCGGTTTGCCGGTGCCGTCGACGGAAGCCAAACTGGTGGATGATGATGATAATGAAGTACCACCAGGTCAACCGGGTGAGCTTTGTGTCAAAGGACCGCAGGTGATGCTGGGTTACTGGCAGCGTCCCGATGCTACCGATGAAATCATCAAAAATGGCTGGTTACACACCGGCGACATCGCGGTAATGGATGAAGAAGGATTCCTGCGCATTGTCGATCGTAAAAAAGACATGATTCTGGTTTCCGGTTTTAACGTCTATCCCAACGAGATTGAAGATGTCGTCATGCAGCATCCTGGCGTACAGGAAGTCGCGGCTGTTGGCGTACCTTCCGGCTCCAGTGGTGAAGCGGTGAAAATCTTCGTAGTGAAAAAAGATCCATCGCTTACCGAAGAGTCACTGGTGACTTTTTGCCGCCGTCAGCTCACGGGATACAAAGTACCGAAGCTGGTGGAGTTTCGTGATGAGTTACCGAAATCTAACGTCGGAAAAATTTTGCGACGAGAATTACGTGACGAAGCGCGCGGCAAAGTGGACAATAAAGCCTGAGCGTTAAGTCAGTCGTCAGACGCCGGTTAATCCGGCGTTTTTTTTGACGCCCACTAAAGAGAAAACAATTTGAATTACCAAATGATTACCACGGACGATGCGCTGGCTTCTTTGTGTGAAGCCGTCCGTGCCTTTCCGGCGATAGCCCTGGATACTGAATTTGTTCGTACGCGCACTTATTACCCGCAGCTGGGGTTGATTCAACTTTTCGATGGCGAGCATCTGGCGCTAATCGATCCACTCGGGATCACCGACTGGTCACCGCTGAAAGCGATCCTGCGCGATCCGTCCATCACAAAATTTCTCCATGCAGGCAGTGAAGATCTGGAAGTGTTCCTCAATGTCTTTGGCGAATTACCACAACCCTTGATTGACACGCAAATCCTTGCTGCCTTCTGCGGACGCCCGATGTCATGGGGTTTCGCTTCCATGGTGGAAGAGTATTCCGGCGTTACGCTGGACAAGAGTGAATCGCGCACCGACTGGCTGGCCAGACCGCTGACCGAACGTCAGTGTGAATACGCAGCGGCGGATGTCTGGTATCTGTTACCGATCACCGCCAAGCTTATGGTAGAAACGGAGGCCTCCGGCTGGCTACCTGCGGCGCTGGATGAATGCCGCCTGATGCAAATGCGTCGTCAGGAAGTCGTTGCGCCGGAAGATGCCTGGCGTGATATCACCAATGCCTGGCAATTACGCACACGCCAACTGGCCTGTCTGCAACTGTTAGCCGACTGGCGACTGCGCAAGGCGCGAGAGCGCGATCTGGCGGTGAACTTTGTCGTGCGTGAAGAGCATTTGTGGTCGGTAGCGCGTTATATGCCGGGAAGTTTAGGCGAACTGGACAGCCTGGGTTTATCCGGTAGCGAAATCCGCTTTCACGGTAAAACGCTGCTAGCGCTGGTGGAAAAAGCGCAGACATTGCCGGAAGATGCCTTACCGCAGCCGATGCTTAACCTGATGGACATGCCGGGTTATCGTAAAGCGTTTAAAGCGATTAAGTCGCTGATTACTGACGTGAGCGAAACGCATAAGATCAGCGCCGAATTGCTGGCATCGCGTCGGCAAATCAACCAACTGCTGAACTGGCACTGGAAACTGAAACCGCAGAACAATTTGCCGGAGCTGATTTCCGGCTGGCGTGGTGAGCTGATGGCGGAAGCATTACACAATTTATTGCAGGAATATCCGCAGTAAAATCTTCCGAAGCCGGACTGGGCGCGCTCAGCGCCACATCCGGCTTCGGCAAACTACAAATCCAACACCAGGCGTTTACCCTTCGCACGCGAACAACAGATCAACATACTTTGCTGGCTGGCACGCTCTTCATCGCTAAAATATTGATCCCGATGGTCAGCTTCACCTTCCAGTATTGCTGTTTCGCAGGTTCCGCATACCCCTTCACGACATAAACATTCCACTTTCGCGGCTTTATTATTTTCAATAACCTGCAAAATAGTCATCTCTTCCGGCACCACAAACTCTTTTCCGGAACGGGCAAGCACCAGGGTAAATGCATCGCCGGTTTTGTCTTCGATAGCAAATTGCTCAAAGTGCAGCGTATCGGCGGCGATGTCCAGACGCGCAGCTTCACTTCTTACCGCTTCAATTAGCGCCTCGGGGCCACAGGTATAAACGTGTGTGCCAGGTTCGATATCCGCCAATAATCGCGCTAATTCCAGTCGTGTTCCGGTTGATGAATGATGCAAATGGACTTTCTCAGCCTGCGGATGCTGGACTAGCTCATCACGAAATGCGCAACTTTCTGGATTTCGCGAGCAGTAATGTAGCTGCCAGTCGACGTCGCTGTGTTGCAGCTCTGCCATGTGCGACAGGAAAGGGGTGATACCAATACCGCCCGCGATAAACAGATGCTTTCTGGCTGAGGGAATTAGCGCAAACAGGTTATTAGGCGTTGAAATCGTTAACCGATCGCCCACTTTTACCTGCTGATGCAAAAAGCGGGAACCGCCGCGCGAGTTTTCCTCCAGCCGAACGGCAATCTGATAACAAGAGGTGTCATGCGGCGAACTCAGTAGTGAATACGCATTGCTGTACTGGTTATCACCATCGCTCATCTGCACAATGACGTGACTTCCTCCGGTAAACGCAGGTAATGGTTTGCCATCGGTTGCCACCAGCGTGAAGCGTTTCACCTGTTCGGTAAGGGGTTCAACCTGGCTCACCTGTACTTCAAACATTTGATAGTCTGACATTGCTGTACTCCATCAAAAATCAGCCCAGCGGCGGAAAATACCGCCGCCGATGTCATTAGTCCTTAAACACCTGCGCCAGCAGATTATGGAAATGGGCGATACCATGTTCGGAAATGCCACTACCGCTACTGTCGGCCATGATGCGCCCCTGACCACGATAGCCACGCGATTTCAGCCCTTTCTGTACGCTTTCAACCAGACGTAAATCTTCCGGACGGAACACATCGCGATACCACTCAATCAGCGATTTTTGCTCGTCGGTTAACTCTTCATTGGTGAAGTAAATATCGTAGTTTTGCAGGGTAGTTTCAGAATCCACCGGGAATTCATAAATGACCGTCATCATCCCTTTGATCGGGGTGACGTTCAGCATCGTGCACGGCCACAGCCAGAAACCGTGGAATGCCGCATCCGTACCCTCTTCAAATTTAAACGACTGTTCGGACGGTTTGGCGAAACCGTATTGCAGCGTCCAGTTACCGTGCATGGTGTGCCAGTAACGATCAACCTGTACGGAGTCGGAGAAACCTGGATGCGCCGGACCACAGTGATAGCACTCGAGATAGTTATCGACAATGTTCTTCCAGTTGGCAGGCGTGCGGGTGGTAAAGCGGGCCGCCAGTTTCAGATCGTGGACTTCCGGGCAGGCTTCCAGCACTTTCGCGCCCAGGCCGGGTAATTGATCTTCTACGCTGGTGGCGTTGGGGTCCATGTTGATGAAGACGAATCCGGCATATTCTTCCAGACGCACCGGAACCAGTTGCGCTTTGTCGCTATCGAAATTGGCGACGTTTTCGCAGTTACGTGCATGGGCCAGGTTGCCATCGAGTTTGAATGCCCATGCGTGATACGGGCAGGTAATCACATTTTTTGCTTTTCCTTCACCGCTCAACAACTGATGACCACGGTGCGGACACACGTTATAGAACGCGCGCAAAACCTTATCACGACCGCGTACCAGCACGATGCTTTCGCCAATGATCTCACGCGTCACATAATCATTGGCATTCGCCAGTTCGCTGCTGTGAGCGACGCAAATCCAGCTTTTGGCGAAGACGTTCTCTTTTTCGTGTTCAAACGCGTTCTGATCGGTATAAAAACGGGCAGGAATGGTCCACGCCTCTTGCGGGTTAGCGCAAAAATTTTCGGGTAGTACAAAGTCAGGGCTCAGATTGCTCATAGGGATACCTTTATCGTTAGGATGATGGCGCTCAGTTGTCGCCTTTGAATACGGTTCCCGCAGGGAGCACTGGCGTTTTTTCCAGGGCTTCAACCGGTGTCTGCGGGAGATAATGTTCAACTTGATGAGCCGGAATGTCGGCGTAATCCTGTTTCAGCCAGCGAATAAACCCGCCGACTTTCACCAGTAAAATGACGAGGAAGGGAAGGGCTGTGAGCACGACGGTGGTTTTCATCGTTTCCAGCGAAGCACCGGTAAACAAGATGGAAAGCGGGATCAGAGTGATCACCACGCACCAGAAAAGACGCAGCCCACGGTCAGGATCGTCACCTTCCTGGAGATTACGCGTACTGGTCGCCGCCATGGTGTAGGCCACTGCATCCATATGCGAGGCAAGGAAAATAATCATCACGCCCAGGTATGCGGCGAGGAACAATTTACCGGCTGGCAACGACATCAGAACTTGCTGTACAGCTGTTTCGCCGCCCAGTGTTTCCAGCACCTGTGGGACGTTGATTACGCCATTGATAAACTGATGAATGGCATAGCTTTCCATTACGCCAAAGAAGAACCAGCAACCGACGGTGCTGCCGAGGATCAGTCCCCAGATAACTTCTTTAATCTTACGACCGCGGGAAACGCGGGTGACAAACATTGCTACGCCAGGGGTGTATGAGATCCACCACAGCCAGTAGAAAACGGTCCAGTTGCGGGTAAATGAACCATCGCCAAGCGGATCGGTGAATAAGCTCATTTGCAGGAAGTTTTGCGTGGTCAGGCCGATGGCATTGATGATGCTGTTGGTAATAAATTCGGTTGGGCCGACAATCAGCACCAGTAATGGCAGCAGGAACGCGCCCCAGCCAACCATTTTGCTCAGACGTTGCAAACCGTTGTTGATACCAATCCACGAGCTTAGGCAAAAAATGCCGCCGGAAAGCAGGATCACAAATGCCTGCACGGTGAAGTTATCGGGTAAACCGGTCAGCGCGGAAAGCCCACGGGTAAAGGTTGCTGCGGTAACAACAAGGGAAATGGTCAGTGCGCCGACAGTGGCGATCAGGAACATCAAATCGACCAGTTTTCCCCATGGGCCTTGCGGGCGAACGCCGGTAATAGCAGCAATAATGCCGGAAAGGCTCAGACCTTTGTTTTTCCGCACATGAAAGTGATAAGCCATGATTAATGAGGCCAGCGTATAAGTTGCCCAGGCGCTGATGCCCCAGTGGAAGAAAGAGTAGGGAACGCTAAATTCGAGTGCCTGTTGTGAACGCGGTGCGATATTTAATCCAGGTGTTTGATAATAATAGGCCCATTCAGCAACCCCCCAATAAAGCGTAGAAGAACCTAAACCGGCACAAATAAACATAAACAGCCAGGAGAGCGTGCTGTATTCCGGTTTTCCTTCGCCAAGACGAATATTGCCGTATTTACTGGTGGCTAAATAAATCACCAGTCCCATTGCCAGCAAAACCAATACCTGTACGGCGGAACCTAACGTACGCGTAACAAAATTTGCATGTTACATAAATTAAACAATTAAGAATACGGAAAGCCATAAAACACGAAACGGAAACAATAAAAGGTGAAATGACGCAGGTTATTTACTGCAAAGAACGAATAAAAAAACCGCGTCAGTGACGCGGTTCAAATAAACTGGTTTGACCTTAACGCAAAATAATTTTGCAAATCGCGTCGGCAACCTGTGGCGTGGTGGCATTGCCTTTCATATCAGGTGTTTTCGGCCCGTGAGCAATCACTTCTTCAATTGCTGCCAGAATACCGTTATGCGCTTGCTGGAAACGCTCATCGCCATTGCCGAGAAAATCGAGCATCATTGCCCCGGCCCAAATCGTGGCGATAGGGTTAGCAATATTTTTCCCGTAGATATCCGGCGCGGAACCGTGGACAGGCTCGAAGAGCGACGGGAAAGTGCGTTCCGGATTCAGGTTGGCGGATGGGGCAATGCCAATGGTGCCGGTGCAGGCCGGGCCAAGATCGGAAAGGATATCGCCAAACAAATTGGACGCCACCACCACATCGAATCGTTCCGGCTGCATCACAAAACGCGCGCAGAGAATATCAATATGCTGCTTGTCCCAGCGGATCTCCGGGTAATTCTCGGCCATTGCTTCCACTCGCTCATCCCAGTACGGCATGCTGATGGCTAAACCGTTCGATTTAGTGGCAGAAGTTAGTGTCTTACGTGGACGGCTTTGCGCAAGTTCGAAGGCATAACGCAAAATGCGATCGACACCACGGCGGGTAAATACCGATTCCTGAATGACGACTTCATGCTCTGTACCTTCATTCACTCTACCGCCGAGCGAGGAATATTCGCCTTCGGTGTTTTCCCTGACCACGTAAAAATCGATGTCGCCAGGCTGTTTTCCCGCCAGCGGGCAGGGAACGCCAGGAAAGAGACGAACCGGGCGCAGGTTGACGTACTGGTCGAATTCACGACGAAATTTCAGCAGCGAACCCCACAACGAAATATGGTCCGGAACGGTATCCGGCCAGCCGACGGCACCAAAATAGATGGCGTCGAAACGGCTAAGTTGCTCATGCCAGTCGTCCGGCATCATTTTACCGTGATGGCTGTAATACTCGCAGCTCGCCCACTCCATTTGCTCAAAACTCAAGGCGAAGCCCCAGCGCTCAGCGGCAGCCTGTAACACGCGAATCCCTTCAGGAAGGACTTCTTTGCCAATCCCGTCTCCCGGGATCGCAGCAATACGCATCGTTTTCATCATTGGGTTCTCACTTCCTGACCATCAAAATTGACAACATCACCATCCTATAATTGACTGAAAAGGAATTAATCCCCGTAACTGGTGAAACATAAAACACGAATCATGAATAATTTACCGCTGCTGAATGATTTGCGCGTCTTTATGCTGGTGGCTCGCCGGGCTGGTTTTGCCGCCGTGGCGGAAGAACTGGGCGTTTCACCGGCGTTCGTCAGCAAGCGCATCGCCTTGCTGGAGCAAACGCTAAACGTGGTGTTGTTACACCGCACCACCCGCCGCGTCACCATTACCGAAGAAGGAGAGCGGATTTATGAATGGGCGCAGCGGATTTTGCAGGATGTCGGTCAGATGATGGACGAACTTTCTGACGTGCGTCAGGTGCCGCAGGGGATGCTGCGTATTATCAGCAGCTTTGGTTTTGGACGACAGGTGGTGGCTCCGGCGTTATTAGCGCTGGCGAAGGCGTATCCGCAACTGGAATTACGTTTTGATGTGGAAGACCGACTGGTCGATTTGGTCAATGAAGGTGTCGATCTCGATATTCGCATTGGCGATGACATCGCCCCTAATTTAATCGCCCGCAAACTGGCGACCAATTACCGTATTCTCTGCGCGTCGCCGGAATTTATTGCGCAACATGGCGCGCCGAAACATTTAACCGATCTTTCTGCATTGCCGTGCCTGGTCATTAAAGAGCGCGATCATCCTTTTGGTGTCTGGCAATTACGCAATAAAGAAGGCCCCCATGCGATTAAAGTCACCGGCCCACTGTCGTCTAATCATGGAGAAATTGTCCATCAGTGGTGTCTCGATGGGCAGGGGATTGCTCTGCGTTCCTGGTGGGATGTTAGCGAAAACATTGCCAGTGGTCATTTAGTGCAAGTGCTACCGGAATATTACCAGCCAGCGAACGTCTGGGCCGTTTATGTTTCAAGGCTGGCGACGTCAGCGAAAGTGCGGATAACGGTAGAATTTTTACGCCAGTATTTTGCCGAGCACTACCCGAATTTTTCACTGGAGCATGCCTGATTAATGATTCAATTATCGGGTTGATATCAGGTTAAAACCTGATTTTCTCCTTTCTAAGCCGCTACAGATTGGTTAGCATATTCACCTTTAATCGCGCATGATCGAAAGATAATTAAAGAGGTTAATGTGTTCGCTGAATACGGGGTTCTGAATTACTGGACCTATCTGGTTGGGGCCATTTTTATTGTGTTGGTGCCAGGGCCAAATACCCTGTTTGTACTCAAAAATAGCGTCAGTAGCGGTATGAAAGGCGGTTATCTTGCGGCCTGCGGTGTATTTATTGGCGATGCGGTATTGATGTTTCTGGCATGGGCTGGAGTGGCGACATTAATTAAGACCACCCCGATATTATTCAACATTGTACGTTATCTTGGTGCGTTTTATTTGCTCTATCTGGGGAGTAAAATTCTTTACGCGACCCTGAAGGGTAAAAATAGCGAGGCCAAATCCGATGAGCCCCAATACGGTGCTATTTTTAAACGCGCGTTAATTTTGAGCCTGACTAATCCGAAAGCCATTTTGTTCTATGTGTCGTTTTTCGTACAGTTTATCGATGTTAATGCCCCACATACGGGAATTTCATTCTTTATTCTGGCGGCGACGCTGGAACTGGTGAGTTTCTGCTATTTGAGCTTCCTGATTATATCTGGTGCTTTTGTCACGCAGTACATACGTACCAAAAAGAAACTGGCTAAAGTTGGCAACTCACTGATTGGTTTGATGTTCGTGGGTTTCGCTGCCCGACTGGCGACGCTGCAATCCTGATGCTTTCAGCCCGCGTTGTCGCGGGCTTCCCATCTATAATCCTCCCTGATTCTTCGCTGATATGGTGCTAAAAAGTAACCAATAAATGGTATTTAAAATGCAAATTATCAGGCGTACCCTGAAACGGCTGGAATAAACCGTTTTCAGCGCATTCACCGAAGGAGGGAAAAGGATGCTTCAAATCCCACAGAATTATATTCATACGCGCTCAACGCCTTTCTGGAATAAACAAACTGCACCTGCCGGAATATTCGAACGTCATCTTGATAAAGGAACGCGCCCGGGGGTTTACCCACGCCTTTCCGTTATGCATGGGGCGGTCAAATATCTCGGCTACGCTGATGAACACAGTGCAGAGCCTGATCAGGTGATCCTTATCGAAGCGGGGCAGTTTGCGGTGTTCCCTCCAGAAAAGTGGCACAACATTGAAGCCATGACTGACGATACTTATTTCAACATTGACTTCTTCGTGGCTCCTGAAGTCCTGATGGAAGGTGCGCAACAACGGAAAGTCATTCATAACGGGAAATGAATCATGGGCAAAGCAACGTATACCGTGACCGTCACCAATAACAGCAATGGCGTTTCTGTCGATTATGAAACAGAGACGCCGATGACTTTGCTGGTGCCAGAAGTGGCGGCTGAAGTGATAAAAGATCTGGTGAATACCGTACGTTCTTATGACACGGAAAACGAACATGATGTTTGTGGTTGGTAATTATCACTGATCGTTGATGGCGCAATTTCTGCGCCATCGCAAAAAAAACCTCCGTGATGCTCGTCACAAATCTTGCCCTCCCGATGTTGTGCTATGCTTTTTATCAGCGACTAACCCGCTAATGCAAAACAGATAAGTGAGGAAACAATGGGCATTCTGTCATGGATTATTTTTGGGCTTATTGCCGGTATTCTGGCGAAGTGGATCATGCCAGGTAAAGATGGAGGTGGATTCTTTATGACTATCCTGCTGGGGATAGTCGGTGCCGTAGTCGGCGGATGGATCAGCACGCTGTTTGGCTTTGGTAAAGTCGATGGCTTCAATTTTGGCAGCTTCGTGGTTGCCGTTATTGGTGCGATTGTCGTGCTATTTATCTACAGGAAGATTAAAAGTTAACGCTTAAATTGCACAAAGGCTGCACACAGGCAGCCTTTGCTATTTTTTAGAGGTGACGTTACCACCATCCCAGCTCAGTGCCGAGTACGACAATAATCGCCACACCCATCATAATAATCGTTGTTTTTTTCATCTTTATGCTCCCGGGGCAGCATAGCCGCCAATAAAAAACCATGCTAAAAATACGACCGCTGTAATGAAGATTACAACCGGAAAAATAATACCGATTCGCATGTTATCACCAATCAAAAGGATGTGAATACGCCTCAGGAATGTAGCGCTGGATGCGCGACAAAAGGTGTTTTCTGTTTGTGTTTTTTCTCCTGATACATCGCAATATCGGCAGCATGCAGGGCACTGTCTGCATCGGTTGTTTCAGGATCGACTTCTACTATGCCAAGACTGGCACCGGGATAATACAAATCAACATCACCTAAGTGATATTCTCCACGTATTTGCTGCTGAATGCGTTCTCGCAGCGACGAAATATCCGCATTCTCGTTGTTTAGTGAAACAACTAAAAACTCATCACCGCCGAGACGACCAATAACTTCGCCATTTTGCTGGAGCGTATTAAGGCGCTCGCCAACCTGAATGAGAAACAGATCGCCACTATTATGACCAAAACGATCATTGATTAATTTGAAGTTATCCAGATCGATAAACGCGATCATTATCTTATGGTTAAGATGCCGGGCGAGGGAAAACAGTGTCGTCAGATTTTCAAAAATCGCCCGCCGATTCGGTAGCCCGGTTAACGAGTCGGTATACGATTGCGCAATCAGCGCAGCATTGGCTTCGCGCAGCTGTTCAACCAGTGCCTCTTTTTGAATATATTGTGCAATCAGTCCGGCGAATAACTGTAAAACCTGTTCCGCGCGTTCACTCCACTGGCGCTTCTCACTGCTGGCGGCGCAAAGCGTGCCATAGAATGATCCATCCGGTAAGTGAATTGGCGTGCTCAGAAATGTGGTGATGCCAAGATTGCGTGCCGCAATACAGTCACCCCAACGGTCGGGGACTTCATCGCTGAAAAAGCAGTTTTCATCAATGGCGCGTTTGCATAACGAGTAATCCCACGAGACGGTAAAATTCTCCGGGATGTACATTTTCTGGCTGTTACGGGCAAACATAATATGCTGCAGGCGCGCTTCGACATCCACTTTGGTCAGGTAGGTTGATTCCATATCAGTGACCATTTCCAGCATCTCCAGAAGCTGTCGGACCAGACTTTCCAGTGACTGTTCTTTGGCAAGGGATTGCGAGACGCGGGCGATAATCTGATCTGACACGGAACAACTCCAGGATACGGCGGGTAAATGCTGATTATTTAATCTTTGCAGGCATGATAAAACATCATCAACAAAGATGAAACAAGACGTAATATGTTTTGAGTGAATGTAATAAAAATAGTGCTGCAAAACAAAACGATACCGCGATACTCTAATCTTGGATAAATATGTGAGATCAATAAATGAAAATTATCAGTTTTGTTCTGCCTTGCTTGCTGGTCCTGGCTGGTTGTTCAACCCCTTCTCAGCCAGAAGCACCTAAACCGCCGCAGATTGGTATGGCAAATCCGGCGTCGGTCTATTGCCAGCAGAAGGGCGGGACGCTCATTCCAGTGCAGACAGCGCAAGGGGTCAGCAACAATTGCAAATTACCGGGCGGTGAAACGATTGATGAATGGGCATTGTGGCGGCGTGACCATCCGGCTGGTGAAAAATAACCGCCGGATGCTGTACTAAAATCACAAGCTACGTAGCCAGTCGGCCAGCACCAGCGCATGGTTCTGCGTGGTGTTTTTTGCTGAGTAGAGCAGGGTCAGCGGCTGTTTTTTGGCGATGTCCGCCAGCCGCTTTCCTTCTTGCTCGTGTTGCGCCAGTTCTGCAAGATATTGCTCGCGAAAGGTTGCATAATCGACGACTTCGCCGTGAAAGGCTTTGCGCAGTTCCGTTGACGGCGTGATTTCTTTATCCCACTCATCAAGGGCTAAATCGGTTTTTTTGATACCGCGCGGCCAGAGGCGGTCGACCAGTATGCGATAACCATCGCTCTGTTCAGCCGGATCATAAACGCGTTTGCACTGAATATTCATCGTGTTTGTTCTCCCTTTCACGCATGATTTGTTACGTCACTATAGCACCGGATATTAGCGAATTTCTTTGTCTCTCCCGGCGCAAAGTCCGAAAATCGCCATCAGTAGTGAAAGTATGGCAACACCCATAAGTGGTACAGACCAGTTACCGTTAGCATCGTGTATTTTACCCATCAGCGGCGGCCCACAGGCTGCCAACAAATACCCGACGGATTGTGCCATCCCCGAGAGTGCCGCCGCCTGATGCGCAGAACTAGCCCGCAGACCAATGAACGTCAACCCCAGTATCATTGTTGCGCCGGAACCAAAACCGAAAAGCAGAGTCCAGGTGATCGCGTGCGCTGGCATAAAGCAGAGCCCAACCGCGCCCACTGCGCACATCAAGGCAACGAACGCTGCAATACCACGCTGATCTTTCACATGATGTAAGAAAAGTGGGATCAGCAAACCGGGTGCTGCTGTGGCTAGTTGCAGCAAACCATGCAGTGAACCCGCCTGTGCTTCGCTATAGCCGTGACTGATGAGGATCGCCGGAAGCCAGCCAATAATCACGTAATAGACCAGTGAGTTGATCCCAAGAAACAATGTGACCTGCCAGGCAAGCGGTGAACGCCAGATACCCCGAGTATGTAAGGCGCGCGAGGTACTCAAATTTGCATGTTGTTGACTTCGCCACTGTGGCAGCCATAAAAAAAGAGCCAGCAGAGGAAAACACATCAGCATGAGCAACGCGCCTTGCCAGCCAAAACCGTTCAAAGCCAGCGGCACGACCATAGCCGATCCCAGTGCCGCTGCAGCTCCCATTGTCAGGGAATATGCGCCGGTAAGTCTGGCGACGGAATGAGGGAAATCGCGTTTAATTAATCCTGGCAGTAAGACATTGCCTAATGCAATCCCACCGCCAATGACCGCTGTACCGCCAAATAATAAGTAAGGCGAAGGGAGAGAGCGAATTGCGATACCAGCACAGATCAAAAGTAACGCGGCAAACAGGCTACGTTCCATACCAAAACGTCGCGCTACCGGGGCAGCCAAAGGTGAGATTAGCGCAAAGGCCAATAATGGCAGGGTGGTCAATAAGCCGGTTTGCGCTGTCGTCAGCGAGTAAGCGGAACGAATCGTATCCAGTAACGGTGCTGCGCCGGTAAAGGTGACGCGTAATGTTGTGGCAATCATCAGAATGCCAGCGATAAGGACAATCCTGTTTTTGCCGCTTAATGAAGTTGAACAGGTCATATGCTTCTCATTGTTACAAACGAGGCTGTACCTTACCGTTTTTATTGTTATGTTGAATCAAGCTAAAATGACAAATTATCGCTAAGTTCGGACAAAATGATGCACAGGTTGAATCTCAATGGCTATGAACCCGACCGACACCATGAAGCCGCGGTCGCATTTTGTATTCACGCCGGAACGGATGAGTTAACCAGTCCTGTACATCAGCACCGCAAAGGACAGCTGATACTGGCGCTACATGGTGCAATTACCTGTACGGTGGAAAATGCTTTGTGGATGGTGCCGCCACAATATGCGGTTTGGATACCGGGCGGGGTGGAACATAGCAATCAAGTAACAGCTAATGCTGAACTCTGTTTTCTGTTTATCGAACCCAGCGCAGTGACAATGCCGACAACATGTTGCACATTGAAAATATCGCCCTTATGCCGGGAATTAATTTTAACCCTGGCAAACAGGACGACGACTCAGCGTGCTGAGCCAATGACCCGCAGATTAATTCAGGTCCTGTTTGATGAACTCCCTCAGCAGCCACAACAACAGCTGCACCTGCCCGTTTCTTCTCATCCTAAAATCCGCACGATGGTGGAGATGATGGCGAAAGGGCCTGTCGAGTGGGGGGCATTGGGGCAATGGGCTGGCTTTTTTGCGATGAGTGAACGCAATCTTGCCCGACTGATAGTAAAAGAGACGGGGTTGAGTTTTCGCCAGTGGCGTCAGCAGTTACAGCTGATTATGGCGCTTCAGGGATTAGTGAAAGGCGATACTGTACAGAAAGTTGCTCATACGCTGGGGTATGATTCAACAACGGCCTTTATTACTATGTTTAAGAAAGGCCTGGGGCAAACGCCAGGCCGATATATTGCGAGATTAACTACTGTTTCCCCACAATCAGCGAAACCAGACCCGCGGCAATAAGCGGCCCAACCGGTACGCCGCGAAACAGCGCTACGCCTAAAACAGTGCCTACCAGCAGCCCGGCGACCAGTTGCGGCTGGCTGCCCATTAACGTCACGCCGCGCCCACCCAGCCAGGAGACAATCACGCCTACTGCAATCGCCACCAGTGATTTCCAGTTCAGAAACGAGTGAATCAAGGTTGAGGGCGGTAGCGTCCCGCTGGCGATGGGGGCCATAACGCCAATCGTCAGAATGATTATCCCGATACTTAGCCCCTGTTTTTCAATCCACGGAAAAAAGGTGCTTAACGGTGTGACGCGGACAATGATTAACACCAGAATTGAAACGGCGACAGTGGTGTTATGACTGATAAAGCCCAGCGCAGCTAACCCGAGCAGGATCAGCAAAGTGACATCAAACATCGTGGTTTCCTTGCCAAAAAATAATAAGCCTGCTTACTTTACGCTTGCTGCAGGAAGGAAGTAGAAAATCTTTACGTTTTTTGCATAAAAAATCAGGCGAACTGTCATCAAACTGCCATTTGTGCACGCTAACAATAACGTGAAAACAGCTATCTCCCGGGGGCATGCTATGAACGATCAAATGTTTGTCGAGACACTGATTATCACGTCATCGTTTTTTGCCATTGCTGTTGTACTGGTTTTGTCCGTTCTTCTTATCGAACGGACCGGCTAGTTACGCAGTGCGGCGGAAATTGACCAGTTCTGGTTGCGCAATGCGCAAATAATCCGCGGTTTTCAAAATAACGGATTTATCCAGCATGCCTGCATTGAAGGCGATTTCATCAAATCGTTCGAAGAGTAGAGGGTCGGCAACCAGTTTGAGTTTTGGATGGAAGCTGAAAGGGGGGATCGCGCCGAAGACACAGCCTGTGAGTTCATCGACTTCCGCCGGGCTGGCCAACGAAGCGCGTAATCCGCCTATATGGCTGGCGAGTTGGCTCAGATCGGCCTGTTGATCGGCTGCGAGGATCGCCAGAACATGTTGATTTACGCCATTGCCTTTGACTTTACATACCAGTGCCTTAGCACCCTGGCCTAGAGCGGTGCCACGAATTTCTGACACCGCTTCACATTTACCTACCGCTTCATGGGTAACGACGCGGAAGTCAGCACCTTCTTGTGATAATAAAGCGATTAACCGCTGATGCGTCACGCTTCCTTTAGCCATTTCAGTCATTTCACGCTCCTGAGATTACAAGCAAACAACCACAGAAGGTTATCATGAACGGCTGTTTTTGTTCTGCTTATTGACATATAAACGCTCATCGGAAGCTTTATACGCATCATGTAACGTATCGTTTTCTTTCATCGCGTAAATACCGGAAGAGAAGCCGATCTCTTTCTGCGGCGCGATATGTTGCAGACGTTTTTCGATACGTTCAGGCAGTTGTGCTGCAATTTGCGGCGTCGAATCGACAAGAATGATGCAGAATTCATCGCCACCGAGTCGGATGGCATAATCACTTTTACGAATCGACTGTTTAATCGCCTGAGCTAATAACGTAATCGCTAAATCCCCCTCCTGATGACCGAGGGTGTCATTTATTTGCTTTAACTTGTCCATGTCAATAGCAATAAACATCACCGAAGAACCGGATTGCACCAGTTTCTGCAACCGCTGCTCCAGTTCAGGGGTTAAAATTTTGCGATTATACAGTCCAGTCATCGCATCACTAATATTTTCTCGCGACACATTTTGGTATAAACGGAAGTGCATCCGCACCATATTCAGCAAAATTAACGCCGTCAAAATCCAGAACAGAACGCTTTTCCACGAAGACGTGATAAAGTAAAGAATATCAATGGATAACGAGACACGAATGCCGCCCGGTAAGTCATGGACGTAACTGACATACTGGAACAGATTATCTTCGCTCTGGTTGATGATAATGTCGCGCCCCGAATCGGTATCGGTTAGCGTGACATTGAGAAAACGCCAGAGGAGAGGGCGGTCATGAGTATAAAAGATATTCCGCAGATTGTTTTTGTTAATATCCAGCAGCACAATCCCTTTTAGCTGCCCTGCGACATATACCGGCGTCAGCAAACTCATCACGTTCTGTTTAGTACGCTGATCCTGGTAAATGCTCGACAATACGGTACGCCCGGTAAATACCTTTTCAATATCTTTGCGATCGATGCCAATACTTCCTGACTGCAGGAAGGACCAGTTATTCATCGCAAAGTATTCAACATTAACCGGCTCATAAAAATAGACATAGCGGTCATTGAGATCGAGATAATAGTGAAATTTCTCTTCGGCCATCCCAAGACCTGAACCGTAATCATCCTGGTGGCGGTTGCCTTCCACTGCCTGATCAAAAGCGGGTAATAGTGCTGCAGCTTCCACAATTGTGTCGCAGTCAGTGGATGCGGTTTGTAGTGTGCCGCGTAAGCCCGGGTATTTATGGGCAGTCAGGTTTAAGCCATGGGTGTTATTGGCAGACTCAAAAGCCTCGCAGATGGCGCGCCGCTGTTCTGGCGACACTTCCGACTGCTCAGCAGCGAGAGCGCGCATCACATGCGCGGCAATACTCTGATTCTGATACTTATCATAAAGAAAGGAGGAGTCTGCTTTCTGCACGATATAGCGCAGATAGGCACTCATTGCTCTGTCGCTGGCGACAAGTTCAAAAATAAGGAAGGAAGATGTCAGCACAATGACACTTGCGGCGATAAAATGCCGGAGCATTCTATGGTGCAATTTCATGATAAATGGCACTCCTTCGGTTAGTGAAACGAGAAAACCAGATAAAGTTCGATTGCGGCCTGGCACAGGGGCGCTAATTATACTCATCTCTGCGCCGCTGGGGAGGGGAAATTTAGGGGTAATAGTAATAAATTGTATGCAAAAGCCACGCAAAAAGCATGGCTCTGAATATTTTTGCACTTAAATATGATGAATAATCACTTTGTTGCCCCCCTCTCTTTTCGCTTCGCGTAAGGCTTTATCTGCTTCCGTCATGACAAGCGAGATATTACGCGTGTCACCCGTTGAAAAAACCGTGCCAATACTGATGGTCATTTGTTCAGGAACATCATATCTGTTACTAAAGCCGGTCAGGAGTTCGACATTTTTACGCATACGTTCCGCAATGATTTTTGCCTGGGCACTATTGAGTTCGGTAAATAGCAAGCCAAACACCTCACCCTCCAGTCGCGCTAAAATATCATCGGGGCGGATGCTTTGCTGGATAATATCGACAATTGAAACCAGCACTTTATCACCCACACGATGTCCCCATTGGGCATTGATGCGTTTGAACTGATTAATATCAACCAGCATGACACAGAAGTCCTTAACAACAGGTCGCGACAATAATGACTCTACGCTGTTGAAAAAGTAGCGCCGATTATAAATATTGGTCAGCACATCATGAACTGCCAGTTTGCTGGAGAGTTGCAGCTCCTGAAAAATGTTATAAATCAGAAAAGACACAACAAACAGTTTACTGGAAACTTCAATCCCGCGACTGATATACCAGATAGTATAATTATACTCATCCAGAGTCAGTAGAAGTAAGTTGCAGCATAGCGATGCCAGACATAATAATGCTATTAACGGCCATAGTTCGCTGGCTAATCGTGTGCGCATGATAATAAAGAACAGTAAAAATGCCCACAGACAAACCAATATTTTTGTATAGTTGATTCCCCAGGTCGCAGTATGGTTGTCCGGACAGTAATCGACGACATACAAAGAATAGTCAGCGTTATAACTGCTCAGATTGTGTGCCAGAAGGGGAAAAACTAAAAAAGGGATCAGCGCCAGCAACAGGATTCCCGTTTTTTTCTTATTGTTGTCAAGGATGTTGTCTTTTCCATAACAAAAGAGCGCCAGCGAGGTTAAACAAATAAAACTGAGTTGGCGGAAAATATAGAAAATAGAAACATCATTCGACTTTGTCTGGATCAGTGTACTGCCGTTAATTGGTTTATGGATAATTACAATGGTTTCAACTAAATAGATAAGGCCACTTAAAAATGCAAGGCTTAAAATGAGTGTTGGTAAAATTTGTTTGTTAGTGAAATATTTCATTAACATGAAAAGAAAAATGACGGCGTTAAGGAAAAACAAAGCCACAACAACCATCAGGTAATTCATCTGTGGGATGAGTTTTACATTTGTGTTTTCGTTATATAAGGTAGTAATGCAAAATAAAATTAACGTCAGCAATAAACTGAAAATAAAAAAGCTTTGAGCTTTTAATTTTTGTGTACCCATAGAAACCATAAAAAGGAGAGCAATGTGAGTGCTGGATTTTATTGATGGCAGAGATATATAGTTTTGACCAGGATCAATTTTCGTTAACGATAAAAAATATTTAAAGAATAACCCCATGGAAATACGTGTTGACTGAATCATTTTTCCGAATGATTGTTTTCTGGAACTAAATTATGTAAAGGTTATGCTGTCATATTTAAAGCGATTGTAAGCTAATGTATGTAATAAATGAGATAATTTACAGTAAGCTAAAAATCAGCCAGGCGATAATGACCTGGCTGATAGTTTTAGCCTTTAGCTGTTGCATTTTGTTTATGAAACAGTTCACGGAACACCGGATAAATATCATCCTGGTCGCGGATGTGCTGCATCGCAAAGTTGTCGAAAGTAGATTGCAGATGCTCATATTCTCGCCACAATGTCTGATGTGCACGACGGGTAATTTCGATATAGCTGTAATAACGAACAACAGGTAATAATTTTTTCGCCAGGATTTCATGGCAAAGCGGAGAGTCATCGGCCCAGTTATCGCCGTCCGATGCTTGTGCAGCGTAAATATTCCACTGTGCCGGGTTATAACGCTCTTTCACTACCTCATCCATCAGTTTCAGGGCGCTGGAAACAATGGTGCCGCCTGTTTCCTGCGAGTAGAAAAACTCATGTTCATCGACTTCTTTCGCCTGGGTATGATGGCGGATGTATACGACTTCCACGTTCTTATACGTTCTGCTGAGGAACAGATACAGCAGAATATAAAAACGCTTAGCCATATCTTTAGTGGATTGATCCATTGAACCGGAAACGTCCATCAGGCAAAACATCACTGCCTGGCTGGAGGGATCGGGCCGCTTCTCGTAGTTCTTGTAACGTAAATCGAAGGTGTCAATAAAAGGGACGCGTTCAATTTTGGCACGTAATTCTGCAATTTCTTTGCGCAGACGTTCCTCTTCCAGCAGTTGCGCAGGTTCACTGTTGCTGATGATGGCCAAATTCTCTTCCAGTGCATGAAGTTCCCGCCGCTTGCCTGCCGTCATGGCTGTGCGTCGCGCCAGTGAGTTCTGCAATGAACGCACAACGCTGATATTGGCCGGAACGCCGTTAGCGGTATAACCCGCCCGATGCGTTTTATATTCGGTCAGCTGGCGTTGTTGGTTTTGTTTCAGATTCGGTAAGGCCAAATCTTCAAAGAGCAGATCAAGATACTCATCTTTCGAAATCTGAAAGACAAATTCATCCTGACCTTCACCATCCTGGCTGGCCTGGCCCTGACCACTGCCGGAACCTCCGCCGCCACCCTGGGGACGTTCAATTCGGTCGTTCTGGACGAAATGGTCATTGCCCGGATGCACGCGGTGGCGCAGACCGCCACGCCCCTGATGAAACATCGGTTCGCTAATATCTTCCGTGGGAATGGATACGGATTCGCCGCTGTCGACGTCAGTCACCGAACGCTTATTAATGGCCTCGGAGATCGACTGTTTAATTTGCGCTTTATAACGGCGTAAAAAACGCTGGCGATTCACCATGCTTTTGTTTTTGCCGTTCAGACGCCGGTCAATAAACCAGGTCATATGCCCCCCGTACTACATTTGCCAACTGTATGCTACGCCTGTGTTGCCGCTTCTCAGGCCCACGGTTCGCTGTCGTTGTAGGCCCGGTAACATGTGTACCGGGCCAGGGTTGTTAAGACGATTTACGTACGCGCAAATACCATTCGCACAGTAAACGCACCTGTTTACGGGTGTAGCCTTTTTCCATCATACGGTCGACAAAGTCGTCGTGTTTCTTCTGCTCGTCGGTTGACGTTTTGGCGTTAAACGAGATAACCGGCAACAGCTCCTCGGTATTGGAGAACATTTTCTTCTCGATGACCGTGCGCAGTTTTTCATAGCTGGTCCAGTTCGGATTGCGTCCGCTGTTATTCGCTCTGGCGCGCAGTACGAAGTTAACAATCTCGTTGCGGAAATCTTTTGGATTACTGATCCCCGCCGGTTTCTCGATTTTCTCCAGCTCGGCGTTAAGAGACTCGCGGTCAAACAGCTGCCCGGTATCCGGATCGCGATACTCCTGATCCTGAATCCAGAAATCCGCGTAGGTAACATAACGGTCGAAAATGTTTTGCCCATATTCGGAATAGGATTCAAGGTAGGCCGTCTGGATCTCTTTGCCGATAAACTCGGCATATTTCGGGATCAGATAACCTTTCAGGAACTCCAGATAGCGTTCTGCCTGCTCTTGTGGGAACTGCTCGCGCTCAATCTGCTGTTCCAGGACGTAGAACAGATGGACCGGGTTTGCTGCCACTTCTACATGATCGAAGTTGAACACGCGGGAGAGGATCTTAAACGCAAAACGCGTCGACAGACCGTTCATCCCTTCATCGACACCGGCGTAGTCACGATATTCCTGATACGACTTGGCTTTGGGATCGGTGTCTTTCAGACTTTCGCCATCATAAACCCGCATCTTTGAATAAATGCTGGAGTTTTCTGGCTCTTTCAGGCGCGAAAGAATGGAAAAACGTGACAGTGTTTCGAGCGTGCCAGGGGCGCATGGGGCGTGAGTCAATTCACTGTGATTAAGCAATTTCTCGTAGATTTTGATCTCTTCGGAAATGCGCAAGCAATACGGCACCTTCACGATGTAAACACGATCGAGGAAGGCTTCGTTGTTTTTGTTATTACGGAAAGTGACCCATTCGGACTCGTTCGAGTGTGCGAGAATAATCCCGTTGAACGGCAGGGCGGAGATACCTTCCGTCCCGTTGTAGTTACCTTCCTGAGTGGCGGTTAACAAGGGATGCAGCACTTTAATCGGTGCTTTAAACATCTCAACGAATTCCATGATCCCCTGATTGGCGCGGCACAGCGCACCGGAATAGCCGTAGGCGTCCGGGTCATTCTGCGCGTAGTGTTCGAGTTTACGAATATCGACTTTCCCAACCAGCGCGGAGATGTCCTGGTTGTTCTCATCGCCGGGTTCCGTTTTGGCGATAGCAATTTGTTGCAGAATTGACGGCCAGACCTTCACTACCCGGAACTTAGTGATATCGCCACCAAATTCATGCAGGCGTTTTGCCGCCCACGGCGACATGATGGTGCCGAGATAACGGCGAGGAATGCCATACTCTTTTTCCAGAATCTGCGCATCTTCCTGCGGATTGAAAAGACAGAACGGATGATCGTTGACCGGGCTACGCTCACCGTTCGCGCTCAATACATAAATCGGTACGAGCTGCATTAATGATTTCAGTCGCTCAGCAAGCGATGATTTACCCCCACCCACAGGCCCCAGCAGATACAGGATTTGTTTCTTCTCTTCCAGCCCCTGAGCCGCGTGTTTCAGATAAGAGACAATCTGTTCAATCGCGTCTTCCATGCCGTAAAACTCTTCAAACGCCGGATAACGTGCAATGACCCGGTTAGAAAAGAGTCGAGAAAGTCTGGGTTCCTGGGCTGTATCGACCATGACAGGCTCACCGATAGCCATCAATAGCCGCTCAGCCGCGTTGGCATAAGCACTGCGATCTTGCCGACAAGTGGTAAGAAACTCCTGCAGTGTGAACTCTTCGTCCTTGGCAGCTTCATATCGCTGGCGATAGTGATCGAATATATTCATGGTATGCCGTCCTTTCGTTTTTTAGCACAGGTTAAGAGCCGTTCATATGAATAGTAGAGGCTCCCGGAAGAGGTAAACTGAACGACGTCTCTTGCTAAAACACAGCAACTCTCATGCCATTTTATCGACGATGAGAACAACGTGCCCGGTGATACACCTTCAAAATTAAGCGTAGATGGCAAATGGAAAACTTGCCTGCACGGCTTTCTTAATTTCAATGGCATATCAACAACTCATCCATAAATTTTGCATAATTAATGTAAAGACCAGGCTCGCCAGTAACGCTAAATTCATTTGGCTGTAAGCGCGGTGTCATCCGCGTCAGGAAAATTAAACAGTTACTTTAAAAAATGAAAACGTAAAAAGGTTGGGTTTCGATGTATTGACGGGTAAACTTTGTCGCCCGCTAAACATTTGTTTAAGGAATGATTAATTGTGACCAAACTCAAACTTCTGGCACTTGGAGTGCTTATCGCAACGTCTGCAGGCGTAGCGCACGCTGAAGGTAAATTTTCCCTGGGCGCAGGCGTAGGTGTCGTTGAACACCCATATAAAGATTACGATACCGATGTTTACCCAGTACCGGTAATCAACTATGAAGGCGATAACTTCTGGTTCCGTGGCTTAGGTGGTGGTTACTACCTGTGGAATGACGCAACGGATAAACTTTCAATTACCGCTTACTGGTCGCCGCTTTACTTCAAAGCGAAAGACAGTGGCGATCACCAAATGCGTCACCTGGATGACCGTAAGAGCACCATGATGGCTGGTCTGTCTTATGCTCACTTTACCCAGTACGGTTACCTGCGTACCACCCTGGCTGGCGATACCCTGGATAACAGCAACGGCATCGTCTGGGATATGGCCTGGTTGTATCGTTACACCAACGGTGGCCTGACCGTGACTCCGGGTATTGGTGTGCAGTGGAACAGCGAAAACCAGAACGAATACTATTATGGCGTATCGCGCAAAGAGTCCGCTCGCAGCGGTCTGCGTGGCTATAACCCGAACGACAGCTGGAGCCCTTACCTGGAGCTGAGCGCCAGCTACAACTTCCTCGGCGACTGGAGTGTTTACGGTACCGCACGCTACACCCGTCTGTCTGATGAAGTTACTGACAGCCCGATGGTGGATAAATCCTGGACTGGCCTGATTTCTACCGGGATCACCTACAAATTCTGATAATGCATCTTTCCAGGGCATTTTGTGCATAAAAACAGGGCGTCACGCCCTGTTTTGCATTACGGTGGTGCAATACCTGGGAGGAAACAATGCAACAAAAAATGATTCAATTTAGTGGCGATGTCTCACTGCCAGCCGTAGGGCAGGGAACATGGTATATGGGCGAAGATGCCAGTCAGCGCAAAACAGAAGTTGCTGCACTACGCGCGGGCATTGAACTCGGTTTAACCCTCATTGATACCGCCGAAATGTATGCCGATGGCGGTGCCGAAAAGGTGGTTGGGGAAGCATTAACCGGTCTGCGAGAGAAGGTCTTTCTCGTCTCTAAAGTCTATCCGTGGAATGCTGGCGGGCAAAAAGCGATAAATGCATGCGAAGCCAGTTTACGCCGTCTCAATACTGATTATCTCGATCTTTACTTATTACACTGGTCTGGCAGTTTCGCTTTTGAAGAGACTGTCGCAGCGATGGAAAAATTGATCGCCCAGGGAAAAATCCGCCGCTGGGGCGTTTCTAACCTTGATTATGCTGATATGCAGGAACTCTGGCAGCTGCCGGGGGGAAATCAGTGTGCCACTAATCAGGTGCTTTACCATCTCGGTTCACGAGGAATTGAGTACGATCTACTCCCCTGGTGCCAGCAACAGCAGATGCCGGTGATGGCTTACAGTCCGTTAGCCCAGGCCGGGCGGTTGCGCAATGGACTGTTAAAAAACGCGGTAGTCAACGAAATTGCACATGCTCACAATATCAGCGCGGCACAAGTATTGTTGGCGTGGGTGATCAGTCATCAGGGTGTGATGGCGATTCCAAAAGCGGCCACGATTGCCCATGTCCAACAAAATGCGGCTGTGCTTGAGGTCGAACTTTCTTCAGCGGAATTAGCTATGCTGGATAAGGCATATCCGGCACCAAAAGGAAAAACTGCGCTGGATATGGTGTGATGTTGTGTGCCGGATGCATTGCACCCGGCACACAACATTAACGTAAATTAACGTTTCGCAACGCGAATGGATTGCGCCAGATGTGCAGGTTTCTCTTTGGTCACTTTTTGCGTTTCTGAAGCGTAAGCCGTTTCTACACAAACAAATGTTTTGTAGCCATCATCCGGCATATCGCCCATGCTAATTGAAAGCGCCGGTCCCGGGTTCCAGCCGACAACGTTCAGATGATGCTGGTGGCCTACGGCGATAATACGATTCAGCGCTTCATCATTAATCACGCTGCAATCTTGTGGATTCAGATACACGCGATCGGTACGGTCAGGGAAGGTCTGAATACCATCGGTCAGTACATTTTCTTTCGCGTCATTCACTTTATCAATGAAGCGATCGCCCAGCCCACTGACGCTTACCTTAGCGATATCACCCACGTTAAAGTAGGTATGCAGGGCAGAGGTGGTTTCAAATTCGCCATGTGATTCAAGATCGATTTCACAAGTTTTACCCACGCGGAAATGCGCTAACAGCGTAAAGTCGTGCGGCCAGAATTTTTTCGTCTCTTCGCTTTGCGTCAATTCAAAAGTCAGCGCTACGCCATCAGCATCTTCATGATGTGATTTCAGCGTCCACGGCAGGTTGCGGGCAAAACCGTGCGCAGGCAGACCTTGTTGTGCCGCCGGACCAAACCACGGCCAGCAAACCGGTACGCCACCGCGAATAGCGACGCCATTTTTGAACGGTGTGTTGTTGCTCAACCACAGAACTTCTTCTTCACCCGCAGGTTTCCACGAGAGAAGGTGTGCGCCCTGTAATGCAAAAGAGGCTTTTACCTGGGGATGATCGACCACAATGAGGTCCAGTTCATCCAGTTTACGACGGGAGAGGACAGGGGAGATTTGTTCGATGACCGGAAGGGCAAAAATTTTCTTAATCATGACGCAGTCCTTTAACTTCATTTTATCAGGTAAAAAAAAGAGCGACCGAAGTCGCTCTTTTTAGATCACAGTGTCATCTCAACTTATTTGGAGATGTGAGCGATCAGGTCCAGAACTTTGTTGGAGTAACCGGTTTCGTTGTCGTACCAGGATACCAGTTTCACGAAGTTGTCGTTCAGAGCGATACCAGCTTTAGCATCGAACACGGAAGTGCAAACTTCGCCGTTGAAATCGGTAGATACTACGTCATCTTCGGTGTAGCCCAGAACGCCTTTCATTTCGCCTTCAGCAGCAGCTTTAACGGCAGCTTTGATCTGCTCGTAAGTTGCAGCTTTTTCCAGACGAACGGTCAGGTCAACTACAGATACGTTCGGGGTCGGAACGCGGAACGCCATACCAGTCAGTTTGCCATTCAGTTCTGGCAGTACTTTACCTACAGCTTTAGCAGCACCGGTAGAGGACGGGATGATGTTCTGGGAAGCGCCGCGGCCGCCGCGCCAGTCTTTGTGAGACGGGCCATCAACGGTTTTCTGAGTAGCGGTAGTAGCGTGAACGGTGGTCATCAGACCTTCGATGATGCCGAAGTTATCGTTGATAACTTTAGCCAGCGGAGCCAGGCAGTTGGTGGTGCAGGAAGCGTTGGAAACGATGTCCTGGCCAGCATATTTGTCGAAGTTAGCGCCTTTAACGAACATCGGAGTGTTGTCTTTAGACGGACCAGTCATAACCACTTTCTTCGCACCAGCGGTGATGTGTTTACGAGCAGTTTCGTCAGTCAGGAACAGACCAGTTGCTTCAGCGACAACGTCAACACCAACTTCGTCCCATTTCAGGTTAGCCGGATCACGTTCAGCGGTAACACGGATTTTTTTACCGTTAACGATCAGATGACCGTCTTTCACTTCAACGGTACCGTCGAAACGGCCGTGAGTGGAGTCATATTTCAGCATGTATGCCATGTAATCAGCGTCTAACAGGTCGTTGATTGCAACGATCTCGATGTCAGAACGTTTCTGAGCAGCACGGAAAACAATGCGACCGATACGGCCAAAACCGTTGATACCTACTTTGATAGTCATATATTCCACCAGCTATTTGTTAGTGAATAAAAGGTTGCCTGTAAAATTACAAAAACCTTACGCAGCGTCAAGCGGAATCGTGTCAATCATTGCGACAAATCAATCCTGTGCCTAAGCATTACGCGACTGACTCGCCTCACTCTTCCTTTGGGCTTGAGACCACATGGGGTCGGCGCCCCGAATTTTAAAGGGCAATTACGATAAAAATGTGATTTTCATCACGATTTAGGTGCAGCCATTTCGTCGAGATCAAGTTTAGGACAAAATTTTGCCAGTTGGTGTTAATGTTTTGTTAGAATCAGTCACGTAATGTGAGCACGATTAAAGTGAGATGTGAGCAAATGGCTAATAAACCTTCGGCAGAAGAACTGAAAAAAAATTTGTCCGAGATGCAGTTTTACGTGACGCAGAATCATGGGACAGAGCCGCCATTTACGGGTCGTTTACTGCATAACAAGCGTGACGGCGTATATCACTGTTTGATCTGCGATGCCCCGCTGTTTCATTCCCAAACCAAGTATGATTCCGGCTGTGGCTGGCCCAGTTTCTACGAACCGGTAAGTGAAGAATCCATTCGTTATATCAAAGACTTGTCACATGGAATGCAGCGCATAGAAATTCGTTGCGGTAACTGTGATGCCCATCTGGGGCATGTCTTCCCCGACGGGCCGCAGCCAACGGGCGAACGTTATTGTGTTAACTCTGCCTCTTTACGCTTTACCGATGGCGAAAACGGCGAAGAAATCAACGGTTGAAAAAACGATTCAGCAACTTATTCCACAGGAGCGGAAAAATTATGAATCTTGATGACATTATCAACAGCATGATGCCTGAGGTATACCAGCGTTTGTCGACCGCCGTTGAACTGGGGAAATGGCCTGATGGCGTTGCGTTGACCGAGGAACAAAAAGAGAACTGCCTGCAACTGGTGATGCTGTGGCAAGCCCGCCATAATATCGAAGCACAGCATATGACAATTGACACAAATGGTCAGATGGTCATGAAGAGCAAACAGCAGTTAAAAGAAGATTTTGGTATCTCAGCAAAGCCTATTGCCATGTTTAAGTAAGTGGTTCATCCCCTTTTTGCCTCGGCTATGAAGGGGATAGCCAACAATGACCCCACGACTCATCTCAATTATCTCGCCATGACCTGGCTAAGTCCCAGTCCGATCTCTTGCCGTCCCGTTCACACCTGAATGACTTCTCCTGAACTTAAGTCTCAGACCTATTTGGCCGGTAATCCCTCTCGAATTTGCTCTTTTTGCGCCCCGCCTTCCATCAACCTGTAACAGACCCAGCCATTTTCTGCGTAATTGTGATCTGAGTTGTAAAACGCAGATCATTATCTGTGTTTTACAGATTTAATGTTGACCTCAAAAATCATGTGGGTAAGTATGATGGCCATCTAAGCAAAACTAAACACAGAGGATGACGCAATGAAAGCACTGGCTCGGTTTGGCAAGGCCTTTGGCGGCTACAAGATGATTGATGTCCCACAACCCATGTGTGGCCCGGAAGATGTAGTGATTGAAATTAAAGCCGCGGCAATCTGCGGCGCAGACATGAAGCACTACAATGTCGATAGCGGTTCTGATGAGTTTAACTCTATCCGCGGCCATGAGTTCGCAGGTTGTATTGCGCAGGTTGGTGAAAAAGTCAAAGACTGGAAAGTGGGGCAACGCGTCGTATCGGATAACAGCGGTCACGTTTGCGGTGTTTGTCCGGCCTGTGAACAAGGTGATTTTCTGTGTTGTACAGAAAAAGTAAACCTTGGTCTGGATAATAATACCTGGGGCGGTGGTTTTTCCAAATATTGTCTGGTTCCTGGTGAAATTCTCAAAATTCATCGTCATGCGTTGTGGGAAATCCCTGATGGTGTTGATTATGAGGACGCAGCCGTACTTGACCCTATCTGTAATGCCTACAAATCCATCGCGCAGCAATCGAAATTCCTTCCTGGTCAGGATGTGGTCGTCATCGGCACTGGCCCACTCGGGCTGTTCTCCGTACAAATGGCGCGAATTATGGGGGCGGTAAATATCGTCGTCGTTGGTCTGCAAGAAGATGTGGCGGTCCGCTTCCCGGTTGCAAAAGAACTGGGTGCGACGGCAGTAGTAAATGGTTCTACCGAAGATGTGGTGGCGCGCTGCCAGCAAATTTGTGGCAAAGACAATCTGGGACTGGTGATTGAATGCTCCGGTGCCAATATCGCACTGAAACAAGCCATCGAAATGCTCCGCCCGAACGGGGAAGTGGTACGCGTTGGAATGGGCTTCAAACCTCTTGATTTCTCGATTAATGACATTACCGCCTGGAACAAAAGCATCATTGGGCATATGGCCTATGACTCCACCTCATGGCGTAACGCTATCAGGCTATTAGCCAGCGGCGCTATCAAAGTCAAACCGATGATCACGCATCGTATCGGCCTGTCGCAATGGCGCGAAGGGTTTGATGCGATGGTCGATAAAACCGCAATCAAAGTGATCATGACTTACGACTTTGATGAATAACCACTCTCCTGAAGGAACGTTATCGCATGGAACAGATAACAAAACCGCATTGTGGTGCACGGCTGGATCGCTTACCGGATTGCCGCTGGCATTCATCAATGTTTGCCATCGTCGCGTTTGGCTTGCTTGTCTGCTGGAGTAATGCCGTTGGTGGCTTGATCCTCGCGCAGCTGAAAGCGTTGGGCTGGACAGATAATTCCACCACAGCCACATTCTCAGCAATCACGACCGCCGGAATGTTTCTCGGTGCGCTGGTGGGCGGCATCATTGGCGACAAAACCGGTCGCAGAAATGCGTTCATCCTCTATGAGGCCATTCATATTGCCTCGATGGTTGTCGGTGCTTTCTCACCGAATATGGATTTCCTTATTGCCTGCCGTTTTGTGATGGGAGTTGGGCTGGGAGCTTTACTGGTTACGCTGTTTGCTGGTTTCACCGAATATATGCCCGGTAGAAATCGTGGAACGTGGTCAAGTCGGGTTTCCTTTATTGGCAACTGGTCATATCCGCTCTGTTCATTGATAGCGATGGGACTCACGCCGCTGATTAGTGCAGAGTGGAACTGGCGGGTACAACTGCTTATCCCTGCAATATTGTCGCTTATCGCTACGGCGCTGGCCTGGCGCTACTTTCCTGAATCCCCGCGCTGGCTGGAATCGCGCGGACGGTATCAGGAAGCCGAGAAAGTCATGCGGAGTATAGAAGAAGGCGTCATACGCCAGACGGGTAAACCTTTGCCGCCTGTGGTTATTGCTGATGACGGTAAAGCGCCACAAGCGGTGCCGTATTCAGCCTTACTGACAGGAGTATTACTGAAACGCGTGATATTAGGCTCTTGTGTGCTGATTGCCATGAACGTTGTGCAGTACACACTAATTAACTGGTTGCCAACAATATTCATGACCCAGGGGATTAATTTAAAAGACTCGATTGTTTTAAATACCATGAGTATGTTTGGCGCGCCATTTGGTATTTTTATTGCCATGCTGGTGATGGATAAAATTCCGCGTAAAACAATGGGTGTGGGGCTATTAATCCTGATTGCGGTGCTCGGATATATCTATTCACTGCAAACCAGTATGTTGCTCATAACGTTGATTGGTTTCTTCCTGATTACTTTCGTCTATATGTACGTTTGCTATGCCTCGGCAGTGTATGTCCCTGAAATCTGGCCGACAGAGGCCAAACTCCGTGGCTCCGGTCTGGCGAATGCGGTAGGGCGAATCAGTGGTATTGCCGCACCTTATGCCGTTGCAGTGCTGCTCAGTAGTTATGGCGTTACGGGAGTCTTTATTCTTCTGGGGGCGGTTTCAATTATTGTCGCAATTGCTATCGCCACCATTGGAATCGAAACCAAAGGTGTCTCCGTTGAAAGTTTAAGTATTGATGCAGTAGCCAATAAATAATACGGGTGGATTCAAAATGAAAAATTCAAAAGCAATATTGCAGGTGCCGGGCACAATGAAAATTATTTCAGCAGAAATACCAGTGCCTAAAGAAGATGAAGTTTTGATTAAAGTAGAATATGTCGGTATTTGTGGTTCAGATGTACATGGTTTTGAATCAGGCCCGTTTATTCCGCCTAAAGACCCAAATCAAGAAATTGGCCTGGGTCATGAATGCGCCGGGACGGTTGTGGCTGTGGGAAGCCGCGTGCGCAAATTTAAACCGGGGGATCGGGTAAATATCGAACCTGGCGTTCCTTGCGGTCACTGTCGTTACTGTCTGGAAGGCAAATATAACATCTGCCCGGACGTTGATTTTATGGCGACACAACCCAACTACCGCGGCGCATTAACGCACTATCTGTGTCATCCGGAGAGCTTTACTTACAAACTGCCCGACAATATGGACACGATGGAAGGGGCGCTGGTGGAGCCTGCCGCAGTCGGGATGCATGCCGCGATGCTGGCAGATGTTAAACCGGGTAAGAAGATAATTATTCTGGGAGCAGGTTGTATTGGTTTGATGACGTTGCAAGCGTGCAAATGCCTGGGAGCAACGGAAATTGCCGTCGTTGATGTGCTGGAAAAACGTCTGGCAATGGCGGAACAGCTTGGTGCGACAGTGGTTATTAACGGCGCAAAAGAAGACACTATTGCACGCTGTCAGCAATTTACCGAAGACATGGGCGCAGATATTGTTTTCGAAACAGCGGGTTCTGCGGTCACCGTTAAACAGGCACCTTATCTGGTAATGCGCGGCGGTAAAATTATGATTGTTGGTACTGTACCCGGCGATTCGGCAATCAATTTCCTCAAAATCAATCGCGAAGTCACTATCCAGACGGTATTCCGCTATGCCAATCGTTATCCGGTCACGATTGAAGCTATTTCTTCAGGGCGATTCGATGTGAAATCGATGGTGACGCATATTTACGATTATCGGGATGTACAACAGACATTTGAAGAGTCAGTTAACAACAAACGCGACATTATTAAAGGCGTTATTAAAATTAGCGATTAATTAATACGGGAGAACAGAACATGCTCGCAGATATCAGATATTGGGAAAACGATGCCACAAATAAACATTATGCAATTGCCCATTTTAACGTATGGAATGCAGAAATGTTGATGGGCGTTATCGACGCAGCCGAAGAAGCGAAATCCCCGGTTATTATTTCTTTTGGTACAGGTTTTGTCGGTAACACCTCATTTGAAGATTTCTCTCACATGATGGTATCAATGGCACAAAAAGCAACGGTGCCGGTAATAACTCATTGGGATCATGGTCGGAGTATGGAGATTATTCATAACGCCTGGACTCATGGTATGAATTCATTAATGCGTGATGCTTCCGCGTTTGATTTCGAAGAAAATATTCGTTTAACCAAAGAGGCTGTCGATTTCTTCCATCCGCTGGGTATTCCGGTAGAGGCGGAATTAGGGCATGTCGGTAATGAAACCGTTTATGAGGAAGCGCTGGCGGGCTATCACTATACCGATCCTGACCAGGCGGCTGAATTTGTTGAACGTACGGGCTGTGATTCATTGGCTGTCGCCATCGGCAACCAGCATGGGGTTTATACGTCAGAGCCACAATTGAACTTTGAGGTCGTCAAACGCGTACGCGATGCCGTTTCTGTTCCGCTGGTTTTGCACGGTGCATCGGGGATCAGTGATGCCGACATTAAAACTGCAATTTCGTTGGGTATCGCGAAAATCAACATTCATACGGAGCTCTGTCAGGCCGCAATGGTTGCAGTGAAAGAAAACCAGGATCAGCCTTTCCTGCATTTAGAACGTGAAGTACGTAAAGCTGTAAAAGAACGGGCATTGGAAAAAATTAAACTGTTCGGTTCTGATGGCAAAGCGGAATAATGATATGGATAATCTCGACGTTATTTGTATAGGTGCCGCTATTGTTGATATTCCATTGCAACCGGTCAGTAAAAATATCTTTGATGTGGATTCTTATCCTCTTGAAAGAATCGCAATGACCACCGGGGGTGATGCAATAAATGAAGCAACAATTATTTCTCGTCTGGGCCATCGCACAGCATTAATGAGTCGTATTGGTAAAGATGCCGCAGGGCAATTTATTCTCGACCATTGCCGCAAAGAGAATATTGATATTCAAAGCCTGAAGCAGGACGTCAGCATAGATACCTCTATTAACGTTGGACTGGTGACGGAGGATGGCGAGCGGACGTTTGTCACAAACCGTAATGGCAGTCTGTGGAAATTGAATATTGACGATGTTGATTTTGCGCGGTTTTCTCAGGCGAAATTATTATCACTGGCCAGTATTTTCAACAGTCCACTATTGGATGGTAAAGCGCTAACAGAAATTTTTACGCAAGCTAAAGCCCGGCAGATGATTATCTGTGCCGATATGATCAAACCGCGGTTGAATGAAACGCTGGATGATATTTGCGAAGCATTGAGTTATGTCGATTATCTGTTTCCTAATTTTGCCGAGGCAAAATTACTCACCGGGAAAGAGACACTGGATGAAATTGCTGACTGCTTTCTTGCGTGCGGCGTAAAAACGGTGGTGATTAAAACGGGTAAAGACGGCTGCTTTATCAAGCGTGGTGACATGACGATGAAGGTGCCGGCGGTCGCAGGAATAACCGCCATCGACACCATTGGCGCGGGCGATAACTTTGCTTCAGGTTTTATTGCGGCACTGTTAGAAGGCAAAAATCTGCGTGAATGCGCACGCTTTGCCAATGCAACGGCGGCTATCTCGGTTCTAAGCGTCGGTGCCACCACCGGCGTAAAAAACAGAAAGCTGGTCGAACAATTGCTGGAAGAATACGAAGGATAATGAAGGCAAATGAAAAAGATACCTTTAGGCACAACGGATATTACGCTTTCGCGAATGGGGTTGGGGACATGGGCCATTGGCGGCGGTCCTGCATGGAATGGCGATCTCGATCGGCAAATATGTATTGATACGATTCTTGAAGCCCATCGTTGTGGCATTAATCTGATTGATACTGCGCCAGGATATAACTTTGGCAATAGTGAAGTTATCGTCGGTCAGGCGTTAAAAAAACTGCCCCGTGAACAGGTTGTAGTAGAAACCAAATGCGGCATTGTCTGGGAACGAAAAGGAAGTTTATTCAACAAAGTTGGCGATCGGCAGTTGTATAAAAACCTTTCCCCGGAATCTATCCGCGAAGAGGTAGCAGCGAGCTTGCAACGTCTGGGTATTGATTACATCGATATCTACATGACGCACTGGCAGTCGGTGCCGCCATTTTTTACGCCGATCGCTGAAACTGTCGCAGTGCTTAATGAGTTAAAGTCTGAAGGGAAAATTCGCGCTATAGGCGCTGCTAACGTCGATGCTGACCATATCCGCGAGTATCTGCAATATGGTGAACTGGATATTATTCAGGCGAAATACAGTATCCTCGACCGGGCAATGGAAAACGAACTGCTGCCACTATGTCGTGATAATGGCATTGTGGTTCAGGTTTATTCCCCGCTAGAGCAGGGATTGTTGACCGGCACCATCACTCGTGATTACGTTCCGGGCGGCGCTCGGGCAAATAAAGTCTGGTTCCAGCGTGAAAACATGCTGAAAGTGATTGATATGCTTGAACAGTGGCAGCCACTTTGTGCTCGTTATCAGTGCACAATTCCCACTCTGGCACTGGCGTGGATATTAAAACAGAGTGATTTAATCTCCATTCTTAGTGGGGCTACTGCACCGGAACAGGTACGCGAAAATGTCGCGGCACTGAATATCAACTTATCGGATGCAGACGCAACATTGATGAGGGAAATGGCAGAGGCCCTGGAGCGTTAAATACTCAACACGATTCACCTCTGTTTCTGTGAAAACTGTGATGAAAATCTGTGATTCAAACAGGTTATTTTGAAAGTAAACATCGGTTATGCGATAATCGCGCTAATGTGATGTAAAAAGATACAGGGGTGTAATCGTGGCGGCAAAAGACAGGATTCAGGCAATTAAGCAAATGGTTGCCAACGATAAAAAGGTGACAGTCTCAAATTTGAGTGGGATTTTTCAGGTAACCGAAGAAACCATTCGCCGCGATCTTGAGAAGCTGGAAGATGAAGGCTTTTTGACCAGAACCTATGGTGGTGCTGTTTTAAATACAGCGATGTTGACGGAGAATATCCATTTTTATAAGCGCGCTTCATCGTTTTATGAAGAGAAGCAGCTTATTGCACGCAAGGCACTACCCTTTATCGACAATAAAACCACCATGGCAGCCGATTCCAGTAGTACCGTAATGGAATTGCTCAAATTGTTACAGGACCGTAGTGGCCTGACGTTGCTAACCAACTCGGCGGAAGCGATTCATGTTCTGGCTCAGTCAGAAATTAAAGTCGTTTCAACGGGTGGGGAACTAAACAAAAATACACTTTCACTGCAAGGAAGAATTACTAAAGAGATCATCAGGCGCTATCATGTCGATATCATGGTAATGAGTTGTAAAGGTCTTGATATTAACAGCGGCGCGCTGGACTCTAATGAAGCGGAAGCTGAAATCAAAAAGACAATGATCCGTCAGGCGACAGAAGTTGCGTTATTGGTTGATCACTCTAAGTTTGATCGCAAAGCTTTTGTCCAGTTAGCTGATTTTAGTCATATTAATTACATAATAACTGATAAATCACCGGGTGCAGAGTGGATAGCATTTTGCAAAGACAATAATATCCAGCTGGTGTGGTAATTTAAGCACACGTTGTCAATATTATTTGTTCCTGCGCCTTGAAATAAAATGATGATAAAGATGCGGCAAGTGAATTTGCCGCAATTGCTACCTTTTTAGCAAATCCGAGGCACCTAATGGAACAATATGATCAAATTGGCGCAAGACTGGACCGCTTGCCTTTGGCCCGGTTTCATTATCGTATATTTGGTATTATAAGCTTTAGTCTGTTATTAACAGGGTTTTTGAGTTACTCCGGTAATGTCGTCTTAGCAAAGCTGGTAAGCAATGGATGGTCAAATAATTTCCTCAATGCCGCCTTTACCTCGGCATTAATGTTTGGTTATTTCATCGGCTCACTTACTGGTGGGTTTATTGGTGACTACTTTGGGCGGCGCAGGGCGTTTCGCATAAATCTTCTCATCGTCGGTATTGCTGCAACAGGGGCCGCTTTTGTCCCTGATATGTACTGGCTCATCTTCTTTCGCTTCCTGATGGGAACAGGAATGGGGGCGCTGATTATGGTTGGCTATGCCTCATTTACGGAGTTTATCCCCGCGACGGTGCGTGGAAAATGGTCCGCGCGGCTCTCATTTGTTGGTAACTGGTCGCCCATGCTGTCTGCGGCGATAGGCGTGGTGGTTATCGCTTTTTTTAGTTGGCGAATAATGTTTCTGCTGGGTGGTATTGGCATACTGTTAGCCTGGTTTCTCTCAGGTAAATACTTTATCGAGTCGCCACGATGGCTGGCAGGGAAAGGGCAAATCGCAGGTGCAGAATGCCAACTTCGTGAAGTAGAGCAGCAAATTGAAAGAGAGAAGAGTATTCGTTTACCCCCGCTTACTTCGTATCAGAGCAACAGCAAGGTTAAAGTAATCAAGGGTACTTTCTGGCTCCTGTTTAAAGGTGAAATGTTACGACGTACATTAGTCGCGATTACTGTTTTAATTGCAATGAACATTTCGCTTTATACCATCACCGTATGGATACCGACCATATTTGTTAACTCCGGCATTGATGTCGATAAATCAATATTAATGACCGCTGTTATTATGATTGGCGCTCCGGTAGGAATATTTATTGCGGCATTAATTATTGATCATTTTCCTCGTCGGTTATTTGGCTCCACCTTACTTATTATTATTGCCGTGTTAGGCTATATCTATTCAATTCAGACTACAGAGTGGGCGATTTTAATCTATGGACTGGTGATGATCTTCTTTTTATACATGTATGTTTGCTTCGCGTCGGCGGTTTATATCCCGGAGCTTTGGCCAACGCATTTACGCCTGCGCGGTTCGGGTTTCGTTAATGCCGTCGGACGGATCGTCGCAGTCTTCACGCCCTATGGCGTTGCGGCATTATTAACACATTATGGGTCGATCACGGTGTTTATGGTACTTGGTGTTATGTTATTGCTCTGTGCGCTGGTTCTCTCCATTTTTGGCATCGAAACGCGGAAGGTGTCGTTGGAAGAGATTTCTGAGGTGAATTAAATCTTTCGTTGATGGCATCAATTGCCAGATGTGCCACTGACGTGTTTTATTTGGCCTACAATGCCAGTACAGAATTGTAGGCCAGCGTAAAATTACCCCTGTGTCTCTTCCCAGTCTGCCAGCGTATATAGCGTTGCCCCAGCTGCTGACATCTCCATAAACGCGTGCGCACTGTCCTGGGGCTGGATATTCACGCCACGACAACCATCGGTAATCACGTTTACCTTATAACCTAACTGTAACGCGTCCAGCACGGTAAACTTCACGCAATAGTCAGTAGCCAGGCCCATAACGATCAATTCATCGATTTCATGATCGCGTAACCAGTCATCGAGAGAGGTTTTCTGCCGACGGCCGTTATCAAAAAAGGCACTGTAACTGTCAACTAAAGGATTTTCGCCTTTATGGAACACCGCTGCGATCGCTTTTTGGTGCAGTAACGGATGTAATTGTGCGCCTTCACTGTTCTGCACACAGTGATCTGGCCAGAAGGTTTGTGGCAAACCGTCGAGTTGGCCTGGCGTATAAGGCTCTACACCGTGCTGACTGGCAAAACTGCCGTGATTCGCCGGGTGCCAGTCCTGACTGGCGATAACCGCTTCACCGCGCGACTGGCACCAGTCAATCAGGCGGTTAGCGACATCCACCGTACTGTCACCTTCCGGCACGGCGAGCGCGCCACCAGCACAGAAATCATTTTGTAAATCGACCAGTAACAGGGCGCGAGGGGGCATTACAGTCTCCTTAATCATCCGGCGTCAGTTCGCCGCGCAGGTTTTGGCTCATGGCCTTGCGAATGGTTTCAGTATCCAGTTCCTGGCTAAGCAGGTAATGCAGTTTGGTTAGCGTGGCTTCTACAGTCATATCTGCACCGCCAATTACGCCGGCATGGGCGAGGGCGTTACCGGTGGCATAACCACCCATGTTCACTTTACCGGACATACATTGTGTCAGGTTGACCACCACAATACCGCGATCGCTGGCTTCTTGTAATTCCTGCAGGAAGGCTTTGTTTTGTGGCGCATTACCCACGCCATAGGAGCGCAGAATCAATGCTTTCACCGGTTGGCGCAGAAAATTGCGCACGACGTCAGCAGAAATCCCTGGATAAATCGTCACTACGCCAATTGGTTGTGGGGTGATTGGATGAACGATTAATTCCCCTTCACCGTGCGGGGCGGGTGGCGTATTCAAACGACGAATATGGATACCTGCTTCCAGTAACGGAGGAAGGTTTGGAGAGGCAAACGCATCAAAACCATCGGCATGGGCTTTGGTAGTGCGGTTGCCGCGATACAATCGGTTATTGAAAAAGAGCGTTACTTCGTTGATCGGATAATTCGCCGCAACGTACAACGCATTCAGCAGATTAATTTGTCCGTCAGAGCGTAACTCAGCCAGCGGGATTTGTGACCCTGTCACAATGACCGGTTTACCGAGATTCTCGAGCATGAACGACAGCGCAGAGGCGGTATACGCCATCGTGTCGGTGCCGTGCAGAATGACAAAACCATCATAGTCGTCATAGTGCGCTTTAATATCTTCAGCAATATGCTGCCAGTCTTCCGGCGTCATATCTGAAGAATCCATCAGCGGCGTATATTCATGAATGGTGAAATCTGGCATCTCCGGGCGATGGAATTCCGGCATCAGCGCCAGTTGGCGTTGTAGATGACCTGACACCGGTATATAACCCTGCTCGGAACGCTGCATCCCGATGGTCCCGCCCGTGTAGGCAACGTAAATTGATTTCTTTTGCATGATATTGATATGAATGATATCGAAAGAGCAAAAGTATATACGTGAGGCAGGGGGAGCGCACCTGATACTATGCGGATAAGGAAATATGGGGCGAAACAGCGGGAAGAGGATTCGTCGACGTAAAAAATAATGTGGCCGACGATCTGTCGGCCACTCAGTACAAGACTTAACGCATGTTGGCGCAGGTCAGGCAAAACGCATAACGGTTTTGTGGGTCATTAAACGCGGCCAGCTTGTCACTTTCACTTTTAACGGTAGAGGCTACCGAGGCCAGCGGTGCAGGTAACATGGCCTGGAACGCATCTGGCAACATTGCCCGGACAGAACCAGACATGTTGTCCATCACTTTGTCGAAGAAGGTCGGTTCATCAACGTAATATTCCAGATGCCACTGTTTCACTTTTGCCAGCTCTGCTGCTTTGGCGACCGCATCATCGAAATCCCCGAGACTATCGACCAGCCCGTTAGCTTTTGCATCCTGACCGGTCCAGACGTGGCCCTGGGCAATTTTATCAATCTGCTCCGGCGTCGAATGACGCGCATCAGCAACCAGCGTGATAAAGCGTTTATAGCCATTCTCAATGCTTAACTGCATCATCAGCTGCGCTTCCGGCGGCAGTGCCCTGGTGATAGAAACATCCGCCAGCGGTGAAGTTGAGACACCATCAGTATGAACACCAATCGAATCCAGACTATTTTCTACGGTGGTGATCACGCCGAAGATACCGATAGAACCGGTCAGGGTGCTGGGGTTAGCCACAATGTAATTAGCTGGCGTGGAAATCCAGTAACCACCAGATGCCGCCATGCCGCCCATCGATACAACCACAGGCTTACCCGCTGCCCGGGCTGCTGCCAGTTCAGCGCGAATCACTTCAGACGCGGTAACGCTGCCGCCTGGGCTATTAACACGCAGGACAATCGCTTTCACTTTCGGGTCAAGGCGAGCGTCGCGGATTTGTGCCGCAGTGGTATCACCGCCAACATTCCCCTGAGTTTCCTCGCCATCCATAATTGCGCCATTAGCAAAGACGACACCGATGCTGTCACCGGTATCTGCCGGCGTTTTCAATGCGTAATCGTAATAACTGATGGCGCGATAATTTTTATCAGTCTTACTCCAGCCGAATTCTTTGGTCAGTGCTTTTTCGATTTCCGCACTCGATGCCAGTGCATCGACCAGCTTGTTTTCCAGTGCATATTTCGCGGTATCGCCACCGGTTTTGGTTAAACCCTCAAGCAACCCTTGCGCGCCAGGGAATACCTGCTCAGCAGGGATCTGCCGGTTAGCGGCAACAGTATTCAGATAGTTTTGCCACAGCTCACCAATCCAGCGGCTGTCAGCTTCGCGGGCTGCCGGTGACATATCATCACGAATAAACGGTTCAACGGCAGATTTATACGTACCCACGCGGAACACATGGGTGGAAACTTTCAGCTTATCCAGCAACGATTTGTAGTACAGACCGTTGGTGGCAAAGCCGTGCAGATCAACCACGCCTTGCGGAGACAGCCAAATTTTATTGGCGAAACTGGCGAGATAATATTGCCCCTGGCTGTAGTTCTCGCCAACGGCATAAACCGGTTTCCCGCTGTCACGAAACTCTTTCAGAGCTTTGCCGATGTACTGCATAGACGGTTGGTCGCCGCCTGCGAAGTTTTTCAGATCCATCACAATACCGGTGATATTGCGGTCGTCCTTCGCCTGGCGAATAGTGTTGACGATATCAAACAGTGAGTTTTCCTGCAGACGATCGGAACTGGCACCAAGCAGCTGGCGGCTTAATTTACTAAACCGCTGAGAACTGTCGGGTTTATCGACGATCACACCAGAAATGTCCAGCAGCAGTGCGCCACGACTGGCCGTTTCTTTCGAATCACCACCACTGACCTGCATCCAAATCCCCACACCAACCAGTACGAGGAAAATAAAGAACAGGTTAAGTACCATTTCACGGACGAAATTCAGCAGACGCCACGTCCATTTAAAAAATCCGGCAATAAATCGCCAAAGGGTTCGCATGTATTCTCCCAACTTAAGGTCACACCTGTCACAGGCGCAATAGATGTGGTTATCGTAATGACCCAACCGGTACTTGTCAGCAGGAATTGCGGACTGTGCTGTAACAAAATCCACTCTCGTGTTAATTTTGTGAATAAATATCACGACAGGAGTTAATCAAATGGATGCACTCGAACTATTGATCAATCGCCGTAGCGCCTCCCGCTTGGCTGAACCCGCGCCAACGGGTGAACAACTGCAAAACATCCTGCGTGCGGGTATGCGTGCGCCGGACCATAAGTCCATGCAACCGTGGCATTTTTTTGTGATTGAAGGGGAAGGGCGCGAGCGTTTCAGCGCCGTACTGGAACAGGGGGCGATTGCTGCCGGTAGTGATGACAAAGCTATCGACAAAGCCCGTAATGCGCCGTTCCGCGCACCGCTCATCATCACGGTGGTGGCGAAATGCGAAGAGAATCATAAAGTCCCGCGCTGGGAACAGGAAATGTCTGCCGGATGCGCGGTCATGGCGATGCAAATGGCAGCAGTTGCCCAGGGGTTTGGCGGCATCTGGCGCAGTGGCGCATTAACTGAAAGTCCGGTAGTGCGTGAAGCATTCGGTTGCCGTGAGCAGGATAAAATTGTCGGTTTTCTCTACCTCGGTACGCCGCAGCTGAAAGCATCTACGTCGATTAACGTCCCGGACCCGACGCCGTTTGTAACTTATTTCTGATAATTGTCGCGAAACTGTCTGGATTGTGAGCAAAGGCGCAGGAATTCAGACACTCTCACTTATCACTTCACGGAATGAGGGTTACCATACCCGGATTGCATTGACAGGAGATGTCCATGAGCGAGAACTCGATTCGTTTGACCCAATACAGCCACGGAGCTGGTTGCGGCTGTAAAATTTCCCCAAAAGTGTTGGAAACCATCCTGCATAGTGAGCAGGCGAAGTTTGTTGATCCGAATTTGCTTGTGGGTAATGAAACCCGCGACGATGCGGCGGTGTACGATCTGGGCAATGGCACCAGCGTTATCAGTACCACCGACTTCTTTATGCCGATCGTTGATAATCCTTTCGATTTTGGCCGCATTGCGGCGACTAACGCCATCAGCGATATCTTCGCGATGGGGGGCAAACCGATTATGGCGATTGCGATCCTCGGCTGGCCGATTAACAAACTTTCCCCAGAAATTGCCCGCGAAGTGACCGAAGGTGGACGCTATGCATGTCGTCAGGCGGGTATTGCGCTGGCTGGCGGTCACTCCATCGATGCGCCGGAGCCGATTTTTGGTCTGGCGGTAACGGGGATCGTACCGACCGAGCGGGTGAAGAAAAACAGTACCGCACAAGCCGGATGCAAACTGTTCCTGACGAAACCGCTGGGGATCGGCGTTCTTACCACGGCTGAGAAAAAATCACTGTTGAAACCAGAACATCAGGGACTGGCGACGGAAGTGATGTGCCGGATGAACATCGCAGGCGCGTCCTTTGCCAACATCGAAGGCGTAAAAGCGATGACCGACGTTACGGGCTTTGGTCTGCTGGGCCACTTGAGCGAAATGTGTCAGGGGGCTGGTGTGCAGGCACGCGTCGACTATGAAGCGATCCCGAAACTCCCCGGTGTTGAAGAGTACATTAAGTTGGGCGCAGTACCTGGCGGCACTGAACGTAACTTTGCCAGCTACGGTCATCTGATGGGTGAAATGCCGCGTGAAGTGCGCGATCTGCTGTGTGATCCGCAAACTTCTGGCGGTTTGCTGCTGGCGGTCATGCCGGAAGCAGAAAATGAGGTCAAAGCTACAGCCGCCGAGTTTGGCATTGAACTGACGGCAATTGGCGAACTGGTGCCAGCGCGCGGCGGTCGTGCCATGGTTGAGATTCGTTAATTCAATGCGGTTGTTTATTGCCGAAAAACCGAGTCTGGCGCGCGCCATTGCTGATGTCCTGCCCAAACCGCACCGGAAAGGCGATGGCTTTATCGAGTGCGGTAATGGTCAGGTGGTGACCTGGTGTATCGGTCACCTGCTTGAGCAGGCGCAGCCAGACGCCTACGACAGCCGCTATGCGCGCTGGAATCTTGCGGATTTGCCGATTGTCCCGGAAAAGTGGCAATTACAGCCCCGACCCTCCGTGACCAAACAACTTAACGTCATCAAACGGTTCCTGCATGAAGCCAGCGAAATCGTTCACGCCGGGGACCCGGATCGTGAAGGGCAATTGCTGGTGGATGAAGTGCTGGACTATCTGCAACTGGCACCGGAAAAGCGCCAGCAGGTACAGCGTTGCTTGATAAACGACCTGAACCCGCAGGCGGTTGAGCGGGCGATCGACCGTCTTCGTTCCAACAGTGAGTTTGTACCGCTGTGCGTTTCTGCGCTGGCGCGAGCGCGTGCCGACTGGCTGTACGGCATCAATATGACCCGTGCGTATACCATTCTCGGTCGCAATGCCGGTTATCAGGGCGTACTTTCCGTGGGACGCGTGCAGACGCCCGTGCTTGGGCTGGTGGTGCGCCGCGATGAAGAGATTGAAAACTTCGTGGCGAAAGACTTCTTTGAAGTCAAAGCACATATCGTGACACCTGCCGATGAGCGGTTTACCGCTATCTGGCAACCGAGCGAAGCGTGTGAACCGTACCAGGATGAAGAAGGGCGCTTGTTACATCGTCCACTGGCGGAGCATGTGGTTAACCGCATTAGTGGTCAACCGGCTATTGTCACCAGCTATAACGATAAACGGGAATCAGAATCCGCGCCGCTGCCTTTTTCGCTTTCAGCGTTGCAGATTGAAGCGGCAAAACGTTTTGGTCTGAGTGCGCAGAACGTGCTTGATATCTGCCAGAAACTGTACGAAACGCACAAGCTAATCACTTATCCGCGTTCTGATTGTCGCTATTTGCCAGAAGAACATTTTGCCGGACGCCACGCGGTGATGAATGCCATCAGTGTTCATGCACCGGATCTGTTGCCGCAGCCAGTGGTAGATCCAGATATACGCAACCGCTGTTGGGATGACAAAAAGGTCGATGCGCACCACGCCATCATTCCGACCGCACGGAGTTCTGCGATCAACCTGACGGAGAACGAAGCGAAGGTCTATAACCTGATTGCCCGTCAGTATCTGATGCAATTCTGCCCGGATGCGGTGTTCCGCAAGTGTGTTATCGAACTGGACATTGCCAAAGGCAAATTTGTCGCTAAAGCGCGTTTTCTTGCTGAAGCAGGCTGGCGCACGCTGTTAGGCAGCAAAGAGCGCGATGAAGAAAACGACGGCACGCCACTGCCTGTGGTGGCGAAAGGCGATGAGTTGCTGTGTGAAAAAGGTGAAGTGGTAGAGCGGCAAACCCAGCCGCCGCGCCATTTTACCGATGCAACACTGCTTTCGGCGATGACCGGGATCGCGCGCTTTGTGCAGGATAAAGATCTGAAAAAGATCCTCCGTGCGACCGATGGTCTGGGGACAGAGGCAACGCGTGCCGGGATTATTGAACTGTTGTTCAAGCGTGGTTTCCTGACCAAAAAAGGGCGCTATATCCACTCCACCGACGCCGGAAAAGCGCTATTCCATTCGCTGCCGGAGATGGCGACGCGACCGGACATGACCGCGCACTGGGAATCGGTGCTGACGCAAATCAGCGAAAAGCAGTGTCGCTATCAGGACTTTATGCAGCCGCTGGTGGGGACGCTATATCAGCTTATTGATCAAGCCAAACGTACGCCGGTGCGGCAGTTTCGCGGCATTGTGGCTCCGGGCAGTGGTGGCAGTGCTGATAAGAAAAAGGCTGCACCGCGTAAACGTAGTGCGAAAAAAAGTCCGCCAGCAGATGAAGTCGGAAGCGGGGCGATAGCGTAAGCGAGTGAATCTTTCGTGCTATTCGAGTCATATTCTGAAATATCCAGCGGATCAAGAAAATTCGTTGGATATTTTTTTTGCATGGATAAAATTATCGCCTCTAAAGTATGTAATAACAGGGAATGTGATGAAAAAAGTTTTATTACAAAACCATCCTGGGAGCGAGAAGTATTCTTTTAATGGCTGGGAAATATTTAATAGTAATTTTGAACGGATGATTAAAGAAAATAAGGCCATGCTGCTTTGTAAGTGGGGGTTTTATTTAACATGTGTTGTCGCTGTAATGTTTGTGTTCGCAGCGATAACATCCAACGGTTTGAATGAAAGAGGCCTGATTACCGCGGGATGCTCTTTTCTTTATCTATTAATTATGATGGGGCTTATTGTTCGGGCCGGTTTTAAAGCAAAAAAAGAACAACTGCATTATTATCAGGCTAAAGGTATTGAGCCGCTCAGTATCGAGAAGTTACAGGCGCTACAATTGATCGCACCTTATCGATTCTATCATAAGCAATGGTCTGAAACGCTGGAGTTCTGGCCGCGAAAGCCTGAACCTGGCAAAGATACCTTCCAATATCATGTGCTTCCTTTTGACTCGATCGATATCATAAGTAAAAGACGCGAGTCTTTAGAGGATCAATGGGGTATCGAAGATAGCGAAAGTTATTGTGCCTTAATGGAGCATTTTCTTTCTGGCGACCATGGAGCCAATACCTTTAAAGCAAACATGGAGGAAGCCCCAGAGCAGGTTATCGCCTTGTTGAATAAATTTGCTGTTTTTCCCTCAGACTATATCTCTGATTGCGCTAATCATAGCTCCGGTAAATCCTCGGCGAAGCTAATATGGGCGGCGGAATTATCATGGATGATCTCGATATCAAGCACAGCTTTTCAAAACGGGACAATTGAAGAAGAACTGGCCTGGCATTATATAATGCTTGCTTCTCGAAAGGCGCACGAGTTGTTCGAAAGCGAAGAAGATTATCAAAAAAATAGTCAAATGGGATTTCTTTACTGGCATATCTGCTGCTATCGCAGAAAGTTAACGGATGCTGAACTTGAAGCGTGTTATCGTTACGACAAGCAGTTTTGGGAGCACTACAGTAAGAAATGCCGTTGGCCCATAAGAAATGTTCCGTGGGGAGCATCATCCGTTAAATACTCATAAACGCCTGAAATTTTGCCGGGGGCGCTGCGCTTGCCCGGCCTACATTAGAGCGTAACTGCAATGAATTGTGCCCATTTGTAGGCCTGATAAGCGTAGCGCCATCAGGCATTTACAACTTAAATCACACCCTGCGCCAGCATCGCATCGGCAACCTTCACAAAACCGGCAATGTTCGCGCCCTGCACGTAGTTGGTTTGCTCACCTTCACCACCATGCTCAACACAGGCATGGTGGATATCCAGCATGATGTGATGCAAACGTGCGTCAACTTTCTCGGCTTTCCAGCCCAGGCGCGCAGCGTTTTGTGCCATTTCCAGGCCCGATGTAGCGACGCCACCAGCATTAGCCGCTTTACCCGGTGCAAATAGTACGCCTGCCTGCTGGAACAGTTCAGTCGCTTCGATGGTGGTCGGCATATTTGCCCCTTCGGCGACGGCTTTAACGCCATTAGCGATAAGCTGATGCGCGGCGTCAACATCCAGTTCATTCTGGGTGGCGCAAGGCAGGGCGATATCAACCGGTAGAGACCACGGCTGTTGGCCTTCGAGATAGACCAGACCAAATTCTTTGGCGTAATCTGCCACTCGACCATCGCGGCTGGCTTTGATTTCGATAAGACGTGCCAGTTTCTCTTTCGTGAATCCGCTTTCATCAACTACAGTGCCGCTGGAGTCTGACGCAGTGATCACACGAGCACCAAATTCCATCGCTTTTTCGATAGCGTACTGGGCGACGTTGCCGGAGCCAGAAACGGAAACGCGCATCCCTTCAAAACCCATACCGTGGCGTTTTAGCATTGCTTCTGTGAAATAAACCAGACCGTAGCCGGTAGCTTCCGGGCGAATAAGACTGCCGCCAAATGAAAGGCCCTTACCGGTGAAGACGCAGGCGGTATTGTTGGAGAGCTTTTTCATCATCCCCGCCATAAAGCCGACTTCACGACCACCAACCCCGATATCACCTGCCGGAACGTCGGTATCCGCGCCCAGGTGGCGATACAGTTCAGTCATCAGCGCCTGGCAAAAACGCATCACTTCACCTTCGCTTTTTCCTTTCGGATCGAAATCGCTGCCGCCTTTACCACCGCCCATCGGCAGAGTAGTCAGGGCATTTTTGAAGGTTTGTTCAAAGCCGAGGAATTTGAGAATGGAAAGGTTAACTGACGGATGGAAGCGCATACCGCCTTTGTACGGGCCGATGGCAGAGCTGAACTGCACACGCCATGCACGGTTGACCTGTATCTGGTTGCGATCATCAACCCATACCACGCGAAACTGGATCACGCGCTCCGGTTCAACCAGACGCTCCAGTAATGACATCTGGCGATATTTTGGATTTTATTCAAGAAAAGGCCAGAGTGTGGTCATTACTTCACGAACGGCTTGCGCGAACTCGGTTTGATTCGGGTCGCGCTTTTGGACATGGTTGAGGAATGACTCCAGAGAATATGTCTGATCCATAGATATAAAACCCTTATATATTAATACGATTGTGCTTATGTTGTTTATGTCATGTGCTTTTGCAGTTTTCGACTATACCATCAAGAATGTGACGGTAAGCAAGAAAAAAATGACCCAGGAAAGCAAATTAATAACGAGAGTAATCTCATAACCAAATGCGATAACTCAGACGCTAAAGTTTTGCCACCCGGCTACCGTTATCAGTAGCAGAGACAATAACGTTAAGGAGTTCCCTGTGAGTCGAGCATTGTTCGCCGTAGTATTAGCATTTCCATTAATTGCACTGGCTAACCCGCATTATCGTCCGGACGTGGAGGTAAACGTACCGCCAGAAGTGTTCAGTTCAGGCGGGCAGTCAGCGCAGCCCTGTACTCAGTGCTGCGTTTATCAGGATCAAAATTATTCTGAAGGGGCGGTAATTAAAGCCGAAGGAATACTGCTGCAATGCCAGCGTGATGACAAAACCCTTAGCACTAATCCGCTGGTCTGGCGGCGCGTAAAGCCATAAACGCCTCTAATAATGGAATGTCAGCAGGGGCCAGCGGATATTGCAGCGCCTCTTCAGGTGAGCACCAGACCAGCGCCTGATGTTCATGTGCCTGTAACGTCCCGTGGAAGTCGGGTACGTGCCAGGCATGAAGATGGATAATCCGCCCCGAAACTTCTCGCTGATGGCTGGCAACATATTCACCCACAGTTGCTTCGATGCCCAGTTCTTCGCGTAACTCACGCACCAGCGCCTGCCGCTGACTTTCATCCGGCTCGACTTTACCACCGGCAAACTCCCATAATCCCGCCTGATCGCTCTGGGCGGGGCGTTGCGCGAGTAAAATTTTGCCATCACGTTCAATGATGGCGGCAACAACTTCAATCATTTTCATAAATTACACACGGGCAGATAAGCGAAAAATGCCATAATATCCGCACTGTTGCTCAATCAGAAAGGCTTTATATTTAAGGAGTGCCTGTGCTAGACCGCCATCTTCATCCCCGGATTAAACCGTTGTTGCATCAGTGCGTGCGGGTTCTTGATAAACCGGGCATTACGCCAGATGGTTTAACATTAGTGGGATTTGCCATCGGCGTGCTGGCTCTGCCGTTTCTGGCGCTGGGCTGGTATCTGGCGGCGCTAGTCGTCATTTTGTTGAACAGGCTGCTTGATGGTCTGGACGGTGCGCTGGCGCGGCGCAGAGAGCTTACCGACGCGGGCGGCTTTCTTGATATTTCTCTCGATTTTCTCTTTTACGCGCTGGTGCCGTTTGGCTTTATTCTTGCTGCACCGGAGCAAAATGCGCTGGCAGGCGGCTGGTTGTTGTTTGCGTTTATCGGCACGGGCAGCAGTTTTCTCGCCTTTGCTGCACTGGCAGCAAAACATCAGATTGATAACCCCGGTTATGCACATAAGTCGTTTTACTATCTGGGGGGATTAACCGAAGGCACAGAAACGATCTTACTGTTTGTGCTGGGATGTTTATTCCCTGCATGGTTTGCGTGGTTTGCGTGGATCTTCGGTGCGTTGTGCTGGATGACGACCTTTACGCGGGTGTGGAGTGGGTATCTGACGCTGAAGTCGCTCCAGCGTCAGTAATTGCAATGTTATTTGCTACTGTCCGGGCCGCGTTCACCGGTTGCTACCGGATTTTTTGGATCGCTGCTCCATTCGTACCAGCCGCCGTCATACACGGAAACATTCTTCCAACCCATGGCGCGTGCGTACATAAAGGTTTCGGACGCGCGCCAGCCGGTGCCGCAGTAGAATGAAACTTGCTGCTCTGGTTTGATATTCCACGCTTTCCACATAGCGGTAATATCATCGGCGCTGCGCATGGTGCCATCCGGGTTATGAAAATCTTCCATATGCGTCGAGTCGCTACCAGCGTGTCCCCAACGTGCGCCGGCTATTTCACCTTTTGGTTTAATATAGCTGTAACCGCTGGTCGTACCGATAAATTCTGGCCACGAACGAATGCTCACCAGCGATGCATCCTGGCGATGCAGCAGTCCACGGGCCTGTTCCATATCGAGCATCAACTGCGGTTGTGCCGGGATCTTCACGCCGAAATCCGGTTCCGCTTTCACTTTCGGTGGCGTTCCGCGCTCAACAGGCAGTCCCGCGTCGGACCAGGTTTGCCAGCCGCCATCCAGCAGGCGCACATCTTTCACGCCAGCATAAAGCATAATCTGCGCCACACGCGCTGCAGCGTATACGTCACGCCCATACAGAATGACCGTGGTGTCATGGCGAATGCCGTGTTTTGCCAGCATCGCTTTTAGTTGTTCATCAGAAACTTTGTTCCACAGCGGTTCACTTTCCACTTCGTTGGTATCGATGTAGTCAGCGCCGGGAATATGGCTGATAAGGTAAAGCTTAGGAGCGCCCCAGGCCGCTTCAATGACTTTCCAGTCACCGGCAGGTTTCGCCGTAACCTCTTTACCTTGTTGCAGGTCGTGCAGCCATTGCGGATAAACCAGCTGCTCAAAATGCGGCAGTTTTTGCAGACGGGAAGGTTCGCTTAGCGCGTCACTCAGGATGGAGATATGCGTTAAACCTGCTTTTTGCAGTCGCGTTTTGACGGCGTCGACATCTTTGTCATTACCGTACAGCGCCACCGGAGCATCGGTTTTCAGGTTATGTTGCTTGATCCACGCGTTGAGCTGTTCGGTGCTCATTTTGTCAAGCCAGCTGGCAGAGAGGTTTAAGGCGGCAAGTTCATGACCAGAAGGGCCATTTAAGGTTTGTGGCCAGCCGTTATAAAACGCGCTGGGGCGAGTATCTATCGCTTTGCCATTTTGTTGTTGAAGCTGGTCAAGTGTAAGAGGCTTCGCCAGTTCAGCGGCCCACGAAGAAGCGCAAGCCAGCCCTAAAGCCATTGCCAGCGCGGTCATTTGAGAAACACGTTTCATCGAAAATCCCGACATTGTAGTTTTGAGTGCGCCATTCTGAACTGACGCATTGAGAAAAACTTTGCGTTATCGCAGTTTGTTGTAATTTTCTGACCACTGCGCCATATCCAGAACAGAACTATCAGCAGGAACATCCTGGAGATCGTGCGTTACCTGAACGACGGGGATCGCCAGGGCGCGAACTTCGCTGAACACCCACTGGCGAAAATTATCGCGCAGAGCCACATCAAGACGGCTGAATGGCTCATCCAGGAGTAACGCTTTTGGTTGGGCGAGAAGGGCGCGTAGTAGAGCAACGCGCGCTCGCTGACCGCCAGACAAAGTGGCAGGATCCTGATGGAAAGCTCCCTCAAGGCCTGAACGCTCAAGTGCATCATTCACGGCATTACGTCGGGCATTCCCTTTAAGTGTCGCCGGTAGCGCCAGCAGTAAATTTTGCCCGACACTGAACTGGTCAAATAACAGTGCATCCTGAAAAAGAATGCCAATCTGACGCTGTGCGGTGGGTAGGATGTCAATCCGTTGCTCATTGAGCCATAGCTCACCTGTACAAGAAAACTGTTCGGCCAGTGCACCAATCATCCATGAAAACAGAGTGGATTTTCCACAGCCAGACGGCCCCATTAACGTGACAATGTCACCTTTATCCACCGTAAAGTTAACGTTTGTCAGCAAGCGGCTTTCTGGTAAACGTAGCGAAACATTTTTCACGCAGAGCATTAGCGGAGTCCTTGTCTGACATAACCTACCCATTTTGCGACTAACGCGGTCAGGGCAAAAATAATAAGCGGTAATAGCAGTTGCCATAAAGCCTGGGCGGCGAGAATACCGTTGCTGCCGCCGCTGCTTAATGCCACCGCCTCAGTGGTGAGCGTCGGAAAACGCCCCGCGCCCAGCCACAGCGTTGGCATATACTGCGCAATACCGACTGCAAATCCCACCGCGAAGGCAATCAGCACAGGGCGCAACATGAGTGGGCATTTCACGTAAAAGAAGATTTTGGCCCGCGACCAGCCCAGTGTTTGCGCAATCAAAATTAACCGTGAATCAATGCGCTGCCAGGCGGGTTGCAGGATAAACAGCATCCACGGCATCACCCACAGCAGATGCCCCCAGACCACCGCCGTCCAGCTTCCATCCAGTTTCAGCCATAGCGCCAGCGTGTACTGGCCCGCCACCAGTGGCAGAGCAGGTAATAAAATGGGCAACCATAGCCACAACTGGCGACGCTGTGGCCCCCATTCCAGCCACAGCAGTAACAGGAGCAAAGCGATGAATGTCGCCACCAGCCCCATTGTCAGGCTGTTGATGAGCGCTTCACTATTGATCGTCGACTGATCCGCGAGGATCGCCAGCAGAACCACACACAGCACACCGGTTAAGGGTAAAAAAATCGCCAGCGTATTGCCCGGCAATAAAGGCGTGGCAGGCTTGCGAACGCCATCTACGCGGGGAATAGTGCGCCGCCAGCTGCGCCATAGCAGATAGCTCAGCAAAACGTAGGCGGCGAGTAACAGCATCAACAGCAGGCTGGCAAGCGCGCCTTTTGTTTGTTGGTCAATGTCGCCCTGGGTTAACCACTGCCAGCTAATTACCGCCAGCGTCGGGGGATTACCTGGCCCGAGAATAATTGCCACATCCACGACCGACAGCGACCAGGCAACAATCGCCAGCATCGCCATTGCCAGCGCAGGCGCGACGGAGGGCAACAGCAGCCAGTTCAGGCATTGCCAGCGGCTGTAGCCCAGCGAATCCAGCACAATGACCTGCTGCAACAGCCATTTTTCGCTCAATACTGCTGCTAAGATCCACAGCAGAAATGCGCTTTCTTTCACTGCAAGGGTGAGGCCCAGACCGATGCCAAATCGGTCCATTGGCGGAGTGAAATACGGGAAATAGTCATAAAGCAGCCCTCCGTCAGCAAAGAGCAGAAGGGCGCTGGTGGCAAAAGCCACATGGGGAATGGCGAGCAGCCACGGCAGACGGGCGCACATACGCTGCCATTTCGGCCCAGGCCACAGCGCCACAATCACCAGCAGGGCAATCAACAATGCCCCGACCGCCGCGATGGTTGTCGACACCAGCGTTGCCAGTAATGCCTGCGGTAACTGTGGATCGGCAAATAACGCCTGCCAGTGTGTCAACGACAAAGCAGGCGATATCAGCGTGAGAGCTGCCGGGATCAGCGGTGCATAAATCACCGCCACCATCGCCCACAGCAAAAAGATTAATGCGTACCGTAACGGTGTAGCCATTCTTGTTCCAGCGCATTTACCCAACCTGCGTGCGGTTCAGCCAGTACCGGCGGCAGATCCTGCGGCATTCTTGATTGCAATGATTCGCGCTGCCCGTCAGGCAGTTTTTGCGGATCGAGAACAGAAGGATCGCCCCAGACAGCGGGATCTGCTTTACGCAGTTGCGCATCGGGTGAGAGCAGGAAATTGGCAACTACCTTCGCCGCAGCACTGGCATTCGCGTTGGCAGGAATGGTGACGAAATGCACGTTGCCAATCATCCCCTCGCGAAAGCCAAAACTGTAACTGCTTGCAGGCAAATCGCCGCTGGCGATTTTTTGCTGCGCATGCGCGGGGTTAAAGGTCAGCGACAGGCGCAATGTGCCGGCTTTCAGCAGAGCATCCATCCGCGCGGGTGAAGGCGGGAAATCCTTTCCTTCGCGCCACAAATACGGATGCAGCACATCAAGATATTGCCACAAGGGAGCAGTGACACGGGCGAAAGTCGCATCGTCCGGCGCTTCTTTTAATGCGGCGGGATCGGGCGTCAGCATAATCAGCAACTGTTCAAGAAACGCCGTGCCGGTAAAGTCCGGTGGGCGCGGATAGGTAACCGTGCCGGGATTGGCTTTAGCAAACTCCAGTAAGGCTTGCGGCGTTTGTGGTGGCTGTGGCGTAACATCGCGGCGGGCGATAAACGTCAGTTGTGCGCCGCCCCAGGGCGATTCCGCACCTTGTGTCGGCACAGAAAAATCTTCCCGCACCGGCAGCTGTGTGTCGACATAGCGCCAGTTGGGCAGAGTCTCCGCCCAGCCCGTTTGTAATAAATTGGCCTCTTTTAAGGTGCGGAAGTTTTCGCCGTTCACCCAGAGCAGATCCACCGAGCCGCCCGTTTTACGTCCGGCTGCGGCTTCGGTCTGAATGCGCTTCACCGCGTCTGCGGCATCCGCCAGACGGACAATCTTCAGGTTTATAGCGTAATGGGTTTTCATCTCGCCGCTCACCCAGTCGAGATAGCGGTTAATTGCGGTATCGCCGCCCCAGGCGTTAAACCAGACGGTTTGCCCTTTGGCCTCATTTTTAATTTCTTGCCAGTCACTGGCATGTGTTGCCAGAGAAAACAGCGATAACAATCCCAGCAACCACCCACAATGGCGCATCATCTCTCCTTAAGAACGTTTTTCAGGAATACGGCACAGCCCCTGAGCGGGAATGTCCATGGCAGAATTAAAACGGGCTGACAGATTTTGCAGGCCGATCAATGCCGTCAGTTCGGTGAGCGCCTGAGCGTCAAAATGCGCAGCCAGTCGGGTACGCAGGGCATCATCGACCGTTGGCGGCGTTACGCTTGCGGCTTCGGCGTACTCCAGCGCCAGCCGTTCTTCATCGCTAAAGAGCGGGCTTTGCCGCCAGTCAGCCACTGCCAGCAGTTTATCGCTGCTGCCGGTGCGCTCGGCGACTTTCATACTGGTGATATCCACACAAAACTCACACAGGCACATTTGCGCAATGCGCGCGCTGACAAGCGATCGTACTACCGGATCGAGCGGTGAGCGTTTGCGCTCCAGCCAGCCAACAAACATCGACACCAGATAAAAGATAAACGGGATCCGCCCCCACCAGCGAATGGGGCTTAGCACCTCGCCGTAATGGCGACGATGCAGCCACGCCTGTGGACGTAAAATTAAAGGAATTTTGCTAAGCGGCGGTAAACCCATCAGGCATTCCTCTTCTGGCGTTCAAGCCATATTTTCTTCGCCATAAAAATCACCACGGTCAGGGCAAACAGAATAAACAGTCCGGTGACAAACCAGAAAGTACCGCCTGTTAACATGCTGCCCGCCCAGGAATAAACAATAGTTGCCGGTAACTGACCAAGCCCGGTGGCGATAAAAAACGAGCGAAAACGTATTGAAGTCAAACCGGCAGCATAGCTGATTGGATCGAAAGGGACAAAAGGCAATAACCGACAGACCAGAATGGTGTGTTTGCCGTAGCGAGTGAAAAAGCCGTCCATACTGTCAAGCACGGTTTTGCCGGTTAATTTTTCCACCACTTCGCGGCCCATCACTCTGGCGATAAAAAAGCACAGCGCCGCGCCGGCCATCGAACTGGTCCACGACAGCAAGCCGCCCCAGAACGCGCCAAACAGCGACGCATTGGCAAAGGTGATCAAAAACGCAGGTAGCGGTGCAGCAATGGCCTGCAAAATCATCAACAAGAACGAGACAACTGCCGCCAGTGCGCCGTAAGACTGAATAAAGCGTTCTATACCCTGTTGGTCCACGGCGGCAAACGCCGCAACGCTGCGATTGATAAACTCATGGACGCCGGGAAGCAGCGCCCATGCCAGCAGCATAGCGAACAACAGGATGATGAGGGTTATACGGTAGTACCAGATTTTTCGCGATTGCATCATCATCATCCTTTATCCTGGCTTTATTCGGCGATTTTAAAGGTAACCGTTGCCAGCGTGTTATCCGCCGGGAGAACTGAGGCATTGCCTTTGAATTTAACTTCACCACGTTTTTCAACCGCACCATAAGTGTATGTTGCATTGCTGACGATGCCGACCGGGCAGCTATCCAGACACACCAGGCAACCCGTTTTCTTCTCTTCTGCTGCCGTTAAATTACCGCCAAAGCGCATGTCCAGTTTCTTGCCATTACTGTCAACAATCACTTCATCGAAGGAATACGCTTTTGCCGCCCCTTGCCAGTTGACCGAAATATCCAGTTTGCTGCCTGTGACATGAGTCGTTTCTTTATTATCCATCGTCATGTTTTCGCCCGGCGTACCACCTGCCTCTTTCAGGGCTTCATAAAATGCTTTCGGGGTCGCATAACCCATAAACAGCGATTTATGTCCGTTGGAGCCATCTTTAAACACAATACCGTGACGAGTGTCGTCGGTGAGGAAACGACCATTAATTTGCACCAGCATGGTTACCGTATGGTTATTGGCATCGACACGCAGCGGTTGGCTGTTCGAAAGTCCGTCGTATTCCACTTTTGCCGCCGCATTCTCTTGTTGATCGCAGCCGCTAAGCCCAGCAACAGCCAGTAAACAGAGTGCAGCCAGTCCTTTTTTCCATGACACTGAATAATGTTGCAACATCGTTCTATCCTTCATTTTTTGGGTGAGTAAGTGGGCTGCGGCGCGAAGCAGACAGATCCACATGTTTGTGTCGGGCGTAGAGTTTTGCGAGCTGGACGAGAATAAACAGCGCCAGGCCCGCCAGACAGAGTTGTAAAATAAAGCGCAGCGTAATGCCTTCATTGGCGAGATCGCTTGCCATCACGGTATAAATAACAATACCGGGTAGGGTCGTGAGTGCCGAAATAAGGGTATAAGGCCAGAAGGCGATTGTGGTTAATCCGTAAGCGTAATTTTGAATATTGTAAGGAAACAACGGGATTAAGCGGGTCAGAATAAGAAAATCAATACCGTTACGCGCAATGCCTTTTTCAATGGCCTGGAAGGTATTGCTATGGCCAACGTATTTCAGCAGTAAATCACGTCCCAGCCAGCGCGCCAGCAGGAATGAGCACGAGGAGGCCAGCGTGGCGGCAATTAATGAGAGTAGTGTCCCTAAGAGCGGGCCAAAAACTATTCCTCCCGCGATCACCAGTATGCTTCCTGGTAACAGCAAGAGGGTGGCAATGATGAATAACAGAATATAGAGGCTATAGCCGAAAAATCCGCTCTGGCGGATGAGTGTCTGTAAGTGGGGTAAATCGGTGAGCAGATCGAATAAACCGAAAGCGTGGATAGCGTAAATGACCAGCGCAAAAATAAGACAGGCAAAAAGAAATTTACGCTCAGCGTTCATCGTGGAGTTTCCTATATCAAACTTGATAATAGAGAAGTGGTCAGACAACTAAAAACGCAGAGACGGTATAACAAAGGACGGCAGGCAACAAATCATTACTGACAGTTTGTTGATTTTTCTCAAGGTTAATTCTCCTGACCCAGTTTGAGCCAGGAGAGCTGCTAAATTAGCGGCGGAAGGTCGCCCAGACGGGGGCGTGATCGGACGGTTTTTCCATGCTGCGGATTTCATAGTCGATGCCGGTTTCTACGCAACATTCTGCCAGCGGTTGGCTGGCGAGCAGCAGGTCGATGCGCAGACCACGGTTATCGTCAAAACCTTTTGAGCGGTAATCAAACCATGAGAAACGATCTGCTGTTTGCGGATTCGCATGGCGGAAGGTATCGACCAACCCCCAGCTCATCAGCCTGTCCATCCATTCGCGCTCTTCCGGCAGGAAAGAGCATTTACCGGTACGCAGCCAGCGCTTACGGTTTTCTTCGCCAATGCCGATATCCAGATCTGTAGGGCTGATATTCATATCGCCCATAATCAGTACCGGATTATCACGTTTGAGTTCGGTTTCCAGGTAGTTTTGCAGATTCTGATAAAACTGCGCTTTTGCCGGGAATTTTATCGGATGGTCGCGGCTTTCACCCTGCGGGAAGTAACCGTTGATCACGGTGACATTACCCAGCAGTGAGGGGATTTCCGCCATAATAATCCGCCGCTGCGCCTCTTCGTCGTCACCGGGAAAGCCGCGACGCACGGCAATCGGCGTCTCTTTGGTCAGCAGCGCCACGCCATAATGGCCTTTCTGCCCGTGATAAAACACGTTGTAGCCGAGCTTCGCCACCTCTTCGAGCGGAAACATATCGTCATGAACTTTTGTCTCCTGCAGGCCAATCACATCCGGTTGGTGCTTTTCGACGATGGCTTCAAGCTGGTGAGGTCTGGCGCGCAGGCCGTTGATATTAAAAGAGACAAATTTCATAGTCGCTGCCATTTATTCAGATAAAGAGTGCGTGGATGGTAGCAGAATTTCGCGTTGCTTACCGCCTGTTGTTAAGTGATTTGATCGATGGTTGTTAATGATGTCAACGATGGCGCAAAAAATGCCCGCTTTTGGTGCGCGCTGCGTCAGAATGGCGCAGTAATTTCCAGTAAATTTCGTCAATGATCACAATTCCAGAATTATATTTTACTTCTGCATAACATTGCGTTTTTTATTCTTTTTATTCACCCACATCGCAAACGTATTCACTTTATATGCACTTTAAATGCATATGGTTTGGTTATAACTCCTTGATTTCCAGTTAGCCTCCGCCGTTTATGCACTTTTATCACTGGCTGGCACGAACCCTGCAATCTACATTTACAGCGCAAACATTACTTATTATTAACATATAAATAACGAATTATTTACTGTAGAGGTCGCTATGTCTCAGCCAATTACGCGTGAAAACTTTGATGAATGGATGATACCTGTTTACGCTCCGGCACCCTTTATACCGGTACGTGGCGAAGGTTCGCGCTTGTGGGATCAGCAGGGGAAAGAGTATATCGACTTCGCGGGTGGCATTGCGGTGAACGCGCTGGGCCATGCGCATCCGGAACTGCGTGAAGCGCTGAACGAACAGGCGAGTAAGTTCTGGCATACCGGCAACGGTTACACCAACGAGCCGGTACTGCGACTGGCGAAAAAATTGATCGACGCCACGTTTGCCGATCGCGTCTTCTTTTGTAACTCCGGTGCGGAAGCCAACGAAGCGGCGCTAAAACTGGCGCGTAAATTCGCTCACGACCGCTACGGCAGCCATAAGAGCGGCATCGTGGCGTTCAAAAATGCGTTTCATGGTCGCACGCTGTTTACTGTCAGTGCGGGTGGGCAGCCAGCCTATTCACAGGATTTTGCGCCACTGCCGGCGGATATTCGTCATGCTGCATATAACGATATTAACTCTGCCAGCGCGCTGATTGACGACTCTACCTGTGCGGTGATTGTCGAACCCATCCAGGGGGAAGGCGGTGTGGTGCCAGCCAGCAACGCGTTTTTACAAGGTCTGCGTGAATTGTGTAACCGCCACAATGCGCTGTTGATTTTTGATGAAGTACAAACCGGCGTCGGGCGCACCGGGGAACTGTATGCCTATATGCACTACGGCGTGACGCCTGATCTGTTAACTACCGCCAAAGCGCTGGGCGGCGGTTTCCCGGTCGGTGCGTTGTTGGCAACCGAAGAGTGCGCCCGCGTGATGACCGTTGGCACTCATGGCACCACCTATGGCGGTAATCCGCTGGCCTCGGCGGTGGCAGGCAAAGTGCTGGAGCTCATCAACACACCAGAGATGCTTAATGGCGTTAAACAGCGTCACGACTGGTTTGTTGAGCGTCTTAATACTATTAATCACCGCTATGGTTTGTTCAGTGAAGTTCGCGGCTTAGGTTTGCTGATTGGCTGTGTACTGAATGCCGATTACGCCGGGCAAGCGAAACAGATCTCTCAGGAAGCGGCGAAAGCAGGCGTGATGGTACTGATTGCGGGTGGCAACGTGGTGCGTTTTGCGCCTGCGCTCAATGTCAGCGAAGAAGAGGTGACGACCGGACTGGATCGCTTTGCAGCTGCTTGCGAACACTTTGTTAGCCGAGGTTCATCATGATGGTCATCCGTCCCGTTGAGCGATCAGATGTCTCGGCGCTGATGCAGCTTGCCAGCAAAACGGGCGGCGGCCTGACGTCGCTTCCCGCCAATGAAGCCACGCTTTCGGCGCGTATCGAAAGGGCAATCAAAACCTGGCAAGGCGAACTGCCCAAAAGTGAGCAGGGCTATGTGTTCGTGCTGGAAGATAGCGAGACAGGCACCGTGGCGGGGATTTGTGCCATTGAGGTGGCGGTTGGGCTGAACGATCCCTGGTACAACTATCGCGTCGGCACGTTGGTTCACGCCTCAAAAGAGCTGAATGTCTATAACGCATTGCCGACGCTGTTTCTCAGTAACGATCACACCGGCAGCAGCGAGCTGTGCACGCTGTTTCTCGACCCGGACTGGCGCAAAGAGGGCAACGGCTATTTGCTGTCGAAATCGCGCTTTATGTTTATGGCGGCTTTTCGCGACAAGTTTAATGACAAAGTGGTTGCTGAAATGCGCGGGGTGATTGACGAACACGGCTATTCACCGTTCTGGCAAAGCCTCGGTAAACGCTTCTTTTCGATGGATTTTAGCCGCGCCGATTTTCTCTGCGGCACCGGGCAAAAGGCATTTATTGCAGAACTGATGCCGAAACATCCGATCTATACCCACTTTTTATCCCAGGAAGCCCAGGACGTCATCGGTCAGGTACATCCGCAAACCGCGCCTGCCCGCGCGGTGCTGGAGAAAGAAGGTTTTCGCTACCGTAACTATATCGACATCTTTGACGGTGGGCCGACGCTTGAGTGTGACATCGACCGCGTGCGCGCCATCCGTAAAAGTCGGCTGGTGGAAGTGGCAGAAGGGCAGCCTGCGCAGGGCGATTTCCCAGCCTGCCTGGTCGCTAATGAAAATTATCACCATTTCCGCGTGGTGCTGGTGCGTACCGATCCGGCAACCGAGCGTTTGATTTTAACCGCCGCACAACTGGATGCCCTCAAATGCCACGCCGGGGATCGCGTTCGTCTGGTGCGCCTGTGCGCAGAGGAGAAAACAGCATGACTTTATGGATTAACGGTGACTGGATAACGGGCCAGGGCGCATCGCGTGTGAAGCGTAATCCGGTATCGGGCGAGGTGTTATGGCAAGGCAATGATGCCGATGCCGCTCAGGTCGAGCAGGCTTGTCGGGCAGCCCGTGCGGCGTTTCCGCGCTGGGCGCGGCTTTCATTTGCTGAACGTCATGCCGTTGTCGAACGCTTTGCCGCACTGCTGGAAAGCAATAAAGCCGAATTAACCGCGATTATTGCCAGAGAAACGGGTAAGCCGCGCTGGGAAGCGGCAACCGAAGTGACGGCGATGATCAATAAAATCGCGATATCAATTAAGGCGTATCACGTTCGTACCGGCGAGCAGCGTAGTGAAATGCCGGACGGCGCGGCGAGCCTGCGACATCGCCCGCACGGCGTGCTGGCGGTGTTTGGGCCGTATAATTTCCCTGGTCATTTGCCGAACGGACATATCGTTCCGGCATTGCTGGCAGGTAACACCATTATCTTTAAACCCAGCGAACTGACACCGTGGAGTGGCGAAGCGGTAATGCGTTTATGGCAGCAGGCTGGCTTGCCGCCAGGCGTGCTGAACCTGGTGCAGGGCGGGCGTGAAACGGGTCAGGCGCTGAGTGCGCTGGAGGATCTCGACGGTTTGCTGTTTACCGGTAGCGCCAATACAGGCTACCAGTTGCATCGCCAGCTCTCCGGTCAGCCGGAGAAAATTCTCGCCCTTGAGATGGGCGGTAATAATCCGCTAATTATCGATGAGGTGGCGGATATCGACGCGGCTGTCCATCTGACCATTCAGTCGGCGTTTGTCACAGCCGGTCAACGCTGCACCTGCGCCCGCCGTTTATTGCTGAAAAGCGGGGCGCAGGGCGATGCGTTTCTTGCTCGTCTGGTTGCCGTCAGCCAGCGATTAACGCCGGGCAACTGGGATGACGAACCGCAGCCGTTTATTGGCGGGCTGATTTCTGAACAGGCCGCACAGCAGGTGGTTACTGCATGGCAGCAACTGGAAGCGATGGGCGGACGACCCCTGCTTGCGCCGCGCTTATTACAAGCAGGGACATCGTTGCTGACGCCGGGGATCATTGAAATGACAGGCGTTGCTGGCGTACCAGATGAAGAGGTGTTCGGACCGTTATTGCGCGTCTGGCGTTATGATACTTTCGATGAAGCGATTCGAATGGCGAATAACACTCGCTTCGGACTCTCTTGCGGTCTGGTTTCCCCCGAGCGGGAAAAGTTCGATCAACTGTTGCTGGAGGCGCGGGCGGGGATTGTTAACTGGAACAAACCGCTTACCGGTGCTGCCAGTACCGCGCCATTCGGCGGCATTGGTGCTTCCGGTAACCATCGCCCCAGCGCCTGGTATGCCGCAGATTACTGCGCATGGCCGATGGCGAGCCTGGAGTCGGACTCGTTAACATTGCCCGCCACGCTTAACCCCGGGCTGGATTTTTCCGATGAGGTGGTGCGATGAACGCCTGGGAAGTCAATTTCGACGGGCTGGTAGGGCTGACGCATCATTACGCGGGCCTGTCGTTTGGTAATGAAGCCTCTACCCGTCACCGTTTTCAGGTGTCTAACCCGCGACTGGCGGCGAAGCAGGGCTTACTGAAAATGAAAGCCCTTGCCGATGCGGGATTCCCCCAGGCCGTGATCCCGCCGCACGAGCGTCCGTTTATTCCGGTGCTGCGTCAGTTGGGATTCAGTGGTAGCGATGAGCAGGTACTGGAAAAAGTTGCACGCCAGGCACCGCACTGGCTTTCCAGCGTCAGTTCCGCTTCGCCAATGTGGGTAGCCAATGCGGCAACGATCGCGCTATCTGCCGATACGCTGGATGGCAAAGTGCATCTCACCGTTGCCAACCTGAACAATAAATTTCACCGTTCGCTGGAAGCGCCCGTCACTGAATCGCTGTTAAAAGCGATTTTTAACGACGAAGAGAAATTTAGCGTCCATTCGGCGTTGCCACAGGTAGCGTTGCTCGGTGATGAGGGGGCGGCAAACCACAATCGTCTCGGCGGTCATTACGGTGAACCGGGTATGCAACTTTTTGTCTACGGGCGAGAAGAAGGCAATGATACCCGGCCTTCCCGTTATCCGGCGCGACAGACTCGCGAAGCCAGCGAGGCGGTGGCAAGGCTGAATCAGGTGAATCCCCAACAGGTGATTTTCGCCCAGCAAAACCCGGACGTTATCGACCAGGGCGTTTTTCATAATGACGTGATTGCCGTGAGTAACCGCCAGGTGCTGTTTTGCCACCAACAGGCGTTCGCTCGCCAGTCACAGTTACTGGCAAACCTGCGTGCGCGGGTCAATGGTTTTATGGCGATAGAAGTTCCGGCAACTCAGGTTTCCGTGTCTGATACGGTGTATACCTATCTGTTTAACAGCCAACTGCTGAGCCGCGATGATGGTTCCATGATGTTGGTGCTGCCTCAGGAGTGTCGGGAACACGCCGGAGTATGGGGTTATCTCAATGAACTCCTTGCCGCTGACAACCCGATTAGCGAACTAAAAGTCTTTGATTTACGTGAAAGCATGGCGAATGGCGGCGGCCCGGCGTGCCTGCGGTTGCGGGTGGTATTGACAGAAGAAGAACGCCGGGCGGTGAATCCGGCGGTGATGATGAACGATACGCTGTTTAATGCGCTCAATGACTGGGTGGATCGTTACTACCGCGATCGCCTTACTGCTGCCGATCTGGCCGACCCGCAATTGCTGCGCGAAGGGCGGGAAGCACTGGATGTATTGAGCCAATTACTGAATCTCGGTTCGGTTTATCCGTTCCAGCGCGAGGGAGGGGGCAATGGATAATTTTCTTGCTCTGACCTTAACGGGTAAAAAACCGGTTATCACCGAGCGAGAAATCAACGGCGTTCGCTGGCGCTGGCTGGGCGATGGTGTGCTGGAACTGACGCCATTAACGCCACCGCAAGGCGCACTGGTGATTTCAGCGGGAATACACGGTAATGAGACGGCACCTGTGGAGATGCTGGACGCGTTGCTTGGCGCGATATCTCACGGCGAGATCCCGTTACGTTGGCGGTTGCTGGTGATCCTCGGGAATCCTCCTGCGCTGAAGCAAGGGAAACGTTATTGCCATAGCGATATGAATCGAATGTTTGGCGGTCGTTGGCAGCTATTTGCTGAAAGCGGAGAAACCTGTCGGGCGCGCGAACTGGAACAGTGCCTGGAAGATTTTTATGACCAGGGCAAAGAATCTGTGCGCTGGCACCTTGATCTACATACCGCAATTCGTGGCTCCTTGCATCCGCAGTTCGGTGTATTACCGCAACGCGACATTCCCTGGGACGAGAAATTTCTGACGTGGCTGGGTGCGGCGGGGCTGGAGGCGCTGGTGTTCCATCAGGAACCTGGTGGTACGTTTACCCATTTCAGCGCCAGACATTTTGGCGCGCTGGCCTGTACGCTGGAACTTGGCAAAGCGTTGCCCTTTGGGCAAAACGATCTTCGCCAGTTTGCAGTAACTGCCAGCGCAATTGCTGCGCTGCTATCTGGTGAGAGTGTCGGTATCGTGAGAACACCGCCGCTCCGTTATCGGGTGGTTTCGCAAATTACTCGCCACTCGCCGTCCTTCGAAATGCATATGGCAAGTGACACGCTGAATTTTATGCCGTTTGAGAAAGGAACATTGCTGGCGCAGGACGGAGAGGAACGTTTTACCGTAACCCATGATGTAGAGTATGTGTTATTCCCTAATCCGTTGGTAGCGTTGGGATTACGCGCGGGATTAATGCTCGAAAAAATAAGCTAATACTTACCCGCAGAAATCATTCTGCGGGTATTAAGTTGCTTTCTTATAAATTAATACAGATTAATCCTGGTTATTTGCTTTATTTATCACCAGTCATCCGGTATAGTTCTTCATAATCTCTGCAAAATCATCGTGTTGTAATATTCTCTCATCACTCTCCATCAAATTTTCTTTTTTTCTCCATAATTGGCGCAAAAGTGTTTTTTACACTTTCATTGTTTTACCGTTGCTCTGATTAATTGACGCTAAAGTCAGTAAAGTTAATCTCGTCAACACGGCACGCTACTTAAGAAAGCCGTAATAAATAACTGAAAGGAAGGATATAGAATATGCGTAAATTAACTGCACTGTTTGTTGCCTCTACCCTGGCTCTTGGCGCGGCTAACCTGGCCCATGCCGCAGACACCACTACCGCAGCACCGGCTGACGCGAAGCCGATGATGCACCACAAAGGCAAGTTCGGTCCGCATCAGGACATGATGTTCAAAGACCTGAACCTGACCGACGCGCAGAAACAGCAGATCCGCGAAATCATGAAAGGCCAGCGTGACCAGATGAAACGTCCGCCGCTGGAAGAACGCCGCGCAATGCATGACATCATTGCCAGCGATACCTTCGATAAAGTAAAAGCTGAAGCGCAGATCGCAAAAATGGAAGAACAGCGCAAAGCTAACATGCTGGCGCACATGGAAACCCAGAACAAAATTTACAACATCCTGACGCCGGAACAGAAAAAGCAATTTAATGCTAATTTTGAGAAGCGTCTGACAGAACGTCCAGCGGCAAAAGGTAAAATGCCTGCAACTGCTGAATAATCTTTCAGCCAAAAAACTTAAGACCGCCGGTCTTGTCCACTACCTTGCAGTAATGCGGTGGACAGGATCGGCGGTTTTCTTTTCTCTTCTCAAACAGTTGTAAAAAAAGCCTGATCACCACTAACGTAAATCACCCGAGTTGCCGATAACCATCCACGGTTACCTGAACGATAACAATGAAAAGAACGGGCCGGGAGCGAGTATGGAATACTTTGATATGCGTAAAATGTCGGTGAATCTGTGGCGAAATGCTGCCGGTGAAACGCGCGAAATTTGCACGTTCCCACCGGCAAAACGTGATTTTTACTGGCGTGCCAGCATTGCATCCATCGCGGCGAATGGGGAGTTTTCTTTGTTTCCCGGCATGGAAAGGATAGTGACGTTGCTGGAAGGCGGCGAGATGCTCCTTGAAAGCGCAGACCGCTTTAACCATACCTTAAAACCGTTCCAGCCTTTTGCCTTTGCAGCGGACCAGGTGGTAAAAGCGAAACTGACGGCAGGGCAGATGTCGATGGATTTCAACATCATGACACGCCTGGATGTCTGTAAGGCGAAAGTCAGAATTGCCGAACGTACGTTTACTACCTTTGGCTCACGCGGCGGGGTGGTGTTTGTGATTAACGGGGCGTGGCAACTGGGCGATAAATTGCTCACTACCGACCAGGGCGCGTGCTGGTTCGATGGCAGGCACACCCTGCGGCTTTTACAACCGCAAGGTAAACTGTTGTTCAGTGAAATCAACTGGCTCGCTGGTCATTCGCCGGATCAAGTTCAGTAATTTCATAGTTACCGGAAAGCAGCGGCTTACAAAGAATTTTATAACCGTCGTGATCAAACCCGGCGGGTGTCCGAATTAACGTTGTCGCTTCTTCCAGCGAATTAACCGCCCCCAGCCACAGCCAGTTTTGAATAATATGATATTGAGTCATTTCCGGGTGCTGTTCTTTCAGCGCCACCGCCCCTTGCCAAGGCCAACACACCACCCGCAAACGCTCCAGAGACTGGCGCAAGCGTAGCGCATGTTCCTCATGGCTCTCTTTACCGCAGCATGCTCCGGCGCAACGTTTTAGCGCTGAACGAAAACATGCACGACCGCGACTTAACGGTTCCAGTCCCAGCAGGCCATAACAAAGTTTTTGTTCATCAGCGATGGTCTGCAATGCTTGCAAAGCTGCGCGCCTATTGGCAAACAGGCCAAACAGGTTGGGGGCTCGTGAAAAATCCACCTCTTTGGCATACACCACATCGACGCGCTTTTCATTTAATTGCAGGGCACAGAGCTGGCGATTGCGGCGCAACCGTTTATTAAACAGCGGCTGTTGTTCTTTGATTAATCGCGCTTCAAGGAGCAGAGCGCCGATTTCACCGGCGGTACATATCCAGCTGATCCGTCGGGATTGCCGTAGCATGGCGGCTTCATCCGGGGTACGTAAATGAGAAAGGACGCGGCTGCGGATGTTAACGCTTTTGCCGATATAGAGCGGCATGGTGTCACTTTCACCATGAAACAGATACACCCCTGGTCGGGTGGGTAAGTCATTAAGGAATGAACGTAAATGTTCGGGATATTCATAAATTGCCGCAGCTTCAAATTCGAGCCGCGGAGAAGTTAAACGCCGTACCACTGTTGACTCCGAATGCTGGTTATCTATCCAGTGTAACAGGCGGGAAGCGATTAAAAAAGAAGCGGGTCGATGACAAAGGTTACACCGTCTGACGTGCTACGCCTGTCAGGCCTATTCGACTCCTGCAATGTATTGAATTTGCATAGTTTTATAGGTCGAATAAGGCGTTCACGCCGCATCCGGCGTGAACAAATTACTCTTTTTCGCACAATCCAATATGTGCAAATTATTACTTTTTCCAGAAATCATCGAAAACGGTAATTGGCGGACGGCGTTTATGTTCGGTTTTCAGATACCAGTTCTCTATTGTTCTGGCGACCTGTTGAGGTACGTTTTTCCCTTCCAGATAGTCGTCGATATTGTCATAGGTCACGCCGAGTGCCACTTCATCTGGCAGAGAAGGGCGATCATCTTCCAGATCGGCCGTTGGCGCTTTCTTATAAAGGTGTTCCGGGCAAGCTAATGCCGCCAGTAACTGTTTACCCTGACGTTTGTTGAGACGATACAGCGGATTAATGTCCGTACCGCCGTCACCATATTTAGTGAAGAATCCGGTAATGGCTTCTGCTGCATGATCGGTGCCCACCACGACACCGCTGGTCATACCCGCAATGCTATATTGTGCTTTCATCCGCTCACGCGCTTTTTCATTGCCACGGACAAAATCGCTCAGTTCAATGCCTGCTTCCCGCAATGCCTGTTCGCTGGCCAATACCGCGCCCTTGATATTAACGGTTAATACGCGATCCGGTTGAATAAAGGCAATGGCATCCTGGCAATCTTGTTCGTCGGCCTGAACACCATAGGGCAGGCGTACGGCAATAAATTGCAGTGATTCGTTGCCGGTTTCCAGGCGCAGCTCATTAATCGCCATCTGGCACAGCTTTCCGGCAAGCGTGGAGTCCTGACCGCCGCTGATCCCGAGCACCAGTGATTTAATGAACGGATAAGTTTGCAGGTAGCTTTTCAGAAAATCGACACTACGACGAATTTCCTCTTCAGCATTAATCTGCGGTTTTGCGCCCAGCGCCTTTATTATTTGTTGTTGCAATGTCATTGAACCCCTCCAGACAGAAAAGACAAAACTTCCTTAAAGCTAACCCGTTGCTACTGAAACGACAAGCGACAGCGGGCTGAATGGTGGTTAAAACGTCATACAGGAATCCTCTGAAAGCGGAGCCGTTTCGTTCACGGGCTTGAAAAAGCGCCCAATGTATTCCAGGCTTATCTAACACGCTGATAAACAAGAGGACGGAATATGAACAAGAATATGGCAGGAATTCTGAGTGCAGCGGCGGTATTAACCATGCTGGCGGGTTGTACGGCTTATGATCGTACCAAAGACCAGTTTGTACAGCCTGTGGTGAAAGACGTCAAAAAAGGCATGAGCCGGGCGCAGGTTGCACAAATTGCGGGTAAACCTTCGTCTGAAGTGAGCATGATCCATGCTCGCGGTACTTGCCAGACCTACATCCTGGGTCAACGTGATGGTAAAGCAGAAACCTACTTTGTCGCGTTAGATGATACCGGACATGTCATCAACTCCGGTTATCAGACCTGTGCTGAATACGACACTGATCCACAGGCTGCGAAGTAATCAATTCGTCTGAAAGCTTGAGTAACAACGGAAACCGGCCATTGCGCCGGTTTTTTTTGGCCTGAGTTCTTAATTATCTTCGCGAATTATTTGCCCGAAATGTGAAGAGGGTCATAACCACAGGTCAAGGAGAAACAATTTATAAGGTCAAAGAAATACTATTGCTCAGGTCTATACCGTATACTCCTTTCAGCCACAAAAAAAGTCATGTTGGTTTCGCAAGTTACCCAGAGCATGGAAGCAGGTTAAGGCTTGCGGAGTGTCTGGCTGACAGATAATCGTCGATGAGGGCAGTTTTATGGAAAAGAAACACATTTATCTGTTTTGTTCTGCGGGCATGTCTACCTCTTTACTGGTATCAAAAATGCGCGCACAGGCAGAAAAATATGAAGTTCCGGTCATTATTGAAGCATTTCCGGAAACACTGGCTGGTGAAAAAGGTCAGAATGCCGATGTCGTGTTATTAGGGCCGCAGATTGCTTATATGTTGCCCGAAATCCAGCGTTTGTTACCCAACAAACCGGTTGAAGTAATTGACTCGCTGCTTTATGGCAAAGTCGATGGTTTAGGCGTGCTTAAGGCTGCGGTTGCAGCGATTAAAAAAGCCGCAGCAAATTAATTTATTTTAAATTTTCCCGTCAAAGAGTTATTTCATAAATCAATACCGCAATATTTAAATTGCGGTTTTTAAGGGTATTTTTCTATGAGTAATGTTATTGCATCGCTTGAAAAGGTACTCCTCCCTTTTGCAGTTAAAATAGGAAAGCAGCCACACGTTAATGCAATCAAAAATGGCTTTATTCGCTTAATGCCGTTAACCCTTGCGGGGGCCATGTTTGTATTAATTAACAACGTTTTTCTAAGCTTTGGGGAGGGGTCGTTTTTTTATTCCTTAGGTATTCGCCTCGACGCCTCAACCATTGAAACACTTAATGGTCTGAAAGGTATTGGCGGCAACGTATATAACGGAACATTAGGAATAATGTCTTTAATGGCACCGTTCTTTATTGGCATGGCGCTGGCAGAAGAGCGTAAAGTCGATGCGCTGGCGGCTGGGTTGTTATCCGTTGCAGCATTTATGACCGTCACCCCATATAGTGTCGGTGAGGCCTATGCGGTTGGTGCAAACTGGTTAGGTGGGGCGAATATCATCTCCGGGATTATTATTGGCCTGGTGGTGGCAGAAATGTTTACCTTTATTGTCCGCCGCAATTGGGTCATTAAACTGCCCGACAGCGTACCTGCTTCAGTATCGCGTTCCTTCTCGGCATTAATTCCCGGCTTTATTATTCTTTCCGTGATGGGGATTATTGCCTGGGCGTTGAATACCTGGGGCACCAACTTCCATCAGATCATTATGGATACCATCTCAACCCCACTGGCATCGTTGGGTAGCGTGGTGGGCTGGGCCTATGTGATCTTTGTTCCACTGCTCTGGTTCTTCGGTATTCATGGCGCGCTGGCGCTGACCGCACTGGACAACGGCATTATGACGCCGTGGGCACTGGAAAATATCGCGACCTATCAGCAATATGGTTCCGTCGAAGCGGCGCTGGCAGCCGGTAAGACCTTCCATATCTGGGCCAAGCCGATGCTGGACTCCTTTATTTTCCTTGGGGGCAGTGGTGCGACTTTAGGCCTGATCCTGGCTATCTTTATCGCCTCTCGCCGTGCTGATTATCGTCAGGTGGCAAAACTGGCGCTGCCGTCCGGCATCTTCCAGATTAACGAACCGATTCTGTTTGGTCTGCCAATTATCATGAACCCGGTGATGTTTATCCCGTTTGTACTGGTACAACCGATTCTGGCGGCAATCACCCTCGCAGCGTACTACATGGGCATTATTCCTCCGGTGACCAATATTGCACCGTGGACCATGCCAACCGGTCTGGGAGCCTTCTTTAACACCAACGGTAGCGTCGCCGCATTGCTGGTCGCACTCTTCAACCTTGGCATCGCAACGTTAATTTATCTGCCCTTTGTTGTGGTGGCTAACAAAGCACAAAATGCGATTGATAAAGAAGAGAGCGAAGAAGATATCGCTAACGCCCTGAAATTTTAATCGATGCCGGTACGGGTAATCGTGCCGGTAAGAAAAGAGAGGAACGATGTATGATGGATCTCGATAACATTCCCGATACGCAAACGGAAGCTGAAGAGCTGGAAGAAGTGGTGATGGGGCTGATCATCAACTCCGGACAAGCGCGCAGCCTGGCGTATGCGGCACTGAAACAGGCGAAGCAGGGCGATTTTGCCGCAGCAAAAGCCATGATGGATCAGTCACGGATGGCATTGAATGAAGCGCATCTGGTACAGACGAAACTGATTGAAGGCGATGCGGGCGAAGGTAAGATGAAAGTGAGTCTGGTGCTGGTCCACGCTCAGGATCATTTAATGACGTCCATGCTTGCGCGTGAACTGATTACTGAATTAATTGAGCTTCATGAAAAACTGAAGGCATAAGGAGTCGATGATGCAGCCAGTGATTAACGCGCCGGAAATTGCCACTGCCCGAGAACAGCAGTTGTTTAATGGCAAAAACTTCCATGTGTTTATCTATAACAAAACTGAGAGTATCAGCGGACTGCATCAGCACGACTATTATGAATTTACTCTGGTATTAACCGGGCGTTATTTCCAGGAGATTAACGGTAAGCGCGTGTTACTGGAACGGGGCGATTTTGTTTTTATTCCGTTAGGTTCGCACCATCAAAGTTTTTATGAGTTTGGTGCCACGCGCATATTGAACGTTGGGATCAGTAAACGCTTTTTTGAGCAGCATTACCTGCCATTGTTGCCTTATTGCTTTGTCGCTTCGCAGGTATACCGGACCAATAACGCTTTTCTCACCTATGTGGAAACAGTGATTTCTTCATTGAATTTCCGCGAAACAGGGCTGGAAGAGTTTGTTGAGATGGTTACTTTTTATGTCATTAACCGTTTACGTCATTACCGCGAAGAACAGGTGATTGATGATGTACCGCAGTGGCTGAAAAGTACGGTAGAAAAGATGCATGATAAAGAGCAGTTTAGTGAATCGGCGCTGGAGAATATGGTGGCGTTGTCAGCCAAATCACAGGAATATTTGACGCGAGCGACTCAACGATATTATGGCAAAACGCCAATGCAGATTATTAATGAAATCCGTATTAATTTTGCCAAAAAACAACTGGAAATGACCAACTATTCAGTGACGGATATTGCGTTTGAGGCCGGTTATAGTAGCCCGAGTTTGTTTATTAAAACGTTTAAGAAATTAACGTCCTTTACGCCTAAGAGCTATCGTAAGAAATTGACTGAATTTAATCAGTAAGTCGTTATACCTGACAATTCACATATCTGTCCTGTTGCTGGATTATTTATGTCCGGGGGGGCAGATATGCCAGATATCAGTATTCTGTACTGAAGGGAGAAATTATGAGCCAGAAATTAAAAGTCGTCACTATTGGTGGCGGGAGCAGCTATACCCCGGAGTTACTGGAAGGATTTATTAAGCGTTATCACGAATTGCCGGTCAGCGAATTATGGCTGGTGGATGTCGAAGGTGGTAAACCGAAACTGGATATTATTTTCGATCTCTGCCAACGGATGATTGATAACGCTGGCGTCCCGATGAAGCTTTATAAAACGCTGGATCGCCGCGAAGCATTGAAAGATGCTGATTTCGTTACTACCCAACTGCGCGTTGGCCAATTACCGGCGCGTGAACTGGATGAACGTATTCCATTAAGTCATGGTTATCTTGGTCAGGAAACCAACGGCGCGGGCGGTTTGTTTAAAGGTCTGCGTACCATTCCGGTGATTTTTGACATCGTAAAAGATGTCGAAGAACTTTGTCCGAATGCATGGGTGATTAACTTCACTAACCCGGCGGGAATGGTCACTGAAGCCGTTTATCGTCATACCGGATTTAAACGCTTTATCGGCGTGTGTAATATTCCGATCGGCATGAAGATGTTTATTCGCGATGTTCTGATGCTGAAAGACAGCGATGATTTATCTATCGATTTGTTCGGCCTCAACCATATGGTGTTCATTAAGGATGTGCTGATAAATGGCAAGTCGCGCTTTGCCGAATTGCTTGATGGTGTGGCGTCAGGGCAGTTAAAAGCGTCCTCTGTAAAAAATATTTTCGATCTGCCATTTAGTGAGGGCTTAATTCGTTCGTTGAATCTGCTGCCATGTTCTTATCTGCTGTATTACTTCAAGCAGAAAGAGATGCTGGCTATTGAAATGGGCGAATACTACAAAGGCGGCGCACGAGCGCAGGTAGTACAGAAAGTCGAGAAACAACTTTTTGAGCTGTATAAAAATCCTGAGCTGAAAGTTAAGCCGAAAGAACTGGAACAGCGCGGTGGGGCTTATTACTCTGATGCAGCATGCGAAGTGATCAACGCTATCTACAACGACAAGCAAGCAGAACATTACGTTAATATCCCGCATCATGGGCAGATTGATAATATTCCGGCAGACTGGGCAGTAGAAATGACCTGTAAGCTGGGGCGCGATGGCGCGACGCCACATCCGCGCATTACGCATTTCGATGATAAAGTAATGGGGCTGATTCACACCATTAAAGGCTTCGAGATTGCTGCCAGTAACGCCGCACTTAGCGGAGAATTTAACGATGTGTTACTGGCGCTAAACCTTAGTCCGTTGGTGCATTCCGATCGCGATGCTGAGCTGCTGGCACGCGAGATGATTCTGGCGCACGAGAAATGGCTGCCAAACTTTGCCGACTGCATCGCAGAGCTTAAAAAAGCACATTAACCGAGGCTGATTATGGAACGCTTACTGATTGTTAATGCCGATGATTTTGGCTTAAGCAAAGGTCAGAACTACGGCATTATCGAGGCCTGTCGCAATGGGATTGTCACGTCGACGACGGCGCTGGTGAATGGGCAGGCTATTGACCATGCGGTGCAGTTGAGTCGTGATGAACCGAGTCTGGCCATAGGGATGCACTTTGTCCTTACTATGGGTAAGCCACTGACAGCTATGCCGGGGTTAACCCGCGATGGTGTGCTGGGAAAATGGATCTGGCAGTTGGCAGAAGAAGATGCTTTACCGCTGGAAGAAATTACTCAGGAGCTTGTCAGTCAGTATTTGCGTTTCATTGAGCTATTTGGACGCAAACCTACGCATCTTGATAGCCATCATCATGTGCATATGTTCCCGCAGATTTTCCCGATTGTTGCCAGGTTTGCGGCAGAGCAGGGCATTGCGTTGCGGGCGGATCGTCAGATGGCGTTTGATTTGCCGGTCAACCTGCGCACTACCCAGGGATTCAGCAGTGCATTCTACGGTGAAGAGATCAGTGAGTCGCTGTTCCTGCAAGTGCTGGATGACGCAGGCCATCGGGGTGATCGTTCGCTGGAGGTGATGTGTCATCCGGCGTTTATCGATAATACTATCCGTCAGAGTGCTTACTGTTTCCCACGCTTAACGGAGCTGGATGTGTTGACATCAGCGTCGTTGAAAGGTGCTATCGCTCAGCGTGGTTATCGGTTGGGGAGTTATCGGGATGTGTAAGTGAGGATGTTTGCCAGATGCGGCGTGAACCTTGCATCCGGCGATTAATTCCTACAAAGGCGGCGTAACTGCGCCGCTTGAGACTGCTGACAAACGCAAAACTGCCTGATGCGCTTCGCTTATCAGGCCTACGTGTTTCCTGCAATATATTGAATTTGCACAGTTTTGTAGGCCGGATAAGGCGTTCACGCCGCATCCGGCATAAACAAAGCGCACTATGTAAATCATTTGAGGCGGCGCAATTGCGCCGCCTCCCATCAGGCAGGAATTTTGTCAATCTTAGGAATGCGTGACCACACGCGGTGTGCTGCCATCAGCGTTAGCAGTTCATCCATAAAACTACCGTCAGCGCTGTCAGCTTCCACAATCCCTTCTTCACCCTGGTCAGCGATCTTGATTGTTGCTTTAAACTTGCGCGCGTCACCCGCCAGCGCAATCGGTTTAAGGTGTTTGTAGGCTTCCATCAGGTAGTAGTTGGCATCGCCGTTGTCAGCGATATCCGCGATATTGCCGCAAGGGACAATGACCGCATCGACCGTCAGCGAAGGTGCACCGGCAAAGGTAGCGGCTATAGGCAACACCGTACCGTCATCCGCAGTCACTTCACCCATTCGGGAGTAGAGCAGTTTGGCATGAACGCCTTTGGCCTTCAGCGCCTTGAGAATGGCCAGAAGGTCTGCCGATCTCACTTCATCATTAAGTAAAATCGCTACCACGCGACCTTTCACATCACCGTCAGGAATGGCGTACAAACTTAAGGATGGATCCTTTTTCAGACCGTTGACGTCCGGAGGTGGGGTGATATTCAGCTGGTCGTCAGTCAGTTCGATACCGAGATTTTTCGCCACCGCCTGGGCCAGAGTGAGATCAATATGCGCCAGCTGGTCAACAACGCGCTCACGAATATACGGACGAACGACTTTGCTTAACTCAAAACTGAAACCATCGACAATATGGCGCTGCTCAAATGGCGTCTGACTTAGCCAGAACAGACGCGGATGGGAATAATATTCGCCAAACGATGGGCTGCGCTCGCGAACTTTATTGCCTTCCACGCGCTCCTGGTATGATTCAAAACCGCCGCGTTTCGGCCCCGGCGGTGTTTCGCGCGGCCAGTTATCGTTAATCGAGTTCGGTTCGTAATTCGCCGGGTTAGTGTCGATCCCCATGCGATGCATGCCGTCACGCTGGAAATTATGGTAAGGGCAGGTCGGACGGTTAATCGGAATCTCATGGAAATTCGGCCCACCAAGACGACTGATTTGTGTATCGGTATAGGAGAACAAACGTCCCTGCAACAGCGGATCGTTGGTGAAGTCCAGTCCCGGCACGATATGCCCAGGATGGAAAGCCGCCTGTTCGTTTTCAGCAAAGAAGTTATCCGGGTTGCGATTGAGCACCATTTTGCCGACACGCTGAACGGGCACCAGTTCTTCCGGGATAAGTTTGGTTGGATCGAGAAGATCGAAGTCGAACTTGAATTCATCTTCTTCAGGAATCAACTGGAAGCCCAGTTCGTATTCCGGAAAATCGCCTGCTTCAATGGCTTCCCACAACTCGCGGCGGTGGAAGTCCGGGTCACGTCCGGTGAGTTTTTGTGCTTCATCCCAAACGAGTGAGGCTTTACCTGCCAGTGGTTTCCAGTGGAAACGTACAAACGTTGCCTTCCCTTCGGCATTAATCAGGCGGAAGGTGTGAATACCGAAGCCTTCCATGGTGCGGTAACTGCGGGGGATGCCGCGATCCGACATCGCCCACATCACGTTGTGCAGAGTTTCAGGTTGCAGAGAAACATAATCCCAGAAAGTATCGTGGGCACTTTGCCCTTGTGGAATTGCCCAGTGCGGTTCTGGTTTTACCGCATGAACAAAATCGGGGAATTTATGCGCATCCTGGATAAAGAAGATTGGCGTGTTATTGCCAACGAGGTCAAAAATACCCTCTTCGGTATAGAACTTGGTGGCAAAGCCACGGATATCACGCACGGTATCAGCAGAGCCAGCACCACCCTGAACGGTAGAGAAACGTACAAATACTGGGGTGATTTTGTTCGGATCTGAGAGGAAATCCGCTTTGGTAATATCGCTTAAGCTTTTATATGGCTGGAAATAACCGTGAGCGGCTGATCCGCGTGCATGAACAATACGTTCCGGAATGCGCTCATGGTCAAAGTGGGTGATTTTCTCGCGCAGAATAAAATCTTCCAGCAGCGTTGGACCACGGCTACCGGCACGCAGTGAGTTTTGATCGTCGGCGATGCGCACGCCCTGATTAGTGGTCAGCGCATAATTTTCACTGCCTTTGCGTACGTCTTCCAGAGAATTAAGTTTTTCGTTACGCGTATCAGGGGCTTTCAGGCTCCCTGGGGCGGTAGGTTGTGCACCTGGCGGTGTTGGTTCAGCCGCTGGACGATGAGAGCCGTCCTCAGGTGCCAGTGAGTCCATCCCCGGTTTCGCTTCGCTGGAATCGTGTAGTGGTGACTGGTGCTGATGTGGGTTCTTTTCGTTATGTTGCGACATTGAACTCGTCTCCTTAATTTATTACTGAAAGGGCCGCTGTTTTGGTCAAAAAACTCTCTAACTATAGACCACCAGCCAGATCCCGCTTCGGAGACTATTCTGGAAACGGTGTTATGAAATACACGCAAAGCGGGACGTACAGGGGCTAAATCGGCTAAACTACAGTTTTTCTGATTTTTAATATGCGTTTAGTGAAGCCAGTAATGAAGAAACCGCTCCGCCAGCAAAACCGCCAGATTATTAGCTATGTCCCACGCACGGAACCCGCGCCGCCAGAACATGCGATAAAGATGGATTCGTTTCGTGATGTCTGGATGCTGCGTGGCAAATATGTTGCGTTTGTACTGATGGGAGAGTCATTTCTGCGCTCACCGGCGTTTACTGTGCCTGAATCTGCCCAACGTTGGGCAAATCAGATCCGCCAGGAAGGGGAAGTGACTGAGTAAGGATTACATACCTCCCGGTTTTGCCGGGAGTTACATGACCTGAAATTCTGTATTTCGTTGCTACATTCATTCAAACCACCTGTAACAAAAAGCTGCCTTTGACGATCTATTGCTATAAATAAGTGATCTTTTTTCTTTAATTGTTTATTTATTTTAAAATGGTTAAGTTTTGCTAATCATGATGAGCTATTTTTGATAGTTCATCCTGTGGCGTCGCTCTTAAACTTATATTGTAAATGACTTAGATTTAAATGAGATAATAATTTTGTTAACAATATGAGGCGGGAGATGTTTTCTACAAACTTAATACAGAGTAATTATGGTGATTTAAATATTAAAAGCCTGGCTTTCGACTCTTTTAAAGAAAGGCTGCAGTCTACTATGACAGCACTCACTTTCTTTATATCAACGGGTCAATGTGACTGCGATGAAATAGCAGAATCAAACTTTAATTATATGATTGCCTATATGTCTAACATTAACTATGATGCCTCAAAGCCAGGAGCGCCAGCACTTAGTTTTGATACATATCTGCAGGACAATGTTAAATATAGAGTAATAATTAATAATCTTTATGGTAGTGAAATTCGGATAAGAGGTATAAATAAAGATTTTATTGGAATGGATGTCACTTCTGTATTTCGCCCAGAAAAAATGACCAATTTGATCAGTATAAAAAACAGGTTGGTTATTCACTATTTAAGGACTATATACTATGAACAAAATTATATACATCCTGTCGGGAGCATTTTTGCTGCGATTCAAAAAAATGAGAGTCTCCTAAAGTTTCCTTCGATAATATCAATGCTTAATATCAATCTTCTTTTTAATCCACTAAATCTTCCGGGAATGGGAAGTGGTGTGCTTGAAGATATTATGAGTATTCCAGATAGTTCACTTAGAAAACGTCTCGGGTATGAGGTTTTAAGCTTCTCGCTACAGGCACATTCATTGAGCCAGGAATGTATTGATAAGTTGGACATTTTTTTCGCTGACGATCTGTTTAAATATGAGTCAGTATGCATCGCCGCGATGGAACATTTAAAAAGTAAGGCAACGGCCCCTATACAAAACGGACCGTTGCCAGCATAAGAATTAATGGTGTGCCAGTTCGGCGTCGTCTTCGCTATCCAGAATGGCTTTATCGGTTTGCTTCAGCCACTGGCTGGTCAGCGTGCCAGCTGTCATCGAGCCACTAACGTTTAACGCCGTACGGCCCATGTCGATAAGCGGTTCAACGGAGATTAACAGCGCCACCAGGGTTACTGGCAGGCCCATCGCAGGCAGTACAATCAGTGCGGCGAAAGTTGCACCACCACCGACACCGGCAACGCCTGCGGAACTAACGGTAACAATACCGACCAGCGTCGCAATCCACATCGGGTCCAGCGGGTTAATGCCAACCGTAGGCGCAACCATCACCGCCAGCATTGCCGGATACAAACCGGCGCAGCCGTTCTGACCAATGGTTGCACCGAAAGAGGCGGCGAAACTGGCGATGGATTCAGGAACGCCCAGACGACGCGTTTGTGCTTCCACATTCAGTGGGATAGACGCAGCACTGGAACGGCTGGTAAAGGCAAACGTCAGCACAGGCCATACCTTACGGAAGTACTTCAGCGGACTCACGCCATTAATGCCCAGCAGAATGCCATGCACTGCAAACATAATCAGCAGACCGAGGTAGGACGCGACAACGAAACTTCCCAGTTTGATGATGTCTTGCAAGTTAGAACCTGCAACCACTTTGGTCATTAGAGCCAGAACGCCGTAAGGGGTCAACTGCATGACCAGGCGAACCAGTTTCATCACCCAGCTTTGTAGGGTATCGATAGCGGCTAAGACGCGTTCACCTTTCGGCGCATCATCCTTCAGCAGTTTCAATGCAGCTACGCCGAGGAATGCGGCAAAAATTACCACGCTGATAATTGACGTCGGATTGGCTCCGGTAAGATCGGCAAACGGGTTTTTCGGGATAAAGGACAAGACCAGCTGCGGAACGCTCAGATCAGAGACTTTACCAACATAGTTACTTTCAATGGCGTTCAGACGTGCAGTTTCTGCACCACCCTGAACCAGACCTTCAGCCGTCAAACCAAACAGGTTGGTGACCAGCACACCGACCAGCGCCGCAATCAGCGTGGTAAACAAAAGCGTACCGATGGTCAGAAAACTGATTTTGCCTAACTGAGATGCGTTATGCAGACGGGCAACCGCGCTCAGAATAGAGGCGAAGACTAACGGCATAACGATCATTTGCAGCAGTTGAACATAGCCGTTACCAACGATGTTAAACCACTGTACAGAATCTTTAAGTACCTGGCTGTCAGAACCATAAATGGTATGCAGGGCAAGGCCAAAAACCACACCCATCACCAGACCCACCAGCACTTTTTTCGCCAGACTCCACTGTTTATGGCGGGTCTGAGCCAGCGCAAACAGCAGTACAACGAACACCACGATGTTCGCAATTAATGGAAAGTTCATCCCCGTTCTCCTGATCTTATTATTTCTATCACTGCGTAGCAGTCATAGTGTTGGCGCAAGATTAACAGAACTGTGAGCTGGCTCTTATATTCAAATGGAATTGCTTATTCCAGAAAGGTGATTTTTGCCTTTTTAGTATTCAACCTGATGCTTAATAAGCCGATGAAACTGGATCTGCAAGGTATTGATCATTTGCGATGACCAACGAACAGCGCTGTTCTCGGGTAATGAATGGGGCATCCATACCGACCAGACAAATAATGCCATGCAGATAAAACGTTCCAGTTGGTTGCCCTTTTGGGGAACCAGGATAGGCAAGCGGAAACGCCAGCGGCATGGCCAGAGCAGGGGAACACCGGCGGGTGTCAGCATATCGGCAAGTATGTGGCTCAAATAACCCAGCACCATTCCTTGTAGCGCATCAGCCGGAATGAACCAGCCTTCCGGAACCTTAAGGTAAAAGGTTGCCAGCAGCGCAAATACCGCCAGCAGACTGTGGGTAAAACCACGATGCCCAAAAGCGCGGGCGATCGGTTTTGATATCCATTTTAATCGCTGCCCAAGAAACGACTTTGGGTGATCGATGTCCGGTAACAAACACGTCAGGATTGCGGAAGGGACAATATGCCACCAGTCACCCTGTGCCAGCACGGGCGTCAGCTCGGCATTTTTGGCAAATACCGCACAAGCAATAGAAAAGAGAAGGTGACCTTCCGCCGTCATGATAAAACTCACTAAACTGTCGATACGTACAGTATAGGATTTTTATACAGTGCACGGAAGTGGTGACGGTGTAACTCTTTCTCTTAAATTGACGATTAATCCGTCAGTTGAATGCAATTTCAGATAAAGAACCAGGGGCAGCGAGATCACTGCCCCTGGTCATTAACCGAGAAGGTCTTTTGCGGTGAGTTCTGTCAGCGATGAAAGTTTGACGTCTGCTAATACAAAACGTGGATCATTTTGCGCTTCTGGCGCAGGAACGACGATGGAACGCATGCGGGCTGCTTTAGAGGCGATCATGCCATTTACCGAATCTTCCAGCGCTACGCAGGTCAGAGGGTCAACGCCCAGTTTTGCTGCGCAGTCGAGATATACTTGCGGATGCGGCTTGCTGTAAGGCAGTTTTTCGGCCGAGGCGAGGGCATCGAAACTGTCGCGTAAGTCAAACATGGTCAACACTTTTTCCAGCATATGTAGTGGTGACGCGGAGGCCAGTCCCACCAATAAACCTTGTTCTTTGCATAACGCAACGGCTTCGCGCACGCCTGGTAATAATGGACGTGTCTCTTCAACCAGTGAAATGGCACGGGCAATAACCCGTTCTACTACTTCCTGACGGCTTGGCCCATTCCACGGTTGCCGGGCGTACCAAAGATCGACCACCATATCGATGCGTAAACCTAAGGTGTCCGGCAGCTCGTTACGACGGGAGATATCCACCCCCAGGCTTGCCATCACATCCAGTTCGGCTCGATCCCATAAAGGTTCTGAGTCGATAAGTAATCCATCCATATCAAAAATTGCAGCAAGAATCTGACGCGGGGTTGACATTACAACCTCTCCTTTAGAGCATTATGTGTAAGGTATTAAGCCGTGCTTATGATTAAGCGCCTATCATATCGCCTTTAAAGAATGGGCGAAAACAGATATCTACAGGTAAACTAAGTGAAACGACGCGTCTTAATCAAGGAGAACTCATGACGTATCAACAAGCTGGACGCATTGCTGTTTTGAAAAGGATTTTGGGTTGGGTGATTTTTATACCTGCATTGATCTCTACATTGATTTCTTTGCTGAAATTTATGAATACCCGGCAGGAAAACAAGGAAGGCATTAATGCGGTCATGCTCGACTTTACTCATGTCATGATCGATATGATGCAGGCGAATACGCCTTTTTTGAATCTATTCTGGTATAACTCCCCGACGCCCAATTTTAATGGTGGCGTGAACGTTATGTTCTGGGTGATTTTCATCCTGATTTTTGTCGGACTGGCGTTGCAGGATTCCGGTGCCCGGATGAGTCGCCAGGCGCGCTTCTTGCGGGAAGGTGTTGAAGATCAACTCATTCTGGAAAAAGCCAAAGGGGAAGAGGGGCTAACGCGTGAACAAATTGAGTCCCGTATTGTTGTTCCGCACCATACTATTTTCCTGCAGTTTTTCTCACTGTATATCCTGCCGGTTATTTGTATTGCTGCAGGTTATGTGTTCTTTTCTCTGCTTGGGTTTATTTAATCAAAAGGCCGCACGGAGCGGCCATTATCCTCAACCCATATCATGCTGCTAATAATCTATCCAATGACTGCTGAGCAATAACCAAATGCTGACCGCCAAATAACCTTGCACGATTTAACAGCGTGTAGAGTTGGTAAACCGGTTGACGTTCAAGGAAATCGGCAGGTAGCGGGGATACTGACTGATAGCCGTCATAGATTTGTGGCGGCTGTTCAGTATGCAGCGGTAACATCGCCAGGTCGCACTCTCGGTCACCCCAGTAGCAGGCCGGGTCGAAAATGTACGGGCCATCCGGACCCAGTGCACAGTTGCCGGACCATAAATCGCCGTGCAACAGAGAAGGCTGCGGTTGATGTGAGGCCAGACGCTGCTGAATATGCTCGACGATGGCGTCGATATTGCCGAAAGCGATCCCTTTTTCTGCAGCCAGTTCCAACTGCCAGCCAATCCGTTGTTCAGCAAAAAACGTTGACCAGCGACGTTGCCAGGTGTTGGGCTGTGGAGTTGTGGAGAGCGCGTTATCGAAATCAAGGCCAAATTGTGGTTGGTCGCTCCATTGATGTAAACGCGCAATTTGCTGACCAAGAATAAATGCGCTATGCGCATCCAGCGGACGAGGTGGGAGATAATCCATCACCAGAAAACTGTAGTCACGGTCAGCGCCAACTGCCCAAACCTTAGGCACGGTGACGGTTTTACTACGCGACAGTAACTCCAGTTGGTCGGCTTCGGCGGTAAAACCGGGAAGCAGTTCCCTTTCATCACATTTGACGAAAAAATCATGTCCTGCATAGCGCAAATGCCATGCGGCATGGACTTCTCCGCCAGGCAGTTCATTACGCAGTTCGATTTCGCCTTCACCTAACTGCTCGCTCAAAAGACGACTGATTGCCTGCCACATGATGTCTCTCCCATGTTGTCTGCCAGATCATAAGGTTAGCGCAAGAATGCGGTGTAAAAACACGAGCTAACGCACACCACAGACTGATTATTGCCCAAAAACCATTTATTTTCTGTTGCTATTCCATTCCTCCCAGGTCGTGATGGTGATTTCAGGATCTTTGCCGGTTGCACTTTGGGTAAGCCCCGAAACCAGTTCTCTAATTTCTTCTTCACTTTGGGTACTGATAAGTCCAAAAGTGTTAGTTCCCAGCTCATGGATATTTCCCTCATCATCCGTCATAGTGAGCAAAAAACCGTCGCGAGTCAGGTAATTATTCAACTCGTTAATTTCAGTCAATGTATCCTCATGCAACATGACGGTTATGACATAACGGACAAGATCGCCACTGGCCATAGTTCACCCCTTTGTTATCACATGACTTTTGAGCATAGTCGGAGAAACGCGTTGCCGACAGGTTGGTGATGATTCCCCCAATGCTGGGGGAATGTTTTTGTTAGCGGGAAAGGTAAGCGTAAATTTTTTGCGTATCGTCATGGGAGCACAGACGTGTTCCCTGATTGAGTGTGGCTGCACTCCCCGCAGCTACGCCAAAACGAACCATCTCTTCAAGAGAGGCATTTTCTGCCAGTTTCAGTGTCATCGCGCCGACCATGCTGTCACCAGCGCCAACGGTACTCTGGCTTTTCACCGGTGGTGGCACCACCTGAATACAGTTTTCACTATCAACACCCAGCGCTCCTTGTGGACCCAGGGAAACGACAACCCGTTTGGCCTTGCCGCTATTAACGATTTCCTGCGCGGCTTTGCGGACATCGTCCGGCTGGGTGAGTTCGCGATTCACCAGCGCACTGAGTTCTTTTTGGTTAGGCTTAACCAACTCGATGTTACCAATTGCCAGTGCTGCACTTAACGCTTCGCCAGAACTGTCGACGATGCAGCGGATCCCTTGTTTTTGCGCAGCGGAAATCAGTTGGGTTAATTTTTCCAGCTTCACACCTGGCGGCAGGCTTCCGCTTATGACCAGGATGGCCCCGGATTCAATTTCCAGAACTTGCTCTTCAAGCTGGCGAAACTCATCTTCATTTAATGCCGCGCCTGGCATAACAAAACGATACTGCTCACCGCTTGCTTCCACATGTACGTGTAAATTCTGCCGGGTCCAGTCTTTGGCTTCTACAGTAGCGACGGGGACATTTTCATCCGCCAACAGTGAAACCAGGTGTTCGCCGGTCGCGCCACCCGCCGGGAAGATCGCTGTGGCACTGCCTCCAAGATGGGCAATGGCGCGGGCGACGTTGATGCCGCCGCCCCCGGGTTCGAACACCGGTGCGGTACAGCGCAGTTTTCCTTCGGGATAAATTTGCGGGGTAATTGTTGCGCTATCGAGAGAGGGCGCAAGTGTCAACGTATAGATACGTACCATCATTTCCTCCTATAGGCTGATTTCAGTCTGGCACCGAATCAGCGGAAAGTGAAGAAATTAACAATATGATTTATTGGAGCTTTATTTAAAATTTTGCAGATAAATATATATAAATAAAAATCTGTTTTCGCCACATGCTTATTCAAAAAATGAAATAAGAATACATTGCTAAGTTATTCGCGCCTTTTTATAATTCGTTACCTTTCCAGGGACGCTAATCTTTGATCCTTAAGAAAGTTTCCGGGACCGCGATGGTCTCTTTTTTTGTTGTACGGACTCTTGATAAATGAAGCTTTTGAAGACAGTTCCTGCCATCGTTATGTTGGCGGGGGGCATGTTTGCGTCACTGAATGCAGCTGCCGATGATTCCGTTTTTACTGTCATGGATGATCCTGCCAGCGCTAAAAAACCTTTCGAAGGTAATCTGAACGCAGGATATCTTGCACAATCAGGCAATACGAAAAGCTCCTCACTTACGGCTGACACCACCATGACCTGGTATGGACACACCACTGCCTGGTCGCTGTGGGGGAACGCCAGTAATACTTCTTCTAATGATGAGCGTTCTTCAGAAAAATATGCGGCGGGCGGGCGTAGCCGTTTTAATTTAACTGATTATGACTATTTATTTGGTCAGGCAAGCTGGCTGACAGACCGTTATAACGGCTATCGAGAGCGCGATGTGTTGACCGCGGGTTATGGTCGTCAGTTTTTGAATGGCCCGGTACACAGTTTCCGCTTTGAATTCGGTCCAGGTGTGCGTTACGACAAATATACCGACAATGCCAGTGAAACCCAGCCGCTGGGCTATGCCTCCGGGGCTTATGCATGGCAGTTGACTGACAACGCTAAATTTACGCAGGGTGTTTCGGTCTTTGGCGCGGAAGACACAACGCTGAACTCCGAAAGCGCATTAAATGTTGCTATTAATGAACATTTTGGACTGAAGGTGGCTTACAACGTCACATGGAACTCTGAACCTCCAGAGTCTGCACCGGAACATACCGACCGTCGGACAACCTTATCGCTGGGCTACAGCATGTAAAATTATCTGCCGGACCGTGTTATGCGGTCTGGCTGTCTTCGTTTGTCACTGCTCAGCCCCAAATCATTGCTGCCCAACGTAGCAACAACATAGCGCCACAGATTGCCAGTAGCACCACCACCATCTTCCAGTGTTTTTTATCAAAGCGTTTAGTCGGCATACCAGTGTCCTGCATATCTCTTGTGCGTGATAACGGAGTGTAACAAAAGGGACAGGCATCAAGGGATTTTTTGTTATTACAGCCGTCGGGTGGCGTTGTGCACATGGTCACTGTTTCTGCGTTTTATGAAAAAAATAAAATTATGTATCGATATATATCGTAAATAGCTGGTTATAAATACGTCTTTATTTCATCAGCACTAAAACTCAGGCTTTGGCTGATTGCATTAATAGCAGCATAATATGTTTCTACAGTTTTATAATGCTTATGATGAATGGCTATATGAACAGCTGACATGTTGTCATGATTTTTAGCGGCCAATAGTGTAAATAACTGATGTTGACTAAAAGAATGTTTTTTTGCAAAAGCACCCAGCGTCGATATATAAGATAACACGACGTCTTCATTACCCTTGCTCATGGCGATGTATAATGCAGGGGTTCCCTGTGCTGTAGCTCCTTTTAATAAATCCATGATGTTAGCTTTGCTCAACTTGTATTTAAAGGCGATGCCATTAATTTTAGAGAGGAACCGTGTGACACACAAAGGGTGATTATTTTCCATTGCGGCGTATAATCCTGGCTCACCATCATGTATTTTCATGGCTAAAATACTCATCACCAGTTTTTTGTTTAAAAGCTCTTGTGCTATTGGAGTGGTTAATGCATTCAGAAAGATATCGATTATTTCATCGAATCCATACAACATGGAGATATAAAGTCCAGGTGTTTCGTTAGCACTTTTAGTTTGCAGTAATTTAACCAGATTATCTTCATGAATGATGTGATTATCTACCAGTGACTGAATTTCTTGCATAAATATTTTCACGTTGTCAGTATGTCCGTTCATCATAGCCAAAAATAAAGCAGGTGTACCAACGCTATTCTGCGCAGTTATTATTTCAATGATTTCTTTTTCAGGGAGTATGGGCAACTGTTTGAATAATGTAATAAGCTGTTGAGACTGGCCTGTAGCCATTATTAACAACATTGCCGATGGATGTATAGGGGCAAATGGCATTCGTGATGCAATACCCGCGAAAATAGCCCCTGGAACTCCCACAGGTAATAGGGGCAGAATAGCAATTGCACAGTTGCGAACATATCTATCAGCCCAGGTCTGAGCATCGGGACCTGAACTGATGAACTTATCAAGCGAAAGAAAGCCCCGTGCTGTCCTGTGGGTGTCTCTGACGGCAACGTTGGTATCGTTCGGGTCGTAAACGGACACAACATAATTTAATTGTCCATACACTGACTGCTTTATTCGTAGCCTTACTGACAAAGTATGATTGTCTATATATAAAATCGCGGACATATGACTGACATTGTTTGCCATCATTCGACAAAAGAAAATATCTAAAGCGAAGCCAAAATCCTTACTCGCGATAACGCGACTCCCTGCAGGAGGATGGCGAAGTAATGCTCTGAACTCCGCGTCCCGGACTAAGGGGACATGCTGCTGTATGGATTCAACGGAGGAGTAATGTTTAATCAGGTTGACTTTGCCTTTTCCATTTCTCAATGAATCAAGGGCGTATTGCAATGACAGATGGCGACAAAAAATAGCGTCAGAAGGAGATTGCAAAAAACATGCACTACCATTGAGATTTACTGTTGGGTGTATAGTTTTTTTCTCTATGGATTTTTTTAGACAGTTTCATACAATGGTTACGATCTTCAGCAGTTAACTGTTCCTGTTCAATATAATCCAGTATGCTTCGCAAATGGTTAGCTTTAATAGGCGTGGTTTCCAGTAATAAGGAAATGATTTCTTTTTTATAGTGTAATGTAATGAGTATATTTTCTGTATGGATGGGTGAAGTGGCAAAGTTAATGGTAAAAAGGGCAGTGGAATAACAATTTTGTGATATTTTTCGACAGTTTGCGGTAAATTCCTGAGTAACACAGTATGACAGCATCGAACTTAAGTCAGAGGTATCAAGTAGGGTGATGAGCTGGCGCGCAAATTGATTAATAGGCTCTGATGAAGGTGTTGGTATGTCGCTATCGATGTGCAATCTATGAGGAGACTTATAATGAGTTCTGATAATGATATCGTTTTGACTCATAATCTGTTCGCCTTATATATATCTGGAGGTTTTGAGGATGATGATTAATTATTATCGCCAGAACGAAATGTGCACGAAAAATTGTTATAAGAATTGTGTCACTTTTATCATTGTGATATGACCACTTCGTCATTAATCTCATGAGCGTTTAAAATACTACCGCCAAATCACGCAACGAACTTTGCTGGATTCAGTTTATGCTGCTGTAAATCCGCTCGCAGTAAACCTTTCAGACGCACCGTGATGTTATCAGTTGTTCTTTAAGCGTTTTGCTGGTGTACTCACTACAAACGAATTGCGAATCGAATCAATGTGAAACGGAAAGGTACAATCTCCCTTTTTTTAGTGTTAACATCGCTCAACCGGGTGGAAGGTGAGAGGTTAATGTCTTTCATTTGTGTACCTGATTGCGAACCAATTTAGCATTTGTTGGCTAGATGGTTTCGCAATGAACTGTTAATAAACAAATTTTTCTTTGTATGTGATCTTTCGTGTGGGTCACCACTGCAAATAAGGATATAAAATGCCTGTTATAACTCTTCCTGATGGCAGCCAACGCCATTACGATCACGCTGTAAGCCCCATGGATGTTGCGCTGGACATTGGTCCAGGTCTGGCGAAAGCCTGTATCGCAGGGCGCGTTAATGGCGAACTGGTTGATGCTTGCGATCTGATTGAAAACGACGCACAACTGTCGATCATTACCGCCAAAGACGAAGAAGGTCTGGAGATCATTCGTCACTCCTGTGCGCACCTGTTAGGGCACGCGATTAAACAACTTTGGCCGCATACCAAAATGGCAATCGGCCCGGTTATTGACAACGGTTTTTATTACGACGTTGATCTTGACCGCACGTTAACCCAGGAAGATGTCGAAGCACTCGAGAAGCGGATGCATGAGCTTGCTGAGAAAAACTACGACGTCATTAAGAAGAAAGTCAGCTGGCACGAAGCGCGTGAAACTTTCGCCAACCGTGGGGAGAGCTACAAAGTCTCCATTCTTGACGAAAACATCGCCCATGATGACAAGCCAGGTCTGTACTTCCATGAAGAATATGTCGATATGTGCCGCGGTCCGCACGTACCGAACATGCGTTTCTGCCATCATTTCAAACTAATGAAAACGGCAGGGGCTTACTGGCGTGGCGACAGCAACAACAAAATGTTGCAACGTATTTACGGTACGGCGTGGGCAGACAAAAAAGCACTTAACGCTTACCTGCAGCGCCTGGAAGAAGCCGCGAAACGCGACCACCGTAAAATCGGTAAACAGCTCGACCTGTACCATATGCAGGAAGAAGCGCCGGGTATGGTATTCTGGCACAACGACGGCTGGACCATCTTCCGTGAACTGGAAGTGTTTGTTCGTTCTAAACTGAAAGAGTACCAGTATCAGGAAGTTAAAGGTCCGTTCATGATGGACCGTGTCCTGTGGGAAAAAACCGGTCACTGGGACAACTACAAAGATGCAATGTTCACCACATCTTCTGAGAACCGTGAATACTGCATTAAGCCGATGAACTGCCCGGGTCACGTACAAATTTTCAACCAGGGGCTGAAGTCTTATCGCGATCTGCCGCTGCGTATGGCCGAGTTTGGTAGCTGCCACCGTAACGAGCCGTCAGGTTCGCTGCATGGCCTGATGCGCGTGCGTGGATTTACCCAGGATGACGCGCATATCTTCTGTACTGAAGAACAAATTCGCGATGAAGTTAACGGATGTATCCGTTTAGTCTATGATATGTACAGCACTTTTGGCTTCGAGAAGATCGTCGTCAAACTCTCCACTCGTCCTGAAAAACGTATTGGCAGCGACGAAATGTGGGATCGTGCTGAGGCGGACCTGGCGGTTGCGCTGGAAGAAAACAACATCCCGTTTGAATATCAACTGGGTGAAGGCGCTTTCTACGGTCCGAAAATTGAATTTACCCTGTATGACTGCCTCGATCGTGCATGGCAGTGCGGTACAGTACAGCTGGACTTCTCTTTGCCGTCTCGTCTGAGCGCTTCTTATGTAGGCGAAGACAATGAACGTAAAGTACCGGTAATGATTCACCGCGCAATTCTGGGGTCGATGGAACGTTTCATCGGTATCCTGACCGAAGAGTTCGCTGGTTTCTTCCCGACCTGGCTTGCGCCGGTTCAGGTTGTTATCATGAATATTACCGATTCACAGTCTGAATACGTTAACGAATTGACGCAAAAACTATCAAATGCGGGCATTCGTGTTAAAGCAGACTTGAGAAATGAGAAGATTGGCTTTAAAATCCGCGAGCACACTTTGCGTCGCGTCCCATATATGCTGGTCTGTGGTGATAAAGAGGTGGAATCAGGCAAAGTTGCCGTTCGCACCCGCCGTGGTAAAGACCTGGGAAGCATGGACGTAAATGAAGTGATCGAGAAGCTGCAACAAGAGATTCGCAGCCGCAGTCTTAAACAATTGGAGGAATAAGGTATTAAAGGCGGAAAACGAGTTCAAACGGCGCGCCCTAACCGTATCAATGGCGAAATTCGCGCCCAGGAAGTTCGCTTAACAGGTCTGGAAGGCGAGCAGCTTGGTATTGTGAGTCTGAGAGAAGCTCTGGAGAAAGCAGAAGAAGCCGGAGTAGACTTAGTCGAGATCAGCCCTAACGCCGAGCCGCCGGTTTGTCGTATAATGGATTACGGCAAATTCCTCTATGAAAAGAGCAAGTCTTCTAAGGAACAGAAGAAAAAGCAAAAAGTTATCCAGGTTAAGGAAATTAAATTCCGTCCTGGTACAGATGAAGGCGACTATCAGGTAAAACTCCGCAGCCTGATTCGCTTTCTCGAAGAGGGTGATAAAGCCAAAATCACGCTGCGTTTCCGCGGTCGTGAGATGGCGCACCAGCAAATCGGTATGGAAGTGCTTAATCGCGTGAAAGACGATTTGCAAGAACTGGCAGTGGTCGAATCCTTCCCAACGAAGATCGAAGGCCGCCAGATGATCATGGTGCTCGCTCCTAAGAAGAAACAGTAAGGCCTTCAAGTAGCACTGTCTGTGGAGCCTTCGGGCTTCACAGGCTTTGTTCGCCTTTGTTTCGTTTATTAACAATGCGAAGTGGAAGTTATTAAAATGCCAAAAATTAAGACCGTACGCGGTGCTGCTAAGCGCTTCAAAAAAACCGGTAAAGGTGGTTTTAAGCACAAGCACGCTAACCTGCGTCACATTCTGACCAAAAAAGCGACCAAACGTAAACGTCACCTGCGTCCGAAAGCCATGGTTTCCAAAGGCGATCTGGGCCTGGTAATCGCGTGCCTGCCGTACGCATAAGCCGTTAACGTTTTTAACTTTTTAATTAGAATATAGATACAGGAGAGCACATATGGCTCGCGTAAAACGTGGTGTTATTGCACGTGCACGTCACAAGAAAATTTTGAAACAAGCTAAAGGCTACTACGGTGCGCGTTCTCGCGTATACCGCGTTGCCTTCCAGGCTGTTATCAAAGCTGGTCAGTATGCTTACCGTGACCGTCGTCAACGTAAGCGTCAGTTCCGTCAACTGTGGATTGCGCGTATCAACGCAGCAGCACGTCAGAACGGTATTTCTTACAGCAAATTCATCAATGGCCTGAAAAAAGCCTCTGTTGAAATCGACCGTAAGATCCTGGCTGATATCGCAGTATTCGACAAAGTAGCGTTCACCGCTCTGGTTGAAAAAGCGAAAGCAGCTCTGGCATAAGCCAGTTGAAAGAGGGAGCTAGTCTCCCTCTTTTCGTTTCAACGCCATCAAAACATTGACTTTTATCGCCGTAGCCTTTTCAATAAAGGTCTTTTGAAGAGTACCAAAAGGTAACGCAAGCAATGAATGCTGCTATTTTCCGCTTCTTTTTTTACTTTAGCACCTGAATCCAGGAGGCTAGCGCGTGAGAAGAGAAACGGAAAACAGCGCCTGAAAGCCTCCCAGTGGAGGCTTTTTTTGTATGCGCGTTTTGAAAAATAAAAAGCCTGTCTCATCAGGTGTAATTGTCGCAGCCAGACTGGACACGGCCAGCGCGGAGAAACCGGAGCGTATTTAAGTACGTGAGAATTTCGAGCACAGCCCGGGACCAAAATGGCAAGTAAAATAGCCTGATGGGATAGGCTCTAAGTCCAACGAACCAGTGTCACCACTGACACAATGAGGAAAACCATGTCACATCTCGCAGAACTGGTTGCCAGTGCGAAGGCGGCCATTAGCCAGGCGTCAGATGTTGCCGCGTTAGATAATGTGCGCGTCGAATATTTGGGTAAAAAAGGGCACTTAACCCTTCAGATGACGACCCTGCGTGAGCTGCCGCCAGAAGAGCGTCCGGCAGCTGGTGCGGTTATCAACGAAGCGAAAGAGCAGGTTCAGCAGGCGCTGAATGCGCGTAAAGCGGAACTGGAAAGCGCTGCACTGAATGCGCGTCTGGCGGCGGAAACGATTGATGTCTCTCTGCCAGGTCGTCGCATTGAAAACGGCGGTCTGCATCCGGTTACCCGTACCATCGACCGTATCGAAAGTTTCTTCGGTGAGCTTGGCTTTACCGTGGCAACCGGGCCGGAAATCGAAGACGATTATCATAACTTCGATGCTCTGAACATTCCTGGTCACCACCCGGCGCGCGCTGACCACGACACTTTCTGGTTTGACACTACCCGCCTGCTGCGTACCCAGACCTCTGGCGTACAGATCCGCACCATGAAAGCCCAGCAGCCACCGATTCGTATCATCGCGCCTGGCCGTGTTTATCGTAACGACTACGACCAGACTCACACGCCGATGTTCCATCAGATGGAAGGTCTGATTGTTGATACCAACATCAGCTTTACCAACCTGAAAGGCACGCTGCACGACTTCCTGCGTAACTTCTTTGAGGAAGATTTGCAGATTCGCTTCCGTCCTTCCTACTTCCCGTTTACCGAACCTTCTGCAGAAGTGGACGTCATGGGTAAAAACGGTAAATGGCTGGAAGTGCTGGGCTGCGGGATGGTGCATCCGAACGTGTTGCGTAACGTTGGCATCGACCCGGAAGTTTACTCTGGTTTCGCCTTCGGGATGGGGATGGAGCGTCTGACTATGTTGCGTTACGGCGTCACCGACCTGCGTTCATTCTTCGAAAACGATCTGCGTTTCCTCAAACAGTTTAAATAAGGCAGGAATAGATTATGAAATTCAGTGAACTGTGGTTACGCGAATGGGTGAACCCGGCGATTGATAGCGATGCGCTGGCAAATCAAATCACTATGGCGGGCCTGGAAGTTGACGGTGTAGAACCGGTTGCCGGCAGCTTCCACGGCGTGGTCGTTGGTGAAGTGGTTGAGTGTGCGCAGCATCCGAACGCTGACAAACTGCGTGTGACAAAAGTGAATGTCGGCGGCGATCGCCTGCTGGACATCGTCTGCGGTGCGCCAAACTGCCGTCAGGGCCTGCGTGTAGCGGTAGCGACCATTGGTGCTGTTCTGCCGGGTGATTTCAAAATTAAAGCGGCGAAACTGCGTGGCGAACCGTCTGAAGGGATGCTGTGCTCCTTCTCTGAACTGGGCATTTCTGACGATCACAGCGGCATTATCGAACTGCCTGCGGATGCGCCGATTGGCACCGATATCCGTGAATACCTGAAACTTGATGACAACACCATCGAAATCAGCGTGACGCCAAACCGTGCCGACTGCTTAGGCATCATTGGTGTTGCGCGTGACGTTGCCGTGCTGAACCAGCTGCCGCTGGTTCAACCGGAAATCGTTCCGGTTGGTGCGACCATCGACGACACGCTGCCGATTACAGTCGAAGCGCCGGAAGCCTGCCCGCGTTATCTTGGCCGTGTGGTAAAAGGCATTAACGTTAAAGCGCCAACTCCGCTGTGGATGAAAGAAAAACTGCGTCGTTGCGGGATCCGTTCTATCGATGCAGTTGTTGACGTCACCAACTATGTGCTGCTCGAACTGGGCCAGCCGATGCACGCTTTCGATAAAGATCGCATTGAAGGCGGCATTGTGGTGCGGATGGCGAAAGAGGGCGAAACGCTGGTGCTGCTCGACGGTACTGAAGCGAAGCTGAATGCTGACACTCTGGTCATCGCCGACCACAACAAGGCGCTGGCGATGGGCGGCATCTTCGGTGGCGAACACTCTGGCGTGAATGACGAAACACAAAACGTGCTGCTGGAATGCGCGTTCTTTAGCCCGCTGTCTATCACCGGTCGTGCTCGTCGTCATGGCCTGCATACCGATGCGTCTCACCGTTATGAGCGTGGCGTTGATCCGGCACTGCAGCACAAAGCGATGGAACGTGCGACCCGTCTGCTGATCGACATCTGCGGTGGTGAGGCTGGCCCGGTAATTGATATCACCAACGAAGCAACGCTGCCGAAGCGTGCAACCATCACTCTACGTCGTAGCAAACTGGATCGCCTGATCGGCCATCATATTGCGGATGAGCAGGTAACTGACATTCTGCGTCGTCTCGGCTGCGAAGTGACCGAAGGCAAAGACGAATGGCAGGCAGTTGCGCCGAGCTGGCGTTTCGATATGGAGATTGAAGAAGATCTGGTTGAAGAAGTCGCGCGTGTTTACGGCTACAACAACATCCCGGATGAGCCGGTACAGGCAAGCCTGATTATGGGTACTCACCGTGAAGCTGACCTGTCGCTCAAGCGCGTGAAAACGCTGCTCAACGACAAAGGCTATCAGGAAGTGATCACCTACAGCTTCGTTGATCCGAAAGTGCAGCAGATGATCCATCCAGGCGTTGAAGCCTTACTGCTGCCAAGCCCGATCTCTGTTGAAATGTCAGCAATGCGTCTTTCTCTGTGGACTGGCCTGCTGGCAACCGTGGTGTACAACCAGAACCGTCAGCAGAACCGTGTGCGCATTTTCGAAAGCGGTCTGCGTTTCGTACCAGATACTCAGGCACCGTTGGGCATTCGTCAGGATCTGATGTTAGCCGGTGTGATTTGCGGTAACCGTTACGAAGAGCACTGGAACCTGGCAAAAGAGACCGTTGATTTCTATGATTTGAAAGGCGATCTTGAATCCGTTCTCGACCTGACCGGTAAACTGAATGAGGTTGAGTTCCGTGCAGAAGCGAATCCGGCACTGCATCCGGGGCAATCCGCAGCGATTTATCTGAAAGGTGAACGTATTGGTTTTGTTGGGGTTGTTCATCCTGAACTGGAACGTAAACTGGATCTTAACGGTCGCACTCTGGTGTTCGAACTGGAGTGGAACAAGCTCGCAGACCGCGTGGTGCCTCAGGCGCGCGAGATTTCTCGCTTCCCGGCGAACCGTCGTGACATCGCGGTGGTGGTCGCAGAAAACGTTCCCGCAGCGGATATTTTATCCGAATGTAAGAAAGTTGGCGTAAATCAGGTAGTTGGCGTAAACTTATTTGACGTGTACCGCGGTAAGGGTGTTGCGGAGGGGTATAAGAGCCTCGCCATAAGCCTGATCCTGCAAGATACCAGCCGTACACTCGAAGAAGAGGAGATTGCCGCTACCGTCGCCAAATGTGTAGAGGCATTAAAAGAGCGATTCCAGGCATCATTGAGGGATTGAACCTATGGCGCTTACAAAAGCTGAAATGTCAGAATATCTGTTTGATAAGCTTGGGCTTAGCAAGCGGGATGCCAAAGAACTGGTTGAACTGTTTTTCGAAGAGATCCGTCGCGCTCTGGAAAACGGCGAACAGGTGAAACTCTCTGGTTTTGGTAACTTCGATCTGCGTGATAAGAATCAACGCCCGGGACGTAACCCGAAAACGGGCGAGGATATTCCCATTACAGCACGGCGCGTGGTGACCTTCAGACCCGGGCAGAAGTTAAAAAGCCGGGTCGAAAACGCTTCGCCCAAAGACGAGTAATCTGATCTAACTAAAAAGGCCGCTCTGCGGCCTTTTTTCTTTTCACTGTCGAAGAGTCACCGTAAAATCAACGCCATGACACTTCAGCAGAACGGATACCATGCTGACACTTGCCCGCCAACAACAGCGACAAAATATTCGCTGGTTATTATGCCTGTCAGTTTTGATGCTGCTGGCGCTTCTCTTAAGCCTTTGCGCCGGTGAACAATGGATCTCGCCAGGTGACTGGTTTACTCCTCGTGGCGAACTGTTCGTCTGGCAAATTCGCCTGCCACGTACGCTGGCTGTATTGCTGGTTGGTGCGGCGCTGGCTATATCCGGCGCTGTAATGCAGGCGTTGTTTGAAAATCCTCTGGCAGAACCTGGACTACTTGGCGTCTCTAACGGCGCAGGCGTGGGGCTTATCGCCGCGGTATTGCTTGGGCAAGGGCAACTCCCCAACTGGGCGCTAGGGCTGTGTGCGATTGCTGGCGCGCTTATCATCACTTTAATACTCTTACGTTTCGCCCGTCGTCATCTTTCGACCAGTCGGTTATTGCTGGCTGGCGTTGCATTAGGGATTATCTGTAGCGCACTAATGACGTGGGCTATCTACTTTTCCACCTCAGTTGATTTGCGTCAGCTGATGTACTGGATGATGGGCGGTTTTGGCGGCGTAGACTGGCGGCAAAGCTGGCTGATGCTGGCATTGATCCCCGTGTTGTTGTGGATCTGTTGTCAGTCCAGGCCGATGAATATGTTAGCACTTGGCGAGATCTCGGCGCGGCAACTGGGTTTACCCCTGTGGTTCTGGCGCAATGTGCTGGTGGCAGCGACCGGCTGGATGGTTGGCGTCAGTGTGGCGCTGGCGGGTGCTATCGGCTTTATTGGTCTGGTGATCCCCCATATTCTCCGGTTGTGTGGTTTAACCGATCATCGCGTATTACTTCCCGGCTGCGCGCTGGCAGGGGCGAGCGCATTGCTGCTGGCCGATATTGTAGCGCGCCTGGCATTAGCTGCCGCAGAGCTGCCTATTGGCGTGGTCACCGCAACGTTAGGTGCGCCGGTGTTTATCTGGTTATTGTTAAAAGCAGGACGTTAGCCGCAAAAAGACGGTCTATGATTAAAAGCTAAGATTTTTACTGACCACACCCAGGAGAAACGATGCAAGATTCCATTCTGACGACCGTAGTGAAAGATATCGACGGTGAAGTGACCACGCTGGAGAAGTTCGCCGGTAATGTGCTGTTGATTGTCAATGTCGCCTCAAAGTGTGGCTTAACGCCGCAATATGAGCAGTTGGAGAATATTCAGAAAGCCTGGGTCGATCGAGGTTTTATGGTGCTGGGATTCCCGTGCAACCAGTTTCTGGAACAAGAACCGGGCAGCGATGAAGAGATTAAAACTTACTGTACCACCACATGGGGGGTGACGTTCCCGATGTTCAGTAAGATTGAAGTTAATGGCGAAGGACGCCATCCGCTGTATCAAAAATTGATTGCCGCAGCGCCGACCGCAGTCGCGCCGGAAGAGAGCGGATTCTATGCCCGTATGGTCAGCAAAGGCCGTGCACCGCTGTACCCGGATGATATTTTATGGAATTTTGAAAAATTCCTGGTTGGCAAGGACGGAAAAGTCATCCAGCGTTTTTCCCCGGATATGACGCCGGAAGATCCCATTGTGATGGAAAGCATTAAACTGGCGTTGGCAAAATAATGTCTATTGTGATGCAGTTACAAGATGTTGCGGAATCTACCCGCCTGGGGCCGCTTTCTGGCAAGGTTCGGGCTGGGGAGATCCTGCACCTGGTGGGGCCGAATGGCGCGGGTAAGAGTACCTTACTGGCGCGAATGGCCGGAATGACCAGCGGTAAGGGAAGCATTCAGTTCGCGGGGCAACCACTGGAAGCATGGTCCGCAACAAAACTCGCGCTGCATCGCGCCTATCTTTCACAACAGCAGACGCCGCCGTTTGCAACGCCGGTCTGGCACTACCTGACACTGCATCAGCACGATAAAACGCGTACCGAACTACTGAATGATGTCGCAGGGGCGCTGGCTCTTGATGACAAACTCGGACGTAGCACCAATCAACTTTCCGGCGGTGAATGGCAACGCGTACGTCTTGCTGCGGTGGTGTTGCAAATCACACCACAAGCCAATCCCGCAGGCCAATTGCTGCTTCTTGATGAGCCGATGAACAGTCTTGATGTTGCGCAACAAAGTGCGTTAGACAAAATTCTGAGCGCGCTGTGTCAGCAAGGACTGGCGATTGTGATGAGCAGTCACGATCTCAACCACACATTGCGTCATGCGCATCGGGCGTGGTTGCTAAAAGGTGGAAAAATGCTGGCCAGTGGACGCAGGGAAGAGGTGCTCACGCCGCCAAATCTGGCGCAGGCCTATGGGATGAATTTTCGCCGTCTGGATATCGAAGGTCACAGAATGCTGATTTCGACCATCTGATTTCATTAGTATCTTGAAAATCGGGTAATTACGACGCTAAATTAATGCAAGAATAAAAAACAGAGGAACCGTACGGAATGCGTTTCTGCCTTATTTTGATCACAGCACTGCTTCTGGCCGGGTGTAGCCACCATAAAGCACCGCCGCCAAATGCCAGACTTTCTGATTCGATTACCGTTATTGCCGGTTTGAACGACCAGCTACAAAGCTGGCATGGCACGCCGTATCGTTATGGTGGCATGACGCGGCGCGGTGTGGACTGTTCGGGATTTGTGGTTGTGACGATGCGCGATCGTTTCGATTTGCAGCTGCCCCGTGAAACCAAACAACAAGCCTCTATTGGCACGCAAATTGATAAAGACGAGTTGCTGCCAGGTGACCTGGTCTTTTTCAAAACGGGGTCCGGACAAAATGGTTTGCATGTAGGTATTTACGATACCAACAACCAATTTATCCACGCCTCTACCAGCAAGGGAGTGATGCGTTCCTCACTTGATAATGTCTATTGGCAGAAAAATTTCTGGCAGGCGAGACGAATCTAGTATGTCGAAAAATGGACGGCGATGATACATCGCCGTCCATTTACTCCTGAATACAGTAGTATTTTGCAGACAAAAATTCCGTAAATGGATTATTCGTTTATAATCAGGATAATCTAAAAAAAGGACCCCTGAAAAAGTGGTTAACATGGAACAAATGAAAGTTACTCCTTCTGTAATTGTTATGTCTTATGGCCTCATCCCTTTTAGCCGGATACTGAAAAACATCCTTCGAGAGGGACGGTTACCATGAAGATTTTTTTGGAGAATCTTTATCATTCTGATTGCTATTTCCTGCCGATAAGAGACAACCAGCAAGTCCTTGTCGGCGTTGAGTTAATTACCCATTTCTCCAGTGAAGATGGTACGGTTCGTATCCCGACGAGTCGGGTTATAGCGCAACTTACCGAGGAGCAACATTGGCAATTATTTTCAGAGCAGTTGGAATTACTAAAATCATGCCAACATTTTTTTATTCAACATAAACTCTTTGCCTGGCTTAATTTAACGCCACAAGTGGCTACATTATTATTAGAGAGGGATAATTACGCAGGCGAACTATTAAAATATCCGTTTATTGAACTGTTGATTAATGAGAATTACCCGCATCTCAATGAAGGAAAAGATAATCGCGGTCTTTTATCCTTATCGCAAGTGTATCCCCTTGTGTTAGGTAATTTGGGAGCAGGCAATAGCACAATGAAAGCGGTTTTTGATGGTCTTTTCACCCGCGTCATGCTGGATAAAAGTTTTATTCAGCAACAAATCACGCACCGCTCCTTCGAACCGTTTATTCGTGCGATCCAGGCGCAAATTTCCCCTTGTTGCAATTGCATCATTGCGGGAGGCATTGATACGGCAGAAATATTGGCACAGATTACCCCCTTCGATTTCCATGCTCTCCAGGGATGCCTGTGGCCTGCCGTTCCCATAAATCAGATAACGACGTTGGTTCAGCGATAACCCTTCTGTTTGCTGGTGTTTAAGACGAGAGTAACCGTCTACACTATCAAACAGGAGGATCTATGACCCTGTCTTTTGTTACCCGCTGGCGCGATGAATTGCCAGAAACCTATACAGCACTTTCCCCTACGCCTTTAAATAATGCCCGGCTGATTTGGCATAATACCGAACTGGCTAACACGCTGAGTATTCCATCGTCGCTGTTTAAAAATGGCGCAGGTGTCTGGGGCGGCGAAGCCCTACTGCCTGGTATGTCACCACTGGCGCAGGTTTACAGTGGTCATCAGTTCGGCGTCTGGGCGGGCCAACTGGGTGATGGGCGCGGCATTTTACTCGGCGAACAACTGCTTGCTGATGGCACTACAATGGACTGGCATCTGAAAGGTGCTGGCCTGACGCCTTATTCGCGAATGGGTGATGGACGGGCGGTTTTACGTTCGACGATACGAGAAAGTCTCGCCAGTGAGGCGATGCATTATCTGGGCATTCCGACGACCCGCGCGTTAAGTATCGTCACCAGCGATTCGCCAGTGTATCGGGAAACGGCGGAGCCAGGCGCGATGCTGATGCGTGTGGCACCAAGTCATCTGCGCTTTGGTCATTTCGAACATTTTTACTACCGCCGCGAGTCGGAAAAGGTTCGTCAGTTAGCTGACTTTGCTATTCGTCATTACTGGTCACATCTTGCAGATGATGAGGACAAATACCGTCTCTGGTTTAGCGATGTTGTCGCACGTACCGCGTCGTTAATTGCCCAATGGCAGACGGTCGGCTTTGCTCATGGGGTGATGAATACCGACAACATGTCGCTGCTGGGGCTGACGCTTGATTACGGGCCGTTTGGTTTTCTTGATGATTACGAACCCGGTTTTATTTGTAATCACTCGGATCATCAAGGGCGTTACAGCTTTGATAATCAACCTGCCGTCGCGTTGTGGAATTTACAGCGTCTGGCGCAGACATTGTCGCCATTTGTTGCCGTAGATGCCCTGAATGAGGCCCTGGACAGCTATCAGCAGGTTTTGTTGACGCATTATGGAGAACGGATGCGGCAGAAACTGGGCTTCATGACGGAGCAAAAAGAGGATAACGCGCTACTGAATGAATTATTCAGTCTGATGGCGCGAGAGCGCAGCGATTATACCCGCACATTCCGCATGCTGAGTCTGACCGAGCAGCACAGCGCGGCGTCACCGCTACGTGATGAGTTTATTGATCGTGCGGCATTTGATGACTGGTTTGCCCGTTATCGGGGGCGTTTGCAACAAGACGAGGTTAGCGATAGTGAGCGTCAGCAACTGATGCAAAGCGTTAACCCCGCTCTGGTATTGCGCAACTGGTTGGCGCAACGGGCGATTGAAGCGGCAGAAAAGGGTGATATGACGGAATTGCACCGCCTGCATGAGGCGTTGCGAAATCCTTTCAGCGACAGAGATGATGACTATGTCAGTCGTCCACCTGACTGGGGTAAACGGCTGGAAGTCAGCTGCTCGAGTTAAAGGCTACTTGGTCAACAGCAGCTTGCCAGCCTGAGTTTTACGGAGCAGATATTCTTGCCCGTCATGATCGATAATCAGTTTGCCATCCGGACCTAACAGTGTCTGGCTGGAAATTCGCCGAATAGGCTGCGGGGAAGCGGTCTTGTGATTGGCATCCGTTTCAGGCGTGAGTTTTCTGCTATCCGTATAACGCATAAAAATTAATAATAATTGATATAACAATGATTCTTATTATCAATATTATGGCTGACCAGAGCAAGCAGTAATTTGTTGAGAAGACAACAAGTTGCGCAGAAATGCCCATTCCGTCAGGAATGGGCACGCATTCAGAAGCGGGTATCTACCGCAGAGGCGAGTTTTTCGACCAGGCGTTCGGTATCCTCCCAGCCCAGACACGGGTCGGTAATGGATTGACCGTAAGTGAGCGGCTGACTGCCGACGATTTTTTGCGTTCCTTCGCGCAGGAAACTTTCCGCCATAATTCCAGCAATCGCCGTAGAGCCATTGCGGATTTGCTGACAAATATCCTCACAAACTTCTAACTGGCGACGGTGCTGCTTCTGGCAGTTACCGTGGCTGAAATCCACCACCAGATGTTCAGGTAAATCAAACTCGTGCAGCGTATCGCAGGCTGCGGCGATATCATCGGCATGATAATTCGGTTTTTTGCCGCCACGCATAATAATGTGGCCATACGGGTTGCCGCTGGTCTGATAGATGGTCATCTGACCATTTTTGTCTGGCGAGAGGAACATATGGCTGGCGCGGGCTGCGCGGATAGCATCCACAGCAATCCGCGTATTGCCATCGGTACCATTTTTAAAACCTACCGGACAGGAGAGTGCCGAAGCCATTTCGCGGTGGATCTGACTTTCGGTAGTACGTGCGCCAATCGCGCCCCAACTGATTAAATCAGCAATAAACTGACCGGTCACCATATCGAGGAACTCGGTCGCGGTTGGGACGCCCAGCTCATTTACCTGTAAAAGTAATTTGCGCGCCAGCTCCAGACCGTGATTTACCCGATAGCTGCCGTTTAAATCTGGATCGGAGATTAGTCCTTTCCAGCCGACAACAGTTCGTGGTTTTTCAAAATAGGTGCGCATTACGATTTCCAGCCGTGACTGGTACTGGTTGCGCAGCGACTGCAGACGGGTGGCGTACTCCATTGCAGCGGTGAGATCGTGGATCGAGCAGGGGCCAATAATGACCAACAGTCGCTTATCTTCACCATTCAGTATTTTTTCAATTCTGCGGCGGGAGTCGGTGACATGGGTGGCGACGCCAGGCGTTACGGGATACCGTAGCGCGAGTTCGGCGGGCGTTACCAGGCTCTCAATACGCGCAGTACGGAGTTCGTCAGTTCTGTTCATTACAAGTCTCAGAAATTTGTTGCTTCTACGGCAGGACTGCCGGGAAGTGATGCGCATCACGATAAACCAATCGCTGCTGATTTCAAGTGCGAGGTGTGTCACACCTCGCCGGGTGGTTAGCATGATAACAAAAAAATAAGCTAATGCACTAGTTCTCTAGTACATTCGGCGACTAAGGCCCATGATATCGAGGATCTTGGTGGCAATCTCTTCTACCGAATAATTGGTACTGTTAATCCACGGGATCTGATTTTTACGGTACAAGGCTTCCACTTCCGCGACTTCCATCCTGCACTGACGAAGCGAGGCATAGCGACTGTTCTCCCGACGTTCCTCGCGAATCGCCGCCAGACGTTCCGGGTCGATAGTCAGGCCGAACAATTTATGCTGAAGCGGTTTGAGCGACGCGGGTAGCACCAGATTATCCATATCGTCGGCAATAAAGGGGTAGTTTGCCGCGCGGATACCAAACTGCATTGCCAGATACAGACTGGTGGGGGTTTTACCACAGCGAGAAACACCGAGCAGGATCACCTGAGCCTGGTCCAGATTGCGCAACGAAATGCCGTCATCGTGGGCGAGGGTGTAATCAATCGCCGCAATGCGCGCATCATATTTATTGAGATTATTAGGGTTAAGGCCATGGGTACGATGAGCAATCGGCGTTGGATCCAGTTTCATCTCTTGTTGTAGCGGGGCAACCAGCGCCTGAACGATATCCTGGCAAAAGCCTTCACTTTGCAAGATGATGGCGCGAATCTCCGGCAACACGATGGAGTAGAAGACCAGCGGGCGCACGCCTGTCTGGTGATAAATTGCGTCAATCTGATCCTTCACTGCCCGTGCACGGCTCTCATTTTCGACAAACGGCAGCGTGATGCTGCTGATAGTGACGGGAAATTGTGACATTACTGCGTGTCCTAATACCTCCGCAGTTATTGCCGTACCATCAGAAATATAAAAAACGTGGCGATCAACAGCATTATCCATTTTGTTCTTCCCGTGATGCAGACATAATTCTATGAAAGCATAAATTAAAAACGCACAGAAGCGTAGAACGTTATGTCTGGTTTATAAAATGAACCTTCAATTTTATTTTTTATGAAAACAGCATTTCATTTTTATGGTTTCGTTTATACCGATGGTTTATGTGGAAATTGTCGAAGAGAGCAGATTTGCGCAACGCTGGGATCAGTCTTAAAAAGTAAAAAAATATATTTGCTTGAACGATTCACCGTTTTTTTCATCCGGTTAAATATGCAAAGATAAATGCGCAGAAATGTGTTTCTCAAACCGTTCATTTATCACAAAAGGATTGTTCGATGTCCAACAATGGCTCGTCACCGCTGGTGCTTTGGTATAACCAACTCGGCATGAATGATGTAGACAGGGTTGGGGGCAAAAATGCCTCCCTGGGTGAAATGATTACTAATCTTTCCGGAATGGGTGTTTCCGTTCCGAATGGTTTCGCCACAACCGCCGACGCGTTTAACCAGTTTCTGGACCAAAGCGGCGTAAACCAGCGCATTTATGAACTGCTGGATAAAACGGATATTGACGATGTTACTCAGCTTGCGAAAGCGGGCGCGCAAATCCGCCAGTGGATTATCGACACTCCCTTCCAGCCTGAGCTGGAAAACGCCATCCGCGAAGCCTATGCACAGCTTTCCGCCGATGACGAAAACGCCTCTTTTGCGGTGCGCTCCTCCGCCACCGCAGAAGATATGCCGGACGCTTCTTTTGCCGGTCAGCAGGAAACCTTCCTCAACGTTCAGGGTTTTGACGCCGTTCTCGTGGCAGTGAAACATGTATTTGCTTCTCTGTTTAACGATCGCGCCATCTCTTATCGTGTGCACCAGGGTTACGATCACCGTGGTGTGGCGCTCTCCGCCGGTGTTCAACGGATGGTGCGCTCTGACCTCGCATCATCTGGCGTGATGTTCTCCATTGATACCGAATCCGGCTTTGACCAGGTGGTGTTTATCACTTCCGCATGGGGCCTTGGTGAGATGGTCGTGCAGGGTGCGGTTAACCCGGATGAGTTTTACGTGCATAAACCGACACTGGCGGCGAATCGCCCGGCTATCGTGCGCCGCACCATGGGGTCGAAAAAAATCCGCATGGTTTACGCGCCGACCCAGGAGCACGGCAAGCAGGTTAAAATCGAAGACGTACCGCAGGAACAGCGTGACATCTTCTCGCTGACCAACGAAGAAGTGCAGGAACTGGCAAAACAGGCCGTACAAATTGAGAAACACTACGGTCGCCCGATGGATATTGAGTGGGCGAAAGATGGCCACACCGGTAAACTGTTCATTGTGCAGGCGCGTCCGGAAACCGTGCGCTCACGCGGTCAGGTCATGGAGCGTTATACGCTGCATTCACAGGGTAAGATTATCGCCGAAGGCCGTGCTATCGGTCATCGCATCGGTGCGGGTCCGGTGAAAGTCATCCATGACATCAGCGAAATGAACCGCATCGAACCTGGCGACGTGCTGGTTACTGACATGACCGACCCGGACTGGGAACCGATCATGAAGAAAGCATCTGCCATCGTCACCAACCGTGGCGGTCGTACCTGTCACGCGGCGATCATCGCTCGTGAACTGGGCATTCCGGCGGTAGTGGGCTGTGGAGATGCAACAGAACGGATGAAAGACGGTGAGAACGTCACTGTTTCTTGTGCCGAAGGTGATACCGGTTACGTCTATGCGGAGTTGCTGGAATTTAGCGTGAAAAGCTCCAGCGTAGAAACGATGCCGGATCTGCCGTTGAAAGTGATGATGAACGTCGGTAACCCGGACCGTGCTTTCGACTTCGCCTGCCTACCGAACGAAGGCGTGGGCCTTGCGCGTCTGGAATTTATCATCAACCGTATGATTGGCGTCCACCCACGCGCACTGCTTGAGTTTGACGATCAGGAACCGCAGTTGCAAAACGAAATCCGCGAGATGATGAAAGGTTTTGATTCTCCGCGTGAATTTTACGTTGGTCGTCTGACTGAAGGGATCGCGACGCTGGGTGCCGCGTTTTATCCGAAGCGCGTCATTGTCCGTCTCTCTGATTTTAAATCGAACGAATATGCCAACCTGGTCGGTGGTGAGCGTTACGAGCCAGATGAAGAGAACCCGATGCTCGGCTTCCGTGGCGCGGGCCGCTATGTTTCCGACAGCTTCCGCGACTGTTTCGCGCTGGAGTGTGAAGCAGTGAAACGTGTGCGCAACGACATGGGACTGACCAACGTTGAGATCATGATCCCGTTCGTGCGTACCGTAGATCAGGCGAAAGCGGTGGTTGAAGAACTGGCGCGTCAGGGGCTGAAACGTGGCGAGAACGGGCTGAAAATCATCATGATGTGTGAAATCCCGTCCAACGCCTTGCTGGCCGAGCAGTTCCTCGAATATTTCGACGGCTTCTCAATTGGCTCAAACGATATGACGCAGCTGGCGCTCGGTCTGGACCGTGACTCCGGCGTGGTGTCTGAATTGTTCGATGAGCGCAACGATGCGGTGAAAGCACTGCTGTCGATGGCTATCCGTGCCGCGAAGAAACAGGGCAAATATGTCGGGATTTGCGGTCAGGGTCCGTCCGACCACGAAGACTTTGCCGCATGGTTGATGGAAGAGGGGATCGATAGCCTGTCTCTGAACCCGGACACCGTGGTGCAAACCTGGTTAAGCCTGGCTGAACTGAAGAAATAAAATAAATCCCCGGCGGCGTTTAGTCGCCGGGGTTATGTGATCCCCGAAGATGAAACTTATTCAATCTCTTCACAGACATCCTGCGTTAAACGCCGCATAATATCTTTTCTTAACAAAAACTTTTGTATTTTACCTGAGGTAGTTCGCGGTAGTTTTTCGATTACCACGATATGTTCAGGATATTTATATTTTGCGACCCGTTTACGGCTAAAAAAAGCCACTACCTCTTCCAGCGATAATGAATGATGCGGCGCTTTCAGCACGACATAAGCGCATGATCGTTCACCTAAACGTTCATCGGACATTGCAACCACACAGGCATCGTGAATTTTAGGATGCTGCAATAAAATATCTTCCACTTCACGGCTGCTAATATTTTCGCCGCCGCGGACAATAATATCTTTTTTGCGTCCGGTAATTTTTATATAGCCAGCCTCATCCATACGGCAGAGATCGCCGCTGTAATACCAGCCTTCTTCATCCAGGGCACGGGCGGTTAATTCAGGTTCATCAAAATACCCCATAAACACATTGGGGCCACGCGAGGCTTCTTCACCTTCGCAACCTGGCGGTAAGGTCTTGCGTGCGTCATCGACCACTTTAATCTCTACACCTGCGGCAGCGTAACCATCGGTGTGCATAAAGCGCGACAAAGGATCATCGAGATTCACCACCGCATGCGGCGAACTTTCTGTGGAACCATAAACACTTAATAATTTAATGCCGCGCTGCTGGCATTCACGCGCCACTTTTTTGGGGATTGTGGTTCCGCCGCAAAGAAAGAAACGCAGCGCTGAAAGGTCCGCGGGTTGTTTCTCTAGTACATTCAAAAGATCATAGACAAACGGCGTTGCGCCGAGCATACAGGTGCAACGCTGCTGCTCAAGCAGCGCGAGACACGCATCAGGAGTGAAAATATCTAACAACACGCTGCGAGCGCCAATTAAGAATGGTGCCGTTACGCCATGCAGAAAGCCCGTTGCGTGACCAAGTGGCGCAGGCATCATAAAGACATCCTGCCAGGTCAGATTCAGTCGCGCGCAATAAGCCCGCTCACTGGCGAGAATATTGTTATGCGTTAGCATCACGCCCTTTGGCAGACCCTCGGTTCCGGAGGTAAACAGCACCGCAGCTAATTCATCGCCGTGGGTCGTTATCGCCGTGGTCAGTGAGGTATTGTCGGCGATAATCTGACTTAATGAGAGGGAAGAGGTGGCGGGAGCCAGTTTGTCCACGCCGACAATTTGTTGTAGTTGTGGAAGCTGATTTTGCAGCGGCAGGATTAAATCTACCGGACGCGTTTGTTTAAACAACGTCGGTGCAAAGAACATTTTTGCCTGACACTTATTGAGCACCCACACCAGTTCTGCTTCCCGCCAGGAAGGCAACAGCGGCACGGAAACTGCACCGATTTTCAGGCAGGCAAGATAGATAACGGTAAATTCACACCAGCCAGGCAGTTGAAATGCGATGCGATCGCCTGATTCAATACCCTTCGCTAACATCCAGTTTGCCAGACAGCTCGCGGCGTGATCGAGCGCGCTATAGGTGTACGATGCACCATGATTATCGACCACGGCAATTTTGTCTGGCATCGCACGAGCGGTCTGCTGCCAGTAATCGGCCAGCGAAGCATCGCCCCATAACCCTTGCTGACGATACGCCGCACGACGTTGTTCGTTAAACGTTAATGTCACTTTCATGTTGGACTCTCGAAACAGAACATCAGGCCCGAGATGCGGGCCTGTGGGATGCATGATTAGCCGTAGCGAAAATCAATACCGAAGGTGCCTGCGGGATATTGCCACTGTTCGAGAATAGTGTTACCGCACAGCACCCGACAGGTGCCGCACTCCAGACAACCGGCGGAATCAAAATGAATGTTTCCTGCGTCATCCTGCTTATAAAGTCCGGCAGGGCAGGCTTTCATTAATTTATGGAATTCATTGATATCGGGATTTTCCGCCAGAATGATATGCGGGTGGCCCTCATCAACATGGAATTTATTGACGCCTAATTTGATGTCGACGTTAACCGTAGCGTTCTGGCTCATAGCGCGGTTGCTCCCTTAATGCCATCTTTCAGCAAGTTGATCAGCCCAATTTTCTTCGCATGTCCCATGATCATTTTTCGTACCGGCTGGTTTGGTTTGCCGTCGATGGTGAACATCTCGTTCATGATGTCGGCTACCATTCGTGGGTATTGGCTAAACAGGCGCGGGTTTTCCATCAGCGCCGGGATCTTGCGAAAATGCTGCATATCACGCATGACGCAGCTTTGTTCCAGCTCACGTTTGTATTGCGCCAGACTGCTGGCGGAGAAATCCGCGCGTTCTTTGGCGGCGATCACCGTTGTGGCGGCAGCCTGAGCCGATGCAATGGCTAAATCCATGCCGCGGACCGTAAAACCCAAATTCAGGCAGAAGCCTGCGGCGTCACCAACGATCATCACGCCCTCGTTAACCAGTTGCGGCACCATTGCCAGACCGCCTTCCGGCACCATATGCGCGGAATATTCAAGCAGTTTGCCGCCGCTAATCAGCGGGCGAATGGCGGGGTGTTGTTTAAAATCTTCCAGCATTTGCGGCACGCTTTTTTGCGCATGGGCGATATCACCCAATCCACAAACCAGCCCCAAGGATATGGAATCCTTGTTGGTATAGAGAAATCCCCCGCCCATCAGGCCGTCAGAAGGGGAACCGGCAAACAGCCAGGCGGCACCTTCCTCGCCCGTAATATTAAAGCGATCGTTGATCTGTTCTGGTGTGAGGCCAATAACCTCTTTAACACCAACAGCGTAATGATGCGGATCGGAAGCGGGAACCATTCCCAGCGAGCGGCCAAGCATCGAGTTAACGCCATCAGCCAGAATCACCACATTCGCTTCGAGAATATCATCCCCAGCCTGCACGCCAGTGACCTTGTTTCCTTCACGAACCAGCGCGTCGACGCGAACGCCTGGGATAAACTGCGCGCCCGCCTGCTCGGCTTGTTCCATCAACCACGGGTCCAGACGATTACGCAATACGGTATAAGATGCGTGTTGCGGAACATCTGGCTGCTCGCGGTGAAAATCGAGGGTAACGGCGCTTTCTTCGGTTAAGAAGGAGATTTTCTCGCGTGTGACCTTGCGTTCTACCGGCGCTGATACTGCAAAGCCTGGAATGATTGCTTCAAGTGTGTGGGCATAAAGACGCCCGCCGGTCATGTTTTTACATCCGGCACTGTCGCCGCGTTCTATCACCAGGACATCCAGCCCGGCTCGTGCCATGACCAGTGCGGCAACGCTACCAGCAACGCCCGCACCGACCACAATGGCATCAAATTTGTCATCCGACATGCGTTATGCTCCCTTCCCGCTGCGTTTACAGCGGGAGATGTGGTTGAAAGGGGAATTAGCGGCTCAACTGGCTAATCAGGGCAGGGACGACTTTGTAGATATCGCCCACCAGACCGTAGTCGGCATAGTTGAAGATTGGCGCATTTTTATCTTTATTGATGGCGACAATCACTTTTGCGCCGTTGCCGCCAACCATATGCTGGATCTGCCCGGAGATCCCCAGCGTCAGGTAGAGATCGGATTTCAGCAACACGCCGGAGACACCGATATAACGTTCACGCTCCATCCAGTTCTCGCCTTCGGCAATTGGACGTGAACAGCCGACTTCAGCATTCAGCACCGCCGCCAGTTCGTGGACCATTTTTAGGTCATCCTGCGCCGCCAGTCCACGACCGACGCCAACCACACGTTTTGCTTTGCTCAGGTCCACGCTGCTTGCGGCTTTCGCACGGCGTTCGCGACAGAGAATTTCATGACGCGGAGCAACATAAGGTACCGTTTCTGTCGGGCACTGATGAGAGGTATCACTGGTGCACGGTTCCTGAACACCGGGTGCAAGGGTAATGATCGCCAGCGGGCTGTTGATCTTTTCCTGAGCGAACGCTAACCCGCCATACATCCGGTGTTCGGCGCAAATGTGACCATCGACAATATCCACCGCCGTGGCATCGTTCACCAGCGCCGCATTCAGTTGCACACTTAACCGTGCTGCCAGCGCTTTACCACGTTTCGTCGCGGCCAACAGCAACATAGCGGGGTGTTTATCTTTCAGCAGGGCAGCAATGCTTTCGGCGTAATTTTCAGTGCGTTGCAGCGCGTCGTTTTGCGCAAGAACATAAAGACATTTTGGACCATAAGGCATAACTGCCTGCGCCTGGTCGGTATTTTGTACAATGGCATACACCTGTTGGCCCCATTGCTGAGCGCCGCCAAACAGTTCAGCATAACGTTCAGGATTATCGCTAAAGACCCAGACGCTGTTTAATTGACTCATCGTTTCTTCTCCGTAGGCTTCAGTTCAGGGCTTTCTTCAGATGTTCCGCCAGCTCGGCAATGGCCTCCGGCGAATCGTTATCGATAATGATGTGCTTACGTTCTGTTTGCGGCGGTACGCGAATGCCGACCAGTTCAGCAAGTGGCGCGCTCTGGCTCCAGTCAATATCACTTGCCTGCCACTGATTTACCGGTTTTTTACCCGCGCCGAGAATGGCTTTCATCGAAGGAATGCGTGGCACGTTAATATCGGAGGTGACGCAGAGCACGGCTGGAACAGAGAGTTCAATAACTTCAACATCATCTTCAAGCGTGCGTTCAATCACCAGTGTATTGCCCTGACGCTGAATAGCACTCACTGCATTAATCACCGGAAGTTGCAGAATTTCTCCGACCAGCAAGCCAACCTGCTGGGCATAAAGGTCGCCGGAACCTTCACCAAAGATCAGTAAATCGAAGCCGATCTTTTCAATTGCTGCCGCCAGCGCTTTTGCGGTATCGAGAGGCAGTGCATGTTCAAGTTGCGCATCCTGCACCAAATACAGGCTGTGCGGCCCGCGGGATAGCACGTCTTTGCGCACTTTCGAGTTCTGCAACAATGAGCCGCCAACGGTCAGCGCGGCTATCTCATCGTCATCTGTTGCGAGCTGGCTTGCAGCTTCAATGGCATTGAGATCGAACTGGCTGATTTTGGCGTCGGCATTGTCGAAATTCAGGGTGTATTCTGGAGTGACAACAATGTCCTGTTCTTCAGGCACCAGCTTAAAGCAGGTTATTATTTTCATGATTTCTCCTGTGAGTCGCATACGGAACCATCTCCGATGGAAGGTAAAAATGGCCTGAAAATAGTGTGCGATAGCGGTGCGGGGTTTTCGACGGAGCAAGCTGTTTTCCTTGCCAACAATCTTGCAAAAAAAATGCGATCGCTAAAACAAAAGTGCAATTTGCGGCAATATAGTTATTCCATGACCGTACAATCTTGCATTCAGTGTAAATAATCTTGTTTAGCTCTCGCTAAACGCGGTTGTATAACCGCAATACACGCCGTATTTTATCCGGCATATATTGTTTTTGCTTGCTCATGGAATAGGGAGGTTGTCATGTATCAACGCTGTTTTGATAACGCCAGTGAAACGCTGTTTGTCGCCGGTAAAACGCCACGGCTTTCACGTTTTGCATTTAGCGATGATCCAAAATGGGAGTCCGGACATCACGTTCATGACAATGAAACCGAGTTGATTTACGTCAAGAAAGGGGTTGCAAGGTTTACCATCGATTCTTCGTTATATGTCGCACATGCGGATGACATTGTGGTGATAGAACGCGGCAGGCTGCATGCGGTGGCCTCTGACGTTAACGATCCGGCAACGACGTGTACCTGTGCGCTGTACGGCTTTCAGTTTCAGGGGGCTGAGGAAAATCAGCTACTGCAACCGCATTCTTGTCCGGTAATTGCCGCGGGGCAGGGAAAAGAAGTCATAAAAACCTTATTTAATGAGCTAAGTGTGATTTTGCCGCAAAGTAAAAATAGCCAAACATCTTCGTTATGGGATGCATTTGCCTATACGTTAGCCATTCTTTACTACGAAAATTTTAAAAATGCTTATCGTTCGGAGCAGGGGTATATTAAAAAAGATGTTCTGATAAAAGATATTCTTTTCTATCTGAATAATAATTATCGCGAAAAAATCACTTTAGAACAGTTATCGAAAAAATTTCGTGCCAGCGTCAGTTATATTTGCCATGAATTTACCAAAGAGTATCGTATTTCCCCTATTAACTATGTTATTCAACGGCGTATGACGGAAGCAAAATGGTCACTCACTAATACTGAATTATCACAGGCAGAGATCTCCTGGCGTGTGGGTTATGAAAATGTCGATCACTTTGCCAAACTGTTTTTGCGCCATGTCGGTTGTTCGCCCAGCGATTACCGTAGACAATTTAAAAACTGTTTTGCGGAACAAGAAATCCTATCTGAATTTCCTCAACCGGTAAGTCTTGTTGGATAAATCTGGCGGCGCAGTTTGTTAAGAAGCTGCGCCGCCTGCAGATTATTTGTTCTGATAGTCTTTCAGGATCTGCCGACCTGCTACGTAAATCATAATTTCGTCTGTACCGCCGCCGATACGTTCACAACGGACATCACGCCAGAAGCGGGAGACGCGCGCCTCATCGGTATAGCCCAGACCGCCCATGATTTGAATCGCATCATCAATGACTTCCATTGCGGTACGTGCACAGTACAGTTTTGCCAGCGCCGCGCTGGTGCGCAGTGACTGATGCTGATCGGCTTGCCATGCCACTTTCAGCACCATGTTGCGCATGTTGTCGATCTTAATCGCCATCAGCGCCAGTTTTTCCTGGATCATCTGGTTATGACCAATGGGCTTACCAAAAGCGATACGTTGGTTGGCATAGCGGGCGGCATCTTCAAAGGCGCATTCGGCAAAGCCGGTGCTGCGCGCGGCGTTGATCAGGCGCTCCATCTCAAAGTTGTACATCACATTGAGGAAACCCATTCCTTCTTCGCCCACCATGTCGCTCTCTTCAACCTCCACGTTGTCGAGATAGACTTCGCAGGTGCTGAGCATATGCCAGCCGATTTTATGCAGCGGGTTAATCTTAATGCCGGGCTTACTGGAGTCGACCCACCACAGGGTGAAGGCTTTTTTGGGATCTTTCGGTTGCGGATCGCGCGCCAGCACCAGCATATACGGGTACTCTTTCGCACCGGTAATAAAGGTTTTTTGTCCGTTGATGTAGACCTTGCCGTTTTTACGCGTGTAAGTGGTAGTGGCACTGTTGTTATCTGAGCCAGCACCTGGTTCCGTCAACGCCAGGGCATAGGCGGGATCACCCGTTTCCAGGGTGCTCTCTGCCGTTTTACGTAGCTGCTCTGCAGAACCGAAACGGCGCATACTGTGAATACATTGACCGTTGGTAATTAAAAATGCCGGAGCACCGCATTTTGACACTTCCATCAGCGCCAGCATTTGGGTGACGTAATCCGCAGGGATACCACCAAATTCTTCCGGCACGCCAAGCATGGAAATACCGTTATCCGCCAGCGCCCGCATAAACTCACGCGGATATGTCCCGTTTTGATCGCAGGTGCGGAAATACTCTTCCGGAAAGTTAGTCGTAATCAGTTCGCGAATACTGGCCAGCAGCAGTTCTTGTTCTTCAGTTAAAGAAAAATCCATCATTATACTCCTGTTAATGAGCCGCTTCAGGCAGGACAAAACCCATCGCCGCATCGATAAATAATCTTTCGTCCATCAGTTTGAGTTCTGGCGAAATCACTGGGGTGAAATCCATTTTGTCGAGAATATCTTTTTGTAAATCGACGCCAGGGGCGATTTCGATTAAATGCAGGCCGTCTTCTTTCAGCGTGAATACTGCGCGCTCAGTGATATAACGAACATCCAGCCCTCGCTCGAGAGCGATTTTTCCGCTGAAAGTAATTTCCGGTAGTTCCCGAATAAATTTCTTCACCCGTCCTTCCTGGACGATATTTAATTTGCCGTCGGTAATTTCTGTTTTTAAACTGCCCGCAGTTAATGTGCCGCAGAAAATGATTTTCTTCGAAGTGGCACTGATATCAATAAATCCACCGGTGCCCATGATTTTACCATTGAATTTATGCACGCCGACGTTACCGTGCTGGTCGACTTCAGCAAAACTCAAATAACAAACATCCAGACCGCCACCGTGATAAAAATCAAACTGGGACGTCATATCCAGAATGGCACGGGTATTCACGTTCGCGCCAAAGGCGATCCCCTGTGAAGTAATTCCGCCAATCGGACCTGTTTCTACCGTCAGAATAAAGTCATCAGCACAACCTTCTTCTCGGGCGACCAGGCCAATGCCGTCAGCAATACCGACGCCGACATTCCCCACCGCGCCTTTACGCATTTCGAATAATGCGCGCCGCGCAACTAATTTACGTTGGTTTAGGGGCAGGCTAAGTTTGGTACTGTCATCAAGGGTGAAGTCACCAGAAATAAAGCGGTTAACCGGTGCACCGCCATACAGTTGGGTTTGATCCGGATCGACCACCACAATATCCACCAGATAACCCGGAATACGGACAGATTTAGGATGCAGCGTGGCTTTCTTAACCATTTTCTGCACCTGCATCATCACAATACCGCCGTTATTGTGCACCGCCTGGGCAATAACCAATGCGTCGAGATACATCACCTCATCTTCAAAAGTGGCGTAGCCTTCACTGTCGCAGGTGGTAGCGCGAATGAAGGCAATATCTGGCGCAATCGCTTTGTAATAGAGATATTCTTTGTTATCAAACTCGACCAGTTTAATCAGGTCTTCTTTAGTGACTTCATTCAGTTTGCCGCCTTGCTGGCGTGGATCGACAAATGTCCCGATGCCAATATCACTAATAATACCAGGCTGGTGGGCTGCGGCGGCGCGTAAGGTTTGTGTAAGTACACCTTGTGGGTAGTTATAAGCAATAATTTTATTTTGTTCTGCGAGTTCAGAAATACGCGGCGATTGTCCCCAGTGACCACATAATGCCCATTTCACCAGACCTTCTTGCGCCAGAGGACTAATACCACGGTCGGCGCGATCGCCAAGCCCTGTTGGACTAATAATCGATAAATTACGTGGTGTTTGAGTCTGTTTATATTTATCAGCAAGAGCAGTAATTAACGTGGTGGCTTCCAGAATACCGCCGCCAGCGCCTAACACACAAAGTGTTGCTTCGTCGGGAATATAATTCACCGCTTCCTGTGCCGACAGGACCGGCACTCGTCCATTAATACGAGGTGGTTTTACAGGTTTCATTGTTAATTCCTGATTCAGATGTGATTTTCCCTACGCCAAATGGAGAATTAGCGCACAGAGACTCACGAAATATTTTTATTAAATACGATTGAATATATTTTTTAGTTCGGCGGGGAGGGTGTTCCCGCCGAAATATTATTGCTTATGCCTGGTGTAAAATAGTTAATACCGTGCGCAAATCATTTACCGAGATTTGCCCTGGCGCAGACGCTTTTTTTACCGCACCAAAAGTTGCCGCCGAGCCAAATACTTCACCAGCCAGACGAGAAATTACGCCAGTTTTTGCCATCGACATCGTGATAATTGGACGATCGGCATACTGCTCCTGCATCTCCAGGGTCGCGGCAAGCAACGTCAGCACATCGCTGGTACTTTGCGGCATCAGCGCAATCTTAGGAATATCGGCGTCGAAGGATTGCATTTTGCGCAGACGGGCAATGATTTCTTCGGCTTCCGGCGTTTTATGGAAGTCATGGTTGGACATGACTACTTTCACATCATGCGCGTGGGCGTAGGCGACGGTTTCTTTAACCTGATCATCACCGGTAAATAACTCCAGATCGATCATATCAACCAGGCCGCTGTCGATGGCTGCACGATTGAGTGCAATATAAGCCTCGGTGGAAATCGCCTGCTCGCCGCCTTCTTTGGCACTGCGGAAGGTAAACAGCAGCGGTTTTTCTGGCATGGTCTCACGGAGAATTTTTGCTGCCGCCATGACAGACTCCACATTGGAGAGGTCGGCATAGTGGTCCACACGCCATTCCAGAATATCAAAGTCCGCTTCACGATAGGCGAGAGCTTCGGATTTCACGCTGGCGATATCTTTCGCCATCAGCGAGACGATGATTTTAGGTGCGCCCGTACCAATGACGAGATCTTTTACAGTTACGGTTTTCATTTTTTACCCTTTCTGCACGCGGTCAGCCTGTCAGGCACCGAACCCCATGACCTGTTTAACATATTCCAGAGGGAAATCTTTGCCAGTCCATAATGTGAACTGTTCAGCCCCTTGCCACAACAACATGCCGTATCCATCAATCGTTTTGCAACCAGCTTGTTGCGCCTGCTGCAATAACTTCGTCATATGCGGGTTATACACGCATTCAGTGACCAGAAGTCCCGGATGTAACAGACTGATATCATTAACCAATGATTCATTCTCAAGGGGTTTCATACCCACTTTTGTGCCATTGGTTAAAATGTCGGCGGAAGCCAGGGCTTCAGCAAAGGCTTGCTGATCGGCGAGATCGGTGACCGTGACGACACAATCGGTGTTTTCATTAACCCGCTGCGCGAAGGCGAGGGCTTTATCGAAGAACTCATCCCGACGGTTAAAGAGTTTAATTTCTTTTAAACCTTCAATTGCCCCCTGCGCGCCAATTGCCGTTGAGGCACCACCGGCCCCTAACAGCACCATCGTTTTGCCTTTGATATCAAAACCGCTCTCTTTAATGGCGCGAATATGGCCCGTGCCGTCGGTGTTATAGCCACGCAGATAGCCATCATCATTAACGATGGTGTTGATGGCCCCCACCAGTTTGGCAGCTGGTGTTAATTCATCAACATATTCACACGCCAGTTGTTTGTTCGGCATCGATACACCAGTTCCGCGCATTTTGAGGGCTTTTAATCCTTCAATTGCTCCAGGAAAGCTATCGTTATCCACTTCGAAGGCCATATAGGTAAATGGCAATCCCGCTTTTTCTAAGGCTTTATTCTGCATTTCGGGCGATAAACTGTGGCGGATAGGATAGGCCATCAACCCAATCAATTCGTATTTTGCGGTAACATCCATAATTAACTCCTTTAACCTCTATGCTTAATTGTGTTTAACCGGGTGCAAAATTTACGCTCGCCAAACCGCACATCATTTTCAGGAATAATGAAAACGCGGTAATAGCGGATAAAAACAATAATTGCGGTAATCAGGGCCAGCAGCGCGAAAGTAAAATCGAGAACAATGATATATTGCAGGCCGATGTTCGACAGATAACCGGTAATCAGTGGAATAACAAAGTTAGCCAGTCCACCCATCATCATATAAATACTGGTGACTTTGGCTTTGCTTTTGGGAAAAAACTCTGACATGACCGAAACGCCGAGCTGTAAAATGCCGCCAGCTGCTGAGAAACCGATAACAAAGGCTCCGGCATTGCACACCAGTGGAGAAGGGTACAGGTAGATAATGGCTGCTGTTATTGTTGCCAGTGCAGAGTTAAATACATTAGCCCAGATGGGCCGGACCATTTTTTTCAGTAGTGCGGCAAAAATAAAGACACAGACCAACGAGCCCATACTGTAATAAGAGATGGTTTTTAATGCCTCAGCTTCTGACATACCAGCAAAAGCCATCGCATATTTGGGCATCCACACCACAATCACATAAAAGGTCGAGAATGCGGCTACACCGAACAGTACCGATGAAACACCTTCCAGCCAGACTAACGGTTTGCTGTTCATTTGCGGTAATTCATTAGTTACGCTGGCGTCCACCAACTGGCTGGGGAATTTGCTTTTCAACAGCATCAGCGTGATCAGTACAAATAGAATACCCGGAATAATCAGCCCATAGCCGTACCAGATATTATTGAGCAACATATAGCTCACCAGCATTGGGTAGAACATTTGCCCAAATGACACCATCGCTTTAACCAGTATGACCGCCGAACCAGAGGCTTTCGGAAAGCATTCCATGAGCGCGGGGTAGCCACCCGTATCCAGCGCTGAGTTAGCGATACCTACGCACACTGCCAGACCGTAGGCGAGAGTTAAATTCGGGCAAGCGGGAATACCAAAGAAGAATAGCAGATACATTATTACTGCCATTAATATCACCGCCCGACGACCAAACTTATCGGAGATCACACCGAAGAATAAAATACTGATCAATCGCCCCAAACCGATACCGGAAATTAAGTAGGCAATGCCCGCGTTGTCAGTGGAAAACTTTTCCGCCAGAGATGACATATTTTGGGCAAGCGTAATAACACTAATGCCGTGCAGGAAGTAGCTGAAGTAAATACAAAGAACAGCCAGGATAAATGGCGTGCTGAAAGCCTTATTTTGAGACATTTTCACAGCTCCTTGCTGAAAGATAATTTCGTTACCGTACGTATTGTTCTCCGACGGTTTACATAATTACTATACTGAAGATGATTTTCCCTGGGTACATGGCATAAAGTTTATGTTTCCAGGAATATTGCATGTCATAGTTTGTTTTTGATCGCGATTTTCCTTAGTTAGCGCAGAAAGAGTTATTTATCCGTAAGATCTTGCATGACCTGAAAAGAATATTGCATTACCCACCCGGAGCGACATTTTCCTTTAGCGAGTGATGCCGCGTTTTTTTGCGGCTGCGTAAGCCGATAAACAGTGCCAGTAAAAAACCGATGGCAGCGATGGCGGTATCGAACCACATAATATCGGCAATACTTCTTTGGGACAGATGAGCCGTAATCAACGGAATAGTAAAGGTCGCAATACTGCCCGCACTGTAATAGATCCCTGTAGCTTTACCTTTAGCGTAAGGGAAACGTTCAGCCATTAACGTCAGGCCAATTTGCACAACACCTCCAGCAGAGGTAAAACCAATGACAAAAGCAAATATTATCACCACATAAAATGTGGGATGCAGGCAGACGGTAAACAGAGCAATAAATGAGATAAAGGTGTACAGCATCAGTAATGTTGTTGGGCGAACGGTATTACGAATGAGTGGAGCGGTAATAAATACACAAAGCAGCGAACCCACGGTGTAGATACTGAGTAGTTTGATCGACATAGTGTATGACATGCCTGCAACAAATTGTCCGTACTGTGCCAGCCACTGGCTAACCAGATAAAACGTTGCCATTGAGATATAGCCATATAAGGTATAACTGGCTAAATCGATAATTGAACAGCGATGTTCCGTAGAGCTGGTGGTTTTCTTTATGACAGGTAAGCGACGACCCGGATGGGGTGGGAACGTACAACGGTATAAAAACAGAGCGTTAATAAACATAATGCCTGCAGCAATCATAAAGGACCAACCGAACCACAGTTCAGCCCACACTAACAGGCTAATGATTAGCGGTAATAAAAATTGTCCGCTGGAAACAAATGCTTTAATTAAAATATTGGCTGTCCCAGGTGAGCGTGGAAAAGCTTCCATCAAACTGGGATAAGTGCCTGCATCGAGAAAACTGTTTGCCATTCCCGCCAGAAAGCCAAAAACATAAGCGATAATGATGTTATTGGTCTGCAGGATGCCAAAAAAGAAGGCCATATAGCAGCACATCCCGAGCATGATAAAAGGGCGGCGACCAAAGCGATCGGATAATAATCCTGCAAAAAGCAAGACACTTAATCGACCAATGCCCAGCGATGAGATAACTATCGAGACACCCGCGGCATTAGTCTGCCAAAGTGTCTCCAGCGAGGCCATATTCAGGCTCATCAAAAGGACGCCCATACCATGCACCAGGTAATTAAAATACAACCCAAGTGCGGTAGGGAAATAGGGATTTTTCATAGGTTCTACTTAGCAAAGGTGCTTTAAAAAGTGAAGCGATGTTGTGTCAGCATCCGTTCATTATTGTTGTAACAACGACAATTCCTTTCTGTGGAAAAATTAACAAAGCCGCTCCAGATCGTGTGCATATAATTCAGCAGCTACCGATTGATAGATCTTCCAGTCAATAAAATTGCCATCAGGGTAGACTCGTTGAAATGCGGTTAAGTCGGGGAAAAAACGCATGGTGTTGTTGCCGATGCGGTTATTTATTTTCTCTATGATGGCATGAAGATGTTTTTTTCTTTGCTGACGCATAGCCAACAGTTGCTCGACTACACGATCAGGAATGGCACACTTGCCATTTTCCCACTGACGCCAGCTTTCACTGTCACCGGTCTGGGCAATCCAGGTCGCGCATTCATCAATAGTCATGGCAAAAATATGGCGGAGTGCCTGGAGTTCATAAGCGTTCATCGTGTAATGGCTGCATGAAATAAACAATAAAATATAAATAACATTATCAGCCTGCTGACGGCTTGAAGAGAGTCACAGTATCTTGTGCAACATTATTGGAAAGAGTGAGGGGCGAGGTAGCGAAGCGGAAAAATGTTAAAAAAAAGCCCATCGTGGGAGATGGGCAAAGACTACACACAGCAATTCGTTGTTTCACTCAGGGGATTTCCATGCTTATAAATCAATATGTTGATTTATAACCGTGAGCTAATAGTAGGCATACGGACTTTTTGCGTCGATCAGATTCGTCTCATTAGTTTAAAAACTGTAAAGAATTTGCGACAGGTACTACCAGCTGAATGGCGGTAAGCAGGAAAATATGGGGAAGAGCAAGCAAATATCAATTAGCGGTGGTTAACAATCAGGCGGCAGAGCCGCCTGATGAGAAATTACTTATTCGGTTTCTCGATTTCGCCAAGTTCTTCGAGAATTTCTTCCGGTTGGTCCGTCGGCGGCGGGACTTCTTCCACCCACGCGGCAAACAGACGCCAGGAAACGGCTAACAGAACCGGACCAATAAACAGACCGATCATCCCGAAAGCAATCAAACCACCAATAACGCCAGAGAGAATCAGGATCAGCGGTAAATCGGCACCCATGCGAATTAACATTGGGCGGATGACGTTATCCAGCGTGCCAACCACACCGCTCCACACTAACAATACCGTTCCCCAGGTGGTATCGCCAGTCCAGTAGAGCCAGATAATCGCCGGAATCAGTACCGGCAACGGGCCAAGCTGGACAAGGCAGGAGAGGATCATTAACACCGTTAGCAACGTTGCATAAGGTACGCCGGATACGGCGAGGCCGATACCGCCAAGCACTGCCTGTACTAACGCCGTCACCACCACACCCAGCGCCACCGCGCGGATAGCCTGTGCCGCCAGCAGCACGGCGGCATCTCCGCGAACGCCTGCCAGACGGGTTGCAAAATGGCGAATGCCTTGTGCCACCTGTTCACCGCGCCAGTACAGCAGGGCACTGAAGAGAAGCATCAGCGCACAATGCACCATAAAGCGCCCGATATGCGCCGCCTGCCCAACGAACCAGGTGGTGGTGGTGCCAATATAAGGGCGGACTTTCGCCATGATCGCCGTCCCCCCCATATCCAGCAAGTTGTGCCAGCCTGCATACAGCTTCGCGCCAATCACCGGAATGGTATTAAGCCACGCCAGATCGGGTAACGTCATGTCACCGCTGGAAATGGCTTTAATTAGCGGGCCGCTGCCGTCGACGATACTGTTAACCAGCAAAGCAATAGGGATGATAAACACCATCACTAATAACAGCGTCATCACCAGAACGGCGAGAGAGCGGCGGCCAAACATGATCTTTTGCAAACGTAACAATACCGGCCAGGTGGCGATAACCACCGTACCGGCCCATGCAAAGCCGAGAATAAAGGGTTGAACAATCCACAGACATGCCACAATCATGATGGCTAAAAACAGCACCGAAAGCAGAATTTGTGCGACATCCCTGGGCTGACGAACATTTACCATAACTACTTTTCACCTTTTTTGTGCGTCAAATCGTCGACGCGACGTGAACACGCGAAACTCACCTGCATAATGATGAGCAATTTCAGCGGTTTTTAACAGGCCGATTCTGCCCTTAATTCTGATGGGCGTGTTAGAAAAAAATGTGGTACAACAACTCAGGCAACACGCAAACGATTTACTCGTCGTATTTCAAGTTGCATGTGCTGCGGCTACGTTCGTTCACCCCAGTCACTTACTATTGTAAGCTCCTGGAGTTCACTCGCTTGCCGCCTTCCTGCAACACGAAATCCATAGAGTAAACAAACATCACCTTTCAGTGCGCTATTGCAGCAGCCTGAAAGAATAGTGTATCGACCTACATCACAGACCGCAGGAAAGGGTCAATATAATGATTCCACAGATTTCCCAGGCACCCGGCGTCGTTCAACTGGTGCTTAATTTTTTGCAAGAGCTGGAGCAACAAGGTTTTACCGGCGATACGGCGACAAGTTATGCCGATCGTCTGACAATGTCGACCGACAACAGTATTTACCAACTTCTCCCCGATGCGGTGGTATTTCCGCGTTCAACCGCAGATGTGGCGCTGATCGCCCGTCTTGCCGCGCAGGAACGCTATTCATCGCTGATCTTTACCCCCCGCGGCGGCGGCACCGGCACTAACGGTCAGGCGCTCAACCAGGGGATTATTGTTGATATGTCCCGCCATATGAACCGCATCATCGAAATTAACCCTGAAGAGGGCTGGGTGCGCGTTGAGGCCGGGGTGATAAAAGATCAACTCAATCAGTACCTGAAACCGTTCGGCTACTTTTTTGCGCCGGAACTTTCGACCAGCAACCGGGCAACGCTCGGTGGGATGATCAATACCGATGCATCCGGTCAGGGATCGCTGGTCTATGGCAAAACGTCAGATCACGTACTTGGCGTACGCGCGGTGTTGTTGGGGGGCGATATTCTCGATACGCAACCTTTACCCGTCGAATTGGCGGAAACGCTGGGTAAATCCAATACCACAATCGGGCGAATTTATAACACGGTTTATCAACGTTGCCGTCAGCAACGCCAGTTAATTATCGACAACTTCCCCAAACTTAACCGCTTTCTTACCGGTTACGATCTGCGTCATGTCTTTAACGATGAGATGACCGAGTTCGACCTGACGCGCATTCTGACGGGTTCAGAAGGGACGCTGGCCTTTATTACCGAAGCGCGGCTGGATATTACACGCTTGCCTAAAGTGCGCCGTCTGGTGAACGTCAAATATGACTCTTTTGACTCTGCGCTGCGTAACGCGCCGTTTATGGTTGAGGCGCGGGCGCTTTCGGTAGAGACGGTGGACTCAAAAGTGCTGAATCTGGCGCGGGAAGATATTGTCTGGCATTCCGTCAGCGAGTTGATTACCGATGTGCCTGACCAAGAGATGCTCGGGCTGAACATTGTGGAATTTGCTGGTGATGATGAGGCGCTGATTGATGAGCGGGTAAATGCACTCTGTGCGCGGTTGGATGAGCTGATCGCCAGTCATCAAGCAGGTGTCATCGGCTGGCAGGTGTGCCGTGAGCTGGCGGGGGTTGAACGTATCTATGCAATGCGCAAAAAAGCCGTTGGTCTGCTTGGCAATGCCAAAGGTGCCGCTAAGCCAATTCCGTTTGCTGAGGATACCTGCGTACCGCCGGAACACCTGGCGGATTATATTGCTGAATTTCGCGCGCTGCTCGACAGCCACGGCTTAAGCTACGGTATGTTCGGTCACGTCGACGCAGGTGTCTTGCACGTCCGTCCAGCGCTGGATATGTGCGATCCTCAACAAGAGATTTTGATGAAGCAAATCTCTGATGACGTGGTGGCGCTGACTGCGAAATACGGTGGTTTGTTGTGGGGCGAGCACGGCAAAGGTTTTCGCGCTGAATACAGCCCGGCGTTTTTCGGTGAGGAACTTTTTGCAGAACTGCGCAAAGTGAAAGCGGCATTTGACCCGCATAACCGACTCAACCCAGGGAAGATTTGCCCGCCAGAAGGTCTCGATGCGCCGATGATGAAAGTGGACGCGGTGAAGCGCGGTACATTCGATCGGCAGATCCCCATTGCGGTACGCCAGCAGTGGCGCGGTGCGATGGAGTGTAACGGCAACGGTTTATGCTTCAACTTTGATGCCCGTAGTCCGATGTGTCCGTCGATGAAGATCACCCAGAACCGGATTCATTCACCGAAAGGGCGCGCAACGCTGGTGCGTGAATGGCTGCGTTTGTTGGCGGATCGCGGCGTTGATCCACTCAAACTGGAACAAGAACTGCCTGAATCCGGCGTCAGTTTGCGGACGTTAATTGCCCGCACGCGCAATAGCTGGCATGCGAATAAAGGCGAATATGACTTCTCACACGAAGTCAAAGAGGCGATGTCGGGCTGTCTGGCCTGTAAAGCGTGTTCGACCCAGTGCCCCATCAAAATTGATGTGCCGGAGTTTCGCTCTCGTTTTCTGCAGCTCTATCACACCCGTTATTTACGCCCGCTGCGCGACCACCTCGTCGCTACGGTCGAGAGCTACGCGCCGCTGATGGCACGCGCGCCGAAAACCTTTAACTTCTTCATTAACCAGCCGCTGGTGCGCAAACTCTCGGAAAAACATATCGGCATGGTTGATTTGCCGCTGCTGTCGGTCCCCTCGCTACAACAACAAATGGTGGGGCATCGCTCGGCAAACATGACGCTGGAACAGCTTGAATCTCTCAATGCAGAGCAGAAAGCGCGCACAGTGTTGGTGGTGCAGGACCCCTTTACCAGCTATTACGATGCGCAAGTGGTGGCGGATTTTGTCCGTCTGGTCGAAAAATTAGGTTTCCAGCCTGTGTTACTGCCATTTTCGCCAAATGGCAAAGCCCAGCATATTAAAGGTTTTCTTAATCGTTTTGCGAAGACGGCGAAAAAGACGGCGGATTTCCTCAACCGTATGGCGAAGCTGGGTATGCCAATGGTGGGCGTCGATCCGGCGCTGGTACTTTGTTATCGCGATGAATATAAACTGGCGCTGGGCGAGGAGCGTGGCGAGTTTAACGTCTTACTGGCGAATGAATGGCTGGCAAGCGCACTTGAGTCACAGCCAGTGGCTACAGTCAGCGGTGAATCATGGTATTTCTTTGGTCACTGTACCGAAGTTACCGCCTTGCCGGGTGCGCCAGCACAATGGGCCGCGATATTTGCCCGTTTTGGCGCGAAACTGGAAAATGTCAGCGTGGGTTGCTGCGGCATGGCAGGGACTTACGGACATGAAGCGAAAAACCATGAAAATTCGCTCGGGATCTATGAGTTATCCTGGCATCAGGCTATGCAGCGACTGCCGCGTAACCGCTGTCTGGCGACCGGATATTCCTGCCGTAGCCAGGTAAAACGGGTTGAAGGCACGGGGGTACGCCATCCTGTGCAGGCTTTACTGGAGATTATTAAATGATATGGAAACGGAAAATCACCCTGGAAGCACTGAATGCTATGGGTGAAGGAAACATGGTGGGGTTCCTGGATATTCGCTTTGAACATATTGGTGATGACACCCTTGAAGCGACAATGCCAGTAGACTCGCGGACAAAGCAGCCTTTCGGGTTGCTGCATGGAGGAGCATCCGTGGTACTGGCCGAAAGTATCGGTTCCGTTGCCGGTTATTTATGTACCGAAGGTGAGCAAAAAGTGGTTGGTCTGGAAATCAATGCTAACCACGTCCGCTCGGCACGAGAAGGGCGGGTGCGCGGCGTATGCAAACCGTTGCATCTCGGTTCGCGTCACCAGGTCTGGCAGATTGAAATCTTCGATGAGAAAGGGCGTTTGTGCTGTTCGTCACGATTGACGACCGCCATTTTGTGACGTTGTCACCAGAAAAGTGTGACGCATATTGCTTTTGGTCATTATCTGCACAGTAAACGGTGGTATACTGTGCAGGTCTTGTCTAAAAGCGAGGATGCTATGTCTACTCAACTTGATCCCACCCAGCTGGCCATTGAATTTTTACGCCGTGACCAGAGCAATCTTTCACCTGCCCAATATCTCAAACGTCTGAAACAACTAGAACTTGAATTTGCTGACCTGCTTACTCTCTCTTCTGCTGAATTAAAAGAAGAAATCTACTTTGCCTGGCGTCTGGGCGTGCATTGATCCTGACTTAATGCCGCAAGTTCGCCAAATCGACCTGGATTAACCTCCGTCCAGGTTCGATGACCTTCTTAATACTGCTTATCTACCGCCTGATATTGTTCAAAAATAATACTAATCGCAGTTTGTGTTAAAACGGCGGGTTAGCTTTATGAGATTATTCTTATCGCCCCTTCAAGAGCTAAGCCACTGAGAGTGCCGGAGATAAGCGCCGGATGGGGTAGAAACCCTTAAGCCTGTGTCGCACAGACTTAAGGGTTTTCTTATTTCTGAACGCTGCACTTTTTTACCTATCTCTTAAATAGTCATTTTCAATACAACTTTTTCTTTTTCATCACAGCCTTAATGCTCCTTAGATAATAACCATTATCTAACAATGAGATACCTAATTCTTAGCGTGCCTGTTAACCCACACATCAGGGTCTATGCTTATTAAAAGCAGGCAAAAAGCATGTTTTACGGTAAAGCCCCTGCGTTTGCTGGGTTGAACTGATAATCATTATCACTAACATGCTGTTATACGCTGAAAGCGATGAAGTGAGGTAAATCGATGGACATGCATTCAGGAACCTTTAACCCACAAGATTTCGCCTGGCAAGGCTTAACGCTGACACCCGCAGCGGCGATACACATCCGTGAGCTGGTGGCAAAGCAGCCGGGTATGGTCGGCGTGCGCTTAGGCGTGAAGCAAACGGGCTGCGCGGGCTTTGGCTATGTGCTCGACAGTGTTAGCGAGCCGGACAAAGACGATCTGCTGTTTGAACACGACGGCGCGAAGCTGTTTGTCCCGCTGCAAGCGATGCCGTTTATTGATGGCACGGAAGTCGATTTCGTTCGTGAAGGACTTAATCAGATATTCAAATTTCACAACCCTAAAGCCCAGAATGAATGTGGCTGTGGCGAAAGCTTTGGGGTATAGGCGGTACTATGTCTCGTAATACTGAAGCAACTGACGATGTCAAAACCTGGACCGGCGGCCCGCTGAATTATAAAGAAGGATTCTTCACCCAGTTAGCCACCGATGAGCTGGCAAAGGGGATAAACGAAGAGGTGGTGCGCGCAATTTCGGCGAAGCGTAATGAGCCGGAGTGGATGCTGGAGTTTCGTCTAAACGCCTATCGCGCATGGCTGGAGATGGAAGAACCGCACTGGTTGAAAGCGCACTACGACAAGCTGAATTATCAGGATTACAGCTACTACTCAGCACCATCGTGCGGTAATTGTGACGACACTTGCGCGTCTGAACCTGGCGCGGTGCAGCAAACTGGCGCGAACGCCTTTTTAAGTAAAGAGGTGGAGGCGGCGTTTGAGCAGTTGGGCGTTCCCGTGCGGGAAGGCAAAGAGGTGGCGGTGGATGCCATTTTCGACTCAGTTTCGGTTGCCACTACTTATCGCGAAAAACTGGCGGAGCAGGGAATTATTTTCTGTTCCTTTGGTGAGGCGATCCACGATCACCCGGAACTGGTGCGTAAATATCTCGGCACCGTGGTGCCGGGGAATGACAACTTCTTTGCCGCGCTTAATGCGGCGGTAGCCTCTGATGGTACGTTTATTTATGTGCCTAAAGGCGTGCGCTGCCCGATGGAACTTTCCACCTATTTTCGCATTAACGCAGAAAAAACCGGGCAGTTTGAGCGCACCATTCTGGTGGCCGACGAAGACAGCTACGTCAGCTACATTGAAGGCTGTTCCGCTCCGGTGCGTGACAGCTATCAGTTACACGCGGCAGTGGTGGAAGTCATCATCCATAAAAACGCCGAGGTGAAATATTCCACGGTACAAAACTGGTTTCCTGGCGATAACAACACCGGCGGTATTCTCAACTTCGTCACCAAGCGTGCTTTGTGCGAAGGCGAAAACAGCAAAATGTCATGGACGCAATCAGAAACCGGGTCAGCGATTACGTGGAAATATCCCAGCTGCATTTTGCGCGGCGATAACTCCATTGGTGAGTTTTACTCAGTGGCGCTGACCAGCGGTCATCAGCAAGCGGATACCGGCACCAAGATGATCCACATCGGTAAAAACACCAAATCGACCATTATCTCGAAAGGGATCTCTGCCGGACATAGTCAGAACAGTTATCGCGGCTTAGTGAAAATCATGCCGACGGCAACCAATGCGCGCAATTTCACTCAGTGCGACTCAATGCTGATTGGCGCTAATTGTGGGGCGCATACCTTCCCGTATGTTGAGTGTCGTAACAATAGTGCGCAACTGGAACACGAGGCAACGACATCACGTATTGGTGAAGATCAACTGTTTTACTGCCTGCAACGCGGGATCAGCGAAGAAGACGCCATCTCGATGATTGTTAACGGTTTCTGCAAAGACGTGTTCTCGGAGCTGCCGTTGGAATTTGCCGTTGAAGCACAAAAACTCCTCGCCATCAGTCTTGAACACAGCGTCGGATAAGGAATAAACATGTTAAGTATTAAAGATTTACACGTCAGCGTGGAAGATAAAGCTATCCTGCGCGGATTAAGCCTCGACGTTCATCCCGGCGAAGTTCACGCCATTATGGGGCCAAACGGTTCGGGCAAAAGTACCTTATCGGCAACGCTTGCCGGGCGAGAAGATTATGAAGTGACGGGCGGCACGGTTGAGTTCAAAGGCAAAGATTTGCTTGCGCTGTCGCCGGAAGATCGCGCGGGCGAAGGCATCTTTATGGCCTTCCAGTATCCGGTGGAGATTCCAGGTGTCAGTAACCAGTTTTTCCTGCAAACGGCACTTAATGCGGTGCGCAGCTATCGCGGCCAGGAAACGCTCGACCGCTTTGATTTTCAGGATTTGATGGAAGAGAAAATCGCTCTCCTGAAGATGCCGGAAGATTTATTAACCCGTTCGGTAAACGTTGGTTTTTCCGGCGGCGAGAAAAAGCGCAACGATATTTTGCAAATGGCGGTGCTGGAACCGGAGTTATGCATTCTTGATGAGTCGGACTCCGGGCTGGATATTGACGCATTAAAAGTGGTCGCCGATGGCGTGAACTCGCTGCGTGATGGCAAGCGCTCATTCATCATTGTTACGCACTACCAACGCATTCTCGACTACATCAAGCCTGATTACGTTCATGTGCTATATCAGGGACGAATTGTGAAATCCGGCGATTTCACGTTGGTCAAACAACTGGAGGAGCAGGGTTATGGCTGGCTTACCGAACAGCAGTAACGCGCTGCAACAGTGGCATCACTTGTTTGAAGCTGAAGGGACAAAACGCTCCCCGCAAGCACAGCAGCATTTACAACAATTGCTGCGTACCGGACTGCCGACACGTAAACATGAAAACTGGAAATATACGCCGCTGGAAGGGCTGATCAATAGCCAGTTTGTCAGCATTGCGGGAGAGATATCCCCACAGCAGCGTGATGCCTTAGCGTTAACGTTAGACTCCGTGCGGCTGGTGTTTGTCGATGGGCGTTACGTGCCCGCACTGAGCGATGCAACTGAAGGCAGCGGATATGAAGTGAGCATTAACGACGACCGTCAGGGTTTACCCGACGCTATTCAGGCGGAAGTGTTTCTGCATTTGACGGAAAGCCTGGCACAAAGCGTGACGCATATCGCCGTGAAGCGCGGTCAACGGCCGGCAAAGCCATTGCTGTTAATGCATATCACCCAGGGCGTGGCAGGTGAAGAGGTGAACACTGCCCATTACCGACATCATCTGGATCTGGCGGAAGGTGCCGAAGCAACGGTGATCGAACATTTTGTCAGCCTGAATGATGCTCGTCATTTTACCGGGGCACGGTTCACTATCAACGTCGCAGCGAATGCCCACTTGCAGCATATCAAGCTGGCGTTTGAAAACCCGCTCAGTCACCACTTTGCTCATAACGATTTGTTGCTGGCTGAGGATGCCACCGCATTTAGCCACAGTTTCCTGCTGGGTGGCGCAGTGTTACGACACAACACCAGTACGCAACTCAATGGCGAAAACAGCACGCTGCGGATCAATAGCCTGGCGATGCCGGTGAAAAACGAGGTGTGTGATACCCGTACCTGGCTGGAACACAATAAAGGTTTTTGTAACAGCCGACAGTTGCACAAAACTATCGTCAGCGACAAAGGCCGCGCGGTATTTAACGGTTTGATCAACGTCGCGCAGCACGCCATCAAAACGGATGGTCAGATGACCAACAACAATCTGCTGATGGGCAAACTGGCGGAAGTGGATACGAAACCGCAGCTGGAAATCTATGCAGATGATGTGAAATGCAGCCACGGCGCGACGGTGGGGCGTATTGATGATGAACAGATATTCTATCTGCGCTCGCGCGGGATCAATCAGCAGGATGCCCAGCAGATGATCATTTACGCCTTCGCTGCCGAACTGACGGAAGCACTGCGTGATGAGGGGCTTAAACAGCAGGTGCTGGCCCGAATCGGTCAACGGCTGCCAGGAGGTGCAAGATGATTTTTTCCGTCGACAAAGTGCGGGCCGACTTTCCGGTGCTTTCGCGTGAGGTAAACGGTTTGCCGCTGGCTTATCTCGACAGCGCCGCCAGTGCGCAGAAACCGAGACAGGTGATTGACGCCGAGGCCGAGTTTTATCGTCATGGCTACGCGGCGGTGCATCGTGGTATTCATACCTTAAGCGCCCAGGCGACCGAGAAAATGGAGAACGTGCGCAAGCGGGCATCGCTGTTTATTAATGCCCGTTCGGCGGAAGAGCTGGTGTTCGTCCGCGGCACGACGGAAGGGATCAATCTGGTCGCCAATAGCTGGGGCAACAGCAACGTGCGGGCGGGCGATAACATCATCATCAGTCAGATGGAGCACCACGCTAACATTGTTCCCTGGCAGATGCTTTGCGCACGCGTTGGCGCAGAGCTGCGTGTGATCCCGCTCAATCCCGATGGTACGTTGCAACTGGAGACGCTGCCTACGCTGTTTGATGAGAAAACTCGCCTGCTGGCAATTACTCATGTCTCCAACGTGCTTGGCACAGAAAATCCACTGGCGGAAATGATCACGCTTGCGCACCAGCATGGCGCAAAAGTGCTGGTGGATGGCGCTCAGGCGGTGATGCATCATCCGGTGGATGTTCAGGCGCTGGATTGCGACTTTTACGTGTTCTCCGGGCATAAACTGTATGGCCCCACCGGAATTGGCATTCTTTATGTGAAAGAAGCCTTGTTGCAGGAGATGCCGCCGTGGGAAGGGGGCGGTTCTATGATCGCCACCGTCAGCCTGAGTGAAGGCACTACCTGGACCAAAGCACCATGGCGGTTTGAAGCCGGTACACCCAATACCGGGGGCATCATTGGTCTTGGCGCGGCGCTGGAGTATGTTTCGGCGCTGGGGCTTAATAACATAGCCGAGTATGAACAGAATCTGATGCATTATGCGCTATCACAGCTGGAATCTGTACCGGATCTCACTCTCTATGGCCCACAAAACAGGCTTGGCGTTATTGCTTTTAATCTCGGTAAACACCACGCCTATGATGTTGGCAGTTTTCTCGATAATTACGGCATTGCTGTGCGTACCGGACATCACTGCGCAATGCCATTGATGGCCTATTACAACGTCCCTGCGATGTGTCGGGCGTCGCTGGCCATGTATAACACCCATGAAGAAGTGGATCGTCTGGTGACCGGCCTGCAACGTATTCACCGTTTGCTGGGATAACAGGGAGGCACTATGGCTTTATTGCCGGATAAAGAAAAGTTGCTGCGTAATTTTTTACGCTGCGCCAACTGGGAAGAGAAATATCTCTACATTATTGAGCTGGGCCAGCGTCTGCCAGAATTACGCGACGAAGACAGAAGTCCACAAAATAGCATTCAGGGCTGTCAGAGTCAGGTGTGGATTGTCATGCGCCAGAATGCCCAGGGAATTATTGAATTACAGGGCGACAGCGATGCGGCGATTGTGAAAGGGCTTATTGCGGTCGTCTTTATTCTCTACGATCAGATGACGCCGCAGGATATTGTCAATTTCGATGTGCGTCCGTGGTTTGAAAAAATGGCGCTCACCCAACATCTCACCCCATCTCGTTCACAAGGTCTGGAAGCGATGATTCGCGCAATTCGCGCCAAAGCCGCTGCACTTAGCTAAACTAAAAGGACAGCTTTCATCCGGTTGGCTCACATTGCCGGATGGTCAATGTTTACACTGACCTGCACAGGAGTGTTTTGGTTTCAGGTGAACATAAGCGCCATCCGACGTTTCAGCGTGAGTCTCCGGCAAATACAGGAGGTTTACAATGAAACGCGCGTCTTTGCTTACACTCACGCTTATCGGCGCTTTTAGCGCCATCCAGGCTGCCTGGGCGGTTGATTATCCGCTACCACCAACCGGAAGCCGACTGGTTGGGCAAAATCAAACGTATACGGTGCAAGAAGGGGATAAAAACCTTCAGGCTATTGCCCGACGTTTTGATACTGCGGCAATGTTGATCCTTGAAGCCAATAACACTATCGCCCCGGTGCCAAAACCTGGTACGACGATAACTATTCCTTCACAACTGTTATTACCTGATGCACCGCGTCAGGGGATTATCGTTAACCTTGCAGAGCTGCGCCTTTATTATTATCCGCCGGGAGAAAATATTGTGCAGGTTTATCCAATAGGTATTGGATTGCAGGGGCTGGAAACGCCGGTGATGGAAACGCGTGTTGGGCAGAAAATCCCTAACCCAACCTGGACGCCTACGGCAGGCATTCGTCAGCGTTCGCTGGAGCGTGGCATTAAATTACCGCCAGTCGTTCCTGCCGGACCAAATAACCCGCTAGGACGTTACGCACTGCGCCTCGCGCATGGTAATGGCGAATACCTCATTCATGGTACCAGTGCGCCGGACAGCGTCGGTTTGCGCGTCAGTTCAGGGTGTATTCGCATGAATGCACCGGATATTAAAGCCTTGTTCTCCAGCGTGCGGACGGGAACGCCGGTGAAAGTGATCAACGAACCGGTGAAATATTCCGTGGAGCCTAACGGGATGCGTTATGTTGAAGTACATCGACCACTATCGGCAGAAGAACAGCAGAACGTTCAGACAATGCCATACACACTGCCAGCAGGCTTTACGCAATTTAAAGACAATAAGGCTGTAGATCAGAAGTTAGTCGATAAAGCGTTGTATCGTCGGGCAGGGTATCCGGTTTCGGTGAGCAGTGGAGCAACTCCCGCAGCCAGCAATGCGCCTTCAGTAGAGTCAGCGCAGAATGGTGAACCAGAGCAAGGGAATATGTTACGCGTGACGCAGTAGCGGTAAACGGCAGACAAAAAAAATGGCGCACAATGTGCGCCATTTTTCACTTCACAGGTACTATTACTTGCGGTATTTAGTAGCCATGTTGTCCAGACGCTGGTTAGCACGAGCTGCGTCATCTTTAGCAGCCTGAACGTCGGAACGCATTGCGTTCACGTCGTTGCTCAGCTGGTCAACTTTAGCGTTCAGAGTCTGAACGTCAGAAGACAGCTGATCGATTTTAGCGTTGCTGGAGCAACCTGCCAGCAGAGTAGAACCCAGGATTACCGCGCCCAGTACCAGTTTAGTAGCTTTCATTATTAATACCCTCTAGATTGAGTTAATCTCCATGTAGCGTTACAAGTATTACACAAAGTTTTTTATGTTGAGAATATTTTTTTGATGGGAAGGCACTTATTTTTGATCGTTCGCTCAAAGAAGCATCGAACGCTGGGTTTTAGATAAAAAAATTGAGAGAAAACAGGATGCTTCCATCGGATTCATCTTAGATAAAGTGAGATTATATAGTGAAATCCGATTTGATTTTTTATTGCTTCTGGTTATCGATTAAATAAAAAAAGCGCCCATCAGGGCGCTTCGATATACAAATTAATTCACAAAAGCAATATTACAGGACGTGAACAGATGCGGTGTTAGTAGTGCCGCTCGGTACCAGTGCACCAGAAACCATAACTACAACGTCACCTTTGTGTGCCAGACCGCTCTGCAGAGCCAGTTCTTTACCCAGACGGTAGAAATCATCAGTAGAAGTGATCTCTTTAACAAGCTGCGGCACAACGCCTTTGCTCAGTACCAACTGATGAGCCGTTTTTTCGTTGGTGGTCAGTGCCAGGATGGTGGCATCCGGGAAGTATTTACGTACTGCGCGAGCAGATTTACCGCCCTGAGTAGCAACCACGATCAGCGGAGCATCCAGTTTTTCAGCAGTTTCAACGGCACCACGGCATACCGCTTCGGTAATGCGCAGTTTACGGTTGTCATTGTTGAACTCGAGACGGCTGTTCATCACGCGGTCGGTACGTTCGCAGATGGTCGCCATGATAGAAACCGCTTCCAGCGGGTATTTACCTTTTGCGGATTCACCAGACAGCATCACTGCGTCAGTACCGTCGAGGATGGCGTTTGCAACGTCACCGGCTTCTGCGCGAGTCGGGCGTGGGTTTTTGATCATGGAATCCAGCATCTGGGTCGCAGTGATAACGACTTTACGTGCACGGATACATTTTTCGATCATCATCTTCTGGGCGAAGATAACTTCTTCTACCGGGATTTCTACACCCAGGTCGCCACGCGCAACCATGATGCCGTCAGAGGCTTCGAGGATTTCGTCGAAGTTGTTGAGGCCTTCCTGGTTTTCGATTTTGGAGATGATGTGGATGTTTTCGCCGCCGTGCGCTTTCAGGTGCTCACGGATTTCGATAACGTCAGAACGCTTACGAATAAAGGAAGCAGCAACAAAGTCTACGCCTTGTTCGCAACCAAAGATCAGGTCCTGTTTGTCTTTTTCAGCCAGTGCTGGCAGAGCAATGGAAACGCCAGGCAGGTTCACACCTTTGTTTTCGCCCAGGTCACCGTTGTTCAGCACTTTACAGATAACTTTGTTACCTTCAATGGCGGTAACTTCCATACCGATCAGACCATCGTCAACCAGTACGGTGTTGCCAACAGACAGGTCAGTAGTGAAACCTTCATACGTTACCGCAACCATTTCGCTGTTGCCGATAACAGATTTATCAGTGGTGAAAGTAAAGGTCTGACCAGCTTTCAGAGAAACGTCGTTACCGCCTTCCAGTTTCATGGTGCGGATTTCCGGACCTTTGGTATCAAGCAGGATAGCGGCGGTTTTACCAGTTTTGCTCATCACGTTGCGCAGATTCTGAATGCGCTGACCGTGTTCTGCATAGTCACCATGAGAGAAGTTCAGACGCATAACGTTCATGCCAGCGTCCAGCATTTTAGCTAACATCTCTTCAGATTCGGTTTTCGGTCCGATGGTGCAAACAATTTTGGTCTTTTTCATGACAGTCTTAGTCTTTAAGTTGAGAAGGATGGGAGAAACTTGCTTTCTGGGCGCACTGCCGGAAAGCGAATCCGGTATTACGAAAGTGGTGGTGCCTCGCTCTAAGGATAGGTGACATCGAAAAAGCGTGCAGAGGAATGTGTGCTTGTGTCTCAGCCCAACGTGAGTGCCTGTTTTTGAGTCGTTGAGTTCTACAGTCCAAAGTGCTGAAACCATTCAAGAGTCAATTGGCGCGCATTATACGCTGAAATTAATCCAAAAGGAAAACAAAAACAGCGTTTCAAAAAATATACAACTTGTTAGACAATAAATTGTTATCAAAGATTTAACGTTCCAGGGAAAAGGTTACGCAAAAACTTCACTGTTTGCGCAACGTCTGGTGCCGAAGTTGTCAGTGTGAGGATAAGTGAAAGTTCATCCGGTGTATAAATATATCATCGCTCAATTGCTACAGTTAAAATAATTTATCGCGTTATTTGTCTGATTTTGTTTGATTTTTGTTTAATTGGTTAGATTGATATATGCTGATAGTTGGCATGATAAATAGGTATAAAGAATGGGAAATCGGACAAAAGAGGATGAACTGTACCGAGAAATGTGCAGAGTTGTCGGTAAAGTTGTGCTGGAAATGCGCGATCTGGGGCAGGAACCAAAGCATATTGTTATCGCAGGCGTATTACGTACAGCATTAGCCAATAAACGCATTCAGCGCAGTGAGCTGGAAAAGCAGGCGATGGAAACCGTCATTAACGCACTGGTAAAATGACCATTCAGGATGAGGCGGTAAGCTTCATCCTGATATTCTTGCTTCAGTTGCGGTCCAGTTAATCATTCTAAATAACAACTGCTGAAATTATACGAATTTCGGTATGTATTTTAATTTATAGCGATAATGTTATTTTTATTTTCTGCAATGAAAGTCACAAATAATTGTCGCTTAAGTTAAATTTATTTCAAATGATAATAAATATCAGTTCACTTATAATTTCTTGCTTTGTAATTTTAATTGATAACGATCAATGTTAAGGGCTCAGAATAATCACATTATTTTTTCTCCTAACCATAAAGGATTAGTTTATCGGCGTTAATCTTTTCTCATACACTATCGGGTTAGGGAAAATATCTGGTGTTGGGGACAGAGTCAGCAGCGTATTAGTTGAATGCTTAATATCAGGCTGCTGAATTGTCAGCACTGTGTTTGCGAAGAGGATGCGAAATAAATGAACCCGGTTGATCGTCCACTATTAGATATTGGCTTAACGCGATTAGAATTCTTGCGTATATCAGGAAAAGGCCTTGCTGGTCTAACAATTGCCCCTGCGTTACTGTCACTTTTGGGTTGCAAACAGGAAGATATTGATAGCGGCACAGTAGGGTTGATAAATACCCCCAAAGGGGTGCTGGTGACCCAGCGAGCGCGATGCACGGGTTGCCACCGCTGTGAAATCTCTTGTACCAACTTCAACGATGGCTCAGTAGGGACATTCTTCTCCCGTATCAAAATCCATCGCAATTATTTCTTTGGCGACAACGGGGTTGGCTCTGGCGGCGGCCTGTATGGCGATCTCAACTATACCGCGGACACCTGCCGTCAATGCAAAGAGCCGCAATGCATGAACGTCTGCCCGATTGGTGCGATTACCTGGCAGCAGAAAGAAGGCTGTATTACCGTCGATCATAAACGCTGTATTGGCTGTAGCGCCTGTACTACGGCATGCCCGTGGATGATGGCCACCGTAAATACCGAAAGTAAAAAATCCTCGAAATGTGTGTTATGCGGTGAATGCGCAAACGCCTGCCCAACAGGGGCGTTAAAAATTATCGAGTGGAAAGATATTACTGTGTGAATCTTGCAAAGGAAAAAATCATGGCTAACGGTTGGACAGGTAATATATTAAGAGTCAATCTCACGACAGGAAATATTACCCTCGAAGATTCCAGTAAGTTTAAAAGTTTTGTCGGTGGCATGGGCTTCGGCTACAAAATTATGTATGACGAAGTACCGCCAGGCACGAAACCTTTCGATGAAGCGAATAAATTAGTCTTTGCTACCGGCCCATTAACTGGATCTGGTGCCCCCTGTAGTTCTCGCGTAAATATCACCTCACTTTCTACTTTTACCAAAGGAAATTTAGTCGTCGATGCCCATATGGGTGGCTTTTTTGCAGCGCAAATGAAATTCGCTGGATACGACGTCATTATTATCGAAGGGAAGGCGAAATCACCGGTATGGCTGAAGATTAAAGATGACAAAGTTAGCCTGGAAAAAGCCGATTTCTTATGGGGAAAAGGGACGCGCGCAACGACGGAAGAAATTTGTCGATTGACCAGTCCGGAAACCTGTGTGGCGGCTATTGGTCAGGCTGGGGAAAACCTTGTTCCTCTCTCTGGCATGTTGAATAGCCGTAACCACAGCGGCGGTGCGGGAACTGGCGCAATAATGGGTTCGAAAAACCTGAAAGCGATTGCGGTTGAAGGGACGAAAGGGGTCAACATTGCCGATCGTCAGGAGATGAAGCGTCTCAATGATTACATGATGACTGAACTTATTGGTGCGAATAACAACCATGTCGTGCCAAGTACGCCACAATCGTGGGCAGAGTATTCAGATCCCAAGTCACGCTGGACAGCACGTAAAGGGCTGTTTTGGGGCGCGGCTGAAGGTGGTCCGATTGAAACGGGTGAAATTCCGCCAGGCAATCAGAATACGGTCGGCTTTCGTACCTATAAATCCGTTTTTGACTTAGGACCGGCGGCAGAGAAATACACAGTAAAAATGAGCGGCTGCCACTCTTGCCCGATCCGTTGTATGACCCAAATGAATATTCCTCGGGTGAAAGAGTTTGGCGTGCCCAGCACAGGTGGTAACACTTGTGTAGCAAACTTTGTCCATACCACCATCTTCCCGAACGGGCCGAAAGATTTTGAAGATAAAGACGATGGTCGTGTGATTGGTAACCTGGTGGGTCTGAATTTGTTCGATGACTACGGCCTATGGTGTAACTACGGGCAGTTGCATCGCGACTTTACTTATTGTTACAGCAAAGGTGTGTTCAAGCGTGTTCTGCCAGCTGAAGAGTATGCAGAAATTCGCTGGGATCAACTGGAAGCGGGTGACGTTAACTTCATTAAAGATTTTTACTACCGTCTGGCGCATCGTGTGGGTGAGCTGAGTCACCTGGCTGATGGTTCATATGCCATCGCAGAACGCTGGAATTTGGGTGAAGAGTACTGGGGCTACGCGAAAAATAAACTCTGGTCGCCGTTTGGCTATCCGGTTCACCATGCCAATGAAGCGTCAGCGCAGGTCGGTTCCATTGTTAACTGTATGTTCAACCGTGACTGCATGACGCATACCCATATCAACTTTATTGGTTCCGGCTTGCCATTGAAACTGCAACGTGAAGTGGCGAAAGAACTTTTTGGTTCTGAAGATGCTTACGATGAAACCAAAAACTACACGCCAATCAATGACGCAAAAATTAAATATGCAAAGTGGTCGCTGTTGCGGGTCTGTTTGCATAACGCCGTCACCCTGTGCAACTGGGTCTGGCCAATGACCGTTTCGCCGCTGAAAAGCCGTAATTACCGGGGCGATCTGGCGCTTGAAGCCAAATTCTTCAAAGCGATCACCGGCGAAGAGATGACTCAGGAAAAATTAGATTTAGCTGCAGAGCGTATTTTTACGTTGCATCGTGCCTACACGGTAAAACTGATGCAAACCAAAGATATGCGTAATGAACACGATCTTATCTGTTCCTGGGTATTCGACAAGGATCCGCAGATCCCGGTCTTTACTGAAGGTACTGACAAAATGGATCGTGACGATATGCATGCTTCGCTCACGATGTTCTACAAAGAAATGGGCTGGGACCCACAGCTTGGTTGTCCAACCCGCGAAACATTGCAGCGTCTGGGGCTGGAAGATATTGCCGCCGATCTGGCAGCACACAATCTACTGCCTGCGTAAGGAATGGGTAAGATGAACCATCAGGATGAATTGCCGTTAGCGAAAGTCAGCGAAGTTGACGAGGCGAAGCGGCAATGGTTGCAGGGGATGCGTCACCCCGTTGATACGGTAACCGAACCAGAACCTGCTGAAATCCTGGCTGAGTTCATTCGCCAGCATTCTGCGGCTGGGCAGCTGGTGGCGCGCGCCGTGTTTCTCTCGCCACCCTATTTGGTTGCAGAAGAGGAACTGTCAGTTTTGCTGGAAAGCATTAAGCAGAACGGAGACTACGCGGATATCGCTTGTTTGACGGGAAGCAAGGATGATTACTATTACTCAACGCAGGCCATGAGTGAAAACTACGCGGCGATGTCTTTGCAAGTTGTGGAGCAGGACATTTGTCGCGCCATTGCACACGCCGTTCGTTTTGAGTGCCAGACGTATCCTCGTCCTTACAAAGTCGCCATGCTGATGCAAGCGCCATATTACTTCCAGGAAGCGCAGATTGAAGCCGCGATCGCCGCGATGGATGTTGCACCTGAATATGCCGATATACGGCAGGTGGAGTCATCGACGGCGGTGTTGTACTTGTTTAGCGAGCGATTTATGACCTATGGCAAGGCTTATGGCTTATGCGAATGGTTCGAGGTAGAGCAGTTTCAGAACCCCTGAAATTTCAGGGAGATGTCATGGATAGGGTGGACAGTTGCAGCCACTGCATTAGGGGATAATCAGATGTCCTTCACTCGACGCAAATTTGTTCTGGGGATGGGAACAGTAATCTTTTTTACTGGTTCTGCGTCTTCTCTGTTAGCGAACACGAGGCAAGAAAAGGAAGTTCGGTATGCCATGATTCATGACGAGTCACGGTGCAATGGCTGTAATATTTGCGCCCGCGCATGCCGTAAAACTAACCACGTCCCCGCTCAGGGAAGCCGTTTATCGATAGCACACATTCCAGTCACCGATAACGACAACGAAACGCAGTATCACTTTTTTCGCCAGTCATGTCAGCACTGCGAAGATGCTCCGTGCATCGACGTTTGCCCGACGGGGGCGTCGTGGCGTGATGAGCAGGGGATCGTGCGGGTAGAAAAATCGCAGTGCATCGGCTGCAGTTATTGCATTGGCGCTTGTCCGTACCAGGTTCGCTACCTTAACCCTGTCACTAAAGTGGCAGATAAATGTGATTTCTGCGCTGAGTCCCGACTGGCAAAAGGCTTTCCGCCCATTTGCGTCAGCGCCTGCCCGGAACACGCATTGATCTTTGGTCGCGAAGATAGCCCAGAAATTCAGGCGTGGTTGCAGCAAAATAAATACTATCAATATCAGCTACCTGGTGCCGGGAAACCGCATCTGTATCGCCGGTTCGGTCAACATTTGATTAAAAAGGAAAATGTATGAACCCGTCGCAACATGCTGAACAGTTTCAGAGCCAGTTAGCGAACTATGTGCCACAGTTCACTCCCGAATTTTGGCCGGTGTGGTTGATCATTGCCGGAGTATTGCTGGTTGGGATGTGGTTGGTGCTGGGGCTGCATGCCTTGCTTCGTGCTCGTGGCGTGAAGAAATCAGCCACCGATCATGGTGAGAAGATTTATCTTTACAGCAAAGCGGTCAGATTATGGCACTGGTCGAATGCGTTACTCTTTGTATTGTTGCTGGCCAGTGGGCTGATAAATCACTTTGCGATGGTGGGCGCAACTGCGGTTAAAAGTCTGGTTGCGGTGCATGAAGTTTGCGGATTTTTGTTACTGGCATGCTGGCTCGGCTTTGTGCTGATCAATGCCGTTGGGGATAATGGTCACCACTATCGCATTCGTCGTCAGGGGTGGCTGGAACGAGCGGCAAAACAAACGCGATTTTATTTGTTTGGCATTATGCAGGGGGAAGAACATCCTTTCCCGGCAACAACCCAGTCTAAATTTAATCCCTTACAGCAGGTCGCCTATGTTGGTGTCATGTATGGATTGCTGCCGTTGTTACTATTGACGGGGCTGCTGTGTCTCTATCCGCAAGCCGTGGGAGATGTGTTTCCTGGCGTAAGATACTGGTTATTGCAGACACATTTTGCTCTGGCATTTATAAGCCTCTTTTTTATCTTCGGTCATCTTTATCTTTGCACCACGGGGCGTACGCCACACGAAACCTTTAAAAGCATGGTCGATGGCTATCACCGGCACTAACGAATGATCATTACACAAGCAGACCTGCGAGAATGGCGTATCGGAGCGGTGATGTATCGCTGGTTCCTGCGCCATTTCCCACGCGGCGGTAGTTATGCCGATATTCATCATGCACTGATTGAGGAAGGATATACGGACTGGGCGGAGAGTCTGGTTGAGTATGCGTGGAAAAAATGGCTGGCGGATGAAAACTTCGCGCATCAGGAAGTTTCCTCTATGCAAAAACTGGCCACAGACCCCGGAGAGAGACCATTTTGCAGTCAGTTTGCCCGCAGCGACGATCATGCTCGCATCGGCTGTTGTGAGGATAACGCCAGAATCGCAACCGCTGGGTATGCCGCGCAAATTGCCAGTATGGGTTATAGCGTGCGGATTGGAAGTGTCGGCTTTAACAGTCACATTGGCAGCTCCGGTGAACGCGCACGGGTTGCTGTAACCGGTAATTCTTCGCGGATAAGCAGCGCTGGAGATAGCAGTCGGATTGCGAATACCGGAATGCGAGTACGCGTTTGTACATTGGGTGAACGGTGTCATGTCGCCAGTAATGGTGACCTGGTGCAAATCGCCAGCTTTGGCGCAAACGCCAGAATTGCCAACAGCGGCGACAATGTACACATCATTGCCAGCGGTGAAAATTCAACGGTAGTGAGCACGGGCGTGGTCGACTCAATTATTCTCGGGCCAGGAGGAAGCGCCGCACTGGCATATCATGACGGCGAAAGAGTTCGCTTCGCCGTCGCCATTGAAGGTGAAAACAATATTCGAGCCGGAGTCCGCTATCGTCTTAATGAACAGCATCAGTTTGTTGAGTGCTGATAGCTTTACCTTTAATCAAACGAAAGACGCCGACGAGCACGGGATGCAGGCTTTACGACCGCCCGAGCCATCGCCTCACCAATTTCTGCACATGCCGTAAGTCCCTGAACGAAAGGCTGGTCGTGCATCAACCAGGGCAACGCGCCGAACGCTACGCGCCCACGAATATCTTCGGGTTGCTGTAACGTATAATCTTCGCCAACATCAGGGATTTCATCCCCTGTTTTCTGTAATTGCTCGCGTAGCCCAGGGAAAGGGATATCTTTCACTTTAAGCGGACGTTGTCCGCGGGCATCAATAAAAACGTCAAACGAGTAGCTGTTGTCTTCCGTTTTCAGGACGGTGCGCGACTCATTAATTTCCATTTTGTAGTCTTCACCGAGGGCGAGAATATGAATGATTCCCGCTTCACGTAAGGCAAGTAGGCGACGAATAGACTCTGAAGGGATTGCCGCATAATTATCGATGAAAACCCGGGCAAGGCCTTTACTGAACCGTTTATGGTCGTGTTCATTCAGATGTGGAACAATTTCCTGTACGGCTTCATGCAGGCGCAGAATGACATAACGCCAGGGAACAGTATGTTTTTCTCGTTTATTGCGTTCGACTTCCTGGAGATTTTTTTCTGCCCAGTCAAATGGGTCGCGTTGTTTGCGCTCGGCAAACCAGGCTTGAGCAAAGGAATCGACATTCAGGCTCTCTAAGGCTATGCGTTGACTCCAGTCTGGATCAGCAAACTTGATTTCCTCTACTATCAATCTAAATACCCGATCCAAAAGGCCCTCTTCGCCTTTTTGAATCTCAGCATTTAATGCCTGATCGGTGACGATGTGTAAGGGCTCGTAGGGAATAGGGCAATAGAAATCGGCTTCGGGTAAAATACCCGTGCGCGACAACAACGTGATATTTAGCTTTTCACTTGCGTTATCGCGGTGAAAAACGACGTGTTGTTTATCATCTTCAATGAACGAACCATGCTGAATAGCCACTGCCATTGCCGCATCCAGTCCGCTCAAGGATGTTCCCATAATACCCACGTTACACGCATCGACCTTTGCTTCCATCAGGCCTGACCACGGGCTGGGAAAATACGTTCGGGTTGCTTCTTCTTCATCAGGCCAGACGTGACCCGTGGCGATCACCGCTAAATCAAACGTCTCGCTGGGTAAATCCTGATTTGTAGCGAGCATGACGCCAGCATTTGTAATTTGCAGATCGGTAACCTGGCATGATTCATAAACAGCCACTGCAAATTTTTGCTGTCGTGCCTGGTCTACTAGTCGTAAAAATTGATCGCGGAAATATTCGCCCAGCAGAATTCGCGGTAAAAACTGACGATCGTGCAAGGTTTCTTTTTTAACGCCATAACGCTGGAGATGGCTGTCTTCTTGCTTTTGTAGCCATTCGAGATACGTACAATAAATCGGCGGTATTTCAATACTGGCAATATTTGCCAGCATCATTTTTGAGTTTTCCTCATCACTGTATGGCATCCCGACACCGGCCTCGTCAGCCTGCTCGAAGATAGAAATAGAAAGTGGAGTTTGTTGCTGTAGAAGCGAGAATAAGGTGTAGATCCCCGTAGGCCCGGCACCCACAATAGCAATTTTTTTCATTGTTACTTACCTGTACGCATTCTTTCGAATTTAGTGTTATCAGATAAGTTTGGTTGAGATTTTTAGAATTTGAGAAATTTCAGACAGGGATGAAAAGGGCGCTAACCGCCCTTGATTAAATTCTGTCAGGCGAGTTTTGCCTGATTGATTTGACTAAGTGGCTCATTGACATCGAAAACTTTGGCGACAACTTCCTCAACGCCAAGATTTTTCAGTCGGGCAGTATGTTTTTCCAGATAGGCAAGGGCGCTTTTTTCATCAGTGAAAAGGTAGATCCCACCGGCTTCGTGGTTCTTTTCACTTTCTGTCCATACCTTCCACAGAAAACCAGGTTCCTGATTAATCGACTCAGCAAGTGGTTTAAGCTGCTCAGCCATTGCGTCGCCAAATGGGCCATTAAAAGCAAAATGAAGTTGTAACAAAGTTGCCATAGCGATTCTCCTTCTGATAACGCATACGAAGACAGTGTAAATCTTTTAACGTATTGGATACAGAGAAGAAACAGAGGGAAAAAGGAGAAGACCAGATTAAGAAAATCTGGTGCGTCCGAGTGGACTCGAACCACCGACCCCCACCATGTCAAGGTGGTGCTCTAACCAACTGAGCTACGGACGCAGGATGGTGCGTTCAATTGGACTCGAACCAACGACCCCCACCATGTCAAGGTGGTGCTCTAACCAACTGAGCTATGAACGCAACGTTGTAGGTGACAACGGGGACGAATATTAGCGGCAGAGTGGGAAGGTGGCAAGAGGCAAAACGTAATTTTCTGCGCTATTTCGACCGTTTGCAGAGCTTTTAAGCAAATTGGCTATATTTTGTTGATTTGCAAGGGTGATTTTTATTCAGGATCGCATTTACATCTGATACAACCCAATAATTCGTGTATCAGAGTTTAAACAGAGTTGTTTTCCACCATCTCAAATCTGTCGTGGATAAATCCTCCGTAGCCTTTACACTTAGGTAGCAATAAAGGCACACAGATGCAGCAAAGGAATAAATCATGGGATCTGATGCGAAAAACTTGATGAGCGACGGGAACGTGCAAATTGTTAAGACCGGCGAGGTCATTGGCGCGACGCAACTTACTGAAGGCGAGTTGATTGTTGAAGCTGGCGGAAGAGCCGAAAATACCGTGGTCACGGGGGCTGGCTGGTTGAAAGTGGCAACCGGTGGGATCGCCAAATGCACACAGTACGGTAACAATGGCACGCTATCGGTCAGCGATGGTGCCATTGCCACAGATATTGTTCAGTCCGAGGGAGGCGCAATTAGTCTCTCTACGCTCGCTACGGTTAATGGCCGCCATCCCGAAGGTGAATTCAGCGTTGATAAAGGTTATGCCTGCGGTTTGTTGCTGGAAAATGGCGGTAACCTGCGTGTACTGGAAGGACATCGCGCGGAAAAAATCATTCTCGATCAAGAGGGCGGCCTGTTGGTTAATGGGACAACCTCAGCGGTCGTGGTAGATGAAGGTGGTGAATTGTTGGTGTATCCAGGTGGGGAAGCCAGCAATTGTGAGATTAATCAGGGCGGCGTTTTTATGCTGGCCGGGAAAGCCAGTGATACGTTGCTTGCTGGTGGCACCATGAATAATCTCGGTGGTGAAGACTCTGACACTATTGTTGAGAATGGATCCATTTATCGTCTGGGGACGGATGGCCTTCAGCTCTACAGTTCCGGTAAGACGCAAAACCTGTCCGTGAATGTGGGTGGTCGGGCTGAAGTGCATGCCGGTACGCTGGAAAACGCGGTAATACAAGGTGGGACAGTGATCCTGTTGTCACCCACCAGCGCGGACGAAAATTTTGTCGTAGAGGAAGATCGCGCACCGGTTGAACTGACCGGGAGTGTTGCATTACTGGACGGCGCTTCAATGATTATTGGTTATGGCGCAGAGCTGCAACAATCAACGATTACTGTACAGCAGGGCGGTGTGTTGATTCTAGACGGCAGTACGGTAAAAGGTGACAGTGTCACTTTCATTGTTGGTAACATCAATCTGAATGGTGGAAAACTGTGGCTGATCACTGATGCGGCAACGCATGTGCAACTGAAAGTGAAACGCCTGCGCGGAGAGGGAGCGATTTGCCTGCAAACCAGTGCAAAAGAAATTTCACCTGACTTCATCAATGTGAAAGGGGAAGTTACCGGGGATATACACGTTGAGATAACAGATGCCAGTCGGCAAACTCTGTGTAACGCTCTGAAATTACAGCCAGACGAAGACGGGATTGGCGCAACGCTCCAGCCTGCGTAAAAATACAGGCGCAACCCGTGAAGGTTGCGCCTTGTCTTTATTAGCGGGATGCTCGTTGCAGAATGATGGCTGACGGCAGACGTTGCAGGAACCGCATACGCAACATCATCATAATGGCTGCCGACGTCAGGCCAATAATAAAGCCTATCCAGAAGCCTGCTGGCCCCATAGGTTCAACGACCAGATCGGTCAGTGCCAGAATATAGCCGCTTGGCAAGCCCAGCACCCAGTAAGCCGTAAAGGTAATATAGAAAATGGAACGCGTATCTTTATAACCACGCAAAATCCCACTGCCAATCACCTGGATTGAGTCAGAAATCTGATATACCGCCGCCAGCAACATCAAATGCGCAGCCAGCGTTACAACCTCGGGATTGTCGTTGTACAACAGGGCGATTTGCTCCCGCAGTGAAACCGTGAAAATGGCCGTCAGGGTTGCCATACAGACACCCACCATAAGCCCGGTCCGCGCAGCGGTTTGCGCATCCAGCGTTGAGCCCTGACCCAGACGATAACCTACGCGGATAGTTACCGCTGCCGCCAGCGACATTGGAAGCACGAACATTAGTGAACTAAAGTTCAGGGCAATCTGGTGTCCTGCGACATCAACAATACCGAGCGGAGACACTAACAGAGCCACGACGGCAAACAGTGTCACTTCAAAGAACAGTGCCAGCGCAATCGGCAAACCGAGTTGAATCAGTCGTTTCATAACCGCAGGATCGGGTTTTGCGGTGCCTTTTTCGTTACGAATATCGCGCATGGAGCGGGCGCGTTTAATGTAAGAAACCATGGCAAGGAACATGACCCAATACACCGCCGCAGTAGCCACGCCACAACCAACGCCACCGAGCTCAGGCATACCGAAATGACCATAAATAAAGATATAGTTCACCGGGATGTTCACCAGCAGGCCGATAAAGCCCATTACCATACCCGGCTTGGTTTTTGCCAGACCTTCACACTGGTTACGGGCAACCTGGAAGAACAGATATCCCGGCGCGCCCCACAACAACGCACGCAGATAACCCACGGCTTTGTCCGCCAGAGCCGGATCGATGTTTTCCATGGAGCGGATAATGTAACCTGCATTCCACAGCACCAGCATAATGAGAACGGAAACAAAACCTGCCAGCCAGAAACCTTGTCGCACCTGATGCGCAATGCGCTCACGTCGACCGGAACCATTTAATTGCGCGATAACCGGCGTTAATGCCAGCAGCAGTCCGTGACCAAAGAGGATCGCCGGAAGCCAGATAGAAGTACCGATAGCGACCGCCGCCATGTCGGTGGCACTATAGCCGCCCGCCATCACGGTATCGACAAAACCCATCGCAGTTTGGGCGATTTGCGCGAGAATCACCGGGATTGCTAATGCTAATAACAGACGCGCTTCACTGATATACTTCTGCACGTGAACACCTTTTATTTGTAGTTATATGAGAGACTAAAAAGCCGCCTGAATGGGCAGCAAAAAGAAGAAGCAGGGGAAATTCAGTCTATTGTAGCGAGGATTTATTAATTCTCCAGTGAAAAAATAGCCATTCTTACCCCTTCACTGGTAAGGGCGTTTTCCACCTGCTATTGTGCTGAACAGAATGTCTTAACTGATTTCAGGAGTTGTAAGTATGTTTACGGGGATTGTACAGGGCACCGCAAAACTGGTGTCGATTGACGAGAAACCAAATTTTCGTACGCATGTGGTGGAGTTACCCGACCACATGCTGGACGGCCTGGAAACCGGTGCTTCCGTGGCGCATAACGGTTGCTGCCTGACCGTGACGGAAATTAACGGCAACCATGTCAGTTTTGACCTGATGAAAGAAACGTTACGCATTACCAATCTTGGCGATTTAAAAGTGGGGGATTGGGTAAACGTTGAGCGTGCGGCGAAATTCAGTGATGAAATTGGCGGACACTTAATGTCAGGTCATATTATGACCACTGCTGAAGTGGCGAAAATATTAACCTCAGAAAATAATCGCCAGATCTGGTTTAAAGTCCAGGATAGTCAGTTGATGAAATATATTCTGTACAAAGGATTTATTGGCATCGACGGTATTAGCCTGACCGTCGGCGAAGTCACGCCAACGCGTTTTTGCGTCCATTTAATTCCGGAAACACTGGAACGCACGACTCTTGGGAAGAAAAAACTTGGCGCACGCGTCAACATTGAAATCGATCCACAAACTCAGGCAGTGGTAGATACGGTAGAACGTGTGCTGGCGGCACGAGAAAATGCCATGAATCAACCAGGCACAGAAGCCTGATCTGAAATCGCCCCCGGAGAGGGGGCGATAGAATAGCCTTTAGCGAGCCACTCGAAGGCCGTTTTCAACACCGCGTGAGAACACGACCTGCCAGAGCTGAATATCACGGGCGCGGAAAGCACCTGCACAGGCATTCAGATAATAGGTAAACATTCGTTTAAAGCGTTCACTATAGTTATCCGCAATTTCTGGCCATGCGGCGAGGAATCGTTCATACCACGCCATCAACGTAGTATCGTAATCAGCACCGAAGTTATGCCAGTCTTCCATCACAAAGTGGGGTTCGCTGGACTGAGCAATCTGGCGTACAGAGGGCAGGCAACCGTTCGGAAAAATATATTTATTAATCCAGGGATCAACATTCAGATCGGTTTTTTTCGAACCGATAGTATGGAGCAGGAATATGCCTTCCGGTTTCAAATTACGATCCACCACCGCAAAATAGGTATCGTAATTTTTCGGTCCGACGTGCTCGAACATCCCCACAGAAACAATACGATCAAACTGGTCGTTCAGGTCACGATAATCTTGCAGCAAAATGGTGACATCCAGGCCTTCACAGCGTTCCTGAGCCATTTTTTGCTGTTCGGCAGAAATGGTGACGCCCACCACGCTTACGTCATAATTAGATGCCATGTAGTGTGCCAGTCCGCCCCAGCCGCAGCCAATATCCAGTACGCGCATCCCTGGTTTTAACTGCAATTTTTCACAAATCATTTTGAGCTTCGCCTGCTGGGCAGATTCCAGATTATCGGCATCTTTCCAGTAAGCGCAGGAATATTGCATGAAGGGATCAAGCATGCGGCTGAACAAGTCATTACCCAAATCGTAATGCTCTTTGCCGACTATCCAGGCACGTTTTTTACTCTGCAGATTGAAGAGACGAGCGCCGGCAATACGCAGCGTGTCTTTGAAATGATGGGGGAGTTGGTTCTCGAGACCTGCGCGTAAGACTTTGCTAAAAAACATATCCAGTCGGTCACATTCCCACCAGCCATCCATATAACTTTCGCCTAACCCCAAAGAGCCTTCTTGCAGAACGCGTTTAAAAAAATCGGGGTTTTTCACACGAATATCCGCCGGGGCAGAACCGTTAATGGCTATACCGGCACGGCTAAGTAATTCGTTGGCGATACGGTACCAGTTGTCATCCGGTACACTGACTTCTTCTATACACGATGAACTCATAGTTTCTCCATCACTGGTCGGTGATCAGAACCTTAAAACAGCGTAGACGCTTTTTGGGCTTTGTGAGAAATCTCGCAGAAAAAACCGCGAGTCTATAATCCGACGTAGAACAGAGGGAAAGGAGGAACCCTTGCCGAAATGACTATCCATAGTGAGTCGGGAACGATCCTGTCCCCGTAAAAACATAATATTTATCGTAGCTTTAACAACTCGAAATTAGTATAGGCCGCTAATTTCAATCATACAACAAAATTTTGTTAGCAGCCTAAGTATAAGTATATCGATATAGATCAGTGTGATTCGCTATGAGCGACTTCGGCATTGCCATGATTCTGGCAGCCAACTTCTTCACAACGTTGCATCATGTAACCCAGCGCGACCAGCACTACTGTTGATAACATCACGCTGGTGGTGGTGAGCAATGGCGTGCTGATACTGATCAGCCAGGAAACTACCAGACTTGCGAGGAAGCACAGACCCAGTTGAAGAGTGTTCTGCAACGCTGCGGCGCGACCAGTTGCGTGTGGGAAGGGACGCAGCGCCTGGGCGACAACAATAGGGTAGATCGCGCCATTGGCAATCGCCATCACACAGAATGGGATCAGGATTTCGACCAGCGACACATGGCTAATGAAGCCCGCAGCCCAGGTCGCAATGACGCTGACAGCAAACAGCACCAGCAACCACGGTAATAACTGCTTGCCTTGCCATTTCTGCAGCGCGGCGCGACAGCCATAACCACCAATCAGAAACGCGATAGTTTGCGGGACATAACTTAAACCAATAACTGCCGGGCTGTAGCCCATTTCACTAAGGATGAACGGTGAACCGGTCAGCCATGCAAAAAAACTGGCTGAACAGGCTGCGTATATCAGCACGTTGCCGCGATAGGTTTTAGAACGTAGCAGGTCGGTAAAGGTCAGACCATCCTGACTATTGTTACGGGCCTTCGTCGTGGGTTTGAGCCAGAAAATAGGCAGAATCAGCACCACGGTAATGGCAAACAGGGTGGCGAAAATCGCCTGCCAGGAAAAATGGACCAGCAGCCAGCTTCCTAACAGAGGAGCCAGTGCCGGAGATAGACCCACCAGCGGCATGATGGCCGCAAAAATACGGTTAACTTTCTGTGAAGGATAATAATCTGTCACTAATGCTTGCCAGATAACCGCCGCGGCGCAGACACCCACAGCCTGTACAAAACGCAATACCAGCAGCGTAGCGGCGTTTTCTACCCACAGCATCCCCAGACTACCTAACGCAAAAATTGTCAGGCCGATTAATAATACCGGTTTACGACCATAACGGTCGGAGAGCGGCCCCCACAGAAGCTGGGCTGCGGCAAAACCGGCAAGGAACAGACTAAGGCTGGCACTGACAGCAGACGCAGGCGTTTGCAGGTCGGCCTGTATGGCGGCGAAAGCAGGCAGATACATATCGGTTGCCAGAAAACCGAGTACGCTCAAACCCGCCAGCCAGACTAAAAATCTTTTCCCAGGTTGCATGTATATTCTCTAAATCTCTCAATTAAACACCGCCGCAAAGTGTAGGGAGTGAAATTAGTGTTGTGAAACGGTAATATTTGATGACTGGTTTCAAAAATTTTGCAGGCAGACTATGTGGTCAGAATATTCACTCGAAGTTGTTGATGCGGTAGCGCGTAATGGTAGTTTTAGCGCTGCGGCACAGGAGCTGCATCGCGTTCCTTCTGCGGTCAGCTATACCGTGCGTCAGCTGGAAGAGTGGCTGGCGGTGCCGCTCTTTGAACGACGGCACCGTGATGTGGAGCTGACCGCTGCTGGAGCGTGGTTTCTCAAAGAAGGGCGCTCTGTTGTCAAAAAAATGCAGATCACCCGCCAGCAATGTCAGCAGATAGCGAACGGCTGGCGCGGTCAGTTAGCTATCGCAGTGGATAATATTGTCAGGCCAGAACGTACACGGCAGATGATCGTTGATTTTTATCGCCATTTTGATGATGTCGAACTTCTTGTCTTTCAGGAAGTGTTCAACGGTGTCTGGGATGCGCTTTCCGACGGGCGCGTGGAACTGGCGATTGGCGCAACACGCGCGATTCCGGTAGGCGGTCGTTATGCCTTCCGGGATATGGGGATGCTAAGCTGGAGTTGCGTTGTTGCCAGTCACCACCCGCTGGCGTTGATGGATGGCCCGTTCAGCGATGATACGTTGCGCAACTGGCCGTCGTTGGTGCGCGAAGACACCTCGCGAACGCTACCTAAACGTATTACCTGGTTGCTGGATAACCAAAAAAGAGTTGTCGTGCCTGACTGGGAATCATCGGCAACCTGTATCTCGGCAGGATTATGCATAGGGATGGTGCCAACACATTTCGCCAAACCGTGGCTTAATGAGGGGAAGTGGGTAGCATTAGAACTGGAAAACCCCTTTCCGGATTCGGCATGTTGTCTGACATGGCAGCAAAATGATATGTCGCCTGCGTTAACCTGGTTGCTTGAGTATCTCGGCGATAGTGAGACGCTGAATAAGGAGTGGCTGCGGGAGCCGGAAGAGACTCCCGCAACGGGTGATTAACGACGATAGTCGCGGAACGGGCCGTCAGCCACGGAGCGGCGTTCAATCAAGCGCGGATGCACTTCAATAGACTGCGGTTCTTCACGTTTGTTGACGATACGATCCAACAGCATGTTGAACGCTGTTTCACCCAGCGAATCTTTTGGCTGATGGATCGTGGTCAGCGCCGGCGTAAAATAGCGCGCGTTGCGCACGTTATCATAACCGATCAGCGAAACATCCTGCGGGACGCGCAGGCCCATTTCATCAGCAGCACAAAGTGCGCCCATTGCCATGATATCGCCACCACAGAAGACGGCAGTAGGGCGATGCGGCTGCGACAGGATTTGCTGCATGGCGCGATAACCGGATTCAGGTTCAAAGTCACCCTGCACAATCCAGCTTTCCGGCACCTTGATCATCGCTTCTTCCATCGCCTTCATAAAACCGGCAAGGCGGCCTGCGCCGGTGTTACGTTCCAGCGGGCCGGGGATGACGCCGATTTCGCGGTGACCGCGTTCAATCAGATAACGCCCGGCCATGTAGCCGCCTTCGAACGCGTTATCAATGACCGCATCGGTGAAGTCAGCTTTTGCTTCACCCCAGTCCATGACCACCATTGGGATATGGCGATACTCTTCCAGCATCGCCAGCAACGGCTCTGGGTACTCAGAACACATCACCAGCAGACCATCGACGCGTTTTTGCGCCATCATCGACAGATAAGCCCGCTGTTTCTCAAGATTGTTCCACGCATTGCCCAGAATCAGGGTGTAACCTTTCTGGAAGCAATTTTTTTCAACTGCTTCAATGATCTCGGCAAAATAGGCCGCTTCGCTGCTGGTCGCCAGCAAACCGATAGACTTGGTGTGGTTAACCTTCAGGCTACGCGCCACCGCGCTAGGGGAGTAGTGTAATTCTTTAATCGCTGCCCACACGGCGTTGCGCGTTTCTTCAGCGACGAAACGTGTTTTGTTGATCACGTGTGACACAGTTGTAGTGGAAACGTTTGCTCGTTTCGCTACATCTTTTATTGTTGCCATTCCATTTCACTCCAGACCCTAACTTCAGCTCCTGCAAAATCGCAAGGTAAACGTTTGCCTTTACACACCTTACGCACAACAAAAGTGTTGCGGTACGCCGGAAAAACGACACGGAGCGTCAGGAAGGGGTCAATGGCCAGTACGCAAATAGTGTAAGCGTGGAATTTTGGCCGATCTTGACGAAAAGGGGAAGTGGTAAAAACACTTATCATTATAAATGACGGGAGATTTTTTCATCACAGTGTGTAAAAATGCGTAATATCACTTTTTGTGTGGTAATAAAAAAGGAGAAAACTTGATGAGCACCGACCTTAAATTTTCACTGGTAACAACGATTATCGTCCTCGGTTTGATCGTAGCCGTGGGTTTGACTGCCGCGCTGCACTGATTTCCTCTCGAGGGAGCGCGTTCTCCCTCGCATCTCCTTCCTGTTTGTTAGCAAAATGGCAAAAGTGTTTTCTCTTTTTGTTATTTTCATTTTTTTGTGATTGCTGTCATGCTTTCGCCACTTTAATGAATATCGCGTAATGACGCGAAGAGGTGGAGATAAGGCATGAAAATTAACTATCCGTTGCTGGCGCTGGCGATTGGCGCGTTTGGTATCGGGACAACGGAGTTCTCGCCAATGGGCTTGTTGCCCGTCATTGCGCGCGGTGTGGATGTCTCGATTCCCGCTGCCGGAATGTTAATCAGTGCCTATGCAGTTGGCGTAATGGTTGGCGCGCCGCTGATGACGCTTCTACTTTCTCATCGTGCCCGCCGCAGTGCGTTGATTTTCCTGATGGCAATTTTCACGCTCGGCAACGTACTTTCCGCCATCGCGCCGGATTATATGACCCTGATGCTTTCACGCATTTTGACCAGCCTGAATCACGGAGCATTTTTTGGTTTGGGTTCAGTCGTGGCCGCAAGCGTGGTGCCAAAACATAAACAGGCCAGCGCAGTTGCCACTATGTTTATGGGGTTAACCCTGGCAAATATCGGTGGCGTGCCGGCGGCGACCTGGTTGGGTGAAACCATCGGCTGGCGGATGTCATTTCTGGCAACGGCGGGGCTGGGAGTGATTTCAATGGTAAGTCTGTTCTTCTCATTACCTAAAGGTGGTGCAGGGGCACGACCTGAAGTGAAAAAAGAGCTGGCGGTATTAATGCGTCCGCAGGTGCTGTCTGCATTGCTGACGACGGTACTGGGAGCTGGTGCAATGTTTACTCTCTACACCTATATCTCTCCGGTACTGCAAAGTATTACCCACGCAACACCGGTGTTCGTCACGGCAATGCTGGTGCTGATTGGTGTCGGATTCTCTATCGGTAACTATCTCGGCGGCAAACTGGCAGATCGTTCAGTTAACGGCACGTTGAAAGGCTTTTTGTTGTTGTTGATGGTGATTATGCTGGCAATCCCGTTCCTGGCCCGCAATGAGTTCGGCGCAGCTATTAGCATGGTGGTGTGGGGCGCAGCAACCTTTGCGGTCGTACCGCCGTTACAGATGCGCGTGATGCGTGTCGCCAGTGAAGCGCCAGGTCTGTCTTCATCAGTCAATATTGGTGCCTTTAATCTTGGAAATGCGCTGGGAGCAGCTGCTGGTGGTGCGGTAATTTCCGCTGGGCTGGGATACAGCTTTGTGCCGGTGATGGGAGCGATTGTCGCGGGACTGGCATTATTGCTGGTGTTTATGTCAGCCAGAAAACAACCTGAAACAGTTTGCGTTGCTAACAGCTAATTAAACAAAAACGCAGAAGGATAACCTTCTGCGTTACAGTTGCTGACAACGTGCGATTTATCTTGCCGGATGCGGCGAGTGCCTTATCCGACCTACATCGATGATCCGCGTAGGCCTGATAAGCGTAGCGCTTCAGGCAATGCTGCATTTGCCATCAGTTATTATGCAGCGAGATTTTTCGCTACGAATTCCCAGTTCACCAGCGCCCAGAAGTGCTCCAGATAGCCAGGACGTGCATTGCGATAGTCGATGTAATAAGCGTGTTCCCAGACATCAACGGTCAGCAGCGGAGTCGCATCGGTGGTCAGCGGAGTACCCGCGTTAGAGGTTGAAACGATAGCCAGTTTGCCATCGCTGTTTTTCACCAGCCAGGTCCAGCCAGAACCAAAGTTTTTGATCGCTGCATCAGTAAACTGCGCTTTGAAATCGGCAAAGCTGCCAAAAGATGCGGCGATAGCTTCAGCGACTTTTCCAGTCGGTTCGCCACCGGCGTTCGGTGCCAGGCAGTTCCAGTAGAAAGTATGGTTCCAGACCTGAGCTGCGTTGTTGAATACGCCACCTTCAGAGCTGCGAATAATCTCTTCCAGTGATTTACCTTCAAACGCGGTACCTTTAATCAGGTTGTTCAGGTTAGTGACATAAGTCTGATGGTGCTTGCCGTAGTGATACTCGATGGTTTCCGCAGAAATGTGCGGTGCCAGAGCATCTTTAGCATATGGTAGTGCAGGTAATTCGAATGACATTGCTACTCTCCTTTATTATTAATTTGCATACGTACAATAGCCTTATTGTGCGTATGGATAGGGTAGCAAATTAAAAGGTGAGACAAAAGATGAACTTACCCTGTTGCCGTAACAACAGGGTAAAGTTTTAGCGAAGTGTTTTTGGGGTCATTACCCGACGAGCGCCAACATAGTGGCGCTGCCAGTAGTCTTCACTGAGAGAAGTGATTTGAATTTCCTGACCTGTGCGCGGTGACTGAATAAATTTGCCGTTGCCGACATACACGCCGACATGATCGGCTGTGCCGCGTCCCTGAGTACGGAAAAAGACCAGGTCGCCGTTTTTCAGTTCACTACGTTCGATTGGCGCTGCATCACGCAGGTGATACATTTCATTCGCCGTACGCGGAATACGAATTTTCACCAAATCTTTATAAGCGTAATAAACCAGGCCGCTGCAATCAAAACCGGTACGCGGTGAGCTGCCACCCCAACGATATGGCTTACCAATTTGCTGCATCAGTTTATTCATTGCCACTTTCGTAGCTTTTTGCACCTTCGCTTTGTGCGCGTCGGCAAGAGTTCCTGACGCGGCATTTTTGACTTTCACACAATGCGATTTATAGCCCTTACGTTTGGTACACTTTTCGGTAAAGCTGGCTGAGGCCGTTTTATTGACGGCGTGTTTGCTGCGAGTTTTGGCGTTTTTAGAAGCGGTAATGGAAGATTTTTTAACGGAAGAAGCGGTTTTGCTTTTGGTCGTACTTTTACTGGCGGCTTTTTTCGCTGTTTTCTGGGTCTTTTTGGTGGTTGCCGTGCTTTTCTTTTTATCTGCTTTTTTGGTGATATGAGTGGTAGCAGAACTCTCCCTGGCTTGCTTTGAAGCATGGGCCATAGGCGTTAAAGGCAGGGTGGTAAAAAGTAAAGCACAGAGCGTGATCGAAATACGGTTTATCCGCGCCACTGAGCGTCCCTCTGTAAAGGCAGGTCTATCATGCCTGCGTCTGATTTACAAAACTTGATGATTCTAATGCATAGAAGAAGAGAAAGTTAATAGCTTTTATTGTTAAAAAATACGTTTCGTTGGCGAGCGCAAAAAAATGCAGCAGTGAAAGCTAAAAATGGTTATAAATACGCCAGTTTGCCGGCATCAGAGAAGAAACGAATATTTGAAATGCAACAAATAGAGCAAAGGGATAAAATAGCAAAAGCGTGATGAAAATGTTATTTTCCGATGCCGCACTGACCCGCTACAATGTCAGATTACTGCCGTAAAGAAGTTTGAGGAAGCAAGACAATGAGCACCACTATCGAAAAAATCCAACGCCAGATTGCTGAAAACCCGATCCTGCTGTACATGAAAGGTTCACCGAAACTGCCGAGCTGCGGTTTCTCTGCCCAGGCAGTCCAGGCGCTTGCCGCATGTGGCGAACGTTTTGCCTATGTTGATATTCTGCAGAATCCGGACATTCGTGCGGAACTGCCGAAATATGCTAACTGGCCGACCTTCCCGCAACTGTGGGTTGACGGCGAGCTGGTCGGCGGTTGTGATATCGTGATCGAAATGTATCAGCGTGGCGAACTGCAGCAGCTGATCAAAGAAACTGCCGCTAAATACAAGTCTGAAGAGCCGGACGCGGAATAATCCGTCCTGCAATACTGACGGATGCGAACGGGCATCCGTCAGTCCTTTCTCTATCCCCAATCCAGCCCTTGTGGCGAACTTGAAAATCCCGCCTCACGCAGCAGCGTAAACATCGGCGTTTGCCGGACCGGTAGATCATTCACTTCTGTTAGCGTAAAGCGCAGCCGTGGTTCGCGACGCAGTGCGGTAGTCAGCGCGTGGAAAACCTCTGGGGCGAGTAATTCCTCTTTTTCCTGCCAGACCAGCATTTTTTTGCCACCTTGCGCCAGATAGAGTAACAATTTGCCGCCAGAAACGACCACCAGCGCACCCGCCCGACGCGTTGGAACCAGCGTTGCCGGATGTGCAGGCCAGGGCAGAAGATTTCCCCACACATTAGCCGGATCGTTGGCAGAGAGCGCCACTGGTGTATAGTGGCGCGTTTGCGTGGCTTGTGTCGCCAGATCGCGCAATCGGTCAATAGTCAGACGTTCAGCGAATTGCGCGCCACCCAGACCTTCTACAAAACGACCTCGCATAATTCGCCCGGAGTCTTCCATACTTCGACAAAGCGTTTGCATCGATGGAAACCCGCCAGGGATATTTTCGGCTATCACCGCCTGACGACTGATGATGCCGTAGCGGTCGAGCATATTTTCCGCCAGCGCCAGCATCCTTTCGGTATCGTTTAGTGGCTCCACCTGCAATAACGACCAGCGTCCAGCCAGATTTGGTGTGTTGTAAGATACCCGCGGCGAGACGGGTTGCGCATAGACAGGACGTCCACGACGAGCCCGGTGACTGCGGCGAGTTGAGGTGCGTGCGTTGGAACTGCTGCGGGTGAGGGCGCGTAACGGTGCCCAAATGTCGCTGGTGATGACGCCTTGCCAGACCAGCGCCCATAACGCCTCTTGCAGGGCAGAGAGATCAACCGATTCGCCGATTTTGTCGCGTATCCGTTGGCTGATTTGTTGTGCAAACCAGGCTCCTCCGTCAGCCAGAACAGCGACTATCGCTTGTTGCAGCGCCGAACGATTCGCCTGATCCGCTTCGGCGGGAGTGAACGATTCTGCAGCATATTCCTGTAGATGCAGTGCCACCAGGCCGTCATCTTCACCCAGTTTTTTTTGCCCCGACCAGATAACCGCACCGGTTGCCAGTAATTCATCGAGCATTTCTGACGAATAGTCGCGTACGCGGGCAGGCAGGATCTGGCTTTCCCAGAGTGAGGCGGGTAAACCGACTCCGGCAAGCTGTTCGATCACCCGCATCACGCCATCTACGCCCTCATAAACGCCTGGCGATGTTGAGGCAAAGAGCGCCGGGCTACCATCGGTGGCGGGTAATACGCCCTGACGTTCCAGCAGCAATCGCGCATAGGTCGTGGCTGCAACGGGACGCGTCGCTTCTCTGGCGGCTTGCAGCGAGCGCAAACGCAGACGACGAAATACTTCATCGCTCACCCAGATGTCTTGTTGCAGATTCATCACCAGACCCTGTTCACGCAGTTGCTGAAGCTGCTCTTCGACAATGGCAATACCGAGACTAAACTCATGAGCCAGTTGTTCAGCCGTGACCAGAGCATGAGCCCGGAGATAGCGCAGAAAGAGGTCGCGAAGCGGGTAACTGACTCTATGTAAATAAATCTCTGGCAATGACTCTGGTAGTCGTACGCCGAGGGCATCACGCAGCCTGGCGGCATCATCCATACAGGCAAGACGCTCCTGTCCGCTAATCATCGCTGGGAAGATTCGTTTTACTGCAAGAAGATTTTCCAGATACGACGCAACCTCTTCACTGCTGCCTGTATGCCGTTGCGCCAGGTCTTCAACGGTCATTGGCCCCAGTTCGCGCAGCAGGTCGAACAATCCTTCTTCACCTTTCGCTCTTCTGCCAGGAGCCAGTCGTTGCAACTCTTCTTCCACCTGGCGAATGACCTGCGGGTCGAGTAATTCCCCCGGATCGACCTGTCCGAGTAGATTGCGCAGTAACTCGCTGTCCAGCGACAGTACGGATGCCCGGCGCTCTGCCAGCGGGGCGTCGCTCTGGTACATAAATTCCGCGACATAGCCGAACAATAAACTTGTGGCGAAAGGCGAGGGCGTAGTGGTCGTTACATCGGATATTTGAATTTCGCCACCGTTCAGGCGACGCATCAAACGTTCCAGTGCGGGAAGATCATAAACATCTTGCAGACATTCGCGTAGGGTTTCGAGAATGACCGGAAAATCCGGATATCCCTGAGCGATTTCCAGCAACTGACTGGCGCGCAGCCGTTGTTGCCAAAGCGGGGTGCGATGGCCCGGAGTGCGCCCCGGCATTAATAATGCCCGCGCGGCGCATTCGCGAAAACGGGCGGCGAAAAGTGCCGAGCTGCCTACCGCCTCGCGGACAATTTGCAGCAACTTTTCTGGTTCAAACAAAAAAATCGCGGCATCGGGCAATTTACCATCGGTGTCAGGAATACGTGCAACAATGCCGTCATCACTGGCGACCACCGACGCGTCAGCGCCCCATAGCGCATGTATTCGCCCGGCAATCGCCACCGCCCAGGGTTCATGCACCCGTCTTCCATAGGGAGAGTGCAAAATAATACGCCAGTCACCAATTTCATCACGGCACCGTTCGAGGACCAGATGGCGACTCCCCGGAACGATGCCCGTCGCGTTGCGCTGCTCCTCAATCAACCCCTGAATATTGGCGATCGTATTTTCTTCTGCCAGCCACGGGGGAATAGTCCCGGAAAAGAACGCGCCATCCGCCAGCAAATGAAGAAAATCGCCGATCATCTCGCCTAATTCAGCCGGACGTCCGTTACCTTCACCACGCCAGAAGGGGAGCCGGGCAGAACGACCCGGAGCAGGAGTCACAATCACCTGATCGCGGGTGATTTGCTGGATCCGCCATGAGGTAGCGCCGAGAGTGATAATGTCGTTCACCCGCGACTCATATACCATCTCCTCATCCAGTTCACCCACCCGCCGCGAACCGGCCTTTTCTTCACCTTCGGGTAATAACACGCTATACATGCCACGATCCGGAATGGTGCCGCCGCTGGTAACCGCCAACAATTGAGCGCCAGGTCGGGCGGTCAATATCCCGGTCTCCCTGTTCCAGACCAGTTTGGGGCGAAAAGCAGAAAAATCGCCAGAGGGATAGCGCCCGGAAAGCATATCCAGCGTGGCGTCAAAAACACGTCTTGGCAGATCTTTCCACGGTGCGGCACGGCGTACGCGGGAGTACCATTCGTCTACCTGTAATGCATCCATCGCCGCGGCGGCAACGGTTTGCTGCGCAAGGACGTCGAGAGGATTATGCGGTGGTGTCAGGTTTTCCAGCCTGCCTGCGAACATACACTCTACAATGACTGCGGAATCGACTAAATCACGCCGGGTACGGGGGAAAAACAGCCCTTTAGATACACCGCCAACCTGATGTCCGGCGCGACCAATGCGTTGTAACCCACTGGCAACAGAAAGCGGCGTTGCCACCTGAATCACCAGATCCACCGCGCCCATATCAATCCCCAGTTCAAGACTGGAGGTTGCGACCACGCAGCGTAATTCACCCGATTTCAGCGCCTGTTCGGTGATTGCTCGTTGTTCTTTAGAGACGGAGCCGTGGTGTGAGCGGGCAATAAAAACGTCGCTACTTTGTACACGGTTAGAGGTTGCGCCGGAGGTCGACTCGAAATGGGCCGCATCAACGGCGATAGACGGGGAACGCTGTAAGCGTGCGGCGTAAAGCTCATTTAATCGTGCCGTCAGTTTTTCCGCCAGCCCCCGCGAATTAGTAAAGACAATGGTCGAGCGATGGCGCAACACTTCATCAAGGATACCCGTTTCAATATATGGCCAGATGGAGCCTTCCCGGCCGGCATGGCTGTCTTCGCCGGTGCCGCTGGCGACCGATGAGACATCATCCATATTGGCGACCGGTACGACAATTCGTATCTGCGGATGGCGCATTGCGGGCGGGTTGACTACCGTAACCGGGCGATCGCCACCAAGAAATGCTGCCACATCGCTGGCTGAGCGCACAGTGGCAGAAAGGCCAATTCGCTGTGCTGAGGTGTGGAGCAGCGCATCGAGCCGCTCCAGACTTAACGCCAGATGCGCACCACGTTTACTGCCCGCTACCGCGTGGACTTCATCAATAATTACCGTTTCGACGCCGCGTAGCGTTTCGCGCGCGCGGGAGGTCAGCATCAGATAGAGTGATTCGGGTGTGGTGATCAGAATATCCGGCGGATTACGGGTGAGTTTGCTGCGTTCCTGTGCAGGCGTATCGCCAGTACGGATCCCTACGCGAAGATTGACTTCCGTTTCGCCGCGCCGCCGCCGTTCATCGGCAATACCCTTCAACGGGATCTGCAAGTTGCGCTGAACGTCGGTGCCCAGGGCTTTTATCGGTGAAATATAGAGGATGCGTGAGGTTTTACGCTTATGCGCCTCGCGGGTATCTTCGCCGCCTTCGCGGAAGAGCCGATCGAGGGCGTAGAGAAATGCTGCCAGCGTTTTCCCGGAGCCGGTCGGTGCAATCACCAGCGCATGTTCGCTTCGCGCCGCCACATGCCAGGTTTGCGGCTGGACAGCGGTCGGCTGTTTAAAGGCGCGAAGAAACCAGTCGCGGGTCGCCGGTGAAAACACGTCCGGCAGGAGCGATGAAGGGTCTGGATTATCTGCCATTAACGCTATTCCCCGTGAATATCATGCAGGATGCGTGGAATAGCCTCACTATAGATGCCTGAATCATTGCATGTCATCAGGCATCGACTCGATTACACCTCTTCGGCGGCAGATAGCGGCCAGCCTCCCAGACGTTTCCAGCGGTTGACGATTTCACAAAACAGCACAGCAGTGCGTTCGGTGTCGTACAGCGCGGAGTGCGCCTGGGTGCTGTCGAAGTCCATGCCAGCGGTCTGGCAAGCCTTTGACAATACGGTTTGTCCGAGTGCCAGCCCGGCCAGTGCAGCAGTGTCAAAAGTGGCGAAAGGGTGGAACGGGTTACGTTTCAGTGAGGCGCGTTCTGCGGCGGCCATCATAAAGCTGTGATCAAAATTGGCATTGTGCGCCACCATAATGGCGCGGTTACAGCCGCTCGCTTTAATACCTTTACGTACAACTTTAAAAATTTCGTGCAGCGCCTCGTATTCGCTGACCGCGCCGCGATCGGGATCGTTCGGGTCAATGCCGTTGAAGGCGAGGGCTTCTGGTTGCAAATTTGCGCCGACAAATGGTTCGACGTGGAAATGTAATGTGGTGTCCGGCATCAGCCAGCCTTGTTCATCCATTTTCAGGGTGATGGCGGCAATCTCAAGCAGCGCATCGGTTTTGGCGTTAAATCCGGCTGTTTCAACATCGATCACAACAGGATAAAAACCACGAAAACGGTCGCACAGACCGGTAAGTTGAGCGTTATCGGACATCTGATTCTCTTAATACGGATAAATTGCAGCGCGCATTATGACAAATATTACTTGTCGATGCAGTAAAGATGCGGGCGCGATGAGTTCACGCCCGGCAGGAGATTAGTTGCCCAGACCGCGACCGGCGTCTTTCTCTTCGATTAACTCAATTTTGTAACCGTCCGGATCTTCCACAAACGCGATAACCGTAGTACCGCCTTTTACCGGACCCGCTTCACGGGTCACGTTACCCCCGTTTTGACGGATTTTTTCGCACGCTTCAGCGGCGTTATCTACGCTAAGCGCGATGTGACCATAAGCAGTGCCGAGTTCGTATTTATCCACGCCCCAGTTGTAGGTCAGTTCAATCACCGCTTCTTCGGTTTCCGGGCCGTAGCCAACAAACGCCAGTGAGTATTTGTATTCCGGGTTTTCGCTGGTACGCAGCAGTTTCATGCCCAGCACTTTGGTATAAAAATCGATGGAGCGTTGCAAATCGCCAACGCGCAGCATGGTATGAAGAAGACGCATCTTTTTATCCTCAAAATGGCTAACAGATTCAAAATGTTGTTTTAGTATAGCGGCGGCTTTACGCCGCTCGCAATGTTGGATTACAACGTCGGGTAATCGGTATAGCCTTCCGCGCCGCCACCGTAGAAACTTTCGGCACGCTGTGGGTTAAGCTCAGCTTTGCGCTGCAAGCGGGCGACCAGATCCGGGTTCGCAATCCAGTCACGACCAAATGCCACCGCATCAATTAACCCTTTGCCGATCAGCGTTTCAGCTTTTTCTACTGTGTATGCACCTGCGCCGATAATCGGACCGTGGAAACGGGCGCGTACTTTTTCGCGGAACGCATCAGTATACGGTTCACCCCCCGCCCAATCTGGTTCTGACATATGCAGATAAGCAATGCCGCGTTTACCCAGTTGTTCAATCAGATACAGTGCATCGGCTTCTTCATTCGGGCCGTTATCTGTGTTCTGGAAAGTACCGATTGGTGAAACGCGAATGCCAATGCGATCGGCACCCCATTCTTCAATCCCGGCATCGACCACTTCCAGTACCAAACGTGCGCGATTTTCCACGCTGCCGCCGTACTGATCGGTACGATGGTTTGAAGAAGGAGAAAGGAACTGATGCAGCAAATAACCGTGAGCAGAGTGGAGCTCTACCAGATCAAAACCGGCTTCACGCGCGTTAGCAATGGCCTGACGGAAATCATTGACGATACCTGGAATCTCTTCCAGTTCAAGCGCACGCGGCATGGATGTTTCAACACGGATCGCCTGACCATTTTCATCGCGCAGAGAAGTACGTGTTCCCGCGCTAAGTGCTGAAGGCGCTACCGGTGCCTGACCGCCAGGTTGCAGGCTGGCGTGAGAAATGCGTCCGGTGTGCCACAGCTGCACGGCCATATGACCATTTTCAGCATGAACGCCAGCGGTGATTTTTTTCCATGCGGCAATTTGCTCCGGACTATGGATGCCAGGCGCACCTGCATATCCTTTTGCCTGGGCAGAAATTTGCGTGGCTTCACTAATAATCAAACCGGCACTGGCACGTTGGCGATAGTATTCCGCCATCAACGGGGTAGGAATGTCACCCGGTTCAATACTGCGCAGACGCGTCAGCGGTGCCATAAAAATACGGTTTGCCGCCGTGATCGCGCCCACTTTCAGTGGGGAATACAGTTTTTCAGATGACATAAAGGCTCCCGGTCGTCTGGTGATAAAAAATGCCTGCTAAACGGCAGGCGTCGCAATAATGTTTTTTACATGGGCCAGCGCGTTTTCCAGTGGCTCGAAACTGCGCGAAATTTTGGCCTGCAGATTCGCGCCAAGCCACAGTGCGTAAAGCACTTGTGCCTGTTGCAGCGGTTCGCCACAAAAGGTTAAACAATGGTTCTCACGGCCATTTTCCAGCGCCTGAGAGAGCAGGGCGATCACGCCGCGAGCACCTTTATCCATCGCGCTGCGCATATCTTCTGACAGATCGCACACTTCGGCAGAGAGTTTTACTGTCAGGCAACCACTGATGGTTCCATGTTGGCAAAACTGGTTCAGTGTTTGCTGGTAATAAGCCAGTATGCGGTCGCGGTAGTTACCTTCGCCGGATTGCAGCAACTCAGTCAGTCGCTGGTGATATGCGGCGTAATGACGCTCAAGCATGGCAACGCCAAACGCTTCTTTAGAGCGAAAGTAGTGATAGAAGGACCCTTTCGGCACTTCAGCGGTTTTTAGTAATTCGCTTAGCCCCATCCCGGTGAATCCACGTTGCAGGCAAAGTTGCTCGCCCGTCGCCAGGAGATGTTCGCGAGTATCATGTTCGGTGTGTTTGTTCATGCGTTGGAGTGTAGTAGACCAGTCGGTCTAGTGCAAGCAAAGTTGCTACTTTGGACATTAACAGCTTCAATAATGGTAATAATCTTATCTGAGGAGGGCGAAGTGGCGGAGCAATTAGAGTTCTTTCCCGTCCAGAGCCCGTGCCGGGGAATTTGCCAGTCTGACGAACGCGGGTTTTGTCGCGGCTGTTTTCGTAGTCGTGATGAGCGTTTTAACTGGAATAAAATGAGCGATGGCGAAAAACAAGAGGTGCTGCGCCTTTGTCGGCAGCGATTAATGCGCAAATTACGCGCAAATAAGCCAGCGTCATCAGACGAACCGGAGCAACCATCACTCTTTTGAACCTAATCTTGCGTATACTCCTCTCATATCTGATAAGAGGAAGCGATTATGGTTCAGCGTATTACTATTGCGCCGCAAGGCCCGGAGTTTTCCCGTTTTGTGATGGGCTACTGGCGATTGATGGACTGGAATATGTCCGCCCGCCAGCTGGTCAGTTTTATTGAAGAGCATCTGGATCTCGGCGTGACCACCGTGGACCATGCTGATATTTATGGTGGCTATCAGTGCGAAGCGGCGTTTGGCGAGGCACTGAAACTGGCACCTCACCTGCGTGAACGGATGGAAATCGTCAGTAAATGCGGTATCGCGACGACCGCGCGTGAAGAAAACGTCATTGGTCATTACATCACTGACCGCGATCACATCATTAAGAGCGCCGAACAGTCGCTAATTAATCTCGCGACCGATCATCTGGATTTGCTGTTAATCCACCGACCAGACCCGTTAATGGATGCCGATGAAGTGGCGGACGCGTTCAAACATCTGCATCAGAGCGGCAAAGTGCGTCATTTTGGCGTATCGAACTTTACGCCTGCGCAATTTGCCCTGTTGCAATCACGTCTGCCGTTTACCCTTGCCACTAATCAGGTGGAAATATCCCCGGTGCATCAGCCGTTACTGCTGGATGGCACGCTCGACCAACTACAACAACTGCGTGTTCGTCCGATGGCGTGGTCCTGCCTTGGTGGTGGTCGTCTGTTTAATGATGATTATTTCCAGCCGCTGCGTGATGAACTGGCTGTGGTGGCAGAGGAGTTAAACGCGGGCTCGATTGAACAGGTGGTTTACGCCTGGGTATTACGTTTACCATCGCAGCCGCTGCCAATTATCGGTTCAGGTAAAATTGAGCGCGTACGGGCAGCTGTCGAAGCAGAAACACTGAAAATGACCCGTCAACAATGGTTTCGTATCCGTAAAGCGGCACTGGGGTACGACGTACCGTAAGCACTTTTAGGAATAGCCGCCGTTCAAAAATGTGTCACTGGTTTACACTTATTCAGGAATGCACAATGAACGGAGGTCCTATGAAACGTTTTAGTCTGGCTATTCTGGCGCTGGTTGTTGCAACCGGCGCACAAGCTGCCAGTGAAAAAGTCGAGATGAACCTCGTCACGTCGCAAGGGGTAGGGCAGTCAATTGGTAGCGTCACCATTACTGAAACCGATAAAGGTCTGGAGTTTTCGCCCGATCTGAAAGCATTACCCCCCGGTGAACATGGCTTCCATATTCATGCCAAAGGAAGCTGCCAGCCAGCCACCAAAGATGGCAAAGCCAGCGCCGCGGAATCCGCAGGCGGGCATCTTGATCCACAAAATACCGGTAAACATGAAGGGCCAGAAGGTGCCGGGCATTTAGGCGATCTGCCTGCACTGGTCGTCAATAATGACGGCAAAGCTACCGATGCCGTCATCGCGCCTCGTCTGAAATCACTGGATGAAATCAAAGACAAAGCGCTGATGGTCCACGTTGGCGGCGATAATATGTCCGATCAACCTAAACCGCTGGGCGGTGGCGGTGAACGCTATGCCTGTGGTGTAATTAAGTAATTAAGAGGCCAGCGTACCTTGCGGTGGTGCTTGCTCAAGTTGCGAAAGCGAGCAGTACAGCCGCCAGACAATTGCCGCCAGCTCACGGGCGGCAGGTTGATGATGACGGGCAAGGCTGTCGCAAATCCGCTGTAATTCTTCAAGTGTGGCCGCCAGTGATTTTTGCTGAACGCCACGCTCACTCATCACTCCCCGCAACAGTGAAATACAGTTATCCCGTACTCGCGATAACGGATCGGAACGCGATTCCCAGTCGCGCAATTGCCAGACAACATGAGAACAGTTCAGCAGCACTACACCCCAGCGTAATAACCAACGGCGAGCCAGCGCATCCTGGCTGTTACTCAACTGACTGACGTGATGATAAGTGAGCGATTCAAATTCGCTTTCACTCAGTGTTGGATGGCGGCTTAGCTGATCGACAAAATCCCGGCGCAGCGCGCGAATATGGCGGCGGCTTTTACGAGCATCCGATCCTGGACGCAGAATGGCGAACGCTAACCACGCCAACGCGACGCCAACGATTTTTGCCAGATTATCGTTAAGAAAATCAGCAAAATCATACACCGGGGGATTAGTGACAGCGATAAAAGAACCCATAAAAACAATCAGTTGCCCCCACAATGCGGCAAATTTTGGCATCTGCAATTTAAGAAGCTGCATTGTCGCCAGCAGTGGAAAGAGAAACAGTAAAAATTGCCACAGATCGCTAATCTGGACCATCAGACCAAATTTGACCACAAAGCTGAATAGCGAAAGTAACACCAGCGTGCGCATCAGAAGTGACAACGACTTAAACGGTGCTGCGACGGCGGAGTAGAGTACGCAGCTAATTGCTGCCAGCGTTAATGCATTGGCACCGGCATCCCATTGCGAAGCAATACTCCATGCGCCAATCATCATCAACGTACAAAATGTACGCAGCCCGCTCCACATAGCTTCGGCGTTATCGGTATGACGAGCCAGGCCGGATGTCCGTGGGAGTCTGGTATGATCATCTACACCGCTTTGCAGACGATGTAATTCCTGACTACTTTGCAGATAAAGGCGGCAAAAATAACGTAGTCGCTGCCAGAAGGCGACGTGCCGATAGTCGGCGACGTTGGTCGGGCGTAGCGGGGCGATAATACGTGCGACGGTGTAAACATCTGTTTGCGAACTGGCGAGCGCCGTCAGCAACTGTTCGAGAATTTCTCGTGTGGCACCTGGCGGTGAGGGCCAGTTGAGCAACATACGTCGCAGGCTGGAGATGACACTGGTCATACGTAATTGCTGGTGGAGCAGCGCATTAAGGCGCGCGTTTTGCTGGCGAAAACGATAGTGGCTCCAGAAAGCCTGGATACGCAGCAAATTCATGGTCAGTATCTGCCCAATCACCCCTTCATGTGCTGCACGAATGGCATCGGTTGTTTCAGGCTGCCAGAGTAAACTGGCATGTTCCAGTAATCGGGCGTGCATGTTTTTCAATGCGGTTAAAAGGGCAGTAGCATCGGAACTGCTCGGCAGGATCATCATCATCATGCCGCCGCACAAAATACCGACTATTACCTCGCAAACGCGCGCCTGAGCGATATCCCACAGCTGGCTGGCCTCAGTAATATTAACCATCGGAAAGGCGATGATGGCAGCCGTGTAGCCCGCCAGTTGAAATGCATACGCGACGTTATTCGTGAAGTGCGCACAGGCCCAGGTACAAAAGCCAAGCCACGCCGACATGCTCAATAGAAAAAACCACGGCTCATTGAGCGTATGCCCGGCAAGAAGCAGTGCCGCAATGGCTCCGAGCAAACTGCCAGCGATGCGTCCGAGGCTTTTGCTGATAACACCGCCAACGGTGGGAAAGCTAACCACTGCAGCCGAGGTCATCGCCCAATAGGGTTCATCCAGATTTAAATAATAGGCAACCGTCAGCGCCAGACACATGGCAATGGTATTGCGTAACGCATAACGCCATTGCGCCAGCGTGGCCCTGAACCAGGGCAAATTGCGCAAGGACCATGACGATGCGTTCATTATTGACCTACGGCAATGCTACAGGTGGTGCCCGACACCAACGTGACATCGCCTGGGACTTTATCCAGCGCAAAGCGGACGGGAACGCGTTGGGCGAGTCGAACCCAGGGGACGTTAGGTTTAACATCCGGAATAAGGCTTGAGTCACTTTCAACGCTCTGATCATAAATCGCCCGACCGATACTGGAAACGTGACCCTGTAACGTTTTGTTATCACTATAGAGGGTAATTTGTGCTGGTGCACCTTCGCGGATATGGCGCAACTTGGTTTCTTCAAAATAACCAATGACGTAAAACGAGTGGCTGTCGACAAGGGCAAACAGCGGTTTCCCGGTATCAGCGTAATCGCCGATGCGGGTAGTAAGGTTAGTCACCCATCCACTCACCGGGGCGCGAATTTCCGTTTGCGCCAGTTGCCATTGTGCCTGTTTCAGCGTCGCCTGTGCGGCATCAACACTGGCCTGCATCGCTTTAACATTGAGGTTAGCGGTATCGAGTTCTTCGGCAGAAATAAAATTTTGTGAGAGATGACGACGACGATTCGCTTCGTTATTGGCTTTTGCGAGGTCAGATTGCGCTTTCGCCAGCTGAGCCTGTGCGTTCAGCTCGGCGATCTGAAAGGGCGTTTTATCGATCGTGAGCAGAAGATCCCCCGCGTTAACCAGCTGGTTGTCTTTTATATTCAGCTCAACAATACGTCCCGACACCTGTGGGGTGATAGAAACCTGTTCTGCGCGTATTTTCCCGTCGCGTGTCCACGGAGATTGCATGTAATAATTCCACAGCCACCATCCGGCAAGAACCGCAACTACCGCTACAATGATTGTTGAGAAATACTTAATTGTTTTAATTGACATAGTTACCACGCAATCAGTATTGCCAGAGCAAGGCAAACGCAAATCGCAAACAGCGATAAATCCATTAACAAGGGATGCCAGATGTCACCGGCGTAGATCCAGCCACGAAGCAGGCGGTGTACGACAAGCCAGATGACGAATCCAAACGCGAATGCTTTGAAAAACGGAGGAAAGTAGACGGACGCACCGAACACCAGATCTTGTAAGGGCAATCCTGTTGCATTGAGCATAAACTTCACAAAGTAGATTCCTTTACGACCGAATATATTGCGTTAGATTAATAAATATTCTTTAAGTGCGAAAAATTTACGCGCAATTTCTGAAAAATATGTCTGACGGTAACCAAATGCAGCAATACATTTGTTTTAGCAATACAATTGCTGCACACTATTCTAAAAGCCGCATAATATCTTAGCAAGCTAATTATAAGGAGATGAAATTGGAATCGCCACTAGGTTCTGATCTGGCACGGTTGGTGCGCATATGGCGTGCTCTGATAGACCATCGCCTGAAACCGCTGGAGTTAACACAAACCCATTGGGTTACGTTACACAATATCCATCAGTTACCTCCAGACCAGTCGCAAATTCAACTGGCAAAAGCGATTGGCATCGAGCAGCCATCACTGGTCCGTACTCTGGACCAACTGGAAGAAAAAGGGTTAATTTCGCGTCAAACTTGTGCCAGCGATCGTCGGGCTAAACGTATTAAACTGACGGAAAAGGCAGAGCCGCTGATCAGCGAAATGGAAGCTGTTATTAACAAAACCCGCGCGGAAATATTACATGGCATCTCCGCAGAGGAACTGGAGCAACTGATTACGCTCATCGCAAAACTTGAGCATAATATCATTGAGTTACAGGCCAAAGGGTGAAATGAAGGGGGCGTGTGGTCAGTAACCTGACCACACGCAAACTTATTTAGCGCGGAGAAACGGTCACCTGACTGCCATTGCTGGCCAGTACGACACGTTGGCCCGGAGAGAAACGAGTGTTGCCTTGTTTCTGTACCACCATGATGGTATTACCATCGTCTTTACGAATTTCCAGCTCGACACCCTGCGTTTTGTTCATTGCACTCTGTACGCCCTGACCAGCTACGCCACCTGCAACAGCGCCTGCTGCAGTAGCCAGAGAACGCCCGGTTCCGCCACCAACAGTATTCCCCAGGAAACCACCAAGAACAGCACCGCCAATTGCACCGATAACGTTGGAATCATCACCGCCCTGAATCTGTACCGGACGTACGTTAACGATGGTGCCATAGCTGACATTCTGTACTTGTTTCGCTTCAGAAGCGGTATAAACATCCCCTGACAGGGTGTCGTTATTAACACAACCGACAAGAGACAGACCTACCATTGAAACAACCAATACGCGTTTAATCATTGAAAAATCTCCTGTTCACCATGAAACGCCACGCAAGCATCCCTCATGGTCAAAGTATATGGCATATGTGAATCCATGGTTACATGTTCTACCAAATATGAGCAAATCATAATGAAAGTAGGATCAACCAATTATAAACAAAACATTCATGATGATTATTGATTTGAAGATAATGTTTTACTACCAACGGTAAAAATCGGTCATTCCGCATGGTATTCACGAAAAGTTTATGTTTGAGTGGTGCGCAAACGTCAGATTGAAAAAGGATGAACTATGAAATCGGGCCGCTTTATTGGCGTTATGTCAGGCACCAGCCTTGATGGTGTTGATGTTGTGTTGGCGACAATTGATGAACACCGGGTCGCACAGCTGGCAAGTTTGAGTTGGCCGATCCCGGTATCTCTGAAACAGGCTGTACTGGATATTTGCCAGGGCCAGCAGCTTACACTTTCGCAGTTTGGACAGCTTGATACTCAACTCGGGCAACTTTTTGCTGATGCGGTCAATGCCTTGCTTAAGGAACAAAATCTGCAGGCAAGAGATATAGTTGCGATCGGTTGTCACGGTCAAACCGTCTGGCATGAACCGACGGGCGTGGCACCACACACTTTACAGATTGGCGATAACAATCAAATTGTGGCACGCACCGGAATTACGGTTGTCGGTGATTTTCGCCGTCGCGATATTGCCTTGGGAGGACAAGGCGCACCGCTGGTACCTGCGTTCCATCATGCGCTGCTGGCTCACCCAACCGAGCGACGAATGGTGCTCAATATTGGCGGCATCGCCAATCTGTCACTGCTCATTCCTGGGCAGCCGGTTGGGGGCTACGATACCGGTCCTGGTAACATGCTGATGGATGCCTGGATCTGGCGTCAGGCCGGTAAACCTTACGATAAAGATGCCGAGTGGGCACGGGCGGGTAAAGTTATTCTCCCACTGCTGCAAAATATGCTCAGCGACCCGTATTTCTCGCAACCTGCACCGAAAAGCACCGGACGCGAATACTTTAACTATGGTTGGCTGGAGCGCCATTTGCGCCATTTTCCGGGTGTTGATCCCCGAGATGTGCAGGCGACACTGGCAGAACTCACCGCCGTGACCATTTCTGAACAAGTTTTGTTGAGCGGTGGCTGCGAACGATTGATGGTATGTGGTGGAGGTAGTCGTAATCCGCTACTCATGGCGCGTCTGGCGGCATTACTGCCAGGCACAGAAGTCACCACCACCGATGCCGTTGGCATTAGTGGCGATGACATGGAAGCATTGGCTTTCGCCTGGCTTGCCTGGCGGACGCTGGCGGGATTACCAGGAAATCTGCCTTCCGTCACTGGCGCAAGCCAGGAGACGGTACTGGGGGCTATTTTCCCCGCTAACCCGTGATATCAGAGTTAACTGAATTTTTCTTACCGCGTCTGCCGTTACACTTGGAACGTTAGGGAGGGCGTATTGCCCTCCAGACCAGGAAAGTCTTCGGGATATGACTATGAAAAAACTGTTAATTATCATTTTGCCGGTCCTTCTCTCCGGCTGTAGCGCCTTTAATCAGCTGGTTGAGCGCATGCAAACCGATACGCTGGAATACCAGTGTGATGAAAAACCGTTGACGGTCAAACTGAATAATCCGCGCCAGGAGGTCAGTTTTGTTTACGATAATCAACTACTGCATCTCAAACAGGGCATTTCAGCCTCTGGCGCGCGTTACACTGACGGAATCTATGTTTTCTGGTCGAAAGGCGATGAAGCGACTGTCTATAAACGCGACCGCATCGTCTTGAATAACTGTCAGTTACAAAATCCACAGCGTTGAGATTTTTCCAGGGGCGGCGCACAATAGCGTCACCCACTGACAATCCGTAAAGAAAACCATGTCTGATAACGACGAATTGCAGCAAATCGCGCATCTGCGCCGTGAATACACCAAAGGCGGGTTACGCCGCCGCGATCTTCCCGCCGATCCATTAACCCTTTTTGAACGTTGGCTCTCTCAGGCTTGTGAAGCCAAACTGGCGGACCCTACCGCGATGGTGGTCGCTACCGTGGATGAACATGGTCAGCCTTATCAGCGCATCGTTTTACTCAAACATTACGACGAAAAAGGCATGGTGTTTTACACCAACCTCGGCAGCCGTAAAGCACATCAAATCGAAAATAATCCGCGCGTTAGCCTGCTGTTCCCGTGGCATACCCTTGAGCGCCAGGTGATGGTGATCGGTAAAGCAGAACGACTTTCGACTCTCGAAGTGATGAAATATTTTCATAGCCGCCCGCGTGATAGCCAGATTGGTGCATGGGTTTCGAAGCAGTCCAGTCGCATTTCTGCCCGCGGTATCCTTGAAAGTAAATTCCTGGAGCTGAAGCAGAAGTTTCAACAGGGCGAAGTGCCATTGCCGAGCTTTTGGGGCGGTTTTCGCGTCAGCCTTGAACAGATTGAGTTCTGGCAGGGTGGTGAGCATCGCCTGCATGACCGCTTTTTGTACCAGCGTGAAAATGATGCGTGGAAGATTGATCGTCTTGCACCCTGAAAAGATGCAAAAATCTTGCTTTAATCGCTGGTACTCCTGATTCTGGCACTTTATTCTATGTCTCTTTCGCATCTGGCGAAAAGTCGTGTACCGGCAAAGGTGCAGTCGTTATATACATGGAGATTTTGATGGCAAGCAGTAACTTGATTAAACAATTGCAAGAGCGGGGGCTGGTAGCCCAGGTGACGGACGAGGAAGCGTTAGCAGAGCGACTGGCGCAAGGCCCGATCGCGCTCTATTGCGGCTTCGATCCTACCGCTGACAGCTTGCATTTGGGGCATCTTGTTCCATTGTTATGCCTGAAACGCTTCCAGCAGGCGGGCCACAAGCCGGTTGCGCTGGTAGGCGGCGCGACGGGTCTGATTGGCGACCCGAGCTTCAAAGCTGCCGAGCGTAAGCTGAACACCGAAGAAACTGTTCAGGAGTGGGTGGACAAAATCCGTAAGCAGGTTGCCCCGTTCCTCGATTTCGACTGTGGAGAAAACTCTGCTATCGCGGCGAACAACTATGACTGGTTCGGCAATATGAATGTGCTGACCTTCCTGCGCGATATTGGCAAACACTTCTCCGTTAACCAGATGATCAACAAAGAAGCGGTTAAGCAGCGTCTCAACCGTGAAGATCAGGGGATTTCGTTCACTGAGTTTTCCTACAACCTGTTGCAGGGTTATGACTTCGCCTGTCTGAACAAACAGTACGGTGTGGTGCTGCAAATTGGTGGTTCTGACCAGTGGGGTAACATCACTTCTGGTATCGACCTGACCCGTCGTCTGCATCAGAATCAGGTGTTTGGCCTGACCGTTCCGCTGATCACTAAAGCAGATGGCACCAAATTTGGTAAAACTGAAGGCGGCGCAGTCTGGTTGGATCCGAAGAAAACCAGCCCGTACAAATTCTACCAGTTCTGGATCAACACTGCGGATGCCGACGTTTACCGCTTCCTGAAGTTCTTCACCTTTATGAGCATTGAAGAGATCAACGCCCTGGAAGAAGAAGATAAAAACAGCGGTAAAGCACCGCGCGCCCAGTATGTACTGGCGGAGCAGGTGACTCGTCTGGTTCACGGTGAAGAAGGTTTACAGGCGGCAAAACGTATTACCGAATGCCTGTTCAGCGGTTCTTTGAGTGCGCTGAGTGAAGCGGACTTCGAACAGCTGGCGCAGGACGGCGTACCGATGGTTGAGATGGAAAAGGGCGCAGACCTGATGCAGGCACTGGTCGATTCTGAACTGCAACCTTCCCGTGGTCAGGCACGTAAAACTATCGCCTCCAATGCCATCACCATTAACGGTGAAAAACAGTCCGATCCTGAATACTTCTTTAAAGAAGAAGATCGTCTGTTTGGTCGTTTTACCTTACTGCGTCGCGGTAAAAAGAATTACTGTCTGATTTGCTGGAAATAATGCATTAAGTGGAAAGGGGGAGTGAGAAATCACTCCCCCTGGTTTTTATACAGGGAACATGATGAAAAATATTCTCGCTATCCAGTCTCACGTTGTTTATGGTCATGCGGGTAACAGTGCGGCAGAGTTTCCGATGCGCCGCCTGGGCGCGAACGTCTGGCCGCTGAACACCGTTCAATTTTCTAATCACACCCAATACGGCAAATGGACTGGCTGCGTGATGCCGCCCAGCCATTTAACCGAAATTGTGCAAGGCATTGCCGCCATTGATAAATTACACACCTGTGATGCCGTATTAAGTGGCTATCTGGGATCGGCGGAGCAGGGTGAACATATCCTCGGTATCGTCCGTCAGGTGAAAGCCGCGAATCCGCAGGCGAAATATTTTTGCGATCCGGTAATGGGTCATCCGGAAAAAGGCTGTATCGTTGCACCGGGTGTCGCAGAGTTTCATGTGCGGCACGGTTTGCCTGCCAGCGATATCATTGCGCCAAATCTGGTTGAGCTGGAAATACTCTGTGAGCATGCGGTAAATAACGTCGAAGAAGCGGTTCTGGCAGCGCGCGAACTCATTGCGCAAGGGCCACAAATTGTGTTGGTTAAACACCTGGCGCGAGCTGGCTACAGCCGTGACCGTTTTGAAATGCTGCTGGTCACCGCCGATGAAGCCTGGCATATCAGCCGTCCGCTGGTGGATTTTGGTATGCGCCAGCCGGTAGGTGTTGGTGATGTGACGAGCGGTTTACTGCTGGTGAAACTGCTTCAGGGGGCAACGCTGCAGGAGGCGCTGGAACATGTGACCGCTGCAGTCTACGAAATCATGGTGACCACCAAAGCAATGCAGGAATATGAGCTGCAAGTGGTGGCTGCTCAGGATCGTATTGCCAAACCAGAACATTACTTCAGCGCAACAAAGCTCTGAAATATCTCATTTCGGCCCACAACGACCTGTGGGCCGATGGCTATTACTTTAAGCCTTCCGCTGACAGCGCGTCTTGTACTTCCGGACGTTCAGCCATACGTTGCATAAATGCTGCAATGTGCTCTAACCCTTCCAGATTCAGTTTCACCGCGTATGCCCAGCGCAGAACCGTAAACAGATAGGCATCAGCAATTGTAAATCTTTGCCCGCAGATCCAGTGCTCATCCTTCAGTGCCTCGTTCACATATTGCAGCTTCTTCTCCAGCTGCGCGCGAACTGTCGGTTTGTACTCTTCCGGTGTATCAGGGCGAAACAGAGGTGTGAAACCTTTATGCAGCTCGGTGGCGATGTAATTCAGCCATTCGATGGTTTTATAGCGGGAAATACTGTTTACCGGTGCCAGCAACTGGCGGTCGGGGACGCTGTCGGCAAGATACTGCATAATCGCTACGCCTTCCGTCAGCAAAGTACCGTCATCCAGCAGCAATGCAGGCACCTGCCCCTTAGGGTTAACGGCAAAGTAATCGTCACCGTTTTCGAGACGTTTTTTCATTAAATCCACACTGACGAGGGTAAAATCCTTTCCGCTCTCACGCAGGGTGATATGGGAAGCGAGAGAGCAGGCACCCGGTTTGTAGAACAATTTCATCGGTAACTCCTTTTGTCTGTGGTTTAAAGTATGGTAGTGCGTTGCTGAACAAAAAAAAAGCCGCTAACGAAAAGTTAGCGGCTTGTAAAAGAGTTTCCCTGAATTTTACGCTACGGCTGCTTTCGCCGCTTTGTCTGCAGCGTCATCCTGCGTCATGCGGTGCAGTTTCGGCGCGGTCAGCAGCATCAGTACTGCAATAACGGCAGTAGCGACACCAATCTGCAAGAATACGCGACCATAGACTTCCAGTGACATCAGCGGATCGGTAACGTTATCCGGCACAGCCATCATACCCGCAACATAACCACCAATCAGGTTTGCACCGGCAGTGGTCAGGAACCAGCTACCCATAATGAAGCCCATCAGACGCTGCGGAACGAGTTGAGCAACCATTGCCAGACCCAGACCAGAGATCATCAGTTCCCCGATGCTCTGCAGGCCATAGCTTGCGACCAGCCAGCTTACAGACACGATACCAGCGTCAGACGCGAATTTCGCACCCAGCGGCAGAATCAGGAACGCACCAGAACACATCACCATGCCGATTGCAAACTTGGTTGGCATCGGCAGGGTATCGCCCATCTTGTTATAGATAGCGGCCAGAATCGGACTACCGATGATGATCCAGAACGGGTTCAGTGCCTGATACTGCTCAGGTTCTACGGCCAGACCCAGAATGGAGTGCTCAACGTTACGAATCGCAAAGAAGTTCAGTGACGTTGGCATCTGGCTGTACAGCACGAAGAAGATAATGGCTTCGAGCATCAGGATGAAGGCAACGATCATTTTACGACGCGCAGCACCTTTCATCGCGAAGGCTTCTTTACCGAAGATAACCACGATACCGAAGGCAACAACGCCCAGCGCCATACGCGCAACTTCCTGATTGTGCAGCAGCCAGGTGGCGATAGCGATCAGTGCCACAACACCAATAATGGTCAGCAGCAGGTTACGGTAGTTGATAGGCTCGAAGTCTGGTTTTGAACCGTACTGTTTAACCCAGCGTTGGCAGAAGGCGAAGTTAACGATAGTGATCAGCAGGCCTACAACGCTCAACGCAAACGCAACACTCCAGCCGTATTTCGCGGCCAGCCACGGCGTAGCAATCATAGAGAAGAAAGAGCCGATGTTGACGGACATGTAGTACATGGTGAATGCACCGTCCAGACGCGGGTCGTTTTTCTCATAGCATGTAGAAAGCAGAGAAGACGGGTTAGCTTTAAACAGGCCGTTACCGACCGCAATAGCCGCCATACCCATATAAACGATACCGGCGTCGTGACCAGACCAGGCAACCAGAGCATAACCAATCGCCAGCACAATAGCGCCGAGCATAATTACGCGTTTAGTACCCAGTACCTTGTCACCTAACCAGCCGCCGATAGCGACCAGACCATAAACCAGGGCACTAAAGGAAGAGAAAAGGGTGATTGAATCCGCTTCAGACATACCCAGTTGTTTAACCAGGTAAACAGCCATAATTCCTTGTAGGCCGTAATAACCAAAACGTTCCCATAACTCAATCGAGAAGATGAGATAGAACGCCTTCGGTTGTTTGAAAGCGTTCAAACTGACGCTTTCAGTTGGTTTTTGGTTTGCAGTGGACACTTTTACCTCTTTTTTTACATCCCATATTAACGGGGGTGCTTTCTCGCGTTATGTATAAAAAACATACGCGCAATTGTTATAGTGGGAGGGGAAACGGCAGGTAATGTTCACTATCTTGCACTTTCAGACAAGTCCTTTGTAATAATCTGTTACATATAACTGAGGCGGGGAATTCAACCATTCCGGGAAATGTTATCCAGCGTTAAATTTTTCAAAAAACGTAACGGCAGATTTTTTCACTGCACTGAGAGGGGGGTGATGGCTTAACGGCGATATGTTCTGCTATTTAGCGTTTTTACTAGTGAGATAGTCCAGTTTCTGAAAAATAGCCAGTGTAATGTTTTGTAGGTCAATATTTGTTGCGTGTGTAAATTTAAATGATTTTAACCTGATTCTTGCAATGTTTTTACATTGCGACAGCATCGTGATCTTGATCACGAATGAATAGAAAATTTCGCTATTAAAAAAACAATTAACCTGCATTTTTGGTTATCCGCAAACGGATTACCTGATGATAACGCTAAGCAATGGCATCATTGACGTTAAAAAGATGTTTTAAAAGAGGATAAAGAAAGGTTATCAATGGGGTAATCGGTGTTACCCCTTTTCTTCAGATGTCAACTTTCTCTTTGTATTCACAAAGATCTTCAATAATACAAGAGCCACAGCGGGGCTTGCGGGCAATGCAGGTATAACGCCCGTGCAGGATCAACCAATGGTGGCAGTCGACTTTAAACTCTGCTGGAACCACTTTCAGTAGCTTTTCTTCTACCTGTTCGACGTTTTTCCCCGGCGCAAATTGAGTACGATTACAAACGCGGAAAATGTGCGTGTCGACAGCAATAGTCGGCCAGCCGAATGCAGTGTTTAATACGACGTTGGCTGTTTTACGACCTACGCCGGGCAGGGCTTCAAGCGCAGCACGATCTTCCGGAACCTCGCCATTATGCTGCTCCAGCAAGATACGGCAGGTTTTGATGATATTTTCTGCTTTGCTGTTATAAAGCCCAATCGTTTTGATATAGGTTTTCACCCCTTCAACGCCCAGTTCAAGCATCGCTGCAGGCGTATTCGCCACCGGGTAGAGTTTCGCCGTCGCCTTATTAACACTGACATCGGTCGCCTGAGCGGAAAGCAGTACGGCAATCAGCAATTCAAAAGGCGAACTGAAATTAAGCTCGGTGGTGGGATGAGGATTGTTCTCACGCAGGCGAGTGAGGATCTCCAGGCGTTTTGCTTTATTCATCAGACATTCCCTGTTTCACCGTTTGGCAATGCACGTTCTGCAGCTGCTTCAGCACGGCGCTTTTTCATTCTTTCATCAATCAGGTATTTTCCTGCCAGCATCAGTCCCAGGCCAATAAATGCACCTGGTGGCAGCATCGCCAGCAGGAAAGGGGAGTCGGTGTGGAAAATCTCCACGCGTAATACTTTTGCCCAGCTACCTAACAGCGCATCTGCACCGTCAAACAATGTGCCATTGCCGATAATTTCGCGTAGTGAACCCAGCACGAACATGGCGCAGGTTGCGCCCATACCAATTGAAAAGCCGTCCAGTGCCGAAAGCGCCGGACCTTTTTTGGCGGCGAAGGCTTCAGCGCGGCCCACAACGATACAGTTAGTGACAATCAGCGGAATAAAAATCCCTAATGATTGATACAGGCCAAAGGCGTAGGCGTTGATCAGCATCTGTACAGCGCTGACCACCGAGGCGATGATCATCACGTAAATGGGAATGCGGATCTCGGCTGGCGTCCAGTGACGCAGCGTCGAAATGGTCAGGTTGGTCAGCGTCAGTACCAGCGTAGTCGCAAGTCCTAAACCCAGAGCGTTAGTGGCAGTGGACGTGACCGCCAACAGAGGACAAAGGCCGAGCAACTGGACCAGCGCAGAGTTGTTTTTCCACAACCCCTGAACAATAACGTCTTTAATTTCGCTCACGCTTTATTCTCCACAGGCAGGAAGTTGAGAAAGTTGTGCCGGTAACGTCTGAGCGTACAATCCGGCGCGTTTTACCGCATTAACCACCGCGCGGGGAGTAATCGTCGCGCCGGTGAACTGGTCGAAATCACCACCATCTTTCTTCACCGCCCAGTGCGCATCATCTGCACCACTGATTTTTTTACCCGCAAAATGGGTGATCCAGTCAGAAAGGCGCAGTTCGATTTTATCGCCAAGCCCTGGCGTTTCGTGGTGCTCTGTCACGCGCGTGCCAAGTACCGTGCCGTTAAAATCGGCTCCCACCAGCAGCTGAATCGCACCGGAATAGCCATCTGGCGCGGTTGCTTCCAGAACGGCGGCTACCGGTTTGTCATCCTGTTTGGCGATGTAAACCCGATGCTCACCTTTACCTAACTCTGGCGCAGTTACCAGATAGCAACTCTGTGCCAGCGCATTGTTATAGCGTTCGGCTGGCAGCACCTGATCAAATAACGCCTTTTGTTGCAGACTGGCCTGTTCAGCAATCGTCGTTTTGGTCATCTGGTTGATGGCCGCAGTTAACCCTGTTGAACCCGCTGCAAATAGCGCCAACGTAATGCCGTGTTTTCGGATAGTTTTCAGCATGGTTTACCCTTTGCGATGGCCGTAGACGCGCGGACGCGTGTAGTAATCGATCAGAGGAACCGTGATGTTCGCCAGCAGGACGGCAAAAGCCACGCCGTCAGGATAGCCGCCGAAACTGCGGATCAACCAGACTAATAAGCCCGCAAGCGCGCCGAAAATAAGACGACCACGATTGGTCGTAGAAGCGGTAACCGGGTCAGTCAAAATAAAGAATGCGCCGAGCATGGTCGCTCCAGACAGCAGATGAATTTGCGGTGCTGCCAGTGTTTCTGGTGAGAACAACCAGCCCAACATTGCGCATAACGCCAGCGTTACTAAGAAGCTGAGGGGAATATGCCAGCGAATCGCTTTCTGCCATAGCAACCATACGCCGCCAGCCAGCCAGGCGAGATTTACCCATTGCCAACCAGCGCCCGCCAGAATACCGCTGTAGATCGGATATTGCATAATCTGTTCAACCGAATGACCGGCACGGACAGAGGTTTTAAATGTATCCAGCGGTGTCGCCTGACTAATGCCATCAATACCTAAGCGTAGTGTGTTCATATCACCACCACTGGCGGTATGACCGCTAAAAATAACCTGGATGGCGTCGATAAAACCAGGGATGTTGACCGCAATTTCATGTGGCGGTAACCAGCTGGTCATCTGCACGGGGAAGGAGATCAGTAAGACCACATAACCAATCATTGCCGGATTAAACGGGTTTTGTCCCAGACCGCCATACAACTGTTTAGCGATGATCACCGCAAACACCGTACCCAGCACGACCATCCACCATGGCGCGAGGGGGGGAATACTTACCGCCAGCAATAAGCCTGTCAGCAATGCTGAGTTATCTTTCAACGTTGCGGCTACCGACTGCTTGCGTAGTTTGAGTACGAGAGCTTCGGCTAACAGAGCACTAACCGATGCCAACAGGATCTGAACGAGAGTACCCCAACCAAAAAACCACAGTTGCGCTGCGATTCCTGGCACGGCTGCGAGCAACACCAACAGCATAATGCGCGATGTCTGGCGCTGGTTATGGGTATAAGGGGAGCTAGCTATTCTGAATACCATTTAGTCCTCGTTTACAACCTTCTGCTGGGCGGCTTTTTTGGCCTGAGCGCGGGCAATAGCCGCGGCAACTGCCGCTTTGCGCGGATCAACCTGTTCTTCTGGTACCGCATTAGCCTGTTGCTGTTCCAGCTTGCGTGCTTTGGCGCGTGCAATAGCCGCTTCGACGGCAGCTTTGCGCGGATCAACCTGTTCTTCTGGCTCCGCATTAGCCGGTTGCTGTTCCCGTTTGCGCGCTTTGGCTCGGGCAATAGCGGCTTCGACGGCGGCTTTGCGCGGATCGACCTGTTGTTCTGGCTCGGCATTAGCCTGTTGCTGTTCCAGCTTGCGTGCTTTGGCACGGGCAATAGCGGCTTCGACGGCGGCTTTGCGCGGATCGACCTGTTCTTCTGGTTCCGCATTAGCCTGTTGCTGTTCCAGCTTGCGCGCTTTGGCACGGGCAATAGCGGCTTCGACGGCGGCTTTGCGCGGATCGACCTGTTGTTCTGGTTCCGCATTAGCCTGTTGCTGTTCCAGCTTGCGCGCTTTGGCGCGGGCGATAGCTGCTTCAACGGCAGTTTTACGTGGATCAGCAACGGTTGCTGCGTCGTTAGTTTGCTGCAGTTCTGCCTGTTTCGCTCTGGCTTGCGCTTTACGGGCTTCCCGTGCTGCAATAATTGCACTGTTATCCGGGCGTTCGCCCGCTTTAATCACAATAGGCTGTGTAGCCTGGGCCTGTTTCTCTTTCACCCGCGCCAGAGCGGCAGCAATCGCATCTTTATCTTTGGCTGCAGGTTGAACGGCTGCGCTCTTATGTCGTTCAAGGCGAGCCGCTTTTTCGCGCTCCAGACGAGCCTGGCGCGCTTCGAAACGCGCTTTGGCTTCTGCGGCGCGCTTTTCTTCCTGACGAATAGCCGCAATTTCAGCTTTTTCCTGACGGAAATATTGCACCAGGGGAATATTGCTCGGGCAAACCCACGCGCAAGCCCCACATTCAATGCAATCAGCAATGTTATGCGTGGTAGCTTTATCGTGTTGCTGACCTTTGCTGAACCAGTACAACTGTTGCGGCAAAAGATCCGCAGGGCAGGCGTCAGCACAGGCGCTACACCGGATGCAGCTTTGTTCTTCCTGTGGTTCGCCAAGTTCATTGGCAGAGGGAGCCAACAGACAGTTGGTAATCTTTACGACCGGGACATCCAGCCATGGCAAGGTAAAGCCCATTAGCGGGCCACCCATAATCACCATTTGATCGGCAGAGGGGCAGAATCCGGCATCATTCAATAAATGACGCACTGGCGTCCCCAGCCGTGCCCAGACGTTGCCCGGGCGAGCGATTGCTTCGCCAGTCAGGGTTACAACACGCTCGGTAATCGGCTCGCCATCAATAACGGCACGTTTCACTGCATAAGCAGTGCCGACGTTTTGCATTAATACGCCGATATCGGATGAACGCCCGCCATGTGGAACCTGCTTCCCGGTCAGAATGTAGGTTAATTGTTTAGCACCGCCAGAAGGATATTTGGTTGGAATCACCCGCAGAGAAATATCGTTAGAGTCCGCCAGCACCGCGCGCAGCATGGAAATCGCCTGCGGTTTGTTATCTTCAATGCCGATAAGAATTTCGCGTGGCTGCAGAATATGCGCAAGAATGCGAATACCCTCTACGACCTGAGCCGCGCAATCCTGCATCAAACGGTCATCGGCGGTAATGTACGGCTCGCACTCAGCCGCGTTGATAATCAACGTTTCAATCTTATCTCCGCCACCCTGCAATTTAACGCCTGTCGGGAATCCTGCACCGCCCAGCCCGGCAACACCAAACTGATGTATGCGCTCGATTAACTCTTCGCGACTGCGAGTGCGATAATCGGCCCAGCCGTCGCGCGGGATCCAGCAGTCTTCACCATCGGCATCAATAATCACGCTTAATTCAGCTAAAGCTGAAGGATGAGCCGTAGAGTGGGGCGCAATAGCCGTAACGGTACCCGAGGTGGGCGCGTGAACAGGCAGCATTTTGCCGCGACCACGGGTAAGCGGCTGGCCGCGCAATACTTTATCGCCGACGCTAACGCACAACTCACCTTCAGCGCCAATATGCTGTTTCAGTGGAATAACAAAACGCTGCGCCAGGGGTACCTGGCGCAGGGGTGTACCGTTGGACTGGGTTTTCATCTCCGGTGGATGGATGCCGCCGTTGAAATCCCAGATTTTATTTTTTCTGAATGCAGAGAATAACTTAAGCATGGTGTTCCACGGGAATGATACGCACGGGAATGGTGTTCAGATCCCATTTCCAGGAGTCAGGTGTTTCTGCGACCGGTTGCAACGAGATGCAGTGCGTCGGGCACGGATCAACACATAAATTGCAGCCCGTACAGAGATCACTCATTACCGTATGCATGGCACGGGTAGCGCCAACGATGGCGTCTACCGGACACGCCTGAATACATTTAGTGCAGCCAATACAGTTATTTTCATCAATAACCGCCACCATCCGCGCAGGCGTTATCTCTTGCGCTTCGCCATCCAGCGGCTGCGGCTCGACATTAAGCAACTCGGCAATTTTTAGCATCACAGCTTCGCCACCTGGGGCGCAACGGTTGATTTTTTCACCGTTACAGCTGATGGCTTCCGCGTAGGGGCGACAGCCGGGATAACCGCACTGACCACACTGGCTCTGCGGTAAGATTTCGTCAATTTTCTCAACGACCGGATCGTCTTCCACCGCAAAACGGCGGGAGGCATAACCCAGAATGGCGCCAAACGCCAGGCCCAGCAGGCTCACGGCGGCAACGGCAATCCAGATAGCATTCATTACAACTTCACCAAACCACTAAAGCCCATAAAGGCCAGAGACATAAGACCTGCGGTAATTAACGCAATGGCATTACCGCGAAAAGGTGCCGGGACATCAGCCACAGCAAGGCGTTCGCGGATGGCGGCGAAGAGCACCATCACCAGCGAGAAACCGACAGCGGCGGAAAAACCGTACAGCGCCGACTGCAAGAAATTGTGCCCGAGATTGATATTCAGCAACGCCACGCCGAGCACTGCACAGTTGGTGGTGATAAGCGGCAAAAAAATCCCCAGCAGACGGTAAAGCACCGGGCTGGTTTTGCGCACCACCATCTCGGTGAACTGCACGACCACAGCAATCACCAGAATAAATGCCAGGGTGCGCAGGTAAATCAGATTAAGTGGGATCAAAATCCACGTATCGATAAGCCAGGCGCAAATAGACGCCAGCGTCATCACAAACGTTGTTGCCAGCCCCATGCCCATCGCGGTTTCCAGTTTTTTGGAAACCCCCATAAACGGACAGAGACCGAGAAACTTGACCAGTACAAAGTTATTGACCAGTACAGTTCCGACAAACAGTAACAGGTAGTCAGTCATTTTTCGGCCTGAAATAAAAAAGCCGCCTATTATCCGTTAATCCAGAGCAGGCGACAACAGGTTAACTGTAAGGTTATTACGGATTCACAAACGTCGCTTTTACCCGCGACGAGCGTTTGAAATAGGGGACGATCAATGCGGTTGCCAACAAAGTAAACAGCAACTGGCGAACGGCTATGCCATCTTCCACGGGTGAAAAAGCGAATGCTTTTACTGCCAGCAATACGGAAATAAGCAGCCAGATAATATAGTGTTTAGGAACACAACGCCGACGTTTAAAGAAAGCGATGGTCAACCACAGTGTGTAATACCACAAGGCGATAGCGGTAATAAAAGAAACGCCCCATAAGATTTGTGTCGTCAGTGCTTGTCCGCCGAGCGTTTGAAATGTTTGCGGAGAAGATAACGCAGCGGTATACAGCAACAACGCCAGCGTCGTACTCAACAGAGCGACTAAAAGCCAGGCCAACGGGCCAAGCAACCAGCCTCCAATACGTTGTGGCGTTGTGGTGGTCATAGGTTCTCCAGAATAGCGACGCAAACAGGCAAATCTAATTTTAGGGGCGTTATTATAAGGCTTTTATAACCGATCGCTACTTTCTTTATTGGACATAGTGCCAGACGGACTTCGGTACCTGGCCGAGGTCAAACAAACGCCCGCCAGAAACCAGCTCTGCGCGACGGTGATCGGCAGCACGATACATATTGATCAGTTCCTGATCGTCCGTCAGGGTGTAATTAAGATGGTCGTAGAGTTTTTCCAGACTTTCGAGTGAACTGATTTTGCGAAATTTTAATAAGTAGTCCTGAACAGTCATAAAAGGTCCATAAAATAATTAATACCAAAGGGGTAGGTATTATTAGTGATGATAAAATTTCACCAAAAGTGAACGCTTGTGTTATTACAATAATAAGAATGCGCTGATGGCAAATATTCAGGGATGAAAAACTGCTCTGAAAAGAGTAACGCGCTTTACTATCCCTGACAATCACCAACAACATCGAACAAGATAATAAATTCCTGGTTTAATATCCGACAAGTGAAAACATGCACCCGGACGGGCAGCATGTCGCTCCACAAGTGCAGAGCTTACTTGTGTTGTACCGAAGCACTCTGTTCAGGTGGCTGATAGTTGTCAATGTGACTCGCCACGCCAAGAAGAATGACTGAAACGACAAGAACGATCCAACCTGTTAATTCAATAAGACGATTCATTACAGCCCACATCTCTCTTGATTGATCCATTAACTTCAGGGGGTAAATGTTACTTAGCAATAATAGCTCCAGCAAGATTTTTACTGAGGTTTTTGCGATATTTAGCTTTTGTCGTTGGAAAATTCGCTATTTTTTTGACTTAAGTTAAACAACATCCCTTATTGCTGGCAGGTTATTAAACTGTTGAGCGTGGGTAAAGGATAGTGTCAAATAGCCATCATACTTCAATGAGAGGCAATGACATGAGCGACAACATCCGTGTTGGGTTGATTGGGTATGGTTATGCGAGCAAAACCTTCCATGCGCCCCTGATTGCGGGCACGCCCGGGCAGGAACTGGCGGTAATCTCCAGCAGTGATGAAACAAAAGTAAAAGCCGACTGGCCAACGGTTACGGTTGTCTCTGAGCCGAAGCATCTGTTTAACGATCCCAACATAGACCTGATTGTCATTCCTACACCCAACGATACCCATTTCCCGTTAGCCAAAGCGGCGCTTGAGGCGGGTAAACATGTGGTCGTTGATAAACCCTTTACCGTGACACTGTCACAAGCGCGAGAGCTGGATGCGCTGGCAAAAAGCCTGGGGCGTGTGCTGTCTGTATTCCATAACCGTCGCTGGGATAGCGATTTCTTGACGCTAAAAGGTTTACTCGCGGAAGGCGTGCTGGGTGAAGTTGCTTACTTTGAGTCTCATTTTGACCGCTTCCGTCCGCAGGTGCGCGATCGTTGGCGTGAACAGGGCGGCCCAGGCAGCGGTATCTGGTACGATTTAGCACCACATCTTCTTGATCAGGCCATTACGCTTTTTGGTTTACCGGTCAGCATGACGGTAGATTTGGCACAGTTACGGCCCGGAGCGCAGTCGACCGATTATTTCCACGCCATCTTGTCCTATCCACAGCGGCGAGTCATTTTACACGGTACCATGCTGGCAGCCGCTGAGTCAGCACGGTATATCGTGCATGGATCCCGAGGCAGTTATGTGAAATATGGCCTCGATCCACAGGAAGAACGTCTGAAAAATGGCGAGCGTCTACCGCAGGAAGACTGGGGCTACGATATGCGTGATGGCGTACTTACCCGCGTGGAAGGTGAGGAACGTGTCGAAGAAACGCTGTTGACGGTGCCTGGGAATTATCCGGCTTACTATGCGGCTATTCGTGATGCGTTAAATGGCGATGGTGAAAATCCGGTTCCGGCAAGCCAGGCAATCCAGGTAATGGAGTTGATTGAGCTGGGCATCGAATCCGCCAAACATCGCGCGACTTTGTGCCTTGCATGAAAAATGGATGGTGCATTTGCACCATCCATTTTGTTACTTCGCGGCGACTTTTTCTCGCAGTGCGCGTTTTTCCTCAGCGCTGAGGAAAGCCATTTCCAGACCATTAATCTGTGCCTGGCGGATTTGCTCGCGGGATAACCCAGCAGCTGGCGCGGCAACGGTATATTCGTGAATGATATCCACTCCCTGTACGCCGGGATCGTCAGTGTTAATGCTGGCACGAATGCCATGCTCAAGGAACGTTTTCAGCGGATGTGCAGCCAGCTCTGCTACGGTGCTGGTCTGAATATTGGAGGTCAGACAGGATTCAATACCAATTTGTTGCTCGGCGAGAAAATCCATCAGCGCCCGATCTTCAATGGCTTTTACGCCATGTCCAATACGCTCCGCACCCAGTTCACGAATCGCCTGCCAGATGCTTTCCGGCCCGGCAGCTTCGCCTGCATGGACGGTAATATGCCAGCCCGCATCACGCGCGCGGTTGAAGTGAGAAAGGAACAGACTTCCCGGGAAACCAAGTTCATCACCGGCTAAATCAAGTGCGGTAATCTGGTCACGGTGGGCTAAAAAGGCCTCCAGCTCTTGCTGACAGGCGGCTTCGCCGAAGGTCCGGCTCATAATGCCGATAAGCTTCGCCTGCACACCAAAGGTGCGGCAACCTTCACGTACGCCATCGATCACCGCTTCGACAACACCCGCTACAGGCAGCTGATGTGCCATTGCCATGTAGCCTGGTGAAAAACGCAGCTCGACATAGTGCAGGCCGTGACGGGCTGCATCTTCAATGTTTTCAAATGCCACGCGGCGACAGGCATCAAGAGAGGCGAGAACTTTAACGCCCCAGTCAAGTTTGGTCAGAAAGCTCACCAGATCGGGTTCGTTGGCAATGACCTGAACGTGGGGAATCAGTGTTTCCAGGGATTGTGCAGGAAGCGAGATATTATACTGGCGGCCAAGTTCAAGAATGGTCTGGGGACGAATGTTGCCATCAAGGTGGCGATGGATATCAGTTAATGGCAGGGTGGTATCAATCATGGTCGCACTCTTTTTCTGGATATAAAAGTGCGCACCATTATAAAAACAAAGCAGGGTAAAAATCCACGATTGCGCAACGATTTTTTACGTTGCGCAATTGGGGTTAACGAACAGCGCGGATGGCGTTAATTAATCCAGCCACACCTTTTTCCAGTTTCGAACGTGGGCAGCCGGCATTGAGACGGACAAAACCACGACCTTCTTCACCGTAGGTATACCCCGGCATGATCGCGACTTTTTCTTGTTCGATAAGTGCTTTTTGCAACGCGTTGTCGTCAATATTCAACGGACGTAAATCAAGCCATGCCAGATAAGTGGATTGTGGGATCTGCCAGTTGAGTTCAGGAAACGCGGCGTTCATTTTATCTGCGATATACGTCAGGTTATCTTTCAGATAGATGCGTAAGGCATCCAGCCACGGCGCGCCTTGCTGATAGGCGGCGATATGGGCAGTTAACGCCAGTACCGAAGGGGAAGAAAGCCCATCACGGCCTTTCAGTGCCGATAAATAGGCATCGCGGCTACTGCTATTTTCTATAATCCCGTAAGCACCGGTCAGGGCGGGAATATTGAAACTTTTCGAGCCCGACGTTAGCAACGCCCAGTCTCCGCGAGCCACATTACTCCAGGGAATATGCGGCTGCTCGCCCCAAACCATATCCATATGGATTTCATCGGAAATAACCCGCACACCATGACGCTCGCACAGGTCAGCCATGATCTCCAGCTCATCGCACGTCCACACTTTCCCGGTAGGATTCTGTGGGCTACACAGGAGCATAATTTTACATTCTGGTTTCGCCAACACGGCTTCCAACTTGCCCATATCGCAAAACCAACCATCAGCCTGCTTCTCTAAAGCAACGGGCATTACTGTGCGCTGGTTACCTTCAATGGCCTTGTAAAATGCGTCATAGGCGGGTGTGTGGATCACCACGCCTTCACCTGTTTCAGACCACTGACGAATCAGTTCTGAAACCATATAGATGACAGAAGGGCCATACACCACCGTCTGAGAATCGATGGCGGTGTAATGCTGGGTGGAAAACCAGTGGGCAATAGCCGCGAGAAACTCATCGTTTTTCCAGCGGCTGTAGCCAAATACGCCGTGCATCAGGCGCTGATTCAGCGCCTCGATAATGCAGGGGGCAGTGGCAAAATCCATGTCTGAAATCGTGAACGGTAACAGGTCAGCAGTGCCGAAACGGTCAGCGACATAATCCCACTGTGTACACCATGTGCCATGACGATCCACGACCTTTGAAAAATCGAACATATCTTATCCTTATGCCTGGACAGTATGCATCAGACCGGCCATTTCATCTTTTACTGACTGAACTTGTGGCCCGATAACAACCTGCAGGTTATGTTGATTAAGTTGTACTACGCCAATTGCCCGATTGTCCTTCAGTGCCTGCACATTAACAAGCGACATATCTTTCACAGACAAACGCAGACGGGTAATGCAGTTATCGAGGCTGACAATATTGTCGGCACCGCCTAATGCTTCGAGGATTGCAGGAACGTTGTAACCTGATTTACCCGGCGCACCGGCAACGGCTTTTTCGATTGAGCTGGCAACTTCGCTATCGCGCCCCGGGGTTTTCAGATTGAAGCGGGTGATAGCGAAACGGAAGATGACGTAGTAAACGACAAACCAGATTGCCGCCACCACTGGCACCATGTACCACTTGGTTGACAGACCATGCAAAATACCGAACACCACGAAGTCGATGATATTGCCGTCGGTATTACCGATGGTGACGCCGAGCACAGACATGACGGTGAAGCCGAGGCCGGTTAACAGCGCGTGGATGACATACAGAACTGGCGCTACGAACAGGAACAGGAATTCCAGCGGTTCGGTAGTGCCGCCAACGACGCAGGCGATCAGGCCAGAAATCAGCAGACCTTTAATTTTATGGCGATTTTCCGGGCGCGCGCAGTGATACATAGCTAACGCTGCACCTGGCAGACCGCCGAGAAACGCAGGCATTTTACCTTGCGAAAGGAAACGCGTGGCGCTTTCAGAAAAACCGTGAGTGGTCGGGCAACTCAATTGCGCCTGGAAGATGGTCAGTGCGCCGCTGACGGTTTGACCGCAGACTTCCTGCGTGCCGCCTGCGTCGGTAAAGCGAATTAATGCCACCAGAATGTGATGCAGACCAAACGGCAACAGCAGACGTTCACCGGTACCAAACAGCATCGGTCCGAAATCACCCGCGCTGTTTATCATATGGCCCAAGCCGCTAATACCCATGGCGAAAATCGGCCAGACTAATGGAATCACCAGGCCGACAAGGCCCATCACCAGCGAGGAGATAATTGGTACGAAGCGCGTACCGCCGAAGAATGCCAGCGCATCCGGCAGGCGGATATTATGGAAACGCTCATGCAGCATCCAGACGATAATACCGGCGATCACCGCACCGAGGATCCCGGTATCGATCGACTGGATCCCAAGAATGCTCTGGATGTTATTGGCTTTCAGAACCGCGGCATCCGTGGTTGGCAGAATGCCTTTATTGGTCAACCAGAAGTTTACCGCGAGGTTCATTACCGCATAACCGATGAAGCCAGCGAATGCCGCTACGCCTTTATTTTCGCGTGCCAGGCCCAGCGGGATGGCGATACAGAACATGACAGGCAGGAAACTAAAAGCAAACGAGCCAATCTTACTCATCCAGGTAAAGATAGCCTGCAACACGGGGTTGCCCAGGACCGGGATCAGGGTTATGACATCATGGCTGCTAAGAGAACTACCAATGCCGAGCATAATGCCGCAGAACGACAATAATGCCACGGGTAACATGAAGGTTTTGCCTAACTGCTGGAAGAACTCCCACAGCGTGACTTTCGGTGCTGTTTTCGCCGTCATAAAACGACTCCTCGTAGAGAACAATCTGGATTCAGTAAATTGCGCGAGAAGATAAAACGTTTTATCAAATTTTAGTGAGGCATAAATCACATTACGCAACGATAATAGCGGGTATAAGATAAATAAAAGGTAAAACGTTTTATCTGTCACATAATCAGGGAGTAGGTCATCTGCATGGCTACCGCCAAAAAAATAACCATTCATGATGTTGCGCTGGCTGCGGGCGTGTCGGTAAGTACCGTTTCGCTGGTGCTTAGTGGCAAAGGGCGAATCTCTACCGCCACAGGAGAACGCGTTAACGCCGCCATTGAAGAGCTGGGATTTGTGCGCAATCGCCAGGCGTCGGCGCTGCGCGGCGGGCAAAGCGGCGTCATTGGTTTGATCGTCCGTGATTTATCTGCGCCGTTTTACGCCGAATTGACGGCCGGATTGACGGAAGCTCTGGAAGCGCAGGGACGGATGGTTTTTTTGCTTCACGGCGGTAAAGACGGTGAGCAGCTGGCACAGCGGTTTTCACTGTTACTGAATCAGGGTGTCGATGGTGTGGTAATTGCCGGAGCTGCAGGAAGTAGCGATGACCTGCGACGGATGGCAGAAGAAAAAGCTATCCCGGTGATTTTCGCTTCCCGTGCCAGTTATCTTGATGATGTTGATACGGTTCGCCCGGACAACATGCAGGCTGCACAGTTGTTGACGGAGCATCTCATTCGCAATGGGCATCAGCGGATCGCCTGGCTGGGAGGGCAAAGTTCCTCATTAACCCGTGCAGAACGGGTTGGGGGCTATTGTGCAACTCTACTAAAATTTGGCCTGCCGTTTCATAGCGATTGGGTGTTGGAGTGCACTTCCAGCCAGAAGCAAGCCGCGGAAGCTATCACGGCGCTTTTACGTCATAACCCGACCATCAGTGCCGTGGTTTGCTATAACGAAACTATTGCGATGGGGGCATGGTTTGGTTTGCTCAAAGCAGGGCGGCAAAGCGGGGAAAGCGGAGTCGATCGTTACTTTGAGCAACAGGTTTCGCTGGCGGCATTTACCGATGCGACACCAACCACACTTGATGATATACCTGTTACCTGGGCCAGCACGCCAGCGCGGGAACTTGGTATCACACTTGCGGATCGCATGATGCAAAAAATCACCCATGAAGAGACGCATTCACGCAATCTTATTATTCCCGCCCGGCTCATTGCAGCGAAATAATCCTCTCTTTATCTGCTATACCTGGTAGTGTCCTTTCCTCAAGGTTAATGATAAAAAATGTGGCACACAGGCGGTGCCTTTTATTTTTACTGAAGTTCACAGGAGGTTTATGTGTTTAATTCTGACAACCTGAGACTCGACGGAAAATGCGCCATCATCACAGGTGCGGGTGCAGGTATTGGTAAAGAAATCGCCATTACATTCGCGACAGCTGGCGCATCTGTGGTGGTCAGTGATATTAACGCCGACGCAGCTAACCATGTTGTAGACGAAATTCAACAACTGGGTGGTCAGGCATTTGCCTGCCGTTGTGATATTACTTCCGAACAGGAACTCTCTGCACTGGCAGACTTTGCTATCAGTAAGCTGGGTAAAGTTGATATTCTGGTTAACAACGCCGGTGGCGGTGGACCTAAACCGTTTGATATGCCAATGGCGGATTTTCGCCGTGCTTATGAACTGAATGTGTTTTCTTTTTTCCATCTGTCACAACTTGTTGCGCCAGAAATGGAAAAAAATGGCGGTGGCGTTATTCTGACCATCACTTCTATGGCGGCAGAAAATAAAAATATAAACATGACTTCCTATGCATCATCTAAAGCTGCGGCCAGTCATCTGGTCAGAAATATGGCGTTTGACCTGGGTGAAAAAAATATTCGGGTAAATGGCATTGCGCCGGGGGCAATATTAACCGATGCCCTGAAATCCGTTATTACACCAGAAATTGAACAAAAAATGTTACAGCACACGCCGATCAGACGTCTGGGCCAACCGCAAGATATTGCTAACGCAGCGCTGTTCCTTTGCTCGCCTGCTGCGAGCTGGGTAAGCGGACAAATTCTCACCGTCTCCGGTGGTGGGGTACAGGAGCTCAATTAATACACTAACGGACCGGTAAACAACCGTGCGTGTTGTTTACCGGGATAAACTCATCAACGTCTCTGCTAAATAACTGGCAGCCAAATCACGGCTATTGGTTAACCAATTTCAGAGTGAAAAGTATACGAATAGAGTGTGCCTTCGCACTATTCAACAGCAATGATAGGCGCTCACCTGACAACGCGGTAAACTAGTTATTCACGCTAACTATAATGGTTTAATGATGGATAACATGCAGACTGAAGCACAACCGACACGGACCCGGATCCTCAATGCTGCCAGAGAGATTTTTTCAGAAAATGGATTTCACAGTGCCTCGATGAAAGCCATCTGTAAATCTTGCGCCATTAGTCCCGGGACGCTCTATCACCATTTCATCTCCAAAGAAGCCTTGATTCAGGCGATTATCTTACAGGACCAGGAGAGGGCGCTGGCCCGTTTCCGGGAACCGATTGAAGGGATTCATTTCGTTGACTATATGGTCGAGTCCATTGTCTCTCTCACCCATGAAGCCTTTGGACAACGGGCGCTGGTGGTTGAAATTATGGCGGAAGGGATGCGTAACCCACAGGTCGCCGCCATGCTTAAAAATAAGCATATGACGATCACGGAATTTGTTGCCCAGCGGATGCGTGATGCCCAGCAAAAAGGCGAGATAAGCCCAGACATCAACACGGCAATGACTTCACGTTTACTGCTGGATCTGACCTACGGTGTACTGGCCGATATCGAAGCGGAAGACCTGGCGCGTGAAGCGTCGTTTGCTCAGGGATTACGCGCGATGATTGGCGGTATCTTAACCGCATCCTGATTCTCTCTCTTTTTCGGCGGGCTGGTGATAACTGTGCCCGCGTTTCATATCGTAATTTCTCTGTGCAAAAATTATCCTTCCCGGCTTCGGAGAATTCCCCCCAAAATATTCACTGTAGCCATATGTCATGAGAGTTTATCGTTCCCAATACGCTCGAACGAACGTTCGGTTGCTTATTTTATGGCTTCTGTCAACGCTGTTTTAAAGATTAATGCGATCTATATCACGCTGTGGGTATTGCAGTTTTTGGTTTTTTGATCGCGGTGTCAGTTCTTTTTATTTCCATTTCTCTTCCATGGGTTTCTCACAGATAACTGTGTGCAACACAGAATTGGTTAACTAATCAGATTAAAGGTTGACCAGTATTATTATCTTAATGAGGAGTCCCTTATGTTACGTCCTGTAGAAACCCCAACCCGTGAAATCAAAAAACTCGACGGCCTGTGGGCATTCAGTCTGGATCGCGAAAACTGTGGAATTGATCAGCGTTGGTGGGAAAGCGCGTTACAAGAAAGCCGGGCAATTGCTGTGCCAGGCAGTTTTAACGATCAGTTCGCCGATGCAGATATTCGTAATTATGCGGGCAACGTCTGGTATCAGCGCGAAGTCTTTATACCGAAAGGTTGGGCAGGCCAGCGTATCGTGCTGCGTTTCGATGCGGTCACTCATTACGGCAAAGTGTGGGTCAATAATCAGGAAGTGATGGAGCATCAGGGCGGCTATACGCCATTTGAAGCCGATGTCACGCCGTATGTTATTGCCGGGAAAAGTGTACGTATCACCGTTTGTGTGAACAACGAACTGAACTGGCAGACTATCCCGCCGGGAATGGTGATTACCGACGAAAACGGCAAGAAAAAGCAGTCTTACTTCCATGATTTCTTTAACTATGCCGGGATCCATCGCAGCGTAATGCTCTACACCACGCCGAACACCTGGGTGGACGATATCACCGTGGTGACGCATGTCGCGCAAGACTGTAACCACGCGTCTGTTGACTGGCAGGTGGTGGCCAATGGTGATGTCAGCGTTGAACTGCGTGATGCGGATCAACAGGTGGTTGCAACTGGACAAGGCACTAGCGGGACTTTGCAAGTGGTGAATCCGCACCTCTGGCAACCGGGTGAAGGTTATCTCTATGAACTGTGCGTCACAGCCAAAAGCCAGACAGAGTGTGATATCTACCCGCTTCGCGTCGGCATCCGGTCAGTGGCAGTGAAGGGCGAACAGTTCCTGATTAACCACAAACCGTTCTACTTTACTGGCTTTGGTCGTCATGAAGATGCGGACTTGCGTGGCAAAGGATTCGATAACGTGCTGATGGTGCACGACCACGCATTAATGGACTGGATTGGGGCCAACTCCTACCGTACCTCGCATTACCCTTACGCTGAAGAGATGCTCGACTGGGCAGATGAACATGGCATCGTGGTGATTGATGAAACTGCTGCTGTCGGCTTTAACCTCTCTTTAGGCATTGGTTTCGAAGCGGGCAACAAGCCGAAAGAACTGTACAGCGAAGAGGCAGTCAACGGGGAAACTCAGCAAGCGCACTTACAGGCGATTAAAGAGCTGATAGCGCGTGACAAAAACCACCCAAGCGTGGTGATGTGGAGTATTGCCAACGAACCGGATACCCGTCCGCAAGGTGCACGGGAATATTTCGCGCCACTGGCGGAAGCAACGCGTAAACTCGACCCGACGCGTCCGATCACCTGCGTCAATGTAATGTTCTGCGACGCTCACACCGATACCATCAGCGATCTCTTTGATGTGCTGTGCCTGAACCGTTATTACGGATGGTATGTCCAAAGCGGCGATTTGGAAACGGCAGAGAAGGTACTGGAAAAAGAACTTCTGGCCTGGCAGGAGAAACTGCATCAGCCGATTATCATCACCGAATACGGCGTGGATACGTTAGCCGGGCTGCACTCAATGTACACCGACATGTGGAGTGAAGAGTATCAGTGTGCATGGCTGGATATGTATCACCGCGTCTTTGATCGCGTCAGCGCCGTCGTCGGTGAACAGGTATGGAATTTCGCCGATTTTGCGACCTCGCAAGGCATATTGCGCGTTGGCGGTAACAAGAAAGGGATCTTCACTCGCGACCGCAAACCGAAGTCGGCGGCTTTTCTGCTGCAAAAACGCTGGACTGGCATGAACTTCGGTGAAAAACCGCAGCAGGGAGGCAAACAATGAATCAACAACTCTCCTGGCGCACCATCGTCGGCTACAGCCTCGGTGACGTCGCCAATAACTTCGCCTTCGCAATGGGGGCGCTCTTCCTGTTGAGTTACTACACCGACGTCGCTGGCGTCGGTGCCGCTGCGGCGGGCACCATGCTGTTACTGGTGCGGGTATTCGATGCCTTCGCCGACGTCTTTGCCGGACGAGTGGTGGACAGTGTGAATACCCGCTGGGGAAAATTCCGCCCGTTTTTACTCTTCGGTACTGCGCCGTTAATGATCTTCAGCGTGCTGGTATTCTGGGTGCTGACCGACTGGAGCCATGGTAGCAAAGTGGTGTATGCATATTTGACCTACATGGGCCTCGGGCTTTGCTACAGCCTGGTGAATATTCCTTATGGTTCACTTGCTACCGCGATGACCCAACAACCACAATCCCGCGCCCGTCTGGGCGCGGCTCGTGGGATTGCCGCTTCATTGACCTTTGTCTGCCTGGCATTTCTGATAGGACCGAGCATTAAGAACTCCAGCCCGGAAGAGATGGTGTCGGTATACCATTTCTGGACAATTGTGCTGGCGATTGCCGGAATGGTGCTTTACTTCATCTGCTTCAAATCGACGCGTGAGAATGTGGTACGTATCGTTGCGCAGCCGTCATTGAATATCAGTCTGCAAACCCTGAAACGGAATCGCCCGCTGTTTATGTTGTGCATCGGTGCGCTGTGTGTGCTGATTTCGACCTTTGCGGTCAGCGCCTCGTCGTTGTTCTACGTGCGCTATGTGTTAAATGATACCGGGCTGTTCACTGTGCTGGTACTGGTGCAAAACCTGGTTGGTACTGTGGCATCGGCACCGCTGGTGCCGGGGATGGTCGCGAGGATCGGTAAAAAGAATACCTTCCTGATTGGCGCTTTGCTGGGAACCTGCGGTTATCTGCTGTTCTTCTGGGTTTCCGTCTGGTCACTGCCGGTGGCGTTGGTTGCGTTGGCCATCGCTTCAATTGGTCAGGGCGTTACCATGACCGTGATGTGGGCGCTGGAAGCTGATACCGTAGAATACGGTGAATACCTGACCGGCGTGCGAATTGAAGGGCTCACCTATTCACTATTCTCATTTACCCGTAAATGCGGTCAGGCAATCGGAGGTTCAATTCCTGCCTTTATTTTGGGGTTAAGCGGATATATCGCCAATCAGGTGCAAACGCCGGAAGTTATTATGGGCATCCGCACATCAATTGCCTTAGTACCTTGCGGATTTATGCTACTGGCATTCGTTATTATCTGGTTTTATCCGCTCACGGATAAAAAATTCAAAGAAATCGTGGTTGAAATTGATAATCGTAAAAAAGTGCAGCAGCAATTAATCAGCGATATCACTAATTAATATTCAATAAAAATAATCAGAACATCAAAGGTGCAACTATGAGAAAAATAGTGGCCATGGCCGTTATTTGCCTGACGGCTGCCTCTGGCCTTACCTCTGCTTATGCGGCGCAACTGGCTGACGATGAAGCGGGACTACGCATCAGACTGAAAAACGAATTGCGCAGGGCGGATAAGCCCAGTGCTGGCGCGGGAAGAGATATTTACGCATGGGTACAGGGAGGATTGCTCGATTTCAATAGTGGTTATTATTCCAATATTATTGGCGTTGAAGGCGGGGCGTATTATGTTTATAAATTAGGTGCTCGTGCTGATATGAGTACCCGGTGGTATCTTGATGGTGATAAAAGTTTTGGCTTTGCCCTGGGGGCAGTAAAAATAAAACCCAGTGAAAATAGCCTGCTTAAATTAGGTCGCTTCGGGACGGATTATAGTTATGGTAGCTTACCTTATCGTATTCCGTTAATGGCTGGCAGTTCGCAACGTACATTACCGACAGTTTCTGAAGGAGCATTAGGTTATTGGGCTTTAACACCAAATATTGATCTGTGGGGAATGTGGCGTTCACGAGTATTTTTATGGACTGATTCAACAACCGGTATTCGTGATGAAGGGGTGTATAACAGCCAGACGGGAAAATACGATAAACATCGCGCACGTTCTTTTTTAGCCGCCAGTTGGCATGATGATACCAGTCGCTATTCTCTGGGGGCATCGGTACAGAAAGATGTTTCCAATCAGATACAAAGTATTCTCGAGAAAAGCATACCGCTCGACCCGAATTATACGTTGAAAGGGGAGTTGCTCGGCTTTTACGCGCAGCTCGAAGGTTTAAGTCGTAATACCAGCCAGCCCAATGAAACGGCGTTGGTTAGTGGACAATTGACCTGGAATGCGCCGTGGGGAAGTGTATTTGGCAGTGGTGGTTATTTGCGCCATGCAATGAATGGTGCCGTGGTGGATACCGACATTGGCTATCCCTTTTCATTAAGTCTTGATCGTAACCGTGAAGGAATGCAGTCCTGGCAATTGGGCGTCAACTATCGTTTAACGCCGCAATTTACGCTGACATTTGCACCGATTGTGACTCGCGGCTATGAATCCAGTAAACGAGATGTGCGGATTGAAGGCACGGGTATCTTAGGTGGTATGAACTATCGGGTCAGCGAAGGGCCGTTACAAGGGATGAATTTCTTTCTTGCTGCCGATAAAGGGCGGGAAAAGCGCGATGGCAGTACGCTGGGCGATCGCCTGAATTACTGGGATGTGAAAATGAGTATTCAGTATGACTTTATGCTGAAGTAAAAAATAACGCCGGAGAGAAAAATCTCCGGCGTTTCAGATTGTTGACAAAGTGCGCGTTTTTTATGCCGGATGCGGCGTAAACGCCTTATCCAGCCTACAAAAACTCATAAATTCAAAGTGTTGCAGGAAAAGGTAGGCCTGATAAGCGTAGCGCATCAGGCAATCTCTGGTTTGTTTTCAGATGAAAACGCCGGAGTGAAAATTCTCCGGCGTTTTGGCCGTGAATTACTGCTGCGGAATTGCCGGTACAGCCGGAACGTTAAGAGCTGGCATCGCAAACATGCCAACAAAATCTTCTAACGACATTTTCTGCCCATTTAACGTTATCTGACCGTTAGCATATTGCAGGCTGGTGGTGATGGTATTGTCCTGCAAGGTGGTCAGACGGAACATCTGCCCCATTGCTGATGCACCTTCAACTTGCTGTTTCGCCAGTTTTTTCGCTTGATCTTCCTGATAACCTTCCAGCTTCGCTACCTGAGTCATAAACTCAGTTGCCATATCCACCGGAATGGTCAGTTTCGCATCCAGAGATTTAACCGAACGATCTACTTCCTGCGCCAGCGTTTGCGGCGCTTCTTTAGTCGTTGCCGGATCTTTCAGGAACAGCGACAGATTCAGGGCACTTTCACCCTGACTGTTTTTCCAGCTTAGCGGCGCGATAGTAATCACCGGATCGCCTTTCAGCATCAGCGGCAGGGCGCTAAAGAAGGCTTCCGTCACTTTCTCCTGATAAAGTTCGGGGTTGTTGGCAATTTCTGGCTGTGCCAGCAGCGCCTGAGTTTGCGCGTTATATTGCTGGCTAAACTGATGCCAGGCTTCACCATCAATCTGGCCGACTTTTAAAGTCAGCTTGCCGCTGCCCAGATCCTGATTCTGTACCTTCAGGCTGTTTAGCGAGTAATCCAGTTGGCTATTGATCGTTTTACCGTCATTGACCAGATCCGATTTACCGCTGATCTCCATGCCTTCCAGCAGTGCCAGTTCTTTGCCTTCCACTGAAATGGTCATTTTTTCCAGTGACAGTTTTTGATTTCCTACACGCTCACCAAAACTTGCCAGCGTGCTGGAACCGTCGGTTTTCAGATTATTAAAGGTCAACTGCACTTTCTGGTTGTATTCGTTAACTGCGTCTATCCGACCACTTTGCGCCTCCCCGGAAAGGGAGATGGCTTTGCCGTCTCTGTCAGCATTTAACTGGAACTCGCCGCCGCTAAAGGCGACTTTTTCATCCTTTTGCTCGTAATTCAGTGGCTTGAGCGAAATATCGGAACTGGAATCACCGCTGTAACCAATGCGCGAGTTAATCTCAAAAGGCGTTTCACCTTTTGCCATATCAAACAGTGGTTTGCTTACTTCGTTATTAACCAGCGTGGTTTGAATTGATGCCATCGACGGGATCAGGTTCAGTTTTTTAAGCTGGGCAAGCGGGAAGGGACCATGATCAACCGATTCGTTGAAGATGACGCTCTGACCGCTTTTAATCCACGGATTTTCTTTCCCGGCAATGGGTTTCACCAACAGTTGCAACTGGCTGCTGAATACGCCGCGATGATAGTTTTGATAACTCACTTCCAGGTTGGATTCAGGAGCTGTCAGTTTGAGTTGCGCGTTCGCCTGCGCGACCATGTCTTCGAGATGGGTTTCAATCTTCTTGCCTGTATACCATGCGCCGCCTGTCCAGACTACGCCTAGCGCAACAATGACGCCTACCGCTACCAGCGATTTATTCATAATGATTATCCATAAAATGAAATCAGGCGGACTGGCCGCCTGAAGGTGTTATAAGCCTTTAATAAGCTTAGCAAGAGATGTTAATTTTTTCAGTAAGCTCTTACAGCTTGTTGTAAACACGCGCTAAACGGCCGTGGCCTTTGACAGTCACCGGTGATTCGTTGGCGGCAATAAACGCTGATTCACCCGGTTTAAGCTGTAACTGCTGAGAACCTTTCCACAACGTTGCATCGCCTTCGACGCAGAACAAAATGGCGGCACTCTGCTGGCTAATGGTGGTTTCTTTATCACTAAGGTCATGCAGCGAGAAGGCAAAATCATCCACTGGAATCGGGAAGTCCAGTTCTGCACCTTGTTTCACCGGCTGGGTCAACAACTGGTTAGCCGGTTTGGCTTCGAATTTCACATTGGCAACCAGTTCCGGAATATCAATGTATTTAGGCGTCAGACCCGCACGCAGCACGTTATCGGAGTTTGCCATCACTTCCAGCGCCACGCCTTGCAGGTAAGCGTGCGGTGTTTCAGCGAACAGGAACATCGCTTCGCCAGGGTTCAATTTCACCACATTCAGCAATAGCGGGGAGAACAGACCGCTGTCTTCCGGGTAAAATTCAGAAATTAAACGAATCGTTTGCCACGGTTCACCCTGCTGGCTATCGAGGGCCGATTTTAAAATCGCCAGCGCGCGGGATTTTTCTTCACCCTGCATATTCAACAGGCTGGCGAACAGTTCGCTTAAACGTTCGGCATCAGGCTGTTGTAAAAAGTGAGCAATCGCCGGATGTGCACCTGCGACCGGCTGGAGTAGGGAGACAATCTCGGAAAATTCACGAAACGCGTTCATCGCAAGGAAAGGCGTCAGCGCAAAAACCAGCTCCGGCTTGTGGTTAGGATCTTTATAGTTACGCTCGGCGGCATCCATCGGGATACCTGCGGCATTTTCTTTGGCAAAACCGATTTCAGAATTGTGTTTGTTTGGATGAACCTGAATGGAGAGTGGCTGTGCTGCGCATAATACTTTGAACAGGAAAGGCAGTTCGCCAAAGCGTTTGGCAACGGCCTCTCCGAGCAGAGTCGATTTATCACTCTCAATCACATCACGCAGTGAAACGATATCTCCGGCGGCATTCTGCACTCGTGAACTGCTTTTCGGATGTGCGCCCATCCACAGCTCGGCCATCGGCTGGCTGGACGGATTTTCCATACCATAAAGTTCAGTCAACGCCGTTTTGCTGCCCCAGGCATAGTTTTGCACTGAGTTAATGAGTTTTTGCATGATCAATCCCTGTTTTAATGTGGAAATTAATCCCACTATTAAAGCAAGAATCCTACGGGAAGTAACCTGGAGCCGCAAAAAGTCGTACTAGTCTCAGTTTTTGTTAAAAAAGTGTGTAGGATATTGTTACTCGCTTTTAACAGGGCAACGGAACACCCGCCCAGAGCATAACCAAACCAGGCAGTAAGTGAGAGAACAATGTCAAACAAACCCTTTCATTATCAGGCTCCTTTTCCACTCAAAAAAGATGATACTGAGTATTACCTGCTAACCAGCGAACACGTTAGCGTATCTGAATTTGAAGGGCAGGAGATTTTGAAAGTCGCACCCGAAGCGTTAACTCTGTTGGCGCGCCAGGCGTTTCATGATGCGTCGTTCATGCTGCGTCCGGCGCACCAACAACAGGTGGCCGACATTCTGCGTGACCCGGAGGCCAGCGAAAATGATAAATATGTGGCGCTGCAATTCCTGCGTAACTCCGACATCGCGGCGAAAGGCGTTCTGCCAACCTGTCAGGATACCGGCACCGCGATTATTGTTGGTAAAAAAGGGCAGCGTGTATGGACCGGTGGTGGTGATGAAGCGGCGCTGGCGCGCGGTGTCTATAACACTTATATCGAAGATAATCTGCGCTACTCGCAAAACGCGCCGCTGGATATGTATAAAGAAGTGAATACCGGCACCAATCTGCCAGCGCAGATCGATCTTTATGCCGTTGATGGCGACGAATACAAATTCCTCTGTATCGCCAAAGGTGGTGGTTCGGCAAACAAGACGTATCTCTATCAGGAAACCAAAGCGTTACTGACGCCGGGGAAACTGAAAAATTACCTGGTTGAGAAGATGCGCACGCTGGGTACGGCGGCCTGTCCTCCGTATCATATTGCGTTCGTTATTGGTGGAACTTCTGCAGAAACGAACCTTAAAACGGTGAAACTGGCTTCCGCGAAATACTATGATGAACTGCCAACGGAAGGGAATGAGCACGGTCAGGCGTTCCGCGATGTGGAACTGGAAAAAGAATTGCTGATCGAAGCGCAAAATCTTGGTCTGGGTGCGCAGTTTGGTGGTAAATACTTCGCTCACGACATCCGCGTGATTCGCCTGCCACGTCACGGCGCATCCTGCCCGGTCGGTATGGGCGTCTCCTGCTCTGCTGACCGTAATATCAAAGCGAAGATCAACCGTCAGGGGATCTGGATCGAAAAACTGGAACATAATCCAGGCAAATATATCCCGGAAGAGCTGCGCAAAGCGGGAGAAGGCGAAGCGGTGCGCGTTGACCTTAACCGTCCGATGAAAGAGATCCTCGCACAGTTGTCGCAGTATCCCGTTTCTACACGCTTATCGCTTAACGGCACGATTATCGTCGGTCGTGATATTGCTCACGCCAAACTGAAAGAGCGGATGGATAACGGTGAAGGGCTGCCGCAGTACATCAAAGATCATCCGATTTACTACGCGGGTCCGGCCAAAACGCCGGAAGGTTATGCCTCCGGTTCTCTTGGCCCAACGACCGCCGGACGGATGGATTCTTATGTCGATCAACTGCAAGCGCAGGGCGGAAGTATGATCATGCTGGCGAAAGGCAACCGCAGCCAGCAGGTGACGGATGCCTGTAAAAAACACGGCGGCTTCTACCTTGGCAGTATCGGTGGTCCGGCCGCTGTATTGGCGCAGGGAAGTATTAAGAGCCTGGAATGTGTTGAATATCCGGAACTGGGAATGGAAGCCATCTGGAAAATTGAAGTGGAAGATTTCCCGGCGTTTATCCTTGTGGATGATAAAGGAAATGACTTCTTCCAGCAGATACAACTCACACAATGCACCCGCTGTGTGAAATAAACAGAGCCGCCCTTCGGGGCGGTTTTTTTACATGGCACGAAAGACCAAACATTTGTTATCAAATGGTAAATAATAAGTGAGCTAAAAGTTGCTTAACGAAAGCAAAACAGAAAGAAAAAATTAATCAGGTGAGGAGCAGGTCATGAATACAGTACGCAGCGAAAAAGATTCGATGGGGGCGATTGATGTCCCGGCAGATAAGCTGTGGGGCGCACAAACTCAACGCTCGCTGGAGCATTTCCGCATTTCGACGGAGAAAATGCCCACCTCACTGATTCATGCGCTGGCGCTAACCAAGCGTGCAGCGGCAAAAGTTAATGAAGATTTAGGCTTGTTGTCTGAAGAGAAAGCGAGCGCCATTCGTCAGGCGGCGGATGAAGTACTGGCAGGACAGCATGACGACGAATTCCCGCTGGCTATCTGGCAGACCGGCTCCGGCACGCAAAGTAACATGAACATGAACGAAGTGCTGGCTAACCGGGCCAGTGAATTACTCGGCGGTGTGCGCGGGATGGAACGTAAAGTTCACCCTAACGACGACGTGAACAAAAGCCAAAGTTCCAACGATGTCTTTCCGACGGCGATGCACGTTGCGGCGCTGCTGGCGCTGCGCAAGCAACTCATTCCTCAGCTTAAAACCCTGACACAGACACTGAATGAGAAATCCCGTGCTTTTGCCGATATCGTCAAAATTGGTCGTACTCACTTGCAGGATGCCACGCCGTTAACGCTGGGGCAGGAGATTTCCGGCTGGGTAGCGATGCTCGAGCATAATCTCAAACATATCGAATACAGCCTGCCTCACGTAGCGGAACTGGCTCTTGGCGGTACAGCGGTGGGTACTGGACTAAATACCCATCCGGAGTATGCGCGTCGCGTAGCAGATGAACTGGCAGTCATTACCTGTGCACCGTTTGTTACCGCGCCGAACAAATTTGAAGCGCTGGCGACCTGTGATGCCCTGGTTCAGGCGCACGGCGCGTTGAAAGGGTTGGCTGCGTCACTGATGAAAATCGCCAATGATGTCCGCTGGCTGGCCTCTGGCCCGCGCTGCGGAATTGGTGAAATCTCAATCCCGGAAAATGAGCCGGGCAGCTCAATCATGCCGGGGAAAGTGAACCCAACACAGTGTGAGGCATTAACCATGCTCTGCTGTCAGGTGATGGGGAACGACGTGGCGATCAACATGGGGGGCGCTTCCGGTAACTTTGAACTGAACGTCTTCCGTCCAATGGTGATCCACAATTTCCTGCAATCGGTGCGCTTGCTGGCAGATGGCATGGAAAGTTTTAACAAACACTGCGCAGTGGGTATTGAACCGAATCGTGAGCGAATCAATCAATTACTCAATGAATCGCTGATGCTGGTGACTGCGCTTAACACCCACATTGGTTATGACAAAGCCGCCGAGATCGCCAAAAAAGCGCATAAAGAAGGGCTGACCTTAAAAGCTGCGGCCCTTGCGCTGGGGTATCTTAGCGAAGCCGAGTTTGACAGCTGGGTACGGCCAGAACAGATGGTCGGCAGTATGAAAGCCGGGCGTTAATCTGCAACATACAGGTGCAGCCGTGGAATGATCAAACGAAGCGGCTGCGCCTGAGGTTTATAACGGTGCTGCACATTGTCGGCATCGTAATTTAACAACTCACCAACGTCCGGCACGCCCGCGCCATTATCCCGATTAATCAGTGCAATCAGTGGTGTAGGGCAGGCGTGTTGGACTTGTTTTTGATCTCCTTTGTACCAGACGCGGGCAATCGGCTGCACCTTCACCGGACGTTTGATTTTTAACTTCGCGTTCTGTGGCAGGGCAGCGATATCCTGATACTCTCGCTCCAGTTTTCTTTGCCACTCCTCGCGCGTCCACGGTGCGACACTGCGTGGTGATTTCAGGCTTTTTTCCAGCTGTGCCAGGACTTCATCACGATGTAAATTCTTAATGATATGTTTATTAGCCCAACCAAAGCGTAAAGTGGCGGGGTCGTGCAGAACGGTGAGCGTGCGGTAAGCATTAAGGGTGATCAGCCCCGGCAAATGACGATGCACCCATTCAAAACGTGCCGCGGTGGGGAGTTCTGATTCAACCGTGACGATATGCTCGAACGTGGTCTTGAGTTTATTGATGTGCTGAATATGACTGACCAACGCTGCTTGCGAAAGGTTATCGACCTGGTAACACAACACGCCAGGCAGACGGACAGCGGCCTTGCTGCTGCGATTTTCGGACTGTTGTTGAATAAATAAATGGCGGAAATGACGCAACGCCAGCGACTGCGCGTCGTTGCCGAGATGTTGTTTTACCTCAATACGATTAAGCGGATTATGCTCATCCTCTTTTTTTACCTCCGGCAAAGAGAACACGCGGGCAACCAATAGCTTGTGTTGCTCAAGATGAGCGGCAAATATAGCCAGCTCTTGTTCCATCTGGCGAAAGGTAGTGTTGAGTCGGTCTACGAGATCGTAACGCGCCATAATATTAACCACTTTAGTTACAACATACTTATTTTATAGCACAGTCGTGGTGACTTGACCATCGTGCGCGTAGTGTCAGGCAGAGGTAAATTGCGGGATGTTATGCCATAACGGCCAGCTAAACGAGAAGCGGGCACCACCCAGTTCGCTGGTGTCACAATTAACCGTACCGCCCATTGCCAGTGCTATAGAGTGGACAATTGCCAGCCCCAGCCCGCAGCCGCCGGTTGAGCGATCCCGGCTGGGATCGAGGCGAACAAAAGGTTCAAAGATATGTTCGCGGTTTTCTGGGGCAATCCCTGGGCCATCATCCTCAACAATTAATGTCGCTCTATTCCCCGACAGTAGCAGGCTGGTTTCAACCGTTGAATGGCAGTACCGCAGGGCGTTATTGAGCAAATTATCCAGCACGCGCTCCATTAAGCGCATATCCAACGCCGCATAATGGCCTTGCACGAGCGTTTTTATCCGTACCGTTTTATCGGGCGTTACTGCCTGAATATCTGCCAGATGCGTTGACAGCCACAACGGCAGGTCTGGTTCGCTAAGATGAAGCTCGTTTTGTGGGCGATCGAGTCGGGCATAAGTCAGCAGCTCTTCAATTAAAGCTTCAAGTTGACTGATATCACGATTCAACGCCTGGGATTCGGCGGCGCTCAGGTTATCGCTCATCTCCAGTCGATAACGCAGGCGCACTAACGGTGTTCGCAGTTCGTGAGCGATACCGTCAATAAGCTGTTTTTTGCTGGCAATTAAGGCGTTGATATTGTCCGCCATCTGGTTAAATGCGACGCCAAGTCGTTCAAAGCTCGAACCCTCATCAAAGTGGATACGTTCATTGAGATGCCCATCGCCAAATCGTTGCGCCGCTGCTTCCAGTTTTAACATATCCTGCCAGTGCGGACGCATCCAGATAAACACCGGAAAGGCGAGGGAAATAGCAATAAAAGCGATCAGGGCGATATCCAGCAATCGCATCTGATGGAGATAATAAAGATAAGGAACAGGACCAACTGCCAGCACGTAGTGGCTGCGCGGGATACGCTGCAAAAACGTGTACTGATCGTCCAGGGCGACAATTTCGCCGCCACGCAGTCGGTGCATGGAAATATCATCAAGATGGTATTTACTCAGTGGCTCGACACGCAGATCGAAAGAGAGATTTAAATCCATCTCTTTCAGAGTTTTACCCCAGTCGTGTGGGGGGATCTCACGCAATTCGCTGCGCATCAGATACAGCGAACTGTTCATCAAATCATCCAGCGACTGTTTGCCCGCGCGTTCGGCGGTAAATTTGTACACCAGCCCAACCAGCAGAGACATCACAAGGAAGCAGACAAACAATAACAGGTAAAACTGGATAAACAGTTTTTTCATCGCTTATTCCCATGCATGAGGCGCAAAAAGATAGCCTTTGTTACGCACAGTTTTAATGCGATAAGGTTCTGCGGCGTTATCGAGCAGTTTTTTTCTTAACCGCGAAATAGCCACGTCCACGCTACGATCCAGTCCGTCATAACTGACGCCGCGTAAATTTTTCAGCAATGCATCGCGGTCCATGATTTGCCCGGCATGGGTAGCTAATTCCCACAATAATTCGAAATCAGCTGTCGAGAGCGAGATTTCAGTGTTAGCCAGGGTGACTACGCGGTTGATGGGATCGATGGTCAACGTGCCGAAATGCAGGGCTTTGTAGGGAGTCAGAGACGTTTCCTGAAGACCTTTGGTCAGTGTGGCTTGCTCATTCTGACGCAAATGCAAACGTAAACGCGCTAGCAAAACAGCAGGGGGCGTCGTTTTGAGAATATAGTCGCAGGCACCCATTTCCAGTGCCAGGATGTGGTTCATATCGCTATCGAGAGAGGTTAGAAGAACAATCGGTCCAGACCACTTTGCGCGTAAATCACGACAAATGGTCATGCCGTCCTTGCCTGGTAGCATGATGTCGAGTAACACCAAATCCGGATTTTCTCGCAAAATGGTTTCTTCGGCCTGGTCGCCGCGCGGCTCTACGGTAACCTGCATATCATGTTTTGCCAGGTACGCGGCAATCAGTGAACCGACTTCCGCATCATCTTCCACAAATACGATAGTGTTCATAACATTCACGGTAGATATAAAAACGTCACAATACACCGCGCTGTTTTTACTTACTATCAATCGTTTCTAAACAAGTTTTCATCAGGTATTCTACTGATGACTTGTTATGGAAGTGTTAAGGTAAAAAGATGGGGCTGGTAATCAAAGCCGCGCTCGGTGCGCTGGTAGTGCTGTTGATTGGTGTTTTAGCAAAAACGAAAAATTATTATATCGCCGGGCTGATTCCACTTTTCCCGACCTTTGCGCTTATCGCGCATTATATTGTTGCCAGCGAACGCGGCATTGAAGCCTTACGCGCAACCATCATTTTTAGTATGTGGTCGATTATTCCCTATTTTGTTTACCTGGTGTCGCTGTGGTATTTCACCGGAATGATGCGCTTGCCCGCCGCTTTTGTTGGTTCTGTTGCGTGTTGGGGGATAAGCGCATGGGTGTTGATTATATGCTGGATAAAGCTGCATTAACGCAGATGACGACCGCCATCAAGTGGGAAACTGCGTCCGGTGACAAAGCAACTGGTAAGTAAGTAATCGACCAGGTCGATCACTTCTTTCTCGCCAGGCGCGGTTTTCATCAGTGATTTATTCAGCGCCTGTTGTCGATATTCGGCATCATCATGTTCATTAAACAGGATCAGCGATGGCGCAATAGAATTCACTTTCACTTCCGGTGCCAGCTTGCGGGCAAACGAGCGGGTCATATTATCCAGTGCCGCTTTGCTTGCAGCATACGCAATATGTTTGTCGCTACCGCGCTCCACCACATAATCGGTAAAGTGAATGATATCGCTGGCGGCGTGTCCGTGCCCACGCAGTAATCTTTCCAGCGCATGGTTGAGCAGGTATGGGGTATTAACGTGGATCTGCATCATGCAAGCCAGTACGTCGGCCAGTGGCGCACCCGGTTTTTCCGCCATCCACGCACTGGCGTTATGCAAAATAGCACGCAGACCATGGGTGCTTTTTAGTACTTCATCGGCAAACGCCATCACACCGTCGTTGGTCGAAAAATCAGCCTGAATACACTGCGCACCTGCATTAATCAGTCCATCAATGGCTGGATAGTGTGTCCGATAGCTGACAATCACCGGTTGCTTTTGATTAATGAAATGCCATGCGAGGGCGAGGCCGATGCGACGACCTCCGCCAGTAATTAATATTGGCAAGGGCTGGGTTTTACCCATCGTTATCTCCTTTGCTATCCAACGATGGGATGAACGTTATCCCACCAGCATCCAGGTCGCCGGAACTGAGGCAATTAACAGCATGCCAATCAGCACCATTTCCTGACGGTTCAGTACATTATCATGGGTATGCGTTTTGCGCGCGTACAGGAAAACCAGCAGCCCCGGTGCATACAGAACAACGGATAACAGCAAGTGCATTGGACCAGAGGCGTACAATAACCATAAGCCATAAATGCAGGCACCGACACCTACCGCTTTATGCAGTGGACGGGTTGCGATTTTCAGCAAGAACGCGCCGACCAGGAAATAGGGCACCAGAATCATTTCTGAGGCGATGGTCAGCAACGTGTTGTAATCGGAACCGGTCAGCCAGATGAGTACCAGACAAATTTGCACGCAGATGTTGGTCAACCACAGTGAGGCGGATGGCGCAGCTTGTGCGTTCTGGCGCGCAAAAATGCGCGGGAATGCTTTATGAGTGGCGGCCAGGAACGGTACTTCTGCTGCCATGATGGTCCAGCTTAAGTACGCGCCGCAAACGGAAACGATCAAACCGGCAGCGATGATGATTTCGCCCCATGGTCCCATCATTTCCACCATCAGACCGGCCATTGACGGGTTACGAATTTCAGCCAGTTCAGGACGTGCCACCACACCCAGCGAAAGCAGCGTTACCAGCAAGTAAACGCCCAGAGCGGAGAGAACCGCCAGCAGTGTCGCTTTGCCAACATCACGTTTATTACGCGCACGCGCAGAAACAACCACGGCACCTTCCACACCAATGAAAACCCACAGGGTGATCAGCATGGTGTTTTTCACCTGTTCCCAAACGGGTACGCCAAGTGCAAGTCCGGTGAAGTCGAGCTTGAAGGTATCCAGTTTGAACATCATCATCGCCAGCACAACAAACAGACCCAGCGGCAACAATTTTGCCAGTGTCGCCACCAGGTTAATGCTGGCAGCGGTTTGCACCCCGCGCAGGATCAAAAAGTGAACAATCCACAATAAAGCCGATGCACCGACTATCGATTGCCAGGTATTACCATCGCCAAACAGGCGCAATTCCGGCGTGTCCGTAAAAAAGCTTAACGCGGAAAAAACGATCACCAGATAGGAGACGTTGGCGATGACTGCGCACAGCCAGTATCCCCATGCGGAACAAAAGCCGATTAGCTCGCCAAACCCTTCGCGGGCATAGGTAAAGATACCGCCGTCAAGTTCGGGACGAATGCGCGTGAGGATCAGCATGGCAAAGGCCAGCAATAAAATGCCAGCGCCAGTAATACCCCAGCCGATGAGCAGTGCTGCCGGGCTGGCAACTGCCGCCATATTTTGCGGCAGACTGAAAACACCCGCGCCCAGCATTGAGCTTAATACCAGCGCGGTGAGTGCGCTCAGTCCCAGTTTCTTTTCCATCGATATCCAGTGATTAAAACGTGATAAGAAGAATAAATATTAGGGCAAAACGCATAAAAATGGAGTTTGCCACTGAAGCGCGGGATTTTACGAAGAGATGTGTCTGCATGCAATGGTCGCGGGGAAATTTGTGACTAAAAATGCGAAAGGCGGCATCAAGCCGCCTTATAGGAGTAACTGAATAGTTATTTATACAGATCTGCGCTGACGGTCAGGTTATTACCACGTTCCTGCCACTGGCGGGTGATGTGGTAATACTTAGCACCTTTCTTCGCGGCACGTTTCGCAACCTGATAGGAGACTTCGGTCATGTTGCCGTAGTTGCCAGAGAATTTGATGCTGTCGAACGGGACCATCATCGCTGCGGTCGCTTTGTTCAGTTCTTCGACTTTAGTGCCATCCGGGAGCGTGACGGTGTAACGCCCGCCTTTTGATGACTGGGTTTCAAAGAAGCGACCGACTTCAGAACTTGGTGATGCGGTAGTCGCAACACCCGGGATCTCAACTTTCTTCGCGGCTTCGCCACCGGCAGCCAGAGCTGCACGTCCTGCTTCGGAATCTGCCGGGATCACATCCGGGCTCTGGACGATACGTTTCTTAGCATCTTTTTTATAGATGAATGCAGTAATACGCTGGTTGCCGCCCTGGTTGGCATCGATTTGACGAACGATGTAGAAAGAGTAGGCACCTTTCGCTTTTGCCGCTTTGGTGATGGCATCATTGACTTCTGGCTGGCTACGATAGAAGCCCTGGACGGTGACCGTGTCAAACGGTTCAATCAGAACAGCCTGATCTTTCGGCAGTTCGACAACACCGTTAATTACGCGATTACTTGTTTCTTCTGCTTTTTCAGCATCGGCTTTATAGAGGTCAGCGACCACACGCCAGTTACCGCTGTTACCAAAATCAGAAGTGTCGACAACATAAAAAGAGGCGGCACCTTCTTTATCTGCGCGACGAGAAACGGCTTTCACCGCTTCGCCAATAGCATTAAAACGACCGGTAACCACTACACGGTCAAAAGGTTTAACCGCTGCCGCTTGCTCCGGTGTCAGTTCTGTTGCTGCGTTAACGGAGAATGCCATAGCAGAAAGCAGTGCCGACGCCAGGAGGGTGTTCTTAAGCTTCATAAAAATAATCCTTCGCCTTGCGCAAACCAGGTACTGGTATTGTTATTAACGAGAAACGTGGCTGATTATTGCATTTAAACGGTGTAACTGTCTGCGTCATTTTTCATATCACATTCCTTAAGCCAATTTTAATCCTGCTCAAATGACCGTCTATGCTTAAAAAACAGCCGTATCAGCATCATTACTACTGAAGCAACTGAATTGTATAAGTTAATTTAATGTTAAGTAGTGATTCGTGCCGGGGCGATGTCTCGTTTTACCCGACCGTCGAAGACAATTATCAGTCTTTATCCGGCGTTCTAAGGTGTTTATCCCACTATCACGGCTGAATCGTTAATATTTTGCGAGTTCACGCCGAAATACTGATTTTTGGCGCTAGATCACAGGCATAATTTTCAGTACGTTATAGGGCGTTTGTTACTAATTTATTTTAACGGAGTAACATTTAGCTCGTACATGAGCAGCTTGTGTGGCTCCTGACACAGGCAAACCATCATCAATAAAACCGATGGAAGGGAATATCATGCGAATTGGCATACCAAGAGAACGGTTAACCAATGAAACCCGTGTTGCAGCAACGCCAAAAACAGTGGAACAGCTGCTGAAACTGGGTTTTACCGTCGCGGTAGAGAGCGGCGCGGGTCAACTGGCAAGTTTTGACGATAAAGCGTTTGTGCAAGCGGGCGCTGAAATTGTAGAAGGGAATAGCGTCTGGCAGTCAGAGATCATTCTGAAGGTCAATGCGCCGTTAGATGATGAAATTGCGTTACTGAATCCTGGGACAACGCTGGTGAGTTTTATCTGGCCTGCGCAGAATCCGGAATTAATGCAAAAACTTGCGGAACGTAACGTGACCGTGATGGCGATGGACTCTGTGCCGCGTATCTCACGCGCACAATCGCTGGACGCACTAAGCTCGATGGCGAACATCGCCGGTTATCGCGCCATTGTTGAAGCGGCACATGAATTTGGGCGCTTCTTTACCGGGCAAATTACTGCGGCCGGGAAAGTGCCACCGGCAAAAGTGATGGTGATTGGTGCGGGTGTTGCAGGTCTGGCCGCCATTGGCGCAGCAAACAGTCTCGGCGCGATTGTGCGTGCATTCGACACCCGCCCGGAAGTGAAAGAACAAGTTCAAAGTATGGGCGCGGAATTCCTCGAGCTGGATTTTAAAGAGGAAGCTGGCAGCGGCGATGGCTATGCCAAAGTGATGTCGGACGCGTTCATCAAAGCGGAAATGGAACTCTTTGCCGCCCAGGCAAAAGAGGTCGATATCATTGTCACCACCGCGCTTATTCCAGGCAAACCAGCGCCGAAGCTAATTACCCGTGAAATGGTTGACTCCATGAAGGCGGGCAGTGTGATTGTCGACCTGGCAGCCCAAAACGGCGGCAACTGTGAATACACCGTGCCGGGTGAAATCTTCACTACGGAAAATGGTGTCAAAGTGATTGGTTATACCGATCTTCCGGGCCGTCTGCCGACGCAATCCTCACAGCTTTACGGCACAAACCTCGTTAATCTGCTGAAACTGTTGTGCAAAGAGAAAGACGGCAATATCACTGTTGATTTTGATGATGTGGTGATTCGCGGCGTGACCGTGATCCGTGCGGGCGAAATTACCTGGCCGGCACCGCCGATTCAGGTATCAGCTCAGCCGCAGGCGGCACAAAAAGCGGCACCGGAAGTGAAAACTGAGGAAAAATGTACCTGCTCACCGTGGCGTAAATACGCGTTGATGGCGCTGGCAATCATTCTTTTTGGCTGGATGGCAAGCGTTGCGCCGAAAGAATTCCTTGGGCACTTCACCGTTTTCGCGCTGGCCTGCGTTGTCGGTTATTACGTGGTGTGGAATGTATCGCACGCGCTGCATACACCGTTGATGTCGGTCACCAACGCGATTTCAGGGATTATTGTTGTCGGAGCACTGTTGCAGATTGGCCAGGGCGGCTGGGTTAGCTTCCTTAGTTTTATCGCGGTGCTTATAGCCAGCATTAATATTTTCGGTGGCTTCACCGTGACTCAGCGCATGCTGAAAATGTTCCGCAAAAATTAAGGGGTAACATATGTCTGGAGGATTAGTTACAGCTGCATACATTGTTGCCGCGATCCTGTTTATCTTCAGTCTGGCCGGTCTTTCGAAACATGAAACGTCTCGCCAGGGTAACAACTTCGGTATCGCCGGGATGGCGATTGCGTTAATCGCAACCATTTTTGGACCGGATACGGGTAATGTTGGCTGGATCTTGCTGGCGATGGTCATTGGTGGGGCAATTGGTATCCGTCTGGCGAAGAAAGTTGAAATGACCGAAATGCCAGAACTGGTGGCGATCCTGCATAGCTTCGTGGGTCTGGCGGCAGTGCTGGTTGGCTTTAACAGCTATCTGCATCATGACGCGGGAATGGCACCGATTCTGGTCAATATTCACCTGACGGAAGTGTTCCTCGGTATCTTCATCGGGGCGGTAACGTTCACGGGTTCGGTGGTGGCGTTCGGCAAACTGTGTGGCAAGATTTCGTCTAAACCATTGATGCTGCCAAACCGTCACAAAATGAACCTGGCGGCTCTGGTCGTTTCCTTCCTGCTGCTGATTGTATTTGTTCGCACGGACAGCGTCGGCCTGCAAGTGCTGGCATTGCTGATAATGACCGCAATTGCGCTGGTATTCGGCTGGCATTTAGTCGCCTCCATCGGTGGTGCAGATATGCCAGTGGTGGTGTCGATGCTGAACTCGTACTCCGGCTGGGCGGCTGCGGCTGCGGGCTTTATGCTCAGCAACGACCTGCTGATTGTGACCGGTGCGCTGGTCGGTTCTTCGGGGGCTATCCTTTCTTACATTATGTGTAAGGCGATGAACCGTTCCTTTATCAGCGTTATTGCGGGTGGTTTCGGCACCGACGGCTCTTCTACTGGCGATGATCAGGAAGTGGGTGAGCACCGCGAAATCACCGCAGAAGAGACAGCGGAACTGCTGAAAAACTCCCATTCAGTGATCATTACTCCGGGGTACGGCATGGCAGTCGCGCAGGCGCAATATCCTGTCGCTGAAATTACTGAGAAATTGCGCGCTCGTGGTATTAATGTGCGTTTCGGTATCCACCCGGTCGCGGGGCGTTTGCCTGGACATATGAACGTATTGCTGGCTGAAGCAAAAGTACCGTATGACATCGTGCTGGAAATGGACGAGATCAATGATGACTTTGCTGATACCGATACCGTACTGGTGATTGGTGCTAACGATACGGTTAACCCGGCGGCGCAGGATGATCCGAAGAGTCCGATTGCTGGTATGCCTGTGCTGGAAGTGTGGAAAGCGCAGAACGTGATTGTCTTTAAACGTTCGATGAACACTGGCTATGCTGGTGTGCAAAACCCGCTGTTCTTCAAGGAAAACACCCACATGCTGTTTGGTGACGCCAAAGCCAGCGTGGATGCAATCCTGAAAGCTCTGTAACCCTGACGGCCTCTGCTGAGGCCGTCACTCTTTATTGAGATCGCTTAACAGAACGGCGATGCTTTGACCTCCCGCTGTTTGTTCAAGCGCAATTTTGACAATAATTGTCAACGGCACGGAAAGCAGCATACCCACCGGTCCTAACAACCATCCCCAAAAAATCAACGACAAAAATACCACCAATGTGGAAAGCCCCAGCCCACGCCCCATGATACGCGGCTCCAGAATATTGCCGAAGACCAGATTAATCAGCAGATATCCCGCCAGCACCAGCAACGCTTCGTAGAAGCCATTAAACACCAGTACCTGAGCGATAGGGGGGATTGCCGCGAGGACTGAACCAATATTCGGGATGTAATTAAGCGCAAAGGCCAGCAATCCCCAGACAAAAGCGAAGCGAACATCGAGTGCGGCGAGCATCGCCCAGGCGACCAGGCCGGTGATGATGCTGATGGCTGTTTTCAGCACCAGATAATGAGAAACACTGTCAATCGCACGTTGAATCGCCGCCATCCCTTCAACCGGACGCGCCATCATTTGCTGAAATTTTCCGGGCAATTGTGGCACTTCGAGCAGCATAAACAGCACCGTCAGCAGCAATAAAAATATTGATGACATGGCATTAGATAACTGCGTCAATAAGTTGGTGAGCAACGTCATCGCCGCGTTCGGATCAATATAATGCGCCAGCTGGTCAACTGAGACGTCAATCCCTACGCGTTGCAACAACGGTTCAAGCGCTTGCAGCGGCGTCATAATAGAGTTGCGATATTGCGGTAACGTCCGCGTCAACTCGTTGAGCGCGGAACCCAGATAAGCTAATAGCAACACCATCGCCATCACGATGATGGTCATCAAAATCGACACCGCCAGTACACGCGGCACACGCCAGCGGACCATGTGTTGCACCAGCGGGTTAAGAATAACAGCAATAAATAATGCGAGAATAAACGGCACGATGATCTCGGCGGCAAAACGGATACCGCAGAGAATAATGACCAGCATTCCCAACATAATGACGATTTTTAGGCCATTGAGCGTGATGATCGGCTTTGCCATGCTTGTCCCCGTTTTTTCTTCCTTTGCTAATAATAATGTCTTTTTCGCTCCGTCATCATAACGAAAATCAAACCGCTCAGGTAAAGAAGTGAAAATATTTTGAGTTAATTCTTAAGCTATGATACAAATCAGGCGTGTTCAACTACCGAGGACAATTATCATCCGCGATGACGAGAAGCAACACTGCGGATAATTGTAATATTATGGACAATTTGTTCAGGACGTTATTTTCTACATTTACCCATCTTCGTACCTCATCCACTATCTTGCTCGTAGGTGAGCAGCACTGGCGCAACGCGCTTTAGTCCTTTCTTCTGCCAAAGCTTGCGCTATGCGCGGGGCTTGACCACTTTACTTTGGTTTCGCTGAATTAAGCGAAAATTAAAATAATTCTCTTGCAGGAGAAGGACAATGTATATTTATTGGATTTTATTAGGTCTGGCTATTGCTACAGAAATTACCGGTACGCTGTCAATGAAATGGGCGAGCGTCAGTGAGGGAAATGGCGGCTTTATTTTAATGCTGGTGATGATTTCTCTGTCGTATATATTTCTCTCTTTCGCCGTTAAAAAAATCGCCTTAGGCGTAGCTTATGCGCTGTGGGAAGGTATCGGTATTTTATTTATTACCTTGTTTAGCGTTTTGTTATTCGACGAAAGTTTATCGCTGATGAAAATTGCCGGGTTAACCACCCTGGTCGCCGGGATTGTGTTGATAAAATCAGGTACCCGTAAAGCGCGTAAACCTGAACTGGAGGTGAACCATGGCGCAGTTTGAATGGGTTCACGCCGCCTGGCTGGCATTGGCAATCGTGCTGGAAATCGTTGCTAACGTCTTTTTGAAATTTTCTGACGGCTTTCGTCGCAAAATATTTGGCTTGCTCTCCCTGGCGGCGGTGCTGGCTGCCTTTAGTGCGCTTTCTCAAGCCGTTAAAGGGATCGACTTGTCTGTCGCTTATGCATTGTGGGGCGGGTTTGGTATTGCCGCCACGTTAGCCGCAGGTTGGATCTTGTTTGGTCAACGGTTAAATCGTAAAGGCTGGATTGGCCTGGTCTTGCTGTTGGCTGGAATGATCATGGTGAAACTTGCCTGATGAAGACGCTGCCCGCGCTGTCGGGCAGCGTTTGAACATTATTTTTGCGACAGTTGATCCAGCTTGTCGCGAAAACCGGTAACAGAAATGGCCCGGTTATCGGCGCGCCAGCGATCTTTCGCGGCAGGAGCCGAACTTTGCACCCCAATTAATTGCCAGCCGTCATCGGTATGCAACATCAGAGGCGAACCGCTGTCACCCGGCAAGGTATCGCACTGATGTGACATCACCGACGTTTGCGCCCAGCCAGTCACTTCACAGTTTTGATGACTGTACAACGTATCGAGATGATCTTCAGGGTAGCCTGCCTGAGTCACTTTACGACCTGCCGCTTTTAATGCGGCGGTAAGCGCGGCTTTATCTCCCTCAAATAACGGCAACGGCGTAATGCCAGAAGGGGGATTACGTAGCACAATCAATCCGAAGTCCCACGGCGCGGCTGCGGGAGGTACAATCCAACCATCCCCATCTGCTTTTAACCGCTTTCCCAGTGTCGGATCAACGCGGCCTTCTATGTCGTGGATCTCATAGCGCCAAAGACCTTTATTTGACACAAAACGCAGCGCCACTGCTTTATCGGCTTTACCCTTTGGAGGTGTCAATAAACAGTGTCCTGCCGTTAATGCCAGATTGGGTGCAATCAGCGTCGCCGTACATAAATTGCCGCTGGCCGTTTCCAGTTGCCCAACCGCATCCCACGGTGATTGGGTCGTGTCATTCACTGGCACACGATCATCATGACCAAAAAACAGGGTGCTGACCTCATCGTTTGCCGATCTGGCAACGTCTGGTTTATCTGCAAACACAAAAGCAGACGTCAAACTAATTGCACCCAACACTACAGCAATGGTTGTACGCATATCACACTCTGGTGGGTAATTATGATTATTAAAAGCAAACCCTCATAAATACTATAGACGGGACGGGATGAAAGTGGGAGTAAAATCAGATAACTACAATCAGGAAAGATAAAAACGGGCGGTAATCAGTGCGCATAAAATAAGGATGATCAGAATGAACTCAAAGCGATAACGGCCCACCATACTACCCTCCGCTAAAGGCGGTGCTAAACGTTACCCGCTTAGCACCGTAATTTTCAGGCGCGAGGGGGCGCGCCAGCATTACTGTTGAAAACTTACGCTGCGGGTTGTGCAGCAGGTTTTGCCGGTTGCTGATGGCTGTGTTTCTTGGCGTGTTTCTTCGCTGCCTGCGCTTTTTGTTCAGGGGCTTTCTGTTCAGCTTTCGTATTTTTATGATGCTTTTTAGCCGCCTGCGCTTTCTGGGCAGGTGCTGCTTTATGCTGTTTTTTATGATGTGTAGTTTTCGCCGGCGCTGCTTTGGTGGTCGTCGCAGTCGGAGCAGGTGTGGTCGTAGTCTCTGCAGCAAAGGCGGCAGAAGACAGACCCATAGCAGCGGCAACAACCAGAGCTAATACTTTTTTCATTGTCATACCCTCAATTTGTTTTTTCATTTAACCCCACTGCGGGGCCGTTGAAATAACTATATCCCTGGGAATGGCAGACTTCCGTGAGTGGTTGGTTTCAGCGTGTAACGATATGTACAAACGCTGAATAAATTACAGCGTTGATAATAACGTATTGTGACTTAAGGGAAATTTAGCTACCAATAATAGTAGTCTTGATCGGGTTAACTATTTTACTACTTACAAAGCAGTAGAATAACTGCGCATCAGTAATAAATGACACACAGCAAAATGAATCCGTTTATTTGGGTACTTATAATCCTGATGACGCTAGACGCGCTGCGGGAATTGGCTGGCGCTTCGTCTATTTTAGGATGGCTATTAACGTTGGTTTGAGCTGGCAATAAGTCCGGACGGGTATTTACCGCAGTCCGGACTTATTTTTCAGGCGTGCAGACGACGATGCAAACGCGTCCCGACCAGCAGAGCAATGACCAGCATCAGAGCAATAAATGCGCCGACGCCGTTCCAGCCATAGTTATGCCAGAAAACACCACCCAGCGTCCCGGCAATACTCGACCCCAGATAGTAACTGAACAGATACAGCGAGGAGGCCTGGCCTTTAGCGCGTTTTGCGCGGGGGCCGATCCAGCTGCTGGCTACTGAGTGGGCTGCGAAGAATCCTGCTGAGAAGAGTAACATTCCGGCAAAGATCAGCCACAGCGAGCTGAATAAGGTCATCAGTAAACCAAACAGCATAACCCCCGTCGAAAACAACATCACTGGACCACGCCCATAGCGGGTGGTCATGGTTCCGGCTTTGGGTGAGCTCCATGTACCGGTCAAATAAGCCAGCGATAATAAGCCAACCACGGCCTGACTGACATGCCAGGGGGAGAGCATCAACCGATAGCCGATGTAATTAAACAGCGTGACGAACGACCCCATCAGCAAAAAGCCTTCTGCGAACAATAACGGTAATCCCCGGTCACGCCAGTGCAGACGAAAGTTGATAAACAACGTCTTAGGGCGCAGCGAAGTCGGGCGAAAATGGCGTGATTCAGGGAGGATTTTCCAGAACATCAACGCCGAGGCCAGCGCGAAACAACCGATTGCCGCCAGAGCAATTCGCCAGTTGAAAAAGTCCGTGAAGACACCGCTAATTAAGCGTCCGCTCATGCCGCCAATTGAGTTGCCGCTGATATACAACCCCATTGAAAAGGCCACGAAACTGGGATGGATTTCCTCGCTAAGATAAGTCATGCCAACAGCTGCCACGCCACTTAACGAAAGCCCAATCAAGGCGCGCATAATCAAAATGCCGTGCCAGCTGGTCATCATTGTCGAAAGTAACGTACAAATGGAGGCCAACAGTAGCGCCGTGACCATCACTGGTTTGCGACCAATGGCATCGGATAGCGGGCCAGTAAACAGCAAACCAATAGCCAACATCGCCGTGGAAATGGACAGTGAAATACTACTGTTCGCGGGGGTTAAGCCAAACTCCTGCGAAAGCACCGGAAGGATAGGCTGCACACAATAGAGAAGTGCAAATGTTGCCAGTCCGGCAGAGAACAGCGCCAGGGTGACGCGCATAAATTGCGGCGTACCGCGTTTAATAAATTGATTTGGCTGAGAAATGCTTTGCTTGTCAGTGTCGCTTGCCGGAGCGCCATCAACAGTTGTAGTACGGCTCACTTGAAATCCTTGCTAAATATGCCTGTAGATCAGGCTTATACATAGGGTAGGAAAATCGAATTGTTCTGTCTAATATATTAATAATCTCAAATAAGATGTTTTAAATATGAATATTGAACTTCGTCATCTGCGTTACTTTGTTGCTGTTGCGGAAGAGCTGCATTTCGGGCGCGCCGCTGCCCGCCTGAATATTTCGCAACCGCCGCTAAGTCAGCAGATTCAGGCGCTGGAGCAACAAATTGGTGCCCGACTGCTGGCACGAACCAATCGCAGTGTATTGCTGACGGCAGCAGGAAAACAGTTTCTTGCAGATAGTCGGCAAATCCTGTCTATGGTGGATGACGCTGCCGCTCGCGCTGAAAGGCTGCATCAGGGTGAAGCGGGGGAGTTGCGCATTGGTTTTACTTCGTCGGCTCCTTTTATTCGGGCGGTGTCCGATACGTTATCGCTGTTTCGCCGTGATTATCCTGATGTCCATTTACAAACCCGCGAAATGAACACTCGCGAGCAAATCGCTCCGCTCATTGAAGGAACGCTGGATATGGGATTGCTGCGTAACACAGCGTTACCGGAGTCGCTTGAACACGCAGTCATCGTCCATGAACCGCTTATGGCGATGATCCCGCACGATCATCCCCTGGCAAATAACCCGAATGTAACGCTGGCTGAACTGGCGAAAGAACCCTTTGTCTTTTTTGATCCGCACGTCGGGACAGGGCTGTATGACGATATTCTCGGGCTGATGCGACGTTACCATTTGACGCCCGTCATCACTCAGGAGGTGGGCGAGGCAATGACCATCATCGGTCTGGTTTCCGCCGGTCTGGGTGTTTCAATTTTGCCTGCGTCATTTAAACGTGTTCAGCTCAACGAAATGCGCTGGGTGCCGATTGCTGAAGAGGATGCGGTTTCTGAAATGTGGTTGGTCTGGCCGAAACATCATGAACAAAGTCCGGCTGCGCGTAACTTTCGTATTCATCTGCTGAATGCTCTCAGGTGAGGGAAATTTCAGCGAAAAAGCCCGAAAAATGTGCTGTTAATCACATGCCTAAGTAAAAATTTGACGACACGTATTGAAGTGCTTCACCATAGCCTACAGATTATTTCGGAGCGCGAAAATATAGGGAGTATGCGGTGGTTGCTGAAAACCAGCCTGGGCACATTGATCAAATAAAGCAGACCAACGCGGGCGCGGTTTATCGCCTGATTGATCAGCTTGGTCCAGTCTCGCGTATCGATCTTTCCCGTCTGGCGCAACTGGCTCCTGCCAGTATCACTAAAATTGTCCGTGAGATGCTCGAAGCACACCTGGTGCAAGAGCTGGAAATCAAAGAAGCGGGGAACCGTGGCCGTCCGGCGGTGGGGCTGGTGGTTGAAACTGAAGCCTGGCACTATCTTTCTCTGCGCATTAGTCGCGGGGAGATTTTCCTTGCTCTGCGCGATCTGAGCAGCAAACTGGTGGTGGAAGAGTCGCAGGAACTGGCGTTAAAAGATGACTTGCCATTGCTGGATCGTATTATTTCCCATATCGATCAGTTTTTTATCCGCCACCAGAAAAAACTTGAGCGTCTAACTTCGATTGCCATAACCTTGCCGGGAATTATTGATACGGAAAATGGTATTGTACATCGCATGCCGTTCTACGAGGATGTAAAAGAGATGCCGCTCGGCGAGGCGCTGGAGCAGCATACCGGCGTTCCGGTTTATATTCAGCATGATATCAGCGCATGGACGATGGCAGAGGCCTTGTTTGGTGCCTCACGCGGGGCGCGCGATGTGATTCAGGTGGTTATCGATCACAACGTGGGGGCGGGCGTCATTACCGATGGTCATCTGCTACACGCAGGCAGCAGTAGTCTCGTGGAAATAGGCCACACACAGGTCGACCCGTATGGGAAACGCTGTTATTGCGGGAATCACGGCTGCCTCGAAACCATCGCCAGCGTGGACAGTATTCTTGAGCTGGCACAGCTGCGTCTTAATCAATCCATGAGCTCGATGTTACATGGACAACCGTTAACCGTGGACTCATTGTGTCAGGCGGCATTGCGCGGCGATCTACTGGCAAAAGACATCATTACCGGGGTGGGCGCGCATGTCGGGCGCATTCTTGCCATCATGGTGAATTTATTTAACCCACAAAAAATACTGATTGGCTCACCGTTAAGTAAAGCGGCAGATATCCTCTTCCCGGTCATCTCAGACAGCATCCGTCAGCAGGCCCTTCCTGCGTATAGTCAGCACATCAGCGTTGAGAGTACTCAGTTTTCTAACCAGGGCACGATGGCAGGCGCTGCACTGGTAAAAGACGCGATGTATAACGGTTCTTTGTTGATTCGTCTGTTGCAGGGTTAACATTTTTTAACTGTTCTACCAAAATTTGCGCTATCTCAATTTGGGCCAGGAAAGCATAACTTAGACTTTCAAGGTTAATTATTTTCCTGGTTTATATTTGTGAAGCATAACGGTGGAGTTAGTGATGCTGAAGCGTTTCTTTATTACCGGTACAGACACTTCTGTAGGGAAAACGGTGGTTTCCCGCGCATTGCTACAAGCGTTAGCCTCCCAGGGAAAAACGGTTGCGGGATATAAACCCGTAGCGAAGGGGAGCAAAGAGACACCCGAAGGGCTGCGTAATAAAGATGCCCTGGTGTTGCAGAGTGTTTCAACCATCGAACTGCCTTATGAAGCAGTTAATCCTATCGCGTTAAGCGAAGAAGAAAGTAGCGTGGCGCACAGTTGCCCAATCAATTACACCCTCATTTCAAACGGCCTGGCAAACCTGACCGAAAAAGTCGATCATGTCGTGGTAGAAGGGACTGGCGGCTGGCGCAGTCTGATGAATGATTTGCGTCCACTCTCTGAATGGGTAGTGCAGGAACAACTGCCGGTGTTGATGGTTGTCGGTATTCAGGAAGGTTGCATTAACCATGCACTGCTAACAGCTCAGGCGATCGCCAACGACGGGCTGCCGCTCATTGGCTGGGTGGCTAACCGAATCAACCCAGGACTGGCGCATTATGCGGAAATCATTGATGTGCTGGGTAAAAAACTTCCGGCACCGCTCATTGGTGAACTGCCTTATCTGCCGCGCGCCGAACAGCGTGAACTGGGGCAATACATCCGCTTAGCTATGCTGCGCAGTGTGCTGGCGGTAGATAGAGTCACGGTGTAACGTCCGCGAAATTACCGACGCAATTACGCAGGCAATCAATAAACCGGGGAGTAGCTGATACTCCCCGGTCATTTCACATATCATCAACGTCGACATAATCGGCGCGTGCGTGGTCGCCGCCAACAGTGTCGCCATCCCGGTCAATCCGAGTAAAAGTGTAATTTCTTCGCCATCAGGGAACCATAATCCCAGGCTACGACCATACAACATGCCAATGGCAAGACCGATAAATAGCGTCGGTGTAAAGACCCCACCGGGTGCGCCGGAACCGCTACTCGCCAGCACGGCACACAGTTTACAAAGGAAGATCCCGGCAATGATCATTAACAGTGGTGGGGCGGTTAAAAAGGATTGTACGGTGCTATAGCCGTTGCCCCACACTGCAGGTGTGAACAGGGAAAGCAGACCCACGATCAACCCGCCTAGTGCCAGTTGCCAGGGCGGCGCAAGTTTGAGACTCACAAATCCACGATGACAGGCGTTCATTAACGTTAACAACAGTGGTCCGCACAGACCTGCCAGCACACCTGTACTGATAATCAGCGCATAGTCACGAGCCTGAACCGTCACTGAGAGTTGTACGTTGTAGAGTAACGCGTCGCTATGATTAATCAGATTGCTAACCAGCAATGCCACGACGGCGGAAATAATCACCGGGCCGAGAGAGGCCAACATCATAGTGCCAAACAGCACTTCGGCTATAAATAAACTGCCAGCAAGCGGGGCACGATAGGCCGCAGCCATTCCCGCCGCGGCCCCACAGGCGATCCATAATTTCCACTCCTGGCGTGGCGTAAAACGTTGGGCAAAACAGGAGGCGGCAAGGGCAGCTAAAAGAATCATCGCACCTTCGCGACCAATTGCACTGCCGCTGGTTACTACCAGCAGAGAGGCAAGCGATTTAACCAGGCTTGCTGCGTAATCGAACTGTCCATCGGTTTGCAACGCTTCCATATAATCGGTCGGCGCATGAGGGCGTTGTTGGGTAAATTTCTGCCAGCCCATCAGCAACAAACCCGCCGCCAGTCCGCCGAGCGCCGGAGTTAGCAACCGTCGCCAGGGGGAAAGGTTTGTCGCTGCATTGACCAGACTGCCGGAGTCATTATTGAGGAACAACCACTCCAGTAGCAGCATCGCATGACGAAACCCGGCAACGGCAAAGGCCGCGAGAATACCGACGACTGTTGCGATAAGCAGACGGTGGAACATAGTGCGCAGATCCGGATAGATGTGTAGATGATGCATGAGCAGAAATGGGCAATGAAACACGGGCGACTATTTTGCGGCAAAAGAGGCCAGCCGCAAAAGCAGTGCGTGCTTTAAGAGATAAAAAAACGTGACACTGTAACCTATTATTGCCGGATTGCGCGTAATCGTCACCATCCGGCAATATTACGGTGATCCTATCGAAACAGCGGTTTAACCGCGACAGGAATTAACAGTTGTGATTGCCATTGCGCCAGCGTTAAGCGAGCCAGTTCACCCAGTGCACGGTAGAAAGGGTGTTCTGCTTTTTCGATAAAAACATCAAGAAAACGTGTTGACCACGGAAAAAGGTGCCATGCCAGCAATTCTTCGCATTCTGTCTGGCGACCATTCTCCGCCAACCACGCAGCCATCAACAGCAGTGAACCAAAATGATCTTCCGGTTCGTTTTGCTTCATTTCAAACTGAATGCCTTTCTCGCGCATCCACTGACGAAGTGCCAATGTTGAATCGCCAAACAGCACAGATTCGCGATCCAGCCAGACCGACCCCCACGGCGGAGACGGCAGTGCCCACGGGCCGACAAACAAACGCTGCCAGGCCTGGGCGTGAGTCTCTTCACACTGTGTCTGAAAAGCCGTCACCAGCGGCGCTAATGACGCTTCTGGTAGAGGCCACTGAGTTTCCCAGCCGTCACTGGTGAGTACCGCAACCAGAGGTGCGGCTTCCGCACTCTCTGGAGCGTAATAAAACAGCGCGCCCAACACGCGCGCCGCGACAGAAAAATTATCTTGCTGTGAAAAATGGGTCATTCCTAACATCCTGAAATGTGCGGGTTGCCCCGCACCAATTTGTTAACCTGCAATAGCCATTCCTACTGTCATGTGCAGGCCATAAAAGAGCACACGCCCGATCATCTCACCGCCAAGTATGAGGATTAGCCCCAGAATAAGTCCGGCAACGTGAGGTTCACGGCGACGAATGAGCGGGCAAAGCCAGCATCCAAGACCTGCGCATAACAATACCACACGCCAGACCTGTAAGGAGGCGTAATCTGGTACCAGTGCGCTGGCTTGTTGCACGGATGAGTGAATAGACGCCAGAGACAAACCTTGCAGCACAATCACCCCGGCACAAGCGATCAGCGCCAGAACGCTAATGATGGCAAATGGTGTGGTATTAAATGTAACGCGAGCTGCCCGCAGAATTGCGGCAGCAAGTATTGGACCGCTCAACAATACCGTCAGGAAGAAAGCCAGCGTAGTGTAACCGTTATGCCAGGTTGGCACGGTGTCGATTTGATACACGCAGGTCATCATCCAGACGAAAATGACGCCGAGCGCCATGCTGAAAAGTAACCAGAGTTTCCCCAACGCTTGCGGCATTTTACCGATGACTGCCACCAGCCACCATAATCCGCCAACGGCAAAAAATATGGAACCGGCAGCAATCTCGTTACTCAGACCAGAAGCTCCGATTCGATTCAGGGAGTTAAACGCCCGCAGTGGCGATCCCAGGTGCATGACAGAGGCAATAAACCCGACGCCCATCAACAGCCAGAGGAAAAACATGCCACGGACAATACGCTGACGGTCTGCGTCATTTTTGGCGGCGAACCAGCCAATTCCGCTAACAATCAGCGCGCCTACTACGCATTGACCCAATACGGTAAAGATAACCAGTGGCCACTCATGCCATCCATTTCCCATTTTACACTTCCTCCGGATTAGCCAGATAACCAGTGGTATCGCCGGTCGGGCGGCTGTTGGCGTTAGGTTTGATAACGATATTGGGTTTTGTGAAATGCGCGCGCGGCAGTGGCGCGACGGCAGCAAGAGTGCCGTGCTTCTGGCGCAGCTCTTCAATTGGACCGAACTCAAGTGCACGCAGCGGGCAGGATTCGACACATATGGGTTGTTTCCCCTCGGCGACGCGCGAATAACAACCATCGCACTTCGTCATGTGCCCTTTTTCAGCATTGTACTGTGGCGCGCCGTACGGACAAGCCATGTGGCAGTAGCGGCAGCCGATACAAACATCTTCATCAACCACCACAAAGCCATCTTCACGCTTATGCATTGCGCCGCTGGGGCAGACTTTTGTACATGCGGGGTCATCGCAATGGTTACAGGAGATGGAGAGATAATAAGCGAACACGTTCTGGTGCCAGACGCCATTATCTTCCTGCCAGTCGCCGCCAGCGTATTCATAAATACGGCGGAAACTGACTTCCGGGCCAAGATCTTTAAAATCTTTGCACGCCAGTTCGCAGGTTTTACAGCCAGTACAGCGGCTGGAATCGATAAAAAATCCATATTGTGTGGTCATGGGCTACTCCTTAAACCTTTTCGATCTGGACAAGATTGCTGTGCGACGGGTTTCCCTTTGCCAGCGGTGAAGGGCGGTGAGAGGTCAGAATATTGATACTGCCGCCGTGATCGACCCGGTCACCAAACATATCCGCTTTAAGCCACGCACCTTGCCCGATGGCGGTAACGCCAGGCAGAATACGCGGAGTCACTTTTGCGGCAATCAGCATTTCTCCATTATTGTTAAATACCCGCACGGTATCGCCATGACGGATACCGCGTGCCTGAGCATCAATGGGGTTGATCCACACCTCTTGTGGGCAGGCCTGCTGTAACACATCAATATTGCCGTAGCTGGAGTGGGTACGCGCTTTGTAATGGAAGCCCGTTAACTGCAGTGGATAGGTTTTCCGCAGGGGATCGTCCCAGCCATCAAAACCTGGGGTATACGCAGGAAGGGGATGAATAATTTCATCTTTTTTCAATTCCCAGGTATCTGCAATCTTCGCCAGTCGTTCAGAATAAATTTCGATTTTCCCCGAAGGTGTTTTCAACGGGTTTGCCTGTGGATCTTCACGGAATGCGCGGAAAGCGACGTAGTGTTCTTCCGGGCATTTTTTCTTAAAGATCCCGGTCGTTTTCATCTCCTCGTAGTCGGGCATCTCAGGGTTACGTTCCTTCGTTTTCGCATGGAGATATTTGATCCATTCATGCTGACTGCGACCTTCAGTAAAGGTTTGATAAACGTCTGGTCCTAAGCGTTTGGCGACTTCACTCAGCATCCAGTAGATGGGTTTGCGTTCAAATTTTGCTGAGGTTGCGGGTTGGGCGAGGATCACATAGCCCATATTCCCTGCAGATTCATGAGAGATAAGGTCTTCTTGCTCTGTTGGCATCAGGTCGGGCAACAGGATATCGCAATACTTAGCCGAGGCCGTCATGAAGTGGTCAATGCCAACAATCATCTCGCACTTGCTGTCATCCTGAAGCACCTCATGGGTGTGATTGATGTCGCCATGTTGATTGATCAATGTGTTACTGGCGTAGCACCATAAAAACTTGATGGGGACATCCAGTTTTTCTTTTCCACGAACACCATCACGGGTCGCGGTCATTTCCGTACCATGGTCGATGGCATCTGTCCATGTAAAGACGGAAATCTGCGTTTTAACAGGATTCTCGAGCATCGGGAACCATTCTACCCCCAGATCCCAGCTACCTTCGCGTACGCCTGAGTTGCCGCCGTTTATGCCGACGTTGCCGGTGAGAACGGAAAGCATGGCAATAGCGCGGGATGTTTGCTCGCCGTTGGAATGTCGTTGTGGCCCCCAACCCTGACAAATATAAGCAGGTTTTGCTGAACCGATCTCTCGTGCCAACTGGATAATTTTTTCTGCCGGGATGCTGGTGATTTTTGCTGCCCATTCCGGCGTTTTAGCTATGCCGTCAGGCCCTTCGCCCAGAATATAGGCTTTATAATGCGCGTTACGTGGTGCGTTGGCGGGCAGCGTTTTTTCATCGTAACCAACACAATATTTGTCGAGAAATGGCTGATCGACCATGTTTTCAGTAATCAGTACCCAGGCAATCGCACAGGCCAGTGCGCCATCGGTGCCAGGGCGAATGGGCAGCCATTCATCTTCACGCCCGGCAGCAGTGTCGTTATAACGTGGATCGATGACGATCATGCGTGCGTTTGAACGTTCGCGGGCTTGCTCGACGTAGTAAGTGACACCACCGCCGCTCATCCGCGTTTCTGCCGGGTTATTTCCGAACATAACGACCAGTTTCGTATTGGCGATATCATCCGGGCTGTTGCCATCATTGGCACCGAACATATAACTCATTGCGGCACTGATCTGTGCGGTACTGTAGCTGCCATAGCGACTGAGAAAACCACCGCAAGAGTTCATCAGACGGTACGGGACGTTTGAGTTGGTGATGTTTCCGCCATCTACGCCTGTTCCGTACAGGACATGTACAGCCTCATTGCCGTAATCTTTCAGGATCCGCCGAAGATTATCACTGATGGTATCCAGGGCTTCGTCCCAACTTATCCGTTCAAATTTACCTTCACCGCGCTTGCCGACGCGCTTCATGGGATATTTCAACCTATCAGGATGATTCATCCGTCGGCGGATAGAGCGCCCGCGTAAACACGCTCGAACCTGATGATTACCGTAGACGTCGTCACCTGTCGTATCAGACTCCACCCAGTACACGGTGTCATCTTTCACATGCAAACGTAACAGACAGCGGCTCCCGCAGTTAACGGTGCAGGAACTCCAGACCGCTTTCTCTTCTACCGGAGCCTCTGCCGCCCGGACCATTTGGGAAAATGGCAGAGTGAAAGCACTGCTTGCCAGCGCAAGACTGCCAAGTGCGGAGGTTTTCATCAGACTTCTACGGCTGATTTCAGCCTTCATGAGCGCCTCTGTGGTATGGATTTTCATCATTACTCACTTATTGCTTTTCAAACAAAATGTCATGCCAGAATTTATGGTTGTCGTGGGTTATATTTTTTCGATCTCGACCAGATTAGTGTGCTGCGGGTTTCCCTTCGCCAGTGGTGAAGGGCGCAGAGTGGTTAGCGTATTCACACAGCCGCCATGGTCGATTTTATCGCCAGACATATTGGCCTCGTGCCAGGCTCCCTGGCCCATAGCGCTAACTCCAGGGAGAATACGTGGTGTTACTTTGGCTGGTAGCCGAACTTCGCCACGATGGTTAAACACCCGCACCATATCGCCGTTGGCAATCCCACGTTTCTGCGCATCTATAGGGTTGATCCACACCTCCTGACGGCAGGCAGCCTTCAGGAGATCAATATTGCCGTAGGTCGAGTGAGTACGGGATTTGTAATGGAAACCAAACAGTTGCAGTGGGAAGGTTCTACGTTCAGGGGAGTTCCAGCCTTCAAAGGTTGAGGCATAAACTGGCAATGGGCTTATCACTTCATCTTTTTCCAGTTCCCAGGTACGGGCAATTTCCGCCAGCCTGCTGGAATAAATTTCAATCTTACCGGAAGGCGTTTTAAGTGGATTTGCCTCGGGGTCGTCACGAAATGCTTTGTAGGCGACAAAATGGCCATTGGGATCTTTACGCTTATAGATACCCATTTTTTTCAGTTCGTCGTAAGACGGTAACGCCGGATCTTTGGCAAGCATTTTGGCGTACAGATGTTGTAACCATTGTTCCTGCGTGCGACCTTCTGTGAACTTTTGATAGACGTCAGGTCCAAGACGTTTCGCGACTTCACTCAGGATCCAGTAAATCGGTTTGCGTTCGAATTTTTCGCTGGTGACAGGCTGGAGGAAAATGAGATATCCCATGTTACCGGCGTAGTCGTTAGGAATAATATCTTCCTGCTCAACGGTCATCAGGTCTGGCAGCAGAATGTCGGCATATTTTGCCGATGAGGTCATAAAGTTTTCGATGACCACAATCATTTCGCATTTCGATTCGTCCTGCAGAATTTCATGCGTTTTGTTGATGTCAGAATGCTGATTAACGAGGGTATTTCCCGCGTAGTTCCAGATGAACTTAATGGGCACATCCAGTTTATCTTTGCCGCGGACGCCGTCGCGGATTGCCGTCATTTGCGGACCATGATCGATAGCATCTGTCCAGCTGAAGCAGGAGATTGACGTTTTGACCGGATTATCCAGCACCGGCAGGCGTTCTATGGTAATGGTATAGGTCGATTCACGCGCGCCACTATTTCCGCCGCTGATGCCGACATTGCCCGTCAAAATAGGTAACATAGCAATAGCGCGTGCAGTCAGTTCGCCGTTTGCCTGGCGTTGTGGCCCCCAGCCCTGGCAGATATAAGCGGGTTTTGCTGTGCCAATTTCACGCGCCAGTTTGATGATACGGTCCTCCGGGATACCGGTAATTTGCGAAGCCCACTGCGGCGTTTTCGCTGTTTTATCGTCACCTTCACCAAGAATATAGGCTTTATAGTGACCATTTTTGGGTGCATCTGCGGGTAAGGTTTTTTCGTCATAGCCGACGCAGTATTTATCGAGAAAAGGTTGATCAACGAGATTTTCGTTAATCAATACCCAGGCAATACCCGCAACCAGCGCGGCATCGGTGCCCGGGCGAATAGGGAGCCATTCGTCTTCACGACCGGCAGCCGTATCGGTATATCGCGGATCGATAACAATCATTTTGGCGTTCGATTTCTCGCGCGCTTTTTCAAGAAGATAAGTGATGCCACCACCGCTCATGCGGGTTTCTGCCGGGTTGTTACCAAACATCACGACCAGCTTGCTGTTTTCAATATCCGTGGTGCTGTTGCCATCATTACTGCCGTAGGTGTAGGGCATGGCACAGGAAATTTGCGCAGTGCTGTAGGAGCCATACTGGTTGAGTGAACCGCCGTAGCAGTTCATCAGGCGTTTGACCGCCGAGGCTGATGGCGAAGAGCGGGTCATATTGCCGCCAACGATCCCCGAAGAGTACTGAATATATACAGCCTCATTGCCATATTGTTCGACGGTTTTCTTCAGGCTACTGGCGATAGTATCCAGGGCTTCATCCCAGCTAATCCGTTCGAATTTGCCTTCGCCGCGTTTGCCCACGCGTTTCATTGGGTAATTCAAGCGATCGGGATGATTAATACGCCGGCGGATGGAGCGACCGCGCAAACAGGCGCGTACCTGATGGTTGCCGTACTCATCGCTGCCGGTATTGTCAGTTTCCACCCAGGTCACTTCATTATCTTTAACATGTAGACGAAGTGCACAGCGGCTACCACAGTTGACGGAACAGGCACCCCAGACCACTTTTTCGCGGGCCTGTTGTACCGCTGCTGCTGCATTGCGCAGGGTAAACGGCAAAGAAAAACCGCCTGCAGCCAGCGCCAGAGAACCTATCGCGGTAGATTTAACGAGTGTTCTGCGGCTGATGCCCACCATTCGTTCATTTTTGGACATAACTCACTCCCTGTTCTTTATCGTTATATAAAAGTTTATATATTGAATATTTAGCGCGCTAACAATAGAGGGAGTCTACCCATTTTGGGTTAAGAATTATTAATCCATATCAATAGAAGGGTATGAGTAATAAGGTGGGATTATGTTGTATGTTCAAATCGCCGGATTTGTCATATCCGGCGTTCAGTCGATAATGTGTTACTGCGGTTCGGCAGGCGCGCCATCCTGGCTAGACTGCGCGGGAGCAGAGACGTTACCGCTGGTGGTGCGGGTATAGAGAATTTTATGCGTATCATTAGCGCAATGGCCGACGACCTGGGAATCAGGCTGATCAACCTGGTCATTGGGTACAATACTTAACGTGAAGCTGCTTTCGGGTACGCCATTATTGATAATGCGCTGTGATATATCGCTCTGTATGCGCTCACAGGATCCCGGCGCGGCGAGTACCGCGGGTGAGGCGAGGGCGAGCAGAAGCGCGGCACAGCAGGTTGAGAGTTTCATCATAAGCTCCTTACGCGAAGATAACTTCTTTAAGCATAGCATTTAACGTGTAAAGTACTGTATTTGCTACTATGATTGAGAATCATCTCTACTCTCTGGTGACTGTTGTGAAATACAAATTACTACCATGCTTACTCGCGATATTCCTCACAGGATGTGACCGCACAGAGGTAACACTTTCATTTACCCCTGAGATGGCCAGTTTCTCTAATGAATTCGATTTTGATCCGCTGCGTGGTCCGGTAAAAGATTTCACTCAGACATTAATGGATGAGCAAGGTGAAGTGACGAAACGTGTTTCTGGGACTTTGTCGGAAGAAGGCTGTTTTGATTCACTCGAATTACTGGATCTGGAAAATAATACCGTGGTCGCTCTGGTACTGGACGCCAATTATTACCGTGATGCCGAGACGCTGGAGAAGAGAGTACGTTTACAGGGAAAATGCCAGCTAGCAGAATTACCTTCTGCCGGGGTGAGTTGGGAAACCGATGATAATGGCTTCGTGATTAAAGCCAGCAGCAAACAAATGCAGATGGAATATCGCTATGATGATCAGGGTTATCCGCTGGGTAAAACCACGAAAAGTAACGACAAAACATTATCTGTCAGCGCCACGCCATCAACGGATCCGATCAAAAAATTAGATTACACAGCGGTTACTTTACTGAATAATCAACGGGTTGGTAATGTAAAACAGAGCTGTGAATATGACAGTCACGCTAATCCGGTGGACTGTCAGCTAATCATTGTTGATGAAGGAGTAAAACCCGCCGTCGAACGGGTTTACACCATCAAAAATACGATCGATTATTATTAATGCTATTGTGCGGTCGGCTTCAGGAGAGTCTGACCCGGTGTTTTGTGCTCTGCCAGATACTGATGCTGGAATATACACATGCGAATGGCATTACGATATTGACCATTAATAAAGAACTCGTGCATCAATTCACCTTCAACCGAAAAGCCAAGCTTGCGGTAAATGTGAATCGCTTTTTCATTCTCTTTATCAACGATCAGATACAGCTTATAGAGATTGAGAACGGTAAAGCCATAGTCCATTGCTAATTTGGCGGCACGGGTTGCCAGACCTTTCCCCTGATACTCCGGGGAGATAATTATCTGAAATTCTGCGCGGCGATGAACATGGTTAATTTCCACCAGCTCCACCAGACCGGCTTTTTCGCCGTCACATTCCACCACAAAGCGCCGTTCGCTCTGATCGTGAATATGCTTATCATACAGATCAGAGAGTTCAACAAAGGCTTCGTAGGGTTCCTCAAACCAGTAACGCATCACACTGGCGTTATTGTCGAGTTGATGTACATAGCGTAAATCTTCACGCTCCAGCGGGCGTAGCTTAACACTGTGGGCGCTTGGCATAACGTGTCCTTACATTCCTTAAATCAATAACAGGTTAGGGGGTAATAACGCGGCCAGTTCGACGGTCCAGGCAGCGCAAAGTATTGGGCTCCCAGTAGGCATTGATGTTGGCGCTTTGCTCACATTTATCGCGGTTATCAAAAGCGGCGTCGGCTTTATCCCACTCTTTTTCAGTGCGTTTATTCACTTTCTGGCGCAGATTGCGCGTGTCATTCCATTGCTCTTTTTCCATAGCGGCGTGCTGGCGGCTTTGTGCACTGTCGCCAGACTCAATCACCAGTTTGTTAGTTTCGGCATGAACAGTTGTGCTCAATGCCAGTGCGCAAGGCAGCAGAATAGCGAGCAGGCCGATTCGTTTGCTGAGAGTGATTTTCATAATTCATTCCCTGTATGAATGATTAAAGGTGATTCTACACCATCCACTGCGGACGCAAAACGTACCAGGAGGGTGTTTATATTGATGATATTATGTCGCCCTATAACTATACATGATGTCAATAAGAGACAAAGATGATTAAAACAACGTTACTATTTTTTGCTACTGCGCTGTGTGAAATTATTGGATGCTTTCTGCCCTGGTTGTGGTTAAAACGAAACGCCAGTATCTGGCTGTTGCTTCCGGCGGGGATTTCACTGGCGCTGTTTGTCTGGTTGTTAACGTTGCATCCAGCGGCGAGTGGGCGTGTTTACGCGGCTTATGGTGGCGTTTATGTCTGCACGGCGTTGATGTGGCTGCGCGTTGTGGATGGCGTGAAACTGACTCTTTATGACTGGACGGGTGCGTTGATTGCGCTTTGCGGCATGTTGATCATTGTTGCGGGCTGGGGGCGCACGTAGGAACATAAATCCATTTTATCAATAAGATAAGAGGAAGTGTCAGCTGACAAAAGGTATTCTATTTCATCTTTTGTCAACCATTCACAGCGCAAATATACGCCTTTTTTTGTGATCACTCCGGCTTTTTTCGATCTTTATACTTGTATGGTAGTAGCTCAGTTGCGTAGATTTCATGCATCACGACAAGCGATGCAAGGAATCGAACATGAAGATCGTAAAGGCTGAAGTTTTTGTTACCTGTCCGGGGCGTAATTTCGTCACATTAAAAATCACCACTGAGGACGGTATTACGGGCCTTGGGGATGCCACCCTCAATGGACGTGAGCTTTCCGTGGCCTCTTATTTGCAGGATCACCTTTGTCCGCAGCTTATTGGTCGCGATGCGCACCGTATCGAAGATATCTGGCAGTTTTTCTATAAAGGTGCTTACTGGCGTCGCGGTCCGGTTACGATGTCGGCCATTTCAGCGGTTGATATGGCGCTGTGGGATATTAAAGCCAAAGCTGCCAACATGCCGCTTTACCAGTTACTCGGCGGCGCGTCTCGTGAAGGGGTGATGGTTTATTGCCATACCACCGGTCACAGTATTGATGAAGCTCTGGATGATTATGCCCGTCATCAAGAGCTTGGATTCAAAGCCATCCGCGTGCAGTGCGGAATCCCTGGTATGAAAACCACCTACGGCATGTCGAAAGGTAAAGGTCTGGCTTATGAACCCGCAACCAAAGGACAGTGGCCGGAAGAGCAGCTGTGGTCGACGGAGAAATACCTCGATTTCATGCCGAAATTGTTTGACGCGGTACGTAACAAGTTTGGTTTTAATGAACATTTGCTGCATGACATGCACCATCGCTTAACGCCTATTGAAGCGGCGCGCTTTGGTAAAAGCATTGAAGATTATCGCATGTTCTGGATGGAAGACCCGACGCCTGCGGAAAACCAGGAATGCTTCCGTCTCATTCGCCAACATACCGTCACACCCATCGCAGTGGGTGAAGTCTTCAACAGCATCTGGGACTGCAAACAACTGATTGAAGAGCAACTCATCGATTATATCCGCACCACGCTGACCCATGCAGGCGGAATTACCGGTATGCGCCGGATTGCCGATTTTGCTTCGCTGTATCAGGTACGTACTGGCTCACACGGTCCTTCCGATTTGTCACCAGTCTGCATGGCTGCGGCGCTGCACTTTGATCTGTGGGTCCCCAATTTCGGTGTCCAGGAATACATGGGTTATTCCGAACAAATGCTCGAAGTCTTCCCGCACAACTGGACTTTCGATAACGGCTATATGCATCCGGGAGACAAACCGGGTCTTGGTATCGAATTCGATGAAAAGCTGGCGGCGAAATATCCCTATGAACCTGCTTATCTACCAGTCGCACGTCTGGAAGATGGCACGCTGTGGAACTGGTAAGGAGTAAGATAATGAAAAGCATATTAATTGAAAAACCGAATCAACTGGCGATTGTCGAACGTGAAATACCCACCCCGTCAGCGGGTGAAGTACGAGTAAAAGTGAAACTTGCCGGAATTTGTGGTTCAGATAGCCATATTTATCGTGGGCATAATCCTTTTGCGAAATATCCGCGCGTCATTGGTCATGAATTCTTTGGCGTCATTGATGCAGTGGGTGAAGGCGTGGAAAGCGCCAGAGTCGGTGAACGTGTTGCTGTCGATCCGGTGGTCAGCTGTGGGCATTGCTATCCGTGCTCTATAGGTAAACCGAACGTTTGTACGACACTGGCTGTATTAGGTGTGCACGCTGACGGTGGTTTCAGTGAATATGCCGTGGTTCCGGCAAAAAATGCGTGGAAAATTCCTGAAGCAGTGGCCGATCAATATGCGGTAATGATCGAACCTTTTACCATTGCGGCTAACGTAACCGGACATGGTCAACCGACTGAAAATGATACCGTTCTGGTTTATGGTGCCGGTCCAATCGGCCTGACGATCGTTCAGGTATTAAAAGGCGTCTATAACGTTAAAAATGTGATTGTTGCCGATCGCATTGATGAACGACTGGAAAAAGCGAAAGAGAGCGGGGCTGACTGGGCGATTAATAACAGCCAGACACCGCTTGGCGAGATTTTCACTGAAAAAGGCATCAAGCCGACATTAATTATCGATGCGGCTTGTCATCCTTCTATCCTGAAAGAGGCCGTAACGCTGGCTTCTCCAGCGGCACGTATTGTATTGATGGGGTTCTCCAGTGAACCGTCTGAAGTGATTCAGCAAGGAATTACCGGAAAAGAACTCTCTATTTTCTCTTCACGCTTAAATGCAAATAAATTCCCGATCGTTATCGACTGGTTAAGTAAAGGGTTAATTAAACCAGAAAAATTAATTACCCATACGTTTGATTTCCAGCATGTTGCTGATGCCATTAGTTTATTTGAACAGGATCAAAAACATTGCTGCAAAGTCTTACTCACTTTTTCTGAATAATACCAATAACGGCGAGTAAGTAGTACGCATCTTACCTCTTTTTTAGAGATAACCATTATGACAATAGAAAAACACGAAAGAAGCACTAAGGATTTGGTGAAAGCAGCAGTATCGGGATGGCTGGGCACTGCGCTTGAATTTATGGATTTCAAGAGTCATGCGTGTTAACTATTTGATAAATATTAAATTAATTTTTCATTGCTTCGTTATGGGGCATGGTTGGGGCAAACTCGCTTAACTGTGTATTTAACAAAGCTACCTGTGCATTATTGTTTTCAGACATCCATTTTCCGTATACCTGAAATACCATTTGCGCATCTGCATGGCCCATCTGGTTTGCTATAAATGCCGGGTTAGCACCAGCTGTCAGCGACCAGCAGGCATAAGTATGTCTCGACTGATATGATTTTCGATGGCGGAGTCCGGCACGTTTTATCGCTGCGTCCCACATCTGCCTTATTGAGTCAACGGTAAAATGGTCACCATAATTTTTTACTCTCGCTGACACTTCAGGTTGAAAAACAAAGGTGCATTTTTGTTTTTCTGTTCTGCCATACTCTCTGAGGTGAACATCAATGATATGCTCTTTGCTCAGTCTCGTTAATGTCATCTGACTCCGGAGAGCGTCGATTGCTGGCTTAATAAGATGAATGACCCGATTGGTTCCCGCCTGTGTTTTTGGTACCGTGAAACGGTCTTTTGCTAAATTTCTCCTGATCATCATTGTTCCATTTTTCAGATCTATGTCCTCCCATCCAAGTGCACACAGCTCACCAGGGCGAACTCCAGTATAAACAGAAACACACCATAAATTTTTTGCTTGCTGATTTCTGCACGCATCGATAAGACGGATAAATTCTTCCCGCGAAAGAGGATCCGGAATGGTTCTTGATTCCTTTAATGGCGAGATCCCCTTAAACGGATTATCTGCCAGGTAACCGTTATCAACACCAAACTGGAACACGGCGTTAAGATTTGTCATGTAATTATTTACAGTTACAGCCGATCTCCCTGGTTGTGTAACAATATAGTTACTTTTGGGGATCTGGTATCCAGTCAGTAACTCTTTACGAACCTCCAGTAATTTTTCTTTATTAATCGATGAGGCAAGATTTTTTTCACCGATTATGCTCAGGATATTTTTGATGACGGCACGGTATGTGTTGAGTGATGTTTTGGCGACTTCAGTTTCTTTCAGTGCCAGAAATTTTTCAGCCAGTTCTTTTATGGTTAAATCTTGTCGGGCCTCACCAAATTTTTCCAGATTGCGTGAGGAGGGAAACTGTTTTGCATAGTCGAAAACACCAGTTTTTATTGCGTAACAAACAGAGGAGCGTAGTTCACCTGTGGATTTGCCCCTATATTTCCAGACATCTGTTATCACTTAACCCATTACAAGCCCGCTGCCGCAGATATTCCCGTGGCGAGCGATAACCCAGCGCACTATGCGGATGCCATTCGTTATAATGCTCGAACGCCTCTGCAAGGTTCTTTGCTGCCGTTAACCCGTCTGGTTTGGGCATGATACTGATGTAGTCACGCTTTATCGTTTTCACGAAGCTCTCTGCTATTCCGTTACTCTCCGGACTCCGCACCGCCGTGTTCTTCGGTTCAAGTCCCAACATCCGGGCGAACTGGCGTGTTTCATTAGCCCGGTAGCATGAACCATTATCCGTCAGCCACTCCACTGGAGACGACGGAAGATCGTTGCCGAAGCGGCGTTCCACCGCTCCCAGCATGACGTCCTGTACTGTTTCACTGTTGAAGCCGCCGGTAGTGACCGCCCAGTGCAGTGCCTCACGATCACAGCAGTCCAGCGCGAACGTGACACGCAGTCTCTCTCCGTTATCACAGCAGAACTCGAACCCGTCAGAGCACCATCGCTGATTGCTTTCTTTCACGGCCACTCTGCCTGTATGTGCCCGTTTCGATGGCGGTACAGCAGGTTTTCGCTCAAGCAACAGCGCATTCTGGCGCATGATCCGGTAAACACGTTTGGCATTGATCGCAGGCATACCATCAAGTTCTGCCTGTCTGCGAAGCAGCGCCCATAGGCCAGTTCGTCATCCAGTGTTTTCCATGTCTGCTTGTATTCGCGATGAATGGCAGCAATGACCGGGCTGATTTTTCCTGTTGAATTTTCAGTGTACTGTTGATTGGCTCTGGCGCGGGCGAGATCAACAACAGACGTGTATTTTCCGGTTTCCTTGCGTTCACCTTCGCGACGTTTTTTCCAGATGCGCATCTCTGCCTGAATTTCGGGCCATTTAGCACCAGGAATACATTTATGCTTAACCCACCCAATGGCGTGCAACTTAAGCTCCGGATACATGGCGTTAACTTCTGGCATTTTCATCAACGCTTCAACGATATGTCCGTCGAATGTTGCCATGTCTTCCTGCAACAATTCCTGTGCGCTAATAACCATATCAACGGTGATGTTTTCACATGTGTCGAACTTAACCATGACAGCGTTCTGTACTTCAGGGGCCAGCTTGTCAAAAGTGACGTTCATCGGATCGGATTCAGTCTCAACCGGGACAAAAGAAGCAGACTCCTCATCCCAGCGGTTTTCCTGCATATATTCAGCATCCCATGAATCGAGGGCAGGGCGGGGTATGCCAGGTTTATCCTCGCAGACAATAAATTTATAAGCGCAGTCCTGAGCAGCCGGATAATGTTCCAGGAATTGCCAGTGAAATTTTGCTCGAGCACGGCGTTCGTCGCCAGCTTCAATGGCTGTGGCTACAGCCACAGCGCCTTCTTCCCTTGTTGCCAGTTCGTCAGGAATAGCGGCGCAAATAAAGACTTTACTCATTTGTTTTAACCTCATGACAGATTTAAGGATGAACAAATCCCTGCCATTGCTGGCATATAAGAATGAAACCGGATATTTATTACGGAACTGTTTTAAAGACCTGCCGGGATTTCGATATTATCCTGGTGAATAACTTTATCGACCGGGTAACAGTTACCGGGAATTTTCTGTTCGGTTGCTGCAGTCATACACTCCTGCATTGTCCTGTGAACACTGACTGCAATATCAACTGGCTCTCCGGAAACAAGAAAAACTGTCAGAACAAGCACAAATGCTGAATTCATTGTGCACATCCTTTTGGCATCAGACGTAAACGAGCCAGCATTGAAACAATGCATATTTTATTTAATAGCTCCCGTTCTTGTTTTCTCTTGTTAATGGCATCTTCAGTAAATACTGGGTTACTGATAGTGACACCAATTTCAAAACAACCTTCAGACGTATTAACGTTTGGTAATAACGTTTTCATTATCGCGTCCTCAACAATGAATTTTGTGATGCAGTGCCTGGTGCCTCCAGGTGACGTTAACCAGTTAACAATTAACGCCGGATACAGAGAATCCACCCATAACACTGTTTTTGGTTTTAACTGTTCCGCGTGCGCTCAGCCGCATTCACCACATCACAAAATTCACTTTAAAAAGGGCGGCAGAGCAGTCACGGAGTAAAACTGATACCGCCAAACGTCACCAGAAAATTGATAACAGAGGGCGTTGCAGCGGGGTTGTCACTTAAGCGTATGGTCAACCTGACAACCCGGTGTCCTCAACGGGGAAGGAATAACCCCGCCATACTTACCGCCGCGCCATTTCGCGGGTTGCCACAACCGGAAGCGCACGGTCGACGAAAATTTAACGACAGGCTATCTATGAACCAGCTACCTCGCCATGCGCTTTCGCGTTATGGTCTGACTTTTCAGGGAAATATCCTTTCAGTAAACTGTCAGTTCCGGATGCGCACCCGTGTCCGGCGCACGCACTCCACCTCACCCGTGGAGAACTCCTTAATTACTAACCTTAGCTTTGTTGATTAGCTACTAACGCGGGTATGTAATCATTCTGGCAATGCTTAATGCCGCTGCTTTTTCCAGATTGGTGATATCCTGCTCCAGAGCGGACAGATTTTCAGCCTGCTTAGCCCTGGCTTCATTAGCCCATTTCAGATCCTGCGCTGCATTAATTTTCTGGCGCATCCACTCATAAAGTTCATCATCGGTATAGTCTGGCGCGATGATGACGGGTTCTCGTTTCTGCATACTGATTCCTCGCGGTGCTGTTTCGCTTATCAGCCGTTAGATTTTGCCGAACTGGAAAGCGCCTGTTTAAACTCACTGAAGCTGAGAGCTTCTTCGCCTTCGGCAAGGCCTTCGAAGTATTCTTCGTAAGCCTTTTCCATGATTGTGTCGAAATCCATATCACTCACCTGAGTTTCTTTCCAGCCAGCGACGGGCACCATTTTCGGTTTTAAACGTTTTGCTTTTGGTATACGTCATTGCGGTGAACGTGCCGTCCTGGTTTGGAAACACGCCGTACACCAGAGATTCGTTGTTGCCAAGATCGATAGTATCCATGCTGACCTCATTTCCCCTTAACGCTGGGGTAGCGGAACTGTTTGCTGAGAACACCGTGCGGTGTGTTGATGCAAACAAGATTAGCCATGACTAACATATCGGTCAAGTGATTTTGTATGCTATAGCTAACATAATTGATGTGGTAAAAGATAACTCATTGATGATGTTATCTTTTATTTGTCCGCTGACGGGCTTTTAGTAATTCTTCAAAGAGTTTATTGAAGTTTTTTACTCGAGCTCGCATTTCGGCGAGCTGGGTATCCTGTTCTGATTCTGGCAGTGCATTAAACAGCTCAAGGAGCTCTAGTTCTTTGGGGGATAAGGCAACTGGCTTCTCAACAGGTGGTGTTGGTTGCTTGTCTTCATCGCCAAATAGAATCCATGTTGGTGAGCATTGCAATACTTTACTGAGGGCAAAAAGGTTCTTCCCTGTAGGTTCACTATCACCCCGTTCCCATTGTGATACAGACACATGGGAGATTTTCAGGGCTTTAGCAAGAGACCTTTGGGTGTGTTTGAGGTTTTTCCGACGATACCTGATGCGTTCGCCGATAGTTAAATTTTTTGTTTCCATAGTTAGCTAATGCTAAATCGTATTGACTATGTTTTTGTTAACATCTATCTTGTTAGTTATGACTAACAATAAAGGTGTTTTAAATGCTTAAAACTGACGCTCTTTTGTATTTCGGTTCAAAAACAAAACTTGCACAAGCAGCAGGTATTCGTTTGGCTTCGCTTTATAGCTGGAAAGGGGATTTAGTTCCCGAAGGTCGCGCGATGCGTCTACAGGAGGCATCTGGCGGGGAGCTTCAGTATGATCCCAAAGTTTATGATGAATATCGTAAGACGAAGCGGGCGGGGCGGTTGAACAATGAAAATCACTCCTGAACAGGCTCGTGAGGCTCTGGATGCCTGGATATGTCGACCAGGAATGACACAGGAGCAGGCGACGATATTAATCACTGAAGCATTCTGGGCTTTGAAAGAGCGCCCGAACATCGATGTTCAGCGTGTCACATATGAAGGTGGCGCGATTGATCAGCGAGCGCTTGGCGTTAATCGAGTGAAGATATTTGAACGCTGGAAGGCTATCGACACCAGGGATAAGCGTGAAAAGTTCACGGCGCTAGTGCCTGCAATTATGGAGGCTACCACTGGATGATGAAAAGAGTGTCCATGAACGAGTGGATAATGCCCGTATTGATTTACGCTCAAAATACTATGTTAAACCTAAAGCTGACCATCCCTGGCTTACGCGCCGAACGCAAAGTCATCAGCAAGTTAAGCCCCCGAAGTTACCTAAAAAGAAGCCTGATCCCGATAAAAAAGATTGAAACCAAGATCGATTCGGTTGAGTGCATATCCATTCATAGGGTAGATTCTTAAGTCGCGTTTCTGGTGTTCATTTTCGGGTGGTTTGTTACTTGTTTTACCGGGGATATGCCAGAAACGCGCTGAGTCAGTCTGGGCGGTGCGCGTAATGAGGCGTTATGGTAAATAGCCTATGCTAATGTCCGCTAAGAGCAAGAAGCGGAAGTTGGCAGTTTTGTGGACTGTCCCCACAAAAGTGACTACAGAAATAGTTGCAATTCATAATTGATCATGGGTTGTCAGTTAAACTCGTGGCGATTTAAATAGACTAATTGGGAGTGCGTCCATTACTTATATCTTGTAATGTTAACTATCAGAAATGATACAAAGATAATATGTCTTTAAAGAAAAGGCTGATGGCGAAAAGTGGCCCGATGAGGGCCACAATACGGCTGTCACTTAGACGTAAATATCAATGGTGCCAGCGGTATTTGTATCGTCTTTTTTCTCTTCTTTTTTATCAGGCTGAACTGTCGCGTCTTCATTCTTTTTCTCTGCCTGCTGCCTTAACAACTGCTCCAGTTGAGCCCAGAGGCTTTCAATTTGCTTCTGTACCAATGCAGCCATTTCTTTTTTCTGCTGTGTCGTCATCCCCTCTTCCGATGAGATTTTCCCAAGCTTTTCAGTCAGCACCTGAATTTGTCTTGTGATTTTGGCTATTTCTGATGTTCCTTCCGGGGCGGAGTTGTTTGAAATAACGGTTGAGGTATTTCCCTGAATTGTGACAGACATAGATTTCTCCTTTTAAAAAAGCACTATCGGCATGCACAAAAAAATCTTTAATCGTATTTCTTGTGTCATTAATTGTTTGATGTTCAGATTGTTTTCCTCGCGGGCTGGCGCGCCTCAGAAAGTAAAGCTTGTTGACAGGGGTAAACGTTCGGCAATAATTTTCTGCCGCATGCGGGTGTTGCATAAAACGTGTTACGTTCCTTTATCGACAGGTCAGGTCACCGCTCACCCGCCGACGAGAAAGCAACACTGACATGCTAAAGCAAAAAATAGATGAATAAGTTGAGTTGTGCATATGTAGCCTGACCGTCACAAAGTATATGGTGTCTGTACCAGTAAGATGATGGCCGGACTCTTTAAAAACGAGCTGACCTGCACAATACAGGATGGACTTAGCAATGGCTGCTCCTGGCACAAAGCGGACAGTGATCACCGTTCTTACGACTACTTTCTGACTTCCTTCGTGACTTGCCCTAAGCATGTTGTAGTGCGATACTTGTAATGACATTTGTAATTACAAGAGGTGTAAGACATGGGTAGCATTAACCTGCGTATTGACGATGAACTTAAAGCGCGTTCTTACGCCGCGCTTGAAAAAATGGGTGTAACTCCTTCTGAAGCGCTTCGTCTCATGCTCGAGTATATCGCTGACAATGAACGCTTGCCGTTCAAACAGACACTCCTGAGTGATGAAGATGCTGAACTTGTGGAGATAGTGAAAGAACGGCTTCGTAATCCTAAGCCAGTACGTGTGACGCTGGATGAACTCTGATGGCGTATTTTCTGGATTTTGACGAGCGGGCACTAAAGGAATGGCGAAAGCTGGGCTCGACGGTACGTGAACAGTTGAAAAAGAAGCTGGTTGAAGTACTTGAGTCACCCCGGATTGAAGCAAACAAGCTCCGTGGTATGCCTGATTGTTACAAGATTAAGCTCCGGTCTTCAGGCTATCGCCTTGTATACCAGGTTATAGACGAGAAAGTTGTCGTTTTCGTGATTTCTGTTGGGAAAAGAGAACGCTCGGAAGTATATAGCGAGGCGGTCAAACGCATTCTCTGAACCAAAGCATGACATCTCTGTTTCGCACCGAAGGTGACACTTCTGCTTTGCGTTGACAGGAGAAGCAGGCTATGAAGCAGCAAAAGGCGATGTTAATCGCCCTGATCGTCATCTGTTTAACCGTCATAGTGACGGCACTGGTAACGAGGAAAGACCTCTGCGAGGTACGAATCCGAACCGGCCAGACGGAGGTCGCTGTCTTCACAGCTTACGAACCTGAGGAGTAAGAGACCCGGCGGGGGAGAAATCCCTCGCCACCTCTGATGTGGCAGGCATCCTCAACGCACCCGCACTTAACCCGCTTCGGCGGGTTTTTGTTTTTATTTTCAACGCGTTTGAAGTTCTGGACGGTGCCGGAATAGAATCAAAAATACTTAAGTAGCGCGCAGGGATAAGAGGGATGGTCCCTTAAAGGGGAGAGCTAATTATCCGGAAGGATTCTGATGATGAACATCGAAGAACTGCGTAAAATTTTTTGTGAAGATGGCCTCTATGCTGTGTGCGTTGAAAATGGAAATCTTGTTAGTCATTACCGCATTATGTGTTTGCGAAAGAATGGGGCTGCGTTAATTAATTTTGTGGATGCTCGGGTCACGGACGGATTTATCTTGCGCGAAGGTGAGTTTGTCACTTCATTACAGGCATTGAAAGAGATCGGAATAAAAGCTGGCTTTTCTGCTTTTTCAGGAGAATAAACTCATCTACAATCTTGCGCGGGGCTGAACTCCCGCTGAGTAACACCGTGCCACCGGAGAAAACCGATGGCACGCAACGCAAAATATTACAATTCTGATAATTCGCCCGTTCTTGCCTGCACGCACGGGCGGTATTCTCACGCATTCAAGTCTGAATGGTTCCAGCACCCTCCATGCACTGCAGAACAGGCCGAATGGCTGATTCATTCTTACCGCAGGCGCGGGTTCGAGGTTAAGAAAGCTCTCAGTCTCGACTATCGGCACTGGATAATCTCTGTCAGGCTGCCTTATTCCGAACGCCCACCACGTGCGTCCCGCACTTTCCAGCAACGGATCTGGAGGTAACGTGCGGGTATTACTTAGACCTGTTCTGGTGCCTGAGCTTGGGCTGGTGGTCCTTAAGCCGGGCCGTGAATCCATACAGATATTTCATAATCCTCGAGTGCTGGTGGAACCGGAACCAAAAAGCATGCGTAATCTGCCATCCGGAGTCGTTCCTGCCGTTCGCCAGCCGCTGGCGGAAGACAAAACATTGCTGCCGTTTTTTAGTAACGAACGGGTGATTCGTGCTGCTGGCGGCGTTGGCGCATTGTCCGACTGGCTATTACGTCATGTTACATCCTGCCAGTGGCCTAATGGCGATTACCATCACACTGAAACAGTCATTCACCGTTATGGTACCGGCGCAATGGTGTTGTGCTGGCACTGCGACAACCAACTGCGTGACCAGACATCGGAATCACTGGAGCTGCTTGCTCAACAAAATCTGACAGCATGGGTGATTGACGTCATCCGTCACGCAATAAGCGGTACGCAGGAGCGGGAATTATCTTTGGCTGAATTATCCTGGTGGGCGGTCTGCAATCAGGTGGTGGATGCACTACCTGAGGCTGTATCGCGTCGTTCGCTGGGATTACCAGCGGAAAAAATCTGCTCGGTGTACCGCGAAAGCGACATCGTACCGGGAGAGCAGACCGCCACCAGCATATTGAAACAACGCACAAAAAATCTTGCACCGTTGCCTTACGCCCACCAGCAACAAAAATCACCACAGGAAAAGACGGTGGTAAGCATCACCGTTGATCCAGAGTCTCCGGAATCTTTCATGAAGCTGCCTAAACGTCGCCGCTGGGTTAAGGAGAAATACACACGTTGGGTTAAGACACAGCCGTGTGCTTGCTGCGGTATGCCAGCCGACGATCCGCATCATCTGATTGGTCACGGGCAGGGCGGAATGGGAACAAAAGCACATGATCTCTTTGTGTTGCCTTTGTGCAGAAAGCATCACAACGAGCTGCATACGGATACAGTGGCATTTGAAGATAAGTATGGCTCCCAACTGGAGCTGATATTTCGTTTTATCGATCGCGCGCTGGCAATTGGCGTACTGGCGTAAGTGGAGAACGAGCATGAACCTTGAAGCCTTACCAAAATATTACTCCCCAAAATCTCCAAAATTGAGCGATGACGCTCCAGCGACAGGCACCGGTTGTTTAACAATTACGGATGTAATGGCAGCGCAGGGGATGGTGCAGTCGAAAGCACCACTTGGGTTGGCCTTATTTCTGGCAAAAGTTGGTGTTCAGGACCCTCAGTTTGCGATTGAAGGCCTGCTAAATTACGCGATGGCACTGGATAACCCGACATTGAACAAATTGAGTGAAGAAATCCGGTTACAGATTATTCCTTACCTCGTGAGTTTTGCCTTTGCTGATTACTCCAGGTCTGCGGCAAGTAAGGCTCGCTGTGAGCATTGTTCAGGTACGGGATTTTATAATGTATTGCGCGAAGTGGTGAAACACTACAGACGCGGGGAATCTGTAATCAAGGAAGAATGGGTGAAGGAACTATGTCAGCATTGCCATGGTAAGGGCGAAGCCAGCACAGCGTGCAGAGGGTGTAAGGGTAAAGGGATTGTTCTGGATGAAAAAAGAACCCGGTTTCATGGCGTACCGGTATATAAGATTTGTGGGCGTTGTAATGGAAACCGGTTTAGTCGTTTACCGACCACGCTGGCACGACGTCATGTCCAGAAGCTGGTACCAGACCTGACCGATTATCAGTGGTATAAGGGGTATGCGGACGTCATTGGTAAACTGGTAACAAAGTGCTGGCAGGAAGAAGCATACGCGGAAGCGCAATTGAGGAAGGTGACGAGATAAATGATTTTTGCTGAAGATGGCGACATGATGTTTGCATTTTTCAAAAAATATGGATAAAATTTTTTCAACGATGGGCTTTGTATACCCGACGTTAAGAAAAAGTAGAAAACCCGCTGATGAGCGGGTTTTGTGCTTTAAATGGGGCAATGGTAATGTTGAATCTCATCCCGGGACTCATGTCTGTTAACTTATTATTTAGCTGGTGACTTGGTTATTTGCCTGATGTTTAAAATGTTTTCTTCCAGTACAATGTCCCTAAACACAATGAGTCTGCTTATTATATTATTAGCAGAGCTATTACGGCCAAAGTACAGCATAAGCTTTTAAAGCCAATCAACCAGTCATCAAGACAGACGGGGTTATTCATAAAAACTCTCCATGTGTGATCCGATGGGGCCTGAAATTAAAGCTTTAATATAGCTCATGAAAGGTAAACATTGGCAGCTGAAGGGCCACGCAGACCATTTATCCGGCAAAATTCCACGCGTAATCCGGTGGTAATTTCTTCTGCATCGCGGAGATTGAGCGCTGAAACATGAAGCTGGACATCGATACGACCATCGGATGGGGTGATAAGACCCTTGCCGCTTTTGCCGTCAAAGGTTTTGACAATTCCTGTCATTTTACGGGACAAAAAAATTCCTTAATACTGATAACTTGGCGCACTATACACACGTTCCTGAAGAAAGCTATAGTTTTTTGATGGGGTTGAAGATGGCTGGATGTCTAAAATAAACATTGCTTCATATGTTCAACTATGCGTTAATGATTGCGTCGGTTTGAAGAACAGACGATATACGAAGTAGTTTACTAAAGCAGTTCTCATTTCAGGTGTTATTCACTTATTCCTTCTTTGAGTCTCTCCAATTAAGTACGAAGTCGTTTCTGTTATGCAAACCATTTATGCCGAAAGGCTCAAGTTAAGGAATGTAGAATGTCAAATAAAATGACTGGTTTAGTAAAATGGTTTAACGCTGATAAAGGTTTCGGCTTTATTTCTCCTGTTGATGGTAGTAAAGATGTGTTTGTGCATTTTTCTGCGATTCAGAATGATAATTATCGAACCTTATTTGAAGGTCAAAAGGTTACCTTCTCTATAGAGAGTGGTGCTAAAGGTCCTGCAGCAGCAAATGTCATCATTACTGATTAAAATTCATCGCTCGTCTGTATACGATAACGAAGAAGGCTGATGCCTGAGTAGAGATACGGACAGAGTAGTGAATATTGGATCTCTTTAATAAAAAGTAAGGAGGTCCAATACATGAAACAATGGCTAGCATATTTGGCAAAATCTTAATCAGGAAAAGTATGCTAACCATTGTGGTGAAGTGCAGGTTTGCTGCATGAATAGTTTTACAGCAGAAGCTAACTGCTGGCATGGCAAAACAAAGTGCGTAAGTGGATGACTCCCACAAAAAGCACCACAATCTCAAACCCGCTCAGGCGGGTTTTTTATTATCTGCTTTAAATATATTATTAAAATATAAAAAATACTTGTTACTAATAAAATCAATCAGGCTACAGCTTTAAGATTTGTCTGGAATACTTTGTTGCAATGAGGGCAGATCAAAAGGGCACCTTTTTGTACTCTTGAAAAACTGTGTTCTGACTCTTGGGTGCAGTTTGGGCAGGAACATTTAACGAGATAATTACGGCGTGATTTTGAGTTTTTACGTTCTGACATAGGCTTTTCCTGTATAAATGGCCGTATACAGTACACTAAATATGAAAACATTTCTCGTATTATTATTTTATATATGACTTTCTTTCAAAATAATTACCCACATTTTTAATGTGTATGTTTTTTTAGCGCCGTTGAGAACAACGTGTGCTGTCAAAACTACCCCGTAGACTCCGATCTTTTCAAACATATTGCACCATCCGTGTACATCGGGGTGAGGATATGAAATCAATGGATAAGTTAACAACAGGTGTTGCCTATGGCACATCGGCGGGTAATGCTGGTTTCTGGGCATTGCAGTTACTCGATAAAGTAACTCCGTCACAGTGGGCTGCAATCGGTGTGCTGGGTAGCCTGGTTTTTGGCCTGCTGACGTATCTGACAAATCTTTATTTCAAGATTAAAGAAGACAGGCGTAAGGCTGCGAGAGGAGAGTAATCCAATGACTCAAGACTATGAACTGGTTGTGAAAGGAGTCCGTAATTTTGAGAATAAAGTTACGGTAACTGTAGCCTTACAGGACAAAGAACGCTTTGACGGTGAAATTTTTGACCTGGATGTCGCCATGGACCGTGTTGAAGGAGCTGCGCTGGAGTTTTATGAGGCAGCAGCCAGAAGGAGCGTCCGGCAAGTCTTCCTGGAAGTAGCAGAAAAATTGTCAGAAAAAGTTGAGTCTTATCTGCAGCATCAGTACTCCTTTAAGATTGAAAATCCTGCCAATAAGCACGAGCGTCCTCATCATAAATATCTATGAACACAAAAATCAGATACGGCCTGTCGGCTGCCGTTCTGGCGCTGATTGGTGCTGGCGCATCTGCTCCTCAGATACTTGACCAGTTTCTGGACGAAAAAGAAGGTAACCACACAATGGCATACCGCGATGGTTCTGGCATATGGACCATCTGTCGGGGTGCCACAGTGGTGGATGGAAAAACCGTTTTTCCCAATATGAAACTGTCGAAGGAAAAATGCGACCAGGTCAACGCCATTGAGCGTGATAAGGCGCTGGCATGGGTGGAGCGCAATATTAAAGTACCACTGACCGAACCACAAAAAGCGGGTATCGCGTCATTTTGTCCCTATAACATTGGCCCCGGTAAGTGTTTCCCGTCGACGTTTTATAAGCGGCTGAATGCTGGTGATCGTAAAGGTGCATGCGAAGCGATTCGCTGGTGGATTAAGGATGGCGGACGCGATTGCCGCATTCGTTCAAATAACTGTTACGGTCAGGTTATTCGTCGTGACCAGGAGAGCGCATTAACCTGCTGGGGGATAGAACAGTGAATCAGATATTCATGGTGATTTTTCTCGTGTTGTCAGGATTTATCGTCGGAAATGTCTGGAGCGACCGAGGATGGCAAAAAAAATGGGCGGAACGTGATGCTGCCGCATTATCACAAGAGGTAAATGCTCAATTTGCTGCTCGAATAATTGAACAGGGGCGAACTATAGCCCGTGATGAGGCTGTTAAAGATGCGCAACAGAAATCTGCTGAAATTTCTGCCAGGGCTGCTTATCTGTCTGATAGTGTTAACCAGTTGCGTGCCGAAGCAAAAAAATATGCCATACGCCTTGACGCAGCGAAGCATACCGCAGATCTTGCCGCTGCCGTCAGAGGCAAAACAACCAAAACCGCCGAAGGAATGCTCACCAACATGCTCGGAGATATTGCAGCAGAAGCTCAGCTTTATGCTGAAATTGCTGACGAACGCTACATCGCAGGAGTGACTTGTCAACAGATCTATGAATCTTTAAGAGATAAAAAGCATCAAATGTAGGGTAATATTAAATCGGAACATTTACATCGCGGAATGTAAAATTTAAATAAAAAGGACTCTTCCATGAGCCAAAATTCCTGAAATCTTAAGGGTAAGATAAAAGGTCTTAATCAGAATGACACGTTTTATTAATAAATAAAGCTATTCTTTCATTGCTGTGTTTTTCTTTACAAAAGTAATCCTTGCTATGGGTGGTTAATCATGCGTTAATGGTGTTCTGGTTTGTTACAAATTTATCTGAAGCAGTCATTGTTATAATTTTATTATTTGTACCTCTTGAGATTTCCTTGTTGGTTTTTCTCTCTGATATTTTTTTTCGGACCATTCTGCCCAAGGGCTAATTTCTTCAAAAGGTAATAATTATGTCTAACAAAATGACTGGTTTAGTGAAATGGTTTAACCCTGAAAAAGGTTTTGGTTTCATCACGCCGAAAGATGGCAGCAAAGATGTGTTTGTCCATTTCTCAGCAATTCAGAGCAACGATTTCAAAACATTAACTGAGAATCAGGAAGTTGAATTTGGTATTGAGAACGGACCTAAAGGTCCTGCCGCTGTTCATGTAGTGGCGCTTTGAGGTAGACAATATTACAAACCATATTCACTTTAGATGCCCGTGTTGTCATGGTTCCCAGTATAGAACATCATCTTTTGATGTTTCTGACATGAATCCTTTCGGGGCAAAATGTATCTTTTGTAAATCAATGATGATTACATTTGATAATATTTCACAATACTTAAATGCCAGCCGTCTGTCGTTGGATTTAAAAAAGTGAAAATGAAGGCTCCTTCGGGAGCTTTTTTGCTTGGTGTCTATTCGATGGATACTCACATACTACGGTAACATCATGAAAAAAATCATAGTTTTTTTAACTCTGAACCAGCAGTGGTAGTGCCAGCGATGACTGGAGTTAACACCATCATGCGTGAATATCCAAATGGCGAAAAAACACACCTTACTGTAATGGCCGCAGGGTTTCCATCTCTGACCGGAGATCATAAAGTCATTTATGTAGCCGCGGATCGACATGTTACTTCAGAAGAAATTCTGGAAGCAGCAATAAGGCTCTTGAGTTGATTTGATGCTATTGCATTGATAATTCAGGAAAATTCTCTTTGTCTGTTTGTGTAAAATTTAGACTATCGTATGTTGATTATTGCGATGTTTCATCTTATCTTTTACACGTTTGCACCATATAATCGACTTACTGTGTAACTGGAAAGTCATAACAGACTAAAAGAGGAAATGATGAATATTGAAAACTTAAAAACAAAAGCAGAAGCAGATATTTCTGAATATATAACAAAAAAAATTATTGAACTTAAGAAAAAGACCGGGAAAGAAGTTACCAGTATTCAGTTTACCGCACGGGAAAAAATGACGGGTCTTGAAAGCTATGATGTCAAGATTAATTTAATCTGATGTATTCAATAATAAAATTTATCCATAAACCTCGTTTTTACGGGGTTTTGTTATATTTGAATGGTTCCGAATATCTAAATCACAATTGTTGATGGTTTTTATTAAACCAATGCAGTCCGGCTCAGGAGTGAGAGAAGCCGGACGTTATGGTTTAGCGTGGTAAGATCTGTGTAGTTTTCTGGATGCTTTCAGTAAATAGTAATGAATTATCAAAGGTATAGTAATATCTTTTTTGTTCGTGGATATTTGTAACCCACCGAAAAACTCCTGCTTTAGCAAGGTTTCTTCTGTATTCCTGAAATGTGATCTCTCTGGATTTCAGCTTATTAGAGGTCGTTTCTATAAGATGCCTATCCTTTGAAAATTTGACAGACACAATGTTTTTTAGGCCCTTTAATAACACTGTATTATCATTTTTTAATACAATATGAACATTCTCTGTGGCTAAATAGTAAATGTAATGTGAGACATTGTGACGTTTTAGCTCAGAATAAAACCATTGATAGTTTAAATCGTTTCGAACTTTATCAAATATTTGTTTAAAAATGACTACCTGATCCATAGATAAACCTTCCATGTGATATGAGGGGGCGTAGTCTGCACGATTATCTAAATTGCTTCAATCTGGTCTGACCTGTTTTCTGAGCAATTCAGTAATGTCACTCTTTTCTTTGTTTGCTTCAGAAGAAACTCTTTTTTCTGAGCACAGTCTCCGGCGGCAGGCTTCAATGACCCAGGCTGAGAAATTCCCGGACCCTTTTTGCTCAAGAGCGATGTTAATTTGTTCAATCATTTGGTTAGGAAAGCGGATGTTGCGGGTTGTTGTTCTGCGGGTTCTGTTCTTCGTTGACATGAGGTTGCCCCGTATTCAGTGTCGCTGATTTGTATTGTCTGAAGTTGTTTTTACGTTAAGTTGATGCAGATCAATTAATACGATACCTGCGTCATAATTGATTATTTGACGTGGTTTGATGGCCTCCACGCACGTTGTGATATGTAGATGATAATCATTATCACTTTACGGGTCCTTTCCGGTGATCCGACAGGTTACGGGGCGGCGACCTCGCGGGTTTTCGCTATTTATGAAAATTTTCCGGTTTAAGGCATTTCCGTTCTTCTTCGTCGTAACTTAATGTTTTTATTTAAAATACCCCCTGAAAAGAAAGGAAACGACAGGTGCTGAAAACGAGCTTTTGGGCCTCTGTCGTTTCCTTTCTCTGTTTTTGGCCGTGGAATGAACAATGGAAGTCAACAAAAAGCAGCTGGCTGACATTTTCGGTGCGAGTATCCGTACCATTCAGAACTGGCAGGAACAGGGAATGCCCGTTCTGCGAGGCGGTGGCAAGGGTAATGAGGTGCTTTATGACTCTGCCGCCGTTATAAGATGGTATGCCGAAAGGGATGCTGAAATTGAGAACGAAAAGCTGCGCCGGGAAGTTGAAGAACTGCGGCAGGCCAGCGAGACAGATCTCCAGCCAGGGACTATTGAGTACGAACGCCATCGACTTACGCGTGCGCAGGCCGACGCACAGGAGCTGAAAAATGCCAGAGACTCCGCTGAAGTGGTGGAAACCGCATTCTGTACTTTCGTGCTGTCGCGGATCGCAGGTGAAATTGCCAGTATTCTCGACGGGATCCCCCTGTCGGTGCAGCGGCGTTTTCCGGAACTGGAAAACCGACATGTTGATTTCCTGAAACGGGATATCATCAAAGCCATGAACAAAGCAGCCGCGCTGGATGAACTGATACCGGGGTTGCTGAGTGAATATAACCGCGCTGACAGACAATACGCAGGGGGCAGCAGGTCTTGAGTTATACGAGGTGTATAACAACGGATATCCAACAGCGTATGGAAATATCATTCACCTGAAAGGGATGACAGCCGTTGGCGAAGGTGAGTTACTCATCGGCTGGAGTGGTACAAGCGGTGCTCATGCTCCGGCATTTATTCGTTCACGACGGGATACGACCGACGCAAACTGGTCGCCGTGGGCGCAGCTTTACACCTCGGCTCATCCTCCTGCAGAGTTTTATCCAGTCGGTGCACCAATCCCGTGGCCATCAGATACCGTTCCGTCTGGTTATGCCCTGATGCAGGGGCAGACTTTTGACAAATCTGCATACCCGAAACTTGCAGTTGCTTATCCGTCAGGCGTGATCCCTGATATGCGTGGCTGGACGATTAAGGGCAAGCCCGCCAGTGGTCGGGCCGTATTATCTCAGGAACAGGACGGCATTAAATCGCACACCCACAGCGCCAGCGCATCCAGTACGGATTTGGGGACGGAAACCACATCGTCGTTTGATTACGGAACCAAATCCACGAATAACACCGGGGCGCATACCCATAGTATTAGCGGGACCGCAAATAGTGCCGGTGCGCACCAACACAAGAGTTCCGGTGCATTTGGTGGCACGAACACGAGCATTTTCCCTAATGGTTATACCGCGATTTCAAATCTAAGCGCGGGGATTATGAGCACAACAAGCGGTAGTGGCCAGACTCGTAATGCAGGGAAGACATCATCAGATGGTGCTCATACCCACTCGCTGTCCGGCACTGCTGCAAGCGCAGGCGCGCATGCACATACTGTCGGTATTGGTGCTCATACGCACTCCGTTGCGATTGGTTCACATGGACACACCATCACCGTTAACGCTGCTGGTAACGCGGAAAACACCGTCAAAAACATCGCATTTAACTATATTGTGAGGCTTGCATAATGGCATTCAGAATGAGTGAACAACCACGGACCATAAAAATTTATAATCTGCTGGCCGGAACTAATGAATTTATTGGTGAAGGTGATGCATATATTCCGCCTCATACAGGTCTGCCAGCAAACAGTACCGATATTGCACCGCCAGATATTCCGGCTGGCTTCGTGGCTGTTTTCAACAGTGATGAGTCATCGTGGCATCTCGTTGAAGATCATCGGGGTAAAACGGTTTATGACGTGGCTTCCGGCAACGCGTTATTTATTTCTGAACTCGGTCCGTTACCGGAAAATGTTACCTGGTTATCGCCGGAAGGGGAGTTTCAGAAGTGGAACGGCACAGCCTGGGTGAAGGATACGGAAGCAGAAAAACTGTTCCGGATCCGGGAGGCGGAAGAAACAAAAAACAACCTGATGCAGGTAGCCAGTGAGCATATTGCGCCGCTTCAGGATGCTGCAGATCTGGAAATTGCAACGGAGGAAGAAATCTCGTTGCTGGAAGCATGGAAAAAGTATCGGGTATTGCTGAACCGTGTTGATACGTCAACTGCACAGGATATTGAATGGCCAGCACTGCCGTAGGGTAAAACATATAAATTCTATAATTAGATGTATCTTTCCATTTACGGCAAGGAAGGGGGCTTGGAAGACGTAAAGCATCTCACACCGAGATTATTTTTTATATGTCAGGTGTCTGAAGTTTTGCTTTGGCTCTTAAAATGGTTTGCCGCGAGGTTTTGAATTCCCGGGCAATGGCACTTATACTTACACCTGACTTAATTCGTTCGAATACCACCTGTTTCTGTTCTTCATTTAACACAGGAGGTCGACCAAAACGTTTCCCTGCGCCGCGGGCTCTTACTATCCCGGAATGAGTGCGTTCAAGTAAAAGGTCTCGTTCAAATTCAGCGACTGCTGAAATTACTTGCATCATCATTTTTCCTGTTGGACTGGTCAGGTCAATGCCCCCCAATGCTAAGCAATGCACTCTGATACCTGTTTCGGTCAGTTGTTCCACTGTTTTCCTGATATCCATTGCATTACAACCAAGGCGATCCAGTTTTGTCACAATCAATTGATCACCACATTTCAGGCGAGCAAGCAACCGGTTAAAACCAGGACGCTCACTGGTTGCTGCTGAGCCGCTAATGTGTTCTTCGATTATTTGCTGAGGTTTGATTTTAAAACCTGCACTTTCGATTTCCCGGCGTTGATTTTCGGTGGTCTGATCCAGCGTTGATATCCGACAGTAAGCAAAAATTTGAGACATAGTGAGACTCTATACGAAATTGGTGTTCATATCATAATGCATCTCAGAAAATAATTATGATTATTTTTGTGCATATTTGTATGTACACGTTCGAAAATAAACGAATGCGTATGCAACCCCGTAATTTTGGTGAGACCCAAAATCGATTTTGTGAAAAATGGCTTTAACTCGGTTTGTTTTTCGAGTTCCGGGCGGACTCAAGGAAGAAGAATAGTGTTGCGTGTTATTTTAACCAGATTTCAAGTTGTTTGGTCGTGGAAAAGTGGAGCAAAATGTTGTTAAAGTGGAAAAATGATAAAAAAGTAAGTTTATTATATTACATTTTACCATTTAAATTTTGGTTGTCTTTAAGAACTGATATCGCTGTTTGTAATAATTCTTTGTTATCCAGCCATGATGTTTTCTTTATGTTTCCTTCAATGTAATCAAGCAATGTTCTGGTATTGATAGGTCTTCCCTGTTTTGCTACTTCCACTACAGCATCCCCTAGGATAATTCTTACTTCAGGAAGCTGCGCAGGGAACCACTTTAGGGTGTCTTTTGATTTCATGAAGATATTCCTTAAAATATTATTGATTTTCATTGCGATATTGTATGTCTGATTCAGGATATGTTGACTTATACATCGGTTTTGTCTGGGTTATTGGATATGCCAATCCCTAATTTTATTAGGGCATGACTAAAAATGCTGAATATGATAAGGAGAGATGTGATTATCAGTATGCTGTTCATATAGCCTCGAATTAGTAATGTGTTATATATGATATAGTTGACAATTTTTATCTTGGGTGTTCTTAAAGTTCGTAGATAAACATTGTCGTTTCAGGTATACAGGAATGCTAACAGGTGGCAGCAAAAATCAGGCGGTTTATGGCGCAAGCTGAAGCGGCAACTGCAAACTATCTTATGTAGAGACTCTACACGGATTGGGTTTAAAAGTATACATAGATAACAGTTTTTATCTGAAAAAGAAAAATATCAAGGTGATATAGCCTATATGCCTTTGATGCGGAGGAATGAATGTGATGGGAGTGATGTATCTGAATAGTTGAAAAACCGCAGACACACCTTATGCAAGAACGTGCTGCGATTGGCTGGTAAATTTTTCGATAGTGTGAGTATTGAATGATTTCCAGCCGTTCTTGATTTTACGCATAAATCCATGAAAAAACTACTTATCTGTTGGGGAGTTTTTTTGGGGCATATATGGGACAGAAATAGGCCCCAGATAGACACTGAGATCGAACTTAGGATGCTTTTTAAAAAAATGCAACTATCTGAAAAAACCTAGAAAACGCCAAGGAAACCACAGGATGGGAAAAAACACCTGTGAATTATGGATTTCCAGTTATATTCGCTCGGCGCAGCGTTAGTGTTTCATGAAATATTTTTTCCTGAATCATCAACGGCAATGGCGTTAATTCTGGCAATGGGAACCTACGGTGCAGGTTATGTGGCGCGTATTGTCGGAGCATTTATTTTCGGCAAAATGGGCGACAGAATAGGGCGTAAAAAAGTGCTCTTTATTACCATCACCATGATGGGGATCTGTACCACCTTAATTGGTGTGTTACCGACCTATGCACAGATTGGTGTTTTTGCACCCATCTTGCTGGTGACGTTGCGTATTATTCAGGGGTTGGGTGCAGGTGCGGAAATTTCCGGTGCCGGTACGATGCTGGCGGAATATGCGCCAAAAGGTAAGCGCGGAATTATCTCCTCATTTGTGGCTATGGGAACTAACTGCGGAACCTTGAGCGCAACGGCAATCTGGGCCTTTATGTTCTTCATTCTCAGTAAAGAGGAACTGCTGGCGTGGGGATGGCGTATACCGTTCCTGGCGAGTGTTGTCGTGATGGTCTTTGCTATCTGGTTGCGTATGAATCTGAAAGAAAGCCCGGTCTTTGAGAAGGTTAACGACAGTAACCAACCGACAGCAAAACCTGCACCTGCTGGTAGCATGTTCCAGAGCAAATCCTTCTGGCTGGCAACAGGGCTGCGTTTTGGTCAGGCGGGTAACTCCGGGTTAATTCAGACTTTCCTTGCAGGCTATTTAGTGCAGACGTTATTGTTTAACAAAGCAATTCCAACAGATGCATTGATGATCAGTTCGATTCTCGGCTTTATGACCATTCCGTTCCTTGGTTGGTTATCCGATAAAATTGGTCGCCGGATCCCGTATATTATTATGAATACCTCCGCGATTGTGCTGGCATGGCCAATGCTTTCTATCATTGTAGATAAAAGCTATGCCCCGAGCACCATTATGGTTGCACTGATTGTGATTCATAACTGTGCGGTGCTGGGATTATTTGCTCTGGAAAACATTACCATGGCAGAAATGTTCGGCTGTAAAAACCGCTTTACCCGGATGGCTATTTCTAAAGAAATTGGTGGTCTTATCGCTTCCGGTTTTGGTCCTATCCTGGCGGGTATTTTCTGCACCATGACGGAATCCTGGTATCCGATCGTCATTATGATCATGGCATATTCAGTGATTGGTTTAATCTCTGCGCTGAAAATGCCAGAGGTGAAAGACCGTGATTTAAGTGCGCTGGAAGACGCTGCGGAAGATCAACCGCGTGTTGTAAGAGCTGCGCAACCTTCCAGAAGTCTGTAAACCCTTAATCCCTTCTCTTACCGGAGAGGGGATTTTTATTCATATAACAAAACATATAGCTTGCCATATTTATATTTAAGGAATTGTTATGGGAAATAATTTGTTATCAGCAAAAGCGACACTCCCTGTTTATGATCTTAATAACCTGGCTCCAAGAATTGTTCATTTAGGCTTTGGTGCATTTCACCGTGCGCATCAGGGTGTGTATGCCGATATTCTTGCTACGGAACATTTCAGTGACTGGGGATATTATGAGGTCAACTTAATCGGCGGCGAACAGCAAATTGCCGATTTACAACAGCAAGATAATCTTTATACCGTTGCGGAAATGTCGGCCGATGTGTGGACGGCTCGCGTCGTTGGCGTCGTTAAAAAAGCCTTGCACGTACAGATAGATGGCTTAGAAACCGTGTTGGCAGCGATGTGTGAACCGCAAATCGCGATTGTCTCTCTGACAATCACCGAAAAAGGGTATTTCCACTCTCCGGCGACCGGACAGTTAATGCTCGATCACCCGATGGTAGCTGCCGACGTGCAAAATCCCCACCAGCCGAAAACAGCAACAGGGGTGATTGTTGAGGCGCTGGCTCGCCGTAAAGCGGCAGGACTTCCCGCATTTACCGTCATGTCATGTGACAACATGCCAGAAAACGGTCATGTTATGCGTGACGTTGTCACTTCCTACGCACAAGCCGTTGATGTAAAACTGGCACAATGGATCGAAGATAACGTGACTTTCCCATCAACAATGGTGGACCGTATTGTGCCCGCAGTGACAGAGGATACGCTGGCGAAAATCGAACAACTTACCGGTGTGCGCGATCCTGCGGGCGTTGCCTGTGAACCTTTCCGCCAGTGGGTAATAGAAGATAACTTTGTTGCCGGACGTCCGGAATGGGAAAAAGCGGGAGCCGAACTGGTTAGCGATGTGCTGCCTTATGAAGAGATGAAGTTGCGCATGCTCAACGGCAGTCATTCATTCCTGGCGTATCTGGGGTATCTTGCAGGATATCAGCACATTAATGACTGTATGGAAGATGAACATTATCGTTATGCGGCGTATGGCTTGATGTTGCAGGAACAAGCGCCGACGTTGAAAGTGCAGGGCGTTGATTTGCAAGATTACGCTAACCGATTAATTGCACGCTATAGCAACCCGGCGTTACGTCATCGAACCTGGCAGATTGCGATGGATGGTAGCCAGAAATTGCCACAGCGGATGTTGGATTCTGTTCGCTGGCATCTGGCGCATGACAGCAAGTTCGATCTGCTGGCGCTGGGCGTCGCGGGTTGGATGCGTTATGTCGGTGGTGTTGATGAACAGGGAAATCCGATAGAAATCAGTGACCCACTGTTACCTGTTATTCAGAAGGCTGTACAAAGTAGTGCCGAAGGGAAAGCGCGCGTCCAGTCATTGCTGGCGATTAAGGCGATCTTTGGTGATGATTTGCCAGACAATAGTTTGTTTACTGCAAGAGTGACGGAAACGTACTTGTCTTTATTAGCGCATGGCGCGAAAGCGACCGTGGCAAAATATTCCGTGAAGTAAAAAAGCAATGCCGCCATCGGCGGCATTCACACGCTTAGTTCATGCCGAGACGAATCAGGTCCAGTGGTGCCAGTTTCTCTTCACAACCTTCAACAACTACGGTTTTTCCGCGGCGGATTTGCTCAGCGGTCAGACCTTCAGTATCAATCGACAGGATCTTGCCAGTGTGACCGGTGCCGCTAACCATAACACGGCTGCCAGTGGTGATTGCGTTACGGTTACGATCGTAGGTCGTCATAGGTGTTTTCTCCTTTCTGATTTACAGTCGAAGCCCACGTAACGGGCGCAATATAAATACTCCTGTCGAGTGAAATATTTTTTGTTTTTGATCAAGCTCACATCTTTTTTGATGCATGCATGAGCCATAAGGCGGGGGAAAAGACTCTCACCCCGGATGGGATGAGAGGAAATGAATTACTCTTCGCTAAACCAGTCGCTGTTTTCCTGGCGGATCTGGCGCACGGATTCGCTGATTTCCTGCAAATGTTGCGTCATTGCACGTTCTACCGCATCGCCATCACGTTTTTGCAGGGCAGAGAAAATATCAAGATGCTGGCGTAACAGCATTTCTGGTGGAGAAACGTGGTCGAAACTCATATAGCGCACGCGATCAACGGTCGCTTTCAGGTTCTCAATGGTATCCCACGCCAGTTGACAGTCGGCAATCTGCGTCAGGAGTTGATGGAAGTTGTCATCAAGTTCAAAAAAATCATCCAGTTGCTTGCGCTCAATGGCAATGCGTTGCTGGTGAAGATTTTGTTCCAGTTGATAGCACTGGCTTTCGGTAATCATGCTCGCCGCCCGACGCGCCACCGCGCACTCAATGGCCTGACGGATAAAACTGCCGTTGCGCACCTGGGCCATGGAAATTTTGTTGACGTAGCTGCCACGTTGCGGACGAATTTGAATCAGGCCGTTTTCCGCCAGTTTAATAAAGGCTTCACGAACCGGCTGGCGTGACACATTGAAACGAACAGAAACTTCTTTTTCCGACAACGGTGTGCCTGGAGCAATCAGGCAATGGACAATGTCGCGACGAAGAATACGATAAATCTGCTGATTGACAGGCTGTGTGGGATTAAGTTGCGTTTCGACGGTCATTCGTTCTTGCTTGTGAGTGAGTTAACTGCATGAGTCTACCACTTTTTTGTGACAAGCAATAACCCGGCAGTTACGCCGGGTATAAAAATTACTGACGGTGGACATTCAGTCCGGCATAGCTTTGGGTAACCGGCATCATTTCCAGGGTATTGATATTGACGTGAGCAGGCAGCGTTGACACCCACCAGACGGCTTCGCTGACATCTTCTGGCGTCAATGCAACGGTATTTTGATAGGTTTTTTCTGCTTTACCGTCATCGCCTTTAAAGCGGACATTGGAAAACTCGGTACCACCCACCAGACCCGGTTCGATGTCGGTGACGCGCACCGCCGTACCATGCAGATCCGTACGCAGATTCAGGCTAAACTGACGAACAAACGCTTTCGTCGCACCGTAAACGTTACCACCGGCATACGGCCAGCTACCTGCCGTTGAGCCAATGTTAATAATATGACCATGATTACGTTCAACCATACCCGGTAAGACGGCGCGCGTCATATATACCAGGCCTTTGTTGTTGGTATCAATCATCGTTTCCCAGTCTTCAACGCTGGCTTTATGCGCAGGCTCCATGCCCAACGCCAGGCCGGCATTATTTACCAGGATATCAATATTGCACCACTCGGCAGGAAGCGATGCCAGCATCTCTTCAATAGCGGCGCGGTTGCGAACGTCCAGTTGGGCGATATACAGATTATCTCCCAGTTCGTCTTTTAACTCCTGCAACCGTTCCTGGCGACGGCCAGTGGCGATAACTTTATGCCCTTGTTGAATAAAACGACGAGTAATGCATTCACCAAAACCTGCCGTTGCTCCAGTTACTAAAACGATCATCTCACTGTTCCTCAACGCTTTTGTGTGTCAATAACATAGCACGGGATGCTTAAGAGCGGGTAATACTGGATTGCAAGATTGCACTCCGTTATCAGTAAGCCTACGCTATGGAACACCTCGCGTTCAGGAGAAGAAAATGACAACAATGAATCCTTTCCTTGTGCAAAGCACACTGCCGTATCTGGCTCCCCATTTTGATCAAATTGCCAATCATCACTATCGCCCGGCATTCGATGAGGGAATGCAGCAAAAGCGGGCAGAAATTGCTGCCATCGCGCTTAACCCGCAAATGCCTGATTTCAACAATACTATTCTGGCACTGGAACAAAGCGGAGAATTACTTACCCGCGTTACCAGCGTCTTTTTTGCGATGACTGCGGCGCATACCAATGATGAATTACAGCGTCTTGACGAGCAGTTTTCCGCTGAACTGGCGGAACTGGCTAATGATATCTATCTGAACGGTGAATTATTCGCGCGGGTAGATGCTGTCTGGCAGCGCCGTGAATCCCTGGGGCTTGATAGTGAATCCATCCGCCTGGTGGAGGTGATTCATCAACGTTTTGTCCTTGCCGGAGCCAAACTTGCGCAAGCTGATAAAGCAAAATTAAAAGTACTGAATACAGAAGCTGCGACCCTGACCAGCCAGTTTAACCAGCGATTACTGGCAGCAAATAAATCCGGCGGTCTGGTTGTGAACGATATCGCGCAGCTGGCAGGAATGAGTGAGCAAGAGATTGCGCTGGCGGCAGAGGCGGCTCGCGAGAAAGGTCTGGATAACAAATGGCTGATTCCGCTGCTGAATACCACCCAACAACCGGCGCTTGCCGAAATGCGCGATCGTGCGACGCGTGAAAAACTGTTTATTGCGGGCTGGACGCGAGCGGAAAAAAATGATGCCAATGATACCCGCGCTATCATTCAACGTCTGGTGGAGATCCGTGCACAACAGGCAACACTACTTGGTTTTCCTCATTATGCCGCATGGAAAATCGCCGATCAGATGGCAAAAACACCTGAAGCAGCACTTAACTTTATGCGGGAAATTGTTCCAGCGGCGCGTCAACGTGCGAGCGATGAATTAGCCTCCATACAGGCGGTTATCGATAAGCAGCAGGGCGGGTTTAGCGCGCAGCCGTGGGACTGGGCATTTTATGCGGAACAGGTACGGCGGGAGAAATTTGATCTTGATGAGGCGCAGCTCAAGCCATATTTTGAATTAAACACGGTGTTAAATGAAGGTGTATTCTGGACCGCGAATCAGCTCTTCGGTATTAAGTTTGTCGAACGTTTTGATATTCCTGTCTACCATCCTGACGTTCGTGTGTGGGAAATTTTTGATCATAATGGCGTGGGGCTGGCGTTATTTTACGGTGATTTCTTCGCCCGTGATTCAAAAAGCGGCGGTGCATGGATGGGCAATTTTGTTGAGCAATCAACGCTTAATAAAACACATCCGGTAATTTATAACGTCTGCAATTATCAGAAACCCGCTGCCGGTGAGCCTGCGTTGTTACTCTGGGATGATGTCATAACCTTATTCCATGAATTTGGTCATACGCTGCACGGCCTTTTTGCCCGCCAGCGTTATGCCACGCTTTCCGGCACCAACACGCCGCGTGATTTTGTCGAATTTCCGTCGCAAATCAACGAACACTGGGCAACGCATCCGCAGGTATTCGCTCGCTACGCCCGGCATTATCAGAGCGGGGCAGCAATGCCTGACGAACTGCAACAGAAAATGCGTAATGCCAGCCTGTTCAACAAAGGGTATGAGATGAGCGAACTGCTTAGCGCCGCACTTCTCGATATGCGCTGGCATTGCCTGGAAGAAAACGAAGCAATGCAGGATGTCGATGATTTTGAATTGCGGGCGCTGGTGGCGGAAAATATGGATCTTCCTGCTATACCGCCACGCTATCGCAGCAGTTATTTCGCCCATATTTTTGGTGGCGGATATGCTGCAGGTTATTACGCTTATCTGTGGACGCAAATGTTGGCCGATGATGGTTATCAGTGGTTTGTTGAGCAGGGCGGATTAACGCGTGAAAATGGGCTGCGTTTTCGCGAGGCGATCCTTTCCAGAGGTAACAGCGAAGATCTGGAACGCCTGTATCGACAATGGCGCGGTAAGGCACCTAAGATTATGCCGATGCTGCAACATCGTGGCTTGAACATATAAACACCACCAATGGCTGGCCTGAGATATCGCCAGGCCAGCCTGGTTATAGCAGTAATTGCAGCAGCTGGGCGAGGGCAAACCTCACCGCTAAAGCTAATACCGTTTCGCAGTCGCCAGCAAAATGCATAACCGCAGTGTAGTTCTGGCCTTTAATATGCCACGCAAACCAGACGGTACCCGCTGGCGTACCATCTTCACCGCCCTCCGGTCCGCCGTAGCCGGTAATGGCAATACTGACATCAGCATCCGCACGCTCTATGGCACCGGTTGCCATTTCTGCTGCCACTTTCTCACTCACCGCAGAATATCGTTCAAGAGATTGCTGGCTTACGCTGAGGATTTTCATCTTTGCCTGATCGGTGAAAGTAACAAAGCCTGCACCGTAAAATTTGGGTGTATCTTCAGCTGCACACAGGGCGCTAGCCAACTTACCGCCGGTGCATGATTCGGCGGTAGTTAAGCGTAATTGATCCGCGATAAGTCTTTGACTCAACGCGGATGTCAGGTTTTCAATAGTATCGGTATCTACAAGTTGTACAATTTTATCTCTATTAATGTTCACTGTTTTTTGTCCACGCTTTTATATGTAAAGGTGATTTGCTTTTTCTGTATGCTCGTCCAATATAATAATTTTCAAACATATAAATCCGATTATTCTGAAAATATGTTTAAGACTTTTCAATCTTCTTAACTTTAGTGAGTTAAATTCTCTGTATATTTGACAGCTAGTTGGCTGATTTTAAATGCCTTATAACAATTGGCAATATTCTTATTTGGCAATTATAAAAATAGCAACCAGACTTAATAAGTCAAACCAAACGCAATTAAGGAGTTAGTATGAAATTTCAGGCCATTGTATTAGCAAGTTTTCTTGTCATGCCTTATGCGTTGGCAGATGACCAGGGCGGTTTAAAACAGGATGCAGCGCCACCGCCGCCTCATGCAATAGAAGATGGCTATCGCGGAACCGATGATGCAAAAAAAATGACCGTTGATTTCGCAAAAACCATGCACGATGGCGCTTCGGTTTCACTACGCGGTAATTTGATTTCTCACAAAGGAGAGGACCGTTACGTTTTTCGCGATAAGAGCGGTGAAATTAATGTCGTTATTCCTGCGGCCGTCTTTGATGGACGAGAAGTTCAGCCGGACCAGATGATCAACATTAGTGGCAGTCTGGATAAGAAAAGCGCGCCGGCCGTCGTTCGGGTCACTCATTTGCAGAAATAAAAATAAATTAGCCTGATGGCCTGAACTACTGGGCCATTAGGGTATTGGGTTATGCTATTTGTCATCCTTTTATTTACGATAATGCAGAGGTAATTTACAGAATTAAACACTTTTTTATCCGCTGATTTTGTTTTAAATCACAATGTTATCTCAGAGATGACTCATAACTTCGGATTTCTATGAAAATATTGACGTAATTTTGCTTTTCTCTCGTTAGAATAGCGCGCACAAGGAACTGTGAAAAAGGAGTGGCAATGATCAAGAAGACAACGGAAATTGATGCCATCTTGTTAAATCTCAATAAGGCTATCGATGCCCACTACCAGTGGCTGGTGAGTATGTTTCACAGCGTGGTCGCGAGAGATGCCAGTAAGCCAGAAATAACGGATAACCATTCTTATGGACTGTGCCAGTTTGGTCGGTGGATTGATCATCTGGGGCCACTCGATAACGATGAATTACCTTACGTTCGGCTAATGGATTCTGCCCATCAACATATGCATAACTGTGGTCGGGAATTAATGCTGGCTATTGTTGAAAATCACTGGCAGGACGCGCATTTCGACGCCTTTCAGGAGGGGTTGCTTTCTTTTACTGCGGCATTAACCGATTACAAAATTTATTTGCTGACGATCCGTAGCAATATGGATGTTTTGACGGGATTGCCGGGTCGTCGGGTTCTTGATGAATCCTTTGATCATCAGTTACGCAACGCTGAGCCTCTGAATCTTTATTTAATGTTGTTGGATATTGACCGATTTAAATTGGTTAATGATACCTACGGGCATTTAATCGGCGATGTAGTATTACGCACCCTGGCAACTTACTTAGCCAGTTGGACGCGTGATTACGAAACGGTTTATCGCTACGGGGGCGAAGAATTTATCATTATTGTCAAAGCGGCTAATGATGAAGAAGCATGTCGTGCAGGTGTCAGAATTTGCCAGTTAGTCGATAACCATGCCATCACACATTCTGAAGGGCATATCAACATTACCGTGACAGCAGGTGTGAGTCGCGCATTTCCTGAAGAGCCTCTGGATGTGGTCATTGGAAGAGCGGACCGGGCAATGTATGAGGGTAAGCAAACCGGAAGAAATCGCTGCATGTTTATTGACGAACAAAATGTGATTAACCGAGTTTAAGCTCCGTTTAACATTCATTGAGAAAACTGATGCTACTGTGTCAACGATTCGTTATCAGTGCAGGAAAATGCCTGTTAGCGTAAAAGCAAAACACAAATCTATCCATGCAAGCATTCACCGCCGGTTTACTGGCGGTTTTTTTTCGCCGTCATAAAAATCAGGCCCCTTGTACACAACTGTAACAAGGGGCCGGTTAGGTGAGGGATTATCTCCGTTCATTAGTCATCCCATTTGTGGCTGAAATACGCGGCCAGAAAACCAGAAAATAAAATTATTCCCAGTACGGCCATAAAAACATTCATATTACCCAGCATTATTTGCCTCCGTTTATGGTGTGGTGTGTTTCCTCGCTTACCTTAATTTTCATCTCAATGAGAAAGATATTAGCAGAGGTAACCTAAACGAAGGCTGAATTAAATCTTTATTGTGTTCGACTTAAATCAACAAAGCGCGGGCTGCCCCCACGGTCTTGCTCGAATCCCTTTTAACATCAGCACCCACGCAGCAATGATCACCAACGCTAAGATGACAAACAGCGAGGAAGGCGGCAGGCTGGTTAGCACTACGCCACTCACTAATGGGTTAATCGCGGCACCAAGCCAGCCTAAAGACTGGGCGGAAAAATAGCTGGCTTTCATTTCTGGCGGCGCAATATGGTCAATCAACATATACTCGCCCGGCGCATAAATGATTTCACCGACAGTAAATACCGCAGCTGACATACCCCACAATAGCAGGCTGTTGCCGGAAAAAATAAAACCGACCAGACCGATGACGAAACAGAGGGTGCCTGCTGTCATCAGCGCGCGGATGTTAGCCGGGTTAAGTCGGCGGCCCACGGAATATTGCAACGTAACCACCATGGCAGCATTCACCGGAAGAACAACCGCGACCACCTTTTCGGCAAAATCCCCATCAGCAATCACCATCACATATTGTGAAATGCATGAAGCAAATGCGCCGCTTACAAAAGAAGCCAGAAAACCAGAGCAGGTAAACCACAACAGTGCTTTATCTTGTAATAAAACTTTCGGCGACCAGACACTGCCTGTTTCCGTGGCGATGATTTTCTCGCTGCGCTTTACCCAAATTTGAATGAAAAGCATGGGAAACGCGGAACAGATAGCTGCCAGCCAGAAGGGCAGATTGATGCTCTGCATTACCAACAGCGTGCCGAGCGGCGGACCGATGGTCCAGCCAATGTTTAGCATGGTGTAGTTGATTGAGAAGATTTTCGTTTTGCTGGTGGACGAAAGATTGTCGGCAAACCAGGCTTTCAGCACGGTAGCAAAAACAGAATAGGCGCAGTTAATGAGGGCAAAAAAGAGCACAACCAGCGTCACGTTATTCACTAAAGTAATGGCAATAAAACCGCTGGCGAAGGCGGTAATTGCCAGTAACATATAGCGTTTCTTGTCGAACTTATCCGCCAGGATACCAAAACCGAGGCTAAAAACGACGCCAATAGTGAGCGCAATTGTCATCGCATAACCGATTAGATCGACACTCAGGCTGTACTGGCGACTCAAGTAAATGGTCATAAATGGCAGCGTAGCGCCGCGTCCGATGGTTAATAACAACGACGAGGCAAGAAGGGCGCTGGTAGAGCGTCGTAGGGATAAGTTCATTTGTCTGTCCGGCAGTGCGTTTCGTTATGTTTTGTTTTAGAGATGTAAAGAAATAGCATGGCAAAAATCCGAAGTATAGCGACTTATTTGCGCATTAATGCCGTCGTAACCGGCGACTAACGAATCAACTGTTAAAGAAAAGTAAATTCAGCTAAGTTGATTGCTTACAAAAGATGAAATTCAGAGGCGGTAGAATGTCGCGAAAAGATGGGGTGTTGGCGCTACTGGTAGTGGTCGTATGGGGGCTAAATTTTGTGGTCATCAAAGTGGGGCTTCATAACATGCCACCGCTGATGCTGGCCGGTTTGCGCTTTATGCTGGTCGCTTTTCCGGCTATCTTTTTTGTCGCACGACCGAAAGTACCACTGAATTTGCTGCTGGGGTATGGATTAACCATCAGTTTTGCGCAGTTTGCTTTTCTTTTTTGTGCCATTAACTTCGGTATGCCTGCTGGACTGGCTTCGCTGGTGTTACAGGCACAGGCGTTTTTTACTATCATGCTTGGCGCGTTTACTTTCGGGGAGCGACTGCATGGCAAACAATTGGCGGGGATCGCCTTAGCGATTTTTGGCGTACTGGTGTTAATCGAAGATAGTCTGAACGGTCAGCATGTGGCGATGCTCGGCTTTATGTTGACCCTGGCGGCAGCATTTAGTTGGGCGTGTGGCAACATCTTCAATAAAAAGATCATGTCGCACTCAACGCGTCCGGCGGTGATGTCGCTGGTAATCTGGAGCGCTTTAATCCCAATCATTCCCTTCTTTGTTGCCTCGCTGATTCTCGATGGTTCCGCAACCATGATTCACAGTCTGGTTACTATCGATATGACCACCATCTTGTCTCTGATGTATCTGGCGTTTGTGGCGACAATTGTTGGTTATGGGATCTGGGGGACGTTACTGGGACGCTATGAAACCTGGCGGGTTGCACCGTTATCGTTACTGGTGCCCGTAGTAGGACTGGCAAGTGCGGCACTATTGTTGGATGAACGCTTAACGGGTCTGCAATTTTTAGGTGCGGTGCTCATTATGACCGGGCTGTATATCAATGTATTTGGCTTGCGGTGGCGTAAAGCGGTAAAGGTGGGAAGTTAATAAGCCCCGAGATGTCGGGGCCAGAACAAACTACATAGCGTGTTGATTATAATAGGGCACGCCGAGCGCATCCGACTTATCACTGCCAGTACCCATGTGATTTAAATCAAACGGTGGGTGTTCCTGCGATGGGGGAACAACCACGACATTGGCACAAGAAGTAACAACTGGCTGCGTGGTTTGTTCCGCAACGCCCTGCGCGGAAAAGAGAATAAGCGCAGCTGCTATTGCGGATGAAAGTGGTTTCATGATTGCCTCAGTGACGTTGTCACGTTTTCAACTAGCTGTTGTAATGATTTAATGGATGTAAAAAGCGCGATTCGCCCTGCATATTGGTCATCCGGTATTTATGCGGCGGAACATCAAAGTAATTTTTGAAGGTTCGGGTCAGAGTTTGTTGCGACTCGAAGCCATATCGTTCTGCCAGATAGAGTATCGGCTCGTTACTTTCCTTCAGCTTTTGCGCGATTTCCGTCATCTTACGGCTGCGGATGTATTGGCCTAATGAATGACCGGTTTCTTTTTTAAACATCCGTTGCAGGTGCCATTTGGAGTAACCCGAACGCTCTGACACTTTCTCCAGTGACAGTGGCGATTCCAGGTTGTCCTCGATCCAGTCCAAAATGCTATGAATGGTAATAGCGTCAGTATTGCGTCTGGACATCGTCATACCTCTTTTTTGTTTACGGCAGGACTTTCTTAAGCAAATACTCAAGTGTTGCCACTTCGTCCGCCGTCAGGTTTTTTGTTAATTCTTGGTGCAGGTCCTGGCCAACTAATTGATGGCATTGTTCACATATTGCCGCGCCGCCGGTGGTAAGTTTTACCAGTACGCCGCGCTTGTCATTCGGGTTCGGCAACCTTTCCACCCAGCCTTTACAGACCAGGCGATCCAGCATACGGGTCAGTGCTCCCAGGTCGACCGACAATACCTTTTTCAGTTCAACCGGAGTAATACACGCCGCGCAGCGGATAGAGCAGAGCACCTTAAACTGTGCCGCGGTAATATCCAGCGGAGACAGATACTCGTTAAGCAGGCGATCTTTCTTCTGATTAACCATATGGATTAAGCGACCCAATGGAATAATTTCATTGAACAGATCGCTGGTACTTTTCACATTAGTTGCCCTGGCAAGTAATTAGTTGCAGGGGATAATATTGCCCAGGCAAGTATAAGTCAAATGAATGAATTGACCGATGCCACGTTTTGCTAAATCGGTTCAAGTTTTGTTCAATGCGATGCAAGGCTAGCTAAAGAGTGACACTTTATCCTTGTTTACCCCTTATACTTTTCGCTGATAACCCAGATACACAGGATAACAACCACCAATGTTAGATTTGTTTAAAGCAATTGGCCTGGGGCTGGTGGTGTTGCTGCCGTTAGCTAACCCATTAACAACTGTCGCGTTATTTCTTGGCCTGGCAGGCAACATGAACAGTGCCGAACGTAATCGTCAGTCGTTGATGGCCTCGGTGTACGTATTTGCCATCATGATGGTGGCGTATTACGCCGGGCAACTGGTGATGGATACATTTGGCATTTCGATTCCCGGTCTGCGAATTGCAGGCGGCTTAATCGTCGCGTTTATCGGTTTTCGGATGCTCTTTCCGCAACAGAAAGCGATTGATTCACCGGAGGCGAAAAGCAAGTCGGAAGAGCTGGAAGATGAACCCAGTGCCAATATTGCCTTTGTGCCGCTGGCAATGCCAAGTACTGCCGGTCCGGGAACCATAGCGATGATTATTAGCTCGGCGTCCACAGTGCGTCAGAGTTCAACCTTCGCTGATTGGGTACTGATGGTTGCGCCGCCGCTGATCTTTTTCCTGGTGGCGGTTATTTTGTGGGGAAGCCTACGCAGCTCCGGCGCAATTATGCGGCTGGTGGGCAAGGGTGGCATTGAAGCGATCTCCCGTCTGATGGGATTCCTGCTGGTATGTATGGGTGTGCAGTTTATTATTAACGGCATCCTGGAAATCATTAAAACGTACCATTAAAAAAGGCCCGAATGGGCCTTTCAACTATTGCGTCTGTTCTTCGAGTGTCACTGGCCAGCGGCGAAATATAATGATTGACCAAATTAACGCGGCAAAAGCAGGCACCGCGCCCACATAACCAATCATCGACATTGACCAGTGCAAACTCACCTGATTACCTACCAACGCACCCGCCCCGATTCCAATATTAAATATGCCGGAGAATAGCGCCATCGCGACGTCGGTAGCATCTGGTGCCAGCGCCAGCACTTTAACCTGCATACCAAGCCCGATGATCATCATCGCGATCCCCCAGAAAATACTCAGCACCCCGAGGTGTATTTCACTGTTCGCCGCAGGTAACAGCAATGCCAGGCACACCAGCAACAGCGCAATCGCCGTACTCACCAACGCAGACGCATACTGATTACCCAGTTTACCGAAAATCACGCTGCCAATAATGCCCGCACCACCGAGTAATAACAGTAATGCCGTGGCAAAGTTGGCGCTGAATCCCGCAATGTTTTGTACAAAAGGCTCGATATAGCTGTATGCCGTGTAATGGGCGGTGACAACCACCACAGTTAACAAATAAATGCTCATCAATGCCGGGCGGCGGAACAATAGCGGGAGGCTTTTCAGTGAACCGGAATGCTCACTGGGCAGTAAGGGAAGTAACTTAATCAGGCACAAAAGGGTGATAAGCGCCCCAATACCAATCGCGAAGAAGGTCATTCGCCAACCGAAATACTGGCCCACAATGCGCCCGAGAGGTAAACCTAAGACCATCGCCAGTGCTGTACCGGTGGCAATTAAACTCAATGCCTGTGCTCGCTTCCCGGCCGGAGCCATACGGATCGCCAGAGACGCCGTAATCGACCAGAAAATCGCATGTGCAAAAGCCACACCAATGCGACTGATCACCAGAACGGTAAAGCTCCACGACAAAAACGACAGTACGTGGCTGGCAATAAACACCACAAACAGGCAGATCAGTAATTTGCGCCGTTCAACCTGACTGGTCATTAACATAAAAGGCAATGACATTAGCGCTACTACCCATGCGTAAATGGTCAACATGATGCCGACCTGAGCGGTTTGCATGTGAAAACTTTGCGCAATGTCAGAGAGCAGGCCAACAGGGACAAATTCGGTGGTGTTGAAGATGAAGGCGGCGACTGCCAGCGTAACGACCCGTAGCCACGCCACTTTGCGGGAAACAGTGTTTGTTGTCATAACAGATTATCGGGTGAGTTGCGAAAAAGTGATGAAATGATCTTAAAACGGTTAATGATGTGAATACAATGCATTTGTGATCTGGATCGCGTTTTCCGTTTCTCTGACGCTGATTCTTTCACGCGTCAGAGAGTCGGTAACATCACGGTTTAATGACGTTCAGGGAGGTCTGGCGTTTTGGCGGTTGCGGGTATAGGTGGTCTGACAGGGGAGCGAGGCCTGTTTTTCACCAGGTCTTCGTGAGTAACTTTTGGCGGTGTTTCATTTTTTACAAACAGTTTGAGGGTCCTGCGCGCCATATGTTTGATAATTTTATCATCACTTAATGATGCTGGCATCAACACGTCATTCAAATCACTTTCATTGGGATTCATAAATTGGTGATAGTGCAATAACATATTGGCGAAAAATAAAAACAAGTTCTGAAAATGAGGAGATTCTTGTTCTGCTAAAAGGGATAAAAAGCAGATGCAGACTTCGGGTAGTACATGTTTGTTAGAACCTAATGAATCCATCAGGCTTTGCAACAAATCCTCTTTTAATTCGCTGTCCGTTATGTCGAGAATGGCGGTGATCAAGTTAGGATCTTTATTGACGAACCATCTGTGAACCTCAGAGTTATTCCATAATCGGGGGAGTATGACAAAATTACCGCGAGAGATAAAATTCAGGACAAGCAAATCAAACTGGCGTAAGTAATCTGCAGCGGTATGGTGATCCGAAGGCAGGGGTTCAATATGTGGTGTATGCGCTCTTTTGATGGGAACACCAGGGTTGATCATTGGAAATTGTTCAATAAAATCATTCAGAAACAGAAAGAGTACACGCTCGACGCCGGTCTGAAATACGCGCCCCATAGTGACAGGCTTTGGGTTGGGAGCGCAAAAAATATTAATTTCTCCATCATGGCGAAAATTATCTAAATAAATAGGGCTTAAATTTATTACTACCTGAAATTCAATATTTTCTTTGTGTCTTCCATTCCTGGCGGGATAAGTGAGTTTAAACTGAACCTTTTCATTGTATAGCGTGTCGTTACCCCGAAAAGAAGTCCTCTGAATATATGATAAGTTGTCAAGGTTATTAAATATCTTTTTTGTGGCTGAGTTGATGTTTAAAGACGTGCGCCACTCTTCATTACATATTATTGTACTAAGTGCATCAATAAAATCCTTTAAAACTTCTTTTACCTGCGGTGCAATATTACGTACGGGAAAATCATCAGGAAGAGATATGTAATTGCTGATGCTTACTGGCGTAACCATATTTGCCCCATATAGTCATAAGTCATCGGAACATCACTATATAGAGCATATTAACCGCAAGAACTATCAAAAATAGCTCATTGATATCCCTGTCTTGCCGAGTCAGGCACATCCAGCAGTTGAATAAATGCCTCGAGCGGACGTGTTTTCGCACCACGACGCCAGACCAGCCAGGTTGTTAACCAACGCCATTGCTCAGCTAACGGCCACGCTTCAACCTGGTGATGCCCCGGCATACTTTCCAGCATAGAGCGCGGAATAAGCGCAATGCCTGCTCCTGCGATCACACAGGCCAACATTCCGTGATAAGACTCCATCTCATGGATAGTTCCCGGAGCGGCACCGTCAGCATGAAACCAGCTCTCGAAGTGGCGACGATACGAACAATTGGCGCGGAAGGCATAAATGTTACTGCCATTAACCTGACTGGCACGGGTTACTGGCGCATATCCTTGTGGCGTGACGATCATCAGTTCCTCGCGGTATACCGGTATCCCGTCGATGGCAGTATGGTTAATGGGTCCATCAATAAACGCCGCATTCAGTTTTCCCTCCAGTACACCATCCAGCATAGTGCCGGAAGGGCCGGTGGAAAGTGAAAACTGAATTTTGGGATAACGACGGTTGAATTCCGCCAGCGTGGCTGGAATGCGCACTGCAGCGGTGCTTTCCAGCGAACCAAGAGAAAATAAACCTTGCGGCTCATCGCCAGCGACAACGCTCCGCGCTTCATCCACTAACGCGAGAATTTGTTGGCTATAGCGTAAAAAGTTATGCCCGGCAGGAGAGAGACGTAAACGCTGATTCTCGCGAATAAACAGATCAACCCCCAGTTCTGTTTCCAGCTGGCGCAGACGGGTAGTGAGATTCGACGGCACGCGATGCACTTTTGCTGCAGCCTGGGTTATGCTGCCAGCTTCGGCAACCGCGTTGAACATCTCCAGTTGGGTCAGATCCATAGCATTCTCGATTCGTGAATAAGTGGCTTAATATTATTCATTTTAAAGCAAGAGTAAATCTGCGTATCTTCATACCATGACTCATAAAGGAGATACCCCGATGACCATTACTCCGGCAACTCATGCAATTTCGATAAATCCTGCCACGGGTGAACAACTTTCTGTGCTGCCGTGGGCTGGCGCTGACGATATCGAAAACGCACTTCAGCTGGCGGCAGCAGGCTTTCGCGACTGGCGCGAGACAAATATAGATTATCGTGCTGAAAAACTGCGTGATATCGGTAAGGCTCTGCGCGCTCGTAGCGAAGAAATGGCGCAAATGATCACCCGCGAAATGGGCAAACCAATCAACCAGGCGCGCGCTGAAGTGGCGAAATCGGCGAATTTGTGTGACTGGTATGCAGAACATGGTCCGGCAATGCTGAAGGCGGAACCTACGCTGGTGGAAAATCAGCAGGCGGTTATTGAGTATCGACCGTTGGGGACGATTCTGGCGATTATGCCGTGGAATTTTCCGTTATGGCAGGTGATGCGTGGCGCTGTTCCCATCATTCTTGCAGGTAACGGCTACTTACTTAAACATGCGCCGAATGTGATGGGCTGTGCACAGCTCATTGCCCAGGTGTTTAAAGATGCGGGTATCCCACAAGGCGTATATGGCTGGCTGAATGCCGACAACGACGGTGTCAGTCAGATGATTAAAGACTCGCGCATTGCTGCTGTCACGGTGACCGGAAGTGTTCGTGCGGGAGCGGCTATTGGCGCACAGGCTGGAGCGGCACTGAAAAAATGCGTACTGGAACTGGGCGGTTCGGATCCGTTTATTGTGCTTAACGATGCCGATCTGGAACTGGCGGTGAAAGCGGCGGTAGCCGGACGTTATCAGAATACCGGACAGGTATGTGCAGCGGCAAAACGCTTTATTATCGAAGAGGGAATTGCTTCGGCATTTACCGAACGTTTTGTGGCAGCTGCGGCAGCCTTGAAAATGGGCGATCCCCGTGACGAAGAGAACGCTCTCGGACCAATGGCTCGTTTTGATTTACGTGATGAGCTGCATCATCAGGTGGAGAAAACCCTGGCGCAGGGTGCGCGTTTGTTACTGGGCGGGGAAAAGATGGCTGGGGCAGGTAACTACTATCCGCCAACGGTTCTGGCGAATGTTACCCCAGAAATGACCGCGTTTCGGGAAGAAATGTTTGGCCCCGTTGCGGCAATCACCATTGCGAAAGATGCAGAACATGCACTGGAACTGGCTAATGATAGTGAGTTCGGCCTTTCAGCGACCATTTTTACCACTGACGAAACACAGGCCAGACAGATGGCGGCACGTCTGGAATGCGGTGGGGTGTTTATCAATGGTTATTGTGCCAGCGACGCGCGAGTGGCCTTTGGTGGCGTGAAAAAGAGTGGCTTTGGTCGTGAGCTTTCCCATTTCGGCTTACACGAATTCTGTAATATCCAGACGGTGTGGAAAGACCGGATCTGACGCGACATATTCAGCTCTGATATACTCGCAGGTCTTTTCAGACCTGCGGTCCAGGAGTAGAAAGTGGCAGTCGCCATGGATAATGCAATTTTAGAAAACATCTTGCGGCAAGTGCGGCCGCTCATTGGTCAGGGTAAAGTCGCGGATTATATTCCGGCGCTGGCTACAGTAGACGGTTCCCGATTGGGGATTGCTATCTGTACCGTTGACGGACAGCTTTTTCAGGCCGGAGACGCGCAAGAACGTTTTTCCATTCAGTCTATTTCCAAAGTGCTGAGTCTCGTTGTCGCCATGCGTCATTACTCCGAAGAGGAAATCTGGCAACGCGTCGGCAAAGATCCGTCTGGATCACCGTTCAATTCCTTAGTGCAACTGGAAATGGAGCAGGGTATACCGCGTAATCCGTTCATTAATGCCGGTGCGCTGGTGGTCTGCGATATGTTGCAAGGGCGATTAAGCGCACCACGGCAACGTATGCTGGAAGTCGTGCGCGGCTTAAGCGGTGTGTCTGATATTTCCTACGATACGGTGGTAGCGCGTTCCGAATTTGAACATTCCGCGCGAAATGCGGCTATCGCCTGGCTGATGAAGTCGTTTGGCAATTTCCATCATGACGTGACAACCGTTCTGCAAAACTACTTTCATTACTGCGCTCTGAAAATGAGCTGTGTAGAGCTGGCCCGGACGTTTGTCTTTCTGGCTAATCAGGGGAAAGCTATTCATATTGATGAACCAGTGGTGACGCCAATGCAGGCGCGGCAAATTAACGCGCTGATGGCGACCAGTGGTATGTACCAGAACGCGGGGGAGTTTGCCTGGCGGGTGGGGCTACCGGCGAAATCTGGCGTTGGTGGCGGTATTGTGGCGATTGTTCCGCATGAAATGGCCATCGCTGTCTGGAGTCCGGAACTGGATGATGCAGGTAACTCGCTTGCGGGTATTGCCGTTCTTGAACAATTGACGAAACAGTTAGGGCGTTCGGTTTATTAATGCAGTCTCTCGATCCACTCTTCGCGCGTTTATCCCGTTCAAAATTTCGCTCTCGCTTTCGTCTGGGCATGAAAGAGCGTCAGTATTGCCTGGAGAAAGGCGCGCCAGTCATCGAACAACATGCGGCGGATTTTGTCGCTAAACGTCTTGCTCCGGCATTACCGGCTAATGACGGTAAGCAAACCCCCATGCGCGGGCATCCGGTGTTTATCGCTCAGCACGCCACCGCGACCTGCTGTCGCGGTTGTCTGGCTAAGTGGCATAACATTCCGCAGGGTGTTTCGTTAAGCGAAGAACAACAACGTTATATCGTGGCGGTAATCTATCACTGGCTGGTTGTACAGATGAATCAGCCATGAGAATTGCGGAAAACGACAAAATAGCATTCCCAGGGTACCTTTATTTGCCGCCGCTGTCAGCGAACATGCTATCTTGGTTCGGTCAGTATTGATAGTCTGGATTTCTGGCCTTTGCTTGCGGACTGGTTCAGTGAGCAATTCTCAACGGGCGTGTTGATCGTGCCTTGTATGCTGACGTTGGCTATTCCTGGAGTGCTGCCGCGCTTTAAAGCAGAACAGATGATGCCCGCCATCGCGCTTATTGTGTCGGTTATTGCCTCGGTAGTCATTGGCGGAGCGGGGAGTCTGGCGTTCCCGCTGCCTGCATTAATCTGGTGTGCAGTGCGCTATACGCCGCAGGTAACATGTCTGTTGACCTTTGTCACCGGTGCGGTGGAAATCGTACTGGTGGCAAATTCGGTGATTGATATCTCGGTCGGTTCGCCGTTCTCCATTCCGCAAATGTTCTCCGCACGTCTCGGTATTGCCACGATGGCGATATGCCCAATTATGGTTTCTTTTAGCGTGGCAGCGATCAATTCGCTAATGAAGCAAGTTGCGCTGCGAGCCGACTTTGATTTTCTGACTCAGGTTTACTCACGGTCCGGTCTTTATGAGGCGCTGAAAAGTCCATCGCTGAAACAGACACAACATCTGACTGTCATGCTGCTTGATATCGACTATTTCAAAAGCATTAACGATAACTATGGACATGAATGTGGCGATAAAGTGTTAAGCGTGTTTGCCCGGCATATTCAGAAGATTGTCGGTGATAAGGGGCTGGTGGCGCGAATGGGCGGCGAAGAATTTGCTGTTGCAGTGCCGTCGGTGAATCCTGTCGATGGTCTGCTAATGGCGGAAAAAATCCGTAAAGGCGTTGAACTGCAACCATTCACCTGGCAACAAAAAACGCTTTATCTCACGGTAAGTATTGGCGTCGGTAGTGGTCGCGCATCGTACCTAACGCTGACCGATGACTTTAATAAATTGATGGTCGAAGCCGATACGTGTCTGTATCGCTCGAAGAAAGATGGGCGCAACCGTACCAGCACTATGCGTTACGGTGAGGAAGTTGTCTGACATCTTTATTCATTACGCGCGATTTGAATGCAATGTGTTCTACCACTTTATGATCCAGGAAAAGGCGTTTTTCCTCGATTAAACCATGATCCGCGCCACACTTTTCTCATAAAACTGCTCATTAATCATCAGGAGTTGATCAAAACAGGGGTTCGGCGTATTAAAGTTTGCTAACCTGTCGTACCAATTCAAACAGGTTGTATGACTAATCAGAAGGGAACCCATTGTGAAAACACTAAATCGTCGCGATTTTCCCGGTGCACAGTATCCAGAACGTATCATTCAGTTTGGTGAAGGTAACTTCCTGCGCGCCTTTGTTGACTGGCAAATCGATCTCCTGAATGAGCACACCGATCTGAATTCTGGCGTGGTCGTTGTTCGTCCGATTGAAACTTCATTCCCGCCGTCACTGAGCACGCAGGATGGTCTGTACACCACCATTATCCGTGGCCTGAATGAGAAGGGGGAAGCGGTCAGCGACGCGCGTCTGATTCGCTCGGTTAATCGTGAAATCAGCGTCTACAGTGAATACGATGAATTCCTGAAACTGGCGCACAACCCGGAAATGCGCTTTGTTTTCTCTAACACCACCGAAGCGGGTATCAGCTACCATGCGGGCGATAAATTCGATGACGCGCCAGCGGTAAGCTATCCGGCAAAACTGACCCGTCTGCTGTTCGAACGCTTTAGCCATTTCAACGGTGCGCTGGATAAAGGTTGGATCATCATTCCGTGTGAGTTGATTGACTACAATGGCGACGCGTTGCGTGAACTGGTGCTGCGCTATGCGCAAGAGTGGGCACTGCCAGAAGCATTTATTCAATGGCTGGATCAGGCTAACAGCTTCTGTTCTACGCTGGTGGACCGTATCGTTACCGGTTATCCGCGCGATGAAGTGGCTAAACTGGAAGAAGAACTGGGTTATCACGATGGTTTTCTCGACACCGCTGAACACTTTTACCTGTTTGTGATTCAGGGACCGAAATCCTTAGCGACTGAACTGCGTCTGGACAAATATCCGCTCAACGTGCTGATTGTTGACGATATTAAACCGTACAAAGAACGCAAAGTGGCAATCCTCAACGGTGCGCACACCGCGCTGGTGCCGGTGGCGTTCCAGGCAGGGCTGGATACCGTAGGTGAAGCGATGAACGATGCTGAAATTTGCGCATTCGTTGAAAAAGCTATCTACGAAGAAATTATTCCGGTACTGGATTTGCCTCGTGATGAACTGGAATCTTTCGCCAGTGCAGTCACCGGGCGTTTCCGTAACCCGTACATTAAGCATCAGCTGCTGTCTATCGCGCTCAACGGTATGACCAAGTTCCGCACCCGCATCCTGCCACAGCTGCTGGCAGGGCAGAAGGCAAACGGCACACTTCCGGCGCGCCTTACTTTCGCATTAGCGGCATTGATTGCGTTCTATCGTGGTGAGCGTAACGGCGAAACATATCCGGTACAGGACGATGCACACTGGCTGGAACGTTATCAGCAACTCTGGAGCCAGCATCGTGACCGTGTTATCGGCACCCAGGAACTGGTAGCGATTGTTTTGGCAGAAAAAGACCACTGGGAGCAGGACCTGACGCAAGTGCCTGGTCTGGTCGAGCAGGTTGCTAATGACCTGGATGCGATTCTCGAAAAAGGGATGCGCGAAGCTGTACGTCCGTTGTGCTAATAACACCGTTACTTCTGAACCCGGTTTCGACCGGGTTTCTTATTTCACCATATTAGTTACAACATCCTATATGCCTTTATCATTAACAGGTGCCACATGCAGCGCCTGCTAATGTTGTAAGCTTGTAGGTAATTTGTAAGTAGCGTCTTGAGAATGTGATCGTAATCACGTTTAATAGGGCGACTTTTCCACGCCTGAAGATAACCATGATTGTTCGTCCACAACAACACTGGCTGCGCCGTATTTTTGTCTGGCACGGCTCAGTATTATCCAAGATATCCTCGCGCTTACTACTCAATTTTCTCTTTTCTATCGCTGTTATTTTCATGCTGCCCTGGTACACGCATCTGGGCATCAAATTCACCCTCGCACCGTTCAGCATTCTCGGTGTCGCCATCGCCATTTTTCTTGGTTTTCGTAATAATGCCGGGTACGCCCGTTACGTTGAAGCGCGAAAACTTTGGGGGCAGTTGATGATTGCCTCACGGTCGTTACTGCGCGAGGTAAAAACGACATTGCCGGATTCGGCAAGTGTAAGGGAGTTTGCCCGGCTGCAAATCGCTTTCGCCCACTGTTTACGCATGACATTACGCAAACAGCCACAGGCGGAAGTGCTGGCTCATTATCTCAAGACTGAAGATCTTCAGCGTGTACTGGCTTCGAACTCTCCAGCTAACCGTATCTTGTTAATAATGGGAGAATGGTTGGCGGTTCAGCGCCGCAATGGACAGCTTTCAGATATCCTGTTTATTAGCCTCAACGATCGGCTTAATGATATTTCAGCGGTCCTGGCAGGATGCGAGCGCATTGCCTATACGCCAATTCCCTTTGCCTACACCCTGATTTTGCATCGTACCGTTTATCTGTTTTGTATCATGCTGCCGTTCGCGCTGGTCGTGGACCTGCATTACATGACGCCTTTTATCTCTGTGCTGATTTCCTACACTTTTATTTCGCTGGATTGTCTGGCGGAAGAACTGGAAGATCCGTTCGGTACTGAAAACAATGATTTACCACTGGATGCCATCTGCAACGCTATTGAAATTGACCTGTTACAGATGAACGATGAAGCCGAAATTCCAGCAAAAATTCTTCCCGATCGTCATTACCAGCTGACGTGATATTTACTCCATACGCCGGGCAACAATAAACAGACGCGGAAATGCCAGCAGTATCTGTCCGTTCTCTTGCAGTGGATACTGCTCTTCCAGCATCTGATGGTAGCGCTTAAGAAAAAGCTGCTGTTCGCTCTCGGTCAGATCCTGTAACCACGGACGTAATCCAGTGGCAGTCACCCAATCGATAATCGCCTGGTGTGACGGCATCTGGTGATAGTAGGTGGTTCGCCAGATATCGACCTCACATCCGGCTTCGCTCAAAATATCGTAGTAAGCATGAACGCCAGCCAACGGCTCACGCCCGCGATCCGGGTAGTTTTGTTCCCAGGCAACTTCGCGCATGAGCACATGGGTCGGCTCCAGCCAGTTATCTGGCATCTGTACTGCCAGCACGCCCTGCGGATTAAGTAAAGAAACCAGATGAGGAAACAATTCGTAGTGGTCGGGCAGCCATTGCAGTGAGGCATTAGCAAAAATCAGATCGAGTGCCTGTACCGGTTGCCAGTTGCGGATGTCTGCTTCCACGAACTGGCAGTCTGGCAAAGCACTGCGCGCTTCAGCAATCATCGCCGGAGACGAGTCGATGCCTGTTATCCTGGCCGCAGGCCAACGTTGTTGTAGAAGGGCGGTGCTGTTACCTGGGCCACAGCCAAGATCGGCAACATATTCGACATTTTCCAGCGGCACTCTGGCAAGCAGCTCCACCGCCGGACGCGATCGTTCAGCGGAAAAGTGTAGATATAAAGAGGGGTTCCAGTCAGACATTTTTTTACTCCCGTCAGCGCGTTACCCCAATTGTAGATAAAATTGATAAATTCGCCTCACGGCATCAAACCATTGAACAGACGTTTTTTACGCGGCCCGGTCATTAAAGATTCCAGTTTCGCGACACAGGTTTTGTAGTGGGGCGTGGTTTTATGGAACGCCACTGCGTCTTCATCTTTATAGGCTTCGTAGATATAAAAGCGCGAATTCACTTCCGGGTCCTGTAAGACATCGAAGCGCAAATTGCCTTCTTCCTGTACAGAGCCCAGGTGGTTCTGGCGAAAAACTTCGATAAACTCGTCAACCTTGTCTTCATGAACGTTAATTTCAACCAGTGTGACGTGCATAATTCTTCTCCTTAGATCCGCAGTTACTGTTTTTCACTCAGATAGAGTTCATATGCCCGATCAGCCGTTTCGTTATGGTGAACCACCGCCTGTACGGCTTTCATCATCGCCACCGGATGGTCAGACTGGAAAATATTACGCCCCATATCCACACCAGAAGCGCCCTGATCGATAGCCTGCCAGCACATTTCCAGCGCCTCGCGCTCCGGTAATTTTTTACCGCCAGCAATAACAATGGGTACCGGACATCCGGCAACAATCCGTTCAAAACCTTTTTCGACATAATAGGTTTTGATAATTTGCGCCCCCATTTCAGCGGCGATTCGAGTCGCGAGCGAGAAATAACGCTGATCGCGCACCATATCTTTGCCCACGCCAGTCACGGCCATGGTCGGCATTCCCACTTTCATTCCGGCATCAACCAGCTGAATAATATTTTTGATCGACTGATGTTCATATTCGCTGCCGATATAAACCTGCGCCGCCACCGCGCAACTGTTCAGGCGCACGGCGTCATCCATCGATAACGCCACGGCTTCATTACTTAATTCCGCCAGAATAGAGTTCGCACCTGACGCCCGCAGTACCACCGGCCTATTGGTCGCAGGGGGAACTACGCTGCGCAAAATGCCGCGCGTACACATTAATACATCGGCATGTTCAAACAGCGGGGCGATATTTATATCAATGCGTTCAAGTCCGGTAGTCGGTCCCTGAAAATAACCATGGTCAAAAGCCAGCATCACGGTTTTACCCGTTTTCGGATTAAATATCCGCGATAAGCGTGACTGCATTCCCCAATCCAGCGCACCGCAACCTTTCAGGGTAAAAGGGATATTTTTTTGCGGTTGATCGGTACGAAAATCTTTACCATCTTTAATATCGTCTAAATCTGCCATAACTTACTCCGGTTAAGTAATGCACATCAGAAATCGTATTTGCCGATATTCTCTTTGTTGAATATCACGCGCTCCGGTAACAGTACGATGCCATTACCATCCGCTTCGTAGTCATAGCCCTGAACGCTGTTTGGCGAGACTTCAACCTGACCTACGCCCTTGATATCCAGCTTGTCGCCCGTTTTCATTGATCCTTTTTTCAATAATGCATCCGCGACATACACTGAAATTTTGCCTTGCTGAACCACATCCCACAGGCCAAATTCTTTCACCGTGCCGCGCTCTACATACGGGCGCATCACATTTGGCGTACTGAATCCGACAATCGCTACTTTGTCATTTTTCAAGTTTTCTGCGGCTTGTGCGGCAGCGGGCAGGGCGTTGGCATCGGGGGCGATAATGGCGTCGAGATCGCTATACGCTTTTAATATTCCTTCTGCGGTTTGTAACGATTTAGTGGCATCGTTATAGCCAAACTGCGTAGTGACAATTTCCCAGCCTGGATGCTCTTTGGCGATTTTCGCTTTCGCTTCTTTCACCCACTGGTTTTGGTCCGTAACGGTGGGGCTTGAGTAGAAAAACGCGACTTTGGCTTTGTCTTTATTCACCTGACGCGCCGCCATATCCACCAACATACCTCCTAACTGGGCGGGCGTTCCCTGATTAATGTAGTAAGAGCGGCACTCCGGTTTAGTATCAGAGTCCCAGGTCAGCACTCTCACACCACGTTGCATGGCGCGTTTCAGTGCCGGACACAAGCCATCAGGCGAAACCGCAGAAACGATAATGGCGTTATAACCTTGATTGACGAAGTTATTAATCAACTGTACCTGACCAGAAACACTGGGTTCTGTCGGCCCGTCGTAGGTCACATCAACGCCCAGCTCTTTACCCGCTTGTTGTGCGCCGTTGCCACCGCTGGTAAAAAATCCCACGCCAACCAGTTTGGGAATAAATGCAATACGCTCTGCGGCCTGCACATTCATAGAGATTGCGGCAATGCCAAGAGCGCTAAGTAAGGCGATTTTCTTAAAGCGATGAAGTGTCATGAAGATATCCTTTATGGCAATGGGTTATTGGCCCGACGCGCCAGCCACTCTTTAATTTGCTGGCGATGCAGGCTAACGGAACGACCTACGACAACGACGATAAGTAGCGCACCGGAAAGGGCGCTGGACACCTGATTTGGCACTCCTGCCATTTGCAAACCTTGTTGCAAATATCCCACTAATAAAACCGCAATGGCGGTGCCGATAATGGAACCGGAACCACCATAAATATTGGCCCCGCCAAGCACCACGGCGGTGATGGCGGGCATCAGAAACGACGCACCGAGATCGGAACGTGCTGAACCAAAATACGATACCAGCAGCACAGCGGCGACCGCAGACGCCAGCCCCGTCATGGCATAGAGCGCACATAAGGTACGGTTAACTGGAATCGCGCTATAAAGCGCCACGCGCGGGCTTTGCCCAATCAAAAACACATTACGTCCGGCATGGGTTTTATGCAGCCAGAGCCAGAAAACGAGGAGACATATCAGGAAGATAATCAGCGGAACGGGGAGTCCCAGCACATCCAGGTTAGCGAAATCTGTAAACGCCATCGGGAATCCACCAATACCTTCGTACCCCGTCGCTCCGGCCATACCGGAAAGCAGCAGAGCGCTTCCGGCAAACAGATACAGCGTGCCAAGCGTAATCACCAGCGGGTTAACTTTGGTATAGATAATTAATCCGGCGTTGATCAGCCCGCACAATGCGCCGAGCAGTAAGGTCAGGAGTATCGCCAGCGGCATCGGCACACCACTTTGAAACAGTACGCCCAATGCAATGGCGCAGAGGCCGATGGTCGAACCAAACGAAATATCGATCCCGCCACTGACAATCACCATCGTTAGCGGTAGGGCGACAATGCCAATGCAGATAAAGTCACTGGTGCTGAACAGCAACATATTGAGATCTAACATTCGCGGGTTAATTGCACCAAATGCGACAATCTCAATAACGAGCAGTGCGGCAAGAGCCAGTTCCCAACCGTAGCGAATACGCATTATGCGGCCTCCCGTTTTTTACCTGACGAAGCGGGTTTAACGGATGGCGGTGGCGTCATAAAGCGGGCATATTTTTGCCGCCGTAGATTACGTTCCAGCGCACAACGCAGGCGTCCATCAAACACCAGCACCGCCAGCAGAACCAGACCCGCGATAAAATCATTCCACCATGCCGGAATGCGCAACAGCACCAGTACGCTATCGATCTGCGTCAGGAACCATGCGCCGAGTACCGCACCAATGATCGCACCGGAACCACCGAGCAAACTAATGCCGCCCAGCACGCAGGCTGCAATTGCTTTCATCTCCAGCCCGGTACCGGTCTGGTTGGGGATAAAACCAATCTGCGAAGCAAACACAATTCCCGCCAGTGCCGCCATGCAGCCGTTCAACGAAAATGCCACAATGCGAATGGCTTCAGTACGAACGCCCAGTTGACGAGCGCCCTGTAAATTATCGCCCGTGGCATAAAAACTGCGTCCAAACGCCGTCTTTGCCAGCAGCCAGGCCATAAATGCCACCAGAATTATCGTCAACCAACCAATTGCTGAAACGCCAAGCAGCAGCGGGGCGGAGAGCTGTTTCAGTTCGGCGGGTAACCCTTCAATCCATTTGCCGCCAGTCCACAGCAACATGATGCCTCTGTACAACCCTAACGTGCCAAGGGTGGCAACAATGGCAGGGATCTTTAGCCACGCGACCAGGACACCGTTGAAAAATCCCGCGAGCAAACCAAGCAGTAAAGTCGCGACACAAGCAACAGGTAGTGAATATCCTGCGTTCAGTAACATCCCCAACAGCACCGCGCACATTCCGGTAATCGAACCCACTGAAACATCAATATTGCGCGTAAGCATTACCAGCGTCGCGCCCATTGCCAGCAGGATCAGGATTTGCGCGCTGCTATAAACCATGGTCAGCGTTTGCACACTTAAATACTGGCGGTCGAGAAAACCGGGTAATACAAACAGCAGCACCACCGCCAGCAGTGCCGTGATTTCACGGTTGTTCTGAATAAACTTCAGCATGACGCCTCCTGACGCTGACTATCGCCGAAGGCAACGCGCATAATAGTCTCGACATTAATATCGCGCTCGGTCAGTGCAGAGTGGGTAATTTCGCCCTGATGCATCACATACACACGATCTGCCATCAGTTCGATCTCTTCCAGGTCGGAGGAGATAAGCAGCACAGCCACATTTTGTGCGGCGATGCTGCGCAACAGCTGGTAGATATCATTACGGGCCGAGACATCCACGCCGCGCGTCGGCTCATCGACAATCAATACTTGCGGCGAAGCTTCCAAGCATTTGGCAATGAGGATTTTTTGCTGGTTGCCACCGGATAATGTCCGTGCAGCTTGTTCCGGTTGGTTGAATTTAATATTCAGCGCCCGACGATAACGTTCCAGGGTGGCATTATCTTTCGCGGTTTTCGCCCAGAATCCACGAAGGTTATGAGTAAGGGCGCAGACGTTCCAGGCCAGCGAAGCATCGAGATTCAGTCCGGATGACTGGCGATCTTCCGGCAGATAAACCAGACCGCGCAGTAAACGTTCTCCAGTGGATAATTTATTGATCTCTTTACCATTCAGCATAATGCGTCCGCCACGCAAAGTACGCAGACCATAGAGCGTCTCGGCCAGTTCTGTGCGTCCGGCCCCCACCAGCCCAGCCAGGCCCAGAATTTCTCCGGCATTGAGCGTCAGGCTGACATTCCTGAAACCTTCGCCGGTCAGATTTTCCAGTGTCAGCACCGGCGTTCCGGCGGCATGTTGTGGGCGGTTACCAGGTAACTCCAGCCATAATTTTTGGCTGGCAGAGAGCGATTTTTCCCGTACCGCTGGGGTGATGGCCTGAATAATGTCGTCGGTAGACAGTTCGCTGGTTTTGCCGCTTAAGGCGATGGTTCCGTCGCGCATCACGCTAATTCGATCGGCAATCTGGCGAATTTCCGGCAGCTTATGCGAGATAAAAACAATACCCACGCCAGTAGCAAGCAGCTCTTGCAAGCGACTAAACAAGCGTTCGGTTTCCGCAGGGGTAAGCGAGGCGGTAGGTTCATCGAGGATCAGAATCCGCGAGTCGCGCATCAGCCCGCGGAGGATTTCCACCATTTGGCGATCGGCGACATCCAGCGATCCTGCCAGACTATGCAGATCAAACTGGCAGCCCAGCGCCGCCAGCAAGTTCTTCATTTTCTGCATGGAGAGCTGTTTTTTTGCCAGCCCAAACAGGATGTTTTCTTTTATCGACAGGCTTGGGAAAAGCAGCGGTTCCTGGGGAACGAGATAAATACCCAGCTGATGAGCATGAACTGGCGTTAATCTGACGTAGTTGTTGCCCTCAATCTCCAGCGTACCGCTATCAGCAGGGGTAATACCGGCAATAATCTTCATTAACGTCGATTTACCGGCACCATTGCCGCCGAGCAGGGCGTGGACCTCCCCCTGATGCAACGTAAAATCGATGCCTTTCAGGACATTGACCCCTGAATACTGTTTATAAACCGAGCGGGCGCAAAGTAGCGGTAACGCGCGGGTATCACTCGTTTGCATATTTCCCCCGTTCAGTTTTGCAGGTGAGTTTTGAACAAATGTATTTCTGCTTTTAATTTGTTCATAACCTTAGGTGGACATTGCACATATTTCCGACGAATAGATCACAATTTATGCTATTTTGATTTTCACGGTTGCGTTTGTTCATGCTCGTAGAGTCAAACTGTGGTTGCCATCACAGATATAAATGAGCAAGAACTGAACAATTGCATTAAAGATTTAAATATGTTCAAAGTGAAGAATGAATTATGACAATCAACGATTCGGCAATTTCAGAACAGGGAATGTGTGAAGAAGAACAGGTCGCGCGGATCGCGTGGTTTTACTATCACGACGGGCTGACCCAGAGCGAGATCAGCGATCGTCTCGGCCTGACACGTTTGAAAGTGTCGCGATTGCTGGAGAAAGGGCATCAGTCCGGCATTATTCGCGTACAGATTAATTCTCGCTTTGAAGGCTGTCTGGAATATGAAACTCAATTACGTCGTCAGTTTTCGCTGCAACATGTCCGGGTGATCCCTGGGCTTGCGGATGCTGATGTCGGTGGGCGACTGGGGATAGGCGCGGCGCATATGTTGATGAGTTTACTTCAACCACAACAGATGCTGGCGATTGGTTTTGGCGAGGCAACCATGAATACGCTGCAACGCTTAAGTGGTTTTATTTCGTCACAGCAAATTCGCCTGGTCACGCTCTCCGGTGGCGTCGGTTCTTATATGACGGGAATCGGGCAGCTTAACGCGGCGTGCAGTGTGAATATTATTCCGGCTCCGTTGCGGGCATCCTCCGCTGACATTGCCCGTACGCTAAAAAATGAAAATTGCGTCAAAGATGTTCTGTTAGCCGCGCAAGCAGCGGATGTGGCGATTGTCGGCATTGGTGCTGTGAGTCAACAGGACGATGCGACAATCATTCGCTCCGGTTATATCAGCCAGGGCGAACAGTTAATGATTGGCCGAAAAGGGGCGGTTGGCGACATTTTAGGCTACTTTTTTGATTCAAAAGGTGACGTTGTCACGAATATCAAAATACATAACGAACTGATTGGCTTACCTTTAAGCGCGCTGAAGACCATACCCGTCCGGGTTGGCGTGGCAGGGGGAGAAAATAAAGCCGAAGCAATTGCCGCTGCAATGAAAGGCGGTTATATCAACGCACTGGTTACCGATCAGGACACAGCAGCGGCGATTTTACGTAGTTAAATTTGCATGACCTTATTACCGGGAATGATGGAGAACGTATAGAGGAACAGACAGAACGCATAAGCCGAGGATAATCTAATGGCTCGACTCTTTACCCTTTCAGAATCAAAGTACTACCTGATGGCGCTGGATGCAGGCACCGGAAGTATTCGGGCTGTGATATTCGACCTGGAAGGCAATCAAATAGCAGTGGGACAGGCGGAGTGGCGGCATCTGGCAGTACCGGACGTTCCTGGTTCTATGGAATTTGATCTCAACAAAAACTGGCAACTGGCGTGTGAGTGTATGCGCCAGGCGCTGCACAACGCCGGCATAGCCCCGGAGTATATCGCTGCCGTTTCGGCATGTTCGATGCGTGAAGGCATTGTTTTATATAATAATGAAGGAGCCCCGATCTGGGCCTGCGCCAATGTGGATGCCAGAGCGGCACGCGAAGTTAGCGAACTTAAAGAACTGCACAACAATACCTTTGAAAACGAAGTTTATCGCGCGACCGGACAAACACTGGCTTTAAGTGCCATCCCCAGATTACTTTGGCTGGCGCACCATCGTTCCGATATTTACCGTCAGGCATCAACCATCACCATGATCAGCGACTGGCTGGCCTATATGCTCAGCGGCGAACTGGCGGTGGATCCCTCTAACGCTGGCACCACGGGACTTCTTGATCTAACCACCCGTGACTGGAAACCTGCATTGCTGGATATGGCTGGCCTACGTGCCGATATTCTTTCTCCTGTCAAAGAAACCGGCACATTGCTGGGCGTGGTAAGTTCACAAGCGGCGGAACTCTGCGGTCTGAAGGCGGGCACTCCGGTGGTCGTTGGAGGAGGCGACGTGCAGCTTGGTTGCCTTGGGTTAGGCGTTGTGCGTCCGGCACAAACCGCGGTTCTTGGCGGCACATTCTGGCAGCAAGTTGTAAATTTAGCCGCGCCGGTGACAGACCCAGAAATGAACGTGCGCGTTAATCCTCATGTTATTCCTGGCATGGTACAAGCTGAATCTATAAGCTTTTTTACCGGACTCACCATGCGCTGGTTCCGCGATGCTTTCTGTGCCGAAGAAAAACTGATTGCCGAACGTTTAGGCATCGACACCTATACGCTGCTGGAAGAGATGGCCAGTCGGGTGCCGCCTGGGTCGTGGGGCGTAATGCCGATCTTCTCCGACAGAATGCGCTTTAAAACCTGGTATCACGCTGCGCCTTCCTTTATTAACTTGTCCATTGACCCGGATAAATGTAACAAAGCGACATTGTTCCGTGCGCTGGAAGAAAATGCGGCGATTGTATCAGCGTGTAACTTGCAGCAAATTGCTGATTTCTCGAATATTCATCCTTCATCGTTAGTCTTTGCAGGCGGAGGTTCAAAAGGGAAATTATGGAGTCAAATTCTCGCTGATGTCTCGGGATTACCCGTCAATATTCCGGTGGTCAAAGAAGCCACTGCATTAGGATGTGCCATTGCAGCTGGCGTCGGTGCCGGAATTTTTTCATCAATGGCAGAAACCGGAGAACGCCTGGTTCGCTGGGAACGGACGCACACACCAGACCCGGAAAAGCATGAACTTTATCAGGATTCACGCGATAAGTGGCAGGCAGTTTATCAGGATCAGCTGGGGCTGGTTGATCATGGACTGACGACGTCGTTATGGAAAGCGCCTGGGTTATAGTTTCATTGACAGCCACATCATGATGACCGTGGCTGTTAGTTTTTGAGTATAGTTATTCTTATTTCCCTTCTTTTAGAGCTGGCTTGTTAAAAGCCAGCTTGCAGATTCATCGTTCCATCACCAGTACGATATTCAAGGGAAAATTGCTATTTTTCTTAAAGCATTAAGCACAACCCTTATTTTATAGCGAATATTCCTAAAGACACTAATGGATGCAAAAGGGGTTTAATAAACTTCGATTTTTAGCAATTAGTGCTATTCTTTGTTAAATATGATGATGATAATTTTCCTATTGAAAGAAACAGTTTTCTTATTAAGCAACAATAACTCATAGTTCATATTTAAATAAAATAAGAACTATGCAATTTTTAATCTATCAATTCGAAAGCATTAGCAAATTAGCCAAATTGACACCTTCCCACCTCCAACTAACACTCAATACAGACCTCTGACAATTTAATAAGTTTCATTTTTAATGTCTGACGACTCATCTCTTTCGTGGCTGTATTGTTTGTATATGGAGCGTTTATATGAATAGAATCTATCGCGTGATATGGAATTGCACTCTACAGGTATTTCAGGCCTGCTCGGAATTAACTCGCAGGGCAGGTAAAACATCGACGGTTAATTTGCGTAAATCCTCTGGACTGACAACGAAATTCAGTAGATTGACGCTGGGTGTTTTGCTGGCACTAAGCGGTTCAGCGTCTGGTGCAAGTCTGGAAGTTGATAATGATCAGATTACCAATATTGATACTGATGTTGCTTATGATGCCTACCTGGTTGGCTGGTATGGCACTGGAGTGCTTAATATTTTGGCTGGCGGTAATGCCTCCTTAACCACTATTACTACCAGCGTCATTGGCGCTAATGAGGACTCAGAGGGCACCGTTAATGTTTTGGGTGGCACCTGGCGATTGTATGATAGCGGAAATAATGCAAGGCCTTTAAATGTGGGTCAATCCGGAACGGGGACGCTGAATATTAAACAGAAGGGTCACGTCGATGGAGGCTATTTAAGATTAGGTTCTTCGACAGGAGGCGTCGGGACGGTCAATGTTGAGGGAGAGGACTCTGTTCTGACGACCGAATTATTCGAAATAGGTAGCTATGGCACAGGTTCATTAAATATTACGGATAAGGGTTACGTCACGAGTTCAATCGTCGCCATTTTAGGCTATCAGGCGGGCAGTAATGGCCAGGTTGTCGTTGAAAAGGGTGGCGAGTGGCTAATAAAAAATAATGATTCCTCAATTGAATTTCAAATTGGTAATCAAGGAACTGGGGAGGCGACTATTCGCGAGGGGGGGTTGGTTACGGCTGAAAATACGATTATCGGTGGCAATGCCACCGGTATCGGAACCCTGAATGTGCAGGATCAAGACTCTGTCATCACGGTACGCAGACTCTATAATGGATATTTCGGTAATGGCACAGTCAATATTTCCAATAATGGACTGATTAATAACAAAGAATATTCATTGGTGGGCGTTCAGGACGGTTCCCACGGTGTCGTCAACGTGACCGATAAAGGGCATTGGAATTTCCTCGGAACGGGCGAAGCTTTCCGCTATATCTATATCGGTGATGCTGGCGACGGTGAACTTAATGTCTCGAGTGAAGGCAAAGTAGATTCGGGAATTATCACTGCGGGGATGAAAGAAACAGGCACAGGCAACATTACTGTTAAGGATAAGAACTCCGTTATCACTAATCTCGGAACTAATCTTGGTTATGACGGCCACGGCGAAATGAATATCAGTAATCAGGGGCTTGTTGTCAGCAACGGAGGAAGTTCACTCGGTTATGGAGAAACCGGCGTCGGGAATGTCAGCATCACCACGGGGGGAATGTGGGAGGTCAATAAGAATGTCTATACCACCATTGGTGTTGCGGGCGTCGGAAACCTCAATATTAGCGATGGCGGTAAGTTCGTATCGCAAAATATTACTTTTTTGGGCGATAAAGCAAGCGGTATCGGCACACTGAACCTGATGGATGCGACATCATCGTTCGATACTGTGGGTATCAATGTCGGTAATTTTGGTAGCGGTATCGTAAATGTCAGTAATGGTGCCACCCTTAATTCAACGGGCTATGGATTTATCGGAGGAAATGCCTCCGGTAAGGGGATAGTTAATATTTCAACGGACAGTCTCTGGAATTTAAAGACATCATCTACTAACGCACAATTGCTACAGGTCGGTGTATTAGGCACGGGTGAACTGAATATTACCACCGGAGGTATAGTTAAAGCGCGTGATACACAGATAGCTCTCAATGACAAAAGTAAGGGCGACGTGAGGGTGGATGGGCAGAACTCTCTTCTTGAAACATTCAATATGTACGTAGGGACATCTGGTACGGGTACGTTAACCCTGACGAATAACGGTACGCTGAATGTCGAAGGTGGAGAAGTTTACTTAGGTGTTTTTGAGCCTGCTGTAGGAACGCTAAACATTGGTGCTGCTCACGGTGAGGCGGCGGCAGATGCCGGATTTATCACCAATGCGACGAAAGTGGAGTTTGGTCTTGGCGAAGGCGTTTTTGTCTTTAATCATACCAATAACAGTGATGCCGGCTACCAGGTCGATATGCTGATTACAGGTGACGATAAAGACGGAAAAGTGATCCATGATGCAGGCCATACGGTGTTCAATGCAGGGAATACTTATAGCGGTAAAACGCTGGTCAATGACGGCCTCCTGACCATTGCGTCTCATACGGCAGATGGGGTAACGGGCATGGGGTCGAGTGAAGTAACCATTGCAAACCCCGGTACGCTCGACATTCTCGCATCAACGAACAGTGCAGGAGATTACACGCTGACCAATGCGCTCAAAGGCGATGGCTTGATGCGAGTGCAGCTGTCATCCTCCGACAAGATGTTTGGCTTTACCCATGCAACAGGGACTGAATTCGCCGGTGTTGCCCAACTGAAAGACAGTACCTTCACTCTGGAACGCGACAACACCGCTGCGCTTACTCACGCGATGTTGCAGTCTGACAGTGAAAATACCACATCGGTAAAAGTTGGAGAGCAATCCATTGGTGGACTGGCCATGAATGGAGGTACCATCATTTTCGATACGGATATTCCTGCTGCGACGCTCGCGGAGGGATATATCAGCGTCGATACGCTGGTTGTCGGCGCGGGTGACTACACCTGGAAAGGCCGTAACTATCAGGTAAACGGGACGGGCGACGTGCTTATCGACGTGCCTAAACCGTGGAATGATCCCATGGCGAATAACCCTCTGACGACGCTCAATTTGCTGGAACACGACGATAGCCATGTCGGCGTTCAACTGGTGAAGGCGCAAACGGTTATTGGGTCGGGTGGCTCATTAACGTTACGTGATTTACAGGGCGACGAGGTGGAAGCGGACAAAACGTTACACATTGCGCAAAACGGAACGGTGGTCGCCGAGGGTGATTATGGATTCCGCCTCACGACCGCACCAGGTAATGGTTTGTACGTTAACTATGGGCTGAAAGCGCTGAACATCCATGGTGGGCAAAAGCTGACGTTAGCCGAACATGGCGGAGCCTATGGCGCAACGGCCGATATGTCGGCAAAAATCGGTGGTGAAGGGGATCTGGCAATCAATACGGTGCGACAGGTTTCGCTTTCCAACGGTCAGAACGACTATCAGGGGGCAACCTACGTTCAGATGGGGACATTACGTACCGATGCGGATGGTGCACTTGGCAACACCCGGGAACTGAACATCAGCAACGCGGCCATCGTCGATCTTAATGGATCGACGCAGACGGTAGAGACATTCACCGGGCAGATGGGTTCGACTGTTTTGTTCAAAGAGGGGGCGCTGACGGTAAATAAAGGTGGGATCAGTCAGGGTGAACTGACAGGTGGCGGAAACCTGAATGTTACAGGGGGAACGCTGGCTATCGAGGGGCTTAATGCACGCTACAATGCGTTAACCAGCATTAGCCCAAATGCGGAAGTCAGCCTCGATAATACTCAGGGGTTAGGCAGAGGAAATATTGCCAATGACGGTCTGTTAACGCTAAAAAACGTGACTGGCGAACTGCGTAATAGCATAAGCGGGAAGGGTATCGTGAGCGCAACCGCCAGGACAGATGTAGAGTTGGATGGCGATAATAGCCGCTTTGTGGGGCAATTCAACATTGATACAGGCAGCGCGCTCAGCGTCAACGAGCAGAAAAACCTGGGTGATGCTTCCGTTATCAATAATGGCCTGCTCACCATCTCCACTGAGCGTAGCTGGGCGATGACGCACAGTATCAGCGGTAGCGGTGATGTGACAAAACTGGGTACCGGGATCCTGACTCTTAACAACGATTCCGCGGCGTATCAGGGTACGACGGATATCGTGGGGGGGGAAATTGCTTTCGGTTCCGACTCTGCCATTAATATGGCAAGTCAACACATTAATATCCATAACAGCGGTGTGATGTCGGGAAATGTCACCACTGCAGGTGATATGAACGTTATGCCTGGGGGGGGCACTGCGTGTCGCTAAAACCACTATCGGCGGCAACCTGGAGAATGGCGGCACGGTTCAAATGAATAGCGAAGGGGGGAAACCGGGGAATGTACTGACCGTTAACGGCAACTATACCGGAAACAATGGCCTGATGACGTTCAACGCGACGCTGGGCGGCGATAATTCGCCCACCGATAAGATGAACGTGAAAGGCGATACCCAAGGGAACACTCGCGTTCGGGTTGATAACATTGGCGGCGTCGGTGCACAAACGGTCAACGGTATTGAACTCATTGAGGTTGGCGGTAATTCTGCAGGTAACTTCGCGCTGACCACCGGAACTGTCGAAGCTGGGGCTTACGTCTACACGCTGGCTAAAGGGAAGGGGAATGACGAGAAAAACTGGTATCTGACCAGTAAATGGGACGGCGTAACGCCAGCGGATACACCCGATCCCATCAATAATCCCCCTGTTGTGGATCCGGAAGGCCCATCAGTTTATCGCCCGGAGGCCGGAAGCTATATCAGCAACATTGCCGCAGCCAACTCGCTGTTTAGCCATCGTTTACACGACCGTCTGGGTGAGCCGCAGTATACAGATTCACTGCATTCTCAGGGGTCGGCAAGCAGTATGTGGATGCGTCATGTCGGAGGGCACGAACGTTCAAGGGCCGGTGACGGTCAGCTAAATACTCAGGCTAACCGCTATGTATTGCAGCTAGGCGGCGATTTGGCGCAGTGGAGTAGCAACGCGCAGGATCGCTGGCATCTTGGCGTGATGGCAGGCTACGCCAATCAGCACAGTAATACTCAGAGTAATCGTGTGGGTTATAAATCGGATGGGCGCATCAGCGGTTACAGCGCTGGGCTGTACGCGACCTGGTATCAGAACGATGCGAATAAGACCGGCGCTTATGTTGACAGCTGGGCGCTGTATAACTGGTTTGATAACAGCGTCAGTTCCGATAACCGTTCTGCTGACGACTATGATTCTCGCGGTGTGACGGCCTCTGTTGAGGGTGGGTATACCTTTGAAGCGGGAACATTTAGCGGCAGCGAAGGGACGCTGAATACCTGGTACGTCCAGCCACAGGCGCAAATCACCTGGATGGGTGTGAAAGATTCCGACCATACCCGGAAAGACGGAACGCGCATTGAAACGGAAGGCGACGGAAATGTGCAAACGCGACTTGGGGTGAAAACCTACCTGAACAGCCATCACCAGCGTGACGATGGTAAACAGCGTGAGTTCCAGCCTTACATTGAAGCGAACTGGATCAACAATAGCAAAGTCTACGCCGTGAAGATGAATGGTCAAACCGTAGGCCGTGAAGGTGCGCGTAATCTCGGTGAAGTACGTACCGGGGTTGAGGCGAAAGTAAATAACAACCTTAGCCTGTGGGGGAATGTCGGTGTGCAACTAGGTGATAAAGGCTATAGCGATACTCAGGGCATGCTGGGAGTGAAATATAGCTGGTAAACCGTATAAGCCGCATGTCGAGATGGCATGCGGCTTAATATTGCCGACTTCAAACGGCGCATCAACGCCTTATTTAAATCCTCCTTTTTATCCGCGATCGCGGATATCGCAGCGTTTATCCCGTAGAGCGGATAAGATGTGTTTCCAGATTGACTTATCCTCACTAAAGGATAAAACTTATAATATCCCCTTAAGCGGATAAACTTGCTGTGGACGTATGACATGATGAGCTTTCAGAAGATCTATAGCCCAACGCAATTGGCGAATGCAATGAAACTGGTTCGCCAGCAAAATGGCTGGACGCAGAGCGAGCTGGCGAAAAAAATTGGTATTAAGCAGGCGACGATTTCCAATTTCGAAAACAACCCTGACAATACCACGCTCACGACATTTTTTAAGATTTTACAGTCGCTTGAACTCTCAATGACGCTATGCGACGCGAAAAATGCCTCGCCAGAATCAACAGAACAGCAAAATCTGGAGTGGTAATGCCTAAACTTGTCACTTGGATGAACAACCAGCGGGTAGGCGAGTTAACGAAGTTAGCCAACGGCGCGCACACCTTTAAGTATGCACCGGAGTGGTTAGCAAGCCGTTATGCCAGACCGTTGTCACTTTCGCTGCCATTGCAGAGGGGGAATATCACCTCTGATGCCGTATTTAACTTCTTCGATAACCTGTTACCCGATAGCCCGATTGTACGTGACCGGATCGTTAAACGTTATCATGCCAAATCCAGACAACCGTTTGATTTATTGTCAGAAATAGGGCGAGACAGCGTTGGTGCCGTGACGTTAATACCCGAAGACGAAACCGTAACGCATCCGATAATGGCATGGGAAAAGCTTACTGAAGCCAGACTTGAAGAAGTATTAACGGCTTATAAAGCAGATATCCCGCTAGGCATGATTAGAGAAGAAAATGACTTTCGCATCTCGGTTGCTGGCGCACAGGAGAAGACAGCACTGCTCAGAATAGGCAATGACTGGTGCATTCCGAAAGGAATAACGCCGACGACGCACATCATTAAATTACCGATTGGCGAAATCAGGCAGCCCAATGCGACGCTCGATCTCAGCCAAAGCGTTGATAATGAGTATTACTGTCTGCTGCTGGCGAAAGAACTTGGGTTGAATGTTCCGGACGCAGAAATCATTAAAGCGGGAAATGTGCGCGCGTTAGCGGTCGAACGTTTTGACAGGCGTTGGAATGCTGAGCGAACGGTTTTACTTCGCTTGCCACAGGAGGATATGTGTCAGACATTCGGTTTACCTTCATCGGTGAAATATGAATCAGATGGAGGCCCAGGCATCGCGCGGATCATGGCTTTTTTGATGGGGTCCAGCGAGGCGCTGAAAGATCGCTATGATTTTATGAAATTCCAGGTCTTCCAGTGGTTGATTGGCGCAACGGACGGTCATGCAAAAAACTTCTCCGTATTTATTCAGGCTGGCGGCAGTTATCGACTCACGCCATTTTACGACATCATTTCAGCATTTCCGGTCCTTGGCGGTACGGGAATACACATCAGCGATCTCAAACTGGCAATGGGGCTTAACGCATCCAAAGGCAAAAAAACGGCAATCGATAAAATTTATCCGCGACATTTTTTGGCGACAGCAAAGGTGCTGAGATTCCCGGAAGTGCAGATGCATGAAATCCTGAGTGACTTTGCCAGAATGATTCCAGCAGCACTGGATAACGTGAAGACTTCATTACCGACAGATTTTCCGGAGAACGTGGTGACGGCAGTTGAAAGCAATGTGTTGAGGTTGCATGGACGGTTAAGCCGAGAATACGGTAGTAAGTGAGATATGGGGTTTGGTCATTGTTAATGAGCATGACAATCATGACCGCCAACGACTGGATTCTTCCTTGGTTTATATTGGTGCGCATAATGTATATTATGTTAAATCATGTCTGAGTGATGCGAAGTGCTTTTCTGGTAGTCGTTATTCGTTCAGGGTTCAAGAACTTAAGCCTCTCCTCTTTCATAATTGGCCTGTGCATGGAGAAATAGCCTGGTTATTCCCTGCCCCATGCTAAGAGCGCAGTGTCTGTCGCATAGACACTGCATACGAAAACACCAGAGGGTGCTGTTACTTATTTAAGGACGGATCAAGCGGGAATGAGTCCACTCCGGTATCAGAAATGGCTACGTCTCAATGAAGTCAGGCGACAGATGCTGAATGAACATTACGATGTCACCACAGCAGCCTATGCTGTCGGTTACGAAAGCTATCCCATTTCAGTCGGGAATATTCGCGGATGTTTGGAGAGTCACCCAAGAGAGATATTACCAGGTTAAGAAAGTCTGTCGGACAGCTTTAATAAACCCTGCACTTATCTGTTTAGAGCAATTCGGTGTTAGTTTCAGCAAGCAAACATTAACCATAGCTAATGATTTATAGCCATATTAACCATTGGTAGCTCTTGACCTTTCCTGACACTTCCCTTGTTCGCAATAATATTCTGTTTAGTCACGGTTTATAAATAACATGCATAATGAAATCGTCATGTTATTTAGCGACATAAAATGTTTTTGCAAATACTCTCTTCAACAAGTGCAGCAATAAACTTGTTGTGGAACCAATATCCAGGTCGCAGGATATCGCTATTCTACGCAAGGTTTTTATAACTTATCCGACAGTGCCTACAGTCGAATGAGTGGTTACACCGTCAAGCCTCCTACCGGAGACACCAATGAGCAGACACAATTTATTGATTATTTTAATCTGTTCTACAGTAAGCGTGGTCAGGAACAAATAAGCATCTCTCAGCAGCTTGGAAATTACGGTACGACATTTTTCAGTGCCAGTCGCCAAAGTTACTGGAACACGTCACGCAGCGACCAGCAAATATCATTTGGATTAAATGTGCCGTTTGGTGATATTACGACTTCGCTGAATTACAGCTATTCCAATAATATATGGCAAAACGATCGGGATCATTTACTCGCTTTTACGCTTAATGTTCCCTTCAGTCATTGGATGCGTACAGACAGTCAGTCGGCATTTCGTAATTCAAACGCCAGTTACAGTATGTCAAACGATTTGAAAGGCGGCATGACCAATCTATCGGGGGTTTATGGCACTCTGCTGCCGGATAATAACCTGAATTATAGCGTTCAGGTCGGTAACACCCACGGAGGTAATACATCGTCTGGCACCAGTGGTTACAGTTCTCTTAATTATCGTGGAGCTTATGGTAATACTAATGTCGGTTACAGTCGGAGTGGTGACAGCAGCCAGATTTATTACGGAATGAGTGGTGGGATTATTGCTCATGCTGATGGCATCACCTTTGGACAGCCGCTGGGCGACACAATGGTTCTGGTTAAGGCTCCTGGTGCTGATAATGTCAAAATAGAGAACCAGACCGGAATTCATACCGACTGGCGTGGCTATGCCATATTACCATTTGCGACAGAATATAGAGAAAACCGTGTTGCTCTTAACGCGAATTCCCTTGCAGATAATGTTGAACTGGATGAAACCGTGGTCACTGTCATCCCAACTCACGGTGCTATTGCCAGAGCAACATTTAATGCACAAATCGGCGGGAAAGTATTAATGACGTTGAAGTACGGTAATAAGAGCGTTCCATTCGGTGCAATTGTCACACACGGAGAGAATAAAAATGGCAGCATTGTCGCGGAAAATGGTCAGGTTTATCTGACTGGACTTCCACAGTCAGGGCAATTACAGGTTTCATGGGGCAAAGATAAAAACTCAAACTGTATTGTCGAGTACAAGCTTCCTGAAGTTTCTCCTGGTACCTTACTGAACCAGCAGACAGCAATCTGTCGCTAAGGAACAATAGATTATGAAATACAATAACATTATTTTCCTCGGTTTATGTCTGGGGTTAACCACCTATTCTGCTTTATCCGCAGATAGCGTTATTAAAATTAGCGGGCGCGTCCTCGATTATGGCTGCACAGTCTCATCGGATTCGCTTAATTTTACCGTAGATCTCCAAAAAAACAGTGCCAGACAATTTCCAACGACCGGTAGCACAAGTCCAGCCGTCCCTTTTCAGATTACGTTAAGTGAATGCAGCAAAGGGACAACGGGGGTTCGGGTTGCATTTAACGGTATTGAGGATGCAGAAAATAATACTTTGTTGAAACTGGATGAAGGAAGCAATACGGCCTCCGGTTTGGGTATAGAAATATTGGACGCAAATATGCGTCCGGTGAAACTGAATGATCTTCATGCCGGGATGCAGTGGATCCCACTGGTACCAGAACAGAACAATATTTTGCCTTACTCCGCTCGTCTGAAGTCAACTCAGAAGTCCGTCAATCCGGGACTGGTGAGGGCTTCGGCAACCTTTACCCTTGAATTTCAATAATCAGAGTCAGATATGAAAAGACTTCACAAGAGGTTCCTGTTAGCTACGTTTTGCGCGTTATTCACAGCAACTCTCCAGGCCGCCGATGTCACTATCACTGTTAATGGTCGGGTAGTCGCTAAACCCTGCACTATTCAAACCAAAGAAGCTAACGTTAATCTCGGGGATCTTTATACGCGCAATCTGCAACAACCTGGTTCTGCATCTGGCTGGCACAATATTACTTTGTCATTAACCGATTGTCCGGTTGAAACAAGTGCAGTGACGGCAATCGTGACAGGTTCAACTGACAATACGGGTTATTACAAAAATGAAGGTACTGCCGAAAATATTCAGATAGAGCTGAGGGATGACCAGGATGCTGCGTTAAAAAATGGCGATAGCAAAACGGTTATTGTTGATGAGATCACTCGTAATGCACAGTTTCCACTTAAGGCAAGAGCTATCACGGTGAATGGAAACGCAAGCCAGGGAACGATCGAGGCGCTAATCAATGTGATCTACACCTGGCAATAACGTCGATTCGATTTTCTTAGCCTTCTTTTTAAATCAATTTTTAACCTTAGGATATATCATGGGTAAAACAATCAGTATAAAGGTCCTGTTCGGTATTTATCTTCTATTAATGGCAGGCAAAGTTTTTGCCTTCAGTTGTAATGTCGATGGCGGGTCAAGTATTGGAGCAGGTACAACCTCTGTTTATGTTAATCTCGACCCTGTAATACAGCCGGGCCAGAATCTGGTTGTAGACTTGTCTCAGCATATAAGTTGCTGGAATGATTACGGCGGCTGGTACGACACTGATCATATAAACCTGGTACAAGGCTCAGCTTTCGCAGGCTCCCTACAGTCATATAAAGGATCGCTGTACTGGAATAATGTGACCTACCCCTTCCCGTTGACGACAAATACCAACGTATTGGATATTGGTGATAAGACACCGATGCCATTACCGTTAAAACTCTATATTACCCCAGTTGGGGCGGCCGGTGGAGTTGTCATAAAAGCGGGGGAAGTCATTGCCCGTATTCATATGTATAAAATTGCAACATTAGGAAGCGGAAATCCGCGTAATTTTACGTGGAATATTATTTCAAATAACAATGTTGTTATGCCAACAGGCGGCTGCACCGTTGATAGTCGAAATGTCACCGTGGATCTCCCGGACTTTCCTGGAAGCGCAGAAATACCCCTTGGCGTATATTGCTCAAGCGAACAAAAGCTCTCATTTTATCTTTCGGGTGCCACCACTGACAGTAGCCGACAAGTGTTTGCTAACACAGCACCTGATGCAACAAAAGCATCGGGAGTGGGTGTCACTCTAATGCGTAATGGAAAAATACTGGCTACGGGAGAAAATGTCTCCCTGGGGACAGTAAATAAAAGCAAAGTACCTCTGGGTTTAAGCGCAACCTATGGACAAACAGGAAACAAGGTTTCAGCCGGAACCGTCCAGTCAGTCATTGGTGTCACTTTTATCTATGAATAATTGTGATTTTGACCTTAGTCTATGCGCTCCATTCACGAAAATTGCGCGGATAATTATTTTGTGAAGGCTATTAGCCTACACCTGTAAGAAAATCCGCGCACAATTGAAGCCAGAGTCTTATTTTTTATATTGAAAAATATGTTAATTTAAACACTATGAGAGATGATGCTTAACTTATCGTATTTAATCTATTGTTTAACGATAATAGATTAAAAATAGAAAGAGAGTAGTCCCCTACTCTTATATATCCATGTTGGCGATAATCCCTTTGTATGTACTGTGCATCATCGCTATTACAAATCCTAATAATTCATTTCCACACAGGATAAGTAGATGAAGAAAAAAATTGAATCCTACCAGGGTGCTGCAGGTGGTTGGGGTGCTGTTAAATCCGTAGCGAATGCAGTACGTAAGCAGATGGATATACGCCAGGATGTTATTGCCATGTTTGACATGAATAAGCCAGAGGGCTTTGACTGTCCGGGTTGTGCATGGCCAGATCCTAAGCACAGTGCGTCATTCGACATTTGTGAAAACGGCGCAAAAGCAATCGCCTGGGAAGTCACGGATAAGCAGGTAAACGCCTCTTTCTTTGCTGAGAATACGGTTCAATCATTACTTACCTGGGGAGACCACGAGCTTGAGGCTGCGGGGCGACTCACTCAGCCTTTGAAATATGATGCCGTCAGCGACTGTTACAAGCCATTAAGCTGGCAACAAGCTTTCGACGAAATTGGCGCACGCCTTCAAAGCTATAGTGATCCCAATCAGGTTGAATTCTATACTTCGGGCCGCACTTCCAATGAAGCTGCCTTTCTTTATCAGCTTTTTGCCCGTGAATACGGGAGCAATAACTTTCCCGACTGCTCCAACATGTGCCATGAACCGACAAGCGTGGGTTTGGCAGCGAGTATCGGTGTAGGTAAAGGGACCGTGTTGCTGGAAGACTTTGAGAAGTGCGATTTAGTCATTTGCATTGGGCATAACCCTGGTACAAACCACCCTCGCATGCTGACTTCGTTGCGCGCTTTAGTGAAACGGGGAGCGAAAATGATCGCCATCAATCCTCTACAGGAACGTGGCCTGGAGCGATTTACCGCACCGCAAAACCCGTTTGAAATGCTGACGAACTCTGAGACTCAGTTGGCCAGTGCCTACTATAACGTGCGCATTGGTGGCGATATGGCGTTGCTCAAGGGGATGATGCGCCTGTTAATTGAGCGCGATGATGCTGCAAGCGCCGCAGGTCGGCCTTCATTGCTTGATGACGAGTTTATTCAAACGCATACCGTCGGCTTTGACGAGCTACGCCGTGACGTTCTCAATTCCGAGTGGAAAGATATCGAACGTATTTCTGGACTAAGTCAGACACAAATCGCCGAACTGGCTGACGCATATGCCGCTGCCGAACGCACCATTATCTGTTACGGAATGGGGATCACTCAGCACGAACATGGTACCCAGAACGTACAGCAACTGGTCAATCTGCTGTTGATGAAAGGTAACATTGGCAAGCCTGGTGCGGGTATCTGCCCACTACGTGGACACTCTAATGTACAGGGCGACCGAACCGTCGGTATCACCGAGAAACCGTCTGCAGAGTTTCTGGCTCGTCTGGGTGAGCGCTATGGCTTCACCCCACCTCATGCACCTGGACATGCTGCAATTGCCAGCATGCAAGCAATATGTACGGGGCAGGCTCGAGCATTGATCTGCATGGGGGGCAATTTTGCGCTGGCAATGCCAGATCGGGAAGCGAGCGCTGTACCGTTAACGCAATTAGATTTGGCGGTACACGTAGCCACTAAGCTTAACCGCTCTCATCTGTTGACCGCACGGCATAGCTATATTCTGCCGGTCCTGGGACGTAGCGAGATTGACATGCAAAAAAACGGTGCGCAGGCGGTAACCGTTGAGGATTCAATGTCGATGATTCATGCCTCGCGTGGCGTGTTAAAACCCGCCGGTGTAATGCTGAAATCAGAGTGTGCAGTGGTCGCGGGAATCGCGCAGGCAGCACTACCCCAGAGCGTGGTAGCCTGGGAGTATCTGGTGGAAGATTATGATCGCATTCGCAATGACATTGAAGCTGTGCTGCCAGAGTTCGCCGACTATAACCAGCGCATCCGTCATCCCGGTGGTTTTCACCTGATAAATGCAGCTGCTGAAAGGCGCTGGATGACGCCGTCAGGTAAGGCTAATTTCATTACCAGCAAAGGGCTGTTAGAAGATCCCTCTTCAGCGTTTAACAGTAAGCTGGTCATGGCGACAGTACGCAGCCACGATCAGTACAACACGACGATTTATGGTATGGATGATCGCTATCGAGGGGTATTCGGTCAACGAGATGTGGTCTTTATGAGTGCTAAACAAGCTAAAATTTGCCGTGTAAAAAACGGCGAAAGAGTTAATCTTATTGCGCTTACGCCAGACGGTAAGCGCAGCTCACGCCGCATGGATAGATTAAAAGTGGTCATTTACCCTATGGCTGACCGCTCACTGGTGACCTATTTTCCAGAATCGAATCACATGCTAACACTTGATAACCACGATCCATTAAGTGGCATTCCTGGCTATAAAAGTATTCCGGTTGAATTAGAACCATCAAATTAATGCCTCTTCTCATTTCTTCTGCTGTCATCCGCACAGCAGAAGAATTCCTCATTGACTATTATTTCGCAATTTGCTCACATGGATTAAATTAAACTACATACTATAAGATATAAACTTCTGCCTACAGCTGTAAGAAACTCCGCTCAGTACTGAAGCACCAGTCCTATTTCCTCTTTTCTCCAGCCTGTTATATTAAGCATACTGATTAACGATTTTTAACGTTATCCGCTAAATAAACATATTTGAAATGCATGCGACCACAGTGAAAAACAAAATCACGCAAAGAGACAACTATAAAGAAATCATGTCTGCAATTGTGGTTGTCTTATTACTGACACTTACGTTGATAGCCATTTTTTCGGCAATTGATCAGCTGAGTATTTCAGAAATGGGTCGCATTGCAAGAGATCTTACACATTTCATTATCAATAGTTTGCAAGGCTGAAAACAAACAGCAAATTATAAATATGAAATGTTAAAAAAGTATCGATAAAAACTTTATTGTTTTAAGGAGATAAAATGTCGCTCGTTTGTTCTGTTATATTTATTCATCATGCCTTCAACGCTAACATTTTAGATAAAGATTACGCCTTCTCTGACGGCGAGATCCTGATGGTAGATAACGCTGTTCGTACGCATTTTGAACCTTATGAGCGGCATTTTAAAGAGATCGGATTTACTGAAAATACCATTAAAAAATATCTACAATGCACTAACATCCAGACAGTGACGGTGCCTGTTCCTGCGAAGTTTTTACGTGCTTCAAATGTACCGACTGGATTGCTTAATGAAATGATTGCTTATCTCAACTCGGAAGAACGCAATCATCATAATTTTTCAGAACTTTTGCTTTTTTCTTGCCTGTCTATTTTTGCCGCATGCAAAGGTTTCATTACACTATTAACTAACGGTGTGCTATCCGTTTCTGGGAAAGTGAGAAATATTGTCAACATGAAGCCGGCGCACCCATGGAAGCTGAAAGATATTTGTGACTGCCTGTACATCAGTGAAAGCCTGTTGAAGAAAAAACTTAAGCAAGAGCAAACGACATTCTCACAGATTCTTTTAGATGCAAGAATGCAGCACGCAAAAAATTTGATACGCGTAGAAGGTTCAGTCAATAAAATTGCCGAACAATGTGGTTATGCCAGTACATCTTATTTTATTTATGCGTTCCGCAAACATTTCGGCAACAGTCCGAAGAGAGTTTCTAAGGAGTACCGTTGTCAAAGTCACACGGGTATGAATACGGGCAACACGATGAATGCTTTAGCTATTTGATTATTTGCTAACGAGTAGTCAACCACACACGCTGCGTAAGAATTAAATGGGGCAGCCATTCCCTGCCCCGCGTTGTTTTTAGGCGATATATTTATTGAAATAAATAAGTGACATCCATCACATATTTATGCACTTGCATAACCTGTTGCATGATTATTTATGATCTCAATTCTGCATTTTGTCAGTAAAATGCAATAATTTATTAAATATCAATAAATTAGTTGTTTATCGGCGAGAAATTACTTAATAGAACAGAAAGTAATGTCAACGCTTTATGGACTGTTTTTTCCCTTTTTTTAGCTAAATCTGCTATCTCTTTATGTGACTAACTTCACTTACATCCACTTATTTCTCTTCGTAAAATTACTTTGGAATTAAGTACAATAAGAAGAGGAACATTTATGAAGTCTGCATTAAAGAAAAGTGTCGTAAGTACCTCGATATCTTTGATACTGGCATCTGGTATGGCTGCATTTGCTGCTCATGCGGCAGATGATGTAAAGCTGAAAGCAACCAAAACAAACGTTGCTTTCTCAGACTTTACGCCGACAGAATACAGTACCAAAGGAAAGCCAAATATTATCGTACTGACCATGGATGATCTTGGTTATGGACAACTTCCTTTTGATAAGGGATCTTTTGACCCAAAAACAATGGAAAATCGTGAAGTTGTCGATACCTACAAAATAGGGATAGATAAAGCCATTGAAGCTGCACAAAAATCAACGCCGACGCTCCTTTCATTAATGGATGAAGGCGTACGTTTTACTAACGGCTATGTGGCACACGGTGTTTCCGGCCCCTCCCGCGCCGCAATAATGACCGGTCGAGCTCCCGCCCGCTTTGGTGTCTATTCCAATACCGATGCTCAGGATGGTATTCCGCTAACAGAAACTTTCTTGCCTGAATTATTCCAGAATCATGGTTATTACACTGCAGCAGTAGGTAAATGGCACTTGTCAAAAATCAGTAATGTGCCGGTACCGGAAGATAAACAAACGCGTGACTATCATGACAACTTCACCACATTTTCTGCGGAAGAATGGCAACCTCAAAACCGTGGCTTTGATTACTTTATGGGATTCCACGCTGCAGGAACGGCATATTACAACTCCCCTTCACTGTTCAAAAATCGTGAACGTGTCCCCGCAAAAGGTTATATCAGCGATCAGTTAACCGATGAGGCAATTGGCGTTGTTGATCGTGCCAAAACACTTGACCAGCCTTTTATGCTTTACCTGGCTTATAATGCTCCGCACCTGCCAAATGATAATCCTGCACCGGATCAATATCAGAAGCAATTTAATACCGGTAGTCAAACAGCAGATAACTACTACGCTTCCGTTTATTCTGTTGATCAGGGTGTAAAACGCATTCTCGAACAACTGAAGAAAAACGGACAGTATGACAATACAATTATTCTCTTTACCTCCGATAATGGTGCGGTTATCGATGGTCCTCTGCCGCTGAACGGGGCGCAAAAAGGCTATAAGAGTCAGACCTATCCTGGCGGTACTCACACCCCAATGTTTATGTGGTGGAAAGGAAAACTTCAACCCGGTAATTATGACAAGCTGATTTCCGCAATGGATTTCTACCCGACAGCTCTTGATGCAGCCGATATCAGCATTCCAAAAGACCTTAAGCTGGATGGCGTTTCCTTGCTGCCCTGGTTGCAAGATAAGAAACAAGGCGAGCCACATAAAAATCTGACCTGGATAACCTCTTATTCTCACTGGTTTGACGAGGAAAATATTCCATTCTGGGATAATTACCACAAATTTGTTCGCCATCAGTCAGACGATTACCCGCATAACCCCAACACTGAGGACTTAAGCCAATTCTCTTATACGGTGAGAAATAACGATTATTCGCTTGTCTATACAGTAGAAAACAATCAGTTAGGTCTCTACAAACTGACGGATCTACAGCAAAAAGATAACCTTGCCGCCGCCAATCCGCAGGTCGTTAAAGAGATGCAAGGCGTGGTAAGAGAGTTTATCGACAGCAGCCAGCCACCGCTTAGCGAGGTAAATCAGGAGAAGTTTAACAATATCAAGAAAGCACTAAGCGAAGCGAAATAACTAAACCTTCATGCGGCGGATTTTTCCGCCGCCTTATTGAGCGAGATAGCGATGCACGTTACAGCCAAGCCCTCCAGTTTTCAATGTAATCTCAAATGTGATTACTGTTTTTACCTTGAAAAAGAGTCGCAGTTTACTCATGAAAAATGGATGGATGACAGCACTCTGAAAGAGTTCATCAAACAATATATCGCAGCGTCTGGCAATCAGGTCTATTTTACCTGGCAAGGCGGTGAACCCACTCTGGCTGGCCTGGATTTTTTCCGTAAAGTTATTCACTATCAACAACGCTATGCAGGCCAAAAACGTATTTTTAATGCATTACAAACGAATGGCATTTTATTGAATAATGAATGGTGTGCCTTTCTCAAAGAACATGAATTTCTGGTTGGTATCTCGATCGATGGCCCCCAGGAGTTACATGACCGTTACAGACGCAGTAATTCAGGTAACGGTACTTTTGCAAAAGTGATAGCAGCCATCGAGCGTCTGAAATCATATCAAGTAGAGTTTAATACGTTAACCGTCATTAATAACGTTAATGTCCATTACCCTCTTGAGGTTTATCATTTTTTAAAATCTATCGGCAGTAAACATATGCAATTTATCGAATTGCTAGAAACCGGGACGCCGAATATTGATTTCAGTGGTCATAGTGAGAACACATTCCGTATCATTGATTTTTCTGTGCCTCCCACGGCTTATGGCAAGTTTATGTCAACCATTTTTATGCAATGGGTTAAAAACGATGTGGGTGAAATTTTCATCCGTCAGTTTGAAAGCTTTGTCAGCCGTTTTTTGGGGAATGGGCATACCAGTTGTATTTTCCAGGAGTCCTGCAAGGATAATCTGGTTGTTGAAAGTAATGGAGACATTTACGAATGCGACCATTTTGTCTATCCACAGTACAAAATTGGAAACATTAATAAATCTGAACTCAAAACGATGAACAGTGTACAACTGACAGCGCAAAAAAAACGGATTCCAGCGAAATGTCAGCAATGTGCATATAAACCTATCTGCAATGGCGGTTGTCCTAAGCATCGTATTACTAAAGTAAACAATGAGACTGTTTCTTATTTTTGCGAAGGTTATAAAATCCTTTTTTCAACCATGGTACCTTATATGAACGCCATGGTAGAGTTAGCTAAGAACAGAGTACCGCTTTACCACATTATGGATGTTGCAAAACAAATGGAGAATAATTAATAACGCTCTCTTTTAACTCCATTCTTAGCCTCCTTCTTATGACCTTAACAAGGCACCCGACATAAATTCCTGTCGGGTGTTTCGTCATCATCATCTTCCCTTGCGAAAATCCTGGCTTACGTGGTATGCATCAGGGCATTAGCAATATCCTTGATTATCAATAGCATAACCATAACCACTGAAAATGAAATATTCCTTTATATTTCATATTGTTAAATGATACTTAAATAAATTTCATCAGTAAATCATTGCCATAGATAATCATTGGATGGCACAATCAATTTTCGCTAATGATAACCATTCCCATTACGCTTCGTATGTTGATAGCAAAGTATCTCTGTCTGTTGAAGCCCTTTTGGCTGCGTAAGAATAATAAAACTTCAGTGTTGTTAATCATTATTATCCTCGCCATGATCCTTGGCGTGGTTAAAATTCAGGTCTGGTTAAACGACTGGAATAATGATTTTTTCAATGCGCTAAGCCAGAAAGAAACCGATAAGCTTTGGCAGCTTGTCCTTTGGTTCCCTGCCCTGCTGGGGATCTTTGTATTAATATCCGTAAACAAAACATGGTTAATTAAACTACTGACTATTCGCTGGCGCGAATGGTTAACAGATTACTACCTTAATCGGTGGTTTGCAGATAAAAACTACTACTTCACGCAGATCTACGGCGAGCATAAAAATACAGATAACCCTGACCAACGTATCGCTGAAGACATTCTCTTACTGATCAGCAAAACGCTCAGTCTTTCATTTGGCTTCATCCAGTCACTTAGCATGCTGATCACCTTTACCGTTATTCTTTGGGAAAGCGCGGGTACGCTCTCATTCACTGTTGGTGGAACAGAATGGAATATCCAGGGGTATATGGTCTATACCGTCGTGCTCATTGTGATCGGTGGAACTTTATTTACCCATAAGGTGGGTAAACGTATTCGTCCGCTTAATGTGGAAAAACAACGTAGCGAAGCGACATTTCGAACAAATCTTGTGCAGCATAATAAGCAGGCAGAACTGATTGCGCTAAGCAATGCTGAGTCTCTACAACGCCAGGAGTTGAGCGACAATTTTCATACCATTAAAGAGAACTGGCATCGTTTAATGAATCGTCAGCGGTGGCTTGATTACTGGCAGAATATTTATTCGCGCTCGCTTAGCGTTCTTCCCTACTTTCTGTTATTGCCGCAGTTTATTAGCGGGCAGATCAATCTGGGCGGACTGATGAAATCGCGCCAGGCATTTATGCTGGTATCGAACAATTTAAGCTGGTTTATTTATAAATATGACGAACTTGCTGAACTGGCTGCGGTTATCGATCGCTTGTATGAGTTCCATCAACTCACTGAACAGCGCCCTACGAATAAGCCTAAAAATTGCCAACATGCGGTACAAGTGGCTGATGCGAGTATTCGTACGCCTGATAATAAGATCATATTAGAGAACCTGAACTTTCATGTTTCGCCAGGCAAATGGCTATTACTGAAAGGCTACTCTGGCGCGGGAAAAACCACACTGCTTAAAACATTATCCCACTGCTGGCCGTGGTTTAAAGGTGATATTTCTTCTCCTGCTGACAGTTGGTATGTGTCACAAACACCGTTAATCAAAACCGGCTTACTGAAAGAGATTATTTGTAAAGCACTTCCCCTGCCCGTAGACGATAAATCGTTGAGCGAAGTACTGCATCAGGTTGGTCTTGGGAAATTGGTTGCGCGTATTCATGACCACGATCGCTGGGGAGATATTCTTTCCAGCGGCGAAAAACAACGTATCGCCCTGGCACGATTAATTTTACGACGTCCGAAATGGATATTTCTTGACGAAACTACCTCTCATCTTGAGGAACAAGAGGCTATCCGCTTACTGCGTTTAGTGCGTGAAAAACTACCCACAAGCGGCGTCATTATGGTTACACATCAACCCGGTGTCTGGAACCTGGCCGATGATATTTGTGACATTAGCGCGGTTTTATAAAAACAATAAAAGCCCTGCTGTACGGAGATATAAATAAATGAAGCGAGTTCTTATTCCTGGCGTCATTTTATGTGGCGCTGATGTGGCGCAGGCCGTCGATGACAAAAACATGTACATGCATTTTTTTGAAGAGATGACGGTCTATGCTCCTGTCCCTGTACCCGTAAACGGCAACACGCATTACACCAGTGAAAGCATCGAGCGTTTACCGACCGGGAATGGCAATATCAGCGATCTGCTGAGAACCAACCCTGCGGTACGCATGGATTCAACGCAAAGTACCTCGTTGAACCAGGGAGATATTCGCCCTGAGAAAATCTCTATTCACGGTGCGTCGCCCTACCAGAATGCCTATTTGATTGACGGTATTAGTGCAACTAATAACCTGAACCCAGCGAATGAGTCCGATGCCAGTAGTGCAACCAATATTAGCGGGATGTCACAGGGGTATTATCTTGATGTCAGCTTACTGGACAATGTGACGCTTTATGACAGTTTTGTGCCGGTTGAATTTGGTCGCTTCAATGGCGGGGTAATTGATGCAAAGATCAAACGCTTCAACGCTGATGATAGCAAGGTGAAATTGGGTTATCGCACTACGCGTTCGGACTGGTTAACATCGCATATCGATGAGAATAACAAGAGCGCATTTAATCAAGGCTCTTCAGGAAGTACTTATTACTCCCCAGATTTTAAAAAGAACTTTTATACCTTGTCGTTTAATCAGGAACTCGCTGATAACTTCGGCGTTACCGCCGGTTTATCGCGCCGCCAGTCTGATATCACCCGCGCGGATTATGTTTCGAATGACGGCATTGTCGCCGGTCGGGCACAGTATAAAAACGTTATCGATACTGCATTAAGCAAATTTACCTGGTTTGCCAGCGACCGCTTTACCCACGATTTAACCTTAAAATATACCGGCTCCAGCCGTGATTATAATACCAGCACCTTCCCGCAGTCTGATCGCGAAATGGGTAATAAATCCTATGGTCTGGCATGGGATATGGATACGCAGCTCGCATGGGCCAAACTGCGTACCACCGTTGGTTGGGATCATATTAGTGATTATACCCGTCACGATCATGACATCTGGTACACCGAACTTTCATGTACATATGGTGATATTACAGGGCGTTGCACCCGTGGCGGATTAGGACACATTTCCCAGGCTGTAGATAATTACACCTTCAAAACACGCCTGGACTGGCAAAAATTCGCCGTGGGTAATGTTTCGCATCAACCCTACTTCGGCGCGGAATACATCTATTCCGATGCGTGGACTGAACGCCATAACCAGTCTGAATCCTATGTGATTAATGCTGCCGGAAAGAAAACTAACCATACCATTTACCATAAAGGTAAAGGCCGCCTGGGAATTGACAACTACACGCTGTATATGGCGGATCGCATTAGCTGGCGTAATGTGTCATTAATGCCCGGCGTGCGGTATGACTATGACAACTATCTGTCAAACCACAATATCTCCCCGCGCTTTATGACGGAATGGGATATTTTTGCTAATCAAACCTCAATGATTACAGCAGGTTATAACCGTTACTATGGCGGGAATATTCTTGATATGGGATTACGTGATATCCGCAATAGCTGGACGGAATCGGTATCAGGTAATAAAACTCTGACGCGTTATCAGGATTTGAAAACGCCTTATAACGATGAACTGGCAATGGGATTGCAGCAGAAAATCGGTAAGAACGTTATTGCGCGTGCAAACTATGTTTACCGTGAAGCGCATGATCAAATCAGCAAAAGCAGTCGTACCGACAGCGCGACTAAAACCACCATTACTGAATATAACAACGATGGCAAAACCAAAACGCATTCGTTCAGCCTCAGTTTTGAACTGGCCGAACCCCTGCATATCCGCCAGGTAGATATTAACCCACAAATTGTCTTTAGCTATATCAAGAGCAAGGGCAACTTGTCGTTAAACAATGGTTATGAGGAGAGCAATACCGGTGATAACCAGGTGGTTTATAACGGTAATCTGGTCTCTTACGATAGCGTTCCAGTGGCAGATTTTAATAACCCATTAAAGATCTCCTTAAACATGGATTTCACGCATCAACCGAGCGGGTTAGTGTGGGCGAATACGCTGGCCTGGCAAGAAGCGCGTAAAGCTCGCATTATCCTTGGTAAGACAAATGCGCAATACATCAGCGAATATTCAGATTACAAGCAGTATGTTGACGAAAAACTGGATAGCAGCCTGACCTGGGACACCCGCTTGTCCTGGACGCCACAATTTCTGCAACAACAAAACCTGACGATCAGTGCCGATATTCTCAATGTACTGGATAGCAAAACCGCTGTTGATACAACGAACACCGGTGTGGCGACCTACGCCAGTGGCCGTACTTTCTGGCTTGATGTCAGCATGAAATTTTAATAGTTCGGATTTTACTTAACCGGGTAAATTCGCCCGGTTTTCGCATGGAGATAATTATGAGAAACCTCTGTTTCTTACTGACGTTAGTGGCAACTCTGTTGCTCCCCGGGCGGCTGATTGCCGCCGCCTTACCGCAGGATGAAAAGTTAATTACCGGGCAACTGGACAATGGCTTGCGATATATGATTTATCCGCATGCTCATCCAAAGGATCAGGTAAATTTATGGCTGCAAATTCATACCGGTTCATTGCAGGAAGAAGACAATGAGCTCGGCGTGGCTCATTTTGTAGAACATATGATGTTTAACGGCACAAAAACATGGCCGGGTAATAAAGTCATCGAAACATTTGAGTCAATGGGCCTGCGTTTTGGTCGCGATGTTAATGCCTATACCAGCTATGACGAAACGGTGTATCAGGTGAGTTTGCCGACTACGCAGAAACAAAATCTGCAACAAGTGATGGCAATCTTCAGTGAATGGAGTAATGCCGCAACCTTTGAAAAACTCGAAGTAGACGCTGAACGTGGCGTAATTACTGAGGAATGGCGTGCCCATCAGGATGCGAAATGGCGCACCTCTCAGGCGCGCCGCCCTTTCCTGCTGGCAAATACCCGTAATTTAGACCGTGAACCTATCGGCCTGATGGATACTGTCGCCACGGTCACACCGGCACAATTGCGCCAATTTTATCAACGCTGGTATCAACCAAATAATATGACCTTTATCGTGGTCGGCGATATCGACAGTAAAGAAGCGCTGGCGCTGATAAAGGATAATTTAAGTAAGCTTCCGGCTAACAAAGCAGCTGAAAATCGCGTCTGGCCGACAAAAGCCGAAAACCACCTGCGCTTTAATATCATTAATGATAAAGAAAACCGGGTGAACGGCATCGCACTCTATTATCGCCTGCCAATGGTACAAGTGAACGATGAGCAAAGCTTTATCGAACAAGCTGAATGGAGCATGTTAGTTCAGCTGTTCAATCAACGTCTGCAGGAACGCATACAGTCGGGCGAGTTGAAGACTATTTCTGGCGGCACTGCGCGCAGCGTTAAAATTGCACCCGATTATCAGTCGCTGTTTTTCCGTGTAAATGCACGAGACGATAATATGCAGGATGCTGCGAATGCATTAATGGCAGAGTTGGCAACCATTGATCAGCATGGTTTTTCTGCTGAAGAACTCGATGATGTCAAATCTACCCGCCTCACCTGGCTGAAAAATGCGGTTGATCAGCAAGCTGAACGTGATTTACGTATGCTGACCAGTCGCCTGGCATCCAGCTCATTAAATAATACGCCGTTCTTGTCGCCGGAAGAGACATATCAACTTTCGAAACGTCTGTGGCAGCAAATTACCGTGCAAAGTCTGGCGGAAAAATGGCAGCAGTTAAGAAAGAACCAGGACGCATTTTGGGAGCAAATGGTAAACAATGAGGTTGCCGCCAAAAAAGCATTGTCTCCTGCGGCTATCCTGGCGCTGGAAAAGGAGTACGCCAACAAAAAGCTGGCGGCTTACGTCTTCCCAGGCAGAAATTTATCGTTAACAGTAGACGCAGACCCACAGGCGGAAATTAGCAGCAAAGAAACGCTGGCGGAGAATCTGACATCATTAACACTTTCCAATGGTGCCAGGGTTATTCTGGCAAAATCCGCGGGTGAAGAGCAAAAGCTACAAATTATTGCCGTATCGAATAAAGGCGATTTAAGTTTCCCTGCGCAGCAAAAATCACTTATCGCGCTGGCAAATAAAGCAGTTAGCGGAAGCGGCGTTGGCGAACTCTCCTCTTCCAGCCTGAAACGCTGGAGTGCGGAAAATTCGGTAACCATGAGCAGTAAAGTCAGTGGCATGAATACGTTGCTCTCCGTTAGCGCGCGGACTAATAACCCTGAACCTGGTTTTCAGTTGATTAACCAGCGAATCACCCACAGCACGATTAACGATAATATTTGGGCATCGCTACAAAATGCTCAAATTCAGGCGTTGAAAACGCTCGACCAGCGTCCAGCGGAGAAATTCGCCCAGCAGATGTATGAGACGCGCTATGCTGATGACCGCACGAAATTACTGCAAGAAAATCAGATTGCACAGTTTACTGCCGCAGATGCGCTGGCTGCCGATCGCCAATTGTTTTCATCTCCAGCGGATATCACGTTTGTCATTGTCGGTAATGTCGCAGAAGACAAACTCGTGGCGTTAATTACGCGTTACTTAGGATCAATCAAACACTCTGATTCGCCATTAGCCGCAGGTAAACCATTAACTCGCGCGACGGACAACGCATCGGTTACTGTAAAAGAACAAAATGAACCTGTGGCACAGGTTTCACAGTGGAAGCGTTATGATTCCCGGACACCTGTTAATCTGCCGACGCGTATGGCGCTCGATGCTTTTAACGTCGCACTGGCAAAAGATCTACGTGTTAATATTCGTGAACAGGCATCTGGAGCATACAGCGTTTCTTCTCGCCTCTCGGTTGATCCTCAGGCCAAAGATATCAGTCATTTGCTGGCTTTTACTTGTCAACCAGAACGACATGATGAACTGTTAACGTTAGCGAATGAAGTGATGGTTAAGCGTCTGGCTAAAGGGATCAGTGAGCAAGAACTGAATGAATACCAGCAAAACGTTCAGCGCAGCCTCGATATCCAACAGCGTAGCGTTCAACAATTAGCGAACACTATTGTAAATAGTCTTATTCAATATGACGATCCTGCAGCATGGACTGAGCAGGAGCAATTGTTGAAACAAATGACGGTAGAGAATGTTAACACTGCCGTTAAACAATATCTTTCTCATCCGGTAAATACTTATACCGGAGTATTATTGCCAAAATAATAACAGCCCCGTCAACACATCGTTGGCGGGGATTTTAGCAATATTCGCTATTTTTATGTAATAATTTTATAAATGCGTTCAAAATAATAATCAAGTACTAATAGTGATATTTTAAGGTCTGATTTTTACGTGATAATTCAGGAGACACAGAATGCGCATAAAAATAACAGCATAAAACACCTTACCACCACCCAAGAATTTCATATTGTATTGTTTTTCAATGAAAAAATATTATTCGCGTAATATCTCACGATAAATAACATTAGGATTTTGTTATTTAAACACGAGTCCTTTGCACTTGCTTACTTTATCGATAAATCCTACTTTTTTAATGCGATCCAATCATTTTAAGGAGTTTAAAATGGATAAGAAGCAAGTAACGGATTTAAGGTCGGAACTACTCGATTCACGTTTTGGTGCGAAGTCTATTTCCACTATCGCAGAATCAAAACGTTTTCCGCTGCACGAAATGCGCGACGATGTCGCATTCCAGATTATCAATGACGAATTATATCTTGATGGCAACGCTCGTCAGAACCTGGCCACTTTCTGCCAGACCTGGGACGACGAAAATGTCCACAAATTGATGGATTTATCCATTAACAAAAACTGGATCGACAAAGAAGAATATCCGCAATCCGCAGCCATCGACCTGCGTTGCGTAAATATGGTTGCCGATCTGTGGCATGCGCCTGCGCCGAAAAATGGTCAGGCCGTTGGCACCAACACCATTGGTTCTTCCGAGGCCTGTATGCTCGGCGGGATGGCGATGAAATGGCGTTGGCGCAAGCGTATGGAAGCTGCAGGCAAACCAACGGATAAACCAAACCTGGTGTGCGGTCCGGTACAAATCTGCTGGCATAAATTCGCCCGCTACTGGGATGTGGAGCTGCGTGAGATCCCTATGCGCCCCGGTCAGTTGTTTATGGACCCGAAACGCATGATTGAAGCCTGTGACGAAAACACCATCGGCGTGGTGCCGACTTTCGGCGTGACCTACACCGGTAACTATGAGTTCCCACAACCGCTGCACGATGCGCTGGATAAATTCCAGGCCGACACCGGTATCGACATCGACATGCACATCGACGCTGCCAGCGGTGGCTTCCTGGCACCGTTCGTCGCCCCGGATATCGTCTGGGACTTCCGCCTGCCGCGTGTGAAATCGATCAGTGCTTCAGGCCATAAATTCGGTCTGGCTCCGCTGGGCTGCGGCTGGGTTATCTGGCGTGACGAAGAAGCGCTGCCGCAGGAACTGGTGTTCAACGTTGACTACCTGGGTGGTCAAATTGGTACTTTTGCCATCAACTTCTCCCGCCCGGCGGGTCAGGTAATTGCACAGTACTATGAATTCCTGCGCCTCGGTCGTGAAGGCTATACCAAAGTACAGAACGCCTCTTACCAGGTTGCCGCTTATCTGGCGGATGAAATCGCCAAACTGGGGCCGTATGAGTTCATCTGTACGGGTCGCCCGGACGAAGGCATCCCGGCGGTTTGCTTCAAACTGAAAGATGGTGAAGATCCGGGATACACCCTGTATGACCTCTCTGAACGTCTGCGTCTGCGCGGCTGGCAGGTTCCGGCCTTCACTCTCGGCGGTGAAGCCACCGACATCGTGGTGATGCGCATTATGTGTCGTCGCGGCTTCGAAATGGACTTTGCTGAACTGTTGCTGGAAGACTACAAAGCCTCCCTGAAATATCTCAGCGATCACCCGAAACTGCAGGGTATTGCCCAACAGAACAGCTTTAAACATACCTGATAACGTTTAACGGTAACGGTGTCCCGAAACGAACCCGTTTCGGGACAATTTCCAAAGTCTGTTCACTGGCATTAGCAACGGAAAATATTGTTCTGAATACGCTTCAGAACAAAACAGGTGCGGTTCCGACAGGAATACCGTTTTAGGGGGATAATATGGCTACATCAGTACAGACAGGTAAAGCTAAGCAGCTCACATTACTTGGATTCTTTGCCATAACGGCATCGATGGTAATGGCTGTTTATGAATACCCTACCTTCGCAACATCGGGCTTTTCATTAGTCTTCTTCCTGCTATTAGGCGGGATTTTATGGTTTATTCCCGTGGGACTTTGTGCTGCGGAAATGGCCACCGTCGACGGCTGGGAAGAAGGTGGTGTCTTCGCCTGGGTATCAAATACTCTGGGGCCGAGATGGGGATTTGCAGCGATCTCATTTGGCTATCTGCAAATCGCCATTGGTTTTATTCCGATGCTCTATTTCGTGTTAGGGGCACTCTCCTACATCCTGAAATGGCCAGCGCTGAATGAAGACCCCATTACCAAAACTATTGCAGCACTCATCATTCTTTGGGCGCTGGCATTAACGCAGTTTGGTGGCACGAAATACACGGCGCGAATTGCTAAAGTTGGCTTCTTCGCCGGTATCCTGTTACCTGCATTTATTTTGATCGCATTAGCGGCTATTTATCTGCACTCCGGTGCCCCCGTTGCTATCGAAATGGATTCGAAGACCTTCTTCCCTGACTTCTCTAAAGTGGGCACCCTGGTAGTATTTGTTGCCTTCATTTTGAGTTATATGGGCGTAGAAGCATCCGCAACCCACGTCAATGAAATGAGCAACCCAGGGCGCGACTATCCGTTGGCTATGTTACTGCTGATGGTGGCGGCAATCTGCTTAAGCTCTGTTGGTGGTTTGTCTATTGCGATGGTCATTCCGGGTAATGAAATCAACCTCTCCGCAGGGGTAATGCAAACCTTTACCGTTCTGATGTCCCATGTGGCACCAGAAATTGAGTGGACGGTTCGCGTGATCTCCGCACTGCTGTTGCTGGGTGTTCTGGCGGAAATCGCCTCCTGGATTGTTGGTCCTTCTCGCGGGATGTATGTAACAGCGCAGAAAAACCTGCTGCCAGCGGCATTCGCTAAAATGAACAAAAATGGCGTACCGGTAACGCTGGTCATTTCGCAGCTGGTGATTACGTCTATCGCGTTGATCATCCTCACCAATACCGGTGGCGGTAACAACATGTCCTTCCTGATCGCACTGGCGCTGACGGTGGTGATTTATCTGTGTGCTTATTTCATGCTGTTTATTGGCTACATTGTGTTGGTTCTTAAACATCCTGACTTAAAACGCACATTTAATATCCCTGGTGGTAAAGGGGTGAAACTGGTCGTGGCAATTGTCGGTCTGCTGACTTCAATTATGGCGTTTATTGTTTCCTTCCTGCCGCCGGATAACATCCAGGGTGATTCTACCGATATGTATGTTGAATTACTGGTTGTTAGTTTCCTGGTGGTACTTGCCCTGCCCTTTATTCTCTATGCTGTTCATGATCGTAAAGGCAAAGCAAATACCGGCGTCACTCTGGAGCCAATCAACAGTCAGAACGCACCAAAAGGTCACTTCTTCCTGCACCCGCGTGCACGTTCACCACACTATATTGTGATGAATGACAAGAAACACTAACCATGTCTGAATGGTTATAAGACAAGGGAGCGATAATTCATCGCTCCCTTTTTCGTGCTTGCTGTCGTATTGACTTAACGGGGATAAGTACGAGAATGAGCGCACATCTGTTTACCGGAAACCAGCACATATGGATATCTGCTCCCGAAACAAGAAATTAACGATTAGAAGACCAGCGATACTAGTTGCACTGGCACTTTTACTGTGTAGTTGTAAAAGCACGCCTCCAGAGTCCATGGTGACACCACCAGCAGGTTCAAAGCCACCAGCCACGACGCAACAATCGTCACAACCGATGCGTGGCATCTGGCTGGCCACGGTTTCTCGGCTCGACTGGCCACCGGTTTCCTCGGTTAACATTAGTAACCCCACCAGCCGGGCCCGTGTACAACAACAGGCGATGATCGACAAACTGGATCATCTGCAACGTCTCGGCATAAACACGGTCTTTTTCCAGGTCAAGCCGGACGGTACCGCCCTGTGGCCATCGAAAATTTTGCCGTGGTCCGATCTTATGACCGGTAAGATTGGTGAAAATCCGGGTTACGATCCGCTGCAATTTATGCTCGACGAAGCCCACAAGCGTGGGATGAAAGTACACGCCTGGTTTAACCCCTATCGCGTATCGGTTAATACGAAGCCCGGTACTATCAGGGAACTGAATAGCACTCTGTCTCAACAACCGGCGAGCGTCTATGTGCAACACCGCGACTGGATCAGAACGTCTGGCGATCGCTTTGTCCTCGACCCGGGCATCCCTGAGGTTCAGGACTGGATCACATCAATAGTCGCAGAAGTGGTTTCCCGCTATCCCGTAGATGGCGTGCAGTTTGACGACTATTTCTATACGGAGTCACCGGGTTCACGGCTAAATGATAACGAAACGTACCGTAAATACGGAGGCGCATTTGCGTCAAAAGCAGACTGGCGGCGCAACAATACTCAGCAGTTAATTGCAAAGGTATCGCACACCATTAAAAGCATTAAGCCGGGAGTCGAATTTGGTGTTAGCCCGGCAGGCGTGTGGCGTAACCGATCACACGATCCGCTCGGTTCCGATACCCGAGGCGCGGCAGCCTATGACGAATCCTACGCTGACACCCGTCGATGGGTGGAACAAGGATTGCTGGATTACATTGCTCCCCAAATTTACTGGCCGTTCTCACGGAGTGCCGCGCGTTATGACGTGTTGGCAAAATGGTGGGCGGATGTCGTTAAACCGACCAGGACCCGCCTGTATATCGGTATCGCCTTCTATAAAGTGGGTGAACCTTCAAAGATAGAGCCAGACTGGATGATTAACGGCGGCGTACCGGAACTGAAAAAGCAGCTCGATCTTAACGATGCTGTGCCCGAAATTAGCGGCACCATCTTGTTCCGTGAGGACTATCTGAATAAACCGCAGACTCAACAAGCGGTCAGCTATCTGCAAAGTCGCTGGGGCAGTTAAACTCCCATTCTTACTTTGTAACAAGCCGGTGCTTTACCCACCGGCTTGTTACCCTCTTAAACTATCCCACTAATAATCATGCTTACTTAAGTCAAATTAACCACACTTAGTTAAACAGCCATAAATCCCTAATAAAAATGTATGAATATGAAAAACCATACGATATTCGCTGTCACCGAAAAATAATTACGATGGGCTATACTCTTCTGAAGAACAGTAGCGTAGATTGAAACTGTCCTAAATCGCTTATTTCTTTTCAGTATATCTTCATATTTCAGGAGAATATGGTGCAGTTAGTCGATCTCGCACGTTGCGTTTCATTTTGATTCCGTCTGATTTCCCAGCCTTATAAGGGTGTGAATTATGGAGATGTATTTTAAAAGAATGAAAGATGAGTGGACCGGACTTGTCGAACAGGCAGATCCGCCCATTCGTGCTAAAGCCGCGGAAATTGCCGTTGCGCATGCTCATTATCTGAGTATCGAGTTTTATCGAATTGTCCGCATCGACCCGCATGCCGAAGAATTCTTGAGTAATGAACAAGTTGAGCGGCAGTTGAAGAGTGCGATGGAACGCTGGATTATTAACGTGCTTTCTGCCCAGGTTGACGATGTCGAAAGGCTAATACAAATCCAGCATACCGTCGCGGAAGTGCATGCCCGCATAGGAATTCCGGTAGAAATTGTCGAGATGGGGTTTCGGGTGCTGAAAAAAATCCTCTATCCGGTGATCTTCTCTTCGGATTATTCCGCCGCAGAAAAACTTCAGGTCTACCATTTCTCGATTAACAGTATTGATATCGCGATGGAAGTGATGACTCGCGCGTTTACCTTTAGTGACAGTAGTGCCTCAAAGGAAGATGAAAACTATCGTATCTTCTCGTTACTGGAAAACGCCGAAGAAGAAAAAGAACGGCAAATAGCCTCAATACTTTCATGGGAAATAGATATTATCTATAAAATCCTGCTGGATTCTGATTTAGGCAGTAGTTTGCCTTTAAGCCAGGCTGATTTTGGCCTGTGGTTTAACCATAAAGGTCGACATTATTTTAGTGGTATTGCCGAAGTAGGCCATATCTCCCGTCTGATTCAGGATTTCGACGGTATTTTCAATCAAACCATGCGTAACACCAGAAATTTGAATAACAGAAGTCTGCGGGTGAAATTTTTATTACAGATAAGAAATACCGTATCGCAAATTATTACCTTGCTGCGTGAATTGTTTGAAGAAGTATCGCGCCACGAAGTCGGTATGGATGTACTGACGAAATTACTTAACCGCCGTTTCCTACCGACTATCTTCAAACGCGAAATTGCCCATGCCAACCGGACCGGTACACCGCTGTCAGTGCTGATTATTGACGTTGATAAATTCAAAGAGATCAACGATACGTGGGGCCATAACACTGGTGATGAAATTCTGCGTAAAGTCTCTCAGGCCTTTTATGACAACGTCCGCAGTAGTGATTATGTTTTCCGCTACGGGGGCGATGAATTTATCATTGTTTTGACTGAAGCTTCTGAAAACGAAACGTTACGTACCGCAGAACGTATTCGCAGTCGGGTGGAGAAAACCAAACTGAAAGCCGCAAACGGCGAAGATATTGCCCTCTCACTTTCCATCGGTGCCGCCATGTTTAATGGTCATCCTGACTATGAGCGCCTCATTCAAATAGCCGATGAAGCTCTGTATATCGCCAAAAGACGAGGTAGAAACCGTGTTGAACTCTGGAAAGCCAGTCTTTAGATGCGCCAGGATGCAGAGGTAATCATGAAGCTAACCGATGCGGATAATGCCGCCGATGGCATTTTTTTCCCCGCCCTTGAGCAAAATATGATGGGTGCGGTGTTAATTAACGAAAATGATGAAGTGATGTTTTTCAACCCCGCCGCAGAGAAGCTCTGGGGATACAAACGTGAAGAAGTCATTGGCAATAACATTGATATGCTGATTCCGCGGGATTTGCGTCCTGCGCATCCTGAATACATTCGTCACAACCGTGAAGGCGGTAAAGCGCGTGTTGAGGGGATGAGTCGGGAGCTGCAGCTGGAGAAAAAAGACGGCAGTAAAATCTGGACCCGTTTTGCGCTATCGAAAGTGAGCGCCGAGGGGAAAGTTTATTACCTGGCGCTGGTACGGGATGCCAGCGTAGAAATGGCGCAAAAAGAACAGACCCGACAATTGATTATTGCCGTTGACCATCTCGACCGACCGGTGATTGTCCTCGATCCGGAACGCCATATTGTGCAGTGCAATCGCGCATTTACCGAAATGTTTGGTTACTGCATTAGCGAAGCCAGCGGTATGCAGCCCGATACACTCCTGAACATTCCTGAATTCCCTGCCGATAACCGCATTCGTTTACAACAGTTGCTATGGAAAACCGCCCGCGATCAGGACGAATTTCTGCTGTTGACGCGCACCGGTGAAAAAATCTGGATTAAAGCCTCTATCAGCCCGGTTTATGACGTGCTCGCGCATCTGCAGAACCTGGTAATGACTTTCTCGGATATCACCGAAGAACGGCAGATTCGCCAGCTTGAAGGCAATATTCTCGCCGCCATGTGCAGCAGCCCGCCATTTCATGAAATGGGGGAAATCATTTGTCGTAACATCGAATCTGTACTCAACGAATCGCATGTTTCGCTGTTCGCACTGCGCAACGGGATGCCGATACACTGGGCGTCATCTTCCCACGGTGCAGAAATTCAAAATGCGCAAAGCTGGTCAGCGACCATTCGTCAGCGTGATGGCGCGCCTGCGGGGATCCTGCAAATTAAAACCTCGTCAGGAGCAGAAACCAGCGCCTTTATCGAACGCGTGGCAGATATCAGCCAGCATATGGCCGCGCTGGCGCTGGAACAGGAAAAAAGCCGTCAGCATATTGAACAACTCATCCAATTTGATCCGATGACCGGTCTGCCAAATCGCAATAACCTGCACAATTACCTCGATGACCTGGTCGACAAAGCCGTCTCTCCCGTGGTGTATCTCATCGGTGTTGACCATATTCAGGATGTGATTGATAGCCTTGGCTATGCGTGGGCCGATCAGGCATTGCTGGAAGTGGTCAATCGCTTTCGTGAAAAACTCAAACCGGATCAGTATCTCTGTCGTATCGAAGGTACGCAGTTTGTCCTCGTGAGCCTCGAAAACGACGTCAGTAACATTACCCAAATCGCCGATGAGCTACGGAATGTGGTCAGCAAGCCGATAATGATTGACGATAAACCCTTCCCGCTTACCTTGAGTATTGGCATCAGCTACGACCTGGGTAAAAACCGCGATTACTTGCTCTCCACTGCTCACAATGCAATGGATTATATTCGCAAGAATGGCGGTAACGGCTGGCAGTTCTTCAGCCCGGCGATGAACGAAATGGTAAAAGAGCGTTTGGTTTTAGGCGCAGCGCTGAAAGAAGCGATTAGCAATAACCAACTGAAACTGGTTTACCAGCCGCAAATCTTCGCAGAAACGGGTGAACTGTACGGCATCGAAGCCCTTGCTCGCTGGCACGATCCCCTGCATGGTCATGTGCCCCCTTCACGGTTTATTCCTCTCGCAGAAGAGATTGGTGAAATCGAAAATATTGGGCGCTGGGTCATCGCGGAAGCTTGCCGTCAGTTAGCAGAATGGCGTAGCCAGAATATTCATATCCCGGCGTTATCCGTGAACTTGTCGGCGCTGCACTTTCGCAGTAATCAACTGCCTAATCAGGTGTCTGATGCAATGCACGCCTGGGGTATTGACGGCCACCAGCTGACGGTAGAAATCACGGAAAGCATGATGATGGAACACGATACCGAAATCTTTAAGCGCATTCAGATCCTGCGTGATATGGGCGTGGGCTTATCGGTAGATGATTTTGGTACGGGCTTTTCCGGATTATCCCGCTTAGTCAGTCTTCCGGTAACGGAAATCAAAATTGACAAAAGTTTTGTCGATCGTTGTCTGACCGAAAAACGCATCCTTGCCTTACTTGAAGCCATTACCAGCATTGGGCAAAGCCTCAATTTAACCGTCGTGGCGGAAGGCGTCGAAACCAAAGAGCAATTTGAGATGCTACGCAAGATCCACTGTCGCGTTATTCAGGGATATTTCTTTTCCCGCCCCCTACCCGCCGAAGAAATTCCAGGCTGGATGAGCAGCGTGTTACCGCTGAAAATCTGACAAATTCCTCTCGCCCGCACTCGCGGGTTTTCATTTAACGTGACACTGTCACTTAAATACTGTGATTTCAGCTACGATTCCGGGAGATTCCTTCCTTAACTTCCCCTCTTGCACCAAAACTGCACTACGCTGCACAAATGTTGATCAAAAGTTAAAAAATATAACTTTAAGCCAGCATTCTGGCGCTTATCCCGGCATGGCATGAGATCTGCATAAGCGGAAAGCGCAGCAATTTTTGTCTTATACAGGAACCGTTTATGTCGGATACCACCGAACTGGTTGATTTAGCCGTAATCTTCCCTGATCTGGAGATCGAATTGAAATACGCCTGCGCTGATAACATCACAGGTAAAGCTATTTATCAGCAAGCGCGTTGTCTGTTACACAAGGATGCGATTACCGCGCTGGCGAAAAGTATCAGCATCGCCCAGCTGTCAGGGTTACAACTGGTGATTTACGATGCGTATCGCCCACAACAAGCACAGGCGATGTTGTGGCAAGCCTGCCCAGACCCGCAATATGTTGTTGATGTGACGGTCGGTTCTAATCACAGCCGTGGCACGGCGATCGACCTGACGCTTCGTGATGAGCACGGGAACATCCTCGATATGGGCGCAGGGTTCGATGAAATGCACGAGCGCTCCCATGCCTATCACCCTTCCGTCCCGCCCGCCGCTCAGCGCAATCGGCTGTTGCTGAATGCGATAATGACTGGTGGCGGTTTTGTCGGTATCTCCAGCGAATGGTGGCACTTCGAATTACCCCAGGCAGCGAGTTACCCTCTGCTCGCTGATCAATTCTCTTGTTTTATATCCCCTGGCACACAGCACGTCAGTTAATCAGGAAACTGTCATGAAGAGATCGATATCGTTTCGTCCCACATTGCTCGCGCTCGTCCTTGCCACAAATTTCCCGGTTGCGCACGCCGCCGTACCAAAAGATATGCTGGTGATTGGTAAGGCCGCCGATCCACAAACCCTCGACCCGGCGGTAACAATAGATAATAACGACTGGACAGTGACCTACCCGTCTTATCAGCGGCTGGTTCAGTACAAAACGGACGGTGATAAAGGCTCAACCGACGTTGAAGGCGATCTGGCAAGTAGCTGGAAAGCGTCTGACGATCAAAAAGAGTGGACGTTCACCCTGAAAGATAATGCTAAATTTGCCGATGGCACACCTGTCACTGCCGAAGCAGTAAAACTTTCTTTTGAGCGGCTACTAAAAATCGGCCAGGGGCCAGCAGAAGCATTTCCCAAAGATTTAAAGATTGATGCTCCCGACGAACATACGGTGAAGTTTACCCTTAGCCAACCATTCGCACCGTTCCTCTACACGCTGGCGAATGACGGTGCATCCATTATCAATCCGGCGGTCTTAAAGGAACATGCAGCGGATGATGCTCGCGGCTTCCTCGCGCAAAATACCGCCGGTTCCGGACCATTTATGCTGAAAAGCTGGCAAAAAGGTCAGCAATTAGTTCTGGTGCCAAATCCGCATTACCCAGGCAATAAACCGAACTTCAAACGGGTATCGGTAAAAATTATTGGTGAAAGTGCCTCCCGTCGCCTGCAGCTCTCCCGTGGCGACATTGACATTGCCGATGCGCTGCCGGTGGATCAACTCAACGCCCTGAAGCAGGAAAATAAAGTCAATGTGGCAGAGTATCCGTCACTGCGCGTTACCTATCTGTATCTGAATAACAGCAAAGCGCCTCTTAATCAGGCGGATCTGCGTCGGGCCATTTCCTGGTCTACCGATTATCAGGGCATGGTTAACGGCATTCTGAGTGGTAACGGAAAACAGATGCGCGGCCCGATTCCGGAAGGCATGTGGGGCTACGATGCGACGGCAATGCAATACAACCATGACGAAACGAAAGCCAAAGCCGAATGGGATAAAGTGACGAGCAAACCCACCAGCCTGACGTTTCTCTACTCCGATAACGATCCGAACTGGGAGCCTATTGCTCTGGCGACACAATCCAGTCTCAACAAGCTGGGCATCATTGTGAAGCTGGAAAAGCTGGCGAACGCCACCATGCGCGACAGAGTGGGTAAAGGTGATTACGACATTGCGATTGGCAACTGGAGTCCGGATTTTGCCGACCCGTATATGTTTATGAATTACTGGTTTGAGTCAGACAAAAAAGGTCTGCCGGGTAACCGCTCGTTCTATGAAAACAGTGAGGTCGATAAGTTACTGCGCAATGCGCTTGCGACCACCGACCAGACGCAGCGTACCCGGGACTACCAGCAGGCACAGAAAATCGTCATTGATGACGCTGCTTATGTGTACCTGTTCCAGAAAAACTACCAACTGGCGATGAACAAAGAGGTGAAAGGCTTTGTGTTCAATCCCATGCTGGAACAGGTCTTCAATATCAATACCATGAGTAAATAACGTGACCTTCTGGAGTATTTTACGCCAACGCTGCTGGGGGCTGGTGCTCGTGGTGGCGGGCGTCTGCGTGATTACGTTTATTATCTCGCATCTGATCCCTGGTGATCCGGCGCGGTTACTGGCGGGTGACCGCGCCAGCGATGCTATCGTGGAAAATATTCGCCAGCAACTGGGACTGGACCAGCCACTGTATGTACAGTTTTACCGCTACGTCAGCGACCTGTTTCATGGTGACCTGGGAACATCCATTCGTACCGGGCGTCCGGTGCTGGAAGAGTTGCGTATATTTTTCCCGGCGACGCTGGAGCTGGCTTTTGGTGCCCTGCTGCTGGCACTCCTGATTGGCATCCCGCTGGGCATACTCTCTGCAGTCTGGCGAAATCGCTGGCTGGATCATCTGGTGCGAATAATGGCCATTACCGGAATCTCCACACCTGCGTTCTGGCTTGGGCTGGGCGTCATTGTGCTGTTTTATGGTCATCTGCAAATTCTTCCCGGCGGCGGAAGGCTTGATGACTGGCTGGATCCACCAACGCACGTTACCGGCTTTTATCTGCTCGATGCGCTGCTTGAAGGCAACGGTGAAGTCTTCTTCAATGCGTTGCAACATCTCATCTTACCGGCATTAACGCTGGCGTTCGTTCACCTGGGAATTGTCGCTCGCCAGATCCGCTCAGCGATGCTGGAACAATTGAGTGAAGACTACATTCGTACCGCCCGGGCCAGCGGCTTGCCCGGCTGGTATATCGTTTTATGTTATGCGCTACCCAATGCGTTGATCCCATCGATTACCGTATTGGGTTTGGCGCTGGGCGATTTGTTGTATGGCGCAGTGCTCACCGAAACCGTTTTTGCCTGGCCCGGAATGGGTGCATGGGTAGTAACATCAATACAGGCGCTCGACTTCCCGGCAGTGATGGGCTTTGCCGTCGTGGTTTCATTTGCTTATGTGCTGGTCAACCTGGTGGTGGATTTGCTCTATTTGTGGATTGATCCGCGTATCGGACGTGGAGGTGGTGAATGATGCTAAGCGAGGAAACGTCCGCCGTACGCCCACAAAAACAAACGCGATTTAACGGTGCAAAACTGGTATGGATGCTGAAAGGCAGTCCGCTCACCGTGACCAGCGCAGTCATCATTGTATTAATGCTATTGATGATGATTTTTTCACCGTGGCTGGCGACGCATGATCCCAACGCCATTGATTTAACCGCCCGCCTTTTGCCGCCTTCTGCGGCGCACTGGTTTGGCACCGATGAAGTGGGACGCGATCTGTTTAGCCGCGTACTGGTCGGCAGTCAGCAATCAATTCTCGCCGGATTAGTCGTGGTTGCCATTGCGGGTATGATTGGTTCGCTACTCGGATGTCTATCCGGTGTGCTTGGTGGACGCGCAGACGCCATCATCATGCGCATCATGGACATTATGCTGTCGATTCCTTCGTTGGTACTGACAATGGCACTGGCTGCCGCTCTCGGGCCGAGTTTGTTTAACGCCATGCTGGCTATTGCTATTGTGCGAATTCCCTTTTATGTGCGCCTGGCGCGGGGGCAAGCATTAGTTGTACGCCAGTATACCTATGTTCAGGCGGCGAAAACCTTTGGCGCGTCTCGTTGGCATCTGATCAACTGGCATATTTTACGTAACTCCCTACCGCCGCTGATCGTGCAGGCATCGCTGGATATCGGTAGCGCGATTTTAATGGCCGCCACGTTGGGATTTATTGGCCTGGGTGCTCAACAACCGAGTGCTGAATGGGGCGCGATGGTAGCAAATGGTCGCAACTATGTACTCGATCAGTGGTGGTATTGCGCATTTCCGGGGGCAGCGATTTTGCTTACCGCCGTCGGGTTTAATCTCTTTGGTGATGGTATTCGCGATCTGCTTGACCCGAAAGCAGGAGGAAAGCAGTCATGACCCAACCCGTTCTGGACATTCAACAACTGCATTTGAGTTTCCCCGGTTTTAACGGTGATGTTCACGCGCTCAACAATGTGTCCTTGCAGATTAACCGCGGTGAAATTGTCGGTCTGGTGGGAGAATCCGGCTCAGGTAAATCAGTCACCGCAATGCTGATTATGCGTCTGCTACCGACGGGCAGTTATTGCGTACATCGGGGGCAGATTTCCCTGCTGGGAGAAGATGTTCTTAACGCGCGGGAAAAACAGCTTCGTCAGTGGCGCGGCGCACGAGTGGCGATGATCTTTCAGGAACCGATGACCGCCCTCAATCCGACACGTCGAATAGGTCTTCAGATGATGGACGTGATCCGCCATCATCAACCAATAAGTCGTCGGGAAGCCAGAGCTAAAGCGATTGACCTGCTGGAAGAGATGCAAATCCCGGATGCCGTGGAAGTTATGTCGCGCTATCCGTTTGAGCTTTCAGGTGGTATGCGCCAGCGGGTAATGATTGCGCTGGCATTCTCCTGCGAGCCGCAATTGATTATTGCCGACGAACCGACTACGGCGCTGGACGTCACGGTGCAGTTGCAGGTACTGCGTTTGCTTAAACATAAAGCCCGCGCCAGTGGAACTGCGGTTCTGTTCATCAGCCATGATATGGCCGTGGTGTCGCAACTGTGCGATAGCGTTTACGTGATGTATGCCGGAAGCGTAATTGAAAGCGGCGTGACGGCAGACGTTATCCATCATCCCCGGCATCCGTATACCATTGGTTTGCTGCAATGCGCACCAGAACATGGAGTACCACGCCAGCTATTACCCGCCATTCCAGGGACGGTACCAAACCTCACCCATTTGCCTGACGGCTGCGCTTTTCGCGATCGTTGCTATGCGGCAGGTGCACAGTGTGAAAACGTCCCGGCGCTGACAGCGTGTGGTGACAACAACCAGCGCTGTGCCTGTTGGTATCCGCAGCAGGAGGTTATAAGTGTCTGACACGTTATTAACGTTACGCGACGTCCATATCAATTTCCCGGCCCGTAAAAACTGGCTTGGTAAAACTACGGAACATGTTCATGCCATTAATGGTATTGATTTACAGATCCGCCGTGGTGAAACCTTAGGGATCGTCGGCGAGTCAGGCTGCGGCAAAAGCACCCTCGCACAGCTTTTAATGGGTATGCTGCAACCGAGCCACGGGCAGTACATCCGTTCTGGCTCACAACGCATTATGCAGATGGTGTTTCAGGACCCGCTCTCTTCGCTTAATCCGCGCTTACCGGTGTGGCGCATCATCACAGAACCGCTCTGGATAGCTAAGCGTAGTAGTGAACAACAGCGGCGAGCGTTGGCAGAGGAGTTGGCTGTGCAGGTGGGTATTCGTCCGGAGTATCTCGACCGCCTGCCTCATGCGTTCTCCGGCGGGCAGCGGCAACGTATCGCCATTGCCAGAGCACTCTCTTCGCAGCCTGACGTGATTGTGCTTGATGAGCCAACCTCTGCGCTGGATATCTCCGTTCAGGCGCAGATCCTCAATTTACTGGTAACGCTACAGGAAAATCACGGGCTGACCTATGTGCTGATTTCACACAATGTCTCGGTGATACGTCATATGAGCGATCGGGTGGCGGTGATGTATCTCGGGCAGATTGTAGAACTGGGCGACGCGCAGCAGGTGCTGACGGCACCTGCACATCCATACACCCGATTATTGCTGGATTCCCTCCCCGCCATTGATAAACCGCTGGAGGAAGAATGGGCATTACGTAAAACGGATCTGCCGGGAAACCGCACGTTGCCGCAAGGCTGTTTTTTCTACGAACGTTGCCCGCTGGCAACCCACGGATGTGAAGTCCGGCAATCATTAGCAATAAGGGAGGACGGACGTGAGCTCCGGTGCTGGCGGGCGCTGTAGAGATGCTAACAACGCATCAGGCATTCACGCGCCTGACGCGTCATCCGGCAATGCTTTACGATTTCAACTGGTAATCCAGCGTAATTTCCGCTTTCAGTACCTGAGAGACCGGGCATCCTGCTTTTGCTTTCTGGATTATGCCGTCAAAGGTAGAGGCATCAATACCCGGCACCGCAACTTCACTCTTCAGTGCGATTTTCGTAATCGCAAAACCGGCATCCACTTTATCCAGCGACACATCGGCGGTGGTATCAATCGATGTTGGCGTGAATCCCGCTTCCCCCAGCATTAATGAAAGCGCCATTGAGAAACATGCGGCATGCGCTGCGCCAATCAGTTCTTCAGGGTTGGTTCCTTTTTCGCCTTCAAAACGCGTGTTAAATCCATACGGCTGTTGGTTCAGCACGCCACTCTCGGTGGATACTGTTCCCTTCCCGCGTTTGATATCGCCTTCCCAGTGTGCCTGACCTTTCTTATGGATTGTCATTGTTGCTCTCCTGTGGGCTTAAAAAGGAAATTATAGACTACGTGAGAAACAGCACGAGGATAAGCAGGATATTCCGAATAAAATCCGGCGAAAATATTACTTCTGCACTTAAATTAAATTCCCACAATAGATTACCGGGAATATATAACCCAAAAGATATTGTATCAATATTAATCGGATCATACCAATCACAATCCCTATGAATATCATGGTGTTAAAATATAAAAATCATCAACCAGGACTAATCTTAACAACGAAGCGGCAAATATTTGCCATGCTGAATGTGCTTTATAAATCTGCGATCCGTAGCAGACACCATAAATACACAGACACGGAGAATCACTATGTTTACTTATTATCAGGCAGAAAATTCAACAGCAGAACCCGCTCTGGTTAATGCCATTGAGCAAGGCCTTCGGGCACAGCATGGTGTTGTCACTGAAGATGACATTCTCATGGAGCTGACCAAATGGGTTGAAGCTTCTGATAACGACATCCTCAGTGATATCTACCAGCAAACGATCAATTATGTGGTCAGTGGCCAGCACCCTACGCTTTAAGGTGCTATGCTTGATCGGCAACCTAATTTAGGGGTTTAGCACGTGTTTCTTCGCTACGGCGATGTTGTCCTTAAAACTAGCTACAGGATTGAGGAGTTAAAATGAAATCGAACCGTCAGGCACGTCATATTCTTGGACTGGACCATAAAATTTCTAACCAGCGCAAAATAGTTACCGAAGGTGACAAATCCAGCGTAGTAAATAACCCAACCGGCAGAAAACGCCCCGCTGAAAAGTAATTCATAACCATCAGTCCTCAATGACGATTAAACACCATTGCCTGCGCAATGGTGTTTTTGTTTTTATCTGCTTTATACTTGAGGCCGACGCCCTGGCGGTAAAGCAAAGACGATAAAAGCCCCCCAGGGATGGATATTCAAAAAAGAGTGAGTGACATGGAACCAAAAACAAAAAAACAGCGTTCGCTTTATATCCCTTACGCTGGCCCTGTACTGCTGGAATTTCCGTTGTTGAATAAAGGCAGTGCCTTCAGCATGGAAGAACGCCGTAACTTCAACCTGCTGGGGTTACTGCCGGAAGTGGTCGAAACCATCGAAGAACAAGCGGAACGAGCATGGATCCAGTATCAGGGATTCAAAACCGAAATCGACAAACACATCTACCTGCGTAACATCCAGGACACTAACGAAACCCTCTTCTACCGTCTGGTAAACAATCATCTTGATGAGATGATGCCTGTTATTTATACCCCAACCGTCGGCGCAGCCTGTGAGCGTTTTTCTGAGATCTACCGCCGTTCACGCGGCGTGTTTATCTCTTACCAGAACCGGCACAATATGGACGATATTCTGCAAAACGTGCCGAACCATAATATTAAAGTGATTGTGGTGACTGACGGTGAACGCATTCTGGGGCTTGGTGACCAGGGCATCGGCGGGATGGGCATTCCGATCGGTAAACTGTCGCTCTATACCGCCTGTGGCGGCATCAGCCCGGCGTATACCCTTCCGGTGGTGCTGGATGTCGGAACGAACAACCAACAGCTGCTTAACGATCCGCTGTATATGGGCTGGCGTAATCCGCGTATCACTGACGACGAATACTATGAATTCGTTGATGAATTTATCCAGGCTGTGAAACAACGCTGGCCAGACGTGCTGTTGCAGTTTGAAGACTTTGCTCAAAAAAATGCGATGCCGTTACTTAACCGCTATCGCAATGAAATTTGTTCTTTTAACGATGACATTCAGGGCACTGCGGCGGTAACAGTCGGCACACTGATCGCAGCAAGCCGCGCGGCAGGTGGTCAGTTAAGCGAGAAAAAAATCGTCTTCCTTGGCGCAGGTTCAGCGGGATGCGGCATTGCCGAAATGATCATCTCCCAGACCCAGCGCGAAGGATTAAGCGAGGAAGCGGCGCGGCAGAAAGTCTTTATGGTCGATCGCTTTGGCTTGCTGACTGACAAGATGCCGAACCTGCTGCCTTTCCAGACCAAACTGGTGCAGAAGCGCGAAAACCTCAGTGACTGGGATACCGACAGCGATGTGCTGTCACTGCTGGATGTGGTGCGCAATGTAAAACCAGATATTCTGATTGGCGTCTCAGGACAGACCGGGCTGTTTACGGAAGAGATCATCCGTGAGATGCATAAACACTGTCCGCGTCCGATCGTGATGCCGCTGTCTAACCCGACGTCACGCGTGGAAGCCACACCGCAGGACATTATCGCCTGGACCGAAGGTAACGCGCTGGTCGCCACGGGCAGCCCGTTTAATCCAGTGGTATGGAAAGATAAAATCTACCCTATCGCCCAGTGTAACAACGCCTTTATTTTCCCGGGCATCGGCCTGGGTGTTATTGCTTCCGGCGCGTCACGTATCACCGATGAGATGCTGATGTCGGCAAGTGAAACGCTGGCGCAGTATTCACCATTGGTGCTGAACGGCGAAGGTATGGTACTGCCGGAACTGAAAGATATTCAGAAAGTCTCCCGCGCAATTGCGTTTGCGGTTGGCAAAATGGCGCAGCAGCAAGGCGTGGCGGTGAAAACCTCTGCCGAAGCCCTGCAACAGGCCATTGACGATAATTTCTGGCAAGCCGAATACCGCGACTACCGCCGTACCTCCATCTAAGCCTGCGCCCGGTAGTGAAGGCTACCGGGCTATTTCCCTCTCCCTTTTTCAGATCTCATCCATACTGGGTAGTGGCGAATAAATCTCATTTGCCTCACCTGCTATGCAGAACATCATCCGAAAAGGAGGAACTATGAAGGCTGCAGTTGTTACGAAGGATCATCATGTTGACGTTACGTATAAAACACTGCGCTCACTGAAACATGGCGAAGCCCTGCTGAAAATGGAGTGTTGTGGTGTATGTCATACCGATCTTCATGTTAAGAATGGCGATTTTGGTGACAAAACCGGCGTAATTCTGGGCCATGAAGGCATCGGTGTGGTGGCAGAAGTGGGTCCAGGTGTCACCTCATTAAAACCAGGCGATCGTGCCAGCGTGGCGTGGTTCTACGAAGGATGCGGTCATTGCGAATACTGTAACAGTGGTAACGAAACGCTCTGCCGTTCAGTTAAAAATGCCGGATACAGCGTTGATGGCGGGATGGCGGAAGAGTGCATCGTGGTCGCCGATTACGCGGTAAAAGTGCCAGATGGTCTGGACTCGGCGGCGGCCAGCAGCATTACCTGTGCGGGAGTCACCACCTACAAAGCCGTTAAGCTGTCAAAAATTCGTCCAGGGCAGTGGATTGCTATCTACGGTCTTGGCGGTCTGGGTAACCTCGCCCTGCAATACGCGAAGAATGTCTTTAACGCCAAAGTGATCGCCATTGATGTCAATGATGAGCAGTTAAAACTGGCAACCGAAATGGGCGCAGATTTAGCGATTAACTCACACACCGAAGACGCCGCCAAAATTGTGCAGGAGAAAACTGGTGGCGCTCACGCTGCGGTGGTAACAGCGGTAGCTAAAGCTGCGTTTAACTCGGCAGTTGATGCTGTCCGTGCAGGCGGTCGTGTTGTGGCTGTCGGTCTACCGCCGGAGTCTATGAGCCTGGATATCCCACGTCTTGTGCTGGATGGTATTGAAGTGGTCGGTTCGCTGGTCGGCACGCGCCAGGATTTAACTGAAGCCTTCCAGTTTGCCGCCGAAGGTAAAGTGGTGCCGAAAGTCGCCCTGCGTCCGTTAGCGGACATCAACACCATCTTTACTGAGATGGAAGAAGGCAAAATCCGTGGCCGCATGGTGATTGATTTCCGTCACTAAGAGGCCTTTGCTGCGACTGCCATGTTCGGGTCGCAGCATCGCACACTCTCCAACATGAAATGGCTAAATGGATTATTGTTGCGTAGGAAGGAACAATAATGATAGTGTTCCCAGTGAAGGAACGCTACTGAGAGTAAAGACACTAATGAAAATGGCCAATCATCCCCGCCCGGGGGACATTATTCAGGAATCACTGGACGAACTTAATGTCAGCCTGCGCGAGTTTGCCAGAGCAATGGAAATTGCTCCCTCAACGGCAAGCCGATTGCTGACAGGAAAAGCAGCTTTGACGCCAGAAATGGCGATTAAACTTTCCGTGGTGATCGGCAGTTCGCCGCAAATGTGGCTGAATCTGCAAAACGCCTGGAGTCTGGCAGAGGCAGAAAAAACAGTGGATGTGTCGCGATTACGCCGTCTGGTTACGCAATAAAAAAATGGCACTTTATAAAGCGCCATTTAGAACTGATGACAAACGCAACATTGCCTGATGCGCTACGCTTATCAGGCCTACACGTTCACTGCAATCTATTGGATTTGAAGGGTTTTCATGCCGGATAAGGCGTTCACGCCGCATCCGGCATGAACAAAGCCTACGTTGTCTACAATATGAAAATGACGCCTTTTACAGCGCCATTTGAAACTGATGACAAACGCAACATTGCCTGATGCGCTACGCTTATCAGGCCTACACGTTCACTGCAATCTATTGGATTTGAAGGGTTTTCATGCCGGATAAGGCGTTCACGCCGCATCCGGCATGAACAAAGCCTACGTTGTCTACAATATGAAAATGGCGCCTTTTACAGCGCCATTTTCAGCTTAAAGTTCAAAAGAGATTATATCCCTTCTTCACTCTCTTTTTTCGCTTCTGCCTTCTCGATTTCACGATACCAGCGCGGATGGTGTTTCTTCGCCCAGCGACGACTTACCTTCCCTTCGATCATCCCTTTAATCGATCCTTTCACCCAAAATGCCATATACATATGGATCAGGATGGCGTGGATCAGGATGATACCCGCAGCCGCGTGGATCAGCAGGCTGTAGCGAACAACCTGCATCGGGAAGTACTGCGCAAAGTACGGACGCCAGATAATCACCCCGGTCACCAGCAGCACGAAAATCATGCTCATGATCGACCAGAACATCATCTTTTGCCCGGCGTTGTACTTACCGACATCCGCCACTTTATGCTCATTGCCTTTCAATACTTCGACAATGTTCAACAGCCACGGAATATCTTTCTTATCCGGGATGTTGTGATGCACAAAACGCACAAACATAAACATCAGTGCGACGAAAATCGCAATGCCGAAGAACGGGTGCAAAATGCGTCCCATCTGCGGCGTACCGAAGGTTTGCGTCAGCCATTGCAGCGTCGGGAAGAAGAACGAAATCCCGGACAGCGCCACCAGGAAGAAGCAAATCACCACGGTCCAGTGACAGGCGCGATCAATAAATTTGGTGCGCACAATCATTTTCGACTTACTCATGATGATCCTCCTCGTCATCGTCCACTTCCTTATTCGGGCCAATACCGATGTAGTGGAAAATCAACCCGGCAAAAGTGGCAATAAAGCCAGCCGCTGCCAGCGGTTTCAACGCGCCTTTCCACAGGCTTACCGAGGTGTCGATCTTCGGATCTTTCGGCAGACCGTGATACAGCTCCGGCTGATCGGCGTGATGCAGCACGTACATAACGTGCGTACCACCGACCCCTTCCGGGTTGTAGACGCCAGCATGTTCGTAACCACGCGCTTTCAGTTTCGCCACGCGCTGTTCCGCCAGCTCCAGCATCTCCTTCTTGGTGCCGAAGTGGATAGCCCCGGTCGGACAGGTTTTCACACAAGCCGGTTCCTGGCCGACGCTGACGCGATCGACGCAGAGCGTGCATTTATATACCCGGTTATCCTCTTTGTTGAGGCGCGGAATATTAAACGGACACCCGGCAATGCAGTAACCACAGCCGATGCAGTTTTCCGACTGGAAATCGACAATCCCGTTAGCGTACTGAATGATTGCACCAGCAGACGGGCACGCCTTCAGGCAGCCGGGATCTTCACAGTGCATACAGCCGTCTTTACGGATCAGCCACTCCAGCTTGCCGTTCTGTTCGGTTTCGCTAAAGCGCATCACCGTCCAGGACTTGGCGCTCAGATCGGCGGGGTTATCGTAAACCCCGACGCAGTGCCCCACTTCATCACGGATGTCGTTCCACTCCGAACACGCCACCTGACAGGCTTTACAGCCGATACAGGTGGAAACGTCGATAAGTTTTGCGACTTCTGCTTTGTAATCACGCACCTGAGAAGGCGGCGTGATGGAGTTAGTTGCGGACCTTTTGATAATGTCCTGCGTTTCCATAGCCATCTGTTCGCCCCCTTACGCCTTCTCGATGTTGACTAAGAACGCTTTATATTCCGGCGTTTGCGAGTTTGCATCACCGACATTCGGCGTCAGAGTGTTAGCGATATAACCTTTACGCGCGACACCCTCAAAGCCCCAGTGGATTGGAATACCCACCGTTTCAACCTGCTGACCATTTACATTCAGCGGTTTCAGACGACGCGTTACCACAGCCACCGCGCGGATAAAGCCACGCTTGCTGGAGACAGTGACACGATCGCCATTATTAATGCCTTTCGCCGCCGCCAGCGTTTCGCTGATTTCCACAAACTGTTCCGGCTGAGCAATTGCGTTGAGCAATGCGTGCTTGGTCCAGGTGTGGAAGTGCTCGGTCAGACGATAGGTCGTACCCACATACGGGAACTGCTCTTTTTTACCCATCCGCAGCGCGTCTTGTTCATACAGACGAACAACCGGGTTAGACACCACGTTCGGATGCAGCGGGTTAGTGCCCAGCGGCGTTTCAATCGGCTCGTAGTGTTCCGGGAACGGACCTTCCGCCATTTTGTTGATGGCAAACAGGCGTCCCATCCCTTCCGGCTGCATGATAAACGGCCCGGTTGGCGTACCCGGTGCGGCATTGCCGAAGTCAGGAATATCGTTACCCGTCCACTTGCTGCCGTTCCACTGGATCAGCATCCGTTTCGGATCCCACGGTTTACCGTTGATATCCGCCGAAGCACGGTTGTACAGCACGCGACGGTTGAGCGGCCACGCCCAGGCCCATCCCAGCGTATTCCCCAGACCGGACGGGTCGGAGTTATCGCGGTTAGCCATCTGGTTGCCCTGCTCTGTCCAGCTACCGGTGTAGATCCAGCAAGAAGATGCGGTTGTACCGTCATCACGCAGATGCGCAAAGCTACTCAGCAACTGACCTTTCTTCGCAATAAGCACGCCATTAGCGTCATAGAGATCTTCCAGCGCGTAGCCGTTGTTCTCTTTAGCCACTTCGTCAGATTGCGGTTCGTGCGGCTGCTTGTAGTTCCAGCTCATCTTCATCAGCGGTTCTACGCCTTTACCACCTTCGGACTGGTACAGCTCGCGCAGATGATGGTAGATACCCGCCAGAATTTCACCGTCGTTACGCGCTTCGCCCGGCGCGTCCTGACCTTTCCAGTGCCACTGCAACCAGCGACCGGAGTTAGCGATAGAACCATCTTCTTCAGCAAAGCAGGTCGAAGGCAGACGGAATACTTCAGTCTGAATAGACGCCGGATCGACATCGTTCGACTCACCGTGGTTCTGCCAGAAGGTAGAGGTTTCAGTCACCAGCGGATCGATAACCACCATGTACTTCAGCTTGCTCAGGCAGCTCACCACTTTGTTTTTGTCCGGGAAGGACGCAACCGGGTTAAAGCCCTGGCAGAAATAACCGGTGACTTTGCCTTCATCCATCATGTTGAAATACTTGATGACGTCGTAGGTCTGGTCCCACTTCGGCAGCCAGTCATAGCCCCAGTTGTTCTCTTTCTGCGCGGCATCGCCATAGAAAGATTTCATCAGGCTAACGAAGAACTTCGGATAGTTGCTCCAGTAGTTCACCTGATCAGCCAGCGTCGCTTTCGGCGTGTTCGCTTCCAGATACGACTGCAAATCAACCTGTTTTTCTGACGGCAGCGTCAGATAACCTGGCAGGCTGGTAGAGAGCAGGCCTAAGTCAGTCAAGCCCTGAATGTTGGAGTGACCACGCAATGCGTTCACGCCGCCACCGGCCATACCCATGTTACCGAGCAGCAACTGGATCATCGCCATAGTACGGATGTTCTGCGCACCCACAGTGTGCTGCGTCCAGCCCAGCGCGTACAGGAAGGTGGTTGTGCGATCCGGTGCGCTGGTGGAGGCCAGCACTTCACACACTTTCAGGAAGTCGGCTTTTGGCGTACCGCAGATGTTTTCAACGACGTCCGGCGTGTAGCGGGAAACGTGCTCTTTCAGCAGGTTCCACACACAGCGCGGATGAGTCAGTGTTTCATCGCGTTTCGCATAGCCGTTTTCATCGAGCTGATAGTTCCAGGACGATTTATCGTATTGACGTTTTTCAGCGTCGTAGCCGCTGAACAGACCGTCTTCGAAAGCAAAATCATCACGCACCAGCAGGCTGGCGTTGGTGTAATGCTTAACGTATTCGGCGTTGATTTTGTTGTTTTCGATCAGGTAGCGCAAAACGCCAGACAGGAACGTAATGTCCGTACCGGAACGAATAGGCGCGTAAATATCCGCCACAGAAGCGGTACGCGTAAAACGGGGATCGACAACGATCAAGGTTGCGTCGTTGTTGTTTTTCGCTTCCATCGCCCAGCGGAAACCGACGGGATGCGCTTCAGCAGCGTTACCGCCCATCACCATCACGACGTTAGCGTTTTTGATATCCACCCAGTGGTTGGTCATCGCACCGCGACCAAATGTTGGAGCAAGACTTGCTACCGTTGGTCCGTGTCAGACGCGCGCCTGGTTGTCTACCGCCAGCATCCCGAGGGAGCGGGCAAATTTCTGGGTCAGCATCCCGGTTTCGTTGCTGGCACCGGAGGCACACAGCATACCGGTAGAAAGCCAACGGTTTACCGTTACGCCCTGCTCGTTCTTTTCAATAAAGTTAGCGTCACGGTCAGCTTTCATCAGCTTCGCAATACGGGAGAATGCTTCTTCCCAGCTAATGCGCTGCCATTTGTCAGAACCTGGCGCACGATATTCCGGGTAGCGCAGACGGTTTTCACTGTTGACGTAATCCAGCAAACCGGCCCCTTTCGGGCACAGCGCACCACGGCTTACCGGATGATCCGGGTCACCTTCAATGTGATAAATCGCTTCTCTGGCGTTTTTTGCGCCATCACCCAGGCTATACATCAATAGCCCGCAACCTACGGAACAGTATGTGCAGGTGTTACGGATCTCTTTAGCGCGTAATAATTTGTAGTTTCGCGCCTGAGCCAGTGCTTGCTTCGGGGCAAAGCCCAATGCCGCTACTGTTGTTCCAGCCATACCGCCCGCGCAGATTTTAAAAAATTGTCTGCGACTGACGTCCATTGCTTTCCTCTTTTTTCAGGGGTATTACTGCGCGAGGAAACTAACAGTAAAATTCTGAATCTTTTTGCGCGAAATCAAAAAGAACATCTGTTTGCCACAAAATAATCCGCCTTCGCAAATTGACCTACCTCAATAGCGGTAGAAAAACGCACCACTGCCTGACAGGCCAGTTAAAAAAATGCTATAAAATTCAGCTTAATTTTTAACGGCAAGAGAGACAAAACAGCGAGCATGACACGACAAAAAGCAACGCTCATAGGGCTGATAGCGATCGTCCTGTGGAGCACGATGGTAGGATTGATTCGCGGTGTCAGTGAGGGGCTCGGCCCGGTCGGCGGCGCAGCTGCTATCTATTCATTAAGCGGGCTGCTGTTAATCTTCACGGTTGGATTTCCGCGTATTCGGCAAATCCCGAAAGGCTATTTACTCGCCGGGAGTCTGTTATTCGTCAGCTATGAAATCTGTCTGGCGCTTTCCTTAGGGTATGCGGCGACCCATCATCAGGCGATTGAAGTGGGTATGGTGAACTATCTGTGGCCCAGCCTGACAATTCTCTTTGCCATTCTGTTTAATGGTCAGAAAACCAACTGGTTGATTGTACCTGGATTATTATTAGCCCTCGTCGGCGTCTGTTGGGTGTTAGGCGGTGACAATGGGTTACATTATGATGAAATCATCAATAATATCACCACCAGCCCATTGAGTTATTTCCTGGCGTTCATTGGTGCGTTTATCTGGGCAGCCTATTGCACAGTAACGAATAAATACGCACGCGGATTTAATGGAATTACCGTTTTTGTCCTGCTAACGGGAGCAAGTCTGTGGGTTTACTATTTTCTTACGCCACAACCAGAAATGATATTTAGCACGCCCGTCATGATTAAACTCATCTCTGCGGCATTTACCTTAGGATTTGCTTATGCTGCATGGAATGTCGGTATATTGCATGGCAATGTCACCATTATGGCGGTAGGTTCGTATTTTACGCCTGTACTTTCCTCAGCGCTTGCAGCCGTGCTGCTCAGCGCCCCGCTGTCGTTCTCGTTCTGGCAAGGCGCGCTGATGGTCTGCGGCGGTTCCCTGCTCTGCTGGCTGGCGACACGTCGTGGTTAAAATAACTGCCGGGTCTACGGCCCGGTAGTTAATCAGATAAATTCCGACAATATTAAAAAAATAAATTTCAAATACCAGTAATTCACCTTATATCTCATTTCGACTTCGATCACATATCGATAAATAATATTATTTCATCTATTTTTCTCATTGTTTTTAATCACCATTCTATTTTAAAAACAGTATGTCATTTATAAATGACGCCGTTTAAAATTCGTTTAGAAAATACGTTTAACGATAATTAAAAGGATTCTGTTAAATGAAATTAAAAATAGTTGCGGTGGTTGTAACTGGTTTGTTAGCTGCGAACGTAGCACACGCTGCCGAAGTCTATAACAAGGATGGTAATAAACTCGACCTTTATGGCAAGGTTACCGCTCTACGTTATTTTACTGATGATAAGCGTGACGATGGTGATAAAACTTATGCCCGTCTCGGCTTTAAAGGAGAAACGCAAATCAATGATCAAATGATTGGTTTTGGTCACTGGGAATATGATTTTAAAGGCTATAACGATGAAGCCAACGGCTCGCGCGGCAAGAATCTCTGATTGAGTTAAGTGCCCATCACAATATGATCACTGACCTTATATTACACAATCATCCCAGGATGAAAACAATCACTTTAAACGACAACCATATTGCACATTTAAACGCCAAAAACACTACAAAACTGGAATATTTAAACTTAAGCAATAACAATTTACTGCCAACCAATGACATTGATCAACTAATATCATCAAAACATCTTTGGCATGTATTAGTTAACGGCATCAACAATGATCCACTTGCACAAATGCAGTACTGGACTGCAGTAAGAAATATAATTGATGACACTAATGAAGTGACCATTGATTTATCAGGACTTAATTTAACCACTCAACCACCAGGGCTGCAAAACTTCACATCTATCAATCTTGATAATAACCAATTCACACATTTTGATGCAACCAACTACGATAGACTCGTAAAGCTAAGTCTGAATAGTAATGCTCTTGAGTCAATAAATTTTCCTCAAGGCAGAAATGTAAGTATTACACATATATCTATGAATAATAATGCTCTCAGAAATATTGATATAGATAGGCTTTCATCAGTTACTTATTTTAGTGCGGCACATAATCAACTAGAGTTTGTGCAATTAGAATCTTGCGAATGGCTGCAATACCTGAATCTCAGCCATAATCAATTAACTGATATTGTTGCAGGTAATAAAAATGAACTCTTACTGCTGGATCTATCCCATAATAAACTAACAAGTTTACACAATGACTTATTTCCCAACTTGAATACGTTACTTATTAACAACAATTTGCTTTCTGAAATTAAAATATTCTATAGCAACTTCTGCAATGTTCAGACATTAAACGCTGCTAACAACCAGTTGAAATATATAAATCTTGATTTCCTGACTTATCTTCCATCTATCAAAAGTTTAAGACTGGACAATAATAAAATAACCCACATTGATACTAATAATACATCCGATATTGGAACTTTATTCCCCATAATAAAACAGAGCAAAACTTAAATTTTTTAAATGTTTCTGGGAAGAACAATTGCCCTACTATGCAGCTCATGTTATTTAATTTGTTTTCCCCAGCACTTAAGCTTAATACTGGCCTGGCAATTCTTTCGCCTGGTGCATTTGAAGTTCACTCTGACGGAATAGATGTGGATAACGAATTGTTTCACTATCCTATTAAAAAAGCATATACCCCATATAATATACACACTTACAAGACAGAGGAAGTTGTAAACCAGATGAATATAAAAGTTAAAAACATGACCTTAGATGAAATAAACAATACTTACTGTAATAACGATTATTACAATCAGGCAATAAGAGAGGAACCGATAGACCTTCTGGACAGATCGTTTTCCTCCAGTTCATGGCCTTTTTAGTGAATAAATCATCACTAATTCTATAAGTGTCTGGTCTTGTTGATAATATAGTTAATATGTAACCCTTTAGATTCACGATCTGAAGGGTTGAAACATGACATACGTTCAAAGATTAACCCCGTTTGAAGGTTAGCTTGTTAGTTACATTTAGTAACACATATCTGGCTACTTAATCCCCATTCTGCCCCCGCGGTTACGCTTTCTTATCTATTCTTTCAATCAGCACTTCACCCAATTCATCCTTAATTCTAATAACTGGCTATTGCGCCTTACCTCGTGTTTTGTCTTTTTTTCATTACCAATGTGTGCATGTGAGGAACAATATGGCACTGCAAAATGAGAAAAATAGTCGTTATCTTTTGCGCGACTGGAAACCAGAAAATCCGGCCTTCTGGGAAAATAAAGGAAAACATATTGCTCGAAGAAATCTCTGGATATCAGTCAGTTGTCTACTTCTTGCCTTCTGTGTCTGGATGCTATTTAGCGCAGTTACCGTTAATCTCAATAAAATCGGTTTTAATTTTACTACCGATCAACTCTTTTTATTAACCGCATTACCCTCCGTTTCTGGCGCATTATTGCGTGTTCCCTACTCCTTTATGGTGCCTATATTCGGTGGACGCCGATGGACGGTTTTTAGTACTGCAATCCTGATTATTCCTTGCGTCTGGCTCGGAATTGCCGTGCAAAATCCGAATACTCCTTTTGGGATATTTATCGTTATCGCTTTGCTATGCGGTTTTGCAGGTGCAAACTTTGCTTCGAGCATGGGCAATATCAGTTTCTTCTTTCCAAAAGCCAAACAAGGGAGCGCTCTTGGGATTAATGGCGGATTAGGAAACTTAGGTGTAAGTGTAATGCAGCTGGTTGCACCGCTGGTCATTTTTGTACCTGTATTTGCCTTTCTCGGCGTCAATGGCGTACCGCAGGCCGACGGTTCGGTGATGTCGCTGGCGAATGCCGCATGGATTTGGGTACCGCTACTGGCGATTGCCACGATCGCCGCATGGTCAGGGATGAATGATATCGCCAGTTCACGCGCCTCAATTGCCGACCAGCTCCCTGTCTTACAACGCCTGCATCTCTGGCTGCTGAGCCTGCTTTACCTTGCCACCTTCGGTTCGTTTATCGGTTTTTCTGCGGGTTTTGCCATGCTGGCAAAAACCCAGTTCCCGGATGTGAATATTCTGCGCCTGGCGTTCTTTGGCCCATTTATCGGTGCCATCGCGCGGTCGGTTGGTGGTGCTATTTCCGATAAGTTCGGCGGCGTGCGGGTGACGTTGATCAACTTTATTTTTATGGCGATTTTCAGTGCCCTGCTGTTCCTTACCTTACCGGGCACAGGCTCCGGTAATTTCATCGCCTTTTACGCCGTATTTATGGGGCTGTTTCTGACTGCGGGTCTGGGAAGTGGTTCTACTTTCCAGATGATCGCCGTCATCTTTCGCCAGATAACCATTTATCGGGTAAAGATGAAAGGCGGTAGTGATGAGCAAGCTCATAAAGAAGCCGTCACCGAAACGGCGGCGGCTCTGGGCTTTATCTCAGCCATTGGCGCAGTGGGCGGCTTTTTTATTCCGCAGGCGTTTGGCATGTCGCTCAATATGACCGGCTCTCCGGTCGGCGCGATGAAAGTGTTTTTAATCTTCTACATCGTTTGTGTGCTGCTGACCTGGCTGGTTTATGGTCGGCGGAAGTTCAGCCAAAAATAAGAGATCGATGCCTGATGTACAACCGTGTCGCATCCGACAAGGCATCAGATCCCAATTCATTCCTGGAGCAGGAGTCATGTCATGAGTAAACTTTTGGATCGCTTTCGCTACTTCAAACAAAAGGGCGAAACCTTTGCCGATGGTCACGGACAGGTGATGCATAGCAACCGCGACTGGGAGGACAGCTATCGCCAGCGTTGGCAGTTCGACAAAATCGTGCGTTCCACCCACGGTGTTAACTGTACAGGCTCCTGTAGCTGGAAAATCTACGTTAAAAATGGTCTGGTGACCTGGGAAATCCAACAGACCGACTACCCGCGCACTCGCCCTGACCTGCCCAATCATGAACCTCGCGGCTGCCCGCGTGGCGCAAGTTACTCCTGGTATCTTTACAGCGCTAACCGCCTGAAATACCCGCTCATTCGTAAACGACTGATTGAACTGTGGCGCGAAGCCCTCAAGCAACACAGCGATCCGGTACTGGCGTGGGCATCGATTATGAACGATCCGCAAAAGTGCCTGAGCTACAAACAAGTGCGTGGGCGCGGCGGGTTTATCCGCTCCAACTGGCAGGAACTAAACCAGCTGATTGCCGCCGCTAACGTCTGGACCATCAAAACCTACGGCCCGGATCGCGTTGCCGGTTTCTCGCCGATCCCGGCGATGTCGATGGTTTCTTACGCCGCCGGAACGCGTTATCTGTCGCTGCTTGGCGGCACCTGTTTAAGTTTCTACGACTGGTATTGCGACCTGCCGCCCGCCTCGCCGATGACCTGGGGCGAGCAAACCGACGTACCGGAATCTGCCGACTGGTATAACTCCAGCTACATCATCGCCTGGGGGTCTAACGTACCGCAGACACGTACGCCGGACGCCCACTTCTTTACCGAAGTACGCTACAAAGGCACTAAAACCATCGCCATTACCCCTGACTACTCTGAAGTGGCCAAATTGTGCGACCAGTGGCTGGCACCGAAACAAGGCACTGATAGCGCCCTGGCGATGGCAATGGGCCATGTGATTTTAAAAGAGTTTCATCTCGATAATCCCAGCGACTACTTTATCAACTACTGCCGCCGCTACAGCGACATGCCGATGCTGGTAATGCTGGAGCCTCGCGACGATGGTAGCTACGTTCCCGGGCGCATGATCCGCGCATCTGACCTGGTGGATGGACTGGGCGAAAGCAACAATCCGCAGTGGAAAACCGTAGCAGTTAATACCGCAGGTGAATTGGTAGTGCCGAACGGTTCGATTGGTTTCCGCTGGGGAGAAAAAGGCAAATGGAATCTGGAATCCATTGCCGCCGGTACGGAAACCGAATTGTCGTTAACCCTGCTCGGTCAACATGACGCTGTTGCAGGCGTGGCCTTCCCCTACTTTGGCGGCATTGAAAATCCGCATTTTCGCAGCGTAAAACACAATCCGGTGCTGGTGCGCCAATTGCCCGTTAAAAACCTGACGTTAGTCGATGGCAACACCTGTCCGGTGGTCAGCGTTTATGATTTGGTACTGGCGAATTACGGCCTCGATCGCGGGCTGGAAGATGAAAACAGTGCGAAAGATTACGCTGAAATCAAACCGTACACCCCAGCCTGGGGTGAGCAAATTACCGGCGTGCCGCGCCAGTATATTGAAACCATCGCCCGTGAATTTGCCGATACCGCCCATAAAACGCATGGGCGCTCGATGATTATCCTCGGCGCAGGTGTTAACCACTGGTATCACATGGACATGAACTACCGCGGGATGATCAATATGCTGATCTTCTGCGGTTGTGTCGGGCAAAGCGGTGGCGGCTGGGCACACTATGTCGGCCAGGAAAAACTGCGCCCACAAACCGGCTGGTTGCCACTGGCCTTTGCGCTCGACTGGAACCGACCACCGCGCCAAATGAACAGCACCTCGTTTTTCTACAATCATTCCAGCCAATGGCGCTATGAAAAAGTCTCTGCTCAGGAGTTACTTTCACCGCTCGCCGATGCCAGTAAGTACAGCGGTCATCTGATTGATTTCAACGTTCGCGCCGAACGTATGGGCTGGCTACCTTCTGCGCCGCAGCTGGGGCGTAACCCGCTCGGGATTAAAGCTGAAGCCGACAAGGCCGGATTATCCCCCACAGAATTTACCGCCCAGGCGCTGAAATCGGGCGATTTACGTATGGCCTGCGAACAACCAGATAGCAGCAGCAATCATCCGCGTAATTTGTTTGTCTGGCGCTCTAACCTGCTTGGCTCCTCCGGCAAAGGCCACGAGTATATGCAGAAGTATCTGCTGGGGACCGAAAGCGGGATTCAGGGCGAGGAACTCGGTGCCAGCGACGGGATCAAACCGGAAGAAGTCGAGTGGCAAACTGCAGCGATTGAAGGCAAGCTCGACCTGCTGGTGACGCTCGACTTCCGCATGTCCAGTACCTGCCTGTTCTCCGATATCGTTCTGCCCACCGCCACCTGGTACGAAAAAGACGATATGAACACCTCGGATATGCATCCGTTTATTCATCCGCTTTCTGCGGCGGTCGATCCGGCGTGGGAATCACGCAGCGACTGGGAAATCTACAAAGGTATCGCCAAAGCATTTTCGCAAGTGTGCGTGGGTCATCTTGGCAAAGAAACCGACGTGGTATTACAACCCCTACTGCATGACTCTCCGGCAGAGCTCTCACAGCCGTGTGAAGTGCTCGACTGGCGCAAAGGCGAATGCGATCTGATTCCAGGCAAAACCGCGCCGAATATTGTGGCGGTGGAGCGCGACTACCCTGCTACGTATGAACGCTTTACCTCGCTCGGGCCATTGATGGACAAACTTGGCAATGGCGGTAAAGGGATTTCGTGGAATACCCAGGATGAAATCGATTTCCTCGGCAAACTCAATTACACCAAGCGTGATGGCCCGGCACAGGGGCGTCCGCTGATTGACACCGCCATTGACGCTTCAGAAGTGATTCTGGCACTGGCACCGGAAACCAACGGTCATGTTGCAGTCAAAGCGTGGCAGGCGCTGGGCGAGATCACCGGGCGCGAACATACCCATCTGGCGCTGCACAAAGAGGACGAGAAGATTCGCTTTCGCGATATTCAGGCGCAGCCGCGTAAAATTATCTCCAGCCCCACCTGGTCCGGTCTGGAAAGCGATCACGTCTCCTATAACGCGGGATACACCAACGTTCATGAGTTAATTCCGTGGCGCACGCTGTCGGGACGCCAGCAGCTCTATCAGGATCATCCGTGGATGCGTGCTTTTGGTGAAAGCCTGGTGGCTTATCGCCCGCCTATCGACACCCGTAGCGTCAGTGAGATGCGCCAGATACCGCCAAACGGCTTCCCGGAAAAAGCACTTAACTTCCTGACGCCGCACCAGAAATGGGGCATTCACTCAACCTACAGTGAAAACCTGCTAATGCTGACGCTCTCTCGCGGTGGACCGATTGTCTGGATCAGCGAAACAGATGCCCGAGAACTGACCATTGTCGATAACGACTGGGTGGAAGTATTCAACGCCAACGGCGCGCTGACTGCCCGCGCGGTGGTCAGCCAACGTGTACCGCCGGGCATGACCATGATGTATCACGCCCAGGAACGCATTATGAATATTCCTGGTTCGGAAGTAACTGGCATGCGCGGCGGCATTCATAACTCGGTTACCCGCGTTTGCCCGAAACCAACGCATATGATTGGCGGTTACGCGCAGCTGGCCTGGGGCTTTAACTACTACGGCACCGTCGGATCGAACCGCGATGAGTTCATCATGATCCGCAAGATGAAGAACGTTAACTGGCTGGATGATGAAGGTCGCGATCAGGTACAGGAGGCGAAAAAATGAAAATCCGTTCACAAGTCGGCATGGTGCTTAACCTCGACAAATGTATCGGCTGCCATACCTGTTCGGTGACCTGTAAAAACGTCTGGACCGGGCGCGAAGGCATGGAGTACGCATGGTTTAACAACGTCGAAACCAAACCGGGCATTGGTTATCCGAAAAACTGGGAAGATCAGGAAGAGTGGCAAGGCGGCTGGGTGCGTGATGTGAATGGCAAGATACGCCCGCGTCTGGGCAACAAGATGGGCGTAATAACCAAAATCTTCGCCAACCCGGTGGTGCCGCAGATTGATGATTACTACGAACCTTTCACCTTCGACTACGAACATTTGCATAGCGCACCGGAAGGCAAACATATTCCTACTGCTCGCCCGCGTTCACTGATTGACGGCAAACGGATGGACAAAGTGATCTGGGGGCCAAACTGGGAAGAACTGCTGGGCGGTGAGTTCGAAAAACGTGCCCGCGACCGCAACTTCGAGGCCATGCAAAAGGAGATGTACGGGCAGTTTGAAAACACCTTCATGATGTACCTGCCGCGCCTGTGCGAACACTGCCTCAATCCCAGCTGCGTGGCGACCTGCCCAAGCGGCGCTATCTACAAACGCGAAGAAGACGGCATTGTGCTGATTGATCAGGATAAATGCCGTGGCTGGCGTTTGTGCATAAGCGGTTGTCCGTACAAAAAAATCTACTTCAACTGGAAAAGCGGCAAGTCAGAAAAATGCATCTTCTGTTACCCACGAATTGAGTCCGGTCAACCGACCGTGTGCTCAGAAACCTGCGTGGGTCGCATCCGGTATCTGGGCGTGCTGCTTTACGACGCCGACCGCATCGAGGAAGCGGCGAGCACCGAGCGCGAAGTTGACCTCTATGAACGCCAGTGCGAAGTGTTCCTCGATCCACACGATCCCTCAGTGATCGAGGAAGCCCTGAAACAAGGTATTCCACAAAATGTGATTGACGCTGCCCAGCGTTCGCCAGTCTACAAAATGGCGATGGACTGGAAACTGGCACTACCGTTGCACCCTGAATACCGCACCCTGCCGATGGTCTGGTACGTTCCTCCGCTGTCACCGATTCAGTCCTACGCAGATGCGGGCGGTTTGCCGAAAAGCGAAGGCGTGCTGCCCGCCATCGAAAGCCTGCGTATTCCGGTGCAATATCTCGCCAATATGTTGAGTGCCGGCGATACCGGTCCGGTACTGCGGGCGCTGAAACGGATGATGGCGATGCGCCACTATATGCGTTCACAAACCGTGGAAGGCGTTACTGATACTCGTGCCATCGACGAAGTAGGCCTGAGCGTCGCCCAGGTCGAAGAGATGTATCGCTATCTCGCCATTGCCAACTATGAAGATCGTTTTGTTATCCCGACCAGCCATCGGGAAATGGCGGGCGATGCCTTCGCAGAACGCAACGGCTGCGGTTTTACCTTTGGCGACGGTTGCCACGGTTCGGACAGTAAATTCAACCTGTTCAACAGTAGCCGTATCGATGCCATCAACATCACCGAAGTGCGCGACAAAGCGGAGGGCGAATAATGCAGATCCTCAAAGTGATCGGCCTGTTGATGGAGTATCCGGACGAGCTGTTGTGGGAATGCAAGGAGGACGCGCTGGCGTTGATCCGCCGCGACGCGCCGATGCTTACGGATTTCACCCACAACCTGCTTAACGCGCCGCTGCTGGATAAACAGGCCGAATGGTGCGAAGTGTTTGACCGCGGGCGCACCACGTCGCTGCTGCTGTTCGAACATGTTCATGCCGAGTCCCGCGATCGCGGCCAGGCAATGGTGGACCTGCTGGCGGAGTATGAAAAGGTCGGCCTGCAGCTGGATTGTCGGGAACTGCCCGATTATCTACCGCTGTATCTGGAGTATTTAAGCGTACTGCCTGACGATCAGGCGAAAGAAGGATTGCTCAATGTTGCGCCGATCCTCGCCCTGCTTGGCGGTCGCTTAAAACAACGCGAGGCACCGTGGTACGCGTTGTTTGATGCTCTGCTGCAACTGGCGGGAAGCTCCCTTTCAAGTGACAGTGTCACAAAACAAGTAAACAGCGAAGAGCGCGATGACACCCGCCAGGCGCTTGATGCAGTGTGGGAAGAGGAACAGGTGAAGTTTATTGAAGATAACGCCACGGCGTGTGACAGCTCGCCGCTTAATCAATATCAGCGACGCTTTAGCCAGGATGTCGCGCCGCAATATGTCGACATCAGTGCGGGAGGTGGGAAATGATTCAGTATCTGAACGTCTTTTTTTACGATATCTACCCGTACATTTGTGCGACGGTGTTTTTCCTCGGCAGCTGGCTGCGCTACGACTACGGGCAGTACACCTGGCGCGCCTCCTCAAGTCAAATGCTCGATAAACGCGGGATGGTGATATGGTCGAATCTGTTCCATATCGGCATTTTGGGGATTTTCTTCGGGCACTTGTTCGGCATGTTAACGCCGCACTGGATGTACGCGTGGTTTTTGCCAGTGGCAGCGAAACAACTCATGGCGATGGTGCTCGGCGGTATTTGCGGTGTGTTGACGTTGATTGGCGGCGCAGGACTGCTGTGGCGCAGGCTGACAAATCAGCGCGTGCGTGCCACTTCCACTACGCCGGATATCATCATCATGAGCATTTTGCTGATCCAGTGTCTGTTGGGGCTAAGTACCATACCGTTTTCAGCACAGTATCCTGATGGTAGCGAAATGATGAAGCTGGTGGGTTGGGCGCAAAGCATTGTCACTTTCCGTGGTGGATCGTCAGAGATGCTCAACGGCGTAGCGTTCGTCTTCCGCCTGCATCTGGTGTTGGGAATGACCATCTTCCTGCTCTTCCCGTTCACCCGACTGGTGCATGTGTGGAGCGCGCCGTTTGAGTACTTTACTCGTCGATATCAAATTGTGCGTTCGCGGCGATAATTTCACCCTGGCCGGATAGCCCTTCGCTCTCCGGCCACTTGCAGGCTATGATAGTTCTCCAGTCACAGGAGAACGTTAATGAAACCGCAGGTGTACCACGTCGATGCTTTTACCTCACAACCGTTTCGCGGCAATTCTGCCGGTGTTGTTTTCCCCGCCGATAATCTTAGCGAAGCGCAAATGCAGCTTATCGCCCGCGAGTTAGGCCATTCGGAAACTGCTTTTCTGCTGCACAGCGACGACAGCGATGTGCGCATCCGCTACTTTACGCCAACGGTTGAAGTGCCGATTTGCGGTCACGCGACAGTAGCTGCGCACTATGTACGTGCGAAGGTGTTAGGTTTAGGAAATTGCACGATCTGGCAAACATCGCTGGCAGGAAAACATCGCGTGACTATCGAAAAGCACAACGATGATTATCGTATTTCGCTGGAACAAGGTACGCCGGGCTTTGAGCCACCGCTGGAAGGTGAAACACGTGCGGCGATTATCAACGCGCTTCATCTCACTGAGGACGATATTCTGCCAGGCTTGCCAATTCAGGTGGCAACAACAGGACACTCAAAAGTGATGATCCCACTGAAACCGGAAGTGGATATCGACGCCCTTTCGCCTGACCTTAATGCGCTGACCGCTATCAGCAAAAAGATTGGCTGCAATGGTTTCTTCCCGTTCCAGATCCGCCCAGGCAAAAACGAAACCGATGGTCGCATGTTCTCGCCTGCGATTGGTATTGTGGAAGATCCGGTGACTGGCAATGCCAATGGCCCGATGGGTGCATGGTTGGTACATCACAACGTATTGCCCCACGATGGCAACGTGTTGCGTGTTAAAGGCCATCAGGGGCGCGCATTGGGGCGTGACGGTATGATTGAAGTGACGGTGACAATTCGTGATAACCAACCGGAAAAAGTCACCATTTCAGGCACAGCGGTGATTTTGTTTCATGCCGAATGGGCAATTGAACTCTGAAACCGTTGTCTGATGCGCTTCGCCTGTCAGGTCTACAACCGGGCTAATGTATGCCGGATAAGGCGTTTACGCCGCATCCGGCAACCTGACATAAATTATTTTCCCGCCTCCGGGTGCGTATCAAACGCCGCCATCACCAGCGCTAACTCATCCACGGTAAAGCCATGTTTCGCATCATCCACGCCCAGACCAAACTGTTCTTGCATCACAGCATATAATGACGCCACATCCGGTAGATTTCGCTGCTCCACCGCGTGCCCATTTTCATAATGGGTAAAATGAAAATTGGTCAGTGTCAGCTTGCCGCCGTCCGGCAAATGGCGGCACATCAGCAAATGATGGCGAAAATGCGACTGCGGCCAGTGCGCCGACCAGAAATTGCCCATCACATAATCGCTTTGTTGCTGCTCGCAGAGATCAAAACGGTACATCGACTGCCAATGCTGATGATGATTAAACTGCAACACCCAATCATCACCCTCCTGCAACAACCGATACTCTCCGTGTGGCGTGGTCTGCACGAGATCGGAAACTAAACGAATCGGCGCGGTTAGCGTCTGCCCACCGAAACCGACATCAGCAATCCATTTTTCCTCTTCCAGTTCCACCAACAGCAAACGATGGGTGCGCGGCGGTAATGCTGGCGGATTTGATAACACTACGCGCCCTAACAAGCTGCGAACGTTAAACCCCAGCTCGCGTAACACCCGCTCAAACACGCCATTCTGCTCAAAACAGTAACCGCCACGACGGGCTATCACCAGTTTCTCTTCCGGCGATTGATTATCAAGCTGTATTTCCCTCGGCAGCAAAACGTCGAGGTTTTCAAACGGAATGGTGCAATTGTGTTTCAGGTGCAATGCACGAAGCGTATCAATATTGACCGCAGCAGCTCCCGACCAGTTAATACGGGCAAAATAGTGATTCAGAATGGGCGTCATCAGGCGTTTCCCTTAGTGGTTTTCTCAACTTATAACCTGGAATAGACGCCGCACCGGCTATTTTGTGCGATCGCGGACATGCATCACGTTCGCAAATCGCCAATCCCGTTAATTTCGTTACTTATTGCGTTACGGACTACGCTTAAAAAAACCTTCTTCGCGAGGCGATACCATGAGCCGATTCATCCCCATAGAATTACACCATGCCAGCCGTCTGTTAAATCATGGCCCAACGGTCTTGATCACCAGTTTCGATGAGCAATCCCAGCGGCGTAACATTATGGCTGCAGCCTGGTCAATGCCGGTGGAGTTTGAACCTCCACGCGTGGCGATTGTGGTAGATAAATCGACATGGACCAGGGAGTTGATTGAACATAACGGTAAATTTGGCATCGTTATCCCGGGCGTTGCAGCAACTAACTGGACGTGGGCGGTGGGAAGTGTGTCGGGGCGTGATGAAGATAAATTTAATTGCTATGGCATTCCGGTTGTGAGAGGCCCGGTATTTGGTTTGCCTCTGGTCGAGGAAAAATGTCTGGCGTGGATGGAGTGTCGATTGCTACCTGCGACTTCTGCGCAAGAAGAATACGACACGCTGTTTGGCGAAGTAGTATCAGCAGCGGCAGACGCACGGGTATTTGTCGAAGGCCGCTGGCAGTTTGATGATGATAAGCTCAATACGTTGCATCATTTAGGTGCTGGGACGTTTGTTACCAGCGGCAAGCGTGTTACGGCGGGTTAAGCATTCATGCTATAACCAGGTTTCTTTATCAAAGCCTCCATTTGGGGCGCGATTTCGGCATCCCAGATAGCTTGCCAAGATTCTGGTTGAATCTGCTGTAGAGCAATGCTTATCGAACTGTCTTTACTGTTCAGATGACGAATAATAACGTCGGTAATATCTGCAGCAAGTGCTGCTTTTTGTTGTTCGTCCAGTTCACGCGGAAAACATTTAATGTCGATGTGCGGCATGATTACGCTCCTTTTGAAAGATGTCAGTAAAATTAACACACATTGTGAATGTCATGTGTCCGGTAAAGCGTTTATACGACAATAATGCCCAGGGCAAGATTACGAAAGCCCGCTCCCCGTAAGGACTGACGCCAGGTAGTTTCTGTCCATGGCTGCTTTTCGCATCTTACGTCTTAACCCTGCCTTGAATACCTTATCATTCGTCAAAATATTAATAGCAATGTGCCGTATCCCTGAAAATAATTCTGCTGCATTTCCTCTTCTTATTTTGCAGTCGTCTTCATTCATTACCACGTCCAGACGCCAGTGCAGCTTATTCTCCACATGCCAGTGGTTTCGGATTGCTGTGGCGAACTTCTCTGCGGTTAAATCAGCAGAACTGATATAATATCTGACCGTCATTTCGAGCTCTTTCTTTTGTTCTGCTATTATGGACCGAAAGGAGACTGCCACGCATAATTTCTTCAGCCCTTTCCATTCAAACGTGAAATCAATAAGTTCATCAGGGACATCGCAAACAATATGAAGACGGATTTCTTCTCTGCCGTGACTCTTTTCACTCATTGCGTAACTGTCATGCGCTGGATTATTTAATTCTTTCAGCGGAAATTTTTCCTCAAAGGCTTTATTTAGCCGCCCCTGGTTTCCTTTTACCGCGAATAAATAATCACCTCCCTGTTTTTGTATCTTCTCTGCAATATCTTTCTGGCAACCCATCGCATCAGTTGTGATGATTTTTCCTTTAATATCCAGCATGTTAAGAAGTTCTGGGATAGCTGTAATCTCATTAGATTTCTCATCCGTCTTGATCTGTCCGATGACCAGACTGTGCATTGTTGAGAACGCACTAATGACATGAATCGCTCCCCTGCGGCGACTCTTATCATAAGAATGCCGGAGCGTTTTTCCATCAATTGCAATGACGTCTTTATCATCTGAAGAATGGCAGTCACGCATCCAGTTAATAAAGCACTCGTGAAATTTTGCAGGACTGATACAGGATACAACTCTGGCAATGGTGTCGTGAACAGGAATACCATTTTCAAAATCACCATATTGCTTCAAAAAATCGGGATGTGTTTCCCCAAAATCCTCTATATCTTCCCAGCCTTCTGCACCAGAAATAACGGCACAAATAGTCAACAGTAGAATATCCGATAACTTATGTTCCATTTTCCAGGCTTGTCTGTAATCGGGGATAATAGAAATATGTCCCATCAATTTTTTAAGTTCCATTTTGTTCTCCTTAATTATGTAAGGAGTATTTGATCATGTGTAAGCAATAAAAAACAGCTTTAGGTAATAAGGAATATCTCAATTTTTAAACATAAAATGCGAATTGTTTAGTACAAAAAGTGAACTTCTGATGATCTTTCCCTGTGTTTAACGCAGCCTTCTTTCTTTTCCTCTTCACCCTTAATGTCTTTGCAATCTCTTAATAAATTCAGTGCCATCTTCTTTATTCCAGATATTATTTAGGCTGCGTTTCCTCTTCTTATCCGGCTGGCATCTTCATTCATTTTTACATCTAACACCCAATGAAGACTGTGCTCGATCAGCCAGTGCGCTCTGATAGCATGTGCAAATTCTTTAGCATCCATATCCTTTGATGAAATATAATATCGGATGCTTACACCTTCTGCTGATTTATCTTCTTTCTTCTGCCTGAATGACAATGCTACACAAAGCTTTTTTAATCCCTTCCATTCGAATTCAAAATCACAAAAGTTCAGGCGTTACGTTACTGACAATATGCAAACGTGTTTCTTTTCTTCCATGACTTATCTCCTGCGTACTAAACGAATCGCCTTTATAATTAGAAAACACATTTACAGGAAATTTTTCCTCGAATGCATGATGTAATTTCCCCTGATTGCCTTTTACTGCCAGAAGATAATCTGCTTTTTTATCTTTGATCTTCGAAGCGATATCTTTCTGACAGCCCATAGCATCAATGGTTATCAAATTTTTCTTTAAATACAGTAGGTTAAGCAACTCTGGAATGGCTGTAATCTCATTACTTTTGGCTTCCGTTTTCACCTGCCCCAGTACAACACCATTTTCGTTCGAGAATGCACTCACCATATGGATTGCTCCTTTTCTTTTTCCCTTATCAAAGGAGCCTCTTATGGTCTTTCCATCTATTGCTATAATTTCACCATCAGTGATTTCATGGCACTCCTGCATCCATTCAATAAACATCTTTTCAAAGGCCAAACTGTCAATGTTACTCACAACGCGTGCAATGGTGTCATCGACCGGAATGCCATTATCAAAATCACCATATTTCTTTAGCCATTCAAGTCTTTCATGTCCAAAATCTTCAATTTCCTGCCACTCATCGGCACCTGCAATTACTGCACATACGGTGAGAAACAAAATAGCAGATAATTTATGTTTAACCTTTCCTTGTTGTCGTATATCAGGGGTCACTGAAATATAATCAAGCAAACTTTGAATACTCACCTGGCGTCCTTTTTTATCTTTTTAGTTATTCCAAAGGTTAAATTTTGATCACCTGTAGGCGTTAAAGCAAAGATGAAAATCGTGATTTACATCACAATTTTCATGATCTTGCCCTGCCCCGTCCCTTGCTCTCATGTCTTTCTGTATGTATTTTATATTTTTCTCTTTCTGGTGTTGTTCATTATGACCATTTACCAATCCAGTCAAAAACTTCATTTTTCAAATTGTTATCATAATAATCAACATCATAATAGTCTCCATAATTAATTATTTTATAACTAGCCTTCTTGTTTTTATCACTAAAATACACCCGTTGTTTTGTAGCGCAGAACTCCATATTCTCCAGTTTACTAATGTTTTTTAATCGCACGCTATAAAGAATATCATTGAAAAAATTAAGATTTATATCAACCACTCCACAGTGCGTCCTGTAATTATTAACCATTATACTTATAAAATGACCATTCCCTCTACTAATTTTTTGGTCATTAATTATTTTATAAATAATATTTTTTTCAGAAAGATATATCTCAACGCTCTTTGGTGTTTTATGTCCATAAAATACGATGTCAGAATTTGAATTGTTATCAAACCCAAGGTAAACAACAAATAAACAAAGGGTAATTAAAAAAATGACAAGTTTGCCTCTAATAATTTGAAGCATCTGAACTCCCTTGCTTTGCTTTTATTGGATTATCTGCTTTTATACCATCTAACCCGAAGAGTTGCCCAGTGTTATATTTTTCAATACATGCATCGCTACATTTGGCAGAAAAATCGCCACAAGCAATACCGACAGTGTTATTTTTAAGATCCATGATTCTTTCTTTAGCTGGCTGACCTTGTCTATCCCCTGCCGCCTCATGATTTTTACCTATCACGTCAGCTATTGTTGATCCAAATGTCTTAGTCATTCGACACATCAAGTAACAATGTCTCATTGCATCGGCGGCCCCATTATGAGCTCCGCCAACAATAGCATCCATATCATAACCGAACTGGTAAGCACTGTTAGTAATGCTGTTTGCAGCAATCAATCCAGGTACACCAGATACGGCATAAATTAGTCCACCTGATGTCATATTCTCAATCGCATCTAACCCCATTGGGTCTATCACTTGTATGGGATTCAACGGATACTGATACATATTCCATCCACCTCTCAACCCAATCGGGTCCGGGGTGATATACCGCCCCTGCAACGGATCGTAGTGCCGGTGACGGTTATAGTACAGCCCCGACTCCTCATCATGCTGCTGCCCTGGCAGACGGTACGGCTGGTGCAGGTGATGCGGGTTCTCCTCATTAAGCTGGTTGCCCCATTCATCATACTCCCCGCGCCACGCCGTATTGCCGTCTTCGCTGATGAGCGCCAGCGGCAGGCCCCGGTGGTCGCAGTGGTAAAAATGAACTTTTCGCGCCGGTGTGTATTCCGGCTCCACCTGTCTGGCCAGTTGCTCCACCGTCAGCCCGCACTGCGCAAGCCACGCCCGGCTTTCACTGCTCACGCGGTCTGCCCGGATTTCTTCCTCCAGCCTGTCCAGCAGCCGCACCAGTTCAGCCGGGAACACCACGCCGTGGCCGTTCTCACTCCCTTCCTGCTGGAGCGTCTCTGCCAGGCTGCGCCGCTGCGCTTTTTCCCGCTCGCCGTTCTCTGTCTCGACCCGGATGAGCGGCGTGAAGCTTCCCGGCTCGTATACCGTCTGGATACGTGTGGTGTCAGTCTGCACCGTCGTCAGCCTGTCTCCGTCCCAGCCATACCACGTCACCTCCGGTTTACGCGACAGCGACATCCACCCCGTCAGGTCACGCTCCCGCCGCCAGACCCGTTTTGCCATTCGCCGTCCCAGCGGGTCGTAGAGGTAGCGGCTCTCGACCAGTGGCTCGCCATGCTGTATCCGCGTGTAGAACACCAGGCGGTGCTGGCTGTCGTAGTGGTAGTGGTGGGTCCGCTCGTCGTCCGTCCGTATCACACCCGCCGGGATGCGGTCCGTCTTCTCCGTCAGCCTGCCGTATTCATCGTGGCGGTAGACATAGTGCGCATCCTCCGCGATGCGGTTATCCGGCCACACTGTGAGTGTACTGTCCGGGTGCAGCTCCGGGTCCGGCAGCCGGTTGCCCGCCGGGTCCGTGGCATACGGGATGCGGATGTCCAGGTCTGGTGCGAGGGTGCGCACACTCTCCAGCCTGCCCGTGGCGCTGTAGCCGTATTCCCGCGTCTGTCGCGGGCCGCTGATGCGCACCAGGTCGCCGTTGTCATTCCACCCGTAGTCACGGTCATACACCAGGCTGTTCAGGTGCTGGCTCTGTAACTGGCCTGCGGGGGTGTATGTGCTGGTCAGTTTATATGCGGCATTACTGCCTGCCATGCTGCCGAAGCTGCGCACCGTCTCACGGTGCAGGCGGTCGCGCGTGAACTCCAGCAGCGGCGTCCCGCCCAGCTTCATGCCCGCAAGATAGCCGCTGCCGTAGGTCAGCCACTCCACCGGCGGCAGACTGTCCGGCGTGACGCGGTTTGCCAGCCCCTGTTCGTTGTACGCATGTCCGGTCTCATGGTGCCACAGCAGTTCCCCCGTCTCCGGGTTCTCCACCGTCTGGCGTTCGCCGGTCAGGCGGCCTTTATCGTCATAGCCGTAGTGGACCGACACGCGGTGGCCTTCACTGGTATGGCTGAGGGTGGTTAAGCGAGTCGACATCTGGCGTTACCGGGGAATATCAGAAAAATGTCATGGTTATGTGATGATTTAGTCTGGGATTTTACTTCAGAGAAACGGGTGTCTGTTTAGTCAACAAAATAATCACAAACGCAACGGATGGGTTCTCGACGTTATTCACGACAGGCTCGTACATTACAGCGAGTAATAAAAAACCTGATATGCAAAGTCAAACCAATATTCATAATGTCTTTTTATTCACAACAATAAATAATTCAATAACAATCATTGAAATGAATGATGGTTTGTATAAGGAATATACGCTACCGCCCCACCCTGATAACATGATCTGCACATTGCCATCTTAACGTCGTTAAACACTAGCTTAATAGTGGATATTTCAAATTAGGAATTTATTAAATTCACCTGATGAATATAATAAGCAAATAGCATAGAAAATAATGACAACTCCCCCGAGGGGACCATTTCCAAAGCACTGCACCACCACCTGGTGCCGGATGATCTTGCTTCAGTGGTAAGAGTACCTGATGCATTGTTCCCAAAATGGTGTTTTCCCCTGCCCCTCCAATAATGTGTAGCTCTCACTTGATAATCTATTGATTAGGTTATATTAAGAATCAACATTTAAAATACATCCATTTTCTTGAATAAATCAACATGTTTATTAATCAATTGCTGTTTTAGCTCTGACTCATCAAGCTCTCCATATTTGTCCTACAGATAATTGCGAATAAATACAGAGAACGCCATTTATCCTTTTAGCATACCTGCCGGATATTTTTATTTGTATTAATATTAATTGCATCTCCAACTCCGAGCATATCCATCATTAAAAACATTTTGAGATTATAGAATGCCTGTGATAACAACTGAAACATCTGCACGATGTGAATAGTTAGTTTCTTTTCAGAGGAAATGAAATAGACACGCTGAATGAAAAGGAGAGTGATATAAATTAAAAAACATACCATGAATTTAATTAATTACGCCCATCATTGTGGATAAAGTTACTGAATAATAAATAACATAATCTTCTGGTATCCCACTCAAATAATTTCATTCCTTTTTAATACTTCTTGTAATTTCGGTAACTGACATACAGCATCAGCAATCGCACTGATATTCGTGGCATTATCCTGAAACCATTCATGCCCAGGCCCCCATGTGCGCATAGTGCAAAGATAACAGTCCACCAGCGTTAGTTGCTCACCAAACGCATAAGGTTCAGCAGTGAGCTGCGAATTCAACCAGATATAAAGCGATTTTCGATATTCAATAACATTCTTCTTTAACTGTTCAGGTGCGTCAGGAGCCCAACGCTCAGGGTAATCGGCGAAAGTGAATGTTGGATAGACATTAGCAACCAGCCAGACCAATAGCCGTTGAAACAGCTGACGTTCGGCGCGCCCAACCGGTGGCGCAAGGTCCGGGCGACGATCGAGAACCATCAATGCAATCGCCGCTGTCTCCGTCATAATCTCGTCATTTTCCAATGCCAGTGTCGGAACCTGACACAACGGGTTCAGGGTTTTCAATAACTCGCGTGAAGCTCCCTCGTGGTCAAAACCACTGACATCAACGAACTGATAAGGAATATCAGCCAGTGTTAGCATCAGCTCACTGATTGTAGAGCCCCATCCGGGTACGCCATACACCTTAATCATATGCCCCTCACAATCTTTTAAAGATTAAGTGTAGGACAGTACACAGGTTAACCAGCAAAAGGATTTGTCATTTTTTCGTCAGTTGTATTAATCCCCTTCAGGATTGTAAGGGGATGTTTTGCATCGTTTATCGATAACGGGTAGGATGCTGCGCCGATAGTTTTATACCCATAAAGAATAATGGTGATAACTATCATCGCCAGGATGAATAAACATTGTTCATGGCAACTTATATGACTTTTTCATTAAAGCAATCAGGGAGAGCAATGAGTAAACACGACACCGACACTTCAGATCAACACGCCGCGAAACGCCGCTGGCTTAATGCCCACGAAGAGGGGTATCACAAAGCGATGGGCAATCGCCAGGTGCAGATGATCGCCATTGGCGGCGCGATTGGCACCGGCTTGTTTTTAGGTGCAGGAGCCCGACTGCAAATGGCGGGGCCCGCACTGGCACTGGTTTATTTAATTTGTGGCTTGTTTTCGTTTTTTATTCTGCGTGCATTGGGTGAGCTGGTGCTACACCGCCCTTCCAGTGGCAGTTTTGTTTCTTATGCCCGTGAGTTTTTGGGTGAGAAAGCCGCTTATGTTGCTGGCTGGATGTACTTCATCAACTGGGCGATGACGGGGATTGTTGATATTACCGCCGTCGCTCTGTATATGCATTACTGGGGTGCGTTTGGCGGCGTGCCGCAGTGGGTCTTTGCGCTCGCTGCACTTACCATCGTTGGCACCATGAATATGATCGGTGTGAAATGGTTTGCGGAGATGGAGTTCTGGTTTGCGCTTATTAAAGTGCTCGCCATTGTGACCTTTTTGGTCGTGGGTACAGTGTTCCTCGGTAGTGGTCAGCCGCTGGATGGCAACACCACTGGCTTTCATTTAATCACCGATAATGGCGGCTTCTTCCCCCACGGTTTGCTGCCTGCGCTGGTGTTGATTCAGGGCGTAGTGTTTGCTTTTGCCTCCATTGAAATGGTGGGTACAGCTGCCGGAGAATGTAAAGATCCGCAGACCATGGTGCCTAAAGCCATTAACAGTGTGATTTGGCGTATTGGCCTGTTTTACGTCGGCTCCGTGGTGTTGCTGGTTATGTTATTGCCGTGGAGCGCGTATCAGGCGGGGCAAAGTCCGTTCGTGACGTTTTTCTCTAAACTGGGTGTGCCATATATCGGCAGCATTATGAACATTGTGGTGCTGACCGCTGCCCTCTCCAGCCTGAATTCAGGTCTGTACTGCACCGGACGTATTCTGCGCTCAATGGCGATGGGCGGTTCCGCACCGAGTTTTATGGCGAAAATGAGTCGTCAGCATGTGCCGTATGCCGGGATTCTGGCGACACTAGTTGTGTATGTCGTCGGCGTATTCCTCAACTATCTGGTGCCGTCGCGCGTATTTGAGATTGTGTTGAACTTCGCGTCGCTGGGAATCATCGCTTCATGGGCGTTTATCATCGTGTGCCAGATGCGCCTGCGTAAAGCGATTAAAGAAGGCAAAGCAGCGGATGTCAGTTTTAAACTGCCTGGCGCGCCCTTCACTTCCTGGCTGACATTACTGTTTTTACTGAGTGTCCTTGTGCTGATGGCGTTCGATTACCCGAACGGGACTTATACTATCGCGGCGCTGCCGATTATCGGTATTTTGCTGGTTATAGGCTGGTTTGGTGTGCGCAAACGCGTTGCTGAAATTCACAGCACTGCGCCAGTCGTCGAGGAAGATGAAGAAAAACAGGAAATTGTGTTTAAGCCTGAAACGGCGAGTTAATTGCAAAATTGCCCGGCTACGTGCCGGGCAAATTCAGATTACTGACGAAAGTGCCGGATACGCCGTGATAAAAGGCAGGCAAGTCTCACCGTTTTCACCCTCGCCATATCTATTACAGCGCAATACGAATCACATCGTCTGGCTGGGTAGCTTCCTGCTGTTTAGTGGATTTTTGTTTCACACTGACATACAGCGTTTTGCCATCGGCAGACAGCGCCAGGCTGTTTGGATGAGTCGGCGTATCGAACGTTTTCACCACTTTATAGCTTTTCGCGTCAATCACACTGACTTTACCTGCCTGACGATGCGTTACGTAGGCTTCATTACGCGCGGGGTTAAACAGCACAGCCAGTGATTCCGGTGCCGCAACCTTCGCCAGAATATTGCCATTACGGGTATCGACCACTAACACTTCTGCGGCTTTAGAATCGGTGATAAATGCACGCTGCCTGGCGGTATCAAGGCTAATGTTGATAAAGAAGTGCTCTTTGCCGTCATCCAGCAGCTTTTTACGGCTGAGGATTTTATTGTCGGCGGTGTCGATGGTAATCAATTCGCCGTCAGCGTTAGTGGTGTAAAGACGTTTGCCTTCGCTATCCAGCGCCAGACCGGTACTCATTTTACCGGTGTTCTGGATGGCGGTTTTCAGTTTGATATTCCCGCCATCAACGACCCAAATCACGCTCTCTTTACCAATACCACTGATGTAAACGGTGTTCGTGGCATCGTCAGCTACCAGCTCACGCGGTTGCAGCGGGCGCACCTCTTCCGTGCGCTTACGATCATCCAGCACCAGACGGCCTTTCACTTCGCCCGTTTTGGCATCTATCGCCGTGACCGCGCTGTTTACGGTGTTACCAAACCACAACGTCTGAGTCGTGTTATTGATGGTGGCACCAAACGGCTTGAGATCGTTATGGATCGCCTGCGTCACTTCCAGAGTGACCGGATCAAGACGATAAACCACGCCACCTTTATCCAGTTTGCGGCTTTGCGAAGTGGCGAGCCACAGCGCGTTTTCTTGCTGGCTATAAGCCATTTCGTAGGCACCTTTACCTACCGCTTTACGCAGCATTTCTTCTGCGGCCTGCGTACTGAATGATGAAACAACAAGCAATGAACCTAACAGTAATGAACCACGCAGGCGCGATGAAAACAGATGACGTAAATGCATGACGACTCCCTTTGATGAACCGATATTTTTGCTGCTTCACAATGCTTCGCTAAGCGTAATCATCGTTACGCTCTTGTTATAAATGGGAATGGTAATCATTATTTTCTCAAATGTGGAGCATTTCTTGCCGTTACGACTACAATTTTCTCAATTACTTAACGTATTGTGCCGTTTCATTTTCCATAAATTTACAATTTCATTACCATGACGGCGTTTTCCCATTCTTAACCTGGCTTTTTTCATGAAGATTTTTTCCGTCCGACAGACCGTTTTGCCCGCACTGCTTGTCCTTTCCCCCGTTGTTTTTGCCGCTGATGAACAGACTATGATTGTCAGTGCCGCACCGCAGGTGGTTTCAGAACTGGATACCCCAGCAGCAGTAAGCGTGGTGGATGGCGAGGAGATGCGCCTGGCAACACCGCGCATTAACTTGTCCGAATCACTGACCGGCGTGCCTGGTTTGCAGGTACAAAACCGGCAGAACTATGCGCAAGATTTACAGCTGTCGATTCGCGGATTTGGCTCCCGCTCCACTTACGGTATTCGCGGTATTCGCCTGTATGTGGACGGTATTCCCGCCACCATGCCCGACGGGCAAGGGCAAACATCCAACATCGATTTAAGCAGTGTGCAAAATGTGGAAGTGCTGCGTGGCCCCTTCTCTGCCCTGTATGGCAACGCGTCTGGTGGGGTAATGAATGTCACCACCCAGACCGGACAACAGCCACCAACCATTGAAGCCAGTAGTTACTACGGCAGTTTTGGCAGCTGGCGCTATGGGCTGAAAGCAACGGGCGCAACGGGAGACGGCACACAGCCTGGCGATGTCGATTACACCGTCTCAACCACGCGTTTTACGACCCACGGCTATCGTGACCATAGTGGCGCACAGAAAAATTTAGCCAATGCCAAACTGGGCGTACGCATTGATGAAGCCAGCAAATTAAGTCTGATTTTCAATAGTGTGGATATCAAAGCAGATGACCCAGGTGGGCTAACCAAAGCAGAATGGAAGGCTAATCCACAACAAGCGCCTCGTGCAGAACAGTACGACACGCGAAAAACCATCAAGCAAACTCAGGCTGGGTTGCGCTATGAGCGTAGCCTGAGTTCGCGGGATGATATGAGTGTGATGATGTATGCCGGAGAGCGAGAAACGACCCAGTACCAGTCAATACCCATGGCACCACAACTTAACCCGTCACATGCGGGCGGCGTGATTACCCTGCAACGCCATTACCAGGGAATAGACAGCCGCTGGACACACCGTGGTGAACTGGGCGTTCCGGTCACGTTCACTACCGGCCTGAACTACGAAAACATGAGTGAAAACCGCAAGGGCTACAATAACTTCCGCCTGAATAGCGGCATGCCGGAGTACGGGCAAAAAGGTGAGTTGCGTCGCGACGAACGCAATCTGATGTGGAACATCGATCCCTATTTACAGACGCAGTGGCAGCTGAGCGAAAAACTGTCGCTGGATGCTGGCGTGCGCTACAGCTCCGTGTGGTTTGATTCCAACGACCATTACGTTACTCCGGGTAACGGCGATGACAGCGGTGATGCCAGTTATCATAAATGGCTACCTGCCGGTTCGTTAAAATATGCAATGACCGATGCCTGGAATATCTATCTGGCAGCCGGGCGAGGTTTTGAAACGCCGACGATTAATGAGCTGTCTTATCGTGCTGATGGGCAAAGCGGTATGAACTTAGGTTTAAAACCATCCACCAACGATACAATTGAGATCGGCAGTAAAACGCGTATTGGTGATGGGCTGCTTAGTCTCGCATTGTTTCAGACCGACACTGATGATGAAATTGTTGTCGATAGCAGTAGCGGTGGGCGTACGACTTACAAAAATGCCGGAAAGACCCGTCGTCAAGGCGCTGAACTGGCATGGGATCAACGTTTCGCAGGAGATTTTCGCGTAAACGCGTCCTGGACCTGGCTTGATGCGACCTATCGCAGCAATGTTTGCAATGAACAGGATTGTAACGGTAATCGGATGCCAGGGATCGCCCGTAATATGGGCTTTGCGTCGATAGGTTATGTACCGGAAGATGGTTGGTATGCAGGCACGGAAGCGCGTTATATGGGCGATATTATGGCAGATGATGAAAATACGGCAAAAGCGCCGTCTTATACTCTCGTCGGCTTATTCACCGGGTATAAATACAATTACCACAATTTAACTGTGGATTTATTTGGTCGTGTCGATAATTTATTCGATAAAGAATACGTTGGTTCTGTCATTGTCAATGAGTCAAACGGGCGATATTACGAACCTTCGCCCGGACGAAATTATGGTGTCGGCATGAATATTGCGTGGAGATTTGAGTAATTACCTTGATGCCCGGTATTTGCCGGGCATTTACTTTAACGATTGTATTGCTGGTATAAAATAGCAATATTTTGTTGCATAATTTCAGCAAGACAATGTCTGCATCCCTCTTTGTCTTTTGCTTTTAACGCAGCGAGTAACAGATGATAGTTTTCTATATGCTCCCGTAATTCCGCTGGATTAATCGCTTCATAGAGATAATGTAAACCAGGCCCCATCCTGACCCACAGTTGCTCAATCATCTCACACAGGATGGGCATATTTGAGCGATGATAAATCGCTAAGCGAAATAGCCTGTTTACATTAATGATTTGTTCCATGTCGCCCTTTTCTTGCGCCTGCTGTAATTTCTCGAGCAATTCCTGGAGTTCCGCAAGGTCTTGCGGGGTGAGGTTTTCAACAGCCAGAGCAACTGCCATTAATTCCAGTTCGTAGCGGATCCGATTGATTTCGTCTAATTGACGTTTCCCCACTTCCGGAACTGTAAATGCTTGTGCAGGTGCGACAGAAAGCGCATTCACCGAAACCAGACGTAATAATGCTTCACGCACAGGTGTAATACTCATACCTAATTGCTCCGCCAGATTTTTAGTAATCAGGCGTGCGCCAGGTTTTAATGCGCCAATACTAAGCTGATGTTTCAGGTCGTTCTCAACCTGCAGAGTCAAACTGACATGTTTCATTTTTCCCGTTCCAGGCATTTTAATTCCTTCGCGTGTTTTCTGTCCAACCCTGCCTGCATGGCAGAAGGAATTCACCTGGTGTATTAAAGTGAATAATCATAAACCACTCACCTTTGTTGTTATTAGCAGCAGAACAATGATGTGGTTAGTTAATTAAAGCTGAAAATAAGCTTTTTGCCTGGATTTTTATGGCGGCTTACGCCGCCGTTGAAACTTTAATCATCACCCGCCACGCGGATCACCACTTTGCCGAAGTTTTTACCCTTCAGCAGGCCGATAAACGTCTGTGGCGCATTCTCTAAACCGTCAGTAATTTCTTCGCGGTAGTGGATTTTATCCTCTTTCACCCATTGCCCCATCTCCCTCTGAAACTCATGGATGCGGTGACCATAATCCTGAGCGATAATAAAACCTTGCAAGCGAATACGTTTTTTCAGCACTGTAGCCATCAACAGAGGTAAACGATCCGGACCGGGTGGTAGCTCTGTAGCGTTATAGCTGCTCACTAATCCGCAGACGGGAATGCGCGCAGATGTATTAAGTAACGGTAGCACCGCATCGAATACCTTACCGCCCACGTTTTCATAATAGATATCAATACCTTTTGGGCACGCTTTCGCCAGTTGTTCGGCAAAATCATCCGCGTGGTGATCAAGACAAACATCGAAGCCTAACACCTCGGTAGCATGGCGGCATTTTTCCGCGCCACCGGCTACCCCCACCACTCTGCAACCTTTAAGTTTGCCGATTTGCCCCACCGTCGCCCCCACTGGTCCTGTCGCCGCAGCTACCACCAACGTTTCGCCCTCTTTAGGCTGACCGATATCCAGTAGGCCCATATAAGCGGTAAAGCCTGGCATCCCTAGCACACCCAGCGACCACGATGGATTTTGCGGATGATCGCCAAGTTTCACCAGATCATCACCACTGGATATGTCATAGTCTTGCCATCCACTGTAGCCCAGCACCCAGTCGCCAGACTGATAATCAGGATGATTCGACTCCACGACACGGCTCACCGTACCGCCGACCATCACGCCGCCAATATCAACAGGCGGTGAATAAGATGGCTCATCGCTCATACGTCCACGCATATACGGGTCCAGGGACAAATAAACTGTGCGCAGTAACACCTGTCCTTCACCCGGTGTGGCGACATCATCTTCTTCAAGACGGAAATTCTCCGGAACAGGTGCGCCATGTGGACGCGAGGCCAGAACCCAACGTCGATTACGCTGCTTTTGTTGCCCCATAATGCTCTCCTGTGCTTTTGGCATGAATCCATCAATAGTAGCAGGCTCACGGGATTGGTTTTGTTTGCAGCCGTCACATCCCCTCTGCAACACGCAATAATTTCATCGAGGAATCCGTTGCTTCGGGCTGTTTTCGATAGTATTGATAACATCATCATCATTATTTTATTGAGGCCAGACATGTCCATCCGTTTTGCCCGCAAAGCCGACTGTGCTGCCATTGCGGAAATTTATAACCACGCCGTGTTGTATACGGCGGCTATCTGGAATGACCAAACGGTGGATGCTGATAACCGCATTGCCTGGTTTGAAGCGCGGACTTTAGCAGGTTATCCAGTGCTGGTGAGCGAGGAAAACGGCGTAGTGACGGGATATGCCTCGTTTGGCGACTGGCGTAGTTTCGATGGTTTTCGCCATACCGTGGAACATTCGGTTTATGTCCATCCCGATCATCAGGGCAAAGGTCTGGGGCGTAAATTGTTAAGCCGATTGATTGATGAAGCGCGGGATTGCGGGAAGCATGTCATGGTCGCCGGGATCGAATCGCAAAATCAGGCCTCGCTGCATCTCCACCAGTCGCTGGGATTTGTCGTCACCGCGCAAATGCCGCAGGTAGGCACTAAATTTGGTCGTTGGCTGGATCTGACATTTATGCAGTTGCAACTCGACGAGCGCACTGAACCGGACGCGATTGGATGAATCAGTCGCTCACCCTTGCTTTTTTGATTGCCGCCGGAATTGGTCTGGTTGTCCAGAACACGCTGATGGTGCGCATCACCCAGACCTCCTCTACCATTCTCATCGCCATGTTGCTGAACTCACTGGTGGGGATTGTGCTCTTTGTTTCTATTTTATGGTTTAAACAAGGCATGGCGGGGTTTGGCGAACTGGTGTCCAGCGTGCGCTGGTGGACACTTATACCTGGCTTGCTGGGATCGTTTTTTGTCTTCGCCAGTATCAGCGGATATCAGAATGTGGGAGCGGCGACAACTATTGCTGTACTGGTCGCCAGTCAGCTGATTGGCGGTCTGATGCTGGATATCTTCCGCAGTCATGGCGTACCACTACGGGCGTTGTTCGGCCCAATTTGTGGCGCAATTTTACTTGTGGTTGGCGCCTGGTTGGTAGCCAGACGCTCATTTTAATCAGAGGATGGTGCCGCCTTTGGTTAACTGTTCGTGGCGCGCTTCCATATCTTCTTTATGCTTGCGACCGTGATGGGCGATCGCTGTGCGCAGACGTTGCTGCTGGGTGTAGCGATCTTCCCGACTTAACTCCGCGTCATCGCTCAGGGCGATTAATAATTCGTTCATATGGGCAATGACGCTCTCTTCAATCGCGGCATCCACGCGCGCGATGACTTCATCCAGATGCGACATACTTTCTCCTTAGCCACTTGTGAAATTTATCGATTCATCCAAATGATATAAGTCTGCGTGGTGCCGTCAAGCCAGTGAGTAAGATTTAAAACAGTGAAAACAACAGCGCCACCGGGAAACTCATCGGCCATGTTGCCCCCACCAGAAAGGCGCTTAAGAAACGGATGCGTTTCTTATCGTGAGAAAGAAACCAGGTGATAAGAAATGCGATTGCTGCCATAACCGCATAAAAAACAAGCATGTGTTGATAGAGAGACATGTACGGGCGTCCAGCCAGATGAATAAAACGCGCGCAAATATGCGTCATTTTTTGACGTGCATCAAGTTTTTTCACCAGTTTGAGAAAAAATCATCAAACAGCAACTTGCCCTTATCCATCTTCAGAATGAGTATTATTGCGGATTTTCTTAACCCGTACTATACACATAGGGGCAATGATAAAAGGTGGCAAAAATGAATGTTTCCAGTAGAACTGTAGTACTGATAAATTTCTTTGCTGCTGTTGGTTTGTTTACTCTTATCTCTATGAGATTTGGCTGGTTTATTTGATGTAGTGATTTTGCACGCAGCACGTACTGTCAGAGAAATCAGTGCTCTGACAGTACGCAAGATCATCTCATACTCTTACGATCTGCAATATTATCCTTAATGTTTAACCATGACGTGGCGGACGACGGTGTAATCCTCCAGCCCATAAAGTGACATATCCTTGCCGTAACCAGAAAGTTTCTGCCCACCGTGCGGCATTTCACTTACCAGCATGAAATGGGTATTGACCCAGGTACAACCATATTGCAGCCGTGCGCTGACGCGATGCGCCCTGCCCACATCTTTCGTCCATACCGAAGATGCAAGTCCGTACTGGCTGTCATTCGCCCAGTTCACCACCTGTTCTTCGTTGTCGAAGGGCGTAACACTCACTACTGGACCAAATACCTCTTTTTGCACGATGGCATCGTCCTGTAATGCGCCAGCCAGCAGCGTCGGCGCATAGTAATAGCCATTACCCTTGCGCTTTTCACCGCCAGTGATCACTTTGATGTGCCCTGTCGCTTTCGCCTCTTCTACTGCCTTGCCGACGCGTTCGAGATGCGCCAGCGAGCTTAAAGGTCCAAGCTCCGTAGACTCGTCATCTGGCGCACCAGATTTTAACGTTGCCACCGCAGCACCCAGTTTTTCCACCAGCGTATCGTAAATGCCTTTTTGCGCGTAGATCCGACAAGCCGCAGTACAATCCTGTCCAGCATTGTAATAGCCAAATGTACGTACACCTTCGACCACTGCTTCAATATCCGCATCATCAAAAACAATCACTGGCGCTTTGCCACCAAGTTCCATATGAGTACGCTTAATGGACGACGCGGTATGGCTGATGATGTGCTCGCCGGTGGCGATAGAGCCCGTCAGCGACACCATCCGCACTTTGGGATGACCGGTCAGCGGATCACCCACCGTTTTGCCTCTGCCAAACAGTATGTTAATCACGCCTGCCGGGAAGATATCTTTCGCCAGCTCTGCCAACTTCAACGCGGTCAGCGGGGTAATTTCTGATGGTTTAAGCACTACGCAGTTCCCTGCCGCCAGCGCCGGAGCAAGTTTCCACGCGGCCATCATCAGCGGATAATTCCACGGTGCGATAGAAGCCACGACCCCCAACGGATCGCGACGGATCATCGAAGTATGACCTTCAAGATATTCACCTGCCGCCAGACCATTCAGACAGCGCGCCGCACCCGCGAAAAAGCGAAAAACATCGACAATCGCCGGGATTTCATCATTGAACGCACTATGCAGCGGTTTGCCACAATTACGGGACTCCAGTTCGGCAAAAACCTGACCATTTTCTTCGATAACATCAGCCAGTTTCAGCAGACATTCCGCACGCACTTTCGGCGTGGTTTGCCCCCATTCGGCAAATGCTGCATCTGCCGCGCGCACAGCAGCATCGACCTGCTCTGCGGATGCCTCGGCAATTTCCAGTAAAACGTCCCCCGTTGCCGGATTATAGACAGGCTGTTTTTCCCCTTCGCCGCTAACCAGTTCTCCGTTAATCAGTAACTTATGTTGCATAGCATATTCCTGTATCAGTGGTTATTGACCATTGTCGCCTTCGCGGGTTAGCCACCAGGCCCCCAGGATCGGCAAGGTTGTTACCAACATAACCAGCAGTGCCACCACGTTAGTTACCGGTACATCACGCGGTCGCCCAAGCTGATTGAGCAACCACAACGGTAACGTTCGTTCATGACCTGCCGTAAAGGTCGTAACGATGATTTCATCGAACGACAAGGCAAACGCCAGCATTCCTCCTGCCAGTAACGCCGAACTGAGATTCGGCAACACTACGTAGCGGAAGGTTTGCCAGCCATTGGCCCCAAGATCCATTGACGCCTCAACCAGACTCCAGGAGGTGCGGCGAAAACGGGCGATGACATTGTTAAACACCACAACTACACAAAAAGTCGCATGACCGACCACGATGGTGAAAAATCCCGGCTCCAGATTGATGGTTTTAAAGGCGGTTAATAACGCCAGACCAGTGACAATGCCCGGCAGCGCAATGGGCAGCAGCAGTAACAGCGAAATGGCGTTTTTGCCGAAAAAGTCTCGTCGCCACAGCGCGGCAGCTGCCAGCGTCCCTAACACCAGCGCAATTAATGTCGCCAGCGCCGCCACTTTAAGTGACAGTGTCACGGCATCAAGAATATCACTACGCTGTGCTGCCACGCTAAACCAGCGCAGCGTCAGGCCCTGCGGTGGAAAACTAAACGCCGCATCTTCAGTGTTAAACGCATAGGCGGCGATTATCAGGATGGGAAAATGTAGGAAAACAACGCCGCCCCAGGCCGCCAGTTTGAGGAAAAACGGTGCGCGTTCAGAGTGCATCGAACGCTCCCAGACGTTTCACGAACGCCAGGTACAGTGCGATGAGAATAATCGGCACCAGGGTGAATGCCGCCGCCATCGGCATATTGCCAATCGCCCCCTGCTGGGAATAAACCATATTGCCGATAAAATATCCTGGAGGACCAACCAGCTGCGGGACGATAAAATCGCCCAGTGTGAGTGAGAAGGTAAAGATAGAGCCAGCGGCAATACCCGGGATTGCCAGCGGCAGCACCACATAGCGAAAGGTTTGTCGTGGACGTGCGCCGAGATCAGCCGACGCCTGCAACAATGACGGCGGCAAACGCTCAAGCGCCGCCTGAACGGGCAGGATCATGAACGGCAACCAGATATAGAGAAACACCAGAAAGCGCCCCAGCCCGGAAGTTGACAGCGTATTTCCGCCCACCGCAGGTAATGTAAGGAACGCAGTCAGCAGTGGTTCCAGCCCAAGATGTTGTAAAAACCACTGAGCCACGCCATCTTTTGCCAGCAATAACGTCCAGGCATAGGCTTTAACAATGTAGCTCGCCCACATCGGCAACATTACCGCAATATAAAAAAACGCTTTCATTTTCCCGCTGGTATAGCGCGCCATATACCACGCCATTGGAAAAGCCAGAATGGCGCTGGCGATAGTGACTGCCACAGCCATAGTCAGCGTGCGGAGAATGATGTCGTAATTCGCCGGATTAAACAGCGCACGGATATTCGCCAGCGTCAGTTCCGGCGTTACCGACATGGTGAAATCGTCAAAAGTATAAAATCCCTGCCATAACAGTGTCAGCAGCGAGCCGAAATAGACAATGCCAAACCACATTAGCGGGCCAAGCAGCAGTAAAAACAGCCCCAGCCCCGGATTATGCCAGAAGAAACCGGACACCTTACCCAGACCTGGACGTGAAGGTGATTGCAATACATTCATCGCCATTCACCTCTCCTCAACCAGCGGCACCATCACATCACGCGACCAGGAAACCATCACCTGTTGTCCGGGCGTGAGCGTGGCAGGCAGTTCTTCGCCTGTCATATTGGCCTGACTCACAAGCAGTTTTTCACCGCCGTTCAATTTCAGTTCAAAACGAGTTGCCGCGCCCTGATATTGCACCGCCTGGATCGTGCCATTGGCCTGCAGTTCACCAGGGGTGTTGAGGCGGATATGTTCCGGTCGCAGGGCGAAGCTTCCCGTCATGCCACAAAGTTTCTCTGCCATCAGTCCATCAAAAACATTCGATGTACCAACGAACCCGGCAACAAACGGCGTGCGCGGGCGCATATAGAGATCGCGCGGGGAATCGACCTGCTCAATGCGTCCATTATTGAAAACCGCCACACGATCGGACATCGATAACGCTTCGCCCTGATCGTGGGTAACGAAGATAAAAGTGATACCGAGAGACTGTTGCAGTTTTTTCAGTTCCAGCTGCATCTGCTCACGCAATTTGAGATCCAGTGCGCCGAGCGGTTCATCCAACAGCAATACGCGCGGTTCATTCACCAATGCTCTGGCGATAGCAACCCGCTGGCGCTGACCACCAGAAAGTTGTGACGGTTTACGTTGATGTACAAACCCCAACGCCACTTTCTCCAGCGCCTCTTGCGCCATTGCGTGCCGCTGCTTTTTATTCACGCCTTTGACCATCAGCCCATAGGCGACATTGTCAAGAATCGACATATGCGGAAATAGCGCGTAGTCCTGAAAGACAGTATTCACGTCCCGCTCCCACGGTGGCAGATTGCTGGCGGGTTTACCAAAGATAGAGATAGCCCCGCCGGAAAGCTGTTCGAAGCCAGCAATCAGGCGCAGGCAGGTGGTTTTGCCGGAGCCGGACGGCCCCAGCATAGAGAAGAACTCACCATCTTTTATCGCAATACTGACGCCATCTACTGCGCGCACGTCACCGTACAACCGCGAGACGTTGTCAAACTCCACTGCGTACGTCATAAAGCACCCCAGCGAAGTTAGCGACCGCCCATAATGGCAATGTAATCCTGCGTCCAGCGACTGTAGGGAACAAACTTGCCCCCTTCTGCTATAGGCGTTTTCCAGAAGGCGATTTTGTCGAAATAGTTAAAACCGTTGGTTTCACAACCTTTTTCGCCTAATAACGGACTGGCTTTACACCCTTCCGGCACTACCGGTAACGAGCCAAACCAGGCCGCCACATCGCCCTGCACTTTTGGCGTTAATGACCAGTTCATCCATTTGTAGGCGCAAACCGGATGTTTCGCTTCGCTATGCAGCATGGTGGTATCAGCCCAACCGGTAACACCCTCCTTCGGGAAAACGGTAGCAACAGGCTGGCCTTCGGCTTTCAGGGCGTTGGCCTGATAGGGCCAGGCACTGGAAGCAACCACACCCTCGTTTTTGAAATCGCTCATTTGCACGGTAGTGTCATGCCAGTAGCGATGGATCAAACTGTGTTGAGCGCGCAGCACTTTCAGCACCGCCTGGTACTGTTCTTCGGTGAGTTGATACGGATCGCTGATGCCCAACTGCGGCTGAGTGGCTTTAACGAACAACGCAGCGTCCGCAATATAGATAGGGCCATCATAAGCCTGAACGCGGCCTTTATTGCTCTTGCCGTCCGGCAGATTTTGCTCAACAAAAACCACTTGCCAGCTATCCGGCGGCGTCGGGAAGGTTTTAGTGTTGTACATCAGCAGGTTCGGCCCCCATTGGTAAGGTGTGCCGTAAACTTTGCCGCCAACATTAAACCAGTCGCCTTTAACCACGCGCGGATCGAGCGTTTTCCAGTTGGGAATCAATGCGGTATTAATCGGCTGCACGCGTTTACCCATAATCAAACGCAGCGAGGCATCGCCGGATGCCGTAACCAGATCGTAACCCCCTTTGGTCATCAGACTGACCATTTCATCGGAAGTCGCGGCGGTTTTCACATTCACCGCGCAGCCTGTCTCTTTTTCGAACTGCGTTACCCAGTCGTATTGTTTATCAGTTTGTCCGCGTTCGATGTATCCCGGCCAGGCGATAATATCCAGTCGCCCTTCCGGTTTATCTAAATTGGTAGGCGGTTCGGCGGCGTGAGCGGTCATTATTGTCATGCTGAGCGCACACAGGCTGCTGCGGGCAAATGTCTTGCTCATAAGGTCTTACTCCTGTCGTAATTAATTGTTCAGCCGCCGTGCCGTAAAAATATCTCCTTGTTTAACCATAGACGGCGGCTTGCAGGCACACCTTCGCCCCTGAGAAAATTTATTCAGGTTGTGAGCTACCGCGCATTATGCCGTCTGTAAGGTTATCTTCTGGAGTATAGTCAAGGAGTTAGGAAATATGACTGCTATTCGAAATTCATATTACCCAATCTAAGAGGAATTAAATTAAACGCTATTACAGCCGTTCTTGAATAAGTTTGCCTAATTGTTTTACCGCCTGTTCTTCACGCTCTCCCCACTGCCACGCGGTATTAAAACGGAAAAAACGTGACCAGTTTTCACCGGTAGAAAACATTTTACCCGGCGCAATACTGATATGATGCGTCAGTGCCGCCAGGCTTAATTCGCCGGCATCTAACGGCTCGGGGAGCTCCAACCAGAGAAAGTAACCACTGTCATTATGATGAATTTTCACTTCCGCAGGCAGATAACGCAGCAGTGCCTGCCAGGCACGTTGTTTACGTTCCGCAAGCTGGCGACGCAGGCGACGAAGATGGGCGTCGTATCGGCGCGTGGAAAGGTAATCCACCAGCGCAAGTTGCATCGGTGAGCTGGTGGAAAGCGTACTCATCAACTGCAAGCGTTGAATTTTACGTGCATGTTTTCCGGCGGCGACCCAACCAATACGAAAACCAGGCACCAGACATTTCGAAAACGAAGAGCAATGCAAAACGCCATCGTGGCGATCCCACGCTTTCGCAGGCAGCGGTTTTTCCCGTCCAAAATAAAGTTCGCTGTAAACGTCATCTTCAATCAGCGTTACGTTGTACTGATTGAGCAACGCCACCAGTTGTGCTTTTTTTTGCGGCGTTAAGGTAAATCCGAGTGGATTCTGGCTATTAGTCATCAGCCAGCACGCTTTCACCGGATACTCCTGCAACGCCAGTTCCAGCGCCTGAAGATCTATCCCTTCTTTAACATCCGTCGCCACCGATAACGCCTTCAGCCGTAGCCGCTCCAGCGCCTGCAACGCACCGTAGAAACAAGGATTCTCTACTATCACCCAATCGCCCGGTTCAGTTACCGCTTGCAAACTGAGGTTTAATGCCTCTAACGCCCCGGCAGTAATGACAATTTCATCAGGAGAAATGGTGATGCCCTGTAAGGCATAGCGACGAGCAATAGCCTGACGCAGTTCTGCGTTTCCTGGCGGTAAGTTTTCAATCACGCTCATCGCTGTGGCGGTTTTGCTTACCTGCGCCAGCGAGCGGTTTAGTTGTTGGAGGGGGAAAAGTCGCGGGTCGGGAAAGGCCGAGGCAAACGGAACGACCGACGGATCGCGACTGGCCTGCAACATATCAAAAATATAAGTGTTGATATCGACTGCTTCATCTCGAGTGACTGGAATGACTGGCGCTTTCGGCATTTTTATTGCCTGTGGCGCAACGTAATAACCCGACTGCGGTCGTGCGATAATATATCCCTGACTTTCGAGCAACTGATAGGCATGGCTGACAGTCATAAAGCTCATGCCTGAAAGCGCCACCTGGTCACGCAACGAAGGCAAACGATCGCCGGGTTGCCAGATACCCGACGCAATCTGCTCGCGTAATTGTTCTGCAAGCTGCTGGTATTTTTTCATTATCGAATCGTAATTATGTGCAGATGATTCGGCAGTCTATATCAGTTGTTAAAAATGACAACTTTTCGTTAACTGTAATTAAACCATCACCAGCGATAACTCTTTGCCAAGCGCCTTTGCCGCGAGCTGGACGGCGTCGATTTTTGTCGCATGATGCAAGTTAAATAGGCGAGTAATCTCCTGTTTAGGTTTGCCAATTCGCCTGGCTAACTCTTGCTGAGTGATTTCTGACTGTAAAAAAGCATTTAACAGCAATACCTTAGAGGCGACGCTCAAAGGTACTTCAATAAAGTGATCGTGACTATTTAATGGCGAAGGTAAAGGGATAAGCTCGTTATCTTCAAAATAAAAATCAAATGCGGTCAGTAAAGCATCTTTTGCCGCTTCCATCGCTTCAGCGACAGTTTCGCCCTGGGTCAACGCTTCAGGGATATCCACAAAAGAAACCATATAACCGCCTTCCGGCGCGGGTGTAAGAGTGACGGGATAACGCATAATTTCGACTGTCTCTCGCATGTCATTAACCTTTTTAATTGGCGATTAACTCAAACCGAGTTGTTTCAGGATTGCTTTACGCAATGGTTCTTTAATCTCATCGCAGGGGTGACGCGGCATGACACTGCGCCTCCCATGAAACCTGAGTTTCAAATGGTTGCTGCCATTCGCTACATCGACGCCCTGAGATTCGAGCCAACGTCTGAACTCGCTTTGTTTCACATCGCCTCCCTGCCGCTGAGTATATCAACAAAGTAAACATTAGTGTTTACCTCCGTGTGTAATTTGCTCGAAAATAGCACTAAATCGCCGCAACGGCAGAATGCAATGCAAAATCAGGAAGGAAGATTCCAGAATTTCTTTGCGCTAATTTGCAAAACTGAATAATAACCTCAAGAAACGATCGGCATCATAGCGGCAAAAGGTAAGAAAAAGGTGGCAGGATGTTTACGAAGGCGTTATCGGTTGTCTTATTAACGTGTGCTCTGTTTTCAGGACAACTCATGGCAGGGCACAAAGGACATGAATTTGTGTGGGTAAAGAATGTGGATCATCAGCTGCGTCATGAAGCGGACAGCGATGAATTGCGTGCTGTGGCGGAAGAGTCGGCGGAAGGTTTGCGCGAGCATTTTTACTGGCAAAAATCGCGCAAACCAGAAGCGGGACAACGTTGAGTCATTTGATGCCGGATGCGGCGTAACGCCTTACCCGGCAGGCAATATCATGCAGATTCAATAAGTTGTGAGTAACCAGAAAACTGGCGTTTTACCCTTTTCGCTTCGGCAATGTTTTCAGCAGCTCATCCGGACTTACGGATGCCACTACGCTTCCCGGTAACGGCATTTTCAGTATGTGATTTTTGATTTTGCCAATGACGTGCATCTCGCATGGGCGGCAATCAAACTTTAGCGTTAATACTTCATCGCCGTTAACCAGTTGCATTGGCGTCGCCTTCCAGCTTTTGATATTGCCTTTCGCCTGTTTCGGGCACAGATTAAAGGCAAAGCGCAGACAATGCTTGGTGATCATCACCGGGACTTCGCCCTTCTCTTCATGTGCTTCATACGCCGCGTCAATCAGCTGCACACCATAGCGATGATAAAATTCACGCGCTTTCTGGTTGTATACGTTCGCGAGGAAACTCAGATGCGTTTGCGGATAAACCGGCGCAGGATCAGCAACCGGTTTACGGCTGCCGCGCTGGTAACTGGCAAGACGCGCAGCATCCAGCATGTCAGCAGCTTCACGGCGGAACTGGTTTAACAGACTGTTTGGTACAAACAGCGCCCCCGGCAAATTAATTTGCACATCGCGGGCGTAATAGAGGGTTTGCCCCAGTTTTGCCAGACCATCCTTCAGATTGTTCATTGCTTTTTCGGCGTTATTGGCTTCGTCGAACTGCCCGTCCAGCGTATGCGTGATGCTGACACCCTCTTCACTGGTGAGGGTCAGAATCAGTTGTTCCTGCCAGCCGCCCAGTTCAATGTCTACCGCCACCCGACGTTCGCTGGAGGTTTTTGTCAGTGCCTGCTGCCAGTTATGATCAAGATTACGGTTTAGTGGGTGATGTGGACGAATTTTGTGCAAATCTGCTGGCATTTCATTGGGCCAGACGCGGTACTGATTTTCTCCGGTTTTCTCGACCGTATTGGCACGAAAACCGACGACTTCACGTTTAATCAACACGTTCAGGCCATCGCCATTTGCCAGTGGCTCGGTAACGGCAACATCGAGATGATCTTTCGCCACTTTCACTACTTCGCCTACCGGCAGGCCGATAAATTTCGGCGAATCGAACGCGCCAATATCGCCTTTACGGGCATTCACAAAATAATCTGTGCTACCACGGTGGAAAGTCTTTTCCGTCGATGGAACAAAGAAATGTTCAGTACGACCTGATGAAGCGCGCGCCAGATCGCCACGTTCTTCAATAATGGCATCAAGCATCTGGCGATAATGGGCGGTGATATTCTTCACGTAGCTCATATCTTTGTAACGCCCTTCAATCTTGAAGGAGCGTACACCAGCATCAATCAGCGCGCCGAGGTTGGCAGTCTGATCGTTATCTTTCATCGACAGCAGATGTTTTTCATAGGAAACCACCCGCCCCTGATCGTCTTTCAATGTGTATGGCAAACGGCACGCCTGCGAGCAATCGCCACGGTTGGCGCTACGCCCTGTTTGCGCATGAGAAATGTAGCACTGACCCGAATAGGCCACGCACAGTGCCCCATGAATAAAGAATTCAATGGTCGCGTCCGTAGCCTGGTGAATCGCGCGGATCTGATCAAGATTCAGCTCTCGCGCCAGCACAATCTGCGTGAAGCCAACATCAGAGAGGAACTTCGCTTTTTCAACTGTACGAATGTCGCACTGCGTACTGGCGTGCAGTTCAATCGGCGGAATATCAAGTTCCAGAATCCCCATATCCTGAACAATCAGCGCATCGACACCGGTCTGGTAGAGGTCAGTAATCAGCCGTTGCGCGGGTTCCAGCTCATCATCATGCAAAATGGTGTTAAGCGTGACGAAAATTTTTGCACCATAACGATGGGCAAACGGCACCAGCTCGGCAATATCTTTCAAGCTATTACTGGCATTATGACGGGCACCAAAACCAGGGCCGCCGATATAAACAGCATCGGCACCGTGCAAAATAGCTTCGCGGGCAATGGCGGCATCGCGTGCCGGGCTTAACAGTTCAAGTCGATGAGAAGATACGGTCACATTCTTATCCAGTAGCTGAAAAATGGCGGCTATTTTAGCCACAAGCGCGACGTTGCGAAATAGTTTTCCCGCTTAACTGCGCGGGTAATGGATGAGGGAATGAAAATGTACGGTTTGCTCCCCACCATTACGATAGATATGCGTGACGTCTGCAGCAAATCGAACGCCTTCCCCACAATTAAGGGTCTGCCATTCCCCATCAACGCACAGATCAAGTTGTCCATCAATGACGACGACATGTTCGATTACCCCCTTCTCATGGGGCGTCGATTCGCTTATTGCACCAGATGCCATCTGAATCGAGAAGTGTTCAAAGCAGAGTTGTGGATCATAAGGAAACAGCGAAGTGATCACCATCGCCTGCTGTTGTGGATCATAAACTGAAGGCGTAGCGGACTGCGGCGGAGAAATAAATGTTGAAAATGGTACGTTCAACCCGGTGGCAATTTTCCATAATGTCGCGACCGTCGGACTGGACTCATTACGCTCAATCTGCCCTAACATTGCTTTAGAAACGCCCGTCGCTTCTGCCAGTCGCGAAAGACTCCAGCCGCGCTGCTGGCGTAGTTGTTTAAGTGTGGTGGATAAAAAGCGAGCGAGATTTTCCATGCGACTCCTCCGGCAAAACGGAAGTTTATCACTTGTGCGTTATAACGGACAAATGCTACGGTGCCTGTACGCTATAACGCACGAGGTGACTATGCGTCTGTTTTCTATTCCTCCACCCACGCTACTGGCGGGGTTTCTGGCGGTATTAATTGGCTACGCCAGTTCAGCGGCAATAATCTGGCAAGCAGCGATTGTCGCCGGAGCCACCACTGCACAAATCTCTGGCTGGATGACGGCGCTGGGGCTGGCAATGGGCGTCAGTACGCTGACTCTGACATTATGGTATCGCGTACCTGTTCTCACCGCATGGTCAACGCCTGGCGCGGCTTTGTTGGTCACCGGATTGCAGGGACTAACACTTAACGAAGCCATCGGCGTTTTTATTGTCACCAACGCGCTAATAGTCCTCTGCGGCATAACGGGACTCTTTGCTCGTCTGATGCGCATTATTCCGCACTCGCTTGCGGCGGCAATGCTTGCCGGGATTTTATTACGCTTTGGTTTACAGGCGTTTGCCAGTCTGGACGGTCAATTTACGTTGTGTGGAAGTATGTTGCTGGTATGGCTGGCAACCAAGGCCGTTGCGCCGCGCTATGCGGTAATTGCCGCGATGATTATTGGGATCGTGATCGTCATCGCGCAAGGTGACGTTGTCACAACTGATGTTGTCTTTAAACCCGTTCTCCCCACTTATATTACCCCTGATTTTTCGTTTGCTCACAGCCTGAGCGTTGCACTCCCCCTTTTTCTGGTGACGATGGCATCGCAAAACGCACCGGGTATCGCAGCAATGAAAGCAGCTGGATATTCGGCTCCTGTTTCGCCATTAATTGTATTTACTGGATTGCTGGCACTGGTTTTTTCCCCTTTCGGCGTTTATTCCGTCGGTATTGCGGCAATCACCGCGGCTATTTGCCAAAGCCCGGAAGCGCATCCGGATAAAGATCAACGTTGGCTGGCCGCTGCCGTTGCAGGCATTTTCTATTTGCTCGCAGGTCTGTTTGGTAGTGCCATTACCGGGATGATGGCTGCCCTGCCCGTAAGTTGGATCCAGATGCTGGCAGGTCTGGCGCTGTTAAGTACCATCGGCGGCAGTTTGTATCAGGCGCTGCATAATGAGCGTGAGCGAGACGCGGCGGTGGTGGCATTTCTGGTAACGGCAAGTGGATTGACGCTGGTCGGGATTGGTTCTGCGTTTTGGGGATTAATTGCCGGAGGCGTTTGTTACGTGGTGTTGAATTTAATCGCTGACAGAAACCGATATTGACATCCTCCACGCCCTGAAGGACGTGGATCCCTGCTACGTTCAGGCTGTCGCCTGAATCATTTCGGTGGGTTCCTGCTTCAACGGGCGGCCTGACTGCACCATCTCTCCACAGGCAAGAACGGCGTGCCCCGCCGCTAAAATGTTGCGAGCGCCATTTACATCGGCGTTCGCTGTATATCCACATACCTGGCATCTGAATTTACTTTGTGACAGGCGGTTCTCTTTCGCTGTATGACCACAGTACGCGCAACGCTGGCTTGTATACGCTGGCGGAACAGCAAGCACCTGACCGCCACGCCAGAGCTGCTTATACGCAAGCTGGCGGCGCATTTCATACCAGCCCTGATCCAGTATCGAACGGTTTAAACCTGATTTTGCCCGGACATTGCGCCCCGGCTGGCTGACCGTACCCGCTGCTGACTTTGACATGTTGCTGACCTTCAAATCCTCAATGACTATCATTGCGTGGTTTTTGCTGACGGCCGTTGTGACTTTGTGAAGGTAGTCCCTGCGGATATTTGCGATACAGGAATGCAGTCGCTGTATTTTGCGTTTCTGCTTTTGCCAGTTGTTGCTGAATTTGACCTTGCGGCTTAACTGTCGCTGAAGTCTCGCCAGCTTCTTCTGGTTTTTCTGAAAACTGTTTACAGGCTCAAAGACTGTGCCATCTGACAGCGTGGCGAGTTTAGCCACGCCAGCATCCAGCCCGACCATTGATGCTGAAGGGTGAACCGGAGTTGATACTTCACTTTCTGTCTGAATACTGATGTACCACTTACCGCAGGACTGGCTGACAGTGACATTTTTCACAACACCCGTGACCTGACGGCTGTTCCGGTAGCGCATCCAGCCCAGTTTCGGCAGAAAAATACGGCTGTTTTCCTGATCGAGCTTAACGCCCTGCGGGTAGCGGAATGCATCATTCTGTCCCCGCTTTTTGAATCGGGGAAAAGCAGCCCGCTTCCGGAAGAAGTTTTTGTAAGCCCGCTCAAGGTCTTTCAGTGACTGTTGCAATGGCTGTGAGGGAGAATCTTTAAGCCATTGCGTTTCAGTGGCATTTTTCCACTCAACCAGCCAGGAAGCCATTTTCCCGTAAGGGATGTATTTATTACCGGCCTCATGATTCTCATTCTGACGTGCCAGAGCACGATTGAAAACGAAACGACATGCGCCTGCGAAGCGCCTCATTTCACACTCCTGTTGACCACCGGGTCTTAACTGGAATTTAAATGCCTGTAATCGTTTCACAGGTCAAATGATACTTTGGTCTGTGAAAAAAGAAACCGATATCCGGCGTGGAAGGCATTGTGTTTTCCTGATGCATGTTCACCTGCTCTTTGTCACCAGATACCGACGCCAGATTTTTGACCATGACGCGACAGAAAAACTACGCACTTACTTTTCAAATGTATGTGCTGATTTTGAAGCTGAACTGGTTGAAATGGATGGCGAACCAGATCACGTCCATTTGTTAATTAACTATCCTCCCAAACTGGCGATATCCAGTCTGGTAAACAGCCTCAAAGGCGTATCGGGTAGGTGACTGCGACGAGATCGACCAGATATTGCATTCAGGTATTACTACAAAGGCGTTTTGTGGAGTCCTGGCTATTTTGCCAGTAGCTGCGGAGGTGCGCCAATATCCGTCATCCGCCAATACATTGAACAACAGCAAACACCTGGTCAGGTGGAAAACCGCGCCTTATATCCCCGCCCTGAAGGATGGGGTTTTACGGCGCACCGGATAAAAAGCGCCATCTAACGATGGCGCGTCTGGAACTACTTTTTGTTAACGTCAAACATGGTGGCATCGGTCGCCATGTCATCAATAACTTGTTTAATATTTTCGAAAGCCATTGGCGTACTTTCGTTATTCAGGTCTTTACCTTCGCCCTGACGAACGACTTTGATAACCGGTTTATTAGTCGCTGCATCAATCAGCTCACCTTCAAAATAGAGGCGAGTATCCATGGTACGGTGGCCTGTAGCCATTTGCGTCCCCGCAACCACTAATGCAACAGGAACCACTTCATAGAATTGCAGCCCTTCTTTGCTGGTATCTACACCGGTAATGGCCCCACGGAAAATCAGACTACGCGGCCCAGCGGTGGTAACCAGTGGTTTACGCTGCGCTATCGCTTCTTTCATTTCGGTGTTGGTATAGTTCAAAATTTTATCCAGAACTTTCTGCCCTACCTGGGTCGACGGTTTCGGTACCGGATAATAAGTGATTGGGTTCCAGACGATGCTGTCATATTTGCTTTGATCAAAACTCGGGTCTACCCAACGTAAAACAGGTTTACCTGTAGCCGAGGTTGTTTCTTTTAAATCAGAGTAATTGTTTAAAAAACCAGAATATTTATCTGGCTGGGTGATTTTAGATGCACAACCAGACAGAGCCAATAAGCCGCATAAAGCTGCAACTTTCGCAAATGATGTGGTACGCATGAATAGTTTCCTGAGATGATTATATTACTTTCTAAGTTATAGCAAAAAGCGCCGCTTCGTGTTGTGGCAAAAAAAGTGTTGGTGAAAATAAATTTTTCAGCCCCTTTTCAGACGACATAGTCAATGCCGAAAAAGGGGCTAAGTCAATCATCAGTACTTAAATTTCAGTAAGTTAAGCTGCTAAAAACTTCGACTACTGTGATTAATTTCACATCCCTTCGATAAAAAATATGCTTACCGAAAAGAAGAACAGTAAATCATCTCAGCGTGGGGAATTTTCACGCGTTTTGTGCTTACCGGGTCATTTTTTACGTGCCAGCATCGTGGCGAAACGCAGTTTAATACGATTACCGTTGGCGTCGGTGCGGTGCAGCTCGCCGACGTCTTCATTGTATTTCACCCTCTCCCAGCCTTCGTAATATCGACGTAATTCTCCCTCTTTGAAGGCAAACGGGAAGCCGACGGTACATGGATAATCAGCGGTATCCATCGCCGCCACAATCAGGTTGTAACCACCAGGTTTAGTGCAACGTTGCATATTGGCAATCAACCCGGGGATGGTTTTAGCCTCAAGGAACATCAGCACCACAGTCGAAAGAATAAAATCGTACTGTCTATCAAATGTGAGGTTATTCAGATCAACGACTCGGGTGTGTAAATTATCCAGATTTTCAATGGATTTAATGCGCTCGACGTTGGCGATACTCATGGCATTTTTATCCCATGCGTCAACATCATAACCATTGGCTGCCAGGTAAAGACTGTTACGACCATTGCCACAGCCCAGATCCAGCGTTTTACCCGGTTTAACCACTTTCACCGCTTCCAGTACTTCAGAGTGTGTGCGGGTTAATTCATATTTATCAGTAAAATAGTTTTCGTCACGAATGATCATTCTTTGTCCTCTGCTTTCATTAAAACGGCGCGCTCGGTTCTGACTAACAATTTTCCCTGCATCAGAAGCGCAAAAGTACGGATGAGCAGTATTGCAATAATAAAATTGGTAAAGATAAACAGCGGCACCGCCAGCGTATGGAAAAATCCATTATCGCTGCCACTCCCCAGATGCAAACCGGTGGTTGCCAGTGCAGATACGCCGAACGAGAAACTCCAGAATGAAGCATTAAATGGCTGGGAGAGATACCATGGCATCAGACGTAGCATAAACAGCAGTTGCAGCAGTCCATAACCGAAAAGCATTTTCGCCAGCGTGTCACCCTCGCCGCCGTTGACGCTCAGCCAGGCACTACAAGCCACCAGCGCAGGAGCGAGCTGAATGCCGAGTGATGTCCGCAGTGCCGTGGGTAATTCTCCCGAACTGCGCAGACGCTGCAAGATCACCGGTTCAAGGCTTAGCCATGAGAAAACGCCTGCGCCTAAAAACACCAGACCGGCGTCGGTGTAGCCCAACGCACCACAGGCCATTGCGCTGATAAAGTTGTTGGCAACTGTCGGCAGATACAGTCCAGGCGTGGTAGCTTCTTCAGGGTGAGATCCGCGCCATAATCCCGCAGTTTGCCAGGCGGCATAAGCCAACTGAACCACGACACCAAAACTGAACAGGCACACCGCCAGTGGGCGAAACCACGGAACAAAACCAATCGCCACCAGCATCGTCGTTGCCGGAAACAAACTCACAAAACTGCTCAGCACTGGATGGCGAACTTCCGCCAGCACGCTATGCGGAAAGCGTATGAGTCGGGCAATAAATGCGCTAGTCAATAATCCCCAGATGATCATCGCCAGAATCACCAGCCCATCCCCTAACCAGTGGCTGACCTGCCAAACCTGGCTGGCATAGCGCCAGGCAAATCCCATCCCTATCGTCCCCAACACAATACCAAAGTAGCCTGCCGGCAAATTGAGCACTTTATCGCTCTGCATCTTCTTACTCATTTTGTTTAATTTATAAAGTATATTTGAAATGCATTTTATGGAATTTTCTCGAGCATAGCCAGAGCCGCAGAATTTGCTACGGTTATAGTAAGTCACCTGTGGGAAAACGCTATGCGCAAATATCGTCTAAGTGAAGAACAGCGAGCCTTTAGTTATCAGGAAGATGGCACTAAAAAAAATGTGTTATTACGGCAGATTATCGCCATTAGCGATTTTAACGATGTGATAGCAGGAACCGCTGGCGGCTGGATCGATCGCGAAACGGTGTTAGCACAAGAAGGAAATTGCTGGATTTACGACCAGAATGCTATTGCGTTCGGCGGAGCGGTGATTTCCGGTAATACGCGTATCACCGGCACCAGCGTGCTGTGGGGAGAGGTTTACGCAACGGATAACGTCTGGATCGATAATAGTGAAATCAGCCAGGGTGCATATATAAGTGACAGCGTCACCATTCATGACTCATTAGTTTACGGGCAATGTAGAATATTTGGTCACGCCTTAATTGATCAACATTCTATGATCGTCGCCGCACAAGGCTTAACGCCCGACCATCAACTCCTGCTCCAAATTTATGATCGCGCAAGGGTTAGCGCCTCGCGTATTGTCCACCAGGCACAAATTTATGGCGATGCCGTCGTCCGGTATGCTTTTATTGAACATCGCGCCGAAGTTTTTGATTTTGCCAGTATTGAAGGTAATGAAGAGAACAATGTCTGGCTATGCGATTGCGCTAAAGTCTACGGTCACGCGCAGGTGAAAGCTGGCATAGAAGAAGATGCCATTCCGACGATTCATTACAGTTCGCAGGTGGCGGAATATGCCATTGTGGAAGGTAATTGTGTGTTAAAACATCATGTCTTGGTTGGCGGAAATGCCGTGGTACGTGGCGGACCGATTCTGCTCGACGAGCACGTTGTCATACAAGGTGAGAGCCGTATTACAGGTGCGGTGATAATTGAAAACCATGTGGAGTTAACCGACCACGCCGTCGTTGAAGCCTTTGATGGCGACACGGTTCATGTCCGTGGTCCAAAAGTCATTAACGGCGAGGAGCGCATTACGCGAACGCCGCTGGCAGGGTTATTGTGAATCGATAATACGCGCGTATAAGTTCACATCATCATAGGCATCATTCAGGAACTCAGCCTGTTTCAGGCAACCTTCAAGGATAAAACCATTGCGCAAAGCGACCTGGTTGCTTTGCGGATTGTCCACCCGACATTTGATCACGAAGCGTCTAAGTTCACCAGACTGGGCGTAATGATGAATCAATGCCTGCAGCGCCTGAGAAATGATCCCCTGCCCCTGATGAGATTCGTCCAGCCAGTAGCCTATTTCAGCGGTTTTATTCAGTGGTTCAATACGATTAAACGAGATAACGCCGATAAGTTCATCTTCTTTGAAAATCATGAACATTTTGGCATAGCCGCGTTGATGCAACATCACATTACCCTGCACCGTTTTTCGCGTGTCCTCTTCACTTTGAACAAACTGCGGCCAGTTTAGCGACTGCTGTAACCAGGTTTTATTTTTACAGATTAACTGATAAAGAGGTTTGACGTGATTTTCTGCAACAGCATGTAATTCAAGTGATTCGCTTACTTTTATCGTTTCAGTCATCTTATCTCCAGTCAATCCATGCAGTTGTTAAAAAAGCCGCCTGGCTGGCGGCTTAGGAAAGTTTACACCTCTTTGACGCTCTCCTGCTGCAGGATTTTGAGCATCTCATCTTTTAACTGTAGCTTTTGTTTTTTCATGCGGACCACTTCCGCATTGTACCCTCGACCGTCGGAACCTTCCTTTCTGGCAATTTCATGATCAAGTTTATTGTGTTTATCGAACAAGGACATAAAGCGAGGATTTTCGTTTTTCAGACGGGATATTAAATCTCGGTATTCTGGAAACATACGCACTCCCTGTTAGTGGCTGACAAGGTGTATCTGAAATACACACCATCAGATTACTCATTTAACTTAGGGAAAAATGCGAGCGGGATCGTGTTTAACCAGACGGCACCTCCCGAAGAAGGTGCCGAAGAAAAAACGATTAACTCATCACGCGGTCGTCAACATACTGACGTTTATCCGGCGCTGGCGGGAAATACTGATACAGCCATGTTTCACTGATAGCGTCCCCCTGACAACGTAGATACATCCGCATATCGACCGGATCAGTGGAGTCCGAAGTCGGATACCAGTCAAACTGAATACGATAACCATCGATGGGTTCAATATAGAGAATTTCGATTTGCTTCGCTTCCCCACTGGAAAGCGTAATCACCGGCTCAATGCCTTTTGGCGCGGCAGCTTTCAGATCACCACCAACGAAATCGACGGCAAAACGACGCGCCCATTTTTCGGGATAGTGTTCACCTGGCGCCCAACCTTCCGAGAAACCGCCCATGCCGGTACGCGTCGCCATAACGCGCGCTAATGGGCAATGAACAGGCGGTTGCGCACTCCAGTACAGACGATACTGGAATGCAAACTCATCACCTGCTTTTACAGCTTTTTCTGGCTGCCAGAAGCAGACAATGTTATCCAGCGTTTCGCCCGTTGTTGGGATTTCCATCAGGCCGATGGTGCCCTTACCCCACTTGTTACGCGGTTCCACCCACAGACTTGGGCGTTTGTTATACCAGCCCATAATGTCCTGATAATGGGAGAAGTCACGATCCAGTTGCAATAAACCAAACCCTTTCGGGTTGTTGTCGGTGTAAGCATTGAACTGCAATTTTTGCGGATTATTCAGCGGACGGCAAATCCACTCGCCGTTGCCCCGCCACATGGACAGACGATCAGAGTCATGAATTTGCGGATGAATTGTATCGCACATCCGACGTTCATTAGTACCGCAGCTGAACATACTGGTCATCGGCGCAATGCCCAGCTGTTTAATGTCTTTGCGCGCATACAGGTGATTTTCCACATCCATAATCACCTGACTTTTCTCACAATGGATAGTGAACTTATAGGCACCAGTAATGCTGGCGCTATCGAGCAACGCATAAACGGTAAAGGTAGTTGCCCCCGGTTTTACCGTATCAAACCAGAAGGCGGTAAAGTCGGGGAACTCTTCTTTACTGTCGGTGTAAGTGTCGATCGCCAGGCCGCGGGCCGACAAACCGTATTGATATGTATCATCAACGGCGCGGAAATAACTCGCGCCGAGAAATGATACTACATCACGGCGCGCCAGTTCGGGGGCTTTAAACACGCGAAAACCGGCAAAGCCGAGATCGCTTTGCCCTTCTAATTGTTTTGTATCAACACCTGCATCGTTGTATTTGAACAACTCCGGGCGAAAGTGAATTTCACGCGCCAGATGTGTTGCTGGATCTACAGAAAACATACGAACGCGGCGACGGAATCCCATTCCCATATGGAAGAACTGAGCGTCCAGTTGACGGTTCTCAACGTTATGCCAGAGCGATTTTTCGGCGTCGTATTGAATACTGTTATAAGCCTGCGGCGTCATTGTCGCCAGCGTGTCAGGTAACGGACGAGGCGCACCACGCCACGCTGTTTGCGCTAAGTCGTGCGCCATTGACTGTAGAATGGAGAAGTCAAAACGCTGGGTTTGCCCGTCGGCAATATCAGAATCTGCCGCGAATGCCGCCTGAGAAAAAAGAGAAGCAATGCCGCTGGTACCGCACACGGCGGCCATAGCCATTGAACCTTTAATAAATCGTCTACGATCCATACCTGAAAGTGAGTCCTTCTGGTGTTGTGAATGGTCCCGCGCTGGTCGTTTTCAGCGGCAAGAAAGTGCTTATTTATGACCGCTCACTCTAGACAATATTTATTAATAATCCAATTGTTGAACTGAGAGAATATGCATAAATCGGCATTTTTTTTATGTCGATGGGATGAGCCTGATTCGTTTGTAAAATCAGGCAAATTTTTGCAAAGGCGGATGGTCAGATTTTAAAGCAAACCACAGCGACGTTTACTGCGTTCTTCCGCTTCCTGGTAAAGCTGGAACTCATCCAAAACCGGACAACCCAACGCCTGCTCAAATGCTTCGCGACTGGCATTACCGTGACTGCGTGTCTGCGTTTCATTACCCAGATTTGACTGGAAGATCCCCGCCGCGCTAACGGGCAAGAAATCTTCATAGGTGATGGGTTGCGCCACTACCCAACCACGTTCAATTAAGGGCTGTGGATCGTCTCCAGGATGAATCGCCTGACGATGCGCCTCACCCGAAGGCGTCAGACGGTACCGGAACCATGCCAACCCTTGCTGACGCATTAAAAACTCACTGTCAGGAAAAGTGCGGAAGGTTTCCTGTAAATGCATTTGGTGAGTGAGATTATCCTGCCCGGTTCCAGCGTTACGCAGAAGATCATCATACAGTTGTCGCCCTTTCGGCGTTAATGCCACGCCACGCTGCTCAATTTCACCAAAGCGCGCGGTATGCGTGCCCTGTTTCTGCCCCGCAAACAACACCGTCTCTTCCAGTGCTTTAAAGCTGGTCTGGCGTAGTAAAATCGGTACCTCGCGGCGCGGCGGCCCCTCGATGAGAATTTTGGGTTCAATTCCGCATTCAGGCATCATCGACTGCACCCGGTCAATATCCAGCGTACGTGGCGTCAGGTGGTTGATATGGCATCCAGGAAAACAGACCACATCAGCAATCAACCGATGTTCGTTGTGCAATGCGCGATAGGTTTCTTCATCTACCGTTGCTGACTGGTGCCAGCGAAACGTTTCCAGGGCTTCCTGCACAAACTCCTGTGCCTGTGTTTCGTTAAAACCGCCCTGCTGCTCATATTCCTCTAACAGTTGTCGACAACGTGGGGTGAAGATATCGCGCTGACGCAGAATCTCCGCCGCTTTCTGGCGCAAAATTTCGTTCTCGATAAGCTCAAGGCGGAGTAAGGAGGTAAAAACGCGGAAGGGATTACGCGCCAGAGAAGCATCATCAATGGGCCGAAATGCTGTCGAATGTACCGGCACCCCTGCCTGCGAGAGATCGTAATAGCTCACCGGGTACATCCCCATAATGGCAAACATCCGCCGAAGAGTAGCAAGCTCTTGTGCAGTCCCAACGCGAATCGCCCCATGACGTTCAACATTCAGTCGCGCCAGCTCGTCTGCATTTACCATTTTTTCGTGCAGTTGAGGATTGTTTTCCAGCACAGCCAGATTCACATCAGCTACCAGTTCCAGCAGCGTGCCATATTGCGGAACTTCTTGCTGGTACATGGCTGACATTGCCTGCGAAAACTGTTCCCGAATCTCATCCGCCGTGATGCTGTTCGCCATAGTGTCTGCCTCCAGTGGTCAGTAATCTGGAGTGTAGGTAACCGCATTCACTCTTGCGGGAAGAATTTACAAACTGTGATCTCGCCGCGAAAACATCAATATTATCCATTTTGCTGTAACATAATTGCTTTAATTGTTAATAATATTTTGCAATCAAGTTATCATAATCAAACAACTTCACTTGTCAGCGACACCGCTTCGTTTTTAACATCGCTTATGGAAAAAAATAGTCTGTTTAGTCAGCGCATCCGTTTGCGCCACCTTCATACATTCGTAGCTGTCGCACAACAAGGAACTTTGGGGCGCGCGGCTGAAACCCTTAATTTGAGTCAACCTGCGCTCTCTAAGACATTGAATGAACTGGAGCAGCTGACTGGCGCTCGCTTGTTTGAGCGTGGTCGTCAGGGGGCGCAACTTACCTTACCCGGCGAACAATTTTTAACGCATGCAGTCAGAGTTCTTGACGCCATCAACACTGCCGGACGGTCGCTTCATCGTAAAGAAGGTCTTAATAATGATGTCGTCAGGGTTGGTGCACTACCTACTGCGGCACTGGGGATATTACCTTCGGTTATAGGTCAGTTTCATCAGCAACAAAAAGAGACGACCTTGCAAGTTGCGACAATGAGTAACCCTATGATTCTGGCGGGTTTAAAAACCGGGGAAATCGATATCGGCATTGGTCGGATGTCAGATCCTGAACTGATGACCGGGCTTAATTACGAACTGCTGTTTCTTGAATCGTTGAAGCTGGTTGTCCGCCCTAATCACCCGCTACTTCAGGAGAACGTAACGCTAAGCCGGGTGCTGGAATGGCCGGTCGTTGTATCACCAGAAGGCACTGCGCCACGCCAGCATTCAGATGCATTAGTGCAGAGCCAGGGCTGTAAAATTCCTTCGGGTTGTATCGAAACGCTGTCTGCTTCGCTATCTCGTCAACTTACGGTTGAATACGATTACGTGTGGTTTGTCCCTTCTGGCGCTGTAAAAGACGACCTGCGTCATGCCACGCTGGTGGCCCTGCCTGTTCCGGGACATGGTGCAGGCGAACCGATTGGAATACTGACCCGCGTAGATGCGACGTTCTCTTCTGGTTGCCAGTTGATGATTAACGCTATTCGAAAATCAATGCCGTTCTGAAAGGTGAAGGGATCTGTCGATCCCTCCTTGAACATTTTCACACCGTAGCGAAACTAACTGGTTCACCCGCTCCGCGAGGTTCTGCCGACACAGAATGTTTGTGCAGACGGAATACATCCACCGCCTCAGTTAATCGTGCCGCCTGTTCTTCAAGGGACACCGCCGCCGCTGAGGCCTCTTCTACCAGAGAAGCATTCTGTTGCGTCACCTTATCCATTTCAGAAATCGCCTGGCTAACCTGCGTTATGCCTCTACTTTGTTCATCCGAGGCGGCGGCGATTTCCTGCATGATATGTGTGACACTCGCGACGGCATCAACAATAGTGCTCATGGTTTTCCCGGCCGTTGCCACCTCATCCGACCCCAGGTCAATTAACCTGACTGATTCACTGATCAAGCCTTCAATCTCTTTCGCCGCCTGAGCGCTGCGACTTGCGAGTGTCCGTACTTCGCTGGCGACAACGGCAAATCCACGCCCTTGCTCACCCGCTCGCGCGGCTTCAACGGCAGCATTCAGTGCCAGAATATTCGTCTGGAAAGCAATACTGTTGATGACGGCGGTGATCTCAGAAATTTTCTTCGAACTCGTGGAGATAGCGCCCATCGTTTTTACTACACCGGAAACCGTCTGCCCGCCATCGCTGGCTTTAATAGAAGCCTCTTGCGCCAGTTTGCTGGCATGATGCGCGTTATCCGCATTCTGTTTCACCGTCGCAGTGAGTTGCTCCATGCTGGCGGCAGTTTGTTCGATAGCCGCCGCTTGTTCTTCGGTGCGAGATGACAGGTCCGCATTGCCAGCTGAAATTTCGCTGGTGCCACGATAAATCTCTTCCGCGCCCTGTCGAACAGTCCCTACTGTCATCCCCAGTGAATGCTGCATTTGCTGTAAATGACGACTTAAGCGACCGATTTCATTACGACCCGCCGGTTCATCATTCATCGTCAGATCGCCACTGGCGATTTTTTCAATCCGTTGTGCGGCATGTTGCAGTGGACGAATGACGATCCGACGTAGCACCATAAATGTTATCAGCGTCATGACCAGGGCAAGCACAAACGCGCCAATCATGAACATCCCACCCAGGCGGGTGCGCTGATGGGCCAGTTCCGCCAGTTGGTTGGCTCTGGTGCTACGTATCTTAACGGCTTTGTTCAAAATATCGGTATAAGCATTATCCAGCGGTCGGATCTGCTCACTTTCATGATTGATAATCGCTTCAAACATGCCATTTTTGGCATATTTCAACATAGGTTGCATACCCGTGATATAAGCCTGAAAGCGTTGATTTAATTCAGTGTCGAGGGCTTCATCAGCAGGTGTTTTCACCGGTCGATTCTGATAAGCACGATAACCTTGCTGCGACTGTTTAATCTCCGATTCGGCTTGCGCAATATTTCGCTTCATTGCTTCCATTTCCGCAATACGACTCGCAGCCCCGGCCTGAATCATATTGATCCGGGCTGAACGCAAAAAATCTGAACTGTTCGCTAACCCGGTCCGAATCTCAATCTCCGCAGTAACATCACGCTGATCGCGATCGGCCTGCCAGAGGAAATAGCCAGCCAGGGCTGAACTTAATGCGAATAGAACTAAGATACCGCCTAGAATGCAGGCAAATAACGGAACCAACCTGATGTGATGCAAAAAACCTAATCGCTGTGAGGGAGTTGTATTCATTACCGTTGTCTCTCGTCCAGGTTTACTCCTGATAGAAAGTCATCGGCACTTGACGGTAATTACTTATGACCAAAAACCTCTTTGCGTCACATTTTTACAACAATTATTGCATAGAAAATTAATGCTATTGGAATGAAGAGAGTAACGAATGGCTAAACTGGCTAACCCGAATGACGAAAAATTCTGGAAAACAGCACGCAATTTCGTGAAGTGATTATTTTCGTCCCTAAGGAAACCTCATAGGATGCCTGCGGGTGCCTGAGACTTTCTGTTTTCAGGCTAACCGGGAATCAGAAAGACGAAGGCCCCGACCGATATTTCTATCAACCGAGGCCAACGAATGAACCTAGCAATTCAGATCTTAGCCTCTTACCCGCCATCCGGCAAGGAGAAAGGCTATGAAGCACAACCCTCTGGTGGTGTGTCTGCTCATTATCTGCATTACGATTCTGACATTCACACTCCTGACCCGACAAACGCTCTACGAACTGCGGTTCCGGGACGGTGATAAGGAGGTTGCTGCGCTCATGGCCTGCACGTCCAGGTAAGGGCAAGCGCGGGGATTTTCCCCGCGCATTTGACTAGCAGATTCATTTTCTCATGGCACCCCTTTTACACTTCAGTTAGTGCATGTTTTTTTCGATGCACTAATAGAACCATCATTACAGACAAATTTGCCGCCTGCCGTACAGTGTGAGATCCCCCCTTTCGAACCAGAACAGGGTTTGCGCCCGGCATCGGCATAAAAGGAAACAAGCGTTCCCATAAACAAAATAAGTGCCAGTTTTTTCATATAACCTCCATGGTTTATCGAATCTTATGTTCGATTTGAACGTTATACGCTGGTTTATTTTGATACCGTTGATGAGATCAAAGATCGGGTGAATTGATTAAAAATAAGCCAGATGGACGTATGGGCAAGGATTATGGTTTTATTTATCATACAAATAAATATAATAGGCGCTTCCGATGTAGACCCGTATTCTTCGCCTGTACCACGGGTCGGTTTTAGTACAGGCGTTTTCTTTAAATATCCTTCAGGAACGTTTACGCGGCATCATGCGTAGAAGTGTGTTGTCCTTCCAGAAATAGTGGTGTGCCAGTGCAGCCGCAGCGTGCAACCCGATGACAAAATATCCCAGATTCGCCAGCGTTTCATGCCACGACTTTAAGCTATCTACCCGTTCGAAATTGGCCTCTGAAGCGTAAGGCATCGTCAAACCAAACGCAAACCACGGGTTGCCCCGGTTATACATCATCACCAAACCAATCACTGGCAGCGCAATAAACAGGAGATAAATCACCAAATGTCCCAAATGCGCCAGTCCCGTCATCATCGGTTTTGGCTTAGGTATAATCGGCGGGGTTGGGTATTTCAGCCTTAACAAAAGACGAACGACCATCAGCACGAGAATTGAGATGCCACAGGAAACATGAATCATGTTGATGAGTGGCCGATCGCTACGTGGGAAGAAACCACGAAACTCCATTGCGCAATACGCTGCGATAACCAGTAAAAAGACCAGCCAGTGAATGCTGATTTGTAACCTTGAATATTTATTTTCCATAACATTTCCTGCTTTAACATAATTTTCCGTTAACATAACGGGCTTTTCTCAAAATTTCATTAAATATTGTTCACCCGTTTTCAGTACGTTACGTTTCACTGTGAGAATGGAGATTGCCCATCCCGCCATCCTGGTCTAAGCTTGGAAAGGATCAATTTTCATCCGAACGTTCCTGACAGGAGAAAACCATGAGTAAAGTTGGTATTAACGGTTTTGGTCGTATCGGTCGACTGGTGTTGGGTCGATTACTTGAAGTCAAAAGCAACATAGACGTTGTCGCTATTAATGATCTCACTTCCCCATAAATTCTCGCCTACCTGCTGAAACATGATTCAAACTACGGACCATTCCCCTGGAGCGTTGATTTTACGGAAGATTCACTTATCGTTGATGGGAAAAGTATCGCGGTTTACGCCGAAAAAGAGGCTAAAAATATTCCGTGGAAAGCGAAAGGTGCAGAAATCATTGTCGAATGTACTGGCTTTTATACCTCCGCCGAGAAATCGCAGGCGCATCTTGATGCTGGTGCGAAGAAGGTGTTGATTTCCGCCCCTGCCGGTGAAATGAAAACTATCGTTTATAACGTCAATGACGACACTCTGGATGGCAACGACACCATTGTTTCCGTGGCGTCATGCACCACTAACTGTCTTGCGCCGATGGCCAAAGCCTTGCATGACAGTTTCGGGATAGAAGTCGGCACGATGACGACCATTCATGCCTATACTGGCACCCAGTCACTGGTGGATGGCCCGCGTGGTAAAGATTTACGTGCTTCACGCGCAGCGGCAGAAAATATCATTCCCCACACTACGGGGGCGGCAAAAGCCATTGGTCTGGTGATCCCGGAACTGAGCGGCAAACTGAAAGGTCATGCGCAACGCGTGCCGGTGAAAACAGGTTCGGTCACTGAACTGGTATCGATTCTCGGAAAAAAGTGACTGCCGAAGAGGTGAATAACGCACTTAAACAAGCAACCACCAATAACGAGTCATTTGGTTATACCGATGAAGAAATAGTCTCTTCCGATATCATTGGCAGCCATTTCGGTTCGGTGTTTGATGCCACGCAAACGGAAATTACCGCCGTGGGCGATTTACAACTGGTGAAAACGGTCGCCTGGTACGATAACGAATATGGCTTCGTCACACAGCTTATTCGCACCCTCGAAAAATTCGCTAAACTCTGACGCGCACAGGCGGAGGAAAAAACCTCCGCCTCTTTCACTCATTAAGACTGTAAATAAACCACCTGGGTCTGCAGATATTCATGCAAGCCATGTTTACCATCTGCGCCGCCAATACCGGATTTACGCCATCCGGCGTGGAAGCCTTGCATAGCTTCGAAGTTTTCACGGTTGATGTAAGTTTCACCAAACTTCAGCCCTTTAATGGCTTTCATCGCGACGTTCAGATTTTGGGTATAGATTGATGAGGTCAGGCCGTAATCACTGTCATTAGCCATTGAGATAGCATCTTCCAGCGTGTCAAATGCGACAACTGGCAGCACCGGGCCAAAGGTTTCCTCATGCATAATCGACATTTCCTGGCGAACATCCAGCAGCAATGTCGGCGGATAATAATATCCTTTCCCCTCTACCGCTTTGCCACCGAACGCCACTCTCGCCCCTTCTTCTACTGCGCGCGCCACTTTTTGCTCGACCCTTTCCAGCGCCGCGGCGTTAATCAACGGCCCCATCGCAATGTCGTTGCGTTCAGCGGGGTTACCAAATTGAACCGCCTGCATCGCTTCACCCAGCCGATTGACGAACTGATCATAAATGCCTTTCTGTACATAAACACGTTCTGCACAGTTACACACTTGCCCACTATTAATGACGCGTGAATCAACGATGGCTTTGACTGCCAGTTCAAGATCGGCATCGTCCATTACGATAGCTGGTGCTTTACCCCCCAATTCCAGACACACTTTGGTGATGTTTTTCGCCGCAGTCGCCATGATCTTCTCACCTGCAGAGACGCTGCCTGTCATACTGACCATTGCGACCTTTGGGTTACCCGCCAGTTCTTGCCCAACGGTTTCACCACGCCCCAGTACAAGGTTAAACACGCCGCGCGGAAGGCCTATTTCATCGACGATTTTGGCGAATGCAATCGCATTGTTTGGCGTAAATTCACTAGGTTTAATGACGATGGTATTACCGGTCAAAAGAGCGGGAGCCATTTTGCGGGCAATGAGGAAGAACGGGAAGTTCCACGGCAGAATGCCGGTAGTCACACCAAGCGCACGTTTAAACAAAAGAATATTTTCTCCTGGACGATCGCTTTGAATAATCTCGCCCTCGTAACGCCGTGCCCACTCCGCCATGTAATCGATATAGTCGGCAGTAAAAGCCACTTCGACTTCAGCCAGCTGCTGGATCTTGCCCCCTTCTTCAACAATCAGCGCACTGATTTCACTGGCGCGTTCGCGGATCCCGGCGGAGATTTTGCGCAACCAACTGGCGCGTTCAATAGCAGGCAACGCTTCCCATTCTGGTTGTGCACGTTCTGCTGCATCGATTGCCTTACGGGCATCCTCGGCCTGACCATCGGGTATGCGGGAAATGACAGCCTCTGTAGCAGGGTTTACCACATCAATCCATGCGTCTCCACGCCAGGTAACAAACTGTCCATCGATATACATAGGATGTTGAACGGGTACTGACATGGGCGACTCCTGTGATTTATATGTTTGTTTTCGGTGAATACATTGTTAATTAACATCAATCATCAGAGAGACGGAATCGTGAAAGGACAATTCTGTGAAGGGCTTCATAAAAACAAGTGTAAAAGGAATAAAAGGCAGAAATAAAAGTCAGGAGTCATGCCCGTTTGCAAACAAGTGGTTCACAAACGGGCAATTTTTAACGTAACGAGCGACTTTTCATCGCCTCGATGAGCACCGCATCATGTTTCAGCGTTTGCCATGCATGGATGACTTCTGCCGGAAAATCAACGTGAACGATAAAATCTCGCCCGCGGGGACCGTAGCCATCGCTATCATCGCGTAAACGCGGCAGCTCGCCAGTGAGTAGTGAGAGATAACGCTCAACTGGCCATAATCCTTGTAACTGATTAATAAAGATTACACTGTCTGCGTTATTTCCTAACTGAGGAACGAATCCGGGATAACTTAACCAGCGTGGTGCATCGGGATTGTCCCCAGTCATACGGCGGAACGTCGCCATCGTGCGCCGCTGCATGGTGGGGTCCTGAACAACGATAGCCGTATGAACTCGTTCTACGGCCTGATTCAATAGCGCGATGCTAAAGCGTGCGTTTTCACCGCAGTTTGTTGACTGGTCTTCAATCCAGATTTTTTCATGCGGAATGTGCCAGAACTGATGAGCGATATCCGCCAGGATGGTCGCTTCTGCTCTGCCAGTGGTGCGGATAGTGTTGTAGTGCGGATGCTGTGCGATGGCGCTATACAAAAAAGTTGTCGAGTGACCGATACCACCACTAATCAGTAAAGGAATTTGCTGATCGCGGGCAATCTTACATGCCGCATCGATAGTCGGCATAACCGCATTGCCTGCAAGGATCACGCAATCGGCCTGATACGGCACCTCACCGGAGAAATCATCCTGCGCCAGCCACTGTCCGATAACATTTATGGCATCTATAGTTGCCGGCGAAAGCGTCGGAAACGGGGTAATGTTCATGGTTCCTCCTTATCGTTCCCTTAAGAATACTGCGTGAGATAATAGTGAGAAGCGGAGCACTCTGAAAGGAGGAAATCGTATGTCCTTAACCGCCACTCCGCAAGCCTGACATATCTTTTAAGGAAATGCTGTAGATAAACATTATTCATCTTGCAGCAGAGAATTGTATTTTTCTGAATTCCTGAATTTTTACCCTTACCGTTTTAGAATTAATAAAAAACCCGGCGCTAAATGCTTACCGGGTTTTTTCTTTATCAGGCAAATAGCAGGGTTAACCGCTAATCTGCTCCATCGCCTGCAAAATACGCTTATCTGAAATCGGATAAGGCGTACCAAGTTGTTGAGCGAAGTAACTAACGCGCAACTCTTCTATCATCCAACGGATCTCTTTCACGTCTTCATCCTCACGACGTGCGGGCGGCAGTTTGTTGATCCATTGCTGCCACGCCTGCTGGACGTTTTCGACTTTCAGCATCTGCGCACGGTCGCGATGTGGATCAACCGCCAGTTTTTCCAGCCGTTTTTCAATCGCCTGCAAATATCGCAGCGTGTCGCCCAGCCGTTTGAAGCCGTTACCAGTGACAAAACCGCGATATACCAACCCGCCCATCTGCGCTTTAATGTCAGAAAGCCCCAGCGCCATGGTCATATCCACCCGCCCTTTCAGACGTTTGTTGATATTGAACACTGCCGTAAGGATTTGCTCGACCTGCTTCGCAATATCCACCACCGTGTCGTTCAGTTCGGCACGCACTTTTTCATGCAGCGCAGCAAAGCCTTCTTCCGTCCAGACCGGGCCACCATTGGCGTCGATCAATTTATCCACACCGCAGGAGATACAGTCGTCGATCAGCTCCAGCACTTTGCCATACGGGTTAAAGTACAGTCCCAGCTTGGCTTTGTTCGGTAACTTTTCATGTAAATATTTGATTGGCGATGGAATATTCAGCAGCAGTAGACGGCGAAGACCGTTCCACATTGCCTGCTTTTGCTCCAGCGGGTTATCAAACAGTTTGATCGCCACACTGTCGCGCTCATCCACCAGCGCCGGCCACGCCTTCACTTTGTAGTTGCCACGCTTCTGTTCGTAGCTTTCCGGCAGCTGACCAAAACTCCAGATATGTAAGCCGCTCTGCTCGATACCGTCATCCGCCACCGCAGATAGCGTTTCCTGCACTTTGCCTTTCAGCGCATCTTTCAGATCTTGTAGCGAGCGCCCTTCTTTTAGCTTCTTGTTTTTGTCATCCACCACGCGGAAGGTAATTTTCAGGTGATCGGGCACCTGATCCCAGTGCCAGTCTTCGCGGTCAACGGTAACGCCGGTCATCCGCCGTAACTCGCGCTCAAGGCTGTCGAGCAACGGTAACTCCAGCGGTTTGACGCGGCCTAAAAACGCTTCGGCATAGTTTGGCGCGGGTACAAAATTACGGCGTACCGGTTTCGGCAACGATTTAATCAGAGCAATCACCAGTTCGCGGCGCAGACCGGGGATCTGCCATTCAAACCCGCTTTCCTCAACCTGGTTAAGTAACGGCAGCGGAATATGTACGGTCACACCGTCAGCATCCGCGCCGGGCTCAAACTGATAGCTCAAACGCAGCTTGAGATTGCCCTGATGCCAGAAGTTCGGGTAATCCAGCTTGCTGATTTTTTCTGCGCCCTCTTTGATCAACATGCTTTTTTCAAAGTTGAGCAAATCAGGCGTTTCGCGGCTGACTTTTTTCCACCAGCTGTCGAAGTGGCGAGCGGAGATTACATCGTGGCTGATGCGCTGGTCGTAGAACTCAAACAACGTTTCGTCATCAACCAGAATATCGCGGCGACGTGATTTGTGTTCCAGCTCTTCTACTTCCGCCCGTAGTTTCAGGTTTTCACGGAAGAATGCGTGACGCGTCTGCCAGTCACCTTCCACCAGCGCGTGGCGAATAAAGAGTTCACGACATAACGCCGGATCGATCTGGCTGTAGTTGACCTTGCGCGCGGCAACAATCGGCAAACCATAAACAGTGACTTTTTCCGTTGCCATCACCGCGCCCTGCGCCCGTTCCCAGTGCGGTTCGCTGTAGGTGCGTTTAATCAAATGCTGAGCAACTGGCTCCACCCATTCCGGGTCGATACGCGCAGCAATGCGCCCCCACAGGCGGCTGGTTTCTACCAGTTCCGCCACCATTACCCATTTAGGCGGTTTTTTGAATAAACCAGAACCGGGGAAGATGGAGAAACGCGCGTTACGTGCGCCGGTATATTCTTGTTTATCGGCATCTTTCATGCCGATATGGGAAAGTAAACCGGTCAGCAACGCAATGTGAATTTCGCGATACTCCGCCGGTTCGCTGTTAACCGGAATGCCAAGTTCTTTCACCACCTGACGCAACTGGGTGTAGATATCCTGCCATTCGCGCACGCGCAGATAGTTGAGATAATCGGTACGACACAGGCGACGGAAGGCGTTGGAAGAAAGCGCCTTTTGCTGCTCGCCAAGATAATTCCACAGATTCACAAACGCGAGAAAGTCAGACTCTTTGTCGTGGAAGCGACGATGTTTTTCGTCCGATGCCTGCTGTTTGTCCATCGGACGTTCGCGCGGATCCTGAATGGAGAGCGCGGACGTGATAATCATCGCCTCACGCACGCAGCCATGTTTTTGCGCTTCCAGCACCATACGCGCCAGACGTGGGTCGACAGGCAACTGCGAGAGCTGGCGACCGAGCGGCGTCAGTTTATAGGCGCTGGCCTGTTCATCAGTGGTGATCGCGCCCAGCTCTTCGAGCAGACGCACGCCATCCTGGATATTGCGTTTATCCGGTGCTTCGACAAACGGGAACGCAGCGATATCGCCCAGCCCCAGCGCGGTCATCTGCAAAATAACCGAGGCCAGGTTGGTACGCAGAATCTCCGGATCGGTAAACTCCGGGCGCGAGAGGAAATCGTCTTCGGAATAGAGACGAATACAGATCCCTTCGGACACACGACCACAGCGGCCTTTACGCTGATTGGCAGACGCCTGGGAAATCGGCTCAATCGGCAAACGCTGCACTTTGGTGCGATAGCTGTAGCGGCTGATACGCGCTGTACCGGGGTCGATAACGTATTTAATCCCCGGTACGGTCAGCGACGTTTCCGCGACGTTGGTCGCCAGCACAATGCGCCGTCCGCTGTGCGACTGGAATACCCTATTTTGTTCGCTGTTCGAAAGCCGCGCATAAAGCGGCAAGATTTCGGTATGGCGTAAGTTCAGCTTGTTCAGCGCATCGGCGGTATCGCGGATTTCCCGCTCGCCGCTCATAAAGATCAGAATGTCGCCATGGCTTTCCTGACTCAGTTCGTCTACGGCGTCAAAAATCGCCTGCAACTGATCGCGCTCGGTGTCATCGGCTTCTTCAACAATCGGGCGATAGCGCACTTCCACCGGATAGGTCCGACCGGAGACTTCAATAATCGGCGCATTATTAAAGTGGCGCGAAAAGCGTTCCGGGTCGATAGTCGCGGAAGTGATAATGATTTTTAGGTCAGGACGCCGCGGCAGCAACTCTTTCAAATAGCCGAGCAAAAAATCGATATTCAGGCTGCGTTCGTGCGCTTCGTCAATAATGATAGTGTCGTACTGCATCAGCAGGCGGTCTTGCTGGATCTCCGCCAGCAGGATACCGTCGGTCATCAGCTTGACCATCGTGTTATCACTTACGTGATCGCTGAAACGCACTTTGTAACCGATGCAACCGCCCGGCTCCGTTTTCAGCTCTTCCGCAATACGGTTCGCCACTGTTCTTGCCGCCAGACGACGCGGCTGGGTATGGCCGATCAGTCCTTTAATCCCGCGCCCCAGCTCCATACAGATTTTCGGTAACTGAGTCGTTTTACCAGAACCCGTTTCCCCGGCGACGATCACCACCTGGTGATCACGAATCGCTTCGAGAATGTCCTGTTTTTTCTGACTAACCGGTAAATTGTCAGGATAAGTAATTTCCGGTCGTGCCGCTTCACGCAGCAGGACTTTCCCTGCCGCCTGGTCAATCTCTTTCGCCATCTCCTGGAAAATGGCCTGTTGTGCATCAGGATTTTTAACCTTCTTCACGCCGTGCAGACGGCGAGAAAAACGCAGTCTGTCACGCAGCATCAGCGAATCCAGCCGCTGCTGCAAGGCCGTAAAGGTCAATTTTTGTTGTTCTGTCATAACGTTAGTGGGCAGTAGTCTGCCTGATTAATTTTCTTTTAAATGATAGATATAGAGTACCACATCGCGGCTTTCTATGCGTTGTTCAATAAATTCGAACATAGGCTTCGATTTATTGCGCTATCTCTGTGGCAGGATTGTGAATAAAGTGTCAACAAGCAACGGGGCATCGCCCATTCAAACATCTATAAGGAAACACCATGAGCAAGGTATTAGTTCTTAAATCCAGCATCCTGGCAGGGTACTCTCAGTCTAATCAGTTGTCCGATTATTTTGTTGAACAATGGCGCGAAAAGCACTCCGCTGATGAAATCACCGTTCGCGACCTGGCTGCAAATCCGATTCCGGTACTGGATGGCGAACTGGTTGGCGCTCTGCGTCCGAGCGATGCGCCGCTGACTCCGCGTCAGCAGGAAGCTCTGGCACTTTCCGATGAGTTGATTGCCGAGCTGAAAGCCCACGACGTTATCGTTATTGCGGCACCGATGTATAACTTCAACATCTCGACTCAGTTGAAAAACTATTTTGACCTGGTTGCCCGCGCAGGCGTTACTTTCCGCTATACCGAGAACGGTCCGGAAGGTCTGGTAACGGGTAAAAAAGCCATCGTTATTACCAGCCGCGGCGGGATCCACAAAGATGGACCAACGGACCTGGTGACGCCGTATCTGTCCACGTTCCTCGGCTTTATCGGCATTACCGATGTGAAATTTGTCTTCGCCGAAGGGATCGCATACGGTCCGGAAATGGCAGCGAAAGCACAGTCTGACGCAAAAGCAGCCATCGACAGCATTGTTTCTGCATAACCGGACACGGTCTTGATGTGGACTGTAGATATTCAGTCCACATCTCAATCCACTTACCTGTTTTCCCATAATCTCAGCATCGCTTTGTGCTCGTCTGTCAGCACAATCTGCGGGCGTCTGGCTCGAATATAGCTAATCGCTTCATTAACGGTTTTACAGTGTCCGTAACATAACAACCATGCCGCCACCACCAGCGCACTGCGCGATAATCCCAATGCACAATGGACCAGAACGCTGCCTTGCTCTTCGCGTAATGTTTCCAGCATCGCCACGGCCTGTCGGAGCTCCCCCTCTTCCGGAACCACCAGATCCAGCATCGGTACACAAAAATAGAGTCGATCTTTTGTGGCTCGTCCGCGAGGGAATTCAAAGGTGACGTCCAGAACCGCATTCTGTGCCGGAATATGTCGTGGAAACGCCCCTAAATAAACACCAGCAGTCATTTTGCTCACCGGCTCCAGGCGACGACAAAACCAACGCATAGACAGCCACATCCCGATGCGGCAGGGCAATGTCAGCCAGTAAACGGCGGGCGGTAGTTTCCCCTGACTATCTTTCCCTGTTGTTATCGCGCCAAGCCCACCGTACCCACGGCCAATTATGAGTAGCGATAATACTGGCCAACATAACCAGACTGACCACCATAACTGAATCATCATCATTAGCTCCATCAATACAATGCACGAGCCCGCGCCTACGACATAGGGCAGTGCTATTTTGATTCGACGTTGATCAGGTTTCTGATAATTCCAACGACGGTCGACGGGCACCATCCAGTCAATCAACATACCTACCGCCAGCCCTGTGATGACATCAATAAAATGATGCTGCCAGGTCGTCAGCGTCGAAATGGCGATGAGTAAAAACCATCCGCCGCAGACTTTACGCCACCTCTCAGCCAGATGCTGACGAAAGTGACGCCAAAGTAGCCAGCAGAGAATAATATGCAGCGAAGGAGACTGGTTATAAGGCAGATCAAACAGTTCAAGTTGCGAAAATAGCCATCCCGTCACCCCACTCACTTCAGGACGGATAAAACTAAACTTCAGCGGATAGAGCAAAAAACCGCAGCAGGCCATTACCGTTGCCAGAATAAGCCGGTGGACAAGTCGGCGCTGTTCGAATGTCGTGCTACAAACGAACAGCGAAAATCCATATAAAAGATCCAGACTCCAGTAAGGAACAATAGTCCAGGGAAGAAAAGGGATCGCCGTTTCCCAACCGAATACCTGACTGGGGATATCATGGCTGTTAAGGTCCTGAACCGCGGTGAACTGATTAAGAGATCCATAGGTGAAGAAGAAAAACGGGGCCAGCAACAATAACCAGCCAGCGCCTTGTAGCAATACGTTCCGACGTTCAGTTATCACGACGCACCGCCATCGAAACCGTAAAAATACCCCACTCATCAATCCGTTGTGTGCATTTATCAAATCCGGCATCACGCACGAGTGAATCCATCTCCCCTTGCGAACGCACGCGCATTACCCACGGTTTACCATCTTTATGACTGGTTAACACCCCGGCAATCATCTCCAGTTGAGGGTGCCACGGCTGCCCGGTGTAGATGAGAATGCCGCCCGGTTCGATGGCATTGGCAAGACCTGCGAGTGAGTTTTTTACCTGCTCATTTTCGGGAAAAAGCTCATACAGGCCAGAGACAATCGCCAGCGTAGGCCGCGGAGTTAACGCGCTGAGTTCCTCCGGGTTAAACGCATCGCCCTGTTCAAAACGCACCCGCCCAGACATTCCCCGTTGAGCAATCATCTCTTGCCCCTGTGCAACATTTAACTCGCTGTAATCACGTAACAAAATATCGCTTACGGCAGGCTCGTTTGCCAGCGCATCCAGTACATAGCGCCCATGCCCTGCGGCAATGTCAACCACGCGGACGGCTAAACCTTTGGCGTGGAGATCGGCAACGGCTTGTTTAATCAGTATTTGTAAATGGGTTTTGCGCTGGCGAATACCGCGCCAGCCAACACTGTTCAGGTAGATTTTGTCGACTAAACGCCCGAATGCGTTACTACCTTGCGGTTGATTTTGATAGACATAATCCAGCGAACTGCCTGAATCAAAGCCGGTGCTCATTCCGAGATGCAGGCCCGAAGAGTGCGTCCCGAACAATTTCATCGCCTTTCGCATAAAGCGATACGCTAAATCAACCGGCGATAATGGCACGGGTCCACCAGAAAGTAGCCGCCATCGATCCGCTGATGGTCCTGTGCAGTCTTCATGCTGATAATCAAATTTTTGCGATTTGTTAGCATATAAACGACTAATAAAGCTTTGCATTTTTTCAAATGCCAGCGCCCTGTTCTCTTCACCCAACGTGTCGTGATAAAAGCCTGGCAGCAGATGCAGCTCTTTCAGAGGGCTACGTAATCTCTGATAAAAATCAATCTGCGGTTGGCGATGCACCACATAGTCATCGCCTGATATCAGAAGTTGCGTGGGGAGCGTAATCGCCGCCGCATCTCTAATAATACGTTCAGACGTTTTGTAGAGATCGAGCAAGATATTAACGGCAATCGCCCGTGTGATCAGCGGATCATTATTGAAACTCGCCCCCCGTTGCCGATCGTGGGTCAAATAGCGTCCTTTCACATAGGAATTAATAAAAAACAGACCACGCAGACGATGCCATAACGCCAGCGCAGGACGTGCCAGCGGCACATACAATTTAACCTTAAAGGCCGGAGAAGCCAGCACCAGCCCGCGAATTGCAGGTGCATAATCATGAATCCATGTGGCAACCAGCACTGCGCCGACGCTTTGCGCGATCACTACCACCTCTTCCAGTCCAACCTGGCTGTCGCTGGCAGCAAAACGGACAAATTCATCGACATCCCGCACTGAACGCGCAAGAGATGGGCTATAACCACGCGGCCCCGAACTTTTTCCATGCCCTCGGGCATCCCAGGCATAAAAAGCAGTATCTGGCATCGCCAGTTCATCAACGAGATGTTGTAGACGACCAGAATGTTCATGCCCGCGATGAAATAAGACGATGACCTTTTTCGCCCCGGGCTGTAAAGCGGGCCAGTGCCGATAAAACAACGCTGTATTATCACTGGTGGTAAAAAAATGTTCCCCAGGGATGCGTGAATTTTCCATTTTCTCTATTTTCCTTCAGTAACAGCAGTAGCGTATAAAATAAAAAAATACCGGAGCGGTGAAAATTAATGAGTCAATCCTGTCAAGGAGTCCGCCATGTCCTGGCAATAGTTTTCCGCTATCTTTAACACCAATATCTCGTTTGATGGCTGACATCACGACATCGCCGCAAAAACCACTAATACCAATTAACAAACCCGCTAATAATGCCTGTAATGTATTTAGCGGTGTCAGTAACGGTCCGATAATCAGTGACGCAATCATGATGGTGATGACGCCGCCCATCAGACCTTCCAATGTTTTTCCCGGGCTGACTTTAGGGACCACTTTTCTTCTGCCGCAGGATTTTCCCCATAAATACTGTGCAATATCGTTTGACTCGGTTAATGCCAAAAGAAATAACACCAGTAACGCCCCGCCCTGGATATTTGTGGTTGGCAACATTAATAACCAGGCGGCATGACTCAAGGCGAAAACGGTCATTATCCAGCCCCAAAAAATGGCGCTCACGGTATGCAGAAAACCAGAGGGGTCACCCACTAAAACTTGCCCGGTGGCTAATATCAGAAACCCAGCCAAAGGTATAAATAACAGAAACAGCTCAAAGCAATTAAAACCGATAAGCAAATAGTTAAGAGGAATACCCCAATATAACCAACGCGGAAAATGTACAGATATAAGCGTACAATATTCTTTCAATGCCAGAAAACTTATCAGCGCAAAAAACGTCAACGTCATCCAGCGTGGACCTGAAATCACCATTGAAAAACAAATGACGATGCCCCACCAGGTACGAATACGTAATGTAACCTCACCCCCTTTTCTCTCCGGTAACCGCCATAGCAGAAAACGGTTTATCAGCGTTGCTAAAATTAACAACGCGAAAAGTGTTGCCAGAGATTTTTCCAGCATTATATTTCAGCGCTCATAAGAAGCACACTCCGACAACGATTAATCGCAGTCCAGAGAAGCAGAATTGAAGCAATGCTCCATAAAAGATTATTCCACTGCATCCACTGTGGATAAATGGCAACGGCCAGACCCCACAGACCAAATATTAACGCGCGATCGCTTTTGCCAAATGGACCGGCATAACTGCGAACACCGTTAATCGTCTGCGCGAGTAAACCGCAAAACTCGGTCAATATGGTGCAAAATAACATGAGTATCACGAGTGATGCGTTACTTTCCGGTAAAAATAAAAATGGTAAATAGAGCGCAATATCGGAAATAACATCGCCAGTCTCATTCAAAATCGCCCCCAGACGTGTTTGCTGGTTGCACTCACGCGCCAACATGCCATCCAGCGCATTGAGCGCCATACGGATAAAAAGCACGATGGGCAATAGCAAAAAGAGGATGGGTTGTGCCGCCAACATCAACAGCAATCCGGTAAGAAGAGAAAGCGCCAGTGCAGCAAGAGTGATGTGATTCGCTGTAACGTGGTGCTTATAAAGCCAAAACATCGTCGGCCTTAACAGCGACTGAAAGAGCGGTTTTATCTGGTAGAGCGTCATTATCAATCCTTGATAATTCGGTTTGCGCTATGGTGCATCAATTCCCCTGACGGAGATATCGCAACACGCCGTTTCATTAAAAATTCAGAATATATCAAGGTATTGGGGACTCACTGTCAGGAATGATTATCCCCAATTAATCAGATAGTTAAAAAACATTACGTTGTGGATCAATACAACTCATCAAGTTTTCTCATCGCTTGTTCCCGTATTGCGCGCGTCTTACCGTTAAGCGCCAGCTGGCGGACTAAATCCAGTTCAGGGTTAACAAGCTCTAACGCCAGCAAAGGATCACGTTTCAGCCTCGCCTTTAATACATCAACTGGAAAACGGGGATTATTCATCGCCACAATCCACCACTCGGGATCAATTTCTGCCGCCAGTACTGCAGGCGGTGTGTGGCGGTTGTTAAGTGCGCCGAACTTGAAAAATGTGAGATTGCTTTTCGCCAGTGTACTCCACCATATACGATCCGGTTGTTTTGCCAGTACATCCAGTTGTGCTAACGCATCGGGGTCTAGTGCATAATAAACACGTAACGCTTCGTCAACCTGCGCACGGGAACTGTTTTCCTGCCTCAGAAAAAACTTCGCCCAAATATCATTGCGTGGCGTGTTTTGCTGTAATTCCTTGAGAACAACAGCGGGTAAATTATCCCAACTAATTAATGCACTCTCTAAAAAGTCCCAGTCGTCCGAACGTATCAGGGCGGTGGCATTTAATAGCATCTGGTCATCAACTTCGCCGTGGCTAATCAGCTCAGACAAAATCATATCAGCGCTGGTTTCATATGCATCTGAATCTGCTTTCGGATTATTTTTCCGATGCGATAAAGCACGTTGCCAAATTTTTTGTTTCATCGACGTGCTCAGATACTGATTTTTCGCCAGATTACTCCACCCTTCAGGATCGTTGAAACGTGTCAATAACCGTTGTAAAGCAGCGTCAGAGTGAATTACCTGCATATCCCGACAGCAAAAGTAGGCCGGGGATTTTTTCTCCATCCTTTTAACAAAATTAAACTGTAAGTTATCTGGCAATGCTAAAAATAACACACGTATTAGATCATCGTCATTCTCGAATTTTTGGTATAAATAGCCTGCAACTTTGTCACTCTCTTGTGGCGTCATCCGCAACAATTGACCATGGTGTTTCATCTCTGCCAGCTTGAACGCTAAGCTTGTGACAACATTGTTTGATGAATCGTTCGCCAACTGCATTGCCTGATTGTAGGTGAGTTGTCCTCCAGCACCGACCTGACGAATAGAGGAATCATCACTGCGGATATAGCCATCAATAATGGATTCAGGCAATAACCACGCATCTTTATAAAGCTCCTGAATGATCATATCCCAATCTCTTTTCGCCAGAGTCATGACGATATCCAGAGGGAGATTTTCACGTAGCGCAAGATTCAACGGACCGACACCATCAGGTAGACGACTCATTCGCGTCATTATTTCGACAGAGAGCGGTTCACGGTCGAGCAACCCCAGAACAACAGGCTGGTAACCCAATTGCTGATCGGTCAACTCCAGAATCTCATTGTCAGGCATATATCTCGCCATACTTTCAATCGTTTGTTCATCATTGCTATTAATAAGTTGTTTGCGTAGGTTAGCTGAAATTCCTTTAAGCCTTGGGAGAGTTCGCATTACGGCAAGATCAAATGTCGCAATGTCTCGTCCTTCAAATGCAGCAACTTTGCCTTCATCCAGCATTTGCAATTCTTGCACTAACTCAGGAGAAGGCTTAGGGCGAAACAGCGCTTCTTTTTTCATCTGATTACAGACATTCCCTGCCATGCGAATATTGCTTCGCTTAAAAATTTCTTTCAGAGCATCTTCATCATTAATTAGCCCCCAATAATATGCATCAGGATTTATTATCATCAGCGCTTTTTTGACATTTTCAGTGTCATGTTTGTCACTCGCACGGACCATGAATTCACTATTTGTCGAAGACGCAACAACAGGTGCAATTATGTCATTGATAAATATCCCACGCGCATTAATACTCCCCTTAATCGTAGACGGATTATCGTAATATGAGTCGATAAATACCAGTCCACTTGCATTTATCGAACCGGTAATTAACAGTGGTGAATCCGCAACTATATTCGTTGCCGTCACGTTACCGAGAATAACCCATGGATTAGAAAGAGAGAAAGTGGAAATATTACCTTTGACTGTCAAATTCCCAAGAACAATCAATTTTTGATTACTCTCTATATTACCTTCTACCACTAAATCGCCACGATGCACTTTCCAGTTCGATGCAGATAAACCGAAGGGGACAAGATTCACGCTACTGTTGATAGCTTGTTCAACTTGTTGTTTATCTTCAGCGGTAGCCGCAGAAAAAAATGATTCAATATCAACTGCATTTGCAACACATCGAAGTTCCGCCTGTACTGGTAGACTCAGCATAAACAGGGGCAGTAAACGTATCCAGCCGCAATTCCTGGCCTTCAACATATGCACTCCATGCCATTAAAAAAGAAAAAAAGGGAAATGCATCTTTCCCTTTTGTATATTCGTTATTCTCGCGAAATACCATCCAACGTAGACAACACTTCCTCAGAAAGATGCAATTTTTCAGCAGCCATATTCTCCCGTAAATGCGCAACCGAAGACGTCCCTGGGATCAGCAAAATATTCGGTGAACGCTGTAACAGCCACGCCAGCGCCACCTGCATTGGTGTTGCACCCAGGCTCGCAGCAACATCGGAAAGTGTGGACGATTGCAGCGGTGTAAAGCCCCCGAGCGGGAAGAACGGCACGTAGGCAATGCCATCGTGGGCCAAAGCATCAATCATTGCATCATCAGCACGGTGCGCGATGTTGTATTCGTTTTGCACACAGACAATTTCGGCAATCTTGCGCGCCTCTGCAACCTGCGTCGGTGTGACGTTGCTCAGGCCAATATGTTTTACCAGGCCTTGTTGTTGCATCTCTGCCAGCACGGTCAGGCTGGCCTCAATCGATCCTTCCGCTGGGCCATGACCATCCCCCATCATAACGCGCAGGTTAACCACATCCAGCACGTCCAGCCCGAGATTACGTAGATTATCGTGCACCGCTTTTTGCAGCTCTGCCGGAGAAAATGCGGGCAACCAGGATGCGTCCTCTCCACGCCGCGCACCAATTTTAGTGACAATTGTCAGGTCGTCAGAGTAAGGATAAAGCGCTTCGCGGATAATCTGATTGGTGACGTGCGGACCATAAAAGTCGCTGGTATCAATATGATTGACGCCCAATGCCAGCGCCTCACGCAGCACGGTTATAGCGACGTGGCGATCTCGTGGGGGGCCAAAAACTCCAGGACCTGCCAGTTGCATCGCGCCATAACCAAGACGGTTAACGGATTTTGTACCGAGAGTAAATGTATTGCTGCTCATCGCACCCTGCCCTGTAATAAAACGGATTAAGAAAAATCAGTATAGAAACGAAAAGAGATAAATAATGCGAAGGTGTAAACAAGATTACTGGATGAGTTGCTCTATTGTCCTGAAAGACACAAAACAAAACGCGTCACGTACCACATCCGGCAATAAAAAAACCGCAACCTGTATCAGCGTTGCGGTTTAGGGATCACATGCTAAAAATTAGAACGTTTTCTTGAAGTTCAGCATCACGCCTTTATCGCTGATGCCATCCTCTTTCCAGTTGTACGCATCCAGATTCAGCGAACTTTCTTTGCTGCTGTACTTCACGCCGACGCTTGTCAGGCTATTGATGCCGCCGCCCTTCTGACCGTCATCGACGTTAAAGTGCTGACTGCCTGCGCCTGCCAGGCTTGCCGTACGCTGGCTCTTCGCGTAGCTCAGGTTCGGCCCGCCTTCCAGCGTAGCGCTAGCGCTCCAGCCGTCTTTACCTGCGTAGTCCAGTTTCAGCCCGACGATGCTGTCCACCGCCGTTTCGCTGCCACTGTTCATATTCAGGTTAAAGTCTCCGGCATTGCGCTCCTGATAGCCACCTTCCAGTGTGTGACGCAGTTTTACACCCGCATATGGCGTAACCTTCAGTCCTTCGCTCGGTTCGAAAGTCTTCGCCCCTTCGCTGCGGAACTCCAGGTACTGCTGTTTCACGTCGGTATCAGCCGTTTTGTTCGTGTTGCCAAATGCAATCGAGCGGCTGCTGTCAAGGTTGTGAACGTCGTAACGCAAGGCGTTATTCCAGTTCATGCCGTTATCGAACGACATCTGATGTTTCAGGCCAAAAAACTGGCTATAACCGCCTGTAACGCCATTATCACCCGCTTTCTGCGCACCATCACCATCGAGACGAGCGATACCGTACTCCAGACTCATCGTCTGGCTTTCGCTCAGGTCGATAGTTTTACGCAATGCCAGCATGTCGTATTCGGTATTATTACCTAACTCGGCACGCGGATCGCCTTTCGCGACAACGTTGAACGCCAGACCGTTACCCACTTTCGGCGCGGCATCTGCCAGCATACTAAAGCGGTTGCTTAACACGCGCGCTTCGCGGAATACCGTGGTCGCCTGGCTACCGCTGACCTGTTTCAGAGCACTGTTCAGTTCAGCAGTCGTGCCGACGTTCAGGCTGGTAAACAGTTCGTTGTTGGTGTAACCCGCATCCAGTGCTTTCGCGATGTCATTCACCGAGGCATCTGTTGCCACATCGGTGTAGGCATTTTTGCTCATGGTGACGTCAACGTTACCGCTGGCATCGGTGCTGCCTTTGGCAGTCCATACCACGGACGTTGAGGTGATGGCGTCAGCGTCGGTCAGGTTGCTACCTTCCACTACGTTATCAAAACTCACAGTGGTGTCTGCCGTACCAGCGGTAAAGCCCGTGTTAATCTCCACGCCGTTCATGCTGGCATTGTTAACCTTCAGCTTCCCGGCGCTGCCGTTAACGTTGGTACCGACGACATAGCCGTTGAGGTTGTTCATGCTGCCACCAGCCTCATCACTTCCCGACGTTACACTAACCGTATTGGGCTTCGGCACATCCGGCAACGTATAGTCGCCATAATGCACTTCGCTGCTATTACCGTTGTTACCGTTCATACCTTCAACATTGATGCTGTCGCCCTGCTTGATCAGTCCAGAACCCGTAACCCCATCGGCAATCACCACCGTGCCGTTGTTAACCACATGACCTACTGTACCCAGTACGCTAAATGCAAACGAGTCATTGGCGAAGATATTGATGGTGCCGTTGTTTTCGATTACCGCATCCGCCGTGGCGTTGGCATCGAGTTGCATACCGATCATACCCGTGTCAGTAGTGCCTGCGGTACCGAGGTTGATGGTGCCATTGTTAACCAGCTGCGCGTTCTTATCACCTTCCATAGCCACAGCACCGGTGCCGCTGATGTTCATGATGCCGTCATTCTGGGCAATAAAGTTGCTGTGGGTGACTTTCACGGCACTGGCGCTGTCGTGATCGAAGTTGATGACCCCGTTATCCTGGTTCCAGAAGAAGGCATTCTGATCGCCGGCATTATTAGCGCTGACTACCAGTGACTTCGCAGAAACATCAATCGTTCCGTCATTGATAAAACGACCATTTCCGCCCCACATATTAACGGCTCCGTTGTGGGAAGAATTACTGATGTTCATGTGACCGGTATTATAAAGCGTACCGGACTGGTTGATGTGCACAGCATTCTTGTCGTTATCAAGAATAAACTCGCCGCGGTTATTGAAAGCTGAATTATTATTAACTTCCAGCATCCCGGTGTTGTTACCCTCACTACTACTTCCGAGGTTCCAGGTTCCTTCGTTATTTGCCACTGCAGTACCTGTCAGCGCAGCACCTCTCATAATCGCCCCGTCAGTTTGATTATTAAAGACCCCGCCAGCCGACATCATCCGCCCTGTTACACTGCCACTATTATTGAATACCCCCGCGTTCTGCACGATTTTATTGATGGTTCCGGTGTTGTTCACTAACGAACTATCAGCACCAGCATTCATGGTAATTTGCGCAGTCATTTCTCCGGCATTATTGAGGATTACACCGCTAACATCGACGTTATTCGTCATCACCCCGGCATTTTTAATGACGGCACCCTTGTCAAGTTTTACTAAGTTATTGATGATGCCACCGCTGGTATTTTCCAGAAGACCGCTTGATACCGTAATTTGATCACCGGAAAGCGTTCCGCTATTAACAACATTCCCAGCCAGCTTATCAGTCACAGCAGCAGATTTATTTAGCGTTACAGTTTCTCCGCTTCGTGTAATCGTATCGCCACCGGTATAGATCAGTGAGGTGAAATCATCTGTATTATTGTACTCATTCCCCGATTGGCACACGCCGAAAGTGCAGATTGTACCATAGTTAACAATTGTTCCTGTGCCATCGTTATAAAACGCCTGACCAGTACCAACATTGATATTGATAACACCCGTCTGGTCGTTGATAGCAGTACCATGCTCATAAACAGCCATCCCTACCAGAGTATTTGCTGCCAGACTATCGTCATAATTACCATTTTTTTCGAGGTTAATCGTCCCCTGGTTAATAACTGTATTGCTGGCGCCATAGGCCGCCATACCTGCGCCGGCGTTATAAATAGTTATAACACCGCCCAATTGGTTAATTGCTGTTGCATTTTTCCCTGCACCACTATAACTATCAGTACCAACTCCCACACCTGTACCGAAGTCAATGGCGCTGTTGCTAGCTATATCTCGCATTGCGGTAGTGTCATTTGCATCTACCCACATAGAATCCAGTGTAATTTTACCCTGATTTTCTGCTGTTGAATCTGCTATAGCAAGCATGCCGACACTACCACGACCATACAAATCAATGATGCCGCTGTCAGTATTGATAATTGTGCTATTCGATTGAGCGACTAACCCTGTTATGCTACTGACATCGTTATTAAAAATAAATGAATTCGATGTGCCCGTTGAATACTTGTTAAATACGCTATGTTGTTCCGTCACTTTACCTGTGATCGTACCTGCATTAGTGGCGCTCCCTCCGTTAGTAGCCAGTAAAACAATGGGAGACGGTGCCGGATCTTTACCATTTTGTAATAACGAGATCGTGCCACTATTTATACCTGTTGTATTTTCACCAGTAACAAAAGCAAAACCTAAATTCTGAATTTCAACAGTGTAGATTCAATCTGTCAATGCAACACCCCTTTCAATTATCTCTTTCGGTGTTTTGAACTTCAGTGTCTTTCTCGGTCTGTTGTTTAGCTGAGCAGCAACCAGATCTAGTTCATGTTGAGTATATTGGGCAAGACATGTCTTTTTAGGAAAGTACTGCCGAATTAGCCCATTTGTGTTCTCATTTGTTCCCCGCTGCCAAGGACTCTGAGGATCGCAGAAGTAAACTTTAACGCCGGTGCTGACAGTAAATTCTAGATGTCTGGCCAGTTCCATTCCTCTGTCCCATGTCAGTGATTTTCTGAGTTCTGACGGTAAACTCAGGAATTTGTCGGTAAGAGCCTGATTTACTGAGACAGAATCTTTGCCCCTGAGTCTAAGGATGATCGTATAACGTGATTTTCGGTCTACAAGTGTGGCTATATGAGAGTTTTTTGTACCTGAGACTAAATCGCCCTCCCAATGCCCTAGAGAGCGTCTGTTATCGATATTTCGGGAACGTTCGTGAATTGGTGTTCCGTTCACTATGTTAATCGTACCTCTTTCGCCTTTGCGGGTATGACGCCTGCCATGGCGAAGGCTATGCGACCGTCGCAGATGCTGTATATTCAGGTGGTGTAGCGCTTCACGGCTACGAAAGTACAGCGTTTTATAAATTGTCTCAGGTGATATTCGCAGCGTTTTTTGACGTGGTTTTGTTCGCCTTAACCATCCTGATATTTGCTCTGGAGACCATTTCATCTCCAGCTTTTCCAGAACAAGCTTTCGCAATGGTAAATTTTGATCCAGTAAGCACGGTTTTGGCCTTTTCGCCATTCTGTTGGCTCGGTTATTAGCATCAACAGCTTTGTAATAGCGTCTGCCCCGATTACGCTGAACTTCACGTGAGATCGTCGAAGGACTGCGATTCAGCGCAGTAGCTATCGCACGAATGCTCATTTTGGCTGACAAACCAGCTCGTATCTCCTCGCGCTCAGACAGTGTCAGGTGAGCTACAGCCCGCTTACGCTCATGGGGTTTTATGCCGCCAGTATCCCTTAACATAGTGAAGATCGTTCCGGGTTTTGAACCCAGGATATTCGCTATTTCACTGAAGCCTGTTCCGTTCTTCCATAGTTCAAAAACAGAGGCTTTTTCCTCTGCTGTAAATGTTCGTCTCATTCAAAAAACCTCCGCAACCCCATGTTTTCACATAACTGTTGCGTTGACCAATTGAATCTACAAGTACCTTTATTAACAATTTTCGCACCGGAATCAGCATAAGTAAGTTCTGGGGTTTAGACTGGCCCCCTGAATCTCCAGACAACCAATATCACTTAAATAAGTGATAGTCTTAATACTAGTTTTTAGACTAGTCATTGGAGAACAGATGATTGATGTCTTAGGGCCGGAGAAACGCAGACGGCGTACCACACAGGAAAAGATCGCAATTGTTCAGCAGAGCTTTGAACCGGGGATGACGGTCTCCCTCGTTGCCCGGCAACATGGTGTAGCAGCCAGCCAGTTATTTCTCTGGCGTAAGCAATACCAGGAAGGAAGTCTTACTGCTGTCGCCGCCGGAGAACAGGTTGTTCCTGCCTCTGAACTTGCTGCCGCCATGAAGCAGATTAAAGAACTCCAGCGCCTGCTCGGCAAGAAAACGATGGAAAATGAACTCCTCAAAGAAGCCGTTGAATATGGACGGGCAAAAAAGTGGATAGCGCACGCGCCCTTATTGCCCGGGGATGGGGAGTAAGCTTAGTCAGCCGTTGTCTCCGGGTGTCGCGTGCGCAGTTGCACGTCATTCTCAGACGAACCGATGACTGGATGGATGGCCGCCGCAGTCGTCACACTGATGATACGGATGTGCTTCTCCGTATACACCATGTTATCGGAGAGCTGCCAACGTATGGTTATCGTCGGGTATGGGCGCTGCTTCGCAGACAGGCAGAACTTGATGGTATGCCTGCGATCAATGCCAAACGTGTTTACCGGATCATGCGCCAGAATGCGCTGTTGCTTGAGCGAAAACCTGCTGTACCGCCATCGAAACGGGCACATACAGGCAGAGTGGCCGTGAAAGAAAGCAATCAGCGATGGTGCTCTGACGGGTTCGAGTTCTGCTGTGATAACGGAGAGAGACTGCGTGTCACGTTCGCGCTGGACTGCTGTGATCGTGAGGCACTGCACTGGGCGGTCACTACCGGCGGCTTCAACAGTGAAACAGTACAGGACGTCATGCTGGGAGCGGTGGAACGCCGCTTCGGCAACGATCTTCCGTCGTCTCCAGTGGAGTGGCTGACGGATAATGGTTCATGCTACCGGGCTAATGAAACACGCCAGTTCGCCCGGATGTTGGGACTTGAACCGAAGAACACGGCGGTGCGGAGTCCGGAGAGTAACGGAATAGCAGAGAGCTTCGTGAAAACGATAAAGCGTGACTACATCAGTATCATGCCCAAACCAGACGGGTTAACGGCAGCAAAGAACCTTGCAGAGGCGTTCGAGCATTATAACGAATGGCATCCGCATAGTGCGCTGGGTTATCGCTCGCCACGGGAATATCTGCGGCAGCGGGCTTGTAATGGGTTAAGTGATAACAGATGTCTGGAAATATAGGGGCAAATCCAGGGTTCTTGTCCCATGATGTTCAAAACTGTCAATATCCTGCATTGTTAGCGTAGCGCCACTGCCAATTTCCAGCAAAGCTTTATCCTGTACCCGAATAACCCCGGCAAACCCCAGAGGGAATTCTCCGCTGATTGTCGTATCTCCATTCAGATATACCGACGACTCACCACTAACGACAATAACGCTGGTATAACTATATCCTGTGCGCAAGGAAGTAACCTGCGACCCATCTGCAAGCGCGTTTTTCTCTCCAATCAGTTCAAGTCCACCATTCATATTAACGGTATTGCCATCGCCAATCACAACCAGACCTGACGTTTTCTCTGCGCTGCCATCAAATAAATTACTCTGACGAGAAGTAACCTCACTGTCTGATACAACAGTTAACTTTCCATCCAGCGTCACGTTATTATCACTGCCGTAAACGTTGATACCCACGGATGGATCGAAGAAATATTCCGCCGCATTGTCTGCGGTTTTATCCTTATCAACCAGAACGTTACCAGTGATATTCACTGTATTCGCATCGCCAGAAACGTTTATGCCCGTCGCTTTCTGCCCGACCACTTTTAGATCTTTTGCCGCCAGCGTCACGCTGTTATTGTTGCCATTAAGATCTACCCCGGTCGAGAAATCGCCAACCTGCATACTGCCTGCCAGCGAAACCTTCCCACTGTTGGTTGTGATGCTGAACCCTGTCGCTTCATTGCTAACGTTAACATCACCCGTATTGGATACTGTTGCCCCCTCACCGTTGATGAGCACGCCAATCGATCCAGTATCGGAAACAACAATATCTCCTTTGTTGTTAACCGTGCCGTTGTCACCAATGTTCTCAACACCATGCGCACCGCCTGTAACAGTCAGGCTACCATCCAGATTTACAATGCCGATATTGCCCGCGATTTTGGTACCCGTGGAATCTTTTCCATCAACAGTGGTTTTTCCACTGTTATTCGCGGTGGCGTCGTTACCGTTGATCTGAGTGCCGGTGCCGCCATTGGTGATAGTGCTCTCGCCTTCGTTATTGACGATGGCCTGGTCGCCGTCAATCTGGATACCGATGGACTCCGGATCGGTGACGGTCATGGTGCCCTTGTTATCCACCGTTGCGCTGTCGCCGGTGATATCAATACCGTGACCGCCGCCGCTGACATCCAGATCGCCGTCCTGAATCACCTTCCCGTTATTGCCAGCAATTTCCGTACCGGTGGAATCCTTGCCGTCAACGGTGGTTTTGCCGTTGTTGTTTGCCGTGGCGTCATCACCGTTAATCTGCGTGCCGGTGCCACCGTTGGTGATGGCGCTCTCGCCTTCGTTGTTAACAACCGCCTGGTCGCCGTCAACCTGGATACCGATGGACTCCGGATCGGTGACGGTCATGGTGCCCTTGTTATCCACCGTTGCGCTGTCGCCGGTGATATCAATACCGTGACCGCCGCCGCTGACATCCAGATCGCCGTCCTGAATAACTTTTCCGTTATTACCGTTGATTTCCGTACCGGTGGAATCCTTGCCGTCAACGGTGGTTTTGCCGTTGTTGTTTGCCGTGGCGTCATCACCATTAATCTGGGTGCCGGTGCCACCGTTGGTGATGGTGCTCTCGCCTTCGTTATTGACGATGGCCTTGTCACCGTCGATCTGGATACCCATGGACTCCGGATCGGTGACGGTCATGGTGCCCTTGTTATCCACCGTCGCGCTGTCACCGGTGATATCAATACCGTGACCGCCGCCGCTGACATCCAGATCGCCGTCCTGAATCACTTTCCCGTTATTACCGTTGATTTCCGTACCGGTGGAATCTTTACCGTCAACGGTGGTTTTGCCATTGTTGTTTACTGTGGCATTATCACCCGTAATAACAAGCTCACCGTTGTGATTATATTGCCACTTCGTTGCGCCATCTGCGCTCACCCCTTCAAGGGCAACAGTGTTATTCGCTTCATCAATCTGCCAAAGATTAATCGTTGCCTTACGACCATTGCTATCTTGCAGAGATATAGTCCCGTCAGCATTCTCGGTATAAGTAAAAACTGAATCGCGAATAGTTAACGTTTTTTCTGTTTTATCGAGAATAACGTCATTATTAAACGAAACCGGTTTGGGAGGTGTAGGCGTATCATCCGGATCGTCCGGTATTATCTCATCTCCGCCAGGAGTTGGGGGAACTGGAGTGTCGTCTGATTCATCATCAGGGGGTGTCGGTGGGAGTGGAGAATTGTTGCGATGATGATGATCATCATCGTCGTTTAGTTCCACTACGGCTAAGGCCGTGATTAACGCAGCAGCGCCTGTGGAAAGCCATGGCATCAGGTTTTGTTCGACTAAAGGAGAGCATTCAGAGGGTAAGCGTTTAAGCTCTTCCGGACTGAGTTTTCCTGGGTCTGCCGGACAAGTCACATTGGTATTTTTCTTTTCACCTGTGGTGGTTTCTACCTCTGTGATATCTGCCGCCCAACCCTGACCACTCAGAGCTAATGCAATACAGGCCGACAATAGAGTTTTCCTTTGCATAATAAATCCTTCTGGCGAATATAAAGAAAGCCGGATGCACTAACCCGACCAATTAGTTATTTAAAACATAGAAGACATCCAATATTGCCAGTAGATTATTATCTAATCAAACATACTTTCCTATAATTCACAATTATAATTCAGGTGAATAAAAAAAGACCATGAAATATATAAATTGTGTATATAATATAAATTACAAATTAAAACCACATTCTCATTATAAATAATTATATGATGAAAAAACGGTATGAATTAATACTCAAATAAATAAAGCAGAGCTTAAACATAACTCTGCTTTATAATTAAAGGGACAAAATAATTTTACATCTGTTACTGTTTCGGTCGCAGATTCTCATCAAATACCAGGCGTTTCCTGCCAGGTTCAATTTCCCGCAATGGCTCGACTTGATGTAACGTCTGCTTACAGCGTGTCACCAGCACCTGGTACTCATGCGTACCCTGCTTTTTCCATGCCAACTCCTGCTCACTGAGTTCACGAATCGCTTTCGCCGGGCTGCCGACAATCAGGTAATTAGCTGGCATTTCTGCTTTGGCTTTCACAAATGCGGATGCACCAACAATGCTGTTCTCGCCAATCACCGCACCGTCCATCACTACCGCGTTCATTCCCACTAATGCATTGCGGCGGATAATGCAGCCGTGAAGGATAGCGCTATGACCAATATGTCCATCTTCTCCTACAACAGTATCCTGCTCGGGAAAACCGTGCATAACGCAATTATCCTGAATGTTCGCGCCATCTTTCACCACGATACGACCAAAATCGCCACGCAGGCTGGCATTTGGCCCAACGTAAACGCCCTTGCCGAGAATAACATCGCCGATCAATACCGCTGTCGGATGGACAAAACTCTCTTCTGGCACAACCGGAGTCAGACCGTCTATCTGATAAATTGGCATAACGCCTCCTGTTCAATATTCAAGCCGCCAAAACGTTGAAAATACAGGCTTCCCGGCGCAGGCAGTTCACCGACCGAGGTTTCACCTTTTTCACTAACGAACGCTAAAGCAGCAGGCGCTACGCGCTGATAAATGTTGATACACAGCTGACGCGCCGTATGCCCTGCCCAGTGTGCCGGAAGCAACTCCTCCGGCAACAATGGGTCTTTAAGGACGACACGGCGATAAAAATGGATCAGTAAAAGCTGAATATGAAATGCCCGCTCCGGGGTTAACTCGTCTGCCGCCTCTTTTAAAAGCGGCACCAGCGGGCGGAATGACTGAATAAAGGTTTCGTACATGGCATTTTGTTCAGTTAAATGCCAGCACTCTTCTACTCTGGCACGCAGTGCTGCGCGAGAAAGCGCCAGTGGTATTTGCGCTTCAAAACAAATCACGTTATCCGCCACACCCGCTTCATGCAAAAGTGTCTGTACATCGGCCAGTTTTTGCGACGGCGATGCCATCAGGCTGGGTGCCAGTGCGCAAAAACCTTGCCAGATCAACTGCTTTTTGACATCAGCCAGCGTTGATTTATCTAAACCTTCCGAGAGCAACAGGAGCCATTTACCATCCCATGCAGGTTGCTCTGCGCGATAAATTTTACTTTCTGCCCGTCGCGTCAGGCGCAAGCCTTTATCACTGAGGCTATAGAAACTGCGTCGCCCGATGCGGGAAACATCCAGCCAGCCTTCTTTATTAAGACGAAACAAAGCGGTGCGCACGAAACGCTCACCAAATCCCAGCCCTTCCAGCAAAGCAGCCAGACTACCCAACCAGATTTCACCACCACGATGGGAAAGCGAATCACCATACAGAGAGGAGATCAAAGATGTGCCACTGACCGGAACAGCGTTTACAGCATGTTGGATAAAAGTATCAAGTTTACTCATTCGCTTCAGTCTGTTGTTATTGTTGTGATTTATGAATCATAGCACAGGTCGTATCGACTTCTGGCCCTGGCGCTTTACCCCACCAGGGCCAGACGATACGTCAGGCACCAACAATATTGCGCAGATCAAACACCCGACACGCCTTGCCTTCTGAACGCGGGATACTGCCACAGTTAACGATCATCACATCGGTAGAGATCCCCACCATCGACTTAATCCGATGGCGCAGCTGGTGGCATACCTGGCAACGCTGCTCATGCGTCAATGTCAGGCTACTTTCTTTCAACTCCACTTTCACAGAAAGTGAATCAAGATGCCCCCGGCGGTTCACCTCCAGTTGGTAATGCGGCGATAAATGTTCGAATTTGACAATCTCTTCTTCCAGTTGTGACGGAAAGACATTTACACCGCGAATAATCAACATGTCATCGCTGCGTCCGCTGATGCGATCCATGCGGCGCATAGTCCGCGCCGTTCCTGGTAACAGTCGGGTTAAATCACGCGTGCGGTAACGAATGACCGGCAATGCTTCTTTGGTCAGCGTGGTGAATAACAGTTCGCCATGTTCACCATCGGCAAGCGGTGTGCCGTCATGAGGATTAACAATTTCAGGATAGAAATGATCTTCCCAAATGGTTGGGCCGTCGGTAGTTTCCAGACACTCCATCGCCACCCCCGGCCCCATCACTTCTGACAGGCCATAAATATCCAGTGCGGTGATCCCCAGGCGACGCTCAATCTCTTTACGCATGGCCTGTGTCCACGGCTCAGCACCAAATACTCCAACCCGCAGCGAGCAACCGCTGGCATCACCGCCCAACTGCCGCTCCAGCTCTTCAATCAGGTTAAGGCAATAAGATGGCGTAACCATGATCATATCTGGTTGAAAATCACGGATCAGTTGCGCTTGTTTTTCCGTCTGCCCGCCAGACATCGGGATCACCGTAGCGCCCAGACGTTCGGCACCATAGTGCGCACCCAGCCCACCAGTAAACAGGCCGTAACCATAGGCAACATGAATTTTGTCTTTGGGCGAGCCCCCTGCCGCACGCAAAGAACGCGCTACAATATTGGCCCAGTTATCAATATCGTTTTGCGTATAGCCGACAACTGTCGGTTTACCTGTGGTTCCCGAAGAAGCATGAATGCGCACCACTTGTTCCATTGGCACGGCAAAGGTGTCAAAGGGATAGTTGTCGCGCAGATCCTGTTTGGTGGTACAGGGAAATTTACGCAGGTCTGAAAGTTCCCTGAAATCATCAGGATGTACGCCTGCTGCGTCGAATTTGCGCCGATACATCGGCACATTTTCATACGCGTGTTTGAGCGTCCATTTCAGACGCTGTGTTTGCAACGCCTGTAACTCATCAACAGACGCGGTTTCAATCGGGTCAAGCTTTGTATTGGTTATCATTGTAGGGTACTCGCAGGTTGATATGCTCAAACACGCTCCAGAATCATGGCGATGCCCTGACCGACACCGATGCACATGGTGCACAATGCGTAACGACCGTTACGCCGATGCAGCTCATGGCTGGCAGCCAGTGCCAGGCGGGCACCACTCATTCCCAACGGATGGCCTAAGGCGATAGCGCCTCCGTTGGGGTTAACATGTGGGGCATCATCAGGCAGCCCCAATTCGCGTAGTACACCCAACGCCTGGGCCGCGAACGCTTCGTTCAGTTCAATCACGTCCATATCGTGAATACTCAGCCCTGCGCGTTCCAGCACCCGGCGAGTTGCAGGCACCGGACCAAGCCCCATCAGGCGCGGTTCCACCCCGGCGGTTGCCATGGCTACGATACGCGCCCGCGGTGTCAGTCCTTGCGCTGCTGCCATCTGTTCACTGGCAATAATCAACGCAGCGGCTCCGTCATTCACCCCGGAAGCATTGCCTGCGGTAATCACCCCATTGGCACGAAATGGTGCTTTTAACCCACGTAACTGTTCCAGCGTCGTTTCCGGGCGCAGATGCTCATCATGTTGTATTTCTGTTACAACACCTTTCTTGTTTTTCAACACAACCGGAACAATCTCCTCAGCCAGAATGCCTGAGGATTGCGCTTTTGCCGTACGTTGCTGACTGCGTAGCGCAAAACTATCTTGATCTTCTCGTGAGATTTTTAACAGTTCAGCTACATTCTCTGCCGTTTCCGGCATGCTGTCAGTTCCAAATTGCTGAGCCATGAGCGGGTTCACAAATCGCCAGCCAATAGTGGTATCGAACATCTCAGCCTGACGAGAAAATGCACTGGCTGCCTTGCCCATAACAAACGGTGCCCGTGACATTGACTCCACGCCACCGGCGATCAGCAAATCGCCATCGCCCGCTTTAATCGCCCGTGCGGCAAACCCCAGTGCGTCCAGCCCGGAACCACACAAGCGGTTAATGGTTGTGCCGGAAACACTCTGCGGCAGCCCCGCCAGTAAAGTCGCCATCCGGGCTACGTTACGGTTATCTTCTCCCGCCTGATTAGCACAGCCGAGGATCACATCATCGATACACTCCGCATCGAGACGCGGGTTTCGCACCAGCAGTTCCCGCAAAGGGATAGCAGCCAGATCATCAGCCCGAACACTTGATAATGCCCCGCCGTAGCGACCAATTGGCGTACGAATTCCGTCACAAATAAAGGCTTCACGCATCAGGCTTCTCCTGTAATGGTGCCGCCGATGCGGTGAGATTTACCGCGAAACAGCGCAACCGTTTTTTGTTGTTGGTTAACAATTTCGATGTCGTAAACACCGGTTTGCTTGCCCTGATGACGTACCTGCGCAGTAGCAGTTAAGGTGTCTCCGGCAAAGCCTGGACGCAAAAAATCAATCGTGCAGGCAGAAGCGACGGCTGCCAGCCCCTGGCTATTGCAGGCGTAGGCAAAGGCAGTATCAGCCAGTGAAAATAGCTGCCCGCCGTGGCAACTTTGATGACCGTTAAGCATTTGTGCAGTGACGGTCATGGTCACTACAGCAAAGCCTTCATCCATTGAGATAATGTCGATGCCAAGCGCTTTGGCGCAGGCATCGTTCTCATACATTGCATGGGCATTTTGCCAGGCCTTATGACTCATAACCGCTCTCCAGAAGCGCCCGTTGGCGCAGCAATGAACATGGGCGATAGCGTTCTTCGCCATAGTGATGCTGTAGATTTTCAAGGAGCCTTAATATTCGCTGCCAGCCAAGTTGCGCTCCCCAGGCAAGTGGGCCATATGGATAATTCACCCCAAGACGCATGGCGGTATCGATATCCTGTTCAGAGGCCACGCCTTTTTGAAGCGCATCAAGGGCTTCATTGATGATCATTGCTACCGTTCGCCAAATCAGCATTCCTGGGTAATCTGCAATTTGCAGCACTGTTTTGCCCTGCTGTTGCAGGTAATAAATGGCCTTGCGGGTCGCTGAGTCCGGGTTCACCGCTGCAGCAGCAATGGTCACCACCTTGCCCGCCATTTTATCGATCACTACCACCGGGCGTGCCAGTCGTATTGCCAGCGCCTGTGCCGTCTCGCCTTGTGTCTCAATCAATAAAACATCGTCAATTTCCGTGACACCGTCACTTTTCTTTTCTACTTTCATTGGGCTAAAACTGTCGCTTACCGCTTCCAGGCCAACAACTGCCTCACGTTCCGCGCGCCAGTCGTACACGCCCAGCCCACTTTTCTTGCCCAACCGTCCACCAATCACCAGTTCCTGTTGCACCAGCGAAGGTAAAAAACGACGCTCCTGCCAGAAAGCGTTAAACACCGAACAGGTGACAGCAAAATTGACGTCCTGACCAATCAGATCGGTTAATTCCAGCGGCCCCATCGGGAAACCAGCGCCATCGCGAAGTGCAGCGTCAATCACTTCTGGTGCAGCAACCTGCTCTTCCAGTGCCCGCCAGGCCTCGGAATAATAAGGACGCGCAACACGGTTAACGATAAATCCAGGAGTCGAATGACAGCGCACAGGCTGCTTACCCCAACTCAACGTTAGTTCACACAACTGCTCAACAACTTCCGCCGCCGTTGCCAGCCCACTGACCACCTCCACCAACTTCATCACCGGTGCCGGGTTAAAAAAATGCAGCCCCGCAACACGTTCAGGATTTTTTATCTCCGCAGCAATCGCGGTTATAGAGATTGACGAAGTGTTAGTGGTCAATAGCGTTTGTGGCGGGCAAACTTCCGCCAGCTGTGCAAAGAGCGCTTTTTTGACTTCCAGACGTTCAGACGCCGCTTCAATGACCAGGTCCGCAGCTGCCAGCGCGTGAATATCGGTCACCGGGATCAGGCGTTTCAATGTGCGTTCACAGGTTTCAGCAGTCAGTTTTCCCCGCGTCACGCGTGAATTTAGCCGCGCGTGTATCCCGTCGATTGCGCGGGTCAGCGCTTCAGCAGAAATGTCATACAGTAAAACCTGGTGTCCATGACTGGCAGCAACTTCAGCAATGCCTGCCCCCATGGTGCCGCTCCCAATCACTGCCACAGTTTGCACATTTATCATCATGCTATTTCCCCGTGAACTGCGGTGAGCGTTTAGCCAGGAACGCACTGACACCTTCACGATAATCTGCGCTCCGTCCGGCAAGTCGCTGATAGTCACGTTCCAGATCCAGTTGCGTATCGAGCGTATTGGTTTCAGCGCTATTTATCGCTTGCTTGATAAGTCCAAGACCAAATGTCGGTTGTGTCGCCAGATGCCGTGCCAGCTGTTGCGCGGTATCTGCCAGCGTTTCATCATCAACAACCTGCCAGATCATCCCCCATTCGTGCGCCTGTTCAGCACTCAGTTGATTCCCCAGCAGTGCCAGCCCCATGGCGCGCGCTCGTCCGGCAACGCGTGGCAGTAACCAGGTTCCACCGCAATCGGGTATTAAGCCTAACTTACTAAACGCCATGACGAATTTTGCTGAACGGGCAGCAATAACGATGTCGCCCCCCAGTGCCAGTGTTGCGCCTGCCCCTGCCGCCACGCCATTGACTGCACAGATCACCGGTTTTGGCAGTTTTGCCAGGCGACGTACCAGTGGGTTATAGAAACGTTCAACTGACATCCCTAAATCCGGTGCGGGGCCTGTGGGATCAACGTTACGATCGTTAAGATCCTGACCAGCACAAAATCCGCGCCCGGCACCTGTAAGTAACAGGCAACGGATAGTGTCGTCGCGCTCGACCTGTTTCAGGCACTCTGCCAGTTGTGCGTGCATCTCATCATTAAAACTGTTCAGGCGTTCCGGGCGGTTGAGCGTTAGTGTCATCACGCCCTTTTCTACATGACTGAGGATGAATTCCATCATTAGCGTCCTTTAAAGTCGGGCGTGCGTTTTTGTAAGAAAGCGGAGATGCCTTCATGACGATCTTCTGTTGCCGCCAGCAAGGTGAATAACTGTCGCTCCTGGGCAAGTCCGGCTTGCAAAGCCACTTCCTGCGACTGGCGCAGCGCTTGCTTTGCCGCTTGTAAGGCCAGCGGCGAGTGACGTGCCATTTTCGATGCCAGCTGTAAGGCGTATTCGAGGGTTAAATCGCTGGGGAAGACGTCGCTAACCAGCCCGGCCTGCTGTGCTTGCTGAGCGGTGATACTTTCTCCGCTCAGCACCATTTTGCTGGCTAACGATTTACCGACACTACGGATTAAACGTTGCGTTCCGCCTGCGCCAGGCATGATGCCGAGAGTGATTTCCGGCAACCCAAAACGCGCGTTCTCTCCGGCAACCACCACATCGCACAACAATGCCAGTTCGCAACCCGCCCCAAGCGCGTAACCATTGACGGCTGCGATAAGTGGTTTATTAAAGGCCTGCAATCGCGCCCATAGCTGCGGACGTGTATCGTTTAAGGTGGCCGCGAGATCTTTTTCTGCCATTTCGTTGAGATCGGCCCCAGCGGCAAAAAAGCGTGCATTACCGGTAATCACACAGACCGAAATGCTGGTATCGGTAGCCGCAGCTTCCAGTTCATTTACCAGTTGCATCAGCAGGGCATTATTTAGCGCATTACGTGCGGCGGGACGGTTAAGGGTCAGCAACAATACTCGTTGCTGACGGCTGACGATCAGTTCGCTCATGCCATCCCCTTCGCGTCAAAGTCAACCACCACATCGCTGGTCAGCGGCAGTGCCTGGCAACTCAACACATAACCTGCGGCCAGTTCATCCGGTTCCAGACTGTAATTGGTTTCCATCGCCACTTTGCCACGCAGCACTTTGCATTTGCAGGTCGCACAGACGCCGCCTTTGCAGGCATAGGGCAGATCCGCCCCCTGGCGCAATGCCGCATCGAGAATGCTTTCATCGTCGGCATTAAGCACGATTTCCCGATCCCGCCCATCCTGACGTACAGTCACTTTTTGTCCGTCACTTTGCACGTTAACGCTACGTTTGACGCGCGTGCCAGGCGTATTAAACCGCTCCAGATGAATGGTTTTATCTGGCATTCCCAGTGCTTTTAAGGCGGTTTCCGCGTCATCCATCATCGCCGCCGGACCACAAATAAATGCCTCATCATAAAGACGAAAATTAATGAGCGAGGCCCCAAGTGACTGTAATTTTTCACCGTCAATACGCCCGTGAAGCAGATCGCTGTCGAGGGTTTCCTGACTGAAAATGCACAACAACTGTAAACGCTGAGGATATTTGTCTTTCAGGTCTGCCAGTGCCTGGCGAAACATCATGCTCTGGCTGGTACGGTTACCGTAGATCAGGGTGAACTGACTTTCAGGCTCGGTTTGTAAAGTGGTGGCGATAATCGCCAGCATTGGCGTAATACCTGATCCTGCTGCAATTGCCAGATAGCGCCCCTGGCGTTCGGCCTGCGGCTGATAGCCGAAATGCCCCTGCGGCACCATGACCTCCAGCGTCATACCCTGGCGGATGTGTTCGCGGGCATAGCGGGAGAAACGTCCGCCTTCAATGGCTTTCACCGCCACACTAATTTCGCCAGGCAGATAGCTGCGGCAAATGGAGTAACAACGGCGTAATTCTTCACCATCAAAGCTGGCTTTTAAGGTCAAATGTTGACCGGGGCGAAAGCGATACGCCTCCTGCAAAGGCTGGGGCACCGCAAAGGTAATGGTCACCGCATCACGGGTTTCCGACTCGACTTTTGCCACTGTTAAGGAATGAAACGTTGTCATGGCATCCTCAAATACATTTGAAATAATCGAAAGGTTCGCGGCAACTATCGCAGCGGTACAATGCTTTGCAGGCCGTGGAACCAAATTCACTGATAAGTGTGGTATGGACGCTGGCGCAGCGCGGGCAACGTACTTCTGGCGGCAAATGGGCATGGCAACTGTGTCCGGCGGGCGGGCTAATGCCATACTCTCGCAGACGCTCACGGGCATCGGGGGTCATCCAGTCGGTGGTCCATGCCGGGTCGAGTTGCAGCACAACCTGAACGGGGGTAAACCCGTTGGTTGTCATTGCCTCACGTATCGCGCCAATCAAATGTTCCGTTGCCGGACAACCGGAATATGTCGGCGTAAAGCCGATCACCCATCCTTCTCCCATCTGTGTCACATTACGCACCATGCCTAAATCAGTAATGGTCAGCACCGGGATCTCCGGGTCCGGGATCTGGCTGAGTAGCGCCCATATCTCATGAACCTGTGGCGGTGCAATGGTGGCCAGACGTTGCATACCCATCTCCTCTGTTACCATTGCTGACCGGGCAAGACACGCTGGAGATACTGCATTTCTGCCAGCATGGGTCCAAGGTGTTCGGTATGCAGTCCTTTTTTACCGCCAGTGCGATACGCCTGCTCTTGCGGTACGTTCAATGTGGCTTCGTTGATCCCGGCAAAAACTTCGGCTTCCCACGCTGCGCGTAAAGTGCGTGGATCAACCGCAATACCCTCTTCACTCAGTGCAATATCAATCTCGTCGGCATCGAACAGTTCGGCGGTAAAACGCCACAACTTGTTGATGGCCTGCTGCATCTTTTGCCCTGATACGTCAGTACCATTGCCCAGTCGCTCCAGCCAGCCACGACTAAAACGCAGGTGATAGCGCGCTTCTTTAATTGCTTTGGCAGAAATCGCCGCCAGTTGCGGATCACGGCTTTCCATCAGACGGGTAAAGAGCGCCACATGCCATGCATCGATGAAATACTGGCGTGCAATGGTGTCGGCAAAATTGCCGTTTGGTTGTTCAACCAACAATAAGTTGCTGAACTGGCGCTCGTCTCGGGTGAAGGCCAGGGTATCTTCATCGCCTTCTCCCGCTAATTCAGCGGCATACGATAAGAAGTTGCGTGCCTGACCTAATAAATCGAGGCCAATGTTTGCCAGTGCGAGATCGATTTCCAGTTCCGGTGCGTGACCGCACCATTCACCCAACCGCTGGGAGAGCACCAGGCAGTTATCGCCCAGGCGCAAGGTGTAAGCCGTTAACTGATTCATTTCCGACCTCACATGTGCTCAATGCCATCAGGGATGGTGTAAAACGTTGGATGGCGATAGACCTTGCTTTCAGCCGGATCAAAAAATTCACCGCGTTCTTCCGGTTGCGAGGCAACAATTTCACTCGCCTTCACCACCCAAATTGAACATCCTTCGCTACGACGGGTGTAAGCATCACGGGCATTTTCCAGTGCCATCCGCTCATCGGCAGCATGTAAACTGCCAACATGGCGGTGTGATAAGCCCTGTTTGCCACGCACGAAAACTTCGTATAACGGCCAGTAAACATTACTCATTTTGAATCTCCTTATGCGACCTTACGGGCATGTTGTTTTTGTGCATGGGCCAGCGCTGCTTCCCGTACCCAGGTACCTTCTTCCCAGGCTTTACGTTTGGCGTCGAGCCTCTCCTGATTACAAATTCCGCGACCGTTAATTACTTCGTTAAACTCCTGCCAGTCGATCTCACCAAAGCGGTAGTGACCGCTTTCAGTGTCAAAATGCAGATCCGGGTCAGGAACGGTCATACCGAGCATTTCAACCTGTGGAACGGTGTTATCCACGAAACGCTGGCGGAGTTCGTCGTTGGTGAAACGTTTGATTTTCCAGGTGAGACTTCTGGCGCTGTTTGGCGAGTTATCATCGTTTGGCCCGAACATCATTAAGGCTGGCCACCAGAAACGGTTAATGGCGTCTTGCAACATCTGCTTTTGAGCTTCGCTGCCCTGCGCCAGTGCCATGCAGGCTTCAAACCCCTGACGCTGGTGAAAACTCTCTTCTTTGCAGATTTTCACCATTGCTCTGGCATACGGGCCATAAGAAGTGCGGCATAACGCCACCTGATTGACGATCGCTGCGCCATCCACCAGCCAGCCGATAACACCGATATCAGCCCAACTCAATGTCGGATAATTAAAGATGGAGGAATATTTCATCCGTCCGTCGAGCATTTTTTGGTAGATGTCTTCTCTGGCGCAGCCCAGTGTTTCGGCGGCGCTATAGAGATACAGACCATGACCGGCTTCATCCTGCACTTTGGCCAACAGAATGGCTTTACGCCGCAAGGTTGGTGCGCGAGTGATCCAGTTACCTTCAGGCAACATACCAACAATCTCGGAGTGCGCATGCTGCCCAATCTGGCGGATCAATGTCTTTCGGTAAGCATCGGGCATCCAGTCCTGTGGCTCGATAGCCGTTTCCTGGGCTATCCGTTGCTCAAAGCGTTCTTCTTGGGTCACGTCATCACCTTTACGATTCCAGTTTTCGTGAATTAATTAAAAACACGAATCACATTGTTTTATGAAAGTTACACAATAGTTAAGTAAAATCACAAATTTTGTATGTTTGAACTGTGACGGATTTCGCACCCTATTTTTATAAATCATTATTTATCAGTGCATTAATGTTTTCCGCAGTTGCTATACAGATCGCATAGTTAACATTTCGTTAAAAGATCCTTTGCTTTTTATGATTCGCGATTTAACTATTAGCAACAGAAATGTGAAACATCTGGAGAGTAGCGATGCAGCAGTTAGCCAGTTTCTTATCCGGTACCTGGCAGTCTGGCCGGGGCCGTAGCCGTTTGATTCACCACGCTATTAGCGGCGAGGCGTTATGGGAAGTGACCAGTGAAGGTCTTGATATGGCGGCTGCCCGCCAGTTTGCCATTGAAAAAGGTGCCCCCGCCCTTCGCGCTATGACCTTTATCGAACGTGCGGCGATGCTTAAAGCGGTCGCTAAACATCTGCTGAGTGAAAAAGAGCGTTTCTATGCTCTTTCTGCGCAAACAGGCGCAACGCGGGCAGACAGTTGGGTTGATATTGAAGGTGGCATTGGGACGTTATTTACTTACGCCAGCCTCGGTAGCCGGGAGCTGCCTGACGATACGCTGTGGCCGGAAGATGAATTGATCCCCTTATCGAAAGAAGGTGGATTTGCCGCGCGCCATTTACTGACCTCAAAGTCAGGCGTGGCAGTGCATATTAACGCCTTTAACTTCCCCTGCTGGGGAATGCTGGAAAAGCTGGCACCAACGTGGCTGGGCGGAATGCCAGCCATCATCAAACCAGCTACCGCGACGGCCCAACTGACTCAGGCGATGGTGAAATCAATTGTCGATAGTGGTCTTGTTCCCGAAGGCGCAATTAGTCTGATCTGCGGTAGTGCTGGCGACTTGTTGGATCATCTGGACAGCCAGGATGTGGTGACTTTCACGGGGTCAGCGGCGACCGGACAGATGCTGCGAGTTCAGCCAAATATCGTCGCCAAATCTATCCCCTTCACTATGGAAGCTGATTCCCTGAACTGCTGCGTACTGGGCGAAGATGTCACCCCGGATCAACCGGAGTTTGCGCTGTTTATTCGTGAAGTTGTGCGTGAGATGACCACAAAAGCCGGGCAAAAATGTACGGCAATCCGGCGGATTATTGTGCCGCAGGCATTGGTTAATGCTGTCAGTGATGCTCTGGTTGCGCGATTACAGAAAGTCGTGGTCGGTGATCCTGCTCAGGAAGGCGTGAAAATGGGCGCACTGGTAAATGCTGAGCAGCGTGCCGATGTGCAGGAAAAAGTGAACATATTGCTGGCTGCAGGATGCGAGATTCGCCTCGGTGGTCAGGCGGATTTATCTGCTGCGGGTGCCTTCTTCCCGCCAACCTTATTGTACTGTCCGCAGCCGGATGAAACACCGGCGGTACATGCAACAGAAGCCTTTGGCCCTGTCGCAACGCTGATGCCAGCACAAAACCAGCGACATGCTCTGCAACTGGCTTGTGCAGGCGGCGGTAGCCTTGCGGGAACGCTGGTGACGGCTGATCCGCAAATTGCGCGTCAGTTTATTGCCGACGCGGCACGTACGCATGGGCGAATTCAGATCCTCAATGAAGAGTCGGCAAAAGAATCCACCGGGCATGGCTCCCCACTGCCACAACTGGTACATGGTGGGCCTGGTCGCGCAGGAGGCGGTGAAGAATTAGGCGGTTTACGAGCGGTGAAACATTACATGCAGCGAACCGCTGTTCAGGGTAGTCCGACGATGCTTGCCGCTATCAGTAAACAGTGGGTGCGCGGTGCGAAAGTCGAAGAAGATCGTATTCATCCGTTCCGCAAATATTTTGAGGAGCTACAACCAGGCGACAGCCTGTTGACTCCCCGCCGCACAATGACAGAGGCCGATATTGTTAACTTTGCTTGCCTCAGCGGCGATCATTTCTATGCACATATGGATAAGATTGCTGCTGCCGAATCTATTTTCGGTGAGCGGGTGGTGCATGGGTATTTTGTGCTTTCTGCGGCTGCGGGTCTGTTTGTCGATGCCGGTGTCGGTCCGGTCATTGCTAACTACGGGCTGGAAAGCTTGCGTTTTATCGAACCCGTAAAGCCAGGCGATACCATCCAGGTGCGTCTCACCTGTAAGCGCAAGACGCTGAAAAAACAGCGTAGCGCAGAAGAAAAACCAACAGGTGTGGTGGAATGGGCTGTAGAGGTATTCAATCAGCATCAAACCCCGGTGGCGCTGTATTCAATTCTGACGCTGGTGGCCAGGCAGCACGGTGATTTTGTCGATTAATCGGTGAATGAAGGGCAACGGCGAATAGTTGCCCTTTTATTTCACTAAGTTTTGTGACGTTGTCACATTATGCATGATGTGTACATCTATTTTCAGGGCATCCACTGTATGAAAAGCTGGCACACCTGCCAAACAACCTGGCAGGTGCAGGCAATCCCCTTTGCATCAGTACTGATAATGTGAACCTGACTAAACCGCCCACAGAGCGCGGTTGCTAACAAGAACACAACATCTGACGAGGTTAATAATGGGAAGCCCCTCTCTGTATTCTGCCCGTAAAACAACCCTGGCGTTGGCAGTCGCCTTAAGTTTCGCCTGGCAAGCGCCGGTATTTGCCCACGGTGGTGAAGCGCATATGGTGCCAATGGATAAAACGCTTAAAGAATTTGGTGCCGATGTGCAGTGGGACGACTACGCCCAGCTCTTTACCCTGATTAAAGATGGCGCGTACGTGAAAGTGAAGCCTGGTGCGCAAACAGCAATTGTTAATGGTCAGCCTCTGGCACTGCAAGTACCGGTAGTGATGAAAGACAATAAAGCCTGGGTTTCTGACACCTTTATTAACGATGTTTTCCAGTCCGGGCTGGATCAAACCTTTCAGGTAGAAAAGCGCCCTCACCCACTTAATGCGCTAACTGCGGACGAAATTAAACAGGCCGTTGAAATTGTTAAAGCTTCCGCGGACTTCAAACCCAATACCCGTTTTACTGAGATCTCCCTGCTACCGCCAGATAAAGAAGCTGTCTGGGCGTTTGCGCTGGAAAACAAACCGGTTGACCAGCCGCGCAAAGCCGACGTCATTATGCTCGACGGCAAACATATCATCGAAGCGGTGGTGGATCTGCAAAACAACAAACTGCTCTCCTGGCAACCCATTAAAGACGCCCACGGTATGGTGTTGCTGGATGATTTCGCCAGTGTGCAGAACATTATTAACAACAGTGAAGAATTTGCCGCTGCCGTGAAGAAACGCGGTATTACTGATGCGAAAAAAGTGATTACCACGCCGCTGACCGTAGGTTATTTCGATGGTAAAGATGGCCTGAAACAAGATGCCCGGTTGCTCAAAGTCATCAGCTATCTTGATGTCGGTGATGGCAACTACTGGGCACATCCCATCGAAAACCTGGTGGCGGTCGTTGATTTAGAACAGAAAAAAATCGTTAAGATTGAAGAAGGTCCGGTAGTTCCGGTGCCAATGACCGCACGCCCATTTGATGGCCGTGACCGCGTTGCTCCGGCAGTTAAGCCTATGCAAATCATTGAGCCTGAAGGTAAAAATTACACCATTACTGGCGATATGATTCACTGGCGGAACTGGGATTTTCACCTCAGCATGAACTCTCGCGTCGGGCCGATGATCTCCACCGTGACTTATAACGACAATGGCACCAAACGCAAAGTCATGTACGAAGGTTCTCTCGGCGGCATGATTGTGCCTTACGGTGATCCTGATATTGGCTGGTACTTTAAAGCGTATCTGGACTCTGGTGACTACGGTATGGGCACGCTAACCTCACCAATTGCTCGTGGTAAAGATGCCCCGTCTAACGCAGTGCTCCTTAATGAAACCATCGCCGACTACACTGGCGTGCCGATGGAGATCCCTCGCGCTATCGCGGTATTTGAACGTTATGCCGGGCCGGAGTATAAGCATCAGGAAATGGGCCAGCCCAACGTCAGTACCGAACGCCGGGAGTTAGTGGTGCGCTGGATCAGTACAGTGGGTAACTATGACTACATTTTTGACTGGATCTTCCATGAAAACGGCACTATTGGCATCGATGCCGGTGCTACGGGCATCGAAGCGGTGAAAGGTGTTAAAGCGAAAACCATGCACGATGAGACGGCGAAAGATGACACGCGCTACGGCACGCTTATCGATCACAATATCGTGGGTACTACACACCAACATATTTATAATTTCCGCCTCGATCTGGATGTAGATGGCGAGAATAACAGCCTGGTGGCGATGGACCCAGTGGTAAAACCGAATACTGCCGGTGGCCCACGCACCAGTACCATGCAAGTTAATCAGTACAACATCGGCAATGAACAGGATGCCGCACAGAAATTTGATCCGGGCACGATTCGTCTGTTGAGTAACCCGAACAAAGAGAACCGCATGGGCAATCCGGTTTCCTATCAAATTATTCCTTATGCAGGTGGTACTCACCCGGTAGCAAAAGGTGCCCAGTTCGCGCCGGACGAGTGGATCTATCATCGTTTAAGCTTTATGGACAAGCAGCTCTGGGTAACGCGTTATCATCCTGGCGAGCGTTTCCCGGAAGGCAAATATCCGAACCGTTCTACTCATGACACCGGTCTTGGACAATACAGTAAGGATAACGAGTCGCTGGACAACACCGACGCCGTTGTCTGGATGACCACCGGCACCACACATGTGGCCCGCGCCGAAGAGTGGCCGATTATGCCGACCGAATGGGTACATACTCTGCTGAAACCATGGAACTTCTTTGACGAAACGCCAACGCTAGGGGCGCTGAAGAAAGATAAGTGATTGTTTCAGACAAAAAAACGGCACCAGGTGCCGTTTTTTACTTATGAGCGAACCAGATTAATACCGTACACACACCGACTTAGTTTCACACCAACCGTCCAGCCAGTCGGGGCCAAAATCACGGCCCGTTCCTGACTGCTTCATCCCACCAAACGGTAAGTTAGCGTCAATTAAGGTATGGCTGTTTACCCACACCGTCCCTGCCTGTAAGCGATCGCTATATTCCAGAGCCTGGGAGAGATTTTGCGTCCAGACACTGGCAGTTAAGCCATATTCCGTGTCGTTTGCCAGTTGTAACGCCTCTTCTCCATCCGCTACTCGCACCAGGTTTACCACCGGACCAAACACCTCTTCACGAGTTAAGCGCAATTTAGCATCGGGATTTACCACCAGCGTTGGCGCAACATAATACCCCTCTCCGGCTGGTCCATTCGACCCGCGAATCAGCTCTGCTTGCTGTGCCTGCGCATCGTCGAGGAATGAACACACTTTGTCGCAGTGCGCACGAGAAACCAAAGGGTTAATCTGTGCAACAGGTGACATCCCCGGTCCCACTTGCAACGATTTTACCGCCTGCTCAAATCCACTAACCAGCGTGTCAAACAACGGCGCTTCAATATAAATTCGCGAACTGGCGGCGCATACTTGCCCTTGATTCAGGAAGCTTCCGGTCATCAAGCCTTCAATAACCCATTGCGGATCAGCATCTTTTAATACAATTGCCGGGTTTTTACCGCCCAGTTCCAGCGTTACACGCGTTAAGTGATCAGCAGCAGTTCTGGCAATACCTTTTCCCGTCGCGGTTGAACCGGTAAAACTGATTTTCGCAACATGAGGATGTGACGTCAGGGCCGCGCCGCATACAGCACCTGACCCGGTGACGACATTAAAAACGCCATCAGGGATACCAGCCTCGCTGGCCAGTTCCGCCACGCGCAACATCGTCAGTGGCGTGGTTTCCGAAGGCTTAATCACGATTGAACAGCCTGCTGCCAGTGCTGGCATCACCTTCCACATACCAATCATCAACGGAAAGTTCCATGGCACAATTCCCGCCACTACGCCAACCGGCTCTTTACGCGTCCAGGCCTGATAACGCGCCCCCTGGGGTAAGGGAATCGACAAGTCCAGCGTTTTACCCGCGATTTTGGTCGTTAACCCGGCGGTATAACGCATCCAGTTCAGCGTACAGCCCACTTCAAAAGCACGGGAAATGGCAATTGACTTGCCTTGCTCCAGGGTTTCCAGTTGCGCCAGCTCCTCACTGTGCTGCTCCACCAGATCAGCAAAACGTAGCAGAATACGTTCACGCTCTGCGGGTAATCGCCCGGCCCAGCGACGCGAGACAAAGGCCCGCCAGGCAGACATGACTGCGTTATCTACATCCGCTTCGTTGGCATCAGCAGTAGACGCAATTTCTTGCCCGGTGGCCGGATCAAAGATCGCCAACCGTTTTTCACTTTGTGCGGGGCCAGGACGACCATCAATATAAAGACCGTGTTGACGATCGAGAAACTGTTGGACCTGGCTTAATACTGCTACATGCGGCTCTGTCATCACTTTTCCTTATTATTTACCCAGTGTGATTTCAGTGTACGCAGCGACAAGAAAAGTCACTTTTTTCGCTGTGACATTCGCTTTGTCAGCTGTGACAAGCTCCGCAAATCGTGACAATAACCGCTTATGTCTCTATGCCTGACAAGACTTATTTCCTATAGTCAGGCTCATTAGCTTCGTTTATTGCAACACAAATGCAACAATAAAAATACATTTCACAGAGCGAAAACGTGCCATGAACCCCGCAGTGGATAATGAGTTTCAGCAATGGCTTTCCCAAATCAATCAGGTATGCGGAAATTTTACCGGACGCCTGCTGACTGAGCGTTACACGGGTGTACTGGACACGCATTTTGCCAAAGGACTAAAGCTGAGTACCGTGACAACCAGCGGGGTGAATTTATCCCGCACCTGGCAGGAAGTAAAAGGCAGCGACGATGCCTGGTTTTACACCGTTTTTCAGCTTAGTGGTCAGGCAATAATGGAGCAGGATGAGCGTCAGGTGCAGATTGGCGCTGGCGATATTACGTTACTCGATGCCTCACGCCCCTGTTCGCTTTACTGGCAGGAGTCTTCTAAACAGATTTCATTACTTTTGCCACGCACTCTGCTGGAACAATATTTTCCCCATCAAAAACCTATCTGCGCAGAAAGACTGGACGCTGACTTACCCATGGTGCAACTCAGTCATCGCCTGTTACAGGAGAGCATGAATAATCCGGCACTTTCTGAAACAGAAAGTGAAGCTGCGCTACAGGCGATGGTGTGTCTGCTGCGCCCGGTACTTCATCAGCGGGAATCTGTTCAACCTCGTCGTGAACGTCAGTTTCAAAAAGTGGTTACGTTGATAGACGATAATATTCGCGAAGAGATATTACGCCCGGAGTGGATAGCCGGAGAGACAGGTATGTCAGTACGTAGTTTGTACCGAATGTTTGCCGATAAAGGTTTGGTAGTCGCGCAATATATTCGTAACCGTCGTCTCGATTTTTGTGCAGATGCGATTCGCCATGCCGCAGATGATGAAAAACTGGCAGGCATCGGCTTTCATTGGGGATTTTCTGACCAGAGTCATTTTTCAACGGTATTTAAGCAACGCTTTGGGATGACGCCAGGCGAGTATCGACGTAAATTCCGCTAACTAATTGGCGTTGCATGTACTGCAACGCCAATTAGTTAAAACAGATATTTGACTATGCATTTTTCAGGGCAAAAGGCAATTTGACAGGAGTTTTTGAATATTCACCTTGTTTCAGGAAAATAGATCAATCGCCTTCTCCTGTAGCGTTATCCCGATATTGCGGTTTTGCTATTAAAATTTTCGCACCCATTTACCGTTTATCCCTTGTACATATTCCCCCGGTTTGGCCCGAGCTACGAGCTTTTGCCCGGCGAGTTTCGCGATATCATCTACCGACACATTATTTTGCTTTGCCAGTTGTTGGTAACTCGCTTTACGTTCGGCATTAATGTCGGCTACTAATTTCTCTGTTTCAGCATCCGTTTTCAGCGCAACCAGATAACCGTAAAATGTTTCACCTACCCGCCCCTGAGTTCTGGCTTCATCCAGAGTCAATGCCATTACATTGCTGCTTACCAGCCCAACAAGAAACGCACAAAGAAGTAATGTTTTCTTCATCATCACCTCAGAAAAGATCGCTACGAGTTTCAAGCAGCTCTTCGACATCTTTGTCTGCCTTGATGATGATCTCATGCTCAATTTTAACGTTCATATTGATAGTGATCGGTTCCTTAGGTGCAGCGACTTCAATGCGAGGCGTACAGCCAACCAGCATAAAAGATGACGTCAACGCAGCCAGTAAAATTTTCATTGTTTTTCCTCACACTCTTTTCCTTGCGGACAGTCATTTCCCGGCAGACGTGCGTTCTGCTCCAGCCATGCCTGGAGATTATCGCCAAAGCGTAAACTGCGCCACAGCGTAAAAATATTCTCTTCATGATGGTAATTAAGGTTTACCGTACCGCTTTTACCATCAACGCGACTGGTACCTGTAATGTTGGCCTGCATGGTTAATAAACCGAGATTATCTAAATTAATTTTTGTCGATGAACGGCTAATTTCCATATAGCGCAACCAGTTAATTGCTGAACCCGCAGTCATATTGTCTTTTACCACCGCATCCGCAGTGTCTTTATCCAGTCGCAATGTCATCGGCCCGCTATTCGCCAGCCAGCCATCTTTCACAATCCATTTTTCATTGTTCAGCCATAACGGCAGTGCACCACTAAATGCCCCGGACATGGCGAATTGTTTCGGATTGACGGCGCTAACCAGTTCGCTGGATGAGAGATTATTCAGCCGCAACAGCGCCGGGTCATGTTGCGGCATACGTAATTGTTTCATCAGTACGTTACCGCCTAACACATCGACGCTAACATCAGTCAACAGCAAGGGTTCTTCTTCAGTCCACGGATAACGCCCTTGCAAATCAGCCGTAATATTTTTCGCTGTCACCAGATTAATCACTTCGGCAATTCGCAACGTAACGGGGCCGCGAGTCCCCAGATGCCAGGCTCCATCGGCAAAACGGAAAGGCAGGACAAAATCGACACCGTTAACCTGATTATCTGGCATCCAGGCACTACCGCCTTTCAACACGCCGTGTCCTCCCGCGCGGAATCCTTGTTCAGGCGCAGCAGAAAATGCAACCTGAGCATACAGTTCACCATCGCGTAAGTTCATCTTCCAGTCGGGTGGCACCAGCGGCTGGAATACGGTCAGTGATTGTTTAGGCCACCAGGCGTTACCGCGCAGACGAATACCGTCCCAGCGACCATTTACCCGAACCGGGCCAATCTCACCAGCATGTAAATCGCCTTTAAAGAGGAAATAGGTAGGATCGCGCCCATCGACGCTAAATTTTAAGGTTGATGGCGGTAACACACTGCCGCCAGTGAACAGCGTTTGCCCGGCGTCCAGTGACAGCGCGCCGCTAAAGGAGGGATGCTGTGCGTCACGTACCCAGACGATGGGCTTGTCGAGAATTAATCGCGGCTTTTCTACCGTCATCGTACCGTATTGTAACTGGTCGAAACCGGTGGAGAGATCGGTCAGCGTAATCGTGCTGTCATGCCACTCACCTTTTCCTGCGACATCCCAGGTGGCATTCATCGGTGTAAAACTCCCTTTTCCCCAGTAGCGCCACTGCCAGCGGCCAGCGTCAGGGAGAAAATCATTCGCCAGCCCATCCATATGCAGCACGAAATCGCCCAGTTCATTTTCATGCGCCTGCAAGATGGCCTGCAAACGTCCGTCAACACCACGTTGGGTGACTTTTACACCCGCTAAAGGCCAGCGGATTTCATCGATGTCCAGCGAATCGATGACTCTTCCCTTTGAACGAAGTAACGCGCCTGGCTCAAAGGTCAGCGTTGGGTCAGACAGACTTCCACTTAGCTGCGCAGGTAAACGGGCATATAAAATGAGGTCCGCCTGTTTCGCTTCACCGGTCAGCTGCAGAGGCAGCTGACTGTTATCCATGCTTAATTTTCCTGGGCCAAAATTAAGCACCGCGTTGCCCTTACCCGCTTGCCCCTGGGTCAGCACACTCAGTCGTCCGCTGACCAGAGCGTTCTCAAGCCCTGCCTGCCAGTTGTCGACTTTGACACCCAGTCGGCCACTCAAAGGAAAACCTGCATACGGCCAGCTCCAGCGACCATCGCTTACGGTCAATTGTTGACGAGTAATTTGCCACGGCAAATCGAGCAACGGATCGCCGTTATCCCGTGCCAGCACGATCAATTGCCCGCTATTTTCCTGCCAGTCCAGCTCGGCATCCACCAGTGACGGTTCCTGCGGCAAGTTTAACGTCGCAGTAGCATGCCCACTTACAGGAAGTCCATCCGGCACGAGCGGCATAGCAAATTCCCCCACCAGTTTTACCGGCGGCTGATTTTCAAACGCGACGACATCCAGTTCGCTGACTGTAAGTTGTTGCCCTTTCAGCTGGCCTTGAAATTTAACTTTTTCGCCCTGATAACGCAGTTGCTGGATATCAGAGGTTAATGCGAGAGAGAGTTTTCCCTGCCATTCCTGCCAGGGAGAAAAAATCAGTTTATCGATATTGATCCAGGTGTTAGGCAGCATGGCCTGCCACTGCGCGAGTGTTTTTGGAGCGGCTGGCGATTGCTCCGTCTGCGGCAATTTCGCCAGACAAGCAGAATCAAGTTCTACCGTGCCGACGTTCAATAACCAGCGGCTGGGATGTGAAAGGCTGGCGTTGGTGATATGCGCAAGCTGACAATCTCCCACCAGATAACGGAGATCGGGAATGATTAAACCTTTACGCGTAATGCGTGGGCTTTCATCTAATGCAATACGTGTCCCGAGCGGTAGCCAGATGCCCGCCAGCGTGGGAACCCACAGCCCGAGCGTCATCAGCAGCGTCAACGGCACAAGAATAATCAGTAATAACAGCGCGAGAACGGCTTTATATTTACCCAGCATGGGTAGTTAATATCCTGATTTAGCGAAAAATTAAGCATTCAATACGGGTATTGTGGCATGTTTAACCGTTCAGTTGAAGGTTGCGCCTACACTAAGCATAGTTGTTGATGAATTTTTCAATATCGCCATAGCTTTCAATTAAATTTGAAATTTTGTAAAATATTTTTAGTAGCTTAAATGTGATTCAACATCACTGGAGAAAGTCTTATGAAACTCGCCGTTTATAGCACAAAACAGTACGACAAGAAGTACCTGCAACAGGTGAACGAGTCCTTTGGCTTTGAGCTGGAATTTTTTGACTTTCTGCTGACGGAAAAAACCGCTAAAACTGCCAATGGCTGCGAAGCGGTATGTATTTTCGTAAACGATGACGGCAGCCGCCCGGTGCTGGAAGAGCTGAAAAAGCACGGCGTTAAATATATCGCCCTGCGCTGTGCCGGTTTCAATAACGTCGACCTTGACGCGGCAAAAGAACTGGGGCTGAAAGTAGTCCGTGTTCCAGCCTATGATCCAGAGGCCGTTGCTGAACACGCCATCGGTATGATGATGACGCTGAACCGCCGTATTCACCGCGCGTATCAGCGTACCCGTGATGCTAACTTCTCTCTGGAAGGTCTGACCGGCTTTACTATGTATGGCAAAACGGCAGGCGTTATCGGTACCGGTAAAATCGGTGTGGCGATGCTGCGCATTCTGAAAGGTTTTGGTATGCGTCTGCTGGCGTTCGATCCGTATCCAAGTGCAGCGGCGCTGGAACTCGGTGTGGAGTATGTCGATCTGCCAACCCTGTTCTCTGAATCAGACGTTATCTCTCTGCACTGCCCGCTGACACCGGAAAACTATCATCTGTTGAACGAAGCCGCCTTCGAACAGATGAAAAATGGCGTGATGATCGTCAATACCAGTCGCGGTGCATTGATTGATTCTCAGGCAGCAATTGAAGCGCTGAAAAATCAGAAAATTGGTTCGTTGGGTATGGACGTGTATGAGAACGAACGCGATCTATTCTTTGAAGATAAATCCAACGACGTGATCCAGGATGACGTATTCCGTCGCCTGTCTGCCTGCCACAACGTGCTGTTTACCGGGCACCAGGCATTCCTGACAGCAGAAGCTCTGACCAGTATTTCTCAGACTACGCTGCAAAACTTAAGCAATCTGGAAAAAGGCGAAACCTGCCCGAACGAACTGGTTTAATCTTGCCGCTCCCCTGCATTCCAGGGGAGCTGATTCAGATAATCCCCAATGACCTTTCATCCTCTATTCTTAAAATAGTCCTGAGTCAGAAACTGTAATTGAGAACCACAATGAAGAAAGTAGCCGCGTTTGTTGCGCTAAGCCTGCTGATGGCGGGATGTGTAAGTAATGACAAAATTGCTGTTACGCCAGAACAGCTACAGCATCATCGCTTTGTGCTGGAAAGCGTAAACGGTAAGCCCGTGACCAGCGATAAAAATCCGCCAGAAATCAGCTTTGGTGAAAAAATGATGATTTCCGGCAGCATGTGTAACCGCTTTAGCGGTGAAGGCAAACTGTCTAATGGTGAACTGACAGCCAAAGGGCTGGCAATGACCCGTATGATGTGCGCTAACCCGCAGCTTAATGAACTCGATAACACCATTAGCGAAATGCTGAAAGAAGGTGCACAAGTGGATCTGACCGCGAACCAGTTAACGCTGGCGACCGCAAAACAGACATTAACTTATAAGCTGGCGGATTTAATGAATTAATAGCTGCCACAGCTCCCGGCGGCAAGTGACTGTTCGCTACAGCGTTTGCCGTTGGGTAATGCACACATCCCAATCGCCGTACCATCCAGTTGACGGGCAACAGAAAGCGAACCGCCGATCATTGCACAATTTGCTTCTCCACTACTGGACATCGACGCTTTTAAACCTGGCGCTACGTGCGCGGCAGTCGCCTGCTGAACAGGTTCACTACTACACGCCGACAACAATAAAGCGGCACACCCTACCCAAAACGCTGCTCGCATCTTTTCTTCCTCTGATCTTCAAGCCAAACGACACCGCCATAAATAATAGGCAGCACAGAGGGCGGCGTCGAGAGCTGTCCTGCGCGTTGCCCCGCATTTTTACTTTTTTATGGCTATTTTTTTGCCCTCTGTTTGATCAAAACATTCATTACGCTGATGTGGGGGACACAAAAGCGAAAATGCAGAAGAAAGCCATTTGCTAAAATTGAAAGATTACTACTGGGCGCGCAGCAATTTCGTGCGCCCCTCATTTGCGCAATGTAAGGGTGTCATATGATTACTATTGACGGTAATGGCGCGGTTGCTTCGGTCGCATTTCGCACCAGTGAAGTTATCGCCATCTACCCTATTACCCCCAGTTCCACGATGGCAGAACAGGCTGATGCCTGGGCCGGAAACGGCTTAAAGAACGTTTGGGGAGACACACCACGCGTGGTTGAAATGCAGTCGGAAGCGGGTGCTATCGCTACCGTGCATGGCGCTTTGCAGACGGGTGCCCTTTCAACATCGTTTACGTCATCGCAGGGTTTGCTGCTGATGATCCCGACGCTGTACAAACTGGCAGGCGAACTAACACCGTTTGTCCTGCATGTAGCGGCACGTACCGTTGCCACACATGCACTCTCTATTTTTGGCGATCATTCCGACGTTATGGCGGTGCGCCAGACGGGTTGCGCGATGTTGTGTGCAGCAAACGTCCAGGAAGCGCAAGACTTTGCTCTCATTTCGCAAATCGCGACGCTGAAAAGCCGCGTGCCATTTATTCATTTCTTTGATGGTTTCCGCACGTCCCACGAAATCAATAAAATTGTCCCGCTGGCCGATGACACGATTCTTGATCTCATGCCGCAGGTCGAAATTGATGCTCATCGCGCCCGGGCACTCAACCCGGAACATCCGGTGATCCGCGGTACGTCCGCCAATCCTGACACTTATTTCCAGTCTCGCGAAGCCACCAACCCATGGTACAACGCGGTCTATGACCATGTTGAACAGGCGATGAATGATTTCTCTGCCGCGACAGGTCGTCAGTATCAGCCGTTTGAATATTACGGGCATCCGCAAGCGGAACGGGTGATTATCCTGATGGGCTCTGCCATTGGCACCTGTGAAGAAGTGGTTGATGAATTGCTAACCCGTGGCGAAAAAGTTGGCGTGCTGAAAGTTCGCCTGTACCGCCCCTTCTCCGCTAAACATTTACTGCAAGCTCTGCCGGGATCCGTACGCAGCGTGGCGGTACTGGACAGAACCAAAGAACCCGGTGCCCAGGCAGAACCGCTCTATCTGGATGTAATGACCGCACTGGCAGAAGCCTTTAATAATGGCGAGCGCGAAACTCTGCCCCGTGTCATTGGTGGGCGCTATGGTCTTTCATCCAAAGAATTTGGCCCAGACTGTGTACTGGCGGTATTTGCCGAGCTCAACGCGGCTAAACCGAAAGCGCGCTTTACGGTTGGTATTTACGATGATGTGACCAATCTGTCACTGCCGTTGCCGGAAAACACCCTGCCAAACTCGGCGAAACTGGAAGCCTTGTTTTATGGCCTTGGTAGTGATGGCAGCGTTTCCGCGACCAAAAACAATATCAAGATTATCGGTAATTCCACGCCGTGGTACGCACAGGGCTATTTTGTTTACGACTCCAAAAAGGCGGGCGGCCTGACGGTTTCTCACCTTCGAGTGAGCGAACAGCCGATTCGTTCCGCTTATCTCATTTCCCAGGCTGATTTTGTTGGCTGCCACCAGTTGCAGTTTATCGATAAATATCAGATGGCTGAGCGTTTAAAACCTGGCGGCATTTTCCTGCTCAACACGCCGTACAGCGCAGATGAAGTGTGGTCGCGCTTGCCGCAAGAAGTTCAGGCCGTGTTAAACCAGAAAAAAGCGCGCTTCTATGTGATTAACGCGGCGAAAATCGCCCGCGAATGTGGCCTGGCGGCCCGTATTAATACCGTCATGCAGATGGCTTTTTTCCATCTGACGCAAATTCTGCCTGGCGATAGCGCCCTCGCAGAATTGCAGGGTGCGATTGCCAAAAGTTACAGTAGCAAAGGCCAGGATCTGGTGGAACGCAACTGGCAGGCTCTGGCGCTGGCGCGTGAATCCGTAGAAGAAGTTCCGTTGCAACCGGTAAATCCGCACAGCGCCAATCGACCGCCAGTGGTTTCCGATGCCGCCCCTGATTTCGTGAAAACCGTAACCGCTGCGATGCTCGCCGGGCTTGGTGACGCCCTCCCCGTTTCGGCGCTGCCGCCAGACGGCACCTGGCCGATGGGCACTACGCGCTGGGAAAAACGCAATATCGCCGAAGAGATCCCCATCTGGAAAGAGGAACTCTGTACCCAATGTAACCACTGCGTTGCCGCTTGCCCACACTCAGCTATTCGCGCAAAAGTGGTGCCGCCTGAAGCGATGGAAAACGCCCCTGCCAGCCTGCATTCGCTGGATGTGAAATCGCGTGATATGCGCGGGCAGAAATATGTCTTGCAGGTGGCACCGGAAGATTGCACCGGTTGTAACCTGTGCGTCGAAGTTTGCCCGGCGAAAGACCGTCAGAATCCAGAGATTAAAGCCATCAATATGATGTCTCGCCTGGAACATGTCGAAGAAGAGAAAATCAATTACGATTTCTTCCTCAACCTGCCAGAAATCGACCGTAGCAAACTGGAACGTATTGATATTCGTACATCGCAGCTGATTACACCGCTGTTTGAATATTCAGGTGCTTGCTCCGGTTGTGGCGAGACGCCGTATATTAAATTACTGACTCAGCTCTATGGCGACCGGATGTTGATCGCTAACGCCACTGGCTGTTCTTCAATTTATGGCGGTAACCTGCCCTCTACACCGTATACCACCGATGCCAACGGTCGTGGGCCGGCATGGGCGAACTCTCTATTTGAAGATAATGCCGAATTTGGCCTTGGTTTCCGCCTGACGGTCGATCAACACCGTGTCCGCGTGCTGCGTCTGCTGGATCAATTTGCCGATAAAATCCCGGCGGAATTACTGACGGCGTTGAAATCAGACGCCACGCCAGAGGTTCGTCGTGAACAGGTTGCAGCTTTACGCCAGCAACTCAACGATGTTGCCGAAGCACATGAACTGCTACGTGATGCAGATGCACTGGTGGAAAAATCAATCTGGCTGATTGGTGGTGATGGCTGGGCTTACGATATCGGCTTTGGCGGTCTGGATCATGTATTGAGTTTGACGGAAAACGTCAACATTCTGGTGCTGGATACGCAATGCTATTCCAACACCGGTGGTCAGGCGTCGAAAGCGACACCGCTGGGTGCAGTAACTAAATTTGGCGAGCACGGCAAACGTAAAGCGCGTAAAGATCTTGGCGTCAGTATGATGATGTACGGTCATGTTTATGTGGCGCAGATTTCTCTCGGCGCGCAGCTGAACCAGACGGTGAAAGCGATTCAGGAAGCGGAAGCGTATCCGGGGCCATCGCTGATCATTGCTTATAGCCCGTGTGAAGAGCATGGTTACGATCTGGCACTCAGCCACGACCAGATGCGCCAACTCACAGCTACCGGCTTCTGGCCGCTATATCGCTTTGATCCGCGTCGTGCCGATGAAGGCAAACTGCCGCTGGCCTTGGATTCACGCCCGCCGTCAGAAGCACCGGAAGAAACGTTACTTCACGAGCAACGTTTCCGTCGGCTGAATTCGCAGCAGCCAGAAGTGGCAGAACAGTTATGGAAAGATGCTGCAGCTGATTTGCAAAAACGCTATGACTTCCTGGCACAAATGGCCGGAAAAGCGGAAAAAAGCAACACCGATTAAATGCTCTGGATAAGGATTATCCAATTCTAAAAAAAAAGCCCGGACGACTGTTCGGGCTTGTCTTTTTATATGTTGGAAAATCAGTGGCAATGCAATGGCCCAACAGAAAATAAAATCTGTGACAATAAAGGCATATAACCCGCGCAGAATAACGTATAGCAAATTAAAAGTATAATTTTTATTTTGTATGTATTATCTTCGATACATTCACCAGACTTATTATCATTTCAGAGGAATTATTTGATTAAGGTTTTACTTAAGGCGTAACAAATGATATTTATCGGCTAACTGAACTTCTCCTTTAGGATGTTTTCACTCCCCGAAATGGGGATAAAAGGCAAATAAAATAACTAAAGGATTTATTCAATGAAAAGCAAAGTACTGGCACTTTTAATTCCTGCCCTGCTCGCCGCAGGTGCTGCACATGCAGCCGAAGTTTATAATAAAGACGGCAACAAATTAGATCTGTATGGCAAAGTTGATGGCCTGCATTATTTTTCTGATAATTCAGCGAAAGATGGCGACCAGAGCTATGCGCGTCTGGGTTTTAAAGGCGAAACCCAAATTAACGATCAACTCACTGGCTACGGTCAATGGGAATACAATATTCAGGCAAACAACACTGAATCTTCAAAAAACCAGTCATGGACCCGTCTGGCATTTGCCGGGCTGAAATTTGCAGATTACGGTTCTTTCGATTACGGACGTAATTATGGCGTAATGTACGACATCGAAGGCTGGACCGATATGCTGCCTGAATTTGGCGGTGACTCTTATACCAATGCAGACAACTTTATGACTGGTCGAGCCAATGGCGTCGCGACTTATCGTAATACTGATTTCTTCGGTCTGGTAAATGGTCTGAACTTCGCGGTGCAGTATCAAGGTAACAACGAAGGAGCCAGTAATGGTCAGGAAGGCACCAACAACGGACGTGATGTTCGCCATGAAAACGGTGACGGCTGGGGTCTTTCCACAACATATGATTTAGGCATGGGCTTTAGCGCTGGTGCGGCATACACCTCTTCTGACCGCACCAATGACCAGGTTAACCATACTGCGGCGGGTGGTGATAAAGCAGACGCGTGGACTGCTGGGCTAAAATACGATGCTAACAATATTTACCTGGCAACCATGTATTCAGAAACGCGTAATATGACCCCGTTTGGCGACAGCGATTATGCTGTGGCAAACAAAACCCAGAATTTTGAAGTCACTGCACAGTACCAGTTTGATTTTGGTCTGCGTCCGGCAGTCTCTTTCCTGATGTCTAAAGGCCGTGACCTGCACGCTGCGGGTGGTGCAGACAACCCGGCAGGTGTTGATGATAAAGATCTGGTTAAATACGCCGATATTGGCGCGACTTACTATTTCAATAAAAACATGTCCACCTACGTTGACTATAAAATCAACCTGTTGGATGAAGATGACAGCTTCTACGCTGCCAATGGCATCTCTACCGATGATATTGTCGCTTTAGGTCTGGTTTATCAGTTCTAAATCCTCCTGCCCGCTGTTATGGCGGGCTTTTTCTGCTTATTCTTCCTCCTTTGATCTAAATTAAAAATGTGAACTCCGTCATTACACAAAAAGTGTCATCTGGCGTTACACTTTATGCGGATACTAAAACAGGAGGTTTTATGAACAGAACGATTCTTGTCCCTATCGATATTTCCGATTCAGAATTAACTCAACGCGTGATTAGCCACGTTGAGGAAGAGGCAAAGATTGATGATGCAGAGGTTCATTTCCTGACGGTAATACCTTCACTGCCCTACTATGCCTCTCTGGGTTTAGCGTATTCCGCAGAATTACCGGCAATGGATGACCTGAAAGCGGAAGCCAAATCGCAACTGGAAGAGATCATTAAAAAATTTAAACTGCCAACCGACAGAGTGCATGTCCATGTTGAGGAAGGCTCGCCCAAAGACCGCATTCTGGAATTGGCGAAGAAGATCCCCGCTCATATGATCATCATTGCTTCCCATCGACCGGATATCACCACTTATCTGCTCGGTTCCAACGCCGCAGCTGTAGTGCGTCACGCAGAGTGCTCCGTGCTGGTTGTGCGCTGACACTAACGCCCGCACATTGCTGCGGGCTTTTTGATTCATTTCGCAAATGTGCTGACATTTTCCCCTCTAATCCGTACCATACACGCCACAGTTTTTTATATCAGATTTCTTATGCTGGGCGTTCCGGCATGACGCATACTCTTCTGATGCCATATAACGAATTGAGTCGCTTTTAAATGTCGCAAAATCAAGAAATTAGTAAGAAAGAACAATACAACCTGAACAAGTAAGGGCAAAAATCACAACTCTCTGACTCATAAGTATTTTACTTATTTTTCAATGTGTTAAATATCATCAGCGACAACAATAAGCTACGATAATCCACTCTTTTTTTGCCCCTTTTTTGCCCCTTTTGCAGCGTTTTGCCCCATTTTTGCCACCGAAAAAAATTCCAAAACGTCTCAATCAAAGTCAAACCAACCGCAGCACGTTCTTGCATACGACGTGACTGCGGTTTTTCAACTATTCAGATACATCACTCCCATCACATTCATTCCTCCGCATCAAAGGCATATAGGCTATATCACCTTGATATTTTTCTTCTTCAGATAAAAACTGTTATCTATGTATACTTTTAAACCCAATCCGTGTAGAGTCTCTGCATAAGATAGTTTGCAGTTGCCACTTCAGCTTGCGCCATAAACCGCCTGATTTTTGCCGCCACCTGTTAGCATTCCTGTATACCTGAAACGACAATGTTTATCTACGAACTTTAAGAACACCCAGGATAAAAATTGTCAACTATATCATATATAACACATTACTAATTCGAGGCTATATGAACAGCATACTGATAATCACTTCGCTCCTTATCATATTCAGCATTTTTAGTCATGCTCTAATAAAATTAGGGATTGGCATATCCAATAACCCAGACAAAACCGATGTATAAGTCAACATATCCTGAATCAGACATACAATATCGCAATGAAAATCAATAATATTTTAAGGAATATCTTCATGAAATCAAAAGACACCCTAAAGTGGTTCCCTGCGCAGCTTCCTGAAGTAAGAATTATCCTAGGGGATGCTGTAGTGGAAGTAGCAAAACAGGGAAGACCTATCAATACCAGAACATTGCTTGATTACATTGAAGGAAACATAAAGAAAACATCATGGCTGGATAACAAAGAATTATTACAAACAGCGATATCAGTTCTTAAAGACAACCAAAATTTAAATGGTAAAATGTAATATAATAAACTTACTTTTTTATCATTTTTCCACTTTAACAACATTTTGCTCCACTTTTCCACGACCAAACAACTTGAAATCTGGTTAAAATAACACGCAACACTATTCTTCTTCCTTGAGTCCGCCCGGAACTCGAAAAACAAACCGAGTTAAAGCCATTTTTCACAAAATCGATTTTGGGTCTCACCAAAATTACGGGGTTGCATACGCATTCGTTTATTTTCGAACGTGTACATACAAATATGCACAAAAATAATCATAATTATTTTCTGAGATGCATTATGATATGAACACCAATTTCGTATAGAGTCTCACTATGTCTCAAATTTTTGCTTACTGTCGGATATCAACGCTGGATCAGACCACCGAAAATCAACGCCGGGAAATCGAAAGTGCAGGTTTTAAAATCAAACCTCAGCAAATAATCGAAGAACACATTAGCGGCTCAGCAGCAACCAGTGAGCGTCCTGGTTTTAACCGGTTGCTTGCTCGCCTGAAATGTGGTGATCAATTGATTGTGACAAAACTGGATCGCCTTGGTTGTAATGCAATGGATATCAGGAAAACAGTGGAACAACTGACCGAAACAGGTATCAGAGTGCATTGCTTAGCATTGGGGGGCATTGACCTGACCAGTCCAACAGGAAAAATGATGATGCAAGTAATTTCAGCAGTCGCTGAATTTGAACGAGACCTTTTACTTGAACGCACTCATTCCGGGATAGTAAGAGCCCGCGGCGCAGGGAAACGTTTTGGTCGACCTCCTGTGTTAAATGAAGAACAGAAACAGGTGGTATTCGAACGAATTAAGTCAGGTGTAAGTATAAGTGCCATTGCCCGGGAATTCAAAACCTCGCGGCAAACCATTTTAAGAGCCAAAGCAAAACTTCAGACACCTGACATATAAAAAATAATCTCGGTGTGAGATGCTTTACGTCTTCCAAGCCCCCTTCCTTGCCGTAAATGGAAAGATACATCTAATTATAGAATTTATATGTTTTACCCTACGGCAGTGCTGGCCATTCAATATCCTGTGCAGTTGACGTATCAACACGGTTCAGCAATACCCGATACTTTTTCCATGCTTCCAGCAACGAGATTTCTTCCTCCGTTGCAATTTCCAGATCTGCAGCATCCTGAAGCGGCGCAATATGCTCACTGGCTACCTGCATCAGGTTGTTTTTTGTTTCTTCCGCCTCCCGGATCCGGAACAGTTTTTCTGCTTCCGTATCCTTCACCCAGGCTGTGCCGTTCCACTTCTGAAACTCCCCTTCCGGCGATAACCAGGTAACATTTTCCGGTAACGGACCGAGTTCAGAAATAAATAACGCGTTGCCGGAAGCCACGTCATAAACCGTTTTACCCCGATGATCTTCAACGAGATGCCACGATGACTCATCACTGTTGAAAACAGCCACGAAGCCAGCCGGAATATCTGGCGGTGCAATATCGGTACTGTTTGCTGGCAGACCTGTATGAGGCGGAATATATGCATCACCTTCACCAATAAATTCATTAGTTCCGGCCAGCAGATTATAAATTTTTATGGTCCGTGGTTGTTCACTCATTCTGAATGCCATTATGCAAGCCTCACAATATAGTTAAATGCGATGTTTTTGACGGTGTTTTCCGCGTTACCAGCAGCGTTAACGGTGATGGTGTGTCCATGTGAACCAATCGCAACGGAGTGCGTATGAGCACCAATACCGACAGTATGCGCGTGTGCACCTGCGCTTGCAGCAGTGCCGGACAGTGAGTGGGTATGTGCGCCAGCAGATGATGTTGCATAGTTTTGATTATGCACAACAGACAATCTTGTTGATGCACTACCAGCACCGGAGTTAGCACTAGCCGTGTTCACGTTGGCTAGTGAGTGTGTGTGTGCTCCAGCCGAGTTTGTAGAGCCGCTCACACTGTGTGTATGTGCCCCGGTGTTATTCGTGGATTTAGTGCCGTAATCAAACGACGATGTGGTTTTCGTCCCCAAATCTGTACTGGATGCGCTGGCGCTGTGGGTATGCGATTTAATGCCGTCCTGTTCCTGAGACAATACGGCCCGACCACTGGCAGGTTTGCCCTTAATCGTCCAGCCACGCATATCAGGGATCACGCCTGACGGATAAGCGGCTGCAAGTTTCGGGTAAGCAGATTTGTCAAAAGCCTGCCCCTGCATCAGGGCATAACCAGACGGAACGGTATCTGATGGCCACGGGATTGGTGCGCCGACTGGGTAGCTTTCTGGTGGAAGATTTTTCGAGGTATAAACTTCTGCCCAGTCTTCCTCAAAACCATAACCGTCTCTTGAAGAACGGTAGAACAGACCACCATTTCTGTAATGCGCCTTCATCTGCAGGGTCCGGCAACTTCCGACTCCGGTATAGAAGTTAACCAGAATATAGCTGTCGCCAGAGCGGGTGACATTGTAAGCGCCAGATTCGGCATTCCATGGAACGCCACCATCCGCATCGGCATATGTATCCGTTGCCCTTCTGGCAAAAGCAGCCACATGCGCGGCGGTTAAAGTAATATCTTTGGAACCATCAAACTCAACACCAGAAACCCGTCTTGGCGTTTGCAGCTTTGTTGCTGTTAATGCATTACCGTTCAGACTTGCGGACAGTTTGGTTCCAATAACCAGTTCGCCGGTTGCGTTATCAATAGCAAACGGTCTTAATGTATTCCAGCCACCATAAACATCACCTTGATTGGTAAGCAGCAGGTAAGTTTTAGCGCCATCATTACGCCATAATGCACCATACTCCCCACCTATCATTCGAATCTGATTACCACCACGCGCTACAATTTCGTCTGTGGCAAAAAGTTTTTTGCACGACAAGTTATCGTTAACGATTAACGAATGAGACTCATAAAAACCACGCCCACTCTTAAAATCAAGGATAACGTCCGCCGCGATACATTCAGTCGCCGGATTTGTTGCCCCAAACTTATAGGTCGTATCATTAACAACGAGATCAGCACCAGGTGCGGATATTGACAGGCCATCTTCAATAAACGCAAAAACAGGGAAAGCAGCGCCATCAACATAGAACACAGAGCGCAAATCATCGCCCTTATTACTCATCATTATTGAGTGAATGGCTCGTTCATTGTTTTGATATTGCCAGAACATGCCATAAGCATAACGCCCCCTGTCAGTCCAGCCACCAGGCATAACAAATCCGTTAAACTCGCAGTTATTCATCGGATCGCCTGCGGTTCGCGTTGCCGTGGTGATAATGACTCTTGATGCCAGTTCGCTTACTGAGCCAGCAGAACGCATAACAACAACAGGGTAATATTTTCCAGATGTTGCACCTGCAGGAGCGTTAACCCGCACATAACGCATACCACGCTTATCAGCAAAGTCTGTTTTACTGACCGCGTTAATGTTGTTCAGGAAGCATCCCTTATCGGGTATATCAGCGCCGTTCTGGTCTTTCTGCAGACGTTTCTCTGCATTGTCATAGGCTGATTTTACTGCCTTTGGCGTTGCCGCCAGCGTTTCAGACGTACTGTTGGTCGCACTGCTGAGCTGTACTATCCCCTTTTTCGTCGTACTTGCATCCTCAAGCGCCACGGCGGATGCAATATCCTCTGCCCGTTTAGCTGCTGTCTCGGCGCGCGTTGCCGCGGATTCCGCCGTACTTTTGCTCTGAGCTGCCGCCGTCGCACTGCCAGCAGCCTCTGTCGCCTTCGTGGATGCCGTCGTGGCGCTGCTCTTCGCTGCTGACGCTTGTCTGGTCGCCTCATCTTTTGAAGCAGACGCCGATGATGCCGATGACGCCGCCGAACTGGCTGACGATGCGGCAGCCGTTTTTGAGGATTCTGCGCTTGTTTCCGACGCTTTCGCGTTCGTTTCGGATGTCTTCGCTGCGGAAGCAGACCTCGCTGCTGCGCTGGCCTGTTCAGTGGCTTCGCCAGCCTTCGTTGTGGCTGTTGAAGCAGACGATGCGGCGCTTTCTGCCGATTTTCCGGCGGCGGTGGCACTGGCTGAGGCCTGCCCGGCACTTGTTGACGCTGCACTGGCAGACGACGCAGCCGCTGTTTTTGAGCCTGCCGCAGCCGAGGCGCTCTGTCCCGCTGCCGTTTCAGAAGACCTGGCGTTCGTCTCGGACGTTTTTGCCGCCTTCGCGGAATTTCCTGCCGCCGTTGCCGAGGAAGCTGCACTACTGGCGCTTGATGATGCGTTCGTTTCTGATGATTTTGCCGCTTCTTTTGAGGCCGCCGCATCCCGGGCCGAGGTCGCAGCTTCTGATGCCTTCGTGGTCGCGGTGGATGCAGATGTGGCTGCTGATTGTAGTGACGCTGAAGCATTCGTTTCTGACGTTTTCGCCGCACCGGCACTGGTGGCCGCCGCGCTTTTTGAGGACTCTGCAGCGGCAGCACTTTTTGATGCTTCAGTGGCCTTTGTTGATGCCGTTCCTGCGCTGGAAGACGCTGACTGAGCCGACGACGCGGCCTGTCCGGCTGACGTGCTGGCTGCGCGTGCTGAGTCCGCAGCATCAGCCGCATGGGTTGCCGCCTCACGGGCTGATGTGCTGGCATCACTGGCTGACTTCTTCGCGGCTGCCGTGTTCTGTGCCACCGCGGACGCGTTACGCGCCACCTCTTCCACCATCAGTTCAAAACGGCGCAGTGCCTCCGGACGGGCATCATCCTCCGTCATGGCACCGAGAAAATCATTCAGCGTACCGGGTTGAGAATCTTCATACACGGTAATGGTCCCGGCATGTGACGGCGGGAATCCTTCCACCAACAGAATAACGCTGTACTGACCGTACTCAACGTCCATGCTGTAACGCCCGGCTTCATCCGGATTTTCTGAGGCCAGCGTGTTCACCACCACCGTGGTGCTGTTACGTTTTGCTTTCAGCTGGATTGTGCAGTTCTGTACCGGTTTTCCTGTGCCGTCTTTCAGTACACCTGAAATCTTTACTGCCATATTCACCCCACAAAAAAGCCCGCCTGAACCGGCGGGCTGTCATAACACTGTGTTACCTGGCTAATCAGAACTTATAACCGACACCCACGATGAAACCGTCAGTGCGCCAGTCGCCACTGCCGGGGCCTTCATAAGCAATATCAATGGCCACGGATTCGGTCGGGTTAAACTGCACGCCAGCTCCCCACGCCAGAGACGTGTTGCTGTGGCGACCGTCATCACTTCCGGTCAGCACGTCGTGCGTTTTCCCCTTGGGAAGGTGCGAACAAGTTCCTGATATGAGATCATCATATTCATCCGGAGCGCATCCCAGAGGGACATCATGAGCCATCAACTCACCTTCGCCGATAGTGAATTCAGCACTAAGCGCCGTCAGACCCGAAAAGAGATTTTCCTCTCCCGCATGGAGCAGATTCTGCCATGGCAGAATATGACCGCTGTCATCGAGCCGTTTTATCCCAAGGCGGGCAATGGCCGACGGCCCTATCCGCTGGAGACCATGCTGCGTATTCACTGCATGCAGCATTGGTACAACCTGAGCGACGGTGCCATGGAAGATGCCCTGTACGAAATCGCCTCCATGCGCCTGTTTGCCCGATTATCCCTGGATAGCGCCCTGCCGGATCGCACCACCATCATGAATTTCCGCCACCTGCTCGAGCAGCATCAACTGGCCCGTCAATTGTTCAAGACCATCAATCGCTGGCTGGCCGAAGCAGGCGTCATGATGACCCAAGGCACTTTGGTGGATGCCACCATCATTGAGGCACCCAGCTCTACCAAGAACAAAGAGCAGCAACGCGATCCGGAGATGCATCAGACCAAGAAAGGCAATCAGTGGCACTTTGGCATGAAGGCCCACATTGGTGTCGATGCCAAGAGTGGCCTGACCCACAGCCTGGTCACCACCGCGGCCAACGAGCATGACCTCAATCAGCTGGGTAATCTGCTTCATGGAGAGGAGCAATTTGTCTCAGCCGATGCCGGCTACCAAGGAGCGCCACAGCGCGAGGAGCTGGCCGAGGTGGATGTGGACTGGCTGATCGCCGAGCGTCCCGGCAAGGTAAAAACCTTGAAGCAGAATCCGCGCAAGAACAAAACGGCCATCAACATCGAATACATGAAAGCCAGCATCCGTGCCAGGGTGGAGCACCCGTTTCGCATCATCAAGCGGCAGTTCGGCTTCGTGAAAGCCAGATACAAGGGGCTGCTGAAAAACGATAACCAACTGGCGATGTTATTCACCCTGGCCAACCTGTTTCGGGTGGACCAAATGATACGTCAGTGGGAGAGATCTCAGTAAAAACCGGAAATAACGCCAGAAATGGTGGAAAAAATAGCCTAAATAGGCTGATTCGATGTGTTTGCGGGAAAAAAATCGGCCCAGATCCGCGAAATTTTAATCAGCGAGTCAGCTTGGGAAGAAATGACCTGCTTATTCGCACCTTCCCTTGTTGTCAGTTACGCGGAGATAATCCCCGGAGAAAGTCGACACACGGCTGTAAGCCATACCCGCCATCGCATACGCGCTGAACCATTCATTCACGCGCACAGACGGCCCCACCATCACGCTGAACCAGCGGTTACGCACGGAATCTTCATGCCAGCGGGTATCGCTGTAACGGGTAAGCTGGCGATTCTTGTCTCCTGCATAGCTGAATGGCCGCCCTGCTGCATTAACACCATAAATGGCGACTGACCAGTGGACAACCCAACAACAATATCCGTCATTTGTGCAGGCAACATGCGCATAGCAAAAGCCGTTTGTTTTGCCGACATTCCGGTTTTGCTTAATTGTGATTGAGTAACCTCAAGCTCACTCCGCATAGCACGAAGTTTTCCAGAAAGCTCCTCATACATTTCAGGAGAAAGCATCCCCTTAGCTTTTGCTTCATTGAGCTGTTTCTGTTGTTCTACCAGACGATTAAAAGCAGTTCCGACAGGATCAAGTTGAGCAATCAGACGTTGCAAAGCAACAACCTGTTCATCATGCGCTTTTGCTGCTTCTCGCTCTGCCTGAGCCTCTCCGGTAAGCTCTCGCCGTGTTTCCTGTATTTTTCGGCTATAATTCTCAAACTGAGAACCATTTATTTTCCCGGATGCAAACGCAGCATTAAGTTCATCATGCTGTTGTTCAAGATTTCTTAGCGCCGCAGCCAGAGGGTCGATCTTGTCCAGCATTCTTTGAAAGGCCTGAGCCTGCGCTTCCTGCTGAGCGGCAGCAAGTTTTCCGGCCTTCTCGGCTTCTCTCTGCGCTTGCGCAACCCCGCTCAATTCCTCTGTGGTTTCATTAAGTTTACGGACAAGAAATTCATATTCTTCTTTATCAATAAGCCCTTTATCGAAAAATTTCTTTAATTCAGAATAGCGTCGACCGACAGTATCAATTGCGGCACCAACTGGATCAATAGCTGCTTTTAATTTTGCGAGCGCGTTCTTCTCATCTTCTGTTGCCTTAGTCACTTTCCCTGCGCTATTTGCAGCAGTTTCCCCAGCCTGCGTCATTTTGACTAATGAGGAGGTCAGATTGTCAGCATTATTTTTCGCTCCAGTGCTATCAATAATTATTGCGAGACGCGAGGTTTGCTCTGCCATTTATTAAAACTCCTGACAACAAAAAACCCACCGCGAAGTGGGTTTCAGGCGACATAATAGTAGATATAGCGATTACGAGGCCACGCAATGCTTTTCTCCAGGAGCATCATCGATTTAATTAAAGACACCATCACATCTCTGTAACAGAGTGTACGTAATTAACAACTACACACACTGCTCCTGAAAATACTGGTCATCCAGTGCAAAGATCACTGCTTCAAATTCATCGCGCTCAATCAATACCGGATGAGTGGCTAAATATTCATTTATCTCTGTCAGAGATAAAGGCAAAGGCACCCCAGCCATTCCAGCATAACGTCGGGCACGGGATATTACCGAATAGGCGTACAACAACTCCTTAAGCACCGGGTCTATTTCTGGTTCCGGTATCGGTGGCAACCTGAGTTTTTCTCGCTTCCATCTTGCCTTTTCCCCCCTTTCTCCCCCGAACTCCGATAACCACCGCTGGGCAGCTATGGCTTTTTTATCGTATCCTGCTTCTGCTGCTCTTTACCCTGGGCGATGCTGGCTGCTTCTGCAAGGATCTGCCAGTACAACTCTGGATTCTGCTTAAGCAGCGCGATCCCTCGTTCTGCCGTATATTCCAGTGCAACCTCAACACCATTAACCAGTTCACCAACCCCTTTCCAGTCTTTCAGCAGATAACGAGCGGCATTATCAATGAGTAAATCATCAACAGAATCCACCTCGGAAACCTTTGAAATATCAAACTCCTTCGTTCCGACGTGCAAACTGGCATCCATTTTCTCAATGTGGCGACGGATTAATGCATTACGGGAGCGATACTGATCGTTATCGCTGCTTCTGCTCATCCGTCAGGCCAGACAGAACAATGACCGGAACAGAATCCATTTTGAGCATTTCAGCCGCCATAACACGACCGTGACCCGCAATAATTTCGCCCTTTTCGTCAATCAGCACCGGATTAGTCCAGCCGAATTGCTTAATACTTTCTACCAGTTGTGCCACCTGCTCAGTACTGTGCGTCCTGGCGTTGTGCGCATACGGTGACAATTCTTGTAATGGGCGATAGACTATCTTTAATTTCTCGCTCATACAGCCTTGCTTTATGAATAAAACGCACCCCAGCAGCCAGTGCTACTGGGGACGGAGGTGTTGCTGGTAAAGTTAGGTATTGGATCAATGAGTGAGTCAACATAATATTAAACTCACAATTATAAATCAGCCATATATTAGGAGCGCCAAAAAAAACCTGAAAACAATATAATAACAGGATAAATTTCAAGGCGACCAAGAATCATAGCTATGCACATTAAGCATTTTGCAATGTCATTAAGCACTCCGAATGACGATGCAGTAGCCCCAAAACCTAATCCCATATTATTAATACATGCAGCCACTGTTGCAAATGATGTAAGAAAATCATATCCCATACCATTTAACACCAGTATAAAAAACACCGTGAAGAGAGTATAAAGAAAAAAGAAACTCCATACAGACCTCATTACACGATCTGTAACTATCTTCCCTCCTACATTTACACTCAACAACGCTCTGGGATGAGAAAGCTGATTTATCTCGTGTTTGCTTTGTTTGAAAAGTATAAGAAATCGAAGTGACTTAATTCCACCACAAGTTGAACCTATACATCCCCCAAAGAAACTTGACAACAGCAAAAACACTATCGTGTGCGTGGGCCAACTTGCATAATCCTGCGTAGCTAAACCATTATCAGTGAGCATGGAGCTGGCAAGAAAAAACGAATGAATAAAACTTCCATGCAAGTCATACATACCTATATGCCAGACCTGGAAAGAGGTAACAATGATCACCCCTAAGGCTATTAACAGAAAGAAACGAAGTTCAATATCTCTGATTAAAGGTTTTATCGTTTTCCTGCTAATAACAATATACCAAAGAGTGAAGTTGAAAGCCGATAGCAGGGAAAAAGAACCAGCCACCAGCTCAACCAAATAGTTATTAAAATATCCGATACTCTCGCTATGAGTTGAGAAACCACCAAGCGAAACTGTGGAAATCCCGTGACAAATAGCATCAAACAAAGGCATTCCTGCAAGTCTATAACAGACAATACAAGCAATACCTAATAAAGAATAAGTTATCCACAGTGTCCGTGACGTATCGGCCAGGCGGGGAGTGAGTTTGTCATCCTTAAATGGCCCCGGCATTTCTGACTGATAAAGCTTTGCACCACCAATACCCAATAATGGCAATACAGCAACCGCCAGAACAATAACTCCTAAACCACCTATAAAATTTAACTGTGACCGATAGTACAAATATGCCCGAGGTAATGAACTAACATCATCAATTACAGTTGCTCCTGTTGTTGTTATTCCAGAAACCCCTTCAAACAGAGCATCAATGAACGTTAAATTAAGTTCTGAGTCAATCCATAAAGGGAATGCACTAATAACAGAAAACAAAATCCAAAACATTACAATTATAATAAACCCATCACGGGTACGTAATTGAATGCCAGATTTCTTAGTTGTATACCACGCTCCGCCACCAATGCAAAAAAATATAACGAAAGTTATAAAGAAAACAAACAGGCTTTTTTCTTTATAAAACAATGCTACAACCATTGGTGGCAACATTGAAAGACTATAGAGCCAAACCAGGAACCCACACATATGAGTAACAACTCTTACATGAGATGTATTCATATCTAAATATTCTTTCAATTATAACCACCTTGCTGCAATATTATGATTATACTGTATAAAATTTAACTCCTCTTAGATCTTACTTCACTGTTCCTTATGAAACAATCATCAAAATGAATCATATTGTAGTTAAGATTTTACTTTAAACACTGCTCGGTTATGTATTGCTGAGCACCTTCAAGTTGGGCCTGCATCATTACCAGTCGTTCCCGGAGGGTGAAATAATCCCGTTCAGCGGTGTCTGCCAGTCGGGGGGAGGCTGCATTATCCACGCCGGAGGCGGTGGTGGCTTCACGCACTGACTGACAGACTGCTTTGATGTGCAACCGACGACGACCAGCGGCAACATCATCACGCAGAGCATCATTTTCAGCTTTCGCATCAGCTAACTCCTTCGTGTATTTTGCATCGAGCGCAGCAACATCACGCTGACGCATCTGCATCTCAGTAATTGCCGCGTTCGCCAGCTTCAGTTCTCTGGCATTTTTGTCGCGCTGTTCTTTGTAGGCGATGGCGTTATCACGGTAATGATTAACACCCCATGACAGGCAGACGACGATGCAGATAACCAGAGCGGAGATACCGATGCTGCTTTCGGCTCTGCTGGTAAATTATCGCCCGGTATGCAGTAACGAAATTTACCGCCCTGATTTACGCGAATCAGACGACCTTTGCTGATTGCCATTGCCAGCGTTGAAGCCACTTTGCGTGATGTGGTACCAAACAATGTAGCCAGCTCATCAGCCGTTTGTGGTCCTCGTTGTTCAATCGTCGCGGTTAAATCGCACTCTGAGATTTTCGCTACTGTTGCTGTGGTGATTTCTTCCGGCAGTTCTGCCTGCGCTGGCTGTTCCTGCTGAACATTGTTATCAGCCACACGCCAGGTGTACGCGCTTTTATCAACAAAACCAGCCTTTTTCAGTTCCCATAGTTCGTTCAGCACTTCTTCACGACTGATATCAAGTCGCGCAGCAAGTTCTATGGATGTGGCTTTTCCCATTGCTTTCAGTGCGTCAAAAACAGTCTCCATTAAATTTTTCTCCCGGTAAAAATTACTTCGCAATTCCTGGCTGGACGACATTCGGACGCCAGCTCTCCCAGTTAAAATTCACCCATCGCCCGCCGTTCATGGTCATGCGATCCATAATCCGCTCGCCGAGCAATGTTTTCATGGCCTCATAGTTCAGGTTTGTCAGCATCCCCACGCTGCGCATCGACGCTGTCCGGCGATCAACAATCTGGTGCAGTACCACCTGCTCGTTTTTCGTCTCGCGCTGAATGCCAATTTCATCAAGAACCAGCAGATCCACTTCGCACAGTTCCCGCAAAAATTTTTCGCCTGACTGCCCATCGTCATAGCTGGCGTGCAGGGCACTCATAACATCAGCCACGGTAACCACAATCACTGTCTGACCGTCTTTCAGCAGGCGATTCCCTATAGCTGCCGCTAAGTGGTTCTTCCCGGTACCAGGTTTTCCGCTGAACGCAAAATTTGTACACCCGGTCATCAGTTCATCAGCGATGGATTTCGCCTGACTCAACGCGTATCGCTGCCCTTCGTTCTGCACCTGGTAATTCGAAAACGAGCATTTGCGGTGCAATGGCTGGATGCCAGAGCGATTCAGAATTTTTTCCACCCGCAACTGACGATTCTGACGGTTGATCTCCTCACAACGTTTCTGGCCTTCGGAAAGTTGCCACTCGCGCCACTCCGCTACCGTCTTGAATGGCGCGGTTACATGTGACGGGGCCAGTCTGCGGATACGTTCAAGAACATCGCCTGTCGCAATATTTTTCATGGTCAGTTACCCCCTGAAGCCTGGCGGGATCGCACTATCCGGTAACGAGACGGTGTTAACCTGTCGGAGTAACGTCTCAGGTCGAACACCTTTCGGCGCGAACAAGCCCTGGTATTCATTGGCGATGCTGTGTCGAATCACCTGCTCAGGTGAAAAACCCTGCTGGCGGAATTTTTCCAGCTCCCGTATCGCCCCGTTAGCGCCCTGCTCCGTTCGAATCGGTTTTCGCAATGCCTGGCGAAATTCAACCCACTCACGCCAAAGCGAGACAGAAATCCAGTTCGGCAAAGTAATATCCAGAGGGTCAAACTTTTTGACACCTCGATTCCCCCGGGGGGGATTTAGGGGGGGATCTGTTTTTAGATCTTTATCTGTATCTTTATTAGTTGCCTTTGTGTTGACATCATGTTCAAACACCACTTCAACATCTGTTTGAACACCTGTTAAATTTCTCTCTTGTTTTGTTTGAACATCTGCTTCCTTTCTGCTTCTTCTGGCCTGAACAGATGCTTTTCCTGCGGCTGATTTTTTGGTTAATTTTTCCCTGACTGATGCCAGATCTTCCTCAATCCGAAGATGCACCCATTCCTCGCCGTTATCGCAAAAAAACTCCTGCAAGGATGGTTCAACATCAGCCCATCGCTCGTTAGTCAGACGGGCAATTTTTGCCAGCCTGTTTTTAGGTATTGGCTTTCCTGTTTGCCAGTAATTGAACATCAGCAACAAATACGCACCATGCTCCTCTGCTGACAAATGCATGGTGTCAGCCAGGTAATCAGCTATGTACAGTTGCATGTATGGTAATGCGGCCATAATTGCCCCGTATGATGCTGCCCGGTGGCTTAGAATAAGCACAAACAGCATGGAAACTTTTGCTTAATGAACAATGACAGAATCGTCGGAAGAACCGCCGCCGCTGAAATGCGCTTTCCGGTAAACGGCTTGGACTGCATCATCATGCGCATCAATTGCCGTACTTAACGCTTCCTGCGCCGCCAGTAATGCACGGCGTTCCAGGGTATCGAAGATGCAGAGTCGGTGACGCAGCTCGCGCGGAAGGATTGCCAGAATTGCTGGGATCAGCTTCTGAATTTTTTCTCTTTGCGTTTTCGTTTCACCTTTCAACCAACGGTGATAGATATTCTGCTGATTGTTCCAGTCCTTGCCTGGAACCAGGGGCAATTCGCCGCCCCCCTGGCGCAGATATTCTTCAGTAATTGCATTGGCTACCCATGCCTGCCCTTTTTCGGCTGCTAGGGCAAACAACACTGATTCGATGTGCTCATGCTTGATTTTCATGAATCATTTGCCTCTTGATGTTTCAGGTATGATCAAATGAGGATTTGTTACTGTCATTTAGTTGCTTCACTGACATATTCTGCGAACAACATGCCGAACGTCGTAAATATGACCAGTCAATATCAGGACGAAGTTCTTCGCACAGAACCTCACCTCTTGTTGCACGTTCAATTGCTGGACATCTCTCGGCAGGCAATTGACGTACCCCTTTGATCCATTGATTTACGCTTGGAGGTGATACACCTAAAAGCCTAGCCATTGCTGATTGCCCACCGACAACAGCACAAGCTTGCTTGAATGAATAGTTCTCTTTTTTCATCGAATGAACTCCAAAAACACACAGAAATATTAGGCGACGCCTAACGCAATTGTCAATAGGCTGTGCCTAATGCAGTAAGGGTAGGGATTGCCTAATGTAATGCGCATAGGAGAATATTAAGCAATGCTTAGTGGTAAAGACTTAGGCCGAGCGATAGAGCAGGCCATTAACAAAAAAATCGCATCGGGATCCGTCAAATCAAAGGCGGAGGTCGCACGCCACTTTAAAGTCCAACCACCATCAATTTATGACTGGATTAAGAAAGGCTCTATAAGTAAAGATAAACTTCCAGAATTATGGCGTTTCTTTTCTGATGTTGTTGGTCCAGAGCATTGGGGGCTTAACGAATACCCCATACCAACCCCCACCAATTCAGATACAAAAAGTGAACTTTTAGATATAAACAACCTTTATCAAGCAGCCTCTGATGAAATAAGAGCGATTGTAGCTTTCCTGTTATCTGGAAATGCTACAGAACCAGATTGGGTTGACCACGATGTTCGCGCCTACATAGCAGCGATGGAAATGAAAGTGGGTAAGTATCTGAAAGCTCTTGAATCTGAACGGAAAAGCCAGAACATCACAAAAACTGGAACTTAAACTTATATGGTCTGACGGAAAACTCCTGGATTCCGTTATTTAACCCCCCCATCACTTTCTGCTGTCGCCATCACCTATTAGGTTACGCTCAAAACATTAGGCATAGCCTATTGACAATCAATTAGGCATTACCTATAGTTCCAGCATACCACCCACCCCGCCCCACAGAACGCCGGGCAATACTTCGAGTTACCAGGCAGTGGTAAGGGGTTAAGTAGCCAGCCCGAGGCGTATGAACATGACGGCGGGATTCAAATTTTGCAGTGCAGCAGTTAGTTCCGCCACCCGGCGTTAAGGGGAGAGATAAGATGGTGCATTACGAAGTAGTTCAGTATTTGATGGATTGTTGCGGTATCACTTACAACCAGGCTGTGCAGGCTTTACGCAGCAACGACTGGGATCTCTGGCAGGCAGAAGTCGCTATACGTAGCAACAAGATGTGAGATTCGCAAAATGCAAAAAATCGACCTCGGCAACAACGAATCCCTGGTGTGCGGCGTGTTCCCCAACCAGGATGGAACGTTCACTGCCATGACGTATACCAAAAGCAAAACATTTAAAACCGAAACTGGTGCGCGCCGATGGTTGGAGAAGCACACAGTAAGCTAACGATTAAAACGTCTACTCCTGCTGTTCCAGAATAACTTCATAAAATGGGAGTATTTTTCGGTGACGAGATAATAAGAACAGTTTGCGCTATCACTCTGATGTTGAATGATGCCCTTCCGTTCTAATTTTTTCATAACCGGGTTACGGCAAGGAGAAGTGATAATAAGATTTCCTGTTTTAAGGAAATCTTTAAATACAGCGATTTCTTTCTCAGATAAACGAAGCAATACTCGTTGCTCTGGTAGTAATGAATAATGCTTTTGAATATGTGCTCGCAATCTTGAGAAGGAAATGGCGACCACGAAAGAAAAGGCAAAAACGATAATCTGAAAGAGCCAAGGTATTTCAGTATAAGCATTGAATGCGACAGTAAACTCTTTCGGTATCAGCCAGAGAGTGAGACCAAAAATGATAATCGTATACATAAGTCTTTCGAGTGGCTCGTTAGCAAAAAGTTTCAACAATGGAGTAAATACATCCAACATATCAATAACTCTCAACTGTAAGGGTATTGAAATGTTAACACAAGCTCTCGCTGTAGGGGTATAGCCGAGACCACCGAAGCCCGGAGGTGGTGAAATAAAACCGGGCACAACACGAAGGCGCATTTCCGATATCCATAAAGAGTCGGTCTTGTCTGTTAAATTTAAATGGTGGGAGTGCGCCTCCGGTTGTAAATAACGACATTGCTGTGTGTAGTCCTGGCGGCATCAGTTTTTTTCTTGAAGTTCGGCTGATGTCCGCCCTTTTTAAAGTGAATTTTGTGATGCGGTGAATGCGGCTAAGCGCACGTGGCACAGTTAAAAGTCATGTTAGTCCTTATTGGTTTGGGTGGGAAAGCCGACTGTAATTGTTAACTGGTTGCAGTCACCTGGAGGCACCAGACACCGCATCAACAAAGTTCATTTGTAAAAATGGAGATAATTATGATTGCACATCACTTCGGAACTGATGAAATACCACGTCAGTGTGTGACTCCTGGCGATTATGTTCTTCATGAAGGCCGGACATATATTGCCTCGGCAAACAATATTAAAAAGCGAAAACTATATATTCGTAACCTGACCACAAAAACATTCATTACTGACCGCATGATTAAAGTCTTCCTCGGTCGTGATGGTTTACCTGTAAAGGCGGAGTCATGGTGATGACTAAGAAAATAAAATGTGCTTACCACCTTTGCAAAAAAGACGTTGAAGAAAGCAAAGCTATTGAAAGAATGCTTCACTTCATGCACGGGATTTTATCAAAAGACGAACCGAGAAAATATTGCAGTGAAGCTTGTGCCGAAAAAGACCAGATGGCACATGAACTTTAATTAATTGACTATTCGAAACTGAATTTATGCCAGAAATGGCAGGTATTCGCTCAACCTTAATTAAGGAGAAAAACATGATTACCAATTATGAAGCCACTGTTGTAACTACCGATGACATTGTTCACGAGGTGAATCTGGAAGGAAAGCGCATTGGCTACGTAATTAAAACAGAAAATAAAGAAACCCCATTCACTGTGGTTGATATCGATGGTCCATCAGGCAACGTAAAAACACTTGATGAAGGTGTCAAAAAAATGTGCCTGGTGCATATCGGAAAGAATCTGCCCGCAGAAAAAAAAGCCGAATTTCTGGCAACTCTAATTGCAATGAAATTAAAAGGTGAAATCTGAAAGAAATAGCCTGCGTATGGCGCAGGCTATGAACAGTGTGTATCCGGCAAGATCATTCACTGAACAAAACGAATTTTAATCTGAGTTGAGGTTAAAAAACAATGAGCACAAAACCACTCTTCCTGTTACGGAAAGCGAAAAAATCATCCGGTGAACCTGACGTCGTCCTGTGGGCAAGCAACGATTTTGAATCGACCTGTGCCACTCTGGACTACCTGATCGTTAAGTCAGGTAAAAAACTGAGCAGCTATTTTAAAGCTGTTGCCACGAATTTTCCTGTCGTTAATGACCTGCCCGCTGAAGGTGAGATCGATTTTACCTGGAGTGAACGCTATCAACTCAGCAAAGACTCCATGACATGGGAACTAAAACCGGGAGCAGCACCAGACAACGCTCACTATCAAGGCAATACCAACGTCAACGGCGAAGACATGACTGAGATTGAGGAGAATATGCTACTCCCAATTTCTGGCCAGGAACTGCCCATTCGTTGGCTTGCTCAACACGGCAGCGAAAAACCGGTAACGCACGTTTCACGCGACGGACTCCAGGCATTACACATTGCTCGGGCTGAAGAACTACCGGCTGTTACTGCCCTGGCTGTTTCCCACAAAACCAGCCTGCTCGACCCGCTGGAAATTCGCGAACTCCACAAACTGGTTCGTGACACTGACAAAGTTTTCCCTAATCCTGGTAATTCAAACCTGGGACTGATAACTGCTTTTTTCGAAGCATACCTGAACGCTGACTACACCGATCGAGGACTGCTGACAAAAGAGTGGATGAAGGGTAATCGTGTTTCACACATCACTCGCACGGCTTCCGGTGCTAATGCTGGCGGCGGAAACCTCACCGATCGCGGCGAAGGTTTCGTACACGATCTGACGTCACTGGCGCGCGACGTAGCCACTGGCGTACTGGCCCGTTCAATGGATCTGGACATCTATAACCTTCATCCGGCACACGCTAAACGCATTGAGGAAATTATCGCTGAAAATAAACCGCCCTTTTCTGTTTTCCGCGACAAATTCATCACCATGCCTGGCGGGCTGGATTATTCCCGCGCCATCGTGGTTGCGTCCGTAAAAGAAGCACCAATTGGGATCGAGGTCATCCCCGCGCACGTCACTGAATATCTGAACAAAGTACTGACTGAAACCGATCATGCCAACCCTGATCCGGAAATCGTGGATATTGCCTGCGGTCGCTCCTCTGCCCCGATGCCGCAGCGAGTAACAGAAGAAGGAAAACAGGATGATGAAGAAAAACCGCAACCATCTGGAACAACGGCAGTTGAACAGGGAGAGGCTGAAACAATGGAACCGGACGCAACTGAACATCATCAGGACACGCAGCCGCTGGATGCTCAGTCACAGGTAAATTCTGTTGATGCGAAATATCAGGAACTGCGGGCAGAACTCCATGAAGCCCGGAAAAACATTCCATCAAAAAATCCTGTCGATGACGATAAATTGCTTGCTGCATCACGTGGTGAATTTGTTGACGGAATTAGCGACCCGAACGATCCGAAATGGGTAAAGGGGATCCAGACTCGCGATTGTGTGTACCAGAACCAGCCAGAAACGGAAAAAACCAGCCCAGATATGAATCAACCTGAGCCAGTAGTGCAACAGGAACCGGAAATAGCCTGCAATGCCTGCGGCCAGACTGGCGGGGATAACTGCCCTGACTGTGGTGCGGTGATGGGCGACGCAACATACCAGGAAACATTCGATGAAGAGAGTCAGGTTGAAGCTAAGGAAAATGATCCGGAGGAAATGGAAGGCGCTGAACATCCGCACAATGAGAATGCTGGCAGCGATCCGCATCGCGATTGCAGTGATGAAACTGGCGAAGTCGCAGATCCCGTAATCGTAGAAGACATAGAGCCAGGTATTTATTACGGAATTTCGAATGAGAATTACCACGCGGGTCCCGGTATCAGTAAGTCTCAGCTCGATGACATTGCTGATACTCCGGCACTATATTTGTGGCGTAAAAATGCCCCCGTGGACACCACAAAGACAAAAACGCTCGATTTAGGAACTGCTTTCCACTGCCGGGTACTTGAACCGGAAGAATTCAGTAACCGCTTTATCGTAGCACCTGAATTTAACCGCCGTACAAACGCCGGAAAAGAAGAAGAGAAAGCGTTTCTGATGGAATGCGCAAGCACAGGAAAAACGGTTATCACTGCGGAAGAAGGCCGGAAAATTGAACTCATGTATCAAAGCGTTATGGCTTTGCCGCTGGGGCAATGGCTTGTTGAAAGCGCCGGACACGCTGAATCATCAATTTACTGGGAAGATCCTGAAACAGGAATTTTGTGTCGGTGCCGTCCGGACAAAATTATCCCTGAATTTCACTGGATCATGGACGTGAAAACTACGGCGGATATTCAACGATTCAAAACCGCTTATTACGACTACCGCTATCACGTTCAGGATGCATTCTACAGTGACGGTTATGAAGCACAGTTTGGAGTGCAGCCAACTTTCGTTTTTCTGGTTGCCAGCACAACTATTGAATGCGGACGTTATCCGGTTGAAATTTTCATGATGGGCGAAGAAGCAAAACTGGCAGGTCAACAGGAATATCACCGCAATCTGCGAACCCTGTCTGACTGCCTGAATACCGATGAATGGCCAGCTATTAAGACATTATCACTGCCCCGCTGGGCTAAGGAATATGCAAATGACTAAGCAACCACCAATCGCAAAAGCCGATCTGCAAAAAACTCAGGGAAACCGTGCACCAGCAGCAGTTAAAAATAGCGACGTGATTAGTTTTATTAACCAGCCATCAATGAAAGAGCAACTGGCAGCAGCTCTTCCACGCCATATGACGGCTGAACGTATGATCCGTATCGCCACCACAGAAATTCGTAAAGTTCCGGCGTTAGGAAACTGTGACACTATGAGTTTTGTCAGTGCGATCGTACAGTGTTCACAGCTCGGACTTGAGCCAGGTAGCGCCCTCGGTCATGCATATTTACTGCCTTTTGGTAATAAAAACGAAAAGAGCGGTAAAAAGAACGTTCAGCTAATCATTGGCTATCGCGGCATGATTGATCTGGCTCGCCGTTCTGGTCAAATCGCCAGCCTGTCAGCCCGTGTTGTCCGTGAAGGTGACGAGTTTAGCTTCGAATTTGGCCTTGATGAAAAGTTAATACACCGCCCGGGAGAAAACGAAGATGCCCCGGTTACCCACGTCTATGCTGTCGCAAGACTGAAAGACGGAGGTACTCAGTTTGAAGTTATGACGCGCAAACAGATTGAGCTGGTGCGCAGCCTGAGTAAAGCTGGTAATAACGGGCCGTGGGTAACTCACTGGGAAGAAATGGCAAAGAAAACGGCTATTCGTCGCCTGTTCAAATATTTGCCCGTATCAATTGAGATCCAGCGTGCAGTATCAATGGATGAAAAGGAACCACTGACAATCGATCCTGCAGATTCCTCTGTATTAACCGGGGAATACAGTGTAATCGATAATTCAGAGGAATAATTCAGCCTGGCGGTGTAATGCACCGCCAACTTGAAATATTTTTTATGAGAAAAATTATGAGATATGACAATGTTAAACCATGTCCATTTTGTGGTTGTCCATCAGTAACGGTGAAAGCCATTTCAGGATATTACCGAGCGAAGTGTAACGGATGCGAATCCCGAACCGGTTATGGTGGAAGTGAAAAAGAAGCACTCGAAAGATGGAATAAACGAACCACTGGAAATAATAATGGAGGTGTTCATGTATAAAATTACCGCCACTATTGAAAAGGAAGGTGGCACTCCTACTAACTGGACAAGATATTCAAAATCTAAACTAACGAAATCAGAATGCGAAAAAATGCTCTCAGGTAAAAAAGAAGCAGGCGTTTCCAGAGAGCAGAAAGTAAAACTGATAAATTTTAATTGCGAGAAACTTCAGTCCTCGAGAATTGCATTGTATTCAAATTAAAACTTCATAGCTGATTATTAATAATCAACATCGGGCGTCAATTTCAGTCTAACATTGGCGCCTGCCAGAGGTGATGCGATGGCACAAGTAATCTTTAATGAAGAGTGGATGGTTGAATACGGCCTGATGCTTCGCACTGGTCTGGGGGCCAGACAAATTGAAGCATACCGCCAGAACTGTTGGGTGGAGGGCTTCCACTTCAAACGAGTATCTCCTTTAGGTAAGCCAGACAGCAAACGAGGGATTATCTGGTACAACTATCCAAAGATAAATCAGTTTATCAAAGACTCATGATATGTCTAAATTACCAACAGGTGTCGAGATTAGAGGTAGATACATTCGCATCTGGTTCATGTTTCGAGGAAAACGATGTCGGGAAACATTAAAAGGCTGGGAGATTACAAACAGTAATATTAAAAAGGCCGGAAATTTAAGAGCGCTGATAGTTCATGAAATAAACTCCGGTGAATTTGAGTATTTAAGACGTTTTCCCCAGTCCAGCACTGGGGCAAAAATGGTGACAACGAGAGTCATAAAAACGTTCGGAGAGCTTTGTGATATCTGGACAAAAATTAAAGAGACAGAGTTAACAACAAACACAATGAAGAAAACGAAATCACAATTAAAAACACTCAGAATAATAATTTGTGAAAGTACCCCGATATCACATATTCGTTATAGCGATATCTTAAACTACCGGAATGAACTGCTGCATGGAGAAACGCTTTACCTGGATAATCCAAGATCCAACAAAAAAGGAAGAACCGTGCGCACAGTTGATAACTATATCGCCCTGCTCTGTTCGCTGTTGCGTTTTGCGTATCAGTCGGGATTTATATCAACCAAACCATTTGAAGGAGTAAAAAAATTACAGCGAAACAGAATAAAGCCTGATCCGTTATCTAAAACAGAATTCAATGCATTAATGGAAAGTGAAAAAGGACAGAGCCAGAACTTGTGGAAATTTGCCGTTTACTCAGGACTTCGTCACGGGGAACTGGCAGCTCTGGCGTGGGAGGATGTGGATCTCGAAAAGGGAATAGTGAATGTCAGAAGAAACCTGACGATACTTGATATGTTCGGTCCCCCAAAAACAAATGCCGGGATCCGAACAGTAACACTACTGCAGCCTGCTCTTGAAGCACTGAAGGAGCAATACAAACTGACCGGGCATCATCGCAAAAGCGAAATCACCTTTTATCATCGGGAGTACGGCAGAACCGAAAAGCAAAAACTGCATTTTGTTTTCATGCCCAGGGTGTGTAACGGAAAACAAAAACCTTATTACTCGGTAAGCAGTTTGGGGGCAAGGTGGAATGCAGCAGTAAAACGTGCTGGTATTCGCCGCCGTAATCCGTACCATACGCGGCATACTTTTGCCTGCTGGCTGTTGACGGCAGGAGCGAACCCGGCATTTATAGCCAGCCAAATGGGGCATGAAACTGCGCAGATGGTGTATGAAATTTACGGTATGTGGATTGATGACATGAACGACGAACAGATAGCCATGTTGAATGCGCGGTTATCGTAGTTGCAAAGTTTGCCCCCAATTTGCCCCATTTAGTACCAGAGAACTGAAATAATGCAAGAAAATCAACAAATTACAAAGAAAGAACAATACAACCTGAACAAATTACAAAAACGTCTGCGTCGTAACGTGGGCGAAGCCATTGCTGACTTCAATATGATTGAAGAAGGCGATCGCATCATGGTTTGCCTCTCCGGGGGTAAAGACAGCTATACCATGCTGGAGATTCTGCGCAATTTGCAGCAAAGCGCGCCAATCAATTTTTCGCTGGTGGCTGTTAACCTCGATCAAAAGCAACCGGGCTTCCCGGAACACGTTCTGCCCGAGTATCTTGAAAAGCTGGGCGTTGAGTACAAGATTGTTGAAGAGAATACTTACGGTATCGTGAAAGAGAAGATTCCAGAGGGCAAAACCACTTGCTCACTGTGTTCTCGCCTTCGTCGCGGTATCCTTTATCGTACCGCAACGGAACTGGGGGCGACGAAGATCGCGTTGGGTCACCATCGTGACGATATCCTGCAAACGTTGTTCTTAAATATGTTCTACGGCGGTAAGATGAAAGGTATGCCTCCGAAACTGATGAGCGATGATGGCAAACATATCGTTATTCGTCCGCTGGCCTACTGCCGCGAGAAAGATATTCAGCGATTTGCCGATGCAAAAGCGTTCCCGATTATTCCGTGCAACCTGTGCGGTTCACAGCCTAACCTGCAACGTCAGGTGATTGCTGACATGTTGCGTGACTGGGATAAACGTTATCCAGGGCGTATCGAGACGATGTTCAGCGCGATGCAGAATGTGGTGCCGTCGCATCTGTGCGATACCAACCTGTTCGATTTCAAAGGCATCACCCACGGTTCTGAAGTGGTTAACGGGGGTGATCTGGCGTTTGATCGCGAAGAGATCCCACTACAACCGGCGTGCTGGCAGCCAGAAGAAGATGAAAATCAGTTGGATGAGTTACGGCTGAATGTGGTTGAAGTGAAATAACCAGGATAGCGCCCGATGCGCAAGCGTATCGGGCTACTCTTATGGAGGCCGGATAAGACGCGGCCAGCGTCGCATCCGGCAATCCCGAATAAGATGTTTACTCTTGCACCCGGCAATTCAACATTTCATTATTTTAATAACCGCACCCGGCACGTTTTTCCTTTAATCTTCCCGCCCTGTAACTGTTTCCATGCTTTATGAGCAACAGCCTGACGGACCGCGACATAGACATGCGCCGGATGCACGGCGATTTTGCCAATATCTGCGCCATCAAGCCCGATATCTCCTGTCAGTGCACCTAATACATCACCCGGGCGCATTTTGGCTTTTTTCCCGCCATCGATACACAACGTTGCCATTTCTGCTTCCAGCGTCGCAATGGAACTATTAGCTGGCGGCGTTTGCCAGTTAAGTTTTATCTGCAACATGTCAGAAATGATATTGGCCCGCTGTGCTTCTTCCGGAGCACAGAAACTGATCGCCAGACCGCTATTTCCTGCACGAGCTGTACGACCGATGCGATGTACATGAACTTCAGGGTCCCACGCCAGCTCAAAGTTCACCACCAGCTCAAGCGATTTAATATCCAGACCACGCGCAGCAACATCAGTCGCGACCAGTACACGGGCGCTACCGTTAGCAAAACGTACCAGGGTCTGATCGCGATCGCGTTGCTCCAAATCGCCGTGTAATGACAATGCACTTTGCCCTACTTCATTCAGCGCGTCGCAGACAGCCTGGCAATCTTTTTTGGTATTGCAAAACACCACGCAAGAGGATGGCTGATGCAAGCTTAATAACCGTTGCAACAGAGGAATTTTGCCTTTGCTGGATGTCTCATAAAATTGTTGTTCAATGGGTGGCAAAGCATCTGTTGAGTCAATTTCAATCGCCAAAGGATCGCGTTGCACTCGTCCGCTGATTGCAGCGATGGCTTCCGGCCAGGTTGCCGAAAACAGAAGCGTCTGTCGAGATGCAGGCGCAAAACGGATGACATCATCAATGGCATCGCTAAATCCCATATCCAGCATGCGGTCGGCCTCATCCATCACCAGCGTATTCAACGCATCCAGTGATACCGTGCCTTTTTGCAGGTGATCCAGCAAACGCCCCGGCGTTGCCACGATAATATGCGGCGCATGTTGCAACGAATCACGCTGCATACCGAACGGTTGACCACCGCACAACGTCAAAATTTTGGTATTTGGCAGAAAACGCGCCAGCCGACGCAATTCACCTGCCACCTGATCCGCCAGTTCACGCGTAGGACACAGCACTAAAGCCTGGGTTTGAAATAGCGACGCATCAATTTGCTGTAACAAGCCGAGGCCAAAAGCCGCCGTTTTGCCGCTGCCGGTTTTCGCCTGCACGCGAACATCTTTTCCGGCAAGGATCGCCGGAAGCGCGGCGGCCTGCACCGGCGTCATGGTTAAATAACCCAACTCATTAAGGTTCGTGAGTTGGGCGGGAGGCAAAACATTCAGGGTAGAAAAAGCGGTCACAATCTATTCTCGTGGTCATCGACGCAAAGTTAGCAGGCGCGTATCCTCGCAGATCTACGCTCACGATGCGACAATTTAATCGGTTCTTCATCGGGTGGTGGGTCAGGCATGGGTTGCGGGCGAGGGATCGGATCGGGCACTGGAACAGGATCGCCAGGAATCGGTTCAGGGACAGGAATTTGCAAATAAATAAGTGTCGTCATATTTCCCTCTGGTCATTGGGTGGACTCTTAAAGGGTAGACGCTGATAAATAACAGGCAAAAAAAAGCCGACTCATCAAAGTCGGCGTCGTACGAATCAATTGTGCTATGCAGTAATTCAAAAAAGGAAGTAAGACAATATGGAGCGCAACGCCCATCGCTTGACGTTGCATTCACCTGCAAGAGAGATATTGCCCTGAATGGGTAGAGAGTTTATTGACTTCGCTCAAACTTTGCGGCGTTTTTGTATACAGACAGCCGGAAAAATTGCTTTTGTTACAACCATTTACTACGATGCAACCATAAAGCAACACCACCAATAAGAACAACTAACAGAATACAAAAAATTGAAAATCCGAATTGCCACCCGCCGCCAGGGATCCCACCAAGGTTGACGCCAAATAACCCGGTCAGAAAGGTACTGGGTAAAAAGACCATTGCCATCAACGACATTGTATAGGTACGACGAGCTAAATTTTCCTGCATCACCTGAGCGATTTCATCCGCCATCACGCCAGTCCGTGCTATACAGGCGTCGATTTCGTCAAGGCCGCGCCCAAGGCGATCGGCAATATCCTGCATCCGACGGCGTTGGTCATCGCTCATCCACGGCAAACGTTCACTGGCAAGACGAGCATAAACATCACGTTGCGGTGCCATATAGCGACGCATCACAATTAATTGTTTGCGCAGCAGAGCCAGGAATCCACGCGGTGGAATTTGCTGATCAAGGAGATTATCTTCAAGGTCGATAATTTTATCGTGCAGCTGCTCGATAAATTCACTGGAATGATCGGTCAACGCATCGCACACATCCACCAGCCATCCCCCGCAATCGGTCGGACCCGTGCCCTCTTCCAGATCGCTCACCACATCGTCCAGCGCCAGCACTTTGCGTTGTCGGGTCGAAACAATTAACCGCCCGTCCATATATACACGCATGGCGACCAGTTGATCGGGGCGTTCATCGGTGCTGCCGTTTATACAGCGCAATGTAATCAGCGTGCCTTCACCGAGACGGCTGACTCGGGGACGCGTGCTCTCGCCCGCCAGCGCATCACGTACGTTATTGGGAAGCAGCGGTGTTGTCGCCAGCCATTGGGCGCTATCATGGTGTACATAATTAAGGTGGAGCCAACAGGGATGCGCTTCATCAATCACATCTGTATTTTCCAGCGGTTTAACGCCGCCTCTACCATCCAGCATCCAGGCAAATACTGCATCCGGGACATTAACGTCCGATCCCTTAATCGCTTCCACAGTGCCTCCATCATCAACGCATTATTTTGTAGTCTAGCCTTCTGGCCCTGTTACGCAACATCTCATCACCCCATTACCCTGAAATGATTAATAAAATTCTGTCTAAATTGAATACAAAAAGCAAAATGCTTTTCCGTATACAAACCGTGTGAAGTGTTAAATAGCGTCTATCATTATCAGAATTATCTGATCATATGACGTGGCTTTTTTGCGATCGGATAGCAACAAAAATTGATAAAAATAACGGGATCTCAATGATTACGCACAACTTCAATACCCTGGACTTACTCACCAGTCCTGTCTGGATCGTTTCGCCCTTTGAGGAACAGTTAATTTATGCCAATAGCGCGGCGAAACTGTTGATGCAAGACCTCACGTTTAGTCAGCTACGAACCGGACCCTATTCCGTCTCCTCACAAAAAGAACTGCCGAAATACCTCTCCGATCTGCAAAACCAACACGATATTATCGAAATCCTCACTGTTCAGCGTAAAGAAGAGGAAACAGCATTGAGCTGTCGGCTTGTTTTGCGAAAGCTGACAGAAACAGAACCGGTGATTATTTTCGAAGGTATCGAAGCGCCGGCAACGCTGGGTTTAAAAGCCAGTCGCTCGGCAAATTATCAGCGCAAAAAACAAGGTTTTTATGCGCGCTTTTTTCTGACTAACTCTGCACCAATGTTGTTGATTGACCCGTCACGAGATGGACAAATCGTCGATGCTAACCTCGCCGCGCTCAATTTCTATGGTTATAACCATGAAACGATGTGCCAGAAACATACCTGGGAAATAAATATGCTCGGGCGTCGCGTCATGCCTATCATGCATGAAATCTCGCATTTACCCGGTGGTCATAAACCTTTGAATTTTGTTCATAAACTGGCGGATGGTTCGACTCGTCATGTGCAGACCTATGCCGGACCGATTGAAATTTATGGCGACAAGCTCATGTTATGTATTGTGCATGATATTACTGAGCAAAAACGGCTGGAGGAGCAGCTGGAACATGCTGCTCACCATGACGCGATGACCGGATTACTGAATCGGCGACAGTTTTATCACATTACGGAACCAGGCCAAATGCAGCATCTCGCCATCGCTCAGGATTACAGCTTGTTGCTCATCGACACCGATCGTTTTAAACACATTAACGATCTCTATGGGCATTCTAAAGGTGATGAGGTGTTATGCGCCCTCGCCCGCACCCTCGAAAGTTGCGCTCGCAAAGGCGATTTGGTGTTTCGTTGGGGAGGCGAAGAGTTTGTCTTATTGCTACCAAGAACCCCACTGGATACCGCGCTTTCGCTGGCTGAAACTATCCGCGTAAGCGTGGCAAAAGTGAGTATTTCGGGCTTACCACGCTTTACCGTCAGCATTGGTGTGGCGCATCACGAAGGAAATGAAAGCATCGATGAACTGTTTAAACGCGTTGATGATGCTTTGTATCGGGCGAAAAATGATGGACGCAACCGCGTGCTGGCGGCATAAGCCGCGGATGCGTCTCGAGATCAACGACTGCGCTTAGCGTGGCGCTCCCAGTTTTCTTGCTTCGCCTGCGCCGTTTTACGTAGTGCGACGTAACACGCCCCGCTGCCGCCATGATGCGGTAGCGCGGTGCAATATGCCTGAACATCATCAAATTCGGTCAGCCAGCGCGCCACATAGCTGCGGACAATATTGGCATGCGATTTATCATCCCGCCCTTTACCATGAATAATCAGCACGTTACGCAAACCATCCGCCAGGGCTTGTTGAATAAAACTGAACACCATTTTGCGGCACTCTTCCACCGGCTGGCGCAAAAGATTCAGGCTCGCCTGTTGCGGATATTTACCACTGCGCAGCTTATCCAGCACCCCATGTTGCAACCCTTCCCGCCGAAACTCCAGCGGCTGACTTAGTGGGATGATGTCGAGAAATCCGGTGGTGAGGAAATTATCAAGCTGCAGCGTGTCGATACGCTGCGGCGCACGTTGGTTACGCGTTGGATGCCAGTGGACATCGGTAGCACGTTTCAGCGGCTGGACATCTTCCATGGCGTCAAGAAACAGCGATTTGTCGTCAAGGTTCATGTTACATCCTCCCGCAATTAAGAGCGCGATATGATAACCAGACCGGGTCGGTCCAACAACGTATTACCCAAATTTCCAGTAATAAGTTCCAAATATTGCCGATATTTTAAGCAAAATACTTATGCATGATTATTCATTCACGATATTAATAATGTAACTTATATTTTCGTGAAATCTGTCACTGAAGAAAATTGGCAACTAAAGGTTAAAACCGTTATAACACAGTCACCGGCGCAGAGGAGACAATGCCGGATTTAAGACGCGGATGCACTGCTGTGTGTACTGTAGAGTCTGGCGGATGTCGACAGACTCTATTTTTTTATGCAGTTTTAACTTTGCAGATAGCCGCATTCTCGCCGGAATTGCGTGATTAATGACGCGGTCAGTGGTGTCTGGCGACTATCACGCCGCTGAATCAAATAATAGGCCGCTTTCGGTAAAATTTCGCTAACCGGCAACATCACCAGCCCCTGTCCGTGCAAGGGATCGCAGCCCATTTCTTCAGGCAGTTTGCTGAGAAAATCGCTTTTTGCCACCAGACTGATACAGGCTGAGAACGTCTCGCAGACTACACCGACCTGTGGCGTTTGCGCCTGATCGTCAAGCAATTCACTCAACTGTTTGTAGTAGCTGCCGTGTGGCGTCGGCATTGTCCAGCTGTAATCCAGTAACTGTTTGATCGAACGGGCACCAATGGCGGGGTGTCCCGGGCGGCAAAAGATCGCGAATTGCTTTTCCAGTAATTTCTCAAAAGTAAATTCGTGGTCGTACGGTCCCTGATAATAGGTATTGATGGTGAAATCCAATTCTCCCTGACGCAATTCATTAATCATCGACACCAGTTGCCCTTCCATAATGCGTACTTTTACCTGCGGATGCTGCTGATGAAAACGAGATATGACAGCTGGCATCAGACTGCGGGAAATACTGGCCCCCATGCCGATATTAATCTGCCCTGCCAGTTGCCCTTGTCGTTGGCGAATATCCTCTTGGGCTGCGCGCAGCTCTTCAAGAATTAGACTGGCGTGCTGATAAAAACTTTCACCGGCATCAGTTAACGTCACGCCTTTACTACGGCGAAAAAAGAGTTGCGCCGCTAACCCTTCTTCTAGCTCCTGAATAGATTTACTCAGTGCCGGTTGCGACATATTCAACATTCGGCTCGCTCCGCGAATGCTGCCCTGACGAGCCACTTCAACAAAAGCCCGAATTTGATGAATTTTTACCTGAAAAGCCATGACGCCACCGATAACCGTTATTTATCAGACCAAAGAAACTGGCATCTACTTTAATGCAGATGATTGTGTCAGGGTAATTTATGAACGGTTAAAACTGTGAAAAATCAGTTAGTGATAAGTAAAAACTATCGCTACGTGAACCGGGTCACACTTTTTACTGATGACGGGAAAGGTTATGGAGTCTTTGAATCAATTTGTTAATTCGCTTGCCCCAAAATTATCGCACTGGCGACGTGATTTTCATCACTATGCAGAGTCTGGCTGGGTGGAATTCCGCACTGCCACCCTTGTTGCGGAAGAATTGCACCAGCTCGGCTATTCACTGGCGCTGGGTCGCGAAGTAGTTAATGAAAGTAGCCGGATGGGATTACCTGATGAATTCACTCTACAACGCGAATTCGAGCGCGCTCGTCAACAGGGTGCGCTAGCACAATGGATTGCGGCTTTTGAAGGTGGTTTCACTGGTATCGTCGCCACCCTGGATACCGGTCGCCCCGGTCCGGTGATGGCTTTCCGTGTCGATATGGACGCGCTGGATCTCAGTGAAGAGCAGGATGTCAGCCATCGCCCCTACCGCGACGGTTTTGCGTCATGTAACGCCGGAATGATGCATGCCTGTGGTCATGATGGACATACCGCCATTGGGCTTGGGCTGGCGCATACCCTTAAACAGTTCGAGTCCGGACTACATGGCGTCATCAAACTGATTTTTCAGCCTGCAGAGGAAGGTACGCGTGGCGCGCGGGCGATGGTCGATGCAGGTGTCGTAGATGATGTTGATTATTTTACTGCCGTGCACATTGGCACTGGCGTACCTGCGGGCACCGTGGTGTGCGGCAGTGATAATTTTATGGCAACCACCAAATTTGACGCGCACTTCACCGGTACCGCCGCTCACGCAGGCGCAAAACCAGAAGACGGTCACAATGCCTTGTTGGCGGCAGCACAAGCCACTCTTGCACTGCATGCAATCGCCCCGCACAGCGAAGGAGCTTCCAGAGTAAACGTGGGCGTTATGCAGGCAGGAAGCGGTCGTAACGTTGTTCCTGCCTCGGCGTTGCTGAAAGTGGAAACACGCGGGGCCAGCGACGTCATTAATCAATATGTTTTTGACCGTGCACAACAAGCGATTCAGGGCGCAGCAACCATGTATGGTGTCGGCGTTGAAACTCGTCTGATGGGTGCAGCTACCGCCAGTTCTCCTTCGCCGCAATGGGTCGCATGGTTGCAAAGTCAGGCGGCTCAGGTCGCGGGGGTCAATCAGGCCATTGAACGTGTTGAAGCGCCTGCGGGTTCCGAAGATGCCACATTAATGATGGCCCGCGTGCAGCAACATCAAGGGCAAGCCTCCTACGTGGTGTTTGGCACACAGCTGGCGGCAGGTCATCACAACGAAAAATTCGATTTTGACGAGCAGGTTCTCGCTATTGCCGTCGAAACGCTGGCGCGCACCGCGCTCAATTTTCCCTGGACGCGAGGTATCTGATGCAGGAAATCTATCGTTTTATCGACGATGCGATTGAAGCCGATCGCCAACGTTATACCGATATTGCCGATCAAATCTGGGATCATCCAGAAACACGTTTTGAAGAGTTCTGGTCAGCGGAGCATCTGGCTTCGGCGCTGGAATCTGCAGGCTTCACCGTTACCCGCAACGTAGGCAATATCCCAAATGCCTTTATTGCTTCGTTTGGTCAAGGCAAACCGGTTATCGCCCTGCTGGGAGAATATGACGCCCTGGCAGGTTTAAGTCAGCAAGCAGGTTGCGCGCAACCTACATCCGTGACGCCCGGTGAAAATGGTCACGGTTGCGGACACAATTTGCTGGGAACCGCCGCCTTTGCCGCTGCAATAGCCGTCAAGAAATGGCTGGAACAATATGGGCAAGGCGGCACGGTGCGCTTTTATGGTTGTCCTGGCGAAGAAGGCGGCTCGGGTAAAACGTTCATGGTTCGCGAGGGGGTATTTGATGATGTGGATGCGGCACTCACCTGGCACCCGGAAGCCTTTGCCGGTATGTTCAATACCCGCACGCTGGCAAACATTCAGGCATCATGGCGCTTTAAAGGGATCGCAGCACATGCCGCGAATTCCCCTCATTTGGGACGCAGCGCCCTTGATGCCGTAACGTTGATGACCACTGGCACCAACTTCCTCAACGAACATATTATTGAAAAAGCGCGCGTACACTATGCCATCACAAATAGCGGCGGGATCTCGCCCAACGTGGTCCAGGCGCAGGCAGAAGTGCTTTATCTTATCCGCGCCCCCGAAATGACCGACGTGCAGCATATTTATGATCGGGTCGCCAAAATCGCCGAAGGTGCGGCATTGATGACCGAAACCACGGTTGAATGCCGCTTCGACAAAGCCTGTTCCAGTTATCTCCCGAATCGCACCTTAGAAAATGCCATGTACCAGGCCCTATCCCATTTTGGTACCCCGGAATGGAACTCCGAAGAACTGGCTTTTGCGAAACAAATTCAGGCTACGCTCACCTCCAACGATCGGCAAAACAGTCTGAATAATATCGCCGCAACCGGTGGCGAAAACGGCAAGGTTTTTGCACTACGTCATCGTGAAACGGTACTGGCGAATGAAGTCGCTCCATATGCCGCCACCGATAACGTGCTTGCGGCATCGACTGATGTCGGCGACGTCAGTTGGAAACTGCCTGTTGCCCAGTGTTTCAGCCCCTGTTTTGCCGTCGGTACACCGCTACATACGTGGCAACTGGTTAGCCAGGGGCGAACATCTATTGCTCATAAAGGAATGCTGCTGGCGGCGAAAACTATGGCAGCAACCACAGTCAATCTCTTCCTTGATTCAGGGCTATTGCAAGAATGCCAACAAGAGCATCAGCAAGTAACGGACACGCAACCGTATCACTGCCCTATCCCGAAAAACGTGACACCGTCACCTTTAAAATAACAACAACAACGCAAACACAACAACCGAGGAATGCCCATGAGTATGTCATCCATACCGTCGTCCTCCCAATCCGGGAAGCTCTATGGCTGGGTCGAAAGAATTGGTAACAAGGTTCCCCATCCTTTTCTGCTCTTTATCTATTTGATTATCGTACTCATGGTGACGACGGCAATTTTGTCGGCCTTTGGCGTCAGTGCGAAAAACCCGACCGATGGTACGCCGGTCGTGGTGAAAAACCTGCTCAGTGTGGAAGGATTACACTGGTTTTTACCCAATGTTATTAAAAACTTTAGCGGTTTTGCTCCACTTGGTGCGATCCTGGCGCTGGTTTTAGGTGCCGGTCTGGCGGAGCGCGTCGGCTTACTGCCAGCACTAATGGTTAAAATGGCATCGCATGTTAATGCCCGCTACGCCAGTTATATGGTGCTGTTTATTGCTTTTTTCAGCCACATTTCTTCCGATGCGGCGTTAGTGATCATGCCACCGATGGGTGCGCTGATTTTTCTGGCGGTGGGCAGGCATCCAGTTGCAGGTTTACTGGCTGCCATTGCAGGCGTAGGTTGCGGCTTTACGGCTAATTTACTGATTGTCACAACCGACGTGTTGCTGTCGGGGATCAGCACGGAAGCGGCAGCTGCGTTCAATCCGCAAATGCACGTCAGTGTAATTGATAACTGGTATTTTATGGCCAGCTCCGTAGTCGTACTGACGATTGTTGGCGGCCTGATAACCGACAAAATCATCGAGCCACGGTTAGGTCAATGGCAGGGAAACAGCGATGAGAAACTGCAGACATTGACCGAAAGTCAGCGTTTTGGTTTACGCATAGCAGGTGTCGTATCGCTACTTTTTATTGCTGCGATTGCGCTGATGGTGATCCCGCAAAACGGGATATTGCGCGATCCGATTAATCACACCGTGATGCCATCACCCTTTATTAAAGGTATCGTGCCACTGATCATTCTTTTTTTCTTTGTTGTCTCGCTGGCTTATGGCATCGCTACCCGCACAATTCGACGTCAGGCGGATTTACCGCATTTAATGATTGAACCGATGAAAGAGATGGCGGGATTTATCGTGATGGTTTTTCCCCTCGCCCAATTTGTCGCCATGTTTAACTGGAGCAACATGGGGAAATTCATCGCCGTGGGGCTGACCGATATACTGGAAAGTTCAGGGCTTAGCGGCATCCCGGCGTTTGTCGGTCTGGCGTTGCTTTCCTCTTTCTTATGCATGTTTATTGCCAGCGGTTCCGCAATCTGGTCGATTCTCGCCCCCATTTTCGTACCAATGTTTATGCTACTTGGCTTTCACCCGGCATTTGCGCAAATCCTCTTTCGTATTGCCGACTCATCCGTATTGCCTTTAGCGCCGGTATCTCCTTTTGTTCCACTGTTTCTTGGATTCCTGCAACGCTACAAACCAGACGCGAAACTGGGTACTTACTATTCGTTAGTCTTGCCCTATCCACTTATCTTTTTGGTGGTATGGCTGCTGATGTTGCTGGCGTGGTATCTTGTCGGTCTGCCGATAGGTCCGGGTATTTACCCACGTTTGTCTTAAGAGAGAACGGATGCTGAGATTACTTGAAGAAAAAATTGCCACGCCACTGGGTCCACTGTGGGTGATTTGCGATGAGCAATTTCGCCTGCGGGCGGTTGAATGGGAAGAGTACAGCGAACGCATGGTGCAGCTGCTGGACATCCATTATCGCAAAGAAGGCTATGAGCGCATTTCTGCCACCAATCCAGGCGGTTTAAGCGACAAGCTTCGTGAATATTTTGCCGGTAATCTTAGCATTATTGATACGCTTCCCACTGCTACGGGGGGGACGCCATTTCAGCGCGAAGTCTGGAAAACACTACGCACTATCCCCTGCGGGCAGGTAATGCATTACGGCCAACTGGCTGAGCAATTGGGCCGTCCTGGCGCGGCGCGTGCCGTTGGTGCGGCAAACGGATCGAATCCCATCAGCATCGTCGTACCTTGCCATCGGGTTATTGGCCGAAACGGCACCATGACCGGATATGCAGGCGGAGTTCAGCGAAAAGAGTGGTTATTGCGCCATGAAGGTTATCTTTTGCTGTAAACATTAAACAATTTGTGCCAGCTTGTTCACACTTTTATGTAAAGTTACCCTTAACAACTTAAGGGTTTTCAAATAGATAGACATATATTTACATCTAATATCGGAATTCTCTGCTGTTAAGGTTTGCTTAGACTTACTTGCTCCCTAAAAAGATGTTAAAATTGACAAATATCAATTACGGCTTGAGCAGACCTATGATCCCGGAAAAGCGAATTATACGGCGCATTCAGTCTGGCGGTTGTGCTATCCATTGCCAGGATTGCAGCATCAGCCAGCTTTGCATCCCGTTCACACTCAACGAACATGAGCTTGATCAGCTTGATAATATCATTGAGCGGAAGAAGCCTATTCAGAAAGGCCAGACGCTGTTTAAGGCTGGTGATGAACTTAAATCGCTTTATGCCATCCGCTCCGGTACGATTAAAAGTTATACCATCACTGAGCAAGGCGACGAGCAAATCACTGGTTTCCATTTAGCAGGCGACCTGGTGGGATTTGACGCCATCGGCAGCGGCCATCACCCGAGCTTCGCGCAGGCGCTGGAAACCTCGATGGTATGTGAAATCCCGTTCGAAACGCTGGACGATTTGTCCGGTAAAATGCCGAATCTGCGTCAGCAGATGATGCGTCTGATGAGCGGTGAAATCAAAGGCGATCAGGACATGATCCTGCTGTTGTCGAAGAAAAATGCCGAGGAACGTCTGGCTGCATTCATCTACAACCTGTCCCGTCGTTTTGCCCAACGCGGCTTCTCCCCTCGTGAATTCCGCCTGACGATGACTCGTGGCGATATCGGTAACTATCTGGGCCTGACGGTAGAAACCATCAGCCGTCTGCTGGGTCGCTTCCAGAAAAGCGGCATGCTGGCAGTCAAAGGTAAATACATCACCATCGAAAATAACGATGCGCTGGCCCAGCTTGCTGGTCATACGCGTAACGTTGCCTGATTTTTCCGCATAACTCACTATCCTTCTGTCATATCATTAAATTTTTCTGATTTATTGATCTGGCAGAAGGTTCATCACTGTTTCATTCACCAGATATGGGTTAATCTTTTAATTACAAACTGCGTTGACAGTTGTTGTAAGGAGACCCTGTATGGCTATGTATCAGAACATGCTCGTTGTTATCGATCCTAACCAGGACGACCAACCAGCATTGCGGCGAGCTGTTTATTTACATCAACGGATTGGTGGCAAAATTAAAGCCTTTTTGCCGATCTATGACTTCTCATACGAAATGACCACCCTGCTCTCCCCGGACGAACGTACCGCTATGCGTCAGGGCGTCATCAGCCAGCGTACAGCCTGGATCCACGAGCAGGCAAAATATTATCTCAATGCTGGCGTTCCCATTGAAATTAAAGTGGTCTGGCATAACCGTCCTTTCGAAGCCATCATTCAGGAAGTGATCAGCGGCGGACACGATTTGGTGCTAAAAATGGCGCACCAACATGACCGTCTGGAAGCGGTGATTTTTACGCCAACGGACTGGCATCTGTTACGCAAATGCCCAAGCCCGGTGTGGATGGTGAAAGACCAGCCGTGGCCGGAAGGAGGCAAGGCGCTGGTGGCGGTGAATCTCGCCAGTGAAGAGCCGTATCATAATGCGCTCAATGAAAAACTGGTCAAAGAGACGATCGAACTGGCAGAACAAGTCAACCATACCGAAGTTCATCTGGTTGGCGCTTATCCGGTAACGCCAATTAATATCGCGATTGAACTGCCGGAATTTGACCCGAGCGTTTATAACGATGCCATTCGTGGGCAACATTTGCTGGCAATGAAAGCCCTGCGGCAGAAATTCGGCATTAATGAAAACATGACGCACGTAGAAAAAGGTCTGCCAGAAGAGGTGATTCCTGATTTGGCGGAGCACTTACAGGCGGGGATTGTGGTTCTGGGCACGGTAGGACGCACCGGTATTTCAGCAGCATTCCTCGGCAACACGGCGGAACAGGTGATTGATCATCTTCGCTGCGACCTGCTGGTCATTAAACCTGACCAGTATCAGACACCCGTTGAACTGGATGACGAAGAAGACGATTAACGACTCTTCAATAACTGACAAGGCCCGAGTTATCGGGCCTATTTTTTACTTACTGCTCTTCGCCGCCAAGGAAATAAATTCCCAACGGGATTGCCAGCAACACAGTAAAGACCAGGCTATAAACAAAAATCATCGATGACTGAATCACATACATTGATGTCGTCCACTCAGACAGCGGAATATTGTACTGTTCTATAACGCCGCCGATGGTCGCGCGAGTCACAACCGACGCCGCAATAATGAAAACCGCCAACAAACCAAAGAGAAATTTCTTCCCTTTCGCTGACTTCAGTTTCGCCATAATCATGATGTAATCCTTGTGCAGACAAATTTCTTGTTACCTAAACGTAACAATACCATGACATTTCACCGTTGTCTGCTCTGAAAACCTCACCTCTTAGCTGGATTTACAATCAACGCATTGATTAGTTAGGGAAGGTGCGAATAAGCGGGGAAATTCTTCTCGGCTGACTCAGTCATTTCATTTCTTCATGTTTGAGCCGATTTTTTCTCCCGTAAATGCCTTGAATCAGCCTATTTAGACCGTTTCTTCGCCATTTAAGGCGTTATCCCCAGTTTTTAGTGAGATCTCTCCCACTGACGTATCATTTGGTCCGCCCGAAACAGGTTGGCCAGCGTGAATAACATCGCCAGTTGGTTATCGTTTTTCAGCAACCCCTTGTATCTGGCTTTCACGAAGCCGAACTGTCGCTTGATGATGCGAAATGGGTGCTCCACCCTGGCCCGGATGCTGGCTTTCATGTATTCGATGTTGATGGCCGTTTTGTTCTTGCGTGGATGCTGTTTCAAGGTTCTTACCTTGCCGGGGCGCTCGGCGATCAGCCAGTCCACATCCACCTCGGCCAGCTCCTCGCGCTGTGGCGCCCCTTGGTAGCCGGCATCGGCTGAGACAAATTGCTCCTCTCCATGCAGCAGATTACCCAGCTGATTGAGGTCATGCTCGTTGGCCGCGGTGGTGACCAGGCTGTGGGTCAGGCCACTCTTGGCATCGACACCAATGTGGGCCTTCATGCCAAAGTGCCACTGATTGCCTTTCTTGGTCTGATGCATCTCCGGATCGCGTTGCTGCTCTTTGTTCTTGGTCGAGCTGGGTGCCTCAATGATGGTGGCATCGACCAAGGTGCCTTGAGTCATCATGACGCCTGCTTCGGCCAGCCAGCGATTGATGGTCTTGAACAATTGGCGGGCCAGTTGATGCTGCTCCAGCAGGTGGCGGAAATTCATGATGGTGGTGCGGTCCGGCAAGGCGCTATCCAGGGATAACCGGGCAAACAGACGCATGGAGGCGATTTCGTACAGAGCATCTTCCATCGCGCCATCGCTCAGGTTGTACCAATGCTGCATGCAGTGAATGCGTAGCATGGTTTCCAGCGGATAAGGTCGCCGGCCATTACCAGCCTTGGGGTAAAACGGCTCGATGACTTCCACCATGTTTTGCCATGGCAGAATCTGCTCCATGCGGGACAAGAAAATCTCTTTTCTGGTCTGACGGCGCTTACTGCTGAATTCACTGTCGGCGAAGGTAAGTTGATGACTCATGATGAACCCTGTTCTATGGCTCCAGATGACAAACATGATCTCATATCAGGGACTTGTTCGCACCTTCCTTAGCTAATGTTGCTACTTCCTTCCCTGACTATTGATGATCTGAATGAATTGTCGCGGTAAAATAGCCCCGCCAGGGGTTTCCGGCATGACGACAATTATCTGGAGGAGCCTGATAAAACAATGATCGCTGAACTGTTTACAAATAATGCGCTTAATCTGGTCATTATTTTCGGTAGCTGCGCAGCATTGATTCTGATGAGCTTTTGGTTTCGCCGTGGAAATCGTAAAAGAAAAGGATTTTTATTCCATGCGGTGCAATTTTTAATCTACACCATAATTATCAGTGCTGTTGGTAGCATTATTAATTATGTTATAGAAAACTATAAACTCAAATTTATCACCCCAGGCGTTATCGATTTTATCTGTACGTCCCTGATTGCGGTTATTCTGACGATTAAGCTATTTCTGCTGATTAATCAGTTTGAAAAACAGCAGATTAAAAAAGGTCGCGATATCACCAGTGCGCGGATTATGTCGCGTATCATCAAAATCACCATTATTGTGGTGCTTGTTCTGCTTTATGGCGAACATTTCGGCATGAGCCTTTCTGGCTTGCTGACCTTTGGTGGTATTGGTGGTCTGGCTGTCGGTATGGCCGGTAAAGATATTCTGAGTAACTTCTTTTCCGGGATTATGCTCTATTTCGACCGTCCTTTCAGTATTGGCGACTGGATCCGTTCACCGGACAGAAATATCGAAGGTACAGTAGCGGAAATTGGCTGGCGAATTACCAAAATTACGACCTTTGATAATCGTCCATTGTACGTACCGAACTCGCTGTTTTCGTCGATCAGCGTAGAAAACCCAGGACGAATGACCAACCGCCGCATTACCACGACCATTGGTTTACGTTATGAGGATGCGGCAAAAGTGGGCGTTATTGTCGAAGCTGTACGTGAGATGCTGAAAAATCACCCGGCCATCGACCAGCGACAAACCTTACTGGTTTATTTCAACCAGTTTGCTGACTCTTCATTGAATATTATGGTTTATTGCTTTACCAAAACCACGGTATGGGCTGAATGGCTTGCTGCACAGCAAGACGTTTATTTGAAGATTATCGATATTGTACAGTCACACGGCGCGGACTTTGCCTTCCCCAGCCAGACGCTGTATATGGATAACATTACACCGCCGGAACAGGGTCGCTAAATCAGACATCACTGGCGTTATGCACAAGGGTAACGCCAGTTCCCATCACATCAATGCTTCACAATATACATAGTCCGACTGTACGCCACATCTTCAGGATTATTAATGGGATAACCTTTCAGCCACGGCTTGATTAATCGTCCATTGGTATATTGATAAATTGGTGCAATCGGTGCTTGCTCCATGAGGATTTTTTCTGCCGCGTTGTAATCGGCATTACGCGCTTTAACGGTATTTTCCGTCGATGCCTGGGCCAGAACTTTGTCATATGCCGGATTGTTAAAGCGTGAAATATTTCCTGAATGCGTTGACGTTAATAATGTCAGGAAAGTGGAGGGTTCATTATAATCCCCCACCCACGAGGCGCGGATAACATCAAAATTGCCGGTGTTACGGCTATCGATATAGGTTTTCCATTCCTGATTTTGCAATTTAACATCTACGCCAAGGTTCTTTTTCCACATCGATGCTACAGCAATCGCAATTTTTTGATGGTTTTCTGAAGTGTTATACAAAAGCGTCAGCTTCAGCGGTTTTTGCGGACCATAACCAGCTGCGCTCAACAAAGTTTTTGCCTGCGCATTCAGTTCTTCCTGACTCATTTGTTCAAACGGCGAAGGTTCCGGCGTAAATCCCGCGGTAACATCTGGTGTAAAATGCCACGCTGGCTTTTCGCCCGTCCCTAATACTTTTTCGGTCATCAGGCGGCGATCTATCGTCATACTTAATGCCAGACGAACGCGCTGATCTGCCGTCGGCCCTTTTTGCGTGTTAAACGCATAATAATAGGTCCCGAGCTGCGGCGGCGTATAAACCTGCCCCGGAATATCCTTCAACAGCTTCTGATACATATTTTTCGGGAAGGATTCGGTGATATCAATATCCCCCGCGAGGTAACGCTTAGTGGCTGCGGATTCCTGATTAATTGGCAGGAAGGTCACTTTTTGCAGTACCGTTTTGGCGTTATCCCAATAATGGGTATTCGGTACCACGACCAGTTTTTCATTGACTACGCGCTCTTTAAGAACATAAGCGCCATTGCCGATCAGATTTCCGGGTTTCGTCCACTCTTTACCGCTTTCTACGTTGGCTTTTTGCACCGGGAAGAAGGCAAAGTTAGCGGTTAAATTCACAAACCACGGCAACGGTTTATCAAGCTGAATTTTCAAAGTATGGGCATCAACTGCGGTGACGCCAAGCTGGTCAGGCGTAGCTTTACCATCAATAATCGCCTGTGCGTTGTTGATTCCCGCCAGCGCGGCAAACCATGCAAATGGCGACAATGTTTTTGGGTCCACCAGACGTTGCCAGCTGTAGACAAAATCTTGCGCCGTTACCGGTGTGCCATCCGCCCATTTTGCGTTATCGCGCAGGGTAAAAGTCCAGATACGGTTGTCATTACTTTTCCACTGAGTCGCAACGCCGGGGACAATCTCCCCTTTTTCGTTCTGATTCACCAGACCTTCAAACAGATCGCGAATGACCTGAATCTCTGGCAGGCCCACGGCTTTAGCGGGATCCAGCGACGCAGGCTCATCTTTAATGTGGCGCACCAGCTCCTGCTTCTCTGCCAGTACTGTGCCGCTCGGAACTTCTGCAGCATACGAAAGAGAAATGCTGCTGACCAACAGCGCACAACACGTGACTGAAACAGAGTGCTTCATAAGTTTCCCTCTAACCGACATTAAAATTGATGCGTAATTATTTGTTTCGCCTTAAAGAAATGCAAACAACTTCCATCAAAAAAGTGACAAAGGAAGCATCAAATGTTTTAAGTATCAATATATCAAATCAGATTTAGTGTAAATAATAGTCTCCAAAATGCGGTAAAGCACATAGAACTCCGAACACTACGTTCGGGCTTCGCACGTTCAAACCCGTTTTCGGTATCATAATCAGCATCTGTCGCCATTGTACGAAGAATAAAAAATGACCAAAACGTTGAAAGGAACTGAGAATACGTTAAGAGAAGAATTAAATTAATGTATCAGCAAGTAGTGCTAAACAGCACCTTTATACTTCAGCCTATCTATAAATAATGAGAATGCCGAGCCAGCATGTCGACGGTGTGGATAGTACAGGTGATAACCGGGTAAATCTGGTGTGAATTTATCCAAAACACGTATCAGTTTTTTTTCTTTAATAGCCCGCTCAACCTGATCATAAGGTAGATACGCCAATCCATGCCCATCAATTGCAGCATCAATGATCAGGTCTATCGTATTCAGTAAAAGCTGACCTTCCATGCGAACACGAACTTCACGTCCACCGCGTATTAATCTCCAGCGATTTGCTGTACCCGATGTGGGAAGATACAAATTAATTGCCTGATGATCTATTAATTGTGACACTGACGTTGGAACACTTCGGCGAGAAAAATAATCCGGTGAGCCAACAATAGCCATTGGTATATCTGGCCCGATTCGAATGGCGATCATATCTTTATCCATCTCCCCACCCAGACGGACGCCTGCATCAAAACGTTCAGAAACGACATCGGTCAAACCATAATCAATGGTGAGCTGAATATCAATTTCAGGATGCGATTTCAGGAATGTGCGCATTGCTGGTAACAATATCGTTTTTGCTGCATGTTCTACAGTAGTAATACGTATTGTCCCGGATGGGCGGTTCTGCAGATCGCTCAGGGATGCCATGGCTGAATCTATGTCATGCAACATAGGGCCAAGAACAGACAAAAGATGCTCGCCCGCTTCAGTTGGAACAACGCTGCGCGTGGTTCGCGTCAGAAGCCGCAATCCCAATCGTTCTTCTATACGACGCACTATCTGGCTTAAAGCTGACTGCGCCATGCTCAGGCGGGCTGCTGCACGAGTGAAGCTACGCTCCTCTGCAACGACGACAAACGCCATCAGATCAGCGATTTCTTCACGCTTCATTCAGTATCTCCATGCAATCTATTAATCATTTAAATGATAGGTCTAATCATGATTTTGGGTCTAATCAACTTAATGATCAATATCTATAGTGATATCACCAACCGTTAAAACGAACCGACAACTCCATGAGGAACGGAATGATGAATAATAAAGTCAGCTTCACTAACAGCAATAATCCAACCATCTCTTTGTCTGCAGTGATCTATTTCCCTCCAAAATTTGATGAAACCCGTCAGTATCAGGCAATTGTGTTATCTCACCCAGGTGGGGGCGTTAAAGAACAAACGGCCGGAACCTATGCCAAAAAACTGGCGGAAAAGGGATTTGTCACTATTGCTTATGACGCATCTTATCAAGGTGAAAGTGGCGGCGAGCCGCGTCAGTTAGAAAACCCATACATTCGTACTGAAGACATCAGTGCCGTGATTGATTACCTGACAACGCTTTCTTATGTCGACAATACCCGAATTGGTGCGATGGGAATTTGTGCCGGTGCAGGATATACAGCCAATGCTGCAATTCAGGATCGCCGCATCAAGGCCATCGGTACCGTTAGTGCGGTCAATATTGGTTCGATATTCCGTAATGGTTGGGAAAACAATGTGAAATCTATTGATGCCCTGCCATACGTTGAAGCGGGTTCAAACGCCAGAACCAGCGATATTAGCAGCGGAGAATACGCCATTATGCCACTGGCACCAATGAAGGAGTCCGATGCGCCGAACGAAGAACTGCGTCAGGCCTGGGAGTATTACCACACCCCTCGCGCGCAGTATCCAACAGCACCGGGTTACGCTACTTTGCGCAGCCTTAACCAGATTATTACCTATGATGCTTACCATATGGCGGAAGTGTACCTGACTCAGCCGACGCAGATTGTGGCGGGCAGCCAGGCAGGGAGCAAATGGATGAGTGACGACCTGTACGATCGAGCATCAAGCCAGGATAAACGCTATCACATTGTTGAAGGCGCAAACCATATGGATCTTTATGACGGCAAAGCCTATGTGGCTGAAGCAATTTCAGTATTAGCTCCGTTCTTTGAGGAAACTCTGTAATGAAACATATTCAAATCCGCAATAGTGATATGGACTGGCATATTGCTGCCAATAATCTGGGATAATTTTCATGAAAAATGTACTGATTCTTGGTGCTGGCGGTCAGATAGCCCGCCATGTGATTAATCAACTGGCAGATAAGCAAACCATTAAACAAACTTTATTTGCCCGTCAGCCAGCAAAAATCCACAAACCCTATCCAACTAATAAAATGCAAACAACTTCCGGCAAAAAAGTGATACAAGATCGATGACATAGCGTTGAAGAAAAGGATTTGATAATCCGCAAAATTTGCACAACACTGCCTGTAATACTTCCTGAACCAGAGACGATCATGACCGTAACCCGCCCACGCGCCGAACGCGGCGCATTTCCGCCCGGAACAGAACATTACGGACGTTCATTATTGGGCGCGCCGTTAATCTGGTTTCCTGCCCCTGCAGCCAGCCGCGAAAGTGGTTTGATTCTGGCTGGCACTCACGGTGATGAAAACTCTTCGGTCGTCACGCTCTCCTGTGCTCTGCGGACGTTGACACCTTCTTTGCGCCGTCATCATGTGGTGCTGTGTGTGAATCCTGACGGCTGCCAGTTGGGGTTACGGGCCAATGCTAATGGTGTGGATTTAAACAGAAACTTTCCGGCGGCGAACTGGAAGGAAGGTGAAACCGTTTATCGCTGGAACAGCGCCGCTGAAGAACGCGATGTCGTATTACTGACAGGTGACAAACCTGGCTCCGAACCTGAAACCCAGGCGCTGTGCCAGCTTATACACCGCATTCAACCTGCCTGGGTGGTCTCATTCCACGATCCACTGGCCTGTATTGAAGATCCCAGACACAGCGAATTAGGCGAATGGCTGGCTCAGGCGTTTGAATTGCCTCTGGTAACCAGCGTCGGTTATGAAACGCCTGGCTCTTTCGGCAGTTGGTGTGCAGATCTGAACTTGCATTGCATCACCGCAGAGTTTCCGCCCATCTCCTCCGACGAAGCCAGCGAAAAATATCTCTTTGCGATGGCAAACTTGCTGCGCTGGCATCCTAAAGATGCAATTCGCCCGTCGTGAACTGAAGCGCCGGTTCCACATCTACCGCCAGCCAGGTCGGTCCGTCAAGATCGGCGAAACTGACCTGCGGCACCAGCGGTAAAGCGGCGCTAATGGCACGAGAGGTACACAACATGCAGCCCAGCATCAGACTGAAACCTTGTGCACGCGCTTCAGTCGCCAGCGCCAGCGCTTCCGTCAGACCCCCGGTTTTATCGAGCTTAATATTAACCATCTCATAGCGCCCTTTCAGCGCCTTCAAATTGCTACGAGTATGACAACTTTCATCAGCACAAATCGGCAACGGATGAATAAAATTCTCCAGCGCCGCATCGTCCTGCGCAGGAAGCGGTTGTTCAAGCATCGCAACGCCTAAATCCGCCAATAGCTGGCAACGCGCCGCCAACCCTTCTGCACGCCAGGATTCATTTGCATCAACGATCAGCGTCGCATCGGGCACAGCTGTGCGAATTGCCACCATCCGCTCACTGATAAGATGGTTATCCAGCTTCACTTTCAGTAATTTCGCGCCTGCCTGCCAGAGTGTTGATGCACTATTGGCCATCTGATCAGGCGTACCGATGACAACCGTCTGTGCAGTGATAACTGTCTCGGGAAGCGTTATGCCGATCAAATCAGCCAGCGATTGCTGCTGTCTTCGCGCGGCCAGATCCCACAATGCACAATCCAGCGCATTACGTGCTGCGCCGGCAGGGAGAATTTTTTGCAACTCCTCCCGTGTCAGCCCTTTCTCTAGTTGCGGCACGACGCTCATAATTTGCGCCATTACCGAGGCATCACTTTCCCCATAACGCGGATACGGCGTGCATTCGCCGGTGCCTTTAATACCCTCTTCTTCCAGTTCAACCACCACCACGCGCGCTTCACTGCGACTTCCCCGGGCAATCACAAACGGGGTATGTAAGGGCCAGGCTTCCTCGAATACCTTAACGGTTCTCATCTTTACTCCTTGTTGTCGCGGTGGTCTGCGGATTAAGCGCAAATAGCGTTTGCTGTGTTATTGACAGTTAGCATAAACTAGGTGTGACGTTAACTATATGTAAACAGGAAAGATAATCATGTCACAAACCGTTCATTTCCAGGGCAACCCGGTTACAGTCGCCAATTCCATCCCGCAGGCGGGTAGCAAAGCGCAGACTTTTACTCTCGTGGCAAAAGATCTGTCTGACGTCACCCTCGGTCAGTTTGCGGGTAAACGCAAAGTGCTGAACATTTTCCCGAGTATTGATACCGGTGTTTGCGCCGCATCAGTACGTAAGTTTAACCAACTGGCAACTGAGATCGACAACACCGTTGTGCTGTGTATCTCTGCCGATCTGCCGTTCGCCCAGTCTCGTTTCTGCGGCGCAGAAGGTCTGAACAACGTTATCACCCTCTCCACTTTCCGTAACGCTGAATTTCTGCAAGCTTACGGTGTGGCAATTGCTGATGGCCCACTGAAAGGTCTGGCAGCGCGTGCCGTTGTGGTTATTGACGAAAATGACAATGTGATTTTCAGCCAGCTGGTGGATGAAATCACCACCGAGCCGGATTACGAAGCAGCTCTGGCTGTACTGAAAGCATAATTTAATATGCCTGATGGTGTTGCACCATCAGGCATATTCGCGCTTACTCTTCGTTCTTCTTCTGACTCAGACCATATTCCCGCAACTTATTGGCAATCGCGGTATGTGAAACGCCGAGACGTTTTGCCAGTTTGCGCGTGCTGGGATAATTGCGATAAAGCTGGGTTAATACCGAGCGTTCAAAACGGCTGGTGATTTCGTCCAGCGAACCTTCCATCGCATCTTCGCCCACGGCTACCGTTGCGGCGTCATAATCCGGCAACAAAATATCCTGTGGACGCAGCTCATAACCGTCCAGTTGTGTCAGTGCGCGATAGATAGCGTTCTTTAACTGCCGCACATTTCCCGGCCACGCATAACGCGTAAGTACAGTATTCAGGTCAGCGGCCAGTTTCGGACGCGGCACGCCCTGCTCGTCGGCAAAGCGGGCGACGAACAGCTCAGTTAACGGCATGATGTCCTGCGGACAGTCACGTAGCGGCGGCAGATTGAGCGTCAACACGTTCAGACGATAATAGAGATCTTCACGGAACATGCCTTTTTGCACCAGTTCGACCAGATTCTTCTGCGTAGCGCAAATCACCCGCACATCGACATGCACCTCATGGTCTTCGCCAACCCGACGGAAAGTGCCATCATTAAGGAAACGCAGTAATTTCGCCTGCATCCGTGGTGACATTTCCCCTATTTCATCCAACAGCACCGAACCACCGTTCGCCTGCTCAAAGAATCCTTTCTTCCCTTCCGGAGCATGACCAAACAGTTCACTCTCGACCGCATCTTCCGGTATAGACGCACAGTTCAGCGCCAGGTAAGGTTTGCCCGCTCTGGGGCTTGCCTGATGGCAGGCGTAGGCAAAGAGATCTTTACCTGTACCTGTGTCACCCGTAATCAGCAGCGGCGCGCTTAGCATCGCCAGTTTCTGCGCCTGTTCGACAACATGCTTCATTTTCGGGCTGACGGCGACAATTTGACTGAAGGCGCTGACGTCCTGGGCGGCGACATTTTGCAACTGGCGGCCCATACGAATCGTTGATCGCAACATCACCACCGCACCGGTCAGGACGTGTTGATCATTTTCATCCTGAAGATAAACAGGCGTAATCTCCATCAGGAAATTCTGCCCATTAATAACGACATGCTCGTTATGCGAATCTTGCGGTTCGCTTTCCAGCCAACGTAAAAAATTAAAGCCGTTAATCAATTGTGCGGCGGTATGGTTGCGCAGGCGATCCAATTTTTGCCCAAAAAGCTGACAGCTCGCCGGGTTCGCCATATCCACTTTGCTTTTCATATCGACAGAGAGCACAGGTTCAGGCAACGCCTCCAGTAACGCGCTCAACGCCAGATGCTCACGTTCGGAAGGCATCCACGGGACAGTACGCACATCGGTAACACCCGCAATACGGCGTATTTCGGCCATCAGACTGCTGAAACTCTCAAACTCCAGTTCAGCAAAATTGAGGTAGATTCGCCCAATGGGATCAATCTCAATACCGCGTAAATCAATGCCTCTTAGCACGAGTAGATCGAGTAATTCGCGGGTCAGACCGAGTCGGTCTTCACAAAAGACTTCCAGACGCATGGGAACCTTCACCTGAAAAAAGAACAATTAATATGATGATATGACACTATTTGGATAGCAGGAAGGTTTCTGTCAACAATCATTGACACAAAGACGGAAAAACGGGCACTTCGGCGTAAAGATATCCGGTCAGCACCCGATATTGCATTATTTTTCGCTGGGCGTTTTGCCTTTTTGCAGCGTTTCTTTCACCTGACCGATAAGCTGACGACGGAAATCCCCGAGGCGAGGTTTGTCATCGTCAATCCACGGCAGCGGGCGGCAAAGCTCCATAGCTTTAATCCCGAGTCGTGCCGTCAGAAGTCCTGCACCAATCCCCTGAGCTGCGCGGGTAGACAAACGAGCAGCGAGATCTTGCGACATCCAGTCCATCCCCACTTCGCGCACCAGTTCGCTGGCTCCGGCAAAAGCGATATTCAGCAATACCAGCTTAAACAGACGCAAACGGCTGTAATACCCCAGTTCAATGCCATACAGCGTGGCGATGCGATTAATTAAACGCAGATTGCGCCAGGCGATAAACGCCATATCGACCAACGCCAGCGGGCTGACCGCAATCATCAACGTTGATTCCGCCGCCGAACGGCTGATTTCGCGCCGCGCCTGGGCATCTAAAACTGGCTGGACCAAATGCGCATACAGGCTGACCACTTCACGGTCGTTTTGCGTTTCATGGATTGAGGCATACCAGCGTTGCAGCGCCGGATGCGACTGATCAATACCCGCCTGCTGCGCCAGTTTTTCGCAAAATGCGCGGCCTTTGCCCGTGCCGTGGCTATGCAATAAATCACGCGCTTCGTCGCGTTCATGGGCGCGCTGTCGCAAGCGCCATAAGCGCCGCCACTCTGTTACCACAGAACCTACGCCAGCGCCGATAATCAATGCCCCAGCGGCACATCCACCCAGCGCCACCCAGTCCTGGGTTTGCCAGGCATTCATTGTCCACTGTACACCCTGCCCGACAACGCTTGCGCCAAACAGAGCCAGCCCTCCCATCACCATTTTGCGCCACAGGCTGCGTTTCGGACGTAACGCTGCGTCCATTACCGCTTCGACTTGCCCCTCTTCTTCCTGCGCTTCGTCGAGCGTGGCCGGGGCAAAATTTTGCGCCTGATTTTCGTCAAAGGTCTGCTGCGCCCTGAATTTAGGATTCTGATCGACCTCCAGAGGACCGTCGAAATCAATACGTGGTTTTAACGGTTCGGTCATCGCAATTTATCTCCTATTAAAAATTCCAGCGCAGCATCAAGACGAATATGCGGTAGTGGTTTGTCGACATCCATCACCTGCGGACGAAATGCCTCAAACTGGAAGCCTTGCTTATCCCAGAACGCCTGACCAGGCAAACGTGCGGGAACTTCGCCAGGATAAACAGTGAGCGGTGCGCCATCGCTAAGTCGATTACCACGCAGCGCCGGGATTTTCTCACCGTTAACATCAATAATGCCGCTGGTGGTCGCCTGAACTGACGCCAGCCCCAGGCAGTCCATGCTGATCCCTTCGAACGCCGCATTTTGCCAGGCATCCTGAATCAGTTGTTGCAGTAATGAAACCATATTAGCGTGCTGATCGATGGTCACATGGTCCGCTTTAGTGGCAGCAAACAATAGCTTATCGATAACCGGCGAAAACAAACGCCGGAACAGGGTACGCTGCCCGTAGTGAAAACTTTGCATCAGCTGCGTCAGTGCCAGACGCATATCATTAAATGCCTGTGGCCCACTGTTGAGAGGTTGCAGGCAATCCACCAGCACAATCTGGCGGTCAAAGCGCAGAAAATGATTCTTATAGAACCCCTTCACCACCTTCTCGCAGTAATAATTAAAGCGCTCGCGCAGCATTCCGGCATTGGTATGCTTATCGGCCTGCGCCAGTTTGGACTCGCCCCAGGTATCGACATCCGGCCACGGGAAGAATTGCAGCGCGGGCGCACCTGCCATATCTCCCGGCAAGACAAAGCGCCCAGGCTGAATAAAGTGCAGCCCCTGCTCTTTACAGTGGTGGAGATAATCGGTCCACGCGGCGGCAATGTCCGCCAGCCGGTTTTCGTCGGCAGGCGCTAGCGGGTCCAGCCCTTCGCTCATCATTCGCCATTTCGCCGACCATTCTCCGCGCTGACCATTGAGTAAGCCCGTCATCTGGCGCGACCAGCTTAAATAGTCCTGCGCCAGCATCGGCAGGTCGAGCAACCATTCGCCGGGATAATCCACAATTTCCAGATACAGCGTGGAGGTATCCTTAAAGTGGCGTAGCAGCGAATCATTCGATTTAAAACGTAGCGCCAGGCGGATTTCACTGACGCCGCGCGTTGGCGTTGGCCAGGCGGGTGGATCGCCATATAACTGCGCCAGCCCTTCGTCATAGGTGAAGCGCGGAATGCCAAAGTCACGCTGGGGAATGCGTTTCACGCCCAGCAGGCGCTCTTCACGCACCGCACTTAACAGCGGCAAACGTGCTCCGGCGTGAATATTAAGCAACTGATTAACCATCGCGGTGATAAACGCTGTTTTGCCGCTGCGGCTAAGTCCGGTTACAGCGAGGCGCAGATGTCTGTCGACACCCCGATTCACCAGCGCATTGAGTTCATTTTTAAGTCGCTTCATTGCTGTCCTGTGCTGCTCTGAAGACCAGAAAAAAAATCATTCGTAAGGATATGAATGTGGGGGCCAGGCCATTGATTATCAACTGCCCGTGTTGTCATCGACCGGCGAACTCCATAAGATGTGCAGCATTCACGTTCGGACGGAGTTCCTGACCTATGTCCCCTACTATTTATGATATTGCCAGGGTTGCAGGCGTATCAAAATCCACCGTATCACGCGTGCTGAATAAGCAAACTAATATCTCCCCGGAAGCGCGCGAAAAAGTGTTACGGGCCATTGAAGAATTACAGTATCAGCCAAACAAGCTGGCCCGCGCGCTGACCTCTTCGGGTTTTGATGCCATTATGGTGATTTCTACCCGTTCGACCAAAACTACGGCGGGTAATCCGTTTTTCTCTGAAGTTTTGCATGCCATCACCGCCAAAGCTGAAGAAGAAGGTTTCGACGTGATATTACAAACGTCGCACAATCCGGCAGAAGATCTGCAAAAATGCGAAAGCAAAATTAAGCAGAAAATGATTAAAGGCATTATTATGCTCAGTTCGCCAGCGGATGAGTCATTTTTTGCCCAACTCGATAAATATGATATTCCGGTGGTGGTGATTGGCAAAGTTGAAGGTCAATATGCCCATGTTTATTCTGTCGATACCGATAATTTTGGCGACAGCATTGCGTTGACCGATGCATTAATTGAAAGTGGGCATCAAAATATTGCCTGCCTGCATGCTCCGCTTGATGTCCATGTTTCGGTTGATCGCGTTAATGGTTATAAGCAGAGCCTGGCTGCGCATAATATTGCAGTGCGTGATGAATGGATTGTTGATGGCGGTTATACCCATGAAACTGCATTAAAAGCAGCACGGCAATTATTAAGCCAGTCACCGTTGCCTGAGGCGGTGTTTGCCACTGACAGCCTGAAATTAATGAGCATTTATCGTGCGGCAGCAGAGAAAAATATTGCTATTCCGCAGCAGTTAGCGGTGGTGGGTTATAGCAATGAAACGCTGTCATTTATTTTAACGCCTGCACCGGGCGGCATCGATGTTCCGACGCAGGAGTTAGGTCAACAAAGCTGCGAGTTATTATTCCGCTTAATTTCTGGAAAACCGTCACCACAGAATATTACCGTTGCCACGCATATGACGCTGAAATAAATACCAGCTACCTTGCCTGAATGCCAGATGCGATGCTAGCGCATCTTATCCGGCCTACATTTATAGATCGGATAAAGTACTCGCGCCGCATCCGGCAATTTAGCCCATTATCAGAACGAGTAATTTACGCCGACACCTGCATAATGGAATTTATCACTGTCGCCTTCGTCGTGATCCTGCCACTCAAACGCGTATTCCAGCGAAACGGAAAGTCCGTTCTGGAAATCATAACCGTAAAATAAACCTACACGGTTAAAATCATGGCCTTCACGTTCAATATCATCCTGCCAGTCCCAGTTACTCCAGCGATCCAGCCCAATGCGCGTATACGGCGTCACCGAGTGGTTGCCGAGCGTCAGCGGCAAATAGGCGCGAATTTCTTGCGTGGAAAACTCACCGTTATTGCGGCTGTCGTCCATATTGAAGCCGCGCTCGAGATAATAGTTCACTCGCAAGGCAACCGTTTCGTTGAAGGTATATTGCAGACCTGTTTCCGTTTCGACACGGGTATCAGCGTAACCGGTAGTGTTCAGATCGTTGGCAAATTTATACATCGACAACCAACCGTTGAAACGTAAATCGTCAGTCAGTTTCACATCCCAGTCTGGCGCGATTTTCCAGCGCTGCATATTCGCCGTGTCTTTACCCGGTTCATCAACGTAGTGATAACCATAATTACGGAAACCGCCGGTCAGGCCGAAACTGAAATCATCGTTTTCGAGGAACTGATAATGCACCTCCAGCTCCGGGCGATCAAACCACGTTCCACGTTTACCCGCGCTATAATCTACCGGCCCTTCCTGATAATAGGCCAGAGCAATTCTCCACGGCCCGTTGGCGGCATTAAAATAGACTGAAGGCTCCGCCAGCCCATCCATATCTTCGCCATAACCCTCGACGTTTTCTATTTCGTACATCGCGCCGATATTAAAGTGCCAGTCGTTCCTTTCCTCGGCCTGTGCGCAGGCCATTCCCGCACACATCACCAGTGCGGTACAGGGTAATAACTTTTTCATTATTGTTCCTTGTATTATCCTGGGGGAATGCCTTCCCCCTGTATTTAGCGAATTGCTATTTCCGTTTCTGCATCAAAGAAATGACATTTCGTCATATCAAAATGAATAGTGATATTTTCTCCTGCATGATAATCATTTAACGCACCAGCACGGACCACTAACTCGTGCCCCCAACCGTGGTGTAGAGCATAAATTCCGCACCGGTTAATTCTGCCACGCTAATTTTGGCGGAAATGTTATTTTCCTCTTGCGCGTCCGGATGAATATCTTCCGGTCGTATTCCCATCACGATGGGCTTATGCAAACTTTCCTGTGTTTTCAGAACCGCTAATTTCTCTTCGGGAATGGTTAATTTAAGCGTTTCCGTAACGAATTTATCGCCATCGATCGTGCCGCGAATAAAATTCATCGCTGGTGATCCAATAAATCCGGAAACAAACATATTCGCGGGTTGGTTATAAACGGTTTTCGGCGCACCTACTTGCTGAACAATCCCGTCTTTCATAATCACAATCCGCGTCGCCATGGTCATCGCTTCGGTCTGATCGTGGGTCACGTAGATCATGGTGGTGTTCAGTTTCTGATGCAGCTTGCTGATCTCTGCGCGCATTTGCACGCGCAGCTTGGCATCAAGGTTAGAGAGCGGTTCATCCATTAAAAACACGCCCGCTTCGCGTACAATCGCCCGCCCAAGCGCCACTCGCTGACGTTGCCCGCCGGAAAGCGCCCCCGGCTTACGTTTCAGGTACTCACGCAGGCCGAGAATTTGCGCCGCCCAGTTCACCCGCTCATCAATCACCTCTTTGGCGATTTTTTGCATCTTCAGACCAAACGCCATGTTGTCGTAAACCGTCATATGCGGATACAACGCGTAGTTCTGGAACACCATCGCTATATTGCGTGCTTTGGCTGGAACGTCATTCATTCGTTTGCCGTCGATCAACAGATCGCCGCCGCTGATCTCCTCAAGCCCGGCAATCATGCGCAGGGTGGTCGACTTACCGCAGCCCGACGGGCCGACAAACACGATGAACTCTTTATCGGCAATTTCCAGGTTGAAGTCCTTCACCACATGCACCTGGTTATCGTAGATTTTTTGAATATGTTGTAACGAAAGCTGAGCCATGTTGATTCCTTTGCTATACGTTTTGCCAGAAGGCCGATAACCGCGGCCAGGTGAGTGATTCCGTTGAAGGCAACAGTAATTGCGCCCCGGTTAAGCCCGCGCCGATCCCCACCGAGCGCATACCGCTGGCGTTAATGGCGTCAATGCCCGCCTGCGCATCTTCAATGCCGATACATGCCTGCGGCGGCACGCCCAGCCCTGCACAGGCGGCGAGAAAGATTTCCGGGTCCGGTTTCGAGTTTTTAAGTTGGGAAGCATCCGCGCAGAAGGTGAAAAACTCGCGCAGCTCCAGCGCCGCTAAAATCGTCGGCGCATTCAGGGAGACAGAAGCCAGCCCAACCGAGATCTGCTGTGCACGGAGATCTGCCAGCAAAGAGCGAATGCCGGGTAGAACAGCGTTGACCGTCAACTCGCGTAGTGAGTGGACATAGAGCAGATTTTTGCGATACGCCAGTTGCGCCCTCTCCTGCGAGTTAAAGTCGCCCTCTTTGCCCCCGTGTTGCAGAATGCGCCGCAGAGACTCATCGCGGCTGATCCCTTTTAGGGATTCGTTAAACTGCGCATCAATGCTGATGCCAATTTCAGCGGCAATCTGCTGCCACGCCTGGAAATGCAGATGCGCGGTATCGGTGATTACACCATCCAGATCGAAAATTACCCCTTGCAGTTTCATTCATCCTCCTGATGTTTGGTAGCGGTCCCATTGAAGGGCAAAATAAAATCACCCAAACAGAAAACAGATTCTTCAGCCACGGTTATAAGCTGACCGTTCAAACGCAGTGAAACGGGCGCAGAAGTTCGAATCGCAATACGCTGCGCGTCAAGAGTGACCTGTAATTCGCAGCCCTGCCAGAACAGAGGGAAAGACAACTGTTGCCACTGCTCAGGTAACGCCGGATTGAGATGCAATTCACCGTCACGCACGCTCACCCCGGCAAAACCCTGAATCGCCCCCAGCCAGATAGCGCCAGTTGCGGCAGCATGGATACCATCATCACAACTATGCGGATCAGCACCAAGATCGATTTCAGTCCCCTCGCGCCAGAACTGATAACTTTGGGTCAGCAGGCCACAGCGTGCGGCAACAATGCCGTGGATTGCTTTACTTAATGACGAGTCGTGAATAGTGCGCGGTTCATAAAATTGCAGATTGGCAAGACACGATGCCGCTGAGAACTGCTCCGGCAGCATGTAATTGAGCATCACCACATCAGCTTGTTTGAGGATCTGCATCTCGTTCACTTCTGCGCGTGAATAATCCAGCAGTATGGTTTGCTTCCCCGCCGCCGCTTTGTATTTCGCCAGATTAATCGCCGGCTTAGCCATAAACGAATCATCCTGCGGCAAAACGCCGTCGGGCTGAATTTCTGGCATCCATAGCTCTTTGAGGAACATTTCGGCGCGATGGATAAACGCATCGTCGCTACAGCCGAACTGGCGGGCAATATTCAGCGCCTGTTGAACGTTGTAGCGGGCCATATAGCTGGTGTATGCATTATTATTGACATGTTCGGTATATTCGTCTGGCCCAATAACATCATGAATTTCCAGACGATCGTTAACTCTCACCGCGCGGCTAATCCAGAACTTTGCCGTCTCCAGAAGTAGCGCCATGCCTTCATGCGCAATGAAACTTTCATCCCCCGTGGTCTGCCAGTATTGAATAACCGCCCAGGCGATATCGGCCACCAGATGATGTTCCGCCTGCGCCGAGGCCACTTTTTGCCGCAGCCCGGTGCGAATGTTAATGGCGGCAAATTCCGGCGTCTCTTCTTCGCCGCTGCGCGCGCTTTCCCACGGAAATAGCGCGCCCTGCCAGCCGTTGCGTCGCGCTTTCTCCTGCGCGCCTGGCAAGTTGTGCCAGCGATAACGCAGTAAACTTCGGGCAACCGTCGGATCGCTAAACAGATGAAACGGTAACAAAAATACTTCTGTATCCCAGAAAACGTGGCCTTTGTAGCCTTCGCCGGTTAAGCCTTTTGCCGCAATGCTGCTGCGCTCGTCGTGGGCAGGCGTCATGATGCGCAGATGATAAAGCGCATAATCTAACGCTTGCTGATCGTGCGCTTCGCCGCCATTTACCGTGATACGACGTTTCTGCCACCATTGACGCCAGTTTTCTGTTGATGCTGCAAGAAGTTGGTCGTAACTCTGCTGCGCGCACATTTCAAGCTGGCGAAGCGACGCGCTGCCCCACTCGTCTAAAGCAGCTTGCCTGTCATCCCGCCAGTCGATCCACACCAGTTTTTGCAACGTCATTGTCTCGCCTGCATGAAGCTGCGCACTGGTATGTTGCAGTAAACGGCGCTCTTTGGCGGTATAGCATTGCTGCACATCACCGCTCACCTTACAGCAACAGCTGATGGCCACATCACTGCGTCCATCCTGGGTGGTGTAGCTCCCCTGCATCAGATGCTGACCAAACACCCGCACCTGGGTTTCGTCGAGATGTTGGCGACCGTGATTGGTTTGCGTGGCGTCAATGCCTGTTGAAATCAGCACTGACGCGTCGGCGTCCAGTGGCGTAATAGTGATTTCCAGCGCAATGAGCGGCAGTTGGTCTGCCGAAACAAAGCGACGGCTGGCGATGGTGTAACCTGAGCCGTTGCTGGTACGCCAGACAACATTGCGGCGTAATTCGCCACTGGCAAAGTCAAGCTCACGCTGCCAGGCTTCGTGGGATAACGAGAAAACCTCACCATTTATGGCAATCTCCATCCCCACGACATCAGGCAGGTTCACCAGTTCGTTGATTTCACCTTTTCCCGCCCGATGATACAGCCCCGCCAGATACATCCCTCGCGTCTGGCGCGTGTAATCTTCTTCATGGCTGGCGCGAAGCCCAAGATAGCCGTTCCCCTGCGCCATCAGCGATGCATACTTGTTCAGGGTATGCTGGCTGAAATGGGGTTCTGATAACGTTACTGGCCTGGTCATAATTCCACACGCGTCCCTGTTTCTGCGGATTGATACAACGCCGCCACCAGTTGCTGGATGATGTACCCCTGCTCGGCGTCGGCTATCATCACGGGCTTGCCCTGTACGTGATTGATAAAGGCTTCCATGCTGCGCAAATGGCGGTTGTCGTCTGCTATTTCCCGTTGCATCAGCGTCATTAATTCACCGTTGTTATCGGTGTAGATATGTGCTGGAAACAGCGTCGCACCAGCTTTATCACCACAAAAGCTGACGTTCATAATCGACTGTTCGCGGATGTTGAGTGCAAATGACGTTTCCAGCCACAGAATGCCGCCGTTATGAAATTCAATGGTGCCAAACAGCGAATCTTCGACGCTGTAAGTTGCCGGATCCCACTCACCAAATTGACCACAGCTCTTTTGCGTGCCGATCTTTTGAAAGCTATGCGCATTCACGCTTTTCACCGCCGGAAAGCCCAGCACATACATCGCAGCATCCAGCATATGAATGCCGATGTCGATCAGCGGGCCACCACCCTGCAGTTCTTTATTGGTAAAGACACCCCAGCCGGGAACGCCGCAGCGACGCAGGGCGCGGGCGGTGGTAACGTAAATCTCTCCCAAAACGCCGTTGGTCACCTGTTCACGCAGCTGTTGCGTATCGAGCGCAAAACGATGGTGAAAGTCGTAGGCCAGCACCTTGCCCAGTTTGCGCGCGGTATCGCACATTTCCCGCGCCTGTTCTGGCGTCATGGCGGGCGGTTTTTCGCACATCACATGGCAGCCCGCTTCCAGTGCCATCAGGGTATGTTCGTAATGAAAACGGTTAGGTGAGCAGACGCTAACCACATCAGGTTTCACCGCCAGCAGCATGGCCTGCGGATCGTCCCACACGGATGCATTCCCGTATTTTTCTGCCAGCGCCTGCGCCTGGGAAAGGCGGCTGTCACAGACAGCCACCAGTTCCAGATCGTTGCGGGTGCAGTAGTACGAAGCATGAACCTTATCCGCCACCTGGCCTGCGCCTATTATCGCGACCCGCAGCGGAGAGCTTGTCATTGCACTTTTCACAAAGACCTCTTAGCAGGTACGCAACCAGGCCAACGAATCACGGTACGCCTGGGCAGGATCTTCCGCCCGGATACGCCCTTCGTACACTACATAGCCCTGATAGTTATCCGCGCGCAGCTGTTCAAACAGCGCGTGGAAATCCAGGGTGCCGCTGCCCGGCTGGTAGCGATGGTTATCCGCAATATGCACATGACCGAGCAGGTCGCGGTTGTCATGCAGCGCCTGCGCCAGGTTATCTTCTTCGATATTCATGTGATAGAAATCGCCGATAATCTGTACATGTTTAAGATCGTTTTCGACGATGTAACGGCGGGCATCGGCGAGGGTGTTGATCATATGATCCTGATAGCGGTTTAACGGTTCGAGATACACCACGGTTCCGGTACGCGCGGCGACCTGTTCCAGTACGCGCAGGGAATCACTCACCATTTTGCGGTCGCCGTCCAGGCTACGCGGCGAGGTCATCGGCGGTAAGCGGAAGGTAAACATGCCCCACGCAGCCGGAACGACGATGCCTTTACCGCCCACTTCTGCCAGCGCTTCGAGAATGCGCTCGATCTGCTTTAAGCCATTAAGACGACGCTCTTCGATAAAGTCGCCAATCCATCCGTCATAGCCACCGCAGGCGGTGGTCACCGGTAAACCGGTTTCTTTGATCGCCGCTTTGACTTCTTCGATGTTGTTAACCAGCAGTTTGCCGTCAATCTCAAAACCATCGAAGCCCATCTCTTTGATATAACGAAATTTCTCCAGAATGTTTTCCGGAAAGAACGCCTGATTCTGTGTGCCGATTTTCATTTTTTTCATTCCTTTGAATTAAAACGTAACGCCCATTTTGATGCTCTGTTCCGGATGCTGGTCGACATACTGCATATAGCTTTCCGGGCTATTGGCAAAGGTCACCACCGGGTCGATTAAATCTTCGCAATTGAGATAACCGTTCATCAGCAGTTCCCAACAGGTTTCTTCAATACGCTTGCGGCTCCAGCGCGGATAATCCGGGTTCGGTTCGCTGCACGCGCGAGAGAAGACAATTTTGGCGTTATTGAAATGCGCTTCGCGTCCGAGGTTAAAACCTTCGGCAAACGGCTTGGCAAACGCGACATAGGAGATGGTGCCGCCATAAGCCAGACCGCGGAGCGCCGATTGCAGCGCGTCGGCGTAGCCGCTGGTTTCGATAATCACATCGGCACCCTGCTTGCCGGTCAGCGTTTTGATCTCTTTACCTACATCAGTGCCGATGGGGTTAAGGCAGAAATCCGCGCCGTGGCGACGGGCAATATCACAGCGATGGGCGATAGGATCGACGCCAATCACCACAGAAGCGCCAGCGCGTTTAGCCAGTTGGATGGCAATTTGACCGATTGCGCCAAGCCCTACCACCACCACAAAATCCCCTACGCGCACGTTGGCATCGCGCACGCCGCTCATGGCAAACTGCGCCGGGTCGTAGCAGACGGCGTTTTTCCAGGAGCTGCCTTGCGGCATTTTGCGCAGCTTGTAGTTATTCACTGCGTTAATGATGACCGTCTCGGAGAGCGGGCCGTAGCCGCATACGCTGTCGCCCACCGCGTAGTCGGTAACGTCGCTGCCGCACTCGATAATGTCGCCAACCACCATGTTGCCAAGCTGGAATTTGCCAAACTCAATGCCGCGCGGCGCATCTGCCGGACGCGGAGTGAACATCTGCCATTCGCCGTTAAAGTCTTCATCAATAAACGGGCTGGCGGCGCGGAAGTCGACCACTTCCGTTCCGTGTTTCGGTGCGCCGAAACGCACGCGGATCTTCACTTCATTAGCTAAAATCGCCCGATCTTCATACTCAACCAGCGCAGCAACACGCGGTGCTGTGGCTACTAACTTTTTCATTTAAAACTCCTTGTAAAGAAACTGGCCGCTTTAGCCCTTCACGCCACCGGCGGTCAAACCACTCTTAATAAAACGTTCCGAAAGCGCATACATAATCACCACCGGCAATGCGGTCACCAGTGAGGCCGCCATCATCCGTCCCCAGATGTAATCTGGCGTACTGAACAGCGCGTTCAGGCCCACCGGTAAGGTGAAATTGCTGGCGCTGGAGAGGAAAATCGACGCAAACAGATAGTCGTTCCACGCCACCATAAAGCAGTAGACGAACACGGATATCAGCCCGGACATCGCCAACGGCACGGTGATGCGGAAGATAATTTGCAGACGGTTGAGGCCATCCATCATCGCCGCTTCTTCGATCTCATCGGGGATGGTGTCGAAGTAGCTTTTCAGCATAAACACGGCGGTGGGCAGAGTTTGCGTCACCATGGTGATGATCAGCGCCATCTCAGTGTCGTAAATGCCAAGCGCGGTGATGATTTTGAAAAGCGGCACCACCAGCAAAATGCCAGAGAACATATACACCGTGTAAAAGCTGGCGTTGATGGTCATCCGACCTTTAAAGCGCAGGCGGGAAAGCGCGTAAGCCCCAAGAATGCCGAGGAATACCGCCACCACGGATGAAACCACAGACACCACCAGACTGTTACGGAAGTAGTCGACAAACGGGAAAATCATCGGGTTAAAAATGTCGACGTAATGCTCCAGCGTCCACTGCTGCGGCAGCAGCGTAGGATGCAGTGAGATCGCCTCTTTCGCGCCCTTGAACGAGGTCATCAGCATCACAAAAAATGGAAACAGCGTGATGATGAGAAACAGCGCCAGCCCGCAGTAAAAACCGATGCGACTGAGTGTGCGTTTATTTGTTGCCATTGAGGTTCACCCGTTTCCTGGTCAGCAGAATGACAGCGAAAATAATGATGAAGAGCACCACCGAGATCGCCGCCGCTTTTCCTAAATCATTAAAGGCAAAGGCGGTTTTGTAGAGATATACACCGAGAATATCGACCTTGGTCGTCAGCAAATAAACATCCGCGAACATGTAGAACATCCAGATGGTGCGCAGTGTCACCACCGTCGCCAGGACCGGCATAATTGCGGGCAGCGTGACGATACGAAACCGTTGCCAGGCATTAGCGCCATCCATCTCTGCCGCTTCGTACAGCGATTTGTCGATGGTCTGCAAAATCGCCAGAAACGAGATAAAGGCATACGGGAAGTAGCGCCAGATGGCGAACAGCACCACCAGCACAAAGCTACTGCCCGGATTATCGAACCACAGCGGTGCCTGCTCATAGAGATGCAGAAGATCGACGCCGAGGTAGTTAACAATGCCGTAGCCGTTGTTGAACATGTATTTCCAGGCGAACACCAGCGAAATGGACGGCGTTACGTAGGAGAGGATCACCAGCGAACGCGCGGTTTTGCGCAGGCGGAACTCGCGGTTGAAAAACATCGCCACCGCCAGCCCGAGCACGGTGCTGCCCGCCACCACCAGCGCGGTATACCAGACCGTCATCCACAGCGAATGCCAGAAGCCGGGATCGGAGAGGATACGCACATAGTTGCTCACCCCAACAAACGTTGACTCGATGTTGGGATTGAGCGGCAGACGTAAAAAACTGATTTCGATATTCGACACCATCGGCCACGCCACCAGACCGCCCAGCAGTAATAAGCTGGGCGCGAGAAGCAGCAGCGCAAAGGGCATATCGGAACGACCTGAAAAAAGCCTGTTCATTGCGGATTCCTGTCCTGGGTTTAGTGCTGTTCGATCAGTTCATCCAGTTTTTTCTGGCTCGCTTGCAGCGTAGTAGAGAGATCGGCTTTACCCACGGTGACGTTATGCACCATTGAACTCACCACGCCAGAACCCGTCACATCACCCATGCGGGTAAAGTTTTTATCCCCTACTGCGCCAAAAACCTGAATATTTGGCAGTTCACCGATTAGCTGATTCGGTAGTTCACCCAGCGCCTTAATAACGTCGTTGTCTTTCCAGGTGGCGGTAGTCACCACCGCTTTATTCACCGGCAGCGCAGCACCTGGCGACATCATCACCCAGTCGGCAATGTTGTCTGCCTGCTCCATAAAGGTGACAAATTTTTCTGCTGCTTCCGTCTCTTCGGTCTTTTGCCCGGCGGTAATGGTCAGCGAGGTCAACATGCCGTAGACCGCAGAGTTTTTCTCGGTTGGCACCACGAAACCGACGTTTTTCGGGTCGCCTTCTTTAATCACAGCCGGAAGGATATAGGTGGAGTAAATCGCCATCGGCGCGGTGCCGTTCATAAAGGCGTCTTTCACTTCCATGATGTCGTTAGAACCCGGCATAGTGTTGGCAGTAAGGTCGCGGTAATAGGTCAGTGCCTGCATCATCTCTGGTGTATCAAGGGTGATTTTGCCTTCGGCGTTAAAGACGTTAGCCTGGTTGGATAACGCAAACTGGGAGAAGGATTGTTCCGTCAACACGCTTTCTGCTGTAGGCAGCGCAATGCCGTATTTTTTATTCGCCGGGTCATTCAGTTTCTGTGCAACGTCCAGCAGCTGTTGCCAGTTTTTCGGCTCCTCAAGCCCCGCTTTTGCCAGCACATCTTTGCGATACCAGATACCGCCAATCCAGGCGCTGACAGGAACACCGGTCCATGCGCTACCATCTTCGGTACGCACAATACGCAGTACGCCATCGTAAAACGCGCCTTCACCAACGTTGCTGATGACTGTGGCAACCGCTTTGCGATCGATAAGCTGCTCTTTGTCCATCACTTTGGCGTAGTCATGGCTGGTTTCGATCACTTCCGGCAGCGAACCGCTACGTGAAAGAGTAATGACTTTAGTGTTATAGGCATCTTCTTCCACGGGCACTTGCTTAACGGTGATGCCAGGGTTTTCTTTTTCAAAACGGGCAATCAATTTACTGATAACGGCCTGGCGCTCCTGCTCCACCGAAGAATGCATAAATTCGATGGATACATTCGTTTTATTTTCTTCTTTACAGCCTGAAATCAGGGCGCATGAAACCAGTGCTGATAACAGCACGATTTTTGATTTAATCATGAGATGTTCCTTTTTATTTAATCCACATAACCTGCCAGGGGCGCAGCGTTATTTCATTACCCAATATATCAACTTCACTAATCAGATCCCGACCATGCAGATTAGTAATATTTACATGCTGAATATTTTTACTGACATTAAACAATCCAGTCAGACAATTACCATCAGCGTTACTTCTTGGAATACGCATTACGGATGAATTAATCGTATCAATGGTAAAATTATTATCCGGATGAAACTCGTTATGGCTGCGACGAAGTGTAATTAAACGCGACAACTCATGATATACCGCATGCCTTAATGTAGCTTCATCGTTCAGTTCTCGGGTTATCTCTTTACTGTGATATTTTTTACGGTTAATCGCACGGTTATATCCGAGTTTTTCGACACCTGCGTAATCATTACGCGAGCCAAGAATACTTTGAATATATATCGCTGGCACACCGGGGAAACTTAACAAAATCGCATGGGCAAGGATAAACCTGGCGCAACGTTCTTCATCGCTACTCTCACGGCGGCTTAACGCATCCATATAGGTCACATTTATTTCATACGGACTGCGTGTACCGTCGGGATTATTTTTCCAGTTTACTAATGCACCTTCCTGCTGTAACGCCTCGACCAGCTCTAATATTTCGCTTTCAGGCAACAAGCCCCGTAGCGGGTTTAGCCCGATGCCATCGTGAGAGGCGAGGAAGTTAAACCAGGTGGTGTTGCTGGAAGGTAGTGTCAGGTTTTGCGCCCACGCACAAAGCGCCTCAACGTTCTGTTTTTGCACCGCATGCAGCACCAGTGGCGGCAGCGAGAACTGGTACACCATATGTGCTTCGTCATCGCCTGCGCCAAAGTAAGCAATGTTGTCTTTATGCGGAACATTGGTCTCGGTAATGATCACTGTACCTGGCGCAACGTTATCAATAATCGACCGTAACAGTTTGATAATCAGATGTGTTTTTTCCAGATGGATGCAGCTTGTTCCCGGCTCTTTCCACATAAAGCCAACGGCATCCAGGCGGACATACTCAGCACCTTTCGCAAGGTAACAGAGTAAAACATCCACCATCGCCAGCAACACTTCAGGGCTACGGTAATTCAGGTCAATTTGATCGTCACTAAAGGTGGTCCATAAATGGCGCGTTGAATGATCGCGCATCTGGAATGGCGTTAATAACGGTAACGCACGCGGGCGAGTGACGGCGCTGAGATCGGTTTGCGGGTCAACGGCAATAAAAAAATCTTCAAAACCTGGATGCTGTTGTAAATAGTTTTTAAACCATTCACTTTTTGCCGACATATGGTTGCAGACAAAATCAAACATTAAATGACTGCATTCACCGAGTTGCTGAATATCCTGCCACTCCCCCGCTTCACTGGCGACCTGATGATAATCAATTACCGAAAAGCCATCATCAGATGACCATGGATAAAACGGCAACAAATGAACATGTGAAAAAATGCTTTGCAGCCATTGATGGTAAAACTGATTAAATGTGGGTAATGGTTTTAAATCATTGCTGTGAAATTGATCGGCATAGGTAATTAACACGACATCACTTTCATCCCAGTGTTTTTTACGTCGCTGTGTAATTAATCGTTTCGCACTCTCAAGACGCGTTACAAGTTTCTGTAAATGAGTTGCGGTAAATGTTCCACCGTAGATTTCGTCCAGGTAATCCGTAATTTTCTGTTTCATGTTGCCTTTCCGTGGTAGCGGTCCCATGAAACGAGAGACTACTCCGCAGAAAATAAACTGTCAATTGAGCACAAGGGTTTTAGTCACGCAGGAAATCATTTTTTACCAGGGAAAAAGCGTATTTGTGAGCTGACGCAAATAATCTATGGGGATGTAAATAAGGTGTGACAGAAAAAAAAACGGCGCATAAGCGCCGCTCATGGTGAATTCTTTTAACCTTTGACCTTCGGCATTGCGATGTCTTTCAGGCCACCGGCGTTCTCAACGTGGGTATATCCCATCTCGCTAAGGATCTCTTTTGCTTGCCCTGACTGGCGTCCGGCATTGCAATACACTTTCACGGTGTCGTTTTTATCCGGAACGGCGGTGGCAATGCGCTCTTTCACTTCCTTCAGGGGAATATTGATGGCCCCCTGAACGTGCTCTTGCTGATACTGCTCTGGAACACGAACATCGATCCAGTGTTCAGCGGCGAAAACGGGCAGTGAAAACACCAGTGCCAGAGCAAGTAAGCCTTTTTTAAACATGTAAGCGTCCTTCTATGGATGAAAATTGCCATCCATTATACGCCTGAGATTTAACAATTTTTGCGAAACTCCCCTCACCTTTTATAACGCTGTGCCAGTTTATTAGCAGCCCGACTTAACAGCGGTTCCAGCGCCACAGCCAGCAACATTTTCAGCGGTCGGCGAGCAACTGATTTTATCGCCCAGCCCGCCACACCCGCCGGGCCATAGCGCAGTGCGGTAAGAAGTACCAGCTTGCCTGCTAATTTGAAACCAGGCTTTACCTTTTGCCCGGCCTGTTGCCAGCGAGTATTCATAACTTTCCTCACAGTTGACGGAAACGGCTACGTAACGTGAAAGTATCGGAAGTGACATAACGTTCCATCTCGCGTAAACGCGTTTCACTTGCCGCCAGTTCACGGTCGACTTCATCCAGCAATTCGCTGCTGGAAGGTAGCTGCTCACCAAAGGCCATGTTGTCCGGCATTGGATCAAGCGCAAATGACAAAATGATGTAAGCAACCAGGGTAAACAGCGCCAGACCGAAGAAAATCGACAGCACCACCAGGATACGCACCAGTTTTACCGGTACATCAAAATAGTTGGCAATCCCGGCGCAGACGCCGCGGACCATGCCCTGCTGTGGAATACGCCATAATTTTTTATTGAGATTAATGCCCGCCATTAGCGATCCCTCCAGTTCGGATGTTCTGCATCAAGAATAGATTCCAGCGCCTGAATACGTTCGCGCATCCGTTTTGCTTCATCAGCCAGTTGCGCTAATCGCTGCTGCTCACTTTGCGACAATTCACTGCGACCAGAACGATTGCTGTAATGCAGCCATAACCAGATCGGTAAAACAAACAGCACAAAAATGGTTAACGGAATAGCCAGAAATAGCGCGCTCATAAGTACTCCTTAGACGATGAGCGGCGGCGCGTTCGGACGCCGCCTGGATGTTATTATTGATTGTCTTGCTTCATTTTGGCTTTTAATTGTGCCAGTTGTTCGCTGATTGCATCATCGGCTTTCAGTTCGGCAAACTGATCGTCCAGCGATTTTTGTTTACCGAAGCTGTGGCTTTCTGCTTCCGCTTCCATCTGGTCAATACGACGTTCGAAAGATTCGAAACGAGCCATTGCTTCATCCAGTTTGCCACTGTCCAGCTGACGACGCACATCGCGCGACGAGTTTGCCGCCTGATGACGTAACATCAATGCCTGCTGGCGAGCGCGTGTTTCGCTCAATTTGTTTTCCAGCTCGCCAATCTCTTTCTTCATGCGTGCCAGCGTATCGTCCACCAGCGTCACTTCATGTTCCAGGGACTTAATCAGATCGGTCAGTTTCTGTTTTTCAATTAACGCTGCACGTGCCAGATCCTCTCTCTCTTTCAGCAGCGCCAGTTCGGCTTTTTCCTGCCATTCAACCTCACGCGCCGACGCTTGTTCAATACGGCGAGTCAGCTGTTTCTTTTCTGCCAACGCGCGCGCCGAAGTAGAACGTACTTCAACCAGTGTATCTTCCATCTCCTGGATCATCAGACGAACCAGTTTCTGTGGATCTTCCGCTTTCTCTAACAGAGCGTTGATGTTGGCATTCACGATGTCGGCAAAGCGAGAAAAAATACCCATAATGTTGTCCTCTTGATTTCTGCGTTCAGGATTGTCCTGCTGAACTGTTAATACAATTTGCGTGCCAATTTTTTATCTTTTTGATTTATAAAGATCTGATTGAAGAATCAACAGCAACATGCCAGGATGAGTTAGCGAATTACACTAACAAGTGGCGAATTTCATCATGGCAGAATACAAAGATAATTTACTTGGTGAGGCGAACAGCTTTCTCGAAGTGCTGGAACAGGTTTCGCATCTCGCACCGCTGGACAAACCGGTGCTCATCATCGGCGAACGCGGCACCGGTAAAGAGCTGATTGCCAGCCGCCTGCATTATCTCTCCTCCCGTTGGCAAGGGCCGTTTATTTCCCTTAACTGCGCGGCGTTAAATGAAAATCTGCTGGATTCCGAACTGTTTGGTCACGAAGCGGGGGCGTTTACCGGTGCGCAAAAACGTCATCCAGGGAGATTTGAACGTGCCGACGGCGGTACGCTATTTCTTGATGAACTCGCTACGGCACCGATGATGGTGCAGGAGAAATTATTGCGCGTGATTGAGTACGGTGAACTGGAGCGCGTTGGCGGCAGCCAACCATTGCAGGTGAATGTGCGGTTGGTATGCGCGACGAATGCCGATCTCCCGGCGATGGTCAATGAAGGCACTTTTCGCGCTGACCTGCTCGACCGACTGGCTTTTGATGTTGTACAACTGCCACCACTGCGCGAGCGCGAAAGCGACATAATGTTGATGGCAGAATACTTTGCCATCCAGATGTGTCGGGAAATCAAGCTGCCTCTGTTCCCGGGGTTTACGGAGCGCGCCAGAGAAACATTGCTGAATTATCGTTGGCCGGGAAATATTCGTGAATTGAAAAACGTGGTGGAACGTTCAGTGTATCGCCACGGCACCAGCGATTATCCGCTTGATGACATCATTATTGATCCCTTTAAACGGCGTCCGCCTGAAGACGCTATCGCCGTTTCAGAAACCACCTCGCTTCCAACACTGCCGCTGGATTTACGTGAGTTTCAGATGCAGCAGGAAAAAGAGTTGCTGCAACTCAGTTTGCAACAAGGGAAATATAACCAGAAGCGCGCGGCTGAATTACTGGGGTTAACTTATCATCAGTTCCGCGCGTTGTTGAAAAAGCACCAGATTTAGCGAAGTTGAGCAATACAACTTGCCGGATGCGGCGTGAATGCTTTATTCGGCATACATAATCAATACGTCGTTTGCAGGCCTGATAAGCGCAGCGCATCAGACATTATTGCGTTGGGCTATTAATCGCTCAGCGCATCCTGCAAAATTTTCATTGCCGCATCGAATTGCGCATCCGGGATGGTCAGCGGATACAGGAAGCGAATCACGTTGCCGTATGCGCCACAGGTCAGCAGGAGCAGCCCCTGCGCCAGCGCGCGTTGCTGGATTTTCTGTGCAATCGCCGCTGACGGCTCGCCCGTTTGCGGATCGTTAAACTCTACCGCAATCATCGACCCCAGGCCGCGTACCGCAGCAATGGCCGGAACGCTTTCTTTGGCATCAATCAACGTGTTTTTGAGACGCTGGCCCAGTTGATTCGCGCGTTCGCAGAGTGATTCTTTGTCGATAATGTTGAGCACCGCGTGCGCGGCAGCCACCGCCAGCGGGTTACCGGCGTAGGTGCCGCCAAGCCCGCCCGGCGCGGGTGCGTCCATAATATTCGCGTTACCGACCACGCCCGAAAGCGGCATCCCGCCCGCGAGGCTTTTCGCCATCGTCATTAAATCCGGCTTATCGGCGTAATGATCCATGGCAAACAGCTTACCGGTACGCGCAAAGCCGCTTTGCACTTCATCAGCAATCATCACAATACCGTGCTCGTCGCACAGGCGGCGAATAGCGGCAACCAGCTCTTTTGGCGCAACGTTGAAACCGCCCTCGCCCTGCACCGGTTCGAAAATAATCGCCGCCACCTGCTTCGCTTCGATGTCTGATTTAAACAAGCGTTCGATGGCGTCGAGGGAGTCCTGTGTTGAAATGCCGTGTAAATCTGACGGATAAGGTACGTGATACACCGAACCAGGGAACGGGCCGAAGCCGATTTTGTACGGCGCAACTTTTCCGGTCAGCGCCATGGTCATATACGTACGACCGTGAAAGCCGCCGCTAAACGCAATCACGCCAGGGCGTCCGGTATGGGCGCGAGCAATTTTCACCGCGTTTTCCACCGCTTCCGCACCGGTGGTGAAGAACGCGGTTTTGGCCTGCCCGCTCACCGGGGCAAGGGCGTTGATTTTCTCCGCCAGGGTGACGTAGCTTTCATACGGCACAATCTGATACGCGGTGTGGGTAAACTGTTGCAGTTGCTGCTCCACCGCCGCGACCAGATCAGGGTGGCGATGTCCGGTATTCAGCACCGCAATGCCTGCGGCGAAATCGATGTACTCGTTGCCCTCAACATCCTTCAGCGTGGCGTTTTCAGCCGACTGGGCGAAGAAGTTACACATCACGCCAACCCCGCGCGGAGTGGCAGAAAGACGACGCTGATGGAATTCATTGTTGCTCATGTTTCACACCTTTTGACTCTTCACGGTTAATCGGAAATTAAACGCCCAGACGATCGCGCAGGCTGTAATACGCCGCGCCCATCGCGGTAAACGGCACACGCAGCGTGCGCCCGCCGGGGAACGGGTAATGCGGCAGATTGGCGAAGGCATCGAAACGTTCGGCGTCGCCGCGCAGCAGTTCGGCAATCAAACGTCCGGCTAGATGAGTACAGGTCACGCCGTGGCCGCTGTAGCCCTGCATGTAATAGATGTTGGTATCGAGGCGACCAAACTGCGGCATACGCGACAGGGTCAGCAGGAAGTTGCCCGTCCAGCGGTAATCAATTTTCACGCCCTTCAGCTGCGGGAAGGTTTTCAGCAGTTTCGGCACCACAAGGCGCTCAACGTCATCCGGGTCGCGCGCGCCGTAGACCACGCCGCCGCCGTACAGCAGGCGGTTGTCGGCGGTAAGACGGTAGTAATCAAGCAGATAGTTACAGTCTTCCACACAGTAGTTTTTCGGGATCAGCGAACGGGCTAAATCTTCCGACAGCCGTTCGGTGGTGATCACCTGCGTGCCGCACGGCATGCTGCGTTTCGCCAGTTCCGGCTCTACTTTATCGCCCAGATACGCATTCCCGGCGACAATCACATACTTCGCCGTCACCTGACCTTTGGCAGTTCGCACAACGGCTGGCGTGGTGTGCTGGATCTGCGTCACGGCAGAAAGTTCATACACGCGCCCGCCGTTGAGGCGGATGGCGTCCGCTTCGCCAATGGCAAGGTTTAGCGGATGAATATGCCCACCGCTGTGATCCAGCAGCGCACCGGTATAGCGATCGCTGGCTACTTCACGGCGAATGGCGTTGGCGTCCAGCAATTCCAGCTGTTTATTGCCGTAGCGTTCCCAGTTCTCTTTCTGCTCTTCAAGTGTGGCGAGCTGTTTATCATTCATCGCCACAAACAGGCCGCCGGGGCGGTAGTCGCAGTCAATCTGATAACGTTTGATACGTTCGCGGATGATCTCACCACCTTCGAACATCATGCTGCCGAGCATACGGGCGGTGTCCATGCCGTAGCTTTTTTCGATCACGTCGATGTCGCGGCTGTAGGAGTTCACAAGCTGTCCGCCATTGCGCCCGCTTGCGCCAAAGCCGATGCGTGAGGCTTCGAGAACCACTACGTCAAAGCCCGCTTCCGCCAGATGCAGCGCGGAGGAGAGCCCGGTATAGCCGCCGCCAACCACGCAAACGTCGCAGGTGATTGACTCATTCAGCGTGTCGAATGGTGCATATTTATTCGCACTGGCGGCGTAGTAACTGCTGGTATGTTCGGTCATTTCAGGCCTCCAGGCTTATCCAGATGGTTTTCAGTTCAGTGAATTTTTCAAGGGCATGCAGGGATTTGTCGCGACCGTTGCCGCTCTGCTTATAGCCGCCAAACGGCACGGTCATATCGCCGTCGTTGTAGTTATTGACGAAGACGGAACCGGCTTTCAGGCGTCGGCTCATGCGGTGCGCGCGGGAGAGGTCGCGCGTCCATACCGCCGCGCCAAGGCCGTACTGGCTGTCGTTGGCAAGCTGTAGCGCCTGTTCTTCTGATGTGAAACGCGTGACCACCAGCACCGGACCGAAAATCTCTTCGCGACTTAAGGACGCATTCGGGTCCACATCCACAAAGATGGTCGGGCCGATGGCGGCAGCCAGCCCGGCGTTACGGCCATCCAACAACAGTTGCCCTTTGCTTTCGCCTTCCCGAATAAAGCTATGGACCGAGTCGGCGTGGGCGCAGTCGATTAAGGTGCCCATGGTGGTTGCGGGATCAAGTGGATGGCCCGGCTGCCAGTTTTGCGCCTGCTGTTTTAACAGGGCTAAGAATTCATCGGCGATGCTCTCTTCCAGCAACAGGCGCGTTCCGGCGATGCACACCTGTCCCTGGTTGTAGAAAATGCCTGCTGCGGTGGCGCTTGCCGCCTGTTGCAAATCCGGGCAGTCAGCGAAAACGATGTTGGCGCTTTTGCCGCCCGCTTCCAGCCAGACGCGTTTCATGTTGCTGTCGCCCGCATCTTTCAGCAGCTGTTTCCCGGTACGGGTTGAACCGGTAAAGGCAATGGCGTCGATATCGTTATGACGCGACAGCGCCTGCCCGGCTTCATGACCAAAACCCGTCACCACGTTCAACACACCATCCGGCAAGCCTGCTTCTTTCGCCAGCCCCGCGAGACGAATCGCACTGAGCGGTGATTTTTCAGACGGTTTTAGAATCACGCTGTTTCCCGCCGCCAGCGCCGGGCCGAGTTTCCAGCAAGTCAGCAACAGCGGGAAGTTCCACGGCACGATGGCGGCAATCACGCCGACCGGTTCACGCACGATCATCGCCAGCTCATGGCTACTGGTGGTCGCCACTTCGCCATACACTTTGTCGATCGCTTCGGCGTACCAGCGAATGGCGCGCGCCGCGCCGGGAATATCATCACGCAGACTGTGACGAATCGGTTTGCCGGTGTCGAGAGTTTCCAGCAGTGCCAGCTCTTCGGCGTGGGCTTCCATTAAATCGGCGAGTTTATTCAGTACCGCTTTACGTTTAGCCGGAGAAGAGAGTGACCAGTCGCCGCGTTCAAATACGCCGCGTGCTGCGCTCATCGCACGGTCGATATCGACGCTCTTGCCGCGGGCAATTTTCGCCAGCGGTGCCTGGGTGACCGGATCAACGGTTTCAAAGGTTTCATTTTCCGCCGCAGCAGTATATTCACCGTTAATAAATAAGCGGTTTTCAATGGCGAGACTTAACGCTTTATCCTGCCAGTAAGCCAGATGATGAAAATTCATTATGACTCCTGTTTCACGTCTATCAGATATATGCAGTTTGTGAACGTCAGGGCGCAGAGATCCCCGGGCCGTATGCCCGTTTATTTCTGGCGACATTCTTTATATACACTTCATCCTTCAAGCCGCCTCTGCCTTGGCTGCGTTCGCTCCCCCGAATCACTTACCTGAGTAAGCTCATCGGGATTCGCTCACTTGCCGCCTTGATGCAACTTGAATGATTTTGTGTATAGATTGCCGGGCGCATTGCGCTTACCCGGCTTACAGAACAAAAAGATTAAAACGTGGTGGGCGTATGGGCGCTGATAATTCGGCAAATACCTGCCGACGTATTACTGAAACTGTGCGGGATGCCGGTATTAATGGCATAACTTTGCCCCGCGACGAGGTGGTAATCCTGACCATTAATCGTCAGAACAATTTCACCTTCCAGTACAGTGCCTATTTCCTCACCCTGATGCTTAATTCTTTCCCCAGTGGTTGTGCCCGGCTGGTACGTTTCAAAGATCATCGCCAGCGTGCGATTCGGGTTACCGTTATGAACCAGCTTCATTGACACACCCTGACTACCCATCTCAATTAAGTCGTCCTGATTAATGACGACCTGCGGCTCATCAGGTTTTTCCGGCTCGGAAAAGAATTCCGAGAGTGACAGACCATACACCTTCAGCAGCTTTTGCAGCGTACTGATGGCAGGGCTGACTTTATCTTGTTCTATCGTACTGATAGCACTGTGAGTCAGCCCGGAGAGTTCGGCGGCACGACGTTGTGAAAGCCCCTGCTGCTGGCGGATTTCCGACAAGCGTTTTCCTGGCGCCAGTCCCTCATCACTCATATTTGCATTTCCTTAAACTGTAGTGGTCAGAGTCGCTGTTTTTCAGCGATATGGTGCTGACAAGCGGTGATAAAGCCCTCGAACAATATACGCGAAAGCGCGTACTCGCTACTGTTCCATTCCGGGTGCCACTGTACGCCCAGCGCAAAAGGATGATTGATGACGCTAACCGCCTCAACTAAGCCATCCGGCGAGCGAGCTTCAACACGCAACCGTGGGCTAACGACCTTCGCCCCTTGTCCATGTAGAGAGTTTACCCAAAAGTTGCTACATTCAGGTAACAACGCAGACAGTAATCCCCCCTCTTCAACCTGAACTTCATGCGACGGTGCATATTGCTGTTCCACCGGCAGTTCGGGATCTTCCCGATGTTCCAGCAATTCAGGCTGTTCGCACAGCTTGCGATGCAACGAACCACCGGTTGCCACCACCAGTTCTTGTAAACCCCGGCAGATGGCGAAAATGGGGATGCGCCTTTCGAGTGCGGCATTAATTATCGCCATGCTCAGAAGATCACGCCCGGGATCGGCGTCAGGCTCATCGCCGTTTTCACCATATAGGTGCGGCTGCACATTGCTGGGACTACCAGGAAGATAAATGCCATCGAGTTTCGGCAAAAGTTGTTCAAGTAATGACGGTTCCGCCAGCGCATGTGGTAGCGCAATAGGCAAGCCGCCTGCATGGATGATGGCATTCAGGTACTTTTCTTGCAGAGTCTGGGTCGCATGACCCTTAAGCCTGTTCCTGCACATTACGACACCGATAACCGGATTGTTCATTATATTTTCCATGCTCAATCTCACAAAGTGGACTAAATTATCGCCATTACTGCGCTTTAAATGACCTTTATGTTCAATATTTTTTCAATCTAGCAGTGGGTTTTCATTTTTGCAAACTCAATTTAACATTTGACAAACATTTAGTTTGCATACAGATTCGAATGGTGGTCATTATATTTTACGCTTTGATAACGAGCGGAAAACAAACCAAAGGCGAAGAATCATGGAAACCAATATCGTTGAAGTAGAGAACTTTGTTCAGCAGTCAGAAGAGAGGCGGGGTAGCGCCTTTACGCAGGAAGTGAAACGCTACCTGGAGCGCTACCCGAATACGCAATATGTTGATGTTTTACTTACCGATTTAAATGGTTGCTTCCGTGGAAAGCGTATTCCTGTTTCAAGCCTGAAGAAGCTCGAGAAAGGGTGTTATTTCCCGGCCTCGGTATTTGCAATGGATATTCTGGGCAACGTAGTAGAAGAAGCAGGTCTGGGTCAGGAAATGGGCGAGCCGGATCGTACCTGTGTTCCTGTTCTCGGTTCCTTAACTCCTTCTGCCGCCGATCCAGAGTTTATCGGTCAGATGCTCCTGACCATGGTCGATGAAGATGGCGCTCCCTTTGACGTTGAGCCGCGGAACGTTCTTAACCGCCTGTGGCAGCAGCTGCGCCAGCGCGGATTGTTCCCGGTCGTAGCGGTAGAGCTGGAGTTCTATTTACTGGATCGCCAGCGCGACGCTGAAGGGTATCTGCAACCGCCCTGCGCGCCTGGCACCGATGACCGCAATACACAAAGCCAGGTTTACTCCGTTGATAACCTCAACCACTTCGCCGACGTGCTCAATGATATTGATGAACTGGCGCAGTTACAGCTGATTCCGGCAGATGGCGCGGTCGCTGAGGCCTCGCCGGGTCAGTTTGAAATCAACCTTTACCATACTGATAACGTGCTGGAAGCCTGCGATGATGCGCTGGCACTAAAACGCCTGGTGCGTCTGATGGCAGAAAAGCATAAGATGCACGCCACTTTTATGGCGAAGCCGTATGAAGAGCACGCGGGCAGCGGAATGCATATCCATATCAGTATGCAAAATAATCGTGGCGAGAACGTGCTTTCTGACGCGGAAGGCGAAGATTCGCCGCTGCTGAAAAAGATGCTCGCCGGGATGATTGACCTGATGCCGTCGTCGATGGCGTTGCTGGCACCAAACGTGAACTCGTATCGCCGCTTCCAGCCGGGAATGTATGTGCCGACGCAGGCGTCGTGGGGCCATAACAACCGCACCGTCGCCCTGCGTATTCCGTGCGGCGACCGTCATAATCACCGCGTGGAATATCGCGTGGCGGGTGCCGATGCCAACCCATATCTGGTGATGGCAGCGATTTTTGCCGGTATTTTGCATGGCCTTGATAACGAGCTGCCGTTGCAGGAAGAAGTCGAAGGCAACGGGCTGGAACAGGAAGGCTTACCCTTTCCGATTCGCCAGAGCGATGCCCTGGGTGAGTTTATCGAGAATGATCACCTGCGCCGCTATTTAGGCGAACGCTTCTGCCATGTCTATCACGCCTGTAAAAATGATGAGCTGTTGCAGTTTGAGCGCCTCATCACAGAAACAGAAATTGAGTGGATGTTGAAAAACGCGTAATACCCCTTGCGGGGTTGTTTCATCGGCCTGAGCGGAGCCAGGCCTGACATTTGCTGGTAATCCAGACATTTCCCGGATGTCGCGTTATGGAGCGCGGGCGGCAACGGGCTTCCGTTAACGATTAAGACTGTGACGAGGAAATGAGATGATGCCGATGATTAAATCCCCGCATGGCGAGGGAGGCTGCGTATGCGCCCCTCCTGCTACTGACTGGACTCCGCCCCCTTTGCTTCCCTTGCTAAACAGGTTTGATTTCAGGTCGACACGACCGCAAACCTTATTACGCAGGGGAGGCAGCAATTATGGCTATTAATTCACCACTGAATATTGCTGCGCAACCCGGCAAAACCCGTCTGCGAAAATCACTGAAATTGTGGCAGGTGGTGATGATGGGTCTGGCCTATCTCACGCCGATGACCGTATTTGATACTTTTGGTATTGTCTCCGGCATTAGCGACGGTCACGTTCCGGCGTCCTATTTGCTGGCGCTGGCGGGTGTGCTGTTTACCGCTATCAGCTACGGCAAACTGGTTCGCCAGTTTCCGGAGGCCGGTTCGGCCTATACCTACGCGCAAAAGTCGATTAACCCGCACGTCGGATTTATGGTCGGCTGGTCATCGCTGCTGGATTGTCTCTTTTTGCCGATGATTAACGTCTTGTTGGCGAAAATCTATCTCTCCGCCCTCTTCCCGGAAGTGCCGCCGTGGGTGTGGGTGGTAACCTTCGTCGCCATTTTAACCGCCGCGAATCTGAAGAGCGTCAACCTGGTCGCTAACTTCAATACCCTGTTTGTACTGGTGCAAATCTCCATCATGGTGGTGTTTATCTTCCTGGTAGTTCAGGGACTGCATAAAGGAGAAGGCGTTGGCACCGTCTGGTCACTTCAGCCGTTTATCAGCGAGAACGCGCACCTGATCCCGATTATTACCGGGGCGACGATTGTCTGTTTCTCCTTCCTCGGTTTCGATGCGGTGACCACGCTTTCGGAAGAGACGCCGGACGCCGCACGCGTGATCCCGAAAGCCATCTTCCTGACGGCGGTCTACGGTGGCGTTATCTTTATCGCGGCGTCGTTCTTTATGCAGCTGTTCTTTCCCGATATCAGCCGCTTTAAAGATCCGGATGCCGCACTGCCTGAAATTGCGCTGTACGTCGGCGGCAAGCTCTTCCAGTCGATTTTCCTCTGCACCACGTTTGTGAACACGTTAGCCTCTGGCCTGGCTTCACATGCCAGCGTGTCGCGTCTGCTGTATGTGATGGGGCGTGACAATGTGTTTCCGGAGCGCGTGTTTGGCTATGTGCACCCAAAATGGCGGACTCCGGCACTCAACGTCATTATGGTCGGGATTGTCGCGTTGTCGGCGCTGTTCTTCGATTTAGTTACCGCCACAGCGTTAATTAACTTCGGTGCTCTGGTGGCGTTTACCTTCGTGAATCTGTCGGTGTTTAATCATTTCTGGCGGCGTAAAGGAATGAATAAAAGCTGGAAGGATCACTTCCACTATTTGCTGATGCCGCTGGTTGGCGCGCTGACGGTGGGTGTGCTGTGGGTTAACCTCGAGTCAACGTCACTGACACTCGGTCTGGTATGGGCTTCGTTAGGCGGCGCATATTTATGGTATCTGATCCGCCGCTATCGCAAAGTGCCGTTGTATGATGGTGACAGAACGCCGGTGAGTGAAACGTAATAGTCGGATGCGCGGCGCATTATCCTGCCTGAGGGTAACGCGCCGCGCCATTAACTATAAAAAGATGTATGACCCGGATCACGAGTGCTATCATCCGCCCTTATGCTTAGCGCATTAACCCCAGGGGCAAATAATGAACCACGATATCCCGCTAAAATATTTTGATATTGCCGATGAGTACGCGACCGAATGCGCAGAGCCTGTCGCAGAGGCTGAACGCACACCGCTGGCCCACTACTTCCAGTTACTGCTCACCCGTTTGATGAACAATGAAGAGATCAGCGAAGAAGCCCAACATGAAATGGCTGCTGAAGCGGGGATTAATCCCGTACGCATTGATGAGATCGCAGAGTTTTTGAATCAATGGGGTAATGAGTAATGATTTAATTGCAGACGATCGGTCAGTATCGTTGTCCGGATAAAGCGTTCACGCCGCATCTGGCTAACAATGACACGCACTGCAGCGTGCTTTAATGGGTTTCTCACGATCGTACCGCTCTGCTCCTCGCTAAGTTGTTCTGTGAGTTATAGTTATAGAGAAATCACGGGTACGAATGTTGAACAGATGGCGACGTCACCTGTTCAACGACCAACCACACGGCCCTCATTACGACCCCTGAACACAAACGGTAATGGCAAATGTCATTAAATATTAGTAAGATAGCCTCTTTACATAAAATCCCTTAATATTATGCGCCAGGTATTATCGTCTCTTTTGGTGATTGCTGGACTTGTGAGTGGTCAGGCAATCGCCGCGCCTGAATCTCCCCCGCATGCTGATATCCGCGACAGCGGTTTTGTCTATTGCGTCAGCGGGCAAGTCAACACCTTTAACCCATCCAAAGCGAGCAGTGGGTTAATTGTCGATACCCTTGCCGCCCAGTTTTATGATCGACTGCTGGATGTCGATCCCTATACCTATCGCCTGATGCCGGAACTTGCCGAAAGCTGGGAAGTACTCGACAACGGCGCGACCTATCGCTTCCACCTGCGTCGCGATGTTCCGTTTCAAAAAACCGACTGGTTTACTCCCACTCGTAAAATGAATGCCGACGATGTGGTGTTTACCTTCCAGCGAATTTTTGACCGCAACAACCCGTGGCATAACGTCAACGGCAGCAACTTCCCCTACTTCGACAGCCTGCAATTTGCCGATAACGTGAAAAGCGTCCGCAAACTGGATAATCATACCGTTGAGTTCCGACTCGCCCAGCCGGATGCTTCTTTTTTGTGGCACCTCGCAACCCATTATGCTTCGGTCATGTCGGCAGAATATGCCCGGAAGTTAGAGAAAGAAGATCGCCAGGAGCAACTCGACCGTCAACCGGTCGGCACCGGTCCGTATCAGTTGTCGGAATACCGCGCCGGGCAATTTATTCGCCTACAACGTCATGATGACTTCTGGCGCGGTAAACCGTTAATGCCGCAGGTAGTGGTGGATTTAGGCTCCGGCGGCACCGGACGTCTGTCGAAACTCCTGACCGGGGAATGCGACGTTCTGGCCTGGCCTGCTGCCAGCCAGCTATCCATTTTGCGTGACGACCCGCGCTTGCGTTTAACGCTGCGTCCTGGGATGAACGTCGCCTATCTGGCATTTAACACCGCCAAACCGCCGCTAAATAATCCCGCTGTCCGCCATGCGCTGGCACTGGCGATTAATAACCAGCGCCTGATGCAATCCATCTATTATGGTACGGCTGAAACGGCGGCCTCTATTTTACCGCGCGCCTCGTGGGCCTATGACAACGAGGCTAAAATTACTGAATACAATCCGGCGAAATCGCGCGAACAGTTGAAGTCGTTGGGGCTGGAAAATTTAACGCTGAAACTGTGGGTGCCCACACGTTCGCAGGCGTGGAACCCCAGTCCACTGAAAACTGCCGAACTGATTCAGGCGGATATGGCGCAGGTTGGCGTAAAAGTGGTGATTGTGCCGGTAGAAGGTCGCTTTCAGGAGGCGCGGTTGATGGATATGAGCCATGATCTGACGTTATCCGGTTGGGCGACGGACAGTAACGACCCGGACAGTTTCTTCCGTCCGTTACTGAGCTGCGCGGCAATTCATTCGCAGACCAACCTCGCCCACTGGTGCGATCCGAAATTCGACAGCGTATTGCGTAAGGCGCTCTCTTCGCAGCAGCTGGCGGCGCGTATTGAAGCCTATGACGAAGCGCAGAGTATTCTGGCGCAGGAATTGCCCATTTTGCCGCTGGCGTCGTCATTGCGTTTGCAGGCCTATCGGTACGATATCAAAGGTCTGGTACTTAGCCCGTTTGGTAACGCCTCCTTTGCTGGGGTGTATCGCGAGAAACAGGATGAGGTGAAAAAACCATGATTATCTTCACCTTACGCCGCATTTTGTTATTGATTGTCACCTTGTTCCTGCTGACCTTCGTTGGCTTCAGCTTGAGCTATTTCACCCCTCATGCGCCGTTACAAGGCGCGTCACTGTGGAATGCCTGGGTGTTCTGGTTTAACGGCCTGATCCACTGGGATTTTGGTGTTTCCAGCATTAACGGTCAACCGATTGCCGAACAGTTAAAAGAGGTCTTCCCGGCGACGATGGAACTGTGCATCCTCGCCTTCGGTTTTGCGCTGATTGTTGGCATCCCCGTGGGGATGATTGCCGGGATTACGCGCCATAAGTGGCAGGATAACTTGATCAACGCCATCGCCTTACTGGGCTTTTCAATCCCGGTGTTCTGGCTGGCGCTTCTGTTGACGCTGTTTTGTTCACTCACGCTAGGTTGGTTGCCCGTTTCAGGGCGTTTCGATCTGCTCTACGAAGTGAAACCGATTACCGGTTTTGCGTTGATTGATGCCTGGCTTTCGGACTCACCATGGCGGGATGAAATGATCATGAGCGCAATCCGCCATATGATATTGCCCGTGATCACCCTGTCGGTTGCGCCAACAACTGAAGTGATCCGCCTGATGCGTATCAGCACTATCGAAGTGTATGACCAGAACTATGTAAAAGCGGCGGCGACCCGCGGTTTGTCGCGCTTTACTATTTTGCGTCGCCACGTTCTGCATAACGCGTTACCGCCGGTTATTCCTCGCCTGGGCTTACAGTTTTCCACCATGCTGACGCTGGCGATGATCACCGAAATGGTTTTTAGCTGGCCGGGTTTAGGGCGCTGGTTAATTAACGCCATCCGCCAGCAGGATTACGCAGCCATTTCCGCCGGAGTGATGGTGTGTGGCTCACTGGTCATTATTGTTAACGTGATTTCTGATATTTTGGGTGCCATGGCTAACCCTCTGAAACATAAGGAATGGTATGCCTTACGATAGCGTATACAGCGAAAAGCGCCCGCCGGGCACGCTGCGTACCGCCTGGCGCAAATTTTATAGTGACGCCTCTGCGATGGTCGGCCTGTACGGCTGCGCGGGGCTGGCTGTACTGTGTATTTTTGGCGGCTGGTTTGCGCCTTACGGCATCGACCAGCAATTTCTCGGTTATCAATTATTGCCGCCGTCATGGTCGCGCTATGGCGAAGTTTCTTTCTTCCTGGGGACTGACGACCTCGGACGCGATGTTTTAAGCCGTTTACTGAGCGGAGCTGCGCCAACCGTGGGTGGCGCATTTGTGGTGACGCTTGCCGCGACGATCTGTGGCCTGGTACTGGGCACCTTCGCCGGGGCGACACACGGCCTCCGCTCAGCGGTGCTTAACCATATTCTGGATACCTTACTGGCGATCCCTTCGCTGCTGTTGGCAATTATCGTTGTAGCGTTTGCCGGACCGAGTTTGTCCCACGCTATGTTTGCTGTCTGGCTGGCATTGCTGCCGCGTATGGTACGTTCGATTTACAGCATGGTGCATGACGAACTGGAAAAAGAGTACGTTATCGCCGCCCGTCTGGATGGCGCATCAACGCTGAATATTCTCTGGTTTGCTGTGATGCCAAACATCACCGCCGGGCTGGTCACCGAGATCACCCGCGCACTGTCGATGGCAATTCTCGATATCGCCGCGCTGGGCTTTCTCGATCTCGGCGCACAACTCCCCTCGCCTGAATGGGGAGCGATGCTCGGTGATGCGCTGGAACTGATTTATGTCGCCCCGTGGACTGTCATGCTGCCAGGTGCGGCAATTATGATTAGCGTGTTGTTGGTTAACCTCCTTGGCGATGGCGTTCGTCGTGCGATTATTGCGGGGGTGGAATAATGCCATTACTCGATATTCGTAACCTGACCATTGAATTTAAAACCGGTGATGAGTGGGTTAAAGCCGTCGACCGGGTAAGTATGACCTTAACCGAAGGTGAAATCCGCGGTCTTGTTGGTGAATCCGGTTCCGGCAAGAGTTTGATTGCGAAAGCGATTTGTGGGGTGAATAAAGATAACTGGCGTGTTACTGCTGACCGTATGCGTTTTGATGATATCGATTTGCTGCGTCTCTCCGCACGCGAACGGCGCAAACTGGTTGGCCATAACGTGTCGATGATTTTCCAGGAACCGCAGTCGTGTCTTGACCCTTCAGAACGTGTGGGCCGCCAGTTGATGCAAAACATCCCAGCCTGGACCTATAAAGGCCGTTGGTGGCAGCGTTTTGGCTGGCGCAAACGCCGTGCCATTGAACTGCTGCACCGCGTGGGGATTAAAGATCACAAAGATGCGATGCGCAGTTTTCCCTATGAGTTGACCGAAGGTGAATGTCAGAAAGTGATGATAGCCATTGCACTGGCGAATCAACCGCGTCTGCTGATTGCTGACGAACCGACCAACTCAATGGAGCCAACAACCCAGGCGCAAATCTTTCGCCTGCTGACGCGTCTCAACCAAAACAGCAATACCACTATTTTGCTTATCAGCCATGACTTACAAATGCTTAGCCAATGGGCGGATAAAATTAACGTGCTTTACTGCGGTCAAACAGTGGAAACCGCGCCGAGTAAGGAGTTGGTGACGATGCCACATCATCCTTATACCCAGGCGCTGATCCGCGCGATACCAGACTTCGGCAGCGCGATGCCGCATAAAAGTCGCCTCAATACGCTGCCCGGCGCTATCCCACTGCTGGAACAGTTACCGATTGGTTGTCGTCTGGGGCCACGTTGCCCGTATGCACAACGAGAATGCATTGTGACGCCACGTTTGACGGGGGCGAAAAATCATCTCTATGCCTGTCATTTCCCGCTGAACATGGAGAAAGAGTGAGATGATCGAAACGCTGCTTGAAGTGCGTAATTTAAGTAAAACGTTCCGCTACCGGACCGGCTGGTTTCGTCGTCAGACCGTAGAAGCGGTAAAACCCTTGAGCTTTACGCTACGTGAAGGCCAGACACTGGCGATTATTGGCGAGAATGGTTCGGGTAAATCCACGCTGGCAAAAATGCTGGCGGGAATGATAGAGCCTACCAGCGGCGAGTTATTGATTGACGATCATCCACTGCATTTTGGCGATTATTCCTTCCGCAGTCAGCGTATTCGCATGATTTTTCAGGATCCTTCGACCTCGTTGAATCCCCGTCAACGTATCTCGCAAATTCTGGATTTTCCACTGCGCCTGAACACCGACCTGGAACCGGAACAGCGTCGCAAACAGATTATTGAAACGATGCGTATGGTTGGGCTGCTACCGGATCACGTCAGTTACTATCCGCATATGTTGGCACCCGGACAAAAACAGCGTCTGGGTCTGGCGCGCGCGCTGATATTGCGCCCAAAAGTCATTATTGCCGATGAAGCCCTCGCTTCACTGGATATGTCGATGCGTTCGCAGTTGATTAATCTGATGCTGGAATTACAGGAAAAACAGGGCATTTCGTATATTTATGTTACCCAGCATATCGGAATGATGAAGCACATTAGCGACCAGGTGCTGGTGATGCATCAGGGCGAGGTTGTCGAGCGAGGCAGCACCGCGGATGTGCTGGCATCGCCGCTGCATGAACTCACCAAACGGCTGATTGCCGGTCATTTTGGCGAGGCATTGACGGCGGATGCGTGGCGTAAAGATCGCTAATTTTCTGAATCCTCCTTCCAGATTATTCACCTCATTCTGACAAAAGATTAAATCTTGTCAGAATGAGGTGATAGATAAAATTAAATCAAATGCGCGTGATTTAAGACGCAATCTCACTTTGCAGGAACGAAAGCTCTGGCGATATCTTCGCAGCCGACGTTTTAGTGATTTCAAATTTCGCCGTCAACATCCAGTGGGGAGCTACATTCTCGATTTTGCTTGCTGCTCGGCGCGTGTAGTCGTTGAGCTGGATGGTGGGCAGCATGATTTAGCAGTTGCCTATGATTCCAGGCGCACTAGCTGGCTTGAGTCGCAGGGCTGGACCGTGCTGCGTTTCTGGAATAACGAGATTGATTGTAATGAGGAGACGGTGCTGGAGAATATTCTGCAGGAACTGAACCGCCGGTCACCCTCTCCCTGAAAGAGCGAGGGGGCAGACCGAGCCGAATAGCTGTTGTGGTGAAAACATGGAGACGGTGCTGGAGAATATTCGGCAAGGTCTGAACCGTCCCAGCCATCGCCATGAAAGGGTTAGGGGCTGTATGAGCCTGTTTGTTGCTGGGGTAACAATATTTGCACAATACGGTCCCCTCGCCCCTCTGGGGAGAGGGTTAGGGTGAGGGGAAAAGCGCCCCCCCTGCCGCAGCCTGCTCCGGTCGGACCTGGCAACTATAGCTACTCACAGCCAGGTTGATTATAATAACCGTTTATCTGTTCGTACTGTTTACTAAAACGACGAATCGCCTGATTTTCAGGCACAACAAGCATCAACAATAAGGATTAAAGCTATGGGTTTTCTTTCCGGTAAGCGCATTCTGGTAACCGGTGTTGCCAGCAAACTATCCATCGCCTACGGTATCGCTCAGGCGATGCACCGCGAAGGAGCTGAACTGGCATTCACCTACCAGAACGACAAACTGAAAGGCCGCGTAGAAGAATTTGCCGCTCAATTGGGTTCTGACATCGTTCTGCAGTGCGATGTTGCAGAAGATGCCAGCATCGACACCATGTTCGCTGAACTGGGGAAAGTTTGGCCGAAATTTGACGGTTTCGTACACTCTATTGGTTTTGCACCTGGCGATCAGCTGGATGGTGACTATGTTAACGCCGTTACCCGTGAAGGCTTCAAAATTGCCCACGACATCAGCTCCTACAGCTTCGTTGCAATGGCAAAAGCTTGCCGCTCCATGCTGAATCCGGGTTCTGCCCTGCTGACCCTTTCCTACCTTGGCGCTGAGCGCGCTATCCCGAACTACAACGTTATGGGTCTGGCAAAAGCGTCTCTGGAAGCGAACGTGCGCTATATGGCGAACGCGATGGGTCCGGAAGGTGTGCGTGTTAACGCCATCTCTGCTGGTCCGATCCGTACTCTGGCGGCCTCCGGTATCAAAGACTTCCGCAAAATGCTGGCTCATTGCGAAGCCGTTACCCCGATTCGCCGTACCGTTACTATTGAAGATGTGGGTAACTCTGCGGCATTCCTGTGCTCCGATCTCTCTGCCGGTATCTCCGGTGAAGTGGTCCACGTTGACGGCGGTTTCAGCATTGCTGCAATGAACGAACTCGAACTGAAATAATCGTTCTGTTGGTAAAGATGGGCGGCGTTCTGCCGCCCGTTATCTCTGTTATACCTTTCTGATATTTGTTATCGCCGATCCGTCTTTCTCCCCTTCCCGCCTTGCGTCAGGATAACGATTTCCTTTACGACCAAGGAGCGCCCATGGAACAACGCCACATCACCGGCAAAAGCCACTGGTATCATGAAACGCAATCCAGTACTACGGAGTATGACGTTCTGCCTCTGGTCCCGGAAGCCGCAAAGGTCAGCGATCCCTTTCTACTCGACGTGATCCTTGAAAAAGAAACGCTGGCCCCCTTCCTTTCATGGCTGGACCCTGCGCGTGTTCTTGCAGTGGATTTGTTCCCTGACCAGCTTACCGTGACCCGTTCACAGACCTTCACCGCTTATGAACGCTTGTCGACGGCCCTGACGGTTGCTCAGGTTTGCGGCGTCCAGCGGTTATGTAACTACTATTCGGCGCGACTTACGCCGCTCCCCGGGCCTGATTCCACCAGGGAAAGTAATCATCGGTTGGCACAAATCACGCAATATGCCCGCCAACTGGCTAGCTCGCCTTCTATTATCGACAACCGATCGCGCCAGCATCTGAATGACGTCGGTCTTACTGCCTGGGACTGTGTGATCATTAGCCAAATCATTGGTTTTATTGGCTTTCAGGCGCGGACAATTGCGACATTTCAGGCTTATCTCGGGCATCCGGTACGCTGGTTACCCGGGCTGGAGATACAAAACTACGCCGACGCGTCACTGTTTGCTGATGAATCATTACGCTGGCGAAGCAGCTATGAGGTGGAAAAACTACCTGAAGAGCACACAAAAAGTTCAACTGCAGAACTTTGCCAACTGGCCGAAATACTCTCTCTCCACCCTATTTCACTTTCCCTTCTCGAAAAGTTGTTAAACAGCACACGGGGCAATACACAGCCGGATAATCAGCTTGCGGCGTTGTTATGCGCGCGTATAAATGGCAGTCCTGCTTGTTTTGCCACCTGTATGGATTCATCAAATGAATATAAAAAAATCAGCACCCTTATGCGCAAGGGCGAAAATGAAATTAACCAATGGGCTGACCGTCATTCTGTTGAGCGCGCTACCGTTCAGGCGATACAATGGCTGACCCGAGCACCCGATCGCTTTAGCGCCGCCCAGTTCAGCCCTTTACTCGAACACGAAAAATCATCAACGCAGATTATTAATCTGCTGGTATGGAGCGGGCTGTGTGGCTGGATAAATCGCTTAAAAATCGCGTTGGGTGAGACATATTAACCTTGCCGCGTCAGACAGATTCGCGTAAAACTGTCAGCCGCTCTAATGGCCACCAAAATAGACAATTATGTTTCAGGACAACCCGCTGCTAGCGCAGCTTAAACAGCAACTGCATTCCCAGACGCCACGCGCTGAAGGGGTGGTAAAAGCCACAGAAAAAGGCTTTGGCTTCCTGGAAGTCGACGCGCAAAAAAGTTATTTCATTCCGCCGCCGCAGATGAAAAAAGTCATGCATGGCGACCGAATTATCGCGGTGATCCACAGTGAAAAAGAACGTGAATCCGCAGAGCCAGAAGAACTGGTTGAACCGTTCCTGACTCGTTTCGTGGGTAAGGTTCAGGGCAAAAATGACCGTCTGGCCATCGTTCCTGATCATCCACTCTTAAAAGACGCCATTCCTTGCCGCGCAGCCCGTGGCCTGAACCACGAGTTTAAAGAAGGCGACTGGGCGGTTGCCGAAATGCGCCGTCATCCGCTGAAAGGCGATCGTTCTTTCTATGCAGAACTGACACAATACATCACTTTTGGTGACGATCACTTTGTACCGTGGTGGGTTACCCTTGCACGCCATAATCTGGAAAAAGAAGCACCAGACGGCGTCGCTACCGAAATGCTCGATGAAGGTCTGGTTCGTGAAGATCTGACCGCGCTGGATTTTGTCACCATCGACAGTGCCAGCACAGAAGATATGGATGACGCCCTTTTCGCTAAGGCGTTGCCGGATGACAAACTTCAGCTGATTGTGGCGATTGCCGATCCAACCGCGTGGATTGCTGAAGGCAGCAAGCTGGACAAAGCCGCGAAAATTCGCGCATTCACCAACTATCTGCCTGGCTTCAACATCCCTATGCTGCCTCGCGAGCTTTCTGACGATCTCTGCTCACTGCGCGCCAATGAAGTCCGCCCGGTACTGGCATGCCGCATGACGCTCTCCGCTGATGGCACCATTGAAGATAATATCGAATTCTTTGCCGCCACCATCGAATCCAAAGCAAAGCTGGTGTATGACCAGGTTTCTGACTGGCTGGAAAATACCGGTGACTGGCAGCCTGAAAGTGAAGCAATTGCCGAACAAGTCCGTTTGCTAGCGCAAATTTGCCAACGCCGCGGCGAGTGGCGTCATAACCACGCACTGGTGTTTAAAGATCGCCCGGATTACCGCTTTATTCTCGGTGAAAAAGGTGAAGTGCTGGATATCGTCGCCGAGCCTCGTCGCATTGCCAACCGTATCGTCGAAGAAGCGATGATTGCCGCTAACATTTGTGCGGCCCGCGTACTGCGCGATAAGCTCGGTTTTGGCATCTATAACGTGCATATGGGCTTTGATCCGGCGAATGCCGACGCGCTGGCAGCGTTGCTGAAAACGCACGGTCTGCATGTCGATGCCGAAGAAGTGCTCACGCTGGACGGTTTCTGCAAACTGCGTCGTGAACTGGACGCGCAACCAACTGGTTTCCTCGACAGCCGCATTCGTCGCTTCCAGTCATTTGCTGAAATTAGCACTGAACCCGGTCCTCACTTTGGCCTCGGTCTGGAAGCATACGCCACCTGGACTTCGCCGATCCGTAAATATGGCGACATGATCAACCACCGTCTGCTGAAAGCGGTTATCAAAGGCGAAACTGCGACGCGCCCACAGGATGAAATCACTGTCCAAATGGCCGAGCGTCGCCGTCTCAACCGGATGGCAGAACGTGATGTTGGTGACTGGTTATACGCACGCTTCCTGAAAGACAAAGCCGGGACCGACACCCGTTTCGCAGCGGAAATTGTCGATATCAGCCGTGGCGGCATGCGTGTTCGTTTGGTTGATAACGGCGCTATCGCCTTTATTCCGGCACCTTTCTTACACGCTGTGCGCGATGAACTGGTTTGCAGCCAGGAAAACGGCACTGTACAAATTAAAGGTGAAACGGTTTACAAAGTGACTGACGTTATTGACGTCACTATTGCCGAAGTCCGCATGGAAACCCGCAGCATTATTGCGCGCCCGGTCGCGTAATCTCCTTTCACGGCCCATTCCTCATGGATGGGCCGTTTATTTCCCCGCTCTACCTTCGTTATATCCAGGCAGATTTTTTAACTGACTTTCGTTTGAAAACTGGCGTTTTTCCAAAACTGGATTACAAATAAATATATAAAAAAAACAATGCGTTTAGCCGCCGTTAATTTCATGTAAGTCATGTTGTTCCTTTTATTTAACCGCGGACTCCGCTGTTAACCGGAGGATATGCATCATGAAAACCGTTAGGGAGTCCACAACGTTGTACAACTTTCTCGGATCGCACAATCCATACTGGCGGTTGACGGAAAGCAGCGATGTTTTGCGCTTTTCTACCACCGAAACCACAGAACCTGATCGTACATTGCAGTTATCTGCCGAACAGGCTGCTCGCATCAGGGAAATGACGGTCATCACCTCCAGCCTGATGATGAGTCTGACCGTCGATGAAAGCGATCTTTCTGTGCATCTGGTAGGACGAAAAATCAATAAACGGGAATGGGCTGGCAACGCGTCTGCATGGCATGACACACCGGCGGTTGCTCGTGATTTATCACACGGGCTTTCCTTTGCTGAGCAGGTAGTTTCTGAAGCACATTCCGCAATAGTGATTCTCGACAGCCGGGGGAATATCCAACGCTTCAATCGGTTATGTGAAGATTACACAGGGTTGAAAGAACACGACGTCATTGGGCAAAGCGTGTTTAAACTGTTTATGAGCCGTCGTGAAGCTGCGGCATCCAGGCGCAATAACCGTGTATTTTTTCGAAGCGGCAATGCATATGAAGTCGAACTGTGGATACCAACATGTAAAGGCCAGCGGCTGTTTCTGTTTCGCAATAAATTTGTCCACAGCGGCAGTGGCAAAAACGAGATTTTTTTAATCTGTTCCGGCACCGACATTACCGAAGAGCGCCGCGCTCAGGAGCGACTGCGTATTCTGGCAAATACCGACAGTATCACCGGACTGCCGAATCGTAACGCAATGCAGGATTTAATCGATCACGCTATTAATCATGCAGATAACAATAAAGTTGGGGTTGTGTATCTTGATTTGGATAATTTCAAAAAGGTCAACGACGCCTATGGGCATTTGTTTGGTGACCAGTTATTACGCGACGTGTCATTGGCTATTTTAAGCTGTCTCGAACATGACCAGGTGTTGGCGCGTCCAGGTGGGGATGAGTTTCTGGTACTGGCATCCAACACCTCACAAAGCGCGCTGGAAGCAATGGCATCACGAATTTTGACCCGCTTACGGCTCCCCTTTCGCATTGGTTTAATTGAAGTTTATACCAGCTGTTCAGTAGGTATTGCACTCTCTCCCGAACATGGTTCAGACAGCACGGCTATTATTCGTCACGCCGACACAGCAATGTACACAGCGAAGGAAGGCGGACGAGGACAATTTTGCGTTTTTACCCCAGAAATGAATCAACGGGTATTTGAATATCTCTGGCTGGATACCAACTTGCGTAAAGCACTGGAAAACGATCAGTTGGTTATTCACTATCAACCGAAAATCACCTGGCGTGGCGAAGTGCGCAGTCTGGAAGCACTAGTACGTTGGCAGTCACCTGAACGTGGGTTGATTCCACCGTTGGACTTCATTTCCTACGCCGAAGAGTCAGGGCTAATTGTGCCTTTAGGCCGTTGGGTGATTCTCGATGTCGTACGCCAGGTGGCAAAGTGGCGGGATAAAGGCATAAACCTGCGAGTGGCGGTAAATATTTCTGCACGTCAGCTCGCCGATCAAACCATTTTCACCGCCCTGAAACAGGTTCTCCAGGAACTCAATTTTGAATACTGCCCTATAGATGTTGAACTGACAGAGAGTTGTCTGATTGAGAATGATGAACTGGCACTGTCTGTTATTCAACAATTTAGCCAACTAGGTGCGCAAGTGCATCTGGATGATTTTGGTACCGGCTACTCTTCACTTTCGCAACTGGCGCGCTTTCCGATCGATGCCATCAAACTTGACCAGGTTTTTGTTCGAGATATTCACAAACAACCTGTCTCGCAGTCACTGGTCCGGGCGATCGTCGCTGTGGCCCAGGCATTGAATCTTCAGGTGATCGCCGAAGGTGTAGAGAGTGCAAAGGAAGATGCTTTTTTAACCAAGAACGGGATCAATGAGCGGCAAGGATTTTTGTTTGCCAAACCGATGCCCGCCGTCGCCTTCGAACGCTGGTATAAACGCTATCTGAAGCGCGCATAAGTAGATGAATATATATACTTAGCGCTATATCCCGTCATTATATATCGTATTCCTGGATGATAATTAGCCGTTGCTGTTAAACACTTCTCTTTTAGCGGCAATTTTTGCATTATTCATTTTCCCCCTTTTGCTATAAGGATGTCCTTGATGTCTGAATTTGATGCCCAGCGCGTTGCCGAACGTATTGATATTGTGTTAGATATCCTTGTGGCAGGCGATTACCACTCTGCGATCCATAATCTCGAGATACTTAAAGCAGAACTCTTGCGCCAGGTTGCTGAATCTACGCCAGACATCCCGAAGGCACCGTGGGAGATTTAACAATCGTGCCTTCAGGTTTTCCTATTTGAGGATGCCCGGCGCGTCAGTATTTTTTTATTAAGTATTATAACGTTATAAGAATTACAGCGATGAATTCCCGACAACAAACTATTCTACAGATGGTCATTGACCAGGGTCAGGTTAGCGTAACCGATCTGGCAAAAGCCACTGGAGTTTCTGAAGTTACCATTCGCCAGGATCTCAACACACTCGAAAAACTGAGTTACCTCCGCCGTGCACATGGCTTTGCTGTTTCGCTTGATAGTGATGACGTCGAAACCCGTATGATGAGCAACTATACGCTGAAGCGTGAACTCGCCGAGTTTGCCGCGTCGCTGGTTCAACCGGGCGAAACCATCTTTATCGAAAATGGCAGCAGCAATGCCCTACTCGCCCGGACTCTGGGCGAGCAGAAGAAAAATGTCACTATCATCACGGTCAGCAGCTACATCGCGCATTTGCTGAAAGACGCGCCTTGTGAAGTTATTTTGCTCGGTGGCGTGTATCAGAAAAAAAGCGAAAGTATGGTTGGCCCTTTGACACGCCAGTGCATCCAACAGGTGCATTTCAGCAAAGCATTTATTGGTATTGATGGCTGGCAACCTGAAACTGGATTTACCGGTCGCGATATGATGCGTACCGATGTGGTCAATGCCGTGCTGGAAAAAGAGTGCGAAGCGATAGTCCTGACTGACAGCTCGAAATTTGGTGCTGTACATTCATACTCCATCGGTCCCGTTGAGCGATTCAATCGCGTGATTACCGATTCGAAAATACGCGCCAGCGATCTGATGCATCTTGAGCACAGTAAACTCACCATTCACGTCGTTGACATTTAACCATTTCCCTTCTCTACGGATGATTTGCAGTTTGGCAAATCATCCGCTCTAAGATGATTCCTGGTTGATAATTAAGACTATTTACCTGTTATTAACACTCTCAAGATATAAAATTATTATCAGCGATATAACAGGAAGTCATTATCACCTGCGTGATATAACCCTGCGCGCGAGCAGATTTCACGGAATAATTTCACCAGACTTATTCTTAGCTATTATAGTTATAGAGAGCTTACTTCCGTGAATCATAAATTCAGGAGAGAGTATTATGTTTGTAACGAGCAAAAAAATGACCGCGGCTGTTCTGGCAATTACTTTGGCAATGTCTCTGAGTGCCTGTTCTAACTGGTCTAAACGGGACCGCAACACCGCAATCGGCGCGGGTGCAGGGGCATTAGGCGGTGCAGTACTGACCGATGGCAGTACGTTGGGTACATTAGGTGGTGCAGCTGTCGGAGGTGTTATTGGTCACCAGGTCGGTAAATAATCGTAAATAAATGTCGATTATCGACTCGCAATTATAATACGCTTGATTCTGTTCAGTACGAAATAACTGAATAATACGCACAGTAAAATATTCGAAAGCCACGGATATATCCGTGGCTTTTTATGTTAACCGCCTGCGAGTTTTACCTTCATCCCTTTCGCTTCAAGTAGTGATTTTAATAAATCACGCTTATCGCCCTGGATTTCAATAACTCCATCTTTAACTGCTCCGCCGCAGCCGCATTTTTTCTTCAGTTCCGCTGCAAGTTTTGTCAGTTCGGCATCATCGAGATCGACACCGGTAATCAGGCAAACGCCCTTACCTTTACGTCCACTGGTCTGACGCTGAATACGCACCACACCGTCGCCTTTAGGGCGTACAGGGGCCGCTTTGGGCTCATCAATACGTCCGGTTTCCGTTGAGTAGACCAGACGGCTGTTGGAATCACTCATCATGCACTCCGCTGTAAATAGGCGTTGATCGCTTTCAGCGTCTGCGCTGGATCTACCGATTGCGTTACCGGGCGACCAATCACCATATAATCAACACCAGCCGACAACGCCTGTTCTGGCGTCATAATGCGGCGCTGGTCACCAGCTTCACTCCCCTGCGGACGAATGCCCGGCGTAACCAGTTTGAACTCCTGACCGAATACCTGTTTAAAGCGCACAGCTTCCTGAGCAGAACACACCACACCATCAAGGCCACATTTTTGCGTCAGTGCCGCCAGACGTTCTGCATAATCTGCAGGTGACAGTGTCATGCCAAGATCGACCAGGTCGCTGGCTTCCATGCTGGTCAACACTGTCACAGCAATCAAAAGCGGTGCATCTTTGCCAAACGGAACCAGTGCCTCACGCGCTGCGGTCATCATACGCGCCCCACCAGAGGCATGAACATTCACCATCCACACGCCTAAGTCAGCTGCAGCAGCGACAGCGTGCGCTGCAGTGTTGGGGATATCGTGGAATTTCAGGTCAAGAAAGATATCAAAACCACGCTGTTGAAGTTCGCGCACAAACTGTGGCCCAAACAATGTAAACATCTCTTTGCCGACCTTCAGACGACAATCGCGTGGGTCGATCTTGTCGACAAAGGCCAGCGCGTCATCACGATTATGATAATCAAGGGCAACAACCACAGGAGAATTCGTAACAGCGCGGGAAGAAGATGAAGCAGTTAACGTCATGACCAGACCTTCTTGATGATGGGCACCGGAAGTGGCGCGAAACAGGTAAACGGCGAGCATTCTACCCGTGGAAATAAAAAATTAACAGTTGCGATTTCTCCCCTGGCAGGCTTTTTCTGCGCCGTCGTTGCCGGAGCACAATGGAACATTAATAATTAGTATGTTGTAACTAAAGTCGGATTTTTTTTAAAAATTACAGGCCATCAAGACCGCGAATCGGTTTAATGGTTGACCAGGCCCGACAAGACGGACAATGCCAGTAGAGGGTGTATGCGGTAAAACCACATTTCTGGCAACGATAACGAGGCTTACTACGTACCTTCTCGCCAACCATGTCACGCAGCACCATCAGGCTCTCTTTGGCACGCCCTTCTTCCGCTTCATTTAAGTGGTAATCCATTAACTTATGGAACACACGCATGGTCGGATGACGCTGAAGCTGGCGCGTAATATAGACCTGTGCGGCCTCACTACCGTCGCGCGCTTCGATGATATCAGCAAGCATCAATTCAGCATCGGCACCGGTGTTCTCTTCCACCGCACGCTGCAGGAATTCTGCCCATTCGGCAGTTTTACCCAACTGCTGATAGCAGGTTTGCAACATTTCCAGCGTTTCGCTGACCAGTTCTCTGTCCTGGGATATCACGCGTTGCAGACTTTCGACGGCTTTGGCGTATTCTCCTTTCGCCATAAACACGCGTCCCATCATTATGGATACGCGGGCGCTGTTTTTATCTGCCGCCGCCCCTTTTTTTAGCAAGGTCATGGCACGATCGAGATCGTCGCTGGCCATATGCTGCAGGGCTAACTCACAGTAGAAATGGGCAATTTCGACGCGCTGTTTATCTTTACCCAGCTTCACCAGGCGTTCGGCAACATCAATTGCTTTCTGCCACTCACTGGTAGCCTGGTAGATTTGTAGCAACTGTTGCAGCGCGCCAATGCGGAAGTCAGTTTCATCGGTCAGCTGATTGAACATGTCTTCCGCGCGGTCATATAACCCGGCGGCCATGTAATCACGCCCCAGTTGTTGAATCGCCAACAGACGCTGTTCATAGGTCAGCGAGGCGCTTTCCATTAGGGTCTGATGGATGCGAATAGCGCGATCAACTTCGCCACGCGAACGGAACAGGTTTCCGAGCGTAAGGTGGGCTTCAACGGTGCCTGTATCCTCTTTAAGCATATCGAGAAACAGGTCTACCGCTTTATCCTGTTGATTACTAAGCAGGAAGTTAACCCCCGCTACGTAATCACGCGACAAGCGGTTGGCTTCATCTTGCTTGTTTTGTTGCGCACTTCTGCGGCCCATATACCAGCCATAGGCAGCGGCTACAGGCAAAAGCAGAAACAACAACTCCAGCATAGAAAGTTATTCCTTCGCCGCTGACGAGTGCGGCACTACAGCCACGTCAGTCGCGGGTGAAAGCTGGTTTTCCAGTCGCTTTATTTTACGTTCAGCGCGCGCCAGGGAAACACGAACTCGCAGCCAGAACAGGCCACAAATCAACCAACCGATAGCAAACCCCGCAGCAAACAATACCGCCAGCAATGTGGAAATACGGTACTCCCCTTGCGCTAACAGATAATTAAACGTCACCTGTTGATCGTTCTGCGCACCCAACGTGACCGAAATCACGAAGATCGCTAACACCAGTAAGAAAATGAGTAAATATTTCACATTACTTCCCGTTATGTGGTTAGAGCGAATAAATTATGGTCAACTTACCGCAATAGCCCTTTAAAGTACCATTTTCGCGCCGTCTGCGAAATGGCATCCACACGCATTGTTGATGATTTAAGGGCTAAATTCGGAAAATCAACCAGCGTTAACTTTCTTGTTCTCGTTGCGCTATTTCGCGATTTTCTTCCGCAGGTGGTGTTAATGGCCCACAAATTCGTTGCGCAAGCCACGTTGCCACCGCCACCAGCGCCCACGAAATCAACGTAGCTACTACCAGATCGCGTGGCCAATGCATCCCGAGCAGCAGGCGGCTTCCCATGACTCCCGTTGCCCAGACCAGCAAGATAGCAATGGTTAACGTTCGCCGACGCGGCCACAGCAAACCAACGGCCAGCAGTGCCCAACTGGCAGCAAACATCGTGTGACCGGAAGGAAAGGCAAACCCCGTCTCTTTCTGCCAGTGTGAACGCAAATATTGTGGGATATTTTTCTCTTCAGCCAACTGTTCTTTCACTAGATTTCCGCGTTCTGCTCGCTTTAAAGTGTAGAACTCATCAACCGGAATATGATGTGTTTTTTCCAGCCAGATAACAAAAGGTCGTGGTTCCTGGACTTTGTCTTTGATCCAGGATTTAACGCCTTGTCCCACAAGGATTGCGGCCGCCAGAATGGCAAATAATACAAAGGCAGCCTTAATGCGAAAACGCAGACACCAGAGAAACCAGCCGAATAAAATCAAATGTGTAATGACGCCCCAGGGCTGGGTGACAGTTTCAGTAACCCAAAAAGCCGCTTTTAGTAGCCAACTTTGTTCTCCAGGTTGCCAACGCCAGCCAGAAATCCATACGGCTACTGGCATGACAAGCAATAGTGCAGCTCCCACTGCGGTACGTCTGGCAATCGAACGCATGGCCTCTCCTTTTTAATAAGTCCCACAATCATAACTGAAAACGCCAGTTCCAGGAAAAATTGACAGATTTGTGCCATTCCGTGAACGATCGACGCGTCGTGATTAGGTGAACCCCTTCTCGTTATGGCAAAATAAGCCAATACAGAACCAGCATTATCTGGAGAATTTCATGCAGCTTAAACGTGTGGCAGAAGCCAAACTGCCAACCCCATGGGGCGATTTCCTGATGGTGGGATTTGAAGAACTGGCAACCGGACACGATCATGTCGCGCTAGTCTATGGCGATATTTCCGGGCATACCCCGGTACTTGCGCGCGTCCATTCCGAATGTCTGACCGGTGACGCCCTGTTCAGCTTGCGCTGCGATTGTGGCTTCCAGCTCGAAGCGGCATTGACGCAAATTGCCGAGGAAGGCCGTGGTATTTTGCTGTATCACCGTCAGGAAGGTCGTAACATTGGTCTGCTGAATAAAATCCGCGCTTACGCACTGCAGGATCAAGGTTACGATACCGTAGAGGCTAACCACCAGTTAGGCTTCGCCGCTGATGAGCGCGACTTCACTCTTTGCGCTGATATGTTCAAACTCCTTGGCGTCAATGAAGTCCGCTTGTTAACCAATAACCCGAAAAAAGTCGAAATTCTGACCGAAGCAGGGATTAATATTGTTGAACGCGTACCATTGATTGTAGGTCGTAACCCCAATAACGAACATTATCTCGATACCAAAGCCGAGAAAATGGGCCATTTGCTGAACAAATAACCCTCTTGCATTGTGTAATTCATTTGCTTGCCGGAAGCAAAATAACCGGCAAGCAAATAGTTGTTACTTCAACATATTACGAATGACATAATGCAAAATGCCGTCGTTCTGGTAGTAGGTCAACTCCGTCGCGGTGTCGATACGACAACGGCAGGGTACGACTTCCTGGCTACCATCCGCGCGCGTAAGCGTCACCGGAACCGTCGCGCCGGGTTGTAGGTTTTGCAGATCGCCAATATCAATCTTCTCTTCCCCGGTTAGCCCTAACGTTTTACGCGTTACGCCTTGCGGAAATTCCAGCGGCAGGATGCCCATGCCAATTAAATTCGAACGGTGAATTCGTTCAAACGATTCGGCAATCACCACACGAATACCAAGCAGACGCGGACCTTTTGCCGCCCAGTCACGACTGGAGCCTGATCCATACTCTTTCCCGGCAATCACCGCCAGCGGCGTTTGCTCCTGCTTATAGCGCATCGCAGCATCATAAATAGAGACTACGTCGCTGTCAGGTAAATGCCGCGTCATCCCCCCTTCAACGCCAGGCACCATTTCATTACGGATGCGAATATTGGCGAAGGTGCCGCGCATCATCACTTCATGGTTACCACGCCGCGAACCGTAGGAGTTAAAGTCTTTTCGCTCAACACCCCGACCTTGTAGATATCGACCCGCTGGGCTGTCGGGCTTAATACTGCCCGCCGGAGAGATATGGTCAGTGGTGACTGAATCCCCCAGCATTGCGAGGATCCGCGCACCGTGAATATCTTCCACTGGTGCTGGTGTTGCCTGCATTTCATCAAAGAAAGGCGATAAGCGAATATAGGTTGAGTCCTCCTGCCAACCGTAGGTATCGGATCGTGTGACGTTAATTCCCTTCCACTCTGCTGTGCCTTCAAAAACTTCTGCGTACTCTTTGCGGAACATTTCTGTGGAGACTTGTTCTACCGCACGGGCAATTTCTTGTGCCGATGGCCAGATATCTTTCAGATAAACCGGATCGCCTTTGCGATCATGGCCGATAGGCTCAGAAGCCAGGTTGATATTCATATTTCCCGCCAGCGCATAGGCAACCACCAGCGGCGGCGAGGCCAGCCAGTTAGTTTTAACCAGCGGATGGATACGGCCTTCAAAGTTACGGTTGCCGGACAGCACCGCACCGACGGTTAAATCGCCTTTTTTGATTGCCGTTTCGATAGGATCGGGCAGCGGCCCAGAGTTACCAATACAGGTGGTACAACCGTATCCCACAAGGTTAAACCCCAGTTCGTCGAGATACGGTGTCAGTTTCGCTTTTGCCAGATAATCAGAAACGACTTTCGAACCCGGTGCCAGCGACGCTTTGACCCATGGTTGCCGCTTGAGGCCCAGAGTTACGGCTTTTTTCGCCAGCAAGCCTGCGGCCATCATCACACTTGGGTTAGAGGTGTTGGTGCACGAGGTTATCGCAGCAATGACCACAGCGCCATCAGGTAACTGATACTGATGTCCGTTCATAACATAATCGACCGGCTGGCGATCTTTATGCGTGGCATTCACTTCCAGTTCGTTACTGGCGGCAAATGCTTTTGGTACATCGGGCAGTGCAACGCGATCCTGTGGGCGTTTAGGCCCTGCCAGGCTCGCTTCAACGTCATTCATATCCAGTTCTAACGTACTGGTAAAAATTGGTTCATCGCCCGGGTTACGCCACATGCCCTGCGCTTTGGCATATTTTTCGACCAACTCGACCTGATCTTCGCTGCGCCCGCTTAAACGCATGTAATCGAGGGTTACAGCATCGATTGGGAAGAAGCCACAGGTGGCACCATATTCTGGCGACATATTGGCAATGGTGGCGCGATCCGCCAACGGTAGTGAATCCAGACCATCACCATAAAATTCGACGAATTTCCTCACCACGCCATGTTTGCGCAGCATTTGGGTAACAGTGAGAACCAGGTCTGTGGCGGTAATACCTTCACGTAATTTTCCGGTAAGTTTGAAGCCCACTACATCCGGGATAAGCATGGAAACCGGCTGGCCTAACATTGCGGCTTCTGCTTCGATCCCACCAACGCCCCACCCCAGCACGCCAAGGCCGTTGATCATGGTGGTGTGCGAGTCAGTACCAACGAGTGTATCCGGATAAGCAATCCATTCACCGTCCTGCAATTCACTCCACACTGCTTTGCCGAGATATTCGAGGTTAACCTGATGGCAAATGCCTGTGCCTGGCGGCACGACGCTAAACCGACTGAACGCTTGCTTTCCCCATTTCAGGAACACATAACGTTCGTGGTTGCGCTCCATTTCCAGGCGTACGTTTTCTTCAAATGCCTCATCATCACCAAAACGATCGACGGTCACCGAGTGGTCAATGACCAGGTCGACCGGTGAGAGCGGGTTAACCTTTGCAGTATCGCCGCCGAGGCGTTTAACCGCTTCGCGCATTGCCGCCAGATCAACAACGGCAGGTACGCCGGTAAAGTCCTGCATCAGCACCCTTGCCGGGCGGTAGGCAATTTCACGGTCAGCATGGGCATTTTTCAGCCATCCTGCCAGCGCGTGGATATCCTCTTCGGTAACCGAGTTACCATCCTGCCAGCGCAGCAGGTTTTCGAGCAAAACTTTGAGTGACTTGGGTAGACGGGTGATATCGCCCAGTGATTTAGCAGCAAGCGGCAGGCTGTAGTAGTGGTAAGTTTTATCTTTGGCCTGCAACGTGTCCTTACTGGCTTCTCGTAGGGTTGACGACATAGCTCCTCCTTAATGACAGGGTTGCGAAGCCCTGATTCTCTTCAGGGTGAATATTAAAGATAACACAAACATCGCGTAACGATTTGATAACAACCCAAATTGATAAAAGAGGAGAAACCTTGTGGCAAAGCAAATGACAACCCCGCCGCAGCGGGGTCAAGGATCAGTGAGTAATGATCCAGAGGAGTTCGGCCCAGAAGAGCATCGACAGAGAAAACGCGCCCATCCAGGACCAATATTTCATATTTGTGTTGATCATAGGCTACACCCTTAACGGTTATTATTTTGTGTTGAGATAACTCAAGCTGTTATTGCTGCGGTGTATTAAAAGCCCTTTAATTCATTAAAAATGGGTAATAAGAATGATGATAATTATTGTTTCGGCTGATCATCTTCAGCAAACAGTTCTATAAAGGCTTGCTGCTGCGATGTTAGTTGCCAGTCGTCTGGAATAACGACGGAACATTCCCGTTTCGTTTCTGTTTCATTGTCACTATGCTGGCATAATGGTGACGACTCCAGTTGCTCCTGACCGACCATAGTTATCCCCACACTTTCCAAATCAGCAGTGCGACAACCACCCAGAAAAGTGCAGAACCAAGAAAAACCGCCAGCCAGGCTTTACGTTTTAATTCAGGATCGCGGCGGGGTTCCTGATTTCCAGAAGGCATTGCTAACCTCATATAATCGCCATCACTTATCAGCAAGACGTTGAACGATTGGTGTAATTAATCATACGATGAGACAAATCCTAAAGAAACTTTAGTCAAAAATCCAGCGAATTTACGAATCGTCTCCAGTGAATAATTCAATCTTTTGACCTGAAATAGATATTTGAAAACTGGAGTTTGCGAGGCGGGTAATTAGACACTACTTTACAGGTAATTTACCCTATAAATATGAGGGATAAAAATATTGTGCACGGTATAGAAATAAGTAACAAAAGAGAATATATTCCGGCACCTTCGCTACATAAAAGGTGCCGAAAATAACGCAAGAAATTATTTTTCCGGCAGTTTTATATCTTTAAACATGACCTCAATTTCTTCATTAGAGCGCAATGCGACAGCCGCATCAACGACATCACGCGTTAAATGCGGTGCAAAACGCTGAATGAAATCATACATATAACTGCGCAAGAAAGTACTACGGCGAAAACCAATTTTGGTTGTACTGTGGCTGAAGATATCGTGAGCATCAACACGCACAAGGTCGGGATCGGCGACCGGATCCACCGCCATGCTGGCAATGACCCCTACCCCCAGCCCTAACCGGACGTAAGTTTTAATGACGTCAGCATCCGTTGCCGTGAAAACGATACGCGGCGTTAACCCTGCGCGATTAAAGGCAGTATCCAGTTCTGAACGTCCGGTAAAGCCGAAGGTATATGTCACCAACGGATATTGCGCCAGTTCTTCAATGGTAATGGCTTTTTTGCCTGCCAGCGGGTGATCCGGAGTGACTACAATAGCCCGATTCCAGTGGTAGCACGGTAACATCACTAAATCTTCATACAGATGCAGCGCTTCTGTGGCGATAGCGAAATCAGCATTGCCTTTAGAGACGGCATCAGCAATTTGTGTCGGCGAGCCCTGGTGCATATGCAAAGAAACGCGAGGATAACGCTCAATAAAGCCTTTGATGACGTTTGGTAATGCGTAGCGTGCCTGGGTATGCGTGGTGGCGATATACAGTGAACCTTTATCCGGCCAGGTGTGCTCTCCGGCAACCGATTTTATGGCATCGACTTTCGACAGGACTTCGCGAGCGATACGAATTATTTCTTGCCCTGCTGGCGTTACCTGCGTCAGGTGCTTGCCGCTTCGGGAAAAAATTTGAATGCCTAGCTCGTCTTCCAGCATTCTGACTTGTTTACTGATCCCGGGTTGTGATGTGTAAAGTCCTTCCGCTGTTGATGAGACATTCAGGTTATGATTGACCACCTCAACAATATAGCGAAGTTGTTGTAATTTCATGTTAAACCATCCACTTAGACGCCATCAGAACATCGTTTTTTCGTCACACCTGGCGGGTGACTAATACGATTTAATAATAAAAAAGGTGCTAACTATAACCACTATATCATTTATAGCCTTAGTGTATAGGTGTGAAGAAAAAATAATATGCAATAAAAAAGGGCCGCTTTCGCGACCCTTTGTTTATAAAAACCTGACAGAATTAAAGGTTATTTTTTTCCTTCAACCCATTTGCCATCAACATAAAATGCTGACCAGCCAGTCGCCTTTCCGTCTTTTTCCGAAGAGACATATTGCTGTTTGGTTTTACGGCTAAAGCGAACCATGGTCTTATTACCTTCCGGATCCTGCTGTGGCGCATCGGCCAGATAACGCAGTTTTTCCGGCAGACGGTCGCGGAAGCGATAAAGCTCTTCCACCAGTGGCGCACGCGTTTCACGCGATTTCGGGAAAGTGTTGGCAGCCAGGAACACACCGGCAGCACCGTCACGCAGCACGAAATAAGCATCTGATTTTTCGCACGGCAGCTCAGGTAATGGCACCGGATCTTCTTTCGGTGGTGCCACTTCGCCGTTACGTAAAATCTTACGTGTGTTTTTACACTCTTCGTTGGTGCAGGCCATGTATTTACCGAAACGCCCCATTTTCAGGTGCATTTCAGAGCCACATTTTTCACACTCAACGATCGGGCCGTCATAACCTTTAATGCGGAATTCGCCCTCTTCGATCTCGTAACCGTCGCAGGTTGGGTTATTACCACAGACATGCAACTTACGTTTCGGATCGATGAGATAGCTGTCCATCGCCGTGCCGCATTTCGGGCAACGACGTTTTGCGCGCAGCGCGTTGGTTTCAGCATCTTCGCCTTCCAGCACGTTCAGCACTTCGTTTTCCGGCACCAGGTTAATGGTGGTTTTGCAACGCTCTTTCGGCGGCAGCGCATAGCCAGAACAGCCAAGGAATACCCCGGTGCTCGCTGTGCGAATCCCCATTTTGCGACCACAAGTCGGGCAGTCAATGCTGGTCAGAACCATCTGGTTCGGGCGCATACCACCCTCTTCCGGATCTTTTTCAGCTTTATCTAACTGCTGGGTGAAATCCGAGAAGAAGTGATCCAGTACAGCTTTCCACTCTGCTTCGTGATTTGCCACCTGGTCGAGGCTGTTTTCCATCTGCGCGGTAAAGTCGTAGTTCATTAACTCGCGGAAATTTTCTTCAAGGCGATCGGTGACGATTTCGCCCATTTTTTCCGCATAGAAACGACGATTTTCTACTCGCACGTAGCCACGATCCTGAATGGTCGAAATGATCGACGCATAGGTAGACGGACGACCGATACCGCGTTTTTCCAGCTCTTTAACCAGCGATGCTTCACTGAAACGGGCTGGCGGCTTGGTAAAGTGCTGGGCTGGTGTAAGTTCAACGAGCGTCAGAGCATCGCCTTTATTAACTGCTGGTAAGATGCGATCTTCATCGCCTTTACGCAACGCAGGCATCACTTTTGTCCAGCCATCAAAACGCAAAATACGACCGCGTGCTTTCAGGCGGAAATCGCCCGCACCAACGGTCAGCGTCGTGGAGTCATATTTCGCTGGGGTCATCTGGCAGGCAACGAACTGACGCCAGATTAACTGGTACAGTTTCTGCGCATCTGCTTCCATATCCTTCAGCGATTCCGCCATCACATTGACGTCAGAAGGACGAATCGCTTCGTGCGCTTCCTGTGAGTTTTCTTTGCTGGCGTACTGATTCGGACTTTCCGGCAGATATTTCTTACCAAAATTATCGCTGATATAACCGCGAACCATATTTACCGCGTCCTGACTCAGGTTAGTGGAGTCGGTACGCATGTAAGTGATATAGCCTGCTTCATACAAACGCTGCGCCATCATCATGGTTTTTTTCACGCCAAATCCAAGACGGGTGCTGGCAGCTTGTTGCAGCGTAGAGGTAATAAAAGGAGCGCCAGGTTTACTGGTTGTCGGTTTGTCTTCACGTTCCAGCACGCTGTAGCGCGCTTTTTCCAGCAGACTTACCGCAGCCTGAGTTTGTTCTTTGTTGACCGGACGGAACGGTTTGTCGTTCTGATGAGTCACCTGTAACGCCAACGCTTCACCAGATGGCGTGGTCGTGCTGGCATCGACTTCCCAGAACTCTTCCGGCACGAACGCTTTAATTTCACGCTCACGCTCGACCACCAGGCGAACCGCCACCGACTGCACACGACCGGCAGACAGGCCACGAGCGATCTTTTTCCATAGCAGCGGCGAAACCATATACCCCACCACGCGGTCCATAAAGCGACGCGCCTGCTGGGCATTAACACGATCAATATTCAGCTCACCCGGTTTGTTAAATGCCTGGCGGATCGCGTTTTTAGTAATTTCGTTAAACACCACTCGGCTATAGCGCGCATCATCACCCCCAATCACTTCCCGCAGGTGCCATGCAATGGCTTCCCCTTCGCGGTCAAGGTCGGTTGCGAGATAGATGTGGTCGGCTTTTTCAGCCAGTTGTTTCAGTTCAGAGACGACCTTCTCTTTACCAGGCAACACTTCATAGTGCGCCTCCCAATTGTGCCACGGGTCAACCCCCATACGGTTGACGAGAGCGCCACGTTCATCCTTTTTAGGCTTTTTAGCCGTCTTGGTGGAGGTAGAGTCGGCACTCTTTTTGGCAGCTGAGCCACTGGTCGGCAAATCGCGGATGTGACCGACGCTGGATTTCACCACGTAGTCACTACCCAGATACTTGTTGATCGTTTTGGCTTTTGCCGGGGACTCAACGATGACAAGAGCTTTACCCATATTCACCTTACCTAATTTGATTCTTCCAGGAATGCGTCGCACGTTGATAAACCTTCCACTGGCAACGAGTTACCGATATGGACTCGCTCTCTGCGGATATCAACCCCTTGTCGTGACTCTGTTCACGAAAATTCAGGTGACTGAGTTAACAGGTCTTGGCCTACAGGCGCTATAGCACGACGGAATTTTGGTCGAATGTCAAGCAAATCTATTGCCAGATTGACGAAAGCGTCACACTGTACCTGATAAAATCCGATACGCAACTTTATTAGCATGCAAAATCCAAAGTTGCCAGTAAGGCGCTCTTGCCACCAGCGTGGTATATTTGTCTGCAAGCCATGCCTGGCGTAGACTAATGTCCTTGTTTAAGGAGTAAATAATGAACAAAGAGACACAACCCATCGACCGCGAAACGCTGTTGAAAGAGGCCAACAAAATCATTCGTGAGCATGAGGATACGCTCGCAGGGATTGAAGCCACCGGCGTCACGCAGCGTAATGGCGTGCTGGTATTTACCGGCGACTACTTTTTAGATGAACAAGGATTGCCAACAGCCAAAAGCACCGCGGTGTTTAATATGTTCAAACACCTGGCCCATGTGCTTTCAGAAAAATATCATCTGGTTGATTAAAGCAAAACGCGAGGTCTTAGCCTCGCGTTTGTCTTTTACATCAATGGCTTTTGACCCCGCTGCCACCAGCGTAGCAACAATCGATCGGCGCTCTCTGCCGCGCTGCCGGTGAATCGGTCAATGAGTCGTTTACGCTGCATATAGCGTACATTGACCACTTCACGGCCTTCCATCAGGCTAAGAATAACTTCATCACTGGTGTTGATTTCATCAACCAGGCCTTTCTCTACCGCCTGTTGTCCGTACCAGTGTTCACCCGTTGCCACCTGTTCAATATCCAGAGAAGGACGCATACGCTTCACAAAATCTTTAAACAACTGATGCGTTTCGTTCAACTCTTCGCGGAATTTCTCCCGCCCTTCTTCGGTATTTTCACCCAGCAACGTCAGCGTGCGCTTATACTGCCCGGCAGTGTGCAGTTCGATATCAATATCTTTGCTTTTCAGGAAGCGGTTAAAGTTGGGCATTTGCGCCACCACGCCAATGGAACCCACAATAGCAAACGGTGCGGAAACAATTTTGTCCGCCACACAGGCCATCATGTAACCGCCGCTGGCAGCGACTTTGTCTACCGTAACAGTTAAAGGAATGTTTTTATCGCGCAGACGCTGCAGTTGCGAAGCCGCCAGCCCGTAACCATGCACCATGCCACCAGGGCTTTCCAGACGGAGCACAACCTGATCCTGCGGTTTGAATGCTGCGAGTACAGCCGTTATCTCTTCACGTAGCGAGTTCACTTCATGGGCGTCCATGCTGCCTTTAAAATCCAGCACCCAGACGCGGGGTTTACTGTCAGTTGCCACCTCGCCCAGTTTGGCTTTCGCTTTTGCTGCTTTCGCTTCTTGCTTATGCTTTTTCTTCTGCGCTTTGTGCCACTGTTTTTGCTGATGTGAGTCCATCAGCGCCGCGGCCAGTTCTTCTTTCATCTCCTTATACTGTTCGCTGAGATTGTTGACCCGTAACTCGCCACGCTGGCGTTTATTACGTTGAGCAACATTGACAATAATGGCGGCAATCGCCGCAATCGCTAGCACAACGGTAACGATTTTCGCCAAAAACAAACCATATTCAGACAACAATTCCACGAGTCCCCACCTTGGTTAAACAACGCTTTGGCTCACAGTTTACAACAGGCATGTTAAGCCGTCTCGCAGAGATGTTATTGCAGCGAAAGTATGACAAAGTATCCATTTTGCGGTGTTATCGCCCCAGGCTGATTGAAATGCCCTTCTGTTTCAGGCATAAAGCCCCAAAGTCATAAAGTACACTGGCAGCGCGACAGACAACGTCGTTGAGGAGTAGCCATGCATTACCAGCCAAAACAAGATTTACTCAATGATCGCATTATCCTGGTGACGGGAGCCAGCGATGGTATTGGTCGTGAAGCCGCGATGACGTATGCACGCTATGGTGCGACAGTGATTCTGTTGGGCCGTAATGAAGAAAAATTACGTCAGGTAGCCAGCCACATAAACGAAGAAACTGGGCGTCAGCCACAGTGGTTTATTCTCGATTTGCTGACCTGCACGTCCGAAAATTGCCAACAACTGGCACAGCGCATTGCCGTTAATTATCCGCGTCTGGATGGTGTTTTGCATAATGCCGGATTGCTCGGCGATGTTTGCCCAATGAGCGAACAAAATCCGCAGGTCTGGCAGGACGTCATGCAGGTCAACGTTAATGCCACCTTTATGCTCACCCAGGCACTGCTTCCTTTATTACTCAAATCGGACGCCGGTTCACTGGTCTTTACTTCATCAAGCGTTGGACGTCAGGGACGAGCCAACTGGGGTGCATATGCAGCGTCGAAATTTGCCACCGAAGGGATGATGCAGGTACTGGCCGATGAATATCAGCAGCGCCTGCGTGTCAACTGCATTAACCCAGGCGGTACGCGCACCGCAATGCGTGCCAGCGCCTTCCCGACCGAAGATCCACAGAAACTTAAAACACCCGCTGATATCATGCCGCTCTACCTCTGGCTGATGGGCGATGACAGCCGCCGTAAAACCGGCATGACCTTTGACGCCCAACCGGGCCGTAAACCAGGAATTTCCCAATGAGTGATGAACGCTACCAACAGCGTCAGCAGCGAGTGAAAGAAAAAGTAGATGCTCGTGTGGCCCAGGCCCAGGATGAACGCGGTATTATCATCGTCTTTACCGGCAATGGAAAAGGCAAAACCACCGCGGCATTTGGTACGGCAACACGCGCAGTTGGTCACGGAAAAAAAGTAGGCGTCGTGCAGTTTATTAAAGGCACCTGGCCTAATGGCGAACGCAATCTGCTGGAGCCACATGGCGTTGAGTTTCAGGTGATGGCAACGGGCTTTACCTGGGATACACAAAACCGCGAGTCTGATACCGCCGCCTGCCGCGAAGTCTGGCAACATGCAAAGCGGATGCTTGCTGATTCCTCACTGGATATGGTTTTGCTTGATGAACTGACGTATATGGTGGCGTATGACTATTTGCCACTGGAAGAAGTGGTGCAGGCGTTAAATGAACGTCCACATCAACAGACGGTGATTATCACGGGTCGTGGTTGTCATCGGGATATTCTTGAACTGGCAGATACGGTAAGTGAATTACGCCCCGTCAAACATGCGTTTGATGCCGGTGTAAAAGCGCAGATAGGGATCGATTATTAATCTGTAAAAATGCCGGATATGACGTCCGGCATACTTTGATTAACCGTTATTATTACGTCCGCCAGAACGACGACCGCCGCTCACCTGACTGTGACGTTTCACCGCACGACGAATCTGATTCGCCTTCATGCGACGACGGTCTTTTTCTACAGCGACTTTAGAGCTGGTTTCTGGCGGTAGCTCCACCAGTTCGCGCAGATAGTTAGTCTGGGCGAGGTCCAGCTCCGTCCAGCCACCGCGTGGCAGACCTTTTGGCAGTGGGATATCACCGTAACGAACACGGATCAGGCGGCTCACCTGCACACCAACCGCTTCCCACAGACGACGAACTTCACGGTTACGGCCTTCGGTCAGAGTCACGTTGTACCACTGGTTGATCCCTTCGCCGCCGCTGAACTTGATGGTTTTAAAAGCTGCCGGACCATCTTCCAACTGCACGCCACGACTCAAATCACGCAGTTTCGCGTCGTCAACCTGACCAAATACACGCACGGCATATTCACGTTCAACTTCACGGCTTGGGTGCATTAAACGGTTTGCCAGTTCACCATCGGTGGTGAACAGCAGCAGACCACAGGTATTAACGTCCAAGCGACCCACGGCAATCCAGCGTGCGCCACGCAGTTTTGGCAGACGGTCAAACACCGTTGGACGTCCTTCCGGATCGTTACGGGTACACAACTCACCTTCCGGTTTGTAATAGGCCAGAACGCGACAAATTTGTTCAGCGGACTCACGTACCGAAATCAGGTGACCATCGATACGGATTTTCAATCCAGGGGTAACTTCAACACGATCGCCGAGTTTAGCAATTTTGCCATCAACACTCACACGACCGGCTTCAATAATAGATTCGATTTCACGGCGAGAACCGTGGCCGGCACGCGCCAGCACTTTCTGTAGCTTTTCGCTCATAGAGCTTCCTTTTGGTGTCGCCTTCCCAGGCGTCTGATATGCTTTTGTGCAACAGTGAGTCAGAACTTACATCTGACTCACTGATAGTAAAGTCTGTTTGAACTCTTCAGGCCTTAAGTAAACGACTCGACGTTTATCGGCCTGGCTTTGAGGCGCAACATACTACACTATCTTTATGGTTAAAGCTTGTTTCGATTAACATCAGCTTAATTACCAGCCACCACCGCCTCCGCCACCCGCGCCGCCGCCAGCACCACCACCGGAATAACTTCGCCCCAACAAACTGGTATTGGCCCCGCAACTTAGGTGCGTCTGTAATGAGAATAAAACGCCGTTACGGGCAATCTCTGGAGCGCGAATCGCCGAAGAAAGCGAAGGGGCAATGCGTAACGCCCATTCCCTCCCCAAATTTGCCGATATAGCCCAACCTAGCAACGCGTAATCCAGTTTCCGTGTTTCCCCTTTCCGCCGACGTCCACTGTGTGTTGCTGCCTCTTTACGCGCAAGATAGTTAACGATAGCTTCACCGTGGGCATAACGTTGCTGTCCAGTTTGGGTAAACTTTGGCAGAAAAATATACCCCATGCCAGTGAGATAACCGGTCAGGCAAACAGCGGTAAAATAACCCGCTGGCATATACCAGTAAAAGAATACATCTCCGACATTGATGTAGAGAGAATAGAAGGCCACGCCTGAACAAATCAGTGGTAAAAACAAAGTGATGATTACACGATTAACGCAAGGCTTGTCATCATCGCGGGCAAACAAAAGCTCAAGGGAACAAAATAAAAAAGGAATAATCCAGCAGATCATAATAAACATATCGCCCACCAGACTCATTCCTGCCCAGCCTACAGGACTCAAGTTACCGTAAAGAATGACCGCCAATATTGCCAGTCCACCCCATTGCAAAAAAGTATCAGACCGGTAAAACGAAGACTTTTTACGCGGCAGATAAAATTTCTGCATCCGTAAAAATGCCCTGCGTAAGACTCTGTTGCGTCTCCCCGTAAGAACGACCTTATCGCCTTTACGAAATAACGCTTCCAGTAATAACTGCTCTGCGGGCAGTAATACCGCATTATTTCTGGTCGCGCCTTCATTAACACGAATCAGGATTTGCTGGTTCTTGTCAGACTGATCTTCCAGATGAATTTTTCCTTTCACAATCAGATTTACGATATCGGCACAAAAACCTTTATCGTCGTAAACTAGCTTCGCATCGAGACGTAACATGCCGGGCGTGTAATCTGGCGGAATGACATCGGTTTCAATCACATCTACCGGCGTAAATTGCGGCCTGCGCTTCCAGAGATATAACCATCCACAAACCAGGAACAGACACGGAAACCAAATTAACAACGATGACGTGGAGGGTAAAAGAAGATGGCTGAAAATATTCGTCGTTTGCGGAGCCGAGGCATTGCTAAGTAAAGCGTGAGGCCAGCGGTAGAGGACCGTGAAATCTTCACGATAAAACGGATCGCGGGATTCAATTCTTCCGTCCTCAAGGATGCGGCCATTACGATATGTGTCGCCCTCTTCTCCGGTAAAAAGATCGATTTCGCTAAATGGATTACCCGCAATATTAGAGAACTGGAGAGAAAAACGGGTCTTATAAATTTCAAACGGCCAGTGGTTACCGGTCACGTTCCAGATTAGCAGATCAGAATCCCCCTCACGCAGGAAAGCATTTTTAACCTGATAATGAATTTGATAATGATAGTCGCCTTGAGGCAAGAAACGTTGTTTATCGCCCACGACAATACTCATTAACCCGATATGCCAGTCAAGATGCCAGGGTTCAGGAATACCATCACGGGTGACGCCAACAATATGATAGTTCAGCAGTGCAGCGTCCCCATCAGGCTGCATCCATAGTCGTGGTAAATCACGATAAAAGCCGTGCTTAATCTGCTGATTTCGCGCCTGAAAATGAATATTTTCTTTGATGTCGAGCACCCCATCTGGTTGCAGAGTGGCTTCAACATCAAAGAGCGAGATCCCTTCTTCATAAGAAGGGATCTCCGTGTTTTCTGCATAACTTAGAGATGATACAAACAGCCCTGCTATCAACAGCAAAATGCAGCGAAACTTCCCTGCCATAGTCTTCCATCCGTGGAACGCAATTTGTTATAAGAAAGGCTTCACATCACCTACGCCTTCACGCACCACGACCGGCGTATCATCGGTAAGATCAATAACCGTTGTCGGTTTCTGCCCGAGATAGCCGCCGTGAATAATCAAATCTACCTGTTTTTCCAGACGATCTTTAATTTCTTCCGGGTCCGATTCGGTAAATTCGCTGCCTGGCAGCATTAGCGAAGTGGAAAGCATCGGTTCGCCCAATGCTTCAAGTAACGCCTGAGCGATAGGGTTAGAAGGCACACGCATACCGATGGTTTTGCGTTTTTCCTGCAACAGACGGCGTGGCACTTCCTTCGTCCCCTTCAGGATGAAGGTATAGTTGCCCGGCGTGTTGTTTTTCATTAAACGAAACGCAACGTTATCAACAAATGAATAGGTCGAGAGTTCAGAAAGATCGCGACACATCAGGGTAAAGTTGTGACCGTCCGGCAGCTGGCGAATACGACAAATACGCTCCATCGCGTTTTTATCTTCAATTTTACAGCCGAGCGCATAGCCGGAATCAGTTGGATAAACAATCACCCCGCCTTTACGCACGATCTCCACCGCCTGGTTGATCAGACGTTGCTGTGGGTTATCAGGATGAATATAAAAAAACTGGCTCATAATTCCCTCTCTGTGGTGTTCTGCGGCTGTTCCCATAGCTGCCAGACGCCTTCAACGCCTGCGGGCAGCCAGAGTTTACGACCCAGTTCGATCCACGGGCATGGCTGATGAAAATCAGATCCTTGTGATGCCCATAAATGATGCTGACGCGCAAGGGCCGCCAGCTGGGTACGTTCATTGGGCGATTGCTGGCACTGCGCGACTTCCATCGCGTCACCGTGGTGTTCGGCAAAATGCGCAACCAATCTTTTCAGCCATTTAGCACTAAGATTGTACCGCCCAGGATGAGCTAGCACCGCCTTACCGCCAGAATGATGAATGACATCAATAGCTTGTTCTATTGTACACCACTGTGGCGGAACGTATCCGGTTTTCCCGCGCGCCAGATACTTTTTAAAGACATCCGCCATTGAACTGGCTTTGCCGCACTCAACAAGGAAACGCGCAAAATGACCGCGCGTCACTGCGCCGCCCTGCGCCAGTCGTTGTGCGCCTTCCAGCGCCCCAGGTATTTGCGCTTTTTCAAGTCTTTCGGCAATCAGCTGCGCCCGCTGATTGCGCCGTTCTGTCTGCTGCGCGAGGAACTCACACATTAGCGGATGAGTAATATCAATATTCAGCCCGACAATATGAATTTCATGATTTTCCCAGACCGTGGAAATTTCCACGCCGGGAATAAGATTCAACGCCAGTCCCGAACGTGAAATTTCCTCTCTTGCTGGCGCGATTGCAGCTGTGGTGTCATGGTCGGTGATCGCCAGGGTGCCGACGCGCATCTCGACTGCACGGTGCACCAATGCTTCTGGCGTCAGGCAGCCATCGGAAGCTGTGGTATGGCTGTGCAGGTCGTAAATCACTGCATAATTCGTGTCGCTCAAGGCGCACTCCCGTTCTGGATAATGTTTTTTGCGCCGACATCATAACGGTTCTGGCAAATATTCTGAAATGAGCTGTTGACAATTAATCATCGAACTAGTTAACTAGTACGCAAGTTCACGTAAAAAGGGTATCGACAATGAAAGCAATTTTCGTACTGAAAGGTTGGTGGCGCACTTCCTGAAACGGGCAGTGTATTCACCATGCGTAAAGCAATCAGATACCCAGCCCGCCTAATGAGCGGGCTTTTTTTTGAACAAAATTAGAGAATAACAATGCAAACACAAAAACCGACTCTCGAACTGCTAACCTGCGAAGGCGCTTATCGCGACAATCCCACCGCGCTTTTTCACCAGTTGTGTGGGGATCGTCCGGCAACGCTGCTGCTGGAATCCGCAGATATCGACAGCAAAGATGATTTAAAAAGCCTGCTGCTGGTAGACAGTGCGCTGCGCATTACAGCTTTAGGTGACACTGTCACAATCCAGGCACTTTCCGGCAACGGCGAAGCCCTCCTGGCACTACTGGATAACGCCCTGCCTGCGGGTGTGGAAAGTGAACAATCACCAAACTGCCGTGTGCTGCGCTTCCCCCCTGTCAGTCCACTGCTGGATGAAGACGCCCGCTTATGCTCCCTTTCGGTTTTTGACGCTTTCCGTTTATTGCAGAATCTGTTGAATGTACCGAAGGAAGAACGAGAAGCCATGTTCTTCGGCGGCCTGTTCTCTTATGACCTTGTGGCGGGATTTGAAGATTTACCGCAACTGTCAGCGGAAAATAACTGCCCTGATTTCTGTTTTTATCTCGCTGAAACGCTGATGGTGATTGACCATCAGAAAAAAAGCACCCGTATTCAGGCCAGCCTGTTTGCTCCGAATGAAGAAGAAAAACAACGTCTCACTGCTCGCCTGAACGAACTACGTCAGCAACTGACCGAAGCCGCGCCGCCGCTGCCAGTGGTTTCCGTGCCGCATATGCGTTGTGAATGTAATCAGAGCGATGAAGAGTTCGGTGGCGTAGTGCGTTTGTTGCAAAAAGCGATTCGCGCTGGAGAAATTTTCCAGGTGGTGCCATCTCGCCGTTTCTCTCTGCCCTGCCCGTCACCGCTGGCGGCCTATTACGTGCTGAAAAAGAGTAATCCCAGCCCGTACATGTTTTTTATGCAGGATAATGATTTCACCCTATTTGGCGCGTCGCCGGAAAGCTCGCTCAAGTATGATGCCACCAGCCGCCAGATTGAGATCTACCCGATTGCCGGAACACGCCCACGCGGTCGTCGCGCCGATGGTTCACTGGACAGAGATCTCGACAGCCGTATTGAACTGGAAATGCGTACCGATCATAAAGAGCTGTCTGAACATCTGATGCTGGTTGATCTCGCCCGTAATGATCTGGCACGCATTTGCACCCCCGGCAGCCGCTACGTCGCCGATCTCACCAAAGTTGACCGTTATTCCTATGTGATGCACCTCGTCTCTCGCGTAGTCGGCGAACTGCGTCACGATCTTGACGCCCTGCACGCTTATCGCGCCTGTATGAATATGGGGACGTTAAGCGGTGCGCCGAAAGTACGCGCTATGCAGTTAATTGCCGAGGCGGAAGGTCGTCGCCGCGGCAGCTACGGCGGCGCGGTAGGTTATTTCACCGCGCATGGCGATCTCGACACCTGCATTGTGATCCGCTCGGCGCTGGTGGAAAACGGTATCGCCACCGTGCAAGCGGGTGCTGGTGTAGTCCTTGATTCTGTTCCGCAGTCGGAAGCCGACGAAACCCGTAACAAAGCCCGCGCTGTACTGCGCGCTATTGCCACCGCGCATCATGCACAGGAGACTTTCTGATGGCTGACATTCTGCTGCTCGATAATATCGACTCTTTTACGTACAACCTGGCAGATCAGTTGCGCAGCAATGGGCATAACGTGGTGATTTACCGCAACCATATTCCGGCGCAAACCTTAATTGAACGCCTGGCGACCATGAGCAATCCGGTGCTGATGCTTTCTCCTGGCCCCGGTGTGCCGAGCGAAGCCGGTTGTATGCCGGAACTCCTCACCCGCTTGCGTGGCAAGCTGCCCATTATTGGCATTTGCCTCGGACATCAGGCGATTGTCGAAGCTTACGGGGGCTATGTCGGTCAGGCGGGCGAAATTCTCCACGGTAAAGCCTCCAGCATTGAACATGACGGTCAGGCGATGTTTGCCGGATTAACAAACCCGCTGCCGGTGGCGCGTTATCACTCGCTGGTTGGCAGTAACATTCCGGCCGGTTTAACCATCAACGCCCATTTTAATGGCATGGTGATGGCAGTACGTCACGATGCGGATCGCGTTTGTGGATTCCAGTTCCATCCGGAATCCATTCTCACCACCCAGGGCGCTCGCCTGCTGGAACAAACGCTGGCCTGGGCGCAGCAGAAACTAGAGCCAGCCAACACGCTGCAACCGATTCTGGAAAAACTGTATCAGGCGCAGACGCTTAGCCAACAAGAAAGCCACCAGCTGTTTTCAGCGGTGGTGCGTGGCGAGCTGAAGCCGGAACAACTGGCGGCGGCGCTGGTGAGCATGAAAATTCGCGGTGAGCACCCGAACGAGATCGCCGGGGCAGCAACCGCGCTACTGGAAAACGCAGCGCCGTTCCCGCGCCCGGATTATCTGTTTGCTGATATCGTCGGTACTGGCGGTGACGGCAGCAACAGTATCAATATTTCTACCGCCAGTGCGTTTGTCGCCGCGGCCTGTGGGCTGAAAGTGGCGAAACACGGCAACCGTAGCGTCTCCAGTAAATCTGGTTCGTCCGATCTGCTGGCGGCGTTCGGTATTAATCTTGATATGAACGCCGATAAATCGCGCCAGGCGCTGGATGAGTTAGGTGTATGTTTCCTCTTTGCGCCGAAGTATCACACCGGATTCCGCCACGCGATGCCGGTTCGCCAGCAACTGAAAACCCGCACCCTGTTCAATGTGCTGGGGCCATTGATTAACCCGGCGCATCCGCCGCTGGCGTTAATTGGTGTTTATAGTCCGGAACTGGTGCTGCCGATTGCCGAAACCTTGCGCGTGCTGGGGTATCAACGCGCGGCGGTGGTGCACAGCGGCGGGATGGATGAAGTTTCATTACACGCGCCGACAATCGTTGCCGAACTGCATGACGGCGAAATTAAAAGCTATCAGCTCACCGCAGAAGACTTTGGCCTGACACCCTACCACCAGGAGCAACTGGCAGGCGGAACACCGGAAGAAAACCGTGACATTTTAACACGTTTGTTACAAGGTAAAGGCGACGCCGCCCATGAAGCAGCCGTCGCTGCGAACGTCGCCATGTTAATGCGCCTGCATGGCCATGAAGATCTGCAAGCCAATGCGCAAACCGTTCTTGAGGTACTGCGCAGTGGTTCCGCTTACGACAGAGTCACCGCACTGGCGGCACGAGGGTAAATGATGCAAACCGTTTTAGCGAAAATCGTCGCAGACAAGGCGATTTGGGTAGAAGCCCGCAAACAGCAGCAACCGCTGGCCAGTTTTCAGAATGAGGTTCAGCCGAGCACGCGACATTTTTATGATGCGCTACAGGGTGCGCGCACGGCGTTTATTCTGGAGTGCAAGAAAGCGTCGCCGTCAAAAGGCGTGATCCGTGATGATTTCGATCCAGCACGCATTGCCGCCATTTATAAACATTACGCTTCGGCAATTTCGGTGCTGACTGATGAGAAATATTTTCAGGGGAGCTTTAATTTCCTCCCCATCGTCAGCCAAATCGCCCCGCAGCCGATTTTATGTAAAGACTTCATTATCGACCCTTACCAGATCTATCTGGCGCGCTATTACCAGGCCGATGCCTGCTTATTAATGCTTTCAGTACTGGATGACGACCAATATCGCCAGCTTGCCGCCGTCGCTCACAGTCTGGAGATGGGGGTGCTGACCGAAGTCAGTAATGAAGAGGAACAGGAGCGCGCCATTGCATTGGGAGCAAAGGTCGTTGGCATCAACAACCGCGATCTGCGTGATTTGTCGATTGATCTCAACCGTACCCGCGAGCTTGCGCCGAAACTGGGGCACAACGTGACGGTAATCAGCGAATCCGGCATCAATACTTACGCTCAGGTGCGCGAGTTAAGCCACTTCGCTAACGGTTTTCTGATTGGTTCGGCGTTGATGGCCCATGACGATTTGCACGCCGCCGTGCGCCGGGTGTTGCTGGGTGAGAATAAAGTATGTGGCCTGACGCGTGGGCAAGATGCTAAAGCAGCTTATGACGCGGGCGCGATTTACGGTGGGTTGATTTTTGTTGCGACATCACCGCGTTGCGTCAACGTTGAACAGGCGCAGGAAGTGATGGCTGCGGCACCGTTGCAGTATGTTGGCGTGTTCCGCAATCACGATATTGCCGATGTGGTGGACAAAGCTAAGGTGTTATCGCTGGCGGCAGTGCAACTGCATGGTAATGAAGAACAGCTGTATATCGATACGCTGCGTGAAGCTCTGCCAGCACATGTTGCCATCTGGAAAGCATTAAGCGTCGGTGAAACCCTGCCCGCCCGCGAGTTTCAGCACGTTGATAAATATGTTTTAGACAACGGCCAGGGTGGAAGCGGGCAACGTTTTGACTGGTCACTATTAAATGGTCAATCGCTTGGCAACGTTCTGCTGGCGGGGGGCTTAGGCGCAGATAACTGCGTGGAAGCGGCACAAACCGGCTGCGCCGGACTTGATTTTAATTCTGCTGTAGAGTCGCAACCGGGCATCAAAGACGCACGTCTTTTGGCCTCGGTTTTCCAGACGCTGCGCGCATATTAAGGAAAGGAACAATGACAACATTACTTAACCCCTATTTTGGTGAGTTTGGCGGCATGTACGTGCCACAAATCCTGATGCCTGCTCTGCGCCAGCTGGAAGAAGCTTTTGTCAGTGCGCAAAAAGATCCTGAATTTCAGGCTCAGTTCAACGACCTGCTGAAAAACTATGCCGGGCGTCCAACCGCGCTGACCAAATGCCAGAACATTACAGCCGGGACGAACACCACGCTGTATCTCAAGCGTGAAGATTTGCTGCACGGCGGCGCGCATAAAACTAACCAGGTGCTGGGGCAGGCGTTGCTGGCGAAGCGGATGGGTAAAACCGAAATCATCGCCGAAACCGGTGCCGGTCAGCATGGCGTGGCGTCGGCCCTTGCCAGCGCCCTGCTCGGCCTGAAATGCCGTATTTATATGGGTGCCAAAGACGTTGAACGCCAGTCGCCTAACGTTTTTCGTATGCGCTTAATGGGTGCGGAAGTGATCCCGGTGCATAGCGGTTCCGCGACGCTGAAAGATGCCTGTAACGAGGCGCTGCGCGACTGGTCCGGTAGTTACGAAACCGCGCACTATATGCTGGGCACCGCAGCTGGCCCGCATCCTTATCCGACCATTGTGCGTGAGTTTCAGCGGATGATTGGCGAAGAAACCAAAGCGCAGATTCTGGAAAGAGAAGGTCGCCTGCCGGATGCCGTTATCGCCTGTGTTGGCGGCGGTTCGAATGCCATCGGCATGTTTGCTGATTTCATCAATGAAACCAACGTCGGCCTGATTGGTGTGGAGCCAGGTGGTCACGGTATCGAAACTGGCGAGCACGGCGCACCGCTAAAACATGGTCGCGTGGGTATCTATTTCGGTATGAAAGCGCCGATGATGCAAACCGAAGACGGGCAGATTGAAGAATCTTACTCCATCTCCGCCGGACTGGATTTCCCGTCTGTCGGCCCACAACACGCGTATCTTAACAGCACTGGACGCGCTGATTACGTGTCTATTACCGATGATGAAGCCCTTGAAGCCTTCAAAACGCTGTGCCTGCACGAAGGGATCATCCCGGCGCTGGAATCCTCCCACGCCCTGGCCCATGCGTTGAAAATGATGCGCGAAAACCCGGATAAAGAGCAGCTACTGGTGGTTAACCTTTCCGGTCGCGGCGATAAAGACATCTTCACCGTTCACGATATTTTGAAAGCACGAGGGGAAATCTGATGGAACGCTACGAATCTCTGTTTGCCCAGTTGAAGGAGCGCAAAGAAGGCGCATTCGTTCCTTTCGTCACGCTCGGTGATCCGGGCATTGAGCAGTCATTGAAAATTATCGATACGCTAATTGAAGCCGGTGCTGACGCGCTGGAGTTAGGTATCCCCTTCTCCGACCCACTGGCGGATGGCCCGACGATTCAAAACGCCACTCTGCGCGCCTTTGCGGCAGGTGTGACTCCGGCACAATGTTTTGAAATGCTGGCACTGATTCGCCAGAAACACCCGACCATTCCCATTGGCCTGTTGATGTATGCCAATCTGGTGTTTAACAAAGGCATTGATGAGTTTTATGCCCAGTGCGAAAAAGTCGGCGTCGATTCGGTGCTGGTTGCCGATGTGCCAGTTGAAGAGTCCGCGCCCTTCCGCCAGGCCGCGTTGCGTCATAATGTCGCACCTATCTTCATCTGCCCGCCAAATGCCGATGACGACCTGCTGCGCCAGATAGCCTCTTACGGTCGTGGTTACACCTATTTGCTGTCACGAGCAGGCGTGACCGGCGCAGAAAACCGCGCCGCGTTACCCCTCAATCATCTGGTTGCGAAGCTGAAAGAGTACAACGCTGCACCTCCATTGCAGGGATTTGGTATTTCCGCCCCGGATCAGGTAAAAGCAGCGATTGATGCAGGAGCTGCGGGCGCGATTTCTGGTTCGGCCATTGTTAAAATCATCGAGCAACATATTAATGAGCCAGAGAAAATGCTGGCGGCACTGAAAGTTTTTGTACAACCGATGAAAGCGGCGACGCGCAGTTAATCCCACAGCCGCCAGTTCCGCTGGCGGCATTTTAACTTTCTTTAATGAAGCCGGAAAAATCCTAAATTCATTTAATATTTATCTTTTTACCGTTTCGCTTACCCCGGTCGAACGTCAACTTACGTCATTTTTCCGCCCAACAGTAATATAATCAAACAAATTAATCCCGCAACATAACACCAGTAAAATCAATAATTTTCTCTAAGTCACTTATTCCTCAGGTAATTGTTAATATATCCAGAATGTTCCTCAAAATATATTTTCCCTCTATCTTCTCGTTGCGCTTAATTTGACTAATTCTCATTAGCGACTAATTTTAATGAGTGTCGACACACAACACTCATATTAATGAAACAATGCAACGCAACGGGAGAAATAACATGGCCGAACATCGTGGTGGTTCAGGAAATTTCGCCGAAGACCGTGAGAAGGCATCCGACGCAGGCCGTAAAGGCGGTCAGCATAGCGGCGGTAATTTTAAAAATGATCCGCAACGCGCATCTGAAGCGGGTAAAAAAGGCGGTCAACAAAGCGGTGGTAATAAATCAGGCAAATCCTGATTCACCGTTAATTATTAATATCAGCTGATAAAGATAATTGCATCTGCGGGCCGTATGGCTCGCAGTGATTTCACTGGAGAAAAATATGAATATGAAGACCATTGAAGATGTATTTATTCACCTGCTTTCAGATACCTACAGCGCAGAAAAACAATTAACCCGGGCACTGGCAAAACTCGCAAGAGCAACATCAAATGAAAAATTAAGTCAGGCTTTTCATGCGCACCTCGAGGAAACTCATGGACAGATTGAACGTATTGATCAAGTTGTGGAGTCCGAATCGAACCTGAAAATTAAGCGCATGAAATGTGTGGCAATGGAAGGTCTTATTGAAGAAGCTAATGAGGTCATCGAAAGTACCGAGAAAAACGAAGTGCGTGATGCCGCACTGATTGCCGCAGCACAGAAAGTCGAGCATTATGAGATTGCCAGTTACGGGACATTAGCGACGCTGGCTGAACAATTAGGTTACCGTAAAGCAGCGAAGCTTCTGAAAGAAACCCTGGAAGAAGAAAAGGCCACCGACATCAAACTGACTGATCTGGCCATTAATAACGTAAATAAGAAAGCCGAAAATAAAGCCTGAAATATGAATTTTAACTTTTAGTCATTTTATAAAGAGGACATTTTCATGAATCGTATTGAACATTATCATGACTGGTTACGTGACGCCCACGCAATGGAAAAGCAAGCCGAATCTATGCTTGAATCCATGGCCAGCCGTATAGATAATTATCCTGAACTACGCGCTCGTATTGAACAACATCTTAGTGAAACCAAAAACCAGATTGTTCAACTGGAAACTATTCTTGATCGTAATGACATTTCACGTTCAGTCATTAAAGATTCCATGAGTAAAATGGCTGCGCTTGGGCAGTCAATCGGTGGTATATTCCCTTCTGATGAAATAGTCAAAGGCTCTATTAGCGGATATGTCTTCGAGCAATTTGAAATCGCCTGTTACACCTCACTATTAGCAGCAGCAAAAAATGCCGGTGATACAGCTTCAATTCCAACCATCGAAGCGATTTTAAATGAGGAAAAGCAAATGGCCGACTGGCTGATTCAGAATATTCCGCAAACAACTGAGAAATTTTTAATTCGCTCTGAAACTGATGGCGTAGAAGCGAAGAAATAATACCCTTTATACCATGTCCTTATTGACCCCGTATATTACGGGGTCGTTTTTGTGCGGAATTAAAAACGATATCCTGCTGAGAACATAAACACCCACGGATCGAGGCGTACGCTATCGTGTTGCTGTGCACCGCCCAGCTTATAATTGGCGGTGGTATCGATATCCATGTACCACACTGACATGTTAACCAACCAGTCACGGTTAATCAGATAATCAACCCCCACCTGCCCGGCAGCTCCCCAGGAATCTTTCAGACTGAGATCGGAAAGCCCTGCCTCTTTGCCATGATCGTTAAATCCATTATCAAAGAAGGTGGTGTAGTTAATACCTGCCCCAACGTAAGGACGGAATTTGCTGCTGGCATCACCAAAATACCACTGCGCCATCAGTGTTGGTGGCAGATGATGAACGGTTGCAATATCGCCGGTCGCCCGGGTGCCGATTTTATGGCGGAACGGCGTCGCTGCCAGTAATTCCACACCAATGTTGTCGGTCGCCATATAAGTAAACGTAAGGCCCAGTTGCGTGTTATTGGTCACGCTGAATCCACCCAGACTTCCTAACGTACCACCAGCACCTTCTGTTGGACGTACGGTTGCAGAACCTGCACGCATAAAAAATTCGCCTGCTTCATGCGCAAAGGCACTGCCAGAGAGAAGAGTTGTTACTGCCAAAGCCGCCACTGTTAACTTTTTCATATCCGCTCCGTCGTTATGGTTATAAAAACGTGACGAATATACCTACATTGGAGTAACAAATGATCCTACATAGATCACATTACATATGATAATTCACCCTTTATTGATCTGGATTAATTTAGAAGTTGCATTGAGAATCCTGGTTAATGTGATTTAAATCAATTTTTAAATATTTTCGCTACGCAAATATTAACTCGGTCGCCACTTGCCGCGATTTGCCCATGCCTGAAGGCCAGCAATTACCTCCGCTTTACAAAGATATGCTTTTCCATACAAGACCTGATGCTGCCACCCGAGGCTTAACCAGGGTACAATTGCCCGCTAATTAACACCTGCATAAAACTCAAGGAGAGTGCATGTCTATCACGGCGCAGTCCGTATACCGTGACACCGGAAATTTCTTCCGTAATCAATTTATGACCATTCTGTTGGTATCGTTGCTATGTGCGTTTATCACAGTGGTGTTAGGGCATGTTTTCTCACCCAGTGATGCACAGCTTGCGCAGCTCAATGACGGCGTGCCCGTTAGCGGCAGTAGTGGGTTGTTCGACCTGGTTCAGAATATGTCACCGGAACAGCAACAAATTTTGCTGCAGGCTTCAGCGGCGTCCACTTTTTCAGGATTAATCGGTAACGCCATTCTCGCCGGAGGCGTAATATTAATTATCCAGCTGGTGTCTGCGGGTCAGAGAGTCAGTGCGCTGCGAGCTATTGGTGCCAGTGCGCCGATATTGCCAAAGTTATTTATTCTGATTTTTCTGACTACCCTTTTAGTACAGATTGGCATCATGCTGGTGGTCGTTCCGGGAATTATCATGGCCATTTTACTGGCCCTGGCACCGGTGATGTTGGTACAGGACAAAATGGGCGTTTTTGCCTCGATGCGTAGCAGTATGCGGCTGACTTGGGCGAATATGCGTCTGGTGGCACCCGCAGTACTGAGCTGGTTGCTGGCAAAAACACTGTTGCTGCTTTTTGCCTCTTCTTTTGCCGCATTAACCCCGGAAATTGGTGCCGTACTGGCGAACACCTTGAGCAACCTGATTTCAGCCATATTGCTCATCTATCTGTTCCGCCTGTATATGTTGATTCGCCAATAACCTTAAGCATTTGATTACGGAATCGTAAAATGAAGCAGTTTCTTGATTTTTTACCGCTGGTTGTCTTTTTCGCGTTTTACAAGATTTATGACATCTATGCGGCTACTGCGGCGCTGATCGTCGCCACGGCGATTGTGCTTATCTATAGCTGGGTTCGCTTTCGTAAGGTTGAGAAGATGGCCCTGATCACTTTTGTTCTGGTGGTCGTCTTCGGTGGCTTGACGCTGTTCTTCCACAATGATGAGTTTATTAAATGGAAGGTTACTGTCATTTATGCTCTATTTGCGGGAGCCCTGTTAGTCAGCCAATGGGTGATGAAAAAGCCGCTAATTCAGCGGATGCTGGGTAAAGAACTCACGCTGCCGCAACCGGTATGGTCGAAGCTGAATCTGGCCTGGGCTGTTTTCTTTATCCTTTGCGGTCTGGCAAACATCTACATCGCATTCTGGCTGCCGCAAAATATTTGGGTCAACTTTAAAGTCTTTGGCCTGACCGCCCTTACCTTAATCTTCACATTGTTAAGCGGTATCTATATCTACCGCCACATGCCGCAGGAAGATAAATCCTAACCAGACTGCCAGTCCTTCGGGGCTGGCGCTGTATCTCCTCTGTTCTCCTCAGGAAAATCATAGTAGCATCGCGCCTGTGATTTTCCTTTTAAGTCGGTTTTACCATGTCTACAACACATAACGTCCCTCAGGGCGATCTTGTTTTACGTACTTTAGCCATGCCCGCCGATACCAATGCCAATGGTGACATCTTTGGTGGTTGGTTAATGTCACAAATGGATATTGGCGGCGCTATTCTGGCAAAAGAAATTGCCCACGGTCGCGTAGTGACTGTGCGGGTTGAAGGAATGACTTTCTTACGGCCGGTTGCGGTCGGCGATGTGGTGTGCTGCTATGCACGCTGTGTCCAGAAAGGGACGACATCGGTCAGCATTAATATTGAAGTGTGGGTGAAAAAAGTAGCGTCTGAACCAATTGGGCAACGCTATAAAGCGACAGAAGCATTATTTAAGTATGTCGCGGTTGATCCTGAAGGAAAACCTCGCGCCTTACCTGTTGAGTAATAGTCAAAAGCCTCCGGTCGGAGGCTTTTGACTTTCTGCTTACTGAATTTCGGTGGTGCCGTTAATTTTAAACAGGATATTCACCACAATCCCACTGCCTGGCTTACCCGGCTCATAACGCCATCTGCGCATCGCATTTTTCACCTCACGCTCAAACATGTTCGCAGGCTTGGCTGAGAGGATTTGTACGTTATCCACGCGACCATCCGGCGTAACGTCAAATTTAACTTTAACCTGCCCTTCAATGCGCAATGCCTGTGCTCGTGCCGGATACTGCGGCTGATTACGGCTTAATGCGCGTGGTCCTGAAGCCACACTGGTAACCGGCTTGCTGGTTGCAGCCGTTGCTGTACTTGATGTCAGGCGTGCCGGTGCCGTATTTTCAAACGGTGATGCCGGACGCGACTCTACGGGTTTGACATCGCGTTTTGGCTGCTCCTGTACCTTTTTCACCGGCTTCGGTTTTGGCTTAGGTTTCGGCTTCGGCTTTTCAATGACCACCGGTGCTTCTTTTGGCGGTTCGGGGATCGGCTCAGGTTCCGGTTCTGGCTCTACCACCGGCTCCGGTGGCGGCTGAACGGCTTGTGGCGGTTCGAGATCAGCAGGCGTAACCATCGTGACAGAAATCGGCTGCGCAGGCGCAGGTAGTTCAATAACCTGATGTACCGAGGTATAGAGCAGACCCGCCACAACAGCACCATGAATGCAGACCGAAAGTAACGTCGGCCAGGGGAAGCGGCGAGGTAAATCAAGGGTCATTGAAGTCATAATCATTTCAGTAGAAAAACCAGGTCTCGATTTTAAATGCAAATAGCAATCATATTCAATAAGGCAAGACGATCAGGATCAGTGAAAATGTCATTTTTGGCGTAATTACCCTTACTTTATGCATGGCCTTAACAAAGACATCATCTTTCCGTTGCAGATCTTCGCCCTTTCAAATAACGTACTTTACAACTTTCCCGAACAAGGAGTTGTGCCCGTGTTGTATGTTATTTACGCTCAAGACAAAGCTGATAGCCTCGAAAAACGCCTTTCCGTTCGTCCGGCACATTTAGCACGTTTACAGTTACTGCATGATGAAGGTCGTTTGTTGACAGCTGGTCCAATGCCAGCGGTAGACAGTAACGATCCAGGGGCTGCGGGATTTACTGGCTCAACCGTTATTGCTGAATTTGAATCGCTGGAAGCAGCTCAGGCCTGGGCCGATGCTGACCCGTACGTAGCGGCAGGAGTCTATGAACACGTTTCAGTGAAACCATTTAAGAAAGTGTTCTGAATAGAGATTCAATATTTAAGGGCACGGTTTTTGCAACCGTGTTCTTGTTTGGCCTTTCCTTATAGCCGGTCAGTGCATTCACCACCACAAGCAGATAATAACTTTATCTGTATTTCTTTATATGATGTGAGCATATTCAGGAAAAATGACCTTTCCTGAGGTACAGTTGCTCGCTCAAATCCTTTGATTACTGCGGATAAAGTCATCTACTATTGTTTAACACATTCACGCGCTGCATGTATGTTCAGAAAATGTGCACGCTAAGATAATTAAACAAAATTGTGGTTACAGAGGTATCAGTGAGTCACTGGGCTACATTCAAACAAACAGCAACAAATTTATGGGTGACCCTTCGGCACGACATTCTCGCGCTGGCCGTCTTTTTAAATGGATTGCTTATTTTTAAAACAATCTATGGTATGTCGGTCAATTTGCTTGATATTTTCCATATCAAAGCATTTTCAGAGTTGGATCTCTCCTTGCTGGCAAACGCCCCACTCTTTATGCTCGGCGTCTTTCTTGTCCTGAACTCCATTGGCTTACTGTTCCGGGCAAAGCTCGCATGGGCAATCAGTATCATTTTGTTGTTGATAGCGCTAATTTACACCCTGCATTTTTATCCCTGGCTGAAATTTAGTATTGGATTTTGCATTTTTACGCTGGTGTTTTTGCTGATACTGCGCAAAGACTTCTCCCACAGTAGCGCCGCAGCCGGGACAATTTTTGCATTTATTAGTTTCACGACATTACTGTTTTACTCAACCTACGGTGCGCTTTATTTAAGCGAAGGTTTTAATCCGCGAATAGAAAGTTTGATGACCGCGTTCTATTTTTCGATAGAAACCATGTCAACCGTCGGCTATGGCGATATTGTCCCTGTTTCTGAATCAGCACGATTGTTCACTATTTCGGTCATTATTTCCGGCATTACCGTTTTTGCCACATCTATGACCTCAATTTTTGGTCCGCTTATCCGCGGGGGATTCAACAAACTTGTAAAAGGAAACAATCATACAATGCATCGTAAAGATCATTTTATTGTTTGCGGACATTCGATTCTCGCCATCAATACGATCCTGCAACTGAATCAACGCGGACAAAACGTAACGGTTATCAGCAACTTGCCTGAAGATGATATCAAGCAACTTGAGCAACGCTTAGGCGATAATGCTGATGTTATCCCCGGTGACAGTAATGACAGTTCTGTATTAAAGAAAGCGGGAATCGATCGTTGCCGGGCCATTCTGGCGCTGAGTGATAACGATGCAGATAACGCGTTTGTTGTACTCTCGGCAAAAGATATGAGCAGTGATGTCAAAACAGTTCTCGCCGTCAGTGATAGCAAAAACCTGAATAAGATTAAGATGGTACATCCGGATATCATTCTCTCACCGCAACTGTTTGGCAGCGAAATTCTGGCGCGAGTTTTAAATGGTGAAGAGATTAATAATGATATGCTCGTTTCAATGTTGTTGAACTCAGGTCATGGTATTTTCAGCGATAACGATGAACTAGAAACGAAAGCTGACAGTAAAGAATCGGCGCAAAAATAGAGTTTAAAGACGGAAGAGTAAACTTATTGGGCACCGCAATGGTGCCCAGTACATTTAGATATTGTAGATCGCAAACAATAACGAGTTACGCTGTTTGTTTAGAATGCACTTCCTGATGCTGTGGATACGCATATTTCGGCGCGATTGCCCCTCAAGCCAACGCGATTTACGTCGGCTAGCCTGACGCTGCATGCGCCAGCGCCCCACTTCCGTTCTACTCCGCTTCATGTTAACTACTCTATGCAATAACAGAATGGTCATTATACCCCCACCCCCGACGCTGACCAGTGCTTTTCCCGCGTTTTTATTTGCCAGATGAATCCATATGCGTAAACTCATAACAATGCGCTTTCAAAAGGATTTCTAATCTATGACAACCGTTTATACGTTGGTGAGTTGGTTGGCCATTCTGGGATACTGGTTGCTCATTGCAGGCGTAACTTTACGCATTCTAATGAAACGACGCGCAGTTCCCTCCGCGATGGCCTGGCTGTTGATTATTTACATTCTGCCGTTAGTCGGAATTATTGCCTATCTTGCCGTTGGCGAGCTCCATTTAGGCAAACGCCGCGCTGAGCGCGCCAGAGCGATGTGGCCTTCCACCGCAAAATGGCTTAACGACCTTAAAGCCTGTAAGCATATCTTCGCCGAAGAAAATAGCAGTGTCGCTGCGCCATTATTCAAGCTTTGCGAGCGTCGTCAGGGGATCGCTGGGGTCAAAGGGAATCAGCTACAACTGATGACCGAGTCAGATGATGTGATGCAGGCGTTAATCCGCGACATCCAGCTCGCGCGCCATAATATTGAGATGGTGTTTTATATCTGGCAGCCCGGCGGCATGGCGGACCAGGTGGCTGAATCATTAATGGCGGCTGCGCGACGCGGCATTCATTGCCGATTGATGCTCGACTCCGCCGGGAGTGTGGCTTTTTTCCGCAGCCCGTGGCCCGAGCTAATGCGTAATGCCGGTATTGAAGTGGTCGAAGCCTTAAAGGTCAATCTGATGCGTGTGTTTTTACGCCGTATGGACCTGCGCCAACATCGCAAGATGATCATGATCGATAATTACATCGCGTACACCGGCAGCATGAATATGGTCGATCCTCGCTACTTCAAACAAGATGCGGGCGTAGGGCAATGGATTGATCTGATGGCGCGTATGGAAGGCCCTATCGCCACCGCGATGGGGATTATTTATTCCTGCGACTGGGAGATTGAAACCGGAAAACGTATTCTGCCGCCACCACCAGATGTCAATATTATGCCGTTTGAACAGGCCAGCGGTCACACCATTCACACAATTGCTTCTGGCCCCGGCTTTCCGGAAGATCTCATTCACCAGGCATTATTGACTGCGGCTTATTCGGCGCGTGAATATTTGATCATGACCACGCCCTACTTTGTGCCAAGCGATGATTTACTTCATGCGATTTGCACGGCGGCGCAGCGCGGGGTGGATGTCAGTATTATCCTTCCGCGAAAAAATGACTCGATGCTGGTCGGCTGGGCCAGTCGCGCATTCTTTACGGAACTGCTGGCTGCTGGGGTTAAAATTTATCAGTTTGAAGGCGGGTTACTGCATACCAAGAGCGTGCTGGTCGATGGCGAACTAAGTCTGGTTGGCACAGTTAACCTTGATATGCGTAGTCTGTGGCTAAATTTCGAGATTACCCTGGCAATCGACGATAAAGGTTTTGGTGCTGACCTCGCCGCCGTTCAGGACGATTATATTTCGCGTTCACGTCTGCTCGATGCCCGTTTATGGCTAAAACGTCCATTATGGCAACGTGTCGCCGAGCGACTGTTTTACTTCTTCAGTCCGTTGCTGTAAAACGTCGCCAACAGAGGTTAAACAGGTAGTAACTATGGATATGGATCTAAACAATCGCCTGACTGAAGATGAAACGCTTGAACAGGCCTACGATATTTTTCTCGAACTGGCTGCCGACAATCTCGATCCAGCTGATGTTCTGCTGTTCAATCTTCAGTTTGAAGAGCGCGGCGGCGCGGAGTTATTCGATCCGGCGGAAGACTGGCAGGAACATGTTGATTTCGATTTGAACCCGGACTTTTTTGCCGAAGTGGTGATTGGTCTGGCGGACAGTGAAGATGGTGAAATCAACGATGTTTTTGCCCGCATTCTGTTATGCCGCGAAAAAGATCACAAACTTTGCCATATCATCTGGCGGGAATAAATAATCGCTTTTAGCGTGAAAAAGGGCTGACAACTGTCAGCCCTTATTGTTTTTAAAGCGGATCGACTTTCAGGCAAGAAACGGCGTGTCTGAAACTCCCCTCCAGAACAGGACGTGTTTTGGCGCACTCTGGACCGGCAATCGGGCAACGGGTACGGAAAACACAACCGGAAGGCGGGTTGATCGGCGACGGTAATTCCCCTTCCAGTAACTGGATGGTTTTGTTCTTCTCCAGATCCGGATCAGGTATGGGGACTGCCGACATCAATGCCCTGGTGTAAGGATGTAGTGGATTGTGGTAGACCTCATCATAGGTCCCCAGTTCTACCGCATGGCCGAGATACATCACCAACACACGATCGGAAATGTGTTTTACCACGGCCAGGTCATGAGCGATAAAAATTAATGACAATCCCATCTCACGTTGCAATTGCTGGAGCAGGTTGACCACCTGTGCCTGAATTGACACGTCCAGCGCCGACACCGGCTCATCACAGATAATCAGCTTCGGTTCAAGAATAAGAGCACGCGCAATCCCGATACGCTGGCACTGCCCACCAGAGAACTCATGCGGATAGCGGTTAATCAGGTTAGGCAATAACCCGACTTTCAGCATCATCGCCTTCACGCGCTCGCGAACTTCCTGGCGTGACATTTTCGGATGATAAGTACGCAGTGGTTCAGCGATGATCTCGCCGATGGTCATACGCGGGTTTAGCGATGCCAACGGATCCTGGAAAATCATCTGAATATCACTGCGAACGGCACGCCATTCATCGGGTTTCATGCCCAGCAACTCTTTACCTAACCAGGCAACATGACCGTCGGTCGCCTTGACCAAACCGATGATGGCGCGAGCAAAGGTGGACTTACCGCATCCCGATTCCCCTACCACACCTAATGTTTCCCCTTCATACAGGCGAAGAGTGACACCATCGACGGCTTTGAGCGTTTTCGGCGGTTGCCAGAACCACTGTTTGCCATCTTTGATTTCAAAGTGCACTTTAAGATCGGCGATTTCAAGGAGGACTTTTCTTCCTTCAGTTACAGCATTCATAACAGTTCCTCCACCGGTTTAAAGCAAGCACGCAGACGGCCAGGCGTAAACTCTTCCAGCGGCGGTGCGCTACTACAAATTTCCATCGCATGCGGACAACGTGGCTGGAACGGGCAACCTTTCGGTAATCGCAGCAGGTTTGGCGGATTACCCGGGATGGTCAACATTGTTTCACCTTCCGCATCGAGACGCGGCACCGCGTTGAGCAAACCGATAGAATAAGGATGAACGGGTTGATAAAAGACATCGCGCGCGTTGCCATATTCCATCGTGCGCCCGGCGTACATTACCAGCACTTTGTCGCAGATCCCCGCCACCACGACAAGATCGTGGGTGATCATAATGATGGCGGTATTAAATTCCCGCTTCAGTTCATTTAATAGCGTCATGATCTGCGCCTGTACGGTGACGTCCAGCGCAGTTGTTGGTTCATCCGCAATCAGCAGCTTAGGTCGACATAACAAGGCCATCGCAATCATGACTCGCTGACGCATGCCGCCAGAAAATTCGTGCGGGTACATTTTCATGCGTTTACGCGCTTCCGGCATTTTTACCGCATCGAGCATCCGCACCGACTCTTCAAACGCCTCAGCTTTGCTCATGTTCTTATGCAGCATCAGCACTTCCATCAACTGCTCACCGACGCGCATATAGGGATTCAACGAAGTCATTGGGTCCTGAAAAATCATTGAGATTTGTTCAGCGCGCAGTTTATTGAGTTCATGCTCTGGCAAATTGAGGATTTCACGCCCATTGAAGGTTGCCGATCCGCCAATACGTCCGTTGGCAGCCAACAGGCCCATCAACGCAAATGCAGTTTGCGATTTACCCGAACCAGACTCACCTACAATACCCAGCGTTTCTCCGGCACGTAGGGAAAAATTCAAATCATTGACCGCCGTGACGTCGCCGTCCGGGGTACTAAAGGTGACACGCAAATCTTTCACGTTCAGCAGTGCGTCAGCCTGTTGTTGTGCGAGCGGCACAGTTGCAGTTTCAATTACGCTCATGGCTGCACTCCTTAACGATCTTTCGGGTCGAGGGCATCACGCAAGCCATCGCCGATAAAGTTGAAACAAAACAGCGTCACCACGAGGAATCCCGCTGGGAACAACAATAACCATGGAGAGACTTCCATCGAGTTCGCGCCATCACTCAGCAATGCACCCCAGCTGCTTAACGGCTCTTGCGTACCCAACCCCAGGAAGCTAAGGAAAGATTCAAAGAGGATCATGCTGGGCACCAGAAGTGATGCGTAGACCACCACCACACCGAGTACATTCGGCACAATGTGGCGAATAACAATGCCCGATGTCGATACACCGCCAACTTGTGCCGCCTCAATAAACTCTTTGCGCTTCAGACTCAGGGTTTGCCCACGCACAATACGAGCCATATCCAGCCAGGAAACCATGCCTATCGCCACGAAAATCAGCAGGATGTTTTGACCGAAAAAGGTCACCAGCAAAATGACGAAGAACATGAATGGGAAGGAGTTGAGGATTTCCAGCAGACGCATCATTACCGAATCCACTTTACCGCCCAGATAACCGGAAAGCGAACCATAAAGTGTCCCGACGACCACAGCCACCAGTGCCGCAGCAACACCGACCATGAGTGAGATACGCCCGCCAATCGCAACGCGCACAAGCAGGTCGCGACCGGATGAGTCAGTACCAAAGTAGTGACCGGACTCCATATCCGGGGCGCTGGACATCATCGCCCAGTCAGTATCGTCATAGGCAAACTGGGAAAGCATCGGTGCCAGGATTACAAATAACGCGATCAGCACCAGCACTATCAGACTGGCAACCGCCGCACGGTTATGCATAAAACGTCGACGTGCGTCCTGCCACAAGCTGCGCCCTTCGACCTCCAGCTTTTCACTGAAATTTTCCAGCGTCTCGCTGTTTTTCTTACTTAACATCATCGCGAGCTCCAGTATCAGTAACGGATTTTCGGGTCGATAACCGCATATAGCACATCGACAATGGCATTAAACAAAATGGTTAAAGCACCAACCAGGATGGTCAGGCTTAACACTAAGGAATAGTCACGGTTCAATGCGCCATTAACGAACAGTTGTCCAATCCCCGGCAAACCATAAATGGTTTCGATAACCATAGAACCGGTAATAATGCCGACAAATGCGGGGCCCATATAAGAGAGCACGGGTAACAGAGCAGGTTTTAATGCGTGACGTAAAATGATCCGCCGCATAGGTAACCCTTTCGCCCGGGCAGTACGAATAAAATTGGAGTGTAATACTTCAATCATAGAGCCACGGGTAATACGCGCAATACTGGCGATATAAGCGAGTGACAACGCCACCATCGGCAATATCATGAATTTAAGCGCCCCACCATTCCAGCCACCGCCCGGCAGCCAATGCAAAATGATCGCAAATATCATGACTAATAATGGTGCAACCACAAAACTGGGGATAACAACCCCGGTCATTGCCAGCCCCATCACGGTATAGTCCCATTTGGTGTTTTGTTTTAATGCGGCAATAACGCCAGCACTAACACCCAGTATTACCGCAAGGAAAAATGCTGCGGCTCCCAGTTTGGCAGAAACGGGAAAACTGGATGCAACCAAGTCATTGACCGAATAATCTTTATATTTAAACGATGGACCGAAATCACCGTGCGCCAGTTGTTTCAGGTAGCTGAAATACTGTGTCATGATCGGATCATTAAGATGATATTTCGCTTCGATATTGGCCATCACTTCTGGCGGTAAAGTACGTTCGCCGGTAAAAGGGCTTCCCGGCGCGAGGCGCATCATAAAGAACGAAATAGTAATAAGAATAAATAGCGTCGGAATCGCTTCCAGACAGCGACGTAGAATAAATTTTAACATTGCCCTACCTTCTGGCCTGTGCCTTCTGTAATGCGATAAAAATCAGACACCGTGGAGCAGGACACTCCTGCCCCACGTATTGCCATTAGTGCTTCACAATGTACATATTCCGGGTATAGGTATTATCCAGCGGATCTTTGCCGGTATAGCCACCAACCCACGGTTTCACCAGACGCGCATTCACGTAGTAATAAACAGGAACAATGGCCGAATCCTTATCCAGCTGTTGTTCTGCTTTAGTGTACAGAGCTGTGCGCTGCGCCTCGTCAGTCACTTTCAGCGTTTCCGCCATAATGCTGTCAAAGGCCGGGCTCTTATAATGCGCGGTATTCATCGAGCTGTTCGAAAGCATGGTGTTCAGGAAGGAAGTTGGTTCGTTGTAGTCAGCACACCAGCCTGCACGGGCCACATCAAAAGTACCCTGGTGACGGGTGTCGAGGAACGTTTTCCACTCCTGGTTAACCAGTTTGACGTTTACACCAATGTTTTTCTTCCACAATGAAGAGGCAGCAATCGCCAGCTTTTTATGCAGATCGGAGGTGTTATACAACAGGTTGATGGTCAACGGTTTGTCTGCGGTATAACCCGCTTCAGCCAGCAGTTTTTTCGCTTCTTCGTTACGTTTTTCCTGGCTCCAGCCAAACCATTCTGGCTGAGTCAATTTTGCGCCATCAGTATACGGTGGAGTGTAACCATAGGCGGGCATGTTGCCCTGCGCTTTCACTTTATTAACAATGATATCGCGGTCCATACCTAGTTTCAGTGCGGTACGCACACGCACATCGTTGAATGGCGGTTTCTGGTTGTTAATTTCGTAATAGTAAGTGCACAGGTATGGATCAACGTGAACTTCGTCCGGGATCTCTTTTTTCAGCTTCTGGAACAATTCGATCGGCATGCTGTTATACGTCATGTCGATTTCACCACTACGGTAGCGGTTGACATCGGTAACTTCAGAAGCAATAGGCAAATAGGTTACCTGGTTAATAACGGTTTTCGCGTTGTTCCAGTAGGTCGGGCTGCGTTCAAGAACGATTCGTTCGTTTACGACCCAATCTTTTAAGGTATAGGCACCGTTGGTGACGATATTACCAGGCTGGGTCCATTTTTCGCCGAATTTCTCGATAGCGGCTTTTGGCACCGGTGAAGTTGATGGGTGAACAAGTAATTTATAGAAGTACGGAACGGGTTCACTTAAGGTGACTTCTAATGTGTGATCATCAATAGCTTTCACGCCGAGATCGGTAATCGGTTTTTTCCCTTCAAGAATTTCATCAATACCGGCGATATGCCCATATTGCAGATAACTGGCATACGGAGAAGCAGTGTTCGGATCAACAGAACGTTGCCAGCTATACACAAAGTCTTGTGCTGTGACTGGCGTGCCATCAGACCATTTCGCATCTTTACGCAAATGGAAGGTCCAGACTTTCGCGTCTTTATTATCCCAGGATTCAGCGACGCCAGGTGCTGGATGACCGTCAAGATCGCTGACCAGTAAGCCTTCAAACAGGTCTCGGCTGATATTAGACTCCGGAACACCTTCAATTTTGTGCGGATCTAATGACTGAACTTCTGAACCATTGTTACGTACCAGTGTTTGTTTTTCCGCCAGTGTGACGCCTGCGGGTACATCAGCTGCCAGCGCGACATTCCCTGCCATTAGCGCAGCCAGAACGCCAGCTGCTACTAAACTTCTCTTGGTGATGTTGGTAATTGTTTTTTGGACTCCCTCATTATAATTACTGGTATTAACCAGCATGTGTAATCCCGGATTGGGACCCTGCACAGGCTCGGAGACTTTCTGCTGTCAGGTTACTTTATCGTTACGTATTACTATCACCGACTTTATTTATTCTGGTGATTCAGACGATCACCTTATGTCGATTCGTACTGTGTCTCCCCTGTCGAGACACATTATTCTTTCGCGACGCTCTTTAATTGTTAATTATTCTCATTACCAATAAAGAATCGTCTGGCGGTTGCCCGGAAAGTACCAAATGCGGTTCTTACTCGCCAATACATTTTGCAAAATTGTTAAGCAATTCTCTTTTATTGACCGTATCAGAATCTATAGCTTGCATCCATGCCTTAACAAACATCTTTCAATTCAATCAAATAGAGATTGGCTAAGCATGTCTATCTTTTCTGATTACAGTTCCAGTAGTGAAATGCACAATAATTTAACAATTGATTATTATTTAGCACTTTCCTCTACCAAAGGCAGTGGAATTAATAATATCATTTCAATTATTCTTCAGCAAGCCCAGGATTATGATGTGGCGAAAATAACATGATGGTGAGGAGAAGCAGTTAAGGAAATCCTTATAACTAACTGTAATTTGAGAAGAATATTTTTACCTATTCCTTTTGCTTTTGATAACTGCGCGGGAACAAAGTAAAAATAATGACGAAGTAAACGGAGCATGGCAGCTCCGTTTCATTTGAAAGGAATTAATTAAGCAGGCCGGGGAAAATCCCCTTAATACCAGTAACGATAAATTCAATCCCCAATGCCATCAGCAATAGCCCCATAATACGCGTAATCACGTTGATGCCGGTCTGGCGTAAAACCCGTACCAGCCACGGTGCCATGCGGAACAATCCCCAACAACATAAAGCGAACAATGCAATAGCCACAAAGAAACCAAACAGATAGCTAATGCTGTGATAACGCGTACCCCAGACGATGGTAGAACTGATCGCCCCTGGCCCCGCCATCAACGGCAACGCCAGTGGCACCACACCAATGCTTTCACGTACCGCGGTTTCTGATTTTTCTTGCTTGTTCTGTTTATCCTCGCCAAGCTTGCCGCTGATCATCGACATCGCTATTGTCACCACCAGGATACCCCCGGCGATACGGAACGAATCAATTGATATACCAAAAAGTTGTAGAATCGTGTCGCCGAGAAAAAGCGAGATCCACAAGATAATGGCCACAGACAGGTTGGCTGTAAGGTTAGTTTTGTTTCGCGCTGCCGCTGTCTGATAACTGGTCATGCTGATAAAGACGGGAATAATCCCTACCGGGTTGACCAGCGCAAATAACCCGATGAAAAATTTGAAGTAAACGGGAAAATCAAAAAAGGTCTGAATCACGGTTAGCTCCGAAGCAAAAGCCGGATAATGTTAGCCATAAATAAGGTTGAAAAGACGCGCTGACAATACGCCTTTTGACAGCATTTTTCACCTCCTAACTACTTAAAATTGCTATCATTCGTTATTGTTATCTAGTTGTGCAAAACATGCTAATGTAGCCACCAAATCATACTACAATTTATTAACTGTTAGCTATAATGGCGAAAAGCGATGCTGAAAGGTGTCAGCTTTGCAAAAATTTGATTTGGATCACGTAATCAGTACCCAGAAGTGAGTAATCTTGCTTACGCCACCTGGAAGTGACGCATTAGAGATAATAACTCTAATGTTTAAACTCTTTTAGTAAATCACAGTGAGTGTGAGCGCGAGTAAGCTTTTGATTTTCATAGGTTAAGCAAATCATCACCGCACTGACTATACTCTCGTATTCGAGCAGATGATTTACTAAAAAAGTTTAACATTATCAGGAGAGCATTATGGCTGTTACTAATGTCGCTGAACTTAACGCACTCGTAGAGCGTGTAAAAAAAGCCCAGCGTGAATATGCCAGTTTCACTCAAGAGCAAGTAGACAAAATCTTCCGCGCCGCCGCTCTGGCTGCTGCAGATGCTCGAATCCCACTCGCGAAAATGGCCGTTGCCGAATCCGGCATGGGTATCGTCGAAGATAAAGTGATCAAAAACCACTTTGCTTCTGAATATATCTACAACGCCTATAAAGATGAAAAAACCTGTGGTGTTCTGTCTGAAGACGACACTTTTGGTACCATCACTATCGCTGAACCAATCGGTATTATTTGCGGTATCGTTCCGACCACTAACCCGACTTCAACTGCTATCTTCAAATCGCTGATCAGTCTGAAGACCCGTAACGCCATTATCTTCTCCCCGCACCCGCGTGCAAAAGATGCCACCAACAAAGCGGCTGATATCGTTCTGCAGGCTGCTATCGCTGCCGGTGCTCCGAAAGATCTGATCGGCTGGATCGATCAACCTTCTGTTGAACTGTCTAACGCACTGATGCACCACCCAGACATCAACCTGATCCTCGCGACTGGTGGTCCGGGCATGGTTAAAGCCGCATACAGCTCCGGTAAACCAGCTATCGGTGTAGGCGCGGGCAACACTCCAGTTGTTATCGATGAAACTGCTGATATCAAACGTGCAGTTGCATCTGTACTGATGTCCAAAACCTTCGACAACGGCGTAATCTGTGCTTCTGAACAGTCTGTTGTTGTTGTTGACTCTGTTTATGACGCTGTACGTGAACGTTTTGCAACCCACGGCGGCTATCTGTTGCAGGGTAAAGAGCTGAAAGCTGTTCAGGATGTTATCCTGAAAAACGGTGCGCTGAACGCGGCTATCGTTGGTCAGCCAGCCTATAAAATTGCTGAACTGGCAGGCTTCTCTGTACCAGAAAACACCAAGATTCTGATCGGTGAAGTGACCGTTGTTGATGAAAGCGAACCGTTCGCACATGAAAAACTGTCCCCGACTCTGGCAATGTACCGCGCTAAAGATTTCGAAGACGCGGTAGAAAAAGCAGAGAAACTGGTTGCTATGGGCGGTATCGGTCATACCTCTTGCCTGTACACTGACCAGGATAACCAACCGGCTCGCGTTTCTTACTTCGGTCAGAAAATGAAAACGGCGCGTATCCTGATTAACACCCCAGCGTCTCAGGGTGGTATCGGTGACCTGTATAACTTCAAACTCGCACCTTCCCTGACTCTGGGTTGTGGTTCTTGGGGTGGTAACTCCATCTCTGAAAACGTTGGTCCGAAACACCTGATCAACAAGAAAACCGTTGCTAAGCGAGCTGAAAACATGTTGTGGCACAAACTTCCGAAATCTATCTACTTCCGCCGTGGCTCCCTGCCAATCGCGCTGGATGAAGTGATTACTGATGGCCACAAACGTGCGCTCATCGTGACTGACCGCTTCCTGTTCAACAATGGTTATGCTGATCAGATCACTTCCGTACTGAAAGCAGCAGGCGTTGAAACTGAAGTCTTCTTCGAAGTAGAAGCGGACCCGACCCTGAGCATCGTTCGTAAAGGTGCAGAACTGGCAAACTCCTTCAAACCAGACGTGATTATCGCGCTGGGTGGTGGTTCCCCGATGGACGCCGCGAAGATCATGTGGGTTATGTACGAACATCCGGAAACTCACTTCGAAGAGCTGGCGCTGCGCTTTATGGATATCCGTAAACGTATCTACAAGTTCCCGAAAATGGGCGTGAAAGCGAAAATGATCGCTGTCACCACCACTTCTGGTACAGGTTCTGAAGTCACTCCGTTTGCGGTTGTAACTGACGACGCTACTGGTCAGAAATATCCGCTGGCAGACTATGCGCTGACTCCGGATATGGCGATTGTCGACGCCAACCTGGTTATGGACATGCCGAAGTCCCTGTGTGCTTTCGGTGGTCTGGACGCAGTAACTCACGCCATGGAAGCTTATGTTTCTGTACTGGCATCTGAGTTCTCTGATGGTCAGGCTCTGCAGGCACTGAAACTGCTGAAAGAATATCTGCCAGCGTCCTACCACGAAGGGTCTAAAAATCCGGTAGCGCGTGAACGTGTTCACAGTGCAGCGACTATCGCGGGTATCGCGTTTGCGAACGCCTTCCTGGGTGTATGTCACTCAATGGCGCACAAACTGGGTTCCCAGTTCCATATTCCGCACGGTCTGGCAAACGCCCTGCTGATTTGTAACGTTATTCGCTACAATGCGAACGACAACCCGACCAAGCAGACTGCATTCAGCCAGTATGACCGTCCGCAGGCTCGCCGTCGTTATGCTGAAATTGCCGACCACTTGGGTCTGAGCGCACCGGGCGACCGTACTGCTGCTAAGATCGAGAAACTGCTGGCATGGCTGGAAACGCTGAAAGCTGAACTGGGTATTCCGAAATCTATCCGTGAAGCTGGCGTTCAGGAAGCAGACTTCCTGGCGAACGTGGATAAACTGTCTGAAGATGCATTCGATGACCAGTGCACCGGCGCTAACCCGCGTTACCCGCTGATCTCCGAGCTGAAACAGATTCTGCTGGATACCTACTACGGTCGTGATTATGTAGAAGGTGAAACTGCAGCGAAGAAAGAAGCTGCTCCGGCTAAAGCTGAGAAAAAAGCGAAAAAATCCGCTTAATCAGTAGCGCTGTCTGGCAACATAAACGGCCCCTTCTGGGCAATGCCGATCAGTTAAGGATTAGTTGACCGATCCTTAAACTGAGGCACTATAACGGCTTCCACAACAGGGAGCCGTTTTCTTATGCCACTTCTCAATGATCTGCTCGATTTCAGTGACCATCCGCTTATGCCTCCGCCCTCTGCACAACTATTTGCAGAACACCTTCCCACCGAGTGGATACAACACTGCCTGACGCTTTCTGCTCATGCGACCGTTCGCCGCCGTCGTTTACCGGGGGACATGGTTATCTGGATGGTGGTGCAATGAGCCAATTACCGATGTTGTTCGCCGTCTGAACCTGAGCGCGGATGGCGAAGCGGGGATGAACCTGCTGGCCCGCAGCGCTGTCACCCAGGCGCGTCAGCGCGTGGGGGCCGCCCCAGTGGAATGGCTCTTCCGCCAGACCGCACAGACAGGGGCGCGGAACGTTACCTGAAGGATGACTGGCACGGCCTGCAACTTTTTGCCATTGATGGCGCACAGTTCAGGACACCTGATAAACCCGAGCTGCGTGAATATTATGGGTCTGCCAACACATCCACTAAGCGGCAGAACGCCTACCCGGTTATGCGTCTGGTGGCCTTAATGAACCTGGGAAGTCACATTCTGCTGAATGCCGTGACCGCACCTTACCGGCAGAGCGAAACTGTGCTGGCCCACTCCATGCTCGCCACCATCCCGGATAACTCTATTACGTTGTTTGATAAACTTTTTTACAGCGAAGACCTGCTGCTGACGCTGAACCAGAAGGGTTGTAACCGCCACTGGCTACTGCCTGCGTGGAAGAATATCGCATCAGAAATGATAGAGCTGGGAAACACGGCGTCACCAGGGACCATCCCGAAACGACTGGAGCATCTTCGGGGTGCTCTGGAAGTGGTGTTCATAACAAAACGCCCCCGACCATCAAGGCCGAGGTCGGTTAAGATATCAAAAACCCGTTATCCTGTGAAACATAGTGCCGCTCCTCTTAAGTGAACGGCATTGCCCTTCTGGGGCCGTATTTTTTGTTTACCCAAAGCAACTTTTCCATAAACCGACAGCATTAGCCTTCATCATATTTGCGACGATGTATAACGCCTAAACACAGGGATATTGTACTTTACAGGTCACAAGTCAACGTCGGTGCTTAAGAGCCCTGTGAGGCGTATAGCGGCGTTAAAAAACTGCCGAGAAGGGTATATAGCCCGGAAGAAGTGCGTAAAACGAACTGACAGGATAAAAGTGCCCTGCTCACCCTGTCAGTAAAGAAATTCTTATTAATCGTGGCGATGCCTTTCCTGAATAGCCGTTAATGAGTCGACTTGTAACGCCTCTTTATAGTGTTTACGGCATACAGAAACGTATCGTTCATTACCACCAATTACCACCTGCTCACCTTCGTTATAAGGTCTGCCTGCTTGATCAAGACGCAGCACCATGCTTGCTTTACGGCCACAAAAACAGATGGTTTTTAATTCAACCAGTTTGTCGGACCATGCCAGTAAGTATTGGCTGCCAATAAATAATTCACCTCGAAAATCGGTACGTAAACCATAACAAAGTACGGGTATATCGAGTTGATCGACAACCTCCGATAATTCATATACTTGTTGTCTGGTTAAAAACTGGCATTCATCAACCAGTACGCAATGAATTGCCTGCTGTTCATGTTCCGCACGAATCTCATCAAATAATGATGAATTTTGGTTAAATAATTTTGCAGGCGATGACAAACCTATACGCGAACTGACTTTCCCGGCACCAAAGCGATCATCAATTTCTGCCGTATATACGACAGTGCGCATGCCGCGTTCCTGGTAATTGTATGAAGATTGCAACAATGCTGTAGACTTACCCGCATTCATTGCGGAATAGTAGAAATATAGCTGTGCCATCAGCCACAGGCCCTCAATGATATGAAATAAAGTTGGCTGGAGTTTATCATAATTCGTCAGTTTTTCAGCTCAACAGTATGCACAGAAGTGGGTATATGCGTTCTCCCTTACGAAGCCTTGCATAATCCTTCTGAGCTATCATTACAACTGCCTCGCTTGTTATAAGCGGGTAAATGACTGCTGGTAACTATTCACAATCTTTAACCTGTTGCGCAAGTAATAGCCCTCTGTTGACCTCCAGGAGATAGTGCAATACTAAGTCCATGCTCTTATTGCGACTGTTCTACTTTTCATCATTCGCTTAATAGGGAATTCTCGTAAACACAACTAATACAGAAGACTGAAAGGTCGTCAGCCTACGATAATCTCCCCATAAAATGTGACATGAATCAGGAAGTTTTAACCTCACGTGCTGCGAAATCATCGGTGTAAATAGGGCTATATGCCGCGTCTTTTCTGGCTAATTTTATGAAAAGATATTTATTGGCGGCACAAAATAAAGAACAATTTTGAATTCCTTACATTCCTGGCTATTGCACAACTGAATTTAAGGCTCTATTATTACCTCAACAAACCACCCCAATATAAGTTTGAGATTACTACAATGAGCGAAGCACTTAAAATTCTGAACAACATCCGTACTCTTCGTGCGCAGGCAAGAGAATGTACACTTGAAACGCTGGAAGAAATGCTGGAAAAATTAGAAGTTGTTGTTAACGAACGTCGCGAAGAAGAAAGCGCGGCTGCTGCTGAAGTTGAAGAGCGCACTCGTAAACTGCAGCAATATCGCGAAATGCTGATCGCTGACGGTATTGACCCGAACGAACTGCTGAATAGCCTTGCTGCCGTTAAATCTGGCACCAAAGCTAAACGTGCTCAGCGTCCGGCAAAATATAGCTACGTTGACGAAAACGGCGAAACTAAAACCTGGACTGGCCAAGGCCGTACTCCAGCTGTAATCAAAAAAGCAATGGATGAGCAAGGTAAATCCCTCGACGATTTCCTGATCAAGCAATAATCTTTTGTAGATTGCACTTGCTTAAAATCCCGCCAGCGGCGGGATTTTTTATTGTCCGGTTTAAGACAATTTAATAAGAATAAGCTATAAAAAAACGGCGTCGATTGCTCAACGCCGTTTCGTGGATAACACCGATACGGATGTTACTTCTTAATGCCCATCTCTTCTTCAAGCCAGGCTTTAAATTCCGTGCCAAGGGTGTTATGACGAATACCGTATTCAACGAAGGCCTGCATGTAACCTAATTTATTACCGCAGTCATGGCTCTTCCCTTTCATATGATAGGCTTCCACCGTTTCTTTTTCGATCAGCATATCAATTGCGTCGGTGAGCTGAATTTCATCACCAGCTCCCGGAGGGGTTTTTGCCAGCAACGGCCAAATATCCGCGCTAAGTACGTAACGACCCACAATAGCGAGATTAGACGGCGCAACATCCGCTTTCGGTTTTTCTACCACACCAACCATCGGTACGCTTTCACCCGGCGCTAATTCAACGCCTTTGCAATCCACAACGCCATATGCGGTCACATCAGCAACCGGTTCAACCATGATCTGGCTATGACCCGTTTCATCAAAGCGGCGGATCATCTCTGCCAGGTTATCCTGTGACAAATCGGATTCATATTCATCCAGAATAACATCAGGCAAAATAACAGCTACCGGTTCATCACCCACTACCGGGTGAGCACACAATACCGCGTGTCCCAGGCCTTTCGCCAGACCCTGACGAACTTGCATAATAGTCACGTGCGGTGGACAAATAGACTGCACTTCATCAAGCAGTTGACGTTTTACACGTTTTTCCAGCATTGCTTCCAGTTCAAAACTGGTATCAAAGTGGTTTTCAATAGAGTTTTTAGATGAGTGTGTAACCAGCACAATTTCAGTAATGCCAGCCGCAATACATTCATTCACGACGTATTGAATTAATGGCTTATCGACAAGTGGCAGCATCTCTTTCGGGATGGCTTTCGTCGCCGGCAACATCCTGGTTCCTAATCCCGCAACGGGGATAACGGCTTTTTTGACTTTCGTATTAATGGCAGCCATTTAAATTCTCCTGGACTGTTCGTGTTTTGAACGTGTTCATATTTCTGTATCGCATCCCAGTATATCAGCACCCCGAAGGGGCTAAGTTCTGAAAAGGAGGCGAGTTAGCATAATTAAGACAATTACTTATACGAATGGCGACGATAGTACCACCAGCCGACATTAGCAGGTAATGCAAATTTAGCCCGCGTTATCGTTTGCTCATTCTGCAGACAACATCAAGCGCAGTCGACCACCGGTTCCCCATATTTGGCATTGCCAGGCATCGCATCGCTGGCTCAATTGATTCAAATAAGCGTTACCTAAAGTGCCTAACGGAACACCATTACTGATTTGCACCTGGTGTTCGCCGGTATTTAACGTCGCATTCAGACCCGCAGAAACCAGAATGAGATTTTTCAGTTCGCGATGATAATAGCCAACTAATAGCGGAAACTGCCCCGGCAGATTGGCCTGACGAAGTAAATGGTTTACCTGCTTCAATAACGCGCCCAACTCTGGCAACCGTTGATTTTGGTGTGCAAGCTGTTCCTGTAATAATCCGTTAAACAATGCGCGGTGATGCTGCCAACTTACTGATTTAGTGTATGATGGTGTTTTTGAGGTGCTCCAGTGGCTTCTGTTTCTATCAGCTGTCCCTCCTGTTCAGCTACTGACGGGGTGGTGCGTAACGGCAAAAGCACCGCCGGACATCAGCGCTATCTCTGCTCTCACTGCCGTAAAACATGGCAACTGCAGTTCACTTACACCGCTTCTCAACCCGGTACGCACCAGAAAATCATTGATATGGCCATGAATGGCGTTGGATGCCGGGCAACAGCCCGCATTATGGGCGTTGGCCTCAACACGATTTTACGTCACTTAAAAAACTCAGGCCGCAGTCGGTAACCTCGCGCATACAGCCGGGCAGTGACGTCATCGTCTGCGCGGAAATGGACGAACAGTGGGGCTATGTCGGGGCTAAATCGCGCCAGCGCTGGCTGTTTTACGCGTATGACAGTCTCCGGAAGACGGTTGTTGCGCACGTATTCGGTGAACGCACTATGGCGACGCTGGGGCGTCTTATGAGCCTGCTGTCACCCTTTGACGTGGTGATATGGATGACGGATGGCTGGCCGCTGTATGAATCCCGCCTGAAGGGAAAGCTGCACGTAATCAGCAAGCGATATACGCAGCGAATTGAGCGGCATAACCTGAATCTGAGGCAGCACCTGGCACGGCTGGGACGGAAGTCGCTGTCGTTCTCAAAATCGGTGGAGCTGCATGACAAAGTCATCGGGCATTATCTGAACATAAAACACTATCAATAAGTTGGAGTCATTACCACAATGCGCGTAATAACAAGGCAGCAAGTACGCCATTATGTCCAGCTCGGGTGACATCAAGGCAATAAAATGCCAGATCGTTTTCCGAAAGTGCGGCAATATCAAGCACCAGGCCGGGTTTGTCCGCGGCAACCAATTGACGATAATTAACCCGGCAATGGGAAATCACCTGCTGAACCGGCGGTTGTAGTTCCTGTAATAATTTCGCCGCTGCGGCAGGGTTATCAACCATTGCATCCCAGTCGCGAAAAAGCCTTTCCTCTTCCTCAACGCGCGAATTAAACATGCTGGGATAGAGACAGGCAAAAACCATCTCGCGCAAGCGATTCAGATCTTTAACTGGTTTCAGCAAAACATCTTCAACGCCCAGACGTAACGCTTTGGCAATATCTGCCATATTTTCAGTGGCAGATATCACCAGAACTGGGGTCTGGTCGCCTCTGTTACGTATATGCTCCAGCAGTTTAAGCCCGTTCATTCGTGGCATCGCGATATCACATATCATCAGGTCTGGAGTGAAACCTCCCAGCAACTCAAGGGCATCCACCCCATCAGCCGCCAGTACCGTTGTCGCTCCCAATGAGGAAAACCATGAATCCAGAAGCGAGCGAAATACCTGCTCATCTTCAACAATGAGAATCTGTTTTCCGACCAATGGCTGCGTCATGTTCTCTCCCCTGACTGGCTTTACTCAATAGTGGCATGCTATTGCCACCTGCGCCTGTCAGAATTAACTTAAGTGTAGATAAAAATTCTGGTCAAATGTTGGTGCGTACCAACGGCAAAAGTTCGTCCATTTTCCTTTCCACTGCCAGCTGTCCGGCCGCAATGGCAGCGTGCGCGCGATGGAAATCAAGCGTAGATATTTGCGGGCAAACAGGTTGAATCAGAATATCGGGCGGATCACCTGCCATGCGGTTCCTTTTAAGGCGGTTCTCCAGCACCTGGATAGAAGTGGTCATAATCTCTGTTGCCGTTGGCGCTGTCACCGCCCGACGTGTCGTTATGCTGCCTAACCTTTCTTTCAGACGCGCATGCCACGGCAGAGAATCACCATTCTCGCTATTTTCTTCACTGACATTAAAGGAGAGCAAATCTTGTTGCATCAAATGAGCATCGTGCTGCAGGTCAACCGCTATCACAATATCAGCCCCCAATGCACGCGTGAGGGAAATAGGAATTGGGTTAACGACTGCTCCATCAACCAGCCAGTAGCCGTTATGTGCAACAGGTGCCATGAGTCCTGGAATACTGCATGATGCGCGAATAGCAAGATGGAGATCGCCTTCAGTAAACCATAATTCACGTCCCGTACTTAAATTGGTGGCAACAGCCGCAAAGCGACGGGAACAATTTTCGATCTCTGTTTCCGGCATTATTTCGCGGTATTGATTGAAGACACGCTCGCCGCGCAGTAACCCACCGCGCTGCCAGGAGAGATCCATCAGGCGTAAAACATCCCAATAACTGAAAGAGGTCACCCAATCTTCCAGCGCAGATAATCGATCGCATGCATAGGCAGCGCCCACCAGCGAACCAATTGAACATCCTGCAACGATATCAATTTCAATACCCACTTTTTTTAGCGCATTAATAACGCCAATATGCGACCAACCTCTCGCCGCGCCAGATCCCAGCGCCAGCCCTATTTTTATCTTTCTCATTATTCCCGCAAGATTCCCCTGGAATGCAATCGTAGCCACATCGCTACTGCTCGGTTAACATAGTGCTACTCAGGCGGTTAATACGCCGTTATTGTTTCCAGGGAGATTATTTGTGTCTCAGCTTTGTCCCTGTGGTAGTGCTGTCGAGTATAGCCTATGTTGCCACCCTTATGTGTCTGGTGAAAAGGTTGCACCTGATCCAGAACATCTCATGCGTTCGCGTTACTGCGCTTTTGTGATGCAAGACGCAGATTATTTAATAAAGACCTGGCATCCCTCTTGTGGAGCAGCGGCGTTACGTGCCGAATTGATGGCCGGATTTGCGCATACTGAATGGTTGGGATTGACCGTATTTGAACATTGTTGGCAGGACGCCGACAATATCGGATTTGTCAGTTTTGTTGCTCGATTTACCGAAGGTGGTAAAACAGGTGCAATAATTGAACGTTCGCGATTTTTGAAAGAAAACGGTCAATGGTACTATATTGACGGTACACGTCCGCAGTTTGGTCGCAACGATCCCTGCCCTTGTGGTTCAGGTAAAAAATTTAAAAAGTGCTGCGGCCAATAATGGTTGACGGTACGGTTTAGCAAACACTCTCAACAAGGTTTTTCCAGCAATGCATTCACTCCAACGTAAAGTTCTGCGTACTATTTGTCCGGACCAAAAAGGTCTGATCGCACGTATTACCAATATTTGCTACAAGCACGAGTTAAATATCGTACAGAACAATGAATTTGTTGATCACCGTACCGGGCGCTTTTTTATGCGCACGGAACTGGAAGGGATTTTTAATGATTCCACCCTGCTGGCGGATCTCGATAGCGCATTGCCAGAAGGCTCCGTGCGTGAGCTGAATCCTGCCGGTCGTCGCCGGATAGTGATTCTGGTCACTAAAGAAGCGCATTGCCTTGGCGATTTGTTGATGAAAGCCAATTACGGCGGCCTGGATGTCGAAATCGCGGCAGTTATTGGTAACCACGATACTTTACGTTCTCTGGTTGAGCGTTTTGATATTCCGTTTGAGCTGGTAAGCCATGAAGGGTTAACCCGCAACGAGCACGATCAAAAGATGGCGGATGCCATTGATGCTTATCAACCTGACTACGTGGTGCTGGCGAAGTATATGCGGGTATTAACGCCGGAATTTGTGGCACGCTTCCCGAATAAGATCATCAATATTCACCATTCATTCCTGCCAGCGTTTATTGGCGCACGTCCTTATCACCAGGCCTATGAACGTGGTGTGAAGATTATTGGCGCAACCGCTCACTATGTGAATGACAATCTGGACGAAGGCCCAATCATCATGCAGGACGTTATTCATGTCGATCATACCTACACAGCTGAAGATATGATGCGCGCAGGTCGTGACGTCGAGAAAAACGTCTTAAGTCGTGCACTATACAAAGTACTGGCACAGCGCGTCTTTGTTTACGGTAATCGAACGATTATTCTTTAATCGCCAGCAAAAATAACTGGTTACCTTTAATCCGTTACGGATGAAAATTACGCAACCAGTTCATTTTTCTCAACGTAACACTTTACAGCGGCGCGTCATTTGATATGATGCGCCCCGCTTCCCGATAAGGGAGCAGGCCAGTAAAAAGCATTACCCCGTGGTGGGGTTCCCGAGCGGCCAAAGGGAGCAGACTGTAAATCTGCCGTCATCGACTTCGAAGGTTCGAATCCTTCCCCCACCACCATAATTCACCACAGCGATGTGGTAACTTCGGTGAGATTGTGAAAGTTTGCACTCATCGGGGAAGGGTGAGAACCTTCGACTAAGGTTCGATTCGAGCGAAAGCGAGAGAACGTTGCCACAGGCAACGGCCCGAAGGGTGAGGAGCGAAGCGACGAATAATCCTTCCCCCACCACCATCTCAAGCATTACCTCAAAATTTGAATTACCCCTGGTGGGGTTCCCGAGCGGCCAAAGGGAGCAGACTGTAAATCTGCCGTCATCGACTTCGAAGGTTCGAATCCTTCCCCCACCACCATCACTTTCAAAAGTCCCTGAACTTCCCAACGAATCCGCAATTAAATATTCTGCCCATGCGGGGAAGGATGAGAAGCTTCGACCAAGGTTCGACTCGAGCGCCAGCGAGAGAGCGTTGCCGCAGGCAACGACCCGAAGGGCGAAGCGCGCAGCGCTGAGTAATCCTTCCCCCACCACCATCACTTTCAAAAGTCCCTGAACTCTTAAGCGAATCCGCAATCAAATATTCTGCCCATGCGGGGAAGGATGAGAAGCTTCGACTAAGGTTCGGCTCGAGCGTCAGCGAGAGAGCGTTGCCGCAGGCAACGACCCGAAGGGCGAAGCGCGCAGCGCTGAGTAATCCTTCCCCCACCACCATCACTTTCAAAAGCCCCGGAATTCTCAAACGAATCCGCAATCAAATATTCTGCCCAAGCGGGGAAGGATGAGAAGCTTCGACCAAGGTTCGACTTGAGCGCCAGCGAGAGAGCGTTGCCGCAGGCAACGACCCGAAGGGCGAAGCGCGCAGCGCTGAGTAATCCTTCCCCCACCACCATCGCTTCCTTAAATAATCAAAACCTGTTACTCCGAGCTAATTTTGCCCGATGGCACCACGTTTACCGGGCCTACAATATCCTCCCCTGTAGGTCGGATAAGCGAAGCGCATCCGACAACTCACCCCGCACCGTGCCCATAAAAAAACCCCGCCGAAGCAGGGTCTATGTGAACTAAAATTCGCTTAGTGACGAGCGCGCACCAGCTGGTACTTACGTGTCAGATACTCCACCGGTACGCTCCAGATGTGTATCAGACGCGAGAACGGGAACAGCAGGAATAACGTCATCCCCAGCACCAGGTGCAGACGGAAGATAAACGCCACACCATCGAGGTGTTGAGAAGCGCCACCGTGGAAGGTCACCACCGACTGCGCCCAGCCAACCAGTTTCATCATCTCGCTACCGTCCATATGCTGAGCGGAGAACGGAATGGTCAACAGGCCCAGCGCGCACTGGATAACGAGCAGCGACAGGATCAGGATATCCGCTCCGGTAGTGGTTGCACGCACGCGTGGGCTGAACAGACGACGTTTCAGCAACAGCACGCCGCCAATCAGACACAGCACGCCGCTGGCACCACCAGCAAACATTGCCATTTTCTGTTTCACTTCAATCGGCAGCCAGGCTTCATACATCCAGTGCGGCGTCAGCATACCGAAGAAGTGACCGACAAAAATCCCCAGAATCCCGATATGGAACAGGTTCGACGCCAGGTTCATCCCTTTGCGATCCAGCATCTGGCTGGACGCCGCGCGCCAGGTGTACTGCCCGTAGTCATAACGCAGCCAGCTACCAATCAGGAAGACCGCCCCGGCTATGTACGGGTAGATATCAAAGAAGAACATATTCAGGAATTGCATTAGTGCTGTCCTCCGGTGGTGATATTCAGATATTGCGGCGCGACGGCACCGGCAAAGCGACGCTGATGCGCAGTGATTGCTGAATCACCGCAGCCTTTGTCAGCAAAGAATTTAACCTGCTCTTCTTCCCAGACAGCATCCAGCGCCTGCGGCGTATCATCGCGCGCTTCGTCGGCAATTTTTTCCGCCACTTTGTCGCTGTCGATAGCGGTATTCGCCAGTTTCAGCAGCAGATCAAACAGCACGGCATAACGGCTTTCACGCTGTTGCAGACGCGCGCTCAGCAATGCCAGAATCGGCGCGATATCTTTCAAACCTTCCACGGCTTCGCTTTGCGGCAGCTGCGCCAGGTACTCCAGATACAGCGGCAGATGGTCCGGCAATTCGCGGCTGTTTAACTGCAAGCCGTGCTGCTCGTACTGCGCCAGCAGGTCCACCATCGCCTGGCCGCGGTCGCGGGATTCGCCGTGCACATGTTCAAACAGCAACAGTGACGTGGCGCGGCCACGGTCGAACAGTTCGCTGTACTGCGCCTGGGCATCGAGCGGATCCATCGTCGTTAAATCGCGCAGGAAAATGCCCAGCGCATGGGCATCCTCTTTTGGCAGATTTTTCGACGCGGCAATCGCCTCAAACATCTCTTGTTGATGCTGCCATAAGGCAGCATCCGGATATTCAAGGAGACGCGATACAATCACGAGTTCGATCATGGATGCGGCTCCGTTTTGCTGGTCACATCGATGGCATCGATACGACGGCTGTTGAACAGATTGAATTTGGTATCTGAACCGTGGCAGCCATCACCAAAGGTAAAGCCGCAGCCATTTTTCTCCGGGAAGGCTTCCCGTGCCAGTTCACGATGACTACTCGGCACCACAAAGCGATCTTCGTAGTTAGCAATCGCCAGATAACGGTACATCTCCTGTGCCTGGGCTTCGGTCAGACCGACCTCTTCCAGCGCACGGGTATCAACTTTACCGTCAACGGTTTCAGCACGTTTGTAATGACGCATCGCCAGCATACGTTTCAGTGCGCGCAGTACCGGTTTGGTATCACCGGCGGTCAGCAGATTCGCCAGATACTGTACCGGAATACGCAGGCTTTCGACGTCTGGCAGAATGCCGTTGCTACCCAGCTCACCCGCGTCTGCTGCAGACTGAATCGGAGACAGAGGCGGCACGTACCAGACCATCGGCAGTGTGCGATATTCCGGATGCAGCGGCAGCGCCAGTTTCCATTCCATTGCCATTTTATAAACCGGCGACTGCTGTGCGGCTTCAATAACGCTCAGCGGAATACCGTCTTTAATCGCCTGCTCGATGACTTTCGGATCGTTCGGATCGAGGAACACGTCCAGCTGACGCTGGTAAAGATCTTTCTCGTTCTCGGTGCTGGCTGCACGTTCAATAGCGTCGGCATCGTACAACAGCACGCCAAGATAACGGATACGACCGACACAGGTTTCTGAGCACACGGTCGGCTGACCCGCTTCAATACGCGGATAGCAGAAGATGCACTTCTCAGACTTACCGCTCTTCCAGTTGAAGTAGATTTTTTTGTACGGGCATCCAGTGATGCACATACGCCAGCCACGGCATTTATCCTGGTCGATCAGGACGATGCCATCTTCTTCACGCTTGTAAATCGCACCGCTCGGGCAGGTCGCCACACATGCCGGGTTCAGGCAGTGTTCGCACAGGCGCGGCAAATACATCATGAAGGTGTTTTCGAACTGGCTATACATCGCCTTCTGGATGTTGTCGAAGTTCTTGTCTTTCGCCAGTTTGTCAAACTCACCGCCCAGGTCATCTTCCCAGTTCGGCCCTTTTTCGATTTTCGCCATCCGTTCCCCGGTAATCAGCGAACGCGGACGGGCAATCGGCTGCGATTTGCTGCCTTCCGGCGCGGTATGCAGGTTCTGATAGTCAAAATCGAACGGCTCGTAATAATCGTCGATCCCCGGCAGATGCGGGTTAGCGAAGATTTTACCCAGCAGCATGGCACGGTTACCCATGCGCGGCTGCAGTTTGCCGTTGATTTTACGGATCCAGCCGCCTTTGTATTTTTCCTGGTTTTCCCAGTCAGTCGGGAAGCCCTGGCCCGGCTTGGTTTCCACGTTGTTGAACCACGCATATTCCACGCCTTCACGGCTGGTCCAGACGTTTTTACAGGTAACTGAACAGGTGTGGCAGCCGATGCACTTATCGAGATTCAGCACCATGCCGACTTGTGAACGAATTTTCATTTTACGCTCTCCTGTACCTGGTCATTGCCTTCGCCATCTAACCAGTCAATGTTCTTCATCTTACGCACTACAACAAACTCATCGCGGTTAGAACCTACGGTGCCATAGTAGTTAAAGCCGTATGCCAGATGGGCATAGCCGCCGATCATATGCGTCGGTTTCGGCGTGATACGGGTGACCGAGTTATGGATACCACCACGCTGTTGGGTAATTTCCGAACCAGGCAGGTTAACGATACGTTCCTGCGCGTGGTACATCATGGTCATCCCTGCCGGAACACGCTGGCTGACAACCGCACGGGCAGTCAGAGCACCGTTGCTGTTGAAGACTTCAATCCAGTCGTTATCGGCGATACCCAGATCTTTGGCATCGGCTTCACTCAACCAGACCACCGGACCACCGCGACCTAAAGTCAGCATCAGCAGGTTGTCGCTGTAGGTGGAGTGGATACCCCACTTCTGGTGCGGCGTCAGGAAGTTGAGCGCTTTTTCCTGGTTGCCGTTGGATTTCTGGCCTATCACTTCTTTCACCGAACGGGTGTCGATCGGCGGACGATAAACCAGCAGGCTTTCACCGAAATCACGCATCCACTGGTGATCCTGATACAGTTGCTGACGACCAGAGAGCGTACGCCATGGGATCAGCTCGTGAACGTTGGTGTAACCGGCGTTGTAAGAAACGTGTTCATCTTCCAGACCAGACCAGGTCGGGCTGGAGATAATTTTGCGCGGCTGTGCCTGAATATCGCGGAAGCGGATCTTCTCGTCTTCTTTATTCAGCGCCAGATGCGTATGGTCACGACCGGTAAATTCGCTCAGGGCAGCCCAGGCTTTCACGGCTACCTGACCGTTGGTTTCCGGTGCCAGTGTCAGGATCATCTCTGCCGCATCAATTGCGGTGTTCAGCATCGGCTGGCCTTTCGCCGGACCTTCCGCTTTGGTGTAGTTGAGCTTACGCAGCAGATCCATCTCGCTCTGGGTGTTCCAGGCAATCCCTTTACCGCCATTACCGATTTTCTCCATCAGCGGGCCGATAGAGGTAAAGCGTTCGTAAGTCGCCGGATAATCGCGCTCTACGACCATAATGTGTGGCGCGGTTTTACCTGGGATCAGGTCGCACTCGCCTTTTTTCCAGTCTTTCACATCCAGCGGCTGCGCCAGTTCAGCGGCAGAGTCATGCTGGATAGGCAGCGTGACGATGTCGGTTTCTTTACCCAGATGGCCGACGCACACTTCGGAGAATTTCTTCGCGATGGCTTTGTAGATTTCCCAGTCGCTTTTCGCTTCCCAGGCCGGATCGACCGCCGCAGACAGCGGGTGAATAAACGGATGCATATCCGAAGTATTCATGTCGTCTTTTTCGTACCAGGTCGCCGTCGGCAAAATGATGTCGGAATAGAGACAGGTGCTCGACAGACGGAAGTCCAGCGTAACCACCAGATCCAGCTTGCCTTCCAGACCATTGTCCTGCCAGTCCACTTCTTCCGGCTTCACGCCGCCCTGTTGCCCCAGATCTTTACCCTGGATACCGTGCTCCGTCCCCAGCAGGTACTTGAGCATAAACTCATGACCTTTACCGGAAGAACCGAGCAGGTTAGAACGCCAGATGAACAGGTTGCGCGGGTGGTTTTTACCGTTTTCTGGTTGTTCTGCCGCAAAACGGATGGAACCCTCTTTCAGGGATTTCACCGTATAGTCCACCGGATTCATCCCGGCTTTTTCCGCTTCGCCAGCGATAGTCAGCGGGTTAGTGCCTAACTGCGGTGCAGACGGCAGCCAGCCCATGCGTTCCGCACGGACGTTAAAGTCGATCAAGTGTCCGGTATAGCGGGATTTGTCCGCCATCGGTGACAGCAACTCTTCCGCCGTGACGGTTTCATAACGCCACTGGCTGGAGTGGTTATAGAAATAAGAAGTGCTGTTCATGTGACGCGCCGGACGCTGCCAGTCAAGGGCAAACGCCAGCGGCTGCCAGCCGGTTTGCGGACGCAGTTTTTCCTGACCTACATAGTGCGCCCAGCCGCCCCCGCTCTGACCGACACAGCCGCAGAAAATCAGCATGTTGATCAGACCACGATAGTTCATATCGAGGTGATACCAGTGGTTCAGCCCCGCACCGACGATAATCATCGAACGACCGTGCGTTTTATCAGCGTTATCGGCAAATTCACGGGCGATGCGAATAATCTGGCTGCGAGAAACGCCGGTAATCTGCTCGGCCCAGGCCGGGGTATAAGCTTTCACATCGTCATAGCTGGTTGCACAGTTAACGTCGTTCAGGCCACGTTCCAGACCGTAGTTTGCCAGCGTCAGATCATAAACGGTGGTCACCAGGGCGGTGCTGCCATCAGCCAGTTGCAGGCGTTTCACCGGCAGTTTGTGCAGCAGCACGTTTTCCAGTTCCACTTTGTTGAAGTGTTCCGTGCCGTCGCCACCAAAGTACGGGAAGCCTACCTCAGCGATCTCATCCTGGCTACCCAGCAGGCTCAGTTGCAGCTCGGTTTCTTCGCCAGTTTTGCCGTCGCGCTGCTCAAGATTCCATTTGCCCTTCTCGCCCCAGCGGAAGCCAATAGAACCGTTCGGCGCAACCATTTCGCCATTGGTATTAAAGGCGACAGTTTTCCATTCCGGATTGTTTTCCTGGCCCAGCGCATCAACCAGATCAGCAGCGCGCAGCATACGACCTGCAGCGTAGTAACCGTCGCGTTCTTCCAGCATCACCAGCATCGGCATGTCGGTGTAGCGACGCACATAGTCGGTGAAATACTGGCTTGGGTTGTCGAGGTGGAATTCACGCAGCATTACGTGGCCCATCGCCAGCGCCATTGCCGCATCGGTGCCCTGTTTCGGTGCCAGCCACAGATCGCACAGTTTGGCGATTTCAGCGTAGTCTGGTGTGACGGCAACAGTTTTGGTCCCTTTGTAACGCACTTCAGTAAAGAAGTGAGCATCCGGGGTACGCGTCTGCGGCACGTTTGACCCCCAGGCGATGATGTAGCTGGAGTTGTACCAGTCAGCAGATTCCGGTACGTCAGTTTGCTCGCCCCAGGTTTGCGGAGACGCAGGAGGCAAGTCGCAGTACCAGTCGTAGAAGCTTAAGCAAGTACCGCCAATCAGCGAGAGATAGCGTGCACCCGATGCGTAAGAAACCATCGACATTGCCGGAATTGGCGAGAAACCAGCAACACGGTCCGGGCCGTAGTTTTTGATGGTGTAAACGTTAGATGCGGCGATCAGTTCGTTCACCTCCTGCCAGGAAGAACGAACAAATCCACCGCGTCCACGCGCCTGCTTAAAGCTTTTCGCTTTATCGGCGTCTTCAATGATAGAAGCCCATGCCTCAACCGGATCGCTATGCAGCGCCTTCGCTTCACGCCACATTTTCATCAGGCGTTTGCGCATCATCGGGTATTTCAGGCGGTTGGCACTGTAAAGATACCAGGAGTAGCTGGCACCGCGCGGGCAGCCGCGAGGTTCATGGTTTGGCAGATCCGGACGGGTACGCGGATAGTCAGTCTGCTGGGTTTCCCAGGTGACCAGACCGTTTTTGACGTAGATTTTCCAGCTGCAGGAGCCGGTGCAGTTTACCCCGTGGGTAGAGCGGACGATTTTGTCATGCTGCCAACGCTGGCGATATCCATCCTCCCAGTCACGGTTGGTATTGAGAAGCTGGCCATGCCCATCGGCAAAGGTTTCACCCTTCTGTTTGAAGTAGCGAAACCGGTCCAGGAATTTACTCATCGGTTTTCTCCTGTGGGAGCCTGTCGGCCCTCTGATAAATCGACATTGCTAATGTTTAAGGGCAAGGTAACGCTCTGAAACAGCGTGGGAATTGATAACGATCAAGAGTGATGGGGATGAAAAATAAAGTAAATTCCTAAGATACCCCTTTAGGATAATTAACAGCCACCACATAACAGACTGTAAATTAAGACGTTTTATACCTGTAGTTATTTAAACTATTAAGATTTTTATGCAGATGGGTATTAAGGAGTATTCCCCATGGGTAACATATTAATGGCTCTTAATGAAATCCGGCGAAATAAACCATATAACATTAGTATGTTGTAACTAAATGACGCATAAAAAAAGCGCGACATCATGCCGCGCAAAGGATAATCAAATATTTTACTCTATATAATTCGGTTTACAGGAAGGCGGCAAGTGAATGAATCCCAGGAGCTTACTAAAGTAAGTGACTGGGGTGAATGAACGCAGCCGCAGCACATGTAACCCGAAGTATGACGAGTAACGGTTTATTTTTTAGAATGCCGACCATATACCGCCCAGGTAATCACTACGCAGGCGATATAGAAAATCAAAAATACCTTCATTGCGCCGACTGGCGAACCCGTTAATGCCAGCGAGCTACCAAACGCTTTCGGGATAAAGAAGCCACCAATCGCGCCAATCGCAGAGATGAAACCCAGCGCCGCCGCCGTGTCGGTTGCCGCTTCACGCATCGCACGTTCGTCAGAACCCCCTTCTGCTTTCACGCGATCCATTGTCAGTTTACGGAAGATCACTGAAATCATCTGGAAAGTGGAACCACTACCCAGCCCAGCTGTCAGGAACAGCGCCAGGAAGACCGCGAAGAACGCCATGAAGCTTCCGCCCTGCCCGTCAGTCGGTAAGGTCAGGAACAGCAGGCCGCTGAAAATCGCCATCAGAATAAAGTTCACCAGCGTGACACGAGTTCCGCCCAGACGGTCAGATAATGCACCACCTGCAGAACGCGCCAGCGCACCAATAAACGGCCCGAAGAAAGCGTATTGCAGAATCTGAACATCCGGGAACTGCGTTTTTGACAGCATTGCAAAGCCCGCGGAGAAGCCGATGAAGGAGCCGAAGGTTGCCAGATACAGCAGGCTCATAATCCACAGATGACCCCGTTTGAGTACCGGCAACTGCTCCTTGATGGAGGCTTTCGAGGTAGCAAGATCGTTCATGCCAAACCACGCCGCAATGGTGAAGATGGCAAGGAACGGCACCCATATCCAGGACGCATTCGCCAGATACAGCTCAGTCCCATCCGGCTGTTTGACGCCCTGGCTACCAAATACTGCGAAAATCGACAGTGATACCACCAGCGGAGCAACCAACTGCATGACGCTGACGCCCATGTTTCCCAGACCACCATTCAGACCCAGCGCGCCACCCTGCTTCTGTTTCGGAAAGAAGAAGCTGATGTTTGCCATACTGGATGCGAAGTTCGCGCCAGCAAAGCCGCATAGCAGAGAGATGATGATGAAGACGCTATAAGGCGTGGAGGTATCCTGCACGGCAAAACCCAGCCAGACGCAAGGAATAATCAGAATACCGGTGCTGAACGCCGTCCAGCGACGACCACCGAAGATAGGAACCATAAAGGAGTATGGAACACGTAATAACGCGCCAGAAACCGAAGGCAGCGCAGTCAACATAAATAGCTGATCGGTCGTAAAATTAAAGCCGACTTTCGGTAGGTTCACCGCAACAGCGCTGAACAACATCCATACGCAAAACGCCAGCAGCAGACAGGGAACGGAAATCCACAGGTTGCGGCTGGCAATACGTTGACCGCGTTGTTGCCAGAACGCAGGATCTTCCGGTCGCCAATCTGTAATGACAGCTCCAGTAGCCCTTTCGGGGGCGGATGAGTGACTCATAGACACCTCTGATACTCGTTTCGATGTCTGCCACCTTAGTGTCTGTAGCTAAAGGCAATTTGATGTAAATCAAACGATAAGATAACTTTATCTATCATTGATATTTATCATTACCCATAGTGAGTACAGTGACTTCATAAAAATTATGAGATTTTTCACGGTGCTGTAAAATCCCTACCCTTACCGATGTAAAGCGACTAACCACACGGCAAATAAGGAGTAACTCTTTCCGGGTATGGGTATACTTCAGCCAATAGCCGAGAATACTGCCATTCCAGAATGTATCGTCACATTCATTAAGGTTATTGCTCATTTAAAGCCTGAAGGAAGAGGTTTACATGCTTAAACGTTGTCTCTCTCCGCTCACCCTGGTTAATCAGGTTGCGCTTATTGTGTTGCTTTCTACTGCTATTGGACTGGCAGGGATGGCGGTTTCTGGCTGGCTGGTGCAAGGCGTTCAGGGCAGCGCCCATGCGATCAACAAAGCGGGATCGCTGCGCATGCAAAGTTACCGTCTGTTGGCGGCAGTGCCATTAAGCGAGAAAGACAAGCCCTTAATTAAAGAGATGGAACAAACGGCATTTAGCGCCGAGTTGACTCGAGCAGCAGAACGAGACGGACAACTGGCGCAATTACAGGGTTTACAAGATTACTGGCGTAATGAACTGATCCCTGCGCTGATGCGTGCACAAAACCGAGAAACGGTGTCAGCGGATGTCAGCCAGTTTGTTGCCGGGCTTGATCAACTGGTATCTGGTTTTGACCGCACCACGGAAATGCGCATCGAGACAGTGGTACTGGTCCATCGGGTAATGGCGGTATTTATGGCACTTTTACTGGTGTTCACTATTATCTGGTTGCGGGCGCGACTGCTACAACCGTGGCGGCAACTGCTGGCAATGGCGAGTGCCGTCAGTCATCGCGATTTTACCCAACGCGCAAACATCAGCGGGCGCAACGAAATGGCGATGCTTGGAACTGCGTTGAACAATATGTCTGCAGAACTGGCCGAAAGTTATGCCGTACTTGAGCAGCGGGTTCAGGAGAAAACCGCCGGGCTGGAGCATAAAAATCAGATCCTCTCTTTTTTATGGCAGGCTAACCGCCGTTTGCATTCCCGCGCCCCGCTGTGTGAACGCCTGTCACCTGTACTCAACGGCTTACAGAATTTAACCCTGCTACGTGATATCGAATTGCGGGTGTATGACACTGATGATGAAGAGAATCATCAGGAGTTTACCTGCCAGCCAGATATGACTTGTGATGATAAAGGCTGCCAGCTCTGCCCGCGCGGCGTATTACCCGTTGGTGATCGCGGCACGACCCTGAAGTGGCGGCTGGCTGACTCTCATACGCAGTACGGTATTTTGCTGGCGACCCTGCCGCAGGGGCGTCATCTTAGCCATGATCAACAACAACTGGTGGATACCCTGGTTGAACAACTCACCGCCACGCTGGCGCTGGATCGCCATCAGGAACGTCAGCAACAGTTGATCGTGATGGAAGAGCGTGCCACCATTGCGCGCGAACTGCATGATTCTATTGCCCAATCTCTCTCTTGCATGAAGATGCAGGTGAGTTGTTTACAGATGCAGGGCGATGCGCTGCCAGAAAGCAGCCGCGAACTGTTAAGTCAGATCCGTAACGAACTGAATGCATCCTGGGCGCAGTTGCGTGAATTGCTCACCACATTCCGCTTGCAGCTCACCGAGCCTGGATTACGTCCGGCGCTGGAGGCGAGTTGCGAAGAGTACAGCGCCAAATTTGGCTTCCCGGTGAAGCTGGATTATCAATTGCCGCCTCGCCTGGTGCCTTCGCATCAGGCAATCCACTTGTTGCAAATTGCCCGTGAGGCATTAAGTAACGCCCTCAAACATTCGCAAGCGAGTGAAGTCGTGGTGACGGTGGCGCAAAACGATAATCAGGTCAAACTGACCGTCCAGGATAACGGCTGCGGCGTGCCTGAAAATGCCATCCGCAGCAATCACTACGGCATGATAATAATGCGCGATCGTGCGCAAAGTTTACGAGGCGATTGCCGCGTCCGCCGTCGTGAATCAGGTGGCACCGAAGTGGTGGTCACCTTTATTCCCGAAAAAACTTTCACAGACGTCCAAGGAGATACCCATGAGTAATCAGGAACCGGCTACTATCCTGCTGATTGACGATCACCCGATGCTGCGAACTGGCGTAAAACAGCTTATCAGTATGGCACCAGATATCACCGTGGTTGGCGAAGCGAGTAATGGCGAACAGGGTATTGAACTGGCGGAGTCTCTTGATCCCGATCTGATCCTGTTAGATCTCAATATGCCCGGCATGAACGGTCTGGAAACGCTGGATAAACTGCGCGAAAAGTCCCTCTCAGGGCGCATTGTGGTATTCAGCGTCTCTAACCATGAAGAAGATGTGGTCACCGCACTGAAACGCGGCGCGGATGGCTATCTGTTAAAAGATATGGAACCGGAAGATCTGCTGAAAGCATTGCATCAGGCAGCTGCTGGCGAAATGGTATTAAGCGAAGCATTAACGCCTGTTCTGGCCGCCAGCTTGCGCGCTAACCGTGCCACTACTGAGCGCGATGTTAACCAGTTAACCCCACGCGAGCGCGATATTCTCAAGCTGATTGCCCAGGGTTTGCCGAACAAGATGATTGCCCGCCGCCTGGATATCACCGAAAGCACAGTAAAAGTGCACGTCAAGCACATGCTGAAGAAAATGAAGCTCAAGTCTCGCGTGGAAGCAGCGGTATGGGTGCATCAGGAGCGCATTTTCTGATTACGGTTCCCAGCGCAGTTCGTCGTTTGACAATGCATCGAACGGTTCGACAAGCGTTAGCGTGATCTCATTGGAGGAGACACGCTGCCCCTGGTTATCTTCCACCACCACAGACAATCGCCAGTGATTGCTTGCCCCTTCCCCGTTCTGCCAGTCAGGCATGATCAGCGTCCAGCCCTCCGCGCTGTTGGCTTGTGCGCCCGGCGTCAAACTTAATATCTGCGTATCGCCCTGCCAAATCAGTTGCCGAATACCGTAACGACTGCGGATTTGTAATTTCAGCGGCACTGTTTCGCCAGGTTTTAGATCCCACGGCGGTGTCGCCAGAAACACCGTTAACGTTTTTCGCTGTCGGTACTCAAGAGTCGGTAGATTATTTCGCTGCGGATTGTCATAGCGACTACCACGTAACGACTGACTTTCGGCAACCTCGCCCGCAGAAAGTTGTTTTTTGAGCGGTACACCAAAGCGGTAATTAAGATTCAGCCCGAGGTTATTTTGATTTTCGCCACTTTCACCCTGTTTATGCTGGGCCGTCACAGTGACTAATGGCACAGGGGTGTAATTTAATCCCAGACTCAACGCGACGGGATTGTGATAACCCGTACCAGAGTTAAACAAATCAACACGATCACCAAAATACTGTTCTAGGCTGACACTGGTATTGAGGTGTTGATAGAACGGCATGCGCATCCGAGCTGTCAGGTCGTACCCGCGCGCCATCCGTTGTTCCTGCGTGGCTGTCTGTTCATGCCATGCAGCAAACGGCTGATAAAAGTTTGCCGATAATCGCAAATATTCGCCCCACGCTTCGGCACCAAAGCCCGCTCGCTGAAGATTTTCGTCCAGCAAGTTGTCATAAAAAGTGTTATAACCCACCAGCCAGTTGCCGCGCGCCCAGCGTTGCCCAACGCCCACATTGCTCACCAACCCATTATCCTGCTGAGTAAGACCAAGCTGGCTCCAGGTGAGATAACGATCATTATCTTGTAACGGCACAAACCAGCTTCCACGACTGCCGGTGAAATGTCCTTCGTTATCCACTTTGACGTCAACACTGGCATTTCCCCACGGTGATAGCCAGGACTCTACGTGCTGATTAACCTGTTGACTAAGCGCGTCGCGGACTTTTCCCAATGCGAAAGCTTTTGCCTGCTCGCCAGTATCCAGCCCGTTATCATTCATACTGGTTTCGCCGAAATCTTTCACAATTTCAGCAAAGTGTTTTTCCCCATCATGATTTTCGGGAGCCATGCCTAAATCCGGCAGACCATCATTGTTATTATCAAAGGGATTTGCCGCTTTTTGCTCGAAGGTAGATTGTGCGTTAGCTGTACCGCCTGCTACAAGCAAGAGTAAATAAAACGGGATAATGCGAGGAACGAAACGGCTCAAAACGTCGGTAACTTCCGGTAATAATGAAAAACCATAGCCTTAAAGAATAACGATTACTGGCAACTTTTGTCGTATTTTCTCGCGCTTTCAGGAAAATCCTTAAAAATGTGACCGATTGGTCAGACGCTGCAGAAGCAGTAAGATAGAAGATGAGTGTCTAATTCCCTGAATACAGGAGTAAATAATGCAAAAAATCGTGATCGTTGCCAATGGCGCACCTTACGGGAGCGAATCCTTGTTTAACAGCTTGCGGCTGGCCATTGCGTTACGAGAGCAGGAGAGCAATCTGGATCTGCGTCTGTTCCTCATGTCTGATGCGGTCACAGCCGGGTTGCGCGGGCAAAAACCAGGGGAAGGCTACAACATTCAGCAAATGCTGGAGATCCTTACCGCTCAGAATGTACCGGTGAAATTGTGCAAAACCTGTACCGACGGGCGCGGGATTAGTACACTTCCTCTGATTGATGGGGTGGAAATCGGTACTCTTGTGGAACTGGCGCAATGGACGCTGTCAGCCGATAAAGTGCTCACATTTTAATGTTTGAGGGGGCGTCTGACGCCCCACTATGCGGGAAGTTTACTCAGGCGAATCCCGGACGTAACACACCATCCGGAAAATTCTCCGCCAGCAGTTTTTTTACCGATACCAGCAAATCATTCAGCCCATCGTCCTGCATTCCCAGTTTGATAAGCTCCTGTTCCAGTGAAAACAGGTATTGTGCGTTGGTTCCCAGCGGACCGCTCGCCGCCGCAATCAACGGCGCGATGACCTGAGCGCGAGTATCAGATTCATATTCTGGATGTCGCGGGTCCATAATAAACACAATGGCGTTTACTGTGCGTCCATCATCAAGATCAAGCTGACACCAGGTTGGCAGATAACAGCCGGTAATCATCTCTCGCTTCCACAACAGGGTTAGTTCCTGCTCCAGCGTCTCTTCTGGCAGTCGATAGGCGACGCCTGTGGTGCGTCCGCCCTCTTTCAGTGCAAGCATCCGTCCCGGCTGGTGCGCAGTCCCGCGCCCGGCGGTCAGGCGCAGGCAAAATGCGCGATGCCATCCAACCAGTGTACCGGTGCACGATTCGGTAAACTCCAGTGCCGGATTCCACATCAACGATCCATAGCCGAAGATCCACACCGGTCCCTCATCAGGTCGACAAGCCAGCGTCGCCGCCAGCGAAGCCGCCCGTTGTTCTGCTGACCATAAGAGTGATTCTTCAATGGCACCAAATGCCGTTTTACAATCGGCATTCATCAAGAAATCACGCGTTATCACCTTACACTTCCGCCACTGCATACTTCCCTGCGACAACTTTTTGGTGTCTTCCGGACATTTTTACTGCTCATTTTGAAACCACTAACGGGACAATATGCAATCCACGGACCACTTGCAAGGCAACACCGCACGAATAGCTTTAACTAAGCGACCGGTTTTACGATTTTTTATGCCATTTATCATCATCCCCTTTGGCATATTCATGCTTCACAGCAGCCCAGGCCACTTTATGCGCGGTTTCTTCGCGACTGGCGTCATCACGCCGATCTTCTTTATCTTTATATTGATCCCATGCGCTGTTGAACGCTTCTTTATAGATATCCTGGGCATGAGACGGTAGAACGTGCTTTACGCTTTCCGGCAGATCGCTTTTCGTTTTATACGGCATCGTTGACTCCTTTTACAAAGTTGAACATTAAGTGTGGTCAACAATATCTACTCTTGCCAAAACATAAGAATTTTCAGGTCAGACTCTTCTTAAGAGACGCTAAAACAAACATTGTCTAAACGTAATACTTATTTTTATGCCCCAATGAGTAAAAAATCGACAGCGGGGTAAAAATTCGTAAAATGTTACCGATATCCAGACACTTTCTGTTATTTTTCCTACCTATTTTTTACATTTTCGATAAATTCATCTGCAAAGGGATAACCATAATGTCAAATGCTCAAGAGGCGGTAAAAACCCGCCACAAGGAGACTTCGCTTATTTTCCCGGTTCTGGCGCTGGTAGTGCTGTTCCTGTGGGGAAGCAGCCAGACACTACCAGTGGTCATTGCCATCAATCTTCTTGCGCTTATTGGTATTTTAAGTAGCGCCTTTAGTGTTGTCCGTCATGCGGACGTATTAGCCCATCGCCTGGGAGAACCTTACGGTTCGCTTATTCTTAGCCTTTCAGTGGTTATTCTTGAAGTCAGTTTGATTTCAGCTTTAATGGCAACCGGCGACGCCGCGCCAACGCTAATGCGTGATACGCTCTATTCAATCATTATGATTGTTACCGGTGGGCTGGTTGGCTTTTCATTATTGTTGGGCGGTCGTAAGTTTGCCACCCAATATATGAATCTGTTTGGTATCAAGCAGTATTTAATTGCGCTGTTCCCCCTGGCGATAATCGTACTGGTATTTCCAATGGCTCTGCCTGCGGCGAATTTTTCAACCGGTCAGGCGTTACTGGTAGCATTAATTTCTGCGGCAATGTATGGCGTATTTTTGCTGATCCAGACCAAAACGCATCAAAGTTTGTTTGTCTACGAGCACGAAGATGACAGTGATGATGACGACCCGCATCACGGTAAACCGTCTGCCCATAGCAGCCTGTGGCATGCTATCTGGTTGATTATCCATCTGATTGCCGTTATTGCGGTGACCAAAATGAACGCCAGCTCGCTGGAGACATTGCTCGACAGCATGAATGCCCCTGTCGCCTTTACTGGCTTCCTGGTGGCACTGTTGATTCTGTCGCCGGAAGGTTTAGGTGCATTAAAAGCAGTGTTGAACAACCAGGTTCAGCGCGCGATGAATCTGTTCTTTGGTTCAGTGTTAGCAACCATTTCGCTTACCGTACCTGTCGTCACGCTAATTGCCTTTATGACGGGTAACGAATTGCAGTTTGCACTTGGTGCGCCAGAAATGGTGGTGATGGTGGCCTCTTTAGTGCTGTGCCATATCTCCTTCTCCACCGGACGTACTAACGTGCTCAATGGCGCAGCGCATCTGGCACTGTTTGCCGCCTATTTGATGACGATATTTGCCTGACAGTTATATCTCCTCCGATGACGGTAATCGGGGGAGATAATATAAATTCCTGCTTATTGTATTTCTTCATACTACCTGGACAGGTCGTTAATCAGAATTGCGAGCCTGTACCACACCCTGCACGAAACCACTGCAACAGCTGTTGAAAAGCCGGAATGTACTCTTCATTGCAAACATTTCAGGGATGAAGTGAAGATGAATTGCGACGTAGTATCCACACCAAGCCGGCGTTATCCGGTGAGGCGCAATGTTGCGGGGCTTTATCCCTGGTGGCATTGGTTGCTGGAAAGAGAAAACCCCCGCACGTTGAGAGGTAAAACCTGACAACAAAACGGGGGCTAATCTTGAAACCAGACACTTCAAGAATAGCCGCAAAATGTTGTCATTACAACAAGGCGGCTATATGACGCTCGCGCAGTTTGCCATGATTTTCTGGCACGACCTGGCAGCACCGATCCTGGCGGGAATTATTACCGCAGCGATTGTCAGCTGGTGGCGTAACCGGAAGTAAGGTGAAAACGGGCGTCAGGCTGCCGTGATGGCAATATGCGCCCGAAACCGGCCGCAGGGGTAACAGCCTGCGGCCATTTTTGTCTTTATCTCTTCCACAAGTAAATATTGGCAACCCGAGCTGGAAGCATCATCCAGAGCACTCATGAAACGACTGCAACAGCTGTTGAAAAGCCGGAATGTACTCTTTATTGCAAACATTTCAGGGATGAAGTGAAGATGAATTGAGACGTAGTATCCACACCAAGCCGGAATTATCCGGTGAGGCGCAATGTTGCGGGGGCTTTATCCCTGGTGGCATTGGTTGCTGGAAAGAGAAAACCCCCGCACGTTGAGAGGTAAAACCTGACAACAGAACGGGGGCTAATCTTGAAACCAGACACTTCAAGAATAGCCGCAAAATGTTGTCATTACAACAAGGCGGCTATATGACGCTCGCGCAGTTTGCCATGACTTTCTGGCACGACCTGGCGGCACCGATCCTGGCGGGAATTATTACCGCAGCGATTGTCGGCTGGTGGCGTAACCGGAAGTAAGGTGAAAACGGGCGTCAGGCTGCCGTGATGGCAATATGCGCCCGAAACCGGCCGCAGGGGTAACAGCCTGCGGCCATTTTTGTCTTTATCACTTCCACAAGTAAATATTGGCAACCCGAGCTGGAAGCCTCATCCAGAGCACTCATGAAATGACTGTAACAGCTGTTGAAAAACCGGAATGCACTCTTCATTGCAAACATTTCAGGGATGAAGTGAAGATGAATTGAGTCGTAGTATCCACACCAAGCCGGCGTTATCCGGTGAGGCGCAATGTTGCGGGGGCTTTATCCCTGGTGGCATTGGTTGCTGGAAAGAGAAAACCCCCGCACGTTGAGAGGTACAACCTGACAACAGAACGGGGGCTAATCTTGAACCAGAACAATTCAAGAATAGCCGCAAAATGTTGTCATTACAACAAGGCGGCTATATGACGCTCGCGCAGTTTGCCATGATTTTCTGGCACGACCTGGCAGCACCGATCCTGGCGGGAATTATTACCGCAGCGATTGTCAGCTGGTGGCGTAACCGGAAGTAAGGTGAAAACGGGCGTCAGGCTGCCGTGATGGCAATATGCGCCCGAAACCGGCCGCAGGGGTAACAGCCTGCGGCCTTTTTTGTATCCGGCACCCATGAAAAAAGTCTTAACGCAGAACGCTAATACTTTATTTTTCAAGCAAAAAAGATTACTTGCTGGTATCCAGTTCTTCGAAACCTTTCACCAGATCATCAATCGCTTTCATCTGCTTGAGGAACGGTTCCAGTTTAGCCAGCGGCAGCGCGGATGGACCATCACATTTCGCATGTTCCGGATCCGGATGCGCTTCAATAAACAGCCCCGCCAGACCTACCGCCATACCGGCTCGTGCCAGCTCAGCCACCTGAGCACGACGACCACCGGAAGCTGCGCCAAACGGATCGCGGCATTGCAGTGCGTGGGTCACGTCGAAAATCACCGGCGAGTTACCAGACACTTTCTTCATAATGCTGAAGCCCAGCATATCGACAACCAGGTTGTCATAGCCGAAGTTAGCACCGCGATCGCAAAGAATCACTTTTTCGTTGCCGCCTTCTTTGAATTTATCAACGATATTACCCATCTGTCCCGGGCTGACAAACTGTGGTTTCTTGACGTTAATTACCGCACCGGTTTTCGCCATGGCTTCAACCAGGTCAGTCTGGCGAGCAAGAAACGCCGGCAACTGAATCACATCCACGACATCAGCAACGGGCTGTGCCTGACTTGGTTCGTGAACGTCGGTGATAATTTTCACGCCAAAAGTCTGCTTCAACTCCTGGAAGATTTTCATCCCTTCTTCCAGGCCCGGTCCACGATAAGAGTGGATGGAGGAGCGGTTGGCTTTGTCAAAAGAGGCTTTGAACACGTAAGGGATACCCAGTTTCTGGGTCACAGTTACGTAGTGCTCGCAAATGCGCATCGCCAGATCGCGAGATTCCAACACGTTCATACCGCCAAACAGTACGAACGGCAGGTCATTTGCTACGTTGATGTCGCCAATGCTAACCACTTTTTGTTTCATAGGATCGCCTTAATCTTGAGTAAAATGTCGATTAATTAATGCAGCACAATATGTTTATGCGCGATGTTATTTATTTGCGCACGGATCATTTCGCTGATCGGGTCTTCCGGACACTGTTCAACGAAATAACTTAAATCGTTCAACGCAACGTGTTCGCAATCCAGTTGCGCATAAATCAACCCGCGATCGCGAATTTCATAGGGATCTTCAGGGTTGAATTGTAATAAAGCTTCGCTGGTGCGTAACGCCAGCTCCATCTGATTTTCTTCCATCAACGAGGCTTTGAGTGTATCCAGCAATTTGCGGATTACCTCAATGTTATCAGCTTCATCAAGGTCTTCATAAAACAGTTCCGCCGACGGGCTGATATTTCCCTTTAACCATACGTCCAGCATATGTTCGCTTAACGATTCACCGTTAAAAGGATTAATCAGCCAAATTTCGCCATCCGGACATTCAATGCGCAATATCAGCTGCGTAGGGAAAATCACCGGCAGCAGCGGCAAATCGAGACGATTCGCGACCCATAATAAAACCGCACCTAATGATACCGCACTGCCCTGTCGATTCTTTAACACCTGGTCCAGCCATAATGCATCGGAAAGACGATAAACACCGCGTGAGGCTTTAAATCCCCAGTCGCCGTAAAACAGCGCGATCAGTTTTTCCAACTGCTCTTCTAAAGGCAGAAGCTGGCTGATTTCTTCCTTCGCCAGACTAACGAGACGCTCCAGTTCGTCGTAAACATCTTGCGAGGGAAAATCGCGGCGGATTGCTTCGCAAGCCAGGATCATGCCTTCGCACAATGGCGCTTTATTAAATTCGAAATCAGCTAACGATCTCATGACTTACCCCAGTAACGGTACTTTTGTGGTGGCGAGTTTAATGATGATGTACAGCACCACCAACGCCAGCGGGAAGGCAATAATGCGCGCCTGCTGACTGTGCATACGACGATAATCGAGTGCAATAAAACCCAAAACGATATAAATGATAACTCCAAACAGCTTTTCAGTCAGCCACTGTGCCTGCCCGGAAAATGGCAGGATGTGCGCTTTAGCCATCAACGCAATGCCGCTTAACAGTAACAGCGTATCGACAACCGGCGGCACAATGCGCGTCCAGCGAGCAAATGCCTGTGGATGCTTCTGATAACGTAGCCAGAAACGTAAGGTTAATAGCCCAACAGAAAGCGCGATACTAATAAGATGAACACTAAGCAGTGTAGAAAAACTTGTCATTGATAATAGCGGCCGAGCGTTACGCGCTCGTTATCACCATAGTCACGGCAGGTTTCGACGTCATGATACCCCGCGAGGATAAATGCTTGTCGCACCGCTTCGCCCTGCTGCCAGCCATGTTCCAGAAGCAGAAAGCCGCCGGATACCAGCGCGTTACGCGACTGTTCGATGATATGCACGATGTCTGCCATTCCACTGTCTGCCGCAACCAGCGCAGTGAGCGGCTCAAAGCGGACATCGCCTTGTTGAAGATGAGGGTCCTGCTCGTCAATATACGGCGGATTGCTGACAATCATCGCAAACTGCTGCCCGGCTAGCGCGCTAAACCAGTCGCTTTGCAGAATGTGGATATTTTTGATCGCCAGATGCTGGGCATTACGTTGTGCCAGGGAGACAGCATCAGGCATACGATCTACAGCGATAATTTCGCAGTCCGGGCGCTCGCTAGCCAGCGCAAGCGCAATCGCCCCGGTACCCGTCCCGAGATCGAGAATACGGCAAGGTTGTTCAGGCAACCGCGCCAGTGCCTGCTCCACCAGACACTCCGTATCCGGGCGCGGAATTAAGGTCGCTGGCGAAACAAATAACGGCAACGACCAGAATTCTCGCACCCCGGTTAAATGAGCAATGGGTTCACCATCGCGACGACGTGTCAGTAGCGCATCAAGTTGCTGACATTGTTCGTCAGTCAGCTGCGTTTCACCAAAGGCGAGAATAAAAGTACGCCCTCTGCCGGTAACATGCTCCAGCAGGATTTCAGCATCACGCCGCGGGCTTTCGCTCGCCTGAAGTTGGCTTATTGCTTCACGTAACCAGTGTTGATATTCCATTATTCCTGCTCGGACAACGCCGCCAGTTGGTCGGCCTGATGTTCCTGGATAATCGGTTCAATCAGCATATCCAGCTTACCTTCCATCACTTCATCCAGGCGGTAGAGCGTCAGGTTGATGCGGTGATCGGTAACGCGCCCCTGCGGGAAGTTGTAAGTACGGTTACGGTCGCTGCGATCGCCACTCCCCAGCAGGTTACGACGGGTAGACGCTTCGGCCTGTTGGCGTTTTGCCATTTCAGCAGCGTGGATGCGAGCACCGAGAACAGAAAGTGCTTTAGCTTTGTTTTTATGTTGTGAACGTTCGTCCTGACATTCAACAACAATCCCGGTCGGCAAGTGAGTAATACGAATTGCCGAATCGGTGGTGTTAACGTGCTGACCACCCGCCCCTGACGAGCGGAAAGTATCAATGCGTAAATCTGCTGGGTTGATGTCCGGCAGTTCTGCGTCAGGCAGTTCTGGCATTACCGCAACGGTACAAGCAGAAGTATGAATACGACCCTGCGATTCCGTAGCAGGAACACGTTGCACGCGATGACCGCCGGATTCAAATTTCAGACGACCATACACACCATCACCGCTAATTTTGGCGATGATCTCTTTATAACCACCATGTTCACCCTCGCTGGCGCTCATGATTTCTACCCGCCAGCGGCGGGCTTCGGCATAACGGCTGTACATACGGAACAGATCGCCCGCGAACAGCGCCGCTTCGTCGCCGCCGGTTCCGGCTCGGACTTCGAGGAAGGCGTTACGTTCGTCATCAGGATCTTTTGGCAGTAACAGAACCTGTAATTGCTGTTCCAGTTGCTCGCTTTTTTCTTTAGCTTCGCGCAGTTCATCCTGCGCCATCTCACGCATTTCAGGATCATCGAGCATCATCTGTGCGGTTTCGATATCTTCCTGAACCTGTTGCCAGTCGGTAAAACAGCGCGAAACATCACTTAACTGCGCATATTCGCGTGATAATGCGCGAAAACGTTCCTGGTCGGCGATAGTTTGCGCGTCACCCAGCAACGCCTGAACTTCTTCATGGCGTTCATGCAGGGCTTCCAGTTTGGCAACGATAGAAGGCTTCATAGGCGTAAATGCACCCTGTAAAAAAAGAAAATGATGTACTGCTACTCCAGCCCGAGGCTGTCGCGCAGAATATTCAGGCGTTCGTTATCCCCGTCACGGGCGGCCTGTTGAAGTGATTTCGTTGGCGCATGGATCAAGCGGTTAGTCAGTTTCCATGCCAGATCCTGCATAATGGCTTGCGCGTCGCCGCCCTGCTCAAGGGCCGCTAACGCTTTGGCGGTTAACTCATCGCGAACTTGCTCTGCCTGGCTGCGATACTCGCGAATGGTTTCGCTGGCGCTTTGTGCTCGCAGCCACGCCATAAATTCGCTGGTTTCCTGAGCGACAATAGTTTCCGCCTCAACCGCTGCGGCTTTACGCTGCGCCAGGTTGTGCGAAATGATGCTTTGCAGATCATCAACGCTATAAAGATAAGCATTCGCCAGTTTGCCAACTTCCGGCTCAACATCGCGCGGAACGGCAATATCCACCAACAGCATTGGTTGGTTGCGACGGCTTTTTAATGCGCGCTCCACCATGCCTTTCCCGATAATCGGTAACGGGCTGGCGGTGGAACTGATGATGATATCGGCTTCGCGCAGACGTTCGTCGATATCACTCAGGGCAATCACTTCCGCGCCGACTTCATCTGCCAGAATTTGGGCACGTTCGCGAGTGCGGTTGGCGATAATCATCTTCTGTACTTTGTGTTCGCGCAGATGACGCGCCACCAGCTCGATAGTTTCGCCCGCGCCTACCAGCAACACTGTGACCGTAGAGAGCGATTCAAAGATCTGCCGCGCCAGCGTACAAGCCGCAAAAGCGACAGACACAGCGCTGGCACCGATATCTGTTTCAGTGCGAACGCGTTTCGCGACAGAGAAAGATTTCTGGAACATGCGTTCCAGTTCGCTGGCCTTCATATGACCTTTTTGCGAATCGGCAAACGCTTTTTTAACCTGACCGAGGATCTGCGGCTCCCCCAGAACCAGTGAATCCAGGCCGCTGGCAACACGCATTAAATGGCTAACCGCGTCGTTATCCTGATGCCAGTAGAGGCTTTTACGCAGATCTTCTTCATTAAGATTGTGATAATCGCAAAGCCAGCGGATTAACGCCTCTTGCAGGTTGTCCTGCTCTTCAACGCTAAGATAAAGTTCCGTGCGGTTGCACGTCGACAGCACCACGCCGCCCTGCACCATCGGCTGCGCAAGCAGGCTGTCAAGCGCCTGATCGAGCTTATCCGGCGAAAACGATACACGTTCTCGCAGCGATACAGGTGCCGTTTTATGGTTGATACCGAGTGCTAAAAGGGTCATGTCTGCGGGAAATAATACCAACGTTGATAGGGTTAGTCTGCTTGCATCATACAGGATGCGTAAGATCAATAAAAGAGAGCGCCCCCTTTTGGAGTAATTGCCGAAAGCCGTTAGATTCTGGCAATTAAGACAACTTGAACATAGACGATAGCGGACGGTAACGCTAGCATTAAGGGTTATAACTGCAACGTATCTCAAGGACTTGTCATCACTATGCCCCTGCCCGATTTTCGTCTTATCCGCCTGCTACCGCTGGCTGCTCTTGTGCTCACTGCCTGTTCCGTTACCACGCCCAAAGGTCCTGGCAAAAGCCCGGATTCGCCACAATGGCGTCAGCATCAGCAAGACGTGCGCAATCTTAATCAGTATCAGACTCGCGGCGCGTTCGCTTATATTTCTGACCAACAAAAAGTGTACGCCCGCTTTTTCTGGCAGCAAACCGGCCAGGATCGCTACCGTCTGCTGCTCACTAACCCATTGGGCAGCACGGAACTGGAGCTGAATGCTCAACCGGGTAACGTGCAGTTAGTCGACAATAAAGGTCAGCGTTATACCGCCGATGACGCCGAAGAGATGATTGGCAAATTGACCGGAATGCCAATTCCGCTCAACAGCTTGCGCCAGTGGATTTTAGGTTTACCGGGTGATGCAACCGACTACAAACTGGACGACCAGTACCGCCTGAGCGAAATTACCTACAGCCAGAATGGCAAAAACTGGAAGGTTGTTTATGGTGGTTATGACACCAAAACGCAACCTGCGATGCCAGCCAATATGGAACTCACCGACGGTGGTCAACGCATCAAGTTAAAAATGGATAACTGGATAGTGAAATAATGCGGACACAGTGGCCCTCTCCGGCAAAACTTAATCTGTTTTTATACATTACCGGTCAGCGTGCGGATGGTTACCACACGCTGCAAACGCTGTTTCAGTTTCTTGATTACGGCGACACCATCAGCATTGAGCTTCGTGACGATGGGGATATTCGTCTGTTAACGCCCGTTGAAGGCGTGGAACATGAAGATAACCTGATCGTTCGCGCAGCGCGATTGTTGATGAAAACTGCGGCAGACAGCGGGCGTCTTCCGACGGGAAGCGGTGCGAATATCAGCATTGACAAGCGTTTGCCGATGGGCGGCGGTCTCGGCGGTGGTTCATCCAATGCCGCGACGGTCCTGGTGGCATTAAATCATCTCTGGCAATGCGGGCTAAGCATGGATGAGCTGGCGGAAATGGGGCTGACGCTGGGCGCAGATGTTCCTGTCTTTGTTCGGGGGCATGCCGCGTTTGCCGAAGGCGTTGGTGAAATACTAACGCCGGTGGATCCGCCAGAGAAGTGGTATCTGGTGGCGCACCCTGGTGTAAGTATTCCGACTCCGGTGATTTTTAAAGATCCTGAACTCCCGCGCAATACGCCAAAAAGGTCAATAGAAACGTTGCTAAAATGTGAATTCAGCAATGATTGCGAGGTTATCGCAAGAAAACGTTTTCGCGAGGTTGATGCGGTGCTTTCCTGGCTGTTAGAATACGCCCCGTCGCGCCTGACTGGGACAGGGGCCTGTGTCTTTGCTGAATTTGATACAGAGTCTGAAGCCCGCCAGGTGCTAGAGCAAGCCCCGGAATGGCTCAATGGCTTTGTGGCGAAAGGCGCTAATCTTTCCCCATTGCACAGAGCCATGCTTTAAGCCGGGCAAGCTGAGTTTCGGTGACAACGTCACCTTGTTCCAGACGTTGCATCGCGCTCTTTAATACACCGCCTGGAAAGGATCATGCCTGGCCCGCACAGTTTTCGGCAGATTCTTTCCACCAATGGACGCATGCCTGAGGTTCTTCTCGTGCCTGATATGAAGCTTTTTGCTGGTAACGCCACCCCGGAACTAGCACAACGTATTGCCAACCGCCTGTACACTTCACTCGGCGACGCCGCTGTAGGTCGCTTTAGCGATGGCGAAGTCAGCGTACAAATTAATGAAAATGTACGCGGTGGTGATATTTTCATCATCCAGTCCACTTGTGCCCCTACTAACGACAACCTGATGGAATTAGTCGTTATGGTTGATGCCCTGCGTCGTGCTTCCGCAGGTCGTATCACCGCTGTTATCCCCTACTTTGGCTATGCGCGCCAGGACCGTCGCGTCCGTTCCGCTCGTGTACCAATCACTGCGAAAGTGGTTGCAGACTTCCTCTCCAGCGTCGGTGTTGACCGTGTGCTGACAGTGGATCTGCACGCTGAACAGATTCAGGGTTTCTTCGACGTTCCGGTTGATAACGTATTTGGTAGCCCGATCCTGCTGGAAGACATGCTGCAGCTGAATCTGGATAACCCAATTGTGGTTTCTCCGGACATCGGCGGCGTTGTGCGTGCCCGCGCTATCGCTAAGCTGCTGAACGATACCGATATGGCAATCATCGACAAACGTCGTCCGCGTGCGAACGTTTCACAGGTGATGCATATCATCGGTGACGTTGCAGGTCGTGACTGCGTACTGGTCGATGATATGATCGACACTGGCGGTACGCTGTGTAAAGCTGCTGAAGCTCTGAAAGAACGTGGTGCTAAACGTGTATTTGCGTACGCGACTCACCCGATCTTCTCTGGCAACGCGGCGAACAACCTGCGTAACTCTGTAATTGATGAAGTCGTTGTCTGCGATACCATTCCGCTGAGCGATGAAATCAAATCACTGCCGAACGTGCGTACTCTGACCCTGTCAGGTATGCTGGCCGAAGCGATTCGTCGTATCAGCAACGAAGAATCGATCTCTGCCATGTTCGAACACTAATCGAACCCGGCTCAAAGACCCGCTGCGGCGGGTTTTTTTGTCTGTAATATCCATTTGTATGACCTATGCCTCCTTCACCTGCCATTTAGTTGACAGATGATGCGCTCACGGATGAAACATTATTGTGAACAAAATATTTTCCTCACATGTGATGCCTTTCCGCGCTCTGATCGACGCTTGCTGGAAAGAAAAATATACTGCCGCACGGTTTACCCGTGACCTGATTGCCGGGATAACCGTCGGGATTATTGCTATCCCGCTGGCGATGGCGTTGGCTATTGGTAGTGGTGTGGCACCCCAGTACGGTTTATATACCGCAGCTGTTGCGGGGATTGTCATTGCTCTGACGGGTGGGTCACGCTTTAGCGTTTCCGGTCCGACTGCGGCATTTGTGGTAATTCTCTATCCCGTGTCGCAACAGTTTGGACTGGCAGGACTGCTGGTTGCGACCTTGCTGTCGGGGATCTTTTTGATTCTGATGGGTCTGGCACGCTTTGGTCGCCTGATTGAGTATATTCCGGTTTCCGTCACCTTAGGTTTCACCTCGGGTATCGGGATCACCATCGGTACCATGCAGATTAAAGATTTTCTCGGTCTGCAAATGGCCCATGTCCCGGAACATTATCTACAAAAAGTCGGCGCATTATTTATGGCGCTGCCGACCATTAATGTGGGTGATGCTGCCATTGGCATTGTGACGCTAGGTATTCTTGTTTTTTGGCCGCGTCTGGGCATTCGTTTACCCGGTCACCTTCCGGCCTTGCTGGCTGGTTGCGCGGTGATGGGGATTGTTAACCTGCTCGGCGGACATGTTGCTACCATCGGTTCGCAATTCCACTACGTCCTGGCCGATGGTTCTCAGGGTAACGGTATTCCGCAACTGCTGCCGCAACTGGTGCTGCCGTGGGATCTGCCTAATTCAGAATTCACGCTAACCTGGGATTCTATTCGCACACTGCTGCCTGCGGCATTCTCAATGGCAATGCTCGGCGCAATCGAATCTCTGCTCTGCGCCGTGGTGCTGGATGGTATGACCGGGACGAAACACAAGGCGAACAGCGAACTGGTTGGACAGGGACTGGGGAATATTATCGCTCCGTTCTTTGGTGGTATTACCGCTACAGCTGCCATCGCGCGTTCTGCCGCTAACGTCCGTGCCGGGGCAACGTCCCCTATCTCGGCGGTGATCCACTCTATTCTGGTTATTCTTGCCCTGCTGGTACTGGCACCGCTGCTCTCCTGGCTGCCGCTTTCCGCCATGGCAGCCCTGCTGTTGATGGTGGCGTGGAACATGAGTGAAGCGCACAAAGTGGTCGACTTGCTGCGTCATGCGCCGAAAGATGACATCATCGTCATGCTGCTGTGCATGTCGCTGACCGTGTTGTTTGATATGGTTATTGCCATCAGCGTGGGGATCGTGCTGGCATCGCTGCTGTTTATGCGTCGTATCGCACGTATGACTCGCCTGGCACCGGTAGTCGTAGATGTTCCAGACGATGTCCTGGTTCTGCGCGTTATTGGCCCGCTGTTTTTTGCTGCTGCTGAAGGCTTATTCACGGACCTGGAGTCACGTCTTGAAGGCAAACGGATTGTGATTCTGAAGTGGGATGCCGTTCCGGTACTTGATGCTGGTGGTCTTGATGCGTTCCAGCGTTTTGTGAAGCGTCTGCCCGAGGGATGTGAACTGCGCGTGTGCAACGTGGAATTCCAGCCACTGCGCACTATGGCTCGCGCTGGCATTCAACCGATCCCGGGACGCCTGGCGTTCTTCCCGAATCGTCGCGCGGCGATGGCGGATTTATAAGTACGAGATTGACCAGTCAGCGCAAACTGACTGGTCAGCAAACTGCATTATTTGTTAGCTATGACGGCGATTATCGCTACGGCGGCAACGTTTGTCATAGTGGCGAACCCACCAGTAACGGTCGCACACCTGTTCATGCCCGCCAACACGGGCACCCGCCAGCCAGAGAATGGCACCGACGAAAATACTTAGCACTGCACCATGTGCGAAATACTGGGGCATATTAAACTGTGGTAACTGGTTGAGGATTGAATACCCCACGCCGACCACCATTACCACCAGACCCAACCCCATGAGCACGTTACCGAGTAACGAAGCGTTTTTGCGTTTCATATGTCACCTCCGGAACTTTCTGGGTTGTAACAGGGAATACCCCTCTTCCTTATGTGTAAAGTATAGACAACACCCAGTGGGTTATGTGCGGGCGTGATCACAATTACAACCCTTATTTCAACAAAACTTTACAAATAAACGCCTGAACACCTTGACTTTCTAATAGTCCACTCAGGCAATTATTACGTTATCTGCATTTGATACGCAGTTTTTTGTCAAGCGGGGCCGCAACCAGTAAACTACGCGCCAGTTATGTACACACTCAGGACAAAAAAACGTGACGATTAAATTGATTGTCGGCCTGGCGAACCCCGGTGCTGAATACGCCGCAACGCGACATAATGCTGGTGCCTGGTTCGTTGACTTACTGGCAGAGCGTTTGCGCGCTCCGCTGCGCGAAGAGGCTAAATTCTTTGGTTATACTTCGCGAGTCACTCTTGGAGGCGAAGATGTCCGCCTGTTAGTCCCGACTACATTTATGAATCTCAGCGGCAAAGCCGTTGCGGCGATGGCCAGTTTTTTCCGCATTAATCCGGACGAAATTCTGGTGGCCCACGACGAACTGGATCTGCCTCCTGGCGTCGCCAAATTTAAATTGGGCGGTGGCCATGGTGGTCACAATGGACTGAAAGACATCATCAGTAAATTGGGTAATAACCCTAACTTTCACCGTTTACGCATCGGAATCGGTCATCCGGGCGATAAAAATAAAGTTGTCGGTTTTGTGTTAGGCAAACCGCCTGTTAGTGAACAGAAGTTAATTGATGAAGCCATTGACGAAGCGGCGCGTTGTACTGAAATGTGGTTTACAGATGGCTTGACCAAAGCAACGAACCGATTGCACGCCTTTAAAGCGCAATAAGTCGTTGTCTGCGGCATTTTTGCCGAGTGCCGTGTATAATAGGCAAAGTTATTTCCATTTCTGCAATCTGTTAGCAATAACAGGTTGATTATTAAGATATTAAGGTGATTTAAATCATGGGATTCAAATGCGGTATCGTCGGTTTGCCCAACGTCGGGAAATCTACCCTGTTCAACGCGCTGACCAAAGCCGGTATTGAAGCGGCCAACTTTCCATTCTGCACCATTGAGCCGAACACAGGCGTCGTACCAATGCCTGATCCTCGCCTGGATCAACTGGCTGAAATCGTAAAACCGCAGCGTACGCTTCCCACGACCATGGAATTTGTCGATATCGCCGGTCTGGTAAAAGGCGCATCGAAAGGCGAAGGTCTGGGTAACCAGTTCCTGACCAACATCCGTGAAACCGAAGCGATCGGTCACGTTGTTCGCTGCTTTGAAAATGACAACATCATTCACGTTTCCGGCAAAGTTAACCCGGCTGACGATATTGAAGTTATCAACACCGAACTGGCGCTGGCAGACCTCGACACCTGCGAACGTGCGATTCATCGCGTACAGAAGAAAGCCAAAGGTGGCGATAAAGACGCGAAAGCTGAGCTGGCGGTCCTGGAAAAATGCCTGCCCCAGTTGGAAAATGCAGGTATGCTGCGCGCGCTGGATTTAAGCGCTGAAGAGAAAGCGGCTATTCGTTACCTGAGCTTCCTGACGCTGAAACCAACAATGTACATCGCCAACGTCAACGAAGACGGTTTTGAAAACAACCCATATCTTGACCAGGTGCGTGAAATCGCGGCGAAAGAAGGTTCTGTTGTGGTTCCGGTTTGTGCTGCTGTTGAAGCAGACATTGCCGAACTGGACGACGAAGAACGTGACGAGTTTATGCAGGAGCTTGGGCTGGAAGAGCCGGGCCTGAACCGTGTGATCCGTGCCGGTTATAAACTGCTGAACCTGCAAACTTACTTCACCGCTGGGGTGAAAGAAGTGCGTGCATGGACCATTCCGGTTGGAGCAACCGCGCCGCAGGCAGCGGGCAAAATCCATACTGATTTTGAAAAAGGCTTTATCCGTGCACAAACCATCTCGTTTGAAGATTTCATCACTTACAAAGGTGAACAAGGCGCGAAAGAAGCAGGCAAAATGCGTGCAGAAGGTAAAGATTACATCGTGAAAGATGGCGATGTGATGAACTTCCTTTTCAACGTCTAATTAATTTATTGTCTCATGAGGTTTCGCTAAATCTCATGAAGAGCGCAAAAGTATATAAAATCCACGCAATTGCGTGGATTTTTCATTTCACCGAGTCCTAATCATTCTTGTAACATCCTACACTTTTGTGCTTATTGCCTATAGTGAACCACGAGAATAATTAAAGACATAAGTGTTCAGATGCCGGATATCTCATTAGCAGTGATATAACGTAAGTTTTTGTATCACTACACATCAGCCCCCTTCACAGCTGATCAAAATTGATCACGCTCCAATATGCTGGCAAGATGAAAATGATAACCAGTAGCACAATAACAACGATAGGCCAGAAAACCCATTGACCAAAAATGAATATCGATGTTTTTTGCTTTTTCTTATTAGTAATGCAAAAATGGCGCATATTGTTTTTGTTATGCAGATACATCAAGCGAAATTCCCATAACTAATTAGGATTATTACAAAAAATCTTCACCAAATTTTTTAACCGCTGTTTGTTGTAATATTTTTGCCATATTTATAGTAACGAATTGGAATAAGTAACGACAACTTAGGGAATAACTCGATATAAACTCACCTTTGTAAGGGGGATGTTAAATATATATTAATTCCTGTGTTCCTGATTTTGCCCGGTAATAGAGAATTATTCTCTGAGAAGCTCATCATGATTGCACCATACAAATATCATGATGATAAGAGGATATTATTCATTGATTTAAACAAAATGACAAAATCCATAGACCCATAGTCTGGGTACTATATAGGAGTGGTATGGGCATCAAACAACACAATGGGAATACCAAAGCAGATCGTCTCGCTGAATTAAAAATCCGTTCGCCCTCAATTCAACTGATAAAATTTGGCGCTATTGGTTTGAATGCAATTATCTTTTCCCCCCTGCTGATAGCTGCTGATACAGGAAGTCAATATGGCACCAATATTACTATTAATGATGGTGACAGAATTACAGGAGATACCGCCGATCCATCAGGAAACCTCTATGGTGTAATGACCCCAGCAGGAAACACGCCTGGCAATATCAACCTGGGTAATGATGTCACCGTCAATGTCAACGACGCCTCTGGATATGCAAAAGGAATCATTATTCAGGGCAAAAACAGCTCCCTGACAGCTAACCGACTCACAGTAGATGTTGTTGGTCAAACCTCTGCCATCGGCATTAACTTAATTGGTGACTATACCCATGCTGACTTAGGCACAGGCAGCACCATTAAGAGTAACGATGACGGCATCATTATTGGGCATAGCTCAACACTAACAGCCACTCAATTCACCATTGAAAACTCGAACGGTATAGGCCTAACCATCAATGACTATGGCACCAGTGTCGATCTTGGAAGCGGAAGTAAAATCACGACCGATGGAAGTACAGGTGTTTATATCGGTGGTCTCAACGGCAATAACGCCAATGGTGCTGCGCGTTTTACGGCTACAGACCTGACAATCGATGTTCAGGGCTACAGCGCCATGGGGATAAACGTACAGAAAAACTCTGTTGTCGATCTCGGAACAAACAGTACCATTAAAACCAATGGCGATAATGCTCACGGCCTCTGGAGCTTTGGCCAGGTTAGCGCGAATGCACTCACTGTTGATGTAACTGGAGCCGCGGCCAATGGCGTCGAAGTTCGTGGTGGTACAACCACTATCGGTGCAGATAGCCATATTTCTTCCGCGCAGGGCGGTGGCCTCGTCACCAGTGGTTCAGACGCGATAATCAATTTTACTGGCACGGCAGCGCAACGAAACAGCATCTTTTCCGGCGGTTCTTATGGTGCCTCGGCCCAGACGGCAACGGCTGTTGTCAACATGCAAAATACCGATATTACAGTTGATCGTAATGGCAGTCTGGCGCTGGGTTTGTGGGCTCTCAGCGGCGGTAGAATAACCGGAGACAGTTTGGCTATCACCGGCGCGGCAGGAGCCAGGGGAATTTATGCCATGACCAACAGCCAGATCGACCTCACGAGCGATCTGGTCATTGATATGAGTACACCCGACCAGATGGCCATCGCAACGCAACATGACGATGGTTATGCCGCCAGCCGCATCAACGCCTCGGGTCGTATGCTTATCAACGGTAGCGTTCTTTCCAAAGGTGGGCTAATCAATCTGGATATGCACCCTGGGTCGGTTTGGACAGGTTCCTCCCTCAGCGATAATGTCAATGGCGGAAAACTGGACGTTGCAATGAATAACAGCGTCTGGAACGTAACAAGTAATTCTAATCTCGACACGCTGGCGCTGAGCCATTCAACTGTCGATTTTGCCAGCCACGGGTCAACTGCCGGCACATTTGCCACATTAAACGTAGAGAACCTGAGCGGTAACAGTACCTTTATTATGCGTGCTGATGTTGTTGGCGAGGGTAATGGCGTTAATAATAAAGGGGATTTATTGAATATCAGCGGGAGTAGTGCTGGTAATCACGTATTGGCTATCCGCAACCAGGGCAGCGAGGCCACAACGGGAAATGAAGTTCTGACAGTGGTAAAAACCACTGACGGCGCGGCCTCGTTCAGCGCGTCTTCTCAGGTTGAGTTGGGGGGATATCTGTACGATGTGCGTAAAAATGGCACTAACTGGGAGCTTTACGCTTCCGGGACAGTTCCGGAACCGACTCCTAATCCTGAACCCACACCAGCTCCCGCTCAGCCTCCCATAGTCAACCCCGATCCTACGCCTGAACCCGCTCCCACGCCTAAACCCACCACGACCGCAGATGCTGGCGGCAATTATCTCAATGTCGGTTACTTATTGAACTATGTTGAAAACCGTACGCTGATGCAACGGATGGGTGACCTGCGAAATCAGAGTAAAGACGGTAATATCTGGTTGCGCAGTTATGGGGGAAGCCTGGACTCCTTTGCCAGTGGCAAACTGAGCGGCTTTGACATGGGTTACAGCGGTATCCAGTTTGGTGGGGATAAACGTCTCTCTGATGTAATGCCGTTGTATGTCGGTCTGTATATTGGCTCAACACATGCATCGCCGGACTATAGCGGAGGCGACGGTACCGCACGTTCAGACTACATGGGAATGTACGCCAGTTACATGGCACAAAACGGTTTTTACAGCGATCTCGTTATAAAAGCATCGCGCCAGAAAAATAGTTTCCACGTACTGGACAGTCAGAACAACGGCGTTAACGCCAACGGCACTGCGAATGGAATGAGCATCTCCCTGGAAGCCGGGCAGAGGTTCAACCTGTCCCCTACTGGTTATGGGTTCTATATAGAGCCGCAAACCCAGCTTACATACAGCCACCAGAATGAGATGACTATGAAGGCGAGTAATGGCCTCAATATACATCTGAATCACTACGAATCGCTGCTGGGGCGTGCCAGCATGATACTGGGGTATGACATCACCGCAGGCAACAGCCAGCTGAATGTCTATGTGAAGACTGGCGCTATCCGCGAGTTTTCAGGGGATACCGAATATCTGTTGAACAACTCCCGGGAGAAGTACAGTTTCAAAGGTAATGGCTGGAATAACGGCGTGGGAGTCAGTGCACAGTATAACAAACAGCACACATTCTATCTCGAAGCGGATTACACGCAGGGTAACCTCTTTGATCAGAAGCAAGTCAACGGAGGATATCGCTTCAGCTTTTAAGTGCGGGATAGACAAGCCCTTAAACGATGCTGAAAATTGTTAGCGTGCGCCGGAATGAAATACAGATCACTCTGATGTATCAGAAATCGTTTCTGTCTTTCATACCCGGCGCTTAAACTGCCCTGCATCAATGCCATGTTGCTTCATTTTCCGCCACAGCGTAGTGCGGCCGATCCCAAGTAAAGCCGACATTTCCTGAATGCGACCGCCTGTGACCTGGGCTGCGTTAATAATTGCCTCTTTTTCAACTTCCGCAAATGACAGACTGGTGGAAAGGCGGGTGGCGCTGACATCATCTGTCGCCTGCTCGGTAAACAGATGTTCCGGCAAATCACTGACGCGAATGCGCCCGTTATCACTACTCAGAGCAAGATTCTCGATGACGCTGTAAAGTTCAAAATCGTTGCCTGGCCATGCACAAGAAACCAGGCGAGCGAGGGCATCGTCATCAATTTTCAGCCGCGTAGAGAAGCGTTTTTCAAGACTGCGTAATTTGTTATTCACCAGCGCCGGAATGCTGCCACGCCGCATACGCAGAGGCGGGATGGTAATTTCAAATGCATGCAGCGCGTAATACAGCTGGCGACTAAAACGATTTTGTTCCACCAGCATTGCGAGGTCCGCGGTCGTTGTTGCAATCACTTTGACATCAATTGGTATTAAACGCCGCGCATCCAGTCGCGTGATAACCCCCTGCTTGATAACCTGAAGCAAAGCAGACTGTAACTCCACCGCCAGATATTCAATCTTTTCAAGAAACAGCGTGCCGCCGTGTGCCAGTTCCAGCCGACTCAGACGGCCATTTTCATTGTCCGTGCGATCGCCACCAATAAATTCTTCCGCCAGCGCAGCATCACCATATAACTCACAATTGACGGCGATATAAGGACCTGCAGCACGCTCGCTTTCATTATGAATTGCCTGACTTAGCAGTGCCTTGCCCACGCCCTCTTCTCCACAAAGCAGGACAGGAAAGCTACTGCGCGCCGCCTGGCGACCAAAATGAATCAAGCGGCGGGTTTGCGGATCGTCCTGTGGCATATGAGCGAAGGTATGGCTGACTTTTCCTAATTGACTGGTCATCAACTGCCGCATCTGTTCCACAGGATGGAGCAACAAAATAAAGCTGGTTCCCTGCGTTTCTATTATCGGTTTAAGGGTTATCACCGCATCAATAAACTGGTGCTGGCTTTCAAAGGTTGCTTCTACGTGTTTGAGCGGATGTGCCTGTTTTATTGCTTGTTGCAATACGGCGGGTAACGTTAAGAGTTCAGTGATTGCCCGTCCCTGACTTGCCGTCGCGTCAAGGCGCAAGACCCGCGCCGCCTGGGCATTAATAAATTGCAAATTACCCTGCTCGTCCCAGCTAATCACGCCATCATCCATACTTTCTAACAGGGCATTAAGTTGATTTAAATGACGGTTAGTTTCAGCGAGCAAACTGTCCGTCAGCAGTAAATTTCCGACCTCGCGGGCGATTGCCAACGTCAACGGCAAATCAGCTGCGGTAGTTTGCTCAACCGGACACGCCAGCGCTATTGTTCCCGTCAATCGGCCCTTGCTGTCAAACAACGGCGTTGCACAAAAGGCCCAGTTCCAGAGTACCTGTTTGAAATGTTGATCGGCCATCGTTTTCACGGCCTGACCAGAGATAGCCGCTAACGATAGCGCACAAGTACCAATAATTCCCTCGGCGCAATACGTGCCGTCATTGAATCCCAGTGCACTTAGCTGCTGCAAGGTTTGCGGATCGCCATTACGGCTGAGAATGCAGGCGGTTTCATCGAGGATAAACAGCGCACACTCTCGCGGTGCCATATATTCCCAGGCATCTTCCAGCGCAGCCTGCCCGAGCGTCAGCATCGCTTTCTTACGCCGATAAATAGAAGCAAATGTCACGCCCTGGGCCTGATGTGGTACGTTCCATGTCTCCCGTTTCATCAGCTTATTGCATCGCTCCCAGGAGGTTGCAATTAAGGGAGATATGCCCCGACCATCGTTGTTAAAAGCGCCACTCATATCCCGCATCCCTTATGACAAAAGGTGTTCCGGCTCGCAATTTTAAGTATTAATACACGTAAAAGTTTCAATATGGAACATTCATTAAAGCATATGTTTCACTATGAAACATAATTTGGGCTAATTTTCTTTTCCCTTGCCTGATGCACAATGGATTCATCGGCAGTCAGTGGTCGCCGTGTCGTTGAACATCATCCATGCCCTACCGTAATTGCTGGAGCAAAATAATGAAAAAATTGATCAATGATGTGCAAGACGTACTGGACGAACAACTGGCAGGACTGGCGAAAGCGCATCCATCGCTGACACTGCATCAGGATCCGGTGTATGTCACCCGAGCTGATGCCCCTGTTGCAGGAAAAGTCGCCCTGCTGTCGGGTGGCGGCAGCGGACACGAGCCGATGCACTGTGGTTATATCGGTCAGGGGATGCTTTCGGGGGCCTGTCCGGGCGAAATTTTCACCTCACCGACGCCCGATAAAATCTTTGAATGCGCCATGCAAGTTGATGGCGGCGAAGGTGTACTGTTGATTATCAAAAATTACACCGGCGATATTCTTAACTTTGAAACAGCGACCGAGTTACTGCACGATAGCGGCGTAAAAGTGACCACTGTGGTCATTGATGACGACGTTGCGGTAAAAGACAGTCTTTATACTGCCGGGCGACGCGGCGTTGCCAACACCGTATTAATTGAAAAACTCGTAGGCGCAGCGGCGGAGCGTGGCGACTCACTGGACGCCTGTGCGGAACTGGGGCGTAAGCTGAATAATCAAGGCCACTCAATAGGTATCGCTCTCGGTGCCTGTACCGTTCCTGCCGCGGGCAAACCTTCTTTTACCCTGGCGGATAATGAGATGGAGTTTGGCGTCGGCATTCATGGTGAGCCGGGTATTGACCGCCGCCCCTTCTCTTCCCTTGATCAAACCGTCGATGAAATGTTCGACACCCTGCTGGTAAATGGCTCATACCATCGCACTTTGCGTTTCTGGGATTATCAACAAGGCAGTTGGCAGGAAGAACAACAAACCAAACAACCGCTCCAGTCTGGCGATCGGGTGATTGCGCTGGTTAACAATCTTGGCGCAACTCCGCTTTCTGAGCTGTACGGCGTCTATAACCGCCTGACCACACGTTGCCAGCAAGCGGGATTGACTATCGAACGTAATTTAATTGGCGCGTACTGCACCTCACTGGATATGACCGGTTTCTCAATCACCTTACTGAAAGTTGATGACGAAACGCTGGCACTCTGGGACGCCCCGGTCCACACCCCGGCCCTTAACTGGGGTAAATAAGGAGAAAGCAATGTCACTGAGCAGAACTCAAATTGTTAACTGGCTCACTCGTTGTGGCGATATTTTCAGCACCGAGAGCGAGTATCTTACCGGACTGGATCGCGAAATTGGCGATGCTGACCACGGGCTAAATATGAACCGAGGCTTTAGCAAAGTGGTGGAAAAACTCCCTGCTATCGCAGATAAAGATATCGGTTTCATTCTCAAGAATACCGGTATGACGCTGCTTTCCAGCGTCGGTGGTGCCAGTGGTCCGCTGTTCGGTACCTTCTTTATCCGCGCCGCACAGGCGACCCAGGCACGGCAAAGCCTGACACTGGAAGAGCTTTATCAGATGTTCCGCGATGGCGCGGACGGCGTAATCAGTCGCGGGAAAGCCGAACCTGGCGATAAAACCATGTGTGATGTGTGGGTGCCGGTGGTGGAATCGTTACGTCAGTCCAGCGAGCAAAATCTCTCTGTTCCGGTGGCGCTCGAAGCTGCCAGTAGCATCGCCGAATCCGCTGCACAAAGTACGATTACGATGCAAGCCCGCAAAGGCCGCGCCAGTTATCTCGGTGAACGCAGTATTGGTCACCAGGATCCCGGCGCGACCTCGGTGATGTTTATGATGCAAATGTTGGCGTTAGCCGCAAAAGAGTAAGGAATTGGTGATGGTAAACCTGGTCATAGTTTCACATAGCAGCCGACTGGGAGAAGGTGTCGGTGAATTAGCCCGTCAGATGTTAATGAGTGATAGTTGTAAAATCGCCATTGCCGCGGGAATTGACGATCCACAAAATCCCATTGGTACCGATGCCGTCAAAGTGATGGAGGCCATCGAATCTGTTGCTGATGCCGACCATGTGCTGGTCATGATGGATATGGGTAGCGCATTATTGAGTGCTGAAACTGCGCTGGAATTGCTGGCTCCCGAGATCGCCGCAAAAGTACGTTTGTGTGCTGCGCCGTTGGTCGAAGGTACACTGGCAGCAACGGTCAGCGCGGCCTCGGGGGCGGATATCGACAAAGTTATCTTTGACGCCATGCATGCGCTGGAAGCCAAACGTGAACAACTGGGTTTACCGTCCTCCGACACTGAAATCTCTGACACATGTCCTGCGTACGATGAAGAAGCCCGTTCTCTGGCGGTGGTCATAAAAAACCGTAACGGCCTGCATGTACGTCCGGCCTCCCGGCTGGTTTATACCTTATCGACATTTAATGCCGATATGTTGCTGGAAAAAAACGGCAAATGCGTCACACCAGAGAGTATTAACCAGATTGCGTTACTACAAGTTCGCTATAACGATACGCTGCGCCTGATTGCGAAAGGGCCAGAAGCTGAAGAGGCACTGATCGCTTTCCGTCAGCTGGCTGAAGATAACTTTGGTGAAACGGAGGAAGTCGCTCCACCTACTCTGCGTCCCGTTCCGCCTGTTTCGGGTAAAGCCTTTTATTATCAACCAGTTTTATGTACGGTACAGGCAAAATCAACCCTGACCGTGGAAGAAGAACAAGATCGATTACGCCAGGCTATTGACTTCACGTTATTAGATCTGATGACGTTAACAGCGAAAGCAGAAGCCAGCGGGCTTGACGATATTGCCGCAATCTTTTCTGGTCACCATACACTGTTAGATGATCCGGAACTGCTGGCGGCGGCAAGCGAACTCCTTCAGCATGAACATTGCACGGCAGAATATGCCTGGCAGCAAGTTCTTAAAGAACTTAGCCAGCAATACCAGCAACTGGATGATGAATATCTACAAGCTCGCTATATTGATGTGGACGATCTTCTGCATCGCACCCTGGTCCACCTGACCCAAACGAAAGAAGAACTCCCGCAGTTTAACTCGCCAACTATTCTACTGGCGGAGAACATTTATCCTTCCACAGTACTGCAACTGGATCCGGCGGTTGTAAAAGGTATCTGCCTTAGCGCCGGAAGTCCGGTATCCCACAGCGCCCTAATCGCCCGTGAACTGGGGATTGGCTGGATTTGCCAGCAGGGTGAGAAACTGTATGCGATACAACCAGAAGAAACGCTAACGCTGGACGTTAAAACGCAACGTTTCAACCGTCAGGGTTAAGCCACTGTTCGGATGGCATCGTTCTGATGTCATCCGGCAATTTACTCAGCACTAATGGTTTTTAACTACCTGTTATATTTTTCACCAATTTATGATGATTTTTCTTCGCTAATCACGAACCCAACGCCGCTGGCTGGCTAATAAACAGACGTTATTTGATCACTCTATTTCGCCGTTATTTATCCCTTTAATTCCCTTTTCTAAAATGCCTGACAGTTCGCAGAATGAGATTTCGATCATGCAGCTAGTGCGATCCTGAACTAAGGTTTTCTGATACTTGAATACCGTTTTATTCGGTTTCGCCAAAGGAGAATGATTGATGAAATCCCCCGCACCTTCTCGCCCGCAAAAAATGGCGTTAATTCCAGCCTGTATCTTTTTGTGTTTCGCTGCGCTATCGGTGCAGGCAGAAGAAACACCGGTAACACCACAGCCGCCTGATATTTTATTAGGGCCGCTGTTTAATGATGTGCAAAACGCCAAACTTTTTCCGGACCAAAAAACCTTTGCCGATGCCGTGCCGAACAGCGATCCGCTGATGATCCTTGCTGATTATCGGATGCAGCAAAACCAGAGCGGATTTGATCTGCGCCATTTCGTTAACGTCAATTTCACCCTGCCGAAAGAAGGCGAGAAATATGTTCCGCCAGAGGGGCAGTCACTGCGCGAACATATTGACGGACTTTGGCCGGTATTAACGCGTTCTACCGAAAACACCGAAAAATGGGATTCTCTGTTACCGCTGCCGGAACCTTATGTCGTGCCGGGCGGACGCTTTCGCGAGGTATATTACTGGGACAGTTACTTCACCATGTTAGGACTTGCCGAAAGCGGTCACTGGGATAAAGTCGCGGATATGGTGGCCAATTTTGCTCATGAAATAGACACTTACGGTCATATTCCCAACGGCAACCGCAGTTACTATTTAAGCCGCTCGCAACCGCCCTTCTTTGCCCTGATGGTAGAGTTACTGGCGCAGCATGAAGGCGATGCCGCGTTGAAGCAATACCTGCCGCAAATGCAAAAAGAATATGCTTACTGGATGGACGGTGTTGAAAACCTGCAAGCCGGACAACAGGAAAAACGCGTTGTCAAACTTCAGGATGGTACCCTTCTCAACCGCTACTGGGACGATCGCGATACGCCACGACCAGAGTCATGGGTGGAAGATATTGCCACCGCCAAAAGCAATCCGAATCGACCTGCCACTGAAATTTACCGCGACCTGCGCTCTGCCGCTGCGTCTGGCTGGGATTTCAGCTCGCGCTGGATGGACAACCCGCAGCAGTTAAATACCTTACGCACCACCAGCATCGTACCGGTCGATCTGAACAGCCTGATGTTTAAAATGGAAAAAATCCTCGCCCGCGCCAGCAAAGCTGCCGGAGATAACGCGATGGCAAACCAGTACGAAACGCTGGCAAATGCCCGTCAAAAAGGGATCGAAAAATACCTGTGGAACGATCAACAAGGCTGGTATGCCGATTACGACCTGAAAAGTCATAAAGTGCGCAATCAGTTAACCGCGGCCGCCCTGTTCCCGCTGTACGTCAATGCGGCAGCGAAAGATCGCGCCAACAAAATGGCGACGGCGACGAAAACACATCTGCTGCAACCCGGCGGCCTGAACACCACGTCGGTGAAAAGTGGGCAACAATGGGATGCGCCAAATGGCTGGGCACCGTTACAGTGGGTCGCGACAGAAGGATTACAAAACTACGGGCAAAAAGAGGTGGCGATGGACATTAGCTGGCACTTCCTGACCAATGTTCAGCACACCTATGACCGGGAGAAAAAGCTGGTGGAAAAATATGATGTCAGCACCACCGGAACGGGGGGCGGCGGTGGCGAATATCCATTACAGGATGGCTTTGGCTGGACCAATGGCGTGACGCTGAAAATGCTGGATTTGATCTGCCCGAAAGAGCAACCGTGTGACAATGTTCCGGCGACGCGTCCGACCGTTAAGTCAGCAACGACGCAACCCTCAACCAAAGAGGCACAACCCACACCTTAACCAGCGCTTACTCCGACAACGTCATTCGGCTTCTCCGGATGGCGTTGTCGGCAGATAACACCATAGCTATGGTTTTTTCTACACAGACGGTTTTTCAAGTCCTGGCGGGAAGTATTGCGCAAATGTTTGCCATACGTGGTTGCCGAAGATAGCGTCATTTCTACGGGTAAGTGTTTCACTTTCATCACCCGGCGATTTACGCCGACGTTGGCTATATAAAGCATCAATTGCTACCTGAATATTGTTACGGTGTTCACTCATCAACGTTTTTTTGCTTTCTGGAGTTAAATTAATAATCACATAATCCAGACACTCCAGAGAATTTAGCAACCAAAAAAAGAATTCAGACCATTCCTCTTCGCGTAACTGAAGCATTGCCGAACGGGTATTTTGGCTTAATCTGCCAGAAGGATTGATCAATTCTAAATGTTCAATAAGCGCAGCCAAAACCGCCTCACTATCCGCCCCATTTTTAACGCCTGACTGGCTACTGTCTAAAATATTTATTTTCTGAATCACACCAAAAACAACGAAACAATAATTAAAAAAGGATTCTGTTGTTGTTACCGGGAACCGACTTTATCGGATATCGAAGTGCTATATTGATTTTTTTCACCCGTAAAGCAGGTGTCGAGTATACGTTCTGATGTGAAAGCGGATAGCGGCATCTGTATCGCTATCCGCCTTATGAAAATCTTATTCTCTTCGCAGGAGGCGGAATATGCCCAGAACGAGAATAGCTCCCACCACCGCCACCAGGAAGCTGTGCAGATTAAAACCACTGATGGAGCCGCCAATGCCAAACATGGTCGCCAGCCAGCCGCCGACCACCGCACCGACTATCCCGAGAATACAGGTCAGGAAAAATCCACCACCATCACGCCCCGGCATGATTAGCTTGGCGATAATGCCGGCTATCAGGTCAAAAATAATCCAGGCAATAATTCCCATGTTCAGGCCCTCGTTTCGATGAATCGGACGCAAGAAATGCTTACATCAACGCTCTAAGTATAGGCAAGGGCGGGATCGATGCTGGGCGTATGTCGGCTGATTTAAGAACAACATGTAAAAAATATTCACGCATTTGTATTAAGTTTTGTTAACTGTGACCGATAAACCAAAGACAGTTTGTCAGTCAGGAGTTTTTCCGCGTGAGTCATTACCATGAGCAGTTCCTGAAACAAAATCCGTTAGCCGTCCTGGGCGTGTTACGCGATTTGCACAAAGCCGCAATTCCTTTGCGTCTCAGTTGGAATGGCGGGCAGCTGATCAGCAAATTACTGGCAATAACCCCGGATAAACTGGTGCTGGATTTCGGCAGTCAAGCCGAAGACAACATCGCCGTGCTAAAGGCACAGCACATTACCATTACCGCCGAAACTCAGGGTGCGAAAGTCGAGTTTACTGTTGAACAACTACAGCAGAGTGAATACTTGCAGCTTCCGGCATTTATTACCGTACCGCCTCCCACCTTATGGTTTGTACAACGACGCCGATATTTCCGCATCTCCGCCCCACTCCATCCGCCTTATTTTTGCCAGACCAAACTGGCGGATAACAGTACGTTACGTTTCCGCCTGTATGATTTGTCGTTAGGCGGCATGGGCGCATTACTGGAAACAGCAAAGCCTGCCGAATTACAAGAAGGCATGCGCTTCGCTCAGATTGAAGTCAACATGGGGCAATGGGGTGTTTTTCACTTTGACGCCCAGTTAATCTCCATCAGCGAGCGCAAAGTGATTGATGGCAAGAATGAAACCATCACCACTCCCCGTCTGAGCTTCCGTTTTCTTAACGTCAGCCCGACGGTGGAGCGGCAATTACAGCGGATTATTTTCTCTCTCGAGCGAGAAGCCCGGGAAAAAGCGGACAAAGTGCGCGACTGATTTACATCGCGTCCAGTGCCTGCTCAAGTTTGTAGATATAGCGCGGAGCCTGCGGCGCAGGGTGATTTCGCGCTACGTGTTCGAGGAACTCGTCAGCATCCAAATCGTTGATTTTGCTGATCGCCTTTTTCCGATCTGACGAGAAAGTCCGTAGCAGCGCACCTGCCCCGTTAGCGTATGACACCACCAGCGCATATTGCAGTACCTTCGGATCTTCAATGCCTGCCAGCGGGCCGGTTTCCAGAATATTCAGGTAAGCCGCCCCCATTGAAATATTACGCTCTGGATTTTTCAGCTCGCTGGTCGTCGGCTCACCACTCCAGCCCATACGGCGATAAACATCACGTCCGGAGGTTGAAGCTTTTAACTGCATCAAACCAATGGCATTCGATTTACTCACCGCGTTCGGATTACCACCCGATTCGATAGCGATAATCGCCGTGATCAATTGTGGATCGACGCCCCAGGCTGCACCGGCTTTCTGGCTTATTGGCATCCACTGCATCGCACGTTGCACCGGAACTTTCGCGTTCCACGGCGGGTTCGTATAGTCATGCTTTGATGAACAACCCGCTAATAACACAATCAAAAAGGCAAACCATCTCAATTTCACTTCTTCTATCCTTATAGCCTGGAATCGCCGTTGAGGTGACAACGGCACACCTAAGCGGCATGATATACATTTCGTTTCTGTTGTCAGCAAGGAATTGCCATGTCTCTGTTTCACTTAATTGCCCCATCGGGTTACTGCATTAAACAGCACGCCGCGCTGCGTGGTATCCAGCGCCTTACCGACGCGGGGCATCAAGTCAATAACGTCGAGGTTATTGCCCGTCGTTGTGAGCGTTTTGCGGGTACGGAAACAGAGCGTCTGGAAGATCTCAATTCCCTTGCCAGACTGACTACCCCCAACACCATCGTGCTGGCTGTACGCGGCGGTTACGGTGCCAGTCGTTTACTGGCAGATATTGACTGGCAGGCACTGGTGGCTCGCCAACAACATGACCCGTTGCTCATTTGCGGACATAGCGATTTTACCGCCATTCAGTGCGGTCTTCTGGCGCATGGCAATGTCATCACCTTTAGCGGCCCCATGCTGGTAGCAAACTTTGGCGCGGATGAACTGAACGCCTTTACCGAGCACCATTTCTGGCTGGCGTTACGCAATGAAACCTTCACCATTGAATGGCAAGGGGAAGGCCCGACATGTCGGGCCGAAGGCACGTTGTGGGGAGGCAATCTTGCGATGCTGATTTCACTGATCGGTACACCGTGGATGCCAAAAATTGAGAACGGTATTCTGGTGCTGGAAGATATTAACGAGCACCCTTTCCGGGTCGAACGTATGCTGTTGCAGCTCTATCATGCGGGAATTTTGCCACGTCAGAAGGCGATTATTCTCGGTAGCTTTAGCGGCAGCACGCCCAATGATTATGACGCAGGTTACAACCTGGAGTCAGTGTACGCGTTTTTGCGTTCCCGCCTGTCGATTCCACTCATTACCGGCCTCGATTTTGGTCATGAACAACGCACGGTTACGCTGCCGTTGGGCGCACATGCCATTCTGAATAACACCCGGGAAGGCACTCAGTTGACGATTAGCGGTCATCCTGTTCTTAAAATGTAAAAAAATCACGCTTCAGGGCTAAGTAAAACGCTGTCTCTGCCGCTAATATGGTAGGGTTTATATAAGAGACAGCGTAATCAGGAGTAACCGACCGTTGGATGCCACAACAATAATTAGCCTTTTCATCTTAGGATCCATCCTTGTCACCAGCAGTATATTACTTAGTTCATTTTCTTCCCGTCTTGGCATTCCTATTCTGGTTATTTTTCTGGCGATCGGCATGCTGGCAGGAGTCGATGGCGTCGGCGGTATCCCGTTTGATAATTACCCCTTCGCCTACATGGTAAGTAACCTGGCACTGGCGATTATTTTGCTCGACGGCGGGATGCGCACTCAGGCCAGTTCCTTTCGTGTGGCGTTAGGACCGGCACTGTCGCTGGCGACGCTGGGCGTGCTTATCACCTCTGGTTTAACCGGCATGATGGCGGCGTGGCTGTTTAATCTTGATTTGATTGAAGGCTTATTAATCGGCGCTATCGTCGGCTCTACCGATGCTGCAGCGGTCTTTTCTCTGCTGGGTGGTAAGGGGCTTAACGAACGTGTTGGCTCGACGCTGGAAATTGAATCCGGCAGTAATGATCCAATGGCGGTCTTTCTGACGATTACCCTAATTGCGATGATCCAGCATCATGAGAGCAATATTAGCTGGATGTTCATTGTCGATATTCTGCAACAATTTGGTCTGGGCATTGTAATAGGTCTTGGCGGCGGTTATTTACTACTGCAAATGATCAACCGCATCGCCCTGCCCGCCGGATTATATCCATTGCTGGCATTAAGTGGCGGTATTCTGATTTTCTCATTAACTACTGCGCTGGAAGGTAGCGGTATTCTGGCGGTGTATCTGTGCGGTTTTCTGCTGGGTAATCGCCCTATTCGCAACCGCTACGGCATCCTGCAAAATTTCGACGGCCTCGCCTGGCTGGCGCAAATCGCCATGTTCCTGGTGCTGGGGCTGTTGGTTAACCCAAGCGATCTGCTGCCTATTGCCATTCCGGCGCTCATTTTGTCCGCATGGATGATATTCTTCGCCCGTCCCCTTTCGGTATTTGCTGGATTGCTCCCCTTCCGCGGTTTCAATCTGCGTGAGCGCGTGTTTATCAGCTGGGTAGGATTACGCGGCGCGGTGCCAATCATCCTGGCCGTGTTCCCGATGATGGCGGGGCTGGAGAATGCACGTCTGTTCTTTAATGTCGCCTTCTTTGTGGTTCTGGTTTCACTGCTCTTGCAGGGAACATCACTCTCGTGGGCGGCTAAAAAAGCCAAAGTGGTGGTTCCGCCAGTGGGACGTCCGGTGTCACGCGTTGGCCTGGATATTCATCCGGAAAATCCGTGGGAGCAGTTTGTTTATCAATTGAGTGCCGATAAATGGTGCGTGGGCGCGGCACTGCGCGATTTGCATATGCCAAAAGAGACGCGTATTGCGGCACTGTTTCGTGATAACCAGTTGCTTCATCCTACCGGCAGCACCCGACTGCGCGAAGGCGATGTGTTGTGTGTAATTGGTCGGGAACGCGATCTTCCGGCGCTCGGTAAACTGTTCAGCCAGTCGCCGCCGGTCGCGCTGGATCAACGCTTCTTTGGTGACTTCATTCTCGAAGCCAGCGCCAAATATGCTGATGTTGCGCTGATATATGGCCTGGAAGACGGGCGAGAATATCGTGATAAGCAGCAAACGCTGGGTGAAATTGTCCAGCAGTTGTTAGGCGCGGCACCGGTTGTCGGTGACCAGGTAGAGTTTGCCGGGATGATCTGGACGGTGGCCGAGAAAGAAGATAATGAAGTGTTGAAGATTGGCGTACGGGTGGCTGAAGAGGAAGCTGAATCTTAAATTTAATGAAGCATCTATCGCCGGTTGCGATGCTTTGCTGAACGCAGCCTGAGCCTGCAATTGTTTGTCGTCCATAATTTAACCTTCATTTGATGTTGAATTGAACATATCAAAATCAGGCAATTACACAAATCTATGTACAGGCTCCATCAAGGGTAAAGCGTGATTTATCTGAAGTCGAGTTCGAGTCAACAATGAAGCGTAAGCGTTTTATGTAGAACGCCTGTGCGGTGAGTTCAGGTTCCGGGGAAATAGTGTCCATCCTTTTAATGGACACTATCATGGGCAATGGCTCTGTCACATTAACAACTACAGTTGCTGACCAGCCGGATGGATGATTTTTTTGCACCCAGAAGACGTTGCCTCCGATCCGGCTTACAACAAGTTACACCGTCACAACCGGGACGCGTAGCGCCAGCGCGCACATCAACTCATAGCCCACCGTTCCGGCAGCGGCGGCGACATCATCAATTTTGATCTCCTTGCCCCACAGCTCAACCGGCGTACCAATACCCGCCTGCGGGCAAGGCGTTAAATCGACCGCTAGCATATCCATCGAGACGGTCCCCACCGTCATGGTGCGCACGCCGTCCACTAAAACAGGGGTACCGGTAGGCGCGTGGCGCGGATAACCGTCGGCGTACCCTGCGGCGACAATGCCGATTCGCTGTTCATCGCGCGCAGTATAGCGACCGCCGTAGCCCACACGCTCGCCCGCTTTTAGCGTCTGGACACCAATAATCTCACTGCTTAGCGTCATCACCGGACGTAATCCGGTATTGGCGATATCACGCCACTGACCGGACGGCGAAGCGCCATACAAAATAATGCCAGGCCGAACCCAGTCAAAATGCGCTTCCGGGTGCCACAGAGTCGCCGCCGAATTGGACAACGAACGCCGACACTCCAGCCCCTCCGCCGCCTGCTCAATACGCGCCATCGCGCCGGAAATTCCATCAGGATGTTCCGCTTCGGCAAAATGCGACATCAGGGTCATTTCGCCAACATTCGCCATTGCCCGCAACTGCTGCCAGACGGTAAGCACGCGATCGGGCTGGAAGCCCAACCGATTCATCCCACTGTTCACTTTAAGATAAATATCCAACGGTGCTTTTAGCCGCGCATTTTGCAGTGCTTTGAGCTGCCAGTTGCTGTGTACGCAGGTGGTCAGGCGGTGCTGGTCATAAATCTCCAGATCCTGAGCATGGAAAAATCCTTCCAGCATCAGGATCGGTCCTTTCCAGCCGCGCTCACGTAACGTTATTGCCTCTTCCAGGTTAAGCAATGCAAAGCCATCGGTGGCCCCGATCGCGCTCCAGATACGCTCAATACCATGCCCGTAAGCGTTCGCTTTTACCACCGACCAGACGCGCGCGTGCGTCGCGGCCTGGCGGACAATGGACAGATTCTGTTTTAATGCCTGCAGATCGAGGCTGGCCTGTATCGGACGGGTCATCTCGTTTCCTTAGCTGTGTGCGCCATGTAAATGGCCCGGACGTGATGGCGTAAATCCACGGCTGTAGCGCGCTACGCTTAGATCCTCATATGGGATCGCTGGCGTGCGACCAGAGAGCAGATCGCTTAACAACTGACCGGAACCGCAAGCCATCGTCCAGCCGAGCGTGCCGTGACCGGTATTCAGCCACAGATTTTTAAAGCGTGTACGCCCGACAACCGGCGTGCCGTCTGGCGTCATCGGGCGCAGACCAGTCCAGAAAGTCGCCTGCTCGACATGACCGCCGCGTGGATAGAGATCGCGAACCACCATCTCCAGCGTTTCACGACGCGGTTGCAACAGCTCGGTATTAAAACCAACAATCTCCGCCATTCCGCCAACACGAATGCGGTTATCGAAACGGGTAATGGCGATTTTGTAGGTTTCATCAAGAATGGTGGATACCGGCGCACCATCTTCCTGCGCAATTGGAATGGTCAGCGAGTAGCCTTTCAGCGGATACACCGGAATATCAACAATGCCTTTGAGCATCGCCGTCGAGTAAGAACCAAACGCCATCACATACGCATCGGCCTTAATCACTTCATCGCCACACTTCACGCCGTAGATTTGCTCGCCGTCGCAAAGCAGTTGGTCAACGGGCGTATTAAAGCGGAATTTAACCCCCGCCTGCTCCGCCATCCGCGCCAGATTCTGGGTAAATAGCTGACAGTCTCCGGTTTCATCATTGGGTAACTGCAGGCCGCCCGTCAGTTTGTGCGCCACTTCTGCCAGCGCGGGCTCCACTTCCGCCAGGCGGCTGGATTCCAGCAGCTGATACGGTACGCCGGCATCTTCCAGCACGGCGATATCGCGGGTCGCATTTTCATACTGTTGTTCGGTACGGAACAGTTGCAGCGTCCCACCCTGACGCCCTTCATACTGAATATTGGTTTCGGCGCGCAATGCTTTCAGGCAATCACGGCTGTATTCCGCCAGACGCACCATCCGCCCTTTGTTTTCCATGTAGTGGCTGGTGTCGCAGTTACGTAACATTTGCCACATCCATTTCAACTGGAACTGCGTACCGTCGAGACGAACCGCCAGCGGCGCATGGCGCTGGAACATCCATTTAATCGCTTTTAAAGGCACACCTGGTGCCGCCCACGGTGCAGCATATCCGGGGGAGATTTGCCCGGCATTCGCGGCACTGGTTTCCAGGGCGGCCCCCGGCTCCCGATCAATGACGGTGACCTCATGTCCTGCCTGATTTAAGTACCAGGCGCTGGCAACGCCTACCACACCACTTCCCAGTATGACAACTCGCATAGCCACTCCGATAACGGTAGATACAGTAAAAGAATAATAATCTAATCACATCTTGATAACTCAGTTGAAAATATTATTCAACATGCGGCTTTTTTATGGTGAGCTGGCTCACATCTCCCTGACTCTGCGGCAATATGGCGTCTTTAGTATCTCCTGCTGAACGCCCTTTTTATCCAGCATAAAATTCCGTTCAGAAGCGGATTAGTGGCACTCTGATAATAAGAAATCGCAAAGAAAAAAATTCTCCGGCGACGCGGTTTTTAACAGGTGTTCTATGCTTGAAATGAGGTGCTCCACACAGAGAGCGCCGACAACAATGAGGTGCGCGTATGGCGACGATCGATTCTATGAATAAGGACACCACACGTTTGAGCGATGGACCCGACTGGACGTTCGACCTGCTGGATGTTTATCTGGCAGAGATAGACCGGGTGGCGAAACTCTACCGGCTGGATACCTACCCGCACCAGATTGAAGTGATAACCTCAGAACAGATGATGGATGCCTACTCCAGCGTCGGCATGCCAATTAACTATCCGCACTGGTCATTCGGTAAAAAGTTTATCGAGACTGAACGGCTGTATAAGCACGGTCAGCAAGGACTGGCCTATGAAATCGTCATTAACTCTAACCCGTGTATCGCTTACCTGATGGAAGAGAACACCATTACCATGCAAGCGCTGGTGATGGCTCATGCCTGCTATGGGCATAACTCTTTCTTCAAAAACAATTACTTATTCCGTAGCTGGACCGACGCCAGTTCGATTGTCGATTATCTGATTTTTGCCCGTAAATATATTACCGAGTGCGAAGAGCGTTATGGCGTTGATGAAGTAGAACGGCTTCTGGACTCGTGCCACGCGCTGATGAACTACGGCGTGGACCGGTACAAACGCCCGCAAAAAATCTCGCTGCAAGAAGAGAAAGCCCGGCAGAAAAGTCGCGAAGAGTATCTGCAAAGTCAGGTCAATATGCTCTGGCGTACCCTGCCGAAGCGCGAGGAAGAGAAAACGGTTGCTGAAGCGCGCCGCTATCCGTCCGAACCACAAGAAAACCTGCTCTATTTTATGGAGAAAAATGCGCCACTGCTGGAATCATGGCAGCGTGAAATCCTGCGTATTGTGCGTAAGGTGAGCCAGTATTTTTATCCGCAAAAACAGACTCAGGTGATGAACGAAGGCTGGGCGACCTTCTGGCACTACACCATCCTTAACCATCTGTATGATGAAGGGAAAGTAACGGAACGTTTTATGCTGGAGTTTTTGCACAGCCACACCAATGTGGTCTTCCAGCCCCCCTATAACAGCCCGTGGTACAGCGGCATCAACCCGTATGCCCTCGGGTTCGCCATGTTCCAGGATATTAAACGGATTTGTCAGTCGCCAACGGAAGAAGACAAATACTGGTTCCCGGATATCGCCGGTTCCGACTGGCTGGAAACGCTGCATTTCGCGATGCGTGATTTCAAAGATGAGAGTTTTATCAGCCAGTTCCTGTCACCGAAAGTGATGCGTGATTTCCGCTTCTTCACCGTGCTGGATGACGATCGGCATAATTATCTGGAGATTTCCGCTATTCATAATGAAGAAGGTTATCGGGAGATCCGTAACCGGTTATCGTCGCAATATAACTTAAGTAATCTGGAGCCGAATATTCAGATCTGGAACGTGGATTTGCGCGGCGACCGTTCGCTGACGCTGCGTTATATTCCACATAATCGCGCACCGCTGGATCGGGGGCGCAAAGAAGTCCTGAAGCATGTGCATCGCCTGTGGGGATTTGATGTGATGCTCGAACAGCAAAACGAAGACGGCAGCATCGAGTTGCTGGAACGTTGCCCGCCAAGAATGGGAAATCTGTAAAAACAACAAAAAACCCCTCGTTTGAGGGGTTTGCTCTTTAAACGGAAGGGATTATCGCCCCTGAATGGCTAAATCACCCGGCAGATTTTTCTGCATCCGGTGCCAAATCTCGCCACTCTCATGCCCATAGCGACGCACTGTTTCGTACACCTGATCGTGCGCGCCTTCACTGCACAACGCCGACAGTTTGTGGTAGAAGCCCAGCGCCAGACTGCGCGCTTCCGGATTGGCGAAATAGTGACGACCAATACGCGTATACAGCCCTTTCATCCCGTTAAGAATCAGACCGTAAATCGGGTTGCCGGAAGCAAACGCCAGGCCGCGGAATATGTTGTAATCCAGCTCGGCAAAGGCATCGGCGTGATCGGCCACTTCATTAGCGGTAGCCAGCACTTCCTGCGCTTTATCGGGATGCTGACGAAACGCGGTGCGAATAAAAATAGTGGAAATATTGGTACGCACCGACAGCAAATTATCAATAAGCTGCGGCACACTTTCGTGATCCAGTCGCGCCAGTGTTTCAAGGATATTTAAACCGGAAGTTTCCCAGAAATTATTCACCTTCGTCGGCTTGCCATGTTGAATGGTCAACCAGCCATCTCGTGCCAGACGCTGTAACACTTCACGTAACGTAGTACGCGTTACGCCAATTAATTCTGAAAGTTCACGTTCTGCGGGCAAAATAGTCCCGGGAGGGAAGCGGTTATTCCAGATACTTTCAATAATGTACTCTTCCGCGAAACCCGCCGGGCTTTGCGCCTTAATGACCATAGTGAGATTTCCATAACACAGCAAAACAAAGTTGGACTCATCATACCAGAGGGCTAACTACGCTGATAGCAGACAAAAAGAAGAAAAAGGGATCAAGGCTTCATTTTCCGCATCTCTTTCCCCTTGACTATCAAGACTTGCCTCACTCCTGCCTGACCGTTAAGCTTTGCGTTTAAACATAAAAACATCATTGATTATTTGTAAGGTAAGGGAAACCATCATGGAGATCTCCTGGGGCCGCGCGCTATGGCGCAATTTTTTGGGCCAGTCCCCCGACTGGTACAAACTCGCCCTCATCATTTTCTTAATCGTAAACCCGTTAATTTTCCTCATCAGCCCTTTCGTCGCGGGCTGGTTGCTGGTAGCGGAATTTATTTTCACTCTGGCGATGGCCCTGAAATGCTACCCGCTGCTCCCCGGTGGTCTGTTGGCTATCGAAGCGGTATTCATCGGCATGACCAGCGCGGAACACGTCCGTGAAGAGGTGGCGGCAAATCTTGAAGTCTTGCTGTTACTGATGTTTATGGTGGCGGGTATCTATTTTATGAAACAGCTGTTGCTGTTCATATTTACCCGTTTGCTGTTAAGCATTCGCTCCAAAATGCTGCTGTCGCTCTCTTTTTGCGTGGCGGCTGCGTTCCTCTCCGCGTTCCTCGATGCCTTAACCGTCGTGGCGGTGGTGATCAGCGTTGCAGTCGGTTTTTATGGTATTTATCACCGCGTAGCCTCTTCCCGTACCGAAGACACCGACCTGCAAGACGATAGTCATATCGACAAGCATTACAAAGTGGTTCTGGAACAGTTCCGTGGCTTTCTGCGTAGCCTGATGATGCATGCCGGTGTCGGCACCGCATTAGGCGGCGTAATGACCATGGTGGGCGAACCACAGAACCTGATCATCGCTAAAGCGGCTGGCTGGCATTTTGGCGATTTCTTCCTGCGCATGTCGCCGGTGACCGTTCCGGTTCTGATTTGTGGCCTGTTAACCTGCCTGCTGGTAGAGAAGCTGCGTTGGTTTGGCTACGGTGAAACGCTGCCGGAGAAAGTCCGCGAAGTGTTGCAACAGTTTGACGATCAAAGCCGCCACCAGCGTACCCGTCAGGATAAAATCCGTCTGATTGTCCAGGCGATTATTGGCGTCTGGCTGGTGACTGCGCTGGCGTTGCATCTGGCGGAAGTTGGCTTGATTGGTTTGTCAGTCATTATTCTGGCAACATCATTGACCGGTGTCACCGATGAGCATGCTATCGGTAAAGCCTTCACCGAATCTCTGCCATTCACCGCACTGTTGACGGTGTTTTTCTCGGTAGTCGCGGTGATTATCGACCAACAACTGTTTTCGCCAATTATTCAGTTTGTGTTGCAGGCATCGGAACATGCTCAGCTGTCGCTGTTCTATATTTTCAACGGTCTGCTGTCATCCATTTCGGATAACGTCTTCGTGGGGACGATTTATATCAACGAAGCGAAAGCGGCAATGGAAAGTGGCGCTATCACGTTGAAGCAATACGAGCTGCTGGCGGTCGCCATTAATACCGGTACCAATCTGCCCTCCGTCGCTACGCCGAACGGTCAGGCTGCGTTCCTGTTCCTGCTGACCTCTGCACTCGCGCCATTGATTCGCCTCTCTTATGGCCGCATGGTGTGGATGGCCCTGCCTTACACCCTCGTCCTGACACTCGTCGGCTTGCTCTGCGTCGAGTTTACGCTTGCCCCTGTAACCGAATGGTTTATGCAAATGGGCTGGATAGCAACGCTTTGATAACAACTTACCGGGCATATAAATGCCCGGTTTGCCTTTTCGCCCGATAATTGTCCAATTGCGTCCTATTTTTGCTGCCTCCTGGTGGCGCAGCGAATGAATTGGTTTAAACTGCGCACTCTATGCATATTGCAGGGAAATGATTATGTTGCGATTTTTGAACCAATGTTCACAAGGCCGGGGCGCGTGGCTGTTGATGGCGTTTACTGCTCTGGCACTGGAACTGACGGCGCTGTGGTTCCAGCATGTGATGTTACTGAAACCTTGCGTGCTCTGTATTTATGAACGCTGCGCGTTATTCGGCGTTCTGGGTGCTGCGCTGATTGGCGCGATCGCCCCGAAAACTCCGCTGCGTTATGTAGCGATGGTTATCTGGTTGTATAGTGCGTTCCGCGGTGTGCAGTTAACTTACGAGCACACCATGCTTCAGCTCTATCCTTCGCCGTTTGCCACCTGTGATTTTATGGTTCGTTTCCCGGAATGGCTGCCGCTGGATAAGTGGGTGCCGCAAGTGTTTGTCGCCTCTGGCGATTGCGCCGAGCGTCAGTGGGATTTTTTAGGTCTGGAAATGCCGCAGTGGCTGCTCGGTATTTTTATCGCTTACCTGATTGTCGCAGTGCTGGTGGTGATTTCCCAGCCGTTTAAAGCGAAAAAACGTGATCTGTTCGGTCGCTAATCCATTCGGCGCTCCTGCGGGAGCGCTTTTTTCCTGCCGCTATATTTATTTGACCCTCAGTAAATCAGAACTTCGCGTTGTATAACGTGGTGAAAGCATGGCTCGCTTCATCTGCCATTGTTGCTGGATCCCCTGCCCGGCAAAATAGAGTGTTCCTCTGCCCTCTTTAGCATTCAGTGTATCCATTACCGTCATCAATTGCTCACTCCCGGGGCGCGGTGCGTTGTCATCGAATAAATTGAGCTGCGCGACTCCCTGACTGAAGAAATCCCCCAGCATCACGCCCGCTTTTTGGTAACGATGGCCCGCTTGCCAGATGGCATCCAGAGATCGCGTAGCAGCGTTAATGATATCCCTGCTGTCCTGAGTGGGCGTCAGCAGTTTTACCGACGCGCTATTGCCGTAATAAGGTTCATTGAGCGCAAATGGTGACGTCTTAATAAACGTGGAGATAAACCGACAATATTGATGCTCGCTGCGAAGTTTTTCCGCCGCCCGGGCAGCGTAACTACAAATGGCCTGCCGCATCGACGGATAATCCGTGATGCGTTCACCAAACGAGCGGGAACAGATAATTTCCTGCTTCGTCGGTGCAAACTCTTCCAGTTGCAAACAGGGTTCGCCGCGCAGTTCACGCACCGTTCTTTCGAGCACGACATTAAAATGTTTACGGATAAACCGGATATCTGTATCCGCCAAATCGAGAACGGTTTTGATCCCCATCGCGTCCAGTTTTTTGCTGATCCGCCGTCCAATCCCCCAGACGTCATCCACGGGGAGAGCAGACATTAATTTACGCTGGCGTTCCAGATTTGATAAATCCACCACCCCACCCGTCTGCCGCTGCCATTTTTTTGCCGCATGATTGGCAAGCTTAGCCAGCGTTTTGGTCTGGGCGATCCCCACACCAACAGTAAGATGGGTACGTTGTAGCACCGTTGCGCGAATTTCTCTGCCAAAATCAGTCAGATCGCGACAATTACGCACACCTGTCAGATCGCAGAATGCCTCATCAATACTGTAAATCTCGACGCGGGGCGATAGCTCTTCCAGCGTCGACATCACCCGATTGCTCATGTCTGCGTAAAGCTCATAATTGCTGCTAAAGCAAACCACGCCACAGCGACGAAACAGATCTTTTTGTTTGAACCAGGGATCGCCCATTTTAACGCCAAGCGCCTTTGCCTCAGCGTTTCGGGCGATAACGCAACCGTCATTATTCGATAGCACAACCACCGGTTTACCCCATAAATCAGGGCGAAACACCGTCTCACAGCTGGCATAAAACGCGTTTACATCACAGAGGGCAAACATCAGCGCATCGCCTTAACGACGTGGATCACCACACCAAAGACATCCAGCGTATCTTCACTACTGATGGTAATGGGCGAGTACGCGCTGTTCATGGGAATAAGCTGTACCGTCGGGCGTAGTTGCAATTTTTTCACCGTAAACTCGCCGTCAACAGCAGCGATGACAATATCACCATGGCTGGCGGTAATAGCGCTATCGACAATCAGTAAATCACCGTCACTAATTCCACCATCAATCATAGAATCACCACTTGCTTTGACGAAGTAAGTCGCGCTGGGATGCTGGATCAACAGTTGATTCAGATCGATGCGCTGTTCAACGTAATCTGCTGCCGGTGAAGGAAAGCCACACTGAACAAGATCGCTAAATAGCGGAAAAGTCACAATTTCGCGGAGATCCGCAGGCTTGATAAACAACATAATAATCTGCCTGAAGTTATACTGTTTTTATATACAGTAGTCTGTTCTTGCCAGCAGATCAATACTGATTCAGGCTATCAATATTTGTCGCTGCATAGGCTGCTGATTTTTCGTTCTCTTATCTTGTGCTCACGTGGCCTTCTGGCGACGACGCTCATCCAGCAGAAATGAAAAATATCACCCGGCTAAAAAATAGAATAGAAGCATTCGCCATAATGACATTAAACATTGTTTGATATTTATCATATTAATATAAATAAAGACATTGACGCATCCCGCCCGGCTAACTATGAATTAGATGAAGTAAAATTTATTAATAGTTGTAAAACAGGAGTTTCATTACAATTTATATATTTAAAGAGGCGAATGATTATGACTGAAATCGTTGCAGATAAAACGGTAGAAGTAGTTAAAAACGCAATCGAAACCGCAGATGGAGCATTAGATCTTTATAATAAATATCTCGATCAGGTCATCCCCTGGCAGACCTTTGATGAAACCATAAAAGAGTTAAGTCGCTTTAAACAGGAGTATTCACAGGCAGCCTCCGTTTTAGTCGGCGATATTAAAACCTTACTTATGGATAGCCAGGATAAGTATTTTGAAGCAACCCAAACAGTGTATGAATGGTGTGGTGTTGCGACGCAATTGCTCGCAGCGTATATTTTGCTATTTGATGAGTACAATGAGAAGAAAGCATCCGCCCAGAAAGACATTCTCATTAAGGTACTGGATGACGGCATCACGAAGCTGAATGAAGCGCAAAAATCCCTGCTGGTAAGCTCACAAAGTTTCAACAACGCTTCCGGGAAACTGCTGGCGTTAGATAGCCAGTTAACCAATGATTTTTCAGAAAAAAGCAGCTATTTCCAGTCACAGGTAGATAAAATCAGGAAGGAAGCATATGCCGGTGCCGCAGCCGGTGTCGTCGCCGGTCCATTTGGATTAATCATTTCCTATTCTATTGCTGCGGGCGTAGTTGAAGGAAAACTGATTCCAGAATTGAAGAACAAGTTAAAATCTGTGCAGAATTTCTTTACCACCCTGTCTAACACGGTTAAACAAGCGAATAAAGATATCGATGCCGCCAAATTGAAATTAACCACCGAAATAGCCGCCATCGGTGAGATAAAAACGGAAACTGAAACAACCAGATTCTACGTTGATTATGATGATTTAATGCTTTCTTTGCTAAAAGAAGCGGCCAAAAAAATGATTAACACCTGTAATGAGTATCAGAAAAGACACGGTAAAAAGACACTCTTTGAGGTACCTGAAGTCTGATAAGCGATTATTCTCTCCATGTACTCAAGGTATAAGGTTTATCACATTTAAAAACACAGACGTTTTTTAAAGATTGAGAGTTACCTGTTGATAATAAGGTATCGGGTAACTCTCATTATGACAGAGCGCTTTCAAAAACAGGGCTACGAAATGGCGAGCATCCAGACGTATATTAAGAAAGCCCCCATCAGCATCTATTAAATTTATCACTGCGCCCAGTCAGGTTTATTTAAGATATGATCCTGCCAGTCAATCACTTCTGATTCTTTCACTGCGATATGACGCACAGAGATACGTTCACCATGCATTGCCGCTTTCGAACCAGTAAGTAGCGGATGCCACGCAGGTAAATCTTTACCTTCCGCCAGCAAACGATAAGCGCAGGTCATTGGCAGCCATTCGAATGTTGGCAGATTTTCACGGGTTAATTTAATGCAGTCGGGTTCAAACTCGAAACGACGTTCGTAGTTCCGACATTGACAGGTTTTAATATTGAGCTGGCGACAGGCGACGTTAGTGAAGTAGATTTCGTCGGTGTCTTCATCCATCAGTTTATGCAGGCAACACTGACCGCAACCATCACACAACGACTCCCATTCCGCATCGCTCATTTCGTCCAGGGTTTTACTTTGCCAGAAAGGTACATCGCTCATCAGGTGTTCCGCCATTACGTTAAAACGCACCTTATAACCAGTCTGGCACAGCGATGCAAGTTTTGCCGCCGCTTTCAGGCGGCAAAAAGTATTACAAAACGCGAGTTGTCAAAGAATGCCCATCGAAAGTGACTGTCAGCTCATCACCGCTTTGCAACGGGCCGACGCCATCAGGCGTGCCTGTCAACACAACGTCACCGGCCTTGAGGGTAAAAAACTTGCTCATATAAGCGATCAGCGGAACGATTTTATGGATCATGTCCGCAGTCGTACCTTGCTGGCGTTGTTCGCCGTTTACGCTCAGGCTCAGCGTTGTATTTTGCGGGTCGCCGGTAAATTCCGCCGCGGGAATAAACCCGGAAAGCGGACAAGAGTTATCAAACGCTTTAGCCTTTTCCCACGGCTGCCCGGCTTTCTTCATTTTTCCCTGAACATCACGCAATGTCAGATCGAGCGCCACGCCATAACCGGCAATGGCTTTGCGGACATGCTCTTCCGTAGCCTGACGCAGTGTCGCGCCAATCAACACCGCCAGTTCGACTTCATGATGAACTGAACCGAAATCGGATGGGATCGCCAATGGCTGCCGCAGATCGCACAGTGCCGTTTCTGGTTTAATAAACAGCACTGGCTCTTCGGGCACTGCGCTGCCCATCTCTTTAATATGTTTGGCATAGTTACTGCCAACACAGACTACTTTACTCACCGGATAATCCAGCAGCGCACCTTGCCAGTTGTGATGTTGATACATAACGTTCCCCTCACCTTATCGTGGATATGAAAACCCGCGCCGACAAAGATAATGCCACCGCCGGATATCGGTTATTTGTTAGTGTCGTCTGTTTTCTGCCCCATGACGGAAAGATGTTGCTTCAGCAAATCTTCGGGTGGTGGCGGTAACTGCAAATAGTAACCTTGCTCGGTTAATGCCTGTTTAACCTTTTCAATATCGGCATTGACCAGTTTCTTCCGCCCATCCAGCGGCAGAATCATCGCTAACTGAGGCTGACCAAAACCTTTCATCAGTTCCTCAGGAACACGCGAAAAATCGTCTTTTTTTTCGACATATAAATAGGTCTGGTCACGCTTGCTGCTTCGATAAATCACACAAAACATACTTTTACTCTTTAAGATGCCAGGTTTTGGCATAAGCTAACATCAATGAAACCCGCGCCACAAGCCAGCCAGCTGTAGATTTCTACGGTTTGTTGAGTCCATGCCCCCTTTATAAGTAATCCCCCCGGCAAAAATGCCGCAACGTGATTTTACCGAACGCAGGAAAGCCACTGGAATTCTCCCGTTAGGGATTGTTATATTATAACAGTTCATCGTACTCATTCTGAACAGGAGACTACCAATGAAAATCAAGAGCATCAGGAAGGCTGTATTGCTGCTTGCACTGCTAACCTCCACGAGCTTTGCTGCGGGTAAGAATGTCAATGTTGAGTTCAGAAAAGGCCATAGCAGCGCTCAGTACTCCGGCGAAATAAAGGGATACGATTACGATACATATACCTTCTATGCCAAAAAAGGTCAGAAAGTGCATGTGAGTATCTCTAATGAAGGCGCTGATACTTACCTCTTCGGGCCAGGAATCGATGATTCAGTTGATTTATCCAGATATTCCCCAGAACTCGATAGTCACGGACAATACTCACTCCCTGCTTCTGGCAAATATGAGCTGCGAGTGTTGCAAACCCGAAACGACGCCCGTAAAAACAAAACTAAAAAATATAACGTCGATATTCAAATTAAGTAAATGTCAACCGACGGGGACTCTCCCCGTCATAAACGTTAATGCCCCACTCCTCTCTGTCGCTCAAGAGGTTAATGACGAATAGAACATAATGTAAACAAGACATCACTCACGACACATAAATAACATCTTTGTGGTGGTTTGATTGATTTTTCCACTCCGCTTACCATCCACACCAAAATAACGATCATCACGACATAATTTTTCTTTAACATCGCAAAATACACCGTTAGCGAATGTAAATTCGCTGGGATCGTAGCCTTGTAATGATTGTAAGTTTTCAGCGGCTTTTTCGCCGAGATATTTCCTTGTTAACTCTGGGGAAATGCCATCTGAGTTCACACAAATATACGGGTCGCAAACAACGCCGCACGCCGGAGATTGAAGTCCGCCAGCGTCATTTCCAGACGCCATTGATGAGAACATCATCCCCACACCTGACAATCCGATATAAAAAATACGCATCATATTCATAGCACATCCTGATAATCCAACCGTACAACACTTATGCTCATTTCATCATCAATCCGTAATCAAAACCGCTGACCTGGACGAGTTACGATGACCTGACAGAAGTATCAGACGTCTTCTGCGGTTTCTATGATAGAGCAATTCTGTGGCGGATATTAAGATAACGGGTATCTGTTCTTTAATGATGCCGCAAAAAATGGAAAGTTAAGAAAGCCTGGCGTGGTGAAAAAATACACTTGCCTCAATACTGGATATTTAAACAGGTCTGGAGATGCTGTCACGATTAGGGTGCGGAAAAAGGAAGCGTAAATAAGAACAATCAAAAGTACGACGGCAATGGGTTGATTGACAAGGGTATTTTTTAAGCTATGAATCAGCGCCATTTATCACAGAATAGACTTTTACTCTGAATAAATGGGAGGGTGACTTGCCTCAATATAATCCAGACTATAACATGCCTTATAGTCTTCGGAACATCATCGCGCGCTGGCGATGATTAATAGCTAATTGAGTAAGGCCAGGATGTCAAACACGCCAATCGAGCTTAAAGGCAGTAGCTTCACTTTATCTGTGGTTCATCTGCATGAGGCAGAACCTAAGGTTATCCATCAGGCGCTGGAAGACAAAATCGCTCAGGCCCCCGCATTTTTAAAACATGCCCCCGTTGTACTCAACGTCAGTGCACTGGAAGACCCGGTAAACTGGTCAGCGATGCATAAGGCGGTTTCGGCAACCGGTTTGCGGGTTATTGGCGTAAGTGGCTGCAAAGATGCGCAACTTAAAGCCGAAATTGAAAAGATGGGGCTGCCTATCCTGACGGAAGGAAAGGAAAAAGCGCCACGTCCAGCTCCCACACCGCAGGCTCCAGCGCAAAATACAACGCCGGTCACAAAAACGCGTTTAATAGATACCCCGGTGCGTTCCGGTCAGCGTATTTATGCTCCACAATGTGATCTGATTGTTACAAGCCACGTTAGCGCTGGGGCCGAATTGATTGCCGATGGGAACATTCATGTCTATGGCATGATGCGCGGTCGTGCGCTGGCAGGGGCAAGTGGTGACCGGGAAACGCAAATATTTTGTACGAACCTGATGGCGGAACTGGTGTCCATCGCAGGTGAATACTGGCTGAGTGATCAAATCCCAGCAGAATTTTATGGCAAAGCGGCGCGACTGCAGTTAGTCGAAAACGCTTTGACCGTTCAACCGTTAAATTGATCCCTTTTTAACAAGGAATTTCTATGGCACGCATTATTGTTGTTACTTCGGGCAAAGGGGGTGTTGGTAAGACAACCTCCAGCGCGGCCATCGCCACTGGTTTGGCCCAGAAGGGAAAGAAAACTGTCGTGATAGATTTTGATATCGGCCTGCGTAATCTCGACCTGATTATGGGTTGTGAACGCCGGGTCGTTTACGATTTCGTCAACGTCATTCAGGGCGATGCAACGCTAAATCAGGCGTTAATTAAAGATAAGCGTACTGAAAATCTCTATATTCTGCCGGCATCGCAAACACGCGATAAAGATGCCCTCACCCGTGAAGGGGTCGCCAAAGTTCTTGATGATCTGAAAGCGATGGATTTTGAATTTATCGTTTGTGACTCCCCGGCAGGGATTGAAACCGGTGCGTTAATGGCACTCTATTTTGCAGACGAAGCCATTATTACCACCAACCCGGAAGTCTCCTCAGTACGCGACTCTGACCGTATTTTAGGCATTCTGGCGTCGAAATCACGCCGCGCAGAAAATGGCGAAGAGCCTATTAAAGAGCACCTGCTGTTAACGCGCTATAACCCAGGCCGCGTAAGCAGAGGTGACATGCTGAGCATGGAAGATGTGCTGGAGATCCTGCGCATCAAACTCGTCGGCGTGATCCCAGAGGATCAATCAGTATTGCGCGCCTCTAACCAGGGTGAACCGGTCATTCTCGACATTAACGCCGATGCGGGTAAAGCCTACGCAGATACCGTAGAACGTCTGTTGGGAGAAGAACGTCCTTTCCGCTTCATTGAAGAAGAGAAGAAAGGCTTCCTCAAACGCTTGTTCGGAGGATAAGTTATGGCATTACTCGATTTCTTTCTCTCGCGGAAGAAAAACACAGCCAACATTGCAAAAGAACGGCTGCAGATTATTGTTGCTGAACGCCGTCGCAGCGATGCAGAACCGCATTATCTGCCGCAGTTGCGTAAAGATATTCTTGAGGTCATTTGTAAATACGTACAAATTGATCCTGAGATGGTAACCGTACAGCTTGAGCAAAAAGATGGCGATATTTCTATTCTTGAGCTGAACGTGACCTTACCGGAAGCAGAAGAGCTGAAATAAGCCCGCTGTAAAAGCGCATTTATCTTCAAGGCAGAGTTATCTCTGCCTTGAGTTTTTCATCCCTCTCATCCACGTTGTGGTAAAGCGGCGAGTATTCTTGCTGATACTCCTCATTGCTATTTCCACCTCCCCCTTTACACCTTAAGGCTGTTCCCACGCACAAAACAAAATGTTTATGCCTGGTTGAGTAAATAACCTTATTGTTAGTATGGATATACTGGGAGATGATAACCCCGCAATTTCATTATTCATTGTTCTCCCATAGGATGAGGTTTCCCGCCGTAACTGGCGGGCTTTTTTTGCCCCAGAATTTTCCCTTTCAACATCCTGTAAACGAAAACTGCGCCGAAGCGCAGTTTAATCGTTGATGGTCAGAACGACCAGTTCACACCAGCCACCGCGTTCCACGGGGATTCCACACCGGCACCATGGCTATACCCCACCCCGAGATGTCCGCTAAACGTACTGCTGAATGAGGCTTTAATAGCTGCCTGGTATATTCCACGTCTGCCCGACAAATCATTGACGAAATTACCGTCATTATTCACCTTCACCCGGTTATCATCGACAAATTCTTTGCGCACAGCCGCCTTCAGCCAGGGTTCATTTCCATACCGTTCCCCAGGCGCATGTTGTAACTCAGCGTTGCACCCAGTTCACGATATATACTGCGGGTATCGACTGATTTCGATTCCATGCCATTGGATAAATGATAGTAGCGTCTAAGTGACCTAAGCTCTGCTGCAACATCAGCCCGCAGGCACCAGACCAGGGGATTCATCCTGAAGAGACAGCGCAGGTGTATTGTGTTCACCGCTCACCAAAGACATCATGATGAAATGATGATATCCCGCATAAGAAAGAGGCATTTTTTACACGCAGTGCGCTGAAGTGTAGTTGGATAAAAAATCACTCTTTTCTGATAATACTGTCGTACGCTTATCTTTCGACAATGAGGCCGTCGGCAAAATAAAATGACTAATGTAATCGTTGCTGATGAATATCTTCTGCTCACATAAAAATCACACAATAATATTGATAAATCAGATTATCTTACCTTTACAACATTGCGTTAACAGTCAATGACACTTCTTGAATAAAAATATTGTCAATCAATGAGTTATTCCTCATTTAAGATTATTCTCATTCACGTAAAAAACATAATTCCTATCATCACAGCCACGCTCATTTTGAATTATCTGAATAATAGCGAGCGTTCTTTAGTTAAGCAGATCTTAATTGAAGACGAAATTATTGTGTGTGCAACTTACTTAATACCGGACATCTAAGTTGAAGAAAAAAATACTTGCCTTCGGGCTTATCTCAGCATTGTTCTGCTCCACGCCAGCGATGGCGGATATGAACCGCACCACGAAAGGTGCATTGCTAGGCGCAGGCGTTGGTTTACTTACTGGCAATGGTGTTAATGGCGTACTGAAAGGTGCAGCTGTTGGCGCTGGTGTTGGTGCAGTAACAGAAAAAGGCCGCGACGGTAAAAATGCGCGTAAAGGTGCAAAAGTGGGTGCCGCCGTTGGTGCTGTCACTGGCGTTCTGACCGGCAATGGCCTCGAAGGGGCGATTAAAGGTGCCGTGATTGGCGGTACGGGTGGTGCAATTCTGGGTAAAATGAAATAAGGAATGATGATGAAAAAATTTGCTTTACTGGCGGGCCTGTTTGTTTTCGCACCAATGACCTGGGCGCAGGACTACAATATTAAAAACGGTTTGCCGTCAGAAACCTATATTACTTGCGCAGAAGCCAACGAAATGGCAAAAACTGACAGCGCACAGGTTGCAGAAATTGTTGCGGTAATGGGTAATGCCAGCGTTGCCAGCCGTGATTTAAAAATTGAGCAATCTCCGGAACTGAGCGCCAAAGTGGTAGAAAAACTGAATCAGGTTTGCGCTAAAGACCCGCAAATGCTGTTGATCACGGCAATTGATGACACCATGCGTGCTATCGGCAAAAAATAATATTTCATATGTACCGCGTCGATGAATACGACGCGGTTTTTTAGCTAACGGCGGGATCAGAACTTATATTTCAGGCCCACCATCACTGCGGTGTCATTGTAGCCATTATCACCCAGCTGCACGCCCACATTCCCCAGACGCTGGCCGCTGGATTCAGGTTGCCATTTACGCCAAGTTTAATTTCCCCCAAATTACTCGCCCCATCTTGTTCGACTTTCACACCGTTCATTGAGACAGCAAAATCTTTACTGTTATGGATCCAGTTCATTTCAACAAAAGGTTCAAAGTCGTCACCGTGCGGACCGCTGTTTTTCTCCTGAGTACGAATAAAGGTGCGGAAGCCGAGTCGGGTCTGGATGTTGTTATTTGCGTCATTCTCAATACGTGAGCCATTGGCTTCCGTGTGCGCATTATGATCGACGCCCATCCAGATAGCCTGTGCCTGTGGCTGGAAGATCCACGTATATTTCGCCGCTTCCAGACCAAAGGATTTATTCAGGGCAAAACCGTAACCCGCTTCCAGCGAGACGGTTGCACCTTTCGCGCTATAGGATTCATAGGCTAATTCATCCCCTTTCACCGAGTTTTTAAACCAGCTATATTGCGCCCAGGAGTCAATGTATGCGCCTTTTTTACTGATGTCATCGGCAAACCAGGTGGCATACAGCCCTGCGCTATAGCCTCTGACACTCCCTTTCGAACGATAATCCGACACGCTGGAATGAGTTAAGTTGTAGTCGCGGGCATAACCAGCCATCACTCCCAAACGCCAACTGTCACTATCGGTAAAACCACCGGTTAACAGATCGCCCCCTAACTGCGAGACGTAGCGATGCGAGGTCGTTCTCAACTGTCCGTTGCTGTCACGCCAGGCATTATGCCCGCCAATTTGACGTAGCCAAAGTCGGCTTGAACGCTCCTGTTCAGTTACAGGATCGATGTAGCGCGTTTCACCCGCACGGTCGTTCAGACGCATAACAAAAAGAGTGTTAGCAGCTGCCAGGTTAGCGACGTAACTTCCAGCTTCGGGGCGCAGGACGGGGGTAGGCGTTTCTGTTGATTCTGAATTTCCCTCTGAGCTGTTATCCTCCTCATTCACTGACTGATAACTTGTCAAATACCAGTTTTTGCCTTGTTGTTTTAGTTGATATTCGAAAGCTCCAGCTGCAATCCTTGCATCACCTTATCTGAAGGCATCTGCTGGAGATTCATCGCCATTCACAGTTATGAGTTCGATCCCGTTTAGCGTGGCCGCGCCGCTTCCTCCAGCATTTTTCACATAGACGGTAGTTGAACCCGAAGTATTACCCTCAACAATAAGTCTGTCCGTAGCCGATTTATCATCACCTAATACGGTGCGGATATTAAGCTGACCATTATTACCGACATAATTACCTTTTACGGTTAATGTTTTTCCTTGGGTAAATGTTTGACCATCATCATACGAAAGATTGATAATACTGTCTGAATTAGTCAGATGGGTAACAACGGAGTCATCTTTCATATTCCAGATTGTATTTTCTGAAAGCTTCAGCGTGGTTGTGCCGCTGACGAGTTTAGTCGCTCCATTTAGAATAGAGTCGGACGAAATTATGTTTAAGTCACCTCCAGTATTATTAACCAGAACATTATTACCAGGTGTGATAATACTTCGATTAAGGATACTTACATCCGTTGTAGTTTTGTTAACATCAATACTATCCAAAGCACTTGAAAGTTCAACACTTAATAGTGCTATTTTGGCTTGAGAATCGATATTTGATGCATCAATTGATATTCCTTTATCTTGTTTTGATACCGCGGTGACATTGGAAAAAAATAACTCTCCACCATTGTATATTTTTGCAATGGGGGCTTTAGTGCCTGTTGTTGTAATAGAACTATTTTTTATATCAATGTTACCTTGTCGAATAGCAACTGCATAACTTCCATCAGCCACAGTTTCAAGTGCCACATAATCTAAATTAATATATGCTTTTTTCCCATTAGCATAAGCACCATAGCTATTAATGCCATTAGTTGTTATGGAACCACCATTCATTTTTAAATCAGCACGGCTAATAACTTCGTAACTGTTAGAATCACTAACTTCATCATCTACAGCATCGACACATGTTCGAGACTCTCCAGGACTTGAACATGCAAGAACACCTACTGCATTTTCCCCAGAGGTAACAATGTTCGTTTTATCTGTGGTTTCAAGACGGGTGTTATTTACCATCTTTTCAGAATCATTAACCTGGCTTAAAAGTCCCGCTGAATATGCCCCACCCGACTCGACTGAATTATCACCATTCATAAAGATGGTGCCACCAAATTCACTGACTACTGCGCTGGCTGTTATCCCTCCATTTTCTTTGTCAGATACGCTTCCAGAGGTCTTAATATCGCTATCGCTTATATATAATACTTTGTTTTGACTATCAACAGAAATACCATAAGATCCATCACCACTAGTCATCACACTGGCATTATTTATATATCCAGTTACACCGTCATCCACTTTCACAGCATGGCTTTCGTCTTCAGTGGTTAGATACTCTCCATTACTTATCGGATTATTATCTTTGATTTCAATCGGCGATTCTTCATCAGTCATATAGGAAATTATACTATAATCATCCAACAATTGTGTTGCATATGCATTACCCACCGCCAGAGCAATAAGTCCCAAACTAAACCCGGGGAGTTTTTTCAGTTTCATAGATTAACCATCCATTCATTGGATTAACAAACATTCCTGGTCAAATAACCTATGAGCTCAGATTACCAAAACGGAGGGTAAAGACAAAAACAAAAGCACAAAAAATTTAAATAGATAAACAGCGACAATATATAAATGATAAATAAGTCGGCATTATCATTTTTCACCTTATTTTCATGACATTGATCACTTTGAGGTGACGATTTTGTTTAACAAATAACTCTTCGACATCAAAATTGTTAATAGTTGCGATGAGGATTATTTCGGTGATATATAAAAACAACCGTGATAACACCAGGGTTGACAACTATTTGCGCAATAATGCCTTTCCTTCAATGATCCAGGCGTTCACTGCCAGCAACCCATTCAGCCGCATACTGACAGTGAGAAACTGAAAGATTATTGCTGATCCCTGTGGTTGACGAGTCTTTCTCTTAATCGATTAACCAGATTGATCGCCAGCCAAACAAGGGCATTAAGCAAATTTATCGTCACAAGCACTTCTCCCAGCCCGGTACTGGGTTTTGCAATAAGGATGACCAGGAGGGTGATCAGCATAAATGCAATGGAAAATATGATATAGAGAGTGAAATAATCCAGATTATTACTATTGTTCATGCTACTAATGGCAATCCTGTCAAAACTTTCAAACAATTATAGCAAACAAAATAATGAACAATAGTAACAAGAGGCAACGAGCTAATTAGCTGTCTATAATTACACCGCACTATGGCCTTACTGATCAATTTTCACTCAACCACAACCTTCACCTTCGGTTTAGAAAGGATAATTTTGACCAGGTCGATGTATGTAACAGGTTTATAGAAATAATAACCCTGCTGAAATGTGATATAATTTTGGTTCAGATAGTCAAGTTGTTCTTTCGTTTCGACACCTTCAGCGACGATACTGATCGAAAGTTTACGCGCCAGATCCAATACACAATCCAGAATTCGGGTTGATTCTGGGTCTGCGTTTACGCGGCCAACGAAACTGTGATCAATTTTGATATAATCAATATGCAGGTCATGAAGATAAGAAAGCCCTGAGTAGCCAGTACCGAAATCATCCAGTGCGATGACAAAACCATTTTCATGCAGTATGTTCAACCGCTGAACCAGACTTTCATCAACATTCAATGGCTCACGCTCGGTGACTTCCAGAACAAGGTTTAAATCGCGGCGGGTAAAACTGTCACGGAAATTTAAACACTCGTCGACAAACGTCGGCGAAATAATATGCGAAGCGCTAAAATTAATTCCAATATGAAAACCTTCCGGCAATTTACTCGCGATAGCGTTCATCTGTCTGGCAACCTGATTCATCAGGCTTTGCGTAAGCGGAACGATTAATCCGGATTTTTCAGCAAGTGGAATAAATGCCGCGGGTGATATATATCCACCGTGAGGTTGTTTCCAGCGGGCTAACACCTCAACTCCCCGCAATGTCCCTTCCCGACCATTTACCACAGGTTGGTAAAAAGGGACGATCTCCCCATTATTTATTGCCCGTCGCAGGATCTCTTCAGGCGTTGCGCTTTTATTGAAATATCTATCAAGCAGGAAGGCAGCGGCGCAGGCGATTAACAGAATAAATATTAAAATCCCAAAGCCTTTATCGATAAGTCTGTAGAAGCTAAAGAGTGGCGGCGGGTTAAAGATAATAGTGAAATGATATTTTGTGGAGTGAACCTTCTCGGTATAGGGATAATGTCCATTAAGCGTCATCACATCACCCGTTGGTCCAATAATGTCATCCGCCACGCGTAATACATACCTTACCCCTTTCAAGGGTACATTAAGTGCCCCACGAATATGCTGATCGCTTATCGTAACCAAAATGCGCGTATCTGCAAATTGGTTCTGATAGAGCAGGATAGGTAATCTATTAACGGTGTCGATTGCTGGAGCCAACAGTAAATTACTGTCCGGGAAAACAGGAATACGAGACAACAGGACCCGATTCCCAGGCAGGGATGTACACCAGACTATTCCCTGTTTGAGAATGATGATTGTGCGCAGGTGAGGTTTCAGAGCTGCTTCAGTGCCAAGCTGATATTGCTCCTCGAGGTTGCATTCCTTCCCGGCAATGTTAACCGCTGTTTGAGTCGCTTGTGACGCTTCTTCAAGTATATGATTGATATTGTTGGCGGCATATCTCGCTCCCGCCAGGTACTCTGCTTTTGCGGAATACCAGAGCTGGATGTTCAAAATAGCGACACCGGTAATAAACAAGCATATCGCAACGAGGATGGGTATGAGTGTATTGCGCATTTGCTTGTCCCGGCCAAAGGGTTTAATACATGAAAATGCCATTCATTCGCTCGCGCTGGCATCTACAGAGAGCATGGTAGAGAGCATAAGAAATATCCACGCCGAAGATAAAATTTTCTCCATCTTGATCTAACCCATTAATTATTGAGCATAATGTAGGCAGTACAAAATAAGTTAGGCGGGATATCAGGCGTCAAGAATGGAGAGCGAGAACTCTCCATTCTTGACACCTGATATTGCGGACATAATAAGAAAGCATAACGCCTGAAATGCTCACTTTGCATCAGCATGGTGATACAGCTGATGTTTATTCTAAAACCTTACTCAAGTTCTAAGAGAGCACGGATTCCCTGTCATTAATAATGATATCCGTTAGTGTAGTCTTATGCATTTCAATGTACTGCAATATTTGCAGATAGAGATCAGAAAGAATCACACTGGTTTCATCTTTTAAACGCAAGCGTAAAGCCTGATCAATAATATGACTATCAACATACCCATGCGTCATGAACACCTCCCTCTCGAGATTTTTAAACAAAGCACATTGAAAAATAAATCTCTCTGGGATTGAATTATTCATGTCAGCCTCGTAGAAATATTAACCCAATAAAATTATGCTGTGTATAGTCTAAAGCGACAGACAAAAATAAGATGAATGAGTTTTCTATAAACTTATACTTAATAATTAGAAGTTACATATCATCAGCTGTGTATCGCAACACGATTTCCAGTGTTTTTCTAATCACATCAGCTTTGAGAATATCACTTGTTGTTTCCAAGGAGTGTATCAGACTTAAGATAATATTTTTATTATTAACATTATCGCCTGAAAGCATTAAATTGGTGACAGCCTGCCCTAACACTGCTGATTCTTCTTCTAACAAATTACCCGAACTGCGAAAGTAACTTGCTAACGCTTTATCAGTTATTGCATTATGAATTGTAGTATCTTCAAGCATGGTAACCTCTCATCTTACTTATGAAATTTTAATGTATTCTGTTTATTTTCTTACCATTGAACATACTTTTATTGTCAGCTGTCGCTGTTCTTCGGTTTGGCCCTCCTGAATCACTATTGCTAAAATCACGAATTATGCTGTCAATTAAATCGCGTCGGAAAGCATCTTCCTCAGCCGATTTCATTACGAGTAATTGCTTAATAAGAGTCTGCAATGAAAAATTTATCTTCATGCGCAGTATCTGGAGCACCGCCTGGCCAGTAATTTCATATTTTATACGTTCATTATCAGATGTCTTCATAACGACTTCATAGCTAACCTGTTAAATAATCAGGCTGTTGCATTATTCAAAAAGCAACCCAATTAGTGCATTATAATGTTTCTGTTCCTCTTCCCCAGTCGCGTGTTCCAGTCGGCAAAGAAGTTTGGCACAAAGCGACTTTCGACTCAGATTACGTCCATCTTTCAAAATCTCAGTCACAATTTCCCCGAGAGTTTCCTGCTGAGTATGCAAGTTAGCTTTTGCAAAGTAACGAGTGATTGCTCCCGCAGAATCTAAAGTCACTGAATTTTGATGCATGCTACGCCTCTGTTAAAAATGTTAATCAATGTTAAGTGAAGTAACAATAGCAAACTTGTACGAAATATGTGTACAGAATGATAAATTAATTTTTTGCAATTAGTGCTAATGCATATAAAACAATGTGTTATGATAAAACATATTGCATCATTTAACTGACAATCTATACAAGATTTTTCGCCAACTAGTGTTCAACTTTTTCCATTTTTTATCAATGTAAAGAAACGGTTATGTTTTGGTATTAAAAGAAAGACACAAGAAGATATGTCTGTTACCGTCTTACTCTCGCCTCACCCATTACCCTGGATTGTTAATGCTTACCACCCTTATTTATCGTAGCCATATACGTGACGACGAACCTGTCAAAAAAATCGAAGAAATGGTTTCGATAGCAAATCGCAGGAACATGCAGTCTGACGTAACAGGGATCTTACTGTTTAATGGTTCTCATTTTTTCCAGCTTCTGGAAGGTCCGGAAGAACAGGTTAAAATGATATATCGGGCTATATGCCAGGATCCACGGCACTATAATATTGTTGAGCTGCTGTGCGATTACGCGCCTGCTCGCCGTTTTGGCAAAGCGGGAATGGAATTATTTGATTTGCGCCTGCACGAGCGAGATGACGTTTTACAGGCCGTATTCGACAAAGGCACATCAAAATTTCAGCTAACTTATGATGACAGAGCGCTACAATTTTTTCGTACTTTTGTCCTTGCAACCGAACAATCAACCTATTTCGAGATCCCTGCCGAAGACTCCTGGCTTTTTATCGCTGACGGATCTGATAAAGAACTTGATTCCTGTGCCCTTTCACCAACTATAAACGACCACTTTGCCTTTCATCCTATTGTCGATCCCTTATCGCGGCGGATAATCGCTTTTGAAGCCATTGTGCAAAAAAATGAAGATAGCCCATCAGCCATAGCGGTTGGGCAGCGTAAAGACGGGGAAATCTACACAGCGGATCTCAAAAGTAAGGCGCTTGCATTCACGATGGCACACGCACTTGAGCTCGGTGATAAAATGATTTCAATCAATCTATTACCTATGACCCTGGTTAACGAACCTGACGCAGTCTCTTTTTTACTTAATGAAATAAAGGCCAATGCTCTGGTGCCTGAACAAATCATCGTTGAATTTACTGAAAGTGAAGTCATATCTCGGTTTGATGAGTTTGCCGAAGCGATTAAATCGCTAAAGGCTGCTGGTATCAGTGTAGCAATTGATCATTTTGGCGCAGGTTTTGCTGGTTTGTTACTCCTGTCACGCTTCCAGCCTGACAGAATTAAAATCAGTCAGGAATTGATTACCAATGTTCATAAAAGTGGGCCACGGCAGGCAATTATTCAGGCGATCATAAAATGCTGTACATCACTTGAAATTCAAGTCAGTGCTATGGGCGTGGCAACACCAGAAGAGTGGATGTGGCTTGAATCCGCAGGAATTGAGATGTTTCAGGGAGATCTGTTTGCTAAAGCTAAATTGAATGGTATCCCTTCCATAGCGTGGCCAGAGAAAAAATAATTTTCAGCACATTCTTTCACATGATTTCAGTAAATCATCGTGAAAATGAATACGTTACGTTTAAATTTAATCCACATTAAAAATAATGTTTCATCCAATTTAGCTGAAATCTTATTTATACTTTGTACAATTTTAGCGTATATTGTACAAAGTATTATTGGGTCGTGTACAGGCGACGGAGATTTGTGACCGCAAGGAGGAATTGTGGCTTATTACAGCATTGGTGATGTTGCTGAACGTTGCGGGATTAATCCTGTCACTCTCCGGGCCTGGCAACGCCGCTACGGTTTGTTAAAACCACAGCGCAGTGAAGGCGGACACCGACTCTTTGATGAAGAAGACATACAACGCATCGAAGAGATCAAGCGTTGGATAAGTAATGGCGTCCCTGTAGGCAAAGTTAAAGCATTACTGGAAACCACCAGCCAGGATACGGAAGATGACTGGAGCCGCCTGCAAGAAGAGATGATGTCAATTCTTCGCATGGCTAATCCTGCCAAACTACGCGCGAGAATTATTTCACTGGGTCGAGAGTACCCAGTAGATCAATTGATTAATCATGTTTACCTTCCTGTTCGCCAGCGTCTCGTGCTTGATCACAACACCTCCCGCATTATGAGCAGTATGTTTGACGGCGCATTAATTGAATACGCAGCAACCTCGCTTTTCGAAATGCGCCGTAAGCCCGGTAAAGAAGCCATTCTGATGGCGTGGAATGTTGAAGAGAGAGCACGATTGTGGCTGGAAGCATGGCGTTTATCATTGTCAGGATGGCACATTTCTGTTCTTGCTGATCCCATTGAATCGCCGCGCCCGGAACTGTTCCCGACGCAAACATTGATTGTCTGGACAGGCATGGCACCAACGAGAAGGCAAAACGAACTTTTACAACACTGGGGTGAGCAAGGTTATAAAGTCATCTTTCATGCCCCCTAATTTCACCTTTATCCCGCCCCTTAGACAGAATGTTATAATCTGAACCCACAACAGCGTTTGTACCGGAGCTGGTCCGTTGCAAAATGCTCACCGGGAGAATTCAGATATTCCCTCTATCACACTCTGTACATATCACAGCCAAAGGACAGACCAGATTGAAGTGGTAAAACCGATCGTGCACACTACGCAGTCTCACAACTAACAAGAGGTTATTATCCTGATGGATCAGGTCGTTGTTTTTCAAAAGATGTTTGAGCAAGTGAGAAAAGAGCAAAACTTCTCCTGGTTTTATTCAGAATTAAAACATCACCGTATTGCACATTACATTTATTATCTGGCTACGGATAACATCAGAATTATTACTCACGATGATACGGTTTTGTTATTAAGAGGAACCAGGAACCTGTTAAAAGTTAGTACGACCAAGAACCCTGCTAAAATAAAAGAGGCCGCATTGCTTCATATTTGCGGAAAATCTACATTTCGGGAATACTGTTCAACACTGGCAGGCGCGGGCGTTTTCCGGTGGGTTACTGATGTTAATCATAACAAACGCAGTTACTACGCCATTGATAATACGCTTTTATATATTGAAGATGTAGAAAATAATAAACCATTAATCTAGCTAAAGTTGGATACTTAAGAAATGCTTCATAATTCAGTAAGGCATTAGCATAATGGAAATAAAAGTGCAGAGACTATCTCTATGGATGATTAATACTGTCTTTTTATTGTCACCCATAAATAATCACCAGACTAATACTATCAACTTGATATTTGAAATGTGATCACTTGACTTTTGATACGTTATTTTATAACGGTTAACATATTTATAAAAACAACGGCCGTGCCACACGTCCGTTTCAATACTTAACGCACATGTATTTTGGTTTAGTCATCATCCGGTTATATGTATTTTAGCCAGGAACAGGTTAAATCATTCCTATATAACTCAAAAATTGAAACCTTATTCTCATGTCATGCTTATATTCATTATTATCGTTATATAAAAAGGCAACCATAATGTTTAGCAAATTGGCACAAAGTAGCATAAAGGCTATGTTTTAATTACAGGATGTTCAGTCATTTGAATGTATAACATTATAGCTAAACAAATCTAAAACGAAGTCAATAATTTATTGCTTTCACAAAATCTCATTTTGTTTAACATCCATTGAGATTCCTTGCTTTAAATTTTATTTTATATAAGCCATCATTTTAATTAATTTATTTTTTTGAGGGGGGGGTAATATACTCATATGCAAAATCAAGAAATAAACATCCTAATGAACCATATTAAATACCGTGGGATAAGACATAACAAATGAAGTGGATAGTAATTGACACGGTAATTCAACCTACATGTGGTATATCTTTTTCAGCCATATGGGGTAATATGAAAATGATCATCTGGTATCAATCTACTATATTTCTCCCTCCTGGCAGTATATTTACACCGGTTAAGTCTGGTATTATCCTTAAGGATAAAGAATATCCTATTACTATTTATCACATCGCACCATTCAACAAGGATTTATGGAGTTTACTCAAAAGCAGTCAAGAGTGTCCTCCAGGAGAAAGCAAAATAACAAATAAATGTTTACATAATAGTTGCATTATAAAAATATGCCCATATGGGCTCAAGTAATGGGCTTCATATAAATATGCTCGATATGCTATTAATAATATCCACATAAATAAAACAACGGGCGTGTTATACGCCCGTTTCAATATTTAACACATGGAGAGATTACATGTTTTCGATGATCGCTTCACAAAACTCTGAACATTTCAGCAGCTTAGCGCCTTCCATCAGACGTTCGAAGTCATAAGTTACGGTCTTGGCATTGATTGCGCCTTCCATACCTTTAACAATCAGGTCAGCCGCTTCAGTCCAACCCATATGGCGCAGCATTAGTTAGATGACTAAATCGTAACTATCTGACATAGCAACATAATTTTACTAATTTGCATATAACTCATTAGCCCTTAGCATTTCTATAACTCATTGATTATAAACATGTGTTTTTGAGTTTTGATAACCATTTTTAGCATAAAAATAGCAGTTAACATTTGCAGAAGTTAAGATCAGAGAAAATTTTTACCCTGTAGGGTATTACGTCTTAAATGTGACTTTAATAAATAATTTTATTTCTGTAATCGGTTTATATTAACGTAAAGCATCTCGATTAGTTCTTTTGCATTTTTACTATAGTGCAATTCTCTATGGCAATTCGGACAAAGGGCAACACAGTTATCTGTTGTATCAGCACCACCTGAAGACAGGGGAATTACATGATGTACTTCCAAATATGGGTTTCCATCATTTAAATAAAACGGAGCATTTTTACCACAGTTTTCACATATACCTTTACTTTGCTGTAAAATCCAAGCTTTTACCATCGGGTCTCGGACATAAACTTTTTGTAGTCTTTCTACCTCAACTGGTTTCCTGGAGCCCTCGGGTTGACTCAACGTTTTCTTAATTAATTTACTAACCCTCATATTCAGAAGCGATTCATCATCTGTAGGCTGTGAAAGCTCTGATAGTTCTCCACGTATTATAGACGCCCAAAAACTGTCACTATAAATACCTGGAACATTTATCAATATTCGTTTCGTTCTATTGCCGGAAGGAATTTCCTTTCTCCCCGTACGACTAAAATAAGCCTGATAACCACACATCTTCAAGCGTATATCGCGGGGGCTATTACCAATCAAAGTAAAATATTCACCAGGATGGATTTTTCTTTCATCCAAAGAATGCATATGTTTTCTGACTGATGATGACGCCAGATATACTACGACTTGGGATACACCAGAATCAACCAACCGTTCAATGATATAATCAAGAGCGATATTGTAATCTTTGTTTCTGTCACCCGGCCCCCACGACTCAAGGATTAGACCATAAACACCATCCTCTTCACCTATCGAACACTCAGCTTTCAGTTCAATTCCATTATTATCAAAAACATGCATAATATTAATCTTTAATCAATTTTTCACGACAATACTACTTTTATTGATAAAATTGCAACAAGTTGCTGTTGTTTTACTTTCTTTTGTACACAAAGTGTCTTTAACTTTATTTATCCCCTGCAGGAAACCTCTTATACAAAGTTGACACACCAACATCATAGATAATCGCCACCTTCTGGCGAGGAGTTCCTGCTGCAATTAATCGTCCAGCTTGTGCCCATTGTTCTGGTGTAAGTTTGGGACGACGTCCACCAATTCGTCCCTGTGCACGAGCAGTTTCCAGTCCAGCTTTTGTTCGTTCAACAATCAGTTCACGCTCCATTTCAGCCAGGGCACCCATCACATGAAAGAAAAAGCGTCCCATTGGTGTGCTGGTATCAATTGAATCCGTCAGACTACGAAAGTTGATGCCTCGTTCGCGCAACTCCTCCACCAGCACGACAAGATGCCGCATACTACGCCCCAGCCGATCCAGCTTCCAGACAACCAGAGTGTCACCTGCCGATAATGTCCTGAGCAGTTTTTTCAGTCCCGGCCTTTCGGACTTTGTGCCGCTTATCTTGTCTTCAAAAATCAGCTCGCATCCTGCACAGTTCAGCGCATTACGTTGTAGATCTGTGTTCTGGTCATTTGTTGATACGCGTACATAGCCAATAAGCATGTTAAATCCCCCTGGTAAAAGCAGGAATGATGCCATTTGCTTGTTATTTCTTCATTTTCATAAACGTTGGTTTGGGAGAAGGCTCTGCATTACCTGTTGGTGTCCCGGTTCCGTGGCCTTCAGCCACTCCGCCAACAGGCTGGCTGAAATGCAATGGTGCCGCTTTTTCTGCTGAAGAATACCCGGAACTGGCAAAGGCTTATCCGACAAATAAATTGCCTGATTTACGTGGTGAGTTTATTCGTGGCTGGGATGACGGGCGGGGGATTGATACAGGTCGCTCTATTTTAAGTATTCAGGGGTATGCAACGGAGGATCATGCTCATGGATTACCGTCAAGATCCACGATTGTGACTGATGCAACGATTAATTTCTATTTTGATGAAATATGGGTAAATAGTGGCACTGACATTATCAAAAGAGGAAACACAAACGATGCCGGATTACCAGCCCCGGATTATGGAACCTTTAAAACATATAAACAATCAGTGGATGGTTTAGGTGCCGCAGCCTCAGAAACGCGTCCGCGTAATATTGCATTTAACTATATCGTGAGGGCAGCCTGATGCATAAAGCAATATTAAATAGTGACCTTATTGCAACAAAGGCAGGGGATGTTACCGTTTATAACTACGATGGTGAAACACGGGAATATATTTCCACTTCAAATGAATATCTTGCCGTTGGTGTCGGCATTCCGGCATGTTCCTGTTTAGATGCCCCTGGTACACATAAGGCTGGTTATGCAATCTGCCGTTCTGCAGATTTTAACTCATGGGAATATGTGCCAGACCATCGCGGTGAAACGGTCTATAGCACCAAAACTGGAGAATCAAAAGAAATCAAAGCTCCGGGTGATTACCCTGAAAATACAACCACTATCGCCCCTTTATCTCCATACGATAAATGGGATGGTGAGAAATGGGTGACCGATACTGAAGCACAGCATAGCGCCGCAGTAGACGCGGCAGAAGCACAGCGCCAGTCACTGATTGATGCTGCAATGGCTTCCATTAGTCTGATTCAACTGAAATTGCAGGCCGGACGTAAACTGACGCAGGCAGAAACAACCAGACTTAACGCTGTGCTGGATTACATTGACGCGGTGACGGCAACAGATACCAGCACCGCGCCGGATGTCATCTGGCCTGAACTGCCGGAGGCGTAGGCCATTCAATATCTGGCGCACTGGATGTATCAACCAGTTCCAGTGCTTCCAGATAATCCAGCCACAAATTATATTGTTTCAGCTCATCTTCTTTAAGTCTTCCCAATGCAGCCTTACCCTGCCACTGTCTGCTATTGATAAAATCAGTTGCATCAGAGATAAGCATCTGCTTTTGAAAGTTCGCATCTGCGACTTCATCATCATGAGTACGGATAACCTCTTTAATAGAAGGAGGAAAAACAGAAAAATCGATCACGCCTCCTTCAGCTTGAGATTTTAATAATGACTGCCAGTGTTCTGCCGTTATTTCTTTAGAATCTGGCGGAATGACGCCACAGCCATCCATAAAAAAACCAACGGTATTTAAGCAACAGTATATTTTCATCTTAATACCCAATAGCAATCCAGTTATAGTAATAACTACCCGTTTGAGCTGCGCACCGTAATAAAAACGAAGTGGTTGTATATCCCCCCGTTGCCACTGCATTGATAGGTGCGCTGACATTGTCATAATTTGCAACAACGGCAACACAGGCATTATTAAACGCAACCGGGAATACAACTGTATTTCCATCCCCCCCAGAGGCAGATGCTTTTGCGGCATTCCACCCCCACTGAATGATTACTGATTGCTCAATACCACCAATCATAACCGGTATAGCTATGAAACCGGTGCGTCCTAATGTAGCCGTTGCTGCATTGAGTTTTGCTCCTTCTCCCAAACCAAGGTTTTCGAGAGCCGTTTGCACAGTGCCATCCGATTTGATATCGCCAAACGGATTCTTGCGGCTTAACAGCAGCGCGCGAAGTGCGGTAAGTAACTGGTCGTGCCGCCCCTTCTCCAGGCTGGCACCGGATGCCTCCACCACGCTGCAAAGTTCCTCCTGCAACATGTCAAAGTAGTCATCATCCAGATCGGTGGCAGGCGTGCCGGTCTGGGGGTTACCACGGGTAAAACCGTTCTTACCCGCGCCGAACTTATCCTTCTGCGCGGTTTTCGTGTCTATACGATGCATGGATTACTCCGGATATTTAAAAATTACGTAGGTATGCGACGGGCAGAGTTTGTTAAGCACACACTCGACAACGGTGTCACCCCAGATACGCAGTGCGGAATCACAGGGATCGCCACATGTCATCCAGGTGGAGTTGGTGGTGGCTGGCATGTTGACCTGCCAGTAATACCGCCATTCCGGCGCATTCACCGCGTCAGTACAGGCCGATGAGCAGGTGAAAGTGCTTTTGTCGTATCGCGTGATGGTGGCATCTGGTCTGCCCAGGGCAGCAAGCTGTGCAAGATAAAAATCCTCGTTGATGCCGCCCGCCAGGTTAACCTTCGCATCCAGCCGTTGCTGACGCTGGCGAAGGGTCTGCGTTCCCGCCGGAATACATTCATCCGGCAGACCGCACAGACGCTCCCAGCGGTTTATCAGTTCAGTGGTGGTGCGCGGATCCAGCTCCCGCATCAGGGCATCCGCACGCTGATGAACACGGGTTAATGACGGTGCCGCACCGGCAATCGCCGGATCGCTGGCTGACCACACCGGACCGGGCGGCAACAGTGCCGATAACAGGCGGATGTAATCATCGTTTGTCACGTCCATGAAATCGTCCCCAGTACCGCCAGTTCGTTTTTCGCAATGGAGATATTGTCCACCGGTGCAAGCAACTGATGGCTGTATTCCCCGTTCGCACCGGAAATCGCCTCACTGATACGCGATACCTTGAGTTCTCCCTGCGGATAACCATCACGCAGCAGGAACGAACGCAACTCCGCGGTAATGGCAGCCCGTATTTCTGGTGTGTCCGGCGTCACGCGGATATGAAAATCCACCGTATGTGCCACCGGCCTGAACACATACAAATCAGAGCCTGCCACCGGGGCCAGTGGCCCGATATGTTGTCTTGCCGCCGTTTCCGTTGATTCTTCCGGAATGGGATTAATCAGGTCACTGCTGGCAATCATCACACCGACAGTTCCCGTTCCCATCAAGTGACGGTATGTCCATGCGCGGGTAATGCCGGGCACTTCTTTAGCCCAGACGACATAGTCCCCGTCAGCCCCGCCCTGCGGCGTCCAGTAATACCGCTCAATGACGCGGGCGCGCCACGTTTCCAGCTCTTCAGTATCAAATCCGCCTGTCAGGGTGTCAGCCACACCGGAAGACGGCAGACCATTCACCGGCGTGACCAGGATTAATGCCGTACCGTCGTCAGCGTTACCGACCGCACCTGCACTTGAGCAGGCGATCGGCACGCGCAGGACACCACCGGAGCTGGTTGCATCGTCAGTTGTCGTGTACTGCACCAGGTCATCGCGCTGAATAACACTCCCGGCGGTCACCTTCAGGCCATCGCTGACACCTTCCCAGCGCATATACCACACAGCCGGGATCGACGGGCAGCAGTTCAGCCACTTCGCCAAATGCTTTCACTTTGTAGGCGTAAAAGTTTCCCCTCAGGCACAGACAGGTGACCACCAGCTCCCAGAACTCCTGCGGCGTCATATAGCCATTGGGATGCGTGGAGATCAGTTTATGCAGACGTTCGCCGGTGGCTCTCTGCTTCAGGCTGCCGTTCAGGTGATACAGATTGCAGGGCAACATCCCGACCGACTCTGCCAGCACTCTGACGCAGGAAAAAACCGCCGTCAGTCGCATAGCCCGCTGACTGCTGATCTGCTTTCCGGTATAGGTGTCATACGACAGCCCGATGGCATCCGCCAGCTCTGCTGGCGTGGTCACCGGTGCGTCACTTTTTCGTTGAAATAATCCCGAAAAGAACACTATTTACCTCCGCCGACAGACGACTGTGTACGGTCGAGATATCGCGCCACCAGCCACGACCAGAACAGGCACAGCGCCCCGGCAACAACAAAACCCGCCGGGGGATAAATCAGCCAGGCACCATACGCCAGCAAAAGCGCACCCAGCACGCCCACCAGAGGCGCGAGAATCAGCATGATCATAATTACCTCAGTTAAAGCGAGCGGATCCCGTAGGACTCAATGTGATCAGACAGCGTGTCTTCTTTCTCGTACAGCATGGCTCTGCCAACCGCCATAATCAGCGCAACTGCACCATCGATTTTGTTTTCCGCCTGCTCCTTGACGGGCTTCACCACATCATCGTTACCCGGAATGGTTTTGCCGACCACGTTGCCGATACACCAGGTCATGATGGGATTGCCGTCATGATGAAAGCGCCCCGATTCAATCGCCGCTTCCAGCTCTTTCATCGGATCGGACATGTTGGTGTAGTTCTGAATGATGGTGACGGGGTTCAGGTCTTCATCAGCAAGGTCATGTGACAGCCCGGTCGCCCCGAAGGGGTCGATGGGTGACTCACTGACCGGGCTGATTTTGTTCGCCGCTTTGGCCTCTTCGAGGATGTAGCGATAATCCACCTCCGCACCATCGGTAACGGTCAGAACGCCCATTTCCACCCATTTCTGAAAGCGTTCGGCTGTCCGGCGATCTTCATTTTTCTCGACGCTGTACACCGTGTCATACGGTACCCAGAAACGCGGGGCCACACTGTAGTAATGCGTTTTACCGTCAATCTCGCGGGTATAAAGTCGCGCCATGCTGTTCATATCCAGCTTACGCGCCAGGTCAAAGGCCAGAATGCACGGCTGCCCCTCGAACTGCTCAAGGGTCAGTGATTTATCCTCGCAGCTCTGCCAGCTCACCAGGTTGAAATACGCCGAACGCGCCGACGCCCAGATATTGAGGTGTTTTGTTTTAAAGACGTTTGCCAGACGGGCGTTATTTTTCGCACGCTGCTGCTGACTTAACAAAAATTCGCGATAAACCGACACGCCAATATTTGGATTGGCTTTTTCCAGCACCTGCGGGTCGGTCCAGTCGTCACCTTCATCAACGGTATAGATGATCCCGAACAGTTCATCGTTTGGCACCGAGCCGTTGAGCATCTCGATGACTTCCCGCCGTTTGTCGTAGCACGGCCCCTCAATGTTGTACCCGGCGGTGGTAATGGCCCACATCAGTGGCTGGCGTCGCGCCCCCATCCCGGTAAGCATCGTGGTGTAAAGCGCATCTGTGGCGTGCTCGTGATATTCATCCACCACGGCACAGTGGGGTGATGAACCATCACCCTGGCGACGCGCCTTACGCGTTAACCAGCCTTCTGCTTCCAGCCGTGCGATAGCCGTTCTGACGGTACTCATCCCCGCGCCAATCTGACGGGCAATGGTTTCAATTGATGGCCAGCACACACCTTCGTCATTACTGAAATCAGCCAGGCGGGCCATAATTGCCACGCTGGATAACTTCATGCCTGATGCAGCGCAACCATCCCATACATAGCCGGTTAATTTAGTGCTCATGACCGACCTCTATTTCCCTGAATTTACGACGAAACTGTTCGAGCGGGCTGAAGCATTCATGCTCATAACCTTCGCGGAGGTAGATAACCCGTTGTGTTTCCGGCTCCCAACGAATGACTCTGACGGGCACTCCGTAGTGATCTTTGAACCAGCGGTTAACTTGTCGCAAAGGACTGTCTCCTTCTGCCGGTTGAAATCACCCACAGCCCACTCTGCAAAGCTGTGGGTTACAATTTCCCTGTCACCTGGTACATTCACTGCATAGCAATATTCCACCTTCGCTTTTCCACCCGGTACAGGAAGCGCAATCAGTTGCGAGCGACGGTAGTGTGTTGTTAAACTGTTCATGCGTTAGTTTCTCCACAACCAGAAGCAATCGACGCCACGACGCCCGGAGCTGCACACTCGCGGGCGTCATTACTTTCTGAAATGCAAAAAATTTTGTAGACAAGTGCTGCATGCTCCTGCAGCTTCGAAATTGAGAGATACAGCTCGTCGTTAATTGCTGTCTTCTCATGCGGTTCCACTACACCGTCTTCGATTGCTGAACGAATCTGTTTTGAATAACTGCCGATCTGTTCAATGACTTCCAGCAGACGCTGGTTAATATCGGCGTTGTCCACATCCTCGACGTCAGGAAGAGACACAAAGACGCCATTTGCAGACTGCGCCACAGCATCAGCAATGAAGTGAGTGCCACCAGCACGCTGTAAAACCATTGCCCATCCCAGCGGGAAAATCTGATCGCCATCTGCACGAAGGCGGTTGAATAAAGCGTTTTCTGTTACATCGAGCCAGTCAGCCGCTTCAGCGTAACCACTCGGCAACGCCGCGATAGTTTTTCTGACAGCTTTCACGTACCACTCAGGCTGTTTTTCTATTTTCCAGTGATGCTTACCCACGATTAGCCTCATCGTTCTGTGGTTAAAAATTGAAAGTGTTCTGCTAATCTTTCGGATAGATATCCGGTCTTAAGTCAGATTTCGTAATTGCACCTGATGTGTATTGCTCAAGTTTTTTAGCCAGCACAAAACTGGCTTTTTTATAGCCATTGAAAACCAGCCGTAAGTAGCCAGGTGTTGAGCCAACTTTTCCGGCCAACTCGCCCTGCTGTTCTTTGGTTAAAGAGTCCCAATACGCTTTCATACAATATGTACCTCCGGTGTACATATTACATGATTGAAATGAACCTTCAAGATACTTGTACCTTAACGGTACAAGGGTTTTAATTTCGTTATGAAAACAATCCATGACATCCGGCGGTCTAACGCCAGAAAACTGAGAGATGGTGTTGGCGGGAATTCTTCCTTTGCCACTATGATTGATCGCGAGCCAACCCAGACCAGCAGGTTTATGGGAGATGGTGCTACTAAAAATATCGGTGACAGCATGGCACGACACATCGAAAAATGTTTCGACCTGCCTGTAGGATGGCTCGATCAAGAACACCAGACAACGAACATCACAAAAAAACCTGATGTTTCAATCACTAATAAACAAATCACATTAGTCCCTGTCATATCATGGGTACAGGCCGGAGCATGGAAAGAAGTTGGATATTCTGAGGTTGATTTGAGCACAGCAGAAACGTATCCCTGCCCTGTACCCTGTGGGGAAATGACTTATATCTTGCGGGTAATAGGTGATTCAATGATTGATGAGTACCGCCCGGGAGACATGATTTTTGTCGATCCTGAAGTACCTGCCTGCCACGGTGACGACGTTATTGCATTGATGCACGATACAGGTGAAACCACCTTCAAAAGGTTGATAGAAGATGGGACACAGCGTTATCTCAAAGCGTTAAACCCAAACTGGCCTGAGCCTTACATTAAGATCAACGGTAATTGCTCTATAATTGGTACTGTGATTTTCTCAGGAAAACCAAGAAGATACAAAATCAAAGCCTAATCAATGTTTATGAACCTGCTTCGGCAGGTTTTTTTATACTTGACAATGTACCTTTGAGATACATAATGTACCCAAGAGAAACAACAAACAGGCAGGACGCCCACGAAGTAGCCCGCCCGGTACGTACGAAGACCGGGATGATTCGTTAGCGGATGATTTCAGTGGAGAGAATAGATGAATGAGCAGAATTTGAAGCATGTGATCGCATTGTTGCTGGAAGACGCTAAACGTTTGCAGCAGATAGAGCCAAATGCAGGCACTGAGGCCCGCATTTTGTTAGCAAAACAGGCATTAAAGACTTGCGGGGCGCAAGCCCCTGGTCGAACCGAGTTCATGAATTTCATGGCTAACACACTCACCCCTCTGCCATGCAATGGAGAGAAGGTGAGCCGTGTTTATCACGACACAATGGTTAAGGCTTTAAGAATCGAGCTTGATGGGCTTAGGCGTAAGATCGTAATGAACGAAATCGTTACCAACTAAGGAAGCAGACGGAAGTAAGCATGCGCTTTGTTCAAATTTACAGACAAATATATTTGCGTCAACACCGGCACTGTTAGCAATTGAAAATGTTTGATCAAGGATTTGTTGGCAGTTCATTGTACTTTTGAGGATATATCCCTCTGGAATCAGTCTGCAGCAGCTATCGTCAGACTCTTTAACTGTTTTCTGGTACAGAAAGTTAAGCATTAATTCTTCAAATTTTTTGGTCTGTTCGGCTGTGTCTTCAAATAGACGAACGTGAACATAAAACTGGTTCATTAAGTTTCCTTGCTTGCTGGCTGTGTGAGAACTCCAGCATACCACCGAGCCTGAAGTGGTGAAAAGACAGGCACATAACAGCTAAGTATTTTCAACCAGAGAGAATCCTTAGCGTTGTGGTGAATGCGGCTCAGCGCACGCGGGTTAAGGTTGAGGCTGACAATCGACCTTCTGTGGATACCCACCCGCCTGGTGTGCAACCTTCGCCAGGCACCGGGGGCACCCGACACCACAACTTTATGCTGTGTGTAGTCTTGGCGGTACCAGTTTTTTCCTTAGTCCTTTCTGGTACCGCCCTTTTTACAAAACAGAGAAGAGTATCCCCGGATGACGGGTTAATAACCCGACCCATCCTGATAGCTGTGGCCACAGGTGCTCTTCTCTGTTTTGTGGAGAAACTAACCGACCGTGCAGGGTCGATATGCTGAGACTAAGCAGTTAGTGTAGTAATAAGGTGATCGCATATGCTTCAAATGTTAACTCTTGAAGAATGGGCTGCTGAAAAATACAGAAGTAATCCTCCAAGTGTGTCCACATTGCGTCGTTATGCTAAGCAGAATTTATTTTGTCCACCGGCCATGAAACAAGGCCGGTTATGGCGAGTGCGTGAGGACGCCGAGTTAGTTGGGGAGTTGGTAACACCTGTAATCAAGAAAAATGACTCATTACTTTTGCAACGGATTTTGAGTAATGGCAGCCAGACCGCGTAAGAATAATGTTTCAGTCCCTAACTTATATCCGCTTTATAGTAGGAAGGTAAATAAAGTCTATTGGCGGTATAAGCATCCAGTGACAGGAAAATTCCATGCTTTGGGAACAAACGAAGCTGAAGCTATCGCTATTGCCACTGAGGCCAACACTCGCCTGGCTGAACAAAGAACCCGGCAGATTCTGGCTATCAGTGACAGGATCGCAACCAGCAAAGGAAAGGCTATCACAACGTCAACCTGGTTAGATCGCTATCAAGCGATCCAGGATGACAGGCTTAAAAGTGGTGATATAAGACTCAACACCTATAAACAAAAAGCTAAACCAGTATCCTTGCTCAGAGAACGAGCAGGAATGAAGTTGATCTCAGCCGTTGATGTCAGAGATATAGCACAATTGCTTGATGAGTATATCGCCGCTGGGCGGCCAAGAATGGCACAAGTAGTTCGCTCCGTCCTGATTGATGTTTTCAAAGAGGCGCAGCACTACGGAGAAGTACCTCCTGGCTATAACCCAGCATTAGCCACTAAACAACCAAGAAGAAAAATTACCCGACAACGGCTGAGCCTTGAAGAATGGAAAAAAATCTTCGATATCGCAGACGCTACTCATCGTTACATGGGAAATGCCATGCTGTTAGCGCTGGTTACTGGTCAGCGGTTAGGTGATATTTCGCGTATGAAATTTAGCGATATTTGGGATGATCATCTTCATGTCATTCAGGAAAAGACCGGGAGCAAAATCGCAATTCCTCTTTCTCTTCGCCTCAATGCGATTAACTGGAGTTTACGCGATGTAGTAGCCCGCTGCCGTGACTATGCAGTCAGTGCATACTTAGTGCATTTTTTTCGTTCAACTTCACAAGCAGAGCGCGGAGCGCAGGTTAAAGCCAATACATTGACGATGAATTTTAGTAAAGCGAGAGATTTAGCAAGAATTGACTGGGGAGAGGGTTCACCTGCGACATTCCATGAGCAAAGGTCTTTATCTGAACGTCTGTATAAAGAACAGGGGTTAGACACACAAAAACTACTTGGTCATAAAACACAACAACAAACCGATCGTTATCATGATGATCGAGGTAAAGGATGGAGCAAAGTAGCGTTGTGAACCTTTAAGCATCTCAACGCCACATTGAATTTCTCACCGCACATGATAAAAACTAAAAAGTCCACTTTAAGCGAGCGGCGGACAGCCATATCAGTTACTGGTAAGACGTGAAATATCACAGAGAAGATCACCTAAAATCGATGAAAAGGACTCCCCATCTAGATTCACATTGATATTTTTGCCATGGAAAAGATATTGAAGCATCACTGTACATAGAGCTTCAATCAACTCTTCATTTCCGACAGGGTAGCATGAAATATTCGAATATATACGCTCATATGCAGCTGGGTGTGTATTTTGTAAACAGAAGTAATTTTCAACTTCTAAGCTTTGTATACAAAGCACTGCCGTAGCAATGCCAAGTGCACGTTTCTTTAATTCAGGAGCGGATTCATACAGGTTGCCTAATATCCATTTTGTAGCATGTGAATCTGCTTCACGCTCCTCTTGAGTGGAGAATGCTGTAGTGACCAATGGATGCTGTAAAACAACATGACTTATTTCATGATGAAGAATCCAAGCAATAGCACAAAGAAATATCTCGCTAGCAACTTGTGAGTCTTCGCTTCCTTGTAAATATGCTTCTGGCTTGGGACATTTTTTAGGCCATGATTCGCAACCTGTTGTTTGCAAGTTTTTCCTTGCCCATTTAAGAAGTTCATCAGACTTTTTAAGCCTATTTTTTCCTGTTAAATCAAAGTGCTCATCATTATTTTTCTGAGATTTGGAGTACTCTTGCGTAAAAACCCAAAAGAAATTGGAAAATGCCCAAATATATTCAAGTGAAGCTACTGTTAGAACTATTTCATGTGAATTATTACTCTCATTCTTCCTGACTCGGATATTAAAACCAGGTTCACTCACAACTGAAATTATAATTTTTTTGTCGTCAACTATCGTTTTAAGATCTTGCTCCTTCTCTGGTGCAATCTTAAATGGTGATGAATTAATTGCTGAGAAAAGATGACAAATTGGTGAGCGCATTTTTCGTTAACCTCTACATTGTTGGGCTAGGTAGTATATACAAAATAAGATGAATCTTCAGTTTTTTCTATGTTCGATACTATATGCGTAATGAATTATCGACATGTTTAGAATATCTGCTATAGGCACACTGGGAACGATTAAGGTAAGCATGTCGTAAGACACCATCCGTGCCCACTGGACACTCTGTCATCATTTCATCATTTCATCATTTCATCATTTCATCATTTCATCATTTCATTATTTCATTATTTCATTTCTATCAATTTCAGATTCTCACCCAGCGTCAAATTTGTAGCGCTACTCCTCCTCGATACGTGCTACTGATCACAATATTGTCTGTCAGCGAAGCTAGGTCAGCCTGAACAGATACAAAAAATTGTAACTAACCTACTGAAAAGTATATAATGACACTTAATTAAATATTACCATTACACTATCCTAAAGCGTGACTCAGGTGAATAATATGTTCGAACCCCCCAAAAATTATAATGAAATGTTGCCTAAACTTCATAAAGCAACTTTCTTAAATACGCTAATATATTGCATACTTCTAGTTATTTACGAATACATCCCTTTAATAACATTACCAACCAAGTATGTCCCACCTATTAAAGATCATGAGAGCTTTATTAATTGGGCACTATCTTTTGGTATATTACCTTGTGCTTTTGCGATTTTTGCATATTTAATTAGCGGTGCGTTAGACCTACATAACAATGCAGCCAAACTACTTCGGGTGCGATATCTTTGGGATAAGCATCTAATTATAAAACCGTTATCACGGAGAGCTGGAGTCAACAGAAAATTAAATAAAGATGAAGCTCACAATGTAATGAGCAATCTATATTACCCTGAAGTAAGAAAAATTGAAGACAAACATTATATTGAACTCTTCTGGAATAAAGTATACTATTTTTGGATATTTTTTGAATTTTCGATAATTGCATTAATTTCCTTCCTAATAATCTTTTTTTGCAAACAAATGGATATTTTTCATGTTGAAGGTTCTTTGCTGTCTTTATTCTTTTTTGTAATTTTATCATTCTCAGTGAGTGGTATTATCTTTGCTTTGACAGTTAAGCCCAGAACTGAAAGTCAAGTCGGAAAAATCCCGGACGATAAAATAAAAGAATTTTTCACTAAAAATAACATTAATTGAATGGTACTTGCTTTGAACTATAATATGCACGGAGTTAATATTCGCTCAGAGAATGCAGCAAAACCTCATACGATGCCCTCTAGATATCTTTGCGAGTATATTAGAAGCATTGAGAAAAATGGCCACGCCCTTGATTTTGGCTGCGGAAAACTTAGATATTCTGATGAATTAATCAGTAAATTTGATGAAGTTACTTTTCTAGACTCGAAAAGGCAACTTGAAAGAGAGCAAATTATTAGAGGAATTAAAACTAAAATTATTGACTATGTCCCACGATATTATAAAAATGCAAATACAGTTGCTTTCGAGGATGTCGACAAAATAATTGGGGGTTACGATTTCATCCTTTGCTCTAATGTTCTCTCTGCCGTTCCTTGTCGGGATACAATCGACAAAATAGTTCTTAGCATCAAGAGATTACTAAAATCAGGAGGTGAGACTCTTATTGTAAATCAATATAAAAGCTCATACTTCAAAAAATACGAAACAGGAAGAAAACATCTTTACGGATACATTTACAAAAATTCAAAAAGTGTTTCTTACTATGGATTACTCGATGAACTCGCAGTGCAAGAAATATGTTCTTCACATGGCCTTGAAATATTAAAGTCGTGGAGTAAAGCAGGAAGTTCATATGTCACTGTTGGGAGTTGTAATGCAATATAATACGATAATAATTCCCTAGGTTAAACAGTCTCAGTACTAAAGATGTATGTGAAGGGGCCGCGCTCGCGGCCTTTTTTACATTCCGCATGTACCTGAACGCTAAGGTGATTGCACCCAATGCCTGTTGGCTGTCCCCTGGCGAGTCCCGGGTGAGTAGTTGATACAAAACCGGCAATTTAACAATATTTGAGCGGGTGTAAGGAGTGGTAATTCATAATTGTCCTAATAACAGTGAATACATAACTAACTTTGGGGATGTCTTAATCAATGAAGACCTTAAATATTAACGAGCGTCCGCCAGCAATAATAAAAAGCTAAGGAATATCTATGTGGGAGACTAGTAGTAGAACTACCACCTGACCGGCCAGCCTACCCCAAAACTACCGAGGGGTTTTGATAACTTTTTTTGATAAAATTTTGATAACCGTTAGCAGCCTAACAAAAAACAACGGGAGCGTTACGCTCCCGTTAATAAATTTAACAAACTACGGCATTACATGTTTTCGATGATCGCGTCACCAAACTCTGAACATTTCAGCAGTTTAGCGCCATCCATCAGACGCTCGAAGTCATAGGTTACGGTTTTCGCGTTGATTGCGCCTTCCATACCTTTAACAATTAAGTCAGCCGCTTCGGTCCAACCCATGTGGCGCAGCATCATCTCAGCGGAGAGAATAATAGAGCCAGGATTTACTTTGTCCTGACCGGCATATTTCGGCGCAGTACCGTGGGTGGCTTCAAACAGGGCGCATTCGTCACCGATGTTTGCACCAGGGGCGATACCGATACCGCCAACCTGCGCTGCCAGGGCGTCAGAAATGTAGTCACCGTTCAGGTTCATACAGGCGATAACATCATATTCAGCCGGACGCAGCAGGATCTGTTGCAGGAATGCATCAGCAATCACGTCTTTAATGACGATCTCTTTGCCAGTGTTCGGGTTTTTAACTTTCAGCCACGGGCCACCGTCGATCAGTTCACCGCCAAACTCTTCACGCGCCAGCTGGTAGCCCCAGTCTTTAAACGCTCCTTCGGTGAACTTCATGATGTTGCCTTTGTGCACCAGAGTCACAGAGTCACGATCGTTAGCAATTGCGTATTCGATCGCTGCACGAACCAGACGTTTGGTGCCTTCTTCCGAACACGGCTTAATACCGATACCACAATGTTCCGGGAAGCGAATTTTCTTCACCCCCATCTCTTCACGCAGGAATTTAATCACTTTCTCGGCGTCGGCAGAGTCTGCTTTCCATTCGATACCCGCATAAATGTCTTCCGAGTTTTCACGGAAGATAACCATATCGGTCAGTTCAGGGTGTTTAACCGGGCTTGGAGTGCCCTGATAGTAACGTACCGGACGCAGGCAGATGTAGAGATCCAGTTCCTGGCGCAGGGCAACGTTCAGAGAGCGAATACCGCCACCAACCGGAGTGGTCAGCGGACCTTTAATGGCAACGCGATATTCACGAATCAGATCAAGAGTTTCAGCAGGCAGCCAGACGTCCTGACCATAAACCTGTGTGGATTTTTCACCGGTGTAAATTTCCATCCAGGAGATTTTACGCTCGCCTTTATAGGCTTTCTCGACTGCAGCGTCGACCACTTTCAGCATGGCTGGGGTTACATCTACACCGATTCCATCACCTTCAATGTAAGGGATAATCGGATTTTCAGGAACGTTGAGTTTGCCGTTTTGCAGGGTGATCTTCTTGCCTTGTGCCGGAACAACTACTTTACTTTCCATTCACCTCTCCTTCGAGCGCTACTGGTTTGCTCGTCTGCCACCACGTTGCATATGCGTTTGCGTCCTGCGATACGGATGCTTTAGAGCAATTTTTTGTTAATGATTTGTAATTGGCTTGTCAATACTACCCTATTGTTTGCCGTCATGAAAGATGCGCGTTATTAGGCTATAATGCGGCAATTCATAATCTCTGAAAATACCATGCAAAAAACTTCTTTTAGAAATCACCAGGTTAAGCGATTCAGCTCGCAACGTTCTACCAGGCGTAAACCTGAAAACCAGCCCACGCGTGTGATCCTGTTCAATAAACCCTACGATGTTCTTCCGCAGTTCACCGATGAAGCCGGACGCAAAACATTAAAAGAATTCATCCCGGTTCAGGGTGTTTATGCAGCAGGTCGCCTTGACCGCGATAGCGAAGGGTTGCTGGTGCTGACCAATAACGGCGCGTTGCAGGCGCGTTTAACCCAGCCGGGTAAACGCACCGGAAAAATCTATTATGTGCAGGTGGAAGGTATTCCCACACAAGACGCACTTGAAGCCTTGCGCAATGGCGTAACCTTAAATGATGGCCCTACCCTGCCCGCCGGCGCGGAGCTGGTTGACGAACCCGCGTGGTTATGGCCGCGGAATCCACCAATTCGTGAACGCAAAAGTATTCCCACCAGCTGGCTGAAGATCACCTTATATGAAGGACGTAATCGCCAGGTGCGCCGCATGACCGCCCATGTTGGCTTCCCCACGCTGCGACTGATTCGCTATGCGATGGGTGATTACTCTTTGGATAATCTTGCCAATGGTGAATGGCGAGAAGTGACAGATTAAGGATGCAAAATGTTTAAACCGCACGTTACCGTTGCTTGCGTGGTGCACGCAGAAGGCAAATTTTTAGTCGTTGAAGAGACGATTAATGGTAAAGCGTTATGGAACCAACCTGCCGGGCATCTGGAAGCCGATGAAACCTTAGTGGAAGCCGCCGCCCGTGAACTGTGGGAAGAAACCGGCATCAGCGCGCAGCCGCAACACTTTATTCGTATGCATCAGTGGATTGCGCCAGATAAAACGCCGTTTTTGCGTTTCCTCTTTGCCATTGAGCTTGAGCAAATATGCCCGACCCAGCCTCATGACAGCGATATCGACTGCTGCCGTTGGGTCAGCGCCGAAGAAATTTTACAGGCGTCAAATCTTCGTTCGCCGCTGGTGGCGGAAAGTATTCGTTGTTATCAAAGCGGGCAACGTTATCCGCTGGAGATGATTGGCGATTTTAACTGGCCTTTTACAAAGGGTGTCATCTAAAAGGCTGCGTGATAGAATACGCCGCCTTGAAGTTCAATGTCGTGAGTGATCCAATGTCTGAAACCGCAAAAAAAGTAATCGTCGGCATGTCCGGCGGTGTCGATTCCTCCGTTTCTGCCTGGCTGTTGCAACAACAGGGATATCAGGTCGAAGGCCTGTTTATGAAGAACTGGGAAGAAGACGACGGTGAGGAATATTGCACAGCGGCAGCGGATCTGGCTGATGCCCAGGCTGTCTGCGACAAGCTCGGCATTGAACTGCACACCGTTAACTTTGCTGCCGAGTACTGGGACAACGTCTTCGAACTGTTCCTTGCCGAATATAAAGCCGGTCGCACGCCGAATCCGGATATTCTGTGCAACAAAGAGATCAAATTTAAAGCCTTCCTCGAATTTGCCGCCGAAGATTTAGGTGCCGATTATATCGCTACCGGTCATTACGTACGTCGGGCCGATGTCGATGGCAAGAGCCGCCTGCTGCGTGGTCTGGACAGCAATAAAGACCAGAGCTACTTCCTTTATACGCTCAGCCATGAGCAGATTGCGCAAAGCCTGTTCCCGGTCGGCGAACTGGAAAAACCGCAGGTGCGTAAGATTGCTGAAGATCTTGGTCTGGTCACCGCGAAGAAAAAAGACTCTACCGGCATTTGCTTCATTGGCGAACGTAAATTCCGCGAGTTCCTGGGCCGTTATCTCCCGGCGCAACCGGGCAAAATCATTACCGTCGATGGCGATGAAATTGGTGAGCACCAGGGGCTGATGTATCACACTCTCGGTCAGCGTAAAGGTCTGGGTATCGGTGGCACCAAAGAAGGTACCGAAGAACCGTGGTATGTGGTGGACAAAGACGTCGAAAACAACATTCTGGTTGTCGCTCAGGGCCATGAACACCCGCGGCTGATGTCTGTCGGGTTGATTGCCCAGCAGTTGCACTGGGTCGATCGCGAACCATTCACCGGCACTATGCGTTGCACGGTAAAAACCCGCTATCGCCAGACCGATATCCCTTGCACCGTCAAGGCGCTGGACGATGATCGCATTGAAGTGATTTTCGATGAACCGGTTGCCGCCGTGACGCCGGGCCAGTCTGCCGTCTTCTATAACGGTGAAGTGTGCCTCGGTGGCGGTATTATTGAGCAGCGTCTGCCGCTGCCGGTCTGATTATTATCTTTACTTAAAACAAGGAAGCAGTGAACGTGGCAAAGAATTACTATGACATCACCCTCGCCCTGGCCGGTATTTGTCAGTCGGCACGCCTGGTGCAACAACTCGCTCACCAGGGGCATTGTGATGCCGATGCGCTACACGTCTCACTCAACAGTATTATTGATATGAACCCCAGCTCGACGCTGGCGGTTTTTGGCGGTAGCGAAGCCAACCTGCGCGTCGGGCTGGAAACCCTGCTCGGCGTGCTCAATGCCAGCAGTCGCCAGGGCTTAAACGCCGAATTAACCCGCTACACACTCAGCTTGATGGTGCTTGAGCGCAAACTCTCCTCAGCGAAAGGCGCGCTCGACACTCTGGGCAACCGGATCAACGGCCTGCAACGCCAGCTCGAACACTTCGATTTACAGTCCGAAACGCTGATGAGCGCGATGGCTGCTATCTATGTTGATGTGATTAGCCCGCTTGGCCCGCGCATTCAGGTCACCGGTTCCCCTGCTGTACTGCAAAGCCCACAAGTGCAGGCGAAAGTTCGCGCAACCCTGCTGGCAGGCATTCGCGCCGCCGTGCTCTGGCACCAGGTCGGCGGCGGACGTCTGCAACTGATGTTTTCTCGTAATCGCCTGACCACTCAGGCAAAACAAATTCTTGCTCATTTAACCCCGGAGTTGTGATCTATGGAATTATCCTCACTGACCGCCGTTTCCCCTGTCGATGGACGCTACGGCGATAAAGTCAGCGCGCTGCGCGGGATTTTCAGCGAATATGGTTTGCTGAAATTCCGTGTACAAGTTGAAGTACGTTGGCTGCAAAAACTGGCCGCGCACGCAGCGATCAAGGAAGTTCCTGCTTTTGCTGCCGACGCAATCGGTTACCTTGATGCAATCGTCGCCAGTTTCAGCGAAGAAGATGCGGCGCGCATCAAAACTATCGAGCGTACCACTAACCACGACGTTAAAGCGGTTGAGTATTTCCTGAAAGAAAAAGTGGCGGAGATCCCGGAACTGCACGCGGTTTCTGAATTCATCCACTTTGCCTGTACTTCGGAAGATATCAATAACCTCTCCCACGCATTAATGCTGAAAACCGCGCGTGATGAAGTGATCCTGCCATACTGGCGTCAACTGATTGATGGCATTAAAGATCTCGCCGTTCAGTATCGCGATATCCCGCTGCTGTCTCGTACCCACGGTCAGCCAGCCACGCCGTCAACCATCGGTAAAGAGATGGCAAACGTCGCCTACCGTATGGAGCGCCAGTACCGCCAGCTTAACCAGGTGGAGATCCTCGGCAAAATCAACGGCGCGGTCGGTAACTATAACGCCCACATCGCCGCTTACCCGGAAGTTGACTGGCATCAGTTCAGCGAAGAGTTCGTCACCTCGCTGGGTATTCAGTGGAACCCGTACACCACCCAGATCGAACCGCACGACTACATTGCCGAACTGTTTGATTGCGTTGCGCGCTTCAACACTATTCTGATCGACTTTGACCGTGACGTCTGGGGTTATATCGCCCTTAACCACTTCAAACAGAAAACCATTGCTGGTGAGATTGGTTCTTCCACCATGCCGCATAAAGTTAACCCGATCGACTTCGAAAACTCCGAAGGGAATCTGGGCCTTTCCAACGCGGTATTGCAGCATCTGGCAAGCAAACTGCCGGTTTCCCGCTGGCAGCGTGACCTGACCGACTCTACCGTGCTGCGTAACCTCGGCGTGGGTATCGGTTATGCCTTGATTGCATATCAATCCACCCTGAAAGGCGTGAGCAAACTGGAAGTGAACCGTGACCATCTGCTGGATGAACTGGATCACAACTGGGAAGTGCTGGCTGAACCAATCCAGACAGTTATGCGTCGCTATGGCATCGAAAAACCGTACGAGAAGCTGAAAGAGCTGACTCGCGGTAAGCGCGTTGACGCCGAAGGCATGAAGCAGTTTATCGATGGTCTGGCGTTGCCAGAAGAAGAGAAAGCCCGCCTGAAAGCGATGACGCCGGCTAACTATATTGGTCGAGCTATCACGATGGTTGATGAGCTGAAATAAACCTCGTATCAGTGCCGGATGGCGATGCTGTCCGGCCTGCTTATTAAGATTATCCGCTTTTTATTTTTTCACTTTACCTCCCCTCCCCGCTGGTTTATTTAATGTTTACCCCCATAACCACATAATCGCGTTACACTATTTTAATAATTAAGACAGGGAGAAATAAAAATGCGCGTACTGGTTGTTGAAGACAATGCGTTGTTACGTCACCACCTTAAAGTTCAGATTCAGGATGCTGGTCATCAGGTCGATGACGCAGAAGATGCCAAAGAAGCCGATTATTATCTCAATGAACATATACCGGATATTGCGATTGTCGATCTCGGATTGCCAGACGAGGACGGTCTGTCACTGATTCGCCGCTGGCGTAGCAACGATGTTTCACTGCCGATTCTGGTATTAACCGCCCGTGAAAGCTGGCAGGACAAAGTCGAAGTATTAAGTGCCGGTGCTGATGATTATGTGACTAAACCGTTTCATATTGAAGAGGTGATGGCGCGAATGCAGGCATTAATGCGGCGTAATAGCGGTCTGGCTTCACAGGTCATTTCGCTCCCCCCGTTTCAGGTTGATCTCTCTCGCCGTGAATTATCTATTAATGACGAAGTGATCAAACTGACCGCGTTCGAATACACCATTATGGAAACGTTGATACGCAATAATGGCAAAGTGGTCAGCAAAGATTCGTTAATGCTCCAACTCTATCCGGATGCGGAGCTGCGGGAAAGCCATACCATTGATGTACTGATGGGACGTCTGCGCAAAAAAATTCAGGCACAATATCCCCAAGAAGTGATTACCACCGTTCGCGGCCAGGGCTATCTGTTCGAATTGCGCTGATGAAAAAATTACTGCGTCTTTTTTTCCCGCTCTCGCTGCGGGTACGTTTTCTGTTGGCAACGGCAGCGGTAGTACTGGTGCTTTCGCTTGCCTACGGAATGGTCGCGCTGATCGGTTATAGCGTCAGTTTCGATAAAACTACGTTTCGGCTGTTACGTGGCGAGAGCAATCTGTTCTATACCCTTGCGAAGTGGGAAAACAATAAGTTGCATGTCGAGTTACCCGAAAATATCGACAAGCAAAGCCCCACCATGACGCTAATTTATGATGAGAACGGGCAGCTTTTATGGGCGCAACGTGACGTGCCCTGGCTGATGAAGATGATCCAGCCTGACTGGCTGAAATCGAATGGTTTTCATGAAATTGAAGCGGATGTTAACGATACCAGCCTCTTGCTGAGTGGAGATCATTCGATACAGCAACAGTTGCAGGAAGTGCGGGAAGATGATGACGACGCGGAGATGACCCACTCGGTGGCAGTAAACGTCTACCCGGCAACATCGCGGATGCCAAAATTAACCATTGTGGTGGTGGATACCATTCCGGTGGAGCTAAAAAGTTCCTATATGGTCTGGAGCTGGTTTATCTATGTGCTCTCAGCCAATCTGCTGTTAGTGATCCCGCTGCTGTGGGTCGCCGCCTGGTGGAGTTTACGCCCCATCGAAGCCCTGGCAAAAGAAGTCCGCGAACTGGAAGAACATAACCGCGAATTGCTCAATCCAGCCACAACGCGAGAACTGACCAGTCTGGTACGAAACCTGAACCGATTGTTAAAAAGTGAACGCGAACGTTACGACAAATACCGTACGACGCTCACCGACCTGACCCATAGTCTGAAAACGCCACTGGCGGTGCTGCAAAGTACGCTGCGTTCTCTGCGTAGTGAAAAGATGAGCGTCAGTGATGCTGAGCCGGTAATGCTGGAGCAAATCAGCCGCATTTCACAGCAAATTGGCTACTACCTGCATCGTGCCAGTATGCGCGGCGGGACATTGCTCAGCCGCGAGCTGCATCCGGTCGCCCCACTGCTGGACAATCTCACCTCAGCGCTGAACAAAGTGTATCAACGCAAAGGGGTCAATATCTCTCTCGATATTTCGCCAGAGATCAGCTTTGTCGGTGAGCAGAACGATTTTGTCGAGGTGATGGGCAACGTGCTGGATAATGCCTGTAAATATTGCCTCGAGTTTGTCGAAATTTCTGCAAGGCAAACCGACGAGCATCTCTATATTGTGGTCGAGGATGATGGCCCCGGTATTCCATTAAGCAAGCGAGAGGTCATTTTCGACCGTGGTCAACGGGTTGATACTTTACGCCCTGGGCAAGGTGTAGGGCTGGCGGTAGCCCGCGAAATCACCGAGCAATATGAGGGTAAAATCGTCGCCGGAGAGAGCATGCTGGGCGGTGCGCGGATGGAGGTGATTTTTGGTCGCCAGCATTCTGCGCCGAAAGATGAATAAATATGCCCATACTTCACGCATTACGTTAAGCATCCGTTATAATCGGTTGCAGATACCAGCCTGTGGATGCTTAACATGGAATACCAACTCACTCTTAACTGGCCCGATTTTCTTGAACGTCACTGGCAGAAACGCCCGGTGGTGTTAAAACGCGGCTTTAATAATTTTATTGACCCGATCTCTCCAGACGAGTTGGCGGGTCTGGCGATGGAAAGCGAAGTTGACAGTCGACTGGTCAGTCACCAGGATGGCAAATGGCAGGTCAGCCACGGCCCGTTCGAAAGCTACGATCATCTCGGTGAAACCAACTGGTCATTACTGGTACAGGCAGTGAACCACTGGCATGAGCCGACCGCCGCGCTGATGCGACCGTTCCGTGAACTACCGGACTGGCGTATTGATGATCTGATGATTTCTTTTTCTGTACCCGGCGGCGGCGTCGGCCCGCATCTCGATCAGTACGACGTGTTTATCATTCAGGGTACCGGACGTCGTCGCTGGCGAGTGGGCGAAAAGCTGCAAATGAAACAGCACTGCCCACATCCGGATCTGTTACAGGTCGATCCGTTCGAAGCCATCATCGATGAAGAGCTGGAGCCTGGTGATATTCTTTATATTCCGCCAGGATTCCCGCATGAAGGCTACGCGCTGGAAAATGCGATGAACTATTCCGTGGGCTTTCGCGCGCCAAATACGCGGGAACTGATTAGTGGATTTGCCGATTATGTGCTGCAACGTGAACTGGGCGGCAACTACTACAGCGATCCGGATGTTCCACCTCGCGCTCATCCTGCGGATGTTCTGCCGCAAGAGATGGATAAACTGCGTGAGATGATGCTCGAATTGATCAACCAGCCGGAACACTTTAAGCAATGGTTTGGCGAGTTTATATCCCAGTCACGTCATGAACTGGATATCGCGCCGCCAGAGCCGCCTTATCAGCCGGATGAAATCTACGATGCGCTGAAACAAGGTGAAGTGCTGGTGCGCCTGGGTGGTCTGCGCGTATTGCGCATTGGCGACGACGTGTATGCCAATGGTGAGAAGATCGATTCCCCGCACCGTCCGGCACTGGATGCACTCGCCAGCAACATTGCGCTGACTGCGGAGAATTTTGGCGATGCGCTGGAAGATCCGTCATTCCTCGCGATGCTCGCGGCGCTGGTCAATAGCGGGTATTGGTTCTTCGAAGGGTAAGTTTGGATTTAAGCCGGATGCGGCATCACATGCCGCATCCCTTTTCGCTTACTTCCGTTGCGCCGTTAACTCGGCAATACGGACGATCACCTGCACCGCTTTTTCCATACCTTCCAGAGTCACAAACTCATGCTTACCATGATAGTTGTAACCGCCAGTGAACAGGTTCGGGCACGGTAATCCCATAAACGACAACTGCGCGCCGTCGGTACCACCGCGGATCGGTTTCAGTTCCGGTTCAATATCGCAATCGCGCATCGCCTGCTGGGCGATATCGAGAATATGCGGATGCTCAACCACTTTCTCGCGCATATTGTAGTAACTGTCTTCAATCACCAGTTCAATGTAGCAATCAGGATGTAACCCTTTGCCCACTTTTTTGGCGATCTCCATCATTTTACGTTTACGCGCTTCAAACTGTTTACGGTCGAAATCACGGATGATGTAGTGCATATCGGCCCGTTCAACGGTGCCTTTCATGCTCGCCAGATGATAGAAACCTTCATAGCCTTCTGTCATTTCCGGGCTTTCATCCGCCGGAACTTCCGCATGAATACGTGCCGCCAGCGACAGCGCATTTACCATCACTCCTTTCGCCGTGCCCGGATGAACATTGTTACCGACAATTTTGATATTGACCGACGCGGCGTTGAAGTTTTCAAACTCCAGTTCGCCTACGCCACCACCATCAACAGTGTAAGCCCAGCGGGCATCGAAGGCGTCAACATCAAAATGTTTCGCCCCTTTGCCCACTTCTTCATCCGGGGTAAAGGCGACGCGAATATCACCATGCGGAATTTTTTTCTGTTGCAATACCGCCAGCGCGGTCATGATTTCTGCAATACCTGCTTTGTCATCGGCACCTAACAAGGTTTTACCATCGGTGGTAATCAGCGTCTGACCCAGTAGCTGATGCAGCACCGGGAACATAACCGGTGATAAAACTTCATCGCCGATACCCAGCGCAATATCGCCACCGCGATAGTTTTCAACAATTTGCGGATTCACATTTTTGCCGCTGCAATCCGGTGAGGTATCCACATGAGAAATAAAGCCAATCGCCGGGATATCGCCAGGGACGTTAGCCGGTAACGTCGCCATCAAAGTGCCCTTCTCACTTAAGGTCACATTGATAAGCCCCATCTCTTCGAGCTGCTCTTTCAGCAGATGCAATAACTTCCATTGGCCTTCCGTGCTGGGAACCTGTCTCACCCCTGCTTTTGATTGGGTATCCAGAGACACGTAGTTCAAAAATCGCTCAAGTAGTTTATCCATGTAGTCACCCTCACTTTTTGTGACAACATTATTAAGAAGCAAGAAAAGACAAATATTGCGTCAGGTCACTTTTACCCCTGCAAGCGGGAATATTTATCAGCATTACCTTAATGAATATAAAGCTAAGCCAGTAATTCACAACAAAGATTGGCGATTCAAGCGGTTTGCCGTAGAATTACCGCCCTCATTAAGAGTCACCAAGGTGGTTAACCACAAACCCCGCATCGGTAAGCCATCCGTTGCGTTTACATGGGACAGAGTAAAAAATTGAATAAACAACCGAGTTCGCTTTCACCGCTGGTGCAATTGGCGGGAATTCGCAAATGCTTTGATGGTAAAGAGGTCATTCCCCAGCTGGATCTGACTATCAACAATGGCGAGTTCCTCACGCTGCTTGGCCCTTCTGGCTGCGGTAAAACAACCGTTCTTCGCCTGATTGCAGGTCTGGAAACTGTTGATTCCGGACGCATCATGCTGGATAACGAGGACATCACCCACGTTCCGGCGGAAAACCGCTATGTGAACACTGTTTTCCAAAGCTACGCACTTTTCCCCCACATGACCGTGTTCGAAAATGTGGCCTTTGGGTTGCGCATGCAAAAAACCCCCGCTGCTGAAATTACGCCCCGCGTGATGGAAGCCCTGCGGATGGTGCAGTTGGAAACCTTCGCTCAACGCAAACCGCATCAGCTCTCTGGTGGTCAACAGCAACGCGTCGCCATTGCTCGCGCGGTGGTTAACAAGCCTCGTCTGTTGTTGCTGGATGAGTCGCTCTCAGCGCTGGATTACAAACTGCGTAAGCAAATGCAGAACGAGCTGAAAGCGTTACAGCGTAAGCTTGGCATTACATTCGTCTTTGTGACTCACGACCAGGAAGAAGCACTCACCATGTCAGACAGGATTGTGGTGATGCGCGATGGTCGCATTGAGCAAGACGGCACGCCGCGTGAAATCTACGAAGAGCCGAAAAACCTGTTTGTTGCCGGCTTCATTGGCGAAATCAATATGTTTAACGCCACTGTCATCGAACGTCTAGACGAGCAGCGCGTACGCGCCAACGTTGAAGGCCGCGAATGTAATATCTACGTTAACTTCGCCGTTGAACCGGGGCAAAAACTGCATGTTCTGCTGCGCCCGGAAGACTTACGTGTTGAAGAGATTAACGACGACAACCACGCTGAAGGGCTGATTGGTTACGTTCGCGAGCGTAACTACAAAGGCATGACGCTGGAGTCGGTTGTTGAACTGGAAAATGGCAAGATGGTGATGGTCAGCGAATTCTTCAATGAAGACGATCCTGACTTTGACCACTCTCTCGACCAAAAAATGGCCATTAATTGGGTAGAAAGCTGGGAGGTCGTACTGGCTGATGAAGAACACAAGTAAGTTCCAGAATGTAGTGATTGTCACTATTGTCGGTTGGCTTGTGTTGTTTGTCTTTCTGCCCAACCTGATGATCATTGGCACCAGCTTTTTGACCCGCGACGACGCCAGTTTTGTCAAAATGGTCTTTACGCTGGATAACTACACGCGTCTGCTCGATCCGCTCTATTTTGAAGTGCTATTGCACTCGCTGAATATGGCGCTGATCGCCACCCTCGCCTGCCTGGTGCTGGGCTACCCGTTTGCCTGGTTTCTGGCGAAGTTGCCACACAAGGTGCGTCCGCTGCTGCTGTTTCTGCTGATTGTTCCGTTCTGGACCAACTCATTAATTCGTATCTACGGGCTGAAAATTTTCCTCAGCACCAAAGGCTATCTCAACGAGTTTTTGCTCTGGCTGGGCGTTATCGACACACCAATCCGTATCATGTTCACGCCCAGTGCGGTGATTATCGGTCTGGTTTACATTCTGCTGCCGTTTATGGTGATGCCGCTGTACTCCAGTATCGAAAAACTGGATAAGCCGTTGCTTGAGGCGGCGCGCGATCTCGGTGCCAGCAAGTTACAGACTTTTATCCGTATCATTATTCCACTGACGATGCCGGGAATTATTGCCGGATGTCTGCTGGTGATGCTGCCAGCGATGGGCCTGTTCTATGTATCCGACCTGATGGGCGGTGCGAAAAACCTGCTGATCGGTAACGTCATCAAGGTCCAGTTCCTTAATATTCGTGACTGGCCGTTTGGTGCAGCTACCAGCATTACGCTGACTATCGTAATGGGCCTGATGTTGCTGGTTTACTGGCGCGCTTCTCGTTTGCTGAATAAGAAGGTGGAACTCGAATGATCGGTCGACTGCTTCGCGGCGGTTTTATGACCGCTATCTACGCGTACCTGTATATCCCAATCATTATTTTGATTGTGAACTCCTTTAACAGCTCGCGCTTTGGCATCAACTGGCAGGGCTTTACCACCAAATGGTATAGCCTGCTGATGAACAACGACAGCCTGTTACAGGCAGCGCAGCATTCACTAACAATGGCGGTGTTTTCGGCGACGTTTGCTACGCTTATCGGTTCACTGACGGCAGTTGCGCTGTACCGTTATCGCTTTCGTGGTAAGCCGTTCGTTAGCGGAATGCTGTTTGTGGTGATGATGTCACCAGATATCGTGATGGCGATTTCGCTGCTGGTGCTGTTTATGCTGCTGGGTATTCAGCTTGGCTTCTGGTCGCTGCTGTTCTCGCATATCACCTTCTGCCTGCCATTTGTGGTGGTGACGGTGTATTCGCGCCTGAAAGGTTTTGACGTGCGAATGCTGGAAGCGGCGAAAGATCTCGGTGCCAGCGAATTTACCATTCTGCGAAAAATCATTCTGCCACTGGCAATGCCAGCGGTGGCGGCGGGCTGGGTGTTAAGCTTTACCCTGTCGATGGACGATGTGGTAGTTTCTTCGTTCGTCACCGGACCAAGTTATGAAATTCTGCCGTTAAAAATTTATTCGATGGTCAAAGTCGGCGTATCGCCGGAAGTTAACGCGCTGGCAACCATATTACTGGTGCTGTCGCTGGTGATGGTTATTGCCAGCCAGCTTATTGCTCGTGATAAAACGAAAGGTAACACAGGGGACGTTAAATGAAAAAATGGTCACGCCACCTGCTCGCGGCGGGTGCTCTGGCACTGGGCATGAGCGCCGCTCACGCCGATGACAACAACACGCTGTATTTCTACAACTGGACCGAGTACGTGCCGCCAGGACTGCTTGAACAGTTCACCAAAGAAACCGGTATTAAGGTTATCTATTCGACTTACGAGTCGAACGAAACCATGTACGCCAAGCTGAAAACATACAAAGACGGTGCCTATGATCTGGTGGTTCCTTCAACCTATTACGTTGATAAAATGCGTAAAGAAGGGATGATCCAGAAGATCGACAAGTCGAAGTTAACAAACTTCAGCAATCTCGATCCAGACATGCTCAACAAGCCTTTTGACCCGAATAACGACTACTCCATTCCGTATATCTGGGGTGCGACGGCGATTGGTGTTAACGGTGATGCGGTGGATCCGAAATCTGTCACCAGCTGGGCCGATCTGTGGAAGCCAGAGTACAAAGGCAGCCTGCTGTTGACCGACGATGCCCGTGAAGTGTTCCAGATGGCGCTGCGTAAGCTGGGCTACTCCGGTAACACCACCGATCCGAAAGAGATTGAAGCTGCATATAACGAGCTGAAAAAACTGATGCCAAACGTGGCAGCCTTTAACTCCGATAACCCGGCGAACCCGTACATGGAAGGCGAAGTTAACCTCGGCATGATCTGGAACGGTTCTGCTTTCGTTGCACGCCAGGCGGGTACGCCAATTGACGTGGTGTGGCCGAAAGAAGGCGGCATTTTCTGGATGGACAGCCTGGCGATCCCGGCAAATGCCAAAAACAAAGAAGGCGCGCTGAAATTGATCAACTTCCTGCTGCGCCCGGATGTGGCAAAACAGGTTGCTGAAACTATCGGTTATCCAACGCCAAACCTTGCGGCGCGTAAGCTGTTAAGTCCAGAAGTGGCGAACGATAAAACACTCTACCCGGATGCTGAAACCATTAAAAATGGCGAATGGCAGAATGACGTTGGCGCAGCCAGCAGCATTTATGAAGAGTATTATCAGAAGCTGAAAGCAGGACGTTAATTCAGCAAGCGGGCGGTGGTATTACCGCCCGTTTTTTAGTTAGCAAGGATGTGGCTAATGAGTCAGGACAGTAAAGTTTTCTTTCGTATATTCCTCGGTATCGGTCTGGTACTGATCCTCATTTCTGTTGTTGTCTTTTATAACCAGTTCACCTATAGCAAAGACGCGATTCATACCGAAGGCGTCATTGTTGATACCGTCTGGCACTCCAGTCATTCTCATCGCACGGGTAAAGATGGTTCGTGGTATCCCGTCGTTGCCTTTCGACCGACGCCAGATTACACGCTAATTTTCAATTCGAGTATCGGCAGCGATTTTTATGAAGACAGCGAAGGCGATAAAGTTAATGTTTATTATTCTCCCGGGCATCCTGAAAAGGCTGAGATAAATAACCCGTGGGTTAATTTTTTTAAATGGGGGTTTATCGGCATTATGGGCGTTATTTTTATCGCCGTCGGTTTATTAATAAGTATGCCCTCCTCTAAAAAATCACGCAGGAAACGGAAGTCCCGCCCATGAAAAAATTCATTATACTGCTCAGTTTACTGATACTCCTGCCTCTGACAGCAGCCAGCAAGCCATTAATTCCAATAATGAAGACACTTTTTACGGACGTTACCGGTACTGTACCAGATGCTGAAGAGATCGCGCATAAAGCCGAGCTTTTTCGCCAACAAACGGGAATTGCACCGTTTATTGTGGTTTTACCCGACATTAATAATGAAGCCAGTCTCAGACAAAATGGTAAAGCGATGCTGGCGCATGCGTCATCTTCATTGAGTGATGTAAAAGGAAGTGTTCTGTTACTATTTACTACCCGCGAACCACGGTTAATTATGATCACCAACGGCCAGGTTGAAAGTGGTCTGGACGATAAACATCTCGGCCTTCTGATAGAAAATCACACGCTGGCTTATTTAAATGCAGATCTCTGGTATCAGGGAATCAATAATGCATTGGCTGTTCTACAAGCACAGATATTAAAACAATCGACGCCGCCACTAACGTATTATCCGCATCCAGGACAACAGCATGAAAATGCTCCCCCCGGCAGCACCAACACATTAGGTTTTATCGCCTGGGCTGCGACGTTTATCTTATTTTCCAGGATCTTTTACTACACGACTCGTTTTATTTATGCGTTAAAATTTGCAGTGGCGATGACTATTGCCAATATGGGTTATCAGGCTTTATGTTTGTATATCGATAATAGCTTTGCGATTACCAGAATATCGCCACTCTGGGCAGGGCTAATTGGTGTCTGTACGTTTATTGCCGCATTGTTATTGACGAGTAAACGATAAAAGAGGCCGGAAAAGTGCGCGTGTATTATTCCGGATGGGGCGCGAACGCCTTATCCGGCCCACAAAACCCGCAAATTCAATTAATTGCGTCCCCTTGCAGGCCTGATAAGCGTAGTGCATCAGGCAATGCTTCCCGCTTTTAATCCCTTCAGCAACTTTTCAACAAACTCAGGCACCACCTGGCTTGCCGGGCCGTAATATTTCTCGGCAAATTCATTACCAACCTGACTCGGTTCAAGATTCAGTTCCACGGTGTGCGCGCCATGCAGTTTCGCTTCGTGAACAAACCCAGCCGCCGGATAAACATGCCCGGATGTGCCAATGGCAATGAAAATATCGGCCATCGACAACGCCATATAAATTTCATCCATGCCGAGTGGCATTTCGCCAAACCACACTACGTGCGGGCGCAAGGGTGCCGGAAACTGGCAACAATGGCATTTATCTTCTGGGGTAACGTCTCCTGTCCAGTCGAGAACCTGACCACTTTGTGAACAACGCACTTTCAGCAGTTCCCCATGCATATGAATCACATTGGTATTACCTGCGCGTTCATGCAGGTTGTCGATATTCTGCGTCACCAGCAAAAAGCGATCGCCGAGGGCGTCTTGCAGTTTAGCCAGCGCAAGATGCGCGGCGTTAGGCTGAATTTCTGGCTGCTGCAGCTGTCGACGACGGGCGTTATAAAACGCTTGCACCAGTTCAGGATCGCGATCGAAACCTTCCGGCGTTGCCACATCTTCAACCCGATGTTCTTCCCACAGGCCATCTGCGGCGCGAAAGGTACGAATACCTGATTCCGCAGAAATTCCTGCCCCTGTCAGTACGAGTACTCTTGGTTTTTCCATTGCTTCCGGCACCACTTTATCTCTGAAAAAAATACGCTGACGCAAACGCTCGCGCAGGCGGCGTTTATTTTTACGAAAACGACTTAACCGATGACCCCGACGCGACAGCATAGCAACCTCTGTTGTTTAATCGGTTAGATGTAGGAAGGCCGCACCACGCATTCCTCCCGCATCACCGTGGCGCGCGCGTTCAATGCGCGGAACACGAGCTACAGGTAAGAGATGACGAGGCAGCCTGTCCGCCAGTTGCGTTGTGATTGCCGGGAAATTCGATAAGCCACCACCAATGACGACCAGGTCAGGGTCAACGATGGTCAGGATATTTCCCAGACAAACCGCTAATAAATCCAGATAACGCTCAACGTGCGCCCTTGCCTGCTCATCGCCTTGATCATAAAGCGCAATAATTTCGGGAGCCTGCAACGGTTGATGATAATAGTGTTGATACAGCCACGCAAAACCGCGACCAGACAGATAATTTTCAATGCAGCCATGCTGACCACAGCCGCAGCGGCGTAACGGGAAATCCAACCCCATCATGGTTAACGCATCAACCGGCAGACGCATATGGCCAAACTCGCCGGTAATGTAGCTTTTACCGGTAATCGGTTTGCCGTTGAAAATCAGCCCGCCGCCAACACCGGTGCCGAGAATCAACCCCATCACCAGTGGATATTGAGTAAATTCATCATCCCAGGCTTCTGAAAGGGCAAAACAGTTGGCATCGTTATCAAGGCGTACATCGCGATCAAGACGTGCGCTCAGGTCGGCACGCAGCGGTTTACCGCTGGCAGCGGGGACATTGGCGGCATACAGCGTACCATCTTCTGTTTCCGGCATTCCCGGAATACCGATGCCGACAGAACCTTTACAGCCAAAACGTTGGTCAGCTTCAGCTACCAGCTCACACACTGCATCTAAAAATGCGTCATAGCTGTCACGCGGTGTCGGCACCCGCTTTTCCCACTGCAACTGCCGACCGCTATCAAACACGCCAAGCGCAATTTTTGTTCCACCAATATCAAACCCGTAATACATTGCCGCTCCTTGTTTTAATGTACTGCCTTTACTGGCCGCTAAGGACTCGCGCAGGGTCAATATTACTGGCGCGCCGCGCCGGATACCAACTTGCCAAAAGACTCAGCAACAATGCTGTGACCAGTACGTAGAAGACGTCCAGCCAGTGCAATTCCGATGGCAGGAAATCAATAAAATAGATATCGCTGGAGAGGAACTGATGACCGATCAACTTTTCAATCCACTCAATAATCGGGGTAAGTTGCAGTGAAACCACTACGCCGATAATCACACCACACAGGCTGCCGAACAGCCCTGCCAGCAATCCATACCAGACAAAGATGGCGCGAATTAAACCATCTTTCGCCCCCAGCGTTCTTAATACTGCGATATCGCCACTCTTGTCTTTCACCGCCATCACTAAGGTGGAGACGATGTTGAAACAGGCCACGCCAATCACCAGTACCATCGCCAGATACATAATGGCGCGGATCATTTGGATATCGCGATACATATAGCCGTAAGTACCAATCCAGCTTTTAATATAAACATAGCTGTTGGTCACTTCACCCGCATCGCGTACCAGCTTATTGGCGTTGAAAACATCCGTCATTTTAAGGGCAATACCTGACACGCTGGAACCCATATCAAGATATTGTTGGGCATCCGCCAGCGGGATCATGGCAAAACTGTGATCGAGTTGACCACTCAACTGCAAAATACCGGCAACGTGCAAACGCACACGTTTTGGCTGCATCAGTTTATGCTCGGGATTCGAGTTGGGGATCATAATCGACACCCAATCCCCCTGCTTCACTTTCAGCGCATCCGCCACGCCTTTGCCGATGATAATTTGCTGTTCGCCCGCTTTAAAATTGCGCCACGCATCGCCCTGGACAAACGAGGGTAATGCGCTCAGACGCTGTTCCTGTTGCGGGTTAACGCCCTTCACCTGGATTGCGCGAAGATTCGCGCCACTTTCCACCAGCCCGGTGAAATTGATATACGGCGCGGCAGCGGCAATACCCGGCACTTTTTGCACGTGATCCAGTGCTTCCTGCCAGTTAGTCCACGGCTGATCCACCGCCTCGATTTCACCATGCGGCACCACCGCCAGAATACGGTTGTTCAGTTCGCGTTCAAAGCCGTTCATCGCGCTTAAGCCGACGATCAATACCGCCACGCCGAGGGCAATGCCAATGGTAGAAATAACGGAGATCAGCGACACCATGCCGCCGCGCCGCCGTCCGCGACTAAAACGCAGGCCAATTAATAACGATAAAGGCATCGCCATTACTCCGCCCCCATCAGGCTCAGTTCCGCCGTCAGACGACCATCACGCATTTCTAACTGGCGGCTCATACGTTTCGCCAGTTGCAGGTCGTGAGTAACCACCAGGAAGGCGGTGCCCTGCAAGCGATTCAATTCCCCAAGCAACTGGAAGATGCTGTCGGCGTTACGCGCATCGAGGTTACCGGTAGGTTCATCCGCCAGTACCAGGCGCGGGTTATTCACCAGCGCACGGGCAATCGCCACACGCTGGCGTTCGCCGCCAGAAAGTTCAGATGGGCGGTGATTCGCACGATGATCCAGCCCCACCGCTTTTAACATCTCAAGTGCACGGCTGTTGATTTCAGCGGGCTTTTTCTTGCCAATCAGCAGCGGCATAGCCACGTTTTCCAGGGCGGTAAAATCCGGCAGCAGGTGGTGAAACTGATAAATAAAGCCCAGCTTCTGGTTGCGCAGTTCAGCTTTCGCTGCCGACGACAGTTTGCTCATTGGCTGACCATTAAAAATCACATCGCCGGAGGTTGGCGTATCCAGCCCGCCCAGCAGGTGCAGCAAGGTACTTTTACCGGAACCAGAGCTACCGACGATCGCCATCATTTCACCTTCGCCGACGCTGAAACTGACATTGTGCAGCACATCGGTTTGCACACTGCCTTCCTGATAGCGTTTGCACAGGTTGTCGCATTGCAACAGGATCTTATTCATAACGTAAAGCCTCAGCGGGTTGAGTGGCGGCAGCGCGCCATGAAGGGTAAAGCGTAGACAGCAGCGCGATAGCCATCGCCACCAGCGCAATAACAATGACCTGTAAAGGTTCGATAGCCACCGGCAGCGCCGCGCCATCAAGCAGGACGCCGATTATCGGCATCAGATTATTTAACTGGCTGGCAAGCAGGGCGCCAAGCGCCGCTCCGAGGATCGCACCGATAATCCCGGCGCTGGCCCCTTGCACCATAAAGACCATCATGATTTGTCGCGGAGTTAAGCCTTGCGTTTGCAGGATCGCTACTTCGCCCTGCTTCTCCATTACCATCAGCCCTAGTGAGGTAATAATGTTAAACGCCGCAACGGCGACAATCAGGCTCAGCAGTAAACCCATCATATTTTTTTCCATGCGTACGGCCTGGAACAACTCGCCTTTACGATCACGCCAGTCCTGCCATTTGCTGCCTTCAGGCAGTTTTTGCTGACTTAATGAGTCGACTTTCAGCGGCTCATCCAGCCACAAACGCCAGCCGGTAATATTGCCTGCCGGATAACGCATCAGACGCGAGGCATCCTCAATATTCACCAGCATTTCATAGCCATCGACTTCACTGTTGGCGGCGAAAGTGCCAATCACATTGAACAGGCGCTGGCTTGGAATACGCCCCATCGGCGTGAACTGGCTGGCAGATGGTACCATCACGCGGATTTGATCACCGCGATTAACGCCTAGCTGTGAGGCAAGTTGTTCGCCGAGGATGACATTATATTTCCCCGGCTCGAGGTCAGTTTGTTTCACATTGACCAGATACGGTGTAAGTGGATCTTTTTGCGCCGGGTCGATACCGAGCATCACCCCGACCGCCACGCTGCGCGCGCTTTGCAGTACCACATCACCGGTAGTAATAGGTGCGACGCGATTAACGCCGTCCAGTTTGACTGCCGTTTCTGGGAGTTGCTGCGGGTTAAGAGAGCCATGCTCAGAAGAGAGAATTGCCTGTGGCATCAGGCCAAGGATGTTGTTTTGCAGCTCGCGCTCAAAGCCGTTCATCACTGACAATACTGTGACCAGCGCCATCACCCCGAGGGTAATGCCGATGGTAGAAAGCCAGGAGACGAAACGACCGAAGCGATCCGCTGCACGCCCACGCATGTAACGCAGGCCAATAAATAGAGCGACAGGTTGGTACATGAAATCCGTCTGGTTGCTGTAGCAAAGACACGAGTATATAAGCGAAAGCAAGATGGGTAAACGTCTGAACTGTAAGTGATCGTCAGGGCTAATCTGAAAAGCCCCCGTAAATCAATCGGCTAAATTGCCATGTTTTATCATCAATCTTGCCGCCTGATCTTAATCTGAAAAATCATCCAATACAGACAGATACCCATTACACCTCGGGTCATAACCCGCAGGATCAACCGCATGTAAATTAAAAAAGAGCGTGTTGTCCTGATGAAACAAAAAGAGCTATGGATTAACCAGATCAAAGGGTTATGTATTTGTCTGGTGGTGATTTATCACTCGGTCATTACCTTTTATCCGCATCTGACCACTTTTCAGCATCCGTTATCGGAAGTCCTGAGCAAATGCTGGATCTATTTCAATCTTTACCTTGCCCCCTTTCGTATGCCGGTTTTTTTCTTTATATCCGGCTATTTGATTCGCCGCTATATCGACAGCGTACCGTGGGGAAATTGTCTCGATAAACGGATCTGGAACATCTTCTGGGTGCTGGCGCTTTGGGGCGTGGTGCAGTGGCTGGCGTTAAGTGCGCTGAACCAGTGGCTGGCACCTGAGCGCGATTTAAGCAATGCCTCCAATGCCGCTTATGCCGATTCCACCGGTGAGTTCCTGCACGGGATGATCACCGCCAGCACCAGCTTGTGGTATCTGTATGCGTTAATTGTCTATTTCGTGGTATGTAAAATTTTTAGCCGTCTGGCGCTGCCACTATTCGCCTTGTTTGTACTGCTGAGTGTGGCGGTTAATTTCGTTCCCACGCCGTGGTGGGGAATGAACAGTGTGATCCGCAATTTGCCTTATTACAGCCTTGGCGCATGGTTTGGCGCAACAATAATGACCTGTGTTAAAGAGGTGCCGTTGCGCCGCCATCTGCTGATGGCTTCTTTGCTTACCGTTCTGGCGGTCGGTGCCTGGTTGTTTACTATCTCGCTGCTGTTGTCGCTGGTATCGATTGTGGTGATCATGAAGCTGTTTTATCAATACGAGCAACGATTCGGTATGCGCTCCACCAGCCTGCTGAATGTGATTGGCTCCAACACCATTGCTATCTACACCACCCATCGCATTCTGGTTGAAATATTCAGCTTAACTCTGCTTGCGCAAATGAACGCAGCACGCTGGTCGCCGCAAGTCGAACTGACACTCCTGCTGGTTTATCCCTTTGTCAGTTTGTTCATCTGTACTGTTGCGGGCTTGCTGGTAAGAAAACTTTCACAGCGTGCATTCAGCGATCTGTTGTTCTCCCCGCCTTCACTGCCCGCTGCCGTCAGTTACTCCCGCTAAGCCATCGCCCCAGCCGGGGCGATTCAATTTGCTAAACCATGTCGATTACGGATAATGAACAGCATTGCTTATCAGAGATATGCCCCCATATGTTGAGGCATATCCTAACGAGAATCTGACAACCGTTATGCCTGAACAATATCGTTATACGCTGCCCGTCAAAGCGGGTGAGCAGCGTCTGCTGGGCGAGTTAACCGGCGCAGCCTGTGCAACGCTGGTAGCGGAAATTGCCGAACGTCACGCCGGTCCGGTGGTACTCATTGCACCAGATATGCAAAATGCTCTGCGTTTGCATGATGAAATCAGCCAGTTTACCGATCAAATGGTGATGAATCTGGCGGACTGGGAAACTCTTCCCTACGACAGTTTTTCGCCTCATCAGGACATTATCTCCTCGCGCCTTTCCACCCTTTACCAGCTACCGACGATGCAGCGTGGCGTACTGATTGTTCCGGTGAATACGCTTATGCAGCGCGTTTGCCCACACAGTTTTCTCCACGGTCATGCGCTGGTGATGAAAAAAGGTCAGCGCCTGTCACGAGATGCATTACGAACCCAACTGGACAGCGCCGGTTATCGCCATGTTGACCAGGTGATGGAGCACGGCGAATACGCCACGCGCGGCGCGTTGCTGGATCTCTTCCCGATGGGGAGTGAGCTGCCTTATCGTCTTGATTTCTTTGATGATGAAATCGACAGCCTGCGGGTGTTTGACGTCGACAGCCAGCGCACGCTGGAGGAAGTAGAAGCGATCAATCTGCTGCCCGCGCACGAATTTCCGACCGATAAAGCGGCAATTGAACTGTTCCGCAGCCAGTGGCGCGATACCTTCGAAGTGAAGCGCGATCCAGAACATATTTACCAGCAAGTGAGTAAAGGCACATTACCTGCCGGGATCGAGTACTGGCAGCCATTGTTCTTCAGCGAACCACTGCCGCCGCTGTTCAGTTATTTCCCTGCCAATACCTTGCTCGTGAATACTGGCGATCTGGAAACCAGTGCCGAACGTTTCCAGGCTGACACGCTGGCGCGTTTTGAGAATCGCGGCGTCGATCCGATGCGCCCGCTGTTGCCACCACAATCGCTCTGGCTGCGGGTGGACGAGCTCTTCTCAGAGCTGAAAAACTGGCCCCGGGTGCAGCTAAAAACTGAACATTTACCGACAAAAGCCGCGAATGCCAATTTAGGTTTCCAGAAACTGCCAGACCTGGCCGTTCAGGCACAACAAAAAGCGCCGCTGGATGCGCTGCGTAAGTTCCTCGAGACTTTCGACGGTCCGGTGGTGTTCTCGGTAGAAAGTGAAGGTCGCCGTGAAGCGCTGGGTGAACTGCTCGCACGAATTAAAATTGCTCCGCAACGCATTATGCGTCTTGATGAAGCCAGCGACCGTGGGCGTTATCTGATGATTGGCGCTGCCGAACATGGTTTTGTCGATACGGTGCGTAATCTGGCGCTGATTTGCGAAAGCGATCTGCTCGGTGAACGCGTTGCCCGTCGTCGTCAGGATTCTCGCCGCACCATCAACCCCGATACACTGATCCGTAACCTTGCGGAACTGCATATTGGTCAGCCGGTGGTCCATCTGGAGCACGGCGTCGGTCGTTATGCCGGAATGACCACGCTGGAAGCGGGTGGCATTACTGGCGAGTATCTGATGCTCACCTATGCCAACGACGCCAAACTGTATGTTCCGGTGTCGTCACTGCATCTGATTAGCCGTTACGCAGGTGGCGCGGAAGAAAACGCCCCGCTGCATAAACTTGGCGGCGATGCGTGGTCACGCGCGCGGCAGAAAGCGGCGGAAAAAGTGCGTGATGTGGCGGCGGAATTGCTGGATATCTACGCGCAACGCGCCGCCAAAGAGGGCTTCGCGTTTAAACACGATCGTGAGCAGTATCAGTTGTTCTGCGACAGCTTCCCGTTTGAAACCACGCCGGATCAGGCGCAGGCCATTAATGCGGTACTTAGCGACATGTGTCAGCCGCTGGCAATGGATCGTCTGGTGTGCGGCGATGTTGGCTTTGGTAAAACAGAAGTGGCGATGCGCGCAGCTTTCCTGGCAGTAGATAACCACAAGCAGGTGGCGGTGCTGGTGCCTACCACCCTTCTCGCGCAGCAGCATTACGACAACTTCCGCGACCGTTTCGCCAACTGGCCGGTACGTATCGAAATGATCTCCCGTTTCCGCAGCGCCAAAGAGCAGACGCAAATCCTTGCGGAAGTGGCGGAAGGGAAAATCGATATTCTGATCGGTACGCACAAACTGCTGCAAAGTGACGTCAAGTTTAAAGATTTAGGCCTGCTGATTGTCGATGAAGAACACCGCTTCGGGGTGCGTCATAAAGAGCGCATTAAAGCGATGCGCGCGAACGTGGATATTCTGACGCTTACTGCAACGCCGATCCCACGTACGCTGAATATGGCAATGAGCGGAATGCGTGACCTGTCGATTATCGCCACGCCGCCCGCCCGTCGTCTGGCAGTTAAAACCTTTGTCCGTGAGTATGACAGCATGGTGGTCCGGGAGGCGATCCTGCGTGAAATTTTGCGCGGAGGACAGGTTTATTATCTCTACAATGATGTGGAAAACATTCAGAAAGCCGCCGAACGGCTGGCAGAACTGGTGCCAGAAGCGCGGATCGCCATCGGTCACGGGCAGATGCGCGAGCGCGAACTGGAACGGGTGATGAATGATTTCCATCATCAACGTTTCAACGTGCTGGTTTGTACAACCATTATCGAAACCGGGATCGACATCCCGACAGCCAACACTATTATCATTGAACGCGCGGATCACTTCGGTCTGGCGCAGCTGCACCAGTTACGCGGTCGCGTCGGACGTTCGCATCATCAGGCATATGCATGGTTGCTGACACCGCATCCAAAAGCGATGACTACCGATGCACAAAAACGTCTTGAAGCAATTGCCTCGCTGGAAGATCTCGGGGCAGGTTTTGCGCTGGCAACGCACGATCTGGAGATTCGCGGCGCGGGTGAACTGCTTGGCGAAGAACAAAGCGGCTCAATGGAAACCATCGGTTTCTCGCTGTATATGGAGTTGCTGGAAAACGCCGTCGATGCACTGAAAGCCGGACGCGAGCCGTCGCTGGAAGATCTCACCAGCCAGCAAACAGAAGTCGAGCTGCGGATGCCGTCGCTATTGCCAGATGATTTCATCCCTGACGTGAACACGCGTCTGTCGTTCTACAAACGTATTGCCAGCGCCAAAACGGAAAACGAACTGGAAGAGATCAAAGTCGAGCTTATCGATCGCTTCGGCCTGCTGCCAGATCCGGCGCGTACCCTGCTGGATATTGCCCGTCTGCGCCAGCAAGCGCAGAAACTGGGGATCAGGAAGCTGGAAGGTAATGAGAAAGGCGGGGTGATCGAATTTGCCGAGAAGAATCACGTTAATCCGGCCTGGTTGATTGGTTTGCTGCAAAAACAGCCGCAGCATTACCGCCTTGATGGTCCGACGCGCCTGAAATTTATTCAGGATTTGAGTGAGCGGAAAACGCGTATCGAATGGGTACGCCAGTTTATGCGTGAACTGGAAGAGAACGCGATCGCTTAATGGTAAATCGGGGGCGTTTCTGCGCCCCCATCTGCAACATTTACAAATTCTTTGCACTTCCCTGCACTATCCGACACTGTCACCATCCATAATTCAGGCTTATCTGTTTATTACAATAACCTTATATTTATTATGGATTTTTGGTGATGATCAAAACGCGTTTTTCTCGCTGGCTAACGTTTTTTACGTTCGCCGCTGCCGTGGCGCTGGCGCTACCGGCAAAAGCCAACACCTGGCCGCTGCCGCCAGCGGGCAGTCGTCTGGTTGGCGAAAACAAATTTCATGTGGTGGAAAATGACGGTGGTTCTCTGGAAGCCATCGCCAAAAAATACAACGTCGGCTTTCTCGCTCTGTTACAGGCTAACCCCGGCGTTGATCCTTACGTACCGCGCGCGGGCAGCGTGTTAACGATCCCGTTGCAAACCCTACTTCCAGATGCGCCGCGCGAAGGCATTGTGATCAACATTGCGGAGCTGCGTCTCTATTACTACCCGCCGGGTAAAAATTCGGTAACCGTGTATCCAATAGGTATTGGTCAGTTAGGTGGTGACACGCTGACACCGACAATGGTGACCACCGTTTCAGACAAACGTGCAAACCCAACCTGGACGCCAACGGCAAACATCCGCGCCCGTTATAAAGCACAGGGAATTGAGTTGCCTGCGGTAGTGCCGGCTGGACCGGATAACCCAATGGGCCATCATGCGATTCGTCTGGCGGCCTATGGCGGCGTTTATTTGCTTCATGGTACGAACGCCGATTTCGGCATTGGCATGCGGGTAAGTTCTGGCTGTATTCGTCTGCGGGATGACGATATCAAAACACTCTTTAGCCAGGTCACCCCAGGCACCAAAGTGAATATCATCAACACTCCGATAAAAGTCTCTGCCGAACCAAACGGTGCGCGTCTGGTTGAAGTACATCAGCCGCTGTCAGAGAAGATTGATGACGATCCGCAGCTGCTGCCAATTACGCTGAATAGCGCAATGCAATCATTTAAAGATGCAGCACAAACTGACGCTGAAGTGATGCAACATGTGATGGATGTCCGTTCCGGGATGCCGGTGGATGTCCGCCGTCATCAAGTGAGCCCACAAACGCTGTAAAGCCCGGATAAAAAAATCCCCGCGACACGGCATGTCGCGGGGAAAAAATCAGCAGTAGCAGGCATTAATGAGGGTTAATGCTTATTTATAAATTACTGCTGTTCCATGGAGGGTATTCGGACCGGTTACAGAAGTAATACGGAAAGATTTTGCGCCCATCTCATCCGCTTTTTGCGCCAGCTGCTCTTCCAGCGATCCCAGATTTGTCCCCGCGTTAGCACTGATTGTACCGACTTTTTGTTGGCCTTCTGGCGTTGACTGAACTTCGACAGCCGCAAAGCTGGCAAATGACATGGAGCTTAAAATCGCCGCAGCGATGAGGGTTTTTACGTTTTTCATAATAGTGGCCTTATGCAGATGAATGACGTCGCAAGCAATTACTTAACGATCGATAACTAAATGATAGATGTGATCTGGATCACATACAAGATATTTTTTATAACAATCATTAATTAATTTAAAAATCTTTAAATTTCAGTTAAATAGAAAGCAATTATTTTTATGGGATCTGGACTGGTGAACGGAGGTGATTATTTTTATAATAACCTTTCATTCACAGTCACCAGGTACAACGGCATCATGGCAACTGACTCAACACAATGTGTAAAAAAAAGCCGTGGCCGCCCAAAAGTGTTCGACAGGGATGCCGCGCTTGATAAGGCCATGAAATTGTTCTGGCAACACGGTTATGAAGCGACTTCTCTTGCGGACCTCGTCGAAGCGACCGGAGCCAAAGCGCCCACGCTATACGCGGAATTTACCAACAAAGAGGGGTTATTTCGTGCCGTTCTCGACCGCTATATCGATCGTTTTGCCGCTAAGCATGAAGCACAGCTGTTTTGTGAAGAGAAAAGCGTGGAGTCTGCGCTGGCTGACTATTTTGCTGCCATCGCCAACTGCTTTACCAGCAAAGACACCCCGGCAGGCTGCTTCATGATCAACAACTGCACCACCCTCTCCCCAGATTCAGGAGATATCGCCAATACGTTGAAATCACGCCATGCGATGCAAGAGCGCACTTTGCAGCAGTTTTTATGTCAACGACAAGCGCGCGGGGAAATCCCGCCCCACTGTGACGTGACACATCTGGCAGAATTCCTTAATTGTATTATTCAGGGGATGTCGATCAGCGCACGCGAAGGTGCATCGCTGGAAAAACTGATGCAGATTGCCGGAACGACTTTGCGTTTATGGCCCGAACTGGTGAAATAAGTCGCAAAAAAAGCCCCTCAGCCTGAGCGAATGAGGGGCCAAATTGCAGAGTACAGCCTTGTTATACTTTGTTATTCAAAATCAGTTGCCCGTTGCTATCTAGCGGGATCTGCGTACCCGGATCGCGGTCCATGCGGATTTTGCCCTGCTGATCGCCAATCTTATAGGTCACATCATAACCGAGCATTTTTTCTGACTTGTCATACACCGTTTTACAACGCTGTTGCGTAGTCGTGTAAGTATCGCTTTCCTGGAGAGAGCCCTGGATCTGGTTACCGGCATATCCACCACCCAGCGCCCCCACAACAGTGGCGACATCTTTACCGCGACCACCACCAAACTGATGCCCTATCACGCCGCCAGCAACAGCGCCGAGCACCGACCCGGTAATGCGATTTTCATCCTGCACCGGTCGACGATGGGTCACTGTGACGTTGCGACACTCCTGACGCGGTGTTTTAACCGTTTCCTTGATTGGGGTTGCAGAAACAACCTGAGCGTATTGCGGGCCCCGTTCAAACACGTTCAGACTGGCCACTGCCGCTACGCCCAGCGCAGCTGCGACACCAATCCCGATACCCGCCAACATTGATTTATTCACGGGAACACCTCCTTCTTTGCAGTTATGCCAATCATGCAAGCGAAGGAGAAAAGCAGCTATCAGACAGAAGATGAAAAGCGCGGGAATGGCTGGAAATACTTAAGGATTCGGAGGAGTCTGAAAGGATGCCTGATACAACGCGGCTGCCGATCGCGCTGTTTCTCAAGGGCGGATGAGGCGTTTATGCCACATCCGCCAGTGTACGTCGATTAATGCAACTTCAAACGCGGACGGATAACGCGGTTAATACTCCCCACCAGCATCATTAATCCGGTTTTAAAGTAACCATGCAGCGCAATCTGATGCATTCGGTATAGCGAGATATATACAAAGCGCGCAATTCGTCCTTCAATCATCATTGAGCCGCGCGTCAGGTTACCCATCAGGCTACCGACGGTGGAGAAGTTCGACAGCGATACCAGCGAACCATGATCTTTATACTGATAATTTTTCAGCGGCTTACCGTTCATCTGCGCCAGAATGTTGTTCATTGCGCAAGTCGCCATCTGGTGTGCAGCCTGAGCACGCGGCGGAACAAAGCCCCCTTCCGGACGCGGGCATGACGCGCAGTCGCCAATAGCGTAAATGTCTGGATCGCGGGTGGTTTGCAGCGTCGGTTCCACCACCAGCTGGTTGATACGGTTAGTTTCAAGACCACCGATATCTTTCAGGAAGTCTGGCGCTTTGATCCCGGCTGCCCATACCATCAGATCAGCCTCAATATATTCGCCATCTTTAGTGTGCAGGCCGCCTTCATCAGCACTGGTGACCATGGTTTGCGTCAGCACGCGAACGCCAAGTTTCGTTAGCTCGTTGTGGGCCGCAGCAGAGATACGTGGCGGTAACGCAGGCAAAATACGTTCTCCCGCTTCTACCAGCGTTACGTTCAGGGCTTCGTTGGTCAGGCCTTTGTAACCGTAGCTGTGCAGTTGCTTGACCGCGTTGTGCAATTCAGCGGAGAGTTCTACACCCGTCGCGCCGCCGCCGACAATCGCAATGTTCACTTTGCCATTCGCGCCCAGGTTGGCGGAGTATTTCAGGAACAAATTCAGCATCTCCTGGTGGAAGCGACGCGCCTGGTGCGGGTTATCGAGGAAAATGCAGTTCTCTTTGACACCTGGCGTATTGAAATCGTTAGAGGTGCTACCCAGCGCCATTACCAGGGTGTCATAGGCGATTTTACGTTCCGGAACCAGCAGTTCACCTTTCTCGTCGCGCAGTTCTGCAATAGTGATTGTTTTCGCTTCACGATCAATATCAATGACGGAACCCAGCTGGAACTGGAAACCATGATTGCGCGCATGGGCCAGATAGCTCAACGCATCGACGCCTTCATCAAGCGAGCCAGTCGCCACTTCGTGCAGCAGCGGTTTCCACAGGTGGCTGTGGTTACGATCGACCAGCGTAATTTTGGCTTTTTTCTTGCGTCCCAGCTTATGCCCCAGCTGTGTTGCCATTTCCAGCCCACCAGCACCGCCGCCGACAATCACAATCTTTTTCAATGGCGTAGTCAACGTGACCCCCTTAAATTTATTAACCAATTGTTAATTAATGGTTATTAACATAGCTCTTAATTAACAACAGGTTACAGCAATGAAAATGTTCTTCGCTATTGAGAATAACATGAATGGTGCATTGGTCATACCAAAATTGATGTTAATCAAGTTTTGTTGCTGAAAAGATAGGCGACTTTACCGGGTGAGATCAAAAAACAGAGTTTATTGTTTATTATTTGAGCGAATTTGTGAGAGTGATATAGAGTGAGGGGTGTATGCAGGGCGTTCGGTAGGCCTGATAAGAAGCGCATCAGGCATTGATGCTCGACTGTCGGATGCGGCGTGGACGCCTTATCCGACCCACAGAATTCGGAGCGCATCAGGTACCGGCAAGGTTACCTGATGCGACGAGGGCATTTACCCGAGGGTTTTGAACGCTTTAATGCGCTGTAAATGCGGGGAGATATTCTTGAATTTGTGCGTCTGCTCTTCGTCCCAGACAATCTCGTAATAATGATGCAACTCTTCAGATGTCCGCTGGCTGTTAAGCGCTTCATCATTACGCGACAAAATCACCAGGCAACGATCGCGATTCTTCTCACGGAAGTTGGTCACACACTTAGTGGCAATATCGGCATACTCTTCCGGGCGATCAATCTTGCCTTCCATGTTCTCATAAGGGAACAAATTAGGGTTGAAGATCACCTGGCGGATGTCGCAAAGAAAACCAATCCGTTCCGCCCAGTATCCGCCCAAGCCAACGCCGCAAATTAGCGGACGCTCGTCAACGTTCAGTTGCAACATTTTGTCCACTTCTTTAAGCAGATGCTGCATATCATGTTTCGGATGCCGCGTACTGTAGCTTATCAAGCGTACATCCGGGTCAATAAACTGCAATTGTAAGACTTTCTCGTGGTTACCCGGACTGTTAGAGTCAAAACCGTGTAAATAGATAATCATCGCTTCCTCACATAAGCCAGGGTTAGTGACCTGCTTTCTCTTCCTGCCAGCGTTCATGTAACTGATTCAGACGGGTGCTGATCGCTTTCCAGCGAGCCGAGTCCATCAGTTCCTGTCGCGAAAATGAACCTTTATGATACAAACGTGTAACACGTTCTGCCTTGATCGGTGACAGATTATCTAACACGCTGACGGCCCCTTTACGATTATTGCAGACCAGGATCATATCGCAACCCGCATCCAGTGAAGCCTGCCCGCGTTCGGCATAACTGCCCATAATCGCGGCACCTTCCATCGATAAATCGTCAGAGAAAATCACGCCGTCAAAACCCAGTTCCTGACGCAAAACGGTTTTCAGCCAGTAGGGAGAACCGCTCGCCGGACGCGGATCAACATCACTGTAGATCACATGCGCAGGCATAATGGCGTCGAGTTTATTTTCGCGGATTAAGGAACTGAAGACCGACATATCTTTAGCGCGAATCTCCGCTTGTGGACGTGGATCGCACGGTGTTTCTTTGTGTGAGTCTGCCGTTACTGCACCGTGTCCTGGGAAGTGTTTCCCGGTCGTTTTCATTCCGGCTTCATGCATACCATCAATAAACCGGCTGGCAATTGCCAGGGCTTTTTGTGGATCGGCATGATAAGAACGCTCGCCAATCGCCGCGCTGATATGCCCGACATCCAGCACAGGCGCAAAGCTGATATCAATATCCATAGCGATCATTTCGCTGGCCATCAACCAACCTGCCTCCTGCGCCAGTTTGCCACCCTCTTCCATTCCTGACAGCGCAGCGAATGATTGCGCCGCTGGCAAGCGGGTAAAACCTTCACGAAAACGCTGCACGCGTCCACCTTCCTGATCAACCGCCACCACCAGACGATTGCGCGAAGCTGCGCGGATCTGGCGCACCAGTTCACGTAACTGGGCAGGATCATGATAGTTACGCGTAAAGAGAATCAGCCCTCCCACCAGCGGATGCGCCAGTATTTCACGCTCTTCCGCGTCCAGTTCGTAACCTTCGACATCCAACATTACTGGACCCACACTGCTCTCCTTATTGTTTTATTAATAGCTGCCGCCAGGTGTCATCGGCCAGCCTGATAAATTGTTGATCGCCGGTTTGTCGCCAGCGGTACTCAAACCACCCTGCTTTGAGCATCAGCAGCCAGGGAAACCATCGCCTGACCTGACGCCATAATTGCGCCGGATAAATCTTCGCGCGAGTGGCATAGTCATTGACCAATTGCCGGTGCTGTTCAGTATTTTCCACCCACACCGCCGCCAGTTCCAGCGCGATATCACCATCTCCGGCATACTCCCAGTCGATGAGTTTTAACCCTGACGCGCTATGCACTAAATTTCCGGCGTGGACATCCATATGCAATGGACTTAAGCGTAAAGGCCGTGGTTCCCGCGCTTTGCGCAGACGTTTTAACATTCGCAGCCAACCCACTGTCCGCCGCGCCGGATCGCTTTGCTGCCAGTACAGTTCCAGTAACGGCAACAGCGTTATTCGCCAGCCAAAACGTGGTTGTTGATGTAGATAATACAGCAAGCCTGCCAGTTCGTTGGTATCCGGCAAATACGTTTTTACCGCGCCGGGCAGATAGTCGACTACCATCCAGTCACGGAGATATAAATGCGGCTTCGGTGCAATGCATGCGGGTAGTTGTGATAAAGCCCGATACTGGCGCAAGAACGCGGACTGCGGCGCATCAGGATCGTGCGGCTGACGCACAACAAAACGCTGGCCCTGATGTTCAATGAGAAAACTCCCGCCACTAAGCCCACTATTAAACGTCGTGACGGGATGATACTGCGGGAAAAAGCGCGACAGCAATTCGTCGCGCGTGATGGGATTATTGCTGCGAAACGGCACCTTTACCTGACCAGATAATTTCGCCCGTCTGCACCAGCATCAGCTGCATTTGTAGGGTCGGAGCGTTAACGTTGCCAGAGGCGCTGGAGTACAGCACGTAATGAGCGCCGACATTGCGGGCAATGCCTATGGCTTTACTACGGGTGCCTAAACTGTCCTGCGGCGACAAACCTAACTGTTGCTTCGCCATCGACAGTTGCTGGGCGGAAACCAGGGTAAATTTCCCGTTATTAGCCAGCGCATTTCGCAGCGTTTCGGTCGCTTCTGCGGCATTCAGCGAACCGTTAGTACGGTTGTTAACGCTATCAACCAGCAGGACGCTACCCGCAGTCACCCCGTCAGCCCCAAGCATCTTACTGACCATCGGCTGCATTGCGCCATTCCAGTCATAATGGCGAATATGCGGCGCAGGCGGTGCAGTTTGATCTTCGTGCTCAATTGGGCCTGGCTGCTGCGGGATCGTCGGCACCGAGGGCACTGTGGGGACAGGCTGTTGTGGCTCGGCTGGTTGTTCCGGCGCTGGTTTCACTTCTTCTACCGGTGCAGGTTCACGTTGCCCCACACACCCGGCGAGAAACATCGCCAGCGCGGTAATCAAGGCGTAGCGACTCATTTTTGTCATCAAGATTCACCCCTTACAAATATAGATAAAGTCTGACTTTGTGCGCCCCCAGAAAATTGGCGCTGCCGTACAGCGTTACCGCCGAATGTGCGGGAATGGTAACGCTGCGTGGCCTTTCCAGAGGATGCATCTCCAGCCCTCTGGCGTCATACCAGTAAAAACGATAATGAACGGTAACGGGTTCTTGCCTTTCGTTATAAAGCGTTGAGGATGCTGAAGGTTGAATATCAGACGTCGAAAGGAAGGGCTTTTCTGCACTGATGCCCGCAGCCAATAAAGATGACTCCATCACCAGCGATTGCTCATCATTCACCGGAATTTCCGGATGTGAACGACAGCCCACCAGCAGTAACAACACCAGAGACACCAGCCCAAAGCATCCTTTTCTCATCGTTACAGACCTTTATGCGCCAGCATTGGTCCCAGCGGACGGCCACCCAACAAGTGCATATGGATGTGGTAAACCTCTTGTCCGCCATGGCGGTTGGTATTCATGATCAGACGATAGCCATCTTCGGCAATACCTTCTTGCTCAGCAATTTTTGCCGCTACGGTGATCATGCGTCCCAGCGCCTGCTCATGCTCAGCTGAGACGTCGTTCACAGTCGGAATGAGGATATTCGGAATGATCAGAATATGCGTTGGCGCTTGCGGCGAAATATCGCGAAACGCCGTTACCAGATCATCCTGGTAGACGATATCGGAGGGGATCTCACGACGAATAATTTTGCTGAATATAGTTTCTTCTGCCACGACATTTTCCTTTTTCAAATAGCCATGCGTTGCGCCATGCTACGCCGCGCCACACTGCGAGTATAGAGTATGGTCGAGTTAAACCTGCTCTTTCAACCTTAACTCACGATTTCTTAAGCAAAAAATCGTTTTGCTGCCGTATATATCGCCATTATTCCCATTTCTGCCTGCGAATGCGCTGAAAAGACATTCTCTGTTTGGTTTACATGACAAATATGAATGCGTATATTTCTCATTTGCATTTACAAACAAAATTATTCGCACACTAAATATAATCGCTCATCACCCTCCTCCGGCATGAGCCTGACGACAACATAAACCAAGAGATTTCAAATGCTTTCAACACAATTTAACAGGGATAATCAATATCAAGCCATCACCAAACCGTCACTACTTGCCGGTTGCATAGCACTGGCACTATTACCTTCTGCCGCTTTTGCTGCACCAGCCACTGAAGAAACGGTGATTGTTGAGGGTTCAGCCACAGCTCCAGATGATGGCGAAAATGATTACAGCGTAACGTCTACCTCTGCGGGTACCAAAATGCAGATGACTCAACGTGATATTCCTCAGTCGGTCACTATTGTTAGCCAGCAGCGGATGGAAGATCAGCAGTTACAAACGCTGGGCGAAGTGATGGAAAACACGCTGGGGATCAGCAAAAGTCAGGCGGATTCCGATCGTGCTCTTTATTATTCCCGCGGATTCCAGATCGATAACTATATGGTTGATGGTATCCCCACCTATTTTGAATCGCGCTGGAATCTGGGCGACGCACTTTCTGATATGGCACTCTTTGAACGCGTAGAAGTAGTGCGTGGCGCGACAGGACTCATGACCGGGACGGGTAATCCATCTGCGGCAATTAATATGGTTCGAAAACACGCGACCAGTCGTGAATTTAAAGGCGATGTCTCGGCGGAATACGGTAGCTGGAACAAAGAACGGTATGTGGCGGATTTACAAAGCCCACTCACCGAAGACGGTAAAATCCGCGCGCGAATTGTCGGCGGCTACCAGAATAACGACTCATGGCTGGACCGCTACAACAGTGAAAAGACCTTCTTCTCGGGCATTGTCGATGCTGATTTAGGCGATCTTACGACGCTTTCAGCCGGTTACGAATATCAGCGCATTGATGTTAATAGCCCTACCTGGGGCGGTTTACCGCGCTGGAATACTGATGGCAGCAGCAACAGTTACGATCGCGCACGCAGTACCGCACCTGACTGGGCGTACAACGATAAAGAGATCAACAAGGTCTTTATGACCCTGAAGCAGCAGTTTGCTGATACCTGGCAAGCGACACTGAATGCCACCCACTCTGAAGTCGAATTTGACAGCAAAATGATGTATGTCGATGCCTATGTAAACAAAGCGGATGGTATGCTGGTTGGGCCATACAGTAATTATGGACCTGGCTTTGATTATGTCGGCGGCACCGGTTGGAACAGTGGCAAACGTAAAGTTGATGCGCTGGATTTGTTCGCTGACGGTAGTTATGAATTGTTTGGTCGTCAGCACAATCTAATGTTTGGTGGCAGTTACAGCAAACAAAACAATCGTTACTTCAGTTCATGGGCCAACATCTTCCCGGATGAAATTGGCAGTTTCTACAACTTTAATGGCAATTTCCCACAAACCGACTGGTCACCACAGAGCCTGGCGCAGGACGATACCACACATATGAAATCGTTATATGCTGCCACTCGTGTCACCCTTGCCGATCCGCTGCATCTGATCCTCGGCGCACGTTATACCAACTGGCGGGTTGATACGCTGACTTACAGCATGGAGAAAAACCACACCACGCCTTACGCTGGTCTGGTGTTTGACATCAATGACAACTGGTCGACCTACGCCAGCTATACCTCTATTTTCCAGCCGCAAAATGATCGTGACAGTTCAGGCAAATATCTGGCTCCAATCACCGGTAACAACTACGAGCTGGGTCTGAAATCGGACTGGATGAATAGCCGTCTGACCACCACGTTAGCCATCTTCCGTATTGAGCAGGATAATGTCGCTCAGTCCACCGGTACACCTATCCCCGGCAGCAACGGCGAAACCGCCTATAAAGCGGTGGATGGGACAGTCAGTAAAGGGGTGGAATTTGAACTCAACGGCGCAATTACCGACAACTGGCAGCTGACATTTGGCGCAACGCGCTATATTGCAGAGGATAACGAAGGAAACGCCGTTAATCCTAATCTGCCACGCACCACGGTTAAAATGTTCACCAGCTATCGGTTGCCTGTCATGCCAGAGTTGACGGTCGGCGGTGGTGTTAACTGGCAAAATCGCGTGTATACCGACACCGTGACGCCGTATGGCACCTTCCGCGCCGAGCAAGGTAGCTACGCGCTGGTGGATCTCTTCACCCGCTACCAGGTGACGAAAAACTTCTCGTTACAGGGGAACGTCAATAACCTGTTCGACAAAACCTACGATACCAACGTGGAAGGTTCTATCGTCTACGGCACACCGCGTAATTTCAGCATTACCGGCACGTATCAATTCTGAATAACACCTGTAAAAAAGGCAGCCATCTGGCTGCCTTAGTCTCCCCAACGTCTTACGGATTAGTGGTTACGGATGTACTCATCCATCTCGGTTTTCAGGTTATCGGATTTAGTACCGAAAATCGCCTGAACACCAGAACCAGCAACCACTACGCCCGCTGCGCCCAGTTTCTTCAGGCCGGCCTGATCCACTTTAGACACATCAGCAACGCTGACGCGCAGACGGGTAATACATGCGTCGAGGTTAGTAATGTTTTCTTTACCACCAAATGCAGCAACCAGAGCCGGTGCCATTTCGCTGGTACCTGTCGCTTTTGCATCTTCAGTCGCGTCTTCACGACCCGGCGTTTTCAGATCCAGTGCTTTAATCAGCACGCGGAAGATGGTGTAGTAAACAATCGCATAACCGATACCGACGATCGGGAACAGCCACAGTTTGCTGCTGTTACCAGACAGAACGATGAAGTCGATCAGACCGTGCGAGAACGACGTACCGTCACGCATCCCCAGAAGAATACAGATTGGGAATGCCAGGCCTGCCAGAATCGCGTGGATGATGTACAGGATCGGCGCAACGAACATGAAGGAGAACTCGATCGGCTCGGTGATACCGGTCAGGAACGAGGTCAGCGCCGCGGAGATCATAATACCGCCCACTTTCGCGCGGTTTTCTGGTTTAGCAGAGTGCCAGATAGCAATTGCGGCAGCTGGCAGACCGTACATTTTGAACAGGAAGCCACCAGACAGTTTACCCGCAGTCGGGTCACCCGCCATATAACGCGGAATGTCGCCGTGGAAAACCTGACCTGCTGCGTTGGTGTATTCACCAATCTGCATCTGGAAAGGTACGTTCCAGATGTGGTGCAGACCAAACGGTACCAGGCAACGTTCGATGAAACCGTAAATGCCAAACGCAACTACCGGGTTCTGGTAAGCAGCCCACTGAGAGAAGGTCTGGATTGCAGAACCAATCGGCGGCCAAATGAAGGACAGCACAACGCCAGTAAAGATGGCAGCCAGGCCAGAAATGATCGGCACAAAGCGTTTACCGGCAAAGAAGCCAAGATACTCAGGCAGCTTAATACGGTAGAAACGGTTAAACATGTACGCTGCGATCGCACCGGAGATAATCCCTCCGAGTACGCCAGTATCCGCCAGGTGTTTAGAGGCGATTTCTTCAGCAGGTAAATGCAGTACCAGTGGCGCAACCACGGCCATGGTTTTAACCATGATGCCATAGGCAACAACTGCGGCCAGCGCGGATACGCCATCGTTATTGGTAAAGCCGAGGGCGACACCGATCGCAAAAATCAGTGGCATGTTTGCAAAGACGGAACCGCCTGCTTCTGCCATAACATGCGATACAACGGCGGGCAGCCAGCTGAAATTCGCGGAACCGACGCCCAGCAGAATACCTGCGATAGGCAGTACGGATACCGGCAGCATCAGCGATTTACCGACCTTTTGCAGGTTAGCAAATGCATTCTTAAACATAATTGAGAGTGCTCCTGAGTATGGGTGCTTTTTTTACGTTCTCACGCGTGGCAAGGGGGGAGAGCCTCGCCGTGTACAGGGCATCTAAGCGCCCTTTATTTATTACACAGAGTAAAATAATTCAGTGCCAATTTGTTTGACGGCTATCACGTTTCAACTTCAGATCATTGGAGAAGTTGCACATTTTGACAAAACATATGTCACAATATTTCAAACGTGGTTATTCACCGCCCAATTTTCGGCGGTGAACTTTACTCGTTTTAGCCATTAATTACGAGCTTTAAAAAAACTCATTCAACGGATGGATTGAAGGCGGGAAGCGTCGATGTGAAACAGACGGGCGAAGTTATCGGTGGTTACCTGCGCCAGTTCTTCAACGGCAACACCTTTCAACACAGCCATGTATTCTGCAACGTCACGAACCATCGCAGGTTGATTCTCTTTTCCTCGATGCGGTACCGGCGCAAGGTAAGGTGAGTCAGTTTCCACCAGTAACCGATCCAGGGGGACATAACGCGCAGCATCGCGCAGTTGCTCCGCATTACGGAAGGTCACAATGCCGGAAAAGGAGATGTAAAATCCGAGATCCAGTAATTTACCCGCCGTTTCTCTGTCCTCTGTAAAACAGTGTAGTACGCCACCGCAATCCGTCACTTTTTCTTCGCGCAGAATTGCCAGCGTATCGGCACGGGCGTCACGGGTATGGACGATAACCGGCTTGTTCAGTTCACGACCAATCTGGATATGATGGATGAAGGACTCTTGCTGACGTACTTTAGTTTCCGGCGTGTAATAATAATCCAGCCCGGTTTCACCCAGCGCTACAACACCCTCTTCTGCCGCCAGACGGCGTAAATCTTCTACATCGTAGGGATCATTCTGGTTGAGTGGATGCACGCCACAAGAAAATACGACGTTGTCACGTTCGCCTACCAGATCCCGCATATGTAAATAACCCGGTAATGTTGTGGCGACTGCCAGACAAAATTTCACATCGCGTGCGGCGGCTTTCGCCAGAACGTCATCCACGTCCTTATGCAAAGATTCATAATCCAGACCATCGAGATGGCAGTGTGAGTCGACTAAAAACATGATGTCTCTCTTAAAGATGAGGAACCGGTAGCACAACGCCCGGTTGCAGGTAATGCTCAATACGCAGTAAAAGATCGGTGATGAGAAGCTCGCGGTTGATGCCTGTAACAGACATTAACTGTTCACGAATGTGGCAAACATCCCCCAGTATAGCCTGCAGGCGCGAGGGAGAAAGATGGTTTGCCAGTTCGGCGACCAGGCCCGGCACATCAACATTGGTCACCTGCGCAGCACCATGATGGCGTTTTAGCGCATCCATCAGCAACGTTGCCAGCCAGTGTAAACGCGCCGGAGCTTGTTCATGATTAAGGGCCGCTAGCAGCGAATACCAGTCGCCCGATGGCACGCTATATGCCAACGCCTGACACAATGTTTCACGAGCCTGCCAGTTATCTCCCTGAAACAACGCCAGTGCCGCGCCAGGCGAACCGGCGCTTAAGCGCAATGCGGCAAGTAATGCATCCTGTGACATTGTCACTTCGCGTGAAAGCCAGGTCACGGCGTACTGTTCCGGCGGCGGCGCAAGGTAATGTAACCGACAACGACTACGTAATGTTGCCAGTAAACGTTCAGGCTCGCGGGTAGCCAGGAAAAACCAAGTTTCTGCTGGTGGCTCTTCAAGCGTTTTCAGCAATGCGTTAGCCGCGGCGTCGGTTAGTAAGGCAGCATCGGTTACCCAAACGACTTTCGCACCACCTAAGCGTGCGTGCTCATTCAGCTTTTCGGTGACCTCACGTACCGCATCAACGCCCAGCGTATTTTTTCCTTTTTCGGGAGCCAGGGTGTAGTAATCGGGATGCGTGCCAGCCTGCATCAACTGACATCCACGACAGTGACCGCAACTTTTGTGGCCCTGCGGTTGTTGGCAGAGTAAATAACGGCTCAGGGCGTAGATTAAAGCATCATCGCCCATGCCCGGTAACGCCTGAATGAGTAGCGCATGGTGACCTCTTCCGGCCTGATAGCTGGCTACCAGTTTTTCGAAATCAGGTCGTAACCATGGATACCATCTCATGCGTCCAACTCCTTCACCCAGTGGGTCACGGTAGTGCGGATTGCATCCATCACGGCCTCCAGCGGCTGGGTGGCATCAATGGTATGAATGCTTTTATCTTGTGCTGCCAGTTCCAGATAGCGGGCGCGGGTGCGATTAAAGAAATCGAAAGATTCTTGCTCAATACGATCCAGCTCGCCGCGCGCACGCGCGCGTTTTAAGCCAACTTCCGGGGTAACATCGAGATAGAGCGTTAAGTCGGGGCGAAAATCCCCGAGAACAGCATCACGCAGTGTTGCCAGCATATGTTGGTCAATACCACGTCCGCCGCCCTGATACGCCTGAGTGGAGAGATCGTGGCGATCGCCAATCACCCAGGTGCCGTTAGCCAGAGCTGGTTTGATGACCGTTTCTACCAGTTGAACGCGCGCGGCATAAAACATCAGAACTTCGGCTTTATCGGTAATGACTTCATCGCCTACCGATTTGATATCCAGCACCAGGCTTCTTAACTTTTCGGCAAGTTGCGTACCGCCAGGTTCCCGAGTGAAAACCATGTCGCGGATACCCAGTTGCTCGAGCGTCTCAACCACCACATTACGCGCGGTAGTTTTGCCTGCGCCTTCCAGCCCCTCAATGACGATATACTTACTGCGCATTTTTTTCCTTAAGCACTTTCAGATAATCCTGCACAGACTTGTTATGACTGGCAAGATTGGTATTAAACGTGTGACCACCTTTACCATCGGCCACAAAATAGAGATACGGCGTTTTTGCCGGATGCGCAGCAGCCTTCAGCGAATCCGCCCCCGGCGTCGCTATCGCACCTGGCGGCAGACCGGTAATGGTATAGGTGTTATACGCTGTCGGCGTTTCCAGGTCTGCACGAGAAAGTTTGCCATTATAACGCTCTCCCATCCCGTAAATCACGGTCGGGTCGGTCTGCAGGCGCATACCAATGCGTAAACGGTTGATAAATACTGAGGCAACCTTATCGCGTTCACTGGCAACGGCGGTTTCTTTTTCGATAATTGATGCCATCGTCACCAACTGGTTTTTATCTTTATAAGGCAGACCGTCCGCACGCCCTTCCCAGGCGCTATCGACCGCTTTCACCATTTTCTTGTGCGCTCGCTTGAGTAACGCGACATCGGTGGTATTGGCGGTATACATCCAGGTGTCTGGCCAGAACCAACCTTCAATCCACTCCGGGTTTTCCAGTTCAAGTGCCTGCGCTACGGTGGCGTACTTATCATCGCTCAGCGTATGCTTGATATACGGGGCCTCACGCAATTGCTTGAGGTAATCGCTCAGACGCATCCCTTCTACCAGTCGCAGAGGGAACTGTGCTTCTTTACCGCTTTCCAGCAATTTCAGCATCTCGCGCACGGTCATCTGCGGTGTAAAGCGGTAAGTCCCGGCTTTAAAGTGAGAAAGATCCGGTTCGATACGCAGCAGCCATTGAAAAACCCGTGGACGATTGATGATCTTATCGGCATAAAGCTGTTCACCGAGCGCCAGACGTCCGGTCCCTGGCTTCAGGGTAAATATCGTCTCTTCTTTGATAAGCAATTTGCTGTCGGCAAGATGGCGAACCTTCCAGACGCCCACACCAGCGGCGATACCCAGTACCACCAGCAATAACAAGATTATCAATAACACTTTTTTCATGACTAATTCGGGCGCTCACAAAGTGGGGCTAAATATTCATATAACGTTGCTGACGAAAAGGAGACATCGCCACAGGCACATACGGGCATCACTGGCATTAACGCATTACAAATAACCATCTCATCTGCCTGCAACGACTCTTCCAGAGAGGCTTGCACTTCGACAAGCTGATAAGAGGATTGTGCCAGCAAACGGATACAGAATTGTCGCATAATGCCGTTAACACCTGCCTGATCCAGTCGCGGCGTATAAACTACGTTGCCCTTCCGCCAGAACAAATTAGCCGCACAGCATTCCGTAACCCACCCTTCGCTGTCAAGGACCAGCGCCTCATCAGCGTTTGTCTGCTCAAGATGAGAGCGAATCAATACTTGCTCAAGACGATTGAGATGTTTAATACCTGCAAGATGAGGATTGCGCCCCAGCCGCACCGGGCTTAGCGCCAACGTAATCCCCTCGTTACGCAAACGGTCGTAATGTGCAGGATAAGCCGTAACGGAGAGAATCCGCGTTGCCGGTCCGCTGTTCAATGTGCTGTACCCTCGCCCGCCACTACCGCGACTGATCACGACTTTCAGCACACCATTTTGCTGTTCTGCTGCCAGCGTTTTCATCTCTTGTTCAAGCTGAGGCCAGAAGTCACAGGAAATCATCAACCGCTGACAAGCATCCTGTAGTCGCTGGATATGCGCCGATAACAAACTGACTTTACCGTCGATAACTCTGGCGGTGGTAAAACAACCATCACCAAACTGCGTTGCCCGATCGCTTACTGCCAGCGATTCCTGCTTATGACCGTTAATTAAGAACATACCGGCTCCTTATCAGAGAATTGTTAGTGTGGCAGCATGTTCACTACGGAACAAGTCGGAATAAAAGCTAAGAAAAAAGGCCCGCAAGCGGACCTTTTATAAGGGTGGAAAATGACAACTTAGATCTTTTTAAAGATCAAAGAACCATTAGTGCCACCGAAGCCGAAGGAGTTACACAGAGTGTATTCCATTCCGCTAACCTGACGCGCTTCGTGCGGTACGAAATCCAGATCGCAACCTTCATCCGGGTTATCCAGGTTGATGGTTGGCGGAACAGCCTGATCGCGCAGCGCCAGGATGGAGTAGATAGATTCTACTGCACCCGCCGCACCTAACAGGTGACCGGTCATAGATTTCGTGGAGCTTACCAACACACGGCTTGCAGCTTCACCGAAGATGGTTTTCACCGCCTGCGCTTCAGCTTTATCGCCAGCCGGCGTAGAAGTACCGTGCGCGTTAACGTAGCCAATCTGACTCGCTTCAATGCCTGCATCACGCAGAGCATTTGCCATCGCCAGAGCTGCGCCTGCGCCATTTTCTGGCGGTGACGTCATATGATAAGCATCGCTGCTCATACCAAAGCCGACGAGTTCAGCGTAAATTTTCGCACCGCGTTTTTTCGCGTGTTCGTACTCTTCAAGTACCAGCATACCGGCACCATCGCCCAGTACGAAACCATCACGCTCTTTATCCCACGGGCGGCTCGCCGCTTGCGGGTTATCATTGCGGGTAGATAATGCACGTGCCGCGCCAAAACCACCAACGCCCAGCGGCGTACTGGCTTTCTCTGCGCCACCTGCAACCATCACGTCAGCATCGCCATACGCGATAATACGCGCAGCATGGCCAATGTTGTGCACGCCGGAAGTACAGGCAGTCGCGATAGAGATGCTCGGGCCACGCAGGCCATACATGATAGTCAGATGACCTGCCACCATGTTCACAATCGTTGACGGAACGAAGAATGGGCTGATCTTACGTGGACCACCGTTCATCAGAGATGTGTGGTTTTCTTCGATCAGTCCGAGGCCGCCAATCCCGGAGCCAATTGCGGCACCAATGCGGGTTGCGTTCTCTTCCGTTATTTCAAGGCCAGAATCCTGCATGGCCTGAACGCCAGCGACAATTCCATATTGAATGAAGGCATCCATCTTGCGCTGTTCTTTGCGCGAGATAATGTCCTCACAGTTAAAATCCTTTACTAAGCCAGCAAATTTCGTTGCATAGGCGCTAGTATCGAAATGGTCGATTAGGCTGATGCCACTCTGACCGGCAAGCAGAGCTTTCCAGGTAGACTCTACGGTATTGCCGACAGGAGACAACATGCCCAGTCCGGTCACAACTACACGACGCTTAGACACGTTTGTCCTCCAGGGAGGGAAAAAATGATTCTAGTGGGACAAAAAGATAAAACTCAGGCGGTCGAACGACCGCCTGGAGATGTTCACTTACGCCTGGTGGCCGTTGATGTAATCAATGGCAGCCTGAACGGTGGTGATTTTCTCAGCTTCTTCGTCCGGAATCTCAGTATCAAACTCTTCTTCCAGAGCCATTACCAGCTCAACGGTGTCAAGAGAATCCGCGCCCAGGTCTTCAACGAAAGAAGCATTGTTGGTAACTTCTTCCTGCTTAACGCCCAGCTGTTCGCCGATAATTTTCTTAACGCGTTCTTCGATAGTGCTCATACTCTTAAATTTCCTATCAAAACTCGCTTTCGCGATGGTTTTCGTAGTGTATAAAATGTTGAAAAATTTGCAACTAAATCCCGGCAGGTCTTACCACGATTTTACGTTATTTTGAGGCCTTACCCCCCAATAACGCAAATCATTTTGCACTAATTATTACTCATAACCACGCAGACTGCGCGCAACATGAGCATTTTGTGCAAATCGCGGTCAGACCATGTACATCCCGCCGTTCACATGCAAAGTTTCACCCGTGATGTAAGCTGCTTCGTCGGATGCCAGGAATGCAACCGCGTTGGCGATTTCCTGTGCGCCGCCGAGGCGACCCGCAGGAACCTGCGCCAGGATACCCGCACGCTGGTCATCGCTCAGCGCACGTGTCATGTCCGTTTCAATAAAGCCCGGAGCAACAACGTTTACAGTAATACCGCGTGACGCAACTTCGCGCGCCAGTGATTTACTGAAGCCGATCAAGCCCGCTTTCGCCGCAGCGTAGTTGGCCTGACCGCCATTTCCCATGGTACCAACCACAGAACCGATAGTGATAATACGACCATGACGCTTTTTCATCATAGCGCGCATTACCGCTTTTGACAGACGGAAAACAGATGAAAGGTTGGTTTCGATAATATCGTTCCACTCTTCATCTTTCATTCGCATTAACAGGTTATCACGAGTGATACCGGCATTATTGACCAGGATATCCACTTCACCAAATTCTGCGCGAATTTTTTCCAGAACAGATTCGATAGATGCCGGGTCGGTCACATTCAACATCAGACCTTTGCCGTTGGCACCTAAATAATCACTGATCGCCTGAGCGCCATTTTCACTGGTCGCAGTGCCAATAACTTTCGCGCCACGGGCTGCGAGCGTTTCAGCAATTGCGCGGCCAATTCCGCGGCTTGCACCGGTTACCAGTGCGATTTTTCCTTCAAAATTCATGATTTTCCTCTTTTAAAGCTCGAGCGCCGCTGCCATCGCTGAAGGTTCGTTCAGCGCCGAGGCGGTCAGGGTGTCGACAATGCGTTTCGTCAGGCCAGTAAGCACTTTGCCCGGGCCGACTTCATAGAGATGTTCTACGCCTTGCGCTGCCATGTACTCAACAGACTTCGTCCACTGAACCGGGTTATACAACTGACGTACCAGTGCGTCACGGATGGCATCACCATTGGTTTCGCATTTCACATCAACGTTATTCACAACAGGAACTGTTGGTGCGTTAAAGGTGATTTTCGCTAATTCTACTGCCAGTTTGTCGGCTGCTGGTTTCATCAGCGCACAGTGAGACGGTACGCTCACTGGTAACGGCAGCGCGCGTTTTGCGCCCGCCGCTTTACAGGCAGCGCCAGCACGCTCAACCGCTTCTTTATGACCGGCAATAACCACCTGTCCCGGAGAGTTAAAGTTTACCGGAGAAACGACCTGACCTTCTGCAGCTTCTTCACACGCTTTCGCAATAGACGCATCATCCAGACCGATGATTGCCGCCATAGCGCCCGTGCCTTCCGGTACGGCTTCTTGCATGAACTTGCCGCGCATCTCAACCAGACGCACCGCATCAGCGAAATCAATCACACCAGCGCAAACCAGCGCGGAGTATTCCCCCAGGCTGTGACCGGCCATCATTGCCGGTGCTTTACCGCCCTGCTGCTGCCATACGCGATACAGCGCAACAGATGCAGTCAACAGCGCAGGCTGAGTTTGCCAGGTTTTATTCAGTTCTTCAGCTGGCCCCTGCTGGGTCAGCGCCCACAGGTCGTAGCCCAGCGCCGCAGAAGCTTCAGCAAACGTTTCTTCGACAATTGGATAGCTCGCCGCCATATCAGCCAGCATTCCAACGGTTTGAGAACCCTGTCCAGGGAACACAAATGCAAATTGCGTCATGTTTTAATCCTTATCCTAGAAACGAACCAGCGCGGAGCCCCAGGTGAATCCACCGCCAAAGGCTTCAAGCAGAACCAACTGCCCCGGCTTAATGCGCCCGTCGCGTACAGCTTCATCCAGCGCGCACGGGACAGAGGCCGCAGAGGTATTACCGTGGCGATCCAGCGTCACCACGACATTATCCATAGACATACCGAGTTTTTTCGCCGTTGCACTGATAATACGCAGGTTAGCCTGATGCGGAACCAGCCAGTCCAGTTGAGAACGGTCAAGATTATTCGCCGCCAGCGTCTCATCAACGATGTGCGCCAGTTCCGTTACCGCAACCTTGAAGACTTCGTTGCCCGCCATCGTCAGATGAATTGAATTCTCTGGATTCACGCGGTCGGCGTTTGGCAGCGTCAGCAATTCACCATAACTACCGTCGGCATGCAGATGGGTGGAAATGATTCCCGGCTCTTCAGAGGCAGCCAGCACCGCAGCGCCCGCGCCATCGCCAAAAATAATAATAGTCCCACGATCGGTTGGATCGCAGGTGCGCGCCAGTACATCGGAACCGACGACCAGAGCATACTTCACCGCCCCAGATTTCACGTATTGATCGGCTACGCTTAATGCATAGGTGAAACCTGCGCAGGCTGCTGCAACGTCAAATGCCGGGCAACCTTTAATGCCCAACATGCTTTGAATCTGACAAGCTGCGCTCGGGAAAGCGTGCGTAGCAGAAGTCGTTGCCACAACGATCAGGCCAATCTAGTCTTTCTCAATGCCCGCCATCTCAATTGCGCGTGTCGCCGCTTCAAAGCCCATGGTTGAAACGGTTTCGTTTGGCGCGGCAATGTGGCGTTCGCGGATACCGGTACGAGTGACAATCCACTCGTCAGAGGTGTCCACCATTTTTTCCAAATCGGCGTTTGTCCGCACTTGTTCGGGCAGATAGCTGCCAGTACCAATAATCTTCGTATACATGTACGCTCAGTCACTTTTCGGTTATATACCGTCACTTGCAAACTGCGAGTTCGCTGGCAGCGTCCTGCTACCGCAGAGTTCCGCTTTTGCCACCGTCCAGCAGCTCAAAACCAGCTGGGTATACAGATTCCAGGCGAGCGGCAATTCGCTGAGGAACTTGTCGCTGCACCGCCTGCACTGCCTGTTCAATCGCGACCGCAAAAGCTCGCTGATTGGCTGCACCATGACTTTTTATCACCGTGCCGCGCAATCCTAACAGACAGGCGCCGTTATACTGGTCGGGGTTGAGGTGACTGAATCGCCTCGTCAGGCTCTTTTGTAGCCAACGCTTTAATAACAGTAGCCACCACGACCGTTTTTTCCCTTCACCCTGAGATTTCAGCAGAGAAAGGAACATCCTGACAACACCTTCCATCGTCTTTAATGTGACATTTCCTGTAAAGCCGTCACAAACCAGCACATCTGTCTTGCCAGTTAACAACTCATTGGCTTCAAGATAGCCGATATAATTGATAGAAGGGATTGTTTTAAGCACCGCTGAGGCATCCCGAATACTGTCGAGACCCTTTACTTCTTCTTCACCAATATTGAGCAACGCCACGCGAGGATTGGGAATTTCCACCACCTCTTCAGCCAGAACTGAGCCCATAATGGCAAATTGCACCAGCATTGTGCTGTCACAATCGACGTTGGCCCCTAAGTCAAGGACCACCGTTTTGCCCTTTTGCTGATGTGGTAATACCGTCACCAGCGCCGGACGCTCAATCCCCTCCAGGGGCTTGAGTAATAATTTTGCCAGCCCCATCAGCGCCCCGGTATTACCGGCACTGACACAGGCTTGCGCTCGACCTTCTTTCACCAGCTCCAGGGCCACGCGCATTGAACTCCCACGACTGGCGCGGATAGCTTGCGAAGGCCGGGCATCACTGGCGATAACTGACTGCGCAGGAATAATCTGCAGACGCGAACGTTGTTCAAAGTCAGCTTTAGCAAGTAATGGCGTGATGGCGTCGGAATTGCCGACTAAAAGAAGAGTGAGTTGCGAATTAGAATTCAGTGCCTGCAATGCTGCAGGCACTGTCACGGAAGGGCCAAAATCCCCTCCCATGACATCTAACGCCAGGGTTAGACGTGTCAAGGTATCGTCGCCGCCCGGTTTGGTCTTTCCCCAGTTGCCTGGGGAAAATCCTCACTAAGCTTCATCACGCAGATGCGTGATTACTTAGCGATGACCTTGCGGCCGCGGTAGTAACCGTCGGCAGTGATGTGGTGACGCAGGTGTTTTTCACCAGAAGTTTTGTCTACAGACAGGCTGGTGACTGCGGTCAGCGCGTCATGGGAACGACGCATGCCACGTTTGGAACGGGTTGGTTTATTCTGTTGTACGGCCATGGACCTTACTCCTCAATTACGGTTTATCCCCGATCCAACGGGGAGCACCAATTACTTACGCTTTAAGCTGGCTAATACGGCAAATGGGTTTGGCTTTTGCGCTTCTTCAGGCAGTTCACCAAAGACCATGTCCGCTTCGGACACTTCACAGTGTTCAGAATCATGCACCGGAACTACCGGCAAGGCGAGGATGATTTCATCTTCAACCATTGCAAGCAGATCGATTTCACCGAATTCGTTAACCTCAATCGGTTCATACGCTTCCGGCAGTGCTTCAGCCTGTTCGTCTGAACGCACAGGACTAAAACAATACGTTGTGTAGACCTGATGAGTAAACGGCTTCCCGCAACGCTGACACTCGAGCGTTACCGTCACCTTCGCATCGCCGTTTAACACTGCGAGACGTTGGTTATCGATAGCGAACGACATGGAGCATTCCACATCACTGTCCACACTGACTACGGATTCGGCGACGCGCTCAACCTGATCAGGGGTATAGATACCCTGGTAATCAAGGCGTTTTTGAGCCGTACGAACCGGATCGAGAGTCAGGGGTAATTTTACCTTTTGCATAGGGCGCGCATATTAACTTTGTAACGTCATAGAGTCAAAGAAAAAGGCAGCCTGTGGTTGCCTTTTGCCAATAATTCGCACACATTGCGGGTTACTGCTTTATTTTCGTTCAGTGCTGATAACAAACATCAACCTGCAAAACGAAGCGCATAGTTTAAAATGGCTATCATCAATACGCTATATCTGATGGAAAAAAATATGCCTAAACTTATTTTAGCCTCCACCTCGCCATGGCGTCGCGCTCTTCTGGAAAAACTGCAAATCTCTTTTGAATGTGCAGCACCAGAGGTCGACGAAACCCCACGCAGCGACGAATCACCGCGACAGTTGGTGCTTCGACTGGCACAAGAAAAAGCGCAATCTCTGGCGTCACGTTATCCGGATCATTTAATTATTGGTTCAGACCAGGTATGTGTTCTTGATGGCGAAATCACCGGTAAACCGTTAACGGAAGAAAATGCCCGTCTGCAATTACGCAAAGCCAGCGGCAATATCGTCACCTTCTATACTGGACTGGCGTTGTTTAATTCGGCGAATGGGCATCTGCAAACAGAAGTGGAGCCTTTTGACGTCCATTTCCGTCACCTGAGCGAGGCGGAGATTGATAATTACGTGCGTAAAGAGCATCCCCTGCACTGCGCGGGTAGCTTTAAGAGTGAAGGATTTGGCATTACGCTGTTTGAGCGTTTAGAGGGGCGTGATCCTAACACGCTGGTTGGTTTACCGCTAATCGCGCTGTGTCAGATGTTACGTCGGGAAGGGAAAAACCCGCTGATGGGATAGTTTTTTGCGCCGGATGTGGTTACGTCGCATCCGGCAATCGGTGCTGGCGGCCTGATGCGGCGTAAACGCCTTATCAGGCCAACCGCCCATTATCAGGTTTATATGCTTGTATTAGCGCGCGTTACGCAGCTTTTGCAAACAACGCTTCAAACCTTCATCCATCGGAGCTTCGATACGCATCACCTCACCGGTCCCCGGATGAGTAAACTTCAACGCTGCAGCGTGCAGGAACAGGCGATTTAATCCCGTGCCTGCTTCAGTGAGCTGCCTGTCAAATTCACGGTCACCGTAGCGATCGTCAAAGGCAATCGGATGACCCGCATATTGTGTATGCACACGGATCTGGTGAGTACGCCCTGTTACCGGGCTACAACGCACCAGGGTGGCAAATGCATAGCGTTCTTCCACTTTAAAGCGTGTTTCCGACGGTTTGCCTTCCTGACTCACACGCACGATACGTTCGCCGCTTTGCAGAATATTTTTCAGTAACGGTGCTTGAACGCTCTTCACATGCGACTGCCACTGACCGCGCACCAGCGCCAGGTAATCTTTTTGCATCCCTTTTTCACGTAATTGCTCATGCAGAGAACGCAACGCCGAGCGTTTTTTCGCTACCAGCAAAACACCTGAGGTGTCCCGGTCAAGACGATGAACCAGTTCAAGGAACCGCGCTTCCGGGCGCAACGCCCGCAAACCTTCAATAACGCCGAAGCTTAAACCACTGCCGCCATGTACCGCCGTACCGGAAGGTTTATTCAGCACCAGGATGTGATCATCTTCATATAAGATGACGTCCGCCAGCGCCGCCACCTTTTGCAGATGTGGCGAAACCGCCTCTTCTTCCCGCTCAGCAACGCGAACCGGTGGAATACGCACCTCATCACCCGCTTCGAGTTTATATTCAGGCTTAATACGTTTTTTGTTCACCCGCACTTCGCCTTTACGCAAAATACGGTAAATCATACTTTTTGGTACGCCTTTCAATTGGGTACGCAAAAAGTTATCGATACGTTGCCCCGCTTCGTCAGCGGTGATAGCAACAATTTTTACGGATGGAGTCTCTGTTTTCATGGTTGGCGATTCTAATTAGCCAACAGGATTCGCGCCACTCATTTTTCTATGCTTATATTTACTTTTGCACCTTATTACTTCACTGCGTGATCACTTTATTGATGGTTATTAAACCAATCACCAGCAAGAAGTGAAAAAACTGTGAGTAAGCGGGTGATAAATGGTAAAAGTCATCTTGCTATAACAAGGCTTGCAGTGGAATAATGAGGCCGTTTCCGTGTCCATCCTTGTTAAAACAAGAAATTTTACGGAATAACCCATTTTGCCCGACCGATCATCCACGCAGCAATGGCGTAAGACGTATTGATCTTTCAGGCAGTTAGCGGGCTGCGGGTTGCAGTCCTTACCGGTAGATGGAAATATTTCTGGAGAGTAATACCCAGTCTGTTTCTTTGATAATTGCGCTGTTTTTCCGCATGAAAAACGGGCAACCGACACTCTGCGCCTCTTTGAGCTGACGATAACCGTGAGGTTGGCGACGCGACTAGACACGAGGCCATCGGTTCACACCCGGAAAGGCGTTACTTTGCCCGCAGCTTAGTCGTCAATGTAAGAATAATGAGTAAGTTACGATGAAAAGAATGTTAATCAACGCAACTCAGCAGGAAGAGTTGCGCGTTGCCCTTGTAGATGGGCAGCGTCTGTATGACCTGGATATCGAAAGTCCAGGGCACGAGCAGAAAAAGGCAAACATCTACAAAGGTAAAATCACCCGCATTGAACCGAGTCTGGAAGCTGCTTTTGTTGATTACGGCGCTGAACGTCACGGTTTCCTCCCACTAAAAGAAATTGCCCGCGAATATTTCCCTGCTAACTACAGTGCTCATGGTCGTCCCAACATTAAAGATGTGTTGCGTGAAGGTCAGGAAGTCATTGTTCAGATCGATAAAGAAGAGCGCGGCAACAAAGGCGCGGCATTAACCACCTTTATCAGTCTGGCGGGTAGCTATCTGGTTCTGATGCCGAACAACCCGCGCGCGGGTGGCATTTCTCGCCGTATCGAAGGCGACGACCGTACCGAATTAAAAGAAGCACTGGCAAGCCTTGAACTGCCGGAAGGCATGGGGCTTATCGTGCGCACCGCTGGCGTCGGCAAATCTGCTGAGGCGCTGCAATGGGATTTAAGCTTCCGTCTGAAACACTGGGAAGCCATCAAAAAAGCCGCTGAAAGCCGCCCGGCCCCGTTCCTGATTCATCAGGAGAGCAACGTAATCGTTCGCGCATTCCGCGATTACTTACGTCAGGACATCGGCGAAATCCTTATCGATAACCCGAAAGTGCTCGAACTGGCACGTCAGCATATCGCTGCATTAGGTCGCCCGGATTTCAGCAGCAAAATCAAACTGTACACCGGCGAGATCCCGCTGTTCAGCCACTACCAGATCGAGTCACAGATCGAGTCCGCCTTCCAGCGTGAAGTTCGTCTGCCGTCTGGTGGTTCCATTGTTATCGACAGCACCGAAGCGTTAACGGCCATCGACATCAACTCCGCACGCGCGACCCGCGGCGGCGATATCGAAGAAACCGCGTTTAACACTAACCTCGAAGCTGCCGATGAGATTGCTCGTCAGCTGCGCCTGCGTGACCTCGGCGGCCTGATTGTTATCGACTTCATCGACATGACGCCAGTACGCCACCAGCGTGCGGTAGAAAACCGTCTGCGTGAAGCGGTGCGTCAGGACCGTGCGCGTATTCAAATCAGCCATATTTCTCGCTTTGGCCTGCTGGAAATGTCCCGTCAGCGCCTGAGCCCATCACTGGGTGAATCCAGTCATCACGTTTGTCCGCGTTGTTCTGGTACTGGCACCGTGCGTGACAACGAATCGCTGTCGCTCTCTATTCTGCGTCTGATCGAAGAAGAAGCGCTGAAAGAGAACACCCAGGAAGTTCACGCCATTGTTCCTGTGCCAATCGCTTCTTACCTGCTGAATGAAAAACGTTCTGCGGTAAATGCCATTGAAACTCGTCAGGACGGTGTGCGCTGTGTAATTGTGCCAAACGATCAGATGGAAACCCCGCACTACCACGTGCTGCGCGTGCGTAAAGGGGAAGAAACCCCAACCTTAAGCTACATGCTGCCGAAGCTGCATGAAGAAGCGATGGCGCTGCCGTCTGAAGAAGAGTTCGCTGAACGTAAGCGTCCGGAACAACCTGCGCTGGCAACCTTTGCCATGCCGGATGTGCCGCCTGCGCCAACGCCAGCTGAACCTGCCGCGCCTGTTGTAGCTCCAGCACCGAAAGCTGCACCGGCAACACCAGCAGCTCCTGCACAACCTGGGCTGTTGAGCCGCTTCTTCGGCGCACTGAAAGCGCTGTTCAGCGGTGGTGAAGAAACCAAACCGACCGAGCAACCAGCACCGAAAGCAGAAGCGAAACCGGAACGTCAACAGGATCGTCGCAAGCCTCGTCAGAACAACCGCCGTGACCGTAATGAGCGCCGCGACACCCGTAGTGAACGTACTGAAGGCAGCGATAATCGCGAAGAAAACCGTCGTAATCGTCGCCAGGCACAGCAGCAGACTGCCGAGACGCGTGAGAGCCGTCAGCAGGCTGAGGTAACGGAAAAAGCGCGTACCGCCGACGAGCAGCAAGCGCCGCGTCGTGAACGTAGCCGCCGCCGTAATGATGATAAACGTCAGGCGCAACAAGAAGCGAAGGCGCTGAATGTTGAAGAGCAATCTGTTCAGGAAACCGAACAGGAAGAACGTGTACGTCCGGTTCAGCCGCGTCGTAAACAGCGTCAGCTCAATCAGAAAGTGCGTTACGAGCAAAGCGTAGCCGAAGAAGCGGTAGTCGCACCGGTGGTTGAAGAAACTGTCGCTGCCGAACCAATTGTTCAGGAAGCGCCAGCTCCACGCACAGAACTGGTGAAAGTCCCGCTGCCAGTCGTAGCGCAAACTGCACCAGAACAGCAAGAAGAGAACAATGCTGATAACCGTGACAACGGTGGCATGCCGCGTCGTTCTCGCCGCTCGCCTCGTCACCTGCGCGTAAGTGGTCAGCGTCGTCGTCGCTATCGTGACGAGCGTTATCCAACCCAGTCGCCAATGCCGTTGACCGTAGCGTGCGCGTCTCCGGAACTGGCCTCTGGCAAAGTCTGGATCCGCTATCCAATTGTACGTCCGCAAGATGTACAGGTTGAAGAGCAGCGCGAACAGGAAGAAGTACATGTGCAGCCGATGGTGACTGAGGTCCCTGTCGCCGCCGCTATCGAACCGGTTGTTAGCGCGCCAGTTGTTGAAGAAGTGGCCGGTGTCGTAGAAGCCCCCGTTCAGGTTGCCGAACCGCAACCGGAAGTGGTTGAAACGACGCATCCTGAAGTGATCGCTGCCGCGGTAACTGAACAGCCGCAGGTGATTACCGAGTCTGATGTTGCCGTAGCCCAGGAAGTTGCAGAACAAGCAGAACCGGTGGTTGAACCGCAGGAAGAGACGGCAGATATTGAAGAAGTTGTCGAAACTGCTGAGGTTGTAGTTGCTGAACCTGAAGTTGTTGCTCAACCTGCCGCGCCAGTAGTCGCTGAAGTCGCAGCAGAAGTTGAAACGGTAGCTGCGGTCGAACCTGAGGTCACCGTTGAGCATAACCACGCTACCGCGCCAATGACGCGCGCTCCAGCACCGGAATATGTTCCGGAGGCACCGCGTCACAGTGACTGGCAGCGCCCTACTTTTGCCTTCGAAGGTAAAGGTGCCGCAGGTGGTCATACGGCAACACATCATGCCTCTGCCGCTCCTGCGCGTCCGCAACCTGTTGAGTAATAATTAGCTCAAAGTAATCAAGCCCTGGTAACTGCCAGGGCTTTTTTATTTCATCTTTGAATCAACATATTAAAATTCATCGAATGGCATCCTTGCTAACCAACAATGCAAAATAGGCAAAAAAATGCCCGCCCCAGCGATCCCAGAGCAGGCAGACAAAACATACCCAGTTTCATGATATGTTTTAAAGCGAAATTATTTGCTGAGCTGGAAGAGCGACAATCCCTGCATATCGGTAAATGCTTTATACGATGCCTGCAATGCCGTTTGCTGCATGATGTAAGATGAAATAGTTGCATTCCAGTCCACATCAACCAGATCGCTCATCTGCTGCGTTTGCCCTAAAGCGCGATCGCTACCTAATGAATCCAGCGACTCCAGTTCGTTCAGCTGCGTGCCTAATTCCGCGCGAACAGTCAGCACATTGTTCAGCGAGTTTTTCAGTCCGCGGTTGGTTTTATCTAACGCCGCAGCGGCGGTTTCTTTATCCGCTTCGCTATCCGCGACCGGCGTTTTCAGGGCTGCGATGGCACTATCCAGCATGGCAAAAAGATTGGTTTCAGAAGCGCTACCGTCTGGTTCCGCTACCGCGTTGCTGGTAATACTGTCGAAAATTTTGTCACCCGTGTGCCCTATCACCATCGAACGCGAAGCATCGACCTGTTGTTTAATACTTTCTGCTCCACCGACGTATTTCCCTTTCTCTTCGCTAAACGGCGCAGTCTCTGTTTTATAACCGGCAAAAATGTAGCGCCCGTTACCGTCAGTGGTGTTTGCCAGATTCAGCAACTGGTCACGAAGCCCCTGAATATCCGTAGCCAGCGAGGCCCGGTCATCGTCACTCAAGGTGCCATTGCTGGCGTAGACAATTTTTTCCTGAGCATTCTGGATAGCAGTGGTGACCTGGCTAAGTACACTCTCTTCCAGTGACACTTTTTGAGTGGCGAAAGTACGCGCCAGCGTGTACTGGCTGTTTTGCGCCTGTGCCTGGGAGAGAACTACGGCTTGTGATGCAGCAATGGGATCGTCAGAAGGGTTAACGACTCGCTTACCCGTCGACATCTGTTCGCCGTACTTCATCCATTCTGCCTGAGAATTGGTGATACCACGCATGTTTTGCTGGTACATCATCTGTGTACTGAAACGCATCTTATCTCCCCTTAGCGAATGTTAATCAGCGCATCAAAAATCGCGTTTGCCGTCTGCAGAACCTGCGCATTCGCCAGGTAATACTGCTGAAAACGTTGCAGATTTCCGTACTCCTCATCGAGATTGACACCGGAAATCGACTGCTGCTGATTGGAAAGCTGCGTCACCACATTACCTTGCGTGGCGCTACTGGTTTTCAACGTCGCGGTTTTATTACCGATATCACTCACTAACGAGGCATAAGCGTCGTTAAAGGATTTCGCACCGCCCACCGTTTTACTGTTGCTTTGCAGATCCAGCAGGGCCTGACCGTTGCGGTTATCGCTATCACCCGCATCTTCTTCGCTCGCCATCGCTATTTTCGCTTCGTCGGTGATTAATACATCCATGTTGACGATGGCGTCACTTACTGGTTTCAGCGTGAAGCTGTCGTTAACGGCAGGCGTTCCTGTAAACGTCAACTCCAGACCATCAAATGCCACTTTACCGTTGGCATCCGGCGTCACCGTAAAAGTGGTATTGCTGGCAAGGCGGGTGACCTGCCACTGATTATTATCGAACGAGATTTTGTAATCTGTCGCCAGTACCGCGGAGGCATCAGTTACCGTGGCACCGATCGCAACGTCACCTTTGTTTTTCGTGTTTTGCAGAACCGCGGGCTTACCGATAGCAAAGAAATCTTCACCGGCATCGCCGTTAGCATCAAATCCGGCTTTGTGTTGGGTGTTGAAAGCCTCGGCAAATGCCAGCGCCAGTTGTCCAAGCGTATTACGCGTCTGGTCCAGATCCTGAGAACGGAATGTCAGAATGCCGCCCAGCGACCCGGTATTCAGTAATTTCTCCGGGATCTCAATATTGCCTGCCGTCCCATCAACATAAGCGACAGTCGTACGAGAAGGGTCAGCGCTGGAAGGAACTGCCGCCAGTTGCCGCGCCGTACTTCCCTGAACCAGTGAGTAACCATTGGCCATCGTGATGTTATAAGTGCCGCCATCCTGAACGCTGACTTCTACACCAACAATCTGGTTTAATTCGCTCACCAGTTGATCGCGTTGATCCAGCAGATTGTTAGGTGACGCCCCTGCCCCCACGCCTGTCAGGCGCGAGATTTGATCGTTCAGGCTGGCAATTTGTTTAGCGTAGTTGTTGATCTGATCAACGCTGGCACCTATCGCGATATTGACCTGTTTGTCCTGGTCGCGCAGATATTGATCGGTGGTTTTAAACTGATTCACCAATCCTTCTGATTTCCCAATCAGCGCCTGGCGCGCTGCCGGGTCTTCCGCGTTACTCACCAGCGTTTGCAGGCTGGTGAAGAAATCCTGCATCTGTGTTGCCAGCGAAGAGGTACTGGTGGAGAGCATATTGTCGATTTTCGACATCTGCTCATAGCGGGCAGTCAGACCGCTACTTTGCGTCTGCGCCGCACGTAACTGGTTGGTAATAAACGCATCATACTCACGCTGCACACCAGAAACGTAGACACCATTGCCAACCCAGCCGCCAGCGCCCAACGTGCTATTGGCCTGCGCCATAATAGTGGTTTGGCGGGTATATCCGGCAACGTTATAGCTGGAGATATTATTACTTGCCGTATTTAACGCCGCCTGGGCCGCGTTCAGTCCGCTCATGGCGTTATTAATCAAGCTGGACATGGAGGTTCCTTATAAGCCTTCAATTACAGAGTATTATCGGCAGCGACCCGCCGGACTTGAGTTATTCAGAACAGATTATCAATGTTCATACTGTAGGTTTTGCTCACCTTGTCGCTTATCGATTTCATCTGCTGAATCATGTTGGTGAGTTTGCGGGCATAGTGAGGATCGGTGGCATAGCCCGCGTCCTGTAGGGCCTGCGCCCCCTGTTCCGCACTCGCGGCGGTCGTCACGGCGGCGTAGCGCGGGTTACGCGTTAACAGCCCAACGTAATCCGACAAGGCTTCCAGATACGAGCTGTAGACGCGAAACTTCGCTTTTACTTTCTTCGCTTCGCCGTTTTCATATTCAGTCGTGGTGATTTCAGTAACTGGCCCTTTCCAGTTGCCAGAGGCTTTGACACCAAACAGGTTATAGCTCGGCTCGCCGTTTTCGCGGCGGATTTGCCGTTGCCCCCAACCAGATTCCAGTGCCGCCTGAGCGAGGATCAAATGATGTGGCACACCGCTTTGCTGGCTTGCCAGTTGGGCGGGCAGCGAGAGTTGCGCGAGGAATGCTTTACTGTCACCCGGCAGCGAATCATCGTAGTTACGTGGCACGGCCTTTTGCACCAGCTGCGAAAGCGCCTGATTTTGATAACGCACCACAGTTTCGAGCGGGAATTTCATCGGTGCTGCTGGCGTGGACTCCTCTGGCAATGGTTGTTCTGGCGTCATCTGTTTAACCATCATCTCTGCAAGCCCCAGACCTTTGCCCGCCGTCATCTGTTGGGCAATCTGCTGGTCATACATACTGGTATACAGGCGAGTGTGCTCGCTGCTGAACAGGCCATCTTTTGGTAAAGCGTCGCGCATGCTTTTCAACATCATCTGCACGAACATCCCTTCCACCTGACGGGCCACCGGACGGATATTTGCCGCCGGATCTTCGCCCGCTTTCGCCTTTAGTTCGTTGAGTGATTGCGCATCCCAGGCCGCACTTGCCAGTAGTTTGCTGTCGCTGATCATCAGATGATTTCCAGTTTTGCCCGCAGACATCCCGCACTTTGCATTGATTGCAGTATGGACATCAGATCCATCGGCGTAGCGCCCAGCGCATTGAGCGCGCGCACCACGTTATTGAGGCTGGCGCTGGAACGTACGCTTTGCAGCGAACCGCCGCTCTGGCGTAAATCGATCTGCGTTTGTGGAGTAACCACAGTCTGTCCACCACCAAACGGTGTATCTGGCTGGCTGACATTGGCCTGACGATTAACTGTTACTGAGAGATTCCCCTGCGCTACCGCGCAGCTGTCGAGGGTCACTTCGCGATTCATCACCACCGAACCGGTGCGCGAGTTAATCACTACTTTAGCGTCCTGCGGGGTGACATTAACCTGCATATTCTGAATATCGGCAAGGAAGCGGACCTGGGAACTGTTGCCACTCGGTACGCGCACCTGAATAGTCCGCGCATCTAACGCGGTGGCGCTGCCATATCCACGCACGCGGTTGATGGTGTCAGCGATTTGCTGCGCCATGCTGAAATCTTCGTCGTTAAGTTGCAAATTAAGGGTATTCCCGACGCCAAACTGGCTGGGCAATTCACGTTCAATAACCGCACCATTGGTGATCCGTCCACCGTTCAGTTGGTTAACCTGAACACTGCTACCGCCAGCGGAGGCTCCTGCGCCGCCAACCAGAATATTGCCCTGCGCCAGCGCATACACCTGACTGTCAACGCCCTTAAGCGGTGTCATCAACAACGTACCTCCACGCAAGCTTTTGGCATTTCCCATGGAAGAAACCACCACATCGATGGTTTGCCCCTGACGTCCAAACGGAGGAAGTGACGCTGTCACCATTACCGCAGCGACGTTTTTTAGCTGCATATTGGTGCCCGTCGGAACGGTAATTCCCAGCTGTGAGAGCATGTTATTAAGCGTTTGTGTGGTAAACGGCGTCTGGGTTGTCTGGTCACCGGTGCCATCCAGCCCCACCACCAGACCATAGCCAATCAGTGAGTTTTGCCTTACCCCCTGAACACTGGTGAGATCGCGAATACGCTCAGCCTGAGCCGCCGTCGTGACCAGTAGAAGAATTAATGCAGAGAGAAATTTAATCACCACAGCCTCACTTACATTGGCGACAGGTTAAGGAAGAAACGCTGCAACCAGCCCATATTTTGCGCTTCGTTAATGTAGCCATTGCCTACGTATTCAATGCGCGCATCCGCCACCTGAGTAGACGGTACGGTATTGCTGCCGCTGATAGTGCGTGGATTAACCACGCCAGAGAAGCGAATAAATTCGGTACCCTGATTAATGGCAATCTGTTTTTCACCCACCACATGCAGGTTGCCGTTGACCAGTACCTGGTCAACCGTCACCGTCAACGTGCCGCTAAAGGTATTGCTGGCATTGGCCCCGCCCTTTCCGTTGAACGTGTTACCACCGGAGGCTTCGACATCGGCACGAGCGTTACCAAACAGCCCCTGCAAATAGCGCGGCACAGTATCAAAGCCAAAATTAGTTTTACCGTCACGGCTGGCATTCGCAGAGGAGCTTTTGCTGGCGCTGACGTTCTCCTGCAACACGATGGTCAGCGTATCGCCAATATTGCGTGGTCGACGATCTTCAAACAGCGGTTGATAGCCATAGTTAATCGGCTGAGCAGACTGGAAAATAGAACCGTTGGCGACGGGCGTCGGACCGGGAACCGGTTGTGCACTGGTCGCCCCCTGCACCAGCGGCGTGGAGGGTATCCAGGCGCAGCCGGTTAGTGAAAGCACCAACAAGCTGGAAATGGCATAAGTATGCGCAGCGTTTTTTTGCATGGCTATCATCTTCAAAAATCAGTAAACCGGTGAACCTGCCACCGGTTAAGCCTTAGAGTTGCGTCAGTTTTTGCAGCATCTGATCGGTGGTGGACACCGCTTTACTGTTGATTTCGTAAGCGCGTTGCACCTGAATCATATTGACCAGTTCTTCCGCCACGTTGACGTTAGACGTTTCAACATACCCTTGATACAGCAGTCCCGCGCCGTTCAGGCCCGGCGTGCTTTCGTTCGGTGCACCAGAGGATTGCGTTTCGGTGTAGAGGTTTTCGCCAATGCTCTCCAGCCCGGTGTCATTCATAAAGGTGGTGAGATTGAGCTGCCCAACCTGAACCGGAGCTGCCTGGCCTTGTTGGGTTACGCTGACCACGCCATCACGACCGATGGTGATACTTAACGCATTCGCCGGAATGGTGATCGCTGGCTGCACCTGAAAACCACCAGCCGTCACCAGCTGCCCGTTCTGATCCACCTGGAAAGAGCCGTCACGGGTATAGGCTGATGAACCATCTGGCAACATCACCTGGAAAAAGCCCTGCCCTTTAATCGCGACATCTTTGCTGTTGTTGGTCTGCGACAGGTTTCCCTGGCTGTGTAAGCGTTCAGTGGCGACCGGGCGTACCCCCGTGCCGATTTGTAATCCGGAGGGTAAGGTGGTTTGTTCGGAAGACTGTGCCCCCGGCTGGCGAATGGTTTGATAAAGCAGATCTTCAAACACCGCGCGCTGACGCTTAAAACCGTTAGTACTGACGTTTGCCAGGTTGTTGGCAATGACGTCCATATTGGTTTGCTGGGCGTCAAGGCCCGTTTTGGCGATCCATAATGAACTGATCATAAAATGTCCTGTAGTGGATTAGTGACAAAGTGCATATGTCTTCTTGCCGGATGCGGCGTAAACGCCTTATCCGGCCTACAAGTGCTCGCAAAATCGATAAATTGCGATTGCCCCCATAGACCCGATAAACTTGCGCATCGGGCAACTTATACTTGTCATGTATCCTTTCAATTAACTCATCGACAGCAGTTGGTTGGCACGGCCTGCGTTATCATCGACGCTGCTGATCACCTTCATCTGCATTTCAAAACGCCGCGCGCTGGCAATCATGTCGCTCATTGCCGCAACGGCATTGACGTTACTGCCTTCCAGAACCCCCGACATCACACGCAAGGTTGGATCTGCCTGCAGTACCGGCCCACGCGTGGCCTGGGTTTCTGCGCTTAAACGAAAAATGCCGTCGTCACCGCGCTGCACTTCGCTGCCCGTGGCTTTCACCAGTTTAAGACGCCCTACTGGCGCAACCGTATTTGCCGGATCGCCCGGATTGAGCGCCGAGATTGTGCCATCGGCAGCAATAGTGATTTCCGCCCCTTCCGGCACAGCAATTGGCCCAGCCTCGCCTATCACCGGATGCCCCTGAATTGTCAGTTGCCCGGTGGGATCAACCTGAATGCTGCCATTACGCGTATACCCTTCGCTGCCGTCAGCGGTCTGCACGGCCAGCCAGCCATCCTGCTGCAACGCGACGTCCAGCGGGCGCGAGGTGTAATCCATTTTGCCGGGCGTCATATCTGCGCCCGGCGTTGACGCCGTGACCAACGTGCGCGTGGGCAGAGAAAGCCCTTCCACTGGCACCGCGCGTAAAGCATTCAACTGCGCGCGAAAACCGGGCGTTGAGGCATTGGCCAGATTACTGGCGGTTACCGCCTGTTGATTCAGTGTCTGGCTGGCTGCTCCCATCGCGGTATAAATTGCGTGATCCATTGAGCTATCCCGTCAGCGATTAGCGTAAGTTAACCAGCGTGTTGAGGATCTGGTCCTGGGTTTTGATGGTCTGGGCGTTAGACTGATAGTTACGCTGGGCAACGATCATATTGACCAGTTCTTTACTGAGATCGACGTTGGACGCTTCCAGCGCACCGTTGGTCAGGGTGCCAAAGTTTCCCGTCCCGGCTGTCCCCAACAGCGCCACGCCAGAAGATTGCGTCGCAGACCAGACGTTGTCGCCTTCGGATGCCAGACCTTCGTTGTTGGCAAAGTTCGCCAGTACAATCTGCCCCAGCAGTTGGGTTTGTTCGTTGGAATAGTTGCCGACAACCGTACCGTCATCATTGATTTGATAACTCACCAGATCGCCCGGTTTGTAGCCGTTCTGGGTGGTTGCCACAATATTGTTAGCGCCGGTATTTTGCTGCATGGAGTTGAGGAAGCTCAGACTAAACGTGGCGGGTTCTGCACCGTTAATTGCGCCGGTTGCGATATTATTCGCCATCGCACCATCCACTAATGTGCCATTAGCATTAAATTCCAGTGTTGTCGCTGTCTTCGCAATGCTGTTTGGATCACTGCTATCCTGGGTGTAGACCTGCCAGTTATTATCCCCGGTCTTCACAAAGTAGACGCTCATGTCATGAGCATTACCCTGACTGTCGAAAACAGTCACCGAACCTTTTTTGTTATAGCTATCCGCATTGCTGGCGCTGAATGGCGTAACAGTAGGAAGCGGATCACTGGAATTCAGGTTGATCTGCATCGATGCCGTGGTGGTAGTTTTCGCTGCCATCAGGGTATTCGGGATCGAAATATTGGTCGGATTCGCCCCTTGCTGAATAGTCGGCGGCGTACCGGTTGCCGGGTAACCCGTCAGCTGTAAACCTTGCATATTCACCAGGTTACGGTTTTCATCCAGCTTAAATTGTCCGTTACGGCTGTAGAACACCGAACCGTTGCTGTCTACCAGACGGAAAAAACCGTTCTGGCTGATAGCAACGTCCAGACCTCGCCCGGTGTTGGTGGTCGTGCCATCGGTAAAGTCCTGAGTGATACCGGCAACTTTTACCCCCAGTCCCACTTTCGAACCGGCAAACATATCGGCAAAAGAGGCCGTGCCTGATTTAAAGCCGTAGGTGGCGGAGTTGGCGATATTGTTGCCAATAACATCGAGGTTGGTGGCGGCAGCGTTTAATCCGCTAACCGCTTGAGAAAAGGCCATGACTGACTCCTGAAATGTGAAGGCTTAAATTATCTGCCGTACTTCGTCGAGGGTGGTGGTGCCGTAAGTGCCGAGATCCAGCGTATTACCGCTGTTGCCGCGGATCACACCCTGCACCAGAGCAAACTGCAGCGGCTGGGCAACCAGTTGTGTACCACCGTTACTGGCGCTAATCGCTACATTGTAAGAACCGTTCGGCGCAGTGCTGCCATCAGTCAACGTACCGTCCCAGGTGAAACTGTGAACTCCGGCGGTCAGTTCACCAATATCAATGGTGCGCACAACCGCGCCATTTTTATCGGTGATGGTGGCCGTAACTTTGTCTGCCGCCTGTTGCAGCTCAACACCAAACGGCGTGGTCGTGGTCACAGCCCCTTCTTCACTGCCGGTTCCCGCAAGAACAGTGGTGCCGGGGATCATCACGCCGTGACCGATCAGGTTACTGGCCTGTAACGACTGGCTGTTATCAATCTGTCCGGAAATAGATCCGAGCGTGGTATTGAGTTTTTCAATCCCGCTGACCGTGCTGATTTGTGCCAATTGCGACGTCAGCTCGTTGTTTTCCATTGGATTGGTCGGGTCCTGGTTTTTCAGCTGCGCCACCAGCAAAGTCAGAAAACTGCTTTGTAAATCTGCGGCGTTGCTGCCCGTGAGCGAACTACTGCTGGTGGTACTGACGCCGGTATTTGTCGGATCGGTGGTGGTTACCGCAATGGACATAGCTTTCTCCTTTATTGACCGAGCGTAAGGGTTTTCAGCATCATGCTTTTCACCGTGTTGAGCACTTCAACATTGGCCTGATAGCTGCGTGACGCCGACATGGTGTTAACCATCTCTCCGACAACATCAACGTTCGGCATTTTTACGTAGCCCTTTGCATCTGCCAGCGGATTACCCGGTTCATAAACCAGTTTGTCCGGGGCCTGACTTTCTATAACATCGGCAACCTTTACGCCGCCTGTCGCAGCACCTGGTGCAGCGTTAACCTGGAATACCACCTGTTTTGCCCGATATGGCTGTCCATCGGGACCGGTCACGCTATCAGCATTCGCCAGATTACTGGCCGCCACGTTCAGGCGCTGGGACTGGGCAGTTAACGCCGACCCGGCGATATCAAAAATATTCAGCAGTGCCATCCGTTAATTTCCGCTCTGTAAAACGTTCATCATGCCTTTGATTTGCCCGCTCAACGCGCTAAGGCTCATCTGGTATTGCAGGCTGTTATCGGCAAACTGGGTGCGTTCGCGATCCATATCGACGGTATTACCGTCAAGCGAAGGCTGGTCCGGAATACGGTATTGCAGTTCTGCGGTAGGAGGCGTCAGCGCCTGCGCCGGAATGTGTTGCGTTGAGGTCATCGTCAGTGCAACCACACTGGTTGCATCCCGTCCACGTTGCATGACTTTTTTAAGTTCACTGGCAAAATCGATATCGCGCGCCTGATAACCAGGGGTATCGGCATTGGCGATGTTTGCTGCCAGCACTTCCTGACGCTGGGCGCGCAGATTGAGCGCCTCTTGTTGAAAACGTAAGGCGGCGTCGAGCTTATCGAGCATATCTCCTCCGCAGGTATCAAAATTCTGCCATCAGCTTAAATGCCTTTACGCGCGCGTTATCGGCGGAATAAACGCAAAATGGGTCGCTATTTATGCCGTTGATGGTCATTGCGGACAGGTACAATTCACGTTGTAGAAATGGCTGGGGGCGAAAATGCTGATAATAAAACGTAGCGTGGCGATCATCGCGATACTGTTCAGTCCGTTAAGTACGGCGAGCAATCTCACATCGCAATTGCACAACTTTTTTAGCGCCCAACTCGCGGGGGTAAGTGATGAGGTTCGTGTTTCTATTCGTACAGCGCCCAATCTACTACCGCCATGCGAGCAGCCATTGCTTTCGATGAGCAATAATTCCCGCCTGTGGGGCAATGTGAATGTGTTGGCACGCTGCGGTAACGACAAACGATATTTACAGGTTAATGTACAGGCCACAGGAAATTATGTGGTTGCCGCGATGCCCATTGCGCGGGGAGGAAAGCTGGAAGCTGGCAATGTCAAACTGAAACGCGGACGGCTGGATACCCTGCCACCGCGTACGGTGCTGGATATCAATCAACTTGTTGATGCCATTAGCCTGCGCGATCTATCACCCGATCAACCTATCCAGTTAACCCAGTTTCGCCAGGCATGGCGGGTAAAAGCGGGACAACGCGTCAATGTGATCGCCAGCGGTGATGGGTTTAGCGCCAACGCAGAAGGTCAGGCGCTGAACAATGCAGCCGTCGCACAGAATGCGCGGGTGCGCATGGTATCGGGACAGGTAGTCAGCGGCGTTGTTGATGCAGATGGGAATATTCTTATAAACCTGTAAGCTGTTAAAGATTACCCGTCCCTTGCCGATAAATAAGCAACACATGATAAAAGCGCCCTCAATGAGGAATAAACCATGAGTATTGATCGCACTTCGCCTCTGAAGCCTGTAAGCACCGTTCAACCGCGCGAAACCACTGACGCGCCGGTAACGAACAGCCGGGCGGCAAAAACAACCGCCTCCACCAGCACCAGTGTGACGTTAAGCGACGCGCAAGCAAAACTGATGCAACCCGGCAGCAGTGATATCAATCTTGAACGTGTCGAAGCGTTAAAACTGGCGATTCGTAACGGTGAACTAAAAATGGACACCGGCAAAATTGCCGATGCGCTGATCAACGAAGCGCAGCAAGACTTGCAGAGTAACTGATCGTATGACACGTCTTGCAGAGATCCTCGACCAGATGTCCGCTGTGCTTAACGATCTCAAAACGGTAATGGATCAAGAGCAGCAACATCTCTCTATGGGGCAGATCAACGGCAGCCAGTTGCAATGGATTACAGAACAAAAAAGCTCACTGCTGGCGACGCTGGATTACCTCGAACAGTTACGCAGGAAAGAACCCAATACAGCAAATAGCGTTGATATTAGTCAACGCTGGCAGGAAATTACTGTGAAAACGCAGCAACTACGCCAAATGAATCAACATAACGGCTGGTTACTGGAAGGACAGATTGAGCGCAATCAACAGGCGCTGGAAATGTTGAAACCGCATCAGGAACCGACGCTATATGGGGCGAACGGTCAGACCTCAACAACCCATCGCGGCGGTAAAAAGATTTCGATCTGAAGATTATCTCCGGCCTGCACTGCAGGCCGGAATGCATTGTTACACCGTCCGGCGGGCAAATTCTTTAACTTTGAAGCCCAGTACCGCCAGTGCAGCGAAGTACGCGGCAATCCCCGCCAGCACGACCGCCATTAAACGCAGTAAACGCCAGGGCATGGTACCCAATGACCACTCCGGCATGATATGTAACATACCTAAAAGCACGCCAGACATCACCAGTACCGCCACCACCAGACGCAACAGAAACGCCATCCAGCCGGGTTGCGGGGTAAAGATTTTCTGCTTACGCAACTGCCAGTAAAGCAGCGAAGCATTCAGACACGCCGCCAGACCAATAGAAAGTGACAGCCCGGCATGTTTCAACGGACCAATAAACGCCAGGTTCATCAATTGCGTTAAAATCAGCGTAACGATGGCAATTTTCACTGGCGTTTTAATGTCCTGGCGGGAATAAAAGCCAGGAGCCAACACTTTCACTACAATCAGGCCAATCAAACCCACCGAGTAGGCAATTAACGCCCGCTGGGTCATCAGCGCATCAAACGCGGTAAATTTACCGTACTGGAACAGCGAAACGGTCAACGGACCGGAAAGAATGCCCAACGCAACCGCACTCGGCAGCGCCAACAGGAAACAAAGACGCAACCCCCAGTCCATCAAACGGTTGTATTCATCATGATTGCCACTGGCAAAACTTTTCGACAGCGACGGCAGCAAAATGGTGCCAAGCGCCACGCCCAGCACACCGGACGGAAACTCCATTAAGCGGTCGGCGTAATACATCCAAGACACCGAACCGGAAGCAAGAAACGAGGCAAAAATGGTGTTGATGATTAAGGAGATCTGGCTCACAGAGACGCCAAGGATCGCCGGTCCCATCTGTTTCACCACGCGCATTGCTCCGGCATCGTGGAAGTTAATGCGCGGCAGGACCAGCATGCCGATCTTCTTCAGGTGCGGTAGCTGATACACCAGCTGCAGGACGCCGCCGACCGTAACAGCCCACGCCAGCGCCAGCACCGGTGGGTTAAAGTACGGTGCGGCAAACAGCGCGAAACCAATCATGCTGATGTTAAGCAGTGTTGGAGCAAACGCCGGAATCGAGAAGCGGTTCCACGTATTCAGAATCGCTCCCACCAGCGACGCCAGGGAGATCAGCAAGATATAGGGAAAGGTAATCTTTAGTAGCTGGCTGGTCAGGGCAAATTTGTCAGCTGTGTCAGCGAAGCCTGGCGCGGTCACCATGATCACCCACGGTGCGGCGAGCATGCCAGCGACCGTCACAACCGCCAGCGCAAGTGTCAGCAGGCCAGAAACATAAGAGACAAAGACCCGCGTGGCGTCTTCACCCTGCTTACTTTTATATTCCGCCAGAATCGGTACAAATGCCTGGGAAAATGCCCCTTCGGCAAAGATACGGCGTAACAAGTTAGGAAGTTTAAAAGCGACGAAAAAGGCGTCGGTTGCCATCCCTGCGCCAAAGATTCTGGCGACAATTGCGTCTCGTGCGAAGCCAAGCACACGCGAAAACATGGTCATCGAGCTGACGGCGGCCAGCGATTTTAATAAATTCATCGGTGTTCTAATCCAGACCCACGGGCAAAACGCCTGCAAGGCAGGCGCTGAAAGAGGCGAATAGTCTACCTGGATTATGGTGAATTGCTACCGCCAGATGTTACAGGGTTTATTCACTCATCGCATCGCGCCAGATCTTGTCAACGATACGTTGCGCCAGCACGGCCTGTTCGCCGGCGGTTTGCGGAACTGTCTGGTTTTGCACACATTCAATGAAGTGCCGCGCACAGCCGACAAACCCACGTTGCTCAAGCGTACTCTGCCAACCAGGAATCGGTTTATGCACTACGCCCTGCCCGCGCTCCTCACGCCATTCGCGCATATCCGTAATGTCGATGAGCGCACCGTCAGTCACGGCCTGCACGGTTTCACGCTGACTTCCGGCACGGCGATGCATACAGGTGGTGATCTGCAAAGGACCAGCCGAAAAATGGTGCTCGGCAAACAGCATTTCGCCAGCGTCGTTAGTCAGTAGCGTACCGCCATCCAGAGAGGCTTTGCCGCCCGACAACCACAGCGCGGTATCCACCACATGCAGATAATCATCCAGCAACGTGAAATAAAGATCGTGTGGCCCGACGCTATTGCTACGATGTTTATCCATTCTTAGCGAGGCTGCGGTGGCGAGTTGCGTTTTTAACTCACCGTAGAGTGGTGCGAAACGACGGTTAAAACCGACCATCAACGTCAGTTTTTTCCGCGCCGCCAGTTCCACCAGCCGTTCAGCATCGCGCAGATTTTCTGCCAGCGGTTTATCGACACAGACATGTACCCCCGCATTGAGTAACGTACTGACCACGTCAAAGTGGCTGGCGGTGCTGGAATGCACAAAAACCGCATCGCAACTGGCGGCAAGGCTGGATAACGAATCGGCATAAGGAATGCGCCAGCTTTCACAAATTGGCAGGGCTTTCGCGCGCGTAGGCGACCAGGCTCCTTGTAACGTCCAGTCAGACGCTGCCGCCAGCACCGGTAACCACGCTTTTTGCGCAATGCCACCTAATCCCACTACGCCGATACGTAATTTTTTCACTTTAATCTCCCAGATGGGCCAGCAACGAATCAAGACGCTGTTTCAGTTCTGCCACTTCGATTTCCAGGGCTTCGACGCGGGCCTGTAAATCACCGTCAACCGCGTTCGACATATCCGTCACCGCCGGCTGATCTTCAACCTCACCACTGAAAAGATGCATGTAGCGGTTTTCGCGTTTACCCGGTTCGCGGGCCAGACGCACCACAAAAGGACCATCTTCGCGATTTGCCAGTTGTTCCAGCGTCGACTCCACTTCCGCCATATCGCTGAATTCATACATTCGCGCGGCGCGGCTGCGCAGTTCACCTGGCGTCTGGGCACCACGCAATAACAACGTGGTGATTAACGCCACTTCCGCTGCGCTCAGTTTCAGATCGCCAAATTCTGAATTACAAAAACGTTGCTCATATTTGGTGACCCGATTACCAAAACCGCTCACTGTGCGTAGATAATGACGTTTGACCAGATTATCCAGCTGTTCCTGCACTTCGGATTCACTCAGATTCATGACCGGTTCACGGTTCGTTTTCTGATTACAGGCCGTGACTACACCATTGACTGAGAGCGGGTATTGCTCCGGCGTGGTCACCTGCTTTTCCAGCAAGCAACCAATCACGCGAGCTTCAAGGGCAGTAAGTTGATATTTCATGAGATTCTCCTTAGCGGCCGGGCGTCCAGTCTGGGGTAGTTAATGCCGTCAGTACGTGATCGCGCCATTGTCCATCAATCAACAGATAGTCTTTCGCATAGCCTTCTTTTTCAAAACCCAGTCGCGCCAGTAAATCACCGCTGCGTTTATTGTGCGGCATATAATTAGCCATAATGCGATGAATATGTTGGGTGCGCTGCATATAACGAATGGCTGCGGTCAGGGCTTCAAACATGAGTCCTTTGCCCTGCCATTTTTGCCCAATCGAATAACCGAGATAGCAGGCATGAAAAGAGCCACGAACAACATTGGAAAAATTGGCAACGCCAATAATCTCTTTTTCGTCCGGGTCGAATAAGCCAAAGTAGAAAGCTGAACCTTGTTTATGAAATTCGTTAATCATCCCCAGCCTGGCCTGCCAGCCTGATGGATAACAGTGGCTTTCGTCGCGCACTGGCTCCCAGGGCTTGAGGAAATGGCGATTCTCTGCGTAATAATCCGCAAGACGCCAGGCATCACGATCATGCACCAGACGCACGACCAGTCGGTCTGTGGTTAAGCGCACTTTTGGCACGTTACTGCGATAGCCAAACATTCTATACCTACTCCTTCCCGTAACGTCTTTAATACGCTGTAAGTATTACTATACCTGCGCAACCAGACCCTGTGAAAAGTCCAAAATGCCATTTTCTGCATTATTCACATATTTGATAAAAACTCTCTATCAAAGCGACGTTTTGATAAAAAAATATTGTCCCCGAAGTGATGGGAAAAGTCTTAGCGGCAATGCAGAATAGAAAGTGCTCATCTTTTATTTCCCGGGAGGGGAAATGTCCCGCGTGTCGCAGGCGAGGAACCTGGGTAAATATTTCCTGCTCATCGATAATATGCTGGTCGTGCTGGGGTTCTTTGTTGTCTTCCCGCTGATCTCTATCCGCTTCGTTGATCAAATGGGCTGGGCCGCCGTCATGGTCGGTATTGCTCTCGGTCTACGCCAATTTATTCAGCAAGGTCTGGGTATTTTCGGCGGTGCAATTGCCGACCGCTTTGGTGCCAAACCGATGATTGTTACCGGTATGCTGATGCGCGCCGCCGGATTCGCCACAATGGGTATCGCCCACGAACCGTGGCTATTGTGGTTTTCATGCCTGCTCTCGGGACTCGGTGGCACGTTGTTTGATCCGCCGCGTTCGGCGCTGGTGGTGAAATTAATCCGTCCACAGCAGCGTGGTCGTTTTTTCTCGCTGTTGATGATGCAGGACAGTGCCGGTGCGGTCATTGGCGCATTGTTGGGGAGCTGGCTGTTGCAATACGACTTTCGCCTGGTCTGCGCCACAGGGGCAGTTCTATTTGTGCTATGTGCGGCGTTCAATGCGTGGTTGTTACCAGCATGGAAACTCTCCACCGTACGCACGCCCGTTCGCGAAGGCATGACCCGCGTGATGCGTGACAAGCGTTTTGTCACCTATGTTCTGACGCTGGCGGGTTACTACATGCTGGCTGTACAAGTGATGCTGATGCTGCCAATTATGGTCAACGACGTGGCTGGCGCGCCCTCTGCCGTTAAATGGATGTATGCCATTGAAGCGTGTCTGTCGTTAACGTTGCTCTACCCTATCGCCCGCTGGAGTGAAAAGCATTTTCGTCTGGAACACCGGTTGATGGCTGGGCTGTTGATAATGTCATTAAGCATGATGCCGGTGGGCATGGTCAGCGGCCTGCAACAACTTTTCACCCTGATTTGTCTGTTTTATATCGGGTCGATCATTGCCGAGCCTGCGCGTGAAACCTTAAGTGCTTCGCTGGCGGACGCAAGAGCTCGCGGCAGCTATATGGGGTTTAGCCGTCTGGGTCTGGCGATTGGCGGCGCTATTGGTTATATCGGTGGCGGCTGGCTGTTTGACCTGGGCAAATCGGCGCACCAGCCAGAGCTTCCGTGGATGATGCTGGGCATTATTGGCATCTTCACTTTCCTTGCGCTGGGTTGGCAGTTTAGCCAGAAACGCGCCGCGCGTCGTTTGCTTGAACGCGACGCCTGATTTGATACTCCCCCCTGACTCCTTCATACTGAAAGTGAACTGACAGCCAAATGGAGGAGTCACGTGAAGCTATACATTTACGATCACTGCCCTTACTGCCTCAAAGCCCGCATGATTTTCGGCCTGAAAAATATCCCCGTCGAATTACATGTTCTGCTCAACGACGACGCAGAAACACCCACCCGGATGGTCGGTCAAAAACAGGTTCCCATTCTGCAAAAAGATGACAGCCGCTATATGCCAGAAAGCATGGACATCGTTCACTATGTCGATAAACTCGACGGCAAACCGTTACTGACCGGCAAACGTTCCCCTGCCATTGAAGAGTGGCTGCGCAAGGTCAATGGCTACGCCAACAAACTGCTGTTGCCGCGTTTTGCCAAATCGGCATTTGATGAGTTTTCTACTCCCGCCGCGCGCAAATATTTCGTCGACAAGAAAGAGGCCAGCGCGGGTAATTTTGCCGACCTGCTGGCCCACTCTGACGGTCTGATTAAGAATATCAGCGATGATTTACGTGCGCTGGACAAACTGATCGTCAAACCGAACGCCGTGAATGGCGAACTTTCGGAAGATGATATTCAGCTATTCCCGCTACTGCGTAATCTGACGCTGGTAGCCGGAATTAACTGGCCAAGCCGCGTTGCTGATTACCGCGATAATATGGCGAAACAGACACAAATCAATTTGTTATCATCAATGGCGATTTAATCCTGACCCGCCGCGGCAGCCTGTATTCGCGGGTTGCCGCCGTTTTCAGTTTTTTCTGCTGGCGAGTTTATCGCTGGTGACACATGCTGCGTTGTGTCAGGATATTGACGCAGATTTCATGTCGAGGACTACCATGAACAAGTTTTTATTTGCCGCTGCATTGATCGTCAGTGGCCTGCTCGTTGGCTGTAATCAACTCACCCAATACACCATCACCGAACAAGAAATTAACCAGTCGCTTGCGAAACATAATAATTTCTCAAAAGATATCGGTTTACCCGGCGTGGCTGACGCCCATATTGTTCTGACAAACCTGACCAGCCAAATTGGTCGCGAAGAGCCGAATAAGGTTACCCTAACCGGAGACGCCAATCTGGACATGAACTCCCTGTTCGGTAGTCAGAAAGCGACCATGAAACTGAAGCTGAAAGCGCTGCCCGTGTTTGATAAAGAAAAAGGTGCGATCTTCCTGAAAGAGATGGAAGTGGTCGATGCGACGGTACAACCGGAAAAAATGCAAACGGTGATGCAAACGTTGCTTCCCTATTTGAACCAGGCATTACGCAATTACTTTAACCAGCAACCTGCTTACGTCCTGCGCGAAGATGGCAGCCAGGGCGAAGCAATGGCGAAAAAACTGGCGAAAGGCATTGAAGTGAAGCCAGGCGAAATTGTCATTCCATTTACTGATTAATCACGAGGGCGCATTCGCGCCCTTTATTTTTCGTGCAAAGGAAAACGTTTCCGCTTATCCTTTGTGTCCGGCAAAAACATCCCTTCAGCCGGAGCATAGAGATTAATGACTGCACCATCCCAGGTATTAAAGATCCGCCGCCCAGACGACTGGCACCTTCACCTCCGCGATGGCGACATGTTAAAAACTGTCGTGCCATATACCAGCGAAATTTATGGACGGGCTATCGTAATGCCCAATCTGGCTCCGCCCGTGACCACCGTTGAGGCTGCCGTGGCGTATCGCCAGCGTATTCTTGACGCCGTACCTGCCGGGCACGATTTCACCCCATTGATGACCTGTTATTTAACAGATTCGCTGGATCCTAATGAGCTGGAGCGCGGATTTAACGAAGGCGTGTTCACCGCTGCAAAACTTTACCCGGCAAACGCAACCACTAACTCCAGCCACGGCGTGACGTCAATTGACGCAATCATGCCGGTACTTGAGCGCATGGAAAAAATCGGTATGCCGCTACTGGTGCATGGTGAAGTGACACATGCAGATATCGACATTTTTGATCGTGAAGCGCGCTTTATAGAAAGCGTGATGGAACCTCTGCGCCAGCGCCTGACTGCGCTGAAAGTCGTTTTTGAGCACATCACCACCAAAGATGCTGCCGACTATGTCCGTGACGGAAATGAACGGCTGGCTGCCACCATCACTCCGCAGCATCTGATGTTTAACCGCAACCATATGCTGGTTGGAGGCGTGCGTCCGCACCTGTATTGTCTACCCATCCTCAAACGTAATATTCACCAACAGGCATTGCGTGAACTGGTCGCCAGCGGTTTTAATCGAGTATTCCTCGGTACGGATTCTGCGCCACATGCACGTCATCGCAAAGAGAGCAGTTGCGGCTGCGCGGGCTGCTTCAACGCCCCAACCGCGCTGGGCAGTTACGCTACCGTCTTTGAAGAAATGAATGCTTTGCAGCACTTTGAAGCATTCTGTTCTGTAAACGGCCCGCAGTTCTATGGGTTGCCGGTCAACGACACATTCATCGAACTGGTACGTGAAGAGCAACAGGTTGCTGAAAGCATCGCACTGACTGATGACACGCTGGTGCCATTCCTCGCCGGGGAAACGGTACGCTGGTCCGTTAAACAATAAAAATCGTAGCTTCCTGTTGTCATTAGGTTATTTTACCTGTATAAATAACCAGTATATTCAACAGGGGGCTATTATGCGAATTGAAGTCACCATAGCGAAAACTTCTCCATTGCCAGCTGGGGCTATTGACGCCCTGGCTGGCGAACTTTCCCGCCGTATTCAGTATGCGTTTCCTGATAATGAAGGCCACGTATCGGTACGTTATGCCGCAGCGAATAATTTATCGGTTATTGGCGCGACAAAAGAAGATAAACAGCGCATTAGTGAAATTCTCCAGGAAACGTGGGAAAGCGCCGATGACTGGTTTGTCAGCGAATAATATGCAGTGATTTTTTTTGCCGGGTCGCCCCGGCTTTTTTATTTTACTTACGAATTTTGAGTACAAAATTTCTACACTTCCTCAAAATAATTGCACAATATGCTAAAAAAATATGAATGACATGCTGTTTTATTGTTCATATAAATCTTAAAAGCAGAAATTTATCTGTTTCCCCCTTTAAAAATTCGGTGAATACCCTTACTTATTGGTATACTGAAGTTGCTTCAGATAAAAACGCATTGAACCTCGAATAACGTTGTCTAGTAACACGAATTAGGGGGCCATGATGGAAAAAAATAATGAAGTCATTCAGACTCATCCGCTCGTAGGGTGGGACATCAGCACCGTTGATAGCTATGATGCGCTGATGTTGCGTTTGCACTACCAGACCCCAAATAAGTCCGAGCAGGAAGGGACTGAAGTTGGTCAGACGCTCTGGTTAACCACTGATGTTGCCAGACAATTTATTTCGATATTAGAAGCAGGAATCGCCAAAATTGAATCCGGTGATTTCCAGGTAAACGAGTATCGGCGTCATTAACATGACATGACCATCCACCCAAAAGGCACCTCACCGGTGCCTTTACCATTTCTGGGTTGTATATCTGCATTCAGTTAATTACTCTGCTTAAACCATGAGAGCAGAGAGAAAAAAATGAAATACGATCTCATCATTATTGGCAGCGGTTCCGTAGGCGCTGCCGCCGGGTATTATGCAACCCGCGCCGGTTTAAACGTGCTAATGACCGACGCCCATATGCCACCGCATCAACACGGCAGCCACCACGGCGATACGCGATTAATTCGCCATGCTTATGGTGAAGGCGAAAAGTATGTCCCGCTGGTCCTCCGCGCGCAAACGCTGTGGGATGAACTCTCCCGCCACAACGAAGAAGATCCCATTTTTGTACGCTCTGGCGTCATTAACCTTGGCCCGGCTGATTCCACATTTCTCGCCAACGTCGCCCACAGCGCCGAACAATGGCAACTCAACGTTGAAAAGCTCGATGCGCAAGGGATTATGGCCCGCTGGCCGGAAATACGCGTCCCGGACAACTACATCGGCTTATTTGAAACTGATTCCGGTTTTTTGCGCAGCGAACTGGCGATTAAAACCTGGATCCAACTGGCGAAGGAAGCGGGCTGTGCGCAACTGTTCAACTGCCCGGTCACCGCAATTCGTCATGACGATGATGGCGTAACTATTGAAACGGCTGACGGTGAGTATCAGGCGAAAAAAGCGATTGTCTGCGCGGGAACATGGGTAAAAGACCTGCTCCCGGAGCTGCCTGTCCAGCCCGTACGCAAAGTATTTGCCTGGTATCAGGCCGATGGCCGCTATAGCGTGAAGAATAAATTCCCGGCGTTTACCGGTGAACTGCCCAATGGCGATCAATATTATGGTTTTCCGGCAGAAAACGACGCGTTGAAGATTGGCAAACATAACGGAGGCCAGGTTATCCATTCAGCGGATGAACGTGTTCCGTTTGCGGAAGTGGCCAGTGATGGGTCAGAAGCCTTCCCGTTCTTGCGCAATGTATTGCCGGGTATCGGTTGCTGCCTGTACGGCGCTGCCTGCACCTATGATAATTCGCCTGACGAAGATTTTATTATCGATACCCTACCCGGCCACGATAATACACTGCTCATTACCGGCCTGAGTGGGCACGGTTTTAAATTTGCGTCAGTTTTAGGGGAAATAGCTGCCGATTTTGCGCAAGACAAAAAAAGCGATTTTGATTTGACGCCATTCAGGCTTTCCCGCTTCCAATAATCATCATTACGGCCTCCAGAATGAGGCCGTTTTTACAGGAGTATTTAATGCGTCGGCTGTTGCACTATCTCATCAATAATATTCGCGAGCATCTGATGCTTTATCTTTTTCTCTGGGGATTGTTGGCAATTATGGATCTGATCTATGTGTTTTATTTTTAGTTTTCCGCACTGACATAAACTGACAAATATTTAATCTCCCTTTCATTTAGCGTGAAAAATTGAATGAGATTATTCCTGCTTCTACAGCACTCACCAGACATCTCTGATGCTGAACCCACTAAACTTATGAAGATTCTTTCATTATTAATTCAAAATTATTGAAATAAAAATAAATATCATTCAATTTGTTATTTTTGTGTTGCAATTCATTCTCCGACACGCCATTTTCTTTCTCTCGCAAATTCGTTTTGGATGCACTTATGTCATTCACAAATACCCCTGAACGCTATGGTGTTATATCTGCGGCCTTCCATTGGCTAAGCGCAATTATTGTCTACGGCATGTTTGCTTTAGGTCTGTGGATGGTCACGCTCAGTTATTACGATGGCTGGTATCACAAAGCACCCGAACTGCATAAAAGCATCGGTATTTTGTTAATGATGGGGCTGGTTATTCGCGTTCTGTGGCGTGTCATATCTCCACCGCCGGGTCCGCTGCCGAGTTATTCGCCCATGACTCGTCTTGCCGCAAGAGCTGGACATCTCGCATTGTACCTATTGCTTTTCGCCATCGGCATCAGCGGCTATCTGATCTCAACTGCCGATGGTAAACCGATCAGCGTTTTTGGCTGGTTTGACGTCCCCGCGACCCTTGCCGACGCTGGCGCACAGGCAGACTTTGCCGGTGCCCTGCATTTTTGGCTCGCGTGGAGCGTCGTAGTACTGTCCGTTATGCACGGATTTATGGCCCTGAAGCATCATTTCATCGATAAAGACGACACTCTGAAGCGCATGCTGGGAAAGTCGTCATCTGACTATGGAGTATAAAAAATGAAAAAAAGCCTGCTTGGTTTAACCTTCGCGTCCCTGATGTTCTCTGCCGGTTCAGCGGTTGCCGCCGATTACAAAATTGACAAAGAAGGTCAGCACGCCTTTGTTAATTTCCGCATCCAGCACCTTGGCTATAGCTGGTTATACGGCACCTTTAAAGATTTCGACGGTACTTTTACCTTTGACGAAAAAAATCCGGCTGCCGATAAAGTGAATGTGACAATTAACACCACCAGCGTCGATACTAATCACGCCGAACGCGATAAACATCTTCGCAGTGCAGATTTCCTCAATACCGCAAAATATCCACAGGCAACATTCACCTCCACCAGCGTGAAGAAAGACGGTGACGAACTGGATATTACCGGCGATCTGACGCTGAATGGCGTAACCAAACCCGTCACGCTGGAAGCGAAATTAATTGGTCAGGGCGACGACCCATGGGGTGGTAAACGTGCAGGCTTCGAGGCCGAAGGCAAAATTAAGCTCAAGGACTTCAATATCAAGACAGATTTAGGTCCAGCTTCTCAGGAAGTGGATCTGATTATTTCAGTGGAAGGCGTACAGCAGAAGTAAGCGTGAAATGTTGCCGGATGGCACGCATCCGGCAATGATATTTATTCTGTTGGATCAGGAATGCACAGTGTTGTATTCAGACGTCCACGAGACTTATTAAAGATCTTATTGCCATTTTCACGTCCTGCCCGACGGCGTCGCTGTTCTTCTGGCGGTAACGCGCTTTCTTCGCAGCAAATCTCACTACAACAACCTTTGTATTTTTCCGCGCATACTGGACACTGAATAAACAGCAGGTGGCAGCCATCATTTTTACAGTTGGTATGGCTGTCGCACGGCGCGCCGCACTGGTGGCAATGCGCGATAATCTCATCCGATATACGTTCGCCCATCCGCTCGTCAAAAACAAAATTTTTGCCAATAAAACGCACCGGCAAGCCCTGCTCGCGCGCCTTACGGGCGTATTCAATAATTCCGCCCTCGATATGCCAGACTTTGTTGAATCCGTTATGTTTCATCCAGGCACTGGCCTTTTCACAACGAATGCCGCCGGTGCAGTACATGACGATTTTTTTATCTTTATGTGCCTGCATCATCTCGACTGCTTTTGGCAGCTGCTCACGGAAGGTATCTGCCGGAATTTCGAGCGCGTTTTCAAAGTGCCCCACTTCATACTCATAGTGGTTACGCATGTCGATAAATAGTGCATCGGGATCGTCAAGCATGGCGTTCACTTCCGCCGCTTGCAGATACTCACCAACATTGCTGGCATCAAAGTGAGGATCGTCAATACCGTCGGCAACAATGCGATCGCGTACCTTCATGCGCAGTACCCAGAAGGATTTCCCGTCATCATCCAACGCGATATTCAGGCGTAAACCCTCTAAAGCCGGGTCGAAGGCATAGAGCTGCGCGCGAAATGTTTCAACATTGCTCGCAGGTACGCTGATTTGCGCGTTAATGCCCTCATGCGCCAGATACACTCGCCCAAAAACATTCAGCGCGGTAAACAGCTGATATAAAGCGTCACGGGTCGCCTTAGGATCGGCGATGTGGAAATACTTGTAAAACGAAATGGTGGTTCGCGGTTCGCTCTCAGCCAACATTTTGGCTTTTAGCGCGTCGTTGGAAATGCGGTTGTGTAACACTGGCATGGTGTACGGTTCCTGCGAGATGGGAAAGTAAAAATCCGCGGCATGATATAGCAATTATCGATAATTAACATCCACACATTTTACGCTACATTTGCGCATTAAAAATTATTTGTTATTTACAAGCGCGGCAATTTCGCCCAGTCTTCAGCCACAAATTTTGGTTGCGGGCGAAAAAATGCGACAATACATACAATTGCCCGAATAGGTTGAAAAACAGGATTGATATGACGAATCTACCCAAGTTCTCCACCGCACTGCTTCATCCGCGTTATTGGTTAACCTGGTTGGGTATTGGCGTACTTTGGTTAGTCGTGCAATTGCCCTACCCGGTTATCTACCGCCTCGGTTGTGGATTAGGAAAACTGGCGTTACGTTTTATGAAACGACGCGCAAAAATTGTGCATCGCAACCTGGAACTGTGCTTCCCGGAAATGAGCGAACAAGAACGCCGTAAAATGGTGGTGAAGAATTTCGAATCCGTTGGCATGGGCCTGATGGAAACCGGCATGGCGTGGTTCTGGCCGGACCGCCGAATCGCCCGCTGGACGGAAGTGATCGGCATGGAACACATTCGTGACGTGCAGGCGCAAAAACGCGGCATCCTGTTAGTTGGCATCCATTTTCTGACACTGGAGCTGGGTGCGCGGCAGTTTGGTATGCAGGAACCGGGTATTGGCGTTTATCGCCCGAACGATAATCCACTGATTGACTGGCTACAAACCTGGGGCCGTTTGCGCTCAAATAAATCGATGCTCGACCGCAAAGATTTAAAAGGCATGATTAAAGCCCTGAAAAAAGGCGAAGTGGTCTGGTACGCACCGGATCATGATTACGGCCCGCGCTCAAGCGTTTTCGTCCCGTTGTTTGCCGTTGAGCAGGCTGCGACCACGACCGGAACCTGGATGCTGGCACGGATGTCCGGCGCATGTCTGGTGCCCTTCGTTCCACGCCGTAAGCCAGATGGCAAAGGGTATCAATTGATTATGCTGCCGCCAGAGTGTTCTCCGCCACTGGATGATGCCGAAACTACCGCCGCGTGGATGAACAAAGTGGTCGAAAAATGCATCATGATGGCACCAGAGCAGTATATGTGGTTACACCGTCGCTTTAAAACACGCCCGGAAGGCGTTCCTTCACGCTATTAAATCTCCCATGCCGGATGCTTCAGAATGGCATCCGGCATTACCACAGCAAATCCCCCTGATTTAGCGATAAAAGCTCTCTGGATTGCGCCCCCTGGAAGTCGGGCGCATAATTAGTGTGCTTATCTTTTCTTCTTATGTTCACCGCGCCTGGCGCACCAACAGCGGATTGCTATGTCACCCTGTGAAAATGACACCCCTATAAACTGGAAACGAAACCTGATCGTCGCCTGGCTAGGCTGTTTTCTTACCGGTGCCGCCTTCAGTCTGGTAATGCCCTTCTTACCCCTCTACGTTGAGCAGCTTGGCGTTACCGGTCACTCCGCCCTGAATATGTGGTCCGGTATTGTCTTCAGCATTACATTTTTATTTTCGGCCATCGCCTCACCGTTTTGGGGTGGACTCGCCGACCGTAAAGGCCGAAAACTCATGCTATTACGCTCTGCCCTCGGCATGGGCATCGTGATGGTGTTGATGGGGCTGGCACAAAATATCTGGCAGTTTTTGATCCTGCGGGCGCTTCTTGGGTTACTTGGCGGATTTGTCCCCAACGCTAATGCTCTTATCGCCACACAAGTACCGCGTAATAAAAGCGGCTGGGCGCTGGGTACGCTCTCCACAGGCGGCGTTAGTGGTGCGTTGCTCGGCCCAATGGCTGGCGGCCTGCTCGCCGATAGCTACGGCTTACGTCCGGTATTCTTTATTACCGCCAGTGTGCTCATACTCTGCTTTTTCGTCACCCTGTTTTGCATCAGAGAAAAATTCCAGCCGGTCAGCAAAAAAGAGATGCTGCACATGCGGGAAGTGGTGACATCACTTAAAAACCCGAAACTGGTACTCAGCCTGTTTGTCACTACGTTAATCATCCAGGTGGCGACGGGCTCAATTGCCCCCATTCTGACGCTGTATGTCCGCGAACTGGCGGGTAACGTCAGTAACGTCGCCTTTATCAGTGGCATGATCGCCTCGGTGCCAGGCGTGGCGGCTCTGCTAAGTGCACCACGACTCGGCAAACTTGGCGATCGAATCGGACCCGAAAAGATCCTGATTACAGCGCTGATCTTTTCTGTACTGCTGTTGATCCCAATGTCTTACGTTCAGACGCCATTGCAACTTGGGATTTTACGTTTTTTGCTCGGTGCCGCCGATGGTGCACTACTCCCCGCCGTACAGACACTGTTGGTTTACAACTCGAGCAACCAGATCGCCGGGCGTATCTTCAGCTATAACCAATCGTTTCGTGATATTGGCAACGTTACCGGACCATTGATGGGAGCAGCGATTTCAGCGAACTACGGTTTCAGAGCGGTATTTCTCGTCACCGCTGGCGTAGTGTTATTCAACGCAGTCTATTCATGGAACAGTCTACGTCGTCGTCGAATACCCCAGGTATCGAACTGATTTTTCGCCTTTCATACTTGCAAAAGCGGAGAATCAGCTATCCTTTTCCCTGAAACCTCATCAACTCAAAGGGAGAATCGTGATGACCATGTACGCAACGCTTGAAGAAGCCATTGACGCTGCACGCGAAGAATTTCTTGCAGACAACCCCGGCATCGACGCCGAAGATGCGAATGTGCAACAGTTCAATGCCCAAAAATACGTTTTGCAGGACGGCGACATCATGTGGCAAGTTGAGTTTTTTGCCGACGAAGGGGAAGAAGGTGAATGTTTACCTATGCTTAGCGGTGAAGCCGCGCAAAGTGTTTTTGATGGCGACTATGATGAGATAGAGATACGCCAGGAGTGGCAGGAAGAGAATACATTACATGAATGGGACGAGGGGGAATTTCAGCTTGAGCCACCGCTGGATACCGAGGAAGGACGCGCAGCAGCTGATGAGTGGGATGAACGTTAATCACTCATACGGGCCATGATGAATGTCGATCGGCAGCAGTAAAGTATCAAAAACCAGAGAGAATGGCAGATCAAGGATCGTGACATAACGCCAGGCGGAGTCACGCACATCCCATTGCACACCGGGATAATATTGGTTGCCATGCCCCTGCCCCGGTATAGTGCGACTAATAATGCTGCCACAGCCACTCAGCAAGGTCACCATGATGCTCACCACAATTAAACGCATTTGATACCTCTTTCGTAAAAAAATACCGGCATAACGCCGGTATTTTTATTGGCTCGTTGTTTTTGCCGGATGCGGCGTGAACGCCTTATCCGACCCACAAAGTCTTGCAAAATCAATAAATTGCAGGAACGATGTAGGCCTGATAAGCGTAGCGCATCAGGCAACTACGTTTTTATTGCGAAGCCGCATCCGGTTTACGCAATGCCAGTGGATTGAGCTTTATCCCTTCGTAATAACTCACCCATGAAGAATATCTCTCCGGGGAATTCCAGACACGGAAATGCAGACGGGCCATCGTCACCGGATCGCTTAGCAGCACCAGGCGACGATCGCGATTCAGCTTCTCTGGCGTCTCGTTCAGCGCCTGTTCAACGTGGCGGTCACGGGCGATTTCCAGCACCTTACTGGCGCGGTGACGCGCGGTCGCCATTGCGGTTGCCAGAGCGTTAAATGACGGGTTAAACACTGCGTGCATAAAGCCATCATCAAGGGAGCGTTGACGATTCATCTCAAGGAACCGATCGGTATCAACCAGCACCTGCGGCGGCGAATACTCTTCCGGGATCAGGAACAGTTTCCAGCGTTTGGTGCGCAGACCAACGGTGGCACGGCTGGAAATCACCGAAACAAACGGTGACAGGATCAACGAGAAGACAATCGGTGCCAGCCAGAACAGGAAACGCAGATCCAGCCACGCCATCCCAACAGCCCACACTAACCCTAACAGCAGCTGTGAGCCGTGGCGTTTGAACGCTTCACCCCAGGAAGTGGAGTCATCATCACGCTGCGGTGAATTCCACACCACTTCCCAGCCAAGGAACGCGCTGACAACGAAGACCGTATGGAACAGCATGCGTACCGGAGCCAGCAGCACGGAAAAAAGCACTTCCAGCAGCAACGATAATGTAACGCGCCAGAAGCCGCCGTATTCTTTCGTTCCTTTGCACCAGATAAGCAAAATGCTCAATAACTTCGGCAGGAACAACAGCACCATGGTCGAAGCAAAAAGTGCAATCGCCAGCTCAGGACGCCACTGCGGCCACACTGGGAACAACTGCCGTGGTTGCAGGAAGTATTGCGGTTCGGTCAACGCATGCACTACCTGCAATGCAGTAGAGAGCGCGAGGAACATAAACCACAGCGGAGCGGAGAGATAAGACATCACGCCCGTCAGGAACACCGCACGGTGAACCGGGTGCATACCCTTCACCAGGAACAGACGGAAGTTCATCAGGTTACCGTGGCACCATCGGCGGTCACGTTTTAGCTCATCAAGCAAGTTAGGCGGCAATTCTTCATAAGAACCCGGGAGATCGTAAGCAATCCAGACCCCCCAACCTGCACGGCGCATCAACGCCGCTTCCACGAAGTCATGTGACAGGATTGAACCGGCAAAGGAACCTTCGCCCGGCAGCGGAGCCAGTGCGCAGTGCTCGATAAACGGTTTCACGCGGATAATCGCGTTATGTCCCCAGTAGTGCGACTCGCCAAGTTGCCAGAAGTGCAAACCGGCTGTAAACAGTGGCCCATACACGCGGGTCGCGAACTGCTGACAGCGCGCATACAGCGTATCCATACCGGACGCTTTCGGCGACGACTGAATGATCCCGGCGTTCGGGTTGGCTTCCATCAGGCGCACCAGCCCGCACAAACAATCACCGGTCATTACCGAGTCAGCATCCAGCACCACCATGTAGCTGTACTGGCTGCCCCAGCGACGGCAGAAGTCATCGATATTACCGCTTTTACGCTTCACGCGGCGACGGCGGCGGCGATAGAAAATCTGACCTTCGCCACCGACTTCAGCGATAAGCTCCATCCAGGCTTTTTGCTCTGCGACGCAGATATCCGGGTTATAACTGTCACTAAGAATGTAGACATCAAAGTGTTTGGCATTCCCGGTGGCTTTTACTGATTCCCACGTTGCACGCAGGCCAGCAAAAACACGGTTCACGTCTTCGTTACAGATAGGCATGATCAACGCCGTGCGATGCTCCGGGTTTAATGGTTCATCGCCAACTGTTGACGCAGATATACTGTATTTATCGCGACCAATAAGCAGTTGCAGGAAGCCCATTAACGCCGTCCAGAATCCGGCGGACACCCAACAGAACAGTACCGCAAAGAGGATCAGGATACCGGTTTGCAGCATATAAGGCAGAAGCTGCATAAAGGAAACCCACAAATCCTGACCAACCATATCCATAGGATTAATCAGCGCCCAACCCTGATAAGGAAGAATGGTCTTCATATACCAGGTCGCGACGACAGTTTGCGCGAGCGTCAGGATCAACAGAATGTAACGGCGGATGGTACCGACGGTACGCCACTTTTGCTCGCTCTCCTGCTCTTCTTTGGTCAAACGAGCCAGATAGCGCGGCGTGACATCGCGTCCACGCAGGCGATCCCAGAAACGGCCTACCGGGTTGGTACGCCACGGGTCGGGAAACATCGAGGAGCGTTTTGCTTCTGGCATCGCCTTCAGCTGATCGCGCCCTTCGTCGTCTTTAATTAACTGTCCATCAGCAAGTGAATCTGGCCAGGCTTGTTCCAGACGCGCCTTTACCGAGCCTTGCGGGGAATCATCCTCCCGCGCCCAGGTGCGGTGTTCGGCATCCAGCGCCTGATGAACGGCGCGGATATCAGTCTTCGGCAATGCCGCTTTCTCGCTTGCGGCGATGGGCATTGCGTCAATGTACTCAGTTGTCTTATTCATTGGCAGGTAACTGGTAGCTCCAGGTTTCACTCAACGTCTGATCGGCATTCACCAGCGCAGCACGCATTTCAGTGGTTTTCTTGGCATCTTTCACTTTCACACGCATCACCAGACGCCAGCCTTTGGTAACCGGGTTATAGCGCACCGTGCTTTCAACTATCTCACCATTATCACCAATGCTGGTTTGCGCTGTGACCGGGGTATCCTCTGGCAGTTTTTTCATCTCTGCGCCGGTAAAATCGACCACAAAGGCGATAGTACCGTCAGGCTGGCGAATCAGGTTCGACTGCTTCACATCCCCCGTTGAACGACGCGTTTGTTGCACCCATGCGTTATCTGGCGCATGCAGTTTGTCTTCATCACGGCTGAAGGTGATGGTGTATTTAAAGTTCATCTCTTTACCCGGCTCCGGCAGCTGATCCGGCGTCCAGTAAGCGACGATGTTATCGTTGGTTTCATCGTTGGTTGGAATTTCCACCAGCTCAACGCTGCCTTTACCCCACTCCCCTTTCGGAGTCACCCATGCGCTTGGACGGAGATCGTAACGATCATCGAGATCTTCAAAGCGGGAGAAATCACGACCGCGCTGCAACAGACCAAAGCCTTGCGGGTTTTCCATGGAGAAGCTGCTGACCGCTAAATGTTTCGGGTTATTCAACGGACGCCAGATCCATTCGCCATTACCGGCATGGATAGAGAGACCGTTAGAGTCGTGCAACTCCGGACGATAGTTATTTGCAGGCGACGGTTGGTTCGGCCCAAACAGGAACATACTGGTTAACGGTGCAACCCCCAGTTTGCCGACTTTATCGCGCAGATAGATTTTCGACTGCACATCCACAACCGTGTCACGCCCTGGCATAACCACGAATTTGTAAGCACCTGTCGCACGCGGCGAGTCAAGCAATGCATAGATGGTTAAACGTTTATCAGTCGGTTTTGGACGCTCGATCCAGAACTCTTTGAAGCGCGGAAATTCTTCACCCGATGGCAAGGCGGTATCAATTGCCAGGCCGCGGGCAGAAAGGCCATAAACCTGACCTGCACCAATCACGCGGAAATAGCTGGCCCCGAGCATGCTGACGATTTCATCGTTTTTATCTTTGCTGTTGATCGGGTAAAGCACTTTAAAACCGGCAAAGCCAAGGTCTTTTACCGTATCTTTGTCATGCTGAACATCGCCGAAAGTGAAATAATCCGGGCTGTATTTGATTCGTTTGACTGCGGTGGCAGTCACTTCATTTATTTTGACCGGGGTATCGAAGTACATACCCTGATGGTAGAACTCGAGTTTGAATGGGGTCTTCAGATTGTTCCAGTACGCTTTGTCATGATTAAACTGGATCTGCTGATAGTCCGCGTATTTCATATCGCGGAAAACGGAGGGCAAGTTGCTTTTGGGCGTCTCGTAGCCTTTCCCGGCTAAAGATTGAGCTTGCTTTGCGACATCATCAATACTGAAAGCCCAGCTTGAAGATGTATACAGGGTTAACATTACTGCAGCACTCAACCAACGCATTTTCATCATTTGTAGTTTATGTTTCATAATTAGTAAGCACTTCCCCCTTTGTGTGCTTATATCGATCCGATCTATTTTAATGGATAACCAGCCATTCCGACAACAGAATCCCGGTATCGTTCAGCACGCTGGCTCATGGATTAAGCACCTGATTGCAACCGTTTTCACTTTCCGTGCTTCTCCTAAAGACAGAAGCATCGACTTCGTGTAGGGTTTGCCAGCAAATTTATTTATCAACCGTCTTACAGACGCTTCCATTCTGGTTAGTGGTAGCGATGATGCTATGCATAAAAACCTTGAAGCCTGCGCCTGGCGCGGTCAGGTCGGTGTCACTATGGCAACAAGCCTAAAGGCATAACCCGACAGGGATAAGACGAAAAATCCGAGATTAGTTAACCATATATGAACCCAGTACCCGCGCAACGTGAATATTTCCTCGACTCCATCCGCGCCTGGCTGATGTTGTTAGGGATACCTTTTCATATTTCTTTAATCTATTCGAGCCATACATGGCATGTGAATAGCGCCGAATCATCATTGTGGCTGACCCTTTTTAATGACTTCATCCACTCGTTCCGCATGCAGGTATTTTTCGTTATATCCGGCTACTTTTCCTACATGCTTTTTTTACGCTATCCCTTGAAAAAATGGTGGAAAGTACGTGTCGAACGTGTAGGTATCCCGATGTTAACAGCCATCCCCCTACTGACATTACCGCAATTTATTATGCTGCAATATGTCAAAGGAAAAGCGGAAAGTTGGCCTGGGCTGTCATTGTATGACAAATATAATACGTTGGCCTGGGAATTAATATCACACCTGTGGTTTTTACTGGTGTTAGTGGTCATGACGACGCTGTGCGTATGGATATTTAAGCGCATCAGAAATAATTTAGAAAATTCTGATAAAACGAATAAAAAATTCTCGATGGTAAAACTATCGGTGATTTTTTTATGCCTCGGCATCGGTTATGCGGTAATAAGAAGAACGATTTTTATTGTGTATCCGCCCATTCTGAGTAATGGCATGTTCAATTTTATTGTCATGCAAACGCTGTTTTATTTGCCGTTCTTTATCCTCGGCGCACTGGCTTTCATTTTCCCTCATCTTAAAGCCTTGTTTACCACGCCGTCTCGTGGCTGTACCCTTGCAGCAGCATTGGCGTTTGTCGCTTATTTACTCAACCAGCGCTATGGCAGTGGCGATGCCTGGATGTACGAAACCGAGTCGGTGATCACCATGGTCCTCGGTCTGTGGATGGTGAATGTGGTCTTCTCCTTTGGCCACCGTTTGCTTAACTTCCAGTCAGCGCGGGTGACTTATTTTGTTAACGCATCGCTGTTTATCTATCTGGTTCACCACCCGTTAACGCTGTTTTTCGGCGCATACATTACACCGCACATCACCTCCAACTGGCTTGGTTTTCTCTGTGGCCTGATATTTGTAGTAGGGATTGCGATAATTCTGTATGAAATTCATTTGCGCATCCCGTTACTGAAGTTTTTGTTCTCTGGTAAACCGGTTGTTAAGCGTGAGAACGATAAAGCACCAGCCCGTTAAGCCACATTTACAATAACCATTCCACGGGCAATATCGACGCCAGTCTGACCATAACCCGCTTCCAGAAACTGGTGGCGGGTTCTTTTTTGAGAATAATCTCTTTCTTTGCATGACGATCAACCCAGTTGATCCGTCCCCACCTGTCCAGACGGAGCTGCCAGGCCGCATCATACTGGCTCTGAATAAAGCGTTTATCAATTAACTGTGCCAGCGTTTCGCTCTCTATCACGAAGCCCATTTCAGTATTGAGCAATGTTGAACGCGGATCGAAATTGAAAGAGCCGATAAACACCGTTTTACCATCGATGCTAAAGGTTTTAGCATGCAGGCTGGCTCCGGAATTACCGGTTATGCCGCGATCGTGTAACGTACTACTTTGTTCACGCGTCGGCTTGAGTTCATATAATTCCACGCCATAGCGGAGCAATTTTTTGCGCCAGCGCGCGTATCCGGCATGGACGACAGCAACATCGTTAGCGGCAAGAGAATTGGTTAGGATCGCAATCTTTACCCCTTTTCTCACCATCCGTAAGAGTTGCGCCACACCTGCGCGTGTCGGTACAAAATAGGAAGAGATAATATCGATGCGTTCACTGGGTGAGCCCATGATATCGAACAGGCGCTGCGGTAACAGTGAATGCCGTTTTGCCTTGCCCTCCCCTTTCGCCGGATCATCACTTAATAAACGTGTCTTCGCCCAGATAAGCGGCAATGTTCCATCAACCAGATGATTTATAAATGGACTGGATTCCATTTTGCGTAAATAACGATGCGTCATGGCATCGTTATGCCAGGAGGCGGGTAACTCGATGCGATCCGCCATTTCACCCTCCGGGACATCCAGCACCTGCTGTAAGGGTGAAACCGATTTGCAATACCAGTAGCGGGCGAAATCATCGGCAACGTCCTCTACCACGGGTCCTATTGCCATGACATCTAAATCCGAAAAAAGTGGCTCCTCCCCTGCTCCAAAATAGGCATCACCAATATTTCGTCCTCCCACCAGGGTCACCACGCCATCGACAGTGAAACTTTTATTGTGCATACGGCGATTAAGACGGGAAAAGTCGGTGATATAACCAAGCGGACGCAGCAAGCGAAACGAGAAAGGATTAAAAAGCCGGACTTCAATGCGTGGATGACTGTCAAGCAAGCGTAAAATGTCGTCAAGTCCGGGCGTATTGTTGTCGTCCAGCAACAAACGGACGCGAACGCCACGCTTTGCTGCGGCTAACAGGGCGGAAAACAGTAACCGACCCGACATATCGTCCTGCCAGATGTAATACTGAACATCGAGCGTATGCTCTGCCATTTCGGCCAGACGATACCGGGCGGCAAACGCATCCAGACTTTTCTCCAGAGGAAAAAGGCCACACTGACCGGGATGTTGCGAACACAGTGGCAGCACCGCGCTCGCCAGCCGGGGCAAATCATTCATCTCCTTGTTGGGTAAGGAGTCTTTCGTAGAGGTGGGCGTTTTCTTCATCATAACAGACAAAGTATACCTGTTCGGGTAAAGCGTGACGGGTAATAAATTCTGAAACGGTTTTTACTGCGATTTCAGCCGCTGCCGCACGAGGGTAACCATAAACCCCAGTACTGATTGCAGGAAAAGCCACTGACGTATAGCTGTTTGCCGCCACCAGTCGTAGGCTATTGAGATAGGCATCCTGCAAAAGCTGGTCTTCGTTTTGTTCACCACCACGCCAGACTGGCCCGACGGTGTGCACTACGGCTTTAGCGGGAAGATCGCCTGCAAGCGTAATAACGGCATGCCCCGTAGGGCAATCGCCCTGCTGTTGCCTGACTTTTAAACAAGCATCCAGCAGGGCCGGACCCGCTGCGCGATGAATGGCCCCATCGACGCCGCCGCCTCCCATTAATGACGGATTAGCCGCATTCACAATCACATCAACGGCCAGTTTGGTAATATCACCCTGCACAACATGAATACGCGTTTTCATAACGCCTCCTTACACCTTCTTGTTTCTTAAGTGTACAGCAGGCTTTTTGGTTAAATCGCATTTTTCTGCTCAGCAACGTGAGTTGTTCAGAAACTTAGTTATATTCGATGTTCATTACAGCCAGCTTTTTCTGTTTATCAAGATACTGCACTTTTACTGAGGCTATTTGCGCGTTTTTGACATTGCCGCTCATTAACGCTTTGCTGGAGTAGGTTTTGCCCGGAATAGAACCATTCTGTGGGCAGTTCATTTCTACGGGTGATGACTGGGTGCTGACGTCACATGCCGGTTCCACAATTTGGCCATAAAAATGGATCACGCCCCCTTGCACGGTGCTTCCAGCAATGGCAATAAAAGGAAAAAACAAACTGCCGAGCATAAGAGAGTTTAAAAAAGGTCTGAACATTTATTCTATTTCCTCAATGATTAGTCATCCTTGAGGGTTGTGTTATCCATACTTTCAGGTTGGCTGATTCGCAGCAGACCATTCTCTCCAGATTCATCTTATGCTCGATATTTCAACAAATTAAGACTTTTCTGAAGAGGGCGGCCATTGTTGTGATAAATGAAGTGACTGTCCATCAGAAACAGTAACAACTATTTTCACCCGATCGTCCGGGGAAATATTTAAACTCAACTTCGTCAAAGCAATGGGTTGATTAGCAGGCAATGAAAGGGTCTTTTCTTGCTTCGTCTGACTTTGCCCTGAACTGCCTTCGCGCAGGGACAATATTTGTACTCTGCACAGACAAGATTGAGTAAGAGTGACTTCAGGAATAATGGTATACACATCCCCTTGCTGGGTCGTATTAAAGGTTATCTGACTGGAAAGTGCCGCAAGGAGTAATAACGTATTCATATTCTTCTCCCGAAAAAAAACAGGGCTTGCGCCCTGTTTCTGTAATACAAATGATGTATTAGTACTGATGAGCGGTCGCGTTGTTACCAAAGCCAACCTGAGTCACGTTGACGGAGGAGTTAGATGCAGTCTGGTCAACTGCAGCACCGTTGCCACCACCGAACTGTTTAACCGTCATTTCAGAATTTTTGCCGTTCCACTGATCAAGAGTAGCGCTGTTACCGAAGCCACGTTGGGTCAGATCGATTGAGCTGTCATCTGAGCCCTGACCAACATCTGCACCATTACCGCCGCCATGCTGGGTAATAGTCAAGTCAGAGTTACGGGCATCAGTTTGCAGAGCAAGTGCAGAGTTACCGCCACCGTACTGGTAAATGTTCAGCTCAGAATTTGGGCCGCTATTATTACCGCCACCACCGTGGTTACCGCCGCCGCCGTACTGAGGAACAACACCTGCCAGAGCGCTACCGGAGAATACGATTGCTGCAATTGCTGCTACTTTTAAAAGTTTCATGTAAAACCCCCATCGGATTGATTTAAAAGTCGAATGGAAATTAACGTTGTGTCACGCGAATAGCCATTTGCGACTGTCTCTGCACTACAATTGCCGTTTTTTGAGTACCATACTGTGTAATATTTGCTTTATTACCAGAACCTTTCTGGATAATCATCGCAGTATTACCATAAGCACCTTGCGAAATACTGGCATCGTTGGCACTGCCCGCCTGATCAATATATGCAAGGTTATAATCTCCTGTCTGGTCAATCTTTGCCCGGTTGCTACTACCTTCTTGCGCAACAACCGCCAAAAGTTTTGAGCCTCCCTGCCGTAACTGAGCACTATTATTAGTCCCAGCTTGACCAATTATGGCTGCCTGATTAAATGAAGACTTACTCAATTCATTTACCGCGAAGTTATATTCTGAATTAGCTAAATCATAACCTGCTGCGGCTGCAATCCCAGGCGCACCCAGTATTGTTAACATCATAAATAACAATTTGTTTTTCATGTTGTCACCCTGGACCTGGTCGTACATTTAAGAAATTAAATCATTTCAACTTGGTTGTTAACGCAACCTGTATTTTGTTAACGCTGCGTTACGATGGAAAGTATGTCTGCGGAAATATTTTTAATAACTCACCCGCGCGTTGTATTTTTCTTTTTTAGTTCATACCAAAGTATTAAAACCCACGTAAATACGCTGTTATCTACGCAAAAAAATATTTTGTTTTCTTTTAAATCTCCGTTTTCCGCTATCAAAAAGCACCAGACAGTCATTCTTCTTGCCCGTCGCTGATTGCTGCGATATGTCTTGCGCACAAGCCGTGACAAACCTCGTCTTTTTGCAGTAAAAAATTGTCCACGGAGGTGTGGAGAAAAAACAAGAACGTTTTACATGACGAAAGGACTACACCGAAATATTTTTTATATGCATTATTAGTAAGTTATCACCATTTGTATGATTTTTTAAAATTGTGCAATAAAAACCAAATGTACAACTTTTCTATCATTTCTAAACTTAATAAAACCTTAAGGTTAACATTTTAATATAACGAGTTACATTTAGTTACATGTTTAACACTTGATTTAAGATTTGTAATGGCTAGATTGAAATCAGATGTAATCCATTAGTTTTATATTTTACCCATTTAGGGCTGATTTATTACTACACACAGCAGTGCAACATCTGTCAGTACTTCTGGTGCTTCTATTTTAGAGGCAGCTGTCAGGTGTGCGATCAATAAAAAAAGCGGGGTTTCATCATGTTTAATGAAGTCCATAGTATTCATGGTCATACATTATTGTTGATCACTAAATCTTCTTTGCAGGCGACAGCTCTCTTGCAGCACCTTAAACAATCGCTGGCAATTACAGGAAAATTACATAATATTCAACGTTCTCTGGACGATATCTCTTCAGGCTCTATTATTCTTCTGGATATGATGGAAGCGGATAAAAAGCTTATCCATTATTGGCAGGATACTTTGAGCAGGAAAAACAACAATATCAAAATATTGTTGCTAAATACGCCTGAAGATTACCCGTACCGCGACATTGAAAACTGGCCTCATATCAACGGCGTTTTTTATTCCATGGAGGATCAAGAACGTGTTGTCAATGGGTTGCAAGGCGTCCTGCGCGGCGAATGCTACTTTACGCAAAAGCTTGCCAGCTACCTGATTACGCATTCAGGTAACTATCGTTATAACAGCACGGAATCAGCCCTCCTTACTCATCGGGAAAAAGAGATCCTGAATAAGCTGCGTATCGGCGCGTCTAATAACGAGATCGCTCGTTCGTTGTTCATCAGCGAAAATACGGTTAAAACGCATCTTTATAATCTTTTCAAGAAGATAGCCGTAAAAAACCGGACACAAGCGGTTTCCTGGGCAAACGATAACCTCAGGCGATAAAGCCATGAAACGTTATTTACGCTGGATTGTGGCGGCAGAATTTCTGTTCGCCGCAGGGAATCTTCACGCCGTTGAGGTAGAAGTCCCGGGATTGCTAACTGACCATACTGTTTCATCTATTGGCCATGATTTTTACCGAGCCTTTAGTGATAAATGGGAAAGTGACTATACGGGTAACTTAACGATTAATGAAAGGCCCAGTGCACGATGGGGAAGCTGGATCACTATAACGGTCAATCAGGACGTTATTTTCCAGACTTTTTTATTTCCGTTGAAAAGAGACTTCGAGAAAACTGTCGTCTTTGCACTGATTCAAACTGAAGAAGCACTAAATCGTCGCCAGATAAATCAGGCGTTATTAAGTACGGGCGATTTGGCGCATGATGAATTCTAAATAAAAAATTGTTCGGAGGCTGCAATGCGTGTCAAACATGCAGTAGTTCTACTCATGCTTATTTCGCCATTAAGTTGGGCTGGAACCATGACTTTCCAGTTCCGTAATCCAAACTTTGGTGGTAACCCAAATAATGGCGCTTTTTTATTAAATAGCGCTCAGGCCCAAAACTCTTATAAAGATCCGAGCTATAACGATGACTTTGGTATTGAAACACCCTCAGCGTTAGATAACTTTACTCAGGCCATCCAGTCACAAATTTTAGGTGGGCTACTGTCGAATATTAATACCGGTAAACCGGGCCGCATGGTGACCAACGATTATATTGTCGATATTGCCAACCGCGATGGTCAATTGCAGTTGAACGTGACAGATCGTAAAACCGGACAAACCTCGACCATCCAGGTTTCGGGTTTACAAAATAACTCAACCGATTTTTAAGCCCCAGCTTCATAAGGAAAATAATCATGCAGCGCTTATTTCTTTTGGTTGCCGTCATGTTACTGAGCGGATGCTTAACCGCCCCGCCTAAAGAAGCCGCCAGACCGACATTAATGCCTCGTGCTCAGAGCTACAAAGATTTGACCCATCTGCCAGCGCCGACGGGTAAAATCTTTGTTTCGGTATACAACATTCAGGACGAAACCGGGCAATTTAAACCCTACCCGGCAAGTAACTTCTCCACTGCTGTTCCGCAAAGCGCCACGGCAATGCTGGTCACGGCACTGAAAGATTCTCGCTGGTTTATACCGCTGGAGCGCCAGGGCTTACAAAACCTGCTTAACGAGCGCAAGATTATTCGTGCGGCACAAGAAAACGGCACGGTTGCCATTAATAACCGAATCCCGCTGCAATCTTTAACGGCGGCAAATATCATGGTTGAAGGTTCGATTATCGGTTATGAAAGCAACGTCAAATCTGGCGGGGTTGGGGCAAGATATTTTGGCATCGGTGCCGACACGCAATACCAGCTCGATCAGATTGCCGTGAACCTGCGCGTCGTCAATGTGAGTACCGGCGAGATCCTTTCTTCGGTGAACACCAGTAAGACGATACTTTCCTATGAAGTTCAGGCCGGGGTTTTCCGCTTTATTGACTACCAGCGCTTGCTTGAAGGGGAAGTGGGTTACACCTCGAACGAACCTGTTATGCTGTGCCTGATGTCGGCTATCGAAACAGGGGTCATTTTCCTGATTAATGATGGTATCGACCGTGGTCTGTGGGATTTGCAAAATAAAGCAGAACGGCAGAATGACATTCTGGTGAAATACCGCCATATGTCGGTTCCACCGGAATCCTGACAGATAAAAAAGCCGGAATTATCATCCGGCATTTTACTGTTTAAGCGAAAGCGTGAGTGCCCCTCACGCTTTATTTTTGATTTCCTGCTCACGGTGCGCCGTCTTTGCACTACGCGCCGCCAGCCACAGGCCACTGTTTTTCATTGCGTAACCAAATATCAGCCCAAGCGCCAGCGAAGGTAACACCAGTTTCCAGTCACCCTGCCCGGCAAACGTCGCGCATGCGCCTATAAACGTCCCCGGAACAAATGAAAGCAGCAGCTGTTTGGCCTGAATACACATCAGAAACGCGACAATACCGGTTATGACATAACCGAGAATTTCCAGATGTGGTGCCAGTGCACTACCGTAAATAATGACCATCGCCCACACCACGCCACTAAGCAGGGTTGCAGCGGAGATCGCCAGCCCTTTCAGCCCACCTTGCGGGCAGGCAAAGTAGGCCGTACAGCCCAGGAAGCCCGCCCAGCTTAGTAAGCCCAGGGAAACAGCCACCCATCCCCAGATACCGGAGAGAATGCCTGTTGTGATTGCAATAGAGAGAAGTATGTTCATGCCGCGCATGATAGCAGAAAACGCGGCCATGAATGAGATCGAGCACACATTTTATGCAACAACAAATTATCCGTTGCAGTTATGAGTGACGTAGATCACACTTATTCTTCAGAATCTTCTTCCAGCTCGTCCCACATTGCACTAATGGCATCGCGGGTTAGCGGTGCCATGGTGCGCCAGAAAGGCGTGGTTGCATGGGCCTCCACTTTGCCAAGGAACGCACCACACCAGGGTAACAGATACTCACTGAACAGTGTTTCCAGTGCTTCGCTCTCATCTTCCGTTGACTGATCTTCCAGCCAGGAAGCTGCGAGCAGCAATGTGCCGATGTGATCGGCTGGCGTATCCGCTAATGGCATCCCTCGCTCAGAAAGAAAAGCGCGCACTTCCGCTTCCGTCGCGCCCTCAACCCATGCGCTACGATATGGCGGCACAGCACATTCATCGCCGATAAACAACGCATTGTAATCGGCAGAGACTTGCGTCATATCACAGCTTTTCTGCAAACGTGTCAGCAACTCATCCTGCTCCAGTGGCCAGTTCGCAGCCAGTTTCCCCTCACGAATCAGGGTAAACAGCGGCACCAGTAAAGGATCTTGTGGTTGGCGGTAATAGAGCGAACCCAGCACACGACAGAGGATAGAAAACTCGTTCATTAATATATTTCCATTACTAGTAATTAAAGGTCTGCAAATTCCGCAATCGGTGCCATACCGCGAGATTCAAGGAAGTTCAGTAAGCGGCGCGGAGAAACATTCAAAATGCGCTCTGGCGGAAAATCTACCGCGTCGAGGATTTTAAGACACTCTTCAAATTCCCCCATGGTAAACGCGGTGTGAGAATCCGAGCCTAATGCCACCCAACCTCCAGCATCACGTACCGCTGCGGCTACCTCACGACAGTTGTCTTCACTGCCCTTACGTGAGTGTAAAAATGAGGAATTATTGATTTCCAGCGCCACCTGATGTTTCGCGGCTGCTTCAGCAACGGCTTTCACATCTATTTCATATTTGGGATTTCCGGGATGGCTTATTATATGCACATTGCCGCTGGCGATAGTGGCGATCATCGCTTGTGTATTGGTCGCTTTGTCATGTGGCGCAAAAACCGGCTCATGAAAACCGGCAATAATTAGATCCAGCGAGTCAAACATTTTACCGCTGCAGTCAATTTCACCATCAACATTTTTAATGTTAGCTTCGATGCCGCGCAGGATCCCTACCCCATCAACCACTCGCGGCCAGATACGCATGTTAATGAAGTGCCAGTGATGCGGCGCATCTTCCATATCCGGGCCATGATCGGTGATCGCAAAAAGTTTAATGCCCTTTTGTTTGGCCTGGGCAATGTAATCACTTAATGTGCTATATGCATGTGTGCTGGCAACGGTATGCATATGAAGGTCGACGGGATACATAACTCTCTCCTGTATTCAATTCCCGCCAAGGATAGCAGGAATCCTGATGCTTTATTAGTAGCCGCGTGCGCGGTCGACTTGCCCGCAGACCCTCTCCCCTTTTTCGAGCTGGGCAATGGTGCGAGAAATGTACTCCACAGCTTCAGCGGGACGGGTAATCGCGGCGACATGTGGTGTTATCGTCACGCGTGGATGTTGCCAGAGCGGACTTTCAGGCGGTAAGGGTTCACGATTAAAAACATCCAACATTGCGCCTTTAACTTTGCCGCTATCCAGCGCCGCGAGCAGGTCATCTTCCACAACATGAACACCACGCGCCAGGTTGAGGAGATACGCGCCATCCGGTAATTTTTCGAGTAATTGTTGATTAATAATGCCGACGGTTTCAGGGGTATTCGGTAACAAATTAATCAATACCCGACATTGGCTCAGAAATGCAGACAGTTCTTCCCGTCCGGCAAAGCTTTGCACGCCAGGCCACGATTTACGGGTTCGACTCCAGCAACGCAGCGGAAAGCGCCAGGTTTGCAGACTCTGAGCAACTTTACTGCCCAGTACGCCTGCGCCCAAAATGCCGATGGTAAAATCTTCCCGATGATATTCAGGCAGCGGTTGCCAATGCGAACTATTTTGCTGGATGCGATAATCGTCAAAACGTCGAAACCAATGCAGCACCTGACTGACAGCATATTCCTGCATTTGCTCGCCCATACCGGTATCTTCCAGGCGAAAAAGTGGAACAGAAGGGTTCAGCATTTCAGGGTGTGCCTGTAGCTTGCTCAAAATAGAATCAACACCGGCCCCGAGTGCGAACACCGCTTTAAGATCGCGCCCTGCCAGCATTTCAACAGGAGGATGCCAGACTAAAGCATAATCAGCAGAGTCATTATCTCCGCTTTTCCATGCTCTGACTCTTGCCTGAGGAATAGCTTTGCGCAGTGCCTCAATCCACCATTGGGTATCGAACGTTGGGTGATAAAAGATGATATCCATACTGACTCCCGAAAAGCGTTGTGCGAAATTTATTCGCACTTATCGTTATGATCTACAAAGGCCACCAGCATAACAAATCCGTGGTCGGTGGCAAAAAAAGCAGATTTCGCTTATTAAAACCACACATTGATTGAAGTTTGAATAAACGCGCGATTTTTTCAAAAAGTTTGTTGACCTCAGGTCATGATTTCCCTAAATTAGCGCCCGTTCCAGCAAGACAGGAACGACAATTTGGTGAGGTGTCCGAGTGGCTGAAGGAGCACGCCTGGAAAGTGTGTATACGGCAACGTATCGGGGGTTCGAATCCCCCCCTCACCGCCATATTTAAAGAAGAGCTCGTACGAAAGTACGGGCTTTTTTTTCGTATATTGCACACACCGGGGGGATGAGAAGCCCCGACCGGGGTTCGACAACTGGCGACAGCCAGTTGGACAGACCGTGAACGCAGTGAGCGGGCTGCCCGCAGGGCGAGCGAAGCGAGTCAATCCCCCCCTCACCGCCATATTTAAAGAAGAGCTCGTACGAAAGTACGGGCTTTTTTTTCGTATATTGCACACACCGGGGGGATGAGAAGCCCCGACCGGGGTTCGACAACTGGCGACAGCCAGTTGGACAGACCGTGAACGCAGTGAGCGGGCTGCCCGCAGGGCGAGCGAAGCGAGTCAATCCCCCCCTCACCGCCATATTTAAAGAAGAGCTCGTACGAAAGTACGGGCTTTTTTTTCGTATATTGCACACACCGGGGGGATGAGAAGCCCCGACCGGGGTTCGACAACTGGCGACAGCCAGTTGGACAGACCGTGAACGCAGTGAGCGGGCTGCCCGCAGGGCGAGCGAAGCGAGTCAATCCCCCCCTCACCGCCATATTTAAAGAAGAGCTCGTACGAAAGTACGGGCTTTTTTTTCGTATATTGCACACACCGGGGGGATGAGAAGCCCCGACCGGGGTTCGACAACTGGCGACAGCCAGTTGGACAGACCGTGAACGCAGTGAGCGGGCTGCCCGCAGGGCGAGCGAAGCGAGTCAATCCCCCCCTCACCGCCATATTTAAAGAAGAGCTCGTACGAAAGTACGGGCTTTTTTTTCGTATATTGCACACACCGGGGGGATGAGAAGCCCCGACCGGGGTTCGACAACTGGCGACAGCCAGTTGGACAGACCGTGAACGCAGTGAGCGGGCTGCCCGCAGGGCGAGCGAAGCGAGTCAATCCCCCCCTCACCGCCATATTTAAAGAAGAGCTCGTACGAAAGTACGGGCTTTTTTTTCGTATATTGCACACACCGGGTGCCCCCGCCCACGTCTGTTAGGGCGAGGGGAAATCGTGCACATCAACTGTCTGGTTACTCAGTCAACAATCAAAATGCGCAAGAGAGTACAGAACATATATGTATTATCTGGTCACTTCCTATCACTTCCTCACTTATTAAAATGCCCCCAACGGAAATACATGTCACATGCCATCATAAAATCGTTATGCCAGAGGAATCGACAATAGAAAAAATAGTAAATTAAGCACGGTACATAGCAGAGTAAAAAATAGGCTTCAAACCAAATCCGCCATTCTACAAGCGTTGCCAATACCGACACCAGCGTAATCCACATCACTTCAATAACCAGCAATATGAATAACCGAAGCCAAAGCGGCTTGGCAAAAAAGGTCGACAACGCATTTTCACTGGAGAAAAACAGATCGATTTCCTGCAAAAAAAGCCTGCCCAGAAAAGCGTACCGCTTGGAGAAGCGCAGAAAAAACAGATTAATCGCCAACACTACGCCACAAAGAATGAGCAATGCAATTATCGATTTAAACGTTAACCACTGCCCCTCTGTCACAAAAGAATCACTGTTACGCAACGGGCTGATAGTAAGCAGGTTAACAACCGTTGAGATGCACACCGAAAGCAGCACATAGCGAGTCAGACTTTTATATTTTACTTTTTTCGCTACTGAAATAGCGACCTGCTTGACATAACTGGTGCGGATCATCCGAAACAGCAGAAAGATGACCAACGGCCCAAGTAACGAAATCAGGAACAGCGCATATAACGAGGGTAGAAGCTGGTATAGCCCCCAACTCATTGCACTCAACATGATTAACGACAGAAATCCTGCCACCAGAGGTTGTGTAAGAAATAATTCTATTTTGTGGTTCTGCTTTTTCTTAAACCACGAAAAATCGATATTCTTCGTGACGCATTTATAAGCCCAGTACGCCTTGAGATCAAAAATAAAATTATACAGCACCAGAGCCAGAATCCCACTAACTACACCAATATCCTCTGATGGAAAAGTAAACCCTGCATTCTTCCAATAAAAGCCTATCAGAATAAGTCCAATAGCATAAATGTATATCAGATTTCGTTTATCCTGAAAGCGAATAAAAGTTAAATAATCAGGAATCATTTGAATACCTTTGCATCACTAAATGCTTTACGACAATGCATAACTCGTTGCTGATCCACGCCAGCAAAATCATTTAACATATTCCCCAAATAGGGCTTATTACTTATTTCAAGGAAAGCTACCGGGGTTGGCATATTCAGAAATGTATCGAGAGATTCAGTCCATTTCACCGTATGAGTTAAGTGTAATGAGAGATTTTCTTTGATAATTGACGGAGCGACCTCGCTTTTTGCTGTTACGTTCATCAGAACCTGATGCTCTGGCGAAGCGATATCCAGTCCGGCAAGATAATCGCGCATTGCCTGAACGCCGTCTTCCATCAAACGCGTGTGCCAGGCACTGATCTTACCCAGCAATAGTGGACACGCGGCTAAGTGAGTAAACTCTCAGTCAGAGGTGACTCACATGACAAAAACAGTATCAACCAGTAAAAAACCCCGTAAACAGCATTCGCCTGAATTTCGCAGTGAAGCCCTGAAGCTTGCTGAACGCATCGGTGTTACTGCCGCAGCCCGTGAACTCAGCCTGTATGAATCACAACTCTACAACTGGCGCAGTAAACAGCAAAATCAGCAGACGTCTTCTGAACGTGAACTGGAGATGTCTACCGAGATTGCACGTCTCAAACGCCAGCTGGCAGAACGGGATGAAGAGCTGGCTATCCTCCAAAAGGCCGCGACATACTTCGCGAAGCGCCTGAAATGAAGTATGTCTTTATTGAAAAACATCAGGCTGAGTTCAGCATCAAAGCAATGTGCCGCGTGCTCCGGGTGGCCCGCAGCGGCTGGTATACGTGGTGTCAGCGGCGGACAAGGATAAGCACGCGTCAGCAGTTCCGCCAACACTGCGACAGCGTTGTCCTCGCGGCTTTTACCCGGTCAAAACAGCGTTACGGTGCCCCACGCCTGACGGATGAACTGCGTGCTCAGGGTTACCCCTTTAACGTAAAAACCGTGGCGGCAAGCCTGCGCCGTCAGGGACTGAGGGCAAAGGCCTCCCGGAAGTTCAGCCCGGTCAGCTACCGCGCACACGGCCTGCCTGTGTCAGAAAATCTGTTGGAGCAGGATTTTTACGCCAGTGGCCCGAACCAGAAGTGGGCAGGAGACATCACGTACTTACGTACAGATGAAGGCTGGCTGTATCTGGCAGTGGTCATTGACCTGTGGTCACGTGCCGTTATTGGCTGGTCAATGTCGCCACGCATGACGGCGCAACTGGCCTGCGATGCCCTGCAGATGGCGCTGTGGCGGCGTAAGAGGCCCCGGAACGTTATCGTTCACACGGACCGTGGAGGCCAGTACTGTTCAGCAGATTATCAGGCGCAACTGAAGCGGCATAATCTGCGTGGAAGTATGAGCGCAAAAGGTTGCTGCTACGATAATGCCTGCGTGGAAAGCTTCTTTCATTCGCTGAAAGTGGAATGTATCCATGGAGAACACTTTATCAGCCGGGAAATAATGCGGGCAACGGTGTTTAATTATATCGAATGTGATTACAATCGGTGGCGGCGGCACAGTTGGTGTGGCGGCCTCAGTCCGGAACAATTTGAAAACAAGAACCTCGCTTAGGCCTGTGTCCATATTACGTGGGTAGGATCAAAATGCCGCTTTATGGTGACTCACAAAAATTCACCACATCCCTCACAACCACCTTATTACGCCCGGTCTCTTTCGCCTCGTAAAGTGCGTTATCAGCCAGTCGATAGATCTCATTTGGGTTTAACGCATTTTCCTGAGTCACAACAGCGCCAATACTAATCGTCACTTTTTGTGGTATAGCGTATTCAGGATTATCGCCAGTTAAACGCTCAACATTTTCCCGAATCCTTTCCGCTAAAGCTTTCGCACGTTCAGTATCGATGTCCGTCAGCAAGACGCCAAACTCTTCGCCGCCGACGCGCGCTAAAAGGTCATCTGGTCGTATGCTTTTCCCAATGATATTCACCACTGTTTTTATCACCTGATCGCCAACCGGATGCCCCCAGGTGTCGTTGACTTTTTTGAAGTGGTCGATATCCATAATCATGACGCAATAAGGCGTTTTTTGGGCTGATGCTGATTGAACTGTCAGTTCATTAAAAAAATAATTTCTGTTAAATATATTGGTTAAGGGATCGCGATGTGCAATGTTCTTTGTTACTCGTAGCGCACTGAATATATGGCACATAAATATTACCATAACGGTTAACTTACTGACTACTTCAATAGTGCGACTAATATACCAAGTGGACACGCTATACCTGCTCATAAATAACAGAGAGATATTGTACAGTACGGCACAAAAAGCAATCACCGTCACTCCATTCCAGATATCATAGCGTAAACCATTAAAGTATAGATTAACCGAAAGCAAGGTTAACCACATGAAAATCATTATGGTAACATATGAGGCTTTCCAAACCACCTGACCATTTTCATTGGTTAACTCGGCAATGTGTAAATTGTAGCTCTCATAATGACTAGAAAGTATGTGAGCAACTATCGGCCCCCCAAAAACAAAAAACAAACTTATGCACAAAGTCATTTTTTTGGAAAATAAATTGCGCTGTTTTGTGTTTTCACTAACTTTATTCACCAATGCCAGAAATATTAATATGCACAAACTCATCTGACGAAACAAATAATAGATTGCAATGTCATTTTGGACAACACTGCTTGTCAAACGCTCCTCAATAATTTGCTGAATGATAATGACGGTTATAACAAAGTAAATCAAACAACTCAGAAAAGCCAAACTAAGTACACAGTTTGAAAATTGCCTACGGTCATAAATGAAATACAACTGCATAAAAATAAATGCAACAGTATCGATAAAAAATAAAGCAATCATTACCATCAGATAGGTTGATCGTGGAACAACTTCCTCAACGCCTGGCTGATTAAACCAACTATTCACCAAAACCAAAGCAAGCCCAAACAATAAGCTCACTAATACAGTACTACTAATTCTCAAATAGTCTTTTTCCATAAAGCTACACCAATCTGTAGGTTGTAGATCCCTTTCTATTATTAATAGATATAAGAACTGTACTGTTGTCAATATGAAATTCCGCCCACAAACAATACCGATGATGATAGTTGCTGAATGTAATTATTATTGCCTAAGTGCTTTATACATTGTTTGCAACAAGCCAGGCTTGAAAATACTTATAAATGGTTATAGAAAATCCTTATAAAACATTAATTCATAGATACATTAGGAATAACAATTAAATCCGTGAGTGCCGTAGCGCAGCCTTTCATCAGGACTTTCGAAAAATCCGAAATCATGCATCGGAATTTACTGATTTAATTATTTTAATCCTAATTTATTTTGAAAAAGGCATTGGGATTTATGCCGTATTCCTGAAGATCCTCATCATTGGAATGGATTTTCGGGCGAGAAAAGGATTTTATATGGACACTCTGCTCATCATTTCTTCTTCTCATCATCAACAATTCACGTCTCTCTTCCGCGTTTAATAACGGATTATGAGGTGCAAAAATATCTTTCTTTTCAGTTACCTGTAATTAGATACAGAGAGAGATTTTGGCAATACATGGAGTAATACAGGATGTATTCAAGTAGCAGAAAAAGGTGCCCGAAAACCAAATGGGCTTTGAAACTTCTTACTGCCGCATTTTTAGCAGCGAGTCCCGCGGCGAAGAGTGCTGTTAATAACGCCTATGATGCATTGATTATTGAAGCTCGCAAGGGTAATACTCAGCCAGCTTTGTCATGGTTTGCACTAAAATCAGCACTCAGCAATAACCAAATTGCTGACTGGTTACAGATTGCCTTATGGGCCGGGCAAGATAAACAGGTTATTACCGTTTACAACCGCTACCGTCATCAGCAATTACCAGCGCGTGGTTATGCAGCTGTCGCCGTCGCTTATCGTAACCTGCAACAATGGCAAAACTCGCTTACACTGTGGCAAAAGGCGCTCTCTCTGGAGCCGCAAAATAAGGATTATCAACGGGGACAAATTTTAACCCTGGCAGATGCTGGTCACTATGATACTGCGCTGGTTAAACTTAAGCAGCTTAACTCTGGAGCACCGGACAAAGCCAATTTACTCGCAGAAGCCTATATCTATAAACTGGCGGGGCGTCATCAGGATGAATTACGGGCGATGACAGAGTCATTACCTGAAAATGCATCTACGCAACAATATCCCACAGAATACGTGCAGGCATTACGTAATAATCAACTTGCTGCCGCGATTGACGATGCCAATTTAACGCCAGATATTCGCGCTGATATTCATGCCGAACTGGTCAGACTGTCGTTTATGCCTACGCGCAGTGAAAGTGAACGTTATGCCATTGCCGATCGCGCCCTCGCCCAATACGCTGCATTAGAAATTCTGTGGCACGATAACCCAGACCGCACTGCCCAGTACCAGCGTATTCAGGTTGATCATCTTGGCGCGTTATTAACTCGCGATCGTTATAAAGACGTTATTTCTCACTATCAGCGATTAAAAAAGACGGGGCAAATTATTCCGCCCTGGGGGCAATATTGGGTTGCATCGGCTTATCTCAAAGATCATCAGCCGAAAAAAGCACAGTCAATAATGACCGAGCTCTTTTATCACAAGGAGACCATTGCCCCGGATTTATCCGATGAAGAACTTGCGGATCTCTTTTACAGCCACCTGGAGAGTGAAAATTATCCGGGCGCGCTAACTGTCACCCAACATACCATTAATACTTCGCCGCCTTTCCTTCGGTTAATGGGCACGCCTACGAGCATCCCGAATGATACCTGGTTACAGGGGCATTCGTTTCTCTCAACCGTAGCAAAATATAGTAATGATCTTCCTCAGGCTGAAATGACAGCCAGAGAGCTTGCTTATAACGCACCAGGAAATCAGGGACTGCGCATTGATTACGCGAGTGTGTTACAAGCCCGCGGTTGGCCTCGTGCAGCAGAAAATGAATTAAAAAAAGCAGAAGTGATCGAGCCACGTAATATTAATCTGGAGGTTGAACAAGCCTGGACAGCATTAACGTTACAAGAATGGCAGCAGGCAGCTGTCTTAACGCACGATGTTGTCGAACGTGAACCGCAAGATCCCGGCGTTGTACGATTAAAACGTGCGGTTGATGTACATAATCTTGCAGAGCTTCGTATCGCTGGCTCAACAGGAATTGATGCCGAAGGCCCGGATAGTGGTAAACATGATGTCGACTTAACCACCATCGTTTATTCACCACCGCTGAAGGATAACTGGCGCGGTTTTGCTGGATTCGGTTATGCCGATGGACAATTTAGCGAAGGAAAAGGGATTGTTCGCGACTGGCTTGCGGGTGTTGAGTGGCGGTCACGTAATATCTGGCTCGAGGCAGAGTACGCTGAACGCGTTTTCAATCATGAGCATAAACCCGGCGCGCGCCTGTCTGGCTGGTATGATTTTAATGATAACTGGCGTATTGGTTCGCAACTGGAACGCCTCTCTCACCGCGTTCCATTACGGGCAATGAAAAATGGTGTTACAGGCAACAGTGCTCAGGCTTATGTTCGCTGGTATCAAAATGAGCGGCGTAAGTACGGTGTCTCCTGGGCTTTCACTGATTTTTCCGACAGTAACCAGCGTCATGAAGTCTCACTTGAGGGTCAGGAACGCATCTGGTCTTCACCATATTTGATTGTCGATTTCCTACCCAGTCTGTATTACGAACAAAATACAGAACACGATACCCCATACTACAACCCTATAAAAACGTTCGATATTGTTCCGGCATTTGAGGCAAGCCATTTGTTATGGCGAAGCTATGAAAATAGCTGGGAGCAAATATTCAGCGCAGGTGTTGGTGCCTCCTGGCAAAAACATTATGGCACGGATGTCGTCACCCAACTCGGCTACGGGCAACGCATTAGTTGGAATGACGTGATTGATGCTGGCGCAACGCTACGCTGGGAAAAACGACCTTATGACGGTGACAGAGAACACAACTTATACGTTGAATTCGATATGACATTCAGATTTTAAGGATAAATATGTTACGTAATGGAAATAAATATCTCCTGATGCTGGTGAGTATAATTATGCTCACCGCGTGCATTAGCCAGTCAAGAACATCATTTATACCGCCACAGGATCGCGAATCTTTACTCGCCGAGCAACCGTGGCCGCATAATGGTTTTGTAGCGATTTCATGGCATAACGTTGAAGACGAAGCTGCCGACCAGCGTTTTATGTCAGTGCGGACATCAGCACTGCGTGAACAATTTGCCTGGCTGCGCGAGAACGGTTATCAACCGGTCAGTATTGCTCAAATTCGTGAAGCACATCGAGGAGGAAAACCGCTACCGGAAAAAGCTGTAGTGCTGACTTTTGATGACGGCTACCAGAGTTTTTATACCCGCGTCTTCCCAATTCTTCAGGCCTTCCAGTGGCCTGCTGTATGGGCCCCCGTCGGCAGTTGGGTCGATACGCCAGCGGATAAACAAGTAAAATTTGGCGATGAGTTGGTCGATCGAGAATATTTTGCCACGTGGCAACAAGTGCGAGAAGTTGCGCGTTCCCGGCTCGTTGAGCTCGCTTCTCATACATGGAATTCTCACTACGGTATTCAGGCTAATGCCACCGGCAGCTTATTGCCTGTATATGTAAATCGTGCATATTTTACTGACCACGCACGGTATGAAACCGCAGCAGAATACCGGGAAAGAATTCGTCTGGATGCTGTAAAAATGACGGAATACCTGCGTACAAAGGTTGAGGTAAATCCACACGTTTTTGTTTGGCCTTATGGCGAAGCGAATGGCATAGCGATAGAGGAATTAAAAAAACTCGGTTATGACATGTTCTTCACCCTTGAATCAGGTTTGGCAAATGCGTCGCAATTGGATTCCATTCCGCGGGTATTAATCGCCAATAATCCCTCATTAAAAGAGTTTGCCCAGCAAATTATTACCGTACAGGAAAAATCACCACAACGGATAATGCATATCGATCTTGATTACGTTTATGACGAAAACCTCCAGCAAATGGATCGCAATATTGATGTGCTAATTCAGCGGGTGAAAGATATGCAAATATCAACCGTGTATTTGCAGGCATTTGCTGATCCCGATGGTGATGGGCTGGTCAAAGAGGTCTGGTTTCCAAATCGTTTGCTACCAATGAAAGCAGATATTTTTAGTCGGGTTGCCTGGCAATTACGTACCCGCTCAGGTGTAAACATCTATGCGTGGATGCCGGTATTAAGCTGGGATTTAGATCCCACATTAACGCGAGTAAAATACTTACCAACAGGGGAGAAAAAAGCACAAATTCATCCTGAACAATATCACCGTCTCTCTCCTTTCGATGACAGAGTCAGAGCACAAGTTGGCATGTTATATGAAGATCTTGCCGGACATGCTGCTTTTGATGGCATATTGTTCCACGATGATGCTTTGCTTTCAGATTATGAAGATGCCAGTGCACCGGCTATCACGGCTTATCAGCAAGCAGGCTTTAGCGGGAGTCTGAGCGAAATTCGACAAAACCCGGAGCAATTTAAACAGTGGGCCCGCTTTAAAAGTCGTGCGTTAACTGACTTCACTTTAGAACTTAGTGCGCGCGTAAAAGCCATTCGCGGTCCACATATTAAAACTGCACGAAATATTTTTGCACTTCCGGTAATACAACCTGAAAGTGAAGCCTGGTTTGCACAGAATTATGCTGATTTCCTAAAAAGCTATGACTGGACCGCTATTATGGCTATGCCTTATCTGGAAGGTGTCGCAGAAAAATCGGCTGACCAATGGTTAATACAATTGACCAATCAAATTAAAAACATCCCTCAGGCTAAAGACAAATCTATTTTAGAATTACAGGCACAAAACTGGCAGAAAAATGGTCAGCATCAGGCTATTTCTTCGCAACAACTCGCTCACTGGATGAGCCTATTACAACTGAATGGAGTGAAAAACTATGGTTATTATCCCGACAATTTTCTGCATAACCAACCTGAAATAGACCTTATTCGTCCTGAGTTTTCAACAGCCTGGTATCCGAAAAATGATTAATCGCATCGTATCGTTTTTTATATTATGTCTGGTGTTATGCATACCCCTATGCGTAGCGTACTTTCACTCTGGTGAACTGATGATGAGGTTCGTTTTCTTCTGGCCGTTTTTTATGTCCATTATGTGGATTGTTGGCGGCGTCTATTTCTGGGTCTATCGTGAACGCCACTGGCCGTGGGGAGAAAACGCACCAGCTCCCCAGTTGAAAGATAATCCGTCTATCTCCATTATCATTCCCTGTTTTAATGAGGAGAAAAACGTTGAGGAAACCATACACACCGCTTTAGCACAGCGTTATGAGAACATTGAAGTTATTGCCGTAAATGACGGTTCAACAGATAAAACCCGTGCCATCCTGGATCGCATGGCTGCACAAATTCCCCATTTGCGGGTCATTCATCTGGCGCAAAACCAGGGGAAAGCCATTGCGCTTAAAACCGGAGCTGCCGCGGCGAAAAGTGAATATCTGGTGTGCATTGATGGCGATGCGTTATTAGACCGCGATGCGGCGGCATATATTGTGGAACCGATGTTGTACAACCCGCGTGTGGGTGCCGTAACCGGTAATCCTCGTATTCGAACACGTTCTACCCTGGTGGGTAAAATTCAGGTTGGCGAGTATTCCTCAATTATTGGTTTGATCAAGCGAACCCAGCGTATCTATGGAAACGTATTTACCGTTTCCGGTGTTATTGCCGCATTTCGTCGCAGCGCCCTGGCAGAAGTGGGTTACTGGAGTGACGATATGATCACCGAAGATATTGATATTAGCTGGAAGCTGCAGTTGAATCAGTGGACGATTTTTTACGAGCCACGGGCACTGTGCTGGATATTAATGCCTGAAACGTTAAAAGGGCTGTGGAAACAGCGCCTGCGCTGGGCTCAGGGCGGTGCAGAAGTATTCCTCAAAAATATGACAAGGTTGTGGCGCAAAGAAAACTTTCGAATGTGGCCGCTGTTTTTTGAATACTGCCTGACGACAATATGGGCCTTCACCTGCCTGGTCGGTTTCATTATTTACGCAGTCCAACTTGCCGGTGTACCGTTAAATATTGAATTGACACATATCGCTGCGACACATACTGCCGGAATATTATTGTGTACGTTATGTTTACTGCAATTTATTGTCAGCCTGATGATCGAGAATCGCTATGAGCATAATCTGACTTCATCGCTTTTCTGGATTATTTGGTTCCCGGTTATTTTCTGGATGCTGAGCCTGGCAACGACATTGGTATCATTTACACGAGTCATGTTGATGCCTAAAAAGCAACGCGCCCGTTGGGTAAGTCCCGATCGCGGGATTCTGAGAGGTTAATATGAACAATTTAATTATTACGACCCGACAATCACCAGTACGTTTACTGGTTGATTATGTTGCCACAACCATCTTGTGGACATTATTTGCGTTGTTCATATTCTTATTCGCCATGGATCTGCTGACGGGTTATTACTGGCAAAGCGAGGCCAGAAGCCGACTTCAGTTCTATTTTTTGCTGGCAGTGGCGAATGCCGTCGTGTTAATTGTCTGGGCGCTGTACAATAAGCTGCGTTTTCAAAAACAGCAGCATCATGCAGCCTACCAATATACGCCGCAAGAATATGCAGAGAGCTTAGCAATACCTGATGAGCTCTATCAGCAACTACAAAAAAGCCACAGGATGAGCGTACACTTCACCAGCCAGGGGCAAATAAAAATGGTTGTTTCAGAAAAAGCGCTAGTCCGGGCATAAACACCCAAAACAAAGCCCGGTTCGCCCGGGCTCTGCACCGATAACACACTTAACTGTAGGCATGCAGCGTACGTTGGCAAAGTGCCGAACGTACGCAGTCCTCTTTACCGAACCGGACGATCCCAACCATTTCATCTTCTTCGAAACGTTCCAGCGCGTCACTTAATCCGGAGCACACGCCGCGAGGCAAATCGCATTGCGTGATATCACCGTTGACGATAACCGTCACGTTCTCCCCGAGGCGGGTTAAAAACATTTTCATTTGCGCGGCAGTCACATTCTGCGCCTCGTCAAGAATGACGACTGCATTTTCAAAGGTACGTCCACGCATATAGGCGAACGGCGCAATTTCCACCTTCCCTATTTCCGGTCGCAGGCAGTACTGCATAAAGGAAGCCCCTAAGCGCCGGACCAGCACGTCGTAGACCGGGCGAAAATAGGGAGCAAACTTTTCTGCGATATCTCCAGGTAAGAAGCCAAGATCTTCATCGGCTTGCAGAACTGGACGGGTGACGATAATCCTGTCGACATCCTTATGTATCAGGGCCTCTGCCGCTTTTGCTGCGCTGATCCAGGTTTTTCCGCACCCGGCTTCGCCCGTGGCGAATATCAGCTGCTTACTCTCAATAGCCTTCAGATAGTGCAATTGCGCTTCATTTCGCGCGAGGATGGGCGAAGTATCGCGACTGTCGCGGGCCATACCAATGGCTTCTACGCCGCCCATCTGCACAAGCGAGGTGACCGATTCTTCTTCACGCTGCTTATGGCTGCGCGAATCCCGTCTCAGCACACGTTTTGCCTCGCGACGAGCTTTGATCACTGCTTTTTGTCTTCCCATGGAGAGCACCTTGAGTTGTTTGTATTCATCACACGCGCCGTTGGCAGCGCGATTATGCGCACGAACATCAGAGGGTTGGCTTCCTTGTAAGCCATAGTTTGCTTTTGGATAAAATGCCGAAAAACGGCTACGCGCACCGTTTACGGCGTCGGTAACACATGAAAAGAAAGGATGAGGTTGAAAATGCAAAGTGACGAGATGACTACCGGAGGAGAAAACTCCGCGAGTGGTGGCGCGTTGATTATCTAAAACATGTCCAGTACAGGACGTTACCATCCGCGATCTCCATAGTGACTGACTATCACTGCCGGGAACTTCCGCTGCTACTTAATAAGTACAACAGATCTCGCATTTATTGCAACAATATATTTACTTATATTTAACTATAAAACACCATTTCAGTGACATTAGTTTCTACTGGAAAGATGACAGAGTGATGACAGTGATGAAAAAAGCTGTGTGCTTTCAGCAGGATTTGCATCAGGCATCAGTGCACGATCGCCGGATGCGGCGTGAACGCCTTATCCAGCCTACCAAACCCGCACTGATTGTAGGCATGATAAGACGCGCAAGCGTCGCATCAGGCATCTGCGCACAAATGCCTTATCCGCCTAAAAACATTAAACCCGCAATAACGCGCTTCCGAAATAATCGTTCGCGTCCTTCACCCCCGGCAGCGCAAAAAAATAACCGCCGCCGATAGGTTTAACGTATTCCTCCAGCGCTTCGCCATTGAGCCTTTTTTGTACTGTCAGGAAGCCTTTTTCCAGATCGTGTTGGTAGCAGACAAACAGCAACCCCATATCCAGTTGCCCGGAGTTGGTGACGCCCAGTGAATAACTGTAGCCACGACGCAGCATCAGGCTGGACTCACTCTCCGCCGTGCGGGGATTCGCCAGCCGGATATGGCTGTCCAGCGCGATCACCTTCCCTTCCGGGTCGCTGGCGTAATCAGGCACATCATGCTCATGCTGCATTCCCAGCGGCGCACCGGTTTGCTTATCACGGCCAAAAATCGTCTGCTGTTCTTTCAGCGGCGTTCTGTCCCAAAATTCCACTCGAAACTGAATCAAGCGTACTGCCTGATAGCTGCCACCGATTGTCCACGCAGGCTCCTGCTGATCTGCCGTTACCCACACCACTTTTTGCATCAACTTATCATTCTGGCTATCGGGATTGGCAGTGCCGTCTTTGAAACCCAGCAAATTAATCGGCGTCTCTTTGCCTTTACTACGCGCCGCGTGATCGGAAATAAACCCTTCCCGCTTCCAGCGCACACTGAGCAAATCCGGCGTGTGTTTGATGATATCGCGCAGCGCATGGATAACCGTGTCCTGGGTGTTGGCGCAAATCTGTAGCAACACATCACCATGACATAACGCCGCATCCAGCGAGTCGTTGGGGAAACGCGTCATCTTCTGCAGCTTTTTTGGCATCTGTGGCGCAAGGCCAAAGCGCTCATCAAACAATGAGTGACCCACCGATAACGTGATGGTGAGATTATCGGGCGCAATGTAGCCGCCAAGAATGCCGGAATCGAGTGGTGGCAGGCGCGGATTTGGCGTTTCTGGTGCTGCTCCGCCCTGAGTCAGAAAAGCAAAACGCTGAGTCAACAAGCGAAACAACCGCTCAAGATCGGCTTTATCGCTGGCAAGCACATCAAACGCCACCAGCATCATTGCGGCCTGTTGTGGCGTCAGGATCCCTGCCTGATGCTCACCATAAAACGGCTGTTTCTCATTGCGAGCATCCGGTGAAAGCGTACCCGGCGCACTTTGCGTTTTTTGTGCATGAGCGACCGGACAACTTCCCGCCAGCGCCAGTGCACCTATCACTTTCAGTAAACGTCGGCGTGACGGTTCATTCACGCCGTTTTCATCTTTATACTGCATAACGCTTAATCCAGTCCCAGCACACCGCGAAGTTGCGCCAGATCTTCCGCCAGCGCAGTAATCGGTCCTTTCAGTGCATTCCGGTCGGCATCGGTCAATTTGTCGTAGGTTTCAAAACCGTCTTTAGTACGGTATTTCGCCAGAATGGTATCGACCTTTTTAAAGTTGGCATCGACTTTTGCCAGCAGTTCCGGGTTGGCTTTTTGCAGTTGTGGACGCAGCAAATCGACAATTTTCTGCGAGCCTTCAACGTTAGCCTGGAAATCCCACAGATCGGTGTGGCTGTAGCGATCTTCTTCACCGCTAATTTTGCTGGCTGCCACTTCCTCAATCAGTCCGGCTGCGCCGCCGACCACTTTTGAAGGTGGGAAAGCCAGTTCACTGATGCGTTTTTGCAAATCGACCACATCGGTATAAAGCTGCTCAGCGTACTGATCCATCCCTTTGGTGGTGTTGTCGCCAAACAATGCTTTTTCCAGACGGTGGAAACCAGTGAATTTTGGGTCGGCGGCTTTTTGCTCGTAATCATCTTCACGGGCGTCAATGCTGCCATCCAGATCGGAGAACAGTTCAGCAATCGGTTCAATACGCTCATAGTGCTGGCGCGTCGGTGCATACAGTGCTTTCGCTTTTTCGATATCGCCTGCTTTAATCGCGTCGGTAAAGGCTTTGGTGTCGGTCACCAGCTGCGTGGTTTCCGCCATGACATACGCTTTATATGCAGTAATTGCACCACCAAGACTTAACAGCGCATCACTTTGCGCCGCATCCGCCGTTGCCTCACCTTTGACGATCAACTTCCCTTTCGGGTTAGTCAGCAGACCGCAGGTCATATCGTATTCGCCAGGCTGTAAATTCGCCGTCATTTTCTGGCTAAAGCCAGGGGCGATATTTTCCCGCTCTTCCACCACCATCACGCCTTTGAGGATCTCCCACTCCAGCGCCTTCTGGCTGTGGTTCTGAATAATGAACTGTGTTTTCCCGGCGTTAACCGTAATGGTCATCGGTTCGCACTGCTTATCCGTCACGGTCACTTTGACCTGCGGCACATCAGCGGCGTTAGCCATAAAAGCAGAAGAAAACAGCGCAGCCACGCTCAACTGCAATGCGTTACGGCGGAAGTTAATGGTCATGACGAGACTATCCCTTTAAAGTATGTTGTAACTAAGCAAGAGTTTGCGTCGTATTTGTTACGCGGAGCGAGACGCTGTCGCCCCTGCGCGTGGTGGCAGAGCAAATGCCACCAGCGCCGGGATGAGATAAATAAACCAGACGGCGACTTCGCTGACGCTCGGCGCTTCCTGATAGCCAAAAATCCCTTCCATCAGCGTGCCAAACAGCGAGTGAGTTGAGAGCACCGCACTCATATCGAAGGCGATTTCCTGAAAGTGGTTCCACAATCCGGCTTCATGAAATGCGCGAATGGCACCAGCTGCCAGCCCTGCGGCGACGAAGAGAATAAACAGGCTGGTCCATTTAAAAAATGCACCAAGATTGAGGCGAATACCGCCCCAGTAGAGCAGGAAGCCTAGCACCACGGCAGTAGCAAGACCGAGCATTGCACCCAGCGGCGGCCAGATCCCGACATCTTGTTGAAATGCCGCCAGCAGGAAAAAGACCGACTCCAGCCCTTCCCTTGCAACGGCAAAAAAGACCATCATCACCAGCGCCCAGCCATGATGATTTCCACGCTGCAATGCGCTATCGACTGCCTGTTCCAGTTGCACTTTGACGTTGCGCGACACTTTGCGCATCCAGAAAACCATCCAGGTAAGGATCACCACGGCGATCACCGCCACGATACCTTCAAACAGTTCCTGTTCTTTTTGCGGAAATTCGCCGGTGGTTTCGTTAATGAAGATACCCAAGCCCAGGCACAACGCAGCGGCAAGCAACACGCCAATCCACATCACACAATCCATCGGCCTCGCTGGGTACGCTTAAGATAGCTGGCAATCAAACTGACAATCAGCGCGGCTTCAAGTCCTTCGCGCAACATAATGAGAAACGGAACAAACATGCCACCCACCCTTAAACGTTTTTCTGAGTCAATCTATGCAAAGAAAAGTAAATCGCAGTGATAGCGATTATCATTACGGCAAAGAAAAACACAAGCGGAATGTTTATAAAATGATGTTGGAATGTAAACAAAGAGAGGTAATGCCAAGGGATATAAACGATTATTCCAGGGTAGAAAGATGGGATTGTTTGCAAAGAACCATGTGTTCTTGCCGGATGCCGCGTAAACGCCGTATCCAGCCGACAAAACTGTCCAGACTCAATGCATCAGAGCTTCCATGTAAAACTGATAAGCGGGTGTATCAAGCAATTTCGTCCATCCGCGATTATCAAATCTAACTTTTTGCCCGGAACATAATAACAGCTCGGGTGTTGGTGGCGTCAAAATCGCTGAAGCGTTCCCCGAAGGCCGGGACAGCAGGGGGCGGCGGCGATTGGCCGCCCCCTGCGCGCTCCCTGCACCATTCAATTTATATGGCGAGGCACATTAAGGGAGCGCAACCCGCTGCTGAAGCCAAACAAAACCGCCGCAGGCTAAGTCCCTTAGCTTTCCTGCAACCGTGACGGCGGAGCCGAATGATAGTGCGCATCGGCCTCGGCAAAGCGTTTTTGCATCGCCGCTGACGGCGCTTTACCCAGCAAACTAAACACTACAATCCCAATACTGCCGAAGATAAAGCCCGGAATAATTTCGTACAGTCCCAGCCAGCCGAACTGTTTCCAGACGATAACCGTCAGCGCACCGATGATCATCCCCGCCAGCGCACCGTTACGCGTCATGCGTGACCACATCACCGAGAACAGCACCACTGGACCAAACGCCGCGCCAAAGCCTGCCCACGCGTAGCTCACTAAGCCCAGCACGCGGTTTTCCGGGTTTGCCGCCAGCGCAATCGCCACCAGCGCCACCACCAGCACCATCACACGCCCTACCCACACCAGCTCTTTCTGGCTGGCATGTTTACGCAGAAACGCTTTGTACAAATCTTCGGTAATCGCACTGGAGCACACCAGCAGCTGGCAACTTAAGGTTGACATTACCGCCGCCAGAATTGCCGACAGCAGAATCCCGGCAATCCACGGGTTAAACAGAATTTGCGCCAGTTCGATAAACACACGCTCGGCGTTCTGATTTACCGCACCAGCCAACGCCGGATGATCGTTAAAGTAAGCAATCCCAAAGAAGCCGACAGCCACCGCCCCTGCCAGGCAGAGGATCATCCAGGTCATACTAATACGACGCGCATGGACAATGCTGTGGTGAGAATCCGCCGCCATAAAACGCGCCAGAATGTGCGGCTGCCCGAAGTAACCCAGCCCCCAACCCATCAGTGAGATAATGGCAACAAAGTTCAGACCTTTGAGCATATCAACGTTTTCGATGCTCTTTTGTTTGATCACTTCCAGCGAGTCACCAAAGCCACCGACACTGATAATGACGATAACCGGCGTCAGGATCAGGGCAAAAATCATCAGGCTGGCCTGTACAGTGTCAGTCCAGCTCACCGCGAGGAAACCGCCAATAAAGGTGTAAAGGATCGTCGCCGCAGCGCCCGCCCACAGAGCCGTTTCGTAGCTCATGCCAAAGGTACTTTCAAACAGACGCGCGCCTGCCACAATGCCCGAAGCGCAATAAATGGTGAAGAACAGCAAAATAACCAGCGCAGAGATAATGCGCAAAATGCGGCTTTTATCTTCAAAGCGCCCGGTGAAATAATCCGGCAGTGTTAAGGCGTTATTGTTGTATTCGGTATGCACACGCAACCGCCCGGCCACCAGCTTCCAGTTAATCCACGCGCCTAATGTCAGGCCAATGGCGATCCAGCTTTCGGAAATCCCGGAAAGAAAAACAGCGCCCGGCAACCCCATTAACAGCCAGCCGCTCATATCCGACGCACCCGCCGATAATGCCGTCACGAATGGCCCAAGACTACGACCGCCCAGAATATAGTCGTCAAAGTTTTTCGTTGATCGCCAGGCGATAAACCCAATCAATATCATGCCAAAGATATAGACACAAAATGTCACCAACATCGGTGTGCTAATAGCCATCTAAAGTCTCCAAAAAATTATTATCGGCAATGTCGAAACTTGCCGTTATATCTGCCACCGGAACGGGGTAACAGAGTTTATGTTTTACCAGGGCGACCGTATCCTGCCGGAAGCGCTGGTTATTCACAATCGATTTAACACACCATTTACATTAAATTTTAGTGCTCAGCGACACTATTTTTCATCAGGTTGCACTCTCTCACATTTTTTGCGGTTGCACCTTTCAAAAATGTTAACTGCCGCAGAGAAAAAGTCTGAGTTATTTTTTTAATCCCTGTCATATCGATTTCTTTTATTAACATTTCATTCATTTTTAAGCTTGCTACGCATGTCACATTTAACATGGTTGCACAAAGTTGCAACATCATGGATATTTCACGATAACGTTAAGTTGCACCTTTCTGAACAACAGGAGTAATGGCATGGGAACCACCACCATGGGGGTTAAGCTGGACGACGCGACGCGTGAGCGTATTAAGTCTGCCGCGACACGTATCGATCGCACACCACACTGGTTAATTAAGCAGGCGATTTTTTCTTATCTCGAACAACTGGAAAACAGCGATACTCTGCCGGAGCTACCTGCGCTGCTTTCTGGCGCGGCCAATGAGAGCGATGAAGCACCGACTCCGGCAGAGGAACCACACCAGCCATTCCTCGACTTTGCCGAGCAAATATTGCCCCAGTCGGTTTCCCGCGCCGCGATCACCGCGGCCTATCGCCGCCCGGAAACCGAAGCGGTTTCTATGCTGCTGGAACAAGCCCGCCTGCCGCAGCCAGTTGCTGAACAGGCGCACAAACTGGCGTATCAGCTGGCCGATAAACTGCGTAATCAAAAAAATGCCAGTGGTCGCGCAGGTATGGTCCAGGGGTTATTGCAGGAGTTTTCGCTGTCATCGCAGGAAGGCGTGGCGCTGATGTGTCTGGCGGAAGCGTTGTTGCGTATTCCCGACAAAGCCACCCGCGACGCGTTAATTCGCGACAAAATCAGCAACGGTAACTGGCAGTCACACATTGGTCGTAGCCCGTCACTGTTTGTTAATGCCGCCACCTGGGGGCTGCTGTTTACTGGCAAACTGGTTTCCACCCATAACGAAGCCAGCCTCTCCCGCTCGCTGAACCGCATTATCGGTAAAAGCGGTGAACCGCTGATCCGCAAAGGTGTGGATATGGCGATGCGCCTGATGGGTGAGCAGTTCGTCACTGGCGAAACCATCGCGGAAGCGTTAGCCAATGCCCGCAAGCTGGAAGAGAAAGGTTTCCGTTACTCTTACGATATGCTGGGCGAAGCCGCGCTGACCGCCGCAGATGCACAGGCGTATATGGTTTCCTATCAGCAGGCGATTCACGCCATCGGTAAAGCGTCTAACGGTCGTGGCATCTATGAAGGGCCGGGCATTTCAATCAAACTGTCGGCGCTGCATCCGCGTTATAGCCGCGCCCAGTATGACCGGGTAATGGAAGAGCTTTACCCGCGTCTGAAATCACTCACCCTGCTGGCGCGTCAGTACGATATTGGTATCAACATTGACGCCGAAGAGTCCGATCGCCTGGAGATCTCCCTCGATCTGCTGGAAAAACTCTGTTTCGAGCCGGAACTGGCAGGCTGGAACGGCATCGGTTTTGTTATTCAGGCTTATCAAAAACGCTGCCCGTTGGTGATCGATTACCTGATTGATCTCGCCACCCGCAGCCGTCGCCGTCTGATGATTCGCCTGGTGAAAGGCGCGTACTGGGATAGTGAAATTAAGCGTGCGCAGATGGACGGCCTTGAAGGTTATCCGGTTTATACCCGCAAGGTGTATACCGACGTTTCTTATCTCGCCTGTGCGAAAAAGCTGCTGGCGGTGCCGAATCTAATCTACCCGCAGTTCGCGACGCACAACGCCCATACGCTGGCGGCGATTTATCAACTGGCGGGGCAGAACTACTACCCGGGTCAGTACGAGTTCCAGTGCCTGCATGGTATGGGCGAGCCACTGTATGAGCAGGTCACCGGGAAAGTTGCCGACGGCAAACTTAACCGTCCGTGTCGTATTTATGCTCCGGTTGGCACACATGAAACGCTGTTGGCGTATCTGGTGCGTCGCCTGCTGGAAAACGGTGCTAACACCTCGTTTGTTAACCGTATTGCCGACACCTCTTTGCCACTGGATGAACTGGTCGCCGATCCGGTCACTGCTGTAGAAAAACTGGCGCAACAGGAAGGGCAAACTGGATTACCGCATCCGAAAATTCCCCTGCCGCGCGATCTTTACGGTCACGGGCGCGACAACTCGGCAGGGCTGGATCTCGCTAACGAACACCGCCTGGCCTCGCTCTCCTCTGCCCTGCTCAATAGTGCACTGCAAAAATGGCAGGCCTTGCCAATGCTGGAACAACCGGTAGCGGCAGGTGAGATGTCGCCCGTTATTAACCCTGCGGAACCGAAAGATATTGTGGGCTATGTGCGTGAAGCCACGCCGCGTGAAGTAGAACAGGCGCTGGAAAGTGCGGTTAATAACGCGCCAATCTGGTTTGCCACGCCTCCGGCTGAACGCGCAGCGATTTTGCACCGCGCTGCCGTGCTGATGGAAAGCCAGATGCAGCAACTGATTGGTATTCTGGTGCGTGAGGCCGGAAAAACCTTCAGTAACGCCATTGCCGAAGTGCGCGAAGCGGTCGATTTTCTCCACTACTACGCCGGACAGGTGCGGGATGATTTCGCTAACGAAACCCACCGTCCATTAGGGCCTGTGGTGTGTATCAGTCCGTGGAACTTCCCGCTGGCTATTTTCACCGGGCAGATCGCCGCCGCACTGGCGGCAGGTAACAGCGTGCTGGCAAAACCGGCAGAACAAACGCCGCTGATTGCCGCGCAAGGGATCGCCATTTTGCTGGAAGCGGGTGTACCGCCAGGCGTGGTGCAATTGCTGCCAGGTCGGGGTGAAACCGTGGGCGCGCAACTGACGGGTGATGATCGCGTGCGCGGGGTGATGTTTACCGGTTCAACCGAAGTCGCTACGTTACTGCAGCGCAATATCGCCAGCCGCCTGGACGCTCAGGGTCGCCCTATTCCGCTCATCGCTGAAACCGGCGGCATGAACGCGATGATTGTCGATTCTTCAGCACTGACCGAACAGGTCGTCGTGGATGTACTGGCCTCGGCGTTCGACAGTGCGGGTCAGCGTTGTTCGGCGCTGCGCGTGCTGTGCCTGCAAGATGAGATTGCCGACCACACGTTGAAAATGCTGCGCGGCGCAATGGCCGAATGCCGGATGGGTAATCCGGGTCGCCTGACCACCGATATCGGTCCAGTGATTGATAGCGAAGCGAAAGCCAATATTGAGCGCCATATTCAGACCATGCGTAGCAAAGGCCGTCCGGTGTTCCAGGCGGTGCGGGAAAACAGCGAAGATGCCCGTGAATGGCAAAGCGGCACCTTTGTCGCCCCGACGCTGATCGAACTGGATGACTTTGCCGAATTGCAAAAAGAGGTCTTTGGTCCGGTGCTGCATGTGGTGCGTTACAACCGTAACCAGCTACCAGAGCTGATCGAGCAGATTAACGCTTCCGGTTATGGTCTGACGCTTGGCGTCCATACGCGCATTGATGAAACCATCGCCCAGGTCACTGGCTCGGCCCATGTTGGTAACCTGTATGTTAACCGTAATATGGTGGGCGCAGTGGTTGGTGTGCAGCCGTTCGGCGGCGAAGGGTTGTCCGGTACCGGGCCGAAAGCAGGCGGTCCGCTCTATCTCTACCGTCTGCTGGCGAATCGCCCGGAAAGTGCGCTGGCAGTGACGCTCGCGCGTCAGGATGCAAAGTATCCGGTCGATGCGCAGTTGAAAGCCGCATTGACTCAGCCGCTAAATGCACTGCGGGAATGGGCAGCAAATCGTCCAGAATTGCAGGCGTTATGTACGCAATATGGCGAGCTGGCGCAGGCAGGAACACAACGATTGCTGCCGGGGCCGACGGGTGAACGCAACACCTGGACGCTGCTGCCGCGTGAGCGCGTGTTGTGTATTGCCGATGATGAGCAGGATGCGCTGACTCAGCTCGCCGCCGTGCTGGCGGTGGGCAGCCAGGTACTGTGGCCGGATGACGCGCTGCATCGTCAGTTAGTGAAGGCATTGCCATCGGCAGTCAGCGAACGTATTCAACTGGCGAAAGCGGAAAATATAACCGCTCAACCGTTTGATGCGGTGATCTTCCACGGTGATTCGGATCAGCTTCGCGCATTGTGTGAAGCAGTTGCCGCGCGGGATGGCACAATTGTTTCGGTGCAGGGTTTTGCCCGTGGCGAAAGCAATATCCTTCTGGAACGGCTGTATATCGAGCGTTCGCTGAGTGTGAATACCGCTGCCGCTGGCGGTAACGCCAGCTTAATGACTATAGGTTAAACAGGTAGCCGGAGGATGTTACAACCTCCTCCGGCATCTTTAACGTGGTCGAATCCCCTCAATAATAATCCGCTGCACGTTTTCAACCGTTTGATTGAAAAATACCTCATCGCGCAACGTCGCGCCTGTCACCGCCTCCACCTGAGGGGCGAAATCGGCGTAATGTTGAGTGGAAGCCCAAATCATAAAAATCAAATGCTGCGGATCAATCGGCGCGAGTTTGCCGCTTTTGACCCAACCGGCAATCAGCGCCGATTTCTCATCAATTAATGCCTTCAAATCGCCCGTCAGTTCATCCATTAACAGCGGCGCGCCTGCCAGCATCTCCATACAGAACAGGCGCGAAGCCTGCGGATAATCGCGTGAGACTTCCAGCTTCAGACGGATGTACTCTTTGATCGCCGCCAGCGGGGCGAAATCTTCACGAAACGCTTTTAACGGTGCCAGCCAGATATCGAGAATCTGCCGCAGCACGGCAATATACAGCGCCTCTTTTGACGGAAAGTAATACAGCAGATTGGTTTTTGAAACACCCGCCAACTCTGCGATCTGCTCCAGCCTTGTGCCGTGAAAACCGAATTGTGAAAAAGTGTCCAGTGCTGCGCTAAGAATCGCTTTTTTCTTCGCGCTTACTGCGCGCGAACGTTTACCCGTTGTTTTCACTGCGCCTTGCGTCATGCGCTCTCCCCTCTTGTAGATTGGCAACAGGATAGCAAAACCCCCGCCCGGCCTCGACCTTCTGCACTCTCATCGCGCACAGATGCATGTTTTATGTGCAACTGTTTTGACCGTTTAGTCCACTTTTTACCAGATATTTTAGATAACGTAATGTTAACAGATTAATAACATTAACTTTTTAAAAACTGGCATCCGCTTTGCAAACAAGCCAATACGCGGCTGAAAAGGATATGCAGGATGCAGCGCCCCGTCTGACTTTCACTTTACGAGACGAAGAGAGGTTGATGATGAAAATTGGCGTATTCGTACCTATTGGCAACAACGGCTGGCTCATTTCGACCCACGCGCCGCAGTACATGCCGACCTTTGAACTGAATAAAGCCATTGTGCAAAAAGCGGAGCACTACCATTTCGATTTCGCCCTGTCGATGATCAAACTGCGTGGCTTTGGCGGCAAAACTGAGTTCTGGGATCACAACCTTGAGTCGTTCACCTTGATGGCGGGGCTGGCGGCCGTGACCTCGCGCATTCAGATTTACGCCACTGCTGCCACCTTAACGTTACCTCCGGCAATCGTCGCCCGTATGGCCGCAACCATCGACTCCATCTCTGGCGGGCGTTTTGGCGTCAACCTCGTGACTGGCTGGCAAAAGCCCGAGTATGAGCAGATGGGTATCTGGCCTGGCGATGACTATTTCTCCCGTCGTTACGACTATCTCACCGAATATGTTCAGGTGCTGCGCGACCTGTGGGGCACGGGGAAAAGCGATTTTAAAGGCGATTTTTTCACCATGAATGATTGTCGCGTGAGTCCGCAACCGAGTGTCCCCATGAAAGTGATCTGCGCCGGGCAAAGCGACGCTGGCATGGCGTTCTCCGCCCGGTATGCCGATTTCAACTTCTGTTTCGGCAAAGGCGTAAATACACCCACGGCTTTCGCCCCGACCGCTGCGCGGATGAAACAGGCCGCAGAGCAAACCGGACGCGACGTTGGCTCTTATGTGTTGTTTATGGTGATTGCCGATGAAACCGACGATGCCGCTCGCGCCAAATGGGAACACTACAAAGCGGGCGCGGATGAAGAGGCGTTAAGCTGGCTAACCGAACAAAGTCAGAAAGATACCCGCTCCGGTACTGACACCAACGTTCGTCAGATGGCCGATCCCACTTCGGCGGTAAACATCAATATGGGGACGTTAGTCGGTTCTTACGCCAGTGTCGCGCGCATGTTAGATGAAGTCGCAAGCGTGCCTGGTGCCGAAGGCGTGCTGTTAACCTTCGACGATTTTCTGTCGGGAATCGAAACCTTCGGCGAGCGCATTCAACCACTGATGCAATGCCGCGCCCATCTACCTGCGCTGACTCAGGAGGTGGCATGATGACGACCTTAACCGCTCGACCGGAAGCCATTACCTTCGATCCGCAGCAAAGTGCGCTGATCGTGGTGGATATGCAAAACGCTTATGCCACGCCAGGCGGCTACTTAGATCTCGCCGGGTTTGATGTCTCAACCACTCGCCCGGTCATTGCCAACATTCAAACCGCCGTGACCGCAGCGCGAGCGGCAGGGATGCTGATCATCTGGTTTCAAAATGGCTGGGATGAACAGTATGTCGAGGCTGGCGGACCCGGCTCACCGAATTTTCATAAATCGAACGCCCTGAAAACCATGCGTAAGCAGCCGCAGCTGCAGGGGAAATTGCTGGCGAAAGGCTCCTGGGATTATCAACTGGTGGATGAACTGGTGCCGCAGCCTGGCGATATTGTGCTGCCGAAGCCGCGCTACAGCGGTTTCTTCAATACGCCGCTGGACAGCATTTTGCGCAGCCGCGGAATACGCCATCTGGTTTTCACCGGCATCGCTACCAACGTCTGCGTCGAATCGACGCTACGCGACGGCTTTTTTCTGGAGTATTTCGGCGTGGTGCTTGAAGACGCAACTCACCAGGCGGGGCCGAAATTTGCGCAGAAAGCCGCGTTGTTCAATATCGAAACCTTTTTTGGCTGGGTCAGCGACGTCGAAACATTCTGCGACGCGCTTTCTCCCACGTCCTTTGCTCATATCGCTTAAGGAGTTTAACGATGCCAAAATCCGTAATTATTCCCGCTGGCAGCAGCGCACCGCTGGCCCCCTTCGTTCCCGGCACGCTGGCTGATGGCGTGGTGTATGTCTCCGGTACGCTGGCTTTTGATCAACATAATAACGTGCTGTTTGCCGATGACCCAAAGGCGCAAACCCGCCACGTTCTGGAAACTATCCGCAAGGTGATCGAGACGGCGGGTGGCACGATGGCGGATGTGACCTTCAACAGCATCTTTATTACCGACTGGAAAAATTACGCCGCGATTAACGAAATCTACGCCGAGTTTTTTCCGGGTGATAAACCGGCGCGATTCTGCATTCAGTGCGGACTGGTAAAACCTGACGCGCTGGTGGAAATCGCCACAATTGCGCATATCGCCAAGTGAGGCCGCGATGAAACTTTCACTCTCACCTCCCCCTTATGCTGATGCGCCCGTAGTGGTGTTGATTTCGGGTCTTGGGGGTAGCGGCAGTTACTGGTTACCGCAACTGGCGGTGCTGGAGCAGGAGTATCAGGTAGTCTGTTACGACCAGCGCGGCACCGGCAATAATCCCGACACGCTGGCAGAAGATTACAGTATCGCCCAGATGGCAGCGGAACTGCATCAGGCGCTGGTAGCCGCAGGGATTGAGCATTACGCAGTGGTCGGCCATGCGCTCGGTGCGCTGGTGGGAATGCAGCTGGCGCTGGATTATCCCGCGTCGGTAACTGTGCTGATCAGCGTTAACGGCTGGCTACGAATAAACGCCCATACGCGCCGCTGTTTTCAGGTTCGCGAACGATTACTGTATAGCGGCGGCGCGCAGGCATGGGTGGAAGCGCAGCCGTTGTTCCTCTATCCCGCCGACTGGATGGCGGCCCGCGCACCTCGCCTGGAGGCAGAAGACGCGCTGGCACTGGCGCATTTTCAGGGCAAAAATAATTTACTGCGTCGACTTAACGCCCTCAAACGCGCTGACTTTAGTCACCATGCGGATCGCATCCGCTGCCCGGTGCAAATCATCTGCGCCAGTGATGATCTGCTGGTGCCAACAGCATGTTCCAGTGAACTTCATGCCGCCCTGCCCGATAGCCAGAAAATGGTGATGCCCTATGGCGGACACGCCTGCAACGTGACCGATCCCGAAACGTTTAATGCTCTGTTACTCAACGGGCTTGCCAGCCTGTTACATCACCGTGAAGCCGCCCTGTAAGGAATTGCTATGAACGAAGCCGTTAGCCCAGGTGCGCTTAGCACCCTGTTCACCGATGCCCGCACTCACAACGGCTGGCGGGAGACACCCGTCAGCGATGAGACGTTACGGGAGATTTATGCCCTGATGAAATGGGGGCCGACATCAGCTAACTGTTCTCCGGCACGGATCGTGTTTACCCGCACGGCAGAAGGAAAAGAACGTCTGCGCCCGGCACTTTCCAGCGGCAATCTGCAAAAAACCCTGACCGCGCCCGTCACCGCTATCGTCGCCTGGGACAGTGAATTTTATGAACGGTTACCACTACTGTTTCCCCACGGTGATGCCCGCAGTTGGTTTACCTCCAGCCCACAACTTGCCGAAGAAACAGCGTTTCGCAACAGTTCCATGCAGGCGGCCTATCTGATCGTCGCCTGCCGGGCGCTGGGACTGGATACCGGCCCGATGTCGGGCTTTGACCGTCAACACGTGGACGACGCCTTTTTTACGGGCAGCACGCTGAAGAGCAATCTGCTGATTAATATCGGCTATGGCGATAGCAGCAAGCTTTATGCGCGCCTGCCACGTCTGTCCTTTGAAGAAGCCTGCGGGCTGTTGTAAGGAGCAAACTATGAACATTGTCGATCAACAAACTTTTCGCGATGCGATGTCCTGCATGGGCGCGGCGGTCAATATTATCACCACGGACGGTCCAGCCGGGCGCGCCGGGTTCACCGCCAGCGCCGTCTGCAGTGTGACCGATACGCCGCCCACATTACTGGTGTGCCTGAATCGTGGGGCGTCCGTCTGGCCGGCATTCAATGAAAATCGAACGCTGTGTGTAAATACACTTAGCGCCGGGCAGGAGCCGCTTTCAAACCTTTTTGGCGGCAAAACGCCCATGGAACACCGCTTTGCCGCCGCCCGCTGGCAGACGGGGGTGACCGGATGCCCGCAACTGGAAGAGGCTCTGGTTTCGTTTGACTGCCGTATCAGCCAGGTGGTGAGCGTCGGCACCCACGACATTCTGTTTTGCGCCATCGAAGCGATTCATCGTCACACCACACCCTACGGGCTGGTGTGGTTCGATCGCAGTTATCACGCGCTGATGCGCCCTGCTTGTTAACCTCCTTAAGGAGACAGCTGATGGCAATGTTCGGTTTTCCTCACTGGCAGTTAAAATCGACCTCTACAGAGAGCGGCGTGGTCGCGCCGGATGAACGATTGCCGTTTGCTCAGACGGCAGTAATGGGCGTTCAACACGCGGTGGCGATGTTTGGCGCGACGGTGTTAATGCCGATTCTGATGGGGCTGGATCCCAATCTTTCCATTTTAATGTCGGGGATCGGCACGTTACTGTTTTTCTTTATTACCGGCGGGCGCGTCCCCAGTTATCTCGGCTCCAGCGCGGCTTTTGTCGGCGTGGTGATCGCCGCGACGGGCTTTAACGGTCAGGGCATTAACCCGAATATCAGCATTGCGCTGGGCGGGATTATCGCCTGTGGGCTGGTTTATACCGTCATTGGCCTGGTGGTGATGAAAATCGGTACGCGCTGGATTGAACGACTGATGCCGCCGGTGGTGACGGGTGCGGTGGTGATGGCGATTGGCCTGAACTTAGCGCCTATCGCAGTGAAAAGTGTATCGGCTTCGGCCTTTGATAGCTGGATGGCGGTAATGACGGTGCTGTGTATTGGGCTGGTGGCGGTGTTTACCCGTGGCATGATCCAGCGGTTATTGATTCTCGTAGGATTAATTGTCGCCTGTCTGCTGTATGGCGTGATGACCAACGTTTTAGGGCTGGGAAAAGCCGTCGATTTTACTCTCGTCAGCCATGCTGCCTGGTTCGGTCTGCCACATTTTTCCACTCCTGCTTTTAATGGTCAGGCAATGATGCTGATTGCGCCCGTGGCGGTGATTCTGGTGGCGGAAAACTTAGGTCATCTCAAGGCAGTCGCCGGGATGACCGGACGCAATATGGACCCGTATATGGGGCGGGCATTCGTAGGCGATGGTCTGGCAACGATGCTTTCCGGCTCTGTCGGCGGTAGCGGCGTGACCACCTATGCTGAAAATATCGGTGTGATGGCCGTGACCAAAGTCTACTCGACGCTGGTGTTTGTTGCTGCTGCCGTCATCGCCATGCTGTTGGGCTTTTCACCGAAATTTGGTGCGCTGATTCATACCATTCCGGCCGCGGTTATTGGTGGTGCATCAATTGTTGTGTTCGGGCTGATTGCCGTCGCAGGCGCAAGGATATGGGTACAAAACCGTGTCGATTTAAGCCAGAACGGTAATTTGATTATGGTCGCAGTAACCTTAGTGCTGGGCGCGGGTGATTTTGCTCTCACGCTGGGCGGTTTTACGTTGGGAGGGATTGGTACAGCAACCTTTGGCGCGATTTTACTCAATGCGTTGTTAAGCAGAAAGTTGGTTGACGTTCCACCGCCAGAAGTTGTTCATCAGGAGCCATAAACAGAAAACCGCCGGGGTTACCGGCGGTGCAGATTGTTGACAACGTACGCATTGTTCATGCCGGATGCGGCGTAAACGCCTTATCCGGCCTACAAAACAGTGCAAATTCAATATATTGCAATCTTCTGGTAGGCCTGATAAGCATCGCGCATCAGGCAAGCTTACATTTGTCATCAGTATCAACCACCGGGTAACCGGCGGTGATGGCTTTTTGACGAGCTACAGACAAAAATGCATTCGTCATTGATTAGCCCGGCTAGTTGTCGCTTTTGCCGTGACTGCTCTTACCACCTTTTTTACCTGCTTCAGATGCGCGCTGCGGGTCATTCTTGAAATTACCCCCGCTGTGCTGTCCACCTTTTTTACCTGCTTCTGATGCTCTTTCGCGGTCTTCTGCAAAATTGCCGGAACCGCCTCGATGGTTTGCCATTACTGACCTCCGTCTGGGTATAGACATCATATTGCATAGAATTAACGCGGCGTATGGCGGCTGCCATATTTTCGCTACGTGGGACTAAGCTTAGTGAACTGACGCGGGCAGACCCGCGTTTGGTAATATCCTGCAACAGCTTCTTAGCGAGAATAGATATCATCTCCAATAATTATCCATAAGCCGCTCTTATGATTAAAAAAACGCGATGAGATAAAAATGTGTCATTTTGCGACAAAATTACGTGCTTGTGAAAGTTGTTATAAATCAAATAAGTGGTTGTGAAATTTGCACTCTGAAAAGGACGTCTTATCTTTAAATAAGTGGTAGCGAATCGCTACGGAATAGAGATAACACGAGGAGTGGTTAGAAATGGCTAAAGTTCTGGTGCTTTATTATTCCATGTACGGACATATTGAAACGATGGCACGCGCAGTCGCTGAGGGTGCAAGCAAAGTGGATGGCGCTGAAGTTGTCGTTAAGCGTGTACCGGAAACCATGCCGCCGCAATTATTTGAAAAAGCAGGCGGTAAAACGCAAACTGCACCGGTTGCAACCCCGCAAGAACTGGCCGATTACGACGCCATTATTTTTGGTACACCTACCCGCTTTGGCAACATGTCCGGTCAAATGCGTACCTTCCTCGACCAGACGGGCGGCCTGTGGGCTTCCGGCGCACTATACGGAAAACTGGCGAGCGTCTTTAGTTCCACCGGTACTGGCGGCGGTCAGGAACAAACCATCACATCCACCTGGACGACCCTTGCGCATCACGGCATGGTAATTGTCCCTATTGGCTACGCAGCGCAGGAATTATTTGACGTTTCACAGGTTCGCGGCGGTACGCCGTACGGCGCAACCACCATCGCAGGCGGTGACGGTTCACGCCAGCCCAGCCAGGAAGAACTGTCTATTGCTCGTTATCAAGGGGAATATGTCGCAGGTCTGGCAGTTAAACTTAACGGCTAATCTTCAACAGGAGGATACGCATGCCAACTCAAGAAGCGAAAGCTCATCACGTCGGTGAATGGGCATCTCTGCGCAATACGTCGCCGGAAATAGCCGAGGCCATTTTCGAAGTCGCCGGGTACGACGAAAAAATGGCGGAAAAGATTTGGGAAGAAGGTAGTGATGAAGTGTTAGTCAAAGCCTTTGCTAAGACCGATAAAGATTCGCTTTTTTGGGGCGAACAGACCATCGAACGTAAAAACGTTTAACCAGCGACTCCCCCGCTTCTCGCGGGGGAGTTTTCTGTTATTTCACCGCTTCATTCAACACGCTATCAAACTTATCCATCGGGCAGAAACCATCAGCGTCTATCGGGCAACCGCTTAATTCCAGCGTCACACGCTGCGCAGGTGCCTGCAGGGTTAACGCATCGGCATTACGTAACTGTTCCGCACTCTGATACACATATTCAATTTTCATCAAATCGCGATTGGCTTTGCTGTCATGCCAACGCTGGAAAACGATTTTGCCGCCAATCGGCGTGCGTTCGTTCTGGTCATGCAACTGATACGGTTTGAAATCCAGCGCCGTTAACAGAGAGGCAATGTTGGAGTCGTGCCCAACCAACACTGTAATTTTCGGTGCGCTGGTGCGATCGGTGACCAGAGCTTTGTCGATATAACTGACCAGCGGTTTCGCAACATTGCGCGCCACTTCCGGTGAGGTAAACAGGCTGTCCTGGTAGCCGTTTTTAAGCTTCGACAACACCTTCCACTGCTGGTCAGATTTGATTTCTCCCCAGGCCACCTGATCCATCGGAAAACCTTCGTAATATTGCAAAGTAAACGCATCTACCAGCGAGTTGCCGACTTTCAGCGGCCCGGAAACACCTGGTTCTTGTTGATACTTGGCGCTAAAGGTATTTTTGCCATCCACCAGCGAACACTGTTGTTTCTCTTTACAGGCAGGGGAATCTTTATAGTTAACGATTTTTTCCAGTAGCTGGTAGCTGTCGGTAAGCTGGAGTTTGCTGAGCTCTTTCTCCATTGCCGCCACCGCCTGTTCACTGAATGCGGCGGAATCATCGGTGATCACCGGGTTAAAGGTTGGGTCCATAGTGCCCATTTTTTCCTGGTGATGCACAGGAATATCACACCCCGGGAATGCGCCGGTAATAAAGAACTGTGCGGTCGCAACGGTACGTTGCAGACTATTGGCATAGGCATAAACGGTGTACGGCGGCGGGCATTCCCCCGATTTCACCATCCCCTGCTCTGCCAGCCATTCACGCATGTAATGGCCCATATACACTTCGAGCACGCCACCTTTGGTGGTGAGTTGCCCACCGGGGACGTCCCATTCTGGCCATTTATTCGGCGTCGACTGCTCCAGCACACTGCCATTGTTCGCCAGCGGCGCACGTAAGTTATGGCGGCTCATCATGAGCACTTGCTGTAGCTGATAGCCTTCCGGTACGGTTTGTGCCTGAGCGTTTGAAGCGAGTAAAACTATCCCTGCCACAGCTGCGGCGATTAGCGTTTTGTTCATTCCTGGCACCTCTTTTGTTATCAATCACTAAAGAGTGTGACAGAAATATGACTTTTTTCCGGGAACAGGTTCGCAAAATGGCTTGTTGAACGCCTGTTTTTCTATATACATCTTCAAAAACAGGCAAGGTTTGACGCAAACTATGCCTGATTAGCCCCTGCCTCGCGTACGCCGCTGATAATTGCACCTGTGGCTAAACAGAATATCTGCGGCGTTACCAATACAGAGACAATATTTACCAATAAAAAAGTGTGAGACTAATAACAATGGTTTTTAGCATATGCCTTTGCCATTAAATTGCATAACGATTTAAATAGTCGAGTTGCGCATTCATTTCCTTATTGTTTAACTTGTAAGCCTGAGCAAAAAGTTCAGGAGGGAGGTAAACGTCATAATGATTGCCAGTGTTCATTAAATAACCATACTCAAGATCTTCATCTGTTGAAAAGGATTCATTCCCCAAGGAGATTGATGCCACATTACTATTAACAATAAATAATGAGCAAATGCTATCTGAAAGAACAACAAGAAAATTCTTCACCGCTTTAATCCTATCCGACGTGTCGGTATCTAAAGCAAGCAAGTTCTTGTTATCATTAAATATAAACTCGGGTAAATGCAGGATACATTTTTCGTTATTCAAGCAACTATCAATGAATTGTTTTTTAAAAAACAGAAAGCTCCATGACATAAGACTACTCTGCCCCTGAATTTGGTTGTCAGATTGTAGATCAACGCCAAATAACGTCTTTACATCTTCCCTGAGATTATAGAATGCCGTATCAACAAGAGCCTCGATCGTTTTTTTATCAACCATTTTAATGAATTCGTTGTAAACTTCCTTTTGCATCTTATAACTGACCAGCGCCCATGAATAATCATGTTGTTTTAAAACCAGTATAGCTCTTAACAGACAATATCCATCGCCATCTACAGGAGCATATTTTAATCCTAATGCCTGGTTAGTTTCACGCTGAATAAAAGATATACCAGACAAATCAATGTCAGAATCCAAATCAGATATTCCCGGCGTATTTATCCGCTCTGGCTGGACACTTATATTTTCATCATCAAAACAATACTCAGAAAAAACATCATCACACGCATTAATGTTTTCAATATACTCCATAAAGTTATACCAATAATAACCTTTAAAATCTGTGATAGACTCTGAAGCTCTGCCCGGCAAGGACACTCTAACAATATCAATATCTCGAACATATTGTATAGTATATGTAATACCTCCTGAAACCCCTGAATAAATTTGTGTATCATTAGTACGCAATATTCTCATAAATAATGATAGACCATTATCATTCTGCATTTCCTCAAATTCTTTTTCTAGTGATTCACATTCCAGACATGGAGTATCCTCTTCATTTACTTTACGTCTGAGTTCATTGTATAACCGCATAAAACACACCAGTGTGTTTTCAAAAAGCGTGATTGAATATGTTTGATTTTTTTCGTACTCATTTTTTATATCGTTCCAGGCCTGTTTCAAATAATTATTTGCAGTGCAACTAATTCCATGTATATTACTACCCATATATAGCGTCTATAAAATTTAATAAATAATGACGCCCTAGTTAAACTTAAAGTGCCTGGTTCAACTATCAAAAATCGCTCACCCTTTTTCACCTGTTTAAAATATGTTCAGCAACCCATCTTGATGGCGACCTCCTCTCCGCGATGATTTCAATAACATATTCTGTGTTGGCATATGAAATTTTGAGGATTACCCTACACTTATAGGAGTTACCTTACAGGGGTTCCTTCAATTTGTGTTGATTTACGCGAGATAACGCTATGGAATTAAAGGATTATTACGCCATCATGGGCGTGAAACCGACGGACGATCTCAAGACAATCAAGACCGCCTATCGTCGACTTGCCCGCAAATACCATCCTGATGTCAGCAAAGAACCGGATGCCGAAGCCCGCTTCAAAGAGGTCGCTGAAGCCTGGGAAGTGTTAAGTGATGAACAACGTCGCGCTGAGTATGATCAGATGTGGCAACATCGCAACGATCCGCAATTTAACCGTCAGTTCCACCATGGCGACGGTCAGAGTTTTAACGCCGAAGATTTTGACGATATCTTCTCGTCAATTTTCGGTCAGCATGCCCGCCAGAGCCGTCAACGCCCCGCCACACGCGGCCACGATATTGAAATCGAAGTGGCGGTATTCCTCGAAGAAACGCTTACTGAGCATAAGCGTACCATCAGCTATAACCTGCCGGTTTATAACGCCTTTGGCATGATCGAACAGGAAATTCCGAAAACGCTGAATGTGAAGATCCCGGCGGGCGTCGGCAATGGTCAACGCATCCGTCTGAAAGGCCAGGGGACGCCGGGCGAAAACGGCGGTCCAAATGGCGATTTGTGGCTGGTGATTCATATTGCGCCACATCCGCTGTTTGATATTGTCGGCCAGGATCTGGAAATTGTGGTGCCGGTTAGCCCGTGGGAAGCGGCGCTGGGTGCTAAAGTCACCGTTCCAACACTGAAAGAAAGCATTTTGCTGACTATCCCGCCAGGCAGCCAGGCCGGGCAACGATTGCGCGTTAAAGGCAAAGGTCTGGTGAGCAAAAAACAGACCGGCGATCTGTATGCGGTACTGAAAATCGTGATGCCGCCGAAACCGGATGAAAACACTGCCGCGCTGTGGCAGCAACTGGCAGACGCCCAGTCGTCTTTTGATCCACGTAAAGATTGGGGGAAAGCATAATGGCTAATGTTACGGTGACTTTTACTATTACCGAATTTTGCCTGCATACCGGCATCTCTGAAGAGGAGTTGAATGAAATTGTCGGTTTGGGGGTGGTTGAACCGCGTGAGATCCAGGAAACAACCTGGGTATTTGACGACCATGCCGCCATTGTGGTGCAACGCGCGGTACGCCTGCGTCATGAACTGGCTCTGGACTGGCCGGGGATCGCGGTGGCGCTGACGTTAATGGATGATATTGCGCACCTGAAGCAGGAAAACCGCCTGCTGCGCCAGCGGCTTTCCCGGTTTGTAGCTCATCCGTGATGTGTGTTTGCCGGATGCGATGACGCATCTTAACCGGTCTACAAAGATTACAGTTCCTGTGGGCCGGATAAGACGTTCACGCCGCATCCGGCAACTGCGCCATAATGCCTGATGCGACGCTAAACGCGTCTTTTCAGGCGCACAAACGACGTTATCTGTTTTGGTGGTCGCACTCCACTAACACCAGCAATAACTGGCTTAGTGCCGCGTAAAAACCAAAGCTGTCATACTGACGACAACGCGCAACAAACTCTGGTAACCATTGCCACAGCGCCGTCAGTGTTTTTTGCCGCAAACTGTCGATTCTTCGCGCAGGAACGGTCCCCTCTCCCAGCGAAAAATGCAGATGGCTGAGCAATTCGAGATAGATCGCCAGATGATCTGCCGGTTCGTTGAAATTGCCGCTGGTTTCCATCCCTGCCTCAACTAACAAGCGTTTAATCTCTTGCTCGTCCTGTTTGTAGGCCGATGCATACGGCAGCGCCGCTTGTTTGTCGGTCATCAGAAACAGGCCGCAAAAGTCCGCGGCCAGTTCCAGACGGGCATCGTCACGTACTGTCAGCGTGGCAATACGGTTTTCCAGCTCGTTCACCGCCGCAGTGAGCGGCGGTTCGCTTTTCAGCAACGAAAACCATTCAGCCATCTGCGCACTGGCGATTTGCGTCAGTTGTTCATCGTCCAGCTCACGGGAGAACAACTGCGCTAGCCAGGCGTAAACACAGGCAATCTGTTGTGCTGTCAGCGTGGTCATGATTTCACCTGCGACGCGGGAACATATTCGCACTGCGCCACCATCTCCACGGGGCCGTTAAACGCCGTCACCTGCTCCACTGTTCCGTTGTACTTCTCAATTTCCACCAGCGTAGTGTGCGCACTGGTCGCCTGCGCCAGCTGCGATGTACCGATGTCGATGGTCAACACGTTGGGGTTACCGTATTTGCACAGCGCACCAGGCTCGCCGCCTTTATCTGGATCGTACCATGCCCCTTCGTGAATTCGTGCCACGCCGGGTGCATAGCGGTCAGAAACCACTGCCCCTGCCAACACCTGACCGCGAGCGTTAAAGACGCGTACCACATCACCGTTACGAATACCGCGCGCGCTGGCATCCTGCGGGTTAATGAATACTGGCTCTTTACCCGCTACCGTATATTGCTGACGCAGCGTTTCCGACTCACATAACTGCGAGTGAAGTCGGAAATCCGGATGCACAGATTGCAGATGCAACGGATACTTTTGCGAGCCAGGCCCACCGTGGGAGCGTTCGATTTTCTCAAACCACATCGGATGCCCCTGACAATCGTCGTAGTTCATATCGGCGATAGTTTTCGAGTAGATCTCAATCAGGCCACTCGGCGTGCCCAGCGGTTCGAGATCCGGATCTTCGCGGAATGCCTGGTGGCGAACAAACATCTGCGGATGGTCAAACTCGACGTACTCTTTGTTATTCCAGAAGTCATCAAACGCTGGCAGATGAACGCCGCGTCCTTTGCCTTGCTGTACACCTTCCTGCCAGATGCGTTTCAGCCAGCCCATTTCGTCCAGCCCTTCGGTAAAGGCTTCTTCGCGATTAAAGCGACGGCACAGCTCGCGGAAAATATCGAAGTCGTTGCGCGCCTCGAACTGCGGCGGCACCACCTGTTTCATGGCGATAATGCCACGGTTGGAGTGATTGCCGTACTGGTCGAGATCGTTACGCTCAAACTGCGTGGTCGCAGGCAGTACGATATCGGCAAAGCGGCAGGTTGAGGTCCACTGGTTATCTATGGCGATAACCGTTTCCAGCTTGCGCAAGCCTTCAATAATGCGGTTGATCTGCTGATGGCGATGGAATGGGTTAGTTCCGGCAAAAATACACATTTTCAGCGGCGGCAGTTTTACCGATTTACCGTTCCAGTTGATCACTTTCCCCGGTTCGAGGATCGCATCGATAAAACGGGCAATCGGAATAGTGCTGCTGTAGCCTTTGTAGTCACTGTTGTCGTGAACAGGCGGAATCGACGTAGAGCCGGAGAAACCACTCAGAATAACGCCTTTACGCCCCGGCGTGCCTGCGCCGTTGTAGTGCCAGCCAAAACCAAAACCACCACCTGGCAGGCCAATTTGCCCCAGCATCGCCGCCAGAACCACAATCATCCACGCCCACTGTTCACCGTGCTGCATACGCTGCACGCACCAGCCAGCAATAATTTGCGTTCTGTTCGCCGCCATCTGCCGCGCCAGCCCACGAATGGTTTCGGCATCAATGCCGGTCAGTTTTTCAGCCCATGCGGCATCTTTCGGCTGACCGTCTTTCTCACCCAGCAGATACGGCAGGAACTGCTCAAAACCCACACAGTAGTTAGCAAGGAAGTTTTTGTCGTACAGGTTTTCACTGTACAGCGTATGTGCCAGCGCCAGTTGCAGCGGCACGTCAGTTTGCGGGTTAACCGCAATGTGCTTCACATGCTCGCGCCCCAGATACTCATGGGTGGATGTGACAACCGGATCGATGCTGATGACCTCAATTTCACCGGCGGCGACTTTCGCTTTTAGCTGCGCGTAATATTCATAAACATCGTGATCCGGGCACCACCAGTTCGCTTGCTGGTTTTTCAGCAAATCGGAGCCCCACAGCACAATGGTTTTGCTGTTCTGCAATACCAGCGGCCAGGAGGTTTGCTGTTCATACACTTCCATCGAACCGACTACGCGCGGCAGGATCACCTGCGCAGCACCGGTAGAGTAATCTCCGCCCGTACCAACGCTATTACCATGCAAGGCAATAGCTTTCGCCAGCATCCCCGAAGCGTTATGGAACATCCCCGTCGATTGCCAACCACTGGCGGTCAGCAAGGCACTCGGCCCGTGAGTTTTCTGCACGCGTTCCAGTTCTTCATAGAACATGTCGAGGGCTTCATCCCAGCTCACGCGCACAAAACGGTTATCACCGCGCTGGGAGGTATCGCTGAGATGGCGCTTACGCAGCCAGTCCACGCGTACCATCGGATAACGAATACGCGCCGCGTTGTGTACGTGATCCGGCAATCCGGCAATCATTTTCGACGGATATTTATCCAGTTCGAACGGTTTTGCCGCCACAAAGCGACCATCCTTCACCGTCGCGCGGATAGCCCCCCAGTGCGACCCGGTAAGAATGCCCTCTTTCGAGATGACAGCGTCAGTCGCCGCTTGCGCCGCAGTCGCACGTCGCGGCGTTAACAATGACGGCCCCAGCATCCCGGCGACGGTTAAGCCGCCGAGTTGTGCCAGAAAACGCCGACGTGATGCCTGAAAGAGATCGTTATTGTTCATTATTTTTCTTCCTTCTTATCGCCGTGAGCCTTACCTGCGGTGTCAGACGCATTCATTTGCAGATATTTCAACAAGGTGCGTTCTTCACGTTTATCGAGACTGGTAAAGCCAATCATGCCGTTGAGCGTGCCGATCCAACCGTTAGCGTCAAAGTGGGCGATTTCCGGTGCGCCGTGGCACTGGTTACAGGTGCCGTTGTACAACGAATCCGCATAAGCCCAGATCGGTTTGATATCGTTCACCATGTCGCCTTTCTTCATCCACGCAGTGGCCTGCAACTTGCTCCACTCGGTATTGGTGTCGGCAACGGTGGTTTTCTCCAGCGTTTTTACCTGCTGCTGCACATCACCACGAATCGAGGCAACAAAGATGCGTTTACCTGGGAATTGGGTGAGTACACGCTGACGTCCGGCGCTTTCCGTCCAGCCGGTAATTTCAATTTGCAGCCAGTCGCCGTCACGTTTAAGGACTTTCACTTCCGAAGCAGGCAGCAGAGAACCAGAGGCTTCTTTATCGCCTTTCGCCGCATAAATTGGCTTAATATCAATAGAGTACAGCGTGTCACCACTGTCATTAGCACTGGCGCGCAGCTCATCGAACTGCTTACGGAAGCCGCTACTCATATCCGGTAACTGGTGGGCAATACCTTTATGACAGTCGATGCAGGATTGATTATCTTTCGCTGCCACCTTCATCTGACGTGCTGCTTCAGGATGCTGCTTCGCATGATCCATCGCATCGTAGTTATGGCAGGAGCGGCAGGTTGCCGAGTTGTTTTCTTTCATTCGCGCCCATTCACGCTCGGCAAGTTCCGCGCGTTTGGCTTCGAATTTTTCAGGTGTATCAATGGAGTGAGCAATAAAGGTCTGGTAGATATCATTGCTCGCTTCCAGTTTGCGCTTCACCATGCCTGGAATATCCGGCGGGATATGACAGTCATGGCATTCAGCTCGCACGCCGGAGGCGTTCTGGAAATGCACCGACTGTTTATATTCTTCATACACCGGTTGCATACTGTGGCAACTGACACAAAATTCGGTTGTGCTGGTGACTTTGATCCCAACGTGTGGCAATACAATCAGCGCAATGCCAATCACAATCCCAATTGCGACCAGCGCCAGTACCGACCAACGAGCACTGGGTCGGCGTAGCGCGTTCCAGAGTTTCCGCATAATAACCCCTGTAGAATTATGGTTTAGTGAAGCGATCTTAATGAGCAAATATGAACAGCGGCACTGGTCAGGATGAACGGCTTACGGCAGAATATGAACAGATATGAACAGAATGAGTAAAACCCTCTGATGCCACATCACATTGTTATTGTTGAAGATGAGCCGGTTACCCAGGCGCGATTACAATCCTACTTCACTCAGGAGGGGTATACCGTTTCCGTTACGGCGAGCGGTGCTGGGCTACGGGAAATTATGCAGAATCAGTCGGTAGATTTAATTCTGCTGGATATCAACTTACCCGATGAAAATGGCCTGATGTTAACCCGCGCCCTGCGAGAACGCTCAACGGTGGGGATTATTCTGGTTACCGGACGCAGCGATCGGATTGACCGTATTGTTGGGCTGGAAATGGGCGCAGACGATTACGTCACCAAACCGCTGGAACTGCGCGAACTGGTAGTACGGGTGAAAAATCTGCTCTGGCGAATCGACCTCGCGCGACAAGCTCAACCGCACACTCAGGACAACTGCTATCGCTTTGCCGGTTATTGCCTGAATGTGTCGCGCCATACGCTGGAGCGGGATGGCGAGCCGATTAAACTGACCCGCGCAGAGTATGAAATGTTGGTGGCATTTGTGACGAATCCGGGCGAAATTCTCAGCCGTGAACGTCTGCTACGTATGCTTTCTGCGCGTCGGGTGGAAAACCCTGACCTGCGCACCGTCGATGTGTTAATTCGTCGTTTACGTCATAAACTCAGCGCGGATTTACTGGTGACGCAACATGGTGAAGGTTATTTCTTAGCCGCTGATGTGTGCTGATAAAAATAGACCGGACGAAATCCCCCTGGTGACAGCGAGCGGCGAATATGTTCACGGTCGGCATTTTTCGGCGTCAGAACTAAAATCGGTGGGCTGACATTATCAGAAACCGATTGCCCCTGTAATTGCCTGATGGCCTGCTCAACCGCCAGTTCCCCCTGCCAGACCATTTGATCGCTGGCAGCCATAATCACTCTTCCCCGCTTCAGCCCGCGATACACCTGATGTGAAAGATAAAACGACACCACGGTAAGCGGCGTTTTCAGGTTACGCCCTTCCCCCATTGCCGCCTCTGCCGCAATGGCCGTTCCGGCAACGACGTCGATTTCTGGATGGCGTTCCAGCATCTCCTGCAACAGGTTACGCTGGATTTCAATATCGTTATCACCAAGCGCAATATCAACAATACGCACCGGGCTTCCGGCAATGGCTGCGCGAAAACCCTCGACCATCTCCTTACTGCCCCCGGCGTTATCGGGTCCGGGCATCAACAGCACATTCAGTGGTTTACCGTGCGCCCATTGCACCAGATATCGCCCCGGTTGATAGCCCATCTGAAACCAGGGCACACCAACGCGGCTTTTCACCTGGGGAGCATCAATAGCATTTACCAGTTCGATCACCGGCAGACTTGCTACCTGCTTTTGCAGGTCGGGAAATGAGGTCGTGCTACTACCGAGCAAAATGGCCTCTGCGCCCCACTGTTTACACTGGTCGATTTGTGCTTGCTGGGTAGCCAACTGGCTGTAGCCGCCTGCCTCCAGCACTTTTAAATCCACACCGTAGCGGCGAGCAGCCTCCTGCATACCATAGTTCAACGATAACCAATATGAATCTTTCAGGCTGGGATAAAGCGCGCACAGTTTCCATGCGCGTTTGGCTTTAAGCGGCGTAGAGGCTTGCACCGTGAAATGCTGCGCATCATGCCAGCGCAACAGGTTATCAGCCGAAAATGCCGGCAACATGAAAAGGGAAAGAAGTAAAAATAGCAGTACGCGCATGATAGCCTCATCAATAATAAGGCTTTATGCTAGATGCATTCCGCTTTGCGACTCAACCTTTTTCACCTAAAGTGCACCGACCGTGAATTTAACCCTGACCCGAAGACTCTGGATGGGCTTTGCCCTGATGGCGCTGTTAACCCTGACCAGTACCCTGGTGGGATGGTACAACCTGCGCTTTATCAGCCAGGTGGAAAAAGACAACACTCAGGCATTGATTCCTACCATGAATATGGCGCGCCAGTTGAGCGAAGCCAGCGCCTGGGAACTTTTCGCCGCGCAGAACCTGACCAGTGCCGATAACGAAAAGATGTGGCAGGCGCAGGGGCGAATGCTCACCGCACAAAGCCTGAAGATTAATGCGTTGCTGCAAGCGTTACGGGAACAAGGTTTTGATACCACCGCTATTGAACAACAGGAGCAGGAGATCTCCCGTTCGTTACGTCAGCAAGGGGAACTGGTGGGGCAGCGTTTGCAACTGCGCCAGCAACAACAGCAACTCAGTCAGCAGATAGTCGCTGCCGCCGATGAGATCGCACGCCTGGCGCAAGGTCAGGCGAATAATGCGACAACTTCCGCTGGAGCGACCCAGGCCGGGATTTACGATTTGATCGAACAAGATCAGCGTCAGGCTGCTGAAAGTGCACTCGATCGGCTGATTGATATCGATCTTGAGTATGTTAACCAGATGAATGAACTGCGCCTTAGCGCTCTGCGGGTGCAGCAAATGGTGATGAATCTGGGGCTGGAGCAGATCCAGAAAAATGCACCAACGCTGGAAAAGCAGCTCAATAATGCGGTGAAAATTCTGCAACGTCGGCAAATACGCATTGAAGATCCGGGTGTTCGTGCGCAGGTCGCAACAACGTTAACTACCGTTAGCCAATATAGCGATTTGCTGGCGCTGTATCAGCAGGACAGTGAAATCAGCAATCACCTACAAACTCTCGCACAAAATAACATCGCCCAGTTCGCGCAGTTTAGTAGCGAAGTCAGTCAGCTGGTCGACACCATTGAGCTGCGTAATCAGCACGGACTGGCGCATCTGGAAAAAGCGAGTGCACGCGGGCAATACAGCCTGTTATTGCTGGGGATGGTTTCACTTTGCGCACTGATTCTGATCCTCTGGCGCGTGGTTTATCGCTCAGTCACGCGTCCACTTGCCGAACAAACGCAGGCGCTGCAACGGCTGCTGGACGGTGATATTGACTCCCCTTTCCCGGAAACCGCTGGCGTACGGGAGCTGGATACCATCGGGCGGCTGATGGATGCGTTTCGCAGCAATGTTCATGCACTGAATCGCCACCGCGAACAGCTGGCGGCGCAGGTCAAAGCGCGTACAGCTGAATTGCAGGAACTGGTGATAGAACACCGACAGGCACGGGCGGAAGCAGAAAAAGCCAGCCAGGCAAAATCGGCGTTTCTGGCGGCGATGAGCCATGAGATCCGCACACCGCTGTACGGTATTCTCGGCACTGCTCAACTGCTGGCAGATAACCCCGCACTTAACGCCCAGCGTGATGATTTGCGGGCAATTACTGACTCTGGTGAATCGTTGCTGACCATCCTCAACGATATTCTCGATTATTCCGCTATCGAAGCAGGTGGCAAGAATGTTTCGGTCAGCGATGAGCCCTTTGAACCGCGCCCGCTGCTGGAAAGTACCCTGCAATTAATGAGCGGACGGGTGAAAGGTCGCCCGATTCGCCTGGCAACGGCAATTGCCGATGATATGCCGTGCGCGTTAATGGGCGATCCACGACGTATTCGTCAGGTTATAACCAACCTGTTGAGCAACGCCCTGCGTTTTACTGACGAAGGGTACATTATCCTGCGTAGTCGCACTGATGGCGAGCAATGGCTGGTCGAAGTGGAAGACAGCGGCTGCGGTATTGATCCCGCGAAACTGGCAGAAATCTTCCAGCCATTTGTGCAGGTAAGCGGCAAACGCGGCGGCACCGGGCTGGGACTGACTATCAGTAGCCGTCTGGCCCAGGCGATGGGCGGCGAACTGAGCGCCACCAGCACGCCGGAGGTTGGAAGCTGTTTTTGTTTACGCTTGCCGTTACGTGTTGCCACGGCACCCGTGCCAAAAACAGTCAATCAGGCGGTGCGTCTTGACGGTTTACGTTTGCTGTTAATTGAAGATAACCCGCTAACCCAGCGAATTACCATTGAGATGCTGAAAACCAGTGGTGCGCAGATTGTTGCTGTTGGCAATGCCGCGCAGGCTTTAGAGACACTGCAAAATAGCGAACCGTTTGCTGCCGCACTGGTGGATTTTGATCTGCCGGATATCGACGGCATTACGCTTGCCCGACAACTGGCACAGCAATATCCGTCGCTGGTTTTGATTGGCTTTAGCGCCCATGTCATTGACGAAACGCTGCGCCAGCGTACCAGTTCATTATTCCGCGGGATTATCCCTAAACCGGTGCCGCGTGAAGTGCTCGGTCAGTTACTGGCGCACTATCTCCAACTGCAAGTCAATAATGATCAATCGCTGGATGTATCGCAACTCAATGAAGATGCTCAGTTAATGGGGACGGAGAAGATCCACGAATGGCTGGTATTATTTACACAACATGCCCTGCCGCTTCTCGATGAAATCGACATTGCCCGCGCCAGTCAGGATAGCGAGAAAATAAAGCGTGCCGCGCATCAGCTAAAAAGCAGTTGCTCGAGTCTGGGAATGCATATCGCCAGCCAGCTATGCGCACAACTGGAGCAGCAGCCATTATCTGCCCCCCTTCCACACGAAGAAATTACACGCAGTGTTGCCGCTCTGGAAGCATGGTTGCATAAGAAAGACCTGAACGCGATTTGAATCAATATCAGCCAGTTAAGAACAACTAGAATAGTGGCATTTGGTATACAACTTAACGGACTGGCAAAATCATGGCAGAGAATAAAAGAACCCGCTGGCAGCGGCGGCCAGGCACGACGGGCGGCAAATTACCGTGGAATGACTGGCGTAATGCCACGACCTGGCGTAAAGCGACGCAATTATTACTGTTGGCAATGAATATTTATATTGCCATCACGTTCTGGTATTGGGTGCGCTATTACGAAACGGCAAGTAGCACGACATTTGTCGCCAGACCGGGAGGTATCGAAGGCTGGCTACCGATTGCCGGGCTGATGAATCTGAAATATAGCCTTGTAACAGGTCAGTTACCGTCCGTCCACGCCGCCGCGATGCTGTTATTGGTCGCTTTTATCGTCATCAGTCTATTACTCAAAAAGGCCTTTTGCTCATGGTTATGCCCGGTTGGTACGCTTTCTGAATTAATCGGCGATCTCGGTAACAAACTGTTTGGTCGGCAATGTGTCCTTCCCCGCTGGCTGGATATTCCTCTGCGCGGCGTGAAGTATTTGCTGTTGAGTTTTTTTATCTATATCGCGTTATTGATGCCCGCTCAGGCGATTCACTATTTTATGTTGTCGCCCTACAGCGTGGTGATGGACGTTAAAATGCTCGATTTCTTTCGTCATATGGGGACCGCGACATTAATCAGCGTGACCGTTTTGCTGATTGCCAGCCTGTTTATTCGCCATGCCTGGTGTCGTTATCTTTGCCCATATGGCGCGCTGATGGGCGTGGTTTCGCTATTGTCGCCGTTTAAGATTCGTCGCAATGCCGAAAGTTGTATCGACTGTGGCAAATGCGCAAAAAATTGCCCATCACGGATCCCGGTCGATAAATTAATTCAGGTACGAACAGTGGAATGTACCGGCTGTATGACTTGCGTAGAGTCATGTCCGGTAGCCTCAACATTGACCTTTTCACTGCAAAAACCTGCGGCAAATAAAAAAGCCTTTGCGTTGTCTGGCTGGTTAATGACGCTACTGGTTCTGGGGATTATGTTTGCGGTGATTGGTTACGCAATGTATGCGGGAGTATGGCAAAGCCCGGTGCCGGAGGAATTGTACCGACGCTTAATTCCACAAGCGCCAATGATTGGTCACTAAATTAGCAACAAGCGGAACATCACCTCGCACGGGGTGATGTTCACAAAATCACATTATTTTGATTTTGACATCATAACTTTCAAGCCCGGTCATTTTTTCTCGTGCGGTGAAGCGAATTTCAGAGACTTCTTTCCCTGTATTCTTGTTCAGCTCGGCGATTTTTTGCGCGATAAAGTCGGCGATTTCCGTTTCGGCTTGTTTTTTTAACTCTTCAATATTCACTGTTAACCTCTTCTGGTCTTAAAAGACAGCAACACGCCAGTAAGGTGTTGGTTCCCGGTACCCTGGTCAGGTAAGAAATGTTATAAGCCATCTCCCCGAAAGATTCAATAATCAACAGGTTATCGCTTACTATACATACAGCGTTGAAGAAAAATAAGGCAGATATAAAAAAGGCTCCACGAGGGAGCCTGATATTATTTTGTGAAATCCAGCGGCGCATGGTCAGTGCGTATTTGCAGCGCGACGTTATCAAAGGTGATCATCGTCGATTTACAAAAAATACACTTAGCGCCCAAAGGGTTTCGCTCCGTCACATCGAATGCCGATGTGCGGTACTGTGAACCATGACAACATGGACAGCGGAAATGGAGATGTTGAGTAATAATGGCAACCTTAGAGCGTAACAACGTTCGCTGCCGCGGGGCCACGTTGCCCCTGCTCAATAGAAAATTCAACTTTCTGATTTTCGTTCAGCGTGCGGAATTCATTGCTCTGGATGGCGGTGAAATGGACGAAAACGTCTTTGCTGCCATCATCAGGAGTGATAAAGCCAAAACCTTTATCTGCGTTAAACCATTTTACTAAACCAGTCATTTTATTAGACATATTTTACTTCCTTCATTTTGGGCCTTTCGGCAAACAGGGCTTTAATACAGAAACTACTTAGTGTTCAGGAGAGAGACTCAAAAGAAGGGGATAATGCCTGATAATGAGAACTGCTTTAGTAAACTACTTTGTATGCTGTCTGTCTTTCAAACCGACGCAGCTATTAACGCATGATAATTGAGATTAAGCAAATTTTATTTTAGCCGTCCGGCGGTCTTAAATATCGCTGGCTTTATTTTATTAACCCCGTATAGTGCAGCGCAGTATTTTCAGTAAGGAATTTGTTTGTCCCGTAAAATGACAGGAATTGTCAAAACCTTTGATCGCAAAAGCGGCAAAGGATTCATTATCCCCTCCGACGGTCGTAAAGAAGTTCAGGTCCATATTTCCGCATTCACTCCCCGCGACGCAGAAGTGCTTATACCAGGATTACGTGTGGAATTTTGCCGCGTAAATGGCCTGCGAGGACCAACAGCGGCAAATGTTTATCTCTCTTAATATGACGCTGCTTGTTTAAAGCTGACTGGTTTTATTGGAATAGTGAAATAGTCAACATCATACATTATAACATCAGTTACTTTTCCACAAAGAAACTAATCCATTTAAGCGAATATCTCTGCACCTAATAGTTATAAATGCCATTTAACAGCCAGTTATAGTACCACTTGAAACTATATTACCAACAATAATTAATAGCTTTCGTAACAATTTCCTTATCTTTAATTTGTATTTTGCTAAGATTTATCTTATGCTCACAAGTCGTATTTCCAGAGGGGGATAGTTAACAATCTTATATTTCCCTCTGCGCGCCTTTCCTACCCGCAGTATATAGTGCAAGCGGTATGAGGAAAGGGAGATTTCACAAGGATGTTATACTCAAAGTAGACAATCCTGATCTCAAGCGTACGTATTGTCGGTAATGACTCCAACTTATTGATAGTGTTTTATGTTCAGATAATGCCCGATGACTTTGTCATGCAGCTCCACCGATTTTGAGAACGACAGCGACTTCCGTCCCAGCCGTGCCAGGTGCTGCCTCAGATTCAGGTTATACCGCTCAATTCGCTGCGTATATCGCTTGCTGATTACGTGCAGCTTTCCCTTCAGGCGGGATTCATACAGCGGCCAGCCATCCGTCATCCATATCACCACGTCAAAGGGTGACAGCAGGCTCATAAGACGCCCCAGCGTCGCCATAGTGCGTTCACCGAATACGTGCGCAACAACCGTCTTCCGGAGCCTGTCATACGCGTAAAACAGCCAGCGCTGGCGCGATTTAGCCCCGACGTATCCCCACTGTTCGTCCATTTCCGCGCAGACGATGACGTCACTGCCCGGCTGTATGCGCGAGGTTACCGACTGCGGCCTGAGTTTTTTAAATGGCGGAAAATCGTGTTGAGGCCAACGCCCATAATGCGGGCTGTTGCCCGGCATCCAACGCCATTCATGGCCATATCAATGATTTTCTGGTGCGTACCGGGTTGAGAAGCGGTGTAAGTGAACTGCAGTTGCCATGTTTTACGGCAGTGAGAGCAGAGATAGCGCTGATGTCCGGCAGTGCTTTTGCCGTTACGCACCACCCCGTCAGTAGCTGAACAGGAGGGACAGCTGATAGAAACAGAAGCCACTGGAGAACCTCAAAAACACCATCATACACTAAATCAGTAAGTTGGCAGCATCACCCGTATTGTCCATGCGATGAATAAAGGAAAAGTTATGAAACACAAGCTTTCTGCAATCCTTATGGCCTTCATGTTGACGACGCCAGCTGCGTTTGCTGCCCCTGAAGCAACAAACGGGACCGAGGCAACGACGGGTACTACTGGCACCACAACGACCACTACCGGCGCAACCACGACTGCTACTACCACTGGTGGCGTGGCTGCTGGCGCTGTCGGCACGGCGACAGTTGTCGGTGTGGCAACGGCTGTTGGTGTGGCGACGTTGGCAGTTGTTGCAGCAAATGACAGTGGCGATGGCGGTTCTCATAACACCTCAACCACCACGTCCACTACACGCTAATACTGCTTTAACGCGTCGAAATTAAAGTTAAATGATACCCGGTTGCGATATTCGTACCGGGCTTTAGAGATTTGCATTTTTTTAATTAACCTTTCAAGGATTAAAGGTGCGCCCTCTTATTTTATCGATTTTCGCACTATTTCTTGCGGGATGTACGCACAGCCAGCAAAGTATGGTCGATACATTTCGCGCCAGCCTTTTCGATAATCAGGATATCACCGTAGCGGATCAGCAGATCCAGGCGTTGCCTTATTCCACTATGTATTTACGCCTTAATGAAGGGCAACGAATCTTTGTGGTACTGGGATATATAGAACAAGAACAAAGCAAATGGTTATCCCAGGATAACGCCATGCTGGTTACCCACAATGGACGTCTTTTAAAAACCGTCAAACTTAATAATAATCTGCTGGAAGTGACAAATTCCGGGCAGGACCCTCTGCGTAACGCGCTGGCAATAAAAGATGGCAGCCGCTGGACGCGCGATATTCTCTGGAGTGAAGACAACCATTTTCGCTCTGCGACCCTGAGTTCTACTTTTTCCTTTGCTGGATTAGAGACGCTGAATATTGCGGGTCGCAATGTGCTGTGTAATGTCTGGCAGGAAGAGGTGACTTCCACGCGGCCAGAAAAACAGTGGCAAAACACATTCTGGGTCGATTCGGCTACTGGCCAGGTTCGTCAAAGTCGGCAAATGTTAGGCGCAGGGGTTATTCCCGTAGAAATGACGTTTCTTAAACCCGCACCATGAATAAATTACAGTCGTATTTCATTGCCAGCGTACTTTACGTAATGACACCCCATGCCTTTGCGCAAGGAACGGTGACTATTTATCTGCCTGGCGAACAACAGACACTTTCCGTTGGCCCCGTGGAAAATGTTGTCCAGTTGGTGACACAACCGCAACTGCGCGATCGCCTCTGGTGGCCTGGTGCCTTGCTGACCGACTCTGCGGCGAAAGCTAAAGCGCTTAAAGACTACCAACATGTCATGGCACAGCTTGCTTCCTGGGAAGCAGAAGCTGACGACGATGTGGCGGCAACGATTAAATCCGTGCGCCAGCAGTTACTCAATCTCAATATCACTGGTCGCTTACCGGTCAAACTGGACCCTGATTTTGTACGAGTGGATGAGAACAGCAATCCCCCGTTGGTCGGGGACTATACGCTCTATACCGTACAGCGTCCGGTGACTATTACTCTGCTGGGTGCGGTTTCTGGGGCCGGGCAATTGCCCTGGCAGGCAGGCCGTAGCGTTACCGATTATCTGCAAGATCACCCCCGCCTTGCAGGCGCGGACAAGAATAACGTTATGGTGATTACGCCTGAGGGTGAGACTGTCGTCGCCCCTGTTGCCCTGTGGAATAAAAGACATGTGGAACCACCGCCTGGCAGCCAGCTTTGGTTGGGCTTTTCTGCGCATGTACTGCCCGAAAAATATGCTGATTTAAATGACCAGATTGTGTCTGTTTTAACGCAACGTGTTCCTGACTGATGAAGAAGAATTCTTATCTTTTAAGCTGCCTGGCCATTGCCGTCTCCAGTGCCTGTCATGCTGAAGTATTAACCTACCCGGATCCGCTGGGTTCGTCGCAATCAGACTTTGGCGGCACAGGATTGTTGCAGATGCCAAATGCGCGCATCGCACCGGAAGGTGAATTCAGCGTCAACTACCGGGATAACGATCAATACCGGTTCTACTCCACCTCCGTGGCGCTGTTCCCATGGCTGGAAGGCACCATTCGTTATACGGATGTGCGCACACGCAAATATAGCCAGTGGGAAGATTTCAGCGGCGATCAGTCATACAAAGACAAATCATTCGATTTTAAACTTCGCCTGTGGGAAGAAGGTTACTGGCTACCGCAAGTGGCGTTTGGTAAACGTGATATTGCTGGTACGGGTCTGTTTGACGGTGAGTATCTGGTGGCCAGCAAGCAAGCGGGGCCATTTGATTTCACCCTCGGGATGGCATGGGGCTACGCCGGTAATGCGGGCAATATTACCAACCCGTTTTGCCGGGTGAGCGATAAATATTGTCATCGCGCAGAGTCTCACGATGCGGGCGATATCAGCTTTAGCGATATCTTTCGTGGCCCGGCTTCCATCTTTGGCGGCATTGAGTATCAAACGCCGTGGAATCCCCTGCGTCTGAAACTCGAATACGATGGAAACAATTACCAGAATGATTTCGCTGGCAAACTGCCTCAGGCAAGCCATTTCAACGTCGGCGCAGTTTATCGCGCTGCCAGCTGGGCAGATCTCAACCTGAGTTATGAACGCGGTAACACGTTGATGTTTGGCTTCACGTTACGGACCAATTTCAACGATCTGCGCCCTGCCCTGCGCGATACGCCAAAACCGGCATATCAACCTGCGCCTGAATCTGAAGGATTGCAGTACACCACGGTAGCAAACCAACTTACCGCCCTGAAGTATAACGCGGGCTTTGACGCGCCAGAAATTCAGCTACGCGATAAGACACTGTATATGTCTGGTCAGCAATACAAATACCGTGACTCTCGTGAAGCGGTCGATCGTGCCAACCGGATTCTGGTGAATAACCTGCCGCAAGGCGTTGAGAAGATTAGCGTGACGCAAAAGCGCGAGCATATGGCGATGGTGACTACCGAAACCGACGTAGCCAGCCTGCGCAAACAGCTGGCAGGTACAGCGCCTGGTCAATCAGAGCCACTGCAACAACAACGTGTTGAAGCTGAAGATCTTTCTGCCTTTGGTCGGGGCTACCGTATTCGTGAAGATCGCTTTAGCTACTCTTTCAACCCAACACTTTCACAGTCGCTGGGCGGCCCGGAAGATTTCTATATGTTCCAGCTGGGGCTGATGTCCAGTGCCCGCTACTGGTTTACCGACCACCTGCTGCTTGATGGCGGTATTTTCACCAATATTTACAACAACTACGACAAGTTTAAGTCTTCGCTGTTGCCCGCGGACTCTACCCTGCCCCGCGTGCGCACGCATATCCGTGACTACGTTCGCAATGACGTTTATCTCAACAACTTGCAGGCGAACTATTTTGCTGACTTAGGCAATGGTTTCTATGGCCAGGTGTATGGCGGTTATCTGGAAACGATGTACGCCGGTGTCGGTTCCGAGCTGCTTTATCGCCCGCTAGATGCCTGCTGGGCGCTGGGTGTGGACGTTAACTACGTGAAGCAACGTGACTGGGACAACATGATGCGTTTCACCGATTATTCCACGCCAACAGGTTTCGTGACGGCTTACTGGAACCCGCCGACGCTCAATGGCGTACTGATGAAACTTAGCGTTGGGCAATATCTGGCAAAAGATAAAGGCGCAACGATCGACGTCGCCAAACGCTTTGACAGCGGCGTGGCGGTAGGGGTATGGGCGGCAATCAGTAACGTATCTAAAGATGACTACGGCGAAGGCGGCTTTAGTAAAGGTTTTTATATCTCGATTCCATTCGACTTGATGACCATTGGACCTAACCGCAACCGCGCGGTGGTTTCGTGGACACCATTGACGCGTGATGGTGGACAAATGCTGTCACGCAAATACCAGCTCTATCCAATGACGGCAGAGCGAGAAGTACCGGTTGGACAATAACCTGACGTAATTCATAACATTACATTGACTGATAAATATAAACCAATGAAAAAGAACATTTTTAAGTTTTCGGTACTGACATTGGCTGTTCTGTCTTTGACAGCATGTACCCTTGTTCCTGGTCAGAATTTATCGACCAGTAACAAGGATGTCATTGAACTACCTGACAATCAGTATGACCTGGACAAAATGGTCAATATCTATCCCGTCACGCCAGGATTGATTGATCAGTTGCGCGCCAAACCGATTATGTCGCAGGCTAACCCGGAGCTGGAGCAGCAAATCGCAAACTATGAATATCGTATCGGGATTGGTGATGTGTTGATGGTTACGGTCTGGGATCACCCGGAACTAACCACCCCCGCAGGGCAATACCGTAGCGCCAGTGATACCGGCAACTGGGTTAACGCCGATGGTGCGATTTTCTACCCCTATATTGGTCGCCTGAAAGTGGCCGGGAAAACACTTACCCAGGTACGCAACGAGATTACAGCGCGTCTCGATTCAGTCATTGAAAGCCCGCAAGTCGATGTCAGCGTCGCGGCGTTCCGATCGCAAAAAGCGTACGTCACCGGCGAAGTCAGCAAATCGGGTCAGCAGCCGATTACCAATATTCCTCTGACCATCATGGATGCGATTAACGCCGCGGGCGGTCTGACCGCAGATGCAGACTGGCGCAACGTGGTGCTCACCCAGAATGGCGTAAAGACCAAAGTGAACCTCTATGCGCTGATGCAGCGTGGCGACTTGCGCCAGAACAAACTGCTGCACCCGGGCGATATTTTATTTATTCCGCGCAACGATGATCTGAAAGTCTTCGTGATGGGTGAAGTGGGTAAACAGAGCACGCTGAAAATGGACCGCAGCGGTATGACCCTGGCGGAAGCGCTGGGTAACGCTGAGGGTATGAATCAGGATGTCGCTGATGCGACGGGGATTTTTGTTATTCGTGCAACGCAAAACAAGCAGAATGGCAAAATCGCCAATATTTATCAGCTGAATGCGAAGGACGCATCGGCAATGATACTCGGAACGGAATTCCAGCTTGAACCTTACGACATTGTTTATGTCACTACCGCGCCGCTGGCTCGTTGGAACCGTGTGATTTCTCTGCTGGTACCGACGATTTCCGGGGTGCATGACCTGACAGAGACTTCACGGTGGATTCAAACATGGCCCAACTAAAATTTAACTCAATCCTGGTGGTTTGTACCGGCAACATTTGCCGTTCGCCCATTGGCGAGCGCTTGCTGCGTAAACGTCTGCCGGGCGTAAAAGTCAAATCGGCAGGTGTTCATGGTCTGGTAAAACACCCTGCAGATGCGACAGCGGCAGATGTTGCCGCTAATCATGGCGTATCTCTTGAAGGACATGCCGGACGTAAGCTCACTGCTGAGATGGCACGAAATTACGATCTGATTCTGGCAATGGAGTCGGAACATATTGCTCAGGTTACCGCAATTGCTCCCGAGGTCCGCGGGAAGACAATGCTGTTTGGGCAATGGCTGGAACAGAAAGAGATCCCGGATCCCTATCGTAAAAGTCAGGACGCATTTGAACATGTCTACGGTATGTTGGAGCGCGCCAGTCAGGAATGGGCGAAGCGCCTCAGCCGGTAATTTGAGTTTATAAAATACGATGACAACTAAAAATATGAATACGCCACCAGGCAGCACTCAGGAAAATGAGATCGATCTGCTTCGTCTGGTCGGCGAGTTATGGGATCACCGTAAGTTTATTATCAGCGTGACCGCGTTATTCACGCTGATCGCTGTCGCTTACTCGCTGTTAAGCACACCAATTTATCAGGCAGATACTCTGGTCCAGGTTGAGCAAAAACAGGGCAACGCCATTCTCAGCGGCCTGAGCGATATGATCCCTAACTCATCGCCCGAGTCTGCACCGGAGATCCAACTGCTGCAATCGCGCATGATTCTCGGTAAAACCATTGCTGAACTGAATCTGCGCGACATAGTTGAGCAGAAGTATTTTCCGATTGTGGGTCGCGGCTGGGCGAGATTAACCAAAGAAAAACCAGGTGAGCTGGCGATCAGCTGGATGCATATTCCACAACTGAATGGTCAGGATCAGCAACTGACACTCACGGTTGGGGAAAACGGCCACTATACACTGGAAGGTGAAGAGTTCACCGTCAATGGTATGGTCGGCCAGCGTCTGGAAAAAGATGGCGTTGCGCTGACTATCGCGGACATTAAGGCCAAACCAGGAACACAGTTTGTCCTGAGCCAGCGTACCGAACTGGAAGCGATTAACGCATTGCAGGAAACCTTTACCGTTAGCGAACGCAGTAAAGAAAGCGGGATGCTGGAACTTACCATGACTGGTGATGATCCCCAGTTGATTACTCGTATTCTGAACAGCATCGCTAACAACTATTTGCAACAGAATATCGCTCGCCAGGCGGCGCAGGATTCACAAAGCCTTGAATTCTTACAGCGCCAGTTACCTGAAGTGCGCAGCGAGCTGGACCAAGCGGAAGAAAAACTCAACGTTTATCGCCAGCAGCGCGATTCGGTTGACCTTAACCTGGAAGCCAAAGCCGTTCTTGAGCAGATTGTGAACGTTGATAATCAACTCAATGAGCTGACCTTCCGCGAGGCAGAGATCTCCCAGCTGTATAAGAAAGATCACCCAACTTATCGTGCGCTGCTGGAAAAACGCCAGACGCTGGAGCAAGAACGCAAACGCCTGAATAAGCGGGTATCGGCAATGCCTTCCACCCAACAGGAAGTGTTGCGTTTAAGTCGTGACGTAGAAGCGGGCCGTGCGGTATATCTGCAATTACTTAACCGCCAGCAGGAGTTGAGTATTTCGAAATCCAGTGCCATTGGTAACGTGCGGATTATCGACCCGGCAGTCACTCAGCCGCAGCCAGTGAAACCGAAAAAAGCGTTGAACGTGGTGCTTGGTTTTATTCTTGGCCTGTTTATTTCTGTGGGTGCCGTGCTGGCGCGTGCGATGTTGCGTCGTGGTGTAGAAGCCCCGGAACAACTGGAAGAGCACGGCATCAGCGTTTATGCCACTATCCCAATGTCCGAGTGGCTGGATAAACGCACCCGTCTGCGTAAGAAAAATTTATTTTCTAATCAGCAGCGCCATCGTACTAAAAATATCCCCTTCCTGGCGGTGGATAACCCGGCGGATTCTGCTGTGGAAGCCGTACGTGCGCTACGAACCAGTCTGCATTTCGCTATGATGGAGACGGAGAATAACATTCTAATGATCACCGGTGCGACGCCAGACAGTGGTAAAACGTTTGTCAGTTCAACTCTGGCAGCGGTGATCGCCCAGTCCGATCAAAAAGTGTTATTTATTGATGCCGACTTACGCCGTGGTTATTCGCATAACCTGTTTACCGTGAGTAATGAACATGGCTTGTCGGAATATCTGGCAGGTAAAGATGAGCTCAACAAAGTGATCCAGCATTTTGGCAAAGGAGGCTTTGATGTGATTACTCGCGGTCAGGTGCCACCTAACCCGTCTGAACTGCTGATGCGCGATCGGATGCGTCAATTACTGGAATGGGCGAACGACCATTACGATCTGGTGATTGTCGATACGCCGCCGATGCTGGCGGTGAGTGATGCCGCGGTCGTGGGGCGTTCTGTTGGCACCAGCCTGCTGGTTGCGCGTTTTGGCTTGAACACCGCCAAAGAGGTGAGTTTGTCAATGCAGCGTCTGGAACAGGCAGGCGTCAATATTAAAGGCGCTATCCTCAATGGTGTGATTAAACGCGCCAGCACCGCTTACAGTTACGGCTATAACTATTACGGTTATAGTTACTCCGAGAAAGAGTAAAACTGAAAGTGGCCGGATGCGGCGTGAACGCCTTTTCCGGTCTACGCATTAGACAGTTCTTCGTTTGTCATCAGCCTCAGAGCATTCAGGTAACTGAATGCTCTTTTTTATGCATTACAAACTGCACGCCGGTATGCGTGCTTCATTCACGATTTGCGTAAAACCTGCCAACGAACACATGCCCTGCGCATTTCGCTCTTCACATCCTGCCAGGGTCAGTTTCACCTCTCCGGGCGGCGTATTTAATGACAGCGGCGTTTTATCACGCATCTGCTGTAAAGTCTGGAAGACCAGCGAAACCTGAATCCACTGGCTGTTATCGCTTAGCCGACGCCAGCGTTCAAACACCAGTTCACCACCTGGCGGCGTGTTATCCGGCTGACCGGGAAGCGTCCAGTTGAGCTCCAGTGCGCCGCCGAGATTTGCCAGATTAGTATCGTGTCCGGCGATAAACAGCACTGAAGTGGGTAATGTCACACCATACGCCTGTTTTTGCGGTGGATGGGGCGTCAACGCTGTCTTGATCAAATCTAATAACGGGGTGGCGCGGCTGCGGGCAACCTCTGGCGTGCGTTGTAGCAAATAAAATTGCGCGTTATGCAAACTTAGCAAGGTGTTCCACTGGTGTGAATCGGTGATCCTTCCCCACCCCGGCTCCGGCATTCCCTGTGCTTGTTGCAGGAGAAATATCTCCGTCAGCATTGATGCGAGGCTTACCGCACCGGTTAATGAGACATTGTCGGCGCTCACCTTGAGTTCCGATGGTAATGCCTGCGTTAATGAACAGCTTTCGTCCTGTTTCTCACGTTTAAGGCACAAGTTTGATTGCGGAAAATTAAGCACCCGTTCCAGTTCGCGAAACGCCGTTTGCCGATGCCCGGTAAAGTCAGCAATTGACCCTCCTGCCCTGCTGAGGATCGCGTCAGTCACGTTCGCGTTATCCAGTTGGCAAACGCCAGTTTTTAGAGGATTAAATAACGGATCGGGACTGGACGTATCTGCCTGGGTATGTACGGTTATTGCACAGTCAGGTGCCAGCCCGGCGGCGAAGGCTTCGCCTGTTTTACGGGTACGCTCGTCGACATCAGCAATAATCGCGACCTGACCAGACTGCGGGCAGCCCTTTTTCGCCAGCAATCCGTCGGCTACCAGACGCTGGCGTTGGTAATGTCCGAGATAGGCGATTAGCTCACCACCGCGCGGTGTCAGCCAACCCAGTTTTACCGGCCAGGTTGGCCATGCGTCTGGGGTGACATCCTGCATCAGTTGCGTGGCCTTGGTTGGAGCACGCACACCATGACGACTGACAATCACCACACTTTCCAGCTTCAGCTCCGGCTCACTCTGAGCGAATGCAGATTGCGGGGTTAACGGAATCAGAAGAGATAAAAATGGGATTAAGATCGCTTTCATCGATATGTTTCCGCTTTTCATATCTGACATTATTGATTGCCTGATGCGATGCTAATGCGCCGCATCAGGCCTACGTTCGTTAACTTTTCAGACGCGGGTCCAGCCATACCAACACAAGGGTGGAGAGCGAACACATCAACAAAATGCCGACGAACCAAAGTAAATACCACATTGTTTCTGCTCCTTAGTACAACTCGTTTTCGTTACGGCGGAGAGTTTCTGTTGTCATGCGCCCCCACATTTTGTAGTAGCTCCAGAGAGTGTAGAGCAACACAATGGGCAAAAATATCAGCACGATTACCAACATAATGCTCAGCGTCAGCTGACTGGAAGTACTGTCCCACAACGTCAGGCTGGAGATCGGACTCACGCTTGACGGCATGACAAAGGGGAACAGCGTGATGCCTGCCGTGAAAATCACGCCAAATTGCATCAATGATGCCATCAAAAATCCCCAACCCGGGCGACCACGATAAATCGCCATCACCGTCAGCAATGGGCAGAAGAATCCCAGCAGCGGGAAGATCCACAAAACGGGCGACTCGACAAAATTATTCATCCAGGCACCAGGTAGCACTGCCACCAGTTTCATTAACGGATTGGAAGGACCGTTAGCATCCTGGGCGAGCAGTACAAAGCCATCAATACCGACCCACAGCCAGTAACCCGCCAGCAAAAAGCACAGCATCACCAACAGTGCAGCGCGTTTGGTCGCCAGCTGTGAACGCAGATGAATCACACCAACAGTTTTCAGTTGTAACCAGACGCCACCTTGCAAAATCACCATCCCAAGGCTGAGCAATCCGCACAATAAAGGGAATGGCGTCAGCAGTTGCCAGAAGCTGCCGAGATACTCCACGCGTAATTGCGGTGTGAAGGCAAACGGCACGCCGAGCAACAAGTTGCCGAAGGCGATACCGAAGACTACCGGCGGCACCAGACTGCCGATGACCAGACCGGCGTCCCACATTTTACGCCAGCGTGCATCGGCGATTTTTCCGCGATAATCAAAGGCCAGCGGGCGGAAGAACAGTGAGCACAGCACCAGGATCATCGCCACATAAAAGCCGGAAAACGCCGCTGCATACACTCTGGGCCAGGCGGCAAATAATGCCCCACCAGCGAGGATCAACCAGACCTGGTTGCCTTCCCAGTGTGCACCAACGCTGTTTATCACTATCCGGCGTTCATCATCATTACGCGCCACCAGCGGCAGCAGACAGCCGATCCCCATGTCAAATCCGTCGGAGATCATAAAGACCACCAGGATCACGCCAATCAGCAGCCACCAGATGAAGCGCAATGTTTCATAATCAAACATGATTTTCTCCTTTACCCCTGTTGCTGCGTCGGTTGTTCACTCTGCATCGCGCTCGGCCCCAGACGGGCATATTTCTGCATCAGGTAGACTTCGGCGATTAAGAACAGGGTGTAAAGCCCTACGATCATGATCAGTGAGAAAGCCAGTTGTCCTGTGGTTAAAGCGGAGTGCGCGGAGTATGTCGGTAAGATGTCCTGTATCGCCCACGGCTGACGACCAAACTCGGTCATAAACCACCCGGCTTCAATCGCAATCCACGGCAACGGCAAACTCCAGAGCGCCATTTTCAGCACCCAGCGATGCTGGTCGATTTTGCCACGCAGCGTCTGGACAAGCGCAATCAGCATCACCAGTAGCAGCAGGGAACCACAGCCCACCATGATGCGGAAACTCCAGAATACCGGCGCAACCTGAGGTATCGCGCCACGCATCGCCGCCTGGTACTGTGCGGCTGTGACATGATTCATATCCGGCGCATAGCGGGAGAGCAACATGCCGTAGCCCAGGTCACCTTCCAGTCCCCGGAATGCCTGCAACACATGCGGCTCACGATTGCCTTGCGATATTTCCTGCATTAACAGCCAGGCCATACGTCCGCGTTGCAAGCGTGGGTAGGTTTCAGCCATCAAATTCTTCAGACCCGGCACGGGTTTATCTAATGAGTGAGTGGCGAGGATCCCTAGCAGCGCGGGAATTTTGAGGGCAAAGGCGTTACGCTCTTGATCCTGTTCCGGCCAGGCAACCACATGGAACGGTGCAGGTGCAGGTTCCGTTTGCCACTCCCCTTCCATCGCCGCCAGTTTTACCGGTTGTACTTGCGCGACTTCATACGCAGAACTGTCTCCGAGTTGCAGGGTACCGATAATCGCCAGAGTACCGAAGACGGAACCGATGGCAAACGAGCGTAATGCGACATTGCGCTCCCGTCCGCGCAGTAAATACCAGGCGCTGATCGCCATAATAAACATGGCCCCGGTCACGTAGCCCGCCATTACGGTGTGCACAAATTTCACCTGGCTGACCGGATTAAAGACCAGCTCGCTGAAGCTGGTCATCTCCATACGCAGGGTGTCGATATCAAAATGCGCACCGGTCGGGTATTGCATCCAACCGTTGGCATTCAATATCCACAACGCAGAGAGATTTGAACCGAACGCCACCAGCCACGTCACCAGCAGGTGCTGGTATTTATTCAGCCGTTGCCAGCCGAAGAAGAACAGCCCGACAAAGGTGGATTCGAGGAAGAAGGCCATTAATGCTTCCATCGCCAGCGGTGCGCCAAAAATATCGCCCACATAGTTGGAATAGAATGACCAGTTAGTACCAAACTGAAACTCCATGGTCAGGCCGGTAGCCACGCCAAGAGCAAAATTGATACCGAAGAGCTTACCCCAGAAGCGCGTCATATCGCGGTAGATTGTTTTGCCGGTGACCACGTAAATGGTTTCCATAATAGCCAGCAAAAAAATCAGCCCCAGGGTAAGGGGTACAAATAAAAAGTGATACAGCGCGGTCAGAGCAAACTGCCAGCGCGATAAATCAATGACATCCCACATGCGCACTCCTGTAGGCGAAGAGAGAAAAATAACCCGATAATGGTAGATCTCCCTCTTTATCCTGAAACTCTACGACCAGAGGTATTCGCCGATTGCGATATTCATAAGACTGAAAGCGATACTTACCGTCTTTTTACGTCGGTGCAGCTTCCGCCAGCCACTGACATACCTCGCTAAGCCGCTGCGCAGAGTCGACCAAATCTTCTGGCGCTGCCAGCACCACTTCCGGTATTGGGCAGATTTCATAACTTTCCAGTAACGGGCCTTTTAAGGTGTCCGTACAGCGTAAATGCCAGACATGGCGTAACCCCGTGGCGTTGATATAGCTCTCGCCATAGCCAATGGTACGAATCTGAATATTTCCCGGCCCACAGAGACGTGAGAGAAAAAGCCGATCAGCCTCGCTGATGGGTAATTGCGTCAGATTAATGCTGTGCGGCTGCGCGTCGGGGTTACGTACATGTGCCAGTAACTCATGCGCCAACGGTAGGCCATTCATCAGGCCATCAATGGGCGGCGGTAACAGCGAATCTGTCGGCAAGAGATTTTGCGTTGCCGCCTGCCACAACGCCAGCGGCGTGCAGCCAGCCTCCAGTTTGTCCTCCAGCAACTTTTCGCCGCGACGTCTGCGCACCCGCCATAATCCGCAGAAGATCGCCTCCTGTATTTCACTTTCACTGTCGTCAGCCTGCTGAATGCGCACTGACACTTCCCCTTCCCCGAGAAGCGTATTGATAAAGTGACGATCGTCGGCGTTGAGATTTAACAGATCGACTGCCAGCACCTCGCCCAACGGCGGTTGGCGTTCGCTTAGTTGATGTTGTAACTCGTTTAACAGCGCAATCACCTGCGGGCTGTGAGCACATTGCTCCAGGGCCGCCATACTCGGTTCATCATTCACCTGACAGGTGATCGGCAGTGGATTCATGCTGAAACTGTCATCGTTCGGTTGCGTTCCTGGCCCCAGCAGATGGAAAAAAGTTTCGCTCATGAGGCACGCTCCTGCTGCGGTTCGACAAGCCCGCGCATCAGGTTTATCAGTTCCGCCCACGGGTGAATACCATTCAGCACGCCGCGATAGTTTCCGCCGGTAAACACTAAAGTGGCAGGAAAGCGAAAGACGCCAAAGCGATCGCCGATGGCTTCGCTCTGCTCAAGGTCAGCAATCGCCACCTGCCATGTATAGTCGGGAAACTCGCGCAGTAATTCGCCAATCATTACCGGATTATCGCTGACCTCTGGCGTGCGTTTCGGGTCACTGCTTAATAACACCACGCCGTCTGGCGCTTGCGTAAGCCAGTCGTCAAGACGGGATTCACTGACTGGCGTCCAGCCGCGCGCCAGCATTCGTTGCCACAACGCATCAAATGGCGTGTCGTTGCTCATCCCTGCTCCTCCTGTGTCATCCGGTACTGGCGCAAGCGAACGCCTTCGTAATTTTCCATCGACAGACAGTCATAATTGAGACAGCGCGATTCATTAGCCGGTTGCGGCACAATTCCCCACGCAGCAAGCTGCGCCAGCGCCGCCTGTTCCGCAGCGGGCAGTTGCTCCCGTGCCAGTTCGCTCAGGCTACCGCCGTAGTCGTCGAGCATTGCGGGTTGCAGACCGACGAGGGCAATATGTGCTGGCAGATGTCCGCGGATATCCGCCAGCGCCAACACTTCGGAGAAACTGTTCTGATGCAGGCTCATTTTCTTCGCGCTGAGATAAGCCGGAATGCGTTCTCCGGCATAGGTTCGCAGCGTTCCAGGTTCCAGCCCGTAGTCAATGGCATCGAGAATCAACAGATGGCTGGCGCTTTCGACATACCCCAGCAAGTTCAGTCCCTGAGTACCGCCATCGACAATCTCCACATACTCGGGCCAGTGGTAATGGGCATACAGCCGTTCCGCCACCCGCACGCCGAAGCCTTCATCGGCCCACAGCAGGTTGCCCAGCCCCATGACCACCACGCGTTGCTCGCTCATGAACGCTCCTTGTTACTTATTTTGCCAAATTTGTGGCTACGGTAGCCGTTGACCATGGTGGAGATCACCGTGTCGTCGGACATGATGTCTTCACGCAGCGCCATGTAGACATGACCGATCACAAACGCGCCAATCAGCCACATCCCCAGCCGATGCCAGCTGTGAATGTCCATTGAGTTGCCACCCGTCCAGTAGAAAAATTCCACCACATAACGGAACGGCGCAAAAATAGCGTACTGGCTGTGTTCGCTGTACAGCGCAAAACCAGTGATGATCATAAAGACCGACATCAGGAAATAGCCGAACATCGCCGCCTGGGCGATGGGATTATGGCCTATATCGGCACTCGGACGTTTTGCCAGAAACAGATACCAGCGGATTTCATACCACACGCCCTGCCACCAGCTTTTACGCCATACCGGCACGATAAACAGCTCGCGGGAGTATCGATTGCCAACAAAAGCCCAGTAGATCCGCATCAGCAAAACCACGGTAAAAACCATCCCGGCGCTGAAGTGAATTAACCTGATGTAGCCCATATAGAACAGATACGTCGCCTCGCCGCTGACGGAAGGTAGCGGCTTGCCGATAAAGTATCCGGTGACCATCAACACCGCCATGCATAACACCGTCAACCAGTGCCAGATGCGCACTGGCGCTTCAAAGACATAGTGGCTGACAACGTTGTCGCTTTTCTGTTGCATGATGATTCTCCTTCGCTGTTAACGCACCTGCACGGAGATCAGCTCGCTACCGTCGTCGCCCAGCACGTGTGTTGAACAGGCGAGGCACGGGTCAAAGCTGTGCAGAGTACGCAGGATCTCCAGCGGTTGCTCGGGGATCGCCATTTTGGTGTTCATCAGCGCCGCTTCATAAGCGCCAATCTGCCCTTTGGGATCGCGCGGGCTGGCGTTCCAGGTGGTCGGCACCACGCACTGGTAGAGATCAATCTTGCCATCGCGAATGGCGGCCCAGTGGCCTAACGCCCCGCGCGGCGCTTCGGTAAAACCGACACCACGGCACTCTGTCGGCCAGGTTGCAGGTTCCCATTTTTCCGTGGAAGCAGTGGCGAGATTGCCGTTTTTCAGGTTGGTCATCAGCTTGTCGAAGAAATACTGCAACTTACCTGCGGCCCACTGCGCTTCGTGCGCGCGGCACAAAATGCGGCCTAACGTTGACTGGATACCGGAAAGCGGCAGGTTCAACGCCGACATCATGCGATCGACCGACTCAACGGTCGCAGCATCGCCTTTGTGATAAGCGATTAACGTGCGCGCCAGCGGCCCCACTTCCATCGCGTTACCGCGCCAGCGTGGCGCTTTGATCCACGAGTAGCGTTCCTGTTCATTCAGCTGCTGAATGTTGGTATCGCTGCCTTTGACATCGCCGGGGTTGTACCACGGGTCGGTGATGCCATCGAACGGATGACGCCCGACCTGATCGTTGGGATATCGATACCAGGCGTGGTCGACAAACTCCTGCACCTGCTGCGGATCAACCAAATTCACTGGCAGCACATTGTTGAAGTCGCCGTTAATCACCGCGCCGCCAGGCATCAGCAGACTTTTCTCGCCAAAGTCGTTGGCAATATCCGGGAATGCGCCGTAGCTGAGAACGCATTTATCAGAAAGACCAGTGCCGATTTCGCTCCACGGTTTGTTGAACTGACCGATGGCTAAGGCGTCGGGGATCATCACGTTGTTAATGAAGTCCGCCGTGCGGGTGATAATTGACTGCACCAGGTTCAGGCGTTCCATATTGACTGCCCCGACCGCGCCGCTTTCGTCAATGTTGATGGCGCAAGGCATCCCGCCGACAATCCAGTTTGGATGCGGGTTTTTACCGCCAAAGACCGCGTGGATTTTGACAATTTCACGCTGGAAATCGAGAGCTTCGAGATAGTGGGCAAAGCCCATCAGGTTAGCTTCTGGCGGCAGTTTGTACTGCGGGTGCCCCCAGTAGCCATTGCGGAAGATCCCCAACTGCCCGCCTTCAACAAATTTTTTCAGGCGGTTTTGTACGTCGAAGAAATAGCCAGGGGATGATTTCGGCCAAGAGGAGAGACTTTGCGCCAGTTCGGAGGTTTTCCGCGGGTCGGCTTTCAGCGCATCTAACACATCGATCCAGTCCATCCCGGCAAGCTGATAGAAGTGCACCAGATGATCGTGGCACCAGAGCGTTGCCAGCATAATGTTGCGGATGATATTGGCGTTGTCCGGCACTTTAATACCGATAGCATCTTCGATGGCGTAAACCGAAGCCAGGGCGTGTACGCCAGTACAGACGCCGCAGATACGTTCAACGAACGCCCACGCATCGCGCGGGTCGCGCCCTTGTAGGATGATCTCCAGCCCGCGAAACATGGTGCCGCAGGAGACGGCATTGGTGATCACATTCTGATCGTTAATATTCACTTCGCAGCGCATGTGGCCTTCGATGCGCGTAATCGGGTCGACCACCAGGCGGCGTCCGGCATTATTGATGGTGTATCCCTGAGTTTCGTACTGAGTGCTCATGCCTGTTTATCCTCATTGCCTGGCTGATGTTCGGTTTCTGTAGGTTGCTGGTTATGACGTCTGCGCTGGTCAACGGCGCTGGCGACTGCGTGCACACCAACAGCCGCTGCCACCACGCCAAGCGCGGTTAAACCGACGGTATCGGCGGTGGAATGAGTACCCATTTGCGGAATATCGACCACGCGGCTGTAGAACGAACCGCGATCCCAGAAACCATTTTCCGCACAGCCCAGGCAGCCGTGACCAGACTGGATTGGGAAAGAAACGCCATCATTCCAGCGTGTGGAGGAACAGGCGTTATAGGTGGTAGGCCCTTTGCAGCCCATTTTGTACAGGCAGTAACCTTTGCGGGCAGCGTCATCATCCCAACTCTGGACGAACTCTCCGGCGTCGAAGTGGGCGCGGCGATAGCATTTATCGTGGATTCGCTGACCATAGAACATCAGCGGACGGCCCATTCTGTCGACATCTGGCAAGCGATCAAAGGTCACCATGTAAGTAATGATGGCGCTCATCACATCCGGGATCGGCGGGCAGCCAGGTACTTTGATAATGGGTTTGTCGGTGATGACTTTGTCGATAGGCGTTGCCTGCGTCGGATTGGGTCGCGCGGCCTGCACGCAGCCCCAGGACGCGCAGGTTCCCCAGGCGATAATCGCGCTGGCTCCGGCAGCGGCACGTTTGAGTTTCTCAATAAACGGTCGACCGCTGCTGATACAGAACATCCCCTGCTCGCCCAGCGGCGGATTACCTTCTACTGCGAGGATATATTTGCCATTGTATTGCGTGATGATGTCTTCAAAGACTTCTTCCGCCTGGGTTCCGGCGGCAGCCATCAAAGTATCGTCGTAATCGAGGGAAATCAGGGAAAGGATGACGTCCTTCGCCAGTGGGTGAGCGGAGCGGATAAAAGATTCGGTACAGCAGGTGCATTCCAGACCGTGGATCCATACCACCGGAATGCGCGGTTTGTTCTCCAGCGCCCAGGCAATCTTTGGTGCCATTCCCGCGCCTAATCCCAGCGACGTGGCAGCCAGACTACAATATTTGAGAAAGCTGCGCCGGGTAACGCCCTGACGCCGCATGGCCTGGTAAAATGTTTCCTCGTTATTCATATCGCACGTCTCTCCTCCTTGCGACACCGGCAGGACACCGGGCGCTTATGGTCGGCAAGCGACGTCCCTGTAGCAAGGCAAACCATCGCTTCACGTGAGATGCTGAAAACGAAAGCTCATCCTTCTGCACTGGCGCACGTCGCCAGAAAGTATTGTTAATAAAGCGTAGTGAAACTTTTGCACAAAACAATACAAACTGTGTGGATTTATCTTTTAGCGATAAAAATGGACCTATTTTTCTTTTGGCCGGGCGGTGGGGATGTTTAGCCGGTTGCTAAACGAGTAAAAGAGAAGGAATTCATGGTGATGAAATGATCAATCTGCTGTTATTTCACGCTATCAATGCACTTTTGGCTGTTTTTCAGGCAAACAAACAAATTAGGGGTTTACACGCCGCATCGGGATGTTTATAGTGCGCGTCATTCCGGAAGTGTGGCCGAGCGGTTGAAGGCACCGGTCTTGAAAACCGGCGACCCGAAAGGGTTCCAGAGTTCGAATCTCTGCGCTTCCGCCAAATAAGATAAGGGGTTAGCTAAATGCTAACCCCTTTTTCTTTTGCCTGTCGAAATTCTCAGGGCGTTATATTTGCTTAATGACCTGATAATCCGCTGTTAAACCTGTTCCAGATCAAATGCGTAAAGATGGGTAAAACTTCTGGGTGCCCTTACGCATTATCATTATGCTGCTTAATTAATTACATCTGTCATAGAGAGTGACTCAATGGATCGTATTGTTAGTTCTTCACATGACCGTACATCACTGCTTAGCACCCATAAGGTGCTGCGTAATACCTATTTTCTGCTGAGCCTGACGCTGGCCTTTTCGGCGATTACCGCAACTGCCAGTACGGTGCTGATGCTGCCATCTCCGGGTCTGATTCTGACGCTGGTGGGTATGTATGGTTTGATGTTCCTGACCTATAAAACGGCGAATAAGCCGACCGGGATTATCTCCGCATTCGCCTTTACCGGTTTTCTGGGTTATATCCTCGGACCTATTCTGAACACCTATCTGTCTGCCGGAATGGGTGACGTAATCGCTATGGCACTGGGCGGAACGGCGTTAGTGTTCTTCTGCTGCTCTGCATATGTGCTGACCACCCGCAAAGATATGTCGTTCCTCGGCGGTATGCTGATGGCGGGTATTGTGGTGGTGCTGATTGGTATGGTTGCGAATATCTTCCTGCAGCTGCCTGCTCTGCATCTGGCGATCAGCGCGGTCTTCATTCTGATCTCCTCTGGCGCTATCTTGTTTGAAACCAGCAACATCATTCATGGCGGTGAGACGAACTATATTCGTGCCACGGTTAGCCTGTATGTTTCGCTGTACAACATCTTCGTCAGCCTGCTGAGCATTCTGGGCTTCGCTAGCCGCGATTAATCTCACCCGCTAACACTTTCATAGCCTCGCTTTATGCGGGGCTTTGTTTTTTGTTACACTGCCGCCAGTCTGATTAAGGTAGTAATAATTATGCTGATCTTCGAAGGTAAAGAGATAGAAACGGATACCGAAGGCTATCTCAAAGAAAGCAGCCAGTGGAGTGAGCCGCTGGCTGTGGTGATTGCAGAGAACGAAGGGATTTCGCTGTCACCGGAACACTGGGAAGTGGTGCGTTTTGTGCGTGATTTCTATCTGGAATTCAATACTTCTCCGGCGATTCGTATGCTGGTAAAAGCGATGGCGAATAAATTTGGCGAAGAAAAAGGTAACAGCCGCTATTTATACCGACTGTTTCCGAAAGGTCCGGCTAAGCAAGCCACCAAAATTGCTGGCCTGCCAAAACCGGTAAAATGTATTTAACGGATACGAAAATCGGTTAATTCCCCCGAGGGATGATGCGGCTCGCTGAGCACCCGTTCTACACGCGCAGAACGCGGGCCGCCACTCTTTAACCACTGCATTAATTTTTCCACCTGCCCTTCTTCACCGCAAGCAACCACTTCCACGCTGCCATCGTCAAGATTTTTGGCGTACCCGGTTAAACCCAGTCTTTTCGCTTCGTACTGTGTGGTGTAGCGAAATCCTACGCCCTGAACTCGCCCGTAAACCCAGGCAATTATGCAGACTTTCGACATTGCTGCTCTCCTTATCCTTAATGGACGCGTTGCAAATCCATGGAAAACTCCGGACAATGACGCCCATTTCTTTGCATCGACAGAAAAGTAAATTATGAGTGTACGTTTAGTGTTAGCCAAAGGGCGCGAAAAATCATTACTTCGTCGCCATCCGTGGGTCTTTTCCGGGGCCGTTGCCCGCATGGAAGGTAAAGCCAGCCTCGGTGAAACCATCGATATTGTTGATCATCAGGGAAAATGGTTAGCACGCGGCGCTTATTCGCCAGCTTCGCAAATCCGGGCGCGCGTCTGGACGTTTGACCCGTCTGAGTCTATCGACATTGCTTTTTTTTCCCGCCGTTTGCAACAAGCACAAAAATGGCGTGACTGGCTGGCGCAAAAAGATGGCCTCGACAGCTATCGTTTAATCGCCGGAGAATCTGATGGCCTGCCGGGTATTACTATCGATCGTTTCGGTAATTTTCTGGTGCTGCAACTGCTGAGTGCTGGGGCAGAATATCAGCGCGCGGCATTAATTAGTGCCCTGCAAACGCTGTACCCGGAATGTTCGATTTACGATCGCAGCGACGTCGCGGTACGTAAAAAAGAAGGAATGGAGCTGACCCAGGGCCCCGTCACCGGCGAGTTGCCACCTGCCCTGCTGCCGATTGAAGAACACGGAATGAAACTGCTGGTGGATATTCAGCACGGACACAAAACGGGCTACTACCTGGACCAGCGTGATAGCCGCCTGGCTACCCGCCGCTACGTTGAAAATAAACGTGTGCTGAACTGTTTCTCCTATACCGGTGGTTTCGCCGTATCGGCACTGATGGGCGGTTGCAGCCAGGTTGTCAGCGTTGATACCTCCCAGGAAGCGCTGGATATTGCACGGCAGAACGTTGAGCTGAACAAACTGGATCTGAGCAAGGCTGAGTTTGTCCGTGATGATGTCTTTAAATTGCTGCGTACTTATCGCGATCGCGGTGAAAAATTTGACGTTATCGTGATGGACCCGCCGAAGTTTGTTGAGAATAAAAGCCAGTTGATGGGCGCGTGTCGTGGTTATAAAGACATCAACATGCTGGCGATTCAGCTGCTGAATGAAGGCGGTATTCTCCTGACTTTCTCCTGTTCCGGTCTGATGACCAGCGATTTATTTCAGAAAATCATCGCGGATGCCGCAATTGATGCCGGTCGTGATGTACAATTTATAGAGCAGTTCCGTCAGGCAGCCGATCATCCGGTGATCGCTACCTATCCGGAAGGGCTATATCTGAAAGGGTTTGCCTGTCGCGTCATGTAACTTGAAATGTGGAATTTTACCCTTATATCAAAGGTAAAGATTTCCCGGGAGGTGACTATGATTGCCAGCAAATTCGGTATCGGCCAGCAGGTCCGCCATTCCCTGTTAGGTTATCTCGGAGTGGTCGTGGATATCGACCCGGTTTATTCGCTCTCTGAACCGTCGCCTGATGAGCTGGCGGTGAATGACGAGCTTCGCGCCGCTCCGTGGTATCACGTAGTGATGGAGGACGATAACGGCCTACCGGTTCATACCTACCTGGCTGAAGCCCAGCTAAGTAGCGAATTGCAGGATGAACATCCTGAACAGCCATCCATGGATGAGCTGGCGCAGACCATCCGCAAACAACTCCAGGCCCCGCGTCTGCGTAACTAATCCCTGAACAAATCCCCGGAAGGTTTTTGCCTTCCGGGGATTTTTTATTTGGCCAGGCCCAGGCGAGGGATCTCAATAGCCGGGCAGCGATCCATCACCACATTTAACCCGGCATCCCGTGCCAGTACTGCCGCTTGCTCATTAATCACCCCCAGTTGCATCCAGAGAGTTTTCGCGCCAATGGCAATAGCTTCCTGTGCCACGCCCCACGCCGCTTCTGAATTACGGAAAACATCGACCATATCGACTTTTTCCGGAACGTCTGCCAGCGTGCCATACCCCTTCTGGCCCAGCAGCGTTTTGCCGGCAACTTTTGGCGAAACCGGAATGACGTGATACCCCTGGTCGAGTAGATATTTCATCACGCGATAGCTGGGACGATCGGGTTTGTCGCTTGCCCCCACCAGCGCAATGGTGTGAGTGGACGTTAAAATGCCTGCAATATCGGTTTCTTTCATTATTTCCTCCAGACTGTTTAACAAAGTGTACGACAAAGCCGACATGCCAACCATGCAGCTAATACGAATGAATGAGAGCAAAAGCGGGAAATATGTCTATATGTTAGTAAGTATGATTAAAGAAAAATTTTGACACATTATTATTCGGGCGGTCTTTTGACAGGAGCTACCTATGAAAACCGGCATCGTGACCACCTTGATTGCATTATGTTTGCCGGTATCCGTTTTTGCCACCACGCTGCGGCTTTCAACCGATGTCGATCTTCTGGTACTCGACGGCAAGAAGGTTTCCAGCTCTCTGCTGCGCGGTGCGGACAGCATTGAACTGGATAATGGACCGCATCAGTTAGTGTTTCGCGTTGAGAAGACGATTCATCTTTCCAATAGTGAAGAACGGCTGTATATCTCCCCACCGCTGGTGGTCAGTTTTAATACCCAGCTCATCAACCAGGTCAATTTTCGCCTGCCTCGCCTGGAGAATGAGCGGGAAGCTAACCATTTTGATGCCGCGCCGCGCCTTGAATTGTTGGATGGCGATGCGACGCCGATTCCGGTAAAGCTGGATATTCTCGCCATTACCTCAACGGCAAAAACGATTGATTATGAGGTCGAGGTTGAACGCTATAACAAATCCGCGAAACGCGCTTCACTACCGCAATTTGCCACGATGATGGCAGATGACAGTACGCTGCTTTCGGGTGTTTCCGAGCTGGATGCTATTCCACCGCAGTCTCAGGTGCTCACAGAACAACGGCTGAAGTATTGGTTTAAACTGGCTGACCCACAAACGCGAAATACTTTCCTGCAGTGGGCGGAAAAACAACCATCTTCCTGAGATTTTTGTGCCTGTGCGCAGGCTTTTTCGGTCTTTATCTTGCAGCGATAAGTGCTTACAGTAATCTGTAGGAAAGTTAACTACGGATGTACATTATGGAACTGACGACTCGCACTTTACCTGCGCGGAAACATATTGCGCTGGTGGCACACGATCACTGCAAACAAATGCTGATGAGCTGGGTGGAACGGCATCAACCGTTACTGGAACAACACGTACTGTATGCAACAGGCACTACCGGTAACTTAATTTCCCGCGCGACCGGCATGAACGTCAACGCGATGTTGAGTGGCCCAATGGGGGGTGACCAGCAGGTTGGCGCATTGATCTCAGAAGGGAAAATTGATGTATTGATTTTCTTCTGGGATCCACTAAATGCCGTGCCGCACGATCCTGACGTGAAAGCCTTGCTGCGTCTGGCGACGGTATGGAACATTCCGGTCGCCACCAACGTGGCAACGGCAGACTTCATAATCCAGTCGCCGCATTTCAACGACGCGGTCGATATTCTGATCCCCGATTATCAGCGTTATCTCGCGGACCGTCTGAAGTAATATTGCACAGGTGGCAAACGCCACCTGTTTCTTACGGTTTTCTCGCCACCGGCACATCCAGATTTTTCAGTATTTCCACAAAGGGAGAGGGATTCTCTTTGTTAAACAGTGCCCATACCCGATGGCGTGCCCGGGTCAGCGCCACGTACATTAACCGCCGTTCTTCAGCGTCCGGGAAATCCTCAACCGGTGGCAGTAGCGCCTCTTCCATAATCGACTCCCGCGCCGCAGCCGGAAAACCATCACTTCCCTCCTGCAAGCCAACGATGATGACGTAATCCGCCTGTTGCCCTTTGCTGGCATGAATGGTCATAAAGTCGATTTGCAACTTCGGCCAGCGTGTTGCCGCTTTTTCCAGGCTGGCAGGCCTCATGTGATGGTAACGCGCCAGGATCAGAATGCGCTCTTCCGGTTTGGCATAACCAGAGAGCTTATCCAGCAAAGCGTCAAGTTGACTCTCATCCAATAACGTGACGGCTTTTTTGTCTCCATTGGTTAAGCTGTTTAGCGGCTTTTTCAGCTGGCCTGGGTTCTGCTGAATAAACCGGTTTGCCACCTCACCGATACGACTGTTAAAACGGTAAGTCGTGTCTAAATCACAGCGTTCGCCTTCACCAAAGTTTTCATGGAAAGCGGTGGTGAGCGACATTTGCGCACCGCTGAATCGGTAAATCGCCTGCCAGTCATCACCAACAGCGAACAACGTCGTCTGACTGTTTTGCTTGCGTAATGCCGCTAACAACGCTGCCCGCTGCGGCGAGATATCCTGAAATTCATCAACCAGAATATGCTTCCACGGGCTGATAAAGCGACCTTTCTCCAGAATCACAATCGCCTGATGAATAAGGCCCGAAAAATCGACAGCGTTTTCTGCCTTCAGCGCACCTTTCCAGGCTTTTAATAACGGGGCCATCAACTTGATACGTTTACTGAACAGATCGCGAATCTCTTCGGGTGCACTGGCAATCATTTCTGCCTGTGCACCACCGTGCATCCGCATCAGACTTACCCAGCGATCGAGGCGAGAGGCAAGGCGACGCTGTAATTTTTCATCATCCCAGAAGTTACCTTCTGGCACTGACCACTGCATTTCTTCCGTCAGCCATTGCCGCCAGCCCTTCGCCTGCGCTTTCTTTTCGCTGCATTGCTTGCGCCACTCAGCAATAAAGAGTTCATGACGGGCAGCGGTATCATTTTCCAGTTTGCTGACTATCGGAACTTTTTTGCTGCCCTGCTGAATAATATGCAGCGCCAGCGCATGAAACGTGCGTGCGGTAATGTCTTCGGTATGTAGCCGTTCGCGAATCCGCTCGTCCATCTCTTCAGCGGCTTTGCGACCAAACGCCAGCAATAAAATTTGCTCAGGGGACGCTTCACCACGCGCCAGCAACCAGCCTGCACGGGCCACCAGCACCGACGTTTTTCCGCTTCCTGCACCTGCCAGCACTAACAGAGAATGCTCGCCATTAACGACTGCCCGGGCCTGCGCCGGATTCAGCGGTGAAGACTCGACCTGGCGGAAAAAATCCGCATACTCGGTAAGCATGGCTTCGGTATACGCCTGGTTATGCTGCAACCGAGCGCTTTCAATATCTTTCAACCAGGCCTGACATTTACGCCACGCCTCACGGCAGTTATCGAATTCTTCCAGTCGGTTAACCGGCAACGGCAACGCCGACAAAGCCTGGCGGATTTGTTGCTGCACGCCAGAGGTTTGCTCACGCGTCAGCCATTTATTTTCCCCAGTGCGCGTGGCAATCAAATCCAGTTGCTGGCGTAAAACACCAGACGCAATTTCGCTCATCTCGCCACTCCACCGCCGCCAGTGAGCATCAAGATGATGGTAAAAACGCTGCGTCTCGCCCCATTCGGTGCCGTGCAGACGCACCACTTTTTCGTCCGGCAGTACAAATTCCAGCTCGCCCCATACCAGACCGCGCTTACAGTGAATCGCCAGTAATTGATTGAAAGGAATAAGGTATTCGTGGCGATCGCCGGAGACTTTAATCCCGGCATTGAGGATCACCGCCCGATCGTAAGGGTGCTGTGCCAGACGTTTTCCAAGCGTTGTCGCTTTCAGTTCCATGACTCTGTAGATCCACACGAAATTATTTCTTATCAGTGTAACCGTCAGAGAAAACGTGCTCCAGCCCAAAAAAACGTTACAATTGCCGCCCATTACTGAAAACCACAGTAAAGCGAGGTTTTATGCGTACCGTTTTGAACATTCTGAACTTTGTGCTTGGCGGATTTGCCACCACTCTGGGCTGGCTGTTGGCGACTCTGGTCAGTATTGTGCTGATTTTTACCTTACCGCTGACACGATCCTGCTGGGAGATCACTAAACTGTCTCTGGTGCCTTATGGCAATGAAGCTATTCATGTCGATGAACTGAACCCGGCTGGCAAAAATGTGCTGCTGAATACTGGCGGTACGGTATTGAATATTTTCTGGCTGATTTTCTTTGGCTGGTGGTTATGCCTGATGCACATTGCAACGGGCATCGCACAATGTATTTCAATCATTGGCATTCCTGTCGGCATTGCGAACTTTAAAATTGCCGCTATTGCACTATGGCCGGTTGGTCGTCGCGTGGTATCGGTAGAAACAGCGCAAGCTGCGCGTGAAGCCAATGCACGTCGTCGTTTTGAATAATCCACTAATATGGCCTTTATGCTAAGTCCTTTGCTCAAACGCTATACCTGGAACAGCGCCTGGCTGTATTACGCGCGTATTTTTATTGCGCTTTGTGGAACCACAGCGTTTCCGTGGTGGCTGGGTGATGTAAAACTGACGATTCCGCTAACGCTGGGGATGGTGGCAGCGGCGCTGACCGATCTCGATGACCGACTGGCGGGACGTTTGCGTAACCTCATCATTACGCTGTTCTGCTTTTTTATCGCCTCGGCCTCAGTAGAATTGCTGTTTCCCTGGCCCTGGCTATTTGCGATTGGCTTAACGCTCTCTACCAGCGGCTTCATTTTGCTCGGCGGTCTGGGTCAACGCTATGCAACAATTGCCTTCGGTGCATTGCTGATCGCCATTTACACTATGTTGGGAACATCACTGTATGAGCACTGGTATCAGCAGCCGATGTATCTGCTGGCCGGTGCCGTCTGGTACAACGTCCTGACACTTATTGGTCATCTGCTGTTCCCGGTCCGCCCGCTGCAGGACAACCTGGCGCGTTGCTATGAACAACTGGCGCGTTATCTTGAGCTCAAGTCGCGCATGTTTGATCCTGATATTGAAGATCAAAGCCAGGCACCGCTGTACGATTTGGCTCTCGCCAACGGTCTGCTGATGGCGACATTGAATCAGACGAAACTCTCGCTGCTGACCCGCTTACGTGGCGATCGTGGTCAACGGGGAACGCGTCGCACGCTGCATTATTACTTTGTCGCACAGGATATTCACGAGCGTGCCAGCTCTTCTCATATTCAGTATCAAACATTGCGTGAACATTTTCGCCACAGCGACGTGCTGTTCCGTTTTCAGCGGCTGATGTCGATGCAGGGCCAGGCGTGCCAGCAACTGTCACGCTGTATTTTGTTGCGTCAGCCTTATCAACATGATCCGCATTTTGAGCGCGCTTTTACGCATATTGATGCTGCGCTGGAGCGGATGCGCGATAACGGCGCACCCGCCGATTTACTCAAAACACTGGGATTTTTGCTGAACAATTTACGCGCCATTGATGCCCAACTGGCAACAATTGAATCAGAACAGGCCCAGGCACTACCCCATAATAATGACGAAAATGAGCTCGCTGATGACAGCCCGCACGGGTTGAGTGATATCTGGCTGCGTCTTAGCCGTCACTTCACGCCGGAATCCGCCCTCTTCCGTCATGCGGTAAGAATGTCGCTGGTGTTGTGCTTCGGCTACGCCATCATTCAGATAACCGGAATGCATCACGGGTATTGGATCTTGCTGACAAGTTTGTTTGTCTGCCAGCCAAACTATAACGCCACGCGCCACCGCCTGAAGTTAAGGATTATTGGTACGCTGGTAGGTATCGCCATTGGCATTCCTGTGCTGTGGTTTGTGCCATCACTGGAAGGGCAGCTGGTGCTGCTGGTTATTACCGGCGTGCTCTTTTTTGCCTTCCGTAACGTGCAATACGCTCATGCAACGATGTTCATCACACTTTTGGTGCTACTGTGTTTTAACTTACTGGGTGAAGGTTTTGAAGTAGCGTTACCTCGCGTAATCGATACGCTGATTGGTTGTGCCATTGCGTGGGCGGCAGTGAGCTACATCTGGCCTGACTGGCAGTTTCGCAATCTGCCGCGCATGCTCGAACGCGCCACAGAGGCCAACTGTCGGTATCTCGATGCCATACTGGAGCAATACCATCAGGGGCGTGATAACCGTCTGGCGTATCGTATTGCCCGCCGCGATGCACACAACCGTGATGCTGAGCTGGCGTCGGTGGTATCAAATATGTCCAGCGAGCCGAACGTTACCCCGCAAATTCGCGAAGCCGCGTTTCGGTTGCTGTGCCTTAACCATACGTTTACCAGCTATATCTCAGCCCTCGGTGCTCACCGGGAGCAGTTAACTAATCCTGAAATTCTGGCGTTTCTTGATGACGCAGTTTGCTATGTTGATGACGCGTTACATCATCAACCTGCTGATGAAGAACGCGTCAATGAGGCATTAGCTAGCCTGAAACAGCGGATGCAGCAACTTGAACCACGGGCAGACAGCAAAGAACCTCTGGTCGTACAACAAGTTGGATTATTGATTGCATTACTGCCTGAGATTGGTCGTCTGCAACGCCAGATTACTCAAGTTCCGCAGGAAACTCCTGTTTCGGCGTAAGAGAGTCAGCCCATTCTGCAAGCTCCTGGCGGCGTGCCACCGGGAGCGCAGCTTCATGAATGCCGATAATGGCACCTTCAAGCATAAACAGAATCTTTTCTGTCACCAGACTGTTTTGCTGCCGCAGTCGCAACCAACACATTTTTGCCCCAAGTATACGTAACGCCCGTACATCCTTAATCCCCACCTCCCCGAGAATCGCTTCCAGATGAAAAGACATATTGGGCAAATCTTTCAGTCTTTCCCGGGTATTGCGCGTGCTTTTCTCTTTCAGCGCTGCATCGAGAGAATATTTCGACAGACGCACCAGCTTCAGTTGATTTCGCCATAGACTTTCATCAACCCGATAGTAATTGAGGGTAACGGATCGGCCACACTTTTTATATGTCAGCCAGACAGGCGGATGTTTTACACAGTACTGTGCACTTTGCTCACAAGCCCGAAGATACAACTCACCATCAGAAACCATCGCAAACACCGTGTCGTCAACGGTCAGGCTGTAACTGCCAAACAATGATCGGTATTCAATTGTGCCCAACGTTGCCAGGTATTCTTGTGATTTATAGATCCGCTTATAGGAGAGGCTTTTCATAAAATTCCTTTTAAAATCATAACATAAAAGAATGATTCACATTAACGGATCCGTTAACTACGAAAATAGGCAACTTATTCTTAAGGGGCAAGATTAATTTATGTTTTCCCGTCACCAACGACAAAATTTGCGAGGCTCTTTCCGAAAATAGGGTTGATCTTTGTTGTCACTGGATGTACTGTACATCCATACAGTAACTCACAGGGGCTGGATTGATTATGTACACTTCAGGCTATGCACATCGTTCTTCGTCGTTCTCATCCGCAGCAAGTAAAATTGCGCGTGTCTCTACGGAAAACACTACAGCCGGGCTTATCAGTGAAGTTGTCTATCGCGAAGATCAGCCCATGATGACGCAACTTCTACTGTTGCCATTGTTACAGCAACTCGGTCAGCAATCGCGCTGGCAACTCTGGTTAACACCGCAACAAAAACTGAGTCGGGAATGGGTTCAGGCATCTGGGCTACCCTTAACGAAAGTAATGCAGATTAGCCAGCTCTCCCCTTGCCACACTGTGGAGTCAATGGTTCGCGCTTTACGCACGGGCAATTACAGTGTGGTGATCGGTTGGTTGGCAGATGATTTGACTGAAGAAGAGCATGCTGAACTTGTTGATGCGGCAAATGAAGGTAACGCTATGGGGTTTATTATGCGTCCGGTAAGCGCATCCTCTCACGCCACGAGACAACTTTCCGGGCTAAAAATTCACTCTAATTTGTATCATTAAGTAAATTTAGGATTAATCCTGGAACTTTTTTTGTCGCCCAGCCAATGCTTTCAGTCGTGACTAATTTTCCTTGCGGAGGCTTGTCTGAAGCGGTTTCCGCGATTCTCTTCTGTAAATTGTCGCTGACAAAAAAGATTAAACATACCTTATACAAGACTTTTTTTTCATATGCCTGACGGAGTTCACACTTGTAAGTTTTCAACTACGTTGTAGACTTTACATCGCCAGGGGTGCTCGGCATAAGCCGAAGATATCGGTAGAGTTAATATTGAGCAGATCCCCCGGTGAAGGATTTAACCGTGTTATCTCGTTGGAGATATTCATGGCGTATTTTGGATGATAACGAGGCGCAAAAAATGAAAAAGACAGCTATCGCGATTGCAGTGGCACTGGCTGGTTTCGCTACCGTAGCGCAGGCCGCTCCGAAAGATAACACCTGGTACACTGGTGCTAAACTGGGCTGGTCCCAGTACCATGACACTGGTTTCATCAACAACAATGGCCCGACCCATGAAAACCAACTGGGCGCTGGTGCTTTTGGTGGTTACCAGGTTAACCCGTATGTTGGCTTTGAAATGGGTTACGACTGGTTAGGTCGTATGCCGTACAAAGGCAGCGTTGAAAACGGTGCATACAAAGCTCAGGGCGTTCAACTGACCGCTAAACTGGGTTACCCAATCACTGACGACCTGGACATCTACACTCGTCTGGGTGGCATGGTATGGCGTGCAGACACTAAATCCAACGTTTATGGTAAAAACCACGACACCGGCGTTTCTCCGGTCTTCGCTGGCGGTGTTGAGTACGCGATCACTCCTGAAATCGCTACCCGTCTGGAATACCAGTGGACCAACAACATCGGTGACGCACACACCATCGGCACTCGTCCGGACAACGGCATGCTGAGCCTGGGTGTTTCCTACCGTTTCGGTCAGGGCGAAGCAGCTCCAGTAGTTGCTCCGGCTCCAGCTCCGGCACCGGAAGTACAGACCAAGCACTTCACTCTGAAGTCTGACGTTCTGTTCAACTTCAACAAAGCAACCCTGAAACCGGAAGGTCAGGCTGCTCTGGATCAGCTGTACAGCCAGCTGAGCAACCTGGATCCGAAAGACGGTTCCGTAGTTGTTCTGGGTTACACCGACCGCATCGGTTCTGACGCTTACAACCAGGGTCTGTCCGAGCGCCGTGCTCAGTCTGTTGTTGATTACCTGATCTCCAAAGGTATCCCGGCAGACAAGATCTCCGCACGTGGTATGGGCGAATCCAACCCGGTTACTGGCAACACCTGTGACAACGTGAAACAGCGTGCTGCACTGATCGACTGCCTGGCTCCGGATCGTCGCGTAGAGATCGAAGTTAAAGGTATCAAAGACGTTGTAACTCAGCCGCAGGCTTAAGTTCTCGTCTGGTAGAAAAACCCCGCTGCTGCGGGGTTTTTTTTGCCTTTAGTAAATTGAACTGACTTTCGTCAGTTATTCCTTACCCAGCAATGCCTGCAGATCCTGCTTCAGAGAAGACATTTTATTCGCGTATTTCTCTTTGTTTTCCGCATCTTCAATCAGCTGAACAATCGTTTCAGAAAGCGTTTTACCGCGACGCTGCGCAAGACCAGCCAGACGTTGCCAGACAATAAATTCCAGATCGATCGATTTTTTGCGCGTATGCTGGTGTTCCGCATTAAAATGGCGCTTTCGTCTTGCCCGAATGGTTTGCTTCATGCGATTGACCAGTTCCGGATTCATATGCTTGTCAATCCAGCCATTTACCAGCACGGGTTCATTTTCCAGCGAGAGCAACACATCGACGGCTTCCTGGGCGGCACTGGCTTCTATGTAACGGGTGATTAACTCCCCTTCGCGATGCTTCTTAACCAGATACTTCCATTTCCAACCGCTTTCAAGATTTTCAAGTTGTTGATATTTCATAGCGATCTCAATGTTACCGTGTAACTCTTTACAGAATATCAGCTTTTTAGGCCAGTGAAGAAAAGAATCTCCATCCTGTGAGCTTTAACGCCCATGCCAGGAGTATTGTCGGTGCTTTCTACGTGTGCTGTAGTGCCGGTTACGGTATAATCGCGGCTTTGACAACAGACTAAAAAACATCAACTTTGACCATTACGAAACTTGCATGGCGTGACCTGGTTCCTGATACCGATAGCTATCAGGAAATATTTGCTCAGCCACATTTGATTGACGAAAACGATCCTTTATTCAGTGATACTCAACCGCGGCTGCAATTTGCGCTGGAGCAGTTGCTGCATACGCGAGCATCCTCCTCTTTTATGCTGGCGAAGGCCCCGGAAGAGTCTGAGTATCTGAATCTTATTGCCAATGCCGCGCGTACGCTACAAAGCGATGCAGGCCAACTGGTGGGCGGTCACTATGAGGTTTCCGGCCACTCCATCCGCTTACGTCACGCAGTGAGTGCAGATGATAATTTTGCGACTTTAACGCAAGTTGTCGCTGCCGACTGGGTAGAAGCGGAGCAACTCTTTGGCTGCCTGCGCCAGTTTAATGGCGACATTACCCTGCAGCCTGGTCTGGTGCATCAGGCAAATGGCGGTATTCTCATTATCTCTTTGCGTACACTGCTGGCGCAACCTCTGCTGTGGATGCGGCTGAAAAATATCGTTAACCGCGAGCGTTTTGACTGGGTTGCGTTTGATGAGTCGCGCCCTCTCCCCGTCTCTGTGCCTTCGATGCCATTGAAGCTGAAAGTCATTCTGGTAGGCGAACGCGAATCATTGGCTGATTTCCAGGAGATGGAGCCAGAGCTTTCAGAGCAGGCTATTTATAGCGAATTTGAAGATACTCTGCAGATTGTCGATGCGGAGTCAGTAACCCAGTGGTGTCGCTGGGTGACATTTACCGCCAGACATAATCACTTACCTGCACCGGGAGCGGATGCCTGGCCGATACTTATCCGCGAAGCAGCACGCTACACCGGTGAACAAGAAACACTTCCGCTTAGCCCGCAGTGGATCCTCCGCCAGTGTAAAGAGGTCGCCTCCCTGTGTGATGGCGACACCTTCTCCGGCGAGCAGCTAAACTTAATGCTGCAGCAGCGTGAATGGCGCGAAGGTTTCCTCGCTGAACGTATGCAGGATGAGATCCTTCAGGAGCAAATCCTGATTGAAACCGAAGGCGAACGCATCGGGCAAATTAACGCCCTTTCGGTCATTGAATTTCCGGGTCATCCACGCGCTTTTGGCGAACCTTCTCGCATTAGCTGCGTTGTGCATATTGGCGATGGTGAATTCACCGACATCGAACGCAAAGCGGAGCTTGGCGGCAATATCCATGCGAAAGGGATGATGATCATGCAAGCGTTCCTGATGTCGGAACTACAGCTTGAGCAACAGATCCCCTTCTCAGCATCGCTGACATTTGAGCAGTCATACAGTGAAGTTGATGGAGATAGTGCCTCGATGGCTGAACTCTGCGCCCTGATAAGCGCCCTCGCCGATGTGCCGGTGAATCAGAGTATCGCTATCACAGGTTCAGTCGATCAGTTCGGTCGCGCCCAGCCGGTCGGTGGTTTAAATGAGAAAATCGAAGGCTTCTTTGCTATTTGCCAGCAACGTGAGTTAACCGGGAAACAAGGTGTCATTATCCCCACAGCTAACGTTCGCCATTTAAGTCTTCACAGTGAACTGGTGAAAGCGGTAGAAGAAGGCAAATTCACCATCTGGGCAGTAGACGATGTGACTGACGCACTGCCGTTATTATTAAATCTGGTGTGGGATGGCGAAGGCCAAACGACGCTGATGCAAACCATCCAGGAACGTATCGCGCAAGCATCGCAACAGGAAGGACGTCACCGTTTTCCATGGCCATTACGTTGGCTGAACTGGTTTATTCCGAACTGATCGGACTTGTTCAGCGTACACGTGTTAGCTATCCTGCGTGCTTCAATAAAATAAGGCTTACAGAGAACATGGTAGATAAACGCGAATCCTATACAAAAGAAGACCTTCTTGCCTCTGGTCGCGGTGAACTGTTTGGCGCTAAAGGCCCGCAATTGCCAGCACCGAACATGCTGATGATGGACCGTGTGGTCAAAATGACCGAAACGGGTGGTAACTTCGACAAAGGGTATGTTGAAGCAGAACTGGATATCAATCCGGATCTGTGGTTCTTCGGATGCCACTTTATTGGCGATCCGGTTATGCCGGGATGCCTGGGCCTGGACGCAATGTGGCAGCTGGTAGGGTTCTACCTCGGCTGGCTGGGCGGCGAAGGTAAAGGCCGCGCGCTGGGCGTTGGCGAAGTGAAATTCACTGGTCAGGTACTGCCGACAGCGAAAAAAGTGACCTACCGTATTCACTTTAAACGCATTGTTAACCGTCGTCTGATTATGGGCCTGGCGGATGGCGAAGTGCTGGTTGATGGTCGTCTGATCTATACCGCCAGCGACCTGAAAGTCGGTCTGTTCCAGGATACGTCTGCCTTCTGATTATAATCAGACAGAGTATCAAAAGGCGAAACCTCCGCAATGCGGAGGTTTCTTTTTAAAGAGACAGAATCAGGCCATTACTACCCTGTCCGCCATGGCTTCTCGCCAGCCTCCCAGCCATTGTGACCTTTGATTCAGCGTCTGATAGGGACACATTTCTTTTGAGCGTCCGGCGATGCCGGCCTGATAACCACGTTGATGTGCCCGTTCCAGGCGATCTCGTTTTTGTCTCTTCATGCCTCGTTTCCCTCATACTGGTTTCTGGTGGAAAAGAAAACAGTGATTACTAAATGTGCAATCACAGTTAAGCAATACCGCGAATCATAACTGCCGTCAATGCGCAAAATTCACGCCACTGTCATATTTGTGAGCTACACGGGCATGTCGGTTGTACAAAAAATGTGAAGAGGAACAAATTTTTCCGCACGTTAGAGACAAAAAAACCGCCTCAGGCAACATACCGGAGACGGTTATATTTACAAATCTTTATAATTAAGGTAGACGCTTTATCTCTTGTGCAATAGAAGCGGCTTCCTGACTCCAGACACCGGCCAGCACTTTAACCATCTCATCGTAACCATCCTGAGTTTGCACTCCTTCCAGACGGAACGGACGTTTGATCAGTTGTCCCTGGTGGTTCAACAGCCACTCACCACTGACAATGACCTTGCCATCATAGCGACCGTTAAACTCCGTTACGGTAACATTGAGCGTGTCCTGGGCGCTTCCCAGAGGCTGGGAGGCAACCACCCAGCCGGGCAGTTGCGTACTCAGGTTGGCAACCAGGGTGTTGCGCAACTGTTGATCCAACGGGCTGGCCCACAAGTTGTTGTTGGCAATCACATACTTCACATCACTGGTTTGATAAACCACACCATTCCCCGCCAGATAGTCAGGAACAGTGACCTGCTCTACCCATAACAGACGATTGCCCTGGCTGGCGGTACTTTGTGTACCGCTCTGCACCACAGGTAACTGGTAATAGTTTTTATTAATTTCGCCGGAGCTGCATCCGGCCAGCCACAGTGCTGCAATCGTCACTAGCCACTTTTTCATTGTTTCGCCCTCTTCGGCTCTGGATCTTTTTTGTCCTTCGCTTCAAATACCAGCGCGTTACTCTTCTCATTGAGCGTTTTCAGCACCGGTTGCAGTTCTCGCAACACCTGATCAAGGCGCTGCATATCCGCCACCATCTTGTTGTAGGCTGCGGAGCCAGGCTGGAAGCCCTGCATGCTGCGATTCAATTCACGCAACGTTGACTGCATATCCGTCGGCAACTGCTGCATCGACTGGCTAGCGAGGATCTTGTTCATGCTATCCAGCGTCGTTTGCAGGTTTTTCATTGTGCGCTGACTTTCAGAAAGCGTACTGGTTGCCTGTTCAATCATCGGATTCAATGGCAGTTTGTTGATCTTATCCAACGCTTCCATCAGTCGTTGCTGGATTTGCGCCAGGCCGCCGCTAACGGTCGGGATAATCTGATAACCATTAAATTCACGAATACCGGTTATTGCAGGCGTATTTGGATAGAAATCGAGATCAACATACAGTGCACCAGTGACCAGGTTTCCGGTTTTCAGCGATCCGCGTAAACCACGTTTCAACAATTCGCCAAGGTGCTCAACAACATCCGCATTTTCGCCAAGCTGCATTTTCAGCCGCTCTGGCTCGATACGAATCAGTACCGGAATACGGTAATCATCGTTAAATGTCTGACGCATATTCGGCGCAAAGAATGGCACTTTGCTTACGGTACCCAGGCGAATACCCCGGAACTCTACCGGAGCTCCCGGTTGCAGACCGCGTACCGAATCTTTAAAGAACATCAGATAATCAATGTGATCGGTGTACAACGAATCCTGAATGCTCTTCTGATCATCATACAAAACGAAAGCTGTTTTCGGTGCCACTGGCTGCCCTAAATCCAGACCTTCCGGCACATCAAAGCTGACACCGCCACTCAGCAGCGTTGTCAATGAGCCCATCTCCACACGCATCCCTGCTGACGTCAGATCAACCGCAATGCCACTATCTTTCCAGAAGCGAACATTGTTGGTCACCAGTCGGTCATAAGGTGCATTGATGAACAGTTGATAGCTGATATTGCGTTTTTGTGTATCGAAGGTGCTGGTTTCAACCGAACCTACCCGATAGCCACGGAACAGCACCGGATCTCCTGGCGAGAGCTGCCCGGCTTTTTTGCTATCGAGAATCACACGGATACCTTTCGCATCAGGCGGGGCCAACGGTGGCGAGTCCAGCAAATCGTATTTATCCATTTTGCTGCCTTTCGCGCCTGGCTGCAGTTCGATATAAACTCCAGACAGCAGCGTTCCCAGGCCGCTAATCCCTTCGCGACCAATCTGCGGTTTCACCACCCAAAAGACGGTGTCTTTATGCAGCAATTTTTCCATACCGGAATTCAGCCGCGCTTTGATTTCAACGTGCGTCAAATCATCAGCCAGTGTGGCGCTTTCAACCACGCCGACGTCAACGCTACGGCTTTTAATGGTGGTTTTGCCACCTTCAATTCCTTCCGCATTCGCGGTGATCAGGGTCACTTCCGGTCCCTGATGGCTGTAATGATAAAAAAGAACCCAGGCCCCAATGAGCGCCGTGACGATAGGAAATATCCACACGGGAGACCAGTTCTTCACTTTCTGGATTTTGGCTTCCCCATTATTAGATTCCATACTGTCAGGACTCCTCATGCTCTGATTCAGGTTGACGATCCCACGACAAACGCGGGTCAAACGTCATAGCAGAAAACATTGTCATTATGACGACTAAAGCAAACATTAATGCACCCATTGCCGGATAAATACTCATTAAACCTCCCATACGCACCAGCGCCGAGAGCACCGCGATAACGAAAACGTCAATCATCGACCAGCGGCCTACAAACTCAACAACTTCATAAATCAAATGCATTCTTTCACTGTCGCGCTTGCCATGCCCTTTGGCATCCCAACACAGCCACGCGATGGCGATCATCTTTAACGTTGGCACCATAATACTGGCCAGAAAGATCACCGCAGCGACGGGATAAGAGCCTTCGCTCCATAACAGAATGACCCCAGCGAGAATCGTCGACGGCATCTTCGAGCCTAATAAATCCGTCACCATGATGGGCAAAATATTAGCCGGAAGATACAGCATGATGGACGTTACAAGCAGCGCGAGTGTCCACTGCAGGCTGTTTCTACGCCGAACGTACCCTTTGGTACTACAACGCGGGCACACGGGTTCATCAGCAGGAAGGATTGCCGTACAACAGGAGCACGAACGCAGCCCCTGACGTATCCCCGTGACGCCTGGTTTTAGCGGCTGGCGCAGTTCTGGCATCGGGGCGATGTCGTCCCATAACCAGCGACGATCAACGCACTGAAAAGCGCGCAGTTGCAGGACACAAAATAAACACCAGGGGAGAAAGCTGCTGCCTACCCCAATGCTGCCGTAAGCCATCAGTTTAACGAAACTGACCAGCACACCCGCGAGGAAAATCTCCGCCATTCCCCAGGTTTTGAGTTGAAAAAGCACCCGTGCCAGTTGCTCTTTTAAACGGACCGGTAATTCCGCGCGATTCACCAGTAACAGAATGGTTATCAGACAAAACGCGGGAACCAGTTGCACAAACAACAGGAAAAAGGTGCCGAGGCTGGCGTAGTCCTCAGAAAAAAGCACGCCGGGAATTTCCAGTAATGTAATTTCACTGGTAACTCCTGCAACGTTCATATTCACAAAAGGAAACAAGTTGGACAGCAACAGCATGAACAGTGCAGCCAACGCATAGGCGGTGGGACGCTGCCGAGGGGCATCCCACGCCACGGTTAACGTTGTGCCACACCGGGGACATGCCGCTTTCTGACCATGCTCAAGGCGCGGTAACGCCACCAGCATGTCACACTGCGAGCACAGGATGTGCTTCGCGGCATGATGATGTTCGCACATTGGTACTCCTTAATGATGCGCTATTTTACAGATGACTAACAAAGTGTTGGTTTTCATGCCTGATAAACCCAGTTCATCAGGCAATTTTACCGTTGTCAGCTGTCTCTGTTTAAATCGACTATTTTGCGATCAGCCACCATTTTTTAACGCTTCAAGATACTCCCAGCGTTCAAAGGCTTGCTCCAGCTCCTGCTCTGCAGCAGCCATATCAGCAAGCACTTTTTGCGTCTGCTCATGCGGCTGACTGAAGAAGGAAGCATCCGCCACTTGCGTCTGTAGGGCTTCCAGCTTCGCCTCCAGATCTTCGAGCAATTGCGGTAGCTGCTCCAGTTCGCGCTGCAATTTATAGCTTAGTTTGCTACTGCTGCGTTTTACAGTTTCTGCTTTTGCCGCGGCGGCTTCTTCGGTTTTTTTCACCGCAGGCTGTTTGAGCGCCACATACTGCTCTTGCTGACCACGGGCATCATGATAACCGCCGACATAACGACCAATTTTACCGCCGCCTTCGAAGATCCAACATTCTGTAACGGTGTTATCGACAAACTGACGATCGTGGCTAACCAGCAATACCGTGCCCTGATAGCTGTCGATCAGTTCTTCCAGCAGTTCCAGCGTTTCGACATCAAGATCGTTGGTCGGTTCGTCAAGAATCAATAAGTTGCTTGGTTTGAGGAACAAACGCGCCAGCAGCAAGCGGTTCCGCTCACCGCCAGAAAGCGCACGTACCGGCGTCATCGCCCGTTTCGGATGGAACAGAAAGTCCTGCAAATAGCCCAATACGTGGCGTGGCTTGCCGTTAACCATCACCTCTTGCTTACCTTCGGCAAGGTTATCCATCACCGTTTTATCGGGATCCAGTTCCGCGCGGTGCTGATCGAAATAAGCCACTTCCAGTTTGGTGCCAACGTGAATACGCCCGCTGTCCGCTTGAAGCTGACCGAGCATCAGTTTTAGCAGCGTGGTTTTGCCGCACCCATTCGGACCAATCAGGGCAATTTTGTCGCCACGTAGAACCTGGGCAGAAAAATCTTTCACCAGTTGCTTACCGTTAACCTGGTAGCAAACGTCTTCCATTTCGAAAACGATTTTACCGGAGCGGCTGGCCTCTTCCACCTGCATCTTTGCGGTACCCATCACTTCGCGACGTTCACCACGTTCGCGACGCATCGCTTTCAGGGCGCGTACGCGGCCTTCATTACGGGTACGGCGTGCTTTGATCCCCTGGCGGATCCACACCTCTTCCTGCGCCAGTTTGCGATCGAACTCGGCATTTTGTAATTCTTCCACGCGCAGGGCTTCTTCTTTTTCCAGCAGGTACTGGTCGTAATTCCCTGGATAGGTCACCAGCTTGCCGCGATCGAGATCAACAATGCGCGTCGCCATATTGCGGATAAACGAACGGTCGTGGGAGATGAAAATAATCGTCCCGTTGAAAGTTTTCAAAAACCCTTCCAGCCAGTCGATGGTTTCAATATCCAGGTGGTTTGTCGGTTCATCAAGCAACAGCACGCGCGGATTACTCACCAGCGCGCGTCCTAATGCCGCTTTACGCAACCAGCCGCCGGAAAGCGACGACAGCGCAACGTTAGGATCTAACCCCAGTTGCGCCAGCACTTCGTTGATGCGGTTTTCCAGCTGCCACAGGTTGTGGTGATCCAGCTGTTCCTGAACCTTCGCCAGTTCGTTGAGATTTTTCTCGCTCGGGTCGTTCATCACCAGGCGCGAAATATCGTGATAGCGTTTCAGATATTCCGCTTGTTCTTCAATGCCTTCGGCAACGAAATCATAAACGCTACCCTCAACGTTACGCGGCGGATCCTGTTGCAGACGCGCTACAATCAAATCTTGCTCGTAAATAATGCGACCGTCATCCAGCCCTTGTTCACGGTTGAGGATTTTCATTAACGTCGATTTGCCTGCGCCGTTGCGGCCCACCAGACAAACACGTTCGTTATCTTCGATATGCAGTTCTGCGTTATCGAGAAGCGGCGCGTCGCTGAACGACAGCCATGCGCCATGCATACTGATTAATGACATTACTATTCCTTTCAGGCTGCGGTAATCAGCCAGCAGTTGTGGATCTGGCGGTTACGGGCGAAATCCTGGGAGAGCGTTTTTTGCGTAATTTCTTGTGCTTTCAGTCCCAGTTTTGCCAGGCCGTCGAGATCCATACGGAAGCCACGTTTGTTGTTCGAGAACATGATCGTCCCACCTGCACGCAGCAGACGTTTCAAATCTTTCATCAGCGCCAGATGATCGCGCTGAACATCAAACGCATCTTCCATTCGTTTTGAGTTAGAGAAGGTTGGCGGATCGATAAAGATCAGATCGAACTGTTCATTTGCCTCACGCAGCCACGCCAGGCAATCGGCCTGAATCAGGCGATGCGCACGCCCGGTCAGGCCATTCAGACGCAGGTTGCGTTCTGCCCATTCCAGATAAGTACGCGACATATCCACGGTGGTGGTGCTGCGTGCACCGCCTAATCCCGCATGCACGGTGGCGCTGCCGGTATAAGAGAACAGGTTGAGGAAATCTTTGCCTTTGCTCATCTGACCGAGCATACGACGGGCGATGCGGTGATCGAGGAACAGACCAGTATCGAGATAATCCGTCAGGTTCACCCACAAGTGAGCGTTATATTCGGTAACTTCAAGAAACTCGCCCTTCTCGCCCAGTTTCTGGTATTGGTTTTTGCCCTTCTGGCGTTCACGGGTTTTCAGCACCAGTTTGTTTGGCGCAATCCCCAGTACCGAAATGGTTGCAGCGATAATATCGAACAGACGCTGACGCGCTTTGTGAGCATCAATAGTTTTTGGCGGCGCATACTCCTGCACCACCACCCAGTCGGCATAACGGTCAACGGCAACGTTATATTCTGGCAGATCGGCGTCATACAGGCGGTAACATTCAATCCCTTCCTGGCGAGCCCACTTCTCGAATTTTTTGAGGTTCTTACGCAGGCGGTTGGTGTAGTCTTCCGCTACCATCGCCGGTTTGCTGTCTGGAGTGCTTTCGGCAACGTGGTAATTTTTCTGTACGCAGTCCAGCGGGCCGTTTTTCGCCTTGTACTGTTTGTCTGCACGCAGCTGCAAGCAGCTTAGCAGATCCGGCGAGGCACTAAACAAAGAGAGATTCCAGCCACCAAACTGGTTTTTCATGATCCGACCCAGCAGGCTATGCAGCGCAATCAGCGCCGGTTCGCTGTCCAGACGTTCCCCGTATGGCGGGTTGCTCAACACTGTGCCGTACGGCCCTTTCGGCAGCGGATTGGTCAGTTGCGCGACATCTTTCACCTCAAAGGTGATCAGTTCACCAATCCCCGCAAGACGGGCGTTAGTGCGTGCACGTTGAATCACCCGTGCGTCGCTGTCCGAACCGTAAAAATGAGAGCTATACTCAGCCAGGCCTTTACGGGCGCGAGTTTGCGCTTCCGCTTTCACTTCCTGCCAGATAGCTTCATCATGCTGCGCCCAGCCGCTAAAGCCCCAACGCCCACGGTGCAAGCCTGGTGCGCGATCGGTCGCCAGCATCGCTGCTTCAATCAGCAACGTACCGGAACCACACATCGGATCGAGCAGCGGTGTTCCTGGCTGCCAGCCGGATCGCATCACAATAGCGGCTGCCAGGGTTTCTTTGATCGGCGCAATACCAGCACGATCGCGATAGCCACGCAGATGTAAACCATCACCACTCAGATCAAGAGCGATACTGGCGGTTTCTTTATGCAGCCAGACGTTAACGCGGATATCCGGCGCATCGCGATCAACATTTGGACGCGGCAGATTTTTCCGCGTGAAAGCATCGACGATCGCGTCTTTCACTTTCATCGCGCCGTACTGACTGTTGCGGATGGTGTCATTCAAACCACTGAAGTGGACAGCGAAGGTCGCGCCAGGATTAAACATCTCTGTCCAGTTGATCGCCTGAACACCGAGATAGAGGTCTAAATCGCTGTAAACCTTACACTCGCCCAGCGGCAACATAATACGCGAGGCCAGGCGGCTCCACATCAGGCTCTGGTAAACAAGCCGTGTGTCGCCCTTGAAATGGACCCCACCCTGAACCACCTGGCATTCAACGGCCCCCAGGTTTTCCAGTTCAGTTTTTAACAGCTCTTCCAGCCCACGGGCCGTACTGGCAAACAGAGAATTCATATCGTCACTTTTACTCTAAGAGCCTACCGCAGTAGGCGTAATTGTTGCAGTCAGTCTGGACATGGACAGCGCGGAGAAACCGGAGCGTACACAAGTACGTGAGGATTTCGAGCATAACCCAGGGCCAAACTGACAAATAAAATAGCCTAATGGGACAGGCGCTAAGAAAATTGTTGCGCATTATAGCTAATAAGCGCGTCATGTCATAAAGTTGAGGGCTTATTTTCATTTGAGGACCGCACCGTGGCGACATTAATCCGGCTTTTTATTCATCCTGTTAAATCGATGCGCGGCATTGGTCTTACACATGCTCTGGCAGATGTCAGTGGTCTGGCCTTCGATCGCATCTTTATGATCACGGAACCTGACGGTACGTTTATTACCGCTCGCCAGTTTCCCCAGATGGTACGGTTTACTCCTTCACCTGTGCATGATGGCTTGCATCTCACCGCACCAGATGGCAGTAGCGCATATGTTCGTTTTGCTGATTTCGCCACACAAGACGCACCAACCGAAGTTTGGGGCACACATTTTACCGCGCGAATTGCGCCAGACGCGATCAACAAATGGCTAAGTGGATTTTTCTCCCGCGAAGTGCAATTACGCTGGGTGGGGCCACAAATGACCCGGCGCGTGAAACGCCACAACACTGTACCTCTGTCATTTGCTGATGGCTATCCTTACCTTCTTGCTAACGAAGCCTCGTTACGTGATCTCCAACAACGTTGTCCGGCCAGTGTAAAAATGGAGCAATTCCGCCCCAATCTGGTGGTTTCCGGCGCGTCAGCCTGGGAAGAAGATCGCTGGAAAGTGATTCGCATTGGTGATGTGGTGTTTGATGTGGTTAAACCTTGTAGCCGCTGTATTTTCACCACCGTCAGCCCAGAAAAAGGGCAAAAACATCCGGCAGGCGAACCATTAAAAACATTGCAATCTTTCCGCACTGCCCAGGATAACGGCGATGTCGATTTTGGTCAGAATTTAATTGCCCGTAATAGCGGCGTGATTCGCGTTGGCGATGAGGTGGAAATTCTGGCAACGGCTCCGGCAAAAATTTACGGCGCAGCTGCCGCTGATGATACCGCCAACATCACGCAACAACCGGACGCAAATGTAGATATTGACTGGCAGGGACAGGCATTTCGTGGAAATAACCAACAGGTGTTGCTGGAGCAATTAGAAAATCAGGGAATTCGTATCCCTTATTCTTGCCGCGCGGGCATTTGTGGAAGTTGCCGTGTTCAGCTTTTAGAAGGCGAAGTCACGCCGCTGAAAAAATCAGCAATGGGCGATGATGGCACCATTCTTTGCTGTAGCTGTGTACCGAAGACTGCACTTAAGTTGGCGCGTTAGACTGCCTGTTCGAGGCTGAAGCTGTCAACATTAACCTGCGGTTTCAGCCTGTCGTTCATGATTTTAATGGCGTCGCCCAACTGCATCGCGCGACCCGCAATAACAACGCAGGGTTGTGCCAGCAGGCATAGTGCGGCATTTTCGCCAGATTCAACGACCAGCAAATTGACCTGCTCGTGAGTATCGCTCAACCAAACGCAGGCCGCATCGCCCGGCATGGGCACCCACATTTCACCATGGGAAACAAAATGCCAGCTTTTCGGCATTTGCGGTTTGAGATAGCGAATTGCTACCAGTGCATTCAGCACCAGTTCGGCTTTTTGTTCTTTAGATAAATTAAAATCGCGGCACTTTTCTTCAAAAGAGAAATAGAGCGCGGCGTCGTCAACGCAAAAGCCTGCGGGAGAAAAGGCATCTGGAGTCAACATCTTGCGCGCAAAACGTGAGCGAAATAGCATACCATTGGCTAAATCGAGCATCATTCGATCGTGCTCTTCATCGTAATACCAACGCCAGTTATCGTCTGGTTTAATTCGCATCTGCCTCTCCCCTACCCTATAAAACCGCAGCAACACAATCCATTGTCGCTTCGCTTAATAACCTCAACAATAAAAGTACAAAATGTCTAAATAAGCAACAGCGATGAATATAAAACAACCAGGGCTGAAAATAAAGCCCTGATTATCTTATAAAGAGGAATTCGAAGAAATAATTAGATATGGGTAACGATTTCTTTAATCAGCGGCGGACCTTTAAAAATAAAACCAGAATAAATTTGCACCAGTGAGGCACCCGCAGCAATCTTTTCACGCGCAGCGATAACCGAGTCGATGCCGCCAACACCGATGATCGGTAAGCGACCGTTTAATTCCAGTGACAAGCGGCGAATAATTTCGGTGCTTTTTAACTGAAGCGGACGACCACTTAAGCCACCGGTTTGATCGCAATTTTTCATTCCCTGAACAAGAGAACGATCGAGTGTGGTATTGGTTGCAATAACGCCATCAATATTATGGCGAACTAAACTATCGGCAACCTGGATCAATTCTTCTTCAGAAAGATCCGGCGCGATCTTCACTGCGATCGGCACATATTTATGGTGCATCGCTTGCAAATCATTTTGCTTATTTTTAATCGCGGTTAAGAGATCATCCAGCGCTTCACCATATTGCAGCGTGCGTAATCCTGGGGTATTCGGCGATGAAATATTGATGGCGATATATCCCGCATAGGCATAGATTTTTTCCATACAAATCAGATAGTCATCTTTGCCCTGCTCCACTGGCGTATCTTTATTTTTGCCGATGTTAATACCCAGGACGCCGTCATAATGGGCCTTTTTTACGTTCTCTACGAGGTTATCAACGCCAAGATTATTAAAGCCCATACGGTTGATCAAACCTTCGGCATCTACCAGACGAAAGAGACGCGGCTTGTCATTACCTGGCTGTGGACGTGGCGTGACGGTACCGATCTCGATCGATCCAAATCCCATCGCGCCTAACGCGTCAATGCACTCCCCGTCTTTATCAAGACCGGCTGCCAGACCAAGCGGATTTTTAAACGTCAGGCCCATGCAGTTAACAGGTTTCGCAGGCACTTTCTGCCGCACCAGTGCTTCAAACGGCGTTCCTGTAATACGGCGTAATTGCTGAAAAGTAAACTCATGAGCGCGCTCTGGATCGAGCTGGAAAAGGGCTTTACGAACGAAGGGGTAGTACATGAACTCTCCTGGATTCCCGGTGTGCAAACCGGGGGCGTATTATGTGCGAGTTCGGACCAAAAGGGAATTGACCTGCGGCAAAAAAAACGCAAACGTTTTCCGAACCTGTTTCAGGGCAGATTTTGCTCCTTCTTTGCACTCAACCCGCCGTAATCATTTATCGCCCGCCAGGCGACATGACACGGTGCGATTGCCTGACACCAGCTTGTCTGACGCTGGCTTTTAGGCGGCACAACTCCCACATTACTTAACGCTTTACCATTTACACTCACCTGAATCAGGTTAATGTAATAAGGCGTTGGGTTAGTGAGTTGTACACCCTGCGAATTCCGTGTCCAGCGTAATTGTTGATAAGCTTCCAGCGGGTCGCCCGGCAAACCTTCGGGTCGCCAGAACAGTTTAAATACCGAGCGCATCGCCACTTTTACGCTCTGATTTTCAACTTTGCCGGATGGCACGCTGGCAATGCTTAACTCAAATAGCGTTTCGCGATCCACAGGCAAGATGTCGCTTTCCGTTCTCAGCAAGCGCAACGTGCCTGTCGTACCGGGCTTCAGGAGAATAAGTGGCGGAGCGGCCAGTAATGGTGCTGGCACTGTCGACGCTTCCCCCCCGGCCCAACGCGTTGGGCGGTTGATTTTACTGTTAATAAGCCAGGATTCCTGACTGGTATTAGTCAGTAAAATAGATATCGATTCTCTGTCTGCCGGAAAGATAAATCGCGTTCCGCCGACCACCACTCCTGCCTGCAATTCACCCGCCACCAGCAGCGATAAAACGGCGAAAATCAAGAGCGCCAATCTGTTCCACGTATTAGTCATAATGAAGTACAAATGTCGCGCTGGCATTCACTTTACCCGACTGCACATCGCTATTGACAGGTCGCAATTGCGCATAAAAAGTTAATGGCACCTTACCGCTATGTAGGCTGTAGTCTTTACTCGCCTGGTTAAGCGGAATCAATATCTTCGCATCATCCAGAATCGCAATTGCCAGCCCGCTGGCTGCATCCGTACCACTTTCAATGGACAACATTTCGCTCTGCACTCCGTCGGGGGTTCCTGAAAAGGTGACGTCAACCGTGCTGACATCTGTTCCGCAATCCTGCAAATTAATGATGAAAGATTTCTCCGGGCCATAATTCCCATGAGAAAAACGTGTCAGCGAGACATCGCCTAACTGCACATTGATTTGCTTGCTATCCTGTGCCAGCACGCATGTATTACGGCGAAACGATCCGCTAATGTTGACCGTGCCATCATGGGCAAATAGCTCACAGCCCCACGTTAATCCCAATAAGAACAGAATCCAGATTATCCGTTTCAACATCACTCCTTCACTGGTAAACCAGATCAAAATAGAGAACCGCCGTCGCATTACCGCCCGTTGCTCCCGCCTTTGTGGACTTATAACGAAGTTGATATTTGAGTGTGTTATCCCCGGCTTTTAAGGGCGTAAGAGGCTGGACCTGATTGAGCGGGATTTCTTGCTGACTTTGCGCATCAAGAATTTGCACGGCAATCCCCGTTGCCATACCACCGCTTCCGCCTGTGTCAGTTAGTTTGAGCAGTGTCGGCGCAAGGGTGTCAGCCTCGCCGCTAAAAAGGACGTCCGCGCCAGTAATACCAGCGGCACAACCGGTGATATCGATATTCAAATCAGCAGCAGTGCTTACGGTATTCGCGGCCTGAAAATCACTGATATTAAAATCACCAATATGAATATTTTGTAATGCACTTTTGGTGGCGACATCACAGCCCTGATCGACCACATTCCCATAAATATGCATACTAACTTGTTCAGGCCCAGCCATCCCGACATGGATGTTAAGAATGCTAAAGAACAAGATAACGCACTGAAATATCGTTTTTTTCTTCATACGTTCACGCGTTAATCAAAATTTATTCTCACCGTTGCCGTGGCTTCAAATCGCCCGGTTTCTGGTGGTACACCTGTCGTGCTGACTGGATAGACATTCATTCGCGCGATACTGTCTGCATCATCAGGAATAGAGAGCGGTAATGTTCCACCAGCAGGGGAAATAATGTTGTTCTGGCTATCGGTCACCACCACGCCCACGCCAGGACGTGACGTCTTAATCGCCTGGGGATAGCTGGGGTCTGTGGTTGCCGTCAGACTCAGGTTGACATTAACTAATCCCGCGTTTCCCGTGTTACACCTGACTGGAATTGCAAGTTCTGCCGTTCTGGCCCCAAGAGGTTTATGCCCTACAACACGGAAATTGGCAGCGAAGACATCACCTAAATCAACTTCAATTGTCTCTCCGGCATTGACGGAACATGAGCCAAGTGAATTGATCGTACCAGACAGGTAATACACTAAAACCGGTGTACCTGTAGTCGTGCAGGAATCACCTGCGGGTATGTTGTAGCATTCATATAATCGCGCCAGCGCCATAGGAGGAATGACGACCGAGCCAACGAACGGCTGCAATATTTTCAGGGAAAAGCTACCGCTATTACCGCTTGCCCCCTGCCCACCTAAACGTTGACCGCCAGGGTCGCAAATATGCCATCGGGTATCCCCCCCTGTGCCCACGTTTTCGAAAGGAACCGCAGTAGGAGAACTGCCTTTAACCTGCAATAAAACTTTGGCGGCAAGATAGTCATTAATTTTGTACCAGTTGTCGCCTAAATAGACTAACGGTGAATCCGCGGCGAATGCCCATCGGCCACTTCTGACATTGTCTTTATCGCAATCACAGGAAACATAATAATCATTCGATTCGTTCCACTGATAAAATTTGTCTTTAACTACCCCTGCCGTATTTGCTTCTTCCTCCAGGGTTTTAACGCCAAAATTGACGCCAATATACGGATTCCCCTGAGTAGTATGACACTGCCCGCTATAAGCAGCGGTTTGAGCGCACCATAACATTAAGACGGCGGCAAAAAATAGTCGTAGTAATGACACGCATTTTTCTCCAAAGATTATCTGCATATGGCATCCATTCGCGTAATCGCAGAGTTAATTTGTTGTTCGGTAAGCTCGTAATTGATATGACAAATTTGATCGGGAGCTTCGCCCCAGCGCACGCTTATTGTTCCCTTCGCCGGTAAACCCGCCATATAGAGCGAGCCATCATCATCAATTATGCCGCTATTAGCCTGTACGCCGTCCAGCGTCGCTATCGCGCCAAAACGCAGCGGTATACCCTGCTTTGATGTTTTCATTAATACCCTTGCACCCGCATGGGCATTGAACTCCGCCAGAACCAACGCCCCTTTGGTGGGAACCACGTTGACTACTGCATTTTCAAGATCCACGTTACGTTTTAACGACGCCGCATCAAGTGCGATTCGATTTTCCCGATAAGAAGTGGCATAAGGAACAACGGTATATCCGCGCCAGTCAGTTTTCAGCCCGGTGCTGTTCGCCACACGAGTATTCTCTGCGCCTGGTGCTGCAATCAGAACGTTAGTTTCCCCCAGCGATTGCCCCAGGGTAATGCCCTGTGAATGGGCAACTAAACTGCCTGAAAGAGCGTAGTTCAGTGGTTGTTGACTGCCGTTATCGCTGTAGTTGTAGCCCACTCGGGCATCCGCAAACGCCCCTTTGTAATCCATGCTGGCGCTACCATTAGCCGTTTTCCCCTCGCTGTTATATCCCTGTTGCACGCTGTAGCTCAGGTTACCGTCATCGAGTAATGTCTCCGTTAAACCCAGGTTTTGTGTAGTGTGCCCTTCGTTATCGATACTGGTGTTAGAGGTCATCCAGGCGTAATTTTTTTTCCTGGTATAGCTATCATTACTTCTGGGGAGCAACAGATTGAGCGGCAGGGAAAAATTTAGAGCAAACACCTGATCAGCATCAGGTTGACCACGGGACTTACTGTAGTTCCAGGAAATCCCCAGCGAAAGATCTTTAATTTGCGTGTTGTAGCCAAACTGTAATAGCCGATCCTGTTGATCCGTATGCCAGTAAGTTTGCTGGCTACCACTTAAATAAAACGAACCGTACTCGCCTAATTGCTGGGAGATATTGACCTGCAGTTTGCCACGTTTGGTGTAAAACAAATTGTAATAACGCGACCACATCGGCGTATCTTCATCATCACCGTCATTAAATTCGTAGCCATCCATATGTTTATACATGGTGTCGGAAAGGGTGTAGAAACCCGACGTCGAATAGCGATAGCCCATCAATTGAAAGTTAGTGCCCAAGTGGTTGAGCGTTTTGGCATACAGAAAACGATATGACTGACCTTTATGTTCGCTTTGATCTGCTAGCGTACTCTTCGCCTGGGTCGCATCGAACGAAATTGCTCCGAAATCGCCGAGGTTAAATCCCAGACCAAACATGGCGGCACGGTAATATTCAGCATATTGTCCACCACCATACCAGGTCGTTCCCCACGGTCCGCCCCACTGCAACGTGGCCTGGGCAAATTTGCTCTCCTGCTGTTCATTACTATTGGTTCTGTATTTCGCCAGTGTCACCGCGTATTTGATTCGCCCCTGACGCTGGAGTAATGGCACACTGGAGAACGGTACGCTGTAGCTATTGACGCTGCCGTCCGCTTCTTTGATTTCAACTAACAAATCACCGCTCGACGACGTGGAATAGAGATCACTAATTTCAAAAGCACCAGGCGATACATAAGTTTGGTAAATGGTGTAACCATTTTGCTTAATCGTTATCTGGGCATTGCTTTTGGCGATACCACGCACCACAGGCGCAAACCCTTTCAGGCTGTCTGGCAGCATGTTGTCATCTGACGCCAGCTGCACACCACGAAAGCTGACACTATCGAAAAAATCGCCTGCAGTATAATCATCACCTACGGTCAGTTCGCCTTTCAGAGGAATAACCGCCCGTTGCAAATAGCTGCTGAGATTCTTCCATTCTGCGGTTTGGCCACTACTACGACTCCATGTTGAATTGTTGCGCAATCTCCATGGGCCTAAATTAACGCCACTGTTTAAATTCAGAAAATAGCTGTCGCCAGAATCACTGTCTGCGCTGCTATGAATACTGTTAGCCCCGCTAAACGAATATCCCAGTAATAGCGCGTTGATCCCTTCATCCCAACGTTCAGGGGGGACATAACCACGGGCATTACTTTTGATGGCGATTTGCGGTACTGAAATTTCCAGACGGAGTTTATTCACATTAAACGTTACGCTGGCATCCGGAATAATCTCCGCCAATGGCACACACGCTTGTTTGTCCAGTTGTTTAAAAGCCGGAAACGCATCAGTATTAACACCCATTGCATCCAGGCTTTCAGTCGTCAAACAGGCGGCAATCCCCTTCTCTGGCGTTATCTCAACAAAATTGACGTTGCGCGTATCTACAATTGTCTGATTCAGAACAATATCGACACGATAAACCCCTGGCGTTATTTTTTGTCCTTTTTCGAAACGAGACAAATCGGCCACCATTGAGGGATCATCTTTGAAAAAAGCAGGATCGAACCAGGTTTCAGCTTGTGCATTGAACGCTGCCGACACAAACACCACCAGCCCACCAATAAACGATGGCACTCCACCAGAGCTTAACAGGCTGTGTTGTCGATGAGTTCTATACATCTCGCTCTCTTAACTGAAGACGGCTTACGATTTACAGTTGAGTTGCGGCGTTTCCGCCCCGTAGTCATTGATGGTTCGATACGTTACGCTGCTATTTTTGGCCCCCTTTGGCAGAGAAAATTGGTATTTATCAAAGGGGGAAATCATTTGATTTTTAACTACTTTTCCACCTATTTTCAGGTCTGTCAGGGTAATGAAATAAGGTGTTGGGTTACTGACCGTAACCATGTCAGCTGACGAAGTGCAACGCAGTTTCGCCGGAGCCTCGCCTAAGGGATACGCTAAACCTTTTGGTCGCCAGAAAAGTTTGATGACGCTTTGTGTGGCAATCTTCAGGGTATTTCCCTCTTTCCGCTTCGTTGTTGAAGGGACTGCCCGTACGCTAGTGAAGAAAAGGGTTTCTCTGTCTTTCGCCAACGGCGCTCCAATGTACATAATGCGTAACAGATTCTCATTTGCCGGATTCAGCACAAATAGCGGTGGTGTAATAATAAAGTCTGCTGATTTTTTATTATCTGGGGTCATCACCCATGACTGAATAAGATAAGGAACATCCGGACTGGTGTTACGTACACCCAGTGAAATTTGCTCTTCACCTTCTGAATAAACAAGACGTGTTGCTGCAAGTCCAATCCCGCCTTTACCTGCCGCCCATGCGGATGAGCAGCTGAGTAATATTGCCGTTAAACTTACGGTCACAATTCCCTTTGTTATGCAAGTTTTCATAAATAGTCACTCTTAAAAAATATGAATATCCCCTCCAGAACACTGGAGGGGTACTAATTAATAAAACAATTAATGAGTTCTATTAATAATAGTTAATATGGAAATTTGTTACCGCATTCACATTACCTGAAGTCGCTTTCCCCGTAGCGATATAATCAACTTTAAAAGTCAACGTCTGATCTCCATCCTGCAACAAAATGTTCCCGGTTTCTGTGTCTGGCGTGATGGCCGTTGTACCATCATTCATATACATTTGCAGGGCCACGTTTGTAGCAGCATCAGATGAGGCCTGGTTAGCAAACGCTGTAATCTGAGTAGTATCCGCAGTGCCATTAAAGGTGAACGTTGCATTTTTTGTTACGGTAGTATCACAATCTTTTAATTCAATTGGCACATCAATTTGCACGCCAGAAACCTGACCATTGGTTTGCAACTTCGTGGCACTAACATCTGGCAAAGTCACCACGGAATCTTTCGTCGCAGCTACCAGGGTACAAGCTGGAGCAATAACTTTACCATTAAATGTTACTGAGCCATCCGTGATAGCATTATCATCAGCAGCCATAACGCTGGACGTTGCACATACCACAGTTATAAACGCCGTCAATACACTTTTTTTCATCGTTATCATCCTGATCTCTTCGTAAATATGATAATGCCTTTAAATGACATTAGACTTAATAATAACAATAATTGTCCGCCATTTAAATCAAGCATACTAAATCCAATAAGTGACAAATCTTTAATTTATAGATTTCATGAATATTTAAATATTAACTGAACGAGTAATTCATTGATTCAACATCTAATGACTATCCAATAAATAAATATGCGTGATATATAAAGCCCTTTCTTTAGTTTATTTTCAGAAAAAGATACACAAAATTTATATTTGGAATTTTCTTGTCTCTCCGACAGACTGACCGAATTGTTATCAATGTTAACAAAAAAAGAACAATTGGTTATAAGGAGAGAGTATGCGTGTCATCACCCTGGCGGGTAGTCCTCGCTTTCCTTCTCGCTCCAGCTCCTTGCTGGAATATGCGCGGGAAAAACTAAATGGCCTGGATGTAGAGGTTTATCACTGGAATCTGCAAAACTTCGCCCCGGAAGATCTACTTTATGCTCGTTTCGATAGTCCGGCACTCAAGACCTTCACCGAACAGCTGCAACAGGCCGATGGGCTGATTGTCGCCACGCCTGTGTATAAAGCCGCCTATTCCGGTGCGTTGAAAACCCTGCTCGACCTGCTGCCAGAACGCGCTTTGCAAGGCAAAGTGGTGCTACCGCTGGCGACGGGCGGTACCGTGGCCCATCTGCTGGCGGTCGATTATGCCCTTAAACCAGTTTTAAGCGCACTGAAAGCTCAGGAGATCCTGCACGGCGTGTTTGCCGATGACTCACAAGTAATTGATTACCATCACAGACCCCAGTTCACGCCAAATCTGCAAACCCGTCTTGATACCGCGCTAGAAACTTTCTGGCAGGCATTGCACCGCCGCGATGTTCAGGTTCCTGACCTTCTGTCTCTGCGAGGTAATGCCCATGCGTAACATCATTAAACTGGCGCTGGCGGGATTGCTTAGCGTCTCTACTTTTGCGGTTGCTGCAGAATCCTCGCCTGAAGCGTTACGTATAGGCTATCAGAAAGGCAGTATTGGTATGGTGCTGGCAAAAAGCCACCAGTTACTGGAAAAACGCTATCCGGAATCAAAAATCTCCTGGGTGGAGTTCCCCGCGGGTCCGCAAATGTTGGAAGCGTTAAACGTTGGCAGTATTGATCTCGGCAGTACCGGGGATATTCCGCCAATCTTTGCCCAGGCTGCCGGGGCTGATTTGGTGTACGTGGGCGTCGAGCCACCGAAGCCCAAAGCCGAAGTGATTCTGGTGGCAGAAAACAGCCCGATCAAAACCGTAGCCGATCTTAAAGGTCACAAAGTTGCCTTTCAGAAAGGTTCCAGTTCACACAACCTTTTACTGCGTGCACTGCGTCAGGCCGGACTTAAGTTTACCGATATCCAACCCACTTACCTGACGCCCGCTGATGCCCGCGCCGCGTTCCAGCAAGGTAACGTTGACGCCTGGGCTATCTGGGATCCCTACTACTCTGCTGCATTATTACAGGGCGGCGTGCGGGTGCTGAAAGACGGCACCGATCTCAATCAAACTGGATCGTTTTATCTGGCAGCTCGTCCCTATGCAGAAAAAAACGGCGCTTTTATTCAGGGCGTACTGGCAACCTTTAGTGAGGCCGATGCGTTAACCCGCAGCCAGCGCGAGCAAAGCATCGCTTTACTGGCAAAAACGATGGGCTTACCGGCACCGGTGATTGCCTCTTACTTAGATCATCGCCCTCCTACCACCATCAAACCGGTTAACGCCGAGGTTGCCGCCTTACAGCAGCAAACGGCAGATCTGTTTTATGAAAATCGTCTGGTGCCGAAAAAAGTCGATATTCGCCAGCGCATCTGGCAGCCCACTCAACTGGAAGGAAAACAATTATGAGTCTGAATATGTTCTGGTTTTTACCGACCCACGGTGACGGGCATTATCTGGGAACGGAAGAAGGTTCACGCCCGGTTGATCACGGTTATCTGCAACAAATTGCGCAAGCGGCGGATCGTCTTGGCTATACCGGTGTGCTAATTCCAACGGGGCGCTCCTGCGAAGATGCGTGGCTGGTTGCCGCATCGATGATCCCGGTGACGCAGCGGCTGAAGTTTCTTGTCGCCCTGCGTCCCAGCGTAACCTCACCTACCGTTGCCGCCCGCCAGGCCGCCACGCTTGACCGTCTCTCAAATGGACGTGCGTTGTTTAACCTGGTCACAGGCAGCGATCCACAAGAGCTGGCAGGCGACGGAGTGTTCCTTGATCATAGCGAGCGCTACGAAGCCTCGGCGGAATTTACCCAGGTCTGGCGGCGTTTATTGCAGAGAGAAACCGTCGATTTCAACGGTAAACATATTCATGTGCGCGGAGCAAAACTGCTCTTCCCGGCGATTCAACAGCCGTATCCGCCACTTTACTTTGGCGGATCGTCAGATGTCGCCCAGGAGCTGGCGGCAGAACAGGTTGATCTCTACCTCACCTGGGGCGAACCGCCGGAACTGGTTAAAGAGAAAATCGAACAAGTGCGGGCGAAAGCTGCCGCGCATGGACGCAAAATTCGTTTCGGTATTCGTCTGCATGTGATTGTTCGTGAAACTAACGACGAAGCGTGGCAGGCCGCCGAGCGGTTAATCTCGCATCTTGATGATGAAACTATCGCCAAAGCACAGGCCGCATTCGCCCGGACGGATTCCGTAGGGCAACAGCGAATGGCGGCGTTACATAACGGCAAGCGCGACAATCTGGAGATCAGCCCCAATTTATGGGCGGGCGTTGGCTTAGTGCGCGGCGGTGCCGGGACGGCGCTGGTGGGCGATGGTCCTACGGTCGCTGCGCGAATCAACGAATATGCCGCGCTTGGCATCGACAGTTTTGTGCTTTCGGGCTATCCGCATCTGGAAGAAGCGTATCGGGTTGGCGAGTTGCTGTTCCCGCTTCTGGATGTCGCCATCCCGGAAATTCCCCAGCCGCAGCCGCTGAATCCGCAAGGCGAAGCGGTGGCGAATGATTTTATCCCCCGTAAAGTCGCGCAAAGCTAAGGAAGAAATAATGGCAACGCCAGTGAAGAAGTGGTTATTGCGCGTTGCCCCCTGGTTTTTACCGGTGGGCATCGTGGCGGTGTGGCAACTGGCCTCCTCGGTTGGCTGGCTGTCGACGCGTATTTTGCCTTCACCGGAAGGAGTGGTGACGGCGTTCTGGACGCTCTCCGCCAGCGGCGAACTGTGGCAGCATCTGGCGATCAGCTCCTGGCGGGCGCTGATTGGCTTTTCAATTGGCGGATCGCTGGGGTTGATTTTGGGACTGATTAGCGGGCTATCTCGCTGGGGAGAACGGCTGCTGGATACCTCAATTCAGATGTTGCGCAACGTGCCGCATCTGGCGCTGATCCCGCTGGTGATTTTGTGGTTTGGCATTGATGAATCCGCAAAAATCTTTCTGGTGGCGCTCGGTACGCTATTCCCCATTTATATCAACACCTGGCATGGCATCCGTAATATCGATCGCGGGTTGGTGGAGATGGCGCGTAGCTATGGATTATCCGGCATACCGCTGTTTATCCATGTGATCCTGCCTGGTGCCCTGCCCTCAATTATGGTCGGCGTGCGTTTTGCGTTGGGCCTGATGTGGCTGACGCTGATTGTTGCCGAAACCATTTCTGCCAATTCAGGCATTGGTTATCTGGCGATGAATGCGCGGGAGTTTTTGCAAACGGACGTGGTGGTAGTCGCTATTATTCTTTACGCCCTGCTCGGCAAACTGGCTGACGTCAGCGCGCAGCTGTTAGAGCGCCTCTGGTTGCGCTGGAACCCGGCTTATCATTTGAAGGAGGCCACGGTATGAATACTGCTCGTCTGAACCAGGGCACGCCATTGTTGCTCAATGCAGTAAGCAAACATTACGCGGAAAATATCGTCCTGAACCAACTGGATTTACATATTCCGGCAGGTCAGTTTGTGGCGGTGGTGGGCCGCAGCGGTGGTGGCAAAAGTACCCTGCTGCGCCTGCTGGCAGGTCTGGAAACGCCAACCGCAGGCGATGTGTTAGCGGGCACCACACCGCTGGCTGAAATTCAGGAAGACACGCGAATGATGTTTCAGGATGCGCGTCTGCTACCGTGGAAATCGGTGATTGATAACGTTGGGTTAGGCCTTAAAGGCCAGTGGCGCGATGCCGCACGTCGAGCGTTGGCTGCGGTAGGACTGGAGAATCGCGCAGGGGAATGGCCTGCCGCACTTTCTGGCGGGCAGAAACAGCGAGTGGCGCTGGCAAGAGCGTTGATTCATCGACCGGGATTATTGTTGCTTGATGAACCGCTCGGGGCGCTGGACGCCTTAACGCGACTCGAGATGCAGGATTTGATTGTGTCACTTTGGCAGGAGCACGGCTTTACCGTACTGTTGGTGACGCATGATGTGAGCGAAGCGGTAGCGATGGCTGACCGGGTGCTGTTAATTGAAGAGGGAAAAATTGGTCTGGATTTGACAGTGGATATCCCCCGTCCGCGTCGATTAGGGTCGGTGCGATTAGCGGAGCTGGAAGCGGAGGTGTTGCAACGGGTGATGCAACGTGGTGAATCTGAAACTCGCCTGAGAAAACAGGGGTAAATTCCCCGAATGGCGGCGCTATTGCCGCCATTCGGTTATTTATCAAGCCAGTGCTTTAGTTATCTTCTCGTACAGATCGCCAGAGAGATTTTCCAGCCCTTTCAACTGTTCCAGCGCCGCGCGCATTTTCTCCTGACGTTTGGCATCGTAACGTTTCAGGCGAATCAGCGGTTCAATCAGACGTGAAGCCACCTGCGGGTTACGGCTGTTGAGGTCGGTAAGCATTTCCACCAGGAACAGGTAACCGCTGCCATCTTCGGCATGGAACGCTGCCGGATTGCTGCCCGCAAACGCGCCAATCAACGAACGAATACGGTTCGGGTTGCTCATGGTAAATGAGCGATGCTGCAACAGGCCGCGCACCGTCTCCAGCACATTCGCCGCCGGGCTGGTGGCTTGCAGGATAAACCATTTATCCATCACCAGACCGTTCTGATGCCACTTGTCGTCGTACTCCTGCATCAGCGCGTCACGGCAAGACAGCTGTGCGGCAACCGCCGCAGAAAGCGCCGCCAGCGCATCAGTCATATTGTTTGCTTCGTGGAACTGCTTGCTCACCAGCACATCAGCCAGATGCGTTTCACCAAAAGCGAGGAAACGCAGGCAGGCATTACGCAGAGTGCGTTTTGCAATATCTTCATGCTCAACACGGTACTCGCTCTGGTAATTCGCGTTGTAAATAGCCAGTAGCTCATCCGCCAGTTCAGTCGCCAGAGTACGAGTGAGTGCTTCGCGTACTTCGGCAATAGCAATCGGGTCGATGATATCGAACAATTCAGCCATTTCATTGACAGAAGGCAGCGTCAGGATTTCTGCCGCCAGCGCTGGATCAATCTTCTCATCAAGCAGTACCGCGCGGAAAGCATCAGCCACATGCACCGGCAGAGACAGCGGCTGACCTTGCTGATGACGCGCGACGTTCAGCTTGATGTAGGTTGCCAGCAAACTTTGCGCCGCATCCCAGCGGGAGAAATCATTACGCGCATGACGCATCAGGAAGGTCAGTTGCTGATCGCTCCACTTATATTCCAGTTTCACTGGCGCAGAGAATTCGCACAGCAGCGCAGGCACCGGCTGGAAGTAGACATTATCAAAGACAAAGGTCTGTTCCGCCTGAGTGACGTTCAGCACGGAATTCACCGGATGACCGCCTTTCTGCAACGGGATCACTTTGCCTTCGTTATCATACAGTTCGATGGCAAACGGAATATGCAGCGGCTGTTTTTCTGCCTGATCCGGCGTGGCTGGCGTGCGCTGGCTGATGGTCAGGGTGTACTGCTCGGTTTCCGGATTGTAGTCGTCTTTGACGGTCACAATCGGTGTACCGGACTGGCTGTACCAACGGCGGAAATGGGAGAGATCGACATTCGACGCATCTTCCATCGCCTGCACAAAGTCGTCACAGGTCGCTGCACTACCATCATGACGCTCGAAATAAAGCTGCATCCCTTTCTGGAAGTTTTCTTCGCCAAGCAGGGTGTGGATCATGCGAATCACTTCCGCGCCCTTCTCGTAAACGGTCAGGGTGTAGAAGTTGTTCATCTCAATGACCATATCCGGGCGGATCGGGTGCGCCATCGGGCTGGCGTCTTCTGCAAACTGCAATCCGCGCATGGTGCGTACATTATTGATGCGGTTAACTGCGCGGGAACCAAGGTCAGAGCTGAACTCCTGATCGCGGAAGACGGTTAAACCTTCTTTCAGGCTGAGCTGGAACCAGTCGCGACAGGTCACTCGGTTACCGGTCCAGTTATGGAAATATTCATGGCCGATAACGCGTTCAATATCGAGGTAATCTTTGTCGGTGGCGGTGTCGGTGCGGGCCAGCACATATTTGGAGTTAAAGATATTCAGCCCCTTATTCTCCATTGCGCCCATATTGAAGAAATCCACCGCGACGATCATATAGATGTCGAGGTCATACTCCAGGCCAAAGCGTTCTTCATCCCATTTCATGGAGTTTTTCAGCGAGGTCATCGCCCACGGCGCGCGATCAAGGTTGCCGCGATCGACGTACAGCTCCAGTGCTACTTCGCGACCAGAACGCGTGGTAAAGGTATCGCGCAGTACATCAAAGTCGCCTGCCACCAGCGCAAACAGGTAGCACGGTTTCGGGAACGGGTCCTGCCACTGTACCCAATGGCGTCCGTTTTCCAGTTCGCCTTGCGCAACGCGGTTACCATTGGAAAGCAGGAAGGGATATTTGATTTTATCGGCAATAATTTTGGTGGTAAAACGCGCCAGCACGTCCGGGCGGTCGAGATAATACGTAATATGGCGGAAACCTTCGGCTTCACACTGGGTGCAAAGCGCATCGCCTGACTGATAAAGCCCTTCCAGCGCGGTATTCGCCGCCGGGCTTATTTCATTAATGATCTTAAGCGTAAAACGCTCCGGCAAATTACTGATAACCAGTGCGCCCTCTTCTTCTTTCCAGGCGGTCCACGGCTCATCATTAATATGAACAGAAACCAGTTTGAGGTCTTCGCCGTTGAGACGAAGGGGAGCATCTGATGCACCATGACGGACAGCCTGGCTGACCGCGGTAACGACCGTCTTTTGCGCGTCGAGGTCAAAGGTCAAGTCAATATCAGTAATCTGGTAATCCGGCGCACGATAATCGTGACGGTATTTGGCTTGTGGCTGTTGAGTCATAAATAACCTTTAGCATCTTTTATAGAGTCTGGTGTTCAGTCTATTCCTGTTGCGTAAATCGCGCTATGCAGAATCTTCATCTTTTCAGGTACAAACGCCTTTATTGCTACATTTTTATAACATACACCGCGTAATGCCATCGACCAGAAAGGTGGCATATGGTGTGATCGGGGTTCAATAAATTGCGAAACAAGGTATACTCCAGCAGTTCCTGAAGATGTTTATTGTACTAAACGCTCCTGTACGAGGACGCTACTGCGCACCTATGACACAATTCGCTTCTCCTGTTCTGCACTCGTTGCTGGATACAGATGCTTATAAGTTGCATATGCAGCAAGCCGTGTTTCATCACTATTACGATGTGCATGTCGCGGCGGAGTTTCGTTGCCGAGGTGACGATCTGCTGGGTATTTATGCCGATGCTATTCGTGAACAGGTTCAGGCGATGCAGCACCTGCGCCTGCAGGATGATGAATATCAGTGGCTTTCTGCCCTGCCTTTCTTTAAGGCCGACTATCTTAACTGGTTACGCGAGTTCCGCTTTAACCCGGAACAAGTCACCGTGTCCAACGATAATGGCAAGCTGGATATTCGTTTAAGCGGCCCGTGGCGTGAAGTCATCCTCTGGGAAGTTCCTTTGCTGGCGGTTATCAGTGAAATGGTACATCGCTATCGCTCACCGCAGGCCGACGTTGCGCAAGCCCTCGACACGCTGGAAAGCAAATTAGTCGACTTCTCGGCGTTAACCGCCGGTCTTGATATGTCGCGCTTCCATCTGATGGATTTTGGCACCCGTCGCCGTTTTTCTCGCGAAGTACAAGAAACCATCGTTAAGCGTCTGCAACAGGAATCCTGGTTTGTGGGCACCAGCAACTACGATCTGGCGCGTCGGCTTTCCCTCACGCCGATGGGAACACAGGCACACGAATGGTTCCAGGCACATCAGCAAATCAGCCCGGATCTAGCCAACAGCCAGCGAGCTGCACTTGCTGCCTGGCTGGAAGAGTATCCCGACCAACTTGGCATTGCATTAACCGACTGCATCACTATGGATGCTTTCCTGCGTGATTTCGGTGTCGAGTTCGCTAGTCGGTATCAGGGCCTGCGTCATGACTCTGGCGACCCGGTTGAATGGGGTGAAAAAGCCATTGCACATTATGAAAAGCTGGGAATTGATCCACAGAGTAAAACGCTGGTTTTCTCTGACAATCTGGATTTACGCAAAGCGGTTGAGCTATACCGCCACTTCTCTTCCCGCGTGCAATTAAGTTTTGGTATTGGGACTCGCCTGACCTGCGATATCCCCCAGGTAAAACCCCTGAATATTGTCATTAAGTTGGTAGAGTGTAACGGTAAACCGGTGGCGAAACTTTCTGACAGCCCTGGCAAAACTATCTGCCATGATAAAGCGTTTGTTCGGGCGCTGCGCAAAGCGTTCGACCTTCCGCATATTAAAAAAGCCAGTTAATATCATCAGGGAGCTAATCGGCTCCCTTTTTTTACCTTTAATTCCGAAATCTTTCGCTGCATTTGCGAATTCTGCTTGTCTGATTGCAGATGCCAGGTAACATAGGTATCCCCCCATTTACGGGTGGACAAGTGTTTATTTTTTCCGACTATTAACAGAGAGAATATTATGAGCGTTGTGCCTGTAGCCGACGTACTCCAGGGCCGTGTAGCCGTTGACAGCGAAGTCACCGTGCGCGGATGGGTACGTACCCGCCGAGATTCAAAAGCTGGCATCTCCTTCCTCGCCGTTTATGACGGTTCCTGCTTTGATCCTGTACAGGCTGTCATCAATAATTCTCTGCCCAATTACAATGAAGACGTCCTGCGTCTGACCACCGGCTGCTCGGTCATTGTGACGGGTAAAGTCGTGGCGTCGCCGGGCCAGGGGCAACAATTTGAAATTCAGGCCAGCAAGGTTGAAGTTGCTGGTTGGGTTGAAGATCCAGACACTTACCCGATGGCGGCAAAACGCCACAGCATTGAGTATCTGCGTGAAGTCGCTCACCTGCGTCCGCGCACAAACCTGATTGGTGCCGTCGCGCGCGTTCGCCATACGCTGGCGCAGGCGCTGCATCGCTTCTTTAACGAGCAGGGATTCTTCTGGGTTTCAACGCCACTGATTACCGCATCTGATACCGAAGGTGCAGGCGAAATGTTCCGCGTTTCTACGCTGGATCTGGAAAACCTGCCGCGTAACGATCAGGGCAAAGTGGATTTCGACAAAGACTTCTTTGGTAAAGAGTCTTTCCTGACCGTATCTGGCCAGTTGAACGGCGAAACCTACGCTTGCGCATTGTCCAAAATTTATACCTTCGGCCCGACTTTCCGTGCTGAAAACTCCAACACCAGCCGTCACCTGGCGGAATTCTGGATGCTGGAGCCGGAAGTGGCGTTTGCTAACCTGAACGATATTGCGGGTCTGGCTGAAGCCATGCTGAAATATGTCTTCAAAGCGGTTCTCGAAGAACGCGCTGACGACATGAAATTCTTCGCTGAACGCGTAGATAAAGATGCCGTTTCACGTCTGGAACGCTTCATTGAAGCCGATTTTGCGCAGGTGGATTATACCGACGCAGTGACCATTCTCGAAAACTGCGGCAGGAAGTTTGAAAACCCGGTTTACTGGGGAGTCGATCTCTCTTCTGAGCATGAGCGTTATCTGGCGGAAGAACACTTTAAAGCACCGGTAGTGGTTAAAAACTATCCGAAAGATATTAAAGCGTTCTATATGCGCCTTAACGAAGACGGTAAAACCGTTGCGGCTATGGACGTTATGGCTCCGGGCATCGGTGAGATCATTGGTGGCTCCCAGCGTGAAGAACGTCTGGACGTGCTGGACGAGCGTATGCTGGAAATGGGCCTGAATAAAGAAGATTACTGGTGGTATCGCGATCTGCGTCGCTACGGTACTGTTCCGCATTCAGGTTTCGGTCTTGGTTTTGAACGTCTGATTGCTTACGTAACTGGCGTGCAAAACGTACGTGATGTGATTCCGTTCCCACGTACTCCGCGTAACGCCAGCTTCTAATTTAGCGTCTTCAAGAGCCAGCGCCCGCTGGCTCTTTTTTTATCTTTTCTGTCAAGTTATCTGTTTGTTAAGTCAAGCAATCTATTTGCAACCCCGCCATAACGATCATCCTGTTACGGAATATTACATTGCAACATTTACGCGCAAAAACTAATCCGCATTCTTATTGCGGATTAGTTTTTTCTTAGCTAATAGCACAATTTTCATACTATTTTTTGGCATTCTGGATGTCTGAAAGAAGATTTTGTGCCAGGTCGATAAAGTTTCCATCAGAAACAAAATTTCCGTTTAGTTAATTTAAATATAAGGAAATCATATAAATAGATTAAAATTGCTGTAAATATCATCACGTCTCTATGGAAATATGACGGTGTTCACAAAGTTCCTTAAATTTTACTTTTGGTTACATATTTTTTCTTTTTGAAACCAAATCTTTATCTTTGTAGCACTTTCACGGTAGCGAAACGTTAGTTTGAATGGAAAGATGCCTGCAGACACATAAAGACACCAAACTCTCATCAATAGTTCCGTAAATTTTTATTGACAGAACTTATTGACGGCAGTGGCAGGTGTCATAAAAAAAACCATGAGGGTAATAAATAATGATGAAGCGCAATATTCTGGCAGTGATCGTCCCTGCTCTGTTAGTAGCAGGTACTGCAAACGCTGCAGAAATCTATAACAAAGATGGCAACAAAGTAGATCTGTACGGTAAAGCTGTTGGTCTGCATTATTTTTCCAAGGGTAACGGTGAAAACAGTTACGGTGGCAATGGCGACATGACCTATGCCCGTCTTGGTTTTAAAGGGGAAACTCAAATCAATTCCGATCTGACCGGTTATGGTCAGTGGGAATATAACTTCCAGGGTAACAACTCTGAAGGCGCTGACGCTCAAACTGGTAACAAAACGCGTCTGGCATTCGCGGGTCTTAAATACGCTGACGTTGGTTCTTTCGATTACGGCCGTAACTACGGTGTGGTTTATGATGCACTGGGTTACACCGATATGCTGCCAGAATTTGGTGGTGATACTGCATACAGCGATGACTTCTTCGTTGGTCGTGTTGGCGGCGTTGCTACCTATCGTAACTCCAACTTCTTTGGTCTGGTTGATGGCCTGAACTTCGCTGTTCAGTACCTGGGTAAAAACGAGCGTGACACTGCACGCCGTTCTAACGGCGACGGTGTTGGCGGTTCTATCAGCTACGAATACGAAGGCTTTGGTATCGTTGGTGCTTATGGTGCAGCTGACCGTACCAACCTGCAAGAAGCTCAACCTCTTGGCAACGGTAAAAAAGCTGAACAGTGGGCTACTGGTCTGAAGTACGACGCGAACAACATCTACCTGGCAGCGAACTACGGTGAAACCCGTAACGCTACGCCGATCACTAATAAATTTACAAACACCAGCGGCTTCGCCAACAAAACGCAAGACGTTCTGTTAGTTGCGCAATACCAGTTCGATTTCGGTCTGCGTCCGTCCATCGCTTACACCAAATCTAAAGCGAAAGACGTAGAAGGTATCGGTGATGTTGATCTGGTGAACTACTTTGAAGTGGGCGCAACCTACTACTTCAACAAAAACATGTCCACCTATGTTGACTACATCATCAACCAGATCGATTCTGACAACAAACTGGGCGTAGGTTCAGACGACACCGTTGCTGTGGGTATCGTTTACCAGTTCTAATAGCACACCTCTTTGTTAAATGCCGAAAAAACAGGACTTTGGTCCTGTTTTTTTTATACCTTCCAGAGCAATCTCACGTCTTGCAAAAACAGCCTGCGTTTTCATCAGTAATAGTTGGAATTTTGTAAATCTCCCGTTACCCTGATAGCGGACTTCCCTTCTGTAACCATAATGGAACCTCGTCATGTTTGAGAACATTACCGCCGCTCCTGCCGACCCGATTCTGGGCCTGGCCGATCTGTTTCGTGCCGATGAACGTCCCGGCAAAATTAACCTCGGGATTGGTGTCTATAAAGATGAGACGGGCAAAACCCCGGTACTGACCAGCGTGAAAAAGGCTGAACAGTATCTGCTCGAAAATGAAACCACCAAAAATTACCTCGGCATTGACGGCATCCCTGAATTTGGTCGCTGCACTCAGGAACTGCTGTTTGGTAAAGGTAGCGCCCTGATCAATGACAAACGTGCTCGCACGGCACAGACTCCGGGGGGCACTGGCGCACTACGCGTGGCTGCCGATTTCCTGGCAAAAAATACCAGCGTTAAGCGTGTGTGGGTGAGCAACCCAAGCTGGCCGAACCATAAGAGCGTCTTTAACTCTGCAGGTCTGGAAGTTCGTGAATACGCTTATTATGATGCGGAAAATCACACTCTTGACTTCGATGCACTGATTAACAGCCTGAATGAAGCTCAGGCTGGCGACGTAGTGCTGTTCCATGGCTGCTGCCATAACCCAACCGGTATCGACCCTACGCTGGAACAATGGCAAACACTGGCACAACTCTCCGTTGAGAAAGGCTGGTTACCGCTGTTTGACTTCGCTTACCAGGGTTTTGCCCGTGGTCTGGAAGAAGATGCTGAAGGACTGCGCGCTTTCGCGGCTATGCATAAAGAGCTGATTGTTGCCAGTTCCTACTCTAAAAACTTTGGCCTGTACAACGAGCGTGTTGGCGCTTGTACTCTGGTTGCTGCCGACAGTGAAACCGTTGATCGCGCATTCAGCCAAATGAAAGCGGCGATTCGCGCTAACTACTCTAACCCACCAGCACACGGCGCTTCTGTTGTTGCCACCATCCTGAGCAACGATGCGTTACGTGCGATTTGGGAACAAGAGCTGACTGATATGCGCCAGCGTATTCAGCGTATGCGTCAGTTGTTCGTCAATACGCTGCAGGAAAAAGGCGCAAACCGCGACTTCAGCTTTATCATCAAACAGAACGGCATGTTCTCCTTCAGTGGCCTGACAAAAGAACAAGTGCTGCGTCTGCGCGAAGAGTTTGGCGTATATGCGGTTGCTTCTGGTCGCGTAAATGTGGCCGGGATGACACCAGATAACATGGCTCCGCTGTGCGAAGCGATTGTGGCAGTGCTGTAAGCATTAAAAACAATGAAGCCCGCTGAAAAGCGGGCTGAGACTGATGACAAACGCAACATTGCCTGATGCGCTACGCTTATCAGGCCTACGCGTCCCCTGCAATATTTTGAATTTGCACGATTTTGTAGGCCGGATAAGGCGCTCGTGCCGCATCCGGCATAAACAAAGCGCACTTTGCCAGAAATCCAGGCCAGCATTAAAAGCGGGCTTTTTTATGTGCCTTACCAGACGGGCATTTCGTCTTGCAGGAAGGGATTATGCAGGCGTTCATAACCAAGTGTGGATAATGGTCCGTGACCCGGAATAAATATCACGTCATCCCCCAGTGGCAGCAATTTATCTTTGATTGAAGAAATCAGTTGATTATGATCGCCACGCGGGAAGTCACTGCGCCCTACTCCGCCTTTGAAAATAACATCGCCAGAAATCAGCAGCTTTGCCCGATCATCAAAAAACACGACATGACCCGGCGTATGCCCAGGGCAATGTAACACCTGTAAAGTCACATTCCCTATGCTGATGGTATCGCCTTCGTTCAGCCAACGATCTGGCGTCAGCGGCTGGCACTCTTCCAGACCAAACATACGACTTTGCGCAGGCAAGCCTTGCAGCCAGAACTCATCTTCTTTTTCCGGGCCGAAAACCGGCACGCCGTAATGTTGCGCCAGTTCCGCCGCTGCGCCAACGTGGTCCAGATGACCATGCGTCAGCAGGATCTGCATCAGTGTCAGGCCGCTGTCATCAACTTCCTGTTTGATTTTTTCCGCATCGCCGCCAGGATCGACCAGTGCGGCCAGACGGGTTTGTTCACACCAGATTAATGAACAGTTCTGGGAGAATGCGGTGACCGGAATAATACGATAGTTCATACTGCCCCTGTTTCGTTAAGCAATTACTACCAGTGCCGTGCTGGCCCGGTATCAATATGCACAAAGTTACTACGTGGATAATATCCTACACCACCTGCGCGCATAGATAACGCGGCTTTGCGAATATTGCTTAACGCGATACCTTCAATATGGAAATCCATCGCCTGGCCTTTAGTGTGATAGCTTTTCTTCGCTACTCCACGGCTGCGGGCGCGTAGTTCATTGTTGGTATCAATAGAACGATAACCGGAAATGAGTTGCACCGGTTTGCGCGTGCCTAACAACCCTTGCAGGCGATACAACTGGTCGAATAATCCTGGGTCGATGGACTTTATTTTGTTCGCGCGGTAATCGCGGAAAAAATGGTTAAGTTTTGCCAATTCTTCCTGAATATAGCCTCTGCCATCGAAAAACTCCGCTTTGATTGACTCTCCGGTATGAAGATTATTGAGTGTCAAAATGCGCGGGCGTGGGGTAGAGAGTGTTGCAAACGCAGGGGTCGGCAGGATGGCGGCACCGAGTGCAACGCCACCAAGCGCCAGCAATTTGCGGCGATTAGCGTCGAATTTGTCCATGATAATCAAGTCTACAGGTCAATGTTATCGTTTATATGCACTTCTGGCGCACAAGAGGCACCTTAACCGCCCGTAAAGCAGACGTCAAGATGACTCAACCCCAGCAGTGACGGGGGCTGCAGAGAATCGCCCCCAATCATGCTAATTATTACGACAACTGATTTCCCCGAACTACTTCATTTACCTGATTAATTGTTCCGCTTTCGATACGATTTGCGAGCTGGATCGCGCAGGCAGATCATAATTGTAAATATCTGTACGATACTGGGTACGACCATCTGCACCAACAAAGGCCGTCAGGTAGTAGAGATTCACCGGAATCGACTGCCGAATATTGACGTAACGTGTATCACCCTGCTTCAGCGCATCAGAAATACGTTTGTCATTCCAGCCTGCATCCTGCAACAGCATATTCGCCAGATCGGAAGCTTTATTCACTCGTACACAGCCTGAGCTCAATGCGCGTGTATCACGCTTGAACAGATTGTGGTTCGGCGTGTCATGCAAATAAATGGCCTCTGAACTCGGCATATTGAATTTATAGCGCCCCAGCGAGTTCCGTGGGCCTGGAGCCTGCTGGAAGCGGAACGGTAAATTCGAGGCCGTGATTGTAGACCAGTCAACCTGCCATGGGTCAATCGCTTCTCTGCTGTTCCAGCCGCGCATCACCGTATAGCCATGGCTTTCGAGATATCCCGGATCGTTGCGCACTTTTGGCAGAATATCTTTGCGTGCCAGAGTTGGAGGTACGTTCCACGGCGGGTTTACCACTACGTTGTTAAGGGCACTGCTCATCATCGGCGTTTTGCGATCGGGGCGACCGACAATGACTCGCGAATCCAGCACCTGATTGCCGTTCTGATAGTAGACCAGCGAATAGGCCGGAATGTTAACCATGATCCCGGTAGAAAGCTCTGTTGGCAGCAAGCGCAATCGCTGGATGTTGAGAGCCAACACACCAGCACGCTGGGCGGGCGTTACGTTTAACCAGTCACGTGTTGCCGGGCCAATAGCACCATCTGCCCCCAATCCTTGCCATGCCTGAAAACGTTTAACGGCTTCCACCAGTTCATTATCGTAGGCGGCGCGAACGGCAGGCGCAGGTTTACTACGAGACGTCGTTTGCTTATCCATCGGCTTAGTTTCTGCTGTTTCAACAGTAACAGCGGATGGGCTGACTACCGCGTCAGTTGGCGTGTCATCGCCAGGTAGAGTAATTTTCGGCCCCCCGTCCAACATGCCTGTGCGTTGCAATATTTCGCGCAACGCCGGTACGTCGTTACTCCACTGCCCTGGGCGCAACGTTGCTTTGCCGGTCAGTTGGGGCCACGGTTTGGTGTCACAGAGTAAGGCCAGTAACGATTCATGCATCGCCGCATATTGCGGATGCTGCGGTGCCAGTCCTGCAACAAACGTAGGCAATTGACCTTTATCCAGCGCCAGCTGCCATTGGTTAATCACCGAGAGCGGCGGCGTTGCAAGTGCATAAGGTTTACTGCTATATAGCCAGCGAGTGCCTTTGACCGGAATATTTGCAATGAAATGGAGATAGCCCATCATCGCATCAGAGAGCACCACGTCGCGTGCCATCCCGTTAACACCAGGATCGGTCAGTAACTCTACCCATTTATTAAACTGCGGCTGGAAACCGGCAATCGCCACCTCTGCCAGCTGTTGCTGGAAGGCTTTAACAGCATCACGGTTTTCCCACATGGGTTGCATATCGCGTGCGGCATACAACAGTTGAAGCTGGTTAAGATAAACCGGCTTGTAACCTGCGGGTAATTGAGATTCGATTTGCGTGCGGGCTTTTTCTGCCGCACCTTCAGGCAATGGCTGGATCCCCGCCATTATTGCCGTGGCTTGCGCCTGCGGCAGTGCCTCGCCCTGTTCACTGACAGCCACCGGGCTGTCGCCAGGGATTACTTCAGGCTCATCGGCCTGCGCATTGAACAGTGGAGCGAATGTTACGGCCAGGCACAAACTGATTGCCGACAGCTGACGACCACACATCATATTAAGCAACATCCCTTGCCCCCTGTTTTTATCATACTCTGAATAGCCAGGCTGTTATTTTACGACTTGCCTGTACAACGCCAATACTCACGAAAGTATGACGAGCAAGCCTGTTACTCATCAGGCTTATCTTCAGTATATAAACGCCGATACGTTTTTACATAACCTAATGTAAAGAAGTTTAAAGAAAAGCGCGCCGTAATGTGCCACTTTTTTAGTGCAGAAACGGAGTTTTCGGAAAAAGAAAAGGCGGCATTGCTGCCGCCTTAATTTTAACTCGCCTGAGAAGGCGCTTCGTCAGTTCCTGGAAGCGTTTCAGGGAGTTGCGGCGCAAATCCTCGCAGGCCGACGACATGAACGTGTTCGGTATTCTGGAAGACTTTACGCACCAGTTTATAGGTGGTGCCTTTCTCCGGGCTGATATTTTCCGGCGCTGCGATGATGAGTTGCATTTGCAAACGCTCACACAATTCAAACAGCGTGGCGATAGAACGAGCATCCAGTCGCGCTGCTTCATCGAGGAACAGCAGGCGGCAAGGAGAGATATCTTTACCGCGCAGGCGGCGAGATTCATCTTCCCAGCTTTGTACCACCATCACCAGAATCGACATACCGGTACCAATCGCCTCACCGGTCGACAATGCACCAGACTCTGCGCGCAGCCAGCCATCGGAACCACGGTTAACCTCAACTTCCATTTCCAGATAGTTGCGGTAATCCAGCAGTTCTTCACCGATGGTCTGCGGCGTGCGCTGCCCCATATCAATCTGCGGGTTAAGACGTTGATACAGTTTCGCCAGCGCTTCCGAGAAGGTCAAACGGTTGCTGTTAAACAGATCCTGATGCTGCTCGTGCTGTTCAGAGAGCACATCCAGTAGCATGGCGTGCGTTTCACGCACGTTCACGTTGAGACGCACGCTGTTCACCTGACCAAACGATACGTTCTGCAACCCCTGGTTGAGCATACGGATACGGTTCTGCTCGCGCTGAATGGTTTTGCGAATGATGTTCGCCACGCTGCGGGAACTGATCGCCAGTTTCTGTTCACGGGAGGTTAATTCTTCGGTCAGACGGCTAAGTTCAATCTCCATCTGTTCGATAGCTTCCACCGGATCATCGGTACGAATAATATCCTGACGAATACGTTCACGCAGATGCTGATAAACCGCCACGAAGAACTGAATTTTACGCTCCGGACGTTTCGGATCTTCCGACATGCGCAGCACGTCGCGCAGATGTTCGTTATCCGCCACCGCCAGACGCAGCGCACCTAACGCCTTATCCGACATGGAACGCAAATCATCAGCGGAGAGATAAGCCAGCTCACGACGGTGTAAGCGGCGCTCAACGCCGTTATCTTTCACCATGCGCATCACCGCACACCAGCCCGCTTTGGCGGTCACTACCTGCTCGCGCATCTCAAAGTAATCCCGCTCCAGCTTGCGCAGTTTGCGGGTCAGGTTGTCCATCTCCGCTTCGCAGAAGGTAAGCGCTTTTTCCAGTTGATTGCGGCGTGAACGGTTATTGCTCAGTTGCGCATGCAGCTCGTCACGGCGAATACGCGCCCGCTCTTCTGCCCCGCTATCAGCACGCACGCCGATATCCTGCAATTCACGTTGCAGATCGTTGAGTAGCTCTTTTTTGGTGTCGTAAGAACTTTTCAGCGAAGCCAGCACCTGGTTGTACTGACTCAACTGCGCTGCGTGACCGCGCAACGCTTCGCGAGCGCGGGTACGCTCCGCTTCCGCCTGTTCCAGACGTTCACGCAGTTTTTCGTTGAGATCGCTGTTACCGCTAAGCATTTCTGCCGAGTCAGAATAGCTAAAGTGCGCACGACGCTGCACCACTTCCGTCAGGGCAAACGCCTGCTGACGGGCATCGCGCTGCATCTGCTGAGAGTACGCGTAATCTTCTTTTAACTGTTCGAACTGTTCCGGGTCGCTCTGCAATACCGAAACAATCGGTTCCAGTTTCGCCAGTTGATTGCCAAACTGCTGAACAAAACGCGCGGCTTCCTGGGCTTCATCCAGACGTTCGCGGATTTCATCGACGCGATCCGCCAGGCTGTCATCAGCCAACAGGTTGAGACGCGGCAGAATGCGGTTCAGCGCCGTAACGCCCTCTTTCGCCTGCTCAAACTGAATACGCTGCTGCTGGTTATCATTTTCATGATTACTTAACGCCCGCTCCAGTTCGACGCGACGGCTGTTCAGTTGACGGATTTCTGCTTCCGGGTCAGACTCAAACGCAACCGCCAGATGACTGCCGATAAAGCGGCTGAACGCCTGATGCAGACGCTGAGTTTTCTGTACATCAAAGGAGAGCGTGGCGAAGCGTTCGGAAAGCACTTCACGCTCGGCATGGAGGCTTTCAATACGGCTTTCACGCGCAGCACGACCAAACAGCGGCACTTCCGGGAAACGTGAATAACGCCACTGACGATCGGCGATTTTCACCACTACCGCTTTTTCCAGCTCATCAACGCTGAACACGCTGTCATCGAATGACTGCGGATCTCCTTCGATCAGATAGAGATCTTCCGGGCAATCGGTCAAGCCTTCCAGGTGTTCAGTTACCTGTGACAGATCTGGCACCACGATGGCGTGGCGTGACGGGCCATACAGCGCTGAGAAGTACGGCGCATCTTCCAGGCTAACGTCGTCATAAATTTCTGACAGCAGCACACCACCAAAACGCTCCGCCAGCGCGTTCAGACGCTGATCTTCAGAGCCGCCAGGCTGGCTTAAACGTTCGATCTCTTCATCGACGGCGTTTTTGCGCGCGCCCACTTCATCGCGTTCAACAATCGCCTCTCGCTCACGCTCCAGCAACTGTTGCAGATATTCGGTGACGTCCTGGCTGGAGGTAAACTCTTCGCCGCACTGTTCGCTCAACTGGTTGAGACTGTTTTGCGCTGCCAGCCAAACCGGCGCACGCTGCATCAAACTCTGAATGCGAGACTGCAGCTGTTCCTGCTCCTGGCGCAGTGCCATGCGCTCTTCACGGGCGTTAGACACGCTATCGGAAAGAGAGGCAATGCGTGCTTCCAGTTCCTGATGCAGGGCTTCCAGTTCGTCGATATCAAAATTCTTGCCCTGACGTTTGCAGAAATCTGCCAGCAGACGCTCAGCTTCTTGCTGCTCGCGTAGACGCTGTTCCAGTTCGCTTAATCGCATCCGCAGCGGCTGAACCTGCTCTGCCAGGTGACGCTGATCGACCCCTTCGCGCAATAGTTCGCGAGCGACATCCCACGCCTCGTTACGCGCCAGTGGGCCGTTGATTGCCACCACCAGCTGATAAGCCTGCTCAAACTGGCTGTGCGCGGTTTGCGCCATGCTCATTTTCTGCTCAAGAGAGAGCATTTTTTCAGTCGCTTCCAGCTCTTTCGCCTGGAAGGTTTCCAGCCATTCGGCGGCGCAGTCGGCGGTTAAGTCCGGCAGATGGCACAGTTCTTTGGCACGATTAAGCGCAGCAATCGCCTGGTTATACTGGATCGCGCGCGTTTGCTGGACGTCCAGCGCCTGCTGGTAGTCAGCAAGCTGGCTTTTCAGCTCGTCCACTTCCAGTTCGGCAGCTTCCGCACGAGCCTCATTCTCTTGCTGGCGTTCGATGGCTTCTGCCACCACTTCATTTTGCTCTTCCAGACGGATCTGCAGCTCATCGAGATCCGCTTCGTAGCGTTCGATCTTCTCCTGCTGACGCAGTGCGGTTTGCACCAGGTTCAGGTGATCACTGGCCGCCTGATAATCCGCTTCCAGATCGCCTTCGGCACCGTTGTGCTCTGCCAGCTCACGCGCCATATCGACGTGTTTGTACTGCTCAGCCGCCAGTTGCTGACGCGAAGTATGTAGCTCGCGACGAAACTCCAGGGCTTTGTCGAGATGGACACGGCGCTCGTTGGCGTGACGCATGTAGTCCGCCGCCACGTAGTTGGTGGCTTCGCTGATCAGATGCTTAAACAGGTCGCGGTCCGACTGGGTGACACGAATCGCTTCCAGCGTCATACGGTTTTCACGCAGCGCCGCTTCCATGTCATGGAACGCTTTACGCACGCCGCTGTTTTCTGGCAACAGGTAGTCGCGCAGAGAACGGGTAATGGCACTGGAGATCCCGCCATACAGCGAAGCTTCGATCAGACGATAGAATTTGCTACGGTCAGATGCGGAGCGCAGACGACGCGCGATGATGCCCAGATCGAACATCAGCGAGTGGTAATCAGTAATGGAGTTGAACTGTTTAAACTGCACGCCTTCCATCGCCTCGAGCTTGTCTTTCAGCTCGTTAAGCGGCAGCACGCGCGCCTGGCGTTCGTTCAGGGTTTCGGTCACCAGCTGTGTCGGCTGCACCGACATCGGCAGTCCCTGAATGGCAAACGGCTTGATATCCACTTTACGATCGCGTCCGGCAACCTGTTGCAGACGCACACCGACCACCACGCGCTGGTGGCGCGAGTTAATGGTGTCGAGCATCGAATAACAGACACCCGCTTTCAGCTTACCGTGCAGACCTTTATCGCGCGAACCGCTGGTGGCCCCGGCTTCCGTAGTGTTACGGAAATGCAGCAGGGTCAGGTCGGGGATCAGCGCCGTAACGAACGCCGCCATGGTGGTGGATTTACCCGCCCCGTTACCGCCAGAAAGCGTCGTGACCAGCTCGTCAAGGTCAAAAGTTCGGGCAAAAAAGCCGTTCCAGTTAATCAGCGTCAGTGAGCGAAATTTACCGCGTTCAATCATTATTCTTCCTCTCCGCTATCTGGCTGATTCTCTTCGGTTTCATCGTTGAGTTGCAGATGATTTTCAATCGGCATTGCTTCGCCATCACGAATCAGGCGACGCTGTGCTTCACGGGGATCGTCGCCAGCACGCACATCGGCTCCGAAGCGGAACACCGATTCGGTAATGCGAAACTTGCTGCTGTCGTGGCCCATAAACCACACCATGCCTAAACGACGCAGACGGTTGAGCGAAGAACGTACTTTCTCCTGCAACTTCTGACGGTCAACGTCTGAACCGGTTGAACGGTTGTTCACCAGTTTCAGCAGTTTTGCTTCATCGGCCAGGGTGAGCAGTTCGTCGTACAGTTCCTGCTGGGTGAAAATCCCCTCATTCGCCAGCCGTTCCGGGCTGAGATAGAGATAACAGAGGATTTTCCCGACCATCATATCCAGTTCCGACAAGACGGAACGAGGGATCAGCGTGGTGGAACGTGGGCGTAAATAGAAGAACCCTTCTGGTGCGCGAATAAGCTCAACGTTATAACGCGCGTAAAACTCTTCCAGATATTCCTGAAAATCCATCAGGAATGCATGATTATCCAGTTCGTCGAGGCCAATATGGCGTCCTGAACGTAAGGCGCTGTCCAGCGCCGGAAATAACGGATTCGCCAGCGCCTGCGCCAGCTTAACCGGCATCACTTGTTCAATATTTGTCGATGACATGCGCCTGTACCTTGGCTCCGTAATCATTAATCGGCTGCCATTTCGCTGGCAGTCCGGTGAAATCTGCTTGCGCTACGCCAAGACGTACCGCCTGATCAATAACAATACGCGCAACGTCAAAGTGACGTGCACGCGGATACTGTGACAGATATTCGCGTACCACCAGACCAAGATCCAGCGGCACTTGTCTGGTTTTGTACACGGCAAGTTGTTCTTCGATGATCGCCGCCAGCTGTTCGCGGATCTCGTTAAACTCTTCGTATTCCAGATCCTCAGGAAGTTCCCCAGTCACTTCTTCATCGCGCAGTGCCATCTCTTCGTCACGCATATCCAGCAGACGATCGGCATTGGCATAAGTTAGCGCCCACGGCTCATCAAAATAGGTTTGTACCGACTGACGTAACCGCTGAGCAAAGACGCGGTTTTTATCCATATCGATCGCGGTACGAATAAATTTGTGTACGTGGCGGTCGTAGCCAATCCACAAGTCGATGGATTGCTGGCCCCAACTGATAATACGATCGAGTTTGCTCTGCAGATCGAACACCAGACGATCGACGAAATGCAGATCGTCATGGGTCATCGTCGCATCCTGAATGCGCAACAGATTAGCCTGCAATTTGTCGCCTGCCGCTTCCAGCGTATCCTGCAATTCACGCAGCGTTCCGGAAGTTTCCGAAAGCAACAATTCACAGCTGGAAATCGCCGCCCGCCAGTCTTTGTTCAGCAACTGGGCGATATCGTCCTTCACCTGCTGCTGCTGTTCGTCCATCAGACGTTGCGTCAGGTCGATACTGTCGAAAATTTCTGCTACCGAATATTTCAGTGGCGCATAGACATTACGGTGCCAGTGAAATTCATCACCGCCCTCTTCGGCGGCATCTGCTGCGCGTTTGAGCTCACCCGCCACAATCGACAACTGCATAGAAAGACGCAGCGTAGAAAACTCGCGCTGACGGATGTAGTAGTCAGTAATGCCGATGCCGAGCGGCGTCAGACGGTAAATTGCGTTCCCTTCCGCCTGCTCGCTGGTAAAGCGGTTCAGCAGACGTTGACGCACCATGTCGTTGATCGCGTTATTGGCGCGCACGCCGATGGTTTCGCTGGTTTGCTCAAACGCATCACTCACATGGCGGAATGCATCCACCAGCTCGCCTTCACTCATCTCACCATCCAGACGCTCGCCGTTCAGCGTGGCAACCGCCAGCAGAAAAGAGAGTCGGTCTACCGGCAGCGAGATGGAGAAGTCATTTTTTCTGGCCCAGGCAACCAGTTCGGGGACTGTCTGGGAAAATTCACTCATACTTTATCCTTGCTCTGCGGTTTGCGCGCGGTGACATGAATATAACGCCCCAGGGTAATATACGGTTCCTGACGGCAATAACGCGTTTCTAATTCAAGTAATGCTTCATAGCAGTCGCGCTGCTGGTGTTTCTCGCGCAGATAATCATGAAACACGCGAACGCCTGTCTTACCCATAATTTGCCAACCAGCTTCTTCCAGCCACAGATAAACCTGCGCCGGGTCGCGTGGATAATCTGGCGAAAGCGTCCGTTTTTTCTTTTTCGGCATTCCCGCCTGCACGTAATCAAAATTCCCGGCGACCATGTTATGCATCAACAAACCATGCGCATTGTAGAACATTAACGACAACACGCCGCCTGGACGCAACACTGACCAGAGGGTCTGCAATACGCTGCGGGGATCAGCCACCCACTCGAGCACCGCATGGAACAATATCAGATCAACGGGCGTTTCCAAATGCGAAGCAACATCCTGAGCGGCGCAATGTATAAATTGCATGTTGTCGCTCACACCTTTTGCTTCTGCCGCCTGTTTTGCGCGGTCGATCATCTGCGCAGAAAGATCGCATAAAATGACCTGATGCCCACGCTCGGCCATTTTGATTGCGGTCTGCCCTTCTCCACCGCCAGCATCCAGCACACGCAGTTTTTGCGGGCCCATTTCCGCCAGCACGCGATCGAGATCCTGCCACAGAATAGCCTGTCGAAGCTGCCCTTTGGTGGTGCCGTAAATGTTACGGGAAAACTTTTCCGCAATATCATCAAAATTGCGATCCTGCATTGCTTTCTCCACCGGTTGGCTAAGACGTTTTCTGATAAAGACGCTATTTTGTCACAGCCACGGCGAGAATGAACCCGTCTGGTGTAATATCGCTGGCGATCCCTTGCTATATGGTTAAAAAAGGAACCAGAAAGGATGCTTTTTACACTGAAAAAAGTGATTGGCAATATGTTGCTGCCACTTCCGCTGATGTTGTTGATTATTGGCGCTGGCCTGGCGCTGCTGTGGTTTAGCCGTTTTCAAAAAACCGGGAAGATTTTTATTAGCATTGGGTGGCTGGCGCTCTTGTTATTGAGTTTGCAACCGGTAGCCGACCGCCTGCTGCGTCCCATCGAAAGCACCTATCCGACATGGAATAATTCGCAAAAAGTGGACTATATCGTGGTGCTCGGAGGTGGTTATACCTGGAACCCGCAGTGGGCACCGAGCTCTAATTTAATCAATAACAGTCTGCCACGCCTGAATGAAGGTATTCGCTTATGGCGCGAAAATCCGGGATCAAAACTGATCTTCACGGGAGGCGTAGCAAAAACCAATACGGTGAGTACAGCGGAAGTAGGTGCCAGAGTTGCGCAATCGCTGGGCGTGCCGCGCGAGCAAATTATCACCCTGGATTTGCCAAAAGATACCGAAGAAGAAGCTGCAGCAGTGAAACAGGCGATTGGTGACGCCCCTTTCCTGCTGGTGACCTCCGCATCACATCTGCCGCGGGCGATGATCTTTTTTCAGCAGGAAGGGTTAAATCCGCTACCAGCCCCGGCGAATCAGTTGGCCATCGACTCGCCGCTTAACCCGTGGGAACGGGCAATCCCTTCTCCGGTCTGGTTGATGCATAGCGATCGTGTTGGCTATGAAACGCTTGGCCGTATCTGGCAGTGGCTAAAAGGTTCGTCAGGCGAGCCACGGCAAGAGTGATTTTGATGCCAGATCGAAGTTGCGCCGACTAAATCGTCCGGTATTAACCAGTTGCGCAACTTCATCCCATAACACATACAACCAACGCCGCCAGATGAACGACTCCGCCACTGGCGCGCGTTGCAGGTAACTCCAGAGCAAATCTTCCGCCAGAGAATTATCCATTAGTCGGAACAGTTCGTATTCTCGCGGTGCCCAAAGCATTAGTCCCGGCCCGACCATCGCCAGTAACTGATCGCTGCGCGAATCTTTCAACATGCTGCGTAAACAGAAGTTACCGTGAATCAGCACACAATTGTCGTTAAAGCCTTCAAATAATGCCGGGAGACATTCGCGAGTGCGAAACAGGATCCGCTTATCCTGCATCGTCAGACCGGTGTTATTGAACTGATTGAGCGTGGTCCATAGCACTTCAACATGTTGCCGGTACCATGAGGGCCAGAAATTTTCCTGAGTATTGTCGACCGCGCCGACGCAACCGCGACTGTCCTGACGGTGCCAGGCCAGTAAGGCTTCAACGATTTGGTCTTTGAGTTGTTCCCAGCGTTCTGGTGTTCGGGCTGGTGCCTCCACCGAAACACCACGCATCCGCTCCAGTAGCAGGACATCGGGGCCGGGGTGTTCTTCATGCGTCATCACACCATAAATAGTCGGCATACGGACAGTCCCACTTCTTGCCAGCATGGTGGTTTTCCATGCCAGTTGTCGGGCTTTTCCGGGCGTACTAAAGCTTCTTGCCATTAACGGCATTGGGTTTCCCTGGCTGTCATACAAAGCCCACAACGCCGTATCCGCTTTTTCATTGACGCACTCAATACGACTGAGTTTTTCGCCCAGTAAATGGCTTAATTCGGCACGCAGCTGTTCCATTCAGATTACCCTCATAAAAGCTACTGCTTTCATAATGAGCGCCAATATAAAAGATGTCACCTGAATGAGATCAATTGTTGAAAAGAAAAATTGAGGAAAATCGTAACGGTACGACACTCCTCCCAAAATTGGCTGAAGTGTCGTGAAGTGAAATTAGCGCATTTCAGCGCGAACGCGCTCAAGATCTTCAGGGGTATCCACACCTGTGCCAGGAACTTCCTGAGCAACAGCAACATGGATTTTTTCGCCGTACCACAGAACACGAAGCTGCTCTAACATTTCGATGTGTTCTAACGGACTTGGCTGCCAGTTGACGTAACGACGGATAAAGCCTGCACGGTAGCCATAAATACCAAGATGACGCAGGAAGTTATCGCCAACGGTTTCAAGGCCTTCTGCAAAACGATCACGATCCCAAGGAATGGTGGCGCGAGAGAAGTACAGTGCATACCCTTCAGCGTCGAGAACCACTTTCACCGCATTCGGGTTAAACGCTTCTTCCGCATTGTGGATTGGCACCGCCAGAGTCGCCATACCCACCTGACGCTGAGCGAGGTTATCAGCAACCTGACGAATGATTGTCGCAGGGATCATCGGTTCATCACCCTGCACATTAACGATCACCGTGTCGTCGCTGAATGCGCATTTTTCGACAACTTCCGCCAGACGTTCTGTTCCTGACTGATGATCGGCGCGCGTCATACATACTTCACCGCCAGCGGCTTCAACGGCGCGGGCAACATCCTCATGATCGGTTGCCACGATGATGCGCTCGGCACCTGATTCACGCGCGCGTTCAAGAACATGAACAATCATGGGTTTGCCGTTAATATCAACCAATGGTTTACCGGGCAGACGCGTGGACGCGTAGCGCGCGGGAATAATGACCACAAAACTCATGATTTACTCTCATCAGCAGTCAGCACGCGGGCTTCCGTTTCCAGCAACACTGGAATGCCATCACGCAGCGGGAAAGCGAGGTTGTCCAGTTTGCAAATAAGCTCTTGTTTTTCCTGGTTATACCAAAGTTTTCCGTTGCAAACCGGGCAGGCAATGATTTCAAGCAGACGATGATCCATAGTTCCTCCAGATGGATCGGGTTATGAATGCATAAATCTTATCATAATCATTTATGCGACGGGGTCTATTTCCCAGCCGGTGCGGCAATCAGTAAAGAGGCCTTGCGGGCAGCATCCTAATGTCACCCGCGTTGCCTGCTGCCAGTTAGCGAAATCAGTAATCGCCTGACGTAGCCCTTTTTGCAGCGTTGTCGTTGGTTTAATACCTTCCTGTAACCACAGAGAGATAACTTCAAGGATGCCTGTCTGGCGATGCATTTTGGCATCCATTCGCCCAACTAATTGCCCACGATGTAATAACGGCAGAACAAAATAGCCATACTGGCGTTTCGGCGCTGGGGTATAGCACTCCAGCCGGTAGCTAAAATCAAAAAGCTGCTCTGCGCGTTTGCGATCCCAGACAACAGGATCAAAAGGCGAAAGTACCGCGCTGTGCGTTGCAGTGAGCTTTCCGGCCAGCGCTCGCTCGAGTAGCGGCAGCAAATCATCATGCAGCCAAAGATTGCCCAATTTTTCAACATGCACAGCAATGATTTGCTGCTGTTCAGCCCTCGCTTCGCGCCACGCCGCCAGTGCCGGACGTTTCAGCCGATAGTAATCTGCCAGCCACTGTTCGCGGAATATTCCCAGGCTACGCGCACTGTTATCCAGCATGATGATTTCTGCTTCTGTTTGCGAAACGAGATCGCGCTCATCATCCCAGTCAGGCATGACACGGTGGGTTAAATCATAAACGCGCTGGAAGTTGCGCCGTTCAATCACCATCACCTTTCCGGCAGTAAATAAACCTTCCAGATGCCGTTTATGCGGCTTCCATTCCCACCAGCCGCTTGCACCTTTACGAGGATGCTCAAAATCGGCTGAACGTACCGGCCCCTTATCATGAATATGCTGAATTAACTGTGCAATTTCCGCCTCATGTTCCTGCATCCAGGCGTCTTTGTATTTCCAGCCCATTTTTTCAGGTGCCAGCATGCGGTGGCGAATAAGACGAAAGTCGCTACGCGGCATAAAGCAGGCTTCATGCGCCCAGTATTCCATTAATTCGCCACGCGCCAGAGACTCATCCAGCCACTGGGCAGGATAATTTCCCAGACGACTGAAAAGCACCAGATATGGACTACGGGCAACAATATTGATGGTATCGATTTGCAGCAAGGACATGCGGGAGATCGTTGCCGGAATATCCTCCAACGACGCTCGACGGCGGGGTTTGTTTAACAGGCCTTGTGCGGCAAGGTGAAGATTACGCGCATCAGCAAGGGAGAGGTGCGGCAGCGACATTCATGACTCCATCAATCGAACGCTGCCGCGGCGTAACTAGTTGCCAGAAGCCAGCAAGGTTAGTTGCGTAAGCAGTTTCGCTGGTTCATCACCTGAAAGCTGTGCGTCTACAGGCAAATACCACCAATTTTCTTCTGCAAAGGCCCGGCATTTCACCGCATCTTTTTCAGTCATTACCAGCGTTTGCCCGGCGCTTACCAACGCACTGACATCCGCATGGTTCAAAGACTGATGATCGGCCAGCGGTACACATTTTTCCGGTTGTACGCCACACATCTTCAGCGTGGCAAAAAAGCGCGGCGGATGCCCAATCCCCGCCATCGCCACTACATGTTCAAGCTGAGCAACGTCACAACGCGTACCGGTACGTAAATTCACCGCCTGACCCGGCAGCAGATGCATGGGGATTTCACCGCTGCGAGGGACACCGCCGTTGACGATTACCGCATCAACCGACTTTAAGCGCCCCGCTCGCTCACGCATTGGCCCCGCCGGCAACCACCAGCCATTGCCAAAGCGACGCACACCATCAATAACGACAATTTCCACATCACGCGCCAGACGGTAATGCTGTAAACCGTCGTCGGTTACGATGATCTGCACATCAGGGTGTTGCGCCAGAATGGCTTTTACCGCATCAGAACGAACGGGAGAAACCGCAACAGGCGCATCAGTGCGTTGATAAATCAACACAGGTTCATCACCCGCCTGTGCTGTTGTGGTATCTGCCGACAATAACAGCGGATAAGATTCAGCCTTACCACCATATCCCCGCGATACGACCCCCACGCGAATACCGCGCTGTTGCAACTGTTCCACCAGCCAGACAACGACCGGGGTTTTTCCGTTGCCGCCTGCGGTGAGATTACCAACCACGACAACCGGTACGGGGGCACGCCAGGCGCGCTTCAGTTTTAGTTTATAGCAAAGACGGATCGCGCCACTCACCAGGCCATACAACCAGGAGAGTGGCAGCAATAGCCGCCACAAAGGGGATTCACCAGACCAGATTTTTTCGATCATTGGCCAAACTGCATTTTGTGAAGTTGCGCGTAAACGCCGCGGTGCTCAAGCAAATCGTTATGCGTACCGCGTTCCACAATGACACCATCCTCGACGACCACGATTTCGTCTGCCTTTTCAATGGTAGACAAGCGGTGGGCAATCACCAGAGAGGTACGGTTTTTCTGCAACTCATCCAGTGCCGCCTGAATCGCACGTTCGGATTCGGTATCCAGAGCCGAGGTAGCTTCGTCCAGAATCAGAATCGGGCTATCACGCAACAAGGCTCGAGCGATAGCAATACGCTGACGCTGACCGCCAGAGAGCAGCACGCCGTTTTCACCAATCACTGTATCGAGACCGTTATCCATCTTATTGATGAAGTCCATGGCGTAGGCCATACGCGCCGCTTCTTCAATTTGCTCACGGCTGTACTGTTCAGTCCGTGCGTAAGCAATGTTGTTAGCAACCGTATCGTTAAACAGATGGACATTCTGCGACACCAGAGCAACCTGGTTACGTAACGACGCCAGGGTATACTCGCGCAGATCGTGACCATCCATCAGGATTTCGCCTTCATCAATATCGTAAAAACGCGTGATCAGGCTGGCGATGGTTGATTTACCCGAACCAGAGCGTCCAACCAGAGCAACCGTCTTCCCTGCCGGAATTTTCAGGTTGATGTTACGCAATGCAGGTACGTCACGTCCCGGATAAGTAAAGGTGACATTGCGGAATTCCACGTCGCCAGTCGCACGCTCGATCACGCGCTTACCTTCATCTTTCTCCTGCTCACTGTCCAGAATGGTAAACAGCGTCTGACAAGCCGCCATACCGCGCTGGAACTGGGCGTTAACGTTGGTCAGCGATTTCAGCGGACGCATCAGTGCAATCATTGAAGAGAAAACAACGGTAATCGTACCGGCAGTCAGGCTATCCATGACACTTGGGAAGCTCGCCGCATACAGAACAAACGCCAGCGCCAAAGAGGCGATCAGCTGAATGATCGGATCAGAGATGGAAGAGGCTGAAACCATTTTCATCCCCTGAAGACGCATTCGGTTGCTGACTTTATCAAAGCGTTTCGTTTCCACTTCCTGACCACCGAAAATCAATACTTCTTTGTGGCCCTTCAGCATTTGTTCTGCGCTGGTGGTCACCTGCCCCATGGTGTTCTGCATGTTTTTACTGATGTTGCGAAAACGCTTCGATACAACGCGAATCGCAATCGAAACAATCGGTGCCAGCACAATCAAAATGATCGACAGTTGCCAACTGTAATAGAACATCATGATGAACAGGCCGATGATCGACGCACCTTCACGCACAACAGTAATCAGTGCGCCGGAAGAAGAAGAAGCAACCTGTTCGGAATCGTAGGTAATACGTGACAACAGCGTACCCGTTGACTGTTTGTCAAAGAATGAAACTGGCATTCCCATCATGTGACCAAACAGGCGGCGACGCATGGTCATTACCACCTTTCCTGATACCCAGGAGATACAGTAGCTGGAGACATAGCTGGTGATACCACGTAAAATCATCAGCCCGATCACCACCAGCGGCATCCACACCAGCACGGAGCGATCTGTTTTACCAAAGCCATCATCAAGAAGTGGCTTAAGGAGCGATAACATGAAGGTATCGCTGGCTGCGTTGAGGATTAACGCTACGCCCGCCACGATCAGACCCGCTTTGAAAGGCGCAATGGTTGGCCACAGTCGGCGGAATGTCTGCCACGTAGAGAGATCTTTGTCGTTATGCATTCAAAAAACCAGCATTTGTTGAAATAGCCGCATATTCTACCCGTTATCCACTGGCACGCCAAACCACTGATGATACCAACGAGGTAAAATTTGCTCCCTGAGGCTGCTAATCCGCCAGCCTTGCGCTGAAAAATTGACCGTTGTTTGACCTTGATGTGGAGTATCAATCCATTGATATCCTTGCAGTTGATAGCGATGCTTAACTTTGTTAGAGGGCAGTCGCCATGCGTTATAGCGCGATGCCGATGCGAGTGCCACTTTTCCATTCACTCGCTGAATTAATGGCAACGATGATGAGGTATTACTGCCATGGTGAGGTACCTGAAGCAATGTTGCCTGCACTTGCTGCCAGTAACGGCTTAGCATCTTTTGTTCAGCTGGGGCTTCAATATCACCGGTTAGAAGAATGCTATTCGTCCCGTCATCAACCTTAACCACACAGGAATGGTTATTTCCTTTATCGTTGCTACCTTGTAAAGGCCAGTGCGCGCTGAAACGCAATCCTTGCCATTGCCACGCTTCGCCACGCACACAGGGCTGATGATGTTCCCAGTTTAACGGACTTCTGATCCATAACATCGGCCATATATGCAATATTGAATCCAGCCCTCCCCGGTGATCCAGATGTTCATGGCTCAGAATAACGCCTTCCGGTTCAAGATTATGCCAGTGGAGCCAGGGGATAATCAGTTGTTGCCCACTATCCCCTTCAGGCCAGGCCAGTCCTGTGTCATAGAGAATCGCTTTGCCGTTTCTGGCTATCACCATTGCCAGCCCTTGCCCGACATCAAGCATGTACAGCTGCCACTCGTCAGGTCGAGGTTTTTGCCACAGCGGCCAGCACATCAGCAAGCCTCCAGCCACACACATTGCTGGCAACGTTCGCCAGGCGTTTAATCGCCATACCACCAGTAAGAACCATGGGGAAAATGATAGCCATTGCCAACATTCAGCAATGTTGATCCACCCTTCCGGCAAACTCTTTAACCCCCAGAAAAGTAAAGCCAAAGACCGGTCGGCAAGAAACCATAACCCTTGCTCCAGGATTAACGGCCCGCTTAAATGCACAACCATCGCGGCGAGGATCAACGGAACCGTGATAAATGTCACCAAGGGAATTGCTAATAGATTTGCAATAAACGAGGTCAGACTAATGCCATGAAATATGACGATTTGCACGGGCATAAGCAGAAGTGTGATTCCCAGTTGCAGATGGATGAGGGAAACAACTGCACGCAATACCGGCGGCAGTTGCCACTCAGGACAGGGAAACCACTGATACCAAAATATCAATGCCGCGACCGCAGCGGCAGAGAGCCATAAACTTTGCGAGAGAATGGCAACAGGATCCATCAGCAAAATTGCCGCCAGACAACATATCCATACATCCCAGCCACTCCACTGTCGCCCACTTAACTTAAGCATTCCCCACGTAGCAAGCGCCACCATGGTACGCAATGCAGGAGGTTGCATTCCCGTCAACCAGGCATAAAAAGCAGCACAGCAGATTCCGCCAATTAATGGTATTTGCCAGTGGATCCAGCGCCCAGGCAGAAAAATTTGTCCACTGCGAATGAGTCCGGCAGCCAGCAACGCCGCAAAAGCGATGTGCAATCCCGATATCGCCATTAAATGCGCCGTTCCAGTATCGCGCATGATATTTTTGATTTCTTTGGGGACGGATAACCGTTCCCCCATACCTAAACCAAGAATAACCGCATTCCACGGATAGGGTTGCAGCGTTGTTTGTAGTGACGCCAGATACTGTGCACGCAGGCTACAATTCGGTTCAATGACACTTGCCTGCAGAAAACGGCCGGTGAGCGGCTGATGCTGGGCAATGGCATAACGCTGGCTATCAAAGCCGCCATCATTAAGTTGGCCATGAACTGCACGAACTTTGAGTTTCATTGACCATTGTTGTCCAGCACAAACCGCTTGCGGAAGATATTCGCCATACATCACGAGACCTGACGCAGGGAATATACGTCGACCTTGTAGATGAGTAATTTGACCGTAATGAGTGGTCATGCCGTCAGTTGCAGTGATCTCAACAATTGCATCCTGCGTCGCGCCAGTTAAGGTTTCTCCTGCCCACAAAATTTGCTTTGCTGATAATATGCCCCAAACGAAAAACAGCAACGTCAGCGCGATATAACGGACGGTTTTAACAGGGATAAATGCCAGTACGCAGGCGAAGAGAGTCAGAAACGCAAGGGTTAATGTCCCAGGCAATTGGGGCAAAATCAGCAACGGAAAAATTCCGCTAATTATGCATACACCGACTGTCGTTATTTTCATGCACCCCTCCCTGTTTATGGAAAGTGTGCAACTTTGTTGAGCGGTTGTCTGGTGGGAATTTTGCGTTCCCCGAGGCATATTCAGAAGAATTTAACGAAAGGGTGAAAACTGTTCAAAACTCTGCGAGGCAGCTTCCAGTTCCAGATTAGAGAAATGAAAAAAGCACCCGACAGGTGCTTTTCTCTCGTTCAAGTTTGAGTAAAAAACTTAACCGTAAATATTGGCGCGATCGCGCAGTTCTTTACCAGGTTTAAAGTGAGGAACGTATTTTCCTTCCAGTTCTACTTTATCGCCAGTCTTCGGATTACGTCCGGTACGTGGTGCGCGGTAGTGCAAAGAGAAACTGCCGAAACCGCGGATTTCAATACGCTCGCCCTGCGCAAGAGTCGAGGCCATATGCTCCAGCATCTCTTTTACTGCATCTTCAACCGTCTTGGCGGGAATGTGCGATTGCTGGGTGGCAAGTCTTTCTATCAATTCTGACTTGGTCATGATTCCTCCGGTTCCTTAAAGGCAAATTAAGCGGCTGCTGTTGCTGCATTGATTAAGGGCGGCCGTAGCCGCCCTTAGTGCTTGATTACAGGACGAAACCTGCAATCTGTCAAGTAAACTCAACAAACTTCGGAATAAAAATCCCGAAGAGTCAGAGAATTACTCGCCTTTAGCTGCTTTGAAAGCTTCAGCCATTGCGTTGTTGGAGAAGTTTGCATCTTCCTGTTTGTTAACAGTTGCGATTGCATCTTTCTCGTCAGCTTCGTCTTTCGCACGAACAGACAGGCTGATTGCGCGGTTTTTACGATCAACGCCGGTGAATTTAGCTTCAACTTCGTCGCCAACGCTCAGAACCAGGGTAGCGTCTTCAACGCGGTCACGGGATGCTTCAGAAGCACGCAGGTAACCTTCAACGCCGTCAGCCAGTTCTACGGTTGCGCCTTTAGCGTCAACTGCAGTTACTTTACCGGTTACGATAGCGCCTTTCTTGTTCAGAGCAACCCAGTTGTTGAACGGATCTTCTGCGAGCTGTTTAACGCCCAGGGAGATACGTTCACGTTCTGCGTCAACCTGCAGAACAACTGCAGCGATTTCGTCGCCTTTTTTGTATTCACGAACTGCTTCTTCGCCTGCAACGTTCCAGGAGATGTCAGACAGGTGAACCAGGCCGTCGATGCCGCCGTCCAAGCCGATGAAGATACCGAAGTCAGTGATAGACTTGATTTTACCTTCAACACGGTCGCCCTTGTTGTGGGTTTCCGCGAACTGCTGCCACGGGTTAGCTTTGCACTGTTTCAGACCCAGGGAGATACGACGACGTTCTTCGTCGATATCCAGAACCATAACTTCCACTACATCGCCAACGTTAACAACTTTGGACGGGTGGATGTTTTTGTTGGTCCAGTCCATTTCGGAAACGTGTACCAGGCCTTCAACGCCTTCTTCGATTTCAACGAAGCAGCCGTAGTCGGTCAGGTTGGTCACGCGACCAGTCAGTTTGGTACCTTCCGGATAACGTTTAGCGATAGCTACCCACGGATCTTCGCCCAGCTGTTTCAGGCCCAGGGATACACGGGTACGTTCGCGGTCGAACTTCAGCACTTTAACAGTGATTTCGTCGCCCACGTTGACGATTTCGCTCGGATGCTTAACGCGTTTCCAGGCCATGTCAGTGATGTGCAGCAGGCCGTCAACGCCGCCCAGATCAACGAATGCACCGTAGTCAGTGAGGTTCTTAACGATACCTTTAACTTCCATGCCTTCCTGCAGGTTTTCCAGCAGCTGATCGCGCTCTGCGCTGTTTTCGGATTCGATAACGGCACGACGAGAAACAACAACGTTGTTGCGCTTCTGATCCAGCTTGATTACTTTAAATTCAAGCTCTTTGCCTTCCAGGTGCAGAGTGTCACGCACCGGACGAACGTCTACCAGAGAACCTGGCAGGAACGCACGAATACCGTTCAGCTCAACAGTGAAGCCGCCCTTAACTTTGCCGTTGATAACACCGGTAACAGTTTCAGCATCTTCGTAAGCTTTTTCCAGCGTGATCCAGGCTTCGTGACGTTTAGCTTTCTCACGGGACAGCAGAGTTTCACCGAAGCCGTCTTCTACTGCGTCCAGAGCAACGTCAACTTCGTCACCTACCTGGATTTCCAGCTCGCCCTGGGCGTTTTTGAACTGCTCAGCCGGGATGGCGGACTCAGATTTCAGACCAGCGTCAACCAGTACTACGTCTTTGTCGATAGCAACAACAACGCCACGAACGATAGAACCCGGGCGGGTTTCGATTTCTTTTAAGGACTCTTCAAAGAGTTGAGCAAAAGATTCAGTCATGTTTAATCTTCAGGTTTATATTTAACGTCCACCTGGCTCCATGCCGGATGGGGTTGTTTAACATACCCGCTGTCATTCCATTGCAACGGGGGTACTGCAAATTCGGTCGCTTATGCGAGAGCCAATTTCTGGCGCGCGTATTGTAGCGCTTTTTCAATCACTTGCTCAATGCTTAAGGTGGTGGAATCCAACACTAAAGCATCGGCTGCCGGAACCAGTGGCGCTACCGCTCGGTTACGATCGCGGTCGTCGCGTTCTTTGATCTCGGCCAAAAGGCGCTCAAAGTTAACACTAAAGCCCTTCTCCTGCAACTGTAGCATGCGGCGATGCGCACGTTCTTCCGAGGAGGCGTCAAGGAAAATTTTCACTGGTGCATCAGGGAATACCACCGTTCCCATGTCGCGGCCATCGGCAATCAGACCTGGTAATTCGCGAAACGCGCGTTGGCGACGCAATAATGCTTCACGAACGCGTGGGAATGCCGCGACTTGTGAAGCTGCATTCGCCACTTCCTGAGTACGAATTTCGCCGCTGACATCTTCCCCTTCGAGGATCACTTCCAGATTGCCATTGGTCGACACAAAACGTACATCCAGATGGGATGCCAGCGGTACCAGCGCATCTTCCGACGCAACATCAACATGGTGATGTAATGCCGCCAATGCCAGTACGCGATAAATTGCACCCGAGTCCAGCAGATGCCATTGCAACGCTTCCGCCATAGCCTTACACAAGGTGCCTTTCCCTGCACCGCTTGGGCCATCAATGGTAATAACCGGGGCAATTGCCGTCATCTTTATCTCCTTAAAACAGGCGTACCGTTAACATAACCGCGCGCATTATACGCGCCGACGCCACAAATCGTTAACGTTGTGTGCAAAAACCAGTTTTGTCTGTATTCAGATGGGGATTTATTGCGCAATTATAGCGGGCTGGCAGAAGACCAGCCCGAAAGATGACAATGATTTACTTACCAGAGGCGATACGATCACGGATGTGTTGCGCACGCTCTGTTGATGGTGGGTGAGAGTCAAACATGGACTGGGTGCGACCGCCATCCAGGCTAGCCAGTGTTTCAAAGCTGCCAACCAGCCCCTGGGTGCTGATGCCACGTTTCTTCAACAGATCAAAGGAGAAATCATCTGCTTCGGACTCTTTATCACGGGAGTATTTAGCATTGATAGCGCCTTCTGCGATATCACCTAATTGTGAGCGGGAAAGCTGGGAAGCCACACCGCTGGTAGCTGAAATGGCATCGCGTGCGGCAACGATCGCATAAGAAGCTTTCATTTCAGCCAGCGAGTGACCCAACGCGACGTGGCCCAGTTCATGGCCCAGAACGCCTTCAATTTCGTTGTCATTCATCATGTCCATCAGGCCACTGTAGACACGAACACAGCCGTTCGCCATCGCCCATGCGTTGACGTCGCTGGTCATATAAACCTTATAGTTGACCGGCGTGCCATTAATATTGTTACCCAATGCTTTGGCGATTTTTGCCAGACGTTTACCGTACTTGCTGGATTTACTTGCGACTTGATTGCCGCTGTCCATTTCGGCACAGCCCTGATTGGCAATCGCTTTTGCATCGGCATCGCTTAATGTTGCTGCTTTATAGGCATTTAAACCGGAGCTGATAGCCATATTGGTATCAATACCGTGGGTATTTTGACACCCTGTCAGTAATGCTGCAGAGGTCGCAATCGCCAGCAGTAATTTAGTATTCTTCATGTGAATCATCCGTTGATTAATCATATATAAATATTATGTATCAACAACTTACATTGACAAGCGACGCTACCATTAATCAAAATGACTCACAAGGTCCGAAAAAAAACGCCGACAATGTGCCGACGTTTTGATAAAGAAAGATTTGGCTATTTATTGCCCGTTGTTCATTCAGGCTGCCTGGCTAATCCGCGCCAGCTGCTCGAAATAATCCGGAAATGTTTTGGCCGTGCATTTGGGATCAAGAATCGTCACTGGTGTATCTGACAACGCCACCAGCGAGAAACACATCGCCATCCGGTGATCATTGTATGTCGCGATCTCGGCAAAGTTCAGTTTTTCCGGAGGAGTGATACGAATGTAATCGTGCCCCTCTTCCACTTCCGCGCCGACTTTACGCAGTTCTGTTGCCATCGCAAACAGGCGATCGGTCTCTTTAACACGCCAGTTATAGATATTGCGCAGCGTGGTGGTGCCTTTTGCAAATAACGCCGCCGTGGCAATGGTCATCGCCGCATCAGGAATATGGTTCATATCCATATCAATAGCGTTCAGTTCACCACGCGTGCAGGAAATATAATCATCGCCCCAGCAAATGGTCGCGCCCATTTTTTCCAGCACATCAGCAAAGCGAATATCACCCTGCATACTGTTACGTCCAATACCGGTCACTTTTACAGTGCCGCCTTTGATTGCTGCTGCTGCCAGAAAGTAAGAAGCCGAAGATGCATCGCCTTCGACCAAATAAGTACCCGGAGACTGATAAGACTGCCCGCCTTTTACGACAAATTGTTGATAGTGCTGATTTTCAATTTCAACACCAAACGTCTTCATCAGATTGAGTGTGATGTCGATATAAGGTTTAGAAACCAGATCGCCTTTAATACGAATCACCGTATCTTCCGGCGCAAGAGGCGCAGTCATTAACAGTGCGGTGAGGAATTGGCTGGAAACGGAGCCATCAACGTCAACGTTGCCGCCAGTAAAGCCGCCCTGTAAACGCAACGGCGGATAATTTTCTTGTTCCAGGTAAGTGATCTTCGCCCCGCCCAGGCGCAGCGCATCCACCAGATGACCAATCGGGCGTTCTTTCATACGCGGCTCACCGGTCAGCACAATATCATTGCTACCCAGACAAAGAGCTGCCGCCAGCGGACGCATTGCCGTTCCGGCGTTACCGAGGAACAACTCCAGGGCACCTTCTGCGTGTAATGGACCGCCGTTACCGATAATTTCGCAACGCGTACGATCGGCTGAAAGCGTATAGCTTACCCCTAACGCTGTTAATGCATTCAGCATATGGCGCACGTCATCGCTATCCAGCAGATTGGTTAATACTGTTTTGCCGTGTGCTAATGCCGCCAGCAATAAAGCGCGGTTAGAAACGCTCTTGGAACCGGGCAGATTAATAGTGCCATCGACACGAGCGATGGGTTGTAACGTCAGGGATTCCATGAACTCAACTCTCTACAACAGAAATAAAAACCCCACAGGCTGGCTGTGGGGATTAAGCAAAATTTCGGCATTAACCGTGACGGCGTTCGAACTCAACCATGAAGTCTGTCAGCGCTTTAACGCCTTCCAGCGGCATGGCGTTATAAATAGAAGCGCGCATTCCGCCGACCACACGGTGACCTTTCAGTGCATGAAGGCCAGCAGCAAAAGACTCTTCAAGGAACAATTTGTCAAGCGCACTGTCCGCCAACTGGAACGGCACGTTCATCCGCGAACGGTTAGCTTTCGCCACGTCATTGCGGTAGAAATCGCTGTTATCAATCACCCCATATAGCAGTTCTGCTTTTTGCTGATTGATTTTATCCATTTCAGCTACACCGCCGTTCGCTTTCAGCCATTTAAAGACCAGACCAGATAGATACCAGGCAAATGTCGGCGGCGTGTTAAACATGGAGCCGTTATCGTTGAGGATGGAATAATCCAGAATCGACGGACACGCGATATTCGCTTTGCCCAGCAAATCTTCACGAACGATGACGATTGTCAGGCCAGCCGGGCCGATATTTTTCTGCGCGCCAGCGTAAATTACACCATAACGGCTGACGTCAATCGGACGGGAAAGAATGGTTGAAGAGAAGTCAGCGGCGACCACCACATCTGCGCCGAAGTCTGGCGTTTCGTCGATGGCGATACCATCGATGGTTTCATTCGGGCAATAATGCATATAAGCAGCATTATCAGAGAGTTGCCATTCACGCATTGGCTTAACCGCGCGCAGACCATCAACAGTCACTTTGGCGTCAAAGACATTAGGCGTGCAGTATTTTTTCGCTTCTTTAATGGCACTTGCCGCCCAGTAACCGGCATCAACATAATCTGCGGTGGTTTTATCACCGAGAATATTCAGCGGTACCGCAGCAAACTGACCGCGACCACCGCCATGGCAGAATAATACCTTGTAGTTGGAGGGGACATTAAGAAGATCGCGAAAATCCTTCTCGGCTTCCTCTGCAACCTGAATGAACTCTTTGCCACGGTGACTCACTTCCATCACCGACGTACCAAGACCGTTCCAGTCGCGCAGTTCCTGTTGAGCCTGTTTAAGCACCTCTGCCGGTAGCATTGCCGGACCAGAACTAAAATTGAAGATTTGAGCCATTTCCCCTCACCACGTTGCGTTGCTATTAACCCGCGGTCAATCGATTGCGACCACAGGTAATACATTATTCCTGTGGCTATCGGTTTTATCATTCAGTGACACACATCGCAATGAGTAAAACCGTTGAGGGCAAAAATGTGGCTTGCATCACACAAAAGAATCTCTCGGATTATTAGCAAAAAGCCGATGTTTTTACTGTCAGGTCACCCGTTTTGCCCGACTTGCCTTCGTCCATTCTGGATTTGCACAGCGCGGACATAATTGTTTTTCCCCCGCTTTCATATGAATGATTTCACTACAACGAATACAGGCATAGTCCGCCGACTCCGGCACCACTTTGTAACGCTGCGTACAATCACTGGGTAAAATAAGTAAACCCGGTTTCACCTTGTCATCTTCAAAGAAATAGACACTGATTTGCCCGTTGGTTTCGAGAATCGCCAGACGTACCTGCCCCAGCTGCTCCACGCCACGCAATCGTAGCTCCATAAAGAACTCAAATTCCGTCATGTTGGAGTTATTGAGTTTCGACCAGGCCAGCTCGCCATCTTCAATAATGACAACTGGCTTGCCTTCCAGAAGATCTTCCAGTTTTTCACTGTGCGCCATCAACCACATTACCAGGCGGTATAACAACGCCAGAGTAATAAAGACGATAAGTACCGGGACCATCGGCACATCATCATAAAACGCCACATCTCCCGCCGCTGATCCCAGCGTCAGAATGATTAAAACTTCAAACAGCGACATCTGCCGCACACCGCGTCTTCCGGTCATTTTGAGGAACAAAAAGACCAGTACAAAGGTATAAAGACTACGTAGTGCAACTTCGCCAAGGAAATCAAAAGGCACTTTATCAAATGCCATACGGTGGAGATCGAACGCCTTCATTTTTATGCTCTTAACGTGGTTTATCCGCTAAAAGCATAGTCAACAGTTCATCGGCATGGCGGCGGTGATAGCGCCTTTGAGATAAAACCCGTATTATTGCGCGCTTTCCGTACGACTAAAGTGATTTTCATGACGCAAACATTTATCCCCGGCAAAGATGCCGCTCTGGAAGATTCCATCGCTCGCTTCCAGCAAAAACTTTCAGACCTCGGCTTTCAGATTGAAGAGGCCTCCTGGCTGAATCCCGTGCCTAACGTCTGGTCTGTACATATTCGCGACAAAGAGTGCGCACTGTGTTTTACCAACGGTAAAGGCGCAACCAAGAAAGCGGCGCTGGCTTCTGCACTCGGTGAATATTTCGAGCGTCTCTCAACCAACTACTTTTTTGCGGACTTCTGGCTGGGCGAAACCATCGCCAACGGTCCGTTCGTGCATTATCCCAACGAAAAATGGTTCCCACTGACCGAAAATGACGATGTGCCAGAAGGGCTGCTCGATGACCGTCTGCGCGCGTTTTATGATCCGGAGAATGAACTGACCGGCAGCATGCTGATTGACCTACAATCCGGTAACGAAGATCGTGGTATTTGCGGCCTGCCGTTTACGCGTCAGTCCGACAATCAGACCGTTTATATTCCGATGAATTTCATTGGTAACCTGTACGTCTCCAACGGTATGTCCGCAGGTAATACCCGCAACGAAGCACGCGTTCAGGGATTGTCTGAAGTTTTCGAACGCTACGTGAAAAACCGCATTATTGCTGAAAGCATCAGCCTGCCAGAGATCCCGGCAGACGTGCTGGCGCGTTACCCAGCAGTAGTTGAAGCCATCGAAACGCTGGAAGCGGAGGGTTTCCCAATCTTCGCTTATGACGGTTCGCTTGGCGGCCAGTATCCGGTGATTTGCGTGGTACTGTTCAATCCTGCTAACGGTACCTGCTTTGCCTCTTTCGGTGCGCATCCTGATTTTGGCGTAGCACTGGAACGTACCGTGACCGAGCTGCTGCAAGGTCGTGGCCTGAAAGATTTGGATGTGTTTACTCCGCCAACCTTCGATGATGAAGAAGTCGCTGAACATACCAACCTCGAAACGCACTTTATCGATTCCAGCGGTTTAATCTCCTGGGACCTGTTCAAGCAGGATGCCGATTATCCGTTTGTGGACTGGAATTTCTCCGGCACCACGGAAGAAGAGTTCGCCACACTGATGGCTATCTTCAACAAAGAAGATAAAGAAGTTTATATTGCCGATTACGAGCATCTGGGCGTTTATGCTTGCCGTATTATCGTGCCTGGCATGTCCGATATTTATCCGGCTGAAGATCTGTGGCTCGCGAATAACAGTATGGGCAGCCATTTACGTGAAACGATTCTTTCGCTACCAGGCAGCGAGTGGGAAAAAGAAGATTACCTGAACCTCATCGAGCAACTGGATGAAGAAGGTTTTGATGACTTTACCCGCGTGCGTGAGCTGTTGGGTCTGGCGACCGGGTCGGATAACGGTTGGTACACCCTGCGTATCGGTGAATTAAAAGCCATGCTGGCGCTGGCTGGTGGCGATCTGGAACAGGCTCTGGTCTGGACCGAATGGACGATGGAGTTTAACTCATCAGTATTTAGTCCGGAACGCGCCAACTATTATCGCTGCCTGCAAACGTTGTTATTACTGGCACAGGAAGAAGATCGCCAGCCGCTGCAATATCTGAATGCGTTTGTTCGCATGTACGGCGCAGATGCCGTAGAAGCCGCCAGTGCGGCAATGAGCGGCGAAGCGGCGTTTTACGGCCTGCAACCGGTAGATAGCGATCTGCACGCGTTTGCTGCACATCAGTCGTTGTTGAAGGCCTACGAAAAGCTGCAGCGCGCCAAAGCAGCATTCTGGGCAAAATAAAATCAAATAGCCTACGCAATGTAGGCTTAATGATTAGTCTGAGTTATATTACGGGGCGTTTTTTTAATGCCCCGCTTTACATATATTTGCATTAATAAAATAATTGTAATTATAAGGTTAAATATCGGTAATTTGTATTTAATAAATACGATCGATATTGTTACTTTATTCGCCTGATGCTCCCTTTTAATTAACTGTTTTAGCGGAGGATGCGGAAAAAATTCAACTCATTTGTTAATTTTTAAAATTTATTTTTATTTGGATAATCAAATATTTACTCCGTATTTGCATAAAAACCATGCGAGTTACGGGCCTATAAGCCAGGCGAGATATGATCTATATCAATTTCTCATCTATAATGCTTTGTTAGTATCTCGTCGCCGACTTAATAAAGAGAGAGTTAGTGTGAAAGCTGACAACCCTTTTGATCTTTTACTTCCTGCTGCAATGGCCAAAGTGGCCGAAGAGGCGGGTGTCTATAAAGCAACGAAACATCCGCTTAAGACTTTCTATCTGGCGATTACCGCCGGTGTTTTCATCTCAATCGCATTCGTCTTCTATATCACAGCAACCACTGGCACAGGCACAATGCCCTTCGGCATGGCAAAACTGGTTGGCGGCATTTGCTTCTCTCTGGGGCTGATTCTTTGTGTTGTCTGCGGAGCCGATCTCTTTACTTCCACCGTGTTGATTGTTGTTGCTAAGGCGAGTGGGCGCATCACCTGGGGTCAGTTGGCGAAAAACTGGCTAAATGTCTATTTTGGCAACCTGGTCGGCGCACTGCTGTTTGTACTTTTAATGTGGCTTTCCGGCGAGTATATGACCGCAAATGGTCAATGGGGACTAAACGTCCTACAAACCGCCGACCACAAAGTGCACCATACTTTTATTGAGGCCGTCTGTCTTGGTATCCTGGCAAACCTGATGGTATGTCTGGCAGTATGGATGAGTTATTCTGGCCGCAGCCTGATGGACAAAGCGTTCATTATGGTGCTGCCGGTCGCGATGTTTGTTGCCAGCGGTTTTGAGCACAGTATCGCAAACATGTTTATGATCCCGATGGGTATTGTAATCCGCGACTTCGCATCCCCGGAATTTTGGACCGCAGTCGGTTCTGCACCGGAAAATTTTTCTCACCTGACCGTGATGAATTTCATCACTGATAACCTGATTCCGGTTACGATCGGCAACATTATCGGTGGTGGTTTGTTGGTTGGGTTGACATACTGGGTCATTTACCTGCGTGAAAACGACCACCATTAATGGTTGTCGAAGTACGCAGTAAATAAAAAATCCACTTAAGAAGGTAGGTGTTACATGTCCGAGCTTAATGAAAAGTTAGCCACAGCCTGGGAAGGTTTTACCAAAGGTGACTGGCAGAATGAAGTAAACGTCCGTGACTTCATTCAGAAAAACTACACTCCGTACGAGGGTGACGAGTCCTTCCTGGCTGGCGCTACTGAAGCGACCACCACCCTGTGGGACAAAGTAATGGAAGGCGTTAAACTGGAAAACCGCACTCACGCGCCAGTTGACTTTGACACCGCTGTTGCTTCCACCATCACCTCTCACGACGCTGGCTACATCAACAAGCAGCTTGAGAAAATCGTTGGTCTGCAGACTGAAGCTCCGCTGAAACGTGCTCTTATCCCGTTCGGTGGTATCAAAATGATCGAAGGTTCCTGCAAAGCGTACAACCGCGAACTGGATCCGATGATCAAAAAAATCTTCACTGAATACCGTAAAACTCACAACCAGGGCGTGTTCGACGTTTACACTCCGGACATCCTGCGTTGCCGTAAATCTGGTGTTCTGACCGGTCTGCCAGATGCATATGGCCGTGGCCGTATCATCGGTGACTACCGTCGCGTTGCGCTGTACGGTATCGACTACCTGATGAAAGACAAACTGGCACAGTTCACTTCTCTGCAGGCTGATCTGGAAAACGGCGTAAACCTGGAACAGACTATCCGTCTGCGCGAAGAAATCGCTGAACAGCACCGCGCTCTGGGTCAGATGAAAGAAATGGCTGCGAAATACGGCTACGACATCTCTGGTCCGGCTACCAACGCTCAGGAAGCTATCCAGTGGACTTACTTCGGCTACCTGGCTGCTGTTAAGTCTCAGAACGGTGCTGCAATGTCCTTCGGTCGTACCTCCACCTTCCTGGATGTGTACATCGAACGTGACCTGAAAGCTGGCAAGATCACCGAACAAGAAGCGCAGGAAATGGTTGACCACCTGGTCATGAAACTGCGTATGGTTCGCTTCCTGCGTACTCCGGAATACGATGAACTGTTCTCTGGCGACCCGATCTGGGCAACCGAATCTATCGGTGGTATGGGCCTCGACGGTCGTACCCTGGTTACCAAAAACAGCTTCCGTTTCCTGAACACCCTGTACACCATGGGTCCGTCTCCGGAACCGAACATGACCATTCTGTGGTCTGAAAAACTGCCGCTGAACTTCAAGAAATTCGCCGCTAAAGTGTCCATCGACACCTCTTCTCTGCAGTATGAGAACGATGACCTGATGCGTCCGGACTTCAACAACGATGACTACGCTATTGCTTGCTGCGTAAGCCCGATGATCGTTGGTAAACAAATGCAGTTCTTCGGTGCGCGTGCAAACCTGGCGAAAACCATGCTGTACGCAATCAACGGCGGCGTTGACGAAAAACTGAAAATGCAGGTTGGTCCGAAGTCTGAACCGATCAAAGGCGATGTCCTGAACTATGATGAAGTGATGGAGCGCATGGATCACTTCATGGACTGGCTGGCTAAACAGTACATCACTGCACTGAACATCATCCACTACATGCACGACAAGTACAGCTACGAAGCCTCTCTGATGGCGCTGCACGACCGTGACGTTATCCGCACCATGGCGTGTGGTATCGCTGGTCTGTCCGTTGCTGCTGACTCCCTGTCTGCAATCAAATATGCGAAAGTTAAACCGATTCGTGACGAAGACGGTCTGGCTATCGACTTCGAAATCGAAGGCGAATACCCGCAGTTTGGTAACAATGATCCGCGTGTAGATGACCTGGCTGTTGACCTGGTAGAACGTTTCATGAAGAAAATTCAGAAACTGCACACCTACCGTGACGCTATCCCGACTCAGTCTGTTCTGACCATCACTTCTAACGTTGTGTATGGTAAGAAAACGGGTAACACCCCAGACGGTCGTCGTGCTGGCGCGCCGTTCGGACCGGGTGCTAACCCGATGCACGGTCGTGACCAGAAAGGTGCAGTAGCCTCTCTGACTTCCGTTGCTAAACTGCCGTTTGCTTACGCTAAAGATGGTATCTCCTACACCTTCTCTATCGTTCCGAACGCACTGGGTAAAGACGACGAAGTTCGTAAGACCAACCTGGCTGGTCTGATGGATGGTTACTTCCACCACGAAGCATCCATCGAAGGTGGTCAGCACCTGAACGTTAACGTGATGAACCGTGAAATGCTGCTCGACGCGATGGAAAACCCGGAAAAATATCCGCAGCTGACCATCCGTGTATCTGGCTACGCAGTACGTTTCAACTCGCTGACTAAAGAACAGCAGCAGGACGTTATTACTCGTACCTTCACTCAATCTATGTAATTAGATTTGACTGAAATCGTACAGTAAAAAGCGTACAATAAAGGCTCCACGAAAGTGGGGCCTTTTTTAGCGCGAGAGCCTTTTTTGTCAGCTATCTATACTTTAAGGTGACTGCCAAAACAGACTCGACGTAGCCTTCGAGCTGCGCACCAACACGGCCTCAGATGGGCCACATCTGGAGAAACACCGCAATGTCAGTTATTGGTCGCATTCACTCCTTTGAATCCTGTGGAACCGTAGACGGCCCAGGTATTCGCTTTATCACCTTTTTCCAGGGCTGCCTGATGCGCTGCCTGTATTGTCATAACCGCGACACCTGGGACACGCATGGCGGTAAAGAAGTTACCGTTGAAGATTTGATGAAGGAAGTGGTGACCTATCGCCACTTTATGAACGCTTCCGGCGGCGGCGTTACCGCATCCGGCGGTGAAGCAATCCTGCAAGCTGAGTTTGTTCGTGACTGGTTCCGCGCCTGCAAAAAAGAAGGCATTCATACCTGTCTGGACACCAACGGTTTTGTTCGTCGTTACGATCCGGTGATTGATGAACTGCTGGAAGTAACCGACCTGGTAATGCTCGATCTCAAACAGATGAACGACGAGATCCACCAAAATCTGGTTGGAGTTTCCAACCACCGCACGCTGGAGTTCGCTAAATATCTGGCGAACAAAAATGTGAAGGTGTGGATCCGCTACGTTGTTGTCCCAGGCTGGTCTGACGATGACGATTCAGCGCATCGCCTCGGTGAATTTACCCGTGATATGGGCAACGTTGAGAAAATCGAGCTTCTCCCCTACCACGAGCTGGGCAAACACAAATGGGTGGCAATGGGTGAAGAGTACAAACTCGACGGTGTTAAACCACCGAAGAAAGAGACCATGGAACGCGTGAAAGGCATTCTTGAGCAGTACGGTCATAAGGTAATGTTCTAATTTCCCCGTAAAGCGGCAACTTTATTGAGTTGCCGCTTTTTTATTCCGCGCTTCATTCTGCTACAGCGTTTTTAACACATCTTATAGTGCATCTACCATATCCCGTACCTGAGATAATAACGACTGATAATAGCTCGCGTGAAGTTCTTCCCCATCGAATACCACTGTATTACACAAGAAAGTGACATCGGCATCTTCAATACCAAGATAACTGCACATATTTTTTAAATAATCGCTTATATTTTTTTCCCAGCCCATCTGGACAAATGATTCTTTGTCTCCTCCAACCAGCGCCACCCAACGAACTTTATTGAATGGTAATTTGTGCCCATCTCCATAAGCCAGCCCATTATTTCATACTCTGTCAATATATCCTTTTAGCATTGCCGGGAAGCTGTACCACCAGAGAGGAAAAACCACCACTAACGTGTCATGTTCAAGCAGCTCTGAATAAAGCTGATGAACCTCTGGAGAATAACGTTTATCCATATTCTTCCAGTCTGGTTCATCTTCCGGCGTCATCACTGGGTTGAAATTACGCCGATATAAATCGAGTTCCGTCACCTGTATTTTCCGCTCCATTGCCCGCTGATGGATCGCATCAGCAATATGTGCGGTCAATGAATCATGACGAGGATGGGCCCATACCAAATAAATACGTTCAGACTGCATAATTTTACCTCCACGTTAAGTTCTGGAGCGCACTTTACGCAGGCGGCATAATCCTGTAAACGTGATGATTCAGGATGAGTTAATGAAGGATTTTCACTAATGCGGATGAATATGTCTGACTTTGCCACTTTCTTTGCCGTGGCCCGTAATCAAAGCTTTCGTGCAGCGGGCGATGAGTTAGGCTTATCCTCGTCCGCCATTAGCCATAGTATTAAAACACTGGAACAACGTCTTAAAATTCGCTTATTCAATCGGACAACCCGAAGCGTATCGTTAACGGAAGCGGGTTCTAATCTCTATGAACGATTGCGCCCAGCTTTCGACGAAATTCAGATCATGTTAGATGAGATGAATGATTTTCGTCTGACACCGACAGGAACGCTCAAAATCAATGCCGCCCGGGTAGCTGCACGTATATTTTTAATGTCTTTACTGGTTGGTTTCACACGTGAATATCCTGATATTAAAGTCGAGCTCACAACTGACGACTCTCTTGTCGATATCGTCCAACAGGGCTTTGACGCTGGCGTTCGACTTAGTTGCATCGTCGAAAAAGATATGATCAGCGTGGCGATCGGCCCGCCAGTGAAATTATGTGTAGCAGCAACGCCAGAGTACTTTGCAAGATATGGCAAACCCCGCCATCCTCATGATCTGCTTAATCATCAATGTGTTGTTTTTCGTTATCCCAGCGGCAAACCTTTCCACTGGCAATTTGCAAAGGAGCTGGAAATTGCTGTCGCAGGAAATATCATTCTGGATGATGTTGATGCTGAACTGGAGGCCGTTTTGATGGGTGCTGGTATCGGGTATCTGCTCTATGAACAGATCAAGGAGTACCTTGATACTGGTCGTTTAGAATGTGTACTGGAAGACTGGAGCACAGAGCGTCCAGGCTTCCAGATCTATTATCCAAACCGCCAGTATATGTCCTGCGGCTTGCGCGCATTTCTCGATTATGTAAAAACGGGTCAGATCTGCCAGAGTCAGCGTCACCGACCACAATAATTATTTACTATTCGCTTTACGCGCCAGCAGCGGGAATATCAGTCCTAATCCTACCAGCACAAACGGCGTTGCAACATTCAGCGCCAACTGGAAGGTCCACTCTGCAGTGAAGGCTTCCATTTTCGGGAAGATCCCCGTCAAACAGGCAAAGGCGGTAAAGGCAAAACACCAAATCCCGACGGTCATTGCCAGAGGCTTATTACGAATAAAGACATATTCTGGTTTATATTTCTGCGCCAAGCGAACGACTGCAATAAATGCAACAAATACCCATAAATAACGCAGCGGCATCACTACCGAATTAAGGTTCAACAGCCATTTATAGAGATTGTTCATATCACCAATGCCGAGAGTCGGCAGCATAATCAGAATCGCCACCAGTACCAGGGTCAGAAAATAGCCATTAACGGGCGTACCAGAAGCGTTGGTACGACATAAACTGGCTGGAATATATTTGCTGTCAGCATCACCTAATAGCACTTTAAGCGGGGCATCAATCGAGAATACCAGCGCCGCTACTTGTCCCAGGGTATTCGCAATGGCGTAAATCACCATTAAAGTATTACCCATGTTGTAATACTCGCCCAGCTTCTGAAAGGCGTAATACTGACCGTTGGTCATTAAGTCATCCGGGATATTACGCGAATCAAACATCATCCCCATCGCCAGCGAGCCCAGAATGGCACAAACCGCAACCATCACCGCCAGGCATAACATCCCTTTTGGAAATTCTTTTCCTGGGTTGCGCGTTTGATTAACGTAAGGAGAAATCTTCTCTGCTCCGCCAACCGCGAAAACCAGCATTGAAATAGTGGTAATGTAGGTAAAGTCGATATGAGGAATGAACGTTTCCCAGGTAATGTTTGTGGTCGCAATATGCACTTCAGTAATTGCAGGCGCGGTTACCGCCATCGCCACATACAGGAGTGACATAACAAACATAGCAATCCCTGCCACAGAACCGACGATTTTCAGCGATTTCATACCGCGTGAAGCAACCCACATAAAGAAGATAAACAGCACCAGCGTTAACCCCTGTAACGCTACGACTGAATATTCTTTGATTAGCGAACCGTCGCCTTTCATCGCCCAACCGAGCGCAATCAGAATTGCCTGGGGTTTTTGTGCCAGATAGGGAATATGCACCACCCAGTAGGTCCACGCGGCGAGATAAGCCAGTCCGGGTCCCATCGTGTGTTTAATCCAGGTACTGACCCCGCCCTTCCCATCTTTGAAGGTCGAGCCTAACTGACCAACAATTAGCGCATAAGGTGTGAAATAGAGTGCAAAGATAAACACCCATGAAAAAACAACCACCAGCCCCTGGTTGGCATAGTTATTAACAACGTTGCCAAAACCCCAGACAGTGATAAAAGACATCAGCGCAATGTTGTACCATCGCAACTGTTTTTCCTGAACATTCCCAGCCATAGACAAATCCTTCGCCAAAATTAAAGGGGCATCGGTAAAACGAGGGATTATGCGCGGCAAATAAGAAGTGCGGAAATAGCGAAATGCAAAATTATAACCTGCTGCACATTTTATTTTTAAACGAATAAAATTTGGAATAAAGCAAGTCAGATAGAAGAAACAAAAAAGCAGAGTGTGAAACAGTAAGTTCACACTCTGCTTGAATTCATTTACACGTGAGCAACGGGTTTCGGCGTATGACCGGCGTTGCGCAGCAGCATCAGCAAATAGATAAACGATACGCTGGCGATCATGATAAACAATAAATTATCGGAGAAATTCTGCATTAGCATAGCGGTAAATGACGGGCCAAGCAGACTTCCCACAGTATAGCTCAACAGTAAGGCCTGGTTCATCGCCACCAGTTGATGATGTTCAACTTTCTCGCAAGCCCATGCCATCGCCACCGGATATAGCGTAAAGCCAGCGGCACCGAGGATGAATAACGCTGGGGCCATCGCCGCCTGGCTAAGCATCGCGATACTGCCGAGAATGACGACAAAGACCTGAACACGCAACACCAGCAGTCGACCAAACTTATCCGCCAGACGTCCAATCGGCCATTGTCCAAGGATACCCGCACTGACCAGTACCGCCATCCAGAAACCAATGCTGGCATTGCTCACCCCTTTGTGATTGAGGTACAGCGGCATCAGGCCATATAGAGATCCCAGAACGATTCCTGAGATAATGCAGCCATTCACGCCAAGCCGCGCCTGACGGAGTTTTAGCATTGACGTAATTGACGTCGAATCATGGTTTTCAGCCTGCTGATTCAGCACACGCGTAAACAACAGCGGTAAGATCCCTGCCAACGTCAAACCTGTAACCCACGGCAATACGGACATCAGCTCGGTTGAAACTTTGCTGACCAGTAACTGGCCTAAAAACGTTCCCACGTAATAAACCATCATATACGCAGCAAGCAAACGCCCACGGTTACGTGACGTCCCACTGCACATCAGCGCGCTCTCAACAACCACCCAAATCATGGCACAGCCGACGCCCGCGACAAAACGCCAAGCCAACCAACTCCAGAATCCAATCATCAGGCCAAGGCCGGCACAGCCAGCGGCAAAAATGAAGGAGGCCAGATAATAGCTGCGGTTAAAGCCAATGCGCTTAATGACATACCCTGTCAGCAATGTACCGACAAGGTTGCCGGTAAAATAGGATGAGCTGACAACGCCTACCTGCCATGTGGACATGTGTTCCTGGGCGAGCCAAAGCGGCACGAGTGTATTTAACACCGCAATCGCCAGAGTCAACAAAAGCAGGCCAGACAGCAAAAGCATGACAGGCTGGGTATACGTGGACATGAATTAAAACCGTGAGGAAGTTCAAATTTCATGCGCATCATGCCACCGCCAAAAACATTGTCAATGGGTGAAAATACGCGATATCCCAGCGGCGGTATTATCGATTTATATTACTCATTCATAACGCTAATGCTGAAGAGATGATTAGTCTCATCTGATTGTTTTTATTGAACTAACACAAATTTCATACGCTTCGTTCAGTCGAAAAATTTCATGGTCACAGCAAACTCATATTTCCCGTCTATGCTTTCAGAGCAATGCATCGCGTCTGATCGATTTCAGACGTACCACTGACTCTCGAAAGGAGAAGAGGATGACCAAACCGTATGTTCGTCTTGATAAAAATGATGCTGCCGTTTTGCTTGTTGATCACCAGGCTGGTTTACTTTCCCTTGTACGGGATATCGAACCCGATAAGTTTAAAAATAACGTGCTGGCGCTGGGTGACCTGGCTAAGTATTTCAACTTACCAACTATTCTTACCACCAGTTTTGAAACCGGTCCTAACGGCCCATTAGTTCCAGAACTGAAAGCACAATTCCCCGATACACCTTACATTGCTCGCCCGGGAAATATTAACGCCTGGGATAACGAAGATTTTGTAAAAGCTGTCAAAGCGACAGGTAAAAAACAGTTAATTATTGCCGGTGTGGTAACCGAAGTTTGCGTGGCATTCCCGGCGCTTTCAGCCATTGAAGAAGGGTTTGACGTCTTTGTCGTGACTGACGCGTCAGGGACCTTTAATGAAATTACCCGGCATTCGGCATGGGATCGCTTGTCGCAAGCTGGTGCGCAATTGATGACATGGTTCGGCGTGGCGTGCGAGCTGCATCGCGACTGGCGTAATGATATTGAAGGACTGGCGACGTTGTTCTCTAACCACATTCCTGATTATCGTAATTTGATGACCAGTTATGACACGTTAACGAAGCAGAAATAAAAGAGAACCGGGGCCGAAACCCCGGTTGTTATGATTAGCTTGCGACGGCCATCCCCACGGTCATATGCAAACCATAGAATACGCCGCGACCGATTAATTCCCCTGCCAGAAGCAGAATGAATGATACAGAAAGTAGCGGAACCGCAGGCTGATAACCTTTTAGCTGTGGTGCAATCCACAAGCACAGGGCAACGGCCAAAAGCACGATCCGCCAGGACATCAGCGCACCATAGTCCGGCACCAGCGCTGCGGCCTGCTGCACAGAACTATGAATAGTCGCCAGCTCTGCGCCCTGCATCACTGACACCACGCCACTCACTACCAGTGCCAGTACAGAAATTGCTGGCAGCAGACGCATCGCCCAGCCATCGACGCCAGCCAGACTCAACAACAGGTAACCCAGTAACGGGCCGCCCATAAACATCGTCAGGAAGAAGCCCATCGGCGTCCAGATGCTGTACCAGGTCGGAACGGTATCAATGCTGTTATACACACGCACCATCATCCAGACAAAGATGACGCCAAGAACCATCGTCACTATCAGCCACAGCGTACGCAATGCCGGTGACAGCTTTTTCAGCATTGCCAGCAACCAGCCGATGCCGCCTACGGCAAAAAAGATCGAACCGCTGGCGATTTCGTTACTGAGTGCTGAAGCCCCTACCCGGTTGAGCGAGTTAAAAGCGCGCATTGGTGAACCAAGATGGAGCATAGAGGCGATAAAGCCAATGCCCATCAGCACCCATAAACCAAACATGCAGGCGATAACACGCTGCTGGGCTTCTGCTCGCAGGTCGCCTTTGAGCAGCGCCAAAGCCAGAACGATAAAACCACCTGCTACACATTGCCCGAAGACCGTGAAGATCATCAGCGGCCATTCATGCCATCCACTTCCCATCTCACACCTCCTTCGGGTTTGCCAGATAGCCAGTGGTATCCCCGGTCGGGCGGCTATTGGCATTGGGTTTGATCACAATATTCGGTTTGGTAAAGTGAGCTCGCGGCAACGGCGCAACGGCCGCCAGATCGCCATGTTTTTTACGCAGCTCGTCGATAGGGCCGAAATCCAGCGCCCGCAGCGGACAAGATTCAACACAGATCGGCTTTTTACCCTCCGCAACACGGTCATAACAACCATCGCATTTGGTCATATGGCCTTTCGTTTCGTTATATTGCGGTGCGCCATACGGGCAAGCCATATGGCAGTAGCGGCAGCCAATGCACACATCTTCATCGACCACAACAAAACCATCTTCACGTTTATGCATCGCACCGCTCGGGCAGACTTTAGTACAAGCCGGATCTTCGCAGTGGTTACATGAAATCGACAGATAGTAGGCAAACACGTTCTGGTGCCAGACACCGTTATCTTCCTGCCAGTCGCCGCCAGCATATTCATAAATGCGGCGGAAGCTGACTTCTGGCGTCAAATCTTTGTAGTCTTTACAGGCCAGCTCGCAGGTTTTGCAACCGGTGCAACGGCTGGAATCAATAAAAAATCCATACTGGGTTGTCATCGGTTACTCCTTACACCTTTTCAACCTGAACAAGGTTTGTATGTGACGGATTCCCCTTAGCGAGAGGAGACGGACGTTGAGTGGTCAGTACGTTAATACAACCACCCTTATCGACACGTTTTGCATCCGGGTCATACCAGGCACCTTCACCCAGTGCGACCACACCCGGCATCATTCGTGGCGTCACTTTCGCCTCAATATGAACCTCACCACGATCGTTAAAGATCCTGACTTTATCGCCGTTGTGGATACCGCGTTTTTGGGCATCAAGCGGGTTGATCCACATTTCCTGACGGCAAGCCGCTTTCAGCACATCAACGTTGCCGTAAGTTGAGTGAACGCGAGATTTATAGTGGAAACCTGTAAGCTGCAGCGGATACTGTTTGTTCAGCGGATCCTGATAACTTTCAAAGCCCGGCGTGTAGATCGGCAGTGGATCGATCACATCGCCTTCAGGCAATTCCCAGGTAGCGGCAATGTCAGCCAGCGCCTGCGAATAAATCTCAATTTTGCCCGATGGCGTAGTCAGTGGGTTTGCCTGCGGATCTTCACGGAAGGCTTTATAAGCAACGTGATGCCCTTGTGGGTCGCGCTTTTTAAAGATCCCCTGCTTGCGGAACTCTTCAAACGTTGGCAGTTCAGGAATCGCTTCCCGCGACTGGGCATACAGATGCCGCATCCACTCTTCCTGGGTACGGCCTTCAGTAAACTGTTGCTCAACGCCAAGACGTTTTGCCAGTTCGCTGGTCATTTCATAGATGGTCTTACATTCAAAGCGCGGTTTAATCACCTGATCGTTGAAAATCACGTAAGACATATTCCCGCAGGATGCATCCAGCGCAAAGTCCATCTGTTCGGAAGCGGTGCAGTCAGGCAGCAGGATGTCAGCATATTTCGCCGATGAGGTCATGTGGCAGTCGATAACCACAATCAGCTCGCACTTCTTATCATCCTGAAGGATTTCATGGGTACGGTTGATTTCAGAATGCTGGTTAATCAGGCAGTTACCGGCATAGTTCCAGATCATTTTGATCGGCACATCCAGCTTATCTTTCCCGCGTACACCATCACGCAGCGCCGTCATTTCCGGGCCACGTTCAATGGCATCGGTCCACATAAACATCGAAATGCTGGTCTGGATCGGGTTTTCCAAGGTCGGCATACGGACAAACGGTAAGCTGTATGAACCTTCACGCGCGCCGCTGTTGCCTCCGTTAATACCAACGTTACCGGTCAGAATCGCCAGCATCGAGATAGCACGGGTTGCGATTTCACCGTTAGCGTGACGCTGCGGGCCCCATCCCTGGCTGATAAACGCCGGTTTGGTACTACCGATTTCACGAGCCAATTTGATGATTTTGTCTGCCGGAACACCAGTGATTTGCGAGGCCCATTCCGGCGTTTTAGCCACGCCATCTGGCCCTTCACCCAGAATATAAGCTTTATAGTGGCCATTTTTCGGCGCACTGGCTGGCAGGGTTTTCTCATCGTAGCCAACGCAATATTTATCGAGGAATGCCTGATCCACCAGGTTTTCAGTGATCATGACGTACGCCAGACCGTTAACCAGTGCGGCATCTGTTCCCGGACGAATAGGGATCCACTCATCTTCGCGCCCGGCACCGGTGTCGGTATAGCGCGGATCGATGATGATCATGCGGGCATTAGATTTCTGGCGTGCCTGTTCAAGATAGTAAGTCACCCCACCGCCACTCATTCGCGTTTCGCCAGGGTTATTACCAAACAGCACTACCAGCTTACTGTTTTCGATATCCGACGGGCTGTTGCCATCTGCCCAGCCGCCGTAGGTATAGTTCAAACCTTCCGCAATTTGCGCGGAGGAGTAGTCGCCGTAATGGTTCAGATAGCCGCCGCAGCAGTTCATCAGCCGCGCGACCAGGGTATTTCCCGGCGGCCAGGAGCGGGTCATGGTGCCGCCCAGCGTACCGGTGCCATAGTTCAGATAGATAGACTCGTTGCCGTACTCTTTGATCAGGCGCTGCATATTGGTCGCGATGATGTCGTAGGCTTCTTCCCAGCTAATGCGCTCGAATTTGCCTTCACCGCGCGCCCCGACTCGTTTCATCGGATATTTCAGGCGGTCCGGATTGTAGACACGGCGACGCATGGAACGCCCACGCAGGCAGGCGCGAACCTGGTGCAGGCCGTCGTAATTGTCATCGCCGGTATTGTCCGTTTCGACATATTTGATTTCACCGTCCACGACGTGCATACGTAGCGGGCAGCGACTACCACAGTTAACTGTACAGGCGCTCCAGATAACCTTTTCGTCTGATTTTGTTGGAATGGCGCTATCGACAGCGTGCGCAATCCGACTAAAAGGTAATGTTAATGCGCTGCTGGCCATTGCCAGGCCGCCGATCGCTGTCGTTTTTACCAAACCACGGCGACTCACCTCAGCAGCCAATACCGCATCAGGGATTTTCGTTTTCATAATGGCTCACTCAAGCTTGCTCACGATTGATTCCAGTAACAAACCGTATTGTGTAATTATTTCTATAGCAGTTCGCTATATAGGCTTGTATACATCGAATAATTTGAAAATCAAAGAGATAGGTAGATTTTCACTCGAAAGTAGTATTACGTGTAAGTGAGGAGTAATTATTGTTCGGTATCAAAGGGAGACAAAAAAAGCGCCCGCAGGCGCTTTTTAGATTCAGAAAAATTGGGTATTAGCCAATATATTCCAGTCCGTTCATATACGGACGCAGAACTTCTGGTACTTCAATACGACCATCAGCCTGCTGATAGTTTTCCATTACTGCAACCAGCGTACGACCAACAGCCAGACCAGAACCGTTCAGGGTATGAACCAGACGGGTTTTCTTGTCCGACTTGCTGCGGCAACGTGCCTGCATACGACGTGCCTGGAAATCCCAAACGTTGGAGCAGGAAGAGATCTCACGGTAGGTGTTCTGTGCCGGGATCCATACTTCCAGGTCGTAAGTTTTGCAAGCGCCAAAGCCCATGTCGCCAGTGCAAAGGATGATTTTACGGTACGGCAGGCCCAGCAACTGCAGGACTTTTTCTGCATGACCAGTCATCTCTTCCAGCGCCGCCATTGAGTCTTCTGGGCGCACGATCTGCACCATTTCAACTTTGTCGAACTGGTGCATACGGATCAGACCACGGGTGTCACGACCATATGAACCGGCTTCAGAACGGAAGCATGGGGTGTGGGCGGTCATCTTAATTGGCAGATCATCTTCATCGATGATTTCACCGCGCACCAGGTTAGTCAGCGGAACTTCTGCCGTTGGGATCAGCGCATAGTTACTGGTGTCTGCTTCTTCTTCCAGCGGACGAGTATGGAACAGATCGCCAGCAAATTTCGGCAGTTGACCCGTACCGTACAGCGTGTCCTGGTTAACCAGGTACGGAACATAGTTCTCACTGTAGCCATGCTGTTCGGTATGCAGATCCAGCATAAACTGCGACAGTGCGCGGTGCATGCGAGCAATCTGCCCTTTCATTACCACAAAGCGGGAACCAGTCAGCTTAACTGCAGCTGCAAAGTCGAGGCCAGAGTGCATTTCACCCAGCGTCACGTGGTCACGAACTTCAAAGTCAAACTCACGCGGGGTACCCCAGCGGCTGACTTCAACGTTGTCATTTTCGTCTTTACCTACCGGCACTTCATCTGCAGGCAGGTTAGGGATGGTCAGCGCGATATCGCGAATTTCAGCCTGTAAAGCATCCAGCTCGGCTTTTGCTGCATCCAGCTCTTCGCCCAGTTTGTTCACTTCCAGACGTAAAGGCTCGATATCTTCCCCGCGCGCTTTCGCCTGGCCAATGGATTTCGATCGGGAGTTACGCTCCGCTTGCAGGTTTTCCGTTTTGACCTGCAATACTTTACGACGCTCTTCAAGAGCGCCCAGCTTATCTACATCCAGCTTAAAGCCCCGGCGTGCCAGTTTTTCAGCGACTGCGTCTGGCTCATTACGCAGCAGATTGGGATCGAGCATGCTTATCCTGTGCTTATCGAATTAAATGGGAGATGTGGCCACAGCCTGCGACCACAGGGATACAGTAACAACATTACCGCAACGATAACATTAACGGTAGCGTTTTATGGGGCTATTTTGATCCTGTTCAGCCAGCCAGGCGAGCTTTTCGCCAATCTTGCCTTCAAGGCCCCTGTTTGTCGGGAAATAATAGCGTGTTTGTGCTATTTCCGGCGGGAAGTAAACCTCACCGGCAGCATAAGCGTTTGCTTCATCATGAGCGTAACGATATTCCTGCCCGTAGCCCATTTCCTTCATTAATTTCGTCGGCGCATTACGCAAATGAACCGGCACGTCATAATCCGGGCGTTCGCGAGCATCGGCCAGCGCGGCTTTAAACGCAGTGTAGACAGCGTTGCTTTTTGGCGCGCAGGCCAGGTAAACAATCGCCTGAGCAATGGCGCGTTCACCTTCCGCCGGGCCAACGCGAGTAAAGCAATCCCAGGCCGCAATTGCCACCTGCATCGCCCGTGGATCGGCATTACCGACGTCTTCAGACGCAATCGCCAGACAGCGACGCGCGACATATAACGGATCGCCACCAGCGGTAATAATTCGCGCATACCAGTACAGCGCCGCATCGGGTGCGCTACCACGTACCGACTTATGCAGTGCGGAAATCAGATCGTAAAAGCGATCGCCTTTGTTATCAAAGCGGGCGCTACGTTCACCGGCGATTTCGGTCAGTAATTCAGGCTTCAGGACCCGCTTACCGCTATCATCGACTTCGGCCATATCCGCCATCATTTCCAGCGTATTTAACGCCCGGCGCGCGTCGCCATTCACCAGTTCAGCAATGGCGCGTCGTGTTTCATCTGGCAGAACAATATCCTGACCACCATAGCCACGGGTTTTGTCTTCCATCGCCTGAGTTAGTACTTGCTCAATATCCTCTGTACTCAGGGATTTCAACAGATAGACACGGGCACGGGAAAGCAGTGCCGAATTAAGCTCAAACGACGGGTTTTCAGTGGTTGCGCCAATAAAAGTGATGGTGCCGTCTTCAATATGTGGCAGAAATGCATCCTGCTGGCTTTTGTTGAAACGGTGAACTTCGTCAACAAAAAGAATAGTGCGGCGACCTGCATTGCGGTTTTGCCGGGCGCGCTCGATCGCCTCGCGAATCTCTTTCACGCCAGAGGTGACGGCAGAAATACGTTCCACATCAGCGTTCGCATAGCGGGCAATCACTTCAGCGAGAGTTGTTTTGCCGGTACCCGGCGGCCCCCAGAGGATCATAGAATGTAAATGCCCGGCTTCGATAGCGCGCGGCAACGGCTTCCCCGCAGCCAGCAAATGTTGCTGGCCGATATACTGTGCTAAATTTTCTGGCCGCATACGCGCGGCCAGAGGTTGAAAAGTATTATCCGAAAAATCGAGCGACAGATTGCTCACTCAGGTGCCTCTACTTACGTTGATCATCTACCGTGACGCCTTGCGGCGGGGTGAAGGTAAATTTCGCTGCATCCACAGCCCCATTTTGCTGGGATTTCAGTTGATAACTGCTGCGCTGATCGTCCTGCTCCACCGCGCTAAACTGATGGATTGTGCCATCACGTCCCACGTTAATGGTGAACTGCTTCAGATTGCCATTGCTGGCTTTCGGCGTCAGGACAAAGTCATCGCCATTCTGTTTGATATTGTACTGCTGCCAGTCGCTGGACTGGTTGCGGGCAATCAGCATAAACGGCGTATTACCGGTGGCATCTTTCAGCCAGGTTGCCGTAGCTTGCTCAACGAACGGGTTATAGAACCACAGTGTTTTACCGTCAGAAACCAGAATGCTTTCATCAGGTTGTGTCATATGCCAGTTGAATAAGTTTGGACGTTTCACCCACAGATCGCCCTGACCTTCCTGCACCGCCGCGCCGCTACCGTCAGTCACTTTTTGTGTGAAGCTGGCGTGGAAGCTGCTGACTTTATCCAGGCGGCTTTTCAGATCGCTTGCGGCATCAGCCCAAACGCTGCTTGCTACTAAGCTTGAGAGTAATGCACAGGTGATGGCAATTTTTTTCATCATTATTCCTCAAATTACGTCACTCCCGATCGGGAGTTCCCTCTACTCTCTATTCCAGGCTAATAATCAGCTTGAGGAAAGAAGAAAATACTGAATTTTCAGTTGATAGAGTGCCGGATGCGACGCTACCGCGCCTTATCCGGCATACGATGCATTAGTTAGTCAAACGGCGGTGGGGCCAGCACTTCACGATTACCGTTGTGCCCCTGTTCGCTGACAATCCCCTGCGCTTCCATCTGTTCGATAATACGCGCTGCACGGTTATAACCAATGCGGAACTGACGCTGTACGCCAGAAATTGACGCTTTGCGTTTTTCAGTGACAAACTGCACCGCCTGATCGAACAACGGATCCAGTTCTTCAGCGCCATCGAAACCACCCGCACCACCTTCGCTTTCGCTGTCGGAGGTGATGCCATCAACATACTGTGGGCGACCACGCGCTTTCCAGTCCTGCACCACGGCATGAACTTCCTGATCGCGAACAAAAGCACCATGGACACGTACCGGCAACGTGGAGTTCGGCCCAGAGTAGAGCATATCCCCCATACCCAGCAGTGATTCCGCGCCAGCCTGATCAAGAATGGTACGTGAGTCAATCTTACTGGATACGGTAAAGGCGATACGGGTCGGAATATTCGCTTTAATCAGACCAGTAATAACATCAACCGATGGACGCTGAGTTGCCAGTACGAGGTGGATACCCGCGGCACGGGCTTTTTGCGCCAGACGTGCTATCAGCTCTTCCACTTTTTTACCTACCGTCATCATCAGGTCGGCAAATTCGTCAACCAACACCACAATGTATGGTTCTTTTTTCAGCACCGGATGCTGGGCATCCATACTGTCACCCGGCTTCCAGTACGGGTCTGGAATCGGACGCATCATGCGATCGGCTTCAGCAATTTTTTCGTTATAACCCGCCAGATTACGCACACCCAGCGCAGACATCAGTTTATACCGACGCTCCATCTCGTTAACACACCAGCGCAGCGCGTTGGCGGCATCTTTCATATCAGTAACGACTTCCGTTAACAGATGCGGAATGCCTTCATAAACCGAAAGCTCCAGCATTTTCGGGTCGATCATGATGAAACGCACATCTTCTGGCTGTGCTTTATAAAGCATGCTCAGGATCATCGCGTTCACACCGACAGATTTACCGGAACCGGTAGTCCCCGCAACCAACAAGTGCGGCATTTTCGCCAGATCGGCAACCACCGGCTCACCGGCGATATCTTTACCCAGCACCACGGTTAATGGCGACGGATTATCGCGGAATTTGGCGTTATCCAAAACTTCGCGCAGATAAACGGTTTGTCGTTTTTTATTCGGTAACTCCAGACCTACATAGGGTTTGCCAGGAATAACTTCAACGACACGCACCGCCACCGTCGAAAGTGAACGGGCAAGGTCCCGTGACAAGTTAGAAATGCGCGCCGCTTTTACGCCCGGTGCCAGGTTCAATTCAAAGCGAGTGATAACCGGCCCCGGAGAGTAATTGACGACATCGGCTTTAATACGGAAATCAGCCAGACGCGCTTCCACCAGGCGAGCCATTTGTTCAAGCGCAAAGGTATCTACCGGCTCCACTTCGCTCGGCGGCGGTGTCAGCAAATCCAGAGAAGGCAGCGGCGTCGTCGGTTTATGCAACGGACGGCTGTCGCCATTACGCATCAACAGCGGATGAAGCAGGGTATCCTGCGGTTGTGGCGCAACTGGCTGTTGTGGCTGCTGATACTGCTGCTGCGGCGCAACCGGTTGTTGCGGCTGCTGATATTGCTGCTGTGGCGCAACCGGTTGTTGCGGCTGCTGATATTGTGGCTGCGGCGCAACCGGCTGTTGTGGCTGCTGATACTGCGGCTGCGGCGGAACTGGTTGTTGCGGCTGCTGATATTGCTGCTGCGGTGCAACCGGTTGTTGCGGCTGCTGTACAGGTTCAACAATTGGCGTAAACAACGGTTCGTGTGGACCATCATCCAGCAACGCTTTCATTGGCGAAAATTCAAAATCATCCAGCGAGAACGGATTCGCCCCAGCCGGTTGTTCGCCGGAATAACGTTGTTGTTGAGTTTGCGCAAACTGACGAGCCAGTTCAGCCTCTGCCGCAGCATCTGCATCTTCTGCGTTTACGGGCACATCATGTTGATACTGTTCGCCATAGCGTTGCTGCTGTGTCTGGGCGAACTGACGTGCCAGTTCATCCTGCTGCATCGCATCGATTTCATCATCGTTGTACTGATCGCCAGAATCGTACTGATTGCGCTGGGCTTCACGGGCTTTTTCTTCCGCCGCACGCTGTGAGGGCAGCTTAATACCGTAAGACGCCAGTTCACGACGAGTTGGCACGCGGATACGTTTCGGTCGTGGCAACTGCGGACCAATCCCCTCTTTGACCTGAGGACGCGGTCCACCGCTATTTGCCAGACTGAAGACTGGCGCGGCAACGGTTGCGGCAGCCCCCGTCGCCAGTGTCGCTTTTTTCACGCCAGATGCCAGCGGGGAAACAGCGGCAGCGGCTTCTACTGGAGGTACTGCTGCAACAGAAGGTGCTTTCAGCGAAGATTTGATCGGTTCTGGTTCTTTAACCGGTTCTGGAATCGGTTGATACCAGGCCGCAAGTTGTTCACGTTCACGGGCTCGCTTCTCTTCAACTTCTTCAAAGTAGTAAAGCGGCGGACGCGCGGGTTTTGTCTCTTCTACAACGGGTTCAGGCTCCACAACAGGCTGCTGTTCAACGGGTTGCGGCTGTTGGTACAACGGCTCCTGAGCGGCTGGCTGCTGATAAGTTTGCTCAGTCTGGTATGTAGACTGTGGAGCAAAAGTGGATTGCTGCTCTTCGGCTTGCCAGGCGTTACCTGCCACCGGTTGTTCTGGCGCAGGGGCATAATACGGCTGTTGCGCAGGTTGTTCAGCTGCAGGTGCATAATACGGCTGCTGCGGCTGTACTGGTTGTTGCAGCGGCTCATTATATTGCACTGCAGGCTGCGCATATTGTGACTGCTGTGGGTAACCTTCCGGTGCAGGAGCAATAACCGGCTCTCCCGTTTGTGGACCCGGTACAGGCTGCCAGGCTACTGTAGGTTGCGCAGGTGGAACATCAACAGAGGCAACAGGCGGCGTCTGAGTCACAGGTTCAACCGGCGCAGCCCAGCTTTGTGTCGCCGTGGTAGCAGCAGCTGCTACAGCGACAGGTTCGGTAATTGGCGCACCGTTTAATAATGGATCGTATTCGTCATATTCTGGCTGCGTTGCACGATTGCCCGAAAATAGGACGTCGTCCGGGTCGGCAGCCACACCGCGTGCAGTGTAGGTAATCTCTTCGTCATCATCCATCCGCTTACCGGAGAACAACGCAGCGTCTGTTTGCCGCCCCATCGGATTAATGAATTTTTCCGCCAACCGTTTACGACGCGCTAGCGCGCCGCGAAGAATACGGGCACGGCGTGATTCATGCTGTTTGCCGTGATTTTCATCTTCATACTCTTCGTCGTCTTCATACTCATCTTCATCGACCCAGGTATCATCGCGACGGGTACGATTACTGGCGAAGGTGAGAATGTTTAAAATCCAGCCGCCGAGTTTTTCAGCAATGGTCACCCATGACCAACCGGTGAACAACGTCAGGCCCGCTGCCCAAACGCAGAGCAGCGCAATAGTTCCCCCGCTACTGTGTAGCAGTGGTTGTAGCGTAGTGCTTAGTAAGCTGCCAATGACGCCACCGGAGGCAAAATACCAGATATCGTCAGCGTTGATTGCCGCCAGACCACAGGAGGTAAGGATGAGCGCCAAAACGCCAATGATGCGTAGCGAAACGGCAAAATAATCAATGTATTCGTCGCTGGACTGATGACGCCAGGCAAACCAACAACCGCCGACAATAATGACGGGAATGGTGTAAGCCATCACGCCAAAAATAAAGAACAGCGTATCTGCCAACCACGCACCGGGCATCCCACCTAAATTATGGATAGGTTCATGCCAGGCCGTTTGCGACCAGCTGGGGTCCGAAGGGTTAAAGCTTAGTAAGGCAGCCATCAACCAGACGGCAAACAGGACAATAAGGATCAGCAACGCCTCCAGAAGGCGGCGGCCGCTACTTAACTTTGTCAATGTGACTTCTTTGTCTTCAATGTATTCCTGGCTCAAGAAAGGCTCTCCAGGTTACAGGCTTTTCCTGCCCGATGCTAAAACGGACAACAGTACCAGGTTACCCCAGTACTGTTGCTGTATGGATTAACAGGAGTGTAATCAAAATACGCCGATTTTGCACCTGTTCCGTGTTAGCGCGTCTTAATAACCAGACGATTACTCTGCTTGACTTCTTCCATAACAACGTATGTCCGTGTGTCATTGACGCCAGGCAGACGCAGCAGGGTTTCCCCCAGCAACTTACGGTAGGCTGACATATCCGGCACGCGTGTTTTCAACAGGTAGTCGAAATCACCGGATACTAAATGACACTCCTGAATTTCTTCAAGTTTTTGTACAGCGGTATTGAATTGTTCAAACACATCCGGTGCGCCACGATTCAGAGTAATCTCAACGAATACCAGAAGTGATGCATCCAGATAATGGGGGTTAAGCAGCGCCGTATAGCCCTGAATAAACCCTTGTCTTTCCAGCCGACGCACACGCTCAAGGCACGGCGTTGGGGAAAGTCCCACACGTTTAGAAAGCTCGACGTTAGAAATACGCCCATCCTTTTGCAACTCATTAAGAATGTTACGATCGATACGGTCGAGATCTTTGCCAGGGCGCTTCTTGCTATCTACCATTATTATTGTCTCTCTGTATTCCTTCCCTACTCCTGTCTGACCCTGAAACATCACTGTTCAGAGTCGCTACCCGTCACGATAGACCGAAATCATGAAGATTCACGGCGCGCAATGCCTGGGTCTACGGTGAGAAGACCGTTGCCTTGTGGCAGCTATCGACATCACGAATGGCGTCTGTCCACGCCATACGTAGATTTCACTAGCACGGTAAACATGGTATTTACATGCATGGTTATGCGCATATAAGAATACTGTTTTTTTTCTTCCTCGAATGTTTTCGCAAAACACCAGGGGATTGTCAAAGCAAAACATCGATTTTTAGTACAACATGCCAGATATTCATTAACAGGGGCGTTTATTCATCATTTAATCGGCTTATAAAGCGGGAAATTTAAGTAGCAGAGGTGATAATGACGGGAGAATTTGACCTGCTTATCGATGCTGCCGATTGCACAAATTGTTAACAAAATCGTCATACTCTTTTTTTACGTCTGTAAATTCCCTACAATCCTGCCCATTGTCTGCCAACAACTATGGGGATCTCATGGGCACGACCAAACACAGTAAACTGCTTATCCTGGGTTCAGGCCCGGCGGGATACACCGCTGCTGTCTACGCGGCGCGCGCCAACCTGCAACCTGTGCTGATTACCGGCATGGAAAAAGGCGGCCAACTGACCACCACCACGGAAGTGGAAAACTGGCCTGGCGATCCAAACGATCTGACCGGTCCGTTATTAATGGAGCGCATGCACGAACATGCCACCAAGTTTGAAACTGAGATCATTTTTGATCATATCAACAAGGTGGATCTGCAAAACCGTCCGTTCCGTCTGAATGGCGATAACGGCGAATACACTTGCGACGCGCTGATTATTGCCACCGGAGCTTCTGCACGCTATCTCGGCCTGCCCTCTGAAGAAGCCTTTAAAGGCCGTGGGGTTTCTGCTTGTGCAACCTGCGACGGTTTCTTCTATCGCAACCAGAAAGTTGCGGTCATCGGCGGCGGCAATACCGCGGTTGAAGAGGCGCTGTATCTGTCTAACATCGCTTCGGAAGTGCATCTGATTCACCGCCGTGACGGTTTCCGCGCGGAAAAAATCCTCATTAAGCGCCTGATGGATAAAGTGGAGAACGGCAACATCATTCTGCACACCAACCGTACGCTGGAAGAAGTGACCGGCGATCAAATGGGTGTCACTGGCGTTCGTCTGCGCGATACGCAAAACAGCGATAACATCGAGTCACTCGACGTTGCCGGTCTGTTTGTTGCTATCGGTCACAGCCCGAATACTGCGATTTTCGAAGGGCAGCTGGAACTGGAAAACGGCTACATCAAAGTACAGTCGGGTATTCATGGTAATGCCACCCAGACCAGCATTCCTGGCGTCTTTGCCGCAGGCGACGTGATGGATCACATTTATCGCCAGGCCATTACTTCGGCCGGTACAGGCTGCATGGCAGCACTTGATGCGGAACGCTACCTCGATGGTTTAGCTGACGCAAAATAATTTTACAAATCAGTAACAAAAGTAAAGAAGGCGACACCATGCGACTATGGGTCGCCTTTATTTTTTCCCCGTTGTAACATTGCTCTGCAAATAATTCTGATAACTCACCTGCTAAGCGTGCAATGAATAAATCTCGTCAAAAAGAGTTAACCCGCTGGTTAAAACAGCAAAGCGTCATCTCCCAACGTTGGCTGAATATTTCTCGTCTGCTGGGCTTTGTGAGCGGCATATTGATCATTGCCCAGGCCTGGTTCATGGCGCGAATTCTGCAACATATGATTATGGAGAATATTCCCCGTGAAGCCCTGCTGCTTCCCTTTACGTTACTGGTTCTGACCTTTGTACTGCGCGCATGGGTGGTCTGGTTACGCGAACGGGTGGGTTATCACGCCGGGCAGCATATCCGCTTTGCCATCCGCCGTCAGGTTCTCGACCGTCTGCAACAAGCAGGGCCAGCGTGGATTCAGGGTAAACCTGCGGGGAGCTGGGCGACGCTGGTACTCGAGCAAATTGACGATATGCATGATTACTATGCACGCTATCTGCCGCAAATGGCGCTGGCAGTGTCGGTGCCGTTGCTGATTGTGGTGGCAATCTTCCCCTCTAACTGGGCTGCGGCGCTCATTCTGCTGGGCACTGCACCGTTAATTCCGTTGTTTATGGCGCTGGTTGGAATGGGGGCTGCCGATGCTAACCGACGTAACTTTCTCGCTCTTGCTCGCTTAAGTGGGCATTTCCTCGATCGCCTGCGCGGCATGGAAACATTGCGTATTTTTGGTCGTGGTGAAGCTGAAATTGAAAGTATTCGTTCTGCTTCGGAAGATTTCCGCCAACGGACAATGGAAGTGCTACGGCTGGCGTTTTTATCCTCCGGCATTCTCGAATTTTTTACCTCGCTGTCAATTGCTCTGGTGGCGGTCTACTTTGGTTTTTCCTATCTCGGCGAGCTGGATTTTGGTCACTACGATACCGGTGTGACGCTGGCTGCGGGTTTTCTGGCCCTGATCCTTGCGCCAGAGTTTTTCCAGCCATTACGCGATCTCGGTACGTTTTATCATGCTAAAGCCCAGGCTGTTGGCGCAGCTGACAGTCTGAAAACGTTTATGGAAACCCCGCTCGCCCATCCGCAACGTGGTGAGGCGGAATTAGCATCGACCGATCCGGTGACCATTGAGGCCGAGGAGCTGTTTATCACGTCGCCGGAAGGTAAAACGCTGGCCGGACCGCTGAACTTTACTTTGCCAGCAGGCCAACGTGCGGTGTTGGTTGGTCGCAGCGGTTCAGGTAAAAGCTCACTGCTGAACGCGCTTTCTGGTTTTCTCTCATATCAGGGATCGCTACGAATCAACGGGATAGAATTACGCGATTTATCACCAGAATCATGGCGTAAACATCTCTCCTGGGTTGGGCAAAACCCACAATTACCGGCAGCAACATTGCGGGATAACGTACTACTGGCGCGACCTGATGCCAGCGAACAAGAATTACAAGCAGCGCTGGATAACGCCTGGGTCAGCGAGTTTCTACCGCTCCTCCCACAAGGCGTTGATACGCCTGTTGGCGACCAGGCTGCCCGCCTTTCCGTGGGGCAGGCGCAGCGCGTGGCGGTGGCCCGTGCGTTACTAAATCCCTGTTCGCTATTACTGTTGGATGAACCCGCTGCCAGCCTTGATGCTCACAGTGAACAGCGCGTAATGGAGGCGCTGAATGCCGCCTCTCTGCGCCAGACAACGTTAATGGTCACCCACCAGTTAGAAGATCTTGCTGACTGGGATGTCATTTGGGTTATGCAGGATGGCCGGATTATTGAGCAAGGACGTTACGCGGAATTAAGTGTGGCTGGTGGCCCATTCGCCACATTACTGGCCCATCGTCAGGAGGAGATTTAAATGCGCGCTTTGCTACCCTATCTGGCACTGTATAAACGTCATAAATGGATGTTAAGTCTTGGTATTGTGCTGGCAATTGTGACGCTGCTCGCCAGTATCGGTCTGTTGACACTTTCCGGCTGGTTCCTCTCGGCCTCAGCGGTTGCGGGGGTTGCCGGACTGTACAGCTTCAACTATATGCTACCCGCTGCGGGCGTGCGTGGCGCAGCAATCACCCGTACTGCCGGGCGCTATTTTGAACGTCTGGTAAGTCACGACGCGACTTTCCGCGTGTTGCAGCATCTGCGCATTTACACCTTCAGCAAATTGCTGCCCCTCTCCCCTGCCGGACTGGCGCGCTATCGTCAGGGCGAATTGCTCAATCGCGTGGTGGCGGATGTTGATACGCTCGATCATCTTTACCTGCGCGTTATCTCGCCGCTGGTGGGCGCTTTTGTGGTGATTATGGTGGTGACAATCGGGTTAAGTTTCCTTGATTTCACCCTCGCCTTTACGCTGGGCGGCATTATGTTACTGACGCTTTTCCTGATGCCACCGCTGTTTTATCGTGCGGGAAAAAGCACCGGGCAAAATCTGACTCATCTTCGCGGACAGTATCGCCAACAACTGACGGCCTGGCTGCAAGGGCAAGCTGAGCTGACCATTTTTGGTGCCAGCGATCGTTATCGCACGCAACTAGAGAATACAGAAATTCAATGGCTGGAAGCGCAACGCCGTCAATCTGAACTGACCGCATTGTCGCAAGCGATAATGCTGCTCATTGGCGCGTTAGCGGTGATCCTGATGCTGTGGATGGCGTCTGGCGGCGTTGGCGGCAATGCTCAACCCGGCGCGTTAATTGCCCTGTTTGTCTTCTGCGCGTTAGCCGCGTTTGAAGCACTGGCACCAGTAACGGGTGCATTTCAGCATCTGGGGCAAGTCATTGCCTCTGCCGTACGTATCTCTGACTTAACGGATCAAAAACCGGAGGTCACCTTTCCTGATACCCAAACTCGTGTTGCCGATCGCGTTTCGCTGACGTTACGGGATGTTCAGTTCACTTATCCGGAGCAATCTCAACAGGCACTTAAAGGGATTTCTCTTCAGGTAAACGCCGGGGAACATATAGCGATTCTCGGGCGAACCGGATGCGGCAAATCAACACTGTTACAACAGCTGACCCGCGCATGGGACCCGCAACAGGGCGAGATTTTGCTTAACGATAGCCCCATAGCCAGCCTGAATGAAGCGGCTCTACGACAGACCATCAGCGTTGTTCCTCAGCGAGTGCATCTGTTTAGCGCCACGCTGCGTGATAATCTTTTACTCGCCTCGCCTGGCAGTAGTGATGAGGCTCTGTCGGAGATCTTGCGTCGCGTTGGCCTGGAAAAGCTGCTCGAGGATGCAGGTCTCAACAGTTGGTTAGGTGAAGGCGGACGCCAGCTCTCCGGTGGTGAACTGCGCCGTCTGGCTATCGCCCGTGCGCTGTTACATGATGCGCCACTGGTGTTGCTGGATGAACCTACCGAAGGCTTAGATGCCACAACCGAAAGCCAGATCCTTGAATTGCTTGCAGAAATGATGCGTGAGAAAACGGTGTTAATGGTCACCCATCGACTTCGCGGACTCTCTCGTTTCCAACAAATAATAGTGATGGACAACGGGCAAATTATTGAGCAAGGTACTCACGCAGAACTGCTTGCCAGACAGGGGCGTTATTACCAGTTCAAGCAGGGTTTGTAAGCTATTATTGAACGATCCGACTTGCGTGGAGTTTTGCGGTCATGCGCCTGGTTCAGCTTTCTCGCCATTCAATAGCCTTCCCTTCCCCGGAAGGCGCATTACGTGAGCCTAACGGCCTGCTGGCACTTGGGGGCGATCTTAGCCCTGCGCGCCTGTTAATGGCTTACCAGCGTGGTATTTTTCCGTGGTTTTCTCCAGGCGACCCCATCCTCTGGTGGTCGCCCGATCCCCGCGCGGTGCTATGGCCAGAATCACTGCATATCAGCCGTAGTATGAAGCGATTTCATAAACGCTCGCCCTATCGTGTCACGATGAATTACGCTTTTGGTCAGGTCATTGAAGGCTGTGCCAGCGATCGCGAAGAAGGAACCTGGATCACGCGTGGCGTGGTCGAAGCCTACCATCGCCTTCACGAACTCGGCCATGCCCACTCCATTGAAGTCTGGCGTGAAGATGAGCTTGTCGGCGGTATGTACGGCGTGGCCCAGGGAACGCTATTTTGTGGCGAGTCCATGTTCAGCCGGATGGAAAATGCGTCTAAAACGGCGCTTCTGGTATTCTGTGAGGAATTTATCGGTCATGGCGGTAAGCTTATCGACTGCCAGGTCCTTAACGATCACACAGCATCGCTTGGTGCCTGCGAAATTCCCCGCCGGGATTACCTTAATTATCTCAATCAAATGCGCCTCGGACGATTGCCGAATAATTTCTGGGTACCACGATGCTTGTTTTCACCACAAGAATGAATGTTTTCGGCACATTTCTCCCCAGAGTGTTATAATTGCGGTCGCAGAGTTGGTTACGCTCATTACCCCGCTGCCGATAAGGAATTTTTCGCGTCAGGTAACGCCCATCGTTTATCTCACCGCTCCCTTATACGTTGCGCTTTTGGTGCGGCTTAGCCGTGTGTTTTCGGAGTAATGTGCCGAACCTGTTTGTTGCGATTTAGCGCGCAAATCTTTACTTATTTACAGAACTTCGGCATTATCTTGCCGGTTCAAATTACGGTAGTGATACCCCAGAGGATTAGATGGCCAAAGAAGACAATATTGAAATGCAAGGTACCGTTCTTGAAACGTTGCCTAATACCATGTTCCGCGTAGAGTTAGAAAACGGTCACGTGGTTACTGCACACATCTCCGGTAAAATGCGCAAAAACTACATCCGCATCCTGACGGGCGACAAAGTGACTGTTGAACTGACCCCGTACGACCTGAGCAAAGGCCGCATTGTCTTCCGTAGTCGCTGATTGTTTTACCGCCTGATGGGCGAAGAGAAAGAACGAGTAAAAGGTCGGTTTAACCGGCCTTTTTATTTTGTGATATGTATGAAGTACTTTGGAAGTATAAGTCCGTAACTTGTCTCGATGTAGATATACTGCACAACTTGTTTACAGTATGAGCAAACAATAATTATCATTAAAATTCTTCTTGACCGTTTTACTCCAACTCCCTATAGTAGCGCCCCGTTGCCACCCATGAGGTTTGGTAGCAAAACAATTTGGTGAGGTGTCCGAGTGGCTGAAGGAGCACGCCTGGAAAGTGTGTATACGGCAACGTATCGGGGGTTCGAATCCCCCCCTCACCGCCATATTTAAAGAAGAGCTCGTACGAAAGTGCGAGCTTTTTTTTCGCATTTTATCTGTCTGTACGGCAGTGAACATGGTGGGCGGGTGGAGTATGTTACCTGTGAATTTCTAAGCTGCCTGTACGGCAGTGAACTCAAATACTACACGTTTAGCCCGTTGTTAATAAAGCAAAACCATCCCATTCTCCTGCAGCACCCTTTTTTATCCTTACCTTCCCGCAGCACTAATTATCAACAACTTACCATCATCATTAAAAAAAGGGTCTGAACCTCCTCCACCCCATAAACAAAAAGTCCGTAACCTCTTTCGAGATTACGGACTTGACCAACCTACCTAACAATCAGATTAATGCGCTGCTTCCGCCTTGTGCTTTTGTGCACTCTGGAATCCGTAAGTCAGCTCATTTTTCTCTTTATCCAGCGCGACGGTGACCTGACCGCCGTCCACCAGCGAACCAAACAGCAGTTCGTTGGCGAGCGGTTTTTTCAGGTTGTCCTGGATGACACGCGCCATCGGACGAGCGCCCATTGCCCGGTCGTAACCTTTCTCGGCCAGCCAGTTACGCGCTTCCTGGCTCACTTCCAGAGAAACACCTTTCTGATCCAGCTGAACCTGCAACTCGACGATGAATTTATCCACCACCTGATGGATCACGTCGGTTGACAGATGATCAAACCAGATAATGTTGTCGAGACGGTTACGGAATTCCGGTGTAAAGATCTTCTTGATCTCTTCCATCGCATCGGTGCTGTTATCCTGGTGGATAAGACCAATGGATTTGCGCTCAGTTTCCCGTACCCCGGCGTTGGTGGTCATCACCAGCACCACGTTACGGAAGTCTGCTTTGCGTCCGTTGTTATCGGTCAGCGTACCGTTATCCATCACCTGCAACAGAATATTGAACACGTCCGGGTGCGCTTTCTCGATTTCGTCCAGCAGCAGCACCGCATGTGGATGCTTGATGACCGCATCAGTCAGCAAACCGCCCTGATCAAAACCAACGTATCCCGGAGGCGCACCAATAAGACGGCTGACGGTATGGCGTTCCATATACTCGGACATATCAAAGCGCAGAAGCTCAATGCCCAAAGCTTTCGAAAGCTGTACCGTCACCTCTGTTTTCCCGACCCCGGTAGGGCCGGCAAACAGGAACGAACCAACCGGTTTATGTTCGTGACCTAAACCTGCACGCGCCATCTTAATGGCTTCAGTCAGCGCCTCAATGGCTTTATCCTGACCGAAGACCAGCATTTTCAAGCGATCGCCGAGGTTTTTCAGGGTATCACGATCACTCTGAGAAACACTCTTCTCTGGAATGCGTGCAATACGGGCCACCACGGACTCAATATCCGCCACATTAACGGTTTTCTTGCGTTTGCTTACCGGCATCAGGCGTGCGCGAGCGCCCGCTTCGTCGATAACATCAATGGCTTTATCCGGCAGATGACGATCGTTAATGTATTTCACCGCCAGCTCTACCGCCGCACGCACCGCTTTTGCGGTATAACGCACGTCGTGGTGCGCTTCATACTTCGGTTTCAGGCCATTGATGATTTGAACAGTTTCTTCGATCGACGGTTCAGTAATATCAATTTTCTGGAAGCGACGCGCCAGAGCACGGTCTTTCTCGAAAATGTTGCTGAACTCCTGATAGGTTGTCGAACCAATTACACGAATTTTACCGCTGGAGAGCAACGGTTTGATTAGGTTAGCCGCATCGACCTGACCACCAGACGCTGCACCCGCACCGATAATGGTGTGGATCTCATCAATAAACAGGATGCTGTTAGTGTCCTGCTCCAGCTGCTTGAGCAACGCTTTAAAACGTTTTTCAAAGTCGCCGCGATATTTTGTGCCCGCTAACAGAGAACCGATATCGAGAGAGTAAATCGTACAGTCAGCCATCACTTCCGGCACATCGCCCTGAACAATTCGCCAGGCAAGACCTTCCGCAATCGCGGTTTTACCGACACCAGATTCCCCCACCAGCAGCGGGTTGTTTTTACGGCGACGGCAGAGAACCTGAATAGCACGCTCCAGCTCCTTCTCACGACCAATCAGTGGGTCGATTCCGCCCACGCGCGCAAGCTGATTCAGGTTCGTCGTGAAATTCTCCATACGTTCCTCCCCACCAGCTTGTTCTTCGCTGTTTGGCTGGCTGCCAGGATCAGAAGACTGTGTCGGCTCGTCTTTACGCGTGCCATGAGAGATAAAGTTCACCACATCGAGACGGCTGACTTCATGTTTACGCAACAGATATGCCGCCTGCGACTCCTGTTCGCTAAAGATAGCGACCAGAACGTTTGCACCGGTAACCTCATTGCGACCGGAGGACTGGACATGGAAGACCGCACGTTGCAGTACACGCTGAAAACTCAGCGTCGGCTGTGTGTCGCGCTCCTCTTCACTGGCAGGCAGAACGGGTGTGGTTTGTTCAATAAAGGCTTCCAGTTCCTGACGGAGCGCAACCAAATCCACAGAACACGCTTCCAGCGCCTCCCGGGCAGATGGGTTACTGAGCAGCGCCAGTAACAAGTGCTCGACGGTCATAAACTCATGACGGTGCTCGCGCGCTCTGGCGAAAGCCATATTTAAACTGAGTTCCAGTTCTTGATTGAGCATAGGCACCTCCCCCAATTTTTATGCCTGCATTCAGGCTTTTTCTAGCGTACACAGCAATGGATGCTCATTCTCCCTCGCGTACTTGTTCACCATCGCCACTTTGGTTTCTGCAACCTCGGCGGTAAAGACTCCGCAAATGGCCTTCCCCTGGTAGTGAACAGCGAGCATCAATTGCGTTGCACGTTCTACATCATAAGAAAAGAATTTTTGTAACACGTCAATAACAAACTCCATCGGAGTGTAATCATCATTGACTAATATCACTTTATACATAGATGGCGGTTTTAGCGCGTCGCGAACTTTTTCTTCCGCCAGTTGATCAAAGTCCAGCCAGTCGTTCGTTTTACCCATTGTCAGTTATCATCTTCGGTTACGGTTATCGGCAGAACGCCCTGCCGCTGACAAGAGCTTATTTGCCTGACCAATCTACTCCACATGATAGATAACTATCATCTATCGTTGGCATCAGCGACATCTGTCACATTCCTGTCAATAGCGTTAACTGCTTCAAATTTTTGATTCATACCTGCCCCTTGTCCCCTGTCAAATGCTTGACGGCTCGCCCTAATTCTCTAAATTGTATTTCTAGAGTTGGCGAGGTTTTGAACAGCCCCCTCTCTGACCCCGGTTTATTCCATCTTACTTGTATAAGATTTGCGAAGGATGTCGAAGCATGGAAAAGGGTACTGTTAAGTGGTTCAACAATGCCAAAGGGTTTGGTTTCATCTGCCCTGAAGGCGGCGGCGAAGATATTTTCGCTCATTATTCCACCATTCAGATGGATGGTTACAGAACGCTAAAAGCTGGACAATCCGTTCAGTTTGATGTCCACCAGGGGCCAAAAGGCAATCACGCCAGTGTTATTGTGCCCGTCGAAGTAGAAGCGGCAGTCGCATAGCTCTTCTGTCTCATTGTGTACATCCTAAAGGCAAAATGCCAGCCCGATCGGCTGGCATTTTTATCTCAAAAATTACTCTCGTGCCAGAGCATCTACTGGATCCAGTCGTGCCGCATTTCGTGCGGGTAACCAGCCAAATAAAATCCCGGTGACCGTCGAGCAGAGAAACGCCAGCAGCAGCGCCAACGGTGAAAAACCAATCTCCCAGCCGGGTAAGAAAAGCTGCAAGGTGAAAGCAATTAACAGTGACAGTGTTATTCCCAACGCGCCACCGACCAGGCAAACCAGTACGGCTTCGATCAGGAACTGTTGCAAAACATCGCTTGCTCGCGCACCTACAGCCATGCGAATGCCAATTTCCCGCGTCCGCTCGGTCACTGACACCAGCATAATATTCATTACACCAATACCGCCCACCACCAGCGAAATCACCGCCACCAGCGTCAGAAACAGTTGTAAAGTACGTGTGGTCTTTTCAACAGTTTTCAAGACGCCGTCCATGTTCCAGGTAAAGAAATCCTTCTTTCCGTGGCGCAGTGAAAGTAAACGCGTGAGTTGCTGTTCCGCCTCGGCGCTGTCAAATCCTTCTTTCACCCTGACAGTAATGGAGTTAAGCCACGACTGGCCCATAACTCGCCCGGACATCGTGCTGTAAGGTAGCCAGACACGCAGCACTTTACTGCTACCAAACATCGACTGTTTTTCTTCCGCCACACCAATGACTCTGGCGGGCATATTGCCGACCAGAATCACCTCGCCAACCACATCTGCTTTATGGGGGAAAAGCTGGCGGCGAGTATTACTGTCGAGAACCACGACCTGCGCACGACCGTTCAGCTGCTCCTGATTAAAGGTGTTTCCTTCACTGAAGGTCATGCCATAGACATTAAAATAATCGCCGCTCACGCCATTGGCACTGGCAGCAACATCAACATTGTTATAACGCAGGCGCAGGTTTTGCGAGACGGCAGGTGTGGCTGAGGCGACCCACGGTTGTTTTTGGATGGCGATTAAGTCGTCGTACTTCAGCGCCTGCTGATATTGCGGATCGTCATCGCCAAAATCTTTCCCGGGATAGACATCAATAGTATTCGTACCAATAGAACGAATATCCGCCAGCACCATTTGTTTGGCGGCGTCACCCACCACGACAATGGAAACCACCGACGCAATACCGATAATAATCCCCAGCATGGTCAGTAAAGTACGCATTTTATTCGCTGCCAGCGCCCGCCATGCCATCGTCAGCGCCTCGTTAAAACCGCTGACAAACTGCCGCCAGCCAGACACCGTGTTGACAACAGGTTCCGTCCCGCCAGTAACATTCACTTTTTCAATGGCGGGAGGATTGCGCACAATTTCGCCGTCGCGAATTTCGATCACCCGCTCGGCCTGAGCAGCGACCTGCGGATCGTGGGTGACGATAATCACCGTATGCCCACGATCGCGCAGCTGATGCAGGATCGCCATCACCTCTTCGCCAGAATGGCTGTCCAGTGCGCCGGTTGGTTCATCGGCAAGAATTACCTGACCACCGTTCATCAATGCCCGCGCGATGCTGACGCGCTGTTGCTGACCACCCGAAAGCTGTGCCGGATAATACTCTGTACGGTCTTCCAGCCCCAGCCGTTGCAGCAACTCCTGGGCACGAAGCAGTCGCTGTTTCCGCTCAAGACCAGCATAGACGGCGGGTACTTCAACGTTCTGCTCGGCGGTTAAATGCGAAAGCAAATGGTAACGCTGGAAAATAAAGCCGAAATGCTCGCGGCGCAGTTGCGCCAGCGCATCGGCGTCCAGCGTGGCAACATCCTGACCGGCGACGCGATAGGTGCCGCTGGTGGCCTTATCCAGACAGCCGAGAATATTCATCAGGGTCGATTTACCGGAACCCGAAGCGCCAACAATCGCGACCATCTCACCCGCATAAATATCGAGGCTGATGCCCTTCAGCACCTCAACCTGCTCATCACCGGCAGGATAGCTGCGACGAATATCCTTTAATTCGAGCAAAGGCGTCATTGTGCAGCTCCTGGTTTGGCCTCACCAATCACCACTTCATCGCCCGCTTCAAGCCCTTTGACAATCTCAACATCGGTATCGTTACGTGCGCCAATCGTCACTTCACGCTCGCGTGTTTCACCATTACGCAACAATTTGACTTTATAACGATTATCGCCAACCGGATCGCCTAACGCCGACAGAGGGATCGTCAGCACATTTTTCACATCGGTGAGCTGAATATGCACTTGCGCAGTCATATCCAGCCGCAGCAAACCATTGGGGTTGGGGACTTCAAAACGGGCGTAATAGAAAATAGCGTCGTTAACCTTTTCCGGCGTCGGTAGTACATCCTTGATTTGCCCCTCGTAGCGCGTCAGTGGATCGCCAAGCACCGTAAACCAGGCTTTTTGCCCCGGCTTCAGGTGGATTACATCCGCTTCAGAAACCTGCGCTTTTACCAGCATGGCGCTCATATCTGCCAGCGTCAGAATGTTCGGTGCTTGTTGTGCGGCAATCACCGTCTGGCCTTGCAGAGTGGTGATTTGCGTGACTTCCCCGGCCATCGGGGCAACGATGCGAGTGTAATCGAGATTGGTTTTAGCCGTATCGAGAGAAGCCTGATTGCGCTTGATTTGCGCGTCAATGGTGCCAATTTGCGCCTGTTTCACAGCCATCTCCGTCGCGGCGGTGTCGAGATCCTGCTGTGAAACAGCCTTCGTTTGTGCCAGACGTTGCTGACGGGAATACGTCACCCGCGCCAGTTTCAGCTCCGCTTCCGCCTGCTGCCGCTGCGCACGTAGCTCCATCAGCGTTGCTTCGACCTCCTTAATCTGGTTTTCAGCCTGTTCAGGATCAATAACCCCTAAAAGCTGGTCTTTTTTTACTTTATCGCCAATCGCCACCGACAGAGTTTTCAACTGACCGCTGACCTGCGCGCCCACATCAACCTTACGCAGCGCGTCCAGCTTTCCGGTCGCCAGCACGCTTTGCTGTAAATCACCGGGGCGCACAATCAGCGTCTGATAAGTCGGCACGGGTGCGTTAAGAATTCTCCATAACGTAATCAGTCCGGCGATGACTATCACCAGCGCAATAACGTAACGCTTCTTCACGGTTTTCCGCTTTTTCATAAATTTTCTGAATACTCCATATGCCAATCCGGGTCATTAACTTCAACGAAATATCAACAAAACCCTAAAATTTACGTTAGTAATCACACTATTGATGTTTGGTTAAGATACGCAATGGTGAAATCGACGCCATGTATAACCATTGATTTCATGAATATGTCGCAGCTAACTGAACGGACCTTTACGCCATCTGAATCTCTCAGCAGCCTGTCACTTTTTCTTAGTCTGGCACGTGGACAGTGTCGGCCGGGTAAATTCTGGCATCGCCGTAGTTTTCGCCAGAAATTTTTGCTGCGCTCGTTGATTATGCCGCGTTTAAGCGTTGAGTGGATGAACGAACTTTCCCACTGGCCTAATCTCAATGTATTGTTAACGCGCCAGCCGCGACTGCCTGTGCGTCTGCATCGCCCTTACCTTGCGGCGAATCTTAGCCGTAAGCAATTGCTGGAGGCGTTACGTTACCATTATGCGTTACTCCGCGAATGTATGTCGGCGGAAGAATTCAGCTTATATTTGAATACCCCCGGGCTGCAACTGGCGAAGCTGGAAGGCAAAAACGGCGAGCAGTTCACGCTTGAGCTGACCATGATGATCTCAATGGATAAAGAAGGTGACAGCACAATCCTGTTCCGCAACAGCGAAGGTATTCCTCTGGCAGAGATCACGTTTACCCTGTGTGAATATCAGGGGAAAAGAACGATGTTTATTGGCGGACTGCAAGGCGCAAAATGGGAAATTCCACATCAGGAAATCCAGAATGCGACGAAAGCCTGCCACGGGCTATTTCCCAAACGCCTCGTGATGGAAGCGGCCTGTCTGTTTGCCCAACGTTTGCAGGTAGAGCAGATTATTGCCGTCAGCAATGAAACGCATATTTACCGCAGCCTGCGTTATCGCGATAAAGAAGGCAAGATCCACGCTGATTACAACGCTTTCTGGGAATCGGTTGGCGGCGTATGTGATGCTGAACGCCATTACCGCCTTCCAGCACAGATAGCACGAAAAGAGATTGCCGAAATCGCCAGTAAAAAACGGGCTGAATACCGTCGGCGCTATGAGATGCTCGACGCTATTCAGCCACAAATGGCCACGATGTTTCGCGGTTAATCCGCGCGACCGCGCGCCAGCCACAGCACGCGTGAGAACATTTTTTTCAGCAGCGTCGGTACGGAGTCCACACCACGACGTCCTGCCTCCATTGCCACTTCAATGGCAAGATCGGGTTTGGAAGAGCGATGGATCGCTTTCGAGATAATTTTGCGTAGATTCATCGGTACATTTTCCGGGATTTGCGCCATGCGGTGGAACACATCGGAAAATCCCTGGCGATACATAAAATGTTCCATATCCAGCGCCGGTAACGCCGTTAAATGTTCTCGTTCGGCTTCCCGATCGTTATTCAACAGGCTGCGTACCGTAGCGGCATATTTCTTCCCTGCTTCATCGCCATCGACCAGTACATGCCATTCAATCCCCATTCGGCGGGCAAATTTAACCAGTGGCTTTAGCCCGGACTGGGCAAACTCAATGACCTTGATCCCTTCGGCATCAAAATGATGTCCGCACTGACGCGCCAGTTCATTGATAACCCAGGTTTCCGTTTCCCCTTCCACCAGCAACCAGCAGCGTGCAAACAGCGATGACGGACGGTTAAAACGAATGTGAAAGGATATGCGTCGGCTATCTTCGGTACTCAAGCCACTCGGCCCCAGACGCCAGGCGGCAACGCGCGAGGACTCACGTACCAGTCGGCAAACATGCTCTACCGGCGTTAACGAAAGCAACTCACCCGAGTTGGTGGTGGCAATGCGCTGCAATGGCAGAAGATTCAACAGATGCCAGGCAACTGAAAGCATAATGGGGTGTAAACGGGTTTCTGGATCTTCGATCAGCAACAATGGACGGGCGTCTTTATCCAGTCGCAATGTGCCTTTTGCCTGCAACAAAGTAGCAAATAGGCCGAGCAAAATAACCCGATACGAGCGCCCACCAGGTCGGTCAATCATCCGGTTGATGATATCCAGATAGCGCCAGCTTCGTTGCTCATTGCTGGCTCGCCGCCGCATTAAACGATATCGCGCCTGTCCGGCCCCCTGCTCAGAGAAATAATGCTCAAGCAGCTGTACCATTGCGGAAAGTCCCTGACGAATCTGCCCATCAGAGAGATTTTGCGGATGTGAGGATAACTCACGGGCGAGGAAATCGAGCTGGCGCGCGGTGACTTCCACATTAGGGACATTTGGCACCGTGCCGTTACGAATACGGCGCATAAAACGGGCATCACGCAAGCGCAGCACCGGCATTAAACGCACCAGATGGCGTGCCTGATCGTTAATATCCTCGACATCAATCGGATGTCCGTCTTTATCGAGAAAACTGCGCAGTGTCATCACGCTGCCGTCTTCCGCACTCTCCCCTTCCAGACGATAAAAAATACGGTGATAGCCATCGGTGCATGGCGTCCAGCACGCTTCCAGCGGCCGATAACGGCGAACCCGATGTCGGCCTGGCAGCGATTCGCGGAAGGTCAAAATAATATGCAGATGATGTTCTCGCCCGTTGATATCTCCCGGCGGGAACCAGAAATCGTCGCGCTCAAAATGGTAGAGATCTGATTCTGGCGATAGCAGCAGAGTTAAGGCGTCCAGCAAGCTGGATTTACCCCACGCGTTCTCCCCAATCAGGACGTTGTTTTGTTCCAGCATCAACGACAAACGGTTGATACCGCGAAAACCCACAATTTCAACGCGCTCAAGAATCATATCCCCTCCAGAAATATGTGACTTATCCTTTACGCTGGCAGTATAACGGGAAAGGCCTTGCTAATACGTGATGACATCACATTTAAGCATGGCAAATGTCTGAAAAATGAGCGAATAATCGCGTTATACTCCCTCTTGCTGATAAGTCTGCAAAAACAACAAAATCAAATAATTAGCATGATAAATTATTTTTTATTACGCCTAAAGGATTAAATCTTTTGCGTGCACTACACTGTCAATCAGACAAATGACTATATGGGGCAACCCGCTGTTGCCCTAAATCAAATTTACTGGATTTATTTATCTGGTGAATGACTCGCCTTCGTTTTTAAAATAGCCGCGCATTATTTCCGTCGTCACTTTTTTACGACGACCCTATAAAACGACCATATTTTTCACAGGGTCAATTTTTAATTGTGGTGGATATGTTCAGAAAATTAGCAGCTGAATGTTTTGGTACTTTCTGGCTTGTTTTTGGTGGCTGTGGTAGTGCTGTACTGGCCGCAGGCTTCCCGGAATTAGGCATTGGTTTTGCCGGCGTGGCGTTGGCGTTCGGTCTGACCGTTCTGACGATGGCCTTTGCTGTTGGTCATATTTCTGGTGGTCATTTTAACCCGGCGGTCACTATTGGTTTATGGGCTGGCGGACGTTTTCCGGCAAAAGAAGTCGTTGGCTACGTAATTGCCCAGGTTGTCGGCGGTATTGTTGCAGCGGCGCTGCTGTATTTAATTGCCAGTGGTAAAACGGGTTTTGACGCGGCAGCCAGCGGTTTTGCTTCTAACGGTTATGGCGAGCATTCACCAGGCGGTTATTCCATGCTTTCCGCGCTGGTAGTTGAACTGGTATTGAGTGCAGGTTTCCTGTTGGTGATCCACGGCGCAACCGACAAATTCGCGCCGGCAGGTTTTGCGCCGATCGCTATTGGTCTGGCCTTAACCCTGATTCACTTAATTAGTATTCCGGTGACTAACACTTCTGTTAACCCGGCGCGCAGCACCGCGGTTGCTATCTTCCAGGGCGGCTGGGCATTAGAACAACTGTGGTTCTTCTGGGTGGTGCCAATTGTCGGCGGCATTATCGGTGGTCTGATTTACCGGACCCTGCTGGAAAAGCGTGATTAATTAACGCAGAAGGCCTGGCGTAATGTCAGGCCTTTTTTTAAGATGTTGTTATATGTTGATTCATCATCTTGTTGCGCTCCTTTCATGAGCTAAGCAACATATTGCCACTGGCGCAAGGAGCGCGCAGGGGGCGGCCAATCGCCGCCGCCCCCTGCACCCCCGGGCTCTGGCGAACAAAATCGCCGCTGCGCGGTGCCCTCGACTTATCCCTTACGGCTACCGGGTCGGGCGCGAGGTAACATCCCTGTAAAACGCGCCCTCAGCCCACATCCATGTGGGCTGCCCCGGCCTTCAGGGAACGCCTCGGCGATTTTGACGCCACCAACATCGGTGCAGTTTGTAATTAAAGCGCAAGAATATCTTTAAATGAAAACGAATACTCTACTGCTCCTTATGCATAACATTTCCTTTTAATTGCAACTTTACTCGTCCTTCCGCTTTCAGTAGTGTGTCATCGCGCATTTCGACTTCATCTTTGCAAGGACTGGGTTTTCATGTTTTCTGGGCTGTTAATCATTCTGGTTCCCCTGATTGTGGGTTACCTCATTCCGCTTCGCCAACAAGCTGCGTTAAAAGTTATTAATCAGCTATTAAGCTGGATGGTTTACCTTATTCTCTTTTTTATGGGTATCAGTCTGGCGTTTCTCGATAACCTCGCCAGTAACCTGTTGGCGATTCTGCATTATTCTGCCGTCAGTATTACCGTTATTTTACTGTGTAATATTGCCGCCCTGATGTGGCTGGAGCGAGGCCTGCCGTGGCGCAACCACCATCAGCAAGAAAAACTCCCGTCGCGTATTGCGATGGCGCTGGAGTCGCTAAAACTGTGCGGCGTAGTAGTGATTGGTTTTGCCATTGGTCTAAGTGGACTGGCTTTCTTACAACACGCGACCGAAGCCAGTGAATACACGTTAATTTTGCTACTTTTCCTCGTTGGTATTCAGTTGCGCAATAATGGCATGACCTTAAAGCAGATTGTCCTTAATCGCCGGGGAATGATTGTCGCCGTGGTGGTGGTTGTCAGTTCATTAATTGGTGGTTTAATTAACGCCTTTATTCTTGATCTCCCCATCAATACCGCGCTGGCAATGGCCTCCGGTTTCGGCTGGTATTCTCTTTCCGGTATTTTATTGACCGAATCTTTTGGTCCGGTAATCGGGAGCGCGGCGTTTTTTAATGATCTGGCCCGTGAACTGATTGCTATTATGTTGATCCCTGGGCTGATTCGCCGCAGCCGCTCTACTGCACTGGGCTTATGCGGTGCCACATCAATGGATTTCACCCTGCCCGTTCTTCAACGTACTGGCGGGCTGGATATGGTCCCGGCGGCAATTGTTCACGGTTTTATTCTTAGCCTGTTAGTGCCGATCCTCATCGCCTTTTTCTCTGCGTAATACCTCTCTGGCGGTAGATCCCTGCCGCCAAAATTGCGCTAAATCAATCTCCCTTAAAGTTGCATGAAAAATCCCTTTTATCCCCGCGTTAAGCGTCTTAACCTTAAACATGTATATTAAATATAACTTTAAAAGGTGTGATCATGTTTTGTGTGCAATGTGAACAAACTATCCGTACTCCGGCAGGAAACGGCTGCTCATACGCGCAGGGGATGTGTGGTAAAACGGCGGAAACTTCTGACCTTCAGGATTTACTCATCGCGGCGCTGCAAGGGCTTTCTGCCTGGGCGGTAAAAGCGCGTGAATACGGCATCATCAACCACGATGTTGACAGCTTCGCGCCACGTGCCTTTTTCTCAACCCTGACCAACGTTAACTTCGATTCTCCGCGTATTGTCGGCTACGCTCGTGAAGCGATTGCCCTGCGCGAGGCGCTGAAAGCGCAATGCCTGGCTGTAGATGCCAACGCGCGCGTCGATAACCCGATGGCTGACCTGCAACTGGTGAGCGACGATCTCGGCGAGCTGCAACGTCAGGCAGCAGAATTTACCCCTAACAAAGATAAAGCGGCGATTGGCGAAAACATTCTCGGCCTGCGTCTGCTGTGCCTGTATGGCCTGAAAGGTGCGGCGGCCTATATGGAACACGCGCATGTTCTCGGTCAATACGACAACGATATTTATGCCCAGTACCATAAAATCATGGCGTGGCTGGGGACCTGGCCTGCCGATATGAACGCGCTTCTTGAGTGTTCAATGGAAATCGGCCAGATGAACTTCAAAGTGATGAGCATTCTGGATGCAGGCGAAACCGGTAAATACGGTCACCCGACGCCAACCCAGGTCAACGTCAAAGCGACGGCGGGTAAATGCATTCTGATTTCCGGTCACGATCTCAAAGATCTCTACAACCTGCTGGAACAGACCGAAGGCACGGGCGTTAATGTCTACACCCACGGCGAAATGCTGCCTGCGCATGGCTACCCGGAGCTGCGTAAATTCAAGCATCTGGTCGGTAACTACGGCAGCGGCTGGCAGAATCAGCAAGTGGAGTTCGCTCGTTTCCCTGGCCCCATCGTGATGACCTCGAACTGCATCATCGACCCAACCGTAGGCGCTTATGACGATCGTATCTGGACCCGCAGCATTGTTGGCTGGCCTGGCGTGCGTCATCTGGACGGTGATGATTTCTCTGCGGTTATCACCCAGGCGCAACAGATGGCAGGCTTCCCGTACAGCGAAATTCCGCACCTTATCACCGTGGGTTTTGGTCGCCAGACGCTGCTTGGCGCTGCTGATACGCTGATTGATCTGGTGAGCCGTGAAAAACTGCGTCATATCTTCCTGCTTGGTGGCTGTGACGGCGCACGCGGCGAGCGCCACTACTTCACCGATTTCGCCACCAGCGTGCCGGATGACTGCCTGATCCTGACCCTCGCCTGTGGTAAATATCGCTTTAACAAACTTGAGTTTGGCGATATCGAAGGTCTGCCGCGTCTGGTAGATGCAGGTCAATGTAACGATGCTTACTCAGCGATTATTCTGGCTGTCACTCTGGCAGAGAAACTGGGCTGCGGTGTCAACGATCTGCCGCTGTCGCTGGTGCTCTCCTGGTTTGAACAGAAAGCGATCGTCATTCTGCTGACGCTGCTTTCTCTGGGCGTGAAAAATATCGTCACCGGCCCGACTGCACCTGGTTTCCTGACACCAGACCTGCTGGCGGTGCTGAACGAGAAATTCGGCCTGCGTTCTATCACCACTGTTGAAGAAGACATGAAGCAACTGTTGAGCGCGTAAGGAGTTTGTCGATGACGATGCCAACGAATCAATGCCCGTGGCGGATGCAGGTTCATCACATTACGCAAGAAACGCCGGATGTGTGGACGATTTCCCTGATTTGCCACGATTACTACCCATATCGCGCCGGGCAATATGCACTGGTCAGCGTGCGAAACTCAGCGGAAACGCTGCGTGCTTACACCATTTCCTCCACGCCAGGCGTGAGTGAATATATCACCCTGACCGTGCGGCGGATTGATGACGGTGTCGGCTCCCAGTGGCTGACGCGCGATGTAAAACGCGGTGATTATCTCTGGCTTTCGGACGCGATGGGGGAATTTACCTGCGACGATAAAGCAGAAGATAAATTCCTGTTGCTGGCGGCAGGCTGCGGCGTCACGCCGATTATGTCGATGCGTCGCTGGCTTGCGAAGAACCGTCCACAGGCCGATGTGCGGGTGATCTACAACGTGCGTACGCCGCAGGATGTTATTTTCGCCGATGAGTGGCGTAACTATCCGGTAACGCTGGTGGCAGAAAATAACGTTACCGAAGGCTTTATCGCTGGTCGTCTCACTCGCGAACTGCTGGCAGGTGTACCTGACTTAGCTTCACGTACCGTGATGACCTGCGGCCCGGCTCCGTATATGGATTGGGTAGAGCAGGAAGTGAAAGCGCTCGGCGTGACGCGTTTCTTTAAAGAGAAATTCTTCACCCCAGTAGCAGAAGCGGCGACCAGCGGTCTGAAATTCACCAAACTGCAACCGGCACGAGAATTTTACGCCCCGGTTGGCACCACGCTACTGGAGGCGCTGGAAAGCAATAACGTTCCGGTTGTCGCTGCCTGCCGTGCGGGTGTTTGCGGCTGCTGTAAGACAAAAGTGGTTTCCGGTGAATATACGGTGAGCAGCACAATGACGCTGACCGACGCCGAAATCGCTGAAGGTTACGTACTGGCCTGCTCCTGCCATCCGCAGGGGGATTTGGTTCTCGCATAATCGCCTTATGCCCGATGATATTCCTTTCATCGGGCTATTTAACCGTTAGTGCCTCCTTTCTCTCCCATCCCTTCCCCCTCCGTCAGATGAACTAAACTTGTTACCGTTATCACATTCAGGAGATGGAGAACCATGAAACAAACGGTTGCAGCTTATATCGCCAAAACACTCGAATCGGCAGGGGTGAAACGCATCTGGGGAGTCACAGGCGACTCTCTGAACGGTCTTAGTGACAGTCTTAATCGCATGGGCACCATCGAGTGGATGTCCACCCGCCACGAAGAAGTGGCGGCCTTTGCCGCTGGCGCTGAAGCACAACTTAGCGGAGAACTGGCGGTCTGCGCCGGATCGTGCGGCCCCGGCAACCTGCACTTAATCAACGGCCTGTTCGATTGCCACCGCAATCACGTTCCGGTACTGGCGATTGCCGCTCATATTCCCTCCAGCGAAATTGGCAGCGGCTATTTCCAGGAAACCCACCCACAAGAGCTATTCCGCGAATGTAGTCACTATTGCGAGCTGGTTTCCAGCCCGGAGCAGATCCCACAAGTACTGGCGATTGCCATGCGCAAAGCGGTGCTTAACCGTGGCGTTTCGGTTGTCGTGTTACCAGGCGACGTGGCGTTAAAACCTGCGCCAGAAGGGGCAACCATGCACTGGTATCATGCGCCACAACCAGTCGTGACGCCGGAAGAAGAAGAGTTACGCAAACTGGCGCAACTGCTGCGTTATTCCAGCAATATCGCCCTGATGTGTGGCAGCGGCTGCGCGGGGGCGCATAAAGAGTTAGTTGAGTTTGCCGGGAAAATTAAAGCGCCTATTGTTCATGCCCTGCGCGGTAAAGAACATGTCGAATACGATAATCCGTATGATGTTGGAATGACCGGGTTAATCGGCTTCTCGTCAGGTTTCCATACCATGATGAACGCCGACACGTTAGTGCTACTCGGCACGCAATTTCCCTACCGCGCCTTCTACCCGACCGATGCCAAAATCATTCAGATTGATATCAACCCAGCCAGCATCGGCGCTCACAGCAAGGTGGATATGGCACTGGTCGGCGATATCAAGTCGACTCTGCGTGCATTGCTTCCATTGGTGGAAGAAAAAGCCGATCGCAAGTTTCTGGATAAAGCGCTGGAAGATTACCGCGACGCCCGCAAAGGGCTGGACGATTTAGCTAAACCGAGCGAGAAAGCCATTCACCCGCAATATCTGGCGCAGCAAATTAGTCATTTTGCCGCCGATGACGCTATTTTCACCTGTGACGTTGGTACGCCAACGGTGTGGGCGGCACGTTATCTAAAAATGAACGGCAAGCGTCGCCTGTTAGGTTCGTTTAACCACGGTTCGATGGCTAACGCCATGCCGCAGGCGCTGGGTGCGCAGGCGACAGAGCCAGAACGTCAGGTGGTCGCCATGTGCGGCGATGGCGGTTTTAGCATGTTGATGGGCGATTTCCTCTCAGTAGTGCAGATGAAACTGCCAGTGAAAATTGTCGTCTTTAACAACAGCGTGCTGGGCTTTGTGGCGATGGAGATGAAAGCTGGTGGCTATTTGACTGACGGCACCGAACTACACGACACAAACTTTGCCCGCATTGCCGAAGCGTGCGGCATTACGGGTATCCGTGTAGAAAAAGCGTCTGAAGTTGATGAAGCCCTGCAACGCGCCTTCTCCATCGACGGTCCGGTGTTGGTGGATGTGGTGGTCGCCAAAGAAGAGTTAGCCATTCCACCGCAGATCAAACTCGAACAGGCCAAAGGTTTCAGCCTGTATATGCTGCGCGCAATCATCAGCGGACGCGGTGATGAAGTGATCGAACTGGCGAAAACAAACTGGCTAAGGTAAAAAGGGTGGCATTTCCCGTCATAATAAGGACATGCCATGATTGATTTACGCAGTGATACCGTTACCCGACCAAGCCGCGCCATGCTCGAAGCGATGATGGCCGCCCCGGTTGGGGACGACGTTTACGGAGACGACCCTACCGTTAATGCTCTGCAGGACTACGCAGCAGAGCTTTCCGGTAAAGAAGCCGCCATTTTTCTGCCTACCGGCACTCAGGCCAACCTGGTCGCTCTGCTCAGTCACTGCGAACGCGGCGAAGAGTATATTGTCGGTCAGGCCGCGCATAACTATCTGTTTGAAGCCGGTGGCGCGGCGGTGCTGGGCAGTATTCAACCGCAACCCATAGACGCGGCTGCCGACGGCACGCTACCGCTGGATAAAGTGGCGATGAAAATCAAACCCGACGATATCCATTTCGCCCGCACCAAATTACTCAGTCTGGAAAACACCCACAACGGCAAAGTGTTGCCGCGGGAATACCTGAAAGAAGCATGGGAATTTACCCGCGAGCGCAATCTGGCGCTGCATGTTGACGGTGCGCGCATCTTTAATGCCGTGGTGGCTTACGGCTGCGAACTGAAAGAGATCACGCAATATTGTGATTCGTTCACCATTTGCCTGTCGAAAGGTCTTGGGACGCCAGTCGGTTCATTACTCGTCGGTAATCGTGATTACATTAAACGTGCCATTCGCTGGCGGAAAATGACAGGTGGCGGGATGCGCCAGTCCGGCATTCTGGCTGCCGCCGGGATATATGCCCTGAAAAATAACGTTGCGCGCTTGCAGGAAGACCACGACAACGCTGCCTGGATGGCGGAGCAGCTGCGTGAAGCAGGCGCGGATGTGATGCGTCAGGACACCAATATGCTGTTTGTTCGCGTCGGGGAAGAAAATGCTGCCGCGTTAGGCGAATACATGAAAGCGAGAAACGTGCTGATTAACGCCTCGCCGATTGTCCGCCTGGTGACGCATCTTGACGTCTCGCGCGAACAACTGGCGGAAGTCGCCGCCCACTGGCGTGCATTCCTGGCGCGTTAAGGAGAGAGACGTGCCGCAACGCATTTTAGTTCTCGGTGCCAGTGGCTACATTGGTCAGCATCTGGTGCGCACACTCAGCCAGCAAGGGCATCAGATCCTGGCGGCGGCACGTCATGTCGACAGGCTTGCAAAGCTGCAACTGGCAAACGTCAGTTGCCATAAAGTCGATCTCAGCTGGCCGGATAACCTACCGGCCCTGTTGCAGGATATCGATACGGTCTATTTTCTGGTGCACAGCATGGGCGAAGGCGGCGATTTTATCGCTCAGGAGCGCCAGGTGGCTCTCAACGTCCGCGATGCGCTACGTGAAGTACCAGTTAAGCAATTAATCTTTCTTAGTTCGTTGCAGGCCCCGCCACATGAGCAGTCGGATCATCTGCGTGCTCGTCAGGCTACGGCGGACATTCTGCGTGAAGCGAATGTACCCGTGACCGAACTGCGGGCCGGAATTATCGTTGGCGCAGGTTCCGCGGCGTTCGAAGTCATGCGCGATATGGTCTACAACCTGCCAGTCTTAACGCCTCCGCGCTGGGTTCGTTCACGCACCACGCCCATTGCGCTGGAAAACTTGCTGCACTATCTGGTTGCGTTGTTAGATCATCCGGCCAGCGAACACCGCATCTTCGAAGCCGCCGGACCAGAGGTGCTCAGTTATCAGCAACAGTTTGAACATTTTATGGCGGTGAGCGGTAAGCGCCGCTGGTTGATCCCCATCCCCCTCCCCACCCGCTGGATTTCGGTGTGGTTTCTCAATGTGATTACTTCCGTACCGCCCACCACCGCCAGGGCGTTGATTCAGGGGCTGAAACACGATCTGCTGGCGGATGATACCGCGCTACGTGCACTCATCCCACAACGGCTGATCGCTTTCGATGACGCGGTACGTAGCACGTTGAAAGAGGAGGAAAAACTGGTCAACTCCAGCGACTGGGGCTACGACGCTCAGGCCTTTGCCCGCTGGCGACCGGAGTACGGTTATTTTGCCAAACAGGCGGGGTTTACCGTTAAAACGTCCGCCAGCCTTGCTGCTTTATGGCAGGTAGTGAACCAAATCGGCGGTAAAGAGCGTTATTTCTTTGGCAATATTTTGTGGCAGACACGGGCGTTGATGGACCGCGCGATCGGTCATAAGCTGGCGAAAGGCCGCCCGGAGCGCGAATATTTACAGACTGGCGATGCGGTGGATAGCTGGAAAGTGATTGTCGTTGAACCGGAAAAACAACTTACGTTGTTATTTGGCATGAAAGCGCCGGGGCTGGGACGACTGTGTTTTAGCCTGGAAGATAAAGGCGACTATCGTACTATCGATGTCCGCGCTTTCTGGCATCCGCACGGTATGCCGGGGCTGTTTTACTGGTTATTGATGATCCCCGCGCATCTGTTTATTTTTCGCGGAATGGCAAAACAAATCGCCAGACTGGCAGAACAAAGCACAGATTAATCGACAAAACCTGCGTTATTCTTTCATGTTTCCCATTGCATCATGGGGGAAATCACGGAAGAATGCGCACGTTATTTTCTCAACAACAGTGGATTGATATGAAGGTACTGGTTACCGGCGCCACCAGCGGCTTAGGTCGAAACGCGGTAGAGTTTTTATGCCAGAAAGGCATCAGCGTGCGAGCGACCGGTCGCAACGAGGCAATGGGCAAATTGCTGGAAAAAATGGGCGCAGAGTTTGTTCCGGCGGATCTGACCGAGCTGGTTTCATCACAAGCTAAAGTGATGCTCGCGGGCATTGATACGCTGTGGCACTGCTCCAGCTTTACCTCACCCTGGGGGACACAACAGGCTTTCGATCTGGCTAACGTTCGCGCCACTCGCCGCCTGGGTGAATGGGCTGTCGCCTGGGGTGTGCGTAACTTTATTCATATCTCTTCCCCCTCCCTGTACTTCGATTATCACCACCATCGCGATATTAAAGAAGATTTTCGCCCTCACCGCTTCGCCAACGAGTTTGCCCGCAGCAAAGCAGCCAGCGAAGAAGTGATCAATATGCTTTCGCAGGCGAATCCACAAACGCGCTTTACTATTCTGCGCCCACAAAGTCTGTTCGGACCGCACGATAAAGTCTTTATTCCCCGTCTGGCGCATATGATGCACCACTACGGCAGTATTCTGTTACCGCATGGCGGCAGTGCGCTGGTCGATATGACCTACTATGAAAATGCCGTGCACGCAATGTGGCTGGCAAGCCAGGAAGCCTGCGATAAGCTACCTTCCGGGCGTGTGTACAACATCACCAACGGCGAGCATCGCACACTGCGCAGCATCGTGCAGAAGCTGATCGACGAGTTGAATATTGACTGTCGTATTCGTTCCGTCCCCTACCCGATGCTGGATATGATCGCCCGCAGCATGGAGCGTTTAGGCCGCAAGTCAGCAAAAGAGCCGCCGCTGACCCACTACGGCGTCTCCAAGTTGAATTTTGACTTTACGCTGGATATTACGCGTGCGCAGGAAGAGTTAGGTTATCAGCCGGTCATCACCCTGGATGAAGGTATCGAGAAAACTGCCGCCTGGCTACGCGACCACGGAAAACTGCCGCGCTAATCCTGCCCGTATTTCTCCAGCAATGCTTCGGCAATCGCCTGAGTTTCTGCATCCGCTTCGCCGTTATATAACGTCGGGCGGAAATGCATCTGGAATGCCATAATCACGCGCCGCTGCTCGCGCGGTGTCATATCAGGTTTAACGTCATAACCGTAGCGCGCCAAAAGCTCCAGCAATGACGCGGTATCTACCGGTGTGTGCGGCGCGCGCCCGGCAAGGTAAAAGTTAACCCGCTGCGCATCCGGCCAGGCACCAATCCCCTGCTGCGCCAGTTGCTGCCAGGGAAATAATGGCCCCGGATCGTCTTTGCGCTGCGGTGCGATATCCGCATGTGCCACTACGTTTTCCGGCTTGATGTGATAACGGGCAATAATATCTTTCGCCAGTGGAATAAGCGCCTGAATCTGTGCCGGTTCAAACGGGGCAAAATATTTCACTCCGGCCGATTTTTGCCAGCCACGGTTTTCCAGCTCAATGCCAATAGAGGTGTCGTTAAGGCGCGTTGCCCCGCGCCAGGCGCTAATCCCCGCATGCCAGGCCAGTTCTTGTTCCGGCACCAGTTGCCAGATGCGCGGTTTACCGTTGTATCGCGGTGGTACCGCAGGGACCAGATAATGCGAGCTGACCTGCTTATCGGTCAGTGTCGCCAGCGAGCTATCAAAATCATCTGCGGTGTAGTGGATCACCAGCACTTTAATGCGCGGATACGCCGCCTGCGCCTGGCGTCGGGTATCAAGCTGATATCCCTCTTTCTCGACAATGCCTTTTTCGCCTGCACACCCTGCCAATAACAGAGCGGCAGCGACCAGCCAGAAGAATCTTCTCATCGACGCGTTTTCACCGCCGTACCGCTGACGCTAACCATCAGCATACTGCCGTTTTGCCCGACCGTTTCGTAGTCGATATCAATACCGACGACGGCATCGGCCCCCAGCGCCCGCGCCTGGGAGCCTAATTCCTCAAAGGCGATCTCCCGTGCTTTACGCAGTTCTTTTTCATACGCACCGGAACGTCCGCCAACGATATCGCGGATACCGGCAAAGAAATCACGGAAAATATTGGCACCTAAAATCGCTTCGCCGGTCACCACACCGCAATATTCAACGATGGTCTGGCCTTCCAGAGTTGGGGTTGTAGAAAATTGCATGATCGATCTCCTTGTTTGCTAAGCCTTCGATCTCAAAAGCATTATCAGACTGATACGCTATTATTGAAAGGATATCATTATTATCGTAGAACGCTTTCAGAGCGATCGCTTATAAGGAAATCATTATGCGCTACAGCAAATTGACAATGCTTATCCCCTGCGCACTGCTCCTCAGTGCCTGCACCACAGTCACTCCAGCTTATAAAGATAACGGCACACGCAGTGGTCCTTGCGTTGAAGGAGGCCCGGATAACGTGGCCCAGCAATTTTATGACTACCGCATTTTGCACCGCAGCAACGACATCACCGCCTTGCGCCCTTATCTGAGCGACAAACTGGCGACACTGCTTAGCGATGCCTCCCGGGATAATAACCATCGGGAACTACTGACCAACGATCCATTCTCCAGTCGAACCACCTTGCCAGATAGCGCCCACGTTGCCAGTGCATCGACTATCCCTAATCGTGATGCCCGTAACATTCCATTGCGCGTGGATCTCAAACAGGGTGACCAGGGTTGGCAGGATGAAGTGTTAATGATTCAGGAAGGCCAGTGTTGGGTCATCGACGATGTGCGTTACTTAGGCGGTAGCGTTCATGCCACGGCGGGTACGCTCCGTCAGTCCATCGAGAATCGCTAACGCCTTGATCAACCAATAAACCCCGTAAATTGTCCGGCATTTCGTGAGGAATGCCGACATTTATGCTCGCCGACCACCGCCCCCGTTATTTTGTGCTATGTTTATTGAATAATGCGCTTTGCTTTTAACTTTTAAAGCAGAAATATTGCATAATTATTCTGTCAAAGGTACTATCTTCGACCTCAATAGCTATCAGACTGCCAGTATACGAGTGTCAATGAGTATTCAATTAAACGGCATTAATTGCTTCTACGGCGCGCATCAGGCGCTGTTCGATATCACGCTGGATTGCCCACAGGGCGAAACGCTGGTGTTACTTGGCCCCAGCGGCGCGGGTAAAAGCTCGCTGCTGCGTGTACTCAATCTGCTTGAGATGCCGCGCTCCGGTACGCTCAACATTGCAGGCAACCATTTCGATTTCACCAAAACACCCTCTGACAAAGCGATTCGCGATTTGCGTCGTAACGTTGGCATGGTGTTTCAGCAATACAACCTGTGGCCGCATCTGACCGTGCAGCAAAACCTGATTGAAGCGCCCTGCCGTGTACTGGGGTTGAGTAAAGATCAGGCGCTGGCCCGTGCAGAAAAACTGCTGGAACGTCTGCGTCTCAAACCTTATAGCGATCGTTACCCGCTGCATCTTTCTGGTGGTCAGCAGCAGCGTGTTGCTATTGCCCGTGCGTTGATGATGGAACCGCAGGTACTGCTGTTCGATGAACCGACCGCCGCACTGGACCCGGAAATTACGGCACAAATCGTCAGCATCATTCGTGAGCTGGCAGAAACGAATATTACCCAGGTGATCGTCACCCACGAAGTTGAAGTGGCGCGTAAAACCGCCAGCCGAGTGGTGTATATGGAAAATGGTCATATCGTAGAACAAGGCGACGCGAGCTGCTTTACCGAGCCGCAAACCGAAGCATTTAAAAACTATCTCTCTCACTAAGATTCGGGATAACAACAATGAAAAAAGTTCTGATTGCCGCGTTAATTGCAGGTTTTAGTCTTTCCGCCACAGCTGCCGAAACCATTCGTTTTGCTACCGAAGCCTCCTATCCTCCGTTTGAATCGATTGATGCAAACAACCAGATCGTTGGTTTTGACGTCGACCTGGCACAAGCGCTGTGTAAAGAGATTGATGCAACCTGCACTTTCTCTAACCAGGCGTTTGACAGCCTGATCCCAAGCCTGAAATTCCGTCGCGTAGAAGCCGTGATGGCGGGCATGGATATCACTCCGGAGCGTGAAAAGCAGGTGCTGTTTACCACCCCGTACTATGACAACTCTGCCCTGTTTGTGGGTCAGCAAGGCAAATACACCAGTGTTGATCAGCTGAAAGGCAAAAAAGTCGGCGTACAGAACGGGACGACACACCAGAAATTCATTATGGATAAGCACCCGGAAATCACTACCGTTCCGTATGACAGCTACCAGAACGCAAAACTGGATCTGCAAAACGGGCGTATCGACGGCGTCTTCGGTGACACCGCAGTGGTCACTGAGTGGCTGAAAGATAACCCGAAACTGGCGGCGGTGGGCGACAAAGTGACCGATAAAGATTACTTCGGCACTGGCCTCGGCATCGCGGTACGTCAGGGCAACACTGAGCTGCAGCAGAAACTCAACACTGCGCTGGAAAAAGTGAAGAAAGATGGCACTTACGAAACCATCTACAACAAATGGTTCCAGAAGTAATTCCTGATGAATGAATTTTTTCCTTTAGCAAGCGCCGCCGGGATGACCGTCGGCCTTGCCGTTTGTGCATTGATTGTCGGGCTGGCGCTGGCGATGTTCTTTGCGGTATGGGAGTCGGCAAAATGGCGTCCTGTCGCGTGGGCAGGTTCAGCGCTGGTAACCATTCTGCGTGGCCTGCCAGAAATTCTGGTGGTGCTGTTTATCTATTTTGGCTCCTCGCAGCTGCTGCTGACGCTTTCGGATGGCTTCACTATCAATCTTGGGTTCGTGCAGATCCCAGTGCAGATGGACATTGAGAACTTCGACGTTAGCCCGTTCCTTTGTGGTGTCATCGCTCTGTCACTGCTGTATGCCGCCTATGCCTCGCAAACGCTTCGGGGCGCGTTGAAAGCGGTGCCGGTGGGTCAGTGGGAGTCTGGTCAGGCGCTGGGGCTGTCGAAATCGGCTATCTTTTTCCGTCTGGTGATGCCGCAGATGTGGCGTCATGCGCTGCCTGGCCTCGGTAACCAGTGGCTGGTGCTGCTGAAAGATACCGCGCTGGTCAGTTTGATTAGTGTGAATGATTTAATGCTGCAAACAAAAAGCATCGCTACTCGTACCCAGGAACCATTTACCTGGTACATTGTGGCGGCGGCGATTTACCTGGTGATCACCCTGCTCAGTCAGTACATTCTCAAACGCATTGACCTGCGCGCGACACGTTTTGAGCGGAGGCCCAGCTAATGTTTGAGTATTTACCCGAACTGATGAAAGGGCTACACACCAGCCTGACGCTAACCGTTGCCTCGCTGATTGTGGCACTGATTCTGGCATTGATTTTTACCATCATCCTGACGCTGAAAACGCCGGTGCTGGTGTGGCTGGTGCGGGGTTATATCACGCTGTTTACCGGTACGCCGCTGCTGGTGCAGATCTTCCTGATTTATTACGGGCCGGGCCAGTTTCCGACTTTGCAGGAGTATCCGGCACTGTGGCATTTGTTGTCAGAACCGTGGTTATGTGCGCTGATTGCGTTGTCGCTGAATAGTGCGGCGTATACCACGCAGCTGTTTTACGGTGCAATTCGTGCGATCCCGGAAGGTCAGTGGCAGTCCTGTAGCGCCCTGGGAATGAGCAAAAAAGATACGCTGGCGATCCTGCTGCCGTATGCCTTTAAACGCTCGCTCTCTTCTTATTCCAACGAAGTGGTGCTGGTATTCAAAAGTACCTCTCTGGCATACACCATTACGCTGATGGAAGTGATGGGATACAGCCAGTTGTTGTACGGACGCACCTACGATGTAATGGTGTTCGGTGCGGCAGGGATTATTTACCTGGTCGTTAACGGCCTGCTGACGCTGATGATGCGTCTGATCGAGCGCAAAGCGCTGGCATTCGAACGGCGAAATTAATGTGGCTGCGTACATTCGCCGGGGGGTTTTGTAGGTCTGATAAGACGCGCCAGCGTCGCATCAGACATCAGCACGGTGCCTGTGCCGGATGCGGCGGGGACGCCTTATCCGGCCTACATAGTGCATAAATTCTTATAATGAAGACGGACAACCCACTAAGTTGTCCGTCTTTTTTATTTCATTTAAATTATTTAATCATGTTTATTGCATATAAATTCACTTGATGGCATTGTTATCCCATGCCGCAGACACGGCCAAAAATCATAAGATTGACAGACGGGAGTTCCATCATGAAAAAGTTAGTTCTTGCCGCTTTACTTGCTTCCTTTACTTTCGGTGCTTCTGCCGCAGAGAAAATCAATTTTGGCGTTTCAGCCACCTATCCACCCTTTGAATCTATAGGTGCTAATAATGAGATTGTCGGCTTTGATATCGATCTGGCAAAAGCCTTGTGCAAACAAATGCAGGCAGAATGTACTTTTACTAATCACGCGTTCGACAGCCTGATCCCGTCCCTGAAATTCAGAAAATATGACGCCGTAATCTCCGGTATGGATATCACCCCGGAGCGTAGCAAACAGGTATCGTTTACCACGCCCTACTATGAAAACTCAGCCGTCGTGATTGCCAAAAAAGATACCTACAAAACGTTTGCCGATCTGAAAGGCAAACGTATTGGGATGGAAAACGGTACTACGCACCAGAAATATATTCAGGATCAGCACCCGGAAGTGAAAACTGTCTCTTATGACAGTTATCAGAATGCCTTTATCGATCTGAAAAATGGTCGTATTGATGGGGTATTTGGTGACACAGCGGTGGTAAACGAATGGCTGAAAACCAATCCACAACTTGGTGTTGCTACTGAGAAAGTGACCGATCCGCAATATTTTGGCACCGGCCTGGGCATCGCTGTACGTCCGGATAACAAAGCCCTGCTGGAAAAACTGAATAACGCGCTGGCAGCAATTAAAGCTGACGGTACTTATCAAAAAATCAGTGACCAGTGGTTCCCACAGTAAGATTCAGAAAGCCGCAACCGCGGCTTGAGACTGATGACAAAGGTAAAATTGCCTGATGCGCTACGCTTATCAGGCCTACATGGCCCATGCAATGTATTGAATTTGCACGCTTTTGTAGGCCGGATAAGGCGTTTACGCCGCATCCGGCATAAACAACGCGCACTTTGTCAGCAATCTGAAGCCGCACATGCGGCTTTTTTATTGCTTCACCAGCAGCGTCAGCACTTCATAGTGCGCGGTATGCGGGAACATATCGAAAAGCTGCACCCGTTCAATACGAAACCCAGGCAGTTCGCGGATATCTTTCGCCATAGTTTGGGCGTTACAGCTGGAGTAGATGATAAAACGCGGTGCCATCGTTGAGAGATAATCACACAGCGGTTTACCAATGCCGCGGCGCGGCGGGTTAACCAGCACCAGCTCCGGCACATCCCCCTGAGCGGTGGCAAACTGAGTGGAGTCCAGCGCCTGAAATTGCAAACGCGTTAAGCCCAGTTCAGCGGCTGACTGCTTTGCACAGGCAATGGCCTCTGATGCAATTTCGATCCCGGTTAACTGCATGTCAGGCGTCGCGCAGTGTAAACCAAAGCCCCCCACACCGCAGAACAGATCCCACATATGTTTAACCGGCAGCTGTCGTACCCAGTCGCGCGCGGTGGCGTACAACTGGCTGGCGACCGCCGGATTAGTCTGGAAGAAACTTTGCGGACGGATCCACAGCGGTACGTCATTAAAACGCTCCGCCAGTGCCTGTTGTTCGGTCAGGTAGATCTCCGTCTCCCCTTCCATAATCGCCATATGTACCGGCTGAATATTGACGGTAATAACTTTCAGCTGCGGTAGTTGTTCGTGTAACCACGGCAGCGCCTTACGCAGTTGCGCCAGCTTGGTATCAGAACGCAGTACAAAGCGCAGCATCATGCCTCCATCACTCTGGCTTTCAGTCAGCAGAATGTATTTCAGTTCGCCACGCTTACGCGCCACGTTGTAGGGCGTTAACCCCGCTCGGGCGATAAACGGTTTTAGCGCCGCAAAAACGGGCGCAAATGAGGCAGGATAAAGCGGGCAGTCACAAAGGTCTTCTGGTGTGCCATCGCGATGCAGCATACCGAGCAGTGGTTTTTCAACGCTACCACTCACCACCATTTTGGCTTTATTACGAAACCCTTGTTCCGGGCCTGACACCGGCGCGCACCATTCCTCAACCGGAAAGTCGGCGAGCAGATTTTTAAGATCGGCGGTTTTAGCGGAGAGTTGCTCTGGAATCGGCTGCATTATCCACTGACAGGAACGACAGCGACCCGCGTCGTAAAGTGCGCACTGCATACATTGACCTTCACATCATCAGGGGCGACGATTATACACATTATTGCAACTGGAAGAACCGCCGACTGGTCGAGGGAACGAACAGCAGCATCAGGATGAGCATATCCGGCAGCTTCTGCAGCATCAGGCTATGGAAGATTTCACGTTTTGATTCACCGGGAATGCTGAACAGCTCCGGATAACCGTACCCCAGCGAAGCCGCCCACAAGTAACTTGCGGCGGTGATTTGTGTCAGCAGATATAGCCAGCGCGCCCAGCGACGCCCTTTCACCAGTGAAAACGCACACCAGATCTCAATGAAAACCAGCACCAGACTGCTTAAAAAGACCAGCGTTAAACTCCAGGTTTGTACGCTGCGATGAATGAACTCGCCAATACCGCGCACGCCCAGCGTATTGAAAATCATCAGCACGTCGAGGCCACGGATCATAATAATGGCGAGCGCCGCCACCTGCACCAGCGCAGGCACATTCAGGCGAGCATGAGATGAAGATGTTTTCTTAAAAAATCCCAACGTTTCGTCTTCCATGAAAACAATGCCGCGACATGCGCGGCATTATGTAGCCAGGTTGGCAAATTTTAGTGTCTTCAGCCACGTCTTGCACGCTGGATGTCGCGTATCCGCTGTTTTTCTGCGCGAGCCATCAGATACCAGGCGATAAATCCGACAATTCCGACCGCGCCGAGGATCAATGTTGCCAGGGCGTTGATTTCCGGATTCACCCCCATCCGCACGCTGGAAAAGACCAGCATCGGTAACGTGGTGGCTCCCGGCCCGGAAACAAAGCTGGCGATCACCAGATCATCAAGCGACAAAGTAAAAGCCAGTAACCAGCCAGAAATGATCGCGGGCATGATCATCGGTAGCGTAATGACGAAAAACACTTTCAGCGGCGTCGCACCGAGATCCATCGCTGCTTCTTCTATCGAGCGATCCAGTTCCCGCAATCTTGAAGAAATAACGACCGCCACATAAGCCGTACAAAAAGTGACATGCGCCAGCCAGATGGTGAGCATACCGCGGTCCGCAGGCCAGCCAATGGCATGAGCAAGCGCGACGAATAATAACAACAGCGACAAGCCCGTGATGACATCTGGCATTACCAGCGGCGCGGTGATCATAAAGGCAAAGCCATTTGATCCGCGAAACCTGCCAAAGCGCACCAGCACCACCGCCGCAATAGTTCCGAGGATCGCCGCCGCCGTCGCCGCACAGGCCGCAATTGTCAGACTTAAACCAACCGCACTCATCATCGCGTCATCGCGCAATAACTCACCATACCAGCGCGTTGACCAGCCGGCCCACACCGTCACCAGCTTCGAGCTGTTAAACGAATAGATAACCAGCATCAGCATTGGCGCGTAGAGAAAGGTAAAGCCCAGCAGCAAAATCACAATCCGCCAGGGCGAACGAACTACCGGTAAATTATTCATCCGTGTTCTCCCACGCTTTTTTGCTGGTGTTTGTGGAACCACATTATCGGCACAATTAGCAGCAGCAACATGATGATCGCTACCGCCGAGGCCACCGGCCAGTCGCGGTTATTGAAAAACTCTTGCCATAGCACGCGCCCGATCATGATGCTGTCCGGGCCACCGAGCAGTTCCGGGATCACAAACTCGCCCACAGCCGGGATAAACACCAGCATCGATCCGGCAATAATCCCACCTTTAGTCAGCGGCACGATCACAGTAAAGAACGTTTTCAGCGGTCGTGCACCGAGATCCAGCGCTGCTTCCACCAGCGAATAATCAATACGAATCAACGCGGTATAAATCGGCAGTACCATAAACGGCACGTAAGCGTAAACAATGCCGATATAAACGGCCAGATTGGTATGCAGAATGGTCAGCGGTTGATCGATAACCCCCAGCCACAGCAGAAAATTATTCAGCACACCGTTGTTTTTTAATATTCCCATCCAGGCATAAACGCGGATCAGAAACGAGGTCCACGACGGCAGGATCACCAGTAGTAATAAAATATTACGGGTCGAAGGCTTACTGTGCGCCACCGCCCACGCCAGCGGATAGCCGATCAGTAAACAGCAAAATGTCGAAATCGCAGCCACCTGTAGCGACTGGAGATAAGCATCGAAATAGAGCGGATCGTCGGTCAGTTGCAGAAAATTACCGAGATTAAGAGTGATGGACAGTTGCCCGTCAGCCCACTCCATCAGTTCGGTATAAGGTGGAATAGCGCGCGCCATCTCCGCCAGGCTTATTTTAAAGACAATCAGAAATGGCAGCAGAAACAGCAAGATCAACCAGATATATGGCAACGCAATGACCAGTTTGCGCCCATGCTTCATTTGCAGCTGCGACAACCACAGCTTAAATCCGCCCGGCGGTTTCGACTGGGCAGCAGGTTCAAGTGTACTCATCTTTGCTCCTTAAACCGTCAGCACCACACAGCTGTCCACTTCCCAGCACAAACGCACTTCGTCGCCCCAGGTCGGTAACCCTTTACGATGACGATGGGCGTTTTGTAGCTGGGCGCTAATCATCTGCCCACTTTTCAGACGAACGTGATACACCGAAAGATCGCCGAGATAGGCAATGTGTATCACCTCCCCCACCGCGAAGTTACAACCATTGGCGGGCGGCTCTTCGCAAAGCATGATTTTTTCCGGGCGCAGCGCCACATGTACCGGCACGTTATCGACCACCGAGGCATCCGCGTCGACTTTCAGTGGATGCACCAGCCCCGGCGAATCAAGCACCAGGCCATCTTCCTGACGCTCTTTGAGTACGCCTTCAAAGACGTTTACCGAGCCAATAAATTCGGCGCTATAGCGGGTAGTCGGATGCTCGTAGATCTCTTCCGGTTCGCCAATCTGGACAAATTTCCCACGATTCATAATGGCGATGCGCCCCGCCATGGTCATCGCCTCTTCCTGATCGTGGGTGACCATCACACAAGTCACACCGACGCGCTCCAGAATATCCACCACTTCAAGCTGCATCCTGTCACGCAGCTTTTTATCCAGCGCGCCCATCGGCTCATCGAGCAGTAATAGTTTCGGGCGCTTCGCAAGGCTTCGGGCCAGGGCCACACGTTGTCGCTGACCACCGGAAAGCTGATGCGGTTTGCGTTTGGCGAACTCCTGCATATGCACCAGGCCGAGCATCTCATTGACCCGGCTGGCAATTTCCGCTTTCGGTAGTTTGTCCTGTTTCAGGCCAAAAGCGATGTTCTGTTCCACGGTCATATGCGGAAACAGCGCGTAAGACTGAAACATCATATTGATGGGGCGCAGGTAAGGCGGAACCTGTGACAAATCGACGCCATCAAGCATTATCTGTCCGGCAGAAGGTTGTTCGAAACCTGCCAGCATACGCAGCAGCGTGGACTTGCCACAGCCGGATGCGCCCAGCAGCGCGAAGATTTCACCTTTGTAGATGGTCAGGCTGACATCATCCACCGCATGTTGACCATCGTAGGATTTGGTCAGGTTGCGGATTTCTAATAGCGGCGTCAGCGCCTTACGGGTTTTCGCCTGCGGGCGAGGGATAGCGTCATTCACGGCTGCTCTCCGGCATTGAATGTGTGCAAGCGCACCATAATGGTGCGAATTGCCGGCGGGTGTGGTGCGCCCCTCCGGCATCTACGACTGCGGATTATTTTCCGCTCTTCACTTTGGTCCACGCGCGGGTGCGCACACGGTCGATTTTCGGATCCTGCACTTTCAGAGTGAACAGCTTCGCACGAACATCCGCAGGCGGATAAATACCTGGGTTCTCACGGACTTCCGCACTCACCAGCGGCGTGGCTGCTTTATTGGCGTTGGCATAGAACACATGGTCGGAAATATGCGCTACTACATCCGGGCGCAGCAGGTAATTCAGGAACTGATAGGCTTCGTCTTTGTTTTTGGCATCCGCAGGCATGGCGAATACATCAAAGAACGCCATCGCCCCTTCTTTTGGAATCGAGAACGAGACATTCACGCCATTCTTCGCTTCCTTCGCGCGGTTTGACGCCTGCCAGACATCACCTGCCCAGCCGATAGCGACGCAAATATCGCCGTTTGCCAGGTCGTTAATGTATTGAGATGAATGGAAATAACGAATGTTCGGGCGCAGCTTTAACAGCAGATCTGTTGCCGGTCCGGTGTAATCATCCGCTTTAGTGCTGTTGGGATCTTTGCCGAGATAATTCAACACGGTAGCAAAAACTTCTTCTGGCGCATCCAGGAAAGAGACACCGCAGCTTTTCAGTTTTTCCAGATTTTCAGGTTTGAGGATCAAGTCCCAGCTATCGACGGGCGCGTTTTCGCCCAGCACCGCTTTAACTTTATCAACGTTATAGCCAATCCCGGTCGTCGCCCACATATAGGGCATAGCAAATTTATTGTCGGGATCGTGTTTGGCGACCAGCTTCAGCAGTTCCGGGTCGAGATTCTTCCACTCCGGCAATTTGCTTTTGTCCAGCGGCTGGAAAACTCCCGCAGTCAACTGGCGCTCCAGAAAGCTGGCAGATGGAACCACCAGATCAAAGCCGGTACTCCCGGCCATTAATTTGCCTTCCAGTACTTCGTTAGAGTCGAAAACATCGTAGACGACTTTAATACCGGTTTCTTTTTCAAAATTGGCCACCGTGTCCGGGGCGATATAATCAGACCAGTTATAAATGTGGAGTGTTTTTTGTTCAGCCGCGAGCGTGCCGACAGAGACGGCCATCAGAGCACCCGCAACCAGACCCGATAGCCATTTTTTATTTAAGGCGGTCATATCTCTTTCCTTCTGAAAGTTCGTTAACAAACGAACAAAAGTTGTCACACTGAAAGATATGCAATAAACGTGCATATTTTTTATCGGCGCGGTGTAAGAAAAGAGAACTTTCTCCCGGCCAGCACTGCTCGCTATATAAAAGCATCGCAAGAATAACTTTAGCCAGGGTTTGAGACTATAGCTCGGATTAAAAAACGGTATTTAACAAATTTTTATGCATATTTGCTCTATGTGATAAAGCCAAATCGACACAAGAGAAGTGAAATAATCTTTAAGAAAAGGTTAAAAACAGCAGATAATTTTGCAGCGCGCAGCCACTGCACCAGCGACTGCGTGCTCGAAAGGAGTTATCAGTGGAGGAAATAGTTTTCGGTAACGTTGTTTTGCCCTTCATCATCAGTCGGTAACAGCAGTTGATGGGCATTAGCTTCAAGAATGACCATCGAAATCTGCTCTTCGCTCTGACGCACGAACCATGCAAACTGCTCATAGGTTACGCCCTGCATAACGGATAAAGACTGGCAAACCACCAGCTTTGGCAGATTATCATCCTGCATATCAAGAAATGCTTTCACGGTCAGCGAACTGGCATTGATGGCAGATAAATCCGCCGCCAGCGGCAATACGGCTGAAGGTCGGACTTCCGCCATGGCAGAAAACAGGATCGTGTTATCGATCAGATCGATTTTGGCATCAAAGACACCGTCGAAATTCTGCATATGGGGCAGATGCAGAGCCTGACAGTTATCACATTCAAAAAAACTCATCCCCAGGTCATCGAGCCATTGACGCAGCGTATCCAGACCAGGAACGACCAGCGATGTCATAATTTTGTACAACCTCTTTCGATAAAAAGACCGGCACAGCTTACGCAAAAAGCGCAGGCAAAACCATGATCAGTAATGTGATTGCGACTAACCACCCGTTTTCAGGCAATATTCTGTCGTAGCGTGGCGTTCGATCCAGCGGATCATTTTACCCGCGATGTCGATACCGGTGGTTTTTTCTATTCCTTCCAGCCCCGGCGACGCATTCACCTCCATCACCAACGGCCCGCGATTAGCACGCAGAATATCCACACCAGCAACGTCCAGCGCCATCGTTCGCGCGGCTTTTATCGCGATTTCACGCTCCTGTGGTGTGATACTGGCGACGCTTGCCGCGCCGCCACGATGCAAATTGGAACGAAAATCGCCCTCTTTCGCCCGCCGTTCAATCGCAGCGACCACTTCATCGCCAACAACCAGACAGCGGATATCGCACCCTTGCGCCTCTTTGATATATTCCTGCACCAGAATATGCGCGTTCAGACCGCGGAAAGCGTCAATCACGCTTTCCGCCGCCTGACGCGTCTCCGCCAGCACGACGCCAATTCCCTGCGTGCCTTCAACCAACTTGACCACCAGCGGCGCACCACCGACCATGTCGATTAAATCGCTGGTATCATCCGGCGAATGCGCAATGCCCGTGACAGGCAGGTCGATGCCCTGACGCGCCAGCAGTTGCATGGAACGCAATTTGTCACGCGCCCGGGCAATGGCGACCGACTCATTGAGCGGATAGCTCCCCAGCATCTCGAACTGGCGCAGTGCCGCCGTCCCATAAAAGGTAATGGCGGTGCCAATACGCGGGATCACTGCGTCAAAATGGGGTAACTTGCGGCCTTTGTAGTGAATAGAAGACGCCGCAGGATTTATGTTCATGTAGCAAGAAAGCGGATCAAGAATTTCAACCAGGTGACCGCGCTGTATAGCGGCTTCACGCAGCCGCTTACACGAATAGAGCGTTCCATCCCGGGACAATATGGCAATTTTCACCCTGCACCTCTCTGTCAGACCTGGTCAAAAGCCCGCGTATCATACATCGACGTGGCGGTTTTAGCGCGTCGCCCAACCCTGTTTGTGCAAATAATCCAGAATAAATGGGCGGCTTTCTTTAATGATTGTTCGGCGGATATGATCGCTCCAGGTATCCCGGCGATTATTGCTGCCACGGGTGAGGTAATATTCCGCCAGTTGCTCGTCATACTGCGCCAGTGCGCCTTTATCCAGCGGTTGATAGCTGTTTTCATGCACCAAAATGGAGGCCGGTAAACGCGGCTTAAGATCCGGATTATCCGCAGGCCAGCCAAGGCACAGCCCAAACAGCGGCAGAACATGCTGCGGTAATTTAAGCAGTTTCGTCACCGCTTCAATATTATTGCGCAGGCCGCCGATATATACCCCGCCCAATCCCAGCGATTCCGCTGCGATTAATGCATTCTGCGCCATCATTGCCGTATCAACGACACCGAGCAACAGTTGTTCCGCCAGGCCGAGCTGAGCATCCGGACAGATCTGTAAATGGCGGTTAAAGTCGGCACAGAACACCCAGAACTCCGCCGCTTGCGCTACGTGTTTTTGCCCGCCGGTCAGCGTCACCAGTTCTTCACGTAACGCTTTGTCGGTAATGCGAATAATGCTACTGCACTGCAAAAAACTGGAACTGGACGTCGCACGGGCGCTGTTAATAATCGCCTCACGCTGCGCTTCGGAAATGGGTTCATCAGTGAAATGGCGAATGGAGCGATGGCCACAAATAAGTTCAATGGTTGGCGTCATTATCTTTTTCTCTTTCTGAACGTGAATATTGCGGTGGACGGTTCATCAGCTGTGGGGCAAGACGTTTTGCCACCTGAAGAATAACCACCACCGCAGCGGGAAGCATGAGCAAAACACCGAGAAAAATCATCAGAATCTGCACTTCTGGCCGAGAAAATGGCTCAGGCAGCGACAGGGAGTCGCTTACCGACAGCAGCGCCACCGCCAGTAGCATCATTCCGATAAATTCCAGTATCAACACGCCTTTAGGCAATTTACCGATCGCGCGCATACGCTTCCCTCTGCAAAGTGAGCCTTCAGTCTAAAACTTTTCACTGTATTGTGTTTAACAGTTATAGCTTTTAGCAATTAATGCAACAGGTTAAACCTACTTTCAGCGAATACATTTTAGCGTGATCATTACAGGCATAAATCTATGAGGAGAGAAATAATGCAAACCGTTATTTTTGGTCGTTCGGGTTGCCCTTACTGTGTGCGTGCAAAAGATCTGGCTGAGAAATTGAGCAATGAACGCGATGATTTTCAGTATCAGTATGTAGATATTCGTGCGGAAGGGATCACTAAAGAAGATCTACAACAAAAGGCAGGTAAACCCGTAGAAACCGTGCCGCAGATTTTTGTCGATCAGCAACATATCGGCGGCTATACCGATTTTGCTGCATGGGTGAAAGAAAATCTGGACGCCTGATCGTCTGACAAGCCCTCGCGTTGAGGGCTTTACTGATTTTTTCTGTGCTGTGGTTTAAACAAACTACTGATAAATAAGAAACACAGTGCCCCCAGCGCACACCAGAACACCGCGCTTAGTAACCATGCCAGCTCTTGCCAGAATGAGCGCGTCGGTGAAAAAAACAGCCGCATAATGAGCATCGAACAGGGTGCCGCCAGCATTGCGCCAAACAGAGGTTTCAGGACTTCTCTACGCTGTGAAAAGAAGCTGGCGACTGCTCCAGGAAGAATGAAAAATAGCAAGCCGATTTCAGGATGCCCGGCAGCCCGAAAAGCGCCTTTCATGTGCGTCGCCAGAAAAAGGCACACCACAATGAAGAGGACAAAACAGCAGATTGCCCCCGCCCAACGTTGTTTATGTTTCACTCGTTCCTCCTGACACTGCGTCTATCGAACACATTTTTCGCCAGTGTGGCGTTCAGTAAGATAAAGCCGCTTCGCATTCCATGCTAATATAGGCCAACGCAATTCATATAGCCGTTGATACCTAATGTGATTACACTAGTAAAATATATTGTTACTTTACTATCGTTTAGGTGCGCTGAATGAATCTGCGCCCTGAATTCTGGTAAAAAACATTATCGTAAATTACCATTTCTTTCAACAGCTTACTAGTAAACAAGAAGTTAGCCTCCGTGAATATAAACGTCGCCGAATTGTTAAATGGGAATTACATTCTGTTATTATTTGTGGTCCTCGCGCTTGGGCTATGTCTCGGAAAGTTACGACTTGGTTCGATCCAACTGGGTAATTCCATTGGCGTTTTAGTCGTATCGCTGTTATTAGGCCAACAACATTTCAGCATTAACACCGATGCGCTTAATCTTGGCTTTATGCTGTTTATTTTCTGCGTCGGGGTCGAAGCCGGACCGAACTTTTTTTCCATTTTTTTTCGCGATGGGAAAAATTACCTAATGTTAGCACTGGTGATGGTTGGCAGTGCGCTGGTGATCGCCTTAGGGTTAGGTAAGCTGTTTGGCTGGGATATTGGCCTGACGGCCGGTATGTTAGCAGGCTCTATGACGTCGACACCGGTTCTGGTCGGTGCTGGCGATACACTGCGTCATTCCGGCATGGAAAGCAGGCAGCTCTCACTGGCACTGGATAATCTGAGCCTCGGGTATGCCTTAACCTATTTAATCGGTCTGGTGAGTTTGATTGTTGGTGCGCGTTACTTGCCGAAATTGCAGCATCAGGACTTACAGACCAGCGCCCAGCAAATCGCCCGCGAACGTGGCCTGGACACTGATGCCAACCGTAAGGTTTATTTACCGGTGATCCGCGCCTATCGCGTCGGCCCGGAACTGGTGGCCTGGACCGACGGCAAAAATCTGCGTGAACTGGGTATTTATCGACAAACCGGCTGCTACATTGAACGTATTCGACGTAACGGGATTCTGGCAAATCCAGACGGTGATGCCGTGCTACAAATGGGCGATGAAATAGCGTTGGTAGGCTATCCCGACGCCCATGCCCGACTCGATCCCAGCTTCCGTAACGGTAAAGAAGTTTTCGATCGTGACCTTCTCGACATGCGTATCGTCACTGAAGAAGTGGTCGTTAAAAACCATAACGCTGTAGGTAAACGTCTCGCACAACTGAAGTTGACCGATCACGGTTGCTTCCTTAACCGCGTCATTCGTAGCCAGATTGAGATGCCGATAGATGACAACGTCGTGCTTAACAAAGGTGACGTTTTACAAGTCAGCGGCGATGCCCGCCGCGTAAAAACCATCGCCGATCGCATCGGCTTTATCTCGATTCACAGCCAGGTCACTGACCTGCTGGCATTCTGCGCCTTCTTTGTTATTGGGCTGATGATCGGGATGATCACCTTCCAGTTCAGCACATTCAGTTTCGGCATGGGGAACGCTGCCGGGTTGTTATTCGCCGGAATTATGCTGGGCTTTATGCGTGCTAACCACCCGACCTTCGGTTACATTCCGCAGGGTGCATTAAGCATGGTGAAAGAGTTCGGCTTGATGGTGTTTATGGCAGGCGTTGGTCTGAGCGCCGGTAGCGGTATTAATAACGGCCTGGGCGCGATTGGCGGTCAGATGTTGATTGCCGGATTGATTGTCAGTCTGGTGCCCGTGGTTATCTGTTTCTTGTTCGGTGCTTATGTATTGCGAATGAACCGCGCGCTGTTGTTCGGCGCAATGATGGGCGCACGTACCTGCGCGCCGGCAATGGAGATCATCAGTGATACAGCTCGCAGTAACATCCCGGCGCTGGGCTATGCGGGCACCTATGCAATCGCCAACGTCCTGCTGACGCTGGCAGGGACAATCATCGTCATGGTATGGCCAGGATTAGGATAAAACTGAAGTTGCCCTGAAAATGAAATTTTTTTGCACAACCGCAGAACTTTTCCGCAGGGCATCAGTCTTAATTAGTGCCACTGCTTTTCTTTGATGTCCCCATTTTGTGGAGCCCATCAACCCCGCCATTTCGGTTCAAGGTTGATGGGTTTTTTGTTATCTAAAACTTATCTACTACCCTGCAACCCTCTCAACCATCCTCAAAATCTCCTCGCGCGATAGCGGCTTACGGTCGGTGACAAAATGCAGCGTCATCCCCTCAATAAACGCATCAAGCGCGCGGGCGGTTCCGGGTTCAAACCATTGTTCGAGCGTTTGCTGACTGCGCTGCATCCAGTTTTGCATTACCGTTTTTAATAGCGGTTTTCGGCTAGCCAGCGCGTAGAGCTGGTACATCAGCTCCATGTTATCCGGCGTTGCAACCTGTGAGCTGTAGATCATATCGGTGATAGCCTGGCATGCGCCCGGAGCATCACTAACATCGCTAAAAAATGCCTGATATTGCCGGGACATGATCTCAGTAAAACTGCTGAACGCCTCCAGTAACAACTCATCAATTCCTGAAAAATAGTAGGTCATCGATCCCAACGGTACCCCGGCAAGGGTAGCAATTTTGCGGTGCGTAACAGCATGTATTCCGTAAAGTTTCACCGCCTCCAGCGTGGCCTGGATAATTTTTTCTCGCCGTTGCGGATCGTTAGCGCGACGCATGTCATTTCCTCTCTCTGCAATTGTGTACAAATGTACACAACCTTGCTAATGTTGTCTTCCCTCTTCTTATTTTGACGTGATCTATGACCGTAAATTCTTCACGTAATGCATTGAAACGCCGAACCTGGGCGCTGTTTATGTTCTTCTTTTTGCCAGGCCTGTTAATGGCGTCCTGGGCAACCCGTACGCCTGCTATCCGCGATATTCTCTCTGTCTCGATCGCTGAAATGGGCGGTGTTCTCTTTGGTCTGTCGATCGGTTCGATGAGCGGTATTCTCTGCTCGGCGTGGTTAGTGAAACGCTTTGGGACACGTAATGTCATCCTGGTCACGATGTCCTGCGCATTGATCGGGATGATGATATTAAGTCTGGCACTCTGGCTGACATCGCCCCTGCTCTTTGCCGTTGGTCTCGGCGTCTTTGGGGCAAGTTTTGGTTCTGCGGAAGTGGCGATAAACGTTGAAGGTGCTGCCGTTGAGCGAGAAATGAATAAGACGGTTTTGCCGATGATGCACGGTTTTTATAGCCTGGGCACGCTGGCAGGCGCAGGTGTCGGGATGGCACTGACGGCCTTTGGCGTTCCGGCAACGGTGCACATTTTATTGGCGGCGCTGGTAGGTATCGCACCTATTTATATCGCCATTCAGGCAATCCCTGACGGTACGGGCAAAAATGCTGCCGATGGCACCCAGCATGGCGAAAAAGGCGTACCTTTTTATCGCGATATCCAGTTGCTGCTGATAGGTGTTGTGGTGCTGGCGATGGCCTTTGCCGAAGGTTCTGCCAACGACTGGTTACCCTTATTAATGGTTGACGGTCACGGTTTTAGCCCTACTTCCGGCTCGCTGATTTATGCCGGTTTTACCCTGGGGATGACCGTTGGACGCTTCACCGGCGGTTGGTTCATCGACCGTTACAGTCGCGTTGCCGTGGTTCGGGCCAGTGCACTAATGGGGGCGTTGGGTATTGGGCTGATTATTTTTGTCGATAGCGCCTGGGTCGCTGGGGTGTCTGTTGTACTCTGGGGACTGGGTGCCTCGCTGGGCTTCCCGCTGACCATTTCTGCCGCCAGCGATACCGGCCCCGATGCACCAACCCGCGTCAGTGTGGTAGCAACGACCGGTTATCTGGCTTTCCTCGTCGGGCCGCCGCTGCTGGGCTATCTCGGCGAACATTATGGATTACGTAGTGCAATGCTGGTTGTACTGGCGCTGGTTATTCTCGCGGCTATTGTCGCGAAAGCCGTCGCCAAACCCGATACCAAAACGCAGACGGCGATGGAGAATAGTTGATGAGCATTAAATTAATTGCGGTAGACATGGATGGTACTTTCTTAAGCGATCAAAAAACCTATAACCGTGAGCGGTTTATGGCTCAGTATCAGCAAATGAAAGCACAAGGAATTCGCTTTGTAGTCGCCAGCGGGAATCAATATTATCAGTTGATCTCTTTCTTCCCTGAAATTGCTAATGAAATTGCCTTTGTGGCTGAAAACGGCGGCTGGGTAGTGAGCGAAGGCAAAGATGTTTTTAATGGCGAGCTATCGAAGGATGCGTTTGCTACTGTCGTGGAACATTTGCTGACGCGCCCGGAAGTGGAAATTATTGCCTGCGGAAAAAATAGTGCCTATACACTCAAAAAATATGACGATGCCATGAAAACGGTGGCGGAAATGTATTATCACCGTCTGGAATACGTCGATAACTTTGACAACTTAGAGGATATCTTCTTTAAGTTTGGCCTGAATCTTTCCGATGAACTGATTCCACAAGTACAAAAAGCATTACATGAGGCCATCGGCGATATTATGGTGTCGGTCCACACCGGCAACGGCAGCATCGATCTGATTATCCCCGGCGTACATAAAGCCAATGGCCTTCGCCAACTGCAGAAATTATGGGGAATAGACGACAGCGAAGTGGTGGTCTTTGGCGATGGCGGTAACGATATTGAGATGCTGCGTCAGGCAGGCTTTAGTTTTGCAATGGAAAATGCCGGTAGCGCGGTCGTCGCAGCGGCAAAATACCGCGCAGGCTCCAATAACCGTGAAGGCGTACTGGATGTGATCGATAAAGTTCTTAAACACGAAGCGCCATTTGACCAATAAAACCGGCAGCACGCCCGGCAACACAATGCCTGAATGAAGGCTGCATAATTCGCGGAAATTAACCCGCTGCATTATTTCAGGCGAAATGATTATGAAAAATTGTCTACTGTTGGGCGCGCTTTTAATGGGCTTTACTGGTGTGGCGATGGCGCAAAGTGTCACCGTCGATGTGCCGAGTGGATACAAAGTGGTTGTGGTTCCTGATTCAGTCAGCGTTCCACAAGCGGTCAGCGTCGCGACTGTGCCGCAAACCGTCTATGTGGCTCCTGCGCCAGCTCCGGCTTACCGCCCGCATCCTTATGTTCGCCATCTTGCCAGCGTAGGTGAAGGGATGGTTATCGAACACCAGATTGACGACCATCACCATTAATTCGAGAATGCCTGATCGCACAAAGCAGTCAGGCATTTTTTTACCCTTCGTGAGAATTTCCCATCTGTTTATCTTTTAAAAAGATAACCATCAGCGACAGCCACAAAATTCCGTTGACAAGGTTGAAGAGATTAAACAGTCCGTTGCCCCCGTTCAGCCAGGCATGTTTGCTGATTTCAATACCAACGGTAAAGATCAGCATTTGCAGCATTCCCATCGCGGCAGAAACCGTACCTTTACTCATATCGCTGGCAAACAGGGTTAATCGCACCAGTCCCGCATTCGCCAGACCAATACCGAAAGCATAAATACTTAACCCGGCAGTCATCCATAAATACGCGTGCGATGAGATAACCGTTGCCGCAGCAGCGACCAATAGACCAATCATAATCGGCCAGCCGCCCATAATAATCAGCGAACGTACGGTGCGGCGCGAGGTCAGACGCGCTAACAGCAAGTTACCCGCAATTAACGCCCCGAAAATAGGCACTTGCAGCAAGCCATATTCATAGCTGCTCAACTGCTCGCCGGTAATGATGATAATCGGCGACTGGGCGATCCACGCCAGCAACGGCAGACTAACGAATCCCAGCGCCAGCGCCCCCGCCACAAAGCGGCCGTTCTTCAGCACCAGCTTATAGTCACGACCGAGTTCTTTCAGTGACAGTTTCTCGCCTATACGCGTGGCGGTTTCAGGCATGGCTCGTTGCAGACCGAAAAAGGAGATCGCTGCCAATGCGGCAAACAAAACAAACATCCCCTCCCAGGGCAGCACATGGATCCACGCCGCGCCCACCAGCGGACCAAGTAGCGGAGCAATCAGCGCCACGTTCGCCATCAGCGCGGTGATCTTGATACAAACCGCCTCTTCGAAGGATTCCTGAATTGCGGCGTATCCCACAGCGCCAATGAAACAGAGGCTTATGCCCTGCAAGAAGCGCAACAGGGTGAATTGTTCAATGTTTTGCGCCAGCAATATTGCCAGACAGGTGACGATAAACCACACCACTCCCGCCAGCATCACCGGACGGCGACCAATACGATCCGACAGCGGCCCCAGCAGCCATTGTAAAAACATCCCGCCCGCCAGATACGCGGTCATCGAAGTAGGAACCCAATCAATGCCCGCCTGATATTGTTCCACCACGGCCAACATACCGGGTTGAATCATATCGTTGCCGATATAGGTTGAAAATTCGTAAAGCACCAGACAGAGAGGGAAAAGTAACGCCTGACGTCCAAGCCTGGCACCGGAAGCTAATTTATTTTGCATGCAATTTCTTCGCCAATAATAATCGCGCAGAGTTTAATAAAAGCGCAGCTAACGAGAAAGCGAATTTTGTAGCTGAAACCACGGTTAAGCACATTCTTACATTATTACGAGTATAGCTACGCTTTCTTTAAGTTTTATTTAACCTATGCCCGTTACAATCACCCACCGTAAACAGGCCGCTTGAGGGAAATAAGACGATGCCGCTTTACCCAGTTTAACCTGCACTTTATTCTCAACGACTTGCCTGTATTGGCTCCCTTTTAATCACTTTGCGTCGGGAAGTTATGCTGGAAAATTTGAATCTCTCTCTATTCTCTCTTATTAACGCGACGCCAGACTCGGCTCCGTGGATGATCTCGTTGGCGATTTTTATTGCTAAAGATTTGATTACCGTGGTGCCGTTGCTGGCCGTGGTACTTTGGTTGTGGGGGCTTACAGCACAACGGCAACTGGTGATAAAAATCGCTATCGCGCTGGCGGTCAGCCTGTTTGTGTCCTGGACGATGGGACATCTTTTTCCGCACGACCGACCCTTTGTCGAAAATATCGGCTATAACTTCCTGCATCATGCGGCGGATGACTCATTCCCAAGCGATCACGGTACGGTGATTTTCACCTTTGCACTGGCATTTTTATGCTGGCATCGCCTGTGGTCCGGCTCACTTTTAATGGTGCTGGCCGTCGTCATTGCCTGGTCGCGCGTTTATCTTGGCGTCCACTGGCCGCTGGATATGCTCGGTGGATTGCTGGCAGGTATGATTGGCTGCCTTAGTGCCCAGATTATCTGGCAAGCGATGGGGCATAAACTCTATCAACGTCTGCAATCGTGGTATCGCGTCTGTTTTGCATTACCGATCCGCAAAGGCTGGGTGCGTGACTGATCTCTGCTAAAAAGTGTAGTATTGAGCGGCTCGCTTCAATAACTATTCAGAGGGATTATGGAAACACGTCGCGAAGAGCGTATCGGGCAGCTGCTGCAAGAATTAAAACGCAGCGATAAGTTACATCTTAAAGACGCCGCCGCCCTGCTTGGGGTTTCGGAGATGACGATTCGTCGCGATCTGAACAACCACAGTGCGCCCGTCGTTTTGCTCGGCGGCTATATTGTTCTGGAACCGCGCAGTGCCAGCCATTACCTGTTAAGCGATCAAAAATCCCGCCTGGTGGAAGAAAAACGCCGGGCGGCAAAACTGGCTGCGACGCTGGTAGAACCCGATCAGACCCTCTTTTTTGACTGTGGCACCACCACGCCGTGGATTATTGAAGCGATTGATAATGAAATCCCTTTTACCGCCGTTTGTTATTCGCTAAATACCTTTCTGGCGCTGAAAGAGAAACCCCATTGCCGCGCGTTTCTTTGCGGTGGTGAATTTCACGCCAGCAACGCCATTTTCAAACCCATCGATTTTCAGCAAACGCTGAATAATTTTTGCCCGGATATCGCTTTTTATTCTGCGGCGGGCGTGCATGTCAGTAAAGGCGCTACCTGTTTTAATCTTGAAGAGTTGCCGGTAAAACACTGGGCCATGTCGATGGCGCAAAAGCATGTGCTGGTTGTCGACCACAGTAAATTTGGCAAGGTGCGTCCGGCGCGCATGGGTGACCTGAAACGCTTTGATATTGTGGTGAGCGATTGTTGCCCGGAAGATGAGTATGTGAAGTACGCGCAGACGCAGCGCATTAAGTTGATGTATTAATGACGTATAACCGGATGACGTTTCGCGCCATCCGGTTATCAGAAGATTAAGAGAACCAGCTGCCGAACCACTGATGGAATTTCATCATCACGAAATCCCACACCCGACCAAAGAATCCGCCCTCTTCCACATTTTCCATCACGATCAGCGGACGCTGCTCAATGGATTTACCGTTAAGCTGGAAATCAATGGTCCCGACAACCTGACCTTTTTTCAGCGGTGCGGTAAGCTGCGGTTCCGTTAACGTATAACTCGCTTTCAGGTTTTTCAGCTGCCCACGCGGTATGGTCACTGAGCCCGCTTCACCTGCCCCGAGATTCACTTCGCTCTTATCACCAAACCAGACGCGCTGAGTCACAAAGGTGGCATCAGGTTTAATTGGCGTCACGGTTTCAAAGAAGCGGAAACCCCAGGTCAATAATTTCTCAGACTCATTAAAACGGATACGGTCGGTTTTCGCCCCCAACACTACGGAGATTAAACGCATATCGCCCTGGGTAGCCGAAGCAACCAGATTATATCCCGCGCCTGCCGTGGTTCCTGTCTTCATGCCATCAACATTCAGATTGCTGCTCCACAGCAGACGGTTACGGTTAGGCTGACGAATTTTGTTGAAGGTGAACTCTTTCTCTTTATGAATGGCGTACTCTTCCGGCACATCGTGGATCAATGCTTTACCCAGCAATGCCATATCGCGCGCGGTGCTGAACTGCCCCGGCGCATCCAGGCCGTGCACCGTCTGGAAGGTAGTGTTGGTCAGACCCAGTTTTTTGGCATAACCATTCATCAGACCAATAAATGACTCCTGGCTCCCGGCAACGTAATCAGCCAGCGCAATACAGGCGTCATTACCGGACTGGATAATCACACCTTTGTTCAAGTCTGCCACCGAAACCTGATCGCCCGGTTTGAGGAACATTACCGATGAACCACGCAGTGCCGGATTTCCCGTCGCCCAGGCATCTTTACCGACCGTCACCATATCGGTGAGTTTAATCTTATCGGCCTTAAGCGCCTGCCCAACCACATAGCTGGTCATGATTTTAGTCAGGCTCGCGGGATCCAGTTTCTCATCCGCATTGCCTTCTGCCAGCACTTTACCGCTGGCGTAATCCATTAAAATCCATGCACGCGCATCCACGCTCGGCGCTTCAACGGTTTGTTCCGCCGCGAATGCCGTTGGGGCAAAAAGGAATAAAAATGCAGAACCCGCTGCAAGACCACGAAGGAGAGAGGAGTATTGCGTCATAAATGCCACCCGAGTATCCATTCAAAAAAAATACGTTATATCGCCGTATGATAAGTTTGGTGATTAATAACGCACACACAAACTTAAAGAAACCGTAAGTTGGTAAAGTTTTTAAAGTTTATGCAATATCCTGCCGCTTCGCTGCTTCTGGTGTCATTTTTTTGCCAGCTGTTGCTTAAAAGTTAACTTTACTTCACCATCGGAGTCCTGTTCAGCCTGTGGCTGCCTGTCGGAAAAGGGGTGAGTATGATTACGCTGTGGGGTCGGAATAATTCAACTAACGTAAAAAAAGTATTGCTGACGCTCGAAGAACTGGAACTACCTTATGAGCAAATTCTCGCGGGCCGTGAGTTTGGGATAAATCACGATGCTGATTTTCTGGCGATGAACCCTAACGGGCTGGTGCCGTTGTTGCGTGACGACGAAAGTGATCTCATTCTTTGGGAATCAAACGCCATTGTCCGCTATCTGGCGGCACAGTACGGGCAAAAACGCCTGTGGATCGACTCACCGGCACGTCGTGCGGAAGCGGAAAAATGGATGGACTGGGCAAACCAGACGCTCAGTAATGCTCATCGCGGGATCCTGATGGGATTAGTCAGAACACCACCGGAAGAGCGCGATCAGGCCGCCATTGATGCCAGTTGCAAAGAGTGCGACGCCCTGTTTGCCCTGCTCGATGCGGAACTGGCAAAAGTAAAATGGTTCTCTGGCGACGAGTTTGGTGTGGGCGATATCGCTATCGCACCGTTCATCTACAATTTGTTTAACGTTGGCCTGACCTGGACACCGCGTCCAAATCTGCAACGCTGGTATCAGCAACTCACTGAACGCCCCGCAGTGCGCAAAGTGGTGATGATTCCCGTTAGCTAATTGCGTGGGCTAACTTTAAGTAATTCCCCACTGGACTCGTCGGTGAGAACGTATAAATAACCGTCGGGTCCAGTGCGAACATCACGAATTCGCTGCCCTCTGTCCGTTAAAATACGGCCATCTTCTGTCACTTTGTCGCCGTTGACGCTCATCACAATGACATCTTTATCTTTCAGCGCGCCAATAAATAATTTTTGCTGCCACTGGGGGAATTTATCGCTGTTATAGAAGGCCATGCCGCTCACAGCGGGCGAATCTTTCCAGTAAAAAACAGGTTGCTCGGTCCCGGCGACGATCTCCCCTTTCGCTTCCGGTATCTTAAAGCCTGAATAGTTGATTCCCCAGGTTGCCAGCGGCCAGCCGTAGTTTTTGCCTTTTTGCGGGATATTAATTTCATCACCACCGCGCGGGCCATGTTCATTCAGCCACAGTGCATTACTCCACGGATTCATCGCCATTCCTTGCGGATTACGAATGCCATAAGACCAGATCTCGGCGCGCGCACCGGATTCCTTTATAAAAGGATTATCATCCGGGATTTCGCCCTGGTCGGTCAGACGCACCAGTTTGCCCTGTAATTTATCCAGATCCTGCGCCGTCGGGCGCTGATTGTTTTCGCCCAGAGCAATAAAAAGATAACCTTTACCGTCGAATACCAGCCGCCCGCCAAAATGGTTGCCGGTAGACAGTTTTGGCATCTGGCGAAAGACGGTGCGGAAGTCGGTCACTTTTGAGAGATCATCACTTAAGCGGCCATAACCCACAGCAGTTCCGGCTTTGCCATCATCGCCAACTTCGGAATAACTTAACCAGATGCGGCGAGACTGAGCAAAATCAGGCGCTAAAACCACGTCCAGCAGGCCGCCCTGCCCGTGCGCCCAAACGTCCGGAACTCCGGAAAGCGGCGCAGATAATCCTTTTCCTGCTTGCCAGTGACGCAACTCGCCGCCGCGCAGAGTGATTAACATACCGTGATTATCGGGTAAAAAGGCCAGTGCCCAGGGATGGTCGAGTTTGTCTTGCAGTACTTCGACATTTACCGTTGCAGGAGCCGCCCAGAGAGCGGAAGAAAGACAAATAAGGGGCACAAGGAAAAAGGATTGTCGATGCATAACGCCTCCGGATTGACTCTGGCTTAAAGCGTAGTCAGTGGAGGAGATAACAAATTCATTTTTACAAAAACTTAAACATGAAGGGGGAGACGCTTTCTCCCCCTTAGTTTTCAGGCCTTCTCAAGCATGGCGTGCTTCTGCAGGCTCTGGATACTCAGCGTTAAGCTCATCAGACAATTTTCAAGCTTATCGGCGTTGACGGTAATAACAGTCGGGCAATCATGGTGCCCACTCATCAAACATACTGCGGCTGTCGCTAATGCTTCTTCAGCATGATGAAGAGCACTCCACTCTTCCTGATCCAGATGAAGATTCAACCGCAGCGATTTATCGTGCAGTTCGCGATTCAGTTTAAAAAAGTTATCTCGTAGATGATTGCTTTCGCTGACGGACATGTATCCTTTTGCCTTCCTCAGTTGCACGTATGCGGCGAGGTCAACGCGTGCGTCGATCAACCGGTTCAGCAGATCGATTCGCTGTCTGTCAACGAACATACTTCGATCCTCCTCTTCCCAGCCTTGTTGCAATTAAATAGTATGGCTATTTTTTGAGCAAAATGCTGTCCAGGATCAATTCTTCACGCCGAATTAACAAAATTTACATTTCCTTCGCCTCCGCCAGCGAATGAGATTGCGATACAAATTTTATCCAGAACTCTGTAGAATCCCTGCCCTGACCTTTCCTGTAACTGAATATTTTTTAAGCTATGAGCAAAGTAACTCCCCAGCCGAAAATCGGCTTTGTTTCCCTTGGCTGTCCGAAAAACCTTGTTGATTCAGAGCGTATTCTCACCGAACTCCGCACTGAAGGTTATGACGTGGTACCGAGCTATGACGATGCGGACATGGTGATCGTCAACACCTGCGGCTTTATTGACAGCGCGGTACAAGAATCACTGGAAGCCATTGGTGAAGCGTTGAATGAAAACGGCAAGGTTATTGTGACCGGTTGTCTGGGGGCAAAAGAAGATCAGATCCGCGAAGTCCACCCGAAAGTGCTGGAAATCACCGGGCCTCATAGCTATGAGCAGGTTCTGGAGCACGTTCATCACTACGTGCCAAAACCGAAACACAACCCATTCCTGAGCCTGGTGCCAGAACAAGGTGTGAAACTGACGCCGCGTCATTATGCCTATCTGAAAATTTCTGAAGGCTGTAATCACCGCTGCACCTTCTGCATTATTCCGTCTATGCGCGGCGACCTGGTGAGCCGTCCGATTGGCGAAGTGTTAAGTGAAGCGAAACGTCTGGTAGATGCGGGCGTTAAAGAGATTCTGGTGATCTCGCAGGATACTTCCGCCTATGGCGTTGATGTTAAACATCGTACTGGCTTCCACAACGGCGAGCCGGTAAAAACCAGCATGGTCAGCCTGTGCGAACAGTTATCGAAACTGGGGATCTGGACACGTCTGCACTACGTTTACCCTTATCCGCATGTGGACGACGTCATCCCACTGATGGCAGAAGGCAAAATCCTGCCGTATCTGGACATTCCGTTGCAGCACGCCAGCCCGCGCATTCTCAAACTGATGAAGCGTCCGGGTTCTGTAGATCGCCAACTGGCGCGCATCAAACAGTGGCGCGAAATCTGCCCGGAACTGACCCTACGCTCAACCTTTATTGTCGGCTTCCCTGGCGAGACAGAAGAAGATTTCCAGATGCTACTCGACTTCCTGAAAGAAGCGCGTCTGGATCGCGTTGGCTGCTTTAAATACAGCCCGGTTGAAGGTGCAGACGCCAATGCCCTGCCTGACCAGGTTCCGGAAGAAGTTAAAGAAGAACGCTGGAACCGTTTCATGCAGCTGCAGCAGCAGATTTCCGCCGAGCGCCTGCAAGAGAAAGTGGGCCGTGAAATTCTGGTGATTATCGACGAAGTGGACGAAGAAGGCGCGATTGGTCGCAGCATGGCAGATGCACCGGAAATCGACGGCGCGGTTTATCTCAATGGTGAAACCAACGTTAAGCCGGGTGATATCCTGCGTGTGAAAGTCGAGCACGCCGATGAGTACGATTTGTGGGGTAGCCGGGTTTAATTAATTCAGGCCGGGCAAAATCATTTGTCCGGCCTGCGAATAATGATTACTGCCAGCTAATCTGTGCCCTGCCGTTTTTCTTACTCTTATACAGCCGCTCATCCGCCAGCATTTTCAAGCGTTCGACGGTAGGACATTCATTTGAATGTGCTACACCGATACTGGTACTTAAATTAATGCTTCCCACCTGGAAATGAACGATTTCTTTTAGAATCGATAGCAACTCTTCCAGCGTTCCACCCGTATAAATCACCGCAAATTCGTCACCGCCGAAGCGGTAGACTTTACCTTTATCTACCGGGATCTGTGATTTAAGGATTTTCACCACTTTCATCAACACTTCATCGCCCAGCAAATGACCGAAGGTGTCGTTAATGTTTTTGAATTTATCGACGTCAAACAGGCACAAATAACCGCCTTTTTCCGGCAGCGCTTTTAAATCTTCGTCAAAGGATTTTCTGCCCATTGCTTTGGTCAGGTCGTCCAGGAACGCCGAGTTATACATACTGTAGAGTTTTTTGACATCGGCAGCCGAAAAGAAAAGCCCGCCATCCAGTACGCGTTCAAAATGGTTATTAATGATGGCTTCTTTCTCCACAATACCACGATTAATCACTCTGCGTACCAGATAGAGGCAACTGGCACCCGATATCACTGCCACCAATGCGGCAAAGAAAATAATCAATGTACAAACCCGCAAATAAACATCTTTTTTATACGCAAATACATACAATCCGGTCGGCAAATAGGCGAAGTGCTCCATCGCTTCCGAAACGGTGAAGATGGCGTTTTTAGCATTATATTCATCACCGGTCACCGGTTTACCGTTCTTAAATAGAGAGAACATCAGGTTCTCGCTGTCCATCGCCAGCGATTTTGACAGTAAAGAAAAACGCTCCAGACCAAGCAAAAATATCAGACTACGATTGTGAGTTACCGGATAGAGGTAATAGACGAAGGTTTTACCGTCAAAAGAGATAAACCCTGTATTTTTGACATGTCGATACTTCACAACCTGCATAATATCTGCACAATAATTTTTCTCGAACTCCTTTACCTGAATACATTCGTCACTGGAAATCAGATAAGGACCGACATCGTACAAATAAGAGGGGGAAACCGAGTCGGCGTAAGCTGTGCGCAAACCAACCAACAGCTGTTCCTCCGTGGGATTTAGCGTGTTGATAAGATCAATTGCCACGCTACGCCGATATTCAGCAATATTTGCCACCGCAAAAGCAGTATCAATAACGGACTGTTTCAGGCTATACACCCGTTCCTTTACCATTTGAGTGTAGATCCCGCAGGCAACTGCTGAAATCATGATAAAAATCAGCAGACTGACTGTAAGTACGAACTTATTGATTCTGGACATACGTAAACTACTCTTTTACTAATTTTCCACTTTTATCCCAGGCGGAGAATGGCATGGGTTTCTGGTACAGATACCCCTGAGCCTGAACACATCCTAATTTGATTAATTCGCGCGCAACGTCTTCGCTCTCTACGCCTTCCGCAATCACCGGGATCCGGTTATAGCGTGCCAGGTCGAAAATAATGCGCACAATTTTTCCCGCAGTACCGAAAATATCGCCGGTGAATTGCGAGTCCACCTTTATGCTGTCTGGATTAATTTCATAAAAACGTTTCAGGTTTGACAAACCGGTGCCAAAGTCATCAATCGATATCCGTACCCCTTGTTTACGCAGTTGTTCAATATTGAGATAAAAATGTTCATTAATTCGCTCGATCACGGTTTCAGTGATCTCAACACAGAGGCTGTTCGCCTTCAGGCCATTTTCTTTCATGATGGTGGTAAAACGCTCATGAAAGTGTGGTTCGTTTAACTGCCAGGGCGAAACATTAATATGCAGTAAGAAATCATCCTTCAGCGACGCACGCTGACTAAAATGTCTGAATTCACCCATTGCCGTTTTAATAATCTGATAACCCAGCTCATTGATAAACCCGATATCTTCAGCAATGGTAATGAACTTCAGCGGTGAAATGATCCCCCGCTCCGCAGACACCCAACGGCACAACGCCTCCGCGCCCAGAATGGCGCGGGTGTTAATATCAACGATCGGTTGATAGACGAGGAATAGTTCGCCAATTTCCATTGCATGGCGAATATTACGCGCAATCCAGATATTCTCTTCTATTTCGTTGAGTTTCGCGTCATCACAGAAAATAAACTCTGAGAACATATGGTCACGGATACTGGAAATCGCCAGTTTCAGTTTTTCTGCGTAACTCCAGGCGTTTTCCCCCTGCAAAGGTTCACAAATGGCAGACTTATGGATGCGCAGATTGCGGTAGCCAAAGCTGCTGTCAAAATCGTTTACCATCGCTATTTTACGGGTAAATGTCTGTACATTTTCCCGACACAGAAGTAAATAGAGATCGGCATTGAATGTCACGATATCGCAGCATTGCGCATATTTCTCGGCAATTCGCTGACACAATTTCCTGACGATTTTATTGCGCTCATCAACACCAAACACCGCTTCCACGGCTTCCAGACCACACAGTTTGATGATCCCCACAGCCAGATACTGATTATTGTTAGACTCAATAATCGCCATATTTTTAATAAAACCACTTTCCTGATCGTAAGAGATCAGTGAGAGCAATTTATTTGACCGTTCAATTTCGGCATCTTTCATTTCCGCGATCGAATTTTTGATGCTGATAATCTCTTTCGCATCGCCTTCACGAATTTTCAGAGCCTCGATTTGATCCGTTGAGTCAGGCAAAAACGCCAGCGTATTAACCAGCTCTGTCATTTCAGAAAATTGCCGACGGAACACACGAGTGGTCATTAAATAAACCACCAGCAATACGATAATAATGAACGCAAACGGCAGATAAAAAAGTTTATCTGATGCGTTCAATAAATTACCGCCAGGATAATAAAAATAGATTTCGAATAATGCGTTGTTTGGCACCGCTGATGTTTTTTCGATATATTCAGTATCGACAGAATCAATAATATTATAATTACCTTCGCTATTATAAATAATCAGTTTTTCACGAGCGAGTTGATTCTTGGCAATGATCTCATGGCCTTGTTTCAAAAATAGAACTTCATCATTAGCGCTGATTTGATCAAGATACTCGTTCAGATATCGCCAGTTTAAATCGACATGAATTTTATCCACCGCTAACAAATCGTGATCTTTGCCGTTGATGTGTAGCGTAAAAGAGATACATTTTTTACCCGGACGATCAAAGCAATTGTATGCCGGATTCCAGCTGTTGTTAGAGTCATCTGAAGCCACCGACCACGGTCGTTTCGATGGGTTAAAATCGGCAAAAATAACCCGCCCTGACTCGTCGACAAGCGGTCCATTTACTTGTTCCTGATGATAAACAACGATTTTATCATTCGCCCTCCGCGAAAAAAGATAATATTTATTATCATCAAGTACCAGTCCCACCGAGTCTAAAAATGGCATCATTTCCATTTTAAGAATCACGGCGCGTTGAATCTCCTCTGTATTTTTTAATAAATACAGTGAGTCCTTTAATGTCAGGGCCGAACGTTCAATATCTTTAAAGAAATAGCCAACGTTTTTCTGAATAAGTTCAAAGCGGCTATCGGCACGTTTTACCGCGCGCTCCGATACCAGTTGATAGTTAATGATGAAAAAAAGACCAATAAATGACAGTGCTGCCAATAAAAATAAAATTATCAGCCTTATCTTTATCTTTTCGTATAAACTCAGCATGTTAATACATTTAACAAAATAACTATCTGAACGCTGTGCCGCTGCAAAAATTGTCCCTTGCTGCGGCTTTTTAACCAAATTACCCGATTCTACAAAATCAGCAGAAAGTTACAACACTTGCTTAGGGCAATAATTTCCTGTGAGGTGATTACCCTTTCAAGCAATATTCAAACGTAACTATCCTTTAATTTTCGGATCCAGCGCATCGCGTAAACCATCGCCCAACAAATTGAACGCCAGTACGGTCAGAAAAATAGCCAGGGCCGGAAAAACAGCGACATGCGGCGCGATAACCATATCCGCTCGAGCCTCATTGAGCATTGCTCCCCACTCTGGTGTCGGCGGCTGCGCACCGAGGCCGAGAAATGAGAGGCTGGCGGCAGAGATAATCGAGGTACCAATGCGCATGGTGAAAAACACCACGATAGAAGAGACGGTCCCAGGCAGGATATGACGCAACAAAACGGTCATATCGCTGGCACCAATACTGCGTGCTGACTCAATAAAGGTTTGCTGTTTCAACACCAGCGTGTTGCCGCGCACCAGGCGGGCAAACGCGGGGATGGAAAAAATGGCGACTGCAATAATCACGTTAGCAATGCCGCTTCCCAACACCGCAACAACAGCGATCGCCAGTAAAATACCCGGGAAGGCAAACAGCACATCGCAAATGCGCATGATCAGCCGATCCCACCAGCCTTCATAATATCCAGCGAGCAAGCCCAGCAACGTCCCGATCGCCGCACCGATAAACACGGCAAACACGCCCGCCGCCAGCGAGATTTGCGCACCAACCAGGACACGGCTGAAAATGTCACGCCCCAGTGAATCGACGCCAAACCAGTGCTGCAAAGAAGGTCCGTTATTCAGATTGTCATAATCAAAATAATTTTCGGCGTCATAGGGAGCGATCCAGCGTGCAAAAATGGCCACCACAATCAATAAAATAACGAATAATGCGGCGGTCATCGCCATATGCTGACGGCGAAATCGTCGCCAGAATTCATGCCACGGTGTACGTACCTGGTCAGGTTTGACCAGTGGCATGGCGTTTAACACCGCCTGACGTCGCCAGTTAAATAGTCGCATCCTTACTTGTACCTGATAGCCGGGTTAATGGCGGCGTAAAGCACATCCACCACTAAGTTGATAAGAATAAATTCCAGCGAGAAAAGCAGAATTTCCGCCTGAATCACCGGGTAATCACGCATTTCTACGGAGTCAACGAGTAAGCGTCCAAGTCCCGGCCAGTTGAAAACTTTCTCCACAACGATGGAACCACCGAGCAAAAAGCCAAACTGTAAGCCCATCATGGTCACTACCGGGATCATCGCGTTACGTAGCCCGTGTTTGAGGACAACCCAGGTTTCGCTCACCCCTTTCGCCCTCGCGGTACGCATATAATCTTCGCTTAAAACATCGACAAACGACGCGCGGGTAAAGCGCGCCATCACGGCGGCCACTGCCGCGCCGAGCGTCAGGGAGGGTAAAATGTAGTGCTGCCAACTGTCTGCTCCCACGGTAGGCAGCCAGCCCAGTTCAACGGAGAATACCTGAATTAAAAGCATCCCCAGAGCAAATGCCGGAAACGAGATCCCCGACACCGCAATGGTCATACTCAATCGATCCGGCCAACGGTTACGCCAGACGGCGGCGATAATTCCCGCCGCCATACCAAATATAACCGCCCAGACCATACTGGTTATGGTCAGCCACAGCGTTGGCATAAAGCGGCTGGCAATCTCATCGGCAACCGGACGACGCGACACCATCGACAGGCCAAAATCCCCCTGCACAGCATTGCTGATATAGTGCCAGAACTGGTGATACAGCGGCTGATCCAACCCCAGCTGCTGACGCACCAGTTCTATAACCTGCGCATCAGCTTCGGGCCCGGCAATCAATCGCGCCGGATCGCCGGGCAGCATATGGACAAATAAAAACACCAGCACCGAGACGATAAACAGCGTCGGAATCAACCCCAGTAAGCGTTTGATAACGTAATTAAGCATTCCACTCCCTGCGTTGCTTATTGCAAATCCGCGTCTTCAAAGCTGAAGCCGGTGTCTGGCATGATCCAAAAACCGGTCAGGTTTTTACTGTGTGCCGACACCAGTTTTTCTACCACCAGCGGGATCCACGGCGATTCTTGCCAGATGATATCCTGCGCCGCCTTATATAAGCGGGTCTTTTCCGCCGGATCATTAGTTTTCAGTGCCTGAGCCAGGAAGTCATCCACCTGTTTATTGCTGTAAAACGCGGTATTAAACAGCGTCGGTGGCCAGTTCTGCGAGGCAAACAGCGGCGATAGTGCCCAGTCCGCTTCGCCGGTTGAAGCCGACCAGCCAGTGTAGAACATCCGCACGCCGCTCTCTTTTTGCCCTTTACCTTCAACTTCTGCCGCCCGCTGTCCGGCATCCATCGCAGTCACCTGGGCTTTAATCCCGACCTGCGCTAACTGCTGCTGGGTAAATTGCAGCACTTTCTGCGCGGTGCTGTGGTTATGTGACGACCACAGCGTGGTACTGAAACCGTTGGGATATCCCGCCTCTTTCAGTAATTCGCGCGCTTTCACTGGATCGTAAGGCCACGGTTTATAACTTTGCGCGTAGGCGATACTTGGCGGTACCACACCAGTAGCTGGCGTTGCATAGCCCGCAAAGGCAACTTTCACCAGCGCCGGACGGTTAATGGCGTAATTCAGCGCCTCACGGACCTTCGGGTTATCGAACGGCTTTTGCGTCACGTTCATACTGATATAACGCTGCATAATTGACGGACTGGCCATCAACTCGATATTTTTGTTTTTCTCCAGCAGTGTGGCCTGCTCGTAAGGAATGGGGAAAGCAAACTGCGCTTCACCGGTTTGCAGCATTGCCGCGCGGGTGTTGTTATCCGCCACCGGACGCCAGGTTATGCTGTCCAGTTTGGGCAATCCTGGCTGCCAGTAACCCGCGAATTTTTTCACCTTCACAAAATCGGTCTGATTCCAGGTATCCAGTTCATACGGTCCGGTTCCCACCGGATAAAAACCAATCTCCTTGCCATATTTTTCCAGCGCTGCCGGTGAAATCATCGCGGTCGCCGGATGGGCAAGAATATTAATAAACGCTGAGAACGGCTGTTTGAGGGTAATCTTTACCGTTGTCGGATCGATCGCTTCCGTTTTAGCAATATTCTTATACAGGTTATAGCGTTTAAGATGATTCGCCGGATCGCTGGCCCGGTCCAGATTCGCTTTCACCGCCGCGGCGTTGAAATCGGTGCCATCCTGGAATTTAATGCCTTCCCGCAATTTCACGGTGTAAGTAATGCCGTCATCGGAAACGGTATAACTCTCCGCCAGCACGTTTTTCAGTTTCATCTCTTTATCCAGACCGAACAGCCCCTGGTAAAACGATTTCGCTACGGCCTGAGATAACGTGTCATTTGCGTCATACGGATCGAGCGTGGTGAAATTCGATCCTACCGCCACCACCACATCTTTGGCAGCGAATGCACAAGATGCCATCAACGCTGTCGCAATGCCCAGCGCCACTAACCCACTACGGTGTACAGCTCTTGCCATTTTATTCTCCGCCTGAATGTTATCTACGCATGAATGCGTATTCTGATTGTGGTTGTGCGACGTAATGCCCCGGCCCGACGCATTGCAACGAGACGGCTGCCACCTCTTCGCCACGCAGATGAATATTGCTGGGAAGATCGTCCGACAGCAGTACACGCTGCGGTCGTTGTCGGGACGGTTCAGCGACCGGAACTGCCGCCAGTAATTTACGCGTATAAGGATGCTGCGGGTTTTCGAAGACCGCGCGCCGTGGACCAATTTCAACAATTTGCCCGAGATACATCACCGCCACACGATGACTAATCCGCTCTACCACCGCCATATCGTGGGAGATAAACAGATACGCAATGCCGAAATCACGCTGGAGATCGAGCAACAAGTTGATAATCTGCCCGCGAATAGAAACATCCAGCGCCGAAACGGCTTCGTCGGCAATGATCACTTTTGGATTCAATGCCAACGCGCGAGCAATGCAGATGCGCTGGCGCTGACCGCCGGAAAACTCATGCGGGTAACGCCAGGCATGTTCAGGTAACAGGCCCACGCGCTCCAGCAACCACGCAACGCGTGCAGCCGCGTCTTTACCTGGCAATAAACCGTGTACACGCAGCGGTTCGATAATCGAATCACCGATGGTCTGACGTGGGTCCAGCGAAGCGTAAGGGTCCTGAAAAATAAACTGAATATCCCGGCGTAATGCCTGAAGTTTGCCGGGTGACAAGGTATCGATTCGCTGACCGTTAAAGATAATTTCGCCGCCCTGCGATTCGACCAGGCGCAGCAACGCCCGCCCGGTAGTGGATTTACCGCTGCCAGACTCGCCCACCAGCGATAGCGTTTCGCCAGGCCAGAGATCAAAACTGACTTTCTCAACGGCATGCACTTCCCGCGTTACGCGATTCAACAAACCGCTGCGCAAAGGGAAACGGGTGACAAGATTACGCACTCGTAAAACAGGTTCGCCATCCACCACCGTTTTCTGCTCGATGGGGGGGGCCTGTTTCGCTGGATGTTCAAGCGATATCAACGGGAAACGTCGGGGATAATCTAACCCTTTCATCGCACCAAGTTGCGGAACAGCAGCTAACAGCGCACGGGTGTAAGGATGTTGCGGTGCATGAAAAATCTGTTCGACGGTACCCGTTTCCACCGCCTCGCCCTGATACATCACCAGTACCCGATCGGCAATCTCTGCCACCACGCCCATATCGTGAGTGATAAAGATAACGCCCATCGACATCTCTTTTTGCAATACTTTGATTAATTGCAGGATCTGCGCCTGAATAGTGACATCCAGCGCGGTGGTTGGCTCATCGGCAATCAGCACCGCCGGGCGGCATGACAGCGCCATCGCAATCATCACTCGCTGGCGCATCCCGCCAGAGAGTTGATGCGGATAACGTGAAAGAATGGTTTGTGCCTCAGGAATGCGTACCTGATCCAGCATCCGCTTCGCCTCGACCATCGCTTCTTCACGACTGGCGTTCTGATGCAGACGAATTGATTCGGCAATCTGTTCACCCACAGTAAATACCGGGTTCAGCGATGTCATCGGCTCCTGAAATATCATCGCCATATCCGCACCGCGAACATGGCGCATTTGTGCAGCGTTCTGCTCGCTAAGTTCAATCACTTCGCGACTGCGCCGCTGCAACAGCATTTTATCGCACTGTACTAAACCGCCCGCCTGTTCCAACAGGCGCATCAATGCCAACGCAGTCACTGACTTACCGGAGCCGGATTCGCCAACAATTGCCAGCGTCTCACCGCGTTGCAGACTAAAAGAGAGATTGCGGACCGCAGCTATTTTCTGCTGGTCCTGCATAAAGGCAATATTCAGATTTTCAACCGCCAGCACATTACCGGCATCAAGTTCATCACTGTGTGGCAACGGTGTCCCCTTTTTCACGGTAGATACCGGTGGTTGGCGTATCGCCTGCGTAGCCCCAGGCGCGATACATTCCTTCGGTGTTAAACGGTAGCGCGACATTCCCTTCATGGTCGATAGCGATTAAGCCACCGCTACCGCCAAGCGCAGGGAGTTTTTCCATTACTACCCGCTCGCAGGCTTCCGCGAGACTTAATCCGCCGTAATCCATTAACGCGGCGATGTCATATGCCGCCAGCGCGCGGATGAAGACTTCGCCCGTGCCGGTACAAGAAACCGCCACACTGGCGTTATTGGCGTAGCATCCGGCACCCACTAAGGGACTATCGCCAACTCGTCCGGGTAATTTATTGGTCATTCCGCCTGTGGACGTGGCTGCCGCCAAATTGCCGTCTAAATCCAACGCCACGGCCCCCACGGTGCCCATTTTCTGTTTTTCATCCAGTGGCGCACCGCTATGGTCGAGGACGGTTGCCCCTTCCTTGCGCGCTGCCAGTAGTTGTTCATAACGCAAAGACGTGGAGAAAATCTCCGGCGAGACGCGCTCCATGCCACGAGCAAACGCAAAATTTTCTGCCCCTTCGCCAATCATCATCACATGCGGGCTTTGCTCCATCACCAGCCGGGCGGCAAGAACCGGATTACGCAGATGACTAACGCCCGCCACCGCACCGGCTTTCAGGGTGTTACCATCCATCACACAGGCGTCCAGTTCATGGGTTTCATCACGCGTAAAGACAGCGCCAATTCCGGCGTTAAACAGTGGACACTCTTCCAGCAGACGCACCGCTTCCGTCACCACATCCAGCGCACTTTCGCCCGCTTCCAGCATTTTCTGCCCGGTTTCAACAATGGCAGACAACGCCTCGATGTAGCGTAATTCCTGTTGCAGACTCATCTGCGCGCGGCTAATTGCACCTGCGCCACCATGAATTGCAATGACTGCTTTGCCCATAGTATTCGTCCATTAAGGGTGGTTCGCCACTTTTGCTATAAATATCAGAATTTTTATGAATTACTCATTCAATTTTTGAATATAGAAAGATGGATATGGCATGTAAAGGCAGGACCCAGCGCTACGCCCGAGGTGGCATACAGTCTGTGGCGTTTTTCTGACATAATAGGCAAATTCGATTTTGCCTCCGCAGGAGTGTTTTCATGGAATTTACCACCGGATTGATGTCGCTCGACACCGCGCTTAATGAGATGCTTTCTCGCGTCACCCCACTGACCGCCCAGGAAACGCTGCCACTGGTACAGTGTTTTGGTCGTATTCTGGCGAGCGATGTCGTTTCGCCGCTTGATGTTCCGGGGTTTGATAACTCCGCAATGGACGGCTACGCGGTGCGTTTAGCCGATATTGCCTCCGGGCAACCGCTGCCCGTTGCCGGTAAATCCTTTGCCGGTCAGCCATACCATGGTGAATGGCCTGCGGGTACCTGCATTCGTATTATGACCGGTGCGCCGGTGCCGGAAGGCTGCGAAGCGGTGGTGATGCAGGAGCAGACTGAACAAATGGACAATGGCGTGCGTTTTACTGCTGAAGTGCGTAGCGGGCAAAATATTCGCCGTCGCGGTGAAGATATCTCTGCAGGTGCGGTTGTTTTCCCGGCGGGAACTCGCCTGACTACCGCAGAGCTGCCAGTAATTGCTTCACTGGGGATTGCCGAAGTTCCGGTGATTCGTAAAGTGCGTGTAGCGCTTTTTTCTACCGGTGATGAACTCCAGTTGCCCGGTCAGCCGCTGGGCGACGGCCAAATCTACGATACCAACCGTCTCGCCGTACACCTGATGTTAGAACAGTTGGGATGCGAGGTAATTAACTTAGGGATTATCCGCGACGATCCCCATGCCCTGCGCGCCGCATTTATTGAAGCCGACAGCCAGGCGGATGTGGTGATCAGTTCCGGCGGTGTTTCAGTGGGTGAGGCGGATTACACCAAAACGATTCTTGAAGAGCTGGGGGAGATCGCCTTCTGGAAGCTGGCGATTAAACCAGGTAAACCGTTCGCGTTCGGTAAACTCAGCAATAGCTGGTTCTGCGGCCTGCCGGGCAACCCGGTTTCAGCGACGCTGACCTTCTATCAACTGGTACAGCCTTTGCTGGCAAAACTAAGCGGTAACACCGCCAGCGGCCTGCCCGCGCGCCAGCGCGTACGCACAGCGTCCCGCCTGAAAAAAACGCCAGGACGTCTTGATTTCCAGCGCGGCGTGCTGCAACGCAACGCCGATGGCGAACTGGAAGTGACGACCACCGGACATCAGGGTTCACATATATTTAGCTCCTTTAGCCTCGGCAACTGCTTTATCGTGCTGGAACGCGATCGCGGCAATGTGGAAGTGGGCGAATGGGTGGAAGTAGAACCGTTTAACGCGTTGTTCGGAGGCCTGTAATGGCGGAACTCAGCGATCAGGAGATGCTGCGCTACAACCGGCAAATCATTCTGCGCGGCTTTGATTTTGACGGCCAGGAGGCGCTGAAAGATTCTCGCGTGCTGATAGTGGGCCTGGGCGGCCTCGGCTGTGCAGCCTCGCAGTATCTGGCAAGCGCCGGTGTCGGTAACCTGACGCTGCTCGACTTCGACACGGTTTCGCTCTCGAATCTGCAACGCCAGACACTGCACAGTGATGCCACGGTCGGGCAACCGAAGGTGGAATCCGCCCGTGACGCCCTGACGCGGATCAACCCACATATCGCGATTACGCCAGTCAATGCACTGCTGGATGACGCAGAACTTGCAGCATTGATTGCTGAACACGATCTGGTGCTCGACTGTACGGATAACGTTGCGGTACGTAATCAACTGAACGCAGGCTGTTTTGCCGCGAAGGTACCGCTGGTTTCCGGCGCGGCAATTCGTATGGAAGGTCAAATCACCGTCTTTACTTATCAGGACGGTGAACCGTGCTATCGCTGCCTTAGCCGTTTGTTTGGTGAAAATGCATTAACCTGCGTGGAAGCAGGCGTAATGGCACCGTTGATCGGCGTAATTGGTTCGTTGCAGGCAATGGAAGCGATCAAAATGCTGGCAGGTTATGGCAAACCGGCCAGCGGGAAAATCGTCATGTACGATGCGATGACCTGTCAGTTTCGCGAAATGAAACTGATGCGTAATCCGGGGTGTGAGGTGTGTGGGCAGTAATTGCCACCTCCAGGCCTGATAAGACGCGGCACTCCGCCACGTCATCAGCAATTTATGAGGATGCAGAACGTCCGGTTAAATCGACGTTCTGCCAAACGCTCCCTGCCAGTCCTGCTCAAACTTCGCCACAGCGGCATCAACCGCCGGATAGCTAATCATCTGTTGTGCCACATCCAGTGGCAGAGTAATTGATTCACATCCTGCCAGTAAGCAGTCCAGCGCCTGACGCGGGGTTTTGAAACTCGCTGCCAGCACTTTCGCCTGCGGCGCATGCATTTTCAATAACTGGTGTAAGTCGGTCACAGTCTGAATGCCGCTACCGCCCTGAGCATCAATACGATTAACGTAAGGCGCAACATATTCCGCACCTGCCAGCGCCGACAGCAGCCCTTGTGCTGCGCCATATACCGCGGTTCCCAGCGTCGGAATCCCTTCCGCTTTTAACATCTTAATAGCTGCCAGCCCCTCGGCGGTCACCGGAACTTTCACCACGATATCCGCAATAATAGAACGCAGCTTAAGCGCGTCATTAACCATCCCTTCGGCAGTGGTAGCCATTACCTGGGCAAACAGACGCCCCTGACCGCCCATCGCTTCATGAAGTTGCGGAAGCACAACATCCAGCGGTTTTTTACCCGCGGCGATAATGCTTGGGTTAGTGGTCACACCCGCCAGCGGAAAAATACGTGACAGCGCCTTCACCGCAACAACGTCTGAAGTATCCAGATACAGTTCCATAACCATCCTCAAAATGTACTTTTTGTCTGAATGTAGACTATCACGGGAAAACTCTCTGAACAGTTGACGCACATCAATCTAACTTTCATTCGAAAGTATTTTAATGCTTGAACGAAATAGAGAGGCAACTATGATTTTCAATATTCAGCGCTACTCGACCCATGATGGCCCCGGTATCCGCACGGTCGTATTTCTTAAAGGCTGTTCGCTGGGCTGCCGCTGGTGTCAGAACCCGGAAAGCCGCGCCCGCACGCAGGATCTGCTGTATGACGCACGACTGTGTCTGGAAGGCTGCGAGCTGTGCGCTAAGGCCGCGCCGGAAGTGATTGAGCGCGCGCTGAATGGTTTGCTTATTCATCGGGAAAAGTTAACCCCGGAGCATCTGACGGCGTTAACCGACTGCTGTCCGACACAGGCATTAACCGTGTGTGGTGAAGTGAAAAGCGTTGAGGAGATCATGACGACCGTTCTGCGCGATAAACCGTTTTACGATCGCAGCGGCGGCGGTTTAACGCTTTCGGGTGGTGAGCCCTTTATGCAGCCGGAAATGGCGATGGCGCTACTGCAAGCCAGCCACGAGGCAGGCATTCATACTGCGGTAGAAACCTGTCTGCATGTGCCGTGGAAATATATCGCCCCTTCTCTGCCCTATATCGATCTGTTTCTTGCCGATTTAAAACACGTTGCCGACGCGCCGTTTAAACAGTGGACCGACGGTAACGCCGCCAGAGTGCTGGATAACCTGAAAAAACTCGCCGCAGCGGGCAAAAAAATCATTATCCGCGTGCCGCTGATTCAGGGCTTTAATGCCGACGAAACCTCTGTAAAAGCCATTACCGATTTTGCCGCCGACGAGCTGCACGTTGGCGAAATTCATTTTCTGCCCTACCACACGCTGGGCATCAACAAATATCACTTACTTAATCTGCCCTATGACGCCCCGGAAAAACCGCTTGATGCGCCAGAACTGCTCGACTTTGCCCAGCAGTATGCCTGCCAGAAAGGGTTAACCGCGACCTTACGAGGATAACAACCATGACCACACTGAAACTGGACACGCTCAGCGACCGCATTAAAGCGCACAAAAATGCGCTGGTGCATATTGTGAAACCGCCAGTCTGTACCGAGCGCGCGCAGCACTATACCGAGATGTATCAACAACATCTCGATAAGCCGATCCCGGTACGTCGCGCGCTGGCACTGGCGCATCACCTGGCGAATCGCACCATCTGGATCAAACACGATGAGTTGATCATTGGCAACCAGGCAAGCGAAGTTCGCGCCGCGCCGATCTTCCCGGAATATACTGTCTCGTGGATCGAAAAAGAGATTGATGATCTGGCAGATCGTCCCGGTGCTGGCTTTGCGGTGAGCGAAGAGAACAAACGCGTTCTGCATGAAGTGTGCCCGTGGTGGCGCGGTCAGACCGTACAGGATCGCTGCTACGGCATGTTTACCGATGAGCAAAAAGGTCTGCTGGCGACCGGAATCATTAAAGCGGAAGGCAATATGACCTCCGGCGATGCGCACCTGGCGGTGAATTTCCCGCTGCTGCTGGAAAAAGGGCTTGATGGTCTGCGCGAGGAAGTAGCGGAACGTCGCTCGCGCATCAACCTGACGGTGCTGGAAGATTTACACGGTGAGCAATTCCTGAAAGCGATTGATATCGTGCTGGTGGCAGTCAGTGAACACATTGAACGTTTCGCTGCCCTGGCGCGTGAAATGGCCGCGACCGAAACCCGCGAAAGCCGTCGCGATGAACTGCTGGCGATGGCAGAAAACTGCGATCTTATCGCCCACCAGCCGCCGCAGACTTTCTGGCAGGCGCTGCAACTGTGTTACTTCATCCAGTTGATTTTGCAGATCGAATCTAACGGTCACTCAGTATCGTTTGGTCGTATGGACCAGTATCTCTACCCGTACTATCGCCGCGACGTTGAACTCAACCAGACGCTGGATCGCGAACACGCCATCGAGATGCTGCATAGCTGCTGGCTGAAACTGCTGGAAGTGAACAAGATCCGCTCCGGCTCACACTCAAAAGCCTCTGCGGGAAGTCCGCTGTATCAGAACGTCACTATTGGCGGGCAAAATCTGGTTGATGGTCAACCAATGGACGCGGTGAATCCACTCTCTTACGCGATCCTCGAATCCTGCGGTCGCCTGCGTTCCACTCAGCCTAACCTCAGCGTGCGTTACCATGCAGGAATGAGCAACGATTTCCTCGACGCCTGCGTACAGGTGATCCGTTGCGGCTTCGGGATGCCGGCGTTCAACAACGACGAAATCGTGATCCCGGAATTTATTAAACTCGGTATTGAACCGCAGGACGCTTATGACTACGCAGCGATTGGTTGTATAGAAACCGCCGTCGGTGGCAAATGGGGCTATCGCTGTACCGGCATGAGCTTTATCAACTTCGCCCGCGTGATGCTGGCGGCGCTGGAAGGCGGGCATGATGCCACCAGCGGCAAAGTGTTCCTGCCACAAGAAAAAGCGTTGTCGGCAGGTAACTTCAACAACTTCGATGAAGTGATGGACGCGTGGGATACGCAAATCCGTTACTACACCCGCAAATCAATCGAAATCGAATATGTCGTCGACACCATGCTGGAAGAGAACGTGCACGATATTCTCTGCTCGGCGCTGGTGGATGACTGTATTGAGCGAGCGAAAAGTATCAAGCAAGGCGGCGCGAAATATGACTGGGTTTCTGGCCTGCAGGTCGGCATTGCCAACCTCGGCAACAGCCTGGCGGCAGTGAAGAAACTGGTGTTTGAACAAGGTGCGATTGGTCAGCAACAGCTTGCTGCCGCACTGGCAGATGACTTCGACGGCCTGACTCACGAGCAGCTGCGTCAGCGGCTGATTAACGGTGCGCCGAAGTACGGCAACGACGATGATACTGTCGATACGCTGCTGGCTCGCGCTTATCAGACCTATATCGACGAACTGAAACAGTACCATAATCCGCGCTACGGTCGTGGTCCGGTTGGCGGCAACTATTACGCGGGTACGTCATCAATCTCCGCTAACGTACCGTTTGGCGCGCAGACTATGGCAACACCGGACGGGCGTAAAGCCCACACCCCGCTGGCAGAAGGCGCAAGCCCGGCCTCCGGTACTGACCATCTTGGCCCTACTGCGGTCATTGGCTCAGTGGGTAAACTGCCTACGGCAGCGATTCTCGGCGGCGTGTTGCTCAACCAGAAACTGAATCCGGCAACGCTGGAGAACGAATCTGACAAGCAGAAACTGATGATCCTGCTGCGTACCTTCTTTGAAGTGCATAAAGGCTGGCATATTCAGTACAACATCGTTTCCCGCGAAACGCTGCTGGATGCGAAAAAACATCCCGATCAGTATCGCGATCTGGTAGTGCGTGTCGCGGGCTATTCCGCGTTCTTCACCGCGCTCTCTCCAGACGCTCAGGACGATATCATCGCCCGTACTGAACATATGCTGTAATCTCCTCGGCCCGGCGGCGTCGTCGCCGGGCTAAATCATTCACATCATCAATTTCATCCTTACTTTCATTCGAAATATAATTTGTGCTCTGCGTCACATTGTTATTACACTGTTACGGTTTCATTTTCGAGCCAGGAGCACACCTATGAGCGTAAAAGTTATCGTCACAGACATGGACGGTACTTTTCTTAACGACGCCAAAACGTACAACCAACCACGTTTTATGGCGCAATATCAGGAACTGAAAAAGCGCGGCATTAAGTTCGTTGTTGCCAGCGGTAATCAGTATTACCAGCTTATTTCATTCTTTCCTGAGCTAAAGGATGAGATCTCTTTTGTCGCGGAAAACGGCGCACTGGTTTACGAACATGGCAAGCAGTTGTTCCACGGCGAACTGACCCGACATGAATCGCGGATTGTTATTGGCGAGTTGCTAAAAGATAAGCAACTCAATTTTGTCGCCTGCGGTCTGCAAAGTGCATATGTCAGCGAAAATGCCCCCGAAGCATTTGTCGCACTGATGGCAAAACACTACCATCGCCTGAAACCTGTAAAAGATTATCAGGAGATTGACGACGTACTGTTCAAGTTTTCGCTCAACCTGCCGGATGAACAAATCCCGTTAGTGATCGACAAACTGCACGTAGCGCTCGATGGCATTATGAAACCCGTTACCAGTGGTTTTGGCTTTATCGACCTGATTATTCCCGGTCTACATAAAGCAAACGGTATTTCGCGGTTACTGAAACGCTGGGATCTGTCACCGCAAAATGTGGTAGCGATTGGCGACAGCGGTAACGATGCGGAGATGCTGAAAATGGCGCGTTATTCCTTTGCGATGGGCAATGCTGCGGAAAACATTAAACAAATCGCCCGTTACGCTACCGATGATAATAATCATGAAGGCGCGCTGAATGTGATTCAGGCGGTGCTGGATAACACATCCCCTTTTAACAGCTGACCTCTCTACCGGAGCCGTGCGCTCCGGTTTTCCCTTCTTTTTACATCCTGTACATCACATCAAATCATTAAACTTGCATTAACTTATTTATAACTTATATTGTCATATGCAAATCAGAATGGTTTCGAATGAAAGTTAATGAGAGGTGGTTATGGCTTCTACTTTTACCAGCGACACATTGCCTGCCGATCACAAAGCAGCTATCCGTCAGATGAAGCACGCGCTGCGGGCGCAGCTTGGCGACGTCCAGCAGATCTTTAATCAGCTAAGCGATGACATTGCCACGCGAGTGGCTGAAATCAACGCACTCAAAGCACAGGGCGATGCCGTCTGGCCGGTGCTGTCTTATGCCGATATCAAAGCAGGTCATGTTACTGCAGAGCAGCGCGAACAGATTAAACGTCGCGGTTGTGCGGTGATAAAAGGCCATTTCCCCCGCGAACAAGCGCTAGGCTGGGATCAGTCGATGCTGGACTATCTGGACCGCAACCGCTTTGACGAGGTCTACAAAGGCCCCGGCGATAATTTCTTCGGGACGCTCAGCGCTTCACGTCCCGAGATTTACCCCATCTACTGGTCGCAGGCGCAAATGCAGGCCCGCCAGAGTGAAGAAATGGCGAATGCGCAGTCGTTTCTCAATCGTCTGTGGACATTTGAAAGTGATGGAAAGCAATGGTTTAACCCGGATGTGAGCGTCATCTACCCTGACCGTATCCGCCGCCGTCCGCCCGGAACGACCTCCAAAGGTCTTGGAGCGCATACCGACTCCGGGGCACTGGAACGCTGGCTGCTTCCAGCGTATCAGCGCGTTTTCGCCAACGTCTTTAATGGCAATCTGGCGCAATATGATCCCTGGCATGCGGCACATCGTACGGAAGTTGAAGAGTACACGGTGGACAACACCACCAAATGTTCCGTGTTTCGGACATTCCAGGGCTGGACAGCGCTCTCTGATATGCTGCCTGGTCAGGGGCTGCTGCACGTCGTGCCCATTCCTGAAGCTATGGCGTACGTACTGTTACGTCCGCTGCTTGATGATGTGCCGGAGGATGAACTGTGCGGCGTAGCGCCCGGAAGAGTATTGCCGGTATCAGAGCAATGGCATCCACTGTTGATTGAGGCGTTAACCAGCATTCCAAAACTCGAAGCCGGAGACTCCGTCTGGTGGCACTGCGACGTCATCCATTCCGTTGCCCCCGTTGAAAATCAACAAGGTTGGGGCAACGTGATGTACATTCCTGCGGCACCGATGTGCGAGAAAAATCTTGCCTACGCGCACAAGGTGAAGGCCGCACTGGAAAAAGGCGCATCGCCGGGCGACTTCCCGCGCGAGGACTATGAAACAAACTGGGAAGGACGCTTTACGCTTGCCGACCTCAACATTCACGGTAAGCGAGCGTTGGGCATGGATGTTTGAGAATTAATGGAAGTGAATTGATGTGGGATTAAGAAAATCGATTCGACGTTACTCAGATTGCTGACAAATGCGCTTTGTTAATGCCTGATGCGGCGTTAACGCCTTATCCGGCCTACAAAGTCCTGCAGATTCAATATATTGCAGGTACTGCGTAGGCCTGATAAGCGTAGCGCATCAGGCTATTTTGCATTTGTCATCAGCCGCCGTCACCCCGACAGTATCGGGGTGACGGATAATCACTTACTCGATCCCTTTACTACGCAGGTAATCTTCGTAATTACCGCTAAAGTCGATCACGCGTTCCGGGGTGATTTCCAGAATGCGGGTCGCCAGGGAGCTTACGAACTCACGGTCGTGTGAAACAAAGATCAGCGTGCCCTGATACAGTTCCAGTGCCATGTTCAGCGACTCAATGGATTCCATATCCAGGTGGTTGGTCGGTTCGTCCATGATCAGAATGTTCGGCTTCTGCATCATTAACTTACCAAACAGCATCCGCCCTTTTTCCCCACCGGAAAGCACTTTAGCTGGCTTTTTGATGTCGTCCTGGCTGAACAGCAAACGACCGAGAATACTGCGTACCGCCTGCTCGTCATCGCCTTCCTGCTTCCACTGGCTCATCCATTCGAACACGGTCAGATCATTTTCAAACTCATATTCGTGGTCCTGAGCATAGTAACCAATGCGCGCGTTCTCAGACCATTTTACGGTGCCGCTGTCCGGTTGCAGATCGCCCACCAGCGTTTTCAGCAGCGTTGATTTACCGACGCCGTTGGTACCCAGTACCGCCAGTTTTTCACCCACTTCCAGCAGCAGGTTGAGATTTTTAAACAGCGGACCGTTATCAAACCCTTTGGTCAGACCTTCCACTTCCAGCGCGTTACGGAACAGTTTCTTATCCTGTTCAAAACGGATGAACGGGTTCTGACGGCTGGAGGCTTTCACCTCTTCCAGTTTGATTTTATCAATCTGGCGCGCGCGCGAAGTTGCCTGGCGAGATTTCGAGGCGTTGGCGCTAAAGCGGCTAACGAAAGATTGCAACTCAGCAATCTGCGCTTTCTTCTTGGCGTTATCGGCCAGCAGACGTTCACGCGCCTGGGTCGCCGCCGTCATGTACTCATCGTAGTTACCCGGATAAACGCGCAGCTCGCCGTAATCCAGATCCGCCATGTGGGTACAGACCATGTTAAGGAAGTGACGGTCGTGCGAGATGATGATCATGGTGCTGTCACGCTCGTTCAGCACCTGTTCCAGCCAGCGAATGGTGTCGATGTCGAGGTTGTTGGTCGGTTCGTCGAGCAGGAGAATATCCGGATCAGCAAACAGCGCCTGCGCCAGAAGCACACGCAGCTTCCAGCCAGGAGCAACTTCACTCATCGGGCCGTAGTGCTGTTCCACTGGAATTCCCACGCCAAGCAACAGTTCACCGGCGCGAGCTTCCGCAGAGTAACCGTCCATTTCGCCGTATTTAACTTCCAGATCGGCCACTTTATAGCCGTCTTCTTCACTCATTTCCGGCAAAGCATAGATGCGGTCGCGCTCCTGCTTCACTTCCCACAACTCTTTATGCCCCATGATCACCGTATCCAGCACAGTGAACTCTTCAAAGGCAAACTGATCCTGACGCAGTTTACCAATGCGCTCGTTGGGATCGAGGGAAACGTTACCCAGCGTCGGCTCAAGGTCGCCGCCGAGGATCTTCATAAAGGTGGATTTACCACTACCGTTCGCGCCAATCAGGCCGTAACGGTTGCCGCCGCCAAATTTGACGGAAATGTTTTCAAACAACGGCTTACTGCCGAACTGCATGGTGACGTTACTGGAAACTAACACAGGCGTATCCTGAAAAGAGATATGACAAACCGCGCATTATGCCATAAGTCTGAAAGAAGATCCTGCTCCTCGCTTAAGGTCTACACTCAAGCCAAAGGCAAAAAATGTGATTTCGTACACATCTGATTTCACTGTGAGCTGGAATGAACTTATAATGCGCTTCCAATACTCTAATATTCTCAACCCAATGGCCTGCCAGGCACAAAATCTCGCTTAACATGAATATGAAATTGAAAACATTATTCGCAGCGGCCTTCGCTGTTGTCGGCTTTTGCAGTACCGCCTCTGCGGTAACTTATCCTCTGCCAACCGACGGGAGTCGCCTGGTTGGTCAGAATCAGGTGATCACCATTCCTGAAGGTAACACTCAGCCGCTGGAGTATTTTGCCGCCGAGTACCAGATGGGGCTTTCCAATATGATGGAAGCGAACCCGGGTGTGGATACCTTCCTGCCGAAAGGCGGTACTGTACTGAACATTCCGCAGCAGCTGATCCTGCCGGATACCGTTCATGAAGGCATCGTCATTAACAGTGCTGAGATGCGTCTTTATTACTATCCGAAAGGGACCAACACCGTTATCGTGCTGCCGATCGGCATTGGTCAGTTAGGCAAAGATACGCCTATCAACTGGACCACCAAAGTTGAGCGTAAAAAAGCAGGCCCGACCTGGACGCCGACCGCCAAAATGCACGCAGAGTACCGCGCTGCGGGCGAACCGCTTCCGGCTGTCGTTCCGGCAGGTCCGGATAACCCGATGGGGCTGTATGCACTCTATATCGGTCGCCTGTATGCTATCCATGGCACCAACGCCAACTTCGGTATCGGCCTGCGTGTAAGTCATGGTTGTGTGCGTCTGCGTAACGAAGACATCAAATTCCTGTTCGAGAAAGTACCGGTCGGTACCCGCGTACAGTTTATTGATGAGCCGGTAAAAGCGACCACCGAGCCAGACGGCAGCCGTTATATTGAAGTCCATAACCCGCTGTCTACCACCGAAGCCCAGTTTGAAGGTCAGGAAATTGTGCCAATTACCCTGACGAAGAGCGTGCAGACAGTGACCGGTCAGCCAGATGTTGACCAGGTTGTTCTTGATGAAGCGATTAAAAACCGCTCCGGGATGCCGGTTCGTCTGAATTAATCTTCAAAACTTAAAGCAAAAGGCGGACTCATAATCCGCCTTTTTTATTTGCCAGACCCTAGTTGGCCGGGAGTATAACTAACAAAACATATCCCACCAACGCCGCCCACAACAGCATCGGTATTGAATAGAGATGGAAACGCCACCAGATGCGGCGATCGTTCGCCATACGTAGCGCAATCAAATTTGCCAGCGATCCGGGTAATAACCCAAAGCCACCTACGTTTACCGCCCATACCAGTAATAAAGACGGCGGCACATAGTTCAGCAACAATATGGTACTCGGCACGTTACTGATCACCTGCGATAAACCGATTGCCGTTAACCATAACCCGGGTTCAGATAGATGACTCACGTTACCCAACACGCCTTGCAACGCTGGAAGCTGGGTCAGTAAATGGACGTCGATAAACATCGCCATAAACACCAGCAGCAGCGTCCAGTCCACACTGAGCACCACGCGACGTGCCAGCAGCGCAAAGCCTGCCGCCACAATCACCAGTCCCCACAGCTCTTGTTTGAACTCCAGCGCCGTCAGAAAGACGATATACAGCCCCAGACAACTCCACACCAGCCGCGGTTTCCACTCCGGTGTTTGCACCCCCGTATGGTATTGCATCGCCTTTCCAGGGAAACAACACCAGCACAGGAGCAGGAGCGTCAGCATCATTGCGCCAGCCAGCGGTGCCATTTGGGCAATAAATCCGGCAAACGAAAGACCAGAACGTCCCCAGATAAGAATATTTTGCGGGTTGCCAATTGGCGTCAGTAGCGAACCAGCGTTGACTGCCAGCGCCTCAAAAATAATCAGCCGATTAACCGGGATCTCACACAGTCTTTTTAGCGTGATAGTCAGCGGAACAACAATAAACAGCGCGACATCGTTGGTCAGAAAGGTAGAAAGCAGCGCCGCCGCCAGCACCATAAACATCGCCAGCCGACGCTCCGTAGCAAAGCGGCGCACCATTTTGCGCCCCAGCACATCAAAATAACCGCTTAACTCCACACCTTTGGTCAGCAGCATCAGGCCGCTTAAGGTGATGATGGTGTGCCAGTCGATAGCAGCAGGCCAGGATTTCGGTGCAAAGGGCACGAAAAAGCTTAATCCGATACCAACAAGAATTAATAACTGAAAAAAACGATCGCCTTGCAGCGTGCGTAAAAAAGGCAGGCTCATTTGGCACCGTGTTTCTGGGTAAACAAACGAAAAGCGTCGAGCGTCTCTTCACTAACATGGTGCTCCATGCCTTCCGCGTCGCGACGGGCGATTTCCGGACTGACGCCCAACACCAACAAGAAATTTTCGACTATCTGATGTCGCTCGCGGCTTTCCTGCGCCAGCTTCTCTCCTTCTGCCGTTAAAAACACGCCACGCCAGGGGATCATTTCAATCAGCCCCATGGTTGCCAGCCGCTTAAGCATTTTAGCCACCGTCGGTTGCGAAACTCCCAGACGAGCAGCCATGTCCACCTGACGAGCTTCCCCCACTTCCCTGATCAAGTCAGAAATCAGCTCAACGTAATCATCAATAAGCTCGCGCCGATGCGCCTCTCTGACCTGGCGGAACCCTTCAACGTGCTCTTCCACGTTCACTAACTGCGTCACTTTTTTTGCTGTTGGCGTACCTGCGCGACGACTCATTGTGCTTCCTCATTATGGTGACGCATACATAGCGTTCTCATTTCGTGCGCACATTGTAAACCAGAGTTGCGAAGGTACAAAAAATTAACGTTTTAGCAATAGCTATATAATATAGCCTGTGCTATATCTGTATGTAATGCAATCATCCCTCAAGGATCGACGGGATTAGCAAGTCAGGAGGTCTTATGAATGAGTTCAAGAGGTGTATGCGCGTGTTTAGTCATTCTCCCTTTAAAGTACGGTTAATGCTGCTCTCTATGTTGTGCGATATGGTCAACAACAAACCGCAGCAAGATAAACCTTCCGATAAATAGCGGCGTCGCGGTACGCCGCTTCACTCCTGCTTTCATGCAGGCATAACGCGTTTTGGTCTGAAAAACCCCACTTTTTGTCGGATTTGCAATCCCCTTCGCAAAAGATTTGTTCGTCAGTAGTTGACCTGAACGGCGGCTCGCTCTATCTTCTTGCAGCCCTGCGTATATTGCGGCTCGCGGATGCGGACCCCTTTCCACTCTTCACGCACTCTTGCAGGTATTGACCCTTGACGCCAGGGTAAGCACATGGCGTTTGTTACGATAGTGGCATATGAATTTAACCCTCAAAGAATCGCTTGTTACCCGTAGCCGGGTATTTAGCCCGTGGACTGCGTTCTACTTTTTACAGTCGCTATTAATTAACCTCGGCTTAGGTTACCCCTTCAGTTTGCTCTACACCGCTGCGTTTACGGCTATTTTGCTTTTGCTATGGCGAACATTGCCTCGCGTACAAAAAGTTCTGGTCGGTGTCAGTTCGCTGGTGGCGGCTTGTTATTTCCCTTTTGCTCAGGCCTACGGCGCGCCTAATTTCAATACATTGCTGGCATTGCACTCCACCAATATGGAAGAGTCGACCGAAATCCTGACGATTTTTCCGTGGTACAGCTACCTGGTCGGCTTATTTATTTTTGCGCTCGGCGTAATAGCAATCAGGCGAAAAAAAGAGAATGAAAAAGCGCGCTGGAATACCTTCGACAGCCTGTGTCTGGTATTCAGTGTGGCGACATTTTTTGTTGCTCCCGTGCAAAACCTGGCCTGGGGTGGCGTATTTAAACTGAAAGATACTGGCTATCCGGTATTTCGTTTTGCTAAGGATGTCATCGTCAATAATAACGAGGTGATTGAAGAGCAAGAACGGATGGCAAAACTTTCCGGAATGAAAGATACCTGGACGGTCACTGCCGTTAAGCCGAAGTATCAGACCTATGTGGTGGTGATCGGTGAAAGCGCGCGTCGCGATGCCCTCGGTGCCTTTGGCGGTCACTGGGACAATACCCCGTTTGCCAGCAGCGTTAACGGTTTGATATTTGCTGACTACATTGCCGCCAGTGGCTCCACGCAGAAATCGCTTGGCTTAACGCTCAATCGCGTTGTCGATGGCAAACCACAGTTTCAGGATAACTTTGTCACCCTGGCAAATCGCGCGGGCTTCCAGACCTGGTGGTTTTCCAACCAGGGTCAAATCGGCGAATACGATACCGCTATCGCCAGCATCGCCAAACGAGCAGATGAAGTGTACTTCCTGAAAGAAGGTAATTTTGAAGCAGATAAAAACACCAAAGACGAAGCGTTACTGGATATGACCGCTCAAGTGCTGGCGCAAGAGCACTCGCAACCGCAGCTGATTGTTCTACATCTGATGGGCTCACATCCGCAGGCCTGCGACAGGACACAAGGAAAATACGAAACCTTTGTGCAATCGAAAGAAACGTCGTGCTATCTCTATACCATGACGCAAACGGACGATTTACTGCGCAAGCTGTACGATCAGTTACGCAACAGCGGCAGCAGCTTCTCGCTGGTTTACTTTTCTGACCACGGTCTGGCCTTTAAAGAGCGCGGTAAAGACGTGCAATACCTTGCCCATGATGATAAATATCAGCAAAATTTCCAGGTGCCTTTTATGGTCATTTCCAGCGACGATAAAGCGCATCGTGTGATTAAAGCCCGCCGCTCAGCCAATGACTTCTTAGGCTTTTTCTCCCAGTGGACGGGGATTAAAGCGAAGGAAATTAACATCAAATACCCGTTTATATCTGAGAAGAAAGCCGGGCCGATATACATCACCAACTTCCAGTTACAGAAGGTGGATTACAACCATCTCGGAACCGATATTTTCGACCCGAAACCTTAAAAACAAAAATCCGCCCCGAGAGGCGGATTTTTTATATCACCAAAGTGATTAGAAGCGGTAACCAACACCGGCAATCCAGGTGCCTACGTCAACGCTACGAATACGGCTCTGCTCGTAAGAGAAGTCCAGAGCAACGTTTTCCATCGGGTTGAACTGCAGACCCGCACCGTAGGAGAAACCGTAGTCGCTGGTGTCGTGTTTGTAGGTCGGGTATTCAGTGGTCTGGAATTTACCATAACCCACACCCACTACACCGTAGATGCTTGCCCAGTCGTTAATGCGGTAAGCCGGACCAGCAGTGATGCCGTAGTACTGGTTTTTGTTGTAGTCACCAGAGCTTGCAGTACGGCTTTTCTCGGTGTAAGTGAAAGAACCGATCACACCCAGCGGGCTGTTGTCTTCTTCATAGCGGTATTTCAGGTTGAAACCGCCCATTTTGTTCATTTGGCCCTGAGCGTCGCTCTGTGCGTAACCGCCAGTTACAGTAGAAGTCGCAGCTACGGAAGTACCTGCGGTGAAAGCCAGAACTGCGGCCAGTGCTGAAAGACATGCAATTTTTTTCATAACCACCTCAAATGTGATTCAAATAAGTCCTAAGTTTTAAATATATCAAAAATTAATGGGAAACTCTTCGCGATTTGTGATGTCTAACGGGCCATTTCATGTAACAGAACGTTTCCATACACCGCTATCCATCTAAATTTAAATCACTTTTTCAGAGAACTGCGTAAGTATTACGCATGTTTTCCCTGTCATTCATCCAGATTATTCCTAATCACCAGACTAATGATTCCATCAATCCTGGCGCATTTTAGTCAAAACGGGGGAAAATTTTTTCAACAAATGCTCAACCAGCATTGGGTATATCCAGTACACTCCACGCTTTACTTAAGTCTAGATATTTGTGGGAGAAAGGATGCCTGGTTCATTACGTAAAATGCCGGTCTGGTTACCAATAGTCATATTGCTCGTTGCCATGGCGTCTATTCAGGGTGGAGCCTCGTTAGCTAAGTCACTTTTTCCTCTGGTGGGCGCACCGGGTGTCACTGCGCTGCGTCTGGCATTAGGAACGCTGATCCTCATCGCGTTCTTTAAGCCATGGCGACTGCGCTTTGCCAAAGAGCAACGGTTACCGCTGTTGTTTTACGGCGTTTCGCTGGGTGGGATGAATTATCTTTTTTATCTTTCTATTCAGACAGTACCGCTGGGTATTGCGGTGGCGCTGGAGTTCACCGGACCACTGGCGGTGGCGCTGTTCTCTTCTCGTCGCCCGGTAGATTTCGTCTGGGTTGTGCTGGCGGTTCTTGGTCTGTGGTTCCTGCTACCGCTGGGGCAAGACGTTTCCCATGTCGATTTAACCGGCTGTGCGCTGGCACTGGGGGCCGGGGCTTGTTGGGCTATTTACATTTTAAGTGGGCAACGCGCAGGAGCGGAACATGGCCCTGCGACGGTGGCAATTGGTTCGTTGATTGCAGCGTTAATTTTCGTGCCAATTGGAGCGCTTCAGGCTGGTGAAGCACTCTGGCACTGGTCGGTTATTCCATTGGGTCTGGCTGTCGCTATTCTCTCGACCGCTCTGCCTTATTCGCTGGAAATGATTGCCCTCACCCGTTTGCCAACACGGACATTTGGTACGCTGATGAGCATGGAACCGGCGCTGGCTGCCGTTTCCGGGATGATTTTCCTCGGAGAAACACTGACACCCATACAGCTACTGGCGCTCGGCGCTATCATCGCCGCTTCAATGGGGTCTACGCTGACAGTACGCAAAGAGAGCAAAATAAAAGAATTAGACATTAATTAAATTTACATTTCTGCATGGTTATGCATAACCATGCAGAATTTCTCGCTACTTTTCCTCTACACCGTCTTTATATATCGAATTATGCAAAAGCATATTTATTCCGAAAATTCCTGGCGAGCAGATAAATAAGAATTGTTCTTATCAATATATCTAACTCATTGAATCTTTATTAGTTTTGTTTTTCACGCTTGTTACCACTATTAGTGTGATAGGAACAGCCAGAATAGCGGAACACATAGCCGGTGCTATACTTAATCTCGTTAATTACTGGGACATAACATCAAGAGGATATGAAATTATGAGTACCGCTAAATTAGTTAAATCAAAAGCGACCAATCTGCTTTATACCCGCAACGATGTCTCCGACAGCGAGAAAAAAGCAACAGTAGAGTTGCTGAATCGCCAGGTTATCCAGTTTATTGATCTTTCTTTGATTACCAAACAAGCGCACTGGAACATGCGCGGCGCTAACTTCATTGCCGTACATGAAATGCTGGATGGCTTCCGCACCGCACTGATCGATCATCTGGATACCATGGCAGAACGTGCAGTGCAGCTGGGCGGTGTAGCTCTGGGGACCACTCAAGTTATCAACAGCAAAACCCCGCTGAAAAGTTACCCGCTGGACATCCACAACGTTCAGGATCACCTGAAAGAACTGGCTGACCGTTACGCAATCGTCGCTAATGACGTACGCAAAGCGATTGGCGAAGCGAAAGATGACGACACCGCAGATATCCTGACCGCCGCGTCTCGCGACCTGGATAAATTCCTGTGGTTTATCGAGTCTAACATCGAATAAATCCATCGCTGATGGTGCAGAACTTTAGTACCCGATAAAAGCGGCTTCCTGACAGGAGGCCGTTTTGTTTTGCAGCCCACCTCAACGCACTTATTTAGTGCATCCATCTGCTATCTCCAGCTGATTAAGTAAATTTTTTGTATCCACATCATCACACAATCGTTACATAAAGATTGTTTTTTCATCAGGTTTTACGCTAAATAATCACTGTGTTGAGTGCACAATTTTAGCGCACCAGATTGGTGCCCCAGAATGGTGCATCTTCAGGGTATTGCCCTATAAATCGTGCATCACGTTTTTGCCGCATCTCGAAAAATCAAGGAGTTGCAAAACTGGCACGATTTTTTCATATATGTGAATGTCACGCAGGGGATCGTCCCGTGGATAGAAAAAAGGAAATGCTATGAAGTCTGTATTAAAAGTTTCACTGGCTGCACTGACCCTGGCTTTTGCGGTTTCTTCTCATGCCGCGGATAAAAAATTAGTTGTCGCGACGGATACCGCCTTCGTTCCGTTTGAATTTAAACAGGGCGATAAATATGTGGGCTTTGACGTTGATCTGTGGGCTGCCATCGCTAAAGAGCTGAAGCTGGATTACGAACTGAAGCCGATGGATTTCAGTGGGATCATTCCGGCACTGCAAACCAAAAACGTCGATCTGGCGCTGGCGGGCATTACCATCACCGACGAGCGTAAAAAAGCGATCGATTTCTCTGACGGCTACTACAAAAGCGGCCTGTTAGTGATGGTGAAAGCTAACAATAACGATGTGAAAAGCGTGAAAGATCTCGACGGGAAAGTGGTTGCTGTGAAGAGCGGTACTGGCTCCGTTGATTACGCGAAAGCAAACATCAAAACTAAAGATCTGCGTCAGTTCCCGAACATCGATAACGCCTATATGGAACTGGGCACCAACCGCGCAGACGCCGTTCTGCACGATACGCCAAACATTCTGTACTTCATCAAAACCGCCGGTAACGGTCAGTTCAAAGCGGTAGGTGACTCTCTGGAAGCGCAGCAATACGGTATTGCGTTCCCGAAAGGTAGCGACGAGCTGCGTGACAAAGTCAACGGCGCGTTGAAAACCCTGCGCGAGAACGGAACTTACAACGAAATCTACAAAAAATGGTTCGGTACTGAACCGAAATAATAACGCTACACCTGTAAAACGCACTGGCAGTTCCCTCTCCCCTATGGGGAGAGGATTAGGGTGAGGGGCGCAAACCCGCTCCGGGGCCATTAATTACCCTGAATTTGATTATTTACACCACGGTAACAGGAACAACATATGCAGTTTGACTGGAGTGCCATCTGGCCTGCCATTCCGCTTCTGATTGAAGGTGCCAAAATGACCCTGTGGATTTCGGTCCTCGGTCTGGCAGGCGGTCTGGTAATCGGATTGCTGGCAGGTTTTGCACGCACCTTCGGAGGTTGGATAGCCAACCACGTCGCGCTGGTCTTTATTGAAGTGATCCGCGGCACACCTATCGTCGTCCAGGTGATGTTTATTTATTTCGCCCTGCCGATGGCGTTTAACGACTTACGCATCGACCCATTTACTGCGGCGGTGGTCACCATCATGATCAACTCCGGCGCGTATATTGCGGAAATCACGCGTGGTGCGGTGCTGTCTATCCACAAAGGTTTTCGTGAAGCAGGACTGGCGCTCGGTCTTTCACGTTGGGAAACCATTCGCTACGTCATTTTACCGCTGGCACTGCGTCGTATGCTGCCGCCGCTGGGTAACCAGTGGATCATCAGCATTAAAGACACCTCGCTGTTTATTGTGATCGGCGTGGCGGAACTGACCCGTCAGGGGCAAGAAATTATTGCCGGTAACTTCCGCGCCCTTGAGATCTGGAGCGCCGTGGCGGTGTTCTATCTGATTATTACCCTGGTGCTGAGCTTTATTCTGCGTCGTCTGGAAAGAAGGATGAAAATCCTGTGATTGAATTTAAAAACGTCTCCAAGCACTTTGGCCCAACCCAGGTGCTGCACAATATCGATTTGAACATTGCCCAGGGCGAAGTCGTGGTGATTATCGGGCCGTCCGGTTCCGGTAAATCGACCCTGCTGCGCTGCATCAACAAACTGGAAGAAATCACCTCCGGCGATCTGATTGTCGATGGCCTGAAGGTTAACGATCCGAAAGTTGACGAGCGCCTGATTCGCCAGGAAGCAGGTATGGTGTTCCAGCAGTTTTACCTCTTCCCGCATCTGACAGCGCTGGAAAACGTCATGTTTGGCCCGCTACGCGTGCGTGGCGCGAACAAAGAAGAGGCGGAAAAACTGGCACGTGAGCTGCTGGCGAAAGTCGGTCTGGCAGAACGTGCACATCACTACCCTTCCGAACTTTCTGGTGGTCAACAGCAGCGTGTGGCGATTGCCCGCGCGCTGGCGGTGAAGCCGAAAATGATGCTGTTTGATGAACCGACTTCCGCTCTTGACCCGGAACTGCGCCATGAAGTGCTGAAGGTTATGCAGGATCTGGCTGAAGAAGGGATGACGATGGTGATCGTGACCCACGAAATCGGTTTTGCCGAGAAAGTAGCTTCGCGGCTGATCTTTATCGACAAAGGCCGGATTGCGGAAGATGGCAATCCGCAGGTGTTGATCAAGAACCCGCCGAGCCAGCGCTTGCAGGAATTTTTGCAGCACGTCTCTTAATAAGACACATTGCCTGATGCGCTACGCTTATCAGGCCTACAGGATATCTGGCAACTTATTAAAATTGCATGAACTTGTAGGACGGATAAGGCGTTCACGCCGCATCCGGCAAAAAAGCCCGCACGTTGTCAGCAACCTGCTTAATATCCCTTCCTCCCTTTCACCCGAAAGGGAGGCACACCAGATTCCTCTCATTTAAAATCGCCCCTCCTCCAGCATCTATACTTATCTTTTTGCTCTATTTTCTCACTGGAGGAGTCATGCGGTGGATCCTGTTCATCCTCTTCTGCCTGCTGGGCGCACCTGCCCACGCGGTATCCATACCCGGCGTTACAACCACAACGACAACGGACTCAACGACTGAACCGGCCCCGGAACCGGATATCGAACAAAAAAAAGCGGCCTATGGCGCACTGGCGGATGTGCTGGATAATGACACCTCGCGTAAAGAGTTGATCGACCAGTTGCGCACCGTTGCCGCTACGCCCCCTGCTGAACCGGTACCAAAAATAGTGCCGCCGACGCTGGTCGAAGAGCAAACCGTGCTGCAAAAGGTCACCGAAGTCAGCCGCCATTATGGTGAAGCCCTTTCCGCCCGCTTCGGGCAACTTTATCGCAATATCACCGGCTCCCCGCATAAGCCGTTTAATCCACAAACCTTCAGCAATGCGCTGACCCATTTTTCAATGTTAGCGGTATTAGTGTTTGGTTTTTACTGGCTGATTCGCCTGTGCGCACTGCCGCTGTATCGCAAAATGGGTCAGTGGGCGCGGCAAAAAAATCGTGAGCGCAGCAACTGGTTGCAGCTTCCGGCGATGATTATCGGGGCGTTTATTATCGACCTGCTGTTACTGGCCCTGACATTATTTGTCGGCCAGGTATTAAGCGACAACCTGAATGCAGGCAGTCGCACCATCGCTTTCCAACAAAGTTTGTTTCTCAACGCCTTTGCCCTCATTGAATTTTTCAAAGCCGTACTACGCCTGATTTTTTGCCCAAACGTGGCGGAGCTGCGCCCGTTCACGATTCAGGACGAGAGCGCCCGTTACTGGAGTCGTCGCCTGAGCTGGTTAAGCAGTTTGATAGGTTATGGCCTGATTGTGGCCGTGCCGATTATCTCTAATCAGGTGAATGTACAGATAGGTGCGCTGGCGAACGTCATCATTATGCTGTGCATGACCGTCTGGGCGTTGTACCTGATCTTTCGTAATAAAAAAGAGATTACCCAGCATTTGCTCAACTTCGCGGAGCATTCGCTGGCCTTTTTCAGCCTGTTTATCCGCGCCTTTGCGCTGGTGTGGCACTGGCTGGCAAGCGCCTATTTTATCGTGCTGTTTTTCTTTTCGTTGTTCGATCCGGGCAACAGCCTGAAATTTATGATGGGTGCAACGGTGCGCAGCCTGGCGATTATTGGTATCGCAGCGTTTGTTTCCGGTATGTTTTCCCGCTGGCTGGCGAAAACCATCACTCTCTCGCCACATACTCAGCGTAACTATCCGGAGCTGCAAAAACGGTTGAATGGCTGGCTGTCGGCGGCGCTGAAAACGGCGCGTATTCTGACAGTCTGCGTGGCGGTAATGTTGCTGTTGAGCGCATGGGGATTGTTCGATTTCTGGAACTGGCTGCAAAACGGCGCGGGGCAGAAAACCGTAGATATCCTGATCCGTATCGCACTCATTCTTTTCTTCTCGGCGGTTGGCTGGACGGTGCTCGCCAGTTTGATCGAAAACCGGCTGGCTTCGGATATTCATGGCCGCCCGCTACCCAGCGCCCGCACGCGTACCCTGCTTACGCTGTTTCGTAACGCGCTGGCGGTGATTATCAGTACCATCACCATCATGATTGTGTTGTCGGAAATCGGCGTCAATATCGCGCCATTGCTGGCAGGTGCCGGGGCATTAGGTCTGGCTATCTCGTTTGGTTCGCAAACGCTGGTGAAAGATATTATCACCGGGGTATTTATTCAGTTTGAAAACGGCATGAACACTGGAGATTTGGTGACTATCGGGCCGTTGACCGGCACAGTGGAACGGATGTCGATTCGCTCCGTGGGCGTACGACAGGATACCGGGGCGTATCACATCATTCCGTGGTCTTCGATAACCACCTTTGCTAACTTTGTCCGCGGCATTGGTTCGGTGGTGGCAAATTATGATGTTGATCGCCATGAAGATGCTGATAAAGCCAATCAGGCACTGAAAGATGCGGTAGCGGAATTAATGGAAAACGAAGAAATTCGCGGGCTGATTATTGGTGAACCGAATTTTGCCGGGATTGTCGGCTTAAGCAATACCGCGTTTACACTGCGTGTTTCGTTCACCACGCTGCCACTCAAACAGTGGACGGTACGCTTTGCCCTCGACAGCCAGGTGAAAAAACATTTCGACCTGGCGGGCGTTCGCGCGCCAGTGCAGACTTATCAGGTGCTGCCTGCTCCGGGCGCGACCCCGGCTGAACCGTTACCGCCGGGGGAACCAACGCTTTAACGCTGGCGATTGACAAAACGGCGGCGCTGCTCGTCGTTCATAAAGGTCCAGGCAATAAAGCGACTCTGCTTTTGCCCCTGGGCCATCTCTTTTTTAACCACCTTCACCGCGCCCACGTCCGTCAGGGCACGATACAACGGCGGTAAGTTTTCACCACGAGATACCAGTGATGTAAACCACATCACCTGCTTCGCGAAGCCTTTGCTCTCTTCAATCATCTTTTTGATAAAGGTGACTTCACCGCCTTCACACCACAACTCCTGTTGCTGGCCGCCAAAGTTCAGTGCATCGTCTTTGTTCAGCCCCAGGTTACGGCGTTTACGCTCACTACCTGCCCGTGCCGCAGCGGCGGAATCGTGGAATGGCGGGTTACACAAGGTCGCGTCGTATTGCTCGTTTTTATGGATGATGCCGTTAAAAATCGCCCCACTCTCTTTTTGCCGACGCAGACGAATGGCGCGGTTAAGCCCCGGATTAGAACTGATAATCGCCTGCGCACTGCTTAACGCCTGGCTGCTGGTTTCACTACCGGTAAAACGCCAGCCATATTCATGTACGCCAATCAGCGGATAAATACAGTTCGCACCAACGCCGATATCCAGAATGCTGGCATTCGCTGGAATTGTTCCGCTTGCTTCTGCCAGTAAATCGGCAAGGTGATGAATATAATCCGCCCGGCCCGGTACTGGTGGGCAGAGAAAACCGTCGGGGATATCCCAGTTCGCTACGGCGTAAAAATGGGCCAGCAACGCCTTATTGAGCGCCTTCACCGCCAGCGGATTGGCAAAGTCTACGCTTTGCTCCCCGGCGGGTGTAAGCGTGAGGAATTGCCTGAGTTCAGGATTGACCTGACAAAGCGTGGCGAGATCGTAGCGGCTGTGATGACGGTTGCGCGGATGCAACCCCGGTTTCTGGGCGGACATAGCATTCTCCTTTAAGCAGCGGCGTAAGATACCCGCATAACGCGACAGGGTAAATATCTGGCTGCGTTTATCATTCCCCAAAACCTTAACATGGCTATGGTTTATGGCAATTCATCATAAAAATCAGCATTATGCATGTCATTGATTTGTCTTATTTTGTAAAAATATATCGTTCAAAAAATAAGCACATCTCTGTCAATTTTTTGCGTCATTTGCATCGCGCAGGCGACCTACACTTATCAGGCACTACCCGTTGTATTTATGAGGATGTCATTATGAAAAAGTGCCTCACACTACTGATTGCCACCGTCCTGAGCGGAATCTCTCTCACGGCTTATGCCGCGCAACCGATGAGTAACCTGGACAGCGGTCAGCTACGGCCCGCCGGTACCGTTTCGGCAACTGGCGCATCAAACCTAAGCGATCTGGAGGATAAACTGGCAGAAAAAGCGCGCGAACAAGGCGCGAAAGGTTATGTCATTAATTCCGCAGGCGGAAATGACCAGATGTTCGGTACTGCAACCATCTACAAATAACCCCACCAACGTAACTGCATTCGCCTCTGGATGCAGTTTTCGTCTGTTTTGTAATCAAAAAACATCAAATATGAACTCAATGTAAATAAATGTATTTCTTTTTCGCGCAATGGGTGATAGAAAATCGCTCCAAGTGATAATGCTTATCAAAATTATTATCACTTTCACGAGCACTATCACGGGATTAACAGTGGCATCGCATCCGCAGAGAGGCTTTCTCGTGGCAGTGAAAATTTCAACATATAAGAAAAAGTCACCTGCAAAATGGAAAACAATCGCAATTTCCCTGCCAGACAATTTCATTCGCTCACGTTCTTTGCCGGTCTTTGTATTGGCATCACGCCTGTGGCTCAGGCACTCGCCGCCGAAGGGCAAACTAACGCGGATGACACGCTGGTTGTCGAAGCATCAACGCCTTCGCTTTATGCGCCACAACAATCTGCCGATCCGAAATTCTCGCGTCCGGTAGCGGATACTACCCGCACGATGACGGTAATTTCTGAACAAGTGATTAAAGATCAGGGCGCAACCAACCTTACCGACGCGCTCAAAAACGTCCCCGGCGTGGGTGCGTTTTTTGCGGGTGAGAACGGTAACTCCACCACTGGCGACGCCATTTATATGCGTGGTGCCGATACCTCTAACAGTATTTATATTGATGGCATTCGCGATATCGGCAGCGTCTCGCGCGACACCTTCAATACCGAGCAGGTCGAAGTGATTAAAGGGCCGTCCGGCACCGACTACGGGCGCAGCGCACCGACAGGCTCGATCAATATGATCAGCAAGCAGCCGCGCAATGATTCCGGCATTGACGCCTCCGCCAGTATTGGCAGCGCCTGGTTCCGCCGCGGCACGCTGGACGTCAATCAGGTCATTGGTGATACCACCGCGGTGCGCCTGAATGTAATGGGCGAAAAAACGCACGATGCCGGACGCGACAAAGTCAAAAATGAGCGTTACGGCGTCGCCCCTTCTGTCGCTTTTGGCCTTGGTACAGCGAATCGTTTGTATCTTAATTATCTGCATGTCACCCAGCACAACACGCCAGACGGCGGCATTCCGACCATCGGTTTGCCGGGCTATTCTGCCCCATCTGCGGGAACGGCGGCCCTGAATCATTCCGGAAAAGTTGATACTCATAACTTTTACGGCACGGATTCCGATTACGACGATTCGACCACCGACACCGCCACCATGCGTTTTGAGCACGACATCAACGATAACACCACCATTCGCAATACTACCCGTTGGTCGCGCGTAAAGCAGGATTACCTGATGACGGCGATTATGGGCGGGGCGTCGAATATTACTCAGCCCACCAGCGATGTGAATAGCTGGACCTGGTCACGCACGGCGAATACCAAAGATGTGAGTAATAAAATTCTCACCAACCAGACCAACCTGACCTCGACGTTCTATACCGGTTCTATCGGTCATGATGTCAGTACCGGCGTGGAATTTACCCGTGAAACGCAGACTAACTACGGCGTTAATCCGGTGACGTTACCCGCGGTAAATATTTATCATCCTGACAGCAGCATTCATCCCGGCGGCCTGACGCGCAACGGCGCAAACGCCAATGGTCAGACGGATACCTTCGCAATTTACGCCTTTGATACGCTGCAAATCACCCGTGATTTTGAGCTGAACGGCGGGATCCGTCTGGATAATTATCATACTGAATATGACAGTGCCACCGCCTGCGGCGGCAGCGGACGCGGTGCCATCACCTGCCCAACTGGTGTGGCAAAAGGTTCTCCGGTCACCACCGTCGACACCGCCAAGTCGGGCAATCTGATGAACTGGAAAGCCGGGGCGCTGTATCACCTGACGGAAAACGGCAATGTCTATATTAACTATGCCGTTTCCCAGCAGCCTCCGGGCGGCAACAACTTCGCCCTTGCGCAGTCTGGCAGCGGTAACAGTGCCAACCGCACCGATTTTAAACCGCAAAAAGCCAACACCAGCGAGATTGGCACCAAATGGCAGGTTCTGGATAAACGTCTGTTGCTCACCGCCGCGCTGTTCCGCACTGATATCGAAAATGAAGTTGAGCAAAATGATGACGGAACTTACTCGCAATACGGTAAGAAACGCGTCGAAGGCTATGAGATATCCGTGGCCGGGAATATCACTCCCGCGTGGCAGGTGATTGGCGGCTATACCCAGCAAAAAGCAACCATCAAAAACGGCAAAGATGTTGCCCAGGATGGTTCCTCATCGCTGCCGTATACCCCGGAGCACGCCTTCACCTTATGGAGCCAATATCAGGCAACCGACGATATCTCTGTTGGCGCGGGCGCACGCTATATCGGCAGTATGCATAAAGGTTCAGACGGCGCGGTGGGAACGCCAGCGTTTACCGAAGGTTACTGGGTCGCCGATGCCAAACTGGGGTATCGAGTTAATCGCAATCTCGACTTCCAGCTAAACGTTTACAACCTGTTTGATACCGATTACGTCGCCTCAATCAACAAGAGCGGCTACCGTTATCACCCGGGCGAGCCAAGAACCTTCTTGCTCACAGCCAATATGCATTTCTGATTCAGATGTGGGGCGCAGGCCCCACTTTTTGGAGAAATTGTATGATGTACCACATTCCCGGCGTGTTATCGCCACAGGACGTCGCTCGTTTTCGCGAACAACTGGAACAAGCCGAATGGGTGGATGGACGCGTCACCACCGGCGCACAAGGTGCGCAAGTTAAGAACAATCAACAGGTCGACACCCGCAGCACGTTATACGCCGCCCTGCAAAATGAGGTGCTGAACGCGGTTAACCAACATGCTTTATTCTTTGCCGCGGCCTTGCCGCGTACCCTTTCCACGCCGCTGTTTAATCGCTATCAGAACAATGAAACCTATGGTTTCCATGTGGATGGCGCAGTACGCAGCCATCCACAAAACGGCTGGATGCGTACTGACCTTTCTGCCACGCTGTTTTTAAGCGATCCACAAAGCTACGACGGCGGCGAACTGGTCGTTAATGACACCTTCGGACAACATCGGGTAAAACTCCCGGCAGGCGATCTCGTGTTGTATCCCTCCAGCAGCCTGCATTGCGTGACACCCGTAACCCGCGGCGTACGAGTGGCATCATTTATGTGGATCCAGTCGATGATCCGCGATGATAAAAAGCGCGCCATGCTGTTTGAACTGGACAACAATATTCAGTCGCTGAAAAGCCGCTACGGCGAAAGTGAAGAGATCCTGTCGCTGCTTAATCTTTATCATAATCTGCTGCGGGAATGGTCGGAGATCTGATGCTTGAACTGCCCGAGTTCGTCCCTGGATTAGCTACACTTAACTGTACAAGTATTGATATGGGGAGGTCGATATGGCATCCGGTTGGGCTAACGATGACGCCGTCAACGAACAGATCAACAGTACAATTGAAGATGCGATTGCCCGCGCTCGGGGTGAAATTCCGCGCGGCGAAAGCCTGGATGAATGTGAAGAGTGCGGTGCCCCCATCCCGCAGGCCCGTCGGGAAGCCATTCCTGGCGTGCGCTTATGTATTCATTGTCAGCAGGAGAAAGATTTACAAAAACCAGCTTATACAGGATATAATCGCAGAGGTTCGAAAGACAGCCAGTTACGTTAACTACAACTGGCGAGATGCATAGCGAGTATAATTTGTATTTTGCGTGTCATTCCGTGCCTTTAACGCTGCTGTGACTGCCACGCGGTATAAAACAAGTTCATAAGTACAACAAATAAATGGTTTATCAGTAGGTTAGATATCAATCAATTTATTTGAACAAGGCGGTCAATTCTCTTCGATTTTATCTCTCGTAAAAAAACGTGATACTCATCACATCGACGAAACAACGTCACTTATACAAAAATCACCTGCGAGAGATTAATTATGAAAACTATCAATACTGTTGTTGCTGCTATGGCTCTTTCAACTCTGTCATTTGGCGTGTTCGCGGCGGAACCGGTAACGGCATCCCAGGCACAGAACATGAATAAAATCGGCGTGGTTTCTGCCGATGGCGCATCCACCCTCGATGCCCTGGAAGCGAAACTGGCTGAGAAAGCCGCGGCAGCCGGTGCCAGTGGATACAGCATCACTTCCGCCACCAACAACAATAAATTAAGCGGTACTGCGGTAATTTATAAGTAATTCGTAGGACGGATAAGGCGTTTACGCCGCATCCGGCAACAGATGCCTGATGCGACGCTACCGCGTCTTATCAGGCCTACAAAATCCGAACCGTTGGACGGATCAGGCGTTTACGCTACGTCCAGCACAAGTATTTCCCTGTCTGTTTGCCGACAGACGCATATGCTCTAACCCTCATTGATCCTATGTTACCCTTGTTTGCCCGTCCGCCACTGGACGGGCTTTTTTTTAGCTGGCTAACTGCTGACAGAAAGCCTGCAACGTCTCTTCCGGCATACCAATCTGCCGCGCTGCATCACAAATGGCCTGCCAGCTTCCCGCATCCAGTGGAATCCCCTGCTTCTGCCGTTCGCGACGCGTGTTCACTTCCCACTCGCCCGGTAGCAAAATCGGCTTATCATCATCATGCGGCGAGGCTTTCACCCACTCGGCAAAGGCTTCGGTCTGCGCGTTACAATCCGGCGCGCCGAAGAGTTCCGGGTTGATGATGATAGTGGTCATGCAGTTAAGAATGGCATCGGGACTGGTTTGTAACGTTTCCTGATGCGTCGTTTTACCGCCGGAAAGCGCCCCGCCAAGAATTTCACACATCGCTGCAAGGGCGTAGCCTTTATGTTCGGCAAAGGTCAACAGCGAACCCAACGGCGACTCCTGCATTACCGCCGGATTGGTCGTCGGCACGCCGTTAACGTCAATCAGGCAACCTGGCGGCACGGGGACGCCTTTATGCCAGGCGACGCGGGTTTTGCCAAATGCAATGGCGCTGGTGGCGTAATCAAGCAACAGCGGGAAATTATCTTTACGAGGGAAAACCACACAGAACGGATTGGTGCCAAAGCGGCTGTCGCGACCGTGGAACGGCGCGACCATTGGAATACCGACCACGCTAACAAAGTGGATAGAGACAAACCCCGCCGCTGCACACTGCTCCGCCCAGTAACCGATACGGCCGATATGATGCGAGTTATGTAGCGCCACGGCGGCAATACCGTGCTGATGCGCTTTCTCAATCCCCAGCGCCATCGCTTCATGTGCCGCGACCTGACCAAATGCGCGATCGCCATCGAGCGTGACCGCCGCCCCCGCCTCTTTAACGGTTTTGGCATGATGGTTAATTTGCAGGTGCCCCTGACTCCAGGAGCGTACATAGCTTGGGATCATGCCAATACCATGTGAATCATGCCCTGCCAGGTTTGCCGCGATTAAATGATCGGCAACTAATTTCGCTTCTTGTTCCTCGCTACCCATCTGACGAAATACAGCCTGAATAAAACTGTGCAGCGTCTGAGCATCAAAGCGATGACCACTTTCCATGGTTAACTCCTGTTTATGTTATGTGTTTGTTGTATTTTTATGCTGCACGCCGGGCGTGGGAAGGTCAATAAAGATGCAGGAATTTCATATTGCGGTGGGGTAAAAGCCGGATGACATGGCTCATCCGGCTGAGAAAAGAATTAAAATGCCTGATTAACGCGCGCCAGGCCGTCGCTGATAGTTGCCGCTTCACCCGTAGCCACCAGGCAGCAAGCCATCTGGATTTTCAGCGATTCGGGAATCGGTTCGCTGCCAGCAAGGCAACGCTCAATCCACTGCGCCGTGGTTTCCGGATCTTTTGCTTGTGGCAGTAACTCGCTACCAGCAGTGTCCTGTTTTTCATACAGCACCCGCATCCCTTCACGGTCAATGAGATTGATCTGCGGGCAGCGCTGCGGATTAGCATACACTTCACCTTCAGTACCATGCATTAGTAGCGCCCGCCCGCCGATATCGCTAAAGAACTTCGCGACGCGTCCAATGTATTCCGGATGCGAAACGCTGGAAAGACGCAGCGCCTCACCTTCGGCAAATGGCGTCGCCAGTTTCGCCAGGGTATGTGCACTGTTACGCACGCCCATCCGCCAGCGCATCGCCAGTTGTTTTTCCAGCGGCGGGCAAAACGCGCCGACTGGCATAAACACCGGTTGATGTTCGTCGAGCTTCGCCTGCGCCTGCCCGCCGTGCAACGTTGGCGTAATACCCATCAATTCAAAAATGGTTTCAGTCAGCACGCGGGTTGGATCTTCGCTAACCCCGTGAACCACCACAGGAAAACCGAGTTTGTGCAGGAGAATCGCCAACAACGGCGTCAGGTTGGCCTGTTTACGCGCGCCGTTGTAACTGGGGATGACAATCGGCATCGGCTTGCCTGCTGGCGGCGTCAGCTTGATGGTGTGATTTTGCATGGCTTCGTAAAAGCCGAGCATCTCTGCTTCCCCTTCTCCTTTGATACGCAGCGCAATCAATACGCCGCCCAACTCAAGGTCAGGGACTTCACCATTGAGCATATGAGCATACAGACCGCGCGCAGTATCCCGGTCTAAATCGCGCGCGTGGTTTTTCCCGCGCCCGATCTCTTTAATGATTTTGCGATAGTCCATTTACGACTCCTTACCTGACTCACATCATTAACGCCGCCGACGGCGTGGGGATTTCGTTTTTTCTTTCTTTTTAACTATACCTTCAGGGACTTCCGGTTGCTCTATCGGAAATACCGGTAATGCATCCAGTAGTCGCTTGCCATAATTTTTGGTCAGCAAGCGTTTGTCGTAGATAACCACTTCGCCCCAGCAACCGTGGCTTCGAATCAGTCGCCCAACCTGCTGAATCAGGTTAAACGAGGCGCTCGGCAGGCTTTGCACCTCAAACGGATAGCGGTTGAGGCTTTTCAGCCATTCCCCTTCGGTGATCACCACCGGGCTGTCGATGGGCGGAAAAGCGATTTTGTGGATATGCACCTGGCTGAGCAGATCACCTTTCAAATCAAGCCCTTCGGCAAATGACTGTAAGCCCACCAGCACGCTGCGCTCACCGTTGGCGACGCGTTTGCGGTGCAGTTCAACTAAACGGTAACGCGGCTGATCGCCCTGAACCAGCAACATCAGACGTAAATCCGTCACATAGTCGAGAAAGCGCTGCATCGCCCGTCCGCTGGCAAACAGTACCAACATACCGAGATGTTTTTTGCTCTCCACCTGCTTACGGAAAAAGGCCGCCATTTCGGCAATATGCTGCTCTTCGTTGTCGATGGAAGGCTCAACGCGCATCCGGGGAATAACAATTTTGCCCTGTTCGCAGTGGTTAAAGGGGGAATCCAGCGCCACAAAACGGTCGCCCGCTTTCTCTTTCAGACCACTCATCTCCTGCAAACGCGAAAAACTGTTCAGCGAACGCAAGGTTGCGGAGGTGACAATAATGTGCGGAATACTGCGCCACAGCAGCCTTTCCAGCTGATCGCTGACACGTATTCCCACGCAGTGAAACCAGAGGTGTAGCTGCCCTTCGCGCTCTTCCCGCGTCGCCCATTTGGTCACCGGTGCACCGGAAGATTGCGCCAGCGAAGCCAGCCGCCAGAGTTTGCTTTGCGCCTCGAACATCCCCAACGCGCGGTTCATCTGCAAAATCAACCGATGCAGACGTACAATGTCATGGCTGCCGGTTTTCTCACTTAAATCGTTAAGAAATAACTCCGCCAGGCCACGCAGCATCTCGGTGAGTTTTGCCAGCCGCTGGCAGATCTCCAGCACTTCATCTGGCAGTTCGCCCATCGCAAAACGGTGCTCTGCCTCCTGCCCGGCAGGCATGTAGAGATTGAGAATGTTGTTTAACGAGGCGATAAGCTCATACAACTCTTCACAATGCGCATTCAAACGTTCAGGGATCGCCAGCGGTGGGATGGTCTTCGGGCGAAACTGCTCCATGCAGGTAGCGACCAGTTTCGTGAACAAGTCCAGCTGTAGCCGATACCACGGCGCGGTGATTTCGGCGCTCATCTCAAGCGCATCCCGCGCCACATCCGGCAGGTGATGGCCTTCGTCCAGCACCAGCAGTAAATTTTTCGGGTCAGGCAATACCGCTTCGCTTTCCATCGCCGCCATCACCAGCGCATGGTTTGCCACCACCACTTCCGCTTCCTGAATCTCCCGACGAGCGACAAAAAACGGGCATTCACGATAGTAGTAACAATTGCGGTTGAGGCAGCTGGCTTTGTCGGTACTTAAACGACGCCAGAGATCGTCATCTATAGCGATATCAGTATGATCGCGCAGACCATCCCATTTATAAGTATCGAGATCGCCCTTCAGCTTCGCACAACGTTTTTGCTCTTCCTGATTGTTCGGCGTCAGTTCGTCGTCAAGAAACGCCAGCAGATCCTGTTGCGTGGGTTCAGTACTGGCGAGCGCCGTCAGATTACGCGGACAAACGTAGCGCCCACGCCCAAAAGCGGCAGTGAATTTAAGATCGGGAATGATCTTTTTCAGCAGCGGTAAATCTTTGCTGTAAATCTGATCCTGCAATGCCACGTTGGCGGTACTCACCACCAGCGTTTTTTGCTCTTCGCGGGCAATGGCGATGCCGGGAATCAAATAAGAGAGCGTTTTCCCAACGCCGGTGGGGGCTTCAATCGCCAGATGTCGCCCTTCTTCTCCGGCCAGCGTTTTGGCGACGTCCGCAATCATCTGCCGCTGCGGCGCACGGGGAATAAAGTCGGGGATCTGTTCCTGAAGCGCCTTATACCAGGCGGCAATTTGCGCTTTAAGCGCGGCGGTTAATGCCATGAGAAAACCTGAAATACTGTATAAACAGCCAATATTGTGGCATTTTTCGGTTTTCAGGGGTAATGGTTTTTCTGTTTCTGGAAAGCGGCTCGCAATAACCACCAACATAATGCGGTTTAATGCCCGTTCGAGCACAAAGGATCCAACACGTCATGCAAGACACCATCATAAATTTCTACAGCACCAGCGATGACTACGGTGATTTTTCTAACTTTGCCGCCTGGCCCATCAAGGTTGACGGGAAAACCTGGCCTACCTCAGAACACTATTTTCAGGCACAAAAATTCCTTGATGAAAAATACCGCGAAGAGATCCGTCGGGTTTCTTCCCCTATGGTCGCCGCACGCATGGGGCGCGATCGTTCTAAGCCTCTGCGTAAAAACTGGGAGTCGGTCAAAGAACAGGTGATGCGAAAAGCACTTCGCGCTAAATTCGAACAGCATGCAGAACTGCGTGCGCTCTTGCTGGCAACCGCGCCCGCAAAACTGGTTGAGCATACGGAAAACGATGCTTACTGGGGAGACGGTGGTCATGGTAAGGGCAAGAATCGACTGGGCTACCTTTTAATGGAGTTGCGCGAACAATTGGCTATAGAGAAGTAACGTCTCGGTGGCTTATGGGCGGTAAAACAGATAAATTTTTTCCCGTGTTCTCAAATTGCTGACAAGTGCTTGTTGTGAAATGCCGGATGCGGCGTAAACGCCTTATCCGGCCTACAAAAGCATGCAAATTCAATATATTGCAGAGTTCACGTAGGCCTGATAAGCGTAGCGCATCAGGCAGTTTTGCGTTTGTTCATCAGCCTGATGCCGGGCATAGCCCGGCATAAAAGATTACTGCGCAGCGGCAGGTTTACGCGGACGGCGGCGACGTTGTTGTTCGCCTGCCGGTTTGGCATCGCCGAGGCGGCGAGACGGTTTTTCTGCAGGTTTCGCGCTTGCAGATTTTGCGCCACCTTCCCCACGGCGTGGTTGCTGTTGACCGCGACCACCACCTTGCCCACGACCGCCGCCGCCACGTTGCTGGCGACCGTTCTGGATCGGTTCGGCTTTGATTGACGGGTCCGGCTCATAGCCCGGAATCGCAATGCGCGGGATCTCTTTTTTCAGCAGTTTTTCGATATCACGCAGCAGTTTGTGTTCATCAACACACACCAGCGACAACGCTTCACCGGTAGCAGCCGCACGACCGGTACGCCCGATACGGTGGACATAATCTTCAGGTACGTTTGGCAGTTCATAGTTGACGACGTGCGGCAGCTCTTCAATATCCAGGCCGCGCGCAGCGATGTCAGTTGCCACCAGTACACGAATATCGCCCGATTTAAAATCAGCCAGCGCACGAGTACGCGCACCTTGCGATTTATTGCCGTGGATCGCCGCACTACGGATGCCATCTTTATTGAGCTGTTCAGCCAGATGGTTAGCGCCGTGTTTGGTACGGGTAAACACCAGCACCTGCTGCCAGTTCCCTTTCCCAATCATGTGCGACAGCAATTCGCGTTTGCGTTTCTTATCGACAAAGTGAACGTGCTGGGTCACCTGATCAGACGCGGTATTGCGGCGTGCCACTTCGATTTCCAGCGGGTTGTGCAACAGTTTTTCCGCCAGGGCTTTAATATCGTCAGAGAAGGTCGCGGAGAATAACAGGTTCTGGCGCTTCGCAGGTAGTTTTGTTAACACGCGACGGATATCGTGGATAAAGCCCATGTCGAGCATGCGGTCAGCTTCATCGAGGACGAGGATTTCAACCTGATCCAGCTTCACTGCATTCTGATGTTCCAGGTCCAGCAAACGTCCCGGGGTTGCCACCAGCACATCAACGCCGCCACGCAGTTTCATCATCTGCGGGTTAATACTCACACCACCAAACACCACCAGCGAACGAATGTTCAGGTATTTGCTGTAATCACGGACGTTTTCGCCAATCTGCGCCGCCAGTTCACGGGTCGGGGTAAGAATGAGCGCACGTACCGGACGACGCCCTTTGGCGTGCGGCTGGCGAGTGATCAGGTGTTGCAACAGCGGCAGCGTAAAGCCCGCTGTTTTGCCGGTGCCGGTCTGGGCGCTAGCCATCAGGTCGCGGCCTTCCAGCACCGCAGGGATCGCCTGCTGCTGAATAGGGGTGGGTTCACGGTAACCCTGCTCGGCAACGGCGCGCAGGATATCAGGGCTTAAACCCAAAGAATCGAAAGACATAACTACTCCGAACCGCCCCGACCGTTACCGGTGTAGTTTTCAGGGAGATACTGAAAAGGAAAATGACAAAAACCACAATGTCATGAGGGAGCGGAGTGTAGCAGTTTTTGTGACGCAGCGCATAAATTATCCCTGTGACTGGCGTTGCTAAAATTCTTAGCCATACTGGACAACTCCCCTATGGAGTCATAATCTTAATCAATCATTTGATTAAGAATGGACTGTGCGATGAATAATCCTGCCATGACAATCAAGGGTGAACAGGCGAAAAAACAGCTGATTGCTGCCGCACTGGCGCAGTTTGGTGAATATGGAATGAACGCCACCACTCGCGAGATAGCCGCCCAGGCCGGGCAGAATATCGCTGCCATCACCTACTACTTCGGTTCGAAAGAAGATTTGTACCTCGCCTGCGCCCAGTGGATTGCCGATTTTATTGGCGAGCAGTTCCGTCCGCATGCCGAGGAAGCCGAACGCTTGTTCGCGCAACCACAGCCTGATCGGGCTGCCATCCGTGAACTGATCCTTCGCGCCTGCAGGAACATGATTAAGCTGCTCACCCAGGATGACACCGTCAACCTCAGCAAGTTTATCTCCCGTGAGCAGCTCTCTCCCACGGCAGCCTACCACCTGGTGCACGAACAGGTGATTAGTCCGCTACACAGCCACCTGACACGCCTGATTGCCGCCTGGACCGGCTGCGACGCCAATGACACCCGCATGATCCTTCATACCCATGCGTTGATTGGTGAGATTCTGGCGTTCCGTCTTGGCAAAGAAACAATTCTGTTACGTACCGGCTGGACCGCGTTCGATGAAGAAAAGACCGAACTGATCAACCAGACGGTGACCTGTCATATCGACCTGATTTTGCAAGGATTATCGCAAAGGAGTTTGTAGTGATGAAAAAACCTGTCGTGATCGGATTGGCGGTAGTGGTACTTGCCGCCGTGGTTGCCGGAGGCTACTGGTGGTATCAAAGCCGCCAGGATAACGGCCTGACGCTGTATGGCAACGTGGATATTCGTACGGTAAATCTTAGTTTCCGTGTTGGGGGGCGCGTTGAATCGCTGGCGGTGGACGAAGGTGATGCTATCAAAGCGGGCCAGGTGCTGGGCGAACTGGATCACAAGCCGTATGAGATTGCCCTGATGCAGGCGAAAGCGGGTGTTTCGGTGGCACAGGCGCAGTATGACCTGATGCTTGCCGGGTATCGCAATGAAGAAATCGCTCAGGCCGCCGCAGCGGTGAAACAGGCGCAAGCCGCCTATGACTATGCGCAGAACTTCTATAACCGCCAGCAAGGGTTGTGGAAAAGCCGCACTATTTCGGCAAATGACCTGGAAAATGCCCGCTCCTCGCGCGACCAGGCGCAGGCAACGCTGAAATCAGCACAGGATAAATTGCGTCAGTACCGTTCCGGTAACCGTGAACAGGACATCGCTCAGGCGAAAGCCAGCCTCGAACAGGCGCAGGCGCAACTGGCGCAGGCGGAGTTGAATTTACAGGACTCAACGTTGATAGCCCCGTCTGATGGCACGCTGTTAACGCGCGCGGTGGAGCCAGGCACGGTCCTCAATGAAGGTGGCACGGTGTTTACCGTTTCACTAACGCGTCCGGTGTGGGTGCGCGCTTATGTTGATGAACGTAATCTTGACCAGGCCCAGCCGGGGCGCAAAGTGCTGCTTTATACCGATGGTCGCCCGGACAAGCCGTATCACGGGCAGATTGGTTTCGTTTCGCCGACTGCTGAATTTACCCCGAAAACCGTCGAAACGCCGGATCTGCGTACCGACCTCGTCTATCGCCTGCGTATTGTGGTGACCGACGCCGATGATGCGTTACGCCAGGGAATGCCAGTGACGGTACAATTCGGTGACGAGGCAGGACATGAATGATGCCGTTATCACGCTGAACGGCCTGGAAAAACGCTTTCCGGGCATGGACAAGCCCGCCGTCGCGCCGCTCGATTGTACCATTCACGCCGGTTATGTGACGGGGTTGGTGGGGCCGGACGGTGCAGGTAAAACCACGCTGATGCGGATGTTGGCGGGATTACTGAAACCCGACAGCGGCAGTGCCACGGTGATTGGCTTTGATCCGATCAAAAACGACGGCGCGCTGCACGCCGTGCTCGGTTATATGCCGCAGAAATTTGGTCTGTATGAAGATCTCACGGTGATGGAGAACCTCAATCTGTACGCGGATTTGCGCAGCGTCACCGGCGAGGCACGTAAGCAAACTTTTGCTCGCCTGCTGGAGTTTACGTCTCTTGGGCCGTTTACCGGACGCCTGGCGGGCAAGCTCTCCGGTGGGATGAAACAAAAACTCGGTCTGGCCTGTACCCTGGTGGGCGAACCGAAAGTGTTGCTGCTCGATGAACCCGGCGTCGGCGTTGACCCTATCTCACGGCGCGAACTGTGGCAGATGGTGCATGAGCTGGCGGGCGAAGGGATGTTAATCCTCTGGAGTACCTCGTATCTCGACGAAGCCGAGCAGTGCCGTGACGTGTTACTGATGAACGAAGGCGAGTTGCTGTATCAGGGAGAACCAAAAGCCCTGACACAAACCATGGCCGGACGCAGCTTTCTGATGACCAGTCCACACGAGGGCAACCGCAAACTGTTGCAACGCGCCTTGAAACTGCCGCAGGTCAGCGACGGCATGATTCAGGGGAAATCGGTACGTCTGATCCTCAAAAAAGAGGCCACACCAGACGATATTCGCCATGCCGACGGGATGCCGGAAATCAACATCAACGAAACTACGCCGCGTTTTGAAGATGCGTTTATTGATTTGCTGGGCGGTGCCGGAACCTCGGAATCGCCGCTGGGCGCAATATTACATACGGTAGAAGGCACACCCGGCGAGACGGTGATCGAAGCGAAAGAACTGACCAAGAAATTTGGGGATTTTGCCGCCACCGATCACGTCAACTTTGCCGTTAAACGTGGGGAGATTTTTGGTTTGCTGGGGCCAAACGGCGCGGGTAAATCGACCACCTTTAAGATGATGTGCGGTTTGCTGGTGCCGACTTCCGGCCAGGCGCTGGTGCTGGGGATGGATCTGAAAGAGAGTTCCGGTAAAGCGCGCCAGCATCTCGGCTATATGGCGCAAAAATTTTCGCTCTACGGTAACCTGACGGTCGAACAGAATTTACGCTTTTTCTCTGGTGTGTATGGCTTACGCGGTCGGGCGCAGAACGAAAAAATCTCCCGCATGAGCGAGGCGTTCGGCCTGAAAAGTATCGCCTCCCACGCCACCGATGAACTGCCATTAGGTTTTAAACAGCGGCTGGCGCTGGCCTGTTCGCTGATGCATGAACCGGACATTCTGTTTCTCGACGAACCGACTTCCGGCGTTGACCCCCTCACCCGCCGTGAATTTTGGCTGCACATCAACAGCATGGTAGAGAAAGGCGTCACGGTGATGGTCACCACCCACTTTATGGATGAAGCGGAATATTGCGACCGCATCGGCCTGGTGTACCGCGGGAAATTAATCGCCAGCGGCACGCCGGACGATTTGAAAGCACAGTCGGCTAACGATGAGCAACCCGATCCCACCATGGAGCAAGCCTTTATTCAGTTGATCCACGACTGGGATAAGGAGCATAGCAATGAGTAACCCGATCCTGTCCTGGCGTCGCGTACGGGCGCTGTGCGTTAAAGAGACGCGGCAGATCGTTCGCGATCCGAGTAGCTGGCTGATTGCGGTAGTGATCCCGCTGCTACTGCTGTTTATTTTTGGTTACGGCATTAACCTCGACTCCAGCAAGCTGCGGGTCGGGATTTTACTGGAACAGCGTAGCGAAGCGGCGCTGGATTTCACCCACACCATGACCGGTTCGCCCTACATCGACGCCACCATCAGCGATAACCGTCAGGAACTGATCGCCAAAATGCAGGCGGGGAAAATTCGCGGTCTGGTGGTTATTCCGGTGGATTTTGCGGAACAGATGGAGCGCGCCAACGCCACCGCACCGATTCAGGTGATCACCGACGGCAGTGAGCCGAATACCGCTAACTTTGTACAGGGGTATGTCGAAGGGATCTGGCAGATCTGGCAAATGCAGCGAGCGGAGGACAACGGGCAGACTTTTGAACCGCTTATTGATGTACAAACCCGCTACTGGTTTAACCCGGCGGCGATTAGCCAGCACTTCATTATCCCCGGTGCGGTGACCATTATCATGACGGTCATCGGCGCGATTCTCACCTCGCTGGTGGTGGCGCGAGAATGGGAACGCGGCACCATGGAGGCTCTGCTCTCTACGGAGATTACCCGCACGGAACTGCTGCTGTGTAAGCTGATCCCTTATTACTTTCTCGGGATGCTGGCGATGTTGCTGTGTATGCTGGTGTCAGTGTTTATTCTCGGCGTGCCGTATCGCGGGTCGCTGCTGATTCTGTTTTTTATCTCCAGCCTGTTTTTACTCAGTACCCTGGGGATGGGGCTGCTGATTTCCACGATTACCCGCAACCAGTTCAATGCCGCTCAGGTCGCCCTGAACGCCGCTTTTCTGCCGTCGATTATGCTTTCCGGCTTTATTTTTCAGATCGACAGTATGCCCGCGGTGATCCGCGCGGTGACGTACATTATTCCCGCTCGTTATTTCGTCAGCACCCTGCAAAGCCTGTTCCTCGCCGGGAATATTCCAGTGGTGCTGGTGGTAAACGTGCTGTTTTTGATCGCTTCGGCGGTGATGTTTATCGGCCTGACGTGGCTGAAAACCAAACGTCGGCTGGATTAGGGAGAAGAGCATGTTTCATCGCTTATGGACGTTAATCCGCAAAGAGTTGCAGTCGTTGCTGCGCGAACCGCAAACCCGCGCGATTCTGATTTTACCCGTGCTAATTCAGGTGATCCTGTTCCCGTTCGCCGCCACGCTGGAAGTGACTAACGCCACCATCGCCATCTACGATGAAGATAACGGCGAGCATTCGGTGGAGCTGACCCAACGTTTTGCCCGCGCCAGCGCCTTTACTCATGTGCTGCTGCTGAAAAGCCCACAGGAGATCCGCCCAACCATCGACACACAAAAGGCGTTACTACTGGTGCGTTTCCCGGCTGACTTCTCGCGCAAACTGGATACCTTCCAGACCGCGCCTTTGCAGTTGATCCTCGACGGGCGTAACTCCAACAGTGCGCAAATTGCCGCCAACTACCTGCAACAGATCGTCAAAAATTATCAGCAGGAGCTGCTGGAAGGAAAACCGAAACCTAACAACAGCGAGCTGGTGGTACGCAACTGGTATAACCCGAATCTCGACTACAAATGGTTTGTGGTGCCGTCACTGATCGCCATGATCACCACTATCGGCGTAATGATCGTCACTTCACTTTCCGTCGCCCGCGAACGTGAACAAGGTACGCTCGATCAGCTACTGGTTTCGCCGCTCACCACCTGGCAGATCTTCATCGGCAAAGCCGTACCGGCGTTAATTGTCGCCACCTTCCAGGCCACCATTGTGCTGGCGATTGGTATCTGGGCGTATCAAATCCCCTTCGCCGGATCGCTGGCGCTGTTCTACTTTACGATGGTGATTTATGGTTTATCGCTGGTGGGATTCGGTCTGTTGATTTCATCACTCTGTTCAACACAACAGCAGGCGTTTATCGGCGTGTTTGTCTTTATGATGCCCGCCATTCTCCTTTCCGGTTACGTTTCTCCGGTGGAAAACATGCCGGTATGGCTGCAAAACCTGACGTGGATTAACCCTATTCGCCACTTTACGGACATTACCAAGCAGATTTATTTGAAGGATGCGAGTCTGGATATTGTGTGGAATAGTTTGTGGCCGCTACTGGTGATAACGGCCACGACAGGGTCAGCGGCGTACGCGATGTTTAGACGTAAGGTGATGTAACTTCTTATCTTTCGCCAGCAAAGACACTACCGCCGGGCCGGCAAGGATTGCCAGCCCTGCAATTGCCAGCAAAAAGTTGTTTTCCAGAACGCGGGACAACAGCCACAGCACAATCAGCGCTGCGCCAAAATACCAGGTCGTGGTCAGCTCTTCCAGCACGTCTGCCACCTCACGCCAGCGTTGCTCGGGGTGGCGCTGAAACACCAGCATCATCACTACCGTGACACAATACAGTGCGCATAATCCCACGCCGACGTGAACCAGAGTCTTACTCATCCAGCCCACCACCAGCAGCGCCACTACCAGTAAATGCAACATAATCTGCCAGCAACTTAGACCCGTTGCGACACGAACACGTTGTTGCCACTTCATGGCTTCTCTCCTGAAGAATTTATCTCTACTTACTCAGAGTACCGAACTTTACGGAAAATTCCGTAAGACCGCACCTTTTTGTGACGCCGACTACACTATTTCAATGAGATAAGAGGCAAAGACAGGAAAATTATGCCCGATCAAACACAACAATTTTCGTTCAAGGTGCTCACCATCAATATTCACAAAGGCTTTACCGCGTTTAACCGACGCTTCATTTTGCCGGAACTTCGCGACGCCGTGCGTACCGTCAGCGCCGATATTGTTTGCCTGCAGGAAGTGATGGGCGCGCACGAAGTTCATCCGCTGCATGTGGAAAACTGGCCCGATACCTCGCACTACGAGTTTCTCGCCGACACTATGTGGAGCGATTTTGCCTACGGTCGCAATGCCGTATACCCGGAAGGGCATCACGGCAACGCCGTACTGTCGCGTTATCCCATTGAACATTATGAGAATCGCGATGTTTCGGTCGATGGTGCGGAAAAGCGCGGCGTGCTCTACTGCCGCATTGTGCCGCCGATGACCGGAAAAGCGATTCATGTGATGTGCGTACATCTGGGCCTGCGTGAGGCGCACCGTCAGGCGCAGCTTGCGATGCTCGCCGAATGGGTGAATGAGCTACCGGACGGCGAACCGGTATTGGTGGCGGGTGATTTCAATGACTGGCGGCAAAAAGCTAATCATCCGTTAAAAGTGCAGGCCGGACTGGATGAGATTTTTACCCGCGCCCACGGACGCCCGGCGCGCACGTTTCCGGTGCAATTTCCTCTACTACGACTGGACAGGATCTACGTCAAAAATGCCAGCGCCAGCGCGCCAACCGCGTTGCCGCTGCGGACATGGCGACACCTTTCTGATCATGCCCCTTTAAGTGCGGAGATTCATTTATGAAATGTAGCTGGCGCGAAGGCAATAAGATCCAGTTGCTGGAAAACGGCGAGCAATATTATCCCGCGGTGTTTAAGGCGATTGGCGAGGCACAAGAACGCATCATTCTTGAAACGTTTATCTGGTTTGAGGATGACGTCGGCAAACAACTGCATGCGGCACTACTGGCAGCAGCGCAACGCGGGGTTAAAGCGGAAGTCTTGCTGGATGGCTACGGTTCGCCGGATCTCAGCGATGAGTTTGTCAATGAACTGACGGCAGCTGGCGTAGTGTTCCGCTACTACGATCCCCGCCCTCGCCTTTTTGGTATGCGCACCAATGTGTTTCGCCGGATGCATCGCAAAATTGTGGTGATCGACGCGCGTATAGCCTTTATTGGCGGGCTGAATTACTCCGCCGAGCATATGTCCAGCTACGGTCCAGAGGCTAAACAGGATTACGCGGTACGCCTTGAAGGGCCGATTGTCGAAGATATTCTCCAGTTTGAGCTGGAAAACCTGCCTGGACAGAGCGCGGCACGACGCTGGTGGCGACGTCATCACAAAGCGGAAGAGAACCGCCAGCCGGGAGAAGCGCAGGTATTGCTGGTCTGGCGCGATAACGAAGAACATCGCGATGATATTGAACGCCATTATTTGAAAATGCTCACTCAGGCGCGGCGGGAAGTGATTATCGCCAACGCCTACTTCTTCCCCGGCTATCGATTTTTACACGCCTTGCGTAAAGCGGCACGGCGCGGGGTGCGGATCAAACTGATCATTCAGGGCGAACCGGATATGCCGATTGTCAGAGTCGGTGCGCGCTTGCTGTATAACTATCTGGTTAAAGGCGGCGTTCAGGTTTTTGAGTACCGCCGCCGCCCGCTCCACGGCAAAGTGGCATTGATGGACGATCACTGGGCGACAGTAGGGTCCAGTAATCTCGATCCGCTCAGTTTGTCACTGAATCTCGAAGCAAATGTCATCATCCACGATCGTCATTTTAACCAGACGCTGCGCGATAATCTGAACGGCATTATTGCCGCAGATTGTCAGCAGGTGGATGAAACCATGCTGCCCAAACGCACCTGGTGGAACCTGACCAAAAGCGTGCTGGCGTTCCACTTTTTACGCCACTTCCCGGCGCTGGTTGGCTGGCTTCCGGCACACACGCCACGTCTGGCGCAGGTTGATCCGCCCGCACAACCGACAATGGAAACGCAGGATCGGGTAGAAACTGAAAACACGGGGGTAAAACCCTGATGAGTAAATCACACCCGCGCTGGCGCTTAGCAAAGAAGATCCTCACCTGGCTGTTTTTTATCGCGGTGATTGTGTTGCTGGTGGTCTACGCCAAAAAAGTGGACTGGGAAGAGGTCTGGAAGGTCATCCGCGACTACAATCGCGTTGCGCTGCTTAGTGCGGTCGGGCTGGTGGTCGTCAGCTATCTGATTTACGGCTGCTATGACCTGCTCGCCCGCTTTTACTGCGGTCACAAACTGGCGAAGCGCCAGGTGATGCTGGTGTCGTTTATCTGCTACGCCTTCAACCTGACGCTCAGTACCTGGGTCGGCGGCATTGGTATGCGCTATCGTTTGTACTCTCGTCTGGGGTTGCCCGGTAGCACTATTACGCGGATTTTCTCGCTCAGTATTACCACCAACTGGCTGGGCTACATTTTACTGGCAGGGATTATCTTTACCGCAGGCGTGGTGGAGTTGCCGGATCACTGGTATGTCGATCAAACTACGCTGCGTATTCTCGGCATTGGCTTACTGATGATTATCGCGGTTTATTTGTGGTTTTGCGCTTTCGCGAAGCACCGCCATATGACCATCAAAGGGCAAAAGCTGGTGCTGCCTTCATGGAAATTCGCCCTCGCTCAGATGCTGATTTCCAGCGTTAACTGGATGGTAATGGGGGCGATTATCTGGCTGTTACTTGGTCAAAGCGTGAACTATTTCTTTGTACTGGGCGTGTTACTGGTTAGTAGTATTGCTGGCGTCATCGTGCATATTCCGGCGGGGATCGGTGTGCTGGAAGCGGTGTTTATCGCACTACTGGCTGGGGAGCATACCTCCAAAGGTACAATTATCGCCGCCCTACTCGCTTACCGTGTGCTGTATTACTTTATCCCACTGCTGCTGGCGCTGATCTGTTACCTGTTGCTGGAAAGCCAGGCGAAGAAGCTACGGGCGAAAAATGAAGCGGCGATGTGAAGTTTAGTTAAGTTCTTTAGTATGTGCATTTACGGCTAATGAAAAAAACGCGTATGCCTTTGCCAGACAAGCGTTATAGCTATCGCGGCAAGTATCCCAAAGAAGCCGATAAAATAGTAATAGAGTGTTAATGCACCTGTAAAAGCGCAACGAACCGGACTCCACAACTCTTCACTATGGCATTTCCCCGCCAATTCAAGGAGCTTATTTCGTCCATGCGAGATAATGCCTGACCATAACACAATCATTAAGCAACTTATTATCCAAATGGGCCGTTCACTCATTAATGCCGCATTCACGATGATTACCAGGGCCAACCCTGTCAACGTCATCATAATGATAAAACGGTGAGAACCAGGATCAACATTAAATAATAAACCGGCCAGCATACTGATTAAAAACATCGCGCCCGCAGTGCTGAACACGATGATAATGGCATATACAGGAACTAAACTTGCAACGACAATCGCCACCAAAGAGAGTAAAAACAGATATATTACGCCCGCGATGGCGGCATTTATCTTGTTGATATCCTTACTTAAGCCATACATACAAAGTAATAATAACCCTATGGCGACATACATTGGTGGTGAATCATATTTGGTTGCCGTAATTTCGATATACTTAGCTCCCCAGGCTAGTCCTGCGGTTGCCACCAAACCTAAAGCGGTAATGAGCCATATACCGTTTAATATCCTGGCCTCGTGCTGAAAATCTAATTTATTGCTGTTTTGCGAGTATGATTCCATTCTTTTAGTTATCCTTAGAAAAAATATTAATATTCACCATCAATAAATTTAAAACCACGCATACAAAATACTTTTGCATTTATGGATACAGAAAACGCTTCCGCTCGTCCATAAGGCATATTTTATACCTGGTACTTGTTAAGTGTCGTTTTTAGTAAGAAAAAAATCCCGACACATGGCCGGGATAGTGATGGTGAAAAAGAATTAACGGCGGTTGCCGAAGATCCGCAACAACATCAGGAACAGGTTGATGAAGTCCAGATACAAGGTTAACGCGCCAAGAATGGAATATTTGCGCAGGTTCGACGTGTCGCGGGTATCAATCTGCTCACCCATATTTTTCAGTTTCTGCGTGTCATACGCCGTCAATCCGACAAAGACAATCACGCCGATGTAGGTAACTGCCCACATCAATGCTTCGCTTTTCAACCAGAAGTTGACCAGCGATGCCAGCACAATGCCGATTAACGCCATAAACAGCATATTGCCAAAGCCACTTAAATCGCGCTTCGTGGTGTAACCGTACAGGCTCATTGCGCCGAACATCCCGGCAGTAACGACGAAAGTACTGGCGATAGAAGCAGCGGTATAGACAATGAATATACTGGAAAGCGTAAGACCCGTCAGCGCCGAATAAAGCATAAAGAGCATCGTCGTTACACCTGCGCTCAGCTTTTGAATCATCGCTGATAACACAATAACCAATGCTAATTGCGCGATGATCAGACCGATTAAAAAGACACGGTTAGTGAACAACAGCTCCATCACGGCCGCGGAATTAGCCGCATACCAGGCAACAAATGCGGTCAGCAACAAGCCAACGGTCATCCAGCCATAGACTTGAGCCATATAAGTTTGCAAGCCAGCCCGGGGTTGTACGATTGAATCAGAACGTGGGAATCTGTCCATGACGATCTCCTGAAGATATAAGGAATATCTTAAGGATACTGCAAAATGATGAGGCTGTGCATCGACGCAGCGTAAACGTATGTACTGAGCGGTGAAATTGCCGGACGCAGCGGTGCCTTATCCGGCTAACAAAAAACTACCAGCGTTTTGCCGCCTGCTGATCGCTCTCCCGAGCTTCAACCCAGCGGTCGCCTTCCGGCGTGGCTTCGCGCTTCCAGAACGGTGCGCGGGTTTTGAGATAATCCATAATAAACTGCCCGGCTTCAAACGCACTGCTGCGATGCGCACTGGTGACACCGACAAAAACGATTTCATCGCCCGGCCATAATTCCCCGATGCGGTGAATCACAGTGACGCGCCCCAGCGGCCAGCGGTTACGCGCTTCATCAACAATTTCTGCCAGTGCTTTTTCAGTCATCCCCGGATAGTGTTCGAGGGTTAATGCGTTGACGCTGTCGCCCAGGTTATGGTTGCGCACCTTACCAGTAAAGGTGACTACCGCACCGTCTTCGTCACGCTCCGCCAGCCACGGGTACTCTTCTCCTACGCTGAACGGCTGCGGACCAACAACAATTTTGGTTTCTGCCATCTTAACCTCCGGTTACCGGCGGGAAGAAAGCTACTTCGTCGCCGTCAGTCAGCGGATGGTCAAAACTCACCAGCGTCTGGTTGACGGCAGCCAGTAATTTGCCATCTTCCAGCGCCAGCGCCCAGCGATCGCTCTGCGCAGCCATGTGCTGGCGTAACGCTTCAACAGTTGGGAAATCCGCAGCCACTTCGGTTGCATCTGTTCCCACCAACTCGCGCACCTGGGCGAAAAAAAGAACTTTAATCATCCGCTTCCACCTTAAAGTCACCCGACTTGCCGCCGCTCTTCGCCAGCAAACGTACCGGACCAATCACCATATCTTTTTGCACCGCTTTGCACATGTCATAAATGGTCAGCGCCGCCACGGAGGCCGCGGTTAATGCTTCCATTTCGACACCGGTTTTCCCGGTCAGGCGGCATAAGGTTTCTATACGCACCCGATTGTGCTCCGGCTCGGCCTGTAAATTGACTTCAACTTTGCTGAGCATCAGCGGATGACAGAGCGGGATCAGATCCCAGGTGCGTTTTGCCGCCTGAATACCGGCAATACGCGCAGTGGCAAATACGTCGCCTTTGTGGTGGCGACCATCAATAATCATCGCCAGCGTCTCGCTGCGCATGGTGACAAAGGCTTCCGCCCGCGCTTCACGCACGGTTTCCGCTTTGGCGGAGACATCCACCATGTGCGCTTCGCCAGCGGCGTTGATATGGGTCAGTTGCGACATACTTATTTCTTCAAATGTGGATGGAAATTACACGGACGCGTACGGGCATCCAGCTGCGGCGCGATGATATTTTCCCATGCGGTACGGCACGCTTTGGTCGAACCCGGCATGGCGAAAATCAGCGTTTTGTTGGCGACGCCCGCTACCGCACGAGATTGCAACGTGGAAGTGCCAATCTCTTCAAACGACAACATCCGGAACACTTCACCAAAACCTTCAACTTCACGGTCGAACAACGGCAGCAATGCTTCGGGAGCCTGATCACCTTCCGTCAGGCCAGTACCACCCGTAATCAATACCACTTGTACATCGTCGCTGGCGATCCACGCAGATACCTGAGCGCGAATAGCGTAGCGGTTTTCTTTCACAATGGCTTTATCGACAACGTGATGGCCCGCTTCTTGCGCCGAATCGCGCAGATAGTGACCGGAGGTATCGTCTTCTTCACCGCGACGATTAGAAACCGTAAGAATAGCAATACGGGTCGGGATAAATTCAGTGCTTACCTGACTCATCTGATCTCTCCTTTTGACGTTTTAGCCGCCAATGTACGATAAGTTTTGCGTAATACCGGTGTTGTTTTGATGCAGGAAATGGGTCTGTTTCTTCTCCCGCAGCGCCGCTGAAATACGCGCTTCCAGCGCCTGTTGCTGGGTATCGTCTTCCAGCAGATCGCGCAGGTTAACGCCGCCTTCACCAAACAGGCAGAGATGGAGTTTACCAATGGAGGAAACGCGCAGGCGGTTGCAAGTGGCGCAGAAGTCTTTTTCATACGGCATGATAAGGCCAATCTCTCCGGCGTAATCTGGATGGCAAAAGACTTGCGCGGGACCGTCGCTGCGTTGACGTAATTGGTGGATCCAGCCGCGACGCAGTAGCTCGTCACGCAGAACCTGACCAGAGATGTGATGCTTACGGAAGAGCTCGCTGCCCTCGCCCGTTTCCATCAGTTCGATGAAACGCAGCTGGATAGGGCGATGCTGGATCCAGTTCAGAAAGGTGTCGAGCTGGTGATGATTAACATCACGCATCAGCACGGTATTGACTTTGACCTTCTCAAAACCGGCCTCAAATGCAGCATCAATCCCTGCCATGACCTGGTTGAATTTATCCTGCCCGGTAATAGCGTGAAACTGGCGGGCGTCCAGACTGTCGACACTGACGTTAATGCCAGTAAGTCCCGCATCGCGCCAGCTCGCCACATCGCGTTCCAGACGGTAACCATTGGTTGTGACCGCAATCTGGCGGATAGCGTCGTTTTCCCGCACAGCGGCGATGATATCGGTAAAGTCGCGGCGTAAAGACGGCTCTCCTCCTGTCAGGCGCACTTTTTCGGTGCCCAGTCTGGCGAAGGCGCGCGTAACCCGGCGAATTTCATCGACGGTAAGAAAGCCTTTATTGGTGACGCCGCTCGGTTTGTAGCCATCCGGCAGGCAGTAGGTGCAACGAAAGTTACACACATCGGTAATCGACAGGCGCAAGTAGTAAAACTTACGCGCAAATGCATCAGTCAGTTGTGAAGCCATGTACACCTTTCCAGATACGGGAGGCGAAGTCATTTCTTCCTTCGCCCTGGTGGCAATCTTTACGAGCATTGTCACGGCCAAAGCACCGTATCAGTTGACCCAGGTGCAGAGGCTAGAGTGTTTAGTGGTTATGCCGATACTAGCGTGTAAATGAGATTTTTACCATCCACACTTTCGCTATGTAATCATGTATATAGCGTCATGATCGTGCTATTTCGCTACAGAATAAGGGAAAATGGCGGTTTTACTTTGATATACATCATCAGGGAGGCATAGCGTGCATCGTCCTTTAGAGGTAGAAGAAAATAGTTTGTATCCTCAATATTGGCAGGTTAATTGCTGTTTCCCCGCAATTTGCGCTACTGTAGCGCGGATAATCTGACTCCAGGAAACTATATGCGCAATCGTACGCTGGCTGATCTTGATCGTGTCGTTGCTCTCGGCGGAGGGCATGGACTGGGACGCGTTCTCTCATCACTTTCGTCTTTGGGTTCTCGTTTAACGGGTATCGTCACCACCACCGATAATGGTGGCTCGACGGGGCGTATTCGCCGTTCAGAAGGCGGCATTGCCTGGGGCGATATGCGCAACTGCCTCAACCAGCTGATAACGGAACCGAGCGTCGCCTCCGCGATGTTTGAATACCGTTTTGGTGGCAATGGCGAACTTTCCGGTCATAATCTCGGAAACTTGATGTTAAAGGCGCTGGATCACCTTAGCGTGCGGCCTCTGGAAGCCATCAATTTAATTCGTAATCTGCTGAAAGTGGATACGCATTTGATTCCAATGTCAGAGCATCCTGTTGATCTGATGGCGATTGACGATCAGGGGCATGAAGTTTACGGCGAGGTCAATATCGACCAGTTAACTACGCCGATTCAAGAGTTATTGTTAACGCCTAATGTACCCGCAACGCGTGAGGCGGTTCACGCTATCAATGAAGCGGATCTCATCATTATTGGGCCTGGCAGTTTTTATACCAGCCTGATGCCAATTCTGCTGCTGAAGGAAATCGCCCAGGCATTACGCCGCACGCCAGCGCCGATGGTTTATATCGGCAATCTGGGGCGTGAGTTGAGTTTACCTGCGGCTAATTTGAAGCTGGAAAGCAAGCTGGCAATTATGGAGCAGTATGTTGGTAAAAAGGTCATTGATGCGGTCATCGTCGGGCCAAAAGTGGATGTCTCGGCGGTGAAAGAGCGGATTGTGATCCAGGAGGTACTGGAGGCCAGCGATATTCCGTATCGTCATGACCGCCAGTTGTTACATAACGCGCTGGAAAAGGCGTTACAGGCTTTAGGTTAACGGAAATCCGAAGGAAAATTCCGGCTTCCTATTGAAGACAAAGTGCGCGTTGTTTATGCCGGATGCGGCGTGAACGCCTTATCCGGCCTACAAACCGCGCAAATTCAATATATTGCGGAGAAAATGTAGGCCTGATAAGCGTAGCGCATCAGGCTGTTTTCCGTTTGTCATCAGTCTTCTTCGCTATCCTGTTACGATGCCGCGATAAACAGCTCACGCAGCTGATGCAACTGGTCACGAATTTGCGCCGCTTCTTCGAACTCCAGATTCTGCGCGTGTTGCATCATCAACCCTTCCAGCTCATGGATTTTCTGCTGCAACGCTTTAGGCGACATATCCATCGGCACATTATCCGGCTCAACAATCGGGCGCGATTTTCCTCTGCCCTTCGCTTTGGTTTTGGCAATGTTCTGCCCCAGCGCCAGGATATCGACCACTTTCTTGTTCAAGCCTTGCGGCGTAATTCCGTGTTCCTCGTTGTACTTCTGCTGTTTCTCACGGCGACGTTCGGTTTCGCCAATCGCTTTCGCCATTGATGGGGTGATCTTATCGCCGTAGAGAATCGCTTTACCGTTAACGTTACGTGCCGCACGACCAATGGTCTGGATCAACGAACGTTCGGAACGCAGGAAGCCTTCTTTGTCAGCGTCGAGGATCGCCACCAGCGACACTTCCGGCATATCCAGACCTTCGCGCAGTAAGTTGATCCCTACCAGCACGTCGAACTCACCCAGACGCAAGTCGCGGATAATCTCCATACGTTCGACGGTGTCGATATCTGAGTGAAGATAACGCACGCGCTCGCCATGTTCTTCGAGATATTCGGTAAGATCTTCCGCCATCCGCTTGGTCAGTGTGGTGACCAGTACGCGTTCGTTAATTGCCGCTCGCTGACGAATCTCCGAAAGAAGATCATCAACCTGTGTCGCCACCGGCCGCACTTCGATAATCGGGTCAAGCAATCCGGTTGGACGCACCACCTGATCCACCACATCGCCGCCGGATTTTTCCAGCTCGTAATTACCCGGCGTCGCCGAAACATAGATGGTTTGCGGCGCTAATGCTTCGAACTCTTCAAACTTAAGCGGACGGTTATCCAGCGCTGATGGCAGGCGGAAGCCGTACTCCACCAGTGTCTCTTTACGCGCCCGGTCACCGCGATACATGCCGCCAATTTGTGGAATGGTGACGTGAGATTCATCGACGACCAGCAGCCCATCGGCAGGCAGGTAATCAAACAGCGTCGGCGGTGGCTCACCCGGTCCACGACCGGAGAGGAAGCGCGAGTAGTTTTCAATCCCCGAACAGTAGCCCAGCTCGTTCATCATCTCCAGATCAAACTGGGTACGCTGGGTCAGCCGCTGCTCTTCCAGCAGTTTGTTGTTTTCCAACAGCACTTTGCGTCTGGCGGCCAGCTCTTCTTTGATCTCCTCCATCGCCTGTACGATGCGCTCGCGCGGTGTGACGTAGTGCGTTTTCGGGTAGATGGTAAAACGTGGAATAGTGGAAACAATCTGCCCGGTCAGCGGGTCAAATAACGACAATCGTTCCACTTCCTCGTCAAACAGTTCCACGCGAAGTGCAATGTCATCCGATTCTGCCGGGAAGATATCTATCACCTCGCCACGAACGCGGAAAGTACCACGCTGGAATGCTTGATCATTACGAGCGTATTGCAGCTCCGCCAGTCGGCGCAGAATCGCGCGCTGATCGATAATCATACCGACCGTGAGATGGAGCATCATCTTGAGATATAAATCAGGATCGCCCAGACCATAAATCGCGGAAACAGACGCCACCACAACCACATCACGCCGCTCCAGCATCGCTTTGGTGGCGGACAAACGCATCTGCTCAATATGTTCGTTAACCGAGGCATCTTTCTCAATGAAAGTGTCGGAACTCGGTACATAGGCTTCCGGCTGATAGTAGTCGTAGTAGGAAACGAAATATTCCACCGCGTTTTCCGGGAAGAACTCTTTCATTTCGCCATACAGCTGGGCCGCCAGCGTTTTGTTGGGCGCAAGTACCATGGTTGGGCGCTGAAGGTCAGCAATGACATTGGCAATGGTGAAGGTTTTCCCTGAGCCAGTCACGCCAAGTAACGTCTGGTGCGCCAGGCCATCTTCCAGCCCCTCTTCGAGACGTCGAATCGCCTCTGGCTGATCGCCAGAAGGTTTAAAAGCGGAATTCAGTTTGAACGGTTTACTCATGAGTCGCTACCTGAAGGAGTTGGGCGGGCAGGTATGTAATTTTACTCGTCGTACTTAATTATGCCAACAAATTATACTGGATAAAAAAACAGTTCATCACCATAATATTTCTGATACAGCGTAAACTCCGCTGTCAATCATGAGCAAAATTTACTCTGTGGCGAGATAAAACTCCGGCCTTACCGGGTTATCCCCAAAGCAACGGCTTTTTTAACATTTGTCAAGATGAGTGATGACAGTTTTATGGCAAGAGATGCCTGTTCAGTGACTGCCATTGCATTTATCTAACCAGTTAAAAAATAAAAGATATTTCTTTGAGCCGTCTTTAACGCCAATTCGCGTGCAAGCCGCGTATTCTCTCGCTTGCCTCGTGTTTTCTAACTCTAATACACATGGTTATCCACAGGAATAGTGGATAACTGTCTCCAGCCCCTATCCCCCGCCGCCTGGGCAATTCCCACATTCGCCGCATGAGGCGGAAGTAAAATTTTTTTCGTGATTATTTTAGAATTTAATTGGTTAAATTGCAGTCAATCGAAGACGCGATCTCGCTCGCAATTTAACCAAATACAGAATGGCTACAACAAGGCAAGGTTTATGTACTTTCCGGTTGCCGCATTTTCTGGATTTTCTGCAAGCCAGGGGATCTCTCCCAGCAGCGGCGCGGGAATCATGCGGGTGAGCGTGGTCATATATTCAGCGTGACGTTTTCCCGGAGGCGTAACATCGTTCGCCACCCAACCCGCCAGAGTCAGTCCGGCGTGTTGTATTACCTGTGCAGTCAACATCGCGTGATTAATACAGCCGAGTTTCACACCAACTACCAGTATCACCGGCAGTTGTTCCTGTGTTACCCAATCTGCAAAAGTGAAAGTGTCAGAAAGCGGCGTAAACCAGCCGCCAGCACCTTCCACTAACACCCAGTCAGCCTGTTGTTCAAGCGCGCGTAATCCGGCGCTCATTACCAATGATTCTATCGGTCTGCCCTCTTGCGCGCTGATGATGTGCGGCGAAGTGGGTTCTGCGAAGGTGTAAGGATTTACTGTTGCGTAATCCAGCTGCAGGCTGCTGTTGCGCTGTAACGCCAGCGCGTCGCTATTGCGTAAACCTTCCGGGGTCTTTTCGCTGCCAGAGGCGACCGGTTTATAACCTGCCGTCCGGTAGCCTGCTGCCTTTGCGGCTTGTAAAAGTGCACAACTGGCGACAGTTTTCCCCACTTCGGTATCCGTTCCGGTGACAAAATAACGTTTACTCACGAGCAATCACTCCCAAAAAAAGATGATACGTCAGAGGATATCGCCCCTGCTGTTGCGGCCAGGCCAGTTGCAATCGCTGCAACTGCGAACGCGTTAATATTCGCGGGTCGCGCCCTTCATGAAGATGCGTGGCACCGATGCCTTTCAGCGAACGCATGGCACTGAGCGCATCATCAAACCACAGCGTGATGGGCTGAATATGATGTTGATAATGCACGCCGTTCAGCGACTGTTCGATTTCATCTGGCGGTAAAAAGCGATTAGCATGCGGACGCTCGTCCACCGCCTGCCACGCCTGATGCAGTTCGGGTAACGATCCCTGCACCAGCGTGGTAAACGCGACCACGCCTTTGGGGCGCACCACCCGATACAGCTCGCGGAGTGCCGTGGATAAATTACCGCACCACTGCACTGCGAGATTGCTCCATGCAAGATCGAACGTCGCAGTCGCTAACGGCAGGGATTCGATATCTCCCGCCAGATAATGGTCTGCGGCATCCTTCTGGCGTGCCTGAACAAGCATTGGCGGCGAGAGATCTAAGGCCGTCACCTGCGCGTGACGTTCCCGCCAGTGGCGGCTCATCCAGCCAGGTCCACAACCCGCGTCCAGTACGTGGGTGTATTTACGCTGTGGAAGCATTGCCAGTAAGGCGTCAGCACTCTGGCGCTGTAGATCTGCATGTTGCTCATAGTGTGCGGCTGCCCGACCAAATGCCGCTGCAATGGCTTGTTTATTAACCGTTGCCATGCAGCACCTCCAGCAGACGGTCGATATCCTGCATTTCATGCGCAGCGGTTAGCGTTAAGCGCAGTCGCGCAGTACCAGCGGGTACGGTTGGCGGGCGAATCGCCGTGACCCAGCAGCCTTGCTGACGCAGTTTTTCTGCCAGTTGTAACGCACGGCTGTTATCACCGACAATCAATGGCTGGATGGCGCTGCATGAATCAGCAAGCGTAAACGGCAAATCCTGTACTCCGGCACGAAAACGCGTAATGAGTGCCGCCAGTTTTTCGCGCCGTGCATCACCCTCATCACTGCGAATGACCGCCAGCGACGCACGTAATGCCTGCGCCTGAGCGGGCGGCATACTGGTGCTGTAGATAAGGTGGCGGGCGAATTGCAGCAGATAATCCGCCACCGTACTGGAGCAAAGCACCGCTGCCCCGCTGACGCCAAATCCTTTGCCAAAAGTCACTACCAGCAATTCTGGTTTTACCTTTTGCAGCCAGCAGCTGCCGCGCCCCTGCTCCCCGATAACGCCCGTGCCGTGGGCATCATCGACCATCAACCAGCCATTGTGCTGTTGCGTTACCTGCTGGATTTCCGCCAGTGGCGCACTATCGCCGTCCATGCTGAACACGCCTTCTGTCACCACCATTTGCTGCCCCGGACAGGGGGAAGCAAGCAATCGCGCCAAATGAGTGACATCGTTATGAGCAAAACGGCGAAGCTGCGACGGGCTTAAACTGGCAGCTTCCAGCAATGAGGCATGGCTAAGCCGGTCGGCAGCAATACGGTCCTCTTTCGCCATCATCGCGGCAATAACTGCCTGATTAGCGGCGAAACCAGAGATAAACAGCAGTGCCCGCGAATAGCCAAGCCACTCGGCCAGCTCTTCTTCCAGTGCCTGATGCACCACGCTATAACCGCTGACGTGACCGGAGCCGCCGCTACCGATGCCAAATTGCTCCGCCCCCTGCTGCCAGGCACGGATAATTTGCGGATGATGGCTTAAACCTAAATAATCGTTACTGGAAAAGTTCAGATACTGGCGATCATCCGCCACCAGCCAGCGTCCGGCTCCTTGCGCCACCGGATAACGGCGACGCAGGGCATCGGCAGCACGCCGCGCATCGAGCGCCGCGTTGATTTTCTCCTGCCAGCTCATAATGCTGCCGCGTTGTAATATTCGTCGGTGTCCGGGGTCATCAGCGCCTGTTCAAGACGTTGCTGTTGTTCGTTATCCCCTGCCAGCACGGCAGTTTGCTGCGGATTTAGCCCCAGTTTGCGGAACAGTTGCAGGTCTTTATCTTCTTCCGGATTCGGCGTGGTCAGCAGTTTGCAACCGTAGAAAATCGAGTTTGCGCCTGCCATAAAGCACATCGCCTGAGTCTGTTCGTTCATCTGCTCGCGTCCGGCAGAAAGGCGCACGTAAGAGGTTGGCATCATGATCCGCGCGACCGCAATGGTGCGAATAAAATCAAAGGCATCGACATCATCGTTATCGGCAAGCGGCGTGCCTTTCACCTTCACCAGCATGTTGATTGGCACGCTTTCCGGCGGCGTCGGCAGGTTTGCCAGTTGCAGCAATAATCCGGCGCGATCTTTTACCGTTTCGCCTAAGCCCACAATGCCGCCAGAACAGACTTTGATCCCGGCATCGCGCACTTTTTCCAGCGTATCGAGGCGTTCCTGATAAGTGCGTGTGGTGATGATATTGCCGTAAAACTCCGGCGAGGTGTCCAGGTTGTGGTTGTAGTAATCCAGCCCGGCGTTCGCGAGGCGCTGCGCCTGAGATTCACTCAACGTGCCCAGCGTCATACACGCCTCCAGCCCCATCGCTTTTACCCCCTGCACCATTTGTTCCAGGTACGGCATATCGCGTTCGTGGGGATTCTTCCACGCCGCGCCCATACAGAAGCGCGTCGATCCTGCCGCTTTCGCTTTGCGCGCCGACTCCAGCACCTGTTCAACTTCCATCAACCGCTCGGCTTCCAGCCCGGTTTTGTAGCGCGAGCTTTGCGGGCAGTATTTGCAATCTTCCGGACAAGCTCCGGTCTTAATCGACAGCAACGTGCTGACCTGCACCTGACGAGGATCGAAATGCTGGCGATGCACCTGCTGCGCTTCAAACAGCAGATCCAGCAACGGTTTTTCAAATAATTCTGTGACTTGCGACAATGTCCAGCGTGGGCGGTGAGCCATGGGGCTTCTCCAAAACGTGTTTTTTGTTGTTAATTCGGTGTAGACTTGTAAACCTAAATCTTTTCAATTTGGTTTACAAGTCGATTATGACAACGGACGATCTTGCCTTTGACCAACGCCATATCTGGCACCCATACACATCCATGACCTCCCCTCTGCCGGTTTATCCGGTGGTGAGCGCCGAAGGTTGCGAGCTGATTTTGTCTGACGGCAGACGCCTGGTTGACGGTATGTCGTCCTGGTGGGCGGCGATCCACGGCTACAATCACCCGCAGCTTAATGCGGCGATGAAGTCGCAAATTGATGCCATGTCGCATGTGATGTTTGGCGGTATCACCCATGCGCCAGCCATTGAGCTGTGCCGCAAACTGGTGGCGATGACGCCGCAACCGCTGGAGTGCGTTTTTCTCGCGGACTCCGGTTCCGTAGCGGTGGAAGTGGCGATGAAAATGGCGTTGCAGTACTGGCAAGCCAAAGGCGAAGCGCGCCAGCGTTTTCTGACCTTCCGCAATGGTTATCATGGCGATACCTTTGGCGCGATGTCGGTGTGCGATCCGGATAACTCAATGCACAGTCTGTGGAAAGGCTACCTGCCAGAAAACCTGTTTGCTCCCGCCCCGCAAAGCCGCATGGATGGCGAATGGGATGAGCGCGATATGGTGGGCTTTGCCCGCCTGATGGCGGCGCATCGTCATGAAATCGCGGCGGTGATCATTGAGCCGATTGTCCAGGGCGCAGGCGGGATGCGCATGTACCATCCGGAATGGTTAAAACGAATCCGCAAAATATGCGATCGCGAAGGTATCTTGCTGATTGCCGACGAGATCGCCACTGGATTTGGTCGTACCGGGAAACTGTTTGCCTGTGAACATGCAGAAATCGCGCCGGACATTTTGTGCCTCGGTAAAGCCTTAACCGGCGGCACAATGACCCTTTCCGCCACACTCACCACGCGCGAGGTTGCAGAAACCATCAGTAACGGTGAAGCCGGTTGCTTTATGCATGGGCCAACTTTTATGGGCAATCCGCTGGCCTGCGCGGCAGCAAACGCCAGCCTGGCGATTCTCGAATCTGGCGACTGGCAGCAACAGGTGGCGGATATTGAAGTACAGCTGCGCGAGCAACTTGCCCCCGCCCGTGATGCCGAAATGGTTGCCGATGTGCGCGTACTGGGGGCCATTGGCGTGGTCGAAACCACTCATCCGGTGAATATGGCGGCGCTGCAAAAATTCTTTGTCGAACAGGGTGTCTGGATCCGGCCTTTTGGCAAACTGATTTACCTGATGCCGCCCTATATTATTCTCCCGCAACAGTTGCAGCGTCTGACCGCAGCGGTTAACCGCGCGGTACAGGATGAAACATTTTTTTGCCAATAACGAGAAGTCCGCGTGAGGGTTTCTGGCTACACTTTCTGCAAACAAGAAAGGAGGGTTCATGAAACTCATCAGTAACGATCTGCGCGATGGCGATAAATTGCCGCATCGTCATGTCTTTAACGGCATGGGTTACGATGGCGATAATATTTCACCGCATCTGGCGTGGGATGATGTTCCTGCGGGAACGAAAAGTTTTGTTGTCACCTGCTACGACCCGGATGCGCCAACCGGCTCCGGCTGGTGGCACTGGGTAGTTGTTAACTTACCCGCTGATACCCGCGTATTACCGCAAGGGTTTGGCTCTGGTCTGGTAGCAATGCCAGACGGCGTTTTGCAGACGCGTACCGACTTTGGTAAAACCGGGTACGATGGCGCAGCACCGCCGAAAGGCGAAACTCATCGCTACATTTTTACCGTTCACGCGCTGGATATAGAACGTATTGATGTCGATGAAGGTGCCAGCGGCGCGATGGTCGGGTTTAACGTTCATTTCCACTCTCTGGCAAGCGCCTCGATTACTGCGATGTTTAGTTAATCACTCTGCCAGATGGCGCAATGCCATCTGGTATCACTTAAAGGTATTAAAAACAACTTTTTGTCTTTTTACCTTCCCGTTTCGCTCAAGTTAGTATAAAAAAGCAGGCTTCAACGGATTCATTTTTCTATTTCATAGCCCGGAGCAACCTGTGAACACATTTTCAGTTTCCCGTCTGGCGCTGGCATTGGCTTTTGGCGTGACGCTGACCGCCTGTAGCTCAACCCCGCCCGATCAACGTCCTTCTGATCAAACCGCGCCTGGTACCTCTTCTCGCCCGATTCTGTCGGCAAAAGAAGCGCAGAATTTCGATGCTCAACACTATTTTGCATCCCTGACACCAGGTGCTGCAGCGTGGAATCCTTCCCCGATTACCCTGCCTGCGCAACCTGACTTTGTTGTCGGCCCGGCGGGCACTCAAGGTGTAACGCATACCACGATTCAGGCGGCGGTAGATGCGGCAATTATCAAGCGTACCAACAAGCGCCAGTATATTGCCGTGATGCCTGGTGAGTATCAGGGAACGGTATATGTCCCTGCCGCTCCGGGTGGAATTACTCTGTACGGTACAGGTGAAAAACCGATTGATGTGAAGATTGGGCTTTCCCTTGATGGTGGCATGAGCCCTGCCGACTGGCGTCACGACGTCAACCCGCGCGGCAAATATATGCCAGGTAAACCAGCGTGGTATATGTACGATAGCTGCCAGAGCAAACGCAGCGACAGTATCGGTGTTCTCTGCTCTGCGGTCTTCTGGTCACAAAACAATGGCCTGCAACTGCAAAATCTGACCATCGAAAACACGCTGGGCGATAGCGTAGATGCAGGTAACCATCCGGCGGTGGCACTGCGTACTGATGGTGACCAGGTACAGATTAACAACGTTAACATTCTCGGTCGTCAGAACACCTTCTTTGTCACCAACAGCGGTGTGCAGAACCGTCTGGAAACGAATCGTCAGCCGCGTACGCTGGTGACCAACAGCTACATTGAAGGGGATGTGGATATCGTTTCTGGTCGCGGCGCAGTGGTGTTCGATAACACCGAATTCCGCGTGGTGAACTCACGTACTCAGCAAGAAGCGTATGTGTTTGCACCGGCTACGCTGTCCAACATTTACTACGGTTTCCTCGCCGTAAACAGCCGTTTCAATGCTTTCGGTGATGGTGTGGCGCAACTGGGCCGCTCGCTGGATGTTGATGCCAATACCAACGGTCAGGTGGTGATCCGTGATAGCGCCATCAACGAAGGTTTTAACACGGCTAAACCGTGGGCCGATGCGGTGATCTCTAATCGTCCGTTTGCGGGTAATACCGGCAGCGTAGATGATAACGACGAAATACAGCGCAATCTGAATGACACTAACTACAACCGCATGTGGGAATACAATAACCGCGGCGTGGGTAGTAAAGTGGTTGCAGAGGCGAAGAAGTAAGAGCAATTAACTATTTGCCGGATGCGGCGTAAACGCCTTATCCGGCCTACGGTTCGATGCGATTTGTAGGTCGGATAAGATGCGCAAGCATCGCATCCGACAATAAGTGCCGGATGCTGCGAAAATGCCTTATCTGGCCTACAGATTCGATGCGATTCGTAGGTCGGATAAGATGCGCAAGCATCGCATCCGACAATAAGTGCCGAATGCGACCTACATTCACATGGCGCTTTTTACATCTGACGGTTTTTATTGAAGTTAATCAAACTACCCGCCTTGATAATCTCGCGCTCTTCAGCAGTCAGACTTTCCATATAGAGCGTAATTTCCGTTACCGGCGCATCTTCATGGATCACATAACCTTTAAACGTCGTACCCGGATTATCCAGCGCCGCTTTAATGCCAGGGATGTAAATGTAATCCCCCACTTCAAAGGTTGGTACTTCCGCCATTTGCAGCGGTAACATCCCCCAGTTGATGACGTTAGAACGATAGCGTTTAGTCGCGTACTCCTCGGCAATATTCGCCAGACCGCCAATCACACGCTGGCAGCTCGCCGCCTGTTCACGCGCAGAACCATCGCCTGGTTTCACCGCATAGACCATGCTGCCAATTTCAGTTTGCAGCGGATCAATATGCTCCTGACCAGCAATCTGCTTAATGCGCGCAAACACCTCTGTCAGCTCGCTGACATTCCCCGCCAGACGCTGATTTTCCAGCTCAGCAGTCGCTTTACTTCTGCTAACATAACCGGGATCGCGGCGAGACAGGGTAAACTCCGCCAGACCAATCGGATTTGAACGATAAGAAGAGGTTTCACCGGAAGGAATCAGTTCGTCGGTGGTGGTCACTTCGTCGAGGATCTTCGAGCACACTTTCAGGACGATATTGTCAGTCAGCGCACCCAATTCCGGCCAGTCTTTAATGTTCGGCCCGTAAATCAGCGGTTGCTGAGTTGCCCCTTTCACAAAGCCCTGATAAACACGGTTTTTATACGGCGTTACATCGAAGGCGTACTCCGGCACGTTGTCCCAGCAATCAAGTTCGCTGGCAGAGGTTAAATAGCCACCGTTTGCCGCAGTCGCAGCGATAGAACGAGCGTCCATCAACGCCACCGCTGACATCTGCCCATTAGCTGGCTTAGAGCCTTCGCGGTTCGGGAAGTTACGCGTGGTGTGGCGAATACTCAAACCGTTGTTGATTGGCGTATCGCCCGCGCCAAAGCATGGGCCGCAGAACGCGGTTCTGATGATTGCGCCTGCGCCAATCAAATCTGCTACCACACCTTTTTTGGCGAGATCCATAAACACCGGCTGTGATGACGGGTAAACTGCCAGCGAGAAGGTGTCATTGCCACAGGATTGACCGCGCAGTGCATTCGCCGCCGCGATGACGTTTTCGTAGTTACCGCCAGAACAGCCCGCGATAATCCCCTGCTGCACTTTCAGGCGACCATTTTCCACTTTATCCAGCAGCGAGAGTTTGGCTTTACCGTGCGCCACGCGTTCGGACTCAATTTCAATCTCACGCAGAATGTCGGTCAGGTTCTGGTTCAGTGTGTCGATTTCATACACGTTGCTCGGGTGGAACGGCAGCGCAATCATTGGTTTGATGGCGCTTAAATCAACGCTGATGCAGCCATCGTAGTACGCCATCGGTTGAGGGTTAAGCTGGCAGTAATCCTGGCCGCGACCGTGCAGCGCCAGCCAGTTATGGACTTCTTCATCGGTTTGCCAGACAGAACTTAAACAGGTCGTTTCAGTGGTCATCACGTCAACGCTGTTACGGAAATCGGTAGAGAGCGCGCTAACGCCCGGTCCAACGAACTCCATGACTTTGTTTTTGACGTAACCGTTTTTGAACACCGCGCCAATGATAGCCAGCGCCACATCCTGTGGCCCCACATACGGCGCAGGTTTTCCGGTCAGATGCACCGCAACCACGCCCGGATAGTCGATATCCCAGGTGTCATTAAGCAGCTGTTTTACCAACTCACCGCCGCCCTCACCGACTGCCATTGTCCCTAATGCACCGTAACGGGTGTGGCTGTCTGACCCGAGGATCATTTTGCCGCCGCCTGCCATCATCTCACGCATATATTGATGGATGACCGCAATATGCGGAGGCACAAAAATACCGCCATAACGCTGGGCCGCCGATAAACCAAAAACATGGTCATCACCGTTAATAGTGCCGCCGACGGCGCAGAGTGAGTTATGGCAGTTGGTCAGCACATACGGCAGCGGGAAACGTTCCATACCGGACGCTTTAGCGGTCTGTACAATACCAACAAAGGTAATATCGTGAGAGGCTAATGAATCAAACTTAATTTTAAGTTTATCCATATTTCCGGACGTATTATGCGAAGAGAGAATAGACCAGGCAATAGTGCCTTTTTTGGCTTCTTCTTTTTTAATTTCGCCGGTGAAATGTTCTTCGGCAATTATTTCGTTATTACTGGCGAGAAACACGCCTTTTTCAGATAACTTGATCATCAAATGCTCCAGATATCTGCGCACCGTGAAGTGCGCAGAAAGATAATAAATGGATATACTCTAAATAATTCGAGTTGCAGGAAGGCGACAAGCGAGTGAATCCCCAGGAGCTTACATAAGTAAGTGACTGGGGTGAGCGAACGCAGACGCAGCACATGCAACTTGAAGTATGACGAGAATATTTACAGCATGTTCCAGCCGATCAGCATATTCCACCACCACACGCCGAGGGTGATATGCACCAGGAAGGTTAATATCGTCAGTACCGCACCGACCAACCACCAGGATTTAATATCGTTATAACCCACGCCAAAGATGACCGGACCTGCCGCGCCGCCATAGTGAGTAACCATGCCGCCATAGGAGTTGGAGAACAACAGTGCCAGCGCGGTTAACATTAACGGTGCGCCGGAGACGTTCGCCAGCATGGCAAATACCGGTAACATAGCAACGATATAGGCACTACCGGAAGCGAAGAAATAACGCACGATAATGCTGAGGAAAATAATAACGAAGAAAGCAACGTTACCGTGACCATCAAATGCCAGGTTATTTTTAAAGACTTCAGCTAACCATTCGAAGAATTTAACTTTCGATAATAAGGAGCTTAAGCCGATAATACCGCCGTACCAGATTAAGGTATTCCAGCCGCCTTTATTTTTAACCACGTCTTCCCAGGTAACGATACCCAGCAGCAGCATGGTTGCCATAACAACGATTGCCACGGTGGATTCATCAACCCCCAGAGACTTACTGAAAATCCAGCCCAGCAGCGCCAGCACAAAGACACCGAGCAGCATTTTTTCGCGGATTTTCATCGGTCCTAGTTCGGCAAGGCCCGCTTTAGCGATGGTTTTGTTATCCACCTTCTTAATTTCTGGTGGATACATGGTGTAAATCACCAGCGGGGTGACCAGCAGCATAATGATGCCCGGCAATCCGGCTGCCAGCGCCCATCCACCCCAGCTAATTTGCAGGTGCAGAATGTCGTTGATCATTTTCAGCGCCAGAATGTTCCCCGCCATTGCGGTAAAGAACATATAGCTGGTGGTTTTGGTGACCATGTAAATGGACATCATCAGGTAATGTCCGACACGACGCGGACTTTTTTCCGGTTCGGACCCCAAAGCCACCGCCACGCTGTTGATGATCGGTAACACAATGCCGCCCGCACGCGCGGTGTTAGACGGTGTTGCCGGAGCCAGTACCAGATCGAGGAATACCGTAACGTAACCCAGACCCAGCGTGGTGTTACCGATTTTACCAATCAGCAGATAGGCAATACGTTTACCTAAACCGGTGGTCACAAATGCGGCGCTTAAGGTAAACGCCGAGAACACCAGCCAGGTGGTACCTGAAGAGTAACCGCTTAATACGGCGGTGGTTTTAAACGCACCGTCGGATAAGTTACCGACCACCACCATTGAGGCAGCAACGGCAATTAACAGTACGACAGGTTCCGGGAAAGGCTTGATAACCAGCCCCACAATGGCCGCCAGGTAAATACCAAAAAGCACCCACGCCAGTTCGCTTAATCCTGCCGGAGCTGGCATAAAACCAATAATACATGGGATCGCTAATATCAGAATTAGCTTCCATAACGATTTCTTATTCATTTAAAATCCTGTTCTTTCTGTATGACTCATACAGAAGTCCTTTATTGATTGTCCTTATCCTGACAACGAATTTTTTCAGGGAAGATAAACTTCACCGGAAAATATTTTTCTGGTCGTCCGAATAACAGATGCGCGTAACGTCGTGGCATCCTGACCTTCATTACTTAAATGAACGTCGAGCGCACCACTGGGGTGTTCAATATTGATATTGCCGTATCCTACAGAAGGGACGATTTGTCGGGTGACGGTGCCTTCCAATGCACAACTACTGGAAATAGCAATAGCACCGGTTATCGCCAGCGCGCGATGGCAAGAATGCGGCATAAAATAACGCACATTAATTGCCCCGCCTTTCTGCGCTGGAGAAATAAGCACAGGTTTAGGGATAACCATATTACTGACATCACCTAAGCCCATTGCTTTACCCGCTTGTAGACGGATAGATTCAATGCGGGCTAATAATGCTTTGTCGGCATCCAGTTCCGCCGGTAATTCATAACCTGTTTTTCCCAGATATTCAGCCGGAATAATGACGACTGGCATCGCCATATCGATACAGGTCACCGGGACATCGTCAAAATAATCAATCTGATTATCAGTCGGGAAAACTTTTCCGGTTTTGGTTCCAGCGGCATTCAGGAAAGTGAGCGCAACCGGTGCGGCAGTACCCGGTACGCCGTCAATTCTGGCGCTACCCTCGTACTCGACAACACCATTTGGCGTTTGCACATCAGCTTCGATGAACGTACCCGTATTGACGTTGCGGATACGTACGCGAGTAACTGGCGAAGTCGCTGCAATCAAACCATTTTCAATGGCGAATGCCCCAACACCAGACAGCATATTGCCGCAGTTAGGCGTGGTATCGACACGTTGCTCATGAACGATTACCTGCGCAAACAGATAATCGACATCAGCACGCGGATCGCTGGAACGGCTAATAATGGCGACTTTACTGGTCAGTGGATTACCGCCGCCAATACCGTCAATTTCCAGATCGTTACCGGAACCCATAATTGCCATCAATATTTTATCGCGCTGCGTTTGATCTTCGGGTAAATGTTCCGCTAACAGGAACGCGCCCCTCGAGGTTCCACCTCGCATCATCACGCAGGGTATTTTTTTCATAATAATGCCCTCAATTTAAAAACATAACTTATTGCGATATGGTTACATTAAGGGCAAAGCATCTCTAATGACTTTAGCTCAACGATTAATAACATTTTTTCATTAATTTAAGTTGGCTAAATGCAGTTAAAATTTTTAACGGCCAGCCACCCAAAATCGTCGCTTCCATTTTCCGGAGTAATAATGAAGCATGAATTATCAAGTATGAAGGCATTTGTCATACTGGCAGAGTCCAGTTCGTTTAACAATGCCGCTAAATTACTCAATATTACGCAACCTGCATTAACGCGAAGAATAAAAAAGATGGAGGAAGATTTACATGTTCAACTATTTGAGCGTACAACTCGCAAGGTTACGTTAACAAAAGCAGGAAAAAGGTTGCTCCCGGAGGCGCGGGAATTAATAAAGAAATTCGATGAAACGCTTTTTAATATTCGTGATATGAATGCTTATCATCGTGGTATGGTGACGTTAGCGTGTATTCCGACCGCAGTATTTTATTTTTTACCGCTGGCAATCGGTAAATTTAATGAGCTGTATCCCAATATTAAAGTGCGGATTCTGGAACAAGGCACGAATAATTGCATGGAATCGGTGCTGTGTAACGAATCAGACTTTGGCATAAACATGAACAACGTCACAAATTCATCCATTGATTTTACCCCACTGGTCAACGAGCCGTTCGTGCTGGCCTGTCGGCGTGACCATCCATTGGCCAAAAAGCAGCTTGTAGAATGGCAGGAGTTAGTGGGTTACAAAATGATTGGCGTACGCTCCTCCAGCGGCAACCGACTGTTGATAGAACAACAGCTGGCCGACAAGCCCTGGAAGCTGGACTGGTTTTACGAAGTGCGTCATCTTTCGACGTCATTAGGACTGGTGGAGGCGGGACTGGGGATTTCGGCGCTTCCTGGCCTGGCAATGCCTCATGCGCCCTATTCTTCGATTATTGGTATCCCATTGGTGGAACCCGTTATACGTCGAACATTGGGAATAATTCGCCGTAAAGATGCCGTACTTTCTCCAGCAGCAGAACGCTTTTTTGCCTTGCTGATTAATTTATGGACTGACGATAAAGACAATTTGTGGACCAATATCGTCGAACGCCAGAGACACGCGTTACAGGAGATAGGTTAATACACCGGCGCAGGAGAGACTGCGCCGGGTAAATCAGCGGTTAGTGTGCGTTAACCACCACCCACATTGGTCCCTGCCCGACCGCATAGCGGCCTTTTTCATGCAGTAGCCCCTGCTCGCCAACAATTTCGTATACCGAGATGTGGTGAGATTTTTGCCCGGCGGCAATCAGATACTTGCCGCTGTGATCAACATTGAAGCCGCGCGGCTGGGTTTCCGTTGGCTGGAAGCCTTCTTTACTCAACACGCTGCCATCTTCCGAAACGCTGAAAACGGTAATCAGGCTGGCGGTACGGTCGCAGGCGTATAAATGGCGACCATCCGGGGTGATATGAATATCAGCCGCCCAACGGGTGTCGGAGAAGTTTTCCGGCATCATATCCAGCGTCTGGACACATTCGATATTACCGTGCGGATCTTTCAGTTCCCAGACATCCACTGAGCTGTTTAACTCATTGACGCAATACGCATATTGTTCGTTTGGATGGAATACCATATGACGCGGGCCGGCCCCTTCAACGGTGGTCACTTCCGCAGGGTCCTGCGCCACGAGATGACCATCATCGCTGACCGTAAACAGGCAAATGCGATCCTGCTTTAATGCCGGAACCCACAGCGTACGGTTGTCCGGTGAGATATTGGCGGAATGGCAACCGTCCAGCCCCTCGACCACATCGACGACGCCCACTGGCAGGCCATCTTCCAGACGCGTTACGCTCACGTTACCCGCATTGTAAGAACCTACAAAGACAAACTGCCCCTGGTGATCGGTGGAAATATGCGTCGGACTACCCGGCAGCGCAGACTCTGCGGCAAAGGTCAGTGCGCCATCGTCCGGGGCGATACGATACGCCAGGACGCGAAACTCAGGGCGAACACCAACATAGAGATAACGTTTGTCCGGGCTGACCACCATCGGCTGCACCTGCCCCGGCACATCGACAACCTGTGTCAGCGTCAGTGCGCCTTCATGATTCAGATTCCAGACGTGAATTTGCTGGCTCTCAGGGCTGGCGATATAAACTGTTTGCTTCATGAATGCTCCTTTGCATTTAGCAACTGACTGTAACAGCTAAAATTAGTCGCTTTTGGCGGTGAATGCTGAATTAAAACGCAGAATTTTGTCCGATAGTGGTATCGGTGTACCATTCGCGCAGACGAAAATTCTTAACCTTAATCTGGAATACGCCATGACCACACGCGTGATTGCTCTCGACTTAGACGGCACCTTATTGACCCCGAAAAAGACCCTGCTTCCTTCATCGATAGAAGCCCTGGCCCGCGCTCGCGAAGCAGGCTATCAATTAATCATCGTCACAGGTCGCCATCACGTCGCTATTCATCCTTTTTATCAGGCGCTGGCGCTGGATACACCTGCTATTTGCTGTAATGGCACCTATTTGTATGATTATCATGCAAAAACCGTGCTGGAAGCGGACCCAATGCCCGTTATTAAAGCCCTGCAACTCATTGAGATGCTGAATGAACACCACATTCACGGTCTGATGTATGTCGATGATGCAATGGTCTATGAGCACCCGACCGGGCATGTCATTCGCACATCTAACTGGGCGCAAACCCTGCCGCCGGAACAGCGTCCGACTTTCACACAAGTCGCTTCTCTGGCTGAAACGGCGCAACAAGTTAACGCCGTATGGAAGTTCGCCCTGACGCACGATGACCTGCCGCAATTGCAGCATTTTGGTAAGCATGTCGAACATGAACTGGGACTGGAGTGTGAATGGTCCTGGCACGATCAGGTTGATATTGCACGCGGCGGCAACAGCAAAGGTAAACGTTTGACGAAATGGGTTGAGGCGCAAGGTTGGTCGATGGAAAACGTCGTGGCATTCGGCGATAACTTTAATGATATCAGTATGCTGGAAGCCGCTGGTACAGGCGTGGCGATGGGCAACGCCGATGACGCGGTAAAAGCGCGCGCCAACATTGTGATTGGTGATAACACCACCGACAGCATTGCCCAGTTCATTTATAGCCACCTGATTTAATCAGGCGGTTATCGACACACTTTTAATTTGCGCGTACAGCCACAGGCCAGGTTTGATCGCCAGTTCATCCCTGGCCCACGGGCTGATACGCGCCCACAGCGTTTTACCGCCGACTTCCAGTTCCACTTCCACCTGGCCGTTGTCGTCATAACTATTAACAACTTTTGCCCGCAATACGTTACGAATGCTGGTTTGCTGCGGCGGTTGTAAAACCAGAGAAACATCGGAAGCCTGAATGCGGATACGTAGCGCAGCTTGCAGCGGTTCGTCCAGCTTATTGACCCACAAATGCTGATCGCCCAGCGCCAGCGCGGTCATCGCGTAATGCGGATGATGCTCAAGCACCGTCACTTTCAGAATGCTACTTTGTTGCTCTTTCGGCAGCCACGGATTCATCACGCTACTGCCCCACACTTCCTCCAGCGCGCCAAAGGCTTTCACCTGACCGTTTTCCAGTACCATCACTCTGTCTGCCAGATGGAGGATCTCATCCAGCGAATGGCTGACATACAACATCGGAATGTTGATTTCCCGTGTCAGCCGTTGCAGATAAGGCAACAGTTCGCGTTTACGCGGAATATCCAGTGACGCCAGCGGTTCATCCAGCAACAGCAATTCCGGTGCTGTCAGCAAAGCCCGACCAATCGCCACGCGCTGTTTTTCGCCTCCGGACAGGCTGCCTGGTAAACGGTCAAGCAACGGTTCAATGCCTAAAAGCGCCACCAGCTTATCGAACTGATCGACCATACTTTTCGACATGCCGTAGCGCAGATTGCCACGCACTTTGTAATGCGGGAACAGCCGCGCATCCTGAAAAACATAGCCAACGCGACGCTTTTCCGGCGTCAGGCAGATACCTTTTTCGGCATCATTTAGTACCCGCCCATTGAGGACAATCCGCCCTTTTTGCGGGCGCGTCAGTCCACTGATGGCGTTAATCAGCGAAGTTTTTCCGGCACCGGAGACGCCAAAGATAGCAGTGATGCCATTGGCGGGCAGCGTTTCATTAATAGTCAGGCAATGGTTGCCCAACGTCTGGGAAAAATTCAGTTCCAGCATGATTAGCGCCCCGCCCGTTCACGGCTGATTCTGGCCAGCCATTCTGAAATCAACAGGGAGATCATCGCCAGCGCAATAGAAATAATGCACAGTCTCGCCGCTCCACTTTCCCCGCCGGGGGTCTGGATCAGGGTATACATGGCAGAAGGAATGGTTCGCGTTTCACCAGGAATGTTCGACACAAAGGTGATGGTTGCACCAAACTCACCGAGAGAACGAGCAAAAGCCAGTACCGTACCAACAATAATTCCCGGTAAGGTCAGCGGTAACGTGATAGTAAAGAAAACGCGCCAGCGCCCGGCCCCCAGTGTTCTTGCGGCCTGTTCCAGTTTGACATCAACCCCTTCCAGCGCCAGACGAATTGCCCGCACCATCAGCGGAAACGACATGACGGCGGCAGCGAGAACCGCGCCGCGCCAGCTAAAGGCGAAGGTAATACCAAACCAGTCATACAGACGTTCACCGATAAATCCGCGCCGTCCCATCGAAACTAATAATAAGTAACCGACGACCACGGGCGGTAACACCAGCGGTAGATGCAGTACGCTGTCGAGCAGAGCTTTGCCCGGAAACGTGCAACGCACCAGTAACCAGGCAAAAAAGATCCCAAACGGCAGGCTAAACAGCACAGCCAGGGAAGAAACTTTCAGGCTTAATAAAACTGCCTGCCATTCTGGATCGGTCAGTATCATTACTTGATTGTAAATCCGTAACGTTTAAAGATTTCCGCTGCCTGCGGTCCCTTCAGATAATCATAAAATGCTTTCACTGTCGCATTGTTATGCCCTTCCACAACAGCAACCGGATATTCCACTTTTTTATGTGAATCTTCCGGGAAGGTGGCAACCACTTTTACCCCTTTGCTGGCAACTGCGTCAGAACCGTAGACAATGCCCAGAGGCGCTTCGTTACGTTCGACCAGCGCCAGCGCCCCACGAACATCTTCCGCTGGGGCCAGTTTCGGAGAGAGCGTATCCCATGCGCCCAGTTTTTGCAGTGCTTCTTTTGCATAAATGCCAGCGGGAACATGTTCCGGATCGCCAACCGCCAGGCGACCGCCATTCAGCAGTGAAGTCCAGTTGGTTTTGCTGTCGATGGTGAAATCTTTCTGCACGCTGGCTTTCGGTGCTACAACGACCAGGCTATTGCCGAGCAGTGTCTGACGCGTAGCTGTATCGATCGCTTTTTTATCAACCGCATAATCCATCCATTTCTGATCGGCAGAAATAAACAGATCCGCAGGCGCACCCGCTTCAATCTGACGGGCGAGAGTAGATGACGAAGCGAAAGAAGAAACCACATCCACGCCTTTCTCTTTTTTAAACTGCGTAGCAATGTCCTGCATTGCGTTAGTCAGTGATGCGGCGGCGAACACCGTGATTTTCCCTTCATCTGCCAGTGCATTGCCAGCAACAGCGAAAGAGAGTGCCGCCCCGGCAAACAAGTTCAACCATTTACGAGCCATTGGTAACCCCTTAATGTAACGTTATGTAGGCGACAATATAACGACTAACTCGGAATTTTCCCAGCAGTTATTGCTAACCTTTGTGAGGTAGATAAGAAAAAATATCGGCAGGAAAAGCAGGAAGTTGAGAAAAAGAAAATGCCCGACTAAGCGGGCATTCAGGGAATCAATGATTTTGTCCGGGCTGGTCTTTTTTACCAACACCAGAAAAGATGTTGAATACTTCACCAAGACCGTAAATCAGACCCAGGATGATGGCCATCACGACAGGTACCATGATTACGGCGAATACCAGACTTTTTAATAACTCTAACATGGTCAACTCCAGATATAGTCATGAGACTATTCTAACCGCTAAGCACAGAAAAGCACTCCCCTTTTGTGCGGTCAGCTTTGCGTGGCGTTCGTTTTCCGTCACAATAAGACTTTTGCCAGGACATTGTTATGCAGGCCGAAATCCTTCTCACCCTTAAGCTCCAACAAAAATTATTCGCCGACCCGCGCCGCATTTCGCTACTAAAACACATTGCGCTTTCCGGTTCCATTAGCCAGGGAGCGAAAGATGCCGGTATTAGCTATAAAAGCGCCTGGGATGCCATTAACGAGATGAATCAGTTAAGTGAGCATATTCTGGTCGAGCGCGCAACAGGCGGTAAAGGTGGCGGCGGCGCAGTACTGACCCGCTATGGTCAGCGACTGATTCAGCTCTATGACTTACTGGCGCAAATCCAGCAAAAAGCCTTTGATGTGTTAAGTGACGATGACGCCCTGCCGCTGAACAGCCTGCTGGCCGCGATCTCACGTTTTTCACTGCAAACCAGCGCCCGTAACCAGTGGTTCGGTACCATCACCGCCCGCGATCATGATGACGTTCAACAGCATGTTGATGTCTTACTGGCTGACGGAAAAACACGCCTGAAAGTCGCAATTACCGCACAAAGCGGCGCGCGTCTGGGGCTGGATGAAGGCAAAGAAGTGTTGATATTGCTAAAAGCGCCGTGGGTAGGTATTACTCAGGACGAGGCGGTCGCGCAAAACGCTGACAACCAATTACCGGGTATTATTAGTCATATTGAGCGCGGCGCAGAGCAGTGCGAAGTATTAATGGCGCTACCCGACGGGCAAACACTGTGCGCCACAGTGCCGGTAAATGAAGCGACTTCTCTTCAGCAAGGACAGAATGTCACGGCCTACTTTAATGCCGACAGCGTGATTATCGCCACGCTGTGCTAAGCGTGTTGACAATTTGTTATGAAACACGTATCCCTGTCAGTAATCGCTGCACAAAGTGGGATATAAAATGTCATCGTTGCAAATTTTGCAAGGCACGTTTCGTCTTAGCGACACAAAAACGCTGCAATTGCCTCAGCTAACGTTAAACGCGGGTGATAGTTGGGCGTTTGTCGGTTCGAATGGAAGCGGGAAATCGGCCCTGGCCCGCGCGCTGGCGGGGGAACTTCCGCTTTTGAAAGGTGAACGGCAAAGCCAGTTTTCCCACATCACTCGTCTCTCCTTCGAGCAATTGCAAAAACTCGTCAGCGACGAATGGCAGCGGAATAACACCGATATGCTCGGCCCTGGCGAAGATGACACCGGACGCACTACGGCTGAGATCATTCAGGATGAAGTAAAGGATGCACCGCGTTGCATGCAACTGGCGCAGCAGTTCGGTATTACCGCCCTCCTCGACCGACGCTTTAAATACCTTTCCACTGGCGAGACGCGAAAAACCCTGCTGTGTCAGGCGCTGATGTCGGAGCCTGACTTGTTGATTCTTGATGAGCCGTTCGATGGCCTGGATGTTGCCTCACGTCAGCAGCTGGCTGAGCGACTCGCCTCGTTACATCAGTCCGGTATTACTCTGGTACTGGTGCTCAATCGCTTCGATGAGATCCCGGAGTTTGTCCAGTTTGCTGGCGTGCTGGCGGATTGCACGTTAGCGGAAACTGGCGCTAAAGAGGAACTGCTCCAACAAGCACTCGTCGCGCAACTGGCGCATAGTGAACAGCTTGAAGGTGTGCAACTGCCGGAGCCGGATGAACCTTCAGCACGTCACGCCTTACCCGCCAACGAACCGCGCATTGTGCTGAACAATGGCGTGGTTTCTTATAACGATCGCCCCATTCTTAATAACCTTAGCTGGCAGGTGAATCCAGGCGAACACTGGCAAATTGTCGGGCCAAATGGTGCAGGAAAATCGACGTTATTAAGCCTGGTTACTGGCGATCATCCGCAAGGTTACAGCAACGATTTGACGCTTTTCGGACGACGTCGCGGCAGCGGCGAAACCATCTGGGATATCAAAAAGCATATCGGTTACGTCAGCAGTAGTTTGCATCTGGATTACCGGGTCAGCACTACCGTGCGTAATGTGATTCTTTCTGGCTATTTTGATTCGATTGGCATTTATCAGGCCGTTTCGGATCGCCAGCAAAAACTGGTGCAGCAGTGGCTGGATATTCTCGGCATTGATAAACGCACGGCTGACGCTCCGTTCCATAGTCTTTCCTGGGGACAGCAGCGTCTGGCGCTGATTGTCCGCGCACTGGTGAAACATCCGACGTTGCTTATTCTCGATGAACCACTACAGGGGCTTGATCCGCTGAATCGCCAGCTTATCCGCCGTTTTGTTGATGTGCTGATTAGCGAAGGTGAAACGCAATTGTTGTTTGTTTCGCACCACGCTGAAGATGCGCCTGCCTGTATTACCCATCGTCTTGAGTTCGTGCCGGACGGTGGACTCTATCGCTATGTGCTGACAAAAATATATTGAGTCGGTAGTGCTGACCTTGCCGGAGGCGGCCTTAGCACCCTCTCCGGCCAACGGTTCGACGCATGCAGGCATGAAACCGCGTCTTTTTTCAGATAAAAAGCGCAATCATTCATAAACCCTCTGTTTTATAATCACTTAATCGCGCATAAAAAACGGCTAAATTCTTGTGTAAACGATTCCACTAATTTATTCCATGTCACACTTTTCGCATCTTTGTTATGCTATGGTTATTTCATACCATAAGCCTAATGGAGCGAATTATGAGAGTTCTGGTTACCGGTGGTAGCGGTTACATTGGAAGTCATACCTGTGTGCAATTACTGCAAAACGGTCATGATGTCATCATTCTTGATAACCTCTGTAACAGTAAGCGCAGCGTACTGCCTGTTATCGAGCGTTTAGGCGGCAAACATCCAACGTTTGTTGAAGGCGATATTCGTAACGAAGCGTTGATGACCGAGATCCTGCACGATCACGCTATCGACACCGTGATCCACTTCGCCGGGCTGAAAGCCGTGGGCGAATCGGTACAAAAACCGCTGGAATATTACGACAACAATGTCAACGGCACTCTGCGCCTGATTAGCGCCATGCGCGCCGCTAACGTCAAAAACTTTATTTTTAGCTCCTCCGCCACCGTTTATGGCGATCAGCCCAAAATTCCATACGTTGAAAGCTTCCCGACCGGCACACCGCAAAGCCCTTACGGCAAAAGCAAGCTGATGGTGGAACAGATCCTCACCGATCTGCAAAAAGCCCAGCCGGACTGGAGCATTGCCCTGCTGCGCTACTTCAACCCGGTTGGCGCGCATCCGTCGGGCGATATGGGCGAAGATCCGCAAGGCATTCCGAATAACCTGATGCCATACATCGCCCAGGTTGCTGTAGGCCGTCGCGACTCGCTGGCGATTTTTGGTAACGATTATCCGACCGAAGATGGTACTGGCGTACGCGATTACATCCACGTAATGGATCTGGCGGACGGTCACGTCGTGGCGATGGAAAAACTGGCGAACAAGCCAGGCGTACACATCTACAACCTCGGCGCTGGCGTAGGCAACAGCGTGCTGGACGTGGTTAATGCCTTCAGCAAAGCCTGCGGCAAACCGGTTAATTATCATTTTGCACCGCGTCGCGAGGGCGACCTTCCGGCCTACTGGGCGGACGCCAGCAAAGCCGACCGTGAACTGAACTGGCGCGTAACGCGCACACTCGATGAAATGGCGCAGGACACCTGGCACTGGCAGTCACGCCATCCACAGGGATATCCCGATTAAGGAACGACCATGACGCAATTTAATCCCGTTGATCATCCACATCGCCGCTACAACCCGCTCACCGGGCAATGGATTCTGGTTTCACCGCACCGCGCTAAGCGCCCCTGGCAGGGGGCGCAGGAAACGCCAGCCAAACAGGTGTTACCTGCGCACGATCCAGATTGCTTCCTCTGCGCAGGTAATGTGCGGGTGACAGGCGATAAAAACCCCGATTACACCGGGACTTACGTTTTCACTAATGACTTTGCGGCTTTGATGTCTGACACGCCAGATGCGCCAGAAAGTCACGATCCGCTGATGCGTTGCCAGAGCGCGCGCGGCACCAGCCGGGTGATCTGCTTTTCACCGGATCACAGTAAAACGCTGCCAGAGCTCAGCGTTGCAGCATTGACGGAAATCGTCAAAACCTGGCAGGAGCAAACCGCAGAACTGGGGAAAACGTACCCATGGGTGCAGGTTTTTGAAAACAAAGGCGCGGCGATGGGCTGCTCTAACCCGCATCCGCACGGTCAGATTTGGGCAAATAGCTTCCTGCCTAACGAAGCTGAGCGCGAAGACCGCCTGCAAAAAGAATATTTTGCCGAACAGAAATCACCAATGCTGGTGGATTATGTTCAGCGCGAGCTGGCAGACGGTAGCCGTACCGTTGTCGAAACCGAACACTGGTTAGCCGTCGTGCCTTACTGGGCTGCCTGGCCGTTCGAAACGCTACTGCTGCCCAAAGCCCACGTTTTACGGATCACCGATTTGACCGACGCCCAGCGCAGCGATCTGGCGCTGGCGTTGAAAAAGCTGACCAGTCGTTATGACAACCTCTTCCAGTGCTCCTTCCCCTACTCTATGGGCTGGCACGGCGCGCCATTTAATGGCGAAGAGAATCAACACTGGCAGCTGCACGCGCACTTTTATCCGCCTCTGCTGCGCTCCGCCACCGTACGTAAATTTATGGTTGGTTATGAAATGCTGGCAGAGACCCAGCGAGACCTGACCGCAGAACAGGCAGCAGAGCGTTTGCGCGCAGTCAGCGATATCCATTTTCGCGAATCCGGAGTGTAAGAAATGAGTCTGAAAGAAAAAACACAATCTCTGTTTGCCAACGCATTTGGCTACCCTGCCACTCACACCATTCAGGCGCCTGGCCGCGTGAATTTGATTGGTGAACACACCGACTACAACGACGGTTTCGTTCTGCCCTGCGCGATTGATTATCAAACCGTGATCAGTTGTGCACCACGCGATGACCGTAAAGTTCGCGTGATGGCAGCCGATTATGAAAATCAGCTCGACGAGTTTTCCCTCGATGCGCCCATTGTCGCACATGAAAACTATCAATGGGCTAACTACGTTCGTGGCGTGGTGAAACATCTGCAACTGCGTAACAACAGCTTCGGCGGCGTGGACATGGTGATCAGCGGCAATGTGCCGCAGGGTGCCGGGTTAAGTTCTTCCGCTTCACTGGAAGTCGCGGTCGGAACCGTATTGCAGCAGCTTTATCATCTGCCGCTGGACGGCGCACAAATCGCGCTTAACGGTCAGGAAGCAGAAAACCAGTTTGTAGGCTGTAACTGCGGGATCATGGATCAGCTAATTTCCGCGCTCGGCAAGAAAGATCATGCCTTGCTGATCGATTGCCGCTCACTGGGGACCAAAGCAGTTTCCATGCCCAAAGGTGTGGCTGTCGTCATCATCAACAGTAACTTCAAACGTACCCTGGTTGGCAGCGAATACAACACCCGTCGTGAACAGTGCGAAACCGGTGCGCGTTTCTTCCAGCAGCCAGCCCTGCGTGATGTCACCATTGAAGAGTTCAACGCTGTTGCGCATGAACTGGACCCGATCGTGGCAAAACGCGTGCGTCATATACTGACTGAAAACGCCCGCACCGTTGAAGCTGCCAGCGCGCTGGAGCAAGGCGACCTGAAACGTATGGGCGAGTTGATGGCGGAGTCTCATGCCTCTATGCGCGATGATTTCGAAATCACCGTGCCGCAAATTGACACTCTGGTAGAAATCGTCAAAGCTGTGATTGGCGACAAAGGTGGCGTACGCATGACCGGCGGCGGATTTGGCGGCTGTATCGTCGCGCTGATCCCGGAAGAGCTGGTGCCTGCCGTACAGCAAGCTGTCGCTGAACAATATGAAGCAAAAACAGGTATTAAAGAGACTTTTTACGTTTGTAAACCATCACAAGGAGCAGGACAGTGCTGAACGAAACTCCCGCACTGGCACCCGATGGTCAGCCGTACCGACTGTTAACTTTGCGTAACAACGCAGGGATGGTAGTCACGCTGATGGACTGGGGTGCGACTTTACTTTCCGCCCGTATTCCGCTTTCCGATGGCAGCGTCCGCGAGGCGCTGCTCGGCTGTGCCAGCCCGGAATGCTATCAGGATCAGGCCGCGTTTCTGGGGGCCTCTATTGGTCGTTATGCCAACCGTATCGCCAATAGCCGTTATACCTTTGACGGTGAAACCGTGACGCTTTCGCCAAGTCAGGGCGTTAACCAGCTGCACGGCGGGCCGGAAGGGTTCGACAAACGTCGCTGGCAGATTGTGAACCAGAACGATCGTCAGGTGCTGTTTGCCCTGAGTTCAGATGATGGTGATCAGGGCTTCCCGGGTAATCTCGGCGCGACGGTGCAATATCGTCTGACCGACGATAACCGTATCTCCATTACTTATCGCGCCACAGTTGATAAACCTTGCCCGGTGAATATGACTAATCACGTCTATTTCAATCTTGACGGCGAGCAGTCTGACGTGCGCAATCACAAGTTGCAGATTCTGGCGGACGAATATCTGCCGGTTGATGAAGGCGGCATTCCGCACGACGGCCTGAAATCTGTCGCCGGAACGTCTTTTGATTTCCGCAGCGCCAAAATCATCGCCAGTGAGTTTCTTGCCGACGACGATCAGCGCAAAGTGAAAGGTTACGATCACGCATTCTTGTTACAGGCCAAAGGCGATGGCAAGAAAGTGGCGGCGCATGTCTGGTCAGCAGATGAAAAATTGCAGCTGAAGGTCTACACCACCGCTCCGGCTCTGCAATTCTACTCCGGCAACTTCCTCGGCGGCACACCGTCGCGGGGAACCGAACCTTACGCCGACTGGCAAGGGCTGGCTCTGGAAAGCGAGTTTCTACCGGACAGCCCGAACCACCCTGAATGGCCGCAACCGGACTGCTTCCTGCGTCCTGGCGAAGAGTATTCCAGCCTGACGGAATATCAGTTTATTGCTGAGTAATGTTACGCCCTCGTCATGAGGGCTTTATCTCATATTGTTCAAATCACCAGCAAACACCGACATATTTGCAACTCAATATTCACAACAACCTTACACTGCGCCACTATTTTCGCTATGGTTATGCGTAAGCATTGCTGTTGCTTCGTCGCGGCAATATAATGAGAATTATTATCATTAAAAGATGATTTGAGGAGTAAGTATATGGCTGTAACTAAGCTGGTTCTGGTTCGTCATGGCGAAAGTCAGTGGAACAAAGAAAACCGTTTCACCGGTTGGTACGACGTGGATCTGTCTGAGAAAGGCGTAAGCGAAGCAAAAGCAGCAGGTAAGCTGCTGAAAGAGGAAGGTTACAGCTTTGACTTTGCTTACACTTCTGTGCTGAAACGCGCTATCCATACCCTGTGGAATGTGCTGGACGAACTGGATCAGGCATGGCTGCCCGTTGAGAAATCCTGGAAACTGAACGAACGTCACTACGGTGCGTTGCAGGGTCTGAACAAAGCGGAAACTGCTGAAAAGTATGGCGACGAGCAGGTGAAACAGTGGCGTCGTGGTTTTGCAGTGACTCCGCCGGAACTGACTAAAGATGATGAGCGTTATCCGGGTCACGATCCGCGTTACGCGAAACTGAGCGAGAAAGAACTGCCGCTGACGGAAAGCCTGGCGCTGACCATTGACCGCGTGATCCCTTACTGGAATGAAACTATTCTGCCGCGTATGAAGAGCGGTGAGCGCGTGATCATCGCTGCACACGGTAACTCTTTACGTGCGCTGGTGAAATATCTTGATAACATGAGCGAAGAAGAGATTCTTGAGCTTAATATCCCGACTGGCGTGCCGCTGGTGTATGAGTTCGACGAGAATTTCAAACCGCTGAAACGCTATTATCTGGGTAATGCTGACGAGATCGCAGCGAAAGCAGCGGCGGTTGCAAACCAGGGTAAAGCGAAGTAAACGTCATTCGTTTAAAATGAGAAAGCCGACTGCAAGTGAGTCGGCTTTTTTGTTGCTAACAATGGAGCACATTGCCTGATGCGACGCTGCGCGACTTATCAGGCCTGTGGTGATTCATCGGATACGCCACTCTGACGGCGCATCCGACAATTAAACCTTACCCGCGACGCGCTTTTACTGCATTCGCCAGTTGACGTAACAGAGCATCGGTATCTTCCCAGCCGATGCAGGCATCGGTGATGCTCTTACCGTAGGCCAGCGGCTCCCCGCTCTCGAGGCTCTGATTGCCTTCCACCAGATGGCTTTCCACCATCACGCCAATAATGGCCTTTTCGCCACCGGCAATCTGCTGGCAAACGTCAGCACAAACATCCATCTGCTTTTTGAATTGTTTGGACGAGTTAGCATGGCTGAAATCGATCATCACCTGTGCTGGCAGGCCTGCTTTGTTCAGCCCTTCTTTCACTTCAGCAACGTGCTTCGCGCTGTAGTTAGGCTCTTTACCGCCGCGCAGAATGATATGGCAATCGCCGTTACCGCTGGTATTCACAATCGCCGAATGCCCCCATTTCGTTACGGACAGGAAGCAGTGCGGCGCACCGGCGGCATTAATGGCATCGATAGCCACTTTAATCGTACCGTCGGTGCCATTTTTGAAGCCGACCGGACAAGAAAGCCCTGATGCCAGTTCGCGGTGCACCTGCGATTCGGTGGTACGTGCGCCAATTGCGCCCCAGCTCATCAGGTCAGCGAGATATTGTGGGGTGATCATATCGAGAAACTCACCTGCCGCTGGCAGACCGCTGTCGTTAATATCAAGCAGCAATTTACGGGCTATACGCAGACCGTCGTTGATCTGGAAGCTATTATCCATATGCGGATCGTTAATCAGCCCTTTCCAGCCCACCGTGGTACGCGGCTTTTCAAAATAGACGCGCATTACGATTTCCAGCTCATCTTTCAGCTCTTCACGCAGCGCCAGCAAGCGAGTGGCATACTCTTTTGCCGCGACAGGATCATGAATTGAGCATGGGCCAATCACAACCAACAGGCGATCATCATTACCTTTCAGGATCTTATGGATCGCTTTTCGGGCATGGGCAACCGTATTCGCGGCATTTTCAGTAGCGGGGAATTTTTCCAGCAATGCGACAGGAGGAAGTAACTCTTTGATTTCTTTGATGCGTAAATCGTCGTTCTGATAATTCATGTCTGTTCCAGTGTTGCCATACTTATCTTAGTGAATGCAATACTTCCAATCTATATCTTCCGTCAGAATGTGTAAACGGGGTTTTACACTATGAACGGATTAATCCTGGAATTAGCAAGAAAAACGCCAGATTGTCGCGAAAAACGAGATCTCTCCTACAATTTCTAACTGTAACTCCTTTGTTTGTTAATTATTTCAAGATTCTCTGCTGCGTTTCATAACCTGGCTGAAATCTTAAACCAATGCCTTATATTCACCTGCAAATGCACTGTTGGAAGAGGTTATCCGACATAACGACCATAACAGGAGCATCCTATGAAAATGACAAAACTGGCCACATTATTTCTGACTGCCACTCTAAGCCTTGCCAGCGGTGCCGCACTGGCTGCCGATAGCGGAGCGCAAACTAATAACGGCCAGGCAAACGCCGCAGCTGATGCGGGCCAGGTAGCCCCTGACGCCCGTGAAAATGTCGCGCCAAATAACGTCGACAATAACGGGGTAAATACCGGTTCTGGCGGCACAATGCTGCATTCGGATGGTTCTTCAATGAACAATGACGGAATGACCAAAGATGAAGAGCACAAGAACACCATGTGCAAAGATGGTCGCTGTCCGGATATCAATAAAAAGGTACAAACCGGTGATGGCATCAATAATGATGTCGATACCAAAACCGACGGTACCACGCAGTAACCCTGCAAAATAGCCAATAATGGGAGAGCGGAGTCTCTCCCTTTTAATTTTTCACTTCTAAAAGCAGTATGATGTCATAAAGTTAAGTGAGAATAATTAAGGGATGACTCGTCATGGCGCACTCACACTCACACACGTCCTCACACCTGCCAGAAGATAATAATGCTCGTCGCTTGTTGTATGCTTTCGGCGTGACTGCCGGGTTTATGCTGGTAGAAGTCGTTGGTGGTTTTCTTTCTGGTTCTCTGGCATTGCTGGCCGATGCGGGTCATATGTTGACCGATACTGCCGCCCTGCTTTTCGCCCTACTCGCCGTGCAATTTTCACGTCGTCCTCCCACCATTCGCCACACTTTCGGTTGGCTAAGACTGACCACGCTCGCGGCGTTTGTGAATGCCATAGCCCTCGTGGTAATTACCATTTTGATTGTCTGGGAGGCGATAGAACGCTTCCGCACGCCGCGTCCGGTCGAGGGCGGCATGATGATGGCAATTGCCGTGGCTGGGTTGCTGGCAAATATACTTTCTTTCTGGTTACTTCATCACGGCAGCGAAGAGAAAAACCTCAACGTACGAGCAGCGGCACTGCATGTGCTCGGGGACCTGCTGGGTTCGGTTGGGGCTATTATTGCCGCGTTGATTATTATCTGGACTGGCTGGACACCTGCTGACCCCATTCTCTCGATACTGGTGTCGCTTCTGGTTCTGCGTAGCGCGTGGCGACTGTTGAAAGATAGCGTGAATGAATTACTTGAAGGTGCACCGGTATCGCTGGATATCGCTGAACTGAAGCGTCGTATGTGCCGGGAAATCCCGGAAGTCCGCAATGTGCACCATGTACATGTATGGATGGTAGGCGAGAAGCCGGTGATGACGTTGCATGTGCAGGTGATCCCGCCACACGATCACGATGCCTTGTTGGATCAGATCCAACACTACCTGATGGATCACTATCAGATTGAGCACGCCACCATTCAGATGGAATATCAACCTTGTCATGGGCCAGACTGCCACCTGAATGAAGGGGTGTCTGGCCATTCACATCATCACCATTAATGGGACAGCGCGCGTGAGCCTCTTTCACGTGCGCTGTTGATCCACATCCGGCTGCCGTTGAGCGCAATAAAGGTCAGGATGATGTACTCCAGAGACATGGCGTAAACGCCCTGAAGTGCAAAAATAACGACGCTAATCACGTTAATAATCACCCACAACAGCCAGTTTTCCACATACTTACGCGTCATCAGAATCATTGCCACGATAGATAACACCATCATGCATGAATCCCAGAACGGGAAAGCGTCCGGTTGCAGTTCAGGCATCACAACCTGTAATCCTAATGCTTGCATGATCATGACTGCCACGCGGGTCAAAAATGCAAACACCGGATTGATAAATACCGTCATCAGACCAATCGAAACAACGCAAACCGCCAACCAGCTGAGTGCCTTCGGCAATGGCAACCAGCGAATTTTCAACTCCGCCTCGTTCTGACTGGTTTGTCGCGACCACGCATACCAACCGTAAATATTCGCGGCAAAGAAAAACACCTGTAATAGCAGGCTGGCATACAGCTGAATCTGAAAGAAAATAATGCCAAACAAGGTGACGTTGATCAGGCCAAAGAAGTAGTTGCTGATCTTCTCCAGACTGGCAAGGCCAATACACAGCAACCCGGCGATCGTGCCTACCGCTTCGATCCATGAGAGATCATAACCGCCTGCCCCTATTGGTATATGTACCAGGATATTCTGCACACTAAAAAAATCCATCTTTCCCCCAAAGCGTAACGTTACGCCTTATTATTCGTTATCCACGTAGTGTAGCCGCAAAATCCAGCATACGATTGAGCGGCACCAGCGCCCTCTCTCGCAGCCTTTCATCAACATGAACCTCGTGATTGCTTCCTTCCTGTTCTAATGCCTCTGCGATGGCCTGAAGGCCATTCATGGCCATCCACGGACAATGCGCGCAGCTGCGGCAGGTTGCACCCTCACCTGCGGTTGGTGCTTCCAGTAACTCTTTATCTGGCACCGCCTGCTGCATTTTGTAGAAAATACCCCGATCGGTTGCCACAATAAGCCTCTGATGTGGCAATGTTTTCGCAGCAGCGATCAGTTGACTGGTGGAACCGACCGCATCCGCCATATCGACAATAGCTTGTGGTGATTCTGGATGCACCAGTATGGCAGCATCCGGGTATTCTTCTTGCAAGCGGGTTAACGCCTGAGTCTTAAATTCATCATGCACAATACAGGCACCCTGCCAGCATAGAATGTCTCCACCCGTCTGTTTTTGCACGTAACGCCCCAGATGTTTGTCGGGTGCCCAGATGATTTTTTCACCCAAACTATCAAGATGATCAATAAGTTCGACGGCAATGCTTGAAGTTACCACCCAATCTGCGCGCGCTTTTACCGCAGCAGAAGTGTTGGCGTAGACGACGACAGTACGATCGGGATGGGCATCGCAAAATGCGTTAAATTCTTCAACAGGGCAGCCGAGATCCAGTGAACATTCAGCCTGAAGTGTCGGCATCAGAATTGTTTTTTCCGGACTGAGAATTTTGGCGGTTTCTCCCATAAATCTCACCCCAGCGACTAACAAAGTAGAAGCGGGATGCTTTGCACCGAAGCGCGCCATTTCCAGAGAATCAGAAATACAGCCACCGGTTTCTTCTGCCAGTTGTTGAATTTCGGGATCGGTATAGTAGTGGGCAACCATCACCGCATTACGTTCTTTTAGCAGACGTTTTATCTTCTCGCGGTAATACGCTTTTTCATCAATGCTTAACGGCGTCGGCTTCGGGGGGAAAGGATAAATCGCCGTGTCTGGATCAAACATTACGCTCATCTTACCATCTCGTTTTACAGGCTTAACGTTAAAACCGACATTAGCGTAATATTCGCTGTTATCGGTGTAATTTGTTTTATATGCTAAACAAGATAGTCGAATGGTGGGGAAAAGTCACTCGAATTACGCCTAATGTGCAGGATGCGTCATTTTACGCCTAATTCCACCGACATAGAGTTGCTTGCACAGTAAGCTCTGACGATGTCATCAGGTTTACAAAGTGAAATTGAGGATGCCTGAATAGCAAAAAAGCGCCTTTAGGGCGCTTTTTTACATTGGTGGGTCGTGCAGGATGACTCGCTTCGCTCGCCCTTCGGGCCGTCGCCGCGAGCGGCTCCGTTGTTTCGCTGCGCTCAACTCAAACCTGCTGCAGGTTCGAATCTTTGAGTATCGCAGATAGCAAAAAAGCGCCTTTAGGGCGCTTTTTTACATTGGTGGGTCGTGCAGGATTCGAACCTGCGACCAATTGATTAAAAGTCAACTGCTCTACCAACTGAGCTAACGACCCCTTGCGGGATTATGCTGCCTTAATCATTCAGGATGGTGGGTCGTGCAGGATGACTCGACTTCGTCTCGCCCTTCGGGCCGTTGCTAACGCAACGTTATCCTTCACGTTCTCTACCAGTAACCACCTTTAAATTGGTGGGTCGTGCAGGATTCGAACCTGCGACCAATTGATTAAAAGTCAACTGCTCTACCAACTGAGCTAACGACCCATACGGGTGTTACCTGAAAGATTTTTACTCGGGGCCAATCTTTAAGATTGGTGGGTCGTGCAGGATGACTCGCTTCGCTCGCCCTACGGGCCGTTGCTGGCGCAACGTTATCCTTCACGCTTAACATCTGAGTTTGATGTTAAAACTGGTGGGTCGTGCAGGATTCGAACCTGCGACCAATTGATTAAAAGTCAACTGCTCTACCAACTGAGCTAACGACCCGAGTGGTGGGTGATGACGGGATCGAACCGCCGACCCCCTCCTTGTAAGGGAGGTGCTCTCCCAGCTGAGCTAATCACCCGATACTGCGCTGGATACTACAAACTACTTCCACCGAACCCACCGTCATTAGTGGTGGGTCGTGCAGGATGACTCGCTTCGCTCGCCCTACGGGCCGTTGCTGACGCAACGTTATCCTACACGCTTAACATCTGTCTTCGATGTTAAAACTGGTGGGTCGTGCAGGATTCGAACCTGCGACCAATTGATTAAAAGTCAACTGCTCTACCAACTGAGCTAACGACCCGGTGGTGGGTGATGACGGGATCGAACCGCCGACCCCCTCCTTGTAAGGGAGGTGCTCTCCCAGCTGAGCTAATCACCCGATACTACGCTGGATACTACAACTAACTATGTTAGTGGTGGGTCGTGCAGGATGACTCGACTTCGTCTCGCCCTTCGGGCCGTTGCTCATGCAACGTTATCCTTCACGTTTTACTACCGCTTCCACCTTAGCGATTGGTGGGTCGTGCAGGATTCGAACCTGCGACCAATTGATTAAAAGTCAACTGCTCTACCAACTGAGCTAACGACCCACTTTTTCGTTGCTTTCGGTTTGTTTGATATCCCGTGGCAACGGCGGCATATATTACTGATTTCAGACTTGAGCGCAACAAAAATTTCGATGTAGATCACTCAACTGCTTATGATTCGCACGACACGACCAGAAATAATGCGACTTCTGGTCGTGTGTTATGCATTACATCGCGTTCAGACGTTTTTGTGCCTGTTTAGCGCCATCAGTACCAGGGTATTTACTGATAACCTGCTGGTATACGGCTTTCGCTTTTGCGGTGTCACCTTTGTCCTGCATGATGACGCCGACTTTAAACATCGCATCTGCAGCCTTTGGTGACTTCGGATAGTTTTTCACTACCGAAGCAAAATAGTACGCCGCATCATCTTTTTTACCCTTGTTGTAGTTTAACTGACCCAGCCAATAATTGGCGTTTGGCAGGTAAGTTGAATCAGGGTAATTTTTGATGAAATTCTGAAATGCCACCATTGCGTCATCCTGGCGGGATTTATCCTGCACCAGCGCAATAGCTGCATTGTAATCCGTGTTTGCATTACCGCTTTTCACCGGCGCGCCAGCATTCGCAGTACCAGCATCAGCTGTCGGCGTCGTTGATGCCGCCGCACCGCTTTGATCGCCGCTGGTTGATTGCGCCGCTGCACCACCGCTGCTGAGGCTGTCGATCTGCAACAGGATCTGCTTTTGCCGCTCCACGACCTGATTCAGTTGATACTGATTTTCCTGAATCTGACCACGCAGGGAATCAATATCGGATTGATTATCAGAAAGTTGTTGCTGGAGTTGGGTTAAAAGCTGGCTGTGAGCATTAGAAATACGCTCAAGTTGAGTGACGCGGTCTTCGACCGAGCCTGAGCCGACACTACTGATTGGTGCCTGAGCAAAAGCGGCCCAGGGGGCCGCTATACCAACCAGTAACGACAGACTCAATAGTTGATGTCTGAAGTTACTGCTCATGCAATTCTCTTAGTAAACCAGTACCGCACGACGGTTTTTGGAGTATGCCGCTTCGTCATGACCCAGTACTGCAGGTTTTTCTTTACCGTAAGAAACGATGGAGATCTGGTCTGCAGAAACGCCTTTACCCTGCAGGTACATCTTAACGGCGTTCGCACGACGTTCACCCAGGGAGATGTTGTATTCCGGAGTACCACGTTCGTCCGCGTGACCTTCTACGGTGACTTTGTAAGACGGGTTGCTACGCAGGAAGTTTGCATGTGCATCCAGCATTTGAGCGAAGTCAGAACGGATATCGTACTTGTCCAGATCGAAGTAAACGATGTTGTTCTGCTGCAGCTGTTGCATTTGCAGACGAGCCTGCTCTTCGGAAGACATGTTGCCGTTGCCGCCGTTCGCATCCATACCAGTGCCGGCACCCAGCATGCCTTCGCTGCCGTCATTGCTGGCGTTCTTGTTGGAAGAACATGCCGCAATTGCCATAACAGGCAGAGCAATCATCAGCCCTTTCAGCACTTTGTTCAGTTGCATTTCAATGATTCCTTTACTATTCAATTAATTATTATCACAGATACGGCGACCAGGCAGGGAATTTGACCTGTCCATCAGTTGCCGGAAGACGCGCTTTGAAACGCCCATCTGTAGAAACCAAATTCAGCACGGATCCCATCCCCTGAGAAGAGCTGTAGATTACCATAGTGCCGTTAGGTGCCAGACTTGGCGTTTCATCCAGGAACGTGGACGACAGAACTTGTACGCCTCCCGTTGCCAGATCTTGTTTGGCAATGTGCTGCTGCCCACCATTGGAGCTGACCATTACCATAAATTTACCGTCGCTGCTGACATCCGCATCCTGGTTCTGCGAACCTTCCCAGGTAATACGTTGTGGCGCACCGCCGTTGATATTCACTTTATAAACCTGCGGACGACCGGCCTGGTCAGAAGTAAATGCCAGGTTCTGGCTATCCGGGAACCAGGTCGGTTCGGTATTGTTACTGCGACCATCAGTCACCTGGCGGATCTGACCAGAAGCCAAATCCATTACGTACAGGTTCAGACTACCGGTTTTCGACAAGGCGAATGCCAGTTTGCTGCCGTCTGGCGAGAATGCAGGTGCACCGTTGTGACGCGGGAATGAAGCCACCTGACGTACAGCGCCATTTGCCAGCGTCTGAATAACCAGCGCGGAACGACCGCTTTCGAAGGTCACATAAGCCAGTTTAGAACCGTCTGGTGACCACGCCGGAGACATCAGCGGCTGCGGTGAACGGTGAACGACAAACTGGTTGTAACCGTCATAGTCAGATACGCGCAGTTCATACGGGAACTGACCGCCGTTGGTCTGAACAACGTAGGCAATACGAGTACGGAACGCACCTTTAATGCCGGTCAGTTTTTCAAACACTTCATCACTGGCGGTATGACCAGCATAACGCAGCCACTGCTTGTTCACTTTGTACGAGTTCTGAGCAAGTACAGTACCCGGTGCGCCGCCAGTGTCAACAAGTTGATAAGCAACATTGTAAGAACCATCCGGATTCGGAGTGACCTGACCGACAACTACAGCGTCAATGCCCAGTGCGGACCATGCAGCTGGTTGTACTTCCTGCGCACTACCCGGCTGCTGTGGCAGACGAGCGCGATCTAACGGATTAAATTTACCGCTGTTACGCAAGTCAGCAGCAACGATGCCGCCAATATCTTCAGGTGCCGCACCAGGCCCCGCCCACTGGAAAGGAACAACACCAATAGGACGACCGGAATCTACACCGCTGTCGATCACAATGCGGACTTCAGCATGCAGAACTGATGCCCACAGTATGAGAAAACCAAATGCTACTCGTAATGCCTGCTTCATCATATCTCCCTTATCTGGACCGATGGCCCACGATAATTTAGCAGAATGTTAACAAACTAAAATACACAAAACTACCAGAACCCCGTGGCAACCGGTGCCTGATGTTGACCGTCCGAACAGTCAACATCGCGATTACGGTTTGAAGTCCAATGGCGCGTTTTTGAACACTTCATATACTGCCTGGCTTGGTGGTTTCGGGATCTTCGCAAGTTTAGCTGCTGCCAACGCAGCCTGACAAAGTGCGGGATCGCCACCTTCAGGTTTGATATCCAGTAACATACCATCGGGTGCCAGTTTTATGCGCAGCGTACAGGTTTTGCCTGCATAGGACGATGCGTCATAGAACTTACTTTCGATAGCAGATTTAATCTGCCCGGCATAGTTATTGATATCGGCCCCTGATGCGCCATTGTTTTTAGTATTACCACTCCCGGCAGGCGAAGCATTGTTCCCTTTCGCCCCTCCCCCCGTTTTCGGTGCATTCTTACCAGAGCTTAGCTCACCGAAAATATCATCTGCCTCTGCGGCCGCTTTTGCTGCAGCGGCTTTTTCAGCTGCAGCTTTTGCCGCTGCCGCTTTTTTGTCTGCGGCGGCTTTTTCTGCCGCTGCTTTCTTATCAGCTGCTGCCTTTTCAGCAGCCGCTTTTTCTGCTGCTTTTTTGTCGGCTGCAGCTTTCTCTGCTGCCGCTTTCTTATCAGCTGCAGCCTTTTCAGCAGCCGCTTTCTTCTCAGCTTCTGCTTTGGCTTTTTCAGCAGCTTCAGTTGCCGCTTTCTTTCTTGCTTCAGCTGCAGCTGCTTCTGCCGCTTCCGCTTTCTTCTTCAGTGCCGCAGCGGCTGCCTCGGCTTTTTTCTGCGCTTCGGCTGCGGCTTTGGCGGCTTCTGCTTCTGCTTTTTTCTTTGCGTCTGCAGCCGCTTTCTTCGCTGCTTCTTCCGCAGCTTTAGCATCTGCTTCGGCCTTCGCTTTAGCATCTGCCGCCGCTTTCGCTGCCGCCTCTTCAGCTTGCTTCTGCTTTAACTCGGCCTGTTTTGCGGCTTCTTCAGCCTGCTTTTTCTGCTCCTGAGCCGCTAACCGCTCTTTCTCAAGTTGCTTCAGGCGTTCCTGTTCAGCCGCTTGTTTCTCACGCAGTTCTTCAGCAGCCTGCTGTTCCTTCATCTTGCGCTGTTCATCAGAACGCTTCGCGCTTGATTCCTGGCTTTGCATGCGTTTGTACTGCTCAACTACCGCACCTGAATCAACCATGACAGCGTCGATGGACGAACCACCGCCGCCTCCGGCTGAAGCTTCTATATTCTCATCGAACGAACTCCAGATCAGCGCCGCAAATAAGATGACATGCAGCACTGCTGAAATAATTATCGCCCGCTTGAGCTTGTCGTTTTGTTCGGTTGCCTTTGACACTCTCGGTTTCCAAAAACTGTTCGCCTGTTACCCGCTCTCTTTCAAGCAAGGGAAACGCAGATGTTTAGATAGGCTGCGTCATTAAACCAACCGATTTCACACCCGCACTATGTAACAAGTTCAGTGCTTTAATTATTTCATCGTAAGGCACATCTTTTGCGCCACCGATCAGAAAGACCGTTTTCGGGTTGGCCTTGAAACGGCTGGACACTTCCGCCACCACCTGCTCTGGTGGTAAACGCTCCAGGCGATCTTTCTCAACCACCACGGTGTACTGACCAATACCAGACACTTCAACAATCACTGGCGGATTATCGTTACTGCTCACCGCCTGTGATTCAGTAGCGTCTGGCAGATCGACCTCCACGCTCTGGGTGATGATGGGCGCTGTCGCCATAAAGATCAGCAACAGCACCAGCAGTACGTCCAGCAACGGTACAATGTTGATTTCGGACTTGAGATCGCGACGACCTCGTCCACGCGCTCTGGCCATGGCTTACCCCTTGTTGCTCTCGCTAACGGTAAACGCCTGGCGGTGCAGAATCGCGGTAAACTCTTCCATAAAGTTGTCGTAATTCAGTTCCAGTTTGTTTACGCGCTGGTTGAGGCGGTTGTAGGCCATAACTGCCGGGATAGCGGCAAACAGACCAATTGCAGTCGCAATCAACGCTTCTGCGATACCGGGCGCAACCATTTGCAGTGTTGCTTGTTTTACCGCCCCGAGGGCGATAAAGGCGTGCATGATCCCCCAGACCGTACCAAACAGACCAATATACGGGCTGATGGAGCCAACCGTACCGAGGAACGGAATGTGCGTTTCCAGATTTTCAAGTTCACGGTTCATGGAGATACGCATAGCACGCGACGCCCCTTCCACTACGGCTTCCGGCGCATGGCTATTGGCACGATGCAGGCGCACAAACTCTTTGAACCCGCTGTAAAAGATTTGTTCCGAACCAGTCAGATTATCCCGTTTCCCCTGGCTCTCTTGATAGAGGCGAGAGAGTTCGATTCCAGACCAGAATTTATCTTCAAACGCTTCGGCTTCGCGCGCCGCTGCGTTAAGAATACGGGTCCGCTGGATAATAATGGCCCAAGATGCGATTGAAAAACCAATCAAAATCAACATGATAAGTTTAACCAGAAGGCTAGCCTTCAGGAACAAATCAAGGATATTCATGTCAGTCACTGCTTAAACTCCGCGACAATAGACTTGGGAAGCGCACGAGGCTTCATTTTGAGTGGGTCAACGCAAACAACCAGAACCTCTGCTTCATTCAGCAAAGTATTCTCGGCGTTGACAATACGTTGCGTGAAAACCAAAGAGGTGCCACGCATTGATGTTATTTCAGTCTGTATTTCGAGCATATCGTCGAGCCGCGCAGGTGCGTAATATTCCACCGTCATTTTACGTACCACAAAGGCAACGCGTTCAGCCATCAGCGCCTGCTGACTGAAGTGATGATGACGCAGCATCTCTGTGCGTGCTCTTTCATAAAAAGCGACGTAACTGGCGTGGTACACCACACCACCGGCATCGGTATCTTCATAGTAGACGCGAACCGGCCATCGAAACAGCGTTGTATTCACTTTACATCCCGGTAATGCAACAAAAGTTAGAGCTTTTAAACGCTGCTACTATACGCGCGCGATTGAGGTTTGGGAATGAGGGCAAGTTAAGGGAGCGTAAAAATTTATGGGCCTGGAGCGGCCCATAATTTTTTAAAGAGAATTCTGATTTAAAAGAAGAAGAAAATCAGCCCGACAATGAGAACAATATCGGCAAGCAATGGGCAAAAAATCCCTTGCCAAAGAACCTTCTGCGGACGAAAGCCCACGCCGTGAATCACACCAGCACAGACGGCCCACATCAGCAATAAACCATGCCAGATTTCCAGTTCACTGGTCTTCGCGGCAAAACGAGATGGGTCCCAAAACATACATCCTGCTAACAGAAGCGCCATCACGAAGGAAAGCGCCCGCAGGGGGCGCTTGTCCATTACCGCATACAAAGTCGCGATAATCTTACTCATCAGATGTCTTCTTGACCGGCTTTGCCTGATTCGACGTGTTCAAGCGCCAGCGCGGTGATTACCCCAAACGAACAGGCAAGAAGCGTTCCCAGAATCCATGCGAAATACCACATTTTTAGCTCCTTACTTAGTACAGAGAGTGGGTGTTACGTTCAATATCTTCTTTGGTGATACGACCGAACATTTTCCAGTAACACCAGGCGGTGTAGAGCAGAATGATCGGTACCAGAACCACCGCAACCCAGGTCATGACGTTAAGCGTCAGCTGGCTGGAAGTTGCATCCCACATTGTCAGACTTGCGTTCATCATGGTGCTGGACGGCATCACAAACGGGAACATTGCGATACCGGCTGTCAGGATGATGCAGGCCAGCGTCAGGGAGGAGAACACAAACGCCCACGCGGCTTTATCCATACGTGCAGTCAGGATGGTCAGCAGCGGCAGAACCACACCCAGTGCCGGAATAGCCCACAGAATTGGCGTGTTGTTGAAGTTAACCAGCCATGCGCCAGCTTCACGAACCACTTCTTTATTCAGTGGGTTAGAGGCTGCGTAATGGTCCATTGTCGATTTCACGACATAACCATCGATACCGTACATCACCCATACGCCAGCCAGTGCGAAACAGACCAGTGTCACCAGCGCAGCCACCTGAGCCGTTGCACGGGTACGCAGGTGCAGTTCGCCCACGGTACGCATTTGCAGATAGGTTGCGCCCTGAGTAATGATCATCCCTACGCTCACCACGCCTGCCAGCAGGCCGAACGGGTTAAGCAACTGGAAGAAGTTACCGGTGTAGTACAGACGCAGATATTCATCAACGTTGAACGGTACGCCCTGCAACAGGTTACCGAACGCTACACCAATTACCAGCGGCGGAACGAAGCTACCAATGAAGATGCCCCAGTCCCACATGTTACGCCAGCGGGTTTCTTCAATCTTGGAGCGGTAGTCAAAACCGACCGGACGGAAGAACAAAGACGCCAGCACGAGGATCATCGCCACATAGAAGCCGGAGAACGCAGCGGCATAGACCATCGGCCAGGCAGCAAAGAGTGCGCCGCCCGCGGTGATCAGCCAAACCTGGTTACCGTCCCAGTGTGGTGCAATGGAGTTAATCATAATTCGACGCTCGGTGTCGTTACGACCGAGGAAACGGGTGAGCATGCCCACCCCCATGTCGAAACCGTCAGTGACTGCAAAACCAATCAGCAGAACGCCAACCAGCAGCCACCAGATAAAACGCAATACTTCATAATCGATCATTTGACGACTCCTGTCTTAGCGTGCCGGCTGAGTAGTCGTGGAAGACTGCTCAAAGTGATAGCGACCGGTTTTCAGGCTGCTTGGGCCGAGGCGTGCAAACTTGAACATTAAGAACAATTCTGCCACCAGGAACAGGGTATACAGGCCGCAAATCAGCACCATTGAGAAGATGAGATCGCCTGCGGTCAGTGACGAGTTCGCCACAGCTGTCGGCAGCACTTCACCGATAGCCCACGGTTGGCGGCCATATTCAGCCACGAACCAGCCCGCTTCTACAGCAATCCACGGCAGCGGAATACCGTACAGCGCGGCGCGCAGAAGCCATTTTTTCTCGCCAATGCGGTTGCGGATGACACTCCAGAAAGAGAGCGCGATGATTGCCAGAAGCAGGAAGCCACACGCCACCATGATACGGAACGCAAAGTACAGCGGCGCTACACGCGGGATGGAGTCTTTGGTTGCCTGTTGAATCTGCGCTTCAGTCGCATCAGCCACGTTTGGCGTATAGCGTTTCAGCAGCAGACCGTAACCGAGGTCTTTCTTCATGCTATTGAACTGGTCACGAACCGCCTGGTCGGTAGAACCAGAACGCAGTTGTTCGAGCAGAGAGTACGCCTTCATCCCGTTACGAATGCGTTCTTCATGCTGCACCATCAGCTCTTTCAGGCCGATAACCGGGGTATCCACGGAACGCGTTGCAATGATGCCCAGTGCGTAAGGGATCTGAATCGCAAATTTGTTCGTCTCCTCTTCCTGATCAGGAATGCCGAACAGAGTAAAGGCAGCAGGCGCAGGTTGCGTTTCCCACTCGGCTTCAATAGCAGCCAGTTTGGTTTTCTGCACGTCGCCCATTTCGTAGCCGGATTCATCACCCAGAACAATAACAGACAGAACAGCAGCCATACCGAAGCTGGCAGCGATAGCAAAGGAGCGTTTAGCGAAGGCGAAGTCACGACCTTTCAGCATATACCATGCGCTGATACCGAGGATGAACATCGCGCCAGTCACATAACCAGACGCTACAGTGTGAACGAATTTCACCTGAGCAACCGGGTTAAGCACCAGCTCGGAGAAGCTCACCATCTCCATACGCATAGTTTCAAAGTTGAAATCGGACGCGATTGGGTTTTGCATCCAGCCGTTCGCAACCAGAATCCACAGTGCGGACAGGTTTGAACCGAGCGCCACCAGCCAGGTGACACACATATGCTGAACTTTACCCAGACGATCCCAACCGAAGAAGAACAGACCTACAAAGGTGGATTCGAGGAAGAAGGCCATCAGACCTTCGATTGCCAGCGGCGCACCGAAGATATCCCCTACATAGTGGGAATAGTAAGACCAGTTAGTCCCGAACTGGAACTCCATGGTCAGACCGGTAGCCACACCCAGAGCGAAGTTGATACCAAACAACTTGCCCCAGAACTTGGTCATATCTTTATAAATCTGTTTGCCGGAGAGGACGTAGACCGTTTCCATAATGGCCAGCAGGAACGCCATACCGAGCGTCAGTGGCACAAAAAGGAAGTGGTACATCGCGGTCAAGGCAAACTGTAAGCGCGACAGTTCGACTATATCTAACATCATGACTCCTTGCTCATCGCATGAAGACTCCGAGAGTGAACCCCGTTAGAAAGGGTCACACGCATGCCCCAATAGAAATTTGTTTGAACACTTTCATCATACCATGTGAATGCACACAAAAACGGCGTAAAGAAAGGTTGCAAACATGTTAATAAAAACTCAAATTGATCCCACGTATATATTACGCCGCAAAATCCTTACAATAAACAGGTTTTTGTTGAAGCAAATTTGCATTTTTCGACGGTGATCAATTTATAGCTAAATTACCGCCTTTCAGCCAATTTGATCGAGAACAATTTATCTCTTTTTGATGCCCATTTCCAAGACTTATACATTGATAAATATCAATTCCTACAAATTATGTTAATCATGTTTCAATAAGGTAACTTTAGTGACATTTATGTTTAAAATGTGTGAGTTATAAGGCTGAAATTAGTTTCGGTTGGCAATTAAAGATAAAAAGAGACGAAGCAAAAACAGCACGGTTGACCTTAATTCTTTTTTTGGTCACTGGCTAATACGACGCAGAGTTTCAGGATTACTAATAAAGGCATAAATCCACCCCGCCAATATTAACATTTAGTTAACTTATAATTATATTATAATTAACTCACCCAGGGTTATTATTTTGTTAAAAATAAAGCCACATATACGTGGCTTGAGAGTGAAGATAAACGCAAAATTACCTGATGCGCTACGCTTGCCAGTGTCTACATCATCTCTGCAATATATTGAATTTGCCTGCTTTTGTAGACCGAATAAAGCGTTCATGCCGTATCCGGCATGAACAAAGCGCCCTTTGTCAACAATCTGGCCGCGCATATGTGGCTTCGGTTTGATTGCTATTCAGGCAAGCCGGTAACTGAACGTCCGTGACTGGCCGGGTAAAAAAGGCCCCGATAGATTTGAACCTTGATTTTCCTCGGTGGTAATGTGTTCATCCATCATCGTTTCTGAGCAAGAAATCACCTCGCGACTGAAAGCAACAGTCGCATCACAGGTTGCTGATTCAGCCGGATTAAACAGCCGTAAAATCACTTCTTGTCGGTCTTCAGCTTTCTTAAGTGCGCTTATCAGGCATCCCACTGGGGGCATTTTCAACAAACTATAACTTTCCGGCACGTTGAATCCGGCTTTGTTGAGCTTCATCACATCCCATGGGATTTTGTTGTAACACTGTACTGGAGTCAGCCATGCTCGCGCCTGCTGAGCTACACCAGCGGCGGTTGGCGTACCGGTATAACTCAATAAACTTAGGCGACAAGAAAGCAGACCACGTAGTTGTGAGTCCGGGACTGGCATTTTAATTCCCGAAGGCCGCCCAGGCCTTAAAAGCAGATCTTCTTTGCCCAGTAAGCCCACGCCACGCAGCAACGTAATGGCAAAGGTTTTCTTCTCTTCACCGATGACTTCAAATTCACGTAACCCTTCGCTAAAGACAGCCATGCCGTTACGCCCTTCCTGTAAGGCAACATAGTTGAGCATATTCCATACCGGAACCGGCGCTTCTTTCCAGCCTTCTTGCTGCCAGTTGTTCATTGCACTGTCGTTCACGGGGCGCGTTAGCGAACCAAACTGCGTATCTGCCAGAACACTGTCGGTGTTAAAAGGTGTAGGGACCAGGACACGAAGGCGATGATCGTCAGCCTGGTTATCAAGATTGATATCCACATCAATACGCCTGCTGTTATGACTAAGAGTGACAACCAACACCACCCCTACTCTGCCAGTGGATTGCCGGGCGCTGCGTTCTGACAAATTGAGCGGCACTGCCATGTCATAGCGGATAACAGCCCTGCTCTGCCAGGCTTCATGAATAATATCGCATTGCGGTTTCGCGTTCGCTGCGGTAATTACCCACTCTTCTTTTGCGGGTGAATAGTCATATTCATCACCATCATCAGAGCTTTCTTCAATTTGCAATACCCGGTCATAGCGCACACCGCTGTCTTTATCTACCAGTTGCAGAGAACCATCCTCATTGAGCGCAATTTGCCAGAAAGCATTTTCCAGTATCCCTTCAGCGTCACTTTTTGCCGCAATTACGTTGCCAGGCTGATTCGCTTCGATATAAAGCGTGCGATAGCCCATAGAAGGGACAATCTGGTTGATCTGTATATCAAACTCCATAAAGGGATCGTAATTACCGTAATGAACTATTTGCCGATCGATTAGGCCTGGATCGATCTCACGGGCATGGCGAATAAAATACGGTACAGGCTGACCGCGATCGTCCCGCAAATTAAACTGGCTGGCGCGCAGCCGCACAGTGGTGTTGATAACTTCTTCACGCGGCCAGGGCATCAGGTTAAACAGGACGAGTTTGTCGGCGTCGCTCTGCGGCATGTTGTCGGCAATTTTGCGCATGTAGAAACGAATCAGATTATCCGCCATGTCTTCAGCCAGTTCGAAGCGGGCGACGATTTCGCGATGAACTTTGTCACTACAGCAGCAGCCGATACTGTCGTGGGCATGATTTTTTAAGATCTCTTTCCACATTTTCTCCAGCAAGCCGTGGTGGTATTCAAAACCCAACGTCCAGGCCAGTGTTGCCAGCGGTTCCAGCAGATTAACAATCTTATTTTCAATACGCGCGTGGGCAATTTTGATATCCATACGCGTAGAACCGATGGTGCGATGCACGCGCATATATTTGCCATCAATAAATTCCCCTTTCAGGGTTGCCAGATTATCTCGCTGCGCTTCGATCTTCTCAAATACCTCTTCAAAGCGGCTCATCACAAACTTACGTTGAGGGTAGATCTCACGTAGCTTATCCATCACTTCGAAGATATTTTGCTGCAATGGCATCTGGTCATGCCCATTCGGCAGCAAAATCTCTTTGGTTACAGACGCTTTTTCCAGCACGTCAAAATAACTGTCGAGGCGTTTACGTAATCCGTTTTCGTCGGCAGGTAAGTACTTACCGATGGCGTAGCCCAGCGGCAGCACCTGCGCCGTCACTTCGCTACCGTCACTGCTTTGCCACAAAAACTCGGTTTTATCAGTACCGTGGCGCTCCGAACATCCGCGCCAGAACATGGTGCGGGTAATGCCAAATCCATTGTAGATATGCGGCAGTTGCCCGGACATGCCAAAGGAATCTGGTAAATAACCTATTTTCATCGGCTCGCCAAACGCGAGGCAGTCACGCATTCCGTACATCAGATTACGGACGATGGATTCCGCAGAAACAATCGTGGTATCGGTCTGGGTATACCAGGGGCCGATAATCAACTTGCCGGCTTCTACCTGTTTCTTCACACGGTCTTTGTTTTCCGGTTTCACCGCGAAATAATCTTCGAGGATCGCCGTTTGCCCGTCGAGTACGTAATATTTGTATTCGTTGTCCTGTTCCAGTCGGCACAGGATCTCTTCCATATTATTGACCAGCAGAATACGTGACTCTTCGGTGGTGAAATACCACTCTCGATCCCAGTGCATATGCGGGGTGATGTGAACGCGAGATACTGCTTTCATCGTCGTTTCCTTTTTGTTTATGGCATTACGCCATCAGTCAGATAGTTGCCATGCTTAACCGCGTGACGCCGCCACATCAGGAGAATTGCAGTCGAGATTGCAGCCCCCACCAATGCCGCGCCAAACCAGCCAATTGCCGCCATAACACCGCCCGCGCCATTATCATGAAGTAAAAAGAGCGAGAAAATGCCGGCACCGGGTGTCGAAAGGCCGATATTCATCGCACCGACAATAGCGCCCGTTACCATAGAGCCCAGCACAAACGAACCAATAACCCGCAGCGGATCTTCAATCGCCATCGGGATCGCCCCTTCGGTAATACCTGCCAGCCCTAACAGCCAGGTGGATTTCCCGGTCTCAATTTCAAACTCTTTAAACAGGCGCGGTGCGAGCATCGTGGAAGCGGTTACGGTAAATGCCGAAACCATTTTGACGGAGGCGAAAATGGCATACGGGCCGTAAACGCCGTTCGCCATTGCGCCCAGGCAGAATGCATAAGCGGCTTTATTCACTGGCCCTCCAAGGTCAAAGGAACACATAAAACCGAGAATGGCACCCAGCAACAGCGCGTTACTTCCTGACAGACCGTTCAGCCAGGCGGTAAGCGAGTTATTGATCCAGGCGACAGGTTCCCCCACCACAAACAGCATCAGACTGCCCGCTCCCAACGTACCGAGCACCGGGTAGAGATAAAAAGTCAGGAATCCATTGAATTTACTGCTAAGACGCAAGTGATTTTTCACCCAGCGCATCAAGTAACCGGCTATCAATCCGCCAACGACCGCGCCGAGAAACCCGGAGCCGATCATGTTGGCGGCAAGTCCAGCCGCAAAGCCTGGCGCTAACGCCGGTTTATCTGCCAGAGAATAGGCGGTATAGGCCGCGAGCACCGGTACCATCAAAATTCCGAGCAGCCCGCCGCCCAGCTTGCGGTACATCCACAGCCAGGAGTTTTCTTCATTAAACAGATCTTGTAGCCCGAAGATTTGCGACAGTAATACCGCGACCGCCAGCACCGTGCCCCCCGCGACAATCAACGGTACGGCAAAAGAGATTCCGCTCAACAGTGCCTGTTTCAGCTCCGTTTTGACACTTTTCACCGGTTGCGTATCTTGCTGTACGGTACGCGTCTCATCGCTACGCTTGAGGGTAAGCGCTTGTTGGATCAACGCTTCTGCATGGCGAATCGGCTCGGCAACAGGCACTGAAAGCGCGGGAATGCCATTAAAACGCTCACTCTCCTTGATGGCGACTTCAGCCGCAAAAATACAGGCGGTTGCACTATTGAGTTGATCCGCCGTTAAACGCCCTTCAATGCCGTTAGCGCCTTGTTTTTCAACGTAAACATTTACGCCGAGTTTGCGTCCGGCTTTTTCCAGATATTCCGCAGCCATATAGGTGTGAGCAATACCCGCCGGACAGGCCGTTACGCAGACGATAGTTGGCGCGTTGGAAAAAGAGGCAGAAGGTTGCGTGCCTCCCTTGTCATCCAGCGCCGAGAGCAACTCATCAGGCGTCGTCGCCGACTGTATACGCGCCCGAATCTCATCATCCGCAAGGCGCGTGGTCAGCGCTGTCAGCAGTTGCATATGCGTAGTACCCGCTTCATTGGGGGGAATCGCCAGCAGCACCACTAAATCAACTGCTTCCGGGCCATCAACGCCTTCCCACTGAAGCGGCTCGCTGAGTGTGGCGACCGCAAACGCCGCTTCTTTTACCGCAGCAGTTTTGCCATGCGGCACAGCCAACCCTTCACCTAAGGCGGTCGGGCCAAGGCTTTCACGGCGATACACTTCTTCCAGAAATTGCTCAGTACTGGAAATTTTCCCCAGAGCAGCAAGACGTTGAGTCAACGCGTGGATGGCCTCTTCACGGCTGGTAAAGCGCGCATTCAGACACAACGCATCGCGGTGGGTCAGAGTCGTCAGATTCATCATGATCCTCACTTGATCGTTTTTATAGTCGCGCCAGTGTGCCCGATAAAACAATACCATTATGTGATCAATTTCACTTGATTGAAATTATTTGTATTGTATTTGTATTATTTACAGGATGAATTTATCGGGCATAATGGTTAAATTCGTATTAATGAGATACTAAAAATGGGACACAAGCCCTTATACCGGCAGATTGCCGATCGCATTCGTGAACAAATTGCGCGTGGCGAGCTTAAACCTGGCGATGCGTTACCCACTGAATCAGCGCTACAAACAGAGTTTGGCGTCAGCCGGGTTACGGTGCGTCAGGCTTTGCGCCAGCTAGTCGAGCAGCAGATCCTCGAAAGCATTCAGGGCAGCGGGACTTACGTCAAAGAAGAGCGGGTCAATTACGATATTTTTCAGTTAACCAGTTTTGATGAAAAACTGTCGGACCGTCACGTCGATACACACAGTGAAGTTCTGATATTCGAAGTGATTCCGGCTGACGATTTTCTTCAGCAACAGCTACAAATCACCCCGCAGGATCGTGTGTGGCATGTGAAGCGCGTGCGCTATCGCAAGCAAAAGCCAATGGCGCTGGAAGAAACCTGGATGCCGCTTGCGTTGTTCCCGGATCTCACCTGGCAGGTCATGGAAAATTCGAAATATCACTTTATCGAAGAAGTGAAGAAAATGGTTATCGATCGTAGCGAACAGGAAATCATTCCTCTGATGCCAACCGAAGAGATGAGCCGTCTGCTTAATATCAGCCAGACAAAGCCGATTCTTGAAAAAGTATCGCGTGGATATTTAGTTGATGGTCGGGTGTTTGAATATAGCCGCAACGCTTTTAATACCGATGACTATAAATTTACCCTGATAGCGCAGCGAAAATCATCGCGATAAGCACAAAAAAGGCCATCATACGATGGCCAACCATGTCGAAACCGACAGCCCTTCGCCATTCCTGTAGAGGGAAGCGGCGAGGGCTATTTCTTATTACAGATATTTATTTCAGAACAGTTTTCAGTGCTTCACCGATATCCGCCAGGCTGCGAACGGTTTTCACGCCTGCGGCTTCCAGAGCAGCGAATTTCTCATCCGCAGTCCCTTTCCCACCGGCAATGATGGCACCCGCGTGGCCCATACGTTTGCCTTTCGGCGCAGTCACACCAGCGATGTAACCCACAACTGGCTTGGTAACGTGCTCTTTGATGTACGCAGCTGCTTCTTCTTCAGCGCTACCGCCGATCTCACCGATCATCACGATCGCTTCGGTCTGCGGATCTTTTTCGAACATTTCGAGAATGTCGATAAAGTTAGAGCCCGGGATCGGGTCACCGCCGATACCGACACAGGTCGACTGACCGAAACCGTAATCCGTGGTCTGTTTAACCGCTTCATAGGTCAGTGTACCGGAACGGGAAACGATACCCACTTTACCCGGTTTGTGAATGTGACCAGGCTGGATACCGATTTTGCATTCACCCGGAGTGATAACGCCTGGGCAGTTCGGGCCGATCATACGAACGCCTGCTTCATCCAGCTTCACTTTCACGGTCAGCATATCCAGCGTCGGGATGCCTTCAGTGATGGTGATAATCAGTTTGATGCCTGCGTCGATGGCTTCCAGAATGGAGTCTTTGCAGAACGGTGCTGGTACGTAGATAACAGAAGCGGTAGCGCCAGTGGCAGCAACGGCTTCACGCACGGTGTTGAACACCGGCAGGCCGAGGTGGGTGGTGCCGCCTTTACCTGGGGTTACGCCGCCAACCATTTTAGTGCCGTATGCAATGGCCTGTTCTGAGTGGAAAGTCCCCTGGCTACCGGTAAAGCCCTGGCAGATAACCTTGGTGTTTTTATCGATTAAAATGGACATTATTTCCCCTCCACTGCGGCAACAACCTGCTGAGCTGCATCCGTCAGACCTTTTGCTGCAATAATATTCAGGCCGCTGTCAGCCAGTTTCTTCGCGCCGAGTTCGGCGTTGTTACCTTCCAGACGTACCACGACCGGTACGTTAACACCCACTTCTGCTACCGCGCCGATGATACCGTCAGCGATCAGGTCGCAACGAACGATACCGCCGAAGATGTTAACCAGAACGGCTTTCACTTTGTCGTCAGAGAGGATGATTTTGAACGCTTCGGTTACACGTTCTTTGGTTGCGCCGCCGCCAACGTCAAGGAAGTTAGCCGGTTCGCCGCCGTGCAGTTTAACGATGTCCATCGTACCCATCGCCAGACCTGCGCCGTTAACCATACAACCGATGTTACCGTCCAGCGCAACGTAGTTCAGTTCCCACTGTGCAGCCTGTGCTTCACGCGGATCTTCCTGCGACTGGTCACGCATTTCGCGCAGATCAGGCTGGCGGAACAGTGCGTTGCCGTCAGCGCCCAGTTTGCCGTCGAGGCAAATCAGATCGCCCTGTTTGGTGATGACCAGCGGGTTGATTTCGATCAACGCCAGGTCGCGCTCCAGGAAAATGGTCGCCAGGCCCATGAAGATTTTGGTGAACTGCTGAACCAGTTTACCTTCCAGACCCAGTTTGAACGCCAGCTCGCGTCCCTGATACGGCATCGGGCCAGTCAGCGGATCAAGCGCAACTTTATGGATCAGGTGCGGAGTTTCTTCCGCCACTTTTTCGATTTCCACGCCGCCTTCGGTGGAGGCCATAAAGACCACACGACGGGAACTACGGTCAACAACGGCACCGAGATACAGCTCTTTAGCGATATCGGTCGCTGCTTCAACCAGAATCTGGTTAACCGGTTGGCCATTGGCATCTGTTTGATACGTTACCAGACGCTTGCCCAGCCAGTTTTCTGCAAAAGCACGGATGTCTTCTTTGCTGTTTACAACTTTCACACCGCCCGCTTTACCGCGGCCACCAGCGTGAACCTGACATTTCACTACCCACGGACCGGCACCGATTTTTGAAGCGGCTTCTTCTGCTTCGCGCGGAGTAGTACAGGCATAACCCACCGGTGCTGGTAAGCCATAGCGGGCAAAAAGTTGTTTTGCCTGATATTCATGTAAGTTCATGTGTTCTGTCCATCCTTCAGTAATCGTTATCTTTTAAACCGTAGACCGAATATTTCGTATCGCTTCCGGGCATTGTCGGTCACCCGTAGGCCTGATAAGACACGTTAAACGTCACATCAGGCATCGCTTGTCGGATGCGGCGCTTGCGCCTTATCCGACCTACATTGGTGGTCCCGTAGGCCTGATAAGACGCGTCAGCGTCGCATCAGGCTTCAATTGCCGGAGAAGGCGATAATGCCTTATCCGGTCTACAGTGCAGGTGAAACTTAAACTACTACACGTCCAGCAGCAGACGCGTCGGATCTTCCAGCAACTCTTTGATCGTTACCAGGAAGCCCACGGATTCGCGACCATCGATCAGACGGTGATCGTAGGACAGCGCCAGGTACATCATCGGCAGGATCTCAACCTGACCATTCACCGCCATCGGACGATCTTTGATAGCGTGCATACCCAGAATTGCGCTCTGCGGCGGGTTGATGATCGGCGTAGACATCAGGGAACCGAACACACCACCGTTGGTGATGGTGAAGTTACCACCGGTCAGATCTTCAACGGTCAGCTTGCCGTCACGGCCTTTGACTGCCAGCTCTTTGATTTTCTTCTCGATGTCTGCCATGCCGAGGGTATCGACATCACGCAGAACCGGCGTCACCAGGCCGCGCGGCGTAGAAACCGCCATGCTGACGTCGAAATAGTTGTGGTAAACCACGTCATCGCCGTCGATAGAAGCGTTCACTTCCGGGTAACGTTTCAGGGCTTCAACCACCGCTTTCACGTAGAAGGACATAAAGCCCAGACGGATGCCGTGGCGTTTTTCAAACGCTTCACCGTACTGCTTACGCAGATCCATAATCGGCTTCATGTTGACTTCGTTGAACGTGGTCAGCATGGCGGTGGAGTTTTTCGCTTCCAGCAGACGCTCTGCCACACGCTTACGCAGGCGAGTCATCGGGACACGTTTTTCACTACGTGCAGCCAGAGCCGGTTGCGCCGCCGGAGCAGCCGCTGCCGGAGCAGACTCTTTCGCCGGGGCTTTCGCCAGATGTTTTTCCACATCTTCACGAGTCAGACGACCACCCACACCGGTGCCTTTAATGGCGCTGGCGTCGAGATTGTGTTCAGCCAGCAGGCGACGGATCGCCGGGCTTAACGCATCGTTGTTTTGCTCTTCCAGAGACGCCTGCTGGCGTTGCGCCGGAGTGGACGCTTTCTCTTCAGATTTGGCGCTGGTTTCTTTACCGGCGCTGTTGCCTTCACGCAGGCGACCAAGGATCTGACGAGACGTTACCGTTGTACCTTCATCTTCCAGAACCGCATCCAGAATGCCGTCTGCTGATGCCGGTACTTCCAGTACCACTTTGTCAGTTTCGATTTCTACCAGCACTTCATCACGTACGACTGCGTCGCCGGGTTTTTTATGCCAGGTTGCGACGGTGGCATCGGCTACGGATTCAGGCAGGTCAGGGACCAGAATATCTACGCTACTCATTGTGTATCCTTTATTTATTCGACGTTCAGCGCGTCATTAACCAGATCTTGTTGCTGTTTCTGGTGAACGGACATATACCCTACCGCCGGAGAGGCGGAGGCCGGGCGGCCTGCATAACGCAGAGAAGCCCCAAACGGAATCACTTCACGGAAATGATGCTGGCTGCAGTACCATGCGCCCTGGTTGAGCGGCTCTTCCTGGCACCAGACAAAATCCTTGACGTGAGCAAACTGCTGCAACACTTCCTGCATCGCTTTATGCGGGAACGGGTAGAGTTGCTCGATACGCACAATGGCGACATCGTGTTGATTGTTCTTACGACGCTGTTCCAGCAGGTCGTAATAAACCTTACCAGAACACATCACTACGCGCTTCACGCCCTTCGGATCAAGCTCGTCGATTTCACCGATGGCTGGCAGGAAGGTGCCGTTCGCCAGTTCTTCGAGGCTGGAAACCGCCAGCGGATGACGCAGCAGGGATTTCGGCGACATCACGACCAGCGGACGACGCATCCCGCGCAGCGCCTGACGACGCAGCATGTGGTAAACCTGTGCCGGGGTAGACGGTACGCAAACCTGCATGTTTTGCTCAGCACAAAGTTGCAGATAACGTTCCAGACGCGCGGAGGAGTGCTCCGGCCCCTGCCCTTCGTAACCGTGCGGCAGCAACATCACCAGACCACACATCCGGCCCCATTTCTGTTCGCCAGAGGAGATGAACTGGTCGATAACCACCTGCGCACCGTTGGCGAAGTCACCGAACTGCGCTTCCCAGATGGTCAGAGTGCGTGGTTCTGCGGTGGCATAACCATATTCAAACGCCAGCACTGCTTCTTCAGACAGTACGGAGTCCCAGACACGGAACGCGCCCTGCCCGTTATGGATATGTTGCAGCGGCGTGTAAGTGGAACCGTTAGACTGGTTGTGGATCACCGCGTGGCGGTGGAAGAAGGTACCGCGACCGGAGTCTTCACCCGACAGGCGAACCGGAATGCCTTCATCAACCAGCGTGGCGTAAGCGAGGTTTTCCGCACCGCCCCAGTCGAACAGTTTCTCACCGGCAGCCATCGCCTGGCGATCGCCATAAATCTTGGCAACGCGAGACTGCATTTCAACTGCTTCCGGCACCGTGCTGATGCGTTTCGCCAGCTCCTGCAGGCGCTTCATCTCAACTTTGTTCGGGTACTCTTCGTCCCATTCGTGGTTGAGGTACGGCGACCAGGTGAAAGAGTGCATGTTCATCGGACGCCACTCTGCCACTACGCAATCGCCAGCATCCAGCGCATCGCGGTACAGGTTAACCATCTCGGTGGCATCTTCCAGCGTCGCCACTTTTTCCTGCTCCAGCTTGTCAGCGTAGATTTTGCGCGGTGTCGGATGTTTTTTGATTTTCTGATACATCAGCGGCTGGGTTGCGCTCGGCTCGTCGGCTTCGTTGTGGCCGTGACGGCGGTAGCACACCAGGTCGATGAAGACATCACGTTTAAAGGTGTTACGGAAATCGAGCGCCAGACGGGTCACAAAGGCAACGGCTTCCGGATCGTCCGCGTTAACGTGGAAAATCGGGGCCTGAACCATCTTACCGATATCAGTACAGTACGGCGTAGAACGGGCATCCAGCGGATTAGAGGTGGTGAAACCAACCTGGTTGTTGATAACGATACGTACCGTACCGCCAACTTCATAACCACGCGCTTTCGACATGTTCAGGGTTTCCTGAACCACGCCCTGCCCGGTCACTGCGGCGTCACCGTGGATGGTGATTGGCAGCACTTTGTTGCTGCTCGGCTCATCAAGTCTGTCCAGACGGGCACGAACAGAACCGATAACTACCGGGCTTACAATCTCAAGGTGAGACGGGTTAAACGCCAGCGCCAGGTGCACCAGGCCGCCATCGGTCTGGAAGTCAGACGAGAAGCCCATGTGGTATTTCACGTCACCCGTGCCGAGGTGTTCTTTATGTTTACCGGCGAACTCGTCGAACAAGTCTTGCGGTTTTTTACCCAGCACGTTCACCAGCACGTTCAGACGACCACGGTGCGCCATCCCGAGAACCACTTCGCGGGTGCCGCTGTTGCCAGCGTGGCGGATCATCTCTTTAAGCATCGGGATTAACGCGTCACCGCCTTCCAGCGAGAAGCGTTTTGCGCCAGGGAATTTTGCGCCGAGGTAACGTTCAAGACCTTCAGCGGCGGTCAGTTCGCTTAAGAAGCGTTTTTTCTCTTCGCTATTGAAAGTCGCGCGACCAGACTCGATACGCTGTTGGATCCAGCGTTTTTCTTCGGTGCTGGTAATGTGCATATACTCGGCACCAATCGGGCCGCAGTAGGTTTGCTTGAGGGCTTCCAGCAGCTCGCCGAGTTTCATGGTTTCTTTGCCGCTGGCAAATGAACCGACGTTGAAGGTCTCCTGGAAGTCTGCTTCGGTCAGATCGTGGAAAGACGGATCCAGATCGGCCACTTTATCTTGCTGCCACAGTCCCAGCGGATCGAGATTCGCATGCTGGTGACCACGGAAGCGGTATGCGTTAATGAGCTGCAGGACTTTAACCTGCTTCACATTGGTGTCAGGGTCGGAGATCGTTGAAGAGTAACGTGAAGCGTCTTTCGCCAGGCGGCGGAAATATTCACGCGTTTGAGAGTGGAATTGATCCGGTTTGACTCCCGTACCAGGTAACTGCTGGAACGTCGAACGCCAGTTAGCGTCAACCGAGTCAGGATCGGTTAAGAAGTCTTCATAGAGCTGTTCTATCCAGCTCTGGTTTGCGCCAGAGAGGTAAGAAGAGTCCAACCAGGCTTTCAAAGCGCTGTTCTGCATCGTGATCCCTTAAGCATCTTTTTTATGCTTACTTCGCCGTGGATACTACCACGCACAGTGATGTGCGTGCCGGGGTTCACTTGCGAGCTCTTGTCTACGTAGTGGCTCGCGAAGGAACCTTTAAAAACTGTCTTAGTGTCAGGGGCAGTTTTTAAAGATTTCCTGCATTTCTTTGTTACGCCTGATGCGCTGCGCTTATCAGGCCTACGGGTAATGACTTGTAGGCCGGATAAGGCGTTCACGCCGCATCCGGCACTGGTTGCCTGATGCGACGCTTGCGCGTCTTATCAGGCCTACGGTTTACGCATTACGTTGCAACAACATCGACTTGATATGGCCGATGGCGCGCGTCGGGTTCAGCCCCTTCGGACATACACTGACGCAGTTCATGATGCTGTGACAGCGGAATACGCTGAATGCATCACTCAAACCGTCGAGGCGGCTGTCAGTCTCGGTATCACGGCTATCAATCAGGAAACGATATGCCGCTAACAAGCCTGCCGGGCCGATAAACTTATCGGGATTCCACCAGAAAGACGGACAAGAGGTTGAACAACATGCGCAGAGAATACATTCATACAGCCCGTCGAGTTTTTCGCGCTGCTCTGGCATCTGTAAATGCTCGCGAGCTGGCGGATTTTGTCCATTATTCAACAGGTAAGGCTTAATTTTCTCATATTGCGCATAGAATTGTCCCATGTCTACCACCAAATCGCGGATCACCGGTAAACCTGGCAGCGGGCGAATCACAATCTTCTTGCCCGGCTGGTTGAGTGCCGAAATCGGGGTAATACAGGCCAGACCATTCTTGCCGTTCATGTTCAGACCGTCGGAACCGCACACACCTTCACGGCAGGAGCGGCGGAACGACAGGCTGGGATCTTTCTCTTTTAGCTGGATAAGCGCATCCAGCAGCATCATGTCGCGACCTTCATCCGCTTCCAGGGTGTAATCCTGCATACGCGGAGCATCATCAACATCCGGGTTATAGCGATAAATTGAAAACTCGAGTCTCATTTTCCTGTCTCCGCATTAGTAAGTACGAATCTTCGGCGGGAATGCCGGGCGCAGTTTCGGTTCCATGTTGACGCTTCGGCGCGTCATGGATTCCGACTCTGGCAGATACAGGGAGTGGCACAGCCAGTTTTCATCATCACGATCCGGGAAGTCGAAGCGGCTATGCGCGCCACGGCTTTCGGTACGGAAGTTGGCAGAAACAGCCGTTGCATACGCCGTTTCCATCAGGTTATCCAGTTCCAGGCACTCAACGCGCTGGGTGTTGAACTCGCTGGAAGTGTCATCCAGACGGGCATTTTTCAGACGCTCGCGGATCACTTTCAACTGCTCAAGCCCTTTCGCCATCGCATCACCTTCACGGAAGACCGAGAAGTTATGCTGCATACATTCTTGCAGCGCTTTACGGATCGCCACCGGATCTTCACCGTTACGATTATTGTTCCAGCGGTTCAGGCGATCCAGAGACGCTTCAACATCAGACTCGCTGGCATCGCGCAGTGCGCCCTGCTCGGCGATAGACTCTTGCAGATGCAGACCTGCCGCGCGACCAAAGACCACCAGGTCCAGCAGCGAGTTGCCGCCCAGACGGTTAGCGCCGTGTACCGATACACAAGCGATTTCACCAACGGCAAACAGTCCCGGAACAACCACATCTTCGCCTTTCTCATTCACAGTCAGTGCCTGACCGGTAACTTTGGTCGGAATACCGCCCATCATGTAGTGACAGGTTGGGATAACCGGAATCGGCTCTTTCACCGGATCGACGTGAGCGAAGGTACGGGAAAGCTCCAGGATACCCGGCAGACGGGATTCGAGAACTTCTTTACCCAGGTGATCGAGTTTCAGTTTCGCGTGTGGCCCCCACGGACCATCACAGCCGCGACCTTCACGGATTTCGATCATGATGGAACGCGCAACCACGTCACGGCCCGCCAGGTCTTTGGCGTTCGGCGCATAACGCTCCATAAAACGTTCGCCATGTTTGTTCAGCAGATAACCGCCTTCACCACGGCAACCTTCGGTGACCAGTACGCCCGCACCGGCAATGCCGGTCGGGTGGAACTGCCACATTTCCATATCCTGCACCGGTACGCCGGCACGGATAGCCATGCCGACACCGTCGCCGGTGTTAATGTGGGCGTTGGTGGTGGACTGATAAATACGCCCTGCTCCGCCAGTCGCCAGCACGGTAGCGCGGGCTTTGAAATAAACCACTTCACCGGTTTCGATGCACAGTGCGGTACAACCCACCACCGCGCCATCCTGGTTTTTCACCAGATCCAGCGCATACCACTCGGAGAAAATGGTGGTGTGGTTTTTCAGGTTCTGCTGATAAAGCGTGTGCAACAGTGCGTGACCGGTACGGTCAGCTGCTGCCGCAGTGCGTGCCGCCTGCTCGCCGCCGAAGTTTTTCGACTGACCGCCAAACGGACGTTGATAGATACGACCATCATCGAGACGCGAGAACGGCAGGCCCATGTGTTCGAGTTCCAGAATCGCTTCCGGCCCGGTTTTACACATATATTCAATCGCGTCCTGGTCACCGATATAGTCCGACCCTTTCACGGTGTCGTACATATGCCATTCCCAGTTATCTTCATGGGTATTACCCAGCGCAACGGTAATGCCGCCTTGCGCAGAAACGGTATGGGAACGGGTCGGGAAGACTTTAGAGAGCAGCGCACAGGTCTGGCCGCTCTGGGAAATTTGCAGCGCCGCGCGCATACCTGCGCCACCGGCACCAATCACAACTGCATCAAATTCTCTGACTGGCAATTTCATCACACACCCCACACCACAACGAATCCATAAATCACGTAAACCACCAGTGCAACGACAATCACCAGTTGCAGCATCAGGCGCAAAGCCAGCGGTTTAACGTAGTCGGTCAACACCTGCCACATGCCGATCCAGGCATGGATCAAGATAGAAAACAGCGCCAGCAGGGTGAACACTTTGGTGAACGCAGAGGCGAAGAAACCGATCCAGACTTCATATGTCAGCTCGCCACTGGTAGCGAAAAAACCGACCATATAAATGATGTAGAGCGTCAGGACGATAGCGGTAGCGCGAACGAGGATGAAATCATGTACGCCATTGCGTCCTAATGCGGAGGCGTTGCTTACCATACGAGGACTCCTGCGAGAAGTGAAAGCACGACAGTAATAACAAAGGAGATTTTGGCGGAGCGTTTACCCGCTTCGAATGTTTCTTCCAGATAGCCAAAATCCATCATCATGTGGCGAATACCTACGACGACGTGATACGCCAGAGCGGTAAGGATGCCCCACATGATAAATTTGACGAAGAAGCTGCCCATAATCGCGGAAGCTTGCTCGAAACCTTCAGGGGAAGAGAGGCTGGTACCCAGAAGCCACAGCAGGATGCCCACTGCAACAAAGGTGATCACACCGGAAACGCGATGGAGAATGGACGCTATCGCCGTGATGGGGAACCGGATGGTCTGTAGGTCCAGATTAACAGGTCTTTGTTTTTTCACATTTCTTATCATGAATAACGCCCACATGCTGTTCTTATTATTCCCTGGGGACTACGGGCACAGAGGTTAACTTTCTGTTACCTGGAGACGTCGGGATTTCCTTCCTCCGGTCTGCTTGCGGGTCAGACAGCGTCCTTTCTATAACTGCGCGTCATGCAAAACACTGCTTCCAGATGCGAAAACGACACGTTACAACGCTGGGTGGCTCGGGATTGCAGGGTGTTCCGGAGACCTGGCGGCAGTATAGGCTGTTCACAAAATCATTACAATTAACCTACATATAGTTTGTCGGGTTTTATCCTGAACAGTGATCCAGGTCACGATAACAACATTTATTTAATTTTTAATCATCTAATTTGACAATCATTCAACAAAGTTGTTACAAACATTACCAGGAAAAGCATATAATGCGTAAAAGTTATGAAGTCGGTATTTCACCTAAGATTAACTTATGTAACAGTGTGGAAGTATTGACCAATTCATTCGGGACAGTTATTAGTGGTAGACAAGTTTAATAATTCGGATTGCTAAGTACTTGATTCGCCATTTATTCGTCATCAATGGATCCTTTACCTGCAAGCGCCCAGAGCTCTGTACCCAGGTTTTCCCCTCTTTCACAGAGCGGCGAGCCAAATAAAAAACGGGTAAAGCCAGGTTGATGTGCGAAGGCAAATTTAAGTTCCGGCAGTCTTACGCAATAAGGCGCTAAGGAGACCTTAAATGGCTGATACAAAAGCAAAACTCACCCTCAACGGGGATACAGCTGTTGAACTGGATGTGCTGAAAGGCACGCTGGGTCAAGATGTTATTGATATCCGTACTCTCGGTTCAAAAGGTGTGTTCACCTTTGACCCAGGCTTCACTTCAACCGCATCCTGCGAATCTAAAATTACTTTTATTGATGGTGATGAAGGTATTTTGCTGCACCGCGGTTTCCCGATCGATCAGCTGGCGACCGATTCTAACTACCTGGAAGTTTGTTACATCCTGCTGAATGGTGAAAAACCGACTCAGGAACAGTATGACGAATTTAAAACTACGGTGACCCGTCATACCATGATCCACGAGCAGATTACCCGTCTGTTCCATGCTTTCCGTCGCGACTCGCATCCAATGGCAGTCATGTGTGGTATTACCGGCGCGCTGGCGGCGTTCTATCACGACTCGCTGGATGTTAACAATCCTCGTCACCGTGAAATTGCCGCGTTCCGCCTGCTGTCGAAAATGCCGACCATGGCCGCGATGTGTTACAAGTATTCCATTGGTCAGCCATTTGTTTACCCGCGCAACGATCTCTCCTACGCCGGTAACTTCCTGAATATGATGTTCTCCACGCCGTGCGAACCGTATGAAGTTAATCCGATTCTGGAACGTGCTATGGACCGTATTCTGATCCTGCACGCTGACCATGAACAGAACGCCTCTACCTCCACCGTGCGTACCGCTGGCTCTTCGGGTGCGAACCCGTTTGCCTGTATCGCAGCAGGTATTGCTTCACTGTGGGGACCTGCGCACGGCGGTGCTAACGAAGCGGCGCTGAAAATGCTGGAAGAAATCAGCTCCGTTAAACACATTCCGGAATTTGTTCGTCGTGCGAAAGACAAAAATGATTCTTTCCGCCTGATGGGCTTCGGTCACCGCGTGTACAAAAATTACGACCCGCGCGCCACCGTAATGCGTGAAACCTGCCATGAAGTGCTGAAAGAGCTGGGCACGAAGGATGACCTGCTGGAAGTGGCTATGGAGCTGGAAAACATCGCGCTGAACGACCCGTACTTTATCGAGAAGAAACTGTACCCGAACGTCGATTTCTACTCTGGTATCATCCTGAAAGCGATGGGTATTCCGTCTTCCATGTTCACCGTCATTTTCGCAATGGCACGTACCGTTGGCTGGATCGCCCACTGGAGCGAAATGCACAGTGACGGTATGAAGATTGCCCGTCCGCGTCAGCTGTATACAGGATATGAAAAACGCGACTTTAAAAGCGATATCAAGCGTTAATGGTTGATTGCTAAGTTGTAAATATTTTAACCCGCCGTTCATATGGCGGGTTGATTTTTATATGCCTAAACACAAAAAATTGTAAAAATAAAATCCATTAACAGACCTATATAGATATTTAAAAAGAATAGAACAGCTCAAATTATCAGCAACCCAATACTTTCAATTAAAAACTTCATGGTAGTCGCATTTATAACCCTATGAAAATGACGTCTATCTATACCCCCCTATATTTTATTCATCATACAACAAATTCATGATACCAATAATTTAGTTTTGCATTTAATAAAACTAACAATATTTTTAAGCAAAACTAAAAACTAGCAATAATCAAATACGATATTCTGGCGTAGCTATACCCCTATTCTATATCCTTAAAGGACTCTGTTATGTTTAAAGGACAAAAAACATTGGCCGCACTGGCCGTATCTCTGCTGTTCACTGCACCTGTTTATGCTGCTGATGAAGGTTCTGGCGAAATTCACTTTAAGGGGGAGGTTATTGAAGCACCTTGTGAAATTCATCCAGAAGATATTGATAAAAACATAGATCTTGGACAAGTCACGACAACCCATATAAACCGGGAGCATCATAGCAATAAAGTGGCCGTCGACATTCGCTTGATCAACTGTGATCTGCCTGCTTCTGACAACGGTAGCGGAATGCCGGTATCCAAAGTTGGCGTAACCTTCGATAGCACGGCTAAGACAACTGGTGCTACGCCTTTGTTGAGCAACACCAGTGCAGGCGAAGCAACTGGGGTCGGTGTACGACTGATGGACAAAAATGACGGTAACATCGTATTAGGTTCAGCCGCGCCAGATCTTGACCTGGATGCAAGCTCATCAGAACAGACGCTGAACTTTTTCGCCTGGATGGAACAAATTGATAATGCAGTCGATGTCACGGCAGGTGAAGTAACCGCTAACGCAACCTACGTGCTGGATTATAAATAAGTATTATTTTGGCGGCATCATCGCCGCCTTTCATAAAATATTTATCAGGTATGGACACCGTGAATATTTATCGACTCTCTTTTGTATCCTGCCTGGTCATGGCGATGCCTTGCGCAATGGCGGTCGAATTCAATCTGAATGTTCTCGATAAATCAATGCGCGACCGCATTGATATTTCATTATTAAAGGAAAAAGGAGTCATTGCTCCCGGTGAATATTTTGTTAGCGTTGCGGTGAATAACAACAAAATCAGTAATGGGCAAAAAATTAACTGGCAAAAAAAGGGTGACAAAACCATTCCATGCATCAATGATTCACTGGTCGATAAATTTGGTTTAAAACCAGATATCCGTCAGTCCTTGCCACAGATAGATCGGTGTATTGATTTCAGTTCCCGACCTGAAATGCTCTTCAATTTCGATCAAGCCAATCAGCAACTGAATATTAGTATTCCGCAAGCCTGGCTGGCGTGGCACTCAGAAAACTGGGCTCCCCCCTCTACATGGAAAGAAGGTGTTGCCGGTGTCCTGATGGATTACAACTTGTTTGCCAGCAGCTACCGCCCACAGGACGGCAGCAGCAGCACTAACCTGAATGCCTACGGTACCGCCGGAATTAACGCCGGGGCATGGCGCTTACGCAGTGATTACCAGCTTAATAAGACCGATAGCGAAGATAACCATGACCAGTCAGGCGGAATATCGCGCACCTATCTTTTTCGTCCATTACCGCAATTAGGCTCTAAGTTAACCCTCGGCGAAACCGATTTCAGTTCCAATATTTTCGATGGTTTTTCTTATACCGGCGCGGCACTGGCGAGTGACGATCGAATGTTACCGTGGGAGCTGCGTGGCTACGCCCCACAAATTAGCGGTATTGCACAGACCAATGCCACGGTGACGATCAGTCAATCAGGCCGCGTCATTTACCAGAAAAAAGTCCCGCCAGGCCCGTTTATTATTGATGACCTCAATCAGTCTGTTCAGGGCACGCTGGATGTCAAAGTGACGGAAGAAGATGGTCGGGTGAACAATTTCCAGGTTTCGGCAGCATCGACGCCCTTCCTGACTCGCCAGGGACAGGTTCGCTATAAATTGGCCGCGGGTCAGCCACGGCCTTCCATGTCACATCAAACTGAAAATGAAACCTTTTTTAGCAATGAAGTTTCCTGGGGGATGCTCTCAAACACCTCGCTGTACGGCGGCCTGCTGATTTCTGATGATGACTACCATTCTGCCGCAATGGGTATCGGGCAAAATATGCTGTGGCTTGGCGCACTGTCCTTTGATGTCACCTGGGCCAGTAGCCATTTTGATACTCAGCAGGACGAGCGGGGCTTAAGCTACCGTTTTAATTACAGCAAACAAGTGGATGCCACCAACAGCACGATTTCGCTCGCCGCTTATCGCTTCTCAGATCGTCATTTTCACAGCTACGCCAACTATCTGGATCACAAATACAACGACAGCGATGCGCAGGACGAAAAACAGACGATCAGCTTATCCGTGGGCCAACCGATTACCCCACTAAACCTCAATCTTTACGCCAACCTGCTACATCAAACCTGGTGGAATGCAGACGCCTCCACGACCGCCAACATCACAGCAGGTTTTAATGTTGATATTGGTGACTGGAGAGATATCTCGATTTCGACGTCATTCAATACGACCCACTACGAAGATAAAGATCGCGACAACCAGATTTATCTGTCGATTTCGCTCCCCTTCGGTAACGGTGGTCGGGTTGGCTATGACATGCAAAACAGTAGCCACAGCACCATACACCGCATGTCGTGGAACGATACGCTGGATGAACGTAATAGCTGGGGCATGTCTGCCGGACTGCAATCCGATCGTCCGGACAATGGAGCCCAGGTGAGCGGTAACTATCAGCACCTGAGTTCAGCGGGTGAGTGGGATATTTCTGGTACCTATGCCGCCAGTGATTACAGTTCCGTCAGCAGCAGCTGGAGCGGTTCTTTCACCGCAACCCAATATGGTGCAGCATTTCATCGCCGCAGCTCCACCAATGAACCACGCCTGATGGTCAGCACCGATGGCGTGGCAGATATTCCGGTTCAGGGCAATCTCGACTACACCAACCATTTTGGCATTGCGGTGGTGCCGTTGATTTCCAGTTACCAGCCTTCCACCGTGGCGGTGAACATGAATGACTTACCCGACGGCGTAACAGTTGCAGAAAACGTCATCAAGGAAACATGGATTGAAGGCGCGATAGGTTACAAATCACTGGCTTCCCGTTCCGGTAAAGACGTTAACGTCATCATACGCAACGCCAGCGGTCAGTTCCCTCCCCTCGGTGCGGATATCCGCCAGGATGACAGCGGCATTAGCGTGGGTATGGTTGGCGAGGAAGGACATGCCTGGTTAAGCGGTGTCGCTGAAAATCAACTGTTTACCGTGGTCTGGGGTGAGCAAAGCTGCATTATTCATCTGCCAGAACGTCTGGAAGACACGACCAAACGCCTGATTTTACCTTGTCATTAATTAAGGAAAAGAGAATGACATTTATTAAAGGATTACCCTTAATGTTGTTAACCATCAGCTTGGGTTGCAATGCTGCGGTGCAACCCGATCGCACACGCATTGTGTTTAACGCCAATGACAAAGCCACCAGCCTGCGTATCGAAAACCAAAGTGACAAACTGCCTTATCTTGCTTATTCCTGGATAGAAAATGAAAAAGGGGAGAAAAGCGATGCTCTTCTGGTCGCTTTGCCCCCTATTCAACGTCTGGAACCGAAAGCGACATCGCAGGTGCGGGTTGTGAAACAAGCCTCAACCACACAATTACCTGGCGATCGCGAAACGCTATTTTTCTACAATATGCGCGAAATTCCTCCCGCTCCGGATAAAAGCAGCGACCATGCGATACTTCAGGTCGCTATTCAAAGTCGTATTAAATTGTTCTGGCGACCGGCTGCATTACGCAAGAAAGCAGGAGAAAAGGTCGAACTGCAGTTACAGGTCAGCCAGCAGGGCAACCAACTGACACTGAAAAATCCTACCGCGTATTATCTGACCATTGCCTATCTGGGGAGAAATGAAAAAGGCGTTCTCCCAGGCTTCAAAACCGTGATGGTTGCACCTTTTAGTACGGTCAACACAAACACCGGAAGTTATAGCGGCAGCCAGTTTTATCTCGGTTACATGGATGATTACGGCGCATTACGCATGACGACGCTCAACTGCAGCGGACAATGCCGTTTACAAGCAGTGGAGGCGAAATGAGTGCTGGCAAGGGATTGTTGCTCGTCATCTGCCTGTTATTTCTGCCGTTGAAGTCTGCAATGGCGCTGAACTGCTATTTTGGTACATCTGGTGGCGCAGTAGAAAAATCAGAAGCGATTCAACCGTTTGCTGTACCAGGCAATGCCAAACCCGGTGATAAGATCTGGGAATCTGACGATATTAAAATTCCCGTCTATTGTGACAACAATACCAACGGCAACTTTGAAAGCGAGCATGTCTACGCCTGGGTAAACCCCTATCCGGGGGTGCAGGATCGTTATTATCAACTCGGCGTGACATACAACGGTGTCGATTACGATGCCAGTCTGGGAAAAAGTCGCATCGACACTAACCAGTGTATCGACAGTAAGAACATTGATATTTATACCCCTGAGCAGATCATCGCGATGGGATGGCAGAACAAAATTTGCTCGGGCGATCCCGCTAATATTCATATGTCGCGTACCTTTCTCGCTCGCATGCGGTTATACGTCAAAATACGAGAAATGCCGCCGCATGATTATCAAAGTACGCTTAGCGACTATATCGTCGTGCAATTTGACGGTGCCGGTAGCGTTAACGAAGACCCTACTGCCCAAAACCTGAAATATCATATTACTGGTCTGGAAAACATTCGCGTGCTGGATTGCAGCGTCAATTTTTCCATTTCACCGGAAACACAGGTGATTGATTTTGGTAAATTTAATTTGCTGGATATACGTCGCCACACAATGTCGAAAACGTTCAGTATTAAAACGACCAAGAGCCAAAACGATCAATGCACCGACGGATTTAAAGTCAGTTCCTCCTTTTATACCGAAGAAACGTTGGTTGAAGAAGATAAAGCATTGTTGATTGGTAATGGTCTGAAGCTACGTTTACTGGATGAAAACGCCTCGCCTTATACCTTCAATAAATATGCTGAATACGCCGATTTCACCAGTGACATGTTGGTCTACGAAAAAACCTATACGGCTGAACTTTCGTCCATTCCAGGCACCCCCATCGAGGCTGGCCCCTTCGATACAGTGGTGCTTTTTAAGATTAACTATAACTGATTTACCATGATGCCCTTTGCCGCCGGAAAGGGCATCTCTTTCAGAAAATTGCTGATTTTCCCCTTTTCCTTGATTGCTGTTATTTTTTCCTGGCCCAGCTTTCTTTATGCTGTATCGATACACCAAAGAGAAAATAATGAGGGAGCGAAGGATGCCAGTTTTGCAGTGGGGAATGTTATGTGTGCTATCACTTCTCCTTTCTATTGGTTTCCTCGCGGTACATCTCCCGGCGGCGCTATTACTTGGGCCGATGATCGCCGGGATCATCTTTAGTATGCGCGGAATTACTCTGCAACTTCCCCGCTCTGCTTTTCTCGCCGCCCAGGCCATTCTTGGCTGCATGATTGCGCAAAACCTCACTGGTTCGATTCTCACCACCCTGGCCGTCAACTGGCCGATCGTGCTTGCAATTTTACTGGTAACGCTGCTTTCCAGCGCCATTGTGGGTTGGTTATTGGTGCGCTATAGCTCATTGCCTGGAAATACCGGTGCCTGGGGCTCCTCTCCTGGCGGCGCGGCGGCAATGGTCGCTATGGCGCAAGATTACGGCGCAGATATTCGCCTGGTGGCGTTTATGCAATATCTGCGAGTGCTGTTCGTCGCGGGGGCCGCTGTTCTGGTCACCCGCATGATGCTGGGCGATAACGCTGAAGCGGTTAACCAGCATATCGTCTGGTTCCCGCCAGTGAGCATTAATCTCCTGCTTACTATTTTGCTCGCGGTCGTTGCCGGTACAGTGGGATGCCTGCTGCGTCTTCCTTCCGGCACGATGCTCATCCCGATGCTGGCGGGCGCAGTGCTCCAGTCTGGTCAGCTCATCACCATCGAACTACCGGAATGGCTGCTGGCGATGGCGTATATGGCAATTGGCTGGCGGATTGGTCTTGGTTTCGATAAACAAATCTTACTGCGGGCACTACGCCCGCTACCGCAAATCCTGCTGTCGATTTTTGCTCTGCTGGCTATTTGTGCGGGTATGGCGTGGGGGCTGACCCGGTTTATGCACATTGATTTTATGACTGCCTACCTCGCCACCAGCCCCGGCGGGCTTGATACCGTGGCGGTCATCGCCGCAGGGAGCAATGCCGATATGGCGCTCATTATGGCGATGCAAACCCTACGCCTGTTCAGTATTTTGCTGACAGGGCCTGCCATTGCGCGGTTTATTTCAACCTATGCGCCGAAGCGGTCGGCCTAGTGCTGGCAGCCAGGGCACCAGTAAAACGGGCGAGATGACAGCGTGGTTTTCTCAATGATGCTGCCACAACGTTCGCACGGTTCGCCATCTCGATGAAAAACCTTAAAGCGAAACAGCGCCCCATGATGCTTATTCTCATCCACCTGCCCCCGCGTAGCGTAGGAAAATCGAGGAATCTCCAGTAACGCGTGTGCGAGTGCATCCAGTTGCGCCGCATTGAGATCTTTCGCTTTATGATTTCCAGTCAACCCAACCTGCCAGAGGATCTCCACCCGCAAATAATTGCCAAGCCCAGCCAGAAACGCCTGATCGAGCAGTAATCCAGCAAACTGACGGTTACGAAAGCGCGGCGACAATAATCGTTCTTTCACCACCTCCGGCGTCAGATTCGGATCCAGCACATCGGGACCAACGCGTTGTAAAAACGGATGCGTGGTCAGTTGTTCCGGGGTCAACATCTCAATATCCGAGGCGCTATAAAGCAGAATGGTTTTGTCAGCCGTTTGCAGTTTTACCCGCAATACTCGCGTGGTCTGCGGCTCTTCGCCGGTATCAACCACGCGCCAGACGCCGTAAAGCTGATTATGGCTGTAGAGCGTTAAGTCGTTGGAAAAATGAGTTAACAACGCCTTACCACGCGTTTCCACATGGGTAACGTGTTGACCGATAAGTTGTGATTGATAAGGTTTTAACTGCGGGAAGGCAAACCAGACATCAGTTAGTGGTTTGCCTTTGATCGCCGCCTCCAGGTTATCCGCTGCACGGCGGATCTCCGGGCCTTCAGGCATGGTGATATCCTTTTTTCATTCTTTATTAATCGGGGTTATGCTGCGACAACAATCCCCTTTTCGGCAAATGCAGAGCGTAGTCGGCGGGCGAACGCCAGTGCGTGCTCGCCGTCGCCATGCAGGCAGACCGTTTGCGCCGCGACCGTTGCCCATTCGCCGGTGATACTTTTGACTCTGCCGTGTTGCACCATCTCCAGCGTTTGCGCCAGCGCCTGTTCTTCGTTTTCAATCAACGCGCCTGACTGGCTTCGCGGCACCAGCGAGCCGTCAGCCTGATAACCGCGATCGGCAAACACTTCCTCGCGCGTTGTCAGACCATATTGCTTGCCTGCACGAATCAGCTCGCTTCCCGCCAGCCCGACGAGAATCAATGCTGGATCGCAAGCGTATACCGCTCTGGCGATGGCGTCTGCCAGTTGTGCTTCTTTCGCCGCCTGGTTGTACAACATGCCGTGCGGTTTGACATGACGCATTACGCCGCCTTGCGCACGGGCAATCGTTGCCAGCGCGCCAATTTGATACAGCGTCTGGGCGTAAACGGTTTCTGGCGGCAGCTGCATGGCGCTGCGACCAAAATTTTCCCTGTCGGGAAAACTCGGGTGAGCGCCAATCGCGACACCATTTTTTATTGCTTCACGCACGCAAGCCTGCATGATTTGCGCATCGCCTGCATGAAATCCACAGGCAATATTGGCAGAGGAAACCAGCGTTAATAGCTCTGCGTCGCTGGCGCAGCCTTCGCCCAGATCGGCGTTCAGGTCAATTTTCATTGTGCAGCCGCCACGCTAATTGTTCAAAATAACGTTGCTGATCTTGCCGTGCTTTTAGTGCCTCTTCCAGTGAACACTGGACAAAATGAATCGGCTGACCGAGCGGAATTTGCGCCAGATGGTACATATCAGCCTCAATGATACAGGCAATACGCGGGTAACCACCGGTGGTCTGTGCGTCGTTCATCAACACAATCGGCTGCCCGTTATGTGGCACCTGCACCACGCCCGGTAACAAACCGTGAGATAACAGTTCGCGATCGGTGGTGCGTTTTAAAATTTGCCCCTGTAAGCGATAGCCCATGCGGTTACTTTGCGAGCTAAGCTGCCAGGGCGAACGCCAGAATGCATCCTGCGAGGCGCGATCGAACTCATGATATTCCGGCCCCGGCAAGGCGCGAATGCGGTTGCCCCACAGCAGCTGTTTAACGCCCTGCGCTTCCATAGAATCACGCTTCGATTTGCCAATCGGGAGTCGGTCACCATCCTTCAGTAAACGGCCTTCCAGCCCGCCAATCCCCACTTTGAGATCGGTGCTGCATGAGCCCATTACCGGCGGAACATCAATACCACCCGCGACCGCCAGATAACTGCGCATCCCGTGCTGCGGGCGTTTAAGCGTTAAACGCTGGCCTGCTTTCATCGGCAATCGCCAGCCGGTCCAGACGGCATTATCATCCAGCCGCGCTTCGCAACCGGCACCCGTCAGAGCAAACCACCCATCAGTTTCGAACTCAACAGTTAACTGACCGAGCGTGATCTCCAGCGCGGGGGCATTGGCGTCATTACCCACCAGTAGGTTAGCAATGCGTAACGCGGGCATATCCAGTGCGCCGCAGTGGCTGATACCCGACTGGCGAAAACCGTGACGACCGCCATCCTGCACAGTGGTATACATGCCCGCACGAATAATCTTCAGCATACTCCCTCCTTCTGCGGTACAAAGCGCACGCTGTCTCCCGGACGTAATAAGATGGGTTCGTCACGCGCCGGATCAAACAGGCTGAGTGAGGTATGACCAATCAACTGCCAGCCACCCGGCGTTGCCAGCGGATAAACACCAGTCTGCGGCCCGCCGATCCCGACAGAACCTGCCGGAACGAGTAAGCGCGGTTCAGCGCGCCGTGGCGTGTGTAGTTGTTCCGGCAAACTCCCGAGATACGGGAAGCCCGGTTGAAAACCTAAAAACCAGACCACGTATTCCACGGAGGAGTGCAATTCAACAACCTGTTTTTCGCTCAACCCGCAATGCGCCGCGACCACCGCCAAATCCGGTCCGCCTGCACCACCGTAAACCACCGGAATTTCAATAAAGCGAGACTCCGGCTCCAGCGCCTCGCTCTCCTCCCACCAGCGTTGCAAACGCTCTATGGCATCCAGCGCCAGCGACTCAGGATTACGCAAAATCACCGTGATATTGTTCATGCCGGGAATGGCTTCAACCACATTCGGCATATCCACCAGACGCTGCGCCAGTCGCCAGATCCGTTTCTGGCTAGCCAGCGTCACCGGCGGTTCCAGTTCCAGCACTACCGCCGTTTCACCTATCAGATAACAACGCGCTCGTTGCACTTTCGATCCCTCTGATTATTCGTTATGCAGGATTAGGAATATCAATAAAGGTCACATCAAGATCGGTATTTTCATTCAGCCACTCGCTCAATGCGCGAATACCACCACGTTCAGTGGCATGGTGACCTGCAGCATAAAAATGCAATCCCTGCTCGCGGGCTGAATGAATGGTCTGTTCAGAAACTTCGCCAGTAATAAAAGCATCCACGCCAAAACGCGCGGCGCTATCGATAAAACTTTGCCCGCCGCCCGTGCACCAGGCGACGCGCTGGACCACCTCAGGTCCGGTATCGCCACACCATAACGGCTTACGTCCCAGACGCGCTTCAATCCAGGAAGCCAGCTCCAGTCCCGGCACAGGCATGGTCAGTTCGCCCCACGGCACCAACGGCTCAATTTCGCCCATGACCGTGATCCCCAGTAACGCCGCCAGCTGTGCGTTATTGCCCAGCTCAGGATGTGCGTCAAGCGGCAAATGCCAGCCATACAGGTTGATATCATTCGCCAGCAACGTTTTTAAACGGTTACGCTTCATTCCGCGAATGACCGGAGACTCTCCTTTCCAGAAGTAGCCATGATGCACAATGACCGCATCCGCGCCCAGACGCACTGCCTCATCGAGCAAAGCCTGGCTGGCGGTGACACCGGTAACAATTTTTTGCACCGTCTCTTTGCCTTCCACCTGCAAACCATTCGGCGCGTAATCACTAATCGCCGCGCTGTTCAGTTTTTCGTTAATCAGTTGTTCCAGTTCGGTGTTTTTCATCTTCGCGCCTTCCGTATTCTGATAGCTACACCGTTAACATAGCGTTACCTCGCCAGTTCGTCGATAGCCAATCTTTTGACATATTAAGAAACAAACCCGACGCCAAAAGACGCAAATTGTTTATATCATCACGCTTCAGCTAATGTATATTTATGCAATCAGACAGCATATTGCATAAATAATCAGATCTGTATCAAAGTTTTAACTTTAAGGAAACACAAGCACGCCGCGCAACTATTACGTGACGTTGCCGTCAATTGTGGAATTATTATGAATAAACACGCATCACAGCCGCGCGCTATTTACTATGTCGTTGCGCTGCAAATCTGGGAATATTTTAGCTTTTACGGCATGCGTGCCCTGCTGATTCTCTATCTCACCAATCAACTAAAATACAACGATACTCACGCCTACGAGTTATTTAGCGCCTACTGTTCGCTGGTGTATGTCACGCCAATCCTCGGTGGCTTTTTGGCGGATAAAGTTCTCGGCAATCGCATGGCGGTGATGCTGGGGGCGTTGTTGATGGCGATCGGTCATGTGGTGCTGGGTGCCAGTGAGATCCATCCGTCATTCCTCTATCTGTCCCTGGCGATTATCGTCTGCGGCTATGGCCTGTTTAAATCTAACGTAAGCTGTCTGCTCGGCGAGCTGTATGAGCCAACCGATCCGCGTCGTGATGGCGGTTTCTCGCTGATGTATGCGGCGGGTAACGTGGGGTCTATTATCGCACCTATCGCCTGTGGTTACGCCCAGGAAGAGTACAGCTGGGCGATGGGCTTTGGCCTGGCGGCGGTTGGCATGATCGCGGGTCTGGTCATTTTCTTATGTGGCAATCGTCATTTCACTCATACCCGCGGCGTTAACAAAAAAGTACTGCGTGCGACAAACTTTCTCCTGCCGAACTGGGGATGGCTGCTGGTTCTGCTGGTGGCAACGCCTGCACTGATTACCATACTGTTCTGGAAAGAGTGGTCGGTATACGCCTTAATTGTCGCGACTATTATTGGCCTGGGTGTACTGGCAAAAATTTATCGCAAAGCAGAAAACCAGAAACAGCGGAAGGAGCTGGGGCTGATTGTGACGCTCACCTTCTTCAGTATGTTGTTCTGGGCCTTCGCACAACAGGGCGGTAGCTCGATTAGCCTTTATATCGACCGCTTCGTTAACCGCGATATGTTTGGTTATACCGTTCCGACCGCGATGTTCCAGTCGATTAATGCCTTCGCAGTTATGCTGTGCGGTGTGTTCCTGGCGTGGGTGGTAAAAGAGAGTGTCGCGGGTAATCGTACCGTGCGCATCTGGGGGAAATTTGCTCTTGGCCTTGGCCTGATGAGCGCCGGATTCTGCATTCTGACCTTAAGCGCCCGCTGGTCCGCAATGTATGGTCACTCTTCTCTGCCACTGATGGTATTAGGCCTGGCGGTGATGGGCTTTGCGGAACTGTTTATCGACCCGGTTGCCATGTCGCAAATTACGCGCATTGAAATCCCCGGTGTGACCGGCGTATTAACCGGCATCTACATGCTGCTTTCTGGCGCGATCGCGAACTATCTGGCGGGCGTGATTGCCGATCAGACATCGCAGGCTTCGTTTGATGCTTCCGGGGCGATCAACTACTCCATCAATGCATATATTGAAGTATTTGATCAAATTACCTGGGGCGCACTGGCGTGTGTAGGACTGGTACTGATGATTTGGCTGTATCAGGCGCTGAAATTCAGAAACCGCGCGCTTGCGCTGGAGTCTTAATAGGCCAGCACCGATGCCTGATGCGACGCTTGACGCGTCTTATCAGGCCTACGTATTTCCTGCAATTTATTGAATTTGCACAAATTTGTAGGCTGGATAAGGCGTTCACGCCGCATCCGGCATCTGGGCTCGATTGCCTGACGCGTCTGTTATTTCCCCTTCCGCGCCGCCTCATACGCTGCCAACGTTTGTACTCTCGCTTCTTTGTGCTCGACTATCGGTTGCGGATAATCCAGCGTCACACCTGCTTTCTGCGCCCACTTCCACGGCTCATGCACCACTTTCCCTGGCACATCGCGCAGTTCCGGTAGCCACTGGCGGATAAACTCGCCCTCATGATCAAATTTCTCGCCCTGGGTTGTCGGGTTGAAAATACGAAAATACGGCGCTGCATCGGTTCCGGTTGAAGCGGCCCACTGCCAGCCACCGTTATTGGCTGCCAAATCACCATCAATCAGCTGCGACATGAAATATCGCTCGCCTTCGCGCCAGTCGATCAATAAATCTTTCACCAGAAAACTGGCTGTAATCATCCGTAGCCTGTTATGCATCCAGCCAGTGCTGTTAAGCTGACGCATAGCGGCATCAACAATCGGGTATCCCGTTTTGCCTTCCTGCCAGGCCTGTAAATGTGCGGGATTGCTCTGCCACTGTACACGATCCGTCCAGGCAATAAATGGACGATGTTTACACAACGAGGGGTGATACGTTATCAGGTGACGGTAAAACTCGCGCCAGATCAGCTCATTAAGCCAGACACTACCGGCCCCACCGTCCAGCGCCTGCGGCTGTTCAGCCAACAAGCGATGCAAGCACTGGCGAGGCGATAACCCGCCCGTTGCCAGGCTGGCCGACAAACGGCTGGTGCCTTCCACTGCCGGAAAATCTCGTTGTTGCTCATATTCTCCGGCACCGTTCTGGCAAAACTGGCGTAATTGCGCAATCGCCGCTTTTTCTTCCACCGGAAAATGCGCAGTATCGAAAGACTGACGAGGATAATTCAGCGTAATGGATGGCGAGGGCTCTATCGATCCGCTACTACGAACTTTTGGCGCAGCGACGCACTCCGGCATCCCTTCCCGCAGCCGTTTCAGCCAGGCATTCTTAAAAGGCGTAAAGACTTTGTACATCTCGTGATTACCGGTCATCACCGCGCCAGGCGGCAGGATCACGCTGTCATCAAATCCTTCACACACCACGTTACGCAGCGCTCTTTCAACTTCCACATCCCGCGCCCGCTCATTCACTTCATACTGATAGTTATAAAACAGGTGGGTAACGCTGTTTTCCGCGCACACCTGTTTAACTATTTCGACACTGGCGACAAAGTCATCCACTTCACGGAACAATAAAGGAATACCTTTTTCCGCAAGCGCTATTTGTAGCCCATTCAGTTGAGCATTGATAAGTTCAGCCTGACGCGGCGACATGTTATGCGTCGCCCACTGGCGTGGTGTAGCGATATACAACGCCAGCACGCGTGCAGACGAATTGCGGCAGGCGGCAGCCAGTGCGAGATTATCGTGCAGACGTAAATCCTGGCGAAACCAGACCAGATGGGTAGTCATAAAACTCCTGAATGGCGCAAGTTAATCACACGCGGCCAAAGTTCGAAATAACGCTGCCCTGAAAGCCAGGCGTCAGGATAAAGCGCCATATAGTGTTTGATACGCATCAGCGGCGCAAGAAGTGGTTGCTCGCCACGGCGATAACTGTCGATAAGCGCAGCCAGCTGCTGGCGTTCTGTGGAATCAATATGCGGGCGAAAATAACCCTGAACGTGCATCAAAACATTGGTGTGATCGCGCGGGTTGGCGGGGTGAGAAAGCAAAACAACTACGCGTTGGCGGTACTGGTTGTAATAGTCATCCAGATTTTGCCACTGGTGAATATCAGCCACGAACGGGCCAAGTTTGCGGTACTCCGGCTGAGAATGCGCCAGAAAGACGAGTTTATAGCGGCTGTGATAATCGAGAAGCGCCCCGCGCGTTAAGCCATGTTCTTTCAGTCGATGTAACTCATGAAGGGCAAAGATACGGATTAGGGTGCTGTCATCAAATCGTTGTAGATTCATTACTGCTCCTGAGCGGTTTACAGGAGTAAGTGTAGACGTTGAGAAATGATATTTGTGAAGTTAATCCTGTTGTAGCAGGACAAATTTACGAAAGCCTGCTCCCCGCAAGGACTGACGTCAGGTAGTTTCTAACCATAGCTGCCCTTTCTATTCAAACGTGAAATCAATAAGCTCATCAGGGACATCGCAAACAATATGAAGACGGGTTTCTTCTCTGCCGTGACTCTTTTCACTAATTGCGTAACTGTCATGCTTGGGATTATTTAATTCTTTCAGCGGAAATTTTTCCTCGAAGGCTTTATTTAGCCGCCCCTGGTTTCCTTTTACAGCGAATAAATAATCACCTCCCTGTTTTTGTATCTTCTCTGCAATATCTTTCTGGCAACCCATCGCATCGGTTTTGATGATTTTTCCTTTAATATCCAGCATGTTAAGAAGTTCAGGGATAGCTGTGATCTCATTGGATTTCTTATCCGTCTTGATCTGTCCGATGACCAGACTGTGCATTGTTGAGAACGCACTAATGACATGAATCGCTCCCTTACGGCGACTCTTGTCATAAGAATGCCGGTGTATTTTTCCATCAATTGCGATGACGTCTTTATCATCTGAAGAATGGTAGTCAAGCATCCAGTTAATAAAGCTCTCATGAAATTTCGCAGGACAGATACAGGATACAACTCTGGCAATGGTATCGTGAACAGGAATACCATTTTCAAAATCACCATATTGCTTCAAAAAATCGGGATGTGTTTCCCCAAAATCCTCTATATCTTCCCAGCCTTCTGCACCAGAAATAACGGCACAAATAGTCAACAGTAGAATATCCGATAATTTATGTTCCACTTTCCAGGCTTGTCTGTAATCGGGGATAATAGAAATATGTTCCATCAATTTTTTAAGTTCCATTTTGTTCTCCTTAATTATGTAAGAAGTATTTGATCATGTATAAGCAATAAAAAACAGCTTCAGGTAATAAGGAATATCTCAATTTTTAAACATAAAATGCGAATTATTTAGTACAAAAAGCAGGGAAAGATTACGAAAGCCCGCTCCCCGCAAGGACTGACGCGAGATAGTTTCTATCCATGGCTGCTTTTCGCATCTTACGTCTTAACCCTGCCTTGAATACCTTATCATTCGTTAAAATATTAATAGCGATGTGCCGTATCCCTGAAAATAATTCTGCGGCGTTTCCTCTTCTTATTTTGCAGTCGTCTTCATTCATTACCACGTCCAGACGCCAGTGCAGCTTATTCTCCACGTGCCAGTGGTTTCGGATTGCTGTGGCGAACTTTTCTGCGGTTAAATCAGCAGAACTGATATAATATCTGACCGTCATTTCTGGCTCTTTCTTTTGTTCTGCTATTATTGACCGAAAGGAGACTGCCACGCATAATTTCTTCAGTCCTTTCCATTCAAACGTGAAATCAATAAGTTCATCAGGGACATCGCAAACAATATGAAGACGGATTTCTTCTCTGCCGTGACTCTTTTCACTCATTGCGTAACTGTCATGCTCTGGATTATTTAATTCTTTCAGCGGAAATTTTTCCTCAAAGGCTTTATTAAGCCGCCCCTGGTTTCCTTTTACAGCGAATAAATAATCACCTCCCTGTTTTTGTATCTTCTCTGCAATATCTTTCTGGCAACCCATCGCATCAGTTGTGATGATTTTTCCTTTAATATCCAGCATGTTAAGAAGTTCAGGGATAGCTGTGATCTCATTGGATTTCTTATCCGTCTTGATCTGCCCGATGACCAGACTGTGCATTGTTGAGAACGCACTAATGACATGAATCGCTCCCCTGCGGCGACTCTTGTCATAAGAGTGCCGGAGCGTTTTTCCATCAATTGCAATGACGTCTTTATCATTTGATGAATGGCAATCACGCATCCAGTTAATAAAGCACTCGTGAAATTTTGCAGGACTGATACAGGATACAACTCTGGCAATAGTATCGTGAACAGGAATACCATTTTCAAAATCACCATATTGCTTCAAGAAATCGAGATGTGTTTCCCCGAAATCCTCTATATCTTCCCAACTTTCTGCACCAGAAATAACGGCAAAAATAGTCAATAGTAGGATGCCTGACAATTTATGCTCTACTTTCCAGGCTTATCTGTAATCGGGAATAATAGAAATATGTTCCATCAATTTTTTAAGTTCCATTTGTTCACCTTATTTATGTAAGGAGTATTTGATCATGTATAAGCTATGAAAAACAGCTTTAGGTAATAAGGAATATCTCAATTTTTAAACATAAAATGCGAATTATTTAGTACAAAAAAGTAGCGTTACGTGATCTTTCCCTGGGATACAACTCTGGCAATGGTATCGTGAACAGGAATACCATTTTCAAAATCACCATATTGCTTCAAAAAATCGAGATGTGTTTCCCCGAAATCCTCTATATCTTCCCAACCTTCTGCACCAGAAATAACGGCACAAATAGTCAACAGTAGAATATCTGACAATTTATGCACCACTTTCCAGGCTTGTCTGTAATCGGGTGTAATAGAAATATGTTCCATCAATTTTTTAAGTTCCATTTGTTCACCTTATTTATGTAAGGAGTATTTGATCATGTATAAGCTATGAAAAACAGCTTTAGACAATAAGTAGTATCTCAATTGTTGAACTTAAAATTCGAATTATTTAGTACAAAAAAGTAGCGTTACGTGATCTTTCCCTGCAAATGGAACGCAAAATAAACACCTATTCCATGAGTTATATAATTTTTCACAATGATTAATTTGTTTTCTCAGGAAGAGATTTTATTTCTCTTCACTACGAATTAGTTCATGCTGTATCTTTATTAAACATTCGTAAGACTCATTTTTGTTCGGGAGATGTGCTGTCATTCGAGCATAAGTTGGTTTCTCATCTTTAAAATATTTTACCATGATTGAATTATCAAGGACTGCCAACAACTGAACTGGATCACTGCTCTTTTTTTGATAGATACCCGCTCTTATATAACTTCTAAACCGATCGCCGAGAAACGCCGTTTTTTCTGCTGTATTTATCAACTCCTGCAACGTTCCTTTGATGGCATGATTTTCATTAAGGCGTAGTGACCCGACGCGAATTAAGAGTCTCGCCCCGCTTGGTGTGAATTTATTATTTTTACATGTACCCAGTTCTGTTTGCCAATAATACTCACCGATGTCCTCATTCTGATACCATCTCCACATGGCTTTATTATTTAAGACAGGAAACGCGGAAAAAATAGTACCCTTAGCGAAAATAGTAAAACAATCATGATCTTTAGCTTGTATTTCGCAATCAGCTATAACACCAAAACTAACAAATATCATCAGCAAAAAGAACAAAACTCTTTTCATTTTCTTATTCCTCTCGATGTTCTCTGTTTCATCTTAGCTAAAATTTCACCCAAATCATCTATCCCTGCTGTTGCTGGCCCATCGGGTTTATTAATGTCTGGGAATAAATAGGGTTCTGCACAAGTATATCCTGGTGGTAATTGAGTTGTTGGCCAATTTGTCTGTGGCAGGTAATCACTTGCTGTCTTTGTATCCATCCCTGGATACTGGGAATCATCCTGTGGCGTACAAGTCAGATTTGGTTTTACCCACTTCCTGCAATACAGTGTGTAGTCGTAAGGGCTTAATGCTCTGAAGAATGTTTTGAAAACATTAGGCGCACTACTGGCCTGGTCAATAGGATATGGCAGTCTTAATTGTTTCGCTATGTCCGGCAATTTACTTGGATCGGGCGTAGGCGGTTTGTTGGGTCTCGCTCCATATCCGCCATTATTTAAGTGTCCATATTTTGATGCCAGTCCCATTGAATCTATATACTGAACCGGATTCAGCGGATACTGATAAAAATTCCATCCCCCCTTCAGCCCAATCGGATCCTGAGTGATATACCTCCCCTGCAGCGGGTCATAATAGCGGTGGCGGTTGTAATACAGGCCGGACTCCTCATCATACTGCTGCCCCGGCAGGCGGATAAGCTGCTGCAGCTGATGCGGGTTCTCTTCATTCAGCAGGTTGCCCCATTCATCGTATTCTGCGCACCATTCTGTTGCCCCTTCCGTGCTGACAAGCGCCAGCGGCAGGCCGCGATGGTCGCAGTGGTACAGGTGGATTTTTCGCGCCGGCGTGTACACCGGGTCCATCTGGTTTTGCATCTGCTCCACCGTCAGGCCGCACGATGCCAGCCAGCGGCGGCTTTCCTCACTCACCCGGTCAGCCAGGATTTCACTTTCCAGCCGGTCGAGCATCTGCACCAGCACCGGCGGGAACACCACACTGCCACCGTCTTCGCCGCCGGACTGCTGAAGGGTATCCGCCAGGCTGCGGCGCTGCGTTTTCGCCAGCTCACCGGTGGCGGTTTCAACCCTGATGAGTGGCGTGAAGCTCCCCGGCTGATAAATCGTCTGGATGCGGGTTCTGTCGTTCTGTATCGTGGTCAGGCGGTCGCCGTCCCAGCCGTACCAGGTCACTTGCGGTTTCCGTGACAGCGACATCCAGCCCGTCAGGTCCCGTTCACGTCGCCACACCCGTTTTGCCACCCTGCGGCCCAGCGGGTCGTAAAGATAGCGGCTTTCGACCAGCGGCTCTGCATATTGTGTCCGCGTGTAGTGCACCAGCCGGTGCTGACTGTCGTAATGGTACCGGTGGGTGCGCTCATCATCCGTGCGGATAACCCCTTCCGGGATGAGGTCGGTTTTCTCCGTCAGCCTGCCGTGACGGTCATACCGGTAAAGATAGTGCGCGTCACGGGCGATACGGTTATCCGGCCACATGCTGAGGGTGCTGTCCGGGTGCAGCTCCGGGTCGGGCAGGCGGTTACCTGCCGGGTCTGTGGCATACGGGATATCAATGCCCAGGTTACATATAATAATAAGAGCAATTAACTTAATTTATTTGTTTATAATGCGCTTACTTAATACAAACCATTGAATATACCCTCCTGACAGAAAATAAAGCCATATTATTATCGCCATAATATACTTACTATCAATCCTTACGCCAATAATGTCTGATACAGTCCCTATAAATATTAGAGCAATAAAGAATACTATGCCTGTTGGAAAACATATTACCATCATTCCATAAGACATGAGACTAATTAACTCGCTCACATCACGAGTGGAGTCTAATAGTGAAAGTCTATGCATGGAAAAGAATAGTATTAAAAGCGATAAAGCCAGCCATATAGCTCTGAATAAAAAAATAATATATTTCATTACATCACTCCGGTGAATACAAATCTAATAAAACGTCCAATGTTATTTCCGGAGCACTTCATCTTACATGTTTCTAAAGAATCATTAGACCAGTCTTGGCAGTTTTTAAATAGCCCTAAATTTATAGGTGTGAATATATCAGGCAATACAGAATAACGCGGCCTTACCTCTTTAAACTTCCCTTTTAAACAGTTCTCCACACAACTATTATCGGTTTCAACGAGGTCACAACGGCCAGCAGCTTCTTTTGTATCATTACTTGCTTTACCTGGCCCCCATAGACCATCTCCTTTTGATTCTCCCCGTTGGTCTTGGCCACCACAAGTATAGTCCCCTTTACCATCTGGGACACAAAGATATTGATGATAGAACGGATTCCCCCATATATCTGGACCGCTTCTTTCACCAGTTCCGCCCATTGAATGCAGTGGCTTAATGCATTTTAGTGTTTCTAATCCTAATGGATCTATATTTGAGATCGGATTCAACGGATACTGATAAAAATTCCATCCCCCTTTCAGCCCAATCGGATCCTGAGTGATATATCGCCCCTGCAGCGGGTCATAATAGCGGTGGCGGTTGTAATACAGGCCGGACTCCTCATCATACTGCTGCCCCGGCAGGCGGATAAGCTGCTGCAGCTGATGCGGGTTCTCTTCATTCAGCAGGTTACCCCATTCATCGTATTCTGCGTACCACGCTGTTGTCCCTTCCGTGCTGATAAGGGCCAGCGGCAGGCCGCGATGGTCGCAGTGGTACAGGTGAATTTTTCGCGCCGGCGTGTATACCGGGTCCATCTGGCTTTGCATCTGCGCCACCGTCAGGCCGCACGATGCCAGCCAGCGGCGGCTTTCCTCACTCACCCGGTCAGCCAGGATTTCACTTTCCAGCCGGTCGAGCATCTGCACCAGCACCGGCGGGAACACCACACTGCCACCGTCTTCGCCACCGGACTGCTGAAGGGTATCCGCCAGGCTGCGGCGCTGCGTTTTCGCCAGCTCACCGGTGGCGGTTTCAACCCTGATGAGTGGCGTGAAGCTCCCCGGCTGATAAATCGTCTGGATGCGGGTTCTGTCGTTCTGTATCGTGGTCAGGCGGTCGCCGTCCCAGCCGTACCAGGTCACTTGCGGTTTCCGTGACAGCGACATCCAGCCCGTCAGGTCCCGTTCACGCCGCCATACCCGTTTTGCCACCCTGCGGCCCAGCGGGTCGTAAAGATAGCGACTTTCGACCAGCGGCTCTGCATATTGTGTCCGCGTGTAGTGCACCAGCCGGTGCTGACTGTCGTAATGGTACCGGTGGGTGCGCTCATCATCCGTGCGGATAACCCCTTCCGGGATGAGGTCGGTTTTCTCTGTCAGCCTGCCGTGACGGTCATACCGGTAAAGATAGTGCGCGTCACGGGCGATACGGTTATCCGGCCACATGCTGAGGGCGCTGTCCGGGTGCAGCTCCGGGTCGGGCAGGCGGTTACCTGCCGGGTCTGTGGTATACGGGATGCGGATATCCAGATTCGCTGCGGTGGTGTGAACGCCGGTCAGCCTGCCGGTGGTGCTGTAGCTGTAACTCCGGGTCTGGCGCGGGCTGCTGATGCGGATGAGTTCGCCGTTGTCGTTCCAGGTGTAATCGCGGTCAGACAGCAGGCTGTTCAGGTGCTGGCTCTGTAACTGCCCGGCAGGGGTATAAGCGGTGGTGAGTTCATAACGGCCGAAGCTGCGCAGCGTTTCCCGGTGCAGGCGGTCGCGGGTGTACTCCACCAGCGGTGTGTCGCCGAGTTTCATGCCTGACAGCCAGCCGCTGCCGTAGGTCAGCCATTCCACGGCGGGCAGGCTGTCCGGTATACAGCGGTTCGCCAGTCCCTGTGCGTTGTACGCATGTCTGGTCTCATGCTGCCAGAGCAGTTCATTCGTCTGCGGATGATGCACCGTCAGGTGTTCACTGGCGAGGCGGCCTTTACTGTCATAACCATAGTGCACCGTCACCCGGTGCCCTTCGCTGATATGGCTGATGTCTGTCAGCCAGCCGCGTTCGTCATACTGCCACCGCTCTGCGGTTTCGCCATTCACGGTGCGGTGCGTGAGGCGGTCTGCTTCGTCATAGTGCCAGTGGGTGACCAGCCCCTCATCCTCGCTGCGGATAAGTTTGCCGGTCAGGTCGTGGTGATAACGCTGTGTGCGGCCGTCAAAGCCGGTTTCCTGTATCAGCCGGTCGAGTACATCGTAACGGAAGGTGGTGTGGCTGCCGTTTTCACTGGTCAGGCGGATGACCCGTCCGGCAGCATCGTATTCCATACTGCGCGTCAGACCGCCCTGCGTGGTACAGATGGCTTTTCCCCACGCATCGTACTGTGTCCCGTTTCTGCTGCCGTCCGGGGCAATGACGGTGGTCAGGTCACCGGCGGCGTTGTATTCATACCGCGTTTCATGGCCCTGCGTGTCTTTCACGGCAATTAACTGTCCACGGCTGTCGTATGCGCGGTACTGACTCAGCCCTTCCTCGCGGTGCACCGCCGTCACCTGACCAAAACGGTCATGGTCATAGCGGGTTACATAACCGGAACAGTCAGTGAAGCTCAGCAACTGACCGTAACGGCTCCACGTCATGGTTTTCCGGCTGCCGGTGGCATCTTCCGTTGCGCAGGGTAAGTCACTGTGTGGATTATCATAACGGTAGCGGGTGATATCGCCGTCAGGGGCAGTTTCCTGAATCAGACGGCCCCATTCATCATATTCCCGGCGTATTTCCAGCCCGTCAGGCCCGGTGGCTGACGTTAACTGGCTGTGGTGGTTATAGTAAAACGCCGATGCCCTGCCATCCGGCGTGGTGATGCGCGTGATGAGGCCCGTCACCACATCCGGACTGTATTCTGTTGTCCTGCCTGCGGCATCCGTCTGTGCCCTGAGCCTGCCCACCGCGTCAAACTGACTCTGCGTGACGCTGCCGTCCGCGTGTTCCTTTTTCACCACCCGCTTCAGCCCGCCTTCACCCTGCGTGTGCAGGACTTCACGGCGGTTCAGGCTGTCGGTGATGGTGATGCGGTCCTTCTCATACTGATACGTGTAACTTAAGCCTGCCGGGTTTAGCTGTTCTGTCACCCGCCCGTCGCTGTCGTAACGGTAACAGATTTCCGGTCGGCCCGTGTGACGGTGCGCCACCATCCGGCCCCGGTATTTATCATCGTAAGTAAAGCTGCGCACCTGTGTATTGCTGCGGTCATACACCGCCGCCAGTTCGCCGCGGGGCGTCCAGCCATAGCGCACCAGCGGCGCGGCAGGTAAATTCTCCGGGTATTCCGGGTCGTGCGTCAGCCACACGGCAGACAGACGGATGCCGTTGTCCCGGCCATATTCGGTGTAACCCGGCAGGGTATCAGGAAAAGCGGACGGTTCCGTCCCGCCGGAAATGGCCTGCTGCCGGGCTTCTTCTGCCCGCTGCGCCTGCGTGGTCAGTACCAGCCGGAAGTGACGCCCGGCACCATCCGTCACGCCGGTGATTTCGCCGCTGAATTCACCGGCGGCTTCGCGGTGGAACGTCTGTGTGCGCCCGAAGCGGTCCACCAGCCCGGTCAGTACCCGGTACGGCGGCAGCGGCGCAGGCAGCACCTCATCCGCTTCCGGCACCCGCTCACACCAACCGAGCAGCCACCACGGCCCCTGCGGACTGTTTGTCGCCAGATAACGATGCGGACTTAAGCGGAGTTCTTCCGGCAGCGCCTGCCAGAGTGCGGCCAGCCGGTGACCTTCATCCAGTTTCGCCACGCCGCCGCGCACCAGCCACAGTGACTCGCTGCGGCTGTAACCGTCCTCACCGGGAAACAGGTGCTCAAAATACAGGCTTCTGCCGCCGTTATCACTGAGTATCAGTGTGTTATCGCGCAGCTGTAAGCGGATATCCGCAGGCATTTTCCAGCCGGGGCCGAGGCTCCCCACCGGCGCGGGCGTTTTTGTCCGGTAACTGCTGTAGGTGCGGGAGAGAATGAACGGCAGCGGGCCGGGCAGGGCGATGTCGGTTTCACCGGGAAGGACCTTTGCACCGAGCAGCGGATTGACCGGATGGCCGGACGTCACCCCGCCGGGGCACACCGAACAGGCCACGCCGGTGGGGGCACCGATGCGTACCCCGGCTGAACCCTGGACAATGCTACCGCCATACTGCGTCATGTCGCCCTGACGCGCCGCCGGTTTTCCGCTCATCTGCTCATCCTTGTTTTATCGGGTTATTTGTCTGCTGACAGGCGAAACCCTACAGATTTATAAGAAAGCCTTAAGTGAGATATCTGTCAGATAAGAACAATTAGGAAAATATTTATATATATTTCATGAATATATGTTTCGATTGGTATAACGATGTCTAAATATTCCTCTGAACATCTTCCTGATACAAAAAACCGCCAGCGTTTCCGCTGGCGGTTTTCAATGTATTCAAAACTCAGCAATCAATAAAAATCACCAGTTGCCTTTTCGGCCTGATCCATCCACACCGGTTTATCGCTGGTTTTCGACCAGACGCGATGCAGGTAGCTGTAAAAGCGGGCGCGGTCTTTCCAGAAAAGCATGAAAGGCAGCGCCAGAACGCCCGCTGCAACCGCATAAGTACGGCGTAAAAAGATAAGCCATGCAGGATATTCTCTGTAGAGTTCCATACTTTTCTCCCCCTTTTGTATCTACCCGGTGAATGGCACCGGAAAAATGAATTTGTTTATCTGATGAAAATAGTACCGCCTTTTGTGTAATTTTACTACTCATCCGACCACTTATTTTTGCTTATTGATGGTTTATTTACATTCATCCTGTAATTAAGTTACACAAAAGTTAAATTAATACTAAACATTAGTTAAATCATGGCTTTTGCCATTTTTATACTTTTTTTACACCCCGCCCGCAGATTTTTGCGAAATCTTTGCAGCCAGAATTCTACCCTTCCGGTATCACTTTTAGGCCACTGGAGGTGCACTGTGAGTGCAGGCGTGATAACCGGCGTATTGCTGGTGTTTTTATTACTGGGTTATCTGGTTTATGCCCTGATCAATGCGGAGGCGTTCTGATGGCTGCGCAAGGGTTCTTACTGATCGCCACGTTTTTACTGGTGTTAATGGTGCTGGCGCGTCCTTTAGGCAGCGGGCTGGCGCGGCTGATTAATGACATTCCTCTTCCCGGTACAACGGGCGTTGAGCGCGTACTTTTTCGCGCACTTGGCGTCTCTGACCGTGAGATGAACTGGAAGCAATATCTTTGTGCCATTCTCGGCCTGAACATGCTGGGGCTGGCGGTGCTGTTTTTTATGTTGCTCGGTCAGCACTATCTGCCGCTTAATCCACAGCAGTTGCCAGGGCTGTCGTGGGATCTGGCGCTGAATACCGCCGTCAGCTTTGTCACCAATACCAACTGGCAATCTTATAGCGGTGAAACCACGTTGAGCTATTTCAGCCAGATGGCGGGCTTAACGGTGCAAAACTTTCTTTCTGCCGCCAGCGGGATTGCGGTGATTTTTGCCCTCATCCGTGCGTTTACCCGCCAGAGCATGAGCACGCTCGGGAATGCCTGGGTCGATCTGCTACGCATCACGTTATGGGTGCTAGTCCCTGTGGCGTTGTTGATTGCACTGTTTTTTATTCAACAAGGTGCGCTGCAAAACTTTCTGCCTTATCAGGCTGTGAATACCGTTGAAGGAGCGCAACAGCTGTTACCCATGGGGCCTGTAGCTTCTCAGGAAGCGATCAAGATGCTCGGTACTAACGGCGGTGGCTTCTTTAATGCCAACTCGTCGCATCCGTTTGAAAACCCAACCGCACTGACCAACTTCGTGCAGATGCTGGCGATCTTCTTGATCCCAACGGCGCTGTGCTTTGCCTTTGGTGAAGTGATGGGCGATCGCCGCCAGGGGCGCATGTTGCTGTGGGCGATGTCAGTGATTTTTGTCATCTGCGTAGGCGTGGTGATGTGGGCAGAAGTTCAGGGTAATCCTCATCTGCTGGCACTGGGCACGGACAGCAGCATCAATATGGAAGGTAAAGAGAGCCGTTTCGGCGTGCTGGTCAGTAGCCTGTTTGCGGTCGTGACGACGGCGGCTTCCTGTGGCGCGGTGATTGCGATGCATGATTCGTTTACCGCTCTCGGTGGCATGGTGCCGATGTGGCTGATGCAAATTGGTGAAGTGGTGTTCGGCGGTGTCGGTTCTGGTCTTTACGGCATGATGCTGTTTGTCCTGCTGGCGGTGTTTATTGCCGGGCTGATGATTGGTCGTACACCGGAATATCTGGGTAAAAAAATCGACGTACGCGAGATGAAACTGACTGCACTGGCAATTCTGGTTACCCCGACGCTGGTGCTGATGGGCGCGGCGTTGGCGATGATGACCGACGCCGGACGTAGCGCCATGCTCAACCCTGGCCCGCATGGTTTTAGCGAAGTGCTGTACGCCGTGTCATCCGCCGCTAACAACAACGGCAGCGCCTTTGCCGGATTAAGCGCCAACTCTCCGTTCTGGAACTGTTTACTGGCGTTCTGCATGTTTGTCGGTCGCTTCGGGGTGATTATCCCGGTGATGGCAATTGCCGGTTCGCTGGTGAGTAAAAAGAGCCAAGCCGCCAGCTCCGGCACGCTGCCAACGCACGGCCCGCTGTTTGTTGGCCTGTTAATCGGCACCGTGTTGCTGGTTGGCGCACTGACCTTTATCCCTGCCCTGGCGCTTGGTCCGGTGGCGGAATATCTCTCCTGATGATATTGAGTGAGCACTGAATATGAGTCGTAAACAACTGGCGCTATTCGAACCAACACTTGTCGTTCAGGCGCTGAAAGAAGCGGTGAAAAAATTAAACCCGCAGGCGCAATGGCGCAATCCGGTGATGTTTATCGTCTGGATCGGCAGTCTGCTGACCACCTGTATTAGCATCGCGATGGCAAGCGGTGCGATGCCCGGCAATGCGCTGTTTAGCGCGGCCATTAGCGGTTGGCTGTGGATCACCGTACTGTTCGCTAATTTCGCCGAGGCGCTGGCAGAAGGCCGCAGTAAAGCGCAGGCCAACAGTCTGAAAGGGGTGAAAAAAACTGCCTTTGCCCGCAAGCTGCGTGAGCCGAAATATGGCGCTGCGGCGGACAAAGTTCCTGCCGACCAACTTCGTAAAGGCGATATCGTACTGGTAGAAGCTGGCGATATTATCCCCTGCGATGGTGAAGTTATTGAAGGGGGTGCATCGGTCGATGAAAGCGCCATCACCGGGGAATCGGCACCGGTGATCCGTGAATCCGGCGGCGATTTTGCCTCCGTCACCGGCGGCACGCGTATTCTTTCTGACTGGCTGGTGATTGAGTGTAGCGTTAACCCCGGCGAGACATTTCTGGATCGGATGATCGCGATGGTGGAAGGCGCACAGCGACGCAAAACGCCGAACGAAATTGCCCTGACCATTCTGCTGATTGCCCTGACTATCGTCTTTTTACTGGCAACCGCCACGCTGTGGCCGTTTTCCGCGTGGGGCGGTAATGCAGTCAGCGTAACGGTACTGGTGGCGCTGCTGGTCTGTCTGATCCCAACCACTATTGGCGGCCTGTTGTCAGCGATCGGCGTCGCCGGGATGAGCCGGATGCTAGGCGCGAATGTGATTGCCACCAGCGGACGTGCAGTTGAAGCGGCAGGTGACGTTGACGTTCTGCTACTGGATAAAACCGGCACCATCACACTCGGTAACCGTCAGGCGTCGGAGTTTATCCCCGCGCAGGGCGTGGATGAAAAAACGCTGGCTGACGCCGCACAACTGGCTTCGCTGGCTGATGAAACGCCGGAAGGCCGCAGTATTGTGATCCTCGCCAAGCAGCGTTTTAACCTGCGCGAGCGCGATGTGCAGTCGCTCCATGCCACCTTTGTACCGTTTACTGCGCAAAGCCGGATGAGCGGGATCAACATCGACAACCGCATGATCCGTAAAGGTTCTGTCGATGCCATTCGTCGCCATGTTGAGGCTAACGGTGGTCACTTCCCTACCGATGTTGATCAAAAAGTCGATCAGGTTGCGCGTCAGGGAGCCACGCCGCTGGTGGTGGTGGAAGGTTCTCGTGTGCTGGGCGTTATTGCGCTGAAAGATATCGTCAAAGGCGGTATTAAAGAGCGCTTCGCCCAGCTGCGCAAAATGGGCATTAAAACGGTGATGATTACCGGCGATAACCGTCTGACTGCCGCCGCGATTGCTGCGGAAGCGGGTGTCGATGATTTTCTCGCCGAAGCGACACCGGAGGCCAAGCTGGCATTGATCCGTCAGTATCAGGCGGAAGGTCGTTTGGTAGCGATGACCGGCGACGGCACCAACGATGCTCCGGCGCTGGCGCAGGCAGATGTCGCGGTGGCGATGAACTCCGGCACCCAGGCGGCGAAAGAGGCGGGCAATATGGTCGATCTCGACTCTAACCCGACCAAGTTGATCGAGGTGGTGCACATTGGCAAACAGATGCTGATGACCCGTGGCTCGCTGACCACCTTCAGCATTGCCAACGATGTGGCGAAATACTTCGCCATTATTCCGGCGGCATTCGCGGCAACGTATCCGCAGTTAAATGCGCTGAACATCATGTGCCTGCATTCGCCCGACTCCGCAATCCTCAGTGCGGTGATTTTCAACGCCTTGATTATCGTCTTTTTGATTCCCCTGGCGTTAAAAGGCGTGAGTTATAAACCGCTTACCGCTTCTGCCATGTTGCGCCGTAACTTATGGATTTACGGTCTGGGTGGGCTGCTGGTGCCGTTTATCGGTATCAAAGTCATTGATTTACTGCTGACCGTTTGCGGTCTGGTGTGAGGTTTACCATGAGTGGATTACGTCCGGCATTATCAACATTTATCTTTCTGTTATTGATTACTGGCGGCGTTTACCCGCTGCTGACCACCGTACTGGGGCAATGGTGGTTTCCCTGGCAGGCCAATGGTTCGTTGATTCGTGAAGGTGATACGGTGCGCGGTTCGGCATTAATCGGGCAGAATTTTACCGGCAACGGCTATTTTCATGGTCGCCCGTCGGCAACGGCAGAAATGCCCTATAATCCACAGGCTTCTGGCGGGAGCAATCTGGCGGTCAGTAACCCTGAGCTGGATAAACTAATAGCCGCACGCGTTGCTGCATTACGGGCCGCTAACCCGGATGCCAGCGCGAGCGTTCCGGTTGAACTGGTGACGGCATCGGCAAGCGGGCTGGACAATAATATCACCCCGCAAGCGGCGGCCTGGCAAATCCCACGCGTGGCGAAAGCGCGTAATCTCAGCGTTGAACAGCTCACGCAACTGATCGCAAAATACAGCCAACAACCGCTGGTGAAATATATCGGCCAGCCGGTTGTCAACATTGTTGAACTCAATCTGGCGCTGGATAAACTTGATGAATAACGAACCCTTACGTCCCGACCCCGATCGTCTGCTGGAACAAACTGCCGCGCCGCATCGGGGGAAGCTGAAAGTTTTCTTCGGTGCCTGTGCAGGCGTCGGGAAGACCTGGGCGATGCTGGCAGAAGCCCAGCGACTGCGGGCGCAAGGGCTGGATATTGTGGTTGGCGTGGTAGAAACCCACGGGCGAAAAGATACCGCCGCCATGCTGGAAGGGCTGGCTGTTCTGCCGTTAAAACGCCAGGCGTACCGTGGGCGGCATATCAGCGAGTTTGATCTCGATGCCGCCCTCGCCCGCCGCCCGGCGCTGATCTTAATGGACGAACTGGCGCACAGTAATGCGCCAGGTTCCCGTCATCCCAAACGCTGGCAGGATATCGAAGAACTGCTGGAAGCTGGCATTGATGTTTTCACTACCGTCAACGTTCAGCATCTGGAAAGTCTGAATGATGTGGTCAGCGGCGTCACCGGAATTCAGGTACGGGAAACCGTGCCCGATCCTTTTTTCGATGCCGCCGACGACGTGGTGCTGGTGGACTTGCCCCCGGACGATCTGCGCCAGCGGCTGAAAGAAGGCAAAGTCTATATTGCCGGGCAGGCGGAGCGCGCCATTGAACATTTTTTCCGCAAAGGTAATCTGATCGCCCTGCGCGAACTGGCACTGCGCCGTACTGCCGATCGCGTTGATGAGCAAATGCGCGCCTGGCGGGGGCATCCTGGCGAAGAGAAAGTGTGGCACACGCGCGACGCGATCCTTTTATGCATCGGCCATAACACCGGCAGCGAAAAACTGGTCCGCGCAGCGGCGCGGCTGGCGTCACGGCTGGGTAGCGTCTGGCACGCGGTGTATGTTGAAACCCCTGCCCTGCACCGCTTACCGGAAAAAAAACGTCGGGCAATTCTCAGCGCCTTACGTCTGGCGCAGGAACTGGGCGCGGAGACGGCAACACTTTCTGATCCAGCGGAAGAGAAAGCGGTAGTGCGTTATGCCCGTGAACATAATCTCGGCAAGATTATTCTCGGTCGCCCGGCCTCGCGCCGCTGGTGGCGTCGGGAAACGTTTGCTGACCGACTGGCGCGCATCGCCCCCGATCTCGATCAGGTGCTGGTCGCGCTTGATGAACCACCCGCCCGCACGATTAACAACGCGCCGGATAACCGCTCTTTTAAAGACAAGTGGCGTGTACAAATTCAGGGATGCGTGGTTGCCGCCGCGTTATGCGCCGTTATCACCTTAATTGCCATGCAGTGGCTGATGGCGTTTGATGCCGCCAACCTGGTGATGCTGTATCTGCTTGGCGTGGTGGTGGTGGCGCTATTTTATGGACGCTGGCCTTCAGTGGTTGCCACCGTCATTAATGTAGTGAGTTTCGATCTCTTTTTTATCGCCCCACGCGGCACGCTCGCCGTCTCTGATGTGCAATATCTGCTGACCTTCGCGGTGATGTTAACCGTCGGGCTGGTGATCGGGAACCTTACTGCTGGCGTGCGTTATCAGGCGCGGGTAGCCCGTTACCGCGAGCAACGCACACGGCACTTATATGAAATGTCGAAAGCTCTGGCGGTGGGCCGCAGTCCGCAGGATATCGCTGCCACCAGCGAACAATTTATTGCCTCCACGTTTCATGCCCGCAGTCAGGTGTTGTTGCCCGATGACAACGGTAAATTGCAGCCGTTAACACATCCGCAAGGAATGACGCCGTGGGACGATGCCATCGCGCAGTGGAGTTTTGATAAAGGCCTGCCTGCGGGCGCGGGCACCGACACGTTACCCGGTGTACCGTACCAGATTTTGCCGCTAAAAAGCGGCGAGAAAACCTACGGGCTGGTGGTGGTGGAGCCGGGGAATCTGCGCCAGTTGATGATCCCGGAACAGCAGCGCCTGCTGGAGACGTTTACGCTGTTAGTCGCCAATGCCCTTGAGCGGCTGACGCTAACCGCCAGCGAAGAACAGGCGCGGATGGCAAGCGAACGTGAACAGATCCGCAACGCCCTGCTGGCGGCGCTTTCGCATGATTTACGCACGCCGCTTACGGTGCTGTTTGGTCAGGCAGAAATCTTAACGCTCGATCTGGCAAGCGAAGGATCACCCCACGCCCGCCAGGCCAGCGAGATCCGTCAGCATGTGCTGAACACTACCCGACTGGTGAATAATCTACTGGATATGGCGCGAATTCAGTCCGGCGGCTTTAATTTGAAGAAAGAGTGGTTAACGCTGGAAGAAGTAGTCGGCAGCGCGCTGCAAATGCTGGAACCGGGTTTATCGTCGCCCATCAATCTTTCTCTGCCAGAACCGCTGACCTTAATCCACGTTGACGGGCCACTCTTTGAACGGGTGCTGATTAATCTGCTGGAGAACGCGGTGAAATATGCGGGTGCGCAGGCCGAAATTGGTATCGATGCCCACGTTGAGGGCGAAAATCTACAACTGGATGTCTGGGATAACGGCCCCGGTCTTCCGCCAGGCCAGGAGCAGACGATATTTGATAAGTTTGCTCGCGGGAATAAAGAGTCGGCAGTACCGGGGGTAGGGCTTGGACTGGCAATTTGTCGGGCGATAGTGGATGTACACGGGGGCACTATTACCGCGTTCAACCGACCGGAAGGTGGTGCCTGTTTTCGTGTTACACTTCCCCAGCAAACTGCCCCTGAACTTGAAGAATTTCATGAGGATATGTGACAAACGTTCTGATTGTTGAAGATGAACAGGCTATTCGTCGCTTTCTGCGCACGGCGCTGGAGGGCGACGGGATGCGCGTCTTTGAGGCCGAAACGCTGCAACGCGGCTTGCTGGAAGCGGCAACCCGTAAGCCAGATTTGATTATTCTCGATCTCGGCCTGCCCGATGGTGATGGGATTGAGTTTATCCGCGACCTGCGCCAGTGGAGCGCGGTGCCGGTGATTGTGCTTTCCGCACGCAGCGAAGAGAGCGACAAAATCGCCGCGCTGGATGCCGGAGCGGATGATTATCTGAGTAAGCCGTTTGGCATTGGCGAATTGCAGGCCCGTCTGCGCGTCGCATTACGCCGCCACTCTGCCACCACCGCGCCCGATCCGCTGGTAAAATTTTCCGATGTTACCGTCGATTTAGCCGCCCGCGTGATTCACCGGGGTGAGGAAGAGGTGCATCTCACACCAATTGAGTTCCGCCTGCTGGCGGTGCTGCTCAACAATGCCGGAAAAGTACTCACCCAGCGCCAGCTCCTTAACCAGGTGTGGGGGCCAAACGCGGTCGAACACAGTCACTATTTGCGTATTTATATGGGACATCTGCGACAAAAACTGGAACAGGATCCCGCCCGCCCACGCCATTTCATTACTGAAACCGGTATTGGCTATCGGTTTATGCTTTGAATATTAATTTTAATACAGCCTGCCTTTTATTAATTAAAGCCGTAATAATAAATACGGCTTTTTATCTTAAACAACACACAAAAATAACAATTCAATATTTTATATTACTGAGTAAAAAGCTCATCATTAAATAAATTAAGATTGATCATTTTTTATTGATCACCTTCACAGTTCAACCGTATTTCCTGGATAGAATATCTTCACCTTCATTCACATCAGGAAAGGTAAATTAAATGGAAAATAACAGCCGCACTATGCCCCATATAAGGCGGACAACTCATATTATGAAGTTTGCTCATCGCAATAGCTTCGACTTTCACTTCTTCAATGCCCGTTAGTCTACCGACTAAGGGCACTTCAGCGTACAGGTCTTCCTGACTCTCTGTATTACAGGCATATGCCTGTATTCCGCAGTGCTCATTCTCTGTTAACCCTTGTATTATCAGCCACCTGACTGGTAAGGGTTTCTGCATTCTGAAAAAAGCAATCTACCTGATTTATTTATCAGCGGGGTAACTTTGCTTTTTTCCGGCACGATCGATTTCTCATTCGAGAAATTGAGGACCTGCTATTACCTAAAATAAAGAGATGAAAAATGTCAAAATTAAAAATTGCGGTTAGTGATTCTTGCCCGGACTGTTTTACCACGCAGCGAGAATGTATCTACATTAATGAAAGTCGTAATATCGATGTGGCGGCAATAGTTTTATCGCTCAACGATGTTACATGCGGAAAACTCGATGAAATCGATGCCACGGGTTATGGCATCCCGGTATTTATTGCTACTGAAAATCAAGAACGTGTACCCGCAGAGTATTTGCCCCGTATTTCGGGTGTCTTTGAGAATTGCGAATCGCGACGAGAATTTTATGGTCGCCAGTTAGAAACCGCTGCCAGCCATTATGAAACTCAACTGCGCCCACCTTTCTTCCGCGCACTGGTCGATTATGTCAATCAAGGTAACAGCGCGTTTGATTGCCCTGGTCATCAGGGCGGCGAATTTTTCCGTCGCCATCCGGCGGGGAATCAGTTTGTGGAATACTTTGGTGAGGCGCTGTTCCGTGCCGACTTGTGCAACGCCGACGTAGCGATGGGCGATCTGCTGATTCACGAAGGCGCGCCATGCATTGCACAGCAACATGCGGCAAAAGTGTTTAATGCCGATAAAACCTACTTCGTTTTAAATGGCACTTCATCTTCTAACAAAGTGGTTTTAAACGCCCTGCTAACACCGGGTGATCTGGTGCTGTTTGATCGCAATAACCACAAATCTAACCACCACGGAGCGTTGCTACAGGCTGGTGCAACACCGGTTTATCTGGAAACGGCACGTAACCCGTATGGCTTTATCGGTGGCATTGATGCGCACTGTTTTGAAGAAAGTTACCTGCGTGAGCTGATCGCGGAAGTCGCACCGCAGCGGGCAAAAGAGGCTCGTCCTTTCCGCCTCGCTGTGATTCAGTTAGGCACCTACGACGGTACGATTTATAACGCCCGCCAAGTGGTGGATAAAATTGGTCATCTGTGTGACTACATCCTGTTTGACTCAGCATGGGTCGGCTATGAACAGTTTATTCCGATGATGGCGGACTGTTCGCCGCTGTTGCTGGATCTTAATGAGAACGATCCGGGTATTCTGGTTACGCAATCTGTGCATAAACAACAGGCTGGTTTTTCTCAGACTTCACAAATTCATAAAAAAGACAGCCACATCAAAGGGCAACAGCGTTATGTACCGCACAAACGCATGAACAACGCCTTTATGATGCACGCCTCCACCAGCCCGTTCTATCCGCTGTTTGCCGCACTGAATATCAACGCCAAAATGCATGAAGGTGTCAGCGGTCGTAATATGTGGATGGATTGTGTGGTAAATGGCATTAATGCCCGCAAACTGATCCTCGATAACTGTCAGCATATTCGTCCGTTCGTACCTGAACTGGTGGATGGTAAACCCTGGCAGTCGTATGAAACAGCGCAAATTGCGGTTGATCTGCGCTTCTTCCAGTTTGTACCAGGGGAACACTGGCATTCTTTTGAAGGCTATGCAGAGAATCAATACTTTGTCGATCCATGCAAACTGTTGCTGACAACCCCAGGTATTGATGCACGTAACGGCGAATATGAAGCGTTCGGTGTACCCGCGACGATTCTTGCTAACTTCCTGCGCGAAAATGGCGTAGTGCCGGAAAAATGCGATCTTAACTCCATCCTCTTCCTGCTGACTCCGGCAGAAGATATGGCCAAACTTCAGCAACTTGTTGCCCTGCTGGTACGCTTCGAAAAACTGCTTGAGTCCGACGCGCCATTAGCAGAAGTGCTACCTTCCATCTACAAACAGCATGAAGAGCGCTACGCCGGTTATACCCTGCGTCAGTTGTGTCAGGAAATGCATGATTTGTATGCCCGCCACAACGTGAAACAACTGCAAAAAGAGATGTTCCGTAAGGAGCACTTCCCACGCGTCAGCATGAATCCGCAAGAAGCCAACTACGCCTATTTACGCGGTGAAGTGGAACTGGTTCGTCTGCCGGATGCAGAAGGCCGTATCGCTGCCGAAGGTGCGCTTCCTTATCCTCCGGGTGTGCTGTGTGTTGTTCCGGGTGAAATCTGGGGTGGTGCTGTTCTGCGTTACTTCAGCGCTCTGGAAGAAGGGATCAACCTGCTGCCAGGTTTTGCACCGGAGCTGCAGGGTGTCTATATCGAAGAACATGATGGTCGTAAGCAAGTTTGGTGCTATGTCATCAAGCCTCGTGATGCGCAAAGCACCCTGTTGAAAGGGGAAAAATTATGAGTCAGGCTAAATCGAACAAAATGGGCGTCGTTCAGTTAACCATACTGACGATGGTCAACATGATGGGCTCCGGTATCATCATGCTGCCGACAAAGCTTGCCGAAGTCGGGACAATCTCAATTATCTCCTGGCTGGTGACAGCCGTAGGCTCAATGGCACTGGCATGGGCATTCGCAAAATGCGGTATGTTCAGCCGTAAATCAGGCGGTATGGGCGGTTATGCCGAGTATGCTTTCGGTAAATCCGGTAACTTTATGGCGAACTATACCTACGGCGTCTCACTGCTGATTGCTAACGTCGCGATTGCTATTTCGGCGGTTGGTTACGGCACCGAACTGCTCGGCGCGAGTTTGTCGCCAGTGCAGATTGGTCTTGCGACCATCGGGGTGCTGTGGATTTGTACCGTGGCTAACTTTGGTGGTGCGCGCATTACCGGGCAAATCAGTAGCATTACCGTGTGGGGGGTCATTATTCCGGTCGTCGGTCTGTGCATTATTGGCTGGTTCTGGTTTAGCCCGACGCTGTACGTTGATTCCTGGAATCCGCATCATGCACCGTTCTTCAGTGCGGTAGGTTCTTCCATCGCTATGACGCTGTGGGCTTTTCTTGGTCTGGAGTCTGCGTGTGCGAATACTGATGTAGTGGAAAACCCGGAACGTAATGTGCCAATCGCGGTACTCGGCGGTACGTTAGGTGCGGCGGTGATTTATATCGTCTCCACCAACGTGATTGCCGGGATTGTGCCAAATATGGAGCTGGCAAATTCAACGGCACCATTTGGTCTGGCCTTCGCGCAGATGTTCACGCCGGAAGTGGGTAAAGTCATTATGGCGCTGATGGTGATGTCCTGCTGCGGTTCGCTACTTGGCTGGCAGTTCACCATTGCCCAGGTGTTTAAATCTTCATCTGATGAAGGCTACTTCCCTAAAATTTTCTCCCGTGTAACCAAAGTGGATGCACCGGTGCAGGGAATGTTGACCATTGTGATTATTCAGAGTGGATTGGCACTGATGACCATTAGCCCGTCGCTAAACAGTCAGTTCAACGTGCTGGTTAACCTGGCCGTGGTGACCAATATCATTCCGTATATTCTGTCAATGGCGGCATTAGTCATTATTCAGAAGGTCGCTAATGTGCCCCCCTCAAAAGCGAAAGTTGCAAACTTTGTTGCTTTTGTTGGCGCGATGTATAGCTTTTATGCGCTGTACTCATCCGGGGAAGAAGCCATGCTGTACGGTTCCATCGTGACCTTCCTTGGTTGGACACTGTATGGTCTGGTATCACCACGCTTTGAACTGAAAAATAAACACGGTTAATAAAACAAAGTAAAAAAGGGCGATTGAATGATCGCCCTTTCTGTTTGTTGGCAAATAGTTCGTTATTTATGCCGCATCCGGCAGATGTAGGGTCTAAACGCGATCGAACACAGCAACTATTTGCGTAATTATATGGGGCATCTGCGACAAAAACTGGAACAGGATCCGGCCCGGCCTCGCCATTTTATTACTGAAACCGGTATTGGGTATCGGTTTATGCTTTGAAAAAAGTGGCAATGTATGGATAAAGTCATTTTTTATTCAAATATAAGGAACTTAATATTTAAAAAATGTTCCATACAATTCCTCATCATAAATGACACCGTAGCACACAAGGAGCAAGTAGCGATGCGTGAAATGAATCAGTTAGTAAATACTGAAGATTCAGCCTGGCCAATAATCCAGAACTGGTTAAAAGACGCCACAAACCATACCGAACTCTTACCGGTTAATAAAGATTTAGCCGAAACCGCACTTTATCAATTACAGGTGACAACAAAATCACCGATGGGTGCGCTTGTCTATGGCTCCGGAGGTCTGCTGATTGATAATGGTTAGTTACGCATAGCAGGATCTGGTCACCCCCGGTTGCCACGAGATCCAGTAAGTTGGACACAACGCCCTGAATTCGCAGGCGTGCGGGCTTTACCCATCGCTGACGATGTCGCAGGGGTAATTTTTGCTCTTAATGGTGGCGATCTTGGGGAAGATACTGGCTGCGTTTATTATTTTGCGCCAGATACGCTGAATTGGGAAAGTCTGGAAGTTGGATATTCTGAGTTTCTTCAGTGGGCATTATCCGGTGATTTAGATACCTTCTATGAAAATGTACGATGGCAGCAATGGCGAGAAGACGTAATAAAATTATCGGCAACGGAAGCCTTCACGTTCTACCCTTTCTTATGGGTACAAAGTGAAGAAGCAAGAACAAGAAAAGTTATTTCGCTTACTGAACTCTGGGAAATGCAGTATCAAATGAAAGAAACATTCACGCAATAAGACATGTTCAGGTCCGGGTTTCATTCCCGGACTCACTATTTTAATGTGTATTTATCGCTTTCAATTCTTGCTGGCAATTTTCTGACTGGCAGCGTCGTAACTCAATAATCCCGACATGCATCATCGAGCCAAAAAATCCGCTTTCGCTGACATAATCCTCATTGACTATCGGTCGAGTGCCGGGCTTGCCCTGGCAAACCCGCATAAAAAATGAGGTGTAGCATTGCCAACCGGGATTTAAACCGACCTTTTCTTGTGCTGACATATTATGAAGATAAGTAAGTTCTTTTTCGTTCCCGCCTGACAACTGCCAGCGGCGGGTATTATCAGGTAAGTTATCACCACGGCAATTTGTCTTACACCGGAAAGGTGCAATATTTACCGCAATGCTACCCGTTAATCCTCTGGTTTTATCTTTAGGGGTCAGTAACCAGTCGCCAGCTAATGATGATTGTTCAGGTTGGGCGCATGCAGTCAGCAGTAATGTGGCGGTAATTAGTGACACTATGACGACCAGACTCCTGTTGGTCTTCATTGGGATTTCCTTGAGCTACTCAGTTTGTTGACAAAGTGTTCGTTGTTTTTGCCGGATGCGGCGTGAACGCCTTATCCGGCCTACAAAATCGCTTAAATTCAATATATTGCACCATCCTCGTAGGCCTGATAAGCGTAGCGCATCAGGCAATTCTGTGTTTGTCATACGTAAAAAAGGGCGATCTTGCGACCGCCCTTTTTTTATTAAATGTGTTTACGCGTTTTTCAGAACTTCGCTAACAATCTCAACCGCTTCTTTCTCAATCTGCTTGCGATGTTCTTCACCGAGGAAGCTTTCGCAGTAGATCTTATATGCGTCTTCCGTGCCTGACGGACGCGCGGCGAACCAGCCGTTGTCAGTCATCACTTTCAGACCGCCAATAGAAGCACCGTTGCCCGGAGCAGCAGTCAGGCGCGCGGTGATCGGGTCACCTGCCAGGGTGCTGGCGCTCACCATTTCCGGAGACAGCTTAGACAGCGCCGCTTTTTGTGCGGAAGTCGCAGCTGCCTGCAAACGGTTGTAGCTCGGCGCACCAAAGCGTTTTGCCAGTTCGTTGTAGTGTTCCTGCGGGTTCTTACCGGTGACAGCGGTGATTTCCGCCGCCAGCAGACACATGATGATGCCGTCTTTGTCGGTGGACCACGGCGTGCCGTCGAAACGCAGGAAGGAAGCCCCTGCACTCTCTTCGCCGCCAAAGCCGAAGCTGCCGTCGAACAGACCATCGACAAACCATTTGAAACCTACCGGGACTTCTACCAGTTTACGGCCCAAGTCGTTGACCACACGGTCGATCATCGCAGATGAAACCAGCGTTTTACCGACGGCAACATCTTTGCCCCACTGCGGACGATGCTGGAACAGGTAATTGATTGCCACCGCCAGGTAGTGGTTCGGATTCATCAAACCTGCCGGAGTGACGATACCGTGACGGTCATAATCCGGGTCGTTAGCAAACGCCAGATCGAACTTATCACGCAGTGCCAGCAGGCCCGCCATCGCACACTCGGAGGAGCAGTCCATACGGATCGCGCCGTCTTTATCAAGGTGCATAAAGCGGAAGGTTTGATCGACCTGATCGTTAACGATAGTCAGGTTGAGGTTGTAATACTCGCCAATACGCTTCCAGTATTCGATACCGGAACCGCCCAGCGGATCAACGCCCAGCGTCAGGCCCGCTTTCTGAATCGCGGCCATATCAACGATATCGGCCAGACCTTCCACGAACGGCTGCACCAGATCCTGCTCTTTCACATGACCGGATGCCATCGCTTCGTCGAGGGAGATACGCTTCACGCCTTTCAGGCCATCGGCCAGCAGTGCGTTGGCCCTGTCTTCCACCACTTTAGTGACGTTGGTATCAGCCGGGCCACCATTTGGCGGATTGTATTTGATTCCACCATCTTCCGGCGGGTTATGGGACGGTGTAATCACGATACCGTCTGCCAGCGGGCCACCTTTTTTATTGTGAACCAGGATGGCATTGGAAACGGCAGGCGTCGGGGTGAAGCCATTGTTTTCCTGCACAATGACATCAACGCCGTTCGCTGCCAGCACTTCCAGAACGGAAATGAATGCAGGTTCGGACAGGGCGTGAGTATCTTTACCCACATAGCAAGGGCCAGTGATGCCGTTTTTCGCACGTTCTTCAGCAATTGCCTGAGCGATCGCCAGAATGTGCGGCTCGTTAAAGCTGTGGCGCGCTGCACTGCCACGGTGACCGGAAGTACCGAATTTCACCGCGTGCTCCGCATTCCCTGCTTCTGGTTTCAGTACATAATATTGCGCCGTCAGTTGGGCGACGTTAATCAAATCACTCTGTTGTGCAGGTTGGCCTGCACGATTGTGGATTGCCATTGCTTTGTCCTTTGTCTGCAACGTTTTAGATAGTTCCGCAAACCTTCTCAATCAATTCCGCCGGGAATTGCATCGACTGCATGATGTGTTCGATCATGCTGCATTTACGGCCGGTGTTGGTGTTGGTGATCACCCAATACGGCGTGCCTGGCACATGTTTCGGCTTGGTCTGATTACCATTTTTCAGCAGCGTTTGTTCATCTGCCGCAAAGTAAACGCGTGTACGACCGTGCAACGATTCCGTTGCTTCGGCAAACGCCTGGGCGTCAAGAGAATATAGTGTAGACAACAGCAGCATAAAGCGATTGACCGCTCGCTTTTGCTCTGCGTATTCATCCGAAAGCAGAAGTTCACGCATTGCGCGAACCTTGTCTTTAATCGTTTTGACCGGCTTCGCTTCGACGATAGCAGGTGACGCAACGCGAACCTCTTTCGTCACCGGAGCAGCAGGCTGTGATGCGGCGGAAAATTTCAACATACGCCGTAAAATGTCGGATGCGCTCTCGCCGATATGCTTAGTGTGGCTGGCAATATAGCTGTAGAGTTCATCATCAACTTCAATCGTTTTCATCTTAATCCAGTGCAGTGTCTTAGCTGAATACAAGTCGCCAGGAGTATATGAATAAATCCCGGCAGCGGATAGCGTCAAGCCTGGCTTGCAGAAAAACTCGGAATAAACCTTATTTGTTGCAGCCCTGTGGCACAATGGTCAACATAATACCCTAACCCGACAACGCGAAAAAAAGAACTTTGCCATGAAATTGAATATCCGCGCGCAAACTGCACAAAACCAGCACAATAATTCTCCCATCGTTCTTGTCCACGGTCTGTTTGGCAGCCTCGACAACCTTGGCGTACTGGCTCGCGATCTGGTAAACGATCACAATATCATCCAGGTTGATATGCGTAACCACGGTCTTTCACCGAGAGATCCGGTAATGAATTACCCGGCGATGGCGCAGGATCTTGTTGATACTCTGGATGCACAGCAGATCGACAAAGCAACATTTATCGGTCACTCCATGGGCGGTAAAGCGGTAATGGCACTTACTGCACTAGCCTCCGATCGCATCGATAAACTGGTGGCGATCGATATCGCGCCGGTCGACTATCACGTACGCCGTCATGATGAGATTTTTGCGGCTATCAACGCGGTCAGTGAATCGGACGCACAAACTCGCCAGCAAGCAGCAGCAATAATGCGCCAGCATCTTAATGAAGAAGGGGTGATTCAGTTTCTGCTGAAATCTTTTGTTGACGGGGAGTGGCGCTTTAACGTGCCGGTATTGTGGGATCAGTATCCGCATATTGTAGGTTGGGAGAAAATCCCGGCATGGGATCACCCTGCCCTGTTTATCCCTGGCGGCAATTCTCCGTATGTTAGCGAGCAGTACCGTGATGATTTACTGGCTCAATTTCCACAGGCACGGGCGCATGTGATTGCAGGCGCGGGTCACTGGGTCCATGCTGAAAAACCGGATGCGGTATTACGCGCTATCCGTCGCTATCTCAATGATTAACGCAACTGATTAAAAACCCAGCGTCCGCGTCGCTTTCCGCGCGTGGGCGTTGGCGTGACTCATCGCGCTGATGTATTATGGCGCGCTATCCATCCGGGCAGAGGCCTGGCTGATTGTTTCCCCCGAAGTCACCAAGATCATGGCCAAAGAACAAACGGACCGTACGACATTAGATCTGTTCGCGCACGAGCGTCGACCGGGACGACCGAAAACTAATCCGCTTTCGCGCGATGAACAGCTGCGTATTAATAAACGCAACCAGCTAAAACGCGACAAAGTACGTGGCCTTAAGCGTGTCGAACTGAAGCTGAACGCGGAAGCTGTCGAGGCGCTGAACGAGCTGGCGGAGTCGCGCAATATGAGCCGTAGCGAACTGATCGAAGAGATGTTAATGCAGCAACTGGCGGCGCTGCGTAGTCAGGGCATCGTTTAAATTTCCACTTTCATGTAGCACAGTGTGCAGTCCTGCTCGTTTGCTGATTCCGCAAGACTGCCTGTTCTGCTATGATTGCCTTTATCCGTGGGCAATTTTCCACCCCCATTTCAATAAGTTTCAAGAGGTTATTTCACTCATGGCTATCACTGGCATCTTTTTCGGCAGCGACACCGGTAATACCGAAAATATCGCAAAAATGATTCAAAAACAGCTTGGTAAAGACGTTGCCGATGTCCATGACATTGCAAAAAGCAGCAAAGAAGATCTGGAAGCTTATGACATTCTGCTGCTGGGCATCCCAACCTGGTATTACGGCGAAGCGCAGTGTGACTGGGATGACTTCTTCCCGACTCTCGAAGAGATTGATTTCAACGGCAAACTGGTTGCGCTGTTTGGTTGTGGTGACCAGGAAGATTACGCCGAATATTTCTGCGACGCATTGGGCACCATCCGCGACATCATTGAACCGCGCGGTGCAACCATCGTTGGTCACTGGCCAACTGCGGGCTATCATTTCGAAGCATCAAAAGGTCTGGCAGATGACGACCACTTTGTCGGTCTGGCTATCGACGAAGACCGTCAGCCGGAACTGACCGCTGAACGTGTAGAAAAATGGGTTAAACAGATTTCTGAAGAGTTGCATCTCGACGAAATTCTCAATGCCTGATGTGATGCGGCGTAGACTCATGTCTACGCCGTATTAATAGATAATGCCAATCAAAATAATTGCTACAAATTTGTAACTTTTGCTGTTGTACCTGTACAATGTCCCGGTGTTCAAGTGGCCTTGCCGTTGTAAATGTAAGCTGTGCCACGTTTTTATTAACAATATTTGCCAGGGACTTGTGGTTTTCATTTAGGCGTGGCAATTCTATAATGATACGCATTATCTCAAGAGCAAATTCTGTCACTTCTTCTAATGAAGTGAACCGCTTAGTAACAGGACAGATTCCGCATGACTGATAACAATACCGCCCTAAAGAAAGCTGGCCTGAAAGTAACGCTTCCTCGTTTAAAAATCCTGGAAGTTCTTCAGGAGCCGGACAACCATCACGTCAGTGCGGAAGATTTATACAAACGTCTGATCGATATGGGTGAAGAAATTGGTCTGGCTACGGTATATCGCGTACTGAACCAGTTTGACGACGCTGGTATCGTCACCCGCCACAATTTTGAAGGCGGTAAATCCGTATTTGAACTGACACAGCAACATCACCACGATCACCTGATCTGCCTCGACTGCGGCAAGGTTATCGAATTTAGTGATGATTCCATCGAAGCGCGTCAGCGTGAAATTGCCGCAAAACATGGCATTCGCCTGACTAACCACAGTCTCTATCTTTACGGTCACTGTGCCGAAGGCGATTGCCGCGAAGATGAACATGCGCACGAAGGCAAATAAGCCAGCCTGAACGAGAAAAGCCAACCTGCGGGTTGGCTTTTTTATGCAAGGGAAATAAGAAAAGCGAGAGTTACAGCTCTCACTTATTTGTTATTACTGCGTATTTCCTGCCAGACTTTATCACAATCGGCTTTCACCGCCTGATCATTTCCGGTTTGCGTTGCACGCAGACACTGCTGATAATCCAGTACGCGTACACTTTCCTGGTCGGCAAACTGCTGATGTTGTTTCTCTTTCTTCAGCACGTTTAACACGCTCTGGCAGGCTTCAATTTTTTCTGGCGAACCTTGTGCGGTGTTGATACAGGCGCTGTATGCCTCTTTCAGACGACTGTCTTCCTGTGGCGCGGTTGATTGCGCACAAGCTACCAGCCCCGATGCCATTATGGCGATGAGAATCAGTTTTTTCATAGCAAATTCCTCAAACGTGCGGCAGGCACAAAACCTGCCGCGTCGGGCATCAGAAGATGGTGAATGGTGCGATTACCATAAATTTCACGTCACGCTCATCCTGGAAGATGTTGCCGTAACCACCGCCCCAGCTTGGGATGTCGGAGTGGTTGTCGTATTCGGTGAAATGCAGTTTGAACATCGTGCCTTTGGCGCGACCGTCCTGAATGGTATAGACCGCATCCAGGCTGTAGGCAGACTCTTCAATAGTCCGGTTTTTGTCGTAGTACGCATCCGGATTGCTCTGCCAGGTCGCAGGTTTAGCATCCCATGCGTAAACGTAGGAAGCGCCGATGGCGAAGCCTGGAAGATTCCAGTTTTTCAGGTCATACATCGCACCGAAGAAGACCGCTTTTTCGCCGTTGGCGTTGAAGTCAGAACGGTTATCCCACCAGATATCCAGGCGACCGTTTGAGGAAGCGTAGGTTGGAGTCATACGTTGCAGGAAGTATCCCTGCTGACCGTCAGCCTTAACCCAGGTGCCTTCGAGGCGCAAATCCACTACGTCAGCCGCCCGGTAACCAAAGGTCAACGCTTGCAGCCAGGCGGTGCCGTCATAAAGGTCGTTGACGCTGCGATCGTCAACTTTATCTCGGGTACCGTAGAACTGGTAGCTGGTGGTTAACGGGCTACCGGCGATATCAAATTTGTAGCTGGCTTTGGCAAAATATTGATCGATATACCCTTCCGCCTGACCAAATGCCGCTTCCAGTACGAAGTTATTTTTGAAGTCGTATTTCGCCCCAAAGGAGTGCAGATAATCAACTTTGGTGGTTTTATCGTTCTGATAAAACTCATCCATTTCCAGATGCCACGGCGCTTTGTATTCGTTGGTCCACATGTAGGAGAAACTCAACGCACCAGCATCGCCGTAATCAAAATTCGCCCCGGCTTCCGCCCCCTGATAAGTACCTGGCATAAAGCTCCAGTGCGGCGCTAACAGCGTTTGACCAGTTGGCTGAATGTAACCTGCCCTCGCCCAAACCGGACCGTATTTAAATTTGGCCGCAGCTTTATACAGGCTTATACCGCTTTTGTCGCCGGACCAGTCTTCGTCATAGGCTTTATTACTTTTTGAAAACGCGATTTCGTTCGGGTGGGAGCTGTCGCCGTTTTCCGCCATTTCAATCGCCGTAAACGCAGCAATATCAAGGCCGAACATATCAGCAGCATAACCGGACTGAAAATCGAGGTTGGCATTCCAGGTGGAGTGAGAAAGGTTGGTTTTGTATTTGTCGCCGTCGGTAACATCTTTACGGTCGCGTTCACGCTGCCAGTAATAGATACCGCCGGTTAAGGTTGAATCGTCGATGAATCCTTCGGCGCGAGCCTCCGGCATTGCCATAAAGCCCGACATTGCTGTAACACCGGCGATAGCCAGCGCCAGCGTACTACGTTTGCCACTAAACGTACGCATGGGTTAATCCTCTTTGACGTATAAATTGCTGCACCAAAGGTGAACAGCGAAAAAATAAAAATTAAAAAAGTAGCGTTGAGAAAAGTCTCGCTGACTACAGGAACAGACTATTTTTCGCGACGCGAATTATCAATCTCTTTCTGTAACCAGAATGTAAGAACATGAGCAACCGCACATATTTTGATGATTTTTGTTACAAGGCTTAAGTTTGCGGTTGAAAGGCTTGCAGAAGAATAAAAGCGTGAAATTCCAGCAAGATGAAAGCGGTTACATTTTATTTAATTATGTTTTGTTATTTTAAATTTATTTTATGGATAAATTGCGAAGCGGAATTAATTCGCGAAGAAAAGCAGAAAAAACGCCGCTGAACGCGGCGTTTTGGATTGTTTGCTGTTTCTTGCCGGATGCGGCGTGAACGCCTTATCCGGCCTACAAAAGCACGCAAACTCAATATATTGCAGAGATCATGTAGGCCTGATAAGCGTAGCGCATCAGGCAATTTAGCGTTTGAAACTGTTTGTCTGTTCCTTGCCGGATGCGACGTAAACGCCCCATCCGGCATAGCGAAACTTAAAATTACTCGCCTACTTTCGCCCAGGTATCACGCAGCCCAACGGTGCGGTTAAATACCGGTTTTTCCGCCGTAGAATGGCGGCTATCGAGGCAGAAGTAACCTTCACGCTCAAACTGGAATGCTTTACCCGCAACCGCATCTTTCAGCGACGGTTCAGCAAAGCCCTGTTTGATCACCAGCGATTCCGGGTTAATCACCGACAGGAAATCATCCGCAGCACCTGGGTTAGGCACGCTGAACAGACGGTCATACAAACGGATTTCAACCGGCAGCGCATGTGCCGCGCTCACCCAGTGAATAACACCTTTGACTTTACGACCATCTGCCGGATCTTTGCTTAAGGTATCGGCGTCATAAGTACAGAAGATGGTGGTGATATTACCTTCGGCATCTTTCTCGACGCGTTCTGCCTTAATCACATAAGCATTACGCAGACGCACTTCTTTACCCAGCACCAGACGTTTGTACTGCTTGTTAGCTTCTTCGCGGAAATCGGCGCGATCAATCCAAATCTCACCGCTAAACGGCACCTGACGGCTGCCCATTTCCGGTTTGTTCGGATGGTTCGGCATGGTAACCATTTCGCCTTCGCCCTGATAGTTTTCGATAACCAGTTTCACCGGATCGATAACCGCCATTGCGCGCGGCGCATTTTCGTTGAGATCTTCACGGATGCAGGATTCCAGCGACGCCATCTCAATGGTGTTGTCCTGCTTGGTCACGCCGATGCGTTTGCAGAACTCACGAATAGAAGCCGCAGTGTAACCACGACGACGCAGACCGGAAATGGTCGGCATACGCGGGTCATCCCAGCCTTCAACGTGCTTGTCGGTCACCAGCAGGTTCAACTTACGCTTGGACATCACGGTGTATTCCAGATTCAGGCGCGAGAACTCATACTGGCGCGGGTGAACAGGAATCGTGATGTTGTCCAGTACCCAGTCGTACAGACGACGGTTGTCCTGGAACTCAAGCGTACACAGAGAGTGCGTAATACCTTCCAGGGCATCGCTGATGCAGTGGGTGAAGTCGTACATCGGGTAGATGCACCACTTGTTGCCAGTCTGGTGGTGTTCAGCAAATTTAATACGGTACAGCACCGGATCGCGCATCACGATAAACGGTGAAGCCATGTCGATTTTCGCACGCAGGCAGGCTTTACCTTCTTCAAAACCACCGGCACGCATTTTTTCGAACAGCGCCAGGTTCTCTTCAACGCTGCGGTCGCGGTACGGGCTGTTTTTACCCGGTTGCGTCAGGGTGCCGCGGTATTCGCGGATCTGTTCCGGCGTCAGTTCATCAACGTACGCCAGGCCTTTATTGATCAGTTCGATCGCATAGGCGTGGAGCTGATCAAAATAATCGGAGGAGTAACGGACGTTACCAGACCAGTGAAAACCTAACCACTCTACGTCGTTTTTGATCGACTCAACATACTCGATATCTTCTTTTACCGGGTTAGTGTCGTCGAAACGCAGGTTGCACTGGCCTTTATAGTCCTGGGCGATCCCGAAGTTCAGGCAGATAGATTTCGCATGGCCAATATGCAGATAGCCATTCGGCTCCGGCGGGAAACGGGTGTGTACTGTGGTGTGCTTACCACTGGCCAGATCTTCATCGATGATCTGACGGATAAAGTTAGTCGGGCGGGCTTCTGCCTCACTCATCGTGGATTCCTCAAAGCGTAAACAACGTATAACGGCGTATGATCTTATAAGCGGGACAGGCTGACAACTGTTAGTTTTTTAAAATTGATAATCTAACAAGGATTATGGGGATGATTGATGAAAAAAAAAGCGGCAGAGAAGATCTCCACCGCTTGTCATTGTTGGATGCGACGCTCAAGCGTCGCATCAGGCATAAAGCAGATTACTTTTTGATTTCATACAGCGGTGTTTGACCCGCCACAATATGGCCCTGAGCTTTAATGATCAAGCCACTGAAATCGTCGATATTGCTGCAAACCACCGGGCTAATCATCGAGCGGGCGTTAGCGTTCAGGTAATCCAGATCCATTTCCAGAATCGGTTGCCCTGCGCTTACCTGCGCACCCTCTTCCACCAGACGTTTAAAGCCTTTACCTTCCAGCGCTACGGTGTCGATACCCATATGGACGACGATCTCCGCGCCTTTTTCGGTTTCCAGGCAGAACGCGTGGTTGGTGTTGAAGATTTTCACGATTGTCCCTGCGGCTGGTGATACGACGATTTTATCTGTCGGTTTCACCGCCACACCGTCACCCACCGCTTTGCTGGCGAATGCTTCGTCAGGAACCTGATCCAGTGCCACGACATCACCGGTAATCGGCGATACCAGCTCCGCGATAGATACCGCGTTTGGTACAGCCTGCGGTTTTGCTACAGGCGCGGCAGTTGCCGGAGTTGCTTCAGCTGACGCAGCGGCTACCGGACCACGGGCAACGACTTTCTTCATCGCATCGCCGATGGATTCTGCTTTCGCGCCAACAATCACCTGAATAGTCTGTTTGTTCAGTTTCACTACCCCAGAAGCACCCAGACGTTTACACATCGTATCGTTAACGCGGGCAGAGTCAGCCACTGTAAGGCGCAGACGGGTGATACAGGCGTCAATCGCTTTCAGGTTGTCAGTGCCGCCAACCGCAGCAATATAGTTGGTTGCCAGTTGAGTCAGACCTTCTTCAGTGTTGCTGTTGGCTTCTTCAGTAACGATCTCGTCTTCTTTATCTTCACGACCCGGCGTTTTCAGGTTGAACATGCGGATAACCAAACTGAACACCACGAAGTAGATAGCGAAGAAGATAACGCCCATCACCAGCAGCATCCAGACGTTCTGGCTGGCGGCCGGCAGGTTATACATCAACGCGTAGTCGATAGCCCCCGCAGAGAAAGAGAAGCCCGCGTGGATACCCAGCAGCGTTGCCACAAACAGGCTGATACCGGTCAGCAGTGCGTGCAGGAGGTACAGCAGCGGAGCAAGGAACATGAACAGGAATTCCAGCGGCTCAGTCACACCGGTCAGGAACGCAGTAACAGCAACAGAAAGCAGCATACCGCCAACCATCGGACGACGCTCTTTCGGTGCTGCGAAGTACATCGCCAGCGCCGCACCCGGCAGACCGAACATCATGATCGGGAAGAAGCCGGACATGAACATCCCCGCGGTGCCGTCACCGGCATAGAAGCGGTTAATGTCACCGTGGAAAACCGTACCCGCCGCGTTGGTGAATTCACCAATCTGGAACCAGGCGATGGTGTTCAGTACCTGATGCAGACCGGTTGGGATCAGCAGACGGTTGATGAAACCAAAGATACCGGAACCCAGCGCGCCCGCAGAAACGATCCACTCGCCGCCTGCATGGATAGCGTGCTGTACCGGCGGCCAGACGTAACCAAAAATGGCCGCCAGCACCAGGCAGAAGAATCCGGTGGCAATCGGCACAAAGCGTTTGCCGCCGAAGAAGCTCAGGAAGTCCGGCAGTTTAATATCGGACCAACGGTTATAGGCTGCGCCACCAACCAGACCGGTAATGATACCCGCCAGTACACCCATGTTAATTTCTGGGTTGATGGTCACCATCGCTTTGGTTAACACAAAGTAACCTACCGCACCCGCCAGCGCCGCCGCACCAGCGCTGTCTTTCGACCAGCTGGATGCCACACCGATGGCGAAGATTAATGCGAGGTTATCAAAAATCGCACCGCCCGCCTGGGCAATAAACGCAACGTTAAGTAAATCTGGCTGACCGAATCGCAGCAACAGTGCCGCCACCGGCAGCACCGCGATAGGGAGCTGTAACGCCCTACCGAGTCGCTGGAAAAAACCTAAAATATTCATCTTATTCCCCCTACGAGAACCCTATTTGGCTCGTTTCAAGCCGTATTTTTATTTTGCTGCAAATTGTACTGCCGATGTTCTGTAATCAGATTGTTAGATCATCTGCTACAGAGTGTGTGAAAATTTAATTCGTATCGCAAATTAAACGCGTGTCTTTTGTGAGTTTTGTCACCAAATATCGTTATTATCACTCCCTTTTACTGGCTAAACCAGAAAACTTATTTTATCATTCAAAAAATCAGGTCGGATTGACGCCTGTCTGCGCAAATCCAGGTTACGCTTAAAGATGCCTAATCCGCCAACGGCTTACATTTTACTTATTGAGGTGAATAATGAGACTGATCCCCCTGACTACCGCTGAACAGGTCGGCAAATGGGCTGCTCGCCATATCGTCAATCGTATCAATGCGTTCAAACCGACTGCCGATCGTCCGTTTGTACTGGGCCTGCCGACTGGCGGCACGCCGATGACCACCTATAAAGCGTTAGTCGAAATGCATAAAGCAGGCCAGGTCAGCTTTAAGCACGTTGTCACCTTCAACATGGACGAATATGTCGGTCTGCCGAAAGAGCATCCGGAAAGCTACTACAGCTTTATGCACCGTAATTTCTTCGATCACGTTGATATTCCAGCAGAAAACATCAACCTTCTCAACGGCAACGCCCCGGATATCGACGCCGAGTGCCGCCAGTATGAAGAAAAAATCCGTTCTTACGGAAAAATTCATCTGTTTATGGGCGGTGTAGGTAACGACGGTCATATTGCATTTAACGAACCGGCGTCTTCTCTGGCTTCTCGTACTCGTATCAAAACCCTGACTCATGACACTCGCGTCGCAAACTCTCGTTTCTTTGATAACGATGTTAATCAGGTGCCAAAATATGCCCTGACTGTCGGTGTTGGTACACTGCTGGATGCCGAAGAAGTGATGATTCTGGTGCTGGGTAGCCAGAAAGCACTGGCGCTGCAGGCCGCCGTTGAAGGTTGCGTGAACCATATGTGGACCATCAGCTGTCTGCAACTGCATCCGAAAGCGATCATGGTGTGCGATGAACCTTCCACCATGGAGCTGAAAGTTAAGACTTTAAGATATTTCAATGAATTAGAAGCAGAAAATATCAAAGGTCTGTAATTGTTATCCCTGCCCTGGCTCCTTGCTCAGGGCAATATTTTTTAAAATCGGGGGTCAGAATGTATGCATTAACCCAGGGCCGGATCTTTACCGGCCACGAATTTCTTGATGACCACGCGGTTGTTATCGCTGATGGCCTGATTAAAAGCGTCTGTCCGGTAGCGGAACTGCCGCCAGAGATCGAACAACGTTCACTGAACGGGGCCATTCTCTCCCCCGGTTTTATCGATGTGCAGTTAAACGGCTGCGGCGGCGTACAGTTTAACGACACCGCTGAAGCGGTCAGCGTGGAAACGCTGGAAATCATGCAGAAAGCCAATGAGAAATCAGGCTGTACTAACTATCTGCCGACGCTTATCACCACCAGCGATGAGCTGATGAAACAGGGCGTGCGCGTTATGCGCGAGTACCTGGCAAAACATCCGAATCAGGCGTTAGGTCTGCATCTGGAAGGTCCGTGGCTGAATCTGGTAAAAAAAGGCACCCATAATCCGAATTTTGTGCGTAAGCCTGATGCCGCGCTGGTCGATTTCCTGTGTGAAAACGCCGACGTCATTACCAAAGTGACCCTGGCACCGGAAATGGTTCCTGCGGAAGTCATCAGCAAACTGGCAAATGCCGGGATTGTGGTTTCTGCCGGTCACTCCAACGCGACGTTGAAAGAAGCAAAAGCCGGTTTCCGCGCGGGGATTACCTTTGCCACCCATCTGTACAACGCGATGCCGTATATTACCGGTCGTGAACCTGGCCTGGCGGGCGCGATCCTCGACGAAGCTGACATTTATTGCGGTATTATTGCTGATGGCCTGCATGTTGATTACGCCAACATTCGCAACGCTAAACGTCTGAAAGGCGACAAACTGTGTCTGGTTACTGACGCCACCGCGCCAGCAGGTGCCAACATTGAACAGTTCATTTTTGCGGGTAAAACAATATACTACCGTAACGGACTTTGTGTGGATGAGAACGGTACGTTAAGCGGTTCATCCTTAACCATGATTGAAGGCGTGCGTAATCTGGTCGAACATTGCGGTATCGCACTGGATGAAGTGCTACGTATGGCGACGCTCTATCCGGCGCGTGCGATTGGCGTTGAGAAACGTCTCGGCACACTCGCCGCAGGTAAAGTAGCCAACCTGACTGCATTCACACCTGATTTTAAAATCACCAAGACCATCGTTAACGGTAACGAGGTCGTAACTCAATAAGAGAAAGTATGACACCAGGCGGACAAGCTCAGATAGGTAATGTTGATCTCGTAAAACAGCTTAACAGCGCGGCGGTTTATCGCCTGATTGACCAGTACGGGCCAATCTCGCGGATTCAGATTGCCGAGCAAAGCCAGCTTGCCCCCGCCAGCGTAACCAAAATTACGCGTCAGCTTATCGAACGCGGGCTGATCAAAGAAGTTGATCAGCAGGCCTCCACCGGGGGCCGCCGCGCTATCTCCATCGTCACCGAAACCCGCAATTTCCACGCAATCGGCGTACGGCTTGGTCGTCATGACGCCACCATCACTCTGTTTGATCTCAGCAGCAAAGTGCTGGCAGAAGAACATTACCCGCTGCCGGAACGTACCCAGCAAACGCTGGAACATGCCCTGTTGAATGCCATTGCTCAGTTTATTGATAGCTACCAGCGCAAACTGCGCGAGCTGATCGCGATTTCGGTGATCCTGCCAGGGCTTGTTGACCCGGACAGCGGCAAAATTCATTACATGCCGCATATTCAGGTAGAAAACTGGGGGCTGGTAGAAGCTCTGGAAGAACGTTTTAAAGTGACCTGTTTCGTTGGTCACGATATCCGTAGTCTGGCGCTGGCGGAGCACTACTTCGGTGCAAGTCAGGATTGCGAAGACTCCATTCTGGTGCGTGTCCATCGCGGAACCGGGGCCGGGATTATCTCTAACGGGCGCATTTTTATTGGCCGCAACGGCAACGTCGGTGAAATTGGCCATATTCAGGTCGAACCGCTGGGTGAACGCTGCCACTGCGGCAACTTTGGCTGCCTGGAAACTATCGCTGCCAACGCTGCCATTGAACAACGGGTGTTGAATCTGTTAAAGCAGGGCTACCAGAGCCGCGTGCCGCTGGACGACTGCACCATCAAAACTATCTGCAAAGCCGCGAACAAAGGCGATAGTCTGGCGTCGGAAGTAATTGAGTATGTCGGTCGTCATCTGGGTAAAACCATCGCCATTGCTATCAACTTATTTAATCCGCAAAAAATTGTTATTGCCGGTGAAATCACCGAAGCCGATAAAGTGCTGCTCCCTGCTATTGAAAGCTGCATTAATACCCAGGCGCTGAAGGCGTTTCGCACTAATCTGCCGGTGGTACGTTCTGAGCTGGATCACCGCTCGGCAATCGGCGCTTTTGCGCTGGTAAAACGCGCCATGCTCAACGGTATTTTGCTCCAGCATTTGCTGGAAAATTAATGTGCTTTTATAGTGGCGCTTATTGTTGTCAATATTCTGGGTAGTCCATGACCATTAAAAATGTAATTTGCGATATCGACGGCGTGCTGATGCACGATAACGTCGCCGTACCGGGTGCAGCGGAATTTTTGCACGGGATTATGGATAAAGGCCTGCCGCTGGTGTTGCTGACCAACTATCCTTCGCAGACTGGGCAAGATCTGGCGAACCGCTTTGCCACCGCAGGTGTCGATGTACCTGACAGCGTGTTTTATACCTCTGCGATGGCGACTGCCGATTTCCTGCGTCGCCAGGAAGGCAAGAAAGCGTATGTGGTGGGCGAAGGCGCACTGATTCATGAACTGTACAAAGCCGGTTTCACTATTACCGATGTGAACCCTGATTTCGTGATTGTTGGCGAAACGCGTTCCTACAACTGGGACATGATGCATAAAGCAGCCTATTTCGTCGCTAACGGTGCACGTTTTATCGCCACCAATCCGGACACCCACGGGCGCGGTTTTTATCCCGCTTGTGGCGCGTTGTGTGCAGGGATTGAGAAAATCTCCGGGCGCAAACCGTTCTATGTTGGTAAGCCCAGCCCGTGGATCATCCGCGCAGCATTAAACAAAATGCAGGCGCATTCGGAAGAAACGGTGATTGTCGGCGATAACCTGCGTACCGATATTCTGGCCGGCTTCCAGGCAGGTCTGGAGACGATTCTGGTGCTTTCTGGTGTTTCGTCGCTCGACGATATCGACAGTATGCCTTTCCGCCCCAGCTGGATTTACCCGTCAGTCGCTGAAATCGACGTTATCTGAATAGCAACCACGTCTGCGGACGTGGTTGGCTCTGATGACAAACGCCAAACTGCCTGATGCGCTACGCTTATCAGGCCTACGCAGCTCCTGCAATATATTGAATTTTCATGCTTTTGTAGGCCGGATAAGGCGTTCACGCCGCATCCGGCATGAACAAATCGCACTTTGTCAGCAATTTGGCCCCCGTAAAATATAAACATTCAATAAAACCCGCTAAAAATTATCGATTCATCAATAAATATATCCTCACACCAGACCTTTTTTCACCAATCGACAATCACCATTACGTTTTTTATTTTTTCACCGCCAAATCGCTTGCGCACAGTGCTGCTTTGCGGCATTTTTTTAAACAAGCAAACACAACAAGCAACAAATACCAGGTTAACGGAGAAGGTTATGTGTTCAATTTTTGGCGTATTCGATATCAAAACAGACGCAGTTGAGCTGCGTAAGAAAGCCCTCGAGCTGTCACGCCTGATGCGTCATCGTGGCCCGGACTGGTCCGGTATTTATGCCAGCGATAACGCCATTCTCGCCCACGAACGTCTGTCAATTGTTGACGTTAACGCGGGGGCGCAACCTCTCTACAACCAACAAAAAACCCACGTACTGGCGGTAAACGGTGAAATCTACAACCACCAGGCATTGCGCGCCGAATATGGCGATCGTTACCAGTTCCAGACCGGGTCTGACTGTGAAGTGATCCTCGCGCTGTATCAGGAAAAAGGGCCGGAATTTCTCGACGACTTGCAGGGCATGTTTGCCTTTGCACTGTACGACAGCGAAAAAGATGCCTACCTGATTGGTCGCGACCATCTGGGGATCATCCCACTGTATATGGGGTATGACGAACACGGTCAGCTGTATGTGGCCTCAGAAATGAAAGCGCTGGTGCCAGTTTGCCGCACGATTAAAGAGTTCCCGGCGGGGAGCTATTTGTGGAGCCAGGACGGCGAAATCCGTTCTTACTATCATCGCGACTGGTTCGACTACGATGCGGTGAAAGATAACGTGACCGACAAAAACGAGCTGCGTCAGGCACTGGAAGATTCAGTTAAAAGCCATCTGATGTCTGATGTGCCTTACGGTGTGCTGCTTTCTGGTGGTCTGGATTCCTCAATTATTTCCGCTATCACCAAGAAATACGCAGCCCGTCGCGTGGAAGATCAGGAACGCTCTGAAGCCTGGTGGCCGCAGTTACACTCCTTTGCTGTAGGTCTGCCGGGTTCACCGGATCTGAAAGCAGCCCAGGAAGTGGCAAACCATCTGGGCACGGTGCATCACGAAATTCACTTCACTGTACAGGAAGGTCTGGATGCCATCCGCGACGTGATTTACCACATCGAAACTTATGATGTGACCACTATTCGCGCTTCAACACCGATGTATTTAATGTCGCGTAAGATCAAGGCGATGGGCATTAAAATGGTGCTGTCCGGTGAAGGTTCTGATGAAGTGTTCGGCGGTTATCTTTACTTCCACAAAGCACCGAATGCCAAAGAACTGCATGAAGAGACGGTGCGTAAACTGCTGGCCCTGCATATGTATGACTGCGCGCGTGCCAACAAAGCGATGTCAGCCTGGGGCGTGGAAGCACGCGTTCCGTTCCTCGACAAAAAATTCCTTGATGTGGCGATGCGTATTAACCCACAGGATAAAATGTGCGGTAACGGCAAAATGGAAAAACACATCCTGCGTGAATGTTTTGAAGCGTATCTGCCTGCAAGCGTGGCCTGGCGGCAGAAAGAGCAGTTCTCCGATGGCGTCGGTTACAGTTGGATCGACACCCTGAAAGAAGTGGCTGCGCAGCAGGTTTCTGATCAGCAACTGGAAACTGCCCGCTTCCGCTTCCCGTACAACACGCCAACCTCTAAAGAAGCGTACTTGTATCGGGAGATCTTTGAAGAACTATTCCCGCTTCCGAGCGCCGCTGAGTGCGTGCCGGGCGGTCCTTCCGTCGCTTGTTCTTCCGCTAAAGCGATCGAATGGGATGAAGCGTTCAAGAAAATGGACGATCCGTCTGGTCGCGCGGTTGGTGTTCACCAGTCGGCGTATAAGTAAGAAATGCGAAACAGCCCCGGTGAAATCCGGGGCTGTTTCAGTTATTGAGGTGCTTGTTGATTCTGATATGCAGTAAGGAAATGTTCCGGGTTTGCCACATCACTGTTTGACAACTCATCACTGTAGGCCAGTATTTCATAGATTAATTTCCCACCACTATTGTTAAATTCCGAATTTCATCCTGTATGACAAAAGAATGGCTGTAGGGTGGGAAAAAACACAAAGTAAACAATAATTGACGAATATAGCGCCACGCTGTTCGCAACCTAACCAAACAGTCACTTTCGAGCAATTTTCCTTGAAAAAGAGGTTGACGCTGCAAGGCTCTATACGCATAATGCGCCCCGCAACGCCGATAAGGTATCGCGAAAAAAAAGATGGCTACGTAGCTCAGTTGGTTAGAGCACATCACTCATAATGATGGGGTCACAGGTTCGAATCCCGTCGTAGCCACCATCTTTTTTTGCGGGAGTGGCGAAATTGGTAGACGCACCAGATTTAGGTTCTGGCGCCGCAAGGTGTGCGAGTTCAAGTCTCGCCTCCCGCACCATTCACCAGAAAGCGTTGTACGGATGGGGTATCGCCAAGCGGTAAGGCACCGGTTTTTGATACCGGCATTCCCTGGTTCGAATCCAGGTACCCCAGCCATCTTCTTCGAGTAAGCGGTTCACCGCCCGGTTATTGGGGTATCGCCAAGCGGTAAGGCACCGGTTTTTGATACCGGCATTCCCTGGTTCGAATCCAGGTACCCCAGCCATCGAAGAAACAATCTGGCTACGTAGCTCAGTTGGTTAGAGCACATCACTCATAATGATGGGGTCACAGGTTCGAATCCCGTCGTAGCCACCAAATTCTGAATGTATCGAATATGTTCGGCAAATTCAAAACCAATTTGTTGGGGTATCGCCAAGCGGTAAGGCACCGGATTCTGATTCCGGCATTCCGAGGTTCGAATCCTCGTACCCCAGCCAATTTATTCAAGACGCTTACCTTGTAAGTGCACCCAGTTGGGGTATCGCCAAGCGGTAAGGCACCGGATTCTAATTCCGGCATTCCGAGGTTCGAATCCTCGTACCCCAGCCACATTAAAAAAGCTCGCTTCGGCGAGCTTTTTGCTTTTCTGCGTTCATTCAATGTCGAATGCGATGTTGACACGTCTTATCCTTCAATGTCGGATGCGACGCTGCCGCGTCTTATCCGACCTACGGTTGGCACGCATCCGGCAATGTTGTAAGGCTACAACCCTAACGCATATTTCAGCGCCTGACGTTTCAACACGCCAGCACGCTCCGCCGCCATTAACCCGAGATTACGCATAAAACGCAGTGGTGGCAGATTATTGCTGAATCCGGCATAAAACAGATCCATACCGCTTTGCATAATGAAGTTATCCGCCATGCGCCGCATCTGGTAACGCTTGAGGACAGGATAACTGGCCCACGCTTCGCCGTAGCTGCGGGCGTTGACCAGAACATCAATCAGGGCATCGACATCACGATAACCAAGATTCACTCCCTGCCCCGCCAGCGGATGGATGGTATGCGCGGCATCGCCCACCAGCGCAAGCCCTGGCTGCACGTACTGCAACGCATGGCGACGCGTCAGCGGAAACGCACCAGCGGCAAGCGGTGTAACGTAACCCAGACGCGACGGGAAATGCTTCGCGATTTCCGCCTGGAGCTGTGCCATATTCATATTCTGCAACTGGCGAATACGCGCCGGAGAGTCATACCACACCAGCGATGCCCAGTTATCAAACAACGGCAGAAACGCACGCGGTCCGTCCGGAGTAAATTGCTGCCAGGTGCTGTCGCCGGGATCGTTCTCGCACTGGACGCTAATCAACATGCACGACTGCGCATACTGCCATGCATGAACGCCAATTCCCGCCATCTGCCGCACCTGCGAATTTGCGCCGTCGGCACCAATCACCAGCTTCGCGCGAATCACTTCACCGCCTTTCAGCTCCAGCTCCTGAAGATCATCATGGCGATGCAGCGCAATCAGCGAGCCTGGCACACGTAACGTTACTTTCGGATGCGCTTCCAGCGCCTGCCACAACGCCTGTTGCAGGACAGTGTTTTCCACCATATAGCCAAGCAGCGGTAGCTTAAGTTCAGCGGCGTCAAACACCACATGCGCCGTTTCCCACTCCCACGTTTCCAGTCTGCGGTAAGGATGGCAACGCATAGCCTGTACTGCATCCCAGACCCCTAACCCTTTAAGCAATGATACCGAAGCCGCGCTGATCGCCGAGATCCGCACGTCCGGTTGGCTATCAGCGACAAACGGCGCTGGTTCTGCGTGCTCGATCACCGTTACCGCAAATCCGTGCTGTGCCAGCCCCAGCGCCAGTGCGCCGCCGACCATTCCTCCGCCGACAATGGCAATTTCCGTTGGTTGATTTGTCATGGTCAATCATCCTGTTAGCAATATGCTTTAAGTTTACAGGATTTTTACCCCTAAGGGCTGATAACGCTCATACTGGTCACAACGGCAGCAAAGCATTACACTATGCGCCCTGCATTCCTGGCTACTATTTCGCAAGAGCAAGTCGATGACCAAAAAACTCCATATTAAAACCTGGGGCTGTCAGATGAACGAGTACGATTCATCGAAGATGGCCGATCTGCTGGATGCCACCCACGGCTATCAACTGACCGACGTGGCGGAAGAAGCGGATGTGCTGCTGCTGAACACCTGCTCAATCCGCGAGAAGGCTCAGGAAAAAGTCTTCCATCAGTTGGGTCGCTGGAAACTGTTAAAAGAGAAGAATCCAGACCTGATTATCGGCGTCGGTGGCTGCGTGGCATCGCAAGAAGGCGAGCACATTCGCCAGCGCGCCCACTATGTCGATATTATTTTTGGGCCGCAAACGCTGCACCGTCTGCCGGAGATGATCAACTCCGTGCGTGGCGACCGCAGCCCGGTTGTAGATATCAGCTTCCCGGAAATCGAGAAGTTTGACCGTCTACCGGAACCGCGCGCCGAAGGGCCGACCGCGTTTGTCTCCATCATGGAAGGCTGCAATAAATATTGCACCTACTGCGTGGTGCCTTACACCCGTGGTGAAGAGGTAAGCCGTCCGTCCGACGATATTCTGTTTGAGATTGCCCAGCTTGCGGCTCAGGGCGTGCGTGAAGTCAACCTGCTCGGTCAGAACGTGAACGCCTGGCGTGGTGAAAACTACGACGGCACCACCGGATCGTTTGCCGATCTGCTGCGTCTGGTTGCTGCGATCGACGGGATCGATCGTATTCGCTTTACCACCAGCCATCCGATCGAATTCACCGACGATATCATCGAAGTGTATCGCGACACGCCGGAGCTGGTGAGCTTCCTGCATCTGCCGGTACAGAGCGGTTCCGATCGCATTCTGAACCTGATGGGCCGTACCCATACGGCGCTGGAGTACAAAGCGATCATCCGTAAACTGCGTGCGGCGCGTCCAGATATTCAGATCAGTTCTGATTTCATCGTTGGCTTCCCTGGCGAAACCACCGAAGACTTCGAGAAAACGATGAAGCTGATTGCCGACGTCAATTTCGACATGAGCTACAGCTTTATCTTCTCTGCACGTCCGGGTACACCAGCCGCCGATATGGTTGATGATGTTCCGGAAGAAGAGAAGAAGCAGCGTCTGTATATTCTGCAAGAGCGCATTAATCAGCAAGCGATGGCGTGGAGCCGCCGGATGCTCGGCACCACCCAGCGTATTCTGGTAGAAGGTACATCGCGTAAGAGCATCATGGAGCTTTCCGGGCGTACGGAAAATAACCGCGTGGTCAACTTCGAAGGCACGCCGGATATGATCGGTAAATTCGTCGATGTAGAAATTACCGACGTCTACCCGAACTCTCTGCGCGGTAAAGTGGTGCGTACTGAAGATGAAATGGGTCTGCGCGTGGCAGAAACACCGGAATCAGTGATTGCCCGTACCCGCAAAGAAAACGACCTTGGCGTGGGTTATTATCAGCCGTAATTCTCAGGCCTGCCGTTCCGGTGGGCCTTGTTTTTTCTCTCTTTATCCCCATCTTTATTGCAATGCTTGCGCCTTTTTCCTGTGGCGTGAATAATTTCCTTATAGGCCGGTGAATGTTCAGCTTCCGGCGGCATACAGATAAGAGGAACGGTTTGAACATAGACACTCGCGAAATCACCCTGGAGCCAGCAGACAATGCGCGTCTGTTGAGCCTGTGCGGCCCGTTTGATGACAACATCAAGCAGCTCGAACGCCGTCTCGGCATCGAGATCAATCGCCGCGATAACCACTTTAAACTGACCGGCCGTCCGATTTGCGTCACCGCTGCGGCAGACATTCTGCGTAGCCTGTATGTCGATACTGCCCCGATGCGCGGTCAGATTCAGGATATCGAACCGGAACAGATCCACCTTGCGATTAAAGAAGCGCGGGTACTGGAGCAAAGCGCGGAGAGCGTGCCGGAGTACGGCAAAGCGGTCAATATCAAAACCAAACGCGGCGTAATTAAGCCGCGCACGCCAAACCAGGCGCAGTACATCGCCAATATTCTCGACCATGACATTACCTTCGGCGTTGGCCCGGCGGGTACGGGTAAAACCTACCTGGCAGTGGCTGCGGCAGTTGATGCCCTGGAGCGTCAGGAAATTCGCCGTATTCTGCTGACTCGTCCGGCAGTAGAAGCCGGTGAGAAACTGGGCTTCCTGCCTGGCGATTTAAGCCAGAAAGTAGACCCGTATCTGCGCCCGCTGTACGACGCGCTGTTTGAAATGCTGGGCTTTGAGAAAGTCGAGAAACTGATTGAGCGCAACGTTATTGAAGTCGCACCGCTGGCCTATATGCGTGGTCGTACGCTGAACGACGCGTTTATCATTCTCGATGAGAGCCAGAACACCACCATCGAACAGATGAAGATGTTCCTGACCCGTATCGGTTTTAACTCAAAAGCGGTTATCACCGGCGACGTCACACAGATCGACCTGCCGCGTAATACTAAATCAGGCTTACGTCACGCCATCGAAGTGCTGGCCGATGTCGAAGAGATCAGCTTTAACTTCTTCCACAGCGAAGACGTGGTTCGTCACCCTGTGGTGGCGCGTATCGTTAACGCCTATGAAGCCTGGGAAGAAGCCGAACAAAAACGAAAAGCGGCGCTGGCAGCAGAACGCAAGCGCGAAGAACAGGAACAAAAATGAGTCAGGTGATCCTCGATTTACAACTGGCATGTGAAGATAATTCCGGGTTACCGGAAGAGAGCCAGTTTCAGACATGGCTGAATGCGGTGATCCCGCAGTTTCAGGAAGAATCGGAAGTGACGATTCGCGTGGTCGATACCGCCGAAAGCCACAGTCTGAATCTGACCTATCGCGGTAAGGATAAGCCGACCAACGTGCTCTCCTTCCCGTTTGAAGTGCCGCCTGGCATGGAAATGTCGCTACTGGGCGATCTGGTTATCTGCCGTCAGGTGGTTGAGAAGGAAGCTCAGGAGCAAGGCAAACCACTGGAGGCGCACTGGGCGCATATGGTGGTGCACGGCAGTCTGCATTTGTTAGGTTACGATCACATCGAAGATGACGAAGCAGAAGAAATGGAAGCCCTCGAAACAGAGATTATGCTTGCTCTGGGCTATGAGGATCCGTACATTGCCGAGAAAGAATAATTTGCCAGGCATTTGACTGGCAGACGTCCCCGCCGTTGGTGATTAACGACGGCGTTTTGATTAACTAACATGAGAACCCATACGACGCCATGAGCGACGACAATTCACACAGTAGTGACACGATAAGCAACAAGAAGGGATTTTTCTCCCTGTTACTCAGCCAACTTTTCCACGGTGAACCGAAAAACCGTGACGAACTGCTGGCGCTGATCCGTGATTCCGGGCAGAACGACCTTATCGACGAAGATACGCGCGATATGCTCGAAGGGGTGATGGACATCGCAGACCAACGCGTTCGCGACATCATGATCCCCCGCTCCCAGATGATTACCCTGAAACGCAACCAGACGCTGGACGAATGTCTTGATGTCATCATCGAGTCCGCCCACTCACGTTTCCCGGTGATTAGCGAAGACAAAGATCACATTGAAGGGATTCTGATGGCGAAAGACTTGCTGCCGTTTATGCGCAGCGATGCTGAAGCCTTCAGCATGGACAAAGTGTTACGTCAGGCGGTTGTCGTTCCTGAAAGTAAGCGCGTAGACCGGATGCTGAAAGAGTTTCGCTCTCAGCGTTACCACATGGCGATCGTTATTGACGAATTCGGTGGGGTTTCCGGTCTGGTGACCATTGAAGACATCCTGGAACTGATTGTTGGTGAGATTGAAGACGAGTATGACGAAGAAGATGATATCGACTTCCGTCAGCTGAGTCGTCATACCTGGACCGTACGCGCACTGGCTTCCATTGAAGACTTCAACGAAGCGTTCGGCACCCACTTTAGCGATGAAGAAGTCGACACTATCGGTGGTCTGGTGATGCAGGCATTTGGGCATCTTCCGGCGCGTGGCGAAACTATCGACATCGACGGTTACCAGTTCAAAGTGGCGATGGCCGACAGTCGGCGTATTATTCAGGTTCATGTCAAAATCCCGGATGACTCACCCCAGCCGAAGCTGGATGAATAAAACCGAAACTGGATAGATAACTACATGGCTTTTGCCTCATTAATTGAACGCCAGCGCATTCGCCTGCTGCTGGCGTTATTATTCGGTGCCTGCGGAACGCTGGCCTTCTCTCCTTACGACGTCTGGCCTGCGGCGATTATTTCGCTGATGGGGCTTCAGGCGTTGACCTTTAACCGCCGTCCACTCCAGTCTGCCGCTATTGGCTTTTGCTGGGGATTTGGCCTCTTTGGCAGCGGTATTAACTGGGTCTATGTCAGCATCGCGACCTTTGGCGGAATGCCTGGCCCGGTTAACATCTTCCTGGTGGTGCTGCTGGCGGCGTATTTGTCGCTGTATACCGGACTGTTTGCTGGCGTGCTGTCGCGTCTGTGGCCGAAAACCACCTGGCTGCGCGTAGCGATTGCCGCCCCTGCCCTCTGGCAAGTGACCGAGTTTCTGCGCGGTTGGGTACTGACCGGCTTCCCGTGGTTACAGTTCGGCTATAGCCAGATTGATGGCCCGTTAAAAGGGCTGGCACCGATAATGGGCGTGGAAGCCATTAACTTCCTGCTGATGATGGTTAGTGGCCTGCTGGCACTGGCGTTGGTCAAACGCAACTGGCGTCCGCTGGTGGTGGCCGTCGTGCTGTTTGCCCTTCCCTTCCCGCTGCGTTACATCCAGTGGTTTACCCCACAACCGGAGAAAACCATTCAGGTTTCGATGGTTCAGGGCGATATTCCGCAATCGCTGAAATGGGACGAAGGCCAGCTTCTTAATACGCTGAAGATTTACTACAACGCAACGGCACCGCTGATGGGCAAATCATCGTTGATTATCTGGCCGGAGTCGGCGATAACCGATCTGGAAATTAATCAGCAACCGTTCCTCAAAGCACTGGACGGTGAGTTGCGTGATAAAGGTAGCTCGCTGGTAACCGGGATTGTCGACGCGCGTCTCAATAAGCAGAACCGCTACGATACCTACAACACCATCATCACGCTGGGTAAAGGTGCGCCGTACAGCTACGAATCAGCCGATCGCTATAACAAAAACCATCTGGTGCCGTTTGGCGAGTTTGTCCCGCTGGAGTCGATTCTGCGTCCGTTAGCACCGTTCTTTGATCTGCCGATGTCGTCGTTCAGCCGTGGGCCATATATCCAGCCGCCGCTGTCGGCAAATGGTATTGAGCTTACTGCGGCTATTTGCTACGAGATCATTCTCGGCGAGCAAGTGCGCGATAACTTCCGCCCGGATACCGACTATCTGCTGACTATCTCCAACGATGCGTGGTTTGGTAAATCTATTGGTCCATGGCAACACTTCCAGATGGCGCGAATGCGTGCGCTGGAGCTGGCGCGCCCACTGTTGCGCAGCACCAACAACGGCATTACGGCGGTGATTGGCCCGCAGGGTGAGATTCAGGCGATGATCCCGCAGTTCACCCGCGAGGTGTTAACCACTAACGTGACGCCGACCACCGGACTCACACCATACGCACGTACCGGCAACTGGCCGCTGTGGGTGCTGACGGCATTGTTTGGTTTTGCTGCTGTGTTGATGAGTCTGCGTCAGCGACGTAAATAATCCCTTCTTATCGTGCCGGAATACATCCCATATTTCGGCACGCTCACCGGATGCGGCATCAGTGCATTATCCGGATAACAATATTCTCCTATCCAACTTTGGCACATCTATTGCTTTGTTATACAAGGCAAACCCTGAAACAGCATCAGTACAACCTAGTTGCACCACAGTAATCCAGCGGTAGCACTAAAAGAGTGCATTTTAAGAATTTTGCTTCGGAATGGTGCGGCGCATCTCGCAAAAACAAACAATAAAACAGCAATATCTTTACATTTAGCCAAACTAAATGTTACCTAAGGAAGGTGCGAACAAGTCCCTGATATGAGATCATGTTTGTCATCTGGAGCCATAGAACAGGGTTCATCATGAGTCATCAACTTACCTTCGCCGACAGTGAATTCAGCAGTAAGCGCCGTCAGACCAGAAAAGAGATTTTCTTGTCCCGCATGGAGCAGATTCTGCCATGGCAAAACATGGTGGAAGTCATCGAGCCGTTTTACCCCAAGGCTGGTAATGGCCGGCGACCTTATCCGCTGGAAACCATGCTACGCATTCACTGCATGCAGCATTGGTACAACCTGAGCGATGGCGCGATGGAAGATGCTCTGTACGAAATCGCCTCCATGCGTCTGTTTGCCCGGTTATCCCTGGATAGCGCCTTGCCGGACCGCACCACCATCATGAATTTCCGCCACCTGCTGGAGCAGCATCAACTGGCCCGCCAATTGTTCAAGACCATCAATCGCTGGCTGGCCGAAGCAGGCGTCATGATGACTCAAGGCACCTTGGTCGATGCCACCATCATTGAGGCACCCAGCTCGACCAAGAACAAAGAGCAGCAACGCGATCCGGAGATGCATCAGACCAAGAAAGGCAATCAGTGGCACTTTGGCATGAAGGCCCACATTGGTGTCGATGCCAAGAGTGGCCTGACCCACAGCCTGGTCACCACCGCGGCCAACGAGCATGACCTCAATCAGCTGGGTAATCTGCTGCATGGAGAGGAGCAATTTGTCTCAGCCGATGCCGGCTACCAAGGGGCGCCACAGCGCGAGGAGCTGGCCGAGGTGGATGTGGACTGGCTGATCGCCGAGCGCCCCGGCAAGGTAAGAACCTTGAAACAGCATCCACGCAAGAACAAAACGGCCATCAACATCGAATACATGAAAGCCAGCATCCGGGCCAGGGTGGAGCACCCATTTCGCATCATCAAGCGACAGTTCGGCTTCGTGAAAGCCAGATACAAGGGGTTGCTGAAAAACGATAACCAACTGGCGATGTTATTCACGCTGGCCAACCTGTTTCGGGCGGACCAAATGATACGTCAGTGGGAGAGATCTCACTAAAAACTGGGGATAACGCCTTAAATGGCGAAGAAACGGTCTAAATAGGCTGATTCAAGGCATTTACGGGAGAAAAAATCGGCTCAAACATGAAGAAATGAAATGACTGAGTCAGCCGAGAAGAATTTCCCCGCTTATTCGCACCTTCCCTAACAGGCACAACACTGCACAATAAAGTTGCAGACGATAACAACACAAACACTCACAACGGGTATCCATGCGTTCTTAACGCAGAAGATAAAGGAGTTGGATATGCAATTACGTAAACCTGCCACAGCAATCCTCGCCCTGGCGCTTTCCGCAGGACTGGCACAGGCAGATGACGCCGCCCCGGCAGCGGGCAGTACTCTGGACAAAATCGCCAAAAACGGTGTGATTGTCGTCGGTCACCGTGAATCTTCAGTGCCTTTCTCTTATTACGACAATCAGCAAAAAGTGGTGGGTTACTCGCAGGATTACTCCAACGCCATTGTTGAAGCAGTGAAAAAGAAACTCAACAAACCGGACTTGCAGGTAAAACTGATTCCGATTACCTCACAAAACCGTATTCCACTGCTGCAAAACGGCACTTTCGATTTTGAATGTGGTTCTACCACCAACAACGTCGAACGCCAAAAACAGGCGGCTTTCTCTGACACTATTTTCGTGGTCGGTACGCGCCTGTTGACCAAAAAGGGTGGCGATATCAAAGATTTTGCCAACCTGAAAGACAAAGCCGTAGTCGTCACTTCCGGCACTACCTCTGAAGTTTTGCTCAACAAACTGAATGAAGAGCAAAAAATGAATATGCGCATCATCAGCGCCAAAGATCACGGTGACTCTTTCCGCACCCTGGAAAGCGGTCGTGCCGTTGCCTTTATGATGGATGACGCTCTGCTGGCCGGTGAACGTGCGAAAGCGAAGAAACCAGACAACTGGGAAATCGTCGGCAAGCCGCAGTCTCAGGAGGCCTACGGTTGTATGTTGCGTAAAGATGATCCGCAGTTCAAAAAGCTGATGGATGACACCATCGCTCAGGTGCAGACCTCCGGTGAAGCGGAAAAATGGTTTGATAAGTGGTTCAAAAATCCAATTCCGCCGAAAAACCTGAACATGAATTTCGAACTGTCAGACGAAATGAAAGCACTGTTCAAAGAACCGAATGACAAGGCACTGAACTAATTACAAGAACCAGGGGCGGAAATTCCAGCCCTCTCGATTGTTACGTAGCACGGACAGACTATACGCCTGATGGTCGTTCCCCATCGGGCCTGAAAACCGCAATACGCTGGGTAACAATCTTCGAGGGTAGCAGTTAACGCTGCTACCCTCTTTTTTCTGGAGTAGATTTATGTCTATAGACTGGAACTGGGGTATTTTTTTACAACAAGCCCCGTTCGGCAACACCACCTATCTTGGTTGGATCTGGAGTGGTTTTCAGGTGACGATCGCTTTGTCGATCTGCGCCTGGATTATCGCTTTCCTCGTCGGTTCATTTTTCGGCATTTTACGTACCGTTCCAAACCGTTTTCTCTCTGGTCTGGGTACGTTGTATGTCGAACTGTTCCGCAACGTGCCGTTGATTGTGCAATTCTTTACCTGGTATCTGGTGATCCCGGAGCTGCTGCCGGAGAAAATCGGCATGTGGTTTAAGGCCGAGCTGGATCCCAATATTCAGTTTTTCCTTTCATCCATGCTCTGCCTGGGGCTGTTTACCGCCGCCCGTGTTTGCGAACAGGTACGCGCCGCGATTCAGTCGCTGCCGCGAGGGCAAAAAAATGCCGCGCTGGCGATGGGCCTGACGCTACCGCAGGCTTATCGATACGTACTGCTGCCTAATGCTTATCGCGTTATCGTCCCGCCGATGACCTCAGAGATGATGAACCTGGTGAAAAACTCCGCCATCGCCTCGACTATCGGTCTGGTGGATATGGCGGCGCAGGCGGGTAAATTGCTCGATTACTCAGCCCATGCCTGGGAGTCGTTTACCGCCATTACGCTGGCGTATGTGTTGATTAACGCTTTTATCATGCTGGTGATGACGCTGGTTGAACGTAAAGTTCGCCTGCCTGGCAACATGGGGGGCAAATAATGTACGAGTTTGACTGGAGTTCCATTGTCCCTTCCCTGCCATATCTGCTCGACGGGCTGGTGATCACCCTGAAAATCACCGTCACGGCGGTAGTGATTGGTATTTTGTGGGGCACGATGCTGGCGGTGATGCGTTTATCCAGCTTTGCGCCCGTGGCGTGGTTTGCCAAAGCCTACGTTAACGTATTCCGCTCGATTCCTTTAGTTATGGTTTTGCTGTGGTTTTACCTGATCGTGCCGGGTTTTCTGCAAAACGTGCTGGGATTATCGCCAAAAAATGATATCCGTTTAATTTCGGCGATGGTGGCGTTTTCGATGTTTGAAGCGGCCTACTATTCAGAGATTATCCGTGCTGGTATTCAAAGTATTTCTCGTGGTCAATCGAGCGCCGCGCTGGCGTTGGGAATGACTCACTGGCAGTCGATGAAACTGATTATTCTGCCGCAGGCGTTCCGCGCGATGGTGCCGCTGCTGCTCACTCAGGGCATCGTACTGTTCCAGGATACCTCACTGGTGTATGTGTTATCCCTGGCCGATTTCTTCCGTACCGCCTCAACCATTGGTGAGCGTGATGGTACGCAGGTTGAGATGATCCTGTTTGCCGGATTTGTTTATTTCGTTATTAGTCTTAGCGCGTCGTTGTTGGTCAGCTACTTGAAAAGAAGGACAGCATAATGATTACCCTGAAAAATGTTTCAAAATGGTATGGTCACTTTCAGGTGCTGACCGACTGCTCAACCGAAGTGAAAAAAGGCGAAGTGGTGGTGGTTTGCGGCCCGTCTGGTTCCGGCAAATCAACGCTGATTAAAACCGTCAACGGCCTCGAACCGGTGCAGCAAGGTGAAATCACCGTCGATGGTATCGTGGTTAACGACAAGAAAACCGATCTGGCAAAGCTGCGTTCCCGCGTCGGGATGGTATTCCAGCATTTCGAGCTGTTCCCTCATCTGTCGATTATCGAAAACCTGACCCTGGCGCAGGTGAAAGTGCTTAAACGCGATAAAGCGCCGGCTCGTGAAAAAGCCCTGAAACTGCTGGAGCGTGTCGGGCTTTCTGCTCACGCCAATAAGTTTCCGGCGCAGCTTTCCGGCGGTCAGCAGCAGCGTGTGGCAATCGCTCGCGCGTTGTGTATGGATCCTATTGCGATGCTGTTTGACGAACCGACATCGGCGCTGGATCCGGAGATGATCAACGAAGTACTGGACGTGATGGTGGAACTGGCGAACGAAGGAATGACCATGATGGTGGTGACCCACGAAATGGGCTTTGCCCGTAAAGTGGCGAATCGGGTGATCTTTATGGACGAGGGTAAAATTGTCGAAGACTCGCCGAAAGACGCTTTCTTCGATGATCCGAAATCGGACCGCGCAAAAGACTTCCTCGCGAAAATCCTGCATTAATCACTCTGGCGCGCATACCCAATTGCGCGCCATCTCACGCTTTATCGTTTCGCCCCTCGTATCTGTTACATCCTGGCGTTACCCTTGTCGCAAAGAAGCACACAACAAGGAGCAACAATGGCACTGCCAATTCTGTTAGATTGCGACCCAGGTCATGACGACGCTATCGCAATAGTTCTCGCCCTCGCCTCACCAGAGCTTGATGTCAAAGCAATTACGTCTTCCGCCGGAAACCAGACACCAGAAAAAACCTTACGCAATGTTCTGCGTATGCTGACCTTGCTTAATCGCACCGATATTCCGGTAGCAGGCGGCGCGGTAAAACCGTTAATGCGTGAGTTGATTATCGCGGACAATGTGCACGGCGAAAGCGGTCTCGACGGCCCGGCATTACCGGAACCGACATTCGCACCGCAAAACTGTACGGCGGTAGAGCTGATGGCGAAAACGCTGCGTGAAAGTGCGGAACCTGTCACCATTGTGTCTACCGGACCGCAAACTAACGTTGCCTTGCTGCTCAATAGCCATCCGGAACTGCATAGCAAAATTGCCCGTATCGTGATTATGGGTGGCGCTATGGGGCTGGGTAACTGGACGCCTGCGGCTGAATTTAATATTTACGTTGACCCGGAAGCGGCAGAAATTGTCTTCCAGTCAGGGATCCCGGTGGTGATGGCCGGTCTGGATGTTACTCATAAAGCACAAATCCACGTTGAAGACACCGAGCGTTTCCGCGCGATTGGTAACCCTGTTTCAACCATTGTTGCCGAACTGCTGGATTTCTTCCTCGAATATCATAAAGACGAAAAATGGGGCTTTGTCGGCGCACCACTGCATGACCCATGCACCATCGCCTGGCTGTTGAAACCGGAGTTATTTACCTCTGTTGAGCGCTGGGTTGGCGTGGAAACACAGGGGAAATATACCCAGGGTATGACGGTTGTTGATTATTATTATCTGACAGGCAATAAACCGAATGCCACCGTAATGGTCGATGTTGATCGTCAGGGCTTTGTTGATTTACTGGCTGATCGTCTGAAATTTTACGCTTAACACACGTCATTGATTAAGATCACCACGCGTTACCTGGGTGGTCTTAATCTGTTTATCTCTTTTTCTTTCAAGATATAAATGCAATGGATAATGCAGAACTCGCCATTGGTATCGATCTCGGTACTACCAATAGTTTAATTGCCGTCTGGAAAGACGGTGCCGCGCAATTAATTCCAAATAAGTTCGGTGAATATTTAACACCATCCATAATTAGCATGGATGAAAATAATCATATTTTAGTCGGAAAACCGGCTGTATCACGGCGTACTTCGCATCCGGATAAAACGGCAGCGTTATTTAAACGTGCAATGGGCAGTAATACCAACTGGCGGTTAGGCAGCGACACATTTAACGCGCCAGAACTGTCCTCTTTGGTATTACGCTCATTAAAAGAAGATGCCGAAGAATTTCTGCAACGTCCGATTAAAGATGTGGTGATCTCCGTTCCGGCTTATTTCAGCGATGAACAACGCAAGCATACCCGTTTAGCAGCGGAGTTAGCCGGGTTAAATGCGGTACGCTTAATTAATGAACCCACAGCAGCTGCGATGGCGTATGGCCTGCATACCCAACAAAATACCCGTTCGCTGGTGTTTGATCTCGGTGGCGGCACGTTTGACGTTACGGTGCTTGAGTACGCCACGCCGGTGATTGAAGTTCACGCCTCCGCTGGCGACAACTTTCTTGGTGGCGAAGATTTTACCCATATGCTGGTCGATGAGGTTTTAAAACGCGCGGATGTCGCCAGGACCACGCTTAACGAGAGTGAACTGGCAGCCTTGTACGCCTGTGTGGAAGCGGCAAAATGTAGCAATCAATCGCCATTGCACATTCGCTGGCAGTATCAGGAAGAAACGCGGGAATGCGAATTTTACGAGAACGAACTGGAAGATTTGTGGTTGCCGCTGCTCAATCGCTTGCGAGTGCCGATTGAACAGGCGTTGCGCGATGCGCGTCTGAAGCCGAGTCAAATCGACAGTCTGGTGCTGGTTGGCGGCGCGTCACAAATGCCGCTGGTGCAGCGAATCGCCGTGCGTCTGTTTGGCAAATTACCGTATCAAAGTTACGATCCGAGCACCATTGTCGCGCTGGGCGCAGCAATCCAGGCCGCCTGCCGCTTACGCAGTGAAGATATTGAAGAGGTAATCCTCACTGATATTTGCCCTTACTCGTTGGGCGTTGAAGTTAACCGCCAGGGCGTTTCCGGCATTTTCTCGCCGATTATTGAACGAAACACCACTGTGCCCGTGTCGCGTGTAGAAACTTATTCAACCATGCACCCGGAACAGGATTCAATTACGGTTAACGTCTATCAGGGAGAAAACCACAAAGTTAAAAACAACATTCTGGTGGAATCCTTCGATGTGCCGTTGAAGAAAACCGGGGCTTATCAGTCGATTGATATTCGCTTTAGTTATGATATCAACGGGTTGCTTGAAGTTGACGTGCTTCTGGAAGACGGCAGCGTTAAGTCCAGAGTGATTAACCACAGCCCGGTAACATTGAGCGCGCAGCAGATTGAAGAGAGTCGGACGCGGTTATCCGCATTGAAAATTTATCCGCGCGATATGCTCATCAATCGCACCTTTAAAGCCAAACTGGAAGAGTTGTGGGCGCGGGCGCTGGGTGACGAGCGAGAAGAGATCGGCCGGGTGATCACCGATTTTGATGCGGCGTTGCAGTCAAACGATATGGCCCGCGTGGATGAAGTTCGGCGGCGGGCGAGCGATTATTTAGCCATTGAGATCCCATAAACACGGCTGCCGGATGCGGCGTAAACGCTGCATCCGGCATCGGCGCAAAAAACACATCGTCAGCTAAACAACATCGCGATTTTGCCGAGAGCATAACCTATCACCAGCACCGTTAAACTGATTTTGATAATGCTGGTAATGCTCTGTGGTTTTTCACCCTCATCATTTTTTTCTTCATGATTTTCAGGTGTTGGCTCATCGACATCTTCATCCTCCGGCTCGAGTTTCACTTTCGTCAAAAGCATCCGGGTGACAATGGCCTCTAATGGATGAGCATCTCCGCCTTCCAGCCTTGTATTAAGACGGGCCAGCATCTCTTGTTTCGGAAACGCTTCAAGTACTACCTGTTCCGCTACCCGATACAAATCCAGGAACGGTGAATCTTGCTCTGTCTCGCTACCGACTCTCGATTTCCACCACGCCCATGCTTTGCGCTTGAAGAATAACGACTCAATAAACGATTGACCTAACGGCGATAATTTTCCGCTATGTAAAATCTCCGCCCATAACAGCCGCGTCCGGGCGCTCTCACCAGGAACATATTTCAGCGGTTGACCTTGCGCATCTACCATGCTCCGCGCTTCGATAACCATCACTAATAACGCGAAATAATCCGGGCAATGACGCTTGCTCCACTGCAACAACAAATTATCAGCTTGTGTAGATGGGTAACTTTCCCAGTACGCGCAGAGATCGGCAAGCAGGCTTTCCCCCTCGCCGCAGTACAAACGTTGTGCACACAAGTAATACCGGGCATCTTCGCTTTCTGGTTCTTCCGTTTGCCACTGTTGAGCGACAGGAATGAGTTCCGCCATACCTGTTTGCACCGAGCTGTACCAGCGCAACAGTTTGCGATGTAACTTTGCATCATCAGGAATTAACCACGGACCTTCCATCGCCAAAAACGCAGTGACATAGTCAGGATGGTAACGGCAGCAACGTTCCAGCGCGAAGTAATACTCAACAGTCTGGTTCTGCAACGCAATGGGATATTCCAGAAGGCTAAGGAAATCGAAACAATCACCAGCCTGAATGGCCTCAAGAAAAGCCTCCCTTTCTTCCTCATCCATTCCTTCGCTGTCATTAAATGAATGCCAGTTCAAACGCTCTGCCAGCAAAGAAGCACAATTTAATGAAAGATATCGCGCTTCTATGGCGATTGCACACAGCGGCCAGCGTAATTGATCGACATCCTCCATGTTCCAGGTATTTAATTGCTGAATAAATTTCTGCCAGGCGGAAGGCTGAAAACGATCACTTTCTGAATCCAGTAATGTCCTGAATGCACGTAGTATTTCATGTTCAGCGGCAGCATCTTTTTCTTCATCATCTGCTTCCTCGACAGGATTTACCGCCAGTCGCAGGGCCTCTTCATAGGCCTGGCGTAATGCTTTAAACCCTTGCGGATCGGTTTCGGGATGACACAACGGTAAGCGAGCAAGATAAGCCTGGCGGATAATGTCTATTTGCGTCGTGCTTTCAATTTCGAGGATTTGCCAACATGTTTTCATAGGTCGCTCACATCCTTAAGCGTTACCGGGCATTCAGACTGGACAGTTAATGGCTGCCAGGGAAGCGTGGCATAGAAACGATCGCTTCCCGCTGCCAGCTCTTCGAACATACGACTCCCGGCGCTATCGTATTTGTACAGGGTTAGCGCCTCGCGTAGCGAAGTGTTGTCTTCGCACTGAGAAGATTGCCAGTAGAGACGTCCTAACGAATAGGCGGAAAAATAGTGCATCCAGCTGTGATAGTAATGGTGAGCTCGTACATAGACGCGCGATTGCAGCCATAAACTCTCTTCTTCCGTCAGCCACTTGTTGAGCACACCGACCCGTGACAGAAACCCCATTCGAACATAATCCCAGGCTTTGATTCCCCCTTCCCCACAGCACATAGCGGTTTGGGCAACGAATTGGGTATAAATCAACCCTCTCTCCGAGCCACCAGCAATTAATGCTTTCCACTCTTCAGGGGAAGAGCGATGCCATGTCAGATATAAGCCAGCTAAATCATTGGCATGACCATCATCAGTCATCTGATAAATAGTCTGAATTAAATCATCACGATTATTTATTCCCCAGGATGATGAGAGCTCGAATTCTTTTATCCCAGTATACATTTTTGGCGAGTCATGCGCGGGTTTGCAACCCTGATTAAGTATTTCCATGGGCGCAGAAAGCGCAAAAAGAAGATATTGTTCTTCCTTATTCATTTGTTAATAATCCCTTAAGTGCATTAACTGACTACTTTTTTATTATTGATGAGTATAAACTTGACGCTTTCAAAATAAAAAGAAAATCGAAGCATTCACACATGAATAAAAAATTAATGTATATATTCGCAATTTTTATAGTTGCAGCAATTACCTGTATTAGCCAACCCAAGAAAACGACGTTGCGTGATAAAGCCATGGTGAATTATGCCTTTGATTATTTAAGCTCACCGGGCAGTCTTCCATTCACCACGGCAGCCACGGAGCTTTCCGCGATTCATGGTCACTCAACGTCGCAATATCGCCTTGGAGAATTTTATCTTCATGGTAGCGACGGTAAACCACTGGATTATACACAGGCGAGATACTGGTATGAGCAATCAGCGGAACAGGAAAATCCACGCGCGCAAAGTAAACTGGGGTGGATCTACCTCAAAGGTCTGGGGGTCAAACCCGACACCCGTAAAGCAATTCTCTGGTATAAGGAAGCAGCTGAACAAGGGTATGCTCATGCTCAATATACTTTAGGTTTGATCTACAGAAATGGCTCAGGTATTAATGTTAACCATTATGAATCTCAAAAATGGTTAAAACTGACCGCCAAACAACATTACAAAAATGCGGAAAGATTACTTGCCGGGCTTCCCGCACATTAACGTCGACTGTCACCCGAACAGATGGAGTATTTTCCCTATCAAACCAGCAAAGATAAAAATATAGAAAATAATTTTAATGATGCCCAGACAGCCTGGCCCACCATCGTCAACGGGCATTGGCTGCGGTTGCGGCTCCGGTTCAACAGTTTGCTTCTCGGTAAAATTCGCCGCCTGAATTAATAATCGACGAATAATTAATGCTTCCAGTGGACAACGATTTTCTGCATCAAGGCGGCTCACAATCGGCATTAATGATTCTTCTGTAGGTTGGCAGGCCTGCACTAATTGTTTGGCAACTAGATATAATGGCCATAAGGTATGTTCTGTATCACGCGTGAGTGAGATCCGCGGCTTACGTCCTTTGTGCAAAACCATCTCGACCAGTGAACGCCCCAGCGCAGAGAGTTTTTCATCGCTGAGTATTTCGTATAAATGAAAACGCGTACGGGCGCTGTCGCCGGGGACATAAAGTAGCGGTTTTCCCTGATCGTTAACCAGATCACGCGCTTCAATCATCATCACCAGTAATGGGTAATAATCGACCCGATGCTGACGGCACCATTGCAACATTAAAGCATCCGCCTGGGTGGAGGGATACTCGCGCCAGTAGTCACAAAGTTCTGCCAACAGGCTTTCGCCTTCTCCACAATAGACGCGTTGCGCGTATTCATAATAAGGCGCATCTTCATTATCAGGTTCAGTTTCCCGCCATGACTGGGCGTAATCCAGAAGTTCGGGGATATCCAGGCGACCTGCGCTATACCAGCGGAGTAAATTTCTGTGCAGTTTTGCATCATCGGGGATAATCACTGCGCGATGTTGCGCTAAATACAATGTCAGCCATTGTGGATGCGATGACCAAATCCGAGCGAACATTTGGTAAAAATCGATGGTGTCATTTTGCACGGCAACGGGCAGATGCAGAATGGTCTGGAAGTTAAAAACATTCCCCTTCGCAATGGCATATAAAAAGGATTCCAGTTCTTCTTCGTCTATTTCCCCGGTATTTTCCTCCTGTAACCGCCGCAATCTTTCTGCTAATAACACCACGCACTCGAAGGATAAATGGGCAGTGTTCATGGCGATTGTGCACAGCGACCAGCGTAATTCATCAATCTCCTCCATCGAGCAATAATTTAATTGCTGAATGAATCGCTGCCAGGCGGAGGGCAGAAAACGTTCACTATCAGAGGCAAGTAACGCACGAAAGGCGAGCAGAATTTCATGTTCTGCTACCTCATATTCTTCTGGTTGCCAAACAGATTTAGCAGGCGACTGCGCAATCCGTAGCGCCTCCTCATACGCCTGACGAAGTTGTTTAAAACCCTGCGGATCGGTTTCTGGATGAAAGGACGGTAACAGCGCCAGATAAGCGCGGCGGATAATATCGACGTCAGTCGTTTCCTCTATATCGAGGATCTTCCAGCAATTTTTCATAGGTCGCTCATATCCTTAAGCGTTTCCGGGCATGCAGAATAGTAAGCCAATGGTTGCCAGGACAAGGTAGGGTAATACGCATCATCACTGGCAAATAATTGATAAAACATATCATTGCCGGAATCGTCGTATTCTTTACGCGCTAAGAATTCGCGTAATAAAGGCAGATGATCATCTTCGGGAGACTGCCAATATTGCCGACCAAAGGTATAACCGGCAAAGTATTGCCGCCAGTTACTATAATAACGTAGAGCCCGTAGATGAATGCGCGACTGGATCCATAGACTTTCTTCTTCGCTCAACCAGTTATTAAGTACGCCCATTCGGCTTAAAAAACCCATCCGGACATAATCCCAGGCTTTGATTCCCCCTTCGCCACAGCATTCGGCGGTGCTGGCGACAAATTGCGCATAAGCCTGACCTTGCTCATTTAGTTCAGCAAGATAGTCACGCCATTCACATGGCGAATAACGAAACCAGCGGTGATAAAACCCTGCCAACCGAGCGGCATGACCGTTATCGATCATTCGGTGAATTGTGCGCAGCAGGTCATCACGGTCATCAATTCCCCATGAGGAAGAAAGGTCAAAAAAGCATGTACCTAAATACATTTTGGGTGATGAATGCGAAGGTAAACAGCATTCATTGCGTATTTCCATCGGAGTGGAAAGTGCAAACAATATTTTTTGCGACTCCATGTCCATATAATTTATCCTTAAATATTCATTAAATGAATATTAGCCGCATTGCGAGGCTCGTTTATTTATACTTTTCTGACGCGACATAATACGCATAAAATAAGGCTTACGCAAAAATGGAACACATAAAAATATAATATGTTTTATCTGCAACCATAAGGAAATGATAATGATTTTCACGTCAAGTTGCTGCGATAATTTATCAATAGATGAGATTATCGAACGTGCTGAAAAAGGCGATTGCGAGGCTCAATATATTGTTGGGTTTTATTATAATCGCGATAGCGCAATTGATTCTCCGGACGACGAAAAAGCCTTTTACTGGCTGAAGCTGGCCGCTGAGCAAGGTCATTGTGAAGCACAGTATTCCTTAGGGCAAAAGTATACCGAGGATAAAAGCCGTCATAAAGATAATGAGCAAGCCATCTTCTGGCTGAAAAAAGCTGCCCTACAAGGCCATACTTTCGCTTCCAACGCCCTTGGCTGGACACTGGATCGTGGAGAAGCCCCCAATTATAAAGAAGCGGTTGTCTGGTATCAGATAGCCGCGGAGAGCGGAATGTCTTATGCGCAAAATAATCTTGGGTGGATGTACAGAAATGGCAACGGAGTCGCAAAAGACTATGCGCTGGCATTTTTCTGGTACAAACAAGCTGCATTACAAGGCCATAGTGACGCGCAAAACAATCTGGCCGATCTTTATGAAGACGGAAAAGGCGTTGCTCAAAACAAGACACTCGCCGCATTCTGGTATTTGAAAAGCGCACAGCAGGGTAATCGGCACGCCCAGTTTCAAATTGCATGGGATTATAACGCTGGCGAAGGGGTGGACCAGGACTATAAGCAAGCGATGTACTGGTATCTGAAGGCTGCCGCTCAGGGGAGCGTCGGCGCTTACGTCAACATCGGTTATATGTATAAACACGGACAAGGCGTTGAGAAAGATTATCAGGCTGCCTTTGAATGGTTTACGAAAGCCGCTGAATGCAATGACGCCACTGCCTGGTATAACCTGGCCATTATGTATCACTACGGAGAAGGAAGACCTGTCGATCTCCGACAGGCTCTCGACCTGTATCGTAAAGTTCAGTCATCCGGAACCAGAGATGTCAGTCAGGAAATTCGTGAGACTGAAGATTTACTGTAGAGATAAAAACAAGGGCCGGGGAATTTCATTCGGCCCATATTCTCTTTATTGCTGTGCGAAATCAGACTATTACGGCTCAAACGGGCGTCTCTGGAACTGGTCATGACCACATTTCGGGCATAGCGTCAGCACTTCCGGTGTGTAGATCGGGAGATGGAAGTGACATTTCTCGCAGACCAGATTTCCCAGCCCGACCACTTCTCCGCTGTGATAAACCCCATGATGATTGAGGTCCTGGAAAACTTCGCGCCATTCAAGCTGCGTTTTATCGGTGATGTCTGCCAGCTCCTGCCACAAGCTTTCTTTAATCACCCGCATAAAGACGCTGTCAGATTCTTCTTTCAGGCTCTCTTCATAGCTCATGGCGAACTCTTCCAGGTCACGTCTGACAGCTCGCGTCAGCTCATCGACCTCGGTTCGCGTTAACTCCCCTGTTTTTATTACGCGCTCGCGCGCCTGTTCCACCAGTGCGTCGATATCACGTTCGCCATTGCGCAGGCGTTCGCTCAGTGACGCAACCAGTTCACGGTAATATTGAGCAACCTTGTTCATCGTTTCATCTCCCGGGTCGTTAACTGACTATAATAATAGACGTTCTTTGTTCCTTGCTTTGCTAATACGCCCACAAACTCTGTAAATTAATGTATGAATAATCCGGGCATCATTTCAACGTCGAGTGCGCGAAAGGCTGTTTTGACGCGGACGTTTGGGCTATGCTATGCGGATCTGAAAAACCACCTCAACGCTACATTTGTAGCCGTATTGAAAACAGGACCACTGGCTGCCATGCAAGAGCAATACCGCCCGGAAGAGATAGAATCCAAAGTACAGCTTCATTGGGATGAGAAGCGCACATTTGAAGTAACCGAAGACGAGAGCAAAGAGAAGTATTACTGCCTGTCTATGCTTCCCTATCCTTCTGGTCGACTACACATGGGCCACGTACGTAACTACACCATCGGTGACGTGATCGCCCGCTACCAGCGTATGCTGGGCAAAAACGTCCTGCAGCCGATCGGCTGGGACGCGTTTGGTCTGCCTGCGGAAGGCGCGGCGGTGAAAAACAACACCGCTCCGGCACCGTGGACGTACGACAACATCGCGTATATGAAAAACCAGCTCAAAATGCTGGGCTTTGGTTATGACTGGAGCCGCGAGCTGGCAACCTGTACGCCGGAATACTACCGTTGGGAACAGAAATTCTTCACCGAGCTGTATAAAAAAGGCCTGGTATATAAGAAGACTTCTGCGGTCAACTGGTGCCCGAACGACCAGACCGTACTGGCGAACGAACAAGTTATCGACGGCTGTTGCTGGCGCTGCGATACCAAAGTTGAACGTAAAGAGATCCCGCAGTGGTTTATCAAAATCACTGCTTACGCTGACGAGCTGCTCAACGATCTGGATAAACTGGATCACTGGCCAGACACCGTTAAAACCATGCAGCGTAACTGGATCGGTCGTTCCGAAGGCGTGGAGATCACCTTCAACGTTAACGACTATGACAACACGCTGACCGTTTACACTACCCGCCCGGACACCTTTATGGGTTGTACCTACCTGGCGGTAGCTGCGGGTCATCCGCTGGCGCAGAAAGCGGCGGAAAATAATCCTGAACTGGCGGCCTTTATTGACGAATGCCGTAACACCAAAGTTGCCGAAGCTGAAATGGCGACGATGGAGAAAAAAGGCGTCGATACTGGCTTTAAAGCGGTTCACCCATTAACGGGCGAAGAAATTCCCGTTTGGGCAGCAAACTTCGTATTGATGGAGTACGGCACGGGCGCAGTTATGGCGGTACCGGGGCACGACCAGCGCGACTACGAGTTTGCCTCTAAATACGGCCTGAACATCAAACCGGTTATCCTGGCAGCTGACGGCTCTGAGCCAGATCTTTCTCAGCAAGCCCTGACTGAAAAAGGCGTGCTGTTCAACTCTGGCGAGTTCAACGGTCTTGACCATGAAGCGGCCTTCAACGCCATCGCCGATAAACTGACTGCGATGGGCGTTGGCGAGCGTAAAGTGAACTACCGCCTGCGCGACTGGGGTGTTTCCCGTCAGCGTTACTGGGGCGCGCCGATTCCGATGGTGACGCTGGAAGACGGTACCGTAATGCCGACCCCGGACGACCAGCTGCCGGTGATCCTGCCGGAAGATGTGGTAATGGACGGCATTACCAGCCCGATTAAAGCAGATCCGGAGTGGGCGAAAACTACCGTTAACGGTATGCCAGCACTGCGTGAAACCGACACTTTCGACACCTTTATGGAGTCCTCCTGGTACTATGCGCGCTACACTTGCCCGCAGTACAAAGAAGGTATGCTGGATTCCGAAGCGGCTAACTACTGGCTGCCGGTGGATATCTACATTGGTGGTATTGAACACGCCATTATGCACCTGCTCTACTTCCGCTTCTTCCACAAACTGATGCGTGATGCAGGCATGGTGAACTCTGACGAACCAGCGAAACAGTTGCTGTGTCAGGGTATGGTGCTGGCAGATGCCTTCTACTATGTTGGCGAAAACGGCGAACGTAACTGGGTTTCCCCGGTTGATGCTATCGTTGAACGTGACGAGAAAGGCCGTATCGTGAAAGCGAAAGATGCGGCAGGCCATGAACTGGTTTATACCGGCATGAGCAAAATGTCCAAGTCGAAGAACAACGGTATCGACCCGCAGGTGATGGTTGAACGTTACGGCGCGGACACCGTTCGTCTGTTTATGATGTTTGCTTCTCCGGCTGATATGACTCTCGAATGGCAGGAATCCGGTGTGGAAGGGGCTAACCGCTTCCTGAAACGTGTCTGGAAACTGGTTTACGAGCACACAGCAAAAGGTGATGTTGCGGCACTGAACGTTGATGCGCTGACTGAAAATCAGAAAGCGCTGCGTCGCGATGTGCATAAAACGATCGCTAAAGTGACCGATGATATCGGCCGTCGTCAGACCTTCAACACCGCAATTGCGGCGATTATGGAGCTGATGAACAAACTGGCGAAAGCACCAACCGATGGCGAGCAGGATCGCGCTCTGATGCAGGAAGCACTGCTGGCCGTTGTCCGTATGCTTAACCCGTTCACCCCGCACATCTGCTTCACGCTGTGGCAGGAACTGAAAGGCGAAGGCGATATCGACAACGCGCCGTGGCCGGTTGCTGACGAAAAAGCGATGGTGGAAGACTCCACGCTGGTCGTGGTGCAGGTTAACGGTAAAGTCCGTGCCAAAATCACCGTTCCGGTGGACGCAACGGAAGAACAGGTTCGCGAACGTGCTGGCCAGGAACATCTGGTAGCAAAATATCTTGATGGCGTTACTGTACGTAAAGTGATTTACGTACCAGGTAAACTCCTCAATCTGGTCGTTGGCTAAGCGCGGGAGGAAGCGTGCGATATCTGGCAACATTGTTGTTATCTCTGGCGGTGTTAATCACCGCCGGGTGTGGCTGGCATCTGCGTGATACCACGCAGGTTCCTTCCACTATGAAGGTCATGATCCTGGACTCAGGCGATCCGAACGGGCCATTAAGCCGTGCGGTGCGTAACCAGTTACGTCTGAATGGTGTCGAGTTGCTTGATAAAGAAACCACGCGTAAGGACGTTCCATCCTTGCGTTTGGGTAAAGTGAGCATCGCGAAAGATACCGCATCGGTATTCCGTAACGGTCAAACAGCAGAGTATCAGATGATCATGACGGTTAATGCGACCGTGTTGATCCCCGGCCGTGATATCTACCCGATTAGCGCCAAAGTCTTCCGTTCGTTCTTCGATAACCCGCAAATGGCGTTAGCGAAAGATAACGAACAAGACATGATCGTAAAAGAGATGTACGACCGTGCTGCCGAACAGCTGATTCGTAAGCTGCCAAGCATCCGTGCTGCGGATATTCGTTCCGACGAAGAACAGACGTCGACCACAACGGATACTCCGGCAACGCCTGCACGCGTCTCCACCACGCTGGGTAACTGATGATTCGGTTGTACCCGGAACAACTCCGCGCGCAGCTCAATGAAGGGCTGCGCGCGGCGTATCTTTTACTTGGTAACGATCCTCTGTTATTGCAGGAAAGCCAGGACGCTGTTCGTCAGGTAGCTGCGGCACAAGGATTCGAAGAACACCACACTTTTTCCATTGATCCCAACACTGACTGGAATGCGATCTTTTCGTTATGCCAGGCTATGAGTCTGTTTGCCAGTCGACAAACGCTATTGCTGTTGTTACCAGAAAACGGACCGAATGCGGCGATCAATGAGCAACTTCTCACACTCACCGGACTTCTGCATGACGACCTGCTGTTGATCGTCCGCGGTAATAAATTAAGCAAAGCGCAAGAAAATGCCGCCTGGTTTACTGCGCTTGCGAATCGCAGCGTGCAGGTGACCTGTCAGACACCGGAGCAGGCTCAGCTTCCCCGCTGGGTTGCTGCGCGCGCAAAACAGCTCAACTTAGAACTGGATGACGCGGCAAATCAGGTGCTCTGCTACTGTTATGAAGGTAACCTGCTGGCGCTGGCTCAGGCACTGGAGCGTTTATCGCTGCTCTGGCCAGACGGCAAATTGACATTACCGCGCGTTGAACAGGCGGTGAATGATGCCGCGCATTTCACCCCTTTTCATTGGGTTGATGCTTTGTTGATGGGAAAAAGTAAGCGCGCATTGCATATTCTTCAGCAACTGCGTCTGGAAGGCAGCGAACCGGTTATTTTGTTGCGCACATTACAACGTGAACTGTTGTTACTGGTTAACCTGAAACGCCAGTCTGCCCATACGCCACTGCGTGCGTTGTTTGATAAGCATCGGGTATGGCAGAACCGCCGGGGCATGATGGGCGAGGCGTTAAATCGCTTAAGTCAGACGCAGTTACGTCAGGCCGTGCAACTCCTGACACGAACGGAACTCACCCTCAAACAAGATTACGGTCAGTCAGTGTGGGCAGAGCTGGAAGGGTTATCTCTTCTGTTGTGCCATAAACCCCTGGCGGACGTATTTATCGACGGTTGATATGAAATCTTTACAGGCTCTGTTTGGCGGCACCTTTGATCCGGTGCACTATGGTCATCTAAAACCCGTGGAAACGCTGGCGAATTTGATTGGTCTGACGCGGGTCACAATCATCCCTAATAATGTTCCTCCGCATCGTCCCCAGCCGGAAGCGAACAGCGTGCAGCGTAAACACATGCTTGAACTGGCGATTGCCGACAAGCCATTATTTACTCTTGATGAACGCGAGCTAAAGCGCAATGCCCCCTCTTACACTGCGCAAACACTGAAAGAGTGGCGGCAGGAACAAGGACCGGACGTGCCGCTGGCGTTTATTATTGGTCAGGATTCACTGCTGACCTTTCCGACCTGGTACGAATACGAAACGATACTCGACAATGCACATTTGATCGTCTGTCGGCGTCCAGGTTACCCACTTGAAATGGCGCAACCGCAATACCAGCAATGGCTGGAAGATCATTTGACACATAACCCGGAAGATCTTCACCTTCAGCCTGCCGGTAAAATTTATCTGGCTGAAACGCCGTGGTTTAACATCTCGGCGACCATCATCCGCGAACGTTTGCAAAACGGTGAATCATGTGAGGATTTATTGCCGGAACCGGTACTGACTTACATTAACCAACAAGGCTTGTATCGCTGATACCTGTCGTTACGGAGGGCATGATGCGACTGTGGTTAATTCGTCATGGTGAAACGCAAGCGAATATCGATGGTCTTTACAGCGGTCATGCGCCCACCCCCCTGACCGCGCGCGGTATTGAGCAAGCGCAAAATCTGCATACGCTGCTACATGGTGTTTCCTTTGATCTGGTTTTATGCAGTGAACTGGAACGGGCACAGCATACCGCGCGACTGGTTCTCAGTGACCGCCAGCTCCCCGTGCAAATCATACCTGAACTCAACGAAATGTTTTTTGGCGACTGGGAGATGCGACATCATCGCGACCTCATGCAAGAAGATGCCGAAAACTATAGCGCGTGGTGCAATGACTGGCAGCATGCAATCCCCACGAACGGTGAAGGATTTCAGGCATTTTCGCAACGTGTGGAACGCTTTATCGCAAGGCTTAGTGAATTTCAGCACTATCAGAATATTTTAGTCGTCAGCCATCAGGGTGTACTGAGTCTGTTAATCGCCCGTTTAATTGGCATGCCTGCCGAAGCTATGTGGCATTTTCGCGTTGACCAGGGGTGTTGGAGCGCCATTGATATCAACCAAAAATTCGCGACGCTACGCGTCCTCAATAGCCGTGCCATCGGGGTCGAGAATGCATGACTTTTCTGTTTTTTTACGGGTAAGCCGCAACGACCATTGACAGACCCGGGCAGGCTGATATTCTCCGCAGCCAGACTTTTTCCGCCAGACACGACTTTGTAGAAATTGTTTTACAAAAATGGCGATGCAATCTGCGGCGCGGGGTGGGATGATAGCCCACTTTCGAAAGCCGATTCGGCGACAATTGTCCCGAAATCGCCTCTGGTTCAGGTATACTGACAGACCATTTTTATCTATTTGATTCACCCAGGGGGAAAACTTGCAGGGTAAAGCACTCCAGGATTTTGTTATCGACAAAATTGATGACCTCAAAGGTCAGGACATCATCGCCTTAGACGTTCAGGGCAAATCCAGCATCACCGACTGCATGATCATCTGTACGGGTACGTCCAGCCGTCATGTTATGTCCATTGCTGACCACGTTGTGCAGGAGTCTCGCGCAGCGGGCCTGTTACCGCTCGGCGTAGAAGGTGAAAACAGCGCCGACTGGATTGTCGTGGATTTGGGCGATGTGATTGTCCATGTCATGCAGGAAGAGAGCCGTCGCCTGTATGAACTGGAAAAACTCTGGAGTTAATGCGTGAAGCTGCAACTTGTCGCCGTGGGAACGAAAATGCCGGACTGGGTACAAACCGGTTTTACCGAGTACCTGCGTCGTTTTCCGAAAGATATGCCCTTCGAGCTGATTGAAATTCCGGCCGGAAAACGCGGCAAGAATGCGGACATCAAGCGCATACTCGACAAAGAGGGTGAGCAGATGTTGGCGGCCGCAGGCAAAAACCGCATTGTCACCCTCGATATTCCAGGCAAGCCCTGGGATACGCCGCAGTTAGCCGCTGAGCTGGAACGCTGGAAGCTGGATGGTCGCGACGTCAGTCTACTGATTGGCGGGCCTGAAGGGTTGTCGCCTGCCTGTAAAGCGGCGGCTGAGCAGAGCTGGTCGCTGTCGGCGCTTACCCTCCCCCATCCGCTGGTTCGCGTGCTGGTCGCAGAGAGTCTGTACCGGGCGTGGAGCATCACCACCAACCATCCTTATCACCGTGAGTGATAAGGGAGCTTTGAGTAGAAAACGCAGCGGATGAAACTACAGAACTCTTTTCGCGACTATACGGCAGAGTCCGCGCTGTTTGTGCGCCGGGCGCTGGTCGCCTTTTTGGGGATTTTGCTGCTGACCGGCGTGCTTATCGCCAACCTGTATAATCTGCAAATTGTTCGCTTTACCGACTACCAGACCCGCTCTAATGAAAACCGCATTAAGCTGGTGCCTATCGCGCCCAGCCGCGGCATTATCTACGATCGTAACGGTATCCCTCTGGCCCTCAACCGCACTATCTACCAGATAGAAATGATGCCGGAGAAAGTCGATAACGTGCAGCAAACGCTGGACGCTTTGCGCAGCGTGGTAGATCTGACCGATGACGATATTGCTGCATTCCGAAAAGAGCGCGCACGTTCACACCGTTTCACCTCTATTCCGGTGAAAACTAACCTGACCGAAGTACAAGTAGCTCGCTTTGCCGTCAATCAGTACCGTTTTCCGGGTGTCGAAGTTAAAGGCTATAAACGTCGTTACTATCCTTACGGTTCGGCGTTGACCCACGTCATCGGCTATGTGTCGAAAATCAACGATAAAGACGTCGAACGCCTGAATAATGACGGCAAACTGGCCAACTATGCGGCAACGCATGATATCGGTAAGCTGGGCATTGAGCGTTACTATGAAGATGTGCTGCACGGTCAGACCGGTTATGAAGAGGTTGAAGTTAACAACCGTGGGCGTGTTATTCGCCAGTTAAAAGAAGTACCACCGCAAGCCGGACACGATATTTACCTGACGCTGGATCTCAAACTCCAGCAATATATTGAAACGCTGCTGGCGGGTAGCCGCGCAGCTGTGGTAGTCACCGATCCGCGTACAGGTGGGGTGCTGGCGCTGGTTTCCACGCCTAGTTATGACCCAAACTTGTTTGTTGACGGTATCTCCAGCAAAGATTATTCCGCCTTGTTGAACGATCCGAATACACCGCTGGTGAACCGCGCCACACAGGGGGTTTATCCTCCCGCGTCTACAGTTAAACCCTATGTGGCGGTTTCGGCATTGAGCGCCGGGGTGATCACGCGCAATACGACGCTGTTTGACCCAGGCTGGTGGCAACTGCCAGGTTCGGAAAAACGTTATCGTGACTGGAAAAAATGGGGCCACGGGCGTCTGAATGTCACAAGATCGCTGGAAGAATCTGCGGATACCTTCTTCTATCAGGTGGCCTACGATATGGGGATCGATCGCCTCTCCGAATGGATGGGTAAATTCGGTTATGGTCATTACACCGGTATCGACCTGGCGGAAGAACGTTCCGGCAACATGCCTACCCGCGAATGGAAACAGAAACGCTTTAAAAAACCGTGGTATCAGGGTGACACCATTCCGGTTGGTATCGGTCAGGGTTACTGGACAGCGACCCCAATCCAGATGAGTAAGGCACTGATGATCCTGATTAATGACGGTATCGTGAAGGTTCCTCATTTGCTGATGAGCACCGCCGAAGACGGCAAACAGGTGCCATGGGTACAGCCGCATGAACCGCCCGTCGGCGATATTCATTCCGGTTACTGGGAGCTGGCGAAAGACGGTATGTACGGTGTTGCTAACCGCCCTAACGGTACGGCGCATAAATACTTTGCTAGCGCACCGTACAAAATTGCGGCGAAATCCGGTACCGCTCAGGTCTTCGGTCTGAAAGCGAACGAAACCTATAATGCGCACAAAATTGCCGAGCGTTTACGTGACCACAAACTGATGACCGCCTTTGCGCCATACAACAATCCGCAAGTGGCTGTCGCCATGATTCTGGAGAACGGTGGTGCGGGTCCGGCGGTTGGTACACTGATGCGCCAGATCCTCGACCACATTATGCTGGGTGATAACAACACCGATCTGCCTGCGGAAAATCCAGCGGTTGCCGCAGCGGAGGACCATTAATCATGACGGATAATCCGAATAAAAAAACATTCTGGGATAAAGTCCATCTCGATCCCACAATGCTGCTGATCTTACTGGCATTGCTGGTTTACAGCGCCCTGGTTATCTGGAGCGCCAGCGGTCAGGATATTGGCATGATGGAGCGTAAAATCGGCCAAATCGCGATGGGTCTGGTCATCATGGTGGTGATGGCGCAAATTCCTCCACGCGTTTATGAAGGCTGGGCCCCCTATCTCTATATCATCTGTATTATTTTGCTGGTGGCGGTAGATGCTTTCGGTGCCATCTCTAAAGGTGCTCAACGCTGGCTGGACCTCGGTATTGTTCGTTTTCAGCCGTCGGAAATTGCCAAAATAGCCGTACCACTGATGGTTGCGCGCTTTATCAACCGCGACGTTTGCCCGCCATCGTTGAAGAACACTGGCATCGCGCTGGTGCTGATATTTATGCCCACGCTGCTGGTGGCTGCACAGCCTGACCTGGGAACATCAATCCTCGTTGCGCTTTCCGGTCTGTTTGTACTGTTCCTCTCTGGCCTTAGCTGGCGTCTGATTGGCGTCGCAGTAGTGCTGGTAGCGGCGTTCATTCCGATTCTGTGGTTCTTCCTGATGCATGATTACCAGCGCCAGCGCGTAATGATGCTCCTGGACCCGGAATCAGACCCACTCGGCGCGGGCTATCACATTATTCAGTCTAAAATTGCTATTGGCTCCGGCGGATTACGCGGCAAAGGCTGGCTGCACGGCACTCAGTCACAGCTTGAATTTCTCCCCGAACGCCATACTGACTTTATCTTCGCGGTACTGGCGGAAGAGCTGGGATTAGTGGGCATTCTGATTCTGCTCGCTCTCTACATTCTGCTGATCATGCGCGGGCTGTGGATAGCCGCCAGAGCGCAAACCACCTTTGGTCGCGTCATGGCTGGCGGCTTAATGCTGATATTATTCGTTTATGTCTTCGTAAATATTGGTATGGTAAGCGGTATTCTGCCGGTTGTAGGGGTTCCGCTCCCACTGGTCAGTTATGGAGGATCGGCGCTAATTGTGCTGATGGCTGGGTTCGGGATTGTAATGTCAATCCACACCCACAGGAAAATGTTGTCGAAAAGCGTGTAAGAGGTGCGCAATGCGTAAGCAGTGGCTCGGGATCTGCATCGCGGCAGGAATGCTCGCGGCATGTACAAGCGATGATGGTCAGCAACAGACGGTAAGTGTACCGCAGCCTGCGGTATGTAACGGCCCTATAGTTGAAATTAGCGGGGCGGACCCGCGTTTCGAACCACTGAACGCGACGGCAAATCAGGATTACCAGCGCGACGGTAAAAGCTACAAAATCGTGCAGGATCCGTCTCGATTTAGCCAGGCGGGACTGGCGGCAATCTATGATGCCGAACCCGGCAGTAACCTGACGGCCTCTGGCGAAGCATTCGATCCGACACAGCTGACGGCAGCCCATCCAACGCTTCCGATCCCCAGCTACGCCAGAATCACTAACCTGGCTAACGGGCGAATGATCGTGGTGCGCATTAATGATCGCGGCCCTTACGGCAACGACCGCGTTATTTCACTTTCTCGCGCGGCAGCTGACCGTCTTAACACGTCAAACAACACCAAAGTTCGTATCGATCCGATTATTGTTGCCCAGGATGGTTCGCTTTCTGGTCCTGGTATGGCTTGTACCACAGTCGCCAAACAGACTTACGCCCTGCCTGCACCTCCCGATTTAAGCGGTGGCGCGGGAACAAGTTCAGTGTCTGGCCCGCAGGGTGACATTCTTCCGGTCAGTAATTCGACGCTAAAAAGCGAAGATCCGACCGGCGCGCCGGTAACCAGTAGCGGTTTCCTCGGCGCACCAACGACCTTAGCGCCTGGTGTACTGGAAGGCAGCGAACCGACGCCTGCGCCACAGCCCGTTGTTACAGCTCCGTCGACAACGCCTGCAACCTCGCCTGCAATGGTGACACCGCAAGCCGTCTCGCAAAGCGCCAGCGGCAACTTTATGGTGCAAGTCGGGGCCGTAAGCGATCAGGCTCGTGCGCAACAGTACCAACAGCAACTGGGACAGAAGTTCGGCGTCCCCGGTCGCGTAACTCAAAATGGCGCGGTCTGGCGGATCCAGCTTGGCCCATTCGCCAGCAAAGCCGAAGCCAGTACCTTGCAGCAACGTTTGCAAACCGAAGCCCAATTACAGTCATTTATTACTACCGCGCAGTAGCGTAAAGCAGGCATCTGATGTGTCAATTTCTGTAAATGACGTTAACAAAGTCACGCGGAAAGTCAGATGCCTGCCGGTAGTGCATTTGCTATAGTAGGGCACTTTTTTAATTCCATCACGGATGTCGTAGTTCAGACCATGAATACCATTTTTTCCGCTCGTATCATGAAGCGCCTGGCGCTCACCACGGCTCTTTGCACAGCCTTTATCTCTGCTGCACATGCCGATGACCTGAATATCAAAACTATGATCCCGGGTGTACCGCAGATCGATGCGGAGTCCTACATCCTGATTGACTATAACTCCGGCAAAGTGCTCGCCGAACAGAACGCAGATGTCCGCCGCGATCCTGCCAGCCTGACCAAAATGATGACCAGTTACGTTATCGGCCAGGCAATGAAAGCCGGTAAATTTAAAGAAACTGATTTAGTCACTATCGGCAACGACGCATGGGCCACCGGTAACCCGGTGTTTAAAGGTTCTTCGCTGATGTTCCTCAAACCGGGCATGCAGGTTCCGGTTTCTCAGCTGATCCGCGGTATTAACCTGCAATCGGGTAACGATGCTTGTGTCGCCATGGCCGATTTTGCCGCTGGTAGCCAGGACGCTTTTGTTGGCTTGATGAACAGCTACGTTAACGCACTGGGCCTGAAAAATACCCACTTCCAGACGGTACATGGTCTGGATGCTGATGGTCAGTACAGCTCCGCGCGAGATATGGCGCTGATCGGCCAGGCATTGATCCGTGACGTACCGAATGAATACTCGATCTATAAAGAAAAAGAATTTACGTTTAACGGTATTCGCCAGCTGAACCGTAACGGCCTGTTATGGGATAACAGCCTGAATGTCGACGGCATCAAAACCGGACACACTGACAAAGCAGGTTACAACCTTGTTGCTTCTGCGACTGAAGGCCAGATGCGCTTGATTTCTGCGGTAATGGGCGGACGTACTTTTAAAGGCCGTGAAGCCGAAAGTAAAAAACTGCTAACCTGGGGCTTCCGTTTCTTTGAAACCGTTAACCCACTGAAAGTAGGTAAAGAGTTCGCCTCTGAACCGGTTTGGTTTGGTGATTCTGATCGCGCTTCGTTAGGGGTTGATAAAGACGTGTACCTGACCATTCCGCGTGGTCGCATGAAAGATCTGAAAGCCAGCTATGTGCTGAACAGCAGTGAATTGCATGCGCCGCTGCAAAAGAATCAGGTCGTCGGAACTATCAACTTCCAGCTTGATGGCAAAACGATCGAGCAACGCCCGCTGGTTGTGTTGCAAGAAATCCCGGAAGGTAACTTCTTCGGCAAAATCATTGATTACATTAAATTAATGTTCCATCACTGGTTTGGTTAAAAATTAAACACTTGAAAGTGTAATTTCCGTCCCCATATACTAAGCATCAGTAAAAAACTCCCGCCTTCTGGCGGGAGTTGCTATTTAATTACGTTACGCCGGAGCTGACATGAAAACCAAACTTAACGAACTGCTTGAATTCCCTACTCCTTTTACTTACAAAGTTATGGGGCAGGCGTTACCTGAGCTGGTTGATCAGGTGGTTGAAGTGGTACAGCGCCATGCGCCAGGTGACTACACCCCAACGGTAAAACCAAGCAGCAAAGGCAACTACCACTCGGTATCTATCACTATCAACGCCACTCATATCGAGCAGGTTGAAACACTGTATGAAGAACTGGGCAAAATCGATATTGTCCGCATGGTTCTGTAACTCGCTTCTCCGTTACCCGGCTCCTGGTCGGGTAACTCCCCTCTCCTCGCTGTGATATACTTTTCCCCCACTTTTACTCATTCTCCACGGAGATGCCGTTTTGTATCAGGATAAAATTCTTGTCCGCCAGCTCGGTCTTCAGCCTTACGAGCCAATCTCCCAGGCTATGCATGAATTCACCGATACCCGCGATGATAGTACCCTTGATGAAATCTGGCTGGTCGAGCACTATCCGGTATTCACCCAAGGTCAGGCAGGAAAAGCGGAGCACATTTTAATGCCGGGTGATATTCCGGTGATCCAGAGCGATCGCGGTGGGCAGGTGACTTATCACGGGCCGGGGCAACAGGTGATGTATGTGTTGCTTAACCTGAAACGCCGTAAACTCGGTGTGCGTGAACTGGTGACCTTGCTTGAGCAAACAGTGGTGAATACCCTGGCTGAACTGGGTATAGAAGCGCATCCTCGGGCTGACGCGCCAGGTGTCTATGTTGGGGAAAAGAAAATTTGCTCACTGGGTTTACGTATTCGACGCGGTTGTTCATTCCACGGTCTGGCATTAAACGTCAATATGGATCTTTCACCATTTTTACGTATTAATCCTTGTGGGTATGCCGGAATGGAAATGGCTAAAATATCACAATGGAAACCCGAAGCGACGACTAATAATATTGCTCCACGTTTACTGGAAAATATTTTAGCGCTACTAAACAATCCGGACTTCGAATATATTACCGCTTAATTCCATACATCAATGGCCCAATTTACACTGGGTCATTACTCATAATATCTGCTAATGCTTTACATCTCCTTCGCGTTTGTATATTTTCTTTATCACTTGCAGAAATGCGGTGCCACGCCTTGCTCCGTAACTCACCCCATTGATTAACCTATTGAAATAGTTGATTATGGTGAGCAAAAGCGTTCCGTTCCAATTAGACATAAGATTATTGTAATTTTTTAAATATTATTTTTCCATGAATAAAATTGGAGTAAGTGCGTGGATAGTAATAATCAAATTGAACCCTGTTTAAGCAGAAAGTCGTCAGAAGGTAAACCACAAATATTTACAACCTTACGAAATATTGATCTTAACCTTCTGACTATTTTTGAAGCTGTATATGTACATAAAGGGATCGTTAATGCAGCGAAAGTGCTTAATCTGACCCCCTCGGCAATCAGTCAGTCTATTCAGAAACTGCGCGTTATATTCCCTGACCCATTGTTTATTCGCAAAGGCCAGGGTGTCACTCCTACCGCATTTGCGATGCATCTACATGAGTATATCAGTCAGGGCCTTGAGTCCATTCTTGGCGCGCTGGATATCGAAGGAAGCTATGATAAGCAACGAACGATAACTATTGCGACCACTCCCTCGGTCGGAGCACTGGTCCTTCCTGTCATCTATCGGGCGATTAAAACTCACTATCCGCAGCTTTTACTGCGCAACCCGCCCATCAGCGACGCGGAAAACCAACTCAGTCAGTTTCAAACCGATCTCATCATCGATAACATGTTTTGCACCAATCGTACGGTGCAACATCATGTTCTGTTCACCGACAATATGGTGTTAATTTGCCGCGAGGGAAATCCACTACTCTCTTTAGAAGATGACAGAGAGACTATCGACAACGCTGCGCATGTACTTCTGTTACCGGAAGAGCAAAATTTCAGCGGTCTGCGGCAGAGAGTTCAAGAAATGTTTCCGGACCGGCAAATCAATTTCACCAGCTACAACATTTTGACAATCGCTGCACTGGTTGCCAACAGTGACATGTTAGCGATTATTCCCAGCCGTTTTTATAACCTGTTTAGCCGCTGCTGGCCGCTGGAAAAACTGCCTTTTCCGTCCTTAAATGAGGAGCAAATAGATTTCTCTATCCACTACAACAAATTCAGCCTGCGTGATCCCATCCTGCACGGAGTAATAGATGTTATCCGTAATGCATTTTGAAAAAGTATTGTTACAGCCAGATCACAGCGCAGAACGATAAAATGGCACAATCCAACAACAATTTTACATTTTCGCGACCGCTTTGGCTGCTTTCAGGTCCGTTTCAATGATATACTGCCAGTCGTTAATTCAAAAATAGTTGATAATTACAACAATCTATTGAATTGAAACGCTTTCCTTCGTAATTCGCAACTGGAACACGCACGCTATGAGTAAACCCATTGTGATGGAACGCGGTGTTAAATACCGCGATGCCGATAAGATGGCCCTTATCCCGGTTAAAAACGTGGCAACAGAGCGCGAAGCCCTGCTGCGCAAGCCGGAATGGATGAAAATCAAGCTTCCAGCGGACTCTACACGTATCCAGGGCATCAAAGCCGCAATGCGCAAAAATGGCCTGCATTCTGTCTGCGAGGAAGCCTCCTGCCCTAACCTGGCGGAATGCTTCAACCACGGCACAGCAACGTTTATGATCCTCGGCGCTATTTGTACCCGCCGTTGTCCGTTCTGTGATGTTGCCCACGGTCGCCCGGTAGCTCCTGATGCCAATGAACCAGTGAAACTGGCGCAGACCATTGCCGATATGGCGCTGCGTTATGTGGTTATCACCTCCGTTGACCGTGATGACCTGCGCGATGGCGGTGCCCAGCACTTTGCGGATTGCATTACTGCCATTCGGGAAAAAAGCCCGCAAATCAAAATTGAAACTCTGGTGCCGGATTTCCGCGGTCGTATGGATCGTGCTCTGGATATTCTGACTGCAACGCCACCAGATGTGTTCAACCATAACCTGGAAAACGTACCGCGTATTTACCGTCAGGTACGGCCTGGTGCAGATTACAACTGGTCGCTGAAGCTGCTGGAACGCTTTAAAGAAGCGCATCCGGAAATCCCGACCAAGTCTGGTCTGATGGTGGGACTGGGTGAAACCAATGAAGAAATTATTGAGGTAATGCGCGACCTGCGCCGTCATGGTGTGACGATGTTAACGCTGGGGCAATATTTGCAGCCAAGCCGCCATCACCTGCCGGTTCAACGTTACGTTAGCCCGGATGAGTTCGACGAAATGAAAGCCGAAGCGCTGGCGATGGGCTTTACCCATGCTGCATGCGGTCCGTTTGTCCGCTCTTCTTACCACGCCGATTTGCAGGCGAAAGGGATGGAAGTTAAGTAATCCTGTAATAATTACTTACATCTGTCTGATAAAAAACCCGCTTTTTGAAGCGGGTTTTTTGTATCGAACAAGATATTGAGGGAGCGTCCTGCTCGCCACGTCACTCTTTATGAGAGAGCTTTTCAGCCTGAAGATCAACGTCTGCGCCTTTTTTCGCCGCAGCATCGTCATCATTCATCGCCTTCTTGAACCCTTTAATGGCCGCTCCAAGGTCTCCGCCCAGCGTACGTAACTTCTTAGTCCCAAACAGCAGAACGACCAGCGCCGCAACTACCAGCAGTTTGGTAATACTAATCTCACCCATAGATACCTTCTTGACATATAACCGGCAACAGAACGCGCCTTAAAAACCAGAGAATATTAACGGTCATTCGACGCGCGCACACAATAGCAATCTGTAACAAGGTGAATCAAGCGCCGAGTAAAAAAACATCATAATAATTGCGGCGGCGCAAAGCGACGGTTGTTTAAGACGGGCAGTTGCGCGCGCACCTGACGCACACGTTCGGGCGTCACTTCCGCCATAATGAGTGCAGGCATTTCTGACGCTGCCGCAATGGTGACGCCAAAGGGATCTATAATCCGGCTTTGACCGATATTTTTGTTCCCGCACTCCCCCGCCGCCACCATATAACAGGTGGTATCCAGCGCACGAGCGGCAAGCAACGTTGACCAGTGATGCTCTTTGAGCGGCCCGCGAACCCAGGCGGCAGGAAGTACCAGGATTTCAGCTCCCTGTAATGCCTGTGCCAGCGCCAGCTCTGGAAAGCGTAAGTCATAACAGGTCATCAGACCGACCTTCATCCCTTCCACCTCCAGTAACGGAGCGATTTCATTACCAGCATCAACACGGCGTGATTCCTGAATGGCAAATGCATCATAGAGATGCAGTTTGGCATAACGGGCGACGATGTTTCCTGCCTGAAGTGCCACCAGCATATTCCATGCGCGCCCCGGCGTTGAAGGAACATGAATCGTCAGAATTGTCGTCATCATGTTACGTTTACTTTCTCGCCGTAAAGTCCGAGGAATTCGCCTTCCAGCAGCTGTGCTGATTTAACCGATAGATCTGCATCATGATCATCGCGCGCCAGCAATGCTTCCGGCAGGGCAAACAGCGATGCGTCGTTTTCCGCCGCCTGCGCCATCAACGAGGCACAAATCTCAGCGTTCTTTTCCCACACAGATGTAACAGCAAACTGTCCTGCGGCAACCAGCATTGCCACCTCCTGTCAGAGTCGTAAAATTCGCCAACGACGATTATTCGGCGTTACACTTATCACTCATACAAATCAAATAGCAGGATTTTGCAGTGTTACAACTTCTTTTAGCAGTTTTTATTGGCGGTGGTACGGGAAGCGTGGCGAGATGGCTGTTAAGTATGCGATTTAACCCACTGCATCAGGCGATTCCGTTGGGGACGCTGACAGCAAACCTGATTGGGGCATTCATCATAGGAATAGGATTCGCATGGTTCAGCAGGATGACGAACATTGATCCAGTGTGGAAAGTATTAATCACCACCGGATTTTGTGGCGGTCTAACAACCTTCTCAACATTTTCGGCAGAAGTGGTGTTTTTGTTACAAGAGGGCCGCTTTGGCTGGGCATTACTGAACGTTTTCGTCAACCTTCTGGGGTCTTTTGCCATGACCGCACTGGCATTCTGGCTGTTTTCGGCCTCAACCGCACACTAAAGACCAAAAAAAACCCGCTGATTAAGCGGGTTTTGAATTCTTGCTGACGTATCTTACAGAGCGATTACGTTTGCAGCAGAAGGGCCTTTGGCACCGTTAGTGATTTCGAACTCTACGCGCTGACCTTCAGCAAGAGTTTTAAAACCATTAGTCTGGATTGCAGAGAAGTGTACGAACACGTCTTTGCTGCCGTCTTCCGGAGTAATGAAACCGAATCCTTTGGACTCATTAAACCACTTAACGTTACCTTTAATCTTAGACATCAAAATTACCTTTACATGAAAAATAGACACAAATGCTGTGTCGGTTACCAGTACACCAATTGTGGTACGCTTTGTCCAGTGTAACTTTACTAAAAAGTGATAAAAGTCGCGTTATTTTTGATGTTACTTATTTTAGCTATTGATTTTAAAGAAGTTACTAAAACTTCATTTGTCTCAAAACTGAAAGCGCATCCAGGCAAAGTACACATTGCCATTGTTGTAGGTACCCGGAATGTAGGTCATCTGAAAAGTCACTGGGCCATAACCCACGGAGGCCAATGGCAGTAGAACCGGGAGAGGGATGTAATTCCAGTTATCGCGTGCCGTTACGCCAGCGGTGAATCCCAGACCTAAATGAAAATTTTCATCCGCCAGCGGTCGCCAGGTACTTTCCCATCCGTATCCGGCAATCGGTTCCCATTTGTTCCACGAGTCCTTAAATGCCATGGCATACAGGCCATGCCAGTTTCCTTTTTCATCCCAACGCGACAGGCCAAAACCGCCACCCCACGGTCGCTCGTTATAGCGATCGGTTTTTTCTTTGTCGTAAGCGAAACGTGCATGCCAGGTGATGGCAGGAATATATAAATCATAATGTTCAGGCTGTTGCCAGGTTTGTGCAATATTTTCTCTAAACGTTGTCATCCACTCATCTGCGTTAGCAAAAACTTTACCAACGCTGATTAACTGAATAAAAACAAAGGAAAAGATAGCGACATATTTACTCACGTTCATTTGTGACCATAAAACATTTATCAAAAATCTACTACTAGCATAGCAAAGCTACAATTAACATAACCTTAATAGACCCAACATAAAGAATAATCTGAATAGCTGCTCTATTTATTTCCGCTTGTTCAAGTTAAATATTTCCGCGCATCGATTAAAGATGATGCGTCGTTTTCTGCGATGGGAATAGTCAAAAAAGAAAAACCAAGTCTTTTTTGATGACAAAATGCAATCAAGGAAAAATTATTTTATTTTTTAACGAGATACAACAATCATCTTAACGAAGTATATAATATATATCGTCAACCTATGCTCATATTAGATTATTTTTTGAGCGCACAGCCGCAGCTAACACCATTGCAATTAACAAATTTGCATCAATCCACCATCAATTTGCACACATTATTATGTGATAATTGCCAACCGCTAAATATGCGTTTTGTTATCTATGTATAAAAACAGCAACTTCAATGTCTTAATGGCAGTTTTTCTTGATTTTAATCAGCATTCATCGCCAATTTATTGGGCATATTTTTTCCTTAAGCTTTAGGAATTTTTTATTATTTACTTTGGGGCCTGGAGACAGGAAAAATTATGCTGACATTCATTGAGCTCCTTATTGGGGTTGTGGTTATTGTGGGTGTAGCTCGCTACATCATTAAAGGGTATTCCGCCACTGGTGTGTTATTTGTCGGTGGCCTGTTATTGCTGATTATCAGTGCCATTATGGGGCACAAAGTGTTACCGTCCAGCCAGGCTTCAACAGGCTACAGCGCCACGGATATCGTTGAATACGTTAAAATATTACTAATGAGCCGCGGCGGCGACCTCGGCATGATGATTATGATGCTGTGTGGATTTGCCGCTTACATGACCCATATCGGCGCGAATGATATGGTGGTCAAGCTGGCGTCAAAACCATTGCAGTATATTAACTCCCCTTACCTGCTGATGATTGCCGCCTATTTTGTCGCCTGTCTGATGTCTCTGGCCGTCTCTTCCGCAACCGGTCTGGGTGTTTTGCTGATGGCAACCCTATTTCCGGTGATGGTAAACGTTGGTATCAGTCGTGGCGCAGCTGCTGCCATTTGTGCCTCCCCGGCGGCGATTATTCTCGCACCGACTTCAGGGGATGTGGTGCTGGCGGCGCAAGCTTCCGAAATGTCGCTGATTGACTTCGCCTTCAAAACGACGCTGCCTATCTCAATTGCTGCAATTATCGGCATGGCGATCGCCCACTTCTTCTGGCAACGTTATCTGGATAAAAAAGAGCACATCTCTCATGAAATGTTAGATGTCAGTGAAATCACCACCACTGCTCCTGCGTTTTATGCCATTTTGCCGTTCACGCCGATCATCGGTGTACTGATTTTTGACGGTAAATGGGGTCCGCAATTACACATCATCACTATTCTGGTGATTTGTATGCTGATTGCCTCCATTCTGGAGTTCCTCCGCAGCTTTAATACCCAGAAAGTTTTCTCTGGTCTGGAAGTGGCTTATCGCGGGATGGCAGATGCGTTTGCTAACGTGGTGATGCTGCTGGTTGCCGCTGGGGTATTCGCTCAGGGGCTTAGCACCATCGGCTTTATTCAAAGTCTGATTTCTATCGCTACCTCGTTTGGTTCGGCGAGTATCATCCTGATGCTGGTATTGGTGATTCTGACAATGCTGGCGGCAGTCACGACCGGTTCAGGCAATGCGCCGTTTTATGCGTTTGTTGAGATGATCCCGAAACTGGCGCACTCTTCCGGCATTAACCCGGCGTATTTGACTATCCCGATGCTGCAGGCGTCAAACCTTGGCCGTACCCTTTCGCCCGTTTCTGGCGTAGTCGTTGCGGTTGCCGGGATGGCGAAGATCTCGCCGTTTGAAGTCGTAAAACGCACCTCGGTACCGGTGCTTGTTGGTTTGGTGATTGTTATCGTTGCTACAGAGCTGATGGTGCCAGGAACGGCAGCAGCGGTCACAGGCAAGTAAATAGTAATGCCGGAGGCAAGTTTCCTCCGGCTTTATCATGTCACCCACTGTGGTATATGCGTTGTGGTCTGCCAACTTTGCCGTGAACAATTTCAGCAATAATCAGATGGCGGCTGGCGCAATATTCAAGATAACGCCTGGCAGTGGTGCGGCTGATGGTCAGTGCCTGCGCCACCGTTTCTGCCGTATGTTGCACACCAGGCTCTTTAAACAGTTTTCGCACCGCGTTTAGCGTCAAGGGGTCAATGCCGGTCGGTAGCTCGTCCTTAGGTTCACCGCGAGCATAAGCATTAAACATCTCATCAATTTGCTTCTGGCTGGCGCTATCAATACTTTCCAGCATATGTTTACGCTGGCGGAAACGGGTTAGCGTTTGCCCCAGCCGTTCATAGGCAATGGGCTTAATGAGATAATCAAATACACCACAACGTACGGCTTCAGACACCGTTTCCATATCGCTGGCTGCAGTGGTAAACACCACGTCGCCGGGATAATGCGCCTGCACCAGTTCATGCAGTAAATTAATCCCTCTACCGTCAGGAAGATAGTTATCGAGCAAGATTAGCCCCGGCTTAAAACGCTCGATCATCATTCGGGCCTGCGCCAGATTTCCCGCCAGTAATATCTGACTGAATCCGGGAATGTGACGAATATATTCCGCATGCATCTCTGCCAGCGGCGTTTCGTCCTCAACGATCAATAGGGTTAATGGAGCTGTCATTAGGTTTCACTTTCGGAATATAGATTGAAAATAAGGTACCGCAGGGATCATTATCTTCGAGAGTGATAACACCACCGCAGCGCGTTACGTAGCTGGCAATCAAGTACAACCCAATGCCATGTTCACCGGGCTCGTCAGCACGCGTACTGACCCCCTGCTCAAATATTTTGTCTCGTAGAGACTCTGGAACGCCGCAGCCCTGATCGGCGACTTCAATCACCACATCATCGCCTTCATCGCTGAGGAATAATTCAACGATCTTGTTTCCTTCATCGCTACGCAGGCTGGCTTCGAAGGCGTTATCAAGTAAATTGCCCACAATGGCTGCAAACTCGGTGCTATCCAGTCCTGGCGGCAGTTGCGAAAGCTGGCTACCGGGGACAATGATCATTTTTAGCCCCAGTTCCCGGGCGCGCTGCACTTTACCAAAAAGCAGCCCCGCCACCTGGCGATCGGCAAACGCCTCGCGCAGGCTGTCAATAAGCTGTTGCTGGGCCTGAGACTCCCCCTGCACCATCGCCAGCACGCGATCATACTCTTTCATCTGCAACAGACCATTGAGCGTCGACATCCAATTGAGATGCTCGTGTCGCAATGTACGAAGGCTCTCAACGTATTGTTTTATTTGCGTCAGTTGCGCATTGAGGGTGGAAATTTCGTCTTTACTACGAAAGCTGATAATGGCCCCCAGCAAATCATCACCTGAACGAATAGCTTCCCGGTTGGCAATAACGCTCAGACCGTTAAAGTTCGCCACCACATCCTGACGTTTTTCATCAATCTGTTCGGTAAAGAAATCGGCGGGCCTGACCACTTCAACAATGGGTTTACCCAACCATTGCCGTCCGGGGGAACTCAGCCCCAGCATCTTTCTTGCGTTACGATTGATGGCGGTAATGTAACCATGCGGATCCACCGCAATCAGCCCTTCATAAACCGAACTAAACAGCGCCTCTTGCTGACGGACCACGCGTGCGATTTGCTTTGGCTCCATGCCCATCATCTGCCGACGGATATGCGCGGCCAGGAACCACGACAGCAACATCAGAATCCCTAACAGCACGACAAACACACCTGCCATCGGTAATAAAAACTCAGCCCGCCAGCTATCGATTTTACTCACCAGGTAGCCAATCGACACCACGCCGATGACTTTTCCATCGTCATCAAAGATTGGCGTTTTGGCGCGCATCGCCATCCCCATTGACCCTTTCCCGGTAATGAAGTAGCTCTCCCCTTTCTCCAGCGCGCCCTGTTTGGTGAACTGCATAGGATAACCAATTTTCTCCGGATTAGGATGGTAAAGGCGGATCGAGTGCCGGTCCCCAATCACCACATAATCAAAATCGGTATCTCTTTGTAATTTGTTAGCGATGGTCGCCAGCCGTTTGTAGTCACGCGTTTTCACCGCAGAGATGACACTGTCATTGGAGGCAATAATTTTCGCCTGATTCATTGCCATGTCGCGTACATGAAGCGTTAAATAGTCCTCAAAACTGGCCGTAAAATATTGCGCCAGGGCTGCAATGACAAATATTGAGAACACCAGAATCAGCAAAAAGATACGCAGCGGAAATGCCAGTCTTTGGAAAAATGCAAACTGTTTATTCTCGTTAAGCTGCAACATTGTTTTCCTTGCGGGTTGTCCCGAGCCTCTTTGACGGATGTAATTAAAATGTTGAATCAAAATACATAGATATTAATTATGATCGTGGCAAATTTTATTCATTAAATCAATTAAATCACTTAAACCTGCGAGTCATTTCGTAATTACATTAATTAAAAAACTTAAAATCATTAAATAAATAAAAAACCACTAACTCTATGTGAAATAAATCAAAATTTCACGCCGAAATACTCCTTAGGATGTATAGCGAAAGGAGAAAAAGATATACCTCGATCACCCCCTTTCTCCCAAGTGAAAATAAAAGGTTATCAGTTTGCAACATTGAACAACATTCGTTGCAAATCGATAACAACATGCACCTTCAGGATACTATTTATTATGTTCGGCAATGATATTTTCACCCGCGTAAAACGTTCAGAAAATAAAAAAATGGCGGAAATCGCCCAATTCCTGCATGAAAATGATTTGAGCGTTGACACCACAGTCGAAGTATTTATTACCGTAACCCGCGATGAAAAGCTTATCGCGTGCGGTGGAATTGCCGGAAATATTATTAAATGCGTTGCTATCAGTGAATCCGTCCGCGGTGAAGGACTGGCGCTGACATTAGCCACTGAATTGATAAACCTCGCCTATGAGCGGCACAGCACGCATCTGTTTATTTATACCAAAACCGAATACGAGGCGCTGTTCCGCCAGTGCGGTTTTTCCACGCTGACCAGCGTACCCGGCGTGATGGTGCTGATGGAAAACAGCGCCACGCGACTGAAACGCTATGCCGAATCGCTGAAAAAATTTCGTCATCCAGGGAACAAGATTGGCTGCATTGTGATGAACGCCAATCCCTTTACGAATGGTCACCGTTATCTGATTCAACAGGCTGCGGCACAGTGCGACTGGTTGCATCTGTTTTTAGTCAAAGAAGATTCTTCACGCTTCCCCTATGAAGACCGGCTGGATTTGGTGTTAAAAGGCACCGCCGATATTCCACGCCTGACTGTGCATCGTGGCTCCGAATACATCATCTCCCGCGCTACGTTCCCTTGCTACTTCATTAAAGAACAGAGCGTCATTAACCATTGTTACACCGAAATTGATCTGAAGATTTTCCGTCAGTACCTCGCTCCCGCGCTGGGTGTAACTCACCGCTTTGTCGGTACTGAACCCTTTTGTCGCGTTACCGCCCAGTACAACCAGGATATGCGCTACTGGCTGGAAACGCCGACTATCTCCGCACCGCCCATCGAACTGGTTGAAATTGAGCGGCTGCGTTACCAGGAGATGCCGATATCCGCTTCCCGGGTACGTCAACTGCTGGCGAAAAACGATCTCACGGCTATCGCGCCGCTGGTCCCTGCAGTCACGCTGCATTATTTGCAGAACCTGCTTGAGCACTCCCGCCAGGACGCGGCAGCTCGTCAAAAGACCCCCGCATGAGAAACAGGTGAAAAATGAAAATAAACCAGCCCGCCGTTGCAGGCACCCTTGAGTCTGGGGATGTGATGATACGCATCGCCCCACTCGATACGCAGGATATCGACCTGCAAATCAATAGCAGCGTTGAGAAACAGTTTGGCGATGCAATTCGCACCACCATTCTGGACGTTCTCGCCCGCTACAACGTGCGCGGCGTACAGCTGAATGTCGATGACAAAGGCGCACTGGACTGCATTTTACGTGCACGACTGGAAGCCCTGCTGGCACGCGCCAGCGGTATCCCGGCTCTGCCATGGGAGGATTGCCAATGATTTCCGCTTCGCTGCAACAACGTAAAACTCGCACCCGCCGCAGCATGTTGTTTGTGCCTGGTGCCAATGCCGCGATGGTCAGCAACTCCTTCATCTACCCGGCTGATGCCCTGATGTTTGACCTCGAAGACTCCGTAGCATTGCGTGAAAAAGACACCGCCCGCCGCATGGTTTACCACGCGCTGCAACATCCGCTGTATCGCGATATTGAAACCATTGTGCGTGTCAACGCGCTGGATTCCGAATGGGGTGTTAACGACCTGGAAGCCGTCGTTCGCGGTGGTGCGGACGTTGTGCGTCTGCCGAAAACCGATACCGCTCAGGATGTTCTGGATATTGAAAAAGAGATCCTGCGTATCGAAAAAGCCTGTGGTCGTGAACCCGGCAGCACCGGCCTGCTGGCGGCGATTGAATCTCCGCTGGGGATTACCCGCGCAGTGGAAATCGCTCACGCTTCCGAGCGTTTGATCGGTATCGCCCTCGGTGCAGAAGACTATGTGCGCAACCTGCGTACAGAACGCTCCCCGGAAGGAACTGAACTGCTGTTCGCACGCTGTTCCATTTTGCAGGCCGCGCGCTCTGCGGGTATTCAGGCGTTCGATACCGTCTATTCCGACGCTAACAACGAAGCCGGATTTCTGCAAGAAGCCGCCCACATCAAACAGCTGGGCTTTGACGGCAAATCGCTGATCAACCCGCGTCAGATTGATCTGCTGCACAACCTCTACGCACCGACCCAGAAAGAAGTGGATCACGCCCGCCGCGTCGTAGAAGCCGCTGAAGCCGCCGCTCGCGAAGGCCTCGGCGTGGTTTCCCTGAACGGCAAGATGGTGGACGGTCCGGTTATCGATCGCGCCCGTCTGGTGCTCTCCCGTGCAGAACTTTCCGGCATCCGCGAAGAATAAGGCAATCAAAATGACGCAGAAAATTGAACAATCTCAACGACAAGAACGGGTAGCGGCCTGGAATCGTCGCGCTGAATGCGATCTTGCCGCTTTCCAGAACTCGCCAAAGCAAACCTACCAGGCTGAAAAAGCGCGCGATCGCAAACTGTGCGCCAACCTGGAAGAAGCGATTCGTCGCTCTGGTTTACAGGACGGCATGACGGTTTCCTTCCATCACGCTTTCCGTGGCGGTGACCTGACCGTCAATATGGTGATGGACGTCATCGCGAAGATGGGCTTTAAAAACCTGACCCTGGCGTCCAGCTCCCTGAGTGATTGCCATGCGCCGCTGGTAGAACACATTCGCCAGGGCGTGGTTACCCGCATTTATACCTCCGGCCTGCGTGGTCCACTGGCGGAAGAGATCTCCCGTGGTCTGCTGGCAGAACCGGTGCAGATCCACTCTCACGGCGGTCGTGTGCATCTGGTACAGAGCGGCGAACTGAATATCGACGTGGCTTTCCTCGGCGTCCCGTCCTGTGATGAATTCGGTAATGCCAACGGCTACACCGGTAAAGCCTGCTGCGGCTCCCTCGGCTATGCAATAGTTGATGCCGACAACGCAAAACAGGTCGTGATGCTTACCGAAGAACTGCTGCCTTATCCGCATAATCCGGCAAGCATTGAGCAAGATCAGGTTGATTTGATCGTCAAAGTTGACCGCGTTGGCGATGCTGCAAAAATCGGCGCTGGCGCGACCCGTATGACCACTAACCCGCGCGAACTGCTTATTGCCCGTAGCGCTGCGGATGTGATTGTCAACTCTGGCTACTTCAAAGAAGGTTTCTCCATGCAAACCGGCACCGGCGGCGCATCGCTGGCGGTAACCCGTTTCCTGGAAGACAAAATGCGTAGCCGCGATATTCGCGCCGACTTCGCCCTTGGCGGTATTACCGCGACGATGGTTGACCTGCACGAAAAAGGTCTGATCCGCAAACTGCTGGATGTGCAGAGCTTTGACAGCCATGCTGCGCAATCGCTGGCCCGTAACCCCAATCACATCGAAATCAGCGCCAACCAGTACGCTAACTGGGGTTCGAAAGGCGCATCGGTTGATCGTCTCGACGTGGTGGTACTGAGCGCGCTGGAAATTGACACCCAGTTCAACGTTAACGTGCTGACCGGCTCTGACGGCGTACTGCGTGGTGCTTCCGGTGGTCACTGCGATACCGCGATTGCCTCTGCGCTTTCCATCATCGTCGCGCCGCTGGTACGCGGTCGTATTCCGACTCTGGTGGATAACGTACTGACCTGCATCACCCCAGGCTCCAGTGTCGATATTCTGGTCACAGACCACGGTATCGCAGTTAACCCGGCACGTCCGGAACTGGCAGAACGTCTGCAGGAAGCGGGCATTAAAGTGGTTTCCATTGAGTGGCTGCGCGAACGTGCGCGTCTGCTGACCGGTGAACCACAGCCGATTGAATTCACAGACCGCGTCGTTGCCGTTGTGCGTTACCGCGATGGCTCGGTGATCGATGTTGTGCATCAGGTGAAGGAATAAGCCATGCACCTGCTTCCTGAACTCGCCAGCCACCATGCGGTATCAATTCCCGAGCTGCTCGTCAGCCGGGATGAAAGGCAAGCACGGCAACACGTCTGGCTCAAGCGCCATCCTGTTCCACTGGTCTCCTTTACCGTGGTTGCGCCTGGGCCGATTAAAGACAGCGAGGTCACACGCCGAATTTTTAATCATGGCGTGACAGCCTTGCGTGCCTTAGCCGCAAAACAGGGCTGGCAAATTCAGGAGCAGGCTGCACTGGTTTCCGCCAGCGGGCCGGAGGGCATGTTGAGCATTGCCGCCCCGGCTCGCGACCTCAAGCTCGCCACCATTGAGCTTGAACATAGTCATCCTCTCGGGCGGTTATGGGATATCGATGTCCTGACGCCCGAAGGCGAAATTCTCTCCCGCCGCGACTATTCACTGCCGCCTCGCCGCTGCCTGTTGTGCGAACAAAGCGCAGCCGTCTGCGCGCGTGGAAAAACCCATCAACTGACCGATTTACTCAACCGCATGGAGGCACTGCTGAACGATGTCGATGCCTGCAACGTCAACTAAAACCACAAAGCTTGCGACGTCATTAATCGATGAGTACGCCCTGCTGGGCTGGCGCGCCATGCTGACTGAAGTCAATCTGTCACCGAAACCAGGCCTCGTGGATCGCATTAACTGCGGTGCGCACAAAGATATGGCGCTGGAAGATTTCCACCGCAGCGCGCTGGCGATTCAGGGCTGGCTACCCCGTTTCATTGAATTTGGTGCCTGTAGTGCGGAAATGGCACCAGAAGCGGTACTCCACGGATTACGCCCAATTGGTATGGCTTGCGAAGGTGATATGTTCCGCGCCACTGCGGGCGTAAACACGCATAAAGGCAGCATTTTTTCTTTAGGGCTGCTATGTGCGGCAATTGGCCGTTTGCTTCAACTCAACCAACCGGTAACGCCAACAACCGTTTGTTCTACGGCGGCAAGTTTCTGCCGTGGCCTGACCGATCGCGAACTGCGTACCAATAATTCACAACTGACGGCAGGTCAACGGTTGTACCAACAGCTTGGCCTTACCGGCGCACGCGGTGAAGCCGAAGCGGGTTATCCACTGGTGATCAATCACGCCTTGCCGCATTACCTCACTCTGCTGGATCAGGGGTTAGATCCTGAACTGGCATTGCTCGATACCTTGCTCCTACTGATGGCGATCAACGGCGATACCAACGTTGCATCGCGCGGTGGCGAGGGGGGCCTGCGCTGGCTACAGCGCGAGGCGCAAACATTATTGCAAAAAGGGGGCATTCGAACCCCCGCCGATCTCGATTATCTCCGGCAGTTCGACAGGGAGTGTATCGAACGAAATCTCAGTCCAGGCGGCAGTGCTGACCTACTGATCCTTACCTGGTTTTTAGCACAGATTTAATTATTTAAGCACTTGATAAATTTGGAAATATTAATTTTCGGAGAACCCGTATGTCTTTAGCAAAAGATAATATATGGAAACTATTGGCCCCACTGGTGGTGATGGGTGTCATGTTTCTTATCCCTGTCCCCGACGGTATGCCGCCGCAGGCATGGCATTACTTCGCTGTGTTTGTGGCAATGATTGTCGGCATGATCCTCGAGCCAATTCCGGCAACAGCGATCAGTTTTATTGCGGTTACTATTTGCGTTATTGGCAGTAATTACCTGCTCTTTGATGCCAAAGAATTAGCTGACCCAGCGTTTAATGCGCAAAAACAGGCGCTGAAATGGGGCCTGGCTGGTTTTTCCAGCACCACGGTATGGCTGGTATTTGGCGCATTTATTTTTGCATTAGGGTATGAAGTTTCCGGGTTAGGTCGTCGCATTGCCCTTTTCCTGGTGAAATTCATGGGCAAACGCACGCTGACGTTGGGTTATGCGATTGTCATTATCGACATTCTGCTGGCACCGTTTACACCTTCCAACACCGCGCGTACCGGGGGTACGGTTTTTCCGGTCATTAAAAACCTGCCGCCGTTGTTTAAATCATTCCCGAACGATCCGTCCGCGCGTCGTATTGGCGGCTATTTGATGTGGATGATGGTCATTAGTACCAGTCTGAGTTCGTCCATGTTTGTCACCGGTGCGGCACCAAACGTGCTGGGTCTGGAGTTCGTCAGCAAAATTGCCGGTATCCAGATTAGCTGGTTGCAGTGGTTCCTCTGCTTCCTGCCGGTTGGGGTTATCTTGCTTATCATTGCGCCGTGGCTTTCCTACGTGCTGTACAAACCGGAAATCACACACAGTGAAGAAGTGGCAACCTGGGCGGGTGATGAACTGAAAACCATGGGTGCGCTGACACGCAGAGAGTGGACACTGATTGGCCTTGTATTGCTCAGCTTAGGTTTGTGGGTATTTGGCAGTGAAGTCATTAATGCTACTGCGGTTGGTCTGCTGGCAGTTTCGCTAATGCTGGCCCTGCACGTTGTGCCTTGGAAAGACATTACCCGCTATAACAGCGCATGGAACACACTGGTCAACCTGGCAACTCTGGTTGTGATGGCTAACGGCCTGACTCGTTCTGGTTTTATTGACTGGTTCGCCGGTACCATGAGTACGCACCTGGAAGGATTCTCACCAAACGCAACGGTGATTGTACTGGTTCTGGTGTTCTACTTTGCACACTACCTGTTTGCCAGCCTGTCTGCGCACACCGCAACCATGCTGCCGGTTATTCTGGCCGTCGGTAAAGGTATTCCGGGCGTACCAATGGAACAACTGTGTATCCTGCTGGTGCTGTCTATCGGTATCATGGGCTGTCTGACGCCGTATGCAACCGGTCCTGGGGTGATTATTTACGGCTGTGGCTATGTGAAATCAAAAGATTACTGGCGTCTTGGCGCAATCTTCGGGGTGATTTACATCTCTATGTTGCTGTTGGTTGGCTGGCCGATTCTCGCCATGTGGAACTAATACGTTCGCCAAACGCTGAATAAATCATCACGCCCGCCAGGTAAGCCCACCTGGCGGGCTTTTTTATGATTTAATAGATAGTATTCAGTGTATGTATGAGTTCCACACCCATTATGAAAGCATTCTGGCGTAACGCCGCGTTGCTCGCGGTTTCTCTGCTTCCCTTCTCTTCTGCCAACGCCTTAGCGTTGCAGGCAAAACAGTATGGCGATTTTGATCGCTATGTCCTGGCCCTCTCCTGGCAAACCGGATTTTGCCAGAGTCAACACGATCGAAATCGTAACGAACGAGATGAATGTCGCCTGCAAACCGAAACGACCAACAAAGCTGATTTTCTGACCGTACATGGTCTGTGGCCAGGATTGCCTAAATCGGTTGCTGCCCGTGGTGTTGATGAACGCCGCTGGATGCGCTTCGGTTGCGCTACTCGCCCAATCCCGAATCTACCAGAAGCGCGCGCCAGCCGAATGTGTTCATCGCCGGAAACCGGATTATCACTGGAAACGGCCGCTAAACTAAGTGAAGTCATGCCAGGAGCTGGCGGACGTTCCTGCCTGGAACGCTACGAATATGCCAAACACGGTGCCTGCTTTGGTTTTGATCCGGACGCATACTTCGGTACGATGGTACGCCTGAATCAAGAAATTAAAGAGAGCGAAGCCGGAAAATTCCTTGCGGATAATTACGGTAAAACAGTGAGCCGCCGTGACTTTGACGCCGCCTTTGCCAAAAGCTGGGGAAAAGAGAACGTGAAAGCAGTTAAGCTAACGTGCCAGGGTAACCCTGCGTATTTGACTGAAATTCAGATCTCGATCAAAGCTGACGCCATCAACGCTCCGCTTTCTGCAAACTCATTCTTGCCACAACCTCACCCAGGTAACTGTGGCAAAACCTTTGTGATTGATAAAGCGGGTTATTAATCATCTGATTTACAAAACACGCTAATTCGTCTTCCATAAACCAAGGCGATTAAGATTTATACATAATGCGCTGCATTGAGGAATTCCCTGAATGTGACGCAAATCACTTCAAAGAGTGAGCAACAGTCAGTATCATCATGTGAGTTAAACCCTCGCCGCCTGACGGTGAGGGTTTTCTTTTGGGTATGTTTATCTGCGACACTCGCAGCACCGACGACATGGAGTAAAAATGTCCAGACCAACTATCATCATTAACGACCTGGATGCCGAACGCATCGATATTCTGCTGGAGCAACCCGCCTATGCTGGTTTGCCAATCGCCGACGCGTTAAACGCAGAGTTGGATCGCGCCCAAATGTGTTCGCCAGAAGAGATGCCACACGACGTGGTGACAATGAACAGCCGGGTTAAATTCCGCAATCTTAGCGATGGCGAAGTGCGTGTGCGCACGCTGGTGTATCCGGCAAAAATGACCGATAGCAATACTCAGCTTTCCGTTATGGCTCCGGTAGGTGCCGCACTGCTGGGGCTGCGCGTTGGCGATTCCATTCACTGGGAACTTCCGGGCGGCGTTGCAACCCACCTTGAAGTGCTGGAACTCGAATACCAGCCAGAAGCTGCTGGCGACTACCTGCTTTAATCCCATCTGCACAAGCGATAACTCGCTTTGCCCAGAGGATGCACTCGCATCCTCTTTACGCAAAATCAGCAATTTTTCCTGGTTCTCACTGTTCACTTTTGCTGCAAAATTATTCCGTTTCGTTTGTGGGAATAACCATGGCAGAAGCATTTTACATCCTGATAGGATTTCTGATTATGGCGGCGATTATCGTCATGGCTGTCCTTTACCTCGAAAACCACTCCTGACGATCATATTGTTCCCCCCGGCATCGCATTCACCAGACCTGAAACCGCCTTCTGCGCCGCCTCTGCGCTTTGTGCACCGGGTACCAGAATCACCTTACGGCACTCCTCTTCACGTTTTTCGAAAATCTCATATCCCCGGGCGGCCTCTTCAAACGGCATATAGTGGGTAACAATTTCTTCTGGTTTCAGTAATCCTTTCTCAATTAACGGTAATAATTCTCCCAGCCATGCGTGAACGTGGGTCTGTCCCATTTTAAACGACAACCCTTTATCAAAGGCGTCGCCAAACAGGAAACCGTGAATAAATCCAGCGTAGACGCCCGGTACGCTAACAATGCCGCCACGCCTGACCGCCGCAATACACTGACGCAACGCTTTACCGCTGCTGCCCTCCAGTTTCAGGTTAGTCAGCACCGTTTCCGTGGTGCTGCCTTTCGCTTCAAAACCGACGGCGTCTATTACTGCATCCACGCCCCGGTGACCTGCCGTTTGTTCAATAATTGACTGTGCCGGATCGCTGTCTTCATCAAAATTAATCGGGATCGCGCCGTAGCGGTCGGCGGCGAAATGCAAGCGGTAGGGATGATGATCAACAACAAAAATCTGTTCCGCACCGAGCAACCGTGCACAGGCGATTGTCAACAATCCCACAGGACCAGCACCATAGACTGCAACGCTTGAACCTTGTTGGATCTGCGCATTTTTTGCTGCCTGCCATGCCGTTGGCAGAATATCAGAAAGGAAAAGCGCTTTATCATCTGAAAGCAAAGGCGGTACTTTAAACGGCCCCACATTCCCTTTAGGGACGCGGACATATTCCGCCTGCCCACCAGGAACGCCGCCATACAGGTGACTATAACCAAACAATGCCGCTGGAGCTGGTATCTGTTTTTTATTGAGCGCAGCGCCTTTACCCGCATTGGTATTTTCGCAGGCGGCATATTGTTGCAATCGACAGAAAAAACAGTCGCCACAAGCAATGACGAACGGAATTACCACTCGGTCGCCTTTTTGCAAATTTTTTACGTCCTTTCCGGTTTCAACTACTTCCCCCATAAATTCATGACCAAAAATATCGCCATGTTTAACCTGAGGTATTTTGCCTCGATAAAGATGGAGGTCAGAGCCACAGATCGCCGTTGCCGTAATACGCAGAATAATATCATCTGCCTGTTCAACGCCCGGATCGGGAACATTTTCTACCTGAACGTGATGTGGGCCGTGATAAGTCAATGCTTTCATGCAACCTCCAGAGACAGTTCAAAAAAGAGTCAGTCTTTAAGGGTAGCTATCACAGCGGGAAAACGGGCGGTACCACAGGTTTTGGGAGAATTCCTGGTGTTCAGTGAGAATATATTCATCACAGAAACAGTTCGTAAGGAAAAAGAACCAGACAAATATCAGGGATAAATATTATAATCATGGCGAATGATTTGTTCATGATTAACAGGGAGAAAGGGTTATGTATAAGACAATCATTATGCCAGTTGATGTATTTGAAATGGAATTGAGCGACAAAGCTGTTCGCCACGCTGAATTCCTCGCCCAGGATGACGGAGTTATTCATCTACTTCACGTACTACCCGGGTCAGCCAGCCTGAGCCTGCACCGTTTTGCCGCTGATGTGCGTCGTTTTGAAGAGCATCTGCAACATGAAGCACAAGAACGTCTGCAAACGATGGTCAGCCACTTCACCATCGATCCTTCCCGCATTAAACAACATGTCCGTTTTGGTAGCGTGCGGGATGAAGTCAATGAGTTGGCAGAAGAACTGGGGGCTGATGTTGTAGTTATTGGTTCTCGCAACCCATCGATTTCGACCCATCTGTTAGGTTCTAACGCCTCGAGCGTGATCCGCCACGCCAATCTGCCGGTGCTGGTTGTGCGTTAATTGCCAGAATAAGTATCCCGCCCTGCCCGGAGCCATCCCGGCGGGGCTTTTTAATGCCATAAAAAAGCCGCCAGGTTTGACCCCGGCGGCTAAGCAATTGCAGGTGAATCTTACTTCTTCTTATGCAGTTTTGGTGCGAATCAGGTAGTCAAAAGCACTCAGAGAGGCTTTGGCACCTTCGCCAGTGGCGATGATGATCTGCTTGTACGGAACCGTCGTACAGTCACCCGCTGCGAACACGCCTTTCACGTTGGTTTCGCATTTCGCATCAATGATAATCTCGCCCATGCGGTTACGTTCGACTGCGCCTTCGAGCCAGTTGGTGTTCGGCAGCAGACCAATCTGGACGAAAATACCGGCCAGTTCGATGTTGTGAATATCGCCGCTGACACGATCTCGATATTCCAGACCAACGACTTTGCTGCCGTCGCCTTTCACTTCCGTGGTTTGCGCATTCAGAATAATGTCGACGTTTTTCAGGCTGCGCAGTTTGTCCTGCAGAACCTGGTCGGCTTTCATTTCTGGCGCAAATTCCAGCAGCGTTACGTGCTCAACGATACCCGCCAGGTCAATTGCCGCTTCCACGCCGGAGTTACCGCCGCCGATAACCGCTACGCGTTTACCTTTAAACAGCGGGCCGTCGCAGTGCGGGCAGTAGGTCACGCCTTTGGTGCGATACTGATCTTCGCCCGGAACGTTCATGTTGCGCCATTTTGCACCGGTCGCCACGATAATGCTGCGTGCTTTCAGTACCGCGCCAGAAGCTGTTTCAATCTGATGCAGACCACCTTCAACTGCTGCTGGGATCAGTTTGCTGGCGCTCTGGCTGTCGATCACATCAACGTCGTATTCATCAACGTGAACTTTCAGTGCGCCTGCCAGCTTCTGCCCTTCAGTCTTCGGTACAGAAATGTAGTTTTCGATATCAACGGTATCGAGGATCTGACCACCAAAACGTTCGCCCATCAGACCGGTACGGATGCCTTTACGTGCGGAGTAAATTGCTGCCGCTGCACCCGCCGGGCCGGAACCGACGATTAATACGTCATAAGCATCACGCTTGTTCAGCTCTTCTGCCGCACGTTTTTCCGCGCCAGTATCAATTTTGGCAACGATTTCAGTCAACGTCATGCGGCCCTGACCAAACTCTTTCCCGTTTACGAACACTGCCGGAACGCCCATCACGTTGCGATCGGTGATTTCGTTCTGGAAGGTGCCGCCGTCAATTGCAGTGTGCTTGATGCGCGGGTTCAGTACGCTCATCAGGTTCAGCGCCTGCACCACGTCCGGGCAGTTGTGGCAAGAGAGCGAGTAATAGGTTTCGAATTCAAAATCACCGTCAATATGGCGAATCTGCTCCAGCAGAGACTGCGCTTCTTTCGACGGATGACCACCGGTCCACAGCAACGCCAGTACCAGCGAGGTGAACTCGTGGCCCAGCGGGGAGCCTGCAAAACGTGGCCCCTGGTTGGAACCTGGGTTGGTGATCAGGAAAGACGGCTTACGCACCGGCAAGCTGTTATCTTCTTTAAAGGTGACTTTGTCTGACAGTTCTGCGATTTCAGCCAACAGTTCCTTGATTTCTGCCGATTTAGCGCTGTCATCCAGCGTGGCAATTAACTCAACAGGCTTGGTCAATTTCTCAAGGTAAGCCTTGAGTTGAGTTTTCATATTTGTGTCGAGCATGTTTATCTCCTGGGCTTTAAACATCATCATGCAAGCGGCCTCTGCGGCTACCTGGATGCAGCTTGCATCATGGTGCGGGGAAGAAAATCGGGTGCCGCAGCACCCGAAGAATTAGGTGAATTTCCGAAGTATTTCGCGTCAGAGCAAGGCGGCTAGCCTGTGAATCCCCGGGAGCTTACACAAGTAAGTGACCGGGGTGAGCGGGCGACGCCAACGCCGCTATGGCGTGAAAGACGAAGGAAATTTAGATTTTACCAACCAGGTCCAGAGACGGAGCCAGAGTTGCTTCACCTTCTTTCCATTTAGCCGGGCAAACTTCACCTGGGTGAGAAGCTACGTACTGTGCTGCTTTGATTTTACGCAGCAGGTCAGACGCGTCACGGCCAATGCCTTCAGCGGTAACTTCGATTGCCTGGATGATACCCTGCGGGTCAACAACGAAGGTCGCACGGTCAGCCAGACCTTCATCTTCACGCATGTTGTCGAAGTTACGGGTCAGGGCGCCAGTCGGGTCGCCGATCATCGCATATTTGATTTTAGCGATGGTTTCAGAGCTGCTGTGCCATGCTTTGTGGGTGAAGTGAGTATCGGTAGATACTGCGTATACGTCTACGCCCAGTTTCTGCAGTTCTTCGTAGTGGTCAGCAACGTCACCCAGTTCGGTCGGGCATACGAAAGTAAAGTCAGCCGGGTAGAAGAAGAAGACGCTCCAGCGGCCTTCGGTATCTTTTTCGGTGATTTCGATGAATTCGCCGTTTTTGAATGCCTGGTTTTTAAAAGGTTTAATTTTGGTGTTAATCAAGGACATCTATACTTCCTCCGTGTTTTCGATGAGATGTAAGGTAACCAATTTTTGCCGATTCGGCTAATGCGTTTCCATTATCAAATCGATAAGTTTTACCTTACAACCTTCGTAAGACAACTTTGTGAACTTTGCACCGCCAGCGGCGATAAAAAGTAAAATGGCCCCCTTTCCAGGTGACCGTGTAATCTGAACTACCCTTTGGTATCTTCAGTGCCTGCCTGCAGGCTGAGGTGTTGCCCTTACAAATGCAACAACGACATGGATTACAACACCCTCATAAACAAAGGGCAATCACCTGATCTAAGCTCTTACCTATGACAGTGATAGGTTATGCCTTTTACTCGACTTTTGCACTGACTGAAAAGGACAAATTAATGTTAAAAAAGATACTTTTACTGGCTCTGCTTCCTGCAATCGCCTTCGCAGAGGAACTTCCTGCTCCAGTAAAAGCGATTGAAAAACAGGGCATTACAATCATCAAAACATTCGATGCCCCCGGAGGAATGAAAGGTTATCTCGGAAAGTATCAGGATATGGGCGTCACCATCTACCTGACTCCAGATGGTAAGCACGCTATCTCTGGTTACATGTACAACGAGAAAGGTGAAAACCTGAGTAACACACTTATCGAAAAAGAAATTTACGCACCAGCCGGACGCGAAATGTGGCAACGGATGGAACAATCCCACTGGCTCCTCGACGGTAAAAAAGATGCGCCGGTCATTGTCTACGTCTTCGCCGATCCGTTCTGCCCATATTGTAAACAGTTCTGGCAGCAGGCGCGCCCGTGGGTAGATTCTGGCAAAGTGCAATTAAGAACATTGTTGGTTGGGGTTATCAAGCCAGAAAGCCCGGCGACAGCAGCGGCAATTCTTGCCTCCAAAGATCCCGCAAAAACCTGGCAACAATATGAAGCCTCTGGTGGCAAGCTTAAGCTAAACGTGCCTGCAAACGTAAGTACAGAGCAAATGAAAGTGTTAAGTGACAATGAGAAACTGATGGACGATCTGGGGGCAAATGTCACGCCGGCTATCTATTACATGAGTAAGGAAAATACGCTACAACAGGCCGTGGGGTTGCCCGATCAGAAAACGCTTAATATCATTATGGGGAATAAATAAAAGGTAATTCATGGATGGTTGAACTATATCCCTGCTTTTCAACCATCCTAAAAAAGCATGAATTGCTCGCTCTGCCCTAAGTGGCTGTGCTATTTTAGAAAAACTTAATCCTGAGTTAAGCAAAAAAACATAATCAATAAAAATATATACGCAAAAAACATTGATTAAGTGAATATATCATGGAAGAAAAATATAACCGGAGTAGTGTATGGCCAATCTCTACGACTTGAAAAAGTTCGACTTAAATCTTCTTGTCATATTTGAGTGTATTTACCAGCATTTAAGCATTAGCAAAGCTGCTGAATCACTATATATCACCCCATCAGCCGTGAGCCAGTCGTTACAACGCTTACGTGCGCAATTTAATGACCCTTTATTCATTCGCTCAGGAAAAGGTATCGCGCCGACGACAACAGGGTTAAATCTGCATCACCATCTTGAGAAAAATCTCAGAGGCCTTGAACAAACAATTAATATAGTCAATAAGTCCGAACTAAAGAAAAACTTTATTATCTACGGCCCTCAGCTCATTTCTTGCTCTAATAATAGTATGCTGATCCGCTGCCTACGGCAAGATTCCTCTGTCGAGATTGAGTGCCATGATATCCTCATGTCAGCAGAGAATGCTGAAGAACTGTTGGTTCACCGCAAAGCCGATCTGGTGATCACCCAAATGCCAGTGATCAGCCGTTCCGTCATTTGCATGCCATTGCATACGATTCGCAATACTCTAATTTGTAGTAATAGGCATCCACGAATTACTGACAATAGCACTTATGAACAAATTATGGCAGAAGAGTTCACCCAATTAATATCTAAATCAGCAGGGGTTGATGATATTCAAATGGAAATAGACGAGAGATTTATGAATCGCAAAATCTCATTTCGTGGTTCCTCTTTGCTGACAATCATTAATAGCATTGCAGTTACAGATTTACTGGGAATAGTCCCCTATGAACTTTATAATTCCTACCGTGACTTTCTTAACTTAAAAGAGATAAAACTAGAACATCCGTTACCTTCAATAAAGCTTTACATTTCCTATAATAAATCTTCTTTAAATAATTTGGTGTTCTCCCGATTTATTGACCGTCTAAATGAGAGTTTTTGATATATAACTACAGACAGCTACTATAACTTTCATCTATTTATTCACAGCGCGAATGAAAAATAAAACACTCTGCTTTACAGTGTTTACTTTATAATTAACAGACTTATCTCACTGATCACCCTGTAACGTTCAGAGAGCGTCTTCAGATGTCTATTTATAAAATTCCTCTTCCGCTCAATATTCTGGAAGCTGCACGAGAGCGTATTACCTGGACACTCAACACCCTACCCCGCGTTTGTGTCTCATTTTCTGGCGGCAAAGACTCTGGTTTAATGCTGCATCTGACAGCCGAACTTGCCCGACAAATGGGCAAAAAAATCTGCGTTTTGTTTATCGACTGGGAGGCGCAATTCTCTTGCACCATTAACTATGTTCAGTCCCTGCGCGAGTTGTACACCGATGTCATCGAAGAGTTTTACTGGGTTGCGCTCCCGCTTACGACGCAAAATTCCCTTTCACAATACCAACCCGAATGGCAGTGCTGGGAACCTGATGTCGAATGGGTACGTCAACCTCCCCAAGATGCGATAACCGACCCTGACTTTTTCTGCTTTTACCAGCCAGGCATGACCTTCGAACAATTTGTACGTGAGTTTGCCGAATGGTTTTCACAAAAACGTCCGGCGGCGATGATGATCGGCATCCGTGCGGATGAGTCCTACAACCGTTTTGTCGCCATCGCCAGTTTAAATAAACAACGTTTTGCCGACGATAAACCCTGGACTACGGCCGCACCAGGCGGTCATAGCTGGTACATTTACCCCATTTACGACTGGAAAGTGGCTGATATCTGGACCTGGTATGCAAATCATCAAAGTCTCTGCAACCCACTGTATAACCTAATGTATCAGGCAGGCGTTCCTCTGCGTCATATGCGAATTTGCGAACCTTTTGGCCCGGAGCAACGACAAGGATTATGGCTCTATCACGTTATCGAACCGGATCGCTGGGCTGCTATGTGCGCACGAGTCAGCGGGGTAAAAAGTGGCGGCATTTACGCCGGACATGACAATCATTTCTATGGGCATCGGAAAATCCTCAAGCCAGAACATTTAGACTGGCAAGAATATGCATTATTGCTGCTCAATAGCATGCCGGAAAAAACAGCTGAGCATTACCGCAATAAAATCGCCATTTATTTGCACTGGTATCAGAAAAAAGGCATCGAGGTTCCACAAACCCAGCAAGGGGACATTGGCGCGAAAGATATCCCCTCCTGGCGGCGGATATGCAAAGTTTTACTCAATAACGATTACTGGTGTCGGGCATTATCATTTAGCCCCACAAAATCGAAGAACTATCAGCGTTATAACGAACGGATAAAAGGAAAACGTCAGGAATGGGGGATACTATGCAACAACGATTAACGCAGGATTTAACGCAATTTCTCGCCAGCTTGCCGGAAGATGATCGCATCAAAGCGATTAATGAAATCCGCATGGCGATCCATCAGGTTAGCCCCTTTCGTGAAGAGCCAGTGGATTGCGTTCTGTGGGTTAAAAACAGCCAACTTATGCCTAATGATTACAACCCAAACAACGTGGCACCACCCGAAAAAAAACTGCTGCAAAAATCCATTGAAATAGATGGTTTTACCCAACCCATTGTGGTCACACATACGGATAAAAATGCCATGGAAATCGTGGATGGTTTTCACCGCCATGAAATTGGTAAAGGCTCATCATCATTAAAATTACGCTTAAAAGGTTATTTGCCGGTGACCTGTCTGGAAGGTACGCGTAATCAACGCATCGCCGCGACTATTCGTCATAATCGCGCTCGTGGACGCCATCAAATCACCGCCATGTCGGAAATCGTCCGTGAACTTAGCCAGTTGGGATGGGACGATAATAAAATTGGCAAAGAGCTGGGAATGGACAGCGACGAAGTGCTGCGCCTGAAGCAAATTAACGGCCTGCAAGAGTTGTTTGCCGACCGTCAATATTCCCGCGCCTGGACGGTTAAATAGCTAAAGCTGGCGCAGGCGTTCAGCTGCTGCCAGCAACGTCGATTCCTTCTTGGCAAAACAGAGACGAATCAGTTTATGTGGGAAGGGATCGGCGCAAAACACCGACAGCGGAATCGCCGCTACGCCGTGCTCCTGCGTCAGCCACTGGCAAAACTCAACATCATCCAGGGTAGAAACCGCGCTGTAATCCACCAGCAAAAAGTATGTACCTTCACACGGTAAAATCTCCAGCCGGCTTTCATTTAAAGCATTCACCAGAATATCGCGCTTCTGGCGATAAAAGTCCGGTAACGCAAGATAATGCTCAGGTTCTGCACGTAGCATATCAGCAAGCGCCAGCTGTGCCGGGGTATTCACCGAAAAGGTCAGATACTGATGTACCTTGCGAATTTCGGCGCTGATGGGCGCTGGCGCAACACAATAACCCACTTTCCAGCCGGTCATATGATAGGTCTTGCCAAATGAAGAAACCGCCACTGCCCGCTCACGCAGCTGCGGATGCGCCAGCACACTGGCATGGCCCTGTTGTGAAAAGTTGATGTGCTCGTAGACTTCATCGCTAATGACAAAAATCTCGTGCCCGGCGATCGCCTGCCACAAAGCGGCGAAATCAGCCTGCTGCCAGACAGTTGCACTGGGGTTATGCGGAGTGTTGAGGATCACCAGTCTGGTGCGCTCGCTTAATAATGCGGCAAATTCCTGCCAGTCAACGCGAAAATGCGGTGGTTGCAGTGCCATACGCTTCACTATTCCCCCAGAAAGCGCGATGGCGGGGGCGTAACTGTCATAGCTGGGATCAAAACAAATCACTTCATCGCCATTGCGCACCAGTGCGGTAATCGCCGCGTATAACGCTTCCGTCGCCCCTGCCGTTACGGTGATATCGCTATCGGCATCTGGTTGATAGCCATACAAACGTTCCGTTTTCTGAGCAATCGCCTCGCGCAAGGCCTGCACGCCGGTCATGGGCGCGTATTGGTTTGCCCCCTGTGCAACGTGGTGCGCCAGCCGCTCCTGTAAATAGCGCGGACCATCAAAATCAGGAAAGCCTTGCGACAGGTTAATCGCCTGGTGTTGCTGCGCCAGCGCGCTCATCTGGGTGAAAATAGTGGTGCCAAGTTGTGGAAGTTTGCTTTGTGGAATCAGAGGGTTATTTGTCATTTTTATTGTACCTGACGAAGTTGCGTGTTGAAGGCACTATAACACGATGCTAGTATTTGGCAATCAAGACGTTTAGATGTCTAAATAAAACAATAAGGACAACACAACATGCCTCACAATCCTATCCGCGTGGTCGTCGGCCCGGCTAACTACTTTTCACATCCAGGAAGTTTCAATCACCTGCACGATTTTTTCACTGATGAACAACTTTCTCGCGCGGTGTGGATCTACGGCAAACGCGCCATTGCTGCGGCGCAAACCAAACTTCCGCCAGCGTTTGGACTGCCAGGGGCAAAGCATATTTTGTTTCGCGGTCATTGCAGCGAAAGCGATGTACAACAACTGGCGGCTGAGTCCGGTGACGACCGCAGCGTGGTGATTGGCGTCGGTGGCGGTGCACTGCTCGACACCGCGAAAGCCCTCGCCCGCCGTCTCGGTCTGCCGTTTGTTGCCGTTCCGACGATCGCCGCCACCTGCGCCGCCTGGACACCGCTCTCCGTCTGGTATAATGATGCCGGACAGGCGCTGCATTATGAGATTTTCGACGACGCCAATTTTATGGTGCTGGTGGAACCGGAGATTATCCTCAATGCACCGCAACAATATCTGCTGGCGGGGATCGGTGACACGCTGGCGAAATGGTATGAAGCGGTGGTGCTGGCTCCGCAACCAGAAACGTTGCCGCTAACCGTGCGACTGGGGATCAATAATGCGCAAGCCATTCGCGACGTCTTGTTAAACAGTAGCGAACAGGCGCTGAGCGATCAGCAAAATCAACAGTTAACGCAATCATTTTGCGATGTGGTGGATGCTATTATTGCTGGTGGTGGGATGGTTGGTGGTCTGGGCGATCGTTTTACGCGTGTGGCGGCAGCTCATGCCGTGCATAACGGTCTGACCGTGCTGCCGCAAACCGAGAAGTTTCTCCACGGCACCAAAGTCGCCTACGGAATTCTGGTGCAAAGCGCCTTGCTGGGTCAGGATGATGTGCTGGCGCAATTAACTGGAGCGTATCAGCGTTTTCATCTGCCGACTACACTGGCGGAGCTGGAAGTGGATATCAATAATCAGGCGGAGATCGACAAAGTGATTGCCCACACCCTGCGTCCGGTGGAGTCCATTCATTACCTGCCAGTCACGCTGACACCAGATACGTTGCGTGCAGCGTTCAAAAAAGTGGAATCGTTTAAAGCCTGACGTACAAATTTAGCAGCAGCGCGCGCCGCCTTTTCCACCGTAGCGCGCGTCCTGCCGCTCACGGAAAAACTCTTCGTAGGTCATCGGCGTTTGATCGGGATGGTTAACCCGCATATGTTCGACATAGTTGTCGTAATCAGGCATACCAATCATCAGCTTCGCCGCCTGACCTAAATATTTTCCGGCTTTTGCCAGTGAATCAAACATCTTGGCCTCCGCTAACCATGTTGCTGAAAGAGTGCCGGATGCGGCGTGAACGCCTTATCCGGCCTACAAATGCTATCAACGCGCTCGGTCAGTCCCCTCGCCCCACCGGGGAGAGGGTTAGGGTGAGAGGGAACCCTGGGCACTAAGCCAACATTCGCCAACATCCCCCCCTCACTCTGACTTTAGTGTGCGCCTTTTGCCTGCGCCACGATCTCCTCGACATTTTCCGGCATTGGTTCATACGGCGTTTCTTTCGCCGTTGGCTTCGGATCTTTCAATGCCGCAAGTGCCGTCTTAATCGAGAACAGTGCCAGAACCACCACGACCACCATAAAGAAGATGGTTAACCCGGCATCCAGACGGTTGTTGAACACCAGTTGCGCCAGCTGTGACTCAGTATACTGCGACGGAATATTGCCGCTGTCGATCATTGCCTGGAACTTATTAGCAATGGCCAGGAAGCCGACTTTCGCATCCGGGCTAAACGCTTTCTGCCAGCCTGCGGTCAGGGTACAAATCAGCAGCCAGGCCGTTGGTACCAGCGCCACCCAGGCGTAACGTTGACGTTTCATCTTGAACAACACCACGGCACAGAGCATCAGCGCCATCCCTGCCAGCATCTGGTTGGCAATACCAAACAGCGGCCACAGAGTGTTAATGCCGCCCAGCGGATCGACCACGCCCTGATGGAGGAAGTAGCCCCACGCCAGTACGCACAGCGCTGTTGCCAGCAGGTTAGCAGGCAGTGAATCGGTCCGCTTCAGGCCAGGAGACACCACGCCCAGCAGATCCTGCAACATAAAGCGCGCAGCACGCGTACCTGCATCCACCGCCGTCAGAATAAACAGTGCTTCAAACAAAATGGCGAAGTGATACCAGAACGCCACATCCATCATGCCGCCCAGCGCGCCGTGCAGAATGTAGGCCATCCCCACCGCCAGCGTCGGCGCACCGCCCGCACGGGAAATGATCGACTGTTCACCCACTTCGCTGGCAATCTGGTTTAGCGTATCTGGTGTAATGCTAAAGCCCCAGCTACTCACCACCTGCGCGGCAGAAGCGACCACATCCGCCGTCCCTGCCGGAGCCAGCACCGCCATCGGGCTGTTCATGGCAAAATACACGCCCGGATCGATGATACAGGCGGAAACCAGCGCCATAATCGCCACGAAGGATTCCATTAACATCCCACCGTAGCCGATAAAGCACGCCTGCCCTTCGTTCGCCAGCATCTTCGGCGTGGTCCCAGAAGAGATCAGCGCATGGAAGCCAGACACCGCGCCACAGGCGATGGTGATAAACAGGAACGGGAACAGGTTACCGGTCCATACCGGGCCAGTGCCATCGACAAATTTGGTCAGCGCAGGCATGGTCAGCGTCGGGCGCATAATCAAAATGCCTACCGCCAGACCGACGATAGTCCCGATTTTCAGGAAGGTAGAGAGGTAGTCACGCGGGGCCAGCAGTAACCACACCGGCAGCACCGCCGCCACAAAACCGTAACCCACCAGCATCCAGGTCAACTGCACGCCGGTAAAGTCAAAGTACGGTGCCCAGGTCGGACTTTCTGCCACCCAGCCGCCAGAGATAATGGCGAAAATCAGGAATACCAGACCGATGACCGACACTTCGCCAATACGCCCCGGACGCAGATAGCGCAGGTAGATCCCCATAAACAGCGCCAGCGGAATGGTGAACGCAACGGTATATGTTCCCCACGGGCTATGAGTCAGGGCTTTCACCACGATCATCGCCAGCACTGCAAGGATAATGACCATGATCATAAAGCAGGCCACCAGCGCAATCACCCCGGCGGTTGGCCCCATCTCTTCTTTGACCAGCTCACCCAGCGAGCGACCGTCACGGCGCGTAGAAACAAACAGCACCATGAAATCCTGCACCGCACCGGCGAGAACCACCCCAGCGAGCAGCCAGATCATCCCCGGCAGGTAGCCCATTTGCGCCGCCAGTACCGGCCCCACCAGCGGACCTGCTCCGGCAATGGCCGCAAAATGGTGACCGAACAGCACTTTCTTGTCCGTCGGCACATAGTCCAGCCCGTCGTTATGGCGCACCGCTGGCGTCATACGCGTCGGGTCAACCGCCAGCACATTTTTGGCGATATACAGCCCATAAAAACGGTAAGCGATCAGATAGATACAGACCGACGCCACCACAATCCACAGCGCGTTGATCTGTTCCCCACGATTTAAAGCAATGTATCCCAGAGCAAATGCTCCCATTACAGAGAGCACTGTCCAGACGAGGTATTTCCCTGATTTGTTCATAGTTGTTATCCGTGTGCGTGTCCATAGAGATGTTACATTTTGTTTCTATAACATCTTTGTACAATTTAACAACACAGCAACCATGTAAATCGGAGTTGAAACCAATATTTAACTTAACAATGTTAACTCGATCACTCCGTTAACCGAGTTTTCCTGCAATCTCATCTAATTCTGTCGGGTTCATCCCAAAACTGCCGTACCCAGCCGACAAGTGCAGCAACGCCGCCCCTGTTCATCGAAAACGACGATTTCCCAGCTCTGATTTTGCCGACCAAGATGCAGCGGCTGGCAGACGCCGCGTACCTTTCCCTCAGACACCGGGCGATGGTGTGTTGCATTAAGTTCTGTGCCTACCACACACTGTCCGTCGCGGGTCATCATAAATCCGGCCATCGATCCCAGCGTTTCCGCCAGCGCCGCCGACGCGCCGCCATGTAGTAAACCGAACGGCTGATGAGTACGGGTATCAACCGGCATTTCGGCTTCCAGCACATCATCGCCCAGACGGGTATACACAATTCCCAGATGCGCCACCATTGTGTTATCGCTGGTGGCGTTCAGTTCGTCGAGCGTTAAATGGCGTTTCCAGATCATGCTTATGCCCCCAGCGTTGAGCCGCCATCGACCACAATATCCTGTAGGGTAATATGGCTGGCGAGGTCAGAGGCGAGGAACAAAATCGTGTTGGCGATCTCTTGTGGACGGGCGATTTTCCCCAGCGGAATGCCGAGTTTAAACTGCTCGCCAAAGCCGCGAATACGCTGTTCTTCGGCGTCATCGCTCACCCACAGCGTGCGTTGCATATCGGTGTCGGTGGAGCCAGGCGAAACCACATTACAGCGCACGCCGCTACCCGCCAGTTCCAGCCCGACGCTCAACGCCAGGCTTTTCAGCGCCGCTTTCGATGCGCCATAAGCACTCATGCCAATACGCGGCGTGTGCGCGGCGTCGGACGCCACAGTGACAATCGCCCCGCCCCGCTGACGGCGAAACTGGTTCATGGTTTGCTGGAACAGGTTAAACGCACCGCCGACGTTAACCGCAAAAGTCTGCTGCCAGTCCTCTTTACTGAGCTGATCGGTCGCGCCCATGCGTAAAATTCCCGCCGCATTGACCAGCGCGTCCAGTCGCTCCGTTTCAGCTAACAGTCGCTGACACACTTGCGCGACCTGCGCAGCGTCGGCAACATCCATCACTTCGGTCGCAAAGGGATATTGCTCCTGAGTGAACGCTTGATCAAAACCTGTAACTTTCGCTCCCGCCTCAACAAACGCCAGCGCCGTGGCGTAGCCGATACCTTTACCTGCGCCGGTTACCCAGACATTTTTACCGCTGAAATCCATTATTTCACCTCGCGGGAGAGTAGCTTCCACCAGGCGTCGATGGTCGGGTTTTTCGCCAGCATGACAAAGTCGATATCACCATGCACTTTGCGCCAGCGCGCCGCCAGCGCCATCATGCGCACCGAATCCAGACCGTAGTCGATCAGGTTGTCGTCATCGAACGGTTCATCGGACTCGTCCAGCAACGGCAGGATCACCTCACGCAGCGCCGCTTTGCTGGCGGGGATAGGTGCTGGCAGTAATTCTTCAGTCATCACCACCCGGCCAGAACGTCCGGCCACATATTTCAGCGACATCAAATGCTCGTCACGGCTGAAATCGGCCAGCGCATCCGCCACCATAAACGGTTTAATATCGCGCATAAATGCGTCGGTTGCGGTGGTCATACAGCCAATGTGGGCATATACCCCGGTAATAATCAGCTGGTTACGTCCACTCTCTTTCAGCATTTGCTCCAGCGGAGAACGATGAAACGCGCTGTAGCGCCACTTCACCAGCACCGTGTCGTCGGCATCTGGCGTCAGGCGATCCACCACCTTTTGCTGTTCCGGCGAGCGGGTCAGGCCCGGCCCCCACATATCATTCAACAGCGCCCGATCTTCATCGCTCTGCTCTTTCGGCTGGGCGGTGTAATAAACCGGGATATTGTGCTGTTTGCAGTAGTCGCGCAGCGCAGCAATATTCGCGATCACCTGCTCCATCATCGGGCAGTTCTCGCCCCAGAAGCTGACAAAATAGTCCTGCATATCATGGATTAACAACGCGGCACGTTGCGGTTCAAAGGCCCAGTCAACTTTATTCTGCGGAATATCGTGAGACTCCGGCAGTGCGTAAGCCTGTAATTTTGGAATAGCCATCGTGTTCTCTCCTTCAGGCTGATGCGCGTGACGCCAGCCACTGACGTAATTGTTTTTTATCGACTTTCCCGACCGCCGTCAGCGGAAGTGAATCCACACACTCCACGCGATCCGGTAATTTAAATTCGGCAATACCCTGTTCACGCAGGAAACGACGCACCTGCACCGCGCGCAGCGGCTCTTTTACCACCAGATAAGCGCAGCTTTTTTCGCCCATCAGCTCATCTTCCATGCTCACCAGTGCGGCGTAGATCACCGCCGGGTGGCGCAGCAGCAGGTTTTCGATCTCTTCGGCAGCGATCTTCTCGCCGCCACGGTTAATCTGATCTTTCTCGCGCCCCTGCACGGTGATGTAACCCTCTGGATCAATAGAGATCAGATCGCCGGAACAGTAAAAACCGTTGGCATCAAAGGCGCTGGCATTGTGCTGTGGACTTTTGTAATAGCCGCGGAAGGTGTACGGCCCGCGCGTCATCAGGCGTCCGACTTCCCCTTGCGGCAGTGGATTTCCTTCGGCATCGGCAACCCATACTTCGTCATCCGGACACATTGGGTAACCCTGGGTATGGATAATTTTCTCCGCGCTATCATCAAGTCGGGTGTAGTTCACCAGCCCTTCCGCCATGCCAAACACCTGCTGCAACTGACAGCCAATCTCAGCGGGAATACGCGCCGCAAGGGTGGCAGAAAGACGTGCGCCGCCGACCTGTAACAGTTTCAGCGAGGCAAGCTGCGCCCGGCTTTCGCCTTCGATCAGCGCCTGCAACCACAGGCTGACTGCGGGTGGCACCAGCGCGGTAACGTTAACCTGATGTTTTTCAATCAATGGGAAACAGAGCGTGGCGCTGGGATCGGCCGCCAGAACAACCGTTCCTCCGGCAAGAAAGACGCCCAGCGATCCTGGCGAACTCATGGCGTAGTTATGAGCCGCCGGGATCGCGCACAGGTAGCGTGTCTGTTGTGTGAACTGACAAATCTCGACGCTACGACGCACGCTGTAGTAGTAGTCGTTATGAGTGCGCGGGATCAGTTTCGGTGTGCCGGTGGTGCCACCGGAAAGCTGGAAATAGGCCACTTCATCAGCAGGTGATGGCGTGGCAGTAAAATCCTCAGCCGGATGGTTAATCGCATCCTGCAAGTTATGCTCACCGCTGTCGTTGAGCAGTTGCACCACGCGAATGGAGGAATGTTCTGTGACGAAAGTATTGAGGAAATCATCCCCGCTAAACAGCGCATGTTGGCGATCGGCAATCAGCAATGCGGGTTCAATCTGGCTGGCATAGGCGTTCAGTTCACTACGCTGATGGCTGAACAACGCCAGCACCGGCGCAACGCCCAGTTTCAGCAGCGCGAAAAAGGTAATATACAATTCAGCGACGTTACCCAGTTGTACCAGCGCGGTTTCACCAGGTTTAATGCCCTGACGGCGTAAACTACACGCGAGGTTATCCGCCGCCTGATTCAGCTCCCGATAACTCAACTGTCGCTCGCCGTCGATAACCGCGATGCTGTCACTCGCAGCATGTCGCGTCAGAATGTCGGTCAGCGGCAAATCCTGCCAGTAGCCTTTTTCCCGATAGCGACGGGCAAACTCTTCCGGCCAGCGGGTGAATGGAATGCTCATCCTCGCTCCTTAATGCAATCCAAAAACGTTCAACATGGTAGAAAGTTTGACGCCTGTTTCGCGCCACTCACCCAACGGTGACGACGCAGGCACAATCCCCGCTCCGGCAAACAGACGCACCTGATTTTCCCGCAGCTTCGCGCAGCGGATGGTCACCACCCATTCGCCGTTACCTTCGCTGTCACACCAACCCACAATGCCGCCAAACAGTTCGCGGTCGAACGGTTCCAGTTCAGCAATAACCTGGGTCGCGGCCTGATGCGGGAAACCGCTCAGCGCGGGGGTCGGATGCAGCAGACAGGCCAGAGTCAGTGCGTTTTCTTGCGAATTCGCTTTACCTTCAAAGGGAGTTGCGAGATGCCACAGCGTCGGCGTGGTGATCAGCTGTGGAGAAGAAGGAACGTGTAACTCACTACTGCGTTCGCGCAGTACCTCTTTCATCGCCTGAGTCACCAGTTCATGTTCATGGCGATCTTTTTCTGACGCCAGCAGACGATTACCTGCTTCGCGATCGAGCACTTCATCCGGCTGACGACGCGCGGAACCGGCTAACGGAATGGAGCTAAAACGCTCGCCGTCTTTACGTAGCAGCAGTTCCGGGCTGGCCCCCAGCAGGACGCCACCATCAGCCAGCGGAACATGGAAGTTGTAACTAACCGGGTTTTGCGCAATCAACCGTTCCAGCAATACGCCACTATCAATGGCGGCGTCAGTGGTGATATCAATCAACCGTGACAACACCACTTTGTCGACCTGCGGCGTGGCGGTAAGTGCGGCGGCGCGGGCAACCATCTGTTCAAACGTGGTTTGCTCCGGAATTGCCTGGCGTTCCACCACATTCAGCGACTGGCTGCGGGTGAAACGGCGTGCGGAAGCTTGTTTTTCCTGACGGGAGAACGACTGCCAGGATTCAGGAATATACAGCGACGAAGGCTGACGTGGATCGAAGGGAATCGCCCCGACCATCACCGGATTTTTGATGCCCTGCGCTTTGGCATCGGCAAACAGCGCGGCGAGTTTTTGCTGGAAGGGACTGTCGGGCGAATCCCCGTTCACAGCCGGTTCATCGAAGCGGGCGAAACATCCTGACGTCGTAAAACTGCGGTACGGCGACATAAAGAAAAAGCGATTGGGCGCAAGTGTTGCCATGGTCTGCTGTACTTCCTCAGCCAGTGACGTATCCATATCATCCTCCACAAAATGATAAAGGCTTTAATAATGATTATCATTTATATTTTCGGTCGCTAACCTAAAAGCAAACGCGCACTATGTCAACTCTTGAGGTAACGCAATCTGCAACTCGGGGTTGCATCTGGTTGTGGTTACAATGAAAATGAGAAGCATTATTGATGGATTCGCATAAGCGCAATGTGATGTCCTGCGCCGTTCTGCCCCCTCTCCCTTCCAGGGTGAGGGCTGGGGTGAGGGTTAATGTTCGCACCAGTGCTGGCTGTTCCCCTCACCCTAACCCTCTCCCCAAAGGGGCGAGGGGACGGATTGTGCGCTTTGTCGAATTTGTCATTACGCCCTTAACCTTATTAATAACAGGAAGCTGATTTGTGAGACTCGCCCCGCTCTACCGCAACGCCCTTCTATTAACAGGACTTTTGCTTTCAGGAATAGCCGCAGTTCAGGCCGCTGACTGGCCGCGTCAGATTACTGACAGCCGTGGCACACATACACTGGAAAGCCAGCCGCAGCGTATTGTTTCCACCAGCGTCACCCTGACCGGCTCACTGCTGGCGATTGATGCTCCGGTGATCGCCAGCGGCGCGACCACGCCGAATAACCGCGTCGCGGATGACCAGGGCTTTTTACGCCAGTGGAGCAAGGTGGCGAAAGAACGCAAACTGCAACGGCTCTATATCGGCGAACCGAGCGCCGAAGCCGTTGCCGCGCAAATGCCGGATCTGATTTTAATTAGCGCAACCGGCGGGGATTCGGCGCTGGCACTGTATGATCAGCTTTCCACCATCGCCCCGACATTAATCATCAATTACGACGACAAAAGCTGGCAGTCGCTGTTAACGCAACTTGGCGAAATTACCGGGCATGAGAAACAAGCGGCAGAGCGGATTGCGCAGTTTGATAAGCAACTGGCGGCGGCGAAAGAGCAAATCAAATTACCGCCGCAGCCGGTCACTGCCATTGTCTATACTGCCGCTGCACACAGTGCCAATCTCTGGACGCCAGAATCAGCACAAGGGCAGATGCTGGAACAACTCGGCTTTACGCTGGCGAAGTTACCCGCAGGGTTAAATGCCAGCCAAAGTCAGGGTAAACGCCATGACATCATTCAGCTTGGTGGGGAAAATCTGGCTGCAGGGTTAAATGGCGAGTCACTATTCCTGTTCGCCGGTGATCAGAAAGATGCCGATGCTATTTATGCTAATCCGCTGCTCGCGCACCTGCCTGCAGTACAAAACAAGCAGGTTTATGCGCTGGGAACCGAGACGTTCCGTCTGGATTACTACAGCGCCATGCAAGTGCTGGATAGGCTTAAGGCGCTGTTTTAAGCATTAACTGTCGGACGCTGTCACCTGCGGCGGCGTCTGGCGAAAATGTCGCAACTCCACCAGCACCAGCAATAACAACACGCCGATAATCAACAAACCAAAACCGCTCGCGCTTGCGGAAGCAACCGGTGTCATCATCGCGCCCAAACCACCCAGCAGCGCCGCGCCTATGGCATCGCCCGTCACGTTCTGCGCCGTCCACAAACCGTTAATCCGCCCTAACATCGCTTCCGGGGTTTGCGTTTGCAGCATTGTGTATTGCAGCAACGAGCTGACCGCACTCAACCAGCCGAACAGCGCCAGACAAACCACGCCTAAAATCCACATCGGCATCAGGCCAAACAGACCAATGGCGAGGAACGATCCCAGCGTGGAGAGCAGCATCAATAACCCTGGTCGCGCACTATGTGCCAGCTTCCCGCTGGTTAACGCACCAATAGCCGCGCCGAGCGGGATCGCCGCGTAGAGAAAACCAATCTGTGCCGCTGACATCTGCCAGTTGTCAGCCAGCGCCGGATACAGTACCCGCACCGCGCTCGCCATCGTCAATAAACCACCCAGCAGCGCAATCCCGCCCACCAGCGGGCTGGCAAGCAGAAAACGAAATCCTGCCAGTAATGATTTCAACGGATGCTCACGCGGCTGCGGTGGCGGTGGCAACGCCGGAAGGCTTAACAACGGTAGCAAGGTAATAAACGTGCCCGCCGCCGCCAGCCCGTAGTTCCAGGCTACGCCACCGGTCGCCAGCAATAAACCGCCAATCATGGGCGAAATCACCGACCCCAGACGCACGGTCAACATGGTGATCGCCCCGGCCTGCATTAAGTTTTCACGCCCTACCAGTGCTGGTGTCGCCGCCAATAGCGCCGTAACGCCAAGCGATGCGAAAAAACCATCCCATAAACCAAGTAAATAGATTGCCAGCAATGACGGCTCCGGCAGCAGTGCATTAAGGCACAGTCCAATGAAGCCAATGCCACAGGTGCCGCGCGCCAGCAAAATCACTTTTTTGCGCTCATAGCGATCCGCCAGCACACCGCCGACCATCAGGCCAACAAACATCGCGCCGCCGGTCAGCGTCACCGAAAGCCCCACCTGCCAGGTGGAATGTGTCATCATCTGGATCTGCACCGGCACCGCGACGCCGAGCAAACCCAGAGACACAATTGAGATGAAACGAGCGAGGAATACTGCGCGAAACGCCGGGTGCGTTTTCAACAGGCTGAGGTTAAGCAGCCAGGATTGTTTATTCATTACAATGCCTTGCCATCAAATATTTTAAATACCTATTCTTAGGCTGCACATGCTAACATATCCAAATAAGATCGATAACGATAATTAATTTCATTATCATGGAAGTTCGTATGTCTGGTTCTGTTGCCGTGACACGCGCCATTGCCGTGCCCGGATTGCTGTTATTACTGATTATCGCGACGGCATTAAGCCTGCTCATTGGGGCAAAATCACTCCCCGCTTCCGTAGTGCTGGAGGCCTTCTCCGGCACCTGCCAGAGCGCCGACTGCACCATCGTGCTCGACGCGCGGCTGCCGCGTACCCTTGCCGGTTTACTGGCAGGCGGCGCGCTTGGCCTTGCCGGGGCGTTAATGCAAACCCTCACCCGAAACCCACTTGCCGACCCCGGCTTGCTTGGCGTGAACGCCGGAGCCAGCTTTGCCATTGTGCTGGGTGCGGCGCTGTTTGGTTACTCTTCCGCGCAGGAACAACTGGCGATGGCCTTCGCCGGGGCGCTGGTGGCCTCATTGATTGTTGCCTTTACCGGCAGTCAGGGCGGCGGGCAGTTAAGTCCGGTGCGTTTAACCCTGGCGGGCGTGGCGCTGGCGGCGGTGCTGGAAGGACTGACCAGCGGCATCGCCCTGCTTAATCCTGACGTCTACGATCAGTTGCGTTTCTGGCAAGCCGGTTCGCTGGATATTCGCAATCTACATACCTTAAAAGTGGTGCTGATCCCGGTGCTGATCGCCGGAGCAACTGCGCTATTACTGAGTCGCGCGCTGAACAGTTTGAGCCTCGGCAGCGACACCGCGACGGCGCTGGGCAGTCGCGTGGCGCGCACACAGTTGATTGGTCTGCTGGCGATTACCGTGCTTTGTGGTAGTGCGACGGCAATAGTTGGCCCGATTGCCTTTATTGGCCTGATGATGCCGCATATGGCGCGTTGGCTGGTGGGTGCCGATCATCGCTGGTCGCTGCCCGTCACGCTACTTGCTACCCCTGCCCTGCTGCTGTTTGCCGATATCATCGGGCGGGTGATTGTGCCCGGCGAACTGCGCGTTTCTGTGGTCAGTGCGTTTATTGGTGCACCGGTGCTGATCTTCCTCGTGCGACGTAAAACGCGAGGTGGTGCATGATTTACGTCTCTCGCCGATTACTCATCACCTGTTTGCTGCTGGTTTCCGCCTGTGTGGTTGCAGGTATCTGGGGATTACGCAGCGGTGCCGTCACGCTGGAAACCTCGCAGGTATTCGCCGCGCTGATGGGCGATGCGCCGCGCAGTATGACGATGGTGGTCACCGAATGGCGTTTACCACGCGTGCTGATGGCGCTGTTGATTGGCGCAGCACTGGGCGTCAGTGGCGCGATTTTTCAGTCGCTGATGCGTAACCCGCTCGGCAGCCCTGACGTAATGGGCTTTAACACCGGGGCGTGGAGCGGCGTGCTGGTGGCGATGGTGCTGTTTGGTCAGGACCTGACGGCTATCGCGCTGTCAGCAATGGTGGGCGGCATTGTCACTTCGCTGCTGGTCTGGCTGCTCGCCTGGCGCAACGGCATCGACACCTTTCGGTTGATTATTATCGGTATCGGCGTTCGCGCCATGCTGGTGGCCTTTAATACCTGGCTGTTGCTGAAAGCGTCTTTAGAAACGGCGCTAACAGCAGGTTTGTGGAATGCCGGATCGCTCAACGGCCTGACGTGGGCAAAAACCTCGCCTTCCGCACCCATCATTATATTGATGCTCATTGCCGCCGCCTTACTGGTACGCCGGATGCGCTTGCTGGAAATGGGCGATGATACCGCGTGTGCGCTGGGCGTCAGCGTCGAACGTTCGCGTCTGTTAATGATGCTGGTTGCAGTGGTGCTTACCGCTGCGGCAACAGCGCTTGCCGGGCCGATTTCCTTTATTGCTTTAGTCGCACCGCACATTGCCCGACGCATTAGCGGCACCGCTCGCTGGGGGCTAACCCAGGCGGCGCTATGCGGGGCGCTGTTACTGCTGGCGGCCGATCTCTGCGCCCAACAACTGTTTATGCCGTATCAACTTCCGGTTGGCGTCGTTACCGTCAGCCTCGGCGGTATTTACCTTATCGTCTTGTTAATTCAGGAGTCTCGCAAAAAATGACCGAATCAGTAGCCCGTTTGCGCGGCGAACAGTTAACCCTGGGATATGGCAAATATACCGTTGCGGAAAATCTGACTGTAGAAATACCTGATGGTCACTTCACGGCAATTATCGGGCCAAATGGCTGCGGTAAATCCACGTTACTGCGTACCTTAAGCCGCCTGATGACGCCTGCTCATGGGCATGTCTGGCTGGATGGCGAGCACATTCAACATTACGCCAGTAAAGAGGTTGCACGCCGGATTGGTCTGTTGGCGCAAAATGCTACCACGCCGGGCGATATCACCGTGCAGGAGCTGGTGGCGCGTGGACGTTATCCGCATCAACCGCTGTTTACCCGCTGGCGCAAAGAGGATGAAGAAGCGGTAACGAAAGCAATGCAGGCCACGGGAATAACTCATCTGGCAGATCAAAGCGTGGATACCCTTTCTGGCGGACAACGCCAGCGAGCGTGGATCGCGATGGTGCTGGCCCAGGAAACGGCAATTATGCTGCTCGACGAACCCACGACCTGGCTGGATATCAGTCATCAGATTGATTTGCTGGAGTTGTTAAGCGAACTGAACCGCGAAAAAGGCTATACCCTGGCGGCGGTGCTGCACGATCTTAATCAGGCCTGTCGTTACGCCAGCCATTTGATTGCATTGCGGGAAGGGAAAATTGTTGCTCAGGGAGCGCCGAAGGAGATTGTCACTGCTGAACTGATTGAGCGCATTTATGGTCTGCGCTGCATGATCATTGACGATCCAGTTGCCGGAACGCCGCTTGTGGTGCCGCTCGGACGAACGGCACCTTCAACCGCAAATAGTTAAACTAAGTGGTCTGCCATCATGGCATCCTGTTTTCTGGATGCCATCGCATAGCGCAACAGCACGCCACCACAAGCCACCATCCCGCCGATCAACGCGGAAAGGATCACAATAATCGCCTTACCCGGACCGTCTTTTTTCACTGGCAATGACGGGCTTAACTGATATTTAAACGGCGTAAAATTCACATCGTTGACATGTGCTTTTGTTAATTGCTCGACAAGATACTGCCGATTACGTAATTCACCGTTCAGTTCCGCAACGTCAGTGACCGCTTTTTCTATTTCCAGTTTGCGTTCAATACCGTCTGCACCGAGAGAAATAGAAAAATCGGGGTCATCTTTAACGGCCTGACCATTACTGTAAACGGGCTTTTTAATTCCTGCCGCGTTGGCAATGTCGAGTGAATAATTGAGGCGCTGAATGTTTGCATCAAGTTGATTTTTCGTTTTAATGCGATCCTGAGCCAGTTTTTCTTTTTCAAACTGGGTTTTGATCTCCAGTTTATTACGGACGTTTTCTAGCGACTCTTTCACCACCAACGTAGAGATATAATCGATATACCCGCTCAAAACGGTCTGCGCCTCTTCACTGGTTGGCGCGGTAAAACTTAGCGTCCAGGAGGTATACAGTGACGGTTCATCTTTTTTCTTACTGGCATTGTCATCAACCGCTTTCATTTTTTCGCTCAATGCGACAATTGCGCGATGCAAATCCAGTTCGTCGATTTTCGCCTCTTTTAATTGGTCCATCACATAAGGTGATGAACGCAGGTACTCTTCCAGCAAGCTAACCGACTGAAACTTCTTGATAAACAGGTTAAATGCTTCTGTACGATCAATTTTGATATCCAGATCCAGCACACGAAGCTTAGTGAATGATTTCTCCAACTCTTGCCACTGAACAGGTTCTGGAGGCGTGACAACCGCCGCGCTGGTCCATTTTTGCGGCAGGATGAAAGAGATCAGCAAGCCTGCGCAGGCAAACGCAAAAACGACCGCCATGACCGTTTTTTTGGCCCGCCATAAAACTGAGATTAGATTAAGTAAATCAATTTCATTATTACTGGGCGACGCCAGAGGATAATCGGGAAAATGAGCGTCACTTCCCTGTTTAATATTCAGTGATGACATGGGGTATAACCTGAAAATGAGTCCAATAGGGGGAAATCTCCACGGCGCTCACTTTACCAGTTGGTGATAATTATCCGAAGCTGAAGTTTGTAAATTCCTTCCACTGAATGCAACATTCACTCTATTTAAGAGAAATATTCATCAAACCTATAAATCAAACAAATAAAAAACCCATAATTATTTTCTGTAATTATGGGTTTATAAATAATATTAATTTACCTGTTTAGCGTTGCGCGAATAATCGGCCCAATTTTTTCAAACGTCCCTGGAGAGATAATATCCACATGCGCACAATCCTGACGATAGATATCCAGCTCCGCTATCCACGGCGACCAGGCGCGTTCGGGACTCATACCTTCCTGAAGTGTGCGTTCAGCAACAAACAGCGTCGCTTTACCGTCAAACGGTACGCTATGAGCAGTCGTCAGCAGGCGCACAGCATCAGCGTAGTTGCCTTCAATGGTGGTAAACAACTCCGTTGAAGTACTTCCCTGCTGTGCTGCCAGGAAGGCCTCGCGTTCGCGGTTAATCTCCGCCAGCACTTCCGGGTCCAGACCATTAGCTTCTTTTTCCTGCCAGTTTTGCGTTTCTGGCGGCCAGGTATCCAGCAAGCCAAGAAATGCCACCTGTTCGCCACGGGCACGCAGTCGCGCCGCAATACCCTGCGCCAGCGTACCGCCAAGGGAATACCCCAGCAGGTAATAAGGGCCATGCGGTTGTTGTTCAAGTAACGTTGCCAGATGCGCTTCGCAGACTTCATCCAGGTTTGCCGCCGTCTGCATGGGGCCATTGGGGCGCGGTGACTGAATGCCGATAATCGACCATTGTGGATCGAGATAACGCGAGAGCACGCTGAACTGCCAGGCAAAACCGGACGCAGGATGGAAACAAAACAGCGTCGGGCCATTACCTTCACGCAACGGCAGAATGGTTTCGAATCCCATACGCCGGGTGCTGTCTTCTTCAGCATCAATAATCGTTGCCAGTTTGGCGACAGTTGACGCGACCATCACTTGCCCCGGCGTCACCTGGCGGGCAACCTGCCGACTTAACTGCGCTGCCAGTTTCATTGCCAGTAGCGAATGACCGCCAAGCGCGAAGAAATCAGCATCGGCATCCTGCACGTCACACCCCAGCAACGACGAGAATGCCGCGGCGATAATCGTTTCACTGCCCGCTTTCGGCGCACGCCCTGGCGCTTGTGCCTTCAGTTCAGGCAACGGTAAGGCTTTGCGATCCAGCTTGCCGTTGGCGCTAAGTGGTAACTGTGGAAGTTGCAGCAGAACCACCGGTACCATATGTGGTGGCAATGTTTCACGAAGCTGCGCCTGCAATGCGCTGGTATCCAACGGCAGGCCCGATTGCGACACCAGATAGCCCACCAATTGACGCGCATCACCACCGGTGGCAGCCGCCTGGTTAATCACACAGGCGTGGGTAACGGCTTGTTCGACATCCGGCAGCGCCTGCATCACGCGATCGATTTCGCCCAGTTCGATACGCTGCCCGCGAATTTTTAGCTGATCATCACTGCGCCCGAGGTACTCCACCGCGCCGTTATCCAGCCAGCGGGCAACGTCTCCGGTACGGTACATCCGTTCACCTGGGGCAAAAGGATCGGCAATAAAGCGGCTGGCGGTCAGATCGGGGCGTCCGAGATAGCCCTGCGCCAGTTGAATGCCAGTGAGATAGAGATCACCCGCCACACCCGGCGGCACCGGATGCATCATCGCATCAAGAATACGCAGACCCGTATTCCATACCGGATAACCAATCGGCACACTGCTGCCGCGCACCTGTGCCAGTTCCTCGCCAAAAGCCGGATACCAGCTGACATCTACCGCCGCTTCCGTCGGGCCATATAGATTATGCAACGGCGCGCCAGTTAACTGTTGCCATTCGCGGCATAAATCAGCCGGTAAGGCCTCACCACTACAGAAAACCTGTTTCAACGTCGCGCAACTCTGGCGAGCGGTTTGCGGCGTCAGCGAGGCAACAAATGCCGCCAGCATCGACGGCACAAAGTGCGTGGTCGTTACGCCATATTCGGCAAAGAATTGCTGCATAGCGAGCGGGTCGCGGTGCGCTTCCGGTTCAGCCATCACCAGTTTTGCCCCTGCGATAAACGGCCAGAAAAACTCCCACACCGAGACATCAAAACTGCACGGCGTTTTTTGGGCAACGACATCTTCGCCTGTAAGCGGATAATGATTTTGCATCCAAAGCAGGCGGTTGACGATAGCCGTCTGCCCGACCATTACCCCTTTCGGCCTGCCGGTGGAGCCAGAGGTAAAGATGATATAAGCCGTGTGATGCGGTTGTGAAAGTTGCAGCGGCGCACTGCCCTGCGGTGTAAGCGGGGCGTTATAGCAAAGGCTTGTTAAATTGGGAACATCGCTAAAGCGCGGCAGTTGATCGTCGGTGGTAATTAACAGCGACGGACGCGCATCTTCCAGCATCATTTTCAGGCGATCGTCCGGATAGCCGGTATCCAGCGGTAGCCAGGCCGCTCCAGCTTCAACTATCGCATGGAGTGCCAGGGTCAAAAAGACCGAGCGCGGTAGTGCCACCGCCACGCTGTCCCCTGGTTTAACGCCGCGCTCACGCAGCAGATTCGCCAGCGCCACCACCTGCTCGCGCATTTCCCGATAGCTGAACAGGTAACGCGCATCTGCCAGCGCCGGAGCATCCGGTGTTTTTGCCGCTTGTTCTGCCACCAGCGCGCTAAGCGTGGTTTCTGGAATCTCAACCTGAGTGGCGTTGAGCTGCGCCAGCTGCGCATACTCACCTGGCAGCATAATATCGACATCGCCGCACAACAGCGCCGGATCCGCGGCGAACTGGGCAATCAGCATTTTCAGGCGTTCAGCATGCTGGATTAACGTTGGCTCATCGTAACGCTGTTTATTGGCGAGGATCTCAATACTCAAATCACCGTGTACATCCGGGAACAGGGCCAGTTCAAGGTCATTAACCGGACCGGTTGCCAGGGTATGGGTTTGCGCCTGAACATCAGGAATATCCAGTTGGTAATCAAATACCTTGATATTGAGTACCGGACCAAACAGCGGTTCATCACCTGCCGCTCGCCCGCTGTCACGGACAATTTGTTCGGCATCGTAACGTTGATGACGACGCATTTTTTTCAGTTGTGCTGCCAGTCGGGTTGCCAGTTCCGGCAGCGTTTCTTGCGCCGCAATGTGAATACCCAACGGCAAAACGTTGAGCACGGGTCCGGTAGCCGTCAGCGCCGCCGAGCCCAGTCGACGCATAAAGATAAATCCGGCGGCGTAGTCCATACGATTGCACAATCGCCCCAGCCACAAGGCTGCCAGCGCAAGGGCTAAATCGGTACGCTGCACACCTGAAAGTTGCGTAGCCAGCTGGCGGAATTCCCCGTCGGTAAATTCCAGTTTCAGGCGCAGAATATCTGCCGAGGCGCTGCGCCCCGGTAAAGGTGCCGGAGAAAGTGACGCGGGCGGCGGCAGTTGACGACGCTGTTCTGCCCAGAATGCCGCATCACGCTGCCAGGCTTCGCTTTCGCGGTATTGCTGGTACTCTTCCACTACATCAGCGAAAGGCGTAAATGGCGAAGCAGGCGTTGGTTCGCCACGCAGCCATGTGCAGTAAATATTGGCGATCTGGCGGGTAATGGCCGGGAAACTAAAGCCATCGACCAGCAAATGGTGATAACGCTGATACCAGTACCAGCGGTTATCCGCCACCTGTATCAGCTGATGAAAGACCAGTGGTTTACCGCTATCGACGCGCAGATCTTGTTGCAAATCCGCCTGCATTAATGCCTGCGCAGTACCGTGCGGATCAATGTTGGTTCGTAGGTCGATAATTTCTGGCAGTTCGAACGTCAGCGCATCATCGACCCACTGCCAGACTTCGCCGTTATCTTCCGTAAAACGCATCCGCAGCGTATCTGCTTGCGCTAGTCCGGCAACCACCGCGCGGGCCAGTAATGGCGAATCAACCTCTCCGGTTAACTCAACGTAATGCGCCACGCTCCAGGCGGAGGGTAATTCTGACAGTTTTTCTGCCATCCAGATGCCGGGCTGTGCGGCGACCAAAGGTAAATGCTGGCTCATTGTGCCTCCTGCAACTGGGTAAAATTCGTCGGTGTCAGAGTACGCCAGTGGGCTTCCAGCCACTGCTGGCAGGACGCCTGTGACTGCGGCTGACACACAATGTCCCAGCCTGCCGGTAAGACGCATTGTTGCGGCCACAGACTGAATTGCCCCTGCGCATTGCGCAATATGTAAAACGCTCCCTGCGGATCATCGAAGGGATTACTGAATGCCATATTCAACTCCTGTCATGGAAAAGTGGTTGCCAGAGGTCGATTAGCCCCTGCATCAAGCCACCGCGCCAACAAAGCGCATCATGTCCGCCGTCAACCTGACGCCAGAAAATGGATTCTTTTATGGGGTGTAATTGCGCATACAGCGCCTGATTGGCCCGCATGATCATCGGCTCGCGAATACCCGCTTCCAGCACAATGCGCAGACCTTCGGCGCTAACTTCACCAGCTTTTAGCTTTTCAAGTAACACGCCCTCTTGCTGCCCGCCCCGATGCGGCCACCAGTACGATCCTGACTGGCTTAATACACAGCCAAAGCGTTCAGGCCAGTGCAGTCCGGCATACAGCGCGGAAAGCCCACCAAAACTCTGCCCGGCAACCACGGTGCGATCGGCACGATCGCTAAAAGGGGCAATAGCTTTCACCAGGGGTAATAACTCTTGCTGTACTGCGAGCCAGAAATCCGCATTACACGGCAGTTCGTGGGCGCGGTGCGTGGTGTCGATAGCGTCGATCAACACATACACGGCGGGAGGAAGTTGCTGACGATGGGTCAGCGAAGTCAGCACTGGCCAGACGGGCATACTTTGCGCCCAAAATTCGCCATCGAGCAAAACTGCCAGCGGGCGTTCTTCTGCTGTTGCATCGCCGGTGGTAAAAATCCATACACGCCGTGACTTTTTCAACCGTTCACTTTTCCAGATAATTTCTTTGGCAGGTATTTCTGGCGCTTGCGGACAATCCCATCCCGGTTGCAGAGGCGCTTGCGGCATTTCGAGTGCAGAAACAGCGTGCCCTCGCCCGCCTTTCCAGCTTTGTAGGTTCAGCGGATCGGCTATCGCCTGGGGTAATAGTTTTCGCCAGCCTTCGCGCAATTCGAGGCGATCGGGGGATGGTACAGAAAAAATGTCATCGCGTTCGGTGGGAATAAAGCAGTAGCTGCCGCGCCAGTTGGCATTGAGTTGTGTCGTCCACTGCCAGACGTTAGTGCCTGCAATTCGCTGCATCGACTGGGGCTGGCTGTTCTGATGGTGATCGGTCACACCAGTGATGTAGACCCATACGCGCTTTATCGTCGAGTATTCTTCAGAACCTTGGGGATCACGCCACCAGAAAGTGACCTCAAACATTTCGTCATTCAGACGCTGCCATTCCGGGCCATGTTTCGACTGCCACCAGCTCTCACTTCCTACTTTTAACGCCGTCACACCATAACCCCATGTTTACTGTGCAATTTTTCATTGATTGCAGAAATATATTGATAATATTATTGATAACTATTTGCATTTGCAATAGCGTAATGGCGCGCCGTGGGAAGCGCGGACATTAATTAACCAACTGCACTGCGTGTCTTTCAGGATCAAAGGTTTTCGCGGTAGCGGGATGCGTCGTGTTGATGACGACCATGCCCGACAGTTGCAATTCGTGGCAAAAATGCAGGAATAAAACAATGAACAAGAAGATTCATTCCCTGGCCTTGTTGGTCAATCTGGGGATTTATGGGGTAGCGCAGGCACAAGAGCCGACCGATACTCCTGTTTCACATGACGATACTATTGTCGTTACCGCCGCCGAGCAGAACTTACAGGCGCCTGGCGTTTCGACCATCACCGCAGATGAAATCCGCAAAAACCCGGTTGCCCGCGATGTGTCGAAGATCATCCGTACCATGCCAGGCGTTAACCTGACCGGTAACTCCACCAGTGGTCAGCGTGGGAATAACCGACAGATTGATATTCGCGGTATGGGTCCGGAAAACACGCTGATTTTGATTGACGGCAAGCCGGTAAGCAGCCGTAACTCGGTGCGTCAGGGCTGGCGTGGCGAGCGCGATACCCGTGGTGATACTTCCTGGGTGCCACCTGAAATGATTGAACGTATTGAAGTTCTGCGTGGTCCGGCAGCTGCGCGTTATGGCAACGGCGCGGCGGGCGGCGTGGTTAACATCATTACCAAAAAAGGCAGCGGCGAGTGGCACGGCTCCTGGGACGCATATTTCAATGCGCCAGAACATAAAGAGGAAGGTGCCACCAAACGCACTAACTTTAGCCTGACCGGTCCGCTGGGCGACGAATTCAGCTTCCGTTTGTATGGCAACCTCGACAAAACCCAGGCTGACGCGTGGGATATCAACCAGGGCCATCAGTCCGCGCGTGCCGGAACGTATGCCACGACGTTACCAGCCGGGCGCGAAGGGGTAATCAACAAAGATATTAATGGCGTGGTGCGCTGGGATTTCGCGCCATTGCAATCGCTGGAACTGGAAGCAGGTTACAGCCGCCAGGGTAACCTGTATGCGGGCGACACCCAGAATACCAACTCCGATTCCTATACCCGCTCGAAATATGGCGATGAAACCAACCGTCTGTATCGCCAGAACTACGCGCTGACCTGGAACGGTGGCTGGGATAACGGCGTGACCACCAGCAACTGGGTGCAGTACGAACACACCCGTAACTCGCGTATTCCGGAAGGTCTGGCGGGCGGTACCGAAGGGAAATTTAACGAAAAAGCGACACAGGATTTCGTCGATATCGATCTTGATGACGTGATGCTGCACAGCGAAGTTAACCTGCCGATTGATTTCCTCGTTAACCAGACGCTGACGCTGGGTACGGAGTGGAATCAGCAACGGATGAAGGACTTAAGTTCCAACACCCAGGCACTGACCGGAACGAATACCGGTGGCGCTATTGATGGCGTGAGTACCACCGACCGTAGCCCGTATTCAAAAGCAGAAATTTTCTCGCTGTTTGCCGAAAACAACATGGAGCTGACTGACAGCACCATCGTAACGCCGGGGCTGCGTTTCGATCATCACAGTATTGTCGGCAATAACTGGAGCCCGGCGCTGAACATATCGCAAGGTTTAGGCGATGACTTCACGCTGAAAATGGGCATCGCCCGTGCTTATAAAGCGCCGAGCCTGTACCAGACTAACCCGAACTACATTCTCTACAGTAAAGGTCAGGGTTGCTATGCCAGCGCGGGCGGCTGCTATCTGCAAGGTAACGATGACCTGAAAGCAGAAACCAGCATCAACAAAGAGATTGGTCTGGAGTTCAAACGCGACGGGTGGCTGGCGGGCGTCACCTGGTTCCGTAACGATTATCGCAATAAGATTGAAGCGGGCTATGTGGCTGTAGGGCAAAACGCAGTCGGCACCGATCTCTATCAGTGGGATAACGTGCCGAAAGCGGTGGTTGAAGGTCTGGAAGGATCGTTAAACGTACCGGTTAGCGAAACGGTGATGTGGACCAATAACATCACTTATATGCTGAAGAGTGAAAACAAAACCACGGGCGACCGTTTGTCGATCATCCCGGAGTATACGTTGAACTCAACGCTGAGCTGGCAGGCACGGGAAGATTTGTCGATGCAAACGACCTTCACCTGGTACGGCAAGCAGCAGCCGAAGAAGTACAACTATAAAGGTCAGCCAGCGGTTGGACCGGAAACCAAAGAAATTAGTCCTTACAGCATTGTTGGCCTGAGCGCGACCTGGGATGTGACGAAGAATGTCAGTCTGACCGGCGGCGTGGACAATCTGTTCGACAAACGTTTGTGGCGTGCGGGTAATGCCCAGACCACGGGCGATTTGGCAGGGGCCAACTATATCGCCGGTGCCGGGGCGTATACCTATAACGAGCCGGGACGTACGTGGTATATGAGCGTAAACACCCACTTCTGATGCTAACGTCAGATTGTTGACAAAGTGCGCGTCGTTCATGCCGGATGCGGCGTGAACGCCTTATCCGGCCTACAAAAATCTTGCCAATTCAATATATTGCAGGACCATGTAGGCCTGATAAGCGTAGCGCATCAGGCAGTTTTGCGTTTGTCATCAGTCTCGAATATGGTCGATATGAAAACTACGCATACCTCCCTCCCCTTTGCCGGACATACGCTGCATTTTGTTGAGTTCGATCCGGCGAATTTTTGTGAGCAGGATTTACTCTGGCTGCCGCACTACGCACAACTGCAACACGCTGGACGTAAACGTAAAACAGAGCATTTAGCCGGACGGATCGCTGCTGTTTATGCTTTGCGGGAATATGGCTATAAATGTGTGCCCGCAATCGGCGAGCTACGCCAACCTGTCTGGCCTGCGGAGGTATACGGCAGTATTAGCCACTGTGGGACTACGGCATTAGCCGTGGTATCTCGTCAACCGATTGGCATTGATATAGAAGAAATTTTTTCTGTACAAACCGCAAGAGAATTGACAGACAACATTATTACACCAGCGGAACACGAGCGACTCGCAGACTGCGGTTTAGCCTTTTCTCTGGCGCTGACACTGGCATTTTCCGCCAAAGAGAGCGCATTTAAGGCAAGTGAGATCCAAACTGATGCAGGTTTTCTGGACTATCAGATAATTAGCTGGAATAAACAGCAGGTCATCATTCATCGTGAGAATGAGATGTTTGCTGTGCACTGGCAGATAAAAGAAAAGATAGTCATAACGCTGTGCCAACACGATTAATTGACAACATCTGGTACGATTCGCCCGCAGCCATCACTGACCACGGGCGAAAGTGTAAAGCAGGTGCCTTACCATCCTGACCTGACAACCGGATATGCGGGGATTACTCCCATAAGCGCTAACTTAAGGGTTGAACCATCTGAAGAATGCGACGCCTCGGTGCCTCGTTAAGACGATGCCTCGCGTTCTTCAATTGCGTTTTGTAGGCTGTCAGGGATACTGTCCCACGAATGGCCACCTGTAAGCTCCAGATGACCATTTTTGTTATTCTCCACAACGAGTTAGTTCTTCTTTTCGGATCCGGCACTTCTGGGGGGGAAATCCAGCGATGGCTGGATTATGTCGTCAATTAAAAATGCGGCGAGTAGATTAGCAAATATCCACGCTTTCGCGAGTTCAGGTTCCTTTGCACGCAAAGCATCCAGGTGCAGCAAACTTTTGAGCCGCTTAAAAGCCAGTTCAATTTGCCATCGCAGACGGTAACAATCAGCCACTTGCTCTGCTGAATATTCATCTTCCGGTAATGATGTTAGCAATAGCACATGGCCCGCTGCTTCCAGCGTTTCCGCCTGAACTACTCGTCCTTTTCGACGATTCTCGCTGAGCAGTCGGGTTTTACTGATTAATGCTTTTTCGGGAGGAAGTGATACGGCAATGAGACGTGCCGGAAAGGGAGCTCCGGCTTTTTTATTACCTGAATTGCCTATCATTACAGTGGTTTCACCGTTCTTACCGCAATCCAGCCCGCGCAGAAAACCCATCATGTCAAAGCGCATTCCTTCTGCAGTTAACCAGCGCAATCCTCGCCAGTGAACCCGGACGATATAATCAGCTTCTCCAAAAGCAAGTGAGCGGATACATTCGGGACGCGAACCGAATCCCCGGTCAGCAATGCGTATCTCGTCTGCCGTTTGCGCAAATCGGTCCAGCCGTTCAGCGTCTCTGCTGTCGGTTAGCTCAAAATCAGTGAACTGACAGGTATGAGGATCATATCCCATATGTAGTCGCCATTCAGCGCTGCCGCCCCCGGGCGCACTGATTGCTGTTCCATCGACAAGACGCAATCTCTTTCCGCTTGTACAACCCGTAACTGCGGCGCGTACAGCAAGTGTTTGTGCGGCAAGTATGCCAAACCAGTCGGCGGCATTCCGCAGCCGCTTCAGGAGAGCCACGTCAGATAATGTTGCAACGTCATGGAGCTGAGCCCATGCAGTGACTTCACGTAATGACATCCCCCCGGGGCCGTAAGCCAGCCCCAGACGTAGCAGAGTTGCAGCATCACGAATTTCGCGGCGGCGGGTTAGAGCCCCGGCATTACGTGCCGAAGTATCCAGTTCTTCGGGCTTACCAATATGGGCCAGAATTGCTGACCAGTTATCGTGAGAGTAATTCATCGGCACGTTAAATCATATCAGGCGTAATACCACAACCCTTAAGTTAGCGCTTATGGGATTACTCCCCGCACAACGGCTACTTCTTCGGTTCGTAAGCGAGAACAGCCTTAAACTCAATATTACGTTCCTTCACCGTAAACTCACACAGCGAGTCTCCGACCAGAAGCGTAAATCCCAGCACCGTTAAACACAGCACTATGACTGCCGCAAGGGCATATTTCGTCAGCATGTTTATATTGCCTCCATGCGAAGAAGGGACTACCATCCAAATTGTTCGGGTTTGGAGTGGCAGCCCCAGGGTTGATAGAAATATCTCCTGGGGCTTCATCTTTCCAGACCTCAGAGTAAACCTGAAACCGGAAAGCTTCAGGCACCCGCCGTTATCTTACCCTTCCTCAACAAAATAGCTGTTTATTTATACAGTGAGTCCTGTTTCGGACTTCTCACTCCTCATTTAATCAACTGAAGCTGAACCCGTTTTTTTCTGCATGACTCAATCGTCAAAATTCTTCGCCACCAGTCAGCACTGCCATAACTTGTCACATTGCAAAAGTAGCCAAATTGCTTCAGGCACCATCAGTTCACCATCACCAAAAAAAAGAAACATTCCAGAACTTCCGCATCTCGCCCAGCCGCTCCGACTTCTATACTGAATAGAAAACGCCAACATAAGAGAAACCTATGCCATTACCCGATTTTCATGTTTCTGAACCTTTTACCCTCGGTATTGAACTGGAAATGCAGGTGGTTAATCCGCCGGGCTATGACTTAAGCCAGGACTCTTCAATGCTGATTGACGCGGTTAAAAATAAGATCACGGCCGGAGAGGTAAAGCACGATATCACCGAAAGTATGCTGGAGCTGGCGACGGATGTTTGCCGTGATATCAACCAGGCTGCCGGGCAGTTTTCAGCGATGCAGAAAGTCGTATTGCAGGCAGCCACAGACCATCATCTGGAAATTTGCGGCGGTGGCACGCACCCGTTTCAGAAATGGCAGCGTCAGGAGGTATGCGATAACGAACGCTATCAACGCACGCTGGAAAACTTTGGTTATCTCATTCAGCAGGCGACCGTTTTTGGTCAGCATGTCCATGTTGGCTGCGCCAGTGGCGATGACGCCATTTATTTGCTGCACGGCTTGTCACGATTTGTGCCGCACTTTATCGCCCTTTCCGCCGCGTCGCCATATATGCAGGGAACGGATACGCGTTTTGCCTCCTCACGACCGAATATTTTTTCCGCCTTTCCTGATAATGGCCCGATGCCGTGGGTCAGTAACTGGCAACAATTTGAAGCCCTGTTTCGCTGTCTGAGTTACACCACGATGATCGACAGCATTAAAGATCTGCACTGGGATATTCGCCCCAGTCCTCATTTTGGCACGGTGGAGGTTCGGGTGATGGATACCCCGTTAACCCTTAGCCACGCAGTAAATATGGCGGGATTAATTCAGGCTACCGCCCACTGGTTACTGACGGAACGCCCGTTTAAACATCAGGAAAAAGATTACCTGCTGTATAAATTCAACCGTTTCCAGGCCTGTCGCTATGGGCTTGAAGGCGTCATCACCGATCCGCACACTGGAGATCGTCGACCGCTAACGGAAGATACCTTGCGATTGCTGGAAAAAATCGCCCCTTCCGCACATAAAATTGGTGCATCGAGCGCGATTGAGGCCCTGCATCGCCAGGTCGTCAGCGGTCTGAATGAAGCGCAGCTAATGCGCGATTTCGTCGCCGATGGCGGCTCGCTGATTGGGCTGGTGAAAAAGCATTGTGAGATCTGGGCCGGTGACTAAGCCGGGAATTGCCTTACAGAAGAATATCCCTGACAATGGTGTTTTAACTTACATTTAACAATGTTATGAAACACCCTTTAGAAACCTTGACCACCGCAGCAGGCATTTTGCTGATGGCTTTCCTCTCTTGCCTGCTGCTGCCCGCCCCCGCACTGGGGCTGGCGCTGGCACAAAAACTGGTGACCATGTTCCATCTGATGGATCTTAGTCAGCTTTACACTTTATTGTTTTGTCTGTGGTTTTTAGTGCTGGGCGCTATTGAGTATTTTGTTCTGCGCTTTATCTGGCGACGCTGGTTCTCGCTGGCGGATTAAACGTCGATTATCGCCGTACTTCGCGGCATACTTTGCTTATTCTCCTTCGCCTAAAGGAACGTTTATGGATAAGCAATCACTGCACGAAACGGCGAAACGCCTGGCCCTTGAGTTACCCTTTGTCGAGCTTTGCTGGCCTTTTGGCCCGGAGTTCGATGTTTTTAAAATTGGCGGCAAGATTTTTATGCTGTCGTCGGAGCTACGCGGCGTCCCCTTTATCAATCTGAAGTCCGATCCACAAAAATCCCTGTTAAATCAGCAAATATACCCAAGCATTAAGCCAGGGTATCACATGAATAAAAAGCACTGGATTTCAGTGTATCCCGGCGAAGAAATCTCCGAAGCGTTACTTCGCGATCTGATCAACGATTCGTGGAATCTGGTGGTTGATGGTCTGGCTAAACGCGATCAAAAAAGAGTGCGTCCAGGCTAAAGCGGAAATCTATAGCGCATTTTTCTCGCTTACCATTTCTCGTTGAACCTTGTAATCTGCTGGCACGCAAAATTACTTTCACATGGAGTCTTTATGGATATCATTTCTGTCGCCTTAAAGCGTCATTCCACTAAGGCATTTGATGCCAGCAAAAAACTTACCCCGGAACAGGCCGAGCAGATCAAAACGCTACTGCAATACAGCCCATCCAGCACCAACTCCCAGCCGTGGCATTTTATTGTTGCCAGCACGGAAGAAGGTAAAGCGCGTGTTGCCAAATCCGCTGCCGGTAATTACGTGTTCAACGAGCGTAAAATGCTTGATGCCTCGCACGTCGTGGTGTTCTGTGCAAAAACCGCGATGGACGATGTCTGGCTGAAGCTGGTTGTTGACCAGGAAGATGCCGATGGCCGCTTTGCCACGCCGGAAGCGAAAGCCGCGAACGATAAAGGTCGCAAGTTCTTCGCTGATATGCACCGTAAAGATCTGCATGATGATGCAGAGTGGATGGCAAAACAGGTTTATCTCAACGTCGGTAACTTCCTGCTCGGCGTGGCGGCTCTGGGTCTGGACGCGGTACCCATCGAAGGTTTTGACGCCGCCATCCTCGATGCAGAATTTGGTCTGAAAGAGAAAGGCTACACCAGTCTGGTGGTTGTTCCGGTAGGTCATCACAGCGTTGAAGATTTTAACGCTACGCTGCCGAAATCTCGTCTGCCGCAAAACATCACCTTAACCGAAGTGTAATTCTCTCTTGCCGGGCATCTGCCCGGCTATTTCCTCTCAGATTCTCCTGATTTGCATAACCCTGTTTCAGCCGTCATCATAGGCTGCTGTTGTATAAAGGAGACGTTATGCAGGATTTAATATCCCAGGTTGAAGATTTAGCGGGTATTGAGATCGATCACACCACCTCGATGGTGATGATTTTCGGTATTATTTTTCTGACCGCCGTCGTGGTGCATATTATTTTGCATTGGGTGGTACTGCGGACCTTCGAAAAACGTGCCATCGCCAGTTCACGGCTTTGGTTGCAAATCATTACCCAGAATAAACTCTTCCACCGTTTAGCTTTTACCCTGCAGGGGATTATCGTCAATATTCAGGCGGTATTCTGGCTGCAAAAAGGCACCGAAGCGGCAGATATTCTGACTACCTGCGCGCAGTTGTGGATCATGATGTATGCGCTGCTTTCAGTCTTCTCGTTGCTGGATGTTATTTTGAATCTGGCGCAGAAATTCCCGGCAGCATCTCAGTTACCGCTGAAAGGGATATTTCAGGGGATTAAACTGATCGGCGCGATTCTGGTCGGCATTTTGATGATCTCGCTGCTGATTGGTCAGTCGCCAGCGATTCTGATCAGCGGTCTTGGTGCAATGGCTGCCGTGCTGATGTTGGTATTTAAAGATCCGATTCTTGGTCTGGTGGCAGGTATTCAGCTTTCCGCGAACGATATGCTGAAACTGGGCGACTGGCTGGAGATGCCGAAATACGGCGCGGATGGCGCGGTGATCGATATTGGGTTAACCACCGTCAAAGTGCGTAACTGGGACAATACCATTACCACTATTCCCACCTGGTCTCTGGTTTCTGACTCCTTTAAAAACTGGAGCGGGATGTCAGCATCTGGCGGGCGACGTATTAAGCGCAGTATCAGTATTGATGTCACCAGTATTCGTTTTCTTGATGAAGACGAAATGCAACGTCTGAATAAAGCGCATTTGTTAAAGCCTTATTTAACCAGCCGCCATCAGGAAATTAATGAGTGGAATCGCCAGCAAGGTTCTACGGAGTCGGTATTAAATCTGCGCCGAATGACCAATATTGGAACCTTTCGTGCCTATCTGAACGAATATCTGCGTAACCATCCGCGGATTCGTAAAGATATGACCTTAATGGTACGCCAACTGGCTCCAGGTGATAACGGTTTACCGCTCGAGATCTACGCGTTTACTAACACCGTGGTGTGGCTGGAATATGAAAGCATTCAGGCTGATATATTCGATCACATATTTGCGATTGTCGAAGAGTTTGGTCTGCGACTTCATCAGTCGCCAACCGGCAATGATATTCGCTCTCTGGCGGGTGCATTTAAGCAGTAATTAAAAAAACCGCTCTCATCGAATGGATGAGAGCGGTTTCGGATGGTTGACATCGTTTTGTCGGATGTAGCGTGAATGCCTTATTTCCGACGCAGCGTTTTAAATGCCATAAACAGGAATACAATCCACACCGGCAGCAGGATCGCTGACAAGCGCATATCATCCATCGTGCACATCAGCAGCAAAATCATGCCGAGGAAGGCAATGCAGAGATAGTTGCCGAACGGATAGAGCAGCGCCTTAAACTGTGTTTCACGCCCCTGACGTCGCATCGCTGCACGAAAACGCAGATGCGCCAGACAGATCATAATCCAGTTCAACAGCAGCGTTGCTACCACCAGCGCCATCAGCAGACCAAACGCTTTTTGCGGCAGCAGATAGTTGATTAACACCACCAGCGAAGTGATCGCTCCGGAAAGCATCAGCGAGTTAATCGGCACACCGCGACGGCTGACGCGAGTCAAAAACTTCGGCGCATTACCCTGCACAGAAAGGCCAAACAGCATGCGGCTGTTAGAGTAAACCCCGCTGTTATACACTGACAGCGATGCTACCAGAATGACGAAGTTCAGCGCAGAAGTTACCACGTTGCTGTCGAGATTATGGAAAATCATCACAAACGGGCTACTGTTGGATTTCACTTCCACCCACGGATAGAGCGCCAGTAAAACCACCAGTGAACCGATGTAAAACAGCAGGATGCGATACACCACCTGATTTACCGCTTTTGGAATGCTTTTTTCCGGATCGCGCGCTTCAGCGGCAGTAATCCCAATCAGCTCCAGACCGCCGAAGGAGAACATAATTACCGCCAGCGACAAAATCAGCCCATTCCAGCCGGTGGCGAAGAAACCACCGTAGCGCCAGAGGTTGTCGATACTGGCTTTCTCGCCGCCGTGACCAGAAAACAGCAGCCACAGGCCAAAGCCGATCATACCGATGATTGCCAGCACTTTAATCAACGCAAACCAGAACTCGGTTTCGCCATATAAGCGCACGTTCACCAGGTTAACGGCGTTGATGATAATAAAGAAGGCGGCAGCCCAAATCCACGTTGGAACATCCGGGAACCAGTACTGCATATAGATGCCCGCAGCGGTCAGCTCTGCCATTCCCACCAGCACGAACATTACCCAGTAGTTCCAGCCAGAGAGGAAGCCCGCAAACGGTCCCCAGTATTTATAGGCAAAGTGGGCAAATGAACCGGATACCGGCTCCTCAACCACCATTTCGCCAAGCTGGCGCATAATCAGGAAAGCGATGATCCCGGCGACGCCGTAGCCCAGCAATACAGCCGGACCCGCCATCTGAATCGCCGGGCCAATGCCAAGAAACAGACCAGTACCAATTGCGCCACCCAACGCAATCAGTTGAATATGACGGTTATGTAATCCGCGATGAAGCGTCGGCTCTTGATTCGACGCAGTATCTTCCGATACGGTTGACGCGTTTTTCACGCCTTTCCCCTGTGTGTCTTTTTTGTTGAGGGGCACCTTTTAACATTTAGTGCCCATCGTCGCAAGACACAATCCACACGGTTAAACGGGGTATCCTGCTTTTATTTCCGTACCCGATGTCGGTGCAGCCACATCAGCTTATACGCCGCCGGGATAATAAACAGCGACAGCAAAGGTGCGGTGATCATGCCGCCAATCATCGGCGCGGCAATCCGGCTCATCACCTCTGAACCAGCCCCCGTTCCCCACAGAATCGGCAGCAGACCGGCGATAATCACCGCCACCGTCATCGCTTTCGGGCGCACGCGCAGGACCGCGCCGTGATATAACGCCTCATCCAGCTTCTGCTCGCTGAATGTTTGTGGATTATTCAACGACGGCACGGCCTCTATGGCGTGACGTAAATACATCAGCATCACCACGCCAAATTCGGCGGCGACCCCGGCGAGGGCGATAAAGCCAGTGCCCGTCGCCACGGAAAGATGAAAGCCCATCCACCACAGCAACCAGATGCCGCCCACCAGCGCAAACGGTACGCTGCTGATAATCAGCAACGCTTCGCCCACCCGACGGAACGCCAGATACAACAGCACGAAGATAATCATCAACGTCATCGGCACCATGAGTTTAAGCTTATGGTTGGCGCGCTCCAGTAGCTCGAACTGCCCGGAGAATGCCACGCTGGTGCCCGGTTTTAACTGCACTTTTTCAGCTATCGCTTTTTGCAAATCGTGAACCACCGACACCATGTCACGATCGCGGGCATCGATATAAATCCAGCTCGTCGGGCGCGCATTCTCGGTTTTCAGCATCGACGGTCCGGTAGAGACTTTAATGTCGGCCACGTCTGCCAGGGTGATTTGCTGCTTCATCGGCGTCAGGATCGGCAGCTGGCGCAGTGCCTGCGGACTATCGCGCCAGCTTTGCGGATAACGCAGATTAATTGGATAACGGGCAATCCCTTCCACCGTTTCGCCAACCATCGCCCCGCCCACCGCAGAAGTCACAAACAACTGCACATCCGCCACCGTCATACCGTAACGTGCGGCTTTTTCACGGTTAATCTCAACGTTGATATAGCGCCCACCTTCCAGCCGCTCGGCAAGCGCAGAAGCTACGCCTGGCACCGTTCGCGCTACTTCTTCAATTTGCTCAGCCATCGCGTCGATATCCGCCAGCACAGTGCCGGAAACTTTAATGCCGATGGGGCTTTTAATGCCGGTTGAGAGCATATCGATACGGTTACGAATTGGCGGCACCCACAGATTCGCCAGCCCCGGCAGCCGCACGGTGTTATCCAGTTCCTCAATGATTTTGTCCATCGTCATGCCTGGCCGCCACTGCTCCTGCGGCTTAAGCTGGATGGTCGTTTCTACCATCTCCAGCGGAGCAGAATCGGTGGCGGTTTCCGCTTTCCCGGTTTTGCCAAATACCCGCGCCACTTCAGGTACGCTCATAATTAGCTTGTCGGTTTTTTGCAGCATACTCGCCGCCTCTGCTGCGGAAATCCCCGGCAGCGTCGATGGCATATACAACAAGTCGCCTTCATTGATCTGCGGTAAAAATTCCCCGCCAACTTTATTGAGCGGCCAGAGAACCGTCAGCACCGAAAGCGCCGCCACCAGCAGCGTGGTTTTCGGCCAGTGCAGTACTTTCAGCAACAGCGGATGATAAACACGAATCAAAAAGCGATTGAGCGGGTTACTGCTTTCCGGCGGAATTTTGCCACGGATCCAGTAGCCCATCAGGATCGGGATCACTACGATCGCCAGCAGCGCCGCACCCGCCATCGCATACGTTTTGGTGAACGCCAACGGGCCAAACAGACGCCCTTCCTGCCCTTCCAGGGTGAAGATCGGGATAAACGACAACGTGATAATCAGCAGACTGATAAATAGCGCCGGCCCCACTTCAACAGACGCATCGGTGATCACCTGCCAGCGCGTTTTATTATCCAGCGTGGCGTCAGGATGCTGGTGCTGCCACTCTTCCAGCCGTTTATGCGCATTCTCGATCATGACGATAGCAGCATCGACCATCGCCCCGACGGCAATCGCAATGCCACCCAACGACATAATATTGGCATTCAGTCCCTGGAAGTGCATGACAATAAAAGCAATACACAACCCCAGCGGCAACGAAATAATCGCCACCAGCGCCGAGCGCACATGCCAGAGAAACAGCGCACAGACTACCGCCACCACAATAAACTCTTCCAGCAACTTGCCGCTGAGGTTGTCGATGGCGCGGTCAATGAGCTGGCTGCGATCGTATGTTGTAACTATCTCCACGCCTTCCGGCAGACTACTTTTCAGCGTTTCCAGTTTGTCCTTCACGGCGGCGATCACTTCTCGGGCGTTTTTGCCGGATCGCAGGATCACCACCCCGCCCGCCACTTCGCCTTCGCCGTTTAGTTCGGCAATGCCCCGGCGCATCTCCGGGCCAATCTGGACCTTCGCAACATCGCGCAGATAAACGGGCACGCCATTTTCACTGGCTTTTAAAACGATGTGATTAAAGTCGTCGAGCGTTTGCAGATAGCCGCTGGCGCGCACCATATATTCCGCTTCCGCCAGTTCGATCGACGAACCGCCCGCTTCCTGGTTTGAAGCATCCAGCGCGCTTTTTACTTCGGCGAGACTGATGCCATACTGCGCCAGGCGCTGGGGATCGATAACCACCTGATACTCTTTCACCACACCGCCCACCGACGCCACTTCCGCAACGTCAGGGATGGTTTTCAGCTCATATTTGAGAAACCAGTCCTGTAATGAGCGTAAATCGGCCAGATCGTGCTTACCGCTGCGATCCACCAGTGCATATTCATAGATCCAGCCAACACCCGTGGCATCTGGCCCCAGCTCGGCGCTGACTCCCGCAGGCAGCTTACCCTGTACCTGGTTGAGGTACTCCAGCACCCGCGAACGCGCCCAGTACGGATCGGTGCCATCTTCGAAAATGACATACACATAAGAGTCGCCAAACTGTGAGAAACCGCGCACAGTCTTCGCGCCAGGCACCGACAACATGGTGGTGGTTAGCGGATAAGTCACCTGATTTTCAACGATTTGTGGTGCCTGACCGGGATAGCTGGTTTTAATAATAACCTGCACATCGGAGAGATCCGGCAGCGCATCCACTGGCGTATTAATGATGGTCCAGGTGCCCCAGATGCTCAGAAACAACGCGCCCATCAGCACCAAAAAACGGTTCGCCACCGAGCGACGAATAATCCATTCAATCATTGGTTATTCCCTCAATGCGCATGGGTAGCACTTTCAGAGCGCATCCGCTCCAGTGCGCCAGAAATATTGGCTTCGGAATCAATCAGGAACAGGCCGCTGGAAACCACCTTTTCACCTTCCGCCAGACCAGAGCGTAATGCGGTGACGCCTTGCGATGCCTGGAAAACAGCAACGCGTTTCGGTACAAAGCGCCCGTCGGCATCAACGGTAATCACCCGCTGTTCGCTGCCGGTATCAATCAGCGCTTGTGACGGAATGAGCAGCATCGGTTCGCTGGCGGTGTTGAGTTGCAACCAGGCGTTCATGCCCGGTTTTAGCGCCTCGTCGGCGTTGTCGACTTCCAGACGCAGCTGCAGCGTGCGGGTCGCGGCATCCACGCCAGGTAGCAGCGTCCATTTGCGGATGGTGAGTGTTTTATCCGGTCGCGCCGGAACGGTGAGGGTAAACTGCGAGGCATCTTTCACCAGCCAGGCGATAGACTCCGGGATCGCAGCAGTGACCCACACCGGGTCCATACCCTGAATTTTCGCTACCACGTTATCTTTGGCGATATTCATTCCCGCGCGCAGATCAAACGCGGTGATCACGCCATCAATGGGCGCTTTGAGCGTAAAGCGAGTCTGGATTTTTTGCGTGGCGATCAGGCGGCGAATATCCGCCTCCGGCATTCCCGCCAGTCGCAGCCGCTCAAGAATGCCTTCAGTCTGGGTCGCCGTACCGCCGGTTTCGCGCAGCAGTAAATACTCACTCTGCGCTTCCACCCAGTCAGGAATGGTCAGGTCGAGAAGCGGTGTGCCCTTTTGTACTTTATCGCCCACGGTAAGCGGATACACCTTGTCGATAAACCCGGCAGCGCGAGCCTGCACAATGGCATACTGATACTCGTTGTAACTGACATTCGCCGGGAAACTCTGGGCAAAAGTCAGCGGTCCGCGCGTGACGGTAGCCGTTTTCACCCCCAGATTCTGCGTCTGAGTCGGGTCAATGCGCACACCAGACGCAGAACTCTCTTCATCGGCATATTTCGGCACCAGATCCATATCCATAAACGGCGATTTACCTGGTTTATCGAACCGCGTATTGGGATACATTGGGTCGTACCAGAATAAGATTTTACGTTCTGCGGTCGACGTTTTTTCTGCAGGCGGTTCCGCCTTTGCAACCCAGGTAAAACCTGCCGCAGAAATAATACCGCCCGCGATCATGCTGCCGATAATAAGCGCGATTTTTTTCATCTCATTAAACCTGGGTTACTGGCTGACTTTAATATCCTGTAATAAAGAAAGGTTGCCCTGCTGGACAAAATTAAACGCCACTTTGTCGCCGGTTTTAATTTCACTCATTTTCGTCTGCGGGGTGATGGTAAAGCGCATGGTCATCTCCGGCCAGTTCACGGCAGCAATCGGATCGTGATGGATGGTGATTTTTTTGCTTTCCAGATCGATACCCTTTACCACGCCAGTGGCGCTAATAACCTGTGGTTGTGCTTCGCTCATGGTTTCATGATGATGTTCGTTAGCCTGGGCATTAAAGCCAATAACGGTAAACAGACTGAACATTGCGACTTGCAGTGCTTTTTTCATTTATTCTCTCCTGGAGTTAAAAGTCATACTCTAAATAATTCGAGTTGCAGGAAGGCGACAAGCGAGTGAATCCCCAGGAGCTTACATAAGTAAGTGACTGGGGTGAGCGAACGCAGACGCAGCACATGCAACTTGAAGTATGACGAGTATATTGCTGTCAACCGCCACCAAGTGCGGTATACAAAGAAATTTCGTTAACCTGACGGGCATAATTCAGATCAAGTAAAGTTTGTCGGGTTGCAAATAAAGAACGCTCGGCATCCAGCACTTCCAGATAACTTACTGCGCCGTGCTGATATAATGCCCGCGCCCGTTGCAAAGTAATTTGCAGCGATGCCAGATAACGCTGCTGGGCGCTAATTTGATCGTTCAGGCTTTGACGTAATGCCAGCGCATCTGCCACTTCTTTAAAGGCGTTCTGGATTTTCTGTTCATAATTCACCACCGACTGCTGCTGGCGAATTTCGGCGATATCCAGATTGGCCTGGTTGCGTCCGGCATTAAAAATGGGGATCTCAATTTTGGGTATAAAATTCCACATCCCGCTGCTGGCGTTAAATAATGACGATAGATCGCTACTGGCGGTCGATATTCCGCTGGTCAGGCTTATAGACGGAAAAAATGCCGCGCGTGCAGCGCCAATATTGGCATTAGCCGCCATTAACGCGTGTTCAGCTTCCATAATATCCGGGCGCTGCAATAAGATTTGCGACGACAATCCCGCCGGTAATTTAACGCTTTGCAGGCTGTCGCTGTTTACTGTCTGCGCTTGCGGCAGCTTGCCGTAGCTTCCCAGCAACAGTTGCAATGCATTATTCGCCTGCGCCAGTTCCCCCTGACGTTTAGCGATGTCGCTGCGGGTACTTTCTATCACCCCGCGAGCCTGTTCCAGCGCCAGAACATTACTGCTACCTGTCAACAGTTGTTTTTCGACAAACGCATATGACTGCTGATAATTACGCAGCGTTTCTTCGGCTATTTGCAATTGCGCATACGCCAGTTGCTGATTGAAATAGCTTTGCGCGACATTAGAAACCAGCAGAATATGCACCGCGCGCTGAGCTTCCTCAGTGGCTAAATAATTTTGTCGCTCGGCTTCGCTCATGTTCTTTAAGCGACCGAAAAAATCGAGGTCAAAGCTGGCGTTAAGGCCGGTCGAAAACTCCCGTGTCGTGGCGGTATTCCCTTTAAGATTACCGCTCCAGCTGCCGCTGCCCTCGCCATTGAGCTGTGGGTAGCGGTCGGCATCGGTCAGACGATATTGCGCCCGTGCCTCCTGCACTTTCAGCGTCGCCATGCGCAAATCCCGATTATTCACCAGCGCCTCGCTAATCAGCGTCTTCACCTGATTATCAACAAAAAAGGTGCGCCAGCCCGCGTTCTGATAGTTATCTGCTGCGTTAACCAGGCCGTTCTGGCTGAGTGAGAACTGCTGCGGCACGGGCATTGCCGGACGCTGATAATCCGGTGCCAGTGAACAACCGGTTAGCGCAAGGGCCACACAAAATGGCAGAAGTTTACAAGGAGACATAGGCTCATAATTTCTGGTGATTTTATGCCGCCAACTTTACTCGCCAGGCTCTGATTTTCCGGTGACAGAAAAATGACAAAATTGTCATTTTGCCAATAAGCGATTGCCATCTGATCCCGCTACTCTAGAATTGCCCGGGCAACATGCGGAGGAAATATGAAACTGTTGATTGTCGAAGATGAAAAGAAAACCGGAGAATACTTGACCAAAGGGTTAACCGAAGCCGGTTTTGTGGTCGATTTGGCCGACAACGGGCTGAATGGCTACCATCTGGCGATGACCGGTGATTATGATCTGATAATCCTCGATATTATGCTGCCGGACGTGAACGGCTGGGATATCGTGCGCATGTTACGCTCCGCCAATAAAGGGATGCCGATTCTGTTGCTTACCGCGCTTGGCACCATTGAACATCGCGTCAAGGGGCTGGAGTTGGGGGCAGATGACTACCTGGTGAAGCCATTCGCTTTTGCTGAACTGCTGGCGCGGGTGCGCACATTACTGCGGCGCGGGGCGGCGGTGATTATCGAAAGTCAGTTTCAGGTTGCCGATTTGATGGTCGATCTCGTCAGCCGCAAAGTCACCCGCAGCGGCACGCGCATCACTTTGACCAGTAAAGAGTTTACTCTGCTGGAGTTCTTCCTTCGCCATCAGGGCGAAGTGCTGCCCCGCTCGCTTATCGCCTCGCAGGTATGGGACATGAATTTTGACAGCGATACCAATGCTATTGATGTGGCGGTGAAGCGGCTGCGCGGCAAAATCGACAACGACTTTGAGCCGAAGCTAATTCAGACCGTGCGCGGCGTGGGTTACATGCTTGAGGTGCCGGATGGTCAGTAAGCCATTTCAGCGCCCGTTTTCGCTGGCAACCCGCCTGACCTTTTTTATCAGCCTGGCCACCATCGCGGCGTTTTTCGCCTTTGCATGGATCATGATCCACTCAGTAAAAGTTCATTTTGCCGAGCAGGATATTAATGATTTAAAAGAGATTAGCGCCACCCTTGAACGGGTACTAAATCACCCTGACGAAACGCAAGCCCGACGCTTAATGACGCTGGAAGATATCGTCAGTGGTTATTCCAATGTGTTGATTTCCCTGGCAGATAGTCAGGGTAAAACGGTGTATCACTCCCCCGGTGCGCCGGATATCCGCGAGTTTACGCGTGACGCCATACCCGATAAAGACGCTCAGGGTGGCGAGGTGTATCTCCTTTCCGGCCCGACGATGATGATGCCAGGCCACGGTCACGGGCATATGGAACACAGCAACTGGCGGATGATTAACTTGCCGGTTGGCCCGTTGGTGGACGGCAAACCGATTTATACGCTCTACATCGCGCTTTCGATCGATTTTCATCTTCATTACATAAATGATTTGATGAATAAACTTATTATGACCGCATCGGTAATCAGCATCCTGATCGTCTTTATCGTACTGTTGGCGGTACATAAAGGTCACGCGCCGATCCGCAGCGTCAGCCGTCAAATCCAGAATATTACCTCGAAAGATCTCGACGTTCGCCTCGACCCGCAGACCGTGCCCATTGAGCTGGAACAGCTGGTACTGTCGTTCAACCATATGATCGAGCGTATTGAGGATGTCTTTACCCGCCAGTCCAATTTCTCAGCGGATATCGCTCACGAAATTCGCACACCAATTACGAATCTCATAACGCAAACCGAAATCGCCCTCAGCCAGTCGCGCAGCCAGAAGGAGCTGGAAGATGTGCTCTACTCTAATCTCGAAGAGCTGACGCGAATGGCGAAAATGGTCAGCGATATGCTGTTTCTCGCTCAGGCCGATAACAACCAGCTAATCCCCGAAAAGAAAATGCTCAACCTGGCGGATGAAGTCGGCAAAGTGTTCGATTTTTTCGAGGCGTTAGCGGAAGATCGCGGCGTGGAGTTGCGGTTTGTTGGCGACAAGTGTCAGGTCGCGGGCGATCCGCTGATGCTGCGTCGGGCGCTAAGCAACCTGCTTTCGAACGCCCTGCGTTATACGCCAACCGGAGAGACAATTGTAGTGCGCTGTCAGACGGTCGATCACCTGGTGCAAGTTATCGTCGAAAACCCCGGTACGCCCATTGCGCCCGAGCACTTACCGCGATTGTTTGACCGTTTCTATCGCGTTGACCCCTCCCGCCAGCGAAAAGGTGAAGGTAGCGGTATTGGCCTGGCGATAGTGAAATCGATTGTTGTCGCGCATAAAGGCACGGTTGCGGTAACGTCGGATGCGCGGGGGACAAGGTTTGTTATCACATTACCCGCTTAATCCTTCAGCAAACGGCAACTTTTATAACCAGTGTAAAAATAACGTGCCGCAATAGTCATACCTATTAATGGTAAAAAGCTGTCACAATTCATAAAAAACCTTAATATACGCCACCCTAAACATAACCAGCGTTAATGTAAGGTTTTTGTGTGGACTGGCTTCTTGATGTTTTTGCTACCTGGCTCTACGGCTTAAAAGTAATCGCGATAACGTTAGCGGTCATCATGTTCATCAGCGGGCTGGACGATTTTTTTATTGATGTCGTCTACTGGGTACGCCGCATTAAACGCAAGTTGAGTGTTTATCGCCGCTACCCGCGAATGAGTTACCGCGAACTGTATAAACCAGATGAAAAACCGTTAGCGATTATGGTTCCGGCGTGGAATGAAACGGGCGTCATCGGCAATATGGCCGAGCTGGCGGCGACCACGCTCGACTACGAAAACTATCATATCTTTGTTGGCACCTACCCCAACGACCCCGATACTCAGCGTGATGTTGACGAAGTGTGCGCTCGCTTCCCGAATGTGCATAAGGTAGTCTGCGCGCGTCCTGGCCCCACCAGCAAAGCCGACTGTCTGAACAACGTGCTGGACGCCATCACCCAATTTGAGCGTAGCGCCAATTTCGCTTTTGCTGGTTTTATTCTGCATGACGCCGAAGATGTGATTTCACCGATGGAATTGCGTCTGTTCAACTATCTGGTCGAGCGTAAAGATCTGATTCAGATCCCGGTGTATCCGTTCGAACGCGAATGGACGCACTTCACCAGCATGACTTACATTGATGAGTTTTCAGAGCTGCATGGCAAAGATGTTCCGGTGCGTGAAGCCCTCGCCGGACAAGTGCCCAGCGCAGGCGTCGGCACCTGTTTCAGCCGCCGCGCCGTGACCGCACTGTTAGCTGACGGTGACGGTATTGCTTTCGACGTGCAGAGTCTTACTGAAGATTACGACATTGGCTTCCGCCTGAAAGAAAAAGGTATGACGGAAATTTTTGTCCGTTTTCCGGTGGTGGACGAAGCCAAAGAACGCGAGCAGCGTAAATTTTTACAGCACGCGCGGACATCAAACATGATCTGCGTGCGCGAATATTTCCCCGATACCTTTTCGACTGCGGTTCGACAAAAATCCCGCTGGATCATCGGCATTGTTTTCCAAGGCTTTAAAACCCATAAATGGACCTCCAGCCTGACGCTGAACTACTTTCTCTGGCGCGACCGCAAAGGGGCAATCAGTAACTTTGTCAGCTTCCTCGCGATGCTGGTGATGATCCAGCTTTTGCTGTTGCTGGCGTATGAAAGTTTGTGGCCCGATGCCTGGCATTTCCTTTCTATTTTCAGCGGCAGCGCATGGTTAATGACCCTGCTGTGGCTAAACTTTGGTTTGATGGTTAACCGCATCGTGCAGCGGGTGATTTTCGTTACTGGCTACTACGGCCTGACGCAGGGGCTGCTTTCCGTCCTGCGTCTTTTCTGGGGCAACCTGATTAACTTCATGGCCAACTGGCGCGCGCTAAAACAGGTACTTCAACACGGCGATCCACGTCGCGTGGCGTGGGATAAAACAACGCATGACTTCCCCAGCGTGACTGGCGATACCCGCTCGTTGCGCCCGTTAGGTCAAATTCTGCTGGAAAATCAGGTCATCACTGAAGAACAACTCGATACAGCACTGCGTAATCGCGTCGAAGGTCTACGCCTGGGCGGTTCAATGCTGATGCAGGGGCTGATTAGCGCCGAGCAGCTGGCACAGGCGCTGGCAGAGCAAAACGGCGTGGCGTGGGAATCCATCGATGCCTGGCAGATCCCTTCCTCGCTGATTGCCGAAATGCCGGCCTCCGTGGCGCTGCATTATGCGGTACTGCCGCTGCGTCTGGAAAATGACGAGTTAATTGTCGGCAGTGAAGATGGTATTGACCCGGTTTCGCTGGCGGCCCTGACGCGTAAAGTCGGACGCAAAGTGCGTTACGTCATTGTTCTGCGGGGACAAATTGTCACAGGGTTACGTCACTGGTATGCACGCCGACGCGGTCACGATCCGCGGGCAATGTTGTACAATGCGGTTCAGCATCAGTGGCTCACGGAACAGCAGGCCGGTGAAATCTGGCGGCAATATGTGCCGCATCAGTTCCTGTTCGCCGAAATACTGACCACGCTCGGTCATATTAATCGTTCAGCAATTAACGTGTTGTTATTGCGCCATGAACGCAGTTCTCTGCCGCTCGGCAAGTTTTTGGTCACCGAAGGCGTTATCAGCCAGGAAACGTTGGATCGCGTCCTGACAATTCAACGCGAATTACAAGTTTCGATGCAATCACTATTACTCAAAGCAGGTTTAAACACAGAACAGGTTGCGCAACTGGAGTCCGAAAATGAAGGAGAATAACCTTAATCGCGTCATCGGATGGTCTGGTTTACTGCTGACGTCTTTATTGAGTACCAGCGCACTCGCAGACAATATCGGCACCAGCGCAGAAGAGCTGGGGCTGAGCGATTATCGCCATTTTGTTATTTATCCCCGTCTCGATAAAGCGCTGAAGGCACAGAAAAATAACGACGAAGCAACCGCCATCCGCGAATTTGAATATATACACCAGCAGGTGCCGGATAATATTCCGCTGACTTTATACCTTGCGGAAGCCTATCGCCATTTTGGTCATGATGACCGGGCGCGGCTGTTGCTTGAGGATCAACTGAAACGTCACCCAGGAGATGCCCGACTTGAGCGCAGTCTGGCGGCTATTCCGGTTGAAGTGAAAAGCGTTACGACAGTTGAAGAACTGCTTGCCCAGCAAAAAGCGTGCGATGCTGCGCCGACCCTGCGTTGTCGCAGTGAAGTCGGGCAGAATGCCCTGCGGCTGGCACAGTTACCTGTCGCCAGAGCGCAACTGAACGATGCGACGTTTGCTGCATCGCCGGAAGGAAAAACGCTGCGAACCGATCTGCTGCAACGGGCAATCTACCTGAAACAATGGTCCCAGGCAGATACGCTATACAATGAAGCACGCCAGCAGAACACATTAAGCGCGGCAGAACGCCGTCAGTGGTTTGACGTGCTTCTTGCCGGGCAGCTGGACGATCGGATCCTGGCACTGCAATCACAGGGGATCTTCACCGATCCTCAGTCATATATTACTTACGCGACCGCGCTGGCTTATCGTGGCGAAAAAGCACGCCTCCAGCATTATCTCATTGAAAATAAGCCACTATTTACCACGGACGCACAAGAGAAAAGTTGGCTCTATCTGTTATCTAAATACAGCGCTAACCCCGTTCAGGCGTTGGCGAATTATACGGTACAGTTTGCCGACAACCGCCAGTATGTTGTTGGCGCGACGCTACCGGTGCTGTTAAAAGAAGGTCAGTACGACGCAGCGCAAAAACTGCTCGCCACCCTCCCCGCCAATGAAATGCTTGAGGAGCGTTATGCTGTCAGCGTGGCGACCCGTAACAAGGCTGAAGCTCTGCGTCTGGCACGATTGCTGTATCAGCAAGAACCGGCAAATCTTACCCGCCTGGATCAACTAACCTGGCAACTGATGCAGAACGAGCAGTCACGCGAAGCTGCCGATTTATTGCTGCAACGCTATCCTTTCCAGGGCGATGCGCGTGTCAGCCAGACTTTAATGGCGCGACTGGCGTCTCTGCTGGAAAGTCATCCTTACCTGGCAACGCCGGCGAAGGTGGCGATTTTATCGAAACCCTTACCGCTGGCGGAGCAACGTCAGTGGCAAAGTCAGTTGCCGGGTATTGCAGATAATTGCCCGGCAATAGTTCGCTTGCTGGGCGATATGTCGCCTTCCTACGATGCCGCCGCCTGGAACCGTCTGGCAAAGTGTTATCGGGACACGCTACCCGGTGTGGCGTTGTATGCATGGCTTCAGGCCGAACAACGACAACCGAGCGCCTGGCAACATCGTGCGGTAGCCTATCAGGCGTATCAGGTTGAGGACTACGCCACCGCACTGGCGGCCTGGCAGAAAATCAGTCTTCACGACATGAGCAATGAGGATCTGCTTGCTGCTGCCAATACCGCCCAGGCGGCAGGAAATGGTGCGGCTCGCGATCGCTGGCTACAACAGGCAGAAAAACGTGGACTGGGAAGCAATGCCCTCTACTGGTGGCTGCATGCGCAACGTTACATTCCTGGTCAGCCGGAACTCGCACTGAACGATCTCACGCGCTCAATCAATATTGCGCCTTCTGCCAACGCTTACGTTGCGCGGGCGACAATTTATCGCCAACGTCATAATGTCCCGGCCGCGGTGAGTGATTTGCGCGCCGCGCTGGAACTGGAACCGAATAATAGCAACACCCAGGCAGCGCTTGGTTACGCCTTGTGGGATAGCGGTGATATCGCACAGTCGCGGGAAATGCTCGAACCGGCGCATAAAGGGCTTCCGGACGATCCGGCACTGATCCGACAACTGGCCTACGTGAACCAGCGTCTGGATGACATGCCTGCGACGCAGCACTACGCCCGGCTGGTGATTGATGACATTGATAATCAGGCGCTGATAACCCCACTGACCCCAGAACAAAATCAACAACGCTTCAATTTCCGCCGTTTGCATGAGGAGGTCGGTCGCCGCTGGACGTTCAGTTTCGATTCTTCCATCGGCTTGCGTTCCGGCGCAATGAGTACCGCTAACAATAATGTCGGCGGCGCAGCGCCAGGGAAAAGCTATCGTAGCTACGGACAACTGGAAGCCGAGTACCGCATCGGACGCAATATGCTGCTGGAAGGCGACCTGCTCTCAGTTTATAGCCGCGTCTTTGCCGATACCGGAGAAAACGGGGTGATGATGCCGGTGAAAAATCCGATGTCCGGCACCGGTCTGCGCTGGAAGCCGCTGCGCGATCAGATCTTTTTCATCGCCGTCGAACAGCAGTTGCCGCTGAACGGCCAAAATGGCGCATCCGATACCATGCTGCGCGCCAGCGCCTCATTCTTTAATGGCGGCAAATACAGCGACGAATGGCACCCGAACGGTTCAGGCTGGTTTGCCCAAAACCTGTACCTCGATGCGGCGCAATATATCCGCCAGGATATTCAGGCGTGGACGGCAGATTATCGCGTCAGCTGGCATCAGAAGGTAGCTAACGGACAGACTATTGAGCCTTACGCTCACGTTCAGGACAACGGCTATCGTGATAAAGGCACTCAGGGCGCGCAGCTTGGCGGAGTCGGGGTCCGCTGGAATATCTGGACCGGCGAGACGCACTACGACGCCTGGCCGCACAAAGTCAGTCTCGGCGTCGAGTATCAACATACCTTTAAGGCGATTAATCAACGTAACGGAGAGCGCAACAACGCGTTTCTCACCATTGGAGTGCACTGGTAAATGCGTAAGTTCATTTTCGTATTGCTGACACTGCTTTTGGTCAGCCCTTTTTCCTTTGCGATGAAAGGTATTATCTGGCAACCACAAAACCGAGATAGTCAGGTTACCGATACCCAGTGGCAGGGGCTGATGAGTCAGTTACGTTTGCAAGGCTTCGATACCCTTGTTTTGCAATGGACCCGTTACGGCGATGCATTTACCCAGCCAGAACAGCGCACGTTATTGTTTAAGCGGGCCGCAGCTGCGCAACAGGCTGGTCTGAAGCTTATTGTCGGGCTGAACGCCGATCCGGAATTTTTTATGCACCAGAAACAGTCGTCCGCAGCGCTGGAAAGCTATCTTAATCGCCTGCTGGCTGCCGATCTCCAGCAAGCCAGATTATGGAGCGCCGCGCCTGGCATAACGCCGGATGGCTGGTACATCAGCGCGGAAATTGACGACCTGAACTGGCGCAGCGAAGCCGCCCGTCAGCCTTTGCTAACATGGTTAAACAACGCGCAGCGGCTGATTAGCGATGTTTCAGCAAAACCGGTTTATATCAGTAGTTTTTTCGCCGGAAACATGTCGCCCGATGGCTATCGCCAACTGCTGGAACACGTTAAAGCAACCGGCGTTAATGTCTGGGTACAGGATGGCAGCGGCGTGGATAAACTGACCGCTGAACAGCGTGAACGTTATTTACAGGCCAGCGCCGATTGCCAAAGTCCCGCCCCTGCCAGCGGCGTTGTTTATGAACTTTTTGTCGCCGGCAAAGGCAAAACCTTTACAGCGAAACCGAAACCGGACGCAGAAATTGCCTCGCTGTTAGCGAAACGTTCCTCTTGCGGTAAAGACACTCTCTATTTCTCTCTGCGCTATTTGCCCGTCGCGCACGGCATTCTCGAGTATTAAATCTCCTCCAGGTAAGTCGGGTACGACCTGGCTTACCTCTTTCGCTCTCATCAGAATTCCATCAAGATTAATTGCTAAAAAGCGTGCTAAAGAAAGAAGATCGTTATCGGCGAACGGGCCGATCACTCATGCAGGAAGCATAGATCCTTTGAGCGGAGTTTCTGATATCTGAGGAGTGCGAAATGCAATTGAGCAGCAGTGAACCTTGCGTGGTGATCCTGACCGAAAAAGAGGTAGAGGTAAGCGTCAATAACCATGCTACGTTTACCCTTCCGAAAAACTACCTGGCCGCCTTCGCGTGCAACAATAACGTCATTGAACTCTCAACGTTAAATCACGTATTAATCACCCACATCAACCGTAACATCATCAACGATTATCTGTTGTTTTTAAATAAGAACTTAACCTGTGTAAAGCCCTGGTCGCGGCTGGCAACCCCGGTTATCGCTTGTCATAGCCGTACACCGGAAGTGTTCCGGCTAGCCGCCAACCACAGCAAGCAGCAACCCAGCAGACCCTGCGAAGCGGAGTTGACGCGCGCATTGCTTTTTACCGTATTGTCTAACTTTCTTGAGCAATCGCGGTTTATTGCCCTACTGATGTATATCTTACGCAGCAGCGTCCGCGACAGCGTCTGCCGCATTATTCAAAGCGATATTCAGCATTACTGGAATCTGCGAATTGTCGCCAGTTCGCTATGTTTAAGCCCCAGCCTGCTCAAAAAGAAATTAAAAAACGAAAATACCAGCTATAGCCAGATTGTCACAGAGTGTCGTATGCGTTACGCCGTACAGATGTTATTGATGGATAACAAAAATATCACTCAGGTGGCGCAATTATGTGGCTATAGCAGCACGTCGTACTTTATCTCTGTTTTTAAGGCGTTTTACGGCCTGACACCGTTGAATTATCTCGCCAAACAGCGACAAAAAGTGATGTGGTGAAGGGCAAAGCGGAAACGGATAAGACGGGCATAAATGAGGAAGAAATGGCGCGCCCTGCAGGATTCGAACCTGCGGCCCACGACTTAGAAGTTCCTAGAACGACATTTTAAGTCAACAACTTACCGCGCCATCTCTGCGCTCACACGTCCCACTACCTCAAAACATGTAAAGCCTTGCAAGCCATTGCGAGGCCTTATGTGTCTCAGTTTTGTCCCTCTTTTTTGTACTAAAAAACATAGTAATTGAGGATAAACCTCATGCTATTTTCGCTTATATGCCTCTAAAGGCATGGCACTTAAATAGATAAAAGCACCACAAAAGCATAAAAAAACCACACAGTAAAACCGAAATATGAAACAATAACAGATAATTAAACCAAAAACAGATAGCGCATTGTGATAATCATTCAATACTAAACAAAATATAAACAGTGGAGCAATATGTAATTGACTCATTAAGTTAGATATAAAAAATACATATTCAATCATTAAAACGATTGAATGGAGAACTTTTATGCGGGCGAAACTTCTGGGAATAGTCCTGACAACCCCTATTGCGATCAGCTCTTTTGCTTCTACCGAGACTTTATCGTTTACTCCTGACAACATAAATGCGGACATTAGTCTTGGAACTCTGAGCGGAAAAACAAAAGAGCGTGTTTATCTAGCCGAAGAAGGAGGCCGAAAAGTCAGTCAACTCGACTGGAAATTCAATAACGCTGCAATTATTAAAGGTGCAATTAATTGGGATTTGATGCCCCAGATATCTATCGGGGCTGCTGGCTGGACAACTCTCGGCAGCCGAGGTGGCAATATGGTCGATCAGGACTGGATGGATTCCAGTAACCCCGGAACCTGGACGGATGAAAGTAGACACCCTGATACACAACTCAATTATGCCAACGAATTTGATCTGAATATCAAAGGCTGGCTCCTCAACGAACCCAATTACCGCCTGGGACTCATGGCCGGATATCAGGAAAGCCGTTATAGCTTTACAGCCAGAGGTGGTTCCTATATCTACAGTTCTGAGGAGGGATTCAGAGATGATATCGGCTCCTTCCCGAATGGAGAAAGAGCAATCGGCTACAAACAACGTTTTAAAATGCCCTACATTGGCTTGACTGGAAGTTATCGTTATGAAGATTTTGAACTCGGTGGCACATTTAAATACAGCGGCTGGGTGGAATCATCTGATAACGATGAACACTATGACCCGGGAAAAAGAATCACTTATCGCAGTAAGGTCAAAGACCAAAATTACTATTCTGTTGCAGTCAATGCAGGTTATTACGTCACACCTAACGCAAAAGTTTATGTTGAAGGCGCATGGAATCGGGTTACGAATAAAAAAGGTAATACTTCACTTTATGATCACAATAATAACACTTCAGACTACAGCAAAAATGGAGCAGGTATAGAAAACTATAACTTCATCACTACTGCTGGTCTTAAGTACACATTTTAAGAACGCCAACTAAAATTTCCCCGAGGTGAAAATCGCCCCGGGGAATAACTAGCCATTTCAATGTAACAATTAACCCTTAAAATAAACCCAGAAGGTTATTAACTAAATCACATAGAAAACCATCAATTATAGTATGTATAAAATAGGCGACAGCAACCCAATTACAAATTAATGGTTCCAGAATATCACATCAAAAAAAACGCTGTATAATATTATAATTAACATGTAGACAACTTGTAATAAACATTATCAGTCAATTGTTTTGTTTATTCCATCTGTGACGCCGATTATTTTCTCAAAATAATGAGATGGCGTGACACCATAATAATCTTTAAATGCACATATGAAATATGAAGTACTGTTATAGCCACATTTCTGGGCTACGACATTGATAGAATAAGAGTTTGAAGTTATGAGTTTTTTTGCATACCTCATCCTAGTATCTCTCAATATTTCAGTAAATGACGTTCCTTCATCCCTTAATCTTTTTTTTATTAAACTTTCACTCGTATAAATCAATTCCGCAATATCTTTTAAATGCCATTGCCGCTCAATATTAAAACTGATTATTCCAGTAATTTTACAGGTAAATGTATTTATATTTGTTAGTATAAATGAATTTACACTTTCGCGTTTTTTGAACATGGCAAGTAAGGATATACATAGTCTTTCTTTTAACCAAAGGGAGTGTGAGTCTGCTATTTTAATCCCTTCAAACAGAGAAAAAACAAGCGATAATGGAGGTTCCTCTTCAGCAATATAGCCATTCTTATCAAGAGTAAATTTGCCAGGCAGCTCATTATTCACGTCGATAAAAAAGGATAAACATGTTTTCTTATCTATATCAACAATTCTTAGTTTAGAGGGGCATACTGGTAACTCCCTTCTAATTTTGTCGCTTACAATAAACAATGAATTTTTTTTGAACGAGATAACTCTCCTGTTTATAATTAAATCAAATGATTGACAGATGAAAACTACGGAGCAAACATAATCCATCTTGCACCTATCATAAAATTAAAACAAGTTGATAGTAGTCAAATAACAACCAATTAAATACACAATCATAATCAGGATGATGTGCATTTATATTTTTATACACAAAATTATAGTTTGCAAATTTTAATAAATTTCATTTAAGATTAAATTATTATATGTATGTTGTTTTTTATTCTAACTTATTTCAAAGTTACATTTTTCAACGCTTACTATGCTTTTTATTAACATAAACTCACTACAACGCACCTGAAACCTCTTGCTATATATATGTCAACCGTTTGAATTTAAAATAAAAAGAGTATCATTTTTACTTGCATTTCTTATCAAGTCACATTCAACAACAGTAAAAAAACATTATTAGAACCATTCAATTAACAAAAAACCAACATCCAGCTTGCTTAATTTTTCTTTATTAAACGATATTGAAAATCAATTGATAAAATACATCTAAACAACCTTTTGGGGCGCAAAAGCATAACATCAAACAAACAAATAACACACCGAAAAAACTCACAATTAATAACCTATGATATACATACTGTTTATTATGGTTGAATAAGCCACTCGATATCTGGTGCTACGGAAGTGTCCACACGGTTTAGCAGCACCCGATACTTTTTTCAGGCTTCCAGCAACGATCTTTCTTCCTCCGTTGCGATTTCCAGATCTACAGCATCCTGCAGTGGCGCAATATACTCACTGAATTCCTGGATGTAGAACTGTGTGGTGACGGTCTTCCAGCCATTCGGCTCCTGCTGTATTGAAGCATACCAGGCTATTTCAATATCGCTATGCTGCGGCAGCATTTAACCCCTTGTAATTCATTGCCATAATTGATTTAATTCACAAATAAAACTATAACATGGTGAAATTAATAAAAAAACACAGATGATGGGGCTAGAATTTACACACCACTTACCCTAAAGCTTTATGACTGGTGGGTTTTGGGAGTATCAAATCGGCTTGCATGGGGATGTCCTACAAAGGAACACCTTCTTCCACACTTTCTGGAACATTTAGGTAACAACCATCTGGATATTGGTGTTGGAACTGGGTTTTACCTTACTCACGTACCTGAGAGTAATCTGATATCTTTAATGGATTTGAACGAAGCTAGCCTGAACGCGGCATCTACAAGGGCTGGGGAATCAAAAATTAAACATAAAATTAGCCATGATGTTTTTGAACCTTATCCCGCGGCGTTACATGGTCAATTTGATTCCATTTCCATGTCTTACCTTCTTCACTGCCTGCCTGGAAATATATCTACAAAAAGCTGTGTAATACGCAATGCGGCGCAGGCCTTAACTGACGATGGAACTCTATACGGAGCCACAATTCTTGGCGATGGAGTTGTGCACAATAGCTTCGGTCAAAAACTGATGCGCATTTACAATCAGAAAGGCATCTTTTCAAACACAAAAGATTCCGAAGAAGGCTTAACACATATACTCTCAGAGCATTTCGAGAATGTTAAAACCAAGGTTCAAGGTACTGTAGTAATGTTTTCCGCTTCAGGAAAAAAATAGCATCCAACCGCAGCATGTTCTTGCTTAAGACGTGCTGCGGCATAATCCCAATGATTACTCCCTGACAGGGTTCGTAGGCCACTCAATATCAGGTGCAGTTGATGTATCAACACGGTTCAGCAACACCCGATATTTTTTCCAGGCTTCCAGCAATGAGGTTTCTTCCTCCGTTGCGATTTCCAGATCTACAGCATCCTGAAGTGGCGCAATATGCTCACTGGCTACCTGCATCAGGCTGTTTTTTGTTTCTTCCGCCTCCCGAATCCGGAACAGTTTTTCTGCTTCTGCATCTTTCACCCAGGCTGTACCGTTCCACTTCTGAAACTCCCCTTCCGGCGATAACCAGGTAACATTTTCCGGTAACGGACCGAGTTCAGAAATAAATAACGCGTCCCCTGACGCTACGTCATAAACCGTTTTACCCCGATGATCTTCAACGAGATGCCACGATGACTCATCACTGTTGAAAACAGCCACGAAGCCAGCTGGAATAAGGGTGTTGCGCTGCTTATGCTCTATAAAGTAGGCATAAACACCCAGCAGCATTTTGGAATAACCGACACGGGCAGACTTCACCACATTCACCTCACGGATGTAGTCGCTGCCCATCGCATTCATGATGGCCCGCTGAAAGGGCAGTGTTTCCCAGCGCCCTTCCTGGTATGCGGATTCTTTCGGGAGATAGTAATTAGCATCCGCCCATTCAACGGCGGTCTGTGGCTCCGGCCTGAACAGTGAGCGAAGCCCGGCGCGGACAAAATGCCGCAGCCTGTTAACCTGACTGTTCGATATATTCACTCAGCAACCCCGGTATCAGTTCATCCAGCGCGGCTGCTTTGTTCATGGCTTTGATGATATCCCGTTTCAGGAAATCAACATGTCGGTTTTCCAGTTCCGGAAAACGCCGCTGCACCGACAGGGGGATCCCGTCGAGAATACTGGCAATTTCACCTGCGATCCGCGACAGCACGAAAGTACAGAATGCGGTTTCCACCACTTCAGCGGAGTCTCTGGCATTTTTCAGCTCCTGTGCATCGGCCTGCGCACGCGTAAGTCGATGGCGTTCGTACTCAATAGTCCCTGGCTGGAGATCTGTCTCGCTGGCCTGCAGCAGTTCTTCAACCTCCCGGCGCAGCTTTTCGTTCTCAATTTCAGCATCCCTTTCGGCATACCATTTTATGACGGCGGCAGAGTCATAAAGCACCTCATTACCCTTGCCACCGCCTCGCAGAACGGGCATTCCCTGTTCCTGCCAGTTCTGAATGGTACGGATACTCGCACCGAAAATGTCAGCCAGCTGCTTTTTGTTGACTTCCATTGCACATTCCACGGACAAAAACAGAGAAAGGAAACGACAGAGGCCAAAAAGCTCGCTTTCAGCACCTGTCGTTTCCTTTCTTTTCAGGGGGTATTTTAAATAAATACATTAAGTTACGACGAAGAAGAACGGAAACACCTTAAACCGGAAAATTTTCATAAATAGCGAAAACCCGCGAGGTCGCCGCCCCGTAACCTGTCGGATCGCCGGAAAGGACCCACAAAATGATAATAATTATCATCTACATGTCACAACGTGCATCTACGCCATCAAACCACGTCAAATAATCAATTATGACGCAGGTATCGTATTAATTGATCTGCATCAACTTAACGTAAAAACAACTTCAGACAATACAAATCAGCGACACTGAATACGGGGCAACCTCATGTCAACTAAGAACAGAACCCGCAGAACAACAACCCGCAACATCCGCTTTCCTAACCAAATGATTGAACAAATTAACATCGCTCTTGAGCAAAAAGGGTCCGGGAATTTCTCAGCCTGGGTCATTGAAGCCTGCCGTCGGAGGCTAACGTCAGAAAAGAGAGCATATACATCAATTAAAAGTGATGAAGAATGAACATCCCGCGTTCTTCCCTCCGAACAGGACGATATTGTAAATTCACTTAATTACGAGGGCATTGCAGTAATTGAGTTGCAGTTTTACCACTTTCCTGACAGTGACAGACTGCGTGTTGGCTCTGTCACAGGTTAAGTAGTTTGAATGATTAGCAGTTATGGTGATCAGTCAACCACCAGGGAATAATCCTTCATATTATTATCGTGCTTCACCAACGCTGCCTCAATTGCCCTGAATGCTTCCAGAGACACCTTATGTTCTATACATGCAATTACAACATCAGGGTAACTCATAGAAATGGTGCTATTAAGCATATTTTTTACACGAATCAGATCCACGGAGGGATCATCAGCAGATTGTTCTTTATTCATTTTGTCGCTCCATGCGCTTGCTCTTCATCTAGCGGTTAAAATATTACTTCAAATCTTTCTGTATGAAGGTTTGAGCACGTTGGCCTTACATACATCTGTCGGTTGTATTTCCCTCCAGAATGCCAGCAGGACCGCACTTTGTTACGCAACCAATACTATTAATTGAAAACATTCCTAATATTTGACATAAATCATCAACAAAACACAAAGAGGTCAGACCAGATTGAAGCGATAAAAACGATAATGCAAACTACGCGCCCTCGTATCACATGGAAGGTTTTACCAATGGCTCAGGTTGCCATTTTTAAAGAAATATTCGATCAAGTGCGAAAAGATTTAAACTGTGAATTGTTTTATTCTGAACTAAAACGTCACAATGTCTCACATTATATTTACTATCTAGCCACAGATAATATTCACATTGTGTTAGAAAACGATAACACCGTGTTAATAAAAGGACTTAAAAAGGTTGTAAATGTTAAATTCTCAAGAAATACGCATCTTATAGAAACGTCCTATGATAGGTTGAAATCAAGAGAAATCACATTTCAGCAATACAGGGAAAATCTTGCTAAAGCAGGAGTTTTCCGATGGATTACAAATATCCACGAACATAAAAGATATTACTATACCTTTGATAATTCATTACTATTTACTGAGAGCATTCAGAACACTACACAAATCTTTCCACGCTAAGGAAGGTGCGAACAAGTCCCTGATATGAGATCATGTTTGTCATCTGGAGCCATAGAACAGGGTTCATCATGAGTCATCAACTTACCTTCGCCGACAGTGAATTCAGCAGTAAGCGCCGTCAGACCAGAAAAGAGATTTTCTTGTCCCGCATGGAGCAGATTCTGCCATGGCAAAACATGGTGGAAGTCATCGAGCCGTTTTACCCCAAGGCTGGTAATGGCCGGCGACCTTATCCGCTGGAAACCATGCTACGCATTCACTGCATGCAGCATTGGTACAACCTGAGCGATGGCGCGATGGAAGATGCTCTGTACGAAATCGCCTCCATGCGTCTGTTTGCCCGGTTATCCCTGGATAGCGCCTTGCCGGACCGCACCACCATCATGAATTTCCGCCACCTGCTGGAGCAGCATCAACTGGCCCGCCAATTGTTCAAGACCATCAATCGCTGGCTGGCCGAAGCAGGCGTCATGATGACTCAAGGCACCTTGGTCGATGCCACCATCATTGAGGCACCCAGCTCGACCAAGAACAAAGAGCAGCAACGCGATCCGGAGATGCATCAGACCAAGAAAGGCAATCAGTGGCACTTTGGCATGAAGGCCCACATTGGTGTCGATGCCAAGAGTGGCCTGACCCACAGCCTGGTCACCACCGCGGCCAACGAGCATGACCTCAATCAGCTGGGTAATCTGCTGCATGGAGAGGAGCAATTTGTCTCAGCCGATGCCGGCTACCAAGGGGCGCCACAGCGCGAGGAGCTGGCCGAGGTGGATGTGGACTGGCTGATCGCCGAGCGCCCCGGCAAGGTAAGAACCTTGAAACAGCATCCACGCAAGAACAAAACGGCCATCAACATCGAATACATGAAAGCCAGCATCCGGGCCAGGGTGGAGCACCCATTTCGCATCATCAAGCGACAGTTCGGCTTCGTGAAAGCCAGATACAAGGGGTTGCTGAAAAACGATAACCAACTGGCGATGTTATTCACGCTGGCCAACCTGTTTCGGGCGGACCAAATGATACGTCAGTGGGAGAGATCTCACTAAAAACTGGGGATAACGCCTTAAATGGCGAAGAAACGGTCTAAATAGGCTGATTCAAGGCATTTACGGGAGAAAAAATCGGCTCAAACATGAAGAAATGAAATGACTGAGTCAGCCGAGAAGAATTTCCCCGCTTATTCGCACCTTCCCTAAAGCACTCGGTGTAAGCACTGATGACATCGTTGCTGTAGGTCTGGTTTACCAGTTCTAATCTGATTACGAAAAAGATATGTTGCGGGAGGCGTTGCCTCCCCAACATATAAGTGGCTCCCTCAAGCCACTTCCTTTAGAAGCACAACCTTGCTTCTAACTATATAAACCTTCTGTTATATATTACCCTTTATTTTTGGGGGCGTCTCAACGCCCCATTTTTAATAATTTTTAGTAAACAATTGGCATATTAATTAGAGTTATTAACAACGATATCCATCTCTAACCGGATATCTAATGCCATTAACATCCCTTCAATTATGCCCTCAGCCTTCTGTAACCTTTTCCCGATATAACCATCAGAGCAGCAATGCTTACCTGCCAGTGACATGAATGTCATACCGACTACATAATAATCTACTAATAAATCGTGCAAATCGCTGTTGTTCTTTTTCAGACGGGCCATGCACCCGCAAATGATCATCGCGTCATCGTCACAACATTGCGGGCGAGATTTTACTTTTGAAGTAATTAATCCCTTAAAACCGGCGGCAATGGACGACCAGGTCACATCTTCATGATTATTAGCCGCCCACGCTCCCCAACGCTCAAGAACCATCTGAATATCACGCATCAACTTACTCCACAAAAATCAGACCAGAACGCCAATTACAAGCAAAAATCAACAAAACAGTATTAGTTGATTGTTATCTCTGACTTCATACTCCTGCTCCTGTCAGGGTTTTGGCGTAATTCTTCAGTATTCGGTAATCGGTCAAAACAGAACCGGGGAAACGATATAAGCGCAGACGCCCCCAGCGGTGGCGAAGAAGTTCTGCCATATTAAACTCAAACATCATTCATTCCCCATTTCGGTGATGGTCAGTTCCAGCCTCCCACCTTTGGTAACAGGCATCTTCACAACGCGGTAATCAACGACCTGAGCATCATCCAGCCAGAAACCTGCTTTAGTGAGTGCGTCAAAAGCGGCTTTTTGCAGATTATCCAGGTCACGGCGACGGCGATCCGGCATGTGGCACTCAATGCGGATTTTCACAGGCATAGCCAGGCCGATATCCAGCATTGCGTTTTTAATGATTCGGGCGACGTTATCGCGGTATGCCTGCCCCTCTGCGCTGACGTGCGTGCGCCCGCGATTATGGCGGTAATAGCGATTATTGCTCGGAGGCCAGGGTAATGTGATGCTGTAGGTATTCACGCCTTAATAACCCCCTCTTTCAGCCAGATAACCTGTGTTCTCGCCATACCTTCCAGCGCGCATTCTTTTGCATATCCAGCGTCAACAAAATGCGTGCGGCGGTCGATTTCGTCGTGGCAGGCAGAACATGCAATGGTGGCAATCAGGTCTGGCGGTTTCGTACCGGTGCCGCACAATCCAGTCAGCCGGATATGTGCCAGTACAGACGTTTCAGGGTTGCCATTACATACGCCAGGGATTCTTACCTGGCATTCCCGACCACGCGCTGCTTTTCTCAAATCAGCCATGACTCCTCCTTGCTGCCAGTCGCAACCATTTTTTATCAACCAAGCTGGCGGTATATCCGAGCAGTGTTGGTATTTCGGATGGCTTCAGCTCAGGTTTACGCTTACGACGATTTGGTACTCTGTAGATGTGTCCGTTCATGACACGAATAAGCGGTGTAGCCATTACGCCTCCTGCTTGTCGCGCAGCAGCTGGAACTCGCAGCTCTGTGGAATAGTCAGGTGGCAACCAATATTCATCGCCCAGGCTTCAACCTTACACAGGAAGACATACATCTCTCCGGTATCAAGATCGGAGGTATGGCGTAACGACTGGATAGTGGTGATATCACCGGTTACGACATCAACCAGGTCTTTGGTTTCATAACCGAGATATGTGTGTTTGAGAGCATCTTTTACCCAAGCTGGAGTGGCGAACGTTTTACCCCTGCTGATGAGGTATTCACTGATTTCGCTGTACCACATGTGGCTGAGTGCATTCTGGGAAAGACTGCGTTTCTCACGCCACGGTTTAAGCACCATGCGAAAGCATTTGCCCTCCTCCAGATAAGGCTGGATCTGCCGACCGATAGCGGTGAAGTTGCCGCGATGTAATTTGATGCCGTCTTGTGAGAGGTTCACGCTTCCCCTCCGCAGAGGTCAAACGCTAGATGCAAAGAATTGCAGGTGCATTTCTGCATCTGTGAAGGGAGAAGAGAGTTTGGATTGTATGTGCGCATAAACGTCCCCGTTTAGCGCAGAAGTCACCGGAGTTGTTCAGGCTCCGGTGACATAATTATGCCGTGTTGATTTCCCAAAATCAAAATCGATAGAATTGCTCCTTCTTAAAACACTTTTACTCTCTGGAAGCTTTTCTTATCTCTCTTGGTGTTATATTAAAACGATTATGAAATCTTTCAGTAAAACGAGAAGGACACTTATAACCATTTTCTCTGGCAATCTCGCTTATAGGTTTTACCGTCGTTTGTATAGCAGACAACGCATTATTTAACCTCACATCGTCCAGTATACTTTGGAAACTTACCCCCTCGCTTGCTAGACGGCGATGTAATGTAGAAACAGAAATGTAGAGATATCGAGCAACCTTGTTTGCTGTCCATTTTGTGCCGGGTTCGGATAGCAGCAGGTTATAACAACGACTTATCAATGATTGTTTACTATATGATAAAAGTAAATGATTAACATGATTCACTCCTAACGAAAGTAGAACGCCCATTGCTAAGTGCTCCTGAATTTTAGTTGAGAAGCCTCGGGAAACAGATGTTTTTAGTTGCTCCCAACAATATATTAACTCAGGATTCTGAGGTAAAAAGAAACTTGTTTTGTTACGTATTTGATCAGTTACCGTATAAAGTTTTTGGAAACTCTCAATTAAATCAATGGGTAAGTAAAGCATTTCTGCAAGATAAAGCCCTGCTTCAGGATAATTCTCAATATAAAATTCATAACCACAAGGAAATAATATTATTTGATTATTATCAACAGTTAAAGTATGCGTCTCCCAATTGATAACTTTCTTTCCCTGACGGATACGACACAAAGCTGGCATAAGAGGCTTAACCCTATGAATCTCATGATGTTTATGCATCCGTATTTCTTCGATCTTTAAGTTAGTCTTACCTCTTGCCAGCATACTCTCACCCTACTTTATCTCATAAACTGGTGTTATCTCAGCGGTTGCGATTTTATTAGCATTAAGCATATAACCAACTAACGCTCCGCTGGAGTTAGAATCTACAGGAATCTTTTCAGTTTTTAGAGCCCATACTTTAAACTGGTAATGATGTGGTTTATCTCCTTTAGGAGGACATGCGCCACCAAACCCAGCATAGCCAAAATCATTTCGGCCTTGAACAGCACCAGTCGGCAGTTTTGTTCCATCACGTCTCCCTGCATCAACGGGCAAATATGTTACTGTTGCTGGAATATTAACAACAGTCCAATGCCACCAACCACTGCCTGTAGGTGCATCTGGATCATATACAGTTACGGCAAAGCTTTTGGTACCTTCAGGAACACCAGACCAGGTTAATGAGGGCGATGTATTACCACCTTCACACCCAAATCCAGAAAAGACATGAGACGTTGTAAGTTGCTCTCCTGTTTTTATTTCATTACTAGTGACCTGAAATGCTGCAGCCTGCGCAGAAAATGTTATGAATGCCAATACAGTTGAAACGATAAGTGTTTTCATAAAAACCTCTTTGTTATGACCTATCGTTATTTTATTTGATATTCCTTTATCTCATTATGCATAAAGGCGCAATGTTCATGCAAAAGCAATCACAATTGTACCCCCAACCCAATTATTTGCCACAATATACACAAAGCACATTGATACTATCTAAAAACTCTGCTTTATTATTAGTAACACCTACGAAAGTCGGTGTTATTTTTTAACCTACCATTCAAAATACGTGACATACACCATTTTGCTCATAATAATTTGTCACGTATTTTCAGTATTTGAATCTGCGACCAAGAGTTCTCACCTAACAAATGATTAAGATTGTATAGCTCATTTACTACCCCAATACAGCCGTACAAAACTCGCTTGTGGGAGCAAACAAAGTAATTACCCATTAAGTTTCGTCAAAGATAATTAATTCTGTCTTGCACTTTATCACCATAGCATAACTTAAAATCCGAGATCATTATTTAGAAATAAATCTCACCATCAACCATATATTTGAGAGCACTTATCGCCTGCTGGGCGGATATTACTTTCATTAAAGGATAGTGTTTAAAAACAATGCCATTCATAAAATAGATATCACAGGTTTTATTATCCGTATTAATTATGATTTTTTCGAATGTTTTATAGGCAAGTGTACGGCATAACTCTCGTCCATTTTTACTGGTTAAGTCAATAGCATAAAAATCACTGAATGAATTTACACCTTTACTCTTCAAAGTTTTCAATGATACCGAAGCCCTTCGTAATTCCTTATCTAATAGTCTTATTTTCTCTGCTATAGCGGTAACTTCAGGCGCGACAGACAATGCAACGATTAAATTATTAATTTTCATCTGAAGCTCAATAATTTTTAACTCTAAAGTTTCATTAGCATCTTTCTTGTTTTCAACTGGTTGAATTTTGCTACAATTAAAAAGCAATTCATTAATGATATTATAATCAACCAAATCTCTTTTTATTGATGGCCTGTCACATCGATGTAATCTTCTCATCGGACAAACATAATAGCCATGCAAACTTCCAGATACCGCATGAACAATCATGGTATTACCACAAGCCTCACACTTCATAACTGTTCGAAGTAGATTTATTAGCATAGGATTCTTGCTACTATTGCTAATACCAAAAGGTGCCAACCGAATTTCCTGTACAGCGTAAAACAAATCATCTGATATGACTCTGGGATAATAGCCAGCGATTTCACTTATCCCTTTCCCTCTTGCACGATATGAAGGTACGCAAATACCTATCAGAGCTTTATTCGCTAATAATTTTTCAATTACAGAAGGTCCCCATGCACTTTCTTTTCCTGAGAAATTCTTTACAGCATGATCATTTAAATACTTGGCTATTGCATTCAATGAGCGCCTTTCCATCCTGAGTTTAAAAATTAGCTCAATAGTTTTCACCCTGTCGGGGTCTGGAACAAAAGCCGTTCTTTTGTCATCTAAGGAGAGCCATCTCGGACAAGACGCCGTCATAATCGTACCTGATTCCAGTGCATCCTGCCGTTTTTTCTTCCATGATAATTTAACCCGACTTGACTTTATCTCGCTTTCTTCATTTGCCCTTTGTGCTATAAGTATGGCTTTTATTAATGAATATGGCTCATTCAAAGAGTCAATATTATAGACTGTATTGTCGCAAAGAGTTATAACATCAATACCGTGATTCAAAATCAATTTCAGACGTTCAATCGCTTCACCGACTTTTTCTCTTGAAAGTCTGTCCAGACTTTCAACTAACAATGTAGTTCCTGGCAATATATAACCATGCTCTATAGCATCTAAAAATTCCGAAAAAGCTCCTGATTGTGCATGCTTTCCTTTGAATGCACTTAATCCTAAATCTTCATATGTTATGGTATCAAGATAATAATCACTATTTACCTTTAACCATTCAGCAATAAGTCTTCTCTGTCGGTTTAATGAGTCGCCAGACATCTGACCTGGTGATGAAAATCGCATATATGCTATGGCTTTTTTCATGGTGACACCTGCTAACGTATGCTTTTATAAACCTTAGTGGTGGGATATAATTTTTGTTTATTTTTTATTTAAAAAGACAATTAAGGTCACATTATCTTGAATATACAACAATAATCGTATTGCAATTTTCTTACGCCATAATCTTGAAAGCACAAAAGAATACATAAAAAATAAAGACATTAACAAAAAGCATAAAACGAGGCTCATATAAATATAAGAGCCTCCATATTTTAGTCGTTTAGAAACAAATTATTTTAATGTGGTGTGCTTCGTGACAATAAATTAATAATCAACACACCGGCACAAATCAACATCATGCCTATAATGGCTGGCAGGTCCAGCCGTTGGCCGAAAAATCCCCATGACAGTAAGCTAATCAGGACAATACCGACTCCTGACCAGATAGCATAAGCAATCCCTGTAGGAATATAAGCCAGCGTCTGAGCTAATAACCAGAATGATGCACAATAACAAATAATTGTACCAACAGATGGCCATAACCGTGTAAAACCTTCTGAAAACTTCATTAAGGTTGTACCAATGACCTCTGCAAGTATTGCACCACCAAGATAAATATAAGGGTTCATAGCATATTCTTTCCTGTTCAAACTGGAGAGAATTGTACTACAGTTTGAACTCAACTCACCTGTTTCATCATTGTGTTCCCATTGATGTTCTTTTATATACCCTCAATACCCGTTTCATCGCGGCACTCTGGCGACACTCCTTAAAAATCAGATTCGTGCTCACCTTTCCTTCCCATTCTTCTCTGGTAGCGAACCGGTAATACACCGTTCGCCAGACCTTACCATCAACGACCAGGATTCCTGCCCGCGCCATTTTAGCCGCAGCCTGATTTATGCTGGTTGATCCTACCCACGTAATATGGACACAGGCCTAAGCGAGGTTCTTGTTTTCAAATTGTTCCGGACTGAGGCCGCCACACCAACTGTGCCGCCGCCACCGATTGTAATCACATTCGATATAATTAAACACCGTTGCCCGCATTATTTCCCGGCTGATAAAGTGTTCTCCATGGATACATTCCACTTTCAGCGAATGAAAGAAGCTTTCCACGCAGGCATTATCGTAGCAGCAACCTTTTGCGCTCATACTTCCACGCAGATTATGCCGCTTCAGTTGCGCCTGATAATCTGCTGAACAGTACTGGCCTCCACGGTCCGTGTGAACGATAACGTTCCGGGGCCTCTTACGCCGCCACAGCGCCATCTGCAGGGCATCGCAGGCCAGTTGCGCCGTCATGCGTGGCGACATTGACCAGCCAATAACGGCACGTGACCACAGGTCAATGACCACTGCCAGATACAGCCAGCCTTCATCTGTACGTAAGTACGTGATGTCTCCTGCCCACTTCTGGTTCGGGCCACTGGCGTAAAAATCCTGCTCCAACAGATTTTCTGACACAGGCAGGCCGTGTGCGCGGTAGCTGACCGGGCTGAACTTCCGGGAGGCCTTTGCCCTCAGTCCCTGACGGCGCAGGCTTGCCGCCACGGTTTTTACGTTAAAGGGGTAACCCTGAGCACGCAGTTCATCCGTCAGGCGTGGGGCACCGTAACGCTGTTTTGACCGGGTAAAAGCCGCGAGGACAACGCTGTCGCAGTGTTGGCGGAACTGCTGACGCGTGCTTATCCTTGTCCGCCGCTGACACCACGTATACCAGCCGCTGCGGGCCACCCGGAGCACGCGGCACATTGCTTTGATGCTGAACTCAGCCTGATGTTTTTCAATAAAGACATACTTCATTTCAGGCGCTTCGCGAAGTATGTCGCGGCCTTTTGGAGGATAGCCAGCTCTTCATCCCGTTCTGCCAGCTGGCGTTTGAGACGTGCAATCTCGGTAGACATCTCCAGTTCACGTTCAGAAGACGTCTGCTGATTTTGCTGTTTACTGCGCCAGTTGTAGAGTTGTGATTCATACAGGCTGAGTTCACGGGCTGCGGCAGTAACACCGATGCGTTCAGCAAGCTTCAGGGCTTCACTGCGAAATTCAGGCGAATGCTGTTTACGGGGTTTTTTACTGGTTGATACTGTTTTTGTCATGTGAGTCACCTCTGACTGAGAGTTTACTCACTTAGCCGCGTGTCCACTATTGCTGGGTAAGATCAGATTACGGTTGCGCCTGTTACCGCGGCAACGTCCTGTGCACAGAAGCTCTTATGCGTCCCCAGGTAATGAATAATTGCCTCTTTGCCCGTCATACACTTGCTCCTTTCAGTCCGAACTTAGCTTTAATTTCTGCGATCTTCGCCAGAGCCTGTGCACGATTTAGAGGTCTACCGCCCATAACAGGAAGTTGTTTTACTGGTTCAGGTATCGTCTCACCACGGTTAATTCGCGCTGTCATACAGGTCAGTTCATCGGCAGCCTTGCGCCGTAATTCCGCGTCAGCCAGCGCATTGGCCCGCATGTTCTGGTACAAGTTGGTAACCAACCAGTAATGCGCGTTCGATTTCCACGGATAAGACTCTGCATCCGGATACAGGCCACGCTTCCGGCAATACTCGTACCTCCCGGGATTTCATGAAATTCCGGCTCGGTGGTTTCGAGGCAATAAAATCGGCTTACATGGCCCAGGTGCAGTACAGCATGTGGGTGACGCGAAAAGATGCCTGGTACTTTGCCAACTATGACCCGCGCATGAAGCGTGAAGGCCTGCATTATGTCGTGATTGAGCGGAATGAAAAGTACATGGCGAGTTTTGACGAGATGGTGCCGGAGTTCATCGAAAAAATGGACGAGGCACTGGCTGAAATTGGTTTTGTATTTGGGGAGCAATGGCGATGACGCATCCTCACGATAATATCCGGGTACCTCACAACACGGCAAGCCTGCATTGCGGCGCTTCAGTCTCCGCTGCATACTGTCCAGGTGAGCGCGGGTGATGGCATAACAGAGGAAAGAAAATGTCACTCTTCCGCAGAAATGAAATATGGTATGCCTCGTATTCGCTCCCGGGCGGGAAACGAATTAAGGAATCTCTTGGCACAAAGGACAAACGGCAAGCTCAGGAGTTGCACGACAAGCGAAAAGCAGAACTCTGGCGAGTAGAAAAGCTAGGGGATTTACCTGATGTCACTTTTGAAGAGGCCTGCCTAAGATGGCTTGAGGAAAAAGCTGATAAAAAATCTCTCGATTCAGATAAAAGCCGGATTGAGTTCTGGCTTGAACATTTTGAGGGTATAAGGCTTAAAGATATCTCGGAGGCAAAGATTTACTCTGCTGTAAGCAGAATGCATAACAGAAAGACGAAAGAAATATGGAAACAGAAAGTTCAGGCCGCCATCAGGAAAGGTAAAGAACTGCCTGTTTATGAACCAAAGCCAGTATCAACTCAGACAAAGGCAAAGCATCTTGCCATGATAAAGGCCATTCTCCGTGCTGCAGAACGCGACTGGAAGTGGCTGGAAAAAGCGCCTGTCATCAAGATACCAGCGGTCAGAAACAAGCGAGTCAGATGGCTGGAAAAGGAGGAAGCAAAACGCCTTATTGATGAGTGCCCCGAACCACTGAAATCTGTCGTCAAGTTTGCGCTGGCAACTGGTCTGAGAAAGTCGAACATCATAAATCTGGAATGGCAACAAATCGACATGCAGCGACGAGTTGCCTGGGTGAATCCAGAAGAGAGCAAATCAAACCGCGCCATTGGTGTGGCGCTGAACGATACCGCCTGTAAAGTGTTGCGTGATCAAATAGGCAAGCATCACAAATGGGTGTTTGTACATACCAAGGCGGCTAAGCGAGCAGATGGAACATCAACGCCTGCGGTCAGGAAGATGCGCATCGACAGCAAGACATCATGGCTATCAGCTTGTCGTCGTGCAGGAATTGAAGATTTCCGTTTCCATGACCTCAGACACACCTGGGCAAGCTGGCTGATTCAGTCAGGCGTCCCATTATCAGTGCTTCAGGAAATGGGCGGATGGGAGTCCATAGAAATGGTTCGTAGGTATGCTCACCTTGCGCCTAATCATTTGACAGAGCATGCGAGGAAAATAGACGACATTTTTGGTGATAATGTCCCAAATATGTCCCACTCTGAAATTATGGAGGATATAAAGAAGGCGTAACTGATTGAATTGTAATGGCGCGCCCTGCAGGATTCGAACCTGCGGCCCACGACTTAGAAGGTCGTTGCTCTATCCAACTGAGCTAAGGGCGCGTTGATACCGCAATGCGGTGTAATCGCGTGAATTATACGGTCAACCCTTGCTGAGTCAATGGCTTTTGATCTGGTTGCTGAACAAGTGAACGACCGCGTCTGATTTTCTGATTTATTTCGCTATAGCGGCAAACAAACGCACACCGCTGCGCGTCTGAATCAAGAAAACCCGTATTTTCATGTATCAAAGTACAATTTCCCGACCTAACGGAAAATTGTCCGCTCCTATGAGACTGGTAACTATGAAACCAACGTCGGTGATCATTATGGATACTCATCCTATCATCAGAATGTCTATTGAAGTTCTGTTGCAAAAAAACAGTGAATTGCAGATTGTCCTGAAAACGGATGATTATCGCATAACCATCGATTATCTCCGAACCCGTCCTGTTGATTTAATCATTATGGATATAGACTTGCCCGGAACAGACGGTTTTACCTTCCTGAAAAGGATCAAACAAATCCAGAGCACAGTGAAAGTGTTATTTTTATCATCGAAATCAGAATGCTTTTATGCTGGCAGAGCGATACAAGCTGGTGCTAACGGTTTTGTCAGTAAATGCAATGATCAGAATGATATTTTTCATGCCGTTCAGATGATCCTCTCCGGATACACGTTTTTTCCCAGCGAAACGCTTAACTATATAAAAAGCAATAAATGTAGTACGAATAGTTCAACGGTCACTGTGCTATCTAATCGTGAAGTGACCATATTACGTTATCTGGTTAGCGGATTATCTAATAAAGAAATTGCCGATAAGTTATTACTTAGCAATAAAACAGTTAGTGCGCATAAATCTAATATTTATGGCAAGCTAGGTTTGCATTCAATTGTAGAGCTTATCGACTACGCCAAATTATACGAATTAATATAATATTAATTATAATTGATCATAAATATCGCATCCGCTTTCGCCACACCTGGCCGAACACCGCTGGCTAACGCTCGATAATTGGCAAAAAAGTTTAGTGTGACATTGCCATTTGCATCTACTTCCTCAGTCGGGCTCGCCTCCCCCAGTGCGAGCCGGGAGCGATCGCTATTACGTAATTCGATGGCGACGGTTTGTGCCATTGCGGGATCATCCAGAGCCAGCAGGTTGGTATCGGATGCCGGCGTTCCCGTAAATAAAATCGCAACTGAACCCGGAGGACATCCCTCCAGCCGCAGGCTAAAAGGGACGAGTGCCGTGGTATCGCCAGCGTTCAGTAGTTGTGTCGTAGGCCATCTGCCTAAATCTACCGTCTTATCAATATCCGCTGTGTTTACGGTACAGGAGAAATCAACAACGTTACCGTGCAAATTGATATTAATCGTTCCTAAAGGGTCAACTGCCCATCCACTGGAACTCCACAGTAGCCCGCAGAAACAGCTAAAGAGTACTCTTCTCATTCTCCGTACCTCATTGATAATCGACGCGTAAATACCCCAGCGCGCTAAACGGCCCTTCGGTCGGTTTTTGACCGGTAATACTGATAGGCCAGGCGCGAAGTGTGACATTGGCTGCCGCAGCTGCATCCAGACGGAAAGGAATAACGCTATTGAGATCGTTAGGCGTGATCGGCGTATCGTTCTGATCGGCGACAATAAAACCTAAATCCTGATTGTCCGACACCATCGCCTGACCAGAAACGGCACTGGCTTCCAGACGCATTGTTAAATAAGCCTGCGCAGCAACATTCGTACATTTGACCGCAATGCTCTTGGTTTGCGGCATGACACCAGCAGGTCGATTACCCGGCCCTGCCGCACTAAATAACGATGCGCCGATATCACCAAAATCAAATTCAACAATCTGCCCGGCATTTAATTCGCAGTTTTGCGGTACTTCAACCCGGCCACCAAAACTAATGGTATAAACAGGTGTAACCAACGGATCGTAAGGCGTTGATGTCACATACACGGTAAACATCACCTGTCTGGGGATCTCCACCATGTTAATAAAGGGACGAATAACCTTTAAACGAAATATTAAACGAGAATCCATCACCCCGAATGGAAGGTTTTGCGAAACGTTAGGATCTGTTCCCATCCGAATATAATTTTGCGGGGGGAACTGAATATCCATCACACTATCAACCAGACTCATCGCACCTAATAGATAATCATGTAATTGCATATATTTATAATTATCGATAGTTTCCTGAACAATAAAGTTGGTGACATAACTACGGTATGTATAATTCACCAGCGTACCGGGTGGACAAATTGCTGAGACACCTACCCAGCCGGATTTTTCCGGTAAAACAACAATCTGCCCTGGCTGGTTATTGGTGCTATTAAAGATATTTGAGAGATCATAGTGTTCATCTTCTGCTACGCCAGTACTATTTGCACAAACAGTAGCCCAGGATATGTTTGCCAGACACAAACATGCCATCGCCAATAATAATCTGCAGATTATCTTATTGATAATTTCCTTTATGAGCCAGGATGTGTGCAAACTGCCGAAATAACAGTGACGGCTTGCTGTAAGCTTTGCTTCGGCAATACATAGTGCGCAATGCAGCGTGAGTTCGCGCCGTCTCCCCACTGAACCAGTAATTCACCAGACAATGGCGCACCACTTAAATAAACTTGCCCGTCATCACCCACCATACTGGTTATTCCGGTACTGTTTTCCCGTACCAGTGATCCAAACGGCACCGGTTTTCCGCCCTGGGTAACGGTAATGAGCGCCCGCACGCCTATGCGGGTATCAAAATTGGCACGAACCAACGCGCCTTGCGTCGGCACAACGCTGCTAATATTTTTTTCAACATCGATGGAATTCCCCATCGTATTGGTATCAAGCGCGATACGGTTATACCGATAAACCGTGGCATACAGCATCACCGCATAGCCGCGCCAGTCGGTTAAAATGCCAGTTTGATTTTCAATGCGTACACCGCCTGCGCCAGGCGCTTTAATCAAAACATTGGTATCCCCTAAAGGCTGGCTCAGCGTTATGCCATTTTCATGCCCGACCACACCGCCAGACAGCTGCCAGTTAACGTCATGTTGATCGCGGTCGTAGTTATACCCGCCCCCCAGCGTACCGTAAGCGGCCTGCCAGTTTGCCGTGGCGCTGCCCGTGTACCCATTATTCGAGGTATCACCCTGGCTTACGTGATAACTCAGGTTGTGGCCTTCCAGTAAGGTCCCACCTACACCTGCCAGCCAGCTATTTTGCCCGTTGCTGTTACGGTTGGCGTTAAAGGAGGCATAAGCGCGGTCGAGCGCATTTTCCCGGGTGTAGCGACGTTTGGTCAAAACATTGAAAGGCACTGAAACATTAAGTCCGACAATACGTTCGTTATCGGGGATCCCTACAGATTCATTCCACGAAAATGAGAGCGAATAACTGATGCCAACCCAGCTGCTGGTATACCCCACCTGATACCACGTATCTGAATCCGAAGTATTCCAGTATTTTTGATGGGTACCAGAAATATAAAGCGAGCCAAAGTCATTAAGTGATTGTGAAACATTTAACTGCAAACGGTCTTTACGGCTAAAGCGTAAATTGTGGTAATTCACGATTATCGGTTCATCGCGATGCTCACCGTCGTAATCATATTCGTACCCCTCCATTCGACGATACGCAACATCATCAAGGGTATAAAAACCTTGTGTCGAATAGCGGTAACCCATTAACTGAAAATTGGTGCCGAAGGTGTTCATCGATTTCGCATAGAGGAAGCGAATAGAATCCCCCTCATGACGACTGGCGTCGGCTAACTGACTGCGCGCATGCGTTACATCCAGCGACACTGCGCCCCAGTTCCCGAGATTGCGCCCCAGCCCTAATAAAAAGGCGGTGTAATTGGCAGATAATTGCGTCCCGCCGTAGGCAGTAAATTCCTGTGGTAAACCGCCGAGTGCCGTACCCTGAAAAAAGAAAGGCGATGATTGCTGACTATTACCGCTACGAAAATCGCCCGCCGTCAGGTCAAATTTGAAACGCCCTTCGCGTTGTAAAATTGGCACTGTTGAATACGGAATTGTGTAATTCTGCTGATTGCCATCGCGCTCGTCGATGGTGACGTCCAGATCGCCATTTGAAGATGTCGGGTGCAAATCTGTAATTTCAAAAGCGCCGGGGGAAACATAGCTTTGATAGATAATAAAACCATTTTGCCGAATCGTTAGCTGGGCCGCCGTACGGGCAATCCCACGTACCGTTGGGGCAAACCCTTGCTGGCTATCAGGATACATATTATCAGAAGAATAAAGCCGTACACCACGAAATCCAACGCCATCGAAAATATCACTTCCTGTATTGCCGTCTCCCATTACCAGTTCACTTTTCAGCGGAATAATGGCGCGCTGTACCCAGGTGCCAATATTATTCCACTGTTCTGAATGATATCCATTTCCGCGAAAATAGTTCCAGGAACCATTGTTGCGTAAACGCCACGGGCCAATATTAATCCCGCTGAGCTCACTAAAAAAATAGCTATCGTTACCATTACCTCTGTTACCGGTGAAATTATAATTCAGGAGTAAAGCAGGAATACCTTCATCCCACTCTTCAGGCGGAATGTAACCGTGAGCGCTACTCAACAACGCTATCTGAGGAATAGTGATGTTCAGGCGCATCGCTGCAAAATCAAAGTTAATTGTGGCATCAGGTACAGCTTTCAGTAAATTGATGCATTTATTGTTTTGCTGCTGGGCTAACTCGGGAAATGCACTGCTATTAAGGCCAATTCGTTCAAGAAGTACCTGGTTAAAACAGGGCATTAACCCACCTGATTTATCACCTGTATTTTCTGTTGTCGATTCAAATACGATATCCTGCGAACCAATGAACTCATCATTACGCCAGAGATCCACCCGATACACGCCCGCAGGTTGATGATTACCTCTCTCAAAGCGCGATAAATCAGCAACGGATGTGCCATTCTCTAATAAAAATGCCGGGTTGAAATAACTTTCCGCATAGCTTAAAAAGGAGGGTAAAATGGCAAGAGATGAATAACAAATTCCGGCCAGACACCAGGTATACCTCTGCGGAATATCCGTAGTAGTGGGTATTTTCATAATTAGCTCTGATATTGTCAGATGATTCGGTTAGTTTAAGTTCACTTCTCTGACCGGAGTTACTGAACCATAATCATTAACGGTCTGAAATTTCAGCTTTCCCTGCACTCCTGAGGGTAAGGGAATTTGTGAATTAACTCTGGGTGCAGCCATAGCATTCCCCAACTTTTGGCTGCCCACTTGTAAGTTAACCAGGGTGACATAAAAAGGTGATGGATTATGAACATTGATATAGTTACCGGATCGCGAAAACTTGAGTGTGTCCGGCGCTTCTGCGGGTAATTCTTGTAATTGAATTGGACGGAGAAATAATTTCATGCGCGATAAAATCGCCAGTTGCAAAACATTCCTGCCGTTCAATGCATTTTTATCTACCGAAGGGATCGTCTTAACATTCATCCAGAACAGAGACTCACGATCTGCTGCCAGCGGTGGACCGGTGTAAATAATACGCAAAGTATTTTCGCTTTTGGGTTCACTAACAAACAGTGGCGGTGTAATGATGAATGACTTTTCTTTTACACCGCTGCTGTTTTCAATCCACGAATTGACCAGAAAGCGCTCATTGGTATGGCTATTTCTAATCCATACCGCAGTCTGTTTAGCATCAGCGGGATAAATAATACGCGTGGCACCTAATGCGATCCCTCCGGCAGCATGGGCGCTGGCCGAAATGATTAAATAAAATATAATGAGCATCAATAACTTTATTTTAGTCATCATAGTTAATACGCCTTGTGTATTCCTGACGGCAAAAATAAGGAATATAAAGAAATGATTGCTTTGGTTTCTTACAACACATCATTCCCTTTTCATTTAATAAAGCGGCATGATACAAAGTGAACATGATTTCGATTTACATTGCCACCATACCGCTTCAGACAACCGGTACATTACTTTGTTATAAGACGTGATATATAATTCAAAACAACGTGGTTTTGATTATTCATATCTCATAATAAAAGTCGCGTCAGCATTTGCTTGCCCTGCTGATGCACTTGTACCGGTGCCTTTATAACGTGCAGAAAAATGAAGAACGTTGGTCCCGGGGATCAAGTTCTGGTTGGTTGAGAAGCTATTCCCATCAGGTTTGAGAATTGCGGATGTATTATCAAGTATTTCAATACCGACACCCGTTGCTGTTGTTGTATTGGTACTGGATGCAATGGCCAATAAATTATCATTGATTGCATCAGCCTGACCAGAAAATGCAACGGCAGCATTAGCGGCAACAACAGGATCGCAGTCGTTCAACTGAATGGTGAATGGAATTAATGCAGAGGTATTACCAACAGCATTGAAAATATCGGTACGATATTGACCGAGTGTGACAACCTGGTCTGCCGAGTCAGTATTCACTGAACAGGCAGCATTCACCAGTTCGCCTTCAAAGTGAATTGTACCGCCATCTACAACGGCAGCATAACTACCCGTAGCGGCGAATAGTGCGGCAGCCAGCGCAGACGAAATAAATCTTAATTTCATATATATTCCTTCAATCTCATTTATCGACTCCACATCCGTATATAACCGATTACTTTATTTAAGACACTGATAGTAGTAAATTCCTTTTTATCCTCTAAGAATGTCTTAATTGAAAATATGCACTCTATTCTAAAAAATAGAGAGCCCCGTTAGATGAATACTTCCGCGCAAAATATATTCAACACAAATATAGACCTGAAGCGGTAAATTACCAGGCTGAAAATTCTTTTTATATTGTCAGGTATTTCTTAAATTATCTTAATCCTTAGACAAGGAAATAAATCAGTTCCAGATTTACAACGCCATCATGGACGAAAAATGAAGCTTTCAGTCTCAGCGACGGTGCGCCTCACCTTCGCAAGAGGTCGCTTCACGCGATAAATCTGAAACGAAACCTGACAGCGCGCCCCGCTTCTGACAAAATAGGCGCATCCCCTTCGATCTACGTAACAGATGGAATCCTCTCTCTGATGGCAGCAAAGATTATTGACGGTAAAACGATTGCGCAGCAGGTGCGCTCTGAAGTTGCTCAAAAAGTTCAGGCGCGTATTGCAGCCGGACTGCGGGCACCAGGACTGGCCGTTGTGCTGGTGGGTAGTAACCCTGCATCGCAAATTTATGTCGCAAGCAAACGCAAGGCTTGTGAAGAAGTCGGGTTCGTCTCCCGCTCTTATGACCTCCCGGAAACCACCAGCGAAGCGGAGCTGCTGGAGCTTATCGATACGCTGAATGCCGACAACACCATCGATGGCATTCTGGTTCAACTGCCGTTACCGGCGGGTATTGATAACGTCAAAGTGCTGGAACGTATTCATCCGGACAAAGACGTGGACGGTTTCCATCCTTACAACGTCGGTCGTCTGTGCCAGCGCGCGCCGCGTCTGCGTCCCTGCACCCCGCGCGGTATCGTCACGCTGCTTGAGCGTTACAACATTGATACCTTCGGCCTCAACGCCGTGGTGATTGGCGCATCGAATATCGTTGGCCGCCCGATGAGCATGGAACTGCTGCTGGCAGGTTGCACCACTACAGTGACTCACCGCTTCACTAAAAATCTGCGTCATCACGTAGAAAATGCCGATCTATTGATCGTTGCCGTTGGCAAGCCAGGCTTTATTCCCGGTGACTGGATCAAAGAAGGCGCAATTGTGATTGATGTCGGCATCAACCGTCTGGAAAATGGCAAAGTTGTGGGCGACGTCGTGTTTGAAGACGCGGCTAAACGCGCCTCATACATTACGCCTGTTCCCGGCGGCGTTGGCCCGATGACGGTTGCCACGCTGATTGAAAACACGCTACAGGCGTGCGTTGAATATCATGATCCACAGGATGAGTAACATGGCGACATTTTCTTTAGGTAAACATCCGCACGTTGAGCTGTGCGACTTGCTGAAACTGGAAGGCTGGAGCGAAAGCGGCGCGCAGGCGAAAATCGCGATTGCCGAAGGCCAGGTGAAAGTCGACGGTGCGGTTGAAACGCGCAAACGCTGCAAAATCGTCGCCGGTCAGACAGTGAGTTTTGCAGGTCACAGCGTACAGGTTGTTGCCTGATCCCTTTCCCGGCCTGTATCAACAGGCCGGTTCTCTTTTCAGACTTTTGCCCTCTACGCCCCGTTCATCCATGCTGATAGCATCGACATTTTGCCGAAGCGACCATCATGCCAACCGTTATTACGCACGCCGCCGTTCCCCTATGCATTGGTTTAGGGTTGGGTTCGAAAGTCATCCCTCCGCGTCTGTTATTTGCCGGAATCATCCTGGCGATGCTGCCCGACGCCGACGTATTGTCGTTTAAATTTGGCGTTGCTTACGGCAATGTTTTTGGTCATCGCGGGTTTACCCATTCGCTGGTGTTTGCGTTTGTTGTCCCGCTGTTATGTGTGTTTATTGGACGCCGATGGTTCAGGGCTGGGCTGATTCGCTGCTGGCTGTTTTTAACCGTCTCGTTGCTATCGCACAGCTTGCTGGATTCGGTAACCACTGGCGGTAAAGGCGTTGGCTGGCTGTGGCCGTGGTCAGATGAACGCTTTTTCGCTCCCTGGCAGGTGATAAAAGTCGCGCCGTTTGCATTGTCTCGTTACACCACGCCGTACGGGCATCAGGTGATTATTTCTGAATTGATGTGGGTGTGGTTGCCGGGGATGCTACTGATGGGAATGTTGTGGTGGCGCAGACGATAACCGGATGCGAAAACTCGCATCCGGCAATAGCGCAATTACTTACGACGCCAGGTGGTCCCTTGCGGGCCATCTTCCAGCACGATCCCCATCTCGTTAAGACGATCACGCGCCGCATCCGCCGCCGCCCAGTCTTTCGCTTTACGGGCATCCAGACGCTGTTGAATTAACGCTTCAATCTCAGCCACTTCGCTGTCGTCTGCCTGCGCGCCGCTTTGCAGGAACGCTTCCGGTTCTTGCTCCAGCAGGCCCAATACAGCGGAAAGTTTACGCAGGTGAGATGCCATTGCATTCGCCGCTGCCATATCTTCTGCTTTCAGACGGTTTACTTCACGCGCCATATCAAACAGTACGGAATAGGCTTCCGGGGTGTTGAAATCGTCGTCCATCGCTTCAATAAAGCGCGCTTCAAACGCTTCGCCACCGGCAGGCGCAACGGTTTTATCTGTGCCGCGCAGCGCAGTGTAGAGACGCTCCAGCGCCGCACGCGCCTGCTTCAGGTTCTCTTCGCTGTAGTTCAACTGGCTGCGATAGTGGCCCGACATCAGGAAGTAACGCACGGTTTCCGCGTCGTAGTATTTCAGCACATCGCGCACGGTAAAGAAGTTACCCAGCGATTTGGACATCTTCTCGCGGTCAACCATCACCATCCCCGAGTGCATCCAGTAGTTCACATACTGACCATCATGGGCACAGGTGGACTGCGCGATTTCGTTTTCGTGGTGCGGGAACATCAGGTCTGAACCGCCGCCGTGGATATCAAAGTGGTTACCCAGCTGCTTGCAGTTCATTGCCGAACATTCAATGTGCCAGCCAGGACGACCCGCGCCCCACGGAGACGGCCAGCTCGGTTCGCCCTCTTTCGACATCTTCCACAGAACGAAGTCCATTGGGTTGCGTTTGTCGTCGACCACGTCAACGCGCGCGCCTGCCTGCAGCTGGTCGAGATCCTGACGCGACAGCACGCCATAAGTTGGATCGGTCGGGACGTCGAACATCACGTCGCCGTTGTCCGCCACATAAGCGTGACCTTTGGCGATCAGTTGTTCAGTGAGTTCAATAATTTCTGCGATATGGTGCGTCGCGCGCGGCTCCATATCCGGGCGCAGAATGTTCAAAGCATCAAAATCTTTGTGCATTTCGGCGATCATGCGATCCACCATCGCCACAAAGCTTTCGCCATTTTCATTGGCGCGTTTGATGATTTTGTCGTCGATATCGGTAATGTTGCGCACATACTTCAGTTTATAGCCGAGGAAACGCAGATAGCGCGCAACCACGTCAAAAGCAACAAAGGTACGCCCGTGACCGATATGACAGAGATCGTAAACGGTGATTCCACACACGTACATGCCGACTTCCCCGGCGTGAATAGGCTTAAATTCCTCTTTTTGGCGTGTCAGAGTATTGAAGATTTTTAGCATCGAAGATTCCGTTTAGACATGTGTGGGTAATTGAGTTGCGTATAATACCCATATTTCCCGCGCGAATCAGCATACATTGCGTGATGATCCGATCGTGCGGTTATGCTATAACACCACCCTATATATGACCCGAACTGGGTTGAAGCACCAATCAAACGGAACAGGATGCAAAAATGGTTACTTTCCACACCAATCACGGCGATATTGTCATCAAAACTTTTGACGATAAAGCACCTGAAACAGTTAAAAACTTCCTGGACTACTGCCGCGAAGGTTTTTACAACAACACCATTTTCCACCGTGTTATCAACGGCTTTATGATTCAGGGCGGCGGTTTTGAACCGGGCATGAAACAAAAAGCCACCAAAGAACCGATCAAAAACGAAGCCAACAACGGCCTGAAAAATACCCGTGGTACGCTGGCAATGGCACGTACTCAGGCTCCGCACTCTGCAACTGCACAGTTCTTCATCAACGTGGTTGATAACGACTTCCTGAACTTCTCTGGCGAAAGCCTGCAAGGTTGGGGCTACTGCGTGTTTGCTGAAGTGGTTGACGGCATGGACGTGGTAGACAAAATCAAAGGTGTTGCAACCGGTCGTAGCGGTATGCACCAGGACGTGCCAAAAGAAGACGTTATCATTGAAAGCGTGACCGTTAGCGAGTAATCGTGGCGACACTCTTTATTGCAGATCTTCATCTCTGCGTGGAAGAACCGGCGATCACCGCCGGTTTTCTGCGTTTTTTAGCGGGGGAAGCCCGCAAGGCCGACGCGCTGTATATTCTTGGCGATCTGTTTGAAGCATGGATTGGCGACGACGATCCCAACCCACTCCATCGCAAGATGGCGGCGGCGATCAAAGCGGTGTCCGATTCCGGCGTTCCCTGTTATTTCATTCATGGCAACCGTGATTTTCTGCTCGGCAAACGCTTTGCCCGTGAAAGTGGCATGACGTTATTGCCGGAAGAAAAGGTGCTCGAACTTTATGGTCGCCGGGTGTTGATTATGCATGGCGACACGCTGTGCACCGATGACGCGGGTTATCAGGCTTTTCGCGCCAAGGTCCACAAACCCTGGCTGCAGACGCTATTCCTCGCCCTGCCGTTGTTTGTGCGCAAACGCATTGCCGCGCGAATGCGCGCGAACAGCAAAGAAGCCAACAGCAGTAAATCGCTGGCGATCATGGACGTTAACCAAAACGCGGTGGTCAGTGCGATGGAAAAACATCAGGTGCAATGGCTGATCCACGGGCATACCCATCGCCCGGCGGTGCATGAACTTATCGCCAATCAGCAACCTGCTTTTCGCGTGGTACTGGGTGCCTGGCATACGGAAGGTTCAATGGTGAAAGTCACGGCGGATGACGTTGAGCTGATTCATTTTCCGTTTTAAAAAACCCGCAACTTTGCTGATTTCACAGCCACGCAACCGTTTTCCTTGCTCTCTTTCCGTGCTATTCTCTGTGCCCTCTAAAGCCGAGAGTTGTGCACCACAGGAGTTTTAAGACGCATGTCTTCCCGCAATAATCCGGCGCGTGTCGCCATCGTGATGGGGTCCAAAAGCGACTGGGCTACCATGCAGTTCGCCGCCGAAATCTTCGAAATCCTGAATGTCCCGCACCACGTTGAAGTGGTTTCTGCTCACCGCACCCCCGATAAACTGTTCAGCTTCGCCGAAAGCGCCGAAGAGAACGGTTATCAGGTGATTATTGCGGGCGCAGGCGGCGCAGCGCATCTGCCAGGCATGATTGCCGCCAAAACGCTGGTGCCGGTGCTGGGCGTGCCAGTACAGAGCGCCGCACTGAGCGGTGTCGATAGCCTCTACTCCATCGTACAAATGCCGCGCGGCATTCCGGTGGGTACGCTGGCGATTGGTAAAGCTGGCGCGGCAAACGCGGCGTTACTGGCAGCACAAATTCTTGCGACTCATGATAAAGAACTGCACCAGCGTCTGAATGACTGGCGCAAAGCCCAGACCGACGAAGTGCTGGAAAACCCGGACCCGCGAGGTGCGGCATGAAACAGGTTTGCGTCCTCGGTAACGGGCAGTTAGGCCGTATGCTGCGTCAGGCAGGCGAACCGTTAGGCATTGCTGTCTGGCCAGTCGGGCTGGACGCTGAACCGGCGGCGGTGCCTTTTCAACAAAGCGTGATTACCGCTGAGATAGAACGCTGGCCGGAAACCGCATTAACCCGCGAGCTGGCGCGCCATCCGGCCTTTGTGAACCGCGATGTGTTCCCGATTATTGCTGACCGTCTGACTCAGAAGCAGCTTTTCGATAAGCTCCACCTGCCGACTGCACCGTGGCAGTTACTTGCCGAACGCAGCGAGTGGCCTGCGGTGTTTGATCGTTTAGGTGAGCTGGCGATTGTTAAGCGTCGCACTGGTGGTTATGACGGTCGCGGTCAATGGCGTTTACGCGCAAATGAAACCGAACAGTTACCGGCAGAGTGTTACGGCGAATGTATTGTCGAGCAGGGCATTAACTTCTCTGGTGAAGTGTCGCTGGTTGGCGCGCGCGGCTTTGATGGCAGCACCGTGTTTTATCCGCTGACGCATAACCTGCATCAGGACGGTATTTTGCGCACCAGCGTCGCTTTTCCGCAGGCCAACGCACAGCAGCAGGCGCAAGCCGAAGAGATGCTGTCGGCGATTATGCAGGAGCTGGGCTATGTGGGCGTGATGGCGATGGAGTGTTTTGTCACCCCGCAAGGTCTGTTGATCAACGAACTGGCACCGCGTGTGCATAACAGCGGTCACTGGACACAAAACGGTGCCAGCATCAGCCAGTTTGAGCTGCATCTGCGGGCGATTACCGATCTGCCGTTACCGCAACCAGTGGTGAATAATCCGTCGGTGATGATCAATCTGATTGGTAGCGATGTGAATTATGACTGGCTGAAACTGCCGCTGGTGCATCTGCACTGGTACGACAAAGAAGTCCGTCCGGGGCGTAAAGTGGGGCATCTGAATTTGACCGACAGCGACACATCGCGTCTGACTGCGACGCTGGAAGCCTTAATCCCGCTGCTGCCGCCGGAATATGCCAGCGGCGTGATTTGGGCGCAGAGTAAGTTCGGTTAACTGGTGCTCTATTCTTGCCGGATGCGGCGTAAACGCCTTATCCGGCCTACCGATCCGGTACCCATTGTAGGCCTGATAAGATGCGTCAAGCATCGCATCAGGCATTGTGCACCAATTGCCGGATGCGGCACCGGTTGTAGGCCTGATAAGACGCGTCAAGCGTCGCATCAGGCACAAATGTCTAATGCCTACGACTACAGCGAAATACAGGTCCCCGCTTCGCCCGCCAGCGTCTCTTCAATTCGCGATAACGCCCCAATCCACGCGGGTTTACCACGGCTTCTGACATAACCACTCACCGCCGTTACATTCGGCCCCATCGAACCATCGGCTTTGGCAAATGGCGCTAACTCATCCGGTGTGGCATGGCGAATGGCACGTTGCTGCGGCGTTCCCCAGTTTTCATATACCGCATCAGCATCGGTGAGGATCACCAGTCCATCTGCATTAATCTGCTCGGCGAGCAACGCAGCGGCGAGATCTTTATCAATCACTGCTTCACTCCCTGCTCCGTCATCCGTCACAGGCACACCGCCGCCGCCACTGCAAATCACCACATGCCCCTCTTTGAGCAACAACTCGATGGCTTCGCTGTCGAGAATTTTACGCGGTTGCGGAGACGCCACCACCCGGCGCAAATATTTACCATCACGTTTCATCTGCCAGCCGTAAGCCGCTTCCAGTGCCTCTTGTTCTTCTGGCTGATAAACCGGACCAATAAATTTCTCTGGCTGCAAAAACGCCGGATCATCAGGCGAAACCTCAATGCGCGTCAGCACCGTCGTCACGGGCGGCATCTGCGGCTGTGCGCTCAAACTCTGCGCCAGCATATAGCCAATCATCCCCTGGCTTTCCGCAACCAGCACATCCAGCGGATACGGTTCTACCTCTTTCCACGCCAGATTCTGCAATGCCAGCAGCCCCACCTGCGGCCCGTTGCCGTGAACAATCGCCAACCGATAAGAACGGGCCAGGCGTGCCAGCGCGGGTACAGCACTGGCGATATTGCGATATTGATTTTCTGCCGTCAGCGCCTCACCGCGCTGGAGTAAGGCGTTGCCCCCAAGAGCCACAACCAGTGTTTTCATGGTTTTCCTTGTAATAATTGTTGGCCAAGCCAGAACCCCAGCAGCGTATCTGCCCCTGACGTATGCCCCAGCGCCAGCAGCGAATCAATCGCAACAGCGGTACGTTTCGGGCAACTCAGAGCATGAACAAAGTGCAGGAGTGGCGAGGCGAAATATCCTTGCGCGGCATAACGTAAATAACTGACGCTCACCGCTGTGGTAACGAGTTGCAGATTGTCGGAACAGGCAAAAAACGGACGACCGGAGCGCGCATCTAAAGCGCCATAATACCAGGCCGCCAGCAGCATTCCGCTCAGCGTGTCATCATGACTCGGCGTTAATCCGGGGCCTTTACCCAGCCAGTGCCGCCAGTCGGTCTTAACGCCATTGAGCGCGGCCTGAAAACAGTGACGAAACTGGCGTAACTCAGCAGGCAGCGGATCGCTTGCCGCCAACGCCAGTGGCCCGAAAAGCCCGGTTTCCTCCGCGCGTTGCATCCATGCAGCTGCAAGTGGTTGAGGATGCGCAGGCGGCGTAATACGCAGCAAACAATAACGCTGTGGCTGTTTAACCGTGAAACGCCCGAGGCGAATCCCTTGAGCCACAACCTGTGGTCGTTCATTGCCGCATAATCCACCGCATAACGCATCGAATTGCGCACGGCGAAGCACCCATCCTCCGGGGCCGAAACCACTACCCTGACGATGCAACGTTAACAGTTCGCCGCTTTCCGTCATCAGGTTAATCGCCCGCCGCCACACTCCCGCTAACCGCCAGGACTGGCGATAATTCGGTGCGCTACTACTGGCAAGCAGAGGATGGATGATCGTCATTGCGCGTTCCTCAACCAATACCCATGCTTTCAGCCAGTGCTTCCAGCGCCTGTTCAAAGCACGCCAGCGGTGCCCGCACGGTGCCTGCGCCAATCTGCCCGATCCCCGCCTCTTTATGGGCGATACCGGTATTGATGAGTGGCGTAATGCCGGTTTCTACCACGCGACGAATGTCCAGCCCCAGGCACGCGCCCTGAAAATCCCAGCTTGGGATCTGCAACTGCATATTGCGTTCAAGGTAAATTTCCGCCATCTCTTCAGATACCGCTCTTGCCGCTTCCATGCCACCCGCACCGACAAAGCGCGTTACGCCAGGCGCTGCGATCATTGCCGCACCTCCGATACCAAAGGTTTCGGTAATCGCGCTATCGCCCATATCCGGGTTCGCCTGCTCCTGCGAGAAGCCGGTGAAAAACAGACCTTGCGGAGTGTTTACAGGCGCAGTAAACCAGCGTTCGCCCAGCCCGCTTACCCGAATCCCGAACATATTGCCGTTGCGGGTCATTGCCGTGACGATGCTGCCTGCGCGGATCATCGCGCCAGCATCCATCGCCGCCTTGCAGTAAGCCATCGCGAGGTTGAGGAAGAACTGATCGGTCACGCTGAGGAAATCCATCACTTCGGCGATGTGCTGTTTATCATGATCGAGGCGAGCAATTTGTGGGGCCAGCGCACGCATTAACAGTGCAGAGGAAGCAATATTGCGTTGATGGAACTCATCGCCCATCGTAATGCCCTGCGCCATCATCGCCGTGAGATCGATACCGCGCTCCATGCGCCCCAGCGCCGCGCTTAATACTGGCATTAACACATCGCGCATCCAGCGATGGCGAGTCAGGACATCTTCGCCGTAAGCGCCAAAACGCATCACTTTGCCGATACCTTCGTTGAGGTTGCAGTACGCCCGGTTGCCGTCGGTCACGTTCTCAACCACCAGCATCGGCATACTGGCAGAAGTAATACCGCCCATTGGCCCGACGGCATTCACATGGTGACAAGGAATGAAGTTCACTTCCCCCTGCTCCAGTATTGCCAGCGCCTGCGCTTCATCTTTCGCCCAACCTTCGAACAGACATGCGCCCACGCACGCCCCTTTCATGGGTCCGGTCATCTCCTGCCAGCGCATTGGCGGCCCGGCGTGAAGCAGTGTTTTGCCCTCGTTTAGTTCGCTGATAAGTGAAGAAGCCGGTTGCACATCCAGCCAGTGTGGACGAGCGCGACGAATTTGTTCGATAACCGCAGCATTGGCTTGCGCCACTGATGTAAACATGGGAACCCCTTATTGCAAACGTTCTAATAAACGAGCCAGTTTTTTATTGCCACCGGCGACTGGCGACCATTGGTAATGCACAACCGGTTTGCTGGCGCTTTGTAGCTCCAGCGCAAAGCTGCGTAATCCGATGTTAATCACGGCGACGTTTTCCAGTAATGACGGTGTGTGTTGCTGTGCGGCAGGCGAGAGCGGATGAATTAACGCTGCCGCCAGCAAGGTGGCTTCCGGTAGCGAACTCACGACCGCAATCCCCGCATCTTCCAGCGTGGCGATTTGCTGCGAGCGGCATTGCGGGTCACGTTCAGTGCCTGTCACCGTGGCAATGGCATACAGTGGTTGATTATCTAAACGCGCGGCACAGGCTTTTTGCCAGGCGCTCACCAGCGAGGCGGCAGGATCGGCGGTCGCACCGAAGCCAATCACGACATCAAGCAGCAACACGCGCACTTGCGGTTTAGCGCCGAGATCGGCAATTAACTGGTTGCGTAAGGTTGGGTCGATCATCGGATGGGGACGCCCGACGGTGTAGAAATCATCGCCGAGGTCAATAATCTGGTGGCTATCGGCGTCCAGCATCATGCCATGTTGATGGGTATCGTCGGCTTCCACGCCAAGGTGTCCGGCAAGTAATCCCGCCGCTTCGGCAGCCAGCGTACCGCCGGTATACAAACCGCAAATAAATCCGCTGCTGACAGGCGCTATTGCGTTACGTCGCGCCGTGACGCGTGAAAGCAGGCAAGCCAGGCGTGCGGCCTCATCCAGCGAGGAGGCAAACCAGACATTCTCGTCGCGGGCCACCGCCGGGGTATAACCTAAAAACAGCGCCACCGTCGGTTTGCCGGTTGCTTTCATGGCATTAACAATTTTCAGACGCACAGCTTCGGCAGGTGGTTTTGAAACAAATGCCAGCACTTCGCTTTTCTCGTCTGCACTGAGCATTTCCAGCGCTGTTAGCGCACTGATGCCGCCCACTTCACGGCTGAGGTCGCGCCCGCCAAGGCCAATCGCGTGAGTAATTCCCTCCCCTGCCAGCGCAATCTGCGAACACAGCTCCTGAATCCCGGTACCGGAAGCGCCAATGACGCCAATATTGCCTTCCGGCATCACGTTAGCAAAAGCCAGCGGTGTGCCGGCAATCATCGACGTACCGCAGTCCGGCCCCATCACCAGCAAGCCTTTTTCCCGCGCGCGGGTTTTAAGTTGGATTTCATCTTCCAGCGTGACGTTATCGGAGAACATCATCACGTTGAGGTTGCGATCCAGCGCCTGGTTTGCCAGCTCCGCCGCATACTCGCCAGCCACTGAAATCAGCGCCAGATTGGCATCGGGTAATTTCTGACAGGCACTGTCCCAGCGACGCACCTGCGTCAACGCCTGGCTGCTGCCTGACCCCTGCGCCAGTTGTTTTAGCGCCTCTTCAAGCTGCTGCATAATCGCCTGCGCGATCCCCGCATCCGCCGCTTCGCTACGAATTGCCACGCAAATATCGTTCGGCGTGGCGTTATTAAAATCGTCATGCCAGAAACCTGTGGTATCTAATAACGCTTTATTGGCGGGCGTACCCATCATTACGGAAACATCATCAACATTTTCTGATTCGCTGAGTTTTCGTGAAATAATCATTAAACTGACCGAATCCTGAAAACACCCTTTTTTAATAAAGGCGTGGATCATAACAACTCCTTAAAAATTGCACCCATGGCAATTGCACGAGCAGTGTTAATGTGGCGATTACGGTATCGATGACAACGAGTAAATAAGGTGATGAATATCACACAGGAATTATTAACAAAAGAATTCAAATAACCACCAGGCTATTACTCATTATTTTTTAATAAGCGTTGTTGTTTTAAAAATCAGGTTAAAAGTGAGCGGATTATCAAATAAATTCTAACTATATTTTTTTGCCTGTCTGGATCACATAATCCAGATATTTTCCCTGTATGTTAATTGCAGTCATGCTTCACACCGTCGTTAAAAAGGAAGACAGATGAAAATCAGTCGGGAAACACTCCACCAGCTAATTGAGAATAAACTCTGCCAGGCTGGGTTAAAACGTGAGCACGCTGCAACCGTGGCTGAAGTATTGGTTTACGCCGATGCCAGAGGGATCCACTCTCATGGCGCGGTGCGCGTGGAATACTACGCGGAACGCATTTCAAAAGGCGGCACCAACCGCGAACCGGAGTTTCGTCTTGAGGAAACCGGGCCGTGCTCGGCAATTTTACATGCCGACAATGCCGCCGGACAGGTCGCGGCGAAAATGGGTATGGAACATGCCATCAAAACCGCCCAGCAAAATGGCGTTGCGGTGGTCGGTATCAGCCGGATGGGTCACAGCGGCGCAATCTCTTATTTTGTGCAGCAGGCAGCCCGCGCCGGATTCATTGGCATTTCGATGTGCCAGTCCGATCCAATGGTGGTGCCGTTTGGCGGCGCGGAAATTTACTACGGTACTAACCCCCTGGCCTTTGCCGCGCCGGGAGAAGGCGACGAGATCCTTACCTTTGATATGGCGACTACCGTACAGGCATGGGGAAAAGTGCTCGACGCCCGCTCGCGTAATATGTCTATCCCGGATACCTGGGCGGTCGATAAAAACGGTGTACCAACAACCGATCCGTTCGCGGTACATGCTCTGCTCCCCGCCGCCGGGCCAAAAGGGTATGGCCTGATGATGATGATTGACGTCCTCTCAGGCGTCTTACTCGGCTTACCGTTCGGGCGACAGGTTAGTTCGATGTATGACGATTTACACGCAGGGCGTAATTTGGGGCAATTACATATAGTTATTAATCCGAACTTTTTCTCCTCCAGCGAATTATTCCGTCAACATCTTAGCCAGACCATGCGCGAATTAAATGCCATTACCCCCGCGCCCGGTTTTAATCAGGTTTATTATCCCGGACAGGATCAGGATATTAAACAACGCAAAGCCGCCGTCGAAGGCATCGAAATTGTTGATGATATTTACCAGTATTTAATTTCCGACGCGCTTTATAACACGTCATACGAAACGAAAAATCCCTTTGCGCAATAATTATTGAGACAGGACTTTCTTATGATTACACATTTCCGTCAAGCTATAGAAGAAACGCTGCCCTGGCTTTCCTCTTTTGGCGCTGACCCAGCGGGTGGGATGACCCGTTTACTTTATTCGCCGGAATGGCTGGAAACCCAGCAGCAATTTAAAAAAAGAATGGCAGCAAGCGGGCTGGAAACACGTTTCGATGAAGTGGGGAATTTATACGGTCGCCTGAATGGCACCGAATATCCACAGGAAGTGGTTCTGAGCGGTTCGCATATCGATACCGTGGTTAACGGCGGTAACCTTGACGGGCAATTCGGCGCGCTGGCGGCGTGGCTGGCAATTGACTGGCTGAAAACGCAATACGGCGCGCCGCTACGTACGGTCGAAGTGGTGGCGATGGCAGAAGAAGAAGGCAGCCGCTTCCCGTATGTCTTCTGGGGCAGTAAAAATATTTTTGGGCTGGCGAATCCTGACGACGTGCGGAATATCTGTGATGCCAAAGGAAATAGTTTTGTCGATGCGATGAAGGCTTGCGGATTTACTCTTCCGAACGCCCCACTAACTCCGCGTCAGGATATTAAAGCCTTTGTTGAACTGCATATTGAACAGGGCTGTGTGCTGGAAAGTAATGGGCAATCAATTGGCGTGGTGAATGCAATTGTCGGGCAGCGTCGTTATACGGTAACGCTGAACGGCGAATCAAACCATGCAGGCACCACGCCGATGGGTTATCGTCGTGATACAGTTTACGCTTTCAGTCGCATTTGCCATCAGTCGGTCGAAAAAGCGAAAAGGATGGGCGATCCGCTGGTTCTGACCTTTGGCAAAGTAGAGCCGCGCCCGAATACGGTAAATGTGGTGCCGGGTAAAACCACGTTCACCATTGATTGTCGTCATACCGACGCTGCCGTGCTGCGCGATTTCACCCAACAGTTAGAAAACGACATGCGGGCGATTTGCGATGAAATGGACATTGGTATTGATATCGATTTATGGATGGACGAAGAACCCGTGCCGATGAATAAGGAGCTGGTCGCCACCCTGACAGAATTGTGTGAAAGAGAAAAACTGAATTACCGGGTGATGCACAGTGGTGCCGGGCACGACGCGCAAATTTTCGCGCCTCGCGTACCAACCTGCATGATTTTTATCCCCAGCATCAACGGGATCAGCCATAACCCGGCGGAACGCACCAATATTACCGACCTTGCCGAAGGGGTCAAAACGTTGGCACTCATGCTTTATCAACTTGCCTGGCAGAAATAAGGAGTCATAAATGGGATATTTAAATAACGTCACCGGTTACCGCGAAGATTTACTGGCTAACCGTGCGATTGTTAAACACGGTAATTTCGCACTGTTAACCCCGGATGGTCTGGTAAAAAATATTATTCCGGGCTTTGAAAATTGTGACGCGACAATCCTCTCCACGCCAAAGCTGGGTGCCTCTTTTGTTGATTATCTGGTCACACTGCATCAAAACGGTGGCAACCAACAGGGCTTCGGTGGCGAAGGCATTGAAACGTTCCTGTATGTGATCTCTGGAAATATCACTGCCAAAGCCGAAGGCAAAACATTTGCCTTAAGCGAAGGTGGCTATCTTTATTGCCCGCCAGGCTCCTTAATGACGTTTGTTAACGCCCAGGCCGAAGACAGCCAAATCTTTTTATATAAGCGCCGCTATGTTCCGGTAGAAGGCTATGCACCGTGGCTGGTTTCTGGCAATGCCAGCGAACTGGAACGCATTCATTATGAAGGCATGGACGATGTTATTCTGCTGGATTTTCTGCCCAAAGAGTTAGGTTTTGATATGAACATGCATATCCTCTCTTTTGCACCAGGTGCCAGCCACGGTTATATCGAAACACACGTTCAGGAACACGGTGCCTATATTCTTTCCGGTCAGGGGGTTTATAACCTCGACAATAACTGGATCCCGGTGAAAAAAGGCGATTACATCTTTATGGGCGCTTATTCTTTACAGGCTGGTTATGGTGTAGGGCGTGGTGAAGCGTTCAGCTATATTTACTCGAAAGATTGTAACCGCGACGTAGAGATTTAAGTCATACCACTCGCCTGATTATTTTTAGCTATGTTGGATTTTGCCACGGTTTATACCGTGGCTTTTTTTGTAACATTGCCTGATGCGCTTCGCTTATCAGGCCTACATGATCTCTGCAATATATAGAATTTGCGCGATTTTCAGGAAGGATATGGTACTCATGCCGCATCCGGCATGAGTACTGCACTCTTATGCGATATAAATCGCATCCGCTTTAAAGGTAAGGGTTAGTTTTTAATTCCCTGACCTATTTTAATGGCGCAGGCAATATTTCGCGCGCTGTTGAAGAGATTGGTTTCACCGCTGGCGAGCACTTCGGCTAAAGGTGCCAGACGAGGCAAAATGCTGAATACCGCGTCAATGCCGTACTGGTGCACCACTTCCACGCCATCACCCAATACGCCAGCAATCCCAATCACCGGTACATTAAACTGCTTCGCCACCGACGCCACACCCAGCGGCGCTTTACCGCCTGCCGTTTGCGAGTCGATGCGCCCTTCCCCGGTAATCACCAGTGCTGCGCCCTGCACTGCCTGCGCAAGATTGACCGCATTCAACACAATTTCAATGCCCGGTTTAATATCCGCATTGAGAAATACCGCCGCCGCAATACCCATACCGCCCGCAGCGCCGCCGCCCGCCATCTGGCAGACATTAATTTCAGTTTGCTGTTGTAAAACACGGGCGTAATTTTGCAGCCCCTGTTCAAGTTCTTCGACCATCTCCGGCGTTGCCCCTTTTTGCGGGCCAAACACCGCCGCCGCGCCGCGTGCCCCTACCAGCGGGTTATCAACGTCACATGCTACTTCAATATGGCAATTCGCCAGACGCGGATCGCATTCATCCATCTCAATGCTTGCCACGCGCGCTAAATTACCACCGTTTGCCGCCAGCGCCTGACCGTCGGCATCAAGGAAACGCACACCGAGCGCCTGCGCCATGCCCATACCGCCGTCGACCGTCGCACTGCCGCCAATGCCGAGAATAATATGGCGAATGTCGTTATCCAGCGCATGACGAATTAACTCCCCCGTACCAAAACTGGAGGCCAGCAACGGATTACGCTTTTCAGGCGCGACCAGCATCAGGCCACTTGCTGCCGCCATCTCAATCACCGCCGTTTTCCCGTCGCCGGTAAGGCCATAAAAAGCATTCACTTTTTCGCCCATCGGCCCGCAGACTTCAAGCGTCACGATGTTGCCGCCCGTCGCGGCGACCATCGCATCCACCGTCCCTTCGCCGCCATCCGCTATCGGCAAACAGATATAGTTCGCATCGGGAAAGAGGGTCGAAAACCCGGCTTTAATTGCCTGACAACATTTTTCTGCACTTAAGCTCTCTTTAAAAGAGTCTGGCGCAATGACAATCTTCATTATCAATCCTTTTTCAACAAATTATTCGATGCGTTCCCACGGAATAAGGTTATCCATAAGAACAGCCAGTAAAATCCCGACCAATAAGCCGTTACTGAGCAGAGGACGAAGCGTTAATGGAAGGTCTTGCAGATACACAGGCGGTAATGCCATTAAAAATATGCCGACAAATAACGGCAATGCGAGTCGATAAATATTGCGAGCGGTAAACGTTATTTGCTGGCTAAACACCAGCGCGGAAAAGAGTAAAGGCAGATAAGAAACCAGCATGACCGCACTACTCACGGGTAAAGGGATACTGCAAAACAGTCGCGTGAGTGCAGGAACCAGCGCCACCAGCAGGCAAATAACGCTGCCATAAATAAACGAACGCCGCGTGTAATCGCCAGTCTGGGTTAATAAACCAATGGATGAAACAAACGGTGAAAATGGAATTACCGCCAGCGGTACGGTTATCAGCGTCATAAATCCGGTCGCCACAAAGCTACGACGATAACGCGTATTCCCTGCGCCCTGCTGCGGATAAAAAACATCCGTGCCCCGAATCGCACCGTAGGTATTGCTGATATTTACCAGACCTGTAATCACCGCCGTCAGAATAATTCCCGGCGACAAAGCACCGCCACTGCCGAGCGGGAACCACTGCCAGTGCAACTCACCGGAGAGCGAGTGCGAAGAAGGAAAGCAAAAGTACCACAACAACCAGCCGGTTATGGTGCCGACCAGCAGGCCATAACGGGCAAAACGTTGCGGCAGGAAGATAATCATCGCCAGTACCAGGCACATCACCGCCACCGAGAGCGCGAACGGCGGTAACTGAATTTTAAAATTCGGGTCGGCTATGCCAAACGGCAGCCCGAGCATACCTTTGAAAAAGATAGTGGTCAGCTGCGCGCCCAGCATCAACATAAACAAGACCATCACCGACGGCGTAAATAACCGTGCCAGGCGATGGCCTAATCCGCTAAAACCAATCAACATCGTCAGCACGCCGGAGAGTGCAATCCCCACTGCCAGGCTGGTGGCGATATCGTTGATCGGTGTCCCGCGCGATGCTTCACCAAGGGTGATAGTAAGGATGGTTCCCCACCACAGGCCACCTGGCCCTTCCATAATAGCGCGACGATGACCGCAAAACGCCTGAGCGAAGCAGGCCAGTGCGGTAGCAAGAAAAGCATATTGCGTGAGCGTAAGCAGGCTACTTTGCGGCAACTGAAAAGCAGAAAGTAGCGTAGGAGGAACCACAACCGTGTTGCAAAAAATAAAGAAAAACCACTGAAATCCTGATAACAGGCTTTCGCGGCTGACTGCAAAATTGAACATAAACACACCTTAACCGGAGAATGCCCGCCGCAAGGACGGGCATTGCAGGGGCCAGATTACTGCTGATGTTTAAGGATAAATTGACCTTTCGGCGCAACAGGGAAGCCCTGTTCAATGTCGTAAATCACATCACCACGTAAGATGGTTTTCGTGATACGCGCGCCAATGGTACGGCCAACATACGGGCTGACTTTGTGGCGATATTCCAGATCGTCATTGGTAAGAACATAGCTGCTATTCGGCTGAATGAAGACGAAGTCGGCATCTTTTCCTGGGGCGATACGGCCTTTTTGCTGCAGACCGAAAATATCTGCTGCGTTAGTCGCCATTAATTTGCCGAACATTGGCAGAGACATACCGCGTTTCTGTACCGCTTCATCGAACATCACGTCCATGCAGCTTTGCAGACCGGCGATACCGCCCCATGCTTTCATGATGTTACCGGCTTTCATTTCCGGCGGGCATGGAGAGTGGTCGGAAACCAGGCAGTCGATTTCACCGTTAAACAGTTTTTCCCACATGCCTTTCTGGTTTTCCAGATCGCGGATCGGCGGTGAACACTTCGCCAGAGTACCGATTTCTTCGAACTGATCGGTATCCAGTACAAAGTAATGCGGGCAGGATTCACAAGTAACGTCCTGACCTTCCTGACGTGCACGAGTCACTTCCTCAACACCTTCCGGGCTGCTGACGTGGCAAACGTGCAGACGGCAACCAGCAACTTTCGCCAGATACAGTACGCGGCGAATTGCTTCCACTTCGGTAAATACCGGACGCGAAGCCACATAGTCATGAGCGGTTACGCGACCTTCACGCTTCGCTTCTTCGCCCAGTTCGTCACAAATCAGCGCGTTTTCGCAGTGCACCAGCACCGGCTGACCCAGTTCGCCCAGCTTCTGCGCACCTTTGAAGAACTGCCAGTCGTTTACATCACGGAAGTCGTTGTCGATACCGCGATCGCCACAGGTCGCAACGAAGCATTTGAAGCCGACAACGCCCACTTCATCCAGCTCATGCAGACGGTCGATGTTGTAAGACACCAGGCCACCGAGTTGTGCCGCATCAATAGTCAGCTTGCCTTTAGCGGCATCGAACTTCAGTTCAATTGAAGCGCGGTCAACCGTTGCAGGCAGCTGGTTGAGCGGCATTTCGATCATGGTGGTGATACCACCTTTTGCCGCTGCGCGAGTACCGGTTTCATAACCTTCCCAGTGGCTACGACCCGGTTCAGAAATATGGGTGTGCGCATCAACCATGCCCGGCGAAACCACCAGACCAGACGCATCCATAACTTCTTTTGCATCGCCCAGATCCTGACCGATAGCAGCAATTTTTCCGCCTTTAACGGCGATATCTACAACGCGAGCTTCGTTTTCTAAAATAACGGTGCCGTTTTTAATGATTAAATCAAAAGACATAACAAACTCCTTGTAAAATACAGATTGGTTTTTAACTCAATGTTCAATATCGGGATTAATTAACCTATGGTTTTTTGCTCTCCTGTTTTTTCTGCTGTTGTACGTTTCTTTAATAAGGCGTAGGCCGCAAAGGCGACGATGACGCCGACAAACCATGAAACACGCGATAACGGTTCCATAAAGTGAATAAACTTACCGCCAAGAGATAAAATAACGGCCACCAGAGTTACTGAAAACGCAGTGAGGTTAAAACCGTTATCGTAATATTTATAATCGCCAGGTGCGGTATACAGTTCATCAAGATTAATTTGTCCGCGCATCACCACAAAATAATGCGCCATCATGACACCAATTACCGGACCAAGCATTCCGCCGATAATATCGAGGAAAAGATAAATGCTGTCCTGATTTTCCATTAATTTCCACGGGCAGATCAGCAAGCTGATAATACTGGCAATCAGTACGCCGTTTTTATAGGTCAGTTTTGTCGGTGCAATGGCGGCAATCTGATAACCGGCTGGAATAATATTACCGGTCGCGTTAGTGGAGATAGTTGTCATCAGAATAACCAGTACCGCAAAGAACGAGGCGAACAGGCTGTCCCAACGCTGAACAATATCCAGCACGTTCCAGGTATCAGCGCCGTAGTGAATACTGGCTCCGGCAATAATACATACCCCGGCGACCGCAAACAGAATATAGGCCACAACTAAACCCAGCGTTTGCCCCAGCGCCTGCTCACGAAACGAGTGGGCGTTTTGCGTAAAGTCGGATGCGCTCACCGCCGGTGCCGCCCAGACCGCAACTACCGCGTTAATCACCACCAGGAACAGGAAGCCACCGTTTTCTGCTTTCTGAATACCGCTCGGAATGTAGTCAAAGATTGGACCGATCCCGACCAGTGAAATCGCCCAAATCGCCATACCGCCGAAAACGATATAGATGCACGGGTTAAGAATGGCAGTGAATTTATTTAAAACTTTGCCACCGCCAAAACCTATACCAACGTTGACCAGCCAGAAGATTAAGAAAGTAATTAAGCCCGGTAGAGAAAGGCCTAACAGAGTGAAATCACCACCGAGAGTTAAAAATCCCGGCCAGATTTTGCCAATCAGAATCAAGCAGGCCAGTGACCCCGCGTAACATTGCAAACCAAACCACATGATGGCGGCAATTCCGCCCCTTAATAATCCGGGAAACAGTGCACCACGTACACCGTAAGAAGCACGCAGGATCATGGCAAAAGGCACACCGTATTTACTGCCCGCAGCACCGTTTAATACCATTACCGCGGCAATGAAAAAGGCGCTGAGGATAATTGCCAGCATAATACTAAAGGTAGACAAGCCGAGAATAAAAAAGCCGCCGACCATCACATAATTGGGAACGTTATGAACCGAACCCATCCATAAGGTAAAATAGTTAAATGTTTTCCAGGTCCGCTGGCTTTGCGTTTTCGGCAATAGATCTTCGCTATAGCCGCGTTGCTGGAATAGTTTTCTCTGATGTTCCATAAATCCCTCTTAATTTCACGTATCGAATAACGTTGTTTTAATCTAGCTATGAGGAACAAATAAAATAAAAATATTATTTTTAATACTGAAGCAACATCTTTGGCTGCTTTCTTTTTTAATATTGCTGGCCGATTCATTTTCTGATATCGGCCATTTTTATTGCGGGTATCAGGCCAGTTTATGGTTAGCCATTAATTCCAGCGCCTGCACTAACGCAGAGTGATCCAACTGGCTGCCACCGTTTGCCGCACAGGTATTAAATAACTCCTGGCAGGTCGCAGTGTTTGGCAGGTTCAGCGCAAGTGCTTTCGCACTTTGCAGTGCCAGGTTGAGATCTTTCTGGTGCAGAGCGATTTTGAAGCCCGGATTAAAGGTGCGTTTAATCATACGCTCGCCATGAACTTCCAGAATACGTGAGGAAGCAAAGCCGCCCATCAGCGCCTGGCGCACACGTACCGGGTCCGCACCGGCTTTTGAAGCAAATAGCAGGGCTTCAGAAACCGCTTCAATATTGAGCGCCACGATAATCTGATTTGCCACTTTGCAGGTTTGACCATCGCCGTTACCGCCCACGAGGGTGATATTTTTACCGAGCAGTTCAAACAGCGGTTTAACACGTTCAAATACCGCTTCATCACCGCCAACCATAATCGACAACGTCCCTTCACGCGCACCGATTTCACCGCCGGAGACTGGCGCATCGAGATAATCGCCGCCCAGTTCATTCACCTGACGAGCGAAACGCTTAGTTTCAATCGGGGAAATGGAGCTCATATCAACAATGGTTTTGCCCTTCAGCGAGGCTTTGGTACAACCATTTTCACCGAACAGAACTTCTTCAACCTGAGGTGTGTCCGGCACCATAATAAAAATGATGTCCGATGCTTCCGTTACCTGGCGAGCAGTTTCAACACTGACGGCACCCAGTGACAGTAATTCATCAGCAACCGGTCCAATGGTCGTGACATGTAATTGATGACCGGCACGCGCCAGATTAATGGCCATCGGTGTACCCATAATGCCTAAGCCAATAAATCCCAGTTTCATAATTAACCTCTTTTAAATTTCGCTTTTCCTGAATTCAGACAACACGATCCCCTGCCAACTTAGCGGCCTAAAAAAGCATTGTCTGAATAGCGTTACGTTTTAACGGTACGGATCCATCCAGCGTAAACCGGCTTCCGTGGTGGTTTGGGGTTTATATTCACACCCAACCCAACCGTTGTAGTCAGAATTTTCGATTACCTTAAAGAGATAATCATAATTAATTTCTCCGGTTCCCGGTTCGCCGCGATGCGGATTATCGGCAATTTGCAGGTGACCAATTTTATCAGCCCACTGAGTCATGGTGTTGGTTAATTCACCTTCCATCCGCTGCATATGATAAATGTCATACTGAATTTTCAAATTGCAGCAACCAACATCATCAATCAATTTCAGCGCCTGCCGAGTTCCGGTGAGATGGAAACCAGGAATATCAAAATGGTTAATAGGTTCAATCAGTAATAAAATATCTTCTTTCATCAGCATATTCGCGGCATAACGCAGGTTTTCTACAAGCGTTGCGTGAATCTGTTCACTGCTGAAACCAGCCGGCGTTTTACCGACCAGACAGTTAATTTTTTTATTACCCAGCGCACGGGCATAACGAATCGCTGCTGCTACGCCATCCCGAAACTCTTCTTCACGGCCAGGAATACAGGCAATACCGCGCTCCCCCGCCGCCCAGTCACCCGCCGGTAAATTGTGCAGCGTATGTTCGAGTTTATTACTCGCCAGCACATGTTTTAATTCTTCAATGTCGTAGTCATAAGGAAACATAAATTCAACGCCGCGAAAACCACACTGCGCAGCTTTCTCAAAACGGGCGAGAAAATCATATTCTCCAAATAACATCGATAAATTAGCAGAGAAACGTAACATTATTTATCTCCCTTATTCATAGTGCATGAAGCAGGTTTCAGTCGGTGCGTCCGCTGCGTTATCGGCGATATCTTCAAATTCCATGACGTTATCCAGTTCGCTGCCCATCGAAATATTGGTCACACGCTCGAGAATAACTTCCACGACTACCGGTACCCGATATTGCGCCATTAAGGCTTTCGCCTGTTCAAAGGCTGGCGCAATATCTTCCGGTTTGAAGACCCGAATAGCTTTACAACCTAAACCTTCCGCTACTTTTACGTGGTCAACACCGTAGCCATTCACTTCACTGGAGTTGATATTCTCGAAAGCGAGTTGCACGCAGTAGTCCATGTCAAAAGCGCGTTGTGACTGACGAATCAGCCCCAGATAAGCGTTGTTGACCAGCACATGGATGTACGGAATGTTGAACTGCGCGCCAACAGCTAACTCTTCAATCAGGAACTGGAAGTCAAAGTCGCCAGAAATCGCCACCACATTGCGTTTCGGATCAGCGGCACAAACCCCTAGCGCAGCCGGAATCGTCCAGCCTAACGGACCAGCCTGACCACAGTTGATCCAGTGGCGGTCTTTAAAGACATGCAGCATTTGTGCCGCAGCGATTTGTGACAGACCAATGGTGGTGACATAACAAACATCGCGACCAAAGGCTTTGTTCATCTCTTCATACACGCGCTGCGGTTTCACCGGCACGTTGTCGAAGTGGGTTTTGCGCAGCAAAGTGCGTTTACGCTGCTGGCAGTCGGCGACCCATTCTTTACGACACGGCAGACGACCCGCTTTTTGCATCTCCTGCGCCACTTCAACCAGCAGTGTCAGCGCCGCTTTAGCATCAGAGACAATACCGAGATCCGGACACAGCACGCGACCAATTTGCGTCGGCTCAATATCAATATGAACGATTTTGCGCCCTTCGGTGTATTTCTCTACCGAGCCGGTATGACGGTTAGCAAAACGGTTACCGATATCAAACACCATGTCAGACGCCAGCAGCGTTGCGTTACCGTAACGATGCGCGGTTTGCAGACCCACCATCCCGGCCATCAGTTCATGATCGTCCGGGATACAGCCCCAGCCCATTAGCGTTGGGATCACCGGAACGCTGGTCAGTTCAGCAAACTGTTGTAACAGTGCAGCTGCGTCAGCATTAATTACCCCGCCCCCGGCAACAATCACCGGACGTTCGGCCTGGATTAACATTTCTACAGCTTTTTCGATCTGCATACGGCTGGCAGCAGGTTTGTAGACCGGCAGCGGTTCGTACATGTCAGGATCAAACTCGATTTCCGCAACCTGAACGTCGAACGGTAAATCCACCAGTACCGGACCCGGACGACCAGAACGCATCAGGTGAAATGCCTGTTGCAGCACGCGAGGCACCAGCGCCGCTTCACGAACTGTAACCGCCATTTTGCTGACCGGTTTAGCAATTGCTTCAATATCTACGGCCTGAAAATCTTCTTTATGCAGACGGGCGCGCGGTGCCTGGCCGGTAATGCACAGAATAGGAATGGAATCAGCAGAAGCGGAATAGAGCGCGGTGATCATGTCCGTGCCCGCAGGACCGGAAGTCCCCAGACATACGCCGATATTCCCTGCCGTTGCGCGGGTATAACCTTCCGCCATGTGCGAAGCACCTTCCACATGACGCGCCAGAATGTGACGAATACCGCCGTGCTTACGCATCGCTGAGTAGAACGGATTGATTGCAGCTCCCGGAACACCGAAGGCGGTAGTGATACCTTCTTTCTCCAGCACATACATTGCCGCGTCAACGGCTCTCATTTTTGCCATTTTATTCCTACCTCTATTTATTGGAAAATTTTTCCAACTTTCAAATTTTGTCAAAAAAACCCGCTCCGCAGAGCGGGATGCGACAGACATTATGGATGTGCTTTCAGTCCCAACGCCGTGCTGATATCGCGGGCGGTGTCTCTGACCAGCTCACCCTGACTGACAAAACGATCTTCTGTCAGTCTTGATGAAGGCCCGGAGATGGAGATAGCGGCAACAACACTACCGACATCATCGTAAATTGCTGAAGCTATGCAATTCAGACCTACAACATGCTCTTCTTTATCTACGGTATAGCCCAGTTCACGCGCTTGTTCCAGGTCCTTCAGCAAGGTGGGCATATCCACAAGCGTAGTTGGCGTAAACTGCTGCAAACCGGTTTGCAGAATGATGCTCATCAACTCCTCTTCCGCCAGCGGATAAAGCAGCGCTTTGCCCGCACCGGAAGCATGCAGTGGCAGACGACTGCCCAGTGGCGCACACATCCTGACCATCGATTTACACTCTAACTGACCAATTAATACCGCTTCATTGCCGTTACGGATCGCGACATTGACCGTTTCGCCGGAAAGTAACATCAGGCGGCGCATAAACGGCCCGGCGACGGAGAGGACATCGCGGTTATGGATGTACGCCGCACCGACGTTAAAGACACCTAATCCTATATGCCACCAGCCTAATTGACTGTCCTGATAGACAAAATCCGCTGCCTGTAAAACCTTCAGCAAGCGAAAGGTCGTGGAGAGCGGCAAATCCAGATTGAGAGAAATATCGCTAACCGACGAACTTCCCCCACTTTTTTCCAAATATTGCAGAATCGCAATTCCCCGCTCTAACGCCTGTGCGCCCTTCTGTGCCACAGGCTCCGCCTGTCCTGGCCTGCCGCGCCGTCTAACTTCCGTCATACCTACGTTAACTCCGACCTACAAGTGAGCATAAACAATGAACAATTAGTTTATCTTATGCAAGTCGGTTGCAGGCGTCACGCAAAACAGAGTTCCTGTTCAGGAATACTTTCAACATCACAGTTGTCACTGCCGCCGCGATCGATGGTCAGAAAATCGGTGACGCGCTGCCAGGCGAAAAGTGGGTGATGCCAGACGTTACGATGGTAATTCACTCCCTGTTCGCCGTTGGTGATAAACGCCCGCAGCGTTGACAGGTCTGGTTTGTCGTCACCTAACGCCACGACCACCACAAACACCTCACCTTTCATCGGGATAAAGGCCTGAGTACCCAGCGGATGACGTTCGAGTTCGTGAATGGTCAGCGGCAGATTCGCCGGTTGCGCGCGGTTAATGCTGATAAGCGTACAGTCTTGCTCAAGAATCTCAACCAGCGCCAAATCGTGGTAACGCTCCACCAGGCCATTGTTAATATGGAAAAAATCCCGTTGCTGCGTTTCGATTACGTCGCCATAAGCACTAAAGGCTTCCTGACTTAACGGTAATACCTGAAGTTTCATCTTTTTGTCCTTGTAACATAATTCCGTTCAACCACCGCCGACCGGTCAGCTTGGTTTCAATAACAGGCAATCTAAAACCTTAAGAGAACAACATCAATACAAAAGTTGGAATATTTTTCCAAAACTAGATTTAGTCCACAAATTGAACAGGGTTATCATGTAAAAATACTGATAAATCAGAGGATAAGAAAATCACGCAACTTGCGGATTTAAAAGGGGATACCTGAAGATGTTCGATCCAGAAACCTTGCGGACTTTCATTGCGGTTGCTGAAACAGGAAGTTTTTCAAAAGCGGCAGAACGATTATGTAAAACCACGGCGACGATCAGTTATCGCATTAAACTTCTGGAAGAGAATACCGGAGTAGCGCTGTTTTTCCGTACGACTCGCAGCGTGACGTTGACAGCGGCTGGCGAGCATCTACTTTCCCAGGCCAGAGACTGGCTGAGCTGGCTGGAAAGTATGCCAAGCGAGCTGCAACAGGTGAATGATGGCGTGGAACGCCAGGTGAATATTGTCATCAACAACCTGCTCTACAACCCCCAGGCCGTCGCCCAGTTGCTGGCGTGGCTGAATGAGCGTTACCCCTTTACCCAGTTTCACATCTCCCGACAAATCTATATGGGCGTCTGGGACTCGCTATTGTACGAAGGTTTTTCGCTGGCTATCGGCGTCACGGGAACTGAGGCGCTGGCAAATACCTTTAGTCTTGATCCCTTAGGATCGGTGCAATGGCGCTTTGTCATGGCGGCGGATCATCCGCTGGCGAACGTTGAAGAGCCGCTAACAGAAGCGCAGTTGCGGCGCTTTCCGGCGGTCAATATTGAAGACAGCGCCCGCACCTTAACCAAACGCGTCGCCTGGCGATTGCCAGGGCAAAAAGAGATTATTGTTCCCGATATGGAAACGAAAATCGCCGCCCATCTGGCGGGCGTTGGCATTGGTTTTTTGCCAAAATCGCTTTGCCAGTCAATGATCGATAATCAACAACTGGTCAGCCGGGTAATCCCAACGATGCGCCCTCCTTCGCCATTGAGTCTGGCATGGCGCAAATTTGGCAGCGGCAAAGCGGTAGAAGATATTGTGACCTTGTTTACCCAGCGCAGGCCGGAAATCAGCGGATTTTTAGAAATTTTCGGCAACCCACGCAGTTAAAAATCAAGTTTCCTTGCGCGTTGGCGCGTAAAATAGCGCGCAAGCTGATTTGAGGTTCACTTTTAACTATGCAAGAGAGACACACGGAACAGGACTATCGTGCCCTGCTGATTGCTGATACGCCCATTATTGATGTTCGCGCCCCTATCGAGTTTGAGCACGGCGCAATGCCCGCCGCTATCAATCTGCCGTTAATGAATAACGATGAACGCGCCGCCGTTGGCACCTGCTATAAACAGCAAGGCTCAGACGCAGCGCTGGCGCTGGGACATAAACTGGTGGCGGGTGAAATTCGTCAGCAGCGCATGGACGCCTGGCGGGCAGCGTGCCTGCAAAATCCGCAAGGTATTCTCTGCTGCGCCCGTGGCGGTCAGCGCTCACATATTGTGCAAAGCTGGTTGCATGCAGCGGGGATTGATTATCCGCTGGTGGAAGGCGGTTATAAGGCACTGCGCCAGACCGCGATTCAGGCGACTATTGAACTGGCACAAAAACCGATAGTGCTGATTGGCGGTTGTACCGGCAGCGGTAAAACGCTGTTAGTGCAGCAACAGCCGAACGGTGTTGATCTGGAAGGGTTGGCGCGTCATCGCGGTTCGGCGTTTGGTCGCACGTTACAACCACAACTTAGCCAGGCGAGTTTTGAAAACCTGCTGGCTGCCGAAATGCTAAAAACCGACGCCCGTCAGAATTTGCGCCTGTGGGTGCTGGAAGACGAAAGCCGGATGATCGGTTCGAATCACCTGCCGGAATGCCTGCGCGAGCGAATGACTCAGGCGGCGATTGCGGTGGTAGAAGATCCGTTTGAGATCCGTCTTGAGCGCCTGAACGAAGAGTATTTCTTGCGTATGCATCATGATTTTACCCACGCGTACGGCGACGAACAGGGCTGGCAGGAGTATTGCGAATACCTGCATCACGGACTTTCGGCGATTAAGCGTCGGCTGGGGCTACAGCGCTATAACGAACTGGCTGCAAGGCTGGATGCAGCACTGACAACGCAACTCACCACCGGCAGCACCGACGGTCATCTGGCCTGGCTGGTGCCGTTACTTGAAGAATATTACGACCCGATGTATCGCTATCAGCTTGAGAAAAAAGCGGAAAAAGTTGTCTTTCGCGGTGAGTGGGCGGAAGTGGCGGAATGGGTTAAGGCGCGGTAATGAGGGACGTATTTGTATTAGTCGCGACTTGATCTGACACATGGCCTTGAAAGGTTGAGAGTTACCGGTTTTGATATGAGTGTCGAATCCTTATCCAAAACAAGAGGTAACTCTCATGCTTCATACTGCCAATCCCGTCATCAAACACAAAGCCGGTTTGCTCAATCTGGCTGAAGAACTCAGCAACGTATCAAAAGCCTGTAAAATCATGGGCGTTTCGCGTGATACGTTTTATCGTTACCGCGAACTGGTCGCTGAAGGCGGTGTGGATGCGCAGATTAATCGTAGTCGCCGCGCTCCTAACCTTAAGAACCGTACCGATGAGGCAACTGAACAGGCTGTTGTTGATTACGCCGTCGCTTTCCCGACACATGGTCAGCACCGGGCCAGCAACGAGCTGCGTAAACAGGGGGTTTTTATCTCCGACAGTGGTGTCCGTTCTGTCTGGTTACTCCATAACCTTGAGAATCTCAAAAGACGATACTGAACAAATTTTATCAGGTGACGTTCCGTAAAAAGTTGTATGGAGTTCTCGATGCAGTCGGCGCGACTATCAGTACCCCCGCTGAACCCTGGACTATCGGGCCGCCGTACTGGGGCATGTCACCCTGGCGTGCCGCTGGTTTTCCGCTAATGGTTTATTTCCTCTTTCTTTCCCGGCAAGAATTTATTTTAATCCGGAAGGATTATTTATTTTCAGATAGGGACTCACATTAAACACGTAACATTTTAATTAATGCATGGCTGAATATGTATTACACAATGTCAGATATCGTAAAAGACCAGTGCAATTCTATGTAAACTCTCTGACTGTTCATTTTATTTGTTGTTTCAGGGTCGGAACTCACCCTCAATAAACAACTGAATACGAGTAGATATTCATCGTCTGAGCTATATGGCTTTACACAATAGCCGACATGTCTTTTCTCAGTCAGGAATTTTACTTTTCCTCACTACGAAGTTGACGACTTCGATATGGGATAGACTCTTAATTCAAGCAATTACTCTGCACAAGCATCAGGCAATCCAGCTCCAATATTTGTTATAAAATAATGCGTAACATTAATTTCACCAACAAAAAAAAGGTTTACACCATCCCCTTGCCCTGGTATCTTACCATATTTACACCACACTTTTTTTGTATCTGGATCATTCTTTGATACGATTTTCGCCACTTGTTCCCTGGCCCTCACTGTCAATGTTTTCTTAAACCTACCCCCATCATCATTTGTTAGGGAAAAATAAGAAAAAAATAATCATCTTCTACATTTGTGTATATTGATATATCCACCGCTACGTGCGGAAAAAAATCTGGGAGCCATGTAAAAACTCCATCATTTTCTGGTATTGCCATATAGTTTATGTAATGTTTACTTACAAGAGATTCATCTTTGTATAAATAAAGATAAGTAATTACGCATAAAACAACAATGATTATAATAGCAAAAATAAATATTATCATCTTTGATAGATTACTTGAGATAGCCAGCATCTTGTAAAGCCTTTATCGTTTTTTTATGCTCTGGATTAATATAATCACTACATCTATCTGAGCAATCTGTTGTTGATGGACATGTCAACCCATGGTCATTTACAGCCAAGTCTTTTTTATTATCTTCAATCATTTCAGAATGGGATAGCTTTACTTTTCTGCCGTACATACCGAACAGATTTAACCCGTAATCTCTAATCTCTTTTTCATAACCCAGCCCTTTCGCCGATCGGCTAACACCAGCGTCATTTAATTTAGACACTCGACAAAATGCCATACAATGGAAAAATTGATCAGTCCCACCTAAATTTAATCTCTTCATATCTTCATAAGTATCAGATAATATATCCCATGCTCTTTGATGGTTTAGTTGATCTTTTCTTCTTATTAGCGCTACATCTGCGGGACTTAACCCTAATGGATCAATACCATTCACCGGATTCAGCGGATACGCATACAGACTCCATCCCCCCTCCAGCCCTATCGGGTCCTGAGTGATATACCGCCCCTGCAACGGATCGTAGTACCGGTTCCGGTTGTAGTACAGCCCCGACTCCTTATCATACTGCTGCCCCGGCAGCCGGTACGGCTGGTGCAGGTGATGCGGGTTCTCTTCATTCAGCTGGTTGCCCCACTCATCATACTCCCCGCTCCACGCAATGTTTCCATCCGCATCCATCAGCGCCAGCATTATTTACTATGTAGGAAATTCAAAACACATCCATTTTTCTTATTAATTTCTATAATAAATACACCACCCGCAACTTCATAAGGTAACTTTGCTCCCTCAACAACCCAACTATCTGGTAGTTCCGTAATTAAATATGGTTTTTCTTCTTCTGCAATCCGTTCGCCATAGCGATACCTAACATATATTTCAGCTAATTGTATCGCCATTGTTTCAGTTTTTACCGTATTTTTAACAGAGTATTTATCTAAATGTAATTTTTCCACATACCTCATAAAAATAATGTTTTCATCAGAACCGTAAACAGCTGTCTCATTACAGGCAAATAGTATAAAAAATGAAAGCATCGAAAATATTGAACTATATTTCATTGAATCTCCTTATAGGCCCCACTAATAAAAGCACTAAAATTAATCATGATACGGTATGCATACTGAACTCAATCCCGGGACACTATTTCTGATAAAAATATATTCTCCTTTATTATTAAGCGCCTCAAATCGTCCATCAGGTGTTGCGAGATAAAATGCTTCAAGATTATTATCTTTACTTCTTACAAGATTTTTATCGCTACTTGAAAAAAATTCATCAACATAATCGCCATGACTATCTGCACCGTGAGTATGATAAGCAGCAACTCTATCTGTACCTGTGGGACATTTTCTTTTCAGAGGATATGACTCCTTTCTTAAATTATCAGTTTCTGCCTTAGATGCAAAATATTTTCCATTAGTATCTTTACAGACAATACCAGAGTATTCCATATCATTACATAGAGATCTATTCTGCGTTTCTTTCAAAGCATCTAACGCAGCATCTGCAGTACTATCAAATTTACTTGGTCCTATTATACGTGAAAGAACACCACAAACTCCCCCCGTACATGCTCCAGATCTGGCATCATCCCAAGTCTGCAATAATCCCATAGGGTCAATTTGTTGTAGTGGATTTAAAGGATACTGATATAAATTCCATCCCCCTTTCAACCCCATCGGGTCCTGAGTAATATACCGCCCCTGCAACGGATCGTAGTACCGGTGACGGTTATAGTACAGCCCTGATTCCTCATCATGCTGCTGCCCTGGCAGACGGTACGGCTGATACACATGATGCGGGTTCTCCTCATTAAGCTGGTTGCCCCATTCATCATATTCCGCGCTCCACGCCGTATTGCCGTCTTCGCTGATAAGCGCCAGCGGCAGTCCCCGGTGGTCGCAGTGATAAAGATGAGCTTTTCGCGCCGGTGTGTATTCCGGCTCCACCTGTCTGGCCAGTTGCTCCACCGTCAGCCCGCACTGCGCAAGCCACGCCCGGCTTTCACTGCTCACGCGGTCTGCCCGGATTTCTTCCTCCAGCCTGTCCAGCAGCCGCACCAGTTCAGCCGGGAACACCACGCCGTGGCCGTTCTCACTCCCTTCCTGCTGGAGCGTCTCTGCCAGGCTGCGCCGCTGCGCTTTTTCCCGCTCGCCGTTCTCTGTCTCGACCCGGATGAGCGGCGTGAAGCTTCCCGGCTCGTATACCGTCTGGATACGTGTGGTGTCAGTCTGCACCGTCGTCAGCCTGTCTCCGTCCCAGCCATACCACGTCACCTCCGGTTTACGCGACAGCGACATCCACCCCGTCAGGTCACGCTCCCGCCGCCAGACCCGTTTTGCCATTCGCCGTCCCAGCGGGTCGTAGAGGTAGCGGCTCTCGACCAGTGGCTCGCCATGCTGTATCCGCGTGTAGAACACCAGGCGGTGCTGGCTGTCGTAGTGGTAGTGGTGGGTCCGCTCGTCGTCCGTCCGTATCACACCCGCCAGGATGCGGTCCGTCTTCTCCGTCAGCCTGCCGTATTCATCGTGGCGGTAGACATAGTGCGCATCCTCCGCGATGCGGTTATCCGGCCACACTGTGAGTGTACTGTCCGGGTGCAGCTCCGGGTCCGGCAGCCGGTTGCCCGCCGGGTCCGTGGCATACGGGATGCGGATGTCCAGGTCTGGTGCGAGGGTGCGCACACTCTCCAGCCTGCCCGTGGCGCTGTAGCCGTATTCCCGCGTCTGTCGCGGGCCGCTGATGCGCACCAGGTCGCCGTTGTCACTCCACCCGTAGTCACGGTCATATACCAGGCTGTTCAGGTGCTGGCTCTGTAACTGGCCTGCGGGGGTGTATGTGCTGGTCAGTTCGTATGCGGCATTACTGCCTGCCATGCTGCCGAAGCTGCGCACCGTCTCACGGTGCAGCCTGTCCCGCGTATACTCGACCAGCGGCGTCCCGCCCAGCTTCATTCCCGCCAGGTAACCGCTGCCATACGTCAGCCACTCCACCGGCGGCAGGCTGTCCGGCGTGACGCGGTTTGCCAGCCCCTGCTCGTTGTATGCGTGTTTCGTCTCATGCTGCCACAGCAGTTCCCCCGTCTCCGGGTTCTCCACCGTCTGGCATTCGCCGGTCAGGCGGCCTTTATCGTCATAGCCATAGTGGACGGCAACACGGTGGCCTTCGCTCAGGTGGCTGATGTCTGTCAGCCAGCCGTGGCCATCATACTGCCACTGCTCTGCCGGTTCGCCGTTCACCGTGCGGTGAGTGATACGGTCCGATTCATCGTAGTACCAGAGGATGACAAGTCCCTCATCCTCACTCTGTGTGAGTTTTCCGGTCAGGTCATAATGATAACGTTGCGTCCGCCCGTCAAAGCCGCCCTGCTGTACCAGCCGGTCCAGCGCATCGTAACTGAAGACGCTGTGGCTGCCGTTCTCGTTGGTCAGGCTGATGACACGTCCGGCAGCATCGTACTCCATACTGCGCGTCAGCCCGCCCTGCGTGGTGCTGACCGCCTTTCCCCACGCATCGTACTGTGTCTCGCTCCGGTTGCCGTCCGGGGTGATAACGGCAGTCAGGTCGCCTGCGGCGTTGTATTCATACCGCGTTTCACGGCCCTGTGCGTCTTTCACCGAGGTTAACCGGCCACGGTTGTCATAGCGGCGGTAAAGGCTGATGCCTTCCTCGCGGTGGACCGCCGTCATCTGGCCGAAGCGGTCGTATTCATAACGGGTCTGGTAGCCCGAGCAGTCGGTGAACGCCAGCAACTGCCCGTAGCGGCTCCAGGTCATCTGCCGGGTGCTGCCCGTCGCATCCGTTGTCGTCGCCGGTAACTCACTGTGCGCGTCATCGTAGCGGTAGCGTACTGTCTCCCCGCTGCGCGATGTCTCCGATACCAGCCTGCCCGGTTCATCATATTCCCGGCGGCTCTCCAGCCCGTCCGGGGACACCACCGCCGTCAGCTGGTTCCCGTCGTTATAGTAAAATTTCGTCTCCCGCCCGTCCGGTGTGGTGATGTCCGTGATATCGCCGGACACCACATTCAGACCGTACTCTGTCCTCCGTCCCGCCGCGTCCGTCTGCGCCGTGAGCCTTCCTGCCGCGTCATACCCGCTGCGCGTGACGCTGCCGTCCGCCAGTTCTTTTTTCACCACCCGTTTCAGCCCGGCCCCGCCTTCTGTATGCAGCACCTCACGCCGGTTCAGGCTGTCGGTGACGGTGATGCGGTCCTGCTCATAAAGATAGCGGTAGCTTAACCCTGCCGGGTTCAGTTGCTCCACCACCCGCCCCGTATCGTCGTAGCGGTAGCGCATCTCCGGCCTTCCCGCGTAACGGTGCGCCACCATCCGGCCCGGGTGCTGCGCGTCATACGTGAAAGCGCGCACCTGCGTATTGCTGCGGTCATATACCGCCAGCAGTTCACCGGCTTCCGTATACGTGTACCGCACCAGTGGCGCAGCGGGCAGGCTCTCCGGGTATGCCGGGTCGTGCATCAGCCACACCGCCGAAAGGCGGATACCCCTGTCGGGGCCGTATTCGGTACCGGGCAGTGTGTCGGGGAACGCTGAGGCTGAGAGAGGGCGGGAACTGTCAGAAGAAGATAGCGAAGAGGTGCGGGCCTCTTCCGCACGCTGCGCCTGCGTGGTCAGCACCAGACGGAACTCCCGCCCGGCACCGTCCGTCACGCCGGTGATTTCCCCGGCCAGGTCACCGGCGGCCTCACGCCGGTACGTCAGCGTCCGCCCGAAGCGGTCCGCCATCCCGGTAAGCACCCGGTACGGCGGCAGCGGCGCTGGCAGTACGTCCTCAGCACCCGGCACCCGCTCAGACCACCCCAGTATCCACCACGGCCCCTGTGCGCTGTTGGTCGCCAGGTAAAGATGCGGGCTTAACCGGATATCCGGCGGCAGCGCCCCCCACAGCCGCGCCAGCGTATGGCCGTCCGGCTGTGCTGCCTTACCACCGCGCACCAGCCACATTGACTCACTGCGGCTGTACACCGCCTCCCCCGGCAGCAGCGGCTCAAAGTGAATGCTCCGCCCGCCGTTGTCGTTGAGTATCAGTCCGTCATCACGTAGCTGTAAGCGGATATCAGAAGGCGCTTTCCAGCCGGGGCCGAAAACGCCCACCGGTGCAGGCGTCTTCGTCCGGTAGCTGCTGTAGGTGCGGGAGAGAATGAACGGCAGCGGGCCGGGCAGCGCAAGGTCCGTCTCGCCGGGCAGCACCTTCGCCCCCAGCAGCGGATTTACCGGGTTGCCCGAAGTCATCCCGCCCGGACACACCGAGCACGCCACGCCGGTGGGCGCGCCAATTCTTACACCTGCCGAACCCTGGACAATGGGACCGCCATACTGAGTCATATCTCCCTGACGCGCCGCTGGTTTTCCGCTCATATAAAGTGCCCTTTTAGTTATTGTTCATATCCCTGTGTTAGCAACAAAAAAAAATAAAATGACACACAAGACCAGCTAATGTATTTATATATTTTTCACATAAACTTATTTGTTCTCAATCAACAACAACTGTTATTACAGGTCACTTTCAATATTTTATTAAACTAACATTTTTAGCACAGATGAATTCATCATCAACAAATTCACTATATGGATAATATCCATTCAACGCATATGATTTATGATTTTATTAGTCTGAGTTATTTTTGTAGGGCTATATTTAAAATCAATAAACTCCACCGATTCAGATTAATATCAGCAATAGAAAGATAGGAAATCACCAATTCAATAACATCATCAATGAAACATATTGTAGAATTAATTTAAACAAGGCGTTCCATTCAACCAGAACGCCCCTTATTTACTCTCATCACCCCGCAAACTGCCTGAACAGCGCCTTACCCTTAACCAGTCGCGCACCCAGCCAGCCGCCGAAAAGCGACAGCAGCAGCGCTCCGCTGCACGGCAGAACAATCCACAATCGCCAGTCTGGCTCCCACGGAAAATCAAACACTTTCGCCTGCAACACTGCCAGCGCCGTTTCCGCACCAATTGCGGCCACCAGGCCGGAAACAAACCCAAGCATGGCGAACTCACACCACAACGTGGTACGCAGCAGTTTTTTCCCCGCACCGAGTGTGCGCCACACCACCAGCTCCTGATGACGCTGACGCATTCCCACCTGCACCTGTGCCAGCAACAGCAACATACCGCAGGCGGTGACCAGTACCACCATCACTTCCAGCGCCCGACTTACCTGCTCCAGCACCTGACCGACCTGTTTTAAAATCGCGCCAATATCTAACAGGCTAATGGTCGGGAACTGGCGGTTGAGTTGTGTCAACATGCCGTTGCCATTCTCCCAGCGGAAACTGGTAAGCCAGCTCTGCGGTTGCCCGTCTAATGCCCCTTCAGGGAAAATAAAATAGAAATTAGGCCGCAGACTTTCCCAGTCCACTTTGCGCAGGCTGGTCACTTTAGCGCGGAACTCCTGGGTATCGCCCATAAAAGTCACGGTATCACCGAGGGCAACGTTTAAGCGTTTCGCCAGCCCCTCTTCCATCGACACTTCATCGGCTTTTGGCGGCCAGTTACCGGCGACAATCGGATTATGATCGGGCCGCGTATTTTGCCAGGTAAGATTGAGTTCGCGGTTAAGCGCCTCATCTTCATTACCTTCTGTCGGCTTATCGTTAATCGCCGTCAGCCGCGCCCGCACCACCGGATAAAACGATTCCGGGACTATCTGATGTTCCGCGAGGAACGCTTTTAGCGGTGCTACCTGTTCTGTGGCGATGTTAATTAAAAAGTAGTTCGGGCTTTCTGGAGGTAGCTGCTGCTGCCAGCGGTCGAGCAGATCGCCACGCAACACCAGCAGCAGTGCCAGCAGCATAAAGGAGAGCGAAAATGCCGAAAGCTGACTTAACGTTGACCACGGCTGACGTAACAGGCGGCTAACCGCCAGGCGCAGAGGCAGCGATTTCAGCGTCATGCGGCGAAGTACATTCAGCAGCATCCAGCCCAGCACACCGCACAGCAAAGCCAGTACTACCGCGCCCGCCAGCACCGCCCAAAGCAGCATGCTGCCACCCATTAATCCGGCGAGCAGCAGCACAACCACCACACTGACAATCGGCAGATAAAACTTCAGCGGCCAGACGTTCGCTACCACATCATTACGTAATACGCGTAAAGGCTGCGTTGCCAGCAACAAGCGATATGGTCGTAGCCCCACCAGCAGCGAGATGACCGTCATGGTGCCAAGCGCCCACAGCCACGGCCAGAGGCTGGCTGGCGGTAGTGCAGCAGGCAGAACGGGCTTGAGCAGCACCATCAACACGTTTTCGAACAACAGGCCTATGGCCCCACCGGTAACGGCTGAAAGCGTCAGCACCATCAACCACTGACCGACGATTAGCTTACGCAGTTGCGCTCGCCCTGCCCCCAGCGTTTTGAGGATCGCCACCAGATCGTAGCGACTGCGACAGTAATGATTCATCGCTACCGCCACCGCTGCCACTGCCAGCAGCAAGGTCAGAAGCGCCGAAAGCAGCAGGAACTGTTGCGAGCGTTCCATCGATCGCCCCAGCGCGCCTTCGTCCTGTTCCAGACCGTACCAGCGTTGTTCGGGTTTAAGCTGAGGTAACAACCATTTCTCATAGCCGTCGAGCTGGTTCTCGTTGCCGCCGAATTTATAACGCCAGGTGACCCGACTCCCCGGCTGCACGGCTCCGGTTTTATCGACATCCGCCAGATTCATCATCAGACGCGGAGCCATCTGGAAGGGGTTAAAACCGGAATCCGGTTCCTGAATCACTTCTCCGGCAATCCGCAAGGTGGCATCGCCCACGTCAATGGTGTCGCCCGTTTTCAGGTTAAGCAGTGCCATCAGGCGTGGGGCCAGCAATACGCTGCCCGCCTGCGGTTTCAGGCCAGGGGGATTAGTTTGCAGATCGCCATACATCGGGTAGATATCATCCACCGCTTTGACGTTCGCCAGCTGCGGTGTGTCGCCTGCAAAGGTCATTGTGGCGAAAGTCAGCTGCTTGCCGACTTTCAGGCCGCGCTTTTGCGCTTCCTCCAGCCACGCTTGCGGCACTTCGCGTGAACTGCGCAACGCCCGATCGCCCGCCATAAACTCACGGCTTTGCTGGCTTAAGCCCTTCTCCATGCGATCGCTGATATTGCCCAGCGCCAGCACGCAGGCCACCGCCAGGCTTAGCGCCAGCCAGACAATTAATAGCGACGGCGAACGCCATTCGCGCCAGAACCAACGTGCAATCATGCTTCCTCCTGCAACTGCCCGTTCACCAGCCGTAAGCAGCGGTCGCAGCGTGCCGCCAGTTGCAGGTCGTGGGTCACCATAATCAACGTGGTGCCATGTTCACGGTTGAGGGAAAACAGCAGGTCGGCAATTTTATCGCCCGTCTGGCGGTCAAGGTTGCCGGTGGGTTCGTCGGCAAACAGCACATCAGGTCGACCATTAAAGGCTCGTGCCAGCGCCACTCGTTGCTGTTCACCGCCGGAAAGCTGTGCCGGAAGATGATCCAGACGTTTACCCAGCCCTAACTGTTCGAGCAACGCTTTCGCCCCGTTACGACTTTCCGCGCTACTCTCACCGCGCAGCAGAGCCGGAAGCTCGACGTTTTCCAGCGCGTTAAGGGTAGGAATTAACATAAATGACTGAAAAACAAAGCCGACGTGCTTCGCGCGCAACTTTGCCCGCGCTTCTTCGTCCATATTATGTAGCGGTTGTCCCACCAGACTCACTTCGCCACTGCTGCCGTCATCAAGCCCGGCGAGGATCGCCAGCAAGGTTGACTTACCCGATCCCGACTCGCCCACCAGTGCGATGGTCTCGCCACGTTTGACAACCAGCTCAACTCCGGTGAGGATGGAGAGTTCATGCTCCCCCTGACCGACGGACTTCTTAAGATGATGAACTTCAACAATGTTTTCCGCTGGCATTTGCCCTTCCTGTTCCTGGTCCTGTTAACCTTCCGTGCCGCCGCAGCGGACACGTTATTGATTCTGGGTGATAGCCTGAGCGCCGGGTATCGAATGTCTGCCAGCGCGGCCTGGCCTGCCTTGTTGAATGATAAGTGGCAGAGTAAAACGTCGGTAGTTAATGCCAGCATCAGCGGCGACACCTCGCAACAAGGACTGGCGCGCCTTCCGGCTCTGCTGAAACAGCATCAGCCGCGTTGGGTGCTGGTTGAACTGGGCGGCAATGACGGTTTGCGTGGTTTTCAGCCACAGCAAACCGAGCAAACGCTGCGCCAGATTTTGCAGGATGTCAAAGCCGCCAACGCTGAACCATTGTTAATGCAAATACGTCTGCCTGCAAACTATGGTCGCCGTTATAATGAAGCCTTTAGCGCCATTTACCCCAAACTCGCCAAAGAGTTTGATGTTCCGCTGCTGCCCTTTTTTATGGAAGAGGTCTACCTCAAGCCACAATGGATGCAGGATGACGGTATTCATCCCAACCGCGACGCCCAGCCGTTTATTGCCGACTGGATGGCGAAGCAGTTGCAGCCTTTAGTAAATCATGACTCATAAAGCAACGGAGATCCTGACAGGTAAAGTTATGCAAAAATCGGTCTTAATTACCGGATGTTCCAGTGGAATTGGCCTGGAAAGCGCGCTCGAATTAAAACGCCAGGGTTTTCATGTGCTGGCAGGTTGCCGGAAACCGGATGATGTTGAGCGCATGAACAGCATGGGATTTACCGGCGTGTTGATCGATCTGGATTCACCAGAAAGTGTTGATCGCGCAGCCGACGAGGTGATCGCCCTGACCGATAATTGTCTGTATGGGATCTTTAACAATGCCGGATTCGGCATGTATGGCCCCCTTTCCACCATCAGCCGTGCGCAGATGGAACAGCAGTTTTCCGCCAACTTTTTCGGCGCACACCAGCTCACCATGCGCCTGTTACCCGCGATGTTACCGCACGGTGAAGGGCGTATTGTGATGACATCATCGGTGATGGGATTAATCTCCACGCCGGGTCGTGGCGCTTACGCGGCCAGTAAATATGCGCTGGAGGCGTGGTCAGATGCACTGCGCATGGAGCTGCGCCACAGCGGAATTAAAGTCAGCCTGATCGAACCCGGTCCCATTCGTACTCGCTTCACCGACAACGTCAACCAGACGCAAAGTGATAAACCAGTCGAAAATCCCGGCATCGCCGCCCGCTTTACGTTGGGACCGGAAGCGGTGGTGGACAAAGTACGCCATGCTTTTATTAGCGAGAAGCCGAAGATGCGCTATCCGGTGACGCTGGTGACCTGGGCGGTAATGGTGCTTAAGCGCCTGCTGCCGGGGCGCGTGATGGACAAAATATTGCAGGGGTGAGTTGAAGCGCGCGCTTAAGCCCCCATGTCAAAGAAAATATCGACAACAGAGAGCGACTCCATGTCCGTAGAAAATATTGTCAACATTAACGAATCTAACCTGCAACAGGTTCTTGAACAGTCGATGACCACTCCGGTGCTGTTCTATTTTTGGTCTGAACGTAGCCAGCACTGTTTGCAGTTAACCCCAATTCTGGAAAGCCTCGCGGCGCAGTACAACGGGCAATTTATTCTGGCGAAGCTGGACTGCGACGCGGAGCAGATGATTGCCGCGCAGTTTGGTCTGCGTGCGATTCCGACCGTGTATCTGTTCCAGAACGGGCAACCGGTAGATGGCTTCCAGGGGCCGCAACCGGAAGAGGCGATCCGCGCCCTGCTGGATAAAGTGCTGCCGCGCGAAGAAGAGCTGAAAGCGCAGCAGGCGATGCAACTGATGCAGGAAAGCAATTACACCGATGCCCTGCCATTGCTGAAAGACGCCTGGCAGTTGTCGAATCAGAACGGGGAGATCGGCCTGCTGCTGGCAGAAACGCTGATTGCGCTGAACCGTTCTGAAGATGCGGAAGCGGTGCTGAAAACCATTCCGTTGCAGGATCAGGACACCCGCTACCAGGGGCTGGTGGCGCAAATCGAACTGCTGAAGCAGGCGGCTGATACGCCGGAAATTCAACAGTTGCAACAGCAGGTGGCGGAGAATCCAGAAGATGCCGCACTGGCGACGCAACTGGCGCTGCAACTGCATCAGGTTGGGCGCAATGAAGAGGCGCTGGAGTTGCTGTTCGGGCATCTGCGTAAAGATCTCACCGCCGCAGACGGTCAGACGCGTAAAACGTTCCAGGAGATCCTCGCTGCGCTGGGTACGGGTGATGCACTGGCGTCGAAGTATCGCCGCCAGCTGTATGCATTGTTGTATTGATATTCCGTTGATCGGCACATGAACCACAACGCCGGATGCGATGCTGCGCATCCGGCATCGCATCATTTCTTCTTCAATTGCGTCACCACCAACTGGTGGCGCGAATTATAAAACTTACGATAGGTTAAATAGCAGGCAATAATGGTCGACAAGCTGGCGGTTGAGAGCAGCATAAAGGTCACCATAATCTGATATTTAATCGCCTTCACCGGATCAATCCCGGCAAATATCAGCCCGGACATCATTCCTGGTAAACTCACTAAGCCAACCGTTTTTGCTGAATCGACCGTCGGAATTAAAGCCGCGCGAATACTGTCGCGAATCAATATCGCTGAAGCCTGCTTCGGCGTCGCACCAAGACTCAGTTTCTCCTGAATCTGTTGCTGTTCGCTAATGACCCGTTGCCCTAAATTGTTGTAACACAACCCCACCGCTACCATGGCGTTACCGGCAATCATCCCGGCGATAGGGATCACCTGCATCGGGATAAATTCAATCGACCCTGAGAGAATCAGCACCGCCAGGGTAATTCCCGCCCCGACCGTAATGGCAATAAACGATGAGATAAAAGCTTTAGCAATATATTTACTGCGTTTTTGCGCGTTCCACGCCGCATTAAAGCAGATAAATAACACCATCAATAATGTCAGGCTGGCATCATCCACGCTGAAAATATACTTCAGCACATAGCCGACAATAATCAGCTGAATTATCGCTCGCCCGACGCTCCAGAGAATATCTTTCTCCAGCGCCAGTTTTTCTTTATGGCTAATTAAGATTGCCACCACCACCAGCATTAATGCCAGTGCTAATGATTCGTTAGTAATATTATGCGAGTTCATAGCGTGCTTCCTGCATTTCTCCGGCATGCGGTTGCAGTGTAATCACTTTATCCGCATGATTAATTTCGTCTTTATCGTGTGTCACCCACAGCACGGCAATATTTTGCTCGCGCACATAACGATGGATCATCTCATTGACGTTATGTTTATTACTTTCATCCAGCGCACTGGTTATTTCATCCAGCAATAAAACCTTCGGCATAAATTGCAGGTTACGAATCAATGAGATGCGTTGTTTTTCACCACCAGATAGCTCGGCGATATTCTTCGTCAAAATGCTGTCCGGCAAGGCGAAGCGTTCGAGAAAATCGAGAAAAATGGCTGGGTCAGGCTGCCGGTTACGGATCTGCCAGGGAAAGATCAGATTATCGTATACCGTATCGCCAAACAGCGTCGGTGTCTGGGCGCAGTAAGAGACTTGTTGGCGGTAGATTTCTGGCTTTAGTGTGCTGACATCCTCACCTTCAAACAGTAACGTTCCGCTGGTTGGGCTGATCAATGAAGCAACTATTTTTAGCAGCGTACTTTTGCCACAACCAGAAGGACCGGTAATTAACTTAAATTCGCCAGCACGCAGCGAAAAATTGATGTTATTAAGAATCTTCGCATCACCCGCCAGATATCCTACGTTTTGTAGCTGAAGCAAAGGACTATTTTCCTGCATCGCTGTTCCCTTTTTCTGATTTTTACTAAAAACAGTTTATCCTTCGCAGGAATAAGGGGGAACTCTCTTTCAGTAATCAGGTATAATTTGTTTAATCAAGCAGCAATTTTGCTGATTATGGACGGTACAACAGGAGGTTTTTCCGATGCTTATCTTTATCCCGATTCTCATTTTTGTCGCGCTGGTCATTGTCGGCGCGGGTGTCAAAATCGTACCGCAGGGCTATCAGTGGACAGTAGAACGCTTTGGTCGCTATACCAAAACGTTACAGCCGGGGCTCAGTCTGGTGGTGCCGTTTATGGATCGCATTGGTCGCAAGATCAATATGATGGAGCAAGTGCTCGATATCCCTTCCCAGGAAGTTATCTCGAAAGATAACGCCAACGTTACCATCGACGCCGTGTGCTTTATTCAGGTGATTGACGCGCCGCGCGCGGCTTATGAAGTCAGCAATCTGGAGCTGGCGATCATCAACCTGACCATGACTAACATCCGTACCGTGCTGGGTTCAATGGAACTTGACGAAATGCTCTCTCAGCGCGACAGCATCAACTCACGCCTGCTGCGTATTGTCGATGAAGCCACCAACCCGTGGGGGATTAAAGTCACCCGTATTGAAATTCGCGACGTGCGCCCACCGGCAGAGCTTATCTCTTCAATGAACGCGCAGATGAAAGCGGAACGTACCAAACGCGCTTACATTCTTGAAGCGGAAGGGATCCGTCAGGCGGAAATCCTCAAAGCCGAAGGTGAAAAACAGTCGCAAATCCTGAAAGCGGAAGGCGAACGTCAGTCGGCGTTTTTACAGGCTGAAGCGCGTGAACGTTCCGCCGAAGCAGAAGCCCGCGCCACCAAAATGGTGTCTGAAGCTATCGCCTCCGGTGATATTCAGGCGGTGAACTACTTCGTAGCGCAGAAATACACCGAAGCGTTACAGCAGATCGGTTCCTCCAGTAACAGCAAAGTAGTGATGATGCCATTAGAGGCCAGCAGCCTGATGGGGTCGATTGCCGGGATTGCCGAGCTGGTGAAAGACAGCGCCAACAAACGGACTCAGCCATGATGGAGTTAATGGTCGTTCATCCACATATTTTCTGGCTCAGTCTCGGCGGTTTGCTGCTGGCAGCCGAGATGCTGGGCGGAAATGGTTATTTGTTGTGGAGCGGCGTGGCAGCGGTGATTACCGGCCTGGTGGTCTGGCTGGTGCCGCTGGGTTGGGAGTGGCAAGGGGTAATGTTTGCCATCCTGACGCTGCTCGCCGCCTGGCTGTGGTGGAAATGGTTGTCGCGGCGGGTGCGCGAACAAAAGCACAGCGATAGTCATTTAAACCAGCGCGGGCAGCAGCTGATTGGCCGACGTTTTGTGCTGGAATCTCCGCTGGTCAACGGGCGCGGTCATATGCGCGTCGGTGACAGTTCATGGCCTGTCAGCGCCAGCGAGGATCTCGGTGCAGGTACGCATGTTGAAGTCATTGCGATAGAAGGAATAACCCTACATATCCGAGCCGTCTCGTCTTAATCACCCTGCCCGATGATGACAGCAGCCGGAGAGATTTTCGATAATCGGGCAGTCGGCGCTGTCATCGCCAGGGCAGGCATTCGCCAGTGCCAGCAGCTGGTCGCGCATGGATTGCAGCTCCTCAATGTGTCGTTCGATCTCCGCCACCTTCTCCAGCGTGCGCCGTTTGACGTCGGCGCTGTGCCGCTGCGGGTCGTTAAACAGATTCACCAGCTCGCCGCTCTCTTCCAGGTTAAAGCCCACCTGCCGTGCCTGGCGCAGTAAGGTCAGTTCGTTGAGATGCTGCTGCGTGTAGGTGCGATAACCGTTTTCGCTGCGCATCGGCGGCGTCACCAGCCCCTTCTCTTCATAGAAGCGAATGGCTTTGCTGGTCAGGCCGGTAATTTTTGCTACATCGCTGATGTTCATCGTTCGCGCAACGCCTCCTGTGCTTTGTTAAAGGGTTTCAACAGATATTCAAGCACGTTTTTTTGCCAGTGCGAATATCGACCGCCACCACAATAATACAGGAAGTACTGCGCACAGAGAGATGTTATACGGTTTTATTGCGCTTCATGACCATTGCCACAATAAGGCTGAGTAAGAGTGAGCCAATAATCCATATCAACGCACGGCTACCCTGGGACCACAGACTGTAGATAAAGCCAACGATCACCAACAACATCACCAACGTACCAACGATAAGAATCGGCAACGAGGCGTGAATATCATGACGCAGGCGGATCGCCACCACAAACACCGCCAGGTAGCAAATCAAAAAGGTGGCGCTGGCAACGCTGGCGAGTGAGCCTAAATTCAGTGCCGCCGTCATCAGCATAATCAACACCACGACAATAATGTTGCCCCAGGTACTCTGCCGCCACAGGGATTTATTCATTAGCTTCGGCAGTTCGCGTTCGCTGCCCATGTTGTCCATGATGTTAAACACGGCGAACAGGTTCGCGTTAATGGCTGAAGCCGTCGCCAGTAAAGCGCCGATGACGACGATCACATAACCCACATGCCCGAGCAGCGGAGAAGCAGCCTGCGCTACGGCGGTATCGGCATATTTTTCTAACTCTAATGCCGATACATCGCTAAGCAAAACCAGTGCCAGCGAGATATAAAGCAACGTGGTAACGCCAATCGCCACCAGAAACGCCCGTGGCATAATGACCTGCGGATCTTTCACTTTATCCGCCGCGTTCGCCATCATGCCAAAGCCCGCATAGGCAAGGAAAGTTATCCCAATACAGGAGAAGAACGCACCGGAGCTGGGGGGCGCAGAGACGGAAATATGCGCCGGTTGCAGCGACCAGACACCGGCAATAATCAGCAATAACAGGATCATCATTTTAATGCCGACGAGGATCACTTCCAGCCGCCCTACCGCATGGTTGCTTAAGGAGTTGAAAAGCGTCATCACCGCAATGATCCCCAACGCGTAGAGCAAAATAAGGTGCTCCTCCTGGCTGCCTTCATGCAAAAACTGCACGGCATAAGCGCCAAAAGCACGGGCGACCATGGCGATGCTCACCGCCAGCGTCAACAGGTACAGTAACGAGAGCGCCAGCGAAAAGACGCCGTTGCCTAATCCGCGACGAAAGAAGTCGATAATGCCGCCATTGCTGGGATAGCTCGCCCCCAGACGCGCATAGGCATAACCGGAAAACATCGCCACAATACCGCCAAAAGCAAAGGCGACCCAGGTCGAGGCTTCCATTAGCAATGCAGCCTGCCCCAGCAGCGCGAAGATCCCCGCCCCCACCATTGCCCCAATGCCGATGGAAACGACGTTCCATAGACCGAGAGGTTTGTTACCGTTATTACCTTCCGTGTTCATCATGATCAGCCCTTAAACACGTTATAGCCGAGTTGCTTAGCGACCGATGCCACCATTTTTTGACCGCGAACACTGTTGCCATCTTCGTCCAGCGGTGGTGAGAACGCGGCAATTCCCATCACTCCAGGGACGACCGCCAGAATACCGCCACCTACACCGCTTTTGCCCGGTAAACCAACACGATACGCCCAGTCACCGGAGCGACCATACAGCCCTTCCATCATCATTTCGGCCAGAATGTACGGCACGTTGTCGGCCTGAAGAACGCGTTTATGCGTCAACGGATTCACACCACCTGCCGCCAGCGTCGCGCCAAGCGTTGCCAGTTCAATAGTATTGAGGAGCGTGGAGCACTGACGGGTATACACGTCACAGGCTTCCATTGCATCACAATAGAGATATCCGGCGGAGTACAGCAGCCAGGCTATGGCCCGGTTATGGAAGTTGGTTGTTTGTTCCGACTGGTTGACTTCGTCAGAGAGCGCTACCTGCTCGCCAGCCAGTTGCTGTTGGATATGTAAAATTCGCTGCCAGCGTTGTTCAACATTTTCAGCGTTAATCAGGCTGGTGGTGGCAATAGCGCCAGCATTTACCAGTGGCGAAAGCGGTTTGCCGCCATGCAACTCTAAGGCGATAACTGAGTTAAAGGGCAATCCGGTCGGGTCAGCGCCAATTTTGTCCTGTACCGCCTGCGGGCCGACATCTTCTAACGCAAGGGCTAACGTACAGACTTTCGAGATGGATTCCAGTGCAAAGCGGTAATCACTGTCACCCGCACTATAGACGTTGCCATCGCAGGTCACGATAGCCACTGCCGCCAGTTGACCTGGTACATTCGCCAGAAAGGGAATGTAATCGGCATTTTGTCCGCCGTTAAGTGAGTGAAATTGGGTGTAAGCCTGATCCACTGCCTGCTGTAATTTGTTTGCATCTAACATCTTTTGTTAACTCCTTTTTATAGATGCGGGAGGTAATTCCTCACCCCGGTGCCGATTTTCAGGCATCCTGATTTAACTTAGCACCCGCAACTTAACTACAGGAAAACAAAGAGATAAATGTCTAATCCTGATGCAAATCGAGCCGATTTTTTAATCTTTACGGACTTTTACCCGCCTGGTTTATTAATTTCTTGACCTTCCCCTTGCTGGAAGGTTTAACCTTTATCACAGCCAGTCAAAACTGTCTTAAAGGAGTGTTTTATGTCACAAACTATCGACCTGACCCTGGACGGCCTGTCCTGCGGTCACTGCGTTAAACGCGTGAAAGAAAGTCTTGAACAGCGTCCGGATGTTGAGCAGGCGGATGTGTCTATCACTGAAGCGCACGTTACCGGGACTGCCAGTGCAGAACAGCTGATCGAAACCATCAAACAAGCGGGTTATGACGCATCTGTAAGCCACCCAAAGGCTAAACCGCTGGCGGAGTCATCAATCCCGTCGGAAGCACTGACAGCGGTTTCTGAGGCGCTTCCGGCAGCGACCGCCGATGACGATGACAGCCAGCAGTTGCTGCTGAGCGGCATGAGCTGCGCCAGCTGTGTCACCCGCGTACAAAATGCGCTGCAAAGCGTACCGGGCGTCACTCAGGCACGGGTAAACCTGGCGGAGCGTACTGCGCTGGTGATGGGCAGTGCCTCCCCACAAGATTTAGTGCAGGCGGTGGAAAAAGCGGGCTACGGCGCGGAAGCGATTGAAGATGACGCTAAACGCCGCGAGCGCCAGCAAGAAACCGCCGTCGCTACGATGAAGCGCTTCCGCTGGCAGGCAATTGTCGCACTGGCGGTGGGTATCCCGGTGATGGTCTGGGGGATGATCGGCGATAACATGATGGTCACCGCTGACAACCGCAGCCTGTGGTTGGTTATCGGCCTGATAACCCTGGCAGTGATGGTTTTCGCCGGCGGCCATTTTTACCGCAGTGCATGGAAAAGCCTGCTGAACGGTGCGGCGACGATGGATACGCTGGTGGCGCTGGGTACTGGCGTGGCGTGGCTCTATTCGATGAGCGTCAACCTGTGGCCGCAGTGGTTCCCGATGGAAGCGCGACATCTTTATTACGAAGCCAGCGCGATGATTATCGGTCTGATCAATCTCGGCCATATGCTGGAAGCGCGCGCACGCCAGCGTTCTTCTAAGGCGCTGGAAAAGTTACTCGATTTAACCCCGCCGACGGCACGCCTGGTTACTGACGAAGGTGAAAAAAGCGTGCCTCTGGCAGAAGTGCAGCCAGGTATGTTGCTGCGCCTGACGACCGGCGATCGCGTGCCGGTAGATGGCGAGATTACCCAGGGCGAAGCATGGCTGGATGAAGCGATGCTGACGGGCGAACCAATCCCGCAGCAAAAAGGCGAAGGCGATAGCGTCCATGCCGGGACAGTGGTACAGGACGGCAGTGTGCTGTTTCGTGCCAGTGCGGTTGGCAGCCATACTACGCTGTCACGAATCATTCGCATGGTGCGCCAGGCCCAGAGCAGCAAGCCAGAAATCGGTCAGCTGGCGGATAAAATCTCAGCCGTATTTGTGCCGGTAGTGGTGGTTATTGCGCTTGTCAGTGCGGCAATCTGGTATTTCTTTGGTCCGGCACCGCAGATTGTCTATACCCTGGTGATTGCCACCACGGTACTGATTATTGCCTGTCCGTGTGCGCTGGGGCTGGCGACGCCGATGTCGATTATTTCCGGCGTCGGGCGGGCGGCTGAGTTTGGCGTGCTGGTGCGGGACGCTGACGCGCTGCAACGCGCCAGTACACTCGACACTGTAGTGTTCGATAAAACCGGGACGCTGACTGAAGGGAAGCCGCAGGTTGTCGCAGTGAAAACATTTGCTGATGTTGATGAAGCGCAGGCATTGCGTCTGGCGGCGGCACTGGAGCAAGGTTCCAGCCATCCGCTGGCACGAGCGATCCTCGATAAAGCAGGTGATATGCAGCTACCGCAGGTCAACGGTTTCCGCACATTGCGCGGGCTGGGCGTGAGCGGTGAAGCTGAAGGTCATGCGTTATTGCTGGGCAATCAGGCGCTGTTAAATGAGCAACAGGTTGGTACCAAAGCTATCGAAGCGGAGATTACTGCTCAGGCATCGCAAGGGGCAACGCCTGTGCTGCTGGCGGTTGACGGGAAAGCGGTAGCCCTGCTGGCAGTACGCGATCCGTTGCGTAGTGATAGCGTGGCGGCGCTGCAACGCCTGCATAAAGCGGGATATCGTCTGGTGATGTTGACCGGGGATAACCCAACCACCGCCAATGCGATCGCCAAAGAAGCAGGGATTGATGAGGTGATCGCCGGGGTGCTGCCGGACGGTAAAGCCGAAGCGATCAAACATCTGCAAAGTGAAGGACGTCAGGTGGCAATGGTGGGCGACGGCATTAACGACGCGCCAGCGCTGGCTCAGGCGGATGTCGGCATTGCGATGGGTGGCGGCAGTGATGTTGCCATTGAAACCGCGGCGATTACCCTGATGCGCCATAGCCTGATGGGCGTTGCGGATGCGCTCGCTATTTCCCGCGCAACGCTGCACAACATGAAGCAGAACCTGCTCGGTGCGTTTATCTACAACAGTATCGGTATTCCGGTCGCCGCCGGTATTTTGTGGCCGTTCACTGGAACACTGCTTAACCCGGTAGTTGCCGGAGCGGCAATGGCGCTCTCGTCGATTACCGTAGTGAGTAACGCCAACCGGTTGCTGCGGTTTAAACCGAAGGAATAAGTACATCATTGCGGATGCGCTGCTTTAGGGTGGCGCATTTGGCATCGACGCATGACTGCCGGATGCGGCGTAAACGCCTTATCCGGCCTACGGTTCAGGCACAGGTTTGTAGGCCTGATAAGACGCGTAAGCGTCGCATCAGGCAATGGTGCTCGGATGCCGGATGCGGCGTAAACGCCTTATCCGGCCTACGGTTCAGGCACAAGTTTGTAGGCCTGATAAGACGGGTAAGCGTCGCATCAGGCAATGGTGCTCGGATGCCGGATGCGGCGTGAACGCCTTATCCGGCCTACGAGATGAAGCGATGTTTTGGCCTTACGCGACCTTTTTTGCACGCTCTTCACGGCGTGCCAAATATTCAGCCACTGTTTCAATCCGTCCCAATTCTTCCTGGGTGCGCATGTTGTTTTCAACTTCCCAAAGATCAACCGCCGCCTGGAGGTTTAGCCAAAAATCGACTGTGGTATCAAAAACTTTCGCCAGACGAAATGCCATCTCAGTAGTGAGTTTACGATTGTTATTGATCAGTGCACTGACGCTATTACGATGAACATGCAGCAACTCTGCTAACTCATTGATTTTCAAATCGAGCGGTTCCAGATATTCATAGAGAAGAATATCTCCGGGTGTCGTCGGTTTTCTTGTTGCCTGTTTCATGGTTTTTAACTGTTGCTTCCTTGTGAATAGCGATGCAAGAACATACTGAATCATACAAACACATTAAACAAGTCTCCAACTCCATTTGCGCCATCCCTCACCGCGCGCTAGCATGATATTTCACAAAGGGAGGTCGTATGGATCTGTTGTACCGGGTAAAAACGCTTTGGGCCGCGCTGCGCGGTAATCATTACACCTGGCCTGCCATCGATATCACCCTCCCCGGCAATCGCCATTTTCATCTGATTGGCAGTATTCATATGGGTAGCCACGATATGGCTCCCCTGCCCACCCGTTTGCTCAAAAAGCTCAAAAACGCCGATGCGCTGATCGTCGAGGCGGATGTTTCCACCAGCGATACGCCTTTTGCTAATTTGCCTGCCTGCGAGGCGCTGGAAGAGCGCATTAGCGAGGAGCAACTCCAAAACCTGCAGCACATTAGCCAGGAGATGGGCATTTCTCCCTCACTCTTTTCTACCCAACCGCTGTGGCAAATCGCGATGGTTCTTCAGGCGACGCAGGCACAAAAACTGGGGCTGCGGGCAGAATACGGTATCGATTACCAGCTATTGCAGGCGGCGAAGCAACAACATAAACCCGTGATTGAACTGGAAGGGGCTGAAAACCAGATTGCCATGTTGCTCCAGCTCCCTGACAAAGGACTGGCGCTGCTGGACGATACGCTGACCCACTGGCATACCAACGCACGGTTGCTGCAACAAATGATGAGCTGGTGGCTGAATGCACCGCCGCAAAATAATGATATAACGCTGCCCAATACGTTCAGTCAGTCGCTGTACGATGTGCTGATGCATCAGCGAAATCTCGCCTGGCGGGATAAATTACGCGCCATGCCGCCGGGGCGATATGTGGTCGCGGTCGGTGCACTACACCTGTATGGAGAAGGGAATTTGCCGCAAATGTTGCGCTAAAAAAATGGCCAATATCGCTATTGGCCCGTCAAAGAGGAATTTCATTTTTTTATTATTATGCCGTCACTTTAAGCGACGGTGTAACTCGATTGTCGCTCAATCTCACCATCCTGCCAATACTCTTAGGCAAGATGACTCTTTTTTTTGGACCGCCATCAGGCGTATGCTTGCTTCGTTTTTTTGTTTAAGGCAGGAAAATTACCATGACACCCGCAGTTAAATTACTCGAAAAAAACAAGATTTCGTTTCAAATCCATACCTACGAGCACGATCCGGCTGAAACCAATTTTGGCGATGAAGTCGTCAAAAAATTAGGTTTGAATCCGGATCAGGTCTACAAAACGCTGCTGGTGGCAGTGAACGGTGATATGAAACACCTTGCCGTGGCCGTTACGCCGGTCGCAGGTCAACTGGATCTTAAAAAAGTAGCAAAAGCGCTGGGTGCCAAGAAAGTTGAGATGGCCGATCCGATGGTCGCGCAGCGTTCGACGGGATACCTGGTTGGGGGGATTAGCCCACTGGGGCAGAAAAAACGTCTGCCAACGATTATCGACGCCCCCGCACAAGAATTTGCCACTATTTATGTTTCCGGCGGCAAGCGCGGACTGGATATCGAACTGGCGGCAGGCGATCTGGCAAAGATCCTCGATGCCAAATTTGCTGATATCGCCCGCCGCGATTAAGCATTGTGCCGGATGCAAACATCCGGCACTTTCGGATTACTGCCAGCTCACCTCACCTTTCGGTTCATAAACACTCACATCCAGCGGCGAGCTTTTCTGGATATACGCTTTCAGCACTTCGGCATCAATAAAGCCGGTATTCACATAGCCCGGTTTGTTATCAAGGCGCGGATATCCATCACCGCCGGTGGCATTGAAGTTTAATGTCGCCATACGGTAAGTTTTCGCCGGATCGACCGGTTCGCCTTTGATTTTAAGGTCGTTCAGTTTGCCGTCTTTCGCCACAAAGCTAACGTTGGCAAATTGCGGGTAGGCACCTGAATCTGGCTTCATCTGCGCGACGGCGGTCAGGTAATCAATCACCTCTTTACCGGTCATGTCGGCATACACCACCACATTGCCGAATGGCTGCACTTTCAGCACGTTTTTATAGCTGATATCGCCTGCTTCGATAGAATCACGAATTCCGCCTCCGCTCATCACCGCAAAGTCGGCACCAGTGCGATCCATTTGGGCTGCCAGAATCAACCGCCCCATATTGGTCTGTACAAAACGCACTTTGTCACGATCGCCTTCCAGACGACCATTGGTTTCGCCTATTTTCACTTCCAGCTGCGCTTTGCCTTTGTTCTGGAACGGTGATAACAGCGAGATCATTTGCTGGTTTTCAGCGATTTCAGGAGTGTAAAGCACGCGCTCGCTTTTCCCGTCTTCCCAGGTCACTTTCTTCTTCAGGTTCACCGGAATCAGCTGGTAGTTAACCATTTTCATTTCGCCATTACGAAACTCAAAATCAGCCCGTCCCACGTATTTGCCCCACTCATGCGCCTGCACAATCCAGATGCCGTTTTGTTGATCTGGTTTGCATGGCGTACCCGGCACGTAATCGACCTGTTTTTTGTTTTCTGCCGCCATGCAGACCGGATCTTGCGAGTGACCACCGACGATCATCGCCAGCGATCCGGCAGGCAGCGCGCGTGCCATCTCCACATCGCCCGGTGCGTTAGAGCCGTGCTCACCATTATCGTAATGCCCCATATGGGTCGCCGCGATAATAATGTCTGGCTTTTCTGTCTGTTGCAGCTCCTGAATCACCAGCTTCGCTTCATCGGCGGGCTTACGAAATTCGATATCAGTGAAGTATTCCGGGTTACCAATTTTTGCTGTGTCATCGGTTGTCAGCCCAATAACGGCAATTTTCAGATCCTGACGCTTAAACAGCGCCCACGGTTTAAACAGGCGCTCGCCAGTACTTTTCTGGTAGATATTCGCGGAAAGCAACGGGAACTTGGCCCACTTTTCCTGCTGGCGTAATACGGTGAGCGGATTATCAAATTCATGATTACCGATCGCCATCGCGTCATAGCCCACCAGATTCATACCGCGAAAATCAGGTTCGGCATCCTGTAAGTCAGACTCGGGCACGCCAGTGTTAATGTCGCCACCGGAAAGTAGCAGCACGCTACCGCCTTCAGCCGCAACCTCTTTGCGGATACCATCCACCAGCGTTTTTTGCGCCGCCAGACCATATTCGCCATATTCATTGCGCCAAAAATGCCCATGATGATCATTGGTATGCAGAACTGTAATTTTGTAGGTTTTATCCTGCTCATACGCCAGAGCAGTTTCACTCGCCAGTGTAAATGTGGTTAACAGCGCTAACGCCACGCCCCGCTGCAATAATTTCATACTTCTCTCCCTGACCTGATTTCAACGTGTTGAAAAATAGTATGACGCGACATCATAGACAAGTCTGCGTCCGGTGAAGATAAATCTGCATCCAGATTAGAAATTCTGTATTCGGCGTTGAGACTTCCTTCAGACGACGCATACAGGTATGTTAGTCTGGTAATAATCACAAATAAGATCATTCTTTACATCGCAACCCTGAAAAAGTGACTTTCCTATGGCAATGAGTGAACAACCCCAGCCTGTGGCGGGCGCGGCTGCGTCAACGACCAAGGCCCGAACATCGTTTGGTATTTTAGGTGCTATCAGCCTCTCACATCTGCTGAACGACATGATCCAATCGCTGATTCTGGCGATTTATCCGCTGCTTCAGTCAGAATTTTCTCTGACATTTATGCAGATTGGCATGATAACCCTCACCTTCCAGCTCGCCTCTTCGCTACTGCAACCAGTGGTCGGCTACTGGACCGATAAATATCCGATGCCATGGTCGTTGCCAATTGGCATGTGCTTTACCTTAAGCGGTCTGGTGCTGCTTGCGCTGGCGGGCAGTTTTGGCGCAGTTCTGCTGGCGGCGGCGCTGGTCGGTACCGGTTCATCGGTCTTTCATCCGGAATCTTCTCGCGTGGCCCGTATGGCTTCCGGCGGGCGGCATGGCCTGGCGCAATCTATCTTTCAGGTCGGCGGCAACTTTGGCAGTTCCCTGGGACCCTTGCTGGCGGCGGTGATTATCGCGCCTTATGGCAAAGGCAACGTTGCCTGGTTTGTGCTTGCGGCACTGCTGGCGATCGTGGTGTTGGCGCAAATCAGCCGTTGGTACTCGGCACAGCACCGAATGAATAAAGGAAAACCCAAAGCGACGATTATCAATCCACTGCCGCGCAATAAAGTTGTACTGGCGGTCAGCATTCTGTTAATCCTCATTTTCTCGAAATATTTCTATATGGCGAGCATCAGCAGCTATTACACCTTTTATCTGATGCAAAAATTCGGATTATCTATCCAGAATGCTCAGCTTCATCTGTTTGCCTTCCTGTTTGCCGTTGCGGCAGGTACGGTGATCGGCGGGCCTGTAGGGGATAAAATTGGGCGGAAATATGTGATTTGGGGCTCTATCCTCGGCGTTGCGCCGTTTACGCTGATTTTACCCTACGCCAGCCTGCACTGGACGGGGGTTTTAACGGTGATTATTGGATTTATCCTCGCTTCGGCATTCTCTGCCATTCTGGTCTACGCTCAGGAGCTGCTTCCAGGACGTATCGGTATGGTTTCTGGACTCTTTTTCGGTTTTGCTTTTGGCATGGGAGGTCTGGGAGCGGCAGTTCTGGGGCTTATCGCCGATCACACCAGCATCGAGTTAGTCTATAAAATCTGTGCTTTCCTGCCACTATTGGGGATGTTGACCATATTCCTGCCTGATAACCGGCATAAAGACTGATTTCATTGCAGCCAAAGGCAAACTTTGGCTGCATCGTTTTACAGTCGCCATAAGCCTTTCCTCTGTTAAACCGCCTTCTGTTTTCCGATCCGTGCTTTTTTTGCAGCTAATTCCATTTTTCTGCAAAATTCAATAATTATTCATGAACATCATCAATGAAATTGTCATAAACTATTACCTGTAATTTTGGTTTTCCCGGCCAAAAATGGACAATAACCACCAGGAAAAGGAGACGGAATGCATCACGCCACCCCGCTTATCACCACCATTGTTGGCGGCCTTGTGCTCGCCTTTATCCTCGGCATGCTGGCCAATAAACTACGTATTTCTCCTCTGGTGGGATATCTGTTAGCGGGTGTGCTGGCAGGACCATTCACTCCGGGCTTTGTTGCCGATACCAAGCTTGCCCCGGAACTGGCTGAACTGGGCGTCATTCTGTTGATGTTTGGCGTCGGTTTGCACTTTTCGCTGAAGGATTTGATGGCGGTAAAGGCCATCGCCATTCCCGGTGCGATCGCCCAGATAGCCGTGGCGACGCTGCTGGGTATGGCGCTCTCTGCCGTGCTGGGCTGGTCGTTAATGACCGGTATCGTGTTCGGTTTATGTCTTTCCACCGCCAGTACCGTGGTGTTACTGCGCGCACTTGAAGAACGGCAATTAATTGACAGTCAGCGTGGGCAAATCGCCATCGGTTGGTTGATTGTGGAAGACCTGGTAATGGTTCTGACGCTGGTGTTGCTGCCCGCAGTGGCAGGAATGATGGAACAGGGCGATGTGGGCTTTGCCACTCTTGCAGTCGATATGGGGATCACCATCGGCAAAGTGATCGCATTTATCGCCATTATGATGCTGGTAGGTCGCCGTCTGGTGCCGTGGATTATGGCACGCAGCGCGGCAACCGGTTCTCGCGAGCTGTTTACCCTGTCGGTGCTGGCGCTGGCGTTAGGGGTTGCCTTTGGTGCGGTAGAGCTGTTTGATGTCTCCTTTGCACTCGGTGCGTTCTTTGCCGGGATGGTACTGAACGAGTCTGAACTGAGTCACCGTGCCGCCCACGATACGCTGCCATTGCGCGACGCGTTTGCGGTGCTGTTTTTTGTCTCCGTCGGGATGTTGTTTGATCCGTTAATTCTGATTCAGCAACCGCTGGCAGTGCTGGCGACGCTGGCGATTATTCTGTTTGGTAAGTCGTTAGCCGCATTTTTCCTGGTGCGACTGTTTGGTCACTCCCAACGTACGGCATTAACCATCGCCGCCAGCCTGGCGCAGATTGGTGAGTTCGCGTTTATCCTGGCGGGACTGGGAATGGCATTGAATTTACTGCCGCAGGCCGGACAAAACCTGGTACTGGCAGGGGCGATCCTGTCGATTATGCTCAACCCGGTACTGTTCGCACTACTGGAGAAATATCTGGCGAAGACCGAAACGCTGGAAGAGCAGACGCTGGAAGAGGCAATCGAAGAAGAGAAGCAGATCCCAGTGGATATTTGCAACCATGCGCTACTGGTGGGTTACGGTCGTGTAGGCAGCCTGCTGGGGGAGAAATTGCTCGCCTCTGATATTCCGCTGGTGGTGATTGAGACGTCACGAACCCGTGTTGATGAGCTGCGAGAGCGCGGGGTCCGCGCAGTATTGGGCAATGCGGCGAACGAAGAAATTATGCAACTGGCGCATCTGGAATGTGCAAAATGGCTGATCCTGACGATTCCCAACGGTTATGAAGCGGGTGAGATTGTGGCATCTGCCCGCGCGAAAAATCCGGATATTGAGATTATTGCCCGCGCCCATTATGACGATGAAGTGGCGTATATCACCGAACGTGGTGCGAATCAGGTAGTGATGGGCGAGCGTGAAATCGCCCGTACCATGCTGGAACTGCTGGAAACGCCACCGGCGGGTGAGGTGGTGACGGGGTAAACGGTGGTTGCCGGATGTAAAATATGAAAAATATGTAGGCATGATAAGACGCGCCAGCGTCGCATCAGGCATCGAGAGCCAAATGCCAGATGCGGCGTGAACGCCTTATCTGGCCTACGAACCGACGATAACTTAACGATCCCAGTAAGACTCTTCCAGGCTGTCTTCACGCTCCGGCAAGCCGCGCGTTAAACGAGGTGAATGCTGGTTCAGTACCTGATAGCTCACACGGTTAGCATATTTACACACCTGCGCTAACGATGAATAAGTTAACCAGGTGAATTTATGTTTGCTGGAGTTTGGTACGTTGCTACGATGGTAGCTGTTGGCGGTAATGTCATGCAGCAACGCTGCCAATGCGCCATCCCCCGCTCCATTAGTGTTCATGATTTTTTCCGGCCCGCCCATGTACGGCGCAATGTGCGAATATACACGCAGCGGATTCTGGCAATCCTTGTGGCGCATGGCGCGGCTAAACTCATACTGGTTGAATTCCGCTATAGCGCCCGGCAGCAGCGGATGCTGGGTTTTACGTTTCGCTTCGTCTTCGGTAAAGCCCGCCATATACAAGCCAATTGGCCCGGCGGTGCACAGCACCAGATCTACCCAGTCCAGCGCCTTGTCAGATGCCAACAACGGATCGCTTTCTCCGGTCAACGCTTCGGCTTCATCTTCGTTCATCGCAAGGATAGAGACGTGATCTTTGAGGAATTGCTGCCACCACTGCGGATTCTCGGCAATGACAAACTTGGTGCCCAGCGTCAGCACCACCGGTACGTTATATTTCTTCGCGTACTCAATGGCTTTCATGGTTGCTTCCGGCATGGGTTCACCCGGCTTGCAACGCACCAGATATGAGGTGAGAACCAGTGCCGAGGCTCCGGCAATCACATCTTCCGGAATGCTTTCAGCCCGCAGCTGGTTCATGTGGCCTGGACTGATAGCAAAGGTACGTTCCCCGGACTCGCCAATCAGCGTAAAGCAACGACCAATCGGGCCATCCACGCCTTGTAGATAGTTAAGATCGGTACGGCTGGAAGTGTTACACAGGTAACGATAGGCATAACTGCCAATTTCAATATTGCTGCACATGACGCCCAGCAGCACCGAACGGTCGTCCGCGAGCACCGAGTAGTTGTGCATGGTGTTACCAATGGTGCCACCCGCAAACTGATGGGTAATCAGGTTTTTCTGTTTTAGTTCCTGATAAAGCGCTTCGGCTACATCATCCTCAATCACCAGTGAATGCCCGGCGCTTAATCCATAACGCTCAATAAATTCATCATCCACTTTCGCTTCAATATCGACCAGCGTTTGATCGATACCCACTACCCAGGCAGCGCTGGTTTCGTTTTCTGGCTGGAATTGCTGAAGCAGCGGATCGCGTGCGTTTACGGGGAAGTAATGTTTGGATTTACGTTTACCGGGAAATTTCATGGTTGTTTTTACGGGTGGTTAACTGAGCGGCGAATGTTAACACAATCTGACGGGAGCGCGCGAGACGCAGCCAGTTTCAATATCAGCAGGCGGGATCGCATTTTCATGGCAGTGGTTCCTTACAATGACGTAATTTGAAAGGAGTTTTTGTATGAAGCCGGAAAACAAACTACCTGTTCTGGACCTTATTTCTGCTGAAATGAAGACCGTTGTGAATACTCTTCAGCCGGATTTACCGCCCTGGCCCGCAACGGGAACGATTGCTGAGCAACGACAGTATTACACGCTTGAGCGCCGATTCTGGAATGCGGGCGCTCCAGAAATGGCAACCAGAGCTTACATGGTTCCAACAAAATATGGGCAGGTGGAAACACGTCTCTTTTGTCCGCAGCCAGATAGCCCAGCGACGCTATTTTATTTGCATGGAGGCGGTTTTATTCTCGGCAATCTCGATACCCACGATCGCATCATGCGCCTGCTGGCAAGCTACAGCCAATGTACGGTGATTGGTATTGATTACACCCTTTCACCTGAAGCGCGTTTTCCGCAAGCGATAGAGGAAATTGTGGCTGCTTGTTGTTATTTCCACCAGCAGGCGGAGGATTATCAAATCAATATGTCCCGCATTGGCTTTGCCGGTGATTCCGCAGGTGCCATGCTGGCGCTCGCCAGTGCGTTGTGGTTGCGTGATAAACAGATCGATTGCGGTAAAGTTGCGGGCGTTTTGCTGTGGTATGGGCTTTACGGATTACGGGATTCCGTGACTCGTCGTCTGTTGGGCGGTGTCTGGGATGGCTTAACGCAACAGGATTTGCAGATGTACGAAGAGGCATATTTAAGCAACGACGCGGACCGCGAGTCGCCGTATTACTGTCTGTTTAATAATGATCTCACTCGCGAAGTTCCGCCCTGTTTTATTGCCGGGGCGGAGTTCGATCCGCTGCTGGATGACAGCCGTCTGCTTTACCAGACGTTAGCGGCGCATCAGCAGCCCTGTGAGTTCAAACTCTACCCAGGCACGCTGCACGCCTTTTTGCATTATTCACGGATGATGAAAACCGCCGACGAGGCTCTTCGCGACGGCGCTCAGTTCTTTACCGCTCAGCTTTAGCGATACGCGGCAACAAGATTAGCCATCATTTCGATATGTTCCGGCGTGGCATTAAGCGCCGGAATATATTCATATTTTTTCCCGCCGGCACCGAGGAAGACCTCACGGTTTTGCTCGGCAATCTCTTCCAGCGTCTCCAGACAATCCGCAGCAAAGCCCGGGCACATCACCTGAATATGACCTACGCCTTTTTCTCCGAGCATTTTCAGCGTTTCGTCGGTATAAGGCATCAGCCAGGGTTCCCGACCAAAGCGCGACTGAAAGGTCATCATCACTTTTTCCGGTGCCATCCCCAATGCGGAAGCCAGTTCACGAGTCGTTGTGCGGCAACGTTGCGGGTAATCATCGCCTTCATCTGCATAACGCTGGGGAATGCCATGATAAGAGAGCAGTAGCAGATCCGGTTCGCCATGTTTGGCAAAAGAAGCGCGTACGCTGTTCGCCAGTGCATTAATGTAATCGTGGTTATCGGCGTAATCACGTATAAACGATATCCCCGGAATGCTACGTTTGCGCGCCAGAATGCGTGCCAGTTCATCCCATACCGCACCGACCGTAGAACAGGAGAATTGCGGATAAAGCGGCAGCACCACAATATGATCTACATGCTCTGCCAGGAGTTCATCTACGGCGCTTTCCAGTGATGGCGAGCCGTAGCTCATTCCCAGCGCTACGGGCATCTCCGGTAAACGTTGTGCCAGCGCCTGCTGTTGCTGGCGGCTGTAAACCATCAGCGGCGAGCCACCTTCCATCCAGACAGAGGCATACAGCTTCGCCACACGCGGCGAGCGCAGCGGCAAAATCACGCCGCGCAGCAATGGCCACCATAACAACCGTGAGGTATCAACCACGCGTCTGTCGCTTAAAAATTGTTTCAGATAGCGTTTTACCGCTTCAGGTGTGGGGGCATCGGGCGTACCCAGGTTTGCCAGCAGGATACCGGTTTTAGTCTGACGCATTACCGCCTCTTATCGATTCAACTTGTTGATAATTGTAGCGGAAAAGTGAGGAAGAAGAACTAATTGCTGTGAGAGGTCAAATCAGAAAAAGGAATAGCGCAGATTGAGGTTTTTGTAAAAGGCCGAATGAATATCCGGCCTGAGATTGCTGATAAGTTTGCTTGTGCGGGCCTGTTCCCCTCACCCTAACCCTCTCCCCGAGGGGGCGAGGGGACTGTCCGTGCGCGCTTTCGAATTAGCCGAGGATTTTTTCCAGATCAGCGCGAACTTCAGCAACCGGCTTGGTGCCGTCAACTTTCGCGTATTTGGTATTACCCGCTTCTGCTTCTTTGGAGTAGTAGCCGATCAGCGGTGCTGTCATCTGATGGTATTCAACCAGACGTTTACGTACGGTCTCTTCCTGATCATCTTTACGGGTAGTCAGTTCTTCACCGGTAACGTCGTCTTTGCCTTCTACTTTCGGCGGATTGAATTTAACGTGATAAACACGACCAGACGGCGCATGAACGCGGCGACCGACGATACGGTCAACGATCAGTTCGTCCGGTACGTCGAATTCCAGAACGTAATCAACATTGATGCCCGCTTCTTTCATCGCGTCTGCCTGCGGAATGGTACGCGGGAAGCCGTCCAACAGGAAACCATTACGGCAGTCTTCCTGAGCAATGCGCTCTTTAACCAGCGCGATCACCAGTTCGTCGGTGACCAGTTTGCCAGCATCCATAATGTCTTTTGCTTGTTTACCCAGCTCGGAGCCAGATTTGACCGCAGCACGCAGCATATCGCCAGTGGAGATTTGCGGAATACCATATTTCTCCATGATGAACTGAGCCTGAGTCCCTTTCCCCGCGCCCGGAGCGCCAAGCAGAATGATACGCATTGCGAAAATCCCCTTAAAATGTGTCGAATTTTTTGAAAAAGCGATAAACGATACCACCAACAGGCGATTGCCTCAAGAAAGGCACCTGGGGCTGAAACGGTTAATGGCGAGATAATTTGCGGAAAGTGCAGATGATGAAAAGAAAAATGCCGGATGACACGAAGGTCATCCGGCATTACATCAGGAAACCAGCAGCTGGTTCATACGACGAATAAACAGGTTCGGATCTTCCAGCGTGCCGCGTTCTGCCAGCAGCGCCTGATCCAGCAGCAGTTCTACCCACTCGCTGAACTTCGCTTCATCTTCAGTATCTGCCGCACGTTTCACCAGTACGTGATCCGGGTTCAGTTCGAAGATGTATTTCACTTCTGGCACTTTCTGGCCCGCCGCAGCGAACAGTTTCGCCATCTGAGTGCTCATTTCGTCCGCGTCGGTCGAAACGATCGCTGGCGTATCGGTCAGACGGTGAGTCAGACGGACATCTTTCACGCGCTCGCCGAGCAGGGCTTTCACACGGTCGATGAACGGAGTCAGTGCTTTCTCCGCTTCTTTCGCGCTCTCATCAACTTCGTCAGCCAGTTTTTCAAGCGACTCGTCAACTTTAGACACCGACTGGAACGGTTTACCGTCGAACTCAGTCAGATAGTTCATCATCCACTCATCGATGCGGTCGGAAAGCAGCAGAACTTCGATGCCTTTCTTACGCAGCAGTTCCAGGTGCGGGCTGCTCTTCGCTGCCGCATAGCTGTCTGCGGTGATGTAGTAGATTTTCTCCTGCCCTTCTTTCATGCGGGAAACGTAGTCTTCCAGAGATACGGTCTGCGCAGAAGAATCGGTATGGGTAGAAGCAAAACGCAGCAGTTTGGCGATCGCTTCCTGGTTAGCGAAATCTTCCGCCGGACCTTCTTTCAGTACCAGGCCAAACTGTTGCCAGAAGGTCTGGTATTTTTCCGCGTCGTCTTTCGCCAGTTTTTCCAGCATTTGCAGCACACGCTTGGTCAGCGCATTGCGCAGGTTACGCGTTACCGTGCTGTCCTGGAGGATTTCACGGGAAACGTTCAGCGGCAGATCGCTGGAGTCAATCAGACCACGCACGAAGCGCAGATAGTTCGGCATGAACTGTTCTGCGTCGTCCATGATGAACACACGCTGAACATACAGTTTCAGGCCGTGTTTATGATCGCGGTTCCACATATCCCACGGAGCCTGGGACGGGATGTACAGCAGGCTGGTGTACTCCTGCTTACCTTCAACACGGTTGTGGCTCCAGGTCAGCGGATCATTAAAGTCGTGGGCGATGTGTTTGTAGAACTCTTTGTACTCTTCATCGGTGATTTCCGACTTGTTACGAGTCCACAGCGCCTGCGCTTTGTTGATTTTCTCCCAGGAGATAACGGTTTCGCCGTCTTTCTCTTCGCGTTTTTCGATCTCTACCGGCAGCGCGATATGGTCGGAGTATTTGCTGATGATGGAACGCACGCGCCAGTCATCGAGGAACTCGTCTTCGCCTTCACGCAGATGCAGGGTGATTTCAGTACCACGATCTTCTTTGATGATGTCGGCAACGGTGTATTCACCTTCGCCAGCCGATTCCCAGAAGACGCCATTTTCTGGTTTTTCGCCTGCCGCGCGAGTACGCACGGTCACTTTGTCGGCCACGATAAACGCAGAGTAGAAACCAACACCAAACTGACCGATCAGCTGGCTGTCTTTCGCCTGGTCAGAACCCAGGGATTCGAGGAATGATTTGGTACCGGATTTAGCGATAGTCCCCAGATGGTCAATCACTTCGTCGCGGGTCATCCCCACGCCGTTATCGGAGATGGTCAGCGTACGCTTGTCTTTATCGAAAGAGACACGAACGCGTAGTTCGCCATCACCTTCGTACAGGTCCGGGTTAGAGAGCGCACGGAAACGCAGCTTGTCCGCCGCATCGGAGGCGTTAGAGATAAGCTCACGCAGGAAGATTTCTTTATTGGAATAGAGAGAATGGATCATCAGGTGCAGAAGCTGTTTCACTTCTGACTGAAAACCACGAGTTTCTTGTCCTTTCATGTAGGTCTACCTCAATAATGCCATTTTAAGGTTAAAAACAGGATGTGGGAGAGATGGGGACAAGGGAGAATAATTTCAAGCGAGAGCAGGTGATCCTGCTCTCGTTTGCTTAAAAACGAATCTTATGACGCCCGGCAAGGGAGTGTGACAACGTGGTGCCGTCGACCATTTCCAGCTCGCCGCCAACCGGAACGCCATGAGCGATTCGGCTGGCTTCCACGTCATATTGCGCGCAAAGCTCGGCAATGTAGTTAGCGGTAGCTTCACCTTCAACCGTGGGGTTGGTGGCGAGGATCACTTCAGTGATTTTTTCCTCTGCCAGACGCTGTTCCAGACGATCAAGCCCGATATCATCCGGACCGATGCCGTCCAGCGGTGACAGATGCCCCATCAACACAAAATAACGACCTGAAAACTGCCCCGTCTGCTCAATGGCGTAGATGTCCGCCGGACTCTCCACCACGCAGATTTGACCGTTTTCCTGACGACGCGGATTCGAACAGATGTTACAGACTTCCTGTTCGGTGAAAGTGCGGCAATCGGCGCAGTGGCCGATTTCCGACATCGCCCGGGTGAGCGCCTGCGCCAGACGCATCCCGCCGCTACGATCGCGCTGAAGCAGCGTGAACGCCATACGCTGCGCCGACTTCGGGCCAACGCCCGGCAGACAGCGCAGTGCTTCCATAAGCTGTGTTAACAGCGGGCTGGTTTGCATCAGAACGGCATCTTAAAGCCAGGCGGCAGCTGCATTCCGGAGGATACAGAGGCCATTTTTTCTTTCTGCGTTTCTTCAATACGACGTGCTGCGTCGTTGAATGCTGCAGCCACCAGGTCTTCCAGCATCTCTTTGTCGTCTTCCAGCAGGCTCGGGTCGATCTCTACGCGACGGCAGTTGTGTGCACCGTTGATGGTCACTTTTACCAGACCTGCGCCAGATTCGCCGGTGACTTCCAGCTGCGCGATCTCTTCCTGCATTTTCTGCATTTTTTCTTGCATCTGCTGGGCTTGCTTCATCAGGTTACCCAGACCGCCTTTACCAAACATAGGTTTCTCTCTCAATCACGTTAAGGATGACGAACGTAAGCTGTGCTTACGATCAAATGGGGCGGATACTTTCTTCATCCAGCTCCGCATCGAAGAACCGACGCAGGGTCTGAATATTATTATCCGCAATAATGGACTCGCGCGCCTGCGCAAGTTTTTCTTCGTATATCGCCTGACGCCACTCCAGCGGCGTACGCACCGCGGGATTATCATCTTCAACGATAGTCAGTTCAACCGTTGAACCTTTTAACATGCTCAACGCTTCAGCCAGTTTTTGCTGTGCACCGCGGTTGTTCAAATGCCGCTGAGAGGAGCGCAAATGCAGACATACTGCGTTGTCGCTCTCCTCTTTCCAGGCATTTAACGCCACCTGTTCGACCAGTTTTGGTAGCGAAAGTTGGCTCACCTGTGCCGCCCACGGGTCGCGCTCAATGGCTTCTGCCGCTAGCTTCGCCGCCAGTTCCGGCGTTTTTTCATGTTCCAGCGCTTTTTTCAGCGCCTTCGGCGTGGCGACCACTTCTTTTTGCTGCATCACCGGAGTGGTCGCCTTCCAGCGATACGCTTCTTTTTTGGCTGGCGCTTTTTCCAGCGCCGATGGCACCGGACGCGCCTGAACGCGATCGGTGACCGAAGCCAGTCTTTCCAGCGCAGCGTTATTCACCGGCCGCGCGCGGGTAGCGGCTGCCGGTTCACTCTTTTTTGCTTTGGTTGCTCCCTGCACGCGCTGCAACTGCTGGCGCGCCGCCAGCACCTGGCTGGTGGTTTCCGGGAGCGGTACAGTCGGTGCCTGCTGCGGCGCTGATTGCGGTTGCGGCGGCACCTGGGTTGGCGTCATTACTGCCGTTGGCGCGACGGGTGCAAAGGACTGTCGTGGCACTTCTGGCTCAGGCAGCGGCATACGCGGATGGAATGCCAGCGCGCGCAGCAGCGTCATCTCAACGCCCATGCGACGGTCCGGCGCATACGGTAATTCTTTGCGACCAATCAACAGCGTCTGATAGTAAAGCTGAATATCCGTCGGCGGTATGGTGCGCGCCAGTTCACGCATCCGCAGCTCGATGGCGGCCATGTCGTTGCCAAGTGCAGCAGGCGAAAGTTGTACCATCGCAATACGATGCAACAGGCCGAGCATTTCCACCAGCAACGCTTCCCACTCGATACCACGGGCAGCGGCTTCATTAATCAGCGCCATTACGCGCTCGCCGTTGGCCTCGACCATCGCTTCAACCAGCGACAGCGCCTGATCGTCGTCAAGCGTACCCAGCATCGCACTGACCGCCTGGGTTGAAACCTGGCCGTCACCGCTGGCAATCGCCTGGTCGGTCAGACTTAAGGCATCTCGCAGGCTGCCTTCAGCGGCGCGTGCCAGCAATTGCAGCGCCCGCGGCTCGTGAGCGATATGTTCTTCGTTGAGGATGTGCTCAAGCTGATGGCGAATTTGCTCGACATCCAGCGCCTTGAGATGAAATTGCAGACAGCGTGACAAAATCGTCACCGGCAATTTCTGTGGATCGGTCGTCGCCAGCAGAAACTTAACGTGCTCCGGCGGCTCTTCAAGGGTTTTTAACAGTGCGTTAAAGCTGTGGCGCGACAGCATATGCACTTCGTCGATCAGATAAACTTTGAAACGACCACGCGCCGGAGCGTACTGGACGTTATCCAGCAGGTCGCGGGTATCTTCAACTTTGGTGCGCGAGGCGGCGTCGATTTCAATCAGATCGACAAAGCGCCCCTGCTCGATTTCACGACAGTTATCGCACACGCCGCACGGCGTCGCGGTAATGCCGGTTTCGCAGTTTAGCCCCTTCGCCAGCAGTCGGGCGATAGAGGTTTTTCCGACGCCACGGGTGCCGGAAAAAAGATAAGCATGATGAATACGCCCTAACGACAAGCCGTTCGCCAGTGCGGTCAGCACATGTTCCTGGCCGACGACGTCAGCAAAGGTTTGTGGGCGCCATTTTCGGGCTAAGACCTGATAACTCATTGGCAGGCTCTGAAACGCTGGAAGGTGGATTCACGAAGGGGTAATGCTAACACAGCCCCGTCAGAACGGCGAGGCTGAATGCACATCTTGTGCTGTCCGTAGCGTGGGCAGCACAAGACTGGCGATAATTAATGGCCCGGGAACGGGACAAGGCTGTAGCTGGTAATGCCCTGTTTTTCGAGACGCTGTTCGCCGCCGAGATCGAACAGGTTGATAATGAACGCAGCGTCAGCCACTTCACCACCCAGACGACGGATCAGTTTAACGGTCGCTTCGATAGTGCCGCCGGTTGCCAGCAGGTCGTCCACCACCAGAACTTTGTCGCCCGGTTTGATGGCATCAACGTGGATCTCCAGCTGATCGGTGCCGTATTCCAGGTCGTAAGTTTCACTGATGGTTTCACGCGGCAGTTTGCCCGGTTTACGGACCGGTACAAAGCCAACGCCCAGACCCAGAGCTACCGGAGCGCCAAACAAGAAGCCACGCGCTTCGGTGCCGACAACTTTGGTAATGCCCGCATTTTTGTAACGCTCAACCAGCAAGTCGATGCTGAGAGCGTAAGCTTTCGGGTCTTCCAGTAAGCTGGTGACATCGCGGAAAAGAATGCCGGGTTTTGGGTAGTCCTGAATGCTTTTGATGCTATTTTTGAGATACTCAAGCTGCTGTGCAGTCGCGGTCATAAGTGTATGCCTGCTTGTTACGGTGGTACTCACGGCGCGTTTTAAACGTATCAAAAGTAACAGTTGTTTAACCTTTGACCGCCTGCGCCTGTGCTCGAAAACGCCAGAATGTACTGGCTGTACGCAATAATTGCAACTGCGATTGTTGTGCTTCAGTGCTTTTCTTGCTTTTCATCAATCACCGGAATTCGCCACATATAGAAAAGCAAACAGGCGAGAATTACCAGCAACATGATGCGCACCCATGGCATCTGGACGAACCACAGAGAAATGGCAAACGTGAGCAAAATAAGCAAAATCGCCCGCGGTTTGACGCCGCGCGGCATCGCATGATGTTTCTGCCAGAAACGTAGATAGCTGCCAAACCATGAGCGGTACAGCAACCAGGCGTGAAAGCGCGGGGAAGAACGGGCAAAGCACCAGGCCGCCAGCAGGATAAACGGCGTCGTCGGTAATACCGGTAATACCACGCCCAGCGTACCCAGCACTACCGCCAGCCAGCCAATGATGATTAAAATGATTCGTTGCATATTGAGTGTTGTCAGCTTACAGAGTGGCTACTTTAGCATAACAATTATCATTTTCATTGAGGTCTTATCGTGAAAACCGCCCTGCTGCTGGAAAAACTGGAAGGACAGCTCGCTACGCTGCGTCAGCGTTGTGCCCCGGTGTCACAGTTCGCCACGCTAAGTGCTCGTTTCGACAGGCATCTTTTTCAGACTCGTGCGACAACACTACAGGCTTGTCTCGACGAGGCGGGCGATAATCTGGCTGCGCTTCGTCATGCAGTTGAGCAGCAACAGCTGCCGCAAGTGGCCTGGCTGGCGGAACATCTGGCGGCACAACTGGAAGCCATCGCGCGTGAAGCCTCCGCCTGGTCATTGCGCGAGTGGGACAGTGCACCACCGAAAATTGCCCGCTGGCAGCGTAAACGTATTCAGCATCAGGATTTTGAGCGGCGGCTACGTGAGATGGTTGCCGAACGCAGAGCCCGTCTGGCGCGGGTGACCGATCTCGTGGAACAGCAAACGCTGCATCGTGAAGTGGAAGCCTATGAAGCGCGCCTGGCACGCTGCCGCCATGCGCTGGAAAAAATCGAAAACAGGTTAGCGCGTTTAACCCGCTAGCAATGGAGAGAATATGTCACTGGAAAATGCCCCTGACGATGTCAAACTGGCTGTCGATTTGATTGTGCTGCTGGAGGAAAATCAGATCCCTGCCAGTACCGTGCTGCGCGCGCTGGATATTGTAAAGCGTGATTATGAAAAGAAATTAACGCGCGATGATGAGGCGGAAAAGTGAGAAATAAATGGGGTCGCTAAATGTCCCCTAAGGTTGCGGGCAAACGCAAAACTGCCTGATGCGCTACGCTTATCAGGCCTACACCGCTCCTGCAATATATTGAATTCTTGCGGTTTCGTAGGCCGGATAAGGCGGTCACGCCGCATCCGGCATGAACAACGCGCACTTTGTTAGCAATCTCGGGGCAACTAAATGTTGCCCCCTTTCGTTTTTACCCTACCGCTGGCGTCGGGTCATCGCCTTTGTAGTCGCGTTTTACTTCCGTCACCTCATCGCCCTTCTCGTTGTGCAGATGCACTTCAAGCTGGTTAAAGGCAATGTTGATGTCGTTTTCACGGCACAGCTGATCGATAGTACGGTTCAGCTCATCGACAGTACGACTACGGTCACGCAGTTCACGCACATACAGACGCAGCTCATGATCCAACGTGCTGGCACCAAATGCCGTAAAGAAGACTTCCGGCATTGGTTCGTGCATCACCCTTGGGTGCTCAGTCGCCGCCTTCAGTAACACTTTACGCACTTTTTCCAGATCGGAGCCATAGGCCACGCCGAGACGGATCACCAGACGCGTAGTAGTGTCAGTCAACGACCAGTTGATCAGACGCTCGGTAACAAACGCTTTGTTCGGGATGATCACTTCTTTGCGATCGAAATCGGTAATCGTTGTCGCACGAATACGGATCTTACTTACCGTCCCCGAGAAGCTACCAATGGTTACCGTATCGCCAATACGCACCGGACGTTCGAATAGAATGATCAAACCGGAGACGAAGTTACCGAAAATTTCTTGTAAACCAAAACCAAGACCTACGGATAATGCTGCGGCCAGCCACTGGAGTTTATCCCAAGAGACGCCCAGCGATCCGAACACCGTCATCGCACCAACAGCAATAATGATGTAGTTAAGGATGGTAGTAATGGCATACGACGCGCCCTGGCGCATATTCAGTCGCGAGAGCACCAGCACTTCCAGTAAACCAGGCAGGTTGCGAATCAACGCCCAGGCCACCATTGAGGCGATAATCGCAAACAACAGACTGCCCATGGTGACGTTTTTCACCACCGCAGCGCCAGCTTCAGTGCCGTTGTAATGCCAGAGCGTGATGCTGTCGAGATAGCTGAACACGGTGATCAAATCGGACCAAATTGCCCAGAACATGACACCGAACAGCGCAAACATCAGCAACATGGTAATACGCAGCGTCTGCTGGTTAACTTGCTCCAGTGCAATGGTGGGTTCTTCCGGCGGTTCAGCACCTTCTGCGCCCTCTTTCACCAGATTCTGCCGACGCGCCAGCGCACGACGCCAGGCGATACGCCGCGCCGCTACGCTTAAGCCACGCAGTACCGTCTGGTACAGCAGGTTCCAGATGATCACCAGATAAACGGTTTCAATCCAGCGTCCTGCCAGACGCAGCGTAGTGTAGAAGTAGCCTGTAGCAGTCAGCACCATCAGCGCAATCGGGATTATCGACAGCACGGTAATGGTGACCAGTCGCATGGTGTGCGACTCTTTATCACGCCAGCTTTCGCGGCACATCGGCCATACCAGGAAGGCAATCAGCAGCAGGTTGAAGAAAATCATCGCTTGCCCCAGCACATCATCCATCAGATGCAGCGGGGAAAGTTCTGCCACCACAGACCAGAAATGGATAGGCAGCAATGCGAGACTGATGCGGACAATTTGCCGACGCCAGTGGCTGGTCTGCTGTTCCGGCATGCCGAAGTGACGTACGGCAACGCCGTTTTTCTCCAGTACCTTCCAGCACAGGCCAAACACCAGCCAGAATATCGCCAGTTTTTTGCTGAACGACCATAGCAGTTCGCTGATGTTGAGCTGCATGGTCAACAGAATCAGGCCAACCGCGAGAATAATCAGGCACACCGGCAGCGCACGGATCAGGTCGATAAGGATCGCTTTTGGTGTGTTGAGCTGGCTGTCGTTACGCAGGGAACCCACAGCGGAAGCCAGTTTTTGTTGATACGCTTTCAGCCAGCCCAGACGCCAGTGGATCAGCCCGGCAATCAACAGCAGCGGCAAACCAGCGAGGAAAGCGATAAAAACGGCGGGCCAGGCTTTTTGCCAGTTCACCGTGATTTTCATCGACTTAAATTCATCTTTCAGGCTTTGCGGGAACGCTTTGATCCAGTCCCAGTCCATTGGACGGTTACTGTTCACCCAAAAGATTTGCTGAGTCAGGATGGATTTCAGGTTTTTCGACACACTCATTAACTGCTGCTGGTTGATTTGCAGGTTAATGGCCATCATCAGCTGGTTACCCAACTGTTTGTTGAGTTGATCCAGCAATTCGCGACGCATATCAACCACTTGCAATAACGCATCGTGAACTTCGCTGTTGACTTCGTTGGTGTGACCTTCTTCCAGTTTGTTGACGAACGCATCGCTCTGGAAGAGTGCATCACGCTGCTGGTTAACTTCAAACTGTTCGAGACGCAAATCCGCGATGCGGTTGGTCATGTTTTCCAGTTCATCCGCCGAGGGCAGCGTTTGTTGTTGCTGGTAAAGGATACGAGACAACAGCAGGCTGCCCTTCAGGACGGCAATCTGCTCTTTAATATTGCGTTCCGATTGCAGCGCCCGCTCCAGCCAGTTTTTGACTTTAATGTTTTGCTGCATCAACTGATTACCGTTTTCAGTCGCGGTAATCAGACGCTGACTTAACTGCTGGTTAATTTCCAGTTCCTGCTTCACCAGCGGATTAGCCTGAATACGCGCGGCTTCATCCGGGGAGACGGCTTCCTGCGCCGTTTTTTCGGTTAAAGTCAGGCGCTTGCTGTTTACCGCTTCTTGCAACAGTTGTAACTGGTGCTCCAGACGAGCGCTGTTCGCCGTCACGTAATCACGTTGCTTTTGCAAGGTATCCTGCAAGACGGTGTTCCCTTCCAGGCTTTTACGCTGCTGGTCAATCTCCGCATTCAGCAACGCCTGCTGGGCCTGCATTAACACTTTCTGGCTGGGACGTAAGGCTGTCTCGCCGACATCAGTCCCATCCAGACGACTGCGAATTTGTTGCAGCTGCTGCGAAGCGTTATACATCGCATTTTGCACGCGTTCGGGCTGCGTCTGTAACGAAACCAGCTGGCTGTTATAAGACGCCAGATCGTTTTGTGCGTTTTGCAAATCGTCCAGCGCCTGGGCAACGCGAGTTTCCAGCTGGCGCAACGACAGCGTGCTCAGAATTTTGCGCGTTTCTTCGTCGTTATCGACATCGCTAAGTGCTGTTAACGCCGCGGTCGCCTGGCGCATTTTTTCCGGCGCTTCAGCGACTTTTTGCCGTAGCTGAACTGTCTCTTCTTTTATGCGATCGATTTTATCGAGGGTGGCTAATGTATCTGTCAGATCCTGCTGCACCAGTTTGTCCTGAGCAGAAAGATCTTTTTGTTTATTTAGTGAGTCAAGTTGCGCCTGCAGGTCCGCTTTTGTCGGCAGATCACCATTCGATGACGCCCGCGCAAACGCCGTGTTCTGGCATAACAAGACAAAAACAAAAGCAATAAATGCTGAAAAAACAAAATGCCGTGATCGTTTGTAATACTGGAACATAGTCATGATGAATGAAGGTTTCTGAACCTGAAGAACGACCTGAAAAAGTCAAACCGCAAGAATATCACGACGCAGTGAACCAGAATAGCAACGACGAAAATGTCCAGGAAAAATCCTGGAGTCAGATTCAGGGTTATTCGTTAGTGGCAGGATTACGAAGCGTGGGGCACAGGAGATACATCTCCAGTAAGATGGCAACGTAATCGCGGGCTTCTTTTTTAAGATCAAAAGATTGCGGGGCAAAGAGCCAGTTTTCCATCAGGCCGGAAATATAGCCGCGCATAATAATTGCTGCGCGACGCGTCATTAAATCCGCAGGCAACATTTTCGCTTCAATACAATGTTTTAACGTTTGTTCTATACGGTCATAACTTTCCAGACAGAGATTACGTTGTGCCTGTTGCACAACAGCCATTTCTCCGACAAATTCGCATTTGTGGAATATAATCTCCATCAATAATCGACGCCGTTCTTCTGTCACCGTGGATTCAAGAACATGAATTAATATCTCTCTTAATACTGAGAGTGGATCGCCAGGGAATTTTGCCTGATACTCAAGCTCTAGTTCACCAATATTGGATTCTGACAGTTCCCAGATCTCACTGAACAAATCCGACTTGTCTTTAAAATGCCAGTAGATTGCACCGCGCGTAACGCCAGCTGCTTTTGCAATCTCGCCCAGCGAGGTGGATGATACCCCCTGCTGTGAGAAAAGACGTAGAGCCACATCGAGGATGTGTTGGCGCGTTTCTTGCGCTTCTTGTTTGGTTTTTCGTGCCATATGTTCGTGAATTTACAGGCGTTAGATTTACATACATTTGTGAATGTATGTACCATAGCACGACGATAATATAAACGCAGCAATGGGTTTATTAACTTTTGACCATTGACCAATTTGAAATCGGACACTCGAGGTTTACATATGAACAAAAACAGAGGGTTTACGCCTCTGGCGGTCGTTCTGATGCTCTCAGGCAGCTTAGCCCTAACAGGATGTGACGACAAACAGGCCCAACAAGGTGGCCAGCAGATGCCCGCCGTTGGCGTAGTAACAGTCAAAACTGAACCTCTGCAGATCACAACCGAGCTTCCGGGTCGCACCAGTGCCTACCGGATCGCAGAAGTTCGTCCTCAAGTTAGCGGGATTATCCTGAAGCGTAATTTCAAAGAAGGTAGCGACATCGAAGCAGGTGTCTCTCTCTATCAGATTGATCCTGCGACCTATCAGGCGACATACGACAGTGCGAAAGGTGATCTGGCGAAAGCCCAGGCTGCAGCCAATATCGCGCAATTGACGGTGAATCGTTATCAGAAACTGCTCGGTACTCAGTACATCAGTAAGCAAGAGTACGATCAGGCTCTGGCTGATGCGCAACAGGCGAATGCTGCGGTAACTGCGGCGAAAGCTGCCGTTGAAACTGCGCGGATCAATCTGGCTTACACCAAAGTCACCTCTCCGATTAGCGGTCGCATTGGTAAGTCGAACGTGACGGAAGGCGCATTGGTACAGAACGGTCAGGCGACTGCGCTGGCAACCGTGCAGCAACTTGATCCGATCTACGTTGATGTGACCCAGTCCAGCAACGACTTCCTGCGCCTGAAACAGGAACTGGCGAATGGCACGCTGAAACAAGAGAACGGCAAAGCCAAAGTGTCACTGATCACCAGTGACGGCATTAAGTTCCCGCAGGACGGTACGCTGGAATTCTCTGACGTTACCGTTGATCAGACCACTGGGTCTATCACCCTACGCGCTATCTTCCCGAACCCGGATCACACTCTGCTGCCGGGTATGTTCGTGCGCGCACGTCTGGAAGAAGGGCTTAATCCAAACGCTATTTTAGTCCCGCAACAGGGCGTAACCCGTACGCCGCGTGGCGATGCCACCGTACTGGTAGTTGGCGCGGATGACAAAGTGGAAACCCGTCCGATCGTTGCAAGCCAGGCTATTGGCGATAAGTGGCTGGTGACAGAAGGTCTGAAAGCAGGCGATCGCGTAGTAATAAGTGGGCTGCAGAAAGTGCGTCCTGGTGTCCAGGTAAAAGCACAAGAAGTTACCGCTGATAATAACCAGCAAGCCGCAAGCGGTGCTCAGCCTGAACAGTCCAAGTCTTAACTTAAACAGGAGCCGTTAAGACATGCCTAATTTCTTTATCGATCGCCCGATTTTTGCGTGGGTGATCGCCATTATCATCATGTTGGCAGGGGGGCTGGCGATCCTCAAACTGCCGGTGGCGCAATATCCTACGATTGCACCGCCGGCAGTAACGATCTCCGCCTCCTACCCCGGCGCTGATGCGAAAACAGTGCAGGACACGGTGACACAGGTTATCGAACAGAATATGAACGGTATCGATAACCTGATGTACATGTCCTCTAACAGTGACTCCACGGGTACCGTGCAGATCACCCTGACCTTTGAGTCTGGTACTGATGCGGATATCGCGCAGGTTCAGGTGCAGAACAAACTGCAGCTGGCGATGCCGTTGCTGCCGCAAGAAGTTCAGCAGCAAGGGGTGAGCGTTGAGAAATCATCCAGCAGCTTCCTGATGGTTGTCGGCGTTATCAACACCGATGGCACCATGACGCAGGAGGATATCTCCGACTACGTGGCGGCGAATATGAAAGATGCCATCAGCCGTACGTCGGGCGTGGGTGATGTTCAGTTGTTCGGTTCACAGTACGCGATGCGTATCTGGATGAACCCGAATGAGCTGAACAAATTCCAGCTAACGCCGGTTGATGTCATTACCGCCATCAAAGCGCAGAACGCCCAGGTTGCGGCGGGTCAGCTCGGTGGTACGCCGCCGGTGAAAGGCCAACAGCTTAACGCCTCTATTATTGCTCAGACGCGTCTGACCTCTACTGAAGAGTTCGGCAAAATCCTGCTGAAAGTGAATCAGGATGGTTCCCGCGTGCTGCTGCGTGACGTCGCGAAGATTGAGCTGGGTGGTGAGAACTACGACATCATCGCAGAGTTTAACGGCCAACCGGCTTCCGGTCTGGGGATCAAGCTGGCGACCGGTGCAAACGCGCTGGATACCGCTGCGGCAATCCGTGCTGAACTGGCGAAGATGGAACCGTTCTTCCCGTCGGGTCTGAAAATTGTTTACCCATACGACACCACGCCGTTCGTGAAAATCTCTATTCACGAAGTGGTTAAAACGCTGGTCGAAGCGATCATCCTCGTGTTCCTGGTTATGTATCTGTTCCTGCAGAACTTCCGCGCGACGTTGATTCCGACCATTGCCGTACCGGTGGTATTGCTCGGGACCTTTGCCGTCCTTGCCGCCTTTGGCTTCTCGATAAACACGCTAACAATGTTCGGGATGGTGCTCGCCATCGGCCTGTTGGTGGATGACGCCATCGTTGTGGTAGAAAACGTTGAGCGTGTTATGGCGGAAGAAGGTTTGCCGCCAAAAGAAGCTACCCGTAAGTCGATGGGGCAGATTCAGGGCGCTCTGGTCGGTATCGCGATGGTACTGTCGGCGGTATTCGTACCGATGGCCTTCTTTGGCGGTTCTACTGGTGCTATCTATCGTCAGTTCTCTATTACCATTGTTTCAGCAATGGCGCTGTCGGTACTGGTGGCGTTGATCCTGACTCCAGCTCTTTGTGCCACCATGCTGAAACCGATTGCCAAAGGCGATCACGGGGAAGGTAAAAAAGGCTTCTTCGGCTGGTTTAACCGCATGTTCGAGAAGAGCACGCACCACTACACCGACAGCGTAGGCGGTATTCTGCGCAGTACGGGGCGTTACCTGGTGCTGTATCTGATCATCGTGGTCGGCATGGCCTATCTGTTCGTGCGTCTGCCAAGCTCCTTCTTGCCAGATGAGGACCAGGGCGTGTTTATGACCATGGTTCAGCTGCCAGCAGGTGCAACGCAGGAACGTACACAGAAAGTGCTCAATGAGGTAACGCATTACTATCTGACCAAAGAAAAGAACAACGTTGAGTCGGTGTTCGCCGTTAACGGCTTCGGCTTTGCGGGACGTGGTCAGAATACCGGTATTGCGTTCGTTTCCTTGAAGGACTGGGCCGATCGTCCGGGCGAAGAAAACAAAGTTGAAGCGATTACCATGCGTGCAACACGCGCTTTCTCGCAAATCAAAGATGCGATGGTTTTCGCCTTTAACCTGCCCGCAATCGTGGAACTGGGTACTGCAACCGGCTTTGACTTTGAGCTGATTGACCAGGCTGGCCTTGGTCACGAAAAACTGACTCAGGCGCGTAACCAGTTGCTTGCAGAAGCAGCGAAGCACCCTGATATGTTGACCAGCGTACGTCCAAACGGTCTGGAAGATACCCCGCAGTTTAAGATTGATATCGACCAGGAAAAAGCGCAGGCGCTGGGTGTTTCTATCAACGACATTAACACCACTCTGGGCGCTGCATGGGGCGGCAGCTATGTGAACGACTTTATCGACCGCGGTCGTGTGAAGAAAGTTTATGTCATGTCAGAAGCGAAATACCGTATGCTGCCGGATGATATCGGCGACTGGTATGTTCGTGCTGCTGATGGTCAGATGGTGCCATTCTCGGCGTTCTCCTCTTCTCGTTGGGAGTACGGTTCGCCGCGTCTGGAACGTTACAACGGCCTGCCATCCATGGAAATCTTAGGCCAGGCGGCACCGGGTAAAAGTACCGGTGAAGCAATGGAGCTGATGGAACAACTGGCGAGCAAACTGCCTACCGGTGTTGGCTATGACTGGACGGGGATGTCCTATCAGGAACGTCTCTCCGGCAACCAGGCACCTTCACTGTACGCGATTTCGTTGATTGTCGTGTTCCTGTGTCTGGCGGCGCTGTACGAGAGCTGGTCGATTCCGTTCTCCGTTATGCTGGTCGTTCCGCTGGGGGTTATCGGTGCGTTGCTGGCTGCCACCTTCCGTGGCCTGACCAATGACGTTTACTTCCAGGTAGGCCTGCTCACAACCATTGGGTTGTCGGCGAAGAACGCGATCCTTATCGTCGAATTCGCCAAAGACTTGATGGATAAAGAAGGTAAAGGTCTGATTGAAGCGACGCTTGATGCGGTGCGGATGCGTTTACGTCCGATCCTGATGACCTCGCTGGCGTTTATCCTCGGCGTTATGCCGCTGGTTATCAGTACTGGTGCTGGTTCCGGCGCGCAGAACGCAGTAGGTACCGGTGTAATGGGCGGGATGGTGACCGCAACGGTACTGGCAATCTTCTTCGTTCCGGTATTCTTTGTGGTGGTTCGCCGCCGCTTTAGCCGCAAGAATGAAGATATCGAGCACAGCCATACTGTCGATCATCATTGATACAACGTGTAATCACTAAGGCCGCGTAAGCGGCCTTTTTTATGCATAACCTACGAACATTAAGGAGTAATTGAACCACCAACTCAGGATCTCATACGAAAACCAGTATTAACCACGGATAAAATTCATAAAAAATACTGATTGTTAGTTAATTTATATTAAGTAGCGCTAATAGATTTAATAATCCATAATCATTTAGAGGCTATTCTTAATTATTTGCGGTAATTCTTTATTCATTCCTCGGTTATTACGTCATATTCAGAGCAATCCTGGTATTAGTGTCACCAATTTCATCTGGCGATAATCCTGAAATGTTATGAATAGTTCGAGCAAACTGCTTTTACCTGCTGCGGGTTAGTGCTAGTATGAAAAAGTGAGTCCTGTCCCGCTTCCTTCCTAATTGTAATTTTTCGTAATAATGCGATGAAAACCTGCAAAGAGTGGCTTATAGTTAAGCTAACAAACGAGAGGGCAAGTCCAGGTCAGTAAGTTTTTTCCATCCCGAAAGGTGTCCGTTAGTTCAACCGCTAAGAAGGGGACGCGTTATGGATGAATACTCACCCAAAAGACATGATATCGCACAGCTTAAGTTTCTCTGTGAAACCCTGTATCATGACTGCCTTGCAAACCTTGAAGAAAGCAATCATGGCTGGGTAAACGACCCAACCTCGGCGATCAACCTCCAGTTGAATGAACTGATTGAGCATATTGCGACCTTCGCACTTAATTACAAAATTAAGTATAATGAAGACAATAAGCTCATTGAGCAGATCGACGAATATCTGGATGACACCTTTATGTTGTTCAGTAGTTATGGTATTAATATGCAGGATCTTCAGAAATGGCGGAAGTCAGGTAATCGACTATTCCGTTGTTTTGTCAATGCGACGAAAGAGAATCCTGCGAGTTTATCTTGTTAGAATTATTACAACCATAGGTAGAAGTATGTCCGAAAAACCTTTAACGAAAACCGATTATTTAATGCGTTTACGTCGTTGCCAGACAATTGACACGCTGGAGCGTGTTATCGAGAAAAATAAATACGAATTATCAGATAATGAACTGGCGGTATTTTACTCAGCCGCAGATCACCGCCTCGCCGAATTGACCATGAATAAACTGTACGACAAGATCCCTTCCTCAGTATGGAAATTTATTCGCTAATAAATAATTCGCTTTCGGAGCTATAACCGGCTGTTTATTAAGAATTTTATACTTTTTCGCCATGAAGACATACCCTATGTGATCTTTATCACACAGATGTAATGGGAACGTTCTCTTCACTGACTTTTCGTCTTACTGTGTTGCCGCATTTTCAGCAACCGGAGGTCAGTAATGAGCACAGAAAAAGAAAAGATGATTGCTGGTGAGTTGTATCGCTCGGCAGATGAGACGTTATCTCGCGATCGCCTGCGCGCTCGTCAGCTTATTCACCGATACAATCATTCCCTGGCGGAAGAGCACACATTACGCCAGCAAATTCTCGCTGATCTATTCGGTCAGGTGACAGAGGCTTATATTGAGCCAACGTTTCGCTGTGACTATGGCTATAACATTTTTCTCGGTAATAATTTTTTCGCCAACTTCGATTGCGTGATGCTTGATGTCTGCCCTATTCGCATCGGTGATAACTGTATGTTGGCACCAGGCGTTCATATCTACACGGCAACACATCCCATCGACCCTGTAGCACGTAATAGCGGTGCTGAACTGGGGAAACCCGTCACCATCGGTAATAACGTCTGGATTGGCGGACGCGCGGTCATTAACCCTGGTGTGACCATTGGTGATAACGTCGTGGTAGCCTCAGGTGCAGTTGTCACAAAAGATGTCCCGGACAACGTTGTCGTGGGCGGTAATCCAGCCAGAATAATTAAAAAATTGTAATCGGTTTTTCGCAACTGTTATGCAAAATTGTGGTAGATCTGTTACTTCCCCTCTACTATTCCCACGTTAAAATAGGGTGTTCCCTGGAAAGTTGCAGATACCACGAAGGCAAACGATGACCGAAATACAACGCCTGCTGACCGAAACGATTGAGTCTCTGAATACCCGCGAAAAACGCGACAACAAACCCCGCTTTAGTATCAGTTTTATCCGTAAACATCCGGGGCTGTTTATCGGTATGTACGTTGCTTTTTTTGCCACCCTGGCGGTGATGTTGCAGTCCGAAACGCTGTCAGGCTCTGTCTGGCTACTGGTTGTATTATTTATCCTGCTTAATGGTTTCTTCTTTTTCGATGTCTACCCACGCTACCGCTATGAAGATATCGACGTGCTGGATTTCCGCGTTTGCTATAACGGCGAATGGTACAACACGCGCTTTGTACCTGCCGCGCTGGTTGAAGCCATCTTGAACTCTCCGCGTGTCGCGGATGTTCATAAGGAACAACTGCAAAAAATGATCGTCCGTAAAGGTGAACTGTCTTTTTACGATATTTTTACCCTCGCTCGCGCCGAATCAACATCTTAAGTTAGGGTTACATACCAGGCGTAAAGCTCTGCGCCTGGTCAAATGACAATGATCGTTTCCACCCATCACTTCATGAAATACCAGCTCTACCTCCTTATCTCCAGCCAGCCTTTTTCCACAATCAGATATACTTTCCCTACACTGTGTTAATAAGGATATGCTGGTGAGAACACGACATCTGGTCGGCCTTATTTCGGGAGTACTGATTCTTTCAGTATTGCTGCCTGTCGGCTTAAGCATCTGGCTGGCCCATCAGCAGGTAGAAACATCGTTTATTGAAGAGCTGGATACCTATTCCTCCCGCGTCGCTATTCGAGCCAATAAGGTGGCGACACAAGGGAAAGATGCGCTGCAGGAGCTGGAAAGATGGCAAGGCGCTGCCTGTAGCGAAGCCCATCTCATGGAAATGCGTCGGGTATCTTACAGTTATCGCTATATTCAGGAAGTGGCTTATATCGATAACAACGTTCCCCAGTGTTCGTCTCTGGAGCATGAAAGTCCGCCCGATACCTTCCCCGAGCCAGGTAAAATTTCGAAAGATGGTTATCGTGTCTGGTTAACATCGCATAACGATTTAGGCATTATCCGTTACATGGTCGCCATGGGAACGGCACATTATGTCGTCATGATCGACCCCGCTTCCTTTATTGATGTCATTCCCTATAGCTCATGGCAAATTGATGCCGCCATTATTGGCAATGCCCATAACGTTGTCATAACCAGCAGCGATGAAATTGCTCAGGGAATTATTACCAGGCTACAAAAAACACCCGGTGAGCATATCGAAAATAATGGAATCATTTACGATATCCTGCCCTTACCGGAGATGAATATTTCGATCATCACATGGGCTTCAACGAAAATGTTGCAGAAAGGCTGGCATCGGCAAGTCTTTATTTGGTTACCGCTCGGGTTGGTGATTGGCCTGCTGGCAGCGATGTTTGTGCTGCGTATTTTGCGCCGTATTCAGTCACCGCATCATCGGCTGCAGGATGCTATCGAAAATCGTGATATTTGCGTGCACTATCAGCCGATTGTCTCCTTAGCCAATGGCAAAATTGTCGGTGCTGAGGCACTGGCGCGCTGGCCGCAGACAGACGGTAGTTGGTTGTCACCAGATAGTTTTATTCCGCTGGCACAGCAAACGGGCCTTTCTGAGCCATTGACGCTACTGATTATAAGAAGCGTCTTTGAAGATATGGGCGACTGGCTGCGTCAGCATCCACAGCAGCATATTTCGATCAATCTTGAATCCCCCGTGCTCACCTCGGAAAAAATCCCGCAATTGCTGCGTGACATGATCAATCACTATCAGGTTAATCCCAGACAGATCGCGCTTGAACTCACTGAACGCGAGTTTGCCGATCCGAAAACCAGCGCCCCGATAATTTCTCGCTACCGGGAGGCGGGCCATGAAATTTATCTTGATGATTTTGGTACGGGGTATTCAAGTTTAAGTTATTTACAGGATCTGGATGTCGACATTCTGAAGATCGATAAATCTTTCGTTGATGCGCTGGAATATAAAAATGTCACGCCGCATATCATCGAAATGGCAAAAACACTGAAACTGAAAATGGTAGCGGAGGGAATCGAAACCAGTAAACAAGAAGAGTGGTTACGCCAGCATGGCGTGCACTACGGTCAGGGCTGGCTCTACAGCAAGGCATTACCGAAAGAAGATTTCTTACGCTGGGCCGAGCAACATTTGTGAATTTTTGGGCTGACGGCACGCCGCACAGCCCGTCACGCTACCTATTCGTCGATGATTGACTCGAATCCGCCATAGATCATTCGCTTGCCGTCAAACGGCATGGACTCGCCGAACTCTTTCATCCGTGGGTCCGACATCATCTTTTGATTAGCAGCGTCGCGGACCTCTTTTGAAGGGTATTCAATCCAGCTAAAGACAACCTCTTCATTCTCTTCCGCTTTCACCGCCATACGAAAATCGGTCACTTTGCCATCCGGTACATCGCTGGCCCAGCATTCGACAATACGAAGCGCGCCAAACTCTTTAAACAATGGCGCAGCCTTAGCGGCCATTTCCCGATAGGCATCCTTTTTATCGGCAGGAACGGCAACCACAAAACCATCAACATACTTCATCAGACATACCTCCGAAGCGTACTGCGCAGCCAGACAATTCTTGCGACGTCAGTTGTGGTTAAAGTTTAGCCATGTTGGGATTTTTTGACGAAACGGTGGGAGGCAGAAATGGGTGGGGGCCCTGCCAGCTACATCCCGGCACACGCGTCATCTGCCTTGGCTGCTTCCTTCCGGACCTGACCTGGTAAACAGAGTAGCGTTGCGGGAGAACCAACAGAGCCCCCATTGAGAGCGTTGAGAACCAACGCGCAGGCGCATTATCACTGCTGCCCCGGCTAATTGCAACCCATCGCGTGCCAGATGCTGGTTTCTTGCGCAATGCGACTTCACTCGGGCGTTTTTCCAGATTATGCTGAAAAATTACCTCAGGAAGAAAAGATGGAAAAAGAAGATTCATTTCCCCAACGCGTCTGGCAAATCGTCGCCGCTATTCCCGAAGGCTATGTCACCACTTACGGTGATGTGGCGAAACTGGCGGGATCGCCCCGCGCCGCGCGCCAGGTGGGCGGTGTGTTAAAGCGTCTCCCTGAAGGCAGCACCTTACCCTGGCACCGGGTGGTTAATCGCCACGGCACAATTTCGCTAACCGGACCGGATTTACAGCGTCAGCGACAGGCATTACTGGCAGAAGGTGTGATGGTATCGGGAAGCGGGCAAATCGACTTGCAGCGTTATCGCTGGAACTACTAACCCTCTCCGGGCGGAGAGGGTTAACGTCGCTTAATATTGCGTAGGAGCTGGAACTGCCGAAGACGGATTCACCTGAGTTGGTGAAGTCGAAGGTACGGTAGTCGTTGCGCCACCGCTGGCCTGAACCGGCACGGCGGTTTGCTGTACCGGCACCAATGTCAGGTCGGCTTTAGTTCCGCCCTGGTTGATCACCGGCTGAACGGTATCGGTGATAAATACCAGTTTGTCATTCACGGTAATCGCCGCACTCAACAGAATACGCGCGTTCGGCTGAACATCTGCCGGGTTAAATGACAGAACAAAGCTGAATGGTGACTGTTTACCTTCAGTACGCACCGCTTTCTGCGCCAGCACTTTTGACGGTGCATCGGCTAACGACGCGTCAGAAAGTGTCACGGTCAGCACAGCATCAGGCGGCAGTGCGACTTTCTGACGGATCCAGACGGTACCGGAGACATTCGGTTGCTGGATAGCTGGTTGTTGTGTTGCTGAAATAGACGTATTTGCAGCCGGTGCTGGCGTCTGAATATCCGCGCTTTTATCTGCGCAAGCCGCCAACGCAATCGCAACCGCTAAACCACTGGCCATGTGCACGAGTTTCATTCATTTCTCCTTATTATCAATGCACCAGCGGGCTAACTTTCCTCGCCGGAAGAGTGGTTAACAAAATAGTAACGTCAACAAGTGTGGCACACATCACGCATTTCTGCCTGTAATTAGCCCGTAATTCAGACCATTGCACCCATCGGACCAGTAGCAAATTTGCGTTATACTCAACTCACTTTGGCTTGCTGCGGCAGCTTTGTTACTGGAGAGTTATATGAGTCAGGCGCTAAAAAATTTACTGACATTGTTAAATCTGGAAAAAATTGAGGAAGGACTCTTTCGCGGCCAGAGTGAAGATTTAGGTTTACGCCAGGTGTTTGGCGGCCAGGTCGTGGGTCAGGCCTTGTATGCTGCAAAAGAGACCGTCCCTGAAGAGCGGCTGGTACATTCGTTTCACAGCTACTTTCTTCGCCCTGGCGATAGTAAGAAGCCGATTATTTATGATGTCGAAACGCTGCGTGACGGTAACAGCTTCAGCGCCCGCCGGGTTGCTGCTATTCAAAACGGCAAACCGATTTTTTATATGACTGCCTCTTTCCAGGCACCAGAAGCGGGTTTCGAACATCAAAAAACAATGCCGTCCGCGCCAGCGCCTGATGGCCTCCCTTCGGAAACGCAAATCGCCCAATCGCTGGCGCACCTGCTGCCGCCAGTGCTGAAAGATAAATTCATCTGCGATCGTCCGCTGGAAGTCCGTCCGGTGGAGTTTCATAACCCACTGAAAGGTCACGTCGCAGAACCACATCGTCAGGTGTGGATCCGCGCAAATGGTAGCGTGCCGGATGACCTGCGCGTTCATCAGTATCTGCTCGGTTACGCTTCTGATCTTAACTTCCTGCCGGTAGCTCTACAGCCGCACGGCATCGGTTTTCTCGAACCGGGGATTCAGATTGCCACCATTGACCATTCCATGTGGTTCCATCGCCCGTTTAATTTGAATGAATGGCTGCTGTATAGCGTGGAGAGCACCTCGGCGTCCAGCGCACGTGGCTTTGTGCGCGGTGAGTTTTATACCCAAGACGGCGTACTGGTTGCCTCGACCGTTCAGGAAGGGGTGATGCGTAATCACAATTAAAAAAATAGCCGGAGGTGAAAACCGTCCGGCTGTTTTTTGCAGTGCTTGTTACGCGTTATAGGCATTCTCGCCGTGGCTGTTGACATCCAGCCCTTCTCGCTCCTGCTCTTCCGGTACACGCAGACCAACCGTCAGATCCGCCAATTTGTAGCCGATAAATGCCACAACACCGGACCAGACGATCGTAATGGCGATGCTTTCCAGCTGTACCAGCAACTGATGGCCCATCGTCACACCTTCAGCGAAGCCCACGCCGCCCAGCGAGCTGGCGGCAAAAATCCCGGTCATGATACAGCCGACAATGCCACAAACGCCGTGCACACCGAAGACATCGCAGGGATCATCCACCCGCAGCAAGCGTTTGAGCATGGTAACGCCCCACAAGCCCGCCAGACCAGCTACCACGCCGATAATCAACGCGCCGCCAACCCCAATGTAGCCGCAGGCTGGCGTCACGCCGACCAGACCGGCAATCGCGCCAGAACACGCCCCCAGCAGTGAAGGCTTACCACGCAGCGCCCATTCACCGAAGATCCAGCCAAGAATTGCCGCCGCCGTTGCGACCACAGTATTCACAAATGCCAGTGCCGCGATTTCATTCGCCGTGCCCGCTGACCCGGCGTTAAAGCCAAACCAACCGATATAGAGAATGGCAGTCCCGGTGAAGACCATCGGCAGGTTGTGCGGTTTAAACGCCTCTTTACCGAAGCCCACGCGTTTTCCTATCAGATACGCGCCCACCAGACCGGCGATTGCGGCGTTAATGTGCACCACGGTGCCACCCGCGAAATCCAGCGCACCGTGAGAAGCCAGCAAACCACCGCCCCACACCATATGCGCAATCGGAATGTAAGAGAGCGTCAGCCATACCACCACGAAAATCAACACAGCTGAGAAGCGGATTCGTTCCGCCAGCGCCCCAACTATCAAGCCGACGGTAATGCAGGCAAACGATCCCTGAAACGCCACGTGGATATACTGATAAATGCTGCCCATCACCGCCGTCAGTTCGATGTTTTTCAGCATCAACCAGTTAATGTTGCCGAAGAAGTTGTTGCCCTCACCAAACGCCAGCGAGTAACCGTAAACCACCCAGAGAATACAGACCAGTGCAAATGTCACCGTCACCTGCGTCAGCATCGACAGCACGTTTTTGCCGCGAATCAACCCACCGTAAAACAGGGCAATCCCCGGAATAGTCATAAACAGCACCAGCGCAGTACAAATCATCATAAACGCATTGTCGGCTTTATCGGCCACCGCAGGTGCAGCCATTACCAGTCCCGGAAGCATCGCCAGTGAAGCAAGCCCAGTTTTTATCGTCGCTATCTTCATTTTTCGTTCCTGTTGCTGTGTGCCAGAGATTACAGCGCCGCTTCGTCGGCTTCGCCGGTACGAATACGAATGACGCGTTGCAATTCAGCGACGAAGATTTTGCCGTCGCCAATTTTCCCGGTGTAAGCCGCCTTACTGACGATATCGATCACTTCATCGAGTTGGTCATCAGCAATCGCCACATCAATTTTTACTTTTGGCAGGAAATTGACGCTGTATTCCGCCCCCCGGTACAGCTCGGCATGCCCTTTCTGACGCCCGAAACCTTTCACTTCGGTGACGGTCAGGCCCTGAATACCAATGGAAGATAACGCTTCACGAACGTCTTCCAGCTTGAATGGTTTGATTATCACGGTCACCAGCTTCATAGATCCCCTCCGGTCAGAATTCGGTAATGGTTCTGCTACACGAAGAAGGTATTGCAAGCGGTGTGCCAGAAATGAAAAACGAGAAAGAGAGCAGGAAGTTAAGAAGTTTGAAAATGAAAACGCACTATGACAGTGCACAGTGCGTTACATTTTTGCACCAACGATGAAATATTGCGCTATTCAGGCGCTCAATGATTCCTCTTCACGCACGCTGGCTGCCAGCTCTTCGCCCGCAAGTTGCAGTTGATACATCTGCCAGTAGCGTCCCTGGGCCGCCAGCAGTTGCTGGTGAGTGCCCTGCTCCACGGCTTGCCCACGATGAAGCACCAGAATGGTGTCGGCATCAACAATGGTCGATAAGCGGTGAGCAATCACTACCAGCGTGGTATGTTCACGCACCGCCGCCAGAGCATGTTGAATCGCCTGTTCAGTACCGGAGTCAATGCTGGCGGTTGCCTCATCAAGGATCAGGATTTGCGGCGTCTCGACCAGCACGCGCGCCAGTGCCAGCAGTTGCTTTTGCCCAACTGAGAGATTATTCCCCTGCTCGCCCAGCGGCGTGTAAATACCGTCGCTCATGCTACGCGCCAGCTCCGCCAGTTGCACGGTTTCCAGCGCCTGCCAGACGCGTTCTTCGGAGATATCCCGCCCCAGCGTCACGTTGGCGAGGAAGGTATCCGCCAGCACCACCGGATCTTGCTGCACCATTGCCACGCCCTGGCGCAGCGCGCTGTGACTTAGCGAACTTAATGGACGACCATCAAGGCGAATCTCACCTTCCGTTAGCGGGTAATAGCCCATCAATAAACTGGCGAGGGTGCTTTTGCCACTGCCGGTATGCCCGACCAGCGCCACAAAATTGCGCGAAGGCACAGAGAGATTAATGTTCTTTAGCACCAGATTGTCATCGCGATAAGCAAATGACACGTTATCGACTTCGATGGTGCCACTCTGTAACGGGCGATCATCATTGCCATATTGCTGGCGCGGTCCGTCCATCAGTTCAAACACGCGCTCACCAGCAACAACAGCCTGTTGCAGCATCGCCTGTTGCGTGGTCAGTTCGATTAATGGTTCGTTAAGTCGCCCAAGATAGCTGATAAACGCATACAGCACGCCCACTTCAATGGTGCCGCTGGCGGAGAAGCCAAACAGCATCAACAAGCCACAAAGAATGAGCGATGAAAACAGACTCAGCAGCGGACGCAGCAGAAAACCGTCGAGGCGCAGGGTTTGCATCCTCGCCATATAGTGTGAACGACTGGCCTCCCCCATACGTTCGCCAAATCGCGCCTGCTGACGAAACTGCTGGATAACGCTCATGCCATTGATGATTTCGTTAAAGCCGTCGTTGATATCCGCCAAATAGGCGCGCACACGACGGACAATCGGCGTGCTGTAACGCTGGTATATCACCATTACCACCAGCACCACCGGGAAAATCATTATCGCCACCAGTGCCATTCGCCAGTCGAGGCTGAACATCGCCACCAGCATCGCGCCCACCAGCGCGGCACTGCGCAGGACAGTTGCCACTACGGTAACGTAGAGATCGCGGATCACTTCAGTGTCATTAGTGACGCGGGAAATCACCTGCCCGACGGGTTGGGTATCAAACTCGCTTAATGGCTGGCGTAACGCAGCATCCATCACGTCGGTACGCAACTGTTGCACTACGCCTACTGCCGCCCGATTAAACAGCAGCGACTGCGCGTAATGTAGCCCGGCGGCAAACAGTTGCAGCCCAACATACGCCGCAGCCAGCCCTGCAACCACTTTCAACGGCAGGTTATTTTTCGCTACCATATTGTCGATAAAATAGCTGATAAGCAGCGGCCCACTGACTTCTGCCGCCGCCGCAACCCACATCATCAGGACCGCAATCCCCAGCGGTTTACGCCACGGCGAACCGTACGCTAACAGGCGCTTGAGAGTCGGCCACAGTTGGCTAAAACTACGCATCGACGGCCTCCTCGCGATTTTCCGGAGCGTCGTCGAGCGCCGCCTCCAGTTGTTGATAGCGATACATATCGCGATACCAGCCGCTTTGTTGTGCCAGCACATCATGATTGCCACGCTGGGCGATATGTCCGTGCTGCATCACAATAATTTCACTGGCTTCCGTCAGTGCAGAAAGGCGATGGGCACTGATGATTACCGTTCTTCCCTGCCCCCACTGACGCAGGTTATGCAGGATCTGGTGCTCAGTGCGTCCGTCCACCGCCGAAAGCGCATCATCAAGGATGAGGATTTCCGCGTTGACTAATAACGCACGAGCAATGGAGATACGCTGTTTTTGCCCGCCGGAAAGCATCACACCGCGCTCGCCCACCTCTGTATCGTAACCTTGCGGTAGACGCAAAATATCGTCATGTACGCTGGCTAACCGCGCGACATGCTCAATCTCTTGCTGGGTGGCATTCGGGCAACCCAGCGCGATGTTATTCGCCACAGTGTCAGAAAAAAGGAATGGCGTCTGGCTAACTACCGCCAGGCGGCTACGCCAGCTATCGAGTTGTAACTTCGTCAGAGGAATATCATGAAAGCGAATATCCCCCTCGCTGACGTCGAAATGACGCTGAATGAGCGACAACAGGGTACTTTTGCCGGAACCAGTCGGCCCGCAGATACCCAGCATCTGACCGGGTTTCAGGGCGAAATTGACGTTTTCCAGCGCAGGATGGTCAGTCTGCGGATACGTGAACTGGTGAATATTTACATCCAGTTCGCCACGCCCTTCCGGCACGGGTTCGCTACCATCGTTCACCACCGGCGCTTCCGCCAGCATCGCGCGAATACGGCTGTACGCAGCACTACCACGTTCCACAATGTTAAACATCCATGCCAGCGCCAGCATTGGCCAAATCATCAGACCTAAATACATCATAAAACTGGTGAGCTGGCCCAGCGTTAAACTGCCCTGCACCACCATCCAACTACCGCCGCCAATCGCCAGCAAGTTCGCCATACCAATCGCGATATAGATGGTCGGGTCGAAACGAGCATCAATACGCGCCACCCGCATGTTTTTTTTGCCGGTATCTTCGGCATCCGCGGCAAATAACGCCGACTGGCGATCTTCCAGACCAAAGGCTTTGATCATGCGGATACTGGTGAGGCTTTCCTGGGTGCGGTCATTAAGACTGGAAAACGCCGCCTGTGCCAGCTTAAAGCGTTCATGCAAAGCATCGCCGTTGCGCTTAATCATGATCGCCATCACTGGCATCGGCAACAGGGAAAATAAGGTCAACTGCCAGCTAATTTGCGTAGACATCATAATCAACACAGCGCAGCCCATCACCAGTGAATCCACCAGCGTCAGCACCCCTTCTCCGGCGGCAAACACGACGCGATCGACGTCATTGGTCGCACGAGCCATGAGGTCACCGGTGCGATGACGCAGGTAAAACTCAGGATGCTGCCGGCTTAGCTGACGGTAATAATCTTCACGCAGTTCAACAGCCAGTTGATAAGACGCACCAAACAGCAATACCCGCCAGACGTAACGCAGGAGATAAACCACAACGGCAATCAGCACCATGGTGGCGATCCACATCAGGATCTGCCCGGTAGTAAAGTGTTGTTCTGTCACGCCATCGACAACAATACCAACCACTTTTGGCGGAACCAGTTGCAGCATCGCGATAATGACAAGCAAGGCGACAGCCCCGAGATAGCGACGCCATTCCCGACGGAAATACCAGCTTAATTGAGCAAATAATCGCACGCGTTGTGTCCTGACCTGATTCTGGATATTTATTCGATGGGTAAAGAAGTGGTGTATTTAATCTGTTCCATCGCGAAGCTGGAAGTGACGTCCGACAGCCCCGGCACGCTGTTTACCAGACGCTTATAAAACTCGTCGTAGCGTTTCATGTCGGCAACCTGGACGCGCATCAGATAATCGTATTCACCAGCCATGCGCCAGAACCCCAGCACTTCTGGCATTTCGGTAACCACCGTGACAAAGCGGCAATACCATTCGCTGCTGTGATGTTGCGTTTTTATCAGCACAAAAGCGGTCAGGCCGAGGCCTATTTTTTCCGGATCCAGCAGGGCGACTTTGCCGATAAGGATACCGTCGTCCTCCAGCCGTTTCAGGCGCTTCCAGCAAGGGGTGGTTGTCAGATTAACGGCTTCAGCCAGTGCCTGCAAAGAGAGGGTGCAATCCTGCTGCAGTAAGGCCAGCAGCTTACGGTCAATTTTATCTAACATAGCCCTTCCACAGAGAATTTTTTTCTCTTTTAATTTTATTTTAAAGGTGAAATCACGACAATTTATTCTGTGCGGTTTAAACACCACGGCACAAAATGACAAATTCAACGCAAAAAAAACCGGGCAATTGCCCGGTGCTGGAAGGGATCTCGTTATTCGGGGGAATAAGGTAGATGTGGATAGTCCAGCCAGTGCGTCAAATAGTGAGAGACAGCCTGATTTCGGCAATGTCCAATCACCGGTAAATGCGGGAGCTCCGCGCGCAGTTGCGGCATCGCATTGCCCATAATAAATCCGCTACCGACGCTGACTAACATTTCGCGATCGTTCATCGCATCACCAAAGGCCATGCAATCGCGCAACGATAAACCTAAATGTTGGGTCAGCACCGTCAATGCAGCGCCTTTATTGCAGCCCACCGGCAGCACTTCGAGGCAATCCGTGGCGGAAAAACACAAATGTGCACGCTCGCCTAATGCTTCGTATAGCTGGATCTGCAAGCGTGTAAGATCGTCGTGATCGCCACAGAAGCAGATCTTGGTGACGCTGCCGAGTGGCATTTTTTTGACATCGATTATCTGATAACGAAAACCGCTATAGACAAATGCCTGCAACAACGCAGGGATCTCTTTCCCGGTAAACCAACCGTCGTCATTGAAGATATGCATGCTGGCTCGGGTATCCCATTGCTGATACAGCACCAGCTCCGCGACATCCGCAGGTAAATCATCACGATGTAAAAGTTCACCTTCCAGAGAATGCACGCGCGTTCCGTTGCCGGTAATCAAATACGCATCCAGCGATAGCGCCCCGAGAATATGCTGCATCTCCAGCGCATGACGCCCCGTGGCAAAAGTGAGGGTAATGTCGCGTTCACGCAGTCGCGCCAAAGTAGAGAGGGTTTTCTCACCTAAATGATGGTCGGGCATCAATAAAGTGCCATCCATATCAAATGCTGCCAGACGAGCCATTTCTTTCTCCACTCTGTGACACGGTTAATGGTGATTGAGTATCACCTGATATATACGGAAGTAATAGTGAATAGTTAAATAATATTGTTCCGGGTTTATATGCGATTGCTCAACCGTCTTAACCAGTATCAACGTCTGTGGCAACCTTCCGCCGGAAAGCCGCAAACCGTCACCGTCAGCGAACTGGCCGAACGCTGTTTTTGCAGCGAACGCCATGTTCGTACGCTGTTGCGTCAGGCACAGGAGGCGGGATGGCTGGAGTGGCAGGCGCAGTCAGGACGCGGAAAGCGCGGACAATTACGCTTTCTGGTCACGCCGGAATCGCTACGCAATGCGATGATGGAACAGGCACTGGAAACCGGAAAGCAGCAAGATGTGCTGGAGCTGGCGCAACTGGCCCCAGGTGAGCTGCGCACTCTGTTACAGCCGTTTATGGGCGGACAATGGCAAAACGATACACCCACGTTGCGTATTCCCTACTATCGCCCGCTCGAACCGCTACAACCAGGCTTTTTGCCCGGCCGTGCCGAGCAGCATCTCGCCGGGCAGATATTTTCCGGCCTGACCCGCTTCGATAATAATACTCAGCGCCCGATTGGCGATTTAGCGCATCACTGGGAAACCTCTACTGACGGGTTACGCTGGGACTTTTATCTTCGTTCAACCCTACACTGGCATAACGGCGATGCAGTAAAAGCCTCACACTTACACCAGCGATTATTGATGCTGTTACAACTGCCAGCACTGGATCAATTATTTATTAGCGTGAAGCGTATTGAAGTCACCCATCCGCAGTGTCTGACCTTCTTTTTACATCGCCCTGATTACTGGCTTGCGCACCGGCTGGCGAGCTATTGCAGCCATCTGGCGCATCCGCAATTCCCACTGATCGGCACGGGTCCTTTTCGCTTAACACAATTCACAGCAGAGCTGGTGCGCCTGGAAAGCCATGATTATTACCATTTACGTCATCCGCTGCTTAAAGCGGTTGAGTACTGGATAACTCCGCCGCTTTTCGAAAAAGATTTGGGAACCAGTTGTCGGCATCCCGTGCAAATCACCATCGGCAAACCGGAGGAGCTGCAACGGGTCAGCCAGGTCAGTAGCGGCATCAGTTTAGGTTTTTGCTATTTGACGTTGCGCAAAAGTCCCCGACTCTCCCTCTGGCAGGCGCGAAAAGTGATCTCCATTATTCATCAATCCGGTTTATTACAAACGTTAGAAGTCGGAGAAAACCTGATCACCGCCAGTCATGCATTACTGCCAGGCTGGACTATTCCGCATTGGCAGGTACCGGATGAAGTCAAACTACCGAAAACCTTGACGCTGGTTTATCACCTACCGATAGAACTTCATACCATGGCAGAACGCCTACAGGCGACACTGGCAGCGGAAGGCTGTGAACTCACAATTATTTTTCATAACGCAAAAAACTGGGACGACACGACCCTACAGGCACACGCAGACCTCATGATGGGCGACAGATTAATTGGCGAAGCACCGGAATATACTCTGGAGCAATGGCTGCGCTGCGATCCGCTGTGGCCACATGTTTTCGACGCTCCAGCATACGCACATCTACAATCGACACTGGATGCCGTGCAAATAATGCCTGATGAAGAAAACCGATTTAATGCCCTGAAAGCGGTTTTTAGCCAGTTAATGACAGATGCGACGCTGACGCCGCTGTTCAACTATCACTATCGCATTAGTGCCCCTCCCGGCGTGAACGGTGTGCGACTGACACCGCGCGGCTGGTTTGAATTTACCGAAGCCTGGCTTCCCGCGCCATCGCAATGAATAGCTGGTCCGGGTTAATCGCAGGCGTTACCATAACGCTTTTATTGTTCAAGCAGGATTATCTATGAAACGTGCTGTCGTTGTGTTCAGTGGAGGTCAGGATTCCACCACCTGTCTGGTGCAGGCATTACAACAATATGATGAAGTCCATTGCGTGACGTTCGATTACGGTCAGCGGCATCGCGCAGAAATCGACGTGGCACGCGAACTGGCGCTGAAACTGGGGGCACGCGCGCATAAGGTGCTGGATGTCACCCTGCTCAACGAGCTGGCGGTCAGTAGCCTGACGCGTGACAGCATTCCGGTGCCTGATTATGAACCTGAAGCCGATGGTATCCCGAATACGTTTGTCCCAGGGCGTAATATTTTGTTCCTGACGCTGGCGGCAATATATGCGTATCAGGTAAAAGCAGAAGCCGTAATTACTGGCGTCTGCGAAACGGATTTCTCCGGCTACCCGGATTGCCGCGATGAGTTTGTGAAAGCACTAAACCATGCCGTCAGTTTGGGCATGGCGAAAGATATTCGTTTTGAAACGCCGCTGATGTGGATTGATAAAGCGGAAACCTGGGCGCTGGCAGATTATTACGGCAAACTGGATTTAGTCCGTAACGAAACGTTGACCTGCTATAACGGCTTTAAAGGCGACGGTTGCGGTCATTGTGCGGCATGTAATTTACGCGCCAACGGTTTGAATCATTATCTGGCCGATAAACCGACGGTGATGGCAGCGATGAAGCAGAAAACCGGGTTGAGGTAATTATTCCGGGTGTCGCCGGATGCGGCTTGAGCATCCGGCACCACAAAACGTTTACTTAACCATCTGCTCCAGCTTTTCGCGCAATTCCCCTTCCAGAGCTAATGCTTTCTGCGTTTTAAGATCAATACAAACAAACGTAATAAGCGCATCCGCTACCACCTGCCCTTCCGGCTCCAGTGTAATGACCTGGCTTAAGATGCCGCTTTTACCGTTTAATTGCTGCAACTGACTGGTAATAGTTAACAGGTCACTTAATACCGCTGGGCGACGATAGTTAATATTGATATTGACCACGACGAAGGCGATGTTATGGGCCGTCATCCACTGAAAACTGTCGCTATTTTCCAACCCATCCCAGCGGGCTTCTTCGAGAAATTCAAGGTAGCGGGCGTTGTTGACGTGCTGGTAAACGTCGAGATGATATCCACGAACTTTGATTTGTGTTTGCATAGCGCAATAACCTTACGTTGTTGTTATAAGTACAGAGGTCATAACTGGTATGACCTCTTCAGTCTGGCAAAAAATTGCCACTATGCAAATTAATTACAGGGTTAATACCGCCAGATTACGTTCCACCAGCGAATTGCCCATCCCCGGCACCTGCTTTAGATCCTCCACAGTTTTAAACGGACCGTACTCTTCGCGATAACTGACAATCGCCTGCGCTTTCTTCAGGCCAACGCCATTCATCGCGCGGGCTAGCTCTTCCGCGCTGGCATTATTAATGCTGACCCGGGTGCCTTCTTCGTCACTGGCTTTCGCCGGTACTGCTGCTTTACTTTGTGCTGCAGGAGCTTCCGCTTTGGTTTCTACCGCCGTCGGTTTCGCCACAGAAGCTGCCGCCAGCGCGCTATGAGACATTCCGGCACAGGCCAGGGACAGGGTAATGAGCAGTGCTTTAATTCCGTGTTTCATACTGTTTTCTCCTTGTTTGTTAACAGTGGAATCACCTTAACGGCAGTGAAAACAGTAAACAAATGGCAATGTTCAGAAATGGAAAAGGCCGCGAAAGCGACCTTTTCTTGTTACAGCTGCAACGCATTTTTTTGCGAGGCGGCTTCAGGATTATTGCTGTTCCAGCGCATCGCCAATTTTGATTTTCGCCTCTTTACGCAGGTTACTCATCAGAGCTTCAAAGACGATTTGTGCGTTGTTCTGGGTGATACCCTGCACCATCGCTTTTTTCTGATCTTCCGGCATTGAACCTTGTTTCACTTCATCCAGCGCCAGCAGAACCACATTACCTTGCATATCGGTCGCCATACCGTAGCTCGGTTTGTCTTTCGCTGGCAGTGGCAGTGCAAACGCCGCCTGGCTAATCGGGTCACGACCGGAACGGCTTAAGGTTTTCGGCTCGCCAAATTTCAGACCGGCAGCCTGCATAGCTTCCGCACCTTTGCCGGCTTTCAAATCAACCAGCAGTTTCTCAGCATCCACTTTCGCCTGTTGTTCAGCTTTGTTGTGCTGAACCAATGCCTTAACTTGTTCCTGAACATCTGCCAACGGTTTCACCGCTTCCGGTTTGTGCTCGCTGATGCGCAGCACGAATGCGCGGTCGCCGTCTACGGTGATGATGTCAGAGTTGATGCCCGGCGCGCCGTTTTCACCTACCAGACCGCCGTTAAAGATAGCGTCGGCAACCGGCTTGAAGTTCAACTCTTCCGGCAGGTTATCTTTGCTGAACCAACCCGTCTGAGTGGCTTTAACGCCGGCAGCTTGCTCTGCACCGGCCAGAGACTCGGTGTCGTTGCTTGCCGCATCGCTCACTTTCTGCTGCAGCGCGTAGTACGCATCGAGGGCTTTTTCGTGTTTCACTTTCGCCGCAATGTCGTCACGTACTTCGTCTAACGATTTCACTTTCGCTGGCTGAATGTCGTCCAGACGTACAATCAGGAAACCGACCGAAGATTTGATGACACCAGACAGTTGGCCTTTTTCTTTCAGACCAGCATTTTTCAGTTCGTCCGGGATAGTGGCATCTTCTAACCAACCCATATCGCCGCCGTTACGAGCAGAGATAATATCGGCAGATTTTTCTTTGGCTAATGCAGCAAAATCACCGCCTTTATTCAGCTCATCAAGTACCGCTTTCGCTTCATCTTCAGTTTTGGTCTGGATGATGCTGTAGCGGGTACGCTGCGGCTGGGTGAATTGATCCTGATGCTGGTCGTAGTAGCTCTGGATATCCGCATCGCTAACCGGTTGCTGCATCGTTGCGGCATCCAGCTTGATGTAACTCACGCGGAATTGTTCCGGCGTCATGAAATTGTTTTTGTTTTGTTCGTAGTAGCTGGCAATCTCCTGTTCGGTCACAGGCTGCTTCGCCGCCAGCGCGTTAACATCGATAGTCGCCTCACGCACCACGCGTTGTTGCGCGACCAGTGCCGCCAGCTCGTCGGTTTCACCTTTCAGCATAAAATCGGTACCGGCAACGCCGTTAATCAGCTGTTGGGTAGTGAGCTGGTTACGCAGCGCCTGGGCGTACTGATCGGCGGTCATCCCCATCTGGTTGAGGATACCGTTATAGCGGCTGTTATCAAATTTGCCGTCAACCTGGAAGGCTGGGGTCGCGAAAATCGCCTGTTTAACCTGCTCATCGCTGATACCCAGTTTCAGCTCACGTGCGTACTGATCCAGCAGCGCCTCGTCGATCAGACGATTCAGCACCTGTTGACGCAGGGTTTTCATATAGCCTTCGTTCGCTGCCAGCTCGGAGTATTGATCGCCCAGCTGTTGCTGCATGCGATTACGCTCGCTGTTGAAGGCGTTCTCGAATTGCCCACGGCTGATTTCCTGGTCATTCACTTTTGCGGCGTAGTTATTGCCTCCGCCAATCAGGTAACCACTCACGCCGGTCAATATGAACGACACGATAATGATACCGAAAATAATCTTGAGCACGAGACTGTTTGCAGCCGTGCGTAAGCTGTCCATCATGGTGTAACAACACTCCGCTGTAGATGACTGTGTACCTCACGCAACGTATCGATGCGCGCAAAGGCCTATTGTGACAAGAAACGGGGGCAATTGTCAGCCCACAAGACGCAGAAAGTCACCGAATACAAATAAAAAAGGCACATCAGTAGATGCGCCCTTGAACTTCGTCACATCCCCACTGGGGACAACGCTTAGTTTACCGCGTCTTTCAGTGCTTTACCTGCACGGAAGCTCGGTACTTTAGCAGCAGCGATGGTGATCTCTTTACCGGTCTGCGGGTTGCGGCCAGTACGGGCAGCACGCTCTTTAACGGCAAAAGTACCAAAACCTACCAGTGCTACATCATCCCCTTCTTTCAGAGATTCAGTTACGGAAGCAATAATAGCATCTAACGCACGGCCAGCCGCAGCTTTAGAGATATCAGCCCCTGCAGCAATCTTGTCGATCAATTGAGATTTATTCACTCTTCTCTTCCTCTTTATAATTTATATCGCACTTGAATCCTTCAAGGTACGAACGCGCAGCAGTTATATCAGGCCAGCCATCCCCTTACAACACCCCTTAATAAGGGCAAGCCCGATCCGCCATCTAACTTAGCGAGACAAAAAAAGGCTGGCAAGCCCGAATTAGCCTGCCAGCCCTGTTTTTATTAGTGCATTTTGCGCGAGGTCACTATTTTGCAGTCACAACCTGCATACCAGACGGTTCATTTTGCAGCGCCAGAGTCAGAACTTCCTCAATGCGCTTCACAGGATGAATGTCCAGATCGGCAATTACGTTGTCAGGAATCTCTTCCAGATCGCGTTTATTTTCGAACGGAATTAGCACTGTTTTAATCCCGCCGCGATGCGCTGCCAGGAGTTTTTCTTTCAAACCACCGATCGGCAGTACCTGACCACGCAGAGTGATCTCACCGGTCATTGCCACATCGGCACGAACCGGGTTACCGGTCAGGCAAGAAACCAGCGCGGTGCACATAGCAATACCGGCACTCGGACCATCTTTCGGCGTCGCACCTTCCGGTACGTGGACGTGGATGTCACGTTTTTCGTAAAAATCAGGGTTGATCCCCAGTTTTTCCGCACGCGCACGAACCACCGTTAACGCCGCCTGAATGGACTCCTGCATCACTTCGCCGAGCGAACCGGTATAGGTCAGTTTGCCTTTACCCGGAACACATGCGGTTTCAATGGTCAGCAAGTCACCGCCCACTTCCGTCCACGCCAGACCGGTTACCTGACCGACACGGTTTTCGTTATCCGCGCGACCATAGTCGAAACGCTGAACACCGAGATAGTCATGCAGGTTATCGCCGTTAATTTCGATATGTTTTAATGACTTATCGAGCAGTAACTGCTTAACCGCTTTGCGACACAGTTTGGAGATTTCACGCTCCAGACCACGCACGCCCGCCTCACGGGTGTAGTAACGAATAATGCCGATAATGGCGCTATCGTCGACGGTCAGCTCACCTTTTTTCAGTGCATTACGTTCAATCTGCTTCGGCAGCAGGTGACGTTTGGCGATGTTCAGTTTTTCATCTTCGGTATAACCGGAGAGGCGAATCACTTCCATACGATCCAGCAGCGGTGCCGGAATGTTCATGGAGTTCGACGTCGCGACAAACATCACGTCGCTGAGATCGTAATCCACTTCCAGGTAGTGGTCGCTGAACGCTACGTTCTGCTCTGGATCCAGCACTTCAAGCAGTGCAGAGGCCGGATCGCCACGCATGTCAGAAGACATTTTGTCGATCTCATCGAGCAGGAACAGCGGGTTTTTCACGCCCACTTTCGCCATTTTCTGGATCAGTTTACCCGGCATAGAACCGATGTAAGTACGGCGGTGACCACGGATTTCCGCTTCATCACGCACGCCGCCCAGCGCCATACGGACATATTTACGCCCGGTGGCTTTGGCAATGGACTGACCAAGAGAGGTTTTACCTACCCCCGGCGGCCCTACCAGGCAGAGGATCGGTCCCTTGATTTTGTTGACACGGCTTTGAACCGCAAGATACTCAAGGATTCGATCTTTCACGCGCTCCAGACCATAATGGTCGGTATCAAGGATTTCCTGCGCCTGACGCAGGTCTTTTTTGACCTTGCTACGCGCATTCCACGGCACCTGTACCATCCAGTCGATATAACCACGCACTACGGTCGCTTCTGCCGACATCGGAGACATCATTTTCAGCTTCTGCAACTCTGCTTCCGCTTTCTCTTTTGCCTCTTTCGGCATCTTCGCCGCGTCGATTTTGCGCTTCAGGGCTTCGTTTTCGTCCGGCGCGTCGTCCATTTCACCGAGTTCTTTCTGAATAGCTTTCATTTGCTCGTTCAGATAGTACTCACGCTGGGATTTCTCCATCTGCTTTTTAACGCGGTTGCGAATGCGTTTCTCAACCTGCAGCAGATCGATTTCCGATTCCATCATTGCCATCAGATATTCCAGACGTTCGTTAACGTCGGACATCTCCAGAACAGACTGTTTGTCAGCCAGTTTCAGCGGCATATGTGCAGCAATGGTATCCGCCAGACGCGCCGGATCGTCGATGCTATTCAGCGACGTCAGCACTTCTGGTGGGATTTTTTTGTTCAGCTTGATGTAGCCTTCGAACTGGCTGATTGCAGTACGCACCAGCACTTCCTGTTCCCGCTCATCAATGGTCGGCGACTCCAGATACTCCGCCTTCGCAGAAAAGTGTTCGCCATTGTCAGAGAGCGCAGAAATACGCGCGCGCTGTAACCCCTCGACCAGCACTTTGACGGTGCCGTCAGGCAGTTTCAGCATCTGCAATATAGAGGCCACGGTCCCGACGGTGAAAAGATCGTTTACACCCGGCTCATCCGTTGAAGCTTCTTTCTGCGCGACCAGCATAATTTTTTTATCATGGTCCATCGCCGCTTCCAGACAACGGATAGATTTTTCCCGCCCGACAAATAAGGGGATGACCATGTGCGGATAAACCACCACATCGCGCAGCGGCAATACGGGGATTTCAATGCGTTCAGAACGCTCAGGATTCATAGAGCTCTCTCTTAGTTTAATTTCCGCCAGGTAATCAGATGACACGACTGTGCTTCACGCCATCTATTAACATGTACGTCAGTATATGGGGATGTTTCCCCATAAGCGCTAACTTAAGGGTTGAACCATCTGAAGAATGCGACGCCTCGGTGCCTCGTTAAGACGATGCCTCGCGTTCTTCAATTGCGTTTTGTAGGCTGTCAGGGATACTGTCCCACGAATGGCCACCTGTAAGCTCCAGATGACCATTTTTGTTATTCTCCACAACGAGTTAGTTCTTCTTTTCGGATCCGGCACTTCTGGGGGGGAAATCCAGCGATGGCTGGATTATGTCGTCAATTAAAAATGCGGCGAGTAGATTAGCAAATATCCACGCTTTCGCGAGTTCAGGTTCCTTTGCACGCAAAGCATCCAGGTGCAGCAAACTTTTGAGCCGCTTAAAAGCCAGTTCAATTTGCCATCGCAGACGGTAACAATCAGCCACTTGCTCTGCTGAATATTCATCTTCCGGTAATGATGTTAGCAATAGCACATGGCCCGCTGCTTCCAGCGTTTCCGCCTGAACTACTCGTCCTTTTCGACGATTCTCGCTGAGCAGTCGGGTTTTACTGATTAATGCTTTTTCGGGAGGAAGTGATACGGCAATGAGACGTGCCGGAAAGGGAGCTCCGGCTTTTTTATTACCTGAATTGCCTATCATTACAGTGGTTTCACCGTTCTTACCGCAATCCAGCCCGCGCAGAAAACCCATCATGTCAAAGCGCATTCCTTCTGCAGTTAACCAGCGCAATCCTCGCCAGTGAACCCGGACGATATAATCAGCTTCTCCAAAAGCAAGTGAGCGGATACATTCGGGACGCGAACCGAATCCCCGGTCAGCAATGCGTATCTCGTCTGCCGTTTGCGCAAATCGGTCCAGCCGTTCAGCGTCTCTGCTGTCGGTTAGCTCAAAATCAGTGAACTGACAGGTATGAGGATCATATCCCATATGTAGTCGCCATTCAGCGCTGCCGCCCCCGGGCGCACTGATTGCTGTTCCATCGACAAGACGCAATCTCTTTCCGCTTGTACAACCCGTAACTGCGGCGCGTACAGCAAGTGTTTGTGCGGCAAGTATGCCAAACCAGTCGGCGGCATTCCGCAGCCGCTTCAGGAGAGCCACGTCAGATAATGTTGCAACGTCATGGAGCTGAGCCCATGCAGTGACTTCACGTAATGACATCCCCCCGGGGCCGTAAGCCAGCCCCAGACGTAGCAGAGTTGCAGCATCACGAATTTCGCGGCGGCGGGTTAGAGCCCCGGCATTACGTGCCGAAGTATCCAGTTCTTCGGGCTTACCAATATGGGCCAGAATTGCTGACCAGTTATCGTGAGAGTAATTCATCGGCACGTTAAATCATATCAGGCGTAATACCACAACCCTTAAGTTAGCGCTTATGGGATGTTTCCCCCACATTCAACGCCGAGAATAGAGGAAAAATTAAAGGGGAGATAAAATCCCCCCTTTTTGGTTAACTAATTGTATGGGAATGGTTAATTATTCACCAGATGCCTGTTGCGCTTCCGGCTTGCCATAAATCAGCAACGGTTTGCTTTGACCATCAATTACCGACTCGTCGATAACCACTTTTTCGACGTCTTCCATGGACGGCAGATCGTACATGGTATCGAGCAGTGCGGCTTCTACGATGGAACGCAGGCCACGGGCACCGGTTTTACGCGCCATCGCTTTCTTAGCGATAGCATCCAGCGCCTCGTCACGGAATTCCAGATCCACGCCTTCCAGATTAAACAGCGCCTGATACTGCTTGGTCAGGGCGTTTTTCGGCTCTTTGAGGATCTGAATCAGAGCTTCTTCGCTCAGTTCATTCAACGTTGCGACAACCGGCAGACGACCAATAAACTCAGGGATAAGACCAAACTTGATCAGATCTTCCGGTTCAACCTGCGCCAGCAGCTCGCCTTCGCTTGCTTTGTCGGACTTCGCTTTTACCGTCGCGCCAAAACCAATGCCGGAGCCGGTTTCTACACGGTGGGAAATCACTTTATCCAGACCGGCAAACGCACCGCCACAAATAAACAGGATCTTAGAGGTATCAACCTGCAAGAATTCCTGCTGCGGATGTTTACGCCCACCTTGCGGTGGAACAGCAGCTACCGTACCTTCGATCAGTTTCAACAGTGCCTGCTGTACGCCTTCACCGGAAACGTCTCGGGTAATGGACGGGTTGTCTGACTTACGAGAAATCTTGTCGATTTCATCGATGTAGACAATACCACGCTGTGCTTTCTGGACATCGTAGTCGCATTTCTGCAACAGCTTCTGAATGATGTTTTCAACGTCTTCACCCACATAACCGGCTTCGGTCAGTGTAGTCGCGTCGGCCATGGTGAACGGAACATCCAGCAGGCGCGCCAGCGTTTCAGCCAGCAGCGTTTTACCGGAACCGGTCGGACCGATCAGCAGAATGTTACTTTTGCCCAACTCGACGCCATTGCTGGTATCGCCGTTGCGCAGACGTTTGTAATGGTTGTATACCGCGACCGCCAGCACTTTTTTCGCCTGTTCCTGGCCGATAACGTAATCGTCCAGGTGGTTGCGAATTTCATGCGGCGTCGGTAGCGCACTGCGTTCACGATGCGGTGCAACTTCTTTAATCTCTTCGCGAATGATGTCGTTACATAAATCAACACATTCGTCGCAGATATACACGGATGGACCGGCAATCAGCTTGCGCACTTCATGCTGGCTTTTGCCGCAAAAAGAGCAATACAGCAATTTGCCTGAGCCATCTTTGCGTTTATCTGTCATGGGTCAAAACCTCTTCTTTGTTCTTTGTGCCGCACACGACGACGCAAATGCCATTCTCAGGCGCAAGCCGCTTACAGCGTTGTGCCGCCCTGGATAAGTATAGCGGCACAGTTGCGCCTCTGGCATCAATTACGATGGGTCAGAATCGAATCGACCAGACCGTATTCCACCGCTTCAGGGGCGGAAAGGAAGCGATCGCGCTCGGTATCACGTTCAATCTGTTCTAATGATTGACCCGTATGAAGCGCCATAAGTTCATTCATGCGCCCTTTAACTTTCAGAATTTCACGGGCATGAATTTCGATATCGGTCGCCTGGCCCTGGTAGCCGCCCAACGGTTGGTGAATCATCACGCGCGAATTCGGCAGGCAAAAACGTTTACCTTTTGCCCCTGCGGTCAGCAAGAAAGCGCCCATCGAGGCCGCCTGGCCCATACAGATGGTGCTGACATCAGGCTTGATAAACTGCATGGTGTCATAGATAGACATCCCGGCAGTGATCACCCCGCCTGGGGAGTTAATGTACAGATAGATATCTTTTTCTGGGTTTTCCGCTTCCAGGAACAGCATCTGCGCCACAATCAGGTTAGCCATGTGGTCTTCAACCTGGCCAGTCAGAAAAATGACGCGTTCCTTAAGTAGACGAGAATAGATATCAAAAGAGCGCTCACCGCGTGAGGTCTGTTCAATGACCATCGGCACCAGCGCCATATGGGGTGCAAAGTTATCTCGTTCGCCGCTGTATGACATTTCCGTCTCCTGGATAAAATTGAAAAAACCTGCTGTACCGATTGTAACCTTATGGACGGATTATCAGCTAGTCCCTGTGTTATGGGTACGGCATCACCATATTTCAAGCATAACAATCTTTTGTTGTTACGCTAACACCGAAAGAGGCTTTTCGCACGGTTCCATGCAAAATTCATGACAAAAAAAAGCCCACCACCTGGCGGTGACGGGCCTTTGTGCGAATTTAGCGCGTTATGCTGCGTAAATTACGCCTGCTGGTTCATCAGCTCGTTGAAAGTGGTTTCTTTTTCAGTCACTTTCGCTTTCGCCAGTACAGCTTCAACAGCCTGTTCTTCCAGAGCAACATTGCGCATGTTGTCCATCAGTTCTTTGTTTTTGCTGTAGAACTCGATAACTTCTTTCGGATCTTCGTACGCAGAAGCCATCTCTTCGATCAGGCCTTTCACGCGCTCTTCGTCAGCTTTCAGCTCGTTGGTGCGGATAACTTCGCCCAGCAGCAGGCCAACAACTACGCGGCGTTTAGCCTGTTCTTCGAACAGTTCGCGCGGCAGTTCCAGAGCTTGTTTTTCGTTGCCACCGAAACGCTGTGCAGCCTGGCGACGCAGAACGTCGATTTCGCTGTCGATCAGCGCAGCCGGTACGTCGATGTCGTTAGCTTTTACCAGACCTTCGATCGCCTGAGACTTAACGCGGTTACGGATGGCGCTCTTCAGCTCGCGCTCCATGTTTTTACGCACTTCAGCGCGCAGACCTTCTACGGAACCATCTTCAACGCCGAAACGTTTGATGAATTCTGCAGTCAGTTCCGGCAGTTCACGCTCTTCAACTTTCTTCAGGTTGATAGCGAATTTCGCTGCTTTACCTTTCAGGTTTTCTGCGTGGTATTCTTCCGGGAAGGTCACGTCGATGGTGAACTCTTCGCCAGCTTTGTGGCCTTTGATACCGTCTTCAAAGCCCGGGATCATACGACCCTGGCCCATCGCCAGTACGAAATCAGACGCTTTACCGCCTTCGAACTCTTCGCCGTCTACAGAACCGGTGAAGTCGATGGTTACGCGGTCTTCTGCTTCAACAGCGCCGTCTTTTTCTTTCCAGGTCGCCTGCTGTTTACGCAGAGTATCCAGCATGCCGTCAACGTCAGCGTCGGTCACTTCAACGATCGGTTTTTCAACTTCGATCGCTTCCAGACCCTGCAGTTCAACTTCCGGATAAACTTCAAACTCTACAGAGTAAGTGAAGTCTTCACCCAGCTTGTATTCGCCCGGAACATAAGTCGGTGCGCCAGCCGGATTGATTTTTTCTTTAATGATGGCGTCAATGAAGTTACGGCTCATCAGGTCACCCAGAACGTCCTGGCGTACAGACGCGCCATAACGCTGAGCAACGATATTCATTGGCACTTTGCCTTTGCGGAAGCCGTCAATACGTACTTTTTTCGCAACGTTGACCAGCTCGCTTTTAACAGCGGTCTCGATGCTGTCAGCAGCGATAGTAATCGTTACACGGCGGCCAAGGCCTTGAGTGGTTTCAACTGAAACTTGCATCTTGTTACCTCAAAAAATCACAGTGCTCGGTCAACTCTTACCCCGCAAGCACAGGTTGTTGGCTTCGCGGAACCGGGATGTTCTTATAATCAATCACATTCCCTGTTACCAGAATCATCCCGAAAGCATTCAAATAGGACGCGGCATTATAGCGGCATCACTTTTATGAGTCGAGAACGGTTATTGCGCGCTGTCGCGTATTTTTTCACAATTCCCGGGCAATTTTCGTCTGAATGCTGGGCAAAAAGCGCAAAATCCAGACAAAACAAAACGGCCCGCAGGCCGTTTTTCATAAAATCTTTAGCAACATACTGGAAAAGCGCCGACAGTTGCAAATGCGTTTTTACGCGATGCTTCCTGCTCCACGACAGGGAGGAGAGGCAAAGACGGTGTCCTGCAACCCTTCCCACTCCTTAATAGTGTAAGTATGCAGAGCCAGCGCATGAACGGTAGTAGAGAGTTCCTCCGCTAAAGTACTGTAAATCATTCGATGACGATTCAGAAAACGTTCACCCGTAAAACGATCGCTGACCAGCACAACTTTAAAATGGCTTTCAGAGCCGGCTGGGACATTGTGACGATAGCTTTCATCCACTACTTCGAGGAATACGGGTTGGAACGCCGCCCTTAATTTTTCTTCTATCCGCTCACGTATCATCATGAAATATCTCCTCCGACAACGCTGAGATGTCATCCATCCCTTTAAATACTAGCCGCTTTTACCGTTTCCATTGCAGCTTAACAACAAATATTTAGGTTTCGTCCTGGTTTTTCCGTCAAGCGTATGAAGTTTACTGATTTAAAGATTGAAACACAGGCCTCGCATCAGTGTTTCTTTTACCAGGGGCGATTATTTCGTCAACATGATGAATTTACATGCCTTACCCACTTCCCCTCGCCGTTGGCAATGTTATGATGGCGGGAATTTTTACCAAACACGCTTAAGAGTCTCTGAGAGCCCGAACATGTTCAAAAAAATCCTCTTCCCGTTAGTTGCTCTGTTTATGCTTGCAGGATGCGCAAAACCGCCAACAACTATTGAAGTTTCCCCGACGATTACACTGCCACAGCAGGATCCAAGCCTGATGGGCGTCACCGTAAGCATTAATGGTGCCGATCAGCGTACCGATCAGGCGCTGGCAAAAGTCACCCGCGATAATCAAATCGTTACCCTGACCGCCTCCCGCGATCTGCGTTTCCTGCTGCAAGAAGTGCTGGAAAAACAGATGACCGCGCGTGGTTACATGGTTGGTCCGAATGGCCCGGTTAATCTGCAAATCATCGTTAGCCAACTGTATGCTGACGTGTCCCAGGGCAACGTGCGCTACAACATCGCGACCAAAGCGGATATCGCCATCATCGCTACCGCGCAGAATGGCAACAAAATGACCAAAAACTATCGTGCCAGCTACAACGTTGAAGGTGCGTTCCAGGCCTCCAACAAAAATATCGCCGATGCGGTTAACAGTGTGCTGACCGATACCATCGCTGATATGTCTCAGGACACCAGCATCCACGAATTCATCAAGCAGAACGCGCGTTAATTTCTGCCCTCTGGCCCGGTGCAAGCCGGGCCTGTAGACGCCCATGTCCAGTCAATATTTACGTATTTTTCAACAGCCGCGTTCAGCCATATTGCTGATCCTGGGTTTTGCTTCCGGGCTACCGCTCGCCCTGACATCCGGTACCTTACAGGCCTGGATGACGGTCGAGAATATCGATCTCAAAACCATTGGTTTCTTCTCTCTGGTAGGCCAGGCTTACGTTTTTAAATTCCTCTGGTCACCGCTGATGGACCGCTACACGCCTCCATTTTTTGGGCGGCGGCGCGGTTGGCTGCTCGCCACGCAAATCCTGTTATTAGTCGCCATTGCGGCGATGGGTTTTCTCGAACCAGGCACCCAACTCCGCTGGATGGCGGCGCTGGCAGTGGTGATCGCTTTTTGCTCTGCTTCCCAGGATATAGTCTTCGATGCGTGGAAAACCGATGTGCTTCCGGCAGAAGAACGTGGTGCGGGCGCGGCAATCAGCGTGCTGGGTTACCGTTTAGGGATGCTGGTTTCCGGCGGCCTAGCCCTGTGGCTGGCAGATAAATGGCTGGGCTGGCAGGGCATGTACTGGTTAATGGCGGCACTGTTGATCCCCTGTATTATCGCGACGTTGCTTGCACCAGAACCAACCGACACCATTCCTGTGCCCAAAACGCTGGAACAAGCGGTTGTTGCACCTCTGCGAGATTTCTTTGGTCGCAATAATGCCTGGCTTATTTTGCTTCTTATCGTGCTGTATAAGCTGGGCGACGCATTCGCCATGAGCCTGACAACCACGTTTTTGATTCGCGGCGTCGGGTTTGATGCGGGTGAAGTAGGCGTGGTTAACAAAACGCTTGGCTTACTAGCGACCATTGTTGGCGCATTGTACGGTGGGATTTTGATGCAGCGCCTGTCACTGTTCCGGGCACTGCTGATTTTCGGCATTTTACAAGGTGCGTCTAACGCCGGTTACTGGCTGCTGTCGATTACTGATAAGCATCTCTACAGCATGGGCGCAGCCGTCTTTTTCGAAAACCTCTGTGGCGGGATGGGCACATCAGCCTTTGTCGCGCTGTTAATGACGCTATGTAATAAGTCATTTTCCGCTACTCAATTTGCCCTGCTCTCAGCGCTTTCTGCTGTAGGGCGAGTTTATGTCGGCCCCGTGGCGGGTTGGTTTGTTGAAGCACACGGCTGGTCGACATTCTATCTATTCTCCGTCGCCGCTGCCGTACCAGGGCTTATTTTGCTGCTGGTTTGCCGCCAGACGCTTGAATATACACGAGTAAATGACAACTTTATCTCCCGTACCGCATATCCGGCAGGTTATGCCTTTGCCATGTGGACACTGGCGGCGGGCGTCAGCCTGTTGGCCGTGTGGTTACTGCTATTGACGATGGACGCGCTGGATTTGACGCACTTCTCTTTCCTGCCTGCTCTGCTGGAAGTCGGGGTTTTAGTCGCCCTTTCTGGCGTCGTGCTTGGTGGTTTGCTGGATTATCTGGCGCTACGAAAAACGCATCTGACGTAATCTGTAAATATTATTTAGCTGTAGTAATCACTCGCCGTAATTATTACGGCTAAATAAACATCAGTATCGCTTATTAATATTTGTTCTTTTGTGCGGCTTAGCGTTTGGAAATTATTGGCGCCATTTATAAATTCTATTTTTCTTACACGATTCAGCTAATGAGTCTTTATTTTCTCATCACCCAGTTGTCACTCTAATGATAATTATTTGTTAAATAATTGTTTTATTTCACATTGGTTATACCAATTGCCCGCCCAGACTCCTTCAGCACTCCCCTTTTGTTATAACGCCCTTTTGCAACAGCTTCTTAAAATCAACCTGATATGTTTTGCAACATATGTGACCTGGCAGCCAAATCCAAGTAACAGGAATTTAATCATGTTTACAGTAATGTAACCTTCCCGTAAAATGCCCACACACTTTAAACGCCACCAGATCCCGTGGAATTGAGGTCGTTAAATGAGACTCAGGAAATACAATAAAAGTTTGGGATGGTTGTCATTATTTGCAGGCACTGTATTGCTCAGTGGCTGTAATTCTGCGCTGTTAGATCCCAAAGGACAGATTGGTCTGGAGCAACGTTCACTGATACTGACGGCATTTGGCCTGATGTTGATTGTCGTTATTCCCGCAATCTTGATGGCTGTTGGTTTCGCCTGGAAGTACCGTGCGAGCAATAAAGATGCTAAGTACAGCCCGAACTGGTCACACTCCAATAAAGTGGAAGCTGTGGTCTGGACGGTACCTATCTTAATCATCATCTTCCTTGCAGTACTGACCTGGAAAACCACTCACGCTCTTGAGCCTAGCAAGCCGCTGGCACACGACGAGAAGCCCATTACCATCGAAGTGGTTTCCATGGACTGGAAATGGTTCTTCATCTACCCGGAACAGGGCATTGCTACCGTGAATGAAATCGCTTTCCCGGCGAACACTCCGGTGTACTTCAAAGTGACCTCCAACTCCGTGATGAACTCCTTCTTCATTCCGCGTCTGGGTAGCCAGATTTATGCCATGGCCGGTATGCAGACTCGCCTGCATCTGATCGCCAACGAACCCGGCACTTATGACGGTATCTCCGCCAGCTACAGCGGCCCGGGCTTCTCAGGCATGAAGTTCAAAGCTATTGCAACACCGGATCGCGCCGCATTCGACCAGTGGGTCGCAAAAGCGAAGCAGTCGCCGAACACCATGTCTGACATGGCTGCGTTCGAAAAACTGGCCGCGCCTAGCGAATACAACCAGGTGGAATATTTCTCCAACGTGAAACCAGACTTGTTTGCCGATGTAATTAACAAGTTTATGGCTCACGGTAAGAGCATGGACATGACCCAGCCAGAAGGTGAGCACAGCGCACACGAAGGTATGGAAGGCATGGACATGAGCCACGCGGAATCCGCCCATTAAAGGGGTTGAGGAAGAATAAAGATGTTCGGAAAATTATCACTTGATGCAGTCCCGTTCCATGAACCTATCGTCATGGTTACGATCGCTGGCATTATTTTGGGAGGTCTGGCGCTCGTTGGCCTGATCACTTACTTCGGTAAGTGGACCTACCTGTGGAAAGAGTGGCTGACCTCCGTCGACCATAAACGCCTCGGTATCATGTATATCATCGTGGCGATTGTGATGTTGCTGCGTGGTTTTGCTGACGCCATTATGATGCGTAGCCAGCAGGCTCTTGCCTCGGCGGGCGAAGCGGGCTTCCTGCCACCTCACCACTACGATCAGATCTTTACCGCGCACGGCGTGATTATGATCTTCTTCGTGGCGATGCCTTTCGTTATCGGTCTGATGAACCTGGTGGTTCCGCTGCAGATCGGCGCGCGTGACGTTGCGTTCCCGTTCCTCAACAACTTAAGCTTCTGGTTTACCGTTGTTGGTGTGATTCTGGTTAACGTTTCTCTCGGCGTGGGCGAATTTGCGCAGACCGGCTGGCTGGCCTATCCACCGCTATCGGGAATAGAGTACAGTCCGGGAGTCGGTGTCGATTACTGGATATGGAGTCTCCAGCTATCCGGTATAGGTACGACGCTTACCGGTATCAACTTCTTCGTTACCATTCTGAAGATGCGCGCACCGGGCATGACCATGTTCAAGATGCCAGTATTTACCTGGGCATCACTGTGCGCGAACGTACTGATTATTGCTTCCTTCCCAATTCTGACGGTTACCGTCGCGTTGTTGACCCTGGATCGCTATCTGGGCACCCATTTCTTTACCAACGATATGGGTGGCAACATGATGATGTACATCAACCTGATTTGGGCCTGGGGCCACCCGGAAGTTTACATCCTGATCCTGCCTGTTTTCGGTGTGTTCTCCGAAATTGCGGCAACCTTCTCGCGTAAACGTCTGTTTGGTTATACCTCGCTGGTATGGGCAACCGTCTGTATCACCGTGCTGTCGTTCATCGTTTGGCTGCACCACTTCTTTACGATGGGTGCGGGCGCGAACGTAAACGCCTTCTTTGGTATCACCACAATGATTATCGCCATCCCGACCGGGGTGAAGATCTTCAACTGGCTGTTCACCATGTATCAGGGCCGCATCGTGTTCCATTCTGCGATGCTGTGGACCATCGGTTTTATCGTCACCTTCTCGGTGGGCGGGATGACTGGCGTGCTGCTGGCCGTACCGGGCGCGGACTTCGTTCTGCATAACAGCCTGTTCCTGATTGCGCACTTCCATAACGTGATCATCGGCGGCGTGGTCTTCGGCTGCTTCGCAGGGATGACCTACTGGTGGCCTAAAGCGTTCGGTTTCAAACTGAACGAAACCTGGGGTAAACGCGCGTTCTGGTTCTGGATCATCGGCTTCTTCGTTGCCTTTATGCCACTGTATGCGCTGGGCTTCATGGGCATGACCCGTCGTTTGAGCCAGCAGATTGACCCGCAGTTCCACACCATGCTGATGATTGCAGCCAGCGGTGCAGTACTGATTGCGCTGGGTATTCTCTGCCTCGTTATTCAGATGTACGTTTCTATTCGCGACCGCGACCAGAACCGTGACCTGACTGGCGACCCGTGGGGTGGCCGTACGCTGGAGTGGGCAACCTCTTCCCCGCCTCCGTTCTATAACTTTGCCGTAGTGCCGCACGTTCACGAACGTGATGCATTCTGGGAAATGAAAGAGAAAGGCGAAGCGTATAAAAAGCCTGACCACTATGAAGAAATTCATATGCCGAAAAACAGCGGTGCAGGTATCGTCATTGCAGCTTTCTCCACCATCTTCGGTTTCGCCATGATCTGGCATATCTGGTGGCTGGCGATTGTTGGCTTCGCAGGCATGATCATCACCTGGATCGTGAAAAGCTTCGACGAGGACGTGGATTACTACGTGCCGGTGGCAGAAATCGAAAAACTGGAAAACCAGCATTTCGATGAGATTACTAAGGCAGGGCTGAAAAATGGCAACTGATACTTTGACGCACGCGACTGCCCACGCGCACGAACACGGGCACCACGATGCAGGCGGAACCAAAATCTTCGGATTTTGGATCTACCTGATGAGCGACTGCATTCTGTTCTCTATCTTGTTTGCTACCTATGCCGTTCTGGTGAACGGCACCGCAGGCGGCCCGACAGGTAAGGACATTTTCGAACTGCCGTTCGTTCTGGTTGAAACTTTCTTGCTGTTGTTCAGCTCCATCACCTACGGCATGGCGGCTATCGCCATGTACAAAAACAACAAAAGCCAGGTTATCTCCTGGCTGGCGTTGACCTGGTTGTTTGGTGCCGGATTTATCGGGATGGAAATCTATGAATTCCATCACCTGATTGTTAACGGCATGGGTCCGGATCGCAGCGGCTTCCTGTCAGCGTTCTTTGCGCTGGTCGGCACGCACGGTCTGCACGTCACTTCTGGTCTTATCTGGATGGCGGTGCTGATGGTGCAAATCGCCCGTCGCGGCCTGACCAGCACTAACCGTACCCGCATCATGTGCCTGAGCCTGTTCTGGCACTTCCTGGATGTGGTTTGGATCTGTGTGTTCACTGTTGTTTATCTGATGGGGGCGATGTAATGAGTCATTCTACCGATCACAGCGGCGCGTCCCATGGCAGCGTAAAAACCTACATGACAGGCTTTATCCTGTCGATCATTCTGACGGTGATTCCGTTCTGGATGGTGATGACAGGAGCTGCCTCTCCGGCCGTAATTCTGGGAACAATCCTGGCAATGGCAGTGGTACAGGTTCTGGTGCATCTGGTGTGCTTCCTGCACATGAATACCAAATCAGATGAAGGCTGGAACATGACGGCGTTTGTCTTCACCGTGCTAATCATCGCTATCCTGGTTGTAGGCTCCATCTGGATTATGTGGAACCTCAACTACAACATGATGATGCACTAAGAGCGGCGGTTATGATGTTTAAGCAATACCTGCAAGTAACGAAACCAGGCATCATCTTTGGCAACCTGATCTCGGTGATTGGGGGATTCCTGCTGGCCTCAAAGGGCAGCATTGATTATCCCCTGTTTATCTACACGCTGGTTGGGGTGTCACTGGTTGTGGCGTCGGGTTGTGTGTTTAACAACTACATCGACAGGGATATCGACAGAAAGATGGAAAGGACGAAGAATCGGGTGCTGGTGAAAGGCCTGATCTCTCCTGCTGTCTCGCTGGTGTACGCCACGTTGCTGGGTATTGCTGGCTTTATGCTGCTGTGGTTTGGCGCGAATCCGCTGGCCTGCTGGCTGGGGGTGATGGGCTTTGTGGTTTATGTCGGCGTTTATAGCCTGTACATGAAACGCCACTCTGTCTACGGCACGTTGATTGGTTCGCTCTCCGGCGCTGCGCCGCCGGTGATCGGCTACTGTGCGGTAACCGGTGAGTTCGATAGCGGCGCAGCGATCCTGCTGGCTATCTTCAGCCTGTGGCAGATGCCTCACTCCTATGCCATCGCCATTTTCCGCTTTAAGGATTACCAGGCGGCAAACATTCCGGTATTGCCAGTGGTAAAAGGCATTTCGGTGGCGAAGAATCACATCACGCTGTATATCATCGCCTTTGCCGTTGCCACGCTGATGCTCTCTCTTGGCGGTTACGCTGGGTATAAATATCTGGTGGTCGCCGCGGCGGTTAGCGTCTGGTGGTTAGGTATGGCTCTGCGCGGTTATAAAGTTGCTGATGACAGAATCTGGGCGCGCAAGCTGTTCGGCTTCTCTATCATCGCCATCACTGCCCTCTCGGTGATGATGTCCGTTGATTTTATGGTACCGGACTCGCATACGCTGCTGGCTGCTGTGTGGTAACAAAACCTCTCTATTAAAAAGGTGCTACGGCACCTTTTTTCTTAGCATTAGAAACATATCCCTCTCGAAATATTTACTAAAAAATCCGCATGTTTACCCCATTCGTTTGCCGCTTTACACTAGTCGCGAATTTAAAACAGAGGTGGTAATGAACGATTATAAAATGACGCCAGGTGAGAGGCGCGCGACCTGGGGTTTAGGGACCGTATTCTCGTTGCGCATGCTGGGCATGTTTATGGTTCTGCCGGTTCTGACCACGTACGGCATGGCTCTGCAAGGTGCCAGCGAAGCATTAATCGGTATTGCCATTGGTATTTATGGTCTGACTCAGGCCGTTTTTCAGATTCCGTTTGGCCTGCTTTCCGACCGCATTGGTCGCAAACCATTAATTGTCGGTGGGCTGGCGGTGTTTGCCGCCGGTAGCGTTATCGCTGCGCTTTCCGACTCCATCTGGGGAATTATTCTGGGCCGGGCGCTACAAGGCTCTGGAGCAATTGCCGCCGCCGTTATGGCGCTGCTTTCCGATCTCACGCGCGAACAAAACCGCACCAAAGCGATGGCGTTTATCGGCGTGAGCTTTGGCATTACCTTTGCCATTGCGATGGTGCTTGGCCCGATCATCACTCACAAACTTGGGCTGCACGCGCTGTTCTGGATGATCGCTATTCTGGCAACGACCGGCATTGCGTTGACCATTTGGGTTGTGCCCAACAGTAGCACTCACGTACTTAATCGTGAGTCCGGAATGGTGAAAGGCAGTTTCAGTAAAGTGCTGGCGGAACCGCGGCTGCTGAAACTCAACTTTGGCATTATGTGTCTGCATATTTTGCTGATGTCGACGTTTGTTGCCCTGCCCGGACAACTGGCTGATGCAGGGTTCCCGGCGGCTGAACACTGGAAGGTCTATCTGGCGACAATGCTAATCGCCTTTGGCTCGGTCGTGCCTTTCATTATCTACGCTGAAGTTAAGCGCAAAATGAAGCAAGTCTTTGTCTTCTGCGTCGGGTTGATCGTGGTTGCGGAAATTGTGTTGTGGAACGCGCAAACGCAGTTCTGGCAACTGGTGGTCGGCGTGCAGCTTTTCTTTGTGGCGTTTAATTTGATGGAAGCCCTCCTGCCCTCACTTATCAGTAAAGAGTCGCCAGCAGGTTACAAAGGTACGGCGATGGGTGTTTACTCCACCAGCCAGTTTCTTGGCGTGGCGATTGGCGGTTCGCTGGGCGGCTGGATTAACGGCATGTTTGACGGTCAGGGGGTATTTCTCGCTGGCGCAATGCTGGCCGCAGTGTGGCTGACAGTCGCCAGTACCATGAAAGAACCGCCGTATGTCAGCAGTTTGCGCATTGAAATCCCGGCGAACATTGCCGCAAACGAGGCGTTAAAAGTGCGTTTGCTAGAAACTGAAGGCATCAAAGAAGTGTTGATTGCAGAAGAAGAACATTCAGCTTATGTGAAAATCGACAGCAAAGTGACGAATCGCTTTGAGATAGAACAGGCAATTCGTCAGGCATAAAAAACGCGGCGAATTGCCTGCTGCGCTACGCTTATCAGGCCTACAAAGTTTCTGAATTACAAACCTTTGTAGGCCGAATCAGGCGTTCATGCCGCATCTGACATGAACAAAACGCACATAGTCGCGATTAATCGCGGAAGTTTTTGAACTGGAACGGCTGACCGAGATCGCCACCACGTACCATCGCCATGACAGCCTGCAAATCATCACGAGATTTGCCCGTTACGCGGATTTCATCGCCCTGAATTTGCGCCTGCACTTTCAGTTTGCTGTCTTTGATCATCTTGACGATTTTCTTCTGGGTCGCGCTCTCAATGCCCTGTTTCAGTTTCGCTTCCACAAACCAGGTTTTACCGCTATGAACGATATTCTCCGGTACATCCAGCGAACTGCCTTCAATGCCGCGCTTCAGCAGCTTGGCACGCAGAATATCCAGCAACTGATTGACCTGGAAATCGGACTCGCTCAACACTTTGATGGTTTTGCTGGCGTCGTTCAGCTCAAATGAGGCTTCAACGTTACGGAAGTCAAAACGGGACTCCACTTCGCGGCTCGCGTTATCGACCGCGTTACGTGCTTCCTGAAGATCAACTTCAGAGACAATATCGAAAGATGGCATCTTTTCCTCTCCCTTCATTTTTGATGCGAAGCATAATACCCGCAAAGTTAAATAACCGACAGTCCTGCACCAGGACGTATCCCTTAATTGTGCATAGTCGCAACAGCATGCACAATTAAGGGATAGCCTTATTGAACACCCGGAGTGGTTGCGGGTGAGGAGGAACAATGAAAATTACCGTATTGGGATGCGGTGCCTTAGGGCAATTATGGCTTACAGCACTTTGCAAACAGGGTCATGAAGTTCAGGGCTGGCTGCGCGTACCGCAACCTTATTGTAGCGTGAATCTGGTTGAGACAGATGGTTCGATATTTAACGAATCGCTGACCGCCAACGATCCCGATTTTCTCGCCACCAGCGATCTGCTCCTGGTGACGCTGAAAGCATGGCAGGTTTCCGATGCCGTCAAAAGCCTCGCGTCCACACTGCCTGTAACTACGCCAATACTGTTAATTCACAACGGCATGGGCACCATCGAAGAGTTGCAAAACATTCAGCAGCCATTACTGATGGGCACCACCACCCATGCAGCCCGCCGCGACGGCAATGTCATTATTCATGTGGCAAACGGTATCACGCATATTGGCCCGGCACGGCAACAGGACGGGGATTACAGTTATCTGGCGGATATTTTGCAAACCGTGTTGCCTGACGTTGCCTGGCATAACAATATTCGCGCCGAGCTGTGGCGCAAGCTGGCAGTCAACTGCGTGATTAATCCACTGACTGCCATCTGGAATTGCCCGAACGGTGAATTACGTCATCATCCGCAAGAAATTATGCAGATATGCGAAGAAGTCGCGGCGGTGATCGAACGCGAAGGGCATCATACTTCAGCAGAAGATTTGCGTGATTACGTGATGCAGGTGATTGATGCCACAGCGGAAAATATCTCGTCGATGTTGCAGGATATCCGCGCGCTGCGCCACACTGAAATCGACTATATCAATGGTTTTCTCTTACGCCGCGCCCGCGCGCATGGGATTGCCGTACCGGAAAACACCCGCCTGTTTGAAATGGTAAAAAGAAAGGAGAGTGAATATGAGCGCATCGGCACTGGTTTGCCTCGCCCCTGGTAGTGAAGAGACTGAAGCCGTCACCACTATCGATCTGCTGGTTCGCGGCGGTATCAAAGTCACCACTGCCAGCGTCGCCAGCGATGGTAACCTGGCGATTACCTGCTCGCGCGGCGTGAAGCTGCTGGCGGATGCGCCGCTGGTCGAAGTGGCTGATGGCGAATATGACGTGATCGTGCTGCCTGGTGGCATTAAAGGCGCGGAGTGTTTTCGCGATAGCACTCTGCTGGTTGAAACCGTTAAACAGTTCCACCGTTCCGGGCGTATCGTCGCGGCTATTTGCGCCGCGCCAGCCACCGTGCTGGTGCCGCACGATATCTTCCCGATTGGTAATATGACCGGCTTCCCGACGCTGAAAGACAAAATTCCCGCCGAACAATGGCTGGACAAGCGCGTCGTCTGGGATGCACGGGTAAAATTGCTGACCAGCCAGGGGCCGGGTACAGCTATCGACTTTGGTCTGAAAATTATCGACCTGTTGGTTGGGCGTGAAAAAGCCCATGAAGTGGCATCACAACTGGTGATGGCGGCAGGGATTTATAATTATTACGAGTAGTGTCGGATGCGGCAAACGTCGCATCTGACCAGATGCGACGTAAAAACCACAAATTACGGGCGATATACCTTCACATTGTTAAAGCCCTGCTCGCGCAGATAGAGCGCCTGCAGACGGCTCATCACCCCGCGCTCACACCACAGCAGCCAGGTTTTGTTCTGGTCGAGATCGCCAAATTTGGTGCTCAGTTTATAGAACGGCAGAGAAACCACATCAATCCCTTCGACTTTCAGTGGCTTATCTTCCTGTTCATCGATAGAACGGATATCGAGGATCACGTCGTTCGGGCCGAAGCCATTGACGGTTTCCACTTCCACCACTTCCTGCTCGGTCTGCTGGGCGATTTCGCGGATATCAACGTTATTCGCTTCCTCAACCACTTTATCGAGAATGCTGAAGTCGAACTTCTCTTCTTCCGCTTCAATCTTCGATTTAACTGCTTTCACCGTCGGGCTTTTGGAGATCACACCACAATATTCCGGCATCGTGCGAGCAAAGTCTTCGGTGCCAATCTGGCGGGCCAGGTTGATGATGTGCTCTTTGTCGTAAGAGATCAGCGGACGCAGGATCAGCGTGTCGGAGACGTTATCAATCAGGCGCAGGTTGGTCAGCGTCTGGCTGGACACCTGGCCGAGCGCTTCGCCGGTGACCAGCGCCTGTACGCCGTAACGTTCAGCCACTTTAGATGCGGCACGCACCATCATACGTTTGAGGATAACGCCCATCTGACCGTCGTCGATTTTCTCGAGAATTTCCCCGACGACCGGTTCGAAATTAATAGCGACAAAACGCACGCGGTGGGAGCTGCCAAAGCGGTTCCACAGATAATGCGCCACCTGACGCACGCCAATTTCATGCGCCGCGCCGCCGAGGTTAAAGAAGCAGTAATGCACGCGGCAGCCGCGACGCATCAACATATAACTGGAAACACCGGAGTCGAAACCACCGGAAATGAGCGACAGCACATCTTCCTGGGTGCCGATCGGGAAACCGCCAATACCTTCGTAGCGGCCTTTAATCAGCAGGAGACGATCGTCTTCCACTTCCAGATGGACAGTCACATCCGGATTGGTCAGCTTCACGCGCGCGGATTCAATATGCTGATTTAAACCGCCGCCGACGTAACGTTCCACATCAATCGAGCTAAAATCATGTTTGCCACGGCGCTTCACGCGTACGCAGAAGGTTTTGCCTTCCAGCTGATCGCGATACTGAACCAACGCTTTCTCGAAAATATCGTGCATGTCGGTAAACGGCACGTCTTCGACTTCGAGAATATGGTGGATACCCGGAATACGGGTCAGAGCGTCGCGAATAGCCAGACGCTGGTTTTCATCTTTTGCGCGAACTTCGATGTTATCCCAGTGGCGGACGACAGCGAGCGTCTCATCATAGTGCTTTAAAACGTTACGAATGTTCCCGGTAAGGATTTTTATAAAGCGCAAGCGCACAGATTGGCTTTTGATGGTGATTTCCGGGAACAATTTAATGATAAACTTCATGGCGGCAATGGTTCGTTGGCAAGCCTTAAGCGACTTGTATAGGGAAAAATACAGCAGCCCACACCTGCGGCTGCATCCAGGCGCGGAAGTATACCACTAACATCGCTTTGCTGTGCACATCACCTTACCATTGCGCGTTATTTGCTATTTGCCCTGAGTCCGTTACCATGACGGGGCGAAAAATATTGAGAGTCAGACATTCATTATGCCGAAGAAAAATGAGGCGCCCGCCAGCTTTGAAAAGGCGCTGAGCGAGCTGGAACAGATTGTAACCCGTCTGGAAAGTGGCGACCTGCCGCTGGAAGAGGCGCTGAACGAGTTCGAACGCGGCGTGCAGCTGGCACGTCAGGGGCAGGCCAAATTACAACAAGCCGAACAGCGCGTACAAATTCTGCTGTCTGACAATGAAGACGCCTCTCTAACCCCTTTTACACCGGACAATGAGTAATGGACTTTCCGCAGCAACTCGAAGCCTGCGTTAAGCAGGCCAACCAGGCGCTGAGCCGTTTTATCGCCCCACTGCCCTTTCAGAACACTCCCGTGGTCGAAACCATGCAGTATGGCGCATTATTAGGTGGTAAGCGCCTGCGACCTTTCCTGGTTTATGCCACCGGTCATATGTTCGGCGTTAGCACAAACACGCTGGACGCACCCGCTGCCGCCGTTGAGTGTATCCACGCTTACTCATTAATTCATGATGATTTACCGGCAATGGATGATGACGATCTGCGTCGCGGTTTGCCAACCTGCCATGTGAAGTTTGGCGAAGCAAACGCGATTCTCGCTGGCGACGCTTTACAAACGCTGGCGTTCTCGATTTTAAGCGATGCCGATATGCCGGAAGTGTCGGACCGCGACAGAATTTCGATGATTTCTGAACTGGCGAGCGCCAGTGGTATTGCCGGAATGTGCGGTGGTCAGGCATTAGATTTAGACGCGGAAGGCAAACACGTACCTCTGGACGCGCTTGAGCGTATTCATCGTCATAAAACCGGCGCATTGATTCGCGCCGCCGTTCGCCTTGGTGCATTAAGCGCCGGAGATAAAGGACGTCGTGCTCTGCCGGTACTCGACAAGTATGCAGAGAGCATCGGCCTTGCCTTCCAGGTTCAGGATGACATCCTGGATGTGGTGGGAGATACTGCAACGTTGGGAAAACGCCAGGGTGCCGACCAGCAACTTGGTAAAAGTACCTACCCTGCACTTCTGGGTCTTGAGCAAGCCCGGAAGAAAGCCCGGGATCTGATCGACGATGCCCGTCAGTCGCTGAAACAACTGGCTGAACAGTCACTCGATACCTCGGCACTGGAAGCGCTAGCGGACTACATCATCCAGCGTAATAAATAAACAATAAGTATTAATAGGCCCCTGATGAGTTTTGATATTGCCAAATACCCGACCCTGGCACTGGTCGACTCCACCCAGGAGTTACGACTGTTGCCGAAAGAGAGTTTACCGAAACTCTGCGACGAACTGCGCCGCTATTTACTCGACAGCGTGAGCCGTTCCAGCGGGCACTTCGCCTCCGGGCTGGGCACGGTCGAACTGACCGTGGCGCTGCACTATGTCTACAACACCCCGTTTGACCAATTGATTTGGGATGTGGGGCATCAGGCTTATCCGCATAAAATTTTGACCGGACGCCGCGACAAAATCGGCACCATCCGTCAGAAAGGCGGTCTGCACCCGTTCCCGTGGCGCGGCGAAAGCGAATATGACGTATTAAGCGTCGGGCATTCATCAACCTCCATCAGTGCCGGAATTGGTATTGCGGTTGCTGCCGAAAAAGAAGGCAAAAATCGCCGCACCGTCTGTGTCATTGGCGATGGCGCGATTACCGCAGGCATGGCGTTTGAAGCGATGAATCACGCGGGCGATATCCGTCCTGATATGCTGGTGATTCTCAACGACAATGAAATGTCGATTTCCGAAAATGTCGGCGCGCTCAACAACCATCTGGCACAGCTGCTTTCCGGTAAGCTTTACTCTTCACTGCGCGAAGGCGGGAAAAAAGTTTTCTCTGGCGTGCCGCCAATTAAAGAGCTGCTCAAACGCACCGAAGAACATATTAAAGGCATGGTAGTGCCTGGCACGTTGTTTGAAGAGCTGGGCTTTAACTACATCGGCCCGGTGGACGGTCACGATGTGCTGGGGCTTATCACCACGCTAAAGAACATGCGCGACCTGAAAGGCCCGCAGTTCCTGCATATCATGACCAAAAAAGGTCGTGGTTATGAACCGGCAGAAAAAGACCCGATCACTTTCCACGCCGTGCCTAAATTTGATCCCTCCAGCGGTTGTTTGCCGAAAAGTAGCGGCGGTTTGCCGAGCTATTCAAAAATCTTTGGCGACTGGTTGTGCGAAACGGCAGCGAAAGACAACAAGCTGATGGCGATTACTCCGGCGATGCGTGAAGGTTCCGGCATGGTCGAGTTTTCACGTAAATTCCCGGATCGCTACTTCGACGTGGCAATTGCCGAGCAACACGCGGTGACCTTTGCTGCGGGTCTGGCGATTGGTGGGTACAAACCCATTGTCGCGATTTACTCCACTTTCCTGCAACGCGCCTATGATCAGGTGCTGCATGACGTGGCGATTCAAAAGCTTCCGGTCCTGTTCGCCATCGACCGCGCGGGCATTGTTGGTGCTGACGGTCAAACCCATCAGGGTGCTTTTGATCTCTCTTACCTGCGCTGCATACCGGAAATGGTCATTATGACCCCGAGCGATGAAAACGAATGTCGCCAGATGCTCTATACCGGCTATCACTATAACGATGGCCCGTCAGCGGTGCGCTACCCGCGTGGCAACGCGGTCGGCGTGGAACTGACGCCGCTGGAAAAACTACCAATTGGCAAAGGCATTGTGAAGCGTCGTGGCGAGAAACTGGCGATCCTTAACTTTGGTACGCTGATGCCAGAAGCGGCGAAAGTCGCCGAATCGCTGAACGCCACGCTGGTCGATATGCGTTTTGTGAAACCGCTTGATGAAGCGTTAATTCTGGAAATGGCCGCCAGCCATGAAGCGCTGGTCACCGTAGAAGAAAACGCCATTATGGGCGGCGCAGGCAGCGGCGTGAACGAAGTGCTGATGGCCCATCGTAAACCAGTACCCGTGCTGAACATTGGCCTGCCGGACTTCTTTATTCCGCAAGGAACTCAGGAAGAAATGCGCGCCGAACTCGGCCTCGATGCCGCTGGTATGGAAGCCAAAATCAAGGCCTGGCTGGCATAATCCCTACTCCACTCCTGCTATGCTTAAGAAATTATTCATAGACTCTAAATAATTCGAGTTGCAGGAAGGCGGCAAACGAGTGAAGCCCCAGGAGCTTACATAAGTAAGTGACTGGGGTGAACGAATGCAGCCGCAGCACATGCAACTTGAAGTATGACGAGTATAGCAGGAGTGGCAGCATGCAATACAACCCCTTAGGAAAAACCGACCTTCGCGTTTCCCGACTTTGCCTCGGCTGTATGACCTTTGGCGAGCCAGATCGCGGTAATCACGCATGGACACTGCCGGAAGAAAGCAGCCGTCCCATAATTAAACGTGCACTGGAAGGCGGCATAAATTTCTTTGATACCGCCAACAGTTATTCTGACGGCAGCAGCGAAGAGATCGTCGGTCGCGCACTGCGGGATTTCGCCCGTCGTGAAGACGTGGTCGTTGCGACCAAAGTGTTCCATCGCGTTGGTGATTTACCGGAAGGATTATCCCGTGCGCAAATTTTGCGCTCTATCGACGACAGCCTGCGACGTCTCGGCATGGATTATGTCGATATCCTGCAAATTCATCGCTGGGATTACAACACGCCGATCGAAGAGACGCTGGAAGCCCTCAACGACGTGGTAAAAGCCGGGAAAGCGCGTTATATCGGCGCGTCATCAATGCACGCTTCGCAGTTTGCTCAGGCACTGGAACTCCAAAAACAGCACGGCTGGGCGCAGTTTGTCAGTATGCAGGATCACTACAATCTGATTTATCGTGAAGAAGAGCGCGAGATGCTACCACTGTGTTATCAGGAGGGCGTGGCGGTAATTCCATGGAGCCCGCTGGCAAGGGGCCGTCTGACGCGTCCGTGGGGAGAAACTACCGCACGACTGGTGTCTGATGAGGTGGGGAAAAATCTCTATAAAGAAAGCGATGAAAATGACGCGCAGATCGCAGAGCGGTTAACAGGCGTCAGTGAAGAACTGGGGGCGACACGAGCACAAGTTGCGCTGGCCTGGTTGTTGAGTAAACCGGGCATTGCCGCACCGATTATCGGAACTTCGCGCGAAGAACAGCTTGATGAGCTATTGAACGCGGTGGATATCACTTTGAAGCCGGAACAGATTGCCGAACTGGAAACGCCGTATAAACCGCATCCTGTCGTAGGATTTAAATAAGAGTCCAGGCCTGATGAGACGTGACAAGCGTCACATCAGGCATCGGTGCACAACTACGACAGAATACCCAGCGGCCAGTGATGACCGATAAAATACAGGATGCCTGCGGAAATCACCCCGGCGACAATATCGTCGATCATGATCCCCATGCCGCCATGCACATTGCGATCAAACCAGCGGATCGGCCACGGCTTCCACATATCCAGAATACGGAAAATCACAAACCCGGCGGCAACCCACTGCCAGTCATTGGTCGGCAGCGCCATGAGCGTGATCCACATACCAATAAATTCGTCCCAGACAATGCTGCCATGATCGTGCACACCCATGTCTTTCGCCGTTTGATGACAAAGATAGACGCCGATACAGATCCCCAGCATCACCACCAGCGAGTAGAGCTGCCAGGGCAAAAAGGTCATCAGATACCAGAACGGAATCGCTGCCAGCGAGCCCATCGTCCCAGGAACGATCGGGCTTAATCCACTTCCGAATCCGACAGCAAGTAGATGCCACGGATTACTCATCTTCAGGCGACTTTTCGCGACATCTTTATGGCGTGGCAAAATGGTCATATCCTTTCCAGTCTAATGTAACAGGTTCGCCGTCACGAATAAAACAAAGCCCTTCGATATCGGCGGTCATTTGCCCGATACAGGTAAACGGTACGCCCAGGTGTCCGAGAGCCACATCCAGCGCGCCACGGTTCAGTTCCGGCACAGTGAAACACAACTCGTAATCTTCACCGCCAGAGAGCGCCCAGCGCAGCGCCTGTTCCGGTTCAACATGGCGAGAAAGCGCATCAGAAAACGGCAGCAATGCCAGGTCAATACGTGCGCCGCAGTCGCTGGCTTTCACGATATGCCCGAGATCGGAAATCAAACCGTCAGAGAGATCGATGGCTGAATTTGCCAGATCGCGCAGTGCCTGCCCCTGTAAAATACGCGGCGATGGACGGAGATGACGTTTGATCAAGTAGTCCGCATCTTTAGCATCGGCAACCTGCAAACGGTTTTGCAAAATCGCCAGCCCGGCGGCGCTATCGCCCGGTGTACCGGTCACATAGATCCAGTCACCCGGTTTCGCCCCAGAGCGCGTTAAGGCTCGTCCCATCGGAACAAAGCCGTGGATACCCAACGTCATTGATAATGGCCCACGCGTGGTATCGCCGCCAATGAGTTGCATATCGTAATAATTGAGAAGATCAAACAAACTGTCGCTGAAGGACTCAAGCCACGCTTCGTCTACGTCCGGTAAGGTTAATGCCAGCGTCAGCCAGGCCGGATCGGCCCCCATCGCTGCCAGATCGCTTAGGTTCACCGCCAGTGCTTTATAAGCCAGATCAGCAGGATCGATATCAGGGAGGAAATGGTTACCCGCCACCAGCGTATCAGTGCTGATCGCCAGGGTCTGTTTCTCGGGGATATTGAGAAGTGCGCAATCGTCGCCGATGCCCAGTTCGACATCAAGACGAGAACTTCTTACACGGTCAAAATAACGGGCAATCAGGGAGAACTCGCCACATGCCATACGTTATGCCTCAGCAGGTAAAAAAGAAAAGGCCGGCGATCATGGAACGGTCTTCCGTGAATCTACCGGCCTGGATATCACTTTTTGTTAGGGCGAATCACAGGTGCTGCTTTATCGAGTACGCCGTTGACGAACTTATGGCTGTCTTCTGCGCCGAACGATTTCGCCAGTTCGATCGCTTCGTTAATGGCCACTTTGTATGGCACATCGCTACGTTTAGACAGTTCGTACAGCGCAATGCGCAGTACTGCTTTTTCTACCTGTCCCAGTTCTTCCAGCAGGCGGGACAGGTATGGCTTCATCAGTCCGTCGAGGTATGCGGTATTAGTCGCCACCCCGGCCAGCAGCTCACGGAAGTACAGGACGTCAACGTCTTTTACATCCTGTTCAGCCAGGAACTGGTATTCAACATCAGCGATGTCGTTCTGGGACAACTGCCAGGAGTAGAGCGCCTGGACGGCACACTCACGAGCGCGGCGACGAGCAGCAGGTTTCACGGATTTCCCCTTACTAATTTCAGGCCTTGATGGCTTTCAATACATTAATCATTTCAAGCGCGGTCAGTGCAGCTTCTGCACCTTTGTTGCCAGCTTTGGTGCCAGCACGTTCGATCGCTTGTTCAATGCTTTCAGTGGTCAGAACCCCAAAAGCAACCGGAATTTCGCTGTCCTGGGCAACATGCGCCAGGCCGTTGCTTGCACCACCAGCGACATATTCAAAGTGGGCAGTGCCACCACGAATAACCGTACCCAGCGCAATCACCGCGTCGTATTTACCGGTTTTAGCCAGTGCACCCGCCGCCAGCGGCAGCTCATAGGCACCAGGCACCCAAACAACGGTAATGTTTTCATCTTTTACCTGACCGATACGTTTCAGTGCGTCAATTGCACCTTCCAGCAGGCTGTCATTGATAAAGTTGTTGAAACGCGCGATGGTGATGGCGACGCGAGCGTCCGGGGTAGCAACGTTAGCTTCAATAATGTTCATTTTCTTCCTTCGGGTTCGAGTATGGCCCCGCAGGGGGGCGGATTTTAGCATAATATTTCGTGCGCTGCTTCCCTTTCGAGCCGGGAGATCATGCACCCACTAAATGCAGGCAAACATCCGGGCCTACATGACGTATCTCTTTGAATTTAAATTGGGGGGCGTCGGCTAATTTCTCAAGCCCTGGCAGCGTGCATAATCCGCGGGCGTCGCTGCCTAATAGTTTAGGTGCGATATAGACAATCAGCTCATCGACTAAACCCGCCTGCAGCAATGCGCCAGCGAGCGTTGGCCCCGCTTCCACCCAGATGCTGTTAATTTGCTGTTTACCCAGTTGCATCATCAGTACAACCAGATCCAGATGACCTTTATGCTCTGGAATCAGCAAGGTACGCACCGTTTCCGGCCACTCACGAGAATCTTCCTGCGTACGCGCGAACCAGGTTTCGCCGGGCTGCTGCACAATGCGATGTACCGGCGTCACGCGATTTTGGCTATCAATCACAATACGTATCGGCTGACGGAGATTTTGTTGCGGATAGAGCGCCTGAGTTTGTTCATCCAGTTCAGACCAACGCACCGTTAAGGCAGGATCATCCGCCAGCACCGTGGCGCTGCTGGTTAAAATGGCATGACTTTGCGCGCGCAGTAGTTGTACATCACGCCGCGCCTGGGGCGAAGTGATCCACTGGCTTTCGCCGCTCGCCATCGCCGTGCGACCATCAAGCGATGCGCCAAGTTTTAACTGAATATAAGGAAAGCCGGTGCGCATCCGCTTGAGAAAGCCTTTATTCAATTGCTCGGCTTCACTCATCATCAGGCCGTGGCTGACGTCAATGCCAGCCTGTTGCAGACGGTAAAGTCCACGCCCAGCGACCTGCGGGTTAGGATCTTGCATCGAGGCAACCACGCGCGCTACGCCAGCGGCGATGAGTGCGTCACAGCACGGTGGCGTACGACCATGATGGCTACAGGGTTCGAGTGTGACATAGGCGGTCGCACCTTTGGCTTTTTCACCCGCCATACGCAACGCGTGTACTTCGGCATGTGGTTCACCCGCACGTTGGTGGTAACCTTCACCGACAATTTCGCCATCTTTGACAATGACGCACCCGACATTCGGGTTGGGATGCGTGGTAAAACGTCCTCGTTGCGCCAGCTTTAGCGCCCGCGCCATGTAATACTCGTCCTGCACGGCTTAGTCCTCCAGGCGCGCGATCTCTTCGCCAAATTCTTTGATATCTTCGAAACTGCGGTAGACAGAGGCAAAACGGATATAGGCGACTTTATCGAGCTTTTTCAATTGCTCCATCACCAGATTGCCAATCATCTTGCTCGGCACTTCGCGCTCACCGGTGGCGCGCAGCTGCGATTTAATATGATTGATTGCCATTTCGACGTCATCGGAACTCACCGGACGTTTTTCCAGCGCCCGCAGCATTCCGCTACGCAATTTCTCTTCATTAAACGGTTCACGCACGTCGTTGCTTTTTACAACACGCGGCATAACCAGCTCCGCCACTTCAAAGGTGGTGAAACGTTCATTACACACCAGACACTGCCGACGGCGGCGTACGGATGAACCCTCGCCCACGAGACGAGAGTCAATTACCTTAGTGTCCACGGCGAAACAGAATGGGCAATGCATACGGCGTCCTGACCAGGTGGTTAACGGAAATCTATTTTACCCTGAACTGACGATACAACAAAGGCGCAACGCTTTTGAGATAAAGGATCGATGCTTTCGCTGCTTTTACCCTCTACCATTAGGCTAATTGCGACGAGAAAGGGACGACCTATGAATACTAACGTTTTTCGACTGCTCCTGCTGGGAAGCCTGTTCAGCCTTAGCGCCTGTGTGCAGCAAAGTGAAGTGCGACAGATGAAACACAGCGTCAGCACGCTGAACCAGGAGATGACGCAACTCAATCAAGAAACAGTCAAAATCACTCAGCAAAACAGGCTGAATGCAAAATCCAGCAGTGGGGTTTACCTTCTGCCTGGAGCGAAAACACCGGCAAGACTGGAAAGCCAGATCGGTACTTTACGTATGTCGCTGGTGAATATTACGCCTGATGCAGATGGCACCACCCTTACACTACGTATTCAGGGTGAGTCGAATGATCCCTTGCCCGCATTCAGCGGAACTGTTGAATATGGGCAAATTCAGGGAACAATAGACAACTTTCAGGAAATCAATGTGCAGAATCAATTGATTAATGCCCCTGCCAGCGTCCTCGCCCCCAGCGATGTTGATATTCCGTTACAGTTAAAGGGGATTTCTGTGGATCAGTTAGGCTTTGTACGTATCCACGACATTCAACCTGTTATGCAGTAAACGTATTTCGGGACGATTTTGTGCGTCCCGCAACATCTTTCCCCGTCATTTTGTTACTCTGCTTACATCACCTGGATTGATAGTAAAAGTTTGCAACAAGGGCGAAAGTCAGTACAATCCCCGCCCGAATGTGTGTAAACGTGAACGCAATCGATTACGTAAATGATAGAACTGTGAAACGAAACATATTTTTGTGAGCAATGATTTTTATAATAGGCTCCTCTGTATACGAAATATTTAGAAACGCAATTTGCGCCTTTTTCACTCCCGCAAGGGATTTTCAAACAGTGGCATACATATGAAAAAAACATTACTGGCAGCCGGTGCGGTACTGGCGCTCTCTTCGTCTTTTACTGTCAACGCAGCTGAAAACGACAAACCGCAGTATCTTTCCGACTGGTGGCACCAGAGCGTTAACGTTGTCGGAAGCTATCACACCCGTTTCGGACCGCAGATCCGCAACGATACCTACCTTGAGTACGAAGCATTCGCTAAAAAAGACTGGTTCGACTTCTATGGTTATGCGGATGCGCCGGTATTCTTCGGCGGTAACTCCGATGCTAAAGGTATCTGGAACCACGGTTCTCCGCTGTTTATGGAAATCGAACCACGTTTCTCCATCGACAAGCTGACCAATACTGACCTTAGCTTCGGTCCGTTCAAAGAGTGGTACTTCGCGAACAACTACATTTACGACATGGGTCGTAATAAAGATGGTCGCCAGAGCACCTGGTACATGGGTCTGGGTACCGATATCGACACTGGCCTGCCGATGAGCCTGTCCATGAACGTCTATGCGAAATACCAGTGGCAGAACTATGGCGCAGCGAACGAAAACGAGTGGGACGGTTACCGTTTCAAAATTAAATACTTTGTGCCGATTACCGATCTGTGGGGCGGTCAGCTGAGCTACATCGGCTTCACCAACTTCGACTGGGGTTCCGATTTAGGGGATGACAGCGGTAACGCAATCAACGGTATTAAGACCCGTACTAATAACTCTATCGCTTCCAGCCATATTCTGGCTCTGAACTACGATCACTGGCACTACTCTGTCGTAGCTCGTTACTGGCACGACGGTGGTCAGTGGAACGACGATGCAGAACTGAACTTCGGCAACGGCAACTTCAACGTTCGCTCTACCGGCTGGGGTGGTTACCTGGTAGTAGGTTACAACTTCTGATTATGAAAATGCCGGGATTTATTCCCGGCATTTCTGATTGTTAACAACGTGTGCTTTGTTCATGCCGGATGCGGCGTAAACGCTTTGTCCGGCCAACAAAAGCACGTAAATTCAATATATTGCTGAAATAACGTAGGCCTGATAAGCGTAGCGCATCAGGCAATTTTACGTTTTAATCACTTCTTCTTGTTCATCATCGCTTTCAGGTCAGCGAATGGGTTGTACTTCGCTTCACCGACATCTTTCTGCGCATCTTCCCCTGCGATAACGGTCGTACCATACTGATCCGCTTCGGTATATTTCGAATGCTCATGATCGTGGCAATAGAGACACAACAATTCCCAGTTACTGCCATCTTCCGGGTTATTGGTATGGTCGTGATCAATGTGGTGAACGGTAAGTTCACGCAGGTTGGAATAAACAAACTCGCGGGAACAGCGACCGCAGACCCACGGATAGATTTTTAATGCTTTTTCGCGATAGCCGCTTTCTAACCGCGCATAGTTTTTTGGGATGATAGCCATGAAAAGTTACCTGGATGAAATGTAGGGTTACGCGCAGTTTCCCAAGATGCGGGGATTTTCGCAATCTCCATACATCAAAAAAAATCCCGATCTTCTGACCGGGATTTTCAACATCAACGGGAACTTGATTACGGCAGAATTGACGGCTGATCCGCCCCTTCTTTTTCCACTTTCTGCTGCAACATGTGTTCGCGCTTCATACCCAGTTTCAGAGCCAACGCAGATGCCACATAGATGGAAGATGCAGTACCGATGGAAACACCGATAAGCATGGTCAGCGAGAAGCCTTCCAGTACCGGACCACCGAAGAGGTACAGCATCAGGATAACCATCAAGGTAGTACCGGATGTGATCAAGGTACGGTGCAGCGTCTGGGTCAAGGACACGTTAAAGATTTCGTAAGGCGTACCGCGACGGATCTTGCGGAAGTTTTCACGAATACGGTCCGATACCACGATACTGTCGTTAAGCGAGTAACCGATAACCGACATCAACGATGCCACAATGGTCAGGTCAATCTCGATATGGAATAACGACAAAATACCCAGCGTAATGATAACGTCGTGCGCCAGCGCAATAACCACCCCTGCCGCCAGTCGCCACTCAAAGCGGAAACCTACGTACACGAGGATAGACAGCAGCGCTGCCATCAACGCCATCGCACCGGTTTGCGCAAGGTCTGCCCCCACGCTCGGACCGACGAACTCAATACGCTTCACTGCTGCATTCTGATTGGTGGATTCGTTAATCACCTTCAGAACCTGGCTGCCCAACACCTGACCGCCGGTTTCGCCTTCAGCAGGCGGCATACGGACCATGATGTCATGGCTGCTACCAAAGTTTTGCAGCATCGGCTCTTCAAAACCGGCTTTTTGCAATGCATCACGCATTACGTCAATTTCAGCCGGTTTTTCGAGCGTAATTTCAATAACCGTACCACCGGTGAAATCCAGCCCCCAGTTAAAGCCGCGCACGCCCATAATAACGATAGCAGCGATTAACAGCAGACCAGAGATGCCGAAAGCCCAGTAGTCCCAGCGCATAAAGTCATAGACTTTACGGCCGTGGTTTAGTTGTTCAACAGTATATTCCTGTGCCACATCGCACTCCTCAGATTGACAGCTTCTTGACGCGCTTGCCGCCATATAGCAGGTTTACGATGGCACGCGTACCGACAATCGCGGTAAACATCGACGTCGCCACACCGATACCGGTAGTAATCGCGAACCCTTTAATTGCCCCGGTACCCACTGCGTACAGGATGATGACTTTAATCAGCGTGGTGATGTTCGCATCGAAGATAGAACTGAATGCGCCACGATAACCTTCATCAATTGCCTGTTGAACAGTACGTCCGTTGCTCAACTCTTCTTTAATACGTTCGTTGATCAGTACGTTCGCATCGACCGCCACCGCAAGGGTTAAGACGATACCCGCGATACCTGGCATACTCAGCGTTGCGCCTGGCAACAGCGACATAATGCCGACGATTAAGATCAAGTTGGCAATCAGAGCACTGGTCGCAATCAGACCAAACTTCTTATAGAAGATGATCATGAACAGAATAGAAACCAGCAGACCGGCAAGGCAAGCCTCCAGCCCCTGTTCAATGTTCTGCATACCCAGGGTTGGGCCAATGGTACGTTCTTCAACAATCTGAATCGGCGCGATCAACGCACCGGCACGCAGCAGCAGTGACAGCTGACGGGCTTCGTTCGGGTTGTTGATGCCGGTGATACGGAAGCTGTTACCCAGACGAGACTGGATGTTGGCGATGTTAATCACCTCTTCCTGTTTCACCAGAACCGCACGACCATTTGCATCTTTCTTACCGCTGTCTTTGTACTCCACAAACAGGGTTGCCATCGGTTTGCCGATGTTGTCCTTAGTGAAGTTAGACATGATGTTACCACCAGCGCTATCGAGCGAGATGTTAACCTGCGGTTGGTTGTATTCGTCCTGGCTGGAAGTGGAGTCGGTGATATGGTCACCGGTCAGAATTACGCGTTTGTACAGCACAACTGGCTGACCTTCGCGGGTCTGTTTCACTTCAGAGTCGCCCGGTACGCGACCGGATGCCGCAGCGGCCTGGTCAACGTTGGTGTTTACCAGACGGAATTCCAGCGTTGCCGTCGCACCCAGAATCTCTTTCGCACGCGCAGTGTCCTGAATACCTGGCAGTTCAACAACGATACGGTCAGCACCCTGACGCTGAACCACCGGCTCCGCCACGCCAAGTTGGTTTACACGGTTACGCAGGATATTAATGTTCTGCTGCACCGCATATTCACGCGCTTCACTCAGACGAGCATCGCTCATTACCGCACGCAGCTGGTTGCTGCCCTGGCTGCTAATCACCAGGTCCGGATGGCGCTTGCTCAGATACGCAATGGCTTCATCACGAGCTTTAGCATCGCGGAAAGTGATGCTCAGGCCGTAGTTGTTTTCTTTACGAACAGTGGTATACGGGATGCCCTTTTCGCGCAGGTCACTGCGTAGGCTATCGATATTTTGTTCCTGGAGTTTGCCAAGCGCGGTGTCCATATCCACTTCCATCAGGAAGTGAACGCCGCCACGCAGGTCAAGGCCGAGCTTCATCGGCTCAGCGTGAATAGCTGCCAGCCAGCGCGGCGTTGCCGGGGCAAGGTTAAGCGCCACGACGTATTTGTCACCCATAACGCCCATTAATGCTTCACGAGCGCGCAACTGGGTGTCAGTGGAGTCGAAGCGCGCAAGAATAGCGCCCTCTTCCAGTGCCACAGACTTAGCAGTTATTTTTTCTTCTTGTAACGTTTTCTGGACCTGGATCAGCGTTTGCTCACTGGCGGCGACTCCGCGCGCACCAGTGATCTGAACAGCCGGATCCTCACCAAACAGGTTGGGAAGCGCATACAGCAGACCGATGACAATCACCACGATCAGCATGACGTACTTCCACAAAGGATAACGGTTTAACACGGCAATTCCCTTAGGGAAAAATTTTAATTACAGCGCCTTCATGGTGCCTTTCGGCAGGACGGCAGCTACGAAGTCACGTTTAATAACTACTTCAGTGGTGTCATTCAGCGCGATAGCAATGTAGCCGTTTTCCGCTACTTTGGTTACGCGACCAACCAGGCCACCGTTCGTCAGAACTTCATCACCTTTGGCAATGGAGTCCATCAGCTTTTTGTGTTCTTTGGTGCGCTTCTGCTGTGGACGCAGGATCATGAAATAGAAAATCAGACCGAATACCACCAGCATCAAAATCAAAGACATCGGGCTACCTTGCGCCGGTGCACCCGTTGCCGCTACCGCATCAGAAATAAAAAAGCTCATTAAATTTCCCTCATTATTAATATTAATCAACGTTCAAAGGTGGTACTTCTCGCCCCTGACGCTGGTAAAAATCAGTTACGAAGCTCTCTAATTTACCCTCTTCAATAGCCTTGCGTAAACCCGCCATCAAACGCTGGTAGTAACGAAGGTTATGAATGGTGTTGAGTCGCGCGCCTAATATTTCGTTGCAACGGTCAAGATGATGCAAGTAAGCGCGTGAATAATTGCGACAGGTGTAGCAATCACACTCAGGATCGAGTGGGCCAGTATCGCTCTTATACTTCGCATTGCGGATTTTCACCACGCCATCGGTCACGAACAAATGACCATTTCGGGCGTTGCGGGTTGGCATTACGCAGTCAAACATATCGATACCACGACGTACGCCTTCAACCAGGTCTTCTGGTTTACCAACGCCCATCAGGTAACGCGGTTTGTCTGCCGGAATTTGCGGGCATACATGCTCCAGAATGCGGTGCATATCTGCTTTCGGCTCACCCACAGCCAGACCGCCGACAGCGTAGCCATCAAAACCGATATCTACCAGACCTTTAACAGAAATATCACGTAAATCTTCGTAAACGCTGCCCTGGATGATACCAAACAGCGCATTTTTGTTTCCGAGACTGTCAAAACGCTCACGGCTACGCTTCGCCCAACGCAGAGACATCTCCATGGAGCGTTTTGCGTAATCCCAGTCAGCAGGATACGGCGTACACTCATCAAAGATCATGACGATATCCGAACCAAGATCGTACTGAATCTCCATTGATTTTTCAGGATCGAGGAAAATCGGATCGCCGTTGATCGGGTTACGGAAGTGCACGCCCTGTTCGGTGATTTTACGAATATCGCCAAGGCTGAAGACCTGGAAGCCGCCGGAGTCGGTGAGGATCGGCCCCTTCCACTGCATAAAATCGTGCAGATCGCCGTGCAGTTTCATGATTTCCTGGCCCGGGCGCAGCCACAGGTGGAAGGTGTTGCCGAGGATAATTTGCGCGCCAGTGGCTTCAACTTCTTCCGGCGTCATCCCTTTTACGGTGCCGTAGGTGCCAACAGGCATAAAACAAGGCGTTTCCACTACGCCACGATCAAAGACCAGGCGGCCACGGCGTGCGCGACCGTCGGTGGTGTCCAGTTCAAATTTCATTTTTTCTCCACTACGTCAGAAAAACAGTCCAACGTTTTAAACCAGCGCCGCGGAATTACTCCCCGACGCGCTCATTAATTGCCTGCGGATTGTACGTGATAAACATCGCATCACCGTAACTAAAAAAGCGATATTTCTCTTCTACCGCTGCTTTATAGGCGTTCATGGTGTGTTGATAACCGGCAAAGGCCGAAACCAGCATAATCAGCGTCGACTCTGGCAAGTGGAAGTTCGTCACCAGCGCATCGACCACTTTGTACTGGAAGCCCGGATAGATAAAGATTTGGGTATCGTCGAAGAACGGTTCAATGAGATCGTTTTTCGCTGCCTGAGCCGCGCTTTCCAGCGAACGTACTGAAGTGGTGCCAACCGCAATCACCCGGTTACCGCGCGCTTTCGCCGCCAGTACCGCGTCTACCACATCCTGCGGTACTTCAGCGTATTCCGAGTGCATGATGTGATCTTCAATGGTGTCGACGCGCACCGGCTGGAAGGTGCCCGCACCAACGTGCAACGTCACAAACGCCATCTCCACGCCTTTGGCGCGCAATTTTTCCAGCAAAGGCTCGTCAAAATGCAGACCTGCGGTCGGGGCTGCAACCGCGCCCGGTTTTTCGCTATAAACGGTTTGATAAAGTTCGCGGTCAGCGTCTTCGTCCGGACGGTCGATATACGGCGGCAGCGGCATATGGCCGATGCTGTTGAGAATATCCAGCACCGAGCGTTCATCATTAAATTCGACTTCAAACAGTGCGCCGTGGCGCGCGGTCATTGTTGCGTTAATACTTTCGTCATCGCCCAGCAGCAGTTCTGCGCCAGGTTTTGGCGCTTTCGAGGCGCGAATATGCGCAAGAATGCGTTTGTCGTCGAGCATCCGTTCAACCAGCACTTCAATCTTGCCGCCGCTGGCTTTACGCCCAAACAGGCGCGCCGGGATCACGCGGGTATTATTAAAAACCAGAAGATCGCCGGGGTTGAGCTTATCAAGTAAATCGGTGAAAGTACCGTGCGTCAGCGCGCCCGTCGGCCCGTCCAGCGACAGTAAACGACAGCTACTGCGTTCAGGCATGGGATAGTGGGCAATCAGGGATTCGGGCAATTCAAAGGAGAAATCGGTAACGCGCATGACACTGACTCAGACTAAAATAAGAGGCGGGTAGTCTAGTGCCGGGGCGCTCTCCCTGCAACCTTTACCCCCTTTTGGATAGAATATAATCGATGAATTTTTTAGCTCACCTGCATTTAGCCCATCTCGCGGAAAGCTCGCTTTCCGGCAATTTACTGGCTGATTTCGTACGCGGAAATCCTGAAGAAAGTTTTCCGCCCGACGTCGTGGCTGGCATTCATATGCATCGACGTATCGACGTATTGACTGACAATCTGCCGGAAGTCCGCGAAGCACGGGAGTGGTTTCGTAGTGAAACGCGCCGCGTTGCGCCTATTACGCTGGATGTCATGTGGGATCACTTTCTTTCCCGCCACTGGTCGCAGCTGTCGCCGGACTTTCCGCTACAGGAATTTGTCTGTTATGCCCGCGAGCAAGTGATGACGATTTTGCCGGACTCACCGCCACGTTTTATCAATCTGAACAATTACTTGTGGTCAGAGCAGTGGCTGGTGCGCTATCGCGATATGGATTTCATCCAGAACGTGTTAAACGGCATGGCAAGCCGCCGCCCACGTCTGGATGCCCTGCGTGACTCCTGGTACGATTTAGACGCTCATTATGACGCCCTCGAAACCCGCTTCTGGCAGTTTTATCCGCGGATGATGGCGCAGGCGTCACGCAAGGCGTTATAAAACGTTAGTTCATCCATACCGTAGCCGAAATGGCAGGCAAAGCCAGAATCCCGTCAGTCAGTTGCCCATGCCCTTCTTTGCATTGCCATTGCACGGCATTGAGAAACGGTGACGCGGGTAGCACCACTTCACAGGCCTCGCCACGGTTGATTGCCACCAGTACACGTTGCTGATTCAGCACGCGGACAAATACCACCACGTTATCTTCCGCATACAGCACCTGACAGCCGCCATGACGTAGCGCCTGACTTTTCTTACGCAGCGCAATCATTCGCTGGTACAGCGCGAATAACGCCGTATCCTGCTTTTCCACCTGCCAGGGGAACGGTTTACGGCAAAACGGATCGTTTTTGCCATCCAGTCCTACTTCATCACCGTAATAAATGCACGGTACACCAGGCCAGGTGAACAGCCAGACCACCGCCAGCGGCAGGCGCGCAATATCCCGACCGAGCAGCGTTTTAAATCGCGCAGTATCGTGGCTGTCGAGCTGATTAAACATACGTAATTGTTGTTGATGAGAAAGCCCTGCGCGGTAATTATCCATCCAGGCCATACAGGTTTGGGCATCAATTTGCTGCGGATCGTAAGAGATATCGGTATTGGCAAGAAATCCCCACAACGGGAATGTGAAGCCACGATAGTTCATGGCGGCATCTTCCACATCGGCCTGTAACCATTGCCGTGCATCGCCAAAATGTTCGCCGACAATATACGCTTCCGGCTGGGTTTCTTTCGCCGCTTCGGTGATCCCGGCAACGTGCTGCATATTATTGCGCGCCCCACCCGCCTCCCCCAGCATATGCACCACATCCAGCCGCCAGCCGTCCATATTCCACGGCGCTTTCAGCCAGTGGCGGACAATACTGTCTTCCCCGCGATAAATTTCATTCACCAGACTTTCCGACTGATAATCCAGCTTCGGCAAGCTGGCATAGCCAAGCCAGTCGAGCGCCGTGCCATCATCACTAAACGAGTACCAGTCGCGCCAGGGCGATTCGGGGTTGTGACAAGCACCACCCGTGCCACGATTATGCCTGTCAAACCAGGCATGGGAATCGCCACTGTGGTTAAACACGCCGTCCAGCACCAGCCGCATTCCCAGCTGCTGCGTATTGTGTCGCAAACGCAGCAACGCCCCATCACCGCCAAACTGCGGATCGACATGGCGATAATCCTCGGTATCGTATTTATGTACGCTGGGAGCTTTAAACACCGGATTGAGATACAGCGCTGTCACGCCAAGCTTTTTCAGATACGGCAGTTTTTCGCTTATCCCGTCCAGATCGCCGCCATAGAACGTTGATCCGCCCGCCTGCGCCGTGACCGGTTCATCCCAGTCACGCAAGATGATCTCTTGTCCGGCTGCATGATGGTAATAGACATGATCCTGTTCAGCTTCACGAGGAAGACTACGCGCAAAACGATCAGGGAAGATCTGATAAAAAATCTGATCCGCAGCCCATTGTGGGCCGATATCCGGTACATCGACGGCAAACTGCTCCAGTCGTGCCGGCGGCATTCGGCTGAAGCCCTGCGGTGTAAACCAACGCTGGCGATCGTGCCACAGCAGTTTGAAACTGTAACGCCGCCGGGGTTGTCCGCTGGAGAGATCAATCGCCGCACGCCATGCGGTGACGCCAGGCTGCGGCTGACTGCGCTGCTTATGCATCGGTACTGACATTTCTTCGTTATCGTGTTCTGTACGCAGCATAATGCGCTGCGGTGGGTCTTCGCCCGTCAGCCACAGTGTAATGAGCAGTTGATCTTTGCTTTGTTTAACAAATGGGGGCACCGGCAGGTGCCATGCATTTAACATCATAATTCCCCTGTGATGAAAATCTGATCACCTTGCCATAGCCTAATGCAGGATCACTCATCATCTGAAGGATATTTGGGGGAGGAGGACGGGGGCGGATAACTTTCGGAATAGCCGGATCAGGATTTCCTCCTGAACCGGCTTACAGAACGCAAGGATTACTGGTTTTCAGCCAGCTGACGATCGTGGCGGCGTTTAAACATCCAGCCAATCAACAGCACAACAATCCACGCGAAACCGACATACAGCGAGATACGCGTATCCGGGTGATAACCAATCAACCCGATAATAAAGAGCAGGAAAATCAGCCCGCCGATGGTCGTTGCTACCCCACCCGGCACTTTAAATTTCAGCGCCTTAACTTCTTCTGGCGGCAAACGGCGACGGAAGGCAATTTGCGACAGCAGGATCATAATCCACACCCACACCGTGGCGAAGGTTGCCAGCGAAGCGATCACCAGGAAGACGTTTTCCGGCATGATGTAGTTCAGATACACCGCAAACAGCAGCGCGGTAGTCATCACCAGCACCGTAACCCACGGAATACCGCGACGCGACGTTTTGCTGAAAATTTTCGGCGCGCTGCCCTGCTCTGCCATACCGTGGAGCATACGGCCTACGCCAAATACATCACTGTTAATTGCCGACAGCGAAGCAGTCAGCACAACAAAGTTAAGAATGCTGGCGGCAAAGGTAATGCCCATATGCTGGAACGTCAGCACGAACGGGCTACCGGCAGTGCCAACCTGATTCCACGGGTAGATAGACATAATGACGAACAGCGTACCGACGTAGAACACCAGAATACGCATCGGCACGGAGTTAATCGCACGCGGTATCGATTTCTCAGGATCTTTCGCTTCACCGGCGGTAATCCCGATAATTTCGATCCCACCGTAAGCAAACATCACCATTTGCAACGACATTACCATGCCAAGCCAGCCGTTACTGAAGAAGCCGCCGTTGCTCCACAGGTTATGAATACCGGTCGGTTGCCCGCCGTTGCCAATCCCCCAGATGATGATGCCGAAACCGGCGACAATCATGATGATGATGGTGGCGACTTTAAAGAACGAGAACCAGAATTCCAGCTCACCGAATACCTTCACGCTCATCAGGTTTACGGCGCAAATGATCAGCACCACGCTCAGTACCCAAATCCAGTGCGGCACCGTCGGGAACCAGACACCCATATAGATACCAAAAGCGGTCACATCGGCGATGGCGACAATAAGGATTTCAAAGCAGTAGGTCCAGCCGGTAATGTAACCTGCCAGCGGGCCGAGGTTTTCCTGCGCATAACGCGAGAAAGAGCTGGCGGCCGGGTTATGTACCGACATTTCCCCCAGCGCACGCATAATGATATACGCCGCGATACCACCGATAATATAGGCCAACAACACGCTCGGACCGGCCATTTTGATGGCGTCTGCCGAACCGTAAAACAGCCCGGTGCCAATTGCTGAACCCAGTGCCATAAAGCGTATGTGACGGGTACTTAGCCCACGCTTTAGCTTGTTCTTACTTTCCATCAATTCCTAACCCATCAACACAATAAAAAACCACGGGGCATCGCAGCCCCGTGGTTAAAACAAATGTTCAGTGATTTAGTGAGCGCTGGAGGTCACCTGACGACCTGCCGCGCGATCCCAGATAATGGCCAGAACCACCATCACCACTGTTGGCATTAACCACGCCAGACCTTGTTCGGCCAGCGGTAAACGCTGCGCCCAGGACGGTAAGATATCGCTGAATGCAGATGCTTTGATCCCGTCGAGAATACCAAAAAGCAGGCTGATAAACATCGGCGGAGCAATCACGCGGGACGAATTATGCCACCATGAGCGTGTAAAACTTAATACAACCAGTGCGATACACGGCGGATAAATAGCGGTCAGCACCGGTACGGAGATCTGGATCAGCTGGCTTAAGCCGAGGTTAGAAACCACCATCGAGAAGCCGCCGAGGATAAACACCAGCGTACGATAAGAGAGCGGTACGTACTGGGCAAAGAATTCTGCACAAGCACAGGTCAGGCCAACTGCCGTTACCAGGCAGGCGATGAAGATTAACGCCGCCAGCAGGAAGCTACCGCCGCCGCCAAAGGTGTGCTGAACGTAAGCATGCAGAATAGCAGCGCCGTTTGCAGACTGATCGACCAGCGACGCGCTGTCTGACCCCAGACGGAACAGCGCCAGGTACAGCAGAGTCAGACCAACACCCGCCATCAGGCCAGCCCAGACGGTATAACGGGTCAGCAGACGCGCTTCGGTAACGCCACGAGAACGCGCCGCGTTAACAATAACGATACCAAACACCATTGCGCCCAGCGTATCCATGGTCAGATAGCCGTTAACGAAGCCGTTAGAAAACGCAGCGTTTTGATAAGCCTCAGTCGCCGTGCTGATAGAACCCGCCGGCCAGACAATAGCGGCAACAGACAGGATGACCAGCGCGATAATTTTCAGCGGCGCAAGGAAGTTGCCCACGGTATCCAGCAGCTTGCCCGGATAGAGCGAAACCAGAATAACGATAGCGAAATAGACCAGGCTGTAGATAAACAGCGGCAGCGCGGAATCACCCGTCAGCGGCGCAATCCCCACTTCAAAGGAAACGGTAGCTGTACGCGGCGTAGCGAAAAGCGGCCCCACCGCCAGGTAACAAACCGTTGCCAGCAGTACGCCAGCGACTTTACCGATTGGCGTGCTGAGGCTGTCAACACCGCCGCCAACTTTTGCCAGCGCCACTACCGTTAATACCGGCAGGCCAACGGCAGTAATGAGGAAGCCGAATGCCGCAGTCCAGACGTGTTCGCCTGCCTGTAAGCCGACCATTGGAGGGAAAATAATGTTACCTGCGCCGACGAACAACGCAAATGTCATAAAGCCCAGAGCGATGATATCGCGCGATCTTAATTGATGGGTCATAAATCATACTGCCTGTGGATGTGGTGTTGTAACGTTAAATTTTTGTGCCAATCCCTGGGGATGATACAGCGGTATATTTAAACAATTTTAGCGGGAAATACTCCCAACCAGGCGCGGCGAAGAATAGTTTTTCGATTTACCGCGTTAATGCAGTCAGTATGACAGCACCTGAAGCGCAATTTAAACGCTTATAACGTTTTAAAGCAAGGAGGGATCTAAAAACCAGAGGTATATAGCGATAAGAAATCACCAACCAGTATAAAACACTATTTCCGTGAAAAAGACATGGCTAATCATGCGAACAAAAAATCACCAATCGTTGTAAAATCTAACGCCCGTATTTTGACTGCAAAGAAAATAAGCCAGCATCGACTGGCTTATGGCAATAAAAGATGACAAAGGCGGATTAATCGCTGTTTTTGGCAATTAAACGTTCCGGGATAACAAAACTGAAACGTGTTCCTTTTCCTACTGTACTCTCAATATTCAGGCGACTTTCGTGATGATTCACAGCATGTTTCACGATCGCTAACCCTAATCCGCTACCGCCGGTTTGCCGGGAACGCGCTTTATCAACGCGATAAAAACGCTCGGTCAGGCGCGGAATATGCTCCGGTGCAATGCCCGGTCCGTTATCTTCAACGCTAAATTCGGCACCGTGCGGCACTCGCTGCCAGCGTACGGTGATATGCGTGCCTTCCGGCGTATGATTCACGGCGTTATAGACCAGGTTCGAAATCGCACTGCGTAGCTGATCTTCGTTGCCAGACACCTTGAGGCCGTTATCTATCTCAAAGGTAAATGTCTGTTTTTTCTGACTCAGAGTCTGAGCCTCGCGCTCAACAACGCGCAGCATCATCGGCACATCAACCTTTTCATTGAGCAAATGCGTCGGTGCGGCTTCTATTTTCGACAGCGTCAGCAATTGCTTCACCAGTCCTTCCATCCGCTGGGTCTGCTCGCGCATGGTGTGCAACGCTTTTTCGCGTACCGCGCCTTCCAGCGGCTGCTCATTCATCATCTCCAGGTAACCCTGTAACACGGTCAATGGCGTACGTAACTCATGGCTCACGTTGGCAAAAAAGTTACGCCGCGCCCCTTCCAGTTGATGCATTTGCGTGACATCACGCGCCACCATCAGCAACTGTTTGTGGGTATAAGGCATGACGCGAATTTCCAGATGCCGCCCGGTGTTGAGCACCAGATTGAGCGGGCGAGAAAAATCACGCGTTTTCAGATATTGCGTAAACTCCGGGTAACGCAGTAGGTTAAGGATGTTCTGCCCGTTATCTTCCGGCCAGCGCAAACCAAGAATTTGTTGCGCCAGACCGTTACACCAGAAAATACCGCCCTCTTCCGTGGTCAGCACCACCGCGTCGGGCAGCGACTCCGCGCCGCTACGAAAGCGTTTAATCAGATTGCCCAGTTCACGGCGGCGTTTTTTATTTCGCAGCTGCATCTGGTGTAAGCCGTATAGTAGCGGTTCCCAGCTACCACGCCCCGGTGGCGGGGTCATACTGCGATCCACCCACAGCCACCATGAAAGGCGCAATAAATTCCAGAAATGCCAGATAAGCAGTCCTGTTACCGATGCCAGCAAAAACCAGGGCAGGTAACCAAAAAATGCACCCAGGATGAAAGCCGGGAGGCAGCAAAGTAGCAGCTCCAGCACCAGCCTTTTCCACGACAGCCGTTCCAGCACGTAAGATACTCCAGTTAAGAAATCATAAGCCCTGCTCTGCGTCCGATGAGCAAGGCGTTAAAAGCGGGTTGAAAAACGATATCCTGTACCGCGCACGGTCTGCACCATGCGGTCATGCCCGCCGGGCTCCAGTGCTTTACGCAGGCGACGAATGTGGACATCGACCGTGCGGTCTTCCACATACACGTTAGTTCCCCAGACGTGGTTTAACAGCTGCTCGCGGCTGTACACGCGCTCAGGATGCGTCATAAAAAAGTGCAGCAGTTTAAATTCTGTCGGCCCCATCTCCAGCGGCTCTTCGCCCGCCATCACTCGGTGAGATGTCGGGTCGAGACTTAATCCCTGCATCTCAATCACCTCTTCCACCGCCATTGGCGAAATACGGCGCATTACCGCTTTGATTCGCGCCACCAGCTCCTTCGGCGAAAACGGCTTGGTGATATAGTCATCCGCGCCGGTTTCAAGGCCGCGCACGCGATCTTCTTCTTCCCCTCTGGCGGTCAACATCACCACTGGAATATCCCGGGTCATCGACTCGCGCTTGAGGTGTTTGATGAACTGGATACCGGAGCCGCCAGGTAACATCCAGTCGAGGAGAATTAAATCCGGCCAGGGTTCATTCAGTTGATTCACAGCACTGTCATAATCTTCCGCTTCGACCGGCTGAAAGCCATTTTGTTCGAGCACGAAGCAGACCATTTCGCGAATTGGAGCTTCATCTTCTACGACCAGAATACGTCTCGCCATGATTTGCCCTGTTGTAATAAATAGGTTGCGATCATTAATGCGACGTCATTATGCGTCAGATTTATGACAGATTTATGAAAAGCTCGTCGCACATATCTTCAGGTTATTGATTTCCGTGGCGCAGAAAAAAGCAAATGGCACATCTGTTTGGGTATAATCGCGCCCATGCTTTTTCGCCAGGGAACCGTTATGCGCATCCTTCACACCTCAGACTGGCATCTCGGCCAGAACTTCTACAGTAAAAGCCGCGAAGCTGAACATCAGGCTTTTCTTGACTGGCTGCTGGAGACAGCACAAACCCATCAGGTGGATGCGATTATTGTTGCCGGTGATGTTTTCGATACCGGCTCGCCGCCCAGTTACGCCCGCACGTTATACAACCGTTTTGTTGTCAATTTACAGCAAACTGGCTGTCATCTGGTGGTACTGGCAGGAAACCATGACTCGGTCGCCACGCTGAATGAATCGCGCGATATCATGGCGTTCCTCAATACTACCGTGGTCGCCAGCGCCGGACATGCGCCGCAAATCTTGCCTCGTCGCGACGGGACGCCAGGCGCAGTGCTGTGCCCCATTCCGTTTTTACGTCCGCGTGACATTATTACCAGCCAGGCGGGGCTTAACGGTATTGAAAAACAGCAGCATTTACTGGCAGCGATTACCGATTATTACCAACAACACTATGCCGATGCCTGCAAACTGCGCGGCGATCAGCCTCTGCCCATCATCGCCACGGGACATTTAACGACCGTGGGGGCCAGTAAAAGTGACGCCGTGCGTGACATTTATATTGGCACGCTGGACGCGTTTCCGGCACAAAACTTTCCACCAGCCGACTACATCGCGCTCGGGCATATTCACCGCGCACAGATTATTGGCGGCATGGAACATGTTCGCTATTGCGGCTCCCCCATTCCACTGAGTTTTGATGAATGCGGTAAGAGTAAATATGTCCATCTGGTGACATTTTCAAACGGCAAATTAGAGAGCGTGGAAAACCTGAACGTACCGGTAACGCAACCCATGGCAGTGCTGAAAGGCGATCTGGCGTCGATTACCGCACAGCTGGAACAGTGGCGCGATGTATCGCAGGAGCCACCTGTCTGGCTGGATATCGAAATCACTACTGATGAGTATCTGCATGATATTCAGCGCAAAATCCAGGCATTAACCGAATCATTGCCTGTCGAAGTATTGCTGGTACGTCGGAGTCGTGAACAGCGCGAGCGTGTGTTAGCCAGCCAACAGCGTGAAACCCTCAGCGAACTCAGCGTCGAAGAGGTGTTCAATCGCCGTCTGGCACTGGAAGAACTGGATGAATCGCAGCAGCAACGTCTGCAGCATCTTTTCACCACGACGTTGCATACCCTCGCCGGAGAACACGAAGCATGAAAATTCTCAGCCTGCGCCTGAAAAACCTGAACTCATTAAAAGGCGAATGGAAGATTGATTTCACCCGCGAGCCGTTCGCCAGCAACGGGCTGTTTGCTATTACCGGCCCAACAGGTGCGGGGAAAACCACCCTGCTGGACGCCATTTGTCTGGCGCTGTATCACGAAACTCCGCGTCTCTCTAACGTTTCACAATCGCAAAATGATCTCATGACCCGCGATACCGCCGAATGTCTGGCGGAGGTGGAGTTTGAAGTGAAAGGTGAAGCGTACCGTGCATTCTGGAGCCAGAATCGGGCGCGTAACCAACCCGACGGTAATTTGCAGGTGCCACGCGTAGAGCTGGCGCGCTGCGCCGACGGCAAAATTCTCGCCGACAAAGTGAAAGATAAGCTGGAACTGACAGCGACGTTAACCGGGCTGGATTACGGGCGCTTCACCCGTTCGATGCTGCTTTCGCAGGGGCAATTTGCTGCCTTCCTGAATGCCAAACCCAAAGAACGCGCGGAATTGCTCGAGGAGTTAACCGGCACTGAAATCTACGGGCAAATCTCGGCGATGGTTTTTGAGCAGCACAAATCGGCCCGCACAGAGCTGGAGAAGCTGCAAGCGCAGGCCAGCGGCGTCACGTTGCTCACGCCGGAACAAGTGCAATCGCTGACAGCGAGTTTGCAGGTACTTACTGACGAAGAAAAACAGTTAATTACCGCGCAGCAGCAAGAACAACAATCGCTAAACTGGTTAACGCGTCAGGACGAATTGCAGCAAGAAGCCAGCCGCCGTCAGCAGGCCTTGCAACAGGCGTTAGCCGAAGAAGAAAAAGCGCAACCTCAACTGGCGGCGCTTAGTCTGGCACAACCGGCACGAAATCTTCGTCCACACTGGGAACGCATCGCAGAACACAGCGCGGCGCTGGCGCATATTCGCCAGCAGATTGAAGAAGTAAATACTCGCTTACAGAGCACAATGGCGCTTCGCGCGAGCATTCGCCACCACGCGGCGAAGCAGTCAGCAGAATTACAGCAGCAGCAACAAAGCCTGAATACCTGGTTACAGGAACACGACCGCTTCCGTCAGTGGAACAACGAACCGGCGGGTTGGCGTGCGCAGTTCTCCCAACAAACCAGCGATCGCGAGCATCTGCGGCAATGGCAGCAACAGTTAACCCATGCTGAGCAAAAACTTAATGCGCTTGCGGCGATCACGTTGACGTTAACCGCCGATGAAGTTGCTACCGCCCTGGCGCAACATGCTGAGCAACGCCCACTGCGTCAGCACCTGGTCGCGCTGCATGGACAGATTGTTCCCCAACAAAAACGTCTGGCGCAGTTACAGGTCGCTATCCAGAATGTCACGCAAGAACAGACGCAACGTAACGCCGCACTTAACGAAATGCGCCAGCGTTATAAAGAAAAGACGCAGCAACTTGCCGATGTGAAAACCATTTGCGAGCAGGAAGCGCGCATCAAAACGCTGGAAGCTCAACGTGCACAGTTACAGGCGGGTCAGCCTTGCCCACTTTGTGGTTCCACCAGCCACCCGGCGGTCGAGGCGTATCAGGCGCTGGAGCCTGGCGTTAATCAGTCTCGATTACTGGCGCTGGAAAACGAAGTTAAAAAGCTCGGTGAAGAAGGTGCGACGCTACGTGGGCAACTGGACGCCATAACAAAGCAGCTTCAGCGTGATGAAAACGAAGCGCAAAGCCTCCGACAAGATGAGCAAGCACTTACTCAACAATGGCAAGCCGTCACGGCCAGCCTCAATATCACCTTGCAGCCACTGGACGATATTCAACCGTGGCTGGATGCACAAGATGAGCACGAACGCCAGCTGCGGTTACTCAGCCAACGGCATGAATTACAAGGGCAGATTGCCGCGCATAATCAGCAAATTATCCAGTATCAACAGCAAATTGAACAACGCCAGCAACTACTTTTAACGACATTGACGGGTTATGCACTGACATTGCCACAGGAAGATGAAGAAGAGAGCTGGTTGGCGACACGTCAGCAAGAAGCGCAGAGCTGGCAGCAACGCCAGAACGAATTAACCGCGCTGCAAAACCGTATTCAGCAGCTGACGCCGATTCTGGAAACGTTGCCGCAAAGTGATGAACTCCCGCACTGCGAAGAAACTGTGGTATTGGAAAACTGGCGGCAGGTACATGAACAATGTCTCGCATTACACAGCCAGCAGCAGACGTTACAGCAACAGGATGTTCTGGCGGCGCAAAGTCTGCAAAAAGCCCAGGCGCAGTTTGACACCGCGCTACAGGCCAGCGTCTTTGACGATCAGCAGGCGTTCCTTGCGGCGCTAATGGATGAACAAACACTAACGCAGCTGGAACAGCTCAAGCAGAATCTGGAAAACCAGCGCCGTCAGGCGCAAACTCTGGTCACTCAGACAGCAGAAACGCTGGCACAGCATCAACAACACCGACCTGACGACGGGTTGGCTCTCACTGTGACGGTGGAGCAGATTCAGCAAGAGTTAGCGCAAACTCACCAAAAGTTGCGTGAAAACACCACGAGTCAAGGCGAGATTCGCCAGCAGCTGAAGCAGGATGCAGATAACCGTCAGCAACAACAAACCTTAATGCAGCAAATTGCTCAAATGACGCAGCAGGTTGAGGACTGGGGATATCTGAATTCGCTAATAGGTTCCAAAGAGGGCGATAAATTCCGCAAGTTTGCCCAGGGGCTGACGCTGGATAATTTAGTCCATCTCGCTAATCAGCAACTTACCCGGCTGCACGGGCGCTATCTGTTACAGCGCAAAGCCAGCGAGGCGCTGGAAGTCGAGGTTGTTGATACCTGGCAGGCAGATGCGGTACGCGATACCCGTACCCTTTCCGGCGGCGAAAGTTTCCTCGTTAGTCTGGCGCTGGCGCTGGCGCTTTCGGATCTGGTCAGCCATAAAACACGTATTGACTCGCTGTTCCTTGATGAAGGTTTTGGCACGCTGGATAGCGAAACGCTGGATACCGCCCTTGATGCGCTGGATGCCCTGAACGCCAGTGGCAAAACCATCGGTGTGATTAGCCACGTAGAAGCGATGAAAGAGCGTATTCCGGTGCAGATCAAAGTGAAAAAGATCAACGGCCTGGGCTACAGCAAACTGGAAAGTACGTTTGCAGTGAAATAACTATTCAGCAGGATAATGAATACAGAGGGGCGAATTATCTCTTGGCCTTGCTGGTCGTTATCCTGCAAGCTATCACTTTATTGGCTACGGTGATTGGTAGCCGTTCTGGTGGTTGTGATGGTGGTATGAAAAAAGTCATTTTATCTTTGGCTCTGGGCACGTTTGGTTTGGGGATGGCCGAATTTGGCATTATGGGCGTGCTCACGGAGCTGGCGCATAACGTAGGAATTTCGATTCCTGCCGCCGGGCATATGATCTCGTATTATGCACTGGGGGTGGTGGTCGGTGCGCCAATCATCGCACTCTTTTCCAGCCGCTACTCACTCAAACATATCTTGTTGTTTCTGGTGGCGTTGTGCGTCATTGGCAACGCCATGTTCACGCTCTCTTCGTCTTACCTGATGCTCGCCATTGGTCGGCTGGTATCCGGCTTTCCGCATGGCGCATTTTTTGGCGTCGGAGCGATCGTGTTATCAAAAATTATCAAACCCGGAAAAGTCACCGCCGCCGTGGCGGGGATGGTTTCCGGGATGACAGTCGCCAATTTGCTGGGCATTCCGCTGGGAACGTATTTAAGTCAGGAATTTAGCTGGCGTTACACCTTTTTATTGATCGCTGTTTTTAATATTGCGGTGATGGCATCGGTCTATTTTTGGGTGCCAGATATTCGCGACGAGGCGAAAGGAAATCTGCGCGAACAATTTCACTTTTTGCGCAGCCCGGCCCCGTGGTTAATTTTCGCCGCCACGATGTTTGGCAACGCAGGTGTGTTTGCCTGGTTCAGCTACGTAAAGCCATACATGATGTTTATTTCCGGTTTTTCGGAAACGGCGATGACCTTTATTATGATGTTAGTTGGGCTAGGGATGGTGCTGGGAAATATGCTAAGTGGCAGGATTTCAGGACGTTATTCACCACTGCGCATTGCAGCAGTGACTGACTTTATAATTGTACTGGCACTGCTGATGCTCTTTTTCTGCGGCGGCATGAAAACAACGTCGCTTATTTTTGCTTTTATTTGTTGCGCGGGATTATTTGCCCTTTCAGCACCGCTACAAATATTGTTACTACAAAACGCCAAAGGCGGAGAGTTATTAGGTGCCGCAGGTGGGCAAATAGCGTTTAACCTCGGTAGCGCCGTCGGCGCATATTGCGGAGGTATGATGCTGACGCTGGGGCTGGCATATAATTACGTGGCGCTGCCTGCCGCCCTGCTTTCGTTTGCTGCGATGTCGTCGTTGCTGCTGTATGGTCGCTATAAGCGCCAGCAAGCGGCGGATACTCCGGTGCTGGCGAAACCACTGGGGTAGGTTATAGTCTCGGTGCTCATTACTTATTGCCGGATGCGGCGTGAACGCCTTATCCGCCCTACGCGGTTCTGGCACATTTTGCAGGCCTGATAAGACGCGGCAAGCGTCGCATCAGGCATCGGAGCACTTATTGCCGGATGCGGCGTGAACGCCTTATCCGGCCTACGGTTCTGGCACCTTTTGTAGGCCTGATAAGACGCGGCAAGCGTCGCATCAGGCATGATGCGCCAATTGCCTACGTTTTTTACTCTTGTGGCCATAACCACGCAGCGCCGCGTACGCCGCTGGAATCACCGTGCTTCGCCTTACGCACCGGCGTTTCACATTCGCCGCCGAAGACAAATTGTTTAATCAACTGCCCAACCGTTTGATATAAACGGTCTACATTGCTCATCCCGCCCCCCAGGACAATCACATCCGGATCGAGAATATTCACGACATGTGCCAGCGATTTTGCCAGCCGCAGCTCGTAGCGACGCAATGCCAGTTCCGCTACCGGATCGCTTTCTTCAACCAGGCGGATAATTTCACTGCCTTTCAGCGCATGTCCGCTCAAACGACGATAATCCATCGCGAATCCCGTGCCCGAAATAAAGGTTTCAATACAACCTTGTTTACCGCAATAACAAGAGACTTCCTCGCGATAACGCAGTTCGTCTTCGTCCATCCACGGTAGCGGATTGTGTCCCCACTCACCTGCCGTGCCATTGCCGCCGATATGCGCCCGCCCATTGAATGCCACGCCCGCGCCGCATCCCGTGCCGATAATCACGGCAAATACCGTCTGCGCTCCCGCTGCCGCGCCATCTACTGCTTCTGAAACCGCCAGACAGTTAGCGTCATTTGCCAGCCGCACTTCCCGCTGCAACCTCGCGCTTAAGTCTTTATCGAATGGCTGACCGTTGAGCCAGGTTGAATTGGCATTCTTCACCACACCGGTGTAAGGCGAAATTGAGCCAGGAATGCCCATACCTACCGTTCCGCGCTGCCCCGTCGCCTGCTCCGCCATATCAACCAACGTGGCGATCGTTTCAATAGTCTGCCGGTAATCATCACGCGGCGTGGGCAGACGATGGCGGTACAACTGCTCCCCTGCATCGCCCAGTGCAATCACTTCAGTTTTGGTGCCGCCTAAATCGATACCTATACGCACGGTACTCTCCTTATTTTTTTCAATATCAATAGCGTAGAGACGGACAACCGGATTGGCAATGCAAGGCCGCCGACAATTCGTTATCATGCCCGCTAAATTTAACGACAAGGCCGTGGAAATTATCATGCTGTGGTTCAAAAATTTAATGGTTTACCGTCTTAGCCGCGAGATTTCGCTGCGTGCAGAAGAGATGGAAAAACAGCTAGCCTCGATGGCATTTACCCCATGCGGCAGCCAGGACATGGCGAAGATGGGCTGGGTTCCTCCGATGGGATCGCACAGCGATGCGTTAACGCACGTTGCCAATGGTCAAATTGTTATCTGCGCGCGCAAAGAAGAAAAAATCCTCCCGTCTCCGGTGATTAAACAGGCGCTGGAAGCGAAAATCGCCAAACTGGAAGCGGAACAGGCGCGTAAGCTGAAGAAAACCGAAAAAGATTCGCTGAAAGACGAAGTGCTGCACTCTCTGCTGCCGCGTGCTTTCAGCCGTTTTAGCCAGACAATGATGTGGATCGACACGGTTAACGGTTTGATTATGGTGGACTGCGCCAGTGCCAAAAAAGCGGAAGATACGCTGGCATTACTGCGTAAAAGCCTGGGGTCGTTACCGGTTGTACCATTGAGCATGGAAAACCCGATTGAACTGACGCTGACCGAATGGGTTCGCTCCGGTAGTGCGGCACAGGGCTTCCAGCTGCTTGATGAAGCCGAGCTGAAATCGTTGCTGGAAGATGGCGGCGTGATCCGCGCGAAGAAACAAGATCTGACCAGCGAAGAGATCACCAATCACATTGAAGCCGGAAAAGTGGTGACTAAACTGGCGCTCGACTGGCAGCAGCGCATTCAGTTTGTGATGTGCGACGATGGTTCGCTCAAGCGTCTGAAGTTCTGCGACGAGCTGCGCGATCAAAACGAAGATATCGACCGTGAAGATTTCGCCCAGCGTTTTGATGCCGATTTCATCCTGATGACTGGTGAACTGGCAGCGTTAATTCAAAACCTGATTGAAGGATTAGGTGGCGAAGCACAACGTTAATTGCTGATTTTCCTTTAATGCCGGATGCGACGCCTGCCGCGTCTTATCCGGCGTACGAAGCCACACCAGGCATATAATTATTCGCTACGGCGAGCAATAATTTTTAGCGCAGCAATATTATGCGTTTTACGCTGTAACTTGCTCCATGGACGTTGTGTCATTGTTTTTCCTCAAGCCGGTGACGCGCTTCACTGCGAATTTTCCGCGTTGCCCCGGTTTTCACTAAATCACGTAACAGCGAAAGATCGGGTTGTTCGACAAATAAGAGTAATGATGGATCCTCTTTTAACCACGCCGTTTTCACATCGGCAGCCAGCTGTGGATTATTAATAGCCAGCGACCGATCCTGAGGCTCAGTCAATGTCGTTAACAACAACGCCGGGGTATGTGCGTTGCGCAATGCCGTTTGGCGTAAATGATCATTGCGACTTTGCAGCAATGCACGCCACCATTCATCATCTGATTTATCTTTTATCGTAGCCAGTTCCGCAACAATATCTGGAGATCTTCACTGATATTTATATCAACCTTGATAAATTATGAATATATCGGAAATTGAAAAAATCGCAGCAAAGGAAATATTATTATGGGCTAAAGAAAGGATATTTCAGAAAAATGCCCTCCCGTTCAAGGGGAAGGCGAGGAATTACAGATAGCGGCACAGATAAGAGGTGGGTTCGGCAACTTGCAGATGAAACTCACTGTGACCGGGAACATTAAACACCGAACCGGCTTCATACACCTGCCAGTCGGTCGCGTCAGGCAGTAACACATTCAGCGCGCCACTGATTACCGTCATCTCTTCCGGCTCAGCGGTGCTGAAGGTGTATTCGCCTTCAACCATAACACCCACGCTGGCGCGACCAGTGCTGCTGCTGGAAAAGCCGATTGATTTCACTTTGCCGGAAAAGTACTCATTACTTTGAAGCATAAACTGGCCCTGTTTGGTAGTTGAACATCTACTTCACTATAGGGGCCAGAGGCGCTGGCTGTCACGCAAAATTACACCAGTAATTCCGCAGCCAGCCGTGCAATCAATACGTTAGACAGCAAGACAGGAACATCGAGCTGTTTTTGCAGTAAATCGCGATGACGTTGGTGAAATCCTAAACAATCCAGCATGATGACATCAGCCCCTTTTGCCAGTAATTCTTTCCCGGCATCAATGATTTTTTGTTCTGAATCATGAATGGGGTTACCCAATGAAAATACCGGCGATTTCTGCAAAATTTGCCATTTTTGCGCCTGAACGGGCAGCATCTCCTCAACCGGAACGATAACCCCCACCTGATGATCTTCAACAATAGAGGAAACCAGTGGAGGCAATATTCGCGACGGCTCAAGAAAGATCGTATTACGCGCAGTCATACTACTAATGTTTGCTGTACTCATTAATAAAATGACGTCATAACCCTGATTATCGAGCACTTCAACCACACCTTGCAGGTCACGCTCCACTTTGCGACGCGAAACATGGGCCAGCTGGTTGTCATTTAATAATGTGAGAATGGTGTCTTCGCCTGCTTCTGGCGCGTACTCCGCCATCACTTCTTCACGACTTAACTTCCCCAGCAGGCTATGATGGGAAATATTATCTTCGTCAATGTATTCCGTCAGGAGCGGCAAAACTTCCTGCATAGGTACAATGCCGATGGTCAGGATCGCCAACGACGCACTCATTGTTCATCCACCTTACTTTTCTTTCGTCGTTAATTACCGGGCAAGTGTGAAGCACCACTGCTGACACTTACTTGTGCTACAAATGACAAAAAGCGTAGCAGCAGACGTGCACGGCATAATGTAAAGATTCCAAATGATTCCAGTAATGGATTGTTATTGTTTAATATTCTAATTATTAGAAAAACATGAATTATGAAAAATGTGACGCAGATCCCTTGTAGTGGCACTCAGAATCCCTTCCGAGCAGTCTGATGCGGTCACTCTTTGTCAGGGTCCTCATAGCGTTTTTTCGCATCCATCGCTTCCTGAGCGGTCGGATGTTCACTGATCAACGAGTCTGGTTTAGGATGATCGGCTCTGAGTTGGTACCAGGTTACCGTCTGTCCTGGCTTTCCTTTTTCAATCGTCACTATATATGCTTCACGAGGATAAGGCGGTTTCGTTGGCATCGTTCTTCCTTATTTCACGGGATGAACGTTAAGTATAGGCGCTCGAAAATCAACAATTGATCGTCTGTGCCAGGGCGCTGCGAATTTCAGAAATCACCTGGCTGGGTTCGTTTGTTGCGTCGATGATAATATGCGCAACTTCGCGATATAGCGCATCGCGTTCTTCCAGCACTTCCTGAACTTCTTCGCTCAGCGGTTTTCCCGTTAAGGTTGGCCGTAAATCTTCTTCCGGTGCAGCTTGCAGTCGGTTAACCAGGACTGATACTGGCGCACACAAATAAACCACGATCCCGTTATTTTGCATGAAGTGACGATTAAATTCCGTCAGAATAATGCCGCCGCCTGTAGCGATAACGGTGGATGGCGCAGTTACCGCTTCCAGCGCCGCCGTTTCTCTGGCGCGAAATCCCGCCCACTCTTCCCTTTCGACGATCTCCGCGACCGTCATATTGAGCTGTGATTGCAACCACTGATCGGTATCGACAAACCGACGGTTAAGCGAATCGGCAAGGGCCATTCCGACCGTTGTTTTACCACAGCCCCGAGGCCCGATCAGAAAAAGAGGTTGTGTCATCGTGGGTTTTCCCCAATAGGTCGCAATGCGGCGAAAGCCGGTGTCATGAGAATAGCGATCATACCATCAAACTAGTACAATTTCGATTGTAAAGAAAAAATTCCACTTAAAGTGAAAATCTCAATACACCCCTTACTATACCAATAAATATTCAAGAATGAAGTGTAAATAATAAATTACATTTAGCCACGACTACGTTGCACTTCCAGCCACCACTTCTCCAGCTCCGCGGCAAAGGCCTGGCGGTCACGTTGTGAAAGGCTATCTGGTCCGCCGGTCTGGATCCCACTGGCACGTAAGGTATCCATAAAATCGCGCATCGTCAGGCGCTCACGAATGGTCGCTGGCGTGTAACGTTCGCCGCGCGGATTAAGCGCCGCAGCGCCTTTCTCGATGGCTTCAGCAGCCAAAGGTATATCTGCGGTGATCACCAAATCGCCCGCTTCACACTGCCGGACAATTTCGTTATCGGCAACGTCGAAACCTGCCGCGACGCGCAGCGTACGAATAAATCGCGATGGCGGCACGCGTAAACTCTGGTTTGCTACCAGTACCAGCGGCATCTGCATACGTTCCGCCGCGCGATACAAAATCTCTTTAATTACATTGGGACACGCGTCGGCATCCACCCAAATTGTCATAAAGTCATCCTTTGTTGGGTAATCCTCTATTGTGTCGCGCTTTTGCCTTCCGGCATAGTTCTGTTTATGCTTCTGCCAGCGATTATCAAAACAATGAATTTCACGGCAGGAGTGAGGCAATGGAAAAGAAAATCGGTTTTATTGGCTGCGGCAATATGGGAAAAGCCATTCTCGGCGGTCTGATTGCCAGCGGTCAGGTGCTTCCAGGGCAAATCTGGGTATACACCCCCTCCCCGGATAAAGTCGCCGCCCTGCATGACCAGTTCGGCATCAACGCCGCAGAATCGGCGCAAGAAGTGGCGCAAATCGCCGACATCATTTTTGCTGCCGTTAAACCTGGCATCATGATTAAAGTGCTTAGCGAAATCACCTCCAGCCTGAATAAAGACTCTCTGGTCGTTTCTATTGCTGCAGGTGTCACGCTCGACCAGCTTGCCCGCGCGCTGGGCCATGACCGGAAAATTATCCGCGCCATGCCGAACACTCCCGCACTGGTTAATGCCGGGATGACCTCCGTAACGCCAAACGCGCTGGTAACCCCAGAAGATACCGCTGATGTGCTGAATATTTTCCGCTGCTTTGGCGAAGCGGAAGTAATTGCTGAGCCGATGATCCACCCGGTGGTCGGTGTGAGCGGTTCTTCGCCAGCCTACGTATTTATGTTTATCGAAGCGATGGCCGACGCCGCCGTGCTGGGCGGGATGCCACGCGCCCAGGCGTATAAATTTGCCGCTCAGGCGGTAATGGGTTCCGCAAAAATGGTGCTGGAAACGGGAGAACATCCGGGGGCACTGAAAGATATGGTCTGCTCACCGGGAGGCACCACCATTGAAGCGGTACGCGTACTGGAAGAGAAAGGCTTCCGTGCTGCAGTGATCGAAGCGATGACGAAGTGTATGGAAAAATCAGAAAAACTCAGCAAATCCTGATGACTTTCGCCGGACGTCAGGCCGCCACTTCGGTGCGGTTACGTCCGGCTTTCTTTGCTTTGTAAAGCGCCAAATCTGCCGATTTCAACCACTCACGATAGTGACTCATTTGTGGGTTCAGCGGCGCAACCCCCACACTAATCCGTAAAGTTACCTGTGGCGTATTCGGCAAACGTAATGTATTTAGCCCTTCATGCACCCGTAACATGGCGGTAATGGCGCTCTCAGCTGGCGTACCGGACATGATTACTGCAAACTCATCGCCGCCAAACCGACCAATCACATCGCTACCGCGCAGGGTAATTTGTAACTGTCGGGTAAGCGCCACAATCGCTTCATCGCCCACATCATGGCCCCAGGTATCGTTGATGCTCTTGAAATGGTCGATATCGATAATCAGTAACGTTGCATCGCGATTATGCCGCCGACAGTTATCAAATTCATTGCGTAACATAGTTTCCCAATGACGTCGGTTATACACGCCCGTCATGCCGTCGCGGGTACTCATGACCTGCAACCTGCGTTTATGTTCCGCCAGTTTGGTTGCCGTCTGGTAGCTGACCCAGCCAAACAGCAGAGGATAAATGACAATAATGGGAAGGGAGAGCCACCATTCCAGCGGCGCACTATTGAACGACACGGTAATGCCCGTCAGCTCGAGGGTGACAAGGCAGGAAACCACCATCAACACCAGACCCGCGACAAACAGACGGGGGCCGCCTGCCCCCATCAAATTCAGACACATAATCATCAACATCGCGGTGGAAGGCAGCACGTTTACGCCCATTACGCCTACCCACATTCCCGCTAATACTGCATCGGTTTTTAAGTTGTAAATTTCCCGGCTAAGCGGATCGACGGCCCTGCTCGCTATCTGCCAGGCTAAATGCGGCCAGACGAACGCCCAGCCGACCAACACCAGCCACCACCAGCCCGGCGGCGGGTGTGAAACCAGCGTTGAAGCAATCGGTAAGAACATGCCAGCCAGGCCAACCGCACGGGGTAGTCTGACGCGACGGGCGAAGCGCAGCCCGGACCGCTGATGTTCGTTTTGAGGAGTTAAAGGAGGTTCCTCCCCGTGCGCCGCCGCTTTTTTGAAAAAGTTTTCATCATTCATTATTTTTGGGAACATTCAGAAACAATTTTCCCAAATTATAGAGACGGAGCTAAAGGCAGAAGTATGATATTTCGGGTGAGCCATTTTCGTAGCTCACCCGTTAGCACTATCAGGTATCAGGCGGCTTTCTTGAGGCAGGCACTCATAAACTTATTACGATCATCACCTTTCAGAGATTGTTGTGTTGCTTGATTATTGCATTCGCGCATCTTTTGCTGCTGTGGCGTCAAACTTTTTTCGCCAGGCGCAGACTTGCTGTTCTTCAGGCAATCACTCATGTAGGTCTTACGAGCATCCCCTTTCAACGCCTGCGCCGTCGCCTGCTGATTACAGGAGGTCATACGCTGTTGTTGTGGGGTTAAAGTTCTCTCGGCAGCGCCGACGGTGGTTAAAAAAACCAGACCGAAAAGCAAGGTAACCAGTAATGTTATTTTCATAGCACCATCCCTCTTCATGTTTTAACCATGAGCGTATGCGCCCGTGATCTGCCATTAAGTCTGGTTGCTAACAGCAAAAAAACCACCCGGCAGCGAAAATTCACTGCCGGGCGCGGTTTTATTTCAGCCCCAGAGCGGCTTTCATGGTGTAGAAGAGATCGGTCTGGTCGGTCAGTCCAACAACATTGGCGGCATGCGGGCCATACGCCGCAATACGCAACTGACTGCCGGTATGTTCTTGTGAATCCTCTTCGGAGTTCCCGTAACTCATCACCATCACTGCGCCATCTTTGGTATTTAGCGCCTGGGTGAGGCCCGGAGCTTTGGTATCCGGCGCAACAATCTGGCTGGCGTGGGCGTGATCAGCGGTGACTATGACCAGCGTGTTACCCTCCTTTTTAGCGAATTCCAGCGCCCGTTGTACGGCTTCATCGAGATCGACCGTCTCGCCAATTTGCCCACAAGGATTCGCAGCATGATCCTGTTTATCGATTGACGCACCTTCAACTTGCAGGAAAAAGCCTTTCTCATTTTTACTCAACAATTCAATGGCTTTGTCGGTCATCTGCGCCAGGGTTGGTACACTGTCATTACGTTGCGGATTTGGCGTACAGGTGACTGCGGGCTTATCGATATTGCCATGGTACGTTGCTTTCGGTCCTAGCCAGCGCACTGGCATATTGCCGTCAGCAAACAGGCCAAGCAGGGGTTTTTGCTGATTCGCTTCCGTCACCGAATTCAGTGAGGCAGCATCGCTCACCAACTGATAACCACGCGCCTGTGCCTGTTCACGCAGCGTTTTTCCCTGCCATTCACCAGCGGTTGCCGTTTCAGCAAAGGTTTTTGCGCCGCCGCCAAGCGTAACGTCGGCACGAGCGTTAAGCAGCTGTTCGGTAATCGATCCTTTTCCGCCTTTTTCCAGAGCGTTACCCGGACATTTTTCACTGGTCGCGCTCGGACCGTAGCATTTGCGCGAGGTCACATGTGCCACCAGCGCAGCGGGCGTGGCATCCTGCAACTCTGCGGTAGAAACGTTACCGGTCGCCAGACCTGCGGCTTTTGCCATTTCCAGAATCGTTGGGTGATCTTTTTCGTGAATATCGACGCCCAGCGCGCCGTTATAGGTTTTGACACCGGTTGACCAGGCGGTTGCTGATGCAGCCGAGTCGGTGACGTAGTCCGGTTTGCCGGTTTTTTTATTCAGCGCATAGTGAGTGTATTGCCCGGTAAGCGGTAAGGCATCTATACCTTTAAAAAAGCCGCCCGCACCTTCGGCATAATTACGTGCGGCAGTAATTTCCGAGTCCCCCATCCCATCGCCAATCAGCAAAATAATATTTTTTGCAGGTTTATCGCTAAGAGAATCACGCAGAGCGGCAGTCTGATCACCCGTTAAACGGCGAGCACCGCCGGGTGCAGTAATATCGCCCTGAGCAGCCCGGTTTTCCAGAACAGGCATTTCTGGTGTCCGGGCTTTTGTCACAGGGGTAAACAGTAACGGTAAGAGTGCCAGTGCAATAGTGCTTTGTTTCACTTTATTTTCTCCATGTACAAATACATTAAAAAATAAAAACAAAGCGACTATAAGTCTCGGCCGTGACAACTTTATGACAGCTGTTGAAAAGATTAACTTTTTACTGACGAGGATGCTTCAATAACTTCTTTACGTAATCGCGCAGCAGCTCCGTATCGTCGTCAGGAATGCTGGCATCGGGCTTTACCTCGTACAGCGCCCCCTCTACCTGATCAATCAACCGCTGTTGGTCATTTTGCGCCATATTGCGAAGCATTGCAGTGACGATAATCTCCAAAGCTTCTACCTGCGCACACAGTTCTTTCGACTCTTCTTCTTTTTGGGCAAGCTTAAATAACAACTCAGCAATGAGATTTTTCATGTCTGTATTTCCTTATCCAAAGTATGGAGAAGTTAACATTATGTTTCACAACTTCATAGTGTCTGGAAGTATTATTTTTATGACAAAGGAAATACTTTGCGCAAATATTTTTTGTTTGATTACCAGCGAAACGTTTCTCTTATTTAAATAATTACCCACACAAAATATAGGCTTTTAATTATCAACCTTTATTATAAATAAAAGTTATGAAATATATTCTCTTCGTTAACTTATAATTAAGAGAAAAAAACTCACCGCATGGCCATTTAAGCCAGGAATAAATTAGCTTCCCGTTCATCATTTTTGTGATCTTGCGCACATCTTTGAGATAACGCACTTTCTTCACCAGTACGTTGCACGCTTTGTCAGCAGAAGATTGCAACAATCTTTCAGAAGGCCGCGAATCCCCCGTTTTGTCGTGGTAATGTATGCACTTTGTGTTAGACGGGATAGGTTTTTAAGATGGAAAAACTGCGGGTAGGAATCGTTTTTGGTGGTAAATCAGCGGAACATGAAGTGTCTCTGCAATCGGCAAAAAACATTGTCGATGCCATTGATAAAAGTCGCTTCGACGTTGTGCTGCTGGGCATTGATAAACAAGGGCAATGGCACGTCAGCGATGCCAGCAATTATCTGCTAAATGCAGACGATCCTGCCCATATTGCGTTGCGCCCTTCGGCGACCAGCCTTGCGCAGGTGCCAGGTAAACATGAGCATCAGCTTATCGACGCGCAAAACGGTCAGCCGTTGCCGACGGTGGATGTCATTTTCCCGATTGTCCACGGTACGCTGGGCGAAGATGGTTCCTTGCAGGGAATGCTGCGGGTCGCCAATTTACCGTTTGTAGGTTCTGATGTTCTGGCTTCAGCAGCCTGTATGGACAAAGATGTCACCAAACGTCTGCTACGCGATGCCGGGCTGAACATTGCGCCATTTATTACCCTGACGCGCGCCAATCGTCACAACATTAGTTTTGCCGAAGTGGAGTCTAAACTGGGGTTACCACTGTTTGTAAAACCGGCTAATCAGGGCTCTTCTGTTGGTGTCAGCAAAGTAACCAGTGAAGAACAGTACGCAATTGCCGTCGATCTGGCGTTCGAGTTCGATCATAAAGTGATCGTTGAGCAAGGGATCAAAGGTCGTGAGATCGAATGCGCAGTTCTGGGCAACGACAATCCGCAAGCCAGCACCTGTGGAGAGATCGTACTCACCAGCGATTTCTATGCCTACGACACCAAGTACATTGACGAAGATGGCGCGAAAGTGGTAGTTCCGGCAGCCATTGCGCCAGAAATCAACGATAAGATCCGGGCGATTGCCGTTCAGGCTTATCAAACGTTGGGATGCGCAGGCATGGCGCGTGTAGACGTGTTTTTAACCCCAGAGAACGAAGTGGTGATCAACGAGATCAACACCCTGCCTGGCTTCACTAATATCAGTATGTATCCGAAGCTGTGGCAAGCCAGCGGTCTGGGTTACACCGATCTGATCACACGTTTGATTGAACTGGCGCTGGAGCGTCACGCTGCGGATAACGCATTGAAAACCACAATGTAATATTTTAACGCCCGATAATATTCTTATTGGGCGTTTTCAGTTTCTTCATCGCGACGACGAATAATCAACCCCGCCAGCCAGAAACTAATCACCCACGTCACCAGACCGACGGCATAGGTCTGCCAACCTTTTGCTTCAAATCCCAGTAACCCCACCACGCCATTAAGAATGAATATAAGGCCAATGGCGAACGCATAGTAGTGCCAGTCACGGCGGATTTTTACAGGCAGATTCATGGCAGCTCCGTTAACGAAAAACAACATCCTTGCATATTCTGCAACAACCGTCTGTGGTGTAGACAACATTTTCGTAATTGTTAATAAATTTAACTTAAGGTTGCCATTTTGTGACTCACAACGAAGATTCACGCTTCGGGAATATTCCCAACATCAATTTACCATGATTCTGATATTGACAATCTAAATGACCTGTCAGACTTGCCATAAGCCGCTGGTATCACACCAGAAGAGAAGCAGATGACTTCCGGAGGTTTTTATGGCTGATTTCACCCTGTCAAAATCGCTGTTTAGCGGAAAATATCGCAATGCCTCTTCAACGCCTGGCAACATTGCCTATGCGTTGTTTGTGCTGTTTTGCTTTTGGGCTGGGGCGCAATTGCTGAACCTGTTAGTGCATGCGCCCGGCGTCTATGAGCGTTTAATGCAGGTCCAGGAAACAGGTCGCCCACGGGTGGAAATTGGTTTAGGTGTCGGCACCATTTTCGGGCTGATCCCGTTTTTAGTAGGCTGCCTCATTTTTGCAGTGGTGGCGCTATGGCTGCACTGGCGACATCGCCGCCAGTAAGTTTTACATTGTCAGATGCGGCCTGAAACGCCTTATCTGGCCTGACATTCCTGTTTGATCACTGTTTCATACAACGCGCCCGCCGTTCGTCTACGCGCTTCGCAAACCAGGCCGTAGTCAGGTTGCGGGTGATTTTCGGGCTTTCCAGTTGAATGCCAGGCAACATTTCGCGGGGGAGTGATTTACCCGTTTTCGTTTCGGCAAGTTGATAAACTTTCTTGTACAGCGCCGTCTCCTCAAAAGAGAAGCTGTCACCTTTCTCTAACTGACGGCGAATTTCGCTGTCGCTCATCCCCAGTTTTGCAGCCAGTTTGCGCGTTGCCAGTTCGGTTTTCCCGGGTTCTTTACTGTCGTAACGAATTAAATCACCGTCCAGTGCCAGCTTCACGCCGCTGGCCTTACTGACCGCGTTCTGAAACGCGGCATTACGGCTGGCGTACCAGCCAGCGTTAAAATCAGCAAAACGGTATATCGGTGCGCTATAACTGGCGGGATAATTCAGTAAATGGTAAGTACCAAACCACAACCCGCCGCGGCGACTGAAGACTTCCTGACGGACTGTACCGTCCATTTTCCACGGATACCCTTTGGTATGCTGTTCGGCAAAAGCAATGCTGACCTGCATCGGCCCACCGGTGCGCACCGGATTGAGCGAACCAAACAGCGTCTGCCCCATTGGCACCATGTTGATCAGATCGTCAAAAATCGCGCTCAATTGCTTTTCTGTACGCACCGAATCTAACCGTTCGCTATAACTTTTGCCGTTTGGCGATTTGATTTTTAGCGCGGTATGAACCAGAAAAGCAGGAATGTGCATCCGTTCAGCACGACGGTCAATCTCTTGCCAGGCGATCTTGCTTAAGCCCGGAACGGCCGGATCTGCCTGATAATTTGACTCCTGCTGCGCCACCGCCAGCACCGAGCAGACGTTTTCCAGCGTCGGTGCCAGCCCCTGACTTTCAAAGGTGGTGGCGAGATCTTTCGCCCAGGCATCGCGGTCTTTCACGCTCGCAGGCATCTTCTGCCGCACGACGCTCGCTACATCTATCGCTTTTTCGCCCTTTTTCAACGGTTGCGGAGCCTGACTACTACACCCCGCTAAAACCAGAACCGCCAACAATGACAGCGAAGATAGAGGATTGACGCGCGACATTACTTCTCCTTTTTAGCTCAAGGTATGGGTTACTTCCTGAATTTTGTCACCATCCAGCTCATGTTCAAAGCTGCGCAGACGTTTGTAGATAGACATCAACTCAACCAGTGTGGTCCATGAGTTAATCAGGTACTGGAAAGCACCGCGAACCTGACCAAAAACGTTGGTAATCTGCGTCATCAGGCCGAGCGTAATCGTACCGGCAACAATTGACGGAAACAGCAAGAACAAACCGAAAACGTTATCGACCTGCAAATAGAGAATGCGGGCGATGTTGAAATACATATAGTGAAAATAGAGGCGGAAATAGTTTTTCCGTACGGCGCTAAACAGCTCGCGTACCGTAGGCGGCGTCGCGCGCGTGGCATCGTCTTCACCATAAACCAGCTCTTTACGGTAGGCAGCCTCTACACGCTGGTTTTTAAACTCCAGCCCCGGCAGTTTGATCCCTACCACTGCCAGCAATCCGGTCCCCATCAGCGACCAGACGATTGCGGCAATCACCAGACCATACGGAATGTGCCCGATAATCGGCAGCTCCGGCACATGCGCGGAGAGCGTTACCAGCACCGGCAGGAAGGCGATCAACGTCATGATGGCGTTGATAAAACTGACGCCCATATTCTCCAGCGTTGAAGCAAAACGCATGGTGTCTTCCTGCACACGCTGTGCGGCCCCTTCGATATGACGCAGTTGTTGCCAGTTCGCCATGTAATATTCGTTCATCGCTGTACGCCAGCGGAACACGTAGTGACTGACAAAGAAGTTGTTCAGCACACTGATCACCACAGCGATCAGCGCAATCCCCAGAAAGACGCCCACTTCGCGGTAAAATTGTTCGATGGTGACTTTATGCGGCGAACTTAGCGCGGTTTGAATCAGATCATAGAACGGCGCATACCAGGCGTTGACGGCGACCCCGACTTCCACCAAAAACCAGGTGACGAAGATGATCAGTGCAGTACCGAGTATTGACCAGTATTGCCAACGATGCGGGCTGTAGATAAACCAGAACAATGCAAAAAGTCCTACGCAAACAATGTAGTAAGCGTAAAAAATCAGGAAATCCAACGACCAGAAACGCGCGGCGCTAATCGGGATCTGCCCGGAAGCGCCGGTGATACGCGCCACCCAGTCACCCCCACCGGCTTGCCAGAAGATAACGGCAATCAATGCCCAAACGAAGGCCGAGAGAAAAAACGTTCCCGGCTTTGGGAAAAAAGACTTAAACATATGCACTCCTGCTAACTTCTTATCGTTTTAACAACTGCTGTGTATTAACCGCATGACCGCTACAAAGCGTCAGCCAAATGAAACCGCCCATTGTGACCCATAGCAAGGCGCTTAGTTCGCCAGCCTGACCATAAGAATTGTTTCGACGGATTTCACAAACCAAAGATTGTTTACATAAGCGGATTAACACGCGCAGGATCACAAATGCAGGCATTGGTGAGCAGGAAAAAGATCGTGTTTACGCGCCGTTACGTTTTTAACACTATTATTGCACTAATTCGCCCTTTGCAATCTATCAATGAGTAGTATAAATACGCTCAGTTACCTTCATTCAATCTATGGACACCACCGTTGAAACGTAGTCTGCTTTTTTCTGCCGTGCTGTGTGCGGCGTCATTGACCTCCGTCCATGCGGCGCAGCCGATCACTGAACCGGAGTTTGCCTCTGATATTGTCGATCGTTATGCCGATCATATTTTTTACGGCAGCGGTGCCACGGGGATGGCTCTGGTTGTTATCGACGGTAACCAGCGCGTCTTTCGCAGTTATGGCGAAACGCGACCTGGTAATAACGTTCGCCCGCAGCTGGATTCGGTCGTGCGTATTGCTTCCCTCACCAAGCTAATGACCAGTGAGATGCTGGTGAAATTGCTCGACCAGGGGACCGTGAAGTTAAACGATCCGCTAAGTAAATATGCTCCGCCAGGCGCACGCGTGCCAACCTACAATGGGACGCCCATTACGCTGGTCAATCTGGCAACCCATACCAGCGCCCTGCCCCGTGAACAGCCCGGTGGCGCGGCACATCGTCCGGTGTTTGTCTGGCCAACGCGCGAGCAACGCTGGAAATACCTTTCTACGGCGAAGCTGAAAGCCGCGCCAGGCAGTCAGGCGGCGTACTCTAACCTTGCGTTCGACCTGCTGGCAGATGCACTGGCGAATGCGTCCGGCAAGCCTTATACCCAGTTGTTTGAAGAGCAGATTACCCGTCCATTGGGGATGAAAGACACCACCTACACCCCCTCACCGGATCAGTGCCGCCGTTTAATGGTTGCTGAGCGCGGTGCCAGTCCGTGCAATAACACGCTGGCGGCAATTGGCAGCGGCGGCGTCTATTCCACGCCTGGCGATATGATGCGCTGGATGCAGCAGTATTTGTCATCTGATTTTTATCAGCGCAGTAACCAGGCAGATCGCATGCAGACGTTGATTTATCAGCGCGCGCAGTTTACGAAAGTGATTGGCATGGATGTCCCCGGCAAAGCGGATGCGCTTGGTTTAGGTTGGGTATATATGGCCCCGAAAGAGGGTCGTCCGGGGATTATTCAGAAGACAGGCGGTGGTGGCGGTTTCATTACCTATATGGCGATGATCCCGCAGAAGAATATTGGCGCGTTTGTGGTGGTCACTCGTTCGCCGTTGACGCGCTTTAAAAATATGAGCGATGGCATCAATGACCTGGTGACCGAGCTAAGCGGGAATAAACCGTTGGTTATCCCCGCGTCCTGATTAATACTCTGAAGGCAAACGGTTGATAGCGACCAGTTTGCCTTTATTCATTTCGATATAGCCGCCTTTACGCAAAGCAGCGAGAACTTCTGCGACGACAGAACGCGATATGCGTGTACGTTGATGGATATAATTCATCACACCAATACGTGATCGCAATTCTTCATTCCAGTCAATCATTGATAATAATGTTGCGCGGATTTGTTCGTAGGAATTATGCCCAATGAGCTGCACGTCGCGTAATTCCAGAATTCTATTTTGCCAGGCTAACCAGTAAAAAGCGTCTCGCCAGAGTTGATTTTGTTCAATAAGCGTAATGGTTTGTTTGGCTGGTAGATGATATCCCGTACAATTTCCTTCTGATATTAATTTGTATGGTATATCGTTTTTCATTAAACCATCAGCCAGCCCCATAATATAAGGAGCCTGGGTAATACCGATAAGTACGTTTTCTTCTCTACGCAGAGAGATAACTCCCTCTAAAATAACGAAAGTATCTTCGTTATTGACATCACTGGAAAATATAACTTGCTTTTCATTATTAAACTCGAAGCGCGTACCGTATCTGGACAAACATTTATCGAGCTTACCAAATTCCTGAAGAGGTTTAACTACAGATAACATTTGCGCGTCCTTTGCAGTAATGCCCGTCAAATCCTTGACGGGCATTATTTAGATTAAATTACCAGTATTTCTTCGGAGTGAAGAATATTACCAGGTATATTTAACACCCACGTTCGCGGACCAGTCTTGATCTACGTCACCACCACCGAGGTAGTTAGCATCGGTATAGGCGCTGAAGTTCTTGGTGAAGCTAAACTGAGTACCCAGACCAACACGTACCGCAGACCCTTCAGTACCGTTATCGATGGAATCGCCGTTCACATCGTTATCGTTGTTAGAGTCGTCGTAGACGTAAGCCAGTTTGAAGTACGGAGTCAGAGCCTGATCTTCGCTGTAGGTGAAGGTATAACCTGCATCTACACCCAGTTCATAACGCATGCTGTCGTAAGACTGACCGTCAACTTTCATGTCGTTGCTCAGCTGGTAGTCATCACCAGACTGGAACAGACCAGAAACGCTGCCGTAAGGAGTCACGTAACCAGCATCACCCAGTTTGAAGTCGTAACCGGCTTTCAAACCGAAGCCCCAAGCGTCGGAGTTGGTGCTACCGTCAACGTAAGTACCGTTGCTCATGGTTGCAGACAGGTCGTTGTTGAAGTGAGAGTAGCTCAAGCTACCATCAACAAAGACGTTGTTCGCGAAGTGAGCAGAAGAGTAGATGTAGGCAGTCTGGCTGTCTTGATCCACCTGACCAGAACGGTCATTCATGTCACCTTTAGCGAAGCCTGCAGCCGCACCGACGATCCACTTAGCGTTGTTACCGTCAATTTTGGTATCAACACCGACCATGATGCCGTTAACATCCTGATCATAGTTGATGGTGCCGTTGTCGCCGTTGAAGTTACCACCGAAGTAGCTTACCCATGCGCCGCCGTTATCAGCCAGGCCATGACGAGAGTTGGTCAGACGAGTACCAACGGTGTCTTGTTCCAGGTTCCAGATATTGGTGTTCGCAGACGGGATGCTCAGCGCCATGTTAGCGTAGTCGGTCAGCTCCATCTGTTGCAGAACAACGGTGTTACCGCGCTGTTCAGCCTGATAGGTGTATGCACCCAGGTCAGCTTTGTTAGCAGCAGAGAAGGTCGCGTTGCTGTTGACGTCGTTTACGTAGATAATTTCTTTATCTTTGTAATCAGCGATAGCGCCAGCGCCAGTTGCGTTGTCGATACGAACTTTGTAGTTACCGGTTGCAGCAACAACATTGTCTACAGAGCTGTTATCCAGTTCAGTACCGTTGTCTACGTCGCCGTTACCGTTGATAGTCAGGTGACCATCAGAGTTCATAGCAACAATACCGTAACCGTAGTTAGACTTGGAAGTATCCCAGGTACGGTCGTTCACCAGATCAGCGTTCAGAACGTAATCGCTGCTATGGATATCGAACACACCAGATACTACGTTACCGTTATGGTCAGCGATGTTGCCGCTGGTCAGTTCCAGTTTGTCAGTACGGAAAGCTTCAGTATCGAACTGATCAACGTTCACATCCAATACACCGCCGTTAGTTACGGTGATAGTATTGGCGTACAGGTTGTAATCTGATCTTACCCAGCAATAGTGGACACGCGGCTAAGTGAGTAAACTCTCAGTCAGAGGTGACTCACATGACAAAAACAGTATCAACCAGTAAAAAACCCCGTAAACAGCATTCGCCTGAATTTCGCAGTGAAGCCCTGAAGCTTGCTGAACGCATCGGTGTTACTGCCGCAGCCCGTGAACTCAGCCTGTATGAATCACAACTCTACAACTGGCGCAGTAAACAGCAAAATCAGCAGACGTCTTCTGAACGTGAACTGGAGATGTCTACCGAGATTGCACGTCTCAAACGCCAGCTGGCAGAACGGGATGAAGAGCTGGCTATCCTCCAAAAGGCCGCGACATACTTCGCGAAGCGCCTGAAATGAAGTATGTCTTTATTGAAAAACATCAGGCTGAGTTCAGCATCAAAGCAATGTGCCGCGTGCTCCGGGTGGCCCGCAGCGGCTGGTATACGTGGTGTCAGCGGCGGACAAGGATAAGCACGCGTCAGCAGTTCCGCCAACACTGCGACAGCGTTGTCCTCGCGGCTTTTACCCGGTCAAAACAGCGTTACGGTGCCCCACGCCTGACGGATGAACTGCGTGCTCAGGGTTACCCCTTTAACGTAAAAACCGTGGCGGCAAGCCTGCGCCGTCAGGGACTGAGGGCAAAGGCCTCCCGGAAGTTCAGCCCGGTCAGCTACCGCGCACACGGCCTGCCTGTGTCAGAAAATCTGTTGGAGCAGGATTTTTACGCCAGTGGCCCGAACCAGAAGTGGGCAGGAGACATCACGTACTTACGTACAGATGAAGGCTGGCTGTATCTGGCAGTGGTCATTGACCTGTGGTCACGTGCCGTTATTGGCTGGTCAATGTCGCCACGCATGACGGCGCAACTGGCCTGCGATGCCCTGCAGATGGCGCTGTGGCGGCGTAAGAGGCCCCGGAACGTTATCGTTCACACGGACCGTGGAGGCCAGTACTGTTCAGCAGATTATCAGGCGCAACTGAAGCGGCATAATCTGCGTGGAAGTATGAGCGCAAAAGGTTGCTGCTACGATAATGCCTGCGTGGAAAGCTTCTTTCATTCGCTGAAAGTGGAATGTATCCATGGAGAACACTTTATCAGCCGGGAAATAATGCGGGCAACGGTGTTTAATTATATCGAATGTGATTACAATCGGTGGCGGCGGCACAGTTGGTGTGGCGGCCTCAGTCCGGAACAATTTGAAAACAAGAACCTCGCTTAGGCCTGTGTCCATATTACGTGGGTAGGATCATAAAGTCCTCGGGTCGTTGTCCACTCTTTTGGCATGTCAGCATATTCACATACCGTACCAGCAAAAGTTTCAACCGTGAGCAAATCGACCGATTTTGTTGACGGTTCAAACGTGGAAACGAAATAGATATCCGTCTTAAAATTCTTCATACATCTGGCTAAATGATGACGTCGTAGTTTGACTTCTTCATCCGGTGATTTATTCGACACTTCAATGTCATATTTAAATGAGTTGCCAAAAATAGGTGTCTCAGGAAAGTTGATTAATCTACACTCCGTCTTTTGCTGTTGACGTATTAAAAAAGAAGGGAAGATATTTGCGAGATCCCAATAATCACGGTGGCGGTATTCACGGGGAGAGCAGCCGAATAACTTTTTAAATTCGCGGCTGAATGACTGCTGTGAATCAAAATGCAAAGAGAGTGCAATATCAAGCATAGATTTCGCGGTGAGCCGGACAAGAATGGCGGCACGACAAAGCCTTCGTTTGCGAATGTATTCTCCCAAAGGCACATGCATGAAATTTCGGAACAGAAGCTGGATGTTGCGTCTGCTGTAGCCAGATTTCTGTGCGATATCTTCGATTGAAATAGGGTGCTCAAGATTGCACTCAATCCACTCCAGGAGCTGCTGTAGAATCTTCTGCCTGATCATCTCATTCTCCGTTAATTCTTTGTCATATCGCACATTTTCGTTATACCCTGGGCCCTAAGTGTATCAAAAATAGCAAGGGCGAAGGCAAAAGCACTGGTAGCGTCTGCTTCGTTGTCCCCGAAAATAGAGAGGTTTCAGTCCTACATTATTAATGAATTTTTTGCATAAGTGATATCAAAATCCACATACTACTTTGAGGTTACGTTTTAACGTAGACTCATTGTTCATGCCTAATGGAGGGACTGACAGTGGAATTTTCCGTATAGTCTGCTTCAGAGTATTGCAGATGCCCATCAAAAATCGATTTCTCACTGACAGATAAAGAAATGGCACAAATTAGTTCGCTTGATTTGGGTTATGTTGGGGAGTCGGTAAAACATTTTAATCCTGAATTTGTTCGTGGTTGTCTTGCTGTAAAAATACATGATTGATATTAATCATGTATTTTACCTAAGACGACAAAAACCTTTTAACAGGGAGTGATATTGATCTTCACTCTGTCATATCTCCGGTAATATGGCGTCAGGCTTCATCATCAGAAAGGGGGCCTGACGCCTGAAAAAGTGAACAACAGACAGTGTTCGGATTATCAATATTCAGTTTTTAACGTTGAACTGGATTCATTACTGCGTTGTTTAAGAATTTCCCGCGCCGAATCTGCCATTATCATGACTGCACCTGCCAGCATCAGAGTATCTTTCAATACCAGGCGACCAGCACCGGATAAATAAGGGAAACCATGATGAGCGTCACCCAATGCGGGTACCCATGCCTCCGGGGTGGTGATTAAAAATGAGAGTGTTACCAGCGGCGTGGTAAATGCCATCAGTCCTCCCAATAAACCTAACCAGCGATTGACAGGATTAGCCAAAACCAGCAGAGCAATAATCACCTCCACGACGCCAAGACCGTTGGAAAAACCATAGGTATTATTGGCCGTTTGCCATGCCCTTGCTTCTGGTTTGTATTCGCCTTCGTGAGTCAGATACTGTTTATAGTCTTCCGGGTGTTCATAAAAGAACGACATTAGTGGACTGTTTGCGACGAATGGTGTAATGCTGTCTGCCTCGTAAGGGACAAACTTTAATAACCCAATCCACATAAAAACAATTGCAATACTCAGACGAATCAATGTCAGGCCAATTTTATCTCCCCGACTTAACAGGTGCAGGTATTTTTCCATTGTGAACATCCTTATTTATACAATACTGCTGTTGCGGTTGAATTATTATCAATTCGCATCGATGTGACTTTCCAGGATGAAGCATTATATTTTCTGGCTATATCAGCAATGGTATCCTCCAGAACTGTCGGTGATGCTGATACTGACGAGACGCTGATATGTTTCAGAATTATTTTATCATCTGCATTGGTGGAAAATGCCATAACGCCAGATAATAGTGTTGCAAATAAAACAGATTTTTTAAACATATAAAATACCATCAATGAAGTGATTAAGAAGTTATAGAGTAACAGAGAATTAATAAGATTCTTTTCTCTGAGACGCCAGAATATTTGTTCTGGCGTCTGATTTTGAGTTTATTTGACTAATGAAAATAGATCATTGAGTGATTCGCTCATCGACGGATGAGTAAATATCTGATCGCGTAATATGCTATAAGGCAGCCCGGCATCCATCACCATTTTCACTATATTGATCATCTCGTGGGAGTCAACACACAGCAGTGATGCCCCTAACATACGTTGGGTTTTATTATCAACAATCGCTTTTAATACCCCACGAGTATCATTCATCACTCTGGCACGCGGAATTGCAGCTACAGGCAATGTCACCACCTGAATATCAGCACCACTCTCTCTGGCTTGTTCTTCTGTCATACCAACCCTGGACAGGGGCGGTGTCATAAATACGGAATAAGGCACATTTTTCCGATCATCAGTACTACGTTTGCCTTCACCCAGTAACTCATCACGTACAATGCGGTAATCATCCAGTGATATGTAAGTAAATTGCAGCCCGCCGGTAACATCTCCCATCGCCCAAATATTGTCTGCGGTGGTATGTAATCGCTTGTCAACGACAATTGCCCCGCGCTCGTTTACTGCGATACCGGCATTTTCTGGATGTAACGAAGCGGTAGCCGGTTGACGACCGGAAGCTATTAACAGTGCATCCACCGCCAGTTGGGCGTGCTCGCTATGCACTTGCACTTGATTTTCATGGTGACTGATTCGCTCCACATGGGCATTGAGGATAATATCGACGCCCTGATCGCGTAAAATCGTCGCGATATTATCAGCAATATCCCGATCTTCCCGAGGCAAAAACAGCGAAGCTGCTTCTAAAATGGTTACCTTGCTGCCAAAATTAGCGAACATAGAGGCGAACTCAACGCCAATATATCCGCCGCCCAAAATACCTAAATGCCCAGGCAATTCTTTTAGATTAAGTAATCCGGTGCTGTCATATACTCCTGGCGTGGTGGTAATTCCAGGAATTGGCGGAACCACGGTTTGTGCACCGGTATTAATAAAAATTTTCTCGCCATGAATTTCCAGATTTCCCTCAGGCCGATGAACACGCAGGCTATGATTATTGATAAACTCCGCCTGGCCGTCGATCACGTCGATATTGGGCATATCCGCAAGATTATGAAAATTCTTATTACGTAAAAAATTAACCACTTCATTTTTACGCTGTATGGCACGGACAAAATCTGTGTGCTGCTGTGCGTCATGAACCAATGTTTTGGTTGGGATGCAGCCGATATTAATACAGGTCCCGCCATACATTGCATTTGATTGTTCGATGAGAGCCACTCGCCAACCTGCTTTTGCCAGCGTGACGGCTAATGTTTTTCCAGCCTTGCCAAAACCAATAATCACTGCCTGATATTTATTCATGATGATTTCCTGTCGAAACGCGTTCATTTGACATCATGACTATAGACGCAAAAGAGCAAATAACATTTCTTCACAACGCTTGATATTTTGTCTTATCGTCTGATATTTTCTTTTTCTTAATCAGAATCACAAAACAAAAATCATGATTAACTATTTGATGGTATTAGATTAGTTATTTACTAAGATTGTTGGTGTTTGTAATCAAAAACCACTCAGGAGTCTGATATGGATGCCCTTAGCCGTTTGTTGATGCTTAACGCTCCACAAGGAACGATCGATAAGAATTGCGTGTTAGGAAGTGACTGGCAGCTTCCACATGGTGCCGGGGAATTATCGGTTATTCGTTGGCATGCGTTAACGCAAGGAGCGGCGAAGCTGGAAATGCCGACGGGGGAGATTTTTACATTACGCCCGGGAAATGTGGTCCTGCTACCACAAAATTCAGCTCATCGCCTGAGTCATGTCGATAATGAATCGACCTGTATTGTCTGCGGCACTCTTCGGTTGCAACATTCGGCGCGTTATTTTTTAACGTCTTTGCCGGAAACGCTGTTTTTAGCACCGGTTAACCACAGCGTGGAATATAACTGGCTGAGGGAGGCGATCCCGTTTTTACAACAGGAATCCAGATCGGCAATGCCGGGAGTGGATGCACTGTGTAGCCAGATCTGCGCTACATTCTTTACCCTCGCGGTGCGTGAGTGGATTGCACAGGTTAATACTGAGAAAAACATTCTCAGTTTGCTTCTGCATCCACGTCTTGGTGCGGTAATACAGCAAATGCTGGAAATGCCAGGACACGCCTGGACCGTCGAATCGCTGGCCAGCATCGCTCACATGTCCCGGGCAAGTTTTGCCCAGCTTTTCCGTGATGTTTCCGGAACCACGCCGCTGGCTGTATTAACAAAGTTGCGTCTACAAATAGCGGCCCAGATGTTTTCCCGGGAAACGCTCCCTGTTGTGGTGATCGCTGAGTCAGTAGGCTATGCCAGTGAATCATCTTTTCACAAGGCGTTTGTCCGCGAGTTTGGTTGTACCCCGGGAGAATATCGGGAAAGGGTCAGACAGCTTGCACCCTGAATAAAACCGCCAGAAATCAGGGCAAAGATAATCCGCATTCCGGGAGTTGTGAGCCTTTCAACTATTTCTATTTCCAACGGTGGTTTGGGCTTTATATATTTTTTCTGATGGACTCTAGCTCAGTTTTTAAATAAAAATGCAAACTAAATTGCTTCAATTAAATAAAATCCCGACTATTTCTTGATACGTGATTATTGTCGGTGATTTTTTTGTACACCATCAGTGTATATCTCAATAACCCCTGAATAAGTAGCTCTGAATAGGTATAAGGGATGTAGCCATTTTTAAATGGATTTCTTATGCCAAAAATGATCGTCGATTTCCCCATAAAATGTGAGCGATGCCGAAAGAAATAAAATTAGTTATTGCATTTGACGTTTGGATGAAAGATTATCATTTGTCATACAAATGAGGGGTGGTATGTTGCTAGCCAATTAAAAAAGAACGCCATATTTATTGATGATTGATCCCCCGGTGGGGGGGAAACATCGGGCATAAATGGGCATGAAGTAATGGAGTATTAGTTGTGAATGTCAATTTCTTTGTCACCTGTATTGGTGACGCCCTGAAATCAAGAATGGCACGAGACTCCGTGCTGCTACTGGAAAAACTCGGCTGTCGCGTAAATTTCCCGGAGAAACAGGGATGCTGCGGTCAGCCTGCGATCAATAGCGGTTATATCAAAGAAGCGATTCCAGGGATGAAAAATCTGATCGCCGCACTGGAGGATAACGACGATCCCATTATTTCACCGGCTGGCTCTTGCACCTATGCCGTAAAAAGTTACCCGACGTATCTGGCGGATGAACCTGAATGGGCATCACGTGCCGCAAAGGTTGCCGCGCGTATGCAGGATCTCACCTCTTTTATTGTTAATAAATTAGGGGTAGTCGATGTAGGTGCCAGTTTGCAAGGGAGAGCGGTGTATCACCCATCTTGTAGCCTGGCCCGTAAGCTGGGAGTGAAGGACGAGCCACTTACGCTGCTGAAAAATGTGCGTGGACTGGAGCTGTTGACCTTTGCTGAACAGGATACCTGCTGCGGATTTGGCGGCACGTTCTCGGTCAAAATGGCCGAAATATCCGGCGAGATGGTGAAAGAAAAGGTTGCGCACCTGATGGAAGTCCGCCCTGAGTATTTAATTGGTGCTGACGTGAGTTGCCTGCTAAACATCAGTGGGCGATTACAACGGGAAGGGCAGAAAGTCAAAGTGATGCATATTGCTGAAGTGTTGATGAGCCGCTGAGGATATAAAGATGTCGATCAAAACCAGTAATACAGATTTTAAGACACGCATCCGTCAGCAAATTGAAGATCCGATCATGCGCAAAGCGGTGGCAAACGCGCAGCAGCGTATTGGGGCAAATCGGCAAAAAATGGTCGATGAATTGGGGCACTGGGAGGAGTGGCGCGATCGGGCCGCCCAGATACGTGATCATGTTCTGAGTAATCTCGACGCTTATCTGTACCAGCTCTCAGAAAAAGTGACGCAAAACGGCGGTCACGTCTATTTTGCAAGAACCAAAGAAGACGCTACCCGCTACATTTTACAGGTTGCCCAACGCAAAAATGCCCGGAAGGTGGTGAAATCTAAATCGATGGTGACCGAAGAGATTGGTGTCAATCATGTGTTGCAGGATGCTGGCATTCAGGTGATTGAAACCGATCTGGGTGAATATATTCTCCAGCTGGATCAAGATCCGCCATCTCATGTTGTGGTCCCGGCAATTCATAAAGATCGCCATCAGATCCGTCGAGTGCTACACGAACGTCTGGGCTATGAGGGGCCGGAAACGCCTGAAGCGATGACCTTATTCATCCGGCAAAAAATCCGCGAAGATTTCCTCAGTGCTGAAATAGGTATTACCGGCTGTAATTTCGCGGTGGCAGAGACCGGTTCGGTATGCCTGGTGACCAATGAAGGTAATGCGCGAATGTGTACCACGCTGCCTAAAACGCATATTGCAGTGATGGGAATGGAGCGTATTGCCCCCACGTTTGCCGAGGTAGATGTATTGATCACCATGCTGGCGCGCAGTGCCGTTGGTGCACGTTTGACGGGATACAACACCTGGCTGACAGGACCGCGCGAAGCTGGGCACGTTGATGGTCCTGAAGAGTTTCATCTGGTTATTGTCGATAACGGGCGTTCTGAGGTGCTGGCCTCTGAATTTCGGGATGTGCTGCGCTGTATTCGCTGCGGGGCTTGTATGAATACTTGTCCGGCATATCGCCATATTGGCGGTCATGGATATGGCTCTATTTATCCAGGGCCAATTGGTGCGGTGATTTCTCCGCTACTTGGCGGCTATAAAGATTTTAAAGATTTACCCTACGCCTGCTCTTTATGCACAGCTTGTGACAACGTGTGTCCGGTGCGTATTCCGCTGTCAAAACTGATTTTGCGTCATCGTCGGGTGATGGCTGAAAAAGGGATCACCGCAAAAGCAGAGCAACGGGCGATAAAAATGTTCGCTTATGCCAATAGTCATCCAGGATTGTGGAAAGTCGGGATGATGGCCGGTGCTCATGCGGCAAGCTGGTTTATCAATGGCGGCAAAACACCACTCAAATTTGGCGCGATTAGCGACTGGATGGAAGCACGCGATCTTCCTGAAGCTGACGGAGAGAGTTTCCGTAGTTGGTTTAAGAAACATCAGGCGCAGGAGAAAAAGAATGGATAATCGAGGCGAATTTTTGAATAACGTTGCTCAGGCACTGGGTCGCCCGCTGCGACTTGAACCGCAAGCAGAAGATGCGCCGCTTAACAACTATGCTAACGAGCGGCTTACCCAACTTAACCAACAGCAGCGCTGTGACGCGTTTATTCAGTTTGCCAGCGATGTTATGTTGACGCGCTGTGAGCTGACCAGCGAGGCGAAGGCGGCAGAAGCTGCAATACGTCTGTGTAAAGAGCTGGGAGATCAGTCGGTCGTGATTAGCGGTGACACGAGGCTGGAGGAATTGGGGATTAGCGAACGTTTGCAGCAGGAATGCAATGCCGTTGTTTGGGATCCGGCGAAAGGTGCCGAGAATATCTCGCAGGCAGAGCAGGCTAAAGTGGGTGTTGTGTATGCTGAATATGGTTTAACCGAATCGGGAGGCGTGGTTCTTTTTTCCGCCGCCGAGCGCGGGCGTTCATTGAGCCTGCTCCCGGAATATTCTCTTTTTATCCTGCGTAAAAGCACTATCCTGCCGCGTGTAGCGCAACTCGCAGAAAAATTGCATCAGAAAGCGCAGGCCGGTGAACGAATGCCTTCCTGCATTAACATCATTAGCGGCCCCAGTTCAACGGCGGATATTGAGCTTATCAAAGTCGTCGGAGTTCATGGCCCGGTGAAAGCGGTGTATCTGATTATTGAGGATTGTTGAGAGAGATATGAAGTCTGGACATAAACCTGAAGAAGGCATACGAGGTTGAAAATAGCGTTTAGGACAACCTGACTTAACCCCGTTCCGTCATGGTTATGCTGCTCTTCTGTAAATATCCTGGTATTACCAATGCCAGGATATTTACAGTGAAAAAGACAGGCATCCATTCCTGAAAACGGGTTCCCTTCCCGGTCATTGTCACTTCAGCTTTATACAGGCACTCTCTATCAGAATGTTGTTTATTACTGCCCAGAGTTTTGTTGGTATTCATCTACCATTTTTTTGACAAGGCAAAACATTACAGAAATTACAATGCTTAGAAAAAATCCCAGAGCCAGGCAAATGGCAGCAGGGTATTTATTTTTTATTTCTGGTGAGCTTATAGTTACACAGCCATCACCGTTCGGATACAATGACCAGTTCCTGGTCAGGTATATCATTTTTGTATAAAGCTCACTGTTAATTGCTGAAGGCGTTTGTATCTCATCGAGAACTTGCCTGCCATTATGATATTCTGACGCATACCATTTGATAATAGAGGCCTGCACGCGAGATATTTCCTCTTCAGCAGTTGGTAAAGCTCTCTTATCTCCTGACCATTCCAGCCTTATTTCTCTGTTCTTGACATCTGGGCTGGTGTGAAAAAATGTAGTAATTCGCTGAATAACATCTTCAGTCATTGTAGTCTGACAGGCAAAATTATTATTGCTATCACAGCTAACAAGTATACCTGGCGTTGTCTGGTTTATTTTTAGGCTGTAAATCACTTTTATATTGTCTTTATTGATATACAGAAACAACAGCACCATAGCCATACATATAGCCATAATAAAAAGGATAACACGAATCTTTTTCTTCAGATAAAATAAAATCTCAATCAGATCGATATCCTGTTTGATTTGTTCACGCATAATATATCCAGAGAATAAAATCTGTCGCAGATAAGGTTGTATTAATAGTCTGTATCAGGAATGTTCGGGTTAAATATCAGCAAAAAGCCCGCATCATGAATACTGGATATGAAGCATGAGAGTTACCTCAGTGTTTATATAAGGATTCGGTCCCCCTCTCTGGAACGGTAACTCTCAATCTGATCGGTTCCTGCGTTAGTTCACATCACGACTCATTTTTTCGCTCTCACCGGCATCCCATTTGCCACAAAATATCCCGCCGTGCTCCTCGGCAGCGCTTCCTGTCCACGAATCATATCCGCTATTTTCTCGCCAATCATAATTGTCGTGGCGTTCAAATTCCCGGTGATAATCTGCGGCATAATCGACGCATCCACCACACGCAGGCCTTCTAACCCGTGTACGCGGCCTTCGCCGTCAACCACGGACATCTCGTCGTAACCCATTTTGCAGGTACCGCACGGATGGAAGGCGGTTTCGGCGTGGTTACGCACGAACTCATCGAGCTGTTCATCCGTCTGGCATTCGACACCGGGGCTGATTTCGCGGCCACGATACTGATCCAGCGCGGGTTGATGCATGATCTCGCGGGTGATGCGAATTGCGTCGCGGAACTCCTGCCAGTCCTGCTCGTGCGACATGTAGTTAAACAGAATCGCCGGATGCTGGTGCGGGTCGCGGGATTTAATCCGCACATGCCCACGGCTTGGCGAGCGCATTGAGCCGACGTGGCACTGGAAACCGTGCTCTTTCACTGCATTCGAGCCGTTATAGTTAATCGCTACTGGCAGGAAATGGTACTGAATATTCGGCCACGCAAATTCCTCACGGCTGCGAATAAATCCACCTGCTTCAAAGTGGTTGCTGGCACCAACGCCAGTGCCGCCAAACAGCCACTCCGCACCGATTTTCGGCTGGTTCCACCACTGCAGGGCAGGGTAGAGGGAAACCGGTTCTTTGCACTCATATTGCAGATACATCTCCAGATGATCCTGAAGATTTTCGCCGACGCCGGGTAATTCATGCACCAGCGGAATATCAAACTCCGCCAGCAGTTCAGCGTTGCCGACGCCGGAGCGTTGCAGGATCTGCGGTGAGGCAATCGCGCCTGCACATAACAGCACTTCTTTGTTGGCCGTTGCGCGGGTTGGGATGGTGCTGTCGCCTTCCAGCCATTCGACGCCCACCGCGCGTTTGCCGTCAAAAATGATGTGATCGGTCATAGCGTGAGTACGAATGGTCAGGTTAGGACGCGATTTGGCCTGATCGAGATAGCCACGCGCGGTGCTGGCGCGACGGCCCTGCGGCGTGACGGTGCGATCCATCGGACCAAAACCTTCCTGCTGATAACCGTTGAGATCGTCCGTGCGCGGGTAGCCCGCCTGCACGCCCGCTTCAATCATCGCTTCAAACAGCGGATTGACGCCGGGTTTGGAGGTAGTGACGCTCACCGGGCCATCACCGCCGTGATAGTCGTTTTCACCCATATCGCGAGTCTCGGCCTTGCGGTAGTAGGGCAGGCAGTCGAGGTAGCTCCAGTTCTCCAGACCGGGTTCTTGCGCCCAGTTATCGAGATCCAGCGCATTGCCACGGATGTAGCACATGCCGTTGATCAGCGACGATCCACCCAGACCTTTACCGCGTCCGCACTCCATGCGGCGGTTATTCATAAACGGTTCAGGTTCCGTTTCATAGGCCCAGTTGTAGCGTTTACCCTGTAGCGGGAATGCCAGGGCAGCGGGCATCTGGGTGCGGAAGTCAAAGCGATAGTCCGGGCCGCCCGCTTCAAGCAGCAGCACGGAGGTATTCGGATCTTCAGTCAGACGGGTAGCGAGAACGTTGCCGGCTGAGCCGGCACCAATAATGATGTAGTCAAATTGCAAATAAACCTCCTGGTTAGAATATGGACTGGAATTTAGCCATCTCAACCTGGATGGACTTCACCTGGGTGTAACTCTGGAGCGTCATCACGCCGTTCTCGCGACCAATGCCGGAGTGTTTGTAGCCGCCAACGGGCATCTCTGCCGGGGATTCGCCCCAGGTGTTGATCCAGCAAATACCCGCTTCCAGCTGATGAATGACGCGATGCGCGCGGTTCAGGTCCGCTGTCACGATGCCCGCCGCCAGGCCGTAGTCGGTATCGTTAGCGCGGCGAATGACTTCGTCTTCCGACTCGTAGGTCAGAATGGACATCACTGGCCCGAAGATCTCTTCACGCACGATGGTCATATCGTCGCTGCAATCGGTGAACACTGTCGGTGCAACCCATGCGCCGTTATCGAAGCCATCGCCTTTCAGTACATCGCCGCCGCACAGTACGCGCGCGCCTTCCTCTTTGCCTTTGGCGATATAGCGCAGCACGTTATCGCGATGCGGGAAGCTGACCAGCGGGCCGAAGTTAGTTTGCGGATCGAAAACGTCGCCCGCGCGAATGCGCTCAACGCGCGCCAGAATTTTCTGCTCAAATGCGGCTTTGCATTTCGCCGGAACGAAGACGCGGGTGCCATTGGTACACACCTGACCGGAGCTGAAGAAGTTTGCCATCATGGCGATATCGGCGGCGAGATCGAGATCCGCATCATCGAAAACGATCAGCGGTGATTTACCGCCCAGTTCCATGGTCACTTCTTTCAGGGAAGAGGCCGCCGAGTTAGCCATCACTTTTTTGCCGCTGGCGACACCGCCGGTAAATGACACTTTGGCAATGCCCGGATGCTCGGTCAGATATTGCCCGGTCTCCGCGCCCACGCCCGGCAACACGTTAAATACGCCGTCCGGCAGGCCCGCTTCGCTGTAAATTTCAGCCAGCTTTAACGCGGTAAGCGGGGTAACTTCGCTCGGTTTGAAAATCATTGCGTTGCCTGCCGCCAGCGCCGGGGCGGATTTCCACAGGGCAATCTGGATCGGGTAGTTCCATGCGCCAATCCCTGCCACTACGCCCAGCGGTTCGCGGCGGGTATACACAAAGGACGTTTCACGCAACGGGATCTGGCTGCCTTCCAGCGCCGGGATCAGCCCGGCGTAGTACTCCAGCACGTCCGCACCGGTAACGATATCGACGGTTGAGGTTTCCGAATATGCTTTTCCGGTGTCGAGGGTTTCCAGTTTTGCGAGTTCGTCATTGCGTTCACGCAGAATATCAACGGCCCGACGCAGAATACGCGAGCGCTCCATGGCGGTCATCGACGCCCAGATTTTTTGCCCCTGCTGGGCGCTTTTCACGGCGCGATCGACATCCTCGCGCCCGGCGGCCTGCACGGTCGCCAGCACGTTACCGTTGGCCGGGTTAATGGTCTCGAAGGTGCGACCGCTGGTGGCGGAGGTATAACCACCATGTATATAAAGCTGCTGTTCTGCCATTCGGGACATCACGTCTCCTCGGTTAATCGGTGGGTAGATGCTGAGTGATAAAGTGGCGGGTCAGGGAATTAGCGCGGGTTTTATCCAGCGGTTTGCCGCTCAGAGCCGCGCGCAGCCATAATCCATCAATCAGCGCGGCCAGGCCGTAGCCCGCTTCCTGTGCCTGTTCGCGCGGCAATTCGCGACGAAACTCGCTCACCAGATTCGACAGCAAGCGGCGGCTGCTGACCTGCTGTAAACGATAGAGCATCGGCTGATGCATACTGCTGGCCCAGAACGCCAGCCAGGCTTTCATCGCCGCACTGCTCACCTGCGTTTCATCGAAGTTTCCGCCAACAATCGCCTGTAATCGCTGCTCTGCACTGCCCTGCGGAAGTGCATGTAATCGATTCAAAACCGCGTCACGCAGCTGACTGGTGATATCGCGCATGGTTGCTTCCAGCAGACCATTTTTGTCCCTGAAATAGTGGCTGATGATCCCCGTAGAAACGCCTGCACGGCGGGCGATCTGCGCGATCGTTGCATCGTGCATGCCCACTTCATTTATTGCTTCCAGTGTGGCGTCGATCAGTTGTCTGCGCCGGATCGACTGCATCCCCAATTTGGGCATTTTCGCCACTCCATTCATCAGCGGTGTTTATCTATTAAAGCGGTTATTGATTGGACGTTCAATATAAAATGTGTCTTAATTGTTACGAATTTGATTTTAAATAGTAACAATAACAGTGGGGATACTGGATGACAGACCTTTCACACAGCAGGGAAAAGGACAAAATCAATCCGGTGGTGTTTTACACCTCCGCCGGACTGATTTTGTTGTTTTCCCTGACAACGATCCTGTTTCGCGACTTCTCGGCCCTGTGGATTGGCCGCACGCTGGACTGGGTTTCTAAAACCTTCGGTTGGTACTATCTGCTGGCGGCAACGCTCTATATTGTCTTTGTGGTCTGTATCGCTTGTTCGCGTTTTGGTTCGGTGAAGCTCGGGCCAGAACAATCCAAACCGGAATTCAGCCTGCTGAGTTGGGCGGCGATGCTGTTTGCTGCCGGGATCGGTATCGACCTGATGTTCTTCTCCGTAGCCGAACCGGTAACGCAGTATATGCAGCCGCCGGAAGGCGCGGGACAGACGATTGAGGCCGCGCGTCAGGCGATGGTCTGGACGCTGTTTCACTACGGCTTAACCGGCTGGTCGATGTATGCGCTGATGGGCATGGCGCTCGGATACTTTAGCTATCGTTATAATTTGCCGCTCACCATCCGCTCGGCGCTGTACCCGATCTTCGGTAAACGGATTAACGGGCCGATAGGTCACTCAGTGGATATTGCAGCGGTGATCGGCACTATCTTCGGTATTGCCACTACGCTCGGTATCGGTGTGGTGCAGCTTAACTATGGCTTGAGCGTACTGTTTGATATTCCCGATTCGATGGCGGCGAAAGCGGCACTGATCGCCTTGTCGGTGATAATCGCCACGATCTCTGTCACCTCCGGTGTCGATAAGGGCATTCGCGTGTTATCGGAGCTTAATGTCGCGCTGGCGCTGGGATTGATCCTGTTCGTATTGTTTATGGGCGACACTTCGTTCCTGCTTAATGCACTGGTGCTGAATGTTGGCGACTATGTGAATCGCTTTATGGGCATGACGCTCAACAGTTTTGCCTTCGACCGTCCGGTTGAGTGGATGAATAACTGGACGCTCTTCTTCTGGGCATGGTGGGTGGCATGGTCGCCGTTTGTCGGCTTGTTCCTGGCGCGTATCTCGCGTGGGCGTACCATTCGCCAGTTCGTGCTGGGCACGTTGATTATTCCGTTTACCTTCACGCTGTTATGGCTCTCGGTGTTCGGCAATAGCGCGCTGTATGAAATCATCCACGGCGGCGCGGCATTTGCCGAGGAAGCGATGGTCCATCCGGAGCGCGGCTTCTACAGCCTGCTGGCGCAGTATCCGGCGTTTACCTTTAGCGCCTCCGTCGCCACCATTACTGGCCTGCTGTTTTATGTGACCTCGGCGGACTCCGGGGCGCTGGTGCTGGGGAATTTCACCTCGCAGCTTAAAGATATCAACAGCGACGCCCCCGGCTGGCTGCGCGTCTTCTGGTCGGTGGCGATTGGCCTGCTGACGCTCGGCATGCTGATGACTAACGGGATATCCGCGCTGCAAAACACCACGGTGATTATGGGGCTGCCGTTCAGCTTTGTGATCTTCTTCGTGATGGCGGGGTTGTATAAATCTCTGAAGGTAGAAGATTACCGCCGTGAAAGTGCCAACCGCGATACCGCACCGCGACCGCTGGGGCTTCAGGATCGCCTGAGCTGGAAAAAACGTCTCTCGCGCCTGATGAATTATCCGGGCACGCGTTACACTAAACAGATGATGGAGACGGTCTGTTACCCGGCAATGGAAGAAGTGGCGCAGGAGTTGCGGTTGCGCGGCGCGTACGTGGAGCTAAAAAGCCTGCCACCGGAAGAGGGACAGCAGTTGGGTCATCTGGATTTGTTGGTGCATATGGGCGAAGAGCAAAACTTTGTCTATCAGATTTGGCCGCAGCAATATTCGGTGCCGGGCTTTACCTACCGCGCACGCAGCGGTAAATCGACCTACTACCGGCTGGAAACCTTCCTGTTAGAAGGCAGCCAGGGCAACGACCTGATGGACTACAGCAAAGAGCAGGTGATCACCGATATTCTTGACCAGTACGAGCGGCACCTTAACTTTATTCATCTCCATCGTGAAGCGCCGGGCCATAGCGTGATGTTCCCGGACGCGTGATTGTTATTGCATAAAACCGCGCCATGTCTGCATATGGCGCTGTTTCTCCTACCTCTTGATACGTTATATCTATACGGTTAAGCCCTTAGTATCTATTGATGATTACCAGACAACAGATAATAAAAAAGAAAAGAACTATTGCAGCCCAAAACCTACATTTGGGCTGTTGCGAATGTTCAATAAGTTTAGTCTTATTTAATGTAAATATTGCTGATCATTTGAAATGACGCATTATTCATGAGAAATGTGTATCGTAAATCAACTGAAATTAACGCAACCATTTGTTATTTAAGGTTTAATTATCTGTGTGTGATATTTTATTGAATGTTTTAAATATTGTTTTTATTGGCATTGCTATAATATTGGTTATCATTTGCTGAATGGATTCAGTCTTAATGAGTGGGTTTTTAAGGGACAGGCATAGAGTAATGATACGTATGCATAACCAACATCTTTACTCATTATGTCATTGAATGTTGACGCTATGTGTTTATGAGGGAGAGGTATTTTCAGTTGATCTGGATTGTTAAATTCATATAATGCGCCTTTGCTCATGAATGGATGCCAGTATGTAGTGGGAAATTATAAATATTGAAATAGTCCAACTACTTCTTTATTACCAAAAATGAGTATCTGAATTTTAATATTGCATTCTTGCGTGATTATCTCCTGAGTTTGACTTGTGATTACCTTTTTAAGGTATTTAGCGTAACTGTTTTTGAGCGAGCATCAGAGGTAAAGATAATCTTCTTGATAGTGATGTGGGATGTTATACGTATGGCATCGCTGATGTTTATGGTTACCCCTTATGTGTGCTCAGGAATCGACAGGTAATCACTCATACTGAACAGCGATAAAAGATAAAGGTGTGTTCATGAATTCATGTGATTTTCGTGTTTTTCTGCAAGAGTTCGGTACAACGGTTCATTTGTCATTGCCTGGTAGCGTATCCGAGAAAGAACGACTGCTACTCAAGCTGCTGATGCAGGGAATGTCTGTAACAGAAATATCACAGTACAGAAATCGCAGTGCAAAGACAATTTCACATCAAAAGAAACAGCTCTTTGAGAAACTGGGGATTCAGAGCGATATTACTTTCTGGCGCGATATTTTCTTTCAGTACAATCCGGAGATCATATCCGCCACGGGGAGTAATAGTCACAGATATATTAATGATAATCACTATCACCATATCGTCACGCCTGAAGCCATCAGTCTGGCGTTGGAAAACCACGAATTCAAACCGTGGATCCAACCGGTTTTCTGCGCGCAGACTGGCGTACTGACGGGCTGTGAGGTGCTTGTCCGCTGGGAACATCCACAAACGGGAATTATCCCACCGGATCAGTTTATTCCTCTGGCGGAGTCATCCGGTCTTATTGTCATAATGACCCGCCAACTGATGAAACAGACTGCGGATATTCTGATGCCGGTAAAACATTTGCTGCCGGACAATTTCCATATTGGCATCAACGTCTCGGCGGGTTGTTTTTTGGCAGCGGGATTTGAAAAAGAGTGTCTGAACCTGGTTAATAAATTAGGTAACGATAAAATCAAGCTGGTTCTCGAGCTAACGGAACGTAACCCTATTCCGGTAACGCCAGAAGCCAGAGCGATATTTGACAGCCTTCATCAGCACAACATTACCTTTGCGCTGGATGACTTTGGTACGGGTTATGCGACCTATCGTTACTTGCAGGCGTTCCCGGTCGATTTTATTAAGATCGATAAGTCATTTGTGCAAATGGCGAGTGTCGACGAAATCTCCGGTCATATTGTGGACAATATTGTCGAACTAGCGCGTAAGCCTGGTCTGAGTATCGTGGCGGAAGGGGTAGAAACCCAGGAGCAGGCGGATTTAATGATCGGTAAAGGCGTTCACTTTTTGCAGGGCTATTTGTACTCTCCGCCAGTACCGGGTAATAAATTTATCTCTGAATGGGTAATGAAAGCAGGTGGTTGATGTAAACCGCTATTCACAGCGCATCGGGAGGTTGGCAGCGATTAATTCTCCCGATGCAGTAAATCCTGATAGATCCCCGTTAATATGCCATTTGGCGCAAATTGTTTTTTAATCCACTGCGTCACCTGACCCGTAGCAGAATGCTGAGTCGCCAGTAACATGCGCGAATCCTGGCGCGGATTATGGATTTGTCGGGTAACCAGCAGGGATTGCGTCATCGCCTCACGGACCATGTAATCCGGCAAAAAACCAATTCCTTCACCTAAAATCTGGCACTGACATTTGGTGTTGAAATCTGGCACCAGAATTGACTCCTGCCCGTGCAGCAACCAGCCCACTTTTTTATTAATCGTATGCGCGGTGTCCTCCACCATAATATTAGGGTAGAGACGCAGTTGGCTTTCGGCGATGGGTTCCGGCACAAAGGCTAACGGGTGATCCGGGGCGATAGCAAAAGCCCAGCGAATCGCGCCAATTTCAGTGTAATCAATACCGCCGCCGTCCAGTAGTGTATCGGGTGCGCCGATGGCGATATTGGCCTGATTATTAATAATCGCATCCCAGACGCCGTTATACACTTCGGTGGTGACGGTAATCTGGCAGGTAGGAAACTGCTTTTTCAGCACCTGTAACAAGCGTGCGGTGTGTTTGGGCGTATAAAGCAGCTGATTAATACAAATGCGCACACGCGCTTCTATGCCCTGCGAAATAGTATCGATTCTGCGTTTGATGGCATAAAAATCATTCAGCAGGTCGGTAGCTTTGCGGAAAAAATAACGCCCGGACTCCGTTAACTCAATGCTGCGGGTACTGCGAGTGAACAGCACCACATCCAGCCCCGTCTCCATACGCTTAATGGTGTAGCTAATGGCGGAAGTGGTTAAACCCAACTCTTCTGCGGCTTTACTGAAGCTGCCAAAACGCGCAGCGGTAGTAAATGCCAACAGATTCTCTTCGGTAAAAATTGAGTTCATTAAACCATTCTCGCCATTATCTACTATGAATTTCTCCAGCTATGACTGTAGAGGTATCGGTTAAAGATAGATAATCATTTTTGAATAACTTTTAATACCCGTCGCGTTTAGTCGTCGCTTCGCTTAATTTTTGTCCACCATATTCTGAAATTACCCCCACGCAGTTACCCGCCAGAAAACCCAGTAACGTCACCGTCCAGTTCATCCCGCTGGCAAAAAACAGCGTCATGCCGAGAAAGCCACCGGGAATAAAGGACAGTAACCAGAAACGCCCTTGCCAGACCACTACCGCCGAGAAGGGTACGGTAGTAATTACGCTCGCCCAGAACGCGGACAGTCCACTTACAGAGGCCAGCCAACCAGCAGTCAGCGCGGCGAAAAACGCCCACACCATCCCGGAATAATTAACCGCCAGACTTCTGATAAACCCCGATTTACCGCCGCCTGCGGCATAAAAACTGCAAAAGGCGACGAAGCCAATGGTTCCTAATAATTCCCATCCTTGAGAGAGCCCGACATGTGAAGACACTAACTGCCAAAGCCCTGCACAAATACCGACGGTGACACCCGTTGCCGTGAGTCCGTTCATCTTGTTCCCCTCTGGTTAGACATGGACGAAAGCTACTCTTACATGTGCAGACTATAGAGAAATAAAACCTGATTGAGTGAAAGGGTATCGGGTCAAAGAAACAAATATTGCACTACCGCACACTGCGAAAAGATTGTTGAATATTATTCAACAAAAAGGCGAGATACGGCGAATTAAATTTAAGCGGGTTCTTTTATCAGATTATCGTTGCTATTCTCAATTCATCGAAAACAGCCACAAAAACCAGGGGAATGTGAATGAGTATAAAAAATCTACCTGCCGACTATTTATTGGCTGCACAACAGGGTGATATCGATAAAGTAAAAACCTGCCTTGCGCTGGGTGTCGATATTAATACCTGCGATCGTCAGGGGAAAACGGCAATTACGCTGGCAAGTTTATATCAGCAATATGCTTGCGTTCAGGCATTAATTGATGCCGGAGCGGATATTAATAAGCAAGATCATACCTGTTTAAATCCTTTTTTAATTAGCTGTCTGAACGATGATTTAACGCTACTACGAATTATTTTACCGGCTAAACCCGATCTTAATTGCGTAACCCGTTTTGGCGGTGTCGGCCTGACGCCTGCCTGTGAAAAAGGCCATTTAAGTATTGTAAAAGAGCTTTTGGCGCATACGGAGATTAACGTTAACCAGACCAACCATGTAGGCTGGACGCCGCTACTGGAAGCGATTGTGCTTAATGATGGTGGTATTAAACAGCAGGCGATTGTGCAGTTATTGCTGGAACACGGTGCCAGCCCGCATCTGACCGATAAATATGGCAAAACGCCACTGGAACTGGCGCGGGAACGGGGCTTTGAAGAGATTGCGCAGTTACTGATTGCCGCAGGTGCATAAACCGGGAGGCTTGCTATCAACACACCAGAAAGACGGTGTGTGTGGGCGCTAACTGCGGATGCGGATTTTCTGGCGCAGCGGGGGCAAGGACAGGTTGAACAGGTCTTTGCCAGAGCGGTAAATATCGCACTCCCGGCTCGCCAGCAGTTGCTGACGCTGCTTTGTGAAGAGTACGACAATGCGCCAAACAGTTGTCGGTTGGCACTCACTCACTTTGATGATCTGTTCCGGCATGGTGATAAGGTTCAGTTTGACGATCAAGGTATTACGGTTGGTCAACATCTTCATATAGAGATGAGTCGTTGTCGGCGTTGGCTGTCCCCAACCTTGCAAATGACCGCTGTGAATTTTCACCTTATCGCCTGGCTACAGTGGCACGACATTATTCATCAGCACCTGGGGGAAAATGAAACCCTGTTTAATTATCGCGGCGATAATCCGTTTTATCAGGCGTTAAATAAAGAATTACATATTAAACGACGGGCAGTTATTCAGGCCGTAAACGATAAACAAAATATCGCCTCAGCGGTCGCCAGTATGATGGGGTTAGGGATTGGCCTTACGCCATCAGCCGACGATTATTTAACAGGTCTGGCGCTTATTTTATTTATTCCCGGGCATCCGGCGGAAAAATACAAAGAGGAATTTTATCTCGGTCTGCAACGCGGCAAAAATAATACCACATTATTAAGTGCCATAACGCTGGAAGCCGCATTACAACAACGCTGCCGGGAAAATATTCATCGTTTTATTCACAACATTATTTATGACATCCCTGGGAACGCAACTCAGGCAATAGAAAAAATTAAACATATTGGCTCCAGTTCCGGCTGCGACATGCTGTATGGCATGGCCGATGGTTGTGCGCTGAGCCAAACCTACGGAGGGAATTATGTCAGTTAAAATAGTCATTAAACCGAATACCTATTTTGATTCTGTCTCGCTGATGTCTATCTCCACGCGTGCAAATAAACTCGACGGCGTCGAGCAGGCATTTGTGGCGATGGCGACCGAAATGAATAAAGGCGTGCTGAAGAATTTAGGACTGCTGACGCCGGAGCTGGAGCAGGCGAAAAACGGCGACCTGATGATTGTCATCAATGGTAAATCGGGTGCGGACAACGAGCAGTTACTGGTGGAGATTGAAGAACTGTTCAACACCAAAGCGCAAAGCGGCTCGCACGAGGCGCGTTACGCCACTATTGGCAGCGCCAAAAAGCATATCCCGGAAAGTAACCTGGCGGTGATTTCGGTCAACGGTCTGTTTGCCGCTCGCGAAGCGCGTCAGGCGCTGCAAAACGATCTCAACGTGATGCTGTTTTCCGATAACGTCTCAGTTGAAGATGAACTGGCGCTCAAGCAACTGGCCCACGAAAAAGGGCTGCTGATGATGGGGCCAGACTGTGGCACGGCGATTATCAACGGCGCGGCGCTCTGTTTTGGTAACGCCGTGCGTCGCGGCAACATCGGTATTGTTGGCGCATCCGGCACCGGCAGTCAGGAGTTGAGCGTCCGCATTCATGAATTTGGCGGCGGCGTTTCGCAACTGATTGGCACCGGCGGGCGCGACCTGAGCGAGAAAATCGGCGGCCTGATGATGCTCGACGCCATCGGGATGCTGGAAAACGATCCGCAAACTGAAATCATTGCGCTTATCTCCAAACCGCCTGCGCCTGCGGTGGCCCGCAAAGTGCTGGAACGTGCGCGCGCCTGCCGCAAGCCGGTGGTCGTCTGCTTCCTCGATCGTGGCGAAACGCCAGTGGATGAGCAGGGGCTACAGTTTGCCCGCGGCACCAAAGAGGCAGCGCTAAAAGCGGTGATGCTCTCCGGCGTGAAACAGGAAAATCTCGACCTGCATACGCTTAACCAGCCGTTGATTGCGGATGTGCGTGCGCGTCTGCAACCGCAGCAGAAATACATTCGTGGCCTGTTCTGCGGCGGCACGCTGTGCGACGAAACCATGTTCGCGGTGATGGAAAAACATGGCGATGTCTACAGCAACATTCAGCCCGATCCGGAATTCCGCCTGAAAGATATCAACCGCAGCATCAAACACACCTTCCTCGACTTTGGCGATGACGACTTCACCAATGGCAAGCCGCACCCGATGATTGACCCCACCAACCGCATCAGTCGCTTGATCGAAGAGGCGCGCGATCCAGAAGTGGCGGTGATCGTGATGGATTTTGTGCTCGGATTTGGATCGCATGAAGATCCGGTCGGCTCCACCATCGAGACGATCAAAGAAGCGAAAGCGATCGCCGCTGCCGAAGGACGCGAGTTGATCATTCTCGCCTATGTGCTGGGTACCGATCTTGATACGCCATCGTTAGAACAACAAAGCCAGATGCTGCTTGATGCCGGAGTGATTCTGGCGAGCAGCAGCACCAATACCGGATTGCTGGCGCGTGAATTTATCTGCAAAGGGGAGGAAGCCTGATGAGCCAGTCACTGTTTAGCCAACCATTGAACGTTATTAACGTCGGCATCGCCATGTTTAGCGATGACCTGAAAAAGCAGCATGTAGAAGTGACTCAACTCGACTGGACGCCGCCGGGGCAGGGCAATATGCAGGTGGTGCAGGCGCTGGATAACATTGCCGATTCGCCGCTGGCGGACAAAATCGCCGCCGCTAACCAGCAGGCGCTGGAGCGTATTATCCAGTCGCATCCGGTGCTGATTGGTTTTGATCAGGCGATTAACGTGGTGCCGGGCATGACGGCGAAAACCATTCTTCACGCCGGGCCGCCGATCACCTGGGAAAAAATGTGCGGCGCGATGAAAGGCGCGGTCACCGGAGCGCTGGTGTTCGAAGGACTGGCGAAAGATCTCGACGAGGCGGCTGAACTGGCGGCTTCCGGGGAGATCACCTTCTCGCCGTGTCACGAGCACGACTGCGTGGGATCGATGGCGGGTGTTACCTCGGCCTCGATGTTTATGCACATCGTAAAAAACAAAACCTACGGCAACATCGCTTATACCAACATGAGCGAGCAGATGGCGAAGATTTTGCGTATGGGCGCTAACGACCAGAGCGTGATTGACCGCCTGAACTGGATGCGTGATGTGCAGGGACCAATACTGCGCGACGCGATGAAAATTATCGGCGAAATCGATCTGCGCTTAATGCTGGCGCAGGCGCTGCATATGGGCGATGAGTGCCATAACCGCAATAACGCCGGGACGACACTGCTGATTCAGGCGCTGACGCCGGGGATTATTCAGGCGGGTTATTCCGTCGAGCAACAGCGCGAAGTGTTTGAGTTTGTCGCCAGCAGCGACTACTTCTCCGGCCCGACGTGGATGGCGATGTGTAAAGCGGCGATGGATGCGGCGCATGGCATCGAATACAGCACCGTGGTCACCACCATGGCGCGTAACGGCGTCGAGTTCGGCCTGCGGGTCAGCGGCCTGCCGGGGCAATGGTTTACCGGCCCGGCGCAGCAGGTGATCGGCCCGATGTTTGCCGGTTATAAGCCGGAAGATTCGGGGCTGGATATCGGCGACAGCGCCATCACCGAAACCTACGGTATTGGCGGATTTGCTATGGCGACCGCGCCCGCTATCGTCGCGCTGGTGGGCGGCACGGTGGAAGAAGCTATTGATTTCTCCCGTCAGATGCGCGAAATCACCCTCGGTGAAAACCCCAACGTCACCATTCCGCTGCTCGGTTTTATGGGCGTGCCGTCGGCAATCGACATCACCCGCGTGGGTAGCAGCGGCATTCTGCCGGTGATCAACACCGCCATCGCCCATAAAGATGCGGGCGTCGGCATGATTGGCGCGGGCATTGTGCATCCACCTTTTGCCTGCTTCGAGAAAGCCATTCTTGGCTGGTGCGAACGTTACGGCGTCTGACCTACATGTTCATGCCGGATGCGGCGTGAACGCCTTATCCGGCCTACGAATGGCGCAAGAATCTGTAGGCCTGATAAGCGTAGCGCATCAGGCATTTGTCACCATTGCCGGATGCGGCGTGAACGCCTTATCCGGCCTACGAATGGCGCAAGAATCTGTAGGCCTGATAAGCGTAGCGCATCAGGCATTTGCCACCACTGCCGGATGCGGCGTGGACGCCTTATCCGGCCTACGAGTGGCGCGAGAATCTGTAGGCCTGATAAGCGTAGCGCATCAGGCATTTGTCACCATTGCCGGATGCGGCGTGAACGCCTTATCCGGCCTACGAGTGGCGCGAGAATTGTAGGCCTGATAAGCGTAGCGCATCAGGCAGTCTGGCGTTGGTCATAACCCCATCACCCTCTGTAGCGGACATAACAACATGAAAGAGCTTGTGGTCGTTGCCATTGGTGGCAACAGCATTATCAAAGATAACGCCAGCCAGTCGATTGAGCATCAGGCGGAGGCGGTGAAAGCCGTCGCCGATACGGTGCTGGAAATGCTGGCTTCCGATTACGACATTGTGCTGACCCACGGCAACGGGCCGCAGGTCGGGCTGGATTTACGCCGTGCGGAGATTGCCCACAAGCGCGAAGGGCTGCCCTTAACGCCGCTGGCGAACTGTGTGGCAGATACGCAGGGCGGCATCGGCTATCTGATCCAACAGGCGCTGAATAACCGGCTGGCGCGTCACGGCGAGAAGAAAGCCGTCACCGTGGTGACTCAGGTGGAAGTGGATAAAAACGATCCAGGTTTTGCCCATCCCACCAAGCCCATCGGCGCATTCTTTAGTGACAGCCAGCGTGACGAATTACAAAAGGCAAACCCTGACTGGTGTTTTGTTGAAGATGCCGGGCGGGGCTATCGCCGCGTGGTCGCCTCGCCGGAACCGAAACGTATTGTCGAAGCACCTGCCATTAAAGCGCTGATCCAACAAGGTTTTGTCGTAATTGGCGCGGGCGGCGGTGGAATTCCGGTAGTGCGTACTGACGCGGGAGATTACCAAAGCGTGGACGCGGTTATCGACAAAGATCTCTCTACCGCGCTGCTGGCCCGTGAAATTCACGCCGACATTCTTGTGATCACCACTGGCGTCGAAAAAGTGTGTATTCACTTTGGCAAACCGCAGCAGCAGGCGCTCGATCGGGTGGATATTGCCACCATGACCCGCTATATGCAGGAAGGGCATTTCCCGCCCGGCAGCATGTTGCCAAAAATCATCGCCAGCCTGACATTTTTAGAACAAGGCGGCAAAGAAGTGATTATCACCACGCCGGAATGCCTGCCTGCGGCGCTGCGCGGCGAAACGGGCACTCATATTATTAAAACGTAAGGACGTAAGATGAAAGAAAGCAATAGCCGCCGTGAATTTCTGAGCCAGAGCGGTAAGATGGTCATCGCCGCCGCGCTGTTTGGTACCTCTGTGCCGCTCGCCCATGCGGCGGTAGCTGGCACCCTAAACTGCGAAGCGAACAACACCATGAAAATCACTGACCCGCATTACTATCTCGATAACGTGCTGCTGGAAACCGGTTTTGACTACGAAAATGGCGTGGCGGTGCAGACCCGCACGGCGCGCCAGACCGTGGAGATTCAGGACGGCAAAATTGTCGCCCTGCGCGAGAACAAGCTGCATCCGGACGCCACGCTGCCGCACTATGACGCTGGCGGTAAGCTGATGCTGCCCACCACCCGCGACATGCATATTCATCTCGACAAAACCTTTTACGGCGGGCCGTGGCGCTCGCTCAATCGTCCGGCAGGCACCACCATCCAGGACATGATCAAACTCGAGCAGAAAATGCTGCCGGAACTGCAACCGTACACTCAGGAGCGGGCAGAAAAACTGATTGATTTATTGCAGTCGAAAGGCACCACCATTGCCCGCAGCCACTGCAATATCGAACCGGTTTCCGGCCTGAAAAATCTGCAAAATTTGCAGGCGGTGCTGGCGCGACGTCAGGCGGGCTTTGAGTGTGAAATCGTCGCCTTCCCGCAGCACGGTTTGCTGCTGTCGAAATCTGAACCTTTAATGCGTGAAGCGATGCAGGCGGGGGCGCATTACGTCGGCGGCCTGGACCCGACCAGTGTTGATGGCGCGATGGAAAAATCCCTCGACACCATGTTCCAGATTGCGCTGGACTACGACAAAGGCGTCGATATTCACCTGCACGAAACCACTCCGGCAGGCGTGGCAGCCATCAATTATATGGTTGAAACGGTAGAGAAAACGCCACAGCTGAAGGGCAAGCTGACCATCAGTCACGCCTTTGCGCTGGCAACGCTCAACGAGCAACAGGTAGATGAACTGGCGAACCGGATGGTGGTGCAACAAATTTCTATCGCCTCGACGGTGCCGATTGGCACGCTGCATATGCCGCTCAAACAGTTGCACGACAAAGGCGTAAAAGTGATGACTGGCACTGACAGCGTTATCGACCACTGGTCGCCTTATGGTCTGGGCGACATGCTGGAAAAAGCCAATCTGTACGCGCAGCTCTATATTCGTCCTAACGAACAGAACCTCTCCCGCTCGCTGTTTTTAGCCACTGGCGATGTATTGCCGCTGAATGAAAAAGGCGAGCGTGTATGGCCAAAAGCGCAGGATGACGCCAGCTTTGTGCTGGTGGACGCCTCCTGTTCCGCCGAGGCGGTGGCGCGTATCTCGCCGAGAACCGCAACGTTCCATAAAGGGCAACTGGTGTGGGGGAGTGTGGCAGGTTGATGCGCATTTGAAACGCCTGCAACGGTGAATAGTAAGAGATTTAAGCCCCAGGGAGTGGGGCAATCTGAATATGAGTGTGTCGGCAGAAATGGACATTATCTTTGAGGAATATGCCCTTATTGACGTTGTGTAGATAACTATTTGTCTACGTGAAAAGATCATCAGTTTTGCCGATTTTAGTCTTTTACAGATAGCAAATATCACACTTACAGGCGCTCGCCTTATGGGGAACGTTGCTGCTCTGTTTCATTCAGGCTCGCGGCATGTTGGGGCTGGATCGGGTGGTTTAAATATTGGCTATATTCAATGGACGCGTTTTGCCGCGATGACATATCAGGCGTTGCCAAATACACATAGCTAATCAGGAGTAAACACAATGAAGATCAAAGCTGTTGGTGCATATTCCGCTAAACAACCACTTGAACCGATGGATATCACCCGGCGTGAACCGGGACCGAATGATGTCAAAATCGAAATCGCTTACTGTGGCGTTTGCCATTCCGATCTCCACCAGGTCCGTTCCGAGTGGGCGGGGACGGTTTACCCCTGCGTGCCGGGTCATGAAATTGTGGGGCGTGTGGTAGCCGTTGGTGATCAGGTAGAAAAATATGCGCCGGGCGATCTGGTCGGTGTCGGCTGCATTGTCGACAGTTGTAAACATTGCGAAGAGTGTGAAGACGGGTTGGAAAACTACTGTGATCACATGACCGGCACCTATAACTCGCCGACGCCGGACGAACCGGGCCATACTCTGGGCGGCTACTCACAACAGATCGTCGTTCATGAGCGATATGTTCTGCGTATTCGTCACCCGCAAGAGCAGCTGGCGGCGGTGGCTCCTTTGTTGTGTGCAGGGATCACCACGTATTCGCCGCTACGTCACTGGCAGGCCGGGCCGGGTAAAAAAGTGGGCGTGGTCGGCATCGGCGGTCTGGGACATATGGGGATTAAGCTGGCCCACGCGATGGGGGCACATGTGGTGGCATTTACCACTTCTGAGGCAAAACGCGAAGCGGCAAAAGCCCTGGGGGCCGATGAAGTTGTTAACTCACGCAATGCCGATGAGATGGCGGCTCATCTGAAGAGTTTCGATTTCATTTTGAATACAGTAGCTGCGCCACATAATCTCGACGATTTTACCACCTTGCTGAAGCGTGATGGCACCATGACGCTGGTTGGTGCGCCTGCGACACCGCATAAATCGCCGGAAGTTTTCAACCTGATCATGAAACGCCGTGCGATAGCCGGTTCTATGATTGGCGGCATTCCAGAAACTCAGGAGATGCTCGATTTTTGCGCCGAACATGGCATCGTGGCTGATATAGAGATGATTCGGGCCGATCAAATTAATGAAGCCTATGAGCGAATGCTGCGCGGTGATGTGAAATATCGTTTTGTTATCGATAATCGCACACTAACAGACTGAAAAAATTAATAAATACCCTGTGGTTTAACATATTAACTTCGCTCTCCACTTAACTTTTTAGTTAAGGAGAGCGAAATAATATCAAAGTAGCAGTAAAACCTATAACGTAAATTTAAATTGTTAAATTAACGCCCTCCAGTACACAATACTTCACACGTTAGTTATGAGCGATTTCTGATAGTGCCTGGTTTAATCAGAGCTTTATTATCTGCGACGTTTATTTTTATTTAAGAGAGATCGCGATGATATCATTAAAAGCTCCGCACAATAATTTGATGCCATATACGCAACAAAGCATACTTAATACGGTTAAAAACAATCAGTTACCAGAGGATATCAAAAGCTCCCTGGTTTCCTGTGTCGATATATTCAAGGTTTTGATTAAACAATATTATGATTATCCTTATGATTGTCGTGATGATTTAGTCGATGACGACAAACTCATTCATCTCATGGCTGCCGTACGAGACTGTGAGTGGTCAGACGATAACGCACTCACCATAAATGTGCAGTTTAATGATTTCCCTGGATTTTATGACTGGATGGATTACCCTGATCACCCGGTTAAGTTTGTTTTTCACATACTTGAAAATCAAAAAGGGACAGTTTGGGTATATGACCAGGATGATGCGTTTCTTGATATTAAAGCAAACGTGCAGGCTGGACGCTTTACCGGGCTTAAGAAATTAGTGCAGTTTATCGATTCAGTGCGAACAGATTGCAAATGTATTCTTCTTGAATACCATATGCCTTTGCTGAGAATTTTCCCTAAAGGGAAAGAGTGTATGCATGTGGAAAAATGGCTTCGCGAAATGTCGTCTATTCCGGAGACAGACGCGCCCATTAAGCAGGCGCTTGCGCATGGATTATTATTACACTTAAAAAATATCTACCCTGTTTTTCCTGAATCACTGGTGATGTTATTGCTCTCTGTTCTGGACGTAAAAACATACAGAGATGATGCGCGATTAAATGAATGGATATCTAATAGAGTGCAGGAATTAGGTGACAGATATTATCCTGTAAATAAGCACGTTAAAATCCGCTACACTCTTTAGTTCAGAAAGGGTTCCACCTGCAAGTTGTTATTCCACCTGAGAGTGAATCGCAATGCAGGTAATCATTTCATCTGTATATCTGTATGCCAACTGGCATTCCATCTCTTTTTTCGCCGATATTTTGTTGTGATCGGCGACACTTCGCTTAAAAAAGCACCAGTAGTGGTTTCGCAGCCATGCGGTGTATAAAAAATGATCTCATGCAGATGTTTTGTGAATGTGTTGGTTGACATTCATATGAAAAAAATCATAATTCCATCATGTTTGTGTGGGGTCTTTTCTGTATCTTACGCATCGCACTCAAGCCTGACAGAAAATATGCTGTAAGGCTCATATCAAAAACCGCCATTAGCTCATCAGGAAGAGCAGACGACAACCAGGATTGTTGTATGGTACGGGGTTCGAGGCCTCGATGGCGGTCCAACTTTTCAAAACTCTTCTGAATCAGATCCCCTTATTATCATCCCTGCAAAGTGGAACATTGCCATTGTTTGGCTATTCAGGATGGGGCAGACCAATGAAAAAAGCCCACACAGGGGAGAGTGGGCTGAAATGGGAAGCTAAAGACTCAAGTAAACTTATCGGAAATAAGGACCACGCATTACGGGGGCTATCATCGCCGATGGCCGTGATTCGGCAAATCAGGTTGATTACGTAGAGAGTAAATTATCTGCTCACCGCTGCGTCACCCCTTCGTAAATCAGGCGTAGCGCGAATACACCAATAATTGCACCAATAACCCGACTGGCAACGCGTTGCATACGCCCATAAGCACGACGCACAGCGGGCAAAGAAAACGCCTGACTAAGAAAAACTCGCCAGATAATTGATGCGAGCACAATCCCCGCCCAGGCCATTAAACGTGCCCATGTTGGTGTTTCGGCATTTAATGTTACTGAGAAAATACTGATAAAAAATAAAACGGTTTGCGGGTTAGAGAGATCGGTAATTAATCCGCGGCGAAAAAAGACATACCAGGGGGCGCTAATCGGTTGTTGTAGTGTGCTCATTTGCGGTGTTGACTGGCGGCGCATGCTGCACCACGCAAACCATAAGAGATAAGCGCCGCCGACGATTCTGATAAGCGAAAAAATCTCCTCACACTGCGTAATTAGCGTTGCAAGACCAAACAAACCCAACCCGGAATAAAATGCATCGCCCAGCGCCACGCCCAGCCCGGTCAGCACCCCTGCGCGTCGACCGGAAGCCAGGCTGGTTTGTACTACCACAAAGAGATTGGCTCCCGGATTAAAAAAAGTAATCACGAACAGTCCTACGGTCAGGTAAACGGCATGCAAAGGATCCATAGTGATTTCATCCATAAATAAGTGAACTAACTGCATCATATTTCTACCAAAAATAATCGGGTGCGAGAGAGATCACAAAGTGTCTTATTTCCGGTTACTGGCGTTTATGCCCTGACTGAACTAATTATTAATCAACCCAATAATGTGGGTGGGTGATAGTGTGATAACAACTCTGGAGCCGTAATATGAAAATAATCTCTAAAATGTTAGTCGGTGCGTTAGCGTTAGCCGTTACCAATGTCTATGCCGCTGAATTGATGACCAAAGCGGAATTTGAAAAAGTTGAATCGCAGTATGAAAAAATAGGTGATATTTCAACCAGCAATGAAATGTCGACTGCAGATGCAAAAGAAGATTTGATCAAAAAAGCGGATGAAAAAGGGGCTGATGTGTTGGTACTGACCTCCGGTCAAACTGACAATAAGATCCACGGCACGGCAAATATTTATAAGAAGAAGTAATTCTGAATCCTATGTAAACATCTCCGATGCGTAAGTTTATCGGTGATCATCTATTGAAATTTATGCCGGATAAAGCGTTCGCGCTGCATTCGGCAGTTCAGCTTTTCAGCCGCCGCCAGAACGTCGTCCGGCTGATGCCTAAATAATTCGCCGCTGCTGTTTTATCGCCATTAAATTTCTCCAGTGCCTGTTGTGGTGTCAGTAAGCGTGGAGCGGGAGTTTTCGCCGACTCGCGCGCCAGTTCCGGCAGTAGCAGTTGCATAAACTGCGGCGTTAAATCCGGCGTCGGTTCCACACTTAAAAACAGCGCCAGTCGTTCCATCATATTGCGCAGTTCACGAATATTGCCTGGCCAGTCGTAGTGCAGCAGCACAGTTTCACTTGCCTGTAACCCCTGGCGTAATGCAGCAGAAAATGGGGCGGAGAGCGCCGCCAGAGACACTTTCAAAAAGCTTTCCGCCAGCGGAAGAATATCCGCCACCCGCTCGCGCAGTGGTGGCAATTGCAGACGCAAAATACTCAGCCGATAAAACAGATCACGGCGAAAACGTCCTTGCTGCATATCTTCTTCCAGATTGCAGTGAGTGGCGCTAATGACCCGTACATCTACCGGAACAGGCTGATGCCCGCCGACGCGGGTGACCTCTTTTTCTTCCAGCACCCGCAGCAGCCGGGTCTGCAAAGGTAGCGGCATTTCGCCAATCTCATCCAGAAACAGCGTACCGCCGTGGGCAATTTCGAACAGCCCGGCGCGACCTCCGCGTCGCGAGCCGGTAAACGCCCCTTCCTCATAGCCAAACAGTTCTGCTTCCAGCAGCGATTCGGCAATCGCCCCGCAGTTGACGGCAACAAACGGATGCGACTTTTTGCCCTGTCGCGCATCGTGGCGGGCAAAATATTCCCGATGAATCGCCTGGGCCGCCAGCTCTTTGCCCGTCCCCGTTTCCCCCTCAATCAACACCGCCGCACTGGAGCGGGCATACAGCAAAATAGTCTGCCGTACTTGTTCCATCTGTGGTGATTGACCGAGCATATCGCCCAGCACGTAACGAGTACGCAGGGCGTTGCGGGTGGCATCGTGAGTGTTATGGCGTAACGACATGCGCGTCATATCCAGCGCATCGCTGAACGCCTGGCGCACGGTGGCGGCGGAATAGATAAAAATTCCGGTCATTCCGGCTTCTTCTGCCAAATCGGTAATCAGCCCTGCGCCGACCACCGCTTCGGTGCCGTTAGCTTTTAGCTCGTTAATCTGCCCGCGTGCGTCTTCCTCGGTAATGTAGCTACGTTGGTCGAGGCGCAAATTAAAGGTTTTTTGAAACGCCACCAGCGCTGGAATGGTTTCCTGATAGGTGACAACGCCGATAGAAGAGGTGAGTTTTCCGGCTTTTGCCAGTGCCTGTAACACATCGTAGCCGCTCGGTTTAATCAAAATAACTGGCACTGACAGGCGGCTTTTCAGGTACGCGCCGTTAGAGCCAGCCGCGATGATGGCGTCACAGCGTTCGTTTGCCAGTTTCTTGCGGATGTAGGTCACTGCTTTTTCAAAGCCAAGCTGAATAGGGGTAATGTTCGCCAGGTGATCAAACTCGAGGCTGATATCGCGAAACAGCTCGAACAGGCGCGTTACAGATACCGTCCAGATAACCGGTTTGTCGTCATTAAGCCGTGGTGGATGTGCCATAGCGCACCGCAAAGTTAAGAAACCGAATATTGGGTTTAGTCTTGTTTCATAATTGTTGCAATGAAACGCGGTGAAACATTGCCTGAAACGTTAACTGAAACGCATATTTGCGGATTAGTTCATGACTTTATCTCTAACAAATTGAAATTAAACATTTAATTTTATTAAGGCAATTGTGGCACACCCCTTGCTTTGTCTTTATCAACGCAAATAACAAGTTGATAACAAAGGATGGGCTATGTCTCTACACTCTCCAGGTAAAGCGTTTCGCGCTGCACTGACTAAAGAAAATCCATTGCAGATTGTTGGCACCATCAACGCTAATCATGCGCTGTTGGCGCAGCGTGCCGGATATCAGGCAATTTATCTTTCTGGCGGTGGCGTGGCGGCAGGTTCGCTGGGGCTGCCCGATCTCGGTATTTCTACCCTTGATGATGTGCTGACCGACATTCGCCGTATCACCGACGTTTGTTCGCTGCCGCTGCTGGTGGATGCGGATATCGGTTTTGGTTCTTCGGCCTTTAACGTGGCGCGCACCGTGAAATCGATGATTAAAGCCGGTGCGGCAGGATTGCATATTGAAGATCAGGTTGGTGCGAAACGCTGCGGTCATCGTCCGAATAAAGCGATCGTCTCGAAAGAAGAGATGGTGGATCGGATCCGCGCGGCGGTGGATGCGAAAACCGATCCTGATTTTGTGATCATGGCGCGCACCGATGCTCTGGCGGTAGAGGGGCTGGATGCGGCGATCGAGCGTGCGCAGGCCTATGTTGAAGCGGGTGCCGAGATGTTGTTCCCGGAGGCGATTACCGAACTCGCCATGTACCGCCAGTTTGCCGATGCGGTGCAGGTGCCGATCCTCGCCAACATCACCGAATTTGGTGCCACGCCGCTGTTTACCACCGACGAATTACGCAGCGCCCATGTCGCAATGGCGCTGTACCCACTTTCAGCGTTCCGCGCCATGAACCGCGCCGCTGAACATGTCTACAACGTCCTGCGCCAGGAAGGCACGCAGAAAAGCGTCATCGACACCATGCAGACCCGCAACGAGCTGTACGAAAGCATCAACTACTACCAGTACGAAGAGAAGCTCGACAACCTGTTTGCCCGTAGCCAGGTGAAATAAAAAACGCCCGTTGATTGTATTCGACAGCCGATGCCTGATGCGTCGCTGACGCGACTTATCAGGCCTACGAGGTGCACTGAACTGTAGGTCGGATAAGACGGATGGCGTCGCATCCGACAACCGATGCCTGATGCGCCGCTGACGTGACTTATCAGGCCTACGGGGTGCACTGAACTGTAGGTCGGATAAGACGCATAGCGTCGCATCCGACAACCGATGCCTGATGCGCCGCTGACGCGACTTATCAGGCCTACGGGGTGCACTGAACTGTAGGTCGGATAAGACGCATAGCGTCGCATCCGACAACCGATGCCTGATGCGCCGCTGACGCGACTTATCAGGCCTACGGGGTGAACTGAACTGTAGGTCGGATAAGACGCATAGCGTCGCATCCGACAACAATCTCGACCCTACAAATGATAACAATGACGAGGACAACATGAGCGACACAACGATCCTGCAAAACAGTACCCATGTCATTAAACCGAAAAAATCTGTGGCACTTTCTGGCGTTCCGGCGGGCAATACGGCGCTCTGCACCGTGGGTAAAAGTGGCAATGACCTGCATTACCGCGGCTACGATATTCTTGATCTGGCGAAACATTGCGAATTTGAAGAAGTGGCGCATCTGCTGATCCACGGCAAACTGCCGACCCGTGACGAACTCGCCGCTTACAAAACGAAACTGAAAGCCCTGCGCGGTTTACCGGCTAACGTGCGTACCGTGCTGGAAGCCTTACCGGCGGCGTCGCACCCGATGGATGTTATGCGCACCGGTGTTTCCGCGCTCGGCTGCACGCTGCCAGAAAAAGAGGGGCATACCGTCTCTGGCGCGCGGGATATTGCCGACAAACTGCTGGCGTCGCTTAGCTCGATTCTCCTTTATTGGTATCACTACAGCCACAACGGCGAACGCATCCAACCGGAAACCGATGACGACTCCATCGGCGGTCACTTCCTGCATCTGCTGCACGGCGAAAAGCCATCGCAAAGCTGGGAAAAGGCGATGCATATCTCGCTGGTGCTGTACGCCGAACACGAGTTTAACGCCTCCACCTTTACCAGTCGGGTGATTGCGGGCACCGGCTCTGATATGTATTCCGCGATTATTGGCGCGATTGGCGCACTGCGCGGGCCAAAACACGGCGGGGCGAATGAAGTGTCGCTGGAGATCCAGCAACGCTACGAAACGCCGGACGAAGCCGAAGCAGATATCCGCAAGCGCGTGGAAAACAAAGAAGTGGTCATTGGTTTTGGTCATCCGGTTTACACCATCGCTGACCCGCGCCACCAGGTGATTAAACGTGTGGCGAAGCAGCTCTCGCAGGAAGGCGGCTCGCTGAAGATGTACAACATCGCCGATCGCCTGGAAACGGTGATGTGGGAGAGCAAAAAGATGTTCCCCAATCTCGACTGGTTCTCTGCTGTTTCCTACAACATGATGGGCGTTCCCACCGAGATGTTCACACCACTGTTTGTTATCGCCCGCGTCACCGGCTGGGCGGCGCACATTATCGAACAACGTCAGGACAACAAAATTATCCGTCCTTCCGCCAATTATGTTGGACCGGAAGACCGCCCGTTTGTCGCGCTGGATAAGCGCCAGTAAACCTCTACGAATAACAATAAGGAAACGTACCCAATGTCAGCTCAAATCAACAACATCCGCCCGGAATTTGATCGTGAAATCGTTGATATCGTCGATTACGTCATGAACTACGAAATCAGCTCTAAAGTGGCCTACGACACCGCACATTACTGCCTGCTCGACACGCTCGGCTGCGGTCTGGAAGCTCTCGAATACCCGGCCTGTAAAAAACTGCTGGGGCCAATTGTTCCCGGCACCGTCGTACCCAACGGCGTGCGCGTCCCCGGAACTCAGTTCCAGCTCGACCCCGTCCAGGCGGCATTTAACATCGGCGCGATGATCCGCTGGCTCGATTTCAACGATACCTGGCTGGCGGCGGAGTGGGGCCATCCTTCCGACAACCTCGGCGGCATTCTGGCAACGGCGGACTGGCTTTCGCGCAACGCGGTCGCCAGCGGCAAAGCGCCGTTGACCATGAAACAGGTGCTGACCGCAATGATCAAAGCCCATGAAATTCAGGGCTGCATCGCGCTGGAAAACTCCTTTAACCGCGTCGGCCTCGACCACGTTCTGTTAGTGAAAGTGGCTTCCACCGCCGTGGTCGCCGAAATGCTCGGCCTGACCCGCGAGGAAATTCTCAACGCCGTTTCGCTGGCGTGGGTGGACGGTCAGTCGCTGCGCACCTATCGCCATGCGCCGAACACCGGCACGCGTAAATCCTGGGCGGCGGGCGATGCCACTTCCCGCGCGGTACGTCTGGCACTGATGGCGAAAACGGGCGAAATGGGTTACCCGTCAGCCCTGACTGCGCCGGTGTGGGGCTTCTACGACGTCTCCTTTAAAGGTGAATCGTTCCGCTTCCAGCGCCCGTACGGTTCCTACGTTATGGAAAATGTGCTGTTCAAAATCTCCTTCCCGGCGGAGTTCCACTCCCAGACGGCAGTTGAAGCAGCGATGACGCTCTATGAACAGATGCAGGCAGCAGGCAAAACGGCGGCGGATATCGAAAAAGTGACCATTCGCACCCACGAAGCCTGTATTCGCATCATCGACAAAAAAGGGCCGCTCAATAACCCGGCAGACCGCGATCACTGCATTCAGTACATGGTGGCGATCCCGCTGCTATTCGGGCGCTTAACGGCGGCAGATTACGAGGACAACGTTGCGCAAGATAAACGCATTGACGCCCTGCGCGAGAAGATCAATTGCTTTGAAGATCCGGCATTTACCGCTGACTACCACGACCCGGAAAAACGCGCCATCGCCAATGCCATTACCCTTGAGTTCACCGACGGCACACGATTTGAAGAAGTGGTGGTGGAGTACCCCATTGGTCATGCTCGCCGCCGTCAGGATGGTATTCCGAAACTGGTCGATAAATTCAAAATCAATCTCGCGCGCCAGTTCCCGACTCGCCAACAGCAGCGCATTCTGGAGGTTTCTCTCGACAGAGCTCGCCTGGAACAGATGCCGGTCAATGAGTATCTCGACCTGTACGTCATTTAAGTAAACGGCGGTAAGGCGTAAGTTCAACAGGAGAGCATTATGTCTTTTAGCGAATTTTATCAGCGTTCGATTAACGAACCGGAGCAGTTCTGGGCCGAGCAGGCCCGGCGTATTGACTGGCAGACGCCCTTTACGCAAACGCTCGATCACAGCAATCCGCCGTTTGCCCGTTGGTTTTGTGAAGGCCGAACCAACTTGTGCCACAACGCCATCGACCGCTGGCTGGAGAAACAGCCAGAGGCGCTGGCGCTGATTGCCGTCTCTTCGGAAACAGAAGAAGAGCGCACCTTTACCTTTCGTCAGCTGCATGACGAAGTGAACGCGGTGGCCTCAATGTTGCGTTCATTGGGTGTGCAGCGCGGCGATCGGGTGCTGGTGTATATGCCGATGATTGCCGAAGCGCATATTACTCTGCTGGCCTGCGCGCGCATTGGCGCTATTCACTCGGTGGTGTTTGGTGGATTTGCCTCGCACAGCGTGGCGGCGCGAATTGATGACGCTAAACCGGTGCTGATTGTCTCGGCTGATGCCGGAGCGCGCGGTGGCAAAATCATTCCCTATAAAAAATTGCTCGACGATGCGATAAGTCAGGCGCAGCACCAGCCACGCCATGTTTTGCTGGTGGATCGCGGGCTGGCGAAAATGGCGCGCGTCAGCGGGCGGGATGTCGATTTCGCGTCGTTGCGCCATCAACACATCGGCGCGCGGGTACCGGTGGCGTGGCTGGAATCCAACGAAACCTCCTGCATTCTCTACACTTCCGGCACGACCGGCAAACCTAAAGGCGTGCAGCGTGACGTCGGCGGATATGCGGTGGCGCTGGCGACCTCGATGGACACCATTTTTGGCGGCAAAGCGGGCAGCGTGTTCTTTTGCGCATCGGATATCGGCTGGGTGGTGGGGCATTCGTATATCGTTTACGCGCCGCTGCTGGCGGGGATGGCGACTATCGTTTACGAAGGATTGCCGACCTGGCCGGACTGCGGCGTGTGGTGGACAATCGTCGAGAAATATCAGGTTAGCCGGATGTTCTCAGCGCCGACCGCCATTCGCGTGCTGAAAAAATTCCCTACCGCTGAAATTCGCAAACACGATCTCTCGTCGCTGGAAGTGCTCTATCTGGCTGGAGAACCGCTGGACGAGCCGACCGCCAGTTGGGTGAGCAATACGCTGGATGTGCCGGTCATCGACAACTACTGGCAGACCGAATCCGGCTGGCCGATTATGGCGATTGCTCGCGGTCTGGACGACAGGCCGACGCGTCTGGGAAGCCCCGGTGTGCCGATGTATGGCTATAACGTGCAGTTGCTTAATGAAGTCACCGGCGAACCGTGTGGCGTCAACGAGAAAGGGATGCTGGTGGTGGAAGGGCCGCTGCCGCCGGGGTGTATTCAGACCATCTGGGGCGACGACGGCCGCTTTGTGAAGACTTACTGGTCGCTGTTTTCCCGCCCGGTGTACGCCACCTTTGACTGGGGCATCCGTGACGCTGACGGTTATCACTTTATTCTCGGGCGCACTGACGATGTAATTAACGTTGCCGGGCATCGGCTGGGGACGCGCGAGATTGAAGAGAGTATCTCCAGCCATCCGGGCGTTGCCGAAGTGGCGGTGGTTGGGGTGAAAGATGCGCTGAAAGGGCAGGTGGCGGTGGCGTTTGTCATTCCGAAAGAGAGCGACAGTCTGGAAGATCGTGATGTGGCGCACTCGCAAGAGAAGGCGATTATGGCGCTGGTGGACAGCCAGATTGGCAACTTTGGCCGCCCGGCGCACGTCTGGTTTGTCTCGCAATTGCCAAAAACGCGATCCGGAAAAATGCTGCGCCGCACGATCCAGGCGATTTGCGAAGGACGCGATCCTGGAGATCTGACGACCATTGATGATCCTGCGTCGTTGGATCAGATCCGCCAGGCGATGGAAGAGTAGGTTATTGTCGGATGCGTCGCGCGGTGCATCCGGCACTGTGTGCCGATGCCTGATGCGACGCTGACGCGTTTTATCATGCCTACGGACCTGAACCGTAGGTCGGATAAGGCGCTCGCGTCGCATCCGACACCATGCTCAGATGCCTGATGCGACGCTGACGCGTCTTATCAGGCCTACCCACTGTTTTTACACCGATAATTTTTCCCCCACCTTTTTGCACTCATTCATATAAAAAATATATTTCCCCACGAAAACGATTGCTTTTTATCTTCAGATGAATAGAATGCGGCGGATTTTTTGGGTTTCAAACAGCAAAAAGGGGGAATTTCGTGTCGCAAGATAACAACTTTAGCCAGGGGCCAGTCCCGCAGTCGGCGCGGAAAGGGGTATTGGCATTGACGTTCGTCATGCTGGGATTAACCTTCTTTTCCGCCAGTATGTGGACCGGCGGCACTCTCGGAACCGGTCTTAGCTATCATGATTTCTTCCTCGCAGTTCTCATCGGTAATCTTCTCCTCGGTATTTACACTTCATTTCTCGGTTACATTGGCGCAAAAACCGGCCTGACCACTCATCTTCTTGCTCGCTTCTCGTTTGGTGTTAAAGGCTCATGGCTGCCTTCACTGCTACTGGGCGGAACTCAGGTTGGCTGGTTTGGCGTCGGTGTGGCGATGTTTGCCATTCCGGTGGGTAAGGCAACCGGGCTGGATATTAATTTGCTGATTGCCGTTTCCGGTTTACTGATGACCGTCACCGTCTTTTTTGGCATTTCGGCGCTGACGGTTCTTTCGGTGATTGCGGTTCCGGCTATCGCCTGCCTGGGCGGTTATTCCGTGTGGCTGGCTGTTAACGGCATGGGCGGCCTGGACGCATTAAAAGCGGTCGTTCCCGCACAACCGTTAGATTTCAATGTCGCGCTGGCGCTGGTTGTGGGGTCATTTATCAGTGCGGGTACGCTCACCGCTGACTTTGTCCGGTTTGGTCGCAATGCCAAACTGGCGGTGCTGGTGGCGATGGTGGCCTTTTTCCTCGGCAACTCGTTGATGTTTATTTTCGGTGCAGCGGGCGCTGCGGCACTGGGCATGGCGGATATCTCTGATGTGATGATTGCTCAGGGCCTGCTGCTGCCTGCGATTGTGGTGCTGGGGCTGAATATCTGGACCACCAACGATAACGCACTCTATGCGTCGGGTTTAGGTTTCGCCAACATTACCGGGATGTCGAGCAAAACCCTTTCGGTAATCAACGGTATTATCGGTACGGTCTGCGCATTATGGCTGTATAACAATTTTGTCGGCTGGTTGACCTTCCTTTCGGCAGCTATTCCTCCAGTGGGTGGCGTGATCATCGCCGACTATCTGATGAACCGTCGCCGCTATGAGCACTTTGCGACCACGCGTATGATGAGTGTCAATTGGGTGGCGATTCTGGCGGTCGCCTTGGGGATTGCTGCAGGCCACTGGTTACCGGGAATTGTTCCGGTCAACGCGGTATTAGGTGGCGCGCTGAGCTATCTGATCCTTAACCCGATTTTGAATCGTAAAACGACAGCAGCAATGACGCATGTGGAGGCTAACAGTGTCGAATAACGCTTTACAAACAATTATTAACGCCCGGTTACCAGGCGAAGAGGGGCTGTGGCAGATTCATCTGCAGGACGGAAAAATCAGCGCCATTGATGCGCAATCCGGCGTGATGCCCATAACTGAAAACAGCCTGGATGCCGAACAAGGTTTAGTTATACCGCCGTTTGTGGAGCCACATATTCACCTGGACACCACGCAAACCGCCGGACAACCGAACTGGAATCAGTCCGGCACGCTGTTTGAAGGCATTGAACGCTGGGCCGAGCGCAAAGCGTTATTAACCCATGACGATGTGAAACAACGCGCATGGCAAACGCTGAAATGGCAGATTGCCAACGGCATTCAGCATGTGCGTACCCATGTCGATGTTTCGGATGCAACGCTAACTGCGCTGAAAGCAATGCTGGAAGTGAAGCAGGAAGTCGCGCCGTGGATTGATCTGCAAATCGTCGCCTTCCCTCAGGAAGGGATTTTGTCGTATCCCAACGGTGAAGCGTTGCTGGAAGAGGCGTTACGCTTAGGGGCAGATGTAGTGGGGGCGATTCCGCATTTTGAATTTACCCGTGAATACGGCGTGGAGTCGCTGCATAAAACCTTCGCCCTGGCGCAAAAATACGACCGTCTCATCGACGTTCACTGTGATGAGATCGATGACGAGCAGTCGCGCTTTGTCGAAACCGTTGCTGCCCTGGCGCACCATGAAGGCATGGGCGCGCGAGTCACCGCCAGCCACACCACGGCAATGCACTCCTATAACGGGGCGTATACCTCACGCCTGTTCCGCTTGCTGAAAATGTCCGGTATTAACTTTGTCGCCAACCCGCTGGTCAATATTCATCTGCAAGGACGTTTCGATACGTATCCAAAACGTCGCGGCATCACGCGCGTTAAAGAGATGCTGGAGTCCGGCATTAACGTCTGCTTTGGTCACGATGATGTCTTCGATCCGTGGTATCCGCTGGGAACGGCGAATATGCTGCAAGTGCTGCATATGGGGCTGCATGTTTGCCAGTTGATGGGCTACGGGCAGATTAACGATGGCCTGAATTTAATCACCCACCACAGCGCAAGGACGTTGAATTTGCAGGATTACGGCATTGCCGCCGGAAACAGCGCCAACCTGATTATCCTGCCGGCTGAAAATGGGTTTGATGCGCTGCGCCGTCAGGTTCCGGTACGTTATTCGGTACGTGGCGGCAAGGTGATTGCCAGCACACAACCGGCACAAACCACCGTATATCTGGAGCAGCCAGAAGCCATCGATTACAAACGTTGAACGACTGGGTTACAGCGAGCTTAGTTTATGCCGGATGCGGCGTGAACGCCTTATCCGGCCTACGTAGAGCACTGAACTCGTAGGCCTGATAAGCGTAGCGCATCAGGCAATTCCAGCCGCTGATCTGTGTCAGCGGCTACCGTGATTCATTCCCGCCAACAACCGCGCATTCCTCCAACGCCATGTGCAAAAATGCCTTCGCAGCGGCTGTCTGCCAGCTGTAGTTTATGCCGGATGCGGCGTGAACGCCTTATCCGGCCTACGTAGAGCACTGAACTCGTAGGCCTGATAAGCGTAGCGCATCAGGCAATTCCAGCCGCAGACCTGTGTCAGCGGCTACCGTGATTCATTTCCGCCAACAACCGCGCATTTATCCAACGCCATGTGCAAAAATGCCTTCGCGGCGGCTGTCTGCCAGCTATTTTTCCGCCGCAACAAAACCGCCGTTCTCTCCAGTAGTGGCGGGGCAAGAGAAATAGCTTTAAGCCCGTCATGTTGTGTGGCAATCGCTGCTGGTAACAATGTGGAAAGGGAAGTGCGGCGAATCAGCTCCAGAACCGCGCTAATTGAGTTCGCCTCAATGACCACCTGTGGATGTAGCCCATAAGCGCTAACTTAAGGGTTGTGGTATTACGCCTGATATGATTTAACGTGCCGATGAATTACTCTCACGATAACTGGTCAGCAATTCTGGCCCATATTGGTAAGCCCGAAGAACTGGATACTTCGGCACGTAATGCCGGGGCTCTAACCCGCCGCCGCGAAATTCGTGATGCTGCAACTCTGCTACGTCTGGGGCTGGCTTACGGCCCCGGGGGGATGTCATTACGTGAAGTCACTGCATGGGCTCAGCTCCATGACGTTGCAACATTATCTGACGTGGCTCTCCTGAAGCGGCTGCGGAATGCCGCCGACTGGTTTGGCATACTTGCCGCACAAACACTTGCTGTACGCGCCGCAGTTACGGGTTGTACAAGCGGAAAGAGATTGCGTCTTGTCGATGGAACAGCAATCAGTGCGCCCGGGGGCGGCAGCGCTGAATGGCGACTACATATGGGATATGATCCTCATACCTGTCAGTTCACTGATTTTGAGCTAACCGACAGCAGAGACGCTGAACGGCTGGACCGATTTGCGCAAACGGCAGACGAGATACGCATTGCTGACCGGGGATTCGGTTCGCGTCCCGAATGTATCCGCTCACTTGCTTTTGGAGAAGCTGATTATATCGTCCGGGTTCACTGGCGAGGATTGCGCTGGTTAACTGCAGAAGGAATGCGCTTTGACATGATGGGTTTTCTGCGCGGGCTGGATTGCGGTAAGAACGGTGAAACCACTGTAATGATAGGCAATTCAGGTAATAAAAAAGCCGGAGCTCCCTTTCCGGCACGTCTCATTGCCGTATCACTTCCTCCCGAAAAAGCATTAATCAGTAAAACCCGACTGCTCAGCGAGAATCGTCGAAAAGGACGAGTAGTTCAGGCGGAAACGCTGGAAGCAGCGGGCCATGTGCTATTGCTAACATCATTACCGGAAGATGAATATTCAGCAGAGCAAGTGGCTGATTGTTACCGTCTGCGATGGCAAATTGAACTGGCTTTTAAGCGGCTCAAAAGTTTGCTGCACCTGGATGCTTTGCGTGCAAAGGAACCTGAACTCGCGAAAGCGTGGATATTTGCTAATCTACTCGCCGCATTTTTAATTGACGACATAATCCAGCCATCGCTGGATTTCCCCCCCAGAAGTGCCGGATCCGAAAAGAAGAACTAACTCGTTGTGGAGAATAACAAAAATGGTCATCTGGAGCTTACAGGTGGCCATTCGTGGGACAGTATCCCTGACAGCCTACAAAACGCAATTGAAGAACGCGAGGCATCGTCTTAACGAGGCACCGAGGCGTCGCATTCTTCAGATGGTTCAACCCTTAAGTTAGCGCTTATGGGATGTAGCCCCGCTTTCTCGCAGTAGTGGTCAATTTGCTCTCTGGTGGCAAATTCCGCGCTGAGCAGGACCAGTTTTTCATCATGCAAGCGACTCAACGCCACCTGTTCATGGACGGCCAGCGGATGATGTTGCGCCACGACTAACGCTAAACTTTCTGTCAGTAAAGGAATTGCCTCCAGCTCCGGCGAATGCACAGGCGCGAAGGCAATCCCAACGTCCAACTCGTCGCGGCAAAGCATATCCTCGATTTTCTCCTGCGACATTTCCTGTAGCTGGAGCGTGATGCTGGGATAGCGCGCATAGAAATCCGCCATTAAGGGGCCGATAAAGTAGCTCGTAAAGGTGGGGGTGACGGCGATACGCAGCGATCCTCGCGTCAGATCGGCAACATCATGAATCGCCCGTTTACCCGCCCCCAGTTCCTGTAACGCCCGGCTGGCGTACTGTCGCCAGACTTCTCCTGCATCAGTGAGACGAATCGTTCGCCCGCTACGGTCAAACAGCGGCACGCCTAAACTCTCCTCTAACTGGCGAATCTGCTGGGAAAGCGCAGGTTGGGAGACGTGCAACGCACTGGCGGCACGGGTGAAGCTGCCATGTTCAGCCACGGCAAGAAAATAATTGATATGTCGAGAGAGCATTCGCAACCTATAAGTAAATCCAATGGAACTCATCATAAATGAGACTTTTACCTTATGACAATCGGCGAGTAGTCTGCCTCTCATTCCAGAGACAGACAGAGGTTAACGGTGAAAGAGATTATTGATGGATTCCTTAAATTCCAGCGCGAGGCATTTCCGAAGCGGGAAGCCTTGTTTAAACAGCTGGCGACACAGCAAAGCCCGCGCACACTTTTTATCTCCTGCTCCGACAGCCGTCTGGTCCCTGAGCTGGTGACGCAACGTGAGCCTGGCGATCTGTTCGTTATTCGCAACGCGGGCAATATCGTCCCTTCCTACGGGCCGGAACCCGGTGGCGTTTCTGCTTCGGTGGAGTATGCCGTCGCTGCGCTTCGGGTATCTGACATTGTGATTTGTGGTCATTCCAACTGTGGCGCGATGACCGCCATTGCCAGCTGTCAGTGCATGGACCATATGCCTGCCGTCTCCCACTGGCTGCGTTATGCCGATTCAGCCCGCGTCGTTAATGAGGCGCGCCCGCATTCCGATTTACCGTCAAAAGCTGCGGCGATGGTACGTGAAAACGTCATTGCTCAGTTGGCTAATTTGCAAACTCATCCATCGGTGCGCCTGGCGCTCGAAGAGGGGCGGATCGCCCTGCACGGCTGGGTCTACGACATTGAAAGCGGCAGCATCGCAGCTTTTGACGGCGCAACCCGCCAGTTTGTGCCACTGGCCGCTAATCCTCGCGTTTGTGCCATACCGCTACGCCAACCGACCGCAGCGTAACCTTATTTTTAAACCATCAGGAGTTCCACCATGATTCAGTCACAAATTAACCGCAATATTCGTCTTGATCTTGCCGATGCCATTTTGCTCAGCAAAGCTAAAAAAGATCTCTCATTTGCCGAGATTGCCGACGGCACCGGTCTGGCAGAAGCCTTTGTAACCGCGGCTTTGCTGGGTCAGCAGGCGCTTCCTGCCGACGCCGCCCGCCTGGTCGGGGCGAAGCTGGATCTCGACGAAGACTCCATTCTACTGTTGCAGATGATTCCACTGCGTGGCTGCATTGATGACCGTATTCCAACTGACCCAACGATGTATCGTTTCTATGAAATGTTGCAGGTGTACGGTACAACCCTGAAAGCGTTGGTTCATGAGAAATTTGGCGATGGCATTATTAGCGCGATTAACTTCAAACTCGACGTTAAGAAAGTGGCGGACCCGGAAGGTGGCGAACGTGCGGTCATCACCTTAGATGGTAAATATCTGCCGACCAAACCGTTCTGACAGCCATGCGCAACCATCAAAAGACGTTCACGATGCTGCTGGTACTGGTGCTGATTGGTCTTAATATGCGACCACTGCTCACCTCCGTCGGGCCACTGCTACCGCAATTGCGCCAGGCGAGCGGAATGAGCTTTAGCGTGGCTGCCCTGTTGACCGCTCTGCCGGTGGTTACCATGGGCGGGCTGGCGCTGGCCGGAAGCTGGCTTCATCAGCATGTCAGCGAACGTCGCAGTGTCGCCATCAGTCTGTTGCTGATTGCCGTCGGTGCATTGATGCGTGAGCTTTACCCGCAAAGTGCGCTGCTGCTTAGCAGCGCACTGCTTGGTGGGGTGGGGATCGGCATCATTCAGGCGGTGATGCCTTCGGTGATTAAACGGCGGTTTCAGCAGCGCACGCCACTGGTGATGGGGCTGTGGTCCGCGGCTCTGATGGGCGGCGGTGGGCTTGGTGCCGCCATAACGCCCTGGTTAGTTCAACATAGCGAAACCTGGTATCAAACACTCGCCTGGTGGGCGCTGCCTGCCGTTGTTGCGCTCTTTGCCTGGTGGTGGCAAAGCGCCCGCGAGGTCGCCTCTTCCCACAAGACAACAACCACTCCGGTTCGCGTGGTATTCACTCCCCGCGCGTGGACGCTGGGTGTTTACTTCGGTCTGATTAACGGCGGTTACGCCAGCCTGATTGCCTGGTTACCCGCTTTCTATATTGAGATTGGTGCCAGCGCGCAGTACAGCGGTTCCTTACTGGCATTGATGACGCTTGGGCAAGCCGCAGGAGCTTTGCTGATGCCTGCTATGGCTCGCCATCAGGATCGGCGCAAACTGTTAATGCTGGCGCTGGTGTTACAACTGGTGGGGTTCTGCGGCTTTATCTGGCTGCCGATGCAATTGCCGGTATTGTGGGCGATGGTGTGTGGGTTAGGTCTGGGCGGCGCGTTTCCGCTCTGTTTGCTGCTGGCGCTCGATCACTCTGTGCAACCGGCTATTGCTGGCAAGCTGGTGGCGTTTATGCAGGGAATCGGTTTTATCATCGCCGGGCTTGCCCCGTGGTTTTCTGGCGTGCTGCGTAGTATCAGCGGCAATTACCTGATGGACTGGGCATTTCATGCGCTGTGCGTCGTTGGGCTGATGATCATAACCCTGCGTTTTGCACCAGTACGTTTTCCGCAGCTGTGGGTCAAAGAGGCATGATGCGACGCTTGTTCCTGCGCTTTGTTCATGCCGGATGCGGCTAATGTAGATCGCTGAACTTGTAGGCCTGATAAGCGCAGCGTATCAGGCAATTTTTATAATTTAAACTGACGATTCAACTTTATAATCTTTGAAATAATAGTGCTTATCCCGGTCGTTTATTTCGCGAATAACCCGACAAGGAACGCCAGCCGCCACGACGTTTGGTGGAATGTCTTTTGTGACGATACTACCCGCGCCAATAACAGAATTATCCCCGATGGTGACGCCTGGATTAATAACCACATGACTTCCGATCCAGACGTTATTGCCAATCGTTATCGGAAAAGAGTACATCTCGCCGTTTTTTCTCAATTCATGGTGTACAGGGTGTCCCGTAACGGAAAGAGTAACGTTGGGTGCAATCAGTACGTTATCACCGATTGTTACCGTGTAGTCATCGACAATGGTTAAATTGAAATTTGCATAAAAATTGCGGCCTATATGGATGTTGGAACCGTAAGAGAAATAGACAGGCGGTTCTACCCAGGCGTTTTCCCCTACCGTGGCAAACATTTCTTTAATCAGGCTTTCTCTTTTTTCAACTTCTGATGGATGCGAGTGATTAAACTCATACATTAACGTTTTCCCACGAAGTCTTTTTTCCGGTAAGCCTTCGCACATATCGGTAAATAGCTTGCCTGCTCTTATTCTTTCGGTCATTGGCATGTTCAATGCGATCACTCCGTTATGATATGTTGGTCGGATAAGGCGCTCGCGCCGCATCCGACATTGATTGCTTAAGCGACTTCATTCACCTGACGACGCAGCAGGGAAAGCGGGCCGGGGCCGCTAAGCGTGAACACGGAAATTAAGGTGAAGCCCAGCGCCACCAGACCCAGCACCAGATAAGCGCCCTGGAAACCGATGCTTTCATACATATTGCCCGCCAGTACAGACATAAAAATCATCGCCAGTTGCTTAAAGAAGCAGAAACAGACCAGATAAATCGTCGCTGAAAAACGCACTTCAAACTGGCTGGTAATATATTTAAAGCAGCCCACCAGCAGGAACGGTACTTCAAACAGGTAATGACTCCAACTTATTGATAGTGTTTTATGTTCAGATAATGCCCGATGACTTTGTCATGCAGCTCCACCGATTTTGAGAACGACAGCGACTTCCGTCCCAGCCGTGCCAGGTGCTGCCTCAGATTCAGGTTATGCCGCTCAATTCGCTGCGTATATCGCTTGCTGATTACGTGCAGCTTTCCCTTCAGGCGGGATTCATACAGCGGCCAGCCATCCGTCATCCATATCACCACGTCAAAGGGTGACAGCAGGCTCATAAGACGCCCCAGCGTCGCCATAGTGCGTTCACCGAATACGTGCGCAACAACCGTCTTCCGGAGACTGTCATACGCGTAAAACAGCCAGCGCTGGCGCGATTTAGCCCCGACATAGCCCCACTGTTCGTCCATTTCCGCGCAGACGATGACGTCACTGCCCGGCTGTATGCGCGAGGTTACCGACTGCGGCCTGAGTTTTTTAAGTGACGTAAAATCGTGTTGAGGCCAACGCCCATAATGCGGGCTGTTGCCCGGCATCCAACGCCATTCATGGCCATATCAATGATTTTCTGGTGCGTACCGGGTTGAGAAGCGGTGTAAGTGAACTGCAGTTGCCATGTTTTACGGCAGTGAGAGCAGAGATAGCGCTGATGTCCGGCGGTGCTTTTGCCGTTACGCACCACCCCGTCAGTAGCTGAACAGGAGGGACAGCTGATAGAAACAGAAGCCACTGGAGCACCTCAAAAACACCATCATACACTAAATCAGTAAGTTGGCAGCATCACCCTTCAAACATATGCAGCGTTTTCAGAATAACCACTTCCAGCGCTGAGGTGGCGAACGATGAGCCAATAATACGTACAGACATAATAGTGCCAGCCAGCAGCAGGGCGTTTTTCCCACCGATGCGATTAATGATCAGTGGCGCAAAGAACATAATCGAGGCGTTAAGTAATTCGCCCATTGTCGTTACGTAGCCAAATACCCGCGTACCCTGTTCACCGGTAGCAAAGAACGAAGTAAAGAAATTAGCAAACTGTTGGTCAAAAACATCGTAGGTGCAGGAAACGCCAATAACATACAGTGACAAAAACCACAGTTTTGGCTGTCTGAACAGTTCCAGTGCCAGCTTAAGGCTAAATGCCGAATGGTTGGCACCTACCGCATTGGCAACCGTGGCAGAAGAGGGCGCATCCGTTTTGGCGAAAAAGAGTAAAACGGCGAGGATGAGTGCACAGCCAGAGCCCAGCCAGAAAACAAACTGATTATTGATGGTGAACATGATGCCGACAATCGAGGCACACAGCGCCCAGCCAACACAGCCAAACATCCGCGCGCGACCAAATTCGAAATTACTGCGACGGCTGACTTTCTCAATAAATGCCTCTACTGCTGGCGCACCGGCGTTAAAACAAAAGCCTAGATAAATACCACCAACAATCGATCCTACTAAAATGTTGTATTGTAACAGTGGCCCGAAGATAAAAATAAAGAACGGCGCAAACATCACTAACATGCCGGTAATAATCCACAGCAGGTATTTGCGCAGCCCGAGTTTGTCAGAAAGCAGACCAAACAGCGGTTGGAATAATAGCGAGAACAGAGAAATAGCGGCAAAAATAATACCCGTATCACTTTTGCTGATATGGTTGATGTCATGTAGCCAAATCGGGAAAAACGGGAAGTAGGCTCCCATGATAAAAAAGTAAAAGAAAAAGAATAAACCGAACATCCAAAAGTTTGTGTTTTTTAAATAGTACATAATGGATTTCCTTACGCGAAATACGGGCAGACATGGCCTGCCCGGTTATTATTATTTTTGACACCAGACCAACTGGTAATGGTAGCGACCGGCGCTCAGCTGGAATTCCGCCGATACTGACGGGCTCCAGGAGTCGTCGCCACCAATCCCCATATGGAAACCGTCGATATTCAGCCATGTGCCTTCTTCCGCGTGCAGCAGATGGCGATGGCTGGTTTCCATCAGTTGCTGTTGACTGTAGCGGCTGATGTTGAACTGGAAGTCGCCGCGCCACTGGTGTGGGCCATAATTCAATTCGCGCGTCCCGCAGCGCAGACCGTTTTCGCTCGGGAAGACGTACGGGGTATACATGTCTGACAATGGCAGATCCCAGCGGTCAAAACAGGCGGCAGTAAGGCGGTCGGGATAGTTTTCTTGCGGCCCTAATCCGAGCCAGTTTACCCGCTCTGCTACCTGCGCCAGCTGGCAGTTCAGGCCAATCCGCGCCGGATGCGGTGTATCGCTCGCCACTTCAACATCAACGGTAATCGCCATTTGACCACTACCATCAATCCGGTAGGTTTTCCGGCTGATAAATAAGGTTTTCCCCTGATGCTGCCACGCGTGAGCGGTCGTAATCAGCACCGCATCAGCAAGTGTATCTGCCGTGCACTGCAACAACGCTGCTTCGGCCTGGTAATGGCCCGCCGCCTTCCAGCGTTCGACCCAGGCGTTAGGGTCAATGCGGGTCGCTTCACTTACGCCAATGTCGTTATCCAGCGGTGCACGGGTGAACTGATCGCGCAGCGGCGTCAGCAGTTGTTTTTTATCGCCAATCCACATCTGTGAAAGAAAGCCTGACTGGCGGTTAAATTGCCAACGCTTATTACCCAGCTCGATGCAAAAATCCATTTCGCTGGTGGTCAGATGCGGGATGGCGTGGGACGCGGCGGGGAGCGTCACACTGAGGTTTTCCGCCAGACGCCACTGCTGCCAGGCGCTGATGTGCCCGGCTTCTGACCATGCGGTCGCGTTCGGTTGCACTACGCGTACTGTGAGCCAGAGTTGCCCGGCGCTCTCCGGCTGCGGTAGTTCAGGCAGTTCAATCAACTGTTTACCTTGTGGAGCGACATCCAGAGGCACTTCACCGCTTGCCAGCGGCTTACCATCCAGCGCCACCATCCAGTGCAGGAGCTCGTTATCGCTATGACGGAACAGGTATTCGCTGGTCACTTCGATGGTTTGCCCGGATAAACGGAACTGGAAAAACTGCTGCTGGTGTTTTGCTTCCGTCAGCGCTGGATGCGGCGTGCGGTCGGCAAAGACCAGACCGTTCATACAGAACTGGCGATCGTTCGGCGTATCGCCAAAATCACCGCCGTAAGCCGACCACGGGTTGCCGTTTTCATCATATTTAATCAGCGACTGATCCACCCAGTCCCAGACGAAGCCGCCCTGTAAACGGGGATACTGACGAAACGCCTGCCAGTATTTAGCGAAACCGCCAAGACTGTTACCCATCGCGTGGGCGTATTCGCAAAGGATCAGCGGGCGCGTCTCTCCAGGTAGCGAAAGCCATTTTTTGATGGACCATTTCGGCACAGCCGGGAAGGGCTGGTCTTCATCCACGCGCGCGTACATCGGGCAAATAATATCGGTGGCCGTGGTGTCGGCTCCGCCGCCTTCATACTGCACCGGGCGGGAAGGATCGACAGATTTGATCCAGCGATACAGCGCGTCGTGATTAGCGCCGTGGCCTGATTCATTCCCCAGCGACCAGATGATCACACTCGGGTGATTACGATCGCGCTGCACCATTCGCGTTACGCGTTCGCTCATCGCCGGTAGCCAGCGCGGATCATCGGTCAGACGATTCATTGGCACCATGCCGTGGGTTTCAATATTGGCTTCATCCACCACATACAGGCCGTAGCGGTCGCACAGCGTGTACCACAGCGGATGGTTCGGATAATGCGAACAGCGCACGGCGTTAAAGTTGTTCTGCTTCATCAGCAGGATATCCTGCACCATCGTCTGCTCATCCATGACCTGACCATGCAGAGGATGATGCTCGTGACGGTTAACGCCTCGAATCAGCAACGGCTTGCCGTTCAGCAGCAGCAGACCATTTTCAATCCGCACCTCGCGGAAACCGACATCGCAGGCTTCTGCTTCAATCAGCGTGCCGTCGGCGGTGTGCAGTTCAACCACCGCACGATAGAGATTCGGGATTTCGGCGCTCCACAGTTTCGGGTTTTCGACGTTCAGACGTAGTGTGACGCGATCGGCATAACCACCACGCTCATCGATAATTTCACCGCCGAAAGGCGCGGTGCCGCTGGCGACCTGCGTTTCACCCTGCCATAAAGAAACTGTTACCCGTAGGTAGTCACGCAACTCGCCGCACATCTGAACTTCAGCCTCCAGTACAGCGCGGCTGAAATCATCATTAAAGCGAGTGGCAACATGGAAATCGCTGATTTGTGTAGTCGGTTTATGCAGCAACGAGACGTCACGGAAAATGCCGCTCATCCGCCACATATCCTGATCTTCCAGATAACTGCCGTCACTCCAGCGCAGCACCATCACCGCGAGGCGGTTTTCTCCGGCGCGTAAAAATGCGCTCAGGTCAAATTCAGACGGCAAACGACTGTCCTGGCCGTAACCGACCCAGCGCCCGTTGCACCACAGATGAAACGCCGAGTTAACGCCATCAAAAATAATTCGCGTCTGGCCTTCCTGTAGCCAGCTTTCATCAACATTAAATGTGAGCGAGTAACAACCCGTCGGATTCTCCGTGGGAACAAACGGCGGATTGACCGTAATGGGATAGGTCACGTTGGTGTAGATGGGCGCATCGTAACCGTGCATCTGCCAGTTTGAGGGGACGACGACAGTATCGGCCTCAGGAAGATCGCACTCCAGCCAGCTTTCCGGCACCGCTTCTGGTGCCGGAAACCAGGCAAAGCGCCATTCGCCATTCAGGCTGCGCAACTGTTGGGAAGGGCGATCGGTGCGGGCCACGACGGCCAGTGAATCCGTAATCATGGTCATAGCTGTTTCCTGTGTGAAATTGTTATCCGCTCACAATTCCACACAACATACGAGCCGGAAGCATAAAGTGTAAAGCCTGGGGTGCCTAATGAGTGAGCTAACTCACATTAATTGCGTTGCGCTCACTGCCCGCTTTCCAGTCGGGAAACCTGTCGTGCCAGCTGCATTAATGAATCGGCCAACGCGCGGGGAGAGGCGGTTTGCGTATTGGGCGCCAGGGTGGTTTTTCTTTTCACCAGTGAGACGGGCAACAGCTGATTGCCCTTCACCGCCTGGCCCTGAGAGAGTTGCAGCAAGCGGTCCACGCTGGTTTGCCCCAGCAGGCGAAAATCCTGTTTGATGGTGGTTAACGGCGGGATATAACATGAGCTGTCTTCGGTATCGTCGTATCCCACTACCGAGATATCCGCACCAACGCGCAGCCCGGACTCGGTAATGGCGCGCATTGCGCCCAGCGCCATCTGATCGTTGGCAACCAGCATCGCAGTGGGAACGATGCCCTCATTCAGCATTTGCATGGTTTGTTGAAAACCGGACATGGCACTCCAGTCGCCTTCCCGTTCCGCTATCGGCTGAATTTGATTGCGAGTGAGATATTTATGCCAGCCAGCCAGACGCAGACGCGCCGAGACAGAACTTAATGGGCCCGCTAACAGCGCGATTTGCTGGTGACCCAATGCGACCAGATGCTCCACGCCCAGTCGCGTACCGTCTTCATGGGAGAAAATAATACTGTTGATGGGTGTCTGGTCAGAGACATCAAGAAATAACGCCGGAACATTAGTGCAGGCAGCTTCCACAGCAATGGCATCCTGGTCATCCAGCGGATAGTTAATGATCAGCCCACTGACGCGTTGCGCGAGAAGATTGTGCACCGCCGCTTTACAGGCTTCGACGCCGCTTCGTTCTACCATCGACACCACCACGCTGGCACCCAGTTGATCGGCGCGAGATTTAATCGCCGCGACAATTTGCGACGGCGCGTGCAGGGCCAGACTGGAGGTGGCAACGCCAATCAGCAACGACTGTTTGCCCGCCAGTTGTTGTGCCACGCGGTTGGGAATGTAATTCAGCTCCGCCATCGCCGCTTCCACTTTTTCCCGCGTTTTCGCAGAAACGTGGCTGGCCTGGTTCACCACGCGGGAAACGGTCTGATAAGAGACACCGGCATACTCTGCGACATCGTATAACGTTACTGGTTTCACATTCACCACCCTGAATTGACTCTCTTCCGGGCGCTATCATGCCATACCGCGAAAGGTTTTGCACCATTCGATGGTGTCAACGTAAATGCATGCCGCTTCGCCTTCCGGCCACCAGAATAGCCTGCGATTCAACCCCTTCTTCGATCTGTTTTGCTACCCGTTGTAGCGCCGGAAGATGCTTTTCCGCTGCCTGTTCAATGGTCATTGCGCTCGCCATATACACCAGATTCAGACAGCCAATCACCCGTTGTTCACTGCGCAGCGGTACGGCGATAGAGGCGATCTTCTCCTCCTGATCCCAGCCGCGGTAGTTCTGTCCGTAACCCTCTTTGCGCGCGCGCGCCAGAATGGCTTCCAGCTTTAACGGTTCCCGTGCCAGTTGATAGTCATCACCGGGGCGGGAGGCTAACATTTCGATTAATTCCTTGCGGTCTTGTTCCGGGCAAAAGGCCAGCCAGGTCAGGCCCGAGGCGGTTTTCAGAAGCGGCAAACGTCGCCCGACCATTGCCCGGTGAAAGGATAAGCGGCTGAAACGGTGAGTGGTTTCGCGTACCACCATTGCATCAACATCCAGCGTGGACACATCTGTCGGCCATACCACTTCGCGCAACAGATCGCCCAGCAGTGGGGCCGCCAGTGCAGAAATCCACTGTTCGTCACGAAATCCTTCGCTTAATTGCCGCACTTTGATGGTCAGTCGAAAACTATCATCGGAGGGGCTACGGCGGACATATCCCTCTTCCTGCAGCGTCTCCAGCAGTCGCCGCACAGTGGTGCGATGCAGGCCGCTGAGTTCCGCCAGCAGCCCGACGCTGGCACCGCCATCAAGTTTATTTAACATATTTAATAACATTAGACCGCGGGTTAAGCCGCGCACGGTTTTGTATTCCGTCTGCTCATTGTTCTGCATATTAATTGACATTTCTATAGTTAAAACAACGTGGTGCACCTGGTGCACATTCGGGCATGTTTTGATTGTAGCCGAAAACACCCTTCCTATACTGAGCGCACAATAAAAAATCATTTACATGTTTTTAACAAAATAAGTTGCGCTGTACTGTGCGCGCAACGACATTTTGTCCGAGTCGTGAGGTACTGAAATGGCAATACAACACCCTGACATCCAGCCTGCTGTTAACCATAGCGTTCAGGTGGCGATCGCTGGTGCCGGCCCGGTTGGGCTGATGATGGCGAACTATCTCGGCCAGATGGGCATTGACGTGCTGGTGGTGGAGAAACTCGATAAGTTGATCGACTACCCGCGTGCGATTGGTATTGATGACGAGGCGCTGCGCACCATGCAGTCGGTCGGCCTGGTCGATGATGTTCTGCCGCACACTACGCCGTGGCACGCGATGCGTTTTCTCACCCCGAAAGGCCGCTGTTTTGCTGATATTCAGCCAATGACCGATGAATTTGGCTGGCCGCGCCGTAACGCCTTTATTCAGCCGCAGGTCGATGCGGTGATGCTGGAAGGGGTGTCGCGTTTTCCGAATGTGCGCTGCTTGTTTTCCCGCGAGCTGGAGGCCTTCAGTCAGCAAGATGACGAAGTGACCTTGCACCTGAAAACGGCAGAAGGGCAGCGGGAAATAGTCAAAGCCCAGTGGCTGGTAGCCTGTGACGGTGGAGCAAGTTTTGTCCGTCGCACTCTGAATGTGCCGTTTGAAGGTAAAACTGCGCCAAATCAGTGGATTGTGGTAGATATCGCCAACGATCCGTTAAGTACGCCGCATATCTATTTGTGTTGCGATCCGGTGCGCCCGTATGTTTCTGCCGCGCTGCCTCATGCGGTACGTCGCTTTGAATTTATGGTGATGCCGGGAGAAACCGAAGAGCAGCTGCGTGAGCCGCAAAATATGCGCAAGCTGTTAAGCAAAGTGCTGCCTAATCCGGACAATGTTGAATTGATTCGCCAGCGTGTCTACACCCACAACGCGCGACTGGCGCAACGTTTCCGTATTGATCGCGTACTGCTGGCGGGCGATGCCGCGCACATCATGCCGGTATGGCAGGGGCAGGGCTATAACAGTGGTATGCGCGACGCCTTTAACCTCGCATGGAAACTGGCGTTGGTTATCCAGGGGAAAGCCCGCGATGCGCTGCTCGATACCTATCAACAAGAACGTCGCGATCACGCCAAAGCGATGATTGACCTGTCCGTGACGGCGGGCAACGTGCTGGCTCCGCCGAAACGCTGGCAGGGTACGTTACGTGACGGCGTTTCCTGGCTGTTGAATTATCTGCCGCCAGTAAAACGCTACTTCCTCGAAATGCGCTTCAAGCCGATGCCGCAATATTACGGCGGTGCGCTGATGCGTGAGGGCGAAGCGAAGCACTCTCCGGTCGGCAAGATGTTTATTCAGCCGAAAGTCACGCTGGAAAACGGCGACGTGACGCTGCTCGATAACGCGATCGGCGCGAACTTCGCGGTAATTGGCTGGGGATGCAATCCACTGTGGGGGATGAGCGACGAGCAAATCCAGCAGTGGCGCGCGTTGGGCACACGCTTCATTCAGGTGGTGCCGGAAGTGCAAATTCATACCGCACAGGATAACCACGACGGCGTACTACGCGTGGGCGATACGCAAGGTCGCCTGCGTAGCTGGTTCGCGCAACACAATGCTTCGCTGGTGGTGATGCGCCCGGATCGCTTTGTTGCCGCCACCGCCATTCCGCAAACCCTGGGCAAGACCCTGAATAAACTGGCGTCGGTGATGACGCTGACCCGCCCTGATGCCGACGTTTCTGTCGAAAAGGTAGCCTGATATGCACGCTTATCTTCACTGTCTTTCCCACTCGCCGCTGGTGGGGTATGTCGACCCGGCGCAAGAGGTGCTCGATGAGGTCAATGGCGTGATTGCCAGCGCCCGCGAGCGTATTGCGGCATTCTCCCCTGAACTGGTGGTGCTGTTTGCGCCAGATCACTACAACGGCTTTTTCTATGACGTGATGCCACCGTTCTGTTTAGGCGTTGGAGCGACGGCAATTGGTGATTTCGGCAGTGCGGCAGGAGAGCTGCCCGTGCCTGTGGAGCTGGCGGAGGCCTGTGCGCATGCCGTCATGAAGAGCGGGATCGATCTTGCCGTTTCTTACTGTATGCAGGTGGACCACGGGTTCGCCCAGCCGCTGGAGTTCCTGCTCGGTGGGCTGGATAAGGTGCCAGTTCTGCCTGTGTTCATCAACGGTGTCGCCACGCCGCTGCCCGGTTTCCAGCGTACCCGCATGTTGGGTGAAGCCATTGGACGTTTCACCAGCACTCTCAATAAACGCGTGCTGTTCCTGGGTTCCGGTGGGCTTTCCCATCAGCCGCCGGTGCCCGAACTGGCGAAAGCCGATGCCCATATGCGCGACCGTCTGTTGGGGAGCGGGAAAGATTTACCCGCCAGTGAGCGCGAATTGCGTCAGCAACGGGTGATTAGCGCCGCTGAGAAGTTTGTTGAGGATCAGAGAACGCTGCATCCGCTCAACCCGATTTGGGATAACCAGTTCATGACTTTGCTGGAGCAGGGACGCATACAGGAACTGGATGCCGTCAGTAACGAAGAGCTTTCCGCCATTGCCGGAAAGTCGACACATGAAATCAAAACCTGGGTCGCCGCTTTTGCCGCTATTTCTGCGTTTGGCAACTGGCGTAGCGAAGGGCGTTATTACCGCCCAATCCCGGAGTGGATTGCCGGATTTGGCTCGTTAAGCGCCAGAACAGAGAACTGAATATGCAGGAGAAGATGATGAGTTATCAGCCACAAACCGAAGCCGCCACCAGCCGTTTTCTGAATGTAGAAGAAGCGGGTAAAACGCTGCGCATCCATTTTAATGACTGCGGACAAGGCGACGAAACCGTTGTCCTGCTGCATGGTTCCGGCCCGGGTGCTACTGGCTGGGCGAACTTCAGCCGCAATATCGATCCGCTGGTAGAGGCGGGCTATCGGGTGATCCTGCTGGATTGTCCGGGTTGGGGCAAGAGCGATTCGGTCGTTAATAGTGGTTCGCGATCGGATCTTAATGCACGAATCCTGAAAAGCGTGGTGGATCAACTGGATATCGCCAAAATCCACCTGCTGGGCAACTCGATGGGGGGCCATAGTTCTGTGGCGTTCACCCTTAAATGGCCGGAGCGCGTCGGCAAACTGGTGCTGATGGGCGGCGGTACGGGCGGCATGAGTTTGTTTACGCCGATGCCAACCGAAGGTATTAAGCGACTGAATCAGCTTTATCGTCAGCCGACTATCGAAAACCTGAAGCTGATGATGGATATCTTCGTTTTTGATACCAGCGATTTGACCGACGCCCTGTTTGAAGCGCGCCTGAATAATATGCTGTCGCGCCGCGATCACCTGGAAAACTTCGTTAAGAGCCTGGAAGCTAATCCGAAACAGTTCCCGGATTTTGGCCCACGTCTGGCGGAAATCAAAGCGCAAACCCTGATTGTCTGGGGGCGCAACGACCGCTTTGTGCCGATGGATGCGGGTCTGCGTCTGCTGTCCGGCATTGCCGGTTCTGAACTGCATATCTTCCGCGACTGTGGTCACTGGGCGCAGTGGGAACATGCCGACGCTTTCAATCAACTGGTGCTGAATTTCCTCGCACGCCCTTAAGGAATGGTCATGACGAAGCATACTCTTGAGCAACTGGCGGCGGATTTACGCCGCGCCGCAGAGCAGGGCGAAGCGATTGCACCGCTGCGCGATCTGATTGGTATCGATAACGCTGAAGCGGCTTACGCCATTCAGCACATAAATGTGCAACATGACGTTGCGCAGGGGCGTCGCGTGGTAGGGCGTAAAGTGGGCCTGACACATCCGAAAGTGCAACAACAACTGGGCGTTGATCAACCGGATTTTGGGACGTTATTTGCCGACATGTGTTATGGCGATAACGAAATCATTCCTTTTTCCCGTGTTCTGCAACCCCGCATTGAAGCGGAGATCGCACTGGTGTTGAACCGCGATTTGCCCGCAACCGATATCACCTTCGACGAATTGTATAACGCCATTGAATGGGTACTTCCGGCGCTGGAAGTGGTGGGGAGCCGCATTCGCGACTGGTCGATTCAGTTTGTCGATACCGTGGCAGATAACGCCTCCTGTGGGGTGTATGTCATCGGCGGTCCGGCGCAACGTCCGGCGGGGTTAGACCTGAAAAACTGCGCCATGAAGATGACGCGTAATAACGAAGAGGTTTCTAGCGGGCGCGGCAGCGAATGCCTGGGACATCCGCTTAATGCGGCCGTCTGGCTGGCACGCAAAATGGCCAGTCTGGGTGAACCGCTGCGCACCGGAGATATCATTCTTACCGGGGCATTAGGTCCGATGGTGGCGGTGAATGCGGGCGATCGTTTTGAAGCCCATATTGAAGGCATAGGTTCAGTTGCTGCGACATTTTCAAGCGCAGCCCCAAAAGGAAGTCTGTCATGAGTAAGCGTAAAGTCGCCATTATCGGTTCTGGCAACATTGGTACCGATCTGATGATTAAAATTTTGCGTCACGGTCAGCATCTGGAGATGGCGGTGATGGTTGGCATTGATCCTCAGTCCGACGGTCTGGCGCGCGCCAGACGTATGGGCGTCGCCACCACCCATGAAGGGGTGATCGGACTGATGAACATGCCTGAATTTGCTGATATCGACATTGTATTTGATGCGACCAGCGCCGGTGCTCATGTGAAAAACGATGCCGCTTTACGCGAAGCGAAACCGGATATTCGCTTAATTGACCTGACGCCTGCTGCCATCGGCCCTTACTGCGTGCCGGTGGTTAACCTCGAGGCGAACGTCGATCAACTGAACGTCAACATGGTCACCTGCGGCGGCCAGGCCACCATTCCAATGGTGGCGGCAGTTTCACGCGTGGCGCGTGTTCATTACGCCGAAATTATCGCTTCTATCGCCAGTAAATCTGCCGGACCTGGCACGCGTGCCAATATCGATGAATTTACGGAAACCACTTCCCGAGCCATTGAAGTGGTGGGCGGCGCGGCAAAAGGGAAGGCGATTATTGTGCTTAACCCAGCAGAGCCACCGTTGATGATGCGTGACACGGTGTATGTATTGAGCGACGAAGCTTCACAAGATGATATCGAAGCCTCAATCAATGAAATGGCTGAGGCGGTGCAGGCTTACGTACCGGGTTATCGCCTGAAACAGCGCGTGCAGTTTGAAGTTATCCCGCAGGATAAACCGGTCAATTTACCGGGCGTGGGGCAATTCTCCGGACTGAAAACAGCGGTCTGGCTGGAAGTCGAAGGCGCAGCGCATTATCTGCCTGCCTATGCGGGCAACCTCGACATTATGACTTCCAGTGCGCTGGCGACAGCGGAAAAAATGGCCCAGTCACTGGCGCGCAAGGCAGGAGAAGCGGCATGAACGGTAAAAAACTTTATATCTCGGACGTCACATTGCGTGACGGTATGCACGCCATTCGTCATCAGTATTCGCTGGAAAACGTTCGCCAGATTGCCAAAGCACTGGACGATGCCCGCGTGGATTCGATTGAAGTGGCCCACGGCGACGGTTTGCAAGGTTCCAGCTTTAACTATGGTTTCGGCGCACATAGCGACCTTGAATGGATTGAAGCGGCGGCGGATGTGGTGAAGCACGCCAAAATCGCGACGTTGTTGCTGCCAGGAATCGGCACTATTCACGATCTGAAAAATGCCTGGCAGGCTGGCGCGCGGGTGGTTCGTGTGGCAACGCACTGTACCGAAGCTGATGTTTCCGCCCAGCATATTCAGTATGCCCGCGAGCTCGGAATGGACACCGTTGGTTTTCTGATGATGAGCCATATGACCACGCCGGAGAATCTCGCCAAGCAGGCAAAGCTGATGGAAGGCTACGGTGCGACCTGTATTTATGTGGTGGATTCTGGCGGTGCGATGAACATGAGCGATATCCGTGACCGTTTCCGCGCCCTGAAAGCAGAGCTGAAACCAGAAACGCAAACTGGCATGCACGCTCACCATAACCTGAGTCTTGGCGTGGCGAACTCTATCGCGGCGGTGGAAGAGGGCTGCGACCGAATCGACGCCAGCCTCGCGGGAATGGGCGCGGGCGCAGGTAACGCACCGCTGGAAGTGTTTATTGCCGCCGCGGATAAACTGGGCTGGCAGCATGGGACCGATCTCTATGCGTTAATGGATGCCGCCGACGACCTGGTGCGTCCGTTGCAGGATCGACCGGTACGAGTCGATCGCGAAACGCTGGCGCTGGGATACGCTGGTGTTTACTCGAGCTTCCTGCGTCACTGTGAAACGGCGGCGGCGCGTTATGGCTTAAGTGCGGTGGATATTCTCGTTGAGCTGGGCAAACGCCGGATGGTTGGCGGCCAGGAGGATATGATCGTTGACGTGGCGCTGGATCTGCGCAACAACAAATAATGATGACTGCCGAGAACGTGCATTTTGTATGCCCATCCCAGCACGACTGCCGGATGCGGCGTGAACGCCTTATCCGGCCTACGGATGGCGTGAGAATTTGTAGGTCTGATAAGACGCGTTAGCGTCGCATCAGGCATCTGCGCACGACTGCCGGATGCGGCGTGAACGCCTTATCCGGCCTACGGATGGCGCGGGAATTTGTAGGCCTGATAAGACGCGTTAGCGTCGCATCAGGCATCTGCGCACGACTGCCGGATGCGGCGTGAACGCCTTATCCGGCCTACGGGTGGCGCGAGAATTTGTAGGCCTGATAAGACGCGTTAGCGTCGCATCAGGCATCTGCGCACGACTGCCGGATGCGGCGTAAACGCCTTATCCGGCCTACGGATGGCGCGGGAATTTGTAGGCCTGATAAGACGCGTTAGCGTCGCATCAGGCATCTGCACACGACTGCCGGATGCGATAAACGTCTTGTCCGGCCTACATTTCGCCCGTAGGCAGTCATTAAATAGTTCTGATTACGCGGCTGGCAATGTATCAGTCGCGATTCACCTGCACTCGCAACGAGGTTCATCTTATGTCGACTCGTACCCCTTCATCATCTTCATCCCGCCTGATGCTGACCATCGGGCTTTGTTTTTTGGTCGCTCTGATGGAAGGGCTGGATCTTCAGGCGGCTGGCATTGCGGCGGGTGGCATCGCCCAGGCTTTCGCACTCGATAAAATGCAAATGGGCTGGATATTTAGCGCCGGAATACTCGGTTTGCTACCCGGCGCGTTGGTTGGCGGAATGCTGGCGGACCGTTATGGTCGCAAGCGCATTTTGATTGGCTCAGTTGCGCTGTTTGGTTTGTTCTCACTGGCAACGGCGATTGCCTGGGATTTCCCCTCACTGGTCTTTGCGCGGCTGATGACCGGTGTCGGGCTGGGGGCGGCGTTGCCGAATCTTATCGCCCTGACGTCTGAAGCCGCGGGTCCACGTTTTCGTGGGACGGCAGTGAGCCTGATGTATTGCGGTGTTCCCATTGGCGCGGCGCTGGCGGCGACACTGGGTTTCGCGGGGGCAAACTTAGCATGGCAAACGGTGTTTTGGGTAGGTGGTGTGGTGCCGTTGATTCTGGTGCCGCTATTAATGCGCTGGCTGCCGGAGTCGGCGGTTTTCGCTGGCGAAAAACAGTCTGCGCCACCACTGCGTGCCTTATTTGCGCCAGAAACGGCAACCGCGACGCTGCTGCTGTGGTTGTGTTATTTCTTCACTCTGCTGGTGGTCTACATGTTGATCAACTGGCTACCGCTACTTTTGGTGGAGCAAGGATTCCAGCCATCGCAGGCGGCAGGGGTGATGTTTGCCCTGCAAATGGGGGCGGCAAGCGGGACGTTAATGTTGGGCGCATTGATGGATAAGCTGCGTCCAGTAACCATGTCGCTACTGATTTATAGCGGCATGTTAGCTTCGCTGCTGGCGCTTGGAACGGTGTCGTCATTTAACGGTATGTTGCTGGCGGGATTTGTCGCGGGGTTGTTTGCGACAGGTGGGCAAAGCGTTTTGTATGCCCTGGCACCGTTGTTTTACAGTTCGCAGATCCGCGCAACAGGTGTGGGAACAGCCGTGGCGGTAGGGCGTCTGGGGGCTATGAGCGGTCCGTTACTGGCCGGGAAAATGCTGGCATTAGGCACTGGCACGGTCGGCGTAATGGCCGCTTCTGCACCGGGTATTCTTGTTGCTGGGTTGGCGGTGTTTATTTTGATGAGCCGGAGATCACGAATACAGCCGTGCGCCGATGCCTGACGTGCCTTATTAGGCAGGGGCGAAAGGGACTTCACCCCAATACACCTACGGCGTTTACAGGTATACTCGCTAAAAATTATTCAGCGGGTTTGGAAACAAAGATGGCAAAACTTACCTTACAAGAGCAGTTGCTCAAAGCAGGATTAGTCACCAGCAAAAAAGCGGCGAAGGTGGAGAGAACGGCGAAAAAATCGCGCGTTCAGGCGCGTGAAGCTCGGGCGGCGGTAGAAGAAAATAAAAAGGCACAGCTTGAGCGTGATAAACAGCTTAGCGAACAGCAAAAACAAGCGGCGTTGGCGAAAGAATATAAAGCTCAGGTGAAGCAGCTTATTGAAATGAACCGAATCACCATTGCCAATGGCGATATTGGTTTTAACTTCACTGACGGCAATCTGATTAAGAAGATTTTTGTCGATAAGCTCACACAGGCGCAGTTGATTAATGGTCGTCTGGCGATTGCCCGCTTGTTGGTCGATAACAATAGCGAAGGTGAATACGCCATTATTCCCGCCAGCGTTGCCGATAAAATTGCTCAGCGCGATGCCAGCAGTATAGTGTTGCACAGCGCGCTCAGCGCCGAAGAGCAGGATGAAGACGACCCGTATGCCGACTTCAAAGTGCCTGATGATTTGATGTGGTAAACATAGATAAGTCGTGCGCAGATGCCTGATGCGACGCTATGCGCGTCTTATCAGGCCTACGGTTTATGGGCGAAGTGTAGACCGGATAAGGCGTTCACGCCGCATCCGGCAGTCGTGCGCCATGCCTGATGCGACGCTTTGCGCGTCTTATCAGGCCTACGGCTTACGGGCGAAGTGTAGGCCGGATAAGGCGTTCACGCCGCATCCGGCAGTCGTGCTATTATCAACGCATATTCAGTTTATTGGCGTGGTAGGCAATATGCTCGCCAATAAAACTGGAGACAAAATAATAGCTGTGATCATAACCCTCGTGATAACGGATTAACGTCTTGATATTCATCTCCTGGCAGATCTTTTCAAGATTTGGAGTCCGCAGCTGTTCTGCGTAAAAATCATCACTCAACCCCTGATCAACCATGATTTCCGCAACGCGTTGACCTTGTGAAATAAGACTCACCGGGTCGTAATCCAACCAGGCATCTTTATTTTCAGCAAGATATGCAGCAAAGGCTTGCTGTCCCCACGGCACTTGCGATGGGGAGACAATGGGCGAAAACGCCGAGACGCTGACATATTCATCTGGGTTACGTAACGCCAGCACCAGCGCGCCCAGCCCGCCCATAGAATGACCAGAGATAGACTTTTTGGCCGTTGCCGGAAAATGATGCATCACTAAATCCGGCAGCTCGTTGCGGATATAGTCATACATTTTGTAATGTTCATTCCACGGCGCTTGCGTCGCGTTCAGGTAAAACCCGGCACCTTGCCCGAGATCGTAACGGTCAGCATCTGCGACATGACTGCCTCGCGGACTGGTGTCCGGCGCAACAACAATAATGTTGTGCTCAGCCGCGTAACGCTGCATCCCCGATTTAGTAATGAAATTCTGCTCGTTGCAGGTCAGGCCTGAAAGCCAGTACAGCACCGGCAATTTTTCATTCGCGGCTTTTGGTGGGAGATAGACGCCGACATTCATTTCACATTTCAGTGATTGGGAATAATGCCGATACATATTTTGCCAGCCGCCAAAGCTGACATGTTTTTCAATGAGTTCCATCAGTCATTATCTCAGGGTTAATCCCCCGGACGGCTGCCCGGGGAGAGTATTAAGAACCCCCGCCTGAAGTGGACGGGGTAAACCTGCGGGAAATCAGTAACGAATTACGGTTCGAATGGATTTGCCTTCATGCATCAGGTCGAAGGCGTCATTAATTTCATCCAGGCTCATGGTATGCGTGACAAACGGTTCCAGATCGATATCACCTTTCATCGCATCTTCAACCATGCCCGGTAACTGGGAACGACCTTTCACGCCGCCAAACGCGGAACCTTTCCATACGCGACCAGTGACCAACTGGAATGGACGGGTGGAGATTTCCTGACCGGCAACCGCGACCCCGATGATCACCGACTGACCCCAGCCGCGGTGCGCACTTTCCAGCGCCGCACGCATCACGTTGACGTTACCGATGCATTCAAAGGTATGGTCGATACCCCATTTGTTGATATCCAACAGGACATCTTTTATCGGTTTGTCGTAGTCATTCGGGTTAATGCAGTCGGTAGCACCGAAGCGACGCGCCAGATCGAATTTCTTCGGGTTGGTATCGATAGCGATAATCCGACCCGCTTTCGCCTGACGCGCGCCCTGAACCACTGCCAGACCAATCGCGCCAAGACCAAACACGGCAACAGAATCACCTGGCTGGACTTTAGCTGTGTTGTGTACCGCGCCAATACCGGTGGTCACGCCACAGCCCAGCAGGCAGACGTGTTCATGGTTTGCTTCTGGATTAATTTTTGCCAGAGACACTTCCGCGACTACGGTGTATTCACTGAATGTAGAGCACCCCATGTAGTGATAAAGCGGCTGCCCGTTGTAAGAAAAACGGGTGGTGCCGTCTGGCATCAGGCCTTTACCCTGGGTTTCGCGAACCGCAACACAGAGGTTAGTTTTGCCAGAACGACAGAACTCACACTCGCCGCACTCCGCGGTGTAAAGCGGGATCACATGGTCGCCAGGTTTGACGCTGGTTACGCCTTCACCGACTTCAACCACAACGCCGGCCCCTTCGTGACCGAGAACCACCGGGAATACACCTTCCGGGTCATCGCCGGAGAGGGTAAATGCGTCGGTATGGCAAACGCCGGTATGGGTGACTTTAATTAGCACTTCACCTTTTTTCGGTGGTGCAACGTCAATTTCAACGATTTCCAGCGGTTTACCGGGAGCAAATGCAACGGCAGCACGTGATTTCATCTCTCGCTCTTCCTCAATATGGTAATAGATTCAGCTATTTAAGATAGGCACGAACCAGTTCAATAGTGTCGTCAACGGATTGGCTGACTTCGCGGCTGTAGCAGTCATTTCGGTCAAACGTTTCCCGGATATGGCTTTCAAGCACTTCTGCCATCAGCCCATTAGCCGCGCCCCGAACGGCAGCGATCTGTTGGAGTATGGCACGGCATTCGGCATCACCCTCCAGCGACCGTTCCAGAGCATCAATCTGCCCCCGAATACGACGAACTCGAGTAAGGACCTTTTTCTTCTCTTCCGGAGTACTGGGCATTTCGCACCTCATCATCTGCATGCAATATACTATAGGGGGGTATTCTATATGTCAATGCATACCCCCCTATAGTATATAACACTGGAGAATAAAATTTATCCGGTGAATGTGGTCGGAAAACAAAGAGGAAAGGGGGGGGGGCTAATCGGCAGGGAAGGCCGCCCCGGATAGCGGGCGGCAGAAGGAATCAGAATTTCCAGGTCAGACGGGCTGCAAGTTGCAGACCGTTAAAATCATCGGTTGGGGTGTCGTACCACACTTTACCTGCCGTCAGCCCGAGATTAAGTTGCTCAGTCAGCGGTTGAATACGTTGCAGACTGACGCTCTTCATGCTGCCGTAGCGTGTTTCTGGCGTCCAGTCATAGGTGTAAGCACCTGTTCCGCGGCTTAGCCATAGTTGCGTATAACCAGTGCCGCGCGGGTCATTCAGACGCACGGAAATCATATTGCTATAACTACCACCTGCATCGCTGGAGTCATAATGGGTATAGCGGTAGCTGGTGATCACCGGGCCAGTATAGAGTGATACGCCGCCTTGCCAGGCATCGACTTCGACATCATCGTAATATTTAGTGTAGCGATAACCGGTCGTGAAAAGCGTTTTTGGTAACAGGGCCAGGTTAATATCCTGACGAAAATCCTGGCGGGCAAAGACCGGCGTATTATCCGCAAAGGCAATACCCGTTCGGGTTGTCAGCCAGTTATTCCATTTATACCAGACCGCACCCTGACCGCGAGTGGCATTGAAATGTTCAGTTTCATAATCACGACGCCCCTGGGAAAGATTAAAAAGCAGCGTTGCGTTTTCAACTTTCGCCACCAGTTCAGCATACGCTAAATTACGGTTGCCATGATCGCCAGAATAATCGGTAAAATCGTAGCCCGCGGTAATGGAAGTTAACCCGGCATAAGCGGGCAATGCGCTAAAAATGGCCGCCGCTAATAACGTCCGTTTTATCATTTTAATCTCCTGTACGGATAAGTTCTTGTCGGAGTGAATAAGTTCCGGTAGGTAAATTACGTTCTACAATCACGCGCGGGCCAAGTTGCGTGTTCGGGGAAATAATTCGCCCAGGCAAAATAATAACTTGTACGCCAAGGCGTGAACGCTGCCCGATATAACAACCTAATTTATCGCATCCGGTAGCGATAATTCCCTCTGGAGTTCGAACAGACACGGGCTGTTCATCCAGACGATGATTACTGGTACGTACTTGTGCGCCTAAATATGCCTGGTTTGCAACTACCGAGTCGGCAATAAAACATTGCGGACCAATCGTTGCTTCCGCTTCAATAACCGCATTTTTAATCTCGGTGGCAAAACCAATTTTTACGCCATTGCTGATTATTGTGCCAGGACGAATAAACGCATAATTACTAGACTGGCCCCCTGAATCTCCAGACAACCAATATCACTTAAATAAGTGATAGTCTTAATACTAGTTTTTAGACTAGTCATTGGAGAACAGATGATTGATGTCTTAGGGCCGGAGAAACGCAGACGGCGTACCACACAGGAAAAGATCGCAATTGTTCAGCAGAGCTTTGAACCGGGGATGACGGTCTCCCTCGTTGCCCGGCAACATGGTGTAGCAGCCAGCCAGTTATTTCTCTGGCGTAAGCAATACCAGGAAGGAAGTCTTACTGCTGTCGCCGCCGGAGAACAGGTTGTTCCTGCCTCTGAACTTGCTGCCGCCATGAAGCAGATTAAAGAACTCCAGCGCCTGCTCGGCAAGAAAACGATGGAAAATGAACTCCTCAAAGAAGCCGTTGAATATGGACGGGCAAAAAAGTGGATAGCGCACGCGCCCTTATTGCCCGGGGATGGGGAGTAAGCTTAGTCAGCCGTTGTCTCCGGGTGTCGCGTGCGCAGTTGCACGTCATTCTCAGACGAACCGATGACTGGATGGATGGCCGCCGCAGTCGTCACACTGATGATACGGATGTGCTTCTCCGTATACACCATGTTATCGGAGAGCTGCCAACGTATGGTTATCGTCGGGTATGGGCGCTGCTTCGCAGACAGGCAGAACTTGATGGTATGCCTGCGATCAATGCCAAACGTGTTTACCGGATCATGCGCCAGAATGCGCTGTTGCTTGAGCGAAAACCTGCTGTACCGCCATCGAAACGGGCACATACAGGCAGAGTGGCCGTGAAAGAAAGCAATCAGCGATGGTGCTCTGACGGGTTCGAGTTCTGCTGTGATAACGGAGAGAGACTGCGTGTCACGTTCGCGCTGGACTGCTGTGATCGTGAGGCACTGCACTGGGCGGTCACTACCGGCGGCTTCAACAGTGAAACAGTACAGGACGTCATGCTGGGAGCGGTGGAACGCCGCTTCGGCAACGATCTTCCGTCGTCTCCAGTGGAGTGGCTGACGGATAATGGTTCATGCTACCGGGCTAATGAAACACGCCAGTTCGCCCGGATGTTGGGACTTGAACCGAAGAACACGGCGGTGCGGAGTCCGGAGAGTAACGGAATAGCAGAGAGCTTCGTGAAAACGATAAAGCGTGACTACATCAGTATCATGCCCAAACCAGACGGGTTAACGGCAGCAAAGAACCTTGCAGAGGCGTTCGAGCATTATAACGAATGGCATCCGCATAGTGCGCTGGGTTATCGCTCGCCACGGGAATATCTGCGGCAGCGGGCTTGTAATGGGTTAAGTGATAACAGATGTCTGGAAATATAGGGGCAAATCCAATTACCTATCAGGCAGTTTGCGCCAATCACTACCGGACCCTGAATAACGGCACCATGACAAATACGGGTATTCGCGCCGATAACAACTTCACCTGCAGTTTCATCAATAATTACCTGGTCTGCAATCTGAATATTTTTCTCTTTAACATTAAGCTTCAGATAGTTTTTCAGTTCCTGTGACAGAAGGTTGGGAATAAGCGGTTGACGCTTCCACCAGTGCGGAATAGCGGGTGGGTTTGTCGCGCTGAGGTTCGCGTCCAGTAAAAAAGGCAATAAGTCCATAAATAATCCAGATGGCATAAGCTAATAATACATACACAACGGAAAGCGGCGCTAAAGGCACCAACAACCAGCAACGATGAAACCAGGCGCTAAAAGCACCAATAACACAAACTACGCCGACCCAGATAAGCGGAAACATTGCCAACACCACTCCATGCGGCCCGGTGGTGATGAATTCATTAAACCAGGTAGTGAGATAAATCCCAACGCCATAAAGCACAACCAACAGCATAGGAAATATACTGAAGATACCGAAGCGGCTAAATAAAAGTCTTTTATGCAGGCGCATACAGACCGCGTATCCCACAATCCAACGCCGCCAGCGACGCCACTCCTCACGCGGGCTGTTGCATTCCTGTGGGTATACGATGCAGCGATTCGCCTGCCGAATACGGTAGCCGTTTGCCACCAATGTCCAGGTGAGATCAAGGTCTTCGACTTTAGTACGATCCGAGAAACCGAACTTACGCAATACATCAGTACGGAACATCCCGCAGGCACCGCTGATAATAAACGGTGCGCCACCCAGGAGCTGCTGTAGCGTGCGCTTCATAACAATCATCGGCAACTTTACGGTCGCGCGGATGTGCGGTAACAGACCCGCGCCTTTCAACGCAGTAGAGGGAATGCCGCCTACGGCATCGGCACCGCGCTCAATTTCTGCCAGCATATAGCCCATTCCGTCTTGATCGGGCGGAACATAGGTGTCGGCATCACTTAAAAAAACCTGGTCGCAGGTGGCGTAATTGAGGCCATTCATCAGCGCACCACCTTTACCGGTATTTTTTTGCGTGACGGCAACAAAGCGGTCGCCCCATTTGCGTTTGACTTCCGCCATGACCGCTTCGGTATTGTCCGTGGAGCCGTCGTTAACGCAAATTACCCGGCAAAAATAAGGGTTACGCAGTAGATTATCCAGTGACTGCGCCAGACACGGGCCTTCGTTATACGCAGGTATAATGGCGTCAATACAGCCTTTCTTTTGACTGGGTTTACGTCTTAGCGTACTTAAAAACCATAGCAACATTGCTATGGACATACAGATAAATATCCAGGTTTTCATGCAATTTGCTCAAAGAATCATTTTATGAATTACAAAGCCTTCACCCAGATCGCTATTGACCTGTTGTCCGCGAAATTGTGCAACTGCACGCAGGCGATCATGACGCATATAATCGCGTCGTTCCTAGCTTTTATGTTTTTTTAATGCAGCAAGTTTGACTGTGAAATATTCTTCTTTAACGGATTCAAAAACCTGAGGCATAAATGAAAGCCAGGTACTTGGGGTTTCGTAGCCGAGAATTTGCGGAATAGTTCGGCAGGCAACCATTGAAGCTTGATAAACAGCAAGATGATCCTGATGGCGGTCGGCATCATGCATGGTATATACCCGCATGATTTCAACATCAGAAGGAATTTGATTTTTAATGATGTCTTCCAGGGCGGAAATCATATCATTGAGCTGTAAATGAGCGCGGGTGTCAGCAAAATTAAGATGAATAGTTTGGTGGCACCCTAATATCTTTAGGGCGTTGCGCGATTCTTCATGGCGATCGATTATTCCATCTGTGCCAGAGTTGCCGGTAGTCATCACCACGGCTGCGATATAAATTCCTTTTTGCGCAAGACGAGCAAGCGATGCGCCACAGCCTAATTCTATATCGTCAGGATGTGCGCCAATAGCAAGGATACCCTTTCTTTTATTTGCCGAAGAAAGGAGGGCTGAATCTAAAACCTTATCCACTTAATGACACTCCATTTTATTTATTATACTACAAGCACAACGATGCACTCAGAGACGTAATCTCTGGCGCAGCCAGATGTTAATTTATAAATGTTAAATGTTGCTAATAACTGAAAAGCAAGGGCTTTCAGACCCGTGGGTTCGACTGGGTAATGTTTCTATGCAATTCATATGTTAAGTGTTTGTATGTTTGGTATGTATAGTTATTTTGTTTTATACATTGTATTTAGATGTGATTTAGTTTGTCAATTAATTGCATTTAAAAAATATGTTCTGTGAACAAGCATTGTTTATATACATTATGTGAATGTAATATGCGAGTGATTGAGAATGATACAGTGATATATACAATGCGAATATAATAGTTTTATTATATGTATTGATATTGATAGAAATAATGAAGTAATAAATCTCGTAATGTGGTTGTTTATGCATCACTAAAATGAAGTGTAGTAATTTTCCCAATTGTTAGAACGGAGTAATTGCATATTTAATCTTTCCTTAGCCGTTTTTTTGCTAAGAATAAAATCATCTGTGCGATAACGACTAATTCTTTTAATGAATGTTTTTATTCCTGAATACTGCTCCCATAACAAGACAGGGGAGCAGACAATCATGGCAATTTCATCGCGTAACACACTTCTTGCCGCACTGGCATTCATCGCTTTTCAGGCACAGGCGGTGAACGTCACCGTGGCGTATCAAACCTCAGCCGAACCGGCGAAAGTGGCTCAGGCCGACAACACCTTTGCTAAAGAAAGCGGAGCAACCGTGGACTGGCGTAAGTTTGACAGCGGAGCCAGCATCGTGCGGGCGCTGGCTTCAGGCGACGTGCAAATCGGCAACCTCGGTTCCAGCCCGTTAGCGGTTGCAGCCAGCCAACAGGTGCCGATTGAAGTCTTCTTGCTGGCGTCAAAACTGGGTAACTCCGAAGCGCTGGTGGTAAAGAAAACTATCAGCAAACCGGAAGATCTGATTGGCAAACGCATCGCCGTACCGTTTATCTCCACCACCCACTACAGCCTGCTGGCGGCACTGAAACACTGGGGCATTAAACCCGGGCAAGTGGAGATTGTGAACCTGCAGCCGCCCGCGATTATCGCTGCCTGGCAGCGGGGAGATATTGATGGTGCTTATGTCTGGGCACCGGCGGTTAACGCCCTGGAAAAAGACGGCAAGGTGTTGACCGATTCTGAACAGGTCGGGCAGTGGGGCGCGCCAACGCTGGACGTCTGGGTGGTGCGCAAAGATTTTGCCGAGAAACATCCTGAGGTCGTGAAAGCGTTCGCTAAAAGCGCCATCGATGCTCAGCAACCGTACATTGCTAACCCAGACGTGTGGCTGAAACAGCCGGAAAACATCAGCAAACTGGCGCGTTTAAGCGGCGTGCCTGAAGGTGACGTTCCGGGGCTGGTGAAGGGGAATACCTATCTGACGCCGCAGCAACAAACGGCAGAACTGACCGGACCGGTGAACAAAGCGATCATCGACACCGCGCAGTTTTTGAAAGAGCAGGGCAAGGTCCCGGCTGTAGCGAATGATTACAGCCAGTACGTTACCTCGCGCTTCGTGCAATAAAAGGAGGCGCAGATGCTGCAAATCTCTCATCTTTACGCCGATTATGGCGGCAAACCGGCACTGGAAGATATCAACCTGACGCTGGAAAGCGGCGAGCTACTGGTGGTGCTGGGGCCGTCCGGCTGCGGTAAAACCACCCTGCTGAATCTGATTGCCGGTTTTGTGCCTTATCAGCATGGCAGCATTCAACTGGCGGGTAAGCGTATTGAGGGACCGGGAGCAGAGCGTGGCGTAGTTTTTCAGAATGAAGGGCTACTACCGTGGCGCAATGTACAGGACAACGTGGCGTTCGGCCTGCAATTGGCAGGTATAGAGAAAATGCAGCGACTGGAAATCGCGCACCAGATGCTGAAAAAAGTGGGGCTGGAAGGCGCAGAAAAACGCTACATCTGGCAGCTTTCCGGTGGTCAACGTCAGCGGGTGGGGATTGCTCGTGCGCTGGCGGCGAATCCCCAGCTGTTATTACTCGACGAACCGTTTGGTGCGCTGGACGCCTTCACCCGCGACCAGATGCAAACCCTGCTGCTGAAACTCTGGCAGGAGACGGGCAAGCAGGTGCTGTTGATTACCCACGATATAGAAGAAGCGGTGTTTATGGCGACTGAACTGGTTCTGCTTTCATCCGGCCCTGGCCGTGTGCTGGAGCGGCTGCCGCTCAACTTTGCTCGCCGCTTTGTTGCGGGAGAGTCGAGCCGCAGCATCAAGTCCGATCCACAATTCATCGCCATGCGCGAATATGTTTTAAGCCGCGTATTTGAGCAACGGGAGGCGTTCTCATGAGTGTGCTCATTAATGAAAAACTGCATTCGCGGCGGCTGAAATGGCGCTGGCCGCTCTCGCGTCAGGTGACCTTAAGCATTGGCACGTTAGCGGTTTTACTCACCGTATGGTGGACGGTGGCGACGCTGCAACTGATTAGCCCGCTATTTTTGCCGCCGCCGCAACAGGTACTGGAAAAACTACTCACCATTGCCGGACCGCAAGGCTTTATGGACGCCACGCTGTGGCAGCATCTGGCAGCCAGTCTGACGCGCATTATGCTGGCGCTATTTGCAGCGGTGTTGTTCGGTATTCCGGTCGGGATCGCGATGGGACTTAGCCCTACGGTACGCGGCATTCTGGATCCGATAATCGAGCTTTATCGTCCGGTGCCGCCGCTGGCTTATTTGCCGCTGATGGTGATCTGGTTTGGTATTGGTGAAACCTCGAAGATCTTACTGATCTATTTAGCGATTTTTGCACCGGTGGCGATGTCGGCGCTGGCGGGGGTGAAAAGCGTGCAGCAGGTTCGCATTCGTGCCGCCCAGTCGCTGGGTGCCAGCCGTGCGCAGGTGCTGTGGTTTGTCATTTTGCCCGGTGCGCTGCCGGAAATCCTCACCGGATTACGTATTGGTCTGGGGGTGGGCTGGTCTACGCTGGTGGCGGCGGAGCTGATTGCCGCGACGCGCGGTTTAGGATTTATGGTTCAGTCAGCGGGTGAATTTCTCGCAACTGACGTGGTGCTGGCGGGGATCGCGGTGATTGCGATTATCGCCTTTCTTTTAGAACTGGGTCTGCGCGCGTTACAGCGCCGCCTGACGCCCTGGCATGGAGAAGTACAATGAGTGAACGTCTGAGCATTACCCCGCTGGGGCCGTATATCGGCGCACAAATTTCGGGTGCCGACCTGACGCGCCCGTTAAGCGATAATCAGTTTGAACAGCTTTACCATGCGGTGCTGCGCCATCAGGTGGTGTTTCTACGCGATCAAGCTATTACGCCGCAGCAGCAACGCGCGCTGGCCCAGCGTTTTGGCGAATTGCATATTCACCCTGTTTACCCGCATGCCGAAGGGGTTGACGAGATCATCGTGCTGGATACCCATAACGATAATCCGCCAGATAACGACAACTGGCATACCGATGTGACATTTATTGAAACGCCACCCGCAGGGGCGATTCTGGCAGCTAAAGAGTTACCTTCGACCGGCGGTGATACGCTCTGGACCAGCGGTATTGCGGCCTATGAGGCGCTCTCTGTTCCCTTCCGCCAGCTGCTGAGTGGGCTGCGTGCGGAGCATGATTTCCGTAAATCGTTCCCGGAATACAAATACCGCAAAACCGAGGAGGAACATCAACGCTGGCGCGAGGCGGTCGCGAAAAACCCGCCGTTGCTACATCCGGTGGTGCGAACGCATCCGGTGAGCGGTAAACAGGCGCTGTTTGTGAATGAAGGCTTTACTACGCGAATTGTTGATGTGAGCGAGAAAGAGAGCGAAGCCTTGTTAAGTTTTTTGTTTGCCCATATCACCAAACCGGAGTTTCAGGTGCGCTGGCGCTGGCAACCAAATGATATTGCGATTTGGGATAACCGCGTGACCCAGCACTATGCCAATGCCGATTACCTGCCACAGCGACGGATAATGCATCGGGCGACGATCCTTGGGGATAAACCGTTTTATCGGGCGGGGTAATACGAGAGTGGACGGTCCCCTCGCCCCCTTGGGGAGAGGGTTAGGGTGAGGGGGCGTTCACCGTACTTTCAACAGGTTAACTCCCCCTTTCTGAGAGGAAACAAAATTAACGCAGAATCTTCTTCTCAGCCAAATCCAGCGCAAAGTAGCTGAAAATCAGATCCGCACCCGCACGCTTAATCGAACCTAAGCTTTCGAGCACGACTTTCTCTTCATCTATAGCACCCGCCAGCGCGGCGAACTTAATCATCGCATACTCACCGCTCACCTGATACGCGCCAATCGGCAATTCAGTACGTTCACGCAGCTCACGCACGATGTCGAGGTACGCTCCAGCAGGTTTAACCATCAGGCAGTCTGCGCCCTGGGCTTCATCCAGCAGTGATTCACGAATCGCCTCACGACGGTTCATTGGGTTCATCTGATAGCTTTTGCGGTCGCCTTTTAATGCGCTTCCGGCAGCTTCACGGAACGGGCCATAAAAGGAGGAGGCGAACTTGGTCGAATACGACATAATCGCCGTATCTTTAAATCCCGCAGCGTCCAGCGCCTGACGAATCGCCTGTACCTGGCCGTCCATCGCGGCGGAAGGGGCGATGAAGTCTGCACCTGCAGCAGCTGCAACCACGGCTTGCTTGCCTAAATTTTCCAGAGTCGCGTCGTTGTCGACGCCATGCTCGCACAGCACACCGCAGTGACCGTGAGAAGTGTATTCACAGAAGCAGGTGTCTGACATAACGATCATTTCTGGCACGGTCTGCTTGCAGATGCGCGACATACGCGCCACCAGTCCATCTTCCCGCCAGGCATCGCTGCCGGTTTCATCGGTATGGTGAGAGATGCCAAAAGTCATCACGGAACGAATACCGGCGTTGGCGATGCGTTCAATTTCGCGTGCCAGATGTTTCTCTGGAATGCGCATCACGCCTGGCATGGCTTCAACGGCTTTGTAGTCGTCAATTTCTTCTTCAACAAAGATCGGCAACACCAGGTCGTTAAGGCTAAGTGTTGTCTCTTCAAACATAGCGCGCAGCGCAGGAGATTTGCGCAGGCGACGAGGGCGTTGGATTAAGTCTGTCATGGTCTGCCTGATGTTTGTGGAATCGAGGGGCATAGTATACCTGAAGCAGGGTAGGGATGTTTTACGAAAGTTGTCGCGATGTTGACAAGAAGAGAATGGAAGAGAGGCCAGGACATCTTTTTAATAGAAACAGCAATAATTTTATATTCACTGAAAATATTTTTAATCTTTATTTATAGCTGTTGGTTATTATTTTTTGGAGTTTGGTTGCGCTGCTATAAATTGAATAATTAAAACTTTGTTGCATATTCATAGGATATTTATCTGGTTTGTGTTTGTGATATTTATTATGCGTATGCTTCAAAAACAAAATTATCTGCAACATGTTGAAATACTGTGCTTTTATGAATTTGATGCGTGTTTTTCTCCATAAATTATATATGTCCACATTCGGACTTAGGGGAAAGAATAATTGAACCATTCGTCTGTAACGCAGCATAATCGTTAGCGCGAAACATAATATGTTTTCTATGCATTGATAATTGATGGATCAACTTATTACGTCCCTGAGGAGGGATGACAAATGCACTCCTGGAAAAAGAAACTTGTAGTATCACAATTAGCATTGGCTTGCACTCTGGCTATCACCTCTCAGGCTAATGCAGCAAACTATGATACCTGGACTTATATCGATAATCCCGTTACAGCACTTGATTGGGATCATATGGATAAGGCAGGCACTGTAGATGGCAACTATGTAAACTATAGTGGTTTTGTCTATTACAACAACACCAATGGTGATTTCGATCAGTCCTTTAACGGCGATACCGTTAACGGCACGATCTCAACCTATTATTTGAACCATGATTATGCAGACAGTACTGCTAATCAGCTTGATATCAGTAATTCAGTGATTCACGGTTCGATTACTTCTATGCTGCCTGGCGGTTATTATGATCGTTTTGATGCAGATGGTAATAATCTGGGTGGATATGATTTTTACACTGATGCGGTTGTTGATACACACTGGCGTGATGGTGATGTTTTCACTTTGAACATTGCTAACACTACTATTGATGATGATTATGAAGCTCTTTACTTCACTGATTCTTATAAAGATGGTGATGTAACCAAGCACACAAATGAGACATTTGATACAAGTGAAGGCGTTGCTGTTAATCTTGATGTAGAAAGTAACATCAATATTTCCAATAACTCCCGCGTTGCAGGTATTGCATTATCTCAAGGTAATACTTACAACGAAACCTACACTACCGAATCTCATACTTGGGATAACAATATCTCTGTAAAAGATTCCACAGTGACTTCGGGTTCAAATTATATCCTGGATAGCAATACTTATGGCAAAACTGGTCACTTTGGCAATTCTGATGAACCGAGTGATTATGCTGGCCCGGGTGATGTTGCAATGTCCTTTACTGCTTCAGGTTCCGACTATGCGATGAAGAACAATGTATTCCTCAGCAATTCAACGCTGATGGGTGATGTTGCCTTTACCAGCACCTGGAATAGTAATTTTGATCCGAATGGTCATGATTCCAACGGTGACGGGGTGAAAGATACCAACGGGGGTTGGACTGATGATAGCCTCAACGTTGATGAACTAAATCTCACTCTCGATAACGGAAGCAAGTGGGTTGGTCAGGCAATTTATAACGTTGCTGAAACGTCAGCAATGTATGATGTTGCTACAAACAGCCTTACTCCTGATGCAACATATGAAAACAATGACTGGAAACGTGTTGTTGATGACAAGGTCTTCCAGAGCGGTGTATTTAACGTAGCGTTGAATAACGGTTCTGAATGGGATACTACAGGTCGTTCCATCGTTGATACCTTGACAGTTAATAATGGTTCTCAGGTTAATGTTTCGGAATCTAAATTAACTTCAGATACTATCGATTTAACTAACGGTTCTTCGCTGAACATTGGTGAAGATGGCTACGTTGATACCGATCATCTGACTATTAACTCCTACAGTACTGTTGCGTTGACCGAATCTACTGGGTGGGGGGCTGATTGATCCTACCCACGTAATATGGACACAGGCCTAAGCGAGGTTCTTGTTTTCAAATTGTTCCGGACTGAGGCCGCCACACCAACTGTGCCGCCGCCACCGATTGTAATCACATTCGATATAATTAAACACCGTTGCCCGCATTATTTCCCGGCTGATAAAGTGTTCTCCATGGATACATTCCACTTTCAGCGAATGAAAGAAGCTTTCCACGCAGGCATTATCGTAGCAGCAACCTTTTGCGCTCATACTTCCACGCAGATTATGCCGCTTCAGTTGCGCCTGATAATCTGCTGAACAGTACTGGCCTCCACGGTCCGTGTGAACGATAACGTTCCGGGGCCTCTTACGCCGCCACAGCGCCATCTGCAGGGCATCGCAGGCCAGTTGCGCCGTCATGCGTGGCGACATTGACCAGCCAATAACGGCACGTGACCACAGGTCAATGACCACTGCCAGATACAGCCAGCCTTCATCTGTACGTAAGTACGTGATGTCTCCTGCCCACTTCTGGTTCGGGCCACTGGCGTAAAAATCCTGCTCCAACAGATTTTCTGACACAGGCAGGCCGTGTGCGCGGTAGCTGACCGGGCTGAACTTCCGGGAGGCCTTTGCCCTCAGTCCCTGACGGCGCAGGCTTGCCGCCACGGTTTTTACGTTAAAGGGGTAACCCTGAGCACGCAGTTCATCCGTCAGGCGTGGGGCACCGTAACGCTGTTTTGACCGGGTAAAAGCCGCGAGGACAACGCTGTCGCAGTGTTGGCGGAACTGCTGACGCGTGCTTATCCTTGTCCGCCGCTGACACCACGTATACCAGCCGCTGCGGGCCACCCGGAGCACGCGGCACATTGCTTTGATGCTGAACTCAGCCTGATGTTTTTCAATAAAGACATACTTCATTTCAGGCGCTTCGCGAAGTATGTCGCGGCCTTTTGGAGGATAGCCAGCTCTTCATCCCGTTCTGCCAGCTGGCGTTTGAGACGTGCAATCTCGGTAGACATCTCCAGTTCACGTTCAGAAGACGTCTGCTGATTTTGCTGTTTACTGCGCCAGTTGTAGAGTTGTGATTCATACAGGCTGAGTTCACGGGCTGCGGCAGTAACACCGATGCGTTCAGCAAGCTTCAGGGCTTCACTGCGAAATTCAGGCGAATGCTGTTTACGGGGTTTTTTACTGGTTGATACTGTTTTTGTCATGTGAGTCACCTCTGACTGAGAGTTTACTCACTTAGCCGCGTGTCCACTATTGCTGGGTAAGAGGCACTGGCGTATAGGTCACCTCGGCAGAAATAGCATGCGGGTCTTTCTGGCGCTTATCTTTACCAAACAGCCCGACTTCATCGCCATAATACTGTTCATACATCAGGCTTGCGCCAAGCTGCGGCCAGGCGGGTAAATAGCCCTCAGCACGAATATCCCAGCCATTCGCCGGGCGTTCCTGATAATCCTCAATATCCGGCGATTTTTTCCAGCCAGAAGCCCGAATATAACCATTGGCGCTCAGTTTCAGATAATCGCGCCAGTATTCCGCACCAACACCAATGCGGGTATGACTACGGGATAAATCATGATCGATAAAAGTATTCACCCCCGCCATCCAGTCATTTCCTGAAAAATGACGCCAGCCAAAACCAATATTTGACTGAGTACGATCGTCTGTACGATGTATTGCCCCCTGAGTGAACAACATATTTGTCGGCGTATCATAAATCGGATAAAGCATTTCCAGCGAAGAATCCTTCAGCGAGAAATCTTTATCGACATTCAGTTTGACGCGCGCAGTACCATATTTCCCGAGCCACTCCTGTATTTCCTGGTTAGCTTTAGCTGTGGCCATTCCGGTAATAAAGTTACGTGTCGCATCGCTATCTGGCTGACTGCTTAAAAATGTCCCGGCATTTGCGGCAAACGACGCGACATTTTTCTCCACGTTATTATCAGCAGTTACCGTAGTATTTCCCATGCTCAACCGTGGCTGAACCGCATGCTGCGCACGTGCCGCCATTACTGGGGTAAAGGTGACAGCGAGTGGAAAAAGAACCTGAACAGAGATATTTGCCCACGCCACGCAGCGGGCCAGAACTGAATAACGAAATCGTGGTTGTTTATGACCTGTTTTATAATGTGACATTGAGATAATTTCCTGATGAACGAATTAACGAACATAGGCAGACACAAATAATGGCGTCTGCTTGTCAGAAAAACCGGGGATTTCCCGATTTCCTTTTCCGCAGAAAAGGAAATACCTTTATGTAAGAAAGTGCACCGCCACCTAATATATCCAGTGCCTATAGCCACTCATCAGGTGGTTGGGCGCGGGATTATATTTTTATTTATGGGGGAAAATTTAGCTTTTTGTGCAAGTCATTAAATAGATACCTAAGTTATATTTCTTACTCTGCGGACAGTGAATAATTCACTATTCAGAGTGAATAACAATGACCTGCCTTTAATTAAAACTATTGGAAATACGTCGAAATAGGTATATATGCCAGGATAAACCAATATATTTTTTATGGATATTCATTTTCCTTCATCGGACTGTAAATTGCGGAGATATCGAACTTGCACTACCCATCGCAACACTCAAACAGATTTATGAATTTCGTTCATAACCCCTGACAAATTCTGCCGTCTAATCGAGCTTTTCCCTTTACGTTATGCTTCTCATGAACGATAACACAACTTGTTCATGAATTAACCATTCCGGATAAACTATGGGATCAAATTCAGGCATCGAAAGGAACTGGCTGGTTTCCGTTAATGGATTAAATATCTATTATTCTCCCGAGAGTAAAACTATCAAATCAATGAGTAACCGATACAGCCTCACAAATTCTTTCAGATAATTAACCCGTCACTGCGGCACGTTCTCTCATAAGGCGTGCCTGCAGTGTAATCCAGTATGTATCCGGCATAGTTGACGGTTTAATAGAACTCAATTTCTCTCCCAGGTCACCAACAACGATATCTTGTATAACACCCCAGGAGATACGACATTATGATGAGATGCGATATGCTCCTCAGCACCAATCAACGCCCGGACTGGGCCAGTCTTGAGATCAGACTCATTCCCGGAACTGACTTCAGGCGACATATATCAATGACGTTGGTGCAATAAAAGATAGTTGATGTAATACATCTATTCAAATTTGTGATACATGTCAAAAAATTGGTTGACCAAACTCGTTATTTATATAAGGGCACTTACGAAGTGCACTCTTTTTTAAAGCGAGGAAGTACCAATGAAAGAGAATAAAGTACAGCAAATCAGTCATAAACTGATTAATATCGTTGTTTTTGTCGCAATTGTAGAATACGCCTATTTATTTCTCCATTTCTATTAATAACGGAAATAAACTGTTCACTTCAGTGATATTTAAAATATGCATCCTCTCCCTTTTTTGTAAGTAATTATTATATCCGTGGGAGAGGAATACACGCTGTCAGGTAATCAATCATACTGCGATAAATTATCGGCCAGTAAAGTGGAGATAACCTCCATTCTCGAAAAATCCATACTCTCAGCAAAACCATCATCAATCACTCATCCAGGCGTTTATGGGAGCGTCACCAATGGCTGCTAACAATGCCAGAGTTCCCCGTTGCGAAAATTCCACATCCACAAAGAGTCACAGGGATTGAGTGTTGAAATGATCCGGATGAGCATGTATCTTTATGGTTATGTTATAACATAACAGGTAAAAATGATGAAGCCCAATATCCATCCTGAGTATCGTACTGTGGTGTTCCACGACACCAGTGTTGATGAGTACTTTAAAATCGGCTCGACTATCAAAACAGACCGTGAGATTGAGCTGGATGGCGTAACGTATCCATACGTGACAATTGATGTCTCTTCTAAATCGCACCCGTTCTATACAGGGAAGCTGAGAACAGTGGCATCAGAAGGAAATGTTGCACGATTCACCCAACGTTTTGGTCGTTTTGTTAGCACGAAAAAGGGGGCGTGATGAAAGTTCTTAACTCTCTGCGTACCGCAAAAGAACGCCATCCAGACTGTCAGATTGTGAAGCGAAAAGGACGGCTATATGTGATTTGTAAATCTAATCCACGTTTTAAGGCCGTTCAGGGTCGTAAGAAAAAACGTTGATTCAAAATTCGACGGATTAACGATATTTGTCTGATTAATAATCAGATCGGATTAATGTTGGTGTGTTTATAACACCAACATTAATTTTCCTGGGGATATATTCTTCCTGTTCATTTGAGGCCAACTGCCTGACGTTTCTCTCCGAATATTCCATTATCTTAATGTTGACTTGTTGACCAGCTTCGCCCCTGTATGCTGGCATCAACCCTCTTTTAGACTGAACACGCCACTCAGTCTCCTCCCTTTGCGGCGCAGCCTGCATTTTCACTCAAACTGTTAAGATGATAAATGTGGTAAATCTGTTGGTACTAACATAAAAACGTTTACGCCACAGGAACAGTCTGATCCACCGGTAACCCCGTCGCCGACGTTCGAGTGCCAGTTAGAGTAACGCGCACAGATAACTGAATGCAGTGCCCTGACAAAAAGGCCATCGTTCCTGTGACAGCTGGCAGCCTTCGTTTAACTTCACTTAATCTGGCTCTTGGGGGCTTACCGAACAGATGACGTACATACGCCCGTTCAATTTTCCATTACTTATTGGAATGAACACCTGTAACCATTTTGTGCGGCATGTTAATCCATTAAAATATCTTACTGATTGGCAAATCATCTTCAATGACAGCTCATCATAGTTTTATATTCTATCCCTTACCCTTAAAACTTGTTTTTTTACTAGTCCATCACACAGCGCATTAAGACTATTCCTAACACTTCAGGGCAAAGTTCCTGACCAATATAAAATGCAAGTAAGAATTGAACGTTATATTGCCAATAACCTTATGAAACCAAATGTCTTTTTCTTCTTATCAAAAAAGCAATATTTTCAGTTTTTCTAAATATTGACTTAACCATTGAATTCCTTTTCCGTTCACATATTGACACTCATCGGGAAAAAAAACATAAATTTAAGCCCAATCGAAAATAATTAAACTTAATCTCGTTTAACCTTTATTGATATGTACTACGTATCTTATTTACTTCCGGTTTACTAAGGAAACTGAATGCACCTGTAAAAATTACAGGTTTGGAAAGTAGTGACATGGCAAAGTGATTACAGTAGGGACTATGAGGTTAAAAACCATATGGAATGTCAAAACCGTTCTGATAAATACATCTGGTCTCCCCATGACGCCTACTTCTATAAAGGACTATCTGAACTGATTGTGGATATCGACAGATTAATTTATCTATCGTTGGAGAAAATTAGAAAAGATTTCGTGTTTATCAATCTCAGTACGGATTCTTTATCTGAATTTATAAACCGTGATAATGAATGGTTATCCGCGGTAAAGGGGAAACAGGTCGTATTGATTGCGGCCAGAAAGTCAGAGGCCTTAGCAAATTATTGGTATTACAATAGCAATATTAGGGGCGTGGTATACGCTGGACTGAGTCGTGATATTAGAAAAGAACTGGTCTATGTGATTAATGGCAGGTTCCTGAGAAAAGATATTAAGAAAGATAAAATCACGGACCGGGAAATGGAAATTATCCGCATGACGGCCCAGGGAATGCAACCTAAATCGATTGCCAGAATTGAAAATTGTAGTGTGAAGACAGTGTATACCCATCGGCGTAATGCTGAGGCCAAGCTGTACTCAAAAATATATAAGTTGGTTCAGTAAACTCCAGGCAAGTTAGTTTTAAAAAATGACTCACTGGGACATCACGTCCTCAATTCAACTCGGGAAGAAATGCAATGAAAAAAAAGGTTCTGGCAATAGCTCTGGTAACGGTGTTTACCGGCATGGGTGTGGCGCAGGCTGCTGACGTAACAGCTCAGGCTGTAGCGACCTGGTCGGCAACAGCCAAAAAAGACACCACCAGTAAGCTGGTTGTGACGCCACTCGGTAGCCTGGCGTTCCAGTATGCCGAAGGCATTAAAGGTTTTAACTCACAGAAAGGTCTATTTGACGTGGCTATCGAGGGTGACTCAACGGCTACCGCCTTTAAACTGACCTCACGTCTTATCACCAACACATTAACCCAGTTGGATACCTCAGGTTCCACACTGAATGTGGGCGTGGATTATAACGGCGCGGCAGTCGAAAAAACTGGCGATACCGTGATGATCGATACCGCCAACGGCGTACTGGGCGGCAACCTTAGCCCGCTGGCTAACGGTTACAATGCCAGCAATCGTACCACCGCACAGGATGGTTTCACCTTCTCCATCATCAGCGGTACCACCAATGGTACCACCGCAGTAACAGATTACAGCACTCTACCGGAAGGCATCTGGAGCGGCGACGTTAGCGTACAGTTCGACGCGACCTGGACCAGTTAATCTCTCTGATGTACCAGCAGGGGTAGCCCCCCTGCTTTATTCCTGGACGGAATTGTTATGAAAAAGCACCTTCTGCCTCTCGCTCTGCTGTTTTCCGGAATATCTCCGGCCCAGGCGCTGGATGTCGGCGATATATCATCGTTTATGAACAGTGACAGCAGCACGCTGAGCAAAACGATCAAAAACAGTACCGACAGTGGTCGCCTTATCAATATCCGTCTCGAACGGCTCTCTTCACCGCTTGACGACGGGCAGGTTATCTCAATGGACAAGCCGGATGAGTTGCTACTCACTCCCGCCAGCTTGCTGCTACCCGCCCAAGCCAGCGAAGTGATCCGCTTCTTCTATAAGGGACCCGCAGATGAAAAAGAGCGCTACTACCGCATTGTCTGGTTTGATCAGGCCCTCAGTGATGCGCAGCGCGATAATGCCAACCGCAGCGCTGTGGCCACTGCTTCCGCCCGCATCGGCACCATTCTGGTCGTCGCCCCTCGTCAGGCGAACTACCACTTTCAGTACGCCAACGGCTCCCTGACAAATACAGGAAATGCGACGCTGCGGATCCTCGCCTACGGACCTTGCCTGAAAGCCGCCAACGGTAAGGAGTGTAAAGAGAATTACTACCTGATGCCGGGCAAGTCGCGTCGTTTTACCCGCGTGGACACTGCGGATAACAAAGGACGGGTTGCACTTTGGCAGGGTGATAAGTTCATTCCCGTGAAATAGATAGCTGTGCAGATGGATAACGACAATGCCTTTACGACGGTTCTCCCCAGGACTGAAAGCCCAGTTTGCCTTCGGCATGGTCTTTTTGTTCGTTCAGCCCGATGCCAGCGCTGCTGACATAAGTGCGCAGCAAATAGGTGGGGTGATTATTCCGCAGGCCTTCAGTCAGGCGCTTCAGGACGGCATGAGCGTCCCGCTCTATATTCATCTCGCCGGTAGCCAGGGTCGCCAGGACGATCAGCGAATCGGCAGCGCTTTTATCTGGCTGGACGATGGACAGCTACGCATCCGGAAAATACAGCTGGAAGAGAGTGAAGATAACGCCAGTGTCAGCGAACAAACTCGACAGCAGCTGATGGCTCTGGCCAACGCCCCGTTCAATGAGGCCCTTACCATCCCCCTGACTGACAACGCGCAGCTGGATCTCAGCTTGCGCCAACTGCTGCTGCAGCTAGTGGTCAAGCGCGAAGCGCTGGGCACCGTACTACGCTCACGTAGCGAAGACATCGGGCAGTCCAGTGTTAACACCCTCAGCAGTAATCTGAGCTATAACTTGGGCGTCTATAACAACCAGTTGCGTAACGGCGGGAGCAACACATCCAGCTATCTGTCGCTGAATAACGTTACTGCACTGCGCGAACATCATGTGGTGCTCGACGGCTCGCTGTACGGGATCGGTAGCGGTCAACAGGACAGTGAATTATATAAAGCGATGTATGAACGCGATTTTGCCGGTCACCGATTTGCCGGTGGAATGCTCGACACCTGGAACTTGCAGTCCTTAGGGCCGATGACCGCCATTTCAGCAGGGAAGATTTACGGCCTTTCCTGGGGAAACCAGGCCAGCTCCACCATCTTCGACAGCAGCCAGTCAGCCACGCCAGTGATCGCCTTTTTACCGGCGGCGGGCGAAGTACATCTCACCCGTGATGGGCGGCTACTAAGCGTTCAGAACTTCACTATGGGCAATCATGAAGTGGATACCCGGGGTCTACCGTACGGGATTTACGATGTGGAAGTTGAGGTGATCGTTAACGGTCGCGTGATCAGCAAACGCACCCAGCGGGTCAATAAGCTGTTTAGCCGGGGGCGCGGCGTCGGTGCACCACTGGCGTGGCAGGTATGGGGCGGTAGCTTTCATATGGATCGCTGGTCGGAAAACGGGAAAAAGACGCGACCAGCTAAAGAGAGTTGGCTAGCAGGTGCCTCGACCTCCGGCTCATTGAGTACGCTTAGCTGGGCGGCAACGGGATATGGATACGATAATCAGGCGGTGGGTGAAACCCGTCTGACGCTGCCGCTTGGGGGGGCGATCAACGTTAACCTGCAAAATATGCTGGCCAGTGACAGCTCATGGAGCAGCATCGGCAGCATCAGCGCCACTCTACCGGGAGGCTTTAGTTCGCTGTGGGTTAATCAGGAAAAAACCCGCATTGGCAATCAATTGCGACGTAGCGATGCCGACAACCGTGCAATCGGCGGCACACTCAACCTGAACTCACTGTGGTCGAAGCTGGGCACATTCAGCATCAGCTACAATGATGACCGCCGTTACAACAGCCATTATTACACGGCAGATTACTATCAAAATGTCTACAGCGGTACCTTTGGTTCGCTTGGCCTGCGGGCCGGTATTCAGCGCTATAACAACGGCGACAGCAACGCCAATACAGGAAAATATATCGCTCTCGATCTCTCGCTACCACTGGGCAACTGGTTTAGCGCAGGGATGACTCATCAAAACGGCTACACCATGGCAAACCTGTCAGCACGCAAACAGTTTGATGAAGGAACCATTCGCACTGTTGGTGCCAATCTGTCACGTGCCATCTCCGGCGATACCGGTGATGACAAAACCCTCAGCGGCGGGGCGTATGCACAATTCGACGCTCGTTACGCCAGCGGAACGCTGAACGTCAATAGCGCGGCGGACGGCTACGTCAATACCAACTTGACCGCCAATGGCAGCGTCGGCTGGCAGGGTAAAAACATTGCTGCCAGCGGGCGGACTGATGGCAACGCTGGGGTGATATTCAACACCGGGCTGGAGGACGACGGTCAGATCAGCGCCAAAATCAACGGGCGGATTTTCCCGCTTAACGGCAAGCGTAACTATCTCCCGCTCTCTCCCTATGGAAGATATGAGGTGGAGTTACAGAACAGCAAAAACTCACTCGACAGTTACGATATCGTCAGCGGCCGCAAAAGTCGTCTGACTCTCTATCCAGGCAATGTCGCTGTCATTGAGCCAGAGGTGAAGCAGATGGTTACCGTCTCCGGTCGTATCCGTGCGGAAGACGGCACACTGCTGGCTAACGCACGGATTAACAACCATATCGGCCGAACCCGAACCGATGAAAACGGCGAGTTTGTCATGGACGTGGATAAGAAATACCCCACTATCGATTTTCGCTACAGTGGCAATAAAACCTGCGAAGTGGCTCTGGAACTCAACCAGGCGCGCGGTGCCGTCTGGGTCGGTGATGTGGTCTGCAGCGGCCTCTCATCGTGGGCGGCGGTGACGCAGACAGGAGAAGAGAATGAGAGTTAACCTACTAATAACGATGATAATTTTCGCGCTAATCTGGCCAGTAACTGCGCTCAGAGCGGCAGTGAGCAAAACAACCTGGGCGGATGCACCGGCACGCGAGTTTGTGTTTGTCGAAAACAACTCAGACGACAACTTTTTCGTCACTCCTGGCGGGGCGCTGGATCCGCGCCTGACCGGTGCCAACCGCTGGACCGGTTTAAAATACACTGGTTCAGGAACCATCTATCAGCAAAGCCTCGGCTACATTGATAACGGTTACAACACCGGCCTTTATACCAACTGGAAGTTTGATATGTGGCTGGAAAATTCACCAGTTTCATCTCCTTTAACTGGCTTGCGCTGCATCAACTGGTACGCTGGGTGTAATATGACCACCAGTCTTATCCTGCCGCAAACCACCGACGCCAGTGGATTTTATGGCGCGACGGTGACCAGCGGCGGCGCGAAGTGGATGCACGGCATGTTGTCAGACGCGTTTTACCAGTATATGCAACAAATGCCCGTCGGCAGCAGCTTTACAATGACCATCAATGCCTGCCAGACCTCTGTGAACTATGACGCCAGCAGCGGCGCACGCTGTAAGGATCAGGCCTCCGGCAACTGGTATGTTCGCAACGTCACCCATACGAAAGCAGCAAATCTACGGTTGATAAATACCCACTCGCTGGCGGAAGTATTTATCAACAGCGACGGAGTACCGACTCTGGGCGAAGGGAACGCCGACTGCCGGACGCAAACCATCGGCAGCCGTTCAGGATTAAGTTGTAAGATGGTTAACTATACCCTGCAAACAAACGGACTCAGCAACACCTCAATCCATATATTCCCGGCGATCGCCAACTCGTCGTTAGCCTCGGCCGTCGGGGCGTACGATATGCAGTTCAGTCTGAATGGCAGTTCATGGAAACCGGTGAGCAATACCGCCTATTACTACACCTTCAACGAGATGAAGAGCGCAGACTCGATCTATGTTTTCTTCTCGAGCAACTTCTTTAAGCAGATGGTGAACCTCGGGATCAGCGATATCAACACCAAAGATCTATTCAACTTTCGCTTTCAGAACACCACATCACCGGAGTCTGGCTGGTATGAATTTTCTACCTCCAACACGCTGATTATCAAACCCCGTGATTTCAGCATCAGTATTATCTCCGATGAATATACTCAGACACCGTCGCGGGAGGGATATGTTGGCAGCGGCGAGTCGGCACTCGATTTCGGCTATATCGTAACCACCAGCGGTAAAACAGCTGCCGACGAAGTGCTGATCAAGGTGACCGGACCCGCGCAGGTGATTGGCGGGCGCTCCTATTGTGTCTTCAGCTCCGATGACGGTAAGGCGAAAGTACCGTTCCCGGCGACACTTTCCTTTATTACCCGCAACGGAGCTACAAAAACCTACGATGCCGGGTGCGATGATAGCTGGCGGGATATGACCGATGCGCTGTGGTTGACCACACCGTGGACTGATATCTCTGGCGAAGTGGGGCAGATGGATAAGACCACAGTCAAATTTTCGATTCCAATGGATAACGCCATTTCGCTGCGTACGGTAGATGATAACGGCTGGTTTGGCGAAGTCAGCGCTTCAGGAGAGATTCATGTTCAGGCGACGTGGCGTAACATTAACTAAGGCCCTGCTGACAGCGGTCTGTATGCTGGCGGCACCTTTGACACAGGCGATTTCGGTCGGCAATCTGACATTTTCGCTGCCGTCCGAGACTGACTTTGTCAGCAAACGTGTAGTGAATAACAACAAAAGCGCACGGATATACCGTATTGCCATCAGTGCTATTGATAGCCCGGGCAGCAGTGAATTGCGCACCCGACCGGTGGATGGTGAACTGCTTTTCGCCCCCCGCCAGCTGGCGTTGCAGGCTGGTGAGAGCGAGTATTTTAAATTTTACTATCATGGTCCACGGGATAACCGCGAGCGCTACTACCGGGTCTCATTTCGCGAGGTCCCCACTCGTAACCATACAAGACGCAGCCCAACCGGCGGCGTGGTCAGCACGGAGCCGGTGGTGGTGATGGATACCATTCTGGTAGTACGACCACGTCAGGTTCAGTTTAAATGGTCCTTCGACAAGGTGACAGGAACGGTAAGTAACACTGGCAACACATGGTTTAAGCTACTGATTAAGCCAGGATGTGATTCGACCGAAGAGGAAGGCGATGCCTGGTATCTACGTCCGGGAGACGTGGTTCATCAGCCTGAGTTACGTCAGCCGGGGAATCACTATCTGGTCTATAACGACAAATTCATTAAGATTAGCGATTCCTGTCCGGCTAAGCCCCCTTCGGCGGACTAAGACTTATCCATCGGTCGAGGGAAGAATTCCACCTCAGAGCCCCAAAAATCGTTTAAATGATGTGGAAGCGATCGTCAATATCACCTGTAACGATGGGCTTTCTCATATGCACACCATAGTGTTCAGGAGACACGGAAAGGTATCAGGCAGCCTGCTAACGAGTGGTTTAATCACGAATTAGTACGTAAAATCGGTAACGGCTGGAAATCATTCAATACTCACACTATCGAAAGTTCCCCAGCCAACCGCGGTACGTTCTTACATACGATGTACCGCTGTTCTCTTTACGATTTTTAGCTGTACTGGTGAATTATGAGCAATCTGAATCCATGCATGACGTGTGGTGCCTGTTGTGCATTTTTCCGCGTCTCTTTTTACTGGGCCGAAGCCGACGATGCTGGCGGTACTATTCCCGCCAGGCTCACTGAACAAATATCCCCTTTTCACCGATGCATGAGCGGTACCAATCAGAAAAACCCCCGATGTATTGCCCTTGCAGGAACCCCGGGCAAAAATGCCTGCTGCACGATATATAAAAATCGATCGTCCACATGCAGAGAATTCGCCATGTCTGGTGAGAACGGAGTCGTCAATGAGGCTTGCAATCGTGCAAGGGCTAAATACGGGCTGACACCGTTATAAACATACAATAATTAATTGCACTGCCCCGCCAGCGATAATAGCGGGGCTTCGTTTTTCAGGGGTAACAAAACCCGATACTTCTTCTATTTGCCAGCAACAATGCCTCTCTTCTGTAGCGTTCTTCGGATCTACATCATCCTGAAGTAGCGCGATATACTCACTGACTATCTGCATCAGAATATAAAAAGCAATGTTTTTAACCTATAAAAATGGCGCTGTATTTGCGCCATTTTTATCATTCAATGCATTATCTGTTTGAGCCTAAAGGGATCTCAGGGTCTGGCTCATGAGTAATTCTGTTTCGTAAATCTCTGCGAATAATTTCAATAGACCAGAACCAGACTAAATGTCCAAAAATTTCAGAAACATTCTCATACCACGGGAGATCAAACAGAGGTGGCGTCAGTCCCATGAGAGGGAATGAAATCATATGAACAAAAAGTTGGGCTAAAGCACCTGCCAGTAAGCCCTGCCAGAGTTTAATTTTTGGAAATACTTCAGCGACCACACAATAACCGACAGCAAACACTATCGAAAAGATAATGTGCGTAACACCAACCCAGTTAAAGACATGCCCGGCAAAGGTATAAACAGCCGCATTGGGATCTGTCAGCCCCAACCAGTCTCGAAGAAAAATATACGGTGGATTGAGAAAATTACGCGAGCAATCAATTTGGCCTGCAGCCCTGATTAATGATTCCGGGCCACACGCTGCATTAAACATATCCACCGGGCTACGTGGCGGCAATGGAACTTCAGCCCCCCACTTCACGAATGCGGAAACAACGCCAGCAATCAGCCCAATGAATGCAGCAAGACCATAACGTCTGCGGTTCGGTGGAGTTTGTTCAAATATATTCATATCTACCCTGCTTGTACCATTATGTTATACACCTCTTCAGGAGTATTCATAAAACAAGGCAAATGTAAAGAACTGTATTGTTTTGTATAACAAGATAGTTTCCTAATCGCCAATGAATATAAGCTCCATCATTTCTCCCTATTTTTATATTAGAAGTGACAGAGATTTGCAGGGTGATGTAGAGCTGAAAATCACAGGTTTCCTTATTGGTTTTTGCATCGTACAACTAAAGCAATAAACCAGCTCCCATCATCATCAACATCCCGGCGAACATGAATTTATTAGCCGGGCTCATAGCTGCATTCGCGTTTTAAGAATAATCCTCCTGCTGTCGCCGACTATGCTTAACGTTTAAAAAAGCATCAGCACTCTCGCAACGCACTCTTATTTTCCCCTTTAGAATACCGGAGGCCTGGTATGAGCAACCAAGGCGAATACCCCGAAGATAATCGGGTTGGGAAGCACGAGCCGCACGATTTAAGTTTGACCCGTCGCGATCTGATTAAAGTGAGCGCCGCAACAGCGGCGACCGCCGTGGTTTATCCTCATTCTACGCTGGCGGCAAGCGTTCCGGCAGCTACACCCGCGCCAGAGATAATGCCCCTGACACTGAAGGTGAACGGCAAAACCGAGCAGCTTGAGGTGGATACCCGAACCACGCTACTGGACACTTTGCGTGAAAATCTGCATTTGATCGGTACCAAGAAAGGTTGCGATCACGGACAGTGCGGAGCCTGTACCGTGCTGGTCAATGGTCGCAGGCTTAATGCCTGCCTGACGCTTGCAGTCATGCATCAGGGGGCCGAGATCACCACCATTGAAGGCCTGGGTTCGCCAGATAATCTTCACCCCATGCAGGCGGCCTTTATCAAGCATGATGGCTTCCAGTGCGGCTACTGCACCTCCGGGCAAATTTGCTCATCAGTAGCGGTGCTAAAAGAGATTCAGGACGGCATTCCCAGTCACGTCACGGTCGATTTGGTTTCCGCTCCAGAAACAACTGCCGATGAGATCCGTGAACGTATGAGCGGCAACATCTGTCGCTGTGGTGCATACGCTAACATCCTTGCCGCCATTGAAGATGCTGCGGGGGAGATAAAATCATGAAGGCGTTTACCTATGAACGAGTGAATACCCCAGCCGAGGCGGCACTTAGCGCTCAGCGCGTACCCGGCGCAAAATTTATCGCGGGCGGGACCAATCTGCTGGACCTGATGAAGCTGGAAATTGAAACGCCCACCCACCTTATCGATGTGAACGGCCTCGGGCTCGATAAGATTGAAGTGACCGACGCGGGTGGGCTGCGCATCGGCGCACTGGTACGGAACACCGACCTGGCGGCTCACGAGCGCGTGCGTCGTGATTACGCGGTACTCTCCCGCGCCCTGCTCGCTGGCGCGTCTGGTCAGTTACGTAATCAGGCAACCACCGCAGGTAATCTGCTCCAGCGCACGCGCTGCCCCTATTTTTACGACACCAATCAGCCCTGCAATAAGCGCCTGCCCGGGAGCGGCTGCGCGGCGCTTGAAGGCTTTAGCCGTCAGCACGCGGTGGTAGGCGTAAGCGAAGCCTGCATTGCCACCCATCCGAGCGATATGGCGGTCGCAATGCGGTTGCTGGATGCGGTGGTGGAAACCATCACGCCGGAGGGAAAGACTCGCAGTATCACACTGGCTGATTTTTATCACCCTCCGGGAAAAACGCCGCACATTGAAACCGCCCTGCTTCCCGGTGAGCTTATCGTTGCGGTGACGTTACCTCCACCGCTCGGCGGAAAACATATCTACCGTAAGGTGCGCGATCGCGCCTCCTACGCCTTTGCCCTGGTATCGGTCGCGGCGATTATTCAGCCTGACGGCAGCGGGCGCGTCGCGCTGGGCGGAGTAGCACATAAGCCCTGGCGCATTGAGGCTGCGGATGCTCAGCTATCCCAGGGGGCGCAGGCCGTATATGACACGCTGTTCGCCAGCGCCCATCCCACCGCTGAAAACACCTTTAAACTCCTGTTGGCGAAGCGAACGCTTGCCTCCGTACTGGCTGAAGCGAGGGCACAGGCATGAAATTTGATAAACCCGCAGGGGAAAACCCGATCGATCAGCTGAAGGTTGTCGGTCGTCCCCATGACCGCATCGACGGACCGCTGAAAACTACCGGCACGGCACGCTACGCCTACGAATGGCATGAAGAAGCCCCCAACGCCGCCTATGGCTATATCGTCGGTTCCGCCATTGCCAAAGGACGCCTCACCGCCCTTGATACGGACGCCGCGCAAAAAGCGCCGGGCGTACTGGCTGTCATTACCGCCAGTAACGCCGGGGCACTCGGCAAAGGCGACAAAAACACCGCCAGGCTGTTAGGCGGCCCCACTATTGAGCACTATCATCAGGCCATTGCGCTGGTAGTGGCCGAGACCTTCGAACAGGCGCGAGCGGCGGCCTCGCTGGTGCAGGCACACTATCGCCGTAATAAAGGAGCTTACTCCCTGGCGGACGAAAAACAGGCCGTCAATCAGCCGCCGGAAGACACGCCCGACAAAAACGTCGGTGACTTTGACGGGGCTTTCACCTCCGCTGCGGTGAAGATTGATGCTACCTACACGACCCCGGACCAGAGCCATATGGCGATGGAGCCGCATGCCTCGATGGCCGTCTGGGATGGAAATAAGCTTACCCTCTGGACCTCAAATCAGATGATTGACTGGTGCCGCACCGATCTGGCAAAAACGCTGAAAGTTCCCGTGGAGAATGTGCGTATTATCTCCCCGTATATCGGCGGAGGGTTTGGCGGCAAGCTGTTCCTGAGAAGCGATGCGCTGCTGGCGGCCCTCGCCGCCCGAGCGGTGAAACGTCCGGTTAAAGTGATGCTCCCCCGCCCCTCTATTCCCAATAACACCACGCACCGCCCCGCCACCCTTCAGCACTTGCGTATCGGTGCCGACCAGAGCGGGAAAATCACCGCTATCTCACATGAAAGCTGGTCTGGAAACCTGCCCGGCGGCACGCCGGAAACGGCGGTACAGCAAAGCGAATTACTCTACGCCGGGGCGAATCGTCATACCGGCCTGCGGCTCGCCACGCTTGATTTGCCGGAAGGGAACGCCATGCGTGCGCCCGGCGAAGCCCCCGGTCTGATGGCGCTCGAAATCGCGATCGACGAACTGGCGGAAAAAGCGGGCATCGATCCCGTCGAGTTTCGCATCCTGAATGACACTCAGGTTGACCCCGCCGACCCGACGCGCTGCTTCTCTCGCCGTCAGCTTATCGAGTGCTTGCGCACCGGAGCGGATAAATTTGGCTGGAAGCAGCGCAACGCCACACCCGGACAGGTGCGCGACGGGGAGTGGCTAGTCGGCCACGGTGTTGCGGCGGGCTTTCGCAATAATCTGCTGGAAAAATCGGGTGCTCGGGTTCACCTCGAACAAAACGGCACCGTTACCGTAGAAACGGACATGACCGACATTGGCACCGGCAGCTACACCATTCTGGCCCAGACGGCAGCGGAAATGCTTGGCGTACCGCTGGAGCAGGTTGCGGTTCACCTCGGCGATTCCAGTTTCCCGGTTTCTGCGGGTTCTGGTGGACAATGGGGCGCGAATACCTCCACCTCCGGCGTTTACGCCGCCTGTATGAAGCTTCGCGAAATGATTGCCTCGGCAGTCGGGTTTGATCCTGAGCAGTCGCAGTTTGCCGACGGCAAGATTACCAACGGTACCCGAAGCGCCACGCTACATGAAGCCACCGCAGGCGGCAGACTGACAGCGGAAGAGAGCATTGAATTCGGAACACTGAGCAAAGAGTACCAGCAGTCGACCTTTGCCGGGCATTTTGTGGAGGTCGGCGTGCATAGCGCGACGGGAGAAGTTCGGGTCCGGCGTATGCTCGCTGTGTGTGCTGCAGGACGCATCCTGAATCCGAAAACTGCGCGCAGCCAGGTCATTGGCGCAATGACTATGGGCATGGGCGCGGCACTGATGGAGGAGCTGGCGGTGGATGACCGTTTGGGCTACTTCGTTAATCACGATATGGCGGGGTATGAGGTGCCGGTTCATGCGGATATCCCAAAACAGGAGGTGATTTTCCTGGATGATACCGACCCCATATCCTCCCCGATGAAGGCCAAAGGTGTCGGTGAGCTGGGCCTGTGCGGCGTGAGCGCGGCTATCGCCAACGCGGTGTATAACGCCACCGGTATTCGGGTACGGGATTATCCCATCACTCTGGATAAGCTGCTCGATAAGCTGCCGGATGTGGTTTAAGGAGGAACAATGTCATACCCGCTTTTTGACAAAGACGAACACTGGCATAAGCCAGAGCAGGCGTTTCTCACCGATGACCACCGGACCATTCTGCGCTTCGCCGTAGAGGCGCTAATGTCCGGTAAAGGAGCGGTGCTGGTGACGCTGGTGGAGATACGCGGCGGCGCGGCGCGCCCGCTCGGGGCGCAGATGGTGGTGCGCGAAGATGGTCGTTACTGCGGTTTTGTCTCTGGCGGCTGCGTGGAGGCCGCTGCCGCTTTTGAAGCGCTGGAGATGATGGGCTCAGGCCGCGATCGCGAAATTCGCTATGGCGAAGGTTCGCCGTGGTTTGACATCGTTCTGCCCTGCGGCGGTGGGATCACGCTGACGCTCCATAAACTACGCTCGGCACAGCCTCTGCTCGCCGTGCTGAACCGCCTGGAACAGAGAAAACCGGTGGGGCTGCGCTACGATCCGCAAGCACAATCGCTGGTGTGCCTGCCCACGCAAACCCGGACGGGCTGGAATCTCAATGGCTTTGAGGTGGGGTTCAGGCCATGCGTCAGGCTGATGATTTACGGACGTTCTCTTGAGGCGCAGGCAACCGCGAGTCTTGCAGCAGCCACAGGCTATGACAGCCATATCTTCGATCTTTTTCCGGCCTCAGCCAGCGCTCAGATCGATACCGATACGGCGGTCATTTTGCTGTGCCATGATCTCAACCGGGAGCTGCCAGTGTTGCAGGCCGCGCGAGAAGCAAAACCCTTTTATCTCGGCGCATTGGGCAGCTATCGAACCCACACGTTACGTCTGCAAAAGCTCCACGAGCTGGGATGGTCCAGGGAGGAAACAACGCAAATCCGGGCACCCGTCGGGATATTCCCCAAAGCCCGGGATGCGCATACTCTGGCACTCTCCGTGCTGGCAGAAGTCGCCTCTGTACGTCTCCATCAGGAGGAGGATTCATGCCTGCCCCCGTCGTCCTGATCCTTGCGGCCGGGCGTGGAGAGTGCTTTCTCGCCTCCGGGGGAAATACCCATAAGTGTATCGGCTGGCGTCAGTCCCCGGAGGTTGCGCCTTATCGCTGGCCATTTGAAGAAAACGGGAGAACTTTCGACCTTGCGATTGAACCGCAGATTACGACTAATGATCTGCGTCTGATGTTGAGGCTGGCTCTTGCCGGCGGAGGAATAACAATTGCCACTCAGGAAACTTTCAGGCCATATATTGAAAGCGGTAAGCTTGTATCGCTGCTTGATGACTTTCTTCCACAATTTCCGGGCTTCTATCTGTATTTCCCACAGCGTCGCAATATTGCACCAAAGCTCCGCGCCCTGATTGACTACGTCAAAGAATGGCGGCAGCAATTGGCTTAAATGTCTGCACCTGCACTGCCTGATGTCAGAACAGTATTTTGATGAATTGCCAAGGTTACAATGGCACAAATACGGCACAGGAGGAAACGTGGTGTATTTAAATATGGGGTAACTCTTTGATTTTAATGGTGCCGATAATAGGAGTCGAACCTACGACCTTCGCATTACGAATGCGATGTTAATGCATTTTTAACTACTTGAGCAATCAATCAAAACAACATACTTTATATTATAAAACACCAAGTTATAGCAATAAACCCGTTGATTGAAATTAACAAAAGTTGATGTTTATTCCCTCCATTTACTTACACCAGCAGTTACATTATTGTAAGACAGCAATTCTCAACTGGAGCCGAAAAATGGCGCTTTCAAGACAAAAATTTACCTTCGAAAGACTTCGCAGATTCACCTTACCGGAAGGGAAAAAACAAACTTTTCTTTGGGATGCAGATGTAACAACCCTGGCATGCCGAGCAACTAGCGGAGCAAAAGCCTTTGTATTCCAAAGCGTATATGCGGGGAAAACCCTTCGCATGACTATTGGCAACATTAACGACTGGAAGATTGATGATGCGAGAGCCGAGGCAAGACGGTTACAAACATTGATCGATACAGGGATAGATCCACGAATTGCTAAGGCTGTAAAAATCGCAGAAGCAGAATCCCTGCAGGCAGAATCACGTAAAACAAAAGTGACTTTCTCCGTCGCCTGGGAAGACTATCTTCAAGAATTGAGAACCGGTATCAGTGCAAAAACTAAACGCCCATATTCTACTCGATACATTGCCGATCACATTAACTTGTCCAGTCGTGGAGGCGAAAGTAAAAAAAGAGGCCAAGGCCCGACTTCGGCTGGACCATTGGCTAGTTTGCTCAACCTGCCGTTATCGGAGCTAACCCCAGATTACATAGCAGCGTGGCTGAGTACAGAAAGGCAAAATAGACCTACCGTCACTGCTCACGCTTATCGCCTACTACGTGCTTTCATCAAATGGAGTAATTATCAGAAAAAATATCAAGGGATCATTCCTGGCGATCTGGCACAAGATTACAACGTAAGAAAAATGGTTCCCGTGTCAGCGAGTAAAGCTGATGATTGCCTGCAAAAGGAACAACTAAAAAGCTGGTTTAGTGCCGTGCGTAGCCTCAATAATCCTATTGCATCGGCCTATCTCCAAGTACTTTTGCTCACTGGTGCTCGGCGTGAAGAAATTGCGTCGCTTCGCTGGTCAGACGTAGATTTCAAATGGTCAAGCATGCGAATTAAAGACAAGATCGAAGGTGAACGTATCATCCCTCTCACTCCTTATGTTTCTGAATTGTTAAATGTACTAGCGCAATCCCCAAATTCTGACGTAAATAAGGAGGGTTGGGTTTTCAGAAGTAACAGTAAAAGTGGCAAAATTATTGAGCCGCGTTCAGCGCACAACAGAGCATTAGTGCTGGCTGAGTTACCACATATCAGCCTTCACGGTTTACGTCGTAGTTTTGGTACTTTGGCCGAGTGGGTTGAAGTTCCCACTGGTATTGTTGCTCAAATTATGGGACACAAACCCAGCGCTCTTGCCGAAAAACACTATCGCCGTCGTCCGTTAGATCTGTTACGAAAATGGCACGAGAAAATTGAGACATGGATCTTAAATGAAGCAGGTATTACCATAAAAAACAACGTTGATATGCGTTGATTCCATTAAAAATCAACATATTACAAAATATCATCAACTATTGATCAAGATAGATTTTCATGTATCGTAATACACAGTTTAGTCAATGATACAGCAACTACACAGGAGATAAGCCAATGGCAACCCCAGCAACTGTATCCATAGAACCCACTCTGGCAGCTATCAGAGCTCGCTGGTGTATTAATTCAAGTAAAACAACTCAATCCTTTAACGATCCTGCGTCCATGGAAGAGGTTGTCGAGTATCTCAAAGGAACATACTCAGCTCTTCGCAAGTCTGTCGCATGCGCCAAACTGAAAATTTTACATCTTAAACAAAGAATGCAAAATGCTACTAACTTTCTCGCGCGTCTGATGTCATGTAAAAATCAGGCATCCAGATCGCATCACAGTACGGCTAAATCAGCTAAAAGTGCCTTATCATCAGATTCAGGTGATGGTAGTGACCCCGACCCCGAGCCCGAAACGTTTCCTTCTGCCTTCATTACTACCCCTACTAATTCAATAATGCTTAAAGCTTTCTTTGCCAATATCTCAATCACTGAGGTGGCAAAATGAGCGCATTCAAACTCCCGGATACATCTCAATCACAGCTCATTTCAACAGCTGAGTTAGCTAAAATCATTAGCTACAAATCTCAAACCATTCGTAAATGGCTTTGTCAGGACAAATTGCCTGAGGGGCTACCTCGCCCAAAACAAATCAATGGCCGCCATTACTGGTTACGTAAAGATGTCCTCGATTTTATAGATACATTTTCTGTACGAGAAAGTCTGTAATAAATTACAGATTTAATTTTATTGATTTATAGCGATGTTGCCCCGAGAAAAATGGGGCAACACTGAGAAATTTCAGATAGTAGTTTTATATTGAGATAACAAAGAGGTTTCCTTAAAAATGTCTAATAGTGTTACTAATTTTGAGATGAGCAGCGTTCTACCAGGAAAAAAACCTTGTCAAGGCAAAAACAATGAGTCACAGGTAGTACAGACTACTCCCATAAAAAAACACTCAGTCACGTTCAAAAATCAATCTTCATTAGGAGTAATTGATCATTATGCCAGACTAACAAATAAATCTCACTCTTCCGTAATAGCGGAAGTTGTGGATTTGGCTATCCCTATATTAGAAAAATGCAATCGTCATAACTGGTCAATAAATGAAATAAAAAATGACCTGTTAAAGTTCTCTATAAAAGAAAGCATCAATCGAAGCCGAGGTAAAACAGAAGTAACTCTGGAAGAGTACTGTTCGTTAATCTGGAAAACGAACATCATGAGTCCATTAAAAATCCCCATTGCAGATTACTTTCAACTGAACGCTAATGATGAATTCATGGGGAAAGATGAAAAAACAGTTATACGTGAAAGGCTATCCTCGCTAAGGGAAAATTACGATATGGAAAAAGCCATTTACATTTACAATCAAAGACATTTTGATGTAAAGCATCAAAGTGTCTCAGGATATTCAAACATTATTCTTATTCATAGAACAACCTTTGAGGGTTATTACTTTGATGCCGGGCAGGCTCTACTCTTGTCAACATCCCAATTGATTATATTCGGGATAAATGAAGTTCTTAGAAGAAAGGGGATTGTTATGCCTTATCCGGTTGTTTGTTGGATTGATATTTACCATGTCAATGAAATGGTGGTTATGCTGCCAGTGCTCCGCAAAACAGATGTTTCCAACCGTGTTAATGTACCGGATGACATCATTATAAACCCATACTCACAAGAGAGCAGAACCTAAGAGGTAACAAAGAAGGACAAACAATTATGAGAGGTAAAATACTACTTTACCAGTTAAAGTATCGCTGGCAATCACTCTCTATTTTTGGTTGTTTTTTATGCAAAATGACATTATTCAGGTATCAAAAAATAATTTATGACACCGGAGTGCATCAGATGCGTTCATTTTTTTACACCATATGCAGTAGCGAACAGCAAGAAAGCATTACAGATCATCACTCACTTGCTGAGATATGCCAAAAATTTAATATTCTACCTGAACATGTTGTGATCGAGCAGGTAGATATTAAAGAGGTTGTTTCAGAGCAACGTTTACTCAGACAATTGATTCATCATGAAATGAACCGGCAGGACACGCTTGTCATTCCAGATCTAAGCTGTCTTGGCAGAACTGTGGAGGACTTACAGAATATTTTATTTTTTTGCCTTCAAAAAGAAATGTTTATCTACAGCTACCATCCAGCTTCAAGGATAGAGCCTTCTGCTGAAAGTTGCTTGTCTTTTTTGATTGCTCGTCAGGATACGATTGACATTCACAATCTGAAATCAACTAAAAGCCGATATCGACATGTTAAGAAAAAATTAGGACGAAAGGAGGGAAGCAAATACCGACGTGATATCACAATACTTAAGAAAGGTGGATTTACTCAGGCTGAGATTGCAAAGAAATTGAGTATCAGTTTATCGACTGTGAAGCGGCACTGGAATAACGGAATCATCGGTTAATTCCAGAAGCTAATTGCAGAGTAACTTTTTAACAGCCATCACAGGCTGGGGCTACCTTCGTCTCAAATTTAGATGTTGGATAGGTATTATATAATGGCATTGTGTACTCTTACTACCTGTATTCACCAGTAAGAGTAGTAATCAGATCAGTATGTCCGTACTAAAATCTGATACCAGTATATACCGACAACAGTGACCAGGAATAGCCCTGCCTGTATGGCATCCCTGTACGGTCTGCTATAGACCGTAGGACCAAATACAGGTATATATTATGAAAACATATCAAGGTACTCATGGAGTACATATCCTCGAATATCAGAGTAAGATTAATAAATTATTATGTTATTTGACTAACCGGTATCCTAGGTTAATTGCTGTACGTGTCGATCTCCACTATCCCAAAATAGTTGATAACGGTGACAATATCTGTTGCTTCCCTAACCTGGAACCTGGGGTGATATCCCGGATGCGTGAATCCCTCAGAGCTAAGCTGGAGGCTGACCGTACCCGTAAGGTGCGTGAGGATAAACGCATTTACCGTTGCCCTTTATTTATTATATGGGCGAAAGAGTATTCTGAATCAGGTAAATGCCACTATCACATTTGCCTGTTGTTCAACAAAGACGCTTACTACCACCTCGGGGATTACGATCAGGACGATAACCTTAGAGGGATGATCACAGGAGCCTGGTACAGCGCCCTGAGACTGGAGAGAGACGATCACCCTGGTCTGGTCCATTTTCCTGAAAACTGTAAGTATGTGCTAGACACCAATAGTACTGACTTCCAGCAGAACTACCAGGCGCTGTTAACCCGACTGGACTACCTGACCAAAGTTGAAAGCAAAGTGTTTGGTGAAGGAGACCGTAACTTCGGCTGTAGCCAAATCGAACTGTAAGTCGGTAATGGCCTTCTCAGTGAGAAGGCCTTATTTGTATTGTTTCAAAAAATTACTAAAATGCAGTTTCGTTACGCAATTTTCTATAGATTACTGATAGTCATCAGCAAGTCCGCTACTAAATAACGTTTCTGCATTTTCAGCGGTAGCAACAGCATCCTGCACATCCTGCCGTTTCAAATCTAACACTCGTAATTTACCCTTTACTTCGGCGACAGATTCGATTCGCCTGTAAGCATCAGAATGATGTTCGGCATATAGCGCAAGTCCTTCCAGTTTGGGCAAAGCATCAGCCAGATGTAGGCTATGTGGATCTACCAGGTCCACAACCATTTTGCCATCCTGTTCGGCAAAGAACAGGAAATCGGGACGAACAATCTTGTACTGTTCAGCTTCAACATAAGCGATTCCCAGTGACGACTGCCCTGTGTACTGTGGATTACGATACCAGAAAGCAAATCCTTCACGTTTGGTTTCGATCTCAAAAACCTTGGTTTCCCAATGGTTCAACAGAGCCGGATAGTTCCCGCTTTCGTCACACAACAAATGGTGTTTCCAGACTGGAAGGTCAGCTTCCTTTTCACCTTCACGCACCCTGGTCATTTCAAACTTGTTCGCCGGCCTGACCAGATCCACATCCTGCGGTTCGGTACTCATTTCGACGATTTGACGATAGGCCTCTTTACGCTCATCTTTCAACGACTTGATTTGCGGTGTGTACTCGGCCAGCCACGCCTTCGCCAGTCTATCGGCCTCGCCATCGAAGTAATCCTGCACCTCCATCACCAGCCCCATGCCAGCAACGGTAACACGAGCCTCCATGATTGCTTCCAGATATTCCTCTGCATCCTCTTCTCGATCCGCAACCTTATCGGCCAGATATTCGACATAGGTACGTGAAACATCCGGGCTGAAAATTCGGTGATGCTGCCAACTTACTGATTTAGTGTATGATGGTGTTTTTGAGGTGCTCCAGTGGCTTCTGTTTCTATCAGCTGTCCCTCCTGTTCAGCTACTGACGGGGTGGTGCGTAACGGCAAAAGCACTGCCGGACATCAGCGCTATCTCTGCTCTCACTGCCGTAAAACATGGCAACTGCAGTTCACTTACACCGCTTCTCAACCCGGTACGCACCAGAAAATCATTGATATGGCCATGAATGGCGTTGGATGCCGGGCAACCGCCCGCATTATGGGCGTTGGCCTCAACACGATTTTCCGCCATTTAAAAAACTCAGGCCGCAGTCGGTAACCTCGCGCATACAGCCGGGCAGTGACGTCATCGTCTGCGCGGAAATGGACGAACAGTGGGGCTATGTCGGGGCTAAATCGCGCCAGCGCTGGCTGTTTTACGCGTATGACAGGCTCCGGAAGACGGTTGTTGCGCACGTATTCGGTGAACGCACTATGGCGACGCTGGGGCGTCTTATGAGCCTGCTGTCACCCTTTGACGTGGTGATATGGATGACGGATGGCTGGCCGCTGTATGAATCCCGCCTGAAGGGAAAGCTGCACGTAATCAGCAAGCGATATACGCAGCGAATTGAGCGGCATAACCTGAATCTGAGGCAGCACCTGGCACGGCTGGGACGGAAGTCGCTGTCGTTCTCAAAATCGGTGGAGCAGCATGACAAAGTCATCGGGCATTATCTGAACATAAAACACTATCAATAAGTTGGAGTCATTACCGGGCCAAATCGATAAATCGCTCGATGAAGCCTCACTCAGCCTGCGCGCCGGTTCCCTGCGTACCATTACGCACATCCTGCTGCCGCTGCTGCGCCCGGCGATCCTCTCGGCGCTGATTTACAGCTTTGTGCGCGCCATTACCACCGTCAGCGCCATTGTGTTCCTCGTCACGCCGGATACCCGCGTAGCGACGGCTTACATCCTCAACCGCGTGGAAGATGGCGAATACGGTGTAGCGATTGCCTACGGTTCCATTCTGATCGTGGTGATGCTGGCGATTATTTTCATCTTTGACTGGCTGATCGGTGAATCACGTACCTCCCGTTCAAAAGCCAAAAACCAGGCGTAATGGAGCGCACTATGACTCAGAAAAATTTCGTTGAACTGCGCAACGTCACTAAACGATTTGGCAGTAATACGGTAATCGACAATATCAACCTCACCATCCCGCAGGGGCAAATGGTGACGCTGCTCGGCCCGTCCGGCTGCGGCAAAACCACTATTTTGCGCCTGGTTGCCGGGCTGGAAAAACCGAGCGAAGGGCAAATTTTCATTGATGGCGAAGACGTCACCCATCGCTCTATTCAGCAGCGCGATATCTGTATGGTGTTTCAGTCCTATGCCCTGTTCCCGCATATGTCGCTGGGAGAGAATGTCGGTTATGGCCTGAAAATGCTCGGCGTACCGCGCGCAGAGCTGAAAGCCCGCGTCAAAGAGGCGTTGGCGATGGTGGATCTGGAAGGATTCGAAGACCGCTTTGTCGATCAGATCTCCGGCGGGCAGCAGCAGCGCGTGGCGCTGGCCCGCGCGCTGATCCTCAAGCCGAAAGTGCTGCTGTTTGATGAGCCGTTGAGTAACCTCGACGCCAACCTGCGTCGCAGCATGCGCGACAAGATCCGCGAGTTGCAAAAGCAGTTTGATATCACCTCGCTGTACGTCACCCACGATCAGAGCGAAGCCTTTGCGGTTTCTGATACTGTGCTGGTGATGAACAAGGGACACATCATGCAGATCGGCTCACCGCAGGATCTTTACCGCCAGCCCGCCTCCCGCTTTATGGCGAGCTTTATGGGCGATGCCAACCTGTTCCCGGCAACCTTCAGCGACGGATACGTTGATATCTACGGCTATCATCTGCCGCGCCCGCTGCACTTTGGTACACAGGGTGAAGGGATGGTCGGTGTGCGCCCGGAAGCGATCACGCTCAGCGATCGCGGCGAAGAGAGCCAGCGCTGCGTGATCCGCCATGTCGCCTATATGGGGCCGCAGTATGAAGTGACGGTGGAATGGCACGGGCAGGAGATATTATTGCAGGTCAACGCTACGCGTCTGCAACCGGACGTCGGCGAGCAGTATTATCTTGAAATCCATCCGTACGGCATGTTTGTTCTGGCGGATGCGGCATAACGTTTTGTGGTTTTGTAGGCCGGATAAGGCGCTTGTGCCGCCATCCGGCAATGCCTGATGCGCTGCGCTTATCAGGCCTACAATGAACGATGTAGACCCGATAAACCCTCAGCTTCGCGCTTTTAACGCGGCGATATCCGCAGGCGTGGTGCGACAGCACCCGCCAATCAACCGTGCGCCAGCGGCCTGCCACTGCGGCAGATAATCCGCCAGCTGCGCGCAATGTTCACCGTGATGATGCCAGGTTTTGCTCACGGCATCGTAATGCTCGCCCGAGTTCGGATACACCACCAGCGGCAGCACCGTTAAACCGTGTAAATGCTGCAACGCAGCGGTGGTGTTTTCCAGCGCAATACAGTTAATGCCTAGCGCCACCACCTGCGGATAACCCGCCAGCAACGCAACCACGTCACGCAGCGGCGTACCGTCGCTCAGGTGTTCGCTGTCGCGCAGGGTAAATGAGAACCACGCCCGCGCACGCGGATATGCGGTCAACAGCTCGGCCAACGCCTCAATCTCGGAAAAATTCGGCAGGGTTTCGCAGGCCAGCAGATCGGCCCCGGCATCCAGCAAGGCTTCCACGCGCGGGCGATGAAACGCCTGAAATGCCTCAACGCTACAATGATAATCGCCACGGTATTCAGAGCCATCCGCCAGATACGCGCCGTAAGGCCCGACGGATCCCGCCACCAGAAGCGTTCCCGCCTGCGGGTTCTCTGCCAGATACGCTTCACGGGCTTTACGCGCCAGCTCCACGCTTTTGCCAATCAGCGCTTTCGACTGCGCTTCATCCAGACCTCGCGCGGCGAAGCCCGCCGGCGTCGCCTGATAGCTGGCAGTGATCGCGCATTGCGCCCCCGCCCGGTAGTAATCAAGATGCACTTCGCGGATAAGCTCCGGGTTTTCTACCAGCACTTTGGCTGACCACAGGCTGTCGGCTAAGTTACACCCTCGCGCTTCCAGCTCCGTCGCCATCGCGCCATCCAGCAGCAGGATATCCTGTTTATCAAGAAGAGCGCGTAACGGATTATTCTGCGACATGTTCTGGCTCCTGTTTTGCGTTTCGGGGTTGAGTAAGGAAATAAGCACCATAGCACAACGCAACAAACGGTAACCCGCACCACAACGCAATTCTCTGCGCTGGATCGAATGCCAGCCCAACACAGGCCACCAGGCACAGCACAAAACCTAATACTGGCACCAGCGGATACCACGGCGCGCGATAATGTAATTCACTCAATGCCTTACCTTGTTGCAGATGACGGCGACGAAAAACAAAATGCGAGGCGCAGATACTCAGCCACACCGCTACCACCGCAAACCCGGAGATTGCCGACAGCGCAACAAATACCGTGTCCGGGGCCACCACGCTGGAAAACAGCGCCAGCACACCACCGAGCATACTGACCGACAGCGCCGTCAGTGGCACGCCGTTTTTCGTTACTCGCGCAAAACAGGCCGGTAGCGTACGTTCATTCGACAACGACCACAGCATGCGCCCGGAGGCATATAACCCGGAGTTCGCTGCAGAAAGAATAGCCGTCAGGATCACGAAGTTAAAAATATCAGCGGCGTACGGGATCCCTACTTTCTCAAATACCAGCACAAACGGGCTTTTCTCCACGCCCACCTGCTGCATCGGGATCAGCGCTGCCAGCACAAACACGGTGCCGATAAAGAAAATAATCAGTCGCGCGATGGTAGTACGAATCGCTACCGGGATAACTTTGCGCGGGTTTTCCGTTTCACCGGCGGCAATGCCGATAAGCTCGGTACCCGAAAAAGCAAAGTTCACTGCCACCATAGTCATCAAAATCGGTAAGCCACCGTGCGGGAACCAGCCTTCTGCCGTGATATTACTCAGCCCCGGCGCGGGCGAGCCATCCTGCATCGGAATAAAGCCGAAAATCGCCGCCCCACCGAGGATGATAAAGGCGATGATAGTGACCACTTTGACCAGCGAGAACCAGAACTCCCCTTCGGCAAAAAAGCGCGTGGAGATAACATTCAGACCAAAAATAATCGCGCAGAACACCACGCACCAGACCCATACCGGCACCTGTGGAAACCAGTACTGCATACAGAATCCAGCGGCGGTAAAGCTCGAACCCAGCGCCACGGTCCAGGTCAGCCAGTAAAGCCAGGCCACGGTATACCCGGTAGCCGGACCAAGATAGCGCGCGGCATAAACGTGAAACGCTCCGGTCTCCGGCATCGCGACCGACAGCTCGCCCAGACACTGCATAACCAGCCAGACCACCAGCGCACCAATCAGATAGGCCAGCAGCGTTCCCGCCGCTCCAGTGGTGGAAATGATGTACCCGGTATTGAAGAATAATCCTGTGCCAATCACGCCGCCCAAGGAAAGCATAATCAGGTGACGCGTTTTCATTGTGCGCTTCAGTGGCGCATTTTGTTGTGTTGTTTGCATATAACCTTCTAAACGTATGGACATCTAAACATCCAAAGAAGGTTTGTTATACCGCGTTTGTTAACAGAATGCAAAGTCAACCCTGCACCAGACGCAGATGCCCGCGCCGGGCGCTTAATAGCGGGTGGGGATTAATAATCAGATACAAAAAGGGCCGCCAGCTCATAACGCCTCCGGAAGGTGCGAACAAGTCCCTGATATGAGATCATGTTTGTCATCTGGAGCCATAGAACAGGGTTCATCATGAGTCATCAACTTACCTTCGCCGACAGTGAATTCAGCAGTAAGCGCCGTCAGACCAGAAAAGAGATTTTCTTGTCCCGCATGGAGCAGATTCTGCCATGGCAAAACATGGTGGAAGTCATCGAGCCGTTTTACCCCAAGGCTGGTAATGGCCGGCGACCTTATCCGCTGGAAACCATGCTACGCATTCACTGCATGCAGCATTGGTACAACCTGAGCGATGGCGCGATGGAAGATGCTCTGTACGAAATCGCCTCCATGCGTCTGTTTGCCCGGTTATCCCTGGATAGCGCCTTGCCGGACCGCACCACCATCATGAATTTCCGCCACCTGCTGGAGCAGCATCAACTGGCCCGCCAATTGTTCAAGACCATCAATCGCTGGCTGGCCGAAGCAGGCGTCATGATGACTCAAGGCACCTTGGTCGATGCCACCATCATTGAGGCACCCAGCTCGACCAAGAACAAAGAGCAGCAACGCGATCCGGAGATGCATCAGACCAAGAAAGGCAATCAGTGGCACTTTGGCATGAAGGCCCACATTGGTGTCGATGCCAAGAGTGGCCTGACCCACAGCCTGGTCACCACCGCGGCCAACGAGCATGACCTCAATCAGCTGGGTAATCTGCTGCATGGAGAGGAGCAATTTGTCTCAGCCGATGCCGGCTACCAAGGGGCGCCACAGCGCGAGGAGCTGGCCGAGGTGGATGTGGACTGGCTGATCGCCGAGCGCCCCGGCAAGGTAAGAACCTTGAAACAGCATCCACGCAAGAACAAAACGGCCATCAACATCGAATACATGAAAGCCAGCATCCGGGCCAGGGTGGAGCACCCATTTCGCATCATCAAGCGACAGTTCGGCTTCGTGAAAGCCAGATACAAGGGGTTGCTGAAAAACGATAACCAACTGGCGATGTTATTCACGCTGGCCAACCTGTTTCGGGCGGACCAAATGATACGTCAGTGGGAGAGATCTCACTAAAAACTGGGGATAACGCCTTAAATGGCGAAGAAACGGTCTAAATAGGCTGATTCAAGGCATTTACGGGAGAAAAAATCGGCTCAAACATGAAGAAATGAAATGACTGAGTCAGCCGAGAAGAATTTCCCCGCTTATTCGCACCTTCCCTAAAAACCAGTATTTCACATGAGTCCGCGTCTTTTTACGCACTGCCTCTCCCTGACGCGGGATAAAGTGGTATTCTCAAACATATCTCGCAAGCCTGTCTTGTGTTGACAACATTTTCTGCTAACCCTGTGACCTGCAATACTGTTTTGCGGGTGATCGACAAGGAGACTTAACGTGTCTGAACTGTCTCAATTATCTCCACAGCCGCTGTGGGATATTTTTGCCAAAATCTGTTCTATTCCTCACCCGTCCTATCATGAAGAGCAACTCGCTGAATACATTGTTGGTTGGGCAAAAGAGAAAGGTTTCCATGTCGAACGCGATCAGGTAGGTAATATCCTGATTCGTAAACCTGCTACCGCAGGTATGGAAAATCGTAAACCGGTCGTCTTACAGGCCCACCTCGATATGGTGCCGCAGAAAAATAACGACACCGTGCATGACTTCACGAAAGATCCTATCCAGCCTTATATTGATGGCGAATGGGTTAAAGCGCGCGGCACCACGCTGGGTGCGGATAACGGCATTGGTATGGCCTCTGCGCTGGCGGTTCTGGCTGACGAAAACGTGGTTCACGGCCCGCTGGAAGTGCTGCTGACCATGACCGAAGAAGCCGGTATGGACGGTGCGTTCGGCTTACAGGGCAACTGGTTGCAGGCTGATATTCTGATTAACACCGACTCCGAAGAAGAAGGTGAAATCTACATGGGTTGTGCGGGGGGTATCGACTTCACCTCCAACCTGCATTTAGATCGTGAAGCGGTTCCAGCTGGTTTTGAAACCTTCAAGTTAACCTTAAAAGGTCTGAAAGGCGGTCACTCCGGCGGGGAAATCCACGTTGGGCTGGGTAATGCCAACAAACTGCTGGTGCGCTTCCTGGCGGGTCATGCGGAAGAACTGGATCTGCGCCTTATCGATTTCAACGGCGGCACACTGCGTAACGCCATCCCGCGTGAAGCCTTTGCGACCATTGCTGTCGCAGCTGATAAAGTCGACGTCCTGAAATCTCTGGTGAATACCTATCAGGAGATCCTGAAAAACGAGCTGGCAGAAAAAGAGAAAAATCTGGCCTTGTTGCTGGACTCTGTAGCGAACGATAAAGCTGCCCTGATTGCGAAATCTCGCGATACCTTTATTCGTCTGCTGAACGCCACCCCGAACGGTGTGATTCGTAACTCCGATGTAGCCAAAGGTGTGGTTGAAACCTCCCTGAACGTCGGTGTGGTGACCATGACTGACAATAACGTAGAAATTCACTGCCTGATCCGTTCACTGATCGACAGCGGTAAAGACTACGTGGTGAGCATGCTGGATTCGCTGGGTAAACTGGCTGGCGCGAAAACCGAAGCGAAAGGCGCATATCCTGGCTGGCAGCCGGACGCTAATTCTCCGGTGATGCATCTGGTACGTGAAACCTATCAGCGCCTGTTCAACAAGACGCCGAACATCCAGATTATCCACGCGGGCCTGGAATGTGGTCTGTTCAAAAAACCGTATCCGGAAATGGACATGGTTTCTATCGGGCCAACTATCACCGGTCCACACTCTCCGGATGAGCAAGTTCACATCGAAAGCGTAGGTCATTACTGGACACTGCTGACTGAACTGCTGAAAGAAATTCCGGCGAAGTAATTATTTGATTTGCTGCCGGATGGCGTTTAATCGCCTTCCGGCAGTTTCATCCTTCATTATCCTTCGATAAAAGCCATCCCTGTAAATGTCCGTCGCGGGTTGCCACGTTCAATCTGGTGATGGAACATTCGCCGCTGCGATTTCAGCGCCGCGCTATTTTCCTGTTGCTGTTGCTCCAGCTTCCAGGCAATCAGCAATCGTGCCAGCCGCTTGTTAGCATGCTGACTACGCTCTGACTGAACCTTCACGCTAATACCGGATGCCAAATGCGTGGCGCGTACCGCCGAGTCGGTTTTATTGACATGTTGACCGCCCGGCCCCGACGAACGCAGCGTCTCATAACGGATTGCATCCGATTGTTCCTGCTCATCAGCGGTAAAACGCCCAATGCCCAGAAACCAGTTTTTGCGCCCATGATGAGGCCGATACGGACTCGGACAAATCCACTGAATAGTGCCACACCAGCTTTCGCTTAATGCCCATGCGTTATCGCCATCGAGAGAAACCAGCGCCGAACGCAGTGTGTCAGAGTAGCGGCCCGTTTCTGTTTCCAGCACCGTTACCGCGACGTCTTGCCGGGTAAAAACGACCAACAGAGAAGAACGCTGCGCCAATCGGGTAGCCGCGTCCGGGGTGTAAATCTGGCATCCCCACTACGCGCTGCATGTTGGGTAAATTTGCCGTGGTGTGTAATTGTTGGATCGCTAAACTCTCGATCCACAGGTCATCAGATGCGATGGTAAATACCGCATCGGATAAGGGACGAATATATTTGCCCATGTACCATTCCATTTATACTCGTCATACTTCAAGTTGCATGTACTGCGACTGCGTTCGTTCACCCCAGTCACTTACTTATGTAAGCTCCTGGCGATTCACTCGCTTGTCGCCTTCCTGCAACTCGAATTATTTAGAGTATATAAATATAAAAATCAGGAAATGGCAGACGAATCCAGGGCAAGAAAAAAAGAATTAATCCTGGAAAGGTCTGCAAAGAGTCATTGATAAAGGATTTGTCATGATTTACCTCCTTGCAGTTTGTGGAATCAGAAAACGCGCACATACCAGGCGGGCGTTATTTTCATTGCAAGCTGGATTTAATGTTGCGGTTTATATCGCATATAAAAATTAGTAAACCACGCTCCCCGGCATTCAACGCGCTGCTGCTTAACTGTCTGAAAACCATAACGTTCAAAAAAGGGTTTTGCGGTTATGCTTGCGTCCACCGTAAGTTCGGATTCAGACTTAATCAAAGGTTTTAACAAAGCGCTGGCAACCCCACGGCGGGTGTATTCAGGGTCAACAAATAACATATCGATATAATGTTCAATGCGGGAAATAAAACCAACCGGTTGTGCATTAATGATCGCAACCCACACTTGTGATTTCGCGAGTTTCTCCTTCCAGCGAGATTCGTCAATCTGCGCCCAGGCGGAAATTTGTTGTGGTGAATAATGCTGACTGGCGGTCATCGTAACCGCTCTAATGAAAATAGCGCATAGTTGCTGAAAATCGCCAGGCTGATAGTTTCTTATTTGTATGTTATTCATAATATAAATTCAAAAACGCATGCGAAACGCTTCTGCCATTTTCCCAATTTTATGCATTTGGTTGTTATCTCGAGCCAGTTTATGAGGTTCAGGTTTCAGAATGGCAATGAGCAACCATGCTTGCTCATCAAACGCCCCCTGACAATATACCAAATGCGCTTCGTCATTCGTTCTGCTGAATTGGCGCAACTGTGGCGGAAATGGATTATTCTCATTTGCCAGATGAATATGAGCAACTCGCTCAAATTTGATTAATGGCCAGGTAAAGGAGTCGTCGTAGAGTGCATCGCGACCAAATATATCTGGCAAAACACCGTCACGCTTATAGGAAATAAAATCCGCCGTTAACGCATCAAGTTCCTCTGCTGTAAGTTGCAGGCGAATAAGTTTTGTTTTGAATACCCGCATCCTTATTCCTTAAAGTCATTGAAATCATCATCCGTCATATCATTAAGATATTGTTCAGCGCGGCGTGTAATTTCCTCTAATCTTGCAGCACTTGGACGGAAGCGCGCCTTTATGGGCTTTTTCTCCTCTTGTTCAGCAAGCATGTCCATTAACGCTTCGAATGCGCTGGCACTTAAGAGATATCCTGCGGGGCGATTATTAGAAAGAACCGCAACCGGTTGATCAATAAAGTATTTAGCTGGGTTTTTACGTAACTCAGTGATATTGACCGATTTTTCAGCGAGAATTCGATGCATACAGTGATACCCTCATAATAATGCACACCAGAATATACATAATAGTATACATCATAATCCCAGCACCAGTTGTCTTTCCATTTGCGGGTCAAGCAACGTCACATGCAGCCCCACCAGACGCACACCGCGCCCGCCGCGGCGTTCATCCCAGGTTTTACGCGCGGTGGCGATTAGATCAGCTTTATTCAGCCGCGGCCAGACGTGCTCCTGGGTGGTTTGCTGAAAATCGTCGAACTTTAATTTCACCCCCTGGCGAGCAATCAGTAAATCAGGTTTTACCTTTGCCAGACGGCGTTCAAGTTCCGGATACAGCCGCTCGATAATCGCTTCACATTCAGACCAGTGATGAATATCTTCCGCCATCGTGCGTTCCACGCCGACGGATTTTCGCAACCGTTCGCTGTTAACATCGCGTTCGTCAATCCCCTGACTACGCTCCCACAAAATGCGGCCAAATTTGCCAAAGCGTTTAAGCAGCATCACCAGATCACACTTTTGTACATCACCGCAGGTCCGCAGCCCCATCGCTTCCAGTTTTGCCGCTGAGACTTTGCCGACGCCGGGGATTTTTGCCAGCGGTAAGGTTTGTAAAAATGCCGGAACTTCTGCCGGCGTAATCACAAACTGGCCGTTGGGTTTATTCATGTCGGAGGCGATTTTGGCGAGAAACTTTACTGGTGCCACGCCCGCAGACGCCGTCAGTTGCAGCTCGTTGAAGATTGTCTGGCGGATTTCCTGGGCGATGAGGGTCGCAGAACCGTGGCAATGGACGCTATCGGTGACATCGAGATAAGCCTCATCCAGTGACAACGGTTCAATGCGCGAGGTGTAGCGCGAGAAGATTTCACGGATATGATTTGAGGCTTCTTTGTAGGCGTCAAAGCGCCCCGGAAGCAAGGTGAGATGTGGGCATAATTTGAGCGCCATCCCTGTCGGCATAGCGCTACGTACGCCAAATTTACGCGCGGGATAATTGGCGGTGCTGATCACCCCCCGACGTTCGCGGCTGCCGCCAATAGCAATAGGGATATCGCGCAGGGCGGGATTGTCGCGCATCTCCACTGCGGCGAAAAAGCAGTCCATATCCACATGAATGATTTTACGCATTGCTCACCTCTCAACACTGGTAAAGTATACAGTGATTTCAGGGTTTGAGAAATGCGTAAAGATTCAGCATTTAACGCGTTCGCTGCGAAAGCACCTGCTGCTTATCCAGCTTTTGCACCAGCGGCTGCACCACTTTATCCCCATGCTGACCAAAGTATTGATACAGCGTATCGGACGCACTTTTGGTCAGCACCATAATCTCAATGCGCCGGTTGCCCGCGCTTTGCGGATTTTTGGAATCCAGCAGCATCTGGTCCGCCATTGCGCTTACCTGCATCACTTTATCTTCCGGCATTCCGGCCTCTTCCAGCACCCGACGAGCCGAAAGCGCGCGGTCACCCGAAAGGTTCCAGTTGTTGTAGATATTGTTTTTGTAGGCCATCGCATCGGTATGCCCGGTAATAATAATTTTATTATCGAGCGAGTCGAACACTGGCGCGAGCTCCACCAGCAGCGTTTTAAAGAACGGCATAATCTTCGCGCTGCCGCGTTCAAACATATTGCGGTTCTGGTCGTCTTTAATCAGCACGCGTAATCCCTGGGGAACAATCTCCATCTCCAGATTCGCTTCCATATGCGCATCACGGGCAATGGTGTTGATACTGGTTGCCAGCTCACCAAGCTCGGTGGCGGATTTCTTCTTCAGCAGCGCCGTTTTCTCATTCACATCACGCGCTTTTTTCTCCGTCTCTTCCGGCACCGCCACGGTGGCAGGTTTTGGCGGATGAGACGGGCTGATTTTATTTAACGGCGACAGCCCACCACCGTTAAAAATCGACTGCCCGTGCAGCGCGGCGATAATGCTTTCACGCTCGGATTTACTGACGCTGTTGACAATCAACTTTATTGTCGTCACCAAAGGGGCCGAGCGTATTTCCGAGGTTTCTGCCCGCTTTACCTTAGACGCGATGCCCGGCAAACAGATGGCGATTGACGCCGATCTTAACGCCGGATTGATCAACCAGGCGCAGGCGCAAACCCGGCGTAAAGATGTTGCCAGCGAGGCCGATTTCTACGGCGCGATGGACGGGGCATCGAAGTTTGTGCGCGGGGACGCCATCGCCGGGATGATGATTCTGGCGATCAACCTGATCGGCGGCGTCTGTATCGGGATCTTCAAATACAACCTGAGCGCCGATGCTGCCTTCCAGCAGTATGTGCTGATGACCATCGGCGACGGCCTGGTGGCGCAGATCCCTTCCCTGCTGCTCTCCACCGCGGCGGCGATTATCGTCACCCGCGTCAGCGACAACGGCGATATCGCCCATGACGTGCGTAACCAGCTGCTGGCAAGCCCGTCGGTGCTCTACACCGCCACCGGGATTATGTTCGTGCTGGCGGTGGTACCGGGAATGCCGCACCTGCCGTTTTTGCTGTTCAGCGCCCTGCTTGGTTTTACCGGCTGGCGGATGAGCAAACAGCCGCTGGCGGCGGAGGCGGAAGAGAAAAGCCTCGAAACGCTGACCCGCACCATCACCGAAACCAGCGAGCAGCAGGTCAGTTGGGAAACCATTCCGCTGATCGAGCCTATCAGTTTAAGCCTCGGTTACAAACTGGTGGCGCTGGTGGACAAAGCACAGGGTAACCCGCTCACCCAGCGGATTCGCGGCGTGCGGCAGGTGATTTCTGACGGCAACGGCGTGCTGCTGCCGGAGATCCGCATTCGGGAAAACTTCCGCCTTAAGCCCAGTCAGTACGCCATTTTCATCAACGGCATAAAGGCTGATGAAGCGGATATTCCGGCGGATAAACTGATGGCCCTGCCCTCCAGCGAAACCTACGGCGAGATTGACGGCGTGCAGGGGAACGACCCGGCGTACGGGATGCCGGTCACCTGGATCCAGGCGGCGCAGAAAGCGAAGGCGCTGAATATGGGGTATCAGGTGATCGACAGCGCCAGCGTGATCGCTACCCATGTAAATAAGATTGTGCGCAGCTATATTCCTGATTTGTTTAACTATGATGATATTACGCAGTTGCATAACCGTTTATCGTCGACGGCACCGCGTCTGGCGGAAGATTTGAGCGCGGCGCTCAATTACAGCCAGTTGCTGAAAGTGTACCGGGCGCTGCTGACCGAAGGCGTTTCCCTGCGCGATATCGTCACCATCGCCACCGTGCTGGTCGCCAGTAGCACGGTGACGAAAGATCATATTCTGCTGGCGGCCGATGTGCGCCTGGCATTGCGGCGCAGCATTACCCATCCGTTCGTTCGCAAGCAGGAGCTGACGGTGTATACGCTGAATAATGAGCTGGAAAATCTGCTGACCAACGTGGTGAATCAGGCGCAACAGGGCGGGAAAGTGATGCTCGACAGCGTGCCGGTCGATCCGAATATGCTCAACCAGTTCCAGAGTACGATGCCACAGGTGAAAGAGCAGATGAAAGCGGCGGGGAAAGACCCGGTGCTGCTGGTGCCACCGCAGCTGCGCCCTTTGCTGGCGCGTTATGCAAGGTTGTTTGCGCCGGGGCTGCATGTGCTGTCGTATAACGAAGTGCCGGATGAGCTGGAGTTGAAGATTATGGGGGCGTTGATGTAAGTATCCAGCATTGGTGCACAACTGCCGGATGCGGCGTGAACGCCTTATCCGTCCTACCGTTCAGGCACAAGTTTGTAGGCATGATAAGACGCGCCAGCGTCGCATCAGGCATCTGCGCATAACTGCCGGATGCGGCATAAACGCCTTATCCGGCCTACCGATCCGGCACAAGTTTGTAGGCATGATAAGACGCGCTAGCGTCGCATCAGGCATCTGCGCACAATTATGAAATGATACGCTCCCCGGCACTAAAATCCGTTACGTCCCCCGCCCAATCGATGGGATATAACCCTCGCGCGACATCGCGATGGAACGTTGAGAATGGCCAATCACTCACTTGCTTTACCCAACCATGCTTTACTGGATTTATATAAATATAATCAACATGATGCCTATAATCTTTGGTATTGCGGATGGCGTGCTCCCAAAAACGTGGTTGCCAGATATTTTTCAATCCACAAGCATGGGTAAATTGCTTTTTAATTTCCCGCCAGCGCGAGGAAAAATCATCATCGCCTTCAGGTAATGTCCAGATACAGTGCATATGCTCTGGCAAAACGACCCAGGCGTTGATTTCAAAAGGCCTGTCTCGCTTAACTTTAATAATGGCGTGACGGAGCATCTGGTACTGGGTGGTCAAAAGTTGGCTTCGACGATTTCGTAAATTCACCGTGAAAAACCATGTTCCCCCCTTGATGTAATAACGACGATATTCAGACATGGCGACTCCTTTTTCTCAACGGTAAGAAGAAAAGGAAAGGTTGGCAATGAGGTTGTTTTATATCGGGAAAGCGGCTCGCAAATATTCGCGGGCTCGTAGGCATGATAAGACGCGCCAGCGTCGCATCAGGCACCTGCGTACAACTGCCGGATGCGGCGTAAACGCCTTATCCGTCCTACAAAATCGTCTCTTCCGTCAAAATCCTGCGCGCGCCCAAAAAATGGTCCTGCCAGAAAGGTTCGGCTAATCGGCTTATCCGAATGGTTTCGCCGGTACGTGGCGACTCGATAAATTGCCCATCGCCCAAATACACGCCCATATGATCGGCTATCTCGCGGCTGTGGATATGGAAAAACAGCAAATCTCCCCGGCGCAGGTCGTTGTTCGCCACAATCGTTGCCCGGCGATAGTGGTACATCTCATTGGCCGTGCGCGGGAGCTTAGCCTCAAGGATCTTGTTGTAGGCATAAAAAACCAACCCGCTACAGTCAAAGCCTTTATCAGGCCGCGTACCGCCCCAGACGTAAGGCTTGCCAAGCTGCTGCTCCAGGCGGTGAATCGCCACTTCGGTAATGTTATGCAGATGGTCGCTGCTTAAAAAGTGGTTGTTTTCCGCCAGCGCCTGCCAGCGTCTGTCACTCGCCTTGAGCGGAGCAGGAAACCATTCTGGATGCTGTTTTATCTGCTCCCGGTTGTGCTGGCGTAGCGCCCTTTTGCTTTCGGCATTGCCTTCCACAATATAGCTGGCCTGCTTTTTCAGATGAGTTTGGTACTGTTTTAATAAACGCGCACGGTTTTGCATCCGCTGGCGGGCGGCGTAGCTGAAAGAGATATGTGATGTGGTGGCGCTGGCAAATGAAGAAAACGGCAAACAAATCAACAGTAATCCCGACAATACAAAGGATGGAATCGACGGCAAGGACATACTCAATAATGGCTGGTCATGCTTTAATGTTGCAGTGTATCCCGGATCGTTTCTGAACAAACTTAATAAACCATTATTATAAAATTAACATATATATTTCAGTTAATTATGTAAAAACATCCGTTTATTAAATTACTCATGGATTGTCGCTGTTGCTCATTTGAGCTACAATTCAAGCTGAATAAATATACAGCACAGGAGATACCCCAATGGCTGCTAACGCGTTTGTTCGCGCCCGAATCGATGAAGATCTGAAGAATCAGGCAGCGGACGTACTGGCCGGGATGGGGCTGACCATCTCTGACCTGGTTCGCATAACCCTCACAAAGGTCGCGCGTGAAAAGGCATTGCCGTTTGATTTACGCGAGCCTAATCAATTAACCATTCAATCAATCAAAAACAGCGAAGCTGGCATTGATGTTCATAAGGCCAAAGACGCCGATGATTTATTTGATAAATTAGGAATTTAAATATGATTCAAAGGGATATTGAATACTCGGGACAATATTCAAAGGATGTAAAACTTGCACAAAAGCGTCATAAGGATATGAATAAATTGAAATATCTTATGACGCTTCTTATCAATAATACTTTACCGCTTCCAGCTGTTTATAAAGACCACCCGCTGCAAGGTTCATGGAAAGGTTATCGCGATGCTCATGTCGAACCGGACTGGATCCTGATTTACAAACTTACCGATAAACTTTTACGATTTGAGAGAACTGGAACTCACGCGGCGCTCTTTGGGTAAAGCCCGCTTCCGATGAAATTTGTAAACCCTGCGCCGACAGGCTTGCGTAAAACTCTTTTGGTGATAATGTGAGCCTTCCAAATCCAGACTATTCCGATTTGGGATCCATTTTGCCGTCCTGGCGTGTGTAACCGTTTTATCAAGGAATAAGCAGTATGCGTAAAATCGCATTAATTCTTGCGATGTTGTTGATCCCGTGCGTTTCATTTGCCGGTTTGCTGGGCAGCAGTAGCTCTACCACGCCTGTGAGCAAAGAGTATAAGCAGCAGTTGATGGGATCCCCTGTCTACATCCAGATCTTCAAGGAAGAACGTACGCTCGATCTCTACGTCAAAATGGGCGAGCAATATCAACTGCTCGACAGCTATAAAATCTGTAAATATTCCGGCGGCTTAGGGCCAAAACAGCGTCAGGGCGATTTCAAAAGCCCGGAAGGGTTTTATAGCGTCCAGCGTAATCAGTTAAAACCAGACAGCCGTTACTACAAAGCGATTAATATTGGTTTCCCCAATGCCTATGACCGTGCGCATGGTTATGAAGGGAAATACCTGATGATCCACGGCGATTGTGTTTCCATCGGCTGCTACGCAATGACCAATCAGGGTATTGATGAGATATTCCAGTTCGTTACTGGTGCGCTGGTGTTTGGTCAGCCGAGCGTGCAAGTGAGTATTTACCCGTTCCGCATGACCGACGCCAATATGAAGCGCCATAAATATTCCAACTTTAAGGACTTCTGGGAGCAACTGAAGCCGGGTTACGACTACTTTGAGCAAACCCGTAAGCCACCAACCGTTTCTGTGGTCAATGGTCGTTACGTGGTCAGCAAGCCGTTAAGCCACGAAGTTGTGCAGCCACAACTGGCATCAAACTACACGCTCCCCGAGGCAAAATAAGCGCCATTCGCCTGGCATAATCTTTTGCCAGGTTTCATTGCCCGTCAGCGGCTGTGTTGCAATCACCGTGACCACATCATTCGGTGTGGTCTGCGAGCTGAAGTCGATTTCCACATCCTGATCCAGCAACGTTGCCACGCCAAACGGCGCGCGGCGGGTGATCCAGTGTAAATTAGTCGAGCAATACGCCATTACATAGCGCCCGTCCGAAAGCAGCATGTTGAAAACGCCCTTCTGCCGCAGTTCATCCGCCAGTGAGGCGATATATTTAAATACCGCCGCCATGTTGCCCGGTGTGCGCGGGTAACGCTGCGTTAATTTATGCAGGAGCCAGCAGAAGGCTTTTTCGCTGTCGGTTTCGCCTACCGGGCGGAAGTTGCCGGTTTCCAGTGATTTGTAGCCCGTCAGTTGTCCGTTATGGGCATAAGTCCAGTTACGCCCCCATAACTCGCGGGTAAATGGGTGAGTATTTTCCAGCGCCACCTCGCCCCGATTAGCCTGGCGAATATGAGCCACCACCGAACAGGATTTTATCGGGTAGTCCTGGACAAGTTTGGCGATGGGGGAATTAAAGCTGGGTTGTGGATCTTTAAATGTGCGACAGCCTTTACCTTCGTAAAAGGTAATGCCCCAGCCATCTTTATGTGGCCCGGTTCCACCACCACGCTGTACAAGCCCGGTGAAACTAAAGCAGATATCGGTAGGGACGTTGGCGCTCATCCCGAGCAATTCGCACATGGGTAACCTCCACAACAGCGGGAGCGCATGGCCCCCGGCGAAGATTGATTTAAGAATTTTCAGGTCGGATGCGGCGTGAACGCATTATTCGGCCTACGGTTCGCGTACAGATTTGTAGGCATGATAAGACGCGTCAGCGTCGCATCAGGCATCAGCGCACAAATGCCGGATGCGGCGTAAACGTCTTATCCGGCCTACGCCAGACTTACTTAACCATCTCTTTTTCAATCAACTGGATCAGGATATGGATCACTTTAATGTGAATCTCCTGAATGCGGTCGGCATAACCAAAGTGCGGTACGCGAATTTCGATATCCGCCGTGCCAGCCATTTTGCCGCCGTCTTTACCGGTCAGGGTGATCACTTTCATTCCCTTCTCACGCGCCGCTGCGATCGCTTTGATCACGTTTGCAGAGTTACCGGAGGTGGAGATCCCCAGCAGTACATCGCCTTCGCGACCTACCGCTTCAACGTAGCGGGAGAAAATATCATTGAAACCGAAATCATTACCGACGCAGGAAATATGACTAACGTCAGAAATAGCAATCGCCGGGTAGCCCGGACGGTTTTCACGGTAGCGACCGGTCAACTCTTCGGCAAAGTGCATAGCGTCGCAATGGGAACCGCCGTTGCCGCAGGAAAGCACTTTGCCACCGGCTTTAAAGCTGTCTGCTAACAGGACCGCCGCGCGCTGAATGGCGTGAATATTGGCGTCATCTTTTAAAAAGTTAGCCAGCGTTTCCGCCGCTTCGTTCAGTTCGTTACGAATAAGATCCTGGTACATGAGGATATCCTTCAGCATAAATGTAATAGACAAAATGCAGTGTACCGGATACCGCCAAAAGCGAGAAGTACGGGCAGGTGCTATGACCAGGACTTTTTGACCTGAAGTGCGGATAAAAACAGCAACAATGTGAGCTTTGTTGTAATTATATTGTAAACATATTGCTAAATGTTTTTACATCCACTACAACCATATCATCACAAGTGGTCAGACCTCCTACAAGTAAGGGGCTTTTCGTTATGATGATTTTGAGTATTCTCGCTACGGTTGTCCTGCTCGGCGCGTTGTTCTATCACCGCGTGAGCTTATTTATCAGCAGTCTGATTTTGCTCGCCTGGACAGCCGCCCTCGGCGTTGCTGGTCTGTGGTCGGCGTGGGTACTGGTGCCTCTGGCCATTATCCTCGTGCCATTTAACTTTGCGCCTATGCGTAAGTCGATGATTTCCGCGCCGGTATTTCGCGGTTTCCGTAAGGTGATGCCGCCGATGTCGCGCACTGAGAAAGAAGCGATTGATGCGGGCACCACCTGGTGGGAGGGCGACTTGTTCCAGGGCAAGCCGGACTGGAAAAAGCTGCATAACTATCCGCAGCCGCGCCTGACCGCCGAAGAGCAAGCGTTTCTCGACGGCCCGGTAGAAGAAGCCTGCCGGATGGCGAATGATTTCCAGATCACCCATGAGCTGGCGGATCTGCCGCCGGAGTTGTGGGCGTACCTTAAAGAGCATCGTTTCTTCGCGATGATCATCAAAAAAGAGTACGGCGGGCTGGAGTTCTCGGCTTATGCCCAGTCTCGCGTGCTGCAAAAACTCTCCGGCGTGAGCGGGATCCTGGCGATTACCGTCGGCGTGCCAAACTCATTAGGCCCGGGCGAACTGTTGCAACATTACGGCACTGACGAGCAGAAAGATCACTATCTGCCGCGTCTGGCGCGTGGTCAGGAGATCCCCTGCTTTGCACTGACCAGCCCGGAAGCGGGTTCCGATGCGGGCGCGATTCCGGACACCGGGATTGTCTGCATGGGCGAATGGCAGGGCCAGCAGGTGCTGGGGATGCGTCTGACCTGGAACAAACGCTACATTACGCTGGCACCGATTGCGACCGTGCTTGGGCTGGCGTTTAAACTCTCCGACCCGGAAAAATTACTCGGCGGTGCAGAAGATTTAGGCATTACCTGTGCGCTGATCCCAACCACCACGCCGGGCGTGGAAATTGGTCGTCGCCACTTCCCGCTGAACGTACCGTTCCAGAACGGACCGACGCGCGGTAAAGATGTCTTCGTGCCGATCGATTACATCATCGGCGGGCCGAAAATGGCCGGGCAAGGCTGGCGGATGCTGGTGGAGTGCCTCTCGGTAGGCCGCGGCATCACCCTGCCTTCCAACTCAACCGGCGGCGTGAAATCGGTAGCGCTGGCAACCGGCGCGTATGCTCACATTCGCCGTCAGTTCAAAATCTCTATTGGTAAGATGGAAGGGATTGAAGAGCCGCTGGCGCGTATTGCCGGTAATGCCTACGTGATGGATGCTGCGGCATCGCTGATTACCTACGGCATTATGCTCGGCGAAAAACCTGCCGTGCTGTCGGCTATCGTTAAGTATCACTGTACCCACCGCGGGCAGCAGTCGATTATTGATGCGATGGATATTACCGGCGGTAAAGGCATTATGCTCGGGCAAAGCAACTTCCTGGCGCGTGCTTACCAGGGCGCACCGATTGCCATCACCGTTGAAGGGGCTAACATTCTGACCCGCAGCATGATGATCTTCGGACAAGGAGCGATTCGTTGCCATCCGTACGTGCTGGAAGAGATGGAAGCGGCGAAGAACAATGACGTCAACGCGTTCGATAAACTGTTGTTCAAACATATCGGTCACGTCGGTAGCAACAAAGTTCGCAGCTTCTGGCTGGGCCTGACGCGCGGTTTAACCAGCAGCACGCCAACCGGCGATGCCACTAAACGCTACTATCAGCACCTGAACCGCCTGAGCGCCAACCTCGCCCTGCTTTCTGATGTCTCGATGGCAGTGCTGGGCGGCAGCCTGAAACGTCGCGAGCGCATCTCGGCCCGTCTGGGGGATATTTTAAGCCAGCTCTACCTCGCCTCTGCCGTGCTGAAGCGTTATGACGACGAAGGCCGTAATGAAGCCGACCTGCCGCTGGTGCACTGGGGCGTACAAGATGCGCTGTATCAGGCTGAACAGGCGATGGATGATTTACTGCAAAACTTCCCGAACCGCGTGGTTGCCGGGCTGCTGAATGTGGTGATCTTCCCGACCGGACGTCATTATCTGGCACCTTCTGACAAGCTGGATCATAAAGTGGCGAAGATTTTACAAGTGCCGAACGCCACCCGTTCCCGCATTGGTCGCGGTCAGTACCTGACGCCGAGCGAGCATAATCCGGTTGGCTTGCTGGAAGAGGCGCTGGTGGATGTGATTGCCGCCGACCCAATTCATCAGCGGATCTGTAAAGAGCTGGGTAAAAACCTGCCGTTTACCCGTCTGGATGAACTGGCGCACAACGCGCTGGTGAAGGGGCTGATTGATAAAGATGAAGCCGCTATTCTGGTGAAAGCTGAAGAAAGCCGTCTGCGCAGTATTAACGTTGATGACTTTGATCCGGAAGAGCTGGCGACGAAGCCGGTAAAGTTGCCGGAGAAAGTGCGGAAAGTTGAAGCCGCGTAAATGAATAACGGAGCCGAAAGGCTCCGTTTCTTTATCCGCTAATTATTTAAAATTAAAGCCATCCGGATGGTTTTCCAGGCTGCCGGTCAACGCCGCGAACAACACCGTTTTACCATCAATCGAAAGCGCATCGTTCACATTCAGCCAGGTGAGTTTCTCTTGCGACGTTTTCTCATCAATAGTCGAGAACAGCCCCGTCATCTGATTAGATTTCTCGGACCACATCACAGCGATACGTTGCGAGCCACAGTCATGCGGTTTGCACGCGCTCATCACCTGATACGTCTCATCTCCCAACGTTACGGTTTGTGCGGGAGTATAAGTACCGCCTTTCATCACCCAGGCAGGCAGCTTATGCCCTTGTACCATCTGATTAAATGCAGCTTTGGTGGTTTCGCCCTTTGCAAGGCTGCTAATGGTTAAATCATCCTGCGCCATTGCACTGGTGGCGATGACCAGAGCGGCGACTGTCGTTATTGCCTTAAACATCATTCCTCCCGAGCTTATCCTGCCCATGTTATTAACCTCCTAAAGCCTGGCGATAACACGATAATTTGCAAATCAGATATTTCCAATATCAGCATTTGTTATCAATTTATTCTGCGCTAAGGCAACTGCCTGATAAGGTGTTAAAGTTATAAAACCCTTCGCATAAAGGAGTTGTACACCGTGCCTGGTTTGAAGATTACGCTTTTGCAGCAACCACTGGTGTGGATGGATGGTCCTGCCAACCTGCGTCATTTTGATCGTCAACTGGAAGGTATTACCGGGCGCGATGTGATCGTTCTACCGGAGATGTTTACCAGCGGCTTTGCCATGGAAGCGGCAGCTTCGTCGCTAGCACAAGATGACGTAGTGAACTGGATGACAGCTAAGGCGCAGCAGTGCAATGCGCTGATTGCAGGCAGTGTTGCATTACAAACGGAGTCTGGTTCGGTTAACCGCTTTTTGCTGGTTGAGCCGGGCGGCACGGTACATTTTTATGATAAGCGTCATCTGTTCCGCATGGCAGATGAGCATCTACATTATAAAGCGGGCAATGCGCGAGTGATTGTGGAATGGCGCGGCTGGCGTATTTTGCCGCTGGTGTGCTACGACTTACGTTTTCCTGTGTGGTCGCGCAATCTCAACGATTATGACCTCGCCCTGTACGTCGCCAACTGGCCTGCTCCGCGCTCTCTGCACTGGCAGGCATTGCTGACGGCCCGCGCGATTGAGAATCAGGCGTATGTGGCGGGATGCAATCGCGTCGGCAGCGATGGCAACGGCTGCCATTATCGCGGTGACAGCCGGGTGATTAATCCGCAAGGAGAGATTATCGCTACTGCCGACGCGCATCAGGCAACGCGCATTGATGCGGAGCTGTCGATGGCAGCATTGCGGGAATATAGAGAAAAGTTTCCGGCATGGCAGGATGCGGATGAGTTTAGGTTGTGGTGAGTGGGGGTTGTGTTTAAGGACGGGGAGAGTCGGGGTATTACTACGAAAGCCCGCTCCCCGCAAGGACTGACGCCAGGTAGTTTCTGTCCATGGCTGCTTTTCGCATCTTACGTCTTAACCCTGCCTTGAATACCTTCTCATTCGTCAAAATATTAATAGCAATGTGCCGTATCCCTGAAAATAATTCTGCTGCGTTTCCTCTTCTTATTTTGTAGTCGTCTTCATTCATTACCACGTCCAGACGCCTGTGCAGCTTATTCTCCACGTGCCAGTGGTTTCGGATTGCTGTGGCGAACTTCTCTGCGGTTAAATCAGCAGAACCATAGAATTTATTATGAGTTCAGAGCGAGATCTGGTTAATTTTCTTGGCGATTTTTCAATGGATGTGGCCAAAGCAGTTATAGCCGGTGGTGTTGCAACCGCTATTGGAAGTCTGGCTTCTTTTGCCTGTGTTAGCTTTGGCTTTCCAGTAATTCTTGTCGGAGGAGCAATTTTACTGACAGGGATAGTGTGTACAGTTGTTTTAAATGAAATCGATGCTCAATGCCATTTATCAGAAAAATTAAAATATGCAATTAGAGATGGACTAAAACGGCAACAGGAACTTGATAAATGGAAAAGGGAAAACATGACTCCATTTATGTATGTTCTTAACACTCCACCCGTGATATGAGGATTAACCATGCGTTTACATGTTAAATTAAAAGAGTTTCTTTCGATGTTTTTTATGGCCATATTATTTTTCCCTGCATTCAATGCTTCTTTGTTTTTTACCGGAGTTAAACCTCTATATTCAATAATAAAATGCTCCACGGAAATATTTTATGATTGGAGAATGTTGATTCTGTGCTTCGGTTTCATGTCGTTTTCCTTTTTAAATATTCATGTAATTTTACTTACGATAATAAAATCATTCTTAATCAAAAAAACGAAGGTAGTCAATTTCGCCACAGACATAACAATACAGCTAACTCTTATATTTTTACTAATAGCTATCGTAATAGCACCTTTAATAGCTCCTTTTGTCACAGGATATGTCAATACTAATTATCACCCCTGCGGTAATAATACGGGAATTTTCCCAGGAGCAATCTATATTAAAAATGGCATGAAATGTAATAATGGATATATTTCTCGCAAGGAAGATTCAGCAGTTAAATAATTAAATATTCTAAAACAAACAGTTTTTAACTCCGGATTCCATGTCCTTTCTTGCACTGTCTTTGTCAAGAAAAATTTCTTATGCAAAGAATTTTGTATTATTGCCGCCAGAAATTCCTGGCGGCAGATATAATTTATTATTGATAGCGGTTAACCAAATCTTTTACCATCGCTTTATAGGTCTTTTGCTTAAGTTGCATGATTTGCTGCTCTGTCATATCAGTCGTACTGGCTTCATTCTTGTCGGGCAATGGTGGAAGCACTTTATATTCATAATTCACCGGCGACCAGGTAGCCCACTCACCTGTTGCCACATCCACCAGCGTGAAACGTACCAGGTAGCGCAGGGAGATAGCGTCAGTGAGTTTGTCATTTTTATAGTCGGACCATACTGTTGATTTCAGCGCAGAGTCATATTTTCCTGTCTGCAACATATCCTGGTAAACAATAATCGCTTTCTGATGTCCTTTTGCAGCCACAAAACGCAGTGCCTGCATCCAGTTCATATTCTCAGCACTGGCAACATCCTCGTTCTCATTTTTATCTTTGTTTTTGTTACAAGTCAGAGGCTTTTGCCTGTCCGGGATACCAGAGAATGTGGAAACAGTATAATATTTTCGCATCTCCTCCTGCATAATGGTTTCCGGTGCGCGGTTGCCGGATTGAACAAGTATTACAGGAGAATTAAGGGGAACGCGGAACTCATCTCCATCAAGCGCAGCTTGAATATCCTCTTCGGATACGGCCAGAGTGGTTTCATTACCGAATAAATCTTTGTCTGTCAGTTGCTGGGGAGTGTTTTTATTAATATTACTTTGTGTGACTTGAGCTTTTTTCTTCTTTTCATCAATAGAAGATTCAGAGGCACATCCTGCAAGCAGCGAGAATAACACACATATGCAACAAAGCTTTTTTGAATTCATAATTGGACACTCCCTCGCCTGTCATAATGATTAGAATATTTAGCATTGATAACGGACTCTAATTATATACCTCACTTAAATAATAACAAACAAAATCAATTTGAAATATACATTCATTTAATCAATATAAATTTATTCTCTAGAAATATATTTAAGCTGAATGGTTCGATATCATTATTGAATTTTAATGAATGAGACAACAAGCGAGAATCACGCACCTACGCCAGAGTAAAATCATTGAACAGAGAAATGGTGGAATTCAAATACAAAAAAACCGCAAAATTAAAAATCTTGCGGCTCTCTGAACTCATTTTCATGAGTGAATAGTGGCGGAACGGACGGGACTCGAACCCGCGACCCCCTGCGTGACAGGCAGGTATTCTAACCGACTGAACTACCGCTCCGCGTTGTGTTCCGTTGGGAACGAGGCGAATATTACGGATTGCCTCGACCTTCGTCAACGGTTTTTCTCATCTTTTGAATCGTTTGCTGCAAAAATCGCCCAAGTCGCTATTTTTAGCGCCTTTCACAGGTATTTATGCTCGCCAGAGGCAACTTCCGCCTTTCTTCTGCACCAGATCGAGACGGGCTTCATGAGCTGCAATCTCTTCATCTGTCGCAAAAACAACGCGTAACTTACTTGCCTGACGTACAATGCGCTGAATTGTTGCTTCACCTTGTTGCTGTTGTGTCTCTCCTTCCATCGCAAAAGCCATCGACGTTTGACCACCGGTCATCGCCAGATAAACTTCCGCAAGGATCTGGGCATCGAGTAATGCCCCGTGCAGCGTTCGTTTACTGTTATCTATTTCGTAGCGAGCACATAACGCATCGAGGCTGTTGCGCTTACCGGGAAACATTTTCCTCGCCACCGCAAGGCTATCGGTGACCTTACAGAAAGTATTGGTCTTCGGAATATCGCGCTTAAGCAACGAAAACTCGTAGTCCATAAAGCCGATATCGAACGCTGCGTTATGGATCACCAACTCCGCGCCGCGAATATAGTCCATGAACTCATCGGCTACTTCGGCAAACGTGGGCTTATCGAGCAAAAATTCATCGGCAATACCATGTACGCCAAAGGCTTCCGGATCCACCAGCCGATCGGGTTTGAGATAAACATGGAAGTTATTGCCCGTCAGGCGACGGTTCACCACTTCAACGGCACCAATCTCAATGATCTTGTGGCCTTCATAGTGCGCACCAATCTGGTTCATACCGGTGGTTTCGGTATCGAGAACGATCTGGCGTGTAATTGCAGTGCTCATAGCGGTCATTTATGTCAGACTTGTCGTTTTACAGTTCGATTCAATTACAGGAAGTCTACCAGAGATGCTTAAACAGGTAGAAATTTTCACCGATGGTTCGTGTCTGGGCAATCCAGGACCTGGGGGTTACGGCGCTATTTTACGCTATCGCGGACGCGAGAAAACCTTTAGCGCTGGCTACACCCGCACCACCAACAACCGTATGGAGTTGATGGCCGCTATTGTCGCGCTGGAGGCGTTAAAAGAACATTGCGAAGTCATTTTGAGTACCGACAGCCAGTATGTCCGCCAGGGTATCACCCAGTGGATCCATAACTGGAAAAAACGTGGCTGGAAAACCGCAGACAAAAAACCAGTAAAAAATGTCGATCTCTGGCAACGTCTTGATGCTGCATTGGGGCAGCATCAAATCAAATGGGAATGGGTTAAAGGCCATGCCGGACACCCGGAAAACGAACGCTGTGATGAACTGGCTCGTGCCGCGGCGATGAATCCCACACTGGAAGATACAGGCTACCAAGTTGAAGTTTAAGCCTGTGGTTTACGACATTGCCGGGTGGCTCCAACCGCCTGGCGAATTCGTGGCTTGTTTTTACTCTGTTTCATCGGATTTAGCGTTAAAGGAATAGTCCGTTTCCGGGCAACAATAAGTTGTAAGCAACCAAGCGCAGGAATATGCGCATTCAATAGTTTTCCTCCGTGTTTGTTCCACGGGAGAACGTGGAAACGGCTGGCGTGTAGCACTTCAAAATTCAACAAAGAGAGCCAGTCCAGCTGCCGCATCAGAGTAAACATCCGGCTGTTATAGGGCGAGGTTTTGCGCAATACCGGCACAAGTTTGCGTAATCCCATAAAACTGATGGGATTGAAGCCACTAATGACCAGCCAGCCATCATCAATCAATACCCGATCGGCTTCACGCAATAAACGATGCGGATCGGTGCACCACGGCAATGTATGTGCCAGTAGACAAACATCAACGGATTTATCGGCAAAAGGAAGATGAAGTGGGTCCGCCTGTACCTGGACGGGCATTCCTTGCGCAGAAACATTCACTTGATGAGAAACCGCGCACGCTTCGCAATTGATTTCTGCGCTTAAATTGCCAATCTTAAGCAGATGAAAACCATACATTTTAGTGAACCACGGGTTGAGCTGGCGCTCCAGCGCCTTGCGATAAAGCTTTCCCCAGGGCAAATCGCCCCAGCAATCAGGAGCCACGACAGTTTGAGGGACTCTTGCCGGTTTCATCACAACCTTCCGTTTCACACTGAGAGGTAATCTATGAATCTTAACAGTATTCCCGCCTTTGATGACAATTACATCTGGGTTTTGAATGATGAAGCAGGTCGCTGCCTGATTGTCGATCCCGGAGACGCAGAGCCAGTATTAAACGCCATTGCCGCCAATAACTGGCAACCGGAGGCCATATTTCTCACCCACCATCACCACGATCACGTTGGCGGCGTAAAAGAACTGGTGGAAAAGTTTCCACAAATTGTGGTGTATGGTCCACAAGAGACACAAGATAAGGGAACAACACAGGTAGTCAAAGATGGCGAAACTGCCTTCGTTTTGGGGCATGAATTTAGTGTAATTGCTACGCCGGGTCACACTTTAGGACATATCTGTTACTTCAGTAAACCTTATCTATTTTGCGGCGACACACTGTTTTCTGGTGGGTGTGGTCGGTTGTTTGAAGGGACAGCATCACAAATGTATCAATCACTTAAAAAGTTAAGTGCGTTACCTGACGATACATTGGTATGTTGTGCTCATGAATATACCTTATCAAATATGAAGTTTGCTTTGAGTATTCTTCCGCACGATTTGTCCATAAATGATTATTATCGTAAAGTTAAGGAGTTACGGGCAAAAAATCAAATAACACTACCCGTAATTCTGAAAAATGAGCGGCAAATTAATGTTTTTTTAAGAACGGAAGATATTGATTTAATTAATGTAATTAATGAAGAAACATTATTGCAACAACCTGAAGAGCGTTTTGCATGGTTAAGGTCAAAGAAAGATAGGTTCTGATAAAACTTTCTTGTCATCGGCTCCGTTCGCCGTTATGATCGGTCGTCTTTTAAGCAACTATTGACACACACATGAAGGCAAAAGCGATATTACTCGCCTCTGTCCTGCTCGTGGGTTGCCAGAGTACCGGCAACGTTCAACAGCACGCACAGAGCCTTTCTGCAGCTGGTCAAGGGGAAGCAGCAAAGTTTACAAGTCAGGCACGATGGATGGACGATGGGACGTCTATCGCGCCAGATGGTGACTTGTGGGCTTTCATTGGCGACGAGCTAAAGATGGGAATTCCGGAAAATGACCGGATTCGCGAACAGAAACAGAAATATTTACGCAATAAGAGCTATCTCCACGATGTAACTTTACGGGCAGAGCCGTATATGTACTGGATAGCAGGGCAAGTTAAAAAACGTAACATGCCTATGGAACTGGTACTACTACCCATAGTGGAGAGCGCTTTTGATCCTCACGCAACGTCTGGCGCCAATGCCGCAGGCATCTGGCAGATCATTCCGAGCACGGGGCGCAATTATGGTTTGAAACAGACCCGCAATTATGACGCGCGTCGCGATGTTGTTGCTTCAACAACTGCCGCGCTGAATATGATGCAGCGTCTGAACAAAATGTTTGACGGCGACTGGCTTCTGACCGTAGCGGCTTATAACAGCGGCGAAGGTCGGGTCATGAAGGCAATTAAAACGAACAAAGCGCGTGGGAAATCCACGGACTTCTGGTCGTTACCGTTGCCGCAGGAAACGAAGCAGTACGTGCCTAAAATGCTGGCATTGAGTGATATTCTCAAAAACAGCAAGCGTTATGGCGTACGTCTGCCAACGACCGATGAAAGCCGTGCTCTGGCGCGTGTGCACCTGAGCAGCCCGGTTGAAATGGCGAAGGTAGCAGATATGGCGGGGATTTCCGTCAGCAAGCTGAAGACATTCAACGCTGGCGTAAAAGGCTCCACGCTGGGCGCAAGTGGCCCGCAGTACGTGATGGTGCCAAAGAAGCATGCAGATCAACTGCGTGAATCTCTGGCTTCAGGCGAAATTGCTGCTGTACAGTCGACGCTGGTTGCCGACAATACGCCGCTTAACAGCCGTGTTTACACCGTACGCTCTGGCGACACGCTTTCAAGTATCGCTTCACGTCTCGGCGTAAGCACCAAAGATTTGCAGCAGTGGAACAAACTGCGCGGATCTAAGCTGAAGCCAGGCCAAAGTTTGACGATTGGTGCAGGCAGTAGCGCACAGCGACTGGCAAACAACAGCGATAGCATTACGTATCGTGTGCGCAAAGGCGATTCGCTTTCAAGCATTGCTAAACGCCACGGCGTGAACATCAAAGATGTGATGCGCTGGAACAGCGACACTGCGAATCTGCAACCAGGCGATAAGCTGACGTTGTTTGTGAAAAACAACAACATGCCAGATTCCTGACAAACCAGATAATAAAAAGGCACCGATTCCCCCGGTGCCTTTTTTATTTATGCCGCTTTATGTGCATCTACCATGATGATATCACTGGTGAAAAAGCCATCATTCTGCAAGGCAAAATACGTTCTCACCTCTGTCGATGCGCTCTGTTGGTAAATGCGAATAGCGTCTACTAACGCTTCTGGCGTACGCATTCTCGCGACCCATGAAGAAAATTCCAGCGGTAACTTATCTGTAATTAAATTATCAACTATCAGATTGGCTTCATTGATTAACGTCAACCACTCACCGCTGGCGTAGTTTCGTACGTGAGAGGTATCGCGTAATGCTTCTACCGTCTGTAACCAGATGTCGCGCACTGGGTGACCCGGAGACATTACGTCCATCACAATCAGCCTACCGCCAGGTTTCAATATCCTATTCACTTCTCGCAGTGCTGCACCAACATCATGCCAGTGATGGGCAGAATAACGGCTGATAACAATATCAAATGCGTTATCGGCAAATGGCAGACTTTCGGCATATCCCTGGCGGGTGGTGATATTTTTCAGTTGCCGGGCTTCGGCAGCTTGTGCCACGACATCCAGCATGTGGGCAGATAAGTCATACGCCACCACCGCGCTCACGTTTTGCGCAGCGCCAAACGTTGGTCTGCCCTGTGGCAGACCTGACATACCTTATTTATCAGGCTTGCCGGGACTGAATTCAACGAGTAGCGGATTGTGATCGGAAGCGCGCGTAACCAGTACAGAAGCTTCACTGACGTTCAGACCACGGTAGAAAACAAAATCGAGCGGGCGACCAAACGCCCGACGGCGCTGATCATCGGTAAAACGCACCTGGCGCAGCGACATTTCCCGCGCAAAGCGATATAACGCGTTCATCCTTCTACGGCTCCAGGCATTGAAATCTCCCGCCATAATGACCGGGCCGCTGTGGTGAGCTATCTGATCGCCAATAGGAAGTAACTGCTTACTATAGACATCCACGCCCAGACTGAAGTTGACGGCGTGTATATTAACCACCATCAACAGGCGGGTGTCAGGTAATGGATAGACCGTCACCAGTGCCGACTTCGCCAGACGCAAAATGGGTTCTCGTTCACGTAACGGGCAGCAATACACTGGATGTGCCGCCGAAAGGGTCATTACGCCAGAAGGATGTTGTGGCAGCACGAAAGCGGGTACCTGATCGGCGGCAAGATAGTTAGCGGTCGCAAACTGTACTAACTCTGGCGTTGTCTGCGCTTCCTGCAATAACACCAGATGTGCATCTTTGCCGTAGTTCTTTAATACCGACAACCATTCAGCGCGTTGCTGTTTGTATATGTTCCACACCAGGATCCGAATACGCTCTTCGGTACTTAACGGTTCCCCAGGTGGTAATGCCTGGCCGATGCTCGCAAAAGACCCCGGCGGTAAGATCCTTTCCGCAGGTTGTCCGGCAACATAGCGCATGGCATAGGTGTTTTTTCGCACTTTTGACTTTGAAACCTCTATTACGTCAACCCTTCCGCACTCGGGAGGGTTCTACTGTTATAGGGATTTTAGCTCACTCTTTCAACGAGCAATTGTATATTGTTATGTAAGCAAGTGCTTACACCGGTCAGAATTTTGCTCATTATGGAGAACATTAAATCGCATGACATATCACGCATCCTGATGGTTTAATGACAAATAAATTCAAAATATCTCTTCTATTTTGCAACAGGAGCAAAAATGAAAGCCACGTCGGAAGAACTCGCCATTTTTGTTTCGGTCGTCGAAAGCGGCAGCTTTAGCCGGGCAGCGGAACAATTAGGGCAAGCAAACTCAGCGGTAAGCCGGGCGGTGAAAAAGCTGGAGATGAAACTTGGCGTTAGCCTGCTTAATCGGACCACGCGACAACTTAGCCTGACGGAAGAAGGCGAGCGTTATTTTCGTCGCGTACAGTCAATTTTGCAGGAGATGGCAGCGGCAGAATCAGAAATTATGGAGACGCGTAATACACCGCGTGGACTGTTACGGATCGATGCCGCAACTCCAGTGGTGCTGCACTTTCTGATGCCGTTAATTAAGCCTTTCCGTGAACGCTATCCGGAAGTCACTTTGTCGCTAGTCTCCTCCGAAACGATTATTAATTTGATCGAAAGAAAAGTGGATGTCGCGATACGCGCTGGTACGTTAACGGATTCCAGCTTACGTGCCAGGCCGTTATTTAACAGTTATCGAAAAATTATCGCCTCCCCCGATTATATTTCCCGCTACGGGAAGCCAGAAACGATCGACGATTTAAAGCAACATATTTGCCTGGGATTCACTGAACCCGCTTCCCTCAATACCTGGCCGATAGCCCGTAGCGATGGACAATTACATGAGGTGAAGTACGGTTTGTCATCCAATAGTGGGGAAACACTGAAACAGCTTTGCCTGAGTGGCAACGGGATTGCGTGTTTGTCCGACTACATGATCGACAAAGAAATCGCTCGCGGAGAATTGGTGGAGTTAATGGCAGATAAAGTGTTGCCAGTGGAAATGCCATTCAGTGCCGTCTATTACAGCGACCGTGCGGTAAGTACGCGCATCCGGGCTTTTATCGATTTCCTTAGCGAGCATGTAAAAACAGCTCCCGGAGGAGCTGTCAGAGAGGCTTAATCCCATTCAGGAGCCAGACCTTCCGGGCTAACCAGGCGGTCGTTGCAATCCAGTGCGGCGATCGCTTTTTTATCTTCGGCATCAAGCTGTAAATTTTGTGCCTTAAGATTACTTTCCAGGTTTTTACGTTTAGTAGAAGAAGGAATTACTGAGTAACCTTCCCCCATAGCCCACGCCAGAATCACTTGTGCCGGAGTCGCATTGTGTTTAGCTGCGATACGAGCAATAACCTCATCTTTCAGGGCCTTACCATACGCCAGCGTCATATAGGAAGTAATATGGATGCCGTGCTGTTTAGCCCAGGCAACCACTTTACGGTTTTGCAGATAAGGAGAGAGTTCAATCTGGTTAGTAGCGATGTTTTCAGCACCAACAGCAGCAATCGCTTTTTCCATCAACGGGATCGTGAAGTTGGAAATACCGATCTCACGCGTCAGCCCTTGTTTTTTGGCTTCCAGCAGCGCCTGCATAAACTCTTCAACAGAGACTTCATCGTTTGGTGACGGCCAGTGGATTAGCGTCAGATCAACATAATCGGTACGCAATTTTTGCAGGCTCTCTTTCAGACTTGGGATCAATTTGTCTTTGCTGAGATTTTCAATCCAGATTTTAGTGGTGATGTAGAGTTCATGACGTGGCACGCCACTTTCTGCAATCGCCTGACCTACTGCGGCTTCGTTATCATAGATTTGTGCGGTATCAATTGCGCGATAACCAAGTTCAAGCGCCGTTATCACAGATGAAATAACAACGTCGTCTTTCAGACGGAAAGTACCTAAACCAAATGCAGGGATAGCCATAATATGCCTCTTTTAATGCTATTTTCGTTAACTGAGGTGATTATGGGCTTCAGACTGTTGAGGAAAAAGAGCGTAAAATGCAGAGGATTTTTGCGATTCTGGCAATAATAGATATACAGACGAAAAAAAACCTCGAGCGTTAACTCGAGGCTTCTTAATAAGTGGCGGAACGGACGGGACTCGAACCCGCGACCCCCTGCGTGACAGGCAGGTATTCTAACCGACTGAACTACCGCTCCACCGAATTCTTTTACAACCACCGGTTTTATGACCGGCTTACTGCTTAATTTGATGCCTGGCAGTTCCCTACTCTCGCATGGGGAGACCCCACACTACCATCGGCGCTACGGCGTTTCACTTCTGAGTTCGGCATGGGGTCAGGTGGGACCACCGCGCTACGGCCGCCAGGCAAATTCTGTTTTATCAGACCGCTTCTGCGTTCTGATTTAATCTGTATCAGGCTGAAAATCTTCTCTCAATCCGCCAAAACAGCTTCGGCGTTGTAAGGTTAAGCCTCACGGTTCATTAGTACCGGTTAGCTCAACGCATCGCTGCGCTTACACACCCGGCCTATCAACGTCGTCGTCTTCAACGTTCCTTCAGGACTCTCAAGGAGTCAGGGAGAACTCATCTCGGGGCAAGTTTCGTGCTTAGATGCTTTCAGCACTTATCTCTTCCGCATTTAGCTACCGGGCAGTGCCATTGGCATGACAACCCGGGTAATGACTCCAACTTATTGATAGTGTTTTATGTTCAGATAATGCCCGATGACTTTGTCATGCAGCTCCACCGATTTTGAGAACGACAGCGACTTCCGTCCCAGCCGTGCCAGGTGCTGCCTCAGATTCAGGTTATGCCGCTCAATTCGCTGCGTATATCGCTTGCTGATTACGTGCAGCTTTCCCTTCAGGCGGGATTCATACAGCGGCCAGCCATCCGTCATCCATATCACCACGTCAAAGGGTGACAGCAGGCTCATAAGACGCCCCAGCGTCGCCATCGTGCGTTCACCGAATACGTGCGCAACAACCGTCTTCCGGAGACTGTCATACGCGTAAAACAGCCAGCGCTGGCGCGATTTAGCCCCGACATAGCCCCACTGTTCGTCCATTTCCGCGCAGACGATGACGTCACTGCCCGGCTGTATGCGCGAGGTTACCGACTGCGGCCTGAGTTTTTTAAGTGACGTAAAATCGTGTTGAGGCCAACGCCCATAATGCGGGCAGTTGCCCGGCATCCAACGCCATTCATGGCCATATCAATGATTTTCTGGTGCGTACCGGGTTGAGAAGCGGTGTAAGTGAACTGCAGTTGCCATGTTTTACGGCAGTGAGAGCAGAGATAGCGCTGATGTCCGGCGGTGCTTTTGCCGTTACGCACCACCCCGTCAGTAGCTGAACAGGAGGGACGGCTGATAGAAACAGAAGCCACTGGAGCACCTCAAAAACACCATCATACACTAAATCAGTAAGTTGGCAGCATCACCATTTCGTCCAAGCTCGCCGCGTTTAAATAAAATGAAATGAAGGGAACAGGTAAAAATATTAGATGTTTAATTCTCATACGAGTTACCACCATGGAGCGGATCTTTGCGAACCGCCGAGTACGTGACCCGTACGCTCGGTGGTGTGAGAGGCGCACTCCGTCAGTTACTGGCGGAGCCGTCTACTCGATTATGTGCCGTTTTATTCCATTTTATACATTTAACAATTGCTGAAACGTAAAGTCGGGTTTAAACATTTCAATTTCGTTTTGAGTTGATTCTTCTTGTGCTTCTTTGCCATAGATAAACATTTGCTGTTCATAATTTTCAATAGCCTCTTCAATGCTGTTAAATTTCCCATTGGTCAGATTATCCGACAATATCAAGGCATCCATCAACCCGCTGTTTACGCCTTGTCCTGCAAAAGGAGGCATCAAATGAGCAGCATCTCCAATCATCGTTATGGGTAATGGACGCTTACTTTTCCAAGACTTACCTAAGGGAAATATTCGTGTCGCTAACCCTACAAAAGATGATGTCACACGAATCAGTTCTTTGTAGCGTTCGTCCCAATCGGAAAATTCTTTCAGAAGAAAATCAACGACACTATTTCTGTTTTGAAAATCTACCTGCGTTTGGTTTTTCCATTCATCAGGTGTTTTAAAACTTATTCCAAAATGCAATGCACCATTATTATTAGGATTCGCAAATAATAAATTACCTTGATGAGCAGCCATTAGCCGGTTTCCATTGCATAGCTGAAAAAATCCAGGACAGTTCACCTCTGGATGATGAATATCGGCTTGTATATTGAAAGTACCTGTTTCTTCAACTTCCGTGTCGGTAACAAATTTTCTTACTTTAGACATTCCACCATTGGCAATAATAACCAGATCTGCTGTTTCACTCGGTTTATTCTCAAAAGTTAGTGTCCACTTCTTCTTACCAGGTTCAAGCATAACAAGTTTTCTATCCCAAATAACCGTGTCGTTTTCTAAACTATTCAACAAGATAGCCCTTAAGTCATTTCTGTTTATTTCAGGATTGTCAAATCGATTTTCGGGCTTTACATTTTTTGTGGATAAAATATTGCCTTTTTCATCAGCAATATTTACACCCATTGGTAAGGCTAAGTCATAATAAGTTTGTAACAATCCCGCTTTTTTCATTGCTTCCTGACCTGAACCTTTGTGTAGGTCAAGGGTTCCACCAAAAATTCTTGCCTCTCGGTCGTTGTCTCTTTCGTAAACTGAAACGTCTATGCCGTTTTGCTGTAATAATTTTGCCATAGTCAGTCCAACGGGTCCACCACCAATTATTGCAACGTTCTTATCACTAAGTAAATTCATTTGTTTTTCTTTATTGCTCATTTATATGTTTTTCAATTCCGTCAATTATTGTTGTCCAATCTTCAAAGTGCAATTCGTGTCCTGTTCCTTCAAGAGTAATTAATTTCGTATTTTGTATTACGTGATGAGCGGCAGGGAAAAACACCAAAAGCCTCCCCCATTACCCCGGAACAAATTGAAATCCGTGAGCTCAGGAAAAAGCTACAACGTATTGAAGGTAATGACTCCAACTTATTGATAGTGTTTTATGTTCAGATAATGCCCGATGACTTTGTCATGCAGCTCCACCGATTTTGAGAACGACAGCGACTTCCGTCCCAGCCGTGCCAGGTGCTGCCTCAGATTCAGGTTATGCCGCTCAATTCGCTGCGTATATCGCTTGCTGATTACGTGCAGCTTTCCCTTCAGGCGGGATTCATACAGCGGCCAGCCATCCGTCATCCATATCACCACGTCAAAGGGTGACAGCAGGCTCATAAGACGCCCCAGCGTCGCCATCGTGCGTTCACCGAATACGTGCGCAACAACCGTCTTCCGGAGCCTGTCATACGCGTAAAACAGCCAGCGCTGGCGCGATTTAGCCCCGACATAGCCCCACTGTTCGTCCATTTCCGCGCAGACGATGACGTCACTGCCCGGCTGTATGCGCGAGGTTACCGACTGCGGCCTGAGTTTTTTAAGTGACGTAAAATCGTGTTGAGGCCAACGCCCATAATGCGGGCAGTTGCCCGGCATCCAACGCCATTCATGGCCATATCAATGATTTTCTGGTGCGTACCGGGTTGAGAAGCGGTGTAAGTGAACTGCAGTTGCCATGTTTTACGGCAGTGAGAGCAGAGATAGCGCTGATGTCCGGCGGTGCTTTTGCCGTTACGCACCACCCCGTCAGTAGCTGAACAGGAGGGACGGCTGATAGAAACAGAAGCCACTGGAGCACCTCAAAAACACCATCATACACTAAATCAGTAAGTTGGCAGCATCACCGACAACCCGAACACCAGTGATGCGTCCACTCCGGTCCTCTCGTACTAGGAGCAGCCCCCCTCAGTTCTCCAGCGCCCACGGCAGATAGGGACCGAACTGTCTCACGACGTTCTAAACCCAGCTCGCGTACCACTTTAAATGGCGAACAGCCATACCCTTGGGACCTACTTCAGCCCCAGGATGTGATGAGCCGACATCGAGGTGCCAAACACCGCCGTCGATATGAACTCTTGGGCGGTATCAGCCTGTTATCCCCGGAGTACCTTTTATCCGTTGAGCGATGGCCCTTCCATTCAGAACCACCGGATCACTATGACCTGCTTTCGCACCTGCTCGCGCCGTCACGCTCGCAGTCAAGCTGGCTTATGCCATTGCACTAACCTCCTGATGTCCGACCAGGATTAGCCAACCTTCGTGCTCCTCCGTTACTCTTTAGGAGGAGACCGCCCCAGTCAAACTACCCACCAGACACTGTCCGCAACCCGGATTACGGGTCAACGTTAGAACATCAAACATTAAAGGGTGGTATTTCAAGGTCGGCTCCATGCAGACTGGCGTCCACACTTCAAAGCCTCCCACCTATCCTACACATCAAGGCTCAATGTTCAGTGTCAAGCTATAGTAAAGGTTCACGGGGTCTTTCCGTCTTGCCGCGGGTACACTGCATCTTCACAGCGAGTTCAATTTCACTGAGTCTCGGGTGGAGACAGCCTGGCCATCATTACGCCATTCGTGCAGGTCGGAACTTACCCGACAAGGAATTTCGCTACCTTAGGACCGTTATAGTTACGGCCGCCGTTTACCGGGGCTTCGATCAAGAGCTTCGCTTGCGCTAACCCCATCAATTAACCTTCCGGCACCGGGCAGGCGTCACACCGTATACGTCCACTTTCGTGTTTGCACAGTGCTGTGTTTTTAATAAACAGTTGCAGCCAGCTGGTATCTTCGACTGATTTCAGCTCCATCCGCGAGGGACCTCACCTACATATCAGCGTGCCTTCTCCCGAAGTTACGGCACCATTTTGCCTAGTTCCTTCACCCGAGTTCTCTCAAGCGCCTTGGTATTCTCTACCTGACCACCTGTGTCGGTTTGGGGTACGATTTGATGTTACCTGATGCTTAGAGGCTTTTCCTGGAAGCAGGGCATTTGTTGCTTCAGCACCGTAGTGCCTCGTCATCACGCCTCAGCCTTGATTTTCCGGATTTGCCTGGAAAACCAGCCTACACGCTTAAACCGGGACAACCGTCGCCCGGCCAACATAGCCTTCTCCGTCCCCCCTTCGCAGTAACACCAAGTACAGGAATATTAACCTGTTTCCCATCGACTACGCCTTTCGGCCTCGCCTTAGGGGTCGACTCACCCTGCCCCGATTAACGTTGGACAGGAACCCTTGGTCTTCCGGCGAGCGGGCTTTTCACCCGCTTTATCGTTACTTATGTCAGCATTCGCACTTCTGATACCTCCAGCATGCCTCACAGCACACCTTCGCAGGCTTACAGAACGCTCCCCTACCCAACAACGCATAAGCGTCGCTGCCGCAGCTTCGGTGCATGGTTTAGCCCCGTTACATCTTCCGCGCAGGCCGACTCGACCAGTGAGCTATTACGCTTTCTTTAAATGATGGCTGCTTCTAAGCCAACATCCTGGCTGTCTGGGCCTTCCCACATCGTTTCCCACTTAACCATGACTTTGGGACCTTAGCTGGCGGTCTGGGTTGTTTCCCTCTTCACGACGGACGTTAGCACCCGCCGTGTGTCTCCCGTGATAACATTCTCCGGTATTCGCAGTTTGCATCGGGTTGGTAAGTCGGGATGACCCCCTTGCCGAAACAGTGCTCTACCCCCGGAGATGAATTCACGAGGCGCTACCTAAATAGCTTTCGGGGAGAACCAGCTATCTCCCGGTTTGATTGGCCTTTCACCCCCAGCCACAAGTCATCCGCTAATTTTTCAACATTAGTCGGTTCGGTCCTCCAGTTAGTGTTACCCAACCTTCAACCTGCCCATGGCTAGATCACCGGGTTTCGGGTCTATACCCTGCAACTTAACGCCCAGTTAAGACTCGGTTTCCCTTCGGCTCCCCTATTCGGTTAACCTTGCTACAGAATATAAGTCGCTGACCCATTATACAAAAGGTACGCAGTCACACGCCTAAGCGTGCTCCCACTGCTTGTACGTACACGGTTTCAGGTTCTTTTTCACTCCCCTCGCCGGGGTTCTTTTCGCCTTTCCCTCACGGTACTGGTTCACTATCGGTCAGTCAGGAGTATTTAGCCTTGGAGGATGGTCCCCCCATATTCAGACAGGATACCACGTGTCCCGCCCTACTCATCGAGCTCACAGCATGTGCATTTTTGTGTACGGGGCTGTCACCCTGTATCGCGCGCCTTTCCAGACGCTTCCACTAACACACACACTGATTCAGGCTCTGGGCTGCTCCCCGTTCGCTCGCCGCTACTGGGGGAATCTCGGTTGATTTCTTTTCCTCGGGGTACTTAGATGTTTCAGTTCCCCCGGTTCGCCTCATTAACCTATGGATTCAGTTAATGATAGTGTGTCGAAACACACTGGGTTTCCCCATTCGGAAATCGCCGGTTATAACGGTTCATATCACCTTACCGACGCTTATCGCAGATTAGCACGTCCTTCATCGCCTCTGACTGCCAGGGCATCCACCGTGTACGCTTAGTCGCTTAACCTCACAACCCGAAGATGTTTCTTTCGATTCATCATCGTGTTGCGAAAATTTGAGAGACTCACGAACAACTTTCGTTGTTCAGTGTTTCAATTTTCAGCTTGATCCAGATTTTTAAAGAGCAAAACTTCGCAGTGAACCTTTGCAGGTACACTCTGAAGTATTTTTTATTTAATCACTACAGAGATGGTGGAGCTATGCGGGATCGAACCGCAGACCTCCTGCGTGCAAAGCAGGCGCTCTCCCAGCTGAGCTATAGCCCCATAACATGTAGTTAAAACCTCTTCAAATTTGCCGTGCAAATTTGGTAGGCCTGAGTGGACTTGAACCACCGACCTCACCCTTATCAGGGGTGCGCTCTAACCACCTGAGCTACAAGCCTGTAGAGGTTTTACTGCTCATTTTCATCAGACAATCTGTGTGAGCACTGCAAAGTACGCTTCTTTAAGGTAAGGAGGTGATCCAACCGCAGGTTCCCCTACGGTTACCTTGTTACGACTTCACCCCAGTCATGAATCACAAAGTGGTAAGCGCCCTCCCGAAGGTTAAGCTACCTACTTCTTTTGCAACCCACTCCCATGGTGTGACGGGCGGTGTGTACAAGGCCCGGGAACGTATTCACCGTGGCATTCTGATCCACGATTACTAGCGATTCCGACTTCATGGAGTCGAGTTGCAGACTCCAATCCGGACTACGACGCACTTTATGAGGTCCGCTTGCTCTCGCGAGGTCGCTTCTCTTTGTATGCGCCATTGTAGCACGTGTGTAGCCCTGGTCGTAAGGGCCATGATGACTTGACGTCATCCCCACCTTCCTCCAGTTTATCACTGGCAGTCTCCTTTGAGTTCCCGGCCGGACCGCTGGCAACAAAGGATAAGGGTTGCGCTCGTTGCGGGACTTAACCCAACATTTCACAACACGAGCTGACGACAGCCATGCAGCACCTGTCTCACGGTTCCCGAAGGCACATTCTCATCTCTGAAAACTTCCGTGGATGTCAAGACCAGGTAAGGTTCTTCGCGTTGCATCGAATTAAACCACATGCTCCACCGCTTGTGCGGGCCCCCGTCAATTCATTTGAGTTTTAACCTTGCGGCCGTACTCCCCAGGCGGTCGACTTAACGCGTTAGCTCCGGAAGCCACGCCTCAAGGGCACAACCTCCAAGTCGACATCGTTTACGGCGTGGACTACCAGGGTATCTAATCCTGTTTGCTCCCCACGCTTTCGCACCTGAGCGTCAGTCTTCGTCCAGGGGGCCGCCTTCGCCACCGGTATTCCTCCAGATCTCTACGCATTTCACCGCTACACCTGGAATTCTACCCCCCTCTACGAGACTCAAGCTTGCCAGTATCAGATGCAGTTCCCAGGTTGAGCCCGGGGATTTCACATCTGACTTAACAAACCGCCTGCGTGCGCTTTACGCCCAGTAATTCCGATTAACGCTTGCACCCTCCGTATTACCGCGGCTGCTGGCACGGAGTTAGCCGGTGCTTCTTCTGCGGGTAACGTCAATGAGCAAAGGTATTAACTTTACTCCCTTCCTCCCCGCTGAAAGTACTTTACAACCCGAAGGCCTTCTTCATACACGCGGCATGGCTGCATCAGGCTTGCGCCCATTGTGCAATATTCCCCACTGCTGCCTCCCGTAGGAGTCTGGACCGTGTCTCAGTTCCAGTGTGGCTGGTCATCCTCTCAGACCAGCTAGGGATCGTCGCCTAGGTGAGCCGTTACCCCACCTACTAGCTAATCCCATCTGGGCACATCCGATGGCAAGAGGCCCGAAGGTCCCCCTCTTTGGTCTTGCGACGTTATGCGGTATTAGCTACCGTTTCCAGTAGTTATCCCCCTCCATCAGGCAGTTTCCCAGACATTACTCACCCGTCCGCCACTCGTCAGCAAAGAAGCAAGCTTCTTCCTGTTACCGTTCGACTTGCATGTGTTAGGCCTGCCGCCAGCGTTCAATCTGAGCCATGATCAAACTCTTCAATTTAAAAGTTTGATGCTCAAAGAATTAAACTTTGTAATGAATTACGTGTTCACTCTTGAGACTTGGTATTCATTTTTCGTCTTGCGACGTTAAGAATCCGTATCTTCGAGTGCCCACACAGATTGTCTGATAAATTGTTAAAGAGCAGTTGCGACGCGGCTTTCAGCTCACTGTCGCGAGGTGGCGTATATTACGCTTTCCTCTTTCAGAGTCAACCCTGAATTTCAGGATTTTTCTCTTCAACCGAACCGGCTGTTTGTGTGAAGTGATTCACATCCGCCGTGTCGATGGAGGCGCATTATAGGGAGTCGGCTCAGGAAGACAAGCGGAAAAATGCATTTTTATTTCAACCGCTCATCTTTTAATCATTGTGCCGGTTTTTGCTGCTTTTTTATCGCTTGCGGCAGGTCTGCCAGGCTATTTAACACCCAATCCGCCGCGTTTTCTGCTTCAGGCGTAATAGGTTTACCCGTACGCACCAGCACTTTTGTTCCCACGTTCGCCGCAACCGCTGCCTGCATATCTTCTAATTTATCGCCCACCATATAAGAAGCGGCCATATCAATATGCAAATAATCGCGTGCTGACAAAAGCATCCCCGGATGTGGTTTGCGGCAATCGCAGACCTGGCGAAACTCTTCAACACTACCCTGCGGATGATGCGGGCAATAATAGATACCATCCAGATCGACATCTCGGTCCGCCAGCGACCAGTCCATCCACTCGGTCAGCGTTTCAAACTGTGCTTCGGTAAATTTACCGCGAGCAATGCCAGACTGGTTGGTTACTACCACCAGCGCAAAGCCCATTTTTTTTAGCTCGCGCATGGCGTCAATAACACCGTCGATAAATTCAAAGTTGTCGATCTCATGGACATAGCCGTGATCGACATTAATGGTGCCATCACGGTCAAGAAAAATTGCGGGTACGCTCTTCGCCACCTTTTATAGCTCCTTAATAAGGCATGTGACGCTAGTATCGCATGTTTCGACCTGCAAGAAAGTGCTCTTCGCATAAACCTGATTGATTTAGACGTCTGGATGCCTTAACATCCATTTCATTGACGGCGTTGCCCGTTTCAGGCATTCGAGATGCCACGACTAACTTAATGACGATAATAAATAATCAATGATAAAACTTTCGAATATCACCAAAGTGTTCCACCAGGGCACCCGCACCATCCAGGCGTTGAACAACGTCAGCCTGCATGTGCCAGCTGGACAAATTTATGGCGTTATCGGTGCCTCAGGCGCGGGTAAGAGTACGCTTATACGTTGTGTAAACCTGCTGGAGCGCCCAACCGAGGGTAGCGTGCTGGTCGATGGCCAGGAACTGACCACGCTGTCAGAATCCGAGTTGACCAAAGCTCGCCGCCAGATTGGTATGATTTTCCAGCATTTTAACCTGCTCTCTTCGCGTACTGTTTTTGGCAACGTGGCTCTGCCGCTGGAGCTGGACAACACACCGAAAGACGAGGTCAAACGTCGCGTGACGGAATTGCTGTCATTGGTTGGTCTTGGCGATAAGCATGATAGCTACCCGTCGAATCTTTCCGGTGGGCAGAAACAACGTGTGGCAATTGCCCGTGCGTTAGCCAGCAATCCCAAAGTATTGCTGTGTGATGAAGCCACCAGCGCGCTGGACCCGGCAACGACACGTTCTATTCTCGAACTGCTGAAAGACATCAACCGCCGTCTGGGGTTGACGATTCTGTTGATCACCCACGAAATGGACGTTGTGAAGCGCATTTGTGATTGCGTGGCGGTCATCAGCAATGGAGAACTGATCGAGCAGGACACGGTAAGTGAAGTGTTCTCGCATCCGAAAACGCCGCTGGCGCAGAAGTTTATTCAGTCGACCCTGCATCTGGATATCCCGGAAGATTACCAGGAACGTCTGCAAGCGGAGCCATTTACTGACTGCGTGCCGATGCTGCGTCTGGAGTTTACCGGTCAATCGGTCGATGCCCCACTGCTTTCTGAAACCGCGCGTCGTTTCAACGTCAACAACAACATTATTAGCGCGCAGATGGATTACGCCGGTGGCGTTAAGTTCGGCATCATGCTGACTGAAATGCACGGCACACAACAAGATACGCAAGCCGCCATTGCCTGGCTGCAGGAACACCATGTAAAAGTAGAGGTACTGGGTTATGTCTGAGCCGATGATGTGGCTGCTGGTTCGTGGCGTATGGGAAACGCTGGCAATGACCTTCGTATCCGGTTTTTTTGGCTTTGTGATTGGTCTGCCGGTTGGCGTTCTGCTTTATGTCACGCGTCCGGGGCAAATTATTGCTAACGCGAAGCTGTATCGTACCGTTTCTGCGATTGTGAACATTTTCCGTTCCATCCCGTTCATTATCTTGCTTGTATGGATGATTCCGTTTACCCGCGTTATTGTCGGTACATCGATTGGTTTGCAGGCAGCGATTGTTCCGTTAACCGTTGGTGCAGCACCGTTTATTGCCCGTATGGTCGAGAACGCTCTGCTGGAGATCCCAACCGGGTTAATTGAAGCTTCCCGCGCAATGGGTGCCACGCCGATGCAGATCGTCCGTAAGGTGCTGTTACCGGAAGCGCTGCCGGGTCTGGTGAATGCGGCAACTATCACCCTGATTACCCTGGTCGGTTATTCCGCGATGGGTGGTGCAGTCGGTGCCGGTGGTTTAGGTCAGATTGGCTATCAGTATGGCTACATCGGCTATAACGCGACGGTGATGAATACGGTACTGGTATTGCTGGTCATTCTGGTTTATTTAATTCAGTTCGCAGGCGACCGCATCGTCCGGGCTGTCACTCGCAAGTAACGTTCAACACAACATAAATAATTGAAGAAGGAATAAGGTATGGCGTTCAAATTCAAAACCTTTGCGGCAGTGGGAGCCCTGATCGGATCACTGGCACTGGTAGGCTGCGGTCAGGATGAAAAAGATCCAAACCACATTAAAGTCGGCGTGATTGTTGGTGCCGAACAGCAGGTTGCAGAAGTCGCGCAGAAAGTTGCGAAAGACAAATATGGCCTGGACGTTGAGCTGGTAACCTTCAACGACTATGTTCTGCCAAACGAAGCATTGAGCAAAGGCGATATCGACGCCAACGCCTTCCAGCATAAACCGTACCTTGATCAGCAACTGAAAGATCGTGGCTACAAACTGGTCGCAGTAGGCAACACTTTTGTTTATCCGATTGCTGGTTACTCCAAGAAAATCAAATCACTGGATGAACTGCAGGATGGTTCGCAGGTTGCCGTGCCAAACGACCCAACTAACCTTGGTCGTTCACTGCTGCTGCTGCAAAAAGTGGGCTTGATCAAACTGAAAGATGGCGTTGGCCTGCTGCCGACCGTTCTTGATGTTGTTGAGAACCCCAAAAATCTGAAAATTGTTGAACTGGAAGCACCGCAACTGCCGCGTTCTCTGGACGACGCGCAAATCGCTCTGGCAGTTATCAATACCACCTATGCCAGCCAGATTGGCCTGACTCCGGCGAAAGACGGTATCTTTGTTGAAGATAAAGAGTCCCCGTACGTAAACCTGATCGTGACGCGTGAAGATAACAAAGACGCCGAGAACGTGAAGAAATTCGTCCAGGCTTATCAGTCTGACGAAGTTTACGAAGCAGCAAACAAAGTGTTTAACGGCGGAGCTGTTAAAGGCTGGTAATTTTTAGGCTGTTTCCACAATTTGTAATATCATTCAGGACGGGCGCTTGCCCGTCTTGTCATTTTTACAAGCTCCTGATTCAATATTGACGTTTTGATCATACATTGAGGAAATACTATGCGTGCTTTACCGATCTGTTTAGTAGCACTCATGCTAAGCGGCTGTTCCATGTTAAGCAGATCCCCTGTCGAACCCGTTCAAAGCACTGCACCCCAGCCGAAAGCGGAGCCTGCAAAACCGAAAGCGCCGCGCGCCACGCCGGTCCGAATTTATACCAATGCAGAAGAATTAGTCGGCAAACCGTTCCGCGATCTCGGTGAAGTCAGTGGCGACTCTTGCCAGGCCTCTAATCAGGACTCTCCGCCGAGCATTCCAACCGCACGTAAGCGGATGCAAATCAACGCCTCTAAAATGAAAGCCAATGCTGTATTACTGCATAGCTGCGAAGTCACCAGCGGTACGCCAGGCTGCTATCGTCAGGCTGTATGTATCGGTTCTGCGCTTAACATTACGGCGAAATGAGCAGTTTCCAGTTCGAGCAAATAGGCGTTATTCGCTCGCCCTATAAAGAAAAGTTCGCCGTTCCGCGCCAGCCAGGTCTGGTAAAAAGCGCCAACGGCGAACTGCATCTCATTGCTCCCTACAACCAGGCCGACGCCGTTCGCGGCCTGGAAGCGTTCAGCCATTTATGGATCCTTTTCGTCTTTCATCAAACGATGGAAGGCGGCTGGCGTCCGACTGTGCGTCCACCGCGCCTCGGCGGTAACGCCAGAATGGGGGTTTTCGCAACACGCTCTACTTTCCGCCCTAACCCAATTGGCATGTCGCTGGTAGAGCTGAAAGAGGTTGTTTGCCATAAAGACAGCGTGATTCTGAAGCTCGGCAGTCTGGATCTGGTCGATGGTACGCCGGTAGTGGATATCAAACCGTATCTCCCCTTTGCCGAATCGCTTCCCGATGCCAGTGCCAGCTATGCGCAAAGTGCGCCAGCTGCAGAGATGGCGGTGAGTTTTACCGCAGAGGTCGAAAAGCAGCTTTTGACGCTGGAGAAGCGTTATCCGCAGTTAACGCTGTTTATCCGCGAAGTACTGGCGCAGGACCCGCGCCCGGCCTATCGTAAAGGTGAGGAAACGGGCAAAACCTATGCCGTCTGGCTACATGATTTTAACGTTCGCTGGCGCGTCACCGACGCAGGTTTTGAAGTCTTTGCGCTGGAACCGCGTTAAATTCACGCCCTTCTCTTTTGACATTTCTTTTGCACTGGTAAACTAAATCACTTTTTTTTGTCCCAGGCTCGCCTTGAGCCTGTTCTACCTTCCAACTGGAACCGTAACAACATGCGTACTAGCCAATACCTGCTCTCCACTCTCAAGGAGACACCTGCCGACGCCGAGGTGATCAGCCATCAGCTGATGCTGCGCGCCGGGATGATCCGCAAGCTGGCCTCCGGGTTATATACCTGGCTGCCGACCGGCGTGCGCGTTCTGAAAAAAGTCGAAAACATCGTGCGTGAAGAGATGAACAACGCCGGTGCGATCGAGGTGTCGATGCCGGTGGTTCAGCCAGCCGATTTGTGGCAAGAGAGTGGTCGTTGGGAACAGTACGGTCCGGAACTGCTGCGTTTTGTTGACCGTGGCGAGCGTCCGTTCGTACTCGGCCCAACTCATGAAGAAGTTATCACTGACCTGATTCGTAACGAGCTTAGCTCTTACAAACAGCTGCCGCTGAACTTCTATCAGATCCAGACCAAGTTCCGCGACGAAGTGCGTCCGCGTTTCGGCGTCATGCGTTCCCGCGAATTCCTGATGAAAGATGCTTACTCTTTCCATACTTCTCAGGAATCCCTGCAGGAAACCTACGATGCAATGTATGCGGCCTACAGCAAAATCTTCAGCCGCATGGGGCTGGATTTCCGCGCCGTACAAGCCGACACCGGTTCTATCGGCGGCAGCGCCTCTCACGAATTCCAGGTGCTGGCGCAGAGCGGTGAAGACGATGTGGTCTTCTCCGACACCTCTGACTATGCAGCGAACATTGAACTGGCAGAAGCTATCGCGCCGAAAGAACCGCGCGCTGCTGCTACCCAGGAAATGACGCTGGTTGATACGCCGAACGCGAAAACCATCGCGGAACTGGTTGAACAGTTCAATCTGCCGATTGAGAAAACGGTTAAGACTCTGCTGGTTAAAGCGGTTGAAGGCAGCAGCTTCCCGCAGGTTGCGCTGCTGGTGCGCGGTGATCACGAGCTGAACGAAGTTAAAGCAGAAAAACTGCCGCAGGTTGCAAGCCCGCTGACTTTCGCGACCGAAGAAGAAATTCGTGCCGTGGTTAAAGCCGGTCCGGGTTCACTGGGTCCGGTAAACATGCCGATTCCGGTGGTGATTGACCGTACCGTTGCGGCGATGAGTGATTTCGCTGCTGGTGCTAACATCGATGGTAAACACTACTTCGGCATCAACTGGGATCGCGATGTCGCTACCCCGGAAGTTGCAGATATCCGTAACGTGGTGGCTGGCGATCCAAGCCCGGATGGCCAGGGTAGGCTGCTGATCAAACGTGGTATCGAAGTTGGTCACATCTTCCAGCTGGGTACCAAGTACTCCGAAGCACTGAAAGCCTCCGTACAGGGTGAAGATGGCCGTAACCAAATCCTGACGATGGGTTGCTACGGTATCGGGGTAACGCGTGTGGTAGCTGCGGCGATTGAGCAGAACTACGACGAACGAGGCATCGTATGGCCTGACGCTATCGCGCCGTTCCAGGTGGCGATTCTGCCGATGAACATGCACAAATCCTTCCGCGTACAAGAGCTTGCTGAGAAACTGTACAGCGAACTGCGTGCACAAGGTATCGAAGTGCTGCTGGATGACCGCAAAGAGCGTCCGGGCGTGATGTTTGCTGATATGGAACTGATCGGTATTCCGCACACTATTGTGCTGGGCGACCGTAACCTCGACAACGACGATATCGAATATAAATATCGTCGCAACGGCGAGAAACAGTTAATTAAGACTGGTGACATCGTCGAATATCTGGTGAAACAGATTAAAGGCTGATGCCAGAAAGGGTCCTGAATTTCAGGGCCCTTTTTTTACATGGATTGTATAAAATGGATAAACCAAAGGCGTACTGCCGCCTGTTTCTCCCCAGCTTTCTTTTACTTTCGGCTTGTACCGTTGATATCAGCCAGCCAGACCCATCAGCCACAGCAGTAGATGCCGAGGCAAAAACATGGGCTGTCAAATTCCAGCATCAAAGCTCTTTCACCGAACAATCAATAAAAGAAATAACGGCACCTGATCTCAAACCCGGCGATTTGCTGTTCTCCTCAAGCCTTGGGGTAACCTCATTTGGAATCCGCGTCTTCAGCACTTCCTCTGTGAGTCACGTTGCAATCTTTCTGGGTGATAATAACGTTGCAGAAGCGACAGGCGCTGGCGTCCAGATCGTTTCCCTTAAAAAAGCGATGAAGCATAGTGATAAGCTTTTCGTCTTACGAGTCCCGGATCTTACCCCGCAACAAGCCACAGATATCACCGCGTTTGCCAATAAAATCAAAGATAGCGGTTATAACTATCGCGGCATTGTCGAATTTATTCCCTTTATGGTGACTCGCCAGATGTGCTCACTGAATCCGTTCTCCGAGGATTTTCGCCAACAGTGCGTCAGCGGCCTGGCGAAAGCGCAGTTAAGCAGTGTGGGCGAAGGAGACAAAAAGTCGTGGTTTTGTTCGGAATTTGTCACGGATGCCTTTGCCAAAGCCGGGCATCCACTTACACTGGCGCAATCGGGCTGGATTAGCCCTGCCGATCTGATGCATATGCGTATTGGTGATGTCTCTGCGTTTAAGCCAGAAACGCAGTTACAGTATGTTGGGCACCTGAAGCCTGGGATTTATATCAAGGCGGGTCGCTTTGTTGGTTTGACCCGGTGATAAAGTAAATGCCTTATCCGCCTTAAGGTATGAGGGGGGTTGTAGGCATGATAAGACGCGCCAGCGTCGCATCAGGCGTTGAGCACCATTGCCGGATGCGGCGTAAACGCCTTATCCGGCCTACAAAAAACGTGCAAATTCAAAATGTTGAAATATATCCTTCTGGCCTGTTTTGCGTTTGTTTCTGTCTCAAGACGGGTTACTGCCCCAAACTACTGCAATCCTGGTTGGGGTAAAATTTCCCTGCCGTATCGGGTGCCAATACTTTAGTCGGCGCACCGGTATCCGGATTACCCTCAAGCGTAAAGTGACCTTCTACTGACAGTAACACCGGTTTTTCACTGTGACCGCGCGCAGCCAGGTAGCTACGCTCCAGCTCTGCGTTATTCGCTACCATGAAACGTTTTCCGGTCGCGCAATCAGTGAAGGTCGCCGCATCAGCCATATAAAAATACATGCCCCGCAGGGTCATCGGCGTCATAGGTAAACTGGATTGTGCCGCTTCCAGCGTATAGTTGAACTGCGATTCAATCGGATTGCCTTCACGATCGAGCATCTCCAGCGCATCGCCTTTCGCCCGATAATATGACTTTTCACCTTTGCTGTCGGTTAATACCAGCTTGTCAGCGGTTCGCGCCCATGTACCGTAGGAAGCGAAGGAGGAAGGTTCTTCACGAGCACCGAGATAACGCTCATTCATCACCCATGTTCCGTCTTTTTCGAGGAACAGAGAGGTTTCGATTCCTTCGCAATCGGCACACGGCAGCACGCCGCGCCAACTTTGCGGCATCGGTTTCAGTTCGGCAGCCTGCGCCGGAGAAAGCGTATCGACTTCGGCCCGATTATTACATCCCATCAGAGTAAAGAGGCTGATTACAGCCATCGCTGTCACTATCGCTTTTTTCACCATCCATTCCTTCTTTTTATTCCCGACCGCTGCGCACTTTGCCGCGCATCGCCTTCACGCTTGATTTTTGTGCTTTCGATGCCAGCCTGCGCTCTTTCGATGCACGGGTGGGCCGCGTGGGTCGTCGGGCTTTTTTTTCTGTTGTTAATTCTTTAATCATAGCCACCAGCCGGGCCAGAGCTGCTTCGCGGTTCAGTTCCTGACTGCGGTATTCCTGTGCCTTAATGACAATCACGCCATCACTGCTGATCAAATGATGGCTGGCGGCGAGCAGACGCTCTTTGTAATACTCTGGCAGGCTGGACGCCCGAATGTCAAAACGCAGATGAATAGCCGTTGAGGTCTTATTAACATGCTGCCCGCCCGCGCCCTGCGCACGAATGGCGGTGATCTCAAGCTCACCATCGGGAATAGCAACATGTCGGGAAATCACAATCATGAAGGTTGTTGCCAGGCGGTTAAGTTCACTTCCAGATTATTCTTATCATCCGATAACCAGATCACGCCATCCTGAATCGTTGCCTGCAGCGTCATGGTACGATCGGCAAAGGCGCTTACTTTCGCCAGTTGTTCATCGTCCAGATACCAGACGGAAAGATTGGCAAACTGCACACATTTGCTCTGATTTTGCTGCCACCAGATTTGCGCCGCCCGACTATTATAGGTAAACAGCGCCACTTCTGCGGCCTGGGTGCAGGCTTTCTTAATCCGCCGCTCATCCGGCAGCCCCAGCTCAATCCACAAATCAATGCCCAGGTGATCGTTACGCAGCCACGCTTCCGGCTCATCATCGGCACACAAACCACGGGTAAATTGCAGACGTTCATCAGCATATTTCAGCCACGCCAGCAAGCGCAGCATCATACGCTCCTGGGTTTCTGAAGGATGGCGCGCCAGCGTCAGAGAGGCATCGAGAAACTGGTTGCGGTCGAGATCGGCCACATTAACCGTCGCTTTATAAATTGTCGCTTTAAGCGCCATAAGAAAACTCCTTTCGAATCAGGAGGCCATTGTAACGGAATACGTGCAGTTGCGGCGCTGATATTGCAGAAATGAGTGTGGTATAGTCACCTTGCGAAACAGAGTTTATCTTCGTAGGCTTAGACTTGCATCCACGGTTAAGTCAGAGTGCTGACAGGAGGGCATGTGGAAAAATATTGTGAGTTAATACGCAAGCGGTACGCGGAAATCGCCAGCGGAGACTTAGGATACGTTCCGGACGCGCTGGGCTGCGTTTTGAAAGTGCTGAATGAAATGGCTGCCGACGACGCCCTTTCTGAGGCTGTCAGGGAAAAAGCAGCATACGCTGCGGCAAACTTACTGGTGAGCGATTATGTCAATGAATGATACGTATCAACCAATCAATTGTGATGATTACGATAATCTTGAGCTCGCCTGCCAGCATCATTTAATGCTGACACTTGAGCTGAAAGATGGCGAAAAATTGCAGGCAAAAGCCAGTGATTTAGTCTCCCGCAAAAATGTGGAGTACCTGGTCGTCGAGGCCGCTGGCGAAACCCGCGAGCTGCGTCTGGATAAAATTACCAGCTTTAGCCACCCGGAAATCGGTACGGTGGTGGTAAGCGAATCCTGATTGACTTTCGCCGGATGCGACGTTTGATGCGTCTTATCCGGCTTTCACTTAACTAAGCGTTTTCTGCCAGACAAAACTTACGCCATTCTCACCTTCAGCCACACCTTCTTGCGTCACAAATACCCCTGCCGCCGCAATCAGCGTTTCGCCATAAAACAGCAGTGGCGTGGTGTCACGTAGCCACGGCGGCACGCCCAGCTCTTGCCAGATTTTCTTTAGCTTACGTCCGCCGTTACGCCCGACAATATGCAGCAATCCTGGCGCTTTGAAACGCACGCTGACCGCTTCGTCTGCACGCGGAGGGCGAATATCGCCTCCCGCATTAAGCTGTACACTTCCCAGCCCCGCCGGTAATTCCAGCGGTTGAAGCCACGTCTGCCACGGCACAATGTTTTCGCTTTGCCCGGTGACGGATTTAATCCACCACAGTTGCGACTGATAGCGTCGGATTTCAAACGCGCCCAAACGTAAACAGGGTGAGGCATCTTCCCGCGCCAGCGCCACTTCCTGCCAGATCCTCACCAACGCGTCGCGGGAAGGCATCGGTGCATTCTGCCCTGCCAGCCAGCGGCGGATAATCGCCGCGCGGCGGGCATCACTCATCGCCAGCATTGGCACAATCTGCAGCGTCCCCTGCGGCGATTGACAGTGTGCTAAATCATCTGCCAGCAGTTCATCCAGCAGGCTCTCTTGTTCAGCACAAAGTGCGGCGCTGCGGGCCGTTGCTTCGGCAAAATGCGGCCAACGCTGCTGCAATAACGGCACTACGCGCAGGCGCAGAAAGTTACGATCGTATGAGTCGTCCTGATTACTTTCGTCTTCAATCCAGCGTAAATCATACTGACGCGCCCACTGCACCAGTTCCCCCCGCGTGCGGGCGAGCAACGGGCGAATAAGCCGCGTTCCGGCAAACTCCGAGACTTCCGCCATAGCCGAAAGCCCGGCAGGGCCACTGCCGCGTTTTAGCGCCAGCAGAAAGGTTTCACATTGATCGTCGAGATGTTGCGCGGTGACCAGCACTTCACCGGGCAACAAGGTGCGGGCAAATGCCTGATAACGTGCCTGCCGCGCCTGGGCCTCAATGCCCAGTCCTTCTTGCGCAAGTTGTACGCGTTCGACCACCAGCGGCACCTGCCACTGTTGGCAGACGTTTTCGCAATGCGTAACCCAGGCATCGGCATTGGCACTTAAACCGTGATGCACATGAATAGCGCGCAGAGCGACACCCGGATTTTCCGTCCGCCACTGCACCAACTGATGCAGCAGAACGGTGGAGTCAAGCCCGCCGCTAAAGGCCACCAGAATCTGGCGTGAGGTGAGAAGTTGTCTATTGAGCGTGAGTGTCATGATGGTGCGATTTTACAGTAGCAATGCCCGGCACGTTACCGGGCAAATGCGGCGATGACAAGCCTTACTGCTCATACAGTTCCAACGGCAGCCCGTCCGGATCGTTAAAGAAGGTGAAGCGTTTTTGCGTGTATGGATCGACACGGATGGTTTCACACTTCACGTTATGGCTTTCAAGGTGCGCCACTGCCGCATCGATGTCATCAACGCTAAAAGCCAGATGACGCAGACCGCAAGCTTCCGGTCGGCTGGGTCGTTCCGGCGGGAACGGAAATGAGAAAAGCTCAATCACATATTGCCCATTAAGCGCCAAATCCCCTTTCCATGAGTCGCGCGCTTCGCGATAGACTTCGCTTTGCAGCGTGAAACCAAGAATATCGCAGTAGAAAGCTTTGCTCACCGCATAATCCGTCGCAATAATCGCAATATGGTGAACCTGTTTTAAACCCAGCATAACGTCTCCTTTATTTGTTAACAGCACGTTACTCGCCCGGAAGCCGCTCTGGCAAGTTATCCCGCCATTTTTAGGACTCGTACGCGGTAAACGCCGTCTTCGTCCTGTTTCGCGCCGTGAATATCCGTTTCAAAACCGGGGTAATGTTGCCCGACGGAACAAAGCATCAGTAGAAAATCGAGTACTGTGCGGCTCTCTTTGGTCAGCATTTCTCCAGGCATCAACAGCGGTACGCCCGGTGGATAAGGCAGGATCATATTTGCCGATACTCTACCGACCAGTTGTTCCAGCGCAATGGTTTCTACTTCGCCTTTAATTTGTCGTTGCCATGCCTGATGTGGCGTCATGATCATCTCCGGCAAAGTATCGAATGCCCGCAACATCAAACCGGGAAGATCGTGTTTACGAATCAGCTTATGGATCCCTTGTGCCAGATCCTGAATACGCATATTGCGGTAGAAATCGGGATCTTCTGCATAGAGATCGGGTAGCATATTTTTGATCCGCAGGTTGAGATCGTAAGAGCGTTTGAATTCCGTCAACCCACGCAATAATCCCATTGCTTTGGTTTTATCGATGCCAATACTAAAGAGAAACAGCAGGTTATAAGGGCCGGTTTTCTCTACTACGATCCCACGTTCGTCGAGGAATTTTGCTACCAGCGCCGCCGGGATCCCCTCCTCGCTCATATTGCCCTGCTCGTCCATCCCCGGTGTCAAAATAGTGACTTTAACCGGATCGAGAAACATATGATCGGCATCCGCATCGTTAAAGCCGTGCCACTGTTCGCCAGGCGCAACGGGCCAGCATTCGGCTTCATCCACCTGCGGCGGTTGCCAGATATCGAAAAACCAACCGTCAGACTCTTCCCGCAGCCGCTGGACCTCTTTGCGAAAATGCAGAGCTCGTTCTACTGAACGGTTAATCAGCCGTTTGCCCGGATTACCACGCAGCATCGCCGCCGCCGTCTCAACCGAAGCAACAATGGGATAACTGGGCGAGGTGGTGGTATGCATCATAAAGGCTTCGTTAAAGGCCTCTTCGTCATACTCGCCTTTAATGTGGATCAGCGAAGCCTGCGATAACGCCGCCAGCATTTTGTGGGTCGATTGCGTTTCGAAGATCACTTTTCCCGCAACACGCTCGCCGCTCATACCACTTTTACCCTGGTAGATCGGATGAAAATGGGTGTACGGCACCCAGGCAGAATCGAAGTGAATCGACGGGACATCCAGCGTCTGTTTGATCCAGTCGGTGTTGTAGAGCAAGCCATCATAGGTGGAGTTGGTGATCACCGCATGAACCGGCCATTGTGCTTGCGTGGTAGCAGCGACTTTCTCTTCGATGCTGTCGCGAGTAAATTCACGGCGCGGGATCCCACCAAGAATCCCCAACGCATTACGCGTCGGTTTCAGCCAGACTGGCACTACATCGTTCATCATCAACAGATGCGCCAGCGATTTATGACAATTGCGGTCGATCAACAGCGTACTGCCGGATGGCGCGGCGTACATACCCACAATTTTGTTCGACGTCGATGTTCCGTTGGTAACGATATAACTCTGTTCCGCGCCAAAAGTCCGCGCGATGTACTCTTCCGCTTCCAGGTGTGGCCCGGTGTGGTCGAGCAACGAACCAAGCTCGGTGACCGAAATAGAGACATCAGCCTTAAGAGTATTCCCGCCGAAAAAATCATAAAACAGACAGCCAACCGGGCTTTTTTGATATGCGGTGCCGCCCATATGCCCCGGCGTACAAAAGGTGTACTTCCGCTCTTTGACGTAGGTAAACAAGGCTTTCGTGAACGGCGGTGTAATGTTATCAAGATATTCGTCGGTGTACTGACGCATACGAATGGCGATATCTTCCGCCTGCCCCAGCGCATATTCAAAAAACCAGAGCGCCATCCGCATATCCTGCACGCTGACATCCATCGTCGAGTGGGTGTTGATGAAGGCATAAAGCGGGAGATATTCATTAAGCTGATTGATATCGCTACATAAATCGAGACTGTACTCATCCCAGTCAAAAATCACGCCGCAAATTCGAGGGTTATGCTCGATAAATTTCAGCAAATCAACGCTGTTTTGTGGCCAGATAATCTGAAAGCCTTGCGCCACCAGCGCCGACTCCAGTTCTTTGATGGGCTCATCTTTATAAAAGACGCCATGCGGTCCCATAATGGCAATGATGTTCATGTGTTCCTCCTGGAAAATCCTTCCTTAATCATAGCCTGCTCAAACCGTGGCGATAAAAAAGGGCCACCGAAGTGACCCTTTTTCAGAACTTTTGCGAATTACGCGTAACCGTAGCTCATCAGGCGCTGATAACGACGATTTTTTAAATCTTCAGTGCTTAACACGTCGAGATCGGCCAGATCCGCCAGCAGTTGCGCTTTCAACGATGCCGCCATCGCTTCCGGGTTACGGTGAGCACCACCCAGTGGTTCCGGGATGATGGAGTCGATCAGTTTCAGTTCTTTCAGACGCGGAGCAATGATACCCATCGCTTCAGCCGCCAGCGGCGCTTTGTCGGCGCTCTTCCACAGAATGGACGCACAACCTTCCGGCGAGATAACGGAATAGGTGCTGTATTGCAGCATATTCACTTTATCGCCCACGCCAATCGCCAGCGCACCGCCAGAACCACCTTCACCGATAACCGTACAAACTACCGGTACGCCGAGGCGAGACATTTCACGCAGGTTGCGTGCAATGGCTTCAGACTGACCACGCTCTTCTGCGCCCACGCCAGGATAAGCCCCCGGGGTGTCGATAAAGGTGATGATAGGCATCTTAAAGCGTTCAGCCATTTGCATCAGACGCAGTGCTTTGCGGTAACCTTCTGGCGCTGGCATACCAAAGTTACGGCGAATTTTTTCTTTGGTTTCACGACCTTTTTGATGACCAATGATCATCACCGGACGACCATCGAGACGGGCGATACCACCGACGATAGCTTTATCGTCTGCATACGCGCGGTCGCCAGCCAGTTCGTCAAATTCATCAAATGCCAGGCGAACGTAATCCAGGGTATAAGGACGCTGTGGATGGCGTGCCAGTTGCGCAATCTGCCATGCACCGAGATCGGCGAAGATTTTACGTGTCAGTTCTACGCTTTTTTCACGCAGACGATGCACTTCTTCATCGATGTTAATATCCAGTTTCTCATCCTGACGGCTAACCGCAGTCAGAGAATCGATTTTCGCTTCCAGCTCTGCAATCGGCTGTTCAAAATCAAGGAAATTCAGACTCATAGTATTCCTGTATTAGTCAAACTCCAGTTCCACCTGCTCCGAACCAATGAGGCCACGGAGATCGTTTAATAAACGATCGCTCGGAGAGACACGCCACGTCGCGCCAAAACGCAACCGCGCGCGTGCATCCGCCCTCTGATAGTAGAGATGTACTGGAATTGTCCCAGAGCGGTGGGGTTCCAGAGACTGACGGAGTCGGTTTAAAAGCTGGTCATCAATTTGCCTGTCCGTCAGCGAGATAGCAAGCCCGCGAGCATATTTTTCCCGGGCTTCGTCAATATCCATCACTTCGCGAGCGGTCATTTTAAGCCCACCGCTGAAGTCATCAAAGCTGACCTGTCCGCTGACGATAAGTATGCGGTCTTTTTCCAGCAATTGCTGGTATTTATCCAGGGCGTCAGTAAACAACATCACTTCCAGCCGCCCGGAACGGTCATCCAGCGTGCAGATACCGATACGATTGCCGCGCTTGGTGACCATAACCCGCGCGGCAACAACGAGCCCCGCAGCCGTGATGACTTTACCACGTTCTGTCGGGTGCATGTCTTTCAGCCTTACGCCTCCGACATAACGCTCAATCTCTTTTAAATACTGGTTGATAGGGTGTCCGGTCAGGTACAGGCCTAACGTTTCACGTTCCCCATCTAATACCACCTGCTCCGGCCACGGTTGGCAGCTGGCGTAGGATTGTTCAATTTGTTCCGGCTCTTCGGCCAGCACGCCGAACATATCGGCCTGACCGATAGCTTCCGCTTTCGCGTGTTGATCTGCCGCTTTTAACGCATCGCCCAGCGAGTTCATCAGCGCTGCGCGATGTGGCCCAAGACGGTCAAACGCCCCGGACATGATCAGTTTTTCCAGCACGCGACGGTTCAACTTTTTGGTGTCGGTACGGGCGCAGAGATCAAACAGTTCGCGGAAGTAGCCGCCTTTATTACGGGCTTCGATGATGGCCTCAATCGGACCTTCACCGACCCCTTTGATCGCGCCAATACCATACACGATTTCGCCGTCGTCGTTGACGTGGAAATGGTAAAGACCGGAGTTTATATCTGGTGGCAGGATTTTCAGCCCCATCCGCCAGCACTCATCCACCAGACCCACCACCTTCTCGGTGTTGTCCATATCGGCGGTCATTACCGCCGCCATAAACTCCGCAGGATAGTGCGCTTTCAGCCATAACGTTTGATATGACACCAAAGCATAGGCCGCAGAGTGCGATTTGTTAAATCCGTAACCAGCGAATTTCTCCACCAGGTCGAAGATTTTCATCGCCAGTTCAGCGTTGATTCCGTTCTTTTCTGCACCTTCAGCAAATACAGAACGTTGCTTAGCCATCTCTTCCGGCTTTTTCTTACCCATCGCACGACGCAGCATATCCGCGCCACCGAGGGTATAACCAGAAAGCACCTGCGCAATCTGCATGACCTGTTCCTGATACAGGATAATGCCGTAGGTTGGCTCCAGTACCGGTTTCAGGCTTTCATGCTGCCACTGTACGTCCGGATAGGAGATCTCTTCACGACCATGTTTACGGTCGATAAAGTTATCCACCATCCCTGATTGCAACGGACCGGGGCGGAACAGTGCCACTAGGGCGATCATATCTTCGAAGCAGTCAGGTTGTAGACGCTTGATCAGGTCCTTCATGCCGCGCGATTCAAGCTGGAATACCGCCGTGGTTTCCGAGCGTTGCAGCATGTCGAAGCTTTTCTTATCATCCAGCGGGATCGCAGCGATATCCAGCGGCGGCTCGCCATTCTTCGCCCGCCGCTTGTTGATCATCTCCAGCGCCCAGTTGATGATGGTGAGCGTACGCAAACCAAGGAAGTCGAACTTCACCAGTCCGGCGTATTCAACGTCGCTTTTATCAAACTGGGTGACCGGATGTTTGCCCTCTTCATCGCAGTAAAGCGGCGCAAAATCGGTAATTTTGGTCGGCGCGATAACCACCCCACCGGCGTGCTTACCGGCGTTACGGGTGACCCCTTCCAGTTTGCGCGCCATGTCGATCAGCGCCTTAACTTCTTCATCCGCTTCGTAGATTTCCGGCAGCTGCGGCTCGGCTTCAAACGCTTTCGCCAGCGTCATCCCCGGATCGGGCGGGATCAGTTTCGAGATACGATCGACAAAGCCGTACGGATGCCCCAGCACGCGGCCTACGTCGCGGATCACCGCTTTCGCCGCCATTGTACCGAAGGTGATGATCTGCGATACCGCATCACGACCGTACATGTCCGCTACGTGCTCGATAACCTGATCGCGTTTCTCCATACAGAAGTCAACGTCGAAGTCAGGCATGGAGACACGTTCCGGGTTAAGGAAACGTTCGAACAGCAGGTCAAATTCCAGCGGATCGAGGTCGGTGATTTTCAGCGCGTAGGCCACCAGTGAACCCGCACCGGAGCCACGGCCTGGCCCTACCGGTACGCCGTTATCTTTCGACCACTGGATAAATTCCATAACGATGAGGAAGTAGCCCGGGAAGCCCATCTGGTTGATAACCTGAAGTTCAGTCTCCAGACGTTCGTCATATTCCGGGCGGCGCTTAAGACGTTCTTCCTCATCAGGGAATAAAAAGGCCAGACGCTCTTCCAGGCCCTCTTTTGCACGCTTGACCAGATAATCTTCGGTGCTCATGTCCCCGGTCGGGAACTGCGGCAGGAAGTATTCACCAAGACGCACGGTTACGTTACAGCGTTTGGCGATCTCAACGGTGTTGGCAAGGGCTTCGGGGATGTCGGCAAACAGCTCACACATCTCCTCTTCGCTACGCATATATTGCTGCGGCGAATAGTTACGCGGGCGTTTAGGATCGTCGAGGGTAAAGCCGTCGTGGATCGCGACGCGGATTTCGTGTGCGTCAAAGTCGCTGCTGTCGATAAAGCGCACGTCGTTGGTCGCCACGACGGGCAAACCGCGCGCTTCCGCCAGTTCCACCGCCGCGTGCAGATAGCTTTCTTCATCCGGCCTGCCGGTGCGGATCAGCTCGAGAAAATAGCGATCCGGGAAGTGTTCTTCATAAAACGCGACACACTCATCTACCAGCGCGCTGTTACCACGCAAAAGACTGCGTCCGACGTCGCCCATGCGTCCGCCGGAAAGAAGGATCAACCCTTCGTTTAATTCGATAAGCCAGTCGCGATCGATGATCGGCCCGGCGGCACCGTACCCGCGCTGATACGCTTTTGAGATCAGCAACGTCAGATTCTGATAGCCGGTATTGTTCGCCGCCAGTACCGTCAGGTGGGTTAACTCATCACCCAGCAGGTCGCACTGGACGTTAAAATCTGCCCCGACGATAGGCTTAATCCCTGCGCCATGTCCCGCTCCGTAGAACTTCACCAGACCACAAAGGTTGGTGAAATCGGTGATCGCCAGTGCTGGCATACCCAACGCCGCCGCCTTTTTTACCAACGGTGCGGTTTTGGCCAGGCCATCGATCATCGAGTAGTCGCTGTGCACCCGCAGGTGTACGAAACGTGGTTCAGACATCTTCAGATTCCGGTTTACTTAATCTCGACACAAGAATCAGGACGCAAGTCCCAGTGCGCGTTTGACAGGCCCAAAGCTGCGCCGATGGTGTTCGGTCGCGCCGTGTTCAGCCAGTTTTTCCAGATGAAAAGCGGTTGGGTACCCTTTGTGTTGGGCAAAACCATATTGCGGGAAAACAATATCCAGCGCCGCCATTTCGGCGTCACGCGTCACTTTCGCCAGGATAGACGCGGCACTGATTTCCGGTACGCGGCTATCGCCTTTCACCACAGCCATCGCAGGCATCGGTAATTTCGGGCAGCGGTTACCATCAATCAACACATATTCCGGCGCAATATGCAGCCCAGCGACGGCACGCTGCATCGCCAGCATGGTCGCATGAAGAATGTTCAGCTCGTCGATTTCGTGGGGTTCCGCGCGGCCCAGACTCCAGCTCAACGCTTTCTCTTTGATCTCTTCATAGAGCGCCAGACGGCGTTTTTCGCTCAGCTTTTTGGAATCATTCAGCCCGGCAATCGGGCGCGCCGGGTCAAGGATCACCGCAGCGGTGACGACCGCGCCAACTAACGGCCCGCGTCCGACTTCATCCACACCCGCAACCAGCTGCGTGTGCGGATAAACAAATTCGATCATTGTGCTAACTCCAGAACGGCTTGTGCCGCCTGCTCATCGGCATTGCAGCGGATCTGCTGATGCAGTTCACGGAAGGTATCGTGCATCGCGTGGCTGGTTTTCCCGTTCGCCAACAGCGGTAACAGCGCCGCAGCCAGTTTTTGCGGCTCACACTCTTCCTGCAATAATTCTTTGACTAACTCTCTGCCCGCCAGCAGATTTGGCAGCGAGACATAATCAGTTTTCACCAGCCGCTTCGCCAACCAGAAGGTAAAAGGCTTCATGCGATATCCCACCACCATCGGGCATTTCGCCAGCATACACTCCAGGGCTGCCGTACCCGACGCCAGTAGCGCCGCATCGCTGGCGACCATCGCCTCACGGCCCATCCCATCCAGCAAATGAACTGAAAGGTCTGGCGCGACTTCAGCTTTGATGCGTTCAAACTGCTCGCGGCGTTTGGCATTCACCAGTGGCACCACGATTTCGAGATCCGGATATGTCTGGCGCAAAAGCTGGGCCGTTTTCAGGAAATCGGCACTAAGCATTTCAACTTCTGCACCACGGCTCCCCGGTAGCAACGCCAGGCAGTGGGCATCGTGAGGGATCCCCAGCACATCACGGGCGGCATTTTTATCTGGATCTAATGGCATGGCATCAGCCATGGTATGACCGATAAAGCGGCACGGTACGTTGTATTTGTCATAAAACGCTTTTTCGAAAGGCAGAAATGCGAGCACCAGATCGGTGGCTCTGCCTATTTTGAAAACACGTTTCTGTCGCCACGCCCAGACTGACGGACTGACGTAATGAATGGTTTTGATACCCTGCTTTTTGAGGTTACCTTCAAGAGTAATATTGAAGTCAGGCGCATCAATACCAACAAAAACATCTGGCTTCAGTTCGCCAAAACGCTTTGTCAGATCGGCACGAATATGCAGTAAGCGACGCAGACGACCGAGCACTTCAACAATGCCCATCACCGCCAGTTCTTCCATTTCGTACCAGGCTTCGCAGCCTTCAGCCTGCATTCGTGGCCCGGCAACACCAACAAAGCGGGCGTTGGGCACATGTTCTTTCAGAGCGCGGATTAAACCGGCCCCCAGGATATCGCCGGAGGTTTCTCCGGCGACCAGGGCAATCGTTAATGGACGCTGTTCAGTCATTAACGAATCAGACCGCGCGTTGAGCGTGCAAAGAAATCGGTAAAGGCTTTCACTTCCGGATATGTTTCCGCCAGTTCAGCAATTTCCGGTTTCACTTCATCGAGCGTTTTACCGCTACGATAAATCAGCTTATACGCATTGCGGATAGCGGTAATCGCCTCACGGCTGAATCCGCGGCGCTTCAGCCCTTCGATATTGACACCGAACGGCGTTGCGTGGTTACCCTGCGCAATGACATAAGGAGGGACGTCCTGCGCCACACCGGAGCAGCCGCCAACCATCACGTGCGCACCAATGATGCAGAACTGATGGACTGCGGTCATGCCGCCGATGATCGCGAAGTCGTCAACCGATACGTGACCCGCCAGCGTTGCGTTGTTGGCGAGAATACAGCGGTTACCTACCGTACAATCGTGCGCAATGTGCGCGTTGATCATCAGTAAGTTGTCGCTGCCCACCTTCGTCAATCCACCGCCCTGGACTGTGCCACGATGAATGGTGACGCTTTCGCGAATGCGGTTACGATCGCCGATTTCCACACGGGTCGGTTCGCCAGCATATTTCAGATCCTGGTTAACTTCGCCGATGGAGGCGAACTGATAAATCTCATTATCGCGGCCAATTTTAGTATGACCATTCACGACAACGTGAGATTTCAGTACGGTACCCTCACCAATTTCGACATGGGGTCCAACGATACAAAAAGGACCAATGTGTGCGTTCGCGCCAATTGACGCGCCCTCTTCCACAATGGCGGTTGGATGCACAAAGGCGGATTTATCAATCACGTATCAGGCCTCCCGGCTACGAGCACACATCATCGTTGCTTCGCAAACTACTTTACCATCGACCAGAGCAACCCCTTTAAAACGGGTCAGGCCGCGGCGCGTTTTTTCGAAAGTGACTTCCATGATCATTTGATCGCCAGGCACGACCGGGCGCTTGAAGCGCGCTTCGTCAATACCAGCGAAGTAGTACAGCTCACCCGGTTCCAGTTTTCCTACGCTTTTAAACGCCAGAATACCTGTTGCCTGTGCCATTGCTTCCAGAATCAGCACACCCGGGAAAATCGGTTTTCCAGGGAAATGGCCCTGGAAGAATGGCTCATTGACAGAGACATTTTTTACTGCGCGCAGAAAACGACCTTCTTCAAAATCCAGCACGCGATCCACCAGTAAGAACGGGAAACGGTGCGGCAGAAGTTCTAAAATCTCTTCAATCTGCAGAGTATGAGTGTTAGTAGTCAAGATACTCTTCCTGTCAAAATATAAGAAACGACAATAATAACACGGCCTGCCGCAATCGTAAGAATGAGACAGGCCGTAAAGTTTGGCGAACAAAAGATGGAACGTTAGTCTTGTTGATTAACCTTGCGCTCAAGCGATTTCAGACGCTTGCTCATGTCATCAATGTTCATCACCAGTGCAGCGGTTTTGCGCCAGACTTTGTTGGGTTGCAGCGGAATGCCTGAGGAATAGACGCCTGGTTCAGTGATGGGACGCATCACCATACCCATGCCCGTAACCGTCACTTTGTCGCATATTTCCATATGCCCGTTGATTACGCTGGCTCCGCCGATCATGCAGTAACGACCAATTTTCAGGCTGCCCGCCATAATGACGCCACCGGCAACCGCCGTATTGTCGCCAATCACGACGTTATGTGCAATCTGGCACTGGTTATCAATGATCACGCCATTGCCAATAATAGTGTCATCCAGCGCGCCGCGATCGATGGTTGTGCAGGCACCGATCTCCACGCGATCGCCAATAATTACGCGACCAATCTGTGGGATCTTCACCCAGTTACCACGATCGTTGGCATAACCAAAGCCGTCTGCGCCTACCACTGTTCCGGACTGGATCAGGCAATTCTGACCGATCTGGATCTCATGGTAAATGGTTACGTTCGCCCAGAGACGCGAACCTGCACCGATTTTGCTGTTTTTACCTACGAAGCAACCGGCACCGATAATCACGTTATCGCCCAGTTCAACGCCGGACTCAATCACCGCGTTAGCGCCAATCGATACGTTGTTACCCAGCTTCGCCGTCGCGTCGATCACCGCACTGGGTGCAATGTTCTGCGCGGGCTGCGGCGTGGTATCTAAAATTTGCGCCATGCGCGCGTAAGTCAGGTAGGGATTCTTCACTACCAGTGCGGCACTTTTCGCGAAAGGAAGATCGTCCTGGGTCATGACAACCGCGGACGCCTGGCACAAGCCTAAATGCTCACGGTATTTTGGGTTAACCATGAACGTAATGTGACCTGTTTGTGCAGATTGCATGGACGCAACGCCGGTGATGACGATATCGCCATCACCGTGTAGTTCTGCATCCAACTGCTGCGCTAAATCAGCCAGTCGAATTGAAGGCATTACTTATTTAACCTGTTTCAGTACGTCGGCAGTGATGTCTTTTACATCGCTGCTGTTGTAAGCAACGGCGTTTGCATCAACAACCAGATCGATATCCTGGCTGTTGGCAACGGATTTCACAGCAGTCTGGATACGAGTAACCAGTTTGCCGCGTTCTTCGTTGGAACGACGTGCGCGATCCTGCTCAAAAGCCTGCGCTTTCTGAGCAAAAGTCTGGCGCTGAGCCATCACGTCTTTTTCCAGCTTAGTGCGATCGCTGCCCGCTTTCATGGACTGCAGCTTTTTCATTTTAGCCTGCAGATCGGTTTCCATACGCTGCAGTTCGCTGGCACGGCCTTTGAACTCATTTTCCAGCGTGTTAGAAACACCGGTTTTCTGCGCTACCTGCTGGAACAGGCTGCCCATGTTGACGATTGCAATTTTGTCAGCCGCCTGAGCAGAAGTTGCCAGTGCTAAACCGAGACCTGCAGCTAATAACCACTTTTTCACAATAAACTCCTTACCATCCCATTTGCACCGGAGGGTGCAGTTCTTTGCGTGGCCCGGCGATCTTATATTGATCGCCTAAAGTCATCGCTACACTACCACTACATTCCTTTGTGGAGAACACTTACCAGGTTTTACCGATGTTAAACTGGAACTGTTCTGCCTTGTCTCCATCGTACTTTTTGAACGGCTGGGCGTAGGAGAACACCAACGGCCCCAATGGGGACATCCATTGTAATGCGATACCCGCAGACATACGGATATTGCTTGGATCACTATAGTCCGGATATCCAGAATATTGGCTGGAATCCCAGTTTGTATCCCAAACGGTACCCATATCCCAGAAGAAGGAAGTACGAACCGAGTTAGCATACTTATCGCTAATAAACGGCGTCGGGGTGATGAACTCGAGGCTGGCAACCGCCATGGCGTTACCGCCTACAGCATCATCCGATTTACACAGGTCTTTCGCGCCGTCCTGAGTCGCACATTCGTAATCATAGTCCGGATCATAATTACTGGCCTGATGCGGGAAGTAAACTGCTTTCGGACCAATGGTATTGGACTGGAAGCCACGCACGGTGCTGGAACCACCGGCATAGAAGTTCTCGTAGAACGGCATCTCTTTGCCGCCTAAACCATCACCATAACCCCAGCGGGTACGCCCCAGAACAACCCATTTGTGATCGTCATCGATCGGCACATAAGTCGCCGTGTCTAACGTCACTTTGTAGTATTCGTTATCCGATCCAGGAATGGTCACTTTACCGGTCAGGTTGACACGTGAACCATCTGTCGGGAAGTAACCACGGTCAAGCTTGTTATAGGTCCAACCATAGTTGAACGTGAAGTCGTCCGTTTTGAAGCTGTTATCCTGATCAGAGGTGCTCGGATGTTCACCCATAGAGTACAGATAACGCCACATCGCAACCTGAGGCTGCATGTTGGACAGGGAGTTATGTACATAACCCAGACCTGCACGCAGCGAGTTATATTCGTTAATCGGGAAGCCCAACGTCACGTCTGTACCATAACTCTTGTTGGTATAGTCGGACAGGTCGGCGTCATCTGCCTGGAAGTCATTATAGAAGAGACGACCACCGAGGCTTACGCCATCTACGGTGAAGTACGGGTTGGTTACCGACAGTTCAGCATAGGTCTGGTAATCGTTTTTGGTCCCGTTGATACCAACAGCATAACCTGTACCTAACCAGTTATCCTGCTGCACACCAGCCTGGAAGCTCACGCCACTTTCAGTACCGTAACCAATACCAAAGTTGAAGCTACCGGTGTTGCGCTCTTTTACCTTGTAGACGACATCAACCTGGTCCGGGCTACCCGGAACACGTTGGGTATCGGTATCGACAGTTTCAAAGAAGCCCAGACGATTCAGACGCTCCTTACCCTGATCGACCAGATCGCTCCCCAGCCATGCACCTTCCATCTGACGCATTTCGCGACGCAGGACGGCATCTTTCGAGGTATCGTTACCTTCAAAACGGATCTTACGCACGTAGAAACGGTTACCCGCATCAACGTTCACACGTAATTTAACGGTTTTGTCGGCATCGTTAATTTCGGGCATCGACTGTACGCGCGGATAGGCATAACCATAGCGACCGAGAAGCTTTTTGATGTCATCTTCCATCTTGGTCACTTTGGTGCCGTTATACAGCTCACCCGGCTCGATCTTAGTCAGCTGCTCAATTTCAGCGGAGTGCCCGGCAAGGTTGCCGCTCACTTCAACGCCAGAAAGCTTGTACTGATCGCCTTCGGTGATGTTCACCGTGACGTAAATACCTTTTTTATCTGGCGTCAGACTGACCTGGGTAGAGTCGATGTTGAAACGGGCATAACCGCGATCCAGATAGTAGCTGCGCAGGGTTTCAAGGTCGCCCGCCAGTTTCTGTTTCTGGTATTTACGATCGCCTACCACGTTCCACCACGGCACTTCGTCACGCAGTTGGAAATGAGAGATCAGTTCGTCGGTGGTGAAAGCATGGTTACCAACAATGTTAATTTGCTGGATTTCAGCTGACACACCTTCCTGGAACACCAGTTTTAGGTCAACACGGTTGCGCGGCAGCGGGGTCACGACAGCTTTTACGCTGGCGCTATATTTACCGACGCTGTAGTAGAAGTCTTCCAGACCTTTCTCGATATCGGCAATGGTGGTGCGATCGAGGGATTCGCCCACACGCACACCAGAAGCCTCGAGGTTTTGCTTCAGCATGTCATCTTTCACCGATTTGTTACCGGAGAAAGTAATGCTGGCAATGGTCGGACGTTCTTTTACCTGAACCAGAAGGGTATCACCATCACGAAGGACGCGAACATCCTCAAAGTTGCCGGTAGCAAACAGAGCGCGAATGGTATTACTGATATCTTCATCATTAACCGTGTCGCCTGTGCGCACCGGCATACTGAGGAGGGCCGCACCAACGGCGACACGCTGAAGGCCTTCGAAATGAATATCTTTCACTACGAACCCTTCAGCACCGTATACGGTGGCGCTGCTAAACAGCAGCGACGCTATGAGCAACTTTTTCATCGCCATCGTTATTATGCGTTCTTCCTAACTAACTCTCATAACCGAGAGAAATCATTGAAAAGTGCAAGCCCCATTAACAGCACCAGCAGAATCGAGCCAATGCGATAACAAAAGTCTTGAACCCGCTCGGATACCGGTCCGCCCTTGATCTTTTCGATCGCAAGGAACAGCAGATGCCCCCCGTCAAGTACGGGCAACGGAAACAGGTTAATTATCCCTAAGTTCACGCTAATAAGCGCAAGAAACGGCAGGTAATAAACAACCCCGAGTTCCGCTGTCATCCCAGCCCCCTTGGCGATAGAGATCGGCCCACTGAGGTTGTTCAGTTTCACATCACCGGTGATCAATTTTCCCAGCATACTGACCGTCAGCTTCATCAGCTGCCACGTTTTGTCCGTGGCTTCGACGATGGCGTTGAACGGCCCATACTGGCGTACAACTTTATACTCATCTGGCAAAGGAATGACTTTCGGCTCAATACCGACAAAACCAATCGCTTTACCATTACCCGGTTTACTCTCCGGGATTAATGTCAAAGACAAGGGACTCCCCTGCCTTTCGATTTCTAACGCTAAGGATTTACCCGGGTTATCCCGGACAAGCATCACAAAGGTCACCCACTGCGTTAAGGGCTGACCATCGACTTTAACGATCCTGTCGCCTGCTTGCAAACCTGCCTTGCTTGCCGCCGAGTTTGGCTGCACATTTTCCAGTACAGGTTCAATTTGCGGCCCACGAGGACGAATCCCCAGCGAAGATACCGGATCTTCTTTATCAGGCTCAAACGCCCAGTGACGTAAATCGAGCTTTACATCCCGCCGTTGGTCGCTGCCAAATGGCGCTACTGTAATGGTGGTGCTTTCATCGCCAATTTTATCGACCAACTGCAAACGCACGGCATCCCAATCAGGCGTTTCGATACCATCTACGGCTTTTAGTTCCGTACCTGGTGCAATTTGTGCTTCCGCAGCTATCGAATTGGCTGCTATTTCGCCAACCACCGGACGTACGCCAGGCACACCAATAATAAAAACCAGCCAGTAGGCAAAGATAGCAAAAATGAAGTTTGCAACCGGACCTGCGGCAATAATCGCCGCTCGTTGGCCGACAGATTTATTATTGAAGGCATGGTGGCGGAGTTCCGGAACGACCGGTTCTGCGCGCTCATCCAGCATTTTGACATAACCGCCCAACGGGATCAGGGCGATAACATATTCGGTGCCGAGCTTATCAGTTCGCCGCCAGAGCGCCTTACCAAACCCTATTGAGAAACGCTCAACGCGAACACCACAACGCCGGGCAACCCAGAAATGACCAAATTCATGCACGGTGATAAGTACACCCAGTGCAACGATGAACGAAGCCAAATCCCAGAGAAAACTCAGCATATTACCTTCCGTTAAAGCGTCCTGAATACCAGTAACAACAAGCAAGCAAAGACCGGTACCGCAGCCGTCAGGCTATCAATACGATCTAAAATACCACCGTGTCCTGGAATTAAATGACCGCTGTCCTTAATTCCTGCTTCACGCTTAAACATACTCTCGGTCAGATCGCCGAGCACTGAGGCTAACGCTGCGACAATAGAGCAAATGAGTAAGGTGACGGGAGCGACGTCGAGATTCGCCCACATGCCATAACCCCATGAGATTACCGCTGCAGTAGCGAGTCCACCGATAAAGCCTTGCCAGGTTTTACCCGGAGAAACCTTCGGTGCCAGCTTATGTTTACCAAACAATTTGCCAAACATATATGCGCCGGAGTCAGCGCCCCATACCAGGATCATGACATAGAGCAGCCATATTGCGCCACTGTAATGATTCTCGTCATAGTGCCAGGCCCGTAACGCCAGCATGCCCCAGAAGAAGGGAACAATGGTTAGCACGCCAAAAATAAGGCGCAATGTTTTAGAGTTACGCCAGATTGCTGCGGAACCTGGGTAAAACAGCACCAGCAATAGCGCGACAATCCACCAACCCAGCGAAGCCCAAAGTGAGATTTCAACCAGCGGTTGATGAATATTTCGGTGATATTCCGGCAACAGAAAAAGCATCAGCGCCAACAATAACCCGCATAACACCGCCAACCATACTCGCTGCGAACGAGTGGTAAAACCGCTAAGCTGTCCCCATTCCCACGCTGCCAGCATGCAGACCACCAGCGTTACAATGGCGAACCCCACCGGCGGCAACAGAAACAACGCCGCGATGACGACGGGTATTAACACAAAAGCAGATATCAGGCGATACTTCAGCAAAAGCGACCCCCATCAGGCTGTTTCATCACCGGGCTCGGTGCCGCCGAAACGACGCTCTCGATTAGCAAAGGCATTTAACGCCCCTTCAAAGTCTTGTTCATCGAAATCGGGCCAGAGAACATCTGTAAAGTAAAGTTCGGCATAGGCAATTTGCCAAAGCAAAAAGTTACTAATGCGATGCTCCCCCCCAGTCCTAATTACTAAATCTACAGGGGCCAGTTCATGCATACAGACATGCTGGTTTAGCATCTCTTCATCTATCTGATCTGGTTGCAGGTTTCCTTGCTGCACCTTTTCAGCCAGTTGCCTGACTCCCTGGACTATATCCCAACGTCCACCGTAGTTCGCCGCAATATTCAGCGTCAGACCGGTATTCCCGGCTGTTAGCGCTTCAGATTTACGAATACGTTCTTGCAAACGCGAGTTAAAGCGACTGGTATCGCCAATAATACGCAGACGCACGTTATGTCGGTGCAGACTTTTTACTTCGCTATCGAGCGCCCACACAAACAGTTCCATTAACGCACTGACTTCCTGCGCTGGTCGGTTCCAGTTTTCACTACTAAAGGCATACAGCGTTAACGCCTCAATACCGTTGTTGGCCGCAAAAGAGACAGCCCGGCGGACGGATTTTGCCCCGGCTTTATGCCCAAAGGCACGAATCTTCCCTTGCTTTTTTGCCCAGCGGCCATTGCCGTCCATAATGATCGCAACATGACGGCAGCCATGCGCTGGCAATTTTTCGCTAAGTGGTTGAGTAGCAGACAACATCACGCGTTTTTTATTCCCTGACAGGGTTTACGGTACTCAGGAATACTGAAGCCTATACAAAAAAAAGCCGTGTAAAACCACGGCATATCTGACCTTATAAAGCCAACTACTTACGATCAGATGGCGCAGACTATATCACTGAAGCCCTACGCTAACAAATAGCGCGACTCTCTGTAGCCGGATTATCCTCAGCTTGCGAGACGCATCACCTCTTTTCTGGCGACTTCACGCGCGTTCGCATCAACAGATAACACATCGTCCACACATTGTGGTTCGCGCATATCCATTTTTTCCAGTACGGATAAATTCAACGCAGCGATATCCGTAAAGCGGATTTGTTGCGCAAGAAAAGCAGCAACGGTGATTTCGTTTGCGGCATTCAATGCTGTCGTCGCTGCCTGGCCTTGTTCGAACGCCTCCATCGCCAGTTTCAGGCATGGATAACGATCATAATCCGGTGCGGCAAATGTCAACGCACTTAGTTTGCAAAAATCGAGCGGCTTCACGCCAGAGTTCACGCGATTCGGCCATGCCATGGTGTGGGCAATTGGCGTACGCATATCCGGTTCCCCCAGCTGCGCCAGAACACTGCCGTCCTGATAGCGCACCATTGAGTGAATCACTGACTGCGGGTGAATCAGCACTTCCATCTGGCTGGCGCTGGCGTTAAACAGCCAACGCGCTTCAATGTATTCCAGACCTTTGTTCATCATGGTAGCCGAATCGACAGAAATTTTACGCCCCATCGACCAGTTCGGATGACGGCAGGCTTGATCCGGCGTCATTGTTGCCAAATCGCGCAATGGCGTCTCACGGAAAGGGCCACCAGACCCGGTAAGTAAAATGGACACCACGCCATTTTGCTCAAGGTCAGCGTATCCCAGATTATGCTGGATAGGTTGCGGTAAACTCTGAAAAATGGCGTTATGTTCGCTATCGACCGGTAACAATTGCGCTTTGCTCTGCTTTACGGCGTCCATAAACAGACGTCCGCAGGTAACCAGTGATTCTTTATTGGCCAGCAAAATGGTTTTACCCGCGCGGATCGCAGCAAGCGTAGGTAACAGCCCAGCAGCGCCAACAATGGCTGCCATCACCTGATCAACATCCTCAAGCGCTGCCATATCGCAAGCGGCTTGTTGCCCACTTAAGACTTCGGTGCGGCTACCCTGTTGCTGTAGCATCGTTTTAAGAAGTTTCGCACTCGCTTCATCGTCCATTACGGCATAGCGGGGAGAGAATTCCAGGCACTGTTCTACCATGCGAGTGACATTTTTGCCTGCCACCAGCGCAACTACGCGGAAGTGTTCGGGATTATGGCGCACCACGTCCAGCGTGCTGCAACCAATCGAGCCGGTCGAGCCCAGAATGGTGAGTTGCTTCATGAAACATCCAGAGTTGAGACAGAATAAAAAGCAAAACGCCGCCAGCCGATCCGCAAGGATCTACTGAGCGGCGTTTTTGTCGTTCAAGAAATCAGAACTGCATCAGTTCTGCTTCTTTGTCTGCCAGCGCCGCTTCAATTTTCTTGATTGCAGCATCAGTCAGTTTCTGTACATCGTCCTGAGAACGGCGATCGTCGTCTTCGCTGATCTCTTTATCTTTCAACAGTGCTTTCACTTTGTCGTTCGCGTCACGACGCACGTTACGTACTGCAACACGCGCTTGTTCTGCTTCACCACGAACGATTTTGGTCAGATCTTTACGACGTTCTTCCGTCAGCGGCGGCAGCGGAACACGGATGTCGCTACCCGCAGAGTTCGGGTTCAGGCCAAGATCGGACGCCATAATCGCTTTTTCAACGGCCGGAGACATTGAACGATCAAACACGTTGATTTTCAGTGTACGGGAATCTTCTACCGTTACGCTTGCCAGCTGACGCAGCGGCGTCGGCGTGCCGTAATATTCCACGACAATGCCATCCAGCAGGCTGGGAGAAGCACGACCCGTGCGTATTTTGCTGATTTGGGTTTTGAACGCTTCTACGCATTTGTCCATGCGTACTTCAGCATCTTTTCTGATATCGCTAATCACGTTACGAATCCTTGAAAACTTGTCTCAGTCAGACCAGACAGTCACACACAGTGGAAGTGTGCTAAGTATAGCCCTGATTAAACATATTACGGGTAATCGTCTGGATTATTAGGCTATTTTATTTGCCATTTTGGCCCCGGGCAGTGCTCGCCATCCTCACGTACTTTTGTACGCTCCGGTTGCTGCGCGCTGGCCGTGACCAAACTGCCTGCAACAATAACGCCTTATAACCAGACTTACGCCCCCGCGATACTTACGCGGAATCTTACCCTTATTTATCCATCACGGGAATTATTCCGTGATTAAAGTCCCTTCTTTTTCACCCATTACCACACGGCGCAGCGCACCCGGTTTGTTCATATTGAAAACACGAATCGGTAATTTATGGTCACGAGCCAGCGTGAAGGCCGCCAGGTCCATGACTTTCAGCTCTTTTTCCAGCACTTCGCTGTAAGTCAGTTGCTCGTACATGGTTGCGGTTGGATCTTTCGCCGGATCAGCGGTAAACACGCCGTCAACTTTGGTTGCTTTCAGCACCACATCGGCTTCAATTTCGATACCACGCAGGCAAGCTGCTGAGTCGGTGGTAAAGAACGGGTTACCTGTACCGGCGGAGAGGATCACCACACGGTTGTTGCGCAACAGGCTGATAGCTTCTGCCCAGCTGTAGCTGTCGCACACGCCATTCAATGGAATAGCGGACATCAGACGAGCGTTCACATAGGCGCGGTGCAGTGCATCACGCATTGCCAGGCCGTTCATTACGGTCGCCAGCATCCCCATGTGGTCGCCCACAACGCGGTTCATACCCGCTTTCGCCAGACCAGCGCCACGGAACAGGTTACCCCCACCAATCACCACACCAACCTGAATACCCAGTTCAACCAGTTCTTTGATTTCCTGAGCCATACGATCCAGTATGCTTGCATCAATACCGAAGCCTTCAGTGCCCTGCAGAGCTTCGCCACTCAACTTAAGCAGAATGCGTTTATAGACGGGTTTTGCATTGGTAGCCATGTTTCTTTCCTGAGACTGTCAACGATTGAAATGAATTAATACTAGCGACATTGTACGTCGCTTTTCAGCGCAGCCCCACAAGGGTTAGCTGAATTTACAAGATGGGCACAAAAAGAAGCCGCCCTCAGGCGGCTCCTTTTTGATAATTAAGACTGCTTGGACATCGCAGCAACTTCTGCTGCAAAGTCAGTCTCAACTTTCTCGATGCCTTCACCCACTTCGAAGCGGATGAAGCCAGTCACTTCAGCGTTATGCTCTTTCAGCAGCTGACCAACAGTTTTGCTTGGTTCCATAACGAACGGCTGACCGGTCAGAGAAACTTCGCCGGTGAATTTCTTCATGCGGCCTTCAACCATTTTCTCTGCGATTTCTTTCGGCTTACCAGACTGCATCGCGATATCCAGCTGTACCTGGTATTCTTTTTCTACCACTTCAGCGGATACGTCTTCCGGTTTGATGAATTCTGGCTTGCTTGCAGCAACGTGCATAGCGATGTGTTTAACCAGCTCTTCGTCAGCGCCTTTAGCAGCAACCAGAACGCCGATACGCGCACCGTGCTGATAAGAACCCAGAACGTCGCCTTCCAGCGCAGCAACGCGGCGAATGTTGATGTTTTCACCAATTTTCGCTACCAGCGCAACACGTTCTTCTTCGAACTGTGCTTTCAGAACTTCAACGTCAGTGATTTTGCCAGCAACAGCTGCGTCCAGAACTTTGTCTGCGAACGCCTGGAAACCAGCGTCTTTTGCAACGAAGTCAGTCTGGCAGTTAACTTCCAGAATGATGCCGTAGTTGCCGTCGATTTTGGTTTTGATCACGCCGTCAGCAGCAACGTTGCCTGCTTTTTTCGCTGCTTTAATAGCACCGGACTTACGCATGTTTTCGATTGCCAGCTCGATGTCGCCGTTAGCTTCAGTCAGTGCTTTTTTGCAATCCATCATGCCTGCGCCAGTACGCTCACGCAGCTCTTTTACCAGGGATGCGGTAATTTCAGCCATTCTAAAATCCTCGGAGATGTGATCTGCCCGGCATTAAACCGCACAGATATAAAAGTGAAAAAGGGGGCCATATGCAGGCCCCCTAACCAAACGTGTACTACCTGGTCTATAAGGGCTCTCCCCCTTCATATTTCGCGCCGCAGATGCGTTATCTTCGCTCGCTCATCCCGGTCACTTACTGATGTAAGCTCCCGGGAATTCTCGAGCTTGCCGCCTTTCTGCAACTCGAACTATTTTGGGGGAGTTATCAAGCCTTATTACTCAGCTTCTACGAAGCTTTCTTCCGCCTGGGAAGCCAGATCCTGAGAACGGCCTTCACGTACGGTTGCAGCAACAGCGCCCAGGTACAGGGTCACAGCACGGATTGCGTCGTCGTTACCCGGGATAACGAAGTCAACACCGTCCGGATCAGAGTTGGTATCAACGATAGCAAATACCGGAATACCCAGGTTGTTTGCTTCTTTGATAGCAATGTGTTCGTGGTCAGCATCGATTACAAACAGAGCGTCCGGCAGACCGCCCATGTCTTTGATACCGCCCAGGCTGTTTTCCAGTTTCTCCAGCTCACGAGTGCGCATCAGCGCTTCTTTCTTGGTCAGCTTGTCGAAAGTACCGTCCTGAGACTGAGTTTCCAGGTCTTTCAGACGTTTGATGGACTGACGAACGGTTTTCCAGTTAGTCAGCATACCGCCCAGCCAGCGATGGTTCACGAAGAACTGGTCGCAGCTCAGAGCAGCGTCTTTCACCGCTTCGCTTGCAGCGCGTTTAGTACCAACGAAAAGGATTTTACCTTTGCGAGAAGCAATCTTGTTCAGTTCAGCCAGAGCTTCGTTGAACATCGGTACAGTTTTCTCAAGGTTGATGATGTGAACTTTGTTACGCGCACCGAAGATGAACGGCTTCATTTTCGGGTTCCAGTAACGGGTCTGGTGACCGAAGTGAACACCAGCCTTGAGCATGTCGCGCATGGAAACAGTTGCCATGATTAAAACCTCTATATAAAAGTTGGGGTTATGCCTCCACGTATCCCATATTACCGACCCCAAAGGGCACCCCGGAATATGTGCCGATACGTGTGTGTTGTTACACAAAGTGAGATTGTCGCTTCCGTCCAGTCTGTGTATACGAAATGGATCGGAAGTCCGGCGCGCTTTATACCACAAATACGTCGTGGACACCAATAATTGTTGGCGCTGTGTACAGCATCAGACGTCGAATTTTCTATTATAGAAAACCTTCAGTGGCACGTTTGGCGAAATTCAGAATGATTCTCAATTTGCCCGGGTGTGATACCATTGACGGCACTTACATATATATTGTCGGTATCACCGACGCTGATGGACAGAATTAATGGCTATCTCAATCAAGACCCCAGAAGATATCGAAAAAATGCGCGTCGCTGGCCGACTGGCTGCCGAAGTGCTGGAGATGATCGAACCGTATGTTAAACCGGGCGTCAGCACCGGCGAGCTGGATCGCATCTGTAATGATTACATTGTTAATGAACAACACGCGGTTTCTGCCTGCCTCGGCTATCACGGCTATCCGAAATCCGTTTGCATCTCTATTAATGAAGTGGTGTGCCACGGTATCCCGGACGATGCTAAGCTGCTGAAAGATGGCGATATCGTTAACATTGATGTCACCGTAATCAAAGATGGTTTCCACGGCGATACCTCGAAAATGTTTATCGTCGGTAAGCCGACCATCATGGGCGAACGTCTGTGCCGCATCACGCAAGAAAGCCTGTACCTGGCGCTACGCATGGTAAAACCAGGCATTAATCTGCGCGAAATCGGTGCGGCGATTCAGAAATTTGTCGAAGCAGAAGGCTTCTCCGTCGTTCGTGAATATTGCGGACACGGTATTGGTCGCGGCTTCCATGAAGAACCGCAGGTGCTGCACTATGACTCCCGTGAAACCAACGTCGTACTGAAACCTGGGATGACGTTCACCATCGAGCCAATGGTCAACGCGGGTAAAAAAGAGATCCGCACCATGAAAGATGGCTGGACGGTAAAAACCAAAGATCGCAGCTTGTCTGCACAATATGAGCATACTATTGTGGTGACTGATAACGGCTGCGAAATTCTGACGCTACGCAAGGATGACACCATCCCGGCGATAATCTCGCACGACGAATAAGATGAAGCCGGCGAATGCCGGCTTTTTTAATGCGATAATTTAATCTTATGGGTGGCGCACAATGAATACCCTTCCAGAACAGTACGCAAACACCGCTCTCCCCACCCTGCCCGGTCAACCGCAAAATCCATGCGTCTGGCCCCGTGATGAATTAACCGTCGGTGGGATAAAAGCCCATATCGATACTTTCCAGCGTTGGCTGGGTGATGCCTTTGACAATGGGATCTCTGCAGAACAGTTGATTGAGGCGCGCACCGAGTTTATCGACCAGCTCCTGCAACGATTATGGATTGAAGCGGGATTCAGCCAGATTGCCGACCTGGCATTGGTCGCCGTCGGTGGCTACGGTCGTGGCGAGCTGCATCCACTTTCAGACGTCGATTTACTGATTTTAAGCCGTAAAAAGCTCCCGGACGATCAGGCGCAAAAAGTGGGCGAGCTGTTAACGCTGCTCTGGGATGTAAAGCTGGAAGTCGGTCATAGCGTGCGCACGCTTGAAGAGTGCATGCTGGAAGGGTTATCGGATTTAACCGTCGCCACCAATTTAATCGAATCCCGCTTATTAATTGGCGATGTTGCGCTGTTCCTCGAACTGCAAAAACATATTTTCAGCGAAGGATTCTGGCCTTCCGACAAGTTCTACGCGGCGAAAGTTGAAGAACAGAACCAGCGCCATCAGCGTTACCATGGCACCAGCTACAACCTTGAACCAGACATCAAAAGCAGCCCTGGCGGCTTGCGCGATATCCACACTCTGCAATGGGTGGCCCGCCGTCATTTTGGCGCAACATCGCTGGATGAAATGGTCGGGTTTGGCTTCTTAACCTCAGCGGAGCGGGCGGAATTAAACGAATGTCTGCATATATTGTGGCGTATTCGCTTTGCCCTGCATCTGGTCGTCAGCCGTTACGATAATCGCCTGTTATTCGATCGCCAGCTTAGCGTCGCCCAGCGTCTGAATTACAGTGGTGAAGGTAACGAACCGGTCGAGCGGATGATGAAGGATTACTTCCGCGTTACACGCCGCGTCAGTGAACTCAACCAGATGCTGCTGCAACTGTTCGATGAAGCCATCCTCGCCCTTCCCGCCGACGAAAAACCACGTCCAATCGACGATGAGTTTCAGCTACGCGGTACGCTAATCGACCTGCGTGATGAAACACTATTTATGCGCCAGCCGGAAGCCATCTTGCGTATGTTCTACACCATGGTGCACAACAGTGCGATCACCGGCATTTACTCCACCACGCTGCGCCAGTTACGCCATGCCCGTCGCCATCTGCAACAACCGCTGTGTAATATTCCGGAAGCACGAAAACTGTTTTTGAGCATTCTGCGTCACCCCGGAGCGGTGCGGCGCGGGCTATTGCCAATGCATCGCCATAGCGTGCTCGGCGCGTATATGCCGCAATGGTCGCATATCGTCGGGCAGATGCAGTTTGATCTGTTCCACGCCTACACGGTGGATGAACATACTATCCGCGTGATGCTGAAACTGGAGAGTTTTGCCAGTGAAGAAACGCGCCAGCGCCATCCGTTGTGTGTGGACGTCTGGCCGCGCCTGCCGTCAACTGAGCTGATTTTCATCGCCGCGCTGTTTCACGATATCGCCAAAGGACGCGGCGGCGACCACTCCATTCTCGGTGCTCAGGATGTAGTGCATTTTGCCGAACTCCACGGGCTGAACTCACGCGAAACACAGCTGGTCGCCTGGCTGGTTCGCCAGCACCTGTTGATGTCGGTGACCGCCCAACGCCGCGATATTCAGGACCCGGAAGTCATCAAGCAGTTTGCCGAAGAAGTGCAAACGGAAAATCGTCTGCGCTATCTGGTATGCCTGACTGTGGCTGACATTTGCGCCACCAACGAAACGCTGTGGAATAGCTGGAAGCAAAGTCTGTTGCGTGAGCTCTACTTTGCCACCGAAAAGCAGCTACGACGCGGAATGCAAAACACGCCGGATATGCGCGAACGGGTTCGCCATCACCAACTCCAGGCACTGGCACTACTGCGCATGGATAACATCGACGAAGAGGCGCTGCACCAAATTTGGTCACGCTGTCGTGCTAACTATTTTGTCCGCCATAGCCCAAATCAACTGGCCTGGCATGCCCGCCATTTATTACAGCATGATTTAAGCAAACCGCTGGTATTGCTTAGCCCGCAGGCTACGCGTGGAGGCACCGAGATTTTTATCTGGAGCCCGGACCGCCCTTATCTGTTTGCCGCCGTCTGTGCCGAATTAGACCGCCGCAATTTAAGTGTTCACGACGCACAAATTTTCACCACTCGCGACGGTATGGCGATGGATACCTTTATCGTGCTGGAACCCGATGGCAACCCGCTGTCCGCAGATCGTCATGAGGTTATTCGGTTTGGTCTGGAGCAAGTACTGACGCAAAGTAGCTGGCAGCCACCGCAGCCCCGTCGCCAACCCGCCAAATTACGCCATTTTACTGTTGAAACCGAAGTAACGTTTTTGCCGACCCATACCGACCGCAAATCGTTCCTCGAACTGATCGCCCTCGACCAACCTGGACTGCTGGCGCGAGTCGGGAAAATTTTTGCCGATCTGGGAATTTCGCTTCATGGTGCCCGAATTACAACCATTGGCGAGCGAGTAGAAGATTTATTCATAATTGCCACCGCTGACCGGCGTGCGCTTAATAACGAGTTGCAGCAGGAAGTGCATCAGCGGTTGACAGAGGCCCTCAATCCAAACGATAAAGGGTGATGTGTTTACTGATATGAAAAGAGTTTAACAATGCAGCAGTTACAGAACATTATTGAAACCGCTTTTGAACGCCGTGCCGAGATCACGCCAGCCAATGCAGACACCGTTACCCGCGAAGCGGTAAATCAGGTGATCGCCCTGCTGGATTCCGGCGCACTGCGTGTAGCGGAAAAAATTGACGGTCAGTGGGTGACGCATCAGTGGTTGAAAAAAGCGGTGCTGCTCTCTTTCCGTATTAATGATAATCAGGTGATCGAAGGGGCAGAAAGCCGCTACTTCGACAAAGTGCCGATGAAATTCGCCGACTACGACGAAGCACGTTTCCAGAAAGAAGGCTTCCGCGTTGTGCCACCAGCGGCGGTACGTCAGGGTGCGTTTATTGCCCGTAACACCGTGCTGATGCCGTCTTACGTCAACATCGGCGCATATGTTGATGAAGGCACCATGGTTGATACCTGGGCGACCGTCGGTTCTTGTGCGCAGATTGGTAAAAACGTCCACCTTTCCGGTGGCGTGGGCATCGGCGGCGTGCTGGAACCGCTGCAGGCTAACCCAACCATCATTGAAGATAATTGCTTCATCGGCGCGCGCTCTGAAGTGGTTGAAGGGGTGATTGTCGAAGAAGGTTCCGTCATTTCCATGGGCGTATACATTGGTCAGAGCACCCGTATTTACGACCGTGAAACCGGCGAAATCCACTACGGTCGCGTTCCGGCGGGGTCTGTGGTTGTTTCAGGTAATCTGCCGTCAAAAGATGGCAAATACAGCCTCTACTGTGCGGTTATCGTTAAGAAAGTTGACGCGAAAACTCGCGGCAAAGTCGGCATTAACGAACTGCTGCGTACCATCGACTAAAAGTATGCACACGGGCAGCACGACGCTGCCCGATTTTTTTGCAGGGATGAGCGATGATTTCACGCCGCCGATTTTTGCAGGCTACTGCCGCGACGATAGCCACGAGCTCAGGTTTCGGTTATATGCATTACTGTGAGCCAGGCTGGTTTGAATTAATCCGTCACCGCCTCGCCTTTTTTAAAGACAACGCAGCACCATTCAAAATTCTTTTTCTGGCCGATCTCCATTACTCTCGTTTTGTTCCTTTAAGCCTGATTTCTGACGCGATTGCTCTTGGCATAGAACAAAAGCCCGATTTGATATTACTGGGCGGCGATTACGTATTATTTGATATGTCGCTGAATTTTTCGGCGTTTAGTGACGTACTCTCCCCCCTTGCCGAATGTGCGCCGACGTTTGCCTGCTTCGGCAACCACGATCGCCCTGTTGGTACAGAAAAAAATCACTTAATTGGCGAGACGTTGAAATCAGCGGGCATCACGGTGTTGTTTAACCAGGCTACGGTGATCGCCACGCCGAACAGGCAATTCGAACTGGTAGGCACTGGTGACTTATGGGCCGGACAATGCAAACCGCCTCCCGCCAGCGAAGCCAATCTGCCAAGACTGGTGCTGGCGCATAATCCCGACAGCAAAGAAGTCATGCGTGATGAACCCTGGGATCTGATGCTGTGCGGCCATACTCACGGCGGGCAACTGCGCGTACCGTTGGTTGGTGAACCTTTTGCCCCTGTCGAAGATAAACGTTACGTCGCCGGATTAAATGCCTTTGGCGAAAGACACATCTACACAACCCGTGGCGTGGGCAGTTTGTATGGTTTGCGTCTGAACTGCCGCCCGGAAGTAACGATGCTGGAACTGGTGTAGATCGTGAATTTTATCACCAGAATAAAGCAGGTAATTTTTTGATTTTTACGCCATGATAGAAGTCTGGAAGAAAAAGGCTTTCTGCGATCACAGTCGAGCCGGGCGGGCCAGGCCAAATGCTAAAATAAGCACAATTTACTGACTCATTTTGAGGTAACGCTATGTACGACAATCTGAAAAGTCTGGGTATTACCAATCCTGAAGAAATTGATCGTTACAGCCTCCGGCAGGAAGCCAACAACGATATTCTGAAAATCTATTTCCAGAAAGACAAAGGCGAGTTTTTCGCCAAGAGCGTTAAGTTTAAATATCCGCGTCAGCGTAAAACGGTCGTCGCTGATGGTGTGGGTCAGGGTTATAAAGAAGTCCAGGAAATCAGCCCGAATCTACGGTATATCATTGATGAGCTTGATCAAATCTGCCAGCGTGACCGCAGCGAAGTTGATCTTAAGCGTAAGATCCTCGACGACTTACGTCACCTGGAGTCAGTCGTAACCAATAAGATCAGCGAGATTGAAGCCGATCTGGAAAAACTAACGCGTAAATAATCCCGAACTGACGGTTAATTCGGGCATTCCCCTCTACCCTTCGGGCTGAGGGGAATGAGCCAGCGCCGCCTCAACCTTAACGCATAACCTACCGCTCTTCATCCAGTTGTAACGCCACATACAGCAGCAACCTGTCATCAAAATTGCCCAAATCAAGCCCGGTCAGTTCCGATATACGATTAAGCCGATACTCCAGGGTATTACGATGAATAAACAACGCCTTTGACGTTGCCAGCGGTTGCACATTGTGGCGAAACCACGCCGCCAGCGTTCGTCGCAGCAAGCCGTTATTGTCCATCGTTTTCAGCCGCGCCAGCGGTCGCGCCAGTTCGTTGGCCTGCCAGTCGCCACGCAAACTGTCGAGTAACACAGGTAACATCAGATCCTGATAAAAATAGCAGCGACTTTCTGGCATCCGCTGTTTACCCACCACCATCGTCGTTTTCGCCGTACGATAGGATCGGGCAATACTGCCAGGACCGGTAAAATAGTTGCCCAGTGAAACGCGAAAACGCAGCTGGCCGTACTCTTTCATGCGGGTAATCAGTTGTTCAACTCGCTTACGATGATCTTCTGCATCCCAGCGCCCAAAAGAGTTCAACGCCGGTTTCAACACCACCATTTCGGTTAGCGAGACAATCGCCACCAGATTATTACGCTCGGGCGTAGTCAGCGCGTTTTGCAGTTGTTGTAACTCCGCCATTGCGCTGTCCACGCCAAGCTGACCGCTGTCGACCTCAACAATAGCCACCACTCGCGGTTGATTGAGATCGATCCCCAGCCGTTGCGCCCATTCAGTAAGTGCGGGAGTATTCTCCTCTGCCTGAATCAGGTTCATCACCAGTTCTTCCCGCAAACGGCTATCCTGCGCCAACAAGTGCATCAACCGCGACTGTTCCAGCATCATTTCAGCCGTCATGCAGACCAGTTCGCCATATTTACGCAGATTCTCTGGTTCACCTGTCAGGCCAATTACGCCGACAATTTCACCTTCCAGCCGTAACGGTAGATTAATCCCCTGCCGCACACCGTGCAGATGACGTGCTACCGCGTCATCGATATCGACGACTCGTCCCTGTGAAAGTACCAGCAATGCACCTTCGTGCAATTCACCAATACGCTCACGATCGCCGCTGCCGATAATTCGCCCACGGGCATCCATTACGTTGATATTGGTATCGATGATGCGCATGGTACGTGCCACGATATCCTGCGCCATTTTGGTATCAAGATGCCAGCCAGCCATAAGTCCTCCGTTATGCACGGCTTAGCATAAGGAAGTACGTAACGTACGGCATTGTGCAAATGCCTAAAGGATGATGAAGATGTATGGAGTTGTGGTGAAGTTCACAGATTGTAAGGAGAACCCCTTCCCGTTTTCAGGAAGGGGTTGAGGGAGATTACTGCATTAACAGGTAGATGGTGCTGTCGCCGCGCTGAATGTTGAGTGCCAGCACAGACGGTTTGCTGTCGAGAACTTTACGCAGTTCAGCGATGTTTTTCACTGCCTGCTGGTTCGCGCCAATAATCACATCACCTTTCTTCAGGCCGATCTGCGCAGCCGGAGTGCCCGTTTTCACGTTGTTCACTACCACGCCCTGATCTTTGCCTTTGTTGCTCATCTCAGCGCCTTCAATGCCGTTGAAGATGGAGCTGGAATCAACCTGATTCTGGCTGCTCTGCTGCAGTTCCAGGTTCACGTTAACCTGCTTACCGTCGCGCAGTAAGCCCAGGGTCAGTTTGCTGCCTACCGGCATAGTACCCACCTGAGCACGCAGTGCGGCAAAGCTGCTGATCGGCTTACCGTTCAGTGAGGTGATCACATCACCCGCTTTAATGCCCGCTTTTGCAGCGGAGGAATTAGGCAGAACCTGGCTTACGAAAGCACCGCGCTGGGCGTCAACTTTCATCGCTTTCGCCAGTTCGGAGTTCAGCTCAGTCCCCATAATACCCAGCTCACCGCGTTTCACCTGGCCGTATTCCACCATCTGCGAGGTCAGGTTTTTCACCATGTTACTCGGGATAGCAAAACCGATACCGATGTTGCCGCCGTCCGGTGCGAGGATCGCGGTGTTGATACCGATCAGTTCGCCGTTCAGGTTAACCAGCGCACCACCGGAGTTACCACGGTTGATCGCTGCATCGGTCTGGATGAAGTTTTCGTAGTTTTCGGCATTCAGGCCGCTACGCCCCAGCGCAGAGACAATCCCGGAAGTTACCGTCTCGCCCAGACCAAACGGGTTACCAATCGCTACGGTGTAATCACCCACGCGCAGTGCATCAGAATCCGCCATCTTAATTGCGGTCAGGTTTTTCGGGTTCTGGATTTGGATCAGCGCGATATCAGAGCGCGGATCTTTGCCAACCATCTTCGCGTCGAACTTACGGCCATCGCTCAGTTGAACTTTAATGACCGTCGCGTTATCAACAACGTGGTTGTTGGTGACGACATAGCCTTTATCGGCATCAATGATGACGCCGGAACCCAGCGCCATGAATTTCTGTTGCTGGCCGCCACCATTACCGCCCTGGCCACCCTGGCAGAACGGAGAGCTCTGGAACGGAGAACCTTCCTGGCAGAACGGAGAATCATCACCGAAGAACTGCTGGAAATTACGCGGCATACGCGGCGTATTAACGGTTGTGCTACCTTCTACGTTAATGCTGACCACTGAAGGCATCACCTTTTCGAGCATCGGTGCAAGGCTTGGCATCTGCTGGGCTGTCGTTGCTGAAGAAGTCTCAGCCGCCGTTGCAGAGAGCGGAGATAACGCCAAACCTAAACTCAGAGCCAGTGCACTCAGTGCTAATGTGGTTTTTTTCATGTATTTCAGTCTCGATTAACAGATAACGCAAAATTGCTGTGTTCTTCAGATTCGTTTTATAGCCTGAAGTTCCGAACTAAAGTTTCTGCAAAAGGTAAAAATTTATTGTTCGTCTTTACAAAAGCCTGGTTATTGTTCTACGGCCATCAGACGTCGGTATTCATCCCACGCATAGAGGTCGGTCATACCGCTGATATAATCCTGCAGCAGGCGGCAACGGTAATAATATTCCCATAGCGGAAACTCAGGAGAATCTGACGGTAATTTACTGACAGCCTCGACATAGGCCAGCCGATGGCGCGTCGAGAGTTTGTGGAATAAGCGCGATTCAATAGGGAAACGTTTCACCCGTTCTTTTTCTACCAGTTCAGTAAAGTCTGATAACGACAGGCTTAATAAAGGACGATAAATCTCTAATAATCCGCTAATGACCCGATAGCCCTGCAATTCAAGCCGCTCGACATCTGGATGGCTAAACACATGTTTTACAGCGACATTTTTATATAGCTTAAGAAGATCGCTGCATTCGCTGGCATCTTCCAATAATGCATGATTAAACGTTCCGGCGAAAATCGCAGGCAGATTATCAATAAATCGTTGTGCCGCGTAGGGTACCAGTTTATTTAGGGTGTTTACCCGTAAATACATAAAAAACTGATCTTCCGTACTGCGGCTTAAACTATTTGAGCGTGATTTTTCCCAGGCATTTTCAACCACCAGCGAAAAGAGCGAACCTTTCTCATGCTGGCCCCACGCTTCGTGCAAATGATGATAAAGCTGCTCAACGGTAAATATTCTTTTCTCTACCGCATCTTCAAGGTCTGCCACACAATAGGAGATGTCGTCGGCAGCTTCCATAATCCACGTTAATGGAAAACGACTGTAAAGCGCCAAATTAAGTTCTTTACGCAACCGGGCAATATAGGCTTCTTCAGAAAGATAATAACCCGGCTTTTTCATTAAATAGTGATGTGTCTCAGGCGTTTCGCCACGCCACCACGCCGGACGGGTATATTTTAAAATACCGCCAACCTGTGCCCAGGTGAGATTCATCCGCATCAATGTATGCACCAGGCGAATGCCTTGTGCATTCCCCTCAAAATGACATAAGTCCTGACGAATCTTGCGCCGCAGCTCGTTAAGCGGTTCTTCCCCGTCCCGTAAACGTAGTGCCGCCACGCTGCAGCGATCGTCAGTCAGAGGCTGGCTTTCGGCATCTTCCGGGTGCAAACGTTGGCGAAACCAGTCATTTATCGCCGCTTCGCCAAAATGACCAAACGGCGGATTGCCGATATCGTGCATCAGGCATGACATCTCAACAATGCTTTCAAAGGGACCGGTCAGTTCATCCAGGCCGTATGCTTCCAGTAATTTAAGCTCTTTCAGACGGCTTAAAATTTCTTTGGCGATGTAGCGCCCCACCTGCTGGACTTCCATCGAGTGGGTAAGACGCGTGCGCACGGCGGCATTGCGCTCCAGTGGAAAAACCTGGGTCTTTTGTTGCAGACGACGAATTGCCGGAGAGTTGATGATACGCCCGCGATCGCTCTCGAAGATCCGCAGGATCTCATGTTCGGTTTTAACGCCCTGCGGTGAACGGTAACGACGATGCCAGTTTATTTTTTTTCGGAAATCAATCTGTGCCATGTCCTCTCCCGCGTGAGAAATACGCTTCCCCGTAAGCGCATGGTAAACTATGCCTTCAAATCGGGCTTATCGCGAGTAAATCTATGAAAATCGGCATCATTGGTGCAATGGAAGAAGAAGTTACGCTGCTGCGTGACAAAATCGAAAACCGTCAAACTATCAGTCTCGGCGGTTGCGAAATCTATACCGGCCAACTGAATGGAACCGAGGTTGCGCTTCTGAAATCGGGCATCGGTAAAGTCGCTGCGGCGCTGGGTGCCACTTTGCTGTTGGAACACTGCAAGCCAGATGTGATTATTAACACCGGTTCTGCCGGTGGCCTGGCACCAACGTTGAAAGTGGGCGATATCGTTGTCTCGGACGAAGCACGTTATCACGACGCGGATGTCACGGCATTTGGTTATGAATACGGTCAGTTACCAGGCTGTCCGGCAGGCTTTAAAGCTGACGATAAACTGATCGCTGCCGCTGAGGCCTGCATTGCCGAACTGAATCTTAACGCTGTACGTGGCCTGATTGTTAGCGGCGACGCTTTCATCAACGGTTCTGTTGGTCTGGCGAAAATCCGCCACAACTTCCCACAGGCCATTGCTGTAGAGATGGAAGCGACGGCAATCGCCCATGTCTGCCACAATTTCAACGTCCCGTTTGTTGTCGTACGCGCCATCTCCGACGTGGCCGATCAACAGTCTCATCTTAGCTTCGATGAGTTCCTGGCTGTTGCCGCTAAACAGTCCAGCCTGATGGTTGAGTCACTGGTGCAGAAACTTGCACATGGCTAAGTCACTGTTCAGGGCGCTGGTCGCCCTGTCTTTTCTTGCGCCACTGTGGCTCAACGCCGCGCCGCGCGTCATCACGCTTTCTCCCGCCAACACTGAACTTGCCTTTGCCGCCGGGATCACGCCGGTTGGGGTCAGCAGCTATTCCGACTATCCTCCACAAGCGCAAAAGATTGAGCAGGTTTCCACCTGGCAGGGGATGAATCTGGAACGCATTGTCGCGCTGAAACCCGATCTGGTGATTGCCTGGCGTGGAGGTAATGCCGAGCGGCAGGTTGACCAGCTGGCTTCGCTGGGAATAAAAGTGATGTGGGTCGATGCGACAAGCATTGAACAAATTGCCAATGCGTTACGTCAACTGGCCCCCTGGAGTCCGCAACCAGACAAGGCCGAACAAGCCGCGCAATCCCTGCTGGATCAGTACGCGCAATTGAAAGCGCAATATGCTGATAAACCTAAAAAACGTGTTTTTCTGCAATTCGGCATTAATCCGCCATTTACCAGTGGAAAAGAGTCGATTCAGAACCAGGTACTCGAAGTTTGTGGCGGAGAAAACATCTTTAAAGACAGCCGGGTTCCCTGGCCGCAAGTTAGCCGCGAACAGGTGTTAGCACGCTCGCCACAGGCGATTGTCATTACAGGCGGACCGGACCAAATTCCTAAAATCAAACAATACTGGGGTGAACAGCTCAAAATTCCCGTTATTCCTCTCACGAGTGACTGGTTTGAACGTGCAAGCCCACGTATTATCCTCGCTGCACAACAGCTCTGTAATGCGCTTTCACAGGTAGATTAGCGCCTGACCTTTTCAGGTGCTCAGTGGGGATTGAACAATGCTCGTCTATTGGCTGGATATAGTCGGCACAGCGGTATTTGCCATCTCCGGCGTTTTGTTAGCCGGAAAATTGCGTATGGACCCTTTTGGTGTTCTGGTACTGGGCGTGGTAACCGCAGTAGGCGGCGGGACAATTCGCGACATGGCGCTGGATCACGGCCCGGTATTTTGGGTGAAAGATCCCACCGATCTGGTCGTTGCAATGGTCACCAGCATGCTGACCATCGTGCTGGTGCGCCAGCCAAGACGCTTACCAAAATGGATGTTGCCGGTGCTGGACGCCGTTGGTCTGGCGGTGTTTGTCGGCATTGGCGTGAATAAAGCCTTTAATGCGGAAGCCGGTCCGTTAATCGCGGTTTGTATGGGCGTCATTACTGGCGTTGGCGGCGGGATCATTCGTGATGTTCTGGCCCGCGAAATCCCCATGATTTTACGTACAGAAATCTACGCAACTGCCTGTATTATCGGCGGTATTGTCCACGCTACGGCTTATTACACATTTTCCGTACCACTGGAAACAGCCAGTATGATGGGCATGGTCGTGACGCTATTGATTCGGCTGGCGGCTATTCGTTGGCATCTTAAGCTACCGACGTTTGCGCTGGATGAGAATGGGCGTTGAAGAGAGAAGATGTGCCGGATAGTTTATCCGGCACATGAACAACAGATTAGATACTAAAGGAAGAACCGCAACCGCAGGTGCTTTTCGCGTTCGGGTTGGTCACGATGAAACGAGAACCTTCCAGACCTTCGGTATAATCAACGGAACCGCCGACCAGATATTGCAGGCTCATCGGATCAACCACCAGGCCAACGCCCTGTTTTTCGATGGTCATATCGCCTTCGTTCACCTGATCATCAAAGGTGAAACCATACTGGAAGCCGCTGCAACCGCCACCGGTGATATACACGCGTAATTTCAGATTCGGGTTATCTTCGTCAGCGATCAGGCTTTTAACTTTGTTGGCTGCTGCGTCGGTAAACTCCAGCGGCAGTGCTACGTCATCACTCATATTTTGCTCCAAACGACATCGGCAATTGGGCAAATTCTAACCCAATAATAATCGCCATTATCTAATACCCTGGTATTTCGTTCAAGTATTCTCGCTGGCTGATGCGGCCTTGCTTCGCGCCAGTTGCTCAGCTTCCTGTTTTGCCAGCGTGCGCGCAAGAATCGCCGAGTATAGCGGTTTCCCGCCGGTAAATTGCGCTAATAGTGTTGCGCCAAGACCGGTAATAATCATTGGCAAAATGAGCTGGTAGTTATCGGTCATCTCCAGAACCAGAATGATCCCCGTTAACGGCGCGCGAATAGATGCCGCCAGTAATGCCCCCATTCCGGCAATAGCAAACGTCCCCGCCTCAAGGTGATATTGCGGAAACAGCTCAACGGCAACCATTCCGAAAGCGGTTCCCAGCACAGTACCCAGCGCCAGCATCGGGGCAAAAATACCGCCCGGCGCGCCGGAAGAGAAGCAGAGTAAGGTGGTAATGACCCGCGCGACGAAGATAAACACCAGCATTCCCATGCTGAAATTCCCCGCGGTAGCGATAGGAATCAGGTTAAAACCGCCGCCCGACGTTGCTGGTGCCACAAACCCCAGCAATCCACACAGACCGCCAATCGCACCGCCCATTAGCACCCATTTGGTAATATTGCCGCCGTGCACACGGTGCAGCAAATCCTGCATCCCCAGCACCCATTTATTAAAAATAGGGCCGAAAATGCCAAAAATAATACCGAGGATCAGATAAAGCCACAGCGTATTAAGCGGCGCATCAGAAAGTTTACCGACGTCAATCAACGCAACTTCATGATTAAAAATCCGGTACATAATGGTCGACATAATGACACCAATAAATACCGCTTTAATCGAAATTAACGTATAGCGAAACTGCGGACGCATCTCTTCGATAATAAACAAAATACCCGCCAGCGGCGCGTTAAAGGCCGCAGCCAGCCCCGCAGCAGCACCGGTTGCCAGCAGCGTATGGCGAGCTTCGTCACCTTTCAGGCGGAAAATATCAAGCACCATACGGCCAATGTTACCGCCGATCTGCACGGTTGGCCCTTCGCGCCCCAACACCATGCCTCCGCCGAGTGTCCCCAGCCCGCCAAAGAACTTCACCGGCAATACACGCCACCAGCGAACGGGACGTTGATCTTCCAGCGCCCCTTCAATTTCCGGGATCCCCGAACCACCTGCTTCCGGCGCGTATTTGCGCACCAAAAAGTAGCCAAACATCGCCAGCACCGCCGAACAGAGAAAAGCGACGGTTAACAGAAGCGGATAATTATCAGCAGTATGTACCAGCGCCCCCATACGTTGGTTCTGCAACCAGGCGACACCTTTGTCAAAAGCAACCGCTGCCAGCCCAACAAGCGTGCCGACGACTGCCGCCATAAACAAAATGGCTAACGGGGTTTTATCGCGCTCAAGAAGTTGGCGAATCAGTTGTCTGCGTCGCAGGCGCGCGGCCTGCGGTGTTTCTAAAGAGGGAGTATCAGTTTTCATCCAATGATCACTTATTGGTCATACAAATAAGATGACGGCATTTTACTCGCACGTTCCATGAAAATCCTTTGCAAAGCGTAATGTTTCAAATGCACAAAACTTTTATACTCTAAGAAATCAGGATTGCACCAGTACAAGCAGCCTGATGTTTGACGAGTATTTAACTTGTTATGAATAACATAGAATAGCAGCCATTCACTTTTTCTACGAATCAGGAACCCTCCATGAGTAAGTCTGAAAATCTTTACAGCGCAGCGCGCGAGCTGATCCCTGGCGGTGTGAACTCCCCTGTTCGCGCCTTTACTGGCGTGGGCGGCACTCCACTGTTTATCGAAAAAGCGGACGGCGCTTATCTGTACGATGTTGATGGCAAAGCCTATATCGATTATGTCGGTTCCTGGGGGCCGATGGTGCTGGGCCATAACCATCCGGCAATCCGCAATGCCGTGATTGAAGCCGCCGAGCGTGGTTTAAGCTTTGGTGCACCAACCGAAATGGAAGTGAAAATGGCGCAACTGGTGACCGAACTGGTCCCGACCATGGATATGGTGCGCATGGTGAACTCCGGCACTGAAGCGACCATGAGCGCCATCCGCCTGGCCCGTGGTTTTACCGGTCGCGACAAAATTATTAAATTTGAAGGGTGTTACCATGGTCACGCTGACTGCCTGCTGGTGAAAGCCGGTTCTGGCGCACTCACGTTAGGCCAGCCAAACTCGCCGGGCGTTCCGGCAGATTTCGCCAAATATACCTTAACCTGTACTTATAATGATCTGGCTTCTGTACGCGCCGCATTTGAGCAATACCCGCAAGAGATTGCCTGTATTATCGTCGAGCCGGTGGCAGGCAATATGAACTGTGTTCCGCCGCTGCCAGAGTTCCTGCCAGGTCTGCGCGCGCTGTGCGACGAATTTGGCGCGTTGCTGATCATCGATGAAGTGATGACCGGTTTCCGCGTAGCGCTAGCTGGCGCACAGGATTATTACGGCGTAGTGCCAGATTTAACCTGCCTCGGCAAAATCATCGGCGGTGGAATGCCGGTAGGCGCATTCGGTGGTCGTCGTGATGTAATGGATGCGCTGGCCCCGACGGGTCCGGTCTATCAGGCGGGTACGCTTTCCGGTAACCCGATTGCGATGGCAGCGGGTTTCGCCTGTCTGAATGAAGTCGCGCAGCCGGGCGTTCACGAAACGCTGGATGAGCTGACAACACGTCTGGCAGAAGGTCTGCTGGAAGCGGCAGAAGAAGCCGGAATTCCGCTGGTCGTTAACCACGTTGGCGGCATGTTCGGTATTTTCTTTACCGACGCCGAGTCCGTGACGTGCTATCAGGATGTGATGGCCTGTGACGTGGAACGCTTTAAGCGTTTCTTCCATATGATGCTGGACGAAGGTGTTTACCTGGCACCGTCAGCGTTTGAAGCGGGCTTTATGTCCGTGGCGCACAGCATGGAAGATATCAATAACACCATCGATGCTGCACGTCGGGTGTTTGCGAAGTTGTGATCCAGCATGGTTTGTCGGATGCGGCGTGAACGCCTTATCCGACCTACGATTCGGGGCCGTTTGTAGGCCCGATAAGACGCGCCAGCGTCGCATCGGGCATCCGTTGTCGCGTAAACGCTTTATCCGTCCAGGCGTACAGGGCCGTTATATGGAAAAATTAACGGCTCTGCTTTCTCAACAAATAGATAAAATATGGCGCGCCGATAAAGGTTGACAGCAGCCCCGCCGGGATCTGGAATGGAAACAGCACCATCCGCCCACACCAGTCAGCGAACACCAGCAGTAAACCACCCACCAGCGCCGAAATTACGATGTGTGGCATCGTCCGTCGAAAGCCCATCATCCGCGCAATATGCGGTGCCATTAAACCAACAAAACTCAACGGTCCAATAGTCATCGTCGCGGTCGCCGTCAGGCAAGCCGCTAACAGCAGCAGCGCAATTCGCGTCGGCGTCAGCGCCATTCCTACGGCTCGGGCGGTATCACCACCCAGCGGTAAAATGGTCAGCCAGCGGCGGCACAGCGGGGTAATCGCCAGCAAAATCACCATCACAATTCCGGTGCGCCAGACCTGCGCATCGGTCGCGTTGTAGGTCGAACCGGAAATCCAGGTCAGCACTTGCGCCATTCGCGGGTCACCACTTGCCTGCAACATCATCAAAAGCATGGTGAACGCGGTGCTTAACGCCATCCCCGCCAGTAACATACGGTGTGGGGAAAATCCACCGCGGCCGGCGGCGATCATAATGATCAACAGCGTCACCGCCGCGCCGAGACTGCCTGCAGGTAACAGCCAGCCAAAGGCATTACCCGGCACCAGAAACAGCATCAACACCACGCCAAACGCCGCGCCGGAGCTAATCCCCAGCACTTCCGGGCTTGCCATCGGGTTTCCGGTCAGTCGCTGAATAATACAGCCCGCCACCGCCAGCATGACGCCCGCAAACAGCGCCGCCATAATTCGCGGCCAGCGCCAGGGCATTAAATCCTCGAGCAACGCCCCGCTCGCCCACGTCCAGCCGTGCGCATCACGACCAAACGACAGCGCCACCACCACAGCCATCAACAGCAGCACGCCGCCCGCGAGGGCAAACGCCAGCACATGTTGGCGTTCAGCCGCGACACGATCGTTGACCTTCATATCCGGCGCGCTAATGCTGCGTAAACGCGGCAACAGCCACAGTAGCAGCGGCGCACCGATCAACGCAGTGACCGAACCGGTGGACACTTCCATCCACACGCGAGTCAGCCAGAGGATGATTTGATCGGAAAGCCAGAGGATCAGCGCACCAATCAACGACGCCAGCATCAGTCGTGGCAGCAGACGCCGCGCCCCCAGCATTTTTGCCAGCAGCGGCGCGAACAACCCGATAAAGCCGATAATCCCCACAGCGTTCACCAGCAGCGCACTGATGACAATCGCCAGCGACAGCGCTGCCAGACGCGCAAGCGACAAGGCCAGCCCGAGATTGCGCGCCACGCCATCATCAAGCCCCATCAGGGTTAACGGACGAAGTAGCAGCAACGTCAGCATCACACCGCCCAGCAGCTGCGGCCATAAACGCTCAACGCCGCCCCAGTCGGTTTGCGTCAGCGTTCCAGTGCTCCACAGAAACATGCTTTGCAGTTGGTCATGATGGAAGATAACCAGTAACTGATTGATTGCGCCGCAATAAAGGCTCACTACCAACCCCGCGAGAATCAGCGTTACCGGCGACAGCCGTTTCCCCCACGCGACGCCAAAGACAATTAAGCCAACAACACAAGCCCCTGCCTGCGCAGCAAACTGGCTCGCCATCGCACCAGGGATCGCCCAGAGCGTAGTGACGGTAATCCCCAGTTGCGCGCCTGTAGCAACGCCAAGCGTCGTCGGCTCCGCCAGCGGGTTACGCAGCACTTGCTGAAACAGCACGCCCACCAGCCCCAGACCCGCGCCCACCAGCAGCGAAATCGCCAGACGCGGCAACAAGCTGTAGTGAAAAATCATCTGCTCGATGACGTCAATATCCGGCGACCAGGCAGCCTGCGCCCACTGGCTACGCGGCAGCGCCTGCGAGAAGTTCATCCAGGTGAGCGCCGTAGCGACAATCACTAACAGCGCCAGCAATAACGCCGGGAAAAGCGCAATTCGTTTACTCACGCTTTACCTCCGATGGCGTTATCCAGAACGCGCACAAAGTGCATTGCCGAGAGCGTCGCACCATAAAACCAGACTGCAGGTACGCGCTGAAAGCGTCCGGCGCGGACAAACGGCATGGCCTGCCACAGCGGCGTTGCCATTAGCGCATCCATGTCTTTGCTGTTGTCGTGATCAAAACAGAGCACATCAACGTCTTTATACGCCGCCAGACGATCGATACTGACGGCGGTACTGCCCCAGAAGTTGGTTTCCCCTTGCCAGGCATTTGGGATGCCGTACTCATCAAGAATTTCCTGGAACAAGCTGTTTGGACCGAAGACCAGCATATGGCGCGGATCGATAAGCGTCGTCAGCAATAACGGACGCGCACCACGCTTCACAAAGCGGGGTTTCATGCTGCGGATAAAGTCTTCATATTGCGCTAAATGCGTTTCCGCTGCGCTTTGCAGGTTAAGTAAATCTGCCATTTCCGTCAGCGATTTACGCGCCATCGCCAACGGCTGTTTGCCGTCACTGAAGTTAAATCCGCGACCCGGCGCAATACGAGCCAGCATTTCTGGTGAAGGGCCATATCCTGCCGACCAGACCATAAACGATGGTTTCATTTCGGTCAGCAGTTCAAGGTTAGGTTCTGTGCGCAAACCGACGTCGATCACTGAGTCCGGCAATGGTGGTTCGCTGACCCACAGGCGATAGTTGATGGTATCCGCCACGCCGTAAGGCACGATGCCGAGCGCCAGCAGTAATTCCACCGGCAACCACTCCAGCGCCACAATACGATTGGGATCAATAGCCGCCGCGTGGGCGGTATTCATCTGCCATAACAACGGAGAAAGCGCCATCGCCGTTAACAGTCGACGGCGCGAAATAAGAGGTAAGCCGCTCATCAATAAACAAAACTCACAGGTGCAGCACCCGCCGGATGCGGCAAAATACCCATCGGGATGCCATAAATCATTTCGAGGGTTTCGCCGCGCATAATTTCCGCAGGCGTTCCCTGAGCAATCATTTCACCGCCGCGCAGGGCGACCAGATAATCACAGTAGCGTGCCGCCATATTGATATCGTGCAACACGGCAATGACCGTCAGGCCACGCTCCTGACTTAAACGGTGCACCAGCGACAGCACATCAACCTGGTGGGCGATATCCAGCGCCGAGGTCGGTTCGTCGAGCAACAGACAACGGCTATCCTGCGCCACCAGCATGGCGATCCACGCCCGCTGACGTTCGCCGCCAGAGAGACTATCGACCAGCCGATGCGCCAGCGGTTTTAAGCCAACCAGCGAGATAGCTTCCTCGACTTTTTCGCGATCTGCCGCCCCAAAGCGCCCCAGCGCGCCATGCCACGGGTAACGACCAATCGCCACCAGTTCACGCACGGTCATCCCTTCTGCCGGAGGAAGCTGCTGCGGCAAATAAGCCACTTTGCGGGCAAACGCTTTGCTGCTCCAGCTTTCCAGCGGTTGGGCATCAAGAAGAATCTCCCCTTCCGACGGCGGCTGATGACGGCCAAGCATTTTGAGCAGAGTGGATTTACCAGAACCGTTGTGACCAATCAGACCGGTCACTTTCCCGGCAGGAAAGGTTAACGACAGCGGATGCAAAAGCGTGCGCCCGGGCACACGAAAGGAGATATTACGCAGTGCAAAAGTGGTATCGGAATGATTCGTGTATTCCTGCATAACAGCCAACTTGTGAAATGGGCACGGAAATCCGTGCCCCAAAAGAGAAATTAGAAACGGAAGGTTGCGGTTGCAACGACCTGACGTTCTGCGCCCCAGAAGCAGCCATAAGTGTTAAAGCAGCTGGCGACGTATTCACGATCGAACAGGTTGTTAACATGCAGCGCCACGTTGGAGCCAGCCATGCCGACTCGCGCCAGATCATAACGTACTAACGCATCCACGACCGTATAACTTCCCACTTTAAAGGAGTTAGCCGGATCACCATAACTGGAGCCAGTATAACGACCACCGGTGCCCAGCGTCAGACCTGAAAGCGGACCGTCAAAGAAGGTGTAGTCAGCCCACAACGAAGCCATGTGTTTTGGCACCTGTGCAGGCGTATTGCCTTTATAGGTAGTATCGGTGGTGTATTCCGCATCGGTGTAAGTATAAGAACCGACTACGTTAACACTCGCCGACAGCGCCGCTTTCGCTTCGATTTCTACGCCACGTGCGCGGATCTCGCCACCTTCAACCGAGAAGAAGGAACCCTCAGGGTCCGCCATCAGGTTGTTGGTTTTAGTGAGATTATACACGGCACCAGTAACTACAATCGGACGATCTTCCGGTACATATTTCACGCCGACTTCATACTGCTTACCTTTAGACGGTGCGAAAATATTACCATCCTTCCCAACTTGCGAAGAAGGTTCAAACGATTCGCTATAGCTGAAGTAAGGTGTTACACCATTATCAAACAGGTAGTTAACACCACCACGCCAGGTAAACTGTTTGTCATCACGTTTATCGGTCGTCCCGGCAACGCGGTTAAGAGATTCTTGATCTGCCCAGTCATAACGACCGCCTAGGGTGACCAGCACTTTATCCCACTGCGCCTGATCCTGAACATAAACGCCCGTTTGTTTCTGTTTATTCAGAATGCGGTAAGGGCCGGAGTTTGCCGGATCTTTGGCATTGAAGTCGAAATCGGTATTCACCGGATTGTACAGATTGAGCAGTGGCACAGAGTCGTCGTAACCAAACCAGGCGTTGATGTCATTACGCATACGCATAAAGTCGACACCGGTCAGCAGGGTGTGGTCGATATCGCCAGTGGCAAACTTGCTCTGCAACTGGGTATCAACGGAGAAGTTTTGCAGCTTCTCATCATCAACGACGTATTTACGTGCCAGATAATGGCCTTTATCCGCTGGCGCTAATGCCGCACACTGTTTGCTGTAAGCATTCGCCGGATCGGAGCAGACGCCGTAACCATAAACGCTGTTTTGCGAGGTTTTGTTTTCAGCAAAGCGCAGGTTCTGACGCACAGTAAAGGTGTCGTTAAATTCGTGATCGAAGCTGTAGCCGACCATCTTCTCATTACGAGAATAGGTGTTGTTCTTCGCCCCTTCATTAAAGTCTGTCGGCAGACGCTTACCGTTCGGCAGCGGCTCAACGGTTCCCTCTTTCGGCAACCAGCCGTAATAACCGGTTTCCGGCTCGTTCTGGAAGTAAGAAAGGAAGGTAAAATTGGTTTTATCATCCGGACGCCAGGTGAACGCCGGTGCAATAGCATAACGCTGCTCTTCTGACCCTTTCTGCTGGGCATTGGCAGAACGCGCAAGACCGGTCAGGCGATAAGAGTAAACACCGTCATCATCCAACGAATCGCTAAAGTCAAAACCAGTCTGGAACAGGCTGTCAGTACCGGCTTTAAACTGAACTTCTTTCAGCGGTTCGGTGGTCGGACGCTTGCTGACCATATTCAACAGGCCGCCAGGACTGCTTTTACCGTAAAGCACGGAAACCGGGCCACGCATAATTTCAGCGCGTTCCAGCATATACGGGTCAATGACCGCATCGTTATAGAAGTTGCCCTGCAACTTCAGGCCATTCAGATAGTTATTCTGGCTTTGGCCTTCTGCCGCAAAGCCGCGAATGATCAGGTGGTCATAGGTGTTGGATGCGCCACGCGTACCAACAGAGACACCCGGCGTGTAGCTAAGCGCTTCTTTTACCGACTTCGGCTGATGCAGCGCCATCTCTTCGGCGGTCACAACAGAAATAGACTGTGGCACTTTTTGAATCGGCGTATCGGTTTTAGTGCCGGTAGCAGACTGTCGCGCCGCAATAGTTGCAGCAGGCCCCCATGCGCTTTCTTGCGGCGCAGGTGCAGCGGTAACGGTGATAGTGTCTTCTTTCGGTTCAACCGCTGCCTGTGCATAAACAGACATGCCGCTAACCGCTGTGGCTACTACAACTGCGATTTTACGCAGTGAGTGTTTTGGCTGAGCAGTTTTGGAACGCGCCATTGGTATATCTCTGATGTAAAGTGAATGATAACGTAAACGAGAATGATTATTATAAAGATAAGATAATATTCGAAACGCTGGCGGGTTCGCAAGCGGTACGCAATCTGAGCGTTCCTGAAGGGTTAATAAACAACCAGATGAAAAGAAAGGGTTAATATCTTAGATGGGATGTTATTTTACCGGATGGCAACTCGCCATCCGGTATTTCACGCTTAGATGTTAATTACTACCAAACATATCCTTGATCCAACCGGCTACACCGTCGCTGTCTTTCTGCTCTTGCTGAGCAGGTTGCTGTTGCGGCTGTTGCTGCGGCTGAGAAGACTGATCAAACGGATTGCCTGACGGCTGCTGCTGCATCTCGCTCTGCTGGCACAGCGATTGCGGATCGCTGGTCCAGACCGGCAAGATACGCATGCCACCGCTGCAAACAAAGTTGCCGTCGTAGTCCACGCCCATATCTGCAATATCTTCTGGCGGAACAAGATTCAGCGGCGTTGGCGTCTGGTTAGCCAGATAACGCTGATAAATCGACATTGCCCCGCTGGCACCATACAGTTTGGTCGGCTGGTTGTTATCACGGCCGACCCAGGTGATGGTCACCGTGCTGCCGTCAATGCCCGCAAACCAGGTATCTACGTTATTGTTGGTAGTCCCTGTTTTCCCTGCCAGATGCAGGTTCGGGTATTTCGCCCCAAGCTGACGACCCGTACCGCGTTGTACCACCTGCTGCATGGTCCATAGTGTCAGATACGCCGCCTGCGCCGGAACAGCGCGTTCCGCCTGCGGGAAGCTCTGATACAGCACTTTGCCATCTTCCGCGATTACCGAACGCAGCGCAGAAAGCGGTGCACGGTTACCACCGCTGGCGATGGTCTGGAATGCCTGCGCCACTTCGATTGGCGTTAAGTTCAACGCCCCCAGCAGCATTGCCGGAACCGGATGCAACTGATCTTTCGGTACGCCCAGTTTAATCCAGGTCTCCGTAACCGCAGGCAGCCCCAGCGCCATCCCCAGATTTACCGTCGGCACGTTCATCGAACGGGTCAACGCATCCACCAGCATCACTCTGCCGCTTTCGCTATAACGACGGTCATCATTCTGCGGTGACCAGACCTGGCCATTCGGCTGACGCAGCGCAATTGGCGCATCCGCAATCCACGTATTCAGACGATAGATTTTCGGCTGGCTTAAGGCCGTCAGATAAGTCGCTGGTTTTGCAAGGGAACCAATCGAACGACGCGCCTGCATCGCACGGTTGTAGCCCGCAAACTGCGGCTCAGAACCTCCGACCATCGCACGAACTTCACCACTAAAGCGGTCGACGACCACAATCGCAGTTTCAAGATCGCTCAACTTACGCTGTTTCTTCAGTGCCGGAATGCCTTCCACGGCGGCTTTTTCTGCCGCGTCCTGGGCCACCGAGTCAAAGGTAGTGAAGATCTTCACGCCGGAGAGATCTTTTACCTTATCGCCCAGTTTTGCCTGCAGCTCCTGACGCACCAGTTGCATAAAGGCTGGCTGAGGAGAGATCACCCCACCGCGCGGCTGAACCCCCAGCGGACGGGCACTCAACATGTCATAGAGTTCTTGATCAATAATCTGTTGCTGTTGCAGCAGACGCAGCACCAGATTACGTCGCTCCAGCGCCAGTTTTGGGTTACGCCACGGGTTGTAGATGGACGCCCCTTTCACCATACCGACTAACAGCGCCTGCTGGTCGAGGCTTAGCTCTTCTACCGGGCGACCAAAGTAATACAAGCTTGCCAGCGGGAAGCCGCGGATTTCGTTGTCGCCGCTCTGACCGAGATACACCTCGTTCATATACAGCTCAAGAATACGGTCTTTGCTGTAACGCGCGTCCATGATCAGCGCCATGTAAGCTTCGTTCGCTTTACGCCAGTAAGAACGCTCGCTGGAGAGGAACAGGTTTTTCACCAGCTGTTGCGTCAGCGTACTCGCACCCTGTACCGTGCGTCCGGCGGTCAGGTTTGCCAGCACCGCACGTCCGATTGAGTAGAGACTGATTCCATCATGCTCGTAAAAATGACGGTCTTCTGTCGCCAGCAAAGTATCCACCAGCAAATCCGGGAAACCACTGCGCGGCACAAACAGACGCTGCTCACCGTTTGGCGAAGAGATCATGGTGATCAGACGCGGATCAAGACGGAAGAAACCGAACTGACGGTTGTTCTCCATATTGACGATCGTCGCCAGATGATCGCCATCAAAGGTCAGACGCGCGCGCACCTGTCCTTCTTTACTGTCCGGGAAATCAAACGGACGGCGAATCATCTCAATGCTGTTGGCCTGCACGGTAAATTCGCCAGGACGGGTCATTTTCGACACCTGACGATACTGGGTCGCCTCCAGCAGCTTCACCATCTCGTTCTTGCTGATGGTCATGTCTGGCTCAAGATTGACCATTCGGCCATAAACTGCCGCAGGCAGTTGCCAGACCTTGCCATCAATACGGCTACGAATTTTTTGATCGAGATAAACGCCGTAAATGGCGATCAGCACGGCAAAAACGATAGCCAGTTTTAGCAGTAGCCATAGCCAGCCGCGTTTGCCACGAGGCTTACGCCCTTTGCCTTTGCCCTTACCTTTGCGCGGCATCGGTTCTTCATCCTCATAGTCATCATAATCGTCGTAATCATCGTCATCTTCGTAACGACGACGGCTTACCTTTTGTTTGACCGGACGCGTCGGTTTCCCTTTGCGTCCAATTGGCTCGCGGTCATTCCCGGCCATGCTTTTTCTCCGCAATATTCAGGCGCAAAAGCCCGATTTTCTGTTCTTCTGTTACAAGACAGAAGAAGATATCTCTCAAAATTTGTGCTCGATCGGTCCCCTCTCCCTTGAGGGAGAGGGTTAGGGTGAGGGTGAACGTGCGCGCTGATGCCCTCACCCCGGCCCTCTCCCACAGGGAGAGGGAGAAAACCAACCTTACGAATACTTTTTCGTCCGTCGCGTCGGTGCAGTATTTGCCGGGTCGTCCGGCCAGACATGTTTGGGATAACGCCCTTTCATCTCTTTTTGCACCTCACGGTACGCTCCTTTCCAGAAGTCGCTCAAATCTCGTGTGATTTGTAATGGCCTTTGGGCAGGTGAAAGCAACTCCAGCACCAGCGGCACGCGCCCCTGGGCGATCGTCGGATTGGTGGCCTCGCCAAACATCTCTTGCATTCTCACCGCCAGCGCGGGCGGGTTATCTTCATGATAACGAATGGCGATCCGGCTTCCCGTCGGCACAGTGTAATGCGCAGGCAATTCACTATCCAGACGTTGCTGCATTCCCCAATCAAGTAATCCGCGTAGTGCCTGATAAATGTCGAGTGATTTCAGGCCGCGTAGTGAATGTACGCCAGTCATATGTGGCAGCAGCCACGTTTCCAGCGCTGCCAATAAACTTTCATCATCAACCGCTGGCCAGTCATATTCCGGCAACCACTTTGCGGCGCATAACAAACGCAAGCGTAGCTGTTCCGCTTCCGCCGTCCAGTTGAGCACGCTTAAACCTTTATCACGGATGCCATTAAGCATCGCCTGATGCAACTCGTCTTCTGACGGTTTCGCCAGCGGCTGCACTTTCACCGTCAACTGACCGATTTGTAGCCGACGCCAGGCTTTCAGCGTACCTTGCGCGTCATCCCACTCCACAGTGTCAGACTGCTGTACCAGCTGCGGGCAGCGTTGTACTAACTCATCAATATCGACCAGCAGCGCCAGTAAAATCCGCGCATCCGGCGAGGCGCTGCCCTGCAATAATAACGGTGCGATCAACCATTCGTGGCGGCTTAGCGCGTCGTTGGCATCGAGCATCGCTCCCATGCCGTTTGCCAGTTGATAGCGTCCATCTTGCCCACGGCGACGAGCAATGCGATCGGCAAACGCCCCGGCAAGTAGCGGCGCGATAAGCGAACTGTCTGCCTCACCGCCACGTACGTTTAAGCGTTTTAACAGTTGCTGACTACGTTGCTGCCAGGCTGGTTGATTGCGCGAAAACGCCACGCCCAGGTCACTATTGCCCATCCGTGGCGGCTCTTCGAGAATGGCGGCAATTTTTGCCGCGGTAGCAGCTTCGTCGTCGTTCTTCGCGCTAACCAGCATTGCCGCTAAACGCGGATCGTTACCCAGCGCTGCCATTTTTTGCCCTTGCGCACTAAGCCGTTCACCCTCCAGTGCCCCCAGCATTTGTAACAGACGTTTCGCGGCCAGTAGATTCACTACTGGCGGTTGATCCAGCCAGCTCATCTGCGCCGGATCGCTGCATCCCCATTGCAGTAATTCCATCAGCAAACCGGAAAGATCGCTTTGTAAGATCTCCGGTTCACTTTGCGCCGCGGCGCGTTCTGCTTGTTCTTTGGCGATTAAATGCAGGCTGATACCCGGCTCCAGACGCCCGGCGCGCCCGGCACGCTGCGTCATGGATGCCTGGCTAACGCGTTGAGTAATCAGTCGCGTAAGCCCCGTGCGCGGATCAAAACGCGCCACACGCTCCTGGGCACAATCCACCACCAGACGAATACCTTCAATGGTTAAACTGGTTTCAGCAATATTGGTCGCCAGCACCACTTTGCGCATCCCTTGCGGTGCCGGGAGGATCGCTTTTCGCTGATCGTTCAGCGACAACGCGCCATACAGCGGGCAGAGCAATACATCACTGCCGATGCGCGAAGCCAGTTGTTCCTGCACACGCTGAATTTCTCCGACGCCAGGTAAAAATAACAGTAATGATCCGCTTTCCTGACGCAGCATTTCAGCGGTGGCTACCGCAACGGCATCGTCAAAACGCTGATGCGCGGGCAGCGGTAAATAACGGCGTTCAACCGGAAACGAGCGCCCTTCTGAGATGACGACAGGCGCTTCTGGCAGCATTTGCTGCAAGCGGTCGTTGTCCAGGGTAGCCGACATAATCAGCAGTTTAAGGTCATCACGCAGACCTTGTTGCACATCGAGTAACAGCGCCAACGCCAAATCCGCCTGCAAGCTGCGCTCATGAAATTCATCAAGGATCACCAGTCCAACACCGCTCAGTTCCGGGTCACGCTGGATCATGCGCGTCAGCACGCCTTCGGTAACCACTTCCAGGCGGGTATTCGGCCCGACGCAGTTTTGCGCACGCATCCGGTAGCCAACGGTATCGCCTGGCTTTTCGTTAAGCAGCTCCGCCAGCCGTTGCGCGACGTTACGCGCCGCCAGACGACGCGGCTCCAGCAGGATAATTTTCCCGTTAATGCCGGGATGCGCCAGCAGTTGCAGCGGCAGCCAGGTTGATTTCCCGGCCCCGGTCGGCGCACTTAATAATACCTGCGGCGCACAATCGAGAGCGGTAAGTAATTCAGGTAAGACGGCAGCAACGGGCAACGACGACACAAAACGCTCCAGAGGGTTAACATTCTTCGCGCCACATTGTAGCATCGCGGTAATTCATAACCGAGTGCCTCACATGTCTGAACCGCAACGTCTGTTCTTTGCTATCGACTTACCTGCAGAAATCCGCGAACAGATTATCCATTGGCGCGCCACACACTTCCCACCTGAGGCGGGACGTCCGGTCGCCGCCGATAATTTGCATCTGACTCTGGCATTTTTAGGCGAAGTGAGCGCCGAGAAAGAGAAGGCGCTTTCTCTTTTAGCCGGACGGATTCGTCAACCTGGTTTCACACTCACGCTTGATGACGCCGGACAATGGCTGCGTTCGCGTGTGGTGTGGTTAGGGATGCGTCAGCCGCCACGCGGCTTAATCCAGCTGGCGAATATGCTCCGTTCACAGGCTGCCCGCAGCGGTTGTTTTCAAAGCAATCGTCCGTTTCATCCACATATTACCTTATTGCGCGACGCCAGCGAGGCGGTGACAATCCCGCCGCCAGGTTTTAACTGGTCGTATGCGGTGACGGAGTTCACCCTTTACGCCTCCTCGTTTGCCCGTGGACGCACACGCTACACGCCGCTAAAACGCTGGGCGCTAACGCAATAACAAGGATTGTCGCAATGGAATTTTCTCCCCCTCTACAGCGCGCGACGCTAATTCAGCGTTACAAACGTTTTTTAGCCGATGTGATCACACCCGATGGTCGCGAATTAACGCTACACTGCCCGAATACGGGTGCGATGACCGGTTGTGCAACGCCTGGCGATACCGTCTGGTATTCGACTTCAGACAACACCAAACGGAAATACCCACACACCTGGGAATTAACTCAAAGCCAGAGCGGCGCATTTATTTGCGTCAACACGCTTTGGGCTAACAGGTTGACGAAAGAGGCTATCCTTAATGAATCAATTTCAGAACTGTCAGGCTATAGCTCGCTGAAAAGCGAAGTAAAATACGGCGCAGAACGCAGCCGTATTGACTTTATGTTGCAGGCGGATTCGCGTCCAGACTGCTATATTGAAGTGAAATCGGTTACGTTAGCGGAGAACGAACAGGGATATTTTCCCGATGCGGTCACTGAACGAGGTCAGAAACACCTTCGGGAGTTGATGAGCGTAGCGGCTGAAGGCCAGCGTGCGGTTATCTTTTTCGCCGTGCTGCATTCAGCCATTACACGGTTTTCACCCGCGCGCCACATCGATGAGAAATACGCGCAACTATTGTCAGAAGCTCAACAGAGGGGGGTAGAAATTCTGGCTTACAAAGCGGAAATTTCTGCTGAAGGCATGGCTCTTAAAAAATCACTGCCGGTTACATTGTAGTAAAGTAAGTAACTGGTTAATTTACATTCTGGTCGCGTGCGCAAATACGCTTTTCCTCACACAGTTGTCAAGTGTTACGTTTAGATAATTGCTATCCGGAAAAGCATCTGCTATTTATAGCGGCCTCATTTTTCCCCCGAACATGGGGATCGATAGTGCGTGTTAAGGAGAAGCAACATGCAAGAAGGGCAAAACCGTAAAACATCGTCCCTGAGTATTCTCGCCATCGCTGGGGTGGAACCATATCAGGAGAAGCCGGGCGAAGAGTATATGAATGAAGCCCAGCTGGCGCACTTCCGTCGTATTCTGGAAGCATGGCGTAATCAACTCAGGGATGAAGTCGATCGCACCGTTACACATATGCAGGATGAAGCAGCCAACTTCCCGGACCCGGTAGACCGTGCAGCCCAGGAAGAAGAGTTCAGCCTCGAACTGCGTAACCGCGATCGCGAGCGTAAGCTGATCAAAAAGATCGAGAAGACGCTGAAAAAAGTGGAAGACGAAGATTTCGGCTACTGCGAATCCTGCGGTGTTGAAATTGGTATTCGCCGTCTGGAAGCGCGCCCGACAGCCGATCTGTGCATCGACTGCAAAACGCTGGCTGAAATTCGCGAAAAACAGATGGCTGGCTAATTACAGCCGTTCCATCACGTTTACCACAGGCGGGAAATGCTCCCGCCTTATTTTTTGTTCAAAGAGATGACAGACACACAGTATATTGGCCGCTTCGCCCCCTCTCCTTCCGGCGAGCTTCATTTTGGCTCTCTGATCGCCGCGCTCGGCAGCTATTTGCAGGCTCGCGCCCGGCAAGGTCGCTGGCTGGTACGCATAGAAGATATCGACCCGCCTCGTGAAGTTCCCGGTGCCGCAGAAACTATCCTGCGCCAGCTGGAACATTACGGTCTGCACTGGGACGGCGATGTTCTCTGGCAATCGCAACGTCACGACGCCTATCGTGAAGCACTCGCCTGGTTACATGAACAAGGACTAAGTTATTACTGCACCTGTACGCGTGCGCGTATTCAAAGCATTGGCGGTATTTACGACGGTCATTGCCGGGTGTTGCATCATGGACCAGACAACGCCGCAGTGCGTATCCGCCAGCAGCATCCGGTCACGCAATTTACTGACCAGCTGCGCGGCATTATTCACGCCGACGAAAAACTGGCACGGGAAGATTTTATCATTCATCGCCGTGATGGGTTGTTCGCCTACAACCTGGCTGTTGTGGTTGATGATCATTTCCAGGGCGTTACAGAAATAGTGCGTGGGGCTGATCTGATTGAACCAACAGTAAGGCAAATCTCGCTGTACCAGCTTTTTGGCTGGAAAGTGCCAGATTACATTCATCTGCCGCTGGCGCTTAATCCACAAGGCGCTAAACTTTCCAAGCAGAATCATGCGCCTGCGTTGCCGAAAGGCGATCCACGCCCGGTACTAATCGCGGCACTTCAATTTCTGGGGCAGCAGGCAGAAGCACACTGGCAGGATTTCAGCGTCGAGCAAATCCTTCAGTCAGCCGTCAAAAACTGGCGGCTTACCGCCGTGCCCGAGTCGGCAATTGTAAATTCAACATTCTCAAATGCGTCATGCTGAGCTATGATTAGCCGCTATTTTTTTGTCCTGAATGATGTTTGACACTACCGAGGTGTACTATTTTTACCCGAGTCGCTAATTTTTGCCGCAAGGTGCTAAGCCGCGAGGAAAGCGAGGCTGAACAGGCAGTCGCCCGTCCACAGGTGACGGTGATCCCGCGTGAGCAGCATGCTATTTCCCGCAAAGATATCAGTGAAAATGCCCTGAAGGTAATGTACAGGCTCAATAAAGCGGGATACGAAGCCTGGCTGGTTGGCGGCGGCGTGCGCGACCTGTTACTTGGCAAAAAGCCGAAAGATTTTGACGTAACCACTAACGCCACGCCTGAGCAGGTGCGCAAACTGTTCCGTAACTGCCGCCTGGTGGGTCGCCGTTTCCGTCTGGCTCATGTAATGTTTGGCCCGGAGATTATCGAAGTTGCGACCTTCCGTGGACACCACGAAGGTAACGTCAGCGACCGCACGACCTCCCAACGCGGGCAAAACGGCATGTTGCTGCGCGACAACATTTTCGGCTCCATCGAAGAAGACGCCCAGCGCCGCGATTTCACTATCAACAGCCTGTATTACAGCGTAGCGGATTTTACCGTCCGTGATTACGTTGGCGGCATGAAGGATCTGAAGGACGGCGTTATCCGTCTGATTGGTAACCCGGAAACGCGCTACCGTGAAGATCCGGTACGTATGCTGCGCGCGGTACGTTTTGCCGCCAAATTGGGTATGCGCATCAGCCCGGAAACCGCAGAACCGATCCCTCGCCTCGCTACCCTGCTGAACGATATCCCACCGGCACGCCTGTTTGAAGAATCGCTTAAACTGCTACAAGCGGGCTACGGTTACGAAACCTATAAGCTGTTGTGTGAATATCATCTGTTCCAGCCGCTGTTCCCGACCATTACCCGCTACTTCACGGAAAATGGCGACAGCCCGATGGAGCGGATCATTGAACAGGTGCTGAAGAATACCGATACGCGTATCCATAACGATATGCGCGTGAACCCGGCGTTCCTGTTTGCCGCCATGTTCTGGTACCCACTGCTGGAGACGGCACAGAAGATCGCCCAGGAAAGCGGCCTGACCTATCACGACGCTTTCGCGCTGGCGATGAACGACGTGCTGGACGAAGCCTGCCGTTCACTGGCAATCCCGAAACGTCTGACGACATTAACCCGCGATATCTGGCAGTTGCAGTTGCGTATGTCCCGTCGTCAGGGTAAACGCGCATGGAAACTGCTGGAGCATCCTAAGTTCCGTGCGGCTTATGACCTGTTGGCCTTGCGAGCTGAAGTTGAGCGTAACGCTGAACTGCAGCGTCTGGTGAAATGGTGGGGTGAGTTCCAGGTTTCCGCGCCACCAGACCAAAAAGGGATGCTCAACGAGCTGGATGAAGAACCGTCACCGCGTCGTCGTACTCGTCGTCCACGCAAACGCGCACCACGTCGTGAGGGTACCGCATGACAGTGGCGTATATTGCCATAGGCAGCAATCTGGCCTCTCCGCTGGAGCAGGTCAATGCTGCCCTGAAAGCATTAGGCGATATCCCTGAAAGCCACATTCTTACCGTTTCTTCGTTTTACCGCACCCCACCGCTGGGGCCGCAAGATCAACCCGATTACTTAAACGCAGCCGTGGCGCTGGAAACCTCTCTTGCACCTGAAGAGCTACTCAATCACACACAGCGTATTGAATTGCAGCAAGGTCGCGTCCGCAAAGCTGAACGCTGGGGACCACGCACGCTGGATCTCGACATCATGCTGTTTGGTAATGAAGTGATAAATACTGAACGCCTGACCGTTCCGCACTACGATATGAAGAATCGTGGATTTATGCTGTGGCCGCTGTTTGAAATCGCGCCGGAGTTGGTGTTTCCTGATGGGGAGATGTTGCGTCAAATCTTACATACAAGAGCATTTGACAAATTAAACAAATGGTAATTTATTTATATTGCGAATATAAATATTTTCTGAAAATCATATCTCATCTCTTTCCTTAATTACGATTTTAGTTTAAACATCTCTTTGCGGAAATAATATAACTTCCTATAAATAAATATCAATCCCATCTCCATACCCTAACCAATTGCACTTGTGAACTTATTTTTACTTAATTTTGAATTAAGTAAATTTAATTTGTTCAAAAGCTTCTAAAGTGCACAATAGGCGACCTAATGAACAATGGTTGTAAATTTGGGTAACAAATATCATTGCTCATTAATATCTAACATTTGTTTCTCCTATTTGTGTCATGAATAGTCATTCTTCAAACATGTAGTCTGACTAATGGAATTTTATTAAAGGATTTTTATGTCTAAAAAATTAGGTTTTGCCCTGTCTGGTCTTATGCTGGCGATGGTTGCAGGTACTGCTTCTGCTGATATGGACGGCGGTCAGTTAAATATCAGTGGTCTGGTTGTTGATAACACCTGTGAAACCCGCGTTGACGGCGGTAACAAGGATGGTCTGATCCTGCTGCAAACCGCAACCGTTGGTGAAATCGATGCTGGCGTACTGAATGACACCGTTGGCGCTAAAGCTAAACCTTTCAGCATCACCGTTGACTGCAGCAAAGCAAATCCGAATCCAGGTAGCACGGCTAGAATGACCTTCGGTTCTGTTTTCTTTGGTAACAGCAAAGGGACTTTGAACAACGACATGTCTATTAACAACCCATCTGACGGCGTTAATATCGCTCTACACAATATTGATGGTTCCACTATCAAACAGGTTCAAATTAACAACCCTGGCGATGTGTATACTAAAGCCCTGGATGCAACGACAAAATCTGCTGTTTATGATTTTAAAGCGTCTTACGTTCGTGCCGTCGCAGACCAAACAGCAACTGCTGGTTATGTAAAAACTAACACTGCATACACCATTACTTATCAGTAAGTATTCACCAGTTAAATTGATTGAATGAATATACAGGGAATAATAATTTCTATTTTATATTATTCCCTGTTTTAATTAACTCTATCAGGGATGGTTTATGTTTTTTAACACCAAACATACAACAGCTTTATGCTTCGTAACCTGTATGGCTTTTAGTTCATCGTCTATTGCGGACATTGTCATTTCGGGTACTCGCGTAATATATAAAAGCGATCAAAAAAGTGTCAACGCACGTCTGGAAAATAAAGGGAATAACCCGTTGCTTGTCCAGAGTTGGTTAGATACTGGCGATGACAACGCTGAGCCTGGCAGTATTACAGTCCCTTTTACTGCTACGCCGCCAGTATCGCGTATTGATGCCAAACGTGGGCAAACAATCAAATTAATGTACACAGCCAGCACCTCACTGCCTAAAGACAGAGAGAGCGTGTTCTGGTTTAACGTACTGGAAGTTCCACCAAAACCAGATGCAGAAAAGGTCGCGAATCAAAGCCTGCTGCAACTGGCATTTCGCACACGTATAAAACTTTTCTATCGCCCGGATGGATTGAAGGGAAATCCCTCTGAAGCCCCGTTAGCCCTGAAGTGGTTCTGGTCAGGTTCAGAAGGTAAGGCGTCATTACGAGTGACCAATCCAACCCCTTACTACGTCTCTTTTAGCAGTGGTGATTTAGAAGCTAGCGGTAAACGCTATCCGATTGATGTGAAAATGATTGCACCATTTAGTGATGAGGTCATGAAAGTCAATGGCCTTAATGGCAAAGCGAATTCTGCAAAAGTGCATTTTTACGCCATTAATGACTTTGGTGGCGCAATTGAAGGTAATGCCAGGCTGTAATCAGGCAAGGATATAATTCCGCAGGAAGCATAGCGTGACTATAGAATATACTAAAAATTATCATCATCTGACCCGTATCGCCACGTTTTGCGCGCTGCTGTATTGCAATACTGCTTTCAGTGCTGAACTCGTTGAATATGACCATACCTTCCTGATGGGGCAGAATGCATCTAATATTGATCTCAGCCGGTACAGTGAAGGTAACCCCGCTATACCGGGTGTTTACGACGTCAGTGTTTATGTAAACGACCAACCAATCATTAACCAAAGTATTACATTTGTCGCAATTGAAGGAAAAAAGAACGCCCAGGCTTGTATCACATTAAAGAATTTATTGCAGTTTCATATTAATTCTCCCGATATAAATAACGAAAAAGCCGTTCTGCTTGCCAGGGATGAAACGCTCGGCAATTGCCTCAATTTGACGGAAATTATCCCTCAGGCTTCTGTTCGTTATGACGTTAACGATCAACGTCTGGATATAGACGTTCCTCAAGCCTGGGTAATGAAAAATTACCAAAACTATGTTGATCCATCGTTATGGGAAAACGGCATTAATGCGGCCATGTTGTCATACAACCTCAACGGATATCATAGTGAAACCCCTGGTCGAAAAAATGAAAGCATTTATGCTGCATTTAACGGTGGGATGAATTTAGGTGCATGGCGACTGCGTGCCTCGGGCAACTACAACTGGATGACCGATTCTGGCAGTAATTATGATTTTAAGAATCGGTATGTTCAGCGTGATATCGCCTCGCTGCGTTCTCAACTCATTCTTGGTGAGTCTTATACGACGGGCGAAACCTTTGATTCCGTCAGTATCCGAGGCATTCGTTTATACAGTGACAGCCGCATGTTGCCTCCGACTTTAGCCAGCTTTGCGCCTATCATTCATGGCGTTGCCAATACCAACGCCAAAGTCACTATTACGCAAGGTGGCTATAAGATTTATGAAACGACGGTGCCGCCAGGCGCTTTCGTCATTGATGATCTGAGTCCGTCAGGGTACGGCAGCGATCTTATTGTTACCATCGAAGAATCCGATGGCTCAAAGCGGACATTCTCGCAACCTTTCTCATCCGTTGTTCAAATGTTACGCCCTGGCGTTGGACGTTGGGATATTAGCGGCGGTCAGGTCTTAAAAGATGATATTCAGGATGAGCCTAATTTATTTCAAGCAAGCTACTACTACGGCCTGAATAACTATCTGACGGGTTATACCGGTATTCAGATAACCGATAATAACTATACCGCTGGTTTGTTAGGTCTTGGTCTGAATACTTCAGTTGGTGCATTTTCTTTCGATGTGACTCATTCCAATGTTCGTATCCCGGATGATAAAACATACCAGGGGCAAAGTTATCGTGTTTCCTGGAACAAGTTATTCGAAGAAACAAGTACTTCACTGAATATCGCGGCCTATCGCTATTCGACACAGAATTACCTTGGTCTTAATGATGCACTAACTCTAATTGATGAAGTGAAACATCCCGAACAAGATCTTGAACCGAAATCCATGCGTAATTACTCACGCATGAAAAATCAGGTTACGGTCAGTATTAACCAACCGTTGAAATTTGAGAAAAAAGATTACGGTTCATTTTATCTTTCCGGAAGTTGGTCCGATTACTGGGCTTCCGGACAAAATCGTAGCAATTACTCTATTGGCTACAGTAACAGTACATCCTGGGGCAGCTACAGTGTCAGTGCCCAGCGTTCATGGAATGAAGACGGCGACACTGACGATAGCGTTTATCTTAGTTTCACCATTCCAATTGAAAAATTACTTGGCACTGAACAACGTACTTCAGGTTTCCAGAGTATTGATACTCAAATAAGCAGTGACTTTAAGGGTAATAACCAACTCAACGTTAGCAGCAGTGGCTATAGCGATAACGCTCGCGTCAGTTATAGCGTGAATACTGGCTATACGATGAATAAAGCCAGCAAAGATTTGAGTTATGTTGGGGGTTATGCCAGCTATGAGTCACCATGGGGAACGCTGGCAGGTTCAATTTCTGCAAATAGCGATAACAGCCGTCAAGTTTCTCTCAGCACCGACGGTGGTTTTGTATTGCATAGCGGTGGACTGACTTTCAGTAATGATAGTTTTAGCGACTCCGATACACTGGCGGTAGTTCAGGCTCCAGGTGCTCAAGGAGCGCGAATAAATTATGGCAACAGTACTATCGATCGATGGGGTTATGGTGTCACCAGCGCTCTTTCTCCTTATCATGAAAACCGTATCGCGCTGGATATCAACGATCTTGAGAACGATGTTGAATTAAAAAGTACCAGTGCAGTAGCTGTACCGCGTCAGGGTTCAGTCGTCTTTGCTGATTTTGAAACCGTGCAAGGGCAATCAGCCATTATGAACATCACACGAAGTGATGGTAAAAATATTCCATTTGCTGCAGATATTTATGATGAGCAAGGCAATGTCATTGGTAATGTTGGACAGGGTGGACAAGCATTTGTTCGTGGTATTGAGCAGCAGGGAAATATCAGCATTAAATGGCTCGAACAAAGTAAACCCGTAAGTTGTCTTGCGCATTATCAACAAAGCCCAGAAGCAGAAAAAATAGCACAATCTATTATTCTGAATGGAATTCGGTGTCAGATTCAGTAACTACAAGGGACGTCAAATGATAAAAACAACGCCACATAAAATAGTGATACTGATGGGAATATTATTATCACCCTCAGTATTTGCAACGGATATTAATGTAGAGTTTACAGCCACTGTCAAAGCGACAACCTGTAACATCACACTTACTGGTAATAACGTCACGAATGATGGCAATAATAACTACACATTGAGAATCCCTAAGATGGGTCTGGATAAGATCGCGAATAAAACGACAGAATCTCAGGCTGATTTTAAACTGGTTGCCAGTGGGTGCAGCAGTGGCATCAGTTGGATTGATACCACTCTGACCGGAAATGCATCATCAAGCTCACCTAAGCTTATTATACCGCAGTCTGGTGATTCATCTTCGACGACAAGTAATATCGGTATGGGTTTCAAAAAACGGACTACTGATGATGCCACTTTCCTTAAACCTAACAGTGCGGAAAAGATACGCTGGAGCACAGACGAGATGCAGCCCGATAAGGGTCTTGAAATGACCGTTGCGCTACGTGAAACAGATGCAGGGCAAGGCGTACCGGGGAATTTTCGTGCACTGGCGACGTTTAATTTCATCTATCAATAAGAAGGATAATTATGATGACATTTAAAAATTTACGTTATGGATTATCCAGCAGTGTCGTTTTGGCTGCCTCATTGTTCAGCGTACTCTCTTATGCGGCAACAGACAGTATTGGACTGACCGTTATTACTACTGTAGAAATGGGTACTTGTACCGCTACATTAGTAAATGACTCTGATCAGGACATTTCTGTTGTTGATTTTGGTGATGTATATATTTCTGAAATCAATGCCAAGACCAAAGTAAAAACATTCAAACTCAAATTCAAAGACTGTGCGGGTATCCCCAATAAAAAAGCGCAAATAAAATTAACCAAGCGAGCCACATGCGAGGGAACTGCTAATGACGGTGCGGGGTTTGCAAATGGTTCCACAGCCGCAGATAAAGCAAGTGCTGTCGCCGTTGAAGTCTGGAGCACTGTAACTCCGGCAACAGGGAGTGCAACACAATTTAGCTGTGTAACACCAGCATCACAAGAGGTAACAATCTCCACTGCAGCCAATGCGGTCGTTTATTATCCGATGAGTGCACGCCTGGTCGTGGAAAAAAATAAAACCGTAAACAATGTCACTGCGGGTAAGTTTTCTGCACCAGCCACATTTACAGTAACCTATAACTAACAGACTTACAGATTCAGGAACTATATATGCATCCCACTCAACGTAAGCTGATGAAGAGAATAATTCTGTTTCTGTCATTACTGTTTTGCATCGCCTGTCCAGCCATTGCTGGACAGGATATTGACCTTGTTGCCAATGTAAAAAACAGCACCTGCAAAAGCGGAATCAGTAACCAGGGTAATATTGATCTTGGCGTCGTTGGGGTGGGATATTTTTCAGGTAATGTTACTCCTGAAAGTTATCAACCAGGTGGAAAAGAGTTCACTATCACTGTATCCGACTGTGCATTACAGGGAACTGGCGATGTGCTAAATCAGTTACATATTGATTTTAGAGCCCTTAGCGGTGTCATGGCTGCTGGCTCTAGGCAAATATTTGCTAATGAAATTTCGTCAGGAGCAAGTAATGTAGGAGTAGTTATATTTTCTACTCAGGATTCGGCGAATACATTCAATGTTCTTAATGCTTCAGGCGGATCTCGTTCCGTTTATCCAGTAATGTCGGATGACATGAATGGTTCATCCTGGAAATTTAGCACCCGAATGCAAAAAATCGATCCTGCATTGAGTGTTACATCTGGTCAACTTATGAGCCATGTGTTAGTGGATATTTACTACGAATAACAAACAAAAACAGCGCAAACCATAACAATAAAGAAACATTGGAGTAAAAATGAAGACTATCTTCAGGTACATTCTTTTTTTAGCACTGTATTCTTGTTGTAATACAGTCAGTGCATATACAAGTTTTATTGTGGGAAATAATGCAGGAGTTGATAACTATCGAGGCCCCTCCACTGCCGCACAGATGACCTTTAATTACACATCAACAGCAAGCAACTTGGTTTTTTATAAACCCACGCAGCTCGGCCCGACTGGGGTAAAAATGTACTGGTCATACCTGGATACAGGTACCGGTGGTGGTATTCTTTACTGCAATACATCTGGCAGAGCGAATCCTGGTCCAATAACTATTGAAAATGCCATGGTCTATTCAGGTAAAGATTATGGCGGACATAAACTATTTAATACATCTGTTCCTGGTCTGTATTACACCATGTTAATATCAAGGGTCTGGTCTGCATACGATACAATAACTGACATTCAATCGCCAGGAATCTATATCGGAGATCCTTCCAACCAAGAATTTTTCTTTTCCGTCACAGACAGCGATCTACAAACTAAGGGTTGCAACAAAGCAGACGACTACGATAAGTTTTGGGCTATTGGTGGTATAGTACACAACATAACTGTTGAATTTTATACAGATACTAATTTCGATCCTACACTTAATCAGCAAGTCCAGTTATCCAGTTCATCAAATTACCTTTATTCGTTTAAGGCCTACAGTCCTGGTACAAAAGTTGTAGATCACAGCAACCACATTTATGTCAATTTCACACTGAATAATGTCAAATTAACCTTACCAACATGTTTTACCTCCATACTTACCGGGCCATCAGTCAATGGTTCAACGGTTAGAATGGGAGAATATAGCTCTGGGACAATTAAAAATGGCGCTTCACCTGTTCCCTTTGATATCTCGCTTCAGAATTGTATTCGTGTGCGTAATATTGAAACAAAACTCGTCACTGGAAAAGTAGGTACTCAAAACACACAACTGCTTGGTAATACGCTTACTGGAAGCACTGCCGCCAAAGGCGTTGGCGTACTCATTGAAGGTTTAGCAACCAGTAAAAATCCGCTAATGACATTAAAACCTAATGATACGAATTCTGTTTATATAGATTATGAAACCGAAGATGACACCTCCGATGGGGTTTACCCTAATCAAGGTAACGGCACATCACAGCCTCTTCATTTCCAGGCAACATTAAAGCAAGACGGGAATATTGCTATCGAACCCGGCGAATTTAAAGCCACCAGTACTTTCCAGGTAACCTATCCCTGATAACGTAGCAGCACTGTCACCTTCTGGCAGTGCTGCTACGGATAAATCATTGCCCCCACCAATGTGACTGATAAAATGCCAGACAGCACAACATCAATTTATCAGGATACGTTATGAAACCGACCACCATCTCCTTACTGCAGAAGTACAAACAGGAAAAAAAACGTTTCGCGACCATCACCGCTTATGACTATAGCTTCGCCAAACTCTTTGCTGATGAAGGGCTTAACGTCATGCTGGTGGGCGATTCGCTGGGCATGACGGTTCAGGGGCACGACTCCACCCTGCCAGTTACCGTTGCCGATATCGCCTACCACACTGCCGCCGTACGTCGCGGCGCACCAAACTGCCTGCTGCTGGCTGACCTGCCGTTTATGGCGTATGCCACGCCGGAACAAGCCTTCGAAAACGCCGCAACGGTTATGCGTGCCGGTGCTAACATGGTCAAAATTGAAGGCGGTGAGTGGCTGGTAGAAACCGTACAAATGCTGACCGAACGTGCCGTTCCTGTATGTGGTCACTTAGGTTTAACACCACAGTCAGTGAATATTTTCGGTGGCTACAAAGTTCAGGGGCGCGGCGATGAAGCGGGCGATCAACTGCTCAGCGATGCATTAGCCTTAGAAGCTGCTGGGGCACAGCTGCTGGTGCTGGAATGCGTGCCGGTTGAACTGGCAAAACGTATTACCGAAGCACTGGCGATCCCGGTTATTGGCATTGGCGCAGGCAACGTCACTGACGGGCAGATCCTCGTGATGCACGACGCCTTTGGTATTACCGGCGGTCACATTCCTAAATTCGCTAAAAATTTCCTCGCCGAAACGGGCGACATCCGCGCGGCTGTGCGGCAGTATATGGCTGAAGTGGAGTCCGGCGTTTATCCGGGCGAAGAACACAGTTTCCATTAAGGAGTCACGTTGTGTTAATTATCGAAACCCTGCCGCTGCTGCGTCAGCAAATTCGCCGCCTGCGTATGGAAGGCAAGCGCGTGGCGCTGGTGCCTACCATGGGTAACCTGCACGATGGCCATATGAAGCTGGTCGACGAAGCCAAAGCCCGCGCCGATGTGGTCGTCGTCAGTATTTTCGTTAACCCGATGCAGTTCGACCGCCCGGAAGATCTGGCTCGTTATCCACGGACCTTGCAGGAGGACTGCGAGAAGCTAAACAAACGTAAAGTGGATTTAGTTTTCGCCCCTTCGGTAAAAGAGATCTACCCGAACGGTACTGAAACCCACACTTACGTTGACGTTCCTGGCCTTTCGACCATGCTGGAAGGTGCCAGCCGTCCGGGACATTTTCGCGGCGTTTCGACTATTGTCAGCAAGCTGTTCAACCTGGTCCAGCCGGACATCGCCTGCTTCGGTGAAAAAGATTTTCAGCAACTGGCGCTGATCCGCAAAATGGTTGCCGATATGGGCTTCGATATTGAGATTGTCGGTGTGCCAATTATGCGCGCCAAAGACGGTCTGGCGCTAAGTTCCCGTAACGGTTATCTGACGGCGGAACAACGCAAAATTGCGCCTGGTCTGTACAAAGTTTTAAGTTCGATTGCTGACAAATTGCAGGCTGGGGAACGGGATCTCGATGAAATTATTACCATTGCGGGGCAAGAACTGAATGAAAAAGGCTTCCGCGCCGATGATATTCAGATTCGCGATGCCGACACATTGCTGGAAGTTTCTGAAACCAGCAAACGGGCAGTAATTCTGGTAGCCGCCTGGCTTGGCGATGCTCGCCTGATCGACAACAAAATGGTCGAGCTGGCGTAATACTTAACTGGCGCTACGGCTGATGGCGCCAGTTATTAATTTACCCCACGTCATCTGTCATAACACAGGTAACTTAAATAAGGTTAATTACCTTATCAATCTCAGCAAGAGGTAAATTTGCCATCTCTGCAACGTCTTCCCGAGACATTCCTTTACTCAGAAGACGCTGGGCGAATTCCTGACTTACTTCCTGTCTTCCCTGCTGAATCCCCTTCTCAATCCCTTTCTCTTCAAACCACTGCGCCAGCGTCATCATAGACTCCCCTCCCGTTTCCCTGTCTCTCAACACACCGTAAAACAAATCCGCTTGTTCAGTATGACCGCGTTGCAGCATATAGTTTTGCATGGCAACTAACTGACTTCCGCTAGTGTACCCTTCGTCGATCAGCGTGACCAGTTGCTCAAGCAATAACATTAAGTCGCGCTGGCGAATATGTTTTTGCAGTAGTTCGAGAATCGCAATCCGCCGATGTTGCATGATTTCGTCATCCGGTGTGATGGTGATATCCACCAGCGGGAAAGGACTGTTATAGACGCGTCGCGCCAGCTCCGGCGAGTAAAACATATCAAACCAGCACATTGATAGCGGATAAGGTGTGGCCTCGCCCTGATAAAACAGTATCGGCACCACCAGCGGCAGCTTATCGTGGTCAGCCTCCAGATGCCGGTGCATGGCGGCTATAGAATAACGCATCATGCGAAAGGCCATTTTCTTATCCGGCTTGCTTTGGTGTTCAATCACAACATGCAGATAACCGGGATTGCCCTGCATTTGCACGGAATAGAGCACGTCCGTGCTGTGTCCTTTCAGGCTCTCTTCAATGAAACTCCCCGACTCTAAATGAAGCGTGTTGAGGTCACAAAGTTCGCGTAATTCCACTGGCAAATGTATCTCCAGAAAGTCGCGAGCCGTCTCCGCATGCATTAAAAATTGTTTAAATACCGCGTCATGCGGTGTGGTACTCGGTGCATCCATCTTCCCTGTCTTCCGTGTGGCTTTGCGTGAAGGCAGTATCCAGTCAAGGCGCGCTATCGTCAGCCACCTCTTTATTGTTTACCGAGCAGCGTTCAGAGAAATATCAATTCGTTACAGGCGATACATGGCACGCTTCGGCGCGGTACGCAAACTGCTGACGCAAATGCCGTCAGATGAGTAGACACTAAACAAAAATCGGGCAATACTGCGTGAGAATTTCCTCAAAGCAGGCATCGCCTGCTTCGTTAACGACAGGGTAGAAAGGTAGAAGTTATGATTCGCACGATGCTGCAGGGCAAACTCCACCGCGTGAAAGTGACTCATGCGGACCTGCACTATGAAGGTTCTTGCGCCATTGACCAGGATTTTCTTGACGCAGCCGGTATTCTCGAAAACGAAGCCATTGATATCTGGAATGTCACCAACGGCAAGCGTTTCTCCACTTATGCCATCGCGGCAGAACGCGGTTCGAGAATTATTTCTGTTAACGGTGCGGCGGCCCACTGCGCCAGTGTCGGCGATATTGTCATCATCGCCAGCTTCGTTACCATGCCAGATGAAGAAGCTCGCACCTGGCGACCCAACGTCGCCTATTTTGAAGGCGACAATGAAATGAAACGTACCGCGAAAGCGATTCCGGTACAGGTTGCTTGATTGTTATCCCTGCGGCTGGTTACTCACCAGCCGCGACATCGTCTCCAGCGAATCCGTTCTTAAGATATAAAGTCGTTTTAGTAACAACGGATTATCCCCCGGTTTTACTTTGCCTTTCATGGTTGTCACCGCCAGGTGAAATCCGGCATCGTTTGCTGCCTTCACGGCGTTGTCATTAAATCCGCCAAACGGATACGAAAGATACCAGACATGCGGATTAAATTGCGCCAGAGCGCGGCGTGAACGTGCAAAATCAAACAGAATATTGTGCTCACTACGGCTCAGTAATATGGGTCGGCGATAACCATCTACCCGATGCAAAAAATGGGTATGTGACTGGAAATCAAATACATCGCGAATTTCGTTAAGCTCAGAAACGCTCATAAATTGCAGCGATTTTGGGTTCCACTTCTGCGGGTGACGTTTGATGCGTGAGGTAACAATAAACGCCGTCGCCTTCATGCCATATTGTTTCAACACAGGATACGCATAGCGGCTCACCGACTTGAGGCCATCATCAAAGGTAATCACCACCGCTCGCGCAGGGAGATTGATCTTATTCTTCACGTAGCCTTCCAGCTGCACCATGCTCAGTGTCGCGTATCCCCTGTCACGCAGCCAGGCCATCTGGTTATTGAAAGCGCGTACCGATGTGGTCGTCGAAGTATGGCGAAAACGGGTGTTTTCTTCGTCGCGCAGAATATGGTGATAGGTTAGCACCGACAGGCCATTATCGGGTTGGGCATCCAGTGCGCTGATATAGGCCAGTCGATCGCCAATACGGATCTGATACCAGGTTTGATTTAACCTGTCTTTCAGTTTATGCAAAATCGGGTAGCGCAAATTGTCCGCCAGTACCCCAAATGGCGCACTTCCCGCACTCGGCGCGTTATAGACCGGCGTATCTTTCCAGGTAACTAAGTTCTGATTACTCAGCGGCTTGTTGAGGTCGCCCAAACCGTCTTCAACTTTTTGTCGCCCCTGAACCGGCTCGAGATGACCTTTATCGATAAAACCTTTGCCAAAGCCAAAATTAAATGCGTAATAACTTGCGGCAGTGGGCTCCACGGCAATGATTTGTCCGGCCCGAATATTCCCCACGGTCACCATCTTGTCACCAATTTGCGCCCAGACCGCAGCATTTTCGATGGTTTGCATATAACGGGCAGGTAACGCGGCACTGACACTTGCGGTAAACAGCATCAGCAGGAGAATAACAGCTTGTTTGTACATGAAAAAATAACCGAGGGTGAAACAACGCTTTTATTGTAGCAAAAGCGCCATCAGAATCGCGGGTTAATACTCATACAAATTATGTTTGAGGACGAAAGGCGGATTTTTTTGTTGTTGGTGCCAAAGACTACTCACCTCCGGCGCACCCAGTTCGACAATACGCTCGCGAAACTCTGAACTGGTCATGGTTTCACGGCAAGCCATCATCTGTTCAATTAACGGTAACGTGACACCAGAAATCACTTCGCAACGGGAGTGTTTGTGGCTTAATAATGAAGCCACGCGATACGGTGGCGCTCCGGCTATATCGGTTAAGAAGATGACACCCTCACCAGAGTCCGCTTCATGCAGAGCATCGCACATCATGCGGCTGAGCATATTAGAGCTTAATCCGCGCCAGAAATTCACGGCCCGGCACTGAAGAAGTGCCCCATGTTTTTTCTCCAGCGCATCCAGTATCTCTTGCGCCCGGTCATCGTGACAGGTAATTACCCAACCTAACATCGCCTTCCTCCTTAGCCGAAAATCAGTCTACCCTGACCATTGTTGATAAAGGGTGATAGCCGTCAAAACTCCTCTCCCCCAAATCCAGAGGAGAGGAAATAGCCTTAGCTACGCAAACCACGTCCACGTTGGATCAGCGACCAACAGATCAAATAAAACGCCACAATAAAGACCACCAGTACGCCAAAGGTAGTGACCAGCGGAACATCATTGATACCGAGGAAGCCGTAGCGGAAACCACTGATCATATAAACGATTGGGTTCAGGTGCGACAGCCCTTGCCAGAACGGCGGCAACAAAGTCAGTGAGTAAAAGACCCCGCCCAAATACGTGAGTGGCGTTAACACAAAGGTTGGCACCAGGCTGATGTCATCGAACGTTTTGGCAAACACACCGTTCAGCAAACCCGCAAGGGAGAACAACACCGCCGTGAGCACCAGCGTTAAGGCAACGAATACCCACGAATGCACCTGAAATGGCACAAAAAACAGTGAAATTGCCGTCACCAGAATGCCAACAAACAGACCACGCGCCACGCCACCGCCGACATATCCGGCAATAATGACGTGAGTCGGAACCGGCGCTACCAGCAGCTCTTCAATATTACGCTGGAACTTGGCACCAAAAAATGATGACGCAACGTTGGCGTAGGCATTGGTGATCACCGACATCATGATCAGCCCCGGTACGATGAACTGCATATAGCTGAAGCCATGCATATCGCCAATACGCGAACCAATCAGGTTACCGAAGATAATAAAGTAAAGGGTCATGGTGATGACTGGCGGCACCAGCGTCTGCACCCAGATACGCATAAAGCGATGGATCTCTTTCGCCCAGATGCTTTTTAGCGCCACCCAGTAAAGATGCATCATGCGCGATCTCCTTGTTTTTCATTAACCAGTGAAACAAACAGCTCTTCCAGACGGTTAGCTTTGTTACGCATACTTAATACCTGAATGCCCTGCTCACTTAACTGCGTAAATACGCTGTTGATCCCCTGCTCACGCAGCACTTCAACTTCCAGCGTCGCGGTATCGACCAGTCGATACTGATAGCCATCGAGCTTCGGTAACGGGCTTTTCGGTGCGAGATCGAGAATAAAGGTTTCCGATTTCAGCTTCGCCAGCAGCGCCTTCATCGAGGTATTTTCCACCAGCTCACCGTGTTGAATAATGCCGATATTGCGGCACAGCATTTCTGCTTCTTCCAGGTAGTGTGTGGTGAGAATGATGGTGGTGCCTTTGTCGTTTAAATCCTTCAAAAAGCCCCACATTGAGCGGCGAAGTTCAATATCCACGCCTGCGGTCGGTTCGTCGAGAATCAGTAGTTTAGGTTCATGCATTAACGCACGGGCAATCATTAAACGGCGCTTCATCCCGCCAGATAACATACGCGCACGTTCGTTGCGTTTTCCCCATAGATCGAGTTGTTTAAGATACTTTTCGCTGCGGATGTACGCTTCTTTGCGCTCCACGCCGTAGTACCCTGCCTGATTCACCACAATTTGCTGCACGGTTTCAAACGGGTTGAAGTTAAATTCCTGCGGCACCAGTCCCAACTGACGTTTAGCGTTCACGACATCCTTCTCGAGATCGTAACCAAATACGCTGACCCGCCCGGAGGTTTTATTTACCAGAGAGCTGATAATACCGATAGTGGTCGATTTCCCGGCCCCGTTCGGCCCGAGAAGCGCATAAAAATCACCCGCTTCGACCTGCAAATCTATCCCACGAAGCGCCTGAACGCCGCCTGGATAGGTTTTTTTAAGCTGTTGAAGTTCCAGTGCAATGGTCATAAATTTTTACTTACCTTACGTTCTTACACTTTATCTGTGGTTTAAATCGTCCCGGAGTTGCCCTATATTAGCCAAACGTAATTATTTGGTTACAGGTCGTTAACCTCCATGAAAGACATAGATACACTCATCAGCAACAATGCACTATGGTCAAAAATGCTGGTGGAAGAGGATCCCGGGTTTTTTGAGAAACTGGCACAAGCGCAAAAACCGCGCTTTCTATGGATTGGATGTTCCGACAGTCGCGTTCCTGCAGAACGTTTAACCGGTCTTGAGCCGGGCGAACTCTTTGTTCACCGTAATGTTGCTAACCTGGTCATTCACACTGACCTGAACTGCCTTTCCGTGGTTCAGTATGCAGTGGATGTACTCGAAGTTGAACACATTATTATCTGTGGCCACTACGGTTGCGGCGGCGTACAAGCCGCAGTTGAAAACCCGGAACTGGGGCTTATCAACAACTGGCTGCTGCATATCCGCGATATCTGGTTCAAACATAGCTCATTGCTCGGCGAAATGCCGCAAGAGCGCCGTCTGGATACCTTGTGTGAACTGAACGTCATGGAACAGGTGTATAACCTGGGCCACTCCACCATTATGCAATCAGCGTGGAAACGCGGGCAGAAAGTTACCATTCACGGCTGGGCCTACGGCATTCACGACGGCTTGCTGCGTGATCTGGATGTTACCGCCACCAACCGCGAAACCCTTGAGCAACGTTACCGTCACGGGATTTCCAACCTCAAGCTGAAACACGCCAACCACAAATAAAAATGCCATGCCGGATGCAACACATCCGGCAACTTCACACTTACTCGTCCAGCAGAATCACTTTGCCGATATACGGCAGATGACGGTAACGCTGTGCGTAATCAATGCCGTAACCCACCACAAACTCATCCGGGATCGAGAAACCGATAAATTCTACCGGGACGTTCACTTCACGACGGGACGGTTTATCCAGCAGCGTACAAATCGCCAGCGACTTCGGTTCGCGCAGGCTTAAGATCTCACGCACTTTCGACAGTGTATTCCCCGAGTCGATGATATCTTCAACAATCAGCACGTCCTTGCCACGGATATCTTCATCCAGATCTTTGAGGATTTTCACATCACGGGTGGTGGACATGCCGCTACCGTAGCTGGAGGCGGTCATAAAGTCGACTTCATGAGATACCTGAACTTCACGGCACAGGTCCGCCATAAACATAAATGAGCCACGCAGCAGACCCACCAGCACCATATCGCTGCCGCTGTCTTTGTAACGCTCAGTAATCTGACGACCCAGTTCGGCGATACGCGCTTTAATCTCCGCTTCGGGGATCATTACTTCTACAGTATGTTTCATATCTCTAACCATATGATTTAAAAACAAATCACTTCGCACGGGCAGGTTTTGGCACCGCAACAAAGCGCAAGACACGCAGTATACCAGTAAAACTATTCATTCGCGGAATCTGTTAATAAAGCTCGAATTGTGATGACGATCACACATGTTAAAACCTATAATTAATTGCTACTAAAATATTAATGAATTGAAATGGTGTCTCTTTATGGCAATTAACAATACAGGCTCGCGACGATTACTCGTCACGCTAACAGCCCTTTTTGCAGCGCTTTGCGGGCTGTATCTACTCATTGGCGGAGGCTGGCTGGTCGCGATTGGCGGCTCCTGGTACTACCCTATCGCTGGCCTTGTGATGCTCGGCGTCGCCTGGATGCTGTGGCGCAGTAAACGCGCCGCGCTTTGGCTATACGCAGCCCTGCTGCTCGGCACCATGATTTGGGGCGTCTGGGAAGTTGGTTTCGACTTCTGGGCGCTGACTCCGCGCAGCGACATTCTGGTCTTCTTCGGCATCTGGCTGATCCTGCCGTTTGTCTGGCGTCGCCTGGTCATTCCTGCCAGCGGCGCAGTTGCCGCACTGGTGGTCGCACTGCTGATTAGCGGTGGTATCCTGACCTGGGCCGGATTTAACGATCCGCAGGAGATCAACGGCACCTTAAGCGCCGATGCCACACCTGCTGAAGCTATCTCCCCCGTAGCCGATCAGGACTGGCCTGCCTATGGTCGTAATCAGGAAGGTCAACGCTTTTCGCCGCTGAAACAAATTAACGCCGATAACGTCCATAATCTGAAAGAAGCCTGGGTGTTCCGTACTGGCGATGTGAAGCAGCCGAACGATCCGGGTGAAATCACCAATGAAGTGACGCCGATTAAAGTGGGCGACACCCTTTACCTGTGTACCGCTCACCAGCGCCTGTTTGCGCTTGATGCCGCCAGCGGCAAAGAGAAATGGCATTACGATCCTGAGCTGAAAACCAACGAGTCTTTCCAGCACGTAACCTGCCGTGGTGTCTCTTATCATGAAGCCAAAGCAGAAACCGCTTCGCCGGAAGTGATGGCGGATTGCCCGCGTCGTATCATTCTTCCGGTCAATGATGGTCGACTGATTGCGATTAACGCTGAAAACGGCAAACTGTGCGAAACCTTCGCCAATAAAGGCGTGCTCAATCTGCAAAGCAATATGCCAGACACCAAACCGGGTCTGTATGAACCGACTTCGCCACCGATTATCACCGATAAAACCATCGTGATGGCCGGTTCAGTTACCGATAACTTCTCAACCCGCGAAACGTCTGGCGTGATCCGTGGTTTTGATGTCAACACCGGGGAGCTGCTGTGGGCTTTTGATCCCGGCGCGAAAGATCCGAACGCAATCCCGTCTGACGAACACACCTTTACCTTTAACTCGCCAAACTCCTGGGCACCAGCGGCCTATGACGCGAAGCTGGATCTGGTCTATCTGCCGATGGGCGTGACCACGCCGGATATCTGGGGCGGTAACCGCACACCGGAACAGGAACGTTATGCCAGCTCGATTCTGGCGCTGAATGCCACTACCGGGAAACTGGCGTGGAGCTACCAGACCGTTCACCACGACCTGTGGGACATGGATCTTCCGGCACAGCCGACGCTGGCGGACATCACCGTTAATGGTCAGAAAGTGCCAGTTATTTACGCTCCGGCGAAAACCGGCAACATTTTTGTGCTCGATCGTCGTAATGGCGAACTGGTGGTTCCGGCACCGGAAAAACCGGTTCCCCAAGGTGCAGCGAAAGGCGATTACGTAACCCCAACTCAACCGTTTTCTGAACTGAGCTTCCGTCCGACGAAAGATTTGAGCGGTGCGGATATGTGGGGAGCCACCATGTTTGACCAACTGGTGTGCCGCGTGATGTTCCACCAGATGCGCTATGAAGGCATTTTCACCCCGCCATCTGAACAGGGTACGCTGGTCTTCCCGGGTAACCTGGGGATGTTCGAATGGGGCGGGATTTCCGTTGATCCAAATCGTGAAGTGGCGATTGCCAACCCAATGGCACTGCCGTTTGTTTCGAAACTGATCCCGCGTGGTCCTGGCAACCCGATGGAGCAGCCGAAAGATGCCAAAGGCACGGGTACGGAATCCGGCATTCAGCCACAGTACGGTGTACCGTATGGTGTCACGCTCAACCCGTTCCTCTCACCATTTGGTCTGCCATGTAAACAGCCAGCATGGGGTTATATCTCGGCGCTGGATCTGAAAACTAATGAAGTGGTGTGGAAGAAACGTATTGGTACGCCGCAGGACAGTATGCCGTTCCCGATGCCGGTTCCGGTGCCGTTCAATATGGGTATGCCGATGCTGGGCGGGCCAATCTCCACGGCGGGTAACGTGCTGTTTATCGCCGCTACGGCAGATAACTACCTGCGCGCTTACAACATGAGCAACGGTGAAAAACTGTGGCAGGGTCGTTTACCAGCGGGTGGTCAGGCTACGCCAATGACCTATGAAGTGAATGGTAAGCAGTATGTGGTGATCTCCGCAGGCGGTCACGGTTCATTTGGTACGAAGATGGGCGACTATATTGTGGCTTATGCGCTGCCGGATGATGTGAAGTAAGACTTGCTCAGATTGCTGACAACGTGCGCGTTGTTCATGCCGGATGCGGCGTGAACGCCTTATCCAGCCTACAAAATTGTGCAAAATCAATGGATTGCACAGCTAGCGTAGGCCTGATAAGCGTAGCGCATCAGGCAGATTTGCGTTTGTCATCAGTTTAATGCCCGGAGAGATCCGGGCATATTTCCGAATACGGTCTTTTTATACCGTAAACCCTAACATCATCCCCGTATCTTCATGCTCCAGCAGATGGCAGTGCGCCATATAAGCATGTTCTTTCGGTGCATCGTGATTAAACTTCACCAGCACTTCGCTGACATTACCTTCTACCTTAACGGTATCTTTCCAGCCCGCGCGATGAGCCGCTGACGGTTTGCCATTTTCTGACAAGATACGGAACTGCGTGCCGTGGATATGGAACGGATGCAGCATCATGTCGCCCACGCCAGAGATAACCCAACGTTCGTATTGCCCTTTCGCCGCCGCAAACATCGGCTTGTTCATATCAAACGCCTGACCGTTGATTTTGTTGGCATGGTGGAAATCGAACTTCCCGCCGTGGTTCATATGATTCATATTGCCGTGCCCCATATGGCCCATCATCTGGCTGTGATCCATCCCGGCCATCGCCTGATCGCCATATTTCTCCATTAGCATCTGCATCCCCATCATATCGAGCATCGGGTCCATAGAGAGTTGCAGCTTGCGTACCGTCAGCCCTTCCAGCGAAGGTAACGCAGGCAGGCTACTTAATGTGTCTGGCAAAGCACCGGAGGCACTAATAGCAATCGGCTGAATCCGCATTACCGGATGAGGCTTATCAAACGGCGCAATCGCCATCCCCATCTGGCTGACCGGCAGCGTCACCAGGTCAAAGGGTTTGTTATCGTTAACCTCCACCAGCACTTCAAAACGCTCGCCCATCAGCACCGGCAGTTCGCTCACCTTCACTGGTTCAGGTAGCAGACCACCGTCGCTGGCAATCACATACAGCGGGCGATTGTCGCTGGTGGCGAAATTGAGCGAACGGGCATTACAGCCATTGAGCAAACGCAGGCGCAGCCAACCACGCGGGGCAGCGTGTTGCGGGTAGATTGCACCGTTGGTCAGCAACGTATCGCCAAACCAGCCCACGGCGGCGGTCATCACATCCAGTTGATAATCAATCTGCCCGTCGGCGCTAAATTTCTTATCCTGAACGATCACCGGAACATCATCGATACCCCACTGTTTTGGCAGCATTAATTTCAGGATCTCGTCATCTTCAATCACCACCAGCCCAGCCAGCCCCATCGCCACCTGTCGCCCGGTTTTGCCGTGCTGATGCGGATGGAACCAGCAGGTAGCGGCAGGTTGATCAACGTTCAACGTCACCGAGCGCTTGCCACCTGGCGGAATAATTCCCTGCGGGCCGCCGTCGACTTCACCCGGTACTTCCAGCCCGTGCCAGTGCAACGTTGTCTCTTCCGTCAGTTGGTTGTAGATATCAACCGTTACCGCTTTGCCGCGCTGTAATTTCACCGCCGGCCCCAGCAGATTGCCGTTATAGCCCCAGGTAGTTGCAGTTTTCCCGCCAAAGGTGGACTGGCCTGCGCCAATAGTTAACTGAATGCGATTACGGGCATCGGTCGTGAGCAAATCAGGGATCGGTAACGTTGGGCGTTCTGCCGCAAATACTGCGCGGCTCCACAGCGGCAAAGCCGAAGCCACACCCAGCGCGACGGAATATTTTAAGAAATCACGACGTTGCATAGTTATTTCCTTATTCTTAAGCAGGCGAAACAAAATCAAACGTTGAGCATAGTCCTTCCCCTTACGGGAAGGTCAAGCCGCAGACACAATTTAATCGACAATAATGGTCGTCGCCTCGCTCGCAGTGTGCTAACGTTTATCTTCTTTAAGCCCCTGGTAGAAGCAATGAAGACGTTTTTCAGAACAGTGTTATTCGGCAGCCTGATGGCCGTCTGCGCAAACAGTTACGCGCTCAGCGAGTCTGAAGCCGAAGATATGGCCGATTTAACGGCAGTTTTTGTCTTTCTGAAGAACGATTGTGGTTACCAGAACTTACCTAACGGGCAAATTCGTCGCGCACTGGTCTTTTTCGCTCAGCAAAACCAGTGGGACCTCAGTAATTACGACACCTTCGACATGAAAGCCCTCGGTGAAGACAGCTACCGCGATCTCAGCGGCATTGGCATTCCCGTCGCTAAAAAATGCAAAGCCCTGGCCCGCGATTCCTTAAGCCTGCTTGCCTACGTCAAATAATCCCTGATACCTTTTTGTAGAAATATTGACCGTGCATCCGCGGTCAATGTTAGCTATTATGTTGCGCCCTTTTTTTACGGGTGTTAACAAAGGAGGTATCAACCCATGGCCGAAAAAAAACAGTGGCATGAAACGCTACACGACCAGTTTGGGCAGTACTTTGCGGTAGATAACGTTCTGTATCATGAAAAGACCGATCACCAGGATCTGATCATTTTTGAGAACGCTGCATTTGGTCGCGTAATGGCGCTGGATGGCGTAGTACAAACCACCGAGCGCGACGAGTTTATCTATCATGAGATGATGACCCATGTTCCGCTACTGGCCCATGGTCACGCGAAACATGTGCTGATTATCGGCGGCGGCGACGGTGCCATGCTGCGTGAAGTAACCCGACATAAAAACGTTGAGTCAATCACGATGGTGGAAATCGATGCGGGTGTCGTATCGTTCTGCCGTCAGTATCTACCCAACCATAACGCCGGTAGCTACGACGATCCGCGCTTTAAGCTGGTGATCGACGATGGCGTCAATTTCGTTAATCAAACCAGCCAGACCTTTGATGTCATTATCTCCGACTGCACCGATCCTATCGGTCCCGGCGAAAGCCTTTTCACTTCGGCATTTTATGAAGGCTGCAAACGTTGCCTGAATCCTGGCGGTATCTTCGTCGCACAAAACGGCGTCTGCTTTTTACAGCAGGAAGAAGCCATCGACAGCCATCGCAAACTCAGCCATTACTTCAGCGACGTTGGCTTTTATCAGGCGGCGATCCCGACCTATTACGGCGGTATCATGACTTTTGCATGGGCGACAGATAACGACGCCTTACGCCATCTCTCAACCGAAATTATTCAGGCGCGTTTTCTCGCCTCTGGCCTGAAATGCCGTTATTACAATCCGGCAATCCATACGGCAGCTTTTGCCTTACCTCAGTATCTGCAAGACGCACTGGCTTCACAGCCGTCCTAAGGAGAAGATAAGAAATTGAAAAAACTGAAACTGCATGGCTTTAATAATCTGACCAAAAGTCTGAGTTTTTGTATTTACGATATCTGCTACGCCAAAACTGCCGAAGAGCGCGACGGTTATATTGCTTATATCGATGAACTCTATAATGCCAACCGTCTGACCGAAATCCTGTCAGAAACCTGTTCCATTATCGGGGCTAATATTCTTAACATCGCCCGCCAGGATTACGAACCACAGGGTGCCAGCGTCACTATTCTGGTGAGTGAAGAACCGGTTGACCCGAAACTCATCGACAAAACAGAACACCCCGGCCCACTGCCAGAAACGGTCGTTGCCCATCTTGATAAAAGTCATATTTGCGTACATACCTACCCGGAAAGTCATCCTGAAGGCGGTTTATGTACCTTCCGCGCCGATATTGAAGTCTCTACCTGCGGCGTGATTTCTCCGCTGAAGGCGCTGAATTACCTGATCCACCAGCTTGAGTCCGATATCGTAACCATTGATTATCGCGTGCGCGGTTTTACCCGCGACATTAACGGTATGAAGCACTTTATCGACCATGAGATTAATTCGATTCAGAACTTTATGTCTGACGATATGAAGGCGCTGTATGACATGGTGGATGTGAACGTCTATCAGGAAAATATCTTCCATACCAAGATGTTGCTTAAAGAGTTCGACCTTAAGCACTACATGTTCCACACCAAACCGGAAGACTTAACCGACAGCGAGCGCCAGGAAATTACCGCTGCGCTGTGGAAAGAAATGCGCGAGATTTATTACGGGCGCAATATGCCAGCTGTTTAACGGCTCTGGCGGAGCTCCCAGGCTCCGCCAGATTTATTTACTTCTGCTGCACGAAATTGCGGTAAGCCGCCACGACCTGCAGAAAATCCTCAACGCCGCATAGCGACAGGCTTTCTTCGTCGTAGTAGTTCATCCCCTCTTCCATTTCATCGCCAGCGAATTCCAGTTGATTGGCGCGAACCATCACCTCTTCACCGTCCATCCACAGGGTGTATTCATGCCCTGCCCGTTGCCAGGACCGTTCGCTACCTTTCAGTGCGTGCGCTGCTTGTTCCACTTCATCAAGCAAGGCCAGGTTTTCTTTCACCTCTTCATTAAACCAGTGCCCGACCACTTCATGCCCCATGGACATACGCACCTTTACCACTCCGGTAATATCGCGCAGAAATTCGTAATCCATAGTGTGTTCCTCTGCTCCCGGCAATGCACCGAAATCGCATTGCGCCATTGATGTAATTATCGCAGCCTTACCGGAGAAAAACAGCGGAACGGCGATGGTTTAGAAATAAAAAAATGCCCGGGAATCTCATTCACCGGGCATTGTGTCGTTTATGCGCAGCGCGTGCGCTGACTTTTTAAACCGCAGTCTGGAAAATCACCCCATCGGCTTTCTCGGTGTACTGAGAAAGCTGGTTGAAGTTCAGATAACGGTAAGTATCAACGGCTGTTTTATCTACCTGCGCCACGTAGGTCTGGTACTCTTCCGGCGTCGGCAGTTTGCCAATCAGCGCCGCAACAGCCGCCAGTTCCGCAGAAGCCAGGAAGACATTCGCGCCAGTACCCAGACGGTTCGGGAAGTTACGGGTAGAGGTGGAAACCACCGTTGCACCGTCCGCCACACGCGCCTGGTTACCCATACACAGGGAACAGCCAGGGATCTCGATACGCGCACCACTCTTACCGAAGACGCTGTAGTAGCCTTCTTCGGTCAACTGTGCGGCGTCCATACGGGTTGGCGGTGCCACCCACAGGCGGGTCGGCAACTGACCTTTATGCGCATCCAGCAGTTTACCCGCAGCACGGAAGTGACCGATGTTGGTCATGCAGGAACCGATAAACACTTCGTCGATCTTCTCACCCTGTACCGCAGACAGCGGACGCGCGTCATCCGGGTCGTTCGGAGCACACAGGATTGGCTCTTTAATATCCGCCAGATCGATGTCGATCACTGCCGCGTATTCCGCATCTGCATCGGCTTCCAGCAGCTCAGGATTCGCCAGCCATTTTTCCATGCCCTGAATACGACGTTCCAGGGTACGACGATCGCCGTAACCTTCCGCGATCATCCACTTCAGCAGGACGATGTTAGAGTTCAGGTATTCGATGATCGGTTCTTTGTTCAGCTTGATGGTACAACCAGCGGCAGAACGCTCGGCGGACGCATCGGTTAGCTCAAAGGCCTGCTCAACTTTCAGATCCGGCAGACCTTCAATTTCCAGGATGCGGCCAGAGAAGATGTTTTTCTTGCCTTTCTTCTCAACGGTCAGCAGACCTTGTTTGATCGCATACAGCGGAATAGCGTGTACCAGATCGCGCAGGGTGATGCCCGGCTGCATTTTGCCTTTGAAGCGCACCAGAACGGATTCCGGCATATCAAGCGGCATTACGCCAGTTGCGGCAGCAAACGCCACCAGACCAGAACCCGCCGGGAAAGAGATACCGATCGGGAAACGGGTATGGGAGTCACCACCGGTACCGACGGTATCCGGCAGCAGCATACGGTTCAGCCAGGAGTGAATGACGCCGTCACCCGGACGCAGCGACACACCGCCACGGTTCATAATGAAGTCCGGCAGCGTGTGGTGCGTGTTCACGTCAACTGGCTTCGGATACGCCGCGGTGTGGCAGAAAGACTGCATCACCAGGTCAGCCGAGAAGCCCAGGCACGCCAGGTCTTTCAGTTCATCACGGGTCATCGGGCCGGTGGTGTCCTGGGAACCTACAGAAGTCATTTTCGGTTCACAGTACGCGCCCGGACGAATGCCTTTCACGCCACAGGCACGGCCTACCATTTTTTGCGCCAGCGAGAAGCCGCGATCGCTCTCAGCGACATCTTTCGCCTGACGGAACACATCACTGTGCGGCAGACCAAGTGCTTCACGCGCTTTGGTGGTCAGGCCACGCCCGATAATCAGCGGAATACGGCCACCAGCACGCACTTCATCAATCAGCACGTCGGTTTTCAGTTCGAAGGTCGCCAGCAGTTCGCCGGTTTCGTGGTTACGCACTTCACCTTTGTACGGGTAAACGTCAATCACGTCGCCCATGTTCAGGTTAGAGACGTCGACTTCGATTGGCAGTGCACCCGCGTCTTCCATCGTGTTAAAGAAGATGGGTGCAATTTTACCGCCGAGGCACAAACCACCGCCGCGTTTGTTCGGCACATGTGGAATATCATCGCCCATAAACCACAGAACGGAGTTAGTGGCGGATTTACGCGAAGAACCCGTACCCACAACGTCACCGACGTACGCCAGCGGGAAACCTTTCTGTTGCAGAGCTTCGATTTGCTTGATCGGACCAACAACACCAGGCTGGTCTGGCTCAATACCTTCACGGGCGTTTTTCAGCATCGCCAGCGCGTGCAGTGGGATATCCGGGCGTGACCACGCATCCGGTGCCGGAGAAAGGTCATCGGTGTTAGTTTCGCCAGTGACTTTGAAGACAGTAACGGTCAGTTTTTCAGCCAGCGCCGGGCGATTCAGGAACCATTCGGCATCCGCCCAGGACTGCATAACCTGCTTCGCATATTCGTTGCCTGCTTTCGCTTTCTCTTCTACGTCATAGAAGTTATCGAACATCAGCAGCGTGTGAGAAAGTGCTTTGGCAGCAATAGGTGCCAGTTTGGCATCATCCAGCGCGTCGATCAGCGGATGAATGTTGTAACCACCCTGCATGGTGCCCAGCAGTTCGATGGCTTTTTCCGGAGTCAGCAGAGGGGATTTGGCTTCGCCTTTCGCGATAGCAGCCAGGAAGCCTGCTTTGACATAGGCGGCTTCATCGACGCCTGGGGGAACACGGTTGGTTAACAGATCTAACAGGAATTCTTCTTCGCCCGCGGGCGGGTTTTTCAGCAGCTCTACAAGTGCGGCCATTTGGTTTGCATCCAGGGGTTTGGGCGCAATCCCCTCAGCGGCACGCTCAGCTACGTGCTTACGGTATTCTTCTAGCACGACGGTTCTCCTCGCTCTCATTGTCATAGTGCGGCAGGCGATTCTCTTCACGCTCCTGTGAGACAGCAGTTTGTAGGGTAAATGCCCAGTACCGCAACGGGCAGAATAGCAGGATTTTGACGAGGTGTTAATCTGTTTACAAAAAAGCAACATAAAAAAGTGGCTGAATCGTTAAGGATGGTCTAGAGATTGTTTCCCTCCGTAAAAACTTCGTTAATTCGCATGGTGATAATCACCTTTCTCAACGAATCCCAAGATTAGTCAAAATTTAAACTACCGCCTCTTTATACTCGGATTCACAGCACCTGCGGGTGGCAGTTCGCCGACCATTGCGATTTCCTTGAGATCCGAATTATGAAAATGACTTTGCCGTTTAAACCCCATGTGCTGGCGCTAATTTGCAGTGCCGGGCTTTGTGCCGCCTCTACCGGGCTATATATAAAAAGCCGCACAGTGGAAGCGCCTGTGGAACCGCAATCGACACAACTGGCTGTGTCTGACGCTGCCGCGGTTACGTTTCCTGCAACGGTTTCCGCACCTCCCGTAACACCCGCCGTCGTCAAATCCGCATTCAGCACTGCACAAATAGATCAATGGGTCGCGCCCGTCGCGCTGTATCCCGACGCCCTACTTTCGCAGGTGCTGATGGCATCAACCTATCCGACAAACGTTGCTCAAGCAGTGCAATGGTCGCACGATAATCCACTTAAACAAGGCGATGCTGCTATTCAGGCGGTATCTGACCAGCCGTGGGACGCCAGCGTTAAATCACTGGTGGCCTTTCCACAATTGATGGCATTGATGGGCGAAAACCCGCAATGGGTGCAAAACCTGGGCGATGCTTTTCTGGCCCAGCCGCAGGACGTGATGGACTCGGTACAGCGATTGCGGCAACTGGCGCAACAAACCGGCTCGCTGAAGTCATCAACCGAACAGAAAGTTATTACCACAACGAAGAAAGCTGTACCGGTAAAACAGACAGTCACGGCACCCGTCATACCATCCAATACAGTTTTAACTGCCAACCCCGTCATTACAGAGCCGGCAACAACCGTCATTTCCATTGAGCCCGCCAATCCTGATGTGGTCTATATTCCCAACTACAACCCAACCGTGGTTTACGGGAACTGGGCCAATACTGCGTATCCGCCGGTTTATCTGCCACCACCAGCCGGAGAACCGTTTGTTGACAGCTTTGTACGCGGATTCGGCTATAGCATGGGCGTTGCTACCACGTACGCACTATTCAGCAGCATCGACTGGGACGACGACGATCATGACCATCATCATCATGACAATGATGATTATCATCACCACGATGGCGGTCATCGTGACGGTAATGGCTGGCAACACAACGGCGACAACATCAATATCGACGTCAACAATTTCAACCGTATCACCGGTGAGCATCTTACTGATAAGAATATGGCATGGCGGCACAATCCAAACTACCGTAATGGTGTGCCCTATCATGATCAGGATATGGCAAAGCGGTTTCATCAAACCGATGTCAACGGCGGAATGAGCGCCACGCAATTACCTGCCCCAACGCGCGACAGCCAGCGTCAGGCGGCAGCAAATCAGTTTCAGCAACGAACACACGCCGCACCAGTCATTACACGAGATACCCAACGTCAGGCAGCGGCACAGCGGTTTAATGAAGCTGAACACTATGGGAGCTATGACGACTTCCACGACTTCAGCCGTCGCCAACCACTGACCCAGCAACAAAAGGACGCCGCTCGTCAGCGTTATCAGTCCGCCTCGCCTGAGCAGCGCCAGGCAGTTCGCGAGAGAATGCAGACTAACCCGAAGATCCAGCAGCGAAGAGAGGCAGCGCGTGAGCGCATTCAGTCCGCCTCGCCTGAGCAGCGCCAGGCGGTTCGCGAGAAAATGCAGACTAACCCGCAGAACCAGCAGCGAAGAGACGCAGCGCGTGAGCGTATTCAGTCCGCATCACCAGAGCAGCGCCAGGTGTTTAAGGAAAAAGTACAGCAGCGCCCACTGAATCAACAGCAACGTGATAACGCCCGCCAGCGTGTTCAATCGGCATCACCTGAACAACGTCAGGTTTTTCGGGAGAAAGTTCAGGAGAGCCGCCCACAACGTCTAAACGACAGTAACCATACTGTCAGGCTGAATAACGAGCAACGGTCAGCAGTATGCGAACGTCTCTCTGAACGTGGAGCAAGAAGACTGGAAAGGTAAATTGCAGACGTAAAAAAAGCGGCGTGGTTAGCCGCTTTTTTAATTGCCGGATGTTCCGGCAAACGAAAAATTACTTCTTCTTCGCTTTCGGGTTCGGCAGGTCGGTAATGCTACCTTCGAACACTTCTGCCGCCAGGCCCACAGACTCGTGCAGAGTCGGGTGCGCGTGGATGGTCAGTGCGATGTCTTCAGCATCACAACCCATTTCGATTGCCAGGCCGATTTCACCCAGCAGCTCGCCGCCGTTAGTACCGACAATCGCACCACCGATCACACGGTGAGATTCTTTGTCGAAAATCAGCTTGGTCATACCGTCTGCGCAGTCGGAAGCGATAGCACGACCAGAAGCAGCCCACGGGAAGGTGGCGGTTTCATAGCTGATGCCTTTCTCTTTCGCTTCTTTCTCAGTCAGACCCACCCATGCAACTTCTGGTTCGGTATAGGCGATGGACGGGATAACTTTCGGATCGAAGTAGTGTTTCTTACCGGCGATAACTTCAGCGGCAACGTGACCTTCGTGAACACCTTTGTGTGCCAGCATCGGTTGACCGACGATATCGCCGATAGCAAAGATGTGCGGTACGTTGGTACGCAGCTGTTTGTCAACGCGGATGAAACCACGGTCGTCAACTTCCACGCCTGCTTTGCCTGCGTCGAGGTTTTTACCGTTCGGCACACGACCAATCGCTACCAGCACGGCGTCGTAACGCTGCGGTTCAGCGGGTGCTTTTTTGCCTTCCATCGTCACATAAATGCCGTCTTCTTTCGCTTCAACGGCGGTAACTTTGGTTTCCAGCATCAGGTTGAATTTCTTGCTGATACGCTTGGTGAAGACTTTAACGATGTCTTTGTCAGCTGCCGGGATAACCTGGTCGAACATTTCAACCACGTCAATCTGTGAACCCAGCGCGTGGTAAACGGTGCCCATTTCCAGACCGATGATACCGCCACCCATTACCAGCAGGCGTTCTGGTACTTCTTTCAGTTCCAGCGCGTCAGTGGAGTCCCAGATACGCGGATCTTCATGCGGAATAAACGGCAGTTGGATCGGGCGAGAACCCGCTGCAATGATCGCGTTGTCGAAGTTGATCACGGTTTTGCCGTTCTCACCTTCAACTTCCAGGGTGTTAGCCCCGGTGAATTTACCCAGACCGTTGACCACTTTGACTTTGCGGCCTTTCGCCATACCAGCCAGACCACCGGTCAGCTGATTGATCACTTTCTCTTTCCAGGTACGAATCTTGTCGATATCGGTTTTCGGTTCGCCGAAGACGATACCGTGTTCAGCCAGCGCTTTGGCTTCTTCGATAACTTTTGCTACGTGCAGCAGTGCTTTAGAAGGGATACAGCCGACGTTCAGGCAAACACCGCCAAGGGTGTTGTAACGTTCTACGATTACGGTTTCCAGACCTAAATCAGCGCAACGGAAGGCAGCGGAGTAACCTGCGGGGCCTGCCCCAAGTACCACGACCTGAGTTTTGATTTCAGTACTCATCATGACCTCTATATATTTATCTCCGGCGGTCATACCCGTCGTCTTTCAGGCCGCAGCGGCGTTAGCTTCACGCCCTCACCCCAGTCACTTACTTATGTAAGCTCCTGGGGATTCTGGCGCTTGCTACCTTGCTGCACCCAGAAATCCATAGGGTATGTGAAGTAATACCCTAACCACCACCGGGTCGTTCTATCCGTCGGTATTTTACAAAATTGTTAACAATTTTTAAACAACAAACGGCAACCGATTTGTCTATTCGCTAATAACCTCAATACATTCATGAGATTACCAGAAAAAAGCCGGCCGTTGGGCCGGCTCTTTTACTTACATCACCAGACGGCGAATGTCAGACAGCGTGTTGTTAATGATGGTAATGAAACGGGCACCATCAGCACCGTCGATCACGCGGTGGTCGAAGGAGAGAGAAATCGGCAGCATCAGACGCGGCACGAACTCTTTACCATTCCACACCGGCTCCATCGCGGACTTGGAAACGCCGAGGATAGCCACTTCCGGCGCGTTCACAATCGGCGCGAAGTGGGTAGTACCCAGGCCGCCGATGCTGGAGATGGTGAAGCAACCGCCCTGCATTTCGCCCGCAGTCAGCTTACCGTCACGCGCTTTCTTAGAAATAGTCATCAGCTCGCGAGACAGCTCGATGATGCCTTTCTTGTTGACGTCTTTGAATACCGGAACAACCAGACCGTTCGGGGTATCCACCGCCACACCGATGTTGATGTATTTCTTCAGGGTCAGACGCTGACCGTCTTCCGACAGCGAACTATTGAAGCGAGGCATCTGCTCAAGAGCTGCAGCAACGGCTTTCATGATGAAGACAACCGGGGTGATCTTCACATCCAGCTTACGTTTCGCCGCTTCTTCGTTCTGCTGTTTACGGAACGCTTCCAACTCGGTGATATCGGTTTTGTCGAAGTGAGTAACATGCGGGATCATTACCCAGTTACGGCTCAGGTTCGCACCAGAGATTTTCTGGATGCGGCCCAGTTCCACTTCTTCGATTTCACCAAACTTGCTGAAGTCCACCTTCGGCCACGGCAGCATGCCAGGGATACCACCGCCAGTCGCTGCCGGAGCTGCTTCTGCACGTTTGATAGCTTCTTTCACGTAAGCCTGAACGTCTTCGCGCAGGATACGACCTTTACGGCCAGTGCCCTTCACTTTCGCAAGGTTAACACCAAACTCGCGTGCCAGACGGCGGATCAGCGGAGTCGCGTGAACATAAGCGTCGTTTTCAGCAAATTCAGATTTGCCTTCCGCTTTCGCAGCTGGTGCTGCTGCCGGGGCTTCAGCTTTTGCTGCCGGTGCCGGCGCTGCCGCTTCCTGTTTCGCAGGAGCTGCCGCAGGCGCTGCGCCTTCAACTTCGAAGATCATAATCAGCGAGCCAGTTTTCACTTTATCGCCAACGTTGACTTTCAGTTCCTTCACGACGCCTGCAAACGGCGCCGGAACTTCCATAGAAGCTTTGTCGCCTTCTACGGTGATCAGTGACTGTTCAGCGGCAACTTTGTCGCCCACTTTCACCATCACTTCAGTCACTTCAACTTCGTCACCGCCGATATCCGGAACGTTAACTTCTTTCACGCCAGCCGCTGGTGCAGGGGCCGCTGCCGGAGCTGCTTCCTGTTTAGCGGCCGGAGCTGCCGCGCCTGCTTCACCCGCGACTTCGAAGACCATAATCAGCGAGCCGGTAGACACTTTGTCACCCACGTTCACTTTGATCTCTTTCACGGTGCCAGCAAACGGAGCCGGAACTTCCATAGAAGCCTTGTCGCCTTCTACGGTGATCAGCGACTGTTCAGCTTCAACTTTATCGCCAACTTTCACCAGGATTTCGGTCACTTCAACTTCGTCGCTGCCGATATCCGGAACGTTAACGTCTTTTGCCGCCGCAGCCGCTGGTGCTGCTGCCGGAGCTGCTTCTTTCTTCTCTTCTGCCTGAGCAGGTGCAGCGTCTGCTGCACCGTCGGCGGAATCGAAAATCATAATCAGTGCGCCGGTCTGGGTTTTATCGCCAACAGAGACTTTGATCTCTTTAACGATACCCGCCTGCGGAGACGGAACTTCCATAGAGGCTTTGTCGCCTTCTACGGTGATCAGCGACTGTTCGGCTTCAACTTTGTCGCCCACTTTGACCAGGATCTCGGTGATTTCAACTTCATCAGCCCCGATGTCCGGTACTTTGATTTCGATAGCCATTATTCTTTTACCTCTTACGCCAGACGCGGGTTAACTTTATCTGCATCGATGTTGAATTTGGCGATTGCGTCAGCAACCACTTTCTTATCGATTTCGCCACGTTTAGCCAGTTCGCCCAGCGCCGCAACCACGACATAAGAAGCATCAACTTCGAAGTGGTGACGCAGGTTCTCACGGCTGTCGGAACGACCGAAGCCATCAGTACCCAGTACGCGGTAGTCGTCAGCCGGTACGTAAGTACGGACCTGCTCAGCGAACAGTTTCATATAGTCGGTAGATGCCACTGCCGGAGCGTCGTTCATCACCTGAGCGATATACGGAACGCGCGGAGTTTCCAGCGGGTGCAGCATGTTCCAGCGTTCACAATCCTGACCATCACGCGCCAGCTCGGTGAAGGAGGTCACGCTATAAACGTCAGAACCTACGCCGTAATCTTTCGCCAGGATCTCAGCTGCTTCACGGACGTGACGCAGGATAGAACCGGAGCCGAGCAGCTGAACTTTACCTTTGCTACCTTCAATAGTTTCGAGTTTGTAGATACCTTTACGGATACCTTCCTCAGCACCTTCCGGCATTGCCGGCATGTGGTAGTTTTCGTTCAGCGTAGTGATGTAGTAGTAAACGTTCTCTTGTTTTTCACCGTACATACGCTCCAGACCGTCATGCATGATGACAGCAACTTCGTAAGCGTAAGCCGGGTCGTAAGAGATACAGTTCGGGATAGTCAGCGACTGAATGTGGCTGTGACCATCTGCGTGCTGCAGACCTTCGCCGTTCAGGGTGGTACGACCGGAAGTACCGCCGATCAGGAAGCCACGCGCTTGCTGGTCGCCAGCCGCCCAGCACAGATCGCCAATACGCTGGAAGCCGAACATCGAGTAATAGATGTAGAACGGGATCATCGGCAGATTGTTGGTGCTGTAAGAGGTCGCCGCTGCCAGCCAGGAACAACCTGCGCCCAGCTCGTTGATCCCTTCCTGCAGAATCTGACCTTTCTCGTCTTCTTTATAGTAAGCAACCTGCTCGCGGTCCTGCGGGGTGTACTGCTGACCGTTCGGGCTGTAAATACCAATCTGACGGAACAGACCTTCCATACCGAAAGTACGCGCTTCGTCGGCGATGATCGGTACCAGACGATCTTTGATCGACTTGTTCTTCAGCATCACGTTCAGAGCACGAACGAAAGCGATAGTGGGAGAGATCTCTTTGCTCTGCTCTTCCAACAGCGCGCCGAAGTCTTGCAGGCTCGGCAGCTCAAGCTTCTCGGTGAAGTTCGGCTGACGGCTTGGCAGATAACCGTGCAGTTTCTGACGCTGAGCGTGCAGATAGGTATGCTCTTCAGAACCTTCCGGGAAGGTGATGTACGGCAGTTTTTCGATATCTGCATCAGACACCGGCACATTGAAACGGTCGCGGATATGACGCACACCGTCCATGTTCATTTTCTTAACCTGGTGCGCGATGTTTTTACCTTCAGCCGCGTCGCCCATGCCGTAACCTTTAATGGTATGAGCAAGGATTACTGTCGCTTTGCCTTTGGTTTCCTGCGCTTTCTTGAATGCAGCGTAGATTTTCTTCGGATCGTGACCACCACGGTTCAGTGCCCAGATCTGCTCGTCAGTCCAGTCTGCAACCAGTGCTGCGGTTTCAGGATATTTACCGAAGAAGTGTTCACGAACGTACGCACCATCTTTCGATTTGAAGGTCTGGTAGTCGCCGTCAACGGTTTCGTTCATCAGCTGGATCAGTTTACCGCTGGTATCCTTACGCAGCAGTTCATCCCAACGGCTACCCCACATCACTTTGATCACGTTCCAGCCAGCACCTTCGAAGATGCCTTCCAGTTCGTTGATGATCTTGCCGTTACCGGTGACCGGGCCGTCAAGACGCTGCAGGTTACAGTTGATAACGAAGACCAGGTTATCCAGTTTTTCACGGGTAGCGATGGTGATCGCACCTTTGGATTCCGGTTCGTCCATTTCACCGTCACCGAGGAACGCGTAAACGGTTTGTTTAGAGGTATCTTTCAGGCCACGGTGTTCCAGATATTTCAGGAATTTAGCCTGGTAAATAGCACCAATCGGACCCAGACCCATAGATACGGTCGGGAACTGCCAGAATTCCGGCATCAGTTTCGGGTGCGGATAGGAAGAGAGGCCATTGCCGTGAACTTCCTGACGGAAGTTATCCAGCTGCTCCTGAGTCAGACGACCTTCCAGGAAAGCACGAGCGTACACGCCCGGGGAGATGTGGCCCTGGAAGTAAACCAGGTCGCCGCCATCCTGCTCGTTGCGTGCACGGAAGAAGTGGTTAAAGCACACATCATAAATGGTTGCGGAAGACTGGAAGGACGCCATATGGCCGCCCAGTTCGAGGTCTTTTTTCGACGCACGCAGCACCGTCATGATGGCGTTCCAGCGGATAGCTGAACGAATACGGCGTTCCAGTTCCAGATTACCCGGATACTCCGGTTGTTCTTCAACGGGGATGGTGTTGATGTAGTTGCTGATACCTGTGCCTGCGGCTACGTTTACACCGCCTTTGCGGGCTTCAGCAAGCAGTTGGTCGATCAGATACTGAGCACGCTCAACACCTTCTTCACGGATGACCGATTCGATCGCCTGGAGCCAGTCGCGAGTTTCGATCGGATCCACGTCATTTGGGAAACGTTCTGACATGGGTTATTCCTTATCTATCTAATAACGTTGAGTTTTCTGGAACCTGTCCCATTGAACTCTCGCCGGAAAGCTCAATAAGACAGGTTCTACGTTTAGTTGCCGCGCTTTTATATGCGCTTGATTTACAACATCTTCTGGATAATTTTTACCAGAAAAATCACTAATTCTTTCGTTGCTCCAGACGACGCAGAGAACGCTCACGGCGGCTCTCTTCACGACTTCTGTCGAGCAAAATTTCTTCGATAAAGGCCAGATGGCGATGCGATGCTTCGCGCGCTTCTTCCGGCTTACCGGCCATAATCGCTTCAAATATGCGGGTGCGGTGACTACTCACCAGCGGCAGCATCTCGCGACGCGAATAGAGCAATTCGAAGTTCTGGCGGACATTCTGGGCCAACATCGGCTCCATACACCTTAGCAGATGAAGCAGAACCACATTGTGGGCCGCTTCGGTGACGGCAATCTGATACTGGAGTACGGCGTTTGATTCCGCGTCCAGATCGCCAGACTGCTGCGCCAGCTCTATGGCGTGGTGGAGTTCACGGATGCGTTCCTTGTCTTCATCGGTACTACGCAGCGCGGCGTAATAAGCGGCGATACCTTCCAGGGCGTGTCGTGTTTCGAGCAAGTCATACTGTGACTCAGGATGGTCGGAGAGCAGCTCCACCAGCGGATCGCTGAAGCTTTGCCATAGGCTGCTCTGGACAAAAGTGCCGCCACCCTGGCGACGAAGCAACAAGCCCTTCGCTTCGAGACGTTGAATCGCCTCACGCAAGGAGGGACGGGAGACGTCAAACTGTTTTGCCAGTTCGCGTTCCGGTGGGAGTTTTTCGCCCGGGCGGAGAGTGCCTTCGAGGATCAAAAACTCCAGTTGCTGCTCAATCACATCGGAGAGTTTTGGTTGGCGGATTTTGCTGTAGGCCATGAGTTCCTGTCTTAAGCCACTTGCCGAAGTCAATTGGTCTTACCAATTTCATGTCTGTGACGCTAAAGTAACAAAGTATTCACCTTATGTCCATACAGGTTTTGATTGAAATCATGAAACTGTGCACATTTTAACAACTTGACATATATAACGTTTCAAAGTTGTAACTATGCACAAATGTAGACTTTACGTAGGAAAGGAGTTTTTTAACGATTATTAAACTATAAAAATCCGAATTGAACCGATTCACTTACCAATTTTGTGATTTTTAATTCAATTAAAACGAATTTAAATTCATTCTACATATTGAGAGGGGTTGAGGCTGAGCTTTACAAACGGTTTCTTTTTAAGCAACTCATCTTCAACCATGCATAAAGCGGGTGCATTCGCTGCCGCATACCATTATTCTTGATCTGACGGAAGTCTTTTTGTAACAATTCAAACTTCTTTGATGTAAACAAATTAATACAACAAACGGAATTGCAAACTTACACACGCATCACTGCGTAGATCAAAAAAACAACCACCGCACGAGGTTTCATGATGGAAGGTCAACAGCACGGCGAGCAGCTAAAGCGCGGCCTTAAAAACCGCCATATTCAGCTTATCGCGCTGGGTGGCGCGATAGGGACCGGGTTATTCCTGGGTAGCGCCTCCGTAATACAGTCCGCAGGGCCAGGGATTATCCTGGGTTACGCCATTGCTGGTTTTATCGCCTTTCTGATCATGCGTCAGCTGGGTGAAATGGTGGTCGAAGAACCTGTCGCAGGCTCCTTTAGCCACTTTGCTTATAAATACTGGGGCAGTTTTGCCGGTTTCGCCTCTGGCTGGAACTACTGGGTACTGTACGTTTTAGTTGCCATGGCTGAGCTGACTGCCGTGGGTAAATACATTCAGTTCTGGTATCCGGAAATCCCCACCTGGGTTTCTGCCGCCGTATTCTTTGTGGTGATTAACGCCATCAACCTGACCAACGTTAAAGTGTTTGGCGAGATGGAGTTCTGGTTTGCCATTATCAAAGTTATCGCGGTGGTAGCGATGATCATCTTCGGCGGCTGGCTGCTATTCAGTGGCAACGGCGGCCCGCAGGCGACCGTTAGCAACCTGTGGGATCAGGGTGGTTTCCTGCCGCACGGCTTCACCGGGCTGGTGATGATGATGGCGATTATCATGTTCTCGTTCGGTGGTCTGGAACTGGTGGGGATCACCGCAGCAGAAGCTGATAACCCGGAGCAAAGTATACCGAAAGCAACTAACCAGGTTATCTACCGCATCCTGATTTTCTATATTGGTTCGTTAGCCGTTCTGCTCTCACTGATGCCGTGGACCCGCGTTACCGCCGATACCAGTCCGTTTGTGCTGATCTTCCACGAGTTAGGCGATACCTTTGTGGCGAATGCGCTGAACATCGTGGTACTGACTGCGGCGCTCTCCGTGTACAACAGCTGCGTATATTGCAACAGCCGTATGCTGTTTGGTCTGGCACAACAGGGTAATGCGCCAAAAGCGCTGGCGTCTGTCGATAAACGTGGTGTACCAGTAAATACCATTCTGGTGTCTGCACTGGTAACGGCGTTGTGCGTACTGATTAACTACCTTGCCCCAGAGTCCGCTTTCGGACTGTTAATGGCGCTGGTGGTATCTGCACTGGTAATCAACTGGGCGATGATTAGCCTGGCGCATATGAAATTCCGTCGCGCCAAGCAGGAACAAGGCGTGGTAACTCGCTTCCCTGCTCTGCTTTATCCGCTGGGTAACTGGATCTGCCTGCTGTTTATGGCGGCGGTACTGGTGATTATGCTGATGACCCCAGGAATGGCGATTTCGGTATACCTGATCCCGGTATGGCTGATCGTGTTAGGTATCGGCTATCTGTTTAAAGAGAAAACCGCCAAAGCCGTAAAAGCGCATTAATCTCTCTACGCCCTCACCCGTACAGGGTGAGGGCAATAATCTTTACACCAACGCCCCGTAAATCGTCAGTAGTGCAATCACCACCACGACCACGAACGAGGTTTTCTTCGCCATTGAAACCGCTGCCTTCGGCGTCTCCACCTTATCGACATGCGGTTCACGCGCCAGAGAGAACTGCGCCAGACGCGTTAACACCTGATACTGCGAAGTATGGAAATCACCCAGCGAAGCAAACCAGGCCGGTAACGCTTTCTCACCATGACCGATCAAGGCATATACCACACCCGCAAGACGAACCGGCACCCAATCCAGTACATGAAGCACGGCATCAATGCCGGACTGTAAACGATGATGCGGCGTCTGATATCGCGCCAGCCAGTATTGCCATGCACGCAAAAACGCATACCCCATCAGCGTAACGGGTCCCCAGGTTCCCCCCACAATCAGCCAGAACAGCGGTGCAAGATAAAAACGAAAGTTAATCCACAGCAATGCATTTTGCAGCTCACGCAAATACTCACGTTCGTCGCAGCCTGCCGGGACGCCGTGAATCATGGTGAGTTCGCCAGCCATCGTGGCACGGGCATGGCTATCATTACGTGAAGCAGCTGTCAGATAAGCATGATAATGAAGACGAACTTTACCTGCGCCAATACACAGCAAACCAATCAGCAGCCACACCAGTAGCGTGGGAACGTTGAACAATACTCCCTGCAATGCGCGTAACAGTAAAAAAGTCACGCCCATCGCAATAATGGTCATGCCTAACGTGCGCCCGAGAGAAAAATGTTTCACCCGCCGAAAGAACGCTTCAAGACGATGATCAAGCTGCCAGTGCTCGCCCAACTTAAACAGGCGCTCGAAAATTAACACCAGTAAGGTTGTAAATAGCGTCATGTTGTCTCCTTGCTGACCAGCACACGAAACCGTGCCCAATCAAATGCAGGACCGGGATCGGTTTTCCGATCCGGCGCAATATCACAATGGCCCGTCATGTTTTTAGCGATATCCGGATAGCAATCAATCAGTGCCCGCGTAACCGCCGCAAGCTGTTGATACTGCGCATCGGTATACGCCAGCGTATCGGTGCCTTCAAGCTCAATCCCAATAGAAAAATCATTGCAGCGTTCGCGCCCCTGATACTGAGAGACTCCCGCATGCCATGCACGTTTATCGAAAGGAACATACTGGACTATTTCACCATCACGGCGAATCAAACAGTGAGCGGAGACGCGCAAATGGGCGATCTCAGCAAAGAAAGGATGTGCCTGCGGATCAATAGTTCCAGTGAATAATGCGTCGATCCACGGACCGCCAAACTCGCCTGGCGGCAGGCTAATATTGTGCACCACCAGCAGGGTGGGTGTTTCGTCATCCGGGCGGCAATCGTAATGTGGTGAGGGAACGCGGCGCGCGCCAACCAGCCACCCCTGTTCTAACAACATGCAGGATCTCCTTATATGTGGTGCTAATACCCGGTTCAGAGTAGCATGTTTCTACCTTATGATTCGTTAGCTATCTGGAGTTTTAACATGCCGCCTCGCCGCTATAACCCTGACACCCGACGTGACGAGCTGCTGGAACGCATTAATCTCGATATCCCCGGCGCGGTGGCCCAGGCGCTGCGGGAAGATTTAGGCGGAACAGTCGATGCCAACAATGATATTACGGCAAAACTTTTACCGGAAAATTCTCGCTCTCATGCCACGGTGATCACCCGCGAGAATGGCGTCTTTTGCGGCAAACGCTGGGTTGAAGAGGTGTTTATTCAACTGGCAGGCGACGATGTCACCATAATCTGGCATGTGGATGACGGCGATGTCATCAATGCCAATCAATCCTTGTTCGAACTTGAAGGCCCATCCCGCGTGCTGTTAACGGGCGAACGCACTGCGCTTAATTTTGTGCAAACCCTTTCAGGAGTTGCCAGTAAGGTACGCCACTATGTCGAATTGCTGGAAGGCACCAACACGCAGTTGTTGGATACGCGCAAAACCTTACCCGGCCTGCGTTCAGCTCTGAAATACGCGGTACTTTGCGGCGGCGGAGCGAATCACCGTCTGGGGCTTTCTGATGCCTTCCTGATCAAAGAAAACCATATTATTGCCTCCGGCTCAGTGCGCCAGGCGGTCGAAAAAGCGTCCTGGCTGCACCCGGATGCGCCAGTAGAAGTCGAAGTAGAGAATCTGGAAGAACTTGATGAAGCCCTGAAAGCAGGAGCCGATATCATCATGCTGGATAACTTCGAAACAGAACAGATGCGCGAAGCCGTCAAACGCACCAACGGCAAGGCGCTACTGGAAGTGTCTGGCAACGTCACTGACAAAACACTGCGTGAATTTGCCGAAACGGGCGTGGACTTTATCTCCGTCGGTGCGCTAACTAAACACGTACAAGCACTCGACCTTTCAATGCGTTTTCGCTAATAGTTGACAGATTTATCCGCTCCATCGCGGGCGGATAATCTCCCCTTCCCCAACTTTCTTCGTAACGCCTCGCAAATTTCTTGTCTTTCGCTGCAACGAAATAAAAAACCTCGGAATCTGCTTTCCCGTTTCGTTTTTTGCCCCTCGCCTGTGCTGATGGCGTTTGCCAAAGTAGCGCCAACCAAATCAAGGAGCGAAACAGATGGACAAGCAACGCGGTTTTACACTTATCGAACTGATGGTGGTTATTGGCATCATTGCCATTTTAAGCGCCATTGGTATTCCCGCTTATCAAAACTACCTGCGCAAAGCCGCACTCACCGACATGCTACAAACCTTTGTGCCTTACCGTACCGCCGTAGAGTTGTGCGCGCTGGAACATGGTGGATTAGATACCTGCGACGGTGGCAGCAATGGCATTCCCTCGCCTACCACCACCCGCTATGTTTCAGCCATGAGTGTGGCAAAGGGCGTGGTGTCGCTGACCGGGCAAGAAAGTCTCAATGGGCTAAGCGTCGTCATGACACCGGGTTGGGATAACGCAAACGGCGTCACCGGCTGGACGCGCAACTGCAATATTCAAAGTGACAGCGCATTGCAGCAAGCCTGCGAAGATGTCTTCCGCTTTGATGACGCCAACTAAGGAGCGGCAATGAATATTCCACAGCTCACTGCCCTGTGTCTGCGTTATCATGGAGTCTTGCTGGATGCCAGCGAAGAGGTGGTTCATGTTGCGGTAGTCGATGCACCTTCGCATGAGCTACTGGACGCATTGCATTTCGCTACCACCAAACGTATTGAGATCACCTGCTGGACGCGCCAACAAATGGAAGGTCACGCCAGTCGCACACAACAGACATTGCCCGTAGCTGTTCAGGAGAAGCATCAGCCCAAAGCAGAGTTGCTAACTCGAACGTTACAATCTGCGCTGGAACAACGCGCGTCTGATATTCATATCGAACCAGCGGACAATGCCTACCGCATCCGCTTGCGTATCGACGGCGTATTGCATCCTTTACCGGATGTTTCACCGGATGCCGGAGTCGCATTAACCGCCAGATTAAAAGTGCTGGGAAACCTGGATATTGCGGAACATCGCCTGCCGCAGGACGGGCAATTCACTGTCGAACTGGCAGGAAACGCCGTCTCATTTCGTATTGCGACCTTACCATGTCGGGGTGGTGAAAAGGTGGTATTAAGGTTGTTACAGCAGGTGGGTCAGGCACTGGATGTCAACACGCTTGGAATGCAGCCGTTACAACTGGCGGACTTTGCTCATGCCTTGCAACAACCACAGGGACTGGTGCTGGTAACTGGCCCTACCGGCAGCGGCAAAACGGTCACGCTTTATAGTGCCCTGCAAAAGCTGAATACCGCTGACATTAATATTTGTAGCGTCGAAGATCCAGTTGAGATCCCCATAGCCGGACTAAACCAGACGCAAATCCATCCGCGTGCCGGACTCACCTTTCAGGGCGTTTTGCGTGCGTTATTGCGCCAGGATCCTGACGTCATCATGATCGGAGAGATCCGCGATGGCGAAACAGCAGAGATCGCTATTAAAGCGGCGCAAACTGGTCACCTGGTGTTGTCTACCCTACACACTAATTCCACCTGCGAAACGCTGGTACGTTTACAGCAAATGGGGGTCGCCCGCTGGATGCTATCATCGGCGCTTACGCTGGTAATAGCCCAGCGTCTGGTACGCAAACTTTGCCCACATTGTCGCCGGCAGCAAGGGGAGCCCATCCACATTCCAGACAATGTATGGCCATCGCCGCTGCCCCACTGGCAGGCACCCGGTTGTGTACATTGCTACCACGGTTTTTATGGTCGTACGGCCTTATTTGAAGTTCTGCCCATAACGCCGGTCATTCGTCAGCTTATTTCCGCTAATACCGACGTTGAATCGCTGGAAACGCACGCACGACAGGCGGGTATGCGTACGCTTTTTGAAAACGGCTGCCTGGCCGTAGAGCAAGGCTTAACCACCTTTGAAGAGTTAATCCGCGTACTGGGGATGCCGCATGGCGAGTAAGCAACTCTGGCGCTGGCATGGCATAACCGGCGACGGCAATGCGCAAGATGGGATGCTATGGGCAGAGAGCCGTACTTTACTGCTTATGGCACTACAGCAACAGATGGTTACCCCACTAAGCCTGAAGCGAATCGCCATCAATTCTGCGCAGTGGCGAGGAGATAAAAGCGCGGAAGTCATTCATCAACTGGCGACGCTACTCAAAGCAGGGTTAACGCTTTCTGAAGGGCTGGCTCTGCTGGCGGAACAGCATCCCAGTAAGCAATGGCAAGCGTTGCTGCAATCGCTGGCGCACGATCTCGAACAGGGCATTGCTTTTTCCAATGCCTTATTACCCTGGTCAGAGGTATTTCCGCCGCTCTATCAGGCGATGATCCGCACGGGTGAACTGACCGGTAAGCTGGATGAATGCTGCTTTGAACTGGCGCGTCAGCAAAAAGCCCAGCGTCAGTTGACCGACAAAGTGAAATCAGCGTTACGTTATCCCATCATCATTTTAGCGATGGCAATCATGGTGGTTGTGGCAATGCTGCATTTTGTTCTGCCGGAGTTTGCCGCTATCTATAAGACCTTCAACACCCCACTACCGGCACTAACGCAGGGGATCATGACGCTGGCAGACTTTAGTGGCGAATGGAGCTGGCTGCTGGTGTTGTTCGGCTTTCTGCTGGCGATAGCCAATAAGTTGCTGATGCGCCGACCGACCTGGCTTATAGTGCGGCAGAAATTGCTGTTACGCATCCCGATTATGGGTTCACTGATGCGGGGACAAAAACTCACGCAGATCTTTACGATTCTGGCGCTGACACAAAGTGCAGGCATTACTTTTTTACAGGGCGTAGAGAGCGTCAGAGAAACAATGCGCTGCCCGTACTGGGTGCAACTTCTGACACAAATCCAGCACGATATCAGTAACGGTCAACCCATCTGGCTGGCGCTAAAAAATACCGGTGAGTTTAGCCCGCTCTGTTTGCAATTAGTGAGAACAGGAGAGGCATCCGGCTCTCTGGATCTCATGTTAGACAACCTCGCCCATCATCATCGGGAAAACACAATGGCGCTGGCGGATAACCTCGCAGCCTTACTGGAACCGGCGTTGCTGATCATAACGGGAGGAATTATTGGTACGCTGGTGGTGGCAATGTATCTGCCAATTTTCCATTTAGGCGATGCGATGAGTGGGATGGGATAACGCTGGCGTGTTGCTCCACGCCAGCGTTGGGAGATTACAGGTTGTTGAAGATGCGGTTTTCTTGTTCCTGCACACGAATAAACGTGGTGCGCTTGGTCAGCTCTTTCAGGCGTGAAGCCCCAACGTATGTACAAGCTGAACGCAGGCCGCCCAAAATATCTCGCGCGGTATTTTCAACCGGGCCTCGCAGCGGCAGCTTAACGGTTTTACCTTCTGCTGCGCGATATTCCGCAACGCCGCCAACGTGACGTTTCATCGCAGACTCGGAGCTCATGCCGTAGAACAGCATAAATTTCTCGCCGTTCTCCTCAACGATGCGACCGCCGCTCTCTTCGTGGCCCGCCAGCATGCCGCCAAGCATGACGAAATCGGCACCGCCGCCAAAGGCTTTCGCCACATCGCCCGGCGTGGTGCAGCCACCATCGCTGACGATCATTCCGCCCAGACCGTGCGCAGCATCGGCACATTCGATTACCGCAGAAAGTTGCGGATAACCGACGCCTGTTTTGACGCGAGTTGTACAAACAGAACCTGGGCCAATGCCAACTTTAACGATATCGGCACCTGAGAGGATAAGCTCCTCACACATTTCACCAGTCACTACGTTACCAGCACAAATGGTTTTGGTCGGCCACGCTTCACGCGCTTTCGCAACGAACTGCACGAAGTGTTCGGAATAACCATTCGCCACGTCAATACAAACGAAGTTTAATGCCGGGTTCAGGTCGAGAATCTGTTTAGTTTTTTCGAAATCCGCATCAGACGTACCGGTAGAAACCATCACATGTTTCAGCACATCAGCGGAAGAATTGTTGATAAACGCTTGCCACTCTTCGACAGAATAGTGTTTATGCACAGCAGTCAAAATATCAAAAGAAGCCAGCGCAGAGGCCATAGAAAATGTGCCTACGGTGTCCATATTTGCGGCGATAATCGGCACGCCGGACCAGCTCTGACCTGAATGTTTGAAGGTGAATTGACGTTCCAGTTCAACATCGGAACGGCTTTTAAGAGTGGAGCGTTTAGGGCGGATGAGAACGTCTTTAAAACCTAACTTCAGATCTTCTTCAATACGCATGTGCGGATTCCTGGGGTTAATGGCTATAAGGGTAAGAGCGCAACTCCAGTGACGCTATCATACGCACTAATCAATGCGGCGCAAGACTGCGAAATTGTCTTTTTTTACGCTACAATCCCATAAATTTACCTGGTAAATAGTGAGCGAACGTTTCATCAATTTCGCTTTCGTGCACTCATTTTTAACGTTTTGATAATCATGATGAATTCCCGGGAATATAAATTATGAGGTATATAGTTGCCTTAACGGGAGGCATTGGCAGTGGCAAGAGTACCGTTGCCAATGCGTTTGCTGATCTCGGAATTAACGTCATTGATGCCGATATTATTGCGCGTCAGGTGGTTGAACCAGGTGCACCTGCGCTACATGCCATTGCTGATCACTTTGGCGCTAACATGATTGCTGCTGATGGAACATTGCAGCGCCGGGCCTTGCGCGAGCGGATCTTCGCCAACCCGGAAGAGAAAAACTGGCTTAACGCCCTGCTGCATCCGCTGATTCAGCAAGAGACGCAACACCAGATCCAGCAAGCTACTTCCCCCTATGTACTGTGGGTTGTGCCATTGCTGGTAGAAAACTCACTGTATAAAAAAGCGAATCGAGTGCTTGTGGTGGATGTCAGCCCAGAAACGCAACTTAAGCGCACCATGCAGCGCGATGATGTAACTCGCGAGCATGTCGAACAAATCCTTGCTGCTCAGGCAACGCGCGAAGCCCGCCTTGCCGTGGCAGATGACGTCATTGATAATAACGGCGCACCGGATGCTATCGCATCGGATGTTGCCCGCCTGCACGCACACTATTTGCAGCTTGCGTCGCAGTTTGTCTCACAGGAAAAACCGTAATGCAGACCCAGGTCCTTTTTGAACATCCACTAAATGAAAAAATGCGTACATGGCTGCGCATTGAGTTTTTGATTCAGCAACTCACCGTTAATTTACCCATCGTTGACCACGCTGGCGCGCTGCATTTCTTCCGTAATGTCAGTGAATTACTGGATGTTTTCGAGCGCGGCGAAGTCCGCACTGAGCTGTTGAAAGAACTTGACCGGCAGCAACGTAAACTCCAGACCTGGATTGGCGTGCCTGGCGTGGACCAGAGCCGTATTGAAGCATTAATTCAGCAGTTAAAAGCGGCGGGGAGCGTATTAATTTCCGCGCCGCGTATCGGGCAATTTCTGCGTGAAGATCGTTTGATTGCTCTGGTGCGTCAGCGACTGAGCATCCCAGGCGGCTGTTGCAGCTTTGATTTACCTACATTGCACATTTGGCTGCATCTACCCCAGGCGCAGCGCGACAGCCAGGTAGAAACCTGGATTGCCAGCCTGAACCCGCTCACCCAGGCACTTACCATGGTGCTGGATTTAATTCGCCAGTCGGCCCCCTTCCGTAAACAAACCAGCCTGAATGGTTTTTATCAGGATAACGGTGGCGATGCCGACTTGCTGCGCCTGAATCTGTCGCTCGATTCACAGCTTTATCCGCAAATTTCCGGACATAAGAGCCGTTTTGCCATTCGTTTTATGCCGCTGGACACTGAAAACGGACAGGTACCGGAACGTCTGGATTTCGAACTGGCCTGTTGCTAAGGAGTAAAAATGTCAGAAACTATTACGGTGAATTGCCCAACCTGCGGGAAAACGGTGGTGTGGGGTGAAATCAGCCCGTTTCGGCCATTTTGCTCCAAACGTTGTCAGCTGATCGACCTCGGAGAATGGGCTGCTGAAGAAAAACGAATCCCCAGCAGTGGCGATCTTTCCGAAAGCGATGACTGGAGCGAAGAACCAAAGCAGTGACATTTGTCTGATGCCGCACGTAGGCCTGATAAGACGCGGACAGCGTCGCATCAGGCATCTTGTGCAAATGTCGGATGCGGCGTGAACGCCTTATCCGACCTACAAAAACAAATTTATCAATGAGTTAGAAATCCCTTTAGGCCTGATAAGACGCGCCAGCGTCGCATCAGGCATCGTGTGCGAATGTCGGATGCGGCGAAAACGCCTTATCTGACCTACAGACGTTTAAGCTTCGCAATTACCGGTTCATTGGCTGGCGGAAAATCATCGGCATTAAGACCGACCAGCGACATCCACTCACCGGGTTGCCCTTCTTTACCCCACGGCTCCCCTTCCCAGCGTTCGACCAGCCAAAACCACAGTGTTATATGCCTGTCCGGGAATTCATATTCCAGTTTTTCAAATAGCGAAAAATGTTGGGGGGTAATCCCGACTTCTTCCTGAAGTTCACGCACCACCGCCTGTTCCGGCGTTTCACCCATTTCAATTTTACCGCCGGGAAACTCCAGTTTATTCGCCATGTGCGCATCTGCTGCGCGACGCGTTATAAAGATTTCATTGTTCTCGTTGCGAATAATACCTACCGCAATTTGCAGCTTTTTCATTGTCTTAAACCTATAAAAAAGGCGCAGAATCCTGCGCCTTTTACTTCAACAGTTAGCTTTTATTGCAGGCGGCCATGGCACTGCTTGTATTTTTTACCAGAACCGCACGGGCAAGGATCGTTACGTCCTACTTTGCGCTCTCCGGTTTGCGCCGCCAGTGCAGCTGCGGCTGCAGAGTCGTCATCCTGATGGCTAAGCTGCTGCATTTGCGCTAAACGCTCGGCTTCCATACGACGCTGTTGTTCCAGCTCCTCAACCTCTTCAGGCATACGTACCTGAACTTTGCTCAGCGTACTGATAACTTCATATTTCAACGACTCCAGCATCGCTGCAAACATGGAGAACGATTCACGTTTGTATTCCTGCTTCGGATCTTTCTGTGCGTAGCCACGCAGGTGGATACCCTGACGCAGATAGTCCATCGCTGCCAGGTGCTCTTTCCACAGGGAGTCAAGCGTTTGCAGCATGACGCCTTTCTCGAAGTGACGCATCATCTCAGCACCAACCACTTCTTCTTTACGCTGATACACTTCGATGGACTGCGCCAGAATGCGCTCACGCAGCGTCTCTTCATGCAGTTCTGGTTCTTTATCCAGCCACTCGGCAATTGGCAAATCGAGGTCGAAATCGTTCTTCAGACGTTCCTGCAGCCCCGGAATATCCCACATTTCTTCCAGCGACTGTGGTGGAATGTAGGCATCAATGGTCGCTTTGAACACATCTTCACGAATGCTGTTAATGGTTTCGCTCACATCGCTGACATCCAACAGTTCGTTACGCTGGGAGTAAATGGCGCGACGCTGATCGTTAGCCACGTCATCATATTCCAGCAGTTGCTTACGAATGTCGAAGTTACGGCTTTCAACTTTACGCTGGGCGTTGGCAATCGCTTTAGTCACCCACGGGTGTTCAATGGCTTCGCCTGGCTTCATACCCAGTTTACGCATCATGCCGGATACTCGGTCGGAAGCAAAAATACGCATCAGCGCATCTTCCATCGACAGGTAGAAACGGGAAGAACCAGCATCCCCCTGACGACCAGAACGACCGCGCAACTGGTTATCGATACGACGGGATTCGTGACGCTCGGTACCGATGATATGCAGGCCACCTGCTTCCAGTACCGCATCGTGACGTACCTGCCAGTCGGCTTTAATTTTTTCAATTTGCTCTGCGGTCGGATTTTCCAGCGCGGCAACTTCTGCCTGCCAGCTACCACCGAGCACAATATCTGTACCACGACCCGCCATATTGGTCGCGATAGTCACCGCAGCCGGATAACCTGCCTGAGCAACAATCGCCGCTTCGTTGGCGTGGAATTTGGCGTTCAGGACGTTGTGCTTAATACCGGCTTTGGTCAGTTCGTTTGACACCAGCTCCGATTTTTCGATGGAGATAGTACCCACCAGCACCGGCTGGCCTTTCGCAGTACGTTCTTTGATATCTTCAATGATCGCCTGAATTTTTTCCGCTTCAGTCATGTAGACCAGGTCCGGCAGATCTTTACGAATCATTGGACGGTTGGTCGGAACAACGACGGTATCCAGCTTGTAGATTGAGCTAAATTCGAAAGCTTCGGTATCAGCAGTACCGGTCATCCCCGCCAGTTTTTCATACAGACGGAAGTAGTTCTGGAAGGTGATCGAAGCCAGCGTTTGGTTTTCGTTCTGGATCTGCACACCTTCTTTCGCTTCCACAGCCTGGTGCAGACCATCGGACCAGCGACGGCCCTGCATGGTACGACCGGTGTGTTCGTCAACGATGATAACTTCACCATCTTTAACGATGTAGTCGACGTCACGGGTAAACAGCGCATGAGCGCGCAGCGCCGCCGTTACGTGGTGCATCAGCATGATGTTGGCCGGAGAGTACAGAGACTCCCCTTCATCCATGATGCCCTCTTTCACCAGCAGTTCTTCAATCAGCACCAGACCACGTTCGGTCAGGTTCACCTGGCGAGATTTTTCGTCCACCGAGAAGTGGCCTTCGCCCTGGAAGGTTTCGGAGTCTTCTTTTTCCTGACGGATCAGGTGCGGAATAATTTTATTCACGCGTTTATACATTTCCGAGCTGTCTTCTGCCGGGCCGGAAATGATCAGCGGTGTACGCGCTTCATCGATCAGGATGGAGTCCACTTCGTCCACCAGCGCATAGTGCAGTTTACGCTGTACACGTTCTTCAGGGCTGAACGCCATGTTGTCGCGCAGGTAGTCAAAGCCGTATTCGTTGTTCGTACCGTAAGTGATGTCAGCTGCGTAAGCTTCGCGCTTTGCCGGTGCTGGCATGCCCGGCAGGTTGATACCGACAGTCAGGCCAAGGAATTCAAACAGCGGACGGTTGTTTTCGGCGTCACGTTGCGCCAGGTAGTCGTTGACGGTAACTACGTGCACGCCTTTACCGGTTAGTGCGTTCAGGTAAGCAGGCAGCGTTGCGGTCAGGGTTTTTCCTTCACCGGTACGCATTTCGGCGATGCAGCGTTCGTTAAGAACCATACCGCCGAGTAACTGAACGTCGAAGTGACGCATACCAAAGACGCGCTTACTTGCCTCACGTACCACGGCGAAAGCTTCCGGGATCAGATTTTCCAGCACTTCGCCTTTTTCCAGACGTGCACGAAACTCTGCGGTTTTCCCTTTCAGTTCTTCGTCGGAGAGTTTTTCCATCTCCGGTTCCATGGCATTGATGATGTTGACCACTTTGCGCATCCGGCGCAGGGTGCGATCGTTACGACTACCGAAAACTTTAGTTAACAATTTGATTAGCATAATAAAATCTCAAACGCCCCGCGTTGCGGAGTTAATAAAATGAAGTAAAGGTTTATTGTTGTTAGGTGAGGCGTTGAGGGCCAGCACGGATGCCTTGCGCCTGGCTTATCCAGACGGGCGTGCTGAATTTTGCTTGTGGGGTAAAATGCGCATAATCAATGCGATAACCCTTTTCAGACGGCGTGCCTTCCTGGGTCAGCAGCGCGCTGAGCGTATCCAGTAATGCAAGATGTTGCGCCTGAAGAGGCAAAGATTCTTCAGCAACGGGCAGTGTTTGCGGTGCCATTGCGAAAGAAAGATGACGGATTACCGTGCGAATGGCATGTTGATGCCAGTAATCAACGGAATAGTTCGAATTCGGGCGGCGTGTGTTCGCTTCCAGCAAGGCCAATTGACCAAAGTTAACTTTGGCTGAAGGCTCGTGGTTGCGGGTTGTCGCTTTTGCGGGCGCGTTTGGTTCGGCGGCGTTGCTGAGCGCAGGCAAACCTAAACTCGCCGCAACCATCCCTAATAAGAGATGCGGCCAGAAGTAGCGTTTACCAAACTGTCGCCAGCGCGTCAGTATTCCACTCACGTTATTGCCATCCCGATCATATTCAAACGTATTTAGCGCACAAATCTTATCATTAAAGCCTGCAGTCCACAGCACGAATGAAGATAAGTTGTGCGGAAAAGTGCTTAAGAAAACAGCGTTCGCACCGTTTTTTATAGCTCTTATAAAATTCAAAAAAAAACGACTGGTTCACCTGGCCGGAGAGAGTGCCAGATTTGCCAGTCGAATTTTATACGACAGTATAAATGTCGTTATGCCAGTACAGCTGAAGGCGCTTTGAAGGCCAACGGCAGTTCTGCGTCGTCCTGGAAGGTCACATATTCCCAGGCTTCCTGTTTCGCCAGGACAGCCTGCAGCAGTTTGTTATTCAGTGCATGACCGGATTTATAAGCGGTAAATGCACCAATAATATTGTGACCACACATGAACAAGTCACCGATCGCATCGAGCATTTTGTGACGCACAAATTCGTCTTCAAAACGCAGGCCGTCTTCGTTCAGTACGCGATAATCGTCAACAACGATGGCACAATCGAAGCTGCCGCCCAGGCACAAACCACGGGACTGCAGATATTCGATATCACGCATGAAACCGAACGTACGCGCACGGCTGATCTGGCGCATAAACGCATCAGCGGAGAAGTTCATCGCATAGCGCTGGTTGCTGGAATCAATAGCCGGATGGTTAAAATCGATGGTGAAATCCAGCGAAAAACCATTGTACGGCTTAAATTCAGCCCACTTATCGCCATCTTCGACACGAACAGTCTCTTTGATGCGAACAAATTTTTTGGCGCAGTTCAACTCGTCGATACCGGCGTCAAGCAGCAGGTATACAAACGGAGCGGCGCTGCCGTCCATGATCGGGATTTCCGGCGCGTTAACTTCGATAACAATGTTATCGATGCCCAAGCCCGCGAGAGCAGCATTGAGGTGCTCTACGGTTGAAATCCGTACATCATGCTCGTTGACCAGACACGTACAGAGCATGGTATCACGCACAGATTTGGCATCGGCCGGGAAATCTACCGGTGGATTCAAGTCGGTGCGACGATAGATGACCCCGGTGTTGGCCGGCGCAGGGCGTAACGTCAGGGTGACTTTCTTGCCGGTATGTAAACCGACACCCGTCGCCTGAACGATACGTTTAAGTGTCCTTTGTTTGATCATCGTATTATCTCGCCAAATTACCTATCCAACCGAAGTGTACTATACATTCGGCGGGCCAGTTTAGCACAAAGAGCCTCGAAACCCAAATTCCAGTCAATTCTTAATCAGCTTGCTTACGCAGGAATGCTGGGATATCCAGATAATCCGGCTCTTTCGCAGTTTGCGGCGCATTGTCATTCACGACTTTAGCAACCGGCTTCTGCTCCTGGGTCAGCGGAGCCATCCCATGCTGCTGGTAGCGATCCATCACTGGCTGCTGAACCTGCTTATTGGTCACCAGAGTGATTTCAGGACGTTTGTCCATGCCGATACCTGTCGCAACAACGGTTACGCGCAGCTCGTCATTCATATCCGGGTCAAGAGAAGTACCGATAACCACAGTCGCGTTGTCGGAAGCAAATGCACGGATGGTGTTACCTACCGTTTCGAACTCATCCAGACGCAGGTCGAAGCCCGCCGTGATGTTAACCAGCACGCCGCGCGCGCCAGACAGGTCGATATCTTCCAGCAGCGGAGAAGAGATAGCCATTTCAGCAGCTTCTTCCGCACGGTCTTCACCGCTCGCCACGCCAGAACCCATCATTGCGTAGCCCATCTCAGACATTACGGTGCGTACGTCTGCAAAGTCCACGTTCATCAAACCCGGACGAGTAATCAGTTCAGCGATACCTTGCACAGCGCCTTTCAGTACATCGTTCGCTGCGCCAAACGCATCCAGCAGGGAGATACCGCGGCCCAGAACTTTCAGCAGTTTGTCGTTCGGGATAGTGATCAGAGAGTCCACATGCTTGGACAGTTCAGTGATCCCCTGCTCCGCGAATGCCATACGCTTCTTGCCTTCAAAGTTGAAAGGCTTAGTGACGACAGCAACGGTCAGGATACCCAAATCTTTTGCCACTTCAGCGACGACTGGTGCTGCACCTGTACCGGTACCACCACCCATACCCGCAGCAATAAAGACCATGTCTGCACCTTCCAGCGCCGCACGCAATGCATCGCGATCCTCATCAGCCGCATTGCGGCCAACTTCTGGATTAGCGCCAGCGCCCAGTCCTTTGGTGATACCGCTACCGATTTGAATCGTCTGTCCAACCGCTGTTTTACGCAGCGCTTGTGCATCGGTATTTACCGCGAAGAATTCAACACCTTCAATGCGCTCGCGCACCATGTGTTCAACAGCATTACCGCCGCCGCCGCCGACGCCGATGACTTTAATCACCGCGTCATTGGTAAGTTCCATTGGTTCAAACATAGTTTCTCTCCGATTTGTGCCTGTCGCCTGAGGCCGTAATCATCGTCGGCCTCATAAAAATTAAAACTCTTTTCGCAGCCAACTATTGAGTCGCTTGATCCACGAGCCAACTGATGCTGTAACACGTTTTTCTACTTCAGCTTCACCGTTAAGATGTGACTCTTTCCCATAGTGAAGCAATCCCACCGCCGTCGAATAATACGGCTCCTGAGCATAATCCGTTAAACCGGTAATGTTCAGCGGCGCGCCGATACGCACTTGCGTATGAAACACGCGCTGAGCACAGGCTGCAAGACCTTCGATCTGCGCTGCGCCACCGGTTAATACAATGCCTGCCGCCAGGTGATGTTTAACCCCTTGTTGGCGAAGCTTTTCCTGCAACTGCAATATCTCTTCGTTGACCAGGTTGAGCAGCTCGGTATAGCGCGGCTCGATCACCTCTGCCAGTGTCTGACGTTGCAGACTCCGTGGCGGACGACCACCTACGCTCGGCACTTCCACGCTCTCATCTTTTCCAACGATGGAACCCAGCGCACAACCGTGGCGAACTTTAATCGCTTCGGCGTCGCTTGGCGGCGTGCCAAAGGCGTAAGCGATATCACTGGTCACGACATTGCCAGCATAAGGAATTACCTTAGTGTGGCGCAATGCCCCACCGGTATAAACGGCGATATCCATTGTACCACCACCGATATCGACGACGCAGACACCCAGTTCACGTTCATCTTCCGTCAATACCGAATAACTTGATGCCAGTCCGGCAAATATCAGTTGGTCAACTTTCAGCCCACAACGTTCAACCGCTTTGACGATGTTTTTCGCCATATCGTTGTGACATGTGATCAGGTGCACTTTTGCCTGCATCCGCACGCCCGAAAGTCCTACCGGATTCTTGATCCCTTCCTGATAGTCAATCGCATACTCTTGCGGGATCACATGCAGCACACGATGCTCATCGCGCACACGCACCGATTTCGCGGTATGGACGACGTTTTCCACATCTTCTTGCGTCACTTCTTCTTCAGAAATAGGCACCATACCAATTTCATTCTGGCAGCTGATGTGCTTACCAGAAAGCGCCAGATATACCGAAGAGATCTGACAATCTGCCATCAATTCTGCCTGGTCAATGGCGCGTTGTACGCACTTGACCACGGATTCGAGGTCGTTCACCCCGCCTTTATCCATACCACGCGACGGGCAGCTGCCCACGCCAATGATATTGACCATACCGTCGGGCAGAACTTCCCCTACTAAAGCGGCAACCTTCGCGGTACCAATCTCCAGTCCTACTACCAGTTTTCTGTCCGTCGCCTTGATCATTGTTGTTCTGCCTGTGCCTGATTTTGTTGCTGAGTAGATTCCTCTGGCGGCAAGGGCGCCCAGCCTACTGCCGCTCCAGAGTCATAACGCAAATCAACGTAGCTAATCCGTTTGCCATCGGTTTGCGCCTGCTGCTGTAAAACCGGATAAAGTTCTACAAAGCGAGCCAAACGTTTCATCGTATCGCCCCGGCCAAGATTGAGCTTAATATCGTTATTCAGCGTCAACTGCCAGGAACGCCGCGCGGTCATCGCCGCTTCCTTCAGAGTAAATCTGTCCTTTGCCAGCATCTGCCCCATTTCGCGATAGCCCTGCAACACTTCATTGGCGCTGCCTTCCGGGCCATACAGCATTGGAAGCACCTGCTTGCTGGTGCGTTCTGGCGGCACGCTGAAGGTATTTCCTTCCGCGTCTACCATATGTTGATCATTCCACCGCGCAATCGGCACATATTCAACCAGATGAATCTTCAATTCATCAGGCCACTGCTTTCTGACGCTCACCTGCTTAATCCACGGCAGGCGTTGTTCTATTTGCGTCTGGATGATGTTGACATCCTGGGTCATAAAGGTACCCGGCTCACCCAATGCCAGGATCGACTGCCGGATATCGTCATTACGTGTGTAATGGCGTTCACCGGTCAACACCAGCTTTGAGAGCGGCAGGCGTTGCGCATCTTCCATCCAGCCCAACACGACCCAGCCGCTCACCAACACTGTCGTTAAAACGGTCAGCAGGAAAAGGATCCCCGCCAGACGCGTTCCATTATTGCGGCGAGAAGAAACCTCTTCTTCGCTGTTTCGCGTGTTCAGAGCAGCCTGCGACATATTAGTCCGCCAGTTCCAGAATTCGTACTACCAACTGCGAGAAGCTCATACCTGCCTGACGTGCCGCCATCGGCACCAGGCTGTGGCTGGTCATACCCGGTGAGGTATTGGCTTCCAGCAGATAAAACTGTCCATCGCTGTCCAGCATAACGTCAATACGTCCCCATCCTTTGCAACCTAACGTCGTCCATGCTTTCAGCACTAATGCCTGCAAATTGGCCTCTTGTGACGCTTCCAGACCTGCGGGGCAGAAATACTGTGTCTCATCAGAGAGATACTTCGCCTCATAATCATAGAAGGTTCCGGACGGTTGAATACGTATTGACGGTAAAATTTCTTCACCGAGTATCGCAACCGTGAACTCCGGCCCACTTAGCCATTTTTCAATCAATACTTCTTCATCGTGCTGAAATGCCAATCTTAATGCATCTTGTAGAGCATTTTCTGCTACTACTTTTGACATTCCCACACTGGAACCTTCGCGGCTCGGCTTAACGATAACCGGCAAACCCAGAGCAGAAATTTCTGCTAACTGCTTATCGCTCAGGCCTTTTTCAAACTCTGCGCGGGTTAACGCTACCCACGGCGCGACCGGTAAACCGGCACCTTGCCATAGAAGTTTGCTGCGTAGTTTATCCATTGAAAGCGCAGATGCCATCACTCCGCTTCCGGTATAAGGCAAGCCCATCAGCTCGAGCATCCCCTGCAGCGTACCATCTTCACCGCCGCGACCGTGTAGCGCGATAAACACTTTCTGAAAGCCCATCGACTTCAGTTGCGTCACGTCGACTTCTTTCGGGTCGACAGGATACGCGTCAATACCGCCTTCACGCAGTCCGGCTAACACCGCTGCGCCAGAATTCAGAGAAACTTCCCGCTCAGCGGAGGTCCCACCCAACAGGACCGCGATTTTATCAGTCATGTTGTTCTTCCTCCGGAGTTTGCGGCTTCAGTTTGATTTCAGCTAAAGAACGGGCAATTTTTCCAATATTACCAGCCCCCTGAACGAGAATCAGGTCGTTACCGGTTAATACCGGTGCCAGCATCTCGGCTACCCGCGCCGGATCCGGCACCAGAATGGGATCAATTTTCCCACGTCCACGAATTGTGCGACACAGCGAACGGCTGTCCGCTCCCGGAATTGGCGCTTCGCCAGCCGGATACACTTCCAGCATCAACAGGGTATCAACCTGCGTCAGCACATTGGCGAAATCATCATACAGGTCGCGCGTACGGGTAAAACGGTGCGGCTGAAACAGCATTACCAGGTTTTTATCCGGCCAGCCTGCGCGCGCCGCTTTAATGGTGGCGTCCACTTCCGTCGGGTGGTGGCCGTAGTCATCGACCAGCATTGCCGTACCGCTTTTACCATTCACTGGCTCCAGCGGGAATTCACCGAGGAAATCAAAACGGCGACCAGTCCCCTGGAAGCTTTCAAGCGCCCGCAAAATAGCCTCGTCGTCAATGCCCTCTTCCGTAGCAACCGCAACCGCAGCTGCGGCGTTCAGCGCGTTATGACGACCTGGCGCATTCAGGGTGACGCGCATCGGCTCTTTGTCCTGGCGCAGCAGCGTAAAGTGCCCCTGCGGGCCAATCTGCTGATAATCTTCTACACGCACGTCGGCATCTTCGCTGAAGCCGTAAGTCGTGGTCTGACGCCCCACTCGCGGTAACAATTCGCGGATCACCGGATCATCAACACACATCACCGCACGACCGTAAAACGGCAGGTTGTGCAGAAAATTAATAAAAGTCTGTTTTAAATTCTCAAAGTCGCCCTGGTAGGTATCCATGTGGTCGGCTTCGATATTGGTGACAATCGCCACCATCGGTTGCAGATGCAGGAACGATGCATCACTCTCATCTGCTTCGGCAATCAGGTACCGACCATGCCCCAAACGCGCATGAACCCCCGCCGCTTTTACCAGCCCGCCGTTAACGAAGGTTGGGTCGAGCCCCGCTTCTGCGTAGATGCTGGAAACCATCGCGGTGGTTGTCGTTTTGCCGTGCGTTCCGGCAATGGCGATGCCATGACGAAAACGCATTAACTCAGCCAGCATTTCGGCACGACGGATCACCGGAATACGCGCTTCATGAGCGGCGACAATTTCCGGGTTATCGGCAGAAATCGCGCTGGAAACAACGACCACGCTGGCATCACGTACGTTTTCCGGGCGATGGTTGAAATAAATCGTCGCACCCAGATTCATTAACTGCTGCGTGACCGGATTTGGCGCTAAATCGGAACCACTGATCTGATAACCTTCATTGGCCAGAACTTCGGCAATACCGCCCATACCGGCACCACCAATGCCGACAAAATGTATGTGCCGAACGCGACGCATTTCGGGCACGATGGAACGCAGTTTTGCCAATTGTTGTGTATTCATTCTTTACGCCATTAACTTCTTAAATTCATACGATGCAAAAGGCATCGCTACAATTACGCCCGGGCAACCCGGCTCACTTCATTTGCCACTCGCTCGGTGGCATCCGGAATGGATGCAGCGCGGGCGCGTTCTGCCATGGTTAATAAGGTTTCTCGCGACCACCCGGCCAGGGTGTTGGCGACAGCATCCACGCTAAGCTGTGGCTGCTCGATAATTTTGGCTGCGCCCGCTTTTTCCAGCGGTAGCGCATTCCAGTATTGCTGGCGGTCTTTATGTTGAAACGGCACAAACAACGCCGGTAGTCCTGCCGCGGCGATTTCACTCACCGTTAACGCACCGGAGCGGCAAACGACGACATCCGCCCACGCATACGCCGCCGCCATATCATCAATAAATTCCGTCACTTTATGCTGCGGTTGCCCCGCTTCGGCATACGCCTGTTCAACGGATTGTTGCGAACCTTTGCCGCTCTGATGCCAGATAGTGACTGAATCACCCAGTTTCGCAGCAACCTGCGGCATTGTCTGGTTAAGAATGCGTGCGCCCTGAGAACCACCCACTACCAGCACACGAACCGGACCTTCACGTCCAGCCAAACGTTGCTGCGGCAACGGCAGCGCCAACACATCGGTACGCACCGGGTTACCCACTACTTCCGCATTAGGGAAAGCACCTGGAAACGCCTGCATCACTTTGGTGGCAATCTTCGCCAGCCATTTATTGGTTAAGCCCGCAATACCGTTTTGTTCATGAAGTACAACCGGAATGCCTAACGACCACGCGGCCAGACCACCTGGACCTGACACGTAGCCTCCCATACCGAGCACCACGTCAGGTTTGTACGCTTTCATAATCGCCCGCGCCTGACGCCAGGCGTTGAAGATACGCAGCGGGGCAGCTATCAGTGCTTTTATACCTTTTCCACGCAGACCAGAGATACGAATGAAATCAATTTCGATGCCATGTTTTGGCACTAAGTCCGCTTCCATACGGTCGGCAGTCCCCAGCCAGCGAACTTGCCAACCCTGAGCCATTAGATGGTGCGCAACCGCCAGTCCCGGGAATACATGTCCACCGGTTCCGCCTGCCATCACCATTAATCGCTTTCCTTGACCACTCATCGTGAACCTCGTACAAACGCCTGCGCTTTCTCCAGACGCGTTTCATAATCAATACGCAACAGCATCATGATGGCTGTCGACATAATCAGTAAGCTCGAACCACCGTAACTGATCAGCGGCAATGTCAGACCTTTGGTCGGTAACATCCCCGCCGCCGCGCCTACGTTAACCAGCGCCTGGAAGCTAAACCAGATGCCAATAGAACAGGCGAGAAAACCGGAAAAACGGTGGTCAATTTCTAATGCTTTACGGCCAATCGACATCGCGCGAAAAGCGACGAAGAATACCATTAAAAGTGCCAGCACCACACCGACATACCCCAGTTCTTCGCCGATAATGGCGAAAATAAAGTCAGTGTGCGCTTCCGGCAGATACTCCAGTTTTTGTACCGAGTTACCTAAACCTTGCCCCCAAAGTTCGCCGCGACCAAACGCCATCAGCGATTGCGTTAACTGATAGCCGCTGCCAAAGGGATCTTCCCACGGGTTCCAGAATGCGGTAACACGGCGGATACGGTACGGTTCGGCGAGTATCAGCAACACAACCGCTGAAATGCCCATACCGATAATGGCAATGAACTGCCACAATTTCGCTCCCGCCAGGAACAACATCGCCAGCGTAGTCACAAACAACACCACCACCGTACCAAGGTCTGGCTGTGCCAGCAGTAACACTGCCAACACCAGAATCACGCCCATCGGTTTCAGGAAGCCGCGCAGGTTATTACGTACTTCGTCGCCTTTACGCACCAGATAGTTGGCGATATAGCAAAACAGCGACAGTTTTGTCAGCTCCGCAGGCTGGATACGCAGCAAACCGAGATCGATCCAACGCGATGCCCCTTTAACCGAGCTACCCACTACCAGGACGATCATCAGCAGGATGATAGATCCGAGCAGCATCGTGGCACTGTAGCGTTGCCAGAACTCCATCGGCAGACGCAGCGTAATGATCGCCAGAATAAACGCCAAAATCAGATAGACACCATCACGCTTCGCGAAGAAGAACGGATCGTTGGTTAAGCGTTGCCCTATGGGCATTGACGCCGAGGTCACCATGATAAAGCCAATCGCCGCGAGGCCGAAGGTCAGCCACAGTAAGGTGCGATCGTACATGATCAGGCTGTCGGTATCTTTTTCCCGCGAGCCCATCACCCAGCCCTTTAGCGCCGTGGAGATCCAGACCAGGATACTGAATCCTGGCAGGCGCGGCATTTTCAGGCGAGGGAGAGATAAACGCATCAACCTAACTCCTTCGCCAGACGGGCAAACTCATTGCCTCGTTGTTCAAAGTTCTTGAACTGATCAAGGCTGGCACAGGCTGGGGAGAGCAGAACCATATCGCCCGGCTGAACACGCGGAGCCAGCAAGCGCATCGCCTGTTCCATAGTTTCGGTTTGTTCTGCCACTTCCGGGCGTAGCGCCGCCAGCTGCGCGCCGTCACGACCGAAACAATACAGACGTACGTTATCGCCATTCAGGTAACGCGCCAGTGGGCTAAAGTCCGCCGATTTACCATCGCCACCCAGCAACAAATGCAGTGTGCCGTCTACGTGCAGGCCATTCAGCGCCGCTTCCGTACTGCCGACGTTGGTCGCTTTCGAATCGTTAATCCAACGTACGCCGTTATGCTCCAGCACAACTTCAAAGCGATGCGGCAGACCAGTGAATGTGGTTAACGCTTTCAGGCTGCTGGCACGCGGTAACCCTGCAGCATCTGCCAGCGCCAGCGCCGCCAGCGCATTGGTGTAGTTATGCTGCCCGGAAAGTTTCATCTCTTTCACATTCAGCACTTTCTCGCCTTTAACCCGCAGCCAGGTTTCGCCCTGCTGATGATTCAGGTGATAGTCACCCATGTTGACGCCAAAGCTGACGCAGCGTTCATCCGCACCGCGAATCGGCATTGTTAAGGCATCATCAGCATTAACCACGCAAACTTTCGCGTTTTCGTAAATGCGCAGTTTTGCTGCACGATACTGTTGTAAACCAAACGGATAGCGATCCATATGATCTTCAGTCACGTTCAGAATGGTCGCTGCTACCGCCTGTAAGCTGGAGGTGGTTTCCAGCTGGAAGCTCGACAGTTCCAGCACGTACAGTTCACACTCATCATCCAGTAGCATCAACGCAGGCAGGCCAATATTGCCACCCACACCAACGTTAACCCCCGCCGCTTTCGCCATTTCACCCACTAGCGTGGTGACCGTGCTTTTGCCGTTAGAACCGGTAATCGCCACAATCGGTGCTTGTGCTTCGCGACAGAACAGCTCGATATCGCCAACGATTTCGATTCCGGCATCAGCGGCAGCGCTTAAGGATGGATGCGCCAGTGCAATACCGGGACTGGCGACAATCAGATCTGCCGCCATCAGCCATTCATCATTCAGACTGCCCGTGTGGCGTTCTACGGCTTCGGGTAATTTATCCAGGCCAGGCGGTGTCATACGCGTATCCATAACGCGCGGCGTCACACCGCGAGCGAGGAAAAAGTCCACGCAGGAAAGCCCGGTGAGGCCCAGGCCGATAATGACGACATTTTTACCCTGATAATCAGCCATGATTAACGTACCTTCAGCGTTGCCAGACCAATCAGAACCAGCATCAGCGAAATAATCCAGAAACGCACAATGACGCGCGGTTCCGGCCAGCCTTTCAGTTCATAGTGGTGATGAATCGGTGCCATGCGGAAAATACGTTGTCCGCGCAGTTTAAAGGAGCCGACCTGCAGGATGACAGAAAGCGTTTCTACCACGAACACGCCCCCCATAATCACCAGCAGGAATTCCTGACGTAGCAGTACGGCGATAATGCCTAACGCACCACCTAACGCCAGCGAACCTACATCGCCCATAAAGACCTGCGCCGGATAGGTGTTAAACCACAGGAAGCCCAGTCCTGCCCCGACTATCGCGGTACAGACAATAACCAGTTCCCCGGCGTGTCGCAGATACGGTATATGCAAGTAGCTGGCAAAGTTCATATTGCCGGTCGCCCACGCCACCAGCGCAAAACCACCGGCGACAAATACGGTCGGCATAATTGCCAGGCCGTCGAGACCATCGGTCAGGTTTACCGCGTTGCCAGTACCCACAATGACGAAGTAAGCCAGCAGAATGTAGAACAGCCCCAGCTGCGGCATCACATCTTTAAAGAATGGGACCACCAGCTGCGTTGCGGGCGTGTCTTTGCCGGCAAGGTACAGGGCGAAGGCGACACCCAGCGCAATGACCGACATCCAGAAATACTTCCAACGAGCGATCAACCCTTTGGTGTCTTTACGCACCACTTTGCGATAATCATCAACAAAGCCAATAACACCGTAACCTACCAGCACCACCAACACGCACCAGACGTACGGATTGGACGGGTAAGCCCACAGCAGTACGGAGATCACAATCGCCGTCAGGATCATAATCCCGCCCATGGTCGGCGTACCGCGCTTGCTGAAGTGTGATTCAGGACCGTCGTTACGCACCACCTGACCAAAGGAAAGTTTTTGCAAATGAGCAATCATACGCGGGCCCATCCACAATGAGATGAACAGCGCGGTCAGCAGGCTGACGATGGCGCGAAACGTCAGATAGGAAAAGACGTTAAAGCCGGAATAATATTTGACCAAATGTTCGGCCAGCCAAACTAACATGTCCCATTCTCCTGTAAAGCGCGTACTACCTCTTCCATGGCGGCACTACGTGAACCCTTAACTAAAATCGTAATTACCTGTTGCTCAGCAATCAGTAATTTAAGACGCGTAATTAACGCAGTTTTATCAGCAAAATGTTCGCCAACGCCGCTGGCGGTGCTGATAGCATGGCTTTGTTTACCCACGCTTAACACGCGGTCAATACCAGCAGCTTTTGCCGCCTCGCCCACCTGTACATGGCAGGCTTCGCTTTCAGCGCCCAGTTCCGCCATATCGCCCACCACCAGCACGCGGTAGCCCGGCATTTCAGCCAGTACCTGGACTGCTGCAGTCATTGAACCGACATTGGCGTTGTAGGAGTCGTCGAGCAGCAACTGGTTTTCTGCCAGTTGGATGGGGAACAGACGGCCTGGAACAGCTTTCAGATTTGCCAGCCCCGCTTTGATAGCATCAAGCGTTGCGCCCACGGACATGGAGAGCGCAGCGGCTGCCAGCGCATTCGCAATATTGTGACGCCCCGGCAACGGCAGCAGAACATCGACGCTACCGGTTGGGGTTTGTAGGGTAAATTCCGTACCGTGCGAGGTCACATGGATATTGGTGGCGGTGAAATCGCTGTTGGCGGCATTGGGTGAGAAACGCCACACTTTGCGTGAGCCAATTACGCTCTGCCAGTTCAGCCAGTCGTTGTTGTCGGCGTTCATAATGGCGATACCGTTTTCCGGCAGGCCGCTAAAGATTTCACCTTTCGCTTTCGCGACACCCGCAAGCGAGCCAAAACCTTCCAGATGCGCCGCTGCCAGGTTGTTGACCAGCGCAGCTTCCGGGCGAGTCAGACTCACAGTCCAGGCTATTTCGCCCTGATGGTTCGCGCCAAGTTCAATAACTGCGTAATCGTATTCCGGCGTTAAGCGCAACAGCGTCATCGGTACACCGATGTCGTTGTTGAGATTGCCTGCCGTATAAAGCGTGTTGCCGCACTGGCTTAAAATCGCCGCCGTCATCTCTTTAACGGAGGTTTTGCCGGAGGACCCCGTCAGAGCAACCACGCGCGCCGGAACTTGCTGGCGAACCCATGCAGCCAGTTCACCAAACGCCAGACGCGTATCCTTGACGATTAACTGCGGCAGGTCGATGTCCAGCGGACGGCTAACCAGTAGTGCGCCTGCGCCGCCAGCTTTCGCCTGGTCGGCAAAATCGTGGGCATCAAAACGTTCGCCTTTCAGGGCAACAAACAGGCAGCCCGGCGTCAGTTTTCGGGTATCAGTGGTTACAGCATCAAGGGTGATATCTGCACCTTGCAGTTCACCGTTGAGAATGTCGGTAAGTTGGCTAAGGGTTACGCTAATCATGCAATCACCCCCAGCAGACGCGCCACCGTGACGCGATCGGAGTAGTCCAGACGCTGATTGCCAACAATCTGGTAATCTTCATGGCCTTTGCCCGCGACCAGTACCACATCATTCTCTTTAGCCTGCATAACGGCGCAAGTCACCGCTTCAGCACGGCCTTCCATCACTTTGGCATGTCCGGCATCTAACATTCCCGCCAGAATATCGTTGATGATGGCACGCGGTTCTTCGGTACGCGGGTTATCGTCCGTCACCACCGCCACGTCAGCAAACTCTTCGGCAATTGCGCCCATCAGTGGACGCTTACCTTTATCGCGATCGCCACCACAGCCAAAGACACACCACAGCTTGCCCGCACAGTGCAGACGCGCCGCCTGTAAGGCTTTTTCCAGTGCATCCGGCGTATGCGCGTAATCCACCACCACCGTCGGTTTGCCTGGCGCAGTGAACACTTCCATACGTCCGCAAACCGGTTGCAGACGCGCGGCGGTTTTCAGCAGATCAGCCAGTGGATAGCCGAGTGCCAACAGTGTCGCCAGCGCGAGCAGCAGGTTGCTGACGTTAAAAGCGCCCATCAGATGGCTTTCAATTTCGCCATCGCCCCAACTTGAGCTAAAGCGAATCGTCGCACCGCTGTCGTGATAGTTCACTTCGGTCGCTTTCAACCAGCGTCCGTGACAGTTCGGATTAATATGATCTTCCATTGATACCGCAACCGCGTCCGGCAGTTTTGCCAGCCAGCGGCGGCCCACTTCATCGTCGGCGTTAATAATCGCCTGACCGCAATGATGCTCAGAATAAAGCAGCCATTTCGCGGCTTCGTAGTGTTCCATATCACCATGATAATCAAGGTGATCGCGGCTTAAGTTGGTAAAGACCGACGCCGCAAATTTCAATGCCGCCACACGGTGCTGTACCAGCCCGTGGGAGGAAACTTCCATTGCGCAAAACGTCGCGCCCTGATCCACCAGCCCCGCCAGCTCATGCTGAACATCGACTGCCGAACCGGTTGTATTTTCTGTCGGGATCACTTTCCCCAGCAGGCCGTTACCAACGGTGCCCATTACCGCGCTGATTTCGCCAAGCAGTTGGCTCCACTGCGCCAACAGCTGGGTAGTCGTGGTTTTGCCGTTGGTGCCCGTTACGCCCACGAGACGTAAATTGTCAGAGGGTTCATGGTAAAAGCGGCCCGCCAGTGCAGATAAACGCTCGTTGAGCTGGCTGAGATAGATGACCGGTACGCCGTGCATTTCACGGATTTCACCATCGGTCGCCTCATCTTTCGCCTCTGCAATAATGGCAGCCACACCTTGCGCTATCGCCTGCGGGATATATCGACGCCCGTCCGCCTGATGACCTACTACAGCTACAAAGAGATCGCCCGCCGCAGCCACACGGCTGTCGAGTGTCATCTCTCGCAGTGCTCGCGAAGGTGCGTCTGGCACCCACGGAGCAAGAAGGTCGCGCAAATTACGATCTGCCACCTGTCCCCTCGCCTTGATTAATCACAAATTCATTTTTATCGCCCGTTGTCAGCGCATCCGGCTCGATGTTCATGGTACGCAATACGCCGCCCATGATGGCACCAAAGACCGGCGCGGAAACGGCGCCGCCGTAGTATTTACCCGCCTGCGGATCGTTGATAACAACAACCAGCGCGAAGCGCGGCTGACTCGCAGGCGCAACGCCTGCGGTATAAGCAATATATTTATTGATGTAGCGACCGTCCGGCCCGACCTTTTTCGCGGTACCGGTTTTAATGGCGATACGATAGCCTTTAATCGCCGCCTTCACGCCGCCGCCGCCTGGTAGCGCCACGCTTTCCATCATATGCACCACAGTGCGGACAATGGATTCCGGGAAGACACGTTCACCGGGAACCGGGGGGTCAACTTTGGTAATCGACAGTGGGCGATAAATGCCGTAGCTGCCGATAGTTGCGTAGACTCGCGCTAACTGTAATGGTGTTACCATTAGCCCGTAGCCGAAAGAGAAGGTGGCCCTCTCTATGTCAGACCACCGTTGTTTTTGAGGATATAAGCCACTGCGTTCTCCGACCAACCCCAAATTGGTCGCTTTTCCCAGTCCAAAACGTGAGTAAGTATCTACTAACGCTGAGGACGGCATCGCTAACGCCAGCTTGGAAACACCGACGTTACTCGACTTCTGTAATACCCCGGTCAGGGTTAATTCGCTGTAGCGTGCCACGTCTTTGATTTCGTGGCCGTTAATTCGATAAGGAATGGTATTGAGTACCGAGTTTTCCCGCACCACGCCACGTTGCAACGCGGTCATTACCACCATCGGTTTAACCGTTGAGCCCGGTTCAAACACGTCGGTGATGGTACGGTTACGCATCGCCTCTTTCGGCGTGCCGCTCAGATTGTTAGGGTTGTATGACGGGCTGTTAGCCATCGCCAGCACTTCACCGGTGTTGACATCCACCAGCACGGCGCTACCAGATTCAGCCTTGTTAAAGGCCACCGCGTTGTTCAGTTCGCGATAAACCAGCGCCTGCAGGCGTTCATCAATACTCAGCGCCAGGTTGTGCGCTGCCTGGCTGTCAGTAGAAGAAATATCTTCAATTACGCGACCATAGCGGTCTTTACGCACAATGCGCTCACCCGGCTGCCCGGTAAGCCATTTATCGAAACTCTTCTCAACGCCCTCAATCCCTTGACTATCGACGTTAGTAAAGCCGATGAGGTGAGCAGTCACTTCGCCGGACGGATAGTAACGGCGAGACTCTTCACGCAGATGAATCCCCGGCAGTTTCAGTTTTTTGATGTAGTCCGCCATGTCAGGGTTCACCTGACGCGCCAGATAAATAAAGCGCCCTTTCGGGTTGGCGTTAATGCGGGCTGAAAGCTGATCCAGCGGAATATTGAGCGCGTTAGCCAGCGCCTTCCAGCGGTCACCGACGCTGATACCGCCAGCGTCATGCACTTCTTTCGGGTCAGCCCAAATCGCTTTTACCGGCACGCTCACCGCTAACGGGCGACCAGAACGGTCAGTAATCATGCCGCGGGAGGTGGAAACTTGCTGAACGCGAAGAGAACGCATGTCGCCCTCTTTCACCAGCATATCCGGGGAGATAACTTGTAACCACGCTACGCGTCCGAGCAGAAAAGCCAGCGCCAGGAGAATACAGCCGCATAACAACGCAAAACGCCAACTGATAAAGTTGGCATGTTCTTCCTGACGTTTTGGTTTCTGCGTTTTCGCCGCTGCTTTCATGCGTCGCGTTTATCCTTATTTTTGCACTACGATATTTTCTTGTGACGGATCAACATGCTGCATTTGCAGCTTTTCCGTGGCGATCCTTTCCACCCGGCTATGGTCGCCGAGCGCATTCTCTTCAAGGATCAGGTTGCGCCATTCAATGTCTAAAGCATCTCGCTCCAGCACCAGTTGTTCGCGCTGAGCGGTCAGTAAACGGGTATGGTGCGCCGTGGTTACCACAGTCACCGCCGTCAAAATAATGCAAATGAACAGGCAGAGTGGCAGCTTCCCAAATCGCAAAAGATCGTCACCGATAACACCAGGCAATGCATGGCGCTCGTGGCTTCCCATCGATCCTTTAACTTTGCTTAGAGCTTCTGTCACTCTGCTGATCATGCATTCGTCCTCTCTGCAATACGCAGAACTGAACTACGGGCACGAGGGTTCTCAGCCACCTCTTCTTCGCCCGGCATTAACTTGCCTAGTGCTCGCAGCTGACGGCCACCCAGTTTTTTGAGCTGCTCTTCAGTCATCGGTAACCCTGCCGGAACTTGCGGACCGCGGCTGTTTTCACGCATAAAACGTTTCACAATACGGTCTTCCAGCGAGTGGAAGCTGATGATCGAAAGCCGCCCACCCGGGGCCAGCACGTTGAGCGAGCTTTTTAGCGCCTGCTCTATCTCCTCCAGTTCACTGTTTACCCAAATGCGCACCGCCTGGAAGGTACGGGTCGCGGGATGTTTAAACTTATCTTTCACCGGCGTTGCAGCAGCCACGACTTCCGCCAGTTCTTTGGTGCGGGTCATCGGCTGTTCGCGGTTACGCTCGACAATGGCGCGGGCAATGCGTTTGGCAAAACGCTCTTCACCATAGGTTTTCAATACCCAGGCGATATCGGCTTCTTCTGCGGTTTGTAGCCATTCAGCGGCTGACTGCCCACGGGTTGGGTCCATACGCATGTCCAGCGGACCATCGCGCATAAAGGAAAAGCCACGTTCAGCATCATCAAGTTGCGGTGAAGAGACGCCAAGATCGAGGAGAATGCCGTCGATCTTGCCGATAAGATCGCGCTCGGCAACGTATTCGCCCAGCGCGGAGAAAGGTCCGTGGATGATGGAGAAGCGCGGATCATCAATAGTCTTCGCAACGGCGATAGCCTGCGGGTCGCGATCGATCGCCAGCAAACGCCCCTCTTCGCCAAGCTGCGAGAGGATCAGACGTGAGTGACCACCGCGACCAAAAGTCCCATCAATGTAGATGCCATCAGGACGGATATTGAGGCCATTAACGGCTTCATCCAGCAGCACCGTAGTATGTTTATAGTTTTCCATCATTTTATAGAGACAAGTCCTGCAGTCGCTCCGATAAGTCTCCGGTAGCCAACTGCTCTGCGTCGATATCTTCCTTGACCTGTTGATGCCAGGTTGTTTCATCCCACAGCTCAAACTTGTTGAACTGTCCAACCAGCATCACTTCTTTTGTCAGCCCGGCATGTTGCCGCAGTACTGGCGCGATTAACAATCGACCTGCGCCATCCATCTGACATTCGCTGGCATGACCTAACAGTAGGCGCTGCACACGGCGCTCAACCGGGTTCATGCTCGACAGACGCGATAATTTTTGCTCGATAATTTCCCATTCAGGCAGGGGGTAAAGCAGCAGGCACGGGTGATAAATGTCAATGGTGCAAACCATTTGACCGGCAGCGTTCTCAAGCAGCTGTTCCCGATAACGGGTAGGCACTGATAAGCGCCCTTTGCTGTCGAGATTGACTAACGTTGCTCCCCGGAACATGCCAGCCTCACCCCTTATTCCCACTTTGCCCCACAATTTCCCACTGAAAGGAGTTTACGGAGCTGAGGAAAAGCTTGTCAAGCCAGTCACAAGGCATACCGAGGTAAAAAACCCGATGTTTACGGCTAATATCAGCGTTGTTTATTTTACGTCCAACGTGCGAAGCAAATTAACGTTATGAATAGCTGTAAGAAAAAATCCCTCATCGTCATCACCGTTTTAAAATGACTCACTATTTTCCACAGCAAATATAAAGTGTCAGTTTGCGACGCGAGCGGCATTTTAGGACATATCTTCCCCGGTTAACAGTCCTTGTTACGTCTGTGTGGCGCTTGATGCCAGCGGGTTTGCGCAAAAGCAAAGAAAAGTGTTTGTTAAATCGGCAATTCATCGCCGCATGTAACAAAATAATGCAAAAACGCGCTGTCGATATCACTTAATTATTGTGAATTTCAGCTGGTGAGTTAATTAACGGGCGGGTTTAAAAGCATTTATCAATAATAGTCAGGAATAGTCTTATTTACTTTAAGCATATTGATGTCCAGTCCCGTACTCTACGCGCCAGAGGGAAATTCACCTGGCGCGTATTTTTGTTCGCGGCTTAGCTACGGCTGAGCACGCCGCGGCGATAGAGATTACGTTTAATGCGCGTTAAACCAGGTTTTGGCTTACGCGGTTCGTCCAGGCTTGCCAGGACAATCTCCAGCACACGCTCTGCGACATCGCGGTGACGTTGAGCCACTGCCAGCACCGGACACTGTAAGAAGTCGAGCAGTTCGTTATCGCCAAAGGTGGCAATTGCCAGGTCAGAAGGCAGTTTGCCGTCGCGACGCAGCGTGACATCCATCACTCCTTGCAACAACGCAAACGACGTTGTGAACAGCGCCTGCGGCATCGGATGCGTTTCCAGCCATTTTTCGAATAACTGGGCAGCCGCCTCCCGCTCATAGCTGTTGGCATACAGGAAATGCACTTCGCGCGGATCATCTTTCCAGGCAGTACGGAAACCTTGTTCACGCAGGAAGCTGACAGAAAGCTCCGGTAGCGCACCAAGATAAAGCACCGTCTCGGCGGGAAACTTACGTAACTCTTCCGCCAGCATTTCGGCATCATCCTGATCGGCACCAACCACGCTGGTGAAGTGTTCACGATCGAGGGCGCGGTCCAGCGCGACAATCGGGAACGGGTCGTTAGCCCAGCGTTGATAAAAAGGATGCTCAGGAGGCAACGACGTCGAAACAATAATGGCATCAACCTGACGCTGTAAAAGGTGCTCAATGCACCGCATTTCGTTGTCTGGCTGATCTTCTGAGCAGGCAATCAGCAGTTGATAACCCCGTTGCCGCGCCTGGCGTTCAAGATAGTTAGCGATGCGGGTATAGCTGGTGTTCTCCAGATCGGGGATCACAAGACCAATAGAACGTGTGCGTCCAGCACGAAGCCCAGCTGCCACGGCGTTCGGGTGGTAATTGTGCTCACGCACCACAGCCATGACTTTTTCAACGGTTTTGTCGCTCACACGGTATTGCTTCGCTTTGCCGTTAATAACATAGCTTGCAGTGGTCCGCGACACTCCCGCCAGCCGAGCGATTTCATCCAGTTTCACAATTGCCCCTTGCGTAAAATGTAAAAACCATAGCCATTGTACTGGTATGGGTTAAATTCATTAACATCTAAGCGCAGAAAATTAACTGCGGCAACTGCTTTTATTCCAGGTTCCCACTGATTTCGCAAAAAAAGCCCAACGTGACATGTTGGGCTGTAAATTGCGCATTGAGATCATTCTCAACGCATTATTTTATCGCCGCGCGAAAGTCCGACCACACCAGAGCGAGCAACCTCCACAATTTTCGCCACATCGCGAATCGATGCTAAAAATGCATCAAGCTTACCGCTGGTGCCTGCTAATTGAACGGTATAAAGCGAGGGTGTGACATCGATAATTTGCCCACGGAATATTTCCGTATTACGTTTCACTTCGTCACGCCCGTAACCGCTGGCCTGAATTTTCACCAGCATGATTTCCCGCTCAACATGCGCGCCCTGCCCCAACTCACTCACGCGCAAGACATCGACCAGTTTGTGTAATTGCTTTTCGATCTGCTCAAGTACTTTTTCATCGCCCACGGTCTGGATGGTCATACGCGATAATGTCGGATCGTCGGTTGGCGCAACGGTCAGGCTTTCAATGTTGTAGCCACGCTGGGAAAAAAGGCCAATCACGCGGGATAACGCGCCTGATTCATTTTCGAGTAAGACTGATAATATCCGGCGCATAATCAGGTTCTCTCCGTTTTGCTTAACCACATTTCATCCATTCCGCCCCCGCGAATCTGCATCGGGTAGACGTGCTCGCTGCCATCGACGGTAACATCAACAAACACCAGGCGATTATTGCGCACCTGTTCCAGCGCCTCGCTAAGTTTGCTTTCCAGCTCATGCGGATGAGAAATCTGGATCCCGACATGCCCATAGGCTTCCGCCAGACGGACGAAATCGGGTAGCGATTGCATATAAGATTGTGAATGACGGCCGGAATAGATCATGTCCTGCCACTGCTTCACCATCCCCAGATAGCGGTTATTGAGATTCACCACCAGTACGGGCAACTCGTATTGCAACGCGGTAGACAGTTCCTGGATGTTCATCTGAATACTGCCGTCGCCAGTGACGCAAACCACGGTTTCTTCTGGCAACGCCATTTTGACGCCCAGTGCCGCAGGTAAACCAAAACCCATCGTGCCGAGGCCACCGGAATTGATCCAGCGACGCGGTTTGTCGAATGGATAATAAAGTGCAGCAAACATCTGGTGCTGCCCGACATCGGACGTCACGTAAGCGTCTCCCTTCGTCAACCGCCAAAGAGTCTCGATCACCGCCTGCGGTTTAATCTTTTCACTGTGAGTGTCATATTTCAGGCACTGACGAGCGCGCCACTGTTCAATTTGCTGCCACCAGTCGCGGATCTCATCCAGTGGTTGATGGGCGGATTCTTGCGACAAGAGTTCAAGCATTTGTTCGAGGACCTGGCGAGCATCCCCCACAATCGGGATATCCGCAGTCACGGTTTTAGAAATGGAAGTAGGATCAATATCGATATGCAGAACAGTGGCATTTGGGCAGTACTTTGCCAGATTGTTCGTCGTTCGGTCATCAAATCGTACCCCGACGGCGAAAATCACATCCGCGTTATGCATCGTCATATTGGCTTCGTAGGTACCGTGCATTCCCAGCATGCCCAGTGCCTGACGATGCGTTGCCGGAAACGCCCCCAGCCCCATCAATGAGCAAACAACGGGCAGATTCAACGCCTCCACCGTTTCTTTCAACTGCTGATGGCAGCCCGCCGTGATTGCCCCACCGCCTACGTAGACAACCGGTTTTTTTGCCGCTACCAGCGTTTGCAGAGCACGCTTAATTTGCCCTTTATGTCCGGTAGTAGTGGGATTGTAAGAACGCATACTGACCGACTCCGGCCAGACATAGGGTAATTTGTTCGCCGGATTAAGAATATCTTTCGGTAAATCAACGACTACTGGTCCTGGGCGACCACTTGCCGCCAGCCAGAAAGCCTTTTTCAGCACCTGCGGAATGTCTTCCGTTTGCTTAACCAGAAAACTGTGTTTAACCACCGGTCGCGAAATCCCCACCATGTCGCACTCCTGAAAGGCATCGTAACCTATCAACGAGGTCGCTACCTGCCCGGAAAGGACAACTAATGGAATGGAATCCATATAAGCGGTGGCGATGCCAGTAATCGCATTGGTCGCCCCTGGACCCGACGTTACCAGCACGACGCCGACTTCCCCGGTCGCGCGCGCCAGGCCATCGGCCATATGCACCGCCGCCTGCTCATGACGAACTAATACATGATCAATACCACCCACGGTATGCAATGCATCATAAATATCAAGGACTGCGCCTCCGGGATAACCGAATACTTGTTTAACGCCCTGATCGATAAGCGATCGGACGACCATCTCGGCTCCAGACAACATCTCCATGGCCTGCCTCACTGTTTGACGGAAAAAATGTGTAAAACACATTAACCGTCCGATCTTGCTTAAGCAATTGGCAGCCAGAGACATAAACACGGGGTAATAAGAATAAACAGGAGGAAAGGTGAAAAGAAACGATAAAATCCTCCATTACAGAGGATTAAATTGATAATAAATCGGCTGAATCCCACAACTTACAGCAATTTCTCTATTTTTTTAATTAATCCTAAAATAGAGAGCCCACACATTCAGAATAAAATTCTACATTCAATAAAAAATGCAGAATAAACCAGACATTCATGTCTGACCTATTCTGCAATCAGTTAGCGTTTGCAAATTGAGACTAATTGCTCTTCCATCCACTGATGGCCTTTATCGCGCCCGGCAGCTTCATGCCAGGAGAGATAACAGGTTCTGCTGTTTTGTTTTAACGGCAGCGGTAATACCTGTAATTCTAAGGATTCAGCGAACTCTTCAGCCAGCCAACGCGGCGCAATAGCGACCAAATGCGTTTGCGACACCACGCTAAGTACGCTCATCATTGCCATGCCCTGATACGCGATACTGGCTTGCTTATCTACCGTGTCATACCAAGGTTGACTAAATGACGCGAAACGATCGAGCGAAACCGCCGCATGTTGTTCGTTATAAACATCATGTTTCAGTAACGGGCCCTTAATTGTTGGATGATTTTTGCTGGCTACCAGCACCATTTCATCTTTAAATAATGGTACGCTGGTAAATTCAGGACGATGGAAGTCTTCATAACTAATCACAAACTCCGTTTCCTGATAACGCAGCTGATGTTCAGTGTTCTGATTTAATGAAGACTTGAACATAACATGTATATTTGGCGCAATCTGCTCAATGTGATTATAAATCTGCGAGGTCAGAATGCTGTCTAACGGGCTGCAAACACAAAGATGAAATACACGTTCACTGCTCGCGGGTTCAAAACCTGAACCAGGCAATTCATTTTGTACTAGTTGCAATGCCTGACGAACTGAACCAAAAAGTTGAAATGCGCGAGCAGTCGGTTGAATACCACGGCCATAACGAACAAAAAGCTCGTCATTAAACATCACCTTCAGGCGTGCAACAGCGTTACTGACCGCAGGTTGCGACATTCCCAGAACATGAGCGGCACGAGTAATGTTTTGCTCCTGCATCACGGCATCGAAAACGGTTAATAAGTTGAGATCGACCATGCGTAGCTGTGGTTTGCTTAACTCCGCCGTCTCTGGATGATCTGTTTGTACCTCTGGCATACTTAACTCCACTGTCACACTTAACTCCCTTTCCCTTATTGGAATGCAGAGAAATAATCCTGAAGAATATGATTTATCATGCATATAAAATAAGAAAAAGCAAAATGAGTAAAATTCGGAAAACATAAAGATACGGGTTCTGATAAAAACAGAATCCATTGCCGTGGAATGAGTCATTTACCACAGCATAATAATCCATAATGTTTTTGTTGCGAAAACAATCTAATCATAACTACCGCGAATACTCAATCATCTACAAAATGGATTAAATGTGCTTATTTAATAATTAATTTATATATTTAATGCATTAATTCTTAACATTAATTGATCAATAATATTCACCAAATCAATATCAAAAAAAATCGCAAAACATATAATTCAATACAAATCATCAGGATAGGTTTTGCAACGCGTGCATTTTGTCCCCTTTTTCCTCGTTGATTAGATGCAAAAATTTATGCTGAAATATGTCAACCGATGAAAAGCGTCGGTAGTTAAGCAGAAATTAATATCGCTTACTTTAACCACCGCAGCACAATTAGCTAATTTTACGGATGCAGAACTCACGCTGGCGGGACGTTTTTATTGCGTCAGGGTTGACATCCGTTTTTGTATCCAGTAACTCTAAAAGCATATCGCATTCATCTGGAGCTGATTTAATGACTCACATCGTTCGCTTTATCGGTCTACTACTACTAAACGCATCTTCTTTGCGCGGTAGACGAGTGAGCGGCATCCAGCATTAAGCCAGCACGCAGTCAAACAAAAAACCCGCGCCATTGCGCGGGTTTTTTTATGCCCGAAGCGAGGCGCTCTAAAAGAGACAAGGACCCAAACCATGAGCCAGCAAGTCATTATTTTCGATACCACATTGCGCGACGGTGAACAGGCGTTACAGGCAAGCTTGAGTGTGAAAGAAAAACTGCAAATTGCGCTGGCCCTTGAGCGTATGGGTGTTGACGTGATGGAAGTCGGTTTCCCCGTCTCTTCGCCGGGCGATTTTGAATCGGTGCAAACCATCGCCCGCCAGGTTAAAAACAGCCGCGTATGTGCGTTAGCTCGCTGCGTGGAAAAAGATATCGACGTGGCGGCCGAATCCCTGAAAGTCGCCGAAGCCTTCCGTATTCATACCTTTATTGCCACTTCGCCAATGCACATCGCCACCAAGCTGCGCAGCACGCTGGACGAGGTGATCGAACGCGCTATCTATATGGTGAAACGCGCCCGTAATTACACCGATGATGTTGAATTTTCTTGCGAAGATGCCGGGCGTACACCCATTGCCGATCTGGCGCGAGTGGTCGAAGCGGCGATTAATGCCGGTGCCACCACCATCAACATTCCGGACACCGTGGGCTACACCATGCCGTTTGAGTTCGCCGGAATCATCAGCGGCCTGTATGAACGCGTGCCTAACATCGACAAAGCCATTATCTCCGTACATACCCACGACGATTTGGGCCTGGCGGTCGGAAACTCACTGGCGGCGGTACATGCCGGTGCACGCCAGGTGGAAGGCGCAATGAACGGGATCGGCGAGCGTGCCGGAAACTGTTCCCTGGAAGAAGTCATCATGGCGATCAAAGTTCGTAAGGATATTCTCAACGTCCACACCGCCATTAATCACCAGGAGATATGGCGCACCAGCCAGTTAGTTAGCCAGATTTGTAATATGCCGATCCCGGCAAACAAAGCCATTGTTGGCAGCGGCGCATTCGCACACTCCTCCGGTATACACCAGGATGGCGTGCTGAAAAACCGCGAAAACTACGAAATCATGACACCAGAATCTATTGGTCTGAACCAAATCCAGCTGAATCTGACCTCTCGTTCGGGGCGTGCGGCGGTGAAACATCGCATGGATGAGATGGGGTATAAAGAAAGTGAATATAATTTAGACAATTTGTACGATGCTTTCCTGAAGCTGGCGGACAAAAAAGGTCAGGTGTTTGATTACGATCTGGAGGCGCTGGCCTTCATCGGTAAGCAGCAAGAAGAGCCGGAGCATTTCCGTCTGGATTACTTCAGCGTGCAGTCTGGCTCTAACGATATCGCCACCGCCGCCGTCAAACTGGCCTGTGGCGAAGAAGTCAAAGCAGAAGCCGCCAACGGTAACGGTCCGGTCGATGCCGTCTATCAGGCAATTAACCGCATCACTGAATATAACGTCGAACTGGTGAAATACAGCCTGACCGCCAAAGGCCACGGTAAAGATGCGCTGGGTCAGGTGGATATCGTCGCTAACTACAACGGTCGCCGCTTCCACGGCGTCGGCCTGGCTACCGATATTGTCGAGTCATCTGCCAAAGCCATGGTGCACGTTCTGAACAATATCTGGCGTGCCGCAGAAGTCGAAAAAGAGTTGCAACGCAAAGCTCAACACAACGAAAACAACAAGGAAACCGTGTGATGTCGAAGAATTACCATATTGCCGTATTGCCGGGGGACGGTATTGGTCCGGAAGTGATGACCCAGGCGCTGAAAGTGCTGGATGCCGTGCGCAACCGCTTTGCGATGCGCATCACCACCAGCCATTACGATGTAGGCGGCGCAGCCATTGATAACCACGGGCAACCACTGCCGCCTGCGACGGTTGAAGGTTGTGAGCAAGCCGATGCCGTGCTGTTTGGCTCGGTAGGCGGCCCGAAGTGGGAACATTTACCACCAGACCAGCAACCAGAACGCGGCGCGCTGCTGCCTCTGCGTAAGCACTTCAAATTATTCAGCAACCTGCGCCCGGCAAAACTGTATCAGGGGCTGGAAGCATTCTGTCCGCTGCGTGCAGACATTGCCGCAAACGGCTTCGACATCCTGTGTGTGCGCGAACTGACCGGCGGCATCTATTTCGGTCAGCCAAAAGGCCGCGAAGGTAGCGGACAATATGAAAAAGCCTTTGATACCGAGGTGTATCACCGTTTTGAGATCGAACGTATCGCCCGCATCGCGTTTGAATCTGCTCGCAAGCGTCGCCACAAAGTGACGTCGATCGATAAAGCCAACGTGCTGCAATCCTCTATTTTATGGCGGGAGATCGTTAACGAGATCGCCACGGAATACCCGGATGTCGAACTGGCGCATATGTACATCGACAACGCCACCATGCAGCTGATTAAAGATCCATCACAGTTTGACGTTCTGCTGTGCTCCAACCTGTTTGGCGACATTCTGTCTGACGAGTGCGCAATGATCACTGGCTCGATGGGGATGTTGCCTTCCGCCAGCCTGAACGAGCAAGGTTTTGGACTGTATGAACCGGCGGGCGGCTTGGCACCAGATATCGCAGGCAAAAACATCGCCAACCCGATTGCACAAATCCTTTCGCTGGCACTGCTGCTGCGTTACAGCCTGGATGCCGATGATGCGGCTTGCGCCATTGAACGCGCCATTAACCGCGCATTAGAAGAAGGCATTCGCACCGGGGATTTAGCCCGTGGCGCTGCCGCCGTTAGTACCGATGAAATGGGCGATATCATTGCCCGCTATGTAGCAGAAGGGGTGTAATCATGGCTAAGACGTTATACGAAAAATTGTTCGACGCTCACGTTGTGTACGAAGCCGAAAACGAAACCCCACTGTTATATATCGACCGCCACCTGGTGCATGAAGTGACCTCACCGCAGGCGTTCGATGGTCTGCGCGCCCACGGTCGCCCGGTACGTCAGCCGGGCAAAACCTTCGCTACCATGGATCACAACGTCTCTACCCAGACCAAAGACATTAATGCCTGCGGTGAAATGGCGCGTATCCAGATGCAGGAACTGATCAAAAACTGCAAAGAATTTGGCGTCGAACTGTATGACCTGAATCACCCGTATCAGGGGATCGTCCACGTAATGGGGCCGGAACAGGGCGTCACCTTGCCGGGGATGACCATTGTCTGCGGCGACTCGCATACCGCCACCCACGGCGCGTTTGGCGCACTGGCCTTTGGTATCGGCACTTCCGAAGTTGAACACGTACTGGCAACGCAAACCCTGAAACAGGGCCGCGCAAAAACCATGAAAATTGAAGTCCAGGGCAAAGCCGCGCCGGGCATTACCGCAAAAGATATCGTGCTGGCAATTATCGGTAAAACCGGTAGCGCAGGCGGCACCGGGCATGTGGTGGAGTTTTGCGGCGAAGCAATCCGTGATTTAAGCATGGAAGGTCGTATGACCCTGTGCAATATGGCAATCGAAATGGGCGCAAAAGCCGGTCTGGTTGCACCGGACGAAACCACCTTTAACTATGTCAAAGGCCGTCTGCATGCGCCGAAAGGCAAAGATTTCGACGACGCCGTTGCCTACTGGAAAACCCTGCAAACCGACGAAGGCGCAACTTTCGATACCGTTGTCACTCTGCAAGCAGAAGAAATTTCACCGCAGGTCACCTGGGGCACCAATCCCGGCCAGGTGATTTCCGTGAACGACAATATTCCCGATCCGGCTTCGTTTGCCGATCCGGTTGAACGCGCGTCGGCAGAAAAAGCGCTGGCCTATATGGGGCTGAAACCGGGTATTCCGCTGACCGAAGTGGCTATCGACAAAGTGTTTATCGGTTCCTGTACCAACTCGCGCATTGAAGATTTACGCGCGGCAGCGGAGATCGCCAAAGGGCGAAAAGTCGCGCCAGGCGTGCAGGCACTGGTGGTTCCCGGCTCTGGCCCGGTAAAAGCCCAGGCGGAAGCGGAAGGTCTGGATAAAATCTTTATTGAAGCCGGTTTTGAATGGCGCTTGCCTGGCTGCTCAATGTGTCTGGCGATGAACAACGACCGTCTGAATCCGGGCGAACGTTGTGCCTCCACCAGCAACCGTAACTTTGAAGGCCGCCAGGGGCGCGGCGGGCGCACGCATCTGGTCAGCCCGGCAATGGCTGCCGCTGCTGCTGTGACCGGACATTTCGCCGACATTCGCAACATTAAATAAGGAGCACACCATGGCAGAGAAATTTATCAAACACACAGGCCTGGTGGTTCCGCTGGATGCCGCCAATGTCGATACCGATGCAATCATCCCGAAACAGTTTTTGCAGAAAGTGACCCGTACGGGTTTTGGCGCGCATCTGTTTAACGACTGGCGTTTTCTGGATGAAAAAGGCCAACAGCCAAACCCGGACTTCGTGCTGAACTTCCCGCAGTATCAGGGCGCTTCCATTTTGCTGGCACGAGAAAACTTCGGCTGTGGCTCTTCGCGTGAGCACGCGCCCTGGGCATTGACCGACTACGGTTTTAAAGTGGTGATTGCGCCGAGTTTTGCTGACATCTTCTACGGCAATAGCTTTAACAACCAGCTGCTGCCGGTGAAATTAAGCGATGCAGAAGTGGACGAACTGTTTGCGCTGGTGAAAGCTAATCCGGGGATCCATTTCGACGTGGATCTGGAAGCGCAAGAGGTGAAAGCGGGAGAGAAAACCTATCGCTTTACCATCGATGCCTTCCGCCGCCACTGCATGATGAACGGTCTGGACAGTATTGGGCTTACCTTGCAGCACGACGACGCCATTGCCGCTTATGAAGCAAAACAACCTGCGTTTATGAATTAATCCCCTTGCCCGGTCAAATGACCGGGCTTTCCGCTATCGTCCACGTCATCAAACGTCTTTAACCTTTGCGGTTAAAAATAATGCGACAACAGAAATAACCGCAATTACCCAGTAGACAGCAAAGTGCCCCCAACTTTGTGCAATTGCTCCCTGAATAACGCCAGCCAGAATTACCCCGGTAGAAATACTGTTAGTAAATAAGGTGGTAGCTGCCCCCGCTCTTCCAGGCATTAAATCCTGAAACCATAGCATCCCAATACCCGCAACAATGCCGATAAATACAGCGTTAAAAAGTTGCAGCGTCATCAACGCCATACGGCTATTAAAGAAAATCAATCCGGTGTAAAACAGTACTCCTGCCGCCACTGCTATGACCATCATTCGCCGCTTACCATAACGTTTGACATAGTAGCCAGCCAGAATCATTGCTGGTATTTCCAGTCCAGCTGCCGTCCCCATCAGGAAACCCGCCAGTTTGTCTGGCAATCCTAACTCGCTACTGATCCACAACGGCATATCAATAATGTACATGGTGTTGCAGGTCCACATTAACGTCGAGGCGACAAATAACATCCGTACGTTACTATCCTGCCAGCCACCTTGCATTGATAAAGCATTTTCCGACGGCAGTTCTACCCGCGCCACAGACGGAAGCATAAATGCAATCAATACCAGACTGAGTGTGAATATCCCGGCGGCAATCGAAAACATCACCGTAAAGCCGTAATTCAACGCCAGCATAAAGGCCAACGGTGGACCGATAACCCATGCCAGAGAAAGCTGCGCACGCATCACCGAGCTAAACATCACCACTTCTCGCGCCGAGTTATCCGCATATTCCCGCGCCAGAGCAAATAACTGTGGCATTGCCGTATTGGCCAGAGATGCCAGAAGCACACCACAGGTGATAAGCGTCAGATAATGACGATTAAATGCAAACAATAGCGCATTGCCGATAGCCATCAAACAGCAAAATATAATCAGTTTTCGCCGATCGCCCTGACTGTCAGAACGTTTTGCCAACCAGAGGCTTACGCCGATCCCAGCAATAGCATTCACCGTATAAAAGAGGCCGATCCAGAAAGGTTGCGCGCCAACCTCACGACTCAGAAATAAGCTCAATGTAGGAGCCTGTAGCGCCCCGGCCACCCCCATCATAAAAGCGACCAGCATAAATGCCGCGTAAACACCGTTCATACGGCGAGCCATCGTCATTATCCAGATCATACGTTCCCTTTTTAGCGCGGCGAGAATAAAAAAAACCAGCAGGTATAATCTGCTGGCGGGTGATTTTACACCAATACTCAGTCACACATGATGCAGGCAAGTCAACTTTCAGAATTGCGGTCATCCCACTGCATCAGTCCTTCAAGCATGGTTAATCGTTGTGGGACGCTTAACCAACGCAACCAGCACAACTTCGCTGTCGCGGTAAAATAGTGCTGATAAAACTGACGCATGGGGCACCCCCTTGCTTCATCGTTAGGAATTATTGACTTAATATAGGGAAAATAAAATTGCTGTCTTTTGCACAGGAGTTCCCCTTTTATGCCATCTGCTCGTCTGCAACAACAGTTCATCCGCCTGTGGCAATGCTGCGAGGGTAAATCGCAGGACACAACGCTCAACGAACTGGCAGCGTTATTGAGCTGCTCGCGTCGTCATATGCGCACCCTGCTCAACACCATGCAGGATCGCGGCTGGCTGACGTGGGAAGCGGAAGTCGGGCGCGGTAAACGCTCGCGTCTGACATTCCTCTATACCGGGCTGGCGCTTCAGCAACAGCGGGCGGAAGACCTGCTGGAGCAGGATCGTATCGATCAACTGGTGCAGTTGGTTGGCGACAAAGCGACTGTGCGGCAAATGCTGGTTTCTCATCTGGGCCGCAGCTTCCGCCAGGGGCGGCACATCCTGCGCGTGCTCTACTATCGTCCGTTGCGTAATCTGCTACCTGGCAGCGCATTGCGCCGTTCCGAAACCCATATCGCCCGGCAAATCTTCAGTTCGCTAACGCGCATAAATGAGGAAAATGGGGAACTGGAAGCAGACATCGCCCACCACTGGCAGCAAATTTCACCGCTTCACTGGCGTTTCTTTTTGCGTCCAGGAGTCCATTTTCACCATGGTCGTGAACTGGAAATGGACGATGTGATCGCCTCTTTAAAACGAATCAATACGCTGCCGCTCTATTCGCATATTGCTGACATTGTGTCGCCGACGCCCTGGACGCTGGATATCCATCTCACGCAACCGGACCGCTGGTTACCGTTACTGCTGGGGCAAGTTCCGGCGATGATCCTGCCGCGCGAATGGGAAACCCTCAGTAACTTTGCCAGCCATCCCATCGGCACCGGTCCGTATGCGGTGATTCGCAACAGCACCAATCAACTGAAAATTCAGGCATTCGATGACTTCTTCGGTTACCGGGCATTAATCGACGAAGTTAACGTCTGGGTTCTGCCGGAAATTGCCGACGAGCCAGCCGGAGGGCTGATGCTAAAAGGTCCACAGGGCGAGGAAAAAGAGATTGAAAGCCGCCTGGAGGAAGGTTGCTACTATTTACTGTTCGACAGCCGCACCCATCGCGGGGCGAATCAGCAAGTCAGGGACTGGGTAAGCTATGTGCTTTCTCCAACTAATCTGGTCTATTTCGCTGAGGAACAGTACCAGCAACTGTGGTTCCCGGCTTATGGACTGCTCCCCCGTTGGCACCATGCCCGCACCATAAAGAGCGAAAAACCGGCTGGCCTGGAAAGCCTCACCCTAACCTTTTATCAGGATCACAGTGAGCATCGGGTGATTGCCGGGATCATGCAGCAGATTCTGGCAAGTCACCAGGTCACGCTGAAAATCAAAGAGATCGACTACGATCAGTGGCATACAGGAGAGATCGAAAGTGATATCTGGCTAAACAGCGCCAACTTTACCCTGCCGCTGGACTTCTCTGTTTTCGCACATTTATGCGAAGTGCCACTGCTACAACATTGCATTCCCATTGACTGGCAAGCCGACGCTGCTCGCTGGCGCAATGGCGAGATGAATCTGGCGAACTGGTGCCAGCAACTGGTCGCCAGCAAAGCGATGGTGCCATTATTGCACCACTGGCTGATCATTCAGGGGCAACGCAGTATGCGCGGCCTGCGCATGAATACCCTCGGCTGGTTCGATTTTAAATCAGCGTGGTTTGCGCCACCGGATCCATGATTGCTGGTTGATAACAAAATCACTACACTAACGCCGTTCTCAACGGGGTGCCACGCGTACGCGTGCGCTGAGAAAATACCCGTCGAACCTGATCCGGATAACGCCGGCGAAGGGATTTGAGGCTCCTTCTCAAGTCCTTTGCCACTCTTTTTTGAGGTGCAAAGTGTTAAAAAAATGTCTGCCCCTGCTGTTGCTGTGCACAGCGCCCGTTTTCGCTAAACCCGTTCTGACTGTTTATACCTACGATTCCTTCGCCGCCGACTGGGGGCCTGGTCCGGTGGTTAAAAAAGCCTTTGAAGCCGACTGTAATTGCGAACTGAAACTGGTGGCGCTGGAAGATGGCGTTTCGCTTCTCAACCGTCTACGGATGGAAGGCAAAAACAGTAAAGCCGATGTGGTGCTGGGGCTGGATAACAACCTGTTAGACGCCGCCAGTAAAACCGGACTGTTTGCCAAAAGCGGTGTGGCAGCGGATGCCGTTAACGTTCCCGGCGGCTGGAATAATGACACTTTCGTACCGTTTGATTATGGCTACTTCGCCTTCGTTTATGACAAGAACAAACTGAAAAACCCGCCACAAAGCCTGAAAGAACTGGTTGAGAGCGATCAAAACTGGCGGGTGATTTATCAGGATCCGCGCACCAGTACACCGGGGCTGGGTCTGTTGCTATGGATGCAAAAAGTCTATGGCGATGACGCCCCACAAGCCTGGCAGAAACTGGCGAAGAAAACGGTCACGGTCACCAAAGGCTGGAGCGAAGCCTACGGCCTGTTTTTAAAAGGTGAAAGCGATCTGGTACTGAGTTACACCACCTCTCCGGCTTATCACATTCTCGAAGAGAAGAAAGATAACTACGCCGCCGCGAACTTCAGCGAAGGTCACTATCTGCAAGTGGAAGTCGCCGCCCGCACCGCTGCCAGCAAGCAGCCGGAGCTGGCGCAAAAATTCCTCCAGTTTATGGTTTCTCCGGCTTTCCAGAATGCGATCCCAACCGGCAACTGGATGTATCCGGTGGCAAACGTCACGCTGCCTGCCGGTTTTGAAAAATTGACCAAACCCGCAACCACGTTGGAGTTCACGCCAGCCGAAGTGGCGGCACAACGTCAGGCATGGATTAGCGAATGGCAACGCGCCGTCAGCCGTTAATTCCCGGCTGGTTAATTCCAGGTGTAAGCGCCACCACGCTGGTGGTAGCGGTTGCGCTGGCGGCGTTTCTCGCCCTGTGGTGGAACGCGCCGCAGGATGACTGGGTGGCAGTCTGGCAGGACAGCTATCTGTGGCATGTGGTGCGCTTCTCCTTCTGGCAGGCGTTTCTCTCGGCACTGCTCTCTGTCATACCCGCGATATTCCTCGCCCGCGCGCTCTATCGCAGGCGCTTTCCGGGTCGGCTGGCGCTGTTGCGTCTGTGTGCAATGACCTTGATCCTCCCGGTGTTGGTCGCTGTTTTCGGCATTCTTAGCGTCTATGGTCGCCAGGGCTGGCTGGCAACACTCTGCCAATCGCTCGGTCTGGAGTGGACCTTTTCGCCCTACGGCCTGCAAGGTATTTTGCTGGCCCATGTGTTTTTTAATCTGCCGATGGCGAGCCGCTTATTACTCCAGGCACTGGAAAACATCCCCGGCGAACAGCGTCAACTTGCCGCCCAGCTTGGGATGCGTAGCTGGCATTTTTTCCGCTTCGTCGAATGGCCGTGGTTACGGCGACAAATCCCGCCGGTTGCTGCGCTTATCTTTATGCTCTGTTTCGCCAGCTTCGCCACCGTGCTATCGCTGGGGGGCGGTCCGCAGGCGACCACTATCGAGCTGGCAATCTATCAGGCGCTGAGTTACGACTACGATCCTGCCCGCGCGGCAATGCTGGCGCTGCTCCAGATGGTGTGCTGCCTCGGGCTGGTGCTGTTGAGTCAGCGATTGAGTAAGGCCATTGCGCCCGGCACCACGCTGCTGCAAGGCTGGCGCGACCCGGACGATCGTCTGCATAGCCGCATTTGCGACACGGTGTTAATTGTGCTGGCGCTGCTGCTGTTGCTGCCACCGTTACTGGCGGTGATCGTCGATGGGGTAAATCGCCAGTTGCCGGAAGTGCTGGCACAACCGGTGCTGTGGCAGGCGCTGTGGACCTCGTTGCGTATTGCGCTGGCGGCAGGTGTATTGTGCGTAGTGCTGACCATGATGCTGCTATGGAGCAGTCGCGAACTGCGGGCGCGGCAGAAAATGCTGGCGGGTCAGGTGCTGGAGATGAGCGGCATGTTGATCCTCGCCATGCCGGGGATTGTGCTGGCTACCGGCTTCTTTTTACTGCTCAACAACACTATCGGCCTGCCACAATCTGCTGACGGCATTGTGATTTTCACCAATGCGTTAATGGCGATCCCTTATGCGCTGAAAGTGCTGGAAAACCCGATGCGCGATATCACCGCCCGCTACAGCATGTTATGTCAGTCGCTGGGGATTGAAGGCTGGTCACGCTTAAAAGTGGTGGAGCTGCGCGCCCTGAAACGTCCACTGGCGCAGGCGCTGGCCTTTGCATGCGTGCTGTCGATTGGTGATTTTGGCGTGGTGGCGTTGTTCGGTAACGATGATTTCCGCACCCTGCCGTTTTATCTCTACCAGCAAATTGGCTCCTATCGCAGCCAGGACGGTGCGGTCACCGCGTTAATTCTGCTGCTGCTCTGTTTTCTGCTGTTTACCGTGATTGAAAAACTACCGGGGCGAAATGTTAAAACTGACTGATATCACCTGGCTTTACCACCATTTGCCGATGCGTTTTAGCTTAACGGTGGAACGCGGCGAGCAGGTGGCGATCCTCGGGCCAAGCGGCGCGGGTAAAAGTACCCTGCTGAATTTGATCGCCGGTTTTCTGACGCCAGCCAGCGGTTCGCTGACTATCGATGGCGTAGATCACACAACTATGCCGCCGTCACGCCGTCCGGTGTCGATGCTGTTTCAGGAGAACAACCTGTTCAGCCACCTGACGGTCGCACAGAACATCGGGCTGGGGCTAAATCCGGGATTGAAACTGAACGCGGTACAGCAGGGGAAAATGCACGCTATCGCCCGCCAGATGGGGATTGATAATTTAATGGCGCGGTTACCGGGCGAGCTTTCCGGCGGTCAGCGACAGCGAGTGGCGTTAGCGCGTTGTCTGGTACGCGAACAGCCGATTTTATTGCTCGATGAACCGTTCTCTGCGCTCGATCCGGCGTTACGTCAGGAGATGTTGACGCTGGTGAGCACGAGCTGCCAGCAGCAAAAAATGACGCTATTGATGGTGTCGCACAGCGTGGAAGATGCGGCGCGGATCGCCACGCGCTCGGTAGTAGTCGCCGACGGGCGCATCGCCTGGCAGGGTATGACCAATGAGTTGTTGAGCGGTAAGGCGAGTGCTTCGGCACTATTGGGGATTACGGGTTAGTATGCACTGTCGGATGCGGCGTGAACGCCTTATCCGACCTACGGGTAGTGCGTTTTGTAGGCCTGATAAGACGCGGCAAGCGTCGCATCAGGCAACCCGCACAAGACTATCTCCTAAACCCCAACCACTTTACGCAAAATATCGATATACACCGGCATCAACGGGTGGCGAATTAACACCACCAGCGCCACCACGCCGATGGCAGAAATCAACGGCGTCAGCCACAACAAACGACCGCGGGACAAATAATGACTCAAACGGTCAGTCGCTTTACCGCTGCGCCATAACCGCCAGCACAGCCAGCCACCAACCCACAAAAACACCGCTGTTGCCAGCAGCAACCATTTAAACTCACCGCTCTGCATTCCGGCAGGAATATCGATCGCCGCGCCCGCCAGAATCCCTGGCAGGAAGTAAAACGGCGGCCACAGCAGGCAGCCGATAATATTCGGCGTAATAAATTTAGCCACCGGCAGATCCAGCATTCCCGCCACCATTGGCACCAGCGGACGCGTCGGGCCAACAAAACGACCGACCAGAATGGTGAACATGCTGTGTTGATGCAACGCATGTTCAGTTTTATCAAGTAGTGCTTTGTTTTTCTTCAGAAATGACCAGCGATGCAACGGCTTTTTAAAACGCCAACCCAGCCAGAAAGAAATCCAGTCGCCCATCAAGCAGCCAATAATCCCTGCCAGCCAGGCGTGCCAGAAACTTAACTCGCCGCTGCCAATCAGCGCTCCCAGCCCCGCCATCAGCACCGTACCGGGTAGAATCAAACCGACCAGCGCCAGCGACTCCAGAAAGGCCACCAACACCACCGCCATCAATGAATACACGGTGGATTGGGTAATAAAGTGTTCCAGCAATGCTTGCATAATGTGCCTGTCAAATGGACGAAGCAGGGATTCTGCAAACCCTATGCTACTCCGTCAAGCCGTCAATTGTCTGATTCGTTACCAATTATGACAACTTGACGGCTACATCATTCACTTTTTCTTCACAACCGGCACGAAACTCGCTCGGGCTGGCCCCGGTGCATTTTTTAAATACTCGCGAGAAATAGAGTTGATCGTCAAAACCAACATTGCGACCGACGGTGGCGATAGGCATCCGGGTAGTGCTCAAAAGCAGCTTCGCCTGACTAATGCGTTGGTCCTCGCGCCAGCTTAAGACGCTAATCCCTAACTGCTGGCGGAAAAGATGTGACAGACGCGACGGCGACAAGCAAACATGCTGTGCGACGCTGGCGATATCAAAATTGCTGTCTGCCAGGTGATCGCTGATGTACTGACAAGCCTCGCGTACCCGATTATCCATCGGTGGATGGAGCGACTCGTTAATCGCTTCCATGCGCCGCAGTAACAATTGCTCAAGCAGATTTATCGCCAGCAGCTCCGAATAGCGCCCTTCCCCTTGCCCGGCGTTAATGATTTGCCCAAACAGGTCGCTGAAATGCGGCTGGTGCGCTTCATCCGGGCGAAAGAAACCCGTATTGGCAAATATTGACGGCCAGTTAAGCCATTCATGCCAGTAGGCGCGCGGACGAAAGTAAACCCACTGGTGATACCATTCGCGAGCCTCCGGATGACGACCGTAGTGATGAATCTCTCCTGGCGGGAACAGCAAAATATCACCCGGTCGGCAGACAAATTCTCGTCCCTGATTTTTCACCACCCCCTGACCGCGAATGGTGAGATTGAGAATATAACCTTTCATTCCCAGCGGTCGGTCGATAAAAAAATCGAGATAACCGTTGGCCTCAATCGGCGTTAAACCCGCCACCAGATGGGCGTTAAACGAGTATCCCGGCAGCAGGGGATCATTTTGCGCTTCAGCCATACTTTTCATACTCCCACCATTCAGAGAAGAAACCAATTGTCCATATTGCATCAGACATTGCCGTCACTGCGTCTTTTACTGGCTCTTCTCGCTAACCCAACCGGTAACCCCGCTTATTAAAAGCATTCTGTAACAAAGCGGGACCAAAGCCATGACAAAAACGCGTAACAAAAGTGTCTATAATCACGGCAGAAAAGTCCACATTGATTATTTGCACGGCGTCACACTTTGCTATGCCATAGCATTTTTATCCATAAGATTAGCGGATCCTACCTGACGCTTTTTATCGCAACTCTCTACTGTTTCTCCATACCCGTTTTTTTGGATGGAGTGAAACGATGGCGATTGCAATTGGCCTCGATTTTGGCAGTGATTCTGTGCGAGCTTTGGCGGTGGACTGCGCTACCGGTGAAGAGATCGCCACCAGCGTAGAGTGGTATCCCCGTTGGCAGAAAGGGCAATTTTGTGATGCCCCGAATAACCAGTTCCGTCATCATCCGCGTGACTACATTGAGTCAATGGAAGCGGCACTGAAAACCGTGCTTGCAGAGCTTAGCGTCGAACAGCGCGCAGCTGTGGTCGGGATTGGCGTTGACAGTACCGGCTCGACGCCCGCACCGATTGATGCCGACGGAAACGTGCTGGCGCTGCGCCCGGAGTTTGCCGAAAACCCGAACGCGATGTTCGTATTGTGGAAAGACCACACTGCGGTTGAAGAAGCGGAAGAGATTACCCGTTTGTGCCACGCGCCGGGCAACGTTGACTACTCCCGCTACATTGGTGGTATTTATTCCAGCGAATGGTTCTGGGCAAAAATCCTGCATGTGACTCGCCAGGACAGCGCCGTGGCGCAATCTGCCGCATCGTGGATTGAGCTGTGCGACTGGGTGCCAGCTCTGCTTTCCGGTACCACCCGCCCGCAGGATATTCGTCGCGGACGTTGCAGCGCCGGGCATAAATCTCTGTGGCACGAAAGCTGGGGCGGCCTGCCGCCAGCCAGTTTCTTTGATGAGCTGGACCCGATCCTCAATCGCCATTTGCCTTCCCCGCTGTTCACTGACACTTGGACTGCCGATATTCCGGTGGGCACCTTATGCCCGGAATGGGCGCAGCGTCTCGGCCTGCCTGAAAGCGTGGTGATTTCCGGCGGCGCGTTTGACTGCCATATGGGCGCAGTTGGCGCAGGCGCACAGCCTAACGCACTGGTAAAAGTTATCGGTACTTCCACCTGCGACATTCTGATTGCCGACAAACAGAGCGTTGGCGAGCGGGCAGTTAAAGGTATTTGCGGTCAGGTTGATGGCAGCGTGGTGCCTGGATTTATCGGTCTGGAAGCAGGCCAATCGGCGTTTGGTGATATCTACGCCTGGTTTGGTCGCGTACTCGGCTGGCCGCTGGAACAGCTTGCCGCCCAGCATCCGGAACTGAAAACGCAAATCAACGCCAGCCAGAAACAACTGCTTCCGGCGCTGACCGAAGCATGGGCCAAAAATCCGTCTCTGGATCACCTGCCGGTGGTGCTCGACTGGTTTAACGGCCGCCGCACACCGAACGCTAACCAACGCCTGAAAGGGGTGATTACCGATCTTAACCTCGCTACCGACGCTCCGCTGCTGTTCGGCGGTTTGATTGCTGCCACCGCCTTTGGCGCACGCGCAATCATGGAGTGCTTTACCGATCAGGGGATCGCCGTTAATAACGTGATGGCACTGGGCGGCATCGCGCGGAAAAACCAGGTCATTATGCAGGCCTGCTGCGACGTGCTGAATCGCCCGCTGCAAATTGTTGCCTCTGACCAGTGCTGTGCGCTCGGTGCGGCGATTTTTGCTGCCGTCGCCGCGAAAGTGCACGCAGACATCCCATCAGCTCAGCAAAAAATGGCCAGTGCGGTAGAGAAAACCCTGCAACCGTGCAGCGAGCAGGCACAACGCTTTGAACAGCTTTATCGCCGCTATCAGCAATGGGCGATGAGCGCCGAACAACACTATCTTCCAACTTCCGCCCCGGCACAGGCTGCCCAGGCCGTTGCGACTCTATAAGGACACGATAATGACGATTTTTGATAATTATGAAGTGTGGTTTGTCATTGGCAGCCAGCATCTGTATGGCCCGGAAACCCTGCGTCAGGTCACCCAACATGCCGAGCACGTCGTTAATGCGCTGAATACGGAAGCGAAACTGCCCTGCAAACTGGTGTTGAAACCGCTGGGCACCACGCCGGATGAAATCACCGCTATTTGCCGCGACGCGAATTACGACGATCGTTGCGCTGGTCTGGTGGTGTGGCTGCACACCTTCTCCCCGGCCAAAATGTGGATCAACGGCCTGACCATGCTCAACAAACCGTTGCTGCAATTCCACACCCAGTTCAACGCGGCGCTGCCGTGGGACAGTATCGATATGGACTTTATGAACCTGAACCAGACTGCACATGGCGGTCGCGAGTTCGGCTTCATTGGCGCGCGTATGCGTCAGCAACATGCCGTGGTTACCGGTCACTGGCAGGATAAACAAGCCCATGAGCGTATCGGCTCCTGGATGCGTCAGGCGGTCTCTAAACAGGATACCCGTCATCTGAAAGTCTGCCGATTTGGCGATAACATGCGTGAAGTGGCGGTCACCGATGGCGATAAAGTTGCCGCACAGATCAAGTTCGGTTTCTCCGTCAATACCTGGGCGGTTGGCGATCTGGTGCAGGTGGTGAACTCCATCAGCGACGGCGATGTTAACGCGCTGGTCGATGAGTACGAAAGCTGCTACACCATGACGCCTGCCACACAAATCCACGGCAAAAAACGACAGAACGTGCTGGAAGCGGCGCGTATTGAGCTGGGGATGAAGCGTTTCCTGGAACAAGGTGGCTTCCACGCGTTCACCACCACCTTTGAAGATTTGCACGGTCTGAAACAGCTTCCTGGTCTGGCCGTACAGCGTCTGATGCAGCAGGGTTACGGCTTTGCGGGCGAAGGCGACTGGAAAACTGCCGCCCTGCTTCGCATCATGAAGGTGATGTCAACCGGTCTGCAGGGCGGCACCTCCTTTATGGAGGACTACACCTATCACTTCGAGAAAGGTAATGACCTGGTGCTCGGCTCCCATATGCTGGAAGTCTGCCCGTCGATCGCCGCAGAAGAGAAACCGATCCTCGACGTTCAGCATCTCGGTATTGGTGGTAAGGACGATCCTGCCCGCCTGATCTTCAATACCCAAACCGGCCCAGCGATTGTCGCCAGCTTGATTGATCTCGGCGATCGTTACCGTCTACTGGTTAACTGCATCGACACGGTGAAAACACCGCACTCCCTGCCGAAACTGCCGGTGGCGAATGCGCTGTGGAAAGCGCAACCGGATCTGCCAACTGCTTCCGAAGCGTGGATCCTCGCTGGTGGCGCGCACCATACCGTCTTCAGCCATGCACTGAACCTCAACGATATGCGCCAATTCGCCGAGATGCACGACATTGAAATCACGGTGATTGATAACGACACACGCCTGCCAGCGTTTAAAGACGCGCTGCGCTGGAACGAAGTGTATTACGGGTTTCGTCGCTAAGTAGCCGCATCCGGTATGTAACGCCTGATGCGACGCTGACGCGTCTTATCTGGCCTACACGCTGCGATTTTGTAGGCCGGATAAGCAAAGCGCATCCGGCATTCAACGCCTGATGCGACGCTGGCGCGTCTTATCAGGCCTACGCGCTGCGATTTTGTAGGCCGGATAAGCAAAGCGCATCCGGCATTCAACGCCTGATGCGACGCTGGCGCGTCTTATCAGGCCTACACGCTGCGATTTTGTAGGCCGGATAAGCAAAGCGCATCCGGCACGAAGGAGTCAACATGTTAGAAGATCTCAAACGCCAGGTATTAGAAGCCAACCTGGCGCTGCCAAAACACAACCTGGTCACGCTCACATGGGGCAACGTCAGCGCCGTTGATCGCGAGCGCGGCGTCTTTGTGATCAAACCTTCCGGCGTCGATTACAGCGTCATGACCGCTGACGATATGGTCGTGGTTAGCATCGAAACCGGTGAAGTGGTTGAAGGTACGAAAAAGCCCTCCTCCGACACGCCAACTCACCGGCTGCTCTATCAGGCATTCCCCTCCATTGGCGGCATTGTGCATACGCACTCGCGCCACGCCACCATCTGGGCGCAGGCGGGTCAGTCGATTCCAGCAACCGGCACCACCCACGCCGACTATTTCTACGGCACCATTCCCTGCACCCGCAAAATGACCGACGCAGAAATCAACGGCGAATATGAGTGGGAAACCGGTAACGTCATCGTAGAAACCTTTGAAAAACAGGGTATCGATGCAGCGCAAATGCCCGGCGTTCTGGTCCATTCCCACGGCCCGTTTGCATGGGGCAAAAATGCCGAAGATGCGGTGCATAACGCCATCGTGCTGGAAGAGGTCGCTTATATGGGGATATTCTGCCGTCAGTTAGCGCCGCAGTTACCGGATATGCAGCAAACGCTGCTGGATAAACACTATCTGCGTAAGCATGGCGCGAAGGCATATTACGGGCAGTAATGACTGTATAAAACCACAGCCAATCAAACGAAACCAGGCTATACTCAAGCCTGGTTTTTTGATGGATTTTCAGCGTGGCGCAGGCAGGTTTTATCTTAACCCGACACTGGCGGGACACCCCGCAAGGGACAGAAGTCTCCTTCTGGCTGGCGACGGACAACGGGCCGTTGCAGGTTACGCTTGCACCGCAAGAGTCCGTGGCGTTTATTCCCGCCGATCAGGTTCCCCGCGCTCAGCATATTTTGCAGGGTGAACAAGGCTTTCGCCTGACACCGCTGGCGTTAAAGGATTTTCACCGCCAGCCGGTGTATGGCCTTTACTGTCGCGCCCATCGCCAATTGATGAATTACGAAAAGCGCCTGCGTGAAGGTGGCGTTACCGTCTACGAGGCCGATGTGCGTCCGCCAGAACGCTATCTGATGGAGCGGTTTATCACCTCACCGGTGTGGGTCGAGGGTGATATGCACAATGGCACTATCGTTAATGCCCGTCTGAAACCGCATCCCGACTATCGTCCGCCGCTCAAGTGGGTTTCTATAGATATTGAAACCACCCGCCACGGTGAGCTGTACTGCATCGGCCTGGAAGGCTGCGGGCAGCGCATCGTTTATATGCTGGGGCCGGAGAATGGCGACGCCTCCTCGCTTGATTTCGAACTGGAATACGTCGCCAGCCGCCCGCAGTTGCTGGAAAAACTCAACGCCTGGTTTGCCAACTACGATCCTGATGTGATCATCGGTTGGAACGTGGTGCAGTTCGATCTGCGAATGCTGCAAAAACATGCCGAGCGTTACCGTCTTCCGCTGCGTCTTGGGCGCGATAATAGCGAGCTGGAGTGGCGCGAGCACGGCTTTAAAAACGGCGTCTTTTTTGCCCAGGCTAAAGGTCGGCTAATTATCGACGGTATCGAGGCGCTGAAATCCGCGTTCTGGAATTTCTCTTCATTCTCGCTGGAAACTGTCGCTCAGGAGCTATTAGGCGAAGGAAAATCTATCGATAACCCGTGGGATCGAATGGACGAAATTGACCGCCGTTTCGCCGAAGATAAACCTGCGCTGGCAACTTATAACCTGAAAGATTGCGAGCTGGTGACGCAGATCTTCCACAAAACTGAAATCATGTCATTTTTACTCGAACGGGCAACGGTGAACGGCCTGCCGGTGGACCGACACGGCGGTTCGGTGGCGGCATTTGGTCATCTCTATTTTCCGCGAATGCATCGCGCTGGTTATGTCGCGCCTAATCTCGGCGAAGTGCCGCCGCACGCCAGCCCTGGCGGCTACGTGATGGATTCACGGCCAGGGCTTTATGATTCAGTGCTGGTGCTGGACTATAAAAGCCTGTACCCGTCGATCATCCGCACCTTTCTGATTGATCCCGTCGGGCTGGTGGAAGGCATGGCGCAGCCTGATCCAGAGCACAGTACCGAAGGTTTTCTCGATGCCTGGTTCTCGCGAGAAAAACATTGCCTGCCGGAGATTGTGACTAACATCTGGCACGGGCGCGATGAAGCCAAACGCCAGGGTAACAAACCGCTGTCGCAGGCGCTGAAAATCATCATGAATGCCTTTTATGGCGTGCTCGGCACCACCGCCTGCCGCTTCTTCGATCCGCGGCTGGCATCGTCGATCACCATGCGTGGTCATCAGATCATGCGGCAAACCAAAGCGTTGATTGAAGCACAGGGCTACGACGTTATCTACGGCGATACCGACTCAACGTTTGTCTGGCTGAAAGGCGCACATTCGGAAGAAGAAGCGGCGAAAATCGGTCGTGCACTGGTGCAGCACGTTAACGCCTGGTGGGCGGAAACGCTGCAAAAACAACGGCTGACCAGCGCATTAGAACTGGAGTATGAAACCCATTTCTGCCGTTTTCTGATGCCAACCATTCGCGGAGCCGATACCGGCAGTAAAAAGCGTTATGCCGGACTGATTCAGGAGGGCGACAAGCAGCGGATGGTGTTTAAAGGGCTGGAAACCGTGCGCACCGACTGGACGCCGCTGGCCCAGCAGTTTCAGCAGGAGCTATACCTGCGCATCTTCCGCAACGAGCCATATCAGGAATATGTACGCGAAACCATCGACAAACTGATGGCGGGTGAACTGGATGCGCGACTGGTTTACCGTAAACGCCTTCGCCGTCCGCTGAGCGAGTATCAGCGTAATGTGCCGCCTCATGTACGCGCCGCTCGCCTTGCCGATGAAGAAAACCAAAAGCGTGGTCGCCCCTTGCAATATCAGAATCGCGGCACCATTAAGTACGTATGGACCACCAACGGCCCGGAGCCGCTGGACTACCAACGTTCACCACTGGATTACGAACACTATCTGACCCGCCAGCTACAACCCGTGGCGGAGGGAATACTCCCTTTTATTGAGGATAATTTTGCTACACTTATGACCGGGCAACTTGGGCTATTTTGAGCAAAAAAAAGAGTTCGCCAGATACCATTTTGATGCGTGACGAATGCTTTGCCATCCAGTACCATAGCGCCCTTTCCATTCCTGGACCTGAATAACACCACTACCTCATAAGCACGGTAGCGGGTGGTTATTGCCTGCAATTAAAGATATAGAGCCGAACACATATGCCTTTTACACTTGGTCAACGCTGGATCAGCGATACAGAAAGCGAATTGGGACTTGGAACCGTTGTCGCGGTGGATGCGCGAACTGTCACTTTACTTTTCCCATCTACTGGTGAAAACCGTCTGTACGCACGCAGTGATTCCCCCGTGACCCGCGTGATGTTCAACCCTGGTGATACCATTACCAGCCATGACGGCTGGCAGATGCAAGTCGAAGAAGTAAAAGAAGAAAATGGCTTGCTGACCTATATCGGTACTCGCCTGGATACTGAAGAGTCCGGCGTAGCCCTGCGTGAAGTTTTCCTTGATAGCAAACTGGTGTTCAGCAAACCGCAGGACCGTCTGTTTGCCGGGCAGATTGACCGTATGGACCGCTTTGCGCTGCGTTATCGCGCGCGTAAATATTCCAGCGAACAGTTCCGTATGCCGTACAGCGGCCTGCGCGGTCAGCGTACCAGCCTGATCCCGCATCAGCTCAACATCGCTCATGATGTTGGTCGCCGCCACGCGCCGCGCGTCCTGCTGGCTGACGAAGTGGGTTTAGGGAAAACCATTGAAGCCGGGATGATCCTGCATCAGCAACTGCTCTCTGGCGCTGCTGAACGTGTGCTAATTATCGTCCCGGAAACCTTACAGCATCAGTGGCTGGTAGAAATGCTGCGCCGTTTCAACCTGCGCTTTGCGCTATTTGATGATGAGCGTTATGCCGAAGCTCAGCACGATGCTTACAACCCGTTTGACACCGAACAGCTGGTGATTTGCTCGCTGGATTTTGCCCGTCGTAGCAAACAGCGCCTGGAACATCTCTGTGAAGCCGAATGGGACCTGCTGGTGGTCGATGAAGCGCATCACCTGGTGTGGAGCGAAGATGCGCCAAGCCGTGAATATCAGGCCATTGAACAACTGGCAGAGCACGTGCCGGGCGTTCTGCTGCTGACCGCGACCCCGGAACAGCTGGGGATGGAAAGCCACTTCGCCCGTCTGCGTCTGCTGGACCCGAACCGTTTCCACGATTTTGCGCAGTTCGTTGAAGAGCAGAAAAATTATCGTCCGGTTGCGGACGCCGTTGCCATGCTGCTGGCAGGTAACAAACTGAGCAATGACGAACTGAACATGCTCGGCGAGATGATCGGCGAGCAGGATATCGAGCCGCTGTTGCAGGCAGCAAACAGCGACAGCGAAGATGCCCAGAGCGCCCGTCAGGAGCTGGTTTCGATGCTGATGGATCGCCACGGCACCAGCCGCGTGCTGTTCCGTAACACGCGTAACGGTGTGAAAGGATTCCCGAAACGCGAGCTGCACACCATTAAGCTGCCGCTACCGACGCAGTATCAGACGGCTATTAAAGTCTCCGGCATTATGGGCGCACGTAAAAGTGCGGAAGATCGTGCTCGCGATATGCTCTACCCGGAGCGTATTTATCAGGAATTTGAAGGTGATAACGCCACCTGGTGGAACTTCGATCCGCGCGTTGAGTGGCTGATGGGCTACCTGACCAGCCATCGCTCTCAGAAAGTGCTGGTGATCTGCGCCAAAGCTGCCACTGCGCTGCAACTGGAGCAGGTACTGCGCGAACGTGAAGGTATTCGCGCTGCGGTGTTCCACGAAGGTATGTCGATTATCGAACGTGACCGCGCTGCCGCCTGGTTTGCCGAAGAAGACACCGGCGCACAGGTACTGCTGTGCTCAGAAATCGGTTCTGAAGGACGTAACTTCCAGTTCGCCAGCCACATGGTGATGTTTGACCTGCCATTCAACCCGGATCTACTGGAGCAGCGTATTGGTCGTCTGGATCGTATCGGCCAGGCGCACGATATTCAGATCCATGTGCCTTATCTGGAGAAAACCGCTCAGTCGGTGCTGGTGCGCTGGTATCACGAAGGTCTGGATGCATTTGAGCACACCTGCCCGACCGGACGCACTATTTACGATAGCGTATACAACGATCTGATTAACTATCTGGCTTCACCGGATCAAACCGAAGGCTTTGACGATCTGATCAAAAACTGCCGCGAGCAACATGAAGCGCTGAAAGCACAGCTGGAACAGGGTCGTGACCGCCTGCTGGAAATCCACTCCAACGGTGGCGAAAAAGCCCAGGCACTGGCAGAAAGCATTGAAGAGCAGGATGACGATACCAACCTGATCGCCTTCGCCATGAACCTGTTCGATATTATCGGTATCAATCAGGACGATCGCGGCGACAACATGATCGTGCTGACGCCGTCCGATCATATGCTGGTGCCGGACTTCCCTGGCCTGTCGGAAGATGGCATCACCATCACCTTTGATCGTGAAGTGGCGCTGGCGCGTGAAGATGCACAGTTTATTACCTGGGAGCATCCGCTGATCCGCAACGGTCTGGATCTGATCCTTTCTGGCGATACCGGTAGCAGCACGATTTCACTGTTAAAAAACAAAGCGTTGCCGGTAGGTACGCTGTTGGTGGAACTGATTTATGTGGTTGAAGCCCAGGCTCCGAAGCAGTTGCAGCTCAACCGCTTCCTGCCACCGACGCCGGTACGTATGCTGCTGGATAAAAACGGCAACAACCTGGCGGCGCAGGTAGAGTTTGAAACCTTTAACCGCCAGCTTAACGCGGTTAACCGTCACACCGGCAGCAAACTGGTTAACGCCGTGCAGCAGGATGTTCACGCTATCCTTCAACTGGGTGAAGCGCAGATCGAGAAATCTGCCCGTGCATTGATTGATGCAGCGCGTAACGAAGCCGACGAAAAACTGTCTGCCGAGCTGTCTCGTCTGGAAGCTCTGCGTGCAGTGAACCCGAACATTCGTGACGACGAACTGACCGCCATTGAGAGCAACCGTCAGCAGGTAATGGAAAGCCTGGATCAGGCAGGTTGGCGTCTGGATGCCCTGCGTTTGATCGTTGTAACGCATCAGTAACGGAGCCGAAAATGGGGATGGAAAACTACAATCCACCGCAGGAACCCTGGTTGGTTATCCTGTATCAGGATGACCATATTATGGTGGTCAACAAGCCGAGCGGTTTGTTGTCAGTGCCGGGTCGTCTGGAAGAGCACAAAGACAGCGTGATGACGCGCATTCAGCGTGATTATCCGCAGGCAGAATCGGTGCATCGTCTGGATATGGCTACCAGCGGCGTGATTGTAGTGGCGCTGACCAAAGCCGCGGAGCGGGAGTTAAAACGCCAGTTCCGCGAGCGCGAGCCGAAAAAGCAGTATGTGGCCCGCGTCTGGGGGCATCCATCCCCCGCAGAAGGTCTGGTGGATCTGCCGCTGATTTGCGACTGGCCAAACCGCCCGAAACAGAAAGTCTGTTACGAAACGGGTAAACCTGCGCAGACGGAATATGAAGTGGTGGAGTATGCGGCGGATAACACGGCAAGAGTGGTGTTAAAACCGATTACCGGGCGTTCGCATCAATTGCGTGTGCATATGCTGGCGCTGGGTCATCCGATTCTCGGCGATCGTTTTTATGCATCACCAGAAGCGAGAGCGATGGCACCACGTTTGTTGCTACATGCAGAGATGTTGACGATTACCCATCCGGCGTATGGCAATAGTATGACGTTTAAAGCGCCAGCGGATTTTTAACCTTTCCTGTACGTTTATACCCTCATCCTAAGGGCTGCCTCTTGTACATAAATCCCCGAGTCCGGGGATTTTTTGTTTCTGCCAAACTGCTTTCAGTTGTTGCGTGTGGCTACGCTTTCCATTCGGTAATTCCCTTCCTGCTCCACAGCGAATTTTTGAACTTTTTCTTCACCCGTTGACCGTCTCTTATATTTCATTTTAACGGGTCTGTTATGGTCCTTTCTGATTGTTATTCATGGGCTAATTAGCAGTCTGGTTGGCGATGCCCATCTCGGTGATCCGTGTCCTGCACGACGCCTTGCGTCACTAGCCTCTTCTCTAGCTCATCATGCAGGTCTTTCTAATTGTGAAATCATCCCACGCTACTGCTAAGGTTGAAGGGGCGTTCCAGCCCCTTCAACCTTAGCTTATTCTGGCTCATTCAATAATTGCGTTGTCAGTAATTTGTTCAGCAGTACTTTTTTAGTAGCAACTTCTTCAGTAGCAACTCCTTTAGTATCAATTTTTTTGGGGGGGATTTTATTAATAATAATTACCTCATCATATAAGGAGGTAGCACCGTTCACGGTAGCACCGTCCAGGTTAGCACCGTCCGGGTTAGCACCGTCCGGGGTAGCACCGTCCGGGGTAGCACGCCCAGGTTAGCATTCCACCCAGGTCTCTCATAAAGGATATCATTGCTACCTTTCATTGTTTTTTTACCAAGGTAACAATCCCTCATGTCAACGCCGGGAAGGTAAGCCTTTCTAAGATCAACGCCCAAGTTACCTTGGCCCTTATGCAGCTGCAACGTCTGAGTACATATCTTATTCTTTTCAATGAAAAAAGTGACACTTAACTCGATATCCCCGAAGGTCTGGGCGACCCAGCGCATATTGCCCTTTGCGACCAACTCATCCGGATTTTTTGCGCATGTTTTAAGTTTATTGAATAATTCCAGGCTATTGATAAACTTTTCTCTCTCATTCTCGTTGATAGCCCCAGTAAAGTATTCTGAGGCGTTGATGTTGCCAGTCTGGTTATTCACGAAATTGAACAGAAGTTTATAAGCCTCAGTCTGTTTATCTGACCAGAACAGATGGCGTAACGTCTCCCACAAGCGTTGAAAGATATTCATCTTCACGTCCATCTTGTCCCCGCTCACCATCTTATAAATATCGTTCTTGCTCATATTTAAAAGTGTAACCGGCATGCCTGGAACTGATACTTTCATGGTAATAGCCTCGCATTGAGTTAAAAACTCATGATGCGCGTTCTGAATAAATATACTTTCAAAAATCGCTCATTCAGGTATGTGTTTTTTATTTTTAAGACGTAAAAATATAATTCCGCTCGTCGTAAAGCTCTCAACCTTAAGCAGGGTCAACGCGATAAAACCTACAGAACCCCTCCCGTAAACCGTGCATTGAGCCTGTCCACCATTCTGAGTAAACGCCTTTTCTCAAAGAAGTGACCGCCAGGGCGGCCACCTTTAATCGTGGGCAGTTACTCAGCATCATTTACAGGGTCATTTAAACCCTTTCTGCTGCTTTATCAGCTCATATGCCTGCTGAATTTCCTGCGCTTTCTGCTTCGCCATCTCCATCATCTCAGGCGGCAAACCTTTCGCCACCAGCTTATCGGGATGGTGTTCACTCATCAGCTTACGGTAGGCACGTTTGATGGTGGTCGCATCATCCGTCGGCTTCACGCCCAGCACATTACAGGCATCTTCCAGCGTTGGGCCACGCTGCGCTTGCTGCCAGTTACCACCGCCAGTTTGCTGCTGATAACCGCCGCCAAACTGTGCACCGCCCTGCATCATGCGCAAAAACTGGTCAAACTGAGCGCGGGAGATCCCTAATTCTTCTGCAATGACATACAGCACCGCCCGTTCATTCGGGTGCAGTGAACCATCAGCAAACGCCGCCTGAATCTGGATCTCCAGAAACATACGAATTAAGTCAAAACGACCAAAGCAGACACTGCGAAACTGGCGCATCTTTTCGCGCAGCGGGTAATTGTCTGATTTTCCCACCCGGAACGCATTTTGCGCCGCAGTACGGGAAGCGCCATGAAGATTCATTCGGTCCATCAACTGGCTGGCGATATGAATATCAGCCTCCGTGACGCGACCTTTGGATTTGGTTAAATGCCCCATCACTTCAAAAGTGGTGGCAAAAAACAGCGCCTGACGCTCACGCTGGTTGGCGAACCACGCCATTTTACGGCTACGGGCTTTATCAAACATATGGCCAATTAACAGGCCTAACACTACGCCCCAAAAGCCGCCGCCCATCAGTAAGGCCACGGCCACGCCAATGATTTTTCCCCAATACTGCATATATTCCCCAAATCGACACACGGATATCAGGGCTATCTCCCACAATATAAAGGTGCTTTTACCGTTTTCCGGCTGCGGTCAATTGTGGGACATCGCCTATAATTTGCATTATCATACCTGTCATTCAATGCCGTGCCTAACACCACTGACGCTATTCGGACAGGATTAACACTAGCGTAGAGATGACGAGTACGTTAGTCTCTGACCGTTTGTCACGCGCAACGTTACCGATGATGGAACAATAAAATCAACGTATGAAAAAACGTATCCCCACTCTCCTGGCCACCATGATTGCCACCGCCCTTTATAGTCAACAGGGACTGGCAGCCGACCTCGCCTCACAGTGCATGTTGGGCGTGCCAAGCTATGACCGTCCTCTGGTACAGGGCGATACCAATGACTTACCCGTGACTATCAATGCTGACCACGCGAAAGGGGACTACCCGGATGACGCCGTGTTTACTGGCAGCGTGGATATCATGCAGGGTAACAGCCGTCTGCAGGCCGACGAAGTGCAGCTCCATCAAAAAGAGGCACCAGGACAACCGGAGCCGGTACGTACCGTTGATGCGCTCGGTAATGTCCATTACGACGATAACCAGGTGATCCTCAAAGGGCCGAAAGGCTGGGCGAATCTGAACACCAAAGATACCAACGTCTGGGAAGGTGATTACCAGATGGTGGGTCGCCAGGGTCGCGGTAAAGCGGACCTGATGAAACAACGTGGCGAAAACCGCTATACCATTCTGGATAACGGTAGCTTTACCTCCTGTCTGCCGGGTTCTGACACCTGGAGCGTGGTAGGTAGCGAAATTATTCATGACCGCGAAGAACAAGTTGCGGAGATCTGGAACGCCCGCTTTAAGGTGGGTCCGGTACCGATCTTTTATAGCCCCTATTTGCAGTTGCCGGTGGGTGACAAACGTCGCTCTGGTTTCTTGATCCCGAACGCCAAGTACACCACCACCAACTACTTTGAGTTCTACCTGCCATATTACTGGAACATCGCGCCAAATATGGATGCCACCATCACGCCGCATTATATGCATCGTCGTGGCAACATCATGTGGGAGAACGAATTCCGCTACCTCTCCCAGGCGGGCGCTGGCTTGATGGAACTGGACTATCTGCCTTCAGATAAAGTCTATGAAGATGAACACCCGAACGATGACAGTTCACGTCGTTGGTTATTCTACTGGAACCACTCCGGGGTCATGGATCAGGTGTGGCGTTTCAACGTCGACTACACCAAGGTCAGCGATCCTAGCTACTTCAATGATTTCGATAACAAGTACGGTTCCAGTACTGACGGCTACGCAACGCAAAAATTCAGCGTTGGCTATGCGGTGCAAAACTTCAATGCCACCGTTTCAACCAAGCAGTTCCAGGTTTTCAGCGAACAGAACACCAGTAGCTACTCGGCAGAGCCGCAGTTAGACGTTAATTACTACCAGAATGATGTTGGTCCGTTTGATACGCGTATTTACGGCCAGGCAGTGCACTTTGTTAACACCAGAGACGACATGCCTGAAGCAACCCGTGTTCACCTGGAACCGACCATCAATTTGCCGCTCTCTAATAACTGGGGCAGCATCAATACCGAAGCGAAGTTGCTGGCAACCCATTATCAGCAAACCAATCTTGACTGGTATAACTCCAGAAACACGACCAAGCTGGACGAATCCGTTAACCGCGTAATGCCGCAATTCAAAGTTGACGGCAAAATGGTCTTTGAACGCGATATGGAAATGCTGGCTCCGGGTTATACCCAAACGCTGGAACCGCGCGCGCAGTATTTGTACGTGCCGTATCGCGATCAGAGCGACATCTATAACTACGACTCGTCTCTGCTGCAATCTGACTACTCTGGCCTGTTCCGGGACCGGACTTACGGCGGTCTTGACCGTATTGCCTCCGCTAACCAGGTGACGACCGGTGTCACATCTCGCATATATGATGATGCTGCCGTTGAACGTTTTAATATTTCCGTTGGTCAAATCTACTATTTCACGGAGTCTCGCACTGGCGATGACAACATAACATGGGAGAATGACGACAAAACGGGTTCACTGGTGTGGGCAGGCGATACTTACTGGCGTATCTCCGAGCGTTGGGGATTGCGTGGCGGGATTCAGTACGATACACGTCTGGATAACGTAGCGACCAGTAACTCCAGCATTGAATACCGTCGGGATGAAGACCGTCTGGTACAGCTGAATTACCGTTACGCCAGCCCGGAATATATTCAGGCTACGCTGCCTAAGTACTATTCCACTGCTGAGCAATATAAGAATGGTATTTCGCAGGTAGGTGCTGTCGCCAGCTGGCCAATTGCCGATCGTTGGTCCATTGTTGGGGCCTACTACTACGACACCAATGCTAACAAGCAAGCCGACTCTATGTTAGGTGTGCAATACAGCTCCTGCTGCTATGCAATTCGCGTCGGTTACGAGCGGAAGCTGAACGGTTGGGATAACGATAAACAACATGCGGTATATGACAACGCAATCGGCTTTAACATCGAACTTCGCGGCCTGAGCTCCAACTACGGTCTGGGTACGCAAGAGATGCTGCGTTCGAACATTCTGCCGTATCAAAACACTTTGTGATTTGTTGATTTACCACGTAATCCGCAGTGCGGTTAATTGAAATGGAAAAAGTATGAAGAACTGGAAAACGCTGCTTCTCGGTATCGCCATGATCGCGAATACCAGTTTCGCTGCCCCCCAGGTAGTCGATAAAGTCGCAGCCGTCGTCAATAACGGCGTCGTGCTGGAAAGCGACGTTGATGGATTAATGCAGTCGGTAAAACTGAACGCTGCTCAGGCAAGGCAGCAACTTCCTGATGACGCGACGCTGCGCCACCAAATCATGGAACGTTTGATCATGGATCAAATCATCCTGCAGATGGGGCAGAAAATGGGAGTGAAAATCTCCGATGAGCAGCTGGATCAGGCGATTGCTAACATCGCGAAACAGAACAACATGACGCTGGATCAGATGCGCAGCCGTCTGGCTTACGATGGACTGAACTACAACACCTATCGTAACCAGATCCGCAAAGAGATGATTATCTCTGAAGTGCGTAACAACGAGGTGCGTCGTCGCATCACCATCCTGCCGCAGGAAGTCGAATCCCTGGCGCAGCAGGTGGGTAACCAAAACGACGCCAGCACTGAGCTGAACCTGAGCCACATCCTGATCCCGCTGCCGGAAAACCCGACCTCTGATCAGGTGAACGAAGCGGAAAGCCAGGCGCGCGCCATTGTCGATCAGGCGCGTAACGGCGCTGATTTCGGTAAGCTGGCGATTGCTCATTCTGCCGACCAGCAGGCGCTGAACGGCGGCCAGATGGGCTGGGGCCGTATTCAGGAGTTGCCCGGGATCTTCGCCCAGGCATTAAGCACCGCGAAGAAAGGCGACATTGTTGGCCCGATTCGTTCCGGCGTTGGCTTCCATATTCTGAAAGTTAACGACCTGCGCGGCGAAAGCAAAAATATCTCGGTGACCGAAGTTCATGCTCGCCATATTCTGCTGAAACCGTCGCCGATCATGACTGACGAACAGGCCCGTGTGAAACTGGAACAGATTGCTGCTGATATCAAGAGTGGTAAAACGACTTTTGCTGCCGCAGCGAAAGAGTTCTCTCAGGATCCAGGCTCTGCTAACCAGGGCGGCGATCTCGGCTGGGCTACACCAGATATTTTCGATCCGGCCTTCCGTGACGCCCTGACTCGCCTGAACAAAGGTCAAATGAGTGCACCGGTTCACTCTTCATTCGGCTGGCATTTAATCGAACTGCTGGATACCCGTAATGTCGATAAAACCGACGCTGCGCAGAAAGATCGTGCATACCGCATGCTGATGAACCGTAAGTTCTCGGAAGAAGCAGCAAGCTGGATGCAGGAACAACGTGCCAGCGCCTACGTTAAAATCCTGAGCAACTAATGGTTAAAACCCAACGTGTTGTGATCACTCCCGGCGAGCCCGCCGGGATTGGCCCGGACTTAGTTGTCCAGCTTGCACAGCGTGAGTGGCCGGTCGAACTGGTTGTTTGTGCCGATGCCACTCTCCTTACCAACCGGGCAGCGATGCTCGGTTTGCCGCTCACCCTCCGCCCTTATTCCCCCAACTCCCCTGCACAACCGCAAACTGCGGGCACATTAACGCTACTTCCTGTCGCGCTACGTGCACCTGTCACTGCGGGGCAGTTAGCGGTTGAAAATGGGCATTATGTGGTGGAAACGCTGGCGCGAGCGTGCGATGGTTGTCTGAACGGCGAATTTGCCGCGCTGATCACAGGTCCGGTGCATAAAGGCGTTATTAACGACGCTGGCATTCCTTTTACCGGTCATACCGAGTTTTTCGAAGAGCGTTCGCAGGCGAAAAAGGTGGTGATGATGCTGGCGACCGAAGAACTTCGCGTGGCGCTGGCAACGACGCATTTACCGCTGCGCGATATCGCAGACGCTATCACCCCTGCACTTTTGCACGAAGTGATTGCTATTTTGCATCACGATTTGCGGACCAAATTTGGTATTGCCGAACCGCGCATTCTGGTCTGCGGGCTGAATCCGCACGCGGGCGAAGGCGGTCATATGGGTACGGAAGAGATAGACACCATTATTCCGGTGCTCAATGAGCTGCGGGCGCAGGGGATGAAACTCAACGGGCCGCTGCCTGCCGATACCCTGTTTCAGCCGAAATATCTTGATAACGCCGACGCCGTGCTGGCGATGTACCACGATCAGGGTCTTCCCGTGCTAAAATACCAGGGCTTCGGGCGCGGTGTGAACATTACGCTGGGCCTGCCCTTTATTCGCACATCAGTGGACCACGGCACCGCGCTTGAACTGGCGGGACGTGGCAAAGCCGATGTCGGCAGTTTTATTACGGCGCTTAATCTCGCCATCAAAATGATTGTTAACACCCAATGAATAATCGAGTCCACCAGGGCCACTTAGCCCGTAAACGCTTCGGGCAAAACTTTCTCAACGATCAGTTCGTGATCGACAGTATTGTGTCTGCCATTAACCCGCAAAAGGGCCAGGCGATGGTCGAAATCGGCCCCGGTCTGGCGGCATTGACCGAACCGGTCGGCGAACGTCTGGACCAGCTGACGGTCATCGAACTTGACCGCGATCTGGCGGCACGTCTGCAAACGCATCCATTCTTAGGCCCGAAACTGACGATTTATCAGCAGGATGCGATGACCTTTAACTTTGGTGAACTGGCCGAGAAAATGGGTCAGCCGCTGCGTGTTTTCGGCAACCTGCCTTATAACATCTCCACGCCGTTGATGTTCCATCTGTTTAGCTATACTGATGCCATTGCCGACATGCACTTTATGTTGCAAAAAGAGGTGGTGAATCGTCTGGTTGCAGGACCGAACAGCAAAGCGTATGGTCGATTAAGCGTCATGGCGCAATACTATTGCAATGTGATCCCGGTACTGGAAGTACCGCCGTCAGCCTTTACACCACCACCCAAAGTGGATTCCGCCGTCGTGCGCCTGGTTCCTCATGCAACGATGCCTCACCCGGTTAAAGATGTTCGTGTGTTGAGCCGCATCACCACCGAAGCCTTTAACCAGCGTCGTAAAACCATTCGTAACAGCCTCGGCAACCTGTTTAGCGTCGAGGTGTTAACGGGAATGGGGATCGACCCGGCGATGCGAGCGGAAAATATCTCTGTCGCGCAATATTGCCAGATGGCGAACTATCTGGCGGAGAACGCGCCTTTGCAGGAGAGTTAACGATGATCAATTCGCCCCGAGTGTGTATTCAGGTTCAAAGCGTCTACATTGAGGCTCAATCTTCACCTGATAATGAACGTTACGTTTTTGCTTATACCGTAACCATACGCAATCTGGGGCGAGCGCCAGTGCAGTTGTTGGGGCGTTACTGGCTGATCACCAATGGCAATGGCCGTGAAACCGAAGTCCAGGGCGAAGGAGTGGTTGGCGTCCAGCCACTTATCGCGCCTGGCGAAGAGTACCAGTACACCAGCGGTGCAATCATTGAAACCCCGCTGGGCACCATGCAGGGTCACTACGAAATGATCGATGAAAATGGCGTCCCTTTCAGCATCGACATTCCCGTATTCCGACTCGCCGTTCCCACACTCATTCATTAAAAGAATATGGCGACATACCTTATTGGCGACGTTCATGGTTGTTACGATGAACTGATCGCATTGCTGCATAAAGTAGAATTTACCCCTGGGAAAGATACCCTCTGGCTGACGGGCGATCTGGTCGCGCGCGGGCCGGGTTCGCTGGATGTTCTGCGCTATGTGAAATCCTTAGGCGACAGCGTACGTCTGGTGCTGGGCAATCACGATCTGCATCTGCTGGCGGTATTTGCCGGGATCAGCCGCAATAAACCGAAAGATCGCCTGACACCGCTGCTGGAAGCGCCGGATGCCGACGAGCTGCTTAACTGGCTGCGGCGCCAGCCTCTGCTGCAAATCGACGAAGAGAAAAAGCTGGTGATGGCCCACGCAGGGATCACGCCGCAGTGGGATCTGCAGACCGCCAAAGAGTGCGCACGCGATGTAGAAGCGGTGCTATCGAGTGACTCCTATCCCTTCTTTCTTGATGCCATGTACGGCGATATGCCAAATAACTGGTCACCGGAATTGCGGGGGCTGGGAAGACTGCGTTTTATCACCAACGCTTTTACCCGTATGCGTTTTTGCTTCCCGAACGGTCAACTGGATATGTACAGCAAAGAATCGCCGGAAGAGGCCCCTGCCCCACTGAAACCGTGGTTTGCGATTCCTGGCCCTGTCGCTGAAGAATACAGCATCGCCTTTGGTCACTGGGCATCGCTGGAGGGCAAAGGTACGCCGGAAGGTATATACGCGCTGGATACCGGCTGCTGCTGGGGTGGTACATTAACCTGCCTGCGCTGGGAAGATAAACAGTATTTTGTCCAGCCGTCGAACCGGCATAAGGATTTGGGCGAAGCGGCGGCGTCTTAAACACAGCCTGATATAGGAAGGCCGGATAAGACGCGACCGGCGTCGCATCCGGCGCTAGCCGTAAATTCTATACAAAATTACCGCCGCTCCAGAATCTCAAAGCAATAGCTGTGAGAGTTCTGCGCATCAGCATCGTGGAATTCGCTGAATACCGATTCCCAGTCATCCGGCTCGTAATCCGGGAAATGGGTGTCGCCTTCCACTTCTGCGTCGATATGCGTCAGATACAGTTTTTGCGCTTTTGGCAAGAACTGTTCATAAACGCGACCGCCGCCAATCACCATGATTTCTGGTACGTCACCACACGCCGCGATGGCTTCATCCACCGACTTCACCCACGTTACGCGATCGTCCGTACCCGGTTGACTGCTGAGGATAATATTTTTGCGTCCTGGCAACGGACGACCGATTGATTCCCAGGTATGGCGGCCCATAATCACGGGTTTATTTAAGGTGTTGCGTTTAAACCAGGCGAGATCGGCAGGCAGGTTCCACGGCATGGCGTTTTCCATGCCGATAACGCGATCTACCGCTAACGCCGCAATCAGACTGATCATTGAGATTTCCCGATAAAAAAAATTGTCGCCACTATACGTAAAGCGTAAACCGTCGTCGACTGGTGCGAGGATGATGTTGAGGAAAATTTTATATTCTGCTGGCGAGTCCACGCTCTCTCCCTGGACTCGCCGCATTACAATGAAACAAAAACAAACAGTTAGCTGTAAAGTGTGATTTACGTCACTCTTTATTAGGATGAGGGTTTCGTTTCCGGTTCATCCGCCATGTTGCCGGTATGTTTACCTTCTTCGGTTCCCTGCCAGCCATGTCGTTGAATTAATGACAGATGTTCGCGGTCCTCGGTAATGATCTCACTTAACATCGCGCTGGTGCGTTTATAGACCGCCGCGCGGGCTTTGGTGTCGTTCTCAACCATTGCCATCTCTTCCACCATCTGAATATTAAAGCGGCGGAACACATCGGCACGTTCTCGCGCTTCATACGGCCCCAGACCTAAACTTTCCAGTGCCAGACGCCCGGTTTTCAGCGCACCTTCGAAGGTTTCACGCTCCGGCTTTTCAACGCCTGCCTGACGCAAACGAATGTAGTGGTCGACATCGCGGGCGCGGGCAATAATCTGCAAATGCGGGAAATGTTCTTTCACCATCTCTGTCAGTTGCAGGTTGGTTTGCGGATCGTCGATGGCGTTAATCAGCACTTCCGCTTTCGCCGCTCCGGCAGATTCCAGTAAATCCATCCGCGTGGCATCGCCATAAAACACTTTCATACCAAATTTACGCAAGGTTTCGATATGGTCCGGATCGTGATCGAGTACCACCATTTTCACCCCGCTGGAGAGCAGTAAACGTCCGGTAATCTGCCCAAAACGACCGAATCCGGCGATAATCACGCGCGGCTGTTCTTCGTCGATCTCATCGGCTTCACGCGCTTCCTCAGTAGAAGATTGCTCAAGGCGATTGAGGATCACCAGCAGAATCGGCGTTGCTGCCATCGACAGCGCCACCGCCAGGGTCAGCGATTTCGCCCACTCCGGCTCCAGCACATTCGCCATCTGCGCCGCGCCAAATACCACAAAGGCAAACTCACTGCCCTGCCCTAACAACACCGCAAACCAACGACGCTGTTTATTTGGCACTTGCAACGGTCGGGCAATCAGCCACAGCATGGCGATTTTGATGATGAGGAAACCGAGCAGCAAAATGACAATGCGCAATGGGTTTTCAAGCAGCGTGCCAAAGTCTATCGACATGCCAACACCGATGAAAAACAGCCCCAACAGCAAACCTTTAAATGGTTCGATATCGCTCTCCAGCGCATGACGGTATTCCGAGCTTGCCAGCAGTACGCCCGCCAGAAACGCGCCCATCGCCATCGACAAGCCGACCTCTTCCAGCAGCAAACCAAAGCCAAACACGAGGAATAACGCCACGGCACTAAACACTTCCCGCAAGCCAGAGCGGGCTACAAAACGCAGCGCCGGACGCGTGACATAGCGCCCCAGCAATACCACCAGCACCAGCGCACCCGCCACTTTTAACGCCGAGAGAGCAAATGCGCCCATCGTCGTCGAGGCACTGCTCGTTGCCAGTAGCGGAATCATCGCCACCAGCGGGATCGCCGCGATATCCTGGAACAGCAGCACCGCAAAGGCACTGCGACCCATTTGCGTCACCATCAGATTGCGTTCATTCATCGCCTGCATGGCAATCGCCGTAGAGGAGAGCGCCAGCGTCATGCCGATCAATTCCGCGACCTGCCAGCGCAGCCCAAGTAACATGCAGAACAGCCCCAGCAGGCCGCCGCAAATCACCATCTGCAATGCGCCACAGCCGAACACTGCCGCACGCAGCTTCCACAGCCTTTGTGGATCGAGTTCGAGGCCGATAATAAACAGCATCAGCACCACCCCAATCTCGGCAAAGTGCAGAATAGATTCGGCATCGGTCACCAGTCGCAGCCCCCACGGGCCAATAATGCAGCCGGCGATCAGGTAGCCAAGTACCGATCCCAGACCAAGACGTACCGCAATGGGTACAATCAGCGCTGCCGAACCGAGATAAATCAGCGCCTGAATCAGCGTATGGCTATCCATGATGGGCCTCCTGCCATTCCAGCAGACGTTGCTTATAGTGACGCGCCTGCCCTTCGAGGGTTTCGTCGTCACAAATAAAGGTGCAGTGCATGGCAAACGGTGGCAGCCAGTTCAGCCCGCAGTAGATTGCCGTCGCCTGTAGCGGCTGCGACAGCACATCAAAGCCCGGATGCGCACCAATTTCAAAATGGCTTTCCCCGCCGCCGGTCGTCACCGCCCACAGCAAATGTTTGCCATGCAGCGCCGTGCCGCCATGACCGTAAGCCCAGCCGTGGGAGAAAACTTTATCGATCCAAAGTTTGAGGAGCGGAGGAATGCTGTACCACTGCATCGGATGCTGCCAGACGATCAGATCGGCGCGAGACAGCGCCTCCTGCTCGGCGGCAATATCGATATTGAAGTCAGGATAGAGTTGATAAAGAGAGCGAATTTCGACGCCTTCCAGCGTCCTTGCCTGTTCAAGCATCCGTTTATTCGCATGGGAATGATGCGGATACGGATGCGCATAAATTATAAGAATCATAGGTAGCCCGCGTGATTACGCCTTTGTTTTCCCACAAAGTGTAGTCATATATTCACGCGGCTTATAGTCAATAATATTGATTCAGAAAAGAGAGAAATCTGAACAATTTACCCCATTCTCTGCCCGCGGATCGTCATATTGCTGGTCTGCGCCAGTGACATCCCTCGAGTCTCCGGGGCAAACGCTACGGAAATCAACAAGCCAAACAGCGAGATACCCGCCCCCATTAGCATCGTGTTACTGATACCGTAATTATTGATAAAGATCGGTAGTGCCCAGGTCGAAACAATGGTGCCAATACGACTTAAGGACATAATCACGCCCACGGCAGAGGCGCGGATATCTGTCGGGAAGAGTTCATTAGGATAGAGCCACTGCAAATTACCCGGCCCGCCAGAGAAAAAGGCATACACCGCAAAGGCCATCACTACCAGCCAGATCCCCATATCCGGGATTAGCCCCAAAACCGCCAGCGCCAGCGTCATCATGGCAAAGCTGCCAATCAACAATGGACGCCGTCCGGCAGTGTTTAACCACAGCATCGGCGGAATACAGCCGAGCATAAAGAACAGGCTAATCACCACATTCCCTAGTGCCGCGTTTTTGCCAACCCCCAATCCCAACAAACCAACGATTTGCGGGCCAAAGGTGTAAATGGCGAACATTGGGATCACCTGGCAGGTCCAGATGGCGGCAACAAACAGAACAAAAGGAAAATGGCGGCGATTAAACAGATCGCGAAAACGGGTTTGCTGCGGCTGCTCTTCATCGAAAGCCACCGGTTCGCCAAACAGTTTGATCATCATCTCTTCGCACTCTTTTACTCGCCCTTTGCGTAATAACCAGCGGGGAGATTCAGGCAGTTCGAATCGACCAATCAAAATCAACAAACAGGGGATCGCCGCGCTACCCAGCATCCAGCGCCAGCCGCCTTCCACATCATAAAGCCAGTAGCCGACCAGATCGGCACAGGTCGCGCCGACATACCACATCGCGGCAATAAAGCTGATGGAAAACGCCCGCTGACGGGTACTGGAGAACTCGGTGATCATTGAGGTGGCGATGGGATAATCTGCACCGATGACAATGCCGATAAGTACCCGCATCACCAACAGTTCGACGGGGGATGAAACAAACATCGTCGCCACCGATATCACGCCGATGGCGATGATATCAATGAGGAACATTTTGCGCCGTCCGACTTTATCGGAAATATAACCAAACAGCGATGTGCCAACGAACAGCCCGGCGAGCGTTCCCGCGCCCAGCAAGCCAATCCAGTCAGCGTCCAGTTTCAGCGCCGGCGTCAGTTGCTCCAGCGCCACGCCAATCATTACCAGTACATAACCATCCAGAAACGGACCACCGCTTCCCCACAGCAAAATGCGGCGGTGAATAGAGGAGAATTTGAGATCGTCAAAGTTTCTGGACGGTTGCATGGTTATTCCTGTTTTTTGCAATGAGAGTCAGTGCGGCGTTACGTATCAAACCAACATCAGCCGTAACGGAACTCCACACCAAAGGTGCCGCGCGGGTATTCCCACTGTTCCAGCGCCGACCCCAGCCCCAGAATGCGACAGGTGCCGCACTCCAGACATCCGGCGTAATCGAAGCGCACACTGCCGTCATCCTGCTTCTTGTACAGACCTGCGGGGCACGCTTTCACCAGCAGCTCCAGCGCCTGTTTATCAGCATCGGCCTTCACAACAATGTGCGGATGCTCTTCATCGACATTGAATTTATTGACGCCCAGTTTGACGTCCACATTGACGGGAGAAGTCATAAAACGGTCACTCCTTTCATGCCATCCTTGATTAGATTGATGAAGCCCACTTTCTTGCCGTGGCGGAGGATTTTCTTGCGCATCAGTTCCGGCGCGCTGCCATCAATGGTGAACAGGTCACGCGCCACACCCACCGCCAGCTCCGGGTAGCCGCTAAACATGCGTGGGTTATCAAGGAACGCCGGTAGTTTCTGGTACATACGCATATCGCGCAGCGGACCACTCTCAAGATGCTGACGATATTCCGCCAGTTTTTGCTTACTGAAATCGTCGCTTTTCATCGCTGAAAGCACGGTTTTTGCTGCGGCTTCCCCGGCGGCAATCGCCAGATCCATACCGCGAATGGTAAAACCGAGGTTCATACACATTCCGGCGGCATCACCGGCAATCAATACGCCGTCACCAACCAACTCCGGCAGCATGTTGATGCCTGCTTCCGGCACTACGTGAGCGGAATATTCCACCAGCTTGCCGCCCGCGATCAGCGGTGCAACGGCCGGATGCTGTTTGAAATCTTCCAGCATTTGCGGCACCGATTTTTTCGCGTCATGCAGATGATGCAAACCACAAACCAGCCCCAGCGACAGGGTGTTTTCATTGGTATAAAGGAAGCCGCCGCCCATCAGGCCATCGGTGGGTGATCCCGCAAACAGGCAAGCCGCCCCCTGATTACCCTGCAACTGAAAACGGTCTTCAATAACCGACTTCGGTAACTCGATCAGTTCCTTCACGCCAACCGCCACATCCGTCGGTTTGACGCGTTTTGCCATCCCCAATTTTTCGGCAAGGATGGAGTTCACCCCATCAGCAAGGATCACCGTTTTCGCTTCAATCACATCGCCATCGGCTTCTACACCGACGACTTTGCCATCGCGCTGTACGAGGTTATCGACGCGGATCCCGGTAATTAACTGCGCGCCCGCTTCTTCGGCCTGCTCCATCAGCCAGGCATCAAATTTACTGCGCAAAACGGAGTAAGAACGCTGGGATGGCGAGGTTTCGTCACCATTGCAGTAGTCCATAGTCATCGCTGACTTTTCCGTCATAAACGCGAGTTTTTCATGGGTGATCAGGCGTTCTACGGGGGCGGAGTCGGCGAAACCAGGAATAATGTGTTCCAGACTGTGGGCATAGAGACGCCCGCCGGTGACGTTCTTGGCACCTGCGGAATTGCCACGCTCGATAACTAACACTTGCGCACCTTCGCGGGCGAGCACCAGTGCGGCAACCGAACCGGCAAGCCCTGCACCGACGATGATGGCGTCAAAGATATCTTCGGACATAAGAGCTCCCTGTCAGCGGCAGGGCCAAAATGCAGCCCTGCCAGAGTGGATCAACGCGCTAAAGCTGCGGTCAGCGCCGGAAGGATCTTCACGGCGTCGCCAACAATGCCGTAATCCGCGTACTGGAAGATCGGCGCATTTTTATCTTTATTGATGGCGAAAATGGTTTGCGACGCGTTAGCGCCAACCATGTGCTGGATCTGCCCGGAGATCCCCACCGCCAGGTACAGTTCAGGTTTCAGCATCAGGTTGGAGATACCGACATAGCGTTCGTGCTCCATCCATTTTTCGTTTTCCGCCACCGGACGAGAACAGGCCAACTCCGCACCTATCGCCTTGCAAAGCTGTTCTGCCAGCGCAATGTTCTCTTTGCTGCCAATACCGCGACCGACGCTGACCACCAGACGGGCTTTGTCGAGATCGACGCTGTTGCTCTGGCGCGCCTGGGTTGCCGTGCGGGTAATCGCCACAGCCGGAGCCTGCCACTCCACGGTGTGCGTTTCGCCAGTGCGTGACGCGTCTGGCTGAGCCGCATCGAACGTGCCGCTGCTGATGGTCAGTACCGCATACGGCGTGGCAATGCGTTCTTCGCCAATCGCCAGACCACCGTAAACCATGTGTTTCACTGTCGCTTTACCGTCCTGTACGCTGACGGTGCTGGCATCGTTAGACACCGCCGCTTTAAGGCGATAACCCAGTTTTGCCGCCAGTAATTTGCCGCGACGGGTGTTTGGCAGCAGCACCAGGCCGTCTGCGCCGTGCTGGCGAATAGTGTCAGCCATGACACCGGCGTAATCTTCGATCATCCGATCGTCCGGTTTGCCGTTTAATTTCCAGACATGATTAGCGCCGAGCTGGATTGCCTGTGCGCCGTCGGCATCATTGAGGACAAAGGTGTTGATTTGATTAGCTAAAGCCTGCGCACCGTTCATCAGTTCCGGCAGACGAGAAGGGGTATCGCTGAATACCCAGACTTGAGAAAACGTGTTCATAGCATCCCCTGTAATTAAATGACTTTGCGAAGATTTTCAGCAAATGCGGCGATCTGTTCTTCGCCGTCGCCTTCAATCACGATGCGCTGACGTTCGCGCTGTTTCGGCGCGGCAACCTGTTGTTCTGACCAGGCTGCCTCTGCGTTAAAACCAATATCCGCCGCCGACCATACCTGGACGGGCTTTTTCGCCGCGCCGAGAATGGCTTTCATCGAAGGAATTTGTGGGGAGTTGATATCAGTGGAAACAGCAACAACCGCAGGCAGCGGAATGCTTAAGGTTTCGGTTTCATCTTCCAGTTCGCGCTCAACGGTGAGGGTATCTGCCGTCAGGGAGATAATTTTGCTGACGCCGTTAACTGCCGGAATATTGAGGATTTCGCCCACCAGCAGACCAACCTGCTGGGCATAAAGGTCGGAAGAACCATCGCCACAGAGGATCAGATCAAAGCCTGCTTTCTGGGCGGCTGCAGCCAGTGCGCTCGCCGTTTGTTGCGGCAGTGCCTGCTCGAACTGGTCATCAATCACCACAATCAGTTCATCCGGGCCGCGCGATAGCACATCTTTACGCCCTTTGGCGTTGGTCAGGGCTTTACCGCCCACACTTAAGGCTGTCACCTGCGCCTCTGCTGCCTGTTGCTTTAGCTGGCAAGCCGCTTCAATAGCGTTGAGATCGTATTGGCTTATTTTGGCATCGGCTTTGCTGAAGTCTAATGAACCATCAGCATTATTGACCGCAATATCCTGTTCATCAGGCACGCACTTATAGCAAGTAATAATCTTCATTGCATCTCCAGAAATCATGAAGGAAACGTCGTTCATATCGGTGGTGTTAATTACAGATATCACGCCCTTTAATTTTGAAATAAAACTTTAATCACCAATATTGAAAATGTCACACGCAGATAAATCCAACTTTCAATATTGTTAAGTTCCTCACCAATATTGAAAACACGGCGTAGCAAAAAGAAATTTTCAATATTGTTTTATGGATCACCAATATTGAAAGTCAGATGTTATTTTTTACTCACAACAGAGCATAACAAACTGATTATTAATCAAAATTAACGAAAAAACGCCCTCTATTCACCCGAAACAAAAATGTGATACCAATCACAGAATACAGCTTATTGAATACCCATTATGAGTTAGCCATTAACGCGTCCACGAGGTTAATAATAATTATATTAAATGTTAACAAAAATAAAACAAACGGGAACGCAAAATAAATATTCGTTTTCACAGTGGAATTAACTCATGAAGAATGAAAAGAGAAAAACGGGAATAGAACCGAAGGTTTTCTTTCCGCCGTTAATAATCGTCGGCATACTTTGTTGGCTTACAGTCAGAGATCTGGATGCAGCGAATGTCGTTATTAATGCTGTATTCAGTTACGTCACCAATGTATGGGGATGGGCATTTGAATGGTATATGGTGGTGATGCTTTTCGGTTGGTTCTGGCTGGTGTTTGGCCCGTATGCCAAAAAGCGTTTAGGTAACGAACCGCCAGAATTTAGCACCGCCAGTTGGATCTTTATGATGTTCGCCTCCTGTACGTCTGCTGCCGTACTGTTCTGGGGATCGATTGAGATCTACTACTACATCTCCACCCCGCCGTTTGGCTTAGAACCGAACTCGACAGGGGCGAAAGAGTTGGGGCTGGCTTACAGCTTGTTCCACTGGGGACCTCTGCCGTGGGCCACTTACAGCTTCCTTTCAGTCGCCTTCGCTTACTTCTTCTTTGTCCGCAAAATGGAAGTGATTCGCCCCAGCTCGACACTGGTGCCGCTGGTAGGTGAAAAACACGCCAAAGGGTTGTTCGGCACTATCGTCGACAACTTCTATCTCGTCGCCTTGATCTTCGCGATGGGTACCAGTCTGGGCCTTGCCACGCCGCTGGTGACCGAGTGTATGCAATGGTTGTTTGGCATTCCGCATACCCTGCAACTGGACGCTATCATCATTACCTGCTGGATTATCCTCAACGCCATTTGCGTCGCTTGCGGTCTGCAAAAAGGGGTACGTATCGCCAGTGACGTGCGTAGTTACCTGAGCTTCCTGATGCTGGGTTGGGTGTTCATTGTCAGCGGTGCCAGCTTCATCATGAACTACTTCACCGATTCGGTGGGGATGTTGCTGATGTATCTGCCGCGCATGTTGTTCTATACCGATCCCATCGCTAAAGGCGGCTTCCCGCAGGGCTGGACCGTGTTCTACTGGGCATGGTGGGTGATTTATGCTATCCAGATGAGTATCTTCCTCGCCCGCATCTCCCGTGGTCGTACTGTGCGTGAACTGTGCTTCGGCATGGTGCTGGGGCTGACAGCGTCAACCTGGATCCTGTGGACTGTACTCGGTAGTAACACTCTGCTGTTGATAGATAAAAACATCATCAACATTCCAAATCTGATCGAACAGTACGGTGTGGCGCGCGCCATCATTGAAACCTGGGCCGCTCTGCCACTCAGCACCGCCACCATGTGGGGCTTCTTCATCCTCTGCTTTATTGCCACCGTTACGCTGGTTAACGCCTGCTCTTATACCCTGGCGATGTCCACTTGCCGCGAAGTACGCGATGGTGAAGAACCACCTCTGCTGGTGCGTATCGGTTGGTCAATTCTGGTTGGCATTATCGGTATTGTTCTGCTGGCGCTCGGCGGCCTGAAACCGATTCAAACCGCCATTATCGCCGGAGGATGCCCGCTGTTCTTCGTCAACATTATGGTGACGCTCTCCTTTATTAAAGACGCGAAACAGAACTGGAAAGATTAATTAACCCCCAAAATATCAAGAGGTTGAAAGATGGATTTTAATTTAAATGATGAGCAGGAACTGTTTGTCGCCGGTATCCGCGAACTGATGGCCAGCGAAAACTGGGAGGCCTATTTTGCCGAGTGCGACCGTGACAGCGTCTACCCGGAACGTTTTGTCAAAGCACTGGCGGATATGGGTATCGACAGTCTGCTGATCCCTGAAGAGCACGGTGGTCTGGACGCGGGGTTTGTTACTCTCGCCGCCGTGTGGATGGAGCTGGGACGTCTGGGGGCACCAACCTATGTGCTGTACCAGTTGCCGGGCGGGTTCAACACCTTCCTGCGCGAAGGCACACAAGAGCAGATCGACAAAATTATGGCTTTCCGCGGCACCGGTAAGCAGATGTGGAACTCAGCGATTACCGAACCGGGCGCGGGCTCCGACGTGGGTAGCCTGAAAACGACTTATACCCGTAGAAATGGTAAGATTTATCTTAATGGTAGTAAGTGTTTTATTACCAGCAGCGCCTACACCCCGTACATCGTGGTGATGGCGCGCGACGGGGCTTCTCCGGACAAACCTGTCTACACCGAATGGTTTGTTGATATGAGCAAACCGGGCATCAAAGTGACCAAACTTGAAAAGCTCGGTCTGCGTATGGATAGCTGCTGTGAAATCACCTTTGACGACGTGGAACTGGACGAGAAAGACATGTTCGGTCGGGAAGGTAACGGCTTTAACCGCGTCAAAGAAGAGTTCGACCATGAACGTTTCCTGGTAGCCCTCACCAACTACGGTACGGCGATGTGCGCCTTTGAAGATGCGGCGCGCTACGCCAATCAGCGCGTGCAGTTTGGCGAGGCTATTGGTCGTTTCCAGTTGATTCAGGAAAAATTCGCCCACATGGCGATCAAATTAAACTCCATGAAAAACATGCTGTATGAAGCAGCGTGGAAAGCAGACAACGGCACCATCACCTCTGGCGATGCAGCGATGTGCAAATACTTCTGCGCCAATGCGGCATTTGAAGTTGTGGATAGCGCAATGCAGGTGCTGGGCGGTGTCGGGATTGCGGGCAACCACCGCATCAGCCGCTTCTGGCGTGATCTGCGTGTAGACCGCGTCTCCGGGGGATCTGACGAAATGCAGATCCTGACGCTGGGTCGTGCGGTGCTGAAGCAATACCGCTAAGTCCGTGCGCTGCCTGATGCGACGCTGATGCGTCTTATCAGGCCTACGGGAGCACGAATGTAGGCCGGATAAAGCGTTTACGCCGCATCCGGCAGTCATGCGCTACATAAATTTTTCAGGAGCAAATAATGGATCATCTACCCATGCCGAAATTCGGGCCGTTGGCCGGATTGCGCGTTGTCTTCTCCGGTATCGAAATCGCCGGACCGTTTGCCGGGCAAATGTTCGCAGAATGGGGCGCGGAAGTTATCTGGATCGAGAACGTCGCCTGGGCCGACACCATTCGCGTTCAACCGAACTACCCGCAACTCTCCCGCCGCAATTTGCACGCGCTGTCGTTAAATATTTTCAAAGATGAAGGCCGCGAAGCGTTTCTGAAATTAATGGAAACCACCGATATCTTCATCGAAGCCAGTAAAGGTCCGGCCTTTGCCCGTCGTGGCATTACCGATGAAGTACTGTGGCAGCACAACCCGAAACTGGTTATCGCTCACCTGTCCGGTTTTGGTCAGTACGGCACCGAGGAGTACACCAATCTTCCGGCCTATAACACTATCGCCCAGGCCTTTAGTGGTTACCTGATTCAGAACGGTGATGTTGACCAGCCAATGCCTGCCTTCCCGTATACCGCCGATTACTTTTCTGGCCTGACCGCCACCACGGCGGCGCTGGCAGCACTGCATAAAGTGCGTGAAACCGGTAAAGGCGAAAGTATCGACATCGCCATGTATGAAGTGATGCTGCGTATGGGCCAGTACTTCATGATGGATTACTTCAACGGCGGCGAAATGTGCCCGCGCATGAGCAAAGGTAAAGATCCCTACTACGCCGGTTGCGGTCTGTATAAATGTGCCGACGGCTACATCGTGATGGAACTGGTGGGCATTACCCAAATTGAAGAGTGCTTTAAAGATATTGGCCTCGCACATCTGCTTGGCACGCCAGAAATCCCGGAAGGCACTCAGCTTATCCACCGTATCGAATGCCCTTACGGCCCACTGGTTGAAGAGAAACTCGATGCCTGGCTGGCGACACATACCATCGCGGAAGTAAAAGAACGCTTTGCTGAACTGAATATCGCCTGCGCCAAAGTGCTGACCGTACCGGAACTGGAAAGCAATCCACAGTATGTGGCTCGCGAATCAATCACTCAGTGGCAAACGATGGATGGTCGCACCTGCAAAGGGCCGAACATCATGCCGAAATTCAAAAATAACCCCGGACAAATCTGGCGCGGAATGCCCTCACATGGCATGGACACGGCTGCCATTTTGAAAAATATCGGCTACAGCGAAAACGACATTCAGGAGTTGGTCAGCAAAGGTCTGGCCAAAGTTGAGGACTAAACGCGTGGCGTCAGTCGGCTTGCCTGACTAGCGCCCGCCCAATAACAAACGAACAAAAATGGATAGAGGTGCAATGGATATCATTGGCGGACAACATCTACGTCAAATGTGGGACGATCTTGCGGACGTTTACGGTCATAAAACGGCGCTGATTTGTGAATCCAGCGGCGGAGTCGTTAACCGGTATAGTTATCTTGAGTTAAATCAGGAGATTAACCGCACGGCAAACCTGTTTTATACGCTGGGGATTCGCAAAGGCGACAAGGTTGCACTACATCTCGACAACTGCCCGGAATTTATCTTTTGCTGGTTCGGGCTGGCAAAAATTGGCGCGATTATGGTGCCGATTAACGCCCGCCTGTTGTGCGAGGAAAGCGCGTGGATCCTGCAAAATAGCCAGGCGTGCCTGCTGGTGACCAGTGCGCAATTCTATCCTATGTATCAACAGATTCAGCAGGAAGATGCCACTCAATTGCGGCACATTTGCCTGACAGATGTGGCACTTCCCGCTGATGATGGCGTGAGTTCGTTTACTCAACTGAAAAATCAACAACCTGCCACCTTGTGCTATGCACCGCCGCTATCGACTGACGATACGGCGGAAATTCTCTTCACCTCCGGCACCACCTCCCGACCGAAAGGTGTGGTGATTACCCATTACAACCTGCGCTTCGCTGGATATTACTCCGCCTGGCAGTGTGCACTGCGTGACGATGACGTCTACCTGACGGTAATGCCTGCGTTTCATATCGATTGCCAGTGTACTGCGGCGATGGCGGCGTTTTCTGCCGGGGCCACCTTTGTGCTGGTCGAGAAATACAGCGCCCGCGCCTTCTGGGGACAGGTACAGAAGTACCGCGCCACCGTTACCGAATGTATTCCGATGATGATCCGTACGTTGATGGTACAGCCGCCTTCAGCGAACGATCAGCAACACCGCCTGCGGGAAGTGATGTTTTATCTCAACTTGTCGGAGCAGGAAAAAGATGCGTTTTGTGAACGCTTCGGCGTTCGCTTGCTGACGTCTTATGGGATGACGGAAACCATTGTGGGCATTATCGGCGATCGTCCTGGCGATAAACGACGCTGGCCGTCGATTGGTCGGGTGGGGTTTTGCTACGAAGCGGAGATCCGCGACGATCACAATCGCCCGCTCCCGGCTGGTGAGATCGGTGAAATCTGCATTAAAGGCATACCTGGGAAAACCATCTTCAAAGAGTACTTTCTCAACCCACAAGCCACTGCGAAAGTGCTGGAAGCCGATGGCTGGCTGCATACCGGCGATACCGGATACCGCGACGAAGAGGACTTTTTTTATTTCGTCGATCGCCGCTGCAATATGATTAAACGTGGCGGCGAGAATGTCTCCTGCGTGGAGCTGGAAAATATTATCGCCGCGCACCCGAAAATTCAGGACATCGTGGTTGTGGGTATTAAAGATTCGATTCGCGATGAAGCCATCAAAGCATTTGTGGTGCTGAATGAAGGTGAAACATTGAGCGAAGAGGAATTTTTCCGCTTCTGCGAACAAAATATGGCGAAATTTAAAGTGCCCTCTTATCTGGAGATCAGAAAAGATCTGCCACGTAATTGCTCGGGGAAAATAATTAGAAAGAATCTGAAATAAATGAAACAGCAGGGAACTACCCTGCCAGCTAATAATCACACTCTAAAACAATATGCATTTTTTGCAGGGATGTTGTCGTCCCTGAAAAAGCAAAAATGGAGAAAAGGAATGAGTGAATCATTACATCTGACCCGCAATGGATCAATTCTGGAAATTACCCTTGATCGTCCAAAAGCGAATGCTATTGATGCAAAAACCAGCTTTGAAATGGGCGAAGTATTTCTAAATTTCCGTGACGATCCGCAATTACGTGTCGCCATTATTACCGGTGCCGGAGAGAAGTTCTTTTCCGCGGGCTGGGATTTAAAAGCGGCAGCAGAAGGCGAAGCACCGGATGCTGACTTTGGTCCGGGTGGTTTTGCGGGATTAACCGAAATTTTCAATCTCGACAAACCGGTTATCGCAGCTGTGAACGGCTATGCCTTTGGCGGCGGCTTTGAACTGGCGCTGGCGGCAGATTTTATTGTTTGTGCCGATAACGCCAGCTTCGCCCTGCCGGAAGCCAAACTGGGCATCGTTCCTGACAGCGGCGGTGTGCTGCGTCTGCCGAAGATCCTGCCGCCTGCCATCGTCAATGAAATGGTGATGACCGGCAGACGAATGGGCGCAGAAGAGGCGCTGCGTTGGGGGATAGTCAACCGCGTGGTTAGCCAGGCGGAACTGATGGATAACGCCCGCGAACTGGCTCAGCAGCTGGTTAACAGCGCCCCGCTGGCGATTGCGGCGCTGAAAGAGATCTACCGCACCACCAGCGAAATGCCGGTAGAAGAAGCGTATCGCTATATTCGCAGCGGCGTGTTGAAACACTATCCATCGGTTCTGCATTCGGAAGATGCCATTGAAGGGCCGCTGGCGTTTGCCGAGAAGCGCGATCCGGTGTGGAAAGGACGTTAACAACCGTGAGCTATTACGCCTTTGAGGGGTTAATTCCGGTGGTTCACCCGACGGCGTTTGTCCATCCCAGTGCCGTCTTGATTGGCGATGTGATTGTGGGAGCCGGTGTCTACATCGGCCCACTCGCCTCACTGCGTGGTGACTACGGGCGGTTGATCGTGCAAGCGGGAGCCAATATTCAGGATGGCTGCATTATGCATGGCTACTGCGACACTGACACTATCGTTGGGGAAAACGGCCATATCGGGCACGGAGCGATCCTGCATGGTTGTTTGATTGGTCGCGATGCATTGGTCGGGATGAACAGCGTGATTATGGATGGCGCGGTCATTGGCGAAGAGAGCATTGTTGCCGCCATGAGCTTTGTCAAAGCGGGCTTTCGCGGCGAGAAACGCCAGTTGTTGATGGGTACGCCAGCCCGCGCTGTACGCAATGTTAGTGACGACGAGTTACACTGGAAACGGTTGAATACCAAAGAGTATCAGGATCTTGTCGGGCGCTGTCATGTATCGTTACATGAAACGCAGCCACTGAGGCAAATGGAGGAAAATCGCCCCCGTTTGCAGGGGACGACGGATGTGACGCCTAAACGGTGATCTTGCCGGATGCGACCTGGTTGCTGGATAAGATGCTACAACATCGCATCTGGCAAGCAGGACGCCCGGTATCAACGAGATAAAATTAACGACGCATACTCTTTGACAACATCATCTGCCACTTCTGCTCGCGGTTAAGTTCCGTGAGCGGAACGGCAGGAATACGCGGCGTCTTTCTTACACCGACTAATTTTTCCCGACTGTTATTGCGCAGGCGCGCGTAAATTTGCTCATCGATATCGACCACTTTAACCAGTCGCTGACACTGGCATCCCCGCCCTTCCAGCTTATTAGGGATCATCTTAACTTCGCAGCTTATTTCTGTGACTTCCGACAGAATATAAGTCAGGGTATTAACCGCCTTGCTGTGTTCAATATCGAAATGAATAGAGATCTCTCTTGCTATCACCCACCGATTTTCAGCCATCATCCATTCGGCGATTAACAAGTAGAGTGGTTTTTCAACATATCCTTCACACATACGAACTCCAGTTTCACAAATTAAAAGTCTGGCTATGACTCGTTTTGAAGCAATTAAACAAGGCCATATTAAAATTGTGGATATATCGATAGTATGCAACTTCACCGTCGATAAGTGTGAGCTAAATCCTGCTTATGTCATCAAAAATATCGATTCCCCAAAAGATTTACTTAATGGGCAAAAAAAAACGGTCCTCATCAGAGAACCGTATTAGTTATTCGATCAAATTAGCGGATGAAAAATATCTGCCATGACACGCTATTATTTGATCTGTGCGTGCATTTCCTGCACCGAAATTACTTTTTCAGTCGCATCGGCATTCAGCGCCATCGCGGTGGCAAAGCCGCCGTTCAGGGTGGTGTCGTAATGCACTTTATATTGCAGCGCACTGCGACGAATCACGCGGGAGTCTTCAATCGCACGACGGCCTGAGGTGGTGTTGATGATGTAGGTATATTCGCCATTCTTGATACGGTCCTGAATGTGCGGACGGCCTTCATGCACCTTGTTTACCAGACGCGGGTTGATACCTGCTTCGCCCAGCACAATCGCCGTGCCGTGGGTCGCATCCAGCTCGAAGCCCTGTTTCAGCAGTTTTGCCGCCAGGTCCACCACGCGTTCTTTATCGCCTTCGCGCACGGAAAGCAGCGCACGACCGTGTTTCTTCATGGTGGAGTTGCTGCCCAGCTGCGCTTTGGCAAACGCTTCAGCGAAGGTGCGGCCCACGCCCATGACTTCCCCGGTAGAGCGCATTTCTGGCCCTAACAGCGGGTCAACGCCCGGGAATTTATTGAACGGCAGCACCACTTCTTTCACCGAGTAGTACGGCGGGATAACTTCTTTGGTTACGCCCTGCTCAGCCAGCGATTTGCCAGCCATCACGCGCGCCGCCACTTTTGCCAGCGGTACGCCGGTGGCTTTGGAGACGAACGGAACGGTACGCGCCGCACGCGGGTTAACTTCAATCAGGTAGACTTCGTTGTTTTTCACCGCAAACTGCACGTTCATCAGGCCGCGCACCTGCAATTCGAAGGCCAGTTTCTGCACCTGCTGGCGCATCACATCCTGAATTTCCTGACTTAAGGTGTAGGCTGGCAGAGAACATGCGGAGTCACCGGAGTGCACGCCCGCCTGCTCAATATGCTCCATGATGCCGCCAATCAGCACCATTTCGCCGTCGCAGATGGCATCCACGTCAACTTCTACCGCGTCATCGAGGAAGTGGTCCAGCAACACTGGCGCATCGTTAGACACGCTGACCGCCGTCTGGAAGTAGCGACGCAGGTCAGCTTCGTCATAGACGATTTCCATCGCCCGACCGCCGAGAACGTAAGACGGACGTACCACCAGCGGGTAGCCAATCTCTTTCGCCTTCTCTACCGCCATTTCAATAGCGGTAACGGTGGCGTTCGCCGGTTGTTTCAGTTTCAGACGCTCAACCGCATGCTGGAAGCGTTCACGGTCTTCTGCACGGTCGATAGCATCCGGGCTGGTGCCGATAACCGGTACGCCAGCAGCTTCCAGCGCGCGCGCCAGTTTCAGCGGGGTCTGACCGCCGTACTGGACGATAACGCCTTTCGGCTTCTCGATACGCACGATTTCCAGCACATCTTCCAGAGTTACCGGCTCGAAGTAGAGGCGGTCGGAAGTGTCGTAGTCGGTGGAGACGGTTTCCGGGTTACAGTTAACCATAATGGTTTCGTAACCGTCTTCGCGCAGCGCCAGCGAGGCGTGTACGCAACAGTAGTCGAATTCGATACCCTGACCGATACGGTTCGGGCCGCCGCCAAGCACCATGATTTTTTCACGGTCGGTAGACGGATTCGCTTCGCACTCTTCTTCATAAGTGGAGTACATGTAAGCGGTGTCGGTGGCGAACTCTGCCGCACAGGTATCCACGCGCTTATAAACCGGGTGCAGGTCATACTGGTCACGCAGCTTACGGATTTCCGCTTCGCGTACGCCCGCCAGTTTTGCCAAGCGCGCATCGGCAAAGCCTTTGCGTTTCAGCTGGCGCAGGAAGTCAGCGTTCAGGCCAGTGATGCCCACTTCCGCCACTTTCTCTTCCAGACGCACCAGCTCTTCAATCTGTACCAGGAACCAGCGGTCAATGTTGGTCAGGTTGAAGACGCCGTCCACAGACAGGCCCGCACGGAACGCATCGGCGATGTACCAGATACGATCTGCGCCTGCGTCTTTCAGTTCGCGACGGATTTTGGTTAACGCTTCCGGGTCATCCAGGCTCACTTTCGGGTCGAATCCAGTCGCACCGACTTCCAGGCCGCGCAGCGCTTTTTGCAGGGATTCCTGCTGCGTGCGACCAATCGCCATCACTTCGCCAACCGATTTCATCTGAGTGGTCAGACGGTCGTTAGCACCGGCGAATTTTTCGAAGTTGAAGCGAGGAATTTTAGTAACCACATAGTCGATGGACGGCTCGAAGGAGGCCGGAGTACGTCCGCCAGTGATGTCGTTCATCAGTTCGTCGAGGGTGTAACCCACCGCCAGTTTCGCCGCCACTTTAGCAATCGGGAAACCGGTCGCTTTCGACGCCAGCGCCGAAGAACGGGACACGCGTGGGTTCATTTCGATAACAATCAGACGACCGTTTTTCGGGTTCACCGCAAACTGAACGTTGGAACCACCGGTTTCAACGCCGATTTCACGCAGCACCGCCATCGAGGCGTTACGCATGATTTGATATTCTTTGTCGGTCAGCGTTTGGGCTGGCGCGACAGTGATGGAGTCACCGGTGTGGATGCCCATCGCATCGAAGTTTTCGATAGAGCAGACGATGATGCAGTTGTCGTTTTTATCACGCACCACTTCCATCTCGTACTCTTTCCAGCCGATCAGCGACTCATCAATCAGCAACTCTTTGGTCGGAGAGAGATCCAGACCGCGGGCGCAAATTTCTTCAAACTCTTCACGGTTATAAGCGATACCGCCGCCGCTACCGCCCATGGTAAAGGATGGGCGAATAATGCACGGGAAGCCCACGTCAGCGGCAACCGCCAGCGCTTCTTCCATCGTGTGTGCGATACCGGAACGCGCGGTTTCCAGACCAATTTTCTTCATCGCTACGTCGAAACGACGGCGGTCTTCTGCTTTATCAATCGCATCGGCAGTGGCACCAATCATGGTGACACCGAACTCTTCCAACACGCCCTGACGTTCCAGCTCCAGCGCGCAGTTCAGCGCCGTCTGACCGCCCATCGTTGGCAGCACCGCGTCCGGGCGCTCTTTTTCAATAATCTTGCGTACAACTTCCCAGTGAATCGGCTCGATGTAGGTTGCATCAGCCATTTCCGGGTCGGTCATGATGGTCGCCGGGTTGGAGTTCACCAGAATGACGCGGTAACCCTCTTCACGCAGGGCTTTACACGCTTGCGCGCCAGAGTAGTCAAACTCACACGCCTGACCGATAACAATCGGGCCCGCACCCAGAATCAGGATACTTTTTATATCTGTACGTTTTGGCATGGCTCTTTTACTCCTGATTACTTAGCGGTTTTACGGTACTGCTCAATTAACTCGATAAAGTGGTCGAACAACGGCGCGGCGTCGTGTGGACCAGGGCTGGCTTCAGGGTGCCCCTGGAAGCTGAATGCCGGTTTATCGGTGCGATGAATGCCCTGTAACGTACCGTCGAACAGGGATTTATGCGTGACACGCAGGTTTGCAGGTAATGTTGCTTCGTCCACCGCAAAACCGTGGTTCTGGGCGGTGATCATTACCACGTTTTTCTCCACATCTTTAACCGGATGGTTGCCGCCGTGGTGACCAAATTTCATTTTGACAGTCTTCGCACCGCTCGCCAGCGCCAGCAGCTGATGACCGAGACAGATGCCGAATACCGGAATATCGGTTTCGAGGAATTTCTGGATGGCGGTAATGGCGTAATCGCACGGGGCCGGGTCGCCAGGACCGTTGGAGAGGAAGATGCCGTCTGGATTCATTTTCAGCACATCTTCCGCAGAAGTTTGCGCCGGAACGATGGTCAGGCGACAGCCTCTATCCACCAGCATCCGCAGGATGTTGCGCTTGGCACCAAAATCATAAGCCACGACGTGGAACGGCAGCTCGTCTTCTTTTTTCGCTTCTGGCAGGCCACCGGTCAACGTCCAGCTCCCTTGTGTCCAGCTATAGGCTTCTGCGGTGGTCACTTCTTTTGCCAGATCCATGCCATTCAGACCTGGGAACGCGCGGGCTTTTTCTAACGCCAGCGCCGCATCCGGGTTATCGCCCGCGATAATGCAGCCATTCTGTGCGCCTTTCTCGCGCAGTAAACGCGTCAGCTTACGGGTATCGATATCGGCAATCGCCACGATGTTATGGCGTTTCAGGTAAGAAGAGAGGTCTTCGGTATTACGGAAGTTGCTGGCAATCAGCGGCAGGTCGCGAATCACCAGACCTTGTGCATGTACCTGAGAAGATTCTTCATCGGCGTCATTGGTGCCGACATTGCCAATATGGGGATAAGTAAGAGTAACGATTTGACGAGAATAGGAAGGATCAGTGAGGATTTCTTGATAACCGGTCATTGAAGTATTGAAAACGACTTCCCCAACCGCCGAACCTGTTGCCCCTATGGCCCGACCGTGAAACTGGGTTCCGTCTTCCAGAACCAATAGCGCTGACTTAATCAAAACACCCTCCAGAGAATATTCACTCACTTTATTTGCATATTAATTCACAATGATGACGTAAATCAATGCAAATCTGCTTACCGACGAATTTCTGGCAAACGGCGGCATTCTGGAGATATGGGCGCTAAAAGTCAACTTAATGGCGGGATTTTTTATATTATTTTGTGGCTCATGCATGTTTTACAGGCATTAAGCGACAAAAAGATCATCTAACCTGTTCTGGAAAACGCTTGCGCAGCAAGAAGATTGCATGAAATAAAAACGAGCAGAAAAAAGTGGACCAAATGGTCAAAATTTACATTAAAACAACAAAAACAGAAGACAAAACATGTAATTTTTGGCACTTATAGACAATTTAAAAACATAACACCAAAAATAAAAGGGCCAAAAATTAAAGCCCTTTATAATCAATAAATTAAATGTGTTATTTTTGCACCATAACAAATATTTTGTGGTTACAAATTATTGAGATCAAGTACATCTCGCATATCAAAAAGACCGCTTTCCTTACCACTCAACCACAAAGCCGATCTTACCGCGCCGTTAGCAAATGTCATACGGCTGGACGCCTTATGGGTGATCTCCAGACGCTCGCCAATATCGGCAAACATCGCGGTATGTTCACCAACGATGTCACCTGCACGCACGGTGGCAAAACCAATGGTGCCAGGCACACGTTCACCGGTGTGGCCTTCACGACTGTAGACCGCGCAATCTTTCAGATCTTTATCAAGGGCGTGGGCGATCGCCTCTCCCATTGCCAGTGCGGTGCCTGACGGCGCATCAACTTTATGTCTATGATGTGCTTCAATAATTTCGATATCGGTGTAGTCACCCATCACTTTGGCTGCTTTCTCCAGCAGCTTAAGCATGACGTTAACGCCAACGCTAAAATTGGCAGCAAAGACAATCGCAATATCGGCAGCGGCGTCACGAATTGCTTGTTTACCGGCTTCGTCAAACCCCGTAGTGCCGATCACCATCCCTTTGCCATGCTGGCGACAAAAAGCGAGATGGTTCAGCGTACCTTCCGGACGGGTAAAATCGATAAACACATCAAAATCATCTTTTACCGCATCGAGGCTGCTTTGCACGGTAACGCCTGTTTTCCCGGCTCCGGCCAGCTCACCGGCGTCGCTGCCCAGTAAAGAAGATCCTTCACGCTCCAGCGCAGCGCCCAACTGCACGCCCTCTAATGCCAGCGCCGCCTGAATCAACTGGCGGCCCATACGCCCCCCGGCTCCCGCGATGGCAACGCGGATGTTTGCATCATGCATAGCTATTCTCTTTTGTTAATTTGCATAGACCGTTTTCAGAGTAACCAGCGCATCGCTACGCCGCCAGCCAAAAACGCTGATAATTAGAAATTAATGATAAACAGGGAGGGATATCAGTGAAAGGCATGAGTCGATGAATGACTGCATGCCAATAACATGTGACAGGTTACGACGCCAGAGCCAGCACCTCAGCCACCCACTGCTGGAAGCCTTTCACATCCAGATCCAATGCCACCTGTACATTGGCTGGCTTGCCCAGGCAACCGTCGATATCAACCACCGTCGTGCCTGAGGTAAATTCGCCCTGAGTTTCCACTGCCACAAAACAGGGTTTGAGAGTGAACAGGTCCGGGCGCACCAGCCAGGCGATGGCGCAGAGATCGTGCATTCGCAAGCCGCTTTGCATACTGCCGCTACGGTAGTGGCTAAACAGGGCGTGAAGCATTTTCCCGGTACGGTTTAACTGCGGCAGTGTAGAGAGATAGTCAGGAGTTAATATTGCCTGATTGGTGACATCCAAACCGCACATGACGATTTCAATACCACTGCGGAAGACACAGGCAGCAGCTTCTGGATCGGCAGCAATATTAAACTCGGCGTTTGGCGTACAGTTGCCGCGTCCGGCAGAACCACCCATGATCACCAGACGGCGAATATACGGCTTGCATTCCGGGCATTGTGAAAGTAACAGCGCAATATTGGTTAACGGGCCGATGGCCACCAGGGTAACAGGCTCTGGTGCACGCATCAGGGCATCCCGAATCGCCAGAAACGCCGGTATCCCGAGCGGCTTTCGGTTGTGCTCAACAAAGTCGTAGCCAGCCATTCCCGATTCGCCGTGCACAGATGCCGCATCACGCGGTGCGCGTACCAGTGGCACAGCGGCCCCTTGGGCGAGCGGAATCTCCGCATTCCAGAAATGCAGCAGTTGCAGGGCATTGCGGGTAGTTTTCTCAACCGAGACATTACCCGCGACGGTGGTCATCAGTTGCAGGTCGAGTTCGGGTGCAAAAATCGCGGCGGCAATGGCGACGGCATCGTCAATGCCGGGGTCAGTATCGAGGAAGATAGGTAAACGCATGTTTTCTCCATAAAAAATGCCGGTAACAAGACCGGCATTTTCGCATAACTTAGGCTGCTAATGACTTAATCGACTTCACGAATATCGACACGCAGCTCTTTCGGCACTTCGAAAACAATGTTTTCTTCACGGCCTTCCAGCGGAATGGCTTCACCACCGCCCAGCTGCTGCAAACGTGCCACCACATTCTGCACCAGAATATCCGGAGCCGATGCGCCCGCAGTCACGCCGACGCATTTAACCTCTTTCACCCACTCTTCCTGGATGTCTTTCGCATCGTCAATCAAAAACGCGCGTTTGCCCATACGCTGGGCCAGCTCCGCCAGACGGTTGGAGTTGGAGGAGTTTTTCGAACCGACCACCAACACAACTTCCGCCTGTTCTGCCAGGGCGCGTACCGCTTCCTGACGGTTAGTCGTGGCGTAGCAGATGTCATCTTTGCGCGGACCGACAATTTTCGGGAAGCGTTTACGCAGCGCGTCGATCACATCAGACGTGTCATCCACCGACAGCGTGGTCTGGGTCATAAAGGAGAGCTTCTCTTCGTTTTTGACCGTCAGTTTCCACACATCGTCCGGCGATTCGACCAGATACATTCCCCCTTCCGGGTTACTGTACTGGCCCATTGTCCCTTCCACTTCCGGGTGCCCGGCGTGACCGATGAGAATAGATTCTTCGCCACGGCGACTGGCGCGGGCGACTTCCATATGCACTTTGGTCACCAGCGGACAGGTGGCATCAAACACCGTCAAATCGCGACTTTTTGCTTCGTTACGTACCGCCTGAGAAACACCGTGTGCGGAGAAAATCAGGATCGCGCCGTCCGGTACTTCGCTAATCTGCTCAATAAAGATAGCCCCACGCTCACGCAAGCTATCGACCACATAGCGGTTATGTACCACTTCGTGACGGACATATATCGGTGCGCCGTAAATGGCCAGCGCGTTTTCAACAATGCTGATAGCGCGGTCTACCCCGGCACAAAAACCACGCGGGTTGGCCAACAGGATCTGCATGTTACGCCTCCAGTGCCGGATCGATTTCCAGCACTTCAATATCAAAATGAACGGTCTGCCCGGCCAGCGGATGGTTGAAATCAACGGTAATGGAGTCGCCGTTAATTTCGCGGATCACGCCAGGCATCTCACTGCCATCCATTGCGGTAAAAAGCATGATTGCGCCAATTTCTGGCTCGCCTGCATCCATAAATTCACGGCGGGAGAAGTACTGAATCAGGTCCGGTGACGGCACGCCAAACGCCGCATCTGGCTCCAACGAGAAGGTGGTTTTATCGCCCACTTTCAGCCCCAACAGGTGTTGCTCCAGCCCTTCAGAAAGAGAAGCATCACCCAGGCGGAACAGCGCCGGTTTACCGTTGTTGCGGGTAGACTCGGCGGTGGTGCCATCGTCGAGTTTTAGCGTGAAGTGCACCAGGACGGCGCTATTGCTCTGTACAGATTCAGACATGCAGGTTTGCTCTTATATTTAAGGATTTTTGCCGGATGCGGCGTAAACGCCTTATCCGGCCTACGATTTCGCAGCAATCTGTAGGCCGGATAAGATGCGTCAGCATCGCATCCGGCAGGGTTTATTATTGTTTTTTCGCTCTAGAAGGCAAAAAACCTTCCAGCACAATCAGTGCCGCACCGACACAGATGGCAGTATCGGCAAGGTTGAAGGTGGCGAAGTGCCAGTCGCCGACGTAGAAGTCGATCATATCGACAACGAAGCCGTGCCACAGGCGGTCGAACAGGTTGCCCAGCGCGCCGCCAATAATCAGCGCGTAAGCGATATTGTTTAGCTTCTGCGTGGCCTTCGAGCGATACATCATCACTGCCAGGATCACGCTAATACCAATCGCAATACCGGCAAAGAACCAACGCTGCCAGCCGCCGCTATCGGCAAGGAAACTAAACGCCGCGCCATAGTTACGCGCATAATGCAGATTAAGCGACGGGAACAGCGGGACCGTATCCCCCAGAGCAAAGTTCTGGAGGATCAGGTATTTGCTGCCCAGATCGATAATCAGCACGACTACCACCAGCCACAGCCAGCGTAGCCCTGTTGAACAGATCGATTGACTCATCAGGCAAACTTACGTTTTTCACCGTCACCGGCGACGTTGCTGACACAGCGGCCGCAGATTTCTGCGTGTTCCGCCACCTTGCCGACATCCTGGGTGTAGTGCCAGCAGCGTGGGCACTTCTCACCTTCGGCTTTACTCAACGCGACTTTCAGCCCTTTGAGTACTTCGCTCTGCTGAGCATCAGCAGGTGCGTCGTTATAGTCTGCAACGGTAGCGCCGGAGGTCAACAGGACAAATCGTAATTCATCGCCCAGCGCGGTCAGTTTCGCCGACAGTTCCGGTTCTGCATACAAGGTTACTGCCGCTTCCAGCGAGCCACCCACTTTCTTGTCGGCACGCGCTTGCTCAATGACTTTGTTCACTTCGCCACGCACTTTCAACAGCTCGTCCCAGAACGCATCGTTCATCGCTTCACTGTCTGCCAGGCCAAACAGGCCTTCGTACCACTCACCGGTGAAGACGTATTTTTCACGTTCGCCCGGCAGGTAGCCCCACACTTCATCAGCGGTGAAGGAGAGGATTGGTGCCATCCAGCGCACCAGCGCTTCTGCGATGTGATATAGCGCAGTCTGGCAGCTACGACGCGCCACACTGTCCGCTTTGGCGGTGTACTGACGGTCTTTGATGATGTCGAGGTAGAAGGAACCCATCTCAACGGAGCAGAAGCGCATCAGACGCTGTACCACTTCGTGGAAATCGTATGCTTCGTACGCCTTGAGGATGTCTTCCTGTGCCGCTTTCGCACAACCTACGGCCCAGCGATCCAGTACCACCATCTCTTCCGGTTTCACCATATCTTTTGCTGGATCAAAACCGTTCAGGTTTGCCAGCAGGAAGCGCGCGGTGTTACGGATACGACGATAGCTATCGGCAGCACGTTTCAGGATCTCGTCAGAAACGGCCATTTCACCGGTGTAGTCGGTTGATGCCACCCACAGACGCAGAATATCCGCGCCCAGTTTGTTCATCACATCCTGCGGCGAAACGGTATTGCCGATGGATTTAGACATCTTGCGGCCCTGACCATCCACGGTAAAGCCGTGGGTCAGTACCTGACGATACGGCGCTTTACCCTTCATCGCGGTGGAGATCATTAGGGAAGACATGAACCAGCCGCGGTGTTGGTCAGAACCTTCCAGATACATGTCCGCTGCGTGACCGGCAAATTCCGGACGCACGTCAACAACAGAAGAGTGGGTAGATCCGGAGTCAAACCATACATCCAATGTGTCCGGCACTTTCACGTACTGATCAGCTTCGTCGCCGAGGATCTCTTTCGCATCGAGATCCCACCACGCCTGGATGCCATCGACTTCAACGCGTTTTGCCACTTCTTCCATCAGTTCAAGGGTACGCGGATGCAGCTCTTCCGTGTCTTTGTGCACGAACAGTGACATCGGTACACCCCAGGTGCGCTGACGGGAGATACACCAGTCAGGACGGTTAGCAACCATCGACTCGATACGCGCCTGGCCCCAGTCCGGGATCCACTGCACGCCTTTGATCTCTTTCAGTGACTGCGCACGCAGACCTTTCTGATCCATGCTGACGAACCACTGCGGCGTCGCGCGGAAGATGATCGGCGTTTTGTGACGCCAGCAGCACGGATAGCTGTGCTGCATTTTCTCAACGTGCAGCAGCGCGCCTTTTTCCTGCAGCAGCGCAACGACGATGTCGTTCGCTTTGAAGACGTTCACGCCATCCAGCGTCGGATAAGTGCCCGGCAGATAAGTGCCGTCCGGGCCAACCGGGTTAGCGGTTTCCAGGCCGTATTTCTGACCGATCACATAGTCGTCCGGGCCGTGGCCAGGCGCGGTGTGAACGGCACCGGTACCGGCATCCAGGGTAACGTGATCGCCGAGGATTGCCGGAACGTCGAAGCCCATAAACGGATGGGTAAAGCGCAGCAGCTCAAGCTCCGCACCTTTTACCGTGCCGAGAATGGTGTAATCGGTCACGCCGATACGCTGCATTACGCTTTCAACCAGATCTTTCGCCAGAATCACGGCCTGACCGTCGATCTGCACCAGCGCATAGTCGAAATCTGGTGCAATAGAGATTGCGCGGTTGGCAGGCAGAGTCCACGGCGTGGTGGTCCAGATTACCAGCGAGATTGGGCCGTTAACGTTGCTTACGGCAAATTTTGCTTTCAGTGCATCCTGATCGACTGCCTGGAAAGCAACGTCGATGGACGGAGAAGTTTTGTCGTAATACTCAACTTCCGCTTCCGCCAGCGCAGAACGGCAGTCAACGCACCAGTGAACTGGCTTCGCGCCTTTGTGCAGGTGACCGTTGCCGATGATTTTGCCCAGCGCGCGGATGATGTTGGCTTCAGTTTTGAAGTCCATGGTCAGGTACGGGTGCGACCAGTCGCCCAGCACGCCCAGACGGATAAAGTCTTTGCGTTGACCGTCAACCTGGGTCGCCGCGTATTCGCGGCACTTGGCGCGGAACTCGGCGGCGGTGAATTTCTCACCCGGCTTACCGTATTCTTGCTCGACTTTCAGCTCGATCGGCAGACCGTGGCAGTCCCAGCCAGGCACATACGGCGAGTCATAACCGGAAAGCCCTTTGGACTTCACGATAATGTCTTTCAGAATCTTGTTAACCGAGTGACCAATATGAATGCTGCCATTCGCATAAGGAGGGCCATCATGCAGAATGAAGGTTTTTTTGCCTTTTTTAGCCGCACGGATGATGCCGTACAGATCATCATCAGTCCAACGCGCCAGCATTCCGGGTTCGCGCTTGGCGAGATCGCCACGCATCGGGAACCCTGTTTCCGGCAAATTCAGGGTTGATTTATAGTCACTCATCAGATTCTCGGTTCCGTATTTCGGTTTGATTACATAACAGGCTTAAGCCGGTTTTGTTAGCCCAAAAAATTCGCGGGCGGTTAATTCATCACGCGCAATCTGCGCTTTCAGTTCGTCCAGCGACGCAAATCGCTGCTCATTGCGTATTTTTTTACGCAGCACTACTTGTATATGGCGACCGTAAAGGTCCATTGCAACATCTAACAAATGCACTTCCAGCTGCTGGCGAATACCGGCAACCGTTGGGCGTGTTCCGATGTTTGCCACGCCGGGTAACGGCTTTTCACCGAGGCCCAGCACTTCTACCGCATAAACCCCTTTCACCGGGGAAACCTGACGGCGCAGCGGTACATTCGCCGTCGGGAAACCTATAGTGCGCCCTAATTCATCACCGTGGACTACACGCCCGGAGATGGCAAACGGGTGCCCCAGTAAACTCTCTGCCAGAGCCAGATTGTCATCCGCAAGGGCCTGACGCACGGCGGTGCTGCTGATGCGCACGCCACCTTCGCAAAAAGTTTGCGTACTGGTGATATCGAAGCCGTATTCCATGCCAGCTTTCTGTAATAACAAGAAATCGCCTTCACGACCAGCGCCAAAGCGGAAATCATCACCTACGGCAAGAAATTTTACGCGCAAATGCTTCACCAGAAGATCGCTGATGAAATTTTGCGCGGTTAACGCCGCGAAACGCCTGTCGAAACGCACGCACAGCACGTAATCAACGCCACACTCTGCAAGGTAACGCAGTTTTTCCCGCAGCCGGGTCAGTCTTGCCGGGGCTTTATCGGTAGCAAACAGTTCCAGTGGTTGAGGTTCAAAAAGCATCACCATCACCGGTAAGTTGCGCTTGCGCCCTTCTTCCTGCAAGCCCTGTAACAGCGCGCGATGACCGCGATGCACGCCGTCGAAATTACCAATAGTCAGCACACACCCTTCTTGCGGGGCCTGGCTGAGATTATGTATGCCGCGTATCAGCTTCATGTCTGGCTCAAAACAGTGAAAATCGTCCGAGTATACCTTGTACAGCGGTCAAGGTTAACCGGCGATTGAGTACCGAAATCAGAAAGAAGTGGCTTTTCATTGCCATGGCGCAAATCACGGGAAGAAACTGACCGCCTGCTGCAATTTTTATCGCGGAAAAGCTGTATTCACACCCCGCAAGCTGGTAGAATCCTGCGCCATCACTACGTAACGAGTGCCGGCACATTAACGGCGCTTATTTGCACAAATCCATTGACAAAAGAAGGCTAAAAGGGCATATTCCTCGGCCTTTGAATTGTCCATATAGAACACATTTGGGAGTTGGACCTTGGCTAATATCAAATCAGCTAAGAAGCGCGCCATTCAGTCTGAAAAGGCTCGTAAGCACAACGCAAGCCGTCGCTCTATGATGCGTACTTTCATCAAGAAAGTATACGCAGCTATCGAAGCTGGCGACAAAGCTGCTGCACAGAAAGCATTTAACGAAATGCAACCGATCGTGGACCGTCAGGCTGCTAAAGGTCTGATCCACAAAAACAAAGCTGCACGTCATAAGGCTAACCTGACTGCACAGATCAACAAACTGGCTTAATCGCCAATTTGCTGAAGCTTTGTGAAAAAGCCCGCGCAAGCGGGTTTTTTTATGCCTGCTGCTTTTGTGATGCGTGAGAGAACACACTGCCGGTTGCCAGATAGTCAAAAGAGACATGCCGTTGTACTATCTGAACTCTTCGTGGCTTAAGAATCGTAGAACCATCGGCTGATACATTCTGAACAAGAATATCTACTCAATCTCCAGACTCCCCCACAAAGAATATGGATATTGTGATACACATTGAGGTAGGTGATGCTGCCAACTTACTGATTTAGTGTATGATGGTGTTTTTGAGGTGCTCCAGTGGCTTCTGTTTCTATCAGCTGTCCCTCCTGTTCAGCTACTGACGGGGTGGTGCGTAACGGCAAAAGCACCGCCGGACATCAGCGCTATCTCTGCTCTCACTGCCGTAAAACATGGCAACTGCAGTTCACTTACACCGCTTCTCAACCCGGTACGCACCAGAAAATCATTGATATGGCCATGAATGGCGTTGGATGCCGGGCAACAGCCCGCATTATGGGCGTTGGCCTCAACACGATTTTACGTCACTTAAAAAACTCAGGCCGCAGTCGGTAACCTCGCGCATACAGCCGGGCAGTGACGTCATCGTCTGCGCGGAAATGGACGAACAGTGGGGCTATGTCGGGGCTAAATCGCGCCAGCGCTGGCTGTTTTACGCGTATGACAGTCTCCGGAAGACGGTTGTTGCGCACGTATTCGGTGAACGCACTATGGCGACGCTGGGGCGTCTTATGAGCCTGCTGTCACCCTTTGACGTGGTGATATGGATGACGGATGGCTGGCCGCTGTATGAATCCCGCCTGAAGGGAAAGCTGCACGTAATCAGCAAGCGATATACGCAGCGAATTGAGCGGCATAACCTGAATCTGAGGCAGCACCTGGCACGGCTGGGACGGAAGTCGCTGTCGTTCTCAAAATCGGTGGAGCTGCATGACAAAGTCATCGGGCATTATCTGAACATAAAACACTATCAATAAGTTGGAGTCATTACCAGCAATTACTACTCTTTTCAGCATCCCCATGAAGGAAGTAATCAGATTCCTCTATTTATTCGCCCGCGTACATATGGAAACAATGTCTCAAGCGGGCAAATAATGAGCCGAGTCAAAATCGTGGTAATGTACAACTAATCTATCTCCCCCACCTTAACTTTGGGGGAGCTGCCGATTAACGCACCGCTGGACTAAAAAGCGCAGAATAATCCGTATTGCAGATTCGCTGTACCGCCGGGTGCTGAATCATCCGCTCAGCAAAAATAGCATGGTACTCTTCCATCACATTCTCGACGCGACCAATTTCTACGACAGTTTTATCGGCATAAAAGTCATATGCATAAAGCGTTGGGGCAACGAAGATTGCATTGTGCATCGCACCAAAAGCTTTCATCAAAGCGGCATCATCAAACTCGCCGAGGATTTCTACGTTTAATCCCTGGGAGTTAAACCAGTTAAGCAATTTGCGCCCTAACATTGAACGTCGCCCAGGAATCAAAAGTCGCCGTTCTTCCAGACAAGCCGGGAACGGTTTTTCTGGTGGTGGATTTGTACACCAGAAACTCACGCCACATTCGCCAATTCTCACGGAGAACAGGCCTTCCTGCTGCGTAGAGTCTATCGGACAGTCAGAAATGATCATATCCAGTTTATGCTGACTTAATTGCTCCAGCAGCATTTCGTGGGTGGATTCGAAGCAGCGAAGATGAATGGGCTCGCCTTCTACCACTGCGGCGTTAAGTACGCTACTGACCAGGCGTTTGGAAAGTGCATCAGCCACGCCAACGTCAAACAATAAATTGGATTCTTTGCGATAGTTCACAATATCCAGCATTTCCTGGCTTAAGGTGAACATTTTATCGGCATAGCGATAGACCAGTTCTCCCAGCTCGCTGGGTTCGAGACCACGTCCCTTGCGTTTAAATAATTTGCCTTGCAGGCGCTCTTCCAGCGCTCGAATCTGTCCGGTAATGGTTTGTGGAGTTAAATAAAGCGCCTCCGCTGCGCCAACCACGGAACCTTCTTTATAGACATGCCAGAAGTAATACAAGTGGTTGTAATTGATATGAGACATGCTCATTTCTCTCCCTGATAACAATGAAAAGGGAGCCGTTTATGGCTCCCCGGTAAACCGTCCTGTCAAACTGATGGACGCAAACGAACGCGTAACCAGCTGTATCCAATTACCGCCGAAGAGATAGAACCGACCAGGATACCGAGTTTCGCCCAGTTAATCAGTTCTGGATCTACGCTACCAAAGGCCAGGCTGGCAATAAAGATAGACATAGTAAAACCGATACCGCACAGGATCCCCACCACCATAATTTGCTGATAAGTCGTTCCCTCAGGCAGATGCGCCAGTTTCAAACGCAGCGCCAACCAGCAGAACAGACTAATCCCCAGCGGTTTGCCAATCAGCAAGCCAGCGATGATCCCCAATGGCAGAATGGAGGTCAAGCCATCCAGCGTGACGCCTTGCAGTGAAACGCCAGCATTAGCAAATGCAAACAGCGGCAAAATCAGATACGCCACCCACGGGTGCAACACATGCTCCAGTCGCTTCGCTGGAGAACGCCCATGCTTCTCTTTCAAAGGAATAAAGAAGCCGACAATTACCCCCGCCAGAGTTGCGTGAACCCCCGATTTCAACACCGCAGTCCACAACACCACGCCAACAAGAATATAGACGCCCGTGCGGCGTGCACCACACAGATTCAATACCGCGAGTACCGCAATTGCTACAGCCGCGACGCCAAGAGAGGCCATCGATAAGTCATTAGTGTAGAACAATGCGATGATAATGATGGCCCCAAGATCGTCGATAATAGCCAGAGCCATCAAAAAGATCTTCAGCGCTAACGGAACACGACTTCCCAACAGCGCCAGTACACCAAGTGCAAAAGCAATGTCAGTAGCCGCCGGGATCGCCCACCCTTCGCGGGTAATCGGATCGGCATAGTTAAAAGCCAGATAGAGTAATGCCGGCACAATCATCCCACCAATAGCGGCGATAACTGGAAATGCGGCCTGGCGTAAGCTGGCTAGCGATCCTTGCATCAGTTCACGTTTAACTTCCAGACCGACTAACAGGAAAAATACCGCCATCAGCGCGTCATTTATCCATAACAGCATGTTTTTGTTGATTTCGAGTGAACCAACCCGGAGCTGAACCGGCGTCTCCAGAAAGTCGTGATACCATCCACTGGTTGCGCCGCTGTTGGCCATAATCATCGCCAGGATAGCGGCAATGATAAGAATAATGCCTCCCGAGGCATCACTGCTAAAGAATCGATGCAGATGTTTCACTTTTTATTTCTCTTTCAGGTGAATAGATCGTTTTTACTATTTTACCCCGCACGAATCATCGTTAAAATCAGATTATAGTGTAGGAATAATTCGTTTTTTACGAGCTATTGAAGAATTTGCGCCATCAGCGGTGAGATGCGTTTTTGACGGCTGTAAGCGCTCACGAGTGACCCTAAGCCTAGATAATCATAGCTTAAGGTGAGGATTCCTGAGGGATTAATTAGGAAAAGTAATAATTAATTTGTTGTCAGTCGGCGATGCTTGTTAGGCCAATATTTCAAAAATAATCCAGCTTGTCGTCAATAATTGCGATGAAGAGATAAATTAAAGTTAAATAATTAAATCATTAAAAAATTACGCCACAAAAATGCGAGGCGTCTTCAGGATTAGAATCGATAAAACAAAATGGGTTAAAGAGAGCGATATAATAGCGGCGGGTGCTTGAGGCTGTCTGTCTCAGGCATTAGCTGAACGGCAGATAGAGAAAAGCCCCGAGTGATATTTTACCATCAACCCGAGGCCTCCTATATGCTGAACACATGTAGAGTGCCTCTTACTGACCGTAAGGTCAAGGAGAAGAGAGCAATGAAGCAGCATAAGGCGATGATTGTCGCCCTGATCGTCATCTGTATCACCGCCGTAGTGGCGGCGCTGGTAACGAGAAAAGACCTCTGTGAGGTTCACATCCGAACTGGCCAGACGGAGGTTGCTGTTTTCACGGCTTACGAATCCGAGTAAGAGCAACGGCGGGGAGTGATCCCATAAGCGCTAACTTAAGGGTTGAACCATCTGAAGAATGCGACGCCTCGGTGCCTCGTTAAGACGATGCCTCGCGTTCTTCAATTGCGTTTTGTAGGCTGTCAGGGATACTGTCCCACGAATGGCCACCTGTAAGCTCCAGATGACCATTTTTGTTATTCTCCACAACGAGTTAGTTCTTCTTTTCGGATCCGGCACTTCTGGGGGGGAAATCCAGCGATGGCTGGATTATGTCGTCAATTAAAAATGCGGCGAGTAGATTAGCAAATATCCACGCTTTCGCGAGTTCAGGTTCCTTTGCACGCAAAGCATCCAGGTGCAGCAAACTTTTGAGCCGCTTAAAAGCCAGTTCAATTTGCCATCGCAGACGGTAACAATCAGCCACTTGCTCTGCTGAATATTCATCTTCCGGTAATGATGTTAGCAATAGCACATGGCCCGCTGCTTCCAGCGTTTCCGCCTGAACTACTCGTCCTTTTCGACGATTCTCGCTGAGCAGTCGGGTTTTACTGATTAATGCTTTTTCGGGAGGAAGTGATACGGCAATGAGACGTGCCGGAAAGGGAGCTCCGGCTTTTTTATTACCTGAATTGCCTATCATTACAGTGGTTTCACCGTTCTTACCGCAATCCAGCCCGCGCAGAAAACCCATCATGTCAAAGCGCATTCCTTCTGCAGTTAACCAGCGCAATCCTCGCCAGTGAACCCGGACGATATAATCAGCTTCTCCAAAAGCAAGTGAGCGGATACATTCGGGACGCGAACCGAATCCCCGGTCAGCAATGCGTATCTCGTCTGCCGTTTGCGCAAATCGGTCCAGCCGTTCAGCGTCTCTGCTGTCGGTTAGCTCAAAATCAGTGAACTGACAGGTATGAGGATCATATCCCATATGTAGTCGCCATTCAGCGCTGCCGCCCCCGGGCGCACTGATTGCTGTTCCATCGACAAGACGCAATCTCTTTCCGCTTGTACAACCCGTAACTGCGGCGCGTACAGCAAGTGTTTGTGCGGCAAGTATGCCAAACCAGTCGGCGGCATTCCGCAGCCGCTTCAGGAGAGCCACGTCAGATAATGTTGCAACGTCATGGAGCTGAGCCCATGCAGTGACTTCACGTAATGACATCCCCCCGGGGCCGTAAGCCAGCCCCAGACGTAGCAGAGTTGCAGCATCACGAATTTCGCGGCGGCGGGTTAGAGCCCCGGCATTACGTGCCGAAGTATCCAGTTCTTCGGGCTTACCAATATGGGCCAGAATTGCTGACCAGTTATCGTGAGAGTAATTCATCGGCACGTTAAATCATATCAGGCGTAATACCACAACCCTTAAGTTAGCGCTTATGGGAGTGATCCCCGCCACTTTACAGGTGCTCGCATATCTTCAACGCACCCTATTTTTACCCAGGCCTGCCCACGGGCAGGCTTTTGGGGAGGTTAGCGGGTCAGGTCGTCAAAAAACTTCTTCACACCATCAAAGAAGCTCTTTGAGCGCGGGCTGTTGTGCTCGCCGGTTGGGCCACCGAAGCTTTCTTGCAGCTCTTGCAGCAGCTGTTTCTGCCTTTCGTTCAGGCCTACCGGTGTTTCGACGACAACGCGGCACAGCAAATCACCCTGTGCGCCACCGCGGACAGACTTGACGCCTTTACCGCGCATACGGAATAGCTTACCGGTCTGGGTTTCGCCAGGCACTTTCAGTTTGACGCGACCATCAAGGGTCGGTACTTCGATTTCGCCACCCAGCGCCGCCATAGCGAAGTTGATCGGGACTTCGCAATACAGGTTGTTGCCTTCACGCTCGAAAATCGGGTGCTGTTTAACCTGAACCTGAACGTACAGATCGCCTGCCGGTGCGCCATGCTCGCCCGCTTCACCTTCGCCCGCAAGACGGATGCGGTCTCCAGTGTCCACCCCTGCCGGGATTTTAACGGACAGCGTTTTGCTGCGCTCAACACGACCATGACCATGACATTTGTTGCACGGATCTTTGATCAGCGTACCGCGGCCCTGACAGTGTGGACAGGTCTGCTGTACAGCGAAGAATCCCTGGCGCATCTGCACCTGACCAGAACCATGACAGGTCGGACAAGTCTGCGGCTGTGTACCTGGTTTTGCACCGCTACCGTGGCAAACGTCACACTCTTCCAGAGTCGGAATGCGGATCTCTTTGGTCACGCCACGTACAGCTTCTTCGAGGGTGAGCTCCATGTTATAGCGTAAATCAGCACCGCGCGCCGCACGTTGACGACCACGTCCGCCGCCAAAAATATCGCCGAAAACGTCACCAAAAATATCGCTGAAGTCTGCGCCGCCGCCAAAACCGCCGCCGCCCATGCCACCTTGCTCAAACGCAGCATGACCATACTGATCGTATGCCGCACGTTTTTGCGAGTCGGTCAGAACTTCATAAGCTTCCTTGATCTCTTTAAATTTCGCCTCGGCCTCTTTGTCACCCTGGTTACGGTCCGGGTGGTATTTCATGGCCAGGCGTTTGTAGGCCTTTCTGATTTCACGCTCTTCCGCTGTTTTGGAAACGCCTAAAATCTCGTAATAATCTTGCTTAGCCATCTTTTTTAAATTGCCCCTAGATGAATGCACGGGCGGAGAGGAAATTCCCCTTCGCCCGTGTCAGTATAATTACCCGTTTATAGGGCGATTATTTTTTGTCTTTGACTTCTTCAAATTCAGCGTCGACAACATCGTCATCTTTCGCGTTGTTTGCAGAAGCATCAGCACCGGCAGTCTGCTGCTGGGCATGTTGCTGCTGGGCGATTTCCATCAGTTTCTGGGAAACCTGTGCCAGTTCCTGCATTTTCGCTTCGATAGCGGCTTTGTCTTCACCTTTCAGAGCAGTTTCCAGTGCAGTCAGCGCAGACTCGATAGCAGTTTTGTCGTCAGCCGGCAGTTTGTCGCCTGCTTCTTCAACCTGCTTACGGGTGCTGTGCAGCAGATGGTCGCCCTGGTTGCGAGTCTGTACCAGCTCTTCAAACTTACGGTCAGCTTCGGCGTTAGCTTCTGCGTCGCGTACCATTTTCTGGATTTCATCTTCGTTCAGACCAGAAGAAGCCTTGATGGTGATCTTCTGCTCTTTACCGCTGTTTTTATCTTTCGCGGAAACGTGCAGGATACCGTCAGCATCGATATCGAAGGTAACTTCGATCTGCGGCATGCCGCGCGGTGCCGGGTTGATACCATCTAGGTTGAACTGACCCAGAGATTTGTTATCAGCCGCACGTTTACGTTCACCCTGCAGCACATGGATGGTTACCGCAGACTGGTTGTCTTCAGCGGTAGAGAACACCTGGCTGTGCTTGGTCGGGATAGTGGTGTTTTTCGCGATCAGCGTCGTCATCACACCGCCCATGGTTTCGATACCCAGAGACAGCGGGGTAACGTCCAGCAGCAGTACGTCTTTTACGTCACCAGTCAGAACACCACCCTGAACAGCAGCACCGATTGCTACAGCTTCGTCCGGGTTAACGTCTTTACGCGGCTCTTTACCAAAGAACTCAGCAACTTTCTTCTGAACCATTGGCATACGAGTCTGACCACCAACGAGGATAACGTCGTCGATATCAGATACGGACAGGCCAGCGTCCTGCAGTGCAACTTTCAGCGGCTCAATGGAACGGTTTACCAGATCTTCAACCAGGCTTTCCAGTTTCGCACGAGTCACTTTGATGTTCATGTGTTTCGGACCGGTCGCGTCTGCAGTGATGTATGGCAGGTTAACGTCGGTCTGCTGAGCGGAAGACAGTTCGATTTTCGCTTTTTCTGCCGCTTCTTTCAGGCGCTGCATTGCCAGCGGATCGTTGCGCAGGTCAATGCCCTGATCTTTCTTGAATTCTTCAACCAGATAGTTGATCAGACGGCTGTCGAAGTCTTCACCCCCCAGGTGGGTATCACCGTTGGTTGCCAGAACTTCGAAGGTTTTTTCGCCGTCAACTTCGTCGATTTCGATAATAGAAATATCGAAAGTACCACCACCCAGGTCATAAACCGCGATAGTACGGTTGCCAGTGCCTTTGTCCAGACCGTAAGCCAGCGCAGCTGCGGTCGGTTCGTTGATGATACGTTTTACTTCCAGACCAGCGATACGGCCTGCGTCTTTGGTTGCCTGACGCTGAGCATCGTTAAAGTATGCCGGTACGGTGATAACAGCTTCAGTTACCGGTTCACCCAGGTAATCTTCAGCGGTTTTCTTCATTTTTTTCAGCACTTCAGCAGAAATCTGCGGCGGTGCCATTTTCTGGCCTTTAACTTCGACCCATGCGTCGCCGTTATCAGCAGCAATAATTTTGAACGGCATGATGGAAACATCACGCTGTACTTCTTCGTCCTGGAAGCGGCGACCAATCAGGCGTTTAATCGCAAACAGAGTGTTTTGCGGGTTCGTCACTGCCTGACGTTTAGCCGGCTGACCAACTAGAGTTTCACCATCCTGGGTATAGGCAATGATAGAAGGCGTGGTGCGATCGCCTTCGGCGTTCTCCAGCACGCGAGGAGTGGTGCCATCCATAATCGCTACACAAGAGTTGGTAGTACCCAGGTCGATACCAATTATTTTACCCATCTAAACGTCTCCACTATATATTCGGTCATCATGTGGTTGTGAGTCTGTAATAGGGGCGAAACGTCTGGTTTCAACTGCCCAATTTCATTTTTTTGCAGACTCACTCACTGCGGTTGACTACTAAATGGGGTCGTAAACCACGTCATCAAGGGGGAGATGCAAAAATTTTTTGTGCTTTTGCGCAGAAATTTCGCGATATGGCAGGACAAGACGTAAAATTGACAGCAATTTTATTCATATAAAGAATGAATCGCAGCCAAGGCATTCATCAAAAAATTGTAATAAAAAGAAAAGATTACGTGCCTGAATCTTCTCTTTATCAGCAGTAAACTAGTGGGTATTCATCCCCCTACCTCTTCCCACTAAGAGAATCCTTATGAAATCCGTTTTTACGATTTCCGCCAGCCTGGCGATTAGCCTGATGCTGTGCTGCACGGCGCAGGCAAACGACCATAAACTCCTCGGCGCCATTGCAATGCCGCGTAACGAAACCAACGATCTGGCGCTGAAACTTCCTGTTTGTCGCATTGTGAAACGCATACAACTCTCTGCCGACCATGGCGATTTACAGTTAAGCGGTGCATCGGTTTATTTCAAAGCCGCCCGTAGCGCCAGTCAGAGCCTGAATATTCCTTCAGAAATAAAAGAAGGGCAAACCACTGACTGGATCAACATTAACAGCGATAACGACAATAAACGCTGCGTCTCAAAAATCACCTTTTCGGGTCATACGGTGAACTCATCGGATATGGCCACGCTGAAAATTATCGGCGACGACTAACGCCAGAATATAGAAGCCACAAAAAATGAATGTTAATTACCTGAATGATTCAGATCTGGATTTTCTTCAGCATTGTAGTGAGGAACAGTTGGCAAATTTCGCCCGATTGCTCACCCATAATGAAAAAGGCAAAACTCGCCTCTCCAGCGTACTGATGCGCAACGAACTGTTTAAATCGATGGAAGGGCATCCCGAGCAACATCGCCGCAACTGGCAGCTGATTGCCGGAGAATTACAGCATTTTGGTGGCGATAGTATCGCCAACAAACTGCGCGGACACGGTAAATTGTATCGGGCCATTTTGCTCGATGTTTCAAAGCGATTGAAGCTGAAAGCCGACAAAGAGATGTCTACGTTTGAAATTGAGCAACAGTTACTGGAACAATTTCTGCGTAATACCTGGAAGAAAATGGACGAGGAACATAAGCAGGAGTTTCTGCACGCGGTCGATGCCAGGGTGAATGAGCTGGAAGAGCTGCTGCCGCTGCTGATGAAAGACAAATTATTGGCAAAAGGTGTGTCGCATTTGCTTTCCAGCCAACTGACCCGCATTTTACGCACCCACGCAGCAATGAGCGTACTTGGGCATGGTTTGCTGCGCGGCGCGGGGCTGGGAGGCCCTGTAGGTGCGGCACTAAATGGGGTTAAAGCGGTCAGCGGCAGCGCCTATCGCGTGACGATTCCAGCCGTACTGCAAATCGCCTGCCTGCGCCGGATGGTTAGCGCCACTCAGGTCTGATACCGGAAACCGGGGAAAATTTTCATTTTCCCCTCAAAAGATCGTAGACACTGCCCCACTGGCTGATTATTATGCCGCGCCCTGAAAACACTACAGTTATTCAGGGAAATTATTTCACCATTCATTCGATGATGATTTTTGAGGAATTATGGGCAACACTAAGTTGGCTAATCCGGCACCGCTGGGCCTGATGGGCTTCGGCATGACCACCATTCTGCTTAACCTGCACAACGTGGGTTATTTCGCTCTGGACGGTATTATTCTTGCCATGGGCATTTTCTACGGCGGCATCGCGCAAATTTTTGCTGGTCTGCTGGAGTACAAAAAAGGCAACACTTTCGGTTTAACCGCATTCACCTCTTACGGTTCTTTCTGGCTGACGCTGGTTGCGATTCTGCTGATGCCGAAACTGGGTCTGACCGATGCGCCAAATGCACAGTTCCTTGGTGTCTACCTGGGTCTGTGGGGCGTATTTACGCTGTTTATGTTCTTCGGCACGCTGAAAGGCGCACGCGTTCTGCAATTCGTTTTCTTTAGCCTGACCGTGCTGTTTGCCCTGCTGGCGATCGGTAACATTGCCGGTAACGCCGCAATCATCCACTTTGCCGGCTGGATTGGGCTGATCTGCGGTGCCAGCGCAATCTATCTGGCGATGGGTGAAGTACTGAACGAGCAGTTTGGTCGCACCGTTCTGCCGATTGGTGAATCCCACTAATTGTTTTGAGATCCCCCCGCTCGGGGGGATTTTTTTATTCGCTAACGTCGCGTCTTGCACTCTTCGGTCTGAATGCTGCAACCACTTCCGGTGCCGTTTCAACGTATGGCCCTTCCAGCAACTGAATGCAGTACGGTACGCTGGCAAAAATACCGTGTACCACAACGTTACCCTCAGCGTCCTTCACACCTTCCAGCGTCTCTTTAATAGACTTCGGCTGACCGGGTAAGTTAAGGATCAGCGCCTGTTTGCGAATCACGCCCACCTGACGCGAAAGGATCGCAGTTGGTACAAAATGCAGGCTGATCTGGCGCATCTGTTCACCAAAGCCAGGCATCTCGCGGTCCGCTACTGCCAGCGTCGCATCGGGCGTTACGTCACGACGCGCCGGGCCAGTTCCGCCCGTGGTGAGCACCAGATGGCAACTCATTTCATCCACCAGCTCACACAACGTTTGCTCGATGATCGCCTGCTCATCGGGGATTAAGCGGGTTTCCAGTTCAAACGGCGTGGTTAGCGCCGATGTCAGCCATTCTTCCAGCGCAGGGATGCCTTTATCCTGATAAACGCCGCTGGATGCGCGATCAGAGATGGAAACTAAGCCAATACGTAAAGTATTCATCAAGATTTTTCCGTTTAAACAGTCTCGTTAAACAGAATGATACACTGCGAAGGGAGTGACAGACAGGCTTCAGAAGAGGTAGCGTGACCGACTTCCCGGTCACGCTAAGAATGATTACAGCAGATCGCCGATCATTTTTTCCAGTTTTTCCTGGTCAATAGCAAACTTACGGATACCTTCCGCCAGTTTATCTACTGCCATTGGATCCTGGTTGTGCTGCCACAGGAACTCGGACTCAGTGATACGCGCCGGACGCGCTTTCACTTCGCCGGTGTAAGACAGTTTACGTTCGATAGCCCCTTCGCTCTCCGCCAGCTCTTTCAGCAGTGCCGGTGCGATGGTCAGACGGTCGCAGCCTGCCAGTTCCAGAATTTCGCCGATGTTACGGAAGCTTGCGCCCATAACCACGGTTTCATAACCGTGCTCTTTGTAGTACTGGTAGATTTCAGATACAGAAACCACGCCCGGATCTTCTGCCGGAGCGTACTCTTTCTTATCGGTATTCGCTTTGTACCAGTCAAGAATACGGCCAACAAACGGCGAGATCAGGAACACGCCCGCTTCCGCACAAGCACGAGCCTGAGCGAAGGAGAACAGCAGGGTCAGGTTACAGTTGATGCCTTCTTTTTCCAGCTGTTCTGCAGCACGGATACCCTGCCAGGTAGAAGCCAGTTTGATCAGAATACGATCGTTGCTAATACCAGCATCGTTGTAGAGTTTGATCAGGCGTTTTGCTTTCGCAATTGACGCTTCGGTGTCATAGGAAAGACGCGCATCAACTTCAGTTGAGATACGGCCCGGAACCAGTTTCAGGATTTCCAGACCAATATTTACTGCCAGTTTGTCGGTCGCGTCCACGATCTGCTGCGCGCGATCGTTGCTCTGCTGTTTCGCCCAGGCGACAGCATCATCAATCAACTTACGGTATTCCGGAATCTGCGCTGCGTTAAGAATGAGAGAAGGGTTGGTTGTGGCATCCTGCGGTTGATACAGCTTCATTGCCGCGATGTCCCCAGTGTCGGCCACTACGGTGGTGTACTGACGAAGGGAGGTCAATTTGTCCGTCATGATAGTATTTCTCTTTAAACAGCTTGTTAGGGGGATGTAACCGGTCTGCCCTGATGATATCACGACGCAACGTCAGCGCAACCGCCGACAAGACGGTTATCGCCAGGCGAGACTGTTTCGGATTTCTGACACTGCGTTGATATCGCCCGCCATTTTTATACAAAACCTCATGTATGCTACGCAGAAGTTATCAAGTACCTCGTAGCGTATATACTTCTTAAACAATTGGTAACGTTTACACAGGAAAGTCATCGCGACCGGCAATAAGAGGGATATGCATGCCAGATTTTTTCTCCTTCATTAACAGCGTCCTTTGGGGATCGGTAATGATTTACCTGCTCTTCGGCGCAGGTTGTTGGTTCACTTTTCGCACCGGATTTGTGCAGTTTCGCTACATCCGCCAGTTTGGCAAAAGTCTTAAAAATAGCATTCATCCACAGCCAGGCGGTTTAACCTCATTTCAGTCATTGTGTACCAGTCTTGCGGCGCGCGTGGGTAGCGGCAACCTGGCCGGCGTTGCGCTGGCTATTACCGCCGGTGGACCTGGAGCCGTCTTTTGGATGTGGGTTGCCGCGTTTATCGGCATGGCGACCTCGTTTGCCGAATGTTCTCTGGCACAACTTTATAAAGAACGTGACGTCAATGGGCAGTTTCGTGGCGGACCGGCATGGTATATGGCGCGCGGGCTGGGGATGCGCTGGATGGGCGTTCTGTTCGCCGTCTTTTTGCTCATCGCCTATGGCATAATTTTCAGCGGAGTTCAAGCGAACGCCGTTGCCCGCGCCCTGAGTTTTTCTTTTGATTTTCCCCCGCTGGTGACAGGCATTATTCTCGCTGTCTTTACTCTGCTGGCAATCACTCGCGGTCTTCATGGCGTCGCCCGGCTCATGCAGGGCTTTGTCCCGTTGATGGCGATAATCTGGGTACTGACCAGCCTGGTAATTTGCGTAATGAATATCGGGCAACTTCCCCACGTCATTTGGTCTATTTTTGAGAGTGCTTTTGGCTGGCAGGAAGCGGCAGGCGGCGCGGCGGGATATACCTTAAGCCAGGCGATTACTAACGGTTTTCAGCGCAGTATGTTTTCCAATGAGGCGGGAATGGGTTCGACGCCAAACGCGGCAGCGGCAGCGGCGTCCTGGCCTCCGCATCCGGCAGCGCAAGGGATTGTCCAGATGATTGGCATTTTTATCGACACCCTGGTCATCTGTACGGCAAGCGCCATGCTGATATTACTGGCGGGTAACGGCACAACCTACATGCCGCTGGAAGGTATTCAGCTTATCCAGAAGGCGATGCGGGTGCTAATGGGTTCCTGGGGTGCTGAGTTTGTTACCCTTGTGGTTATTCTGTTTGCCTTCAGCTCCATCGTTGCCAACTACATTTATGCCGAAAACAATCTCTTCTTTTTACGCCTGAACAACCCTAAAGCGATCTGGTGTTTGCGGATCTGCACCTTCGCAACGGTCATCGGCGGCACCTTGCTAAGCCTTCCGCTGATGTGGCAACTGGCAGATATCATAATGGCCTGCATGGCTATTACCAATTTGACCGCCATTTTACTGCTCTCGCCTGTGGTTCATACCATTGCCAGTGATTATCTACGCCAGCGTAAACTCGGCGTGCGCCCGGTGTTTGATCCATTGCGTTATCCGGATATCGGTCGCCAGCTTTCTCCGGACGCGTGGGATGATGTTTCGCAGGAGTAATCACAACTATCGATCAACTCATTCTCATTTTTTGCTAAAGTCGGCATAAATTTCCTGCAAGGACTGGATATGCTGATTCTTATTTCACCTGCGAAAACGCTTGATTACCAAAGCCCGTTGACCACCACGCGCTATACGCTGCCGGAGCTGTTAGACAATTCCCAGCAGTTGATCCATGAGGCGCGGAAACTGACGCCTCCGCAGATTAGCACGCTGATGCGCATCAGCGACAAACTGGCGGGTATCAACGCCGCTCGCTTTCATGACTGGCAGCCAGATTTCACGCCGGCGAATGCCCGCCAGGCGATTCTGGCGTTTAAAGGTGATGTCTACACCGGCTTGCAGGCCGAAACCTTCAGCGAAGACGATTTCGATTTTGCCCAACAGCATTTGCGAATGCTTTCCGGCTTGTATGGCGTACTCCGCCCGCTCGATTTAATGCAGCCTTATCGTCTGGAAATGGGGATCCGTCTTGAGAATGCCCGAGGGAAAGATCTGTATCAATTCTGGGGAGATATCATCACCAACAAGCTGAACGAGGCGCTCGCAGCACAAGGCGATAATGTGGTGATTAATCTGGCGTCAGATGAGTATTTTAAATCGGTGAAGCCGAAGAAATTGAATGCCGAGATTATCAAGCCGGTGTTCCTCGATGAGAAGAACGGCAAATTTAAGATCATCAGCTTCTACGCTAAGAAAGCACGCGGTCTGATGAGTCGTTTCATTATTGAAAATCGGCTGACCAAACCAGAGCAACTGACTGGTTTTAATAGCGAAGGTTACTTCTTTGATGAAGATTCCTCCAGCAATGGCGAACTGGTGTTTAAACGCTACGAGCAGCGTTAAGTTTGCAGTCAATGCCGGATGCGGCGTGAACGCCTTATCCTGCCTACAAAAGCATGCAGATTCAATATATTGCAGAATTAACGTAGGCCTGATAAGACGCGCCAGCGTCGCATCAGGCGCTGAATGCCGGATTGTTACCCGGCATTTGTCATTTAGCGGTGATGTTTGCCTGGACCATGACCGCCGTGATGATCATGAGGAGCTTTCTTATGGTGGCGCGGCGGTGGCGGCGGTCCGTGTAGGTGCCAGCGATTGCCTCGCCATTCATAATGTTGTTTCCACCAGCCGTGGTCGCGCCAGTGACCTCCATCCCAGTAATAGCCACGATTATCACGATCGCCTATCTGTAATTTTACTGACGGGACTAACGTAATTTCCGCAGCCTGTGCTGCCATGGGAGCGACCAGAACCAGGGAAAGTGCGAGTACGATAGATTGCATCTTTTTCACAGGTTACTCCTTTTATCATTGCCCGTTATGGGTCGATATCCGGAGATTACTCGATGAGAACGGCGGTTGTTATTCTCCGCAATCCTAATCTCTAAGTTACCGCATTTATTGAGAATTTCTCCTTTTTCCCTGTCATTTTTCTCCATAATTTCTTCATAAAAAAGCCGGGCTGCATAAAAGCAAACCCGGCCTGATTGAGATAATGAATAGATTTTACTGATGATTCATCATCAATTTACGCAACGCAGCAAAATCGGCGGGCAGATTATGTGAAAGCAAGGGTAAATCAGCACGTTCTGCCAGCTCTTTTGGCAGATCCAACGTTTCACCGAGAATCGCTTCCACGCTCTCTTTAAATTTCGCCGGATGCGCGGTGCCGAGGAACAAGCCATATTCGCCTGGATTCAACTGATCACGCAGCGCACGATAAGCTACGGCAGCGTGCGGCTCCGAAGTGTAGCCCAGTTCTTTTAACTCACGCATTGTCTGTTGCGTGGTTTCATCATCCACGGCTGCATAACCCAGCTCTTTCAGTTGCCAGATTTTGCGGCGGAACAACTCTTCCACACGCGGCCAGTTGTTCGGCTGACTCACGTCCATCGCGTTGGATAACGTCGCCTGAGTCGCTTTGGGTGACCACTGACCGTCGTGCAGGAAACGTGGCACGGTATCGTTCACGTTGGTCGCAGCAATAAAACGTTTCACCGGCAGACCGAGTGACTTCGCCAGCAGACCCGCCGTCAAATCGCCGAAGTTTCCGCTTGGCACCGAGACAACCAGCTGGTTGCGCGTCTCCTGCGGCAGCTGCGCAACAGCTTCAAAGTAGTAGCAAATCTGCGCCAGCAAACGGCTGATGTTAATCGAGTTAGCCGAGTTTAACCCTAGCGCCACTTTCAGTTCTTCATCATCAAACGCCTGCTTCACCAGCGCCTGACAGGCATCGAAATCGCCGTCGATGGCAACAGTTTCGATATTGCCGCCCAATGTACAGAACAGTTTTTCTTGCAGTGGACTGATTTTGCCTCGTGGATAGAGGATAACCACTTTCACATTCGGTAAACCGTAGAAAGCATGAGCCACTGCCGCTCCGGTATCACCGGAGGTCGCGGTCAGAATGGTCACTGGCTTATCACCCGCAATATGGGTCAGCATTTGTGCCATAAAGCGACCGCCGAAATCTTTAAATGCCAGCGTTGGCCCGTGGAACAATTCCAGACAACCGACATCGCTTTCAACATTGGCGACCGGAGCCGGGAAGGCAAACGCCGCGCGCACGCGCTCTTCCAGGATTTCCTGTGGGATTTCATCACCAATAAACGCCGAGAGGATCTTCGCACTGCGGGTGACAAAATCCAGCTTCAGCATCTCATCAATTTCAGTCAGGCTGAATTCCGGCAGGTCGTGCGGAAAAAACAGCCCCTGATTTTTGCCCAACCCCTGGGTTACGGCTTGCGCAAAGCTGACCTGCTCGTTGTGATCTTTCAGATTGTAGAGTTTCATTTAGTTTTCCAGTACTCGTGCGCCCGCCGTATCCAGCCGGCAAATATGAACAAAACCTTCCTGATTTTGCAGGTAGTTCTTACCCAACCAGTCGGCAACGCGCTGGGCGGTTTCCGGCTTGTCACACAGAGCGAACAAGGTCGGGCCGGAGCCGGAGATACCGCTCGCTACCGCGCCGATTTCCGCGACCGCCTGCCGCGCCTGCCGGAAGCCTGGCAGTAACCGTTCACGGTAGGGTTCAGCGATAACATCTTTCATCAGCTTCGCGGCAAGCTCAGGCTGACGGGAATAGCAGGCGTGAATGAAGCCTGCCAGATGTCGCCCGTGCGCAATGCAATCCTGGCGGCGATACTGCGCCGGTAAAATAGCCCTGGCTTCTGCCGTCGAGACTTTAATCCCCGGATACGCCAGCACCCACAGCCACTCATCAAACCCTGGCACTTGCTGGCTGATGATGTCGTTTTCTTCGATCATCAACTGCATACCACCGAGAAAACACGGTGCCACGTTGTCGTAATGAATGCTGCCGGAGATACGGCCTTCCAGCTCGCCCATCAAAGCCAGCAAACGAGTGTCATTAAGCGGCTTGCCGCAGTGTTCATTCATCGCCATCAGCGCCGCGACCACCGAACAGGCACTGGAGCCTAAGCTCGAACCGATCGGCATATTCTTTTCCAGGGTCATCGCCACTGGAATTTGCTTACCCAGTTCCTGGCAAAAACGCTCCCAGCACTGATAAACGATATTTTCCCGTGGTTCTGACGGCAGCTTATCGGCAAAGCGTCCGAGGTTGTTGAGACTGAATGTCTCTGCCGCCTCAACCGTGACTACATCTCCGAGCAATGCACCATCAACAGGTGTCACCGCCGCCCCGAGCACATCAAACCCGACGCTCATATTGGCACTGGAAGCCGGGGCATAAACTTTAACCATGTCAGACTCCTAACTTCCATGAGAGGGTACGTAGCAGATCAGCAAAGACACCGGCAGCTGTAACGTCATTGCCCGCACCATATCCGCGCAGTACCAACGGCAGCGGCTGATAATAGTGGCTATAGAAGGCCAGGGCGTTTTCGCCATTTTTCACTTTGAACAGCGGATCATTACCATCCACTTCGGCAATCTTCACGCGGCAGACGCCATCTTCATCAATATTGCCAACATAGCGCAAAACTTTTCCTTCATCACGGGCCTTCGCCACGCGCGCGGCAAAGAGATCGTCGAGTTGTGACAGATTCGCCATAAAAGCGGCAACATCACCCTCGGCGTTAAACTCTGCGGGCAGCACAGGTTCAATTTCAATATCCGCCAGCTCCAGTTCACGTCCCGTTTCACGAGCGAGAATCAATAGTTTACGCGCCACATCCATACCAGAAAGATCATCTCGCGGGTCCGGTTCGGTATAACCCATTTCCCGCGCCAGCGTGGTCGCCTCGGAGAAACTCATGCCTTCGTCTAACTTGCCGAAGATATAAGAAAGCGAACCAGAAAGAATGCCGGAGAACTTCATCAATTCATCACCTGCATTGAGCAGATTTTGCAGGTTCTCAATAACCGGTAATCCAGCCCCAACGTTGGTGTCATAGAGGAATTTACGCCGCGATTTTTCCGCCGCATAACGCAACTGATGGTAGTAATCCATCGACGAGGTGTTGGCCTTTTTGTTCGGCGTGACAACGTGGAAACCTTCGCGCAGGAAGTCGGCATATTGATCCGCCACTGCCTGGCTGGAAGTGCAGTCAACAATGACCGGGTTCAGCAGATGATATTCTTTCACGAGGCGAATTAAGCGCCCGAGATTAAACGGCTCTTTGGCTTGCGCCAGTTCTTCCTGCCAGTTTTCCAGATTAAGGCCATGTACATTGGTGAGCAGAGCCTTCGAGTTGGCAACACCGCAGACACGTAAGTCGATATGTTTATTCTTCAGCCAGCTTTGCTGACGCTTCAGTTGCTCCAGCAGCGCACCGCCAACGCCACCGACGCCAATCACAAACACTTCGATAACCTGATCGGTATTGAACAGCATCTGATGAGTAACGCGCACGCCAGTGGTCGCATCATCGTTATTTACCACGACAGAGATTGAGCGTTCAGAAGATCCCTGAGCAATGGCGACAATGTTGATATTGGCGCGGGCCAGTGCGGCAAAGAATTTCGCCGAGATCCCACGCAAGGTGCGCATACCATCACCTACCACCGAGATAATGGCCAGCCGTTCCGTCACTGCCAGCGGCTCCAGTAAGCCTTCTTTCAGTTCCAGGTAGAACTCTTCCTGCATTGCCCGTTCAGCTCGCACACAGTCGCTTTGTGGAACGCAGAAACTGATGCTGTATTCGGAAGATGATTGCGTAATCAGCACCACGGAAATACGGGCGCGTGACATCGCTGCAAAGACGCGCGCCGCCATGCCGACCATCCCTTTCATCCCCGGACCAGAAACGCTGAACATTGCCATGTTATTCAGATTGGAAATGCCCTTGACCGGTAATTCGTCTTCATCACGGCTGGCACCAATGAGCGTACCTGGTGCTTGAGGATTTCCGGTATTTTTAATCAGGCAAGGGATCTGGAACTGGGCGATGGGGGTAATGGTGCGGGGGTGAAGAACTTTAGCGCCGAAGTAGGAAAGCTCCATCGCTTCCTGGTAGGACATCGACTTCAACAACCTCGCATCGGGCACCTGACGCGGGTCGCAGGTATAGACCCCGTCAACGTCCGTCCAAATCTCGCAACAATCGGCGCGTAAACAGGCAGCCAGCACCGCAGCAGAGTAGTCGGAACCGTTGCGTCCAAGCACCACCAGTTCGCCTTTTTCATTACCGGCGGTGAAACCTGCCATCAGCACCATGTGATCAGCCGGAATGCGGCTTGCCGCAATACGGCGGGTGGACTCAGCAATATCGACGGTAGATTCGAGGTAATGCCCCACTGCCAGCAGTTTTTCGACCGGATCGATAACAGTAACGTTGTGACCGCGCGCTTCTAATACGCCGGCCATAATGGCGATCGACATTTTCTCGCCACGGCAAATCAGCGCAGCGTTGATGCTATCCGGGCACTGCCCCAACAAACTAATGCCATGCAGGACATGTTTTATTTGGGCAAATTCCTGATCGACGAAAGTTTTCAATTGCGCCAGCGGGAACCCCGGCTGGGCGGCGGCGAGTCCCGTCAAAAGTTCGGCAAAAATACGTTCGGCATCGCTGATATTGGGTAAAGCATCCTGGCCGCTAATGGTTTTTTCAATCATCGCCACCAGGTGGTTGGTGATTTTGGCGGGGGCAGAGAGGACGGTGGCCACCTGCCCCTGCCTGGCATTGCTTTCCAGAATATCGGCAACACGCAGAAAACGTTCTGCATTTGCCACTGATGTACCGCCGAACTTCAACACTCGCATGGTTGTTACCTCGTTACCTTTGGTCGAAAAAAAAAGCCCGCACTGTCAGGTGCGGGCTTTTTTCTGTGTTTCCTGTACGCGTCAGCCCGCACCGTTACCTGTGGTAATGGTGATGGTGGTGGTAATGGTGGTGCTAATGCGTTTCATGGATGTTGTGTACTCTGTAATTTTTATCTGTCTGTGCGCTATGCCTATATTGGTTAAAGTATTTAGTGACCTAAGTCAATAAAATTTTAATTTACTCACGGCAGGTAACCAGTTCAGAAGCTGCTATCAGACACTCTTTTTTTAATCCACACAGAGACATATTGCCCGTTGCAGTCAGAATGAAAAGCTGAAAAATACTTACTAAGGCGTTTTTTATTTGGTGATATTTTTTTCAATATCATGCAGCAAACGGTGCAACATTGCCGTGTCTCGTTGCTCTAAAAGCCCCAGGCGTTGTTGTAACCAGTCGACCAGTTTTATGTCATCTGCCACTGCCAGAGTCGTCAGCAATGTCATGGCTCGTTCGCGTAAAGCTTGCAGTTGATGTTGGTCTGCCGTTGCATCACTTTTCGCCGGTTGTTGTATTAATGTTGCTAATTGATAGCAATAGACCATCACCGCCTGCCCCAGATTGAGCGAAGGATAATCCGCCACCATCGGCACACCAGTAAGAACGTCAGCCAACGCTAACTCTTCGTTAGTCAACCCGGAATCTTCGCGACCAAACACCAGCGCGGCATGGCTCATCCATGAAGATTTTTCCTCTAACAGCGGCACCAGTTCAACTGGCGTGGCGTAGTAATGATATTTCGCCCGACTGCGCGCAGTGGTGGCGACAGTGAAATCGACATCGTGTAACGATTCAGCCAATGTCGGGAAAACTTTAATATTATCAATAATATCACCAGATCCATGTGCGACCCAGCGGGTGGCTGGCTCCAGGTGTGCCTGACTATCGACAATCCGCAGATCGCTAAACCCCATCGTTTTCATTGCCCGCGCCGCTGCCCCAATATTTTCTGCTCTGGCGGGTGCGACCAGAATAATCGTTATACGCATATTGCCACTCTTCTTGATCAAATAACCGCGAACCGGGTGATCACTGTCAACTTATTACGCGGTGCGAATTTACAAATTCTTAACGTAAGTCGCAGAAAAAGCCCTTTACTTAGCTTAAAAAAGGCTAAACTATTTCCTGACTGTACTAACGGTTGAGTTGTTAAAAAATGCTACATATCCTTCTGTTTACTTAGGATAATTTTATAAAAAATAAATCTCGACAATTGGATTCACCACGTTTATTAGTTGTATGATGCAACTAGTTGGATTATTAAAATAATGTGACGAAAGCTAGCATTTAGATACGATGATTTCATCAAACTGTTAACGTGCTACAATTGAACTTGATATATGTCAACGAAGCGTAGTTTTATTGGGTGTCCGGCCCCTCTTAGCCTGTTATGTTGCTGTTAAAATGGTTAGGATGACAGCCGTTTTTGACACTGTCGGGTCCTGAGGGAAAGTACCCACGACCAAGCTAATGATGTTGTTGACGTTGATGGAAAGTGCATCAAGAACGCAATTACGTACTTTAGTCATGTTACGCCGATCATGTTAATTTGCAGCATGCATCAGGCAGGTCAGGGACTTTTGTACTTCCTGTTTCGATTTAGTTGGCAATTTAGGTAGCAAACATGCAGACCCCGCACATTCTTATCGTTGAAGACGAGTTGGTAACACGCAACACGTTGAAAAGTATTTTCGAAGCGGAAGGCTATGATGTTTTCGAAGCGACAGATGGCGCGGAAATGCATCAGATCCTCTCTGAATATGACATCAACCTGGTGATCATGGATATCAATCTGCCGGGTAAGAACGGTCTTCTGTTAGCGCGTGAACTGCGCGAGCAGGCGAATGTTGCGTTGATGTTCCTGACTGGCCGTGACAACGAAGTCGATAAAATTCTCGGCCTCGAAATCGGTGCAGATGACTACATCACCAAACCGTTCAACCCGCGTGAACTGACGATTCGTGCACGCAACCTACTGTCCCGTACCATGAATCTGGGTACTGTCAGCGAAGAACGTCGTAGCGTTGAAAGCTACAAGTTCAATGGTTGGGAACTGGACATCAACAGCCGTTCGTTGATCGGCCCTGATGGCGAGCAGTACAAGCTGCCGCGCAGCGAGTTCCGCGCCATGCTTCACTTCTGTGAAAACCCAGGCAAAATTCAGTCCCGTGCTGAACTGCTGAAGAAAATGACCGGCCGTGAGCTGAAACCGCACGACCGTACTGTAGACGTGACGATCCGCCGTATTCGTAAACATTTCGAATCTACGCCGGATACGCCGGAAATCATCGCCACCATTCACGGTGAAGGTTATCGCTTCTGCGGTGATCTGGAAGATTAATCGGCTTTACCACCGTCAAAAAAAACGGCGCTTTTTAGCGCCGTTTTTATTTTTCAACCTTATTTCCAGATACGTAACTCATCGTCCGTTGTAACTTCTTTACTGGCTTTCATTTTCGGCAGTGAAAACGCATACCAGTCGATATTACGGGTCACAAACATCATGCCGGCCAGCGCCACCACCAGCACACTGGTTCCCAACAACAGCGCGCTATCGGCAGAGTTGAGCAGTCCCCACATCACACCATCCAGCAACAACAGCGCGAGGGTAAACAACATGCTGTTGCACCAACCTTTCAATACCGCTTGCAAATAAATACCGTTCATTATCGCCCCAATCAGACTGGCGATTATCCATGCCACGGTAAAACCGGTATGTTCAGAAAGCGCCAGCAAGAGCAAATAAAACATCACCAATGAAAGCCCCACCAGCAAATATTGCATTGGGTGTAAACGTTGCGCGGTGAGCGTTTCAAAAACAAAGAACGCCATAAAAGTCAGTGCAATCAGCAGAATGGCGTACTTAGTCGCCCGGTCAGTTAATTGGTATTGATCGGCTGGCGTCGTTACTGCGACGCTAAACGCCGGGAAGTTTTCCCAGCCGGTATCATTGCCTGAAGCAAAACGCTCACCGAGATTATTAGCAAACCAGCTGCTTTGCCAGTGCGCCTGAAAACCTGACTCGCTAACTTCCCGTTTGGCTGGTAGAAAATCACCTAAAAAACTGGGATGCGGCCAGTTGCTGGTTAAGGTCATTTCGCTATTACGCCCGCCAGGCACCACAGAAAGATCGCCGGTACCGCTTAAATTCAGGGCCATATTCAGCTTCAGGTTCTGCTTCCGCCAGTCCCCTTCAGGTAAAGGGATATGCACGCCCTGCCCGCCTTGCTCTAACCCGGTGCCGGGTTCAATGGTCAGCGCCGTTCCGTTAACTTCAGGCGCTTTCACCACACCAATACCACGCGCATCCCCGACGCTAATCACAATAAATGGCTTGCCTAAGGTGATATTTGGCGCGTTGAGTTCGCTAAGACGCGAAACATCGAAATCGGCTTTTAACGTTAAATCACTGTGCCAGACCTGACCGGTATAAATCCCTATCTTGCGTTCTTCCACGTTCTGATTGCCATCAACCATCAATGACTCAGGTAACCAAAAATGGATAAAACTTCGTTTCCGCTCCACGGTTTTATCCTCTTCCTGCACCGTATAAAGCTCGGTCACAGGAATAGCGATGAGCGGCCCAACGAGTTTTTGCGGCCCGCTGGTACTTTGGCGAATCGCATCTTCCACATCGCTACGGTAATCAGCACGTTCGACAATCACCTGCCGAATCAGCATTATCGGAATTAACAACAGCAATACTGCACCAAACAGGCTAGTCATTTTCCAGAACAGGGGGGATTTCAACATAGTCTTCTCCTTTGCAATGGCAGCAGGATACGAAGACTATGTGGGAAGAATTTGAAGCTATGTGAAGTGACGGTGAAGTCGAAGCGAGGCCAGCACGCCACCTTCCTGCACGTTGCGCAGCGTGACTTCGCCGTTAAACAAACGGGCGACCTCACTGACGAACGCCAACCCCAGACCGCTGCTTTTTTGCCCATTTGCACGAGGCAAAGAGTAAAAGCGTTCAAAAATACGTGAAAGCGCGTAGTCAGGAATACCACTACCGGTATCCAGCACCTTAAGCGTGACGTGTTCCTGATCCACTTCGGCGCTTAGCGTGATGCAACCGCTCTCGGGGGTAAAATCGATGGCGTTATCCAGTAAATTTCCCAGCGCCTGCTCCAGTAACGCCGGTTCAGCAGCAACGTTAACCTCGGTGGGCGTAACATGCAGAGTGATTTTTTTTTCTGCCAACTGCACGGTGCGCGCTTCGCTGACGCGGCGGAATAATGCCGCCACATCAACAGCAGTCAGAACGACTTCCTGACGATTCTCCAGTCTTGCCTGGCGTAGTAACGTTTCTACCAATGCCTGCATACGCGCATTTTGCGTCAGAATGTTGTCAGTAAAACGAGCCACCACTTCCGGCGGCGGACCTTCGCGTAAAATTTCCGCCGCTCCACGAATCGCCGCCAGTGGGCTTTTTAGCTCATGAGTTAATGCGTAAACATACTGCTCAATATAGTTTTTCCCTTCCAGCTTCACGCGCATACTTTCCAGCGCCTGCGCGAGTTTACGCAACTCGCTACTACCGAGATCGGGGAGAGGAACGGGCTTATTGTCAGTGACGGAATCAGCATAGCGAGTGAGCCGGGCAATAGAGCGGTTGATCCACCAAACCATGCCTGCGCCAATCACCAGTGCAATCCCCAACAAAATGGCGCTGGCCCATAAAATTCGCCGCTCGCTACGCTTAATGACCGGAGCCATCGCCGCGTTCGGTTTGCCTACGCTCAAAACGCCAATAAGCCGCGAGCCGTCCATAATCGGTGCGGCAACATACATCACAGAACTTTCGGGATCGGCAGGATTTTGCAACGTGCTGCGCGCACCATACTGACCACGCAACGTTAGCCAGACGTCATTCCAGCGCGAATAATCCTGTCCAACGGCTTTATTTGCCGAATCGAACAATACTTTGCCCTGCGCATCGGTCATATAGACATGATATTCATTGCGCACTTTGTTAATGCCACCGATATTGGCGCGAAACGGGGGATGTTGTAGCTGATTAAACGCCTGCGCCAGTTGCCCATGCGTTGGGTCCCCAGAGAGCAAATCGGGACGCGCCAGCTCCGCCAGCAACGTTGCGGTGTCGATCAACGTCCCCTCCGTTGCTCTTCGCACGCCCGGTTTAACTTCTTTGACAAAAATGGCCAGTACGAACCAGGCTGCCACCGCCACCAGTAAAAAATAGCCCAGCAACAACCGCATGCCGATACGCATTACAGGCCCCTCAGGCTATATCCCATGCCGCGATGAGTATTAATCGGTGAAAGATCGGGGTTGATGGCGCGCAGCTTGGCACGCAGCGTTTTAATGTGGGTATCGACGGTGCGATCGTAGGTGTCCTGCGCATCTTCCCATACGCTATCCATCAGTTGCTGGCGGGACCAGACGCGGCCCGGTGACTTGAGTAACGTCTTCAACAATAAAAACTCATACCGAGTCAGCGCTAATGGCGTGTCAAACCAGCTGATCTGCGCCGCGGGTTCATTCAATTCAAAATGTCCAATACGGATGACGGGAGACGGCGTCGAGAACTTCTTCACCCGACGCAGTAAGGTGCGCACCCTGGCGCACACTTCGCGGGGTGAAAACGGTTTAGCCACGTAGTCGTCAGCACCAATTTCCAGCCCAAGCAGGCGATCGACCTCTTCACTTCGGGCCGTCAGGAACAGTACAGGTAACGCCGGATGGAGCGCCAGTAACTGGCGGCACAATTCAAAGCCGCTAATATCCGGCAGACCAACATCGAGAATCATGACGTCGGGTACCTGCTTGCGAGCTTTATCCAGCACCGGCAAGCCTCGCTCAAAGACCTCGACGGCAAAACCTTCCTGCTGCAACATGTAGACCAGCGTGTCGGCTATCCCTTGCTCATCTTCCACTAACCAGACCGTTTCCCGTTGCATAAATCGCCTCTGTTATTGCCGCCACGGCATGACAGGAACCGCGCTAATCGCGTTTTTCGGCGAACCTTCTACAACTTTGTCGGAGTAAGCCAGATAAGCGAGCGCGTTGCGTTTGGCATCATAAAAGCGCACGACCTGTAACGACTTAAAGACCAGGGACGTGCGTTTTTTGAATACTACCTCGCCCTGAGCTTTGCCGTTTTTAATACGATCCGACAGTTCAATCGGCCCGACTTGCTGACAAGAAATGGCCGCATCGGAGGTATCTTCCGCCAGACCCAATCCCCCTTTAATACCACCGGTTTTCGCCCGGCTCACATAACAGGTGACATTTTTCACATCGGGATCATCAAAGGCTTCCACAACAATTTTGTGATCCGGGCCGATCATTTTAAATACGGTGTCGACCGAACCAATCTCTTCTGCATGAGCCAATGGCCCCAGCATTATCAGGCTTAAAGACAGGATCAAATGCTTGTATTTCATATTGTTACCATTTTTATCTATTACACGAGCAATTAGTTCGTCACGGTAAATAACATATTGATTAAGAACAAAATCTCAATACTTTTATTTCCGTCAAGCCCTAAAACATACTCTACTAAGAAAAAAACACTGAATGCTAAAACAGCAAAAAATGCTATTATCCAATTACCTGATGTCAGGTGCTCGTTGTTGAAAGGATGAGGATATTTTATGGATCAGGCCGGCATTATTCGCGACCTTTTAATCTGGCTGGAAGGTCATCTGGATCAGCCCCTGTCGCTCGACAATGTAGCGGCGAAAGCAGGTTATTCCAAGTGGCACTTACAGAGAATGTTTAAAGATGTCACTGGCCATGCTATTGGCGCGTATATTCGTGCTCGTCGTTTGTCGAAATCGGCGGTCGCACTACGCCTGACTGCGCGTCCGATTCTGGACATCGCGCTGCAATACCGCTTCGACTCTCAACAGACATTTACCCGCGCATTCAAGAAGCAGTTTGCCCAGACTCCTGCACTTTACCGCCGTTCTCCTGAATGGAGCGCCTTTGGTATTCGCCCGCCGCTACGCCTGGGTGAATTCACTATGCCAGAGCACAAATTTGTCACCCTGGAAGATACGCCGCTGATTGGTGTTACCCAGAGCTACTCCTGTTCGCTGGAGCAAATCTCTGATTTCCGCCATGAAATGCGTTATCAGTTCTGGCACGATTTTCTCGGCAACGCGCCGACCATTCCGCCGGTGCTCTACGGCCTGAATGAAACGCGTCCGAGTCAGGATAAAGACGACGAGCAAGAGGTATTCTATACCACCGCGTTAGCCCAGGATCAGGCAGATGGCTATGTACTGACGGGGCATCCGGTGATGCTGCAGGGCGGCGAATATGTGATGTTTACCTATGAAGGTCTGGGAACCGGCGTGCAGGAGTTTATCCTGACGGTATACGGAACGTGCATGCCAATGCTCAACCTGACGCGCCGTAAAGGTCAGGATATTGAGCGATACTACCCGGCAGAAGATGCCAAAGCGGGAGATCGCCCAATTAATCTACGCTGTGAACTGCTGATTCCGATCCGTCGTTAACGCTGCAGCTCATCTAATGCAGGGGCGTCCAGATGCGAGATGTCCCCTGCGGTTTCAACGACCCAGCCAGACGCCAGCCACAGGCTTTCCTGATAATCCACGCGCGAAATAGAACAGTTACGCAGACGTAAGCGGCGCTCTGCCCATGCTGGTAATCCGAGAATCGTACTCACCAGGCATCCCAGTGCAATACCATGACTCACCAGCAGCGGTCGGCTTCCCTGCGGTAAGTCCCGGCAAGATTCCAGTGCCGCATTGACGCGATCGCTGAGCTCCTGCATTGACTCGCCTTCAGGAATACGCCCGTCAACGGTGCCATTGACCAGCTGCCGACGCCAGTTCTCTTCTTCTTCGGTCAGAGAATCGATATGTCTTTTTTCCAGCACACCCATGTTTAATTCACGCAGGCGAGAATCAAAGATGATGTCACAGCCGCAGGCCTGGGCGATGATTTCCGCCGTACGCCGGGTGCGTCCTAAATCGCTACTGATGATATGCGTAATGCCAAGCTCTTTGGCACGGGTTGCCACCTGCATCGCCTGTTGCTCACCTTTGGCGGTCAGCGGGCTGTCAGACTGGCCCTGAATACGTCGCTCGGCGTTCCACTGCGTTTCACCGTGGCGGACTAGGTATACCTGTAACATGCTTTTTTTCCGTATACTGCTGTAACGTTAATTTTCTGAGTAATGCTGATTATGCACCAAGTTGTCTGTGCGACCACCAATCCCGCTAAAATTCAGGCCATTCTGCAGGCATTTCACGAGATCTTCGGCGAAGGATCCTGCCATATTGCATCCGTTGCCGTCGAGAGCGGTGTACCGGAACAGCCCTTTGGCAGTGAGGAAACGCGCGCTGGCGCACGAAATCGGGTAGCCAATGCCCGCCGTTTACTTCCAGAGGCTGATTTTTGGGTGGCGATTGAAGCTGGCATCGATGGTGACAGCACTTTCAGTTGGGTGGTGATTGAAAACGCCAGCCAGCGCGGCGAGGCGCGTTCGGCTACTTTGCCGTTGCCTGCGGTGATTCTGGAAAAAGTGCGTGAAGGTGAGGCGCTTGGTCCCGTGATGTCGCGTTATACCGGTATTGATGAGATTGGTCGTAAGGAAGGGGCGATCGGCGTGTTTACCGCCGGGAAACTCACTCGCGCCAGCGTCTATCACCAGGCGGTGATCCTGGCGCTGAGTCCGTTTCATAATGCCGTGTATTAAGCGCCTGATGCGACGCTGCCGCGTCTTATCATGCCTACCAAACATATTGAAATTACGGGTATTTGTAGGACGGATAAGGCGTTCACGCCGCATCCGGCATTCGGTGCACGATGCCTGATGCGCCACGTCTTATCAGGCCTACAAAATCAATCGCTTTTCAGCAACACCTCTTCCAGCCACTGGCGCAGCTCGACGGGCGCGGCTTTCAGGCTGTTAGATCCACGCGTAATCGTCGCGATGCCTGCGCCGAGTTCATTTTTTAACTCACGCTGGCTCATTTCGCCGCGCAACAGCTCTTCGACAATACGCACGCGAGTCCCCAACGCTTCGCGCTCATCTGGCGTCAGCATCAGGTTTAACAACGGTAAATGGAGATCGTTTTGGTAGGCATTCTTAAGCAGGTCGACAAAACGTAACCACTCCTGGTGACGCTGTTCTGCCATCGCTGCTGAATAGGGTGATTGTTGGGCCATAATATGTCGCCATTGTTAGCGGGGGAAGCAAAATGCCTCCCCCGGTTGTACTCGCTAAAGAGTACGATAGCATATCATAAACGTGCGGATCAGTAACGACGTCCCCATTCCGTGGCGCTCATCAACGTCGGTTTATCCCCCATGAAATAGCGGTAGTAAGCGTCATAAGCCAGCACGTTCTTCACATAACCGCGCGTCTCGGAGAATGGAATACTCTCGACAAATGCCACTGCGTCGATACGCCCGGCGCTGTTGCCAAGCCAGGTTCGCACCCGCCCTGGTCCGGCGTTATAAGCTGCTGAGGAGAAAATACGATTATTGCCAAACTGCTGATAAACATATTGCAGGTAACTGGTGCCAATGTTGATATTCGTTTCCGGATCCAGCAATTGCCCAGGACTGCTATAACCGGGAATAGAGAACATCTTCACCGTATGGGTCGCTGTACCAGGCATAATCTGCATCAAGCCGCTGGCCCCTACCGGTGATTTCACTTTCGGATTCCAGGCGCTCTCCTGACGAGCAATCGCCATCGCATAGCTTTGCGGGATCTCCTTACCGCTGGTGTAGCGTTTGAAAAGATCGTTGTAAGCCAGCGGGAATCGCTCTTCCAGATGATCCCACAGCTTCCCGGCGATCGTTGCCTGAACGCTAAGATCCCACCATTGGTTGTTGAAAGCATACCGCGCCAGTTGAGCCTGCTCTGTTTTTGACTTGCTCTTCACCAGATTGGCCCACTCGCTACGCGCGGTATTATCGAGATTCCAGTACATCAACTCGCGCACGCGCGCCATCTCCGGCCCCTGAGTCAGGGCGCTGTCAACATTCTGCGGCGCTTTATCAATCTTCAGCTCATACTCTTCGCCGATGCGTTGTGCTGCAACCATCGGGTAGAAACCACGCTGTTGCATGAGTTGATGCAAAATCTCTTTTGCTTCAGCTTCACGTCCGCGTTCCAGCAATAAATCCGCCTGCCAGTAACGCCATTCATCTTTCTCTTTCGCTTCCATAGGCAGACGCGCCAGCCAGGTATTCAGGCCGCGACGATCGCCGGTGCCAAGCGCCATTCGTACACGGCGTTCAATAAGCGAAGTAGATTGCGAGCGCATAATGGCGTCATCGCGCCATTTCGCCTGCTCGTCGGTGACATCGTTGCCCATCAAACGCCAGGCGACGATATCGCGCAGCTCCTGAATCTGATCTTCATTAAGCTGCTGCGCCTGGGCAAGCGATGGGATCATCAGCCGTGCATTCTCAGCATCCTGCCGCGCCACACTGGCAAACGCCACCGCCGCCATTTGACGGGTAAAATCGGTCGCGCCAGTTGTACGCGCGAAGGTCAGTACCGTATTAGGGTTGTTCGCCAGTGAAATGATTGCCGAGGCGATAGTCTGGTAATCGGCAGGCATCTGCCCTGCCAGCACTGTTACCAGGCCTGTGTTACCCGCTTTCATCGCCAGACGGATACGCTCTAAATACGCCAGCGGATCTTGTTTACCTGACGCACGCCAGACGCTAAATAACTTGTCACAGGCGTTAGGCTGGCTCTTGCCGGTTAGCCACAGCTCTTTCGCCCCTTGCCAGGCTTCTTCACTCTGCCCGGTGTTCCATTTCGCATAGTAGTAATTACATTGCGCTTCGGTAGTTCCGGGCTTTTCCGGGCTAAAGGCTAACAAGCCACGCCAGTCTTCACGCCGCGCCAGTTCATTGACGAAACGAGATTGCAGCGTGCGAGCGGGAGGAAGCGTGGGGTTAGCGCGAACAAAGTTAGTGACCGTCACCGCCGGTTGATTCATCAGATCATCGGTGATCTGGCGGTATTCCAGGTAGGGATAAAGCGGATAATCCTTCAGTCCAGGCATCATTTGTTCGACCACATCCATTTGTCGATTATCCCAGGCCTGCTTGATTTGCGCGTAACGACTACGCTGCTCATCCAGTGAGTCGGCTCGCGCCACGCTGCTGACCGTCAGCAGACAGACACCGGCAGCCAACAGCCGCCAGGTAACTTGTTTGGCTTTTTCCACAAGCGCATCCTCTAAGTGTAAATACATCAATGCAGCGTCATGCCGCGTAATAGATTTATGCTAACCAGTCATTGCCGTTTACGCCACGTTACGGACACTTTTTTACTTTTACTGCGAGGGTGATCGACCGGCTGGGATTAGGCGGGGAAAAAGGCTACACTTCGCCTTTGAAAACTCATTATCACGATAAACATAGAGGCGAAGTCCAACGTGGCTCAATTCGTTTATACCATGCATCGTGTCGGCAAAGTTGTTCCGCCGAAACGTCATATTTTGAAAAACATCTCTCTGAGTTTCTTCCCTGGGGCAAAAATTGGTGTCCTGGGTCTGAATGGCGCGGGTAAGTCCACCCTGCTGCGCATTATGGCGGGCATTGATAAAGACATCGAAGGTGAAGCGCGTCCGCAGCCAGACATCAAGATTGGTTATCTGCCGCAGGAACCGCAGCTGAACCCGGAACACACCGTGCGTGAGTCCATTGAAGAAGCGGTTTCAGAAGTGGTTAACGCCCTGAAACGCCTGGATGAAGTGTATGCGCTGTACGCCGATCCGGATGCCGATTTTGACAAGCTGGCCGCTGAACAAGGCCGTCTGGAAGAGATCATTCAGGCTCACGACGGTCATAATCTGAACGTACAGCTGGAGCGTGCGGCGGATGCGCTACGTCTGCCGGACTGGGACGCGAAAATCGCTAACCTCTCCGGTGGTGAACGTCGTCGCGTAGCGTTGTGCCGCCTGCTGCTGGAAAAACCAGACATGCTGCTGCTCGACGAACCGACCAACCACCTGGATGCCGAATCCGTGGCCTGGCTGGAACGCTTCCTGCACGACTTCGAAGGCACCGTTGTGGCGATTACCCACGACCGTTACTTCCTCGATAACGTTGCAGGCTGGATCCTCGAACTTGACCGCGGTGAAGGTATTCCGTGGGAAGGTAACTACTCCTCCTGGCTGGAGCAGAAAGATCAGCGCCTGGCGCAGGAAGCTTCACAAGAAGCGGCGCGTCGTAAGTCGATTGAGAAAGAGCTGGAATGGGTACGTCAAGGTACTAAAGGCCGTCAGTCGAAAGGTAAAGCACGTCTGGCGCGCTTTGAAGAACTGAACAGCACCGAATATCAGAAACGTAACGAAACCAACGAACTGTTTATTCCACCTGGACCGCGTCTGGGCGATAAAGTGCTGGAAGTCAGCAACCTGCGTAAATCCTATGGCGATCGTCTGCTGATTGATGACCTGAGCTTCTCGATCCCGAAAGGAGCGATCGTCGGGATCATCGGTCCGAACGGTGCGGGTAAATCGACCCTGTTCCGTATGATCTCTGGTCAGGAACAGCCGGACAGCGGCACCATCACTTTGGGTGAAACGGTGAAACTGGCGTCGGTTGATCAGTTCCGTGACTCAATGGATAACAGCAAAACCGTTTGGGAAGAAGTTTCCGGCGGGCTGGATATCATGAAGATCGGCAACACCGAGATGCCAAGCCGCGCCTACGTTGGCCGCTTTAACTTTAAAGGGGTTGATCAGGGTAAACGCGTTGGTGAACTCTCCGGTGGTGAGCGCGGTCGTCTGCATCTGGCGAAGCTGCTGCAGGTTGGCGGCAACATGCTGCTGCTCGACGAACCAACCAACGACCTGGATATCGAAACCCTGCGCGCGCTGGAAAACGCCCTGCTGGAGTTCCCGGGCTGTGCGATGGTTATCTCGCACGACCGTTGGTTCCTCGACCGTATCGCCACGCACATTCTGGATTACCAGGATGAAGGTAAAGTTGAGTTCTTCGAAGGTAACTTTACCGAGTACGAAGAGTACAAGAAACGCACGCTGGGCGCAGACGCGCTGGAGCCGAAGCGTATCAAGTACAAGCGTATTGCGAAGTAATGCGTAAAATGCCGGATGCGGCGCGAACGCCTTATCCGGCCTACAAAACCAGCAATTTCAATACGTTGTAAAACTGTAGGCCTGATAAGACGCGGTAAGCGTCGCATCAGGCATTGAGCACCGAATGCCGGATGCGGCGTGAACACCGTTTCCGGTCTACAACAGCCTTAGCATCCTCAATTTCGTGGCGGGTCACCCGTGCAGGTTTTTTCAAACCTTGTTTAATCTCGACAGCCTCTTCCAGAGAGGTTTTCAACTCATCAAAAAAACTCATTTTATACCTCGCCTTTGAGCAGTTTCATCACGGTTATCTCTGCTCCCCCATCATCTCCCGCACCAGTTCCACGCAGCGCAGGAAACGACTGTCGTAATCTTCCTCTTCAACCCGCACAAATTCGATATTGTTCTCTTCGAGCATCTCCACCAGCAAGTTCTGGAACTCTTTGCGATCCACCGAACTGCCGAGGCTGCGTAAACCATCCGCCACCCACGGCGTGTTGTTCTCCAGCAGGATCACCAGATCGAAACGGTATTCATCAATCAGCGCCTGCACGAACGGATGTTCCCGCCCTTCGTACTTTTTGCAGAACGCCTGAGTGGTGACAAAATCGGTATCGATAAATGCCACTTTATTGGCATATTTCACCGCAAAATCAATGTATTGAGCGTGGCCCAGCGCGATTTTATCGTAGTCAGAATACTGCAATGCGATCTCATCACCGCCGAGGTGTGAAAAGACATAATCGCGGCCATATTCCCACGCACTGGTGGTGTTGAAGATATTGGCAAGTTTGTTTACCAGGGTGGATTTACCGCTCGACTCGCCGCCAAGGATCGCCACGGTACGCACAAAAAACGGCTTCACTTCGGTAGGAATATATTCCCAGTAGCGGAACGGGTTTTCGCGGATCTGCGCACCGCTGATACTCATAAAGGTACGTTTCGGATCGACCAGCACCGTCTCGATCCCCAGATGTTCCATATACTGTGGCGCATCGGCTTCTTCCGAGGTGTAGATCAGATCCGGCTGGATCCCTTTTTCAGCCATAAACTTTTTGATGCCGTTGCTCCACACATCCCAGCCGTGCGGATACGGCTCCATGCCCTCTTCGTTGAAAGCATGAATGCGAATATTTTTCTGATATTTAAAAGTTTGCAATAACCAACGCAGACGATCCGGCACGGTCGGCTGCTGCGACATGGCACTGTCTTCGAACAACGCGCGGTCACGGGTATCGTCAAAACCCATAATGATATGCAGCTCGTCAACCTGGCTACAGGCGCGCTGGATAAGGTAGATATGTCCGGTATGCAGTGGGTAGAACTTACCGAATACGACACCGATCGTTTTCTTCTGCCGGGGAAACTCAAGCCCCAAAAAACGGTGCAACGCCTCCAGCTTTTGCGCGCTGGGGCTTTTGATTTTGGCATTCAGTAACTGGCTTAAATACCCTTTGGTCATACCGCTGGCATCAGCTACCTGCTGTAGCGTGCAGCCCTGTTGCTTGATGGCAGTTTTCAGGTAATCAAATGACGACATATCTCCCTCCGTATATCTCATTATAAGTCGTCGAACACGCTAAGCGCGTCGGAGAGTTTTTTAACGCCAAAAATCTGCATCCCTTCCGGCGCTTTTTTCGGCACGTTAGCCGCCGGAACAATCGCCCGGCGAAAACCGTGTTTCGCCGCTTCAGAGATTCGTTCCTGACCGCTGGGCACCGGGCGGATCTCCCCTGCCAGCCCGACTTCACCAAACACCACCAGATCCTGCGGCAGCGGTCTGTCGCGCAGGCTGGAAACCATCGCCAGCAGTAACGCTAAGTCGGCACTGGTTTCGGTTACCTTCACGCCGCCGACCACGTTCACAAACACATCCTGATCGGCCATTTGCAGACCACCGTGACGGTGCAACACAGCCAGCAGGATTGCCAGACGGTTTTGTTCCAGCCCCACTGCCACGCGGCGTGGGTTCGCCATCATCGAGTGATCGACCAGCGCCTGAATCTCCACCAGCAGTGGACGCGTTCCTTCCCATACCACCATCACTGAGCTACCGGAGGTCACTTCATCGCCGCGACTTAAGAAAATTGCCGAAGGGTTGCTGACTTCACGCAGCCCCTGTTCGGTCATCGCGAAGACGCCCAGCTCATTCACCGCGCCGAAGCGGTTTTTATGGCTGCGCAAGGTGCGAAAACGGGAGTCGGCATCGCCATCCAAAAGCACCGAACAGTCGATACAGTGTTCCAGCACTTTCGGGCCAGCCAGCGAACCATCTTTGGTTACGTGCCCCACCATGACAATCGCCACACCGCGCGTTTTGGCGAAGCGTGTCAAATAAGCCGCCGTTTCACGCACCTGCGCCACGCTACCAGGCGATGACTGTACATCCGCCATATGCATCACCTGGATCGAGTCAATTACCATCAGCTTCGGTTGCTCTTCTTCGGCAATCAGGCAGATCTGTTCGATGCTGGTTTCCGACAACATATTGAGATTGTCAGTCGGCAGGCCAAGGCGATGAGCGCGCATTGCCACCTGTTGCAGCGACTCTTCGCCGGTGACATACAGCGTTTTCATCTGCTGGGCCAGTTTGCACAGCGTTTGCAGTAGCAGCGTGGATTTCCCCGCACCAGGGTTACCGCCAATCAGAATGGCACTTCCTGGCACCACGCCGCCGCCTAGTACGCGGTCGAACTCTTTAAATCCGGTGGAAAAACGCGGCAGCTCTTCAAGGCTGATATCGGAGAGTTTCTGGACTTTTGCCACCCCGGCGCTACCGGCATAGCCGCTGAGACGCTCGTTACGCGCCACCATTGGCGACGCAGCAAGACGCACCTCGGTGATGGTGTTCCAGGCATGACAGGCACTGCACTGCCCCTGCCAGCGCGGATAATCGGCCCCGCATTCATTACAAACAAAGGCGCGTTTTGGAGCTTTTGCCACGGTGTACCTCGTTAATGCTGTGCCGCCCGCAGGATGGCGGGCGAGCAATTACTTCTGATTCAGGCTGCCTGAGAGGATGCAGAATACCCCCATCAGGTCAGCGTGACGGATGGTGACTTCCGCCTTTTCATTCACTTTTGGCTTGGCATGGTAGGCAATCCCCAGCCCTGCCGCTTTGATCATCGGCAGGTCATTGGCTCCATCGCCAATCGCCACGGTCTGCGCCAGCGGGATTTCATACTCCTGCGCGAGGCGAGTCAGAGTTTTCGCTTTGTACTGCGCGTCTACGATGTCGCCGATCACATTGCCGGTAAATTTACCGTCCATGATCTCCAGTTCATTGGCTACCACGGCGGTCAGGCGCAGCTTGTCGCGCAGGTATTCAGCAAAGAAAGTAAAGCCGCCGGAGGCAATCGCCACTTTCCAGCCCAGCGTTTCCAGCTTGAGCACCAGTTGCGTTAAGCCTGGCATCAGCGGCAGATTTTCACGCACCTGTTGCAGAATATTGGCGTCAGCGCCTTTCAGCGTCGCCACACGGCTGCGCAGGCTGGCGGTAAAATCGAGTTCGCCGCGCATCGCCCGTTCGGTTACTTCCGCCACCATCTCGCCCGTTCCGGCCAGTTTGGCAATTTCATCAATACATTCAATCTGGATGGCGGTGGAGTCCATATCCATCACCAGCAAACCCGGCGTGCGCAGGTGCGGGATTTTCCCCAGCGGGGCGACATCCAGCTGCGCTTCGTGGGCCAGGCGTGTAGCCCGTGCGGTGAGTGAACCTGCCAGACGAATCACCTGATAATCTTCCACGCACCAGGCGGCAACAATCACCATCGCCGCACCCAGTTTGCTCTGGTATTGGGTCAGACGTTGTTTATCCAGCCCACGACCATACAGCAGCCAGCCGCTACGACCTGCGTGGTAATCCAGTGGCATCACTTCATCACCACTTAATGAAAGAGGCAGACCCGGCCATAAAGAGACATCTTCAGGCAGGTCGCACCAGGTAATGTTAGGCATTAAGGCTCCTGTAAAATCGTTCGAAGCAGGGAAAATAACGCATGAGGCTACCTTGTATCCATTGCTTCTGGCAACATTAAGTCTCAAATTTTCAAAGGGTGGAAGATGGCTCGCACAAAACTGAAATTCCGGCTGCATCGGGCAGTGATTGTCCTGTTCTGTCTTGCCTTGTTAGTGGCGCTGATGCAGGGAGCGTCATGGTTTAGTCAAAACCACCAGCGACAGCGTAATCCACAGCTGGAAGAACTGGCCCGCACCCTGGCGCGTCAGGTGACGCTGAACGTTGCACCGCTGATGCGTACCGACTCACCGGATGAAAAACGCATTCAGGCGATCCTCGATCAGTTAACGGATGAAAGCCGTATCCTCGACGCGGGTGTGTATGACGAACAAGGCGATCTTATCGCACGTTCTGGCGAAAGCGTCGAAGTGCGCGACCGGCTGGCGCTCGACGGTAAAAAAGCAGGCGGCTATTTTAACCAGCAGATTGTCGAGCCAATTGCGGGTAAAAACGGACCGCTCGGCTATCTGCGCCTGACACTCGACACCCATACGCTCGCCACCGAAGCCCAACAGGTGGATAACACCACTAACATTTTACGCCTGATGTTGCTGCTCTCACTGGCAATCGGTGTAGTGCTGACCCGCACGCTGCTACAGGGTAAACGCACCCGCTGGCAGCAATCGCCCTTCCTGTTAACCGCCAGCAAACCGGTGCCGGAAGAGGAAGAAAGCGAGAAAAAAGAGTGACCCATTACTACAAGAAAGGAAATCGTTATGTCCACATTACGCCTGCTCATCTCTGACTCTTACGACCCGTGGTTTAACCTGGCGGTGGAAGAGTGTATTTTTCGCCAAATGCCCGCCACGCAGCGCGTTCTGTTTCTCTGGCGCAATGCCGACACGGTAGTAATTGGTCGCGCGCAGAACCCGTGGAAAGAGTGTAATACCCGGCGGATGGAAGAAGATAACGTCCGCCTGGCGCGGCGCAGTAGCGGTGGCGGCGCGGTGTTCCACGATCTCGGCAATACCTGCTTTACCTTTATGGCTGGCAAGCCGGAGTACGATAAAACTATCTCCACGTCGATTGTGCTCAATGCGCTGAACGCGCTCGGCGTCAGCGCCGAAGCGTCCGGACGTAACGATCTGGTGGTGAAAACCGTCGAAGGCGACCGCAAAGTCTCAGGCTCGGCCTATCGCGAAACCAAAGATCGCGGCTTCCACCACGGCACCTTGCTACTCAATGCCGACCTCAGCCGCCTGGCAAACTATCTCAATCCGGATAAAAAGAAACTGGCGGCGAAAGGCATTACGTCGGTACGTTCCCGCGTGACCAACCTCACCGAGCTGTTGCCGGGGATCACCCATGAGCAGGTTTGCGAGGCCATAACCGAGGCCTTTTTCGCCCATTATGGCGAGCGCGTGGAAGCGGAAATCATCTCCCCGAACAAAACGCCAGACTTGCCAAACTTCGCCGAAACCTTTGCCCGCCAGAGTAGCTGGGAATGGAACTTCGGTCAGGCTCCGGCATTCTCGCATCTGCTGGATGAACGCTTTACCTGGGGCGGCGTGGAACTGCATTTCGACGTTGAAAAAGGCCATATCACCCGCGCCCAGGTGTTTACCGACAGCCTCAACCCCGCGCCGCTGGAAGCCCTCGCCGGACGACTGCAAGGCTGCCTGTACCGCGCAGATATGCTGCAACAGGAGTGCGAAGCGCTGTTGGTTGACTTCCCGGAACAGGAAAAAGAGCTACGGGAGTTATCGGCATGGATGGCGGGGGCTGTAAGGTAGTTACCCGCCCATGCGGGCAACTTTCTCTTCGATTTGCCGGATTTTTTCCGGCATTTCTTGCGCAATGTGGCGAAACGCCTCGCTGATACGCGGATCTCTGGCGACCGTTTGCCAGAACTGCTGCGCCAGCGGGATCGCCGTTAACCAAGCGCTTTTACTGACGTTAAGATCAAACTTCACCTCAATGGCAGCATCACGCAGCATTCCAGCGCTGTTTGGTGCATAGACCATCGGCAGCATGTCGTAGACGGGCGTCAGCGCAAATGGCGGTTCAGATAAATAAAACGATAAATTACCTGCGTGCATATCGCTGTTGGCGATAAGTCGCCCAAATGCCCAGATCACTTCTGTTTGCGCCACGCTCTGGTGAGTGACAAGTTGTTGCTCACACAAACGGCGCATTGCCTGCGGCCACGATCCCGGAGAAGAGATAAACTCACTCTGCACCGCCTCCAGCGACACAATAGGCAAGCGACCATCGTTACCTTTGCAGTCAAAGCGTTCCGCTTCGAGGAATACCTGCCTGTTACTTGTTACAAGCACCGTTGACTCGATGGCGTGGATCCCACCGTCACGCAGGATTTGCGCGGCAATAGATTCAGCAATTAGCAGGTCACCCCAACGTTGGCTGACCGCGGTTTGCTGTGGTACGGTGAATTTCACCAACACATGTTTATTGCCTGACGGCGTTTGTGCATAGTAGGTAAATTTTGGCTGCTCGCCGCCCGCAGAAGAACCCACAATTTCTCCTGCCAGTGCATCACTTGCCAGCTGTTCGTAATGGGTGAGTTTTTGATCCAGAGGAATTTCCGCAGGGTGTTGTGCAGTAATCCATCGCTGATAATTCCCCTCCCCGACCAACCAACCGCCAGTATATTCACCGTTAAATACGGTCAGGGCGTAGAGCACATCTTCTTCCTGCCAGAGACGTATATCATCAGTCAGATTCAGTTGCGCGGCTAACTTCCTGCCCCACGCGCGCCCTAAAAAGCCCTGCGGTCGGAGATCGGTCAAATACCAGGGCAAACCATCAAACCACTGTTCGTCGCCATCTGCGCCTGTTACCAGACAACTTCCCTGCGGCCAGCACAACCGGATGTCGGCGAATTTATGCGCCTTTCCGGTATCGTCCACCCGCCAGACGGGAATACGCTCAATTCCGCGATAAGGACGCAGCAGTGCATATCGCGTTGCCCGTGCTTTACCAAAGCGAATCACCCGATCTTCTCTGGCAACAAGGCGTGAGAACGTCGCCTGACTGATTGCCAGACGCTGGCGCAATTCCGGGGCAGAACGCGGCCCTTGCAGTAAAAGATCAGTCAGCTCGCTCATTAATGAATAGATTCGTGAATAGATACTTGAATAGATTTATTAACACATTTCACTGAAAAGTATAGCGAAAATATTCAAGCTGGAGAGAAAAATGAATAGATACTAAAAAGCCGGAGCAGTCTCCCGCTCCGGCTTCACAAGGCAATCGCCTTGCAGCGAAACACAATTACTCTTTATCGCCCAGCAGAACGGATTCCAGTGCGATTTTGATCATGTCGTTGAAGGTAGTCTGACGCTCAGCGGCAGTGGTCTGCTCGTGAGTGCGGATGTGGTCAGATACGGTGCAGATGGTCAGGGCTTTCGCGCCAAATTCTGCAGCGACGCCGTAGATACCAGCCGCTTCCATTTCCACGCCGAGAATGCCGTATTTTTCCATCACGTCGAACATTTCGCCGTCCGGAGAGTAGAACAGGTCAGCGGAGAACAGGTTACCCACGCGAGCATCAATACCCAGTGCTTTAGCTGCATCTACTGCGTTACGCACCATGTCGAAGTCAGCGATAGCGGCAAAGTCATGGTCTTTAAAACGGATGCGGTTAACTTTGGAATCGGTGCAGGCACCCATACCGATAACGACGTCGCGCAGTTTTACGTGCGGCAGAACTGCGCCACAGGAACCCACGCGGATAATTTTCTTCACGCCGAAATCGGTGATCAGTTCTTTGGTGTAGATGGAGCAGGACGGGATACCCATACCGTGACCCATTACGGAAATTTTGCGGCCTTTGTAAGTACCGGTGAAGCCCAGCATACCGCGAACGTTGTTCACTTCACGGGCATCTTCAAGGAAAGTTTCAGCAATATACTTCGCACGCAGCGGGTCGCCTGGCATCAAAACTACGTCAGCGAAATCGCCCATTTCTGCATTAATGTGTGGGGTAGCCATTGTTTTATCCTTTTTGTGACATAACAAAGGCGGAGTCAACGCTCCGCCCAAATCCATCAGAACATGGCTTTGCCATATTCCATATCAGAAGTACCAAAATATTTTGCCAGAGTCTGGCCGATATCCGCGAAGGTTTCACGATGACCCAGTGAGCCCGGTTTTACTTTCGGGCCATATACCAGTACCGGAATGTGTTCACGCGTGTGGTCAGTACCGGTCCAGGTCGGATCGCAACCGTGGTCAGCGGTGAGGATCAGGATGTCGTCATCGCGCAGCAGAGACATCAGCTCCGGCAGACGGCGGTCGAACAGTTCCAGACCCGCGGCATAACCGGCGACGTCGCGACGGTGGCCCCAGGAAGAGTCGAAGTCAACGAAGTTGGTGAAGACGATGGTGTTATCACCCGCTTCTTTCATCTCTTTGATGGTGGCGTCAAACAGCGCGTCCAGGCCAGTCGCTTTCACTTTTTTGGTGATACCGCAGTTGGCGTAGATGTCCGCAATTTTACCGACAGAAACCACCTGGCCGTGTTTTTCATCAACCAGTTTCTGCAGCACGGTCGGTGCTGGCGGCTCAACAGCCAGGTCGTGACGGTTACCGGTACGCTGGAAGTTACCGGCTTTGTCGCCGATAAACGGACGAGCGATAACACGACCGATATTGTAGCCGCCGTTGGTCAGCTCTTCACGGGCGATTTCGCACAGTTCGTAGAGTTTATCCAGACCGAAAGTTTCTTCATGGCAGGCAATCTGGAACACGGAGTCAGCGGAGGTATAGAAAATCGGCTTGCCGGTTTTCATGTGCTCTTCGCCCAGTTGATCCAGAATGACCGTACCGGAAGAGTGGCAGTTACCGAGGTAACCCGGCAGATTAGCGCGTTCGACCAGTTTATCCAGCAGCTCTTGCGGGAAGCTGTTTTCGTGATCGGAGAAATATCCCCACTCAAACAGAACCGGGACACCGGCAATTTCCCAGTGACCAGACGGGGTATCTTTACCGGATGACATTTCGTGCGCCCATGCGTACGCGCCGATAACTTCAGCGTTGCCGTCCATTCCCGCCGGAATGAAACCGGTAGAACCTTCGTGTGCTTTCGCCAGCCCCAGACGGGTCAGATTTGGCAGATTGAGCGGGCCTTTACGACCGTTATCAGCTTCGCCTTTGGCACAAGCTTCTGCGATATGACCCAGGGTGTCAGCCCCGACGTCACCAAAGCGTTCTGCATCTTCTGTAGCGCCGATGCCGAATGAGTCCAGCACCATAATAAATGCACGTTTCATATGTTCTCCGTACTCAGTGCTTCAAATTTAAATGATCAGATCAGTATACCGTTATTCGCTGATACGGCGATAGACAGTTGGTGTGCTTTCCGGTGCTTTATCGGCAAGTTTAATTGCCGCTTTCACCGCTTTCGCCGCTTCCTGCCAGTTGTTTTCGTCTTTCGCGTGGATAACCGCCAGCGGACGCTGACCGTCTACCTGGTCGCCCAGACGCGCCATATCAGTAAAGCCGACGCTGTAATCGATGGTGTCAGATGCCTGACGGCGTCCGCCGCCCATTGCAACCACTGCCATCCCCAGCGCGCGGGTATCCATTTCACTGACAAAACCTTCGGTATCAGCATAGACTGCTTTCGTCAGCATCGCTGTCGGCAGATACTTCGCGTAGTTCTCAACGAAGTCGGTCGGGCCTTTTTGTGCCGCTACCATACGACCAAAGACTTCTGCCGCTTTACCGTTGTCCAGCACCGCCTGCAATTTCGCGCGCGCTTCGGCGTCATCTTTCGCCAGTTTGCCGGAGATCAGCATCTCCACGCACAGCGCCATCGTGACATCAAACAGACGCGGGTTACGATATTCACCCGTCAGGAACTGCACCGCTTCACGAACTTCAACCGCGTTACCTGCACTGGAGGCCAGTACCTGATTCATGTCGGTGAGCAGCGCGGTGGTGCGCACGCCAGCGCCGTTAGCCACGCCAACAATCGCTTCGGCAAGGGCTTCAGAGAGTTCGTAGGTCGGCATAAACGCGCCGCTACCCACTTTCACGTCCATCACCAGCGCGTCCAGACCTTCCGCAAGTTTCTTCGCCAGAATAGAGGCGGTGATCAGCGGGATGGAGTCCACGGTTGCGGTAATATCACGGGTCGCGTAGAAACGTTTATCAGCCGGAGCCAGTGAACTGGTCTGACCGATAATCGCCACGCCGACGTCTTTAATAATTTCGCGGAAACGGTTGTCATCCGGGAAAATGTCGAAGCCAGGGATGGATTCCAGTTTGTCGAGCGTACCGCCAGTATGACCGAGGCCGCGACCAGAGATCATCGGAATATAGCCGCCGCAGGCTGCGACCATCGGCCCCAACATCAGCGAAGTCACATCGCCGACGCCACCGGTGGAGTGTTTATCAACAATCGGGCCATTCAGATGCAGGCTTTTCCAGTCGAGAACGGTTCCTGAATCTCGCATCGCCATGGTCAGCGAGACACGCTCAGGCATTGTCATATCGTGGAAGAAAATGGTCATCGCGAGGGCGGCAATCTGCCCTTCGGAGATAGTGTTGTCGCGAATACCGTTGATAAAGAAACGAATTTCTTCATCGCTCAGCGCATGACCATCACGTTTTTTACGAATAATTTCTTGTGCGAGAAACAAGGTAACCTCCCGAGGAAAAGAGTATGAGGCGGCTTTTGCCGGATGCGTCTACGCCTTATCCGGCCTACGGGTAGATACGTCTCGTAGGCCTGATAAGCGCAGCGCATCAGGCGTAAAGCATCTTACTTAGTAGCTGCTGGCGCTCTTACCGTCGCCGTGACCCAGCGCTTTCAGCAGGCTTGCCAGCAGGCTGGAAGCGCCAAAGCGGTAGTGACGCGCATCTGCCCAGTCAGCACCGAACAGTTCATCTGCAATGGCGAGATATTTCTGCGCATCTTCCGCAGTACGCACGCCGCCCGCCGGTTTGAAACCAACGGTTTTTTCTACGCCCATATCACGGATCACTTCCATCATGATGCGCGCGCTTTCCGGCGTCGCGTTCACAGCCACTTTACCGGTAGAGGTTTTGATGAAGTCCGCACCCGCTTTGATGGAGATTTCAGACGCTTTACGGATCAGCGCTTCGTCTTTCAGTTCGCCGGTTTCGATGATCACTTTCAGCAGTACATTCGCTGCCGCGCAAGCCTCTTTACAGGCTTTCACCAGGTCAAAACCAACCTGCTCGTTACCCGCCATCAGCGCGCGGTACGGGAACACAACGTCAACTTCATCAGCACCGTAGGCGATTGCCGCACGGGTTTCTGCCAGCGCGATGTCGATGTCGTCGTTACCGTGTGGGAAGTTGGTTACCGTAGCGATACGGATTTCCGGGGTGCCCTGCTCTTTCAGAGTTTTGCGAGCAATCGGGATAAAGCGAGGATAGATACAGATAGCGGCGGTATTGCCGACCGGAGTTTTGGCCTGATGACACAGGGCGATCACTTTCTCGTCGGTGTCGTCGTCATTCAGGGTGGTCAGGTCCATCAATTTCAGTGCACGCAGGCTGCTTGCTTTCAGATCAGTCATTTCATTCTCCTGGCTTGTCGCCAATAAAATTCACCTTGCGAGTTTGTTAGTATTCTAACATCTACTCCGCAACACACTTCGATACACATCACAATTAAGGAAATCTACTTACAAGTTTGCATCACTGTAATGCGATCTGGTTCAAATAATTCACTTTCAAATGAATGCGTCAGTGGTGGCAAACGCATCAGGATCAAAGTGAACATCACGAAACTTCTTACAATGGCGCATCACCTTCGGCATAAAAGGAAAAGAAGATGCCCACTTCTCATGAAAATGCACTGCAACAACGTTGCCAGCAAATTGTCACCAGCCCAGTGCTTAGCCCGGAGCAGAAGCGCCATTTTCTGGCACTGGAAGCAGAAAACAATCTGCCTTACCCACAGCTTCCTGCCGAAGCCCGCCGCGCGCTGGATGAAGGTGTAATCTGCGATATGTTTGAAGGTCATGCGCCGTACAAACCGCGCTATGTCTTACCCGATTACGCCCGTTTTCTGGCGAACGGTTCCGAATGGCTGGAGCTGGAAGGCGCGAAAGATCTTGATGACGCACTCTCTCTGCTGACCATTCTTTACCACCACGTACCGTCGGTCACATCGATGCCGGTCTACCTGGGGCAACTGGATGCGTTGTTGCAACCGTATGTTAGAATTCTAACACAAGACGAGATCGATGTTCGAATAAAACGTTTCTGGCGTTACCTCGACAGAACCCTGCCAGACGCCTTTATGCACGCCAATATCGGCCCGTCTGATTCGCCCATTACCCGCGCGATCTTACGTGCAGATGCAGAGTTGAAGCAGGTTTCACCGAACCTGACCTTTATCTACGATCCTGAAATCACCCCTGATGACCTGCTGCTGGAAGTGGCGAAGAACATCTGTGAATGTAGCAAACCGCACATCGCCAACGGTCCGGTGCATGATAAAATTTTCACAAAAGGGGGCTACGGGATTGTGAGCTGTTACAACTCACTGCCGCTGGCGGGTGGTGGCAGCACGCTGGTACGCCTTAACCTGAAAGCCATTGCCGAGCGCAGCGAATCGCTGGATGACTTCTTTACGCGCACTCTACCGCACTACTGCCAGCAGCAGATCGCCATCATCGATGCGCGGTGTGAATTCCTCTATCAACAATCACACTTCTTTGAGAATAGCTTCCTGGTGAAAGAAGGGCTGATTAACCCTGAACGTTTTGTGCCAATGTTTGGCATGTATGGGCTGGCGGAAGCGGTTAACTTGCTGTGTGAAAAAGAAGGGATTGCCGCGCGCTACGGTAAAGAAGCCGCCGCAAATGAAGTAGGTTATCGCATCAGCGCGCAACTGGCGGAGTTTGTCGCCAATACCCCCGTGAAATATGGCTGGCAAAAACGCGCCATGTTACACGCACAGTCGGGGATCAGTTCCGATATCGGCACCACGCCGGGCGCGCGTTTGCCGTATGGCGATGAGCCAGATCCGATCACCCATCTGCAAACTGTCGCCCCGCATCATGCTTATTATTATTCCGGCATCAGCGACATTCTGACGCTCGACGAAACCATCAAACGTAACCCGCAGGCACTGGTACAGCTTTGCCTCGGTGCCTTTAAAGCCGGAATGCGTGAATTTACCGCCAATGTCAGCGGTAACGATCTGGTTCGCGTTACCGGTTATATGGTGCGTTTGTCGGATTTAGAAAAATATCGCGCCGAAGGTTCACGCACCAACACCACCTGGCTGGGCGAAGAAGCCGCACGCAACACTCGTATTCTGGAACGCCAGCCGCGCGTGATAAGCCATGAACAGCAGATGCGCTTTAGTCAGTAAGATTATCCCCTTCTCCTGCGTTGACGGGCCAGGCAGTCGTCTGGCTCTGTTTTTGCAGGGCTGCAATCTGCGCTGCAAAAACTGTCACAATCCGTGGACGATGGGACGTTGCAATGACTGTGGGGAGTGCGTGCCACAGTGTCCGCATCAGGCGTTGCAGATTGTTGACGGCAAAGTGGTGTGGAACGCTGTGGTTTGCGAGCAGTGTGATACCTGCCTGAAGAGGTGTCCGCAACATGCCACGCCCATGGCGCAATCCATGAGCGTGGACGAAGTGCTTAGCCATGTCCGCAAAGCAGTGCTGTTTATCGAAGGGATAACGGTGAGTGGCGGTGAAGCCACGACCCAGCTGCCGTTTGTGGTGGCGCTGTTTACTGCTATCAAAAACGATCCGCAACTGCGCCATCTCACCTGTCTGGTGGACAGTAACGGCATGTTGAGCGAAACCGGCTGGGAAAAATTGCTCCCGGTGTGCGACGGCGCAATGCTCGATCTCAAAGCGTGGGGGAGCGAATGTCATCAACAACTCACCGGACGCGATAATCAGCAGATTAAGCGCAGCATCTATTTGCTGGCAGAGCGCGGCAAGCTGGCGGAACTGCGTTTGCTGGTGATCCCTGGCCAGGTGGATTATTTGCAACACATCGAAGAACTGGCGGCGTTTATCAAGGGACTCGGCGATGTTCCGGTACGCCTGAACGCGTTTCATGCCCACGGCGTGTATGGCGAGGCGCAAAGCTGGGCGAGCGCCACGCCGGAAGACGTTGAGCCGTTGGCTGATGCGTTAAAGGTGCGCGGGGTGAGCCGGTTGATATTTCCGGCGCTCTATTTGTGACATGCCGGATACGGCCTACGGTTCGGCACAGACTTGTAGGCCTGATAAGACGCGTCAAGCGTCGCATCAGGCATTGTGCGCCAACTGCCGGATGCGGCGCGAACGCCTTATCCGGCCTACGGTTCGGCACAAACCTGTAGGCATGATAAGACGCGACAAGCGTCGCATCAGGCATTATGCGCCGACTGCCGGATGCGGCGTGAACGCCTTATCCGGCCTACGGTTCGGCACAGACTTGTAGGCATGATAAGACGCGACAAGCGTCGCATCAGGCATTGTGCGCCAACTGCCGGATGCGGCGTGAACGCCTTATCCGGCCTACGGTTCGGCACAAACCTGTAGGCATGATAAGACGCGTTAAGCGTCGCATCAGGCATTGTGCGCCAACTGCCGGATGCGGCGTGAACGCCTTATCCGGCCTACGGCACGTTAAACAACGTATACGTGTTATTAAGCAACGCTTGCGCAATCTCATCCGCCGGTTCCCGGCGCAACTCGCAAAGCACGGCGAACACACGGGCAGCCTGCTCCGGGCGGTTAGGCTGCCCCTGAAAACCGTTGAGCGGCATATCCGGCGCGTCGGTTTCCAGCAATAACGATGCCAGCGGTAATTTTGCGATGACATCGCGGGTTTTACTGGCGCGTGGATAGGTGATAGTACCGCCTACGCCAATTTTGTAGCCCAGCTGTACAAACCGTTCGGCCTGTTGCAGGCTGCCGGAAAAACCGTGAACCACGCCAGTGCGCGGTAAATCGTGGCGTTTAAGATGCATCGCCAGTTTGTCGTGCGTGCGCCGTGAATGCAGGATCACCGGCAGATCGTAGCGTTTCGCCAGTTTCAGTTGTTCGTCGAGTAACCACTGCTGCCTCTCAAATTGCGGATCGTCGCCAAAGAGATCCAGACCGATCTCCCCCACCGCCACCACCTTCGCCGGACGCCTTTCCAGCGCCTGCTGTAGCTGCTCAAGAGACACATCGCTATGTTTTTCCAACATACCAGGATGCAAGCCCAATGCGGCATACAGCGGTTGATAATTTTCCGCTAATGCCAACACACGGGCAAAATTTTCCGCCTCTGTTGCCGGAACAATGATCTTGCCTACGCCCGCTTGTGCCGCGCGTTGCAGGCTGGCCTCTTCATCGCCACTAAACGGCGGGAAATCAAAATGGCAGTGGGTGTCGATAAAACGGCAAATCAAGCCAGATCCTCATTGTTAAATGTCGGGTCGTTCGCCTGCGGAGCGTCGCTCACTTCGGCAACCAGCGTATCGTTGGCGACTGGCGCAGGCGGAATGACAATCGATTCCGGCGTCACCACTGGCACCAGATGGCGGGTAAGCGGCGCTTTTTCAGTTAATAGCTTGCCAACCGTGGCGAGGAAATAACGACCGCATAAACGCCCAAGTTTATAGTCTTCACGCAGCGCCGGAATCCGACTGCCAAGCGCGATACTATGTAATGGCTTCGGCGGATAAATTTCGAATATCCGCAGCTTGCCCGGTGGTTTCTCAATAAATTGCTGAATGTCACGATAGCTGGTTTCATGATGCTGCACCAGATTGACCAGCGGCTGCAGGCTACTGTCACCCAGCCAGCGTTCCATGCGTTTGAACCACTGCGGCGTGTAGTACATTTGTGACGGCACAGTGCGAATGACGACCAACGTTTTAGCGCCCTGCCTTGCCGCCTCTTTAACCGGAATCGCATCACTGATCCCGCCATCCAGGTAGTTAATGCCTTCCAGCGACACTCCGCTACGATAAAAGCCAGGTATCGCACTGGAGGCGCGAATCACATCCAGCCAGTTTTGTTTGGTTGGTAAAAAGTAATTCGGCGCGTAGTCATCCTGACGACAGGCGCACATATAAAACGATTTGCCGCTGTCAAACAACCGCGCGGCGGTATCCATTTGCAACGGCATCTGGCTTGCAGTGGCCTCCACCAGCCAGTCGAGATCGATAAGATTTCCTCCACGGACAAAGCGCAATGGATCGAAAAATTCGCGTTTTGTGGTATAGCGCATGATGACTTTGCGCGCGTAACCGGGCTGATTGCAGATAAACGCCGAGAGGTTCTGCGCCCCGGCAGATGTGCCGAGATAAAGATCGAAAGGATTAAACTGCGCGCGCATAAACTCATCCAGCACGCCAGCCGTGAAAATTCCACGCTGTCCGCCGCCTTCGCACACCAGAGCTATTCGTCCAGGCTGGAACGGCCTTAGCGACAACGGCGCAATATTACCAAGCGTTACAGGTATTCGCTGCCCCACCTCTGCCTTCCTGTTTTTGTTGTGAAAGAATGACAAAGTAACGCAATTTATTATTCGCTAAAACCGCAAAAGCCAGTCCGCTGGACTGGCTTTGGATAAAATTTTCTTAATGGTCTGAAATCTAGGGTCGTTTTCGGCCCATGAACAAACTCACCAGGAACAGAATAATCCCGACGACAAAGACAATTTTAGCTGCGCCTGCAGCGGTACCGGCCAGACCACCAAACCCAAGTGCGGCGGCGATTAACGCGATAACCAGAAATATGATGCCCCAACGAAACATAAGCGTCTCCTTTACCATAGTTAATGTCACCGCTTGATATGAGCGTGAAAATCACTCAATGCGATATTTTTAGTGTGGTGCACATCGCGCCTCCCGACAAAGTTCGGGAGGACGAATTACGACGAATTACTTAGTTTTCAGATCATTTTTAACGCTTTTCACACCATCTACCGCTTTGGCGATACTTTCAGCACGGTCACTTTGTGCCTGAGAATCGACGGTACCGGAGAGCTGAACCACGCCGTCGGTGGTTTCAACTTTCACATGACGGGAAGGGACGATATCGTCCGCCAGCAGTTTGGCTTTGATTTCACTGGTGGTGGCGGTGTCACCCGCGTAGCCCTTCACCGAGCCTTCTTTAGCGTCGCGAACGTGCAGTTTGTCGCTGACAGAGGTCACCCCTTCAACGCCTTTCGCCACTTTCACTGCCTCTTCGGCCTGGGCCTGGCTTTCAACGAAACCGCTCAGGGTCACGACTTTTTGATCGGTTTTTACAGAGATATCGGTGCTCTTGATGTTGTCATGATCCACCAGGGCCGCCTTCACTTTCGCGGTGATGGCGCTGTCATCCATGAAATTACCGACTTTATTCATAGAGCTATCGACTTTTTGCCCTGCGCTTTCATTGGTAGTCTGCGCGTTGTTTTCCGCGTAGGCAGAGCCGGTCGCGACGGCAGAGGTCAACATTACAGCCAGCAGAGTTTTCGAAATCTTCAGTCTTGTCATAGTCATCGATTTATTCCTGTATGTTTGCTCGTAATTTGAGCCTGGCAACACGAGGTTGCATTGCTGAATAGGGAGAGACTTCACCCTCTACAGAAGTCAATGGTCGCCATCACAAAAGCGATGAGTGATGAATAACGACCATTACAGCCTCTGAATCAGTTATTAATATCGGTAGAATGACAATCGACGGCTTTAGATACTGATATCTACGCATTGAACGGTATTTAACGCCGTCAGAAATGTCATCACTTTGTTAAATATAGATCACAATTTTGAAACCGCTCGGGATATCAGCGAAAACATAAGCAAAAGTGAATGTTTTAAGAACATTCCGTAAGCGGCTAATAAGGAAGGGAAATTGACAGGGCGCAGCGGCTACCGCGCCCTGGAGGCAAGAATTAATGCTCGCGGGTCTGGTGGAACTGAACGTCCGGATAACGTTCCTGTGCCAGGCGCAGGTTGACCATGCTGGTAGCGATGTAAGCGAGGTTATCGCCGCCATCAAGCGCCAGTTGGCTTTCGTTCTTACGCTTGAACTCTTCGAATTTCTTCGCGTCTGCACATTCTACCCAGCGGGCAGTGGCAACGTTGACTGACTCATACACTGCTTCAACGTTGTATTCGCTCTTCAGGCGCGCTACCACCACATCAAACTGCAGCACACCAACTGCACCAACGATCAGATCGTTGTTGGAGATTGGACGGAACACCTGCACCGCGCCCTCTTCGGAAAGCTGTACCAGCCCTTTGAGCAGCTGTTTTTGCTTCAGCGGATCTTTCAGGCGGATACGACGGAACAGTTCTGGTGCGAAGTTCGGAATACCGGTGAACTTCATCATCTCACCCTGGGTAAAGGTGTCGCCGATCTGAATGGTGCCGTGGTTGTGCAGGCCGAGGATATCGCCCGGATACGCTTCTTCAACGTGCGAACGGTCACCCGCCATAAAGGTCAGCGCGTCGGAGATCACCACATCTTTCGCAGTGCGCACCTGGCGCAGTTTCATGCCTTTTTCATATTTACCGGACACCACACGCATAAACGCCACGCGGTCGCGGTGTTTCGGGTCCATGTTGGCCTGAATTTTAAATACGAAGCCGGTAAATTTATCTTCGCTCGCTTCTACGGTACGGGTATCAGTCTGACGCGGCATCGGCGCAGGTGCCCACTCCACCAGGCCATCCAACATATGATCGACGCCGAAGTTACCCAGCGCAGTACCGAAGAATACCGGAGTGATTTCGCCCGCAAGGAACAGCTCTTTGTCGAACTCGTTAGACGCGCCTTTCACCAGTTCCAGTTCGTCACGCAGCTGCTGTGCCAGATCTTCACCAACCGCAGCATCGAGATCCGGGTTATTCAGCCCTTTAACAATGCGGACTTCCTGAATGGTGTGGCCTTTACCGCTCTGATAGAGATAGGTTTCGTCTTTATAAAGGTGGTAAACGCCTTTAAACAGCTTGCCGCAGCCAATCGGCCAGGTGATCGGCGCACAGCCGATTTTCAGCTCGTTCTCAACTTCATCGAGCAGCTCCATCGGGTCGCGGATATCACGGTCAAGTTTGTTCATAAAGGTGAGGATCGGCGTGTCGCGCAGACGGGTAACTTCCATCAGCTTACGGGTACGATCTTCAACACCTTTTGCGGCGTCGATAACCATCAGGCAGCAGTCCACCGCCGTCAGGGTACGATAGGTATCTTCCGAGAAGTCTTCGTGCCCCGGGGTGTCGAGCAGGTTAACCAGGCAATCGTGATACGGAAACTGCATCACAGACGTAGTAATGGAGATCCCACGCTGCTTTTCCATCTCCATCCAGTCCGACTTAGCGTGCTGGTTGGAACCACGGCCTTTTACTGTACCGGCGGTCTGAATGGCCTGTCCGAACAGCAGCACCTTCTCGGTGATGGTAGTCTTACCGGCGTCCGGGTGAGAAATAATGGCAAAAGTGCGGCGCTTCGCCACCTCTTGCAAATAAGGAGACAACGTCATAATTCTTTCTTCTTGAGTAAGCGGCATCGCGCCGCGCTTGTTGAAAACGAAAAATTGCGGCTATTTTACCCATCAACGGGGGGGAGGCAATCAGTGTTTACACAGGAGCTGCTCCAGTTCGTGCAACGAAGAAACGGTCCAGGTGGGCGCGATGCCTTCTGGTTGCTCGCGATGGTGTGCATTCAGCCAGCAGGTCGCAAGCCCGGCGTTGATGCCACCGAGAATATCGGACTCGGCAGTGTCGCCAACCATCAGCACGCGTGAACGGTCAGGATTGCCCGCCTGTTCCAGCGCATAATCGAAAATTTTCTTATTCGGTTTGGCAACGCCAACTTCTTCGGAAATCACCAGCAAATCGAAGTAATCACGCAGGCCCGTGCGTTCCAGACGCACCTGTTGCAAGGCACTAAAGCCGTTGGTGATGATGCCGATTTTGGCGTTGCCACGAATGGCGTTAAGCAGAGAAACCGCGCCCGGCAGCGGCGTGCAGATTTCCGCCATCGCATTAATAAAGGCTTCGTTGAGTTTACCTGGCTCGACGTTCAGCCGTTCGGCCCAGCTCTCAAACCGCCCGTGCTGAAGCTGTAATGAAGTGATCGCGCCGTTTTGATAATCCACCCACAGTGGCTTGTTAACGGCCTGATAGTCCTGAAAATCTTCAGCGGTAAAGGTGACGCTGTAATCAAGAAACATCCGCTGCAGGCCGGTGAATGAGTCAAAGGTAAACAGCGTTTCATCGGCATCAAAGAAAATCCAGTCCCACTTCATTATTCCACCTTGTATTACATACTGATTGGCAACGCCATGATGATGGCGTCTTCGCGACCGTCCGTGGTGGGGTAGTAATTGCGGCGAATCGTCGCCTCGTTAAAGCCTAAACTTTCGTACAGGGCAATGGCGGCAGCGTTTGAAGCACGGACTTCCAGCCATAGTGTCGCCACGCCGCGTTTTTCCAGTTCGTCGATCAGATGTTCCAGCAGCGCCCTTCCCAATCCCTGACGCTGATAGTCAGGATCGACCGCAATATTGAACAATGTAGCTTCATCCAGCACCACTTGCGTAATCGCAAACGCCGCCATTTTGCCGTTTTGCGTTAACTGAAAGTTGAGATAACGCTCGCCCTGGTTGCTGGCAAACGTTTTTTCACTCCACGGAAAGGCGTGGGCGCGTTGTTCAATGTGGTAAGCCGCCGGTAAATCAGTCGTTTCGAGGGAAGAAATCGTGTTCATATGTGCAAATTTGTTGCCATAACGCGGCGCGTGCCGTTGGGTTTGCCCGTAAATCGGTGAGCGCCGGTGATGCCACCTGAGCGCCTTCCAGTGATAGCGGTTCGTCAGTACCCAACCGCCAACTGTTGCAGTGACTGCCTTGCGGCAGCATCGCGATTTTTTCTGGCGTCAGTTGCAGCACCTGGTCGGGGCTGACGGTTAATGCGCGCAGAACATCGCTCACTAAAGGATCAGTCAGGGCGGGAAGATCGTTTGCCACCATCACCAGACGGACGTGTGCCGGGATCGCAATGGCAATCTCCCCCTGCAACGCGCCAGGGCGACGCAGCGACCACTGGGTAATGCCCAGTTGCTGTAACTGCCAGTCTCGTCGGGATGTCATAGCGAATCGCTCCTGTTGTCAGGGGCGCAAATATAGCAAATTCGTCGATACCGCGCCAACATATGGCTATAATCGCCGCCAGTATCAATTGAGGAGCATTCCATGTCTGCATTTACCCCGGCAAGTGAAGTCTTGCTGCGTCACAGTGATGATTTCGAACAAAGCCGTATTCTGTTTGCCGGAGACTTACAGGATGACCTGCCCGCGCGTTTAGATACCGCGGCCAGCCGTGCTCATACCCAGCAATTCCACCACTGGCAGGTATTAAGCCGCCAGATGGGGGATAACGCCCGTTTCAGTCTGGTCGCCACGGCGGATGACGTCGCAGATTGCGATACGCTGATTTACTACTGGCCGAAGAACAAACCGGAAGCCCAGTTCCAGTTGATGAATTTACTTTCTCTGCTGCCAGTGGGGACAGATATTTTTGTCGTTGGCGAGAACCGCAGCGGCGTGCGCAGCGCCGAGCAGATGCTGGCAGATTATGCGCCGTTGAATAAAGTCGACAGCGCTCGTCGCTGTGGCCTCTATTTTGGTCGTCTGGAAAAACAGCCGGTATTTGATGCGGAGAAATTCTGGGGCGAATACAGCGTCGATGGCCTGACGGTCAAAACGCTGCCTGGCGTGTTTAGCCGCGACGGTCTGGATGTCGGTAGCCAGTTGCTGCTCTCGACGTTAACTCCGCACACGAAAGGTAAAGTGCTGGATGTCGGCTGTGGCGCGGGCGTGCTTTCAGTTGCCTTTGCGCGCCATTCGCCGAAAATTCGTCTCACCTTGTGCGATGTCTCTGCCCCGGCGGTAGAAGCCAGCCGCGCAACACTTGCGGCCAACGGTGTTGAAGGTGAAGTCTTTGCCAGCAACGTCTTTTCCGAGGTGAAAGGTCGTTTTGATATGATCATCTCCAACCCGCCGTTCCACGATGGGATGCAAACCAGCCTGGATGCGGCGCAAACGCTGATTCGCGGTGCGGTGCGTCATCTTAATAGCGGCGGCGAGCTGCGAATTGTAGCGAACGCCTTCCTGCCTTATCCGGACGTGCTGGATGAGACATTTGGCTTCCACGAAGTGATCGCGCAAACAGGGCGCTTCAAGGTGTATCGCGCCATTATGACCCGCCAGGCGAAGAAAGGTTAATTATCTCGCCGAATACCGTGTCGGATGCGGCGTGAACGCCTTATCCGACCTACAAAACCTGCACGTTAGCCCTTCGTAGGCCAGATAAGACGCGCCAGCGTCGCATCTGGCATCTGCCCCCGCATGCATACCAAACCTGCACGCTAGTTTCCTGATGGACATTTTTCCAGCAATTACACCTCTGTCGATAATTAACTATTGACGAAAAGCTGAAAACCACTAGAATGCGCCTCCGTGGTAGCAATTCTTTTTAAGAATTGATGGTATGCGAAGGTGGCGGAATTGGTAGACGCGCTAGCTTCAGGTGTTAGTGTCCTTACGGACGTGGGGGTTCAAGTCCCCCCCCTCGCACCAAAAACCACGTTGATATTGCTCGCACTGGGCGAAGGTGGCGGAATTGGTAGACGCGCTAGCTTCAGGTGTTAGTGTTCTTACGGACGTGGGGGTTCAAGTCCCCCCCCTCGCACCAAACGAGGCGATATCAAAAAAAGTAAGATGACTGTGCGAAGGTGGCGGAATTGGTAGACGCGCTAGCTTCAGGTGTTAGTGTCCTTACGGACGTGGGGGTTCAAGTCCCCCCCCTCGCACCAATTATCTTTACTTCCTTTCTTGTTTCTTCCTTGATTTTTCATCCCTGATTCAAATTCATTATCATCAGCATGATGCCAGCAATAAGTGCCAGGCACGATGGTAGCAAAATGTAATGCCGCAACTGTTTGTGATACAGCATCATCGGCGTCAATACTAATCCCATCAGAATGACAATCCGCCACTGATCTGACGATAAATCCGCATACATCAGCCCTGCAATCAGCAATCCCGGCAGCAACACTCCCCAGCCACTGCCCAGCGTACGTTGCAACATGATTTCATCTCTCTCATTGATAATGATAACCAATATCATATGATAATTTTTATCATTTGCAAGCCAGATAAATCCCTTGCTATCGGGTAAACCTATCGCTAGGATTAGCAATCATTATCATTTAGATTACTATCCCGATTATGGCCTATCGTTCCGCACCGCTCTATGAAGATGTCATCTGGCGAACGCATCTCCAGCCGCAGGATCCCACGCTTGCGCAAGCCGTGCGGGCGACGATCGCAAAACATCGTGAACATTTGCTGGAGTTTATCCGCCTGGATGAACCTGCCCCACTTAACGCCATGACGCTGGCGCAATGGTCATCACCGAATGTGCTAAGTTCTCTGCTGGCGGTCTATTCCGATCATATCTATCGCAACCAACCGATGATGATCCGCGAGAACAAACCGCTGATCTCACTATGGGCACAATGGTATATCGGCCTGATGGTGCCACCATTAATGCTGGCGCTACTGACGCAGGAAAAGGCATTAGATGTGTCGCCGGAACATTTCCATGCTGAGTTTCACGAAACCGGACGCGTCGCCTGTTTCTGGGTCGATGTGTGTGAAGATAAAAACGCAACACCACATTCGCCGCAGCATCGAATGGAAACGTTAATCAGCCAGGCGCTGGTTCCGGTTGTGCAAGCACTAGAAGCGACCGGAGAGATCAACGGCAAACTTATCTGGAGTAATACCGGTTATTTGATCAACTGGTATCTCACTGAGATGAAGCAACTGCTCGGCGAGGCTACTGTTGAATCGCTGCGCCATGCCCTCTTTTTTGAGAAAACGCTCACGAACGGTGAAGATAATCCACTCTGGCGTACCGTGGTACTGCGCGACGGCCTGCTGGTGCGCCGCACTTGCTGCCAGCGTTATCGCTTACCGGATGTGCAGCAATGTGGCGATTGTACGCTGAAATGAAAGCACTGCCGGGGAAGTAAACCCGGCATCATGCGGATTAATAGGGATGCAACACATTACTTGTTTCGCAATGCCGCATACATAACAGAATATCTGCGGCCTCCAACAACCCTGCGTCAGAACTGACGCCCAGTTTCGACATCACATTAAATTTATGTGCACGGATCGTTTTGATATTGCGTTTAAGCTGCTCGGCAATTTGTGTCATTGAGTAGCCACGCGACATAAAGCGCAATATTTCTCTCTCCGTCGGGCTTAACGTCCGGCTTTGGTTAATGTACCACTGATTGTTCAGTCGGTCGGTCGCCTGACGTACACCATTTAATGACAAAAAGAGTTCCTGATGAAAAATCTCCAGCGTTGACGCTTTACTTAATACACCGTCCAGCGGTGATGGCGACAATGAACCAATCAGCCGAGCTTCAATATCATCATCCGCAATAACTAAACGCCGGGTACGCGGAAACTTAATCGCCAGTTCAGTCAGGCAAGATAATCCCTCTCTGCGCTCACTTCTCATGGCAGAAAAAGAAAAAATGACCGCCGCAAACGAGATCCGCGACATGGCATCCTGAAATGACTCCTGACTGGTATAGGTATGGAGCTTATAAGGGTTACCCGCAAACTTTCTGAATAAACTCTCAATACCGATACTACTCATGACGCATTTTTCTATGAGTGCGACATTTCTCTTCTTAATTCGGCTGTGTTCCATTCTGCGGCATCTCCATAAACAGAAGGCAAGTTAAGTTCTCTTGCACCCTGCGCGCTATTTATCCATGCATACATTTCAGCGTTGCTGTGAATTGCCAGTCGACGCATCGCACTGTTTTTTTGGGCGCTGATAGTTTTATTACTTTTCTTAAGCAATGAAGCTATCTGGTTGATGCCCCATCCTTTACCTAATAGCCGCAGTACCTTGCGCTCTGAAAGAGTGAGAATGACGGAGCGATAGCTAAAATCATGAGTTTCAGTCATTGCCGGGGAGGTCAGCATGGCGCTGATACGCTCTGCGTGCGTATTGCCGGAACGTACGGTCTTGACCAGATTCTCAATGGGTTCAACATCAGACAATAACGTCGCCGTAGGGCACATGAGCAGTTCTACTGCCTGGGAATACCAGGAGCGTGACACCATGAAAACCCAGTGAATTTCCCGATATTGTGAGATTAAAGAATAATAATGTTCACAAACAGAACGTGGATCTTCACTTTCACCGGCTAAATCAGCAATGACTAATCCGGAACGACGTAATTGTAATAAGGTAAGGTCCTCCGCAGAGGCGCTGGATATTATTTCATATTCAGGGAAGTGAGTCCTCATGACCTCTTTTAACCCTGCTTGCATAACAGGTATTTTACTGATAACAATTCCATTTTTGCAGCATCCTGGCAACATATTTCCTCCACATCCACTGTCTAAAAATTATGATGGTTTATTCAGGATATTCATTCCTTAAATGTTTCCAGCAAATTAATAGATTAAGCGAATAAATTATCCTTAGCATTCACTTTCATATCAGCATACTCCTGCTGCACAACAACTCCACTGCATGTGTCAGAAGGTTAGCATCAAATGATAACCTGGTGAAATAGCCTGGAGACATTTAAAATATCTACATTAAGTTGTTAGGAATACTTAATGAAAAACAGAAATCACATTCATTTAATTTATAATTAAATGATATCCCTTCCCGCAGAATGCAAAATCACACAACCAATATTTATTCAATGAAATCTGATGGTTTTAGCTTGTTAACATTAAAAAACGTGCCCGGTTATCTATTATCCTGATTCGTAAAGGCCAAACAATAAATTCATTATGATGATAATATTCATGTGATAGTTTGTTTGCGGCGAGAGATAATTCGCTTTTTATCACCGAGCTTCTCCCGATAACCAGGATTAATCAGCGCAATTTTGATCTTAACCTACCGCAAAACAACCGTGCTTCATGATACAAATGGATTCTCATTATCTGAACAATACGCAGCACGTCTATGACAAAGGGCGAGTTATGCAAACTGAGCAACAGCGAGCCGTAACACGGCTTTGTATCCAGTGTGGATTATTTCTTTTGCAACATGGTGCGGAAAGCGCGTTGGTTGATGAGCTTTCCTCACGACTGGGTCGGGCACTGGGAATGGACAGCGTCGAAAGTTCTATCTCTTCGAACGCCATAGTGCTGACAACTATTAAAGATGGGCAATGCCTGACATCGACACGTAAAAATCACGATCGCGGCATTAATATGCATGTGGTGACTGAAGTCCAGCACATTGTGATTCTTGCGGAGCATCATCTGCTGGATTACAAAGGCGTAGAGAAACGATTTAGCCAAATTCAGCCATTACGTTACCCAAGATGGCTGGTAGCCTTAATGGTTGGCCTTTCTTGCGCCTGTTTCTGTAAACTCAATAACGGTGGCTGGGATGGTGCCGTCATCACCTTCTTTGCCAGTACGACCGCGATGTATATCCGCCAGCTGCTGGCACAACGTCATCTTCATCCACAGATCAACTTTTGCCTTACCGCTTTCGCCGCCACCACCATTTCCGGATTGCTTTTGCAACTCCCCACTTTCAGCAATACCCCCACCATTGCGATGGCCGCCAGCGTTCTGCTGCTAGTGCCGGGCTTTCCGTTGATTAATGCCGTCGCCGATATGTTTAAAGGCCACATCAATACCGGACTGGCACGCTGGGCGATCGCCAGTCTGCTGACACTGGCTACCTGCGTCGGCGTAGTGATGGCACTGACGATTTGGGGGCTACGCGGATGGGTGTAATCGAATTTCTGTTAGCGTTGGCGCAGGATATGATCCTCGCCGCCATTCCTGCGGTCGGCTTTGCGATGGTGTTCAACGTTCCCGTGCGGGCGTTACGCTGGTGTGCGCTGCTTGGCTCGATAGGTCATGGTTCCCGAATGATCTTGATGACCAGCGGGTTGAATATTGAGTGGTCAACCTTTATGGCTTCTATGCTGGTCGGTACCATTGGTATTCAATGGTCGCGCTGGTATCTGGCGCATCCGAAAGTGTTTACCGTGGCGGCCGTTATCCCTATGTTCCCGGGCATATCGGCTTATACCGCAATGATTTCGGCGGTAAAAATCAGCCAGTTAGGTTACAGCGAACCGTTGATGATTACCCTGTTAACCAACTTTCTTACAGCTTCATCGATTGTTGGTGCGTTATCCATCGGTCTTTCCATTCCTGGATTATGGTTGTACCGCAAGCGCCCTCGCGTATAAAATTGCCTCGCTTAAGCACACGGATGAGAGACAGCCTCCTCTCCTCCGTGTGTTACTATAAAAGTTATCTCCCTTCTCGTTCATCGTTCCATATTTGAGAAACAGTATGTCTTCCAGAGTTTTGACCCCGGACGTCGTTGGTATTGACGCCCTGGTACACGATCACCAAACCGTTCTGGCAAAAGCTGAAGGCGGTGTGGTTGCCGTATTTGCTAACAATGCCCCGGCGTTTTATGCCGTCACGCCTGCACGCCTGGCTGAACTGCTGGCGCTGGAAGAAAAGCTGGCGCGTCCGGGAAGCGATGTCGCTCTGGACGATCAACTCTATCAGGAACCGCAAGCCGCTCCCGTTGCTGTACCCATGGGGAAATTCGCCATGTATCCGGACTGGCAACCCGATGCCGATTTTATCCGCCTGGCGGCGCTATGGGGCGTGGCGCTAAGAGAGCCGGTGACCACCGAAGAACTGGCCTCATTCATTGCCTACTGGCAGGCGGAAGGTAAAGTCTTTCACCATGTGCAGTGGCAACAAAAACTGGCGCGCAGCCTGCAAATCGGTCGTGCCAGCAACGGCGGACTGCCGAAACGAGATGTGAATACGGTCAGCGAACCTGACAGCCAAATTCCACCAGGATTCAGAGGGTAACGATGAAAAACGTTGGCGACCTGATGCAACGCCTGCAAAAAATGATGCCTGCCCATATCAAACCCGCATTCAAAACGGGTGAAGAACTACTGGCCTGGCAAAAAGAACAAGGAGCGATCCGCTCCGCCGCTCTCGAACGTGAAAATCGGGCGATGAAAATGCAGCGCACCTTTAACCGCTCCGGTATTCGTCCACTGCATCAGAACTGTTCCTTTGAGAACTATCGCGTTGAGTGTGAAGGGCAGATGAATGCGTTAAGCAAAGCGCGCCAGTATGTCGAAGAGTTTGACGGCAACATCGCCAGCTTCATCTTTTCTGGTAAGCCAGGAACCGGCAAAAACCATCTGGCGGCGGCAATCTGCAACGAGCTGCTGCTACGCGGTAAATCCGTATTGATCATCACCGTGGCCGATATTATGTCGGCGATGAAAGATACCTTCAGGAATAGCGGTACCAGCGAAGAACAACTGCTTAACGATCTGAGCAACGTTGATCTGCTGGTGATCGATGAGATCGGCGTGCAGACCGAATCGAAATACGAAAAAGTGATCATCAACCAGATCGTCGATCGCCGCTCTTCTTCCAAACGCCCAACCGGGATGCTGACCAACAGTAATATGGAAGAGATGACCAAGTTGCTGGGCGAACGCGTGATGGACCGTATGCGCCTGGGTAACAGTTTGTGGGTGATCTTCAACTGGGATAGCTACCGTAGCCGGGTAACAGGTAAAGAGTATTAATCCCCGTTTCTGGCGGTATACTGCGACACAATTCCACCTTGAGTAATGATGATGAAAACTGTTAAACATCTTCTGTGCTGTGCCATTGCCGCCAGCGCATTAATTTCCACCGGGGTGCATGCTGCGTCCTGGAAAGATGCGCTCTCCAGCGCCGCCAGCGAACTTGGCAACCAAAACAGCACGACACAGGAAGGCGGTTGGTCGCTCGCGTCATTAACTAACTTGCTTAGCAGCGGAAACCAGGCCTTAAGCGCAGATAACATGAACAATGCCGCAGGCATTCTGCAATACTGCGCGAAGCAAAAGCTGGCGTCGGTAACCGATGCCGAAAACATCAAGAACCAGGTGCTGGAAAAGCTGGGCCTGAACAGTGAAGAGCAAAAAGAAGACACCAACTATCTGGACGGCATTCAGGGTTTGCTGAAAACCAAAGATGGTCAGCAACTCAATCTGGATAACATCGGAACAACTCCGCTGGCAGAAAAGGTGAAAACCAAAGCCTGCGATCTGGTGTTAAAACAGGGGCTGAACTTCATTTCCTGAACCGCGAAACGCCGCGTTTTAGCTGTTACCCGGCTGACGCGGCTCTCTCCTGCCCTTTTCCCTGCTCCTGGACGGTTTTACCCCTGTTACACGGGAAGTGACCGTAATCAAAAAAGTCTGTTTATAAACTAATTCCTAACAACATCGCATTTTTTTGACACTAGAATTGCAGCAATATGGCGACGCCATTACATTGTGCTTCTCAAAAAGCTTAAACGTTGGCTAAACGGCCCGGTTTAGTGAGGATCGCCCGTTGTCAGAACTACTCTCTTTCGCCCTTTTTCTCGCCTCTGTGCTGATTTACGCATGGAAAGCGGGACGTAACACCTGGTGGTTTGCAGCCACGTTAACGGTGCTGGGGCTATTTGTCGTTTTAAATATCACCCTGTTTGCCAGCGACTATTTTACTGGCGATGGTATTAACGACGCGGTTCTCTATACCTTAACCAACAGCCTGACCGGTGCTGGCGTCAGCAAATACATTTTGCCGGGTATCGGCATTGTGCTGGGGCTGACAGCGGTGTTCGGTGCGCTGGGCTGGATCCTGCGCCGTCGTCGCCATCATCCGCACCATTTTGGTTACAGCCTGCTGGCGCTCTTACTGGCGCTGGGTTCGGTGGACGCCAGCCCGGCATTTCGTCAGATAACGGAACTGGTGAAATCCCAGTCACGCGACGGCGACCCGGACTTTGCGGCTTATTATAAAGAGCCGTCGAAAACTATCCCTGACCCGAAACTCAACCTGGTTTATATCTACGGCGAAAGTCTCGAGCGGACCTATTTTGATAACGAGGCTTTCCCGGATCTCACGCCTGAACTGGGCGCGTTGAAAAATGAAGGCCTGGATTTCAGCCACACGCAGCAGCTGCCGGGAACAGATTACACGATTGCGGGCATGGTGGCTTCTCAGTGCGGCATACCGCTGTTTGCCCCCTTTGAAGGCAACGCCTCCGCCTCTGTCTCCAGCTTCTTCCCGCAGAACATCTGTCTGGGAGATATCCTGAAAAACTCGGGTTATCAGAACTATTTCGTGCAGGGCGCGAATCTGCGTTTTGCCGGTAAAGATGTGTTCCTGAAGTCGCATGGCTTCGACCACTTATACGGCTCAGAAGAGCTGAAAAGCGTGGTAGCCGACCCGCACTATCGCAACGACTGGGGATTCTACGACGATACCGTTCTCGATGAAGCGTGGAAAAAGTTTGAAGAGCTTTCCCGCTCAGGTCAGCGATTCTCACTGTTTACCCTGACAGTCGATACCCATCACCCGGATGGTTTTATCTCTCGTACCTGTAACCGCAAAAAATATGATTTTGACGGTAAACCGAATCAGTCATTCAGCGCGGTAAGTTGCAGCCAGGAGAACATCGCGACGTTTATCAACAAAATCAAAGCGTCACCGTGGTTTAAAGATACCGTCATCGTCGTCTCTTCTGACCATTTAGCGATGAACAACACGGCGTGGAAATACCTCAATAAGCAGGATCGCAATAACCTGTTTTTTGTCATTCGTGGCGACAAGCCGCAGCAAGAGACGCTGGCAGTGAAGCGTAACACGATGGATAACGGCGCGACGGTGCTGGACATTCTCGGTGGCGATAACTATCTCGGACTTGGTCGTAGCAGTTTATCCGGGCAGTCGATGTCGGAAATCTTCCTCAATATCAAAGAGAAAACATTGGCGTGGAAGCCAGATATCATCCGCCTGTGGAAATTCCCTAAAGAGATGAAAGAGTTCACCATCGACCAGCAGAAAAACATGATTGCCTTCTCGGGTAGCCATTTCCGTTTGCCGCTGCTGTTGCGGGTTTCAGACAAACGCGTGGAACCGCTGCCGGAAAGCGAATACTCAGCACCGCTGCGTTTCCAGCTGGCCGATTTCGCTCCACGCGACAATTTCGTCTGGGTTGACCGTTGCTACAAGATGGCACAACTCTGGGCTCCGGAACTGGCACTTTCCACCGACTGGTGTGTCTCGCAAGGGCAGCTTGGCGGTCAGCAAATTGTTCAGCATGTTGACAAAACAACATGGCAGGGCAAAACGGCATTTAAAGATACGGTCATCGACATGGCGCGTTACAAAGGCAATGTCGATACGCTGAAGATTGTTGATAACGATATTCGCTACAAAGCCGACAGTTTCATCTTTAACGTCGCCGGTGCGCCAGAAGAGGTGAAACAGTTTAGCGGGATTTCCCGTCCGGAGTCGTGGGGCCGCTGGTCCAACGCGCAGCTGGGCGATGAAGTAAAAATCGAGTACAAGCATCCGCTGCCGAAGAAATTTGACCTGGTGATTACCGCCAAAGCATACGGCAATAACGCCAGCCGTCCTATTCCGGTACGCGTAGGCAATGAAGAACAAACTCTTGTGCTGGGCAATGAAGTGACCACCACCACACTGCATTTCGATAACCCAACCGATGCCGACACACTGGTAATTGTGCCGCCGGAACCTGTCTCAACCAACGAAGGGAATATCCTCGGACACTCGCCGCGTAAGCTCGGGATCGGCATGGTGGAAATTAAAGTGGTAGAACGTGAAGGGTAATTCCTGACTGATGTGTAGGTCGCATAGGGTGCGACCTACACGCCTTCTACGGCTTACAACACATTATTAAGAAACAAAAAAAACAGCGCCCAACACTTCCCCGGACGCTGCATGGCAACTTTAATAATCTCGCCTTATCAGAAAGTAATTACGCCTTTAATTAACTCACGATTGTTAATCACATCGCGCTCGTAGGTTTCTGCCAGCGTGGCGAACGGATAGCGATGGGTTAACATCATGTCAGCAGTGATTTTTCCTTCCGCCATCAGTCGACCGACTTTAGCAAAATCTTCCGGCGTGGCGTTGCGGCTGCCCATCATCGTCGTTTCTTTTTTATGGAATTCCGGATCGGAGAACTGCAACTCACCTTTAAACAGGCCGACAAATACCACCGTGCCGCCGTGACGAATCAAATTCACGGTGTTATTCATCGCATGTTGATTACCTGTCGCGTCGATCACTTTCTGCGCCAGCGAACCACCAAACTGCGCCCGTAGCTGCGCGTCAAAATCTTCGGCTGACGGGTCCAGTAAAGGTAATTCCAGACGCGTTGCCACATGTTCACGGCGCGCCGGACTGGTATCCGCCACCACCACCTGTGCGCCATCGGCTTTAGCGATTGCCGCCGCGCCCAGACCGATTGGCCCCGCCCCGACCACCAGCACCTGCTCGCCGGGAGCAATGGCTGCGCGACGCACCGCATGAGCGCTAATAGCGAAAGGTTCAATCAATGCTGCCGCCTGCGGGTCAATACCGTCTGCGGGCAAAATGTTCGCCACCGGCACGCTCAAATACTCACTAAAACCGCCATCCTGATGCACGCCAATGACTGAAATTTTTTCACAGCAATTGGTACGCCCGCTTTTACACGCCGGGCATTGCTGACAGGCAACATAAGGGATCACAGCAACTTGCTGACCATTTTTAAGATCAGCAATATTTTTACCCAGCCCAACAATCTCCCCACATATTTCATGGCCTAAAACACGTGGATAACTAAAAAATGGTTGATTTCCACCCCAGGCATGAATATCGGTACCGCAAATCCCGACAGACTTAATTTTTATTAATGCTTCATTGTCACCCGGAATAGGTATCTCGCGTTGTTTCCAGACTAATTCTTTCGGCTGCTGGCAAATTAAAACATTCATCGTAGACATGATTCGGCTCTCCACTTTTTGTTGCCTTAGATATCAATGAAAATGAAAAATGGCAGCGGAACGGAAAATCTTTTTTGTGAAAACACACGCATAAAAATGTTTTAAATCGGGTTTTAATGGACTCACAAGGAGGAAAATATGAGTCGTTCACAAAATTTACGCCACAATGTGATTAACCAGGTCATTGATGATATGGCGCGGGGTCATATCCCTTCCCCACTTCCATCGCAAAGTGCGCTGGCGGAAATGTACAACATCAGCCGCACCACAGTGCGTCATATTCTCAGCCACTTACGCGAATGCGGCGTCTTGACGCAGGTTGGAAACGACTATGTTATTGCGCGTAAACCTGACCATGATGACGGTTTCGCCTGTACTACCGCTTCAATGAGTGAACAAAACAAAGTGTTTGAGCAGGCTTTTTCACGATGATAAACCAGCGCCAGTTACGCCCAGGGGAAACGTTTTCTGAACTGCAACTGGCTCGGGCCGCGGGTGTCAGCCCGGTTGTAGTAAGAGAATATCTTTTAAAATTCGGCCGTTATAATCTTATTCACAGCGAAAAGCGCGGCCAGTGGAGCATGAAGCAATTCGATCAATCCTACGCCGAGCAGCTGTTTGAGCTACGCGAAATGCTCGAAACACATTCACTTCAGCACTTTCTCAACCTGCCTGATCATGATCCCCGCTGGCTGCAGGCGAAAACCATGCTCGAACGTCATCGGCTACTGCGTGACAACATCGGCAATAGCTTTCGCATGTTCTCGCAACTTGACAGAGATTTTCACTCCTTACTGCTTTCAGCTGCCGACAATATCTTTTTTGATCAATCGCTTGAGATCATCTCAGTCATCTTTCATTTTCACTATCAATGGGACGAAAGCGATCTTAAACAGCGCAATATCATTGCCGTCGATGAGCATATGACCATTCTCAGCGCTCTGATTTGCCGCAGTGACCTTGATGCCACCCTTGCGCTCCGTAACCATTTGAATTCAGCTAAACAATCAATGATTCGATCCATTAATGAGAACACGCGTTATGCTCATTAAGTACGGATTAAAAACAGCAAACTATTAGCGGGTGCACGGTTTTATCAAAAGATAAATACCGGGAAATTCCCGCTTACCTATGCTCACAATCAGTCGACTAAAAATGTTTTTGTGAGCGGTAGTAAAGTCCTAAAACTTTAACCTGCCGTTAATGTCAACCTTGCGTAATGCACAATTACGTAAACAATTAAAATTATAAATACAGGAGTCCGGCGTGGAAAAAGAAAATATCACCATCGATCCGCGTTCTTCATTTACTCCATCTTCGTCGGCAGATATTCCCGTGCCACCAGATGGATTAGTTCAACGCAGTACCCGAATTAAACGCATTCAAACCACCGCCATGTTGTTATTATTTTTTGCGGCGGTAATCAATTATCTCGACCGCAGTTCGCTGTCGGTAGCAAATTTAACGATTCGTGAAGAATTGGGATTAAGTGCCACCGAAATCGGCGCTTTGCTCTCCGTGTTTTCACTCGCTTACGGGATTGCGCAACTTCCTTGCGGCCCACTATTGGATCGTAAAGGCCCACGCCTGATGCTGGGACTGGGGATGTTCTTCTGGTCACTGTTCCAGGCAATGTCTGGCATGGTGCACAACTTTACGCAGTTCGTGTTGGTGCGTATCGGTATGGGGATTGGTGAAGCGCCGATGAACCCATGCGGTGTAAAAGTCATTAACGACTGGTTCAACATCAAAGAGCGCGGACGCCCGATGGGCTTCTTCAACGCAGCTTCTACCATTGGCGTTGCCGTAAGCCCACCGATTCTGGCGGCGATGATGCTGGTGATGGGCTGGCGCGGGATGTTTATTACCATTGGTGTACTGGGGATTTTTCTCGCCATCGGCTGGTATATGCTCTATCGCAACCGCGAGCACGTAGAACTGACTGCCGTTGAGCAAGCTTATCTCAATGCAGGTAGCGTCAATGCCCGCCGAGATCCGCTCAGTTTTGCCGAATGGCGCAGCCTGTTCCGTAACCGTACAATGTGGGGAATGATGCTCGGATTCAGTGGCATCAACTACACTGCGTGGCTGTATCTGGCCTGGCTTCCTGGTTACCTGCAAACAGCCTATAACCTGGATTTAAAAAGCACAGGGTTGATGGCGGCTATCCCTTTCCTGTTTGGGGCTGCCGGGATGCTGGTCAACGGTTACGTTACCGACTGGCTGGTCAAAGGGGGAATGGCTCCGATTAAAAGCCGTAAGATCTGCATTATTGCCGGGATGTTCTGTTCTGCCGCCTTTACGCTGATAGTACCACAAGCGACAACATCCATGACGGCGGTTCTGCTGATTGGCATGGCACTGTTCTGTATTCACTTTGCCGGAACATCCTGCTGGGGCTTGATCCACGTCGCAGTTGCTTCTCGCATGACTGCGTCGGTGGGCAGTATCCAGAACTTTGCCAGCTTCATCTGCGCCTCTTTTGCGCCGATCATTACTGGTTTTATTGTTGATACCACCCACTCATTCCGTCTGGCACTAATCATCTGCGGTTGCGTCACCGCAGCGGGGGCACTGGCGTACATCTTCCTGGTTCGTCAGCCGATCAACGACCCACGTAAAGATTAATCTCCTTATGCCCGATAACATTTTGCTTATCGGGCATTTTCATGGCGATTAAAATGTTTCCCAGTTCTCCTCGCTATCTGCCACGGCCATTTTACGCGGCGCAGCTGGCGTCACGGTTTTTACCACAGCCGATGTTTCACGCTGCTGTTGCTGAATCCGGAACACTGCCACTGCTTCGGTCAGGCGACTGGCCTGCTCTTCCAGCGCGGCGGCGGCAGCGGCAGACTCTTCCACCAGCGCGGCGTTCTGTTGAGTTACCCGGTCCATCTCAGCAACCGCTAAGCCAACCTGATCGATACCACGGCTCTGCTCATCAGAAGCAGAAGCAATTTCGCCCATAATGTCCGTCACGCGGGTCACGGCGCTGACAATCTCCGCCATTGTTTCCCCGGCGCTTTCGACCAGCGTAGAGCCAACATCCACTTTCCCCACCGAGTCTTCAATCAGGCTTTTAATTTCACGAGCCGCCTGGGCGCTGCGCTGGGCCAGATTACGCACTTCTCCCGCGACCACCGCAAAACCGCGCCCTTGCTCACCCGCACGCGCAGCCTCAACCGCCGCGTTCAAAGCCAGAATATTGGTCTGGAAGGCAATGCCGTCAATTACGCTGATAATATCGGCGATTTTCTGCGAACTGGTGGAGATATCGCGCATAGTCTGCACCACGTTATCTACCACTTTACCGCCGCGTTGCGCCGTTTCAGAAGCACTTAACGCCAGATGGCTGGCCTGGCGCGCATTTTCGGCGTTCTGCTTCACCGTTGCGGTCAGTTGCTCCATGCTGGCTGCCGTCTCTTCCAGCGAAGCGGCCTGTTGCTCGGTGCGCGAAGAGAGATCGTTATTGCCGGTGGCGATTTCGCTGGCACCGCTATAGATGGCATTGGCCCCGTTGCGCACATCACCGACGGTACGCATCAGCTCTCCCTGCATATGGCGCAAACTCTCTGCCAGTTGCCCCATCTCATTAGAGCCATCCACCTCAATCGGTTTCACCAGATCGCCGCCTGCAATATGACGAATGCTGTCAATCAGGCGATTCATTGGCGCTACCAGCGAGGCTTTAATACCGAACCAGACGGCGAAGATGACCGCCAGTACGACGATCATCACGCCCACCAGAATCCACATCGCCTGGCTGTAGGAGGCATTGTTATCGCTGACGGCGATATCATAGAGCCGATCGTTTTGCTCCATGTAAGCCACATACTGCTTCTCGAAACCGTCCTGATATCCCTGGGTCGGCTGATCAAAGAACTCGTTGATTTTGCCTGCACCTAATAGTTGGATCAGCTCCGCCAGCGCATTGTGATAAATATCGTAATTACGTTTGATCTCTGCCGCTGCGGCGGTGCTCTGACGCGGGTCACGCGGCAACGCTTCGTAATCTGCCCAGTTTTTTTCCGCCTGTTTCAGCGAAATACTGGCACTCTGCATCAGCTCAGCAACGGTTGAACCGCTACCAATATTATTCTGATCCATCATGTAGCGGATACCCGCGCGGTTGAGGGTGTTACGCGTCTGCAACAACGCGACCCAGCTGCCATTCAGCGTGGATTGCTGCTGGCGAATGGTTTGTAAAACAGTGAAATTTTCTTTGTCATTCTTTAAGGCATTAAAGAACAGACCGCCTGATGTCAGTTGTAAAAGGCCAAAAACGGCCAAAACCAGCAGTAAGCTGGTCACGATCTTGATACGTTTTAACATGGTTTCTCTTTCCTGTGGACCGATGCAAGATTTTCGGCCTGGAAAGCAAAAACTTTATGAAAAGGTGTAACCCGCCATCCATGGAAAAACCAGGCGCTGGTTATCAGATACTAAAAAGTTATTCATTATCGCCCGGGATGTCTTCTTGTCGGGAATTGCCCAGAGCAATAAATTCCTCTAACAGATGGGTTAACTGTTGCATTTTCTCGGCAGTAAACTGAGCTTCAATCTGCCGATAGGCTTCTTCAATCTGTGTCTGAGCGCGGTTATACAGCGCCTGCCCCTCTTTGGTCAGCGAGATATAGAGCTTCCGCTGATCATTGATCGGCTTTAATCGCAACACTAAACCGTCGCGTTCCATCCGCGTGAGGATCCCGGTCAGGCTTGGGCGCAAAATGCAGGCGCGATACGCCAGATCGTGAAAATCCATTGATGGGCTTTCCGCCAGAATACGCACGATGCGCCACTGTTGCTCAGTCAAATTATGCCGTTTAACGATTGGGCGAAAATAACTCATCGCCGCTTCTCGCGCCTGGAGCAACGCAATGGTTAGTGAGTCGTGCATTATCTTTCCCCTGAAAAATTCAAAATCATTAATATAGAAACAATTAATCATCACGTTACCGGGACTGAGCTGCCCCCGCAATTCTTCATTTTATCAAAATTGATGATATTTTATTAACTTACTGATATTTAATATTTTATTATCTTTAAATGTAAATAGTTTGTTAATTAGATCACATTTACATCACTTACTTTTGCCAAACTACGCAATCGGGAATAAAAGTAATCATTAACATATTAATGATTAAGATGATCGAATCCGAGGAGTGGTAATGAAAGGCACTATCTTCGCCGTAGCGTTGAACCATCGCAGCCAGCTTGATGCATGGCAGGACGCGTTCCAGCAATCCCCCTACAAAGCCCCGCCTAAAACTGCGGTCTGGTTTATTAAACCGCGCAATACGGTGATTGGTTGCGGTGAACCGATTCCCTTTCCACAGGGTGAAAAGGTACTGAGCGGTGCGACAGTTGCGTTGATTGTGGGAAAAACGGCGACGAAAGTACGTGAAGAAGATGCGGCAGAGTACATCGCCGGATATGCGCTGGCTAACGACGTCAGCCTGCCAGAAGAGAGCTTTTACCGCCCGGCAATCAAAGCAAAATGCCGTGATGGATTCTGCCCCATTGGCGAAACCGTGGCTCTCAGCAATGTCGATAATCTGACTATCTATACCGAGATCAACGGGCGTCCTGCCGATCACTGGAACACCGCCGATTTACAACGTAACGCCGCACAGTTGCTGAGTGCCCTGAGCGAATTTGCCATGCTGAATCCAGGCGATGCCATTCTGCTCGGCACGCCACAGGCGCGCGTGGAAATACAGCCAGGCGATCGCGTGCGTGTTCTCGCAGAAGGTTTCCCGCCGCTGGAAAATCCGGTAGTGGACGAACGTGAAGTGACCACGCGCAAGAGCTTCCCAACGCAGCCACACCCGCACGGCACGCTGTTTGCCCTCGGCCTGAACTACGCCGACCACGCCAGCGAACTGGAATTTAAGCCACCGGAAGAGCCGCTGGTGTTCCTGAAAGCGCCGAATACCCTCACTGGCGATAACCAGACCTCCGTTCGCCCAAACAATATTGCATACATGCACTACGAAGCGGAGCTGGTGGTGGTGATTGGCAAGCAGGCGCGTAACGTCAGCGAAGCCGATGCCATGGATTATGTCGCGGGCTACACCGTGTGTAACGACTACGCCATTCGCGACTATCTGGAAAACTACTACCGCCCTAACCTGCGGGTAAAAAGCCGCGACGGACTGACGCCGATGCTTTCAACCATCGTGCCGAAAGAGGCGATCCCGGACCCGCATAATCTGACCCTTCGCACCTTCGTCAACGGCGAGTTACGCCAGCAAGGCACCACCGCCGATCTGATCTTCAGCGTGCCCTTCCTGATCGCCTACTTAAGCGAATTTATGACCCTGAATCCGGGCGACATGATCGCCACCGGCACACCAAAAGGCTTATCTGACGTAGTGCCTGGCGATGAAGTAGTGGTGGAAGTAGAAGGCGTGGGCCGCCTGGTGAACCGAATTGTGAGTGAGGAAACAGCGAAATGAAAAAAGTAAATCATTGGATCAACGGCAAAAATGTTGCAGGTAACGACTACTTCCAGACCACCAATCCGGCAACGGGTGAAGTGCTGGCGGATGTGGCCTCTGGCGGTGAAGCGGAGATCAATCAGGCGGTAGCGGCAGCGAAAGAGGCGTTCCCGAAATGGGCCAATCTGCCGATGAAAGAGCGTGCGCGCCTGATGCGCCGTCTGGGCGATCTGATCGACCAGAACGTGCCAGAGATCGCCGCGATGGAAACCGCGGACACCGGCCTGCCGATCCATCAGACCAAAAATGTGTTGATCCCACGCGCTTCTCACAACTTTGAATTTTTCGCGGAAGTCTGCCAGCAGATGAACGGCAAGACCTATCCGGTTGACGACAAGATGCTCAACTACACGCTGGTGCAACCGGTAGGCGTTTGTGCGCTGGTATCGCCGTGGAACGTGCCGTTTATGACCGCCACATGGAAGGTCGCGCCGTGTCTTGCGCTGGGCAATACCGCGGTGCTGAAGATGTCGGAACTCTCCCCGCTGACCGCTGACCGCCTGGGTGAGCTGGCGCTGGAAGCCGGTATTCCGGCGGGCGTGCTGAACGTGGTACAGGGCTACGGCGCAACCGCAGGGGATGCGCTGGTTCGTCATCATGACGTACGTGCCGTGTCGTTCACCGGCGGTACGGCCACCGGGCGCAACATCATGAAAAACGCCGGGCTGAAAAAATACTCCATGGAACTGGGCGGTAAATCGCCGGTGCTGATTTTTGAAGATGCCGATATTGAACGTGCGCTGGACGCTGCCCTGTTCACCATCTTCTCAATCAACGGCGAACGCTGCACCGCCGGTTCGCGCATTTTTATTCAACAGAGCATCTATCCAGAATTCGTTAAACGCTTTGCCGAACGCGCCAACCGTCTGCGCGTGGGCGATCCGACCGATCCGAATACCCAGGTTGGGGCGCTTATCAGCCAGCAGCACTGGGAAAAAGTCTCCGGCTATATCCGTCTAGGCATTGAAGAAGGCGCAACCCTGCTGGTGGGCGGTCCGGATAAACCGTCCGACCTGCCTGCGCACCTGAAAGGCGGCAACTTCCTGCGCCCAACGGTGCTGGCGGACGTAGATAACCGTATGCGCGTTGCCCAGGAAGAGATTTTCGGGCCGGTCGCCTGCCTGCTGCCGTTTAAAGATGAAGCCGAAGGCTTACGCCTGGCAAACGACGTGGAGTACGGCCTCGCGTCGTACATCTGGACACAGGATGTCAGCAAAGTGTTACGCCTGGCGCGTGGCATTGAAGCAGGCATGGTGTTCGTCAACACCCAGAACGTGCGCGACCTGCGCCAGCCGTTTGGCGGCGTAAAAGCCTCCGGCACCGGGCGTGAAGGCGGTGAGTACAGCTTCGAAGTGTTCGCGGAAATGAAGAACGTCTGCATTTCCATGGGCGACCATCCAATTCCAAAATGGGGAGTCTGATATGGGTAAGTTAGCGTTAGCCGCCAAGATCACGCACGTACCGTCGATGTATCTCTCTGAACTGCCAGGGAAAAACCACGGTTGCCGCCAGGGCGCGATCGACGGGCATAAAGAGATCAGCAAGCGTTGCCGGGAAATGGGCGTCGATACCATTATCGTTTTCGACACCCACTGGCTGGTCAACAGTGCTTATCACATCAACTGTGCAGACCATTTTGAAGGCGTCTACACCAGCAACGAGTTGCCGCATTTTATTCGCGACATGACCTACAACTATGAGGGCAACCCGGAGTTGGGGCAGCTTATTGCCGATGAAGCCTTAAAGCTCGGCGTGCGGGCAAAAGCGCACAACATTCCCAGCCTGAAACTGGAATACGGCACGCTGGTGCCAATGCGCTACATGAATGAAGACAAGCACTTCAAAGTGGTCTCCATCTCCGCATTCTGTACCGTTCACGATTTCGCCGACAGCCGCAAGCTGGGCGAAGCGATTCTGAAAGCGATCGAACAGTACGACGGCACCGTGGCGGTCCTTGCCAGCGGTTCGTTATCGCACCGCTTTATTGACGATCAGCGTGCGGAAGAAGGGATGAACAGCTACACCCGCGAGTTCGACCGCCAGATGGACGAGCGCGTGGTGAAGTTGTGGCGCGAAGGCCAGTTCAAAGAGTTCTGCAATATGCTGCCGGAGTACGCCGACTACTGCTACGGCGAAGGCAATATGCACGACACGGTGATGCTGCTGGGGATGCTCGGGTGGGATAAATATGACGGCAAGGTGGAGTTTATCACCGAGCTATTCCCAAGCTCTGGCACCGGTCAGGTTAACGCTGTTTTCCCGCTGCCCGCGTAAGGAACCACCATGCCGCACTTTATCGTGGAATGTACTGAAAATATTCGTCAAGAAGCCCGCTTACCTGAGCTGTTTGCCAGTGTTAACACTGCACTGGCGGCGACGGGGATTTTTCCGCTTGGGGGAATACGTAGCCGGGCGCACTGGATCGATACCTGGCAAATGGCTGATGGCAAGCACGATTACGCCTTTGTGCATATGACGCTAAAAATCGGCAGCGGACGCAGTCTGGAAAGCCGTCAGGAAGTGGGCGAAATGCTGTTTGATCTGATTAAAACGCACTTCGCCTCACTGATGGAGAGCCGTTACCTGGCGCTTTCATTTGAGATTGCAGAGCTGCACCCGACGTTGAATTTCAAACAGAACAACGTACACGCGTTGTTTAAATAAATTTGTACCAGCTTCCAGGCCGGATGATAAGGCGCAGCCGCATCCGGCAATGCCACAGGATATCGCTATGTTCGACAAACACACCCACACCCTGATCGCCCAGCGTCTGGATCAGGCAGAAAAACAGCGCGAACAGATCCGCGCGATCTCGCTGGATTACCCGGAGATCACCATCGAAGACGCTTACGCGGTGCAGCGTGAATGGGTTCGACTGAAAATCGCCGAAGGTCGCACGCTGAAAGGCCACAAAATCGGCCTGACCTCGAAAGCGATGCAGGCCAGCTCGCAGATCAGCGAACCGGATTACGGTGCACTGCTGGACGACATGTTCTTCCACGATGGCAGCGATATCCCGACCGATCGCTTTATCGTGCCGCGCATTGAAGTGGAGCTGGCTTTTGTGCTGGCAAAACCGCTGCGTGGACCAAACTGCACGCTGTTCGACGTTTACAACGCCACGGACTATGTGATCCCGGCGCTGGAGCTGATCGACGCTCGCTGCCACAACATCGATCCGGAAACCCAGCGCCCGCGTAAAGTGTTCGACACCATTTCTGATAACGCCGCCAATGCCGGGGTGATCCTCGGTGGTCGTCCCATTAAGCCCGATGAGTTGGATCTACGTTGGATCTCCGCCCTGATGTATCGCAATGGCGTGATTGAAGAAACCGGCGTCGCCGCTGGCGTGCTGAATCATCCGGCAAACGGCGTGGCCTGGCTGGCGAACAAACTCGCCCCCTATGACGTACAACTGGAAGCCGGGCAAATCATTCTCGGCGGTTCGTTCACCCGCCCGGTTCCGGCGCGTAAGGGCGACACCTTCCACGTCGATTACGGCAACATGGGCTCCATTAGCTGCCGCTTTGTTTAAGGAGAGAACGATGGAAAACAGTTTTAAAGCGGCGCTGAAAGCAGGCCGTCCGCAGATTGGATTATGGCTGGGGCTGAGCAGCAGCTACAGCGCGGAGTTACTGGCCGGAGCAGGATTCGACTGGTTGTTGATCGACGGTGAGCACGCACCGAACAACGTACAAACCGTGCTCACCCAGCTACAGGCGATTGCGCCCTATCCCAGCCAGCCGGTAGTACGTCCGTCGTGGAACGATCCGGTGCAAATCAAACAACTGCTGGACGTCGGCACACAAACCTTACTGGTGCCGATGGTACAAAACGCCGACGAAGCCCGTGAAGCGGTACGCGCCACCCGTTATCCCCCCGCCGGTATTCGCGGTGTGGGCAGTGCGCTGGCTCGCGCCTCGCGCTGGAATCGCATTCCTGATTACCTGCAAAAAGCCAACGATCAAATGTGCGTGCTGGTGCAGATCGAAACGCGTGAGGCAATGAAGAACTTACCGCAGATTCTGGACGTGGAAGGCGTCGACGGCGTGTTTATCGGCCCGGCGGATCTGAGCGCCGATATGGGTTATGCCGGTAATCCGCAGCACCCGGAAGTACAGGCCGCCATTGAGCAGGCGATCGTGCAGATCCGCGAAGCGGGCAAAGCGCCGGGGATCCTGATCGCCAATGAGCTACTGGCAAAACGCTATCTGGAACTGGGCGCGCTGTTTGTCGCCGTCGGCGTTGACACCACCCTGCTCGCCCGCGCCGCCGAAGCGCTGGCAGCACGGTTTGGCGCGCAGGCTACAGCGATTAAGCCCGGCGTGTATTAATGCCGGATGCGCTGCACTTATCCGGCCTACACTCGCACCAAACCGTAGGCCGGATAAGGCGTTTACGCCGCATCCGCCATAAACCTTGTCGTACCCTACAAAAATCCCATTAGAGGAAGAAAAATGAGCGACACCTCACCTGCCATACCGGAGAGTATCGATCCGGCGAATCAGCATAAAGCGCTGACTGCCGGACAACAGGCGGTTATTAAGAAGCTATTTCGCCGCCTGATCGTCTTTCTGTTCGTGCTGTTTATCTTCTCGTTCCTTGATCGCATCAACATCGGCTTTGCCGGACTCACGATGGGACGCGACCTCGGTCTGAGCGCCACCATGTTTGGCCTCGCTACCACCCTGTTCTACGCCGCTTATGTCATCTTCGGCATTCCCAGCAACATTATGCTGAGTATTGTCGGTGCACGGCGCTGGATCGCCACCATCATGGTGCTCTGGGGCATCGCCTCTACTGCTACCATGTTTGCCACTGGCCCCACCAGCTTATACGTACTGCGTATACTGGTTGGCATTACCGAAGCCGGCTTTCTGCCTGGCATTCTGCTCTATTTAACCTTCTGGTTTCCGGCCTACTTCCGCGCCCGTGCCAACGCCTTGTTTATGGTGGCAATGCCGGTAACGACAGCGTTGGGATCGATCGTTTCCGGCTACATTTTGTCGCTGGATGGCGTAATGGCATTAAAAGGCTGGCAGTGGCTGTTTTTGCTGGAAGGCTTCCCGTCGGTATTACTCGGCGTCATGGTGTGGTTCTGGCTTGATGACTCACCGGACAAAGCTAAGTGGCTGACGAAAGAAGACAAAAAATGCCTGCAAGAGATGATGGATAACGATCGTCTGACGCTGGTTCAGCCAGAGGGAGCCATCAGCCACCATGCCATGCAACAACGCAGCATGTGGCGGGAGATCTTCACTCCGGTGGTGATGATGTATACCCTGGCGTATTTCTGCCTGACCAACACACTTAGTGCGATCAGCATCTGGACACCGCAGATCCTGCAAAGCTTTAATCAGGGCAGCAGTAATATCACCATCGGCCTGCTGGCCGCCGTACCGCAGATTTGTACCATTCTCGGGATGATCTACTGGAGCCGTCACTCAGATCGCCGCCAGGAACGAAGGCATCACACCGCCCTTCCTTATTTGTTCGCTGCCGCTGGTTGGTTACTGGCTTCGGCAACTGATCACAACATGATCCAGATGCTGGGGATCATTATGGCTTCGACCGGATCATTCAGCGCAATGGCGATTTTCTGGACAACACCGGATCAGTCCATCAGCCTGCGGGCACGAGCGATCGGTATTGCGGTGATCAACGCCACTGGCAACATTGGTTCAGCATTAAGTCCGTTTATGATCGGCTGGTTGAAAGATCTGACCGGCAGCTTTAACAGTGGATTGTGGTTTGTTGCCGCGCTGCTGGTGATTGGTGCAGGGATTATCTGGGCAATTCCAATGCAGTCCTCCCGTCCGCGAGCGACCCCGTAAGGAACGACGATGTGTGACCGTCAGATTGCCAATATTGATATCAGCAAAGAGTACGATGAAAGCCTGGGCACGGACGATGTGCATTATCAGTCGTTCGCCCGTATGGCGGCCTTTTTTGGCCGCCATATGCTGCCACATCGCCACGAACAGTACTTTCAGATGCATTTCCTCAATAGCGGACAGATTGAGCTACAGCTTGACGATCATCGCTACTCGGTGGAAGCGCCCCTGTTTGTCCTGACGCCGCCGTCAGTACCTCATGCGTTTATTACGGAGTCTGACGCCGACGGTCATGTGTTGACGGTACGGGAAGATCTGATCTGGCCCCTGCTGGAAGTTCTTTATCCAGGCACTCGGGAAACCTTCGGCCTGCCGGGGATTTGCCTGTCACTGGCAGATAAACCCGACGAACTGGCGGCGCTGGAACACTATTGGCAACTGATAGAGCGGGAATCGGTAGAACAACTGCCTGGTCGGGAACACACCCTGACGCTCCTGGCACAGGCAGTGTTCACCCTACTGCTGCGTAACGCAAAACTTGACGATCATGCCGCCAGCGGAATGCGCGGAGAATTAAAACTGTTCCAGCGTTTTAATATGCTGATTGAAAGCCATTTTCATCAGCACTGGACAGTACCGGATTACGCTAACGAACTGCATATCACCGAATCCCGCCTCACGGACATCTGCCGCCGCTTTGCCAACCGTCCGCCAAAACGGTTGATTTTCGACAGGCAGCTGCGAGAAGCCAAGCGGCTGCTGCTGTTTTCTGATAACGCCGTGAACAATATTGCCTGGCAACTCGGTTTTAAGGATCCGGCTTATTTTGCGCGCTTTTTTAATCGTTTAGTCGGTTGCTCGCCCAGTGCTTATCGTGCCAAAAAAGTACCTGTGACGTGAAAATCCCTTAGCCTTAACGGGAAACCAGGCACCACCTGCTATTCCCCTTTCTCCGCCTGGAGCAAGGGGATTTAGTAACGTTAAAAATCGCTAAAAGCGACCTCGATCACAAAACCGTACCCGACCTGAAAAGTACCAGCCATTGTCCCAAAAGTGTCTTCCCGTAATCGCCCCTGCAAGCTTCAATTGAATAACAAAAACAACACACAAAATTAACAATCGTATTCCGATTAATACTGTAGAGGTCGACATGAAACCAGAAGATTTCCGCGCCAGTACCCAACGTCCTTTCACCGGGGAAGAGTATCTGAAAAGCCTGCAGGATGGTCGCGAGATCTATATCTATGGCGAGCGAGTGAAAGACGTCACCACTCATCCGGCATTTCGTAATGCGGCAGCGTCTGTTGCCCAGCTGTACGACGCACTGCACAAACCGGAGATGCAGGACTCTCTGTGTTGGAACACCGACACCGGCAGCGGCGGCTATACCCATAAATTCTTCCGCGTGGCGAAAAGTGCCGACGACCTGCGCCAGCAACGCGACGCCATCGCTGAGTGGTCACGCCTGAGCTATGGCTGGATGGGCCGTACCCCAGACTACAAAGCCGCTTTCGGTTGCGCACTGGGCGCGAATCCGGGCTTTTACGGTCAGTTCGAGCAGAACGCCCGTAACTGGTACACCCGTATTCAGGAAACTGGCCTCTACTTTAACCACGCGATTGTTAACCCACCGATCGATCGTCATTTGCCGACCGATAAAGTGAAAGACGTTTACATCAAGCTGGAAAAAGAGACTGACGCCGGGATTATCGTCAGCGGTGCGAAAGTGGTTGCCACCAACTCGGCGCTGACTCACTACAACATGATTGGCTTCGGCTCGGCACAAGTGATGGGCGAAAACCCGGACTTCGCACTGATGTTCGTTGCGCCAATGGATGCCGATGGCGTGAAATTAATCTCCCGCGCCTCTTATGAGATGGTCGCGGGTGCTACCGGCTCGCCATACGACTACCCGCTCTCCAGCCGCTTCGATGAGAACGATGCGATTCTGGTGATGGATAACGTGCTGATTCCATGGGAAAACGTGCTGATCTACCGCGATTTTGATCGCTGCCGTCGCTGGACGATGGAAGGCGGTTTTGCCCGTATGTATCCGCTGCAAGCCTGTGTGCGCCTGGCAGTGAAATTAGACTTCATTACGGCACTGCTGAAAAAATCACTCGAATGTACCGGCACCCTGGAGTTCCGTGGTGTGCAGGCCGATCTCGGTGAAGTGGTAGCGTGGCGCAACACCTTCTGGGCATTGAGTGACTCGATGTGTTCAGAAGCAACGCCGTGGGTCAACGGGGCTTATTTACCGGATCATGCCGCACTGCAAACCTATCGCGTACTGGCACCAATGGCCTACGCGAAGATCAAAAACATTATCGAACGCAACGTTACCAGTGGCCTGATCTATCTCCCTTCCAGTGCCCGTGACCTGAATAATCCGCAGATCGACCAGTATCTGGCGAAGTATGTGCGCGGTTCGAACGGTATGGATCACGTCCAGCGCATCAAGATCCTCAAACTGATGTGGGATGCTATTGGCAGCGAATTTGGTGGTCGTCACGAACTGTATGAAATCAACTACTCCGGTAGCCAGGATGAGATTCGCCTGCAGTGTCTGCGCCAGGCACAAAACTCCGGCAATATGGACAAGATGATGGCGATGGTTGATCGCTGCCTGTCGGAATACGACCAGGACGGCTGGACTGTGCCGCACCTGCACAACAACGACGATATCAACATGCTGGGTAATGACTCCAACTTATTGATAGTGTTTTATGTTCAGATAATGCCCGATGACTTTGTCATGCAGCTCCACCGATTTTGAGAACGACAGCGACTTCCGTCCCAGCCGTGCCAGGTGCTGCCTCAGATTCAGGTTATGCCGCTCAATTCGCTGCGTATATCGCTTGCTGATTACGTGCAGCTTTCCCTTCAGGCGGGATTCATACAGCGGCCAGCCATCCGTCATCCATATCACCACGTCAAAGGGTGACAGCAGGCTCATAAGACGCCCCAGCGTCGCCATAGTGCGTTCACCGAATACGTGCGCAACAACCGTCTTCCGGAGACTGTCATACGCGTAAAACAGCCAGCGCTGGCGCGATTTAGCCCCGACATAGCCCCACTGTTCGTCCATTTCCGCGCAGACGATGACGTCACTGCCCGGCTGTATGCGCGAGGTTACCGACTGCGGCCTGAGTTTTTTAAGTGACGTAAAATCGTGTTGAGGCCAACGCCCATAATGCGGGCTGTTGCCCGGCATCCAACGCCATTCATGGCCATATCAATGATTTTCTGGTGCGTACCGGGTTGAGAAGCGGTGTAAGTGAACTGCAGTTGCCATGTTTTACGGCAGTGAGAGCAGAGATAGCGCTGATGTCCGGCGGTGCTTTTGCCGTTACGCACCACCCCGTCAGTAGCTGAACAGGAGGGACAGCTGATAGAAACAGAAGCCACTGGAGCACCTCAAAAACACCATCATACACTAAATCAGTAAGTTGGCAGCATCACCTATCCATCATTATGAATTCGCTCTGCAATCGTCATTATTCGCTCCCTGTGTTGTGGCATTCGACGGGTAAGTTCACTGATAAACTCATTAAAACGCGCTTCATCGCCAGTCAGTAAAATGTAATTTAACAGCGCAGTTATCTGGCTGTCATTAGCACACTCTGTAACCAGTAATACTACCAGTTGATCGATAAGCCCCATCAGATCGCGCTGGCGAATATGCTTTTGGATCAACTCCAACAGGGCGACTCTGCGATGCTGCACAATCTCGTCGTCTGGCACGACAGTAACATCCACCAGCGGGAACGCGGCGTTATAAAGCTTCCGTGCGGTAGTCGGGTCGGCAAATTCGTCCAGCCAGCACAGGGACCAGGGGTAAGGACTACGGCTACCGTGATAAAATAGCATCGGGATGACCAACGGTAGCGGCTGGCGTTTATCATGCTCTATATGGCGCTGCATCACCGCCATGGAATAGCGCATCAGGCGAAAGGCCATATGAATGTCCTCGCGGCTCTGATGTTCAATCACCACATAGATATAGCCATCGCCTTCGCGGGTCTTTACCGACCATAAAATATCGGAGTGTAGCGCCCGCAATTTTTCATCGACAAAGCTGGCGGATTCCAGTTTTAAGCTATCGAGATCGCACAGTTCACGTAAATCTTTAGGTAAGTGAATCTCCATAAAATCCCGCGCAGTGTCAGGGTGCGTGAGAAAGGTTTTAAATAATGCATCATGCGGCGTGCTGGTCGTGAAGTTTGTCATGGCGATCCATCACCTGTTGAAAAAGATGGCCTGACTTTAGCGACTAACAAAACCATTCTCACCCGGCAATTTCCCATTCCCCGAGGCGCTTTCCAGGCTATTTTTATTCTTCTGCAAACGATACATTTTTCCGGAAACAAGCTCGCGTTTTACATGTCCTGTACCCGGCAGATATTCCCCTTTCCACCGCGCTCTTTTGATTAACCGCAAATTTTAATTACACTTAAGGTGTATATTTTCTATGCAACCCATCAATTCAAGAGGTGTAATGTGCTGATGACTATTTGTAATCGTTATACATTCTGACCCGAAGTCAGAAAGTATTTCTCTGTCTGTGTGTTCACAGGCAGTGTGGTTGATTACATGAAATTCAGTACATTTGCAGTCTCGTTGCCCTTCTCACCTGCCTTTCGTCATTACCGACGGTATTGAATTTCGTTTTCCCCGTTGGGGTTCTCCGGACAAGGAGTTGTTTGTTATGCCACGTTTTTTTACCCGCCATGCCGCCACGCTGTTTTTCCCGATGGCGTTGATTTTGTATGACTTTGCTGCGTATCTGTCGACGGATCTGATCCAGCCTGGGATCATTAATGTGGTACGTGATTTTAATGCCGATGTCAGTCTGGCCCCTGCTGCCGTCAGTCTCTATCTTGCTGGCGGTATGGCGTTACAGTGGCTGCTGGGGCCGCTTTCCGACAGAATTGGCCGCAGGCCGGTGCTGATTACCGGGGCGCTAATTTTTACCCTTGCCTGCGCCGCGACAATGTTCACAACGTCTATGACACAGTTTCTTATCGCGCGTGCAATTCAGGGCACCAGTATCTGTTTTATTGCCACCGTTGGTTATGTCACGGTGCAGGAGGCGTTCGGACAGACAAAAGGGATCAAGTTGATGGCGATTATCACCTCCATCGTACTGATTGCGCCGATTATCGGCCCGCTTTCCGGCGCAGCTCTGATGCACTTTATGCACTGGAAAGTCCTTTTTGCCATCATTGCGGTTATGGGTTTTATCTCATTTGTTGGCTTACTGTTGGCGATGCCAGAGACGGTGAAGCGCGGCGCGGTTCCGTTTAGCGCCAAAAGCGTCTTGCGCGATTTTCGTAATGTCTTTTGCAATCGGCTGTTCCTCTTTGGCGCAGCAACCATCTCTTTAAGCTATATCCCGATGATGAGCTGGGTGGCTGTCTCGCCGGTGATCCTTATCGATGCAGGCAGCTTAACAACTTCGCAGTTCGCCTGGACACAGGTTCCGGTGTTCGGCGCGGTGATTGTTGCGAATGCCATCGTGGCGCGTTTTGTTAAAGATCCGACCGAACCGCGGTTTATCTGGCGTGCCGTACCCATTCAACTGGTCGGCCTCTCGCTGTTGATTGTCGGCAATCTGCTGTCGCCGCACGTCTGGCTGTGGTCGGTGCTGGGCACCAGTCTGTATGCTTTCGGGATTGGTTTGATTTTCCCGACCTTATTCCGCTTTACGCTGTTTTCCAATAAGTTACCGAAAGGGACCGTCTCCGCATCGCTAAATATGGTGATCCTGATGGTGATGTCGGTCTCGGTCGAAATCGGCCGCTGGCTATGGTTTAACGGCGGTCGCTTGCCGTTTCATCTGTTAGCCGTTGTGGCGGGCGTTATCGTCGTTTTCACCCTGGCGGGATTGCTCAATCGCGTGCGCCAGCATCAGGCAGCCGAGCTAGTGGAGGAGCAGTGATTTTTGCGCGATCCTGCCGTCAGGCTCTATTCTTAACGTTATGAATAAACTCATCGAACTCAGACGCGCCAAAAGGTTGGCGCTCTCTTTACTGCTTATCGCCGCTGCTACCTTTGTCGTTACGCTGTTTTTGCCGCCCAATTTTTGGGTGAGCGGCGTGAAGGCGATTGCTGAAGCGGCGATGGTCGGCGCGCTGGCGGACTGGTTTGCGGTGGTGGCGCTGTTTCGCCGCGTGCCGATTCCGATCATTTCTCGCCATACGGCGATTATCCCGCGTAATAAAGACCGGATTGGCGAAAATCTCGGCCAGTTCGTGCAGGAAAAATTTCTTGATACTCAATCCCTGGTGGCATTGATTCGACGCCACGAACCGGCGTTGCTGATTGGCAACTGGTTTAGCCAGCCAGAAAACGCCCGCCGCGTTGGTCAGCATCTGTTGCAGATCATGAGCGGTTTTCTCGAACTTACCGATGATGCGCGTATTCAGCGCCTGCTTAAGCGCGCGGTCCATCGGGCGATTGATAAGGTCGATCTTTCCGGCACCAGTGCGTTGATGCTGGAGAGTATGACCAAAAACGATCGTCATCAGGTGCTGCTGGATACGCTGATCGCACAGTTGATCGCCCTTCTCCAGCGCGATAAATCGCGCAAGTTTATCGCCCAGCAAATTGTTCGCTGGCTGGAGAGCGAGCATCCACTGAAAGCCAAAATTCTCCCCACCGAATGGTTGGGCGAACATAGCGCGGAGTTGGTTTCTGACGCGGTGAATTCTTTGCTTGATGATATTAGTCGCGATCGTGCGCATCAGATCCGCCATGCGTTTGATCGCGCCACCTTCGCCCTGATCGACAAGCTGAAAAACGATCCGGAAATGGCAGCGCGAGCCGATGCCGTAAAAAGCTATCTGAAAGAAGATGAAGCTTTTAATCGCTATCTCAGTGAATTGTGGGGGGATTTACGGGAATGGCTGAAAGTGGATATCAACAGTGAAGATTCTCGTGTGAAAGAACGCATCGCACGAGCGGGTCAATGGTTTGGCGAAACGTTAATTGCCGATGATGCCTTGCGGGCGTCGTTAAATGGTCATCTTGAACAAGCCGCGCACCGCGTCGCGCCTGAGTTTTCCGCATTCCTGACGCGCCACATCAGCGATACGGTAAAAAGCTGGGATGCGCGGGATATGTCGCGGCAAATAGAGTTAAATATCGGCAAAGATCTGCAGTTTATTCGTGTCAACGGTACGCTGGTTGGCGGTTGTATTGGGCTAATTTTATATTTGCTGTCGCAGCTCCCGGCCTTGTTCCCCCTCGGCAATTTTTAGAAATCCATGAAAAACTAAGTGGCTAACCGCGAGAGAGATCAAATAAACCATACTAAAAGAATGGTAATAATGTGGCCTCTTTTCATTATCTCCCGTGGTACGGGGAAGGAAAATCATGTCACTTGTCACCGATCTACCCGCCATTTTCGATCAGTTCTCTGAAGCTCGCCAGACAGGCTTTCTCACCGTCATGGATCTCAAGGAGCGCGGCATTCCGCTGGTTGGCACTTACTGCACCTTTATGCCGCAAGAGATCCCGATGGCAGCCGGTGCGGTTGTGGTTTCGCTCTGTTCCACCTCTGATGAAACCATTGAAGAAGCGGAGAAAGATCTGCCGCGCAACCTCTGCCCGCTGATTAAAAGCAGCTACGGCTTCGGCAAAACCGATAAATGCCCCTACTTCTACTTTTCGGATCTGGTGGTCGGTGAAACCACCTGCGACGGCAAAAAGAAAATGTATGAATACATGGCGGAGTTTAAGCCTGTTCATGTGATGCAATTGCCCAACAGCGTTAAGGACGATGCCTCGCGTGCGTTATGGAAAGCCGAGATGCTGCGCTTGCAAAAAACGGTAGAAGAACGTTTTGGGCACGAGATTAGCGAAGATGCTCTGCGCGATGCCATTGCGCTGAAAAACCGCGAACGTCGCGCACTGGCTAATTTTTATCATCTTGGGCAGTTAAATCCTCCGGCGCTTAGCGGCAGCGACATTCTGAAAGTGGTTTACGGCGCAACCTTCCGGTTCGATAAAGAGGCGTTGATCAATGAACTGGATGCAATGACCGCCCGCGTTCGTCAGCAGTGGGAAGAAGGCCAGCGACTGGACCCGCGTCCGCGCATTTTAATCACCGGCTGCCCGATTGGCGGCGCAGCAGAAAAAGTGGTGCGCGCGATTGAAGAGAATGGCGGCTGGGTTGTCGGTTATGAAAACTGCACCGGGGCGAAAGCGACCGAGCAATGCGTGGCAGAAACGGGCGATGTCTACGACGCGCTGGCGGATAAATATCTGGCGATTGGCTGCTCCTGTGTTTCGCCGAACGATCAGCGCCTGAAAATGCTCAGCCAGATGGTGGAGGAATATCAGGTCGATGGCGTAGTTGATGTGATTTTGCAGGCGTGCCATACCTACGCGGTGGAATCGCTGGCGATTAAACGTCATGTGCGCCAGCAGCACAACATTCCTTATATCGCTATTGAAACAGACTACTCCACCTCGGATGTCGGGCAGCTCAGTACCCGTGTCGCGGCCTTTATTGAGATGCTGTAAGGAGTGGCAGTGGCATATTCGATTGGCATTGATTCCGGCTCAACCGCCACCAAAGGGATCTTACTGGCAGACGGCGTGATTACGCGCCGTTTCCTCGTTCCAACCCCCTTTCGCCCGGCAACAGCAATTACTGAAGCCTGGGAAACTCTGCGCGAAGGGTTAGAGACAACGCCGTTTCTGACGCTCACCGGCTACGGGCGGCAACTGGTGGATTTTGCCGATAAACAGGTAACGGAAATCTCCTGTCACGGGCTGGGCGCACGGTTTCTTGCGCCAGCAACGCGCGCGGTAATCGACATCGGTGGTCAGGACAGCAAAGTGATTCAGCTTGATGATGACGGTAACCTGTGCGATTTCCTGATGAATGACAAATGCGCGGCGGGCACCGGGCGTTTCCTGGAGGTGATCTCGCGCACGCTTGGCACCAGCGTCGAGCAACTCGACAGCATTACCGAAAATGTCACGCCGCACGCCATCACGAGTATGTGCACAGTGTTTGCTGAATCAGAAGCGATCAGCCTGCGCTCAGCGGGCGTCGCGCCAGAAGCGATTCTCGCCGGAGTGATTAACGCGATGGCGCGGAGGAGTGCCAATTTCATTGCTCGTCTCTCCTGTGAAGCGCCGATTCTGTTTACTGGTGGCGTTAGTCATTGCCAGAAGTTTGCCCGGATGCTGGAATCTCACCTGCGAATGCCGGTAAATACCCATCCTGATGCGCAATTTGCTGGCGCAATTGGCGCGGCGGTAATTGGTCAACGAGTGAGGACACGCCGATGAAAGAGTTTTTATTTTTATTTCACTCCACGGTCGGCGTCATACAAACCCGCAAAGCGTTGCAGGCAGCGGGCATGACTTTTCGCGTCAGCGATATTCCCCGTGATTTACGCGGCGGCTGCGGGTTATGCATTTGGCTGACCTGTCCCCCCGGCGAGGAAATACAATGGGTGATCCCTGGGCTGACTGAGTCAATTTATTGCCAGCAGGATGGTGTCTGGCGCTGCATTGCACATTACGGGGTTTCTCCGCGTTAAGGATTCATTAAGGTCGCTACGTATACTTCTCGATATCTTATTGATTTGCCTTAAAGGGATTACCGTGACAAAAAGTATTTCGTTAAGTAAACGCATCTCCGTTATTGTGATTCTTTTTGCCATTGTGGCAGTGTGTACTTTCTTCGTGCAATCTTGCGCCCGTAAAAGCAATCATGCAGCATCATTTCAGAATTACCACGCCACCATTGACGGCAAAGAAATTGCAGGCATAACGAATAATATCTCTTCGCTGACCTGGTCGGCACAAAGCAATACTCTTTTTAGCACTATCAACAAACCTGCCGCCATTGTTGAAATGACCACCAATGGTGATTTTATCCGCACAATTCCTCTGGATTTTGTTAAGGATCTCGAGACGATCGAATACATTGGCGATAATCAGTTTGTCATTAGCGATGAGCGCGATTACGCCATTTATGTGATTTCACTGACCCCAAACTCGGAAGTAAAAATCCTCAAAAAAATAAAAATCCCGCTGCAAGACTCCCCAACCAATTGCGGTTTTGAAGGGTTGGCTTATTCTCGCCAGGATCACACTTTCTGGTTTTTTAAAGAGAAAAATCCGATTGAGGTCTACAAAGTTAACGGGCTGTTAAGTAGCAATGAATTACACATCAGCAAAGACGAGGCACTACAACGGCAATTTACTTTAGATGATGTGTCCGGCGCAGAATTTAACCAGCAAAAAAATACGCTTCTGGTGCTGTCTCATGAATCTCGCGCACTCCAGGAAGTAACCCTGGTTGGCGAGGTTATCGGTGAAATGTCACTAACCAAAGGCAGTCGAGGTTTGTCGCATAACATCAAACAGGCCGAAGGGGTTGCGATGGATGCCTCTGGTAATATTTATATCGTTAGCGAACCAAATCGTTTTTATCGCTTTACCCCTCAATCATCGCATTAACAGGCTGGCATGCTTCACCTTTTTGTTATTAACTTGTTAACAACAAAAATGACAAACAAGGTTAAACATGCCTTCGTCCACGCATCCCGTAGAACGCTTTTCTTTCAGCACCGCGCTTTTCGGGATGCTGGTTCTGACCTTAGGTATGGGTTTAGGCCGCTTCCTTTATACGCCTATGTTGCCCGTCATGATGGCGGAAGGATCGTTTTCATTTAGCCAGCTCTCGTGGATTGCCAGCGGCAACTATGCGGGGTATCTGGCTGGCAGTCTGCTATTTTCTTTTGGCGCATTTCACCAGCCATCGCGCCTGCGCCCATTTCTGTTGGCTTCTGCCCTGGCGAGCGGGTTGTTGATCCTCGCAATGGCATGGTTGCCGCCATTTATTCTGGTGTTATTGATTCGCGTCCTGGCGGGTGTCGCCAGCGCCGGTATGCTGATTTTTGGTTCGACGCTGATTATGCAGCACACGCGCCATCCTTTTGTGCTGGCAGCTTTGTTTTCTGGCGTTGGCATTGGCATCGCACTGGGCAATGAATATGTTCTGGCAGGCCTGCATTTTGACCTCTCCTCGCAAACGTTATGGCAAGGCGCCGGGGCGCTTTCTGGCATGATGCTGATTGCACTTACGCTTTTAATGCCCTCGAAAAAACACGCCATCACACCAATGCCATTGGCAAAAACGGAGCAACAGATAATGAGCTGGTGGTTACTGGCTATTCTGTACGGCCTGGCGGGATTTGGTTATATCATCGTCGCGACTTACCTGCCGCTCATGGCGAAAGATGCAGGCTCACCATTGTTAACCGCCCATCTCTGGACGTTAGTCGGCTTATCAATTGTGCCTGGTTGCTTTGGCTGGCTATGGGCAGCAAAACGTTGGGGGGCTTTGCCCTGCCTGACGGCGAATTTGCTGGTGCAGGCTATCTGTGTGCTGCTTACTCTCGCCAGCGACTCGCCTCTCTTGCTTATCATCAGCAGTCTTGGTTTTGGCGGTACCTTTATGGGCACGACATCTCTGGTGATGACTATCGCCCGCCAACTGAGCGTACCGGGAAATCTCAATCTTTTAGGCTTTGTGACGCTCATTTACGGCATTGGGCAAATCCTCGGCCCGGCGCTGACCAGTATGCTCAGCAATGGAACATCGGCGCTTGCCAGCGCCACTCTCTGCGGCGCGGCGGCGTTGTTTATTGCTGCGCTTATCAGCACAGTGCAATTATTTAAGCTACAAGTGGTCACTTCATGAGGGAAGTTTCCCTTACCACTCAAGAAACTCAACCGCAACCGTTGATGTCAGCCAGACCCCGTTTTCCGCTTGCCAGAAAGGGAGGCCTCGTTTCGCCATTTCCTGTGCTTTGACGGTTAAAATAACCGGCGATCCGTGTCTTGCTCCCACTTTGCGTGCCGTTGCTTCATCAGCAGAGAGATGTACGTAGTGACGCTCACCTGCAATCAGCCCCTGTTTTTTTATCTCGTCAAGGAAACGGCTTGCCGTACCGTGGTAGAGAAACTGTGGCGGTGTTTTTTCGGCAAAGGAAATAGCGACCTGCGAAGTCGAATGCCCCTGAACCGCGCGGATGCACCTACCATCACTGGAATAACTAAAACGCTTTTTATCGCTGGTGGCAACCACAGTATCCAGCAATGCACGGGTTAACCGCTTGCCCGCTTTTTGGGCACAAAGTATGAGCTTATCGATATCCGCCCATCCTTCACGGTCCAGTACGATACCAATCGCCTCCGGTTTGTGTCGGAGGACAAAACTTAAAAACTTGCTCGTATCCGCCAGCTCTTTTTCGTTGTACTTTGCCATCTCGTTTTCGTCCCTGGATTTTCTGTTTTTATTTACTGATGTCATTGTCACTTGGTTTATGAATTTTCTGCAACTCAATCCTGCGCAGAGCCTTTTCCACACAGCGTAATTTTTCCGCTATGCAAAAAACGCATAGCCAGAAACATACTTGCATTTTCCCCATACCCACATGGCTGATAAGGTTTTTCAGTTCCAGGAATTTTCCTGGCTCAAGCAACACACAAACACAAAAAAACAATGGGGATTGTTATGACACAACAAGGGGATGCTGTAGCCGGGGAGCTGGCGACAGAAAAAGTGGGCATTAAAGGGTATCTGGCCTTTTTTCTCACCATAATCTTTTTTTCCGGTGTTTTTTCCGGAACAGACAGCTGGTGGCGCGTTTTTGATTTTTCCGTTCTGAACGGATCGTTTGGGCAACTGCCTGGTGCGAACGGAGCCACCACCTCATTTCGCGGCGCGGGTGGCGCGGGGGCTAAAGATGGCTTTCTCTTTGCGCTGGAGCTGGCACCGTCAGTCATTCTCTCTCTGGGGATTATTTCAATTACCGATGGTCTTGGTGGATTACGCGCCGCGCAGCAGTTAATGACACCTGTGCTAAAACCGTTGTTGGGCATTCCTGGGATCTGCTCGCTGGCGCTGATCGCTAACCTGCAAAACACCGATGCCGCCGCCGGTATGACCAAAGAGCTGGCGCAGGAAGGTGAAATTACCGAACGCGATAAAGTGATTTTCGCCGCATATCAAACCAGCGGTAGCGCCATCATCACCAACTACTTCTCTTCCGGCGTCGCGGTGTTTGCCTTTCTGGGCACGTCCGTAATCGTACCTTTAGCCGTCATCCTGGTGTTTAAATTTGTCGGAGCCAACATTTTGCGCGTCTGGCTTAACTTCGAAGAACGTCGCAACCCAACGCAAGGAGCGCAAGCATGACAACTCAGGTCCGCAAAAACGTCATGGATATGTTTATCGATGGCGCGCGCCGTGGCTTTACTATCGCCACGACCAACCTGCTGCCAAACGTGGTGATGGCGTTTGTCATCATTCAGGCGCTGAAAATTACCGGCCTGCTCGACTGGGTGGGGCATATCTGTGAACCCGTAATGGCGCTGTGGGGATTACCCGGTGAAGCGGCAACCGTCCTTTTAGCCGCATTAATGAGTATGGGTGGCGCAGTCGGTGTTGCCGCCAGTCTGGCAACCGCTGGCGCATTAACCGGTCACGATGTCACCGTTTTACTGCCCGCGATGTATTTAATGGGCAACCCGGTGCAAAATGTCGGTCGCTGCCTGGGGACAGCCGAAGTGAATGCCAAATATTACCCGCATATCATTACGGTCTGCGTGATTAACGCATTGCTGTCGATCTGGGTTATGCAGCTTATTGTTTAACAAGGAGTTACCATGATTGATTATACCGCAGCCGGTTTTACCCTGCTGCAGGGAGCGCATTTGTATGCGCCGGAAGATCGGGGAATTTGCGATGTCCTCGTCGCTAACGGCAAAATTATCGCCGTTGCCAGCAATATCCCTTCTGACATTGTACCGAACTGCACGGTTGTCGATCTCAGTGGGCAGATCCTCTGCCCAGGTTTTATTGATCAACACGTCCATTTGATTGGCGGTGGCGGCGAAGCAGGTCCCACGACGCGCACGCCGGAAGTGGCGCTAAGTCGCCTGACGGAAGCGGGCGTCACGTCAGTGGTTGGTCTGCTGGGCACCGACTCTATCTCTCGCCACCCGGAATCCCTGCTCGCCAAGACCCGTGCGCTCAATGAAGAAGGCATCAGCGCCTGGATGCTGACCGGCGCTTATCATGTCCCTTCCCGCACCATTACGGGTTCCGTGGAAAAAGACGTGGCGATTATCGATCGTGTGATTGGCGTGAAATGCGCCATCTCTGATCACCGTTCTGCCGCACCGGACGTTTATCACCTGGCCAATATGGCGGCAGAATCCCGCGTTGGCGGTTTGCTCGGCGGTAAACCTGGCGTCACCGTGTTCCACATGGGCGACAGTAAAAAGGCGTTACAGCCTATTTATGACCTGCTGGAAAACTGCGATGTGCCGATCAGCAAGCTGCTGCCGACCCACGTTAACCGCAACGTACCGTTGTTTGAGCAGGCGCTGGAGTTCGCGCGCAAAGGCGGCACCATCGATATCACCAGCAGCATTGACGAACCGGTCGCCCCTGCCGAAGGTATTGCCCGCGCCGTTCAGGCGGGTATTCCGCTGGCACGCGTCACCCTCAGCTCCGACGGCAACGGTAGCCAGCCGTTCTTCGATGACGAAGGGAATTTAACCCATATCGGTGTTGCCGGTTTTGAAACGTTGCTGGAAACCGTGCAGGTGCTGGTCAAAGACTATGATTTCAGTATCAGCGATGCCCTGCGCCCGCTCACCAGTAGCGTAGCCGGTTTCCTTAACCTGACCGGGAAAGGCGAAATTCTGCCAGGCAATGATGCTGACTTGCTGGTCATGACGCCAGAACTGCGCATTGAGCAGGTATACGCTCGCGGCAAACTGATGGTCAAAGACGGCAAAGCCTGCGTGAAAGGAACGTTTGAAACGGCTTAAACGGTTGTCAGCCGCCCGAATGGACGTAGAATGCCCGCAAGGGCGGCTGACAGAGTAAAACGTAATGGATGACTGTGGTGCGATTTTGCATAATATTGAAACCAAATGGCTTTATGATTTTCTGACCCTGGAAAAATGCCGCAATTTTTCCCAGGCGGCAGTCAGTCGCAACGTCTCGCAACCGGCATTCAGCCGCCGCATCCGTGCGCTGGAACAGGCGATTGGTGTTGAATTGTTTAACCGCCAGGTAACGCCGCTGCAACTCTCAGAACAAGGGAAAATCTTCCATTCGCAGATCCGCCATCTGTTGCAACAGTTAGAGAGCAATCTGGCAGAGCTGCGTGGCGGCAGCGATTACGCGCAACGAAAAATCAAGATAGCCGCTGCACACTCTCTTTCCCTCGGGCTGTTACCGTCCATTATCAGCCAGATGCCGCCGCTCTTTACCTGGGCAATTGAAGCTATTGATGTCGATGAAGCGGTCGATAAACTGCGTGAAGGGCAAAGTGACTGTATTTTTTCCTTTCACGACGAAGATTTGCTGGAAGCGCCGTTTGACCACATTCGCTTATTTGAATCTCAATTGTTCCCTGTCTGCGCCAGTGACGAACACGGAGAAGCACTTTTTAACCTCGCGCAGCCACACTTTCCGTTACTGAATTACAGCCGCAACTCCTACATGGGGCGATTGATTAATCGCACCCTGACGCGCCACAGTGAGTTAAGTTTCAGCACCTTTTTTGTCTCTTCGATGAGCGAGCTTTTAAAGCAGGTTGCCCTCGACGGCTGTGGGATTGCCTGGCTGCCGGAGTACGCCATCCAACAAGAAATTCGCAGCGGGAAGCTCGTTGTACTGAATCGGGACGAACTGGTGATCCCGATTCAGGCCTATGCATACCGGATGAATACCCGCATGAATCCCGTTGCCGAACGCTTCTGGCGTGAACTGCGCGAGCTGGAGATTGTGCTTAGCTGACATTCTCCAGCGTCGCACTGCGCCAACCGCCATTATCCCAGACCAGATCAAACGTTAGCGGTTCATCGTCGTGGTACAGCATTATCTCAAGGCTGATCGCCAGAGTGTGGCAGTACGCTTCTTTCAAATTAACCTGCAACGCCGCAATCCGTGGCTCATGAAATAACAGTGCAGAACGCAGCTGACGGCAATACCAGCTCTGGAGATGTTTGTCGCTCGGGTTATGCACTTGCCACTCGGGCATGCCTGAAACAAGTAATGACGGTAATGCCGAATGAGGAGAATTAAAAAGAGTGAGGAGATCGCTGCATACCGATTTACGCAGCGATGACGTTTTATTGCCTGAAATTTCAGGTAAAACAGCCTGAAGTGATTGTCGCATCATTTTGCGCACTCCTGACGTTTAGCAACATATGCGGCTTGCCCTGAACACCGGGCACCACTGTATTGATGCTCATTTCCCATAGCCATTCCCTTTTGTTCATTACATCCATGTCAGTCTGAGACAGGCCTGAATCCTGTCAGCAAAGTATAAAACCTTACTTGCCTATGAATATCTACTGACTTTTCAGGAAAAAAGTCATGATTTGATAAAAATCATCAAACTCAAAAAAAAACCGCTAGTATATTCTGAATATTCCGAATAGTTACGTAGATGAAAATACTTGTCACCGCTGCTACTTAATTCCGGTGGGAAATTATTTATTTCCGCATAATCAGCCATGTATTATTTGAAACAATTAGTTTGTAAATAATATAAATTGATAACATATCAAATACATCAAAAATACCATTCACAGGCATTATTAATATAGACCTCAATATAGCAACATCAAATTCCAATTAGTAATAAGATATGCTTTTAAATTGCATGCAAATAATTTTAAATGAGCGTTTTTTGATACTTTAGAGTGTTTCCTACCCTTTAATATCACCGTGTAGAGTTGATATCACTACAACAGAAACATGCATGTCATTTGTTTACTTCTCTTTTTACTACAGAAAAATTTATCTATTTTTCTAAACATCAGTGAAATACTCATAAAAGGTAACTATTATGTCTATGCCATTAAGCAATGCCCTTCAGAGTCAAATTATTACAGATGCTCACTTCCTTCATCACCCAATAGTCGACAGTGAGTTTACACGTAAATTAAAATATGCACGCATGGATTCGGAAAACATCTATCTTCCGCCTCTTACTCGTGGCAATAACCATAATTACGATGGAAAAAGCGTTGTCGAAATTAGAAAACTTGATATTAGTAAAGAGCCTTGGCCATTTAATTATGTGACAGGAGCATGCAGAGAATCCGATGGTATTACAACAACAGGACGTATGCTCTATCGGAACTTGAAAATCACCTCAGCTTTAGACGAAATATATGGTGGCATATGTAAAAAGGCGCATGCTACCACAGAGTTAGCAGAAGGTTTACGGCTAAATTTATTTATGAAGAGCCCTTTCGATCCTGTTGAGGACTATACAGTTCATGAAATAACATTAGGCCCTGGTTGCAATGTTCCTGGTTATGCCGGAACCACGATAGGATATATTTCAACCCTTCCAGCTTCTCAGGCAAAAAGATGGACCAATGAGCAGCCAAGGATTGATATCTATATTGATCAGATAATGACGGTAACAGGGGTAGCAAATTCTTCCGGATTCGCCCTTGCCGCATTACTTAATGCTAATATTGAGTTGGGTAATGACCCAATAATTGGTATAGAAGCCTATCCCGGTACCGCGGAGATCCATGCAAAAATGGGATATAAAGTTATCCCGGGTGATGAAAATGCACCACTCAAACGTATGACTCTGCAACCGTCATCTCTTCCAGAACTGTTTGAATTAAAAAATGGTGAATGGAATTATATTGGTAAATAACTACCAGGAAGAATGAGTACTAACATTCAGGTTATACAGATAGCTAAACAATACCCTGCAATTTACAAAGTAATACTCATTGCGACTTCTTAATTTAAGAAAGCGCAAGGAACGTTTACCCTTGCGCTTATTATAATAAGTCAGGCGTCGACTTTATCCAGCGGCCATGAATCAAACAGATAGCCATCAAAATAAATATCGTCAACGTTCGAGAATTCCAGCAGACGTTGCTTAACGTTTTCCAGATGCTGCCACATTGCCAGCTTCGCCGCTCGGGCATCTTTTTTGATTAACGCGGCGAGGATCTGTTTGTGATCGCCCAACCACTCTTTGCGATACAGGCTGTCATCCAGATGGCTGTGCAACTGGATCCACATTGGATTGTTTTCCCGCCACTGCCAGGACTGACGGAACAGCTCCACCAGCATGCTGTTATGCGTTGCTTCGGCAATAGCGAGATGGAACTGCATGTCACCGCTTTCGCTGCTGCCCGGCGCACTGGAAGCCAGTTCACGCTCTTCCAGTTGCAATGCCTGACGCATTTTGACGATATCTTCGCGGGTAGCCTGCAAAGCGGCAAACTCGGCGATGTTGCTCTCCAATAACTGCCGCGCCTGTAACAGCTCAAAAGGACCGGCATCGTTGCAGACGTTGGCATCCGGACTGTCTGTGTTCTGGCTGCCTGAGTTATCAAGAACATAGATACCGGCACCCCGGCGTACTTCCACCAGCCCTTTGATCTCCAGCATGATCAGCGCTTCACGTACCACCGTCCGCGTGACATCAAGCATTTCTGCAATTTCACGCTCCGGCGGCAGCCGTTCGCCAGGATTGTACGGCGTCTTTATGATCAGATCGCGGATCATCGCCCCGACTTCCTGGTAAGGTCTTTGCGCAGAGGTGGCAGATTTCATGGTGTTGTGTCCGTTAGGTGCGGTTAATCAAATTTTTGCCGGATGCGGCGTGAACGCCTTATCCGGCCTACAACGGGCAATTTTACGGCCCCCGTTAATCTCAAACTATACCATTAGCACTGGAAGTTGGCACGTACAGGTGGGCAAAAAAACGAAAACTGGTCAACCAAATATCAGTTTGATTGACCAGTAAGTCTGTAGGGTAATCAGTTAGTTACAGCGCAGCCACACACTCGCGCGCACCGCGTTCGCACAGCTGCTGATATGCCGCCGTCACTGCGCCAACAAAGTCGGCATTCTGCGGCAGATCATCGGCAAAAATACCGCTCAGGCCCAGCAGCGCTTTCACGCGGTCTGCGCCCTGATACTGCGCGTTGATCTTCTGGAACTCCGCCAGCATCGGGTCGACCACGTCAATGGCATTACCCTGCTCATCCACGCCCTGGGTGTAACGCATCCAGCCAGCCACGCCCAGCGCCAGGTGACGCCAGCTGCCGCCGTTTTGCAGGTGCAGACGCACCGGGTCCAGCAGACGCTGCGGTAACTTCTGGCTGCCGTCCATCGCAATCTGCCAGGTACGGTGACGCAGAGACGGGTTGCTGAAACGCTCGATCAGCAGCGTCGCATAGGCGTTCAGGTCTGTACCTTCCGGCATCGACAGCGTTGGCGCTTGTTCCTGCATCATCAGGGCAAAGGCCGCTTTGCGATAAGCCGGGTTAGTCACGGTGTCGGCAATGGTTTCATAGCCGCCGAGGTAACCGAGGTACGCCAGAAAAGAGTGGCTGCCGTTCAGCATACGCAGCTTCATCATTTCGAACGGCACAACGTCTGCAACGAACTGTGCGCCCACTTTATCCCAATCCGGGCGACCATTAACGAAGTTATCTTCAATCACCCACTGACGGAACGGTTCGCAGGCAATGGCGCACGGGTCGTAAACACCCAGCTGGTCAGCAATTTCCTGTATGGTTTCTGGCGTCGCCGCCGGAACGATGCGGTCAACCATGGTGCACGGGAAGGTGACATTTTCTTCAATCCATGCCGCCAGCTGCGGGTCACGCGCCTGAGCCAGCCCCAGTACCGCGACCTTCGCCACATGACCGTTTTCACGCACGTTATCGCAGGACATCACCGTAAACGCTTTCAACCCTTTTTCACGACGCAGACGCAACGCTTCGACGATGTAACCAATCGCGGACTTCGGCGCAGTCGGGTTTTCCAGATCGTGCTTGATCAGCGGGTTATTGAGATCCAGTTGACCGCTTGCCGCATCAGCGCAGTAGCCTTTTTCCGTGACCGTTAGAGAGACAATCGCCGTTTGCGGACGCGCCATCGCGTTGAGAATACCTTCGCAGCCATCGATTTCCGGATGCAGCGCTTCTTTCATCGAACCGATAATTTTCAGCTCGGTGCTCTCTGCGCCTTTTTCCGCTACGGTGTACAGCAGTTGCTGTTTTTTCAGGTTTTCGATCAGCACGCGGTCGTTGCCTGGCATCAGGTTAACTTCGCAGATGCCCCAGTCGCTGTCGGTGCTTTCCAGCAGATGATGGGTATACAGCGCCTGGTGCGCGCGGTGAAACGCCCCGCAACCGAGATGCACAATGCGTGATTCCAGACGAGAATGATCCCATGACGGGCGGGCAACCGGCAGATTGCTGTCAACAATAGTAGTCATCGTAAACTCCAGAATCCGTCTTCAAAGAGTGACGGCAAGGAAGAAGGAACCGGCACGGCGCGCAGCCATGCCGGTGGATATTAACGGCTAAAGAAAGCGCGCTGGATCGCCAGTTCGACACCGCGAACTTCGGCCAGGCCTTTCAGACGACCAATTGCGGAGTAACCTGGGTTGGTTTTCTTCTTCAGGTCGTCCAGCATCTGATGACCGTGGTCCGGACGCATCGGGATCAGGTCTTCTTTGCCTTCCGCTTTACGACGGTGTTCTTCTTCAACAATCGCTTTCACCACTTCGTACATATCAACGTCACCGTTCAGGTGCGCCGCTTCGTGGAAGGTTTTCGGGTTATCTTCACGCATGGTGGAGCGCAGATGGGTGAAGTAAATACGCGGACCGAACTGCTTGATCATATCAACCAGATCGTTGTCAGCACGCACGCCGTAGGAACCGGTGCACATGGTAAAACCGTTTGCCATGCTGTTTACGGTATCAACCATCCACTGCATATCTTCAATGGTGGAAACAATGCGCGGCAGGCCGAGGATCGGGCGCGGCGGATCGTCCGGGTGAACAGCCATACGCACGCCGACTTCTTCAGCAACTGGAATAATCGCTTTCAGGAAGACGGCAAAGTTTTCGCGCAGCTTCGCTTTGTCGATATCTTTGTACAGCTCCAGGTGTTTACGGAACTGGTCGAGGGTGTAGCCTTCTTCCGCGCCCGGAAGACCAGCAATGATGTTACGGGTCAGACGCGCTTTGTCTTCATCGCTCATAGTGGCGAAGCGTTCAGCTGCCTGAGCAATTTCTTCTTCGGTGTAATCCGCTTCCGCGCCTGGGCGTTTCAGGATATGCATTTCGAATGCAGCGAATTCGATCTGGTCGAAGCGCAGAGCTTTGGAGCCGTCTGGCAGCACGTATTCGAGGTCAGTACGGGTCCAGTCGAGCACCGGCATGAAGTTGTAGCACACGGTGCGAATGCCACACTGCGCCAGGTTGCGCAGAGTCTGCTGATAGTTAGCGATCCACTGCTCATAGTTGCCAGTGTGGGTTTTGATATCTTCGTGAATTGGCACGCTTTCTACGACAGACCACACCAGGCCTGCGTCTTCAATGATCGCCTTGCGTTTGAGGATCTCTTCAACGGACCATACTTCGCCGTTCGGGATATGGTGCAGCGCGGTAACCACGCCAGTTGCGCCCGCCTGACGGACATCAGCTAAAGAAACCGGATCGTTTGGGCCGTACCAGCGCCAGGTCTGTTCCATGATTTTTCCTCTTTCACATAGTGGGTTCCACAGCAAAGAGACGCGGAACCCTGGAGTTGTTTAGGTATCCGGATGAACAACCAGACCGCAGCCGTGGCGTTGCATCGGATGAGATGGCGTATAAGTTCTACCTTTTGGTAAGACATGTCAACCCGAATTCTGAAATTGGTTAACCACATCACAAGAATTTCACTCTCATGGTTGTTGCTGCAAATTGCAGCAAAGGGTAATCGATGGTTATTGATCAGAGGATGTGACATTCATCGCAACAATGGTTGACCAATTTACATAACATATCGCCCAAAATAACAACGGTTCAACCAGGTAAGGTAAAACGTTATGCATGTGCTTAACATTCTCTGGGTGGTATTCGGCATTGGTCTGATGCTGGTACTGAATTTGAAGTTCAAAATCAATTCAATGGTGGCTTTGTTGGTGGCGGCGCTGTCCGTCGGGATGCTGGCGGGCATGGATTTGATGTCGCTGCTGCACACTATGAAAGCGGGCTTCGGCAACACGCTGGGGGAACTGGCTATCATCGTGGTGTTCGGTGCGGTCATCGGTAAATTGATGGTCGACTCCGGCGCGGCTCACCAGATAGCGCATACGCTGCTGGCGCGTCTCGGTCTGCGCTATGTACAGCTGTCGGTGATTATCATCGGCCTGATTTTTGGTCTGGCGATGTTCTATGAAGTGGCCTTTATCATGTTAGCGCCGCTGGTTATTGTTATTGCCGCCGAAGCTAAAATTCCGTTCCTGAAACTGGCGATCCCGGCAGTAGCAGCTGCCACTACCGCACATTCACTGTTCCCACCGCAGCCGGGTCCGGTGGCGCTGGTGAATGCTTATGGCGCGGATATGGGGATGGTTTATATCTATGGCGTACTGGTGACGATCCCAAGTGTAATCTGCGCAGGTCTGATCCTGCCGAAGTTCCTCGGCAATCTTGAGCGCCCAACGCCATCATTCCTGAAAGCAGATCAACCGGTAGATATGAATAATCTGCCCTCTTTCGGCGTTTCGATTCTGGTGCCGCTGATCCCGGCGATCATTATGATCTCTACCACCATCGCCAATATCTGGCTGGTAAAAGATACCCCTGCCTGGGAAGTGGTTAACTTTATCGGTTCCTCGCCGATTGCAATGTTTATTGCGATGGTGGTTGCATTCGTACTCTTTGGCACCGCACGTGGTCATGACATGCAGTGGGTGATGAACGCTTTTGAAAGCGCGGTGAAGAGTATTGCAATGGTGATTCTGATCATCGGTGCGGGTGGCGTGCTGAAGCAGACCATCATCGACACCGGCATTGGCGACACCATCGGCATGTTGATGTCCCACGGCAATATCTCGCCCTACATCATGGCATGGCTGATCACTGTGCTAATTCGTCTGGCGACGGGTCAGGGTGTCGTTTCGGCGATGACCGCCGCCGGGATTATCAGTGCTGCAATCCTAGATCCAGCAACTGGTCAGCTGGTTGGCGTGAATCCGGCGCTGCTGGTACTGGCGACGGCTGCGGGTTCCAACACCCTCACCCACATTAACGATGCATCTTTCTGGTTGTTCAAAGGTTACTTTGACCTGTCAGTAAAAGACACGTTGAAAACCTGGGGTCTGCTGGAGCTGGTCAACTCCGTGGTTGGGCTGATTATTGTGCTGATTATTAGCATGGTAGCGTAAAAGGACACCAGAGCCTGCCAATGGCAGGCTCAGACTGATGACAAAGTCTAAAAATGTGCCCGGACAGTCCCCTCGCCCCTCCGGGGAGAGGGTTAGGGTGAGGGGAACAGACCAGCAAAGTGCGCTTTGTTTATGCCAGATGCGACGCTGACGCGTCTTATCTGGCCTACAAAGGGCTAACGTGCAGGTTTTTAGCTTCAGGTAATATTGCGTACCAGCATTAGCAATGTCCTGTGATTTCTTTATTGATAAACAAAAGTCACGCCAATAATCGATTGCACATTCCCTGCAGTCACCTGCCCTCCGGTACGTGCATAATTTGCCGTTAATCCCAGACTCACCGCCGAAGTCCCTACTGCTCCTAACGATACCGTGTTATTCGCTGGAATAATCGTACCGTTGCGCGTCAACTGTACGCCGACGCCCTGTGCAGGTGAAAACGACGCGGTATTGGTGAAAATCGAGTTGCCCGCATCTGCGGTTGTGCCGGAGAGGTAATACCCCAGGTTTTGGCTTTTCGCACAATAAACGGTAAGAGGAATTGGCACTGAACCAGGGTAGTCCGGCAGAGTAACGGTGACATCACGAGCAGAAACATCGCAGCCGCCAGTAGGCACCACCACATCATTATTGGCGTAAATATTCCACACAAACTGGAAATCATCGCTGTTATAGTTGTTGGTCTGTCGCAAAATAAGCACGGCAATTAATGAGCCAGCTTTAATCGCCCCCCCGCCCGCACTGCTCACAGGCGTCAAATAAAGCGCCACCGGCCACGGCTTATCCGTTCTCGAATTATAAACAACGCGCGGCGTTTCGCTGGTGGTAGGAAATGGATAGCTACTGCCACTATATTTTACGGTCCCGGAAAAATTAGATAACACGCCGCCATAAGCCGAGCCTCGTTGCAGTGTGACATAGTCTGTAATGGTTTCCGGATAATCGTTATGGCAAAAGATTTGCGTCGAAAGATCCACGACCAGGTTTTGCCCCACATTCACGACGGGCGCAAGGTTTACATAAACATTGGCGCTGCCACCGCCAATAGGGATAGCGGTACCATTGGCGGTTTTACAGGCGAATGACCAGGCATTTACCGACCAGCCCATCAGCAGTACAGCAAACAGGGTAATAACTCGTTTCATTACAATCATCTCTTCGGGTTCAGCTGTAGGTATAGGTGATGCTAATCACTGCCTGAATGGTTCCCTGAGTGGCTCCGCCATTTACTGTCAATGCTCTGACCTGTAACGGGAAGTGCGCTGATTGTGAGGAATCATCCACCTGAACTGTTTTGGTTGCGCCAGTATTCAATGTGTTGCCACTGTCATCCTGTAGCTCTAACTGGATGTTTTGCGCGGTCCCCTGGTTTTTATAATATCCGGTACTGTCGGCTGCCCCGCTGAAGCTGGCAGTGACCCTCGACGTTCCCACCGGACAATTAGTCAACTCAAGCGCAACATCATGCCAGGCCGATGCCGCCCCGGCAGACATAAGACTGAAAGAATAAAGATCGCCGAGATCAACCGTGGCATTGGTGGTGGAAACCGTACACGGTTTGGCGACGACCTTACCGTTCACCGTGATGGTGACATCGGCTGCCTGTATCGTCGCACTTGCGAGCGCCAATATTGCCGCCAATACATACCCACGTTTGCACCATTTCATGAGCATCTCCAGTTACTGATATTCAAGAGTGAAGGTAGCCGTGGCATTGATATGCCCCGCAGTGACAGGCACCTGTGTCGCCATTAGCCGGGCGTAAAAATTCAGCGTATTTGGTTTACCCGGCGTCAGGGTCGTCCACGAAAGCGCGGACGATGGAGCATTAAGGGGTATTTGATTTTGCTGCTCATTCAGAAGCTGTATTCCCAGTCCCGAAGCCGCTGACACCGTATTTTCAAGTGCAAGCAGGTTGGCATTGTGGCTATCTGCAACGCCAGTAAACCCAACCTTTACGGCAGAAACGGCATTACCACAGGGTGACAGCAAAATACGAAATGGAACAACAGGAGTCGTCGCGCCAATGTTGTTAAATTGCTTCGCCGCGTTTTCCATCAGATCAACAGTAAAATTGGTTGATTCAGCGGCCACACTACAGCCGTTATCCCTGACATAGCCGCGGATAGTAATCGTGCTATCCGCAGCCAAAGCGTGACTCACCGCCAGCCACAAAAAAGCGCACAGAAGATAAAAAGGTTTGTTTCTCATCACGCCCCCTTAACGACATTCAGCTGATAGCTGGGTTAATAACTGCTGCTGACTCTCTGGTGGCAGTTGATAATTGGCGACACAGTGAGCATTTTCCTCTTCTCCCCATTTCACCTGAACTTTTCCCGCTAAAGGCATTCCGCTGAGGTAAACCTGACCATTATCCGCAACAATGCCGCTACTCTGGCTACTCTCTGATGTCACCATCGCCCCAAACGGCAGCGGCTTATTATTGTGGGTCAGCGTCATGAGCAGTTTTATCCCAACGCGCGCTTTAAACTCTGCTCGCACGATCGCCCCACGAGTGGGAACAACGTTAGCAACCGCGTTATCTAAATCGACGTTATCAGCCAGGGTATTGGTATCCAGCGCCACTCTATTTTCCCGATATTCAGTGGCATAAGGCAGCACGGCATAACCACGCCAGTCGGTACGCACCCCCGTCTGGTTTTCGACTTTTGCATCTTTTGCGCCAGGCGCTTTAACAAGCACCACCGTATCGTTTAACGGCTGCCCCAGCGTTACGCCATTGGCATGAGCCAGTACCCCACCGCTGACTCCGTAATAGAGCTGCTTAATATCATCGCTATGGCTGTAACCGATATTGGCATTGCCGTAACCACCGCGATAATTCAGCGTGGCGTAGCCTGTACTTCCGCTATTTCCATCGCCTCCCCCGGCATAGCCGGTTTGCACGCTATAGCTGAGGTTGTTGTCTTCCAGCAACGTACCGTATACACCAGCCAGATTGGTCATCCGACCGTTGAGATCGTGTGACATGCTGTAGCTGGCACTGGCATGTCGCCACTGAGATTTACTGTCAGAACGCAGCCAGTGGCTGAAAGGAATATTGACGTTAAGCGCTAACATCTGATCCCGTCCTTTTTGCCAGGCGTTTTTCGTCAGGCTATAGCTGAGCGTCCAGTTGATATCTTCGAACGCAGTATTTAATCCAGCCTGGAATTGCTCATCGACATTACTCGTTCCCCAATAAGTTTGATGGCTACCACTCAAATACAGTGTTGATGTGCGCCCGAGTTGCTGAGTAACGGTGAGTTGTAATTTCCCGCGTTTGTTATAAGCGAGGTTGTAATAGTCGGTGAATTTCGGCTTAACCTGAATAACTCCGTCCTGTGTTTCGATGTTGTAGCCATTCATTCGACTGTATGTTGTATCAGCGAAATTAAAATATCCGCTGGTCGAATAACGGTAACCCACTAACTGAATATTCGTGCCTGATTCATTGAGCGATTTGTTATAGAGAAAACGCACCGATTGTCCGTCATGCTGACTGTCATCGGGAAGTGTGGAATTAGCCTGCGTCATATCCACAGACAGAGCGCCCAGTGCCCCCATGTTTTTCCCGATACCGAAATTAAAAGCACGATAACGATCCGCCAGTTGCGTTCCACCATATATTGTCCAGCCAGCCGGAAGGCCGTGGAGTAATGTACTCTGGAAAAAGCGGGGTTTTTCCTGCTGCGCATTTCCACTACGGTATTCTCCTGCCGTAATGGAATAACGAGTATGCCCTTCACGTTGCAAAAGCGGGACTGACGAATAGGGTACGGTAAAAATCTGCGTGCTGCCGTCAGCCTCTTTGATCGTTACCTGCAAGTCACCACTATTACCTGCGGCATAGATATCGTTGATGGTAAAAGGCCCCGGTGGCACCGTACTATTATAAATGTCATACCCATTTTGTTTAATAGTGACCTGTGCAGTACCACGAGCAATACCGTGGATCACCGGGGCAAATCCTCTTTGACTATCGGGTAACATATTGTCATCTGAGGCCAATTGTGCGCCGCGAAAGTTAATACCATCGAAAATATCGCCCTGAGTATAACCATCACCCAGCGTCAGCCGGGAACGTAACGGTATTATGTCTCGCTCAAGCCAGGTATTGATATGCTGCCATTTATTTTTGCTACCTGATGATCTGTCGCTACTGTTATAACTCCAGGTGGTATTGTCGCGTAAACGCCACGCACCAATATTTAACCCACTCTGTAGGTTTAAATATGCATAATGGCTGTTACCCCCAATCCGATTCTGTACACTATTTCCGCTGAAATTATAATTGAGCAATCCGGCATTAATACCGGGATCCCATAACTCAGGAGGAATATAACCACGCGCGCGATTACTCATAAATGCCTGAGGGATCGTCAGGTTCAGTCGCTGCTGACCAACATCCAGATGCGCAGTAGCGTCCTGGACCATTGTGGTTAATGGCACACAGGCATCATCCGCCAGCAGATTCATACCGGCGACAGAAGCCGTATTCAGCCCCATACTGGCGAGTTGCGCGCGTGTCAGGCAGGGAACAATCCCTTGTTCACTGTCGCCCGTATTAAATGTGACATCACGCGTTGCCATATAACCATTATTCAAATAGATATCGACGCGATACGTCCCTGGCGGTAATTCTTGCCCATTTTCAAAACGCGATAAATCGGCCACAGCCTGGGGATCATCCGCTAAAAAGCGCGGATTAAAATAGAGGTCGGCAGATGACAAAGGTGCCTGTGCGGCAAAAGCACAGGCGACAACGAGTCGGACAAAAAAACCAGCCAAACGATGCTTACGAATATGCAAGCATTGTGTGTTTCGCTGGTAAAGTCTTAAATTCAGATATGACATTATTCCTCCGGCTTAAAATCACCCGGCAGTCAATTCTTTTTATTCAGGCGAAAAATTCCCCCTGCGTTATTCCATTACGCCCGTCATTTTGGGGGTAAGTGCGCCATAATCATTTATTGTTCGGTAAGTAATATTGCTTCCTGCATCAGAAGGCAATTTAACCGTGCTTTCGCCCATTGGAGGCACCAATGCATTTTCAAGAACCCGGGTTCCGGCATTCAACTCTGTTACCGTCAGGTAATAGGGTGTCGGGTTAATCAGCGTCAGAGAATTCGCGCTACGACGAAATCTTAATTTTTCTGCGGCCTGATCGGGTGGCAACGCTAATTTAGCCGGGCGATAGTACAGTTTAATGCGGCTGATAATTGCGAGCTGTAGCGTATTCTCAGTCAATTTTGATTTATCCATTGACGGAATCGCTTTAACGTTCATCCAGAATAAACTTTCCCGGTCCTGTGGCAATTGGTTATTTGTTGCATCAAGAATACGTAAGGTATTCTCTTTTTTTCCCTTCATCGCAAACAGAGGAGGCGTCACGATAAAACGACCATCCTTTACACCATCGGCATTTTCCACCCATGATTGAATTAAATAGGTACTATTTTCATCATTATTTGTCACGGCAAGTTGCACTTGTTTTTGCCCTGCCGGATAAATTACGCGAGTCGCACCTAAGGCCACTCCCGCTTCAGCGCGTCCGGCAACCATCATTGCCATGAACATCAGGATACCTGCCAGCAAGCAGAATGTTATTTCCTGCGATTTCCTTACATTGACGTTTTTATTACTCACTGTCCTGTTCCTGTTATCACATTATCTGCTGAACAATTACTGATAGGTTAAAGAGAACCAGGCCTGGGCATTGGCGATGCCGCCAGTAACCCGACGCCCGGTAGCACGATATTTGGCGATGAAATGTAGCGAAGTAGAGCCTGAATAAAGCCGTTTCCAGTTTGCTGGAGGACGATTAATCGGTACGAGGTTTCCTTCATCATCAAACAACGCTACGCCAATATTGGTGGCTATCCCTGGCCCCTCTCCCACGGAAAGCACATCCGGATTTTTACCATCCGCGACACCGTGAAACGCCACACCTACACGTTCACTCACCACCGTGCTACATTCCCGTAAATGAATAACAAAAGGCACCGGTGCGCTATCTTCCCCAACCGCATGAAACCGGTTACTGCTGATTTGCCCCATATTGACCGTCATTTGTTTATCACCGGCTTCAATCCGGCAAGTTTCCGCAATAATGACGCCCTGAAATTGCATATTTCCGCCGGGCAACGTGGTATTCCATTTATTTCCGGCCAGAGCAAACATTGGCAGCAACGACGCTAATAGAAATAATCTCTTCCTTTTCATCGTTATTTTTATCGCACAAGGGTGGGCATCCCTGCCCGTAATGACGTCCCTGAACCTGGGTAGGTTATTGATACTGAACCTTGAAGGTCGCATCCGCATTAGCAGCACCCGGGGTTGCGGCCCCGGTTGCAAAATAACGCGCCTGGAACGGAATGGTATTGGTTCCGTTATTCAGGGTTGTTTCTGAACTAAATGTCGCACCATCCAGCGTCAGCGCAGCACCCGTTCTGTCCAGGATCTGCACACCAACGTTTGTTGCGCTACCCGCAGCTGAACTCTGCAGAGCCAGAACGTTGGTATGACCCGCATCAATCGCCGTACCTAAAAAGGCAACAGCGGCTTTAGATGCAACATTGGTATCGCAATCATTCAGCTGAATGTTAAAACCGACAGCAGAACTGGTTGCTCCTTCCTGTGCCAGCGATGCGGTACGAACCTGTCCTAACTGAACGGTTTGATCAACAGAGCCTGCATCAACTGCGCAAGCGGCGTTAACAACTTCCCCTTTAAAGTGAACGGTCCCACCATTAACCGTCGTGGCAGCGGCCAGAGCCGCTGTAGAACTGAGGGACAGAGCCGACAGAACAACGATTGCCAGAGTTTTAATTTTCATGCTGCTTTCCTTTCAAAAAACTATTTCTAAATCGACATGGGCAGTCGTTCTGTACACTTTGTTTTGTCAACGAGTTTGACTGCCAACACTGCACAGTTTTCCCCCAAAAGATGAAACATTTGGGGCCATTTTGACTCATAGAGGAAAGCATCGCGGACAAACTTTTTCAGTTTATTTGTTGGCTTAATATTCTATTGTTATCTTTATTTATAGATGTTTATATTGCATGAGGTGGTTTTTGGAGAGAAGAATGAGGAAGATGCGTCGAGCCACAGAAACGTTAGCTTTACATATAGCGGAGGTGATGTGAAATTAATTTACAATAGAAATAATTTACATATCAAACAGTTAGATGCTTTTTGTCGTTTTTTAATATTTTTATGCTTGAGAAAAAATACGTAACTTATTTATGATATGGACAGTTTTGGCCCCATTGTCTTGTATTTATTTGTTTTTTTAACTTTATTATCAATAAGTTAAATCAAACCTCTTCTCTTTTTAATTTTTCGTTTATGAGATTATTTCTTTCCCATAATCCGGCAAAACGAGCAGCATTACTGGCGGTATAACGCACAGTATGGCGAATATTTCGATGCCCGAGATAATCCTGAATTAAACGAGTATCTGCACCACGCTCCGCCAATTCATAACCGCAAGCATGCCTTAACATATGAGGATGAGTCTGCGTTACGGTTCCAGCTTCAATACCGGCATCGCGAATAATGCGATAGGCCTGCTGGCGAGAAAGCCGACTCCCGCGGCGAGAAATAAATATAGCGTCAGTCCGGTCAGCGCCTTTCCAGTTAGCACGTTCCTGGGTCCAGCGTTCCACGGCTTCACGCTCATCAAAACGTAACGGGTGAACGGTAGAAAATCCGTTCTTCAGTCGGCGAATATTTATTCTACCTTCATTAAGGTCAAGGTCCTGATAATGCAGATCAAGCAGTTCACTAATACGCATCCCATGCCGATATGCCAACAGAATAAGACAATAATCTCTGGCTCCCGTTGCCCCGTAACAAACCGCCTGCATCATGGCCTGAACTTCTTTACCGGTAAGATAACGACGTTTACTCACAATAGTAGTACTCCTAACTGAGATATATTTGAATGAATACCTATAGGAAACCTCAATCGGTCAAAATTAGCCCAATAGATAAAAAGATAACCACACACGGAGTGATGTGGCTATCAGTCAATTACATTAAATATCATACAAAAATAAAATATCACTGATGTGACAACATCTATTTTCATTGATTTGATTCAATATAACAATAGATTGCAGTGGATTAACTTCCAGTTGCTTAAAAAATAAAGAAAAAAGTGCGGAAACAGGAGATTTTAAGTGATGTGTAAATTTATGAATGATTTTGTTTATTTATTTTGAAGAACATAAACCATTGTATTTTGTATGGATATGGTTAACTTAATGTTTATTATGATAATTAAGAATCACACTTACAATAACATCAATTAATAAATGGTTAATCATTTTTGATATATCGTAAGAATAATGTAGTTTTTAACACCATCCCTGGTATCTCAACTATCTCTATAAAACAGCGTGACGCTGTCGTCCTCTGGCTCTATCCCAGATGCCGTAAAAACGCCCTGCATTGCTGGCGGTATACCAGACAGTATGACGAATATTGCGATGCCCAAGATAATCCTGGATAAGTCGCGTATCGGTGATGCTGCCAACTTACTGATTTAGTGTATGATGGTGTTTTTGAGGTGCTCCAGTGGCTTCTGTTTCTATCAGCTGTCCCTCCTGTTCAGCTACTGACGGGGTGGTGCGTAACGGCAAAAGCACCGCCGGACATCAGCGCTATCTCTGCTCTCACTGCCGTAAAACATGGCAACTGCAGTTCACTTACACCGCTTCTCAACCCGGTACGCACCAGAAAATCATTGATATGGCCATGAATGGCGTTGGATGCCGGGCAACAGCCCGCATTATGGGCGTTGGCCTCAACACGATTTTACGTCACTTAAAAAACTCAGGCCGCAGTCGGTAACCTCGCGCATACAGCCGGGCAGTGACGTCATCGTCTGCGCGGAAATGGACGAACAGTGGGGCTATGTCGGGGCTAAATCGCGCCAGCGCTGGCTGTTTTACGCGTATGACAGTCTCCGGAAGACGGTTGTTGCGCACGTATTCGGTGAACGCACTATGGCGACGCTGGGGCGTCTTATGAGCCTGCTGTCACCCTTTGACGTGGTGATATGGATGACGGATGGCTGGCCGCTGTATGAATCCCGCCTGAAGGGAAAGCTGCACGTAATCAGCAAGCGATATACGCAGCGAATTGAGCGGCATAACCTGAATCTGAGGCAGCACCTGGCACGGCTGGGACGGAAGTCGCTGTCGTTCTCAAAATCGGTGGAGCTGCATGACAAAGTCATCGGGCATTATCTGAACATAAAACACTATCAATAAGTTGGAGTCATTACCCGCGTATCTATTCCCATATTCGCCAAAGCAAAACCACACGAATGGCGTAACATGTGCGGATGAATCTCCAGTGACAACCCGGCATTACCACCGGAAGTCGAGATAATATGGTAAAACTGTTGCCGAGAAAGCGGATTCCCCTTACGTGATAAAAATACCCACTCGCTCTCAGCATGCGGGTACGAAGTACGGATACTCAACCAGTTTTTTAAAGCCTGAACTTCTTTATTCAATAGCGGGTGCGTTGTTGAAAAGCCTTTTTTTAATCGATGGATATATATACACTTTGCCTTAAGATCAATATCCGAAATCCTCAATCGACAAATTTCACTCGCCCGGAAACCATGAATAAAACAAAGCAAAGTCAGACAATAATTACGTGCTGCATGAGGCCCGGTATTTGCTGCTTTAAGGAGTGATTCGATTTCACTATGGGTCAGGAAGTTCCTTTTTTTGTTATCAGCCTTATTCTTCATCGTTTTTCCCTTATAATTACAGACGCGCACTAGCTGTGCTGGGTTAGCAATAATCCAACATTTTTATCCTGATTATGTTTATAAAAGCGAACGTTTGCTTAATAACTAACGTAAGTGGACCAGTTCTTCTGAGTGAACTTAAATGGAGTAGCAACTGTTAATTATAATAACGTTGCCATACAAACGCCATGCTCTTGCATGCTATGTACCTTTATATATTTATCAATCGGATACGAATCTAATAATAACCCTCATCATTAATGCAACTAATCTTATCTATATATCATGTGATATGTTCTGTAACAAGTAAAATCAACATAAAAAATTCAGCAAAATTTAATATTCGTTCAACTAGCCGTCTCACATATGACATTATTAGTCAACTCCATTTGCCACAAAATGGCTATTTCATGGAGCGCAGTAATTTCTTAGTGGCTATTATCATGCTAATTCTTAGGTCCCTAGCGATTATTCCTGCTGATTCGTCAGCTTACGCCATGAGATTGTTACATTCCTTTTTATCCTGGAGATATGGGGGAACGCAGGAGATGATTTTTTCATCTACATTCGTTGGTAAATATAGCTTTGGTCACTACGACTTAAACCTTCCTCAATCACAGCCATTCGCCGGGCGATACGGCAAACAAACTAAGTGAAACATCATCCTGAAAACACCAACATCAACAAGCCTCTCCAGATCGACTTCAGAAGTGACCAGTTACAAGCCACAAACCAGGAAACATATTTCATGATGAGAATTATGCTCAGCCTGATGGCGGGTAAACACTGATTTTCACCAAGCTCACTGAGTTAGCTTGCAAAGCTCCCCTTGTTTAGACTCTAAACAAATTATTTATAAAACAAATAGTTAAACTAAGATCTTTAGTTTTTGAAGACCACCGCAAGTGTTCGTCTGGCTTCACATGGCATCTTCCTCTTAGAAAAAGATCGACATATTTTGTGACACGAATTGCAAATCTGGTTTTGTTGTATGGATTGCGTGATTTTTGATCTGGTATAACAGGTATAAAGGTGCACCAAGATAGTCAATGAGACAGGGCATCTCGCAATCTATGGCAAACATCACTTCAGTTCTTTCTCATCGGGTGATGAAAACGCACTTCAGTCTGAAAGGAATATGAAAATGAGATCAACAGACATTCTATTTTATGACTCTGGGTAAAATGGATTGAGTAAGTGATATAGCTTACGAACATTCAAATCAATTAAACATCAGAAGAGATTTTATACTCAGGTATTTAATCTGGATCTCTGTTTATTTAAATAATGTGAAAAGAGATTTTTCACAGGAGACCTTATACAAAAAAATATAAAATACAGCTACCGGTTGCCAAAGACACTATAAGCCTGGCAAAAAAATATTACACAACATAAATGCTAATTGTTTATGCGGGCTTTGTATTGCTTTCTGTATCCTACAAATGAGTGAAATTTATGAAAAAGGCTAAAATACTTTCTGGCGTATTATTACTGTGCTTTTCGTCCCCATTAATTTCTCAGGCTGCGACACTGGACGTACGTGGTGGATATCGTAGTGGAAGCCACGCCTATGAGACTCGACTCAAAGTCAGTGAGGGATGGCAAAATGGATGGTGGGCAAGCATGGAAAGTAATACCTGGAATACCATTCATGATAATAAAAAGGAAAATGCCGCACTCAATGATGTTCAGGTTGAAGTTAATTACGCGATTAAACTTGATGATCAATGGACGGTGCGCCCGGGAATGTTAACGCATTTTAGCAGCAACGGCACACGCTACGGACCCTACGTAAAACTGTCCTGGGACGCGACAAAAGATCTTAATTTTGGCATTCGCTATCGTTACGACTGGAAAGCTTACCGACAACAAGACTTATCCGGTGATATGTCTCGTGATAACGTTCATCGTTGGGATGGATATGTCACTTACCATATTAATAGTGATTTCACCTTCGCATGGCAAACGACGCTATACAGCAAACAGAACGATTATCGCTATGCAAACCATAAGAAATGGGCGACGGAAAATGCATTTGTTCTACAATACCATATGACGCCCGATATTACGCCATACATAGAATATGACTACCTTGACCGTCAGGGTGTTTACAACGGCAGAGATAATTTATCGGAAAACAGTTATCGCATTGGTGTGTCATTTAAACTGTAGTAGACAGGAGACAGTCACAATGAATAAAACAATAACGGCGCTTGCTATCATGATGGCTTCATTTGCCGCAAACGCGTCTGTATTACCGGAAACTCCTGTGCCATTTAAAAGTGGTACCGGAGCAATTGATAACGACACTGTCTACATTGGTTTAGGTAGCGCAGGTACGGCATGGTACAAGCTGGATACACAGGCCAAAGATAAAAAATGGACAGCGTTAGCTGCATTCCCTGGCGGACCAAGAGATCAAGCAACCTCTGCATTTATTGATGGCAATCTGTATGTGTTTGGCGGCATTGGCAAAAACAGCGAGGGCTTGACTCAGGTATTTAATGACGTACACAAATACAACCCCAAAACCAATAGTTGGGTTAAATTGATGTCGCACGCGCCGATGGGCATGGCGGGCCATGTGACTTTTGTACACAACGGCAAGGCTTATGTTACTGGTGGTGTTAACCAGAATATCTTCAATGGCTATTTTGAAGATCTCAACGAGGCTGGAAAAGATTCAACCGCTATAGATAAAATCAATGCTCACTATTTTGACAAAAAAGCAGAAGATTATTTCTTCAATAAGTTTCTGTTGTCTTTTGATCCCTCAACACAGCAATGGAGTTACGCTGGCGAATCGCCCTGGTACGGAACGGCTGGTGCGGCGGTTGTGAATAAAGGTGATAAAACCTGGCTTATTAATGGCGAAGCCAAACCAGGATTGCGAACGGATGCCGTATTTGAACTTGATTTCACCGGTAATAATTTAAAATGGAATAAGCTTGCTCCCGTCTCATCACCAGATGGCGTAGCTGGCGGTTTTGCGGGGATAAGCAATGATTCTCTTATATTTGCCGGAGGGGCCGGATTCAAAGGTTCACGAGAAAATTACCAGAACGGTAAGAACTATGCGCATGAAGGCCTGAAAAAATCATATAGCACTGATATTCATCTTTGGCATAACGGGAAATGGGATAAATCGGGTGAATTATCGCAAGGTCGGGCCTACGGAGTATCATTGCCCTGGAATAATAGTCTATTGATTATTGGCGGTGAAACTGCAGGCGGCAAAGCGGTGACGGATTCAGTTTTGATCACTGTGAAGGATAATAAAGTCACAGTACAAAACTAACGCTTCAGGGCCCCGGTAAAGGGGCCCTGCTATCAATTTGTCATTTCAATTACGCGAAATTTATATGAACGCAATAATATCGCCCGATTATTACTATGTTCTTACCGTTGCTGGTCAGTCTAATGCCATGGCGTATGGCGAAGGACTGCCATTACCGGACAGGGAAGATGCGCCTCATCCCAGAATTAAACAATTAGCGAGATTTGCGCATACGCATCCCGGAGGCCCGCCATGTCACTTTAACGACATTATTCCACTGACTCACTGCCCACACGATGTTCAGGATATGCAGGGTTATCACCATCCTCTGGCAACGAATCATCAAACACAGTACGGCACCGTTGGCCAGGCACTGCATATTGCACGGAAATTACTGCCCTTCATTCCTGATAATGCAGGGATTCTTATCGTTCCGTGTTGCCGTGGCGGATCGGCTTTTACCGCGGGCAGCGAAGGGACATATTCAGAACGGCACGGAGCCAGCCATGATGCTTGTCGTTGGGGAACGGATACTCCGCTGTACCAGGATTTAGTCAGCAGAACGCGAGCCGCACTGGCAAAAAATCCGCAGAACAAATTCCTCGGCGCATGCTGGATGCAAGGCGAATTTGACTTAATGACCAGTGACTACGCGTCACACCCTCAACACTTTAATCATATGGTTGAAGCCTTTCGTAGGGATCTAAAACAATACCATTCTCAGCTTAATAATATTACTGACGCGCCGTGGTTTTGCGGCGATACCACCTGGTACTGGAAAGAAAATTTCCCGCATTCGTATGAAGCTATTTATGGCAATTATCAAAATAATGTTTTAGCCAATATTATTTTCGTCGACTTCCAGCAACAAGGTGAAAGAGGACTGACGAACGCGCCTGATGAAGACCCGGACGATTTAAGCACGGGATATTACGGTTCAGCGTACCGGTCACCGGAGAACTGGACGACGGCACTGCGAAGCAGTCATTTCAGCACTGCAGCCCGTCGGGGGATTATTTCTGACAGATTTGTAGAAGCAATTTTGCAGTTTTGGCGCGAAAGGTGAGCGGGGAGTTTATTCATGGGGGATGTCCTTGTTCGTTCTCAGAGTAGACAACAAAAAACAAATGAGATCAAGGTAATATCTCTTCACTTGCGGGCTCGAACAGCAGGCAATTGCCAATATAATAATCTGGCACAAGGGTGAAAAACGCGCACCGCATAAACCGTTGTTATTGCTTACAGATTAGCCGGATGCCTTAATAGACATCCGCGCCTTTTCGATTATGGCTCGGAAATCTACGAACATCTACACAGTTTACTGGAACGTTTTGGGCCACAGCGTTCGCAGCACCGTCCTGATATGCCGTTCTGGCGATTATAAGTCGACGGATTCTGGCAAATAGACGATGATGATATGCTTAATGATGTTCAAAGAAATTAGGCCATTATTATATTATTGCTTGCATTTTCTTTCATTCCTAAAAGCACCCGCCATTAATCCCAGGCGCATTATGCAAAGGAAAATGATTAGGTAAACAATAAGATTTATAATCAGGAAAGGCGACTCGCAATAAAACGGAAAGTCGCCTTAACATTGGTAAAATATGCCCTTTACTACTCCTGTATCATGAACGGCTCATCACATTTAAAGCTGACGTTGATCCAGACTACCATATATTGCCTTTATTTCATTTTTTACGCCTTCACCACGGTACACCAAAGACGTATCGTATCGTTGATACTTATCTTCCCGTGTAGCACTGAACCAGTTAAAAGATCCGACACACAGCAGTTCTTCATCCTCAATCACAATTTTGCTGTGAACACGATTAACCAATTTCGTAGCGATACCCATCTTATTGAGCTTTTCAACAGCATCATTCAGCAGATGTTGTTTCTCCTGACGCTTATCATCATCGACATGCGCTATATTGCAGTTTTTATCCGTCACCACGGTAATATCAATGCCCCGGGAACGGGCCAAAGCCATTGATGCCAGAAATCCCGTTTGCTCCACTTTTTGCCAGGATAACCAAGGGGAAATAATCGTTATTTTCTTTTGAGCTCCGGCAAGAGTCTTGTTCAAAAATTCATCATGCTGCTCCACACCATGCAGCGTTGAAATTTGTGTATGTGCGGAAATTAAATCCTGTCGTTTCTGAAACTCAAATTGCAACGCATTATTATCTGAAGAAAAGAGATATTTTGCCAATAACCCTCGCGGCGAAAATGCGGGCTGCATCTCGATAAGGTCCATATCGCCAAATACCAGAAAACTATCTTTAGCGCGTGAGACAGCAACATTGAGGATAGTGCTGTTGCTATCAAGAAACCTGCCATCTTCATGTTTTGAGTAGACAGGAGAAAAGAGAACAATCGCCCTTTCCGCCCCCTGCAAGGAGTGCACAGTCCCCACTGTCAGTAAACCCTGCTCGTCTTTGCCATTAATTTCCAGCTTACGCAATGACATTTTGATAGCATTAACCTACGCCGAAAATGGCGTCACAACACCAACAACTTTGTACAGTGGTTCCCCGTAATGGCGCTCTATATCATCCTTATGTGCCACCAGCCATGCTGCTATTGTTTCAGCTTCAAGAGGGCTATGACGGCTCCCTCCATTTGGCTTCATGCCTCTACCATCAATATGTAAATATCCCATTGCGGGGAAAATCGTCCTTTTTCCATCCCTCTTTTAGGCTGCAACTTACCGTGATAGCAAAGTGAGTTACAGTAGTCGATGATGTTATTGAAACAGCGACGATGCTCATACAGATACATTCCGCGCTCGAACTTGGGATCATACTGGTAGTGAGAGTTGAACTGGGCTACCTGCATTACGCTGCCAGATGCTGCACTTTTTCCAGACCCATTTATTATCGAATACGGTGACCGCCTGAGCGGCCACCTTTAATCGTGGGCAGTTACACAGAATTATTTACAGGGTCTTGCTGGGAGTTCTTACACTTGCTCGCGATATTCAATTGGCCATTGTCAACAAATGACGCAGGTTTTGATTGGTGATATCTATTTACGTCAGCAATGCGATGTGTTTTGGCTCGGCTATACCATCAGTCCCGCTTATGCTCGCCAGGGATATGCAATTGAAGCAATTACCGCCACGATTGACTGAATAAAAGAGAACGGTTTTTCACTCATCAAAGCCGGTGTGAATCCGGAAAATACCCTTTCAAAAAAATTACTTATCAGGATTGGCTTCAATTTTTCAAGCATCGAAGATGGGTGAGCATATTTATGTTCTGGATTTAACAAAAGGAGAATAATCTCCCGAAGGGAAAAGCCGATGAGGCCATTTCAGGCGTACTTCAACATGCATTCGTCAGTGTCATCTGCCTTTTCCAGTAAATGGGTTGGCATTCAATTTCCAAAGTACATCACACTTTTTCTACTGAAACATATCCCTCCTATAACTACGTGTTAATATTCGCTCCGTAAATACCTTTCAACTCAACCCGAGGCTTTGATGCTGGAGAATGTAATCATCCGATAATCAGTTCCCCGACCTTTTCAGGCCGGACTGATTATCAATGCGCCGAAATCGAATGCGGACACCGCGGTGTGTTTGCACGTTTTGCACATGATGATTAAATAGGTTCTTCAGTATGAATTTATCCCGTCAGGAACAACATACCTTACACGTTCTCGCTAAAGGTAGACGTATTGCGCACGTCCGCGATTCTTCAGGCCGCGTCACTTCCGTTGAATGCTACAGCCGCGAAGGGCTGTTGCTGACCGACTGCACGCTCGCCGTCTTCAAAAAACTCAAAACCAAAAAACTTATCAAGTCCGTCAATGGCCAGCCCTATCGAATCAACACCACCGAGCTGAATAAAGTTCGCGCTCAGCTCGATAATCGCTAAGGAGAGTTTCTATGACAGTACACCACTTCACTTTTCATATCACAGATAAAAGTGATGCCAGTGATATCCGGGAAGTCGAAACCCGCGCATTTGGCTTCAGCAAAGAAGCCGATTTAGTGGCCTCTTTACTTGAGGATGAAAGCGCGCGCCCCGCGTTATCGCTGCTAGCCCGGTATGAAGGCAAAGCCGTCGGGCATATTTTATTTACCCGGGCAACCTTCAAAGGAGAAATGGATTCACCGTTGATGCACATCCTCGCTCCCCTGGCGGTCATACCGGAATACCAAGGGATGGGCGTGGGAGGACGGTTGATACGCACTGGCATCGAGCACCTGAGGTTGATGGGCTGCCAGACGGTTTTTGTTCTCGGCCACGCCACCTATTACCCCCGACATGGGTTCGAACCCTGTGCCGGAGACAAAGGCTATCCGGCACCTTATCCCATCCCGGAGGAGCACAAAGCCTGCTGGATGATGCAATCACTCACCGCTCAGCCCATGACCCTGACCGGCCACATCCGGTGCGCAGACCCTGATGAAACCGGAGCACTGACGTGAATAACAATCTTGTTGTGTCCTTTTTAAGGCTTAACCCAATAACAGGAATTAAATAATGGATATCCCACGTATTTTTACCATCAGCGAAAGTGAACACCGCATCCATAACCCGTTCACCGAAGAGAAGTACGCCACGCTGGGTCGCGTGCTGCGCATGAAGCCGGGCACCCGCATTCTTGACCTCGGCAGCGGCTCGGGCGAGATGCTCTGCACCTGGGCCAGGGATCATGGCATTACGGGGACTGGCATCGACATGAGTTCGCTCTTCACCGCGCAGGCAAAGCGTCGCGCGGAAGAACTCGGCGTCAGCGAACGCGTACATTTTATTCATAACGATGCGGCCGGTTACGTCGCAAATGAAAAATGTGACGTGGCGGCCTGCGTCGGCGCGACATGGATTGCCGGTGGGTTTGCCGGGGCGGAGGAGCTGCTAGCGCAAAGCCTGAAACCGGGCGGGATCATGCTTATCGGCGAACCCTACTGGCGTCAGCTACCAGCAACAGAAGAAATAGCCCAGGCCTGCGGCGTCAGCTCGACAAGCGATTTCCTGACGCTGCCAGGACTTGTCGGAGCGTTCGACGATCTCGGCTATGACGTGGTGGAAATGGTACTGGCAGACCAGGAAGGCTGGGACCGGTATGAAGCCGCAAAATGGCTGACCATGCGCCGCTGGCTGGAAGCGAATCCTGACGATGACTTCGCCGCCGAAGTCAGGGCCGAACTAAACATCGCGCCGAAACGCTACGTGACCTACGCGCGGGAATGCTTTGGCTGGGGCGTGTTCGCACTCATCGCCCGGTAACAACAGGTTCCCGGTATTTCTGGCTGGAAATATCGAGGCTTTACCTTTGCTTTGATCTGATGTATCACCTGCACAATACATATTCAGTATGTTTATTAATCAAGATGTCACCATAAGGAGCATCATATGTCACAACATGAACAGTTCTGTCAGGCTTGCGGAATGCCGATGTCGGCACCAGATGCACACAGTGCCAGTGATCAATATTGTGCGTAATGCAGCGACAGCAACGGCAATCTCAAACCCTGGGAAGAAGCGGTATCAGGTTTAGCCAGCTTCCTTGATTCCTGGCAAAAAGTCGGCCCGGAGGAAGCACATAAGCGTGCAAAACGTTATCTGACGGCAATGCCAGCCTGGGCTCATAAAGCGGAGAATGATTTGAGCTGATTATCTATACTCCCTCTGAATCTATTCAGGAGATCCGATGTTTTCTTACATTATGCTGGGAACCAACGACCTGCCACGCGCCATTACATTCTAAGATCCGCTGATGGAGATGCTGGGGTATCCACGTGCAGGACGTAATGAAGAGGGAGCGTCCTGCAACAAAGTGGTGCTATAACAGTTACCGCGTTTTATTCATCCTCATTATTTCAACCATAATCACTGGTCTCTCCAGCCCGTAACTTTCACAAACGTTGAGCGCTTTTATTCCACTCGGCTCACATAATTTTTTATTTGTTCAGCTTTGCGCGTTTTCACGTGAACGTTCTCACAATTATTCGACCAGTCTGCGCCTATAAAACGCTCAACGAGTGATTGTTTTACGGTCTACGGAGATAGCTATGTCATTTTCTGTGCAGGAAACCCTGTTCTCGCTTTTGCAGCACAATGCGATTTCAGGACACGAAAACGCTGTCGCTGACGTCATGCTGTGCGAATTCAGGCGTCAGGCAAAAGAGGTCTGGCGAGACAGGCTTGGGAATGTCGTCGCGCGCTACGGTAGTGATAAACCCGATGCGCTGCGACTGATGATTTTTGCGCATATGGATGAAGTCGGTTTTATGGTGCGCAAAATAGAGCCGTCTGGATTTTTACGCTTTGAACGCGTAGGCGGTCCTGCGCAGGTCACTATGGCTGGTTCCATCGTCACCCTCACCGGGGACAAAGGGCCAGTCATGGGGTGTATCGGCATTAAGTCCTACCACTTTGCCAAAGGCGACGAGCGCACGCAGTCACCTTCTGTCGACAAACTGTGGATTGATATTGGTGCCAAAGACAAAGACGACGCTATACGGATGGGCATTCAGGTCGGTACGCCTGTCACTCTGTATAACCCGCCGCAACTCCTGGCAAACGATCTGGTGTGCAGTAAAGCACTAGACGATCGTCTAGGCTGTACTGCCCTGCTCGGTGTAGCGGATGCTATCAGTACTATGGAGCTTGATATCGCCGTTTATCTGGTGGCTTCGGTACAGGAAGAATTTAATATCCGCGGCATTGTTCCCGTATTACGCCGTGTAAAACCTGACCTGGCGATTGGTATTGATATCACTCCATCGTGTGACACCCCTGATTTACACGATTATTCCGAGGTCAGGATTAATCAGGGCGTTGGGATCACCTGCCTGAACTACCATGGTCGGGGAACGCTGGCCGGATTAATCACGCCTCCTCGCCTGATACGGATGTTGGAACAGACGGCTCTTGAACACAACATTCCGGTGCAGCGAGAAGTGGCTCCCGGCGTGATAACAGAAACCGGTTATATCCAGGTTGAGCAGGATGGTATTCCCTGCGCCAGTCTCTCTATTCCTTGTCGCTATACCCATTCTCCGGCGGAGGTTGCCAGCCTGCGTGATTTGACTGATTGCATCCGCCTATTGACCGCTCTGGCAGGTATGTCAGCAGCACATTTCCCCGTTGAGCCTGATTCAGGCACTACACAAGAGGCACATCCATTATGAAAAAGATCCTTGTGGCATGCGGTACCGGCATGTCGACTTCAACCATGATTGCACACAAGCTGCAAGAGTTCCTGACTGAACAGGGCATTTCAGCCACTACCGCCCAATGCTGTCTGAATGAGATCCCTCTTAACTGTAACGGTATGGACCTTATTGTAACCTCCATGCGAACCAACAGTGATTACGGCATCCCTACGCTTAATGGCGCCGCCCTGCTCACAGGGATCAACGACGACGCGTTAAAACAACAAATCAAGGCTCTGTTAACTCAATAAAATGAGGCATTATGTTTGATTACATCCTGTCTCTCGGCGGTACCGTTTTCGTCCCTATCATCATGATCGTGATTGGCCTTATCTTCCGCATCCCCTGGCTGCAGGCGATTAAGGCAGGGGTAACGGTTGGGATTGGTTTTGTCGGTATGGGACTGGTGATCGTCATGGCGATCGACAGCCTCAGTCCCCCTATCAAAGTGATGATTGAGCGTTTCGGCCTAGCCCTGCATGTCTTTGACGTTGGCGCAGGCCCTGCCTCCGGCGTTGGTTATGCGACAGCCATTGGCGCCATGATTATCCCAGTTATTTTTCTTCTCAATGTCGCCATGCTGGTCACCCGTCTGACCAAAACGATGAACGTCGATATTTACAATTACTGGCACTACGCCATTACGGGTACGGTGGTCCAGCTTATGACCGGTAGCCTGATTTATGGTGTGCTGGGGGCAATCTGCCATGCGGCGCTATCGTTAAAAATGGCCGACTGGACGGCAAAACGGGTACAGAACATCGTCGGGCTGGAAGGTATTTCGATACCGCAAGGCTACGGTTCCAGTTCAGTACCGCTTTTCGTTCTACTTGATGCTATCTATGAAAAAATCCCTTTCATGAAGGGACGCAATATCGATGCTCAGGAGATCCAGAAACGCTACGGCATGGTCGGCGATCCGGTGATTATCGGCGTAGTGCTCGGTCTGATTTTTGGCCTGGCGGCTGGTGAAGGCTTTAAAGGTTGCGCCAGTCTGATGATTACCGTTGCGGCAATCATGGTGTTGTTCCCGCGCATGATCCGCCTGATTGTTGAGGGCCTGCTGCCCATCTCCGACGGTGCAAGAAAGTTCTTCCAGAAATATTTCAAAGGACGTGAAGTGTATATCGGTCTGGATACTGCTGTGACGCTGGGGCATCCAACCACCATTGCTGTCGGTCTGCTACTGATACCCATTATGTTAATTCTGGCCAGCATTTTACCGGGCAACAAAGTGTTACCCCTCGCAGACCTGCCGGTAGCACCGTTCTTTATCTGTATGGCTACGGTTATCCACCGCGGAGACCTGGTCAGGACGTTGATAAGCGGGGTCATCGTGATGATTACCGTCCTGCTGATCGCCACCCAGTTCGCGCCTTACTTCACTGAAATGGCGCTCAAAGGCGGTTTCAGTTTTGCCGGTGAAAGTGCGCAAATCTCAGCGTTGTCCGTGGGCAATATGTTCGGTTGGTCGATTTCTGAATTGATGTCGCTTGGGATTATTGGCGTTGTCGTGGCGGTCGGTATTGTCGCCAGCGTCGTGCTGTTCTTACGTAAACGTGAATTATCGGAATAAGGAGTACTTTCAATGAGTTGGCTGAAAGAGGTTATTGGGACGGAAAAAGCGGTCATCGCCATGTGCCATCTACGTGCATTGCCCGGCGACCCGAGTTTTGATGCGCAGTTGGGGATGAACTGGGTTATCGACAAAGCCTGGGACGATCTGATGGCGCTCCAAAATGGTGGGGTGGATGCAGTCATGTTCTCCAACGAGTTTAGTCTTCCCTATCTCACGAAGGTGCGTCCGGAAACCACTGCGGCAATGGCACGAATCATCGGGCAATTAATGAGCGATATCCGCATCCCGTTTGGCGTGAATGTTCTGTGGGATCCGGTCGCCTCATTCGACCTGGCGATGGCTACCGGCGCTAAGTTTATCCGCGAGATATTTACCGGTGCCTATGCCAGCGACTTTGGCGTCTGGGACACTAACGTCGGTGAGACCATCCGTCATCAACACCGGATTGGTGCAGGCGAAGTGAAAACCTTGTTCAATATCGTCCCAGAGGCCGCCGTGTATCTGGGCAATCGCGATATCTGTTCTATTGCTAAATCGACAGTATTTAACAACCATCCTGATGCGCTCTGTGTTTCTGGCCTGACCGCCGGGACGCGTACCGACAGCGCGCTGTTAAAACGGGTCAAAGAAACGGTGCCTGACACCGTCGTGTTGGCCAACACGGGCGTCTGCCTGGAAAACGTGGAGGAACAACTCAGTATCGCCGATGGCTGTGTGACCGCAACCACCTTTAAAAAGGACGGCGTTTTTGCCAATTTCGTTGACCAGGCGCGAGTCAGTCAGTTTATGGAGAAAGTGCATCATATACGCCGATAAGATGGGGATAAGCAGAGCGCTTATCCCCGGCAAAGAGCAATAACCCTTCTGCGATCCCTGCCGCCTTCGTCAAAAGTATCGACGGGGATCGCTACCAGATTAACCCGAATCGGCATGGAGTCAACGACGGATGATTAACGATATTAAATGGGTACAGGCACAACGTAAAGCCACCGACTGGCGTCAGGCCGTGGAAATCGCCACCCGCCCGCTGGTAGCCTATGGTGCCGCGCAGCCATGCTACGTTAATGGGATCATCGAAAATACCCTTAACTGGGGGCCTTATTATCTGATAGCCCCAGGAATCGCCTTGCCTCACGCCCGACCAGAGCAAGGCGCAAACTATAATCAGGTCAGTATCACCACGCTACGCACCCCGGTCGCCTTTGGTAACGAGGAGTGCGACCCCGTCTGGCTGCTTCTCTGCGTCAGCGCCACGGATGCCAACGCACATATTTTGACCATTCAGCGCATCAGCCAGTTTATTGATTCGCCACAACGCTTAACGGCAGTGGGAAATGCCAGCACAGACGATGCACTGTTTGCGCTGGTATCAGGTTAACGGAGGCGCTTATGATCCTGCACCCTTCTCTCGCCAGCGCAAATCCTCTGCACTATGGTCGTGAGCTGACGGCATTGGACAATCTGGATTTTGGGAGCCTGCATCTGGATATTGAGGACAGCAGCTTCATTAACAACATTACGTTTGGGATGAAAACGGTGCAGGCCGTCGCCAGACAGACGCCTCATCCCTTGTCCTTTCATTTCATGCTTGCCCGGCCACAGCGCTGGTTTAACGCGCTGGCTGAAATCAGACCCGCGTGGATCTTCGTTCATGCAGAAACGCTGGACTATCCTTCGGAAACGTTAACTGAGATCCGCCATACCGGCGCACGAGCCGGACTGGTATTTAATCCGGCAACCCCGATCGACGCCTGGCGATATCTGGCGTCTGAGCTGGACGGAGTGATGGTGATGACCAGTGAGCCCGATGGGCAGGGACAGCGGTTTATTCCCTCCATGTGCGAGAAAATCCAAAAAGTACGCACGGCTTTTCCTCAGACCGAGTGCTGGGCCGACGGTGGAATTACGCTGGCAGCTGCACAGCAACTGGCAGCAGCTGGGGCGCAACATATGGTGATTGGGCGCGCCCTGTTCTCTTCATCTGACTATCGCGCGACCTTAGCTCAATTCGCCACCCTGTAAGAGGAGATTGTTTCTGATGAGCCAACAGAGACCTGACCGTATCAAACAGATGCTGCACTACCTGTGGCAACATCGTCACCTCTCCACACAGCAGGCCATGGAGCTTTTTGGCTATGCGGAAGCGACTGTCCGTCGTGATTTCCAGTATATTGTCAACCAGTATCCAGGCATGATCCGCGGTCACGGTTGCCTGGACTTCGACGACAGTACAGACGACAAAGAGTACGTCTTCGACGTGAAACGTACATTGCAATCTGTGGCGAAAAGAGAAATAGCTGCCCTTGCCCGAACAATGATCAAAGATGGCGACTGCTTTTTTCTCGACTCCGGCTCAACCTGCCTCGAACTGGCGAAATGCCTGGCCGATGCGCGGGTAAAGGTCATCTGCAACGACATTAAAATCGCCAATGAACTGGGCTGTTTTCCCCATGTGGAAAGTTACATTATCGGAGGACTGATTCGCCCAGGTTATTTTTCGGTAGGAGAGAGTCTGGCGCTGGAGATGATCAATGCCTTTTCCGTAGAACGTGCGTTTATCTCCTGCGATGCGCTGTCGCTGGAGACGGGGATCACCAATGCCACCATGTTTGAGGTCGGGGTGAAAACACGGATTATTCAACGCTCGCGTGAAGTTATTCTCATGGCCGATCACTCAAAATTTGATGCCGTTGAGCCGCATGCTGTAGCAACACTATCATGTATTAAAACGATCATCAGTGACAGCGGGTTACCTGAGACTATTGCACAGCGTTATCAGCGAGCCGGATGTCAGTTGTTTTTACCTCATTCAATAAAGTGATAAGTAAGTTCATTCGAGAGGGATTTCAAGCAAAAATAATCAATGGCACCCAATAGAAAATATTGGCGATGCGCTCGAACGAATAAAGAAGCTCTAGGCGCAATCCACACACTACGATGTTGCAACAACACGCCGGTGATGCTGCCAACTTACTGATTTAGTGTATGATGGTGTTTTTGAGGTGCTCCAGTGGCTTCTGTTTCTATCAGCTGTCCCTCCTGTTCAGCTACTGACGGGGTGGTGCGTAACGGCAAAAGCACCGCCGGACATCAGCGCTATCTCTGCTCTCACTGCCGTAAAACATGGCAACTGCAGTTCACTTACACCGCTTCTCAACCCGGTACGCACCAGAAAATCATTGATATGGCCATGAATGGCGTTGGATGCCGGGCAACAGCCCGCATTATGGGCGTTGGCCTCAACACGATTTTACGTCACTTAAAAAACTCAGGCCGCAGTCGGTAACCTCGCGCATACAGCCGGGCAGTGACGTCATCGTCTGCGCGGAAATGGACGAACAGTGGGGCTATGTCGGGGCTAAATCGCGCCAGCGCTGGCTGTTTTACGCGTATGACAGTCTCCGGAAGACGGTTGTTGCGCACGTATTCGGTGAACGCACTATGGCGACGCTGGGGCGTCTTATGAGCCTGCTGTCACCCTTTGACGTGGTGATATGGATGACGGATGGCTGGCCGCTGTATGAATCCCGCCTGAAGGGAAAGCTGCACGTAATCAGCAAGCGATATACGCAGCGAATTGAGCGGCATAACCTGAATCTGAGGCAGCACCTGGCACGGCTGGGACGGAAGTCGCTGTCGTTCTCAAAATCGGTGGAGCTGCATGACAAAGTCATCGGGCATTATCTGAACATAAAACACTATCAATAAGTTGGAGTCATTACCAACGAGAGGGACTATATATTTCGTTTTCAGATAAGACTCCTTGAGAGATTATCTTTTATGTAAAATCTCAAATATCACCTGATGTAATGTCAATGATAATATTAAGTGCGCTCTGAACAACATCTTTCTTGGTGTGATTAACATCTGACAAAAAGAACATCAGCTTCTTTATTATGTTCTTGTTGTTTATTATTTCACGCTCACAGAATAAAGCGTTGACTGCCTCTTCTATGACATTTCTCTCGTAAAAAAATTGAGAGTTAGCTTCATATAAAATATTGGCCAATTTTTCACCAAAAACCATATTATAATAATCACTGTGCATCTTTCTCCCCCAGGGTTCAGTCAATAATTTTACCATGCCTAATTATGACAGGTGTAACAAGCATATTTTGCTATATAAATAAAATACATAATACTGATTATTGTAAGAACAGGAAGCAGACTAATGGTTTTTTTTGTGAGCACATTCCTTCTTATGTAGGAAGAGGCTGTATTATATTCAGTCAACTCTTTTTTACTAAAAACATTATCTATGCCATCAAAGTTGCCTGCTAGCTAATTTTTAGGATATCGCCTTGTCGTGGATTATGCACTCTAAACATGTAGAAGGTATTCATTATAAATACACAGACGGCCATCTTTTGTAAAATGGATGCCGTTTTAAGTGAGATTCTGATTTTCAAATTGTTCCGGACTGAGACCGCCACACCAACTGTACCATCGCCAGCGATTGTAATCGCACTCGATATAATTAAGTAAGTTTGCTGATTTTGCTGTTTACTGCGACAGATGTAAAGCTGTGGTGATTCATGCAGACTAAGTTCACGGACTCCGGCAGTAACACCGATGCATTCTGCAAGCTTCAGATCTTAACTACGAAATTCATGCGAATGGTGTTTACGTTTTTTTACTGGTTGAAACTGTTTTGTCTTGTGAGTCACCTCTGACTGAGAGTTTACTCACTTAGCCGCGTGTCCACTATTGCTGGGTAAGATCACAACACTTTAAAATGCCCTATATAGGGTTAACCAGTAATTATCTGTATGATAGCTTTGAGTTCGGGAGGAGGTAATGACTCCAACTTACTGATAGTGTTTTATGTTCAGATAATGCCCGATGACCTTGTCATGCAACTCCACCGATTTTGAGAACGACAGTAACTTCCGTCCCAGCCTTGCCAGATGTTGTCTCAGATTCAGATTATGTCGCTCAATGCGCTGAGTGTAACGCTTGCTGATAACGTGCAGCTTTCCCTTCAGGCGTGATTCATACAGCGGCCAGCCATCCGTCATCTATACCACGACCTCAAAGGCCGACAGCAGGCTCAGAAGACGCTCCAGTGTGGCCAGAGTGCGTTCACCGAAGACGTGCGCCACAACCGTCCTCCGTATCCTGTCATACGCGTAAAACAGCCAGCGCTGACGTGATTTAGCACCGACGTAGCCCCACTGTTCGTCCATTTCAGCGCAGACAATCACATCACTGCCCGGTTGTATGCGCGAGGTTACCGACTACGGCCTGAGTTTTTTAAGTGACGTAAAACCGTGTTGAGGCCAACGCCCATAATGCGTGCACTGGCGCGACATCCGACGCCATTCATGGCCATATCAATGATTTTCTGGTGCGTACCGGGCTGAGAGGCGGTGTAAGTGAACTGTAGTTGCCATGTTTTACGGCAATGAGAGCAGAGATAGCGCTGATGTCCGGCAGTGCTTTTGCCGTTACGCACCACGCCTTCAGTAGCGGAGCAGGAAGGACATCTGATGGAAATGGAAGCCACGCAAGCACCTTAAAATCACCATCATACACTAAATCAGTAAGTTGGCAGCATTACCGAAATCCCCATCCTTTAGGGCAGTGAGGATGTCAATAATAGCAGACCACATCATGAGTCATTCTGACCGACACATGCCAGAAGCAGAGGCTCCATCCCATTTTATACCTACCTTATAACACTTAGAAAAACAACATGTTAAAAATGTCTATTGGAAACAATTTTATTTCCAATTGTAATGATAACCATTCTCATATTAATATGACTACGTGATAATTAACTTTTGATGCACTCCGCATGTCTGACCGCGCCACTACCACAGCTTCCTTAACGTTCGAGTCGCTTTATGGCACACATCACGGCTGGTTGAAAAGCTGGCTGACGCGCAAACTCCAGTCTGCTTTTGATGCAGATGACATTGCCCAGGACACTTTTTTGCGGGTAATGGTCAGCGAAACGCTCTCGACGATCCGCGATCCTCGCTCCTTCCTCTGCACTATCGCCAAACGCGTGATGGTGGACCTGTTTCGCCGAAACGCGCTGGAAAAAGCGTATCTGGAGATGCTGGCGCTTATGCCGGAGGGGGGAGCGCCTTCACCTGAGGAACGCGAAAGCCAACTCGAGACCCTACAACTCCTCGACAGCATGCTGGACGGGCTAAACGGCAAAACACGTGAAGCGTTTCTGCTTTCGCAACTGGATGGTCTGACATACAGCGAGATTGCGCACAAACTCGGTGTTTCCATCAGCTCCGTGAAAAAATACGTGGCGAAAGCCGTCGAGCACTGCCTGCTGTTCCGTCTGGAGTATGGGTTATGAATCCTTTGTTAACCGATTCCCGCCGTCAGGCGCTGCGTTCAGCTTCCCACTGGTATGCCGTGCTAAGCGGCGAGCGCGTCAGCCCACAACAGGAAGCGCGCTGGCAACAGTGGTATGAACAGGATCAGGATAACCAGTGGGCCTGGCAGCAGGTTGAAAACCTGCGCAACCAGCTTGGCGGTGTGCCTGGCGACGTTGCCAGCCGGGCGTTGCACGATACCCGCCTCACCCGCCGTCACGTGATGAAAGGATTACTGCTGTTGCTCGGCGCTGGCGGAGGCTGGCAGCTCTGGCAGTCGGAAACCGGCGAAGGTCTGCGGGCAGATTACCGCACCGCCAAAGGCACAGTCAGCCGTCAGCAACTGGAAGATGGCTCCCTGCTCACGCTGAATACCCAAAGCGCGGCGGATGTGCGTTTTGATGCGCATCAGCGCACCGTCCGGCTCTGGTACGGTGAAATCGCCATTACTACCGCGAAAGATGCCCTGCAACGCCCCTTCCGTGTCCTGACCCGTCAGGGCCAGCTCACTGCTTTAGGGACAGAATTTACCGTCCGCCAGCAGGATAATTTCACGCAGCTTGACGTTCAGCAGCACGCTGTGGAAGTGCTTCTCGCCAGTGCCCCCGCGCAAAAACGCATCGTGAACGCTGGTGAAAGCCTGCAGTTCAGCGCCTCTGAGTTTGGCGCAGTGAAACCGCTGGATGACGAGAGTACAAGCTGGACGAAGGACATCCTGAGCTTCAGCGATAAACCACTGGGTGAGGTGATAGCCACGCTAACCCGTTACCGCAACGGCGTGCTGCGCTGCGATCCCGCCGTTGCCGGGCTGCGCCTGAGCGGGACGTTCCCGCTGAAAAATACCGATGCGATCCTGAACGTTATCGCGCAAACGCTTCCCGTTAAAATTCAGTCTATTACGCGGTACTGGATAAACATTTCACCACTGTAAGGAAAATAATTCTTATTTCGATTGTCCTTTTTACCCTTCTCGTTCGACTCATAGCTGAACACAACAAAAATGATGATGGGGAAGGTATGACGCCGTTACGCGTTTTTCGTAAAACAACACCTTTGGTTAACGCCATTCGCCTGAGCCTGCTGCCGCTGGCCGGTCTCTCGTTTTCCGCTTTTGCTGCACAGGTTAATATCGCACCGGGATCGCTCGATAAAGCGCTCAATCAGTATGCCGCACACAGCGGATTTACCCTCTCGGTTGACGCCAGCCTGACGCGCGGCAAGCAGAGCAACGGCCTGCACGGCGATTACGACGTCGAGAGCGGCCTGCAACAACTGCTGGACGGCAGCGGACTGCAGGTAAAACCGCTGGGAAATAATAGCTGGACGCTGGAGCCCGCGCCCGCACCAAAAGAAGATGCCCTGACCGTGGTCGGCGACTGGCTGGGTGATGCGCGTGAAAACGACGTATTTGAACATGCTGGCGCGCGTGACGTGATCCGCCGTGAGGATTTCGCCAAAACCGGCGCAACCACCATGCGTGAGGTACTTAACCGCATCCCTGGCGTCAGCGCGCCGGAAAACAACGGCACCGGCAGCCACGACCTGGCGATGAACTTTGGCATCCGGGGCCTGAACCCGCGCCTCACCAGCCGCTCGACCGTCCTGATGGACGGCATCCCCGTCCCCTTCGCCCCTTACGGTCAGCCGCAGCTTTCACTGGCTCCCGTTTCGCTCGGCAACATGGATGCCATTGACGTGGTACGCGGTGGTGGTGCGGTGCGTTACGGACCGCAGAGCGTGGGCGGCGTGGTGAACTTTGTTACCCGTGCCATTCCGCAGGACTTTGGTATCGAGGCGGGCGTGGAAGGTCAGCTCAGCCCAACCTCTTCACAAAACAACCCGAAAGAGACGCACAACCTGATGGTGGGCGGCACAGCGGACAACGGTTTTGGCACCGCGCTGCTCTACTCCGGCACGCGCGGCAGTGACTGGCGCGAGCACAGCGCCACCCGCATCGACGACCTGATGCTGAAAAGCAAATATGCGCCGGATGAGGTGCACACCTTCAACAGCCTGCTGCAATATTACGACGGTGAAGCCGACATGCCCGGTGGCCTGTCTCGCGCGGATTACGACGCCGATCGCTGGCAATCCACCCGCCCGTATGACCGCTTCTGGGGTCGTCGCAAGCTGGCGAGCCTGGGCTACCAGTTCCAGCCAGACAGCCAGCATAAATTCAACATTCAGGGGTTCTACACCCAAACCCTGCGCAGCGGCTACCTGGAGCAAGGCAAACGCATCACCCTCTCGCCGCGTAACTACTGGGTGCGCGGTATTGAGCCACGCTACAGCCAGATCTTTATGATCGGCCCTTCCGCGCACGAAGTGGGCGTGGGCTATCGCTATGTGAATGAATCAACGCATGAAATGCGTTACTACACCGCCACCAGCAGCGGGCAGTTGCCGTCCGGCTCAAGCCCTTACGACCGCGATACGCGTTCCGGCACCGAGGCGCACGCCTGGTATCTGGATGACAAAATCGACATCGGCAACTGGACCATCACGCCGGGTATGCGTTTCGAACATATCGAGTCATACCAGAACAACGCCATCACAGGCACGCACGAAGAAGTGAGCTATAACGCACCGCTTCCGGCGTTGAACGTGCTCTATCACCTGACTGACAGCTGGAATCTTTATGCAAACACTGAAGGCTCGTTCGGCACCGTACAGTACAGCCAGATTGGCAAGGCTGTGCAAAGCGGCAATGTGGAACCGGAAAAAGCGCGAACCTGGGAACTCGGTACCCGCTACGACGACGGCGCGCTGACGGCGGAAATGGGGCTGTTCCTGATTAACTTTAACAATCAGTACGACTCCAACCAGACCAACGACACCGTCACTGCACGTGGCAAAACGCGCCATACCGGGCTGGAAACGCAGGCACGTTACGATCTGGGTACGCTAACGCCAACGCTTGATAACGTTTCCATCTACGCCAGCTATGCGTATGTGAACGCGGAAATCCGCGAGAAAGGCGACACCTACGGCAATCTGGTACCATTCTCCCCGAAACATAAAGGCACGCTGGGCGTGGACTACAAGCCAGGAAACTGGACGTTCAATCTGAACAGCGATTTCCAGTCCAGCCAGTTTGCGGATAACGCCAATACGGTGAAAGAGAGCGCCGACGGCAGTACCGGCCGCATTCCCGGCTTCATGCTCTGGGGCGCACGCGTGGCGTATGACTTTGGCCCGCAGATGGCAGATCTGAACCTGGCATTCGGTGTGAAAAACATCTTCGACCAGGACTACTTCATCCGCTCTTATGACGACAACAACAAAGGCATCTATGCAGGCCAGCCGCGCACGCTGTATATGCAGGGGTCGTTGAAGTTCTGATGTGTTAACGCCCGGCTTGCCGGGCTTTTAGCTGGAATGTGATTATGTTGGCATTTATCCGTTTTGTTTTTGCAGGCCTGCTGCTGGTGATCAGCCACGCCTTTGCCGCCACGGTTCAGGACGAACACGGCACGTTTACACTCGAAAAAACGCCACAACGGATTGTGGTGCTGGAACTCTCGTTCGCCGATGCGCTGGCCGCCGTGGACGTCAGCCCGATCGGTATTGCCGACGATAACGATGCAAAACGCATCCTGCCCGAAGTGCGTGCGCACCTGAAACCGTGGCAGTCCGTCGGAACGCGCGCGCAGCCGAGCCTGGAAGCCATTGCCGCTCTGAAACCAGACCTGATCATTGCCGACAGCAGTCGCCATGCGGGGGTTTACATCGCCTTGCAGCAAATCGCGCCGGTACTGCTGCTTAAGTCCCGCAACGAAACCTACGCTGAAAATTTGCAATCTGCGGCTATCATCGGCGAAATGGTGGGTAAAAAGCGAGAGATGCAGGCACGCCTGGAACAACATAAAGAGAGGATGGCGCAGTGGGCCAGCCAGCTTCCCAAAGGGACACGCGTGGCCTTTGGCACATCACGCGAACAGCAATTCAACCTGCATACTCAGGAGACCTGGACCGGCAGCGTGCTGGCCTCTCTGGGGCTGAACGTTCCCGCTGCGATGGCGGGTGCGTCCATGCCGTCCATCGGCCTGGAGCAACTGCTGGCGGTCAATCCTGCCTGGCTGCTGGTTGCCCACTATCGCGAAGAGAGCATTGTTAAACGCTGGCAACAAGATCCGCTCTGGCAGATGTTAACCGCCGCGCAGAAGCAGCAGGTTGCTTCGGTCGACAGTAACACCTGGGCGCGGATGCGCGGTATTTTTGCTGCAGAGCGTATTGCCGCTGACACGGTAAAAATCTTCCACCATCAGCCGCTTACCGTTGTGAAATGACCGCGATAAAACACCCGGTGCTGCTGTGGGGGCTTCCCGTTGCAGCACTTATTATTATTTTCTGGCTGAGTCTGTTTTGCTACTCGGCCATTCCTGTTTCCGGAGCAGATGCAACCCGCGCCCTGCTGCCTGGACACACGCCAACGCTACCAGAAGCGCTGGTGCAAAACCTTCGTTTGCCACGAAGCCTGGTCGCCGTTCTGATCGGCGCAAGCCTGGCGCTCGCGGGCACGCTGCTGCAAACCCTGACCCACAACCCAATGGCCTCTCCTTCACTGCTCGGCATTAACAGCGGCGCGGCGCTGGCTATGGCGCTTACCAGCGCGCTGAGTCCGACGCCGATTGCAGGCTATTCTCTGTCGTTCATCGCGGCATGCGGGGGCGGCGTGAGCTGGCTGCTGGTCATGACCGCAGGAGGCGGATTTCGTCATACCCATGACAGAAACAAACTGATCCTCGCGGGTATCGCGCTGTCGGCCTTTTGTATGGGCCTTACCCGCATCACCCTGCTGCTGGCCGAAGATCATGCTTACGGCATCTTTTACTGGCTGGCAGGCGGAGTGTCCCACGCCCGCTGGCAGGATGTCTGGCAGCTCTTGCCGGTGGTGGTCACTGCAGTCCCTGTCGTGTTGCTGCTGGCGAATCAACTGAACCTGCTCAACCTCAGCGACAGCACCGCCCATACGCTGGGAGTGAACCTGACGAGGCTACGTTTGGTCATCAATATGTTAGTGCTGCTTCTGGTTGGTGCGTGCGTCAGCGTGGCAGGTCCGGTGGCGTTTATCGGTCTGCTGGTGCCACATCTGGCGCGCTTCTGGGCAGGCTTCGATCAGCGCAACGTACTGCCAGTGAGCATGCTGCTGGGGGCCACGCTGATGCTGCTGGCAGATGTACTCGCACGCGCACTGGCCTTCCCCGGAGATCTGCCCGCAGGCGCAGTGCTGGCGCTGATTGGCAGCCCTTGCTTTGTCTGGCTTGTGAGGAGGCGAGGATGAAAATTGCGCTGGTTATTTTCATCACCCTTGCCCTGGCGGGCTGTGCGCTGTTATCACTCCATATGGGAGTGATCCCCGTGCCGTGGCGCGCGCTGCTGACCGACTGGCAGGCCGGACGCGAGCATTATTATGTATTGATGGAGTACCGACTGCCGCGCTTGCTGCTGGCACTGTTTGTCGGTGCAGCCCTCGCCGTGGCGGGCGTGCTGATACAGGGGATTGTGCGCAACCCTCTGGCATCACCGGATATTCTCGGTGTTAACCATGCCGCCAGCCTGGCCTCTGTGGGGGCTCTACTTCTTATGCCGTCACTGCCCGTGATGGTGCTGCCGCTGCTGGCCTTTGCGGGCGGCATGGCGGGGTTGATATTGCTGAAGATGCTGGCAAAGACCCACCAGCCGATGAAGCTGGCGCTCACCGGCGTGGCGCTTTCTGCATGCTGGGCCAGCCTGACGGATTATCTGATGCTCTCGCGCCCGCAGGATGTGAACAACGCCCTGCTGTGGCTGACCGGCAGCTTATGGGGCCGTGACTGGAGCTTTGTGAAGATTGCCATCCCGCTGATGATTTTATTTCTGCCGCTGAGCCTGAGTTTTTGCCGCGATCTCGACCTCCTTGCACTCGGCGATGCGCGCGCCACCACGCTCGGTGTGTCGGTGCCCCATACCCGATTCTGGGCTTTGTTACTAGCTGTCGCCATGACATCTACCGGCGTGGCCGCCTGCGGCCCGATTAGCTTTATTGGTCTCGTGGTGCCGCATATGATGCGTAGCATCACCGGTGGACGTCACCGCAGACTGCTGCCTGTTTCGGCCCTGACAGGTGCGTTGCTGTTGGTGGTTGCCGATCTGCTGGCGAGAATTATTCATCCCCCACTGGAGCTCCCGGTTGGCGTGCTGACCGCCATTATCGGTGCGCCGTGGTTTGTCTGGTTGCTTGTGAGAATGCGATAAATGACTTTACGAACTGAAAATCTGACGGTCAGTTACGGGACAGACAAGGTACTTAACGACGTTTCACTCTCACTGCCAACGGGGAAGATCACCGCCCTGATCGGTCCTAACGGTTGCGGGAAATCGACGCTGTTAAACTGTTTTTCGCGGCTTTTAATGCCGCAGTCTGGCACCGTATTTCTCGGCGATAATCCCATAAATATGCTCTCATCGCGCCAGTTGGCCCGCAGGCTTTCGCTGCTGCCTCAGCACCATTTAACGCCAGAGGGGATCACAGTCCAGGAGCTGGTTTCGTATGGTCGTAATCCCTGGCTGTCACTCTGGGGGCGTCTCTCCGCTGAAGACAATGCACGAGTTAATGTCGCCATGAACCAGACCCGGATCAATCATCTTGCCGTTCGTCGGTTAACCGAGCTTTCCGGCGGTCAGCGCCAGCGCGCATTTCTGGCAATGGTCCTGGCCCAGAATACGCCCGTTGTATTACTTGATGAGCCAACCACCTATCTTGATATCAATCACCAGGTGGACCTGATGCGGTTGATGGGCGAACTCCGGACTCAGGGGAAAACGGTGGTCGCTGTGCTGCACGACCTTAATCAGGCTAGCCGGTACTGCGATCAACTGGTGGTAATGGCAAACGGACATGTTATGGCGCAAGGCACACCAGAAGAGGTGATGACCCCAGGATTGCTGAGAACAGTATTCAGCGTGGAAGCGGAAATACACCCCGAGCCGGTATCTGGCAGGCCGATGTGCCTAATGAGGTAGATTGCACAGGCCGTAAGAACCAAACCACGACTGAATGAAACTGGACTGGCGCCAGCAAGCCTGTTCAGACTGGGGCTGAACTTTTCCGGACTCTGAAAGATTACCAATACTCATCGTCCATCCGCTTGCTTTAGGCTGACAGGTTCATAATCAACGCAAACCAGAGCTGTACAGGCTTGGGCGCGGCTTTCAAACCAGTCGTGATCACGGCAATCAATTTTGAACTCTGCTTAACGGACATTTCTGTATAACCCTTACGGCAACGAAAAACGCGAAGTTAAAATTTTAGAAACCCAAAAACGTGACATGACTAAGTTTAGATTTCAGGGGGGAGATCAAAAAATTTCGCTCTGTGCCAGAGCGGACATTCACGGAGCTGGTTCATTACCAATGAGGTTGGGCTTTTGAGGATAAATCAATGATCAGACGCCAACGTAAATCAAAAGCAACCCTGGAACGGAATTGCTAATCCAGTTTCTGACCATCGATTTTTCTAAAAAGTGTGCGTTTGCTACTACTTAGGTAGGTGCAGCTTTCTTAATCACCGGCAGCCACGTTATACAGGCCAGTTGATGGATCGATTGTTATCAATGATATCTTCATGAGTCGGTGTCTCACCCAGCTTACCGAAGCTGGCATAAAGTGAAGGCAGACGGGCCCGTCCTTCTCCCTTTTTCGCCAGAGGGAAAGCGCGAAGCATGGTGGCAGCCTCCCAGTCACAACAATAGGATGGTGTGCACGGCTGCTGACGCCATGATTCAGCGATAGAGCCGGAAAATACGGGGTCAAAGCCGGTATCATTAACCAGAGTCATCGTGACCTGTACTGCGGCTGGATGATCTCCTGCTACTGCAACTGCCAGGCGACCGCGGCTCCCTTCAGGTAGTCTGTTGTGGTCAACTAAAACTGGCCTCCGCGTTAGAGTTTTTCCAGTATCGGTTTTCTGATTCGTTTGGTGGTAACCCACCATTATATTCGTGCGGTCTTAGTGCGCTGTAATATCCAACGATATAGTCCGTTATTGCGTGAGCTGCATCGCTGAAGCTTACATAGCCCGTCGCTGGCACCCATTCGTTCTTCAGACTCCTGAAGAAGCGCTCCATGGGGCTGTTATCCCAGCAGTTTCCACGCCGACTCATACTCTGCCTGATCCGGTATCGCCACAGTAACTGCCGGAACTGCCTGCTCGTATAATGACTGCCTTGATCGCTTGGAACATCACCCCGACGGGCTTACCACGGGTTTCCCATGCCATTTCCAGTGCTTTCATGGTAAGCCTGCTGTCCGGCGAGAACGACATGGCCCAGCCCACTGGTTTTCTTGCGAACAGGTCGAGAACAACGGCGAGGTACGCCCAGCGCTTACCCGTCCAGATATAGGTCACATCACCGCACCACACCTGATTTGGCTCGGTCACGGCGAACTGCCTTTCAAGGTAGTTAGGGATAGCAACATGTTCATGACCACCACGTTTATACCGGTGAGTCGGCTGCTGACAGCTGACCAGCCCCAGCTCTTTCATGAGCCTGCCAGCAAGCCAGCGTCCCATCTGGTAGCCTCTCCGGGTTGCCATTGTGGCGATGCTTCTTGCTCCGGCCGAACCGTGGCTGATGCCATGTAGCTCAAGTACCTGACTGCGTAATACAGCCCGTCTGCCGTCTGGTTTTTCAGGACGGTTTTTCCTGAGGTAGCCTGAGTTTAACGGACACTCCTTCCTGAAATAGAATGGCATCAGAAGGAGCTAATAATGAGCAGAAAAACCCAACGTTACTCTAAAAAGTTCAAAGCCGAAGCTGTCAGAACGGTTCTTGAAAATCAACTTTCGATCAGTGAAGGCGCTTCCCGATTATCTCTTCCTGAAGGCACTTTAGGACAATGGGTTACCGCCGCCAGAAAAGGGCTCGGTACTCCTGGTTCCCGCACGGTGGCTGAACTGGAATCTGAAATTCTGCAACTGCGTAAGGCGTTAAATGAAGCTCGCCTTGAGCGAGATATATTAAAAAAAGCAACTGTAGATTTTGCACAGGAGTCGCTGAAAAATACGCGTTAATCGAACAATGGCGACAACAATTTCCCATTGAAGCGATGTGTCAGGTATTTGGTGTATCCAGGAGCGGTTATTACAACTGGGTACAGCATGAACCCTCAGACAGAAAACAAAGTGATGAGCGGCTAAAACTGGAGATTAAGGTGGCACATATCCGCACTCGCGAAACATATGGAACCCGGCGGCTCCAGACGGAGCTGGCAGAGAATGGCATCATCGTTGGTCGTGACCGACTGGCACGTCTTCGTAAGGAGCTAAGGCTACGCTGTAAGCAGAAACGCAAGTTCAGAGCGACTACGAACTCGAACCACAATCTGCCAGTTGCGCCAAATCTGCTGAACCAGACGTTCGCTCCTACAGCACCAAATCAGGTCTGGGTGGCGGACCTGACGTATGTTGCCACACAGGAGGGATGGTTGTACCTCGCTGGCATCAAAGATGTTTATACGTGCGAAATTGTCGGCTACGCCATGGGAGAGCGCATGACAAAAGAGCTGACAGGTAAAGCCCTGTTTATGGCGCTCAGGAGCCAGCGCCCACCTGCCGGGCTAATCCACCACTCTGATCGAGGTTCACAGTACTGCGCATACGATTACCGGGTCATACAGGAGCAGTTTGGTCTGAAAACATCAATGTCGCGTAAAGGTAACTGTTACGACAACGCTCCGATGGAAAGCTTCTGGGGAACGCTGAAAAATGAGAGCCTGAGCCACTATCGTTTTAATAACCGGGATGAAGCCATCTCAGTAATACGGGAATACATTGAGATTTTCTACAATCGTCAGCGTCGTCACTCTCGTCTGGGGAATATCTCCCCGGCAGCCTTCAGGGAAAAATATCATCAGATGGCTGCTTAAAAAAAGAACAAATGGTAGTGTCCGCTATTGCCAGTACACCTCAACATTCCACCATGCATTCCGATTAACGCCGCATAGCCAGTTGAACTTTGCTACTTTGTGAGAGGTAGTACCTTCTATCCAGTGCGAATTTAATTAATGGAATAAATGATTATGAGTGAAAATGATACAATCCCAAAGAAGTCTACAAGTCAGATTAACAAAGCGGTATTCTTTACATCTGCTTTGCTAATTTTCCTTCTTGTCGCCTTTGCCGCCGTATTCCCGGATGTCGCCGACAAAAATTTTAAACTACTTCAGCAACAAATCTTCACGAATGCCAGCTGGTTCTACATCCTTGCTGTGGCCCTGATTTTACTGAGTGTCACGTTCCTTGGACTCTCACGCTACGGTGATATCAAGCTGGGCCCGGACCATGCGCAGCCTGATTTCAGCTACCACTCCTGGTTTGCGATGCTTTTTTCGGCAGGGATGGGGATCGGCCTGATGTTCTTTGGCGTTGCCGAACCTGTAATGCATTATCTTTCGCCACCCGTTGGCACTCCAGAAACCGTTGCGGCAGCCAAGGAAGCAATGCGTCTGACCTTTTTCCACTGGGGACTGCACGCATGGGCAATTTATGCCATTGTGGCGCTGATTCTGGCGTTCTTCAGTTACCGTCACGGTCTGCCTTTAACTCTGCGCTCCGCACTCTATCCCATTATTGGCGATCGCATATACGGACCTGTAGGACATGCGGTTGATATTTTCGCTGTTATAGGCACGGTCTTTGGCGTTGCGACATCACTGGGTTACGGTGTTTTGCAGGTGAATGCCGGTTTGAACCATCTTTTCGGGGTGCCCATCAATGAAACGGTGCAGGTAATTCTGATCGTGGTCATCACGGGGTTAGCGACGATTTCAGTGGTGTCCGGTCTGGATAAGGGAATACGTATCCTGTCTGAACTCAATCTGGGTCTGGCTTTGTTGCTCCTGGCGCTGGTCCTGTGTCTGGGACCAACCGTGCTTCTGCTGAAGTCATTTGTGGAAAATACGGGCGGTTATCTTTCGGAACTGGTGAGTAAAACGTTCAACCTTTACGCGTATGAGCCCAAGTCGAGCAACTGGCTGGGGGGCTGGACATTACTGTACTGGGGATGGTGGCTTTCATGGTCGCCGTTTGTGGGGATGTTCATCGCACGGGTCTCCCGCGGGCGAACCATTCGCGAGTTTGTCACCGGCGTGCTGTTTGTTCCCGCGGGTTTTACGCTAATGTGGATGACGGTGTTTGGTAACAGCGCGATCTATCTCATTATGAACCAGGGGGCCACAGACCTCGCCAATACTGTTCAGCAGGATGTGTCGCTGGCCCTGTTTAATTTCCTGGAGCATTTCCCGTTCTCTTCTGTGCTGTCATTCATTGCAATGGCGATGGTCATCGTCTTCTTTGTAACGTCTGCTGATTCGGGGGCAATGGTTGTGGATACTCTGGCATCAGGTGGAGTGGCAAACACACCCGTCTGGCAGCGAATATTCTGGGCCTCGCTCATGGGCATTGTTGCAATTGCGCTTCTCCTTGCCGGAGGGCTAAGTGCGCTGCAAACGGTGACAATAGCGAGTGCATTGCCCTTCTCAGTGATCTTACTAATATCCATATACGGACTTTTAAAAGCTTTGCGCCGGGATTTGACCAAGCGTGAAAGCCTGAGCATGGCGACAATTGCTCCTACGGCTGCACGTAACCCAATTCCTTGGCAGAGAAGGTTACGCAATATCGCGTATCTGCCGAAGCGATCTCTTGTGAAACGTTTTATGGACGACGTTATCCAGCCCGCCATGACGCTGGTTCAGGAGGAACTGAACAAGCAGGGGACGATAAGCCACATTAGTGATGCAGTCGACGATCGTATTCGTCTTGAAGTCGATTTGGGCAACGAGCTGAATTTTATATATGAAGTGAGGCTTCGCGGGTATATCTCACCGACCTTCGCGCTCGCCGCAATGGATAATGATGAGCAGCAGACTGAACAACATCGATATTATCGCGCTGAGGTTTATCTCAAAGAAGGCGGTCAAAATTATGATGTGATGGGCTGGAACCAGGAACAGCTGATTAATGACATACTGGACCAGTACGAAAAACACCTGCACTTCCTGCACCTGGTTCGTTAATAGCAACATGCCGTCCTGGGGGCGGCAATTATTATCTCGGCCGCAATATGAGGGAATGCAGAATGATTTCACGCTGGAAATGGATGCTGAAGCAGACAATTAAAAAACTATGGTTCAGGGCAACGTTATTCGCAATTGTCGCGATAATAACGGCCCTTTTATCAATTCTTTTTAAATCAATGATACCTGAGTCGGTTTCCGTGAAGGTTGGTGCGGAAGCAGTCGATAACATTCTGAACATACTGGCATCGAGTATGCTGGCAGTGACCACATTTTCGCTGAGTATCATGGTCACAGCCTACGGTTCAGCCACTACTAATGTGACTCCCAGAGCTACGCGTTTAGTTGTTGAAGACGTCACCACACAAAATGTACTGGCCACCTTCATCGGTTCTTTTCTCTTGAAGTGGTCAACAAAAACTGGCCACCGCGTTAGAGTTTTTCCAGTATCGATTTTCCGATTCGTTTGGGGGTAACCCACCGTTATATTCGTGCGGTCTTAGTGCGCTGTAATATCCAACGATATAGTCCGTTATGGCGTGAGCTGCCTCGCTGAAGCTTACGTAACCCACCACCGGCATCCATTCGTTCTTCAGACTCCTGAAGAAGCGTTCCATTGGGCTGTTATCCCAGCAGTTTCCGCGCCGGCTCATACTCTGTCTGATCTGGTATCGCCACAATAACTGCCGGAACTGCCTGCTCGTATAATGACTGCCCTGATCGCTGTGGAACATCACCCCGCCGGGCTTACCACGGGTTTCCCATGCCATTTCCAGCGCTTTCATGGTGAGCCTGCTGTCCGGCGAGAACGACATGGCCCAGCCCACTGGTTTTCTTGCGAACAGGTCGAGAACAACGGCGAGGTACGCCCAGCGCTTACCCGTCCAGATATAGGTCACATCACCGCACCACACCTGATTTGGCTCGGTCACGGCGAACTGCCTTTCAAGGTAGTTAGGGATAGCAACATGTTCATGACCACCACGTTTATACCGGTGAGTCGGCTGCTGACAGCTGACCAGCCCCAGCTCTTTCATGAGCCTGCCAGCAAGCCAGCGTCCCATCTGGTAGCCTCTCCGGGTTGCCATTGTGGCGATGCTTCTTGCTCCGGCCGAACCGTGGCTGATGCCATGTAGCTCAAGTACCTGACTGCGTAATACAGCCCGTCTGCCGTCTGGTTTTTCAGGACGGTTTTTCCAGTATCTGTAGCTGCTGCGATGAACCCCGAACACATGGCAGAGTGTGACCACAGGATAATGCGCTCTGAGTTTCCCGATTATCGAGAACTGTTCAGGGAGTCTGACATCAAGAGCGCGGTAGCCTTTTTAATATTTCATTCTCCATTTCAATGCGTTGTAGCTTTTTCCTCAGCTTACGTATTTCGATTTGTTCTGGTGTTATCGGAGAGGCTTTTGGTGTTTTGCCCTGACGCTCATCACGCAGTTGTTTGACCCATCTTGTCATTGTGGAAAGGCCAACATCCATAGCTTTCGCGGCATCTGCCACCGTGTATTTCTGGTCAACAACCAGTTGAGCGGATTCGCGTTTAAACTCTGCGCTGAAATTTCTTTTTTTCATTGGAGCACCTGTGTTGTTCTGAGGTGAGCATATCACCTCTGTTCAGGTGGCCAAATTCAGTGTGCCACTTCAGCCCTGATTCGACTTTTACAATGACTTATCTGGACGCATGAAGAACGTCAGGAATATACCAATAACAAGCAATGCGACGGAACCGTAGAATGGTAAACTCCAGTTGCCTGTTTTGTCGATAATAATGCCAAAGGCGATAGGTGAAATAATGTCGGCGACAGCGGAACCGGCGTTCATCAATCCGCTGGCAATTCCCACATACTTCGGCGTAATATCCATCGGGACAGCCCGGATAGGCCCAATGGTCAGCTCATCGGCCAGCAATGTCGTGAACTGTGAGACGAAACAGCGTACACAGTTTGAATGTATCTACTTTTCCCAATACTGGGCGAAGGGAGATTTTATTGCGAAGCGCGCGCCAATTGGTCAGTGGGAACCTTATTCGGAAGAGTCACTACTTGGCATCATCGTCACCAGCGTCTGTCGTATTAAAGTCGCGATGCTAAAACCTGAACCTCCCAGAGATCCCCATATCCCGCTGATGGGGGATTTTAACTAAAACTTAGCGCTATCGCTGCGTATCGTAACTATCCCGTATTACGTAGCGTAAATTATGACGCCATATGGGGAACAAATACACAGAGGAAGAAAAAGATTAGATTGGTTTTAAGGGATGTTTTTATCATAAATGGCACTGCTAAAATTATGAGATTATCGAAGATAAAATTCTTGATCATACATAAAAGGCCTCCTGAATTAAATCAAGAGGCGTATAGTTTTTACATTACTGATGTATGTTTAATGATCTCACTGATTTTCACTTTCCTGTCCTGCGATCTTGAAAGAGTGGCAGCATCAGCAGTAGCAATCGCCGACATGGCCGCCTCACCATTGAGAAGGTCAATATAATCTTCTTCAGGTTTTGCACCACAGAGGATATTATGGAGGAATAACGTCTCCTTTCTTATTAAACTGGCAAGCCATAATGGTGTTTTTTTTCCTGGATGACCATATGCTATAGCGCCATCCATTTCTGAGGTCATATTGCCTTTCCGACGATCATCATCTTCTTCTTGTGTTTCATGGACCAAAAAATGCTTTGTCTGACCGCCAATCCTAAGTGACCCTGCTGTTTCTTGCATATCAATTTTAATAGAGCCTTTAGTTCCATTGATGATGACATAATGTTCCGGCCAGTTAAATGCACTCCCCCACTCTAAGGTTGCTAGTTTTCCTGACGGGAATTCCAAGGTCATAAATAACATATCATCTTCATTGCCAAATCCTGGACCAGAATGGGCCAAATTTCCACCAATCATAGTAACCGTCTCTGGTATTTCTCCAAGTAAATGCTGAACACAATCTAACTCATGTATATGATGATATAGATGTCCACCAGATTGTTCTTTCATCTTTTTCCAGGAAAGTCTCTCTTGTTTGTTTTCCCAGCCATTTCTCTTAGTATGACATGATAATATTTCGCCGATAACACCTTCTTTAATTAACTTCCGTGCATATTGAACCCCATTGAAAAAATTCATAATATGCCCGGCCATAAAGGTCACACCAGCTTCTTTACACGCTTTGACCATATCCACACAATCTTCATAACTTAATGCAATTGGTTTTTCACAAAAAACATGCTTCTTATTCTTTGCTGCTTTAATTACTGGTTCTTTATGCAGATAATTTGGGGTGGCTACGATCACGCAATCGACTAATTTACTTGAGACTAAAGCATCCAAGCTTGACATATTGATACACTGCAATTCACGGGCAATATTTTCTCCATTTTCAGGATCGTATACACATGTAATTTTTGCATTATCATGCATATTCATAAAACGAGCTAATTCAGCGCCAAAGTATCCAACACCAACAACGCCATAATTAATCATAAAGCCTCCAATCATTTAGCCACGGATAGTTTATAAATTTTACCTGGAATATCAAAACCAACTAACAAAATTAATAAGGCAGAGAATGCAACCGTAACAATGAATAATGAAACACCTAAGCCATAATATCCTGAAATGTATGTAGCTAATACAGGTGCGGCCATTCCTCCAGTTGCCCCTAAGTTATAAATAAGACCGGTCCCTAATCCTCTTAATTTTGTTGGAAAGTAATCATATATAAATTTTGGAACCAACCCTGCAATACCTAAATTTGTAAACATTAATCCAAAGAGACATAATCCTATAAGAGAAGAGTTTTTCACAGAAATAAAAAAAAGAGGACAAAGGAAAATAAATGAAGTTATTAGACCGACTACAAAGGCTTTTTTTACACCAATCTTATCACCAACAAAACCAAAAAATATTGTACCTGTCAGTGTTCCTAAACCTGCTATTGTCATCAGAGTTGAAATGACCACTGTATTAACTCCATTATCTGCCAGGTAGGAAGGAAGTAGTCCGTTTATCGGCCAGTTTGCACCAAATAGACAAAAACAGACGAGGAAAACGATCATAGAGATTGAAAGATGTGGTTTTCTGAAGACAGACAAAAATGTTGATTTATCCTTATATTTATCTTCAATCCACTCCTGACTTTCTGGAGCACTTTTTCTGATCCAAAGAACTAGTAAAACTGGTAACAGGCCTATAAAAAAAGAGTTTCTCCATCCATATACTTCAGCAAACTGAGGGATTATTTGTGCCGCAATAATATTTCCAACAGAAAAACCACTTACCAAAAAAGCACTAGCTTTAGATTGAAGATTTTTAGGCCAACTTTCTACCGCATAAGTTGAAGCACATGCATATTCACCAGACATCCCTAAGCCAACAATAAAACGGCAAACTGCGAGCATATATAAGTTTGTAGCAATACCGCTAAGGCCTGTTCCGACTGAGTAAATGAAAATTGCCCACATCATCATTGGCTTACGACCATATTTATCAGCCATGGCACCAAAAAAACCACCTCCAATAGGTCTGGCTATGAAGGCCACTGTCCCTATTAAAGTAGCCTGAATATCCGTAATGCCAAGATCTGCTTTTATAATATGAAGAATGTAAAATATCATCATAAAATCAAAGCCATCAAATACATATCCAAGCCATGCGGAAAAAAGAGCTTTCCGTTGTGGTGGATTAACTTGTTTATACCATGCTGTTGCCATATTTGTTTCCTGTGTTATTCTAATATAGCCCTTAAAGTAAATATTAGGGAGCCTCAACAATATCCAGAAATAATTATATTGTCTTCAAATACGCCAGTACTATTGATTGTTATCAATACCTAATCAGTACAATCTTTTCCTCCATTTCTTCTTAACATATTTCACTCTATGAAAGATAAAACTGATACCCACCTACAGTTTTGGGTCACCAACAAAAAACAATGTTCGCCAGATATTCCACCACTGGCACAGTTCAACCCTGCTTCAAAAATTGACTTATTCATTGTGCTCATTTTCGTAGTCCGTTCAGGTTGAATAAAACTCCCTTCGTCAAATGAGGAAAGACTGAGAGGTTATTACTTTAGCTTACGTTATAGCTGTTTTCCTTTGCAGTATTTCTTTGCTTTTCTGTATACCTTTATACCTGTTATACCAGATCAAAAAACAAGCAATCCACATAACAAAACGCGTTTTGTTACTGATGTCACAAATTGAGCATATTTTTGTAGCTGATAGTTTGTTACAAACACCAGAACCAAGATTAATGCCGATCAGTTAAGGATCAGTTGACCGATCCAGTGGCTGTGTAAGAATCCGGAAACGCTCACTTGTTTCCGGATTTTTTTATGCACATTGGACAGGCTCTTGATCTGGTATCCCGTTACGATTCTCTGCGTAACCCACTGACTTCTCTGGGGGATTACCTCGACCCCGAACTCATCTCTCGTTGCCTTGCCGAATCAGGTACTGTAACGCTACGCAAGCGCCGTCTTCCCCTCGAAATGATGGTCTGGTGTATTGTTGGCATGGCGCTTGAGCGTAAAGAACCTCTTCACCAGATTGTGAATCGCCTGGACATCATGCTGCCGGGCAATCGCCCCTTCGTTGCCCCCAGTGCCGTTATTCAGGCCCGCCAGCGCCTGGGAAGTGAGGCTGTCCGCCGCGTGTTCACGAAAACAGCGCAGCTCTGGCATAACGCCACGCCGCATCCGCACTGGTGCGGCCTGACCCTGCTGGCCATCGATGGTGTGTTCTGGCGCACACCGGATACACCAGAGAACGATGCAGCCTTCCCCCGCCAGACACATGCCGGGAACCCGGCGCTCTACCCGCAGGTCAAAATGGTCTGCCAGATGGAACTGACCAGCCATCTGCTGACGGCTGCAGCCTTCGGCACGATGAAGAACAGCGAAAATGAGCTTGCTGAGCAACTTATAGAACAAACCGGCGATAACACTCTGACGTTAATGGATAAAGGTTATTACTCACTGGGACTGTTAAATGCCTGGAGCCTGGCGGGAGAACACCGCCACTGGATGATACCTCTCAGAAAGGGAGCGCAATATGAAGAGATCAGAAAACTGGGTAAAGGCGATCATCTGGTGAAGCTGAAAACCAGCCCGCAGGCACGAAAAAAGTGGCCGGGACTGGGAAATGAAGTGACTGCCCGCCTGCTGACCGTGACGCGCAAAGGAAAAGTCTGCCATCTGCTGACGTCGATGACGGACGCCATGCGCTTCCCCGGAGGAGAAATGGGGGATCTGTACAGTCATCGCTGGGAAATCGAACTGGGATACAGGGAGATAAAACAGACGATGCAACGGAGCAGGCTGACGCTGAGAAGTAAAAAGCCGGAGCTTGTGGAGCAAGAGCTGTGGGGTGTCTTACTGGCTTATAATCTGGTGAGATATCAGATGATTAAAATGGCGGAACATCTGAAAGGTTACTGGCCGAATCAACTGAGTTTCTCAGAATCATGCGGAATGGTGATGAGAATGCTGATGACATTGCAGGGCGCTTCACCGGGACGTATACCGGAGCTGATGCGCGATCTTGCAAGTATGGGACAACTTGTGAAATTACCGACAAGAAGGGAAAGGGCCTTCCCGAGAGTGGTAAAGGAGAGGCCCTGGAAATACCCCACAGCCCCGAAAAAGAGCCAGTCAGTTGCTTAACTGACTGGCATTACAGAACCAAGATGCCTATTTCGTTTCAGCATCAACTGTTAAATTATCTGGTTGCCAACGAGAATACTGAGCTTTTTTGTCCCCAAGACTGACCGTCAACGCCACAATCTTTGACTGTTTGACATTGTCATGCCCGCAGGCCAGCGGATCTAAAGACATTAGACTGCTTGCATCAGCCAGTTGCGTATCTGGCTATGTCCCTTAATTGGTAAGGGTTCGAGGAACTCAACATTAACGCATTTTTTAGCGCATCACCGACAGTGTATATGAACGATTGCACTCTGACGATGGTTGATTTATTTGGTTGCGTAGGGGCTAGCTAGTCTGGTACCGGAGGCTAGATCTGAAGTACTGACCCCAGGAATAACGCCGGGCTAACTCATATTCTGACCCATTGTCAGCCCGCGTGTTTACTGCTCTAGCTCATTTCCTGTTGTCAGGCGTTCAATTCCCAACTGCAGGTTATGGCCCGGTGCACAAACACCTGACGGCAGGTATCACTTACCCGAAGAAGGTAAAGCCCTCAAGAGGCAGTAACTCAGCCAACCTCTCCTCCGGCCACTCCGGCAGACGCGTCAGGACGTCCGTCAGCCAAGCATGTGGCTCCAGACTGCGGTTCCCAGAAGGCTCATTATCTGTGCCGCGCGGTTCCCGGCCACCAGTGAACCAGCGAACAACCAGGCCTTTCGTCCCATAACGACCGGACGGATAGCACGCTCGCAGATATTGTTGTGTGTGCCTTGAAATGCACGATCTTTCCGTCGGTGAAAGTCCGCCCCGGCTAACTCTCGCTCCGACTGGAAGGACAAGAAGCGGTCCAGGAGGTAACAAAAGGGCTGAATCTCTCCCTGAAACGACTTCTTCAGGAAGTCAACGGGTTATGCGGGCCGTAACGTGAGTGAACACTGAGCAGCCATCGAAATGCCGTCGAGGGTGCTGACACGCCACAATAACGGGGAAGGCCGACGATGACCGGGAAGAGAGTGAGAAAGGCATCGGTCATACCCACCGGGGTTGTGGTGTCAGCATGCATAACAATTGATCGATCGTGCAACAAGAGAAGTCCATAACGGTGTCTGTCCGGGTGACGGGCAACAACGCCTCGCGAGGGGGTGAATCGGTTGTTATGGATGGCAGATGGGGTGTAGTAGTGAAAATACTGAGTAATGTCAGAGGAGCGAAGGCCCCCTCTTGCAGTACCAGTGTAACATGCAGGAAGAGCCCGGCGATTGCCATCAGCCTCACAACCCCGCTAGAACCGGTTCAGAACCTACAGAAAACACTACAGGAGAAAGCAAAGTGAACCGCCCCGTGTTTCCTGTTTATCATTTTCTGGTCAGTGCCGCGATTCTGGTATTCGTGGTGATTTTCTGGCGGACACACCATCGCGACCACCGTAACTGGCTGGCTCTACGGCTATTCGTATTATGCTCTGTAAACCGTTGGCCATTGCGGATGGTTAAAGGAACAGTTGTGGGGACAACTGACACATTACGTGAAATGCAGCGTTATGAACAACTGAGTAGCACGGGGCTGACAACTGGAAAATCCAGCCGGGAGCACCGTTATATGATACGATTGTTATTGTCACTGGTGAGAGTGTGCGCAGGGATTATATGTCAGTGTATGACTATCCCGTACCAACCACACCGTGGCTGAATACGGCACCCGGTTTATTTATTGACGATTATACCTCGACAGCCTCCAGTACAGTGTCTTCCCTGAGCCGGACACTGATTTATGACTATGAGCAGAACCCTGATTCCGGCAACAATGTGGTGGCGCTGGCAGCAAAAGCAGGATACAGCACATGGTGGATATCCAATCAAGGAAAACTGGGGGAGCATGACACACGCATCTCTGTTATTGCTTCTGATGCGGAGCATGCCACTTTCCTCAAGAAAGGCAGCTTCGCTTCCCGTAAAACAGATGACAAACTGTTGTTACAGGAAACAGAACGTGCGCTGGCGGATACATCCTCTCCGAAGATAATTTTCCTGCACATGATGGGTTCTCATCCAAATCCGTGTGACAGCCTTAACTCCTAGCCGAATAATTACCTGGAGCAGTATCCCCGAAAAATTGCCTGTTACCTCGCCAGCATCAGTAAACTGGATAACTTTCTTGGCCAGCTTGATGGTATCCTTCGCCGGTACTCACGTCATTTCGCCATGCTTTACTTTTCTGGCCTTGGGCTGTCGGTCAGCGACAGTGCCAATCCTGTTCATCATTATGGTCATGTGCAGGGAGGCTACAGTGTGCCACTGATTATTACCGCCAGTGACATAACGTCTCATCAGCCCGTCAGTAGAAAAATCAGTGCCCGTCATTTCGCAGGTATTTTTCAGTGGATGACCGGTATTTGTACTGAAAATATACCGCCATTCAATCCGCTGACAGACGAAGATAACTAACCTGTTATGGTTTTTAAGGGAGAGAGGAATATACCGGCAGACAGTTTGAAACCTCAGCCACTTATTCTTCCTGATCACAGGTAATCATATATGGCAGACTGTAATACAGTCGCTTGTACTGAAAAGTATTCTGTATAAAATATCCGTATTCATATCAGCACAAGGGACCATCAAATCCCTGCAGCACTCCTTACGTCAGTTATCCCGCATCACCCTGTGAGTACAGGATTTTTTATGAGGTTACTTTTTTATTGAATGTATATAAATAATGAATAACCGCGGATTCTGATAATCCCCCCTGCAGGGAGCGGTAAATAGTAAATACATCAGTTAATACCGTTTGTCTTTTTTAACAAAGAAAATAATCCTAGAATAATTCCCGGGCATTTGCCCGGGATGATTACTGTTTTAATGGATTATTAATCTTTGCATATTCAAATGGACTGATAAACCTTTCTCTGTTTACATCCAGAAAATCGGCCCACCACTGTAGCATCAATCGCCGTTCTTCCAGATGCTCTGCTTTATGGATATACGCGGCCCTCACTGAATTTCGCGCCATGTGGCTCATCTGACGTTCAACAGCATCACGAGACCACAGACCTGATTCGACCAATGAACTACAGGCCATTGTTCGAAAGCCATGACCACAAACCTCTACTTTTGTATCATACCCCATGACCCGTAACGCACTATTTACCGTATTCTCACTCATGGGTTTGTGCGAATCGTGATCACCAATAAATATCAAGTCATGGGCCCCATAAAACTGTTTTATCTGCTTTAAAATTGCAAGAGCTTGCGTTGAAAGAGGCACTAGATGCGTTGTACGCATTTTTGAGCCTCTATGGGAATGTTTCACTCCAGGAATAGGCTCCCGCTCCGGTGGGATAGTCCATATAGACGCTTCGAAATCGATCTCTGACCAACGAGCAAAACGCAGCTCACTGGACCGAATAAAGATCAGCAAAGTGAGTTCTATCGCCCATCGGGTTAGCGGCCTACCAGTATAGCTATCTATTTTTGTAAGCAACTCAGGGATGCGCTTTAATTCAAGCGCGGGACGATGTTGTCGATTACAGGAAGCAACCGCCCCAGCCATCTCTTGTGCCGGGTTATAATCAATTAACCCACTTTGCACTGCATAGCGCATGATGGCTGTAGTGCGCTGCTGAAGACGAGCGGCCACTTCAAGACGTCCAGACATTTCTACGGCCTTAATAGGTGCTAATAAATCTCGAGTTTTTAACTCAGCGATATTACGTTCACCAAGCGCTGCAAAAAGATTATCTTCAAGACTTTTTAGCACACGATGGGCGTGATCTTCAGACCACTTTTTATTGGTGCCATGCCACTCAATCGCGACTTCTTTAAAGGTTCGTGCTTTACTCTGTTCAACCTTATCATTTTTCTTTTTGTCTCCCGGATCGACGCCATTCGCAAGCAGCTTACGCGTCTCGTCACGACGTACTCTGGCATCCGCTAGTGTGATTTCAGGATAAACCCCAAGTGCCAGCATTTTTTGCTTTCCCTCATAACGGTACTGCAAACGCCAGTACTTAGAACCATTTGGATGGACAAGCAGATGCATACCGCCACCATCAGTCAGCTAATATTGCTTATCCGTTGGCTTGGCTGCTCTGACTTTGATATCTGTTAATGCCATCGTATTCCCTCCCTGTTGGTACAAGCATTATCGAACCGGAAATACCATCATCTGTACCAACATATGTTGGTAGATGTACGTTGATATCGGTTGACCTTGAGAGAGTTAATATAGCGGGAAAGATAGATAAACACTGGATTTCAGGCATAAAAAAAGACCTCAGTTGAGGTCTATTTACATACTTTTGGTGCCGAAGGCCGGACTCGAACCGGCACGTATTTCTACGGTTGATTTTGAATCAACTGCGTCTACCGATTTCGCCACTTCGGCACTGAAGAGGTATGCGGAAAACGTTGTGGATTATACCTGTCGCACGCCACCATGCAAGCGCCAGCTTGCTCGCACCTCGCTAAGTGCTGAAATTTTCAGCATTGCATACAGCGATGTGTAACCTTTGTCACACTCCAGGCACCCCGCCCTGCCATGCTCTACACTTCCCAAACAACACCAGAGAAGGACCAAAAAATGTCGATGATAAAAAGCTATGCCGCAAAAGAAGCGGGCGGAGAACTGGAAGTTTATGAGTACGATCCCGGTGAGCTGAGGCCACAAGATGTTGAAGTGCAGGTGGATTACTGCGGGATCTGCCATTCCGATCTGTCGATGATCGATAACGAATGGGGATTTTCACAATATCCGCTGGTTGCCGGGCATGAGGTGATTGGGCGCGTGGTGGCACTCGGGAGCGCCGCGCAGGATAAAGGTTTGCAGGTCGGTCAGCGTGTCGGGATTGGCTGGACGGCGCGTAGCTGTGGTCACTGCGACGCCTGTATTAGCGGTAATCAGATCAACTGCGAGCAAGGTGCGGTGCCGACGATTATGAATCGCGGTGGCTTTGCCGAGAAGTTGCGTGCGGACTGGCAATGGGTGATTCCACTGCCAGAAAATATTGATATCGAGTCCGCCGGGCCGCTGTTGTGCGGCGGTATCACGGTCTTTAAACCACTGTTGATGCACCATATCACTGCTACCAGCCGCGTTGGGGTAATTGGTATTGGCGGGCTGGGGCATATCGCTATAAAACTTCTGCACGCAATGGGATGCGAGGTGACAGCCTTTAGTTCTAATCCGGCGAAAGAGCAGGAAGTGCTGGCGATGGGTGCCGATAAAGTGGTGAATAGCCGCGATCCGCAGGCACTGAAAGCACTGGCGGGGCAGTTTGATCTCATTATCAACACCGTCAACGTCAGCCTCGACTGGCAGCCCTATTTTGAGGCGCTGACCTATGGCGGTAATTTCCATACGGTCGGTGCGGTTCTCACGCCGCTGTCTGTTCCGGCCTTTACGTTAATTGCGGGCGATCGCAGCGTCTCTGGTTCTGCTACCGGCACGCCTTATGAGCTGCGTAAGCTGATGCGTTTTGCCGCCCGCAGCAAGGTTGCGCCGACCACCGAACTGTTCCCGATGTCGAAAATTAACGACGCCATCCAGCATGTGCGCGACGGTAAGGCGCGTTACCGCGTGGTGTTGAAAGCCGATTATTGAAAATCATTCGCAGCGCTGATCTGAGGCGCTGCCCTCTTTCGCACATATTCTGTTTTGTCGTATCGCCAGCACAGCCTGCCGACATTGTTCGGTGACATTGGCAATATCATGGTTGATATCAATGCGCACAATATCCTGTTCATCTGCTTGTGGACGCTCCAGTGCCTCAAACTGACTTTTTAGTAACGCTACCGGCATAAAATGCCCAGCCCGACGCTGCATTCGCGCGAGAATAGTTTCATAGTCGCCATCTAACCAGAGGAAATGAACATGGGGGCTACCCTTGCGTAAAATATCACGATACTGTTTTTTTAATGATGAACAGACAATAAATCCTGTTTCATTCTTTTTATAAAGACTGTATGAAGCATCATTTAAGCGTTCCAGCCAGGGAAGTCGATCTTCATCAGATAATGGAATACCCTGCGACATTTTATCTATATTTTTGGCTGGATGAAGATCGTCACCATCAATAAATTTAGCAGATAATAACGCGGCAACCTTGCTACCAATTAATGTTTTACCACTCCCTGAAACGCCCATCAAAATAAAGCTTTCACCCGCCATTTAAAATCTCCTGAATCATCTTACCTGCTGCGATACTACGCCTGGCGGCATAATAATTTCACGTTTTTTTATTTCTACTGATAAGAATTACAAGGCACATCACGTTATGCGTAACATAGTAATGTAACAATTTTCTGACGTGATCTTCATCACAAATAATGACAGTTAAAACCGCTTAAATGCTTCCGAGGTGTCTACCTGACCAGTGAGGAATTTATGCAAGTGAAAACACAGTCCTGCGTTGTTGCGGGCAAGAAAACTGTTGCCGTTACCGAGCAGACGATAGATTGGAATAATAATGGAACATTAGTACAAATAACCCGAGGTGGAATTTGCGGTTCCGATTTACATTATTATCAGGAAGGAAAAGTAGGTAATTTCATGATAAAGGCACCGATGGTGTTAGGTCATGAAGTTATCGGTAAAGTTATTCATAGCGACTCATCAGAATTACATGAAGGGCAAACGGTAGCCATTAATCCGTCTAAACCGTGCGGTCACTGCAAATACTGCATTGAACATAACGAGAATCAGTGTACAGATATGCGTTTTTTTGGCAGTGCCATGTATTTCCCTCATGTTGATGGTGGTTTTACCCGTTATAAAATGGTCGAAACGTCGCAATGTGTCCCTTATCCGGCCAAAGCTGACGAAAAGGTTATGGCTTTTGCCGAACCTTTAGCCGTCGCGATTCATGCCGCACATCAGGCCGGCGAGTTACAGGGCAAGCGAGTATTTATTTCCGGTGTTGGACCCATTGGCTGCCTGATTGTCAGTGCAGTGAAAACACTGGGGGCCGCGGAAATTGTCTGTGCTGATGTGAGTCCCCGTTCCCTTTCGCTGGGCAAAGAGATGGGGGCGGATGTGCTCGTAAACCCACAAAACGACGACATGGATCACTGGAAAGCGGAAAAAGGCTATTTCGATGTCAGCTTTGAAGTGTCCGGTCATCCTTCATCAGTGAATACCTGTCTGGAGGTCACTCGTGCACGCGGCGTAATGGTGCAGGTAGGTATGGGAGGCGCGATGGCAGAATTCCCAATGATGACGTTGATTGGTAAGGAGATTTCACTCAGAGGCTCTTTCCGTTTTACCAGCGAATTTAATACCGCAGTGTCATGGCTGGCGAATGGCGTTATCAATCCACTGCCTTTACTGAGTGCTGAATATCCCTTCACTGACCTGGAAGAGGCGCTACGTTTCGCCGGTGATAAAACCCAGGCAGCAAAAGTCCAGCTTGTTTTCTAAGAGATAAATAAAGGAATAATACAATGAACGATCTATTTTCACTGGCAGGAAAAAATATCTTGATTACCGGTTCAGCACAGGGCATTGGCTTTTTACTGGCAACCGGCCTGGGTAAATATGGCGCACAAATAATTATTAATGATATTACTGCCGAACGCGCAGAACTTGCTGTAGAAAAACTCCACCAGGAGGGTATTCAGGCCGTTGCCGCACCTTTTAATGTTACTCATAAACATGAAATTGATGCCGCCGTTGAACATATCGAAAAGGACATCGGCCCCATTGATGTGCTGGTGAATAACGCCGGTATCCAGCGCCGTCATCCTTTTACTGAGTTCCCTGAACAAGAGTGGAATGATGTGATCGCAGTAAACCAGACCGCCGTGTTCCTGGTATCGCAAGCGGTAACTCGTCACATGGTTGAACGCAAGGCAGGTAAAGTTATTAATATTTGCTCGATGCAAAGCGAACTGGGACGTGACACCATCACCCCTTATGCCGCATCGAAAGGGGCGGTAAAAATGCTCACCCGCGGCATGTGCGTCGAGCTGGCGCGCCACAATATTCAGGTCAACGGTATTGCGCCGGGCTATTTCAAAACAGAAATGACTAAAGCACTGGTTGAGGACGAAGCCTTCACCGCCTGGTTGTGCAAACGGACCCCCGCCGCACGCTGGGGAGATCCGCAGGAACTGATTGGTGCTGCGGTGTTCCTTTCTTCAAAAGCCTCTGATTTCGTAAACGGCCACCTGTTGTTTGTTGATGGCGGCATGTTAGTGGCTGTTTAACAGCCCCCCCTACGTGCAGCGCGAAAGCGCTGCTTTTCTGGCACTAATAAGAGATAAAGACTATGCCATTAATCATTATTGCGGCAGGCGTCGCGCTGCTTCTTATCCTGATGATCGTCTTTAAAGTTAACGGCTTTATTGCCCTCGTTCTGGTAGCTGCCGTCGTCGGATTTGCCGAAGGGATGGATGCACAGGCCGTCCTGCACTCTATACAAAATGGTATCGGCAGCACGCTCGGCGGGCTGGCAATGATCCTCGGTTTCGGGGCCATGTTAGGCAAGCTGATTTCTGATACGGGTGCGGCACAACGTATCGCCACTACGCTGATTGCTACTTTTGGTAAAAAACGCGTGCAATGGGCGCTAGTGATCACCGGTCTGGTTGTGGGCCTCGCCATGTTTTTTGAAGTGGGTTTTGTCCTGCTGTTGCCGTTGGTATTTACCATCGTAGCATCATCAGGATTACCCCTGTTGTATGTTGGCGTACCAATGGTAGCAGCGCTCTCTGTAACCCACTGTTTTCTGCCGCCACATCCAGGGCCTACTGCCATCGCGACTATCTTTGAGGCTAATCTCGGAACGACTTTACTGTATGGATTTATCATTACCATTCCGACAGTTATTGTCGCAGGACCGCTGTTTTCTAAACTGCTAACTCGCTTTGAGAAAGCACCACCGGAAGGCTTATTTAATCCTCATCTGTTTAGCGAAGAGGAGATGCCCTCCTTCTGGAACAGTATTTTCGCTGCCGTGATCCCGGTCATCCTGATGGCTATCGCCGCCGTTTGTGAAATTACGTTACCGAAAACTAACACCGTGCGCCTCTTCTTTGAATTTGTCGGTAACCCTGCCGTTGCGCTGTTTATTGCCATTGTTATTGCGATTTTCACACTGGGCCGACGTAATGGACGCACCATCGAGCAAATCATGGATATCATTGGGGATTCTATAGGCGCTATCGCGATGATTGTGTTTATTATCGCTGGCGGCGGCGCGTTTAAGCAGGTATTAGTAGATAGCGGTGTCGGGCACTATATTTCACACTTAATGACCGGAACTACACTTTCGCCGTTATTGATGTGCTGGACTGTTGCGGCGCTGTTGCGTATCGCTCTGGGCTCTGCCACCGTCGCGGCCATTACCACCGCGGGTGTGGTGTTGCCGATTATCAACGTTACCCATGCCGATCCCGCTTTAATGGTACTGGCAACCGGTGCGGGCAGCGTGATCGCGTCACACGTAAACGACCCTGGCTTCTGGCTATTTAAAGGGTATTTTAATCTGACGGTTGGTGAAACGTTGCGTACCTGGACGGTGATGGAAACCCTTATTTCTATTATGGGTTTGCTGGGCGTGTTAGCCATTAACGCCGTATTGCACTGAAAGAATAAAATATTGTGATGTAGTTTCGGGGGAAGATTGAAGATTCCCCCGACGTTGGGAGAAGTTATGCGCAATCACAGAATTTCTTTACAGGATATCGCTACGCTGGCTGGCGTAACAAAAATGACCGTGAGTCGTTATATCCGCTCGCCGAAAAAGGTGGCAAAGGAAACAGGCGAGCGCATCGCCAAAATTATGGAAGAGATCAATTATATCCCTAATCGCGCTCCCGGCATGTTGTTGAATGCACAAAGTTATACCCTCGGTATCTTGATTCCGTCATTTCAAAATCAACTCTTCGCTGACATTCTCGCGGGAATAGAATCCGTCACCTCTGAGCATAATTATCAGACCCTTATTGCTAATTACAATTACGATCGCGATTCCGAAGAAGAGTCGGTGATTAACCTGCTCTCTTATAACATTGACGGGATTATACTTTCGGAAAAATATCACACCATCAGGACGGTGAAATTTCTGCGTTCAGCCACCATTCCGGTCGTGGAATTGATGGATGTACAGGGAGAACGGCTGGATATGGAGGTCGGTTTTGATAATCGGCAGGCCGCTTTTGACATGGTGTGTACCATGCTGGAGAAGCGAGTCAGGCACAAAATTCTGTATCTCGGTTCCAAAGATGACACCCGCGATGAACAGCGTTATCAGGGGTATTGCGATGCGATGATGCTGCATAATCTTTCCCCATTACGCATGAATCCACGCGCCATCTCATCCATTCATTTAGGAATGCAGTTAATGCGTGATGCCCTTAGCGCAAACCCGGATTTAGACGGTGTATTTTGCACCAATGACGATATTGCGATGGGTGCGCTTCTGCTGTGCCGCGAGCGAAACCTCGCCGTGCCAGAACAAATTTCCATTGCGGGTTTTCATGGGCTGGAGATTGGCAGGCAAATGATCCCAAGCCTCGCCAGCGTAATTACTCCCCGTTTTGATATTGGTCGGATGGCCGCCCAAATGTTGCTGAGCAAAATTAAAAATAACGATCACAACCACAACACTGTTGACCTCGGGTATCAGATTTATCACGGCAACACGCTTTAGGTTATTTTCTCTTCATTACACGTATTCTCTTTGCCGGACGTTGCCTATACTCCAGGCAGGAAACTGGAGGATATCTCATGAGTGAACCCCTGTTAATTGCCCGCACGCCGGACACAGAACTGTTTTTACTGCCGGGAATGGCTAACCGTCATGGGCTGATTACCGGCGCAACGGGGACGGGTAAAACCGTTACGCTGCAAAAACTGGCGGAGTCATTGTCGGAAATCGGCGTGCCGGTGTTTATGGCTGATGTGAAAGGCGATCTGACCGGCGTCGCGCAGGCAGGAACGGTGTCGGAAAAACTGCTCGCAAGGCTTAAAAATATCGGCGTCAATGACTGGCAACCGCATGCCAATCCGGTGGTGGTGTGGGATATCTTTGGCGAGAAAGGCCATCCGGTGCGGGCGACGGTTTCGGATCTGGGGCCGCTGTTGCTGGCACGACTGTTGAATCTCAACGATGTGCAATCTGGCGTGCTGAATATCATCTTCCGCATTGCTGACGATCAGGGGCTGTTACTGCTCGACTTTAAAGATCTGCGGGCAATTACCCAGTACATCGGCGATAACGCCAAATCCTTCCAGAATCAGTACGGTAATATCAGTAGCGCATCGGTTGGTGCCATCCAGCGCGGGCTGTTGTCGCTGGAACAGCAAGGCGCAGCACACTTCTTTGGTGAGCCGATGCTGGATATCAAAGACTGGATGCGCACCGATGCCAACGGTAAAGGCGTTATCAATATCCTCAGCGCCGAGAAACTTTATCAGATGCCGAAACTGTACGCCGCCAGCCTGCTGTGGATGCTTTCAGAGTTGTATGAACAATTGCCGGAAGCGGGCGATCTGGAGAAACCAAAACTGGTGTTTTTCTTCGACGAGGCACATCTGCTGTTTAACGATGCCCCGCAGGTACTGCTGGATAAGATTGAGCAGGTGATAAGGCTTATTCGCTCAAAAGGCGTGGGCGTCTGGTTCGTTTCGCAAAACCCGTCTGATATTCCGGATAATGTGCTCGGGCAGCTCGGTAATCGCGTTCAACATGCTTTGCGGGCTTTTACGCCAAAAGATCAGAAAGCAGTGAAGGCAGCGGCGCAAACCATGCGGGCCAATCCGGCGTTTGATACCAAAAAGGCGATTCAGGAACTGGGCACCGGCGAGGCGTTGATCTCTTTTCTGGATGCGAAAGGAAGCCCTTCTGTGGTGGAGCGTGCGATGGTGATCGCGCCTTGTTCGCGGATGGGGCCGGTGACGGAAGATGAGCGTAATGGCTTGATTAATCACTCTCCGGTGTATGGCAAATATGAGGATGAGGTGGACCGGGAATCCGCCTATGAGATGTTGCAAAAAGGCTTTCAGGCCAGTACCGAGCAGCAAAATAATCCTCCCGCGAAAGGGAAAGAGGTAGCGGTGGATGACGGCATTCTTGGTGGATTGAAGGATATTTTGTTCGGCACTACCGGACCACGCGGCGGGAAGAAAGATGGTGTGGTGCAAACAATGGCCAAAAGCGCCGCTCGCCAAGTGACGAATCAGATTGTACGCGGGATGTTGGGGAGTTTGCTGGGGGGGAGAAGAAGGTAAGTCAGGCGAGATTTGTCTTTGCCTGATGCGACGCTGGCGCGTCTTATCATGCCCACCCCACTGCAATATATTGAATTTTAATTATTTTTCAGGAATGAACGAAGCACACTTTGCTAACAATAATAAAGGGAGCTTTCGCTCCCTTTATTCGTTCATTCGGTTACGATTTTCTCATTAACAGCCACAGGCTGATTAAGAAGAAGCTGGCGCTTGGCAACAGTGCGCCGATGATCGGCGGGATGCCATAAACCAACGTCAGCGGGCCGAAGATCTGGTCCAGTACGTAGAAGACAAAACCGAAACTGATACCGGTGACCACACGCACGCCCATCGGTACGCTACGCAGTGGGCCAAAGATGAACGACAGCGCCATCAGCATCATCACCGCCACAGATAGCGGCTGGAAGATTTTGCTCCACATGTTGAGCTGATAACGTCCGGCATCCTGACCGCTCGACTTCAGATACTTCACATAGTTGTGCAAACCGCTGATAGAGAGTGCATCCGGGTCCAGCGCCACCACGCCCAGTTTGTCCGGCGTGAGGTTGGTTTTCCAGGTGCCGCTCACCGTCTGCGAACCGGTAATCTGTTTCGGATTGGTCAGATCAGATTCATCAACCTGCGACAGACGCCAGACTTTATGTTCCGGGTCAAACTTCGCAGTAGCGGCATAGCGTACGGATTGCAGACGACGATTCTCGTTAAAGGCATAAATGCTGATGCCACCTAACTCTTCGTCACCTTTAACCCGCTCAATGTAGACGAAGTTGTTGCCATCTTTCGCCCATAAGCCTTGCTGGGTAGAGAGCAACGAGCCGCCGTACATCGCCTGCGCACGGTAGTTACGCGCCATCTGCTCGCCCTGCGGCGCGACCCATTCGCCAATCGCCATCGTCAGCAAGACCAGCGGAATGGCGGTTTTCATCACCGACAGCGCCACCTGCATACGGGTAAAACCAGAAGCCTGCATCACCACCAGTTCGCTGCGCTGCGCCAGCATCCCAAGACCAAGCAACGCCCCAAGCAGAGCCGCCATCGGGAAGAAGATCTGCACATCTTTCGGCACGCTCAGCAAGGTATACATTCCTGCGCCTAACGCGTCGTAACTCCCCTGCCCGGCTTTTTTCAGCTGATCGACAAACTTGATAATGCCCGACAGCGACACCAGCATGAACAGTGTCATCATGATGGTGGTGAAAATAGTTTTACCGATATAGCGGTCAAGTACGCCAAAAGGTTGCATCACACCGCTCCTTTACGCGAAAAACTGGCGCGCAGGCGGCGGACCGGCACGGTGTCCCAAAGGTTGAGAACAATCGCTAAAGCCAGATAAATCAGGTTAACGGTCCACATCCACAGCGTCGGGTCCAGCTTACCTTTACCGCCGTTCGATTTCAGGGAGGTCTGGATCAGGAAGAAAAGTAGATACAGCAGCATGGCTGGCAGCATCGACAGTACGCGTCCCTGACGTGGGTTAACCACGCTCAGCGGTACGACCATAAGTGCCATCATAAACACGGTGAATACCAACGTGATACGCCAGTTCAGTTCTGCGCGAGCACGATCGGTGTCAGTGTTCCACAATGTGCGCATGTCCATCTGGTCGGTATCGTTCGGGTCGAGCGCCACCGCCTGGTGACCAATGATCGCCTGATAATCCTGGAAGTCCGTAATGCGGAAATCACGTAACAATGCAGTGCCTTCGAAGCGCGTTCCCTGGTTGAGAGTGACGACCTGGGAGCCGTCGCGCAGCTGGGTTAAATGTCCGGAATCGGCCACCACCACAGAAGGACGTGCATTACCTTTTGGTCGAATTTGCGCGAGGAACACATCTTTGAAATCGCTGCCGTCAACGCTTTCGATGAACAGCACCGAGCTGCCATTAGTCGCTTGCTGGAATTGCCCTTGCGCCAGCGCCGCCATGCCAGGGTTCGCTTTCGCTTCTGCTAACACTTCATCCTGATGACGCGATGACCACGGTCCCGCCCACATCACGTTAACCGCCGCTACGATTGCCGTGAATACCGCAAGGATCATTGCCGCTTTCACCAGAACCGCTTTGCTCAGGCCGCAGGCATGCATTACCGTAATTTCACTTTCGGTATACAGTTTGCCCAGCGTCATCAGCAGCCCGAGGAACAGGCTTAATGGCAGGATAAGCTGCGCCATTTCCGGCACGCCCAACCCGAGAAGGGAGAGCACCAGATTCGCCGGAATATCGCCGTCAACCGCTGCGCCGAGGATCCTCACTAACTTTTGACAGAAGAAGATCAAAAGCAAGATGAAGAGTATCGCCAGCTGGCTTTTGAGCGTCTCCCGCACCAGATATCTTATGATTATCACTTTAAATACGCCCGTAAAAACTCGTCTTTTGCAGGATTTTAGCTTGTTTCATGGCTTAAACGTCATTTATTCTCTTGAGTCGTCGAAATCGTCGCTAAGATAATTATACTCAACGGATTCACCTCTCAGATTTTGTTCTGACGTGCCAATGCCGTAATAACGTTAAGATTAACACGAAGTCATCGCAACAGCGGACATGAGTTACGAAAGCTTGCAATTCTATCTGTAGCCACCGCCGTTGTCTTTAAGATTCAGGAGCGTAGTGCATGGAGTTTAGTGTAAAAAGCGGTAGCCCGGAGAAACAGCGGAGTGCCTGCATCGTCGTGGGCGTCTTCGAACCACGTCGCCTTTCTCCGATTGCAGAACAGCTCGATAAAATCAGCGATGGGTACATCAGCGCCCTGCTACGTCGGGGCGAACTGGAAGGAAAACCGGGGCAGACATTGTTGCTGCACCATGTTCCGAATGTACTTTCCGAGCGAATTCTCCTTATTGGTTGCGGCAAAGAACGTGAGCTGGATGAGCGTCAGTACAAGCAGGTTATTCAGAAAACCATTAATACGCTGAATGATACTGGCTCAATGGAAGCGGTCTGCTTTCTGACTGAGCTGCACGTTAAAGGCCGTAACAACTACTGGAAAGTGCGTCAGGCTGTCGAGACGGCAAAAGAGACGCTCTACAGTTTCGATCAGCTGAAAACGAACAAGAGCGAACCGCGTCGTCCGCTGCGTAAGATGGTGTTCAACGTGCCGACCCGCCGTGAACTGACCAGCGGTGAGCGCGCGATCCAGCACGGTCTGGCGATTGCCGCCGGGATTAAAGCAGCAAAAGATCTCGGCAATATGCCGCCGAATATCTGTAACGCCGCTTACCTCGCTTCACAAGCGCGCCAGCTGGCTGACAGCTACAGCAAGAATGTCATCACCCGCGTTATCGGCGAACAGCAGATGAAAGAGCTGGGGATGCATTCCTATCTGGCGGTCGGTCAGGGTTCGCAAAACGAATCGCTGATGTCGGTGATTGAGTACAAAGGCAACGCGTCGGAAGATGCACGCCCAATCGTGCTGGTGGGTAAAGGTTTAACCTTCGACTCCGGCGGTATCTCGATCAAGCCTTCAGAAGGCATGGATGAGATGAAGTACGATATGTGCGGTGCGGCAGCGGTTTACGGCGTGATGCGGATGGTCGCGGAGCTACAACTGCCGATTAACGTTATCGGCGTGTTGGCAGGCTGCGAAAACATGCCTGGCGGACGAGCCTATCGTCCGGGCGATGTGTTAACCACCATGTCCGGTCAAACCGTTGAAGTGCTGAACACCGACGCTGAAGGCCGCCTGGTACTGTGCGACGTGTTAACTTACGTTGAGCGTTTTGAGCCGGAAGCGGTGATTGACGTGGCGACGCTGACCGGTGCCTGCGTGATCGCGCTGGGTCATCATATTACTGGTCTGATGGCGAACCATAATCCGCTGGCCCATGAACTGATTGCCGCGTCTGAACAATCCGGTGACCGCGCATGGCGCTTACCGCTGGGTGACGAGTATCAGGAACAACTGGAGTCCAATTTTGCCGATATGGCGAACATTGGCGGTCGTCCTGGTGGGGCGATTACCGCAGGTTGCTTCCTGTCACGCTTTACCCGTAAGTACAACTGGGCGCACCTGGATATCGCCGGTACCGCCTGGCGTTCTGGTAAAGCAAAAGGCGCCACCGGTCGTCCGGTAGCGTTGCTGGCACAGTTCCTGTTAAACCGCGCTGGGTTTAACGGCGAAGAGTAATTGCGTCAGGCAAGGCTGTTATTGCCGGATGCGGCGTGAACGCCTTATCCGACCTACACAGCACTGAACTCGTAGGCCTGATAAGACACAACAGCGTCGCATCAGGCGCTGCGGTGTATACCTGATGCGTATTTAAATCCACCACAAGAAGCCCCATTTATGAAAAACGCGACGTTCTACCTTCTGGACAATGACACCACCGTCGATGGCTTAAGCGCCGTTGAGCAACTGGTGTGTGAAATTGCCGCAGAACGTTGGCGCAGCGGTAAGCGCGTGCTCATCGCCTGTGAAGATGAAAAGCAGGCTTACCGGCTGGATGAAGCCCTGTGGGCGCGTCCGGCAGAAAGCTTTGTTCCGCATAATTTAGCGGGAGAAGGACCGCGCGGCGGTGCACCGGTGGAGATCGCCTGGCCGCAAAAGCGTAGCAGCAGCCGGCGCGATATATTGATTAGTCTGCGAACAAGCTTTGCAGATTTTGCCACCGCTTTCACAGAAGTGGTAGACTTCGTTCCTTATGAAGATTCTCTGAAACAACTGGCGCGCGAACGCTATAAAGCCTACCGCGTGGCTGGTTTCAACCTGAATACGGCAACCTGGAAATAATGGAAAAGACATATAACCCACAAGATATCGAACAGCCGCTTTACGAGCACTGGGAAAAGCAGGGCTACTTTAAGCCTAATGGCGATGAAAGCCAGGAAAGTTTCTGCATCATGATCCCGCCGCCGAACGTCACCGGCAGTTTGCATATGGGTCACGCCTTCCAGCAAACCATCATGGATACCATGATCCGCTATCAGCGCATGCAGGGCAAAAACACCCTGTGGCAGGTCGGTACTGACCACGCCGGGATCGCTACCCAGATGGTCGTTGAGCGCAAGATTGCCGCAGAAGAAGGTAAAACCCGTCACGACTACGGCCGCGAAGCTTTCATCGACAAAATCTGGGAATGGAAAGCGGAATCTGGCGGCACCATTACCCGTCAGATGCGCCGTCTCGGCAACTCCGTCGACTGGGAGCGTGAACGCTTCACCATGGACGAAGGCCTGTCCAATGCGGTGAAAGAAGTTTTCGTTCGTCTGTATAAAGAAGACCTGATTTACCGTGGCAAACGCCTGGTAAACTGGGATCCGAAACTGCGCACCGCTATCTCTGACCTGGAAGTCGAAAACCGCGAATCGAAAGGTTCGATGTGGCACATCCGCTATCCGCTGGCTGACGGTGCGAAAACCGCAGACGGTAAAGATTATCTGGTGGTCGCGACTACCCGTCCAGAAACCCTGCTGGGCGATACTGGCGTAGCCGTTAACCCGGAAGATCCGCGTTACAAAGATCTGATTGGCAAATATGTCATTCTGCCGCTGGTTAACCGTCGTATTCCGATCGTTGGCGACGAACACGCCGACATGGAAAAAGGCACCGGCTGCGTGAAAATCACTCCGGCGCACGACTTTAACGACTATGAAGTGGGTAAACGTCACGCCCTGCCGATGATCAACATCCTGACCTTTGACGGCGATATCCGTGAAAGCGCCCAGGTGTTCGATACCAAAGGTAACGAATCTGACGTTTATTCCAGCGAAATCCCTGCAGAGTTCCAGAAACTGGAGCGTTTTGCTGCACGTAAAGCAGTCGTTGCCGCAGTTGACGCGCTTGGCCTGCTGGAAGAAATTAAACCGCACGACCTGACCGTTCCTTACGGCGACCGTGGCGGCGTAGTTATCGAACCAATGCTGACCGACCAGTGGTACGTGCGTGCCGATGTCCTGGCGAAACCGGCGGTTGAAGCGGTTGAGAACGGCGACATTCAGTTCGTACCGAAGCAGTACGAAAACATGTACTTCTCCTGGATGCGCGATATTCAGGACTGGTGTATCTCTCGTCAGTTGTGGTGGGGTCACCGTATCCCGGCATGGTATGACGAAGCGGGTAACGTTTATGTTGGCCGCAACGAAGACGAAGTGCGTAAAGAAAATAACCTCGGTGCTGATGTTGTCCTGCGTCAGGACGAAGACGTTCTCGATACCTGGTTCTCTTCTGCGCTGTGGACCTTCTCTACCCTTGGCTGGCCGGAAAATACCGACGCCCTGCGTCAGTTCCACCCAACCAGCGTGATGGTATCTGGTTTCGACATCATTTTCTTCTGGATTGCCCGCATGATCATGATGACCATGCACTTCATCAAAGATGAAAATGGCAAACCGCAGGTGCCGTTCCACACCGTTTACATGACCGGCCTGATTCGTGATGACGAAGGCCAGAAGATGTCCAAATCCAAGGGTAACGTTATCGACCCACTGGATATGGTTGACGGTATTTCGCTGCCAGAACTGCTGGAAAAACGTACCGGCAATATGATGCAGCCGCAGCTGGCGGACAAAATCCGTAAGCGCACCGAGAAGCAGTTCCCGAACGGTATTGAGCCGCACGGTACTGACGCGCTGCGCTTCACCCTGGCGGCGCTGGCGTCTACCGGTCGTGACATCAACTGGGATATGAAGCGTCTGGAAGGTTACCGTAACTTCTGTAACAAGCTGTGGAACGCCAGCCGCTTTGTGCTGATGAACACAGAAGGTCAGGATTGCGGCTTCAACGGCGGCGAAATGACGCTGTCGCTGGCGGACCGCTGGATTCTGGCGGAGTTCAACCAGACCATCAAAGCGTACCGCGAAGCGCTGGACAGCTTCCGCTTCGATATCGCCGCAGGCATTCTGTATGAGTTCACCTGGAACCAGTTCTGTGACTGGTATCTCGAGCTGACCAAGCCGGTAATGAACGGTGGCACCGAAGCAGAACTGCGCGGTACTCGCCATACGCTGGTGACTGTACTGGAAGGTCTGCTGCGCCTCGCGCATCCGATCATTCCGTTCATCACCGAAACCATCTGGCAGCGTGTGAAAGTACTTTGCGGTATCACTGCCGACACCATCATGCTGCAGCCGTTCCCGCAGTACGATGCATCTCAGGTTGATGAAGCCGCACTGGCCGACACCGAATGGCTGAAACAGGCGATCGTTGCGGTACGTAACATCCGTGCAGAAATGAACATCGCGCCGGGCAAACCGCTGGAGCTGCTGCTGCGTGGTTGCAGCGCGGATGCAGAACGTCGCGTAAATGAAAACCGTGGCTTCCTGCAAACCCTGGCGCGTCTGGAAAGTATCACCGTGCTGCCTGCCGATGACAAAGGTCCGGTTTCCGTTACGAAGATCATCGACGGTGCAGAGCTGCTGATCCCGATGGCTGGCCTCATCAACAAAGAAGATGAGCTGGCGCGTCTGGCGAAAGAAGTGGCGAAGATTGAAGGTGAAATCAGCCGTATCGAGAACAAACTGGCGAACGAAGGCTTTGTCGCCCGCGCACCGGAAGCGGTCATCGCGAAAGAGCGTGAGAAGCTGGAAGGCTATGCGGAAGCGAAAGCGAAACTGATTGAACAGCAGGCTGTTATCGCCGCGCTGTAATCAAAACACAGTGATGAAAACGAAGGCCGGAGCATGCTCCGGCCTTTTTTATCTCTTACAGAAATGGTAAAGAAGGCATAACTCCCCGTGAAATACTGGCTAAGAAGCCTTTATCTGGTTGTTCTTCTTTATTGATTAAAGGAAGGTCATCCAAATCGCCCAGCAAATACGTATTTTTTGCCTGCCAGTCAATCATCCATATTTTCAGCAGTGGATAAGCCAGACCGCCCGTAATCCCGGATATCACCACCAACGCACACATGCGATAAAGCATACCGTGGTACGTTAAAGTTAAGCGAAAACGAATACGCCCATCATTCAGTGACAGGTTGCTCATAAAATGGTTTCGCAAAGACACCGTTAAATAACTTGTGCTAACAGCAATCCCAAAATAATAGATTAACTGCGCGATTATCATTTTACGTTGCATTTCCATAAATTGCTGTAAATTCTCAATGTCATCATTTGCATATACAGAACTATCATACGCATTTAATATTTGATCGAAGATAATATAACCAGCAACAGCGAGAAAAGGCAATAAAGCTAAAAATGCGAGAATGGCATATTTTATACAATACGTAGTATCTAATTTCACCTTGAAACGATGTATACCGAAACTGGTATTACTCCAGAGAAAACTCATTACCAGACTATATAAAGTACCATTAAAAATACCAATGGAAACAATACCAACTATTGCCATCAGAACCATGGATATAATAACACTACTTGAACTATTGGCAGGTAGCATCTTTGTCGAGATAAAGAAAACAGTCCCCATCCCAATGGCCATTAAAATCGGCAAGAAAAAGGTCACCCACCAGAACCCTTTCATAGAGCAATTAAAACTAAATCTTACGCCGTTGAGACTGGTCATTAAGGCCTGATGACGCAGTCCTTTTGCTGCCATAAATATAAGCAAAACCAACAGTAACAAAGTCAAAACACAACCAACAAGCGGCATATCTGCTGACACTGTCATTAAGATTGCGAAATAGAAAAAAACAAAAAAAAGACAACTAACAAAAACATTCCCACCGGTAATTCCATAAGAAAATCGTTGTCCGTTAACTTCCATATTAGCATAAAGATAACGCTTACATTTCATTAATGCCCATGGTAAATAGATACCTAGCGTTATAATCGTTAACAACACATTCACCACACAAATAAGAAAATATCTCTCACCTGTACCATGAAAAACAAACGAATGGGACGGAACATCCATTTCATTAATAACTTGAGCCATAAAAATTCCCTGAATTAAAAAATCCATTGATATAACTTATATATACAGACAGTAAAATGTTCTGCCACGTTACAATACTCTTATCAGTAATAGGCTGGCAAAAACTTTATTACTTTATAAGTCGCTTGCGTACGTAAGAAGAGAGTGGTATTAAACAAATGTATAATTACTTTATTTTTATTGGGTTAAACTATGAATAACATTGCGCCGCAATCACCTGTAATGCGTCGCCTGACGCTGCAGGATAATCCTGCTATCGCCCGCGTCATTCGTCAGGTATCCGCCGAATACGGTCTTACCGCTGATAAAGGCTACACCGTCGCCGATCCGAATCTTGACGAGCTGTATCAAGTATATAGTCAGCCTGGCCATGCATATTGGGTCGTTGAGTACGAGGGTGAAGTGGTCGGCGGCGGTGGGATAGCGCCATTAACCGGGAGTGAGTCGGATATTTGCGAACTGCAAAAGATGTATTTTCTTCCGGCTATCCGCGGCAAAGGGCTGGCAAAAAAACTGGCCTTAATGGCGATGGAGCAGGCGCGAGAGATGGGTTTCAAACGCTGCTATCTGGAAACGACCGCTTTTTTAAAGGAAGCCATTGCGCTTTATGAGCATTTGGGCTTTGAGCATATCGACTATGCGCTTGGCTGCACGGGCCATGTCGATTGTGAAGTGCGGATGTTGCGCGAACTCTAAAAAAATGCCCGCGTGTTCAACTCGCGGGCATTCGAACATTAACAACGTACGTTTTGTTTATGCCGGATGTGACATGAATGCCTTATCCGGGCTACAAATTCACCAGGTTGCAGGAACTACCTGGGCCTGATGCGCTACGCTTAATTAGTGGCGAACTCCGTCATCGTCTTCATCGACAAAATCTTCATCGTCGCCATCTTCGCCGTTAGGATCTTCAAAGTAAGTGCCCCATCCGTCGTACTCAACGTCAAATTTCTCTGCCAGCGTCATCAGTTGTTCAACCTGGGCATCGATCAGATCGGCATTCAACGCGCACTCGCTGAGGATGTCGCAGCAAATCACGATATCACCATCTTCAACTTCCAGCTCTTCTGGATCGGTCACTTCGTAACCGAGTTTAAACGCTTCAACTGCTGCTTTTTCCAGGGTTTCCAGATCGTCTGCGGAAAGATGGTGTTCGATGGTGTACAGCGCGTCCGGATCGCTGCCATCTTCCAGTAATTCTTCAATAATCAAACGTGTTTCTTCACGCTGTTCTTCCAGTTGTTCCGGGTTTGCCATGGCTCATTCCTCTTAATGTCCTGCCGATACTCTTATTGTCACACACCACTGACATTGCCTCCACCTTTGTGACAAAGATTTATGCTTTAGACTTGCAAATGAATAATCATCCATATAAATTGAATTTTAATTCATTGAGGCGTTAGCCACAGGAGGGATCTATGTCCGGGTTTTATCATAAGCATTTCCTGAAATTACTCGATTTCACGCCAGCTGAACTCAACAGCCTGCTGCAGTTAGCCGCGAAGCTGAAAGCCGATAAGAAAAGCGGTAAAGAAGAAGCCAAACTCACTGGTAAAAACATCGCGCTCATCTTCGAAAAAGACTCGACTCGTACCCGATGCTCTTTCGAAGTTGCCGCATATGACCAGGGTGCTCGCGTTACTTATCTCGGCCCAAGCGGCAGCCAGATTGGTCATAAAGAGTCGATTAAAGACACTGCCCGCGTGCTTGGTCGCATGTATGACGGTATTCAGTATCGCGGCTATGGTCAGGAGATTGTCGAAACACTGGCGGAATACGCTAGCGTGCCGGTATGGAATGGCCTGACCAATGAGTTCCATCCCACGCAGCTGCTGGCGGATCTTCTCACCATGCAGGAGCATTTGCCCGGCAAAGCGTTCAACGAAATGACGCTGGTCTATGCAGGTGACGCGCGTAACAACATGGGCAATTCGATGCTCGAAGCTGCGGCGCTTACCGGTCTGGATTTGCGTCTGGTCGCGCCACAAGCGTGCTGGCCGGAAGCTGCGCTGGTTACGGAATGCCGCGCCCTGGCACAGCAAAATGGTGGGAATATTACGCTGACTGAAGATGTCGCGAAGGGAGTTGAAGGTGCTGACTTTATCTATACCGATGTGTGGGTGTCGATGGGGGAAGCAAAAGAGAAATGGGCGGAACGGATTGCATTGCTGCGTGAATATCAGGTGAACAGCAAGATGATGCAGTTGACCGGTAACCCGGAGGTCAAATTCCTCCACTGCCTGCCCGCGTTTCATGACGACCAAACGACGCTTGGCAAGAAAATGGCGGAAGAATTTGGCCTACATGGCGGTATGGAAGTCACTGATGAGGTCTTCGAATCTGCCGCCAGCATTGTTTTTGATCAGGCGGAAAACCGTATGCATACTATCAAAGCGGTGATGGTCGCGACGCTCAGTAAATAATTGCTATCGCTATAAAGATGCCGGGAAATACAAACCATCCCGGCATCACATTATTTTATGCAGTGATAGGTCTATTCTTCCACCCAAAGTGTTCTATTGCTATACGTAAATTTTCCGGTGGATTTAGTTTATTTAAACGCTGTTCATTAATATATGGTAATACATTAACTCTCGATTGCAAGATAGTTTGCATCATTCTAAATCTAAGTTTGTATTCATTATTCAGTTTTTCTTTGATAACATTATCTGGTTGATTCTTCAAAATTTCTTTATTAGATTCCTTATCATTATCATTTAAATCATATTTTAAATTATCAAAATAAATCTTTTCACCCTCATAACTCTTAAGTAACTGAGGGAAGTACCAATTAATCATCTCAGGATTTTTCATAAAGAAATCATTCATAAAAATATCATTCACTAAAATGCTGACAGGTACTTCATTAAATATAGACTCAACATTATCAAATAGCCTTTGTATTAAATTTGTTTTTTCTCGATTACTTAAGTTAAATTCATTGACATATACAACCAACTTATTCCAAATCAACCCCTGTAATTCAGGGCTATTTTTATAGGGTTCTTTATCGAGATTGAAAAATAATGTCTCAGCTATTTTAGACTGATCGCTGCGAAGATTAATATGATTTATTACGGAGCATGCATGCTTTATCTTTTTAGTATCATCAAAATATTGCATGTTTTTATTAAAACACCAATCCAGTATTCTTACATCATTAATATATGGGGATTTTGAAAAAGTCTCCAGAATCGAATCGATGACCGGTGTAAGGTTAACCTTTGCATCATCTAAGGAATCAATAAGAATATGAGACAGGTTAACTTTGATGTCATTAATTTCATTGTTACCTACTTTGTCATTATCAATTCCGTGATCATTTAATGCGTAGAGCTTATCTATTTCTTCAAGTATACCTTTTTCGCCCAGTAAGTATGAAATCGATTCATCACATACATGAGGCATTAATAGCAGATGTTCGTTCCTTATTGCTAATAATGCATTATTCAATGGTTCTTTTAATAAACCCGTAATCGTAGAATCAACTGAAACTGTACAACTCACCTTAGAGTTATTTAAGTCCTGAGAATTATTTAACTCCTGCGGATCATTTAACTCCTGTGGACTATTTAATTCCTGCGAGTTATTTAACTCCTGAGAATCATTTAAATTCTGCGGATTATTTAACTCCTGAGGATTATTTAACCCCTGTATATTATTTAACTTCAGTAGATTATTTAACTTCTGTAGATTATTTAATTTCTGTAGATTATTTAACTCCTGATTATTATTTAATAGACGCGCTATTTTCTTGTTAGCTTCACTTTGGTAACACGCCAGAACCTTGTTAGTAATCAGGTGTAATGAACTCTCATCTTTTCTTTCAAAGGACTTCCCTTCATAACGGTTAGTCGAACCATCAGGTTGTGGAAATATAATGGCTGTATGTCCTTGACGAGTCCCCATAGTAGTGATAGTGGAAAGTGAAATTTCTATAATCACCTTGGGTGAATCCGCTCGTTCCCCTACAGGATTATTCATGTAAAACTTCATTTTTTCATTGCCATTAGTATCTTTAGAATAAGATGAGGACTTAATATGAGCCATCATATTTCTACCCGCTTCGTTGGAGCGTTTGCTAAAATCCACATAACCCAGGGTAAATATCTTTGCCAAAAACTCTAAAAATGCTCCAGGAGAAAGAATATTCCTTCTGTTATCCTGCCCCCCGGCAATACGGGCAAAATCATTCATTCCAACACGCCAGGTATTTAAAACTTCACTTTTTTGTTTGAAATTGTCGGCTAATGTAATGTGTTGAGAATAATTTAAATCTGATATTTTGCTCATGACGAACTCCTTGAGTGAATAAGAACGTCTAAGCATTACAAATTTTACTCACAAAAAAATATCAAAAAACGCTCTTTTCACAAACTCGCCGTAAACCTTGAGTTATTTACGGCGAAAAGTCATCACGCCATCAGCATCTTCACTACTGCTTTGCGAACCTGGGCTGGCGCGCCCACTGCGCACAGCGGTTTATGCACTTCCCCCGGATAAAACACAACAAAATCACCTTCATTTAGAATAACTGTTTTCTCATCAACGCCTTCCGGCAAAAATGCGATGTCTTTATCAGCTAACCAGTCGGTATCCGGCGCGCCTGCAGGTTGCGTGCTGAAGGTCATGCCTTCCTGACCTTTTAACACAATCTGAATGTCAAGATAGCGGGCATGGTACTCCGCACGGCGAGCTTCGTACGGCTCGGTCATATCTTCCGAGATAAGATAAAACAGTCGATTGCCTTCGATATCGTGCTTGCCCTTTGGCGTTTCTGCCGTAACGTGTGCTTTGATATGCTCAATCGCCTGGCGTAACTCCTGGGGTAGCCACGGCTGAAGATTATGAATATTTCCGATGATCATCTTTTCCACTCCTTAATTAAAACAACGTTTCATTTCTATCGTTATACGAAAAGATAATCAATTCCGCTAGCCTTAACGCGTGAATTATTGTCTTATCACAACTTATCGGCAGGCGCTTTCCCGCCTTTCGGGTCAAGGCCCGCATCACTCCTCAAGAATAGTTTTTATCGCTTCCCCCGCCATTGCAGCTGTTGCACAGAGTTGTTCTATAGAGTGCCCCTCTCGTGCCTTCGCAGAAAGCCCAGACATCACGGTACTCATAAAATCAGTCACACATTGTGCGCGTTGTGGATGCCGCCTGGCGATGTAGTCATAAATGGTCGTTTCTGCGGCGTGATAATATTGAACGGCAATATCACGCGCTTGTGGATCATGACTATGAATACCTTCAAGAACCATACAGCCAGCGCAGCCGCCGTTTTGGCTATATCTGCGCGCCGCTTCTTTTAATACCTCAACCAGGCACTCGCCTACCGGACGATCATCACGAAGAATATCGGCAAGCGGAATAGCTTCCGTACCGACGTATTCATTGAGTACACGGCTAAATAACCCAGCTTTACTGCCAAAAGCCGCGTAGAGGCTCGGGGGGTTAATACCAAGATAATCAGTAACTTCAGCAACACTGACAGCATCGAAACCTTTTTGGTGAAAAAGCACTTTTGCCGCAGAGATTGCCTGCTCAGGAGCGAAACGTCTGGGACGACCTGGAACGCGAGATTGTTTTTTAGTGACCATTACAAAACCTGTTGACAGAAAGTTAAAACAGTTTTGTAATGCATGTTACATAATAAATCAAGGAGTCCTTATGGGCGCTTTTACAGGTAAGACAGTTCTCATCCTCGGTGGCAGTCGTGGTATCGGTGCCGCTATCGTACGTCGTTTCGTCACCGATGGGGCCAATGTACGATTCACCTATGCGGGGTCGAAAGATGCCGCTAAACGCCTGGCACAAGAGACTAGAGCGACAGCAGTATTCACAGATAGTGCTGACAGAGACGCTGTCATTGATGTCGTTCGTAAGAGCGGCGCATTGGATATCCTGGTGGTAAATGCAGGTATTGGCGTCTTTGGCGAGGCCCTGGAATTAAATGCCGACGATATTGATCGCCTTTTCAAAATCAATATTCATGCTCCTTATCATGCCTCTGTTGAAGCCGCCCGGCAGATGCCCGAAGGCGGGCGCATCTTAATCATCGGCTCCGTGAATGGCGATCGTATGCCTGTTGCAGGCATGGCTGCTTATGCCGCCAGCAAATCTGCCCTGCAAGGCATGGCGCGCGGGCTGGCCCGTGATTTTGGACCGCGTGGGATCACCATTAACGTCGTCCAGCCAGGGCCAATTGATACCGACGCTAATCCCGCCAACGGGCCAATGCGCGATATGTTGCATAGTTTGATGGCTATCAAAAGACATGGGCAACCGGAAGAGGTCGCTGGTATGGTCGCATGGTTAGCAGGGCCAGAAGCCAGTTTTGTTACCGGCGCGATGCATACCATTGATGGCGCGTTTGGCGCATAACCGACTACGCTCAATTAAGCCCAGCCATTATCCATGATGTCTGGGTTTTGTTTACTCACGTCGTCCGCTAAAAGCGGCTCCCGGTAAAGAGAAATCTTCTGTTCATGTCGTAAATCTTGAGGATAACCAAATGGTAGAAAGAACCGCTGTTTTCCCTGCTGGCCGACATTCACTATATGCTGAGCATCGTTATTCTGCGGCTATTCGTTCCGGCGATTTGCTGTTTGTTTCCGGGCAAGTAGGAAGTCGAGAGGACGGAACACCAGAACCCGATTTTCAGCAACAAGTCAGACTGGCATTTGATAATTTGCATGCGACCCTGGCAGCTGCGGGATGCACTTTTGACGATATCATTGATGTTACGAGCTTCCATACCGATCCAGAAAACCAATTTGAAGACATCATGACGGTGAAAAATGAAATATTTAGCGCCCCACCTTATCCAAACTGGACGGCGGTGGGTGTTACATGGCTGGCAGGCTTTGATTTTGAAATTAAAGTGATAGCGCGCATCCCTGAGCAGTAAGCAATAGTGTTAGCCGTTCGCTTTCACACTCCGCCCTATAAGTCGGATGAATGGAATAAAATGCATATCTGATTGCGTGAAAGTGAAAAAGGAAAAAGCAGGGAATGTCTGCAATTATTGATACCGAAGGACAGTTCCCCTGCAGAATCACATCAAATAAAAATGCATATACCTTGACTTTTAATTCAAATAAACCGTTTGCGCTGACAAAATATTGCATCAAATGCTTGCGCCGCTTCTGACGATGAGTATAATGCCGGACAATTTGCCGGGAGGATGTATGGTTCAGTGTGTTCGACATTTTGTCTTACCGCGTCTGAAAAAAGACGCTGGCCTGCCGTTTTTCTTCCCGTTGATCACCCATTCCCAGCCCCTCAATCGAGGGGCTTTTTTTTGCCCAGGCGTCAGGAGATAAAAGATGGCTAATCCGCTATATCAGAAACATATCATTTCCATAAACGACCTTAGTCGCGATGACCTTAATCTGGTGCTGGCGACAGCGGCGAAACTGAAAGCAAACCCGCAACCAGAGCTGTTGAAGCACAAAGTCATTGCCAGCTGTTTCTTCGAAGCCTCTACCCGTACCCGCCTCTCTTTCGAAACATCTATGCACCGCCTGGGGGCCAGCGTGGTGGGCTTCTCCGACAGCGCCAATACATCACTGGGTAAAAAGGGCGAAACGCTGGCCGATACCATTTCGGTTATCAGCACTTACGTCGATGCGATAGTGATGCGTCATCCGCAGGAAGGTGCGGCGCGCCTGGCCACCGAGTTTTCCGGCAATGTACCGGTACTGAATGCCGGTGATGGCTCCAACCAACATCCGACGCAAACCTTGCTGGACTTATTCACTATTCAGGAAACCCAGGGGCGTCTGGACAATCTCCACGTCGCAATGGTTGGTGACCTGAAATATGGCCGCACCGTTCACTCCCTGACTCAGGCGTTAGCGAAGTTCGACGGCAACCGTTTTTACTTCATCGCGCCGGACGCGCTGGCAATGCCGCAATACATTCTGGATATGCTCGATGAAAAAGGGATCGCATGGAGTCTGCACAGCTCTATTGAAGAAGTGATGGCGGAAGTAGACATCCTGTACATGACCCGCGTGCAAAAAGAGCGTCTGGACCCGTCCGAGTACGCCAACGTGAAAGCGCAGTTTGTTCTTCGCGCCAGCGATCTCCACAACGCCAAAGCCAATATGAAAGTGCTGCATCCGCTGCCGCGTGTTGATGAGATTGCGACGGATGTTGATAAAACGCCACACGCCTGGTACTTCCAGCAGGCAGGCAACGGGATTTTCGCTCGCCAGGCGTTACTGGCACTGGTTCTGAATCGCGATCTGGTACTGTAAGGGGAAATAGAGATGACACACGATAATAAATTGCAGGTTGAAGCTATTAAACGCGGCACGGTAATTGACCATATCCCCGCCCAGATCGGTTTTAAGCTGTTGAGTCTGTTCAAGCTGACCGAAACGGATCAGCGCATCACCATTGGTCTGAACCTGCCTTCTGGCGAGATGGGCCGCAAAGATCTGATCAAAATCGAAAATACCTTTTTGAGTGAAGATCAAGTAGATCAACTGGCATTGTATGCGCCGCAAGCCACGGTTAACCGTATCGACAACTATGAAGTGGTGGGTAAATCGCGCCCAAGTCTGCCGGAGCGCATCGACAATGTGCTGGTCTGCCCGAACAGCAACTGTATCAGCCATGCCGAACCGGTTTCATCCAGCTTTGCCGTGCGAAAACGCGCCAATGATATCGCGCTCAAATGCAAATACTGTGAAAAAGAGTTTTCCCATAATGTGGTGCTGGCCAATTAATTGCGGTTGGTAATAAAAGTCTGGCTCCCTATAATGAGCCAGACTTTTTACCGCTGTAATAAAGGAGAAATCATGAGCAAAACTATCGCGACGGAAAATGCACCGGCAGCTATCGGTCCTTACGTACAGGGCGTTGATCTGGGCAATATGATCATCACCTCCGGTCAGATCCCGGTAAATCCGAAAACGGGCGAAGTACCGGCAGACGTCGCTGCACAGGCACGTCAGTCGCTGGATAACGTAAAAGCGATCGTCGAAGCCGCTGGCCTGAAAGTGGGCGACATCGTTAAAACTACCGTGTTTGTAAAAGATCTGAACGACTTCGCAACCGTAAACGCCACTTACGAAGCCTTCTTCACCGAACACAACGCCACCTTCCCGGCACGTTCTTGCGTTGAAGTTGCCCGTCTGCCGAAAGACGTGAAGATTGAGATCGAAGCGATCGCTGTTCGTCGCTAATCTTGATGGAAATCCGGGCTATCATGCCCGGATTAAGTCTGATGACAAACGCAAAATCGCCTGATGCGCTACGCTTATCAGGCCTACGTGATTCCTGCAATTTATTGAATTTGTTGGCCGGATAAGGCATTTACGCCGCATCCGGCATGAACAAAACTCACTTTGTCTACAATCTGAATCGGGGCTATCGTGCCCAGTTTATTCTTTATTGCCAGCCGTAACGACGGCTATAGAACCCTTTCACCAACTGGGTTAATGTCATATACCCTGCCAGAATCGCAACCAGCCACGGGAAATAGCTTAACGGCAGCGCCTGTAATTGCAGATAACTGGCCAGCGGTGAAAACGGCAATGCGATCCCGACAATCATCACGATCACGGTCATGATCATTAACGGCCACGATGCACAGCTCTGAATAAACGGCACACGGCGGGTGCGGATCATATGCACAATCAGCGTTTGCGACAGTAAGCCCACCACAAACCATCCCGACTGGAACAGCGTTTGCGTTTCCGGCGTGTTGGCATGGAATACCCACCACATCAGGCAAAACGTCAAAATATCGAAGATCGAGCTGATCGGTCCGAAGAAGATCATAAAGCGCCCCAGATCCGCCGGATTCCAACGCTGCGGCTTTTGAATTTGCTCGTCGTCGACGTTATCAAACGGGATCGCCACCTGTGACACATCGTACAGCAGGTTCTGAATAAGCAAGTGTAACGGCAACATCGGCAGGAAGGGCAAGAAAGCACTCGCTACCAGCACGCTGAACACATTACCGAAGTTAGAGCTCGCCGTCATTTTGATGTATTTCAGCATGTTGGCGAAAGTGCGACGTCCCTCAATAACCCCCTCTTCCAGCACCATCAGGCTTTTTTCCAGCAGGATGATATCAGCCGCTTCACGGGCAATATCTACCGCGCCGTCCACAGAAATGCCGATATCCGCAGCGCGTAAGGCGGGCGCATCATTAATACCATCGCCCATAAAGCCAACCACATGCCCTTCGCGCTTCAGTAAGGTCACAATGCGTTCTTTATGCATCGGCGTCAGGCGGGCAAACAGCGTGGTACGCTGTGCAAGATTTGCCAGTTCGTCGTCAGATAGCGTTTCAATATCACTACCAATGACCACCTCTCCCGCGTCCAGCCCCACTTCATGGCACACTTTCGCTGCAACTAACTCACTGTCGCCAGTAAGGATTTTTACGGTAATTCCACTCGCTTTTAATGCCTTCAGTGCCGGAGCGGTTGTCTCTTTTGGCGGATCAAGAAAAGCAATATATCCTTCGAGGATCAGGTCGGATTCATCCGCCCGCTGGTAATCTCCTTCACGCGCTGGCAGGTATTTCGTCGCCACCGCAACCACGCGCAGCCCCTGACGATTCAGCGTATCAGTAACCCGCTTAATCTTACGCAGCATGATGTCATCGAGCGGCACAATCTCGCCATTGTGACGCACCTGCGAACACACATTGAGGATTTCCTGCAATGCACCTTTGCAAACCAGCTGATGGTGCTCGGTATTTTCTGCCACTACCACCGACATCCGGCGACGCTCGAAATCAAACGGAATCTCATCAATTTTTTGCCAACGACTGGCCAGCGAGCGCGCTGACTCTTCATCCGTACCTTCGAGCACCGCTGTATCGAGCAGGTTTTTAAGTCCGGTCTGATAATGACTGTTCAACCACGCGCTATGCAGCACGCGTTCGCTGGTTTTACCGGAGATATCGGTATGATTCTCCAGCACAATTTTATCCTGCGTCAGGGTGCCGGTTTTATCAGTGCACAGAATATCCATTGCGCCAAAGTTCTGAATAGCATCCAGATGTTTGACGATCACTTTCTGTTTCGACAGCTTTACTGCGCCGCGCGCCAGCGTCGAGGTAACAATCATCGGCAACATTTCCGGCGTTAGGCCTACCGCGACCGAAAGCGCAAACAGCGCCGCTTCCCACCAGTCGCCTTTGGTGTAACCATTGATTAACAGCACCACCGGTGCCATCACCAGCATAAAGCGAATCAGCAGCATACTGACGCGGCTGATCCCTTGCTGAAAGGCATTCGGCTCGCTTTCCTGCTCACTAACACGCCCCGCCAGTTGACCAAACCAGGTATTGGCACCTGTAGCAATCACCATTGCTTGTGCCGTGCCGCTCACCACGGTGGTGCCCATAAAACACAGCGTGTCGCACTCCAGCGGATTGCTGTGCTCCGGCTGGCGAGTGGTAGCGGCTTTTTCTACGGGCAGAGACTCACCGGTTAACGACGCCTGAGCGACGAACAGATCCCGCGCCTGCAAGATACGTAAATCTGCCGGGATCATATCTCCCGCCGCCAGTTTTATAATATCGCCGGGCACCAGCTGGTCGATCGGGATCTCCAGCCAGCCATTTTCGCCTTTGTCGTTAATTACGCGCAGCACCGTCGCAGTATTGCTGACCATCGCTTTCAGGGCATCTGCCGCTTTAGTGGAACGTGCTTCCTGAATAAAGTTCAGCAACGTAGAAATAGCGACCATTAGCGCGATAACGCCCGCAGCAAATAAATCTTCCGTGGCGTAAGAAATAGCGCCGAGAATGGTGAGTAAAATATTAAAGGGGTTGCGATAGCAGACCCATAAATGTACCCACCACGGCGACGGTTGTTGTGCGGGTAATTTATTTTCACCATGTTGTTCGCGGGCAGATTCCACTTCCGCCTGATTTAACCCTTCCGGATGGGTGTCGAACGTTTTCCACAATTCTTCTTCGGGCATCACCGCCATTTTCAGGCAATGCGCACTTAAGGACGGCGGGACCACCGTATTCACTGTCTGCTGCGCGCCAGGCAATGGATCACGATGAACCAGACGGGAAGGTAAATGGCGAATGAGCCGGGTAAAAATTTCTTTAAACATAAGGAGTCCCTCCGCACTGTCTGAAACAGTACAGAAATGTCTTCAGGCGTGGCGAAGCCTTACCTGAAGGTAATAAAGCTGAGCAGGGACGTTAAAACGTCACGGCCTTACGCATCCGGTAACGCCGTGAAAAGACGGGCTTACCGGAAAAGTTTTAATCTCCGTCGAGGGAGAGGCGTGGGATCAGGTTCCATATAACCTCCGGTAAGTGAAAAAAGCGCCGCAAATAATAAGGAGAATCCAATAATATTCGTAGCATCTATGGCGATATAATACCTGCTGACAACTAAACCAACGATAAACCAGACTTTACCCATTGCTGAATGCACGGGTAACGTTAGGCTCAAATAATTAAACAACACGTTACAGGACAACAGGATGCAAAATCGGCTGACCATCAAAGATATCGCGCGCTTAAGCGGCGTGGGGAAATCTACAGTTTCCCGGGTGCTGAATAACGAAAGCGGCGTGAGCCAGCTCACCCGCGAGCGTGTTGAAGCAGTGATGAATCAGCATGGATTTTCCCCTTCCCGCTCTGCGCGCGCTATGCGTGGGCAAAGCGATAAAGTGGTCGCCATCATTGTTACCCGTCTGGATTCGTTGTCAGAAAATCTCGCCGTTCAAACCATGCTGCCAGCGTTCTATGAACAAGGTTACGACCCAATCATGATGGAAAGTCAGTTTTCCCCGCAATTAGTTGCCGAACATTTGGGAGTGCTGAAACGGCGTAATATCGACGGCGTAGTGCTGTTCGGTTTTACTGGCATAACAGAAGAAATGTTAGCCCACTGGCAGTCATCGCTGGTTCTGCTGGCGCGTGACGCAAAAGGCTTTGCTTCGGTCTGTTATGACGACGAAGGGGCAATCAAAATCCTGATGCAACGGCTGTATGACCAGGGGCATCGTAATATCAGTTATCTCGGCGTGCCGCACAGTGACGTGACAACCGGTAAGCGACGTCACGAAGCCTACCTGGCGTTCTGCAAAGCGCATAAACTGCATCCCGTTGCCGCCCTGCCAGGGCTTGCTATGAAGCAAGGCTATGAGAACGTTGCAAAAGTGATTACGCCTGAAACTACCGCCTTACTGTGCGCAACCGACACGCTGGCACTTGGCGCAAGTAAATACCTGCAAGAGCAACGCATCGACACCTTGCAACTGGCGAGCGTCGGTAATACGCCGTTAATGAAATTCCTCCATCCGGAGATCGTAACCGTAGATCCCGGTTACGCCGAAGCTGGACGCCAGGCGGCTTGCCAGTTGATCGCGCAGGTAACCGGGCGCAGCGAACCGCAACAAATCATCATCCCCGCCACCCTGTCCTGATCGTTTCCTGAACGATAAATTGTGATCTTCGCTGCGTTTCGGGAACGTTCCCGTTTTTAAATTTTTCCGCGCAATATATTCTGCAGCCAACCAAAAATGTCATCTGCCATGGGGCTTTATGATGAGCAAAATAAACCAAACGGATATCGATCGGTTGATTGAACTGGTCGGCGGGCGCGGCAATATTGCGACGGTGAGCCACTGTATTACTCGCCTACGCTTTGTCCTCAACCAACCGGCCAATGCCAGACCGAAAGAAATTGAGCAACTCCCTATGGTGAAAGGCTGTTTCACCAATGCCGGGCAATTTCAGGTGGTGATTGGCACCAACGTGGGTGATTACTATCAAGCACTGATTGCGTCAACCGGACAGGCGCAGGTTGATAAAGAGCAGGTAAAAAAAGCCGCCCGGCATAATATGAAATGGCATGAGCAGTTGATCTCTCATTTCGCGGTGATCTTCTTCCCGTTGCTGCCCGCGTTGATTAGCGGCGGTTTGATCCTCGGTTTTCGCAATGTGATCGGCGATTTGCCCATGAGCAACGGTCAGACGCTGGCGCAAATGTACCCTTCCCTGCAAACGATCTACGATTTTCTGTGGTTGATCGGTGAAGCGATCTTCTTCTACCTGCCGGTCGGTATTTGCTGGTCAGCGGTGAAAAAAATGGGCGGCACGCCGATCCTTGGTATCGTGCTTGGCGTGACACTGGTTTCTCCACAGCTGATGAACGCTTATCTGCTCGGGCAGCAGCTGCCGGAAGTGTGGGACTTTGGCATGTTCAGCATCGCCAAAGTAGGCTATCAGGCGCAGGTGATCCCGGCACTGTTAGCCGGACTGGCGCTGGGCGTTATTGAAACTCGCCTTAAACGCATCGTGCCGGATTACCTCTATCTGGTGGTGGTACCCGTCTGTTCGCTGATCCTCGCGGTGTTCCTCGCCCATGCGCTGATTGGTCCGTTTGGTCGCATGATTGGCGATGGCGTTGCCTTTGCGGTACGTCACCTGATGACCGGCAGCTTTGCTCCGATTGGCGCAGCATTGTTTGGCTTCCTGTACGCCCCGCTGGTGATCACCGGTGTACACCAGACCACGCTTGCTATTGATTTGCAGATGATTCAAAGCATGGGTGGTACGCCAGTGTGGCCGCTGATTGCGCTGTCGAATATCGCTCAGGGCTCCGCCGTGATAGGCATTATCATTTCCAGCCGCAAGCACAATGAACGCGAGATCTCCGTGCCTGCCGCTATCTCCGCCTGGCTTGGGGTCACTGAGCCTGCAATGTACGGCATCAACCTGAAATATCGCTTCCCGATGCTGTGCGCGATGATTGGTTCTGGTCTGGCAGGATTGCTATGCGGCCTGAACGGCGTTATGGCGAATGGCATCGGCGTAGGCGTAGGCGGCCTGCCGGGAATTCTCTCGATTCAACCGAGCTACTGGCAGGTGTTTGCGCTGGCAATGGCTATCGCCATCATCATCCCGATTGTACTCACCTCGTTTATCTATCAGCGGAAATACCGCCTGGGCACGCTGGACATTGTTTAATTTTCTTCGGGGCGCAATTGCGCCCCCTCGCATTCGCAGGAATAACGTAATGACTCATCTTCCCCACTGGTGGCAAAACGGCGTTATCTACCAGATTTATCCAAAGAGTTTTCAGGACACCACGGGTAGCGGTACCGGCGATTTACGTGGCGTTATCCAACACCTGGACTATCTGCATAAACTGGGCGTTGATGCCATCTGGCTAACCCCCTTTTATGTCTCTCCCCAGGTCGATAACGGTTACGACGTAGCGAACTATACGGCGATTGATCCCACCTACGGCACGCTGGACGATTTTGACGAACTGGTGACGCAGGCAAAATCGCGCGGGATTCGTATCATTCTCGATATGGTGTTTAACCATACCTCTACCCAACATGCCTGGTTTCGCGAGGCGCTGAACAAAGAAAGCCCTTACCGCCAGTTTTATATCTGGCGCGATGGAGAACCAGAAACGCCACCGAACAACTGGCGTTCAAAATTTGGCGGTAGTGCGTGGCGCTGGCATGCGGAAAGCGAACAGTACTATTTGCATCTCTTTGCACCAGAACAGGCGGATCTCAACTGGGAGAATCCAGCGGTACGCGCAGAGCTGAAAAAAGTCTGTGAGTTCTGGGCCGATCGTGGGGTCGACGGGTTGCGCCTGGATGTGGTGAATCTGATCTCCAAAGACCCGCGTTTCCCTGAAGACCTGGACGGCGACGGGCGTCGCTTCTACACCGACGGGCCACGAGCACACGAGTTTTTGCACGAGATGAACCGCGATGTGTTTACGCCACGCGGGTTAATGACCGTAGGTGAAATGTTCTCCACCAGCCTTGAGCATTGCCAGCGATACGCGGCTCTGACAGGCAGTGAATTGTCGATGACCTTTAATTTTCATCACCTGAAGGTCGATTATCCCGGTGGTGAAAAATGGACGCTGGCTAAACCTGACTTTGTGGCGTTGAAAACATTGTTCCGCCACTGGCAACAAGGAATGCACAACGTAGCATGGAATGCCTTGTTCTGGTGTAACCACGATCAGCCGCGCATTGTTTCTCGCTTTGGTGATGAAGGTGAATACCGCGTGCCTGCGGCAAAAATGCTGGCGATGGTGCTGCATGGCATGCAGGGAACGCCGTATATCTACCAGGGCGAAGAGATTGGCATGACCAACCCGCATTTCACGCGCATTACTGACTATCGCGACGTAGAGAGCCTCAATATGTTTGCCGAGCTGCGCAACGATGGGCGTGATGCCGACGAGTTATTGGCAATCCTCGCCAGTAAATCCCGTGACAACAGTCGCACGCCCATGCAATGGAGCAACGGCGATAATGCCGGGTTTACGGCTGGCGAACCGTGGATTGGCCTGGGCGATAACTATCAACAAATCAACGTAGAAGCCGCGCTGGCCGATGATTCCTCGGTGTTTTACACCTACCAAAAGTTAATCGCACTGCGTAAGCAGGAAGCCATCCTGACATGGGGCAATTACCAGGATCTGCTGCCAAACAGCCCTGTATTGTGGTGCTATCGCCGTGAATGGAAGGGGCAAACCTTGCTGGTCATTGCCAACCTTAGCCGTGAGATCCAACCCTGGCAGGCAGGGCAAATGCGCGGCAACTGGCAGCTTGTGATGCATAACTACGAAGAAGCCTCACCACAACCCTGTGCCATGAATTTACGGCCTTTTGAGGCTGTCTGGTGGTTACAGAAGTAAATCTTCCCTAAGCCCCGGTAATGCCGGTCATTCCGGGGTTTTGTCTGTCAGTATGTTGTTTTTGTTGATTTTTCAACCAGCAAATTCATTAAAAAATTTACATATCGCTGTAGCGCCCGTCATCCGTACGCTCTGCTTTTTACTTTGAGCTACATCAAAAAAAGCTCAAACATCCTTGATGCAAAGCACTATATATAGACTTTAAAATGCGTCCCAACCCAATATGTTGTATTAATCGACTATAATTGCTACTACAGCTCCCCACGAAAAAGGTGCGGCGTTGTGGATAAGCGGATGGCGATTGCGGAAAGCACCGGAAAACGAAACGAAAAAACCGGAAAACGCCTTTCCCAATTTCTGTGGATAACCTGTTCTTAAAAATATGGAGCGATCATGACACCGCATGTGATGAAACGAGACGGCTGCAAAGTGCCGTTTAAATCAGAGCGCATCAAAGAAGCGATTCTGCGTGCAGCTAAAGCAGCGGAAGTCGATGATGCCGATTATTGCGCCACTGTTGCCGCGGTTGTCAGCGAGCAGATGCAGGGCCGCAACCAGGTGGATATCAATGAGATCCAGACCGCAGTTGAAAATCAGCTGATGTCAGGTCCATACAAACAACTGGCTCGTGCTTACATCGAGTACCGTCACGATCGCGACATTGAACGTGAAAAACGCGGTCGCCTGAACCAGGAGATCCGTGGTCTGGTCGAGCAGACCAACGCCTCGTTACTCAACGAAAACGCCAACAAAGACAGCAAGGTGATTCCAACCCAGCGCGACCTGCTGGCCGGGATCGTGGCTAAACACTATGCACGTCAGCACCTGCTGCCGCGTGACGTGGTGCAGGCACATGAGCGTGGCGATATTCACTATCACGATCTCGATTACTCACCGTTCTTCCCGATGTTCAACTGCATGTTGATCGACCTGAAAGGCATGCTGACCCAGGGCTTTAAAATGGGGAACGCCGAGATTGAACCGCCGAAGTCGATCTCTACGGCAACCGCGGTAACTGCGCAGATTATTGCTCAGGTTGCCAGCCATATTTATGGCGGCACCACCATTAACCGTATCGATGAAGTGCTGGCACCGTTTGTCACTGCCAGCTACAACAAACATCGCAAGACCGCAGAAGAGTGGAACATCCCGGACGCCGAAGGCTACGCTAACTCTCGAACCATCAAAGAGTGCTACGATGCCTTCCAGTCACTGGAGTACGAAGTAAACACCCTGCACACCGCCAACGGTCAGACGCCGTTTGTAACCTTTGGTTTTGGCCTGGGCACCAGCTGGGAATCGCGCCTGATTCAGGAATCGATCCTGCGTAACCGTATCGCAGGCCTCGGTAAAAACCGTAAAACTGCGGTGTTCCCGAAACTGGTGTTTGCGATTCGCGATGGCCTGAACCATAAAAAAGGCGATCCGAACTACGACATCAAACAGCTGGCGCTGGAGTGCGCAAGCAAGCGCATGTATCCGGATATCCTGAACTACGATCAGGTAGTGAAAGTCACCGGTTCGTTTAAAACTCCGATGGGCTGCCGCAGCTTCCTCGGCGTGTGGGAAAATGAAAACGGCGAGCAGATCCACGATGGTCGTAACAACCTCGGCGTGATCAGCCTGAACCTGCCGCGTATTGCTCTGGAAGCAAAAGGCGATGAAGCCACCTTCTGGAAGCTGCTGGATGAACGTCTGGTGCTGGCACGTAAGGCGCTGATGACCCGTATCGCTCGTCTCGAAGGCGTGAAAGCGCGCGTGGCCCCGATCCTCTATATGGAAGGTGCTTGTGGCGTGCGTCTCAATGCTGACGATGATGTTTCTGAAATCTTCAAAAACGGTCGTGCGTCTATTTCGCTGGGTTACATCGGCATCCACGAAACCATTAACGCGCTGTTCGGCGGCGAGCATGTTTACGACAACGAGCAGCTTCGCGCGAAAGGTATCGCCATTGTTGAACGTCTGCGTCAGGCAGTGGATCAGTGGAAAGAAGAAACGGGTTATGGTTTCAGTCTCTACAGCACGCCGAGTGAAAACCTGTGCGATCGCTTCTGCCGTCTCGATACTGCTGAGTTTGGCGTGGTGCCGGGCGTGACCGATAAAGGTTACTACACCAACAGTTTCCACCTCGATGTGGAGAAGAAGGTGAACCCGTACGACAAGATCGACTTTGAAGCGCCTTACCCGCCGCTGGCGAACGGTGGTTTCATTTGCTACGGCGAGTATCCAAACATTCAGCACAACCTGAAGGCGCTGGAAGATGTCTGGGATTACAGCTATCAGCATGTACCGTATTACGGCACCAATACACCGATTGATGAGTGCTACGAGTGTGGCTTTACCGGTGAGTTCGAGTGCACCAGCAAAGGCTTCACTTGCCCGAAATGTGGTAACCATGACGCCTCCCGTGTGTCGGTAACTCGCCGCGTGTGCGGATATTTAGGTAGCCCGGATGCACGTCCGTTTAACGCTGGTAAGCAGGAAGAAGTTAAGCGCCGCGTTAAACATTTGGGGAATGGGCAGATAGGTTAATCTTCACTCTGAGCTAAGCAAATGCCGGATGCGGCGTAAACGCCTTATCCGGCCTACATTTGGCAATTGCTCCAGGTCTGATAAGACGCGACAGCGTCGCATCAGGCATTGATTACCGGATGCAGCCTACACGCGGACTGATAAGCCAGGCGAAATAATGAATTATCATCAGTACTATCCTGTCGACATCGTCAACGGCCCCGGCACTCGTTGCACCCTGTTTGTCTCCGGGTGTGTTCATGAATGCCCCGGTTGCTATAACAAAAGCACATGGCGGGTAAATTCCGGTCAGCCATTTACCAAAGCAATGGAAGACCAGATCATTAACGATCTGAATGACACTCGTATCAAACGCCAGGGTATTTCCCTCTCCGGCGGCGATCCGCTGCATCCGCAAAACGTGCCGGATATTCTGAAACTGGTACAACGCATCCGCGCCGAGTGTCCGGGTAAAGACATCTGGGTGTGGACAGGCTATAAACTCGACGAACTCAACGCTGCGCAAATGCAGGTTGTTGATTTGATTAACGTGCTGGTCGACGGCAAATTTGTGCAGGATTTAAAAGACCCTTCCCTGATCTGGCGCGGCAGCAGCAATCAGGTGGTGCATCATTTGCGATGATAAGTTCCCTGTTACCTGAGTGCAGGCAACAGGGAAATGAGGAATTAACGATACTTCTTGTGATATGAATTGCGGGTCGTTTTCAGTTGCTCTGCAGCAGCCTGCGCTTCTTTTACTTTACCTTCATTTGCCAGCTTCAGCGCGTCGTCAATCTGACCGACCAGAATGTCGAAACCGTGGCGGAAATCTTTCATTTCCGGGCTGTCCGGTGATTTATCTTCGAGCTTCGGCGGCGTTGCTTTTTGCGCATCCAGCGCTGCGGCGCGCATCTTCGTTAACGCGTCTTTGACTTGCGCCGCGTTATCGGCTTTTTCGACCACTTTTAAATTGTCGTTGAGGGTTTCCATATTGTCTTCGAGATCAGCAGCAAATGACGCCGAACTGAATACCAACGAGGAGACTGCAAGAATAGTTCCTTTTTTATTTACACTTCATCCTTCACACTGCCTCATCGACGACTACGCTCATTCGACCGGGTCACGTACTGCGAGTACGCTCCCCGGCCCTCATTCACTTTCCGTCTCGATGCAGTGCGAATGATTTTGTGTAATTTTTTAGTTTATAGCGCGGCAGGTCGCGCCAGTTTTTTTACTGTCCGGCGATTTTCATCTCCGGCAACAGCACAGAACCACACTGTATATTACTGCGTGTTTCAATATCGTTACCGACGGTGACAATATTGCGCCACATATCTTTTAAATTACCTGCGATGGTGATTTCGCTCACCGGATACTGAATTTCGCCATTCTCTACCCAGAAGCCCGCTGCACCACGGGAATAATCACCGGTAATGGCACTCACGCCCTGGCCCATCAATTCCGTCACCACCAGCCCGGTGCCCATCTCTTTGAGCATCTGCTCGAAGCTTAGACCTTGTCCGGCAATCCGCCAGTTGTGAATACCGCCCGCATGTCCGGTGCTTTTCAGCCCCAGTTTCCGCGCCGAGTAGCTGGTCAGCAGCCACTGAGTCAGGATGCCATCTTTAATAATATCGCGACGCTCGGTGCGCACACCTTCGCTGTCGAATGGCGTCGACGCCAGCCCTTTCAGCAGATGCGGATGCTCTTCAATGGTCAGCCAGTCCGGCAGAATTTGTTTACCCAGCGAATCCAGCAGGAAGGTAGATTTACGATAAACCGATCCACCCGCTATCGCCCCCACCAGATGCCCAAAAAGCCCGGTTGCCACTTCATTGGCAAAAATGACTGGCGCTTTCATGGTGGAGAGTTTACGCGGTGACAGACGCGATAAAGTACGGCGAGCACAGTCGGCCCCAACCCACTCTGGCGTTTGCAGATCGCTCATCGCACGACCAATGGTGTAGGCGTAATCACGCTCCATATCGCCATTTTCTTCGGCAATTACACAGCTGGAGAGCGAATGACGCGTTGAGCAGTAACCCTGCAACATGCCGTGGCTGTTGCCAAAAACTTTGACACCGTAGTGGCTGTTAAAGCTGCCACCTTCGGTATTGGTGATGCGTTTGTCCGCCTGCAATGCCGCCTGTTCTGCGCGGGCCGCCAGTTCAATGGCTTCATCCGGGGAAACTTCCGCAGGGTGGAACAAGTCGAGATCTGGTGCGTCAAAGGCCAGCAGCTCTTTGTCTGCCACGCCGGCACAGGGATCTGGCGAGGTATAACGGGCAATATCCAGCGCCGCCTGTACAGTACGGGCAATGGCCTGCGGGCTTAAATCGGTGGATGATGCGCTACCTTTGCGGTTCTGGTGATAAACAGTGATCCCCAGCGCGCCATCGCTATTGAATTCAACATTCTCCACTTCACCATAACGCGTGCTTACGCTAATGCCGGTGGTCTTGCTGACGGCAACTTCCGCACCGTCCGATTTGCCTGAGGCCAACTCCAGCGCAGTGGAAACTGCTTCTTCCAGAATCTTGCGCTGCGCTTCAACTTGAGAGATTACTTTCATTGCAAGTGCCATAATGTAGAGAGTTTCTCTGAAGTCTAACAGAGAACCGTTTTTCAGTGCGCATCTTAACTGGTAACATTAGCCTCTTTTTTTAAGGAGCCTGAGATGACTAAGCAGCCCGAAGACTGGCTCGACGACGTTCCCGGTGATGACATCGAAGACGAAGACGATGAAATTATCTGGGTCAGTAAAAGTGAAATTAAACGTGATGCCGAGGAGCTAAAACGCCTTGGCGCGGAAATTGTTGATCTGGGGAAAAACGCGCTGGATAAGATCCCGTTAGATGCGGATCTGCGCGCGGCTATTGAGCTCGCCCAGCGTATTAAGATGGAAGGTCGCCGCCGCCAGTTGCAGCTCATCGGTAAGATGCTGCGCCAGCGCGACGTAGAGCCTATTCGTCAGGCGCTGGATAAGCTGAAAAACCGTCACAACCAGCAGGTGGTGCTGTTCCATAAACTGGAAAACCTGCGCGATCGTCTGATCGATCAAGGTGATGACGCCATCGCTGAGGTATTAAATCTGTGGCCCGATGCCGATCGTCAGCAACTGCGTACTCTGATCCGCAACGCGAAGAAAGAGAAAGAAGGGAATAAGCCGCCGAAATCCGCACGCCAGATTTTCCAGTATCTGCGCGAGTTAGCGGAGAACGAAGGGTAATTTTCGTTGTTGATGTGAGTATGGTTTGCCGGATACGGTGCACCTGTAGGCCTGATAAGACGCATCAAGCGTCGCATCAGGCACTATGCTCAAATGCCGGATGCGGCGTGAACGCCTTATCCGGCCTACGCATACTATATCTGGCTAAGGCCGAATTACTGCGCGGCTTCCGCCTTCTTCGCCAGCCCATCCAGCAGTTTCTGATGGATCCCACCAAAACCGCCGTTGCTCATCACCAGAATATGGTCGCCAGGCTGAGCGGTTTTCACCACCATATCTGCCAGCGTATCCACATCGCCACTCCAGTGTGCAGGCTGAACGCAGGCTTCTGCCACTTCTGCCACCTGCCACGGAATATGCGCCGGTTGCAGCAGGAAGACTTCATCGGCACGACCTAATGAAGGTGCCAGATCGTCTTTGCAGATCCCCATTTTCATGGTATTCGAGCGCGGCTCCAGCACAGCAATAATGCGCGCCGTACCACCAACTTTGCCACGCAGCGCCGCCAGCGTTGCCAGAATCGCCGTCGGGTGATGGGCAAAATCGTCATATACCGTGACGCCATTCGCTTCACCACGCAACTCCAGACGGCGACGAGCATTAATAAACGAACCCAGCGCGTTAGCGGCATCTGCCGGCGCTACACCAACATGGCGAGCCGCTGCAATCGCCATCAGGCCATTGTGCATATTATGTTCGCCTACCAGCGACCATTTCACTTCGCCCACTTTTTCGCCATCCAGCAAAACTTCCCATTCGGAAGCATCGGTGGTCAGCTTTTTCGCCTGCCAGTGACCCTGCTCACCCACCAGCTCCTGCTCGCTCCAGCAGCCCATCGCCATGGTCTGTTTCAGGTTGATGTCATTTTCCGGCCAGATAATACGGCCCTGCCCCGGAACGATACGCACCAGATGGTGGAACTGTTTCTGGATCGCTTTCAGGTCGTCAAAGATATCGGCGTGATCGAACTCAAGGTTGTTGAGGATCAGCGTACGCGGGCAGTAATGAACAAATTTAGAGCGTTTGTCGAAGAAGGCGCAGTCATACTCATCCGCTTCGATAACAAAGAAGTCGCTTTCGCCCAGATGAGCCGAAACCTCAAAGTTCCCCGGCACACCGCCGATTACAAAGCCCGGTTTGTAACCACACTGTTCCAGAATCCAGGTCGCCATTCCCGCGGTGGTGGTTTTGCCGTGTGTACCGGCAACGGCCAGCACCCAGCGGTCGCGCAGCACAAAATCGTGCAGCCACTGTGGACCTGACATATAAGGGATATTTTTTTCCAGTACCGCTTCCACACACGGATTTCCACGGGTCATGGCGTTGCCAATAATCACCAGATCCGGCTGCGGCTCGAGCTGGCTGGCATCGTACCCCTGAATCAGCTCAATGCCTTGCTTCTCAAGTAAGGTGCTCATCGGCGGATACACATTGGCGTCCGAACCCGTTACTTCATGGCCTAACTGGCGCGCCAGCATCGCCAGACCGCCCATAAATGTGCCACAAATTCCTAAAATATGAATGCGCATACGTCACTATCCTTTTTTAATCTGCCGCTCATTTTACGCATATGTCGGGCAAGTGAGAAACGCATTTCAGGATAATCCGTAATTTGCTGGCGCGATTCACCTGAGCGCAACATTGAGATTATTTGTTAAGATTGTTGCGGTCGCTTTACTCCATAAACATTGCAGGGAAAGTTTTATGAAAACGTTAGGTGAATTTATTGTCGAAAAGCAGCACGAGTTTTCTCATGCTACCGGTGAGCTCACTGCTTTGCTGTCGGCAATAAAACTGGGCGCCAAGATTATCCATCGCGATATCAACAAAGCAGGACTGGTTGATATCCTGGGTGCCAGCGGTGCTGAGAACGTGCAGGGCGAGGTTCAGCAGAAACTCGACTTGTTCGCTAATGAAAAACTGAAAGCCGCACTGAAAGCACGCGATATCGTTGCGGGCATTGCCTCTGAAGAAGAAGATGAGATTGTCGTCTTTGAAGGCTGTGAACACGCAAAATACGTGGTGCTGATGGACCCCCTGGATGGCTCGTCCAACATCGATGTTAACGTCTCTGTCGGTACCATTTTCTCCATCTACCGCCGCGTTACGCCTGTTGGCACGCCGGTAACGGAAGAAGATTTCCTCCAGCCTGGTAACAAACAGGTTGCGGCAGGTTACGTGGTATACGGCTCCTCTACCATGCTGGTTTACACCACCGGATGCGGTGTTCACGCCTTTACTTACGATCCTTCGCTCGGCGTTTTCTGCCTGTGCCAGGAACGGATGCGCTTCCCGGAGAAAGGCAAAACCTACTCCATCAACGAAGGAAACTACATTAAGTTTCCGAACGGGGTGAAGAAGTACATTAAATTCTGCCAGGAAGAAGATAAATCCACCAACCGCCCTTATACCTCACGTTATATCGGTTCACTGGTCGCGGATTTCCACCGTAACCTGCTGAAAGGCGGTATTTATCTCTACCCAAGCACCGCCAGCCACCCGGACGGCAAACTGCGTTTGCTGTATGAGTGCAACCCGATGGCATTCCTGGCGGAACAAGCGGGCGGTAAAGCGAGCGATGGCAAAGAGCGTATTCTGGATATCATCCCGGAAACCCTGCACCAGCGCCGTTCATTCTTTGTCGGCAACGACCATATGGTTGAAGATGTCGAACGCTTTATCCGTGAGTTCCCGGACGCGTAATCTCCTGCGCCTCTCCACACGGAGAGGCGTTTTTATTGCTGCGCAATGTTGACTCTTGTCACTGGCGAACTCTGACGATTCTCCCACAGCACCGTTAATCCACGCTGTAATGCTATAAAAATAAACAACAAAATACCGATGGCGATTTTCGTCCACCAGGAACTCAGCGTGCCATCAAAGTTTATGTAAGTCTGAATCAGTCCCTGAATCGCCACGCCAAAAAGCGTCCCTAATACCGTTCCAACGCCACCGCTCAAAAGCGTACCGCCAATTACCACTGAGGCGATAGCATCCAGTTCCACACCTACGCCCGCCAGCGCATATCCGGCCTGGGTATAAATCGAGAAGACAATCCCCGCCAGCGTTGCCAGTCCGGTGGAGAGCATATAAATGCGAATAGTGGTGCTGCGAGTGGAAATCCCCATCAGATTCGCCGACGTTGCGTTGCCGCCAATGGCGTATACCTGATTACCAAAACGGGTACGATGCGCGAGGAATATGCCGATAACCACCACCGCCAACATCAGCAGTCCCATCGCACTTAAGCGACCGCCGCCAGGGATTTTCCACGCAAGGCTTGAGAGCGTGTCATAAATGGGATGGTTTATCGGAATCGACTCTTCCGAAACGAGATAGCTGACGCCGCGCAAAAAGAACATCCCCGCAAGCGTAATGATAAATGCCGGGATCTTCAGGGCGTCGATCAGAAGCCCCATAAATGCGCCGAAGGCACAGCCCATCACCAGCACTAGCGGAAACGCCAGCAGCGGCGAGAGGCCGAAATCGCCAATCACTTTTGCCAGAAACACGCCAGTAAAGGCGATCACCGAACCGACGGAGAGATCGATCCCACCTGAGAGGATCACAAAGGTCATGCCAACGGCAATGATCCCAAGAAAGGCATTATCGGTCAGGATATTGCAGATCACTCTTGTGGAAGCAAAACCGGGAAACTGGGTCAGGCAGTAAAGATAACCCAACACAAAGACGCCGATGGTGATCATCAGTGGCAAATTACGTTTTATCACGGCTACGTACTCCTTTAATCAGACTGATAAAGCGTTGCGACTGAACAATCAGCACGCAAAGCACCACCACCGCTTTCACCACCTGGTTCATCTCTGGCGGAAAGCCCGAAAGCAAAATTCCGGTGTTCATCCCCTGAATAATCAGCGCCCCCACCACCGAAAGTAGCAGGTTAAAGCGCCCGCCCATCAGCGATCCGCCGCCAATCACCACCGCGAGAATGGCGTCCAGCTCCAGCCATAACCCAGCGTTGTTGGCATCGGCACCGCGAATATCCGCCGCCACGATAATGCCCGCAATCGCCGCACACAGCCCGCTCAACACATAAGTGAGCATGACGATGATTCGCGTGTTTACCCCGGCATTTTTTGCCGCCCGAATGTTGATACCAACGGCTTCGATAAACATCCCCAGCGCCGTTTTGCGGGTCAACAGCCAGAACAGGATAAGCGTCAGCACCGCGATAATGACCGGCGTTGGCAGGAACAACAGCGATCCACTGCCGAACCATGAGAGATCCGGCGAGTTAAACGTGACGATCTGCCCGGCGGTGATCAGTTGCGCCACGCCGCGCCCGGCGACCATCAGGATCAGAGTGGCGACAAACGGCTGAATTTTGAGGATCGCTACCAGTATGCCGTTCCACAATCCCGCCAGGATGCCGGTGCCCAGGGCGCTTAACAAAACAATCGGCAGGCTGAATCCCGCGACCGTCATCGCAGCCGTTGTGGCTCCGGCGATAGCCATCACCGCCCCTACGGAGAGATCAATCCCACCGGTGGCGATCACCAGCGTCATGCCAATCGCCAGTAACGCAACGGGAGCTGCACGGTTAAGAATGTCTATGGGGCTACCGAACAAACGCCCATCCTGAAGCACCACCTGCCAGAAATGCGGGGCTACCAGGCTATCGACCAGCAGCACCAGCAATAGTGCTACCAGCTGCGGCATCCCCGTCGGCCAGCGAAAGCGCCTTTTTGGCGTAGTGGTGTCCGGAAGAGATTGAGGCATCACACTGTTCTCCTTACGCCGCAATGGCGTTCATGATCGCCGGAACGGAAAGCTCTGCCAGCGGGATCTCCGCCACCTGTTTGCGATCGCGCATGATAATCACCCGATCGGCATAGCCCACCAGCTCTTCCAGTTCGGAGGAGATCACCAGCAGCGCCAGACCATCGGCGCATAGCGTTTCAATCAGGCGGATGATCTCGGCGTGGGCACCAACATCAATGCCGCGGGTTGGCTCATCGAGGATCAGAAATTGCGGTCGGGTCAGTAGCCAACGTGAAAGCAACACTTTTTGCTGATTGCCGCCGGAGAGAAATTCAATCGGTTGTTCAGTTGAAGGTGTGCGAATGCCAAGCTGGCGGATAAAGCGTTCGGCAATCTCTTGCTGTTCTTTGCGGGAAATGGGACGTAGCCAGCCGCGCTGGGCCTGGAGAGCGAGGATGATATTTTCCCGCACCGAGGCGGCAGCGATGATGCCATCGGTTTTCCTGTCTTCCGGGCAGAAGCCAATGCCCAGTACCGAAGCCTGATGTGGCGATCGCAGGTTTTGCGGTTTGCCTTTGATCAACGCCGTGCCGCTGTCAGCAGGTTTGATACCGAAGATCACTTCGGCGGTTTCGGTACGTCCTGATCCCAGCAATCCAGCCAGACCGACGATCTCGCCGGGGCGTACTTCGAGATCAAACGGTGCGATCGTTCCTTTTTTGCCGTAATTTTTGAACGCGGCAACGGGTTTGTCGCTCAACAATGTTCGCCCGGCACGCTGTAGCGCGTGGGTATCCAGCTCGCGCCCCAGCATCATTTTTACCAGTTCGATCTGCGGTAGCTCGCACGTTTCCCGACAGCCTACGAAACTGCCGTTGCGTAAGACGGTGATCCGATCGCTGACCTGATAGACCTGATCGAGAAAGTGAGTGACAAAAATCAGGCTGACGCCGCGATCGCGCAACTGACGCATCAGGTCAAACAGTAACTCCACTTCCTGGGTGTCGAGACTGGCGGTGGGTTCATCGAGGATCAGCACTTTGGCAGAGAGATCGATAGCCCGACAAATAGCGACGATTTGCTGCATCGCGACTGAAAAGCGGTTGAGCGGTTCGCGCACGTCGAGGGAGAAACCGTAAGATGCCATCAGTTCGGTGGCGCGCTTTTCCATCTCTTTGCGGCGTAGAAGGCCGAAGCGTTTGGGTTCGCGGCCTATAAATAGATTATCAGCGACCGACATATTGGGTAGCAGGTTGACTTCCTGATAGACGGTGCCAATGCCGAGTTGTTGCGCGTGGGCGGTATTTTTCGGTGAGATAGCCTGGCCTTCCAGCCAGATGGTGCCGCGATCGGCGTGGTATACACCAGTTAATGCTTTGATTAGCGTTGATTTTCCCGCCCCGTTTTCACCGAGCAGCGCCATGATTTCGCCACGGCGCAGGCTGAAATCAACGTTGTCTAACGCTTTGACGCCGGGGAAAAATTTACTTAATCCTTCGGTGCGGAGGATCTCCTGGTGTTGGTCGGTCGTCATGGTTTCCCCCGGTGTAAAGCGTGCTCCCAGTAGGCATGATAAGACGCGGTAAGCGTCGCATCAGGCTTCAGTGCACCATCGCCGGATGCGGCGCGAGCGCCTTATCCGGCCTACGAATCGGCATCAGGCATAGCAACCCTCAATACCCCATATTTTTCTTCTTCTCTAATTCTTCTTTTGCGGTATCAGGCAGGTAAAGGGTGGATTTGGTTAACGTCAGCTTTTCAGGCATGGTGCCGTCTTTTTTGTATTTCTCCAGCGCGTCGAAGGCGGGACCTGCCATATTCGGCGTCAGTTCAACACTGGCGTTCGCTTCGCCATCCATCATCGCTTTGTAGATGTCCGGTACACCGTCAATGGAACCCGTGAGGATATCTTTGCCCGGTTTCAGGCCCGCTTCTTTAATTGCCTGAATTGCACCAATCACCATGTCGTCGTTATGGGCGTAAACCATGCAGATGTTTTTGCCGTTGTTTTCCGCTTTGATAAAGCTCTCCATGACTTCTTTGCCTTTACTGCGGGTGAAGTCACCTGACTGCGAGCGGATGATTTTGATATTTGGCGCATTCTTAATGGCTTCGGCAAAGCCTTTCTTACGGTCAATGGCGACGCTGGCCCCAACGGTGCCCTGCAGCTCCACCACGTTGCATGGTTTGCCATTCACTTCTTTTACCAGCCAGTCACCAATCAACTTGCCTTCGAGGATGTTGTCGGCAGTGACGGTGGTCATATAGAGAGATTTGTCTTTCACATCAATGGAACGATCGAGCAAGAATACCGGGATTTCGGCATCTTTCGCCTCTTTTAATACCGGTTCCCAACCTGTCGCGACCACCGGAGCGATAAAGATCGCATCCACCCCTTGTGCAACGAAGGAACGTACCGCTTTAATCTGGTTTTCCTGCTTTTGCTGACCATCGGCAATTTTCAACGTGATTCCGCGCTTTTCGGCTTCACTTTTCGCCACATTGGTTTCTGCGGCACGCCAGCCTGATTCCGATCCGACCTGCGAAAATCCAACGGTTAATGGAGCGGCCAACGCCATAGACGACATGGCTGCCGAGACTGCAGAGACTATAAGTAAGCGTTTCCACATAGGGTTGTCCTCGTCGGGGTAGTTATTATTGGTTAAAAGATGTTCGCGAAAAAACTATAGACAATTCGTTATGTAACAGATTGCGTTACATCACACTTCAAAAAAGTAAATAAAACGTTAATCACAAGTTTGTAATCGCTTTCATCTCACTATGAAAAATGCGGCTACGGTTATGGATTTTCCTGCTCTGTATACCGTCTTAAAACTGGTGAAAAAGGAAAATGAAGACGAAAACAAGCGAAGACATTCGGCGCGAGTTGGCTATAATACTCGGCACTTGTTTGCCACATATTTTTAAAGGAAACAGACATGAGCTTACTCAACGTCCCTGCGGGTAAAGATCTGCCGGAAGACATCTACGTTGTTATTGAGATCCCGGCTAACGCAGATCCGATCAAATACGAAATCGACAAAGAGAGCGGCGCACTGTTCGTTGACCGCTTCATGTCCACCGCGATGTTCTATCCATGCAACTACGGTTACATCAACCACACCCTGTCTCTGGACGGTGACCCGGTTGACGTACTGGTCCCAACTCCGTACCCGCTGCAGCCGGGTTCTGTGATCCGTTGCCGTCCGGTTGGCGTTCTGAAAATGACCGACGAAGCCGGTGAAGATGCGAAACTGGTTGCGGTTCCGCACAGCAAGCTGAGCAAAGAATACGATCACATTAAAGACGTTAACGATCTGCCTGAACTGCTGAAAGCGCAAATCGCTCACTTCTTCGAGCACTACAAAGACCTCGAAAAAGGCAAGTGGGTGAAAGTTGAAGGTTGGGAAAACGCAGAAGCCGCTAAAGCTGAAATCGTTGCCTCCTTCGAGCGCGCAAAGAATAAATAAGTTCTTCTGGCGTAATAACCCTGAACGCCGGGCTTCGGTTAGTAAGGGTTTTTTTATGCCCGCGATAAATAAACACACCTTATTCCACCACCGCCTGCAAGCGTAATAACGCCTCTTCCACCACCTCATCCGCAGCCAGACCAATACGCTTTGCCAGCCGGGCGTGTAGATCCATCATCCGCACCTGATTCACCAGCACCACGCCGTGCACATCGCCTTCTTCGCAATGTAAAGGAACGCTAAATCCGGCATAACGGGCAAAATTTCCGCCCTGCGTAATGGGGGCCACCAGCGTCATTCCCAGTTGATTAAAGGCTTGAACGGAGAGCACAAGCGCAGGTCGACCAGCACCTTGCTGTTCATGGCCGCTTGCTGGATCAAAGCCAACCAGCACAATGTCTCCCCGTTCAAATTCACTTTTCTTTACCATATTTCGTCACCCGCAGGGGTGGATTTACCCCAGACATCCTGCTCGCTAAGTTCCGCGGCGTTCATGTCACACTGTGCCAGCAGTTCATCAAGCGAGTAGCGCCTGGAGATGGGTGTCAGAATCAGTTGATTGTTGCTCACTTGCGCCTCCACGCTCTGCCCCGGCTGTAAGTTAAGTTCTTTCATTACGATATTGGGAATGACCATACCTGCACTGTTCCCCCATCTTTTTATGGTAATACGCATCTGCACCTCCTTAAGTTATACAAAGTATAACTCACGGTGCTACAGGAAACGTTTTACCCCTGCGCATTTGTGAATGCCAGCAGAGTTTTTTATGCGTTAATAGATATGGAAAGCGGCTCGGAGAGAAAAGCAAAAGGTGAGGAAATTACAAAACAGAATGCGAGTCGTCTCGCAAAAAACAACGCCACCCGAAGGTGGCGTATGCATATGGTTACTTATCCCTGTCTAACCAGTCGCCGCTTTCAATTAGCTTTAATCCATCGACGGGTCGTTGATAAACGTACATCCATGCACTCCCGTACGGCGTCTGAATCAACTGGCGCGCGTATTCACCGCCCCTGGTGCGCAAGGCATCAAGTTCGGCCAGCGTGGCGTTGTCAATACGATAAACTTCACCGTGTACCGTTCCGTTCCCCGGAACTGCGCCTGGATAGTGGCCCAGGCTATACAACTGGTAGTTATCGATACTGAAATCGCCCAGTAACTGGGCATTGGTCATCCAGTGACTGTTGCCTTGTTTGTGGCGTAAACTGCCGTAGACAAATATTCGCATTGCTAAAACTCGAACTGATAGAGCAAATCCAGTGCCTGGTCTACACCAGACACGGCTTCCAGATATAGCTTAGGCATCAGGCGATAACGTAACGTGAGTGTTGCTATAGAGTCAAATATACCCACGCCGTATTTCACTTGCAGACCTGGCAATACATAGCCGCTGACCACTACCTGGGAGGAGTCGCCTACTCCCTGGGTGTCGAGCGCTAAATTGCTTACGCCAAACGTCTCGCCGATTTTACCCACAATCTGGCCACTTTGCGCAACCCCCAAACCAATCAGCATCGAGGTCATTGCCGCACTGTCGCTCTGATCGCTCTCCAGCCCTTGTCCACGTAGCAAATAAGACAAGGCAGCTTGTTGCGACATCGCCGGGTCAGAGAAGATCTCCGCTTTCGGTTCGTCCGCCAGACCAGTGACGCGAACTCCGGCGATTACGTCGTCTTCTGTAGCATCCGGGTTACGAATAGCTTCAATATTAAGATACGGTTGATCTGGCGGACCAGAGAACAGTAACTCACCTTTACGCACAATCAGATCCTGACCATAGGCATGGAAGCGCCCTTCAGGGATGTTGATCTGCCCGTTCAGACCCAGCCCTTGTTTGTCCTGAACGACATTGAGATCGCCCGTCAGCCGCGCTTTCAGGCCAAAGGCGTCAATGCGCACATTGTTGCCAACGTGGACAATCAGGTTACTGTTAATCGGAATCGACGCCGTTTTCGGCTCTTCCGGTTGCAGGTTATCGTTAAGCATCACCACATCGCTGGAGACGCCTACTGCGCTTTCCGGCAGATCGTGCACCACGATGCGCGCCCAAGGGACATCCACGCGACCATCGAGGGTAAACAGGTTTGGTGTAGCCTCGAATACAACATCTGGCGATACATCCATTCGTACCATCGGCGGCACGGTGATCCGCACTTTACTGCCTTTCGCCGTTACCCGCGCCCGCCAGTTTTCAATTTGGCTCCAGTCGGCATCACCGTTCAGGTAGATTTCACCCTGCTGGGTCCGTACTGTACCGGCAAGCGTCGAGCGCATACCGTTAAAGTTGACCGCAAGCTGGCTCGGTTGCATATCAAACGGCATAAAGTTGCCATCGATATCCACACCCGTAACCTGAAGCTGACCAAACAACTGCGGGCTTTGCACATCACCACCCAGACGCAAGTTGGCACTCACCATCCCCGCTGCTTTTTCCCCACGGGTAAAGATGGGGTTTATCATCGCAAGGTTGAAGTTACGGATATTGACGTTGCCACCAAGATTACGGCGGCCTTGCGGATCGGTCACCTGCACCTGTCCATCAAACTGGCCGTTATTGGTCAGGCGGATGGTCCAGCCCAATTCGGCACGGTTGTTACGCAATTCCGCCGTCAGATTCAGTGTCTGAAACGCCACGGGCAACGCCGCATCGTTGACGGTTTGCGTTACCTGCACGTTACGCCCCGAAAGGGTGATACTGCCCTGCGGCAGCCCCTCTTTCGTGGTGTCCCAGGCAACGTCCGCTTTACCCGTGAAGATACCGCTGGCCTGAGTGGTTTCTGGCATAAACGGTTTCAGCATGGCGAGGTCGAAGCGGTTGAGATTCACCACCGCACGCCCTTCGGCCCCCGCATCGATAGTTTGCGGCACGCACAGTTCCGCATTCGGGTTAAGCCAGCAGTGTGGCCCGATGCTGATTTTTTGCTCCTTATTGCGGTAATCCAGCGCAATATCGCGGGTCAGCGACCACGGGCCAACCGGCGTCTGGAAGCGGGTATTGCTAAGAGTTCCCTTCCAGCGTTCTTCTTTGCGATCAAAACTTCCTGCCAGATTAAGCTGCCCGGAGACAGGCTCCCCCTGAATCCGCAACTGTAGCTCGTGCTGCTTTTCGCTGCCTTTGGCATTCAGGGTGACGAGGTTGATATTTACATCCGGCTGCGAAATTTGCTCAACGCGTACGTCGAGTTTCCCGGCGATCTAATCGGTGGATTTGATATCGCCTTCCACGCGAACCTGCGCCACGGAAAGTTCCTGCCAGCGCAGGCCGCGCGCGGTGATATCTGCCAGTAGTTGTGGCGCTTCCACCGTGCCGCGTACTTTCACCAGCCCTTTCGCTGTACCGCCAAGCCCCGGCAGCGCGTTATCCAGCCCCGGCGCGTTGATGGTGGCATCAAGATTGAGATCTTTTACCCCCAGCTCGCCTTTCACTTCGGCACTGTTTGGCCCGAGTTCCAGATGAAGCCCTGGGATCATCCACTGCATATAACTGTTGCCTTTCAGCGTGCCGTCAACGTTCACTTTGTTCTGTTTAACGTTACCGGTCAGCTTCAACTCCGGCACGTCCATCTGCCAGGTGCCGCCGTACAGGCTACCGCGGGTTTTAATCAAGCCATTGAGTTTCGACGGCCAGTCCGGGAACTCTTTGGCGGTGTTAATGCCGTTAAGCGTTAGCTCACCGCGCCAACTAATGGCCTGTTGCCAGTCGAGCAACGCCTTGAGTTCAGTTTTCCCTTCCAGCGCCGCGACGGTGAGTTTGTCGAGATTGACCTGCTGTTCATTACCTTTGGCGTCGAGGGTAATAGTCGCGGACGGGATCTCCTGTCCCTTCACTGCCGTACGCATAGAGAGCGTGTAATCGGTCATTTTGCCGGTAAGTTTCAGTTTCAGATCATCCGCCTGATACTGCTTCTCACCAGTGAACGGCCAGTAAAGCTGTTTGCTGTTCACTTCCACGTTGAGCGGCAATCCGGCTTCCGCCAGTCGCGTCTGGGCGCGTAAATCCATATCCACCGGACCGGAAAGATTAACGCCAATCTCCAGCTGTTCGCGCAGCGCGCCGCCCATTTTCAGCTTCACTTTTTCACCTTTCAACGGCTCCACGTTCAGTGTACTGTTGAGAGTGATGTCCACCGGCCAGTTGTCTGACAGCTGCGCCGTGCCGCTGGCGTTGACGATCCCTTGACTGGAATCGATATCCAGGGCGTCCAGTTTAGTATTGCCGTCAATGCTGCTCACTTTCAGCAGCATGGTGCTCACGGTGATGTCCGTGTCGCCCGTCACGCGCAGCTGCTCGCCCTTAAACTCTTCAATGTTCAGGTTAAGCGGCAAATGCACGTCGGTCATTTCCGGCAATACCGGGCGAGAAAAGAGATCTTTCAGCGTTTCGCCGAGCGGCTTTTCATCCGGCTGCGGATTTTCAATTTTCGGTTCGACCACTTCTTCCTGCGCCACTTCCGCCACTTTCGGCAGAGCAATCAGCAGGCCTTTCAGCGACGTCGGTTTCAGGGTCAGGGTTTTCTCCTGCCAGTTCAGGCCGGAGGTGAAGTCCATCACCGATACCGTGGTGTCATCAATCTTAATGTTGACGTTGTCCAGTGCCACCCGTGTCAGGGTGATGGGATACGGCGTGGAGAGATCCAGCGGACCGCTATCTTCCTCTTCTTCAACCTGTTCAGAAGGAGGCATTTTTTTACTGTCGATGTTGACCTGAATGTCTTTCAGCGCCAGATCATTAATACAAACACTGCTGTTCCACAGGCACTCAAGCCCGACAGCCAGATGCAGATTGCCCGCTTTTACCGCCACGCCTGGCTGCTCATAACGAACGTCAGACAAGGTGAGATCGCGCCAGCCGCCGGTGACCTTGCCAATATCCAGTCCTGGCACCCAGCGATCCGCCGCTTTAAATACCAGATGCAGGCCGCTGGTGGTGCCCACCAGAAACGCCACCGATCCCAGCAACAGTAAGATAACGATAACCACGCCGAGGCTGATTTTTTTCCATAAACTCATAATTCTGGCCCCAGACCGATGTAAAACTGTAACCCGTGTTCGTCTTTATCCGCGACCGGTACGGCAAAATCGAGTTTGATTGGCCCGACCGGCGATTCCCAGCGCACGCCGACCCCGGTACCGGTTTTAAAGTCGCTGCGGCGAATATCGCTTACCGCTTCGCCACTATCGACAAACACCGCGCCCCACCATTTTCCGGTCACGTTGTACTGGTATTCCAGCGATCCGGTTATCAACTTCGAGGCCCCTTTCAGGTCACCGTTGGCGTATTTCGGAGCGATAGATTTGTATTTGTAGCCACGAATACTGCGGTCGCCCCCGGCGAAGAAACGCAGATCCGGCGGTACTTTGTCGAAATCACCGGTTTCAATCCAGCCCAGCGTGCCGCGTGTAACAAAACGATGGCGATCGTACAGTGTGCGGATCCAGACGTTCTGCGCCTGGAAAACGGAGAAATCGACATCTGAACCCCAGGCCGTGTTGGAGTAGTCGATAGAGTAGCGTTGCGAGTCGCCCCAGGTTGGCATCAGGCCACCACGAGAACGCGTGCGGCTAATCATCACCCCAGGATAAAACAGCATCGTGGTATTGGTAATTTCACCCTGAGTAAAGTGGTCGAGACTCCAGCGCAGGTTAATGGCACGCTGCCAGCCGCTGGAGAGATCCCAGTAGCGAGAAGCCACCAGCGTAGTGGAGTCAGATTCGGTATCGTTCAGGTCAGTGCGCTTAAAACCGCCCTGCACCAAATAATATTGTTCCAGTGGATTCTTCAGCAGCGGCATTTTATAGCTGAAGTCGAGGGTCTGTTCCGGCGCGGAAATACTAGTACTGGTGGTCAGACTGTGACCATAAGAGTTCATCCACGGCTTTTTCCACGTCGCTTTCACGCGCGGTCCCACGTCCGTAGAGTAACCGACCCCGGTTTCGATGGTGTTTTCTGTTCGCGGCGAAACCACGCCCGTCAATGGTAATACTTTCGTTTCGCGCGCTTTATCAAATTGTGGAGCCACCACCACCGAGTTAAACCAGCCGGTAGCAGAAAGTCGGCGGTTCAGTTCTGCCAGATCTTTCGATTCGTACTCATCGCCCTCTTTAAACGGCACCAGATTTTGCAGGTATTCATCGCGGATTTGTGATCCTTCAAAGGTCACATGCCCAAAGCGGTAACGTTCGCCACTGTTATAATCAATATCCCAGAAGGCTTTATGCAGGCCGAGCGCAATGCCCAGCTGCGCTTTGGTAAATTCGCTATCGAAATAACCTTTACGCAACGCAATGCTGGTTAAGGACTTTTTGAAATTTTCATAATCGCCCTGGTTCAGTACCGTGCCAATAGCCGGGCGAGTATCGAGCAATTTCAAATAGTCTTTATCGGTCCGCGCGCCGCCGCGCAATACCACATCGGTGCCGCCAATTAACACCGGCACGCCTGGCGTGACTTTGGCGATCAATACCTGCCGCCCTTTCTTTGGCGGTGGACGGAGATCAAATTCAATGGTCGGCTGGTAATAACCCAGCGCTTTCAGACCTTCGCGGATGGCATCATCGACGCGTGCGCGAAAGCGACGGTCTGGCGTCACTTCATCACTTTCAATCGTAGAAAGCTGCGCACGAACGTTCTTTTCCAGCTGTCCCGATAACCCCTCGACCTGTAGACGGACGTTCGCGGCGACGGCAGATCCGCTTAAGCAGAGTAAGCTTACACAGCATAACTGTCGGATATAGCGCACATTTTCTCCTGAATATCCTTTTTTCCTGCCCCTGGAACGCCGTTAAACGGCTTAACAAAAATCCAGTAATATGGATTAAAAAGCAGACTAAACCCCAAATATTTCTTATGTTTTACTTTAGACCTATTCACGGTGGTTATTGTGTGCAAATACGCCTCTTGTTACAACCTTAACCCCAATGACCGATTTTCGGGAGAGCGACACCATGAGTTTATTTGATAAAAAGCATCTGGTTTCCCCCGCCGATGCCCTGCCTGGACGTAACACCCCGATGCCCGTAGCCACGCTGCATGCGGTCAACGGTCACTCAATGACCAATGTACCTGACGGAATGGAGATTGCCATTTTTGCGATGGGTTGTTTCTGGGGTGTGGAGCGTCTGTTCTGGCAGTTACCCGGCGTTTACAGCACCGCCGCAGGCTATACCGGCGGCTATACGCCAAATCCGACTTATCGGGAAGTGTGCTCCGGTGATACGGGTCATGCCGAAGCGGTACGCATTGTTTACGATCCTTCCGTCATCAGCTATGAGCAGTTGCTACAGGTATTTTGGGAGAATCACGATCCCGCCCAGGGAATGCGTCAGGGCAATGACCACGGCACGCAGTATCGTTCAGCGATTTATCCGCTGACCCCAGAACAGGATGCCGCAGCTCGCGCCAGTCTGGAACGTTTTCAGGCGGCGATGCTTGCCGCCGATGACGATCGTCACATCACCACGGAAATCGCTAACGCCACACCGTTTTATTATGCCGAAGATGACCACCAGCAATATCTGCATAAAAACCCGTATGGTTACTGTGGAATTGGCGGAATTGGCGTCTGTCTGCCGCCGGAAGCATAGCGTTACGGGTACAAATGTAGTTTGTTGATAAAGTGCTCTTTGTCTATGCCTGATGCGGCGTAAACGACTTACCAGGCCTACAAAATCGTCCAAATTCAATATATTGCAAGGACTGCGTAGGCCTGATCGGCATAGCGTATCAGGCAGTTTTGCATTTTTCAGCTGTCTGAATTTTAACCCTCTGGCGGCTTTACAGTACCTTACGCTATACTAGCCACTGAAAATGCCGGTTCACTTTCTTCGAATCGGCTTTCAATGTGTATTTCACACAAATTAATCAACTTCCCCTTCCGAGGATCTGGCCTGAAAGGTCGGATAAGATATGTTAAACAGTATTTTAGTCATACTCTGCTTGATCGCTGTAAGTGCGTTCTTCTCGATGTCCGAGATCTCGCTTGCCGCCTCACGCAAAATCAAACTTAAACTGCTGGCTGATGAAGGCAATATAAATGCCCAACGCGTTCTGAATATGCAGGAAAATCCCGGCATGTTCTTTACCGTGGTCCAAATCGGTCTGAACGCAGTGGCGATTCTCGGCGGTATCGTCGGTGATGCGGCATTTTCTCCAGCTTTTCACAGCCTGTTCTCCCGCTATATGTCGGCAGAGCTCTCTGAGCAACTGAGCTTTATTCTCTCTTTCTCGTTAGTGACTGGCATGTTTATCCTGTTTGCGGATTTAACCCCGAAACGCATCGGTATGATTGCGCCAGAAGCTGTGGCTTTGCGTATCATCAACCCGATGCGCTTCTGCCTGTACGTTTGCACCCCGTTGGTGTGGTTCTTCAACGGCCTGGCGAACATAATCTTCCGTATTTTCAAACTGCCAATGGTACGTAAAGATGACATCACTTCTGATGACATCTACGCGGTAGTGGAAGCCGGTGCGCTGGCGGGCGTGTTACGTAAACAGGAACACGAGCTGATTGAAAACGTCTTTGAGCTGGAATCCCGTACCGTTCCGTCTTCAATGACACCGCGTGAAAACGTGATTTGGTTTGATCTCCACGAAGATGAGCAAAGCCTGAAGAATAAGGTGGCGGAACATCCGCACTCTAAGTTCCTCGTCTGTAATGAAGATATTGACCACATCATCGGTTATGTCGATTCTAAAGACCTGCTGAACCGCGTGCTGGCTAACCAAAGCCTGGCACTGAACAGCGGCGTACAAATTCGCAACACGCTGATTGTGCCGGATACGTTAACCCTTTCAGAGGCGTTGGAAAGTTTTAAAACCGCAGGTGAAGACTTCGCGGTGATCATGAACGAGTACGCGCTGGTGGTGGGGATCATCACCCTCAATGACGTGATGACCACGCTGATGGGCGATCTGGTCGGTCAGGGGCTGGAAGAGCAGATTGTCGCCCGTGATGAGAACTCATGGCTGATTGACGGCGGCACCCCAATTGACGACGTCATGCGCGTGCTGGATATTGACGAGTTCCCGCAGTCGGGCAACTACGAAACCATCGGCGGCTTTATGATGTTTATGCTGCGTAAGATCCCGAAACGCACCGATTCGGTGAAATTCGCCGGCTACAAATTTGAAGTGGTGGATATCGATAACTACCGCATCGACCAGCTGCTGGTGACCCGGATCGACAGCAAGGCCACCGCCCTTTCGCCAAAACTGCCTGACGCTAAAGATAAAGAAGAAAGCGTCGCGTAACCCCCAGAAACATCAACGGCTCCTGAATCAGGAGCCGTCTTATTACTGCATAGCACTTTTTACTGCATAGCACTTTGGTTAAGCCATCTCTGTTTGCAGACGCATAACCTGACGGTTAACTTCGGACATCACTGACAAATGCAGCTTATCCTTCACTTTTGGGATAAGAATCTTACCCTTATCGAATTCAAAAGCGCCAACGTCCTTGATGTATAACCGTCCACGGAACAGGATCTTTACGTACTTCGCCACCTGAAGTGGGTTGTACCGTTGGAAAATTTTCATTGTTATCTTCTGCTGAGTATTACGCCTGTGCGGTGCCACAATCGGCCCAACTATTATGAGGCGCAAATTTTAATGCTTAGTGACTATAGACTATCCGGGCAATGTTTCCACCGCGTATAACTTTTTTTACCTAAAGGTTACAATTATTCAGAATTATCTTTTTACCGAAGCGCGGTCTTCAGTATAAGCATTCATTTTTCATATGATTTGTGCGCTTGACCGCAAACTGGCATCACACTTGCGGGAAATTCGATAAATAGCACATATGATTAAAACTCAGACCCAAGTGGTCGGATCACCTGCATATCATAAGAAGGAAACACCATGACCCTACGCAAGATTCTGGCACTCACCTGCCTGCTGTTGCCGATGATGGCTTCCGCACATCAGTTCGAAACCGGTCAGCGAGTGCCGCCGATTGGCATTACCGATCGGGGCGAGTTGGTGCTTGATAAAGATCAGTTTAGCTACAAAACCTGGAACAGCGCGCAGTTAGTGGGAAAAGTGCGAGTACTGCAACATATTGCTGGTCGCACCTCTGCAAAAGAGAAAAACGCGACGCTGATTGAAGCGATTAAATCAGCGAAGTTACCGCACGATCGTTACCAGACCACCACCATTGTTAACACCGACGACGCGATTCCGGGTTCAGGGATGTTTGTGCGCAGCAGTCTGGAGAGTAATAAAAAGCTTTATCCCTGGTCGCAGTTTATTGTCGATAGCAATGGCGTCGCGCTCGGTGCCTGGCAGCTGGATGAAGAAAGTTCCGCTGTAGTGGTGCTGGATAAGGATGGTCGCGTGCAATGGGCCAAAGACGGGGCGCTCACACCGGAAGAGGTGCAGCAAGTGATGGACCTGCTGCAAAAGTTGCTCAAATAATGGCAATAACATAAATTCTGCAAAAATAATTTTCCCCTATCGTTATCTATGGGATAGGGGAATTAAGTCTCTGAGTTCTTACGCCGAACTAATACTGGTAACGCTAGTTGCTCTTTTTTAAACGCCTCAATGGTCGATTTATATTTCTCGCAAATCTTTTCTTTGGTAATATCGCTATCTGCGGCCAGATTCGCACTTACTATCGCATCCACTTGTTCGGCTAATTCGACTTGTTGGCAACCTGCATTAACCAGAAAATTATAAATAAGAGAGTAATCTTCATCCTCCAAAACAACAGAGGAACCATTACGAAAACGTTCATCCCCTCCATAGATTTTAAGCGCAAAGCCCAAAGATTCTATGACTATGGCAAAATTATCATCAATTATTTTTTCGTAAATATACCATCCATCGCATTCTTTAATTCCACCTCCTGGTATTTGGAGTTCAAATTTACCCCGTTTTAATTTGCTTACTATATCCTCCAATAAGGCATAACCTAAAGACACGTCACCAATCGCCTGGTGAATATAACCTTTAATCCTTTTCGGTATGTCAGACTGTTTTTTCTGTAGAATATCCCAGGCATACAATCGTCTGTTTTGTTCTAACGGAAATTCACGGTTTTTGAAATCCATGAATGAGTTATATTCATTTATTGTTATGGGTATTTCTTCGTATTCAAATCCACTACCTCGCAATGTCATTGTATATTCGGCACCGTTATCTTTAAGGCTGAAACTGATAAGAAACTTATCCATGGCGTGAACAGTTTCATTTTTTGATGAAAGCACCTGATAACCACTTTTATCAATCTAAGTTGCGCAACGAAAGAACTCCCTCAAAGTTAACAGGCTATCATAATTCGAAATCCAATCTTTTTTCTTAAATGCATGATGGATGTTGTTAAAAAAATTGTTTGAATGTGTTTTTGTATACGAAGACTTTACAAATAACTCCACCGCACCAATAAAATTATTGTGTCTGATCCTGGGTAACATATGACAACCTTATTTTATTTGGTTACTTTATGTCGCCATTAAATATCTCACTATAGAAGTAAACTATCAAAAAACGCTCATTATTAAAATGTAACTTATTAGCAATTGAATTTTTGCACTTTAAATACAATCTCTTTTTATTTATAACTTTTTAGGTTGGGAGAAATCAGGATGGCAGAATCAGGAAATACACTGTTTCTGCCATCTGAATTTAGTAAATAGACACTCTGAACCCCGGATTCAGGAACGACTCACGCGGAGTGTAATCCAGCGGTTTACCCTGCCAGTCGTGAACGTGCGCTCCGGCAGCTGCAGCTACAGCATGTCCAGCGGCGGTGTCCCAAATATTCGTTGGTCCGAAGCGCGGGTACAGCTGCGCCTGTCCTTCCGCCACCAGGCAGAATTTCAGCGAAGAGCCGATGGACGTGGTCTGATGTTCGCCAAGCTGTTGCAGATACTCTTTCAGCTCCGCATCCGCATGGGAACGGCTGATCACCACCAGCGGCGGGCGCGCATCGCGGACCTGAATCTGCTTGCGCACACCGCACTCTTCTTTCCACGCTTTGCCTTCTGCCGCGCTGTACATTACGTTCATTACCGGCGCATACACCACGCCTAAAATCGGTTTGCCATGGTCAATGAGCGCAATGTTAACGGTGAATTCGCCATTACGTTTAATAAACTCTTTAGTACCATCCAGCGGGTCTACCAGCCAGTAACGCTGCCAGTGCTGACGGACTTCCCAACCGGGAGGATCTTCTTCAGAAAGGACCGGAACATCCGGTGTCAGCGTACGTAAACCGTCCATGATAACGGTGTGAGCGGCAATATCCGCTGCCGTTACCGGAGAATTGTCCGCTTTGCTGACGACGTCCATCGGTTTCGTCCCGTCGTAGACCTGCATAATGGCATCGCCTGCATTCCGTGCAAGCTGGCATACTTGATCTAACATTTCTCCACCTCGTCTCTGTGAGCGGTGTTAACTTATTGTTTTACTTATACCCTATCGTTAATGAATGCGCCAACTGTGATAGTGTCATCATTTTCAAAGCGTAAAATTGTGGCATTCTTCACTGTTCTATAAGTAAGACGTTTATTCTCCCTTTTCTTTCGTATTCCCGATGATAAAAGGATGTCCCTGATGATTAAGTTTAGCGCAACGCTCCTGGCCACGCTGATTGCCGCCAGTGTGAATGCAGCGACGGTCGATCTGCGTATCATGGAAACCACTGATCTGCATAGCAACATGATGGATTTCGATTATTACAAAGACACCGCCACGGAAAAATTCGGACTGGTACGTACGGCAAGCCTGATTAACGATGCCCGCAATGAAGTGAAAAACAGCGTACTGGTTGATAACGGCGATTTGATTCAGGGGAGTCCGCTGGCCGATTACATGTCGGCGAAAGGATTAAAAGCAGGTGATATTCACCCGGTCTATAAGGCATTAAATACGCTGGACTATACCGTCGGAACGCTTGGCAACCACGAGTTTAACTACGGTCTGGATTACCTGAAAAATGCGCTGGCAGGAGCGAAATTCCCTTATGTAAATGCCAACGTCATTGACGCCAGAACCAAACAGCCAATGTTTACACCGTATTTAATTAAAGACACCGAAGTGGTCGATAAAGACGGAAAAAAACAGACGCTGAAGATTGGCTATATTGGCGTCGTGCCACCACAAATCATGGGCTGGGATAAAGCTAATTTATCCGGGAAAGTGACGGTGAATGATATTACCGAAACCGTGCGCAAATACGTGCCTGAAATGCGCGAGAAAGGTGCCGATGTTGTTGTCGTTCTGGCACATTCCGGGCTATCTGCCGATCCGTATAAAGTGATGGCGGAAAACTCAGTTTATTACCTCAGTGAAATTCCGGGCGTTAACGCCATTATGTTTGGCCATGCTCACGCCGTTTTCCCAGGTAAAGATTTTGCTGATATCGAAGGGGCTGATATCGCCAAAGGCACGCTGAATGGTGTTCCGGCGGTAATGCCAGGCATGTGGGGCGATCATCTTGGTGTGGTCGACTTACAACTCAGTAATGACAGCGGTAAATGGCAGGTGACGCAGGCGAAAGCGGAAGCACGACCGATTTACGACATCGCTAATAAAAAATCCCTCGCGGCGGAAGACAGCAAGCTGGTAGAAACACTCAAAGCCGATCACGATGCCACACGCCAGTTCGTCAGCAAGCCAATCGGTAAATCTGCCGACAATATGTATAGCTATCTGGCGCTGGTGCAGGACGATCCGACCGTGCAGGTGGTGAACAACGCGCAAAAAGCGTATGTCGAGCATTACATTCAGGGCGATCCGGATCTGGCAAAACTGCCGGTGCTTTCAGCTGCCGCACCGTTTAAAGTCGGTGGTCGCAAAAATGACCCGGCAAGCTATGTGGAGGTGGAAAAAGGCCAGTTGACCTTCCGTAATGCCGCCGATCTTTATCTCTATCCCAATACGCTGATTGTGGTGAAAGCCAGCGGTAAAGAGGTGAAAGAGTGGCTGGAGTGCTCCGCGGGACAGTTTAACCAGATTGATCCCAACAGCACGAAACCACAGTCACTCATCAACTGGGATGGTTTCCGCACTTATAACTTTGATGTTATTGATGGTGTGAATTATCAGATTGATGTTACCCAGCCCGCCCGTTATGACGGCGAGTGCCAGATGATTAATGCCAATGCGGAAAGGATTAAGAACCTGACCTTTAATGGCAAGCCGATTGATCCGAACGCCATGTTCCTGGTTGCCACCAATAACTATCGCGCTTACGGCGGCAAATTTGCCGGTACGGGCGACAGCCATATCGCTTTTGCTTCACCGGATGAGAACCGCTCGGTGCTGGCAGCGTGGATTGCTGATGAGTCGAAACGTGCGGGGGAAATTCACCCGGCGGCAGATAACAACTGGCGTTTAGCACCGATAGCTGGCGATAAGAAACTGGATATCCGTTTCGAAACCTCTCCGTCAGATAAAGCCGCAGCGTTTATTAAAGAGAAAGGGCAGTATCCGATGAATAAAGTCGCGACCGATGATATCGGGTTTGCGATTTATCAGGTGGATTTGAGTAAGTAAAACACTTCTTTTTCGGCCTATAAATCATCAACCGCATCCGGCATTTATTGGCGGATGCGATGCTGGCGCATCTTATCCGCCCTACAAGCCATGCACCGTAGACCAGATAAGCTCAGCGCATCCGGCAGTTATGCCGCACGTTCATCCCGCACCGCCAACACCTCGGGCAAATTCAACTCAATCCAGTCCGCCAGTGCAGCAACCTTTTCGCTCACCTGCTCGCCCAGCGGCGTGAGGCTATATTCCACATGCGGCGGCACCACCGGATACGCGATACGGTTAAGAAAACCATCCTGTTCTAACGCCTGTAACGACTGCGCAAGCATCTTTTCACTCACCCCACCGATTTTGCGCCGCAGGTCGCTAAAGCGATGAGTACCTTCGCGTAGCGCCACCAGAATCAACACCCCCCAACGGCTGGTGACGTGTTTCAACACCTCGCGCGACGGGCACTGTTCCGCAAAGAGATTACCCTCTTTCAGTTGTTGCGACAGGCTAACCTGACTCATTTCATACTTACCTTTTTGTACGTACTTACTAAAAGTAAGTTTAGGTGTTAGCGTATTTAAACACAAGACAAAACGATGGAGACTTCCCATGATCGCTATTACTGGTGCCACTGGCCAACTTGGTCACTATGTTATTGAATCCTTGATGAAAACGGTTCCTGCCAGCCAAATAGTGGCTATCGTTCGTAATCCGGCAAAAGCCCAAGCCCTGGCAGCACAAGGCATTACCGTGCGTCAGGCTGACTACGGCGATGAAGCCGCACTGACATCTGCACTTCAGGGAGTGGAAAAACTACTGCTGATCTCTTCCAGCGAAGTGGGTCAACGTGCCCCGCAGCATCGTAATGTTATTAATGCCGCAAAGGCGGCTGGCGTGAAATTTATCGCTTATACCAGCCTGCTACATGCAGATACCTCCCCGCTCGGCCTCGCCGATGAGCACATCGAGACGGAGAAAATGCTGGCTGATTCTGGCATCGTTTACACCCTGCTGCGCAACGGCTGGTACAGCGAAAACTACCTCGCCAGCGCCCCGGCAGCACTGGAACACGGCGTATTTATCGGTGCGGCGGGCGATGGCAAAATCGCCTCAGCAACGCGGGCAGATTATGCGGCAGCTGCGGCACGCGTGATTAGCGAAGCCGGTCACGAAGGCAAGGTTTACGAACTGGCGGGCGATAGTGCCTGGACGTTGACACAGTTAGCGGCAGAGCTGACCAAACAGAGCGGCAAACAGGTTACCTATCAAAATCTGAGCGAAGCCGATTTCGCCGCGGCACTGAAAAGCGTCGGACTGCCCGACGGACTGGCGGATATGCTGGCGGATTCTGACGTTGGCGCATCGAAAGGCGGTCTGTTTGATGACAGCAAAACACTTAGCAAATTGATTGGCCACCCAACGACAACGTTAGCCGAAAGCGTAAGCCATCTTTTTAATGTTAATAACTAGTTAATTAAAGTGGCATCCTCCCGCATCCTCTCTGATAATGACGGGATGCCGGGAGCAATCATGTCTGCTTCCTGAACTTTCTTCTGACAGATCAATGGATGCCAGTAATGATTAGCGGCGTGCTGTACGCCCTGTTAGCAGGGTTGATGTGGGGGCTTATTTTTGTCGGGCCGTTGATCGTGCCGGAATACCCGGCGATGTTGCAGTCGATGGGGCGTTATCTGGCGTTAGGGTTAATTGCGCTGCCCATTGCCTGGCTGGGACGCGTGCGTCTGCGTCAGTTGGCGCGTCGCGACTGGCTTACCGCCTTGATGCTCACTATGATGGGCAACCTCATCTATTACTTCTGCCTTGCCAGTGCCATTCAACGTACTGGCGCGCCTGTTTCCACGATGATTATCGGCACCCTGCCGGTGGTCATTCCTGTCTTTGCCAATCTGCTTTATAGCCAGCGCGACGGCAAACTCGCGTGGGGAAAACTCGCCCCAGCACTGATTTGTATTGGCATCGGCCTGGCGTGTGTGAATATTGCTGAGTTAAACCACGGACTCCCCGATTTTGACTGGGCACGTTATACCTCTGGCATCGTGCTGGCGTTAGTTTCCGTGGTCTGCTGGGCGTGGTATGCCCTGCGCAACGCCCGCTGGCTGCGGGAAAATCCCGACAAACATCCGATGATGTGGGCAACAGCGCAGGCGCTGGTCACACTGCCGGTTTCACTTATCGGCTATCTCGTCGCTTGTTACTGGCTGAATACGCAAACGCCGGACTTCTCCCTACCCTTTGGCCCCCGTCCGCTGGTGTTTATTAGTCTGATGGTTGCGATAGCCGTGCTTTGCTCATGGGTTGGCGCACTCTGCTGGAACGTCGCCAGCCAGCTATTACCGACAGTGATTCTCGGGCCGCTGATTGTTTTCGAAACGCTGGCAGGTTTGCTGTACACCTTTTTACTCCGCCAGCAAATGCCGCCGCTAATGACGCTGAGCGGTATCGCGCTGTTAGTGATTGGCGTGGTCATCGCGGTCAGAGCAAAACCAGAAAAACCTTTAACTGAATCTGTCTCAGAAAGTTGACACGCTGGCAGTGAGTTAAATAAGCCTCTGCTACGTAAGGGTTATAGCTTTTGCCTTAAAGATGCATTTAAAATACATCTTATCTTATTAAGAATGAGGTATCAGCTATGGCTTATCGCGACCAACCTTTAGGTGAACTGGCGCTCTCTATTCCTCGCGCTTCAGCTCTGTTTCGTAAATATGATATGGATTACTGCTGTGGCGGTAAGCAGACGCTGGCGCGCGCGGCGGCACGTAAAGAACTGGATGTTGAGGTCATTGAAGCTGAACTGGCAAAGCTCGCTGAACAACCGATTGAGAAAGACTGGCGTAGCGCCCCGCTGGCAGAAATCATCGACCATATCATCGTGCGCTACCACGATCGTCACCGCGAGCAACTGCCGGAGCTGATTCTGCAAGCGACTAAAGTCGAGCGCGTTCACGCCGACAAACCGAGCGTGCCAAAAGGGCTGACAAAATACCTGACCATGCTGCATGAAGAGCTTTCCAGCCACATGATGAAAGAAGAGCAGATCCTCTTCCCGATGATCAAACAAGGCATGGGCAGCCAGGCAATGGGGCCAATCAGCGTAATGGAAAGCGAGCACGATGAAGCGGGCGAACTGCTGGAAGTGATTAAACACACCACCAATAACGTCACACCGCCGCCAGAAGCCTGCACCACCTGGAAAGCGATGTATAACGGCATTAATGAACTGATTGATGACCTGATGGATCACATCAGTCTGGAAAACAATGTACTGTTCCCACGCGCGCTGGCGGGTGAGTGATCTAAAAGCTGGATGGCATTGCGCCATCCAGCATGATAATGCGGTTATTTCCGCAGTTCAGCAGCCCGCTTCTTACCAATAAACAGCCAGCCCAACCCCAACGCGATAAACCACAGCGGGGTAACCAGCAGCGCCTGGCGAGTGTCATCTTCCAGTGTCAGCAACACGACCACGAACACAAAGAACGCCATACATACCCAGCACATCAGCTTGCCGAGCGGCATCTTGTAGATCGACTTCTCATGTAGATGAGGACGCTGTTTGCGATACACAAGGTACGAGCAAAGGATAATCGTCCAGACGAACATAAACAGAATCGCGGAAACGGTTGTAATCATCGTGAACGCGCCAATCACACTAGGATTCACATACAACATCACCACGCCGCCGAGCAGACAGATACACGAGAACGTCAGCCCTTTCGCGGGTACTGCGCGCTTAGAAAGTTTAGCGAACGCTTTCGGTGCCACACCTTCCTGCGCCAGACCAAACAGCATACGGCTGGTAGAGAAGACGCCGCTGTTAGCGGAAGACGCCGCAGAGGTCAGCACCACAAAGTTGATCACGCTTGCGGCAGCAGGCAGCCCTACCAACACGAACAGTTCAACAAACGGGCTTTTCTCCGGGACTACCGAACTCCACGGCGTCACGGACATAATCACAATCAGCGCGAAGACGTAGAACATAATGATACGGATCGGAATGGAGTTAATCGCGCGTGGCAGTGATTTCTCTGAATCTTTGGTTTCCGCAGCTGTTGTACCTACCAGCTCAATCCCCACGAAAGCGAAAACCGCTATCTGGAATCCGGCAAAGAAGCCACTTAAACCTTTCGGGAACCAGCCGCCGTCATTCCACAAATGCGCGAATGACGCTTCCACACCAGTCGGTGACTGAAAGTGCATCGCCACCATGACCAGGCCGACGACAATCAGCGACACAATGGCGACGATTTTGATCATCGCAAACCAGAACTCCATCTCACCGAACATTTTCACGGTGGCGAGATTGAGCGTCAGCAGCAGCACTATCACCGCCAGCGAGGCGACCCAGTCGGAGAGATCGGGGAACCAGAACTGAGCATAAGCCGTGATCGCCACCACGTCTGCCATACCGGTTACAACCCAGCAGAACCAGTAAGTCCAGCCGGTGAAATATCCTGCCCACGGCCCGAGTAAATCGGAAGCGAAGTCACTAAAAGATTTGTATTCCAGATTCGAAAGCAGCAATTCCCCCATTGCCCGCATCACGAAAAAGAGCATAAAACCAATGATCATATAAACGAAAATGATCGACGGCCCGGCAAGGCTAATCGTTTTGCCAGACCCCATAAACAACCCCGTACCAATGGCACCGCCAATGGCAATAAGCTGAATATGTCGGTTTGTGAGATTGCGCCGTAGCGACTGTTCAGCCGGAGCCTGATCATCGGCAACGACTTTTACCTGATCTACCATGTTTTTTTCTTCCTGTACCTGTCTGTGTTGTTCAGGCTCTACGGCCTTTAGTCAGTCTATGATACGACGAATCTGTATCGGGACTCATCGATATTAGGTAACAATACGCGGGATGAATACTAAGATTTAGATCTAATGTTAATTTTATGTTTAAAGTGAGTGTCATATCACGGTGATAACGCGAAACAGCTCACAAAAATACACGCTTACGGGGTCTTTGCAACACAAAATAGCGCCGTTTGGCAAACTGAAGGGTTTATTGCTGAATGCCTGCTCCCCTCTCGTTCGAGGGGAACAGAATGCGCTGCTTAGAGGATTTCCAGCAGTTCGACTTCAAACACCAGGGTGCTGAACGGAGGGATGGATGCGCCTGCGCCGCGCTCGCCATATGCCAGTTCCTGCGGGATAGTCAGTTCCCATTTAGAACCTACCGGCATCAGAGTCAGTGCTTCAATCCAGCCAGGGATCACGCCATTAACCGGGAATTCAGCGGGTTCACCACGAGCAACGGAGCTGTCAAACACGGTGCCGTCGATCAGTTTACCGGTGTAATGAACACGAACGCGGTCGGTACGTGCCGGAATTGCGCCTTCACCCTGGTTGATCACGCGGAATTGCAGGCCAGATTCGGTGCTATTCACACCTTCTTTTTTGGCGTTTTCTTCCAGGTATTTCACACCTTCAGCAGCCATCGCCTGGAAACGCTGACGACGAACGGCATCGGCGCGCTCGTGGATTTCACGCAGCGCGCGATGCACCACATCAACCGGAACAGCCGGATGTTTGCCTTCCAGCGCATCGGCAATACCTGCAACCAGTGCTTCTGGCAGCAGCCCTTCCAGGCCAGATTCACTCAGTTGTTGCCCTACCTGCAAACCAATGCCGTAGCTTGCTTGCGCTTCGATGGTGTCAAAAGTTGGGGTGGTCATCGTATTTCCTTTCTTAGGGTATAAAGTAGCGGGCAGCATATCAGCCACACTTCTTTGGGTAAAACTTTGTCGCGGGAATGATGACAAATCCCAGGGAAAAAGAAACAATAGCAATATCCCGTATGAATATAATAAAGGCGGGTTTACCACGGACATCATAGCGTTAGCTTATTCATAGGCTATGATTGAGGAACAAGACGCGGAGCAGGAGGAAACCATGCCCGGGCGCTTTGAACTAAAACCAACCCTGGAGAAAGTCTGGCACGCGCCGGACAATTTTCGCTTCATGGACCCGCTGCCGCCGATGCATCGTCGGGGGATCATTATTGCCGCCATTGTATTGGTGGTCGGATTTCTGCTTCCATCTGATGATACGCCCAACGCGCCGGTGGTGACGCGTGAAGCGCAGTTAGATATTCAGTCGCAATCACAACCGCCGACAGAAGAACAGCTGCGGGCGCAATTAGTTACCCCACAAAATGATCCTGATCAGGTGGCTCCGGTCGCTCCAGAACCTATACAGGAAGGCCAGCCAGAAGAGCAGCCGCAAACTACCCAAACGCAACCATTCCAGCCAGATAGCGGAATTGATAATCAATGGCGCTCTTACCGTGTCGAACCCGGTAAAACGATGGCGCAGCTGTTCCGCGACCACGGACTGCCCGCTACCGATGTCTATGCAATGGCGCAGGTAGAAGGCGCGGGTAAGCCGCTGAGTAATTTGCAAAACGGGCAGATGGTGAAAATCCGCCAGAACGCCAGCGGCGTGGTGACGGGCTTAACCATTGATACGGGGAATAATCAACAGGTCCTGTTCACCCGCCAGCCGGATGGCAGTTTTATTCGTGCGCGGTAGATGAAGGGTCAACCAAAAGCCAGCTAAGGATTGTCTCTTTGATGACCTTACGTCTGGCTTCCAGTGCCTGGGGTGAAACCATACTGATGTGATAAACCAGGCCAAGCGTATGCTGGTTGATCAAATAATATCCGCCAAGCGCAGCAATATTAATATTCACCTGCAATGGGTCGATATCTGGCTTAAAAATATTGTGTTTCTTCCCTTCATCCAATAAGGATTCCATTAACTGCAAGTGCGCATGGTTAATTTCTAAGAGACGCTGTGATTTTGCATAATGCACACCTTTACTTTGATTTTCACTATGCACAATTTTTAAAAACCAAGGATTAGCAATATAATAATCCCATGTAAAATCAATAATTTTCTCAATGGCTTTTTGTGGCTGGCTAACCTGCTGATTAACGAATACACCGATACCGACAGCGTAGAATAATTACATACCGCACAACAAGAATGTACGGTGTAAGGCGTGGAAGTCATTTTCTCCCCGGGTGCATCGTTATATCCATAATGAGCGATTTTTGATATTAATATCTTTCACCATCCGCTATTTTCACCACTTCAGAAAACAAACTTATTTTTATTAATATCGATTTTTTTCTGTGAACATTCAGCTGCGATATTTATAAAAACATTAAACAGGTAACATTACAATGACATTACCAACGACTATTTATTCATTTCCTGCATATTTATCTCGTTTTTCGTCCACCGACAAACCAGTAAAATTAAAATTTCATCAATACGCACGCGCTACATTACTTTCAAATCGTGGAAGAGATCATAATTGCGATGGCAGACGTACTGTTGAGATCCACAAACTAGATCTCTCAGACTGGCAAGCATTCAATAAGTTAGCGACGAGGTGTAATGCTTACGATGGAATCACAATGAATGGTGATAATTCTTTTGGATGGAACCATGAAGCTACATTAGATAATATTCACGCCCAGAAATACAATAAAGCTTACGCGGGTGCGAGGTTAACCGCAGAACTGAAATATTTATTGCAAGATGTCGAATCCTTCGAACCCAACAGTAAATACACAATACACGAAGTGGTTTTGGGACCTGGTTATGGTACTCCAGACTATACCGGCCAAACGATAGGATACGTTGTAACCCTTCCTGCCCAAATGCCTAATTGCTGGTCATCTGAACTACCAACAATCGATCTTTATATCGACCAACTTCGCACTGTTACAGGCGTTTCTAATGCCCTCGGATTCATCATTGCTGCATTGCTAAACGCGTATTCTGATTTACCCCATGATTTGAAAATTGGTCTGCGTTCCTTATCAAGTTCAGCCGCAATCTACTCGGGTTTGGGTTTCGAGCGAGTGCCGCAGGAGCGAGACATCAGTTGCGCTCGTATGTATCTAACGCCAGCAAACCATCCTGACTTATGGACACAAGAGAATGGTGAATGGATCTACTTGCGAAACTAATACCTGACGAAAAATAGAAAGCAAAACGCCGACCAATGGTCGGCGTTTTTACGTCTCGTTGAATAACGAATTATTCAGCTACTACGTTTACGATCACTTTCGCGAATACTTCGCTGTGAACCTGGAAGCTCACTTCGTGTTCGCCAGTGGTACGCAGAACGCCGTTCGGCAGACGAACTTCGCTCTTAGCCACTTCAACGCCAGCTGCAGTTACAGCGTCAGCGATGTCGCGAGTACCGATGGAACCGAACAGTTTACCTTCGTCGCCAGCTTTAGACGCGATGGTAACAGTTTCCAGTGCATTGATTTTCTCAGCGCGAGCATTAGCAGCTGCCAGAACTTCAGCCAGTTTAGCTTCCAGTTCAGCGCGACGAGCTTCGAAGAATTCAATGTTTTTCTTGGTAGCTGGAACAGCTTTACCCTGCGGTACCAGGAAGTTACGAGCATAGCCCGCTTTAACGTTTACCTGATCACCCAGGCTACCCAGGTTTGCTACTTTATCAAGCAGAATAACTTGCATTACCTTATCCTCTCAAAGTCGTATTAATGGACCGTGACCGATTACTGATGGCGATCAGTGTACGGCAGCAGGGACAGGTAGCGAGCGCGTTTGATAGCGCGAGCCAGCTGACGCTGGTATTTTGCACGGGTACCGGTGATACGGCTTGGGACAATCTTACCGCTTTCGGTGATGTAGTTTTTCAGCGTAGCGATATCTTTATAGTCGATCTCTTGAACGCCTTCCGCGGTGAAACGGCAGAACTTGCGACGACGGAAATAACGTGCCATATGGCTAGTCTCCAGAATCTATCAATTCAATCTGCTCGGCATGCAAAACCATTTTGCTCAGTCCGTTCTTTGCCTTGTGGCATGAAATGAACCCCTGAACGGTTATGCGACTGCCGACCGTTATACTGTGAGTAATGGCCTGGTTTTCGTGTCCGCTAACAATAACGGGCATTTGACACCACGCCTGCCGGTGAAAGCCGGCTTCCTCCTGCACAGAACGATGCTCAAGCACGAACTGGCAGTGAGGAATTCCTGATGGACTGACCTTTCGAAGGGGAGCCCTGCACACGGTGCCGGACAACACCAGACGGTTGGTCATCAGAAATTACTCTTCAGAATCCCCAGCTTCAGCATCATCAGCGGTTTCGTTTGCGAAATCATCGCGACGCTCACGGCGCTCGTCTTTCGCTTTAACCATCGGAGATGCTTCGGTAACAGCGTGCTTGGTACGCATAACCATGCTGCGGATAACGGCATCGTTGAAGCGGAAGGTAGTTTCCAGCTCATCGATCACTTCCTGCGGAGCTTCAACATTCATCAGAACGTAGTGTGCTTTGTGCAGTTTGTTGATCGGGTAAGCCAGCTGACGGCGGCCCCAGTCTTCCAGACGGTGGATCTTGCCTTCTGCACCAGTGATGGCAGCAGTGTAGCGCTCGATCATGCCCGGAACCTGTTCGCTCTGGTCAGGATGGACCATAAAAACGATTTCGTAATGACGCATCGAATTGCTCCTTACGGATTATTCAGCCTCCTGTCTGGGTCAGCCGAATCCCGGGGAGGCAAGGAACGTGTTAAAGGTCGGCTGAAAAATGACGCGTTATAGTACTTGTATGCCTCGCTAAACTCAAGGGCAGAGCCGAAATAAATCTCCCCTTTCGCAATTAACCTCTAACACGCTGATTTGAAGTTCATCACACTTCATCATGGTGTTTTTTTGAACAACTGCATCAGAAATGGTCACCATCAACTTCTTTATCATTGATTAAAATTAAATCAGAAGATCATCACAGAGGAGAGCACACAAAGTCAGCCGTCGAGGAGGTATCTATGTTCAGTCGTGTTTTAGCCCTTCTGGCTGTGCTTTTGCTAAGTGCAAATACATGGGCAGCCATTGAAATTAATAACCACCAGGCCAGAAATATGGACGATGTGCAAAGCTTAGGCGTGATTTATATCAATCATAATTTCGCCACTGAAAGCGAAGCACGTCAGGCATTAAATGAAGAAACAGATGCGCAAGGCGCAACGTACTACCACGTAATTCTGATGCGGGAACCGGGGAGTAACGGCAATATGCACGCCAGCGCGGATATTTATCGCTAGCACCAGGTATAACCAACGAAACATTGCCATAGTTTGCTTTGCCCCCTTCGCAGGGGGCTTTTTTTTGAAAAACGGCTGCGGAATTAGACCAGTTATCTCCCGAGGAAGGAAATTTCCGCAGCGCGTGTTCTACTTCTGCCCGTAATAAGCGTTAGGACCGTGTTTACGCATGAAGTGTTTATTCATCAGGAAGCTGTCGATGTGATTGAGTTGTGGGTTAATGCCGCGGGCAATCCACGCCATTTTCGCCACTTCTTCCATCACCACCGCGTTATGCACCGCATCGTGAGCATCTTTCCCCCAGGCGAACGGCCCGTGCTGATACACCACAATTCCCGGCGTATGCAGCGGCTCGGCGTTGCCCAGCGTTTCGATAATCACTTTGCCGGTGTTCAGTTCATACTCGCCCTGCACCTCTTCTTCGCTTAACCCGCGCGTACACGGAATGTCGCCAAAGAAGTAGTCGGCGTGCGTGGTGCCTAACGCCGGGATCGCCAGCCCCGCCTGCGCCCATGCGGTGGCATGAGTGGAGTGGGTATGGACAATGCCACCAAGCGACGGGTAACGACGGTAGAGTTCGAGATGCGTCGCAGTGTCGGAAGATGGGCGATACTCCCCTTCCACCACCTTGCCGCTCATATCAACCACCACCATATCGGCCGCTTTCATGGTTTCGTAGGCAACGCCGCTGGGCTTGATCACCACCAGCCCGCGTTCGCGGTCGATAGCGCTGACGTTGCCCCAGGTAAAGGTCACCAGCCCGTAGCGCGGCAGCTCCATGTTGGCTTCAAATACCTGCTGTTTTAGCTTTTGCATTATGCCGCCTCCACCATGCCCGCTTTCGCCATGCGCGCTTTCACCCAATCACGCGCTTTCGCCACTTCTGCCGCCGGGTCTTCCGCCGTTTCGCTCCACATCTCAATCAGGTACGGCCCGCAATAGCCACTCTGTTTGAGCGTTTCGAAACAACGTTCGAAATCCACTACACCTTCGCCAAACGGCACGTTTTTGAAGACGCCAGGTTTGGTGTCTTTCACATGTACCGCGACGATATGCCCGATTCCGGCCTGCAACTCCATCTGCACATCGTTGTCCCACGCCGACAGGTTGCCGATATCCGGGTAGAGCTGGAACCACGGATTGTTGAGATAGTGCGCGTATCCCAGCGCCTTGCTGATGGAGCTCATCAACGGATAATCCATGATCTCCATCGCCAGCGTCACCTGCGCGCGGCTTGCCATCTCAACGCTCTCTTTCAGGCCGTCACGGAAACGACGACGCGTTTCGTTATTGGCTTCCTGATAGTAAACGTCATAGCCCGCCAGCTGGATCACGCGAATACCGACATCCTGGGCGAACTGGATAGCTTTACGCATAATCTCCAGCCCCTGCGCCCGCACCGCGTCATCTTCACTGCCCAGCGGGAAACGACGATGAGCAGAAAGGCACATGGACGGCACGCGCACGCCGGTTTCAACAATCGCATTGACCAGCGCCAGACGCTGCTCGCGGCTCCAGTTGAGGCGCGACAGGCGATCGTCAGTTTCATCTACCGACATTTCGACAAAATCGAAGCCTAACGTTTTTGCCAGTTGCAGGCGTTCCAGCCAGCACTCCCCGGCGGGGAGCGCTTTTTCATAGATGCCAAGCGGGATTTGTTTGGACAACATATCCGCTCCTTAGCCCCACAGTTCAGCGATGGAACGTTTGAACTGACGTGCGGCTTCCACCGGAGAAGCGGCATCACGGATACTACGGCCCGCGATAAAGACGTGAATCGGAATACCCTTGAACAGCGGCAGATCTTCCAGCGCCAGGCCTCCGGTGACGGTGACTTTGAAGCCCATATCGGAAAGACGTTTGATCGCGGTGATGTCCGCTTCGCCCCACGCCACGCCTGCGGCCTGCGCGTCACGGCTGCGGTGATAAACCACCTGCCCAATGCCTGCATCGCGCCACTGTTGCGCCTGTTCCCAGGTCCAGTAACCGGTCAGTTCGATCTGCACGTCGCCGTTAAACTCTTTTGCCACGTCCAGCGCGCCTTTGGCGGTGTTGATATCCGCACAGCAAATTACCGTCACCCAGTCAGCGTTGGCTTCGAAGCACATACGCGAAAGGATTTTGCCTGCATCGGCAATTTTGGCGTCTGCCAGTACGATTTTGTGCGGGTAGAGCGCTTTCAGGTCACGAACCGCACGCACGCCTTCGCCCACGCACAGAATGGTGCCCACTTCGATAATGTCGACTTCTTCGGCAATCAGGCGAGTGGTTTCGTAGGCGCTATCCATAGTCTGGTTGTCCAGCGCGACTTGCAACATCGGTAATGACATGTTCAATTCCTTCTTAAGCTGCCGCGTTGGTGCGGTCAATGAGATCCAGTACTTCCTGCTCGGTACGGCAGGCGCGTAAACGGTCAAAATTCTCTTCATCTTCAAACAGGTTGACGATCTGCATGATGCCCACTTCCTGGTGAGTATTGGCATCGACCGCCGCCATGGTGATGAGGATATCCACCGGATCGTTGTCATCGTGGTTGAACTCCAGCGGCTTTTTCAGCGTTACCAGAGAGAAACCGGTTTTCTTAACGCCCTCTTCCGGACGCCCGTGCGGCATTGCCAGGCCCGGAGCGATAACGAAATAAGGACCGAACTGTTCAACGCCATCCAGAATCGCCTGGTAGTAACGCGGCTCTACCACATCTGCCGCCACCAGCAGGTCAACGCCGATTTTCACCGCTTCCTGCCATGTCTCTGCTTCAGCCTGCAGGCGGATGGATTTATTTTCCGCCAGCGAATCACGTAATTTCATGGCGCGTCCTTACTTCACATCCTGCGGGAAATGCTCTTTGATCACTTCCAGCAGTTTCGGGCCAAAGTCGGCAGGAGAGAGCATGTTGCGCACGCCAACCACGTATTTGTTGCCGGTCACGGTGATTTCGCCCGCAATGTGCGTAGAAGCGATGATGATATCCGCGCCACTCAACTCGCTTTTGTACTCGCCAACCGCGCAGCTGTTTACCGTATGGTCAATGTTTGATTGGGTTAAAAACTGGTCCACTTTCATCTTCATGATCATGGAACTGCCTTGTCCGTTGCCACACACAGCCAGAATACGTACGGTCATAATCAAAACTCCTTATTAAGCAGACTGTTCTGCCAGTTGTTTTTCTGCATCTTCTTCTGCGCGCAGCGCGCGGCCAGCGAAGAACATATAAGCCAGTGCAATTACAATGATGACGGCCATAAAGGCGATACCGATGGAGAAGAAGCCTTGCATCATCGGCGGTGCCAGAATCGACCAGTCCGCCATGCCCATCCAGGCACTCATACCGGTGAGTTTCACCGCCCAGACGCAACCAAAGATTTCGATCATCCCCATCACCAGACAAATCTTCAGCGCCGCACGCCAGCCGCCGAAGTGGTTAGCGAACACGCCGATGGTGGCGTTAGAGAAGAACATCGGGATAAAGCCAGGAATAATCAGGATCGAGGAGCCGCAGGCGACCAGGATGCCAACCGCAATCAGCTGACCGATGGTGCCCCACATAAAGCCCCAGACCACGGCGTTCGGCGCGAAGCTATAGATAGCTGCACAGTCAATCGCCAGAACCGCACCTGGGATCAGGCGCTGGGAAATGCCGTTAAATGCTTCAGAGAGTTCCGCCACAAACATGCGCACACCCTGCGTGATGATGAAGATCGCCACCGCAAAGGAGAAACCAGTTTGCAGGATGTACACCGTCCAGTGCACTTTGCCTGCCATCGCCTGCACGGTGTCGATACCGAAGGAGAGCAGAATGGCACCAAAGAAGATGGTCATCACAATCGCCGTGGAGACGATGTTGTCGTGGAAAATGTTCAGCCAGCCCGGCAATTTGAGGTCTTCAACGCTCTCCTCTTTTTTGCCGAGGAACGGCGCGACTTTATAGGCAATCCATGATGCAAACTGCTGCTGGTGACCGATGGAGAAACCACAGCCATCCGTCACTTCCTGAGTCGGCTTGTACATCATGTTGGAAGTGATGCCCCAGTAGAGCGAAACCAGAATCGCGGTACAGATAATGGTGGTCCACATGGAGTAGCCGAAGATAAACAGCGTAACGGCAATCAACCCGGCCTGCTGGAACATGATGTGGCCGGTCAACATGATTGTGCGAATGCCGGTAATGCGACGCAACAGCACGTAACAGATGTTCAGCGCCAGCGCTAACAATACGGCGTAACCCACCCAGCTATAGGCATCGCCCATGCGGTCGATGGTTGCCATCATTGAAGCGTAGGTATCGGAAATTGCGCCGTTAATGCCGTAGACTTCGGACATTTTCGCCACCACCGGTTTGAAGGTGCTGGTGAGGATGCCGGACCCTGCCTGCAACAACATGAAACCAATTATGGTTTTAATCGTGCCTTTAATAATAACGCTGACACTTTTGCGCAGTAGGATGTAGCCCAGACAGGTCACAATACCCAGCAACAACGGGGCATTGGTCATGACCTGGTTAAAAAACACGGTAAAGATGTTGTAGAGGATCTCCATAACGATCTCCTGAAGAAGAGGTAACCGGGTATTCCACACACCCGGAATGTTGTGCACTCACTCTAATTTTCAAAAGTAATCACAACAAGATTATTTATGATTAAATGTGACGCGACCCGCAAATAATTCCACATGGATAGAGTGGGATTCACACAACGAAACAATTATCCATTTAAATTCATTTAGTTAATTGAATTACACATTCCATTAAATCTTTCCATACTCAAAATCAACAACAACTTCCCTGGCAAAAAGTCAAAAAATGGTCATTGCCTTCCTGAAAAAATAGTGTCAGGATTAATCAAAACCAATCACATATTGATTCGAATTGAACTATCATGAAGGTAAATGGCGATGAGTAAAGTGAAAAGTATCACCCGTGAATCCTGGATCCTGAGCACTTTCCCGGAGTGGGGTAGCTGGTTGAATGAAGAAATTGAACAAGAACAGGTCGCTCCTGGCACATTTGCGATGTGGTGGCTTGGCTGCACCGGGATCTGGTTGAAATCGGAAGGTGGCACCAACGTTTGCGTTGATTTCTGGTGCGGCACTGGCAAACAAAGTCACGGTAACCCGTTAATGAAACAGGGTCACCAGATGCAGCGCATGGCTGGCGTGAAAAAACTGCAGCCAAACCTGCGTACCACCCCGTTTGTTCTTGATCCGTTTGCGATTCGCCAGATCGACGCGGTACTGGCGACTCACGATCACAACGATCATATCGACGTTAACGTCGCTGCTGCCGTGATGCAGAATTGTGCAGATGACGTACCGTTTATCGGACCGAAAACCTGTGTGGATTTGTGGATTGGCTGGGGCGTACCGAAAGAGCGTTGCATCGTGGTCAAACCGGGCGATGTAGTAAAAGTGAAAGACATTGAAATTCATGCGCTTGATGCTTTCGACCGTACTGCACTGATCACCCTGCCTGCCGATCAAAAAGCGGCTGGCGTACTGCCAGATGGCATGGACGATCGCGCGGTGAACTACCTGTTCAAAACGCCTGGCGGCTCCCTGTATCACAGCGGCGACTCCCACTACTCTAACTATTATGCGAAGCACGGTAACGAACATCAGATCGACGTGGCGTTAGGATCGTACGGCGAAAACCCGCGCGGTATCACCGACAAAATGACCAGCGCCGATATGCTGCGTATGGGTGAAGCGCTGAATGCGAAAGTAGTGATCCCGTTCCACCACGATATCTGGTCAAACTTCCAGGCCGATCCGCAAGAGATCCGCGTGCTGTGGGAGATGAAAAAAGATCGCCTGAAGTATGGCTTCAAGCCGTTTATCTGGCAGGTGGGTGGCAAATTTACCTGGCCGCTGGATAAAGACAACTTCGAGTACCACTATCCGCGCGGTTTCGATGATTGCTTCACTATTGAACCGGATCTGCCGTTCAAGTCATTCCTGTTATCTGTCGTTTATACCGGGTAGCGTGGAGAAGTTCGCGCTATCCGGCGTAGTATTTCCTGGCTATTTCAAATATCATCTAAAAAAATCAAATTTTATCGGAATAGCTCATGACTGAAGCACAAAGACATCAAATCCTCCTGGAAATGCTCGCACAATTGGGCTTTGTGACCGTTGAGAAAGTCGTTGAGCGTCTGGGAATTTCGCCTGCCACTGCGCGACGCGATATCAATAAACTTGACGAAAGCGGCAAACTGAAAAAAGTGCGCAATGGCGCAGAAGCTATTACCCAACAGCGCCCGCGCTGGACGCCGATGAATCTGCATCAGGCGCAGAATCACGATGAAAAAGTACGTATCGCTAAAGCGGCCTCGCAGCTGGTTAATCCGGGCGAAAGCGTAGTCATCAACTGCGGCTCCACCGCGTTTCTGCTTGGGCGGGAAATGTGTGGCAAGCCAGTGCAAATCATCACTAATTATCTACCGCTGGCAAATTACCTGATCGATCAAGAACATGACAGCGTGATCATTATGGGCGGACAGTACAACAAAAGTCAGTCCATCACTTTAAGCCCGCAGGGCAGCGAAAACAGTCTCTATGCCGGGCACTGGATGTTTACCAGCGGAAAAGGGCTGACCGCAGAAGGGTTGTATAAAACCGATATGCTGACAGCAATGGCAGAGCAGAAGATGCTGAGCGTGGTAGGGAAACTGGTGGTACTGGTTGATAGCAGTAAGATTGGCGAACGCGCGGGAATGCTTTTTAGCCGTGCCGATCAAATCGATATGCTTATCACCGGCAAAAATGCTAACCCGGAAATCCTGCAACAACTGGAAGCGCAAGGGGTCAGCATTCTGCGTGTTTAAAGATGCTGGCGGAAAAATGTCACGGCAGCATCTAACGCCTCAGGCGTAATGCGGTGACGCACGCCTGGCTGCCATGAACAGGTTAGCAGTTTATCCCGTCCCGTCTCGCTTAAGGCCTGCTGCAAACGTAGTGATTCGTCGGCAGGCACAACGTCATCGTCGAGGCCATGCCACAGCAGTAGAGGTCTGTCACTAAGTTGTTCCAGGTGGTTTGTCGCTTCCCACTCTGCCAGTGGCGCGACAATGTTATTGAATTCATTCTGCTGTGCTGCCGTTTCAGGTATCAGCGGTGGAAACAGTGAACGGGCGAGTGATGTAAAATAGCCCGATCCCATCATGCTGGCGGTACATCTCACCGTGGGGTGGCGAGCGGTAATCCCCAGTGCCGTCATCGCGCCCATCGACGCGCCACCGACTGCCAGACGGTCATCAAGCAGCCAGTTTTCTTCGGCTATTGCCGCACGTAAAGTAGTGAATTCCTGCATACTTTGTAGCAAGATTTGCCAGAATTGATTTAACCGCCGCGCTGCGTCACCACTAAAACGGCTACCGTGATCGGGCGCATCCGGCATGATCACCCGCAAACCAGCCTGCGCCAGCGCAACGGCAAAATAGCTATACACCAGACTGGATGAAGTAAAGCCGTGATAAAAAATTACGCACGGTAACGGGGTATCTTTTTGCCCGACAGGATAAGCATGAAGAACGGGAATATCTGCCAGCTCGCGTGATTCTATTTCAATCATCTGTCTCTCCTTTTTGTCTGGTATGACATGAAGAAATCCTTAGCACAAGTTTCTGCTGGCGGTATTAGTTCATAATGTTGAGATGTGGGTTACGCTTTCGTCACGTTTTCATTCGAAAATCGCGTACCAGGTAACAATTCGGGAACATTCCCCCAAAGTTAAATTAATAAGGCACTACACTATGGTTAGCAGGAAACGTAATAGCGTTATTTACCGGTTTGCCAGTTTATTATTGGTGTTGATGTTAAGTGCCTGTAGCGCACTGCAAGGTACGCCACAGCCAGCACCGCCAGTAACGGACCATCCGCAAGAGATTCGCCGCGACCAGACGCAAGGGTTACAGCGAATAGGTAGCGTAAGCACGATGGTTCGGGGTTCTCCGGATGACGCATTAGCAGAAATCAAAGCGAAAGCTGTCGCTGCAAAAGCTGATTATTACGTTGTCGTCATGGTGGACGAAACCATCGTGACAGGACAGTGGTATTCACAAGCCATTTTGTACCGTAAATAAATCAGACAACTTACATAGTCAGCTTTACATTGCTTTGCGTCCCTATGCGTTTACCTGTGCACAATAAATTACCGGCTGGAAGCCTGGGCGTTTATTACCGCGATGGAATGCCCTGCAACATGTGGGGAAACGAAAAATGGAGCTGACGATGAAACAATTACTTGCCTCACCCTCGCTGCAATTAGTGACTTATCCTGCGAGCGCCACGGCACAGTCTGCAGAATTCGCCAGTGCTGACTGCGTGACGGGCCTGAATGAAATAGGTCAGATCTCAGTTAGCAATATTTCAGGGGATCCGCAGGACGTGGAACGTATCGTGGCGTTAAAGGCCGATGAACAAGGTGCGTCATGGTACCGCATTATTACCATGTACGAAGACCAGCAGCCTGATAACTGGCGCGTACAGGCGATACTGTATGCATGAGTGTCATCTACAGCAAATGAACAATGCCGGATGCGGCGCGAGCGCCTTGTCCGGCCTACAATTTTCACATATTTCATTTAGTTAATCGAAACCAGCGTCGCATCAGTCGTATACGCTTACACACACACTCCCCCCGTCGCCCGCAGCAATAAATCATTCTGGATCTGCTCTGACAACCGTACGCCGCCGCGCGTATCTAACATCACCTGACACCACGCCTGCGCCATTGGCGGAGAAGCATATTTCAACATTTGCGCACCGCAGCCCAGCAGGAATAGCTGATGAGTAATCTCTCGCCCCAGTTCTTCAGCTGGCTTACGCAGCTGCTGCTGTAAACGACGAACCGCGCGATCAAAATAGCGATCCTGCCCTTTCACTTCCACAAATGCTTCCGACAATAAGTCGTATACGCCCGCTTGCTTATTGAGAACGCGCAACACATCCAGGCACATAATATTGCCGGAACCTTCCCAAATACTGTTTACCGGCATCTCCCGGTAAAGCCGCGGCAGCTCACTCTCCTCGCAATAACCAATGCCGCCCAGCACCTCCATCGCTTCGGCCACAAACGGCATACCTCTTTTGCAGATCACAAATTTTGCCGCAGGCGTAAATAAACGCGCCCACAGGGCTTCTTTGGCATCGGCACGCCGGTCCCACGCTCGCGCAAGACGAAACAGCAACGCCGTTTGCCCTTCAAGCTGAAGTGCCATGCGACTTAAGACATGACGCATAAGGGGCTGTTGGATCAATGGATTACCAAAAACATGGCGTTGATGTGCATGATAAATCGCCAGCGAAAATGCACGGCGCATCATGGCATGGCTACCCAGGGCGCAATCAAAACGCGTCATCCCACCCATTTTCAGGATCAGACGAATTCCTTCCCCTTCCAGCCCCAACAACCAACCAATGGCATCCTGAAACTCCACTTCGCAACTGGCGTTAGAGCGATTACCCAGCTTATCTTTCAGCCGCTCGAGGCGAATCGCGTTGCGTTGCCCGTCAGGCAAAAAGCGCGGCACAAAAAAGCAGGACAGACCACCCGCGGTCTGCGCCAGCACCAGATGCGCATCGCTTTGCGGAACCGAGAAAAACCATTTATGCCCCACCAGCCGATAAGAGCCATCTTCCAGACGCTCTGCACGGGTGGTGTTGCTCATAACATCGGAACCGCCCTGCTTTTCCGTCATTCCCATGCCAATCAACAAACCGCGTTTTTGCCCACCTGGCAATAAGTGAGAATCGTAGCGATCGCTCAATAGCGGCGTGGTCCAGTCCTGAAACGGCGCGGGTAACATCTGTAACAACAATGGCGTGGCGGCAAAGGTCATGGTTATCGGACATAACGACCCTGCCTCAACCTGCGCATGTAACATAAAACGCGCCGCGCGCGCCACAAATGCGCCGGAGCGAGCGTCTTCTTCCCAGGCAAGATTGTGCACCCGATTGGTACATAGCGCCTGCATCAGCAGGTGCCAGGCGGGGTGAAAACGCACATCGTCCAGACGGCGTCCTTGCGCATCGTAGCGCAATAATTCAGGCGGATTCACATTCGCCAGCCGCCCCAGTTCAAGGGATTCAGCCGTTCCTAACTGCTGACCAATACTGGCTAGAAAATCGCTATCCCAGCCAGCACCTTCACGCGTTACCGCTTCGCAGAGCGCGCCATCAGACAGGTATAAGTTGCTGTTATTTAATGGTATAGGTTGATTAAAAACGGTGTGAGTTTGCCAGTGCACTGTGTCTCCCTCCATCAATGGCAGTCACCATTAGTATGGTCACTGCCATGGATTCATGACAGAAAGAGATTGCTAAAACATTTTTATCCAGCAATGTAATGCGGAACGAAACGTGAGGTGTCTTTGGTGATCAGTGTGTTATCTTCACGGATCCCCATTCCGCACGCTTCATCATCGACAATCCAGCTACCGATGAGTGTGTAGCTATCGCCAAACCGCGGCAGAGGTTGAAACGCCTGGTAGATCATCGGTTCATCGGCGTAATCACCATCAGCGTGGTCAACAACGTTATTCTTGCCGTCAAAAATGGTGACGTTGCCGCCTTCGCGCGAATAGATTGGTTTACGCACATAGCTTTCGCCAGCGGCAATCTGCGGTTTCTCGCCATCGAACCAGGACGCAAGAAGATTAGGATGACCAGGGAAGAAGCGCCAAAGCAGCGGCATTAGCCCTTTATTACTCAAGATACTTTTCCATAACGGCTCCACCCATTGCTCGCGACGCTTGCGCAGCAGCGGACCGTTATCGTCACGCATCATCCACTCCAGCGGATACAGCTTAAATGCACGCTGGATGACATTATCATCAAGATCGGTCAGTACGCCGCCGACGCCCAAACCGAGATCTTCAATGTAGATAAACCGCGACTCCTGCCCTGCCTGCTGGGCGCAGTCCTGCAAGTACAGCACGGTACTCCTGTCTTCATCGGTGTCCTGACAGCAGCAAAAATAAAACGGTTCCCGACTGTAAAGCTCGCTAAAGCGTGAAATCAGGCGTTCCTGAATAGCATTGTACTGATCGGCATCACGCGGAATAATGCCGCTGCGCCGGGCATCCTCCAGCCACAGCCACTGGAAATAAGCCGACTCGTACAATGAAGTTGGCGTATCGGCGTTGTACTCCAGCAGCTTCACCGGCGCATTGCCACACCAGGCAAAATCCATCCGTCCATACAGCGAAGGATCGCGGGCGCGCCAGCTTTCAGCGATCACATCCCAGTACAACGGCGGGATCGCCAGTTGCGTCAGGATCTCTTCATCTTTTACCGCGCGATCCACCACCTCAAGGCACATCTGATGCAGTTCCGCAGTCGGTTTTTCGATCTGCTCTTCAATCTGGCGCAGAGTAAAACGGTAAGCCCGACTCTCATCCCAATAGATTTCATTGTCGATGATATGAAAGTCGAAACCGTTGTCAGCGGCGATCTGGTCCAGATCCCGTCGCACAGGAACGTTGTGTCTCAGCATGATTAGCCTCCCCAATGCCCACGGGCGCTGGAAGAACGACCATAGCCGCCGCGAGAAACGGTAGACGCTTTTTTGGTGGTAAAGCCGCCCGAAGAGTAAGACTCTTTTTTGCCAGAACCGGAGCGCCAGGAGTAATCACCAGAAGTGCTGCGCCAGACTGGGCGCGAAGCAAAAGAGGAACCGCCGCTGTTATAAACAAACGGCTCATCGCGATCTTTACGAATAACCCGGCTTAACAAAAATCCAGAAACGACCGGGATCCAACTCTGTTCAACATTGTCGTAGTAGCAATTTTCGTACTTAGACTGACAGTTCTGCTGAGTCATATTCTTCGGAACATCGGCATAAAATGCCGTTTTGGCGTTGTTCCAGCCACGCGCGCAAATGTCGGCATTATTACCGTCATCAATACAATCCTGCACTGTCGCGTAAAACGTTCCGTCGCCGTCGTTATCGACATCGCTACTATCGCTACAACCTTTCAATACGAAAAAAGCGGCACCGCCCATTAGCGCCAACGTTAAGTATTTTTGTGCGTAGCGATTGCGGCACGGTTCAAAAGGATTATTCGGTCTACCAATGCGACTAATCGCTCCGTGACCAATTTTACTGTTATTTCTTGATTTGCGTTTTCTGGCCATGATCGTCCATTACCATGTCATACAAGCTGCGTTAAAAATACCGCCAGCCAGCGCGGCGGTTCCCATAAACATTCCTGCTGCGGTATTGTGATTAATAATTTTTTCGCTTAATGCGGGCATATAAAGTCTGACACCAGCAAAAACGAGTAACTGAATCACCAGTGCAATCCCGCCCCAGGCGAAATAGTCTGGAATACTCACCGCATTGATTGCCGCACTGGATAAGGGGATAACGTAACCCAACAATGTACCGCTGAACGCCAGTGACGCCGCGGTATTATTGTTTTTGATTAACTGCCATTCGTTGTGCGGTGTAATTTTAGAATAGATAAACAGAAAAATAATCACCATAGCCACGCCAATAAAAAAATAGGCGCTAAAGGCAAGAAGTGAATCCAGTATATGCATTGTAAACGTCCTTGTAATTAACCAATAATATGAAGTGATGTCAGCGGGATATCGACACCCAACGCGCGCGAAAATAACCACTCTGGCTCGCCGAGATCGTTAAAAGATTCCTCACCATTTAGCAGCAAATATTCGTAAGTATCTTCGGTTACTTGCCGTTGGTAGCCCATGGTAAAATTATGGACCTCCCATTTGGCATGGTTTTGATTTTCTACTTTTTCCAGCATGTAGACGGGTTCGATATTTCCCGGTTCTTCGCTGTTAAAAAATCGCTGCCAGCGTTTTTCCTGCCAGTTTAAGGTCATTGCTCCCATCGCTTTGGCGTTGATCGCCTCGCGCCAGTGACTCTCTTTACTGATACCGTAGCTCTCTTCATAGACAAAGAGCTTGATATCATCAATGTCATCAATATCTTCGCCGCCGGTGGTATTGATTTGCAGAAACTCATCGCCTGAAGTGTAGTAGCGGAAAATCTGACTACCGCCGCCCAGATCGATGTGGCTGACGGCGGCTACCGTAAATTCCTCACCCGGCAGCGCAATCAGCAATTCATCTTCCAGCAAACGAAACGCTAACGTGTCGAGCGTAAAGCCACTATTGAGATGAAGTCCCAGCGGACCACGAGCGATAGCTGGCTTATTATCCTTGCCAAACAGACGCTGGAAAAAACCAGACATATTTTATCCTTAAAATAGTTGCCAGCCTTTTAGCGAGGCTGGCAAAAAAATTACTCGCCCTGTTGGCGTTGCAGTCTTGCTAATACATCCTGGGCGCTACTTTTATTGCTACCGCCAATTCCGGCTTCCGCCAGCTTTTCGTCAAGGTCGCGACCGTCTGCGACTTTCTCCAACTGTGCGGCAGCATCCAGGCGAGCCTGACGTTCGGCCTGACGCGTTTGCAGGCGTTTTAAGGATTCTGCCGCTGTCGAAACGCTGGAAGATGCGCCAACGGTAGAGGTTGTTACAGCCTGTTGTGCACGCTGCATGGCTTCAGTGGCTTTAACGACTTCCATTTGCTGCTCAAACTGAGCGATACGCTGCGCTGTCGCTGTAACTGCTTTTTCCACGCCATCACGGGAGACTTCCAGATTCGACAACACTTGCTCTTCAGCGGTAATGAAATTCTCAAGGCGCGCGATTTCTTCAGCAACTTCGTTAATCAACGACGGATTAACGTTCTTGCTTAACGCTTCCAGCGCACGGGCTTCCAGACTGGCTTTGCGCTCACGTAAATCTTTCAGCTTATCGTGACTTAATTTCACCCGCGCCAGCAGATCAACGCGAGATTTTCCGGCTTTATCGAGTTCAGCTTTAGCGTCACGAATATGCTGTTCCAGCATGCGCACGCCCTGGGTTTCTTCAATGGATTCTTCCGCCTGGGAGATAAACGATTTCCCCAGCGTAAATAAACTTTTTAAAATTCCCATAAATACCCGTCCTTGTAATTAGTGTGAATATTCTTCTGTAATTTCAGCCAGATCCAATGCGTTATCTACCAGCGAGGTTATCTCAAGCAGGATATCTTCAAGAGAAGATTTAAGCGATAACGCCCCGAAAACAATGTAATACTCTTCCTGTTGTACGCTGGAGATCCCTACCGATGACAACGGCATCATCTTCTGATTTCTTAATAAGAAGGTATTAAATTCATCTGGATTGCTGATACTACTCACCGGACAAATAAAGGTTTCGATAATCATTTGGCGGGAAGTAAAAAGAATATTGATTTGCAAATCGCCATAATCATTCATTTTAATAATTAATGCGTTCTCGCTATTTGTTACATCAATATTTTGTTCAGGTACAGTTTGCAGCGCCGTCGCTAGCGCCAACGGATTCCATGTCATATATTATTCCATATAGATTAAGTTTAAATATTAATAAAATGAATATTTGCAATACGTAATTATCTTACCAGCTATAGACAAAAAAAAACCATCCAAATCTGGATGGCTTTTCATAATTCTGAGAAATTAGCTGCGCTGGCGCACCGCTTCAAATAAGCAAATTCCGGTCGCAACCGAAACGTTCAGGGAAGAAACGCTTCCAGCCATCGGGATGCTGATCAACTCATCGCAATGTTCACGAGTCAGGCGACGCATACCTTCACCTTCCGCACCCATCACCAGCGCCAGGCGTCCGGTCATTTTGCTCTGATAGAGTGTATGATCCGCCTCGCCTGCCGTACCGACGATCCAGATATTCTCTTCCTGCAACATACGCATGGTGCGCGCAAGGTTAGTCACCCGAATCAGCGGAACGCTTTCTGCCGCGCCGCAGGCTACTTTTTTCGCCGTAGCGTTGAGCTGTGCGGAGCGATCTTTCGGCACAATCACCGCATGAACGCCTGCGGCGTCCGCACTACGCAGGCACGCGCCGAGGTTGTGCGGATCGGTTACGCCGTCGAGGATCAGCAGGAACGGTTGATCGAGCGAAGCGATCAGATCCGGCAGATCGTTTTCCTGATACTGACGTCCTGGCTTCACGCGGGCGATAATGCCCTGATGCACGGCACCGTCGCTTTTCTCGTCGAGATATTGGCGGTTTGCCAACTGGATAACCACGCCCTGAGACTCAAGGGCGTGAATCAGCGGTAACAGACGTTTATCTTCACGGCCTTTTAAAATAAAGACTTCCTGAAAACGTTCAGGGGCGCGCTCCAGCAGGGCCTGCACTGCGTGGATGCCGTAAATCATTTCGCTCATTAATGTACTCGTTGTTTACGTTTTGCCTGATGCACTACGTTTATCCGGCCTACATGATCTCTGCAATATATTGAATTTGCGTGATTATGTAGGCCGGATAAGGCGTTCACGCCGCATCCGGCATGAACAAAGCGCATTTTGTCAGCAATCTAACCCTCTTCTTTTAAAGAGGGTATTGATCACTCTGCCACTTTTTTCTTCGCCGCACGCTTCGCTTTGGTCGCTGCAGCTATTTTCTGCGTTTTCGCCGATGGCTTTTTCGCTTTTCTCGCGTCTTTCTTCGCCGCTTTCGGCTTCGTTTTTTTCTCACCGCGGAAGGCGCTGTCTGGCTCAAAGTTTACCTTTTTACCGACCTGACGACGCTTGCCGCCTTTTTTACCTGCATCGCCTTTTTTCGCTTTCTCGCGCGCCGTTTTACCGACGTTGCGCGGTGCGCGTTCGCTGGAGATCAGGCTAAAGTCGATTTTGCGCTCGTCCATATTAACCGCTTCGACGCGAACTTCCACGCGATCGCCCAGGCGATAAGTCTGGCCGCTGGATTCCCCCATCAGGCGTTGCCCTACCTGGTCAAAGCGATAGTAGTCATTGTCCAGCGAAGAGACATGGACCAGACCATCAATGAACAAGTCGTCCAGACGGACGAAGAAGCCAAAGCCAGTGACGCTGGAAATTACGCCTTTAAAGACGTTACCTACCTGGTCGAGCATGAAGTCACACTTCAGCCAGTCAGCCACATCGCGCGTTGCTTCGTCGGCACGACGTTCCGCCATCGAACAGTGCTGACCCAGTTGCAGCATCTCTTCCATCGAATAATGGTAGCCGCCGGTTTCAGTGGTGTTGCCCTGATGCCCCTGCTCTTTCGCCAGCAGATATTTAATGGCGCGGTGCAGCGTCAGGTCTGGATAACGACGAATCGGCGAAGTAAAGTGCGCATAGGACTGCAATGCCAGGCCAAAGTGACCACGGTTTTCTGGATCGTAAATCGCCTGTTTCATCGAGCGCAGCAGCATGGTTTGCAGCATTTCTGCATCAGGACGATCGGCAACCGACTCCAGCAGCTCCGCGTAGTCACGCGGTTCCGGCTTGTTACCGCCCGGCAGTTCCAGCCCCAGCTCCGCCAGCACTGAACGGAAAGAGGTAATCGCTTCGGTGCTCGGCTTGTCGTGAATACGGAACAGTGCCGGTTCTTTCGCTTTCTCAACGAAACGCGCCGCCGAGATATTCGCCAGAATCATGCACTCTTCAATTAATTTGTGCGCGTCGTTACGCTGGGTCTGTTCGATACGTTCAATACGGCGTTCAGCGTTGAAAATGAACTTCGCTTCTTCGCTCTCAAATGAGATCCCACCGCGTTCTTCACGGGCTTTATCCAGCACTTTATAGAGGTTATGCAACTCTTCGAGATGCTTAACCAGCGGGGCGTACTGCTCGCGCAGATCCTGATCGCCCTGCAGAATATGCCAGACTTTGGTGTAGGTCAGACGCGCGTGAGAGCTCATCACCGCTTCGTAGAATTTGTAGCCCGTCAGGCGGCCTTTCGACGAAACCGTCATCTCGCACACCATACACAGGCGGTCTACCTGCGGGTTGAGCGAACACAGGCCGTTAGAGAGCACTTCCGGCAGCATCGGGATAACCTGCGAAGGGAAGTACACCGACGTGCCACGGTTACGCGCTTCTCTGTCCAGCGGCGTTGACGGACGCACATAGTAGCTGACGTCGGCAATCGCGACCCATAAACGCCAGCCGCCGCCGCGTTTTTTCTCGCAGTAAACTGCATCGTCAAAGTCACGGGCGTCTTCGCCATCAATGGTGACCAGCGGTAAATCGCGCAGATCAACACGGCCCGCTTTTGCTTCTTCCGGCACTTCTTCTTTCAGCCCGGCAACCTGTTGCTCAACAGCCTGCGGCCAGATGTACGGAATTTCATGGGTACGCAGAGCGATATCAACCGCCATGCCGGTGCCCATATTGTCGCCCAGCACTTCGACGATTTTACCCACCGCTTTGGTGCGGCGAGTCGGACGCTGAGTCAGTTCGACTACGACCACAAAGCCCATCCGCGCGCCCATGATCTGATCGGGCGGGATTAAGATATCGAAGCTCAGACGGCTGTCGTCAGGAACCACAAAGCCGACGCCCGCTTCGGTAAAGTAGCGACCAACAATCTGGCTGGTTTTTGGCACCAGTACGCGGACAATACGCGCTTCACGACGACCTTTACGGTCAGCACCCAGCGGCTGAGCCAGCACCTGATCGCCATGAATGCAGGTTTTCATCTGCTCGCTGGAGAGATACAAATCATCTTTACGCCCTTCAACCCGCAGAAAGCCGTAGCCATCACGGTGGCCAATAACGGTACCTTTCACCAGGTCGAGGCGTTCCGGCAGCGCATAGCACTGACGACGAGTGAAGACCAGTTGACCATCGCGCTCCATCGCGCGCAGGCGGCGACGCAGGCCTTCAAGCTGCTCTTCGCCTTCAATGTGCAGTTCTACCGCCAGCTCATCACGGCTGGCCGGTTTTTCACGTTTGGTTAAATGTTCGAGGATAAATTCCCGACTAGGGATGGGATTCGCGTATTTTTCAGCTTCGCGTTCCTGGAAAGGATCTTGTGACATCTCGGTTCCTCCGTTGTCATCTCTGATGAAGATTTTCGTCACTCCACCAGCAATAATTTATAAAGCGGTTGATTCTCTTCAACCAAATCGGCAAGCGTGTAGTTATCCAGTTCCGTAAGAAAACTTTGCACGGCCTTAGAAAGTGCCTGTTTCAACCTACAGGCAGGTGTAATGTGGCAAAACTCACTGCTGCAATTCACCAGCGATAAGGGCTCCAGCTCGCGCACCACATCACCAATACGTATCGCACTCGCCGGTTTACCCAGGCGAATGCCGCCATTTTTTCCACGAACAGCAGTCACGTAGCCGGCACGACTAAGTTGATTGATTATTTTGACCATATGATTACGGGAGACGCCGTAGACGTCAGTCACTTCAGAAATACTGGTCATCCGCCCTTCTGGCAATGACGCCATGTAGATCAGCGCACGTAATCCGTAATCAGTGAAACTCGTTAACTGCACATCAACCTCAAAAGGGAAATCGGGAAAAAATACATTTATATTGATGATAAACCAGCCACAAGCTGTGTCGCTAATTTATTTCAGTTCGGGGAAGGAAAAAAGCGAGGATTTAACACTGTGTCGGATAGCGTAATGGCTTACCCGACACAGCAATGTATCACACTGTTCGCCCGGCAGGCAAAATATCTGCCAGGCGTACCAGAATTACGCGTCGAACGGGTCGCGCAGAATCATGGTTTCAGTACGATCCGGACCGGTAGAGATGATATCGATCGGCACACCAGTCAGCTCTTCAATACGCTTGATATAGTTCAGCGCCGCCTGCGGCAGGCCGCTACGATCTTTCACGCCGAAGGTGGATTCAGACCAGCCCGGCATGGTTTCGTAAATCGGCTCTACACCTTTCCAGTCGTCAGCTGCCAGCGGAGTGGTAGTCACTTCGCGACCATCCGGCATACGGTAAGCCACGCAGAGTTTAACCTCTTTCAGGCCATCCAGAACGTCCAGTTTAGTCAGGCAGAAGCCAGACAGGGAGTTCAGCTGTACCGCACGACGAACGGCAACGGTGTCCAGCCAGCCGGTACGACGACGACGCCCCGTAGTTGCGCCGAATTCGTTACCCTGCTTGCAGAGGAACTCGCCAGTTTCATCAAACAGTTCGGTCGGGAACGGACCTGCACCTACACGAGTGGAGTAAGCTTTGAGGATACCCAGAACGTAATCAACATAACGCGGGCCCAGGCCGGAACCGGTCGCCACGCCACCAGCAGTGGTGTTGGAAGAAGTTACGTACGGATAAGTACCGTGGTCGATATCCAGCAGCGTACCCTGCGCACCTTCAAACATGACGAAATCGCCACGCTGACGCGCCTGGTCGAGCAGGTCAGAAACGTCAACCACCATAGAAGTCAGGATGTCGGCAACAGCCATCGTATCATCCAGAACTTTCTGGTAATCAACCGCTTCAGCTTTGTAGTAGTTAACCAACTGGAAGTTGTGATATTCCATCACTTCTTTCAGTTTTTCAGCGAAGGTTTCTTTGTCGAAAAGGTCGCCAACACGCAGACCGCGACGTGCTACTTTATCTTCATAAGCAGGCCCGATACCACGACCGGTGGTGCCGATCGCTTTCGCGCCACGCGCTTTCTCACGCGCGTTATCCAGCGCAACGTGATAATCAAGGATCAGCGGACATGCTTCAGACAGCAGCAGACGCTCACGAACGGGGATGCCACGGTCTTCCAGTTCTTTCATCTCTTTCATCAGCGCGGCCGGAGACAGCACAACACCGTTACCGATGATGCTGGTTACATTCTCGCGGAGAATACCTGATGGAATAAGATGGAGAACGGTTTTTTCACCGTTGATTACGAGAGTATGGCCTGCGTTGTGACCGCCCTGGTAGCGTACAACATATTTAGCCCGTTCAGTCAGAAGATCGACGATCTTACCTTTACCTTCGTCACCCCATTGGGTGCCCAGTACGACGACGTTGTTACCCATTTTTCAAAATCACCGTTTGCTTAAAAATGGATTCTACCATCGCTTTTTCAGAGTTACAGCACTTTTTGCACTCAAAAATGACCTCGATCAGTCTGTTTTTTGTTCAGCCAATCGTTTTCCTCAACATGTAGTAGACCACAACGCCCGCAACCACAAGTCCACCGCCAAAACGACGTAAAATATTATCGGGCAAATTGGTCATCGCAGAGATCATCTTCTTCCATGCCTTCGGGTAAAGCATCGGCCCTAAACCTTCCAGTACCAAAACCAGGGCAAGCGCCAGCCAGATTGTCGAATTCATTCATTATCCTTATAGAAAAAGAAAACCACCGACATCCCTGAGGATGCGGTGGCTTTATTGACCTGTACCGCAGTCGTTATATTAACGCGTTGCGGAAGTCGGCGTCTTCATGTAGCGGAAGAAATCGCTATCCGGGCTCATGACCATCACGTCCTGATTGCCAGAGAAGCTGTTCTCATAAGCACGCAGGCTACGGATGAATGCGTAGAAGTCCGGATCTTTACTGAATGCATCAGCAAACAGTTTGGCTGCTTCGGCATCGCCTTCACCACGCATGATGCGGCCCTGACGCTCAGCTTCTGCCAGCGTTCTGGTCACTTCATAGTCGGCAGTCGCGCGCAGTTTTTCCGCTTCTTCCTGACCTTGTGAACGGTGACGACGCGCTACCGCTTCACGCTCGGCGCGCATACGGTTGTAGATCGCTTCAGACACTTCGGTCGGCAGGTTGATCTGCTTGATACGCACATCGACAACTTCAATACCCAGCGCCGCCATACTGTTCGGGTTGATGACCGGAACTTTGCCCTTCGTCTCAGCCGTTACGCGCTCTGCCGCTTCGGCAATGGCGTTATCTGCCGCCGGGGTAGTAACTTCATCTTCTGTACCCGCAGAACCGGAGTTCAGCGCGTCACGTACTTCGAGGGTCAGACGACCACGGGAATCGGTGACGATATCTTTCACGTCCAGGCGACCAATTTCAGAACGCAGACGGTCAGAGAACTTACGTTTCAACAGCACTTCCGCTTGCGAAATGTCGCCACCACCCGTTGCCAGGTAGTAACGGCTGAAATCGCTGATGCGCCATTTGATGTAAGAGTCGACGATCAGGTCTTTCTTCTCTTTGGTCACAAAGCGGTCGGCCTGGTTGTCCATGGTCTGAATACGTGCGTCGAGCATTTTCACCGTTTCAATGAACGGTATCTTGAAATGCAGACCCGGCTCATAAACCAGAGGTTTGTTGTCATCGTCACGCAGTACCTTACCAAAACGCAGCGTAATACCGCGCTCACCTTCTTTGACGACAAAGACAGACATGTAAAGCACTACCAGCACGATGATGATAATCGCGATAACTGACTTACGCATCGTTATTCCCCCTGACGCTGGTAGTCGTTACGCTGCGCGTTGGCGCGGCGTTGGTCCATAATATCGCCCTGACTGGTGGACGACGTGTTGCTTGCTCCACTGGTTGTGGAGGAAGAGGCTGGCGGCAGACGCAGCAGATTGCTGGCACCGTTATCGCTCTTCGCCGCAGGGGCGTTACCACCTTTCAGCATCTGGTCTAACGGCAGAACCATCAGGTTGCCACCTTTATCGTTAACCAGCACTTTGCGGGTGTTACCCAACACTTTTTCCATCGTCTCGATATACAGACGCTCGCGAGTAATTTCCGGCGCGGCTTTATATTCCGGCAGAAGTTTAGCAAAGCGCGCCACTTCACCCTGAGTTTCCAGGATGGTCTGGGCCTTGTACGCACGCGCCTCTTCGAGGATACGTTGCGCCTGACCGTTCGCACGCGGCTGAACTTCGTTGGTATACGCTTCTGCTTCACGAATGTATTGCTGTTCGTTTTCACGCGCGGCAATCGCATCGTCAAACGCCGCTTTTACTTCTTCCGGCGGACGAGCAGCCTGGAAGTTGACGTCCAGCAGCGTGATACCCATGTCATACGGACGAATCGTCTCTTCCAGTTCGCGCTGAGTATCGCTACGAATCACGGTACGACCTTCCGTCAGAATGCGGTCCATGGTGTATTTACCGATAACTCCACGCAGGGCGCTGTCGGTAGCCTGACGCAGGCTGTCATCCGGGCTGGTCACGCTATACAGATATTTTTCCGGATTGGTGACGCGGTACTGCACGTTCATCTCAACGCGCACTACGTTCTCGTCCGACGTCAGCATCACACCAGAAGCGGCCAGTTCACGCACGGCTTCCACGTTCACCGGTTTGACTTCGTCGATAAACGTCGGTTTCCAGTTCAGACCCGGCTCAACCAGATGGCTGAATTTACCAAAGCGTGTTACCACGCCGCGTTCGGCTTCTTTAATGGTATAGAAACCACTGGCCGCCCAGATAATGACAATCGCTGCCGCTGCGATGGTAACGACACGACCGCCAAGCTGCGGGCGCGGGCCTTGCGATGAACTGCCACCGCCAGATCCGGTGCCTTTACCGCCGCCCAGACCACCGAGCTTTTTGCTCAGTTTGCGGAAGATATCATCTAAATCAGGTGGCCCTTGATCGCGACCGCCTTTGTTTCCATTTCCCTCAGAGTTGCCGCCAGGTTTGCTGCTTCCCCACGGGTCGCGGTCTTGTCCGTTATTACCGGGCTGATTCCACGCCATGTTTGTGCTCCATATTTGTTATGCGGTGATCCCTGTTGTCTTTCGACGCCAGAGGATATGACTCCACGCTTCAGACGCTACGCCGTTAGATCAGGTAATCGATCAACGCCGGTTCTTGTTTACAGAGGCGACGCCAGTCAACGATCGGCATACGAACTTGCAGACTTACGCTGCCGTCCTCCTCCATCCACTCTTTTTCTATTGCCTGAAGCTGATAAAAACGACTTCTCAGACGCCCTTCCTGCGGTGGCAGACGCAATGTATGCTGCGCCACCTCGCCGGAAAGCCGCTCCGTCAAAGCCTGAAAAAGCTGTGGTATCCCCGCTCCGGTCTGTGCGGAAAGCCAGACACGGTTCGGTTTGTTCTCTTCGTCCCGATCAATACGCGGTTCGAAATCTTCCAGCATATCGATCTTGTTCATCACCAGCAGGGTTGGGATCTCGTGAGCGTCGATCTCTTCAAGAACCGTATTCACCGCTTCGATGTTTTCTTGTACACGCACATCCGCCGCATCAATGACGTGCAGCAGTAATGTGGCTTGCCGCGTCTCTTGTAACGTGGCTTTAAATGCCGCCACCAGATCGTGCGGCAGGTGGCGAATAAACCCTACGGTATCTGCAAGTACGGTTTCACCGACATCTGCAACGTCAATACGCCGCAACGTCGGGTCGAGGGTGGCAAACAACTGGTCTGCCGCGTAGACCCGCGCTTCGGTGATGCGATTGAAAAGGGTAGATTTACCGGCGTTGGTATATCCCACCAGCGAAACAGTAGGAACGTCGGCTTTGATACGCGATTGCCGCCCCTGCTCACGCTGCTTTTCAACTCTTTCCAGGCGCGACTGTATCTGCACGATGCGATTACGCAACAAACGACGGTCGGTTTCGAGCTGGGTTTCACCCGGACCACGCAAACCTATCCCGCCTTTCTGTCTTTCAAGGTGGGTCCAGCCACGCACCAGGCGCGTAGCCAGATGGCGCAGCTGCGCCAGCTCAACCTGCAACTTACCCTCATGGGTACGCGCACGTTGGGCGAAAATATCTAAAATAAGGCCGGTGCGGTCGATAACACGACACTCGCACAAACGCTCCAGGTTACGCTCTTGCGCCGGGCTCAGGGCATGGTCAAAAAGAACGACCGAAGCACCCGTCGCTTTGACAGCTTCCGCAATTTCAACTGCTTTACCTTCACCTACAAAATACTTTGGGTGCGGCGCTTTACGGCTACCGGTAATCACCTGCAATGCTTCGACACCGGCGGAAGAGACCAGAGATTCAAACTCCTGGAGGTCTTCCATATCTTTGTCTTGCGTAAAATAGATGTGTACCAGTACCGCCTGCTCACCAGCATCATAACGGTCAAACAAGCGTATAACCCTCTAAATAGATCAGCGGGGAACGCAGGATCGCTGGCTCCCCGTGTAAAAAAACAGCCCGAAACCTTATTCGGTTTCTTCGCTGTCCTGTTGCGCGGAAGTATTCTGCGCGCTGCTACCATGATGGTAGTTACTGCTGGTACCGCCACCGGCGTTGTTACTGTGATGAGAAACCGGGCGAGACGGGACAACAGTAGAAATCGCGTGCTTGTAAACCATCTGGCTGACCGTGTTTTTCAACAGGATCACGAACTGATCAAAAGACTCGATTTGCCCTTGCAGCTTAATACCATTCACCAAATAAATAGAAACTGGAACACGTTCCCGACGCAGTGCGTTCAGGAACGGATCTTGTAAAGATTGCCCCTTAGCCATTCTCTCTTTTCCTTATATGCTTATTTGTACTTTGAACCTTTCGATTCTGAAAAAATTGCGCACGATACGTCTCAATTGTACACATTCAGCCTGCGATAGCACCAACAACCTGTAATACTTCGTCACGCGCCTGTTCTGGTTTTTCACTGTCAAGCCAGTGAACCCCTTCCCAACCACGCAGCCAGGTTATCTGCCGCTTCGCCAACTGTCTCGTGGCGCAAACACCTCGATAAACCATTTCATCGTATGAGATTTCGCCTTCAAGGTAAGACCACATCTGGCGATAACCCACGCAACGAATGGAAGGCAAGTCCGTATGCAAATCTCCTCGGGCAAAAAGCGCCCGGACTTCTGCTTCAAAACCTGAAGCCAACATCTGATGAAAACGCTGCTCAATGCGTTGATGGAGCAGTTCACGGCTCGCCGGGGCGATGGCGAACTGATGCACCTGATACGGTAGAGCGTCTCCTGACGTTTGCGTCAGTTCCGTTAAAGTTTTACCCGAAATGAAAAAAACTTCCAGTGCCCGGGAAAGCCTTTGTGGATCATTTGGATGAATCCTTGCTGCCGCAACCGGATCTACCTCCTGAAGTTGACGATGCAATGACTCCCAACCTTGCTCTGCCGCCTGTTGCTCAATTCTGGCCCGTACTTCCGGGTCTGCCGACGGTAGCGGCGACAACCCTTCCAGCAATGCCTTGAAATACAACATCGTACCGCCCACTAACAGTGGGATCCGCCCCGCCGCGGTGATATCGGCCATTTCCGCCAGCGCATCGCGGCGAAAATCAGCAGCCGAGTAAGCCTGCGACGGATCGCGAATATCCAGCAATCGGTGCGGCGCGGCGAGTAACTCTTCAGCGTTCGGCTTCGCCGTCCCGATATCCATCCCTTTGTAAATAAGGGCAGAATCAACGCTTATCAACTCTACTGGTAAAATTTTACGCAGCTCAATGGCTAACGCCGTTTTACCGGAGGCCGTCGGCCCCATCAAAAAAATCGCCTTAGGCAGGCTCGCCTTACTGATATCACTCATCTTTCAGGGCTTTTATCGCCGGATGTAAATCAACAGATTGTAACAGACCACCCGGCGGCGTTTTCACAAGTTGCGGACATAACCGTTCCACGTCCGCCAGCAGGGTTATGGCCTGTGCCATTGACCACTGCGCATGTTCGCTCATCAGATTTCGTGCAATCCACTGCGCAATATTGCCAGGTTCGAATACGGACTGCTTCGCCAGGTAGCCTATCAGTTCAGGAATCAAGATTTGTAAATTTTGTTGGCGTAAGGGTAAAGGCACTGCCCTGATGGTCACATGCTGTGCATCTGACTGGAAATCAATACCCAATTCCGCCAGGGCAGACTGCGCTTTTTCTAATGCCGATTTTTCTTCGGCAGAAACTTTTAGCCGCAACGGAATCAGCAGCGGCTGGGCGCAAACGGGCGCTTCACCCGGCGTCAATTGTGCCTGACGCAGCCAACGTTCTGCCACTGGCAAGGATAAAAGTGAAATGTTGCCGTCGCGCTCCAGCAACGCACAGTCGGAATGGACGATAGTCAGTACCCGACCAAAACTCTGACTGTTCGCCGCAAGTGCAGGTTCCTGCGGTTCCGGCGCTTTTAATTTTTGCATCGGCGCGGGCGTTTGCAAAAGCTGGCGATACACTTCACCTTGCTGTTTCTGGTAGCCTGGCTGCGCATTCGGCCAGGGGGCAGCCGGACGACTGCCTGATGCTGGCGCAGGAGTGTAGCGCGGAGCTACCGGCTCACGAGCTGCCGGTTCTGCAAAGTGATTGCGCCCCGCCGCCACGCGGTTTTCCGGAATGGAACGCGGTGCAGGTTGGGGTTCATCGTCCAGCGGTAGCGGCGTTTCCAGTTGCTGTTGTAGCACGCTCAGCACGCCCTGATAGATAAAATCATGCACCAGACGCGACTGATGGAAACGCACTTCGTGTTTGGCGGGGTGCACGTTGACGTCCACCTGATGTGGGTCGATCTCCAGATACAACACAAATGCCGGTTGCTGATCGGCCCCCAGTTTGTCTTCGCAGGCCTGGCGGATCGCGTGATTGATCAGGCGATCGCGCATCATGCGACCGTTCACGTAGCAATACTGAATTTCTGCCAGTGCGGGCGTGGTGTGATTTGGATCGGCCACCCAGCCGCGTAGCGTGAGATCGCCGTGTTGCCATTCAATCGCCAGCGCTTGTTCAAGAAAAGCGGTGCCGCAAATCGCGCCTAAGCGCCGTTCTTTTTGCCCGCCTTCCGGCACTGCGCGGTACTGACGCACAATTTTACCGTTATGCGACAGGTTGATCGTGACGTCGAAACGCGCCAGCGCAATGCGGCGGATGATCTCATCAATGTGGTTAAATTCGGTTTTCTCGGTGCGCAGGAATTTGCGCCGCGCCGGGGTGTTGTAGAACAGATCCAGCACCTCCAGCGTCGTCCCCACAGGATGCGCCGCCGGTTTTACCGTCACGTTCATATCGCGCCCTTCGGCATAGGCCTGCCAGGCTTCCTGCTGTTCTGCGGTGCGTGAAGTGAGCGTCAGGCGGGAAACCGAACTGATACTCGCCAGCGCCTCACCGCGAAAGCCCAGGCTGATAATGGCTTCGAGATCGTCCAGAGAGGCGATTTTACTGGTGGCATGACGAGCCAGCGCCAGCGCCAGCTCATCTTTTTTGATACCGCAGCCGTTATCACGAATGCGGATAAGTTTCGCCCCACCGCGTTCGATATCAATATCGATACGCGTCGCACCTGCATCGAGGCTGTTTTCCACTAGTTCTTTGACTACCGACGCAGGTCGCTCGACCACCTCACCTGCGGCAATCTGGTTCGCCAGTTGTGGCGGTAAGACCTGAATTGGCATCAATCGTCCTTAGTTTGGCAGCGTGCGATCTGGCGTCGTCACCGTACTGGCAGTTTGTGCCGTTGCACCCTGCGGCGCAGATTGCATCGGATGCGCAAGGAAGTAATTGCGCAGGCCTTTGTAAATGGCTTCTGCCAGCTGTTGTTGGTAATCGTCGCTCGCCAGCAAACGTTCTTCGCTGTTGTTGCTGATAAAACCGGTTTCGACCAGTACTGATGGGATATCCGGCGAGCGCAGAACGCCAAGGCTGGCGTGTTCTGGTCGACGTTTATGTATTTCGCCAATGCGTTGCAACTGACTGATCATACTGGTCGCTACATCATACCCTACCCGCTGGGAATGACCGAACTGTAAATCCAGCACCGCCTGGCTTAAATAGGGGTCAGACTGACTGTTCGCCAGCACATCACCCGCCCCACCCAGCAGCTCCGACTGTTTCTCGTGCTGCTCCAGCCAGCTGGCCATTTCACTGTTGGCGCGACGGTTAGAGAGCACCCATACGGAAGCGCCAGTCGCACTGCGGTTCGGTGCGGCATCAGCGTGAATCGACACGAGGAAATTGGCGTTTTGCTTACGTGCCACATCACTGCGCCCCATCACCGAGATAAAGTAATCCCCGTCACGGGTTAAAACGCCTTTAAACATCGGATCGTCATTGAGCAAAGTACGCAATTTACGCGCGATGGCGATGGTGACATTTTTCTCCCGCGTACCACCGGGGCCGATAGCGCCAGGGTCCTGACCGCCGTGTCCGGCATCAATAGCGATGATAATTTTATCGCCAGTGTTAGCCGTCGCGCGCGCTGCCGGACGCGTTACCGTATTACTGCTGATAACACCCGTAGTGCGGTTACTTTCCGTTTTAAACGGATTGCGCGCCGGTTCGCTGACGCGCGGTGCGACAACCGCAGGCGTTTCAACGCGTTTCGCAACCACGGGCGGCGGAGGAGGCGGTGGCGGCACATCGGCGTTAATCGTAAAGACGACAGTGTAATTGCTGCCATTCTGCCGCTTCACCGCTTCGGTTTTACCGTTTTCGGTAAGATCGACCACCAGCCGTAGCGTTTGTGCATCTTTAGGCGTTCCAGAGCGAATCGCCTTCACCAGATTATTGCCGCTGAACAACAACGGCAGTCCCTGAATCACGCCCGTTTGTTTGATATCGAGCGCCACGGTGCGTTTGCTTTGATGGCTAAACGCATAATCAGGATCGCCAATAAAACTCAACGTTATCCGCGCCTGTTGATTACCGTTAGAAACCTGAATATCAGAGAGCGTCGCGGCACCCACCGGCGTGCACAGCAGCAGCAGCGTCGCTACCAACCAATTTCTGATGCGATACATCATCCCGCCACCTTTCAAAGGTTAACCGGCTAAACGCGCCAGCAACAATTCACCCGCAGAGGAAACCGCACTCACGCGCGCCTCACGGCCTTGTGCCTGATAATCAATGTGTATTTCGACATCCGGGTCAGGAAGAACACCTGTACCTTGTTGTGGCCACTCCACCAGGCAGATGGCATCGTTGGCAAAATAATCGCGGATCCCCATAAACTCCAGCTCCTCGGGATCGGCAAGGCGGTACAAATCAAAGTGATAGACCATTAAGTTGTCGAGCGTATAGGGTTCGACCAGCGTATAAGTGGGGCTTTTGACATTACCCTGATGACCCAGAGCCTGTAAAAAGCCCCGGCTAAAGGTGGTTTTACCTGCGCCTAAATCGCCATACAGATAGATTACGGTTGCGCCATCGCAGGCTTTCGCTACCCGCTCGCCCAGGTCTAATGTTGCCTGCTCATCAGGGAGCGGAATTACTCGATTCATCATGGTTTTTATCAGTCACTTCCGGGTTAACAATACGCTGTAGCGTGGAAAAGAGATCGGTTGCCAGCATCCCGCGCGTTCCAAAACGCGCCGCCAGTACGTCAGCTGCCGCACCGTGCGCGACACAGCCTGCACAGGCTGCATCATACGGCGACAGTTTTTGCCCAAGCAATGCGCCAATAATACCAGAGAGCACATCGCCCATGCCGCCGCTCGCCATGCCTGCATTTCCGGCATCAATAATGCCTAAAGCGTCAGGATGGGCGGCGACCACGGTTCCGGCACCTTTCAGCACCGCTACGCCGCCATAACGTTGTACCAGACGTTTGGCGCAATGTAAGCGGTCACTTTCAATTTCAGCGACGGAACAGCCTAACAACCGTGCGGCCTCGCCAGGATGCGGCGTGATCACGCGATTGTGACGCTTATCGGGATTGATTGCCAGCAGGTTCAATGCATCGGCATCCCACAACATCGGTTTGCGAAAATTCTCAACTTTTTGCAGTGCTTTTTTCCCCCACTCTTGCTGGCCCAGACCGGGACCAATCACCACCACATCGGCCCATTCCAGGCTTTCGGTAAGAGAGTCCATCGTCAGTTCATGCACCATCAATTCCGGTCGTGCAGTCAGCAGCGGCGCAATGTTTTCACTGCGGGTCAGTACTCGGACTAAACCAGCACCAGCACGCAGCGCCGCTTCCCCCGTCATACGAATAGCCCCCGCCGTGCCGTGATCGCCACCGATAATTACCAGCCGCCCGTGATCGCCTTTATGCGAAGTCGGGCGACGCGGTTTTAGCCAGTGAGAAAGTTGTTCTGCTGAAAACCGCTGAATTTTCGTCTCCTGACCTGCCAGCCAACTATCCAGCCCCAGTGAGTCAAAATGCAGTTGTCCGGTAACATCCCGCGCTTTTCCAGTGAGCAAGCCTGGTTTCAGCGCAATAAAAGTGATGGTGTGATCGGCGTTGATCACCGCGCCTGGCGTAGCGCCAGTTTCAGCCAGCAGGCCGGAAGGGATATCAACCGCCACAATCGGCGCAGGATGGGAATTAGCGTGGTCGATTAACTGGCTAATGGATTCGCGGGGCGCTTGCCGCAAACCGGTACCGAGCAGCGCATCAACAATCAGATCTACCGATTCGGGCCAGACAATATTCGAAGCATGGATCTCGCCACCCGCGTTTAACCATGCTTCGCGTGCCAGCGCGGCCTCTTCCGGCAACGGTTTGTCGCTCTCCTGGGCCAACAACGTGACCTCAATGCCGACCGCTTTGGCCAGTCGCGCGACCACGTAGCCATCGCCGCCGTTATTACCATGACCGCACAGCACCAGCCAGTGGCGGGCGTCAGGATACGCCGAACGACACACCTGGAATGCGGCCTCGCCAGCGCGAAGCATCAGCTCATAGAGTGTGAGCCCCAGCACATCTGCCGCCTCGCGTTCTCCGCGGCGGATATCGTCGGCGTACCAGACGGTGTGTGGTATACTTACGGGGTTTTTCTTCATTGTATGGTCCGTCATGTCAGAGCCCCTCGATCTCAATCAGTTAGCGCAAAAAATTAAACAGTGGGGGCTGGAACTGGGCTTTCAGCAGGTAGGTATTACCGATACCGATCTCAGCGAGTCCGAGCCCAAACTGCAAGCATGGCTGGACAAACAATACCACGGCGAAATGGACTGGATGGCACGTCACGGTATGCTGCGCGCTCGCCCTCATGAGTTATTGCCCGGTACGCTGCGCGTGATCAGCGTGCGGATGAATTACCTTCCTGCTAACGCCGCATTTGCCAGCACGCTGAAAAACCCCAAACTCGGCTATGTTAGCCGTTATGCGCTGGGCCGTGACTATCACAAACTTCTGCGCAACCGACTCAAAAAGCTGGGCGAGATGATTCAGCAACATTGTGTTTCGCTGAATTTTAGACCGTTTGTCGATTCTGCGCCTATTCTCGAGCGCCCGTTAGCTGAAAAAGCTGGGCTCGGCTGGACAGGTAAGCACTCACTTATCCTCAATCGCGAGGCCGGTTCGTTCTTCTTTTTAGGCGAATTGCTGGTCGATATTCCGCTGCCCGTGGATCAACCAGTCGAGGAAGGATGCGGCAAATGCGTGGCCTGTATGACGATTTGCCCGACCGGTGCCATCGTCGAGCCATATACCGTCGATGCTCGCCGCTGTATCTCTTATCTCACCATCGAACTTGAAGGGGCGATCCCGGAAGAGTTGCGACCGTTAATGGGAAACCGTATTTACGGTTGCGATGACTGCCAGCTTATCTGCCCGTGGAATCGCTATTCACAACTCACCACAGAAGAGGATTTCAGCCCGCGTAAGCCGCTACACGCACCGGAACTCATTGAGTTATTCGCCTGGAGCGAAGAGAAGTTTTTAAAAGTCACGGAAGGATCGGCGATTCGTCGTATTGGTCACCTGCGTTGGCTGCGTAATATCGCCGTAGCATTAGGCAATGCCCCTTGGGATGAAACGATTTTGACAGCGCTGGAAAGTCGTAAAGGTGAGCACCCACTTCTCGATGAGCACATAGCGTGGGCGATTGCGCAGCAAATAGAGAGACGAAATGCGTGCATAGTCGAAGTGCAATTGCCGAAAAAACAGCGTCTGGTTCGGGTGATTGAAAAAGGGTTACCGCGTGACGCCTGATTCATCCACAGCTTGTGAATAAAAATAAAAACGCATTGCAATTCAAGACGAATAAAATCGTCAAGTGATCGACTCGACAAAACGGAATCTTAATTTTTAACTTATCTATCAATAGGTTAAAAAAATACTATTCACCGTGCGAAGTTTCTTTGAAATTAAGATTACAGCCTGAGGCTGTGGATAACTCTGTTTACAAGAGTTTGTCAGAGACAACAAAAACCAGCAATAACGCATCGCGTCGCTGTGGATATTTTATTGAGAGAAGAATTTGGAGCGGGAAACGAGACTCGAACTCGCGACCCCGACCTTGGCAAGGTCGTGCTCTACCAACTGAGCTATTCCCGCTTGGGTGGTCTGTGCCTTACAGCACTTTCAAATTTTGGAGCGGGAAACGAGACTCGAACTCGCGACCCCGACCTTGGCAAGGTCGTGCTCTACCAACTGAGCTATTCCCGCTTGGGTGGTCTGTGCTTTGCAGCACTTTTCAAATTTTGGAGCGGGAAACGAGACTCGAACTCGCGACCCCGACCTTGGCAAGGTCGTGCTCTACCAACTGAGCTATTCCCGCGTACTACTTAATTTTGCTTTCGTAATTTTCGCATTTCTGCGTCGTTACGGGAGGCGCATTATACGAGAAATCTTTCCCTCTGCAACCCCCCAAAAAAGTTTTTTTTGCGTTTTTATCTCAAGTGCTGAAATTATCAGCAAGACGTTCAATTTAGCGTCAAAATCACGCCGCCGCAAGTGGATTCCGGCGCTTACGTGACCAGGAAAAATTTTACAGCTTGATAAAATGCTCGCGGTAGTAAGCCAGCTCCGCCACCGATTCACGGATATCATCCATCGCCTGATGCGTCCCCTGCTTGGTAAAACCATCCAGAATTTCCGGCTTCCAGCGGCGCGCCAGCTCTTTCAGGGTGCTGACATCGAGATAACGGTAGTGGAAGTAGGCTTCCAGCTCCGGCATGTATTTAAACAGGAAACGACGGTCCTGACCGATGCTGTTACCGCAAATCGGCGATTTTCCCGCAGGCACCCACTGTTTTAAAAATTCGAGCGTTGCCAGTTCAGCTTCCCGATCGCCCATCGTGCTCGCTTTCACGCGCTCTACCAGCCCGCTGGCGGTATGGGTGCGCACGTTCCAGTCATCCATCAGCGCCAGCTGTTCATCAGACTGGTGTACTGCAATGGTCGGCCCTTCTGCCAGAATATTCAGGTTGGCATCGGTCACCAGCGTGGCAATCTCAATAATGCGATCGCGCTCGGGATCCAGACCGGTCATCTCAAGATCGATCCAAATCAGGTTGTTTTCATTGGCACTCATGCTATTTTCCACCCATTCACAGTGACTATATTGATCCACAATTGCGTGTATCATAGATGTTTTGCCCATCAGGGGCGACCAGGAGTCTGTACGATTGAGTAAAAATAAACTCTCCAAAGGCCAGCAGCGCCGCGTGAACGCCAATCACCAGCGTCGTCTTAAAACGTCTAAGGAGAAGCCCGACTACGACGACAATCTGTTTGGCGAGCCTGATGAAGGTATCGTCATCAGCCGCTTTGGTATGCACGCTGATGTGGAATCCGCCGATGGCGACGTTCACCGCTGCAATATTCGCCGTACCATCCGTTCGCTGGTAACCGGCGACCGCGTAGTCTGGCGTCCGGGTAAACCGGCGGCGGAAGGCGTAAATGTCAAAGGGATCGTGGAAGCGGTGCATGAGCGTACCTCGGTGTTGACGCGTCCGGATTTCTACGACGGCGTAAAACCTATTGCCGCCAACATCGACCAGATTGTCATTGTCTCCGCCATTTTGCCGGAGCTGTCGCTCAATATTATCGACCGTTACCTGGTGGCCTGCGAAACCTTGCAGATTGAGCCGATTATTGTGCTCAACAAGATAGACCTGCTGGACGACGAAGGCATGGCGTTCGTCAACGAGCAGATGGATATCTACCGCAATATCGGTTATCGCGTATTGATGGTTTCCAGCCATACTCAGGATGGGCTAAAACCGCTGGAAGAGGCGTTGACCGGGCGCATCAGCATTTTTGCCGGGCAGTCTGGCGTCGGCAAATCCAGCCTGCTGAATGCGTTGCTGGGGCTGCAAAAAGAGATCCTGACCAACGATATCTCTGACAACTCGGGGCTCGGTCAGCACACCACGACCGCCGCTCGGCTGTATCACTTCCCGCACGGCGGTGATGTGATTGACTCCCCAGGAGTGCGTGAGTTCGGCCTCTGGCACCTGGAGCCGGAACAAATCACTCAGGGCTTTGTCGAATTCCATGACTATTTAGGTCTGTGTAAATATCGCGATTGCAAACACGATACCGATCCGGGCTGCGCTATCCGGGAAGCGGTTGAGGAAGGGAAAATCGCGGAAACCCGTTTCGAAAACTATCACCGTATTCTGGAAAGCATGGCGCAGGTAAAAACGCGTAAAAACTTTTCTGATACGGATGACTGACAATTAAGCTAACCGTCGTTAGAATCGTCCCCTTTTTTTCAGGATCCGGCATGTAGGCCGGATCAGGAACGACAAAACAATGGCCTGGAGGCTACCTTGTTAAATTCATTTAAACTTTCGCTACAATACATTCTGCCGAAACTATGGCTTACTCGCCTGGCGGGTTGGGGCGCAAGCAAGCGGGCAGGATGGCTGACAAAACTGGTTATCGATCTGTTCGTTAAATACTACAAGGTCGACATGAAAGAGGCGCAAAAGCCGGACACCGCCAGCTACCGCACCTTTAACGAATTCTTTGTCCGTCCGCTGCGTGACGAAGTACGCCCAATCGATACCGATCCGAATGTACTGGTCATGCCTGCCGATGGCGTTATCAGCCAGTTGGGTAAAATCGAAGAAGATAAAATCCTGCAAGCCAAAGGCCACAACTACAGCCTCGAAGCCCTGCTGGCAGGCAACTATCTGATGGCGGACCTGTTCCGCAACGGTACGTTTGTGACCACTTACCTCTCCCCGCGTGACTACCACCGCGTACACATGCCGTGCAACGGTATTCTGCGTGAGATGATCTACGTGCCGGGCGATCTCTTCTCCGTTAACCATCTCACGGCTCAGAACGTGCCGAATCTGTTTGCCCGTAACGAACGCGTGATTTGCCTTTTCGATACCGAATTTGGCCCAATGGCGCAGATTCTGGTCGGAGCGACGATTGTTGGCAGCATTGAGACGGTCTGGGCGGGCACCATTACGCCGCCGCGCGAAGGTATCATCAAGCGCTGGACCTGGCCTGCCGGGGAAAACGACGGTTCTGTGGCACTGCTGAAAGGCCAGGAAATGGGTCGCTTTAAACTCGGTTCCACCGTTATCAACCTGTTTGCACCGGGTAAAGTGAATCTGGTTGAGCAACTGGAAAGCCTGTCTGTCACGAAAATTGGCCAGCCGCTGGCAGTATCTACCGAAACCTTTGTTACGCCAGACGCTGAACCTGCCCCGCTTCCTGCTGAAGAGATCGAAGCAGAACACGACGCCAGCCCATTGGTTGACGACAAAAAAGACCAGGTCTAATCCATCAAAGGAAACGCTGACGTGCGCCTGATTATCACTTTTCTGATGGCCTGGTGCCTCAGTTGGGGGGCGTACGCCGCGACGGCCCCCGATAGCAAACAAATCACTCAGGAACTGGAGCAGGCAAAAGCGGCGAAACCCGCACAGCCGGAAGTCGTAGAGGCGCTCCAGTCTGCCTTAAATGCGCTTGAGGAACGAAAAGGTTCCCTTGAGCGCATCAAACAATATCAGCAAGTTATCGATAATTATCCGAAACTCTCCGCTACTCTGCGCGCACAATTAAACAACATGCGTGACGAGCCGCGCAGCGTGTCGCCGGGAATGTCTACCGACGCGCTGAATCAGGAAATTCTCCAGGTCAGCAGCCAGTTGCTGGATAAAAGCCGTCAGGCCCAGCAAGAGCAGGAGCGCGCCCGCGAGATTGCCGATTCGCTGAATCAACTGCCGCAACAGCAAACCGACGCCCGCCGTCAGTTAAATGAGATCGAGCGCCGCCTGGGAACGCTTACCGGCAATACTCCGCTCAATCAGGCACAAAATTTCGCGTTGCAGTCTGACTCTGCACGTCTTAAGGCGCTCGTTGATGAACTGGAGCTGGCGCAGCTGTCTGCCAATAACCGCCAGGAATTAGCGCGCTTACGCTCAGAGCTGGCGGAAAAAGAGAGCCAGCAACTGGATGCGTATTTGCAGGCCTTGCGTAATCAATTAAACAGCCAACGTCAGCTTGAGGCGGAGCGGGCGCTGGAAAGTACCGAATTGCTGGCAGAAAACAGCGCCGATTTGCCGAAAGATATCGTCGCGCAATTCAAAATTAACCGCGAACTATCGGCGGCTTTGAATCAACAGGCGCAGCGGATGGATCTCGTTGCCTCGCAACAGCGTCAGGCTGCCAGCCAGACGTTACAGGTCCGGCAGGCGTTGAATACGCTGCGTGAACAGTCGCAATGGCTGGGATCGTCCAATCTGCTCGGCGAAGCGCTGCGGGCGCAGGTGGCACGGCTGCCGGAAATGCCGAAACCACAACAGCTTGATACCGAAATGGCGCAGTTGCGTGTGCAACGGTTACGTTATGAGGATCTGCTTAATAAACAGCCGCTGCTACGGCAAATTCATCAGGCCGACGGTCAGCCGCTGACTGCCGAGCAAAACCGTATTCTGGAAGCACAACTGCGCACTCAGCGTGAGTTGCTGAACTCATTGTTGCAGGGTGGCGACACGCTACTATTGGAACTGACCAAGCTGAAAGTCTCCAACGGGCAACTGGAGGATGCGCTGAAAGAGGTGAACGAAGCAACGCACCGCTATCTGTTCTGGACCTCTGACGTGCGCCCGATGACCATCGCCTGGCCGCTGGAAATCGCCCAGGATCTGCGTCGTCTCATTTCGCTGGACACCTTCAGTCAGTTGGGCAAAGCCAGTGTGATGATGCTGACCAGCAAAGAGACAATTTTGCCGCTGTTTGGCGCGTTGATTCTGGTCGGTTGCAGTATTTACTCGCGCCGCTATTTCACCCGTTTTCTTGAACGTTCGGCGGCGAAAGTTGGCAAAGTGACTCAGGATCACTTCTGGCTGACGTTGCGCACTCTTTTCTGGTCGATTCTCGTCGCGTCACCGTTACCGGTGCTGTGGATGACGCTGGGTTACGGCTTGCGCGAGGCGTGGCCTTATCCGCTGGCGGTCGCGATTGGCGATGGTGTAACGGCCACCGTGCCGCTGCTGTGGGTAGTGATGATTTGCGCCACCTTTGCCCGCCCGAACGGCTTGTTTATCGCTCATTTTGGCTGGCCGCGCGAACGTGTTTCCCGTGGGATGCGCTACTACCTGATGAGCATCGGGCTTATTGTGCCGCTGATTATGGCGCTGATGATGTTCGATAACCTCGACGACCGTGAATTCTCCGGTTCGCTGGGACGGCTTTGCTTTATCCTCATTTGCGGTGCGCTGGCGGTGGTCACCCTCAGCCTGAAAAAGGCCGGGATTCCGCTGTATCTCAACAAAGAGGGCAGCGGCGACAACATTACCAACCATATGCTGTGGAACATGATGATTGGCGCGCCGTTGGTTGCCATTCTGGCGTCGGCGGTGGGTTATCTGGCAACGGCACAGGCGCTGTTAGCGAGGCTTGAAACCTCGGTTGCCATCTGGTTCCTGCTACTGGTGGTTTATCACGTTATCCGCCGCTGGATGCTGATCCAGCGCCGCAGGCTGGCGTTTGATCGGGCGAAGCATCGCCGGGCAGAGATGTTAGCGCAACGTGCGCGTGGCGAAGAGGAAGCGCATCATCACAGTAGCCCGGAAGGAGCAATTGAAGTCGATGAAAGCGAAGTCGATCTCGATGCCATCAGTGCGCAATCCTTGCGGCTGGTGCGCTCAATTTTGATGTTGATCGCCCTGCTTTCTGTCATTGTGCTGTGGTCAGAAATCCATTCCGCTTTCGGCTTCCTCGAAAATATTTCGCTGTGGGATGTCACCTCCACGGTACAGGGCGTAGAAAGTCTGGAGCCAATTACCCTCGGTGCGGTGCTGATTGCCATTCTGGTGTTTATCATCACCACGCAGCTGGTGCGCAACTTGCCCGCGCTGCTGGAACTGGCGATTTTGCAGCACCTGGATTTAACGCCGGGTACGGGTTACGCCATCACCACCATCACCAAATATCTGCTGATGCTGATTGGCGGGCTGGTCGGCTTCTCAATGATTGGTATTGAGTGGTCGAAATTGCAGTGGCTGGTTGCCGCGCTCGGTGTTGGTCTCGGTTTTGGTTTGCAGGAAATTTTCGCCAACTTTATCTCTGGTCTGATTATCCTGTTCGAAAAACCGATTCGCATTGGCGATACGGTGACAATTCGCGATCTCACCGGTAGCGTGACGAAAATTAACACCCGCGCCACCACCATCAGCGACTGGGACCGTAAAGAGATAATCGTGCCGAACAAGGCGTTTATTACCGAGCAGTTTATCAACTGGTCGCTCTCTGACTCGGTCACGCGCGTGGTGTTGACGATACCGGCCCCTGCCGATGCCAATAGCGAAGAAGTGACGGAAATCCTGCTCACCGCAGCGCGTCGCTGCTCGCTGGTGATCGACAACCCGGCACCGGAAGTCTTCCTGGTGGATCTGCAACAGGGGATTCAGATTTTCGAGCTGCGTATTTACGCCGCTGAGATGGGTCACCGTATGCCGCTACGCCATGAGATCCACCAGCTGATTCTGGCTGGCTTCCATGCCCACGGTATCGATATGCCATTCCCGCCCTTCCAGATGCGTCTGGAAAGCCTCAACGGTAAACAAACGGGGAGAACGCTGACGTCTGCGGGCAAAGGTCGTCAGGCGGGAAGTTTGTAAGTTTGTGTGCCGGATGAACCAATCCGGCTCACAAACAAAACTGATAGCGCAGAAAAAACTGCCACAGCCAGTAGCCGAAAATAGCCAGCGCGGTGGCGTACATAAACCAGCCGCGTTTTTTTCGCCACAAAGCGAACCAGAGAAAAGGGAAAAAGAGCGGTAACGTCATTATCACACCAACATCACGGGTATCGTCTTCTTCGAGATACATCAACACATCGCAGACGTTGTTAATCCCGCGTCCATCAATCATCCACTCTTTGTCCAGCGCGGAAGTGATGGTTATCCAGAGGAACGCCACAATAAACCAGATGCAGCATAAGACAAACATGCGCGCACTCATAAGGTAACCGGTCGCTTAATTTCGCTATAGCGCATACGAAACAAATCGCCGTATCCCACTAATTCCCCGCGAAAAACCAGACATCGGATAAGATAAGCGCAATAAATATCCGGCAGGTTTCCCCACCGTTTACCATCGCGATCTTTGAGGGTGTTAATGGTGCTACCCACCACCATCGCCACTTTACGGGTGTGGCAGGCATCGACAAAAGAGAGAATCGTCTGCTCTATTTCCGCTACATCCCCGGCAGAAAATTGCAGCGCCCTGATTTCATCTTCGGTTATTGCCGGGTCCCGGCTGGTGTCATCCATAACATTTCCTGTCTTTACGCCCTATCGTCAGGTAGACGATAGGGCATCGGGTTATTCCACCGCCCACTGCGGATTTTTTGCCACTCTGCTGCAATAGTTCTGGTAAATCGCCATCGCTAACAGCGAGAAGAAGACAGGGCCGCCAATCATCCACAATGTGCTGTCCCAGTCTCCGGCTTCAACCACAGGTTGAATGATGGTGAAGACGTTCGCAAATGTCACCACCAGTACGACAACCACTGTCGCAATCATTGCCGACAAATGCGTTTTGAAAATCACAAACGGTCTGTCGAGATCCTGACGTGCTTTAAAGAACGGGAAAGCCAGCGCGAGGAACAGGTAAGGAAGCGTCATAGACACGTTCGCCATCAGCGTCAGCTTGTTAAAGAACGCCGATGCGGTACCGCCACCAAACGAAACCAGCAGGATGAAGACAGTAACCAACCCGCACTGCATCCACATGGCGATAGACGGCATCCCCATCGCATTCAGGCGCGTCATCGGTTCCGGCCACAATGCTTTCGGCGTCCCCTGGATGATGGCTTTCAACGGTGAATAGCAAAGCGTAAAGAACGCACCGGTATAGGCGAGGAACATCGAAAGTCCAGTAATACGCGCAAACCATACGCCCAGCGACAATGACGCTTCAGGTGACAAATGCAGTGCATTACCCAGCGTCATCCCAAGGCTCTTCATCAGCACATAGGTAATATTGCCGAGGTTAACGGAACCATTACTTAATACCTGCTGCCAGTTTGTGCTGACGCCCCATAAAAATATTGCCAGCGAATAACCGATTGAAATAACAATAGCGGCAAAAACAATACCTTTGGCAAAGTTCTTTTCTGGATTTTCCGTTTTATCGACCAGACCACCAACCGCTTCAATTCCGCCATAGGCAAAAATGGCAAATACCACAAACGATAGCATTGCCAGACCGGACTGATAACCCGGGTTCGGTGATGCAAGGAAATTAATATCCTGCGCGAAATGCCCACCATTTAATAACAAAATAGTAATGCTTACTAACAGCAATACTAAATTCAGACACATTACTGCAATACCGCCCACCGCAGTAATGCGGGCAATTTTATTAATCCCCTTAGAAGCAACGACGGTGACCAGAATCATCCATGCCACAGCCAGCAGACCAACCACCTGCGTAGGCTCCAGTCCGGCAATACGCCAGTGCTGGGTCATGTCGCTACCATAGAGGAATGTTGAGAACGGTACCCAAACTTTCGCGGAGGTACTCACCATCCAGATGATATAAGAGGAAAACCACATAAACGTACCAATGAAGGCAAAACGTGGTCCGACACTATTATTCATCCAGGAATAGATACCGCCTTCTTCTTTGCGATAAGCAGCTCCCATTTCAGCCATCATTAAGGCGAATGGAATAAAGAATAACAATGCAGAAAATATATAAAAGGGAATCGCACTATAACCCATTAAGTAATAAGCCGATGGGCTATTGGCAAATCCAAATACGGAAGTAAAGATCATCAATATGAGTCCTATCAGACTCATCTTTTTTATCGTGTGAGGCATGAAACCATCCTTCATTTCAGCGCGTGTATAACACGTGCCCACTGAACTGCACTGCGCAACATTGAGCAGGCAGCGTAAAAACCAATACAGAATTGATACCTGGATGATATCAAATATCCAGTCTTAAATTGTGGCCTTTAACGGAAAAATGAAAACATATGCTACAGAATGGCGCTTATCACGCCATTCTTCGCTGTTAATTCAGTAATTTTTCAGAATTATGCCCGGTCAACGCTAAAGGCGATGACTTCAGCCAGTGTCTCCGCGCCCAGCGCCAACATCACCAGACGATCAACACCTAATGCCACGCCGGAACAGTCAGGCATACCGACTTTCAAGGCTTCAATCAGATTCTGGTCAATGGGGTGCTGCGGCAAACCGCGCGCCGCGCGCTTACGGTTATCTTGTTCAAAGCGTTGTTGCTGCTCACGGGCATCCGTCAATTCATGGAAACCATTCGCCAGCTCAATACCTTTATAATAAACCTCAAAGCGTTCAGCGACCCGATGATCTTCGGTACTGATTTGCGCCAGTGATGCCTGGCTGGCTGGAAAGTGGTACACAAAGGTCGGTTTTTCTTTGCCAATATTTGGCTCTACGCCAAAGGTAAACAGCAATTGTAGCAGCGTGTCGCGGTCTTCTTCGGTATCAGCAACATTGCTCAAATCCAGTTTCGCTGCGACTTCCCGCAGTTGCGTTTTGTCGGCAGAGAGCGGGTCAATTTCCAGATAACGCAAGAAAGCTTGTTGATAAGAAAGGCTTTCTGCTGCCGGGCAGTCCAGCACCTGTTGTAAGAGATCGTCCACCTCGTTCATCAACCGGTACATATCATAGTGCGGTCGATACCACTCCAGCATAGTGAACTCAGGGTTGTGATAACGCCCCATCTCTTCATTACGGAAGCTGCGGCACAGCTGGAATACCGGCCCACAACCGGCAACCAGCAGGCGTTTCATATGGTATTCCGGGCTGGTCATTAACCAGAGATTCATCCCCTGCGAATGCCCGGGGCCAACGAAACGTGTCTCAAACGGGACCAAATGAATATCGGTTACCGTCGCCTGGCTCATACAAGGCGTCTCCACCTCCAGCACTCCACGATCGGCAAAGAAACGACGGATCTCCGCCATAATCGCCGCGCGTTTTAATAAGTTAGGAATGGATGCGCTCGGCTGCCAGGATGCCGTTTCGCTCATAGTTAAATCTCCAGTTTTTGACAAGGGCACGAAGTCTACTCGCAACGCGACGGCGAGACAAATTTTACGCAGGAATCAAACAGCGGTGGGCAGTGACTAAAAAAAGCACGATCTGATGGTTTAGTAATTAAATTAATCATCTTCAGTGATAATTTAGCCCTCTTGCGCACTAAAAAAATCGATCTCGTCAAATTTCAGACTTATCCATCAGACTATACTGTTGTACCTATAAAGGAGCAGTGGAATAGCGTTCGCAGACCGTAACTTTCAGGTACTTACCCTGAAGTACGTGGCTGTGGGATAAAAACAATCTGGAGGAATGTCGTGCAAACCTTTCAAGCCGATCTTGCCATTGTAGGCGCCGGTGGCGCGGGATTACGTGCTGCAATTGCTGCCGCGCAGGCAAATCCGAATGCAAAAATCGCACTAATCTCAAAAGTATACCCGATGCGTAGCCATACCGTTGCTGCAGAAGGGGGCTCCGCCGCTGTCGCGCAGGATCATGACAGCTTCGAATATCACTTTCACGATACAGTAGCGGGTGGCGACTGGTTGTGTGAGCAGGATGTCGTGGATTATTTCGTCCACCACTGCCCAACCGAAATGACCCAACTGGAACTGTGGGGATGCCCATGGAGCCGTCGCCCGGATGGTAGCGTCAACGTACGTCGCTTCGGCGGCATGAAAATCGAGCGCACCTGGTTCGCCGCCGATAAGACCGGCTTCCATATGCTGCACACGCTGTTCCAGACCTCTCTGCAATTCCCGCAGATCCAGCGTTTTGACGAACATTTCGTGCTGGATATTCTGGTTGATGATGGTCATGTTCGCGGCCTGGTAGCAATGAACATGATGGAAGGCACGCTGGTGCAGATCCGTGCTAACGCGGTCGTTATGGCTACTGGCGGTGCGGGTCGCGTTTATCGTTACAACACCAACGGCGGCATCGTTACCGGTGACGGTATGGGTATGGCGCTAAGCCACGGCGTTCCGCTGCGTGACATGGAATTCGTTCAGTATCACCCAACCGGTCTGCCAGGTTCCGGTATCCTGATGACCGAAGGTTGCCGCGGTGAAGGCGGTATTCTGGTCAACAAAAATGGCTACCGTTATCTGCAAGATTACGGCATGGGCCCGGAAACTCCGCTGGGCGAGCCGAAAAACAAATATATGGAACTGGGTCCACGCGACAAAGTCTCTCAGGCCTTCTGGCACGAATGGCGTAAAGGCAACACCATCTCCACGCCGCGTGGCGATGTGGTTTATCTCGACTTGCGTCACCTCGGCGAGAAAAAACTGCATGAACGTCTGCCGTTCATCTGCGAACTGGCGAAAGCGTACGTTGGCGTCGATCCGGTTAAAGAACCGATTCCGGTACGTCCGACCGCACACTACACCATGGGCGGTATCGAAACCGATCAGAACTGTGAAACCCGCATTAAAGGTCTGTTCGCCGTGGGTGAATGTTCCTCTGTTGGTCTGCACGGTGCAAACCGTCTGGGTTCTAACTCCCTGGCGGAACTGGTGGTCTTCGGCCGTCTGGCCGGTGAACAAGCGACAGAGCGTGCAGCAACTGCCGGTAATGGCAACGAAGCGGCAATTGAAGCGCAGGCAGCTGGCGTTGAACAACGTCTGAAAGATCTGGTTAACCAGGATGGCGGCGAAAACTGGGCGAAGATCCGCGACGAAATGGGCCTGGCTATGGAAGAAGGCTGCGGTATCTACCGTACGCCGGAACTGATGCAGAAAACCATCGACAAGCTGGCAGAGCTGCAGGAACGCTTCAAGCGCGTGCGCATCACCGACACTTCCAGCGTGTTCAACACCGACCTGCTCTACACCATTGAACTGGGCCACGGTCTGAACGTTGCTGAATGTATGGCGCACTCCGCAATGGCACGTAAAGAGTCCCGCGGCGCGCACCAGCGTCTGGACGAAGGTTGCACCGAGCGTGACGACGTCAACTTCCTCAAACACACCCTCGCCTTCCGCGATGCTGATGGCACGACTCGCCTGGAGTACAGCGACGTGAAGATTACTACGCTGCCGCCAGCTAAACGCGTTTACGGTGGCGAAGCGGATGCAGCCGATAAGGCGGAAGCAGCCAATAAGAAGGAGAAGGCGAATGGCTGAGATGAAAAACCTGAAAATTGAGGTGGTGCGCTATAACCCGGAAGTCGATACCGCACCGCATAGCGCATTCTATGAAGTGCCTTATGACGCAACTACCTCATTACTGGATGCGCTGGGCTACATCAAAGACAACCTGGCACCGGACCTGAGCTACCGCTGGTCCTGCCGTATGGCGATTTGTGGTTCCTGCGGCATGATGGTTAACAACGTGCCAAAACTGGCATGTAAAACCTTCCTGCGTGATTACACCGACGGTATGAAGGTTGAAGCGTTAGCTAACTTCCCGATTGAACGCGATCTGGTGGTCGATATGACCCACTTCATCGAAAGTCTGGAAGCGATCAAACCGTACATCATCGGCAACTCCCGCACCGCGGATCAGGGTACTAACATCCAGACCCCGGCGCAGATGGCGAAGTATCACCAGTTCTCCGGTTGCATCAACTGTGGTTTGTGCTACGCCGCGTGCCCGCAGTTTGGCCTGAACCCAGAGTTCATCGGTCCGGCTGCCATTACGCTGGCGCATCGTTATAACGAAGATAGCCGCGACCACGGTAAGAAGGAGCGTATGGCGCAGTTGAACAGCCAGAACGGCGTATGGAGCTGTACTTTCGTGGGCTACTGCTCCGAAGTCTGCCCGAAACACGTCGATCCGGCTGCGGCCATTCAGCAGGGCAAAGTAGAAAGTTCGAAAGACTTTCTTATCGCGACCCTGAAACCACGCTAAGGAGTGCAACATGACGACTAAACGTAAACCGTATGTACGGCCAATGACGTCCACCTGGTGGAAAAAATTGCCGTTTTATCGCTTTTACATGCTGCGCGAAGGCACGGCGGTTCCGGCTGTGTGGTTCAGCATTGAACTGATTTTCGGGCTGTTTGCCCTGAAAAATGGCCCGGAAGCCTGGGCGGGATTCGTCGACTTTTTACAAAACCCGGTTATCGTGATCATTAACCTGATCACTCTGGCGGCAGCTCTGCTGCACACCAAAACCTGGTTTGAACTGGCACCGAAAGCGGCCAATATCATTGTAAAAGACGAAAAAATGGGACCAGAGCCAATTATCAAAAGTCTCTGGGCGGTAACTGTGGTTGCCACCATCGTAATCCTGTTTGTTGCCCTGTACTGGTAAGGAGCCTGAGATGATTAATCCAAATCCAAAGCGTTCTGACGAACCGGTATTCTGGGGCCTCTTCGGGGCCGGTGGTATGTGGAGCGCCATCATTGCGCCGGTGATGATCCTGCTGGTGGGTATTCTGCTGCCACTGGGGTTGTTTCCGGGTGATGCGCTGAGCTACGAGCGCGTTCTGGCGTTCGCGCAGAGCTTCATTGGTCGCGTATTCCTGTTCCTGATGATCGTTCTGCCGCTGTGGTGTGGTTTACACCGTATGCACCACGCGATGCACGATCTGAAAATCCACGTACCTGCGGGCAAATGGGTTTTCTACGGTCTGGCTGCTATCCTGACAGTTGTCACGCTGATTGGTGTCGTTACAATCTAACGCATCGCCAATGTAAATCCGGCCCGCCTATGGCGGGCCGTTTTGTATGGAAACCAGACCCTATGTTCAAAACGACGCTCTGCGCCTTATTAATTACCGCCTCTTGCTCCACATTTGCTGCCCCTCAACAAATCAACGATATTGTGCATCGCACAATTACCCCGCTTATAGAGCAACAAAAGATCCCGGGTATGGCGGTGGCGGTAATTTATCAGGGTAAACCTTATTACTTTACCTGGGGCTATGCGGACATCGCCAAAAAGCAGCCCGTCACACAGCAAACGTTGTTTGAGTTAGGTTCGGTCAGCAAAACATTTACTGGCGTGCTTGGTGGCGACGCTATTGCTCGAGGGGAAATCAAGTTAAGCGATCCCACAACAAAATACTGGCCTGAACTTACCGCTAAACAGTGGAATGGGATCACACTATTACATCTCGCAACCTACACTGCTGGCGGCCTGCCATTGCAGGTGCCGGATGAGGTGAAATCCTCAAGCGACTTGCTGCGCTTCTATCAAAACTGGCAGCCTGCATGGGCTCCAGGAACACAACGTCTGTATGCCAACTCCAGTATCGGTTTGTTCGGCGCACTGGCTGTGAAGCCGTCTGGTTTGAGTTTTGAGCAGGCGATGCAAACTCGTGTCTTCCAGCCACTCAAACTCAACCATACGTGGATTAATGTACCGCCCGCAGAAGAAAAGAATTACGCCTGGGGATATCGCGAAGGTAAGGCAGTGCATGTTTCGCCTGGGGCGTTAGATGCTGAAGCTTATGGTGTGAAGTCGACCATTGAAGATATGGCCCGCTGGGTGCAAAGCAATTTAAAACCCCTTGATATCAATGAGAAAACGCTTCAACAAGGGATACAACTGGCACAATCTCGCTACTGGCAAACCGGCGATATGTATCAGGGCCTGGGCTGGGAAATGCTGGACTGGCCGGTAAATCCTGACAGCATCATTAACGGCAGTGACAATAAAATTGCACTGGCAGCACGCCCCGTAAAAGCGATTACGCCCCCAACTCCTGCAGTACGCGCATCATGGGTACATAAAACAGGGGCGACCGGCGGATTTGGTAGCTATGTCGCGTTTATTCCAGAAAAAGAGCTGGGTATCGTGATGCTGGCAAACAAAAACTATCCCAATCCAGCGAGAGTCGACGCCGCCTGGCAGATTCTTAACGCTCTACAGTAAAATTCCATCGGGTCCGAATTTTCGGACCTTTTCTCCGCTTTTCCTTGCTGTCATCTACACTTAGAAAAAAACCAGTAAGGAAACATTTATGCGCCTGCTCCCTCTCGTTGCCGCAGCGACAGCTGCATTTCTGGTCGTTGCCTGCAGTTCTCCTACGCCGCCGCGTGGCGTGACCGTAGTAAATAATTTCGACGCCAAACGTTATCTCGGTACCTGGTATGAGATTGCCCGTTTTGATCACCGCTTTGAACGTGGACTGGAAAAAGTCACCGCAACATACAGCCTGCGTGATGACGGCGGCCTGAATGTCATTAATAAAGGCTATAACCCTGACAGAGGAATGTGGCAGCAGAGTGAAGGGAAAGCGTACTTTACCGGCGCACCAACTCGCGCTGCGCTGAAAGTGTCATTCTTTGGTCCTTTCTATGGCGGTTATAACGTTATTGCACTCGATCGGGAATACCGCCATGCGCTGGTTTGCGGCCCGGACCGCGACTACCTGTGGATACTCTCCCGCACGCCAACCATTTCTGACGAAGTGAAACAGGAGATGCTGGCAGTCGCGACCCGGGAAGGGTTTGATGTCAGTAAATTTATTTGGGTACAGCAGCCTGGTAGTTAGTGAGTGCTGAGTTTCAGACCAATAATCCCCAATACGATTAACGCCAGACTCGCCAGGCGCATCGGGTTAGCGGACTCACCGAGCAGCACAATGCCGGTTATGGCCGCGCCGACTGCGCCAATACCCGTCCACACGGCATAAGCCGTCCCTACTGGTAACGATTTCATCGCCCAGGCAAGTAGCGCCATACTGACAATCATCGCCGTCACAGTAATAACACTCGGCGTCAAACGACTAAAGCCGTGGGTATATTTCAGGCCAACGGCCCATACCACTTCCAGCAGACCAGCAATAACTAAGATAATCCAGGACATATCAGGCTCCGGAGAATTGGGGCCGTCCCCGGTGAAAAGAGGCGTTTGCAGGTCGTCCTGCAAAGCTGATGGTTGAACGGATATTTTGCCAGGTGGCAGGGGAATTTCAACTATTACCTTTGTGACTATCGCAGAAAAAACAAACGGCACGACACAGCTGTCGTACCGTTATTGCTTATTGCTGCGCTTTCGTTGCTGCGCCAGAAATCGCGTTACCGCCATCAGAAATGTCTTCACCAACGCCACGCGTGGTGTTGCAGGCAGTTAATACTGTTGAAAGCACCAGAACAGAAAAGATCGCTGCAATTGTCTTCTTCACCATAACGTCTTCCTTTTAGGTAATGTTATTTATGTTTGCCTATAGCAAATTAATAATAGACAACATCGCCAAAAATGATGGGAATCTGATGATTTTTCGGAAGAGAAGAAAAATTAGCTGGCAGCGCGAGAGATGGAGTTGCCGAGATGTTTGATGTCTTCGCCGAAACCGCGAGCGGTGTTACAGCCCGTGAGCAGCGTGCTGGCAAGCAAAACAAGAACGATAAGGCGTTTCATCATCTCTGACCTGAATAAGTGATGGTGCAGCCTGCAGGCCGCACCACAACCGCATTACTTCACGCGAGAGACGTATTCACCAGAGCGGGTATCCACTTTGATGACTTCGCCGATTTGTACAAACAGCGGAACTTTAACCACAGCGCCAGTAGACAGGGTAGCCGGTTTGCCACCAGTACCTGCGGTATCACCTTTCAGGCCCGGATCGGTATCAACGATTTCCAGTTCAACGAAGTTCGGCGGAGTAACGGAGATCGGCTGACCATTCCACAGAGTTACGATACACTCTGCCTGATCCAGCAGCCATTTAGCGTTGTCACCAATTGCTTTTGCATCAGCAGACAGCTGCTCGAAAGTTTCGTTGTTCATGAAGTGCCAGAACTCACCGTCGTTGTACAGGTAAGTCAGGTTCATATCGACAACATCAGCGCCTTCAGCGGAATCAGTAGATTTGAAGGTTTTTTCTACGCGAGTACCGGTCAGCAGACGACGCAGTTTAACGCGAGCAAATGCCTGGCCTTTACCCGGTTTTACGAATTCACTCGCTTCAACCGCGTAAGGTTCGCCGTCTAACATGATTTTAAGACCAGCACGAAAATCGTTGCTATAGTACGTTGCCATAAGGCCCTCTGAAATTTGTTAATTGGTAGCTAAGCCACAAAATGGCGCATATTGTAACCCTAAATACCCCATCCAGAGAAGATTGGTTAACGCAACTTGCCGATGTTGTGACCGATCCTGATGAACTTCTGCGTCTTTTGAATATAGACGCGGAGGAAAAACTGTTAGCCGGACGCAGCGCCAAAAAGCTTTTTGCCCTGCGTGTGCCCCGCTCATTTATCGATCGCATGGAGAAAGGCAATCCGGACGATCCTCTTTTGCGTCAGGTACTTACCTCGCAAGATGAGTTTGTCATCGCGCCCGGATTCTCCACCGACCCACTGGAAGAACAGCACAGCGTAGTGCCTGGTTTGTTGCATAAATACCACAACCGGGCGCTTTTGCTGGTCAAAGGCGGCTGCGCGGTAAATTGCCGCTATTGCTTCCGTCGTCACTTCCCCTATGCCGAAAATCAGGGCAACAAGCGTAACTGGCAAACTGCACTTGAGTATGTTGCTGCGCATCCGGAACTGGACGAGATGATTTTCTCCGGCGGCGATCCGCTGATGGCGAAAGATCACGAGCTGGACTGGTTGCTCACACAACTGGAAGCCATCCCGCATATAAAACGTCTGCGGATTCACAGCCGTCTGCCGATTGTGATCCCGGCACGTATCACCGAGGCGCTGGTTGAATGCTTTGCCCGTTCTACGCTGCAAATCTTGCTGGTGAATCACATCAACCATGCCAATGAGGTAGATGAAACATTCCGTCAGGCGATGGCTAAGTTGCGCCGGGTAGGCGTTACTTTGCTGAACCAGAGCGTTCTGTTACGTGATGTGAACGATAACGCACAAACGCTGGCAAACCTGAGTAATGCGTTGTTCGATGCCGGCGTAATGCCGTATTACCTGCATGTGCTCGATAAAGTACAGGGCGCGGCGCATTTTATGGTGAGTGATGACGAAGCACGGCAGATTATGCGTGAGTTGCTGACACTGGTGTCGGGATATCTGGTGCCGAAACTGGCGCGAGAAATTGGCGGCGAACCCAGCAAAACGCCGCTGGATCTCCAGCTACGCCAGCAGTAACTGATTAAACAGGGAAGTTAAACATTAAAATTGCCTGATTCGCTACGCTTATCAGGCCTACATCGTGCATTGAAATTGAATGGATTTGCAATGAACTGTAGGCCGGATAAGGCGTTTACGCTGCATCCGGCAAGAGCAACAAACGCAAGTACAGCAACCTGTCATTAAACTGGGAAGTTTAATCTTTGCCCGTTGCATAACCTTTAATTATTCATATGCATTGCTGTTGTTACTTTTTATATAGCTAACACCAATAATTAACCTTTCTTTTCTGTTTATATAGAGTGAGTACGGCTATTTATGTTATTTTAACAACTATTACTACCAAGCCCATTTATCTGGCTTATAAATTAAAATTAATTATTTAATTGAGAAATGGTTAGGGAGAACCTACATGGCCATAAGCATCAAGGGTGTTAATACCGGTGTTATTCGCAAGAGTAATAATTTCATTGCACTGGCGCTGAAAATTAAAGAACCTCGCAATAAAGAATCGTTGTTCTTTATGTCTGTCATGGAACTGCGCGACCTGCTGATTGCGCTGGAAAGTCGTCTGCATCAAAAGCATAAACTGGATGCTGCTGCACACCTTCAGTATGAGCAAGCTCGCGATAAAGTCATTAAGAAAATGGCAGAAAACATCCCAGAAATTCTGGTTGATGAGCTTAAAAATGCCGATATTAATCGTCGGGTTAACACGCTGGAACTTACCGATAATCAAGGCGAAAATCTTACCTTCGTATTAACGCTACATGACGGTAGCAAATGTGAGTTAGTCGTCAATGAGTTGCAGATTGAAATGCTGGCGCGAGCAATCATTCATGCAATTAATAATGCGGAAATGCGTGAACTGGCATTACGTATTACCTCACTGTTAGATTTCCTGCCGTTATACGACGTTGACTGCCAGGACAATGGCAATCTGGAATATGACACCTATTCCCAACCGGAATGGAAACATAACTTGTTCGACCATTATCTGGCGGTGCTTTACCGCTTTAAAGATGAAAGTGGCAAAGAACAATTTAGCGGCGCAGTGGTGAAAACGCGTGAAGCAACGCCGGGTAAAGAAATAGAAGCGATCACTCGCCGAATGCTTGATTTCAGCCCACGACTGAAAAAACTCGCGGGTGTGCCATGTCAGGTCTATGTTCGCACCGTAGCGGCGAATAACGCCCAACCGCTAACCCAGGATCAATGCTTACGCGCGCTGCATCACTTACGTGTTCAATCCACCAGCAAAACTGCACCACAGGCGAAATAATCTCATCTTTGCTAATGCGAGGCTGGAGCCATCCAGCCTGAAATGACTGATAACGTGATCGTTGGTCATGCCGGATGCGGCGTAAACGCCTTATCCGGCCTACAAATTCTCAAGCATTCAATCAGTTGCAATGCCTTATGTAGGCCTGATAAGCGAAGCGCATCAGGCAATTATACGTTTGTCACCCAGCCTCTGGATCACATCAGTTCGGGCACTTATAAACCTGACCGATAATCTGGCTATCCGTCGGGACAAAACTGGACAACATTCCCTGCGACGGGCTACTGATGCCATAAATCACGTTACCGCCCATTGCAGCCGCCTGGTTGCGCAGATCGTTTGCTGCGCCGCGCATAGAACCGCCTTCTTCTCCGTGTTGCCCGGAAAGCCAGTTGCTTTGCTTACCTGTCGCAGTACCAATCAGCTGGCACTCTGCGCCTGGCTGCTCGTCCACAATGCGTACACTCTGACCGGCAGCACTCAATTCGTTGCTGGAGCTACAACCCGCCATCAGTAGCGCGGCACCGACAATCCCTGCTAAGTATTTTACGTGCATGTTATTCCCCATAATCAATGAGCTGGACGCCACTCGCGTCGTCCGTGTCTGAATCTTATACTAGAAAGATGACCAAAAGAAAAACCCCCAGACATTTCTGCCCGGGGGTTTGTTTATTTCTGCGAGGTGCAGGGCAATTACATCATGCCGCCCATGCCACCCATGCCGCCCATACCGCCAGCAGCGCCTAAGTCAGCTGCATCGTTTTTCGGCAGGTCGGTAACCATGCATTCGGTGGTGATCATCAGGCCAGCCACAGAAGCTGCGTACTGCAGAGCAGAACGAGTTACTTTGGTTGGATCCAGGATACCCATGTCGATCATGTTGCCGTATTCTTCGGTTGCTGCGTTGTAACCGTAGTTGCCGTCGCCGCCTTTAACGGTGTTAGCAACAACAGACGGTTCTTCGCCGCAGTTCAATACGATCTGACGCAGCGGAGCTTCCATTGCACGCAGTGCAACTTTGATACCCACGTTCTGGTCTTCGTTCTGACCACGCAGGTCAGCCAGTTTAGACGCTACGCGGATCAGCGCAACACCACCACCAGCAACCACGCCTTCTTCTACCGCAGCACGGGTCGCGTGCAGGGCATCTTCAACGCGTGCTTTTTTCTCTTTCATTTCAACTTCGGTAGCAGCACCCACTTTGATAACTGCAACGCCGCCTGCCAGTTTCGCTACGCGTTCCTGCAGTTTTTCACGGTCGTAGTCAGAAGTTGCTTCTTCAATCTGCTGACGGATCTGAGCAACACGGCCCTGGATTGCAGCTTCTTCACCCACGCCATCGATGATAGTGGTGGTGTCTTTGTTGATCACAACACGTTTAGCCTGACCCAGGTCTTCCAGGGTTGCTTTTTCCAGCTCCATACCGATCTCTTCAGAGATCACGGTACCGCCAGTCAGGGTTGCGATATCCTGCAGCATAGCTTTACGACGATCGCCGAAGCCCGGTGCTTTAACCGCAGCGACTTTCACGATGCCACGCATGGTGTTAACAACCAGAGTTGCCAGCGCTTCGCCTTCTACATCTTCAGCGATGATCAGCAGCGGTTTGCCTGCTTTGGCAACAGCTTCCAGAACCGGCAGCATTTCGCGGATGTTGGAGATTTTCTTGTCAGCCAGCAGGATGAACGGGCTTTCCAGTTCTACTGCGCCAGTTTCCGGCTTGTTGATGAAGTAAGGAGACAGGTAGCCACGGTCGAACTGCATACCTTCAACCACGTCCAGTTCGTCCTGCAGACCGGTACCGTCTTCAACGGTGATAACGCCTTCTTTACCGACTTTGTCCATCGCTTCAGCGATCAGTTTACCTACGGTTTCGTCGGAGTTAGCGGAGATGGTACCAACCTGAGCAATCGCTTTAGAGTCAGAGCATGGTACGGACAGCGCTTTCAGTTCTTCAACTGCAGCGGTAACCGCTTTGTCGATACCACGTTTCAGGTCCATCGGGTTCATGCCCGCAGCAACAGCTTTCAGACCTTCAGTGATGATAGCCTGAGCCAGTACGGTTGCAGTGGTGGTACCGTCGCCTGCAGCGTCGTTTGCTTTAGAGGCAACTTCTTTCACCATCTGCGCACCCATATTTTCGAACTTGTCTTCCAGTTCGATTTCACGAGCAACGGAAACACCATCTTTGGTGATGGTCGGTGCACCGAAAGATTTATCCAGAACTACGTTACGGCCTTTTGGACCGAGGGTAACTTTCACTGCATCTGCCAGTACGTTTACGCCGCGCAGCATTTTCACACGAGCGTCGTTACCGAATTTTACGTCTTTAGCTGCCATTATCTTTATTCCTTAAATTCGTATGTTCAGTGTCGTGCGCGGATTACGCTTCAACAATTGCCAGAATGTCGCTTTCGGACATGATCAACACTTCTTCATTGTCGATCTTCTCAGATTTCACACCGTAGCCATCGTTGAAAATAACGATGTCGCCAACTTTCACATCCAGCGGCTTCACTTCGCCATTTTCAAGGATACGGCCATTGCCGACAGCCAGCACTTCGCCGCGGGTGGATTTAGCCGCTGCAGAGCCGGTCAGAACGATGCCGCCAGCAGATTTAGTTTCAACTTCTTTACGCTTGACGATCACGCGATCATGCAATGGACGAATATTCATTGATAACTCTCCTTTGAGAAAGTCCGTATCTGTTATGGGTGACGCCGGAGCTTACGTGGTTTCCCGGCTGGTGACCAGAGAAATGGGGATGAGGCTTCGCCCCTTCAAGGGGGAAAAAGAAAAAAAATTCTGATCAGCACAAAATCGGGTGAAAACCCTGATTCACCTCACATTTCATCGCAATTTCTTCATCGCCGTCATAAGCGAATCTGATTGTGCTACCATCGAAAATCTACGCAGTTGCCCAAAATTTGGGCGCAATCGGACATCAACCCATGAGTGGACTCAAACAAGAACTGGGGCTGGCCCAGGGCATTGGCCTGCTATCGACGTCATTATTAGGCACTGGCGTGTTTGCCGTTCCTGCGTTAGCTGCGCTGGTAGCGGGCAATAACAGCCTGTGGGCGTGGCCCGTTTTGATTATCTTAGTGTTCCCGATTGCGATTGTGTTTGCGATTCTGGGTCGCCACTATCCCAGCGCAGGCGGCGTCGCGCACTTCGTCGGTATGGCGTTTGGTTCGCGGCTTGAGCGAGTCACCGGCTGGCTGTTTTTATCGGTCATTCCCGTGGGTTTGCCTGCCGCACTACAAATTGCCGCCGGGTTCGGCCAGGCGATGTTTGGCTGGCATAGCTGGCAACTGTTGTTGGCAGAACTCGGTACGCTGGCGCTGGTGTGGTATATCGGTACTCGCGGTGCCAGTTCCAGTGCTAATCTACAAACCGTTATTGCCGGACTTATCGTCGCGCTGATTGTCGCTATCTGGTGGGCGGGCGATATCAAACCTGCGAATATCCCCTTTCCGGCACCTGGTAATATCGAACTTACCGGGTTATTTGCTGCGTTATCAGTGATGTTCTGGTGTTTTGTCGGTCTGGAGGCATTTGCCCATCTCGCCTCGGAATTTAAAAATCCAGAGCGTGATTTTCCTCGTGCTTTGATGATTGGTCTGCTGCTGGCAGGATTAGTCTACTGGGGCTGTACGGTAGTCGTCTTACACTTCGACGCCTATGGTGAAAAAATGGCGGCGGCAGCATCGCTTCCAAAAATTGTAGTGCAGTTGTTCGGTGTAGGAGCGTTATGGATTGCCTGCGTGATTGGCTATCTGGCCTGCTTTGCCAGTCTCAACATTTATATACAGAGCTTCGCCCGCCTGGTCTGGTCGCAGGCGCAACATAATCCTGACCACTACCTGGCACGCCTCTCTTCTCGCCATATCCCGAATAATGCCCTCAATGCGGTGCTCGGCTGCTGTGTGGTGAGCACTTTGGTGATTCATGCTTTAGAGATCAATCTGGACGCTCTTATTATTTATGCCAATGGCATCTTTATTATGATTTATCTGTTATGCATGCTGGCAGGCTGTAAATTATTGCAAGGACGTTATCGACTACTGGCGGTGGTTGGCGGGCTGTTATGCGTTCTGTTACTGGCAATGGTCGGCTGGAAAAGTCTCTATGCGCTGATCATGCTGGCGGGGTTATGGCTGTTGCTGCCAAAACGAAAAACGCCGGAAAATGGCATAACCACATAATCCGGCGTTTCGACATTAATCCTGGCGATCGTCTTTATGATCAAGGCGGTCGCGCTCATCATCCTTTCGCTGGTACTCACCATCAAAAGTATTACCGCCACCGGTCCCGGCGCTAAAACCGCCGCCAGGCATGCGAGAAAAGCGCAAATGCGGCATCAACTTCACTGTCAGATGCTTTTGCACCGGCGGCAATAAAAGTAGAAGACCGAGGAAGTCGGTAAAAAAGCCCGGTAATAAAAGCAGCAAACCAGCAATGATCAGCGAAACACTTTTAATCATCTCCGCCGCTGGGTTTTCACCCGCCGCCATTTTTTGCTGCATCAGCACGAAATTCTTAAAGCCCTGGTTACGTACCAGTGACATACCGATAACTGACGTGAATATAACCAGCACGAGGGTCAGCAATACCCCCAATACATGGGCAACCTGAATAAAGATTGAAATCTCAATATAGACATAAAGGAAAATGGCAATAAAAGGTAACCAGCGCAAAGGTTTCTCCTGTAATAGCAGCCGGTTAACCCCGGCTACCTGAATGGGTTGCGAATCGCGTTTAGCTTATATTGTGGTCATTAGCAAAATTTCAAGATGTTTGCGCAACTATTTTTGGTAGTAATCCCAAAGCGGTGATCTATTTCACAAATTAATAATTAAGGGGTAAAAACCGACACTTAAAGTGATCCAGATTACGGTAGAAATCCTCAAGCAGCATATGATCTCGGGTATTCGGTCGATGCAGGGGATAATCGTCGGTCGAAAAACATTCGAAACCACATATATTCTGTGTGTTTAAAGCAAATCATTGGCAGCTTGAAAAAGAAGGTTCACATGTCAAACAACATTCGTATCGAAGAAGATCTGTTGGGTACCAGGGAAGTTCCAGCTGATGCCTACTATGGTGTTCACACTCTGAGAGCGATTGAAAACTTCTATATCAGCAACAACAAAATCAGTGATATTCCTGAATTTGTTCGCGGTATGGTAATGGTTAAAAAAGCCGCAGCTATGGCAAACAAAGAGCTGCAAACCATTCCTAAAAGTGTAGCGAATGCCATCATTGCCGCATGTGATGAAGTCCTGAACAACGGAAAATGCATGGATCAGTTCCCGGTAGACGTCTACCAGGGCGGCGCAGGTACTTCCGTAAACATGAACACCAACGAAGTGCTGGCCAATATCGGTCTGGAACTGATGGGTCACCAAAAAGGTGAATATCAGTACCTGAACCCGAACGACCATGTTAACAAATGTCAGTCCACTAACGACGCCTACCCGACCGGTTTCCGTATCGCAGTTTACTCTTCCCTGATTAAGCTGGTAGATGCGATTAACCAACTGCGTGAAGGCTTTGAACGTAAAGCTGTCGAATTCCAGGACATCCTGAAAATGGGTCGTACCCAGCTGCAGGACGCAGTACCGATGACCCTCGGTCAGGAATTCCGCGCTTTCAGCATCCTGCTGAAAGAAGAAGTGAAAAACATCCAACGTACCGCTGAACTGCTGCTGGAAGTTAACCTTGGTGCAACAGCAATCGGTACTGGTCTGAACACGCCGAAAGAGTACTCTCCGCTGGCAGTGAAAAAACTGGCTGAAGTTACTGGCTTCCCATGCGTACCGGCTGAAGACCTGATCGAAGCGACCTCTGACTGCGGCGCTTATGTTATGGTTCACGGCGCGCTGAAACGCCTGGCTGTGAAGATGTCCAAAATCTGTAACGACCTGCGCTTGCTCTCTTCAGGCCCACGTGCCGGCCTGAACGAGATCAACCTGCCGGAACTGCAGGCGGGCTCTTCCATCATGCCAGCTAAAGTAAACCCGGTTGTTCCGGAAGTGGTTAACCAGGTATGCTTCAAAGTCATCGGTAACGACACCACTGTTACCATGGCAGCAGAAGCAGGTCAGCTGCAGTTGAACGTTATGGAGCCGGTCATTGGCCAGGCCATGTTCGAATCCGTTCACATTCTGACCAACGCTTGCTACAACCTGCTGGAAAAATGCATTAACGGCATCACTGCTAACAAAGAAGTGTGCGAAGGTTACGTTTACAACTCTATCGGTATCGTTACTTACCTGAACCCGTTCATCGGTCACCACAACGGTGACATCGTGGGTAAAATCTGTGCCGAAACCGGTAAGAGTGTACGTGAAGTCGTTCTGGAACGCGGTCTGTTGACTGAAGCGGAACTTGACGATATTTTCTCCGTACAGAATCTGATGCACCCGGCTTACAAAGCAAAACGCTATACTGATGAAAGCGAACAGTAATCGTACAGGGTAGTACAAATAAAAAAGGCACGTCAGATGACGTGCCTTTTTTCTTGTGAGCAGTAACTTAAAAATAACAATCTAATATCAACTTGTTAAAAAACAAGGAAGGCTAATATGCTAGTTGTAGAACTCATCATAGTTTTGCTGGCGATCTTCTTGGGCGCCAGATTGGGGGGAATAGGTATTGGTTTTGCAGGCGGATTGGGGGTGCTGGTTCTTGCCGCTATTGGCGTTAAACCCGGTAACATCCCGTTCGATGTCATCTCCATTATCATGGCGGTTATCGCCGCTATTTCTGCCATGCAGGTTGCTGGCGGTCTGGACTATCTGGTTCATCAGACAGAAAAGCTGCTGCGCCGTAACCCGAAATACATCACGATCCTCGCACCGATCGTGACCTATTTCCTGACTATCTTTGCTGGTACTGGCAACATCTCTCTGGCGACACTGCCAGTTATCGCTGAAGTTGCGAAGGAACAAGGCGTTAAACCTTGCCGTCCGCTGTCTACTGCAGTGGTATCCGCGCAGATTGCGATCACCGCATCGCCAATCTCAGCGGCAGTGGTTTACATGTCTTCCGTGATGGAAGGTCATGGCATCAGCTACCTCCATCTGCTCTCCGTGGTCATCCCGTCCACCCTGCTGGCGGTTCTGGTGATGTCCTTCCTGGTCACTATGCTGTTCAACTCCAAACTCTCTGACGATCCGATTTATCGCAAGCGTCTGGAAGAGGGCCTGGTTGAACTGCGCGGTGAAAAGCAGATTGAAATCAAATCCGGTGCAAAAACGTCCGTCTGGCTGTTCCTGCTGGGCGTAGTTGGCGTGGTTATCTATGCAATCATCAACAGCCCAAGCATGGGTCTGGTTGAAAAACCGCTGATGAACACCACCAACGCAATCCTGATCATCATGCTCAGCGTTGCAACTCTGACCACCGTTATCTGTAAAGTCGATACCGACAACATCCTCAACTCCAGCACCTTCAAAGCAGGTATGAGCGCCTGTATTTGTATCCTGGGTGTTGCGTGGCTGGGCGATACTTTCGTTTCCAACAACATCGACTGGATCAAAGATACCGCTGGTGAAGTGATTCAGGGTCATCCGTGGCTGCTGGCCGTCATCTTCTTCTTTGCTTCTGCTCTGCTGTACTCTCAGGCTGCAACCGCAAAAGCACTGATGCCGATGGCTCTGGCACTGAACGTTTCACCGCTGACCGCTGTTGCTTCTTTCGCTGCGGTGTCTGGTCTGTTCATTCTGCCGACCTACCCGACGCTGGTTGCTGCGGTACAGATGGATGACACGGGTACTACCCGTATCGGTAAATTCGTCTTCAACCATCCGTTCTTCATCCCGGGTACTCTGTAGACTGGCCCCCTGAATCTCCAGACAACCAATATCACTTAAATAAGTGATAGTCTTAATACTAGTTTTTAGACTAGTCATTGGAGAACAGATGATTGATGTCTTAGGGCCGGAGAAACGCAGACGGCGTACCACACAGGAAAAGATCGCAATTGTTCAGCAGAGCTTTGAACCGGGGATGACGGTCTCCCTCGTTGCCCGGCAACATGGTGTAGCAGCCAGCCAGTTATTTCTCTGGCGTAAGCAATACCAGGAAGGAAGTCTTACTGCTGTCGCCGCCGGAGAACAGGTTGTTCCTGCCTCTGAACTTGCTGCCGCCATGAAGCAGATTAAAGAACTCCAGCGCCTGCTCGGCAAGAAAACGATGGAAAATGAACTCCTCAAAGAAGCCGTTGAATATGGACGGGCAAAAAAGTGGATAGCGCACGCGCCCTTATTGCCCGGGGATGGGGAGTAAGCTTAGTCAGCCGTTGTCTCCGGGTGTCGCGTGCGCAGTTGCACGTCATTCTCAGACGAACCGATGACTGGATGGATGGCCGCCGCAGTCGTCACACTGATGATACGGATGTGCTTCTCCGTATACACCATGTTATCGGAGAGCTGCCAACGTATGGTTATCGTCGGGTATGGGCGCTGCTTCGCAGACAGGCAGAACTTGATGGTATGCCTGCGATCAATGCCAAACGTGTTTACCGGATCATGCGCCAGAATGCGCTGTTGCTTGAGCGAAAACCTGCTGTACCGCCATCGAAACGGGCACATACAGGCAGAGTGGCCGTGAAAGAAAGCAATCAGCGATGGTGCTCTGACGGGTTCGAGTTCTGCTGTGATAACGGAGAGAGACTGCGTGTCACGTTCGCGCTGGACTGCTGTGATCGTGAGGCACTGCACTGGGCGGTCACTACCGGCGGCTTCAACAGTGAAACAGTACAGGACGTCATGCTGGGAGCGGTGGAACGCCGCTTCGGCAACGATCTTCCGTCGTCTCCAGTGGAGTGGCTGACGGATAATGGTTCATGCTACCGGGCTAATGAAACACGCCAGTTCGCCCGGATGTTGGGACTTGAACCGAAGAACACGGCGGTGCGGAGTCCGGAGAGTAACGGAATAGCAGAGAGCTTCGTGAAAACGATAAAGCGTGACTACATCAGTATCATGCCCAAACCAGACGGGTTAACGGCAGCAAAGAACCTTGCAGAGGCGTTCGAGCATTATAACGAATGGCATCCGCATAGTGCGCTGGGTTATCGCTCGCCACGGGAATATCTGCGGCAGCGGGCTTGTAATGGGTTAAGTGATAACAGATGTCTGGAAATATAGGGGCAAATCCACTCTGGGTGTTGCCCTGGCCGTTTGCTTCGGCTTCGTGCTGGGTAGCTTCATGCTGTAATGATCAATCGCGGGGCGTTCACGCCCCGCTTTCTTTCCCGCCGACTAACATCCTTCCCCCGTCCGTTGTATAGTGACCTCTCTCTTGCGGTTCCATCTGTTCTTGCGAGGTGTTTATGCTTGATGAAAAAAGTTCGAATACCGCGTCTGTCGTGGTGCTATGTACGGCACCAGATGAAGCGACAGCCCAGGATTTAGCCGCCAAAGTGCTGGCGGAAAAACTGGCGGCCTGCGCGACCTTGATCCCCGGCGCTACCTCTCTCTATTACTGGGAAGGTAAGCTGGAGCAAGAATACGAAGTGCAGATGATTTTAAAAACTACCGTATCTCACCAGCAGGCACTGCTGGAATGCCTGAAGTCTCATCATCCATATCAAACCCCGGAACTTCTGGTTTTACCTGTTACACACGGAGACACAGATTACCTCTCATGGCTCAACGCATCTTTACGCTGATCCTGCTACTTTGCAGCACTTCCGTTTTTGCCGGATTATTCGACGCGCCGGGACGTTCACAATTTGTCCCCGCGGATCAAGCCTTTGCTTTTGATTTTCAGCAAAACCAACATGACCTTAATCTGACCTGGCAGATCAAAGACGGTTACTACCTCTACCGTAAACAGATCCGCATTACGCCGGAACACGCGAAAATTGCCGACGTGCAGCTGCCGCAAGGCGTCTGGCATGAAGATGAGTTTTACGGCAAAAGCGAGATTTACCGCGATCGGCTGACGCTTCCCGTCACCATCAACCAGGCGAGTGCGGGAGCGACGTTAACTGTCACCTACCAGGGCTGTGCTGATGCCGGTTTCTGTTATCCGCCAGAAACCAAAACCGTTCCGTTAAGCGAAGTGGTCGCCAACAACGCAGCGCCACAGCCTGTGTCTGTTCCGCAGCAAGAGCAGCCCACCGCGCAATTGCCCTTTTCCGCGCTCTGGGCGTTGTTGATCGGTATTGGTATCGCCTTTACGCCATGCGTGCTGCCAATGTACCCACTGATTTCTGGCATCGTGCTGGGTGGTAAACAGCGGCTCTCCACTGCCAGAGCATTGTTGCTGACCTTTATTTATGTGCAGGGGATGGCGCTGACCTACACGGCGCTGGGTCTGGTGGTTGCCGCCGCAGGGTTACAGTTCCAGGCGGCGCTACAGCACCCATACGTGCTCATTGGCCTCGCCATCGTCTTTACCTTGCTGGCGATGTCAATGTTTGGCTTGTTTACCCTGCAACTCCCCTCTTCGCTGCAAACACGTCTCACGTTGATGAGCAATCGCCAACAGGGCGGCTCACCTGGCGGTGTGTTTGTTATGGGGGCGATTGCCGGACTGATCTGTTCACCATGCACCACCGCACCGCTTAGCGCGATTCTGCTGTATATCGCCCAAAGCGGGAACATGTGGCTGGGCGGCGGCACGCTTTATCTCTATGCGTTGGGCATGGGCCTGCCGCTGATGCTAATTACCGTCTTTGGTAACCGCTTGCTGCCGAAAAGCGGCCCGTGGATGGAACAAGTCAAAACCGCGTTTGGTTTTGTGATCCTCGCACTGCCGGTCTTCCTGCTGGAGCGAGTGATTGGTGATGTATGGGGATTACGCTTGTGGTCGGCGCTGGGTGTCGCATTCTTTGGCTGGGCCTTTATCACCAGCCTACAGGCTAAACGCGGCTGGATGCGTATTGTGCAAATTATTCTGCTGGCAGCGGCATTGGTTAGCGTGCGCCCACTTCAGGATTGGGCATTTGGTGCGACGCATACCGCGCAAACTCAGACGCATCTCAACTTTACACAAATCAAAACGGTAGATGAGTTAAATCAGGCGCTCGTTGAAGCCAAAGGCAAACCGGTGATGTTAGATCTTTATGCCGACTGGTGCGTCGCCTGTAAAGAGTTTGAGAAATACACCTTCAGCGACCCGCAGGTGCAAAAAGCGTTAGCAGACACGGTCTTACTTCAGGCCAACGTCACGGCCAACGACGCACAAGATGTGGCGCTGTTAAAGCATCTTAATGTCCTTGGCCTACCGACAATTCTCTTTTTTGACGGACAAGGCCAGGAGCATCCACAAGCACGCGTCACGGGCTTTATGGATGCTGAAACCTTCAGCGCACATTTGCGCGATCGCCAACCGTGAACGACACTTGCAGTGGGAAAGACGGAGGAAAATAGCGTGCAACGTGAAGATGTACTGGGAGAAGCCCTGAAATTATTAGAATTACAAGGGATTGCCAACACCACGCTGGAGATGGTTGCTGAACGTGTGGATTATCCACTGGACGAGCTACGCCGCTTCTGGCCAGACAAAGAGGCAATCCTCTACGATGCGCTGCGTTATCTTAGCCAACAGATAGATGTCTGGCGTCGTCAGCTGATGCTGGACGAAACGCAAACCGCCGAACAAAAGCTGCTGGCACGTTATCAGGCGTTATCGGAGTGCGTTAAAAACAACCGCTATCCGGGCTGTCTATTTATCGCTGCCTGTACGTTTTATCCCGATCCTGGCCACCCTATTCATCAACTGGCCGATCAGCAAAAAAGCGCGGCCTACGATTTCACCCACGAACTGTTAACCACACTGGAAGTTGACGATCCGGCGATGGTAGCAAAGCAGATGGAACTGGTGCTGGAAGGCTGTTTAAGCCGAATGCTGGTGAATCGTAGCCAGGCGGATGTCGACACTGCACATCGGCTGGCGGAAGATATCCTGCGCTTCGCCCGCTGCCGCCAGGGTGGTGCATTGACCTGACAGAAACACAGAAAAGAAGCGATTTGCCGCAATCTTAAGCAGTTGAATCGCTTTTACTGAAATTAGGTTGACGAGATGTGCAGATTACGGTTTAATGCGCCCCGTTGCCCGGATAGCTCAGTCGGTAGAGCAGGGGATTGAAAATCCCCGTGTCCTTGGTTCGATTCCGAGTCCGGGCACCAAATTCATATAAACGGACCTCCACGGAGGTCCGTTTTTCGTTTCAGGACGCCACGATTTAAGCGTTCTGCCTCCAAATCAATTCTACCGAACTCAACCAGATTCTCCCCACATCACCAGCAATTTGCGGGCATATCCCAATTCGGGAAAATTTGTTCCTGAGCTATAGCACTAACTGACGTGAAATGTCGTGCGGCCCCGTGATGCTGTTGAACGTCAAATGACGTCATCAGGAGCGTAACGCATCCATAAAGCACAACACCGGTCTGAACGGCGACTGATGAGATTTTCTGAATGAGAACAAAGAGAAATGTATCAGTTCGCTTGCTCATGCAAAGACTAACAATCCATTAAAATAGTAAGTGCTCCGGACAATTTTCCATGGATTATTTTCTGAACATTTTTCTTTGGCAAAGATGATGAATTTTGATGGTAAGGAATATTACTTCTGGTTCTCAGTAAAATCCTTTCGTAATACTATGTAATCAAGAAGTTTATGGCTGGTAAAAATAACGTCTTGCATTCACCAATAATATGTAAATAAACCCATCTATAGATGGTAAAAATAGGTTGTGGCAATTATCATTGCATCATTCCCTTTTCGAATGAGTTTCTATTATGCAACAACCTGTAGTTCGCGTTGGCGAATGGCTTGTTACTCCGTCCATAAACCAAATTAGCCGCAATGGGCGTCAACTTACCCTTGAGCCGAGATTAATCGATCTTCTGGTTTTCTTTGCTCAACACAGTGGCGAAGTACTTAGCAGGGATGAACTTATCGATAATGTCTGGAAGAGAAGTATTGTCACCAATCACGTTGTGACGCAGAGTATCTCAGAACTACGTAAGTCATTAAAAGATAATGATGAAGATAGTCCTGTCTATATCGCTACTGTACCAAAGCGCGGCTATAAATTAATGGTGCCGGTTATCTGGTACAGCGAAGAAGAGGGAGAGGAAATAATGCTATCTTCGCCTCCCCCTATACCAGAGGCGGTTCCTGCCACAGATTCTCCCTCCCACAGTCTTAACATTCAAAACACCGCAACGCCACCTGAACAATCCCCAGTTAAAAGCAAACGATTCACTACCTTTTGGGTATGGTTTTTTTTCCTGTTGTCGTTAGGTATCTGTGTAGCACTGGTAGCGTTTTCAAGTCTTGATACACGTCTTCCTATGAGCAAATCGCGTATTTTGCTCAATCCACGCGATATTGACATTAATATGGTAAATAAAAGTTGTAACAGCTGGAGTTCCCCGTATCAGCTCTCTTACGCGATAGGCGTGGGTGATTTGGTGGCGACATCACTTAACACCTTCTCCACCTTTATGGTGCATGACAAAATCAACTACAACATTGATGAACCGAGCAGTTCCGGTAAAACATTATCTATTGCGTTTGTTAATCAGCGCCAATACCGTGCTCAACAATGCTTTATGTCGATAAAATTGGTAGACAATGCAGATGGTTCAACCATGCTGGATAAACGTTATGTCATCACTAACGGTAATCAGCTGGCGATTCAAAATGATTTACTGGAGAGTTTATCAAAAGCGTTAAACCAACCGTGGCCACAACGAATGCAGGAGACGCTCCAGAAAATTTTGCCGCATCGTGGTGCGTTATTAACTAATTTTTATCAGGCACATGATTATTTACTGCATGGCGATGATAAATCATTGAACCGTGCCAGTGAATTATTAGGTGAGATTGTTCAATCATCCCCAGAATTTACCTACGCGAGAGCAGAAAAAGCATTAGTTGATATCGTGCGCCATTCTCAACATCCTTTAGATGAAAAACAATTAGCAGCACTGAACACAGAAATAGATAACATTGTTACACTGCCGGAATTGAACAACCTGTCCATTATATATCAAATAAAAGCGGTCAGTGCTCTGGTAAAAGGTAAAACAGATGAGTCTTACCAGGCGATAAATACTGGCATTGATCTTGAAATGTCCTGGCTAAATTATGTGTTGCTTGGCAAGGTTTATGAAATGAAGGGGATGAACCGGGAAGCAGCTGATGCATATCTCACCGCCTTTAATTTACGCCCAGGGGCAAACACCCTTTACTGGATTGAAAATGGTATATTCCAGACTTCTGTTCCTTATGTTGTACCTTATCTCGACAAATTTCTTGCTTCAGAATAAGTAACTCCGGGTTGATTTATGCTCGGAAATATTTGTTGTTGAGTTTTTGTATGTTCCTGTTGGTATAATATGTTGCGGCAATTTATTTGCCGCATAATTTTTATTACATAAATTTAACCAGAGAATGTCACGCAATCCATTGTAAACATTAAATGTTTATCTTTTCATGATATCAACTTGCGATCCTGATGTGTTAATAAAAAACCTCAAGTTCTCACTTACAGAAACTTTTGTGTTATTTCACCTAATCTTTAGGATTAATCCTTTTTTCGTGAGTAATCTTATCGCCAGTTTGGTCTGGTCAGGAAATAGTTATACATCATGACCCGGACTCCAAATTCAAAAATGAAATTAGGAGAAGAGCATGAGTTCTGCCAAGAAGATCGGGCTATTTGCCTGTACCGGTGTTGTTGCCGGTAATATGATGGGGAGCGGTATTGCATTATTACCTGCGAACCTAGCAAGTATCGGTGGTATTGCTATCTGGGGTTGGATTATCTCTATTATTGGTGCAATGTCGCTGGCGTATGTATATGCCCGACTGGCAACAAAAAACCCGCAACAAGGTGGCCCAATTGCTTATGCCGGAGAAATTTCCCCTGCATTTGGTTTTCAGACAGGTGTTCTTTATTACCATGCTAACTGGATTGGTAACCTGGCGATTGGTATTACCGCTGTATCTTATCTTTCCACCTTCTTCCCAGTATTAAATGATCCTGTTCCGGCGGGTATCGCCTGTATTGCTATCGTCTGGGTATTTACCTTTGTAAATATGCTCGGCGGTACTTGGGTAAGCCGTTTAACCACTATTGGTCTGGTGCTGGTTCTTATTCCTGTGGTGATGACTGCTATTGTTGGCTGGCATTGGTTTGATGCGGCAACTTATGCAGCTAACTGGAATACTGCGGATACCACTGATGGTCATGCGATCATTAAAAGTATTCTGCTCTGCCTGTGGGCCTTCGTGGGTGTTGAATCCGCAGCTGTAAGTACTGGTATGGTTAAAAACCCGAAACGTACCGTTCCGCTGGCAACCATGCTGGGTACTGGTTTAGCAGGTATTGTTTACATCGCTGCGACTCAGGTGCTTTCCGGTATGTATCCGTCTTCTGTAATGGCGGCTTCCGGTGCTCCGTTTGCAATCAGTGCTTCAACTATCCTCGGTAACTGGGCTGCGCCGCTGGTTTCTGCATTCACCGCCTTTGCGTGCCTGACTTCTCTGGGCTCCTGGATGATGTTGGTAGGCCAGGCAGGTGTACGTGCCGCTAACGACGGTAACTTCCCGAAAGTTTATGGTGAAGTCGACAGCAACGGTATTCCGAAAAAAGGTCTGCTGCTGGCTGCAGTGAAAATGACTGCCCTGATGATCCTTATCACTCTGATGAACTCTGCCGGTGGTAAAGCATCTGACCTGTTCGGTGAACTGACCGGTATCGCAGTACTGCTGACTATGCTGCCGTATTTCTACTCTTGCGTTGACCTGATTCGTTTTGAAGGCGTTAACATCCGCAACTTTGTCAGCCTGATCTGCTCTGTACTGGGTTGCGTGTTCTGCTTCATCGCGCTGATGGGCGCAAGCTCCTTCGAGCTGGCAGGTACCTTCATCGTCAGCCTGATTATCCTGATGTTCTACGCTCGCAAAATGCACGAGCGCCAGAGCCACTCAATGGATAACCACACCGCGTCTAACGCACATTAATTAAAAGTATTTTCCGAGGCTCCTCCTTTCATTTTGTCCCATGTGTTGGGAGGGGCCTTTTTTACCTGGAGATATGACTATGAACGTTATTGCAATATTGAATCACATGGGGGTTTATTTTAAAGAAGAACCCATCCGTGAACTTCATCGCGCGCTTGAACGTCTGAACTTCCAGATTGTTTACCCGAACGACCGTGACGACTTATTAAAACTGATCGAAAACAATGCGCGTCTGTGCGGCGTTATTTTTGACTGGGATAAATATAATCTCGAGCTGTGCGAAGAAATTAGCAAAATGAACGAGAACCTGCCGTTGTACGCGTTCGCTAATACGTATTCCACTCTCGATGTAAGCCTGAATGACCTGCGTTTACAGATTAGCTTCTTTGAATATGCGCTGGGTGCTGCTGAAGATATTGCTAATAAGATCAAGCAGACCACTGACGAATATATCAACACTATTCTGCCTCCGCTGACTAAAGCACTGTTTAAATATGTTCGTGAAGGTAAATATACTTTCTGTACTCCTGGTCACATGGGCGGTACTGCATTCCAGAAAAGCCCGGTAGGTAGCCTGTTCTATGATTTCTTTGGTCCGAATACCATGAAATCTGATATTTCCATTTCAGTATCTGAACTGGGTTCTCTGCTGGATCACAGTGGTCCACACAAAGAAGCAGAACAGTATATCGCTCGCGTCTTTAACGCAGACCGCAGCTACATGGTGACCAACGGTACTTCCACTGCGAACAAAATTGTTGGTATGTACTCTGCTCCAGCAGGCAGCACCATTCTGATTGACCGTAACTGCCACAAATCGCTGACCCACCTGATGATGATGAGCGATGTTACGCCAATCTATTTCCGCCCGACCCGTAACGCTTACGGTATTCTTGGTGGTATCCCACAGAGTGAATTCCAGCACGCTACCATTGCTAAGCGCGTGAAAGAAACACCAAACGCAACCTGGCCGGTACATGCTGTAATTACCAACTCTACCTATGATGGTCTGCTGTACAACACCGACTTCATCAAGAAAACACTGGATGTGAAATCCATCCACTTTGACTCCGCGTGGGTGCCTTACACCAACTTCTCACCGATTTACGAAGGTAAATGCGGTATGAGCGGTGGCCGTGTAGAAGGGAAAGTGATTTACGAAACCCAGTCCACTCACAAACTGCTGGCGGCGTTCTCTCAGGCTTCCATGATCCACGTTAAAGGTGACGTAAACGAAGAAACCTTTAACGAAGCCTACATGATGCACACCACCACTTCTCCGCACTACGGTATCGTGGCGTCCACTGAAACCGCTGCGGCGATGATGAAAGGCAATGCAGGTAAGCGTCTGATCAACGGTTCTATTGAACGTGCGATCAAATTCCGTAAAGAGATCAAACGTCTGAGAACGGAATCTGATGGCTGGTTCTTTGATGTATGGCAGCCGGATCATATCGATACGACTGAATGCTGGCCGCTGCGTTCTGACAGCACCTGGCACGGCTTCAAAAACATCGATAACGAGCACATGTATCTTGACCCGATCAAAGTCACCCTGCTGACTCCGGGGATGGAAAAAGACGGCACCATGAGCGACTTTGGTATTCCGGCCAGCATCGTGGCGAAATACCTCGACGAACATGGCATCGTTGTTGAGAAAACCGGTCCGTATAACCTGCTGTTCCTGTTCAGCATCGGTATCGATAAGACCAAAGCACTGAGCCTGCTGCGTGCTCTGACTGACTTTAAACGTGCGTTCGACCTGAACCTGCGTGTGAAAAACATGCTGCCGTCTCTGTATCGTGAAGATCCTGAATTCTATGAAAACATGCGTATTCAGGAACTGGCTCAGAATATCCACAAACTGATTGTTCACCACAATCTGCCGGATCTGATGTATCGCGCATTTGAAGTGCTGCCGACGATGGTAATGACTCCGTATGCTGCATTCCAGAAAGAGCTGCACGGTATGACCGAAGAAGTTTACCTCGACGAAATGGTAGGTCGTATTAACGCCAATATGATCCTTCCGTACCCGCCGGGAGTTCCTCTGGTAATGCCGGGTGAAATGATCACCGAAGAAAGCCGTCCGGTTCTGGAGTTCCTGCAGATGCTGTGTGAAATCGGCGCTCACTATCCGGGCTTTGAAACCGATATTCACGGTGCATACCGTCAGGCTGATGGCCGCTATACCGTTAAGGTATTGAAAGAAGAAAGCAAAAAATAATTAGCTCGTACAAGGGAAGTGGCTTGCCACTTCCCTTTTTTGCTCATAAGGAGAACACATGAAAACACCCTCACAGCCGCGCGCGATATACTATATCGTGGCGATCCAAATCTGGGAGTACTTCAGTTTTTACGGCATGCGTGCCTTACTCATTCTCTATCTCACCCATCAGCTTGGTTTTGATGATAACCATGCCATCAGCCTGTTCAGCGCATATGCTTCTCTGGTTTACGTTACCCCTATTCTCGGCGGCTGGCTTGCCGACCGCCTGCTCGGCAACCGCACTGCAGTGATTGCCGGCGCGCTGTTAATGACCCTTGGCCATGTGGTGCTGGGTATTGATACAAATTCAACCTTTAGCCTGTATCTGGCGCTGGCAATCATTATTTGTGGCTACGGTTTATTCAAATCAAACATCAGCTGTTTGCTTGGCGAGCTCTACGACGAGAACGATCATCGACGTGATGGCGGTTTTTCGCTGCTGTATGCTGCGGGCAATATCGGTTCTATCGCAGCCCCAATCGCCTGCGGCCTGGCTGCTCAGTGGTATGGATGGCATGTTGGCTTTGCCCTTGCGGGTGGCGGCATGTTTATCGGTTTGTTGATTTTCTTAAGCGGTCATCGTCATTTCCAGTCCACACGTAGTATGGATAAAAAAGCGCTCACTAGTGTCAAATTTGCCTTACCAGTATGGAGCTGGTTAGTGGTGATGCTCTGTTTAGCCCCAGTATTTTTTACTCTGCTGCTGGAGAACGACTGGTCCGGATATTTGCTGGCGATCGTTTGCCTCATTGCCGCACAAATCATTGCCCGCATGATGATCAAATTCCCCGAACATCGCCGTGCTCTTTGGCAAATTGTATTGTTGATGTTTGTCGGGACATTGTTCTGGGTACTGGCACAACAGGGCGGCAGTACCATCAGCTTGTTTATCGATCGCTTTGTGAATCGTCAGGCATTCAATATTGAAGTACCTACAGCACTATTCCAGTCGGTGAATGCAATTGCGGTGATGCTCGCTGGGGTTGTACTGGCCTGGCTGGCGTCGCCAGAAAGCCGCGGCAACTCAACATTGCGCGTCTGGCTGAAGTTTGCCTTTGGCTTACTGCTGATGGCTTGTGGCTTTATGTTGTTGGCATTTGATGCCCGACATGCAGCGGCTGACGGTCAAGCGTCAATGGGCGTGATGATATCCGGGCTGGCGCTAATGGGCTTTGCCGAACTCTTTATTGACCCGGTGGCGATTGCGCAAATCACGCGTCTGAAAATGTCTGGCGTATTAACCGGGATTTATATGCTGGCAACAGGCGCGGTCGCCAACTGGCTGGCAGGCGTCGTGGCACAGCAGACGACAGAGTCGCAAATTAGCGGTATGGCAATTGCAGCTTACCAGCGATTCTTTTCTCAGATGGGAGAGTGGACGTTGGCTTGTGTCGCGATCATCGTCGTATTGGCCTTTGCTACCCGTTTTCTGTTTAGCACGCCGACGAATATGATACAGGAGAGCAACGATTAACTGTCGTAAAAACAATTGGTTATGAATAAATTAACTTTCAGTTTATAACACTAACAAATCGAGATTAATAAGTCATTTAAACCATTTTGATGGTTATTTATTAGTGATATCAACTTGAGGTAAGCGTTAGTTTCGATAAGATAAACTGAGTTACTAATAGTCGAGGCAGATAATACAGTGTACCGATCTGTCTCTTTATCTACGCTAAATTGAAAGCTGGATTTAGAGGAACCAAAATGTCTGAACAAGAAACACGGGGAGCCAATGAGGCTATTGATTTTAACGATGAACTGAGAAATCGCCGCGAAAAACTGGCGGCACTACGTCAGCAAGGTGTGGCGTTTCCCAATGATTTTCGCCGCGACCATACCTCTGACCAGTTGCACGAAGAGTTTGATGCGAAGGATAACCAGGAACTGGAATCCTTAAACATTGAAGTCTCGGTTGCTGGCCGAATGATGACCCGTCGTATCATGGGGAAAGCCTCCTTTGTAACGTTGCAGGATGTCGGTGGCCGTATTCAACTGTACGTTGCAAGAGATAGCCTGCCAGAAGGTGTTTATAACGATCAGTTTAAAAAATGGGATCTGGGTGACATTATCGGTGCCCGCGGTACGCTGTTTAAGACGCAAACGGGTGAGCTTTCCATTCACTGTACTGAGCTGCGCCTGCTGACTAAAGCACTACGTCCTTTACCAGATAAATTCCATGGTCTGCAGGATCAGGAAGTCCGTTATCGTCAACGTTATCTGGACCTCATCGCTAACGATAAATCCCGTCAAACGTTTGTTGTCCGTTCAAAAATTCTGGCCGCTATCCGTCAATTCATGGTCGCGCGCGGCTTTATGGAAGTAGAAACCCCGATGATGCAGGTAATTCCAGGTGGGGCATCTGCTCGCCCGTTTATTACCCATCATAATGCTCTGGATTTAGATATGTATCTGCGTATCGCGCCGGAGCTGTATCTGAAACGTCTGGTTGTAGGCGGTTTTGAACGGGTATTCGAAATCAACCGTAACTTCCGTAATGAAGGTATTTCTGTTCGCCATAATCCTGAGTTCACAATGATGGAACTCTACATGGCGTATGCGGATTACCACGATTTGATTGAACTGACAGAGTCACTGTTCCGCACCCTGGCACAAGAGGTTCTGGGTACCACTAAAGTCACTTATGGCGAGCATGTGTTTGATTTCGGCAAACCGTTTGAAAAACTCACCATGCGCGAAGCAATCAAAAAATATCGTCCAGAAACCGATATGGCCGACCTGGATAATTTTGATGCTGCTAAAGCATTAGCTGAATCTATCGGTATTACGGTAGAGAAAAGCTGGGGGTTGGGACGTATTGTCACAGAGATCTTTGATGAAGTGGCAGAAGCACATCTGATTCAGCCAACCTTTATTACGGAATATCCGGCAGAAGTGTCCCCGCTGGCACGCCGTAATGATGTTAACCCGGAAATCACCGACCGTTTTGAATTCTTCATCGGTGGTCGTGAAATCGGTAATGGTTTTAGCGAATTAAACGACGCAGAAGATCAGGCTGAACGTTTCCAGGAACAGGTTAATGCTAAAGCTGCAGGTGACGACGAAGCCATGTTCTATGACGAAGATTACGTGACTGCGCTGGAATATGGTCTGCCGCCAACCGCTGGTCTGGGTATTGGTATCGACCGAATGATTATGCTGTTTACTAACAGCCATACTATTCGCGACGTTATTCTCTTCCCGGCGATGCGCCCACAGAAATAAATTTCACTTTAATGAACGAAGCAGTCAGGCGACTGCTTCGTTCATCGTTCCGCAAATCCAGTTTTGAGGAGAGACGCTTCGTTTCACGATAACCAGCGGGTCCACTCAACTACAGCTCCTAAAAGAGAGAAAAAAGTAATGCCACAGGCAGACTCATTGGCCAGGTTATTCCGACCAGGAATGCACTAAGTAAACGAATATGTGTTTTCTCATGTGAGATAAACCAGATAATGACAAAGGATATGTTCACACCAATCACATAAAAAATTAATATTTTAGAGAATAGTGCCATTTTTTATGTTCTTCTTATCCTTCCTGGCTACTTGTAAAACTGACGGAAATAGTCATCAACTGTCATAATGTTGAGGTCAAAATCAATATCCGGTAAGTCTAAGCATTTGAGCCTGATTAAATCTTCGATTTCACTTGCGGCTAACGATGTCGTTATTGCGAAGGAGTTTTCATTCAATTGTCGTGGTATCCCATATTCATCAGCCACGATAGAGGAGAAATTCATATCATACATCAATGATCTTAATCTTAAGAACACTGAGGAATAAGATGATGGATAATCAAAAGAAACAACATAAGTATTGAACTTGTTTTTACCTTCCATAATATGACTCCTATCAATATTAAACGCTCTGGGGACGCAAAACTTATTAACCCCGATTGATGATTCTCATATAGGAGATATTCTTTTTTTTGCTCAGTAAAGGGGATGACTTGGGACAAAAAAACGCGCTCTCTGCCCATTCTTTGTGCATCCCCCTACCCTTCAGATGCTCTCCTGCATCACATCGCGGAGAGAATGAAAAATATCGTGACTCTGTACTCTCCCATCAACTGCGAATATCATCATACTCCCGCGTTTTATCAAATTCATGTTTCGCAAATGGGCATAATGGGATAATTTTTCGTTTTTCCCGACGCATTTTTTCCACGACTTTCGCAACCAGCTGTTTACCAATCCCTTGCCCTTTCAGGCTTTCATCGACATCGGTATGTTCGATAATCGCTAAATTCTCTCCGGTCGGCACAAAGACAATTTCAGCGATTTGCTTGCCTTGTTTGTCATTAATGTAAAATTTATTGTGGCCTTCGCGTATTTCCATTTTACCCTCGCTTATTTATGACGGTATTTCAGCGCGCCGCTCGGGCACGTATCAATCACTTTAACCACAGTGGCGACGTCGACTTCATCCGGCATGATCCACGGCTTTCGTTTGAGATTAAATAACTTGCCGTTGCCACGTACGCAATTGCCAGAATGCTGACATATCGCAGTGTTGAAATAGACATCGATCTTTTCGCCGGTATAACAGCGATAACCCCCGTCCAGTAGCGCCTGATCCATGACCTTCCCTCTCTCATCAGTATGATTATCGCTATAAGCATAGCCCCGGAATCTTCATACAGCACTGGCAGTTTCCGTTGCCAGAGTCTCTTCCCCTATATAGCCAATCATTCTTACTCCCTTTGAATTACCCGCCTCATCAGAGATAATGCTTAAGAAATTTGTCACACAAGGAAGCTGATGAGACATTCATTGCCCTACCGCATGTTACGCAAACGTCCGATGAAATTGAGTACCACAGTGATCTTAATGGTCAGTGCGGTACTGTTCTCGGTGCTATTGGTGGTGCATCTGATTTACTTCTCGCAAATCAGTGATATGACGCGAGATGGGCTAGCCAACAAGGCACTGGCAGTGGCGCGTACCCTCGCCGACTCGCCGGAAATCCGTCAGGGCTTGCAGAAAAAACCGCAGGAGAGTGGCATCCAGGCCATCGCGGAAGCCGTACGCAAACGCAACGATCTGCTGTTTATTGTCGTTACCGATATGCAAAGTCTTCGCTACTCGCATCCTGAAGCCCAGCGTATTGGTCAGCCATTTAAAGGTGATGACATCCTTAAAGCGCTGAATGGCGAAGAAAATGTCGCTATCAATCGCGGTTTTCTGGCGCAGGCTTTACGCGTATTTACCCCCATCTACGATGAAAATCATAAACAAATTGGCGTGGTGGCGATCGGCCTTGAGTTAAGCCGTGTGACCCAACAGATCAATGACAGTCGCTGGAGCATTATCTGGTCGGTATTATTTGGCATGCTGGTCGGACTGATTGGCACCTGCATTCTGGTTAAGGTACTGAAAAAAATCCTTTTCGGCCTGGAACCCTACGAAATCTCCACGCTGTTTGAGCAACGCCAGGCCATGTTGCAGTCTATCAAAGAAGGCGTCGTTGCCGTGGACGATCGCGGCGAGGTCACGCTGATCAACGATGCCGCACAAGAATTGCTGAATTACCGTAAGTCGCAGGACGATGAGAAACTGTCGACGCTAAGCCACTCATGGTCACAGGTGGTAGATGTCTCGGAAGTGTTACGCGACGGTACCCCGCGCCGCGACGAAGAGATTACGATTAAAGACCGGCTATTACTGATCAACACCGTTCCGGTGCGCAGTAATGGCGTTATCATCGGTGCCATTTCAACCTTCAGGGACAAAACTGAAGTACGTAAACTGATGCAGCGACTCGACGGTCTGGTCAACTATGCTGACGCACTTCGTGAACGATCCCACGAATTTATGAATAAATTGCATGTGATTCTCGGATTATTGCATCTGAAGAGTTATAAGCAGTTGGAAGATTACATTCTCAAAACAGCCAATAACTATCAGGAAGAGATTGGCTCTCTGCTGGGTAAGATCAAATCTCCGGTTATCGCTGGTTTTTTAATCAGCAAGATTAACCGCGCGACCGATTTAGGCCATACGCTGATTTTAAACAGTGAAAGCCAGCTGCCAGACAGCGGCAGTGAGGACCAGGTCGCGACGCTGATTACCACGTTGGGAAATCTGATAGAAAACGCGCTGGAGGCATTAGGGCCGGAACCCGGAGGCGAAATTAGCGTAACATTGCACTACCGTCACGGCTGGCTGCACTGTGAAGTTAATGATGATGGACCGGGGATCGCACCCGATAAAATCGATCACATTTTTGACAAAGGTGTCTCGACAAAAGGAAGCGAGCGAGGCGTCGGTTTAGCACTTGTCAAACAACAGGTAGAAAATCTCGGCGGCAGCATCGCCGTGGAATCGGAACCCGGGATTTTCACACAATTTTTTGTCCAGATACCCTGGGACGGGGAGAGGTCGAACAGATGATCAATGTATTAATTATCGATGACGACGCAATGGTCGCGGAGCTGAATCGCCGATACGTAGCACAAATCCCAGGCTTTCAATGCTGTGGAACAGCCTCGACGCTGGAGAAAGCCAAAGAGATTATCTTCAATAGCGATACGCCTATCGACCTGATATTGCTCGATATCTATATGCAAAAAGAGAACGGGCTCGATTTACTGCCTGTCCTGCATAACGCGCGTTGCAAAAGTGATGTGATTGTCATCTCCTCCGCAGCCGATGCGGCAACCATTAAAGATTCGCTGCATTACGGTGTCGTGGATTACCTGATCAAACCCTTCCAGGCTTCCCGCTTTGAAGAGGCGCTCACCGGCTGGCGGCAAAAGAAAATGGCGCTGGAAAAACATCAGTATTATGACCAGGCCGAGCTTGATCAGCTAATCCACGGCAGCAGCTCCAACGAACAGGATCCTCGTCGCTTGCCAAAAGGCTTAACGCCGCAGACGTTACGCACACTGTGCCAGTGGATTGACGCGCATCAGGACTATGAATTTTCAACCGACGAGCTAGCCAACGAGGTTAACATTTCGCGTGTTTCCTGCCGTAAATACCTCATCTGGCTGGTCAACTGCCACATCTTGTTCACCAGTATCCATTATGGCGTCACGGGGCGTCCAGTTTACCGTTACCGTATTCAGGCAGAACACTACTCACTACTGAAACAATATTGCCAATAACGGATCGCTGGTTATCTGTAAGTAATAATTATTACCGTAATGCAAAATACCCCTGGCACAAGTTACATCCTTCATCAGTAAAACTTGTGCCAGATCAAATATAATTATCCCTCCATCATCGCTAAAAATTAATATCTCTTCAGGTGAACGGTGTTTTTAATTTCAAAACGCTAACAAAAGTTAATTAACTATTATGTCACCCGCATTATGTGTATTTTTACCCACAAATGGGTAGATCAGATTAATCTATAAACCTAATGACATCTGCCCTGAGAACAAAAAATAGACCGATAAATATCAATAAGATAACAGCAAACAAAACATTAACATCTGCGCAGTACAAACTATAAACCCATCGCCAGAGAGTCTTTCTCTCTGAAAAAGCCGCTTATCACAGTGCATAAATTTGCCGCTGCTTTAATCAGCCAATATTCACTGTGAGGTATTTGCTAAAGCCGGTAACGACCAAACGGATATTTAGTCAGGCTCTGAAAACAGTTCATACAAAACAGAACGTGACTGTGATCTATTCAGCAAAAATTTAAATAGGATTATCGCGAGGGTTCACACATGTTATTTACTATCCAACTTATCATAATACTGATATGTCTGTTTTATGGTGCCAGAAAGGGTGGTATCGCGCTGGGTTTATTAGGCGGTATCGGTCTGGTCATTCTGGTCTTCGTCTTCCACCTTCAGCCAGGTAAACCACCAGTTGATGTCATGCTGGTTATCATTGCGGTGGTGGCGGCATCGGCGACCTTGCAAGCTTCGGGCGGTCTTGATGTCATGCTGCAAATTGCCGAGAAGCTGCTGCGCCGCAACCCGAAATATGTCTCAATTGTCGCGCCGTTTGTGACCTGTACACTGACCATTCTTTGCGGTACGGGTCATGTGGTTTACACCATTCTGCCGATCATCTACGACGTCGCCATTAAGAACAACATCCGTCCGGAACGTCCGATGGCGGCAAGTTCTATCGGTGCACAGATGGGGATTATCGCCAGTCCGGTGTCGGTTGCGGTCGTGTCTCTGGTTGCGATGCTGGGTAATGTCACCTTTGATGGTCGCCATCTTGAGTTCCTCGATCTGCTGGCAATCACCATTCCATCGACGTTAATCGGTATCCTGGCGATCGGTATCTTCAGCTGGTTCCGCGGTAAAGATCTGGATAAAGACGAAGAGTTCCAGAAATTCATCTCCGTACCGGAAAACCGTGAGTATGTTTACGGTGATACCGCGACGCTGCTGGATAAAAAACTGCCGAAAAGCAACTGGCTGGCAATGTGGATTTTCCTCGGGGCAATCGCTGTAGTCGCCCTTCTTGGTGCTGATTCGGACCTGCGTCCATCCTTCGGCGGCAAACCGCTGTCGATGGTACTGGTTATTCAGATGTTTATGCTGCTGACCGGGGCGCTGATTATTATCCTGACCAAAACCAATCCCGCGTCTATCTCAAAAAACGAAGTCTTCCGTTCCGGTATGATCGCCATCGTGGCGGTGTACGGTATCGCATGGATGGCAGAAACCATGTTCGGTGCGCATATGTCTGAAATTCAGGGCGTACTGGGTGAAATGGTGAAAGAGTATCCGTGGGCCTATGCCATTGTTCTGCTGCTGGTTTCCAAGTTTGTAAACTCTCAGGCTGCGGCGCTGGCGGCGATTGTTCCGGTCGCGCTGGCGATCGGCGTTGATCCGGCATACATCGTGGCTTCAGCACCGGCTTGCTACGGTTATTACATCCTGCCGACTTATCCGAGCGATCTGGCAGCGATTCAGTTTGACCGTTCCGGCACCACCCACATCGGTCGCTTCGTCATCAACCACAGCTTTATTCTGCCGGGGTTGATTGGTGTGAGCGTATCGTGCGTCTTCGGCTGGATCTTCGCCGCGATGTACGGGTTCTTATAAATGCACTTTGCGTGCCGCCCGTGACTACGCGGCACGCCATTTTCGAATAACAAATACAGAGTTACAGGCTGGAAGCTATGTCAAACAAACCCTTTATCTACCAGGCACCTTTCCCGATGGGGAAAGACAATACCGAATACTATCTACTCACTTCCGATTACGTTAGCGTTGCCGACTTCGACGGCGAAACCATCCTGAAAGTGGAACCAGAAGCCCTGACCCTGCTGGCGCAGCAAGCCTTTCACGACGCTTCTTTTATGCTCCGCCCGGCACACCAGAAACAGGTTGCGGCTATTCTTCACGATCCAGAAGCCAGCGAAAACGACAAGTACGTGGCGCTGCAATTCTTAAGAAACTCCGAAATCGCCGCCAAAGGCGTGCTGCCGACCTGCCAGGATACCGGCACCGCGATCATCGTCGGTAAAAAAGGCCAGCGCGTGTGGACCGGCGGCGGTGATGAAGAAACGCTGTCGAAAGGCGTCTATAACACCTATATCGAAGATAACCTGCGCTATTCACAGAATGCGGCGCTGGACATGTACAAAGAGGTCAACACCGGCACTAACCTGCCTGCGCAAATCGACCTGTACGCGGTAGATGGCGATGAGTACAAATTCCTTTGCGTTGCGAAAGGCGGCGGCTCTGCCAACAAAACGTATCTCTACCAGGAAACCAAAGCCCTGCTGACTCCCGGCAAACTGAAAAACTTCCTCGTCGAGAAAATGCGTACCCTCGGTACTGCAGCCTGCCCGCCGTACCATATCGCGTTTGTGATTGGCGGTACGTCTGCGGAAACCAACCTGAAAACCGTCAAGTTAGCAAGCGCTCACTATTACGATGAACTGCCGACGGAAGGGAACGAACATGGTCAGGCGTTCCGCGATGTCCAGCTGGAACAGGAACTGCTGGAAGAGGCCCAGAAACTCGGTCTTGGCGCGCAGTTTGGCGGTAAATACTTCGCGCACGACATTCGCGTTATCCGTCTGCCACGTCACGGCGCATCCTGCCCGGTCGGCATGGGCGTCTCCTGCTCCGCTGACCGTAACATTAAAGCGAAAATCAACCGCGAAGGTATCTGGATCGAAAAACTGGAACACAACCCAGGCCAGTACATTCCACAAGAACTGCGCCAGGCCGGTGAAGGCGAAGCGGTGAAAGTTGACCTTAACCGCCCGATGAAAGAGATCCTCGCCCAGCTTTCGCAATACCCGGTATCCACTCGTTTGTCGCTCACCGGCACCATTATCGTGGGCCGAGATATTGCACACGCCAAGCTGAAAGAGCTGATTGACGCCGGTAAAGAACTTCCGCAGTACATCAAAGATCACCCGATCTACTACGCGGGTCCGGCGAAAACCCCTGCCGGTTATCCATCAGGTTCACTTGGCCCAACCACCGCAGGCCGTATGGACTCCTACGTGGATCTGCTGCAATCCCACGGCGGCAGCATGATCATGCTGGCGAAAGGTAACCGCAGTCAGCAGGTTACCGACGCGTGTCATAAACACGGCGGCTTCTACCTCGGTAGCATCGGCGGTCCGGCGGCGGTACTGGCGCAGCAGAGCATCAAGCATCTGGAGTGCGTCGCTTATCCGGAGCTGGGTATGGAAGCTATCTGGAAAATCGAAGTAGAAGATTTCCCGGCGTTTATCCTGGTCGATGACAAAGGTAACGACTTCTTCCAGCAAATCGTCAACAAACAGTGCGCGAACTGCACTAAGTAACCTCTTCGGCCCAGCGCCTGGCAGCATGCTGCCAGGTGATCCCCCTGGCCACCTCTTTTGCGATTGTAATTTCACGCTTGCTGGTGAATAGTCAGTATTTTCCCTGATTTGCGAACTCACCATGACCCGCACACTCAAGCCGTTAATTCTTAACACCAGCGCACTGACGCTAACGTTAATCCTGATTTATACCGGCATTTCGGCCCATGACAAACTCACCTGGCTGATGGAAGTGACACCGGTGATTATTGTCGTGCAGCTACTGCTTGCCACCGCCAGACGTTATCCGTTAACGCCGCTGCTCTATACGCTCATTTTCCTTCACGCCATCATCCTGATGGTCGGCGGACAATACACCTACGCGAAAGTCCCCGTTGGTTTTGAGGTGCAGGAATGGCTGGGGTTGAGTCGTAATCCGTATGACAAGCTGGGGCACTTTTTCCAGGGGCTGGTGCCTGCACTGGTGGCACGAGAAATTCTCGTTCGCGGGATGTACGTGCGCGGACGTAAAATGGTGGCGTTCCTGGTCTGCTGCGTGGCGCTGGCGATAAGCGCGATGTATGAATTAATCGAGTGGTGGGCAGCGCTGGCAATGGGTCAGGGAGCGGATGATTTTCTCGGCACCCAGGGCGACCAGTGGGACACGCAATCCGATATGTTCTGCGCGCTGCTTGGCGCATTAACGACGGTGATATTCCTCGCTCGCTTTCATTGCCGCCAGCTACGGCGCTTTGGCTTGATAACTGGATAACAACTTGCGCTTTGTTGATGCCGGATGCGGCGTGAATTCCTTATCCGGTCTACAAAATTTGCAAATCCAAAGCATTACATTAAGACGTGGCCTGATAAACATATCGCATCAGGCCATTTTCGTTAGCTATTGTCCACGTCAGGCTTTCACATCACTCACTGCACCGACCGGAATATCAGCATGAACAGGCTCGGGCGGTACTTTGCGATATTTATCCAGCAGATGGATCTGGATCCTGCGCAGCGTGTCACCATTGAGGCGATAGAAACGGAAGTAGAGAATCAGCGTTACCATGAAAAACAGAGTTGGTAGAGCAATCATAATAAACTGCATACCTAATAGGGCTTGCGTAGACTGTTCAACATTCGGTACATAGCCAATCATCCCTAACACAACCGCAATGAAAAAAGCCGCAAAGGCTGAACCGTCCTTCACCACCATAGTCTGCACGGAGTAAGCGATACTTTCACAGCGTACGTGCAGTTTATATTCACCGTAATCAACGATATCTGCCACCATGATGACCTGTAATACCCAGAAAAGCGCCGTTCCCACATTCAGCAAAATACCCGCAATCACAATGAGGACGACGTTGTGATAGCTCATTAATGCCATTAACAGGAGAACACCACAGCTTAACACCGGAAGAATAGATGCTCCGGCCCATAAAATGCGTCGGGATAATGATTTAACTAAGCGTGGGAAGAATACTAACGTCACCAGGTTAGCAGCTCCCGCATACGACAGATAATAGGGGAACAAATCCGCATCACCGATAACATATGAGAAATAATAGATAGCAAAGCCGGTAATAATGTTGCTGGCTACATTATAAGCAAGAGCCATACCCAAGAGGCATGAAAGCTGATCGTTTTTATAAATTAGCGCAACGATGGCTTTAAGTGTCAGATGGCTTCCTTCAGCAGACGGTTGATTGTCTGACGAAAAGACTTCATGCACATTGCGCAGAGTGATGATGGTTGAAACAATAAAAAAGGCGATCAGTACCAGAGTGAACATCTGAAAGCCAAATCCCCGATCGCCACCGCCGACATAATTAACAAATGGTAGCGTCACACCTGCCGTAACAAAGCCTGCCAGACTGGCAAAAAAACGCGGATAAGGAACCAGTTGTTCGCGCTCACGTTTATCGAGCGTGATGGTTGGAACCAGCGACCAGAAGGGAATATCCATAATGGTGTAAGTCATGCCCCAGAGGATGTAGGTCACGCAAACAAAGACAATCTGAGTAGTACCTTCAAACAGATGCGCACTAAAGAGGAGAAATAAGATTACAGAGTTTGCCAACGTACCGATCAGGATCCAGGGTTTGAACTTACCCCATCGCGATCGCGTAGCATTTACAATCCATCCCATAATCGGATCGTTAATAGCATCCCAGATCCTCGCCACCAGAAACAAAGTACCGACCAAACCCACAGACAGCCCGACGACATCGGTGTAGTAATACATGAGGTACATATACACAATGCCGATCGCAAAATCCTTCCCGAACGCTCCAAATCCATAACTGAGTTTTGTAGTCATTGAAATGCTCATAGGGTATCGGGTCGCTGTTACCAACGCCCGCCTTCTGTTATTGGTATCGTCAGAGGTGTGCGCCGGAATAAATCCCCCGGCGCAGTAGCGTTTAGTCGCGTTTTAACGGTGCAACCAGCCTGGCAGCCAGTCGCCGTGGGCGGCAATCAGGTCGTCAACAAGAGCATATATTTCGTCAATGCCCAGCACGGCGGCAGTATGCGGGTCCATCATCGCGGCGTGGTAAACACGGTCGCGATTTTCCGTAAGAATAGCTTCGGTCAGCAGCGTCTGTACGTTGATGTTGGTTTGCATCAGGGCGGCCAGATGCGAAGGTAGCGTACCGACTTTGGTCGGCTGAATGCCATTAGCATCAACCAGACAGGCTACTTCCACGCAACATCCTTGTGGCAGGTTATCAATCAAACCATCGTTACGGACGTTGCCGTAAATCACACTCGGCTCGCCAGTCCAGATAGCGTTCATGATTGTGCTGGCATATTCCCGTGACGGTTTAATATCAATCCGGGAGGCTTTTTTATACTCCTCCAGCTCTTTATGCCAGTTCGCCAGCTGCTCGACGCAGCGTTTCGGGTACTCATCCAGCGGTACTTTATAACGCTCAATCAAATCCTCACGACCTGGCTTAATAAACCACGGTGTGTACTCAGCAAAATGTTCTGACGATTCCGTGACGAAATAGCCCAGCTTTTTGAACATTTCGTAGCGCACAATATTCTGGCAGCGAGTATTGCCATGAATATTCGGCTTCGGTGCCTGCCCTGCTTCATAAGCCGCCAGCAGTTCCGGGTAGAGATTCACATAACTGCCGTCGGCGGTTTTGCGCTCCAGCTCCAGGTAAAACGCCATATGGTTGATACCTGCGCAACGGTAACGCAGCGTAGCTGGGTCGATATTGAGGTCACGCGCCAACTCTTCCGCCGTTCCCTGCACCGAATGGCACAGCCCGACCTGTTTGATATGCGGATAGCGGGCATACATCGCCCAGGTATTCATCGCCATTGGGTTAACATAGTTGAGCATGGTGGCATCGGGGCAGACTTCCGTCATGTCCTCGCAAATTTGCCACAGATGCGGAATGGTACGTAGCGCGCGCATAATACCGCCCGGCCCCAACGTATCGGCAATGGTTTGTTCCAGACCATGCCGCTTACAGACCTCGAAATCAGTCACCGTGCAAGGTTCATAACCGCCAATCTGAAATGCCACCACGACAAAATCGGCATCCTCTAAGGCTTCTTTCTGTTGGGTGTGGCAGGTGATTTTGCCGCTGGCCCCTGCTGAATCCATCAGCTTACGCACCACAATATGCGACTCTTCCAGGCGGGTGGGGTCAATGTCCATCAGGGCAATATGCGCCGTTTTCAGCGCCTCGCGATGGAACACATCACCAAGAATATTTTTAACGAAAATCGTCGAACCAGCGCCGATAAATGTAATTTTGGGTGCAGACATCATGCAGATCTCCTGGCTTGCTTGAATAACTTCATCATGGCAGGCGAATCTGCAGAAAACCTCCGGCTTCCAGGTTGAGCATTCCCATAAACTCAGATCCTGCGTGAAGCAGCAGTAAATCTGAGTTTATGGGAATAAATTACCTGAAAAGCAGAGTTTTCGGCCTCATGATACTCGGAGAGTCCCCTCGCCCCTCTGGGAAGAGGGTGAAAACCGTGCTCCCACTCGCAGTCATCCTCCCTCACTCCTGCCATAATTCTGATATTCCAGGAAAGAGAGCCATCCATGAATACAGATACGTTTATGTGCAGCAGCGACGAAAAACAGACCCGCAGCCCGCTGTCGCTGTATTCGGAATACCAGCGGATGGAGATTGAGTTTCGCGCACCGCATATCATGCCCACCAGCCACTGGCATGGTCAGGTCGAAGTGAATGTGCCTTTCGATGGCGATGTGGAATACCTGATCAACAATGAAAAAGTGAATATCAATCAGGGTCATATCACGCTGTTCTGGGCCTGTACACCGCACCAACTAACAGATACCGGAACCTGTCAGAGCATGGCGATTTTTAATCTGCCGATGCATCTGTTTCTCTCCTGGCCGCTGGATAAAGACCTGATTAACCACGTCACTCACGGCATGGTGATCAAATCACTGGCCACACAGCAACTTAGCCCGTTTGAAGTGCGCCGCTGGCAGCAGGAATTAAACAGTCCGAACGAGCAAATTCGCCAGCTCGCCATTGATGAAATTGGCCTGATGCTCAAGCGATTTAGCCTCTCTGGCTGGGAACCGATTCTGGTCAATAAAACCTCGCGCACACACAAAAACAGCGTCTCGCGCCATGCGCAATTTTATGTTAGCCAGATGCTGGGCTTTATTGCCGAAAACTATGATCAGGCGCTGACCATCAACGATGTGGCTGAGCACGTCAAACTTAACGCCAACTATGCAATGAGGATATTCCAGCGGGTCATGCAATTGACGATGAAACAGTACATTACCGCGATGCGCATCAACCACGTTCGCGCGTTACTGAGCGATACCGATAAAAGTATTCTCGATATTGCCCTGACGGCAGGCTTTCGTTCAAGTAGTCGTTTTTACAGCACGTTCGGCAAATATGTCGGCATGTCGCCGCAACAATACCGCAAACTTAGCCAACAGCGCCGCCAGACGTTTCCCGGCTAAAGACGATATCAGTATCAGCCAAAAAAATAGTTTAGCCGTCGATAATAAGCAGTGAAAATAATTTAAAATAATCACATAACGTATTGTTTATAAAACTAAATATTTCAAAAATGTTTGTTTTTCACGCGCTTTACAGCCCGAAAAGGCCGGAAGATACTTGCCCGCAACGAAGATTCCTTCATAACCGGGTAAGCAATGATGAAAGTATTAATTGTTGAAAGCGAGTTTCTCCATCAAGACACCTGGGTCGGTAACGCCGTTGAGCGTCTGGCAGATGCTTTAAGCCAGCAAAATGTTACCGTGATTAAATCCACCTCCTTTGATGATGGTTTTGCCATTCTCTCTTCAAACGAAGCCATTGACTGCCTGATGTTCAGCTATCAAATGGAACATCCGGACGAACATCAAAACGTCAGACAATTGATCGGTAAGCTTCATGAGCGCCAACAAAACGTGCCGGTCTTCCTGTTGGGCGATCGGGAAAAAGCCCTCGCCGCAATGGATCGCGACCTGCTGGAGCTTGTCGATGAATTCGCCTGGATTCTGGAAGATACCGCCGACTTTATCGCCGGACGCGCCGTTGCCGCGATGACCCGCTACCGCCAGCAGCTGTTGCCGCCACTGTTCAGCGCGCTGATGAAATATAGTGACATCCATGAATATTCCTGGGCAGCGCCAGGCCACCAGGGCGGCGTTGGTTTTACCAAAACACCCGCCGGACGTTTCTACCATGACTACTATGGTGAAAATCTGTTCCGCACCGACATGGGCATCGAACGAACTTCCCTCGGTTCTTTGCTTGACCATACTGGCGCATTTGGCGAAAGCGAAAAATATGCCGCACGCGTATTTGGTGCCGATCGCTCCTGGTCGGTAGTCGTCGGTACTTCCGGCTCTAACCGCACCATCATGCAGGCTTGCATGACCGATAACGATGTCGTGGTCGTTGACCGTAACTGCCATAAATCCATCGAACAAGGTTTGATGCTGACAGGCGCGAAACCGGTCTATATGGTGCCAAGCCGCAACCGCTACGGCATTATCGGGCCAATCTATCCGCAGGAAATGCAACCTGAAACCTTGCAGAAGAAAATCAGTGAAAGCCCGCTGACCAAAGACAAAGCCGGGCAAAAACCGTCTTACTGCGTGGTGACCAACTGCACCTATGACGGCGTGTGTTATAACGCTAAAGAAGCGCAGGATCTGCTGGAAAAAACCTCCGATCGTCTGCACTTTGACGAAGCCTGGTACGGCTATGCACGTTTCAACCCGATCTATGCCGATCACTATGCCATGCGCGGCGAACCTGGCGATCACAACGGTCCTACCGTTTTCGCCACCCACTCCACCCACAAACTGCTGAATGCGCTGTCACAGGCTTCTTATATTCATGTACGTGAAGGTCGTGGGGCGATTAACTTCTCCCGCTTCAACCAGGCCTACATGATGCATGCCACCACCTCCCCGCTGTATGCCATCTGCGCATCCAACGACGTGGCGGTGTCGATGATGGACGGCAACAGCGGCCTGTCACTGACACAGGAAGTGATTGACGAAGCGGTTGATTTCCGTCAGGCGATGGCGCGGCTATATAAAGAGTTCACCGCTGACGGTAGCTGGTTCTTCAAACCGTGGAACAAAGAAGTCGTCACCGACCCACAAACCGGCAAAACCTATGACTTTGCTGACGCACCAACCAAACTGCTGACCACCGTTCAGGACTGCTGGGTAATGCATCCGGGCGAAAGCTGGCACGGCTTCAAAGATATTCCGGATAACTGGAGTATGCTCGACCCGATTAAAGTCAGCATCCTTGCTCCGGGAATGGGTGAAGATGGTGAACTGGAAGAAACCGGTGTTCCGGCGGCGCTGGTCACTGCCTGGCTTGGTCGCCACGGCATTGTACCTACCCGCACCACTGACTTCCAAATTATGTTCCTGTTCTCTATGGGCGTAACCCGTGGGAAATGGGGAACTCTGGTTAACACCCTTTGCTCCTTCAAACGCCACTATGACGCCAACACACCGCTGGCGCAGGTGATGCCGGAACTTGTTGAACAATATCCTGACACTTACGCGAACATGGGGATTCACGATCTGGGTGACACCATGTTTGCCTGGCTGAAAGAAAACAACCCTGGCGCACGGTTGAACGAAGCCTATTCCGGCCTGCCGGTGGCGGAAGTCACCCCGCGTGAAGCGTACAACGCGATTGTCGACAACAATGTCGAACTGGTATCCATTGAAAATCTGCCAGGACGCATCGCGGCAAACTCAGTTATCCCGTATCCGCCAGGAATCCCGATGCTGCTGTCTGGTGAAAACTTCGGCGATAAAAACAGTCCGCAAGTAAGTTATTTACGCTCGCTGCAATCCTGGGACCACCATTTCCCTGGATTTGAACACGAAACTGAAGGGACTGAAATTATTGACGGTATTTACCACGTTATGTGCGTGAAAGCGTAACCACTATTCCGCTGAAGGCGTAATTGTTTAAATAACATTACGCCGCCTGGCCTTAGGCCTTTTGAGTATGGCAACGTTTTCATAAAAATTGCTGCAAACAAAAATGTCATACTTTTTGCGCGGCCCCACCCCGCGCTTTTTTTTGCCTGTTATTTATCCTGTAAAAAAATATGTACATGAGAAATTACTATAAAAATTTGTACTATTAGTAAAACTCGTTATTTTTATGCATGTTTATATTCATCATACAATTATATAACCATTTCCCGGTATCGCTTTGCTTTAGCGAGAACTGGTCTTTTATTCGCACTCAGGAGTACATGTATGAGGATTTGCAGCGACCAACCTTGTATTGTTTTATTGACTGAAAAAGATGTCTGGATAAGGGTGAATGGGAAAGAACCTATTAGCCTTAAAGCTAACCATATGGCGTTATTAAATTGTGAAAATAATATTATCGACGTCTCCTCTCTTAACAACACTTTGGTTGCTCATATTAGTCACGACATCATCAAAGATTACCTCCGGTTTCTGAATAAAGATCTCTCGCAAATACCAGTATGGCAACGTAGCGCTACGCCCATACTCACCCTGCCATGCCTGACGCCAGACGTCTTTCGCGTTGCCGCGCAACACAGCATGATGCCCGCAGAAACTGAGTCAGAAAAGGAACGAACACGCGCATTATTATTCACGGTGCTATCCCGTTTTCTCGACAGTAAAAAATTCGTTTCATTAATGATGTATATGTTACGTAATTGTGTAAGTGACAGCGTTTATCAAATTATTGAAAGCGATATTCACAAAGACTGGAATCTTAGTATGGTAGCCAGTTGTTTATGTCTTAGCCCAAGTCTGTTAAAGAAAAAGTTGAAAAGCGAAAACACCAGTTATAGCCAAATAATCACCACCTGCCGCATGCGTTATGCCGTAAATGAATTAATGATGGACGGTAAAAATATCTCTCAGGTATCACAGTCCTGCGGCTACAACAGTACGTCGTACTTTATTTCTGTCTTTAAAGACTTCTACGGTATGACGCCGCTGCATTATGTTAGTCAGCACAGAGAACGCACTGTCGCCTGATTTTTAACCTTAACGAAGAGCTATATTAATAACGGCATCAGCGATAACCCGGTCGATAATAATTCAACTATCGAATGCAGGCGTATGATATGACGTAATTTATTGTCACGAAGCTCGCCTTCGCAGGAGTTTAATTATGTCTTCGGATGCTGATGCTCACAAAGTGGGCTTAATCCCCGTCACCCTGATGGTGTCGGGGAATATTATGGGGTCAGGTGTTTTTCTGTTACCTGCAAACCTGGCCTCTACTGGCGGGATTGCCATTTATGGATGGTTGGTGACGATTATCGGTGCACTGGGGCTCTCGATGGTATACGCCAAAATGTCGTTCCTCGACCCAAGTCCTGGTGGTTCTTACGCTTACGCCCGCCGCTGCTTTGGCCCGTTTCTCGGTTATCAAACCAACGTCCTCTACTGGCTGGCCTGCTGGATCGGCAATATCGCCATGGTGGTCATTGGCGTAGGATATTTAAGTTACTTCTTCCCGATTCTGAAAGATCCATTGGTATTAACCATCACCTGCGTCGTGGTGCTGTGGATCTTCGTCCTGCTGAACATTGTCGGTCCGAAAATGATCACCCGTGTGCAGGCAGTTGCCACCGTGCTGGCGCTGATCCCCATCGTCGGGATTGCCGTATTTGGCTGGTTCTGGTTCCGTGGTGAAACCTATATGGCGGCATGGAACGTCAGCGGCCTGGGCACCTTCGGTGCAATTCAAAGTACCCTTAACGTTACGCTGTGGTCGTTCATCGGTGTGGAAAGTGCCTCCGTTGCCGCAGGTGTGGTGAAAAACCCGAAACGCAATGTCCCTATCGCCACCATTGGTGGGGTATTGATTGCCGCCGTTTGCTATGTACTTTCTACCACCGCGATTATGGGGATGATCCCTAATGCCGCACTGCGCGTTTCTGCTTCGCCATTCGGTGATGCCGCACGGATGGCGTTGGGTGACACCGCCGGGGCCATTGTTTCCTTCTGCGCAGCTGCGGGTTGCTTAGGTTCACTGGGCGGCTGGACGTTGCTGGCGGGTCAAACGGCGAAAGCCGCTGCCGATGACGGACTGTTCCCACCGATTTTTGCCCGTGTAAATAAAGCGGGTACGCCAGTGGCGGGGCTGATTATCGTCGGTATTTTGATGACCATCTTCCAGCTCAGCAGCATTTCACCAAACGCGACCAAAGAGTTCGGTCTGGTTTCTTCCGTCTCGGTCATCTTTACACTGGTGCCATATCTTTACACCTGTGCGGCGTTACTGCTGCTCGGACACGGTCACTTTGGTAAAGCACGCCCGGCATATCTGGCAGTTACTACCATTGCCTTCCTCTACTGCATCTGGGCCGTGGTGGGGTCCGGAGCGAAAGAGGTTATGTGGTCATTTGTCACCCTGATGGTCATCACCGCCATGTATGCGCTGAATTACAACCGGCTACATAAAAACCCGTATCCCTTAGATGCACCAATAAGCAAAGATTAATTCCCCTTAATCCAGCAAACATAAAAGCCAACCTTAAGAACTTAAGGTTGGCTTAATTTTGCTTTGCGAGCATATGCGCACTTTGTTCGATGGAAACACCGTGATGTTGAAGCGCCTACTAAAAAGACCCTCTTTGAATTTACTCGCCTGGCTATTGTTGGCCGCTTTTTATATCTCTATCTGCCTGAATATTGCCTTTTTTAAACAGGTGTTGCAGGCGCTGCCGCTGGATTCGCTGCATAACGTACTGGTTTTCTTGTCGATGCCGGTCGTCGCTTTCAGCGTGATTAATATTGTCCTGACACTAAGCTCTTTCTTATGGCTTAATCGACCACTGGCCTGCCTGTTTATTCTGGTTGGCGCGGCTGCACAATATTTCATAATGACTTACGGCATCGTCATCGACCGCTCGATGATTGCCAATATTATTGATACCACTCCGGCAGAAAGTTATGCGCTGATGACACCGCAAATGTTATTAACGCTGGGATTCAGCGGCGTGCTTGCTGCGCTGATTGCCTGCTGGATAAAAATCAAACCTGCCACCTCGCGTCTGCGCAGTGTTCTTTTCCGTGGAGCCAATATTCTGGTTTCTGTACTACTGATTTTGCTGGTCGCCGCACTGTTTTATAAAGACTACGCCTCGTTGTTCCGCAATAACAAAGAGCTGGTGAAATCCTTAAGCCCCTCTAACAGCATTGTTGCCAGCTGGTCATGGTACTCCCATCAGCGACTGGCAAATCTGCCGCTGGTGCGAATTGGTGAAGACGCGCACCGCAACCCGTTAATGCAGAACGAAAAACGTAAAAATTTGACCATCCTGATTGTCGGCGAAACCTCGCGGGCGGAGAACTTCTCCCTCAACGGCTACCCGCGTGAAACTAACCCGCGGCTGGCGAAAGATAACGTGGTCTATTTCCCTAATACCGCATCTTGCGGCACGGCAACGGCAGTTTCAGTACCGTGCATGTTCTCGGATATGCCGCGTGAGCACTACAAAGAAGAGCTGGCACAGCACCAGGAAGGCGTGCTGGATATCATTCAGCGAGCGGGCATCAACGTGCTGTGGAATGACAACGATGGCGGCTGTAAAGGTGCCTGCGACCGCGTGCCTCACCAGAACGTCACCGCGCTGAATCTACCTGATCAGTGCATCAACGGCGAATGCTATGACGAAGTGCTGTTCCACGGGCTTGAAGAGTACATCAATAACCTGCAAGGTGATGGCGTGATTGTCTTACACACCATCGGCAGCCACGGTCCGACCTATTACAACCGCTATCCGCCTCAGTTCAGGAAATTTACCCCAACCTGCGACACCAATGAGATCCAGACCTGTACCAAAGAGCAACTGGTGAACACTTACGACAACACGCTGGTTTACGTCGACTATATTGTTGATAAAGCGATTAATCTGCTGAAAGAACATCAGGATAAATTTACCACCAGCCTGGTTTATCTTTCTGACCACGGTGAATCGTTAGGTGAAAATGGCATCTATCTGCACGGTCTGCCTTATGCCATCGCCCCGGATAGCCAAAAACAGGTGCCGATGCTGCTGTGGCTGTCGGAGGATTATCAAAAACGGTATCAGGTTGACCAGAACTGCCTGCAAAAACAGGCGCAAACGCAACACTATTCACAAGACAATTTATTCTCCACGCTATTGGGATTAACTGGCGTTGAGACGAAGTATTACCAGGCTGCGGATGATATTCTGCAAACTTGCAGGAGAGTGAGTGAATGAAAATTCTGATTGTTGAAGACGATACGCTGTTATTGCAGGGACTGATTCTGGCGGCGCAAACCGAAGGCTACGCGTGCGATAGCGTGACAACCGCGCGGATGGCGGAACAAAGCCTTGAGGCAGGTCATTACAGCCTGGTGGTACTGGATTTAGGGTTACCCGACGAAGATGGACTGCATTTTCTCGCCCGTATCCGGCAGAAAAAATATACCCTGCCGGTACTGATCCTCACCGCTCGCGATACGCTGACCGACAAAATCGCCGGGCTGGATGTCGGTGCCGACGACTATCTGGTGAAGCCTTTTGCGCTGGAAGAGTTACATGCCCGTATCCGCGCCCTGCTACGACGCCATAATAATCAGGGCGAAAGTGAGCTGATTGTTGGCAATCTGACGCTGAACATGGGTCGCCGTCAGGTATGGATGGGCGGTGAAGAGTTGATTCTGACGCCCAAAGAATATGCTCTGCTGTCACGGTTAATGCTCAAAGCAGGCAGTCCGGTGCATCGGGAAATTCTCTACAACGACATCTATAACTGGGACAATGAACCCTCGACCAACACCCTGGAAGTGCATATCCACAATCTGCGCGACAAAGTGGGCAAAGCCCGTATCCGCACCGTGCGCGGCTTTGGCTATATGCTGGTCGCGAATGAGGAAAACTAATTGAATCTGATGCATTTTCTGCGCCGACCAATATCGCTGCGCCAACGGCTGATATTGACCATCGGGGCCATTTTGTTGGTGTTTGAGCTGATCAGCGTCTTCTGGCTATGGCATGAAAGTACCGAGCAGATTCAGCTGTTTGAGCAGGCGCTACGCGACAATCGCAACAACGATCGCCACATCATGCGTGAGATCCGCGAGGCGGTCGCCAGCCTGATTGTCCCCGGCGTCTTTATGGTCAGCCTGACGCTATTTATCTGCTATCAGGCGGTACGCCGCATCACCCGCCCGCTGGCGGAGCTGCAAAAAGAGCTGGAAGCGCGCACCGCCGACAACTTAACGCCCATTGCCATTCACAGCGCCACCCTCGAAATCGAAGCGGTGGTTTCGGCGTTAAACGATCTGGTCAGTCGCCTGACCAGCACGCTGGATAACGAAAGGTTGTTTACCGCTGACGTCGCGCACGAACTGCGAACGCCACTGGCGGGGGTGCGTTTGCATCTGGAACTGCTGGCGAAAACGCATCACATTGATGTAGCACCGTTAGTGGCACGGCTTGATCAGATGATGGAGAGCGTCTCCCAGCTGCTGCAACTGGCGCGTGCCGGACAGTCATTTTCTTCCGGTAATTATCAACATGTAAAACTGCTGGAAGATGTCATTCTCCCCTCGTATGACGAACTCAGTACCATGCTCGACCAGCGACAGCAAACCCTGCTATTGCCAGAGAGCGCCGCCGACATCACCGTTCAGGGTGATGCAACCCTGCTGCGGATGTTATTGCGAAACCTGGTAGAAAACGCCCATCGTTACAGCCCGCAAGGCAGCAACATTATGATTAAGCTGCAAGAAGATGACGGAGCGGTCATGGCAGTTGAAGATGAAGGACCAGGTATTGATGAGAGTAAATGCGGGGAGTTGAGTAAAGCGTTTGTACGTATGGACAGCCGTTATGGCGGGATTGGTCTGGGGTTAAGTATTGTCAGCCGCATTACACAGTTGCATCACGGGCAGTTTTTCCTGCAAAACCGGCAAGAGACTTCCGGCACGCGGGCCTGGGTACGGCTGAAGAAAGATCAGTACGTGGCAAACCAGATATAAAGAAAGCTGCTGACCACCAGCACGCTGAACACGGTAGTTAAACTTTCATAAACACGGTTTTTCATTGCACTCTCCTCCGTTAACCTGGAGGAGAGTATGCGCGTCAGAGATTAAGTGAACCTTAAGAGTTCAATTGGCCTGATAAGACAGCGTCACATCAGGCCATCCGTTTCAGCTTATTCATCAATTCGCGGATGTTGCTGCACCAGGCGGGTACGTTTCGCCTGCAAATCGGCAATCTCGTGGTCAATATCATCGATTTTCTGCTCGATATTATCGTAATGCTCGACAAGAATTTCCTTCGCTTCCTGTATATCTGACGCCGCCGGTGTCGCACCTTTCAACGGACGATTTGCCGTCTCTTTCATGGTTACGCCGGTGATTAAACCAACCACCGCCACTACCATCAGGTAATAGGCAGGCATCATCAGATTCTGCGAGCTTTCGACCAGCCAGGCCGCCAGCGTTGGCGTCAGACCGGCAACCAGCACCGAAATATTAAATGCCGCCGCCAGCGCGCTGTAACGGATATGCGTCGGGAACATCGCTGGCAAGGTAGAAGCCATAACGCCCGTAAAGCAGTTAAGGATCACCGCCAGCATCAGTAACCCGGCAAAAATCAGGCCGATGACGTTACTGTTAATCAGAATAAACGCCGGGATCGCCAACACAAACAGGGCAACACTACCAAGTAGCACAAACGGACGACGGCCAAAACGGTCACTCAGCAAGCCCATCACCGGCTGGACAAACAGCATACCGATCATAATGGCGATAATAATCAGCACCCCGTGGTCTTCGGAGTAATGCAGGTTATGCGACAAATAACTCGGCATATAGGTCAGCAACATGTAGTAAGTCACGTTGGTGGCAATTACCAGACCAATACATGTCAACAGGCTGCGCCAGTATTTAGTGGCAATCTCTTTAAACGAGACTTTCGGGCCATCCTGCAAACCTTCACGGTCGCCCTGTTCCAGTTTATCGACATGCTGCTGGAACGCCGGAGTCTCTTCCAGCGCATGGCGCAGGTAAAGCCCGATAATCCCTAACGGCAGAGCGATAAAGAACGGAATACGCCAGCCCCAATCGAGGAAGTTCGCTTCGCCGACAATGGTCGAAATTAACACCACCACGCCCGCACCCAGCACAAACCCGGCAATAGAACCGAAGTCCAGCCAGCTGCCCATAAAGCCACGTTTACGGTCAGGGGAGTATTCCGCAACAAATATCGACGCCCCGGTATATTCACCGCCGACCGAGAAACCTTGTGCCATCTTACAGATCAACAGCAGAATCGGTGCCCAAATACCAATCGTGTCGTAGGACGGTATTAAGCCAATACAGAACGTACTGATCGACATAATCACAATAGTGATAGCGAGGATCTTCTGGCGACCATATTTATCGCCCAACATACCAAAGAAGAGTCCGCCAAGCGGTCGAATCAGAAAGGGAACGGAGAAAGTGGCAAGTGCAGCAACCATCTGCACGCTGGGGTCAGCCCCCGGGAAAAAAACTTTACCTAATGCGTAAGCAACAAAACCATAAACACCAAAATCGAACCATTCCATTGCATTACCCAGTGATGCTGCGGTAATGGCTTTACGCAGTTTACCGTCATCAATAATGGTGACATCACGAAGGGTAATCGGTTTTACTTTTTTCCTTTTCAGCATAGCTTTCCTCGCAGAGTTGGCCCATTTCCGCAAACGCCAGAAAAATCAGCGCGACGGCCGCAAAAGGGGAGCGGGAATTGCAGGATGCAATCTCTGTAACAAGCGTAGCGGGTTTGCTTACACCCTCCGGTTAAGGAATGTACAATCAAACCAGTTGACGCCTGAATTGGGCAGTTAATGACCTTTTTACCCTACCAGTGTTTAAATTTGTGATCAACTTCACACATGGATTTCGTTTAGGACTCATTGATGTAACTGATTATTTACGCCAAATTTACAGAGAAGATTTCCTCGAGCATTGCCCCCGCCAGACGCTGCGCTGAACAGAGTCGTGGCATCCCCAGCGCGACAGTTTGCCAGCGTTGGGTCACTGACCAGCAAACGGGTTGTTTATCTGCCGTGGTCCACTTTCCCAGCCAACTTAAAAAATCAGCATGCTCCCCGCCCGTCGGAACGGTCGAAGAGGCAAACCACTGATGGTAATAGTGACGCGTGGTCGGTGCCGCATTGATACTCTCTGCCAGATGTTGTGTCGCTTTCTCGAGCAAATCACCCAGCAACAACGCCACCGCTTGCGGGCTTCCCAGACGGCAGGCATCGCCAAATGCCCCCCAGCGCAACTCCTCCAGAACGATAAAACAGCGCCCAGGCAACGACCAGGCGTTATACGCCCCAGCACGCCAGCGGGTAAAAATTTGCTCGCTCTGATCACCTGCCTGCACCAGTAGGCCTCGTTGCGTTAACGCCTTTTCCTTCCAGCGACAACGGGCTGAAAACCACTCATACAAGGCGGCAATTTGCTGGGGGAGCTCCGGGAAAGCAGAGTGCTGGCGGTGATCCATTTTTTGCAGCAGCGCCAGATGCTGCGCGATCTGCGTCAGTGCCAGATGACCGGGATCCAGCATCGACGCCAGTTTTTCCACCAATGTCAGACGCAGGCTAAGCGGCGCATTTAACATGCCGCCGTTCGTCCATGTCTGAAGCTGCACACGCGAAAGAAGTTCCTGCATCAGTCGTTCACGAAACTGCTGCTGATGGGCTTGTGGAAGGCGGGCATCATCACCCTGCGCCAGATCCACTAAAAAGCGGGGATAAACCGACTCCAGCACGCGACCGGGGCCGTCAAGTAACGTCTTGGTCAATATCGTTCTGCCGTGAAAAGTGTTTGAATATCATCGCGTAACAGCTGGGCGTCGGTGTAAATCCAGCCGTGAGTCATCACAGTCTGCTGCAATTGCTGCTGCATCAGCCTGACCACCGATTCATTTTGTTGACGCAGAGCCAGACTTTCGCGTAAACGCGTCTGTAATTCCGTCAAACATGAAGCGAACTCAGCGAAAAAAGTATTCATGCCTGCCGTAACAGATTCATCGACCTGCTCTGCCAGAACTTTAGCCATTTGTTGGCAATAGAGATCGACTTCTGCGCTTAATGCTCGTTGCAACACACTGTAATCAACCGTTTCTGTCGGTGATTTCTCATTTCCCCGTCCCCAGTCGGGCTGATTCAACCAGCGCGAAAAAGTCTCACGCACAACGCCTAAACGCGTGCTCTGCTCGTCCGTTGCTTCCTGGCGCGAAATGACTTCACTGAACAGCTGGCGAGTGTTGAAGTGGGGAACTACGCCGTGAAAAACAGGAAAATGAAACCCAGGACGAAACCCTGACTCGCTCAATTCCATTTTGACTTGTTGCTCAATGGGGCGAATAACATCGGTTAACACCCGGCAAAGGGTGGATTCAAGCTCGGCAAAACGCAGCGTAAAGTCGCGACTGATGGTGTTCTGCGCCGTCTGTAACAGTGTCTCACAGCGGGTACGAATCTCGCTTAACGGCTCCGAATCATCCTGAAACAAGGCGGCTAACTGCACCTTCAGCGCGTCTTGCTGTTGACGCAGAAAGTGGTTGGCGGAGGTCAGGGCCAGCTCGATTTCATGTTTAATCTCGCCGCTCACCTGCGCCTGATTGAGTTGCAATAGCTGCAAACTTTCTTCGATCTGGTGGATATTTTGCCGCAATTGTTCACAAGCGACGTTTAACCCGTGCGCACGAAAATCCAGGTATTCCCGCGCCTGCTGCGCGTAATTCAACAGTTTATGCGCGGCAGATCGCAGAGCATACAACGAGGCGTTAGCGTAAGCGGCATGAAGCAACGCCTGAATTGGCTGGGCGAACAGCGAATCTTCCCACAACTGATCGGCAGCATGACGAATATGTTCGAGGTCCGCCAGATCGGCATGACGCCAGCGCCTGCCAAGCGCGGCATGGGCAAAATCTTCCACCCAGCGTTGTTGCTCTGGCGGTGGTAACTTACCGTTGTTGGCTAACTCATAGCGCGCCCGATTCGCCAGGTAGCCCCACATCGACGACACCGGAAATATCTGCTGTGGCGTAATACAGCCTTTCATCAGCGTCCCGGAAATCAGTGCCCGCACCTGGTCGGCGTCGTCACTGTTACGATCCTGTTGATCGAACTTATTGACCAGCACGTACAGCGGCACCGATTGCCCCACCGCCAAAATCGCCTCACGGACCTCTTCATCGGAGATCGATTTCAGTTGCGTATAATCCAGCACCGCCAGTACCGCCGAGGCGCGTGCCAGCTGCTGGTTAAGCATTTTTTGCAGATGCGGTTGCCCGGCTTCATTTGGCCCGGGGGTATCCAGTAACGTCAACTGACCGGGATAACTCTCCAGCCCCGCTAGATGGACAAACTCCACTTCAATCACGGGAATATGCTCAATGGCGGCGTAAGCAGAAAAAGGAAAATCGACGTCCAGCGCCTTCGCCAGTCGCACTAAATCATTCAAACTTTTCAGACAATGAAAAATAGGCTGGGCACCCAGATAATATTTTTCGAAAGCGACGCCATTTTCGATCCGCTGCATAAGCGCACGCATATCTTTATCTATTTCCAGCACATCGGTCAGATGCTTAATATCGCAATCACGCAGGCGCTGTTGTAATTGTTGAATTAAACAATCGATTGGCGCGACATGTGAAAAATGCAGTACCGGTTCCTTTTGCCCGGGCGTATGGCGAATAAGCGTCGGCAGCGCAGTCATTGGGCGATTACGATTAGGCAGAACCTCCGTACCAACAATGGCATTAATGGTGGTTGATTTCCCTGCTTTCATGGTACCGACAATTGCAAGCACCATTTCCAGTCGGGAAATTTTACGCAACTCATTATTCAGCATCGCGTGACGTTCGGCGATATTAGGCTGACTCCAGGGTAAAGCCAGTTGTGGCGCGTCGTCTCCGGGTACAGAGAGAGGCATTTTTTCCAGTAACTGCAACTGTTGGCGAGAAAGCTGTAACAGGCGTTCAGCCTCCTGACTTAACTCATACAGGGTCTGTGTGTACATAGAAAATTCTTCCTTAAAGCAAATTTTGTTATTTTATTTAGCCAGATTGTTTTTGAGTTCTGTTTTCGGCTTTTATAATTACTGCAAGAAATAATTTTATATTTAGTGTGTTGTTTTTTATCAGAATAAATAACGTCTTCTGATACGTTTAAAACGTCAGAAAGATAAAAATATCATGTGAATTAAAAAAAGAACAAGTAGAGCATTAACATTATCTTAAATAATAAATAGAGGCAAAAAGATTATTTTCTTTTTGCGTTTCCTTTCAAATGAAAACGATCGTCGTCTAAAATCAGCAGTACCCCCGACAAACTCAGGGATTTTGTGTATAATTGCGGCCTTTTTCGGCAATCTGCCGTTTTTTGGCGCTTTTGCCCTGCTGACTTTTGAGGAAATCCACATGTCATTACCACACTGCCCAAAATGCAACTCCGAATACACCTACGAAGATAACGGCATGTACATCTGCCCGGAATGTGCCTACGAATGGAACGACGCAGAACCTGCACAGGAAAGCGACGAGCTGATCGTTAAAGATGCTAACGGCAATCTGCTGGCTGACGGCGACAGCGTTACCATCATTAAAGATCTGAAGGTGAAAGGTAGCTCTTCGATGCTGAAAATTGGCACCAAAGTGAAAAACATCCGCCTGGTTGAAGGCGACCATAACATCGATTGCAAAATCGACGGTTTTGGTCCGATGAAACTGAAATCTGAGTTTGTGAAAAAGAACTGATTGTATTGTGATCGGTAAGCCGGATAAGGCGCTCGCGCCGCATCCGGCAACGGTGCCAGATGCCTGATGCGACGCTTGCGCGTCTTATCAGGCCTACAAATTCCCGCACCCTCCGTAGGCCGGATAAGGCGTTTACGCCGCATCCGGCAACGGTGCCGACTGCCTGATGCGACGCTTGCGCGTCTTATCAGGCCTACAAATTCCCGCACCCTCCGTAGGCCGGATAAGGCGTTTACGCCGCATCCGGCAATGGTGCCGACTGCCTGATGCGACGCTTGCGCGTCTTATCAGGCCTACAAATTCCCGCACCCTCCGTAGGCCGGATAAGGCGTTTACGCCGCATCCGGCAACAGTGCCGACTGCCTGATGCGACGCTCGCGCGTCTTATCAGGCCGCCTCTCATCTGTATAAATTTCGAACTACACTTAACTGGCTTCTCTTAACTGAGGTCACCATCATGCCGTTAAGTCCCTACCTCTCTTTTGCCGGTAACTGTTCCGACGCGATTGCCTATTATCAACGTACGTTGGGCGCGGAACTGCTCTATAAAATCAACTTCGGCGAAATGCCAAAATCAGCGCAGGACAGCGCCGAGAACTGCCCTTCCGGAATGCAATTTCCCGATACCGCCATCGCCCACGCCAATGTGCGCATTGCCGGAAGCGACATCATGATGAGCGATGCCATGCCGTCAGGAAAAGCCAGCTACTCCGGCTTTACGCTGGTGCTCGATTCGCAACAGGTCGAAGAAGGAAAACGCTGGTTTGACAATCTTGCCGCTAACGGAAAAATCGAAATGGCCTGGCAGGAAACTTTCTGGGCGCATGGCTTTGGCAAAGTCACCGATAAATTTGGCGTACCGTGGATGATTAATGTCGTCAAACAACAACCAACGCAATAACCCGCCGGGAGGCCCGCCCTCCCGCACTGTCATCGAATTCCCGTTAACTCTTCATCTGTTAGTCACTTTTAATTAACCAAATCGTCACAATAATCCGCCACGATGGAGCCACTTTTTTAGGGAGGCTGCATCATGCAAACGATTATCCGTGTCGAGAAGCTCGCCAAAACCTTCAATCAGCATCAGGCGCTGCATGCGGTTGATCTGAACATTCATCACGGTGAAATGGTGGCTCTGCTTGGGCCGTCGGGTTCCGGAAAATCCACCCTTTTACGTCACTTAAGCGGTTTGATTACCGGCGATAAATCTGTCGGTAGCCATATCGAGCTGCTGGGCCGCACAGTCCAGCGCGAAGGCCGCCTGGCCCGCGATATCCGCAAAAGCCGCGCCCATACCGGCTACATATTCCAACAATTCAACCTGGTGAACCGCCTGAGCGTACTGGAGAACGTGCTGATTGGCGCGCTCGGCAGCACGCCGTTCTGGCGCACCTGTTTTAGCTGGTTCACCGGCGAGCAGAAACAGCGCGCGTTACAGGCGCTGACCCGCGTTGGCATGGTGCATTTTGCCCATCAGCGCGTTTCCACCCTCTCCGGCGGCCAGCAGCAACGTGTGGCGATTGCCCGTGCGCTGATGCAGCAGGCGAAAGTGATTCTGGCCGATGAACCCATCGCCTCGCTGGACCCAGAATCAGCGCGCATCGTGATGGACACCCTGCGCGACATCAACCAGAACGACGGCATCACCGTGGTCGTCACGCTGCATCAGGTGGATTACGCCCTGCGCTACTGCGAACGCATCGTCGCCCTGCGCCAGGGGCACGTCTTCTACGACGGCAGCAGCCAACAGTTTGATAACGAACGTTTTGACCATCTCTACCGCAGCATTAACCGCGTCGAAGAGAACGCGAAAGCTGCCTGACATCCCCATCATTGAGGAAAACGAATGAACGCTAAGATAATTGCCTCGCTGGCCTTCACCAGCATGTTCAGCCTCAGCACCCTGTTAAGCCCGGCGCACGCCGAAGAGCAGGAAAAGGCGTTGAATTTCGGCATTATTTCAACGGAATCACAGCAAAACCTGAAACCGCAATGGACGCCGTTCTTGCAGGATATGGAGAAGAAGCTGGGCGTGAAGGTCAACGCCTTCTTTGCCCCGGACTACGCGGGCATTATCCAGGGGATGCGCTTCAATAAAGTGGATATCGCCTGGTACGGCAATCTGTCGGCGATGGAAGCGGTGGATCGCGCCAATGGCCAGGTCTTCGCCCAGACGGTCGCGGCGGATGGATCGCCGGGTTACTGGAGCGTGTTGATCGTCAACAAAGACAGTCCGATCAACAACCTGAACGATCTGCTGGCGAAGCGGAAAGATCTCACCTTTGGCAATGGCGATCCTAACTCCACCTCTGGCTTCCTCGTCCCCGGCTACTACGTCTTCGCCAAAAACAATATCTCCGCCAGCGACTTCAAGCGCACCGTCAACGCCGGGCATGAAACCAACGCGCTGGCCGTCGCCAACAAGCAGGTGGATGTTGCCACCAACAACACCGAAAACCTCGACAAGCTGAAAACCTCCGCGCCAGAGAAGCTGAAAGAACTGAAGGTGATCTGGAAGTCGCCGCTGATCCCAGGCGATCCGATCGTCTGGCGCAAGAATCTTTCCGAAACCACCAAAGACAAGATCTACGACTTCTTTATGAACTACGGCAAAACGCCGGAAGAAAAAGCGGTGCTGGAACGCCTGGGCTGGGCGCCATTCCGCGCTTCCAGCGACCTGCAACTGGTGCCGATTCGCCAGCTCGCGCTGTTTAAAGAGATGCAGGGCGTGAAAAGCAATAAAGGACTGAATGAGCAGGACAAGCTGGCAAAAACCACCGAGATTCAGGCGCAGCTGGATGACCTGGACCGCCTGAACAACGCGCTAAGCGCGATGAGTTCGGTGAGTAAAGCGGTGCAGTAAATCGTAGGTCGGATAAGACGCCCCGGCGTCGCATCCGACAATGTGCAGGCGTTGATGCCGGATGCGGTGCAAGCACCTTATCCGGCCTACAGACCGGAGCCAAACATGCAAACCATCACCATCGCCCCACCCAAGCGCAGCTGGTTCTCGCTTCTGAGCTGGGCCGTTGTACTCGCCGTGTTGGTCGTCTCGTGGCAGGGCGCGGAAATGGCCCCGCTTACGCTGATCAAAGACGGCGGCAACATGGCGACGTTCGCCGCCGACTTCTTCCCGCCCGATTTCAGCCAGTGGCAGGATTACCTCACCGAAATGGCCGTCACGCTGCAAATCGCCGTCTGGGGCACCGCGCTGGCGGTGGTTCTCTCCATCCCCTTTGGCCTGATGAGCGCCGAAAACCTGGTGCCGTGGTGGGTTTACCAGCCCGTTCGCCGCCTGATGGACGCCTGCCGCGCCATTAACGAAATGGTCTTCGCCATGCTGTTCGTGGTCGCCGTCGGCCTCGGCCCGTTCGCTGGCGTGCTGGCGTGCTGGCGCTGTTTATCCACACCATCGGCGTGCTCTCCAAGCTGCTTTCCGAAGCGGTGGAAGCGATTGAGCCCGGCCCGGTGGAAGGCATTCGCGCCACCGGTGCCAACAAGCTCGAAGAGATCCTCTACGGCGTGCTGCCACAGGTGATGCCACTGCTGATCTCCTACTCCCTCTATCGCTTCGAATCCAACGTCCGCTCGGCGACCGTCGTCGGCATGGTCGGCGCAGGCGGGATCGGCGTCACCCTGTGGGAAGCGATTCGCGGTTTCCAGTTCCAACAAACCTGCGCCCTGATGGTGCTTATCATCGTCACGGTCAGCCTGCTGGATTTCCTCTCTCAACGGTTGCGTAAGCACTTTATCTGATAAGCGAGGCATTGATATCTATGCACTTGTCTACACATCCGACCAGCTACCCAACACGCTATCAAGAGATAGCCGCAAAACTTGAGCAGGAGCTTCGTCAACACTACCGCTGCGGCGACTATCTTCCCGCCGAGCAGCAACTGGCAGCGCGCTTTGAGGTGAATCGCCACACCCTGCGCCGCGCCATCGACCAACTGGTGGAAAAAGGCTGGGTACAGCGCCGTCAGGGCGTCGGCGTGCTGGTGCTGATGCGCCCGTTCGATTACCCGCTCAACGCCCAGGCGCGTTTTAGCCAGAATCTGCTGGATCAGGGCAGCCATCCCACCAGCGAAAAACTGCTTTCGGTATTGCGCCCCGCGTCCGGCCACGTCGCTGACGCACTGGGGATTACCGAGGGGGAGAACGTCATCCACCTGCGCACCCTGCGTCGTGTCAACGGCGTCGCGCTCTGTTTAATCGACCACTACTTCGCGGACCTCACCCTCTGGCCGACGCTGCAACGCTTCGACAGCGGCTCGCTGCACGATTTTCTGCGCGAGCAAACCGGAATTGCGCTGCGCCGCAGCCAGACGCGGATCAGCGCCCGCCGCGCCCAGGCCAAAGAGTGCCAGCGTCTTGAAATCCCGAATATGTCGCCGCTGCTGTGCGTGCGCACCCTTAACCACCGTGACGGTGAAAGCAGCCCGGCGGAGTACTCCGTCAGCCTGACGCGCGCCGACATGATTGAATTCACTATGGAGCACTGAATGCACGCAGATACCGCGACCCGCCAGCACTGGATGTCCGTGCTGGCGCACAGCCAACCGGCTGAACTGGCAGCACGCCTGAACGCGCTAAACGTCACCGCCGACTATGAGGTGATCCGCGCCGCTGAAACTGGCCTGGTACAGATTCAGGCGCGGATGGGCGGCACCGGCGAACGTTTTTTTGCCGGCGACGCCACGCTGACCCGCGTCGCCGTGCGCCTGACTGACGGCACGCTCGGCTACAGCTGGGTGCAGGGGCGTGATAAACAGCACGCCGAACGCTGCGCGCTGATTGACGCGCTGATGCAGCAATCTCGCCACTTTCAAAACTTATCAGAAACCCTTATTGCCCCGCTGGACGCTGACCGTATGGCACGCATTGCCGCACGCCAGGCCGAAGTGAACGCCAGCCGGGTCGACTTCTTTACGATGGTTCGCGGAGACAACGCATGACCCTGGAAACCGCTTTTATGCTTCCCGTGCAGGATGCCCAGCACAGTTTTCGTCGCCTGTTAAAGGCCATGAGCGAGCCGGGCGTGATTGTCGCCCTGCATCAGCTCAAACGCGGCTGGCAACCGCTGAATATCGCCACCACCAGCGTGCTGCTGACGCTGGCCGATAACGACACGCCGGTGTGGCTTTCTACCCCATTAAATAACGATATCGTCAACCAGAGCCTGCGTTTTCATACCAACGCGCCGCTGGTCAGCCAGCCGGAACAGGCGACCTTCGCGGTGACGGATGAGGCGATTTCCAGCGAACAGCTCAACGCCCTTTCCACCGGCACCGCCGTTGCGCCGGAAGCGGGTGCGACGCTGATTTTACAGGTCGCCAGCCTGAGCGGCGGACGCATGTTGCGCCTTACTGGTGCGGGTATTGCCGAAGAACGAATGATCGCTCCGCAGCTGCCGGAGTGCATTCTGCACGAACTCACCGAGCGCCCGCATCCGTTCCCGCTCGGCATCGACCTGATCCTGACCTGTGGCGAGCGCCTGCTGGCTATTCCGCGAACCACTCATGTGGAGGTGTGCTGATGTACGTTGCCGTGAAAGGGGGCGAGAAGGCGATCGACGCCGCCCACGCCCTGCAAGAGAGCCGACGCCGAGGCGATACCGATTTGCCCGAACTGAGCGTCGCCCAGATTGAACAGCAGTTTAACCTCGCGGTAGATCGCGTGATGACCGAAGGCGGCATTGCCGACCGCGAACTGGCGGCGCTGGCGCTGAAACAGGCCAGCGGCGATAACGTTGAAGCGATTTTCCTGCTGCGCGCCTACCGCATCACGTTGGCGAAGCTGGCGGTAAGCGAGCCGCTCGACACCACCGGGATGCGTCTCGAACGCCGTATCTCCGTCGTTTATAAAGACATTCCCGGCGGCCAGCTGCTTGGCCCAACCTACGACTACACCCATCGCCTGCTCGATTTTACCCTGCTGGCAAACGGCGAAGCGCCGACGCTGACCACCGCCGACAGCGAACAGCAGCCGTCGCCGCACGTTTTCAGCCTGCTGGCGCGTCAGGGGCTGGCGAAGTTTGAAGAGGATAGCGGCGCACAGCCGGATGACATCACCCGCACGCCGCCGGTTTACCCCTGCTCACGCTCCTCCCGTTTGCAGCAGTTGATGCGCGGCGACGAAGGCTATTTGCTGGCGCTGGCCTACTCCACCCAACGCGGTTACGGGCGCAATCATCCGTTCGCAGGCGAGATCCGCAGCGGCTATATCGACGTGTCGATTGTGCCGGAAGAGCTGGGATTTGCGGTGAACGTCGGCGAACTGCTGATGACTGAGTGTGAAATGGTTAACGGTTTTATCGACCCGCCGGGTGAGCCGCCGCACTTCACGCGCGGCTACGGGCTGGTGTTCGGCATGAGCGAGCGCAAAGCGATGGCGATGGCGCTGGTCGACCGCGCTCTGCAAGCCCCGGAGTACGGCGAGCACGCGACAGGCCCGGCGCAGGATGAAGAGTTCGTGCTGGCACATGCCGACAACGTCGAAGCCGCAGGCTTTGTCTCACACCTCAAACTCCCCCACTACGTCGATTTCCAGGCCGAACTGGAGCTACTCAAACGTCTGCAACAGGAGCAGAACCATGGCTAATCTGAGCGGCTACAACTTTGCCTACCTCGACGAGCAGACCAAACGCATGATCCGCCGCGCCATCTTAAAAGCGGTGGCGATCCCCGGTTATCAGGTGCCGTTTGGCGGGCGCGAGATGCCGATGCCGTACGGCTGGGGAACCGGCGGCATTCAGCTTACCGCCAGCGTGATTGGCGAAAGCGACGTGCTGAAGGTGATTGACCAGGGCGCGGATGACACCACCAACGCCGTGTCGATTCGCAACTTCTTCAAGCGCGTGACCGGGGTAAACACCACGGAACGTACGGACGATGCGACGGTTATCCAGACGCGTCACCGCATCCCCGAAACGCCGCTGACCGAAGATCAGATAATTATCTTCCAGGTGCCAATCCCCGAGCCGCTGCGCTTTATCGAGCCGCGCGAAACGGAAACCCGCACCATGCACGCGCTGGAAGAGTACGGCGTGATGCAGGTGAAACTGTATGAAGATATCGCCCGCTTCGGTCATATCGCCACCACCTACGCCTATCCGGTGAAGGTAAATGGGCGCTACGTGATGGACCCGTCGCCGATCCCGAAATTCGATAACCCAAAAATGGACATGATGCCCGCCCTGCAACTGTTCGGCGCGGGGCGCGAGAAGCGCATCTATGCGGTGCCGCCGTTTACCCGCGTGGAAAGTCTCGATTTCGACGATCACCCGTTCACCGTTCAGCAGTGGGATGAGCCATGCGCCATCTGCGGATCGACCCACAGCTATCTTGATGAAGTGGTGCTGGATGACGCCGGAAACCGCATGTTTGTCTGCTCCGATACCGATTATTGCCGCCAACAGAGCGAGGCAAAAAACCAATGAATCAACCGTTACTTTCGGTCAATAACCTGACCCACCTTTACGCGCCGGGCAAAGGCTTTAGCGATGTCTCTTTTGATTTATGGCCGGGGGAAGTGCTGGGCATTGTCGGGGAATCCGGCTCCGGGAAGACCACGCTGCTGAAGTCGATCTCCGCGCGCCTGACGCCGCAGCAGGGGGAAATTCACTACGAGAACCGTTCGCTGTATGCAATGAGCGAGGCCGACCGCCGTCGCCTGCTGCGTACCGAATGGGGCGTGGTGCATCAGCATCCACTCGACGGCCTGCGCCGCCAGGTGTCGGCAGGCGGCAATATCGGCGAGCGGCTGATGGCGACCGGGGCACGTCATTACGGCGATATTCGTGCCACCGCGCAGAAGTGGCTGGAAGAGGTGGAGATTCCCGCCAACCGGATCGACGACCTGCCGACCACCTTTTCCGGCGGTATGCAGCAGCGTTTGCAGATTGCCCGCAACCTGGTGACGCATCCGAAGCTGGTGTTTATGGATGAACCGACCGGCGGGCTGGATGTGTCGGTGCAGGCCCGCTTGCTCGACCTGCTGCGCGGCCTGGTGGTGGAGCTGAACCTCGCGGTGGTGATTGTCACCCATGATTTAGGCGTCGCCCGCCTGCTGGCGGACCGTTTGCTGGTGATGAAGCAGGGGCAAGTGGTGGAGAGTGGGTTAACCGACCGCGTGCTCGACGACCCGCATCATCCGTATACACAGCTGCTGGTGTCATCGGTTTTGCAGAATTGAGCCGGTGCCGGATGCGGCGTAAACGCCTTATCCGGCCTACAAATGCGCTCCCCGTAGGTCGGATAAGACGCGTCAGCGTCGCATCCGACACCCGAACCACGAGGCGAAAAATGATTAACGTACAAAACGTCAGTAAAACCTTCATCCTGCACCAGCAAAACGGCGTGCGCCTGCCCGTCCTCAATCGCGCCTCGCTCACCGTCAACGCGGGCGAATGCGTGGTGCTCCACGGCCATTCCGGCAGCGGCAAATCAACTCTGCTACGCTCGCTGTACGCCAACTATCTGCCCGACGAAGGTCAAATCCAGATCAAACACGGTGACGAGTGGGTAGACCTGGTCACCGCGCCAGCGCGCAAAGTGGTGGAAATCCGCAAAACCACCGTCGGCTGGGTGAGCCAGTTTCTGCGCGTCATCCCGCGTATCTCAGCACTGGAAGTGGTGATGCAGCCGCTGCTCGATACCGGCGTTCCGCGTGAAGCCTGCGCCGCTAAAGCCGCGCGTCTTCTCACCCGCCTGAACGTGCCGGAACGCCTGTGGCACCTGGCACCATCGACATTTTCCGGTGGCGAACAGCAGCGCGTCAACATCGCCCGCGGCTTTATCGTCGACTACCCCATTCTGCTGCTTGACGAACCTACCGCCTCGCTGGACGCCAAAAACAGCGCCGCGGTGGTGGAACTGATTCGCGAAGCCAAAACCCGTGGCGCAGCCATCGTAGGCATCTTCCATGACGAAGCTGTACGTAATGACGTCGCCGACCGCCTGCACCCAATGGGAGCCTCTTCATGATTATCAATAACGTTAAGCTGGTGCTGGAAAACGAGGTGGTAAGCGGTTCGCTGGAGGTGCAGAACGGCGAAATCCGCGCCTTTGCCGAAAGCCAGAGCCGCCTGCCGGAGGCGATGGACGGCGAAGGCGGCTGGCTGCTGCCGGGGCTGATTGAGCTGCATACCGATAATCTGGATAAATTCTTCACCCCGCGCCCGAAAGTTGACTGGCCTGCCCACTCGGCGATGAGCAGCCACGACGCGCTGATGGTGGCGAGCGGCATCACCACCGTACTGGATGCCGTGGCAATTGGCGACGTGCGCGACGGCGGCGATCGGCTGGAGAATCTGGAGAAGATGATCAACGCCATCGAAGAGACGCAGAAACGCGGCGTCAACCGCGCCGAGCACCGTCTGCATCTGCGCTGCGAACTGCCGCATCACACCACGCTGCCGCTGTTTGAAAAACTGGTGCAGCGCGAGCCGGTGACGCTGGTGTCGCTGATGGACCACTCGCCGGGCCAGCGCCAGTTCGCCAACCGCGAGAAGTATCGCGAATATTATCAGGGCAAATACTCCCTCACTGATGCGCAGATGCAGCAGTACGAAGAAGAGCAACTGGCGCTCGCCGCACGCTGGTCGCAGCCGAATCGCGAATCCATCGCCGCCCTGTGCCGCGCGCGAAAAATTGCGCTTGCCAGCCACGATGACGCCACCCACGCCCACGTTGCTGAATCTCACCAGCTTGGCAGCGTGATCGCCGAATTTCCCACCACGTTCGAAGCGGCGGAAGCCTCGCGCAAGCATGGCATGAACGTGCTGATGGGCGCGCCGAATATTGTGCGCGGCGGCTCGCACTCCGGCAACGTGGCGGCCAGTGAACTGGCGCAGCTTGGCCTGCTGGATATCCTCTCTTCCGACTACTACCCCGCCAGCCTGCTCGATGCGGCATTTCGCGTCGCCGATGACCAGAGCAACCGCTTTACGCTGCCGCAGGCGGTGAAGCTGGTGACTAAAAATCCAGCGCAGGCGCTTAATCTCCAGGATCGCGGGGTGATTGGCGAGGGCAAACGCGCCGACCTGGTGCTGGCGCATCGCAAGGACAATCATATTCATATCGACCACGTCTGGCGTCAGGGTAAAAGGGTGTTCTGATGATGGGAAAACTGATTTGGTTAATGGGGCCGTCCGGCTCCGGGAAAGACAGCCTGCTGGCGGAACTCCGCCTGCGGGAACAAACTCAGTTACTGGTGGCGCATCGCTACATCACGCGCGATGCCAGCGCCGGAAGTGAAAACCATATCGCCCTGAGCGAGCAGGAGTTTTTTACCCGCGCGGGGCAAAATCTGTTGGCCTTAAGCTGGCACGCTAACGGTCTGTATTATGGCGTCGGCGTCGAGATTGATCTCTGGCTGCACGCCGGATTCGACGTGCTGGTCAACGGCTCACGCGCCCATCTGCCGCAGGCGCGGGCGCGCTATCAATCGGCGCTGCTGCCCGTCTGTTTACAGGTTTCGCCGGAGATCCTCCGCCAGCGCCTGGAAAACCGTGGCCGTGAAAACGCCAGTGAAATTAACGCCCGCCTGGCGCGCGCCGCCCGCTATACTCCACAGGATTGCCATACGCTCAACAATGACGGCAGCCTGCGCCAGTCGGTCGACACGCTGCTGACGCTGATCCATCAGAAGGAGAAACACCATGCCTGCTTGTGAGCTTCGCCCGGCCACGCAGTACGACACCGACGCGGTTTACGCGCTGATTTGTGAGCTAAAACAGGCGGAGTTTGACCACCACGCGTTTCGCGTGGGTTTTAACGCCAATCTGCGCGACCCAAACATGCGCTACCATCTGGCGCTGCTTGATGGCGAAGTTGTCGGCATGATCGGCCTGCATTTGCAGTTTCATCTGCATCATGTCAACTGGATCGGCGAAATTCAGGAGTTGGTGGTAATGCCGCAGGCGCGCGGTCTGAACGTCGGCAGTAAGTTACTGGCGTGGGCAGAAGAAGAAGCCCGCCAGGCCGGGGCCGAAATGACCGAACTTTCGACCAACGTGAAGCGCCACGACGCGCACCGTTTCTATCTGCGCGAAGGCTACGAGCAGAGCCACTTCCGCTTCACCAAGGCGCTGTAACATGAGCCTGACCCTCACGCTCACCGGCACCGGCGGCGCACAGGGCGTTCCGGCATGGGGCTGCGAGTGTGCGGCCTGCGCCAGAGCGCGGCGCTCGCCGCAGTATCGCCGCCAACCGTGCAGCGGCGTAGTGAAGTTTAACGACGCAATCACCCTGATCGACGCCGGGCTGCACGATCTCGCCGATCGCTGGTCGCCCGGATCGTTCCAGCAGTTTTTGCTGACGCATTATCATATGGATCACGTCCAGGGGCTGTTTCCGCTGCGCTGGGGCGTTGGCGATCCGATCCCGGTTTACGGCCCGCCGGATGAACAGGGCTGCGACGATCTGTTTAAACATCCGGGCCTGCTTGATTTCAGCCACACGGTGGAACCGTTTGTGGTGTTTGATTTGCAGGGGTTACAGGTCACGCCCCTGCCGCTCAACCACTCAAAACTGACCTTCGGTTATCTGCTGGAAACGGCACACAGCCGGGTGGCGTGGCTGTCTGACACCGCAGGCTTGCCGGAAAAAACGCTGAAATTTTTACGCAATAATCAGCCGCAGGTAATGGTGATGGATTGCAGTCACCCGCCGCGCGCGGATGCACCGCGTAATCACTGTGATTTAAATACCGTGCTTGCGCTGAATCAGGTTATCCGCTCGCCACGGGTGATTCTGACCCATATCAGCCACCAGTTTGATGCGTGGCTGATGGAAAACGCACTACCGTCAGGGTTTGAGGTGGGGTTTGATGGGATGGAGATTGGGGTGGCGTGATGAGAGGGAATGTGCGCGCTGGCCCCCTCACCCTAACCCTCTCCCCAGAGGGGCGAGGGGACCGATTGTGCTCGATATTGAATATTGCGCTCGTTTTCTCCCTCTCCCCATTGGGGTGAGGGGCGATGCCTGCTCCATACCCAACCTCATCGCCCATACTCATCTTCCATTCTCCGCTCTTCATCCTCCAGTTGCCGACGCTCCTGATCAAGCTGGCGCTGGCGATCGTCCAGCTGCCTGCGGCGATCTTCAAACTGGCGGCGGCGGTCGTCATATTGTCTGCGCCGATCGTCGCTCACTTCACGCTGCCAGCCGTCGTCGCGCGAATCTTCATAGTCTCGCCCACGGTCAGGGTTATAAGCGTCATTAATCGCCTGCTGAATATTGCCAATGGTGTCGTCGATAATATCGGCCTGGGCCGGAACGGTGGACAGCGTGAGCAGGGTGAATAAAAGAAATAGCGGAAAGCGTTTCATTAGCCAACCTCAAAAAGAAACTCTATCCACATTAATCATTACTCATCCATGCAAGTAGTGGATGAATCTCAATTTCTCCGCTGCTCTATTGCCGTAATCGCCTCCACGCGTTGTTGATGACGACCGCCTTCGTACTGTGCGCCCAGCCACGCATCCACAATCATTTTTGCCAGTTCGAGGCCAACCACTCGTGAACCAAAAGCCAGCACGTTGGTGTCGTTATGCTGCCGCGAAAGTTGCGCGGAATAAGGTTCGCTACAGACGACCGCGCGAATTCCGGCAAACTTGTTCGCCGCTATCGAAATACCGACGCCAGTACCACAAATCAAAATCCCGCCATCAACCTCTCCGCCAGCAACAGCCAGTGCGACTTGACTGGCGTAATGTGGATAATCAGTACGCTCTGACGACCAGGTTCCTTTATCAATCACTTCAACGCCACGCTCAACTAAATGTGCCACTATTTCATGTTTTAAAATGAAACCGACATGATCACAGCCAAATGCAATCTTTTTCATTCATCTTCCCCGTCCGTGCAAAACTTCACAATCAAAAAACATTTGTGATGTTAATGAATTAAAAACACCCAAAATCGATGAATTACGCCTTCCTGATCTGTTTTACAGAGTTACATCTGACAGCGCAATAGCGTTAAAGACACTCACCATCCAGCAACATCTATCATCTAAAAAACCAGAAAAACAAATAACATCATGTTTTTAAACTAATTAAATGAAATAAAATTTTAAGCCACTCGCCATTGTTCACAATAAAATAAACTTTATAAATTTTATTTTTTTGTGAAGTCGCCAGCATCTTTTCTGTTCTTGCTGTGGTGATATAGTGGCGTCTTCAATTCAAGGACAAGAGAACGTGATGAGCCAGTCAGAGTTTGATTCAGCGCTTCCGAACGGTATAGGGTTAGCGCCTTACCTGCGAATGAAGCAGGAAGGAATGACAGAAAATGAAAGCCGCATCGTGGAGTGGTTACTCAAACCCGGTAACCTGAGTTGTGCACCCGCAATTAAAGATGTCGCAGAAGCTCTGGCGGTATCTGAAGCGATGATAGTTAAGGTATCAAAGCTGCTGGGGTTTAGCGGCTTTCGTAACTTACGCAGTGCGCTGGAAGATTATTTTTCTCAGTCAGAACAGGTATTGCCTTCCGAGTTGGCTTTTGATGAAGCGCCGCAGGATGTGGTGAATAAGGTATTTAACATCACTTTACGCACCATTATGGAAGGTCAGTCGATCGTCAACGTTGATGAGATCCACCGTGCCGCCCGCTTTTTCTATCAGGCCAGACAGCGGGATTTGTACGGTGCCGGAGGATCAAATGCTATCTGTGCTGATGTACAGCACAAGTTCTTGCGCATTGGCGTACGCTGTCAGGCCTATCCTGATGCTCACATCATGATGATGTCCGCTTCGTTGTTACAGGAAGGAGATGTTGTGCTGGTAGTGACCCATTCCGGGCGAACCAGTGATGTAAAAGCGGCCGTAGAACTGGCAAAAAAGAACGGGGCAAAGATTATTTGTATAACCCATAGCTACCATTCACCGATAGCGAAACTGGCCGATTATATTATTTGCTCACCAGCCCCGGAAACGCCGTTATTAGGTCGTAATGCCTCGGCAAGAATATTACAACTAACTTTGCTGGACGCTTTTTTTGTCTCTGTCGCCCAGCTCAACATTGAACAAGCTAATATTAATATGCAAAAAACCGGCGCAATTGTTGATTTCTTCTCACCAGGCGCGCTGAAATAAGAAAAAGGTAATTCCGCCATCGCGGAGTTACCTGTCCCCTTACCGTGAGAACATTATTATGAATAAATATCTGAAATATTTCAGCGGCACACTCGTGGGCTTAATGTTGTCAACCAGCGCTTTTGCTGCCGCCGAATATGCTGTCGTATTGAAAACCCTCTCCAACCCATTTTGGGTAGATATGAAAAAAGGCATTGAAGATGAAGCAAAAACACTGGGCGTCAGCGTTGATATTTTTGCCTCTCCTTCAGAAGGCGATTTTCAATCTCAATTGCAGTTATTTGAAGATCTCAGTAATAAAAATTACAAAGGTATCGCCTTCGCTCCATTATCCTCAGTGAATCTGGTCATGCCTGTCGCCCGCGCATGGAAAAAAGGCATTTATCTGGTTAATCTCGATGAAAAAATCGACATGGATAATCTGAAAAAAGCTGGCGGCAATGTGGAAGCTTTTGTCACCACCGATAACGTTGCTGTCGGGGCGAAAGGCGCGTCGTTCATTATTGACAAATTGGGCGCTGAAGGTGGTGAAGTCGCAATCATTGAGGGTAAAGCCGGTAACGCCTCCGGTGAAGCGCGTCGTAATGGTGCCACCGAAGCCTTCAAAAAAGCAAGCCAGATCAAGCTTGTCGCCAGCCAGCCTGCCGACTGGGACCGCATTAAAGCACTGGATGTCGCCACTAACGTGTTGCAACGTAATCCGAATATTAAAGCGATCTATTGCGCGAATGACACGATGGCAATGGGTGTTGCTCAGGCAGTCGCAAACGCCGGAAAAACGGGAAAAGTGCTGGTCGTCGGTACAGATGGCATTCCGGAAGCCCGCAAAATGGTGGAAGCCGGACAAATGACCGCGACGGTTGCCCAGAACCCGGCGGATATCGGCGCAACGGGTCTGAAGCTGATGGTTGACGCTGAGAAATCCGGCAAGGTTATCCCGCTGGATAAAGCACCGGAATTTAAACTGGTCGATTCAATCCTGGTCACTCAATAAAACTGAATGATGCCGGATGATGATGCTAATGAAGTGTCTTATCCGGCCAACAAAATAACCTGAACGTAGACCTGATAAATGTAGCCATCAGGCAATAATACGATATTTCGTGCAGAGAGGTTATTTATGGCCACGCCATATATATCGATGGCGGGGATCGGCAAGTCCTTTGGTCCGGTTCACGCATTAAAGTCGGTTAATTTAACGGTTTATCCTGGTGAAATACATGCATTACTAGGAGAAAATGGCGCGGGTAAATCCACGCTAATGAAAGTTTTATCCGGAATACATGAGCCGACCAAAGGCACCATTACCATTAATAACATTAGCTATAACAAGCTGGATCATAAATTAGCGGCACAACTCGGTATCGGGATTATTTATCAGGAACTCAGCGTTATTGATGAATTAACCGTACTGGAAAATTTATATATTGGTCGTCATCTGACGAAAAAAATCTGTGGCGTCAATATTATCGACTGGCGAGAAATGCGTGTCCGCGCCGCCATGATGTTATTACGCGTGGGCTTGAAAGTTGATCTAGATGAGAAAGTGGCGAATTTATCTATCAGCCACAAGCAGATGCTAGAAATTGCCAAAACGCTGATGCTCGATGCCAAAGTCATCATCATGGATGAACCCACCTCCTCACTCACCAATAAAGAGGTGGACTATCTGTTTCTGATCATGAATCAGTTGCGTAAAGAGGGTACGGCCATCGTCTATATCTCGCATAAGTTGGCGGAAATTCGCCGTATTTGCGACCGCTATACGGTGATGAAAGACGGCAGCAGCGTTTGCAGCGGCATAGTAAGCGATGTGTCAAATGACGATATCGTCCGTCTGATGGTAGGCCGCGAACTGCAAAACCGTTTTAACGCGATGAAGGAGAATGTCAGCAACCTTGCGCACGAAACGGTTTTTGAGGTGCGGAACGTCACCAGTCGTGACAGAAAAAAGGTCCGGGATATCTCATTTAGCGTCTGCCGGGGAGAAATATTAGGCTTTGCCGGACTGGTCGGTTCCGGACGTACTGAACTGATGAATTGTCTGTTTGGCGTGGATAAACGCGCTGGCGGAGAAATCCGTCTTAATGGCAAAGATATCTCTCCACGTTCACCCCTGGATGCCGTGAAAAAAGGGATGGCTTACATCACTGAAAGCCGCCGGGATAACGGTTTTTTCCCCAACTTTTCCATCGCTCAGAACATGGCGATCAGCCGCAGTCTGAAAGACGGCGGCTATAAAGGCGCGATGGGCTTGTTTCATGAAGTTGACGAGCAACGTACCGCTGAAAATCAACGCGAACTGCTGGCGCTGAAATGTCATTCGGTAAACCAGAATATCACCGAACTCTCCGGGGGAAATCAGCAGAAAGTCCTGATCTCCAAATGGCTGTGCTGTTGCCCGGAAGTGATTATTTTCGATGAACCTACCCGCGGCATCGACGTTGGCGCGAAAGCCGAAATTTACAAAGTGATGCGCCAACTGGCGGACGACGGAAAAGTCATCCTGATGGTGTCATCTGAACTACCTGAAATTATCACCGTCTGCGACCGCATCGCCGTGTTCTGCGAAGGACGACTGACGCAAATCCTGACGAATCGCGATGACATGAGCGAAGAGGAGATTATGGCATGGGCTTTACCACAAGAGTAAAAAGCGAAGCGAGCGAGAAGAAACCGTTCAACTTTGCGCTGTTCTGGGATAAATACGGCACCTTTTTTATCCTGGCGATCATCGTCGCCATCTTTGGTTCGCTGTCACCAGAATATTTTCTGACCACCAATAATATTACCCAGATTTTTGTTCAAAGCTCCGTGACGGTATTGATCGGCATGGGCGAGTTTTTCGCTATCCTGGTCGCTGGTATCGACCTCTCGGTTGGCGCGATTCTGGCGCTTTCCGGTATGGTGACCGCCAAACTGATGTTGGCAGGTGTTGACCCGTTTCTCGCAGCGATGATTGGCGGTGTACTGGTTGGCGGCGCACTGGGGGCGATCAACGGCTGCCTGGTCAACTGGACGGGGCTACACCCGTTCATCATCACCCTTGGCACCAACGCGATTTTCCGTGGGATCACGCTGGTGATCTCCGATGCCAACTCGGTATACGGCTTCTCATTTGACTTCGTGAACTTCTTTGCCGCCAGCGTAATTGGGATACCTGTCCCCGTTATCTTCTCACTAATTGTCGCGCTCATCCTTTGGTTTCTGACAACGCGTATGCGGCTCGGGCGCAACATCTACGCACTGGGCGGCAACAAAAATTCGGCGTTCTATTCCGGGATTGACGTGAAATTCCACATCCTGGTGGTGTTTATCATCTCCGGTGTTTGTGCAGGTCTGGCAGGCGTCGTCTCAACTGCACGACTCGGTGCCGCAGAACCGCTTGCCGGTATGGGTTTTGAAACCTATGCCATTGCCAGCGCCATCATTGGCGGCACCAGTTTCTTCGGCGGCAAGGGGCGCATTTTCTCTGTGGTGATTGGCGGGTTGATCATCGGCACCATCAACAACGGTCTGAATATTTTGCAGGTACAAACCTATTACCAACTGGTGGTGATGGGCGGATTAATTATCGCGGCTGTCGCCCTTGACCGTCTTATCAGTAAGTAAGGAATTGAACATGAAAATCTCCCCCTCGTTAATGTGTATGGATCTGCTGAAATTTAAAGAACAGATCGAATTTATCGACAGCCATGCCGATTACTTCCACATCGATATCATGGACGGTCACTTTGTCCCCAATCTGACACTCTCACCGTTCTTCGTAAGTCAGGTTAAAAAACTGGCAACTAAACCGCTCGACTGTCATCTGATGGTGACGCGGCCGCAGGATTACATTGCTCAACTGGCGCGTGCGGGAGCAGATTTCATCACTCTGCATCCGGAAACCATCAACGGCCAGGCGTTCCGCCTGATTGATGAAATCCGCCGTCATGACATGAAAGTGGGGCTGATCCTTAACCCGGAGACGCCAGTTGAGGCCATGAAATACTATATCCATAAGGCCGATAAAATTACGGTCATGACTGTCGATCCCGGCTTTGCCGGACAACCGTTCATTCCTGAAATGCTGGATAAACTTGCCGAACTGAAGGCATGGCGTGAACGAGAAGGTCTGGAGTACGAAATTGAGGTGGACGGTTCCTGCAACCAGGCAACTTACGAAAAACTGATGGCGGCAGGGGCGGATGTCTTTATCGTCGGCACTTCCGGCCTGTTTAATCATGCGGAAAATATCGACGAAGCATGGAGAATTATGACCGCGCAGATTCTGGCTGCAAAAAGCGAGGTACAGCCTCATGCAAAAACAGCATAACGTCGTAGCGGGCGTGGATATGGGGGCAACGCATATCCGCTTTTGTCTGCGGACAGCAGAAGGTGAAACGCTACACTGCGAAAAAAAGCGGACCGCAGAAGTCATTGCTCCCGGCCTGGTGTCGGGTATCGGCGAAATGATTGACGAGCAACTCAGGCGCTTTAACGCTCGCTGTCATGGTCTGGTGATGGGATTTCCGGCGCTGGTCAGTAAAGATAAACGCACCATTATTTCTACGCCTAACCTGCCGTTAACAGCGGCGGATTTATATGATCTCGCCGATAAGCTCGAAAATACGCTGAATTGTCCGGTTGAGTTTTCCCGCGACGTTAACCTGCAACTCTCCTGGGACGTAGTAGAAAACCGCCTTACGCAACAACTGGTTCTGGCGGCCTATCTCGGTACGGGGATGGGGTTCGCAGTGTGGATGAACGGTGCGCCGTGGACGGGTGCACACGGTGTGGCAGGCGAACTGGGTCATATCCCCCTGGGAGATATGACCCAACACTGCGCGTGTGGCAATCCTGGGTGCCTGGAAACCAATTGCTCTGGAATGGCGCTAAGACGCTGGTACGAACAACAGCCCCGAAATTACCCATTGCGCGATCTTTTCGTCCATGCGGAAAACGCCTCTTTCGTCCAGAGTCTGCTTGAAAACGCGGCACGGGCCATTGCCACCAGCATTAATCTGTTCGATCCCGATGCGGTGATCCTGGGCGGTGGCGTGATGGATATGCCCGCCTTCCCACGCGAGACTCTCGTTGCCATGACCCAAAAGTACCTGCGCCGTCCACTGCCGCATCAGGTCGTGCGCTTTATTGCTGCCTCATCTTCTGACTTTAATGGCGCTCAGGGTGCAGCAATATTGGCGCATCAACGTTTTTTGCCACAGTTCTGTGCTAAAGCCCCATGAGTAAAACGTTGGCACAGTAGCGCAATGTCCCGCTGTGCCAACGACAGGTACAATATATATAATAAACACATAAAACGACTCATATTATTTTCTGCAATGATAGTTTTACTGTAATTTTCCCTCTTCAGCACAAATGCCTAATAAAATGGCGCGTTCCGCTCACACTTCCACTTATTAAAGTCGCAATTTCCCAATTATGATAACGCCAGCTTTAAATGACGTATTTTGCATGGATTACATATTTACGACATAAATGATAAATGGAGATTTATATGAATAACTCTCGGTTATTCCGTTTGAGCAGGATTGTTATTGCGTTAACTGCCGCCAGCGGCATGATGGTAAATACCGCTAACGCGAAAGAGGAAGCGAAAGCCGCCACTCAATATACCCAACAGGTTAATCAGAATTACGCCAAATCATTACCGTTTAGCGATCGTCAGGATTTTGACGATGCCCAGCGTGGATTTATCGCCCCGCTGCTGGATGAAGGTATTCTGCGTGATGCGAACGGTAAAGTTTACTACCGCGCGGACGATTACAAATTTGATATTAATGCCGCAGCGCCGGAAACCGTAAACCCCAGCCTGTGGCGTCAGTCGCAAATCAACGGTATTTCTGGCCTGTTCAAAGTCACCGATAAAATGTATCAGGTGCGCGGCCAGGATATCTCTAACATTACGTTCGTTGAGGGCGAGAAAGGCATTATTGTTATCGACCCGCTGGTGACGCCGCCTGCCGCAAAAGCCGCACTTGACCTTTACTTCCAGCATCGTCCGCAAAAACCGATTGTTGCCGTTATCTACACTCACAGCCACACCGACCACTATGGTGACGTGAAAGGCATTATCTCTGAAGCCGATGTTAAATCCGGCAAAGTTCAGGTGATTGCCCCTGCAGGCTTTATGGACGAAGCCATCAGCGAAAACGTGCTGGCGGGTAACATCATGAGCCGCCGTGCGCTCTACTCTTACGGTCTGTTACTGCCGCACAACGCGCAAGGCAATGTGGGTAATGGCCTTGGCGTGACGCTGGCAACGGGCGACCCGAGCATTATTGCACCGACGAAAACTATCGTCAGAACTGGCGAGAAGATGATTATCGACGGCCTGGAGTTTGACTTCCTGATGACCCCAGGTAGCGAAGCGCCAGCCGAAATGCACTTCTATATTCCGGCCCTGAAAGCCCTGTGTACCGCCGAGAACGCCACGCATACCCTGCACAACTTCTACACTCTGCGCGGCGCGAAAACCCGCGACACCAGCAAGTGGACCGAGTATCTGAACGAAACGCTGGATATGTGGGGTAACGACGCGGAAGTGCTGTTTATGCCGCACACCTGGCCGGTCTGGGGCAATAAGCATATCAATGATTATATTGGTAAATACCGCGATACCATCAAGTACATTCACGACCAGACCCTGCACCTGGCGAACCAGGGCTACACCATGAATGAAATCGGCGACATGATTAAGCTGCCGCCTGCACTTGCCAATAACTGGGCCAGCCGCGGCTATTACGGTTCTGTCAGCCACAACGCCCGCGCGGTGTATAACTTCTATCTTGGCTATTACGACGGTAACCCGGCTAACCTGCATCCGTATGGTCAGGTGGAGATGGGTAAACGTTACGTGCAGGCGCTGGGCGGTTCTGCCCGTGTCATCAACCTGGCGCAAGAAGCGAACAAGCAAGGTGATTACCGCTGGTCGGCAGAACTGCTGAAACAGGTGATTGCCGCCAACCCGGGTGACCAGGTCGCGAAGAATCTGCAAGCGAATAACTTTGAACAGCTGGGCTATCAGGCCGAGTCCGCCACATGGCGCGGTTTCTACCTGACCGGCGCGAAAGAGCTGCGCGAAGGGGTGCATAAGTTCAGCCACGGCACCACCGGTTCCCCGGACACCATTCGCGGGATGTCGGTCGAAATGCTGTTCGACTTTATGGCCGTTCGCCTCGATAGCGCGAAAGCTGCGGGTAAAAATATCAGCCTGAACTTCAATATGAGCAACGGCGATAACCTCAACCTGACGCTGAACGATAGCGTGCTTAACTACCGGAAAACGCTGCAACCGCAAGCCGACGCCTCTTTCTACATCAGCCGTGAAGATCTGCACGCCGTGCTGACCGGACAAGCCAAAATGGCGGATCTGGTAAAAGCGAAGAAAGCCAAAATTATTGGCAATGGCGCGAAACTGGAAGAAATTATCGCCTGTCTGGATAATTTCGATTTGTGGGTGAATATCGTAACCCCAAATTAATGTCACTCGCTTTTGGGGGCGCTGAAGCCCCCAAAAGTATTTATTTTAAAAATATATACAGCCAATTAATAAATAAAATATATAAGTTATGAATGCGGTGGCTGAATAAAGCTATTTTTATTCATCAAGAAAATAGCCATACTGACGCCTTCAATGGATATTGATATTCACTACAGATATTGTTCGCAGCAGACAGGATGTATTTAATATGCCAACAGTTCTCTCTCGCATGGCGATGCAACTCAAAAAAACAGCCTGGATAATTCCCGTCTTCATGGTTTCGGGATGCTCATTATCTCCGGCAATCCCGGTGATCGGCGCTTATTATCCCAGCTGGTTTTTCTGCGCCATTGCCAGCCTTATTTTGACGCTCATCACGAGGCGAGTTATTCAGCGGGCAAATATCAATCTGGCATTTGTCGGAATTATTTATACCGCCCTTTTTGCTCTCTACGCCATGCTGTTCTGGCTGGCATTTTTCTAATCTATTTGAGACGCGCTCATGGAAAGTACGCCGAAAAAAGCTCCTCGCAGTAAATTCCCTGCTCTGTTAGTGGTTGCGTTGGCGCTGGTTGCCCTTGTTTTCGTTATCTGGCGCGTAGACAGTGCGCCATCAACTAATGACGCTTACGCGTCAGCAGATACCATTGATGTGGTACCGGAAGTCAGCGGCCGCATTGTAGAACTGGCGGTCACCGACAACCAGGCAGTCAAACAGGGCGATTTGCTGTTCCGCATCGACCCGCGCCCGTACGAAGCCAATCTGGCGAAAGCTGAAGCCTCCCTCGCGGCGCTGGATAAGCAAATTATGCTCACCCAGCGTAGCGTTGACGCGCAACAGTTTGGTGCCGACTCGGTTAATGCCACGGTAGAAAAAGCCCGTGCCGCCGCGAAACAGGCCACAGATACATTACGCCGCACCGAGCCATTACTGAAAGAAGGTTTTGTCTCAGCGGAAGATGTTGACCGTGCAAGAACGGCGCAGCGCGCCGCAGAAGCGGATCTTAATGCCGTATTGTTACAGGCGCAGTCAGCCGCCAGCGCCGTCAGCGGCGTGGATGCATTAGTTGCCCAGCGTGCGGCGGTCGAAGCGGATATTGCCCTGACCAAACTGCATCTGGAAATGGCGACCGTTCGCGCGCCGTTTGATGGCCGGGTCATTTCCCTCAAAACCTCCGTCGGGCAATTTGCTTCTGCCATGCGCCCTATTTTTACCCTAATCGACACTCGTCACTGGTATGTGATCGCCAACTTCCGCGAAACCGATCTGAAAAATATTCGCTCAGGTACACCCGCAACGATTCGCCTGATGAGTGACAGCGGCAAAACCTTCGAGGGTAAAGTGGATTCGATTGGCTACGGCGTGCTACCGGATGACGGCGGCCTGGTGCTGGGCGGCCTGCCGAAAGTGTCTCGTTCTATTAACTGGGTCCGCGTTGCCCAGCGTTTTCCGGTCAAAATCATGGTCGATAAACCTGACCCGGAAATGTTCCGCATCGGCGCTTCGGCAGTCGCTAATCTTGAGCCGCAATAATGAGCGCGCTCAACTCCCTGCCATTACCGGTGGTCAGGCTGCTGGCGTTCTTTCATGAAGAGTTAAGCGAGCGGCGACCAGGTCGCGTGCCGCAGACCGTGCAACTCTGGGTAGGCTGCCTGCTGGTGATTCTGATCTCGATGACCTTTGAGATCCCTTTTGTGGCGTTATCGCTGGCAGTGCTGTTTTACGGTATTCAGTCGAACGCGTTTTACACCAAATTTGTCGCGATCTTGTTTGTGGTTGCCACGGTGCTGGAGATCGGCAGCCTGTTTTTGATCTACAAATGGTCATACGGCGAACCGTTGATCCGATTGATCATCGCCGGACCGATCCTGATGGGCTGCATGTTTTTGATGCGCACCCATCGCTTGGGGCTGGTCTTTTTCGCCGTCGCCATTGTCGCTATTTACGGGCAAACCTTCCCCGCCATGCTCGACTATCCGGAAGTGGTCGTGCGCTTAACGCTGTGGTGTATCGTTGTTGGCCTCTATCCAACCTTGCTGATGACGTTAATCGGCGTGCTGTGGTTTCCCAGTCGTGCCATTTCGCAAATGCATCAGGCGCTTAATGATCGGCTTGATGATGCCATTAGTCACCTGACAGACAGCCTCGCACCGCTACCCGAAACGCGGATTGAAAGAGAGGCGCTGGCGCTACAAAAACTCAATGTCTTTTGCCTCGCGGACGATGCCAACTGGCGAACTCAAAACGCATGGTGGCAAAGCTGCGTGGCAACGGTAACCTACATTTACTCGACGCTGAATCGCTACGATCCCACCTCTTTTGCTGATTCTCAGGCAATTATTGAATTCCGACAAAAATTAGCTTCAGAAATCAACAAGCTGCAGCATGCCGTTGCTGAAGGTCAGTGCTGGCAAAGCGACTGGCGGATCAGTGAAAGTGAAGCGATGGCGGCACGGGAATGTAACCTGGAGAATATCTGCCAGACGTTGTTACAACTGGGTCAGATGGACCCGAATACGCCGCCAACGCCCGCAGCCAAACCGCCATCAATGGCCGCCGATGCTTTTACCAATCCAGACTATATGCGCTACGCGGTAAAAACGCTGCTCGCCTGTTTGATCTGTTACACCTTTTACAGCGGCGTGGACTGGGAAGGCATTCACACCTGTATGCTGACATGCGTGATCGTCGCTAACCCAAATGTCGGTTCGTCGTACCAGAAGATGGTGCTGCGTTTTGGCGGGGCCTTTTGCGGCGCGATTCTGGCGCTGTTATTCACGCTACTGGTCATGCCCTGGCTGGACAATATTGTCGAATTGCTGTTTGTGCTGGCACCGATTTTCCTGTTGGGCGCATGGATTGCCACCAGCTCTGAACGCTCTTCTTATATCGGCACACAGATGGTGGTCACCTTCGCGCTCGCCACGCTCGAAAACGTTTTTGGCCCAGTGTACGACCTGGTGGAAATTCGCGATCGCGCCCTGGGTATCATCATTGGTACCGTGGTGTCCGCGGTGATTTACACCTTTGTCTGGCCTGAAAGTGAAGCGCGCACACTGCCGCAAAAACTGGCTGGCACGCTGGGTATGTTAAGTAAAGTAATGCGGATCCCACGCCAGCAGGAAGTCACGGCTCTGCGCACTTATCTGCAAATTCGTATCGGTCTGCATGCGGCGTTTAATGCCTGTGAAGAGATGTGCCAACGCGTGGCGCTGGAGCGTCAACTGGACAGCGAAGAACGCGCATTACTGATTGAACGTTCGCAAACGGTTATTCGTCAGGGCCGCGATCTTCTTCACGCCTGGGATGCCACCTGGAACTCGGCGCAGGCGCTGGATAACGCACTACAGCCGGACAGAGCAGGTCAGTTTGCCGACGCCCTGGAGAAATACGCTGCCGGTCTGGCAACCGCACTCAGCCGTTCTCCTCAAATAACGCTTGAAGAGACACCCGCCTCTCAGGCCATCCTGCCCACCTTATTAAAACAGGAGCAACACGTCTGCCAGCTTTTCGCCCGCTTGCCAGACTGGACAGCCCCGGCATTAACGCCCGCCACGGAACAGGCACAAGGAGCCACGCAATGATCAATCGTCAACTTTCACGTCTGCTGTTGTGCAGCATTCTCGGCAGCACGACGCTGATTTCCGGCTGTGCCCTGGTACGTAAGGATTCTGCACCTCATCAACAGCTCAAACCGGAACAAATCAAACTGGCCGACGATATTCATCTTGCCAGCTCCGGCTGGCCGCAGGCGCAGTGGTGGAAACAACTCAATGACCCGCAGCTGGATGCGCTGATCCAACGGACGCTAAGTGGTTCACACACCCTCGCCGAAGCGAAACTGCGGGAAGAAAAAGCGCAGTCCCAGGCCGATTTGTTAGATGCCGGTTCACAATTACAGGTCGCAGCGTTAGGGATGCTCAACCGCCAACGTGTCTCGGCGAACGGCTTTTTAAGCCCTTATTCAATGGATGCGCCAGCACTGGGTATGGACGGGCCGTACTATACGGAAGCCACAGTAGGTTTGTTTGCCGGACTGGATCTTGATTTGTGGGGTGTGCATCGCTCAGCGGTTGCCGCCGCCATTGGCGCGCATAATGCCGCGCTGGCAGAAACCGCAGCAGTAGAGCTATCGCTGGCCACGGGCGTAGCGCAGCTTTATTACAGTATGCAGGCCAGCTATCAGATGCTCGATCTGTTAGAACAAACTCACGATGTGATTGATTACGCGGTGAAAGCGCACCAGAGTAAAGTGGCGCACGGTCTGGAAGCGCAAGTGCCTTTCCACGGCGCGCGGGCACAGATTCTGGCGGTCGATAAACAAATTGTTGCCGTCAAAGGGCAAATCACCGAAACGCGAGAATCTCTGCGTGCATTGATTGGCGCGGGAGCCAGCGATATGCCGGAGATCAGACCGGTGGCATTACCGCAAGTCCAGACCGGCATTCCGGCGACACTCTCTTATGAGTTGCTCGCCAGACGCCCGGATCTGCAAGCCATGCGCTGGTATGTTCAGGCGTCATTAGATCAGGTGGATTCCGCGCGGGCGTTGTTCTATCCGAGCTTTGATATCAAAGCGTTTTTCGGTCTGGACTCCATCCATCTGCATACCTTATTCAAAAAAACCAGTCGCCAGTTCAACTTCATCCCGGGTCTGAAATTGCCGCTGTTTGACGGTGGACGGTTGAATGCCAATCTCGAAGGCACGCGCGCCGCCAGCAACATGATGATTGAACGTTACAACCAGTCAGTACTGAACGCGGTGCGTGACGTTGCCGTCAACGGCACGCGTCTGCAAACGCTCAACGACGAGCGAGAAATGCAGGCTGAACGCGTGGAAGCCACGCGCTTTACCCAGCGCGCTGCCGAGGCCGCCTATCAGCGCGGCTTAACCAGCCGCTTACAGGCCACCGAAGCCCGGTTGCCAGTGCTTGCCGAAGAGATGTCATTACTGATGCTGGACAGCCGCCGGGTGATCCAAAGCATTCAGTTGATGAAATCGCTGGGCGGCGGGTATCAGGCAGGTCCCGTCGTCGAGAAAAAATAAAATGTCTGCCGCGTGATGGCTGTCACGCGGTATTTCGTTTCGTCACGTCAAAACTGACGACAGCCTGTTTTTCGTCAGAGTTTTGAATAAATAGTGCCCGTAATATCAGGGAATGACCCCACATAAAATGTGGCATAAAAGATGCATACTGTAGTCGAGAGCGCGTATGCGTGATTTGATTAACTGGAGCGAGACCGATGAAAAAAGTCGTCACGGTTTGCCCCTATTGCGCATCAGGTTGCAAAATCAACCTGGTCGTCGATAACGGCAAAATCGTCCGGGCGGAGGCAGCGCAGGGGAAAACCAACCAGGGTACCCTGTGTCTGAAGGGTTATTATGGCTGGGACTTCATTAACGATACCCAGATCCTGACCCCGCGCCTGAAAACCCCCATGATCCGTCGCCAGCGTGGCGGCAAACTCGAACCTGTTTCCTGGGATGAGGCACTGAATTACGTTGCCGAGCGCCTGAGCGCCATCAAAGAGAAGTACGGTCCGGATGCCATCCAGACGACCGGCTCCTCGCGTGGTACGGGTAACGAAACCAACTATGTAATGCAAAAATTTGCGCGCGCCGTTATTGGTACCAATAACGTTGACTGCTGCGCTCGTGTCTGACACGGCCCATCGGTTGCAGGTCTGCACCAATCGGTCGGTAATGGCGCAATGAGCAATGCTATTAACGAAATTGATAATACCGATTTAGTGTTCGTTTTCGGGTACAACCCGGCGGATTCCCACCCAATCGTGGCGAATCACGTAATTAACGCTAAACGTAACGGGGCGAAAATTATCGTCTGCGATCCGCGCAAAATTGAAACCGCGCGCATTGCTGACATGCACATTGCACTGAAAAACGGCTCGAACATCGCGCTGTTGAATGCGATGGGCCATGTCATTATTGAAGAAAATCTGTACGACAAAGCGTTCGTCGCTTCACGTACAGAAGGCTTTGAAGAGTATCGTAAAATCGTTGAAGGCTACACGCCGGAGTCGGTTGAAGATATCACCGGCGTCAGCGCCAGTGAGATTCGTCAGGCGGCACGGATGTATGCCCAGGCGAAAAGCGCCGCCATCCTGTGGGGCATGGGTGTAACCCAGTTCTACCAGGGCGTGGAAACCGTGCGTTCTCTGACCAGCCTCGCGATGCTGACCGGTAACCTTGGTAAGCCGCATGCGGGTGTTAACCCGGTTCGTGGTCAGAACAACGTTCAGGGTGCCTGCGATATGGGCGCGCTGCCGGATACGTATCCGGGATACCAGTACGTGAAAGATCCGGCTAACCGCGAGAAATTCGCCAAAGCCTGGGGCGTGGAAAGCCTGCCAGCGCATACCGGCTATCGCATCAGCGAGCTGCCGCACCGCGCAGCGCATGGCGAAGTGCGTGCCGCGTACATTATGGGCGAAGATCCGCTACAAACTGACGCGGAGCTGTCGGCAGTACGTAAAGCCTTTGAAGATCTGGAACTGGTTATCGTTCAGGACATCTTTATGACCAAAACCGCGTCGGCGGCGGATGTTATTTTACCGTCAACGTCGTGGGGCGAGCATGAAGGCGTGTTTACTGCGGCTGACCGTGGCTTCCAGCGTTTCTTCAAGGCGGTTGAACCGAAATGGGATCTGAAAACGGACTGGCAAATCATCAGTGAAATCGCCACCCGTATGGGTTATCCGATGCACTACAACAACACCCAGGAGATCTGGGATGAGTTGCGTCATCTGTGCCCGGATTTCTACGGTGCGACTTACGAGAAAATGGGCGAACTGGGCTTCATTCAGTGGTCTTGCCGCGATACTTCAGATGCCGATCAGGGGACTTCTTATCTGTTTAAAGAGAAGTTTGATACCCCGAACGGTCTGGCGCAGTTCTTCACCTGCGACTGGGTAGCGCCAATCGACAAACTCACCGACGAGTACCCGATGGTACTGTCAACGGTGCGTGAAGTTGGTCACTACTCTTGCCGTTCGATGACCGGTAACTGTGCGGCACTGGCGGCGCTGGCTGATGAACCTGGCTACGCACAAATCAATACCGAAGACGCCAAACGTCTGGGTATTGAAGATGAGGCATTGGTTTGGGTGCACTCGCGTAAAGGCAAAATTATCACCCGTGCGCAGGTCAGCGATCGTCCGAACAAAGGGGCGATTTACATGACCTACCAGTGGTGGATTGGTGCCTGTAACGAGCTGGTTACCGAAAACTTAAGCCCGATTACGAAAACGCCGGAGTACAAATACTGCGCCGTTCGCGTCGAGCCGATCGCCGATCAGCGCGCCGCCGAGCAGTACGTGATTGACGAGTACAACAAGTTGAAAACTCGCCTGCGCGAAGCGGCACTGGCGTAATACCGTCCTTTCTACAGCCTCCTTTCGGAGGCTGTTTTTTTATCCATTCGAACTCTTTATACTGGTTACTCCCTACCCAATCGTATTATCAAAATGAAAAAAATTATCGCATTGATGTTGTTTTTGACATTCTTTGCCCACGCCAACGACTCCGAGCCTGGCAGCCAGTATTTAAAGGCAGCAGAGGCCGGGGACCGACGCGCACAATATTTTCTTGCCGACAGCTGGTTTAGCTCCGGCGATTTGAGCAAAGCCGAATATTGGGCACAGAAAGCCGCCGACAGCGGTGATGCTGATGCCTGCGCGCTGCTGGCGCAGATCAAAATCACCAATCCGGTCAGTCTGGACTATCCACAAGCAAAAGTTCTTGCAGAGAAAGCGGCGCAAGCGGGCAGTAAAGAAGGTGAAGTAACGCTGGCGCATATTCTGGTAAATACTCAAGCGGGTAAACCGGATTATCCAAAGGCAATTTCGCTGTTAGAAAACGCCTCGGAAGATCTGGAGAACGACTCTGCCGTCGATGCCCAAATGCTGCTTGGTTTGATTTACGCCAACGGCGTGGGCATTAAGGCCGACGATGACAAGGCAACCTGGTATTTCAAACGCAGCTCTGCAATTTCCCGAACCGGTTATTCCGAGTACTGGGCGGGAATGATGTTCTTAAACGGTGAAGAAGGTTTTATCGAGAAGAACAAGCAAAAGGCGCTGCACTGGTTGAACCTGAGCTGTATGGAAGGGTTTGATACCGGGTGTGAAGAGTTTGAAAAATTAACCAACGGTTAAGATAGGCTTGATAAGACGCGGCAAGCGTCGCATCAGGCATTGATGTCGGATGCGGCGTAAACGCCTTATCCGACCTACAAAATCACGCTAAATCAGGCTATTGCGCTGTCTGGCGTAGGCCTGATAAGACGCGTTAAGCGTCGCATCAGGCGTTGATGTCGGATGCGGCATAAACGCCTTATCCGACCTACAAAATCACGCTAAATCAGGCTATTGCGCTGTCTGGCGTAGGCCTGATAAGACGCGGCAAGCGTCGCATCAGGCGTTGATGTCGGATGCGGCGTAAACGCCTTATCCGACCTACAAAATCACGCTAAATCAGGCTATTGCGCTGTCTGGCGTAGGCCTGATAAGACGCGTTAAGCGTCGCATCAGGCGTTGATGTCGGATGCGGCATAAACGCCTTATCCGACCTACAAAATCACGCTAAATCAGGCTATTGCGCTGTCTGGCGTAGGCCTGATAAGACGCGGCAAGCGTCGCATCAGGCATTCACACATTGCCGGGTGGATATCCCCGGCAATCTTCAATTATTGATCCGCAGTTTTATCAAATTTGCCCAGCACTTCACGCTCATAAGCCAGCGCTTTCTTACGGTCAAATTTGTGTTCCCACTTGGCAATCACCAGCACCGCCAGCGCATTACCCACCACGTTCAGCGCAGTACGCGCCATGTCGAGGATACGGTCAACACCAGCAATAAACGCCAGACCTTCCAGCGGAATACCTACGCTACCCAGCGTTGCCAGCAACACCACAAACGACACGCCAGGCACGCCAGCAATCCCTTTCGAGGTCACCATCAGCGTCAGCACCAGAATGATTTCCTGCCAGATGGACAGGTCAATGCCATACAACTGCGCGATGAAGATAGCGGCAATACTTTGATACAGCGTCGAACCATCAAGGTTAAAAGAGTAACCGGTCGGCACCACGAAACTGGTGATCGACACCGGTGCTCCGTAGGCTTCCATCTTCTCAATAATTCGCGGCAGCACGCTTTCAGAGCTGGCAGTGGAGTACGCCAGAATCAGCTCATCTTTCAGAATACGAATCAGGATCCAGACGCTTAACCCGCACAGGCGCGCCACAATTCCCAGCACTACCAGCGCGAAGAACAGAATGGCGAAATGCACCAGCAGCACCAGTTTCGCCAGTGGCCACAGAGACGAGAAACCAAAGTTAGCCACCGTCACCGCAATCAGCGCAAACACACCCACCGGTGCATAACGCATCACCATGTGAGTCACTTTAAACATGGTTTCAGAGATGGAGCGGAACACGGTCACCAGCGGTTCACGATGCGTCGCGGGCAGGGAAGAAAGCCCCAGACCAAACAGCACCGAGAAAAAGATGATCGGCAGCATTTCGCCTTTCGCCATCGACGCCACAATGTTCGTCGGCACCAGCGACAAAATCGTGCCCATAATGCCGTGGGAACTGCTTTGTACCGCTTCCGTAGTGCTCTGATATTTCGAGATATCGACGGTCGCCAACTGCGACATATCCACCCCGGCACCGGGCTGGAAGACGTTCGCCAGAGTGATCCCCAAAATGATGGCGACGGTGGTGATCACCTCGAAGTAGATAATGGTTTTCGCGCCAATACGCCCGAGCTGTTTGGCATCACCAACACCCGCGATACCCACCACCAGCGTGGAGATCACAATCGGCACAACAATCATTTTAATCAGATGGATGAAGATATCACCCGCCGGAGAGAGCAAATTGACGACCAGCCAGTCGCGGCTGTCGCTATGGTAGTGCAGGTAGCTTCCCAGGAGAATGCCCAGCACCATAGCAAACAGAATCTGCCAGGCCAGGCTGAATTTTATATTTTTCATATGAATGACTTCCTCAATGGAGCGCCGTTCCCCGTTCAGAAACGCGAGAACGTGACATACTGCCAGGGCATGAATTGTGTTGCGTTGGTTTGTAGATTTTTTTAACGCTTATGATCAGTATCATTTGCGCGGTATGTTGCGCAACCCTTTAACAACAGAGCTTTTCGCTGCATTAATGCATAATAACGCGAGTTTATGGCAGGATTAATGAATAACCATTTGTTATGGAAAGATTTTTATTTGTTTAATCTGCAATAATACTGATTAGTGATTATTTTTGGCATATGTTCATTCGATTATTTTTTATGCAGCTCAATGACATAATCTTCATCACCAGATGATTAATCCAATCTCCGCTGCAACAATTTCGCCATATTAATCGACTCAACCAGCTGTGTTCGGTTAACTCGCGGTGAGTTGAGATCCATCACTTTTTGCCATAGTTCGATGGCTTGCGCGTAGTTCGCCTGCATAAACGCATCGGAAGCCAGCAGCATCAGGGCGGTGATTTCATTACTGTCCAGCGCGAGGGCTTTGTCGATCATTGCGCGAGTCTGGGCGGTCATATGCTGGCTGGCCTGGTAATAAAGCACCGTCGCCAGCGCCGCATACAGTTCAGCGTTCTCACCACGTAGTTGCAACGCCTGACGGTACGCCAGCAACGAATTGCTGTAATCGTTTTGCCACAGATAGTACTCGCCCAGTAACGCCCACTGTTCGCTGTTTTGTGGATTAGCGCGGATTTTATCCTGCAATGCCTGAAGCTGCGCTTCCGGGGTTTGCTGGCTGGCAAACTGATGTAGCGGATCGCGCTGACGCTGATACTCCGCACGTACCGCCTGCCATTTTGGGCTTAACAGATAACTGCCGACACAGAGAAATACCATCAATATCGTGAGTGTTGTCAGCATTTTCACCGGTATTTTGGGCTGTTTCATCGCTTCGCCCTCACTCGCCAGAGGATCAGTGCCATCAGCAGTAACAACACCACTGGCAGCGCCCATAACACCAGCGTCTGACCCGTTAACGGTGGGTTATAGCGAACAAAATCTCCGTAGCGTTCGGTCATCCAGCCAATGATTTCGACTTCGTTCTTCCCCTCCGCCACCATGCTGTAAACCTGATGGCGCATACTGACAGCCACCGGCGCGTTGGATTCCAGTAAGTTTTGATTCTGGCACTGCGGACAACGTAACTGGCTGGCAATATTTAACGCCTGTTGCTGTTGTTGCGGATTGGCGAATTGCCAGGTGTCTACGACCTGAGCGTGCGCAAAACAGGTAAATAACAGCAGTAGCGTGAGAAGCCCTTTATTCATCGCGCTTCTTCCCCCGCCATCCGCTTAACAATGCGCCCGCAATCATCAACAATCCTCCCCCCCAGATCCAGCGCACACCGCTTTGTACATACAAACGAAAAGCGTAACGATCCGGCCCAGTTTTCTCCCCCATGACCGCATACCAGTCATGGATGCCGTTCCAGCGAATTGACGGTTCCATCATTTGTTGACGGCGTGCTTCATAAAAACGCCGCTCCGGCGTCAGTTCACCAATGCGTTGCTGATGGTCAAACAGTGCCACTATCGCTTTTTCGCTGGTGTAATTGCCTTTGGCTTGTAGATCGAGGCACTCAAAACGGAAGGTGTATCCTGCCAGCGTCACCTGCTGACCCGGCTGTAAATTCAGGCTGATCTCCTGACGGCTGACGCTGGAGACCACGACCCCAGCGGCAAATAACAGCACGCCCGCATGAGCTACCAGCGCCGGAAGCTGCACGCGTTTGCCAGAGACAAACGTCGCCAGCACAATCACCACCAGCATCAACAGACCAAACGGTAACGTCGCGCGGTTAAAATACGGCGCGCCAACGGAGAGGCGTCCCCAGCCCAGCAGGCCGTAAATCATCGGATAAAGCGTTCCCACCAGCACGATCAGTAGCACTGCGCAAAACAGCAACAGCGTAGCGAGGATTAACATTTCCCGCGATAACCCCGAAAAATGCACCGCCGGGCCACCGTCCCGCGCTCGCCAGCCATACAGAGCCAGAGACGCAAGGCTAATCAGTGCAAACAGGCTGAACAACGGCACGGCGCGGACGTTATCCAGCGCGAACGCATGAACCGAAACCAGAATGCCAGAACGGACAATTAAGGTGCCCAGCAGCGACAGCATCAGAGTAACTATCGCCAGCAACAGCGACCAGTGGCAAAAAATCCCCCGCTGGCGTGTCAGGGACAAACTGTGCAGCAGCGCAGTGGCAGAAAGCCAGGGTAATAAAGAGGCGTTTTCCACCGGATCCCAGAACCACCAGCCGCCCCAGCCGAGTTCGCAGTAGGCCCACCAGGAACCGAGGATGATCCCCGCCGTTAATGCACTCCAGCCAGGTAACGCCCAGCGCCAGCAAATTCGGGCGCAGGCACCATCAAACTCGCCGCGCAGTAGACTCGCCAGCGCCACGCTCGCCGCTACCATCAAACCGCCATAGCCAAGGTAAAGCAGCGGTGGATGAAAGATAAGACCGGGATGTTGCAGCATCGGATTGAGATCGCGGCCTTCGATTGCTGGTGGAAATATCCGCACGAAGGGATCGGACCACAGCACCACAAACAGTAGCAGTGCGGCGAGCATGAGAGATAAAACGGCTAACGTCAGCGGAAATAGCGGATCGGTTTGCTGCCGATAATGCCAGGCAAACAGCGCGCTCCAGGCGGAAAGCAGCAGCACCCAAAGCAGCAGCGAACCTTCATGGCCGCCCCACACCGCTGCCAGCTTGAGTTCCCACGACAGCAGGCTATAGCTATGTTGCGCGACATAAATGACCGAGAAATCGCTGATGAGAAAACAATACGTCAGTACGCCAAAGGCGAGCAGCAGGAGCGCGAACTGCGCCAGAATGCCGATGCAAGTGAGTCGCATCATGGCAGGCCAGCGCAACCGCACTCCCGCGAAGGCCGTCAACGGGGTCAACACGTTGACCCCGAGACTTAACAACAACGCCAGAAAACCGACTTCAGGAAGGAATACGTCCAGAAACCACCTCTTTTCTGGCTTACGCCACCGTCAACTGTCCGGCGTAGAGAATGAAAAAGCGCAGCATCAACACGCCGACCAGACTGGCCCCACACGCCGCCAGCACGGCAGGAATGCCGGAACTGCGATTGACCCACGGTTTGAGCAGCATTGGCACAATCAGCCCCAGCCCGGCGACACCAAGCCAGAACCACCACGTCCAGAAACCGCCACCTAATGCCGCCACCAGCGCACGAACTTTACCGTCATCGCCCAGCGCCAGACCGACAAAAAACGCCACCAGCAGGAAGATTTCACCCCATACCACAGGGATTTCCATACGGTGTACAAACTGCGCTTCCGTGGAATGCGGGTTACTGCGTTGGCGTATCGCCATGGCGATCAGCGCCACCGCCGCACCGGACGAGATGCCGGAGAAGAGGAACAGCACCGGCAGGATCGGGTTATTGAGGAACGGATACGATTTCAGCGCCGACAGCAGAAAGCCGGTATAAGCCCCCAACAACACCGCCAGCACCAGCATCAATGTTTCCAGTCCGCGATGAACGGGCGTCAGCAGGCTCAGAACCTTTTGCACGATCCCCAGCTTCGGCAACCAGCGTTGTTGCAGGGCAAGCAAATCATGTTCAAAGATTTTCGCCAGCCACAGCACCAGCACCACCATGTAGAGCTGAAACAGCATCACCCCCATCGACATCACCGAGGTAAAACTGTAGTGGAACATCAGCTTCCAGAAGGTCCACGGTCTTGTCAGGTGGAAGACGAGGATCAACAGACCGAGGATCACCGCGCCCGGCCCGACAATCAGCGTGGTGCGCAGCAACGTACTGTCTGCACCGCCCGCCTGCGGGTAGAAGCGACGTAACAGCACGGCCAGCGTCACCAGACCAGCAGAAATACCAATCAAAAACAGGTAGATGGCAATCGGCCAGTCCCACACCAGCGATTCAAAATGAAATGCGGAAGTCTGCGTCATTGGCTCACCTCCCCGTATTTAAACGGTACGCGGTACAGCTTCGGTTTGGTTCCCAGCGCCAGCTTGTAGCGGTAAGTGGGCTTCTGGCGCAGCAGTTGCGAAATCTCACTGTTGGGATCGTCCAGATTGCCAAACGTCAGCGCCTTGGTCGGGCAAGCTTCAACGCACGCGGGCAACTTACCGGCCTGCAAATTGGTCTTACGGCAGAAATCGCATTTGTCCGCCGTCTTCGTGACCGGATGGATAAAGCGCACGCGGTACGGACAGGCGGCGATGCAGTACTGACAACCGACGCAGAGATCCGGATTAACATCGACAATCCCACTGGCAGCATCGCGAAAAGACGCACCGGTCGGGCAGACGTCAACGCACGGCGCATGATCGCAGTGCTGGCAAGACTTACGGAAGAAGCGATATTTCACATCAGGAAATTCGCCCTGCGGCTCGCTACGAATAATCGTCAGGCGCGAGACGCCTTCCGGCACCTTGTTCACTTCCCGACAAGCATCCATACAGGCGGTACAGCCGATGCATAACGACTCGTCATGCACCATGCCGTAACGCACCCCATTGATATTCAACGTTTTCGCCACCACGCGCCCTGCGGTGCCGCTGACGGCTGCCAGCACGCCGACGCCGGTGAGAAACTGGCGACGAGACCAGGTCATGGCTGCTCCTTAAGCAACGGAACAGACGCCGGGTTAAAGTTCGGATTGGTGCGCTGATCGCTGTGGCAATCGACGCAAATCTTAATCCGTCCTTTGTCACTTAACGTCTGCATCGTATCTTGCTGTGGATGCAGGGAATGGCAGCTGGCGCACGCCACTTTGGTTACGTGGACATCGTGCGGCCAGAACGCTTTTTGCAACTGTTCCGGCAGATGACAGGACATACAGACGCTGTTCTGCTCTCCAACCTTGTACATCGGCTCGTTAAAGCGCATCACATCTTTCACCCCTTCGCGGTGTTGCGGTGATGGCTGGCCGTGACAGTTGGTGCAGGTGACCGGCAGTTTGTTATTCGGGTTGATAACGGAAGCATGTTTTCCATGCATACCTTCGGTATCTGGTTTATGACAGTCCAGACAGGCGGCATCCGGGTTACGCTGCTGGGTAACTTCGTAGCGATCATCAGATGCCTGCGCCGCAGGGGTAGCGGTAATTCCGTTCAGGCTCCACAACAGGCCCGACGCCAGCACCCCGGCAGTTAATAACGAACGTAATACGCTCATATTCACTCCATTGTGTTTTCCGCCCCTTGCGAGGCGGAACGGGGTTATTGGCTTAACAGACCGTTTTTACGTGCCTGTTCTTCCCACTGCGGGATCACCGTTTTGATGAAGTCCTGCTTCTCGGCCTTGATTTGTTCCATGTTCAGGCCAATGGCCTGCTGGGCTTTCTCTTTGGTTGAGATATCCGGGATCTGGATTTCATGGGTGATGCCTTTGGTCGCCAGCAGGCGCGCCAGTTTGGTGCGTGCATCCGCCGCTTTATCCATCGCCGTACCGAGCATCCGTAAACCTTCTTCCGGTGCGTGCATATGAATGCCGTGGGAAGCGATCGCCAGATCCCAGCGCCACTGGGCATGACGGATATCGTCCTGAATTGGCTTCATTTCAGCTTCCGTCGCGCCTGCATCCAGCGCTGCTTTCGCTTCGAAGTGAGCGTGAACCAGTTGATCTTCAACCTTGATTTTCAGGTCGTTAATCGACTGCTTACGTTCCGCGACCACTTTTTGCAAGGCAGCTTTGTCCTGGGTATGGCAGTTCGCACAAGTCTGGGCGAAGTTATCAAACGGATTACCAATTTTATGGTCGGTGTAGAGTTTGCCTTCGGCGTTCTGCACTTTTGGCATATGGCAGTCGATACAGGTCACGTTGTTTTTACCGTGAATGCCCGCTGTCCAGGTTTCATATTCCGGGTGCTGCGCTTTCAGCATTGGCGTTTTCGACAGGGAGTTAGTCCAGTCAGAGAAGGCAATTTTGTCGTAATACTGCTCCATATTTTCGACTTTCATGCCGTCATCCCACGGGAATTTAACCGCTTTGTTTTTGCCGTCGAAGTAATACTCCACATGGCACTGACCGCAAATCATCGATTGCTGGTCGAAACGTCCGGCTTTCTCAAAAGGTTTACCAATGGCTTCCATCGCGCGAGCCGCATACGGACGGGAAAGGGTTAACTCCGGTTTGCCTTTGGCGAACTCTGGAGAGGCGGTGTTATGGCAATCGGCACAACCTAAGTTGTTGACGATTTCCGGACCGCCGCGCGCCCATTTACCGTGGAAGTAGCCATCTTCGCCGTCTTTCTGGATCAGACGCGCCACATCCGGGCTTTTACAACTCCAGCATGCCATCGGTAGCGGACCATCTTCAGCGTTTTTCGGCGCACCGGTACGCAGGGTTTCACGCACATCGGTCACAGCAAAAGCATGTCCACGCGGCTTGTTGTAATCGCGCGAGAAGGGATACCCCGCCCACAGGATCACCAGCCGTGGATCTTCCGCCAGGGCGTCAACACGCTCTGACTGTTCCGAGGTGGCTTTCCAGGAGAGATATTGATCGGGATGCTGCGGGGCAAAGGTTTCATTCTTCGCTTCCACAGTTACAGGTTTTGCGGGAGCAGCCGTTTGTTCAGCGTGAACAGAAGTGAAAAAGAAAAAAGGAATCAATAAGCTGAAGATACGGCGTGCGTTTATTTTTATCCTTGTCATAGGGGCTTCATCCGAATTGCGCCATTGTTGCAATGGCGGTTTTTATTGTTTTTCACGACAGTAACCGCACCTACACTGTCATGACATTGCTCGCCCCTATGTGTAACAAATAACCACACTGTGAATGTTGTCTTTAATCAATTGTAAGTGCATGTAAAATACCACTTTAGAGTTAGTCAGTATCTTCCTCTTTTTCAACAGCATGCATAACTGCATGTTCCTCAAAGAATTAATCAACTTTTGTTGCTGACCTTCAAAAATTACCCTGCCGTTTATTTGCACAATTCTACTTTTGCGTGATCTGTCGCCCAAATACTAAACAAAACTGCCAATACCCCTACATTTAACGCTTATGCCACATATTATTAACATCCTACAAGGAGAACAAAAGCATGAGCCAAATTCACAAACACACCATTCCTGCCAACATCGCAGACCGTTGCCTGATAAACCCTCAGCAGTACGAGGCGATGTATCAACAATCTATTAACGTACCTGATACCTTCTGGGGCGAACAGGGAAAAATTCTTGACTGGATCAAACCTTACCAGAAGGTGAAAAACACCTCCTTTGCCCCCGGTAATGTGTCCATTAAATGGTACGAGGACGGCACGCTGAATCTGGCGGCAAACTGCCTTGACCGCCATCTGCAAGAAAACGGCGATCGTACCGCCATCATCTGGGAAGGCGACGACGCCAGCCAGAGCAAACATATCAGCTATAAAGAGCTGCACCGCGACGTCTGCCGCTTCGCCAATACCCTGCTCGAGCTGGGCATTAAAAAAGGTGATGTGGTGGCGATTTATATGCCGATGGTGCCGGAAGCCGCGGTTGCGATGCTGGCCTGCGCCCGCATTGGCGCGGTGCATTCGGTGATTTTCGGCGGCTTCTCGCCGGAAGCCGTTGCCGGGCGCATTATTGATTCCAACTCACGACTGGTGATCACTTCCGACGAAGGTGTGCGTGCCGGGCGCAGTATTCCGCTGAAGAAAAACGTTGATGACGCGCTGAAAAACCCGAACGTCACCAGCGTAGAGCATGTGGTGGTACTGAAGCGTACTGGCGGGAAAATTGACTGGCAGGAAGGGCGCGACCTGTGGTGGCACGACCTGGTTGAGCAAGCGAGCGATCAGCACCAGGCGGAAGAGATGAACGCCGAAGATCCGCTGTTTATTCTCTACACCTCCGGTTCTACCGGTAAGCCAAAAGGTGTGCTGCATACTACCGGCGGTTATCTGGTGTACGCGGCGCTGACCTTTAAATATGTCTTTGATTATCATCCGGGTGATATCTACTGGTGCACCGCCGATGTGGGCTGGGTGACCGGACACAGTTACTTGCTGTACGGCCCGCTGGCCTGCGGTGCGACCACGCTGATGTTTGAAGGCGTACCCAACTGGCCGACGCCTGCCCGTATGGCGCAGGTGGTGGACAAGCATCAGGTCAATATTCTCTATACCGCACCCACGGCGATCCGCGCGCTGATGGCGGAAGGCGATAAAGCGATCGAAGGCACCGACCGTTCGTCGCTGCGCATTCTCGGTTCCGTGGGCGAGCCAATTAACCCGGAAGCGTGGGAGTGGTACTGGAAAAAAATCGGCAACGAGAAATGTCCGGTGGTCGATACCTGGTGGCAGACCGAAACCGGCGGTTTCATGATCACCCCGCTGCCTGGCGCTACCGAGCTGAAAGCCGGTTCGGCAACACGTCCGTTCTTCGGCGTGCAACCGGCGCTGGTCGATAACGAAGGTAACCCGCTGGAGGGGGCCACCGAAGGTAGCCTGGTAATCACCGACTCCTGGCCGGGTCAGGCGCGTACGCTGTTTGGCGATCACGAACGTTTTGAACAGACCTACTTCTCCACCTTCAAAAATATGTATTTCAGCGGCGACGGCGCGCGTCGCGATGAAGATGGCTATTACTGGATAACCGGGCGTGTGGACGACGTGCTGAACGTCTCCGGTCACCGTCTGGGGACGGCAGAGATTGAGTCGGCGCTGGTGGCGCATCCGAAGATTGCCGAAGCCGCCGTAGTAGGTATTCCGCACAATATTAAAGGTCAGGCGATCTACGCCTACGTCACGCTTAATCACGGGGAGGAACCGTCACCAGAACTGTACGCAGAAGTCCGCAACTGGGTGCGTAAAGAGATTGGCCCGCTGGCGACGCCAGACGTGCTGCACTGGACCGACTCCCTGCCTAAAACCCGCTCCGGCAAAATTATGCGCCGTATTCTGCGCAAAATTGCGGCGGGCGATACCAGCAACCTGGGCGATACCTCGACGCTTGCCGATCCTGGCGTAGTCGAGAAGCTGCTTGAAGAGAAGCAGGCTATCGCGATGCCATCGTAACCCACAATTGCCCGATGCGAGTCGGTAACGGTTTGTAGGCCTGATAAGACGCGACAGCGTCGCATCAGGCATTGATTGCCGGATGCGGCGTAAACGCCTTATCCGGCCTACATTCGGCAAGGGTTACCCGAGCGTTAACCTTCTCCCATAAGGGAGCGGGAATTAAAACAATCCTTACATTACCTCTGGAGAATCTGTGATGAATGGCACTATTTATCAGCGGATAGAAGACAATGCGCATTTCAGGGAGTTAGTCGAAAAACGGCAACGGTTTGCCACCATCCTGTCGATTATTATGCTGGCAGTTTATATCGGCTTTATTTTACTGATCGCCTTCGCGCCCGGCTGGCTGGGCACGCCGCTGAATCCGAACACCAGCGTCACACGCGGTATTCCAATTGGTGTTGGAGTGATTGTGATCTCCTTTGTTCTCACCGGTATCTACATCTGGCGGGCGAACGGCGAATTCGACCGTCTTAATAATGAAGTCCTGCATGAGGTACAAGCATCATGAAAAGAGTTCTGACGGCGCTTGCCGCCACACTCCCTTTCGCAGCTAACGCCGCGGATGCTATTAGCGGGGCCGTAGAGCGCCAGCCAACGAACTGGCAGGCGATTATTATGTTCCTGATTTTCGTCGTGTTTACGCTCGGCATTACCTACTGGGCATCAAAACGCGTACGTTCTCGTAGCGACTACTACACCGCAGGCGGCAATATCACTGGCTTCCAGAACGGGCTGGCGATTGCCGGGGACTATATGTCCGTCGCCTCATTCTTGGGGATCTCCGCGCTGGTGTTTACCTCCGGCTATGACGGCTTAATTTACTCGCTGGGCTTCCTGGTGGGCTGGCCGATCATTTTGTTCCTGATTGCCGAACGTCTGCGTAACCTGGGGCGCTACACCTTTGCCGATGTGGCCTCTTACCGTCTGAAACAAGGGCCGATTCGTATTCTTTCGGCCTGTGGTTCTCTGGTGGTGGTGGCGCTTTACCTTATCGCCCAGATGGTGGGCGCAGGTAAACTGATCGAGCTGCTGTTTGGCCTTAACTATCACATTGCGGTGGTGCTGGTCGGCGTGCTGATGATGATGTACGTCCTGTTCGGCGGCATGCTGGCGACCACCTGGGTGCAAATTATCAAAGCCGTGCTGTTGCTGTTCGGTGCCAGCTTTATGGCCTTTATGGTGATGAAACACGTCGGCTTTAGCTTCAACAATCTGTTCAGTGAAGCGATGGCGGTACACCCGAAAGGTGTCGACATCATGAAGCCGGGCGGGCTGGTGAAAGATCCGATCTCCGCGCTCTCTCTGGGTCTGGGACTGATGTTTGGTACGGCGGGCTTGCCGCACATTCTGATGCGCTTCTTTACAGTCAGCGATGCCCGCGAAGCACGTAAGAGCGTGTTCTACGCCACCGGGTTTATGGGCTACTTCTATATTCTGACCTTTATTATCGGCTTCGGCGCGATCATGCTGGTTGGTGCGAATCCGGAATATAAAGACGCGGCGGGCCATCTGATTGGTGGTAACAACATGGCGGCCGTTCACCTGGCGAATGCAGTGGGCGGCAACCTGTTCCTCGGTTTTATTTCAGCGGTTGCTTTCGCCACTATCCTCGCGGTGGTTGCGGGTCTGACGCTGGCGGGCGCATCCGCGGTTTCGCATGACTTGTACGCTAACGTCTTCAAAAAAGGCGCGACCGAACGTGAAGAGCTGCGGGTATCAAAAATCACCGTACTGATCCTCGGCGTGATTGCGATTATCCTCGGCGTGCTGTTTGAGAATCAGAACATCGCCTTTATGGTGGGGCTGGCGTTTGCCATCGCGGCGAGCTGTAACTTCCCGATCATTCTGCTTTCTATGTACTGGTCGAAACTGACCACGCGTGGCGCGATGATGGGTGGCTGGCTGGGGCTGATTACCGCAGTAGTACTGATGATCCTCGGCTCGACGATTTGGGTACAGATCCTTGGTCACGAAAAAGCCATCTTCCCGTATGAATACCCGGCGCTGTTCTCTATCACCGTGGCATTCCTCGGCATCTGGTTCTTCTCGGCAACCGATAACTCAGCGGAAGGCGCGCGTGAGCGTGAACTGTTCCGCGCGCAGTTTATCCGCTCCCAGACCGGCTTTGGCGTTGAGCAAGGCCGCGCGCATTAATCTCTCCCCTTCCCCGGTCGTCTGACCGGGGAATACTCTTCCTCTCCCAAATGCATCACCTTTTCCCATAATATTAAACAAATAAACTCATTAAAAAATGAGCGATTTTTGACAGTCGTAGAAAATGATAATGCAGAGAATATGCCTTTTCTTTCTTGTTAATTATAAGGATATTTTATGCGCTATAATGGTTTAAATAATATGTTTTTTCCTCTTTGCCTGATTAACGATAACCACTCTGTCACAAGTCCATCACATACAAAGAAAACAAAATCAGATAATTACAGCAAACATCATAAAAACACGTTAATTGACAATAAAGCCCTCTCTCTTTTCAAAATGGATGATCATGAAAAAGTGATAGGCTTGATTCAGAAAATGAAAAGAATTTATGATAGTTTACCATCAGGAAAAATCACGAAAGAAACGGACAGGAAAATACATAAATATTTTATAGATATAGCTTCACATGCAAATAATAAATGTGACGATAGAATTACGAGAAGAGTTTACCTTAATAAAGATAAGGAAGTGTCAATTAAGGTGGTATATTTTATAAATAATGTCACCGTCCATAATAATACTATCGAAATCCCACAGACAGTAAATGGTGGTTACGATTTTTCACACCTTAGCCTGAAAGGTATCGTGATTAAAGATGAAGATTTATCCAATTCGAATTTTGCAGGTTGCAGACTACAAAACGCTATTTTTCAGGACTGTAATATGTATAAAACGAATTTTAATTTCGCCATAATGGAAAAAATACTTTTTGATAATTGTATTCTCGATGACTCAAATTTCGCTCAGATAAAAATGACTGACGGAACTCTAAATTCATGTTCCGCTATGCATGTTCAATTCTACAATGCAACAATGAATAGAGCCAATATTAAAAATACCTTCCTTGATTATTCAAATTTTTATATGGCATACATGGCTGAGGTAAATCTTTATAAAGTAATAGCGCCATATATTAATTTATTTAGAGCCGACCTTAGCTTCTCTAAACTTGATTTAATTAACTTTGAACATGCTGATCTGTCTCGTGTCAACCTGAATAAAGCAACCCTCCAGAATATAAACTTAATTGATAGCAAACTCTTTTTTACGCGGTTAACAAATACGTTCCTCGAAATGGTTATATGTACCGACTCTAATATGGCTAATGTTAATTTTAATAATGCCAATTTAAGCAATTGCCATTTCAACTGTTCTGTTTTAACAAAAGCCTGGATGTTTAATATCCGTCTCTATCGTGTTAATTTCGATGAGGCTAGCGTCCAGGGAATGGGTATTACCATTCTCCGTGGTGAGGAAAATATCTCCATTAATAGTGATATCCTGGTAACACTACAGAAATTCTTTGAAGAAGATTGTGCCACTCATACTGGCATGTCACAAACTGAGGATAATCTTCATGCAGTCGCTATGAAGATTACTGCAGATATTATGCAAGATGCAGATTGAGGTTAAGTCGAAGAACAGCCAATGAATTGACTTTAAAAGAGAGATAATTTATTTGTTTTAGAATCATGAATGTTAGCCCGAGCTAACCTGTTAAAGGTGCAAAAGATTGCACCTTTTTCAGATTACCTCGGGCCTGGTTACGTCGCTTTCGGCTTACTGATTTTCCTCAATTAGCAACGCTTCAAGCAAATCGAGATCGTGCAGTAATTTTTGCAGCGTTTCGTTGCTGATCTCCCGTGTGGCGCGCAGGTGGTAAAGTTCAGCACGTTCAGAACGCAATGCCGCCAGACGGAAGCGACGCTCAAGGTTCTCTTCCTGCACGGAACTTTCAACGTCGTTACGTCCATCGGCGCGACGACGCAGGTTACCAATGACGCGAGAACTGACCTCCGTAAGCAGCTGGTTATCGATATTCTCTTCGGTATCCGCCGCCAGACGCTCCTCCATTTTCTGGATCGCCACAATCGCCACTTCTGCCGTTGCCGCTCGCGCAATACGTTCCTCTTTCAATTGTTGCGAATGATCCGCGACTTCAATGTGTTGTAGCAGAATAGGCAACATCACCACGCCGACAAACAGCGAGAAGAGAATGACGCCAGCCGCCAGGAACACCAGCTCATAGCGCGCCGGGAAGACGTTACCATCCGGCAAGAGCAGCGGGATAGAGAGCACACCGGCCAGAGTGATCGTCCCACGCACCCCGGCGAAAGACGCGATCAGGATTTCTCGTGTGGTCCACGAACCAAACTCCATCGGCTTCTTCTTCAGGAAGCGGTTGCTGAACTTTTTCATCGTCCACAGCCAGCCGAAACGGACCAGCATCAGCGCCGCATATATCAGAATAATATTGGTAAACAGCATCCAGATTTCGACGTTAGGGTCGATTTCTGCTGCCATCAGCGACGTCTCCAGAATACCCGGCAGCTGCAGACCTAACAGCAGGAACACCATGCCGTTAAAGACAAATTCCAGCATCGCCCAGGTGCTGTTTGCACGCAGGCGCATTGCCAGCGGCGCACGGCGCATCACACCGGAGCGGGTGATGGTCATCCCGGCGGCAACCGCAGCGAGGATGCCGGAAACGCCAATATGTTCGGCAATCAGATAAGAAGCGAATGGCAGCAGGAACAGCAGGACGATCTGCGTCGCGGGTTCATCACCGCCCCAGCGGCTGAGGAATCGCAGCGAGCGACCGTACAGCCAGCTCACCACAAAACCGGCGAGAATACCGCCAATGGCTACTTTCATAAATTCGACCGTCGCACCGCCGACGGTGAAGATCATCGTCCCCATCGCCACTGCTACGGCAAACTTCAACGACACCAGACCGGAGGCGTCATTCATCAACGCTTCGCCCTGCAAAATGCCCATGATTTTTTTCGGGATGCGCCCTTCGCCAACAATCCCGGAGAGCGCCACAGCATCGGTCGGAGAAAGCACCGCCGCCAGCGCAAAGGCAGGGATCAGCGGAATGCCCGGCACCACCCAGTAAATAAGGAAGCCAATGCCGACCACGGTGACCACCACCAGCGCCAGCGCGAGGCCGAAAATCTCTCGACCATGTTCGAGAAATTCACGGGTCGGCGTTTTCCAGCCATCAGCGAACAGCAACGGCGGGATAAACAAGACTAAAAAGAGTTCAGGATCAAACTCCACATGCAAACCAAACGTCGGCCACGCCAGTAGCGCACCGATGGCGATTTGCATAAGCGGAAGCGGGATCTGAAAGGGCATGACACGAGTGACCACCCCGGACAGCGAGACCACGAGGGTCATTATCAGTATGGTGAAGAAGATTTCCATGCGTTCCCTGTTTGCGATGTTTTTTATGATCTGAGAAAGACGTTATGCCTGAATTCTCATTTTTTTCAGAATATCGCAAAAGCTCACACAATGTGCGGAGAAAATAAAAACGGGCAGCCATTGCCACCCGTTTTCAGAATCCGATGAAAGATTAGATAGCCCAGCCACCCGCATAGAAGGTCACCAGCGCCACGGCGATAACGACCGTACCGATGTTCAACTTGCGCCATTCGCCGGAAACCAGACGACCAATCACCAGAGTCGCGAAGCCGATCATGATGCCTGTTACGATGTTACAGGTCAGCACGATGAATACAGCCGTAACCAGACCCGCCATCGCATCAACAAAATCAGCAAAGTCGATTTTCGCCACGTTGCTCAGCATCAGCAGGCCAACGTACATCAGCGCCGGAGCCGTTGCATACCCCGGAACGAGGTAAGAGAGCGGAGAGAGGAACAGAATCAGGAGGAACAGCACGCCAACGGTGATAGCCGTCAAACCGGTTTTACCGCCCGCCGCCGTACCCGCCGCAGACTCGATGTATACCGCTGCCGGAGCCGCACCCACCAGGCCAGAGAAAACGCTGCTCATGGAGTCAGTGGTCAGTGCTTTCCCACCGTCGATGATCTGCCCATCTTTATCCAGCAGGTTCGCCTGGCCGGCGACGGCACGGATAGTTCCGGTGGCATCAAATACTGCCGTCATCACCAGCGCCAGAACGCTTGGCAGGACTACAGGATTCAGCGCGCCCATAATGTCCAGGCTGCCAATCAGTGAATTGCCGTTTTCATCGCTCAATGAAGGCATGGCGAAAACGCCGGAGAAATGGACGTTAGGATCGAAGATCAAACCGACAATTGAGATACCGATAATGGTCAGCAGAATGCCACCAGGGACTTTCAGTTTTTCCAGGCCGATGATCACCGCCAGACCTACCAGTGACATAATCACCGGGAAGGTCGCGAAATCACCCAGCGCAACGGGCAGACCATCAAGCGGGTTTTTAATCACCAGACCGACACCGTTAGCGGCAATGAGCAGCAGGAACAGACCGATACCAATCCCCGTGCCGTGCGCCACACCGTGAGGCAAGTTGCGCAAAATCCAGCTACGGATACCCGTGGCAGAAATTACCGTAAACAGCACACCCATCAGGAACACGGCACCCAGCGCGACAGGTACGCTAATATGTTGCCCCAGCACCAGGCTGAATGCGGTAAACGCTGTCAGGGAGATGGCGCAACCAATCGCCAACGGCAGATTAGCCCACAGACCCATCACGATAGAACCGAGTCCGGCAACCAGACAGGTTGCAACGAAAACTGCCGCAGGCGGGAAGCCTGCTTTACCCAACATACCTGGAACGACGATGACCGAGTAGACCATCGCCAGAAACGTTGTTAACCCGGCAACCACTTCCTGACGGACAGTGCTTCCACGTTGTGAAATTTTAAACCAGGCGTCGAGTGAACCGCCGGTACGCGCTGATGGCGTAGACATAAGAAAACATCCCCTGAGAGTTTAATTTTCGTCAAGATGCGTGGCGGACAATCCCCTGCCAGCGAAACGTTATCTTCCTGCTCCAGGTTTGCGACAATTTGCTGCGTCGCAAAAAAGCAAACGTTTAGCTCCGCGCATACAAAACGGGTGGTAAAAAAAGCAAACGATTATCCGGCGATCATAGCGGCTTTTTCAACCGAAGTTTGCTGCTTTTTTCTCTTTTATTGTCTTGACGATGAAAAACCAGGCAATTGATGCGCAAACGTTATCGTCGGTGCGCAAGATTGCAGCGTTATCGAGCCGTATACCGTTCAGGATTGCGATAAAAAATCGTCTGAGATGACAAAAATATTGCGGTTAAAAAGTATACTTTTACACTGGCGAAGAAACGTCGGTGACATACAATTAAAGCATCAACACCAACCGGAACCTCCACCACGTGCTCGAATGAGGTGTGTTGACGTCGGGGGAAACCCTCCTGTGTACCAGCGGGATAGAGAGAAAGACAAAGACCGGAAAACAAACTAAAGCGCCCTTGTGGCGCTTTAGTTTTGTTCATCTTCCAGCAAGCGTGCGCCGGTACCTTCTTCTCCTAAGCGGTCGCCCGGGTTACGCAACGGGCAATCACTGCGCGAAAGGCAGCCACAACCAATACATCCGTCCAGTTCGTCACGCAGCGCCACTAAGGTATGAATGCGCCGATCCAACTCTTCTCGCCATTGGGACGAAAGCTGTTTCCACTCTTTCGCACTTAACGTATGCCCTTCGGGCAACACGCCAAACGCTTCACCAATGGTCGCCAGCGGAATGCCAATACGCTGAGCAATTTTGATAATTGCAACATATCGCAACACATCACGTTTATATCGCCGCTGATTGCCGCTGTTACGGATACTGGTAATCAACCCTTTACTTTCATAGAAATGCAGCGCCGATACCGCCACACCGCTGCGTTTCGCCACTTCGCCGGGGGTTAGCAGCGCTTTAATGCGGGGTAATTTCTTTTCCATAAATCGCTTTACCTCAAGTTAACTTGAGGAATTATACTCCCCAACAGATGAATTAACGAACTGAACACTGAAAAGAGGCAGATTTATGTCCCATCAGAAAATTATTCAGGATCTTATCGCATGGATTGACGAGCATATTGACCAGCCGCTTAACATTGATGTAGTCGCAAAAAAATCAGGCTATTCAAAGTGGTACTTGCAACGAATGTTCCGCACGGTGACGCATCAGACGCTTGGCGATTACATTCGCCAACGCCGCCTGTTACTGGCCGCCGTTGAGTTGCGCACCACCGAGCGTCCGATTTTTGATATCGCAATGGACCTGGGTTATGTCTCGCAGCAGACCTTCTCCCGCGTTTTCCGTCGGCAGTTTGATCGCACTCCCAGCGATTATCGCCACCGCCTGTAATTTTATTGCCCGCGCGTTAACTCCCGCGCGGGTAATTGCTCCATCCATTGCATAAACACCTGCGGCGGCATCGCCTTCGCAAAGAACCATCCCTGGCAATAGCGCACGCCGCGTTTGCGCAGCCAGTTAACCTGCTCCTCAGTTTCGACGCCTTCAGCGATCGTTTTTAACCCCAGGCTGTGCGCCAGCTCGATGATGTGTTCCGCAATCAAATGACTGGTTTTGTGGGTGGTCAGCGTTTCAACAAACGATTTGTCGATTTTCAAAATATCGACATTCAATGATTTAAGGTTATGCAAGTTAGAGTAGCCAATACCAAAATCATCAATTGCCACTTCGTAACCTGCCTGGCGGAAAGCCAGAATAATCGGCGTCATTTTGTCAACATCAAGAAATGCATGCTCAGTCACTTCAAATTTAATTTGCTGCGGACGCACCGCGTATTGCTCTGTTTTCTGATTGATTCGCGCTATCAACCGTGACGTATGAAAATCGGAGGCCGACAGGTTAATAGAAACATAGCGATCTGCATGTGTTGCCAGGTAATCGCCCAGATCGCGGAAGACATTATCAATAACATAATCAGTTATCTGTTCTATCATCCCCTCCTTTTCTGCCAGCGGAATAAACTCTGCCGAATTCATTATTTGCCCCTGCTCACCAGGCCAACGTAACAACGCTTCAGCGCCGATACATTTTTCTGTTTTGATATCGATTATTGGCTGGTAATAAAGACAAAGTTGATGTTTTTCGAGGGCGCGTTGCAATTTACGTTTGGGAGATAAATAGTTTTGTCGAATACGTAGCCAGAGTAATAGCAGAACAAGACTCCCCAAAATACCGGCGGACAACGCAAAAATAAGATGATTATAAAAATGGGTTATAAGACGTTGATATGAAGTCGCAACAATGGCTGCAATTGGGCGTTTTGTCGAATAAACTGTCGCATATAAATAGCCATTTCTTTGTACGGTTAAATCCTTCAAATGAATCAGCGGAGAAAACGTTGCTGCCGAGGCCTCTTTGCTTAACGAGAAAAAGGTTTTCGTCACCGTATCATACACACCCCATTGCAATGTCGGGTCATCAGACATCACTTCACTCCAGAAGAGAGGGTTGATAACCGCCACATAATTTCCCCGCTGCATATAGGTCATTTTATAGCCAGAGAAAAAAGGCGTATCGCGGTAATAATAGATAGAAACGTTAGGTTCACGCTTATAATCGGCCGGTGCAATCGTATAGCCGTTTACAGGCGCTATCAGCGATGAGCATAAAAAATGGTTATCACGGGCATAGATCAATTCATTAATATAAAGATAGCCACGAATAATATTCAACATTCGCTTTTGATGGGCTGGAGTGCAAACTTGCCCCTGATAGCGTTCAGCTGCATCGCTCACTAAATCTGCCTGGCGAATGACCAGCTCGGATTTATCCAGTGCCAGTTGAGCAAAGGTTCGGAGCTGATTATTCACTTCTGATTTTGCCCAAAGGAAGGCAATCCATAGCGAAAGAATGATGGGAAAGAGAACTAAAAAGATAATGCCCGGCAACGCCAGTAATTGGTGTCGTGCACGATGACTCATTGCTATCAATTTCCTGCCTGTTTATACCCGGCCATTGCAAGGTGAAAACCCTGGGTACCGACGTCTTTAGATAAATCTTACGGTATAAATAGCACTTTTGCCTGATTTGAAATTGATACCTTTCTAATCGTCACCTGGATGAAAATAATTCATTGATATTCAAAATTAATTTCCTACAGGAATGCAGAGGCGGCGGGAAGATATGCCCTTAATGCCACTGAAAAACCACATAATCTGTACAGCAATAAAAGTCACGGCCTAATATGACTAACAAACAATCAATTGTGATATAGTTCACAAAATTAATGAAACAAACAGAGTGTTTCATTTTTGTGTTCTGCAAGCCCCGCGATAGCCAGAGTGTACCACGCCTCCCGTGAACAACGCCGCGCTGTCCAGGGCATCGGCTCTTTTCAGAGGAATTGTTTGATGGCTACCCTCACCACTGGCGTGGTTCTTCTTCGCTGGCAACTTCTTAGTGCCGTAATGATGTTTCTGGCCAGCACACTCAACATCCGTTTTCGTCGGTCTGATTATGTCGGGCTTGCGGTGATCAGCAGCGGTCTGGGCGTTGTTTCCGCCTGTTGGTTCGCAATGGGGTTGCTTGGCATCACAATGGCGGACATCACCGCTATCTGGCACAACATCGAGTCGGTGATGATAGAAGAGATGAATCAGACACCGCCACAATGGCCAATGATTTTGACCTGATACGTAGAAGCCTCCATAACGGAGGCTTCTTTTTTATGGCTGGCAGATGCTTTAATCATCCACCTTAAAACAATATAACCTATTGTTTTAATGACAAATCAGAACGGAATGTCATCATCAAAGTCCATCGGCGGCTCGTTAGACGGCGCTGCCGGAGCGGACTGCTGCGGGCGAGACTGCGCGCCGCCGCTGAACTGATTGCCACCCTGCGGCTGCTGAGGCTGACCCCAACCGCCCTGCGGCTGACCACCACCGATATTGCCACCTGCCGGAGCGCCACCACCCTGACGACCACCCAGCATCTGCATGGTGCCGCCAACGTTCACCACGACTTCTGTGGTGTAGCGATCCTGACCGGATTGATCGGTCCATTTACGGGTACGCAGCTGACCTTCGATATAAACCTGAGAACCTTTACGCAGATATTCGCTCGCCACTTCTGCCAGTTTGCCGAACAGCACAACGCGGTGCCATTCAGTCTGTTCTTTCATCTCGCCGGTCGCTTTATCACGCCAGGATTCGGAAGTAGCCAGCGTAATGTTGGCAACTGCGCCACCATTTGGCATGTAGCGTACTTCCGGGTCCTGACCCAGATTACCAACGAGAATAACCTTGTTTACGCCTCTGCTGGCCATGTTCGTGTCTCCTGAAAAAAATCGTTCTGAATAAGTGTAAACGCGCGATTGTACCATTACCAATAGCGCTTTTACTATGTTGTGACCTCGGTTCCGGGAAACAAACCTGGCCAGACATTGTTACACAACACTCCGGGTAATGCATTCCAATACTGTATATTCATTCAGGTCAATTTGTGTCATAATTAACCGTTTGTGATCGCCGGTAGCACCATGCCACCGGGCAAAAAAGCGTTTAATCCGGGAAAGGTGAATGGATAAGATCGAAGTTCGGGGCGCCCGCACCCATAATCTCAAAAACATCAACCTCGTTATCCCCCGCGACAAGCTCATTGTCGTGACCGGGCTTTCGGGTTCTGGCAAATCCTCGCTCGCTTTCGACACCTTATATGCCGAAGGGCAGCGCCGTTACGTTGAATCCCTTTCCGCCTACGCGCGGCAGTTTCTGTCACTGATGGAAAAGCCGGACGTCGATCATATTGAGGGGCTTTCTCCTGCCATCTCAATTGAGCAGAAATCGACGTCTCATAACCCGCGTTCTACGGTGGGGACAATCACCGAAATCCACGACTATTTGCGTTTGTTATTCGCCCGCGTTGGCGAGCCGCGCTGTCCGGACCACGACGTCCCGCTGGCGGCGCAAACCGTCAGCCAGATGGTGGATAACGTGCTGTCGCAGCCGGAAGGCAAGCGTCTGATGCTACTCGCGCCAATCATTAAAGAGCGCAAAGGCGAACACACCAAAACGCTGGAGAACCTGGCAAGCCAGGGCTACATCCGTGCTCGTATTGATGGCGAAGTCTGCGATCTTTCCGATCCGCCAAAACTGGAACTGCAAAAGAAACATACCATTGAAGTGGTGGTTGATCGCTTCAAGGTGCGTGACGATCTTACCCAACGTCTTGCCGAGTCATTTGAAACCGCGCTGGAGCTTTCCGGTGGTACCGCGGTAGTGGCGGATATGGACGACCCGAAAGCGGAAGAGCTGCTGTTCTCCGCCAACTTCGCCTGCCCAATTTGCGGCTACAGTATGCGTGAACTGGAGCCGCGACTGTTTTCGTTTAACAACCCGGCGGGGGCCTGCCCGACCTGCGACGGCCTTGGCGTACAGCAATATTTCGATCCTGATCGAGTGATCCAGAATCCGGAACTGTCGCTGGCTGGTGGTGCGATCCGTGGCTGGGATCGCCGCAACTTCTATTATTTCCAGATGCTGAAATCGCTGGCAGATCACTATAAGTTCGACGTCGAAGCGCCGTGGGGCAGCCTGAGCGCGAACGTGCATAAAGTGGTGTTGTACGGTTCTGGCAAAGAAAACATTGAATTCAAATACATGAACGATCGTGGCGATACCTCCATTCGTCGTCATCCGTTCGAAGGCGTGCTGCATAATATGGAGCGCCGCTATAAAGAAACGGAATCCAGCGCGGTACGCGAAGAATTAGCCAAGTTTATCAGTAATCGTCCGTGCGCCAGCTGCGAAGGGACGCGTCTGCGTCGGGAAGCGCGCCACGTGTATGTCGAGAATACGCCGCTGCCTGCTATCTCCGACATGAGCATTGGTCATGCGATGGAATTCTTCAACAATCTCAAACTCGCAGGTCAGCGGGCGAAGATTGCAGAAAAAATCCTTAAAGAGATCGGCGATCGTCTGAAATTCCTCGTTAACGTCGGCCTGAATTACCTGACGCTTTCCCGCTCGGCAGAAACGCTTTCTGGCGGTGAAGCACAGCGTATCCGTCTGGCGAGCCAGATTGGTGCGGGCCTGGTTGGCGTTATGTACGTGCTGGACGAGCCGTCTATCGGCCTGCACCAGCGTGATAACGAGCGCCTGTTGGGTACGCTTATCCATCTGCGCGATCTCGGTAATACCGTGATTGTGGTGGAGCACGACGAAGACGCAATTCGCGCCGCTGACCATGTGATCGACATTGGCCCGGGCGCAGGTGTTCACGGCGGTGAAGTGGTCGCAGAAGGTCCGCTGGAAGCGATTATGGCGGTGCCGGAGTCGTTGACCGGGCAGTACATGAGCGGCAAACGCAAGATTGAAGTGCCGAAGAAACGCGTTCCGGCGAATCCGGAAAAAGTGCTGAAGCTGACAGGCGCACGCGGCAACAACCTGAAGGACGTGACGCTGACGCTGCCGGTGGGTCTGTTTACCTGCATCACCGGGGTTTCAGGTTCCGGTAAATCGACGCTGATTAACGACACACTGTTCCCGATTGCCCAACGCCAGTTGAATGGGGCGACCATCGCCGAACCAGCACCGTATCGCGATATTCAGGGGCTGGAGCATTTCGATAAAGTGATCGATATCGACCAAAGCCCAATTGGTCGTACTCCACGTTCTAACCCGGCGACCTATACCGGCGTGTTTACGCCTGTGCGCGAACTGTTTGCGGGCGTACCGGAATCCCGTGCGCGCGGCTATACGCCGGGACGTTTCAGCTTTAACGTTCGTGGCGGACGCTGCGAGGCCTGTCAGGGCGATGGCGTGATCAAAGTGGAGATGCACTTCCTGCCGGATATCTACGTGCCGTGCGACCAGTGCAAAGGTAAACGCTATAACCGTGAAACGCTGGAGATTAAGTACAAAGGCAAAACCATCCACGAAGTGCTGGATATGACCATCGAAGAGGCGCGTGAGTTCTTTGATGCCGTACCTGCACTGGCGCGTAAGCTGCAAACGTTGATGGACGTTGGCCTGACGTACATTCGACTGGGGCAGTCCGCAACCACCCTTTCAGGCGGTGAAGCCCAGCGCGTGAAGCTGGCGCGTGAACTGTCAAAACGCGGCACCGGGCAGACGCTGTATATTCTCGACGAGCCGACCACCGGTCTGCACTTCGCCGATATTCAGCAACTGCTCGACGTACTGCATAAACTGCGCGATCAGGGCAACACCATTGTGGTGATTGAGCACAATCTCGACGTGATCAAAACCGCTGACTGGATTGTCGACCTGGGACCAGAAGGCGGCAGTGGTGGCGGCGAGATCCTCGTCTCCGGTACGCCAGAAACCGTCGCGGAGTGCGAAGCATCACACACGGCACGCTTCCTTAAGCCGATGCTGTAATCGTTAAGGCCGCTTTCTGAGCGGCCTTTTCCTTTCAGAGTTGCACCAGCAATTTACGTTTTTCTTCCGGCAGTAAATTCACCGCCTGCTGATAAGACGCATCCACCAGATAATAGATTTGCGAATCTGGCAGCGAACCGTCGAGATACACGGTGCTCCAGTGCGCTTTATTCAGATGGCGGCTTGGACGCACATCGCTGTGCTGCTGACGTAGCAGCTCCGCCAGCTCCGGGCTGGTTTTCAGCGAAACAGCTGGGCGATTTTCTACTTCTTTCACCATCGCAAACAGTACATCTTCCACTTTGATCTGCGTCGCTTTCCAGTCATTATGCACGCTCTGTTCTGCGCCTGGTTTTGCCATGCAATATTGTAGCAACTCCGAAATGGTCATTTTTTACTCCCCTTGTAGTGTCGCGATGATGCGACGCGATCCGCCGTGGATGCGATGTTCCCCCAGCCAAATGCCTTGCCAGGTGCCGGTCTGAATACGCCCTTTATGCACCGGCAATACAAGCGATGTTCCCAGCATTGAGGATTTGATATGAGAAGGCATATCGTCTGCTCCCTCATAGTCATGCTCATAATTTCCGTTGTCGGGAACGGTGCGGAGGAAAAAACGCTCCATGTCGTGGCGTACGGTGGGATCGCAGTTCTCATTAAGTGTCAGAGAGGCGGAGGTATGTTGCAGCAACAGATGCAGTAAGCCGATGTTAACGCGCGGCATATCAGCCAGCTGATTCAGAATTTCATCCGTTACCAGATGAAACCCACGAGATTTGGCGCTAAGCGTGAGCGTCTTTTGATACCACATGTGCTGCTCCTTGATAAAACTCTCTTAATCAGTTTGCAGCAAGACAGCGAAAGGATAAAGGTGTGATTAAAAAAACAGCATTCGGGAGAGCATCACGCTCTCCCGCTCTGTCAGTATTCTGAATTGACGATCACCTCTTCACCAAACGCACCCGCTTGTGGCAAGGGTTTGTAGGTAGAGTTGGAGGCGCGCAGAATGCGGATACCACGAGCGCCGACATCGCGTGCGGCGGTAATATCATTATCAGAATCGCCATAAAAAATTCGGATATTTTTATCCTGCAGCCATTGCGATTTTGTATTTTGCCCTGGTTTATCGCCCGCAAAGATCACCGGATTCATGTTGGTGGCAGGAATATGAAAATTATCCGCCAGCGTTTTTGAAACCGTTTCTGTTTTCGTCGGGCTACGACCAGTCACAAAGAAGATCGCGTCACCGCGGCGTACATGCATATCAATCAGCTGGCGAGCGACCTCTTTTGGAATGCTGAATTCATCCCAGCCATTGTTCATTTTTTCCCAGAACACAGGATTTTTCAGATAATCTTCGCTTTCTGGCGAGAAGGTTTTTTTGCCGCGCCAGAAGCCCGGACTGGAAAAAAGTACCGTGTCATCGATATCAAACCCCACCGCCATTGGCGGACGCCCTGCGAGGCTATTTTCAATTTGTGCGACCGAAACCCAATGAATGGGTGCCTGTTCAGCAAGCCTGGCAACGTTAGTCCCAGGGTTAAGCGGTGAAGGAGATGAGGCCAGGGCAACAGCGGAACTGTTTAGAGCGAACAATAAGCAAACGGCACTGATTGCCTGTGTGATCTTGCGCATATTTTTCCCTAAATAGTCAGTATGTTGAAACTTTTTATTGTGAGATTTGTTGCAAAAACCATCTGACCATAACGCCAGCTGCCGGGGAAAGGAAGGATTATCTGCGGTTTTTGTGATGAAAAGCAGGATGATTATATTTAACCCAGTAAATACGTTCCTGTCTTTTTTTGTATAAAAAATGTTTATTACTCGATGTAAGGATACATTAATTTTACGTTTATTATGATGAATCCTCGGCAAATGAGCGAAATTTGATAGAACATTTATCTGCTGTACGATTTAATGAACTTAATGATACAGCATTACAAAAACAATCGAAGTTTATAAAGATGATTTCTGATTGACCAGCCCCCTACCCTACAATGGTGATTAATTTTATTACTCGCGATGGAGATGATGATATGAATATATCATATGTGAATAGCAACAAAACGACATCTTTACCTGTTGAGCTAGATGCACTAAATAATAAAGATATCTCTTATGCCAAAGATTTCTTTTTATACATAGAAACACAGTTAAAAATTGCAAAAGATTTTTTAGACCTGGAGAAGAAGTATCAAGTTCTATTGCAAGTAAAGTTTTTCACGCATTTATTGATTTAGTTAACAAAATCAGGGGTAAGAAAGACTTTATGTATATTTGCACGCTTTGCTGTTTTGCCGAGGAGGTTAAAGGTGATTATTCTCATTACAGGACCTTTTTATTTGATATTGGTAATCAATATAAGGTTAAACTTACACAAAGCGGAAAAAAGAGTTCTCTTTAACATTAGAATTTAACGATACTATAATTGAATCTCAGAAAGTCACAGGCAATAAGGCAAAGCATATTCTTGAGGATATAGAAATATTCTATCGTAACAAACCCGATACTTATTATTAAATTTAATAATGGTTAGATGTGCAGAAATTATTACTCCACCCAAAAAAACAGGATAAGGAATTCCAGATAATTGGGATAAGCTTAACAATAAAAGAACTAACAACGTTTATTATCTCTCACGTAGAACGATGGCATCAAAAAAATCATCTATAAAGAAAGAGTGAAAGCGACGACAGTTTAATTTCACTGCAGGCTGGGTAGCTCCAGCCTGCTTTCCTGCATTACATCACCGCAGCAAACGCCTTTGCCACACGTTGTACATTTGCCGTATTTAACCCGGCGACACACATGCGACCGCTGGCGATGAGATAGACACCAAATTCTTCACGTAGTCGGTCAACCTGAGCGGCACTTAAACCGGTATAACTGAACATGCCGCGCTGATTAAGCAGATAATCGAAATTGCGTTCTGGCATCTCTGTGCTTAATACCTTCACCAATTCCTGACGCATTGCCAGAATGCGAGTACGCATCTCTTCTACTTCCGCCAGCCAGCTGGCTTTCAATGCCTCGTCATTCAGCACTGCAGCCACCACCTGCGCACCAAAATTCGGCGGGCTGGAGTAGTTGCGGCGAACTGTTGCTTTCAATTGCCCCAGTACGCGGCCAGCGGCTTCGGCATCTTCACACATAACAGAAAGTCCGCCGACGCGCTCGCCGTAAAGGGAGAAAATTTTCGAGAACGAATTGCTCACCAGAGCGGGTAATCCAGCGCTGGCAATGGCGCGAATAGCGTAGGCATCCTCTTCCATACCGGCACCAAATCCTTGATAGGCAATATCGAGGAATGGAATAAGCTCGCGGGCTTTGAGAATTTCAATCACCGCATCCCACTGATCATTAGTGAGATCGGCACCCGTTGGGTTGTGGCAACATGGATGCAGCAACACAATACTGCGGGCAGGTAATGTTTTCAGCGTCGCCAACAGGTCATTAAAGCGCACGCCGTTAGTCGCTTCGTCATACCAGGGGTAAGTACTCACTTCGAATCCAGCCCCGGCGAATATTGCTACGTGGTTTTCCCAGGTAGGATCGCTGACCCAGACGCCTGATTCCGGGAAGTAGCGTTTCAGGAAATCCGCGCCCACTTTCAATGCCCCGGAGCCGCCAAGGGTTTGAATGGTTGCTACGCGCTGTTGTTTCAGTACCGGATGGTCCGCACCAAACAGCAGCGGCGCAATGGCATGGCGATAGCAGTTAAGCCCTTCCATCGGTAAATAAAGCGAAGCGCCATGAGGCTGCGCATTCAGGCGCGCTTCCGCCTCCGCCACGGCTTGCAGTTGTGGAATAATTCCGTCTTCGTTGTAGTACAGACCGATACTTAAATTCACTTTGTCGCTGCGAGGGTCTTCTTTAAAACGCTCCATAAGCGTAAGAATCGGGTCGCCAGCGTAGGCGTCAACTTTTTGAAACACGCGATGGTTCTCCAGGTTTACGGGCAGGTGGTTAAAACACAATAAACCGGAAGAAGGCGAAGATCGAGTGGATGTTCAGGAGCGAACGGCAATTAGCAACAGAGTGAGACTCATGACAAACGTACATCCGCCAGAGGCACGACCTTTATAAGAGCATGAAAGAACATCAACTTATTGAATTTTTAGGATTTTATTGGCCGGATAAGGCATTCACGCCGCATCCGGCACAGACAATCAAATATTACAGAACGATTAATCCACGTATTTCATCGCGACCCTTGAAGTCAGGCGCGTAATAAGTTCGTAAGCGCTTACTTTCGTCATTTCAGCGATACGTTCTACGGGCAAACCTTCGCCCCATAAAATGACCGGATCCCCGGCTTTGTCCTGCGCCTGTGGACCTAAGTCTACGCAGATCATATCCATCGCCACGCGCCCGACAATCGGTACTTCGCGACCGTTCACCAGCACTGGCGTACCGGACGGCGCGGCGCGCGGATAACCATCGCCATAGCCCATCGCGACTACGCCAAGACGGGTATCACGTTCGCTTACCCAGGTTCCACCATAACCAACAGGCTCTCCGGCTTTATGCTCACGCACGGCAATCAGGCTGGAGGTTAGTGACATCACTGGCTGACAGCCAAAATCGGCACCGGTGGAGCGATCTTCCAGCGGCGAGACGCCATAAAGAATGATGCCCGGGCGCACCCAGTCAAAATGCGACTGTGGCCACAGCAGAATGCCACCCGACGCGGCAATGGAACGTTGACCAGGTTTGCCTTCGCAAAAGGTATTAAAGATAGCGAGTTGTTTCTCGGTTGCGCCACATTTTGGTTCATCCGCGCGCGCAAAATGGCTGACGATATTCACCGGCTGACGAACGTTTTTGCACTGGGTCAGGCGATGATAAAACGCCTCAGCCTGTTCCGGCCTTACGCCCAGACGGTGCATACCGGTATCGAGTTTCATCCAGACGGTAACCGGCTCGTCCAGGCTAGCCTCTTCCAGCGCAGCCAGCTGTTCTTCGTTATGCACGGCGGTATGAAAATGTTGCGCAGAAATCGTCGGCAGATCTCTGGCATCAAAAAAGCCTTCGAGTAACAGTACAGGTTTGGTGATTCCCCCCGCACGCAGTCGCAGAGCTTCTTCGAGACGGGCTACGCCAAAGGCGTCAGCATCGGGGAGCGTTCGCGCGGTCTCAAGAAGACCGTGACCATAAGCGTTCGCTTTCACCACCGCAACCATTTTACTGGCAGGGGCCAGTTCACGAAGACGTTGCAGGTTGTGTCGCAGAGCGCGGCGGTTAATCACAACAGTTGCCGCTTGCATTTGTGTTCCTTGATAAGTGTTTGCTTTAATTACCTAATTCATAAAATAATTATTATTCGTCGTCGTACTGCGGCCCCGCATAGTTGTCGAAGCGCGACCATTGACCGTTAAAGGTCAGGCGTACCGTCCCGATTGGGCCGTTACGTTGTTTACCGATAATAATTTCCGCGATGCCTTTTAAATCACTGTTTTCGTGATACACCTCATCACGATAGATAAACATGATCAAGTCCGCATCCTGCTCGATAGAGCCAGATTCACGCAGGTCGGAGTTGACCGGGCGTTTGTCGGCACGTTGTTCCAGAGAACGGTTCAACTGGGACAGCGCCACCACCGGCACGTTCAGTTCTTTCGCCAGTGCTTTCAGCGAGCGAGAGATTTCTGCAATTTCCAGCGTACGGTTATCGGAAAGCGCCGGTACGCGCATCAGTTGCAGGTAGTCGATCATGATAAGCCCGATGCCGCCGTGTTCACGGGCAATACGGCGTGCGCGGGAACGCACTTCCGTTGGCGTCAGGCCGGAGGAGTCATCGATATAGATATTGCGTTTTTCGAGCAAAATACCCATGGTGCCGGAAATGCGCGCCCAGTCTTCGTCATCGAGCTGCCCGGTACGGATTTTAGTCTGGTCAACGCGCGACAGCGACGCCAGAGAACGCATCATGATCTGTTCTGATGGCATCTCCAGCGAGAAGATAAGTACCGGTTTATCCTGCAACATCGCCGCGTTTTCGACGAGGTTCATCGCAAATGTTGTTTTACCCATCGACGGACGCGCGGCGACGATGATCAAATCCGACGGCTGCAAGCCAGCGGTTTTTTTGTTGAGATCGTCATAACCGGTGTTTACCCCGGTAACGCCATCGTGTGGCTGCTGAAACAACTGCTCAATACGCGCCACGGTTGCGTCGAGCACATCGGCGATGTTCTTCGGCCCTTCGTCTTTGTTCGCACGACTTTCGGCAATTTTAAAGACGCGGGATTCAGCCAGATCCAGCAGATCTTCGCTGGTACGCCCCTGCGGATCAAAACCAGCTTCGGCAATCTCATTCGCAACCGAGATCATCTCACGGACAACGGCACGTTCACGCACGATGTCCGCATAGGCACTGATGTTAGCCGCACTTGGCGTATTTTTTGACAGCTCTGCCAGATAAGCAAAACCACCGACGCTATCGAGTTGCCCCTGGCGTTCCAGCGATTCCGCAAGAGTAATCAGATCGATAGGGCTACCGCTTTCCTGCAAACGCGCCATTTCAGTAAAGATATGACGGTGTGGGCGGGTGTAAAAATCGTCTGCTACCACACGCTCGGCTACATCATCCCAGCGTTCGTTATCTAGCATTAAACCGCCCAACACCGACTGCTCCGCTTCGATCGAGTGCGGAGGCACTTTCAGCCCGGCAACTTGTGGATCGCGTTCGCGGGGTTCAGCCTGCTGTTTGTTGAAGGGTTTATTTCCTGCCATAGTGAATGGAGTTACCGAGATAAAGAATGGGTCGAAACTTTATCATATGAAGCAGACCCTGACGATACGTTCTGGAGGACACATGGCAACACGAATTGAATTTCACAAGCACGGTGGCCCGGAAGTACTTCAAGCCGTAGAGTTCACTCCTGCCGATCCGGCGGAGAATGAAATCCAGGTCGAAAATAAAGCCATCGGCATCAATTTTATCGACACATATATCCGCAGCGGCCTTTACCCGCCGCCATCGCTACCCAGCGGATTAGGCACCGAAGCAGCAGGCATCGTGAGTAAAGTCGGCAGTGGTGTAAAGCATATTAAGGCAGGCGATCGTGTAGTCTATGCGCAGTCGGCGTTAGGCGCTTACAGCTCTGTGCATAACATTATTGCGGATAAAGCGGCGATTCTGCCTGCGGCAATTTCTTTTGAGCAAGCTGCGGCATCCTTCCTGAAAGGCTTAACGGTTTATTATCTGCTGCGCAAAACCTATGAAATTAAACCCGATGAACAGTTCCTGTTCCACGCAGCGGCTGGCGGCGTTGGCTTAATTGCCTGCCAGTGGGCAAAAGCCCTGGGCGCGAAACTTATCGGCACCGTAGGAACCGCGCAAAAAGCGCAGAGCGCGCTAAAAGCGGGCGCGTGGCAGGTTATTAACTATCGTGAAGAGGATCTGGTCGAGCGGTTAAAAGAGATCACCGGCGGTAAGAAAGTGCGCGTGGTGTACGATTCCGTGGGCAGAGACACCTGGGAACGGTCGCTGGATTGCCTGCAACGCCGCGGCTTAATGGTCAGTTTTGGCAACTCATCAGGTGCGGTTACCGGTGTGAACTTAGGCATTCTCAATCAAAAAGGCTCGTTGTATGTGACACGCCCTTCCCTGCAAGGCTATATCACCACGCGGGAGGAATTAACCGAGGCCAGTAATGAACTGTTCTCTTTGATTGCCAGCGGTGTGATTAAGGTCGATGTCGCCGAGCAGCAGAAATATCCGCTGAAGGATGCGCAGCGTGCGCATGAGATTCTGGAAAGCCGGGCGACGCAAGGTTCCAGCCTGCTGATTCCATAAAAGAAATAGGGCTTCCACCTGGGAAGCCCTTTCTTTTTATAGTTCGGCTGTATGTAGGGTACAGCACGATGAATCTGTTAGAGGCGCAATAGTGACAGATTTGATTATCAATTCCTATTTTGTTCTAAGGATAAAACCTTAGGTTGTGATCATCCGCACAATCCCTTAGTAACGCCAGCGGTCATAACGCTGATATTTCGGCACTTTTGGTGCTTTAATCGCCTTAATAACCCACACCACCGCAATCGCCAGTAGTAACCACGGCAGCAACTTAATCATCAATGCCAGCATACCGCCGAGGAACATAATGGCCGTCGCCACAACCAGCGCGGCGATAATGCCCAGCAACGAAACGCCGGTGACCATCAGCATGACAAAAAAGCCAATCACAAAAAGTAGTTCCAGCATGATGCTCTCCCAAATATGAAATCTCTTGCTGGCATTACAAGAATCATGCCAAAAATAATCTATTGATTTAACAGCAAAACGCCCCGCGACGGTGCGCAGGGCGTGGTGAATTTGACTACTTTTTGGTGAAAAGTTAACGCTTATCCGCCACCAGTTTGAGCGCGTGTTCCAGCACATTAATGTCTGCACCCGCTTTATGGGCATTTTCACTTAAATAACGCCGCCACTGCCGCGCGCCAGGAATACCCTGGAACAAGCCCAACATATGCCGGGTAATATGGCCGAGATACGTCCCCTGGCTGAGTTCACGCTCAATGTACGGATACATGGCGCGCACTACCGCCACCGGATCGGCATCGGTATCCGAGGAACCAAAGATCTCCCGGTCTACCGCCGCCAGAATACCCGGATTCTGATACGCCTCGCGCCCGACCATCACGCCATCCATATGTTGCAGGTGTGCTTTGGCCTCTTCCAGCGACTTGATACCACCGTTAATCGACATTGTCAGATGCGGAAAGTCACGCTTCAGTTGATACACACGCGGATAATCGAGCGGCGGGATTTCACGGTTTTCTTTCGGGCTTAACCCCGAAAGCCAGGCTTTACGTGCGTGGATGATGAACATCTCACACTCGCCTTTGCCGGAAACGGTATTGATGAAATCGCAGAGAAATTCATAGCTGTCCTGGTCGTCGATGCCAATACGCGTTTTCACCGTCACCGGAATCGACACCACATCGCGCATCGCTTTCACGCAGTCGGCAACCAGCTGCGCATTACCCATCAGACACGCACCAAACATGCCGTTCTGCACCCGGTCAGACGGGCAGCCGACATTCAGGTTGATCTCATCATATCCGCGCGCTTCTGCCAGCTTTGCACACTGCGCCAGCGCCGCCGGATCGCTACCGCCCAGTTGCAACGCTACCGGATGTTCTTCTTCACTGTACGCCAGATAATCACCTTTACCGTGAATAATCGCCCCTGTGGTCACCATTTCGGTATACAGCAACGTATTGCGGGAAAGCAGACGCAAGAAATAGCGGCAATGTCTGTCCGTCCAGTCGAGCATTGGTGCAACGCTAAACCGACCACTCCAGTGAACGTCAGTTTTTTCAGGCATTGCGCTGGTTTGGTTGATTTTTTGCATTTCAGAATTACCGTGCATTTTCAAATGTAGAGATTATTTTATCGATATATCATGGGGTTATGTTATTCAGCATCACTATTCAGGAGGCTCAATAGCGGGGTACTATACCATAACAACAGGAAGCGCCTGTCTCATTGCAAAAGAAAATTGAGATCCTCTCAAGGCATGAAGCTCTCACGAAGTGATGGAAATAATCTTATTAGCCGTTAACTTTGTTAAGGCCAATGATAAACAATCCAGGTTCGACGATAAATAAAAAATCACACATTAAACTCTGGTGATATATCTCCCTGCTAATAGTATTGATAGAGAAAAAAGAACCCAATAAATATTGGGTCCTTTTATATAATGCCTTCCATACTATCGAAGAACTTCACATATTATTTCTCCGATTTAACCCCGAACAAATCATAAATTAATTTAGAAGTGTCTGTAAGTATTTTAATCTCTTCCTTTGAGGTTGGGTCAAACGACTTCGCGAAGCTAATTAATTGTGGTGCAGCATCTCGCATTTTGCTTAAAATATCAGGATCGAGCGTTCCTTCATTCACCAGATGTGACATCTTATCCAGATAGCCATCAAAATTCATTTCTCCCCCATCAGCCAGACGCTTCATCTCTCCCAGGTACTTCTTCATATCACGTTGAGATAATTTTTCAAACTGAGCTTTCAGGTAGCTCTCATTATTTTCATTAATATACACTGTTTCTGATAAATCTGCGTAGGCACTAGAATATGAAAGTGAAATTAACAGCGAAGCAAATAATTTTAAGCTGTTGTCATCATGTTCCTGGCAGGCATTAACAAACGTTAAAAAACCAGAACCTATTGCTTGAAAATGTATATTCGCTAAAGGTTCATTATCCTTAGATTCCTCATAAAATAGCTGAACCGTGGAGGGAAGGTCATTCTTAGTTTCTACATCAAAAGTACATTGTTCAATGGGCATTGCATCTTTATTATCCCCAGGATTACATATACTATTAATCGCGAAATGAAAAATAGCCCGGTCAACAACTGATGCAATAAAGTCACGATCGTTTAAATCCTCATCAGTGCAATCGTCAATATACTTATTGACCCACATTTTGAGATCATTTATTTGCACAATTAAAAACACATTTTTTTACGTGCATGCCATAAATTATGCGTGATTCGTTGAATAAACAAATCTATTTTTGCAATAATTATATCCCGATGACGCAGCGCTGCATAATCAATAGATTTACCATATATATTATTTAATTTACCTTTGATTGAACCTCTATTATCTAATTTATCTTTGATTGCATCTTCATTATCGAATTGATTTGAATTGAGTGTTTTATTAAAGTATCCAGTTGCACCGGGTATTATCTTCAACATGATTCATCTACCTTTTTTGTCGTACCGTGTCCTCCTTATAATTCTTTTGCCATCTGGTCACTATCAAAAATCGCTCATAATTTCTGAACTACAGGTATGCGTTTAAACCCAGTTAAATAAATAGCGAGTTAACTTGAAGCAATTTATTTAAAAATGAATTATTAATTATTATCGTGTTGATAATGGTACGACAAGGCAACATAACACCTTACCTACAAAACAGAAAATCAACATTACGGCAACAATAAGGGTTCTCGGTGTTTTTCCTGGAACATGGTAAAGTAAGGACATTCTTAACCCCCACTTTGAGGTGCCCGATGGAAAAGACCACAACGCAGGAGTTATTAGCGCAGGCTGAAAAAATCTGCGCGCAGCGTAATGTGCGCCTGACCCCACAGCGCCTGGAAGTGTTGCGCCTGATGAGTCTGCAGGATGGCGCTATCAGCGCTTATGATCTGCTTGATTTACTGCGCGAAGCTGAACCGCAAGCCAAGCCGCCAACGGTTTATCGCGCGCTGGATTTTCTGCTTGAGCAAGGTTTTGTGCATAAGGTGGAATCCACCAACAGTTATGTGCTCTGTCATCTGTTCGATCAGCCCACCCATACGTCAGCCATGTTTATTTGCGATCGCTGCGGCGCAGTGAAAGAAGAGTGTGCAGAAGGCGTGGAAGACATTATGCATACGCTGGCGGCAAAAATGGGGTTTGCCCTGCGGCATAATGTGATTGAAGCACATGGGCTCTGTGCGGCATGTGTAGAAGTGGAAGCGTGTCGTCATCCTGAACAGTGCCAGCATGATCACTCTGTGCAGGTGAAAAAGAAACCGCGTTAAGAGGGCGTACATCCTTGTACACGTCGGGCAGGAGGGATTAATTACCAGCGATATTCATTGCGGGTTTCCCAATCCACGACCTCTTTTTCTGCCTGATCTTTCTGATAACCATAACGTTCCTGGATTTTACCGACCAGTTGATCACGTTTACCTTCAATGATCGTCATATCATCATCGGTCAGTTTGCCCCATTGCTCTTTCACTTTACCTTTAAACTGTTTCCAGTTACCGCCGGCTTCATCTTTATTCATAATCAAGACCTCATCGTTAGGTTGTGAATGAGAGTACGTTCACTTTTCTTCTGAACGTGAGATTAAGTGTAGTCAGCAATTTGGCTTAGGATTATTTATTCAGAATTTTTAACCGTCACGTTGCGGCAAACCAGGTACCATTGCGCCAGTGACGCCGCCAGATAGCCGCCAGAGAAAGCCCGCGCAACGCCAGAAAGACGGTTAATGCCAGCCACAAAGCATGATTACCCAGCCACGGCAGCGTAAGGAGCGTCAGCGCAAAACCTGCGGCGGCCACCGCCATACTGTTACGCATTTCGGTGGCACGCGTTGCGCCTATAAACATGCCGTCCAGCAGATAACACCAGACGCCAACCACCGGCAAAATCACCTGCCAGATAAGATAGCGGTCAGCCAGCTGCTGAATCTGGGTTAACGACGTCAGTAACGCAATGATGTGTTCCCCAGCCAGCAAATAAACCACCGAAAACAGTAACGCTACGATCCCCGACTGGCGGCACGCTGCCCGCCAGACATCCAGCAACTGGCTACCGTCGCGCGCACCGTATGCCTGACCGGAGTGCGCTTCAACCGCGTAGGCAAAACCATCCAGCGCATAGGCGGTAAAGGTGAGTAGCGTCATCAGAACCGCGTTAACAGCGATAATGTCACTCCCCAGTCGCGCGCCAAGTACGGTGATCGCGCCGAAACAGAGTTGCAACAACAGCGAACGCAGCATGATATCGCGGTTAAGCGCCAGCAAGCGACGGAAGTTTCCTCGCCAGGCAGTTTTCAGCATTTCGCCGGAAATTCCGCGTAGTTTGAGGATTTTACGCACCATTAGCAGACCAATCAGCAATGTTGCATATTCCGCAATAACCGTCGCCAGCGCCGCGCCCTGCACGTTCATATGCAGCCCCATCACCAGCCAGACATCCAGCACAATGTTGAGGATATTGCCGACCACTAACAAAATTACTGGCGCACGGGCATATTGCACGCCGAGTAACCAACCGAGTAATACCAGATTCGCCAGCGACGCCGGTGCGCTTAACCAGCGGATTTCAAGAAAGCGCCGCGCCTGTTCCAGGACTGCCTCACTACCGCCAACAATATGCAGCGCCAGATCGATAATCGGCGTACGCAGCAGCGCAATTAACGCCCCAGCCCCCAACGCCAACAGCAACGGTTGCACCAGCGTACGGGCTAATGCCTGAGGATTTTTGGCACCATAAGCCTGCGCAGTCAGCCCGGTGGTGCTCATGCGTAAAAACAGCAACAGCATAAAGAGAAAGCTGGTCGCCGTTGCACCAACCGCCACGCCGCCCAAATAAACCGGGCTATCAAGATGACCAATTACCGCCGTATCGACCAGTCCCAGCAACGGAACGGTGATATTGGAGAAAATCATGGGTAAGGCGAGATGCCAGAGTGCTTTATCAGATGAAGTGAGGAATGCCATGCAGACAAGCCTGATGAAGAGAGATGAAAAACAAACCGCGACGCCAGGCGGCATCGCGGTCTCAGAGATATGTTACAGCCAGTCGCCGTTGCGAATAACCCCAACCGCCAGCCCTTCAATGGTGAAGCTCTGCTGACGAAGGTCAACGACAATTGGTTTAAACTCGCTATTTTCTGGCAACAGTTCGACTTTATTGCCCTGTTTTTTCAGGCGCTTAACGGTAACTTCGTCATCAATACGTGCGACAACGACCTGACCGTTACGTACATCCTGAGTTTTATGCACTGCCAGCAAGTCACCATCCATAATGCCGATATCTTTCATCGACATCCCGCTGACGCGCAGCAGGAAATCAGCATTCGGCTTGAATAAGGAAGGATCGACCTGATAATGACCTTCAATATGCTGTTGCGCCAGAAGTGGTTCACCGGCAGCCACACGACCTACCAGCGGCAACCCTTCTTCCTCTTCCTGCAACAGACGAATCCCGCGTGATGCGCCGGAAACAATTTCAATAACGCCTTTGCGTGCCAGCGCCTTCAGATGTTCTTCAGCCGCGTTTGGGGAACGGAACCCCAAACGCTGCGCGATTTCCGCACGCGTCGGCGGCATACCTGTCTGGCTGATGTGATCACGGATGAGATCAAACACCTCTTGTTGCCTGGCCGTTAACGCTTTCATTCCGCCCCCTGGGTGTATATACAGTTATGCTGTGAGTATATACAGCAAAAGGCGATTTTGGAACCATAAACTGCACAATAAACCAGAGATTTATCGAATTCTGGAAGGGTTATCCAAAATGCGACCATAACAGAATGCACCAGGTAATCACGGCGACGATAATGGCAATCAGCACCGCAGCGGATCCCATATCTTTTGCGCGTCCGGAAAGCTCATGGTATTCAGAGCCAATTCGGTCAACCACTGCTTCGATGGCGCTATTGAGGATTTCCACAATCATCACCAGCATCACGGAGCTGATAAGCAGCACGCGGGTAATCGCGTCCACATCCAGCCAGCAGGCGATGACCACCGCCAACAATACCGCTACGCCTTCCTGACGGAATGCCGCTTCGTTGATCCATGCAGCGCGTAAACCTTTCCAGGAATAGCCAGCAGCTTTGATAATTCGGGTGAATCCAGTGGTATTATTGGCCATTGAAAGAACCTTTTTACATTATGAGCGTCAATATCAGTGTACCGTTAAATCCGATGATTCGGGTTTGCGTAGCGCCGCGCGAAACATGAGCGGATACCACAGAATTTCCCATGACTTTCTGCTATCCTTGCCGCGCATTTGCATTATTAACCAGAGGCTTTACATCGTTTATGTCCGGCTGGCCACGAATTTACTACAAATTACTGAATTTACCATTAAGCATCCTGGTAAAAAGCAAGTCTATTCCGGCAGATCCTGCCCCGGAACTGGGGCTGGATACCTCTCGTCCAATTATGTACGTTTTACCGTACAACTCGAAAGCAGATTTGCTGACGTTGCGCGCCCAGTGTCTGGCACATGACTTGCCTGACCCGTTAGAGCCGCTGGAAATCGACGGCACGCTACTGCCGCGCTATGTGTTCATTCACGGCGGGCCGCGTGTGTTCACCTATTACACGCCGAAAGAAGAGTCTATTAAGCTGTTCCACGACTATCTCGATTTGCACCGTAGCAACCCAAATCTGGATGTGCAGATGGTGCCAGTGTCGGTGATGTTTGGTCGCGCGCCGGGGCGTGAAAAAGGCGAAGTGAACCCGCCGCTGCGTATGCTTAACGGCGTACAGAAATTTTTCGCTGTACTGTGGCTCGGTCGCGACAGTTTTGTGCGTTTCTCGCCGTCAGTTTCGCTGCGCCGTATGGCGGATGAACACGGCACGGATAAAACTATCGCTCAGAAACTGGCGCGCGTGGCGCGTATGCACTTTGCCCGTCAACGTCTGGCTGCCGTAGGCCCACGTTTGCCTGCTCGTCAGGATCTGTTTAATAAGCTGCTCGCCTCCCGCGCCATTGCCAAAGCGGTAGAAGATGAAGCGCGCAGCAAAAAAATCTCCCATGAAAAAGCGCAGCAGAACGCGATTGCACTGATGGAAGAGATTGCGGCGAATTTCTCTTACGAGATGATTCGCCTGACTGACCGTATTCTGGGCTTCACCTGGAACCGACTTTACCAGGGCATCAACGTCCATAACGCTGAGCGCGTTCGCCAGCTGGCCCACGACGGTCATGAGCTGGTATATGTGCCTTGCCACCGCAGTCACATGGACTACCTGCTGCTTTCTTACGTGCTGTATCACCAGGGGCTGGTGCCGCCGCATATCGCCGCCGGGATCAACCTGAATTTCTGGCCTGCCGGGCCGATTTTCCGCCGTCTGGGGGCGTTCTTTATTCGCCGTACGTTTAAAGGCAATAAACTTTATTCCACCGTTTTCCGGGAGTATCTCGGCGAACTGTTCAGCCGTGGTTATTCCGTCGAGTACTTCGTGGAAGGCGGTCGTTCCCGTACGGGGCGTTTGCTGGATCCGAAAACTGGTACGCTGTCGATGACCATTCAGGCGATGCTGCGTGGCGGCACGCGTCCGATTACGCTGATTCCGATCTATATCGGTTATGAGCACGTCATGGAAGTGGGTACTTACGCCAAAGAACTGCGCGGCGCGACGAAAGAGAAAGAGAGCCTGCCGCAGATGCTGCGCGGTTTAAGCAAGCTGCGTAATCTCGGTCAGGGTTACGTCAACTTCGGTGAACCAATGCCGTTGATGACCTACCTTAACCAGCATGTACCTGACTGGCGTGAATCTATCGATCCCATCGAAGCGGTGCGTCCGGCATGGTTAACGCCGACGGTCAATAATATTGCTGCCGATCTGATGGTACGCATTAACAACGCAGGCGCGGCAAACGCCATGAACCTGTGCTGTACTGCGCTACTGGCATCACGTCAGCGCTCACTCACCCGCGAGCAGTTAACCGAGCAACTCAACTGCTACCTGGATCTGATGCGCAACGTGCCCTACTCCACGGACTCTACCGTTCCTTCAGCCAGCGCCAGCGAGCTTATCGATCACGCGCTGCAAATGAACAAGTTTGAAGTCGAGAAAGACACAATCGGCGACATCATCATTCTGCCGCGCGAGCAAGCGGTGCTGATGACCTACTATCGCAACAACATTGCGCATATGTTGGTGCTGCCTTCGCTGATGGCGGCAATCGTCACCCAGCATCGCCACATCTCCCGCGACGTATTGATGGAGCACGTCAATGTGCTTTACCCAATGCTGAAAGCGGAGCTGTTCCTGCGCTGGGATCGCGACGAGTTGCCGGACGTTATTGATGCGCTGGCAAATGAGATGCAACGTCAGGGGCTGATTACCCTGCAAGATGATGAGTTGCATATCAACCCGGCGCATTCTCGCACGCTACAGCTGCTGGCCGCAGGCGCGCGCGAAACGCTGCAACGTTATGCCATCACCTTCTGGTTGTTGAGTGCCAACCCGTCGATCAACCGCGGTACGCTGGAGAAAGAGAGCCGCACCGTCGCGCAACGTCTCTCCGTGCTGCACGGCATCAACGCGCCGGAGTTCTTCGACAAGGCGGTGTTCAGTTCTCTGGTGCTGACACTGCGTGATGAAGGGTATATCAGCGATAGCGGCGATGCCGAACCGGCAGAAACGATGAAGGTTTATCAGTTGCTGGCGGAGTTGATTACATCAGACGTGCGTTTGACGATTGAGAGTGCGACGCAGGGCGAAGGGTAATCAGAGAGAATTGCCGGATGCGGCGAAAACGCCTTATCCGGCCTTCCATAATCTGCAAATTCAATAAATTGCGATGTGTTGTGTAGGCCTGAGAAGCGCCGCGCATCAGGCAACCCAGAAGAAAGCCGGATGATCATCCGGCTTTTTTACATCATCAGAAATGCCAGTAACTCATTGCCAGCCCTAAAAATAGTACCAGACCAACATAGTTATTATTCATAAATGCTTTAAAGCAGGCTTCACGCTCGCGGTTGGCAATCAGTTTTTGTTGATAAACAAACAGCGCGCCAGCCACCAGAATTGACCAGTAATATCCCCAGCCTAAGCCATTTAACTCACCGATGATCGCCATCAGTGCCAGTACGCCAATCTGCAAAATACCAATAATCAATTTATCGTATTGGCCGAACAGGATTGCCGTGGATTTAATGCCAATCTTCACATCATCATCGCGGTCAACCATCGCATACTGCGTGTCGTAAGCCACCGCCCAGAGAATATTGGCGAGGAACATTAACCAGCAACTCAATGGCACCGACTCACTCACAGCGGCAAAAGCCATTGGAATCGACCAGCCAAACGCCGCGCCCAGCACCACTTGCGGTAGATGGGTATACCGCTTCATAAACGGGTACACCCACGCCAGCGCTAGCGCGGCAATCGACAACAGAATGGTCATCGTATTCAGCGTCAGCACCAGTAAAAACGAAATCAGTACCAGCACGACAAACAGCGCGCGCGCCTCTTTCTCTGTTACCGCGCCGCTGGGAAGTGGTCGGTTCGCCGTGCGCTTAACATGACCATCAAACTTGCGGTCAGCATAATCATTCACCACACATCCGGCAGCGCGCATCAGCCAGACACCCGCGACAAACACCGCCAGGATCCAGAGCTGGGGAACGCCCGGTGTCGCCACCCACAACGCCCATAATGTTGGCCAGAGCAGCAGTAACGCGCCAATTGGCTTATCCGTACGCATTAAGCGATGAAACGCCAGCAGCTTATTCTGCGTCAGACTCCACTCCATATTTTTTTCCTCTTAGTACAACGGTGACGCCGGTAAAAACAGTTCTGTTAGCAACAGCGGTTTACCGCTTAATCGCAGGCGGGAACGTCGCCCCCACAGCCCGGCATCACGGCCTATCTCAATAAAGTCCCGGGTTAATGTCGATGATGTGAACAGATAGCGTCCTAACGGCGTTTTACCCAATTTTTGTAACGCCAGCTCCGGCCCGCTTAACGTTGACACAGGAACGACGGTACGACCGGCAAGCCACGGTTCACCATCGGCACATAACAAAATTTCACGTAACCAGTAACGAGACTCTTTCGGCAGCAGCGGCAGTTCTTCGGGGATTTCATTCTGCTCGACAAACCCTTCGCGGATCATCGTCACGCTTACCGTTTTTCCCTGCTGTTCAAAACGTTTTGTCATGGAATCCTCCAGCAACAGCCAGTCGAGCAGTTGCGGATCCAGGGCAGGGATCTCTTTACAATAGCGCAGCGCACGCAGTTGCGTTAACGCGGGGTGTGACATGCCGAACTCTCCGTTACATAACGTAAAGGCATTGTATCGCAGAAAAGTGTTTACGGGAGATGTAAAGCAAATTAAGTGATCTAATACGCAACAAAAACGCAACAATCGCATGAAGTGGTAAAACGATGTTGAACCTTACGCTTTACCGATGCCCGTGCTGGCGAGGGCAACCGTAGGGGCATCACCGTCCAGGATGCCAGGAACGGTGATGTTTTCCTTTACTTAAACACCCTTATTCATTATACGATGAGCTCGCCAACTCGCAGTAAAAATGGGGAAAAGCGCATATTTACCATGAGATTTGGAGCTGAAAAGTGTTTCCTGAGTAAGATTAACAGGCAACATCTCATGTCTGGATTTGTAGATATACGTGGAATTCCAATTGGTATCTTTTGTAGGATTCAACATATCATGTAAGCGCTGGGAGCTTACCACCATAACTGGCCCATCATCGACTGAGGAGAACAGGATAAAGATATTATCGTTTCGTGTTAATTCATTCGTGTTAAAGGTTCTTAAATTATCTTCAGTTTCTATAAATATAGGTGAAACATCATCACTACGAATCCACTCTTTATAAAGATGCCAAACATTTGCTTTGATCATATCATCCGTTGATCGTAAGGCCTGATCGATAAGTTGGATAAAAAAATTGTTATTTTTATCAATTAGCCATTTATTCGTATTAAATCTGTTAATAAAATCGATCATCTGTTGGGTATCGAAATTCACCTCACTGAATCGATGTTGACGCATAAAATCATCGAACTTGTTATCTTCATCAGAATGGATATAACTGCGTATAATGGGATCTTTTATATAAGGACAATGGCTAAATATTTTCTTCATATTCTCAATAAAGTTTTTATTAACAATATTAAGTATTTTTAATTGCATCACCAGTTTTACGGCCAGAACGGATTTCAATATCATTGCATTATCTGGCAATGTATCAATCATTTTTATAATGTTATTGATATAACCATCGAGATCTTCATTCCAAAATATATCTGAATAATCAATAGTTAATTCCAATTGTTCTGTAATGCAATCTTTAAAATTCCCTGTCGACATTCGCACATAATCAAACATAACAGCTGTCAAATTCGATTTAATAAATGATATTTCTTTGGCAGACAGAAACTCTGCTCTGGTGAAGTGCGAAGCGTAAAGATAACAATTATCGAAGTTTGAATTTCTAATCTGACATTCGCGAAAATTACTATGACCAAGTTGACTCTGCGAGAAGTCAACTGTATCAAGAATATTTTTGCTGAAATCGACACATTCACCACTCGCTTTGATAAAAATCACATTGTGTAAACGTCGACATCTAAATATGACATTATCAACTATTGCAGTAGTAAAATTGCAATCCCCAATTTCTTTACATTCGAATGTTACATGTTGTAGATTTGATGATAAAAAAGACACCTTCGATATAACGTCACCTTTAAAATGACAACTTGTTAAATCCAAATCAGACAGGTCGATATACCCCTGCGCATCTTTATCCATCAGAAAATTGCAAGCGCATTCAATTTTTTTCATTTCTGTAGAATTTTACACTTATAGTATCATTACTGATTGAGACTTCACGAAACATATTTATTGCATGATTTTTTCGTTCCGTTGTTTTATATTTGAAAAAATATTGCTGATATAAATAAAGTTATCTCTGTTTAAACCTGGCACCCCATTTAAATTACGTAGTAAATCAAGATCTACTATATTATTTCCTTGCACCACATCATGTTTCATCAAAGAGTTATTGCCGCCAGAATTTAGGATATGACTTATCATAAAACCTCTGCATAACAGAAATAAAATAACCTGGAAAAGTAGCCTGAATGTCCAGACACTACCGGCGAAAGGAAAAGAATCTCTGATAAGGCATTGAGATAATGGATATTCTTAGTGAAGAAGAAGTGAGTTACTATAAAAAATCGCTCATATCCCAGGAAGGAAGCATAAAAAAAGGTGCGCCAGGAGACGCACCAGTTGTTGCAAAATCAGCACTGTGGGGCGTAATTACCCCTTGCCTTTTACACTGCTGATAAAGGTGGAACGGGCAGATGTCGATCCCAGGCGTTCAGCTTCATCAAGCAGTTTTAACGCCTTATCAACATCACCTTTCGCGACAGCGTTTTTGATCGCGGTATTAAAATAACTTTCCGTGTCGTTGAGCATCGGCTCGCTTTTCTTCACCGGTGCCGGAGCGGGTGCAGCCACAGCTGGTGCCGCCGTGTTACCTACCGTAACCGGAGCTGGAGCGGAAGAACCAAATAAAGGTCCTACCAACACGCTGGAGCTGGAGTTCGTTTTCACTTTCAGTTTCAGTAAGCCATCGGTGGTATGACGAGCAACCGGATCGGGGATATCCGGGATCGAGTTACCGACGCCCTTGGCATAGGCTTTAGCCGGGTCGAGCAGTTGGGTCGTCTGCTGGAGATCTTTTTCCGTGGTAAAGACCAGAACATAAAGTTTTTGCTGCCCCAACGCCGGTGTCAGGCGCATAACGCCTTCCAGCCGATCTGCACTCATCACGCCTGGTTCCTGGTAGGTGAAATAACTGCTGGGGAAGAAGGCTGATGGGGTCATGTTCTGATCAAGAATCAGCACGTTCGGCGCAAAAACGCTGGTTTGTTTGTTCACTTCGCTGGTCAGCGTCAGGGTCAGTTCGCCAATGTTTGCCGGGACGCTGTACGCAGCAACCGGACCACTGATGCCGGGAACGTTCAGTTGTTGGCCGCCGGTCGCCAGTTGGGTGGTCTGGGTTTTAGATTGATCGACCGGTGTCCAGGTGAGTTGTTGCAGCGCAGCAGATGGAATGGCTGGCGCGTCGCTGGTGTTTTGCGGTACGTAGTTAACATCGGCAAGGCTAATTCCAGGCGCGCTTGCCAGTAACCCTGCTGATAAACAGAGGACGATGAGACTTTTATTCATTTTCATTGTTTTCACCTCAAAATCTGGAGCTCAGCGGTAGCCAGGCAATAGCGCGCTAAACCCGATAATCAGAGGGGCTTTCGCCCCTTTCAGATAATGACAACCTGTTTTTATGCCGGATGCGGCGTAAACGCCTTATCCGGCCTACATTTGACAGCCGTTGTAGGCCTGATAAGACGCGCAAGCGTCGCATCAGGCGTTGGTTGCCGAATGCGGCGTAAACGCCTTATCCGGCCCAGGTTTTGCTATTACCACCAGATTTCCATCTGGGCACCGAAGGTCCACTCGTCGCTGTCGCCACGACCGAAGCTGCCGCCGTTGAAATCAGCAGGAACGGCTTTGCCGAAGTTCGCGTTGTTATCAGCGTTACCGGTGTAGTCGTAACCCCATTTCTCATCCCACTTGGCGTAGGTTGCGAAGACACGAATAGCCGGGCGTGACCAGATGCTGTCGCCAGCCTGCCATTGTTGTGCGAGGGTAATTTTGTACTGATTGTTCTTGTCGCCGGTGCGCTGGGATTCGACGTTGTCGTAGCCGATTTCCATCACGGTGCTCATGATTGGCGTCCACTTGTACATCGGGCGAATACCGACGGTCCACCACTTGGTGCCGTTGTCGTTATCCCAGTTGATATCCTGGTACATACCCACGTACATCATGTCCCAGTTGTCGCCCATGGAGATCGCACCGTGGTCGAGGATACGCAGCATGTGACCGTTGTTGTTGATATTGTAGGCAAATTTTTCGTTATCAAATGCAACGCCAGAACCCTGCGACAGCCCTTTACCCTGCGAGGTCATCGAGTCAGTAGCGTACTGAACAACAAACTTGTTAAAGCCCTTCAGGACACTCTGAGTATGTTCAGCAGTGAATAACCAGCCGTCTTTCGATGCGCCATCAACCAGACGATAGTTATCACGCAAGTTGGCACGACCGTAGTCGACACCCAGTTCTAATGTGCCGCCCGGGTTGATTTCCATCTGCGCTAAACGCACATCGAAAACGTCGTTCGCGGTTTCGTTGGTATAGTCATAAATATTGTTGCTGGCGAAAGAGGAAGAACCACCAGCTTCAGAGGAGCGGGTTGCTGCCAGAGAGAGTTTACCGAAGCCAACATCGATGTTTTCCAGACCGGCACCAGGACCAGAAATATCCCAGTAGTAGAAGTCGATCATATGAACGTCATGACGTTGGTAGAAGCGCTTACCTGCCCAGATGGTGGAGCCTGGCAGCCATTCGATCAGGTTTTTACCCTGCACGTTTGCTTCACGGAAGGCCGGATCGGTAGCTTCCCAGTCATTCTGTTGTGCGACGGAATAGGCCACGTTAGTGTCGAAATAGAAGCTCTTATCGCCCTCTTTCCACACTTCCTGACCCAATTTTAATTCAGCATAAGTTTCACATTCGTTGCCAAGACGGTATTTACTTTGAGCACCGGTAGTCTGGAAACACTGTTGTTCACCGCCGCTACCTGTCCAACCAATACCGGAACGTGCATAGCCGTGGAAATCAACAGCCATTGCCTGAGCAGACATTACGCCCGCTGCGACGGCAACCGCCAGAGGAAGTTTGCGCAGAGTAATCATCATTCTATCTCCTGAGTCATTGCTTTTCTTTTTTCACATCACCTGTGACAGGCTTTGTGTGTTTTGTGGGGTGCTTAAACGCCCGGCTCCTTATGCAGTCGACGACATGCAGTGCCATCCTCACGGAACAGATGGCAACGCTCTGGCGGCAGGCCGATAGCGAATGTGGCACCTTCTTCTACCAACACCACGTCGTTCTGGCGGTACACCAGGTTTTGACGAATGGAAGGGATCTGGATATGGATTTGAGTTTCGTTGCCGAGTTGCTCGACGACCTGAACTTCACCCTCAAGGATGACGTCAGCGATATCACTCGGCAGTAGATGTTCCGGGCGAATACCCAGCGACATATTGGCTCCAACCTGGACATCACGGCTTTCAACTGGCAGCCAGACTTGCTGACGATTTGGCATCGGCAGCTCCACCTGCACTTGATCGATTGCGGTGGCGGTCACTTTTACCGGCAGGAAGTTCATCTTTGGCGAACCGATAAATCCGGCGACAAAACGGTCTGCCGGATAGTGGTACAGCTCCAGCGGTTTCCCAACCTGCGCCACGCGACCGGCGTCCAGCACCACGATTTTGTCGGCCAGCGTCATCGCTTCGACCTGATCGTGGGTGACGTAAATCATTGTGCGGCCCAGGCGTTTATGCAGACGGGAGATTTCGATACGCATTTGCACACGCAGTGCAGCATCGAGGTTGGAGAGCGGTTCATCGAGCAAAAATACGCTTGGCTCGGCCACCAGCGTACGGCCAATCGCCACACGCTGACGCTGACCACCGGAGAGCGCTTTCGGTTTGCGATCCAGCAAATGCGCCAGTTGTAGCACTTCCGCCACCTGGTTAACGCGTTGGTTAATCACCTCTTTTTTTGCGCCAGCCAGTTTCAGGCCAAATGACATGTTTTCTGCTACTGACAGGTGGGGATAGAGCGCGTAAGACTGAAACACCATACCAACGCCGCGTTCTGCTGGCGGAGTGTCATTCATCCGTTTCTCACCGATGAACAGGTCGCCGCTGGTGATCGTCTCAAGCCCGGCAATCATGCGCAGTAAAGTCGATTTACCGCAGCCAGACGGTCCGACAAACACCACGAATTCACCTTCATGGATATCGAGATTGATATCTTTCGATACCACGACCTCGCCCCAGGCTTTCGTTACATTTTGCAGCTGTACGCTCGCCATGCCCTTCTCCCTTTGTAACAACCTGTCATCGACAGCAACATTCATGATGGGCTGACTATGCGTCATCAGGAGATGGCTTAAATCCTCCACCCCCTGGCTTTTTTATGGGGGAGGAGGCGGGAGGATGAGAACACGGCTTCTGTGAACTAAACCGAGGTCATGTAAGGAATTTCGTGATGTTGCTTGCAAAAATCGTGGCGATTTTATGTGCGCATCTCCACATTACCGCCAATTCTGTAACAGAGATCACACAAAGCGACGGTGGGGCGTAGGGGCAAGGAGGATGGAAAGAGGTTGCCGTATAAAGAAACTAGAGTCCGTTTAGGTGTTTTCACGAGCACTTCACCAACAAGGACCATAGATTATGAAAATAAAAACAGGTGCACGCATCCTCGCATTATCCGCATTAACGACGATGATGTTTTCCGCCTCGGCTCTCGCCAAAATCGAAGAAGGTAAACTGGTAATCTGGATTAACGGCGATAAAGGCTATAACGGTCTCGCTGAAGTCGGTAAGAAATTCGAGAAAGATACCGGAATTAAAGTCACCGTTGAGCATCCGGATAAACTGGAAGAGAAATTCCCACAGGTTGCGGCAACTGGCGATGGCCCTGACATTATCTTCTGGGCACACGACCGCTTTGGTGGCTACGCTCAATCTGGCCTGTTGGCTGAAATCACCCCGGACAAAGCGTTCCAGGACAAGCTGTATCCGTTTACCTGGGATGCCGTACGTTACAACGGCAAGCTGATTGCTTACCCGATCGCTGTTGAAGCGTTATCGCTGATTTATAACAAAGATCTGCTGCCGAACCCGCCAAAAACCTGGGAAGAGATCCCGGCGCTGGATAAAGAACTGAAAGCGAAAGGTAAGAGCGCGCTGATGTTCAACCTGCAAGAACCGTACTTCACCTGGCCGCTGATTGCTGCTGACGGGGGTTATGCGTTCAAGTATGAAAACGGCAAGTACGACATTAAAGACGTGGGCGTGGATAACGCTGGCGCGAAAGCGGGTCTGACCTTCCTGGTTGACCTGATTAAAAACAAACACATGAATGCAGACACCGATTACTCCATCGCAGAAGCTGCCTTTAATAAAGGCGAAACAGCGATGACCATCAACGGCCCGTGGGCATGGTCCAACATCGACACCAGCAAAGTGAATTATGGTGTAACGGTACTGCCGACCTTCAAGGGTCAACCATCCAAACCGTTCGTTGGCGTGCTGAGCGCAGGTATTAACGCCGCCAGTCCGAACAAAGAGCTGGCGAAAGAGTTCCTCGAAAACTATCTGCTGACTGATGAAGGTCTGGAAGCGGTTAATAAAGACAAACCGCTGGGTGCCGTAGCGCTGAAGTCTTACGAGGAAGAGTTGGCGAAAGATCCACGTATTGCCGCCACCATGGAAAACGCCCAGAAAGGTGAAATCATGCCGAACATCCCGCAGATGTCCGCTTTCTGGTATGCCGTGCGTACTGCGGTGATCAACGCCGCCAGCGGTCGTCAGACTGTCGATGAAGCCCTGAAAGACGCGCAGACTCGTATCACCAAGTAATGCTGTGAAATGCCGGATGCGGCGTGAACGCCTTGTCCGGCCTACAAAACCGAAACGTATGTAGGCCTGATAAGACGCGTCAGCGTCGCATCAGGCAGTTGTTGTCGGATAAGGCGTGAAAGCCTTATCCGTCCTGGAATGAGGAAGAACCCCATGGATGTCATTAAAAAGAAACATTGGTGGCAAAGCGACGCGCTGAAATGGTCAGTGCTAGGTCTGCTCGGCCTGCTGGTGGGTTACCTTGTTGTTTTAATGTACGCACAAGGGGAATACCTGTTCGCCATTACCACGCTGATATTGAGTTCAGCGGGGCTGTATATTTTCGCCAATCGTAAAGCCTACGCCTGGCGCTATGTTTACCCGGGAATGGCTGGAATGGGATTATTCGTCCTCTTCCCTCTGGTCTGCACCATCGCCATTGCCTTCACCAACTACAGCAGCACTAACCAGCTGACTTTTGAACGTGCGCAGGAAGTGTTGTTAGATCGCTCCTGGCAAGCAGGCAAAACCTATAACTTTGGTCTTTACCCGGCGGGCGATGAGTGGCAACTGGCGCTCAGCGACGGCGAAACCGGCAAAAATTACCTCTCCGACGCTTTTAAATTTGGCGGCGAGCAAAAACTGCAACTGAAAGAAACGACCGCCCAGCCCGAAGGCGAACGCGCGAATCTGCGCGTGATTACCCAGAATCGTCAGGCGCTGAGTGACATTACCGCCATTCTGCCGGATGGCAACAAAGTGATGATGAGCTCCCTGCGCCAGTTTTCTGGCACGCAGCCGCTCTACACACTCGACGGTGACGGCACGTTGACGAATAATCAGAGCGGCGTGAAATATCGTCCGAATAACCAAATTGGCTTTTACCAGTCCATTACCGCCGACGGCAACTGGGGTGATGAAAAGCTAAGCCCCGGTTACACCGTGACCACCGGCTGGAAAAACTTTACCCGCGTCTTTACCGACGAAGGCATTCAGAAACCGTTCCTCGCCATTTTCGTCTGGACCGTGGTGTTCTCGCTGATCACTGTCTTTTTAACGGTGGCGGTCGGCATGGTTCTGGCGTGTCTGGTGCAGTGGGAAGCGTTGCGCGGCAAAGCGGTCTATCGCGTCCTGCTGATTCTGCCCTACGCGGTGCCATCGTTCATTTCAATCTTGATTTTCAAAGGGTTGTTTAACCAGAGCTTCGGTGAAATCAACATGATGTTGAGCGCGCTGTTTGGCGTGAAGCCCGCCTGGTTCAGCGATCCGACCACCGCCCGCACGATGCTAATTATCGTCAATACCTGGCTGGGTTATCCGTACATGATGATCCTCTGCATGGGCTTGCTGAAAGCGATTCCGGACGATTTGTATGAAGCCTCAGCAATGGATGGCGCAGGTCCGTTCCAGAACTTCTTTAAGATTACGCTGCCGCTGCTGATTAAACCGCTGACGCCGCTGATGATCGCCAGCTTCGCCTTTAACTTTAACAACTTCGTGCTGATTCAACTGTTAACCAACGGCGGCCCGGATCGTCTTGGCACGACCACGCCAGCCGGTTATACCGACCTGCTTGTTAACTACACCTACCGCATCGCTTTTGAAGGCGGCGGGGGTCAGGACTTCGGTCTGGCGGCAGCAATTGCCACGCTGATCTTCCTGCTGGTGGGTGCGCTGGCGATAGTGAACCTGAAAGCCACGCGAATGAAGTTTGATTAAGGGAGATAACAAAAATGGCAATGGTCCAACCGAAATCGCAAAAAGCTCGTTTATTTATTACTCACCTGCTACTGCTACTTTTTATCGCAGCGATTATGTTCCCGCTGCTGATGGTCGTCGCTATCTCGCTGCGTCAGGGAAACTTTGCGACCGGCAGCCTGATCCCGGAGCAAATCTCCTGGGATCACTGGAAACTGGCGTTAGGTTTTAGCGTTGAACAGGCTGATGGTCGCATTACGCCACCGCCATTCCCGGTACTGCTGTGGCTGTGGAACTCGGTAAAGGTCGCCGGGATTTCCGCGATTGGCATTGTGGCGCTCTCCACCACCTGCGCCTACGCTTTCGCCCGTATGCGCTTTCCAGGCAAAGCGACGCTGCTGAAAGGAATGCTGATTTTCCAGATGTTCCCGGCAGTACTTTCACTGGTCGCGTTGTATGCGTTGTTTGATCGTCTGGGTGAGTACATTCCATTCATTGGCCTGAATACTCACGGCGGCGTAATTTTCGCGTATCTGGGTGGGATTGCGCTGCATGTCTGGACCATCAAAGGCTATTTCGAAACCATCGACAGTTCGCTGGAAGAAGCTGCTGCGCTGGATGGTGCGACACCGTGGCAGGCCTTCCGCCTTGTCCTGTTGCCGCTGTCAGTACCGATTCTGGCGGTGGTATTCATCCTGTCGTTTATCGCTGCCATTACTGAAGTTCCGGTCGCGTCGCTGTTACTGCGTGACGTAAACAGCTACACCCTGGCCGTGGGGATGCAGCAATACCTCAACCCGCAAAACTACCTGTGGGGTGACTTTGCCGCCGCTGCCGTGATGTCTGCATTACCGATCACCATCGTCTTCTTGCTGGCTCAACGCTGGCTGGTCAACGGCCTGACGGCAGGTGGTGTGAAAGGTTAAAGATGTTGTTCTGCCAATGTTATGCCGCTGCACCCTCAACTTACGTTATCCCAACTTGTGACTGTTATTCGGCGCTCCACGGAGCGCCTTTTTTTCTTTCGTCTGCAATCTGAATCGTTCGCCGGTTAATATTTCCATCATAGAGCTTATTATTTTTACGTTATTTGTTTTCCCACTTACGATAATTCTCTTTCGTGCTCTGAGTCACGGCAATAGTATTGTTTTTATCAATTTTGGATAATTATCACAATTAAGATCACAGAAAAGACATTACGTAAACGCATTGTAAAAAATGATAATTGCCTTAACTGCCTGACAATTCCAACATCAATGCACTGATAAAAGATCAGAATGGTCTAAGGCAGGTCTGAATGAATACCCAGTATAATTCCAGTTATATATTTTCGATTACCTTAGTCGCTACATTAGGTGGTTTATTATTTGGCTACGACACCGCCGTTATTTCCGGTACTGTTGAGTCACTCAATACCGTCTTTGTTGCTCCACAAAACTTAAGTGAATCCGCTGCCAACTCCCTGTTAGGGTTTTGCGTGGCCAGCGCTCTGATTGGTTGCATCATCGGCGGTGCCCTCGGTGGTTATTGCAGTAACCGCTTCGGTCGTCGTGATTCACTTAAGATTGCTGCTGTCCTGTTTTTTATTTCTGGTGTAGGTTCTGCCTGGCCAGAACTTGGTTTTACCTCTATAAACCCGGACAACACTGTGCCTGTTTATCTGGCAGGTTATGTCCCGGAATTTGTTATTTATCGCATTATTGGCGGTATTGGCGTTGGTTTAGCCTCAATGCTCTCGCCAATGTATATTGCGGAACTGGCTCCAGCTCATATTCGCGGGAAACTGGTCTCTTTTAACCAGTTTGCGATTATTTTCGGGCAACTTTTAGTTTACTGCGTAAACTATTTTATTGCCCGTTCCGGTGATGCCAGCTGGCTGAATACTGACGGCTGGCGTTATATGTTTGCCTCGGAATGTATCCCTGCACTGCTGTTCTTAATGCTGCTGTATACCGTGCCAGAAAGTCCTCGCTGGCTGATGTCGCGCGGCAAGCAAGAACAGGCGGAAGGTATCCTGCGCAAAATTATGGGCAACACGCTTGCAACTCAGGCAGTACAGGAAATTAAACACTCCCTGGATCATGGCCGCAAAACCGGTGGTCGTCTGCTGATGTTTGGCGTGGGCGTGATTGTAATCGGCGTAATGCTCTCCATCTTCCAGCAATTTGTCGGCATCAATGTGGTGCTGTACTACGCGCCGGAAGTGTTCAAAACGCTGGGGGCCAGCACGGATATCGCGCTGTTGCAGACCATTATTGTCGGAGTTATCAACCTCACCTTCACCGTTCTGGCAATTATGACGGTGGATAAATTTGGTCGTAAGCCACTGCAAATTATCGGCGCACTCGGAATGGCAATCGGTATGTTTAGCCTCGGTACCGCGTTTTACACTCAGGCACCGGGTATTGTGGCGCTACTGTCGATGCTGTTCTATGTTGCCGCCTTTGCCATGTCCTGGGGTCCGGTATGCTGGGTACTGCTGTCGGAAATCTTCCCGAATGCTATTCGTGGTAAAGCGCTGGCAATCGCGGTGGCGGCCCAGTGGCTGGCGAACTACTTCGTCTCCTGGACCTTCCCGATGATGGACAAAAACTCCTGGCTGGTGGCCCATTTCCACAACGGTTTCTCCTACTGGATTTACGGTTGTATGGGCGTTCTGGCAGCACTGTTTATGTGGAAATTTGTCCCGGAAACCAAAGGTAAAACCCTTGAGGAGCTGGAAGCGCTCTGGGAACCGGAAACGAAGAAAACACAACAAACTGCTACGCTGTAATCTTCCTGTCCAGCACGCCGCGCCATTTCGGCGTGCTGACTTTTTACTCCCGCTTCAGCCGTTTCGAATTACACAGCCACAGGGTGATCACCAGTAACAGGATCGCAGCCGAGTAGATCAACACATCCAGTGGCGATTTATGATCGACGATGATCAAGCGCACAATGGCGGTGATCCCAATATAGACAAAGTAACGTAGCGGGAAGTGAAAACCGGACTGAAAGTACTTCACAATCAGCGCGATAAATTCGAAATAGAGAAAGTAAACCACCAGTCCTTCTACCAGCTCATATTTGCTGGTTTGTTCTGGCGCGAACAGCACATCAGCCAGATGCACCGTTTCTTTGCCGAGGAAGACAACCAAAATCAGGCCGAGGCACAGCAGGCCAAGATTGAGTACGGTCTGCAAAATGGTGGAGATAAACTCCACGCGCGGACGAGAGAGTGACGTCATAGCAGTACCTCCTTCACAGTGGCGAGCTTCCTGTATAACGCAAAAATGTGACGGAGATCTATATTTTTTGTGTATGTTTTGTTCAACCTGGATTTGGAGCGCGCCTCCACCAAAGCCGGATATACCTACCCGTAGGCCGGATAAGCCGCGCCTGGCGGCGCATCCGGCAAGACAAACCGCACCAAAGCCGGTAATTCAAAAATCACCCATTCAGGTGATTCCCAGCCACCAGCAATGCGCGAAAAATCGACAATGTTCCTCTGGAACAAATGAAACGTAACCTGATAAAGGTGGTAAAAATGAAGCCTTATTTTGCTGCTTTGATGTTATCAGTCTCTGTTCTTCCTGCTTATGCTGGTCCGCTCGGTACTGCTGATAAAGCCGACCTACCGCAAAGCAATGTCTCCAGCCCAATGATGGCCCAGTCGCTCAGGCAACCAGACCTGCAACCGATATCGACGGACAGGAAGACAGAATGTTTTCGCCTTTACACACCAGATCGCAAACCGGGAGTGAACTGCGTTCCTGATGGCTCGACAGGCCATTAAGAATGAAGGTGCCAGTGAGTGCGAAAACTGGCACCTTTCCCATGACTTAGCGGAAATTGACGCTACGGTCGCTGGTCATGTCATACAACTGGAACTTACGCCCAAGTTGCTGACCACCGTCACGCGTCAGCGGCGTCCAGCCAATCGCCGCACGGCTGCGTGTCGGGCCAGACGAGAAGAGATCCAACGGTACCGAGACATACACGCCTTTGGTGAAGTCCCCTTCGCCGTACTCCTCTTTCGAAACATTAGTGATCGTGGCATAGCCACCCACCACCACGCCGCTATCAAAGCGTTTGGCGATCTCCAGCGTGCCGCCTTTATCCCCTGCCAGATACTGCCCGACGCTGGCTTTAACTAACACATCCTGAGCGAAAGATGGCGTCCAGTAGGCGGTCAGATGTCCGGTTTTCACGCTGTAGTCGGTGAATTTCATCATATCTTTTGCACTACGCCAGTCGCGCTGTTTAACGTAGTTGGCATCCAGACCAAACGCCCAGTTGCTGTCCAGCGGGCGATACAACACTTCTGCCCCCGCACCGCCAAACATGGTTTCGAGATAACCACCGTAGACCTGACCGTAGAAGCCGTTGCCCAGATGCTGGAAGTAGTTGGCTTGCAGGTTATTCACATAGACATCGTTCTGCACATACTCGCGCACATGGGTACGCACGCGCGGTAAGTGCGAGTCCTGCGGAGGATTAGTGTAGTTAAACTTGTCGTAGTTGTTGGCAAGATTTGCAAACAGGCTGCCGGTGGTCAGCAGATGGTCCGTCAGCCACAAATCTGCCGTTCCCATCACGCCCAGCTGATACATGTAAAAGTTTTCCGGGCCACCGACCGACTGGTTCAGCACCGGATCGATATGGAAATCAAAGCGTGATTTGTCGATATACCAGCCCTGCTCGGTGGACTGCGGAACCACTGGCTCGACGCGTTTTTGCGCCAGCGTCGTTTCGTGGCCCAACGGCTCTCCGGCGAGATGATTTTTCAGGCTGGCGACATCGGTTTCCGTCGTCACCTGCGGCATGTTAAGGCGATTTTCCGTAATGCGGATCGTTTTGATCCCATCCGGCAGATCGTTCATCACGATCCGATTCGCACGGATGATCCCTTCGCGCGAATCACGATATTTCACCTGCTCGCCGGTAACATACAGCGTATCGCCTTTCGCCTGGATCTGTGGATCGGCAAGTCCGGCATTGTATTTCAACAGCGTTAACTGATTCGCCACCACCGAATGCTGCAAAATGGCATCCTGCGGCTGCGGTTGATATTGCGGGCGGGCGTTATCGTTGTAAGACGGGCGCAGATCGTTAAAGTTGGTGCGCAACGTAACGCCAAACATAAAGGTGTTGCCACGTTCATAGCTAAGGTTAACGTCGGCCCAATCGGTAACGCGATAAATCGCACCGACGTTAAACTTACTTTTTTGCTCCAGCTTCCCGGCAAAATCCTGCTGATAATTATTGCCTTCATACTCCAGTTTCAGGCGCAGCGGTTGCCAGGGCGTCTGGTATTCCACGCCGCCAAACAGTGAGGCAGGACCGTGGAACATCTGGCTACCGTCGATAGATCCCGCCTGTTTGTAGCTGTTATCGCGATAGCAATATTTATCACTGGCTGAACAGAGCGGATTTTTCACATTACCGCTGGTGCCCAAATACCCCCAGCCCAGGCCGAGCGTAAAATCGAACGGCCCCCAGGCTTTGCTGGCAACAAGATATTCCGCATCAAACAGCCCCGTACCGCCGATATCCCGCGCACCAACCGCCACTTGCGGCAGCCAGTAACTCTCTTCCCACAAACGCAGTTTGAGATCGAAGGCTTTATCTTTATACGTTTGATCGCCAGAGAACGCTTCGACGCTGCTGTACTGCCGGGTGCGCACGTCGGTGTAGCGCAGCGTTGTTTCCAGCCACGGGAAGAGTTGCACTGAAGCTGAGTAATAACGGTACTGATCGTTATCGCGATAGTTCAGACTCAACTCCCCTTCCCGTGCCATACGCGCGGTGGGCGTTTGTAATAATCCTACGCCACCGAAATCCGACTGCGACGGACCAATGGGCGCAGGATATGTTTCGCCGTAGCAAGCTGTGCTAATGCCCAGCGCCAGTAAGCTAAGCAGATGTCTTTTTTTCATTATTGAGGTATCCGCTGCGTCAGAGTCTGAAGAATGTCGGCGTTAAGGGCATCAGGCGTCTCACTCCAGACGGAGTCCGCGAGGCCAACATAAATAATGCTGCCGGGCATCGGCTCTACGTGACGCTTGTTCCAGTAAGCCACCGGCGCTTTTTGCGTGCGTCCGTCCGGGTAAACCACCCACGCGTAGCTGCGATCCGCACCGCTGAGCAGGCTCTGGTCAGAGAGATAGCTCGCCACGTCGCGACCTGGAGTGAATGGCTGCTTGCCAGGACGGCTGATAAGCCCGAACAACGTGACCGTGGACGGCGGTGGTCCGACCCACAGCGTGTAGTTGCCCTGCAACGGCGGGTTACCGCGTTCGGCAACGCGGACGATATCGGGATCAAGATTGATTTTTTGCCTGCCCGTCACTTTCAACGCCTGAATTTGCTGGCGTAAGGCGTTAATCGCAGCGGCATCGTCGGCGCTGGAATCTGCGCCCTGTTCTGCCAGCCGTGTCAGCAACGCCTGCTGCTGACGCAATGCTGCCGCCGTTGCCAGCTCTTCGCTAATCACCGCACCGGGCCACCAGCTGTTTGCCAGCCGCGGTTGGCCTACCAGATCGATTAAATGCTCTGCGCCCGTTAGCGTTTTGGCCTCACTGCTGCCATTGCTGAACACCTTGACGGTTCCTGCCGCGAAGACCGATGACGCTCCCACACTCAAAAGCAACGCGACAATAGTTTGTTTAATCATTGTTTTGCCGCCTTGATGAGAGTGGTTTTCACCGGAAAATAATCCGCGCCGAGATACTGTTCCGACTGGCGAATTTGCCCTTCGCTGTCGATCCAATAGCGGTTATGCCAGCGCGCCTGGTCGGTGGAGACTTCTTCGTCCAGCACGCGAACCGGGGTTTCATCGCTGCCGACTTTGACGGTATCGGTGCCATCCCATTTGAAGACTGAGCGTGCGGTGGCGTAGCGTACCTGCTGGTACTCGGTCCAGCCCATCGTGCGCGTCCAGCTTGCGCCATCAACGATTTGTGCGGGTTTAATCAGCGGGTCGGCAGCAAGGTTATTCACTTCAATCAGGTTGTCGCCGCCGAGCAGAGTCTTCACCAGACGGCCATGTTGGGTAACGAGAGTAGCCTGATCCTGAGTGACCCATTTTTGTTGTCCGTCTTCAGCGAAGGCCAGCACCACAAATAACTGCGGCCCGCCATTAAGCTGCATGTACTGGCTGGCGTAGGGCATATTTTGAATATCATCATCCGTCAGCTGTACGCCTGGCGTGCCGAACAGACTGTCCCACAGTGAATTGCCCAGCTCTTTAGTCGTGGCTGAACAGGCCTGTAATAACAGGCAGATAAGAATGAGTGCAGGTCGCTTCACGACTCTTCTCCAGAGGGGCAGAATAACCACACCGGAGTGTGGTTATGGTTAATCCCTTCATACTTCTAGCCACAGATGCAATGACTCGAATTATTTTGGGGATACATACTTTATTACTGGGTACTGGTGGTCGTGGTTGTGGTGGTCCCGGTATTAGAACCATCACCGCCACCGGTTGCCGCAAGCGCGACACCCACCGCCGAGCTTACGGTGCTGACGCTGGTCGCGGAGGAACTCCCCGCCGAAACCGACGTTGCTGCCGACCCTGCCGCTTCGCCCACCTGTACAGGTGCAGCCCACGCAGAAGTCGCCGCAAGCGCAGATATGGCAAAAATGCCATACAGAACTTTTTTCATAACAATTTCCCTTCATTGAATGAATGGAGATTTACCCAAAAACATTTCGGGCGGGATCGAGTATACACAACTAAAGCATGCGAATTACGGCGCGGGGAATTAGCGATGGCGTTTTAGGATAATTGGAATGAATATCAAATATAAGTTTCAACTTATATTTAAATAACAATAAAAATCATAAACTTAAAATAAAAACAAAAGCAATTAATCTGCGTATTTTCCGAAATAAACAACGATTAAAAATCTATTTTAGGATTAACCTCACGGTATGATTTCCGTTAAATTACAGACAAGGGGATTTATCTGATAAAAAAATGCCGACATAACGTCGGCATTGTTATTAAGGTTATTTAATCAATCGTGCTATGTATTAATTGCCGAATACGATGTACATATCGGCATCGACCTGTAGGCCTGATAAGACGCGACCGCGTCGCATCAGGCATCGGTTGCCGGATGCGGCGTGAACGCCTTATCCGGCCTACATATCGACGATGATTAACCGCGCCACGCTTTATAGCGGTTAATCAGACCATTGGTCGAGCTATCGTGGCTGCTGATTTCTTTATCATCTTTCAGCTCTGGCAGAATACGGTTCGCCAGCTGTTTACCCAGTTCCACGCCCCACTGGTCGAAGGTGAAGATGTTCAGGATCACGCCCTGAGTAAAGATTTTGTGCTCATACAGCGCAATCAACGCACCCAGGCTGAACGGAGTGATTTCACGCAGCAGGATGGAGTTGGTCGGGCGGTTACCTTCGAATACTTTGAACGGCACCACGTAGTCAAGCGTTGCCGGATCTTTACCCTGATCACGATATTCCTGCTCAACCACTTCGCGGGATTTACCAAACGCCAGCGCTTCGGTCTGGGCGAAGAAGTTAGACAGCAGTTTCTGGTGATGATCAGAGAGCGGGTTATGGGTGATAGCCGGAGCGATGAAATCGCACGGTACCATTTTGGTTCCCTGGTGGATCAGCTGGTAGAACGCGTGCTGACCGTTAGTGCCTGGTTCACCCCAGATAATCGGGCCAGTCTGGTAATCCACAACGTTACCGTTACGGTCAACATACTTACCGTTGGACTCCATATTGCCCTGCTGGAAGTACGCCGCGAAACGGTGCATATACTGGTCATACGGCAGAATCGCTTCAGTTTCCGCACCAAAGAAATTGTTGTACCAGATGCCAATCAGCGCCAGCAGTACAGGCAGGTTTTTCTCGGCAGGCGTGGTGGAGAAATGCTTGTCCATCGCGTGTGCGCCGGAAAGCAGTTCAACGAAGTTATCAAAGCCGATGGAGAGAACAATCGACAGGCCAATCGCTGACCACAAAGAGTAACGGCCGCCAACCCAGTCCCAGAACTCGAACATGTTGGCAGTATCAATACCAAACTCGCCAACGGCTTTGGCATTGGTGGAAAGCGCCGCAAAGTGTTTTGCAACGTGTTTTTCATCACCTGCCGCTTTCAGGAACCAGTCACGCGCGCTATGGGCGTTGGTCATAGTTTCCTGAGTGGTGAAGGTTTTAGATGCTACCAAGAACAGCGTGGTTTCCGGGTTTACTTTTTTCAGCACTTCCGCGATGTGAGTCCCATCGACGTTAGAAACAAAGTGCATGTTCAGGTGGTTTTTGTACGGACGCAGAGCTTCGGTCACCATGTATGGGCCGAGGTCAGAACCGCCGATCCCGATGTTCACTACGTCAGTGATTGCTTTGCCGGTATAACCTTTCCACTCACCGGAAATAATCGCTTCTGAGAAGGTTTTCATCTTCTCCAGCACCGCGTTGACTTCCGGCATTACGTCTTTGCCATCAACCAAAATCGGGGTATTGCTACGGTTACGCAGCGCTACGTGCAGCACGGCGCGGTTTTCAGTGCGGTTGATCTTCTCGCCAGAGAACATCGACTTAATCGCGCCCGCCAGATCGCACTCTTTCGCCAGATCCTGTAATTTCGCCAGCGTCTCTTCAGTGATGCGGTTTTTGGAGTAATCCACCAGCATCTGATCGTCGAAGGTTGCGGAGAACTTAGAAAAACGATCGCCGTCTTTAGCAAAAAGATCGGCGATCGTAACGTCTTTCATTTCATCGAAGTGTTTCTGTAGTGCCTGCCAGGCAGCGGTCTGCGTTGGATTGATGTTTTTCATTAGCAATACTCTTCTGATTTTGAGAATTGTGACTTTGGAAGATTGTAGCGCCAGTCACAGAAAAATGTGATGGTTTTAGTGCCGTTAGCGTAATGTTGAGTGTAAACCCTTAGCGCAGTGAAGCATTTATTAGCTGAACTACTGACCGCCAGGAGTGGATGAAAAATCCGCATGACCCCATCGTTGACAACCGCCCCGCTCACCCTTTATTTATAAATGTACTACCTGCGCTAGCGCAGGCCAGAAGAGGCGCGTTGCCCAAGTAACGGTGTTGGAGGAGCCAGTCCTGTGATAACACCTGAGGGGGTGCATCGCCGAGGTGATTGAACGGCTGGCCACGTTCATCATCGGCTACAGGGGCTGAATCCCCTGGGTTGTCACCAGAAGCGTTCGCAGTCGGGCGTTTCGCAAGTGGTGGAGCACTTCTGGGTGAAAATAGTAGCGAAGTATCGCTCTGCGCCCACCCGTCTTCCGCTCTTCCCTTGTGCCAAGGCTGAAAATGGATCCCCTGACACGAGGTAGTTATGTCTGAAATTGTTGTCTCCAAATTTGGCGGTACCAGCGTAGCTGATTTTGACGCCATGAACCGCAGCGCTGATATTGTGCTTTCTGATGCCAACGTGCGTTTAGTTGTCCTCTCGGCTTCTGCTGGTATCACTAATCTGCTGGTCGCTTTAGCTGAAGGACTGGAACCTGGCGAGCGATTCGAAAAACTCGACGCTATCCGCAACATCCAGTTTGCCATTCTGGAACGTCTGCGTTACCCGAACGTTATCCGTGAAGAGATTGAACGTCTGCTGGAGAACATTACTGTTCTGGCAGAAGCGGCGGCGCTGGCAACGTCTCCGGCGCTGACAGATGAGCTGGTCAGCCACGGCGAGCTGATGTCGACCCTGCTGTTTGTTGAGATCCTGCGCGAACGCGATGTTCAGGCACAGTGGTTTGATGTACGTAAAGTGATGCGTACCAACGACCGATTTGGTCGTGCAGAGCCAGATATAGCCGCGCTGGCGGAACTGGCCGCGCTGCAGCTGCTCCCACGTCTCAATGAAGGCTTAGTGATCACCCAGGGATTTATCGGTAGCGAAAATAAAGGTCGTACAACGACGCTTGGCCGTGGAGGCAGCGATTATACGGCAGCCTTGCTGGCGGAGGCTTTACACGCATCTCGTGTTGATATCTGGACCGACGTCCCGGGCATCTACACCACCGATCCACGCGTAGTTTCCGCAGCAAAACGCATTGATGAAATCGCGTTTGCCGAAGCGGCAGAGATGGCAACTTTTGGTGCAAAAGTACTGCATCCGGCAACGTTGCTACCCGCAGTACGCAGCGATATCCCGGTCTTTGTCGGCTCCAGCAAAGACCCACGCGCAGGTGGTACGCTGGTGTGCAATAAAACTGAAAATCCGCCGCTGTTCCGCGCTCTGGCGCTTCGTCGCAATCAGACTCTGCTCACTTTGCACAGCCTGAATATGCTGCATTCTCGCGGTTTCCTCGCGGAAGTTTTCGGCATCCTCGCGCGGCATAATATTTCGGTAGACTTAATCACCACGTCAGAAGTGAGCGTGGCATTAACCCTTGATACCACCGGTTCAACCTCCACTGGCGATACGTTGCTGACGCAATCTCTGCTGATGGAGCTTTCCGCACTGTGTCGGGTGGAGGTGGAAGAAGGTCTGGCGCTGGTCGCGTTGATTGGCAATGACCTGTCAAAAGCCTGCGGCGTTGGCAAAGAGGTATTCGGCGTACTGGAACCGTTCAACATTCGCATGATTTGTTATGGCGCATCCAGCCATAACCTGTGCTTCCTGGTGCCCGGCGAAGATGCCGAGCAGGTGGTGCAAAAACTGCATAGTAATTTGTTTGAGTAAATACTGTATGGCCTGGAAGCTATATTTCGGGCCGTATTGATTTTCTTGTCACTATGCTCATCAATAAACGAGCCTGTACTCTGTTAACCAGCGTCTTTATCGGAGAATAATTGCCTTTAATTTTTTTATCTGCATCTCTAATTAATTATCGAAAGAGATAAATAGTTAAGAGAAGGCAAAATGAATATTATCAGTTCTGCTCGCAAACGAATTCCCGTACACTGAACTCTCTGGCTCACTGAGGGCACCATCATGGCACTCCCCCGTATTACCCAAAAAGAGATGACTGAACGCGAGCAGCGTGAACTTAAAACACTGCTGGATCGGGCGCGGATTGCGCATGGTCGCGTATTGACCAACTCCGAAACCAACAGCATTAAGAAAGATTACATCGATAAATTAATGGTTGAGCGTGAGGCTGAAGCGAAAAAAGCCCGCCAGTTGAAGAAAAAGCAGGCTTATAAACCGGATCCTGAAGCGTCATTTAGCTGGTCAGCAAATACGTCGACGCGCGGCAGGCGCTAATCCACAATCAACGCCTGAGATTTTCACTCGTCAGTGTGAACACAATTTTCCCCTCACCCTAACCCTTTTCCCGAAGGGGCGAGGGGACTGTCCGGGCACTTTTGGGCCGTTTTCATCAGTCTGAGGCGTTAATCAGCGCCCCTTCTTTTTACGCCCCGGCGAGGTAAAACGCTTACCGTTGGACGCCGGGCGACCGCCTTTTTCCGCCGTTTTTTCCATCTTAACGACTGGACGTTTGATGCCCGCTGTTTTCGGTTTGGCCTTCGCTTTAGGTTTTACCTCGGAAGAGGAATTTTCAATGAGCTTAAAGAGGTCGATTAACTCATCGTCGGTTAAATCGCGCCATTCCCCCAGCGGAATGCCGCTTAAGCTAACGTTCATGATGCGCGTGCGTTCCAGCTTTTTCACTTCATAGCCGAAATGCTCGCACATGCGCCGGATCTGACGGTTCAGCCCCTGCACCAGGGTAATGCGGAAGACAAACGGCGCTTCTTTTTTAACTTTGCACTTTTTGGTCACTGTCCCGAGGATTGGCACCCCCGCACTCATGCCGCGAATAAACTCCTCGGTAATCGGTTTATCGACCGTCACCAGATACTCTTTCTCATGATCATTGCCAGCACGCAGGATCTTATTCACCAGATCGCCGTGATTGGTGAGGAAAATCAGCCCCTGGGAGTCTTTATCCAGGCGGCCAATCGGGAACACGCGTTTGCTGTGGTTAACGAAATCGACAATGTTATCGCGCTCGCCATCTTCGGTGGTGCTTACAATACCAACGGGCTTGTTCAGGGCGATAAGTACCAAATCTTCGGCTTCCCGAGGTTCAATCAACTGACCGTTTACTTTCACAACGTCGCCGGGTTTCACCTGATCGCCAATGGTGGCTCGCTTGCCATTAAGGAACACATTGCCTTGCTCGATATAGCGATCCGCTTCGCGGCGTGAGCAAATTCCGCTTTCGCTGATGTATTTATTTAAACGGACTGATGAGTCGGGCAGCATAAATTCTCCTGTAAAAAACGGAATATACCGTACCTTTGGGTTGATAAAAAATAGTCATGAGCGAACTATTTGTTATTTCCATTGGCTTGAATTCGTTACCTGCTCAAATCACTTTCCAGAAGCAATGTGCGACATCGTGAGCCATGTCAGTAAGTGGTTAAATTCGCAGTGGTAGCATGCCTCCCGTGATTTCTTACTAACCGGAGAAGTAATGGAACTGCTTTTATTGAGTAACTCGACGCTGCCGGGTAAAGCCTGGCTGGAACATGCACTGCCGCTAATTGCTGAACAGTTGCAGGGTCGCCGCTCAGCGGTGTTTATCCCTTTCGCTGGCGTAACGCAGACCTGGGATGATTACACAGCGAAAACGGCTGCGGTTCTCGCTCCGCTGGGTGTTTCTGTCACCGGTATTCATAGCGTTGTCGATCCCGTTGCCGCGATTGAAAATGCTGAGATCGTGATTGTCGGCGGCGGGAATACTTTCCAGTTGCTGAAACAGTGCCGCGAGCGCGGGCTGCTGGCACCAATTACTGACGTGGTTAAACGTGGCGCTCTGTATATTGGCTGGAGCGCAGGCGCTAACCTTGCTTGCCCAACTATTCGTACCACCAACGATATGCCGATTGTCGATCCGCAAGGTTTCGATGCGCTAAATCTGTTCCCGCTGCAAATCAACCCGCACTTCACCAACGCGCTGCCGGAAGGCCATAAAGGTGAAACCCGTGAGCAGCGTATTCGCGAACTGCTGGTCGTCGCGCCAGAACTGACGATTATTGGTCTACCGGAAGGTAACTGGATCACAGTGAGTAAAGGTCACGCTACGCTGGGTGGCCCGAACACCACTTATGTGTTTAAGGCTGGTGAAGAAGCGGTTCCGCTGGAAGCTGGTCACCGTTTTTAAGTGAATTGCCGGATGCATGATCCGGCATCTTGTTCATAGTGCCTGATGCGACGCTTGACGCGTCTTATCAGGCCTACAGGATTCACAATATTAATACTCGTCCCGTCCTTCATCTTCATCCGGCTGTTCCAGCACACTGTAAGCCACCGAACAAAACAGCGAGTTCAGGCGCTGCATATCTCCCAGTAAGCCTAAATGTAGCGAACTGGTTTCAATGCTCTGCACGTTTTGCTGATGCAGGCGATCGACGTGGGCGTGGGAATAGCGGCGATTAAGAATGCGAAAACGATGTTTGCTGCGACGCAAACGACGAGCGCTGGTGACATCGCCAGAGAAGAACACCGACATTGCCAGCTTTAAATTACTGAGCAATTGCTCATAGAGCGCATCCAGTTCCTTCAACCCATCAAGCGAAAATGCCCGCCGTGCTGCCAGTGATTTGTCAGCAATTTCGCTGCCCATGCGCTCGACGATATCGGAGGCCTGTTCAAGGTTGAGCGACATTTCGATGATCTCTGCCCAGCGGCGCGACTCTTCCTCCGCCAGCTCTTCTTTTGGCATCCGCGCCAGATACAGCTTAATGGCGGTGTAGAGAACGTTGATATCATCTGCCAGCTTACGCAGCTCTTTCTCCTGCCGTGGCTCACCGTGCATCACTTTATTCAACCCTTCCATCATCTGTTCCATGGCGTCGCCAATGCGCAGGGTTTCGCGCGCGGCGTTCGCCAGAGCAAGCGTGGGCGTATCCAGCGCGCTGACATCCAGATGTTTAGGCCGTAGCTGGGTATCCAGTTCCGGTTCATCGCGAATAATCGTTTTGCAAAACCGTGCCATCGGGTCAACAAATGGCAGCATGACCAGGCAACGTACAAGGTTGTAGAAGACGTGGAAATAGATCACCAGTTCCGCTTTTGGCAATGACAACTTCCCCATTGTCTCTGCCAGCAAATGGACAAACGGCAGGATAATCAGGCTACCCACCAGCTTAAACAGCAGACTACCCAGCGCGACACGGCGGGCTGCGGCATTGGCGGCACTGTTGTTGAGCATTGCCAGCAGACCGGAACCGAGGTTAGCACCAATCACCAGACAGAGCGCCACGGGGAAGGAGATAATGCCTGCGGCGGTCAGAGTCGCGGTCAGCAGTACAGCAGCAAGGCTGGAGTAGCTGATAATGGCGAACATCGCGCCAATCAGCGCATCCAGCAGAATATCGCCGGTCAGCGAGGCAAAGATCACCTGAACGCCGTTTGCCTGGGTGATCGGCGTTACGGCCTGCACAATCAACTCCAGCGCTAGCAAAATCAGCCCAAGACCAATACCGACGCGGCCCAGTTGCCCGGCGCGTGACTGTTTGCGTCCGAGGAAAAAAATCACGCCGATAAAAATAAGTAACGGTGACAGCCAGGATAAGTCGAAGGTGAGAATACGCGCCATTAGCGCCGTCCCGACATCTGCACCCAGCACAATGACCAGAGCCGGTGCGAGGGCTACCAGATCCTGAGCGACAAACGAGGTCACCAGCATGGTGGTGGCATTACTGCTCTGTACCAGTGCGGTAACGCCGATCCCCGCGCAAAAGGCGAGCGGCTTTTTTTCGACGCTCCGGCTAAGGACAGTACGCAAACGCGCGCCGAAGACGCGCATTACGCCGGTTCGAACAATATGAGTCCCCCAGACCAGCAGGGCGACGGCAGAAAGCAGGTGAAGCAGCGTTAACACGAGTTCAGGTTCTCCTTATCGTTATATGTTCCTGAAGCAATTGAATGACCAAAGGACCGGAAACACGCTGACTGGCATCTTTACTGTGCCTTTTGACATTCGTTTTTCCGGCTAAGATTATTCCAGCCTGTTTCCAGTATAAGTGTTTCATATTAATAAAGAGACAGGGCACTCATTGAGCGCCCTGTTTGTTGTAAGGAAAAGTGACAGATTTGTGAATCAGTCCGCGTCATACCCCAGATTCGGTGCCAGCCAGCGCTCAACTTCGGTAACGCTCATACCTTTACGGCGGGCATAATCTTCAACCTGATCGCGCTGAATTTGTGCTACAGCGTAGTACTTGCTGTCCGGGTGGCTGAAGTACCAACCCGAAACCGATGCACCGGGCCACATGGCGAAAGATTCTGTGAGTTTCATGCCAGTGTGTTTTTCCACTTCCAGCAGCTCCCAGATGGTGGCTTTTTCCGTATGTTCCGGGCAGGCCGGATAGCCCGGTGCCGGACGGATGCCCTGGTAGTTTTCGCGGATCAGCTCTTCGTTGCTGAGGTTCTCGTTCGGCGCATAGCCCCAGTAGACTTTACGCACACGCTCATGGAGATACTCCGCAAAGGCTTCGGCTAAACGGTCGGCAAGCGCTTTCACCATGATTTTGTTGTAATCATCGTGCTGCGCTTCAAAGGCATCAGCCAGTGCGTCCTCTTCCAGCCCGCCAGTCACGGCAAATGCGCCGATGTAATCTGCTTTACCAGAAAGCTTCGGCGCAACGAAGTCAGCGAGACAGTAGTTAGCGAAGCCTGTTTTTTCGGTCTGTTGACGCAGATGGTGGCTGACGTTGATCACATGGGTACGCGTTTCGTCACGGTAGATTTCAATGTCATCGCCCACACGGTTTGCCGGGAACAGGCCCACCACGCCACGCGGATTCAGCGTTTTCTCGGCGCTTAATTTATCCAGCATGTCGTTGGCGTCTTTAAACAGCCGCTGCGCCTCAACGCCCACCACTTCATCTTCCAGAATGCGCGGATACTTCCCGGCCAGCGACCAGGTCATAAAGAACGGTGTCCAGTCGATGTAATTACGCAGCGTTTCGATGCTGGCTTCGACTTCCTGCACGCCGAGACGGTGCGCCACCGGCGGCGTGTAAGCCTGCCAGTCAAAAGCGAAATCGTTATCGCGCGCCGCTTCCAGCGTGACCGGTGGTGTGCGCGGTTTCTTGCGCCCGTGCTGAATACGTACGGTTTCGTACTCCTTGCGGGTACGAGCGACAAAATCATCACGCTGGGTATCGGAAAGCAGCGCCGCCACCACACCAACGGTACGCGAGGCATTCTGCACATACACCGTCGGGCCGCTGTAGTTCTGCTCGATTTTCACCGCCGTGTGCGCTTTTGAGGTCGTCGCGCCGCCAATCAGTAACGGAATAGTGAAGCCCTGACGCTCCATCTCTTTCGCCACGTTAACCATCTCGTCCAGCGACGGCGTGATAAGCCCCGAAAGGCCAATCAGATCAGCATTCACTTCTTTAGCGGTACGGAGAATTTTTTCCGCAGGCACCATAACGCCGAGATCGACAATTTCGTAGTTGTTACATTGCAGCACCACACCAACGATATTTTTACCGATGTCGTGGACGTCGCCCTTCACGGTGGCGATCACCATCTTGCCGTTGGTTTTGCCCTGCTCTTTGCTGGCTTCAATAAACGGTTCGAGGTAGGCCACCGCCTGTTTCATGACGCGCGCCGATTTGACCACCTGTGGCAGGAACATTTTCCCTTCGCCAAACAGGTCGCCGACCACATTCATGCCGTCCATCAACGGGCCTTCAATCACTTCAATCGGGCGCGTAGCCTGCTGGCGGGCTTCTTCGGTATCCTGCTCGATAAACTCGGTAATGCCTTTGACCAGCGAGTATTCCAGACGTTTATTCACTTCCCACGAGCGCCACTCCGCCTGCTGGGCGTTGGCGGTGTCGTCGGTTTTGCTGCCGCGATATTTCTCGGCAAGCTCCAGTAAACGCTCGGTGCCATCGTCGCGACGATTAAGAATCACATCTTCCACCGCGTCGCGCAGTTCAGCGGGTAGGTCGTCGTAAATCGCCAGTTGCCCGGCGTTGACGATCCCCATATCCATGCCATTGCGAATAGCGTAGTAGAGGAACACTGCGTGAATGGCTTCGCGCACCGGATCGTTGCCACGGAACGAGAAAGAAACGTTAGATACGCCGCCGGAAATCAGCGCGTGCGGCAGTTCGCGTTTGATGTCTTCACACGCGCCGATAAAGTCCTGCGCGTAGTTGTTGTGCTCTTCAATGCCAGTTGCGACCGCGAAGATGTTTGGGTCGAAGATGATATCTTCTGGCGGGAAGCCAACCTCTTCGGTGAGGATTTTGTACGCCCGACGGCAAATCTCGATTTTCCGTGCGCGAGTATCGGCCTGTCCCTGTTCGTCAAAGGCCATTACCACCACTGCCGCACCGTAGCGACGCAACAATTTCGCGTGATGGATAAAGGCATCGACGCCCTCTTTCATCGAGATAGAGTTAACAATGCCTTTGCCCTGGATACACTTCAGACCTTTTTCAATGACGTCCCATTTTGAGGAGTCGATCATAATCGGCACGCGAGCGATATCCGGTTCACCGGCAATCAGATTGAGAAAACGCACCATCGCCGCTTCGGCATCGAGCATCCCTTCATCCATGTTGATATCGATAATCTGCGCGCCGTTTTCCACCTGTTGACGCGCGACATCCAGCGCCTCGCTGTATTTCTCTTCTTTGATCAGGCGCTTGAACTTAGCGGAACCGGTGACGTTGGTGCGTTCACCCACGTTCACAAACAGGCTATCTTCGCCAATGTTCAGCGGCTCCAGGCCGGACAAACGGCAGGCTACGGGAATTTCCGGCAGTTTGCGCGGCGCTAATCCTTCTACTGCACGACTCATCGCTGCAATATGTTGTGGCGTGGTGCCACAGCAGCCGCCGACGATATTGAGAAAACCCGCTTGCGCCCATTCACGTATCTGTTTTGCCATCGTGTCGGCGTCGAGATCGTACTCACCAAAGGCGTTGGGTAGCCCGGCGTTCGGGTGCGCGGTGACGTAGCATTCCGCAATCCGTGACAGCTCCTGCACGTACTGGCGCAGTTCATCGGGCCCCAGCGCACAGTTCAGGCCAAAGGTCAGAGCTTCGGCGTGGCGCAATGAGTTGTAAAATGCTTCGGTGGTCTGCCCGGAGAGCGTGCGCCCGGAGGCGTCGGTGATGGTGCCGGAGATCATAATCGGCAGCTCAACGCCCAGCGCTTCAAACTCCGTTTTCACCGCAAATACCGCCGCTTTGGCGTTAAGGGTGTCGAAAACGGTTTCAATCAGGATCAGATCCGCGCCACCTTCCACCAGCGCTTTGGTGGACTCTCGATAAGCCGCCACCAGCCCGTCAAAAGTGATATTACGAAATGCCGGATCGTTGACGTCCGGAGAAATAGACGCCGTGCGGTTGGTCGGGCCGAGAACACCGGCAACGTAGCGCGGTTTCTCTGGCGTGCGCGCGGTCCACTCGTCAGCACAAGCTCGCGCCAGTTTCGCCGCCGCAAAGTTGATTTCCGCCGACAGGGATTCCATCTGGTAATCCGCCATCGCAATGGTCGTGGAGTTGAAGGTGTTGGTTTCGATGATATCCGCGCCCGCTTCAAAGTAGGCGTTGTGGATAGCGGCGATCACTTCCGGTTTACTGAGTACCAGCAGGTCGTTGTTGCCTTTGAGGTCGCATGGCCAGTCGGCAAAGCGTTCACCACGAAAATCGGCTTCGTTCAGTCGATAACTCTGGATCATGGTGCCCATACCGCCGTCCAGCACCAGAATACGTTCATTTAACTGCGCACGCAGTTGTTCCACTTTGCTGCTCACACTTGCTCCCGACACGCTCAACCCAGATTTAATAAAAATTCAACAAACCATACTGGCATAAACGCATCTGTGGTAAAAGCGACCACCACGCAACATGAGATTTGTTCAACATTAACTCATCGGATCAGTTCAGTAACTATTGCATTAGCTAACAATAAAAATGAAAATGATTTCCACGATACAGAAAAAGGAGACTGTCATGGTCGCACCCATTCCCGCGAAACGCGGCAGAAAACCCGCCGTTGCCACCGCACCAGCGACTGGACAGGTTCAGTCTTTAACGCGTGGCCTGAAATTACTGGAGTGGATTGCCGAATCCAATGGCAGTGTGGCACTCACGGAACTGGCGCAACAAGCCGGGTTACCCAATTCCACGACCCACCGCCTGCTAACCACGATGCAACAGCAGGGTTTCGTGCGTCAGGTTGGCGAACTGGGACATTGGGCAATCGGCGCACATGCCTTTATGGTCGGCAGCAGCTTTCTCCAGAGCCGTAATTTGTTAGCGATTGTTCACCCTATCCTGCGCAATCTAATGGAAGAGTCTGGCGAAACGGTCAATATGGCGGTGCTTGATCAAAGCGATCACGAAGCGATTATTATCGACCAGGTACAGTGTACGCATCTGATGCGAATGTCCGCGCCTATCGGCGGTAAATTGCCGATGCACGCTTCCGGTGCGGGTAAAGCCTTTTTAGCCCAACTGAGCGAAGAACAGGTGACGAAGCTGCTGCACCGCAAAGGGTTACATGCCTATACCCACGCAACGCTGGTGTCTCCTGTGCATTTAAAAGAAGATCTCGCCCAAACGCGCAAACGGGGTTATTCATTTGACGATGAGGAACATGCACTGGGGCTACGTTGCCTTGCAGCGTGTATTTTCGATGAGCACCGTGAACCGTTTGCCGCAATTTCTATTTCCGGACCGATTTCACGTATTACCGATGACCGCGTGACCGAGTTTGGCGCGATGGTGATTAAAGCGGCGAAGGAAGTGACGCTGGCGTACGGTGGAATGCGCTGACTTTTTCTGGCGGGCAGAGGCAATATTCTGCCCATCATACCTGAGTGGCAATAGAATAAGGGTGTCTGTTAATCGCATTGACGCCAAAATAACTTAATGTCATACACTTCACACACTTTTATTAACTCAGCATTATTTTTAAACATCAAACCACTTAATTATTAACAAAATCGCAAGATCTCATTCCACCGAAACTTTTACGGCTGCATTATGAGATTGAGCGATTTATGATATTTCTTTAGTTGTAATCATATTAAATTTTTTCACTGTTCTGATAGTTAAAATTCAAGACATCAATAAACAATGAGATATTTAAATGATTACTCGTATTCCTCGTAGTTCTTTCTCTGCAAATATTAATAATACAGCCCAGACAAATGAACACCAAACCCTGAGTGAATTGTTTTATAAAGAACTCGAGGATAAATTTTCTGGCAAGGAGCTGGCGACGCCTCTATTAAAAAGCTTCTCAGAGAACTGTAGACAAAATGGTCGTCATATCTTTAGCAACAAGGATTTTGTCATTAAATTTTCCACGTCCGTCTTACAAGCTGATAAGAAAGAAATTACGATAATTAATAAAAACGAAAACACGACACTTACTCAAACCATTGCCCCAATATTTGAAAAATACCTAATGGAAATTTTACCTCAACGCTCAGACACTCTTGATAAACAAGAATTAAACCTAAAATCAGATAGAAAAGAAAAAGAATTCCCAAGAATTAAACTTAATGGTCAATGTTATTTTCCGGGGCGACCCCAAAACCGTATAGTATGCCGACACATTGCTGCACAATATATTAATGATATTTATCAGAATGTTGATTACAAACCCCATCAAGATGATTACTCTTCAGCTGAAAAATTTCTCACGCACTTCAACAAAAAATGCAAAAACCAGACTTTGGCGTTGGTTTCCAGCCGTCCTGAGGGGCGTTGCGTTGCTGCCTGCGGTGATTTCGGGCTAGTTATGAAAGCATATTTTGACAAGATGGAATCAAATGGCATCAGTGTTATGGCAGCCATATTACTGGTGGATAACCATGCTTTGACGGTCCGGCTAAGAATAAAGAACACAACTGAAGGATGTACCCATTACGTGGTTTCGGTTTATGATCCTAATGTAACTAACGATAAAATAAGAATTATGAGCGAAAGCAAAGAGAATATTAAACACTATTCTCTGATGGATTTTATGAATGTAGATTATAGCCTCCTGAAATGGTCAAATGATCATGTTATTAATCAATCTGTTGCAATAATTCCAGCACTTCCGAAAGAACAGCTATTGATGTTAAAAGGATCTGTGGATGAAATAACCCCTCCATTATCACCTGCAACGATGAATTTGCTAATGGCAATTGGTCAGAATCACCAACTTACGCAACTGATGATTCAACTCCAGAAAATGCCAGAACTACATAGAACAGAAATGTTGACTGCCTATAATAGTATTAACCTGCCAGGTTTATATTTGGCTATAAATTATGGTAATGCGGATATCGTTGAGACTATTTTCAATTCATTGTCAGAAACAGGATATGAAGGATTACTCTCGAAAAAAAATCTCATGCATATTCTGGAGGCAAAAGATAAAAATGGTTTTTCTGGATTATTTTTAGCGATATCACGTAAGGATAAAAATGTTGTAACCTCGATTCTGAACGCCTTACCTAAACTGGCCGCAACACATCATTTAGATAACGAACAAGTGTATAAATTCCTGAGTGCCAAAAATAGAACGTCCAGCCATGTTTTATACCATGTTATGGCGAATGGTGATGCCGACATGCTGAAAATTGTTTTGAACGCGTTACCTTTGTTAATTCGCACATGTCATTTGACTAAAGAACAGGTACTCGATCTCCTGAAGGCAAAGGATTTTTATGGTTGCCCAGGACTATATCTGGCGATGCAAAATGGACATAGCGATATCGTGAAAGTTATTCTTGAAGCATTGCCCAGCCTAGCCCAGGAAATTAACATTTCAGCTTCCGATATTGTAGATCTTCTGACCGCTAAAAGTCTTGCGCGCGACACGGGTTTGTTTATGGCCATGCAGCGCGGACACATGAACGTTATTAATACTATTTTTAACGCATTACCCACTCTGTTTAATACGTTTAAATTCGATAAAAAAAATATGAAGCCCCTCCTCCTGGCAAATAATTCTAATGAATATCCCGGTTTGTTTTCAGCGATACAGCATAAACAACAAAATGTTGTAGAGACGGTTTATCTTGCTTTATCTGACCATGCACGCCTGTTTGGATTTACCGCTGAAGATATTATGGATTTTTGGCAACACAAAGCCCCACAAAAATACTCTGCCTTTGAGTTGGCTTTTGAATTTGGTCACCGGGTTATTGCTGAATTAATCCTTAATACATTAAATAAGATGGCTGAAAGCTTTGGCTTTACGGATAACCCTCGATACATTGCGGAGAAAAATTATATGGAAGCTTTACTCAAAAAAGCATCTCCCCATACCGTACGCTAAATCTTTGCCTGCGCCGATACGCATAAACATCTTCCACATGCCCTTCACGTATGCGGTTTTGTAGTGCGCGCCAGTAATCAGCGCGGAACAGGTCGGCGTGCATCTCTTCAAACAGCGGACCAATACGCGGGTCGGCGCATAGCCAGTGGCGAAACTCTTCCGGGAAAACATCGCCCGGCGAGACGCTGTACCACGGTTCGCTGGCAAGTTCGTCTTCCGGATAGCGCGGCGGCGGGATGTCGCGGAAATTCACTTCCGTCATGTAGCAAATTTCATCGTAATCATAAAAAACCACACGCCCGTGACGGGTGACACCGAAGTTTTTAAACAGCATGTCGCCAGGGAAAATGTTAGCAGCGGCAAGCTGGCGAATAGCGTTACCGTATTCTTCAATGGCGTCGCGCAACTGCTGACCTTCCACTTGTTCCAGCCAGATATTGAGCGGCACCATCCGCCGCTCAATATAAAGATGGCGAATCACAATTTGTTCGCCGAGATCGGTGATTTTTTCCGCTGCTTCCTGAAGCAGTAATTCCATTAATGCCGGGGAAATATGCCGCTTCTCCAGCACAAAGTTTTCAAACTCCTGGGTGTCCGCCATTCGGCCCACGCGATCGTGCTCTTTCACCAGTTGATAGCAGGCACGAACGTGAGCGGCAGACATCTCTTTCTGCGGCGCGAACCTGTCTTTGATGACTTTGAATACCCGATCAAAGCCCGGCAGCGTAAACACCAACATCACCATTCCACGAATACCCGGCGCTTCAATGAACTGCTCATTACAGCCCTGTAGATAAACGAGATATTCGCGGTAGCTTTCGGTTTTGGCGTGCTTCTGGCAGCCGATAGCCATATACAATTCAGCGGTGGTTTTACCTGGCAGAATTTCCCGTAGCCACTCGACCAGCGCTGCGGGCAGCGGCGCATAAACCATAAAATAAGAACGCGCAAAGCCAAAAACAATGCTCGCTTCGGCGGTCGTCGTCAGGCAGGTATCAATAAATAACTCGCCGTCGTCCGTCTGGTGGATCGGCAGCAAAAATGGCAATGTGCCGGAAGGTGTGATCAGTTTGCCTACCAGCCAGGCGGCTTTATTGCGGTAAAACAGTTCGTTCGCCACCTGTAAATGACTTTCCGCGAGGTTGTCTGTCCCCAGCGTTTCCGTCAGATGGCGAATAATGTAATGGATGTCACGGCTTTTATTCTGCCAGCGCAGGCGCAGCGGTAGGTCGCTGATAACGCGCATCAGTAGAGATTCCCAGCCGTGATCGGGGTGAAAGTCTTTCGCCAGCGGGCGGGGAATGGTACGAAAGCGGCGCTCTGGCTGAGAGCTAAAGATAAAAAGCCGCTCGGGAGTAAGCGAGCGGTGGTCAAATAACCGACAGTACACGGAGTTAAAAAAGCTCTCCGCAATCTCGAAGCGCGGGTAATCCGGCAACAGCCGGGTGTAATGCTCTTTAACACGTAGTAAAAATGCCGCGTCCGTACTTTGGCCGTTAGTAATGCAGCGCAGTTGCTCCACGACCAGACCAACGTGATGATCGTAAAGATGGATACGGTTTTTCATCGCCTGCTGGACAGCATGCCAGTCGGCCTGTTCGAAACGCTGCTGCGCACCGGAGGTCACTTCGAGGAATCGACCATACTGAGCATCGAAGCCTTGCAAAATGGTTTGAGCAATCAATAATTCCAGGCCACGCGGCATTTAGCGCCCTCATCAGGAGCAGAGAATTGCCGGATGCGGCGTAAACGCCTTATCCAGCCTACGTTCGGCAACGGCTGTAGGCATGATAAGACGCGCAAGCGTCGCATCAGGCATCGTGCACCGATTGCCGGATGCGGCGTGAACGCCTTATCCGGCCTACAGTCAGCAACGGTTGTTGTTGCTTAGAACTGCGATTCTTCAGTGGAGCCGGTCAGCGCGGTGACTGAAGACGTGCCGCCCTGAATAATAGTCGTCACTTTATCGAAGTAACCTGTACCCACTTCCTGCTGGTGAGATACGAAGGTATAGCCATCTTTCGCGGCGGCAAATTCCGGCTGCTGCACTTTCTCAACGTAGTGCTTCATACCCTCGCCCTGGGCATAGGCGTTTGCCAGGTCAAACATGTTGAACCACATGCTGTGGATACCTGCCAGGGTGATGAACTGGAACTTGTAGCCCATATCCGACAGCTGCTGCTGGAAGCTGGCAATAGTTTTGTCGTCGAGGTTTTTCTGCCAGTTGAACGACGGCGAGCAGTTATAAGCCAGCAGTTTGCCCGGATATTTCGCGTGGATAGCTTGTGCAAAGCGACGCGCCAGTTCCAGATCCGGCGTGGAGGTTTCACACCAGACCAGGTCAGCATATGGCGCATACGCCAGGCCACGGCTGATCGCTTGCTCAATGCCCGCATGAGTACGGAAGAAGCCTTCACTGGTACGCTCGCCGGTAATAAATTCGCTGTCATACGGGTCGCAATCGGAGGTGATCAGATCCGCCGCATCAGCATCGGTACGGGCAACCAGCAGGGTTGGAACGCCCGTCACGTCAGCTGCCAGACGCGCCGCGACCAGTTTCTGAATAGCTTCCTGAGTTGGCACTAAAACTTTGCCGCCCATGTGACCGCATTTCTTCACTGACGCCAGCTGATCTTCGAAGTGAACTGCCGCTGCACCGGCTTCAATCATCGCTTTCATCAGTTCAAAGGCATTCAGGACACCGCCAAAACCGGCTTCCGCATCGGCAACGATCGGCAGGAAGTAATCGACATAGCGCGGATCGCCCGGCTCAATGCCCGCGGACCATTGGATCTGATCGGCACGACGGAAGGTGTTGTTGATCCGCTCCACCACAGCTGGCACCGAGTTTGCCGGATAGAGCGACTGATCCGGATACATGCTGGCCGCCAGGTTAGCGTCCGCCGCTACCTGCCATCCCGACAGATAGACTGCTTCAATACCCGCTTTCGCCTGTTGCAGCGCCTGACCGCCAGTCAGTGCGCCGAGGCTGTTGATGTAGCCTTTTTTCGACTCACCGTGCAGCAGACGCCACATTTTCGCTGCGCCCAGTTGCGCCAGCGTGCATTCAGGATTGACTGAACCGCGTAATTTCACCACATCTTCCGCACTGTATGGGCGAGTAATGCCTTCCCAACGCGGTTGAGTCCACTCTTTCTGTAATTCTTCAATTTGTTGTGTACGGGTTTTCATGTGCAGATGCTCCATAGTTATGTGGTGGTTTACGCTAACAGGCGGTAGCCTGGCAGGGTCAGGAAATCAATTAACTCATCGGAAGTGGTGATCTGTTCCATCAAGCGTGCGGCATCGTCAAAACGCCCCTGGGAGAAACGTTCTTCGCCCAGTTCGCTGGCAATGACTTTCATCTCTTCGCCCAGCATCTGGCGGAACAAGGCTTTGGTCACCGGTTTGCCATTGCTCAACGTTTTTTGATGATGGATCCACTGCCAGATCGAGGTACGGGAAATTTCAGCCGTCGCCGCATCTTCCATCAGGCCATAAATCGGCACACAGCCGTTGCCAGAGATCCACGCTTCGATGTACTGCACAGCCACGCGAATGTTGGCGCGCATACCTTCTTCGGTGCGTTCACCATCACAAGGTGCCAGCAGCTGATCGGCAGTAATCGGCGCGTCTTGTTCGCGCATCACTTCAAGCTGATTTTTACGGGAGCCGAGAATGTCGTTGAATACCGCCATTGCCGTGTCCGCAAGGCCTGGGTGAGCGATCCATGTGCCATCGTGACCGTTATTGGCTTCCAGCGATTTATCCGCTTTTACTTTGTTGAGCACCTGGTTATTGTGCTCTTCATCTTTGCTCGGAATAAACGCCGCCATGCCGCCCATCGCAAAAGCACCGCGTTTATGGCAGGTTTTAATCAACAGGCGTGAGTAAGCATTCAGGAATGGTTTATCCATCGTCACTGCCTGTCTGTCTGGCAGGACGCGATCGGGATAGTTTTTCAACGTTTTGATATAGCTGAAGATGTAATCCCAACGACCGCAGTTCAGACCAACAATATGGTCACGCAGCGCGTGAAGGATTTCATCCATCTGGAACACGGCGGGCAGCGTTTCAATCAGCAACGTCGCCTTGATGGTGCCGCGCGGCAGATTAAAGCGATCTTCTGCATAGCTGAAGACTTCGCTCCACCAGGCCGCTTCCTGCCAGGACTGGGTTTTCGGCAGATAGAAATAGGGACCACTGCCCTTTGCCAACAGTGCCTGATAGTTGTGGAAGAAATAGAGCGCAAAATCAAACAGGCTGCCGGGGATTGCCTCACCACGCCAGGTGACATGTTTTTCCGGCAAGTGCAGACCGCGTACCCGACAAATCAAAACCGCTGGATTGGGCTTGAGCTGGTAAATTTTGCCTGCTTCATTGGTGTAACTGATGGTGCCGTTAACCGCATCACGCAGGTTAATTTGCCCGTCGATCACTTTGTTCCAGTCTGGTGCCAGTGAATCTTCGAAATCGGCCATAAAGACTTTCACATTGGCGTTGAGCGCGTTGATCACCATCTTGCGCTCTACCGGGCCAGTTATCTCTACGCGGCGGTCTTCTAAGTCCGCAGGAATCCCGCGAATTTTCCAATCAGCATCGCGAATGGAAGCTGTTTCCGAAATAAAATCAGGCAACGTTCCGTTATCAATATCTTGCTGCTGCTGAATGCGCGCTGCCAGAAGTTTATTGCGTTGTGGCGTAAAATGCGTCACCAGCTCAGTCAGAAATTCTACCGCTTCGGCAGTAAGAATTTGCTTCTCCTGCTCGCCATACGGCCTTGTGAAAGCCAGTTCATCGGTTGTTGTTGCCTGTTCAGTCATCGTGCAGCTCCTCGTCATGGATCCGAAAACTTCCCCACTGTGAACGAAGGATCGTTGTGCTCTTTTCGTTCAGCACAACTAAGACTACTCATTTAAAATGCAAAATCAAAAACAATTTCCATTTTAATTAAAAATACTTGATAACTTGTTGATAACAATATGAATAAAATTTATTCACCTGCTGAGGTACGTTTCGGAAATAAAAAAGGCACCCGAAGGTGCCTGAGGTAAGGTGCTGAATCGCTTAACGATCGACTATCACAGAAGATTAATCCAGCGTTGGATTCATGTGCCGTAGATCGTATGGCGTGATCTGGTAGACGTAATAGTTGAGCCAGTTGGTAAACAGTAAATTACCGTGACTACGCCAGCTCGCTCGCGGTGTATTTTGCGGATCATTGTGCGGGAAATAGTTATACGGTACATCCGGGTCTAGTCCGGCTTCCACATCGCGGAAAAATTCCTGCGCCAGCGTTTGCGCATCATATTCGGGATGGCCCGTCACAAAGGCAATGCGCTTATCTTTACTGGCAAACAGATATGCATCCCCTTCTTCCGTCTCTGCCAGAATTTCCAGATCGGTGTAATCACGAATCAACGCTGCCGGAAAGTCAGCATAGCGCGAATGCGGTGCCAGGAATGAATCATCAAAGCCACGCGTCAGAAGCGCATGAGGATGGAGAATATGATGCTCGTAAACGCCAGAGAGTTTTTCGGTGCGAGTTTGCTTAGGAATGCCGTAGAGGATATTGAGCGCGGCCTGTACCGCCCAGCAGACAAACAGCGTCGAGGTGACGTGATCTTTCGACCACTCCAGCACCTGTTTGATCTGCGGCCAGTAAGCGACATCATTAAACTCCACCAGGCCCAGCGGCGCACCAGTTACAATCAAACCGTCAAAGTTCTGATCCTGAATATCTTCAAAGTTACAGTAGAAGTTGTTCAGATGCTCTGCGGGCGTGTTGCGCGATTCACGGGAATCGATGCGCAACAGCTGAATATCGACCTGCAAAGGTGAGTTTGAAAGCAGGCGCAGAAACTGATTTTCAGTTTCAATCTTCTTCGGCATCAGGTTAAGGATCAGAACCTTAAGTGGACGAATTTCCTGACCAGACGCACGAGAAGTTGTCATCACAAAGACGTTTTCTTCACGCAAGAAATTGACGGCGGGTAGCTCGTCCGGCACACGAATCGGCATAACCTGATTACCTCACTACATACGCTTATACGTTTAGACATCCAGATAGCTGAAGATAACCAGAAAATTTGCCAATGTCGAGCCTGCATGTTGAAGGTGAGAAAGTTTCAAGGAAAAGACTACGTTAGAATATAAGAATGACTAAAAGGAGAGAAAATGGTTATTAGTATTCGCCGCTCACGGCATGAGGAAGGGGAGGAACTCGTTGCGATTTGGTGTCGTTCTGTCGATGCCACTCACGATTTTCTATCAGCAGAGTATCGGACCGAGCTGGAGGACCTAGTTCGTTCCTTCCTGCCGGAAGCGCCGTTGTGGGTCGCGGTTAATGAGCGGGATCAGCCGGTTGGATTTATGTTGCTAAGTGGGCAGCATATGGATGCGCTGTTTATCGATCCTGATGTGCGCGGCTGCGGCGTAGGTCGGGTGCTGGTGGAGCATGCGCTCTCGATGGCACCGGAACTGACAACCAACGTTAATGAGCAAAATGAGCAGGCGGTTGGGTTCTATAAGAAGGTGGGTTTTAAGGTTACGGGACGCTCTGAGGTGGACGATTTGGGGAAACCGTATCCGTTGCTGAATCTGGCGTATGTGGGGGCGTAGGCGATTTTTTCTCATCCCGGTGGGCTGAACTTCAGGTTTAGTACCCACCAATGGTGACACGATTATTTCTGCTTAAGCATTGCCATGACCGCACTATCACTGAGTACCGCTGATTGCGCATGGATGTGGAACTGGCGATATTTCATTAACGTTGCCCCAGCGACCACTTCATGGAGAATGCGTTCCTCAACCTGTGACAAACCGCCCTCATTCATTTCCAGTGCGCTCACAACAATATCCATACGTTTTGCTGGCAAAAAAGAATGCCAGGTTGAACGTGGGTGGAGTTGCAGAACAAGATCTTGCAGAACTTTTTCTGCAACAAAGAAATTGGCGATTAACAGGCGCTGGTTACTGAAGGCAGCGTCTCCTGACACTTCACGTTTGCTTTCAAGATCGCGAACAGTAATTTGATTACGACGAATTTGGATATACAGAACTGACATGAGATTCCCTTCATCATGCAAATAATTGATATGCAAAAAACCCCGGCCTTATGGACCGGGGTTTTTCTAATTTGATGCCTGGCAGTTCCCTACTCTCGCATGAGGAGACCCCACACTACCATCGGCGCTACGGCGTTTCACTTCTGAGTTCGGCATGGGGTCAGGTGGGACCACCGCGCTACTGCCGCCAGGCAAATTCTGTTTTATCAGACCGCTTCTGCGTTCTGATTTAATCTGTATCAGGCTGAAAATCTTCTCTCATCCGCCAAAACAGCTTCGGCGTTGTAAGGTTAAGCCTCACGGTTCATTAGTACCGGTTAGCTCAACGCATCGCTGCGCTTACACACCCGGCCTATCAACGTCGTCGTCTTCAACGTTCCTTCAGGACCCTTAAAGGGTCAGGGAGAACTCATCTCGGGGCAAGTTTCGTGCTTAGATGCTTTCAGCACTTATCTCTTCCGCATTTAGCTACCGGGCAGTGCCATTGGCATGACAACCCGAACACCAGTGATGCGTCCACTCCGGTCCTCTCGTACTAGGAGCAGCCCCCCTCAGTTCTCCAGCGCCCACGGCAGATAGGGACCGAACTGTCTCACGACGTTCTAAACCCAGCTCGCGTACCACTTTAAATGGCGAACAGCCATACCCTTGGGACCTACTTCAGCCCCAGGATGTGATGAGCCGACATCGAGGTGCCAAACACCGCCGTCGATATGAACTCTTGGGCGGTATCAGCCTGTTATCCCCGGAGTACCTTTTATCCGTTGAGCGATGGCCCTTCCATTCAGAACCACCGGATCACTATGACCTGCTTTCGCACCTGCTCGCGCCGTCACGCTCGCAGTCAAGCTGGCTTATGCCATTGCACTAACCTCCTGATGTCCGACCAGGATTAGCCAACCTTCGTGCTCCTCCGTTACTCTTTAGGAGGAGACCGCCCCAGTCAAACTACCCACCAGACACTGTCCGCAACCCGGATTACGGGTCAACGTTAGAACATCAAACATTAAAGGGTGGTATTTCAAGGTCGGCTCCATGCAGACTGGCGTCCACACTTCAAAGCCTCCCACCTATCCTACACATCAAGGCTCAATGTTCAGTGTCAAGCTATAGTAAAGGTTCACGGGGTCTTTCCGTCTTGCCGCGGGTACACTGCATCTTCACAGCGAGTTCAATTTCACTGAGTCTCGGGTGGAGACAGCCTGGCCATCATTACGCCATTCGTGCAGGTCGGAACTTACCCGACAAGGAATTTCGCTACCTTAGGACCGTTATAGTTACGGCCGCCGTTTACCGGGGCTTCGATCAAGAGCTTCGCTTGCGCTAACCCCATCAATTAACCTTCCGGCACCGGGCAGGCGTCACACCGTATACGTCCACTTTCGTGTTTGCACAGTGCTGTGTTTTTAATAAACAGTTGCAGCCAGCTGGTATCTTCGACTGATTTCAGCTCCATCCGCGAGGGACCTCACCTACATATCAGCGTGCCTTCTCCCGAAGTTACGGCACCATTTTGCCTAGTTCCTTCACCCGAGTTCTCTCAAGCGCCTTGGTATTCTCTACCTGACCACCTGTGTCGGTTTGGGGTACGATTTGATGTTACCTGATGCTTAGAGGCTTTTCCTGGAAGCAGGGCATTTGTTGCTTCAGCACCGTAGTGCCTCGTCATCACGCCTCAGCCTTGATTTTCCGGATTTGCCTGGAAAACCAGCCTACACGCTTAAACCGGGACAACCGTCGCCCGGCCAACATAGCCTTCTCCGTCCCCCCTTCGCAGTAACACCAAGTACAGGAATATTAACCTGTTTCCCATCGACTACGCCTTTCGGCCTCGCCTTAGGGGTCGACTCACCCTGCCCCGATTAACGTTGGACAGGAACCCTTGGTCTTCCGGCGAGCGGGCTTTTCACCCGCTTTATCGTTACTTATGTCAGCATTCGCACTTCTGATACCTCCAGCATGCCTCACAGCACACCTTCGCAGGCTTACAGAACGCTCCCCTACCCAACAACGCATAAGCGTCGCTGCCGCAGCTTCGGTGCATGGTTTAGCCCCGTTACATCTTCCGCGCAGGCCGACTCGACCAGTGAGCTATTACGCTTTCTTTAAATGATGGCTGCTTCTAAGCCAACATCCTGGCTGTCTGGGCCTTCCCACATCGTTTCCCACTTAACCATGACTTTGGGACCTTAGCTGGCGGTCTGGGTTGTTTCCCTCTTCACGACGGACGTTAGCACCCGCCGTGTGTCTCCCGTGATAACATTCTCCGGTATTCGCAGTTTGCATCGGGTTGGTAAGTCGGGATGACCCCCTTGCCGAAACAGTGCTCTACCCCCGGAGATGAATTCACGAGGCGCTACCTAAATAGCTTTCGGGGAGAACCAGCTATCTCCCGGTTTGATTGGCCTTTCACCCCCAGCCACAAGTCATCCGCTAATTTTTCAACATTAGTCGGTTCGGTCCTCCAGTTAGTGTTACCCAACCTTCAACCTGCCCATGGCTAGATCACCGGGTTTCGGGTCTATACCCTGCAACTTAACGCCCAGTTAAGACTCGGTTTCCCTTCGGCTCCCCTATTCGGTTAACCTTGCTACAGAATATAAGTCGCTGACCCATTATACAAAAGGTACGCAGTCACACGCCTAAGCGTGCTCCCACTGCTTGTACGTACACGGTTTCAGGTTCTTTTTCACTCCCCTCGCCGGGGTTCTTTTCGCCTTTCCCTCACGGTACTGGTTCACTATCGGTCAGTCAGGAGTATTTAGCCTTGGAGGATGGTCCCCCCATATTCAGACAGGATACCACGTGTCCCGCCCTACTCATCGAGCTCACAGCATGTGCATTTTTGTGTACGGGGCTGTCACCCTGTATCGCGCGCCTTTCCAGACGCTTCCACTAACACACACACTGATTCAGGCTCTGGGCTGCTCCCCGTTCGCTCGCCGCTACTGGGGGAATCTCGGTTGATTTCTTTTCCTCGGGGTACTTAGATGTTTCAGTTCCCCCGGTTCGCCTCATTAACCTATGGATTCAGTTAATGATAGTGTGTCGAAACACACTGGGTTTCCCCATTCGGAAATCGCCGGTTATAACGGTTCATATCACCTTACCGACGCTTATCGCAGATTAGCACGTCCTTCATCGCCTCTGACTGCCAGGGCATCCACCGTGTACGCTTAGTCGCTTAACCTCACAACCCGAAGATGTTTCTTTCGATTCATCATCGTGTTGCGAAAATTTGAGAGACTCACGAACAACTTTCGTTGTTCAGTGTTTCAATTTTCAGCTTGATCCAGATTTTTAAAGAGCAAATATCTCAAACATCACCCGAAGATGAGTTTTGAGATATTAAGGCAGGTGACTTTCACTCACAAACCAGCAAGTGGCGTCCCCTAGGGGATTCGAACCCCTGTTACCGCCGTGAAAGGGCGGTGTCCTGGGCCTCTAGACGAAGGGGACGTATCAGTCTGCTTCGCAAGACGCCTTGCTTTTCACTTTCTATCAGACAATCTGTGTGAGCACTGCAAAGAACGCTTCTTTAAGGTAAGGAGGTGATCCAACCGCAGGTTCCCCTACGGTTACCTTGTTACGACTTCACCCCAGTCATGAATCACAAAGTGGTAAGCGCCCTCCCGAAGGTTAAGCTACCTACTTCTTTTGCAACCCACTCCCATGGTGTGACGGGCGGTGTGTACAAGGCCCGGGAACGTATTCACCGTGGCATTCTGATCCACGATTACTAGCGATTCCGACTTCATGGAGTCGAGTTGCAGACTCCAATCCGGACTACGACGCACTTTATGAGGTCCGCTTGCTCTCGCGAGGTCGCTTCTCTTTGTATGCGCCATTGTAGCACGTGTGTAGCCCTGGTCGTAAGGGCCATGATGACTTGACGTCATCCCCACCTTCCTCCAGTTTATCACTGGCAGTCTCCTTTGAGTTCCCGGCCGGACCGCTGGCAACAAAGGATAAGGGTTGCGCTCGTTGCGGGACTTAACCCAACATTTCACAACACGAGCTGACGACAGCCATGCAGCACCTGTCTCACGGTTCCCGAAGGCACATTCTCATCTCTGAAAACTTCCGTGGATGTCAAGACCAGGTAAGGTTCTTCGCGTTGCATCGAATTAAACCACATGCTCCACCGCTTGTGCGGGCCCCCGTCAATTCATTTGAGTTTTAACCTTGCGGCCGTACTCCCCAGGCGGTCGACTTAACGCGTTAGCTCCGGAAGCCACGCCTCAAGGGCACAACCTCCAAGTCGACATCGTTTACGGCGTGGACTACCAGGGTATCTAATCCTGTTTGCTCCCCACGCTTTCGCACCTGAGCGTCAGTCTTCGTCCAGGGGGCCGCCTTCGCCACCGGTATTCCTCCAGATCTCTACGCATTTCACCGCTACACCTGGAATTCTACCCCCCTCTACGAGACTCAAGCTTGCCAGTATCAGATGCAGTTCCCAGGTTGAGCCCGGGGATTTCACATCTGACTTAACAAACCGCCTGCGTGCGCTTTACGCCCAGTAATTCCGATTAACGCTTGCACCCTCCGTATTACCGCGGCTGCTGGCACGGAGTTAGCCGGTGCTTCTTCTGCGGGTAACGTCAATGAGCAAAGGTATTAACTTTACTCCCTTCCTCCCCGCTGAAAGTACTTTACAACCCGAAGGCCTTCTTCATACACGCGGCATGGCTGCATCAGGCTTGCGCCCATTGTGCAATATTCCCCACTGCTGCCTCCCGTAGGAGTCTGGACCGTGTCTCAGTTCCAGTGTGGCTGGTCATCCTCTCAGACCAGCTAGGGATCGTCGCCTAGGTGAGCCGTTACCCCACCTACTAGCTAATCCCATCTGGGCACATCCGATGGCAAGAGGCCCGAAGGTCCCCCTCTTTGGTCTTGCGACGTTATGCGGTATTAGCTACCGTTTCCAGTAGTTATCCCCCTCCATCAGGCAGTTTCCCAGACATTACTCACCCGTCCGCCACTCGTCAGCAAAGAAGCAAGCTTCTTCCTGTTACCGTTCGACTTGCATGTGTTAGGCCTGCCGCCAGCGTTCAATCTGAGCCATGATCAAACTCTTCAATTTAAAAGTTTGATGCTCAAAGAATTAAACTTCGTAATGAATTACGTGTTCACTCTTGAGACTTGGTATTCATTTTTCGTCTTGCGACGTTAAGAATCCGTATCTTCGAGTGCCCACACAGATTGTCTGATAAATTGTTAAAGAGCAGTTGCGACGCGCTTTAGCGCACTGTCGCGAGGTGGCGTATATTACGCTTTCCTCTTTCAGAGTCAACCCTGAATTTCAGGATTTTTCTCTTCAACCGAACCGGCTGTTTGTGTGAAGTGATTCACATCCGCCGTGTCGATGGAGGCGCATTATAGGGAGTTCTCCGCAGGCCGCAATAGAAAAATTGCAGAAAAATGACTGACTGCTGCATTCCCCAGCAAAAGCCCGCTTTATACCTTTTTACGCACAGAGTTATCCACAATCATCAATGTAATTTCTGTATTTTGCCCACGGTAACCACAGTCAAAATTGTGATCACCATTGAAAGAGAAAAATTCGCGAGCGTTGCGCAAACGTTTTCGTTACAATGCGGGCGAAAAATAAGGATGCCCCGTTAGGGGCGTTAGCTGAGTTTTTCGCGAAAAATTCAGCTAACGCTCTCTGTAATAGTCAAATCCAGGGGATTTACCATGCAACAACGTCGTCCAGTCCGCCGCGCTCTGCTCAGTGTTTCTGACAAAGCCGGTATCGTCGAATTCGCCCAGGCACTTTCCGCACGCGGTGTGGAGCTGCTGTCTACAGGGGGCACTGCCCGTCTGTTAGCAGAAAAAGGTCTGCCGGTAACCGAAGTTTCCGATTACACCGGTTTCCCGGAGATGATGGATGGACGCGTGAAGACCCTGCATCCGAAAGTACATGGTGGCATTCTGGGCCGTCGCGGCCAGGACGATGCCATTATGGAAGAACATCAGATCCAGCCTATCGATATGGTGGTTGTTAACCTGTATCCGTTCGCCCAGACCGTGGCCCGTGAAGGTTGCTCGCTGGAAGATGCGGTTGAGAACATCGATATCGGCGGCCCAACGATGGTGCGCTCCGCCGCCAAGAACCATAAAGATGTCGCAATCGTGGTGAAGAGCAGCGACTATGACGCCATTATTAAAGAGATGGATGACAACGAAGGATCGCTGACGCTTGCAACCCGTTTCGACCTCGCCATCAAAGCCTTCGAACACACTGCCGCCTACGACAGCATGATTGCCAACTACTTCGGCAGCATGGTTCCGGCTTACCACGGTGAAAGCAAAGAAGCCGCCGGTCGCTTCCCACGCACGCTGAACCTGAACTTCATTAAGAAGCTGGATATGCGTTACGGCGAGAACAGCCACCAGCAGGCTGCCTTCTATATAGAAGAGAATGTGAAAGAAGCCTCCGTTGCTACCGCAACCCAGGTTCAGGGTAAAGCCCTCTCTTATAACAACATCGCCGATACCGATGCGGCGCTGGAGTGCGTGAAAGAGTTCGCCGAGCCGGCATGTGTGATTGTGAAGCACGCCAACCCTTGCGGCGTGGCTATCGGCAATTCCATTCTTGATGCTTACGATCGCGCGTACAAAACCGACCCAACCTCCGCATTCGGCGGCATCATTGCCTTTAACCGCGAGCTGGATGCGGAAACCGCACAGGCCATCATTTCTCGTCAGTTTGTCGAAGTGATTATTGCGCCGTCCGCCAGCGAAGAAGCCCTGAAAATCACCGCCGCCAAACAGAACGTACGCGTTCTGACCTGCGGTCAGTGGGGCGAGCGTGTTCCGGGCCTCGATTTCAAACGCGTGAACGGCGGTCTGCTGGTTCAGGATCGTGACCTGGGGATGGTCGGTGCGGAAGAACTGCGCGTGGTGACCAAACGTCAGCCGAGCGAACAGGAACTGCGTGATGCGCTGTTCTGCTGGAAGGTGGCGAAGTTTGTGAAATCCAACGCTATCGTCTATGCCAAAAACAATATGACTATCGGCATTGGCGCGGGCCAGATGAGCCGCGTGTACTCCGCAAAAATCGCCGGTATTAAAGCGGCCGATGAAGGCCTGGAAGTGAAAGGTTCCTCGATGGCTTCTGACGCGTTCTTCCCGTTCCGCGACGGTATTGATGCCGCCGCCGCTGCGGGCGTGACCTGCGTAATCCAGCCTGGCGGTTCTATCCGTGATGACGAAGTGATTGCCGCCGCCGACGAGCACGGTATTGCGATGCTCTTCACCGACATGCGCCACTTCCGCCATTAATGGAGCAATAGATGAAAGTATTAGTGATTGGTAACGGCGGGCGCGAGCACGCGCTGGCCTGGAAAGCGGCCCAGTCGCCGCTGGTTGAGACTGTTTTTGTTGCTCCGGGTAATGCAGGCACTGCACTGGAACCCGCGCTGCAAAACGTTGCTATTGGCGTGACCGATATCCCGGCGCTGTTGGATTTCGCACAAAACGAAAAGATTGATCTGACCATCGTCGGCCCGGAAGCGCCGCTGGTGAAAGGCGTGGTCGATACCTTCCGCGCCGCCGGGCTGAAAATCTTCGGCCCAACCGCAGGTGCGGCCCAACTGGAAGGCTCAAAAGCGTTTACCAAAGATTTCCTGGCCCGCCATAAGATCCCTACGGCGGAATACCAGAACTTCACCGAGGTAGAACCTGCGCTGGCGTATCTGCGTGAGAAAGGCGCGCCAATCGTCATTAAAGCGGACGGTCTGGCTGCCGGGAAAGGCGTTATCGTGGCGATGACGCTGGAAGAAGCGGAAGCGGCTGTTCACGATATGCTGGCGGGCAACGCTTTTGGCGACGCGGGTCATCGCATCGTTATCGAAGAGTTCCTCGATGGCGAAGAAGCGAGCTTTATCGTGATGGTGGACGGCGAGCATGTGCTGCCGATGGCTACCAGCCAGGATCACAAACGCGTAGGCGATAAAGATACCGGACCAAACACCGGCGGGATGGGCGCTTACTCCCCCGCGCCGGTAGTAACCGATGACGTTCATCAGCGCACCATGGAACGTATTATCTGGCCAACCGTGAAAGGCATGGCGGCGGAAGGCAACACCTACACCGGTTTTCTCTACGCGGGCCTGATGATCGACAAACAGGGCAATCCGAAGGTTATTGAATTTAACTGCCGCTTTGGCGATCCGGAAACCCAGCCGATTATGCTGCGCATGAAGTCCGATCTGGTTGAGCTCTGCCTGGCGGCCTGTGAAAGCAAACTGGACGAGAAAACGTCCGAGTGGGATGAACGCGCTTCTCTCGGCGTGGTGATGGCTGCGGGTGGATATCCGGGTGATTACCGCACCGGTGACGTGATCCACGGCCTGCCGCTGGAAGAAGTGGCAGGCGGCAAAGTGTTCCACGCGGGCACAAAACTGGCGGATGACGAGCAGGTAGTGACCAACGGCGGGCGCGTACTGTGCGTCACCGCGCTGGGTCATACCGTGGCAGAAGCGCAGAAACGCGCCTATGCCTTAATGACCGATATCCACTGGGACGACTGCTTCTGCCGGAAAGATATCGGCTGGCGCGCTATCGAACGCGAGCAGAACTAACGCGACAGTTTTGCCAATAGCGTTTTGCGCGTGATCCCTAACTGACGGGCGGCTTCGGTTTTGTTGCCGCCCGTTTTCTCCAGCGCCGCCAGAATCACCTCTTTTTCCACTTCCACCAACGGCTGAATATCCTGACTTTGTCCCAGCGGGATCGGCGTACTGGCAATCGCCAGCGGCAGCTCGCGTTCGGAAATATATTCCCCGGTCAGCAGCACCACTGCCCGTTCCACCGCGTTTTCCAGCTCACGAATATTTCCCGGCCAGTCGTAATGAATCAACAGATCCATCGCCTGGGGCGTAAAACCTTTTACCGCCTTGCGATTACGCTCGGCAAAGCGCTGCAGAAAATGGCCAGCCAGCAGAGGGATATCTTCCCGCCGTTGCCGCAGCGATGGTACTTCAATCGCCACCACATTCAGGCGATAGTAGAGATCCTGGCGAAAACGCCCGGCATTCACCTCTGCGGCAAGATCGCGATGGGTCGCCGCAATCAGCCGGACATCAACCGAGATAATCTGGTTGCTACCGACACGCTGAACTTCGCGCTCCTGAATCGCACGCAGCAGACGCACCTGCATCATCGGCGAGATATCGCCAATTTCATCGAGAAACAGCGTGCCGCCGTCCGCCTCAACAAAGCGCCCTTCCCGGCGTTTATCGGCTCCAGTAAACGCCCCTTTTTCGTGACCGAACAATTCAGATTCCAGCAAGGATTCGTTGAGTGCCGCACAGTTGAGCGTTACCAGCGGTTTTTCGCTACGTGCGCTACTGGCGTGAATCGCCCTGGCGACCAGCTCTTTACCGGTGCCGGAATCGCCGTGGATCAGTACCGTGGCTTCCGATGGCGCGACGAGGGCGATTTCACTGAGCAGGTGTTGCATCGCCGGGCTTTTACCGACCATACCGAACTGGCTGGCAGTCACCGCAGGTGTTTCAGCATCAATACTGTGCGTATGCGCGAGCGCTTTTTCCAGCGTCGCCTGTAGGTTATCGAAATCCAGCGGCTTGATGAGATAATCCAGCGCCCCAGTTTTCAGTGCCTCTACCGCCGTCTCGACGCTGGAGTACGCAGTCATAATCAGCACCGGAATTGCCGGGTTTAACGCTTTGATCTCTTTCAGCGTGGCGATGCCGTCCATCTCCGCCATTCGCACATCGCAAAGCACAAGATCAAAAACCTGTTCCCGCACCTGCTCCAACGCCTGTCGCCCGCTGTTCGCCAGCGCGACGTTATAGCCCCAGCCGCGCAGTAAAGCCTGCAAAATAGTGCAGTGGCTAATGTCATCATCCACCACCAGAATATCGATATTATCGTGCGTCATCCTTGTGGGTCCTTACGCGTAATATTGACCGGAAGCCAGAGGGTGAACGTTGAGCCTTTTCCCTCCTGGCTTGCGACCTGAATTGTACCACCGTGTTGTTCAACAATATTATGCACGACCGCCAGCCCCAATCCGGTGCCTTCGGCTTTAGTGGTGAAGTACGGAGTGAAGATGGCATCAAGCTGATCTGCCGCAATTCCCTTACCGCTGTCGGTAACGCTGATTTTCACGCCCGCGCCGCTTTCGCTGGCCGTCACGCTAATCACGCCATGCTGACCAATCGCCTGAATAGCATTGAGATAGAGATTCAACAGGACCTGAGTCAGCCTGTCCGGGTCGGCCTGAATTTCCGGTAATGTGTCGTTGGCGGTAAAGCGTAACTGGATCTCCCGGCTGTTTGCATCCTGACTTACCAGCTGTAATGAGTGGTTAATCAGCGTGTTGAGATCCACCGCCTGCAAAGCCAGATGCGTTGGCTTAACCAGTTCCAGCAACTCGCTTACCACGCGGTTTAAACGGTCGGCCTCTTTCGCCATCACCTGCGCCAGTTGATGCGCTTCTCCCCCTGCAGGCGCGCGCTCGGCAAAGTATTTCGCCAGTCCTTTAATCGAGGAAAGTGGGTTACGGATTTCGTGGGCAACGCCTGCCGCAAGATGCCCCAGCGCCACCAGCTTCTCTTTGCGCTTCATTTCATCTTGTAGAAGCTGGCGCGAGCGCAGATAGCGGCGATACCAGAAGAATGACAATACGCTTGCCAGCAAGACCGTCGCCAGGGCGAAGAGGATAATCAGGGTATTGCGCTTTTCCCCACTCTGGGTTGCAACCAGATCACTGGCATCAACGGCGATAAAAATAGCCTGTTGTGCATCTACTTGTGGCACAGCTTTGCCGTTACAGCGCGGCATATTGTGCATTCCATGCCGCCAGGGCGCTGACATTGGCTGGAACAAACGATAGACCTCAAGTGCAGGCGTAGTTTCCGTTTTCCCAAGCAGCCGCCAGCGGGAGTTTTCCTCTGGCTTTAATTTCTGCATTTCATCCGGCGAATAGAGCGCACGCCCGACCTTATCGGGGTCGCTATGAAGAATAATGATGCCCTGCGCATCGGTGACTGCGAACCACAACACTCCCGGCTGTCCCGCCATCTCTTCCAGAAGCGCCTGTTGCTGTACATGGTGCATTCGCATCCCCATCCCTACGCGGCTTCCCGACTCCAGAGCGCGGATAAGCACATTACCTTTTTCCAGTAATGCCTGGCGGTCTGCCTCGCTTGCCCGCCCATAATCACGAATCACAGTTACCGCAAACAATCCCACCAGCCCAACAATGACCACGGGGAGGATCGCGCTTAACCATTTAGCTAAGGAGTCTTTAGAACGTTGCATAAAACGCATCTTCTTCTTTGCCTGCTCATCCCTTTCTGACAGCAGAAATCATGCCATCTTTTATCAGCGCTTACCCTGCGCTGTAACACAAAGGCTTAAGTTTCAATGAGTAAAAATGACTCGCTACCCGCAGCAGGCGAGTCATTTTTACTCGTTTATCATGCCAGATTACCCGTCATATCAGCGTTTCATCGTTGGCACGGAAGATGCAATACCCGAAGTAAGACAACCACTGGAGGATTAACCATGAAACGGAACACGAAAATTGCCCTGGTAATGATGGCGCTTTCAGCAATGGCGATGGGATCGACATCTGCATTTGCTCACGGCGGACACGGTATGTGGCAGCAAAATGCCGCGCCTTTGACCAGCGAACAACAGACAGCGTGGCAGAAAATCCATAATGACTTTTACGCTCAAAGCAGCGCACTGCAACAGCAACTGGTGACGAAGCGTTATGAATACAATGCCCTGTTAGCCGCGAACCCACCGGATAGCAGCAAAATTAACGCGGTCGCCAAAGAGATGGAGAATTTGCGTCAGTCGTTAGATGAGTTACGGGTGAAACGAGATATCGCGATGGCTGAAGCGGGTATTCCGCGCGGAGCCGGAATGGGCATGGGCTACGGCGGCTGCGGTGGTGGCGGTCATATGGGTATGGGCCACTGGTAAATCAGAACGTTTTCTCGTTGGGTTGCCAGCGACAGAAATCAGAGTTTGCCACTAACAGTAATTGCGAACCTTCGGGCGCTTCCAGCCATGCCACGCTGACATCAACAGAAGAGCGGCTCTGGCGGCGCTCGATATGCGCTATCGCCTGCGAATCTAAATCAGGTTTAATGGTTTGCCCTTCGCAGGTGGTCACGGTCTGTTCCATCGCATGCCAGCGCCCCTGGCGCAGCACGACTCTCCCCTGACGTAAGGCATCGCTAATCTGGCGGATCTGATCAGCACGATAACGGTATAAATCGATTTGGTCGTTAGAAAGCTGCTGCTTTTCCCCATCGGATTCACGTTGCATAAAGCTCAGATCACCGCGATCGTCAAAACGCGCGCGAATATTCACCGGCGGTTTGCTGTAAACATTGATATTGATGAGCGTGAGGTTATCGCCCTGCCAGCGATACTCTCGCGTCGTGGTATCGCCACTGCGCCACGGGCTAAACACGGCAAGCAGATGCACATTATCGCCGCTGTCTTTTCGCCAGATGCGTACCGCGCCCTGGTCTTCAGCAAATCCACTGGCGGTAAAGGGAGGAAGTGAAGAGTTATGACTACAGGCAGTGAGAAGCAGAGCGCCAGCCAGCATCAATGATCGACGCCAGAAAGACAAAAGGGGTGAAACCACCCCTTCGTTAAAACTGTTCACTGCCACGCAATCTTACTTAACTGCGTCTTTCAGTGCCTTGCCAGAAACAAATGCCGGTACGTTAGCTGCGGCAATTTTGATTTCTTTACCGGTCTGCGGGTTGCGGCCAGTACGCTCAGCGCGGTGGTTCACTTTGAAGGTACCGAAACCAACCAGTTGTACAGCATCGCCTTCTTTCAGAGACTCAGTAATTGCAGCCAGAGTGGACTCCAGAGCAGCTTTAGCCTGGGTTTTGGACAGTTCTGCTTTCTCTGCAATTACATCAATCAGTTGAGTCTTGTTCATAAGTTATCCTTACAATGTGTTTATCGCTTGCTAAGCATCGAGTGCGACGGAAATGCCAGAATAGCACTCTCCTGCATACACGCACCGATAGCCACTTTTTTTCGCCCCCCAAATGTAGACCAGACGGGGGGCGAAAGGGAAGACTCCAGGTACGACAAATCAGGCGTTAAATCACGTTTTCTGGTCTTATTGCTGAAAAATTATACCAATATTGCTCTCACCCGCCTCACGCAGGTCTGCCCTAAGGCCTTTTATCAGCTCGATATCGCGTTCTTCGCACTCAGCTAAAAGTCGGAATATTTCCCACTGAATGTCCCATTCTTGCTCTACAGCTGGGTTTTCTTTAAGCTCTTCATCGCTCATTTCGCGACCAGCCTGAGTCATTTCCAGCATCGCAACGGTCGTGATGGAGGTCTTACTCACTTCCACCGCGTGTTCGAGCGTTTCACCACTCAAACGCGAATGGACCAGTTCACTTAACGCCACGCAGGCATCGATTGCCGGATAAACGCCGTACAGATCGAAATCGTCGGCTGAAGGAATCGCTTCTTCAAATTTCTCCAGTTGGCTGTCGAAATTTACTTTTGCGTCTTTAACGGTCAGCGTTTCCCAGATGAGATCGAGAATGCGACGGTAAATTTGCCCATCACCAAAACCGGTTTGCTGGCAGAACATGGCGTAATTGGGGTACATGCGTTCGCATAAGCAAGCCATGAAAGTGACATGCTGCCAGCTTTCCAGGCGCTCCAGACGCAGATGAATTGGGTTTTGTAACATGTTGAGTTCTCAAATACGGAAATTATCCGCAGTTTACCTGAATTAGGGCTGATTTGCTGTATAGCGCACGAACGCCGGACGTTCCGAGGCCACCGCGTCCGCCCAGCGCGTTGGCTCCGGCAGACGATAGCCTTTCATGCAGCGTTGTACCCACGCCAGCGCGCTGTCCACGCTGACCCGATGGCCGGTAGCGATAAACAACGGGTTACAGCGCGCTTTGCTGCGCCAGACCCAGGCCAGCTGCTCGCCTTTATCCATCAGTGGGGCCAGCGCGCCCGGTTCGCTGGAGAGCGGTTCGAATTTACCGCAGAGCCGTTTTTTCGCCACGCCAATGGTCGGCACATCCACCAATAAGCCAAAATGGCTGGCGACGCCAAGACGGCGAGGATGCGAGATCCCATGACCATCGACAAACACTAAATCCGGCTTTTGCGACAGCATCTCCCACGCTGCCAGCAGCGCAGGATATTCGCGGAAGGAAAGAAAACCTGGAATGTAAGGCATGGTGGTGGCGATGCGGGCAACTTTATACTCGACCAGCTCAAGCGAGGGATATTTCAGCAGCACCATCGCCGCTCGCGTCACTTCTCCGCCCTGCTCAAACCCGACATCGGCTCCGGCGATCAGATCCGGTGGATCTTTATCGAGTCGATCCTCGCGGATCACAGAAGAAGCCAGTTCGATTTGTTGAGCGCGTAATGACGCGAGATCCATAATCACTCCTTAGCGGTGATACTGTTCAGACAGTCGATGCACTGCCTCCACGAACACGCCAGCATGTTCTGGCGGCACATCCTGATGAATGCCGTGACCAAGGTTAAAGACATGACCTTCGCCGTGACCGAAACCTGCAAGTATAGTCGCTACTTCTTCTTCAATGCGGGCAGGCGGCGCGTACAGCATCGACGGATCCATATTACCCTGCAACGCGACTTTATTGCCCACACGGCGGCGCGCATCGGCGATGTCCGTTGTCCAGTCGAGGCCCAGCGCATCGCAACCGGTTTCTGCCATGGCTTCCAGCCACTGTCCGCCGCCTTTGGTAAACAGCGTGACCGGTACGCGGCGACCGTCGTTTTCACGCAGTAAACCATCAACAATTTTATGCATGTAATAGAGCGAGAACTGTTGATAATCGCGCCCGGTAAGCACGCCGCCCCAGGTGTCGAAAATCATCACTGCCTGAGCACCGGCTTTAATCTGCGCATTCAGATACAAAGTGACGCTTTTCGCCAGTTTATCGAGCAGAGCGTGCAGCGCCTGCGGATCGGCATACATCATTTTTTTGATCACGGTGAAGGCTTTGCTGCTGCCGCCTTCCACCATGTAGGTCGCCAGCGTCCACGGGCTGCCGGAAAAACCAATCAGCGGCACTTCGCCTTTCAGTTCGCGACGAATGGTACGCACCGCGTTCATCACGTAACCCAGTTCATCTTCCGGGTCCGGAATTGGCAGTTTATCGACGTCAGCTTTGCAGGTGACTGGCGAGGTAAAACGCGGACCTTCTCCGGCTTCAAAATAGAGCCCTAACCCCATCGCGTCCGGCACGGTGAGGATATCGGAAAAGAGGATCGCCGCATCCAGCGGGTAGCGACGCAGCGGTTGCAAAGTCACTTCGCACGCCAGCTCGGCGTTTTTGCACAGCGACATAAAATCGCCTGCCTGGGCGCGCGTGGCTTTATATTCCGGTAGATAGCGACCCGCCTGGCGCATCATCCATACTGGAGTGACATCAACGGGCTGGCGCAGCAGCGCCCGCAGATAACGATCGTTTTTAAGTTCGGTCATTTTGGCTGTTCCTTAGTGCGTCAGGCGGTCAGTGTATCATCACTCATACTCTGCCCGACACATCGCCACCGTATCTTCTATCAGACGGCGCGCTACGGTGCCGGGCGGCGGGAGTAACGGCAAATCGTCATAGCGATACCAGTTCGCCTCGAGCAATTCTTTCGGGTCGATCACGATGTCGCCGCTGTCATATTCCGCCATAAACGCGGTCATTAAAGACTGAGGAAACGGCCACGGCTGAGAAGTCACGTAACGCAAGTTTTTAACTTTAATTCCGCTCTCTTCCATCACTTCCCGCGCGACTGCCTGCTCGAGGGTTTCGCCCACTTCGACGAATCCGGCAAGTACTGTATGGACACCGTTACGATGGCGGGTATGCTGGGCGAGGAGGATCGAATCATCGCGACGGATGGCAACAATAATGCAGGGGGCGATTTGCGGGTAGTAACGCTCACGGCAATGGCTGCACAGCATCGCCCATTCGGTTTTGCTCGGATACATTTCATGCCCGCAGTAACCACAGTATTTATGCGATCGGTAAAACTCCGCCAGTTGTACGCCTCGTCCGGCCAGTTGAAACAGCCCAACATCGAGATCAATGACCTGACGTACCGACCCCATATCGTGACGCCGCTGCTGTTGTACTAACCAAACAGGTTCCCCCTGCCATTCGCCGATTTGTAGTGCGCGCTGACCCACAAGATCGAAATTTGCCGCTTCGCCATATGGCAATTCTCCCTTCGGCAACCATAATTTTTGTTCATGGCTGACGACCCACCAGCCGTGATCTAATTTTTCAATTATACGATCCATAGCTCTTGCACTACCTTTGCATCACTGGCATGTTTAACATGGTTTTTACATTTCTCACTGAGCAGTTTTTGAATACAAACTTGCGGAGTCAATCATGCTTAACCAGCTCGATAACCTGACGGAGCGCGTCAGAGGAAGTAACAAACTGGTTGATCGCTGGCTACATGTACGTAAGCATCTGCTCGTGGCTTACTACAATCTGGTTGGCATTAAGCCTGGCAAAGAATCGTACATGAGGCTAAACGAAAAAGCCCTTGATGATTTTTGTCAGAGCCTGGTCGATTACTTGTCTGCCGGACATTTCAGTATTTATGAGCGCATTCTTCATAAGCTGGAAGGCAACGGGCAACTCGCGCGCGCCGCGAAGATTTGGCCGCAACTCGAAGCCAATACTCAACAGATTATGGATTACTACGATTCCAGTCTGGAAACCGCCATCGATCATGATAATTACCTTGAGTTTCAACAGGTTTTATCTGACATCGGCGAGGCGCTGGAAGCGCGCTTTGTGCTGGAAGATAAGCTGATTCTGCTGGTGCTTGACGCCGCCCGCGTCAAACATCCTGCTTGAGTTCTGCGCTGTTAACGCGTAATTTACATTCAATGCCCCATTTGCGGGGCTAATTTCTTGTCGGAGTGCCTTAACTGGCTGAGACCGTTTATTCGGGATCCGCGGAACCTGATCAGGCTAATACCTGCGAAGGGAACAAGAGTTAATCTGCTATCGCATCGCCCCTGCGGCGATCGTCTCTTGCTTCATCCGTCGTCTGACAAGCCACGTCCTTAACTTTTTGGAATGAGCTATGTCTGCAACAAAACTGACCCGCCGCGAACAACGCGCCCGGGCCCAACATTTTATCGACACCCTGGAAGGCACCGCCTTTCCCAACTCAAAACGCATTTATATCACTGGCACACACCCCGGCGTGCGCGTGCCGATGCGTGAGATCCAGCTTAGCCCGACGCTAATTGGCGGTAGCAAAGAACAGCCGCAGTACGAAGAAAACGAAGCGATTCCGGTCTACGACACCTCCGGCCCGTATGGTGATCCGCAGATTGCCATTAACGTGCAGCAAGGGCTGGCAAAACTACGCCAGCCGTGGATCGATGCGCGCGGCGATACCGAAGAACTTACCGTGCGCAGTTCCGATTACACTAAAGCGCGGCTGGCAGATGATGGCCTCGACGAACTGCGTTTTAGCGGCGTACTAACACCAAAACGCGCCAAAGCAGGACGCCGTGTCACCCAACTGCACTACGCCCGCCAGGGCATCATCACGCCGGAAATGGAATTCATCGCCATCCGCGAGAATATGGGCCGCGAGCGCATCCGTAGCGAGGTTTTACGCCACCAGCATCCGGGAATGAGCTTTGGCGCACATCTGCCGGAAAATATCACTGCGGAATTTGTCCGTGATGAAGTTGCTGCCGGACGTGCGATTATCCCGGCCAACATTAATCATCCGGAATCGGAGCCGATGATTATTGGTCGCAATTTCCTGGTAAAAGTTAACGCCAATATCGGCAACTCGGCGGTCACCTCTTCCATCGAAGAAGAAGTGGAAAAGCTGGTATGGTCCACGCGCTGGGGAGCGGATACGGTGATGGATCTCTCCACCGGTCGCTATATTCACGAAACCCGCGAGTGGATTTTGCGTAACAGCCCGGTGCCGATCGGTACAGTGCCGATCTACCAGGCGCTGGAGAAGGTTAACGGGATCGCCGAAGATCTTACCTGGGAAGCGTTCCGCGACACGCTGCTGGAACAGGCCGAGCAAGGTGTGGATTACTTCACTATCCATGCGGGCGTACTGCTGCGCTATGTGCCGATGACCGCGAAACGCCTGACCGGTATCGTCTCTCGCGGCGGTTCGATTATGGCGAAATGGTGCCTCTCCCATCATCAGGAAAATTTCCTCTATCAACACTTCCGCGAAATTTGTGAAATCTGTGCCGCTTATGACGTTTCGCTGTCGCTGGGCGACGGTCTGCGCCCCGGTTCTATTCAGGACGCCAACGATGAAGCGCAGTTTGCCGAGCTGCATACGCTGGGCGAACTGACCAAAATTGCCTGGGAATATGACGTGCAGGTGATGATTGAAGGCCCAGGCCACGTGCCGATGCAGATGATCCGCCGCAATATGACCGAGGAGTTAGAGCACTGCCACGAAGCGCCGTTTTACACTCTGGGGCCGCTAACTACCGATATTGCGCCGGGCTATGACCACTTCACGTCGGGGATTGGTGCGGCGATGATTGGCTGGTTTGGCTGCGCGATGCTCTGTTACGTAACGCCAAAAGAGCATCTGGGTCTGCCCAATAAAGAAGATGTTAAGCAGGGGCTTATCACCTATAAGATTGCTGCCCACGCCGCTGACCTGGCGAAAGGGCATCCGGGCGCGCAAATTCGCGATAACGCCATGTCGAAAGCCCGCTTCGAATTTCGCTGGGAAGACCAGTTTAATCTGGCCCTCGACCCGTTTACCGCCCGCGCTTATCACGATGAAACCCTGCCGCAAGAGTCAGGTAAAGTCGCCCATTTTTGCTCCATGTGTGGGCCGAAATTCTGCTCGATGAAAATCAGCCAGGAAGTGCGTGATTACGCCGCCACGCAAACTATTGAAATGGGAATGGCGGATATGTCGGAGAACTTCCGTGCCAGAGGCGGAGAAATCTACCTGCGTAAGGAGGAAGCGTGATGTATCAGCCTGATTTTCCTCCTGTACCTTTTCGTTCAGGACTGTACCCGGTGGTGGACAGCGTACAGTGGATCGAACGTCTGTTGGATGCAGGCGTACGTACTCTCCAGCTACGCATCAAAGATCGGCGCGATGAAGAGGTGGAAGCCGATGTCGTGGCGGCAATTGCGCTGGGCCGCCGCTATAACGCGCGATTGTTTATCAACGCTTACTGGCGGCTGGCGATCAAGCATCAGGCGTATGGCGTCCATTTGGGGCAGGAAGATTTGCAAGCCACCGATCTCAATGCCATCCGCGCGGCAGGCCTGCGGCTGGGCGTTTCGACACATGACGATATGGAAATCGACGTCGCGCTGGCAGCACGCCCCTCTTATATCGCGCTGGGACATGTGTTCCCGACGCAAACCAAACAGATGCCTTCTGCACCGCAGGGGCTGGAACAGCTGGCACGGCATGTTGAGCGACTGGCGGATTATCCCACCGTGGCGATTGGCGGTATCAGTCTGGCACGCGCGCCTGCGGTGATAGCAACGGGTGTCGGCAGTATCGCCGTCGTCAGCGCCATTACTCAAGCCGCAGACTGGCGTTTGGCAACGGCACAGTTGCTGGAAATTGCAGGAGTTGGCGATGAATGACCGTGACTTTATGCGTTATAGCCGCCAAATCCTGCTCGACGATATCGCTCTGGACGGGCAGCAAAAACTGCTCGACAGCCAGGTGCTGATTATCGGTCTGGGCGGGCTGGGTACACCTGCTGCGCTGTACCTGGCGGGCGCTGGCGTCGGGACGCTGGTACTGGCAGATGACGACGATGTGCATTTAAGCAATCTGCAACGACAAATCCTCTTTACCACTGAAGATATCGATCGCCCGAAATCGCAGGTCAGCCAACAGCGACTGACACAGTTGAATCCCGACATTCAACTGACAGCATTACAACAACGGTTAACGGGTGAGGCGTTAAAAGATGCGGTTGCACGGGCCGATGTGGTGCTCGACTGTACCGACAATATGGCGACTCGCCAGGAGATTAATGCCGCCTGCGTGGCACTCAACACGCCGCTTATCACCGCCAGCGCGGTCGGATTTGGCGGTCAGTTGATGGTACTGACGCCGCCCTGGGAGCAGGGGTGTTACCGCTGCCTGTGGCCAGATAACCAGGAGCCAGAACGCAACTGCCGCACGGCGGGCGTGGTTGGCCCGGTGGTCGGGGTTATGGGCACTTTGCAGGCACTGGAAGCCATTAAGTTATTAAGCGGTATAGAGACACCTGCGGGAGAACTCCGACTGTTCGACGGTAAATCGAGCCAGTGGCGCAGCCTGGCGTTGCGCCGCGCCAGTGGTTGCCCGGTATGCGGAGGAAGCAATGCAGATCCTGTTTAACGATCAAGCGATGCAGTGCGCCGCCGGGCAAACTGTTCACGAACTACTGGAGCAACTCGACCAACGACAAGCGGGCGCGGCTCTGGCGATTAATCAGCAAATCGTCCCGCGTGAGCAGTGGGCGCAACATATCGTGCAGGATGGCGACCAGATCCTGCTTTTTCAGGTTATTGCAGGGGGTTGAAATGTTACGTATTGCGGACAAAACGTTTGATTCACATCTGTTTACCGGCACAGGGAAATTCGCTTCTTCACAACTGATGGTGGAGGCGATCCGCGCTTCCGGCAGCCAGCTGGTGACACTGGCGATGAAACGTGTCGACTTGCGCCAGCACAACGACGCTATCCTCGAACCGCTTATCGCGGCGGGTGTGACCCTGCTGCCAAATACATCCGGGGCGAAAACAGCGGAAGAAGCCATTTTCGCCGCCCATCTGGCTCGTGAAGCGTTAGGCACAAACTGGTTAAAATTAGAGATTCACCCTGACGCCCGCTGGCTGTTGCCCGATCCCATCGAAACCCTGAAAGCCGCCGAAACGCTGGTACAACAGGGATTTGTCGTGCTGCCTTACTGCGGGGCCGATCCGGTATTGTGTAAACGTCTGGAAGAAGTCGGCTGTGCAGCGGTGATGCCGCTCGGCGCGCCGATTGGCTCGAATCAGGGACTGGAAACCCGCGCCATGCTGGAGATTATTATCCAGCAGGCCACAGTGCCGGTGGTTGTCGATGCTGGCATCGGCGTTCCCAGCCATGCCGCGCAGGCGCTGGAAATGGGGGCCGACGCGGTGTTAGTGAATACGGCGATTGCCGTCGCGGACGATCCCGTCAACATGGCGAAGGCATTTCGTCTGGCGGTAGAAGCAGGCCTACTGGCACGTCAGTCCGGACCGGGCAGCCGCAGTTATTTTGCTCATGCCACCAGCCCGCTGACCGGATTTCTGGAGGCATCGGCATGAAAACCTTCAGCGATCGCTGGCGACAACTGGACTGGGACGACATCCGCCTGCGTATCAACGGCAAAACGGCTGCTGACGTAGAGCGGGCGCTAAATGCCTCGCAACTCACCCGCGACGACATGATGGCGCTGTTATCGCCTGCCGCCAGTGGCTATCTGGAACAACTGGCCCAACGGGCGCAGCGTCTGACCCGTCAGCGATTTGGCAACACAGTTAGTTTCTACGTCCCGCTTTATCTTTCCAATCTTTGCGCTAACGACTGCACGTACTGTGGATTTTCCATGAGTAATCGCATCAAGCGCAAAACGCTGGATGAAGCGGATATTGCCAGGGAAAGTGCCGCTATACGGGAGATGGGCTTTGAACATCTGCTGTTAGTCACTGGTGAACATCAGGCGAAAGTGGGGATGGATTACTTTCGTCGTCATCTCCCTGCCCTTCGTGAACAGTTCTCTTCACTACAGATGGAAGTGCAACCGCTGGCGGAGACGGAATACGCCGAGTTAAAGCAACTTGGTCTGGATGGCGTGATGGTTTATCAGGAGACATATCACGAGGCGACTTATGCCCGCCATCATCTGAAAGGCAAAAAACAGGACTTCTTCTGGCGGCTGGAAACGCCGGATCGGCTGGGGCGTGCGGGGATTGATAAGATAGGCCTCGGCGCGCTAATTGGCCTTTCCGACAACTGGCGCGTTGACAGCTATATGGTTGCCGAACATTTGCTATGGCTGCAACAGCATTACTGGCAAAGCCGTTACTCTGTCTCCTTTCCGCGCCTGCGCCCGTGTACTGGCGGCATTGAGCCTGCGTCGATTATGGATGAACGCCAGTTAGTGCAAACCATCTGCGCCTTCCGACTGCTTGCACCGGAGATTGAACTGTCACTCTCCACGCGGGAATCACCGTGGTTTCGCGATCGCGTTATTCCGCTGGCGATCAATAACGTCAGCGCCTTCTCGAAAACGCAGCCAGGTGGCTATGCCGATAATCACCCCGAGTTGGAACAGTTCTCACCGCACGACGATCGCAGACCGGAAGCGGTTGCTGCCGCGTTAACCGCTCAGGGTTTGCAGCCGGTATGGAAAGACTGGGACAGCTATCTGGGACGCGCCTCGCAAAGACTATGAGACGGAATGTAAGAACGTAAATTTATTCCGAGCCGCTACGGAAGATGAAAAACGCAAGGTTGTTGAAAGCGTTGTGTTTTTTTATGGTAGTGCCGTCAGCAGGAATGTTGTCCAGGGCGAAAAGCTTCTTCCTCGTTTCGCCCTGCCTTTCTTAAAAATTCCGTAATGCAAAGTCTGAAGCCATCGCCTGTTGAGCAATGAAAGAGATCTGATTGTAAGAGAGTAAATACTCAACTATGATAGAGACGAAAATAAGAACACATGTTCTCATCTTCCAGGATGCAGCAGACTGAAGAAATTCAGACATCCCGCAACCTGCGATTATCGCAAGGTCAAGGCAAAGTCCGGTAATGGCGTTCTGAATACCAGAGATAATTCTCTGGCGAAACCCACCTTAAGGTGGGTTTTGTTATTTTGAGGGCTGAGGAAGCTGCTTATTTCTCAATAAGTTGTAGGCAATGGTGAAAAATTTCACTGATTTACCTTTCTGTTTTTCAGAAATGGAATAAGCGCTAGTTACATGCAAACGGAGTTTTTTCTTTTCCCTGAAAGCCCTGAACGCAACAAAGTAAAATGCCTTATCTCCTCCGTCTAAGTCCACCTCAATCACGGCATAGCTACCATACCCGGCATGAATAACGTTGCTTTCTGGCAGCGCCAAAATAGTTCTTTTTAAGTGTGTGCGCGCTAAGTTATAACGGTGCTGGCAGAAGGGACGAGATTCTTTAGGCGCGTGGTACATTAACGATTGTTTTTCTTCGTTCGTCTGATGTTCATAATCTTTTGTGAAGCAGTGAAGAGAGTAGGTAACCCAAAAGCGATACTCTAAAGGCTCTTTGCCCTCATGATGCTGAACGTAGACAGCCTGATGAGCATCAAGAAATGATAAATCACGAATATCACCATCCGGATGTCCAAAAGGTCGCCACTTTTCCACTTCCTGTTTCATTCTCGTTCCTTAAGAAAGTTACACAGGAATAGTATCGAATCCTTGCCGAGTTTGACTCAATTAGTTCAGTCAGTTTCAGGATATTAGTCATCTCTACATTGATTATGAGTATTCAGAAATTCCTTAAATATTCTGACAAATGCTCTTTCCCTAAACTCCCCCCATAAAAAAACCCGCCGAAGCGGGTTTTTACGTTATTTGCGGATTAACGATTACTCGTTATCAGAACCGCCCAGACCTGCGTTCAGCAGTTCTGCCAGGCTGGCAGATGCGTCTTCTGCAGTCACCTGCGGTGCAGCCGGAGCTTCACCCGCAGCACGGCGACGCATACGATCCTGGTGGTACGCGTAACCGGTACCTGCCGGGATCAGACGACCCACGATAACGTTCTCTTTCAGGCCGCGCAGTTCGTCGCGTTTGCCCGCAACGGCTGCTTCGGTCAGCACGCGAGTGGTCTCCTGGAACGATGCCGCGGAGATGAAGGACTCGGTTGCCAGAGACGCTTTGGTGATACCCAGCAGATCGCGGGAGTAAGTTGCACCCACTTTGCCGTTCGCTTCCAGTTCGCGGTTTGCGATCTTGACGCGAGAGTATTCAACCTGTTCGCCTTCCAGGAAGTCGGAGCTACCCGCGTTAACGATGGTAGCTTTACGCAGCATCTGACGAACGATAACTTCGATGTGTTTATCGTTAATCTTAACGCCCTGCAGACGGTATACGTCCTGTACTTCGTTAACGATGTAACGAGTAACAGCATGAACACCACGCAGACGCAGAATGTCGTGCGGCGCTTCCGGACCGTCGGAAATTACGTCACCACGTTCTACACGTTCACCTTCGAACACGTTGAGCTGACGCCATTTCGGAATCATCTCTTCGTACGGATCGCTACCGTCTACCGGGGTGATAACCAGACGACGTTTACCTTTGGTTTCTTTACCGAAGGAAACGATACCGCTGATTTCAGCCAGGATTGCCGGCTCTTTCGGACGACGTGCTTCGAACAGGTCCGCAACGCGCGGCAGACCACCGGTGATGTCCTTGGTACCGCCGGATTCCTGCGGAATACGCGCCAGGGTGTCACCAGAGCTGATCTGTACGCCATCTTCCAGCTGAACAATCGCTTTACCCGGCAGGAAGTACTGCGCTGGCATATCGGTACCTGGGATCAGAACGTCGTTACCCTGAGCATCAACGATTTTCAGTGCCGGACGCAGATCTTTACCACCTGCGGTACGTTCTGCGGAATCCAGAACCACCAGCGAAGACAGACCGGTCAGTTCGTCGGTCTGACGCGTAATGGTCTGGCCGTCGATCATGTCAGTAAAGCGTACAAAACCGCTTACTTCGGTGATAACCGGCATGGTGTGCGGGTCCCAGTTTGCAACGGTTTCGCCGCCAGCAACCTGTTCGCCATCGCCTTTCGCCAGTACCGCACCGTAAGGTACTTTGTAGCTTTCTTTAGTACGACCGAATTCGTCGATCAGTTTCAGTTCAGTATTACGGGAAGTGATAACCAGTTTACCGCTGGAGTTCACAACCGACTTCACGTTGCTGAGCTTGATGCTACCTTTGTTTTTCACTTGGATGCTGGATTCAGCAGCCGCACGAGATGCCGCACCACCGATGTGGAACGTACGCATGGTCAGCTGTGTACCCGGTTCACCGATGGACTGTGCCGCGATAACACCGATTGCTTCACCCTTGTTGATGATGTGGCCACGCGCCAGGTCACGACCGTAGCAGTGCGCACATACACCAAAGTCGGTGTCACAAGATACAACAGAACGTACTTTAACCGCGTCGACAGAGTTCTCTTCCAGCAGGTCACACCACTGTTCGTGCAGCAGCGTGTTGCGCGGAACGAGGATATCAGCAGTACCCGGCTTCAGAACGTCTTCAGCAGTTACACGACCCAGTACGCGATCGCGCAGCGGCTCTTTAACGTCACCACCCTCGATAACCGGAGTCATCATGATACCTTCATGGGTACCACAATCGTCTTCGGTAACCACCAGGTCCTGCGCCACGTCAACCAGACGACGAGTCAGGTAACCGGAGTTCGCAGTTTTCAGTGCGGTATCCGCCAGACCTTTACGAGCACCGTGGGTGGAGATGAAGTACTGGAGTACGTTCAGACCTTCACGGAAGTTCGCGGTGATTGGCGTTTCGATGATGGAGCCATCCGGCTTCGCCATCAGACCACGCATACCAGCAAGCTGACGAATCTGTGCCGCAGAACCACGCGCACCGGAGTCGGCCATCATGTAGATGCTGTTGAAGGAAACCTGCTTCTCTTCCTGACCGTCACGGTTAATCACGGTTTCAGTTTGCAGGTTATCCATCATCGCTTTGGATACACGATCGTTCGCCGCAGCCCAGATATCGATAACTTTGTTGTAGCGTTCGCCCGCAGTTACCAGACCAGACTGGAACTGCTCCTGAATTTCAGCAACTTCTGCTTCTGCCTCGGAGATGATTTCGTGTTTCTTCTCCGGGATGACCATGTCATCGATACCAACAGATGCACCAGAACGCGCTGCATAGGCGAAGCCGGTGTACATGATCTGGTCCGCAAAAATAACGGTCGGTTTCAGACCGAGAATGCGGTAGCAGGTGTTCAGCATTTTGGAGATTGCTTTTTTACCCAGCGCCTGGTTGACGATGGAGTAAGGCAGACCTTTCGGTACAATCATCCACAGAATGGCACGGCCAACAGTCGTGTCTTTCAGGCTGGTTTTCGCTACTAATTCACCGTTAGCATCTTTTTCATACTCGGTGATACGCACTTTAACGCGCGCATGCAGAGAAGCCAGACCAGAGCGATACAGACGTTCTGCTTCTTTCGGGCCAGTCAGCACCATGCCTTCGCCTTTGGCGTTAACACAGTCACGGGTCATGTAGTACAGACCCAGTACAACGTCCTGAGACGGAACGATGATTGGTTCGCCGTTCGCCGGGGACAGGATGTTGTTGGTAGACATCATCAGCGCACGCGCTTCCAGCTGGGCTTCCAGCGTCAGCGGTACGTGAACAGCCATCTGGTCACCATCGAAGTCGGCGTTATATGCCGCACAAACCAGCGGGTGCAGCTGGATAGCTTTACCTTCGATCAGTACCGGTTCAAATGCCTGGATACCCAGACGGTGCAGAGTCGGTGCACGGTTCAGCAGTACCGGGTGTTCGCGGATAACTTCGTCCAGGATATCCCAAACGACAGCTTCTTCGCGCTCAACCATTTTCTTCGCAGCTTTAATGGTGGTAGCAAGACCACGCAGTTCCAGCTTGCCGTAGATGAACGGTTTGAACAGCTCCAGTGCCATTTTCTTCGGCAGACCGCACTGATGCAGACGCAGGTATGGACCTACGGTGATTACAGAACGACCGGAGTAGTCAACACGCTTACCGAGCAGGTTCTGACGGAAACGACCCTGTTTACCTTTGATCATGTCGGCCAAAGATTTCAGAGGACGCTTGTTAGAACCGGTGATCGCACGACCGCGACGACCGTTATCCAGCAGGGCGTCTACCGCTTCCTGCAGCATACGTTTTTCGTTACGTACGATGATGTCCGGCGCAGCCAGATCCAGCAGACGTTTCAGACGGTTGTTACGGTTAATGACGCGACGATACAGATCGTTCAGGTCAGAAGTCGCGAAACGACCACCATCCAGCGGAACCAGCGGACGCAGATCTGGCGGCAGTACCGGCAGAACGGTCAGGATCATCCACTCTGGTTTGTTACCAGACTGAACGAACGCTTCCAGCAGTTTGATACGCTTGGTCAGCTTTTTACGCTTGGTTTCGGAGTTGGTTTCGTTCAGCTCTTCACGCAGCTGTTCGCACTCTTGCTCCAGATCCATGCTCTTCAGCAGAGCCTGGATTGCTTCCGCCCCCATCTTCGCGTCGAATTCGTCACCGAACTCTTCCAGCGCGTCCAGATACTGCTCTTCAGTCAGGATCTGCTGACGTTCCAGGTTGGTCATACCGCCTTCGATAACCACATAGGATTCAAAGTACAGTACGCGTTCGATATCGCGCAGCGGCATATCGAGCAGCAGACCGATACGGGACGGCAGCGATTTCAGGAACCAGATGTGCGCAGTCGGGGAAGCCAGTTCGATGTGGCCCATACGCTCACGGCGTACTTTAGTCTGGGTCACTTCAACGCCGCACTTCTCACAGATGACGCCACGGTGTTTCAGGCGCTTGTACTTACCGCACAGGCACTCGTAATCTTTTACCGGCCCAAAGATACGGGCGCAGAAAAGGCCGTCACGTTCTGGTTTGAACGTACGGTAGTTGATGGTTTCCGGCTTTTTAACTTCACCGAAAGACCATGAACGGATCATGTCTGGCGAAGCCAGAGCAATTTTGATCGCATCAAACTCTTCGGTTTTAGTCTGCGCTTTCAGAAACTTTAATAAATCTTTCACGGATTTGCTCCCGTCGGAGTTAGCACAATCCGCTGCCGGGTTTTAACCCGACAGCAGTGACCTGTTTGAGCGAGAATTACTCGTCTTCCAGTTCGATGTTGATACCCAGCGAACGAATCTCTTTCAACAATACGTTGAAGGATTCTGGCATGCCCGGCTCCATCTGATGGTTGCCGTCCACGATGTTTTTATACATCTTGGTACGACCGTTCACGTCATCAGACTTAACGGTGAGCATTTCCTGCAGGGTGTATGCTGCGCCGTATGCTTCCAGCGCCCACACTTCCATCTCCCCGAAACGCTGACCACCGAACTGTGCCTTACCACCCAGCGGCTGCTGAGTAACCAGGCTGTAAGAACCGGTGGAACGCGCGTGCATCTTGTCGTCGACCAGGTGGTTCAGTTTCAGCATGTACATGTAACCAACGGTTACCGGACGCTCGAACTGTTCACCAGTGCGACCATCGTACAGGCGGATCTGACCGGAAGTCGGCAGGTCGCCAAGTTTCAGCAGCTCTTTAATTTCTGCTTCTTTCGCACCGTCGAACACCGGCGTTGCGATTGGCATACCTTTGCGCAGGTTTTCAGCCAGACGCATAACTTCTTCATCGCTGAAGGTACTCAGGTCAACTTTCTGACGAACGTCAGCGCCCAGATCGTACGCACGCTGGATGAATTCGCGCAGTTTCGCGACTTCTTGCTGCTGTTTCAGCATGGCGTTGATCTTGTCGCCGATACCTTTCGCAGCCATACCCAGGTGGGTTTCGAGGATCTGACCGATGTTCATACGAGACGGTACGCCCAGCGGGTTCAGTACGATGTCTACCGGCGTACCGTTTTCATCGTAAGGCATATCTTCGATCGGGTTGATCTTAGAAATTACACCCTTGTTACCGTGACGACCTGCCATCTTGTCACCAGGCTGGATACGGCGTTTAACCGCCAGATATACCTTAACAATCTTCAGCACGCCCGGTGCCAGATCGTCGCCCTGGGTGATTTTGCGGCGTTTCGCTTCGAGTTTCTTCTCGAACTCGTGTTTCAGTTCGTCATACTGCTCAGCCAGCTGTTCCAGCTGATTTTGTTTCTCTTCGTCTGTCAGGCCCAGCTCCAGCCAGCGATCGCGCGGCAGTTTGTCGAGCTTCTCAGCTTCAACGCCACCGGCTACCAGCACAGCACGGATACGGCTGAACAGACCCGCTTCGAGGATCTGCAGTTCTTCAGACAGGTCTTTCTTCGCCTGTTTGAGCTGCATTTCTTCGATTTCCAGCGCACGTTTGTCTTTTTCTACGCCATCGCGAGTAAAGACCTGAACGTCGATAACCGTACCGGATACACCGTTTGGTACGCGCAGAGAAGAGTCTTTAACGTCAGAGGCTTTCTCACCGAAGATCGCACGCAGCAGTTTTTCTTCTGGGGTCAGCTGAGTTTCACCTTTCGGCGTTACCTTACCAACCAGAATGTCGCCACCGGTCACTTCCGCACCAATGTAAACGATACCGGATTCATCCAGTTTGGAGAGCGCAGCTTCACCCACGTTCGGGATGTCAGCGGTGATCTCTTCCGGACCCAGCTTGGTGTCACGGGACACACACGCCAGTTCCTGAATGTGGATGGTGGTGAAACGGTCTTCCTGAACAACACGCTCGGATACGAGGATGGAGTCTTCGAAGTTGTAACCATTCCACGGCATGAACGCTACGCGCATGTTCTGACCAAGCGCCAGTTCACCGAGGTCGGTGGACGGACCGTCTGCCAGCACGTCGCCACGTTCAACCGGTTCACCCAGAGACACACACGGCATCTGGTTGATACAGGTGTTCTGGTTAGAACGGGTGTATTTGGTCAGGTTGTAGATGTCGATACCTGCTTCACCCGGATACATCTCGTCTTCGTTAACTTTGATAACGATACGGGAAGCATCCACGTACTGAACGACACCACCACGTTTAGCTACCGCAGTTACACCGGAGTCAACGGCAACAGCACGTTCCATACCAGTACCAACCAGCGGCTTATCAGCGCGCAGAGTCGGAACGGCCTGACGTTGCATGTTCGCACCCATCAATGCACGGTTGGCGTCATCGTGTTCCAGGAACGGGATCAGGGACGCACCGACGGATACCACCTGCTGGGTGGATACGTCCATGTAGTCAACCTGGTCGCGGCTGAACAAGCTGGATTCGCCTTTGCTACGGCAAGTTACCAGGTCTTCTACGAAGTGGCCTTCTTCATCCAAGTTGGAGTTCGCCTGGGCGATAACGTAGTTGCCTTCTTCGATAGCAGACAGGTAGTGAATTTCGTCAGTTACAACACCGTCGGTCACTTTACGATACGGAGTCTCAAGGAAGCCGTATTCGTTAGTCTGTGCGTACACGGACAGAGAGTTGATCAGACCGATGTTCGGACCTTCAGGGGTTTCGATTGGACATACGCGACCGTAGTGAGTCGGGTGTACGTCTCGAACTTCGAAGCCTGCACGTTCACGGGTCAGACCGCCTGGGCCGAGTGCGTAGATACGACGTTTGTGCGTAATCTCAGACAGCGGGTTGTTCTGGTCCATAAACTGAGACAGCTGGCTGGAACCGAAGAACTCTTTCACTGCTGCGGAAATCGGCTTGGCGTTGATCATATCCTGTGGCATCAGGGTATCCAGATCGCCCAGAGACAGACGCTCTTTCACCGCACGCTCTACACGTACCAGGCCAACGCGGAACTGGTTTTCCGCCATTTCGCCAACGGAACGGATACGACGGTTGCCGAGGTGGTCGATATCATCGACTTCGCCTTTACCGTTACGGATATCGATGAGCTTTTTCATAACATCAATGATGTCGTCTTTGCTCAGGATACCGGAACCTTCGATTTCTTCGCGCAGCAGAGAACGGTTGAACTTCATACGACCAACCGCAGACAAGTCATAACGGTCTTCGGAGAAGAACAGGTTCTCGAACAGGCTTTCAGCTGCTTCACGAGTCGGCGGCTCGCCAGGGCGCATCATGCGGTAGATTTCTACCAGTGCGCTCAGACGGTCGTTAGTTGGGTCGACACGTAAGGTTTCAGAGATATATGGGCCGTGATCCAGATCGTTGGTGAACAGCGTTTCGATACGCTTGTGACCAGACTGGCTCAGCTTAGCCAGCAGATCCAGGCTCAGCTCCATGTTCGCTGCGCAGATCAGCTCGCCGGTAGACTCATCAATATAGTCTTTAGCAACCACTTTACCTGCGATGTACTCAACCGGGACTTCGATCAGTTTGACGTCGTCTTTTTCCAGCTGGCGAATGTGGCGCGCAGTGATACGGCGGCCTTTTTCTACGTACACTTTACCGTTAGCTTCGATGTCAAAAGATGCGGTTTCACCACGCAGGCGTTCCGGCACCAGTTCCATCTGCAGCTTGTTATCACGGATTTCAAAGATAACTTTTTCAAAGAACAGGTCGAGGATCTGCTCTGTGGTGTAGTTCAGGGCGCGCAGAATGATGGTCGCAGGCAGTTTACGGCGACGGTCGATACGTACGAACAGGTTGTCCTTCGGATCGAATTCGAAGTCCAGCCAGGAACCACGGTAAGGGATGATACGCGCGTTATACAGCACTTTACCCGAAGAGTGGGTTTTACCTTTGTCGGAGTCAAAGAAGACGCCCGGACTACGGTGCAGCTGGGAAACGATAACACGCTCAGTACCGTTGATAACAAAGGTACCGTTGTCTGTCATGAGCGGAATTTCGCCCATGTAGACTTCTTGTTCTTTAATGTCTTTTACGGTGCCTTCCGGCGCTTCGCGCTCATAGATCACCAGACGCAGTTTAACGCGCAGCGGTGCGGAATAGGTCACGCCACGGATTTGACATTCCTGGACGTCAAACACCGGTTCGCCAAGGCGGTAGCTGACGTATTGCAGCTCGGAATTACCGCTGTAGCTCTGAATCGGGAATACGGAACGGAAAGCAGCTTCCAGACCATACTGCCCTTCAGGATCTTGCTCGATAAATTTCTGAAACGAGTCAAGCTGGATAGAAAGGAGATAAGGTACATCCAGAACTTGTGGACGTTTACCAAAATCCTTACGAATACGTTTTTTCTCGGTATAGGAGTAAACCATAGGGTTCCTCAGCTCGCTGACAAGTCGACCCATCTGTCCATTGAGCGGACAGTTTGTGCAACACTATTTTGTTGACCGGAAAATGGAACACTTTCCGCAATGCCTGTTGCTATCACGCTTAAACCATTTCATTGCGATTTACACAGAACGGACGTCCTGTCGCAGTATATTAAGTCGTCGATAGAAACAAGCATTGAAAGGCACAGCAGTAGTCAAACAGTGTGAAACGCTACTGGCGCCTTACAGCGCAAAAAGGCTGGTGACTAAAAAGTCACCAGCCATCAGCCTGATTTCTCAGGCTGCAACCGGAAGGGTTGGCTTATTTAACTTCAACTTCAGCGCCAGCTTCTTCCAGAGCTTTTTTCAGTGCTTCTGCGTCGTCTTTGCTCACGCCTTCTTTCAGAGCAGCCGGTGCAGATTCTACCAGGTCTTTAGCTTCTTTCAGACCCAGGCCAGTTGCGCCACGTACTGCTTTGATAACAGCAACTTTGTTAGCGCCAGCAGCTTTCAGAATTACGTCGAATTCAGTTTTTTCTTCAGCAGCTTCAACCGGGCCAGCAGCTACAGCTACAGCAGCAGCAGCGGAAACACCGAATTTTTCTTCCATTGCAGAGATCAGTTCTACAACGTCCATTACAGACATAGCTGCAACTGCTTCAATGATTTGATCTTTAGTGATAGACATTTAAATTGTTCCTGAATATCAGAATAAGTTTATACGTAAGCGAATGCGTTAAAAAGATAACTGCGATTAAGCAGCTTCTTTCGCATCGCGTACAGCAGCCAGAGTACGAACCAGTTTGCCAGCCGAAGCTTCTTTCATGGTTGCCATCAGGCGTGCAATTGCTTCTTCGTAGGTCGGCAGAGTTGCCAGGCGGTCGATCTGAGACGCCGGGATCAGCTCACCTTCAAAGGCAGCGGCTTTGACCTCAAATTTTGCATTCGCTTTCGCGAACTCTTTGAACAGACGAGCAGCAGCGCCCGGGTGTTCCATAGAGTATGCAATCAGGGTCGGACCAACAAACGCGTCTTTCAGGCACTCGAACGGAGTACCTTCAACAGCACGGCGCAGCAGGGTGTTACGAACAACACGCATGTATACGCCAGCTTCGCGACCTGCTTTACGCAGTTCAGTCATTTTATCTACAGTTACGCCACGGGAATCCGCAACTACTGCAGACAGCGCGCCTTTGGCTACTTCGCTGACTTCAGCAACAATCGCTTGTTTGTCTTGAAGATTTAAAGCCATTAGCTTTGCTCCTGGATGTTTGCCAGAGAAAATCTCTGGAACTCACTTCACTCCTCCAAACGGAGAGAGCGTCTTAATTACGGTGAGCAGAAACAAGCCAGAATATAAAAGAATAATCTTAGCGTTCTGTCACCGTCTACGCAGGGGATTAAGTTTCTTGCGAAACTCCTGCGGTCTTCGACGGAGGCCTGGATAGGCCAGGCTCCAACGAACAAATCTTTTCTATCCGTCGCTATTCAGCTTGTGACGGCGTTGGCTTCCTTCATTCGCACCAGTCACATAGTTAGCTATGCTCCTGGCGACTCACTCAGTTGCCGCCTTGCCACAACCCGAATATCTCGGATATACGTCTGCATTAAGCATTATACGTGGGGGTAAGATTGTAGACAAAATCACCGCCCACGTAAAGGCATTAGTTTACAGAAGCGCTCAGGCCAGCCTGGTCAACTGCAACACCTGCACCCATGGTGGTGGAGATGCTAACTTTCTTGATGTACACGCCTTTCGCCTGAGTCGGTTTTGCTTTTTTCAGCGCAACCAGCAGAGCTTCCAGGTTTTCTTTCAGTTTGTCAGCGTCAAAGTCCACTTTACCGATGGTGGTGTGGATGATGCCGTTTTTGTCGTTACGGTAACGAACCTGGCCAGCTTTAGCGTTTTTAACCGCTTCAGCAACGTTCGGTGTTACAGTACCCACTTTCGGGTTTGGCATCAGGCCGCGCGGACCCAGAACCTGGCCCAGCTGGCCAACAACGCGCATTGCATCCGGAGAAGCAATAACAACGTCAAAGTTCATTTCGCCTTTCTTGATCTGGTCAGCCAGATCTTCCATACCTACCAGTTCTGCGCCTGCAGCTTTAGCAGCTTCAGCGTTTGCACCTTGGGTAAATACGGCTACGCGAACGGAACGGCCAGTACCGTGCGGCAGTACAGTTGCACCACGTACGTTCTGGTCAGATTTACGAGCGTCGATGCCGAGGTTAACAGCTACGTCCACGCTTTCTACGAATTTAGCAGTCGCCAGCTCTTTCAGCAGTGCGATAGCTTCGTTGATGTCGTACTGTTTGGTTGCATCAACTTTCTCGCGGATAACACGCATGCGCTTGGTCAGTTTAGCCATTTCTTAGTCCTCCACTACCAGGCCCATGGAACGTGCAGTACCTTCGATGGAGCGAGTCATCGCTTCAATGTCGGCACCAGTCATGTCGGCAGCTTTGGTCTGCGCGATTTCCTGCAGCTGAGCGCGGGAAATTTTACCCACTTTGTCTTTGTTCGGCTTACCGGAACCAGACTTGATACCAGCCGCTTTTTTCAGCAGAACTGCTGCCGGCGGGGTCTTGGTAACGAAAGTGAAAGAACGGTCAGCGTAAACGGTGATTACTACCGGAATCGGCAGACCTTTTTCGATGGAATCAGTTTTTGCGTTGAACGCTTTGCAGAATTCCATGATGTTTACGCCCTGCTGACCCAGAGCCGGACCTACTGGCGGACTCGGGTTAGCCATACCAGCTGCAACCTGCAGCTTGACATAGGCTTGTACTTTCTTAGCCATTATAAATTCCTCAAGTTGGGTAATAACGCCTCTGAGAGGCTCCCCGTGATATAAAAAATCGTTTTACGGGCAAGGCCCATAAAAACAAAAGGCGCGAAATTGTATTCCAATCTCACGCCTTGTGCAACGATTAAATCGCCGCTTTTTTGATCGCTGGGTTAGGCTTTTTCAACCTGGCTGAAGTCCAGCTCTACCGGGGTCGCACGACCGAAGATAGAAACAGACACTTTCAGACGAGATTTCTCGTAATCCACTTCTTCAACAACACCGTTGAAGTCAGCGAACGGACCATCATTAACACGGACCATTTCACCCGGTTCAAACAGCGTTTTCGGACGCGGCTTATCACCAACCTGCTGCAGGCGGTTCATAATCGCATCGACTTCTTTATCGCTGATTGGCGCAGGACGATCGGAAGTACCGCCGATGAAGCCCATCACACGCGGTACGCTGCGCACCAGGTGCCAGCTCGCGTCGTTCATCACCATCTGAACGAGGACGTAGCCAGGGAAGAATTTACGTTCGCTTTTGCGACGCTGACCGCCACGGATTTCAACCACTTCTTCGGTTGGTACCATGACTTCACCAAACAAATCTTCCATGTTGTGTAATTTGATATGCTCACGCAGCGACGTTGCTACGCGGCCTTCAAAACCGGAAAACGCCTGAACGACGTACCAGCGCTTTTTAGGAGCTTCAGACATCTCAGAACCTCAGGCCAGTGATAAAGGATACCAGGCGAACCAGAATACCATCCAGTCCCCACAGGATCAGTGACATTACTGCGGTAACCGCAGCCACAATCAGCGTGGTGTGCAATGTTTCCTGGCGAGTCGGCCAAATGACCTTACGGACTTCGGTACGCGCTTCACGGGCAAAAGCAACGGTAGCTTTACCTTTTGTCGTTAACAGCGCGACACCACCCGCTGCAGCAATCAGAATTACTACGGCCAGCGCACGCAGCGGCAGCATAATGTCGCGATAAAGATAGTTGCCGACAATCGCCACCAGGAGCAATGCCACCACAACGACCCACTTCATCGCTTCCAGGCCGCGCCCGCTTCCTTGAGCTTCGGTATTCGCACTCATAAACCAACCTGTCAGAAGTTTTCTACAAACATTTTCACCCCGCGATCGCGAGGCAAACCAAATCGAAACGCGTATTAGCTTTTCGGATTATACGCCCTCAACAGAGCCTGTCTCAGCAATGATTATGACAAAGAAAATCACTGATGAGCCAGGTTCTGGTACGAAAGCGTGCAAAAAGGGCATCAAATGATGCCCTTTTAGTGCGCATTGCGTCAAATGTTATCGGCAATTAGCTCAGAACTTTTGCTACAACGCCCGCGCCAACGGTACGGCCGCCTTCACGGATTGCGAAACGCAGACCGTCGTCCATCGCGATCGGGTGGATCAGGGTAACAACCATTTTGATGTTGTCGCCCGGCATTACCATCTCTACGCCTTCCGGCAGTTCGATGGTACCAGTCACGTCAGTAGTACGGAAGTAGAACTGCGGACGGTAGCCTTTGAAGAACGGAGTATGACGGCCGCCTTCATCTTTGGACAGAATGTACACTTCAGATTCGAACTTGGTGTGCGGCTTGATGGTGCCCGGCTTAGCCAGTACCTGACCACGTTCGATTTCTTCACGTTTGATACCACGCAGCAGAACACCTACGTTCTCACCAGCACGGCCTTCGTCCAGCAGTTTGCGGAACATTTCAACGCCAGTACAGGTAGACTTCTGAGTCTCTTTGATACCAACGATTTCAACTTCTTCACCAACTTTGATGATACCGCGTTCTACACGACCGGTAACAACGGTACCACGACCGGAGATGGAGAATACGTCTTCGATCGGCAGCAGGAACGGCTTGTCAATCGCACGCTCTGGTTCCGGAATATAAGAATCCAGGAAGCCAGCCAGTTCCAGGATTTTCGCTTCCCACTCTGCGTCGCCTTCCAGCGCTTTCAGAGCAGAACCACGAACGATCGGAGTGTCGTCGCCCGGGAAGTCGTACTGAGACAGAAGTTCACGAACTTCCATTTCAACCAGTTCCAGCAGCTCTTCGTCATCAACCATGTCGCATTTGTTCAGGAACACGATGATGTACGGAACGCCTACCTGACGACCCAGCAGGATGTGCTCACGAGTCTGCGGCATCGGGCCGTCAGTCGCAGCAACTACCAGGATCGCGCCGTCCATCTGCGCAGCACCGGTGATCATGTTTTTAACATAGTCGGCGTGCCCCGGGCAGTCTACGTGTGCGTAGTGACGGGTCGGGGTGTCGTATTCAACGTGAGAAGTGTTGATGGTGATACCACGAGCTTTTTCTTCCGGCGCGTTATCGATCTGGTCGAATGCGCGAGCAGCACCGCCGTAGGTTTTAGCCAGTACGGTAGTGATTGCAGCGGTCAGCGTTGTTTTACCATGGTCAACGTGGCCGATAGTACCGACGTTAACGTGCGGTTTTGTACGTTCAAACTTTTCTTTAGACATCGATTGTCCCTCTAAGACACGGATAAATCGGTGATATCACCACATCAACCAGGCAACATGCCCGACTTGTTGAATGCAATAAACAGAAGGAAAAAACAGGGAGGAGAAAAGAAGTGGTGCTGATAGGCAGATTCGAACTGCCGACCTCACCCTTACCAAGGGTGCGCTCTACCAACTGAGCTATATCAGCACATCTTGGAGCGGGCAGCGGGAATCGAACCCGCATCATCAGCTTGGAAGGCTGAGGTAATAGCCATTATACGATGCCCGCATCCTGGAACTCGGCTACCTGATTTTCATTCTGCACTGAATATCGAGAGAAGCTCTCTTTATTCGAGCCGGTAAGCGAACTTATCGTCTCGGGCTACGCCATCGCGTGGCCGAAATTGGTGGTGGGGGAAGGATTCGAACCTTCGAAGTCTGTGACGGCAGATTTACAGTCTGCTCCCTTTGGCCGCTCGGGAACCCCACCGGACTTGATGGTGCCGACTACCGGAATCGAACTGGTGACCTACTGATTACAAGTCAGTTGCTCTACCTACTGAGCTAAGTCGGCATCAAGTAGCGCGCATTCTATGGAGACATGCGAGTTCATGCAACTAAAAAATTGCATAATTTGTTTTATTGGTCACATTTTATGCGACACGATGAAGAAACAGCCGAACGGAGGGCAGATTAGCACACTTTTTCAACATCATTGTGCTCAACAATGCGCTCCTGCTAAACCATAATTCTTTTTATCAGATGGAATATCTGTCACATTGCTTTTCAACGATAGCTTCCTGGCAGAGATTTTTTCTTATTATTCCTCCCCATCTGGTGTTACCCTCCTGCCCATTAACCCATTCAACAGAACTGTGACGCGCCATGGCAAATATCGCTTTGCCGATAGAGCTATGACCGCCAGAAACATGCTTATGAGTATAAAAGAGCAAACGTTAATGACGCCTTACCTACAGTTTGACCGCAACCAGTGGGCAGCTCTGCGTGATTCCGTACCTATGACGTTATCGGAAGATGAGATCGCCCGTCTCAAAGGTATTAATGAAGATCTCTCGTTAGAAGAAGTTGCCGAGATCTATTTACCTTTGTCACGTTTGCTGAACTTCTATATAAGCTCGAATCTGCGCCGTCAGGCAGTTCTGGAACAGTTTCTTGGTACCAACGGGCAACGCATTCCTTACATTATCAGTATTGCTGGCAGTGTCGCGGTGGGGAAAAGTACAACCGCCCGTGTATTGCAGGCGCTATTAAGCCGTTGGCCGGAACATCGTCGTGTTGAACTGATCACTACAGATGGCTTCCTTCACCCTAATCAGGTTCTGAAAGAACGTGGTCTGATGAAGAAGAAAGGCTTCCCGGAATCGTATGATATGCATCGCCTGGTGAAGTTTGTTTCCGATCTCAAATCCGGCGTGCCAAACGTTACAGCACCTGTTTACTCACATCTTATTTATGATGTGATCCCGGATGGAGATAAAACGGTTGTTCAGCCTGATATTTTAATTCTTGAAGGGTTAAATGTCTTACAGAGCGGGATGGATTATCCACACGATCCACATCATGTATTTGTTTCTGATTTTGTCGATTTTTCGATATATGTTGATGCACCGGAAGACTTACTTCAGACATGGTATATCAACCGTTTTCTGAAATTCCGCGAAGGGGCTTTTACCGACCCGGATTCCTATTTTCATAACTACGCGAAATTAACTAAAGAAGAAGCGATTAAGACTGCCATGACATTGTGGAAAGAGATCAACTGGCTGAACTTAAAGCAAAATATTCTACCTACTCGTGAGCGCGCCAGTTTAATCCTGACGAAAAGTGCTAATCATGCGGTAGAAGAGGTCAGACTACGCAAATAATTTGCAGGGGAGCGAATACTCCCCTTTCTTATTTTTCTGCACTACGCAGGGATATTTCACCGCCCATCCAGGGTTTTATTATTCCATCCTGCTCAAGTAATAAAGCCCCCTGTTTGTCTATTCCGCGTGAAATGCCAAATATTTCTTTATCACCAATGATAAGTTTCACTGGGCGATTAATAAAATTATCCAGCTTTTCCCAGCGCGACAGATAAGGTGCCAATCCTTCTTGTTCGAAGAGTTCCAACGCAGCACGTAATTCACGTATTAGCATGGCCGCCAACGTATTACGATCGAGATTGATCCCCGCTTCCTGCAGCGTGATCCACCCCTGATTAACGACACTCTCTTCAACACGGCGCATTGCCATGTTGATCCCGGCTCCAATGACTATTTGCGCCGCATCGCCAGTTTTGCCAGTCAGCTCCACCAGAATGCCTGCCAGCTTGCGATCCTGCAGATAGAGGTCATTAGGCCATTTAACACGAACTTTATCTGCACCCAGCTTGCGTAATACTTCCGCCATCACGATACCGATAACCAGACTTAAACCAATCGCCGCCGCCGGGCCTTGTTCCAGACGCCAGAACATCGACAAATATAAGTTTGCGCCAAAAGGCGAAAACCATTTCCGACCCCGGCGACCACGGCCAGCCTGCTGGTATTCTGCAATGCAAGCATCGCCCGATTTAAGCTCTCCGATACGATCAAGAAGGTACTGATTCGTGGAGTCAATCACTGGCAGCACGGCTACACTACCGCCATCCAGCTGACCCAATATCTGTTTAGCATTAAGTAACTGGATAGGCTCAGGCAGGCTGTATCCTTTACCCGGAACGGTAAAGACATCAACGCCCCAGTCACGCAGTGTCTGAATGTGTTTATTAATAGCCGCCCGGCTCATTCCCAGCGTTTCACCCAACTGCTCGCCAGAGTGAAATTCACCGTTCGCTAACAGGGCAATCAATTTCAGTGGCACGGTGTTATCCTTCATGAAATTGTCTCCACTGCGCTCACTTCACCTGATGCACCAATAAAGCGGACTTCAGGCTCAAGCCAGACATTAAATTTTTCACCAACTTTCTGTCTTACATGATGCGCCAGCTGTACAACATCTTCGCTTTTTGCATTGTCTTCATTAATGAGAACTAACGCCTGTTGACGGTGCACCGCAGCCCCACCTATTTGCATCCCTTTTAGCTGGCACTGATCGATAAGCCAACCTGCTGCCAGTTTTACTGAACCATCCGCCTGGGGGTAATTTGGTGCTGTTGGAAATTGTGACAGTAATGCTTTAGCCGTTTCGGCAGATACAACAGGGTTTTTGAAGAAACTACCGGCATTGCCATTCACTTTTGGATCAGGGAGTTTGGTGGTGCGCATATGACACACCGCATTAAATACTTGCTGTGGCGTTACTGTTGTAGGATCCAGACGAGTTAAGTCACCATACGTTAGTACAGGTTGCCACTCTTTTGGCAGACGCAGACCTACGGCTACAATAGCGAAGCGGTCCTGGTATTCATGTTTAAAAATACTGTCGCGATAGCCAAAACGGCACTCTTTGGCAGTTAAGCGCACTTGCTTGCCTGTCGCCAGTTCAACAGAATCAACATAAGCGCAAACTCGCTGTAATTCTACGCCATAAGCACCAATATTCTGGATAGGTGATGAGCCGACACAACCAGGAATTAATGCCAGATTTTCCAGACCAGGCATACCTTCCTGCAAAGTGTATTTTACCAGACGATGCCAGTTTTCTCCGGCTCCTACATGTAAATACCACGCATCAGGTTCATCATGAATTTCGATACCTTTGATCCGGTTGATGATCACCGTGCCGCGATAGTCCTCCAGAAAAAGTACATTACTTCCTTCACCCAGAATAAGAACGGGTTGTCCTTCTGCGGTTGCATACTGCCAGGCATTGAGTAATTGTTGTTCGTCTTCGGCACATACAATGTGCTGAGCATTATGATCAATGCCAAATGTGTTCCAGGGTTTTAAGGAGTGGTTCATAGCTGCTTTCCTGATGCAAAAACGAGGCTAGTTTACCGTATCTGTGGGGGGATGGCTTGTAGATATGACGACAGGAAGAGTTTGTAGAAACGCAAAAAGGCCATCCGTCAGGATGGCCTTCTGCTTAATTTGATGCCTGGCAGTTTATGGCGGGCGTCCTGCCCGCCACCCTCCGGGCCGTTGCTTCGCAACGTTCAAATCCGCTCCCGGCGGATTTGTCCTACTCAGGAGAGCGTTCACCGACAAACAACAGATAAAACGAAAGGCCCAGTCTTTCGACTGAGCCTTTCGTTTTATTTAATGCCTGGCAGTTCCCTACTCTCGCATGGGGAGACCCCACACTACCATCGGCGCTACGGCGTTTCACTTCTGAGTTCGGCATGGGGTCAGGTGGGACCACCGCGCTACTGCCGCCAGGCAAATTCTGTTTTATCAGACCGCTTCTGCGTTCTGATTTAATCTGTATCAGGCTGAAAATCTTCTCTCATCCGCCAAAACAGCTTCGGCGTTGTAAGGTTAAGCCTCACGGTTCATTAGTACCGGTTAGCTCAACGCATCGCTGCGCTTACACACCCGGCCTATCAACGTCGTCGTCTTCAACGTTCCTTCAGGACCCTTAAAGGGTCAGGGAGAACTCATCTCGGGGCAAGTTTCGTGCTTAGATGCTTTCAGCACTTATCTCTTCCGCATTTAGCTACCGGGCAGTGCCATTGGCATGACAACCCGAACACCAGTGATGCGTCCACTCCGGTCCTCTCGTACTAGGAGCAGCCCCCCTCAGTTCTCCAGCGCCCACGGCAGATAGGGACCGAACTGTCTCACGACGTTCTAAACCCAGCTCGCGTACCACTTTAAATGGCGAACAGCCATACCCTTGGGACCTACTTCAGCCCCAGGATGTGATGAGCCGACATCGAGGTGCCAAACACCGCCGTCGATATGAACTCTTGGGCGGTATCAGCCTGTTATCCCCGGAGTACCTTTTATCCGTTGAGCGATGGCCCTTCCATTCAGAACCACCGGATCACTATGACCTGCTTTCGCACCTGCTCGCGCCGTCACGCTCGCAGTCAAGCTGGCTTATGCCATTGCACTAACCTCCTGATGTCCGACCAGGATTAGCCAACCTTCGTGCTCCTCCGTTACTCTTTAGGAGGAGACCGCCCCAGTCAAACTACCCACCAGACACTGTCCGCAACCCGGATTACGGGTCAACGTTAGAACATCAAACATTAAAGGGTGGTATTTCAAGGTCGGCTCCATGCAGACTGGCGTCCACACTTCAAAGCCTCCCACCTATCCTACACATCAAGGCTCAATGTTCAGTGTCAAGCTATAGTAAAGGTTCACGGGGTCTTTCCGTCTTGCCGCGGGTACACTGCATCTTCACAGCGAGTTCAATTTCACTGAGTCTCGGGTGGAGACAGCCTGGCCATCATTACGCCATTCGTGCAGGTCGGAACTTACCCGACAAGGAATTTCGCTACCTTAGGACCGTTATAGTTACGGCCGCCGTTTACCGGGGCTTCGATCAAGAGCTTCGCTTGCGCTAACCCCATCAATTAACCTTCCGGCACCGGGCAGGCGTCACACCGTATACGTCCACTTTCGTGTTTGCACAGTGCTGTGTTTTTAATAAACAGTTGCAGCCAGCTGGTATCTTCGACTGATTTCAGCTCCATCCGCGAGGGACCTCACCTACATATCAGCGTGCCTTCTCCCGAAGTTACGGCACCATTTTGCCTAGTTCCTTCACCCGAGTTCTCTCAAGCGCCTTGGTATTCTCTACCTGACCACCTGTGTCGGTTTGGGGTACGATTTGATGTTACCTGATGCTTAGAGGCTTTTCCTGGAAGCAGGGCATTTGTTGCTTCAGCACCGTAGTGCCTCGTCATCACGCCTCAGCCTTGATTTTCCGGATTTGCCTGGAAAACCAGCCTACACGCTTAAACCGGGACAACCGTCGCCCGGCCAACATAGCCTTCTCCGTCCCCCCTTCGCAGTAACACCAAGTACAGGAATATTAACCTGTTTCCCATCGACTACGCCTTTCGGCCTCGCCTTAGGGGTCGACTCACCCTGCCCCGATTAACGTTGGACAGGAACCCTTGGTCTTCCGGCGAGCGGGCTTTTCACCCGCTTTATCGTTACTTATGTCAGCATTCGCACTTCTGATACCTCCAGCATGCCTCACAGCACACCTTCGCAGGCTTACAGAACGCTCCCCTACCCAACAACGCATAAGCGTCGCTGCCGCAGCTTCGGTGCATGGTTTAGCCCCGTTACATCTTCCGCGCAGGCCGACTCGACCAGTGAGCTATTACGCTTTCTTTAAATGATGGCTGCTTCTAAGCCAACATCCTGGCTGTCTGGGCCTTCCCACATCGTTTCCCACTTAACCATGACTTTGGGACCTTAGCTGGCGGTCTGGGTTGTTTCCCTCTTCACGACGGACGTTAGCACCCGCCGTGTGTCTCCCGTGATAACATTCTCCGGTATTCGCAGTTTGCATCGGGTTGGTAAGTCGGGATGACCCCCTTGCCGAAACAGTGCTCTACCCCCGGAGATGAATTCACGAGGCGCTACCTAAATAGCTTTCGGGGAGAACCAGCTATCTCCCGGTTTGATTGGCCTTTCACCCCCAGCCACAAGTCATCCGCTAATTTTTCAACATTAGTCGGTTCGGTCCTCCAGTTAGTGTTACCCAACCTTCAACCTGCCCATGGCTAGATCACCGGGTTTCGGGTCTATACCCTGCAACTTAACGCCCAGTTAAGACTCGGTTTCCCTTCGGCTCCCCTATTCGGTTAACCTTGCTACAGAATATAAGTCGCTGACCCATTATACAAAAGGTACGCAGTCACACGCCTAAGCGTGCTCCCACTGCTTGTACGTACACGGTTTCAGGTTCTTTTTCACTCCCCTCGCCGGGGTTCTTTTCGCCTTTCCCTCACGGTACTGGTTCACTATCGGTCAGTCAGGAGTATTTAGCCTTGGAGGATGGTCCCCCCATATTCAGACAGGATACCACGTGTCCCGCCCTACTCATCGAGCTCACAGCATGTGCATTTTTGTGTACGGGGCTGTCACCCTGTATCGCGCGCCTTTCCAGACGCTTCCACTAACACACACACTGATTCAGGCTCTGGGCTGCTCCCCGTTCGCTCGCCGCTACTGGGGGAATCTCGGTTGATTTCTTTTCCTCGGGGTACTTAGATGTTTCAGTTCCCCCGGTTCGCCTCATTAACCTATGGATTCAGTTAATGATAGTGTGTCGAAACACACTGGGTTTCCCCATTCGGAAATCGCCGGTTATAACGGTTCATATCACCTTACCGACGCTTATCGCAGATTAGCACGTCCTTCATCGCCTCTGACTGCCAGGGCATCCACCGTGTACGCTTAGTCGCTTAACCTCACAACCCGAAGATGTTTCTTTCGATTCATCATCGTGTTGCGAAAATTTGAGAGACTCACGAACAACTCTCGTTGTTCAGTGTTTCAATTTTCAGCTTGATCCAGATTTTTAAAGAGCAAATATCTCAAACATCACCCGAAGATGAGTTTTGAGATATTAAGGTCGGCGACTTTCACTCACAAACCAGCAAGTGGCGTCCCCTAGGGGATTCGAACCCCTGTTACCGCCGTGAAAGGGCGGTGTCCTGGGCCTCTAGACGAAGGGGACACGAAAATTGCTTATCACGCGTTGCGTGATATTTTCGTGTAGGGTGAGCTTTCATTAATAGAAAGCGAACGGCCTTATTCTCTTCAGCCTCACTCCCAACGCGTAAACGCCTTGCTTTTCACTTTCTATCAGACAATCTGTGTGAGCACTACAAAGTACGCTTCTTTAAGGTAAGGAGGTGATCCAACCGCAGGTTCCCCTACGGTTACCTTGTTACGACTTCACCCCAGTCATGAATCACAAAGTGGTAAGCGCCCTCCCGAAGGTTAAGCTACCTACTTCTTTTGCAACCCACTCCCATGGTGTGACGGGCGGTGTGTACAAGGCCCGGGAACGTATTCACCGTGGCATTCTGATCCACGATTACTAGCGATTCCGACTTCATGGAGTCGAGTTGCAGACTCCAATCCGGACTACGACGCACTTTATGAGGTCCGCTTGCTCTCGCGAGGTCGCTTCTCTTTGTATGCGCCATTGTAGCACGTGTGTAGCCCTGGTCGTAAGGGCCATGATGACTTGACGTCATCCCCACCTTCCTCCAGTTTATCACTGGCAGTCTCCTTTGAGTTCCCGGCCGGACCGCTGGCAACAAAGGATAAGGGTTGCGCTCGTTGCGGGACTTAACCCAACATTTCACAACACGAGCTGACGACAGCCATGCAGCACCTGTCTCACGGTTCCCGAAGGCACATTCTCATCTCTGAAAACTTCCGTGGATGTCAAGACCAGGTAAGGTTCTTCGCGTTGCATCGAATTAAACCACATGCTCCACCGCTTGTGCGGGCCCCCGTCAATTCATTTGAGTTTTAACCTTGCGGCCGTACTCCCCAGGCGGTCGACTTAACGCGTTAGCTCCGGAAGCCACGCCTCAAGGGCACAACCTCCAAGTCGACATCGTTTACGGCGTGGACTACCAGGGTATCTAATCCTGTTTGCTCCCCACGCTTTCGCACCTGAGCGTCAGTCTTCGTCCAGGGGGCCGCCTTCGCCACCGGTATTCCTCCAGATCTCTACGCATTTCACCGCTACACCTGGAATTCTACCCCCCTCTACGAGACTCAAGCTTGCCAGTATCAGATGCAGTTCCCAGGTTGAGCCCGGGGATTTCACATCTGACTTAACAAACCGCCTGCGTGCGCTTTACGCCCAGTAATTCCGATTAACGCTTGCACCCTCCGTATTACCGCGGCTGCTGGCACGGAGTTAGCCGGTGCTTCTTCTGCGGGTAACGTCAATGAGCAAAGGTATTAACTTTACTCCCTTCCTCCCCGCTGAAAGTACTTTACAACCCGAAGGCCTTCTTCATACACGCGGCATGGCTGCATCAGGCTTGCGCCCATTGTGCAATATTCCCCACTGCTGCCTCCCGTAGGAGTCTGGACCGTGTCTCAGTTCCAGTGTGGCTGGTCATCCTCTCAGACCAGCTAGGGATCGTCGCCTAGGTGAGCCGTTACCCCACCTACTAGCTAATCCCATCTGGGCACATCCGATGGCAAGAGGCCCGAAGGTCCCCCTCTTTGGTCTTGCGACGTTATGCGGTATTAGCTACCGTTTCCAGTAGTTATCCCCCTCCATCAGGCAGTTTCCCAGACATTACTCACCCGTCCGCCACTCGTCAGCAAAGAAGCAAGCTTCTTCCTGTTACCGTTCGACTTGCATGTGTTAGGCCTGCCGCCAGCGTTCAATCTGAGCCATGATCAAACTCTTCAATTTAAAAGTTTGATGCTCAAAGAATTAAACTTCGTAATGAATTACGTGTTCACTCTTGAGACTTGGTATTCATTTTTCGTCTTGCGACGTTAAGAATCCGTATCTTCGAGTGCCCACACAGATTGTCTGATAAATTGTTAAAGAGCAGTGCCGCTTCGCTTTTTCTCAGCGGCGCGGGGTGTGCATAATACGCCTTCCCGCTACAGAGTCAAGCATTTATTTTTGCTTTCTCTGCCGGAGTTCTCAGGAGAACCCCGCTGACCCGGCGGCGTGTTTGCCGTTGTTCCGTGTCAGTGGTGGCGCATTATAGGGAGTTATTCCGGCCTGACAAGAGGAAATTTAAAATAATTTTCTGACCGCGCAACATTCAACCAAATCAGCCTAAAACTGCCAGTTTTTCGAGCGTTTCGAAGCCGTAACGCTGTAAAACGGGCAATAATTGTTCAGCTCCTGGCGTCATTGCCATACAAAAGGCAATATTCGCATCGGCAGATTTTGCATCCGGGGCTTCATGTTCTAACAACCAGGCCGTTCGGCGAGCAATCGCTGCGCCAGAATCCACCAGCCGGGTTCCCTCTGGCAGCACTTGTAACAGTTCTTCTTGTAGTAGAGGGAAATGGGTGCAACCCAATACAACGGTATCTGGCGGCTCTTTCATTCTTAACCACGGGCGTAGGATACGTTTTAGTGCATCCAGAGAAACATCTTCGCCATGTAGCTTCGCTTCAGCCAACTCAACCATCTCTGCCGAGCCCAGCATTTCTATCTGGCATTCATTAGCGAAACGCGCGATCAGCTCATGAGTATAAGAACGTTTAACTGTTCCGCGGGTTGCCAGTAATCCGACAATGCCATTTGCCGTCAGACGTGCAGCAGGTTTAATCGCCGGCACGACACCAACAACCGGGAAGTCGAACTTTTCGCGTAATGCAGGAAGTGAAACGGTACTGGCAGTGTTGCAAGCGACCACAGCCAGCGCAAGGGGATAACGTTCTTGCACCGCGGTGACAATTGCCACCACTCGCTCAACAATAAACGCTTCGCTTTTTTCGCCATACGGGAAAGCGACGTTATCGAAAGCATAAATGTAATGGAGATCCGGTAAGAGATGCCGGATCTCGTCATAGACCGACAACCCACCGACGCCGGAGTCAAACACCAGCACGGTGGGACGTGGTTCAGAAGGTGTAGCTGCCAGACAAGGTGTATTCCCGTCCTGCAGTTTGGTAGCCATAGACTGTCTCATAATCTTTGTCGAACAGGTTGGCTATTTTACCACGAACTGTCAGGTGAGAGGTGACCGGATACGCAACCGCAAGATCCCACAAGCTCACACCGCCCATTTTAACGGTTTGATAAGGATAAGATGAGTAATCCTTATCATAGCGAGTGCCTAAATACTGATAAGTAATACCCCAGTCGAAGTCATACAACTGCCAGTCGAGCTGGTATTTCACCTGCTGTTTAGCACGGCGTAACAACGGCGTGTCGGTAATCGCATTGCGCGCATCGACATAATCATAACTCACAGTATGCGTCAGTGGTCCGGTATCAAAATTGGCGGTCGCCTCGACGCCCTTAATCCGCGCTTTCCCTTCGTTGTAATATTTCAGGGTGTGATCATCATAATCGATCAAGTCACTGACATCGTTACGATATCCGGAAATACGCCAGTTCACCCCAGCGGTTAAGCCTTCAAACGCGCCTTCCCACTGTTTGCTTTTCTCCGGGTCCAGATTCGGATTTCCGTAGAAGCCATACAGTTGCCCCAGATTTGGTGCCTTATAAGATGTCCCGTAGGAAGCAATGAAGCGATAACCTTCGATGAATTCCCAACCGGCGCTGGTTTGCCAGGTTCCATGACGACCAAACTGTGAGTTATCGTCACTGCGTGCTGCGCCTTCAAAGGTAAAATCGCCGACTTGTTGCAGCCCGGTCAGATAGATGCCGGTATTACGTTGATCATATCCATCCTCAACATAACCTGTACCCGGCGTCGTAGTCTGTTTCTGCCAGTCGACACCCGCACCAATACTACCGTGACCAACGATGACATTGTTTGCCCACTGGACGGTGTATTGCTTCATCTCATCGAGCGTCGCCGACGAATCATAACGACCATAATGGGGATCGTAGTTGTAATCTTTGCTATGGCTATAGCTGGTAATGAGTTGTGATTTAATCAGTTCGCCGTTATAGCGCAGCCCGGCGTCCCAACTTTGGCTATAGAGTTTACGGGTATCGAGCAACGGTGAACCGGGAGAATAATACGCGTCATAATTGGTACGGTTATCATAGCCATAGCCGCGCACAAAGCCGCTCCAGGCATCAGTAAAGTTATGCTCCAGCGCGCCATAAAGCGTTTTACTTAAAAAACCATCGTTATCTGTCTGCGCTTGCGTTCCGGTATTACCATAGGCAACAACATCATAACCATGAGTATGGGCATAATCGCCCAACAGCGTTACCCGTGTCTTATCCCCCAGTTGTTGCTGCGTAGAGACATCATAGTTCTGATAACTATTGCTTCCCCACCCTGCTGAAATTTCCGTTCCGGGTTCATCGCGCGTCGTGATGATATTCACCACCCCGCCTATTGCATCGGAACCATAAACAGCGGAGCGCGGCCCACGGATATATTCAACACGCTGGACAAGCGCAATAGGGAACTGGCTAAGGTCGGCAGAACCACTCACCCCCGCCAGATTCAGGCGTACGCCATCAATTAACACCAACACATGACTGGCATTTGTACCGCGAATAAAAATAGATGAGAGCTGACCTGAACCGCCGTTTTGGGTGATATCGACGCCCGGAAGACGGCGCAGCACATCATTGACCGAGGTCGACTGCCAGCGGTCGATATCCTGACGGGTCACAACGGTGGTTGGTGCAAGCACAGTGCTGCGCGTCTGTTCAAAACGGTTAGCAGTAACGACGAGAGTATCCGGGCTGGTATCCTGTGCCCAAGCGGAAAATGCCGTGACGGAACACGCCGTCAGCAGCGAAGCTTTTTTAATCATTGTAAAGCATCCACAATAGAAGAAGGATGCCGCAGGTTTCATCAATATTACGCGATGATGAGAACCAGATGCGACGTTGGCCGGCAGGTCTTCGGGCTTGGAGGGGTATCTAAGATACTAAGAGATGATGACTTCCCACCGAATGGCAGTGTCCGCATAACGCAATCATCGCACCTTTCCTTACCGCTGCGCGTCAGCTCCAGATTCGCACTGGATTCCCTATTAACTCACAGGACCGGCAAGTGGATGCTACAGGTTGTAACAAGTTACTGTCCAGACGTAGCTCACAAATAGGAATTCATCAAGATCTGGACATCTGATGAGCAATCCCTACAATCGCCGCGTACTTTAATTTTTCAGGATACATCATGACCCCCGAACACCTTCCAACAGAACAGTATGAAGCGCAGTTAGCCGAAAAAGTGGTACGTTTGCAAAGTATGATGGCACCGTTTTCTGACCTGGTTCCGGAAGTGTTTCGCTCGCCGGTCAGTCATTACCGGATGCGCGCGGAGTTCCGCATCTGGCACGATGGCGATGACCTGTATCACATCATTTTCGATCAACAAACCAAAAGCCGCATCCGCGTGGATAGCTTCCCCGCCGCCAGTGAACTTATCAACCAGTTGATGACGGCGATGATTGCGGGTGTGCGTAATAATCCCGTTCTGCGCCACAAGTTGTTCCAGATTGATTACCTCACTACACTGAGTAATCAGGCGGTGGTTTCCCTGCTATACCATAAGAAGCTGGATGATGAGTGGCGTCAGGAAGCGGAGGCCCTGCGCGATGCACTGCGCGCGCAGAATCTGAATGTGCATCTGATTGGTCGGGCAACGAAAACCAAAATCGAGCTGGATCAGGATTACATCGATGAACGTCTGCCGGTCGCAGGGAAAGAGATGATCTACCGTCAGGTAGAAAACAGCTTTACCCAGCCGAACGCGGCGATGAATATTCAGATGCTGGAATGGGCGCTGGACGTAACCAAAGGCTCAAAAGGCGATTTACTGGAGCTGTACTGCGGCAACGGTAACTTTTCATTAGCGCTGGCGCGTAATTTTGATCGGGTATTAGCCACCGAAATCGCTAAGCCGTCGGTTGCTGCTGCGCAATACAACATCGCAGCTAACCATATTGATAACGTACAAATTATTCGTATGGCGGCAGAAGAATTTACTCAGGCGATGAATGGTGTGCGCGAGTTTAACCGCCTGCAAGGGATCGACTTAAAGAGTTATCAGTGCGAAACCATTTTTGTCGACCCTCCGCGCAGCGGTCTGGACAGTGAAACCGAGAAAATGGTGCAGGCGTATCCGCGTATTTTGTACATCTCCTGTAACCCGGAAACGTTATGCAAGAATCTGGAAACATTAAGCCAGACGCACAAGGTCGAACGTCTGGCTCTGTTTGATCAGTTCCCCTACACGCACCATATGGAGTGCGGCGTATTACTGACCGCGAAGTAAAACCCATGCCGGATGCGCCAGCATCCGGCATAATACCGATTACTCAGCAACTTCCTGCTTACGGTTACGCATCTTCGCGCCAATCCAGAACACCATAATGACGGAGAGTACTGCCGGGAAGAAGTTAGAGCCGATATCCGGATATTCCGCACGAACTACCGTGCTGTACAGCAGTACGCCGAGAATAAAACAGGCAGCTGCCAGACCCGGCAAGCCTACCGGCATAGTGCGATTAAGATAACGTTGATGCAGGCAGTAAACCGTCAGCACCAGGGAAATAATCGGGAATACAGAAAATGGCACAATGGAGCTAAACAGCGCTGCGAAAGTACCATTAATCGATAAGCCAGCAACTAACGCCAGCAGCAGCGTACCTCTATCTTGATTTGCTTGTTTCATTACTCGTCCTTCACATTTCCCGGAATAATTGCGGTTTTCTCTTGTTCACGGCGATACCAGTAATAAGCCCCTTTCGAAATCATTCGCAGTTGCAGTACCAGTCGCTCTTCTAATTGCCGACGTTGTTCGACGCCGACGTCCAACGCCTCGGCACCCGCACTGAAGACAATTGTCACCATTGCTTCGGCTTGCGCTTCAGTAAACGCACGCGGCATATGGTTTTCGAGTTCCAGATAGTCCGCAAGTTCCGCAATGAAGTGCTGAATTTCACGCGCAACGGCGGCACGAAACGCAGCGGAGGTGCCGGAGCGTTCCCGCAATAATAACCGGAAGGCGTTAGGATTATTACCGATGAACTCCATAAATGTGGAGACCGAGGTGCGGATCACACTCCCGCCTTTGGCGATACGCTGACGCGCCTGGCGCATGAGTTGGCGTAGCATTAAACCGCTCTCATCAACCATGGTCAGACCCAGTTCGTCTACGTCGCGGAAATGCCGATAAAAAGAGGTGGGAGCAATGCCCGCTTCACGCGCCACTTCACGCAAACTCAGGCTGGCGAAGCTGCGTTCAGCACTTAATTGGCTAAATGCGGCTTCCACCAGCGAACGGCGGGTTTTTTCTTTTTGTTGCGCTCTTACGCCCATCACGATGTCTGAATCCTTGCCAAAAGTACTGCTGGCACTATACCAGAGAATGAACATACTGGATTGCTCCAGTATTGTGAATGAACGGTAACGCAATAAAACATATTTACTGCAATTCTTTGGCCGGTTCTTTTACGTACAGCGGAAACCTGCCGCTTAAACGGAGAGTATCGTCGATAAAAATCCAATAAAACGTCAGGGCAAAAGTAAGAAACAGACAAAGCAAAGGCCGCTCAGGATATAGCCAGATAAATGACGGGGATCAATTGGCTTACCCGCGATAAAATGTTACCATTCTGTTGCTTTTATGTATAAGAACAGGTAAGCCCTACCATGCCACATTCCTACGATTACGATGCCATAGTAATAGGTTCCGGCCCCGGCGGCGAAGGCGCTGCAATGGGCCTGGTTAAGCAAGGTGCGCGCGTCGCAGTTATCGAGCGTTATCAAAATGTTGGCGGCGGTTGCACCCACTGGGGCACCATCCCGTCGAAAGCTCTCCGTCACGCCGTCAGCCGCATTATAGAATTCAATCAAAACCCACTTTACAGCGACCATTCCCGACTGCTCCGCTCTTCTTTTGCCGATATCCTTAACCATGCCGATAACGTGATTAATCAACAAACGCGCATGCGTCAGGGATTTTACGAACGTAATCACTGTGAAATATTGCAGGGAAACGCTCGCTTTGTTGACGAGCATACGTTGGCGCTGGATTGCCCGGACGGCAGCGTTGAAACACTAACCGCTGAAAAATTTGTTATTGCCTGCGGCTCTCGTCCATATCATCCAACAGATGTTGATTTCACCCATCCACGCATTTACGACAGCGACTCAATTCTCAGCATGCACCACGAACCGCGCCATGTACTTATCTATGGTGCTGGAGTGATCGGCTGTGAATATGCGTCGATCTTCCGCGGTATGGATGTAAAAGTGGATCTGATCAACACCCGCGATCGCCTGCTGGCATTTCTCGATCAAGAGATGTCAGATTCTCTCTCCTATCACTTCTGGAACAGTGGCGTAGTGATTCGTCACAACGAAGAGTACGAGAAGATCGAAGGCTGTGACGATGGTGTGATCATGCATCTGAAGTCGGGTAAAAAACTGAAAGCTGACTGCCAGCTCTATGCCAACGGTCGCACCGGTAATACCGATTCGCTGGCGTTACAGAACATTGGGCTAGAAACTGACAGCCGCGGACAGCTGAAGGTCAACAGCATGTATCAGACCGCACAGCCACACGTTTACGCGGTGGGCGACGTGATTGGTTATCCGAGCCTGGCGTCGGCGGCCTATGACCAGGGGCGCATTGCCGCGCAGGCGCTGGTAAAAGGCGAAGCCACCGCACATCTGATTGAAGATATCCCTACCGGTATTTACACCATCCCGGAAATCAGCTCTGTGGGCAAAACCGAACAGCAGCTGACCGCAATGAAAGTGCCATATGAAGTGGGCCGCGCCCAGTTTAAACATCTGGCACGCGCACAAATCGTCGGCATGAACGTGGGCACGCTGAAAATTTTGTTCCATCGGGAAACAAAAGAGATTCTGGGTATTCACTGCTTTGGCGAGCGCGCTGCCGAAATTATTCATATCGGTCAGGCGATTATGGAACAGAAAGGTGGCGGCAACACTATTGAGTACTTCGTCAACACCACCTTTAACTACCCGACGATGGCGGAAGCCTATCGGGTAGCTGCGTTAAACGGTTTAAACCGCCTGTTTTAAAACTTTATCGAAATGGCCATCCATTCTTGCGCGGATGGCCTCTGCCAGCTGCTCATAGCGGCTGCGCAGCGGTGAGCCAGGACGATAAACCAGGCCAATAGTGCGGCGTGGTTCCGGCTTAATGCACGGCAGATAAACAACCCCATCGCGTTTGCGCTCCGGCGGCACAGCCAGCGCTGGCAGTAAAGTGATCCCGCTACCTGCCGCCACCATGTTGCGCAGAGTTTCCAGGCTGGTCGCGCGGAAGTGTGTATCTTCATCCGCCCCGGCTTCAAAACAGAAACCCATTGCCTGATCGCGCAAACAGTGACCATCTTCCAGCATCAGCAGTTTTTCCCCTGCCAGATCGGCCATCGGTACGCATTCGCGGTTCGCCCACGGGTGATCTTCATAGATAGCCAGCAACATTGGCTCATCAAACAACGGCACTTCAATGAATGCTTCGCTCTCTTTCACCAGCGCGAGGATCACGCAATCGAGTTTGCCGCTGTCCAGTTGCGCCAGTAACTGGTGGGTCTGTGCTTCATGCAGATACATTTCCAGCTTTGGAAAGGTCTGGTGCAGCATAGGGATAATATGCGGTAGCAGGTACGGTCCAACTGTGGGAATCAAACCAATGTGCAGCGGTCCGGACATCGTCTCGCCCTGCTGGCTTGCCATCTCTTTAAGGACTTTCACCTCACGCAGCACGGTACGCGCCTGATCCACCAGCAGCATTCCCGCCTGGGTGAACAACACTTTACGGCTGGTCCGCTCCAGCAACATCACGCCCAGCTCATCTTCCAGCTTACGAATTTGCCCGCTAAGCGTCGGCTGGCTAACGTGGCAGGAATCTGCCGCACGCCGAAAATGGCGGTGTTCAGCCAATGCCACCAGGTACTCAAGATCACGAATATTCATTATCCATCCTCCATCGCCACGATAGTTCATGGCGATAGGTAGAATAGCAATGAACGATTATCCCTATCAAGCATTCTGACTGATAATTGCTCACAGAAACGGAGCGGCACCTCTTTTAACCCTTGAAGTCACTGCCCGTTTCGAGAGTTTCTCAACTCGAATAACTAAAGCCAACGTGAACTTTTGCGGATCTCCAGGATCCGCTTTTTTTTGCCATAAAAAAGCCCGGCGATAAGCCAGGCTCAAATTTATACATATAAATGTTCTTACCCTAACCGAGCCTGCGCAAAAGCAATCGCCTGCGCCACCTGCTGCGGTGAGACGCCGCCTTTTGCCGCACGCTTGTCGAGGCACGATTGCAGCGACAGAATCGGATAGACATCTTCGTCAATCACCTGACTGAATTTCTGCAACTCACTGAGCGGCAGATCTTCCAGCGGTTTGCCCTGACGAATGGCTTCCACCACCGCTTCACCAACAATATGGTGCGCCTCGCGGAACGGTACGCCTTTCGCCACCAGATAATCCGCCAGTTCGGTGGCGTTGGCGTAACCCTGCTGAGCCGCTTCCTGGCAACGTGGACGTTTCACCTGAATGCCGTCCAGCACCAGCGCCGCCATATGCAGGCAGTCCAGCCAGGTATCGAGCGCGTCGAACAGACCTTCTTTGTCTTCCTGCATATCTTTGTTGTAAGCCAGCGGCAAACCTTTCAGCGTCATCATCATGCCGGTTAACGCCCCCTGCACCCGGCCGCATTTACCGCGAATCAGCTCCAGCGCATCCGGGTTTTTCTTCTGCGGCATTAATGATGAACCGGAAGTCACGCGGTCAGAAAGCTCCACAAACCCCGCTTCGCCGGTGTTAAAGAAAATCAGATCTTCAGCAAAACGCGACAGATGCACCATGCCGATAGCGGCAGCAGAAAGCAGTTCCAACACATGGTCACGGTCAGAAACGCTGTCGAGACTGTTACGGGTCGCCGAAGCAAAGCCCAGCCAGCCTGCTAACTGTTCACGGTCGATTTCATAGGCCGTTCCCGCCAGCGCGCCACAGCCTAGCGGGCTGACATCCAGACGCTTAAGCGCATCCTGCAAACGGCTTTCATCACGCGCCAGCATCTCAACATAGGCCAGGCACCAGTGCGCGAACGTCACCGGCTGGGCGCGTTGCAGGTGAGTGTAACCTGGCATTACCGCGTCCTGATTGTTTTGTGCGGTTTCCACCAGCGCCGATTGCAGCTGCCGGTTAGCCGTCAGTAACTCGCTAACGGTATCTTTGCACCACAGTTTCAGGTCAGTCGCTACCTGATCATTACGGCTACGCCCGGTATGCAGCTTTTTGCCTAACTGGCCCACTTTGTCGATCAGTTTGCCTTCCACCCAGCTATGGATATCTTCGGCGTCGCTTTCAAGGATTTGTTGTGGCCTGGCGCGAACATCTTCCAGCAACACGTTCAGCGCCTCTTCCAGTTGCGCCTGCTCTTCTGCGGTTAACACGCCTACCGTGACCAGGGCTTTGGACCAGGCCACAGAGCCAACAATATCCTGCTCCGCCAGACGGTAATCAAAGCGCAGTGAGTCGTTGAATTGTTTGAACCGTTGATCTGCTGCCTGGGTAAAACGCCCGCCCCAAAGTGCCATAACTCTGTTTCCTTATTTTGAAATTCAATGCCGGAAAGCTGCGCCTCCGGCCAACAAAACTTAAGCTAAAATCCGCGTACCCATCGGCATACCGTTAAACAGTGCCGGAAGCTGCTCCGCATGACGCCAGGAGGCGATATCTACCGGACGGCCCAGCGTGCGGGCCGCATCCAGCGCCGCGTTCACTTTCACTATCATGCCGTCAGTAATAATGCCCTGCTCAATCAGTTGTTCTGCTTTCGCGGCGGTCATTTCGGCAATGCGTTGCCCTTTGCCGTCGAGAATGCCGCTGACGTCGGAGAGCAAAATCAGATCCGCGCCCAGCGTTGCCGCCAGCGCCGTTGCCGCCTGGTCGGCATTGACGTTCATCAGTTGCCCTTCGTCTGTTACGCCAATGGAGCTGACCACCGGCAGATAACCGTTCTCCAGCAAGGAGTTGATAAGCTTAGGCGAACCTGGCTGCGCCAGTCCAACATGACCTAACTCTTCATCAAGCTGGGTCACTTTGACGCTGTCGCCGTCACCGAGAAACAAACCTACGGCCGCAATCTGATGTTTCTTCGCCCATGCCAACAGGGTTTTATTTGCCGTTCCCGCCAGTGCTCCGGTGATAATGTCTATCTGATCAGCAGGCGTCACCCGCAGGCCGTTTTTCTTTTTCACCGGCAGATTCAGCCCTTTCATCAGCTCATCCACCACGCAACCGCCGCCGTGCACAATCACCAGCGGACGCTGATGTGACTCACGATAATTCACCAGTGCGCTAAACAGACGTTCCAGCGCCTCTTCACTATCCAGCAGTACGCCGCCCAGTTTGATAATTAATGGATTCATCATTGCACCCTTAAATAAGAGACTGCGTTTCCGCATAGCCGAAACGAATATTGGCGCACTGTACCGCTTGTGCCGCCGCGCCTTTCAGTAAGTTGTCTTCGGTCGCCACAATAATCAGATGCTCGCCCTGAACGGCAAACCCGATATCGCAAAATGGCAGCCCAACGACATTTTTCAGCGCCGGAACGCCTTTGTCATACAGCCGCACCAGCGGTTTATGGGCATACGCCTGCTGTAACACTTGCGCGACTTGCGCCTGGGTCACACCCGATTTCAGGCGGCAGGTAATGGTTTCGAGAATGCCGCGCGGGAAATTGCCCAGATGTGGGGTGAAGATAACGTCAGCACCGAGGTGTGTGGCGATCTCTGGTTGATGGCGATGAGTAAAGACGCCATACGGTTGCAGGCTAACTTCACAAAAGCTGTTTGAAATGGCCGCTTTACGCCCTGCACCGCTCACGCCGCTGGTGGCGTTGATCACCGGCCACTGATTGAGGTCAAGAAGATCGGCATCAATCAACGGTTTCAGCGCCAGCTGTGCCGCCGTCGGATAACAGCCCGGCACCGCAATCAAATTCGCTTCTTTTAATTTATTACCGCACCACTCCGCCAGACCGTAGGCTGCCTGTTCCAACAGTTCCGGGTATTGATGGGTAAAGCCGTAATATTTTTCATAGAAGGTGGCGTCGTTAACACGAAACGCGCCGGAAAGGTCGAACACCACGCAGCCCGCTTCAAGAAACTGCGGCGCTAAATCGTGGCTAACTTCATGGGCGGTGGCGAGAAACACTACGTCCACCCCTGGGCTAAACTCGCTGATATCCGACATCGGCTGCAACGGCAGATCAACGATGCCTTTTAGCTGCGGATGCAAATCGGAGATTAACTTTCCCGCATCATTGCTTTGCGCTGAAACAGTCAAAGCGGTTATGTTCATATGCGGATGGCGATTTACATAGGTCACTAGCTCTGCGCCAGCGTAGCCGCTGGCACCCACAATCAGCGTATTCAACATCGGGGCTATTCACCTTCTTATGTCTGGTTGCCAGGTTAAACGTAAAACATTCACCTTACGGCTGGTGGGTTTTATTACGCTCAACGTTAGTGTATTTTTATTCATAAATACTGCATGAATATTGATACTATCATGACCAGAGGTGTGTCAACAATGAAAAACAAATTACCGCCATTTATCGAGATTTACCGCGCTCTGATTGCCACACCTTCAATAAGCGCCACGGAAGAGGCACTCGATCAAAGCAATGCAGATTTAATCACTCTGCTGGCGGACTGGTTTAAAGATTTGGGCTTCAATGTGGAAGTGCAGCCTGTTCCAGGAACTCGCAACAAATTCAATATGCTGGCAAGTATCGGACAGGGGGCTGGCGGCTTGTTGCTGGCGGGGCATACCGATACGGTGCCATTTGATGACGGTCGCTGGACGCGCGATCCGTTTACACTGACGGAGCATGACGGCAAGCTTTACGGCTTAGGCACCGCCGACATGAAAGGCTTTTTTGCGTTTATCCTTGATGCGCTACGCGATGTCGACGTCACGAAACTGAAAAAACCGCTCTACATTCTGGCGACTGCTGATGAAGAAACCAGTATGGCCGGAGCGCGTTATTTTGCCGAAACTACCGCCCTGCGCCCGGATTGCGCCATCATTGGCGAACCGACGTCACTACAACCGGTACGCGCACATAAAGGTCATATCTCTAACGCCATCCGTATTCAGGGCCAGTCGGGGCACTCCAGCGATCCAGCACGCGGAGTTAACGCTATCGAACTAATGCACGACGCCATCGGGCATATTTTGCAATTGCGCGATAACCTGAAAGAACGTTATCACTACGAAGCGTTTACCGTGCCATACCCTACGCTCAACCTCGGGCATATTCACGGTGGCGACGCTTCTAACCGTATTTGCGCTTGCTGTGAGTTGCATATGGATATTCGTCCGCTGCCTGGCATGACACTCAATGAACTTAATGGTTTGCTCAACGATGCATTGGCTCCGGTGAGCGAACGCTGGCCGGGTCGTCTGACGGTCGACGAGCTGCATCCGCCGATCCCTGGCTATGAATGCCCACCGAATCATCAACTGGTTGAAGTGGTTGAGAAATTGCTCGGAGCAAAAACCGAAGTGGTGAACTACTGTACCGAAGCGCCGTTTATTCAAACGTTATGCCCGACGCTGGTGTTGGGGCCTGGCTCAATTAATCAGGCTCATCAACCTGATGAATATCTGGAAACACGGTTTATCAAGCCCACCCGCGAACTGATAACCCAGGTAATTCACCATTTTTGCTGGCATTAAAACGTAGGCCGGATAAGGCGCTCGCGCCGCATCCGGCGCTGTTGCCAAACTCCAGTGCCGCAATAATGTCGGATGCGATGCTTGCGCATCTTATCCGACCTACAGTGACTCAAACGATGCCCAACCGTAGGCCGGATAAGGCGCTCGCGCCGCATCCGGCACTGTTGCCAAACTCCAGTGCCGCAATAATGTCGGATGCGATACTTGCGCATCTTATCCGACCGACAGTGACTCAAACGATGCCCAACTGTAGGCCGGATAAGGCGCTCGCGCCGCATCCGGCACTGTTGCCAAACTCCAGTGCCGCAATAATGTCGGATGCGATACTTGCGCATCTTATCCGACCTACACCTTTGGTGTTACTTGGGGCGATTTTTTAACATTTCCATAAGTTACGCTTATTTAAAGCGTCGTGAATTTAATGACGTAAATTCCTGCTATTTATTCGTTTGCTGAAGCGATTTCGCAGCATTTGACGTCACCGCTTTTACGTGGCTTTATAAAAGACGACGAAAAGCAAAGCCCGAGCATATTCGCGCCAATGCGACGTGAAGGATACAGGGCTATCAAACGATAAGATGGGGTGTCTGGGGTAATATGAACGAACAATATTCCGCATTGCGTAGTAATGTCAGTATGCTCGGCAAAGTGCTGGGAGAAACCATCAAGGATGCGTTGGGAGAACACATTCTTGAACGCGTAGAAACTATCCGTAAGTTGTCGAAATCTTCACGCGCTGGCAATGATGCTAACCGCCAGGAGTTGCTCACCACCTTACAAAATTTGTCGAACGACGAGCTGCTGCCCGTTGCGCGTGCGTTTAGTCAGTTCCTGAACCTGGCCAACACCGCCGAGCAATACCACAGCATTTCGCCGAAAGGCGAAGCTGCCAGCAACCCGGAAGTGATCGCCCGCACCCTGCGTAAACTGAAAAACCAGCCGGAACTGAGCGAAGACACCATCAAAAAAGCAGTGGAATCGCTGTCGCTGGAACTGGTCCTCACGGCTCACCCAACCGAAATTACCCGTCGTACACTGATCCACAAAATGGTGGAAGTGAACGCCTGTTTAAAACAGCTCGATAACAAAGATATCGCTGACTACGAACACAACCAGCTGATGCGTCGCCTGCGCCAGTTGATCGCCCAGTCATGGCATACCGATGAAATCCGTAAGCTGCGTCCAAGCCCGGTAGATGAAGCCAAATGGGGCTTTGCCGTAGTGGAAAACAGCCTGTGGCAAGGCGTACCAAATTACCTGCGCGAACTGAACGAACAACTGGAAGAGAACCTCGGCTACAAACTGCCCGTCGAATTTGTTCCGGTCCGTTTTACTTCGTGGATGGGCGGCGACCGCGACGGCAACCCGAACGTCACTGCCGATATCACCCGCCACGTCCTGCTACTCAGCCGCTGGAAAGCCACCGATTTGTTCCTGAAAGATATTCAGGTGCTGGTTTCTGAACTGTCGATGGTTGAAGCGACCCCTGAACTGCTGGCGCTGGTTGGCGAAGAAGGTGCCGCAGAACCGTATCGCTATCTGATGAAAAACCTGCGTTCTCGCCTGATGGCGACACAGGCATGGCTGGAAGCGCGCCTGAAAGGCGAAGAACTGCCAAAACCAGAAGGCCTGCTGACACAAAACGAAGAACTGTGGGAACCGCTCTACGCTTGCTACCAGTCACTTCAGGCGTGTGGCATGGGTATTATCGCCAACGGCGATCTGCTCGACACCCTGCGCCGCGTGAAATGTTTCGGCGTACCGCTGGTCCGTATTGATATCCGTCAGGAGAGCACGCGTCATACCGAAGCGCTGGGCGAGCTGACCCGCTACCTCGGTATCGGCGACTACGAAAGCTGGTCAGAGGCCGACAAACAGGCGTTCCTGATCCGCGAACTGAACTCCAAACGTCCGCTTCTGCCGCGCAACTGGCAACCAAGCGCCGAAACGCGCGAAGTGCTCGATACCTGCCAGGTGATTGCCGAAGCACCGCAAGGCTCCATTGCCGCCTACGTGATCTCGATGGCGAAAACGCCGTCCGACGTACTGGCTGTCCACCTGCTGCTGAAAGAAGCGGGTATCGGGTTTGCGATGCCGGTTGCTCCGCTGTTTGAAACCCTCGATGATCTGAACAACGCCAACGATGTCATGACCCAGCTGCTCAATATTGACTGGTATCGTGGCCTGATTCAGGGCAAACAGATGGTGATGATTGGCTATTCCGACTCAGCAAAAGATGCGGGAGTGATGGCAGCTTCCTGGGCGCAATATCAGGCACAGGATGCATTAATCAAAACCTGCGAAAAAGCGGGTATTGAGCTGACGTTGTTCCACGGTCGCGGCGGTTCCATTGGTCGCGGCGGCGCACCTGCTCATGCGGCGCTGCTGTCACAACCGCCAGGAAGCCTGAAAGGCGGCCTGCGCGTAACCGAACAGGGCGAGATGATCCGCTTTAAATATGGTCTGCCAGAAATCACCGTCAGCAGCCTGTCGCTTTATACCGGGGCGATTCTGGAAGCCAACCTGCTGCCACCGCCGGAGCCGAAAGAGAGCTGGCGTCGCATTATGGATGAACTGTCAGTCATCTCCTGCGATGTCTACCGCGGCTACGTACGTGAAAACAAAGATTTTGTGCCTTACTTCCGCTCCGCTACGCCGGAACAAGAACTGGGCAAACTGCCGTTGGGTTCACGTCCGGCGAAACGTCGCCCAACCGGCGGCGTCGAGTCACTACGCGCCATTCCGTGGATCTTCGCCTGGACGCAAAACCGTCTGATGCTCCCCGCCTGGCTGGGTGCAGGTACGGCGCTGCAAAAAGTGGTCGAAGACGGCAAACAGAGCGAGCTGGAGGCTATGTGCCGCGATTGGCCATTCTTCTCGACGCGTCTCGGCATGCTGGAGATGGTCTTCGCCAAAGCAGACCTGTGGCTGGCGGAATACTATGACCAACGCCTGGTAGACAAAGCACTGTGGCCGTTAGGTAAAGAGTTACGCAACCTGCAAGAAGAAGACATCAAAGTGGTGCTGGCGATTGCCAACGATTCCCATCTGATGGCCGATCTGCCGTGGATTGCAGAGTCTATTCAGCTACGGAATATTTACACCGACCCGCTGAACGTATTGCAGGCCGAGTTGCTGCACCGCTCCCGCCAGGCAGAAAAAGAAGGCCAGGAACCGGATCCTCGCGTCGAACAAGCGTTAATGGTCACTATTGCCGGGATTGCGGCAGGTATGCGTAATACCGGCTAATCTTCCTCTTCTGCAAACCCTCGTGCTTTTGCGCGAGGGTTTTCTGAAATACTTCTGTTCTAACACCCTCGTTTTCAATATATTTCTGTCTGCATTTTATTCAAATTCTGAATATACCTTCAGATATCCTTAAGGAATTGTCGTTACATTCGGCGATATTTTTTCAAGACAGGTTCTTACTATGCATTCCACAGAAGTCCAGGCTAAACCTCTTTTTAGCTGGAAAGCCCTGGGTTGGGCACTGCTCTACTTTTGGTTTTTCTCTACTCTGCTACAGGCCATTATTTACATCAGTGGTTATAGTGGCACTAACGGCATTCGCGACTCGCTGTTATTCAGTTCGCTGTGGTTGATCCCGGTATTCCTCTTTCCGAAGCGGATTAAAATTATTGCCGCAGTAATCGGCGTGGTGCTATGGGCGGCCTCTCTGGCGGCGCTGTGCTACTACGTCATCTACGGTCAGGAGTTCTCGCAGAGCGTTCTGTTTGTGATGTTCGAAACCAACACCAACGAAGCCAGCGAGTATTTAAGCCAGTATTTCAGCCTGAAAATTGTGCTTATCGCGCTGGCCTATACGGCGGTGGCAGTTCTGCTGTGGACACGCCTGCGCCCGGTCTATATTCCAAAGCCGTGGCGTTATGTTGTCTCTTTTGCCCTGCTTTATGGCTTGATTCTGCATCCGATCGCCATGAATACGTTTATCAAAAACAAGCCGTTTGAGAAAACGTTGGATAACCTGGCCTCGCGTATGGAGCCTGCCGCACCGTGGCAATTCCTGACCGGCTATTATCAGTATCGTCAGCAACTAAACTCGCTAACAAAGTTACTGAATGAAAATAATGCCTTGCCGCCACTGGCTAATTTCAAAGATGAATCGGGTAACGAACCGCGCACTTTAGTGCTGGTGATTGGCGAGTCGACCCAGCGCGGACGCATGAGTCTGTACGGTTATCCGCGTGAAACCACGCCGGAGCTGGATGCGCTGCATAAAACCGATCCGAATCTGACCGTGTTTAATAACGTAGTTACGTCTCGTCCGTACACCATTGAAATCCTGCAACAGGCGCTGACCTTTGCCAATGAAAAGAACCCGGATCTGTATCTGACGCAGCCGTCGCTGATGAACATGATGAAACAGGCGGGTTATAAAACCTTCTGGATCACCAACCAGCAGACGATGACCGCCCGCAATACCATGCTGACGGTATTTTCGCGCCAGACCGACAAGCAGTACTACATGAACCAGCAACGTACGCAGAGTGCGCGTGAATACGACACCAACGTGCTGAAGCCGTTCCAGGAAGTGCTGAATGACCCTGCGCCGAAGAAACTGATCATTGTTCATCTGCTGGGTACGCATATCAAATACAAATACCGCTACCCGGAAAATCAGGGCAAGTTTGATGGCAATACCGATCATGTTCCGCCGGGATTAAACGCGGAAGAGCTGGAGTCATATAACGATTATGACAACGCTAACCTGTATAACGATCATGTGGTTGCCAGCCTGATTAAAGACTTTAAAGCAGCAAACCCGAACGGTTTCCTGGTTTATTTCTCTGACCACGGTGAAGAGGTTTACGACACGCCGCCGCACAAAACTCAGGGGCGTAATGAGGACAACCCGACGCGTCATATGTACACCATTCCGTTCCTGCTGTGGACGTCAGAAAAATGGCAAGCGACTCATCCCCGTGATTTCTCGCAGGATGTTGATCGTAAATACAGCCTGGCGGAACTGATCCACACCTGGTCAGATTTGGCGGGCTTATCTTACGACGGTTACGATCCAACCCGTTCAGTGGTGAATCCGCAGTTCAAAGAAACTACCCGCTGGATTGGTAACCCGTATAAGAAAAACGCACTGATCGATTACGACACACTGCCCTATGGCGATCAGGTGGGTAATCAGTAATTATCAGCCAGGCGCTATTTGCCGGATGCGACGCTTGACGCGTCTTATCCGGCCTACAGATCGCGGCGGTAGGCTGGATAAGGCGTTTACGCCACATCCGGCAATACAACTGCCGCAATGTTTACATCGAACTCCCCTCAGGCCACACTTTTCAGGTGGCCTTTTTTAATAATGCCAGTTACTGTTTTCCCGTCTACATACCTAAGGGAATAACATGTATCACGACGTCAGCTATCTGCTCTCCCGCCTGATCAACGGCCCGCTGTCCCTGCGCCAGATTTACTTTGCCAGCAGTAACGGCCCGGTGCCCGATCTTGCGTATCAGGTCGATTTTCCACGGCTGGAAATTGTGCTGGAAGGTGAGTTTGTTGATACCGGCGCTGGAGCAACGTTAGTTCCCGGCGATGTGCTGTACGTTCCTGCTGGTGGCTGGAATTTTCCACAATGGCAAGCCCCCGCTACTACCTTTAGCGTGCTGTTTGGCAAACAGCAACTCGGCTTCAGCGTCGTGCAATGGGATGGCAAACAATATCAAAATCTGGCGAAGCAACACGTCGCCCGACGCGGCCCACGCATAGGTTCTTTTCTGCTACAAACGCTCAATGAAATGCAAATGCAGCCGCAGGAGCAGCAAACGGCAAGGCTTATCGTCGCCAGCCTGCTTAGCCACTGCCGCGATTTGCTTGGCAGCCAAATCCAGACCGCCTCACGCAGCCAGGCACTATTTGAAGCTATTCGCGATTATATCGACGAACGCTATGCCTCCGCGCTTACCCGCGAATCTGTTGCACAGGCGTTTTATATTTCGCCAAATTACCTCTCGCACCTGTTTCAAAAAACGGGGGCCATTGGTTTTAACGAATACCTGAATCACACGCGACTGGAGCACGCTAAGACGTTATTGAAAGGCTATGACCTGAAGGTAAAAGAAGTGGCGCACGCCTGCGGCTTTGTCGACAGCAACTACTTCTGCCGTCTGTTTCGTAAAAACACCGAACGCTCGCCGTCGGAATATCGCCGGCAGTACCACAGCCAACTGACAGAAAAACCGACTACTCCAGAATAAGATGGGTTTGCTGCGGCGCAGAAAGCACTTTGCGCACCGCGCTCATTACCCGCTGCGGCTCACGCAGGAATGCGTAGATGCTGCATTGCACATAGCGGCAATGTTCAAATCGCTCGGCACCGGCAAGCTCGATATCCGTAATCAACAGAGCAACATCCGCCCGGCGGATATCCTCATCCGCTAAACGATTCTCCGTTCCCAGCGCGCCCTGAGTTTCAATGCTGACTCCCCACTTCTCTAACAGGCACAACTTTTCCAGCCGTTCCGCCGCCATATAAGTATGCGCCACGCCGCTTACGCAGGCGGTTACTGCCACCAGGTATGCCATTTTAACCTCCCACGGTAACCTGAAGTCCGGCCCGTTCTGCCATTTCGCGCATCGTTGCCACATCAGCTGACGACGGCGCAGGCACCTCTTTCATCGACCATGTTTTCCCCAGCAGGCGGTATTTCGGTTCGCCGTACTGATGAAACGGTAACAGATGGATCTGCCTGATATTCAGCGGGATCAGTACATCCAGCGCCTGCTGCATATTCTCCCGGCTGAGCGTGAAACCAGGGATCAGCGGTAAACGCGGGATCACGTTGACGCCCTCACTCACCAGCAAACGCAGATTCTCCAGCACGCGTGGCAGGTTCATCTTCACCACATCCCGCGCCTGAGTCGCGTCCATAATTTTTAAATCGAACAACACTTCATCGCACAATTTCGCCAGCGGTAATAGCTTGCTGGCTGGTGCGTCTCCGGCAGTTTCAATGGCGCATGACACACCCCACAGCCGCAGTCGCTGTAAAAAACGGGTAGCAAACTCCGCCTGCATTAACACTTCGCCGCCAGAAAGCGTGACGCCGCCGCCGGACGTGCGAAAGAAAATGTCATCTTTCATCACTTCCCGTTCCAGAGCGTCAAGGCTGATATCGCGACCAATCCGTTCAAACGCCCCGGAGGGGCATTCATCCGCATCACGCAAACATTTCGCACAGTGCAGACATTTCGCCTCTCTGCGTACCGTCTGGATTTTGCCGGAGATCGACTCCGGATTAGCACACCACGGGCAAAGATGCGGACAGCCTTTAAAAAAGACCACCGTACGAATGCCCTCGCCGTCATTCAGTGAATAACGCTGAATGTTGAAAATGCGCGCCACATCATCGCGGCGCGTTTCCACAACGTTACAGCTGATGCGCTGTCCGGCGGATGATGTCATCCTGGATCTCCTTCGACAGTTCGACAAAGAAGGCGCTGTATCCGGCAACGCGCACCACCAGCCCGGCATAATCTTGTGGGCGCTGTTGCGCTTCCCGCAACGTGTCGGCGTTCACCACGTTAAACTGAATATGTTGTAACTTAAGCTGGGTAAACGCCCGTAAGAAGTCGGCCAGTTTGCGTAATCCTGCTTCACCTTCCAGGGTCGCCGGAGTGAATTTCACGTTCAGCAACGTACCGTTAGACAGCAGCGTGTTATCGAGCTTACTGACTGACTTCAGTACCGCTGTTGGCCCTTGTGCGTCCTGGCCCAGCATGGGTGACAAGCCGCCGTCTGCCAGCTGTTCTCCGGCAAAACGACCGTCTGGCGTCGCGCCAACCACCGATCCCAACGGGACGTGAGCAGAAACGGTATACGATCCCGGCGTGAAGTAGCCGCCGCGCGGGTTCTGGTATTTTTCCACTTCTTTGCAGTAGTGGCGCAACAGTTCGGCGCTGATGTTATCCACCTCGTCGATATCGTTACCGTATTTCTCGAAGCGGTTAATTAAGCGAGCGCGGACTTTTTCGCCTTCTGGCGTTGCGAAGTTGGCTTTTAATACCGACAGCAATTCGTCAAAACTTAAACGCTGTTGCTCAAAAACCATCCCTTTCAACGCATGGAGAGAATCGCTCAGGTTGGCGATACCGATCCCCTGTACGCCGGAGAAGTTATAACGCGCGCCGCCATCGGTAATATCGCGGCCTTTTTCCAGACAATCGCTGATAAACGATGAGAGCAGCGGTACAGGTGCCCAGTCGCGATGGCCGATATCACAAATATTGCTGCCCTCAACCATCAGGGTGATGTAGTGGCTGATCTTGGCGCGGATCTGCTCCAGTAAACCTTCATAAGTCAGCGCAGCATTGCCTTCATTTTCATGCAGGCAGATTTCCATCACTTTCAGCAGATTAAACATCGCGATGTCATGCAAGCCGTAGGTTCTGCCGGGAATAGATAATTCCACACAGCCCACTACGGAATAGTCGCGCGCATCTTCCAGCGAAACGCCACGGTTGAGGAACGCTGGCACCACCACTTCATCGTTAAAGATTTGCGGAATACCGGTACCGAAGCGAATGGTTTCGGCGGTTTTCATCAGGAACGGCGTGTCGATCAAGGCGTTAGTGCGCACGCCGAGGTTCGGTTGCGGTAATTGCACGCTTTGATAGGCGTCAAGGCAAAGGAACGAAAGCACGTTCACCGCGCTACGTCCGTTCTCGGTTAACCCGCCGAGCAGTGCGGTATAGCCGGTCGGGAAACCGGCGAAATAACGCGCGCTACTGGTGGAGCGCAACAGCACGATGTCGTTGCATTTCACCCATAAAGATTCGAGCAGTTCTTTCAGGAACGCCGCATCTTCGCCCTGGGTTAATGATGTCTGATAGAACGGCAACATATACTGGTCGAAGCGCCCCAACGATAGCGAACTGGCGTTGGATTCGTATTGCAGAATGATGTTCATGTACCAGAATAACTGGCACGCCTGCCAGAACGTCTGCGGCTTATGTTGCGCGTTATGGCGGGAGATCTCTGCAATAGTCAGCAGCTCTTCGCGACGCTGGGCATCTGTGCAGTTTGCCGCCATCGTTTCCGCCAGTTCGGCGTAACGCAAAATGTGTTTCTGCGAGGCTTCCAGCAGTAACAACGCGGCCTGATAAAAGTGATTCTCCGGCTGTTGCTGACAATGTTGCTGCATCTGTGCCACCAGCTCACCCAGCCCGTGATTCAACAGGCGTGGGTAATCAATAATAATGTGCCCCTGGCCTTTATCCGTCTGGTTGATGCTGAAAATCTGCGTGTTGGTCGCGGCTTTTACTTCATCTGTCATCTGCCCGTTGATGAAATCTTTCATCGAACGTTTTTCCCAGTACGGGAACAACTCTTCACGGTAGATACGTTTATCTTCTTCGCTGATAGCAAAGCGGTCCTGCGGACGCGTCGGGAATTGATCCAGCTCTTTCAGCAGCCAGTAAGGGTCCATTTCCGGCGACATAATCCCGGCGCGCGGTTTTACGGTGCGGTTACCGGCAATCAGTTCTTCATCACGAATCGAAATTTCAACATGTTCAAGGATATACGCTGTTGCTTTCGCCCGGCGCAATATCACCGGTTCGCCTTCGGTTTGCCGATGGCTGGCGGTATAAAGCAGCGCCCGCTCCAGCGAGATTTCACGGGTATTGGCAAACAGTGCAGTTTTGAGGCGAGAGATACGATTCGTCATGAGGAACTCCTGTGGGAAAGCGAACCCGCCCTTGCGAGCGGGAGAAGAACTTAAGCGGTTTGCGCCAGGTGAGCTTCAATTTTGCTCATAATGGCGTCAGCACGTTTTACTGCATCGCTGATGTTGACGCGCACGATGGTCTTGCCAGCAAAACGCTCTTCAAACTTGATGCCGATATCTTTGGTCAGAATCACCATATCAGCGCTCGCCACATCTTCCGCAGTCAGTTCATTTTCCAGACCAATTGACCCCTGGGTTTCTACTTTCACTTCCCAGCCTTTCGCTTTCGCGGCACTTTCCAGCGCCTCTGCTGCCATATAGGTATGGGCAACACCTGAAGGACATGCGGTTACTGCAATAATTTTCGTCATGGCTCGTTCCTCAATTAATTAATTTCAAAATCCAAATCCAGGTCGTCTTCTTTTTCATCAGTCGAAGACCCATTTTTACGCGCCAGACTTTTCAGCACGTTCACACAAACAGCCGTCACCACTGCTCCGACAGCCACTGCTGCGATATAACCCAGCTTGCCTTCAACCACCGGCAGCACAATCAGACCACCCCAGCCTGCATAGCACTGCGCACCGACCAGCGCCGCAGTTACTGCACCACAAACTGAACCGACCATGATGGAAGGAATGACACGCAGCGGATCGGCAGCGGCGAAAGGAATCGCCCCTTCAGTAACGCCAACACAGCCCATCACCAGTGCCGCTTTGCCGGTTTCGCGCTCTTCTGCGGAGAAATTTTTACGACCAATCAGCGTCGCCAGCCCCATCCCCAGCGGCGGGATACAAATACCCACGGCAGCGATGGCCACCACGGTATAAACACCCTGAGCAACGCAAATCAGCATGAAGGCATAGGCCACTTTGTTAACCGGACCGCCCATATCGAACGCCAGCATCAGACCCATGATCACCGCCAGCATAACAATGCTGCCCTGCTGCATCCCCTGAAGCCACTGAGTCAGGCTGTTGGTCAACGCCCCTACAGGCTCGCCCAAGCCCCACATCATGATGCCTGCGGTAATCAGTGTGCCGACGATAGGAATAATGAAGATAGGCATCACCGAGCGCAGAACTTTATGCACCGGAATTTTCTTCAGGTAATGCACCACGATGCCGCCGATAATCCCGGCGATCAGTGCACCAAAGAAGCCCGCACCAAAGCTGTTACCAACCCAGGCACCGATAGCGCACGGAGCCAGCGCAGAACGCTCTGCAATGGAATAACCGATGTACGCTGCGAGGAAAGGCACCATCAGCGTCAAGCCCGCAACGCCGATATCAAACAGTTTTTTCAGATTTGGATCGGCTACGGCATCCGGCACTGCGCCTTTGCCATACAACATGACGGAAACCGCCAGCAAAATACCGCCCGATACCACGAAGGGAATCATGTGTGAAACGCCCGTCATTAAATGCTGACGGGTATTTTTCAGGATCTGCACCAACTCATTCATAAGCTGCTCCCGGGCTTGCGAAAGCCCATGTCCATATTTTTGATGGAGGAAACAATAGGCAATCGCAGGCGGAGCAAACAGTGGATAAAAAGGCCATTTACTGGACTTTTGTAATATCAGTACAAAAATGCGATCCGCCTCATAACTTGCGATAAACCGGAAGCATGCCGCAAAACAGCGTCTTGTGAGACGCGTCGCAAATTGACGGTTACATTACATTTGTCCAGCTTTTGGCAGATTTGTCACATGGCAGGCCGTTGCCGTGCGCTCTTATCCTGTAAACAGAAAACCGTACCGGGAGAGAGGCAATGGCCCTGATTGTGGAATTTATTTGTGAGCTACCTAACGGCGTACATGCGCGTCCGGCAAGCCACGTTGAAACGCTGTGTAATACTTTTTCATCACAAATTGAGTGGCATAACCTGCGCACTGACCGCAAGGGCAACGCCAAAAGCGCCCTTGCGCTGATTGGCACCGATACGCTGGCGGGCGATAACTGCCAGTTACTGATTTCCGGGGCCGACGAACAGGAAGCGCACCAGCGTTTAAGCCAATGGCTGCGCGATGAATTCCCCCACTGCGATGCGCCGCTGGCGGAAGTTAAATCTGACGAACTGGAACCACTGCCGGTTTCACTGACCAATCTGAATCCGCAAATTATCCGCGCCCGCACCGTGTGCAGCGGTAGTGCAGGCGGCATTCTGACGCCGATCTCTTCTTTAGATCTCAATGCGCTGGGTAATCTTCCCGCAGCCAAAGGCGTTGACGCCGAGCAATCCGCACTGGAAAACGGCCTGACGCTGGTACTGAAAAACATTGAGTTTCGTCTGCTGGATAGCGACGGTGCTACCAGCGCGATTCTGGAAGCTCACCGATCCCTGGCTGGCGATACTTCCCTGCGCGAACATTTACTGGCAGGCGTCAGCGCCGGATTAAGCTGCGCCGAAGCAATTGTTGCCAGCGCGAATCACTTTTGCGAAGAGTTTTCCCGTTCCAGCAGCAGCTACCTGCAAGAACGTGCCCTGGACGTACGCGACGTCTGCTTCCAGTTACTCCAGCAAATCTACGGTGAGCAACGCTTCCCGGCACCGGGCAAACTGACGCAGCCCGCCATTTGTATGGCTGATGAACTGACCCCCAGCCAGTTCCTCGAACTGGATAAAAATCACCTCAAAGGATTGTTGCTCAAAAGCGGCGGCACCACCTCACATACGGTGATCCTTGCCCGTTCGTTCAACATTCCAACGCTGGTTGGTGTGGATATTGATGCCCTTACTCCGTGGCAGCAACAAACGATTTATATCGACGGCAACGCCGGGGCGATTGTGGTTGAGCCAGGGGAAGCCGTAGCTCGTTATTATCAGCAAGAAGCCCGCGTACAGGACGCCCTGCGTGAGCAACAGCGTGTCTGGCTGACCCAACAAGCCCGTACCGCTGACGGTATCCGCATTGAAATTGCCGCTAACATCGCTCACTCCGTGGAAGCGCAGGCCGCATTCGGCAATGGTGCGGAAGGCGTTGGTTTGTTCCGCACTGAAATGCTCTATATGGATCGCACCAGCGCACCGGGCGAAAGCGAGTTGTACAACATTTTTTGTCAGGCGCTGGAATCCGCCAACGGACGCAGCATTATTGTGCGCACTATGGACATTGGCGGCGACAAACCCGTTGATTATCTGAACATTCCCGCAGAGGCAAACCCGTTCCTCGGTTATCGCGCCGTGCGTATTTATGAAGAGTACGCGTCGTTGTTTACCACGCAGCTACGGTCGATCCTCCGCGCCTCCGCTCACGGCAGCCTGAAAATCATGATCCCGATGATCTCCTCAATGGAAGAGATCTTATGGGTGAAAGAAAAACTGGCGGAAGCCAAACAGCAACTACGTAACGAACACATTCCGTTTGATGAGAAAATCCAGCTCGGCATCATGCTGGAAGTGCCGTCGGTGATGTTCATCATCGATCAATGCTGCGAAGAGATTGATTTCTTTAGTATTGGTAGTAATGACCTGACGCAGTATCTGCTGGCGGTGGATCGCGATAACGCTAAGGTTACTCGTCACTACAACAGCCTGAATCCGGCATTCTTGCGGGCGCTCGATTACGCCGTGCAAGCGGTGCATCGCCAGGGCAAATGGATTGGTCTGTGCGGTGAGCTGGGAGCGAAAGGTTCCGTGCTGCCGTTGCTGGTCGGCTTAGGGCTGGATGAACTCAGCATGAGCGCACCATCAATTCCGGCGGCGAAAGCTCGGATGGCGCAACTTGATAGCCGTGAGTGCCGCAAGTTGCTCAACCAGGCAATGGCCTGCCGTACTTCGCTGGAAGTAGAACACCTGCTGGCGCAATTCCGCATGACCCAACAAGACGCACCGCTGGTCACCGCCGAGTGCATCACACTGGAAAGCGACTGGCGCAGCAAAGAAGAAGTGCTCAAAGGCATGACCGATAACCTGCTGCTGGCGGGCCGCTGCCGCTATCCGCGTAAACTGGAAGCCGACTTGTGGGCGCGCGAGGCCGTTTTCTCTACCGGTCTGGGCTTTAGTTTTGCCATTCCACACAGCAAATCAGAACACATTGAGCAATCCACCATCAGCGTGGCGCGTCTGCAAGCGCCGGTGCGCTGGGGCGATGATGAAGCGCAATTCATCATTATGTTAACCCTGAACAAACACGCTGCGGGCGATCAGCATATGCGCATTTTCTCGCGCCTCGCTCGCCGCATCATGCACGAAGAATTCCGTAACGCGCTGGTTAACGCCGCCTCTGCCGACGCTATCGCCAGCCTGCTGCAACATGAACTGGAACTGTAAAAGGAAACATCATGGAACTGTATCTGGACACCGCTAACGTCGCAGAAGTCGAACGTCTGGCACGCATATTCCCCATTGCCGGGGTGACAACTAACCCGAGCATTATCGCTGCCAGCAAGGAGTCCATATGGGAAGTGCTGCCGCGTCTGCAAAAAGCGATTGGTGATGAGGGCATTCTGTTTGCTCAGACCATGAGCCGCGACGCGCAGGGGATGGTGGAAGAAGCGAAGCGCCTGCGCGACGCTATTCCGGGTATTGTGGTGAAAATCCCGGTGACTTCCGAAGGTCTGGCAGCAATTAAAATACTGAAAAAAGAGGGTATTACTACACTTGGCACTGCTGTATATAGCGCCGCACAAGGGTTATTAGCCGCACTGGCAGGGGCAAAATACGTTGCTCCGTATGTTAACCGCGTAGATGCCCAGGGCGGAGACGGCATTCGTACGGTTCAGGAGCTGCAAACGCTGTTAGAAATGCACGCGCCAGAAAGCATGGTGCTGGCAGCCAGCTTTAAAACGCCGCGTCAGGCGCTGGACTGTTTACTGGCAGGATGTGAATCCATCACCCTGCCCTTAGATGTAGCGCAACAAATGCTCAACACCCCTGCGGTAGAGTCAGCTATAGAGAAGTTCGAACACGACTGGAATGCCGCATTTGGCACTACTCATCTCTAAAGGAGCAATTATGGACCGCATTATTCAATCACCGGGTAAATACATCCAGGGCGCTGATGTGATTAATCGTCTGGGCGAATACCTGAAGCCGCTGGCAGAACGCTGGTTAGTGGTGGGTGACAAATTTGTTTTAGGTTTTGCTCAATCCACTGTCGAGAAAAGCTTTAAAGATGCTGGACTGGTAGTAGAAATTGCGCCGTTTGGCGGTGAATGTTCGCAAAATGAGATCGACCGTCTGCGTGGCATCGCGGAGACTGCGCAGTGTGGCGCAATTCTCGGTATCGGTGGCGGAAAAACCCTCGATACTGCCAAAGCACTGGCACATTTCATGGGTGTTCCGGTAGCGATCGCACCGACTATCGCCTCTACCGATGCACCGTGCAGCGCATTGTCTGTTATCTACACCGATGAGGGTGAGTTTGACCGCTATCTGCTGTTGCCAAATAACCCGAATATGGTCATTGTCGACACCAAAATCGTCGCTGGCGCACCTGCACGTCTGTTAGCGGCGGGTATCGGCGATGCGCTGGCAACCTGGTTTGAAGCGCGTGCCTGCTCTCGTAGCGGCGCGACCACCATGGCGGGCGGCAAGTGCACCCAGGCTGCGCTGGCACTGGCTGAACTGTGCTACAACACCCTGCTGGAAGAAGGCGAAAAAGCGATGCTTGCTGCCGAACAGCATGTAGTGACTCCGGCGCTGGAGCGCGTGATTGAAGCGAACACCTATTTGAGCGGTGTTGGTTTTGAAAGTGGTGGTCTGGCTGCGGCGCACGCAGTGCATAACGGCCTGACCGCTATCCCGGACGCGCATCACTATTATCACGGTGAAAAAGTGGCATTCGGTACGCTGACGCAGCTGGTTCTGGAAAATGCGCCGGTGGAGGAAATCGAAACCGTAGCTGCCCTTAGCCATGCGGTAGGTTTGCCAATAACTCTCGCTCAACTGGATATTAAAGAAGATGTCCCGGCGAAAATGCGAATTGTGGCAGAAGCGGCATGTGCAGAAGGTGAAACCATTCACAACATGCCTGGCGGCGCGACGCCAGATCAGGTTTACGCCGCTCTGCTGGTAGCCGACCAGTACGGTCAGCGTTTCCTGCAAGAGTGGGAATAACCTACTCCAAACTCCCGGCTTGTCCGGGAGTTTGAACGCAAAATTGCCTGATGCGCTACGCTTATCAGGCCTACGCAATCTCTGCAATATATTGAATTTGCGTGCTTTTGTAGGCCGGATAAGGCGTTCACTCCGCATCCGGCACTCTGTGCCAGTAATCTGAAACTCCCACGTTGTTCAGGAATTTTTTATCCGCTTCTGGACATTTTCTCTACAGAACAATCGTTAGCCCGGAAGGTCGAATCTGTGACTCTTATTTTCACGGACGAACCAGATGAAAGCTTCACTGGCGCTGCTCAGCCTGCTAACGGCATTTACCAGCCACTCCTTAAAATCTCCCGCCGTTCCACCAACCGTGGTACAAATCCAGGCCAATACCAACCTTGCCATCGCAGACGGTGCCAGACAGCAAATTGGCAGCACGCTATTTTACGATCCGGCGTATGTGCAGCTTACTTATCCTGGCGGTGATGTTCCGCAAGAACGCGGTGTATGTTCCGATGTGGTGATCCGCGCATTGCGCAGCCAGAAGGTCGATTTGCAGAAACTGGTTCACGAAGATATGGCGAAGAATTTTGCTGAGTACCCGCAAAAATGGAAGTTAAAGCGCCCGGACAGCAACATCGATCACCGTCGGGTGCCTAATCTGGAAACCTGGTTTAGCCGCCATGATAAAACACGCCCCACCAGCAAGAACCCCAGTGACTATCAAGCGGGCGATATTGTCTCCTGGCGACTGGATAACGGGCTGGCACATATTGGGGTGGTTTCAGATGGCTTCGCCCGCGACGGTACGCCGCTGGTGATACATAACATTGGCGCAGGCGCGCAGGAAGAAGATGTGCTGTTTAACTGGCGGATGGTGGGGCATTATCGTTATTTTGTTAAATAAGAGATCGCCCCACATGAAGAAAAAATTCAGATCCTTTTTACACTGACGGCTTCTTTTTTCTTACGGCTCACCAGCGCCAGTGCCAGCACAATCAGCACAATACCGCTACCTTCAACGGCCCCCGGATTCTCGCCGAGCAGCCACCAGGAAAAGAGTACGCCGCAAACGGGAACGGCCAGTGTGCTTAAGCTGGCAATACTGGCAGGCAAGTTTTTCAATACAAACAACCATAAGCTCCACGCCAGTGCCGTCGCCAGAATCGCACTGTAGGCCAGCGCCCAGAACACGGTGGGCTGCCAGTCAATTTCACGTTGCGGCACCAGTAAAGCGACCACACTCATCACCAGCGCCGCATACAGCATCTGCCAGGATGTTAACGACAATAAATCCACGCGCGGATGACGGGCATACAGACGTTTAGCAACAATCGCGCTCGCCCCCCAACTGACGCCGGAGAGGATTGCCAGCATGGCACTTTTCATCGAAGAGAAATCGAGTTGCCACGGCTGCAACACCAAAAATAAGCCGAAAGCGGCAATCAGAATCGCGAAATATTGCCCACGTCGCAGGCGTTCACCGAGAAACAACGCGGCGAAAATCACCACCCAGAACGGCATGGTATAGCTCAGGATCGCCACCTTCCCCGCACCTCCGCTGACCAACGCCCACTGCGCCAGACCAACCATCCCGCAGGTTTGTAACAGGGCAATGGCTAAGGTGTATTTAAACGGTGTCGGGCGCATTCCGCGACCACGTAATAAAAGGACGATGAATAAAACGAGAGCGCCGAAAATGCAGCGTAAGGCGGTAAAGTCGAAGGCACCGATGTAACTGGTGACTTGCTTCATGAAAATCCAGCTATAACTCCAGATAAGTGTGAGCACAACCAGGCCACTGATTGCCAGTGGGTTGCTCTTTCCTGCGGCAGACATGAGAGATCCAGTGTGTAGTTTTCGTTCGCCCACTATACGCTGGTAAAGAACGTTCAGCGACTGCCAGCAAGCAGCCGCTGAACGGGGTCAGATTACAGCAGGTCGAAACGGTCGAGGTTCATCACTTTCACCCATGCCGCCACGAAGTCTTTAACAAACTTCTCGTGGGCATCGCTACTGGCGTAAACTTCCGCCACCGCACGCAGGACGGAGTTAGAACCAAACACCAGATCCGCACGGCTGGCCGTAAATTTCACTTCGCCGGTTTCACGGTCACGGCCTTCGAACAGCTCTTTCGATTCGTCGGTCGCTTTCCACTCGTAACGCATATCCAGCAAGTTCACGAAGAAGTCATTGCTCAATACGCCAACGCGGTCAGTGAAGACGCCGTTTTTGCTGCCATCGAAGTTGGCACCCAGTACACGCATGCCGCCCACCAGCGCAGTCATTTCCGGCGCGGTCAGCGTCAGTTGCTGTGCTTTGTCGATCAGCAGTGACTCGGTGGTGGAAACGTCCAGACGAGCGCGATAGTTACGGAAACCGTCAGCAATTGGCTCCAGCAGCTCAAACATCTCAATGTCAGTCTGATCCTGACGCGCATCAACGCGACCCGGCGCAAACGGTACATGAATGCTCAAACCTGCGGCGCTTGCGGCTTTCTCAACACCAACCACACCAGCCAGCACTATGATATCCGCCAGCGAGGCTTTACCAGACTCTTTCTGGATTTTCTCCAGAACAGGCAGAGCACGAACGGCTGCGGCGTTCACATCCCAGTCGCGCTGCGGCATTAATGCCAGACGCGCACCGTTGGCACCACCGCGTTTGTCGCCACCACGGAAGGTAGAAGCAGATGCCCAGGCCACCGATACCAGCTCACTAACAGACAGACCAGAATCCGCAATCGCGAATTTCAGATCGATAATGTCCTGCTCGGTCGGGTTGTAGATCGGCTGCGGCAGCGGATCTTGCCAGATCAGATCTTCTTTCGGCACTTCCGGCCCGATGTAGCGAGATTTCGGCCCCATATCCCTGTGCGTCAGTTTGAACCAGGCACGGGCAAAGGCTTCGTTGAACGCCTGCGGATCGTTGAGGAAACGACGAGAGATCTTCTCGAACTCAGGATCAAAACGCAGCGTCAGGTCGGTCACCAGCATTGTCGGTTTACGTTTCTTCGACGGATCAAACGGATCCGGGATAATTTCCGGTGCGTCTACCGCTTCGAACTGGATTGCGCCAGCCGGGCTGCGGGTCTGTACCCACTCATACTTGAACAGGTTCTCGAAGAAATAGTTGCTCCACTGGGTCGGCGTCTGGGTCCAGACTACTTCCAGACCAGAGGTAATGGCATCTGCGCCAACGCCGCTGCCGTAAGTGCTCGCCCAACCTAAACCTTGTTCTTCAATCGGTGCAGCTTCTGGATCAGGACCTACATTTGATGTCGGACCGGCACCGTGGGTTTTACCCAGCGTATGACCACCCGCAATCAGCGCCACGGTTTCTTCGTCGTTCATGCCCATGTTGCCGAAGGTCGCGCGGATAGCTGCTGCCGCAGAAAGCGGTTCGCCGCTGTGATCCGGGCCTTCCGGGTTAACGTAAATCAGACCCATCTCGGTTGCACCCAGCGGTGCTTTCGCCAGCGCTTCCGGATGACGGTGAGTCAGCCAGGCTTTTTCATCACCCCAGTTAACATCCAGATCCGGTTCCCAGACGTCTTCACGACCGGCACCAAAACCGAAGGTACGGAAGCCGGAGTTTTCTAGCGCCACGTTACCCGCGAGGATAAACAGGTCGGCCCAGGAGATTTTCTGACCATATTTCTGTTTGATTGGCCACAACAGGCGACGCGCTTTATCGAGGCTTACGTTATCCGGCCAGGAGTTCAGCGGTGCAAAACGTTGCTGACCACGACCCGCGCCACCGCGTCCATCGATTGAACGGTAAGTCCCCGCGCCGTGCCAGGCCATACGAATAAACAGACCGGCGTAACTGCCCCAGTCGGCTGGCCACCACGGTTGAGATTCTGTCAACAGGGCTTTCAGATCTTTTTTCAGGCCGTAGTAATCTAATTTGCTGAATTCTTTGCGGTAGTCAAAGTCCTCACCCAGTGGGTTAGAACGATTAGAATGTTGGTTTAACAGGTCAACACGAAGTTGATTTGGCCACCAGTCGCGAGTGGTTGTGCCCGCCCCCGCACTCTGGTCGTGACCGCCCTGATGGAACGGGCATTTGCCAGTGGCTGTGGTGTTATGGATATCGTCTGACGTGCTCATCAATGTGCTCCCCTCTACAGTGTTACCGTTACGATACACAGCGTTAGAGAGAAGTTATAATTGAATTAATCCACGGATGCGATAGTTGAGATCTTACATATTGTTGGTTAAAGAGATGTAGATCAAATTGATCTTAATTAAGCTTTTTTGATTATGTCCGAATTCGGACAAATGCTTTATAAAAAAGGGTTTTAGCTTCATATCCTTCAAGTAATGAGGGAGAAAACAAGGCTGATAACCTTATTTTCCCGCCCTCATTTCGAGGCAGCATTTTGTGCTCTGTTTAAAATTTGTGATCACTGTGTGATTTTCACAAAAGCCACACTATTTATAAACCAGGTCGAACCCCCAGCGTATGGCAAATCGCGTAACTCATTTCAGCACGGTTAAGCGTATAGAAGTGGAAATCTTTCACTCCTTCACGGCTTAAAATCTTCACCATATCCATGGCAATATTCGCGCCAACCAGTTTGCGGGTTTCGGCATCATCATCCAGACCGTCGAACATTTGCGCCATCCACGCCGGAATACGCACGTTGGTCATATCGGCAAATTTCTTCGCCTGTTTAAAGTTAGATACCGGCAAAATTCCCGGAATAATTTCCACATCAATGCCCGCCGATACACAGCGGTCACGAAAACGCAGGTAGCTTTCGACATCGAAGAAGAACTGAGTAATCGCGCGGTTGGCTCCGGCATCCACTTTGCGTTTCAGATTAAGCAAATCCGCCTGAGCGCTTTTTGCTTCCGGGTGAACTTCCGGATACGCCGCCACGGAGATATCGAAATCTGCCACTTCTTTTAACAGCGTCACCAGGTCAGAAGCATACATTTCTGGCTTACCACTTCCCGGCGGCAGATCGCCACGCAGCGCCACGATATGACGAATACCGTTATTCCAGTAGTCGCGTGCAATGGTGCGCAGCTCGTCGGGCGTCGCATCAATGCAAGTAAGATGCGGTGCCGCTTCCAGACCAGTGCGATCTTTAATGCCTTTAATAATGCTGTGCGTACGGTCGCGCTCGCCGGAGTTCGCGCCATAGGTCACCGATACAAACTTCGGTTTCAGGCTGCTAAGGCGATCGATGGAGTTCCACAGGGTCTGCTCCATTTCACTGGTACGCGGCGGGAAAAACTCGAACGAAACGTTAATCTGCCCCTGGACTTCTGCCAGGCTCTGATTCAGGGCATCCCGCTGGCTGGCGTGAAAAAAGCTCATACCTTACCTCATCAATCGCTTGTAGTTATATGTTGTGTTGTGCACATCTATCCGTTTAGACGTCCAGATGTAAAGATGAAGGAAAAGCCGAAGGGCGTCAACCGAAAAATGACCAATGATGGTGAGGAAAAATCAGGGAAGATGAAAAAACTTCAGGATGGTAAGAAAAAGAAAATCCGGTATGCAAAGCAAACCGGACTGCAAATATAAACTAACCATGTACTTATTGCTTCTTGCCGGATTCGTCGTAAACGCTTAATCCGGCCTAATCCTATGATAATTCAATATATTTCATTAGAAACCATAAACCCGAAAACATGAGTACCGGGCATTATTAAATTTCTGAAATTACAACAACTGTGCCAGCCGGTTGATATCCGACTGAATCGCCCCGGCGGTGACGTCGCGCCCAGCGCCAGGTCCGCGGATCACCAGAGGGTTATCGCGATACCAGCGGCTTTCGATGGCAAAGACGTTATCGCACGGCAGCAGTGATGCCAACGGATGATCTTCACGCACCGCTTCCACGCCTACACGCGCTTTACCGTTGGCATCGAAACGCGCCACGTAGCGCAGCACCAGCCCCATTTCGCGGGCCGCTTCCAGCCGTTGCACCATCTGCTCGTTCAGTTCATCGCCATTTTCAAAGAAATGGTCGATGCTGCCGCCTTCGCAATGAGCAGGCACCAGCGATTCCACACGTACCTGATCCGGTTCGATGTTGTAACCTGCTTCACGCGCCAGAATCACCAGCTTGCGCATCACGTCTTTGCCAGAGAGATCGTCACGCGGGTCAGGTTCGGTTAAGCCCTGCTGCCACGCCTGATCCACCAGCTCGGTAAACGGCACGCTACCGTCGAATTGCAGGAACAGCCAGGAGAGCGTGCCGGAGAAGATCCCGCTGATCGACAAAATAGTATCGCCGCTGTCGATCAGATCGCGCACGGTGTGGTTGATCGGCAAGCCCGCACCGACGGTGGCATTGTACAGCCAGTGACGCCCGGTTTTTTCGAAGGCGTCGTGGATCTGGCGATATTTATTGCTGTCGCTGGCTCCCGCCAGTTTGTTGGCGCTGATAACGTGGAAACCGTGGCTGGCGAAATCAAGATACTGATCAGCAAGCTGCTGGCTGGCGGTAACGTCCAGCACCACTAAATCATCATACGGATGGGCGCGCATCCACAGGAACAACGACTCTTCATCCTGCTCAACCGCTTCATCGTTGAAGAAGGCTAACGCGCGGCTGGCGTCCAGCCCGTCATAGCTCAACAGGCTGCGGCGGCTGTCCACCACACCTGCCAGCACAAACTCAAAGCCGGTACGTGCCGAAAGCGTGCTCTGCTCACGGGCGAACAGTTCCAGCCAACGGGAACCGATATTGCCCTTACCGAACAATACCAGGCCGATGCGTTTTTCTGCGCGGAAGACGGACTGATGCAGCCCCTGAATCAGGCTTTCGGTCGGGCCGGTGCGCAGTACTGCCACCAGGCTGATGCCGTCATCGGACTGCCAGGTAAATTCGACCGGCTGGCCTTTCAGTTGCTGCCAGAAGCGGTGGCAATGCAGCGGGTTACGGGTGACGCCTGCACCGACCATCGCCACCAGCGCCAGCCCCTGACGCAGGCGCAGTTCGCCAGGTAATCCCGCTTCGTCGAGGATTTTCAGCGCACTGTCGGCCACTTCTGAGGTGTAGCAAAATTGCAGCAACTGGCGATCGTTATGTACGCCAACCGCCAGCGGGCGTACCTGCGCGCGTTTCAGGATTTGGTCGATCTCTTTATGCGCCAGTTTGAAATCCTGACTGGCGGGCACCTGAAACTCAATCAAACAGACATCATCGTGGCTGGTGACAATACGCGCACCAGTACCGGAGGCCAGCACGCGTTCAATGCGCGTGGAACCTTGATCCGGCGTGTAGCTACAGCGCAGTTGCAGGTCGATTTCGCTGCCAGAAACCGGCTGTAAAGTACGGGCGTGAAGAACGGGAGCCGCCAGGCGCGCCAGTTCGCTGGCCTCATCCAGACGCAGCAACGGCAGCAGGCAGGCATCTTTCACTTTACGCGGGTCGGCACTGTATACCCCGGCGACGTCGCTCCAGATGGTTACGCGAGAAACACCCGCCAGCGCACCGATTTGTGTCGCGGAATAGTCGGAACCGTTACGCCCCAGCAGCACCGTTTCACCGGCGTTGTTGCGGCTGATAAATCCGGTCACCACCAGACGTTTGCCCGGATGTTGCACCAGCAGCTGTTGCAGCAACGGGTAAGAAAGCCCTTCATCAACCTGCGGTTGTGCGGCGCGTTCAGCGCGTAAAAACTCGCGGGCATCAAGCCAGGCCGCTGGCAGCCCTTGTTGATTAAGTACCGCAGACATCAGACGTGCCGACCATACTTCCCCGTGGCCCACCACTTCCGCATACACTGCGTCGTTAATACCGCTGTCGAGCAGCGCCGCCAGGCGCTCAAGGTCGCTGACAAAAGCGCTAATGAGGCTATCGGCTTCTTCAGCGGGTAGCAGACCGCTAATCAGATCGCACTGATAGCGACGCAGCGTTTGTTGAACCTGATGCGCAGAGAGACGATCGGTCTGGCTTAGTTTCAACCAGTTAATCAACTGGTTAGTGGTGCTACCGGCGGCGGAAACCACCATCATATCGTCAGGCTGAGAGTACTCCGCCATAATGCCCGCGACACGCAAATAACACTTCACATCAGCCAGACTACTGCCACCAAATTTATGCAGCTGACGACCTTTCGCCCCTGCCTGCGCAATCACACTCATTTTTACCCCTTGTTTGCAGCCCGGAAGCCATTTTCCAGGTCGGCAATTAAATCTTCGCCATCTTCAATACCGGTGGAGATACGCAGCAGCGTCTCGGAGATCCCGGCGGCAGCACGCGCTTCTGGTGCCATGCCTGCATGTGTCATGGTTGCGGCGTGAGAGATTAAACTTTCCACTCCCCCTAATGATTCCGCCAGCGTAAACAACGACAGCCCGCCCAGGAAACGACGCAGCGTCTGCTCATCGCCATCCAGTTCAAAACTCAACATTGCGCCAAAGCCTTTTTGCTGGCGCGCGGCAATTTCATGCCCCTGATTTTCCGGCAACGACGGGTGATACAGTTTTTTCACCAACGGCTGGGTTTGCAGGTATTTCACAATCGCCTGCGCGTTGCGCTGCGCCAGCTCCATACGCGGCACCAGCGTTCGCAACCCACGTAGCAGCAGATAGCTGTCAAACGCGCCGCCCGTCACGCCAATATTGTTTGCCCACCAGGCCAGTTCAGTGACAACGTCCGGGTCTTTAGCAATCACCACGCCGGCCACTACGTCTGAGTGACCGTTCAGATATTTCGTGCATGAATGCAACACCAGATCGGCACCTAATGCCAGCGGATTTTGTAATGCCGGGCTTAAGAAGGTGTTATCCACCACGCTCACCGCCCCGACTTCCCTTGCCAGATGGCAGATTTTCGCAATATCCACGACGCGTAACAATGGATTACTTGGGCTTTCTACCAGTACCAGTTTGGGTTTTTCTGCCAGCGCTGCCCGTAATGCCTGTTCATCGCCTTGATCAACAAACAACACGCGATAGCAACCGCGTTTCGCCAGACTGTCGAACAGGCGATAGCTACCGCCGTAGCAGTCGTGCGGCGCAACCAGCAGATCGCCAGGTTTCAAAAAGACGGTCGTTACCAGGTGAATCGCGGACATGCCGGTATTAGTAAGTACTGCACCAGCACCACCTTCCAGTTCTGCCAGCGCACGCTGAACCACATCGCGCGTTGGGTTGCCGCGACGCGAGTAATCATGCGCGCGCGGTTCATTAAATCCGGTAAAGTTATAGGTGCTGGAAAGATGGATCGGTGGGACAACGCAACCATACTGTTCGTCGTCATTTAACCCGCTACGCACTGCGATGGTGGCCTGTTTACGCGTCATGTGATGAAGTTCCCTGGGCTTTGTCGGTGAAATGTCAGGCACCAGAGTAAACATTGTGTTAATGGACGTCAATACATCTGGACATCTAAACTTCTTTGCGTATAGATTGAGCAAATCCCAAATAGCCGTTAAAATTATATGCATTATCACGCCGACAGGTGCATTACACGATGTCACGGTAACGCCTGTACGGTAAACTATGCGGGTTTACGGTCAGTACCCACATCAACTGTGTGGTCTGGTCTCAATTTATTGACGAAGAGGATTAAGTATCTCATGGCTGAATGGAGCGGCGAATATATCAGCCCATACGCTGAGCACGGCAAGAAGAGTGAACAAGTCAAAAAGATTACGGTTTCCATTCCTCTTAAGGTGTTAAAAATCCTCACCGATGAACGCACGCGTCGTCAGGTGAACAACCTGCGTCACGCTACCAACAGCGAGCTGCTGTGCGAAGCGTTTCTGCATGCCTTTACCGGGCAACCTTTGCCGGATGATGCCGATCTGCGTAAAGAGCGCAGCGACGAAATCCCGGAAGCGGCAAAAGAGATCATGCGTGAGATGGGGATTAACCCGGAGACGTGGGAATACTAAAGCAAAAAAGAGCGGCGCGGAGTGGAATCGCCTGATGCGCTACGCTTATCAGGCCTACGTCATATTGCAATTTATTGAATTTGCACGAACTTGTAGGCCGGATAAGGCGTTCACGCCGCATCCGGCATAAACAACGAGCACGTTGTCTGCGACCCACCGCTTTTTATACATGGACGTTTAACTATGAAAAACAGGCTGCTGATCCTCAGCCTGCTGGTTTCTGTACCTGCCTTTGCCTGGCAGCCACAAACCGGCGACATCATCTTTCAGATCTCTCGCTCATCGCAAAGTAAAGCGATCCAACTGGCGACCCATACCGATTATAGCCACACCGGTATGCTGGTGATACGCAACAAAAAGCCCTACGTTTTTGAAGCAGTCGGCCCGGTGAAATACACCCCGCTCAAGCAGTGGATCGCCCATGGTGAAAAGGGCAAATACGTTGTTCGCCGCGTTGAAGGCGGACTGAGTGTTGAACAACAGCAAAAACTGGCGCAAACGGCAAAACGTTATCTCGGTAAACCGTATGATTTCAGCTTCTCATGGAGCGACGATCGCCAGTACTGTTCGGAAGTGGTGTGGAAGGTTTACCAGAACGCGCTGGGAATGCGCGTGGGCGAGCAGCAGAAGTTGAAAGAGTTCGACCTGAGCAGCCCACAAGTTCAGGCAAAGCTCAAAGAACGTTACGGCAAGAATATTCCGCTTGAGGAAACGGTGGTCTCGCCACAAGCCGTTTTCGATGCGCCACAACTCACCACGGTCGCCAAAGAATGGCCGCTGTTTTCGTGGTAATACGACCAAAATTCAGGCACAAAAAAAGCGCCGTGCGGCGCTTTTTTCGGAAATCCGGTCTTATTTGCTGCCCGGGATGTTGAAACGCTTGTTGAAGCGGTCAACACGGCCACCGGTAGCAACATCACGCTGTTTGCCAGTGAAGAACGGGTGGCACTTGCTGCACACGTCGAGGTTCAGGTCATGACCAACGGTGGAGCGGATTTTCATTACGTTACCGCAAGAGCAGCTAGCAGTAATTTCTTCGTATTTCGGGTGAATATCTTTTTTCATGGGAAAACCTCGGTTTAAGGCCGCGTCGCTCTTCCAGCCCTAACGCCAGACACCACGCGATGTTAAAAGTATAGCTTCAATACGATCATTTCGTACGAAGGCGCGAAATCATACAGAAATTAACCAGCGTATGCAAACTGATCCGCACTCTTCTACGGCAATGTGTATACTAACCCACCGAATTTCAAGTCAGGATGATGCTATGCCCGTTGCCCACGTTGCCTTGCCCGTTCCGCTTCCTCGTACCTTTGACTATCTGCTGCCAGAAGGCATGACGGTTAAAGCTGGGTGTCGCGTGCGCGTGCCGTTTGGCAAACAGCAGGAGCGCATCGGGATTGTGGTATCAGTTAGCGATGCCAGCGAACTGCCGCTCAATGAGCTAAAAGCGGTAGTCGAAGTGCTGGATAGTGAGCCGGTGTTTACTCACTCCGTCTGGCGATTGCTGCTATGGGCGGCAGATTACTATCATCATCCGATTGGCGATGTGCTGTTTCATGCCTTGCCGATTTTACTACGCCAGGGGCGGCCTGCGGCGAACGCGCCGATGTGGTACTGGTTTGCCACTGAACAAGGCCAGGCGGTGGATCTGAACAGCCTGAAACGCTCCCCCAAGCAACAACAGGCGCTGGCGGCGTTACGGCAAGGCAAAATCTGGCGCGACCAGGTCGCCACGCTCGAATTTAATGATGCCGCGTTGCAGGCGCTACGCAAAAAAGGTCTGTGTGATTTAGCAAGTGAAACACCAGAGTTTAGCGACTGGCGAACGAACTATGCCGTTTCTGGTGAGCGGTTGCGATTGAATACCGAACAGGCCACCGCCGTTGGCGCAATTCATAGCGCGGCAGATACTTTTTCTGCCTGGCTGCTGGCGGGCGTTACCGGTTCCGGTAAAACGGAGGTTTATCTCAGCGTACTGGAAAACGTGCTCGCTCAGGGCAAACAGGCGCTGGTGATGGTGCCGGAAATCGGCCTGACACCGCAAACTATCGCCCGTTTTCGTGAACGTTTTAATGCCCCCGTGGAAGTTCTGCATTCCGGCCTGAACGACAGCGAGCGTCTTTCGGCGTGGCTGAAAGCGAAAAATGGTGAGGCGGCGATTGTGATCGGCACCCGCTCCGCGCTGTTTACGCCGTTTAAAAATCTCGGCGTGATTGTCATTGATGAAGAGCACGACAGCTCCTACAAGCAGCAGGAAGGCTGGCGCTATCATGCCCGCGACCTGGCGGTGTATCGTGCGCACAGCGAGCAAATCCCGATTATTCTTGGCTCCGCAACGCCCGCGCTGGAAACGTTATGCAACGTCCAGCAGAAAAAATACCGCCTGCTGCGCCTGACCCGTCGGGCAGGGAATGCGCGTCCGGCAATTCAACATGTGCTGGATTTAAAAGGTCAGAAGGTGCAGGCAGGTCTGGCTCCGGCGTTAATCACTCGTATGCGCCAGCATTTACAGGCTGATAACCAGGTCATTCTCTTTCTTAACCGCCGTGGCTTTGCGCCTGCACTGCTGTGCCACGACTGTGGCTGGATTGCCGAATGCCCACGTTGCGATCACTACTACACGCTGCATCAGGCGCAGCACCATCTGCGCTGCCACCACTGTGACAGTCAGCGTCCGGTGCCGCGCCAGTGCCCTTCCTGCGGTTCCACGCACCTGGTCCCCGTGGGGCTGGGCACCGAACAGCTTGAACAGACGCTCGCGCCGTTGTTCCCCGGCGTGCCCATTTCTCGTATCGACCGCGATACCACCAGCCGCAAAGGGGCGCTGGAACAGCAACTGGCAGAAGTACATCGCGGCGGCGCGCGGATTTTGATTGGTACACAAATGCTGGCGAAAGGTCACCATTTCCCGGATGTGACGCTGGTTGCATTACTGGACGTGGACGGCGCGCTGTTTTCTGCCGATTTTCGCTCGGCAGAGCGTTTCGCTCAGCTTTACACCCAGGTCGCCGGTCGTGCCGGGCGTGCGGGTAAACAGGGCGAAGTGGTGCTGCAAACGCACCATCCGGAACATCCTCTGTTGCAAACGTTGCTCTATAAAGGCTACGACGCCTTTGCCGAACAGGCGCTGGCTGAGCGGCGAATGATGCAGCTACCGCCGTGGACCAGCCATGTGATTGTGCGTGCGGAAGATCATAACAATCAGCACGCGCCATTGTTCCTGCAACAACTGCGTAATCTGATCCTCTCCAGCCCACTGGCAGACGAGAAACTGTGGGTTCTCGGTCCGGTTCCGGCTCTGGCACCTAAACGTGGCGGTCGCTGGCGCTGGCAGATATTGTTGCAGCACCCTTCCCGCGTGCGCTTGCAACACATCATTAACGGTACGCTGGCGCTCATCAATACAATACCGGATTCCCGTAAGGTGAAATGGGTGCTGGATGTTGATCCGATTGAGGGTTAAACCGCTCACGATGCGAGGCGGATCGAAAAATTCAATATTCATCACACTTTTCATGAAAATTCTGTAACCGTTTTCACGCGCTATCTGCTAAAAATGTTGCCGATGTGAAGTAAACATGGATGTAGTACGCCTGACGTGCCAGGCGAGGAGTGAGTGTGAAAGCGAAGAAGCAGGAAACTGCCGCGACCATGAAAGACGTTGCCCTCAAGGCAAAAGTCTCTACAGCGACCGTCTCCCGAGCATTAATGAATCCCGATAAAGTCTCCCAGGCCACCCGTAATCGGGTTGAAAAAGCGGCCCGGGAAGTGGGTTATTTACCGCAGCCTATGGGGCGCAACGTCAAGCGTAATGAATCCCGCACCATTCTGGTGATTGTCCCGGATATCTGCGATCCCTTCTTTAGCGAAATTATTCGCGGTATCGAAGTTACGGCGGCAAATCACGGATATCTGGTGCTGATTGGCGACTGTGCGCATCAAAATCAGCAGGAAAAAACCTTTATCGATTTGATCATCACCAAGCAAATTGATGGCATGTTGTTGCTGGGTTCAAGGCTGCCGTTTGATGCCAGCATTGAGGAACAGCGTAATCTGCCGCCGATGGTGATGGCGAACGAATTTGCACCGGAGCTGGAGCTGCCTACAGTTCATATCGACAATCTGACCGCCGCATTTGATGCAGTAAATTATTTATATGAGCAAGGGCATAAACGGATTGGCTGTATAGCCGGTCCCGAAGAGATGCCGCTGTGTCACTACCGCCTGCAAGGCTATGTTCAGGCGCTGCGTCGCTGCGGCATTATGGTTGATCCGCAATACATCGCCCGTGGCGACTTCACCTTCGAAGCCGGAAGCAAAGCGATGCAGCAGCTGCTTGATCTTCCACAACCGCCTACTGCTGTCTTCTGCCATAGCGATGTGATGGCGCTCGGCGCACTTTCTCAGGCAAAACGCCAGGGGCTGAAAGTCCCGGAAGACCTTTCCATAATCGGTTTTGATAACATCGACCTGACGCAATTTTGTGATCCGCCGCTGACAACCATCGCGCAGCCGCGTTACGAAATCGGTCGGGAAGCTATGCTGTTATTGCTTGATCAAATGCAGGGGCAACACGTTGGCAGTGGCTCTCGTTTAATGGACTGCGAACTTATCATCCGGGGATCAACACGCGCGTTACCTTAAAGTAAACCTTTAAGACTGCCGTGACTGGTCAAAGGCCCGCCGCTTAAGTAACATGGCGGGCTGACGAACGAATAAATACAGCGAAACGATAGTGGCACAACGAGATTATGTACGCCGCAGCCAACCGGCACCTTCGCGGCGAAAAAAGAGCACCTCACGGAAAAAGCAACGAAATCTGCCTGCGGTTTCTCCCGCTATGGTCGCTATTGCTGCCGCCGTTCTTGTGACCTTTATCGGTGGTCTGTACTTCATTACGCATCACAAGAAAGAAGAGTCCGAGACGCTGCAAAGCCAGAAAGTGACCGGAAACGGACTACCACCAAAACCAGAAGAACGCTGGCGCTACATTAAAGAGCTGGAAAGTCGCCAGCCGGGAGTGCGTGCGCCCACAGAACCTTCTGCCGGTGGTGAAGTGAAAACGCCGGAGCAACTGACACCAGAACAACGTCAGCTTCTTGAACAAATGCAGGCTGATATGCGCCAGCAGCCAACGCAGCTGGTTGAAGTTCCGTGGAATGAACAGACGCCGGAACAGCGTCAGCAAACGCTACAGCGCCAACGTCAGGCGCAGCAATTAGCGGAACAGCAACGCCTGGCTCAGCAGTCGCGTACGACTGAACAAAGCTGGCAGCAGCAGACGCGTACGTCGCAAGCCGCACCGGTACAGGCGCAACCGCGCCAGTCTAAACCGGCTTCTTCTCAGCAGCCGTACCAGGATCTGCTGCAAACTCCTGCGCACACGACTGCGCAGTCGAAGCCGCAGCAAGCTGCGCCAGTTGCTCGTGCCGCTGACGCGCCAAAACCGACGGCGGAGAAAAAAGACGAACGCCGCTGGATGGTGCAGTGCGGTTCGTTCAGAGGCGCGGAACAGGCAGAGACGGTACGTGCTCAGCTGGCGTTCGAAGGCTTTGACTCGAAAATCACCACCAACAATGGCTGGAATCGTGTGGTCATTGGCCCGGTGAAAGGCAAAGAGAACGCAGACAGCACCCTCAATCGGTTGAAGATGGCGGGTCATACAAACTGCATTCGGCTCGCCGCCGGGGGTTGAAACCCTCAAAATCCCCCCCATCTATAATTGCATTATGCCCCGTACTTTTGTACGGGGTTTGTACTCTGTATTCGTAACCAAGGGGTCAGCTCGTGACAACTATAGTAAGCGTACGCCGTAACGGCCATGTGGTCATCGCTGGTGATGGTCAGGCCACGTTGGGCAATACCGTAATGAAAGGCAACGTGAAAAAGGTCCGCCGTCTGTACAACGACAAAGTCATCGCGGGCTTTGCGGGCGGTACTGCGGATGCTTTTACGCTGTTCGAACTGTTTGAACGTAAACTGGAAATGCATCAGGGCCATCTGGTCAAAGCCGCCGTTGAGCTGGCAAAAGACTGGCGTACCGATCGCATGCTGCGCAAACTTGAAGCACTGCTGGCAGTCGCGGATGAAACTGCATCGCTTATCATCACCGGTAACGGTGACGTGGTGCAGCCAGAAAACGATCTTATTGCTATCGGCTCCGGCGGCCCTTACGCCCAGGCTGCGGCGCGCGCGCTGTTAGAAAACACTGAACTTAGCGCCCGTGAAATTGCTGAAAAGGCGTTGGATATTGCAGGCGACATTTGCATCTATACCAACCATTTCCACACCATCGAAGAATTAAGCTACAAAGCGTAAGGATCTCCCATGTCTGAAATGACCCCACGCGAAATCGTCAGCGAACTGGATAAGCACATCATCGGCCAGGACAACGCCAAGCGTTCTGTGGCGATTGCTCTGCGTAACCGCTGGCGTCGCATGCAGCTCAACGAAGAGCTGCGCCATGAAGTGACCCCGAAAAATATCCTGATGATCGGCCCGACCGGTGTCGGTAAAACTGAAATCGCCCGTCGTCTGGCTAAGCTGGCGAATGCGCCGTTCATCAAAGTTGAAGCGACCAAATTCACCGAAGTGGGCTACGTCGGTAAGGAAGTGGATTCTATTATTCGCGATCTGACCGATGCCGCCGTGAAAATGGTACGCGTCCAGGCTATCGAGAAAAACCGTTATCGCGCTGAAGAACTGGCAGAAGAACGTATTCTCGACGTGCTGATCCCACCTGCTAAAAACAACTGGGGACAGACCGAACAGCAGCAGGAACCGTCCGCTGCTCGTCAGGCATTCCGCAAAAAACTGCGTGAAGGCCAGCTTGATGACAAAGAAATCGAGATCGATCTTGCCGCAGCACCGATGGGCGTTGAAATTATGGCTCCTCCGGGCATGGAAGAGATGACCAGCCAGCTGCAGTCCATGTTCCAGAACCTGGGCGGCCAGAAGCAAAAAGCGCGTAAGCTGAAAATCAAAGACGCCATGAAGCTGCTGATTGAAGAAGAAGCGGCGAAACTGGTGAACCCGGAAGAGCTGAAGCAAGACGCTATCGACGCTGTTGAGCAGCACGGGATCGTGTTTATCGACGAAATCGACAAAATCTGTAAGCGCGGCGAGTCTTCCGGTCCGGATGTTTCTCGTGAAGGCGTTCAGCGTGACCTGCTGCCGCTGGTAGAAGGTTGCACCGTTTCCACCAAACACGGGATGGTCAAAACTGACCACATTCTGTTTATCGCTTCTGGCGCGTTCCAGATTGCGAAACCGTCTGACCTGATCCCGGAACTGCAAGGTCGTCTGCCAATCCGCGTTGAACTGCAGGCGCTGACCACCAGCGACTTCGAGCGTATTCTGACCGAGCCGAATGCCTCTATCACCGTGCAGTACAAAGCACTGATGGCGACTGAAGGCGTAAATATCGAGTTTACCGACTCCGGTATTAAACGCATCGCGGAAGCGGCATGGCAGGTGAACGAATCTACCGAAAACATCGGTGCTCGTCGTTTACACACTGTTCTGGAGCGTTTAATGGAAGAGATTTCCTACGACGCCAGCGATTTAAGCGGTCAAAATATCACTATTGACGCAGATTATGTGAGCAAACATCTGGATGCGTTGGTGGCAGATGAAGATCTGAGCCGTTTTATCCTATAATCGCGTTCAATCATTTTCATCATTGTTTGATGGGGCTGAAAGGCCCCATTTTTATTGGCGCGTATTATGACTGAACAACAAATTAGCCGAACTCAGGCGTGGCTGGAAAGTTTACGACCTAAAACCCTCCCCCTCGCCTTTGCTGCAATTATCGTCGGGACAGCGCTGGCATGGTGGCAAGGTCACTTCGATCCGCTGGTCGCCCTGCTGGCACTAATTACCGCCGGGCTATTACAGATCCTTTCTAACCTCGCCAATGATTACGGCGATGCGGTAAAAGGCAGCGATAAACCTGACCGCATTGGGCCGCTACGCGGCATGCAAAAAGGGGTCATTACCCAGCAAGAGATGAAACGGGCGCTCATTATTACCGTCGTGCTCATCTGTCTCTCCGGGCTGGCACTGGTTGCAGTGGCATGCCATACGCTGGCCGATTTTGTCGGTTTCCTGATTCTTGGCGGGTTGTCGATCATTGCCGCTATCACCTACACCGTGGGCAATCGTCCTTATGGTTATATCGGTCTGGGTGATATTTCCGTACTGGTTTTCTTTGGCTGGTTGAGTGTCATGGGGAGCTGGTATTTACAGGCTCATACATTGATTCCGGCACTGATCCTTCCGGCGACCGCATGCGGCCTGCTGGCAACGGCAGTACTGAATATTAATAACCTGCGTGATATCAATAGCGACCGCGAAAATGGCAAAAACACGCTGGTGGTGCGCTTAGGTGAAGTGAACGCGCGTCGTTATCATGCCTGCCTGCTGATGGGCTCGCTGGTGTGTCTGGCGCTGTTTAATCTCTTTTCGCTGCATAGCCTGTGGGGCTGGCTGTTCCTGCTGGCGGCACCATTACTGGTGAAGCAAGCCCGTTATGTGATGCGGGAAATGGACCCGGTGGCGATGCGACCAATGCTGGAACGTACTGTCAAGGGAGCGTTACTGACTAACCTGCTGTTTGTTTTAGGGATATTCCTAAGCCAGTGGGCAGCATAACTGACAAATATCAATTAACAATTGATGATTTTGCCAACAGCCCACATAGCGCGATATACTGAAAATTCTCGCAGCAACTGAATGTTAAGCCTATGAAATACGATACTTCCGAGCTTTGTGACATCTATCAAGAAGATGTTAACGTCGTGGAACCGCTGTTCTCCAACTTTGGCGGACGGGCGTCGTTTGGCGGACAAATAATCACGGTAAAATGTTTCGAGGACAACGGGTTGCTGTACGATCTGCTCGAACAGAATGGCCGTGGTCGTGTTCTTGTCGTCGATGGCGGTGGTTCTGTTCGTCGCGCACTGGTCGATGCTGAACTGGCGCGTCTGGCAGTACAAAATGAATGGGAAGGTCTGGTCATTTACGGCGCGGTGCGTCAGGTAGATGACCTGGAAGAGTTGGATATCGGCATCCAGGCGATGGCGGCAATTCCGGTTGGTGCCGCTGGCGAAGGCATTGGCGAAAGCGATGTCCGCGTCAATTTTGGCGGTGTCACCTTCTTCTCCGGCGACCATCTTTATGCCGACAATACCGGGATTATTCTTTCAGAAGATCCGCTGGATATTGAATGATAAGAAAGGCACCGCAAGGTGCCTTTTTTCTGCGTTACCTGTTGGCCTACACAGTAAAGAAATTACGCGGAAGATGAAGCGTAATCAGACCTCTTCCATGCGACCCAGCAGGGCCTGCAGACGTTCCTGCCAGCCGTTCTGCTGTTCTTTCAGATGGTTGTTCTCACGCTCCAGCTCTTCGCGCTGATGCTGGGCATTTTGAACTTCCTGCGACAGTGAGTTGTTTTTTTCTTTCAGCTCTTCGATTTCCATCTGCAACAGAGTGATGGTATCAATCGCCTGCTGTACTTTTGCTTCCAGTTTCTCAAACACTTCTAATGACATTGTCATACCTCTCCTGAATTGCAAGGCGTTGATGGATAAAAATCCTCGTCCCGATTACCGGTGACGCCTTAATAAATACGAGCGCACTTTAGTTAGCTCCGATTGTATGAAGCCGCGCCATCGCTGTCCAGCGGCACGCCTTGCAGATTACGGTTTGCCACACTTTTCATCCTTCTCCTGGTGACATAATCCACATCAATCGAAAATGTTAATAAATTTGTTGCGCGAATGATCTAACAAACATGCATCATGTACAATCAGATGGAATAAATGGCGCGATAACGCTCATTTTATGACGAGGCACACACATTTTAAGTTCGATATTTCTCGTTTTTGCTCGTTAACGATAAGTTTACAGCATGCCTACAAGCATCGTGGAGGTCCGTGACTTTCACGCATACAACAAACATTAACTCTTCAGGATCCGATTATGAGTCAAACATCAACCTTGAAAGGCCAGTGCATTGCTGAATTCCTCGGTACCGGGTTGTTGATTTTCTTCGGTGTGGGTTGCGTTGCAGCACTAAAAGTCGCTGGTGCGTCTTTTGGTCAGTGGGAAATCAGTGTCATTTGGGGACTGGGGGTGGCAATGGCCATCTACCTGACCGCAGGGGTTTCCGGCGCGCATCTTAATCCCGCTGTTACCATTGCATTGTGGCTGTTTGCCTGTTTCGACAAGCGCAAAGTTATTCCTTTTATCGTTTCACAAGTTGCCGGCGCTTTCTGTGCTGCGGCTTTAGTTTACGGGCTTTACTACAATTTATTTTTCGACTTCGAGCAGACTCATCACATTGTTCGCGGCAGCGTTGAAAGTGTTGATCTGGCTGGCACTTTCTCTACTTACCCTAATCCTCATATCAATTTTGTGCAGGCTTTCGCAGTTGAGATGGTGATTACCGCTATTCTGATGGGGCTGATCCTGGCGTTAACGGACGATGGCAACGGTGTACCACGCGGCCCTTTGGCTCCCTTGCTGATTGGTCTACTGATTGCGGTCATTGGCGCATCTATGGGCCCATTGACAGGTTTTGCCATGAACCCAGCGCGTGACTTCGGTCCGAAAGTCTTTGCCTGGCTGGCGGGCTGGGGCAATGTCGCCTTTACCGGCGGCAGAGACATTCCTTACTTCCTGGTGCCGCTTTTCGGCCCTATCGTTGGCGCGATTGTAGGTGCATTTGCCTACCGCAAACTGATTGGTCGCCATTTGCCTTGCGATATCTGTGTTGTGGAAGAAAAGGAAACCACAACTCCTTCAGAACAAAAAGCTTCGCTGTAATATGACTACGGGACAATTAAACATGACTGAAAAAAAATATATCGTTGCGCTCGACCAGGGCACCACCAGCTCCCGCGCGGTCGTAATGGATCACGATGCCAATATCATTAGCGTGTCGCAGCGCGAATTTGAGCAAATCTACCCAAAACCAGGTTGGGTAGAACACGACCCAATGGAAATCTGGGCCACCCAAAGCTCCACGCTGGTAGAAGTGCTGGCGAAAGCCGATATCAGTTCCGATCAAATTGCAGCTATCGGTATTACGAACCAGCGTGAAACCACTATTGTCTGGGAAAAAGAAACCGGCAAGCCTATCTATAACGCCATTGTCTGGCAGTGCCGTCGTACCGCAGAAATCTGCGAGCATTTAAAACGTGACGGTTTAGAAGATTATATCCGCAGCAATACCGGTCTGGTGATTGACCCGTACTTTTCTGGCACCAAAGTGAAGTGGATCCTCGACCATGTGGAAGGCTCTCGCGAGCGTGCACGTCGTGGTGAATTGCTGTTTGGTACGGTTGATACGTGGCTTATCTGGAAAATGACTCAGGGCCGTGTCCATGTGACCGATTACACCAACGCCTCTCGTACCATGTTGTTCAACATCCATACCCTGGACTGGGACGACAAAATGCTGGAAGTGCTGGATATTCCGCGCGAGATGCTGCCAGAAGTGCGTCGTTCTTCCGAAGTATACGGTCAGACTAACATTGGCGGCAAAGGCGGCACGCGTATTCCAATCTCCGGGATCGCCGGTGACCAGCAGGCCGCGCTGTTTGGTCAGTTGTGCGTGAAAGAAGGGATGGCGAAGAACACCTATGGCACTGGCTGCTTTATGCTGATGAACACTGGCGAGAAAGCGGTGAAATCAGAAAACGGCCTGCTGACCACCATCGCCTGCGGCCCGACTGGCGAAGTGAACTATGCGTTGGAAGGTGCGGTGTTTATGGCAGGCGCATCCATTCAGTGGCTGCGCGATGAAATGAAGTTGATTAACGACGCCTACGATTCCGAATATTTCGCCACCAAAGTGCAAAACACCAATGGTGTGTATGTGGTTCCGGCATTTACCGGGCTGGGTGCGCCGTACTGGGACCCGTATGCGCGCGGGGCGATTTTCGGTCTGACTCGTGGGGTGAACGCTAACCACATTATACGCGCGACGCTGGAGTCTATTGCTTATCAGACGCGTGACGTGCTGGAAGCGATGCAGGCCGACTCTGGTATCCGTCTGCACGCCCTGCGCGTGGATGGTGGCGCAGTAGCAAACAATTTCCTGATGCAGTTCCAGTCCGATATTCTCGGCACCCGCGTTGAGCGCCCGGAAGTGCGCGAAGTCACCGCATTGGGTGCGGCCTATCTCGCAGGCCTGGCGGTTGGCTTCTGGCAGAACCTCGACGAGCTGCAAGAGAAAGCGGTGATTGAGCGCGAGTTCCGTCCAGGCATCGAAACCACTGAGCGTAATTACCGTTACGCAGGCTGGAAAAAAGCGGTTAAACGCGCGATGGCGTGGGAAGAACACGACGAATAATGTAAATGCCGAATGAAGCGTTTATGCCGCATCCGGTAGTCCCGAAACGTGCGGGGGCAACCCCGCACACATCAATAATCCCTCCCTTCCCCTGTGCTACACTTCGCGCCATTCCTTACTGCTTAGAGTTTGCTATGAGACGAGAACTTGCCATCGAATTTTCCCGCGTCACCGAATCAGCGGCGCTGGCTGGCTACAAATGGTTAGGACGCGGCGATAAAAACACCGCGGACGGCGCGGCGGTAAACGCCATGCGTATTATGCTCAACCAGGTCAACATTGACGGCACCATCGTCATTGGTGAAGGTGAAATCGACGAAGCACCGATGCTCTACATTGGTGAAAAAGTCGGTACTGGTCGCGGCGACGCGGTAGATATTGCTGTTGATCCGATTGAAGGCACGCGCATGACGGCGATGGGCCAGGCTAACGCGCTGGCGGTGCTGGCAGTAGGCGATAAAGGCTGCTTCCTCAATGCGCCGGATATGTATATGGAGAAGCTGATTGTCGGGCCGGGAGCCAAAGGCACCATTGATCTGAACCTGCCGCTGGCGGATAACCTGCGCAATGTAGCGGCGGCGCTCGGCAAACCGTTGAGCGAACTGACGGTAACGATTCTGGCTAAACCACGCCACGATGCCGTTATCGCTGAAATGCAGCAACTCGGCGTACGCGTATTTGCTATTCCGGACGGCGACGTTGCGGCCTCAATTCTCACCTGTATGCCAGACAGCGAAGTTGACGTGCTGTACGGTATTGGTGGCGCGCCGGAAGGCGTAGTTTCTGCGGCGGTGATCCGCGCATTAGATGGCGACATGAACGGTCGTCTGCTGGCGCGTCATGACGTCAAAGGCGACAACGAAGAGAATCGTCGCATTGGCGAGCAGGAGCTGGCACGCTGCAAAGCGATGGGCATCGAAGCCGGTAAAGTATTGCGCCTGGGCGATATGGCGCGCAGCGATAACGTCATCTTCTCTGCCACCGGTATTACCAAAGGCGATCTGCTGGAAGGCATTAGCCGCAAAGGCAATATCGCGACTACCGAAACGCTGCTGATCCGCGGCAAGTCACGCACCATTCGCCGCATTCAGTCCATCCACTATCTGGATCGCAAAGACCCGGAAATGCAGGTGCACATCCTCTGATTGATTTGATCGATTGAGCCTTCCAGTCCTTCGGGACTGGAATTTTTTTGTTCGGAGAACGAAGATAAGGCAAGTCAATCAAAACAGGAGAAAAACATGGCTGATTGGGTAACAGGCAAAGTCACTAAAGTGCAGAACTGGACCGACGCCCTGTTTAGTCTCACCGTTCACGCCCCCGTGCTTCCGTTTACCGCCGGGCAATTTACCAAGCTTGGCCTTGAAATCGACGGCGAACGCGTCCAGCGCGCCTACTCCTATGTAAACTCGCCCGATAATCCCGATCTGGAGTTTTACCTGGTCACCGTCCCCGATGGCAAATTAAGCCCACGACTGGCGGCACTGAAACCAGGCGATGAAGTGCAGGTGGTTAGCGAAGCGGCAGGATTCTTTGTGCTCGATGAAGTGCCGCACTGCGAAACGCTATGGATGCTGGCAACCGGTACAGCGATTGGCCCTTATTTATCGATTCTGCAACTAGGTAAAGATTTAGATCGCTTCAAAAATCTGGTCCTGGTGCACGCCGCACGTTATGCCGCCGACTTAAGCTATTTGCCACTGATGCAGGAACTGGAAAAACGCTACGAAGGAAAACTGCGCATTCAGACGGTGGTCAGTCGGGAAACGGCAGCGGGGTCGCTCACCGGACGGATACCGGCATTAATTGAAAGTGGGGAACTGGAAAGCACGATTGGCCTGCCGATGAATAAAGAAACCAGCCATGTGATGCTGTGCGGCAATCCACAGATGGTGCGCGATACACAACAGTTGCTGAAAGAGACCCGGCAGATGACGAAACATTTACGTCGCCGACCGGGCCATATGACAGCGGAGCATTACTGGTAAGCGGTTACTTATCGATAAACGGCACGATGAGCAAATCCGCACTCATCTTATTGATCATCCCGCGATATGCCGGCATCAAACGGTTGATAAATGAGTGATGATGACCACAGACAAGGAGGTCGCACTGCTCTTTTTGCATAATTTCCAGCAGTGTTTCCGGCATTTCTCCGCGTTCAATACGCAGTTTTGTCTTCGGCCATTGAATATTTTTCGTCAGTTTATACAGCTTGTTATCCGACTTATTCTTCAACAATTGAAGAATATCTTCTGTTGCAGGGAAGTAGATACCCGGATACAACTCGCTTAAGCCATCATCAATATGAATTAACGTCAGGTGAGCGTCATTATGTCTGGCGAGCTCCAGGGCTTTATTCACCAGTAAGGCATCTTCTTCATTCCCGGAAATTGCCACGCCAATGTGTTTATAAGCCATGTTTAACTCCTTCTAAAGCAACTCCATCAAGCTAACGAACGCAGTGATAACTCAAAAATAATCATCTCGGCCTGGCATGAGAAAGTGAAGGCCGCATCAAGCTCAACTTGCCCCTCCAGATCCTTAATCTTATAGGCCACGCTGGCCCCTTCATCTGCAGAGGATGTAGCGGCGGCAAGCTCTTTCAGTTTGGTCATAAAAGACTCTGCTTCTTCGCGGGTGGCAAAAAAGCGCGAAAACTTACTGGTACAGTTGTCGTTATCAATCACCGTACCGATATCAATCGCACATCCTTTAGTACTGCATTTATCTACGACATCTTTCATAGGGCACCTCTGTATATTCGCCTCTCTGTCGATTACGACTTAAGAATAATGCGCCGTTAAGGGAAGAACAAACAAGTAATGATCTTATGGATTACCATTTTTTTTGATATTGCTTAAGGTGAAGAGTTCAGAAGGATTTTCCGGGTATTGTCATTTGCATCGTGGAAATAACAATCCCGGAAAAAAATAGCAGTAAGAGATATATTAAAGGTTAATTACTTGATTTATTGTCGGCTTTATACTTCACATCCTGAGTATCTTTACCATATTTATTTTCGCCTTGTGTGCCAACAAACGCACCAAGATCGATAAGCATCATCACCAGAATCAACGTCGGGACAAAACGCCCCACCGCCCATTGCCAGACACCCGGTAAAATCGCCCAGTTACCCGCCAGCAGCATCCACGCCACAATCATCAGAAATGCCCATGCGCCGGAACGCCCGCGATCATGCAAGCGCTTAACAGTTACTGCCGCTGTTGGCCAGAGCAAGCACACAAGGCAAAACGCCGCGGTCTGAATATCGAGTAGATTCTTACCCGCCAGTGAGAAAAGCACCAGCATGCCTGCGAACCACAGGCCTATCCAAATCCAGAAATCACGGCGTCCAATACGCCCTTTAAATGAGAATAACCATTGCTGTATGGTCATGTAAGTTCCTTGATGGTTGTCTTTTCCAGGATTCTACCCTTTTGACAAGGGCGACAGATATCGTTTTAATCGGAGCCAGTCATAACAAAAGGTACTGTCAATGAAGCCAGGGTGTACGCTGTTTTTTCTCTTATGTTCTGCATTAACCGTTACAACAGAGGCGCATGCACAAACACCAGATACGGCAACGACCGCGCCTTATCTGCTGGCTGGAGCCCCTACTTTCGATCTCTCCATCAGCCAGTTTCGAGAAGACTTTAACAGCCAGAATCCCAGCCTGCCACTGAACGAATTTCGTGCCATCGACAGCAGTCCCGACAAAGCCAATCTCACTCGTGCTGCAAGTAAAATTAATGAGAACTTGTATGCTTCTACAGCGCTGGAGCGCGGTACCTTAAAAATCAAAAGCATTCAAATGACCTGGCTACCCATCCAGGGGCCAGAGCAAAAAGCCGCGAAAGCGAAAGCTCAGGAATACATGGCAGCGGTGATCCGCACACTCACCCCATTAATGACCAAAACACAAAGCCAGAAAAAACTGCAGTCGCTACTAACGGCGGGGAAAAACAAACGTTATTACACCGAGACAGAAGGTGCACTGCGTTATGTTGTCGCGGACAACGGCGAAAAGGGGCTGACCTTCGCTGTTGAACCGATTAAGCTGGCGCTATCTGAATCGCTTGAAGGTTTGAATAAATGACAAAAAGCAAAGCCTTTGTGCCGATGAATCTCTATACTGTTTCACAGACCTGCTGCCCTGCGGGGCGGCCATCTTCCTTTATTCGCTTATAAGCGTGGAGAATTAAAATGCGACATCCTTTAGTGATGGGTAACTGGAAACTGAACGGCAGCCGCCACATGGTTCACGAGCTGGTTTCTAACCTGCGTAAAGAGCTGGCAGGTGTTGCTGGCTGTGCGGTTGCAATCGCACCACCGGAAATGTATATCGATATGGCGAAGCGCGAAGCTGAAGGCAGCCACATCATGCTGGGTGCGCAAAACGTGGACCTGAACCTGTCCGGCGCATTCACCGGTGAAACCTCTGCTGCTATGCTGAAAGACATCGGCGCACAGTACATCATCATCGGTCACTCTGAACGTCGTACTTACCACAAAGAATCTGACGAACTGATCGCGAAAAAATTCGCGGTGCTGAAAGAGCAGGGCCTGACTCCGGTTCTGTGCATCGGTGAAACCGAAGCTGAAAATGAAGCGGGCAAAACTGAAGAAGTTTGCGCACGTCAGATCGACGCGGTACTGAAAACTCAGGGTGCTGCGGCATTCGAAGGTGCGGTTATCGCTTACGAACCTGTATGGGCAATCGGTACTGGCAAATCTGCAACTCCGGCTCAGGCACAGGCTGTTCACAAATTCATCCGTGACCACATCGCTAAAGTTGACGCTAACATCGCTGAACAAGTGATCATTCAGTACGGCGGCTCTGTAAACGCGTCTAACGCTGCAGAACTGTTTGCTCAGCCGGATATCGACGGCGCGCTGGTTGGTGGTGCTTCTCTGAAAGCTGACGCCTTCGCAGTAATCGTTAAAGCTGCAGAAGCGGCTAAACAGGCTTAAGTCTGACAGGTGCCGGATTTCATATCCGGCACTTACTTTCCTTAACTCTTCGCCTTAACGCAAAATCTCACACTGATGATCCTGAATTTCCTCGGCTGAAGCACGGTTAAGCGTCAGTAGATTTCGTTGTGTCGCCAGCAATACAAATGAGTTATCACTCTGCCGTACCATCGCCAGCCCGTAGCGTCCCATATGTTCCCGCGCCTCAGGTACTTCTTCTGCCAGCATCATAAATGGGCTGCGTTGTACCAGTTCGCTTTCCGTTACCCGACGCGCCAGGTATTCATGCCCGCGCAAACCACCTGGCAGTGGCAACCAGCGGCTGCTGATGTTCGCCAGATTGTTATCCAGCTGTTTGCGCACATCAGGACGAATACAAGAGATATGAATATGAAAATGGTTTTGCGTACGCCCGGTGCGGGAGTTGATCGCCAAAGAAACCGCGCGATCGGGAACCGGCTGGCCGTATTTTTTGCTCATAAAATCACGCGCCTGCCAAGCCAACCAAAAGAAGTTCGGCGTTGAAGGATCGGTCAACAAAGGACTTTCAGTACCGTTAATACGATACGTTGGCATCAACAGATATTGCAGTGGGCCATTAAGATCTTTTAAAACCACGTATCCGGCATTGGGTTTGACTTCCGCACATGGCGAAGGATTTTGATTTTGCTGCTGATTGGGCAAACATTCCTCAAGGACAATCTTACGTAATGTATCCGACTCTTCACCGGTTAATTTCCAGTAACCAATACCGGCAGCCACAACGGCGATAACTATCATCACCAAAAAAAGAAGACCCGCTTTTTTCATCTTTTTTTCCCTGTACCTCAAAGAGATGCAAGGGTAACGCAAAATCGTGACAAATAAAAAACCCGGTCGCGAGAAACCACCGGGTTTGATAATTATCCTGGGGAAATCAGCGTTTGCTGATCTGATCGAACGTACCGCCGTTAGCAAAATGCTCTTTTTGCGCTTTCGTCCAGCCGCCGAACTCTTCATCAATGGTGAATAACTTCAGCTTTGGAAACGCATTTTCGTACTTTTTCGCCACCTCAGCGTCGCGCGGACGGTAGTAGTTTTTCGCGGCAATTTCCTGACCTTCTGGCGAGTAGAGATATTTCAGGTAGGCTTCCGCCACCTCTTTAGTACCTTTTTTCTCGACCACTTTATCGACCACCGACACGGTTGGCTCTGCGAGGATAGACTCACTCGGCGTGACGATTTCGAATTTATCTTTCCCCAGTTCATTCGCTGCCAGCAGAGCTTCGTTTTCCCAGGCAATCAGTACATCGCCAATTCCGCGCTCGACAAAAGTGTTAGTGGAGCCACGCGCGCCAGAATCCAGAACTTCGACGTTTTTATACAGTGCCCGAACAAAATCCTGTGCTTTTGCCTGATCGTTGTTGTTGTGATGCAGCGCGTAGCCCCAGGCTGCCAGGTAGTTCCAGCGCGCGCCACCAGAGCTTTTCGGATTAGGCGTGATCACCGAAACACCCGGTTTAATCAGATCGTTCCAGTCATGGATCTGCTTCGGATTTCCCTTACGTACCAGGAAAACAATGGTGGAAGTGTACGGTGCGGAGTTATCCGGCAGACGTTTGATCCACTCTTTATCAATCCGCCCGCGTTCCGCAATTGCGTCCACGTCATAGGCCAGAGCCAGCGTGACAACATCAGCTTCAATACCGTTGATTACCGACGTCGCTTGTTTACCTGAGCCACCGTGTGACTGACGAATCACCACGTTATCACCAGTTTGCTGTTTCCAGTGGGCGCTGAATGCCTTGTTGTACTGTTCGTACAATTCGCGCGTTGGATCATATGAAACGTTAAGAAGCTGAATATCCTTTGCCATAACGCTGGTTGCCGCCAGCAAAAATGTTAACCCTACGCCCCACTTGTTCATCGCCCGACTCTCTTATGTTGTGTTGTGATGAGCAAAGCGTGCCAGAAGGTTAACCAAACATTAAAGAATAAAAAAAGATTGGCTATAACTTGCGGGTATATGTTGAGGGATTAAAAAGGCGGAAGAAATCCGCCTCATATTGCTGACAAAGTGCGCTTTGTCCATGCCGGATGCGGCGCGAACGCCTTATCCGGCCTACAAAAGTTTGCAAATTCAATAAATTGCAGAATTCATGTAGGCCTGATAAGCGAAGCGCATCAGGCATTTTTGCTTCTGTCATCGGTTTCAGGGTAAAGGAATCTGCCTTTTTCCGAAATCATTAATACAGTTTTTTCGCGCAGTCCAGCCAGTCACCTTTGAACGGACGCTTCATGTTTTCGATAGCGTCGATGATGTCGTGGTGAACCAGCTGTTCGTTCTGGATACCTACACAACGACCGCCGTAACCTGCCAGCAGCAGATCGATAGCGTAAGCGCCCATACGGGAAGCCAGAATACGGTCGTAAGGCACCGGAGAACCACCGCGCTGGATGTGGCCCAGCACAGTTGCGCGGGTTTCACGACCGGTTTCTTTCTCGATGAAATGCGCCAGTTCGTCAACATCACACATATGTTCGGTAATCGCCACGATCGCGTGTTTTTTACCTTTCGCGATACCCGCTTTGATTTCGTTTACCAGGTCTTCACGGCTGAATTCAACTTCCGGAACCACAACGAATTCACAGCCACCGGCAATGGCCGCAGCCAACGTCAGATCTCCACAATAACGGCCCATCACTTCCACCACGGAAATACGCTGGTGAGAAGAAGAGGTGTCACGCAGACGGTCGATCGCTTCTACAACGGTGCTCAGCGCAGTGAAGAAACCGATAGTGTAGTCAGTGCCTTTGATGTCGTTGTCGATAGTGCCCGGCAGACCGATGCACGGGAAGCCCATTTCGGTCAGACGCATTGCACCCATGTAGGAACCGTCACCGCCGATAACCACCAGCGCGTCGATACCACGTTTTTTCAGGTTTTCGATAGCCACGGCGCGGATGTTCTCGTCGCGGAATTCCGGGAAACGCGCAGAACCGAGGAACGTACCGCCACGGTTGATCATGTCAGACACGCTGTAACGGTCTAGCTGTACCATACGGTCTTCATACAGACCCAGATAGCCGTCATAAATACCCATTACTTCCAGACCTTCTGTCAGCGCAGAACGAACAACCCCGCGAATTGCGGCGTTCATGCCTGGCGCATCACCGCCGCTTGTCAACACACCGATTTTCTTAATCATGACTACCTCTGAACTTTGGAATGCAAAATGAAATCTGTTGCCGGAAGTCTTCTTGCACATCGAAGTGATCCAACGAATGTGCAAATAGTATAACAATCACTTCCTGCTGAATTGATTCAGGTCAGGCCAAATGGCGGTATTTTATACACAAAATGCGGGTCTGGCTCTCTTTTATACTGATTATGAAAGCATAGACCGTTTACCCTCCCTGGGTACGACGGAACAGGGGTCCTGATGGATAATTACATCCGATCCCGGAAAACGCCGTAAAATAGCCTGCTCTACCTGATCCGCCACCATATGTGCCTGAACCAAAGGCAGAGAGTCTTCCATTTCCAAATGAATCTGAATAAAGCGGGTCGGCCCTGACTGCCGCGTGCGAAGATCGTGAGCGCCGCTAACACCCGGCCAGGAAGTCACGATATCAATAATTTCTTGCCGTTCCTCATCAGGCAATGCGCGATCCAGTAATGACTGTACCGCCTCATATCCCATGCGTAACGCGCTATATAAAATATAGATGCCGATTCCCAATGCAAACAGAGCATCGGCGCGATGCCAGCCGTACCAGGACAACCCCAGCGCCAGCAGAATTGCGCCGTTCATCATAACATCAGACTGGTAATGTAGCATATCAGCCCGCACCGCCTGGCTTTGCGTCCGCCGCACCACCCAACGCTGAAACGAGACAAGGATAATCGTACAAATTAGCGCCACAATTGTCACGATAACCCCGACGCCTGGATCTGTCATCGGTGTTGGAGATATCAGATGTTGAATACCCGTCAAAAACAGGAATAGTGCCGAACCGGAGATAAACATACTTTGCGCCAGCGCCGCGAGGGACTCAGCTTTACCGTGACCAAACGAGTGATTATCGTCGGCAGGTTGCAGGGAATATCGCACCACCAATAAATTCGTCAACGACGCGCCGATATCCACCAGCGAATCCACCAGCGCGGCGAGAATACTCACCGACCCGGTATACCACCATGCAAAAATTTTAATCAGCAATAGCAGCGAAGCCATCGCCGTCGCAGCAATCGCCGCCCGACTGACCAGCCGTCCATAAGATTGATTCATAAATACTCCCGCTATCAACTGACGCTAGTATAACGGAAGCAAATCATCTGCAATGCATTAAGCAGCAGGCAAATTGAGGATAAAAAAAACCCCCACAGCATGTGGGGGAAGACAGGGATGGTGTCTATGGCAAGGAAAACAGGGTTTACTACTGGGAACGTGAGTTGCTACTACTCAATAGCTTCAACGATGAACTTTTTTGCCATTGCGTCACGTCACGCAACTGCTCCATTCGTTGTTGATGTTTCTCGTTTAAAACCGCTTGCTGCTCCGGCGTTAACAGGCGATACATTTGGTTGCGGACTTTTGCCATCTCAACCTGACGAGCAATTTGCTCATTCGCCATTTTTTCTGCCTGTGCGCGCACAGCGTTTTCATCAAAATTTTCTGCGGTGACAAGGCGATGCATTGTCTCCAGTTCGCTAACATTAACAGGAGGCTGTTCGTGCCGGGCCTGTTGCATAAGATCTCGCATCTGCTGACGCTGATGTTCGGTTAAACTTATGCCGTCGAACATATGGCTCTGCGTACTGCGCTGCGTAAGTTCTTCACCCGGATGCCAGTTATCGCCTGAACCGACTTCAGCAGCGTGGCTTAATGAACTGACTGCCAGCGTTGAGGCCATGACGGCAGCGGTAACTATGCGCATCATTTGCTCCCAAAATCTTTCTGTCGCGATTCAACGATAGAGAGTTTACGATTCAGGCTGCAAACATGCGTCAGGGGGTGTAAAACAACGTAAAGTCATGGATTAGCGACGTCTGATGACGTAATTTCTGCCTCGGAGGTATTTAAACAATGAATAAAATCCTGTTAGTTGATGATGACCGAGAGCTGACTTCCCTATTAAAGGAGCTGCTCGAGATGGAAGGCTTCAACGTGATTGTTGCCCACGATGGGGAACAGGCGCTTGATCTTCTGGACGACAGCATTGATTTACTTTTGCTTGACGTAATGATGCCGAAGAAAAATGGTATCGACACATTAAAAGCACTTCGCCAGACACACCAGACGCCTGTCATTATGTTGACGGCGCGCGGCAGTGAACTTGATCGCGTTCTCGGCCTTGAGCTGGGCGCAGATGACTATCTCCCGAAACCGTTTAATGATCGTGAGCTGGTGGCACGTATTCGCGCGATCCTGCGCCGTTCGCACTGGAGCGAGCAACAGCAAAACAACGACAACGGTTCACCGACACTGGAAGTTGATGCCTTAGTGCTGAATCCAGGCCGTCAGGAAGCCAGCTTCGACGGGCAAACGCTGGAGTTAACCGGTACTGAGTTTACCCTGCTCTATTTGCTGGCACAGCATCTGGGTCAGGTGGTTTCCCGTGAACATTTAAGCCAGGAAGTGTTGGGCAAACGCCTGACGCCTTTCGACCGCGCTATTGATATGCACATTTCCAACCTGCGTCGTAAACTGCCGGATCGTAAAGATGGTCACCCGTGGTTTAAAACCTTGCGTGGTCGCGGCTATCTGATGGTTTCTGCTTCATGATAGGCAGCTTAACCGCGCGCATCTTCGCCATCTTCTGGCTGACGCTGGCGCTGGTGTTGATGTTGGTTTTGATGTTACCCAAGCTCGATTCACGCCAGATGACCGAGCTTCTGGATAGCGAACAGCGTCAGGGGCTGATGATTGAGCAGCATGTCGAAGCGGAGCTGGCGAACGATCCGCCCAACGATTTAATGTGGTGGCGGCGTCTGTTCCGGGCGATTGATAAGTGGGCACCGCCAGGACAGCGTTTGTTATTGGTGACCACCGAAGGCCGCGTGATCGGCGCTGAACGCAGCGAAATGCAGATCATTCGTAACTTTATTGGTCAGGCCGATAACGCCGATCATCCGCAGAAGAAAAAGTATGGCCGCGTGGAACTGGTCGGTCCGTTCTCCGTGCGTGATGGCGAAGATAATTACCAACTTTATCTGATTCGTCCGGCCAGCAGTTCTCAATCCGATTTCATTAACTTACTGTTTGACCGCCCGCTATTACTGCTGATTGTCACCATGTTGGTCAGTACGCCGCTGCTGTTGTGGTTGGCCTGGAGTCTGGCAAAACCGGCGCGTAAGCTGAAAAACGCTGCCGATGAAGTTGCCCAGGGAAACTTACGCCAGCACCCGGAACTGGAAGCGGGGCCACAGGAATTCCTTGCCGCAGGTGCCAGTTTTAACCAGATGGTCACCGCGCTGGAGCGCATGATGACCTCTCAGCAGCGTCTGCTTTCTGATATCTCTCACGAGCTGCGCACCCCGCTGACGCGTCTGCAACTGGGTACGGCGTTACTGCGCCGTCGTAGCGGTGAAAGCAAGGAACTGGAGCGTATTGAAACCGAAGCGCAACGTCTGGACAGCATGATCAACGATCTGTTGGTGATGTCACGTAATCAGCAAAAAAACGCGCTGGTTAGCGAAACCATCAAAGCCAACCAGTTGTGGAGTGAAGTGCTGGATAACGCGGCGTTCGAAGCCGAGCAAATGGGCAAGTCGTTGACAGTTAACTTCCCGCCTGGGCCGTGGCCGCTGTACGGCAATCCGAACGCCCTGGAAAGTGCGCTGGAAAACATTGTTCGTAATGCTCTGCGTTATTCCCATACGAAGATTGAAGTGGGCTTTGCGGTAGATAAAGACGGTATCACCATTACGGTGGACGACGATGGTCCTGGCGTTAGCCCGGAAGATCGCGAACAGATTTTCCGTCCGTTCTATCGTACCGATGAAGCACGCGATCGTGAATCTGGCGGTACAGGTTTGGGGCTGGCGATTGTTGAAACCGCCATTCAGCAGCATCGTGGCTGGGTGAAGGCAGAAGACAGCCCGCTGGGCGGTTTACGGCTGGTGATTTGGTTGCCGCTGTATAAGCGGAGTTAAACTTCGCATTTGCAGGCAGGATAAGGCGTTTACGCCGCATCCGGCATTTGAGCAGGATGCCTGATGCGACGCTGATAGCGTCTTATCAGGCCTACACTCCGGGGGTTATTTTCCCCACAACCGGCGGGAAAAATCTTCGATCTTGCCGCTCAGTCGGCGCTTTTGCATCGTCCGCGTCCAGCTTTTCGATAACCCGGCAGCGGAGAGTAAACGGTGATATTGATCGTCATCAAACGGCATATGCCATGCGATGGCGGCAGCCTCCTGCACGGTCACATCGCTGACACGGGAAACCAACTCCAGCGGCGCGTCCGCAGACACTTTCCCTGGCGCTATCACGCTATACAACCACCCCACCTTACCTGTGTTTTGCATCAACTGCGCTATATCGCTGATATCAAAATGGTAATTGAGTTTATAGCAAGGCGAGCGCGGCTGGCTGACCTGAATTAATGCCTCTCCCCAGCGGAAAATATCGCCCATATAAACATTACTTTCCGTCAGGCCGTCGGTTGAGAGGTTTTCACCAAACGCAGGCGCAACAAACAACTCCGCCTGTTCCGGAAATTCCCGCGCCCAGTAGAGATAATGCTCACGAGGATAATGACACAGCGCTCTGTCTGGCCCGCCGTGAACCTTTTTCTCCGCCTGCTCGTCACCTTCCAGCCCCAGCTCCGTCAGCATCAACTCACCATCAACCTGGATTTTAGCAATTGCGCTGGGTTTGCCTTCGGGATAAGCCTGAATCTTGCCTGTGTATACATCAACCGGATATCGCATCTGTTCCCTCTCCACGAGAAATTTCCCCATTAGACCATATTTATTTTATGTCAGGCGTGCTGTTTTCGCGGTAAGTATCCAGGCAGGAACTCAATAGCAAACCGGACGAACGTTAGTTCATCCGGCTGTGGGGATTAAGGAAGCAGGTTTATTTCACCGTACCTAAAATTTCGATTTTCGCTGCTCTGGCTTTGACTTTACGTGACCAGATAGAGGTAAGAATTGGCACCAGAATCGAAGTCACAATGACCGCCGTCGCTACCAGCGAAGTTGCTGCCGGAGCCATCGGTTTAAACGCAGGCACCATTTCTGCAATCAGCACAGGTGTCGCTACCGCGGCCCCTGCGGAACTGGAAGCGGCAATTCCGGCAGTGCCATCGCCACCGCCAATCAATTTATCGGCGATAATCAACGGAATACCGGTCACGATAATTACTGCCACACCCAACAGGATCCCCAGCAAACCAGTCTGGGCAATCACAGTCAAATCAATGGTATTGCCCAGCGCGAAGGCAAAGAATGGAATCAGCGTTTGCACCGCTTTGCTGAAAAATTCTCGCAATTCAGGGTCAAGGTTCCCCAGGGCAAAGCCCACCAGGAACGGTAATACTGCGCCGACGAAAACATGCGGTTCAAACGAGGCAATCCCGGCAGTGCCCAGAATAATCATCGTCATGAGCGGCCCGGACTCCAACGACATCAACACAAATGCCCCAGCTTCTTCTTTTGTGCCGTACTGCTGCATGATGGAAGCGTAAAGTCCGCCATTGGTCATATCCATCGCCGCCACCAGCGCCAGCGTTGAAAGTCCGGCAAAGAATCCAACTTCAACACCATGTTCCGGAATAATACGCGAGGCAATTGCCGCAACCACCCACGCGACGGCAATTTTAGTTACCACCAGCGTACCGGATTTACGCAGTACCGTTCCCGTCGCGCTTAATTTTATTGACGCCCCCATGCAAAAAAACCACACCGCCAGAATGGGCACCGTACCGGTAATCATCCCGTTGGTGAATGATCCAAAATATTTCCCCGCCCCCGGCGAGAAGGTGTGGCACAGTGCGCCAAGGAATAGCGGGACGAGCATCATCCCCCCCGGGATTTTCTCAATCGAGCGTTTTATCTGCATTTCCATCACCTGTCGGCATATTTTTAAGGGCTGATGCGTAATTCCTCAATGGAGCATCAGTGTTGATGGAAACGAAGATAGACATTCATTTAATCAATAAAAGTGATCAAAACCACATCAATTGAAACGCTGTTTTATTTTTATCGGATCATTGTTTTTATTTTGAAATTGATCACAAAAAAACCACCGCCGTTGGCGATGGTTCATTTTTTAAGCTGATATGCGGCCTATACGCCTCATTGCAGCAGGCGGCAAATGATTATTTTTTCGCCGCAAAACGTGCCGCTGCTTCGTCCCAGTTCACCACGTTCCAGAACTCTTTAATGTAGTCCGGACGGCGGTTCTGGAATTTCAGGTAGTAAGCATGTTCCCACACATCCAGGCCCATAATCGGGAAGCCGGAAGCGCCAGAAATAGCTTCACCCATCAGCGGAGAATCCTGGTTAGCAGTAGAAACCACCGCCAGTTTATCGCCTTTCAGCACCAGCCATGCCCAGCCGGAACCAAAGCGGGAAGCTGCCGCTTTTTCAAATTCTGCTTTGAAGTTATCAACGGAGCCGAAGTCACGTTCGATAGCCGCTTTCAGGTCACCCTGCAGGGTGGTGCCTTTTTTCAGACCTTTCCAGAACAGGCTGTGGTTAGCGTGACCGCCAGCGTTGTTGCGCAGTACGGTTTTCTTGTCTGCTGGCAGCTGGTCCAGTTTGGTGATCAGCTCTTCAACCGGCAGGTTGGCAAATTCTGGCAGGCTTTCCAGCGCCGCGTTGGCGTTGTTTACGTAGGTCTGATGGTGTTTGGTGTGGTGGATTTCCATGGTCTGCTTATCGAAGTGCGGTTCCAGGGCATCGTAAGCATACGGCAGGGATGGCAGGGTATAGCTCATATTCATCTCCAGTATTGTCGGGCGGCCGATTGTTAATGCCGCGTAAGCAGTTGGTTCATTATAGTTAATTAAATGATATTGAAAATGATTATCAATGCCGTACTTTTCGTAAGGGTATGGTTTTGCAGGAAAATGCCCGAGATGTGAAGCAAATCACCCACTTAATGCCGTGATTGCCAGTAAATCGACAACGGCGGCAACAGGCGAAAGGTTAATCGACAGCACGATTTTTACACTCATCTCGTCGGAGATGTGACGCGACGAAAAATGATGAGGATAAGAAGATGAGTAACGCGATTACGATGGGGATATTTTGGCATTTGATCGGCGCGGCCAGTGCAGCCTGTTTTTACGCTCCGTTCAAAAAAGTAAAAAAATGGTCATGGGAAACCATGTGGTCAGTCGGTGGGATTGTTTCGTGGATTATTCTGCCGTGGGCCATCAGCGCCCTGTTACTACCGAATTTCTGGGCGTATTACAGCTCGTTTAGTCTCTCTACGCGACTGCCTGTTTTTCTGTTCGGCGCTATGTGGGGGATCGGTAATATCAACTACGGCCTGACCATGCGTTATCTCGGCATGTCGATGGGAATTGGCATCGCCATTGGCATTACGTTGATTGTCGGTACGCTGATGACGCCAATTATCAACGGCAATTTCGATGTGTTGATTAGCACCGAAGGCGGACGCATGACGTTGCTCGGCGTTCTGGTGGCGCTGATTGGCGTAGGGATTGTAACTCGCGCCGGGCAGTTGAAAGAGCGCAAGATGGGCATTAAAGCCGAAGAGTTCAATCTGAAAAAAGGGCTGGTGCTGGCGGTGATGTGCGGCATTTTCTCTGCCGGGATGTCCTTTGCGATGAACGCCGCAAAACCGATGCATGAAGCCGCTGCCGCACTTGGCGTCGATCCACTGTATGTCGCTCTGCCAAGCTATGTTGTCATCATGGGCGGCGGCGCGATCATTAACCTCGGTTTCTGTTTTATTCGTCTGGCAAAAGTGAAGGATTTGTCGCTAAAAGCCGACTTCTCGCTGGCAAAATCGCTGATCATTCACAATGTGTTACTCTCGACACTGGGCGGGTTGATGTGGTATCTGCAATTCTTTTTCTATGCCTGGGGCCACGCCCGCATTCCGGCGCAGTATGACTACATCAGTTGGATGCTGCATATGAGTTTCTATGTATTGTGCGGCGGTATCGTCGGGCTGGTGCTGAAAGAGTGGAACAATGCAGGACGCCGTCCGGTAACGGTGTTGAGCCTCGGTTGTGTGGTGATTATTGTCGCCGCTAACATCGTCGGCATCGGCATGGCGAATTAATCTTTCTGCGAATTGAGATGACGCCACTGGCTGGGCGTCATCCCGGTTTCCCGGGTAAACACCACCGAAAAATAGTTACTATCTTCAAAGCCACATTCGGTCGAAATATCACTGATTAACAGGCGGCTATGCTGGAGAAGATATTGCGCATGACACACTCTGACCTGTCGCAGATATTGATTGATGGTCATTCCAGTCTGCTGGCGAAATTGCTGACGCAAAACGCGCTCACTGCACGATGCCTCATCACAAAATTTATCCAGCGCAAAGGGACTTTTCAGGCTAGCCGCCAGCCGGGTAATCAGCTTATCCAGCAACGTTTCGCTGGATGTTGGCGGCAACGAATCACTGGTGTAACGATGGCGATTCAGCAACATCACCAACTGCCCGAACAGCAACTCAGCCATTTCGTTAGCAAACGGCACATGCTGACTACTTTCATGCTCAAGCTGACCGATAACCTGCCGCGCCTGCGCCATCCCCATGCTACCTAAGCGCCAGTGTGGTTGCCCTGCGCTGGCGTTAAATCCCGGAATCGCCCCCTGCCAGTCAAGATTCAGCTTCAGACGCTCCGGGCAATAAATAATATTCTGCAAAACCAGATCGTTAACGGAAGCGTAGGAGTGTTTATCGTCAGCATGAATGTAAAAGAGATCGCCACGGGTAATGCGATAAGGGCGATCGTTGAGTACATGCAGGCCATTACCGCGCCAGACAATCACCAGCTCACAAAAATCATGTGTATGTTCAGCAAAGACATCTTGCGGATAACGGTCAGCCACAGCGACTGCCTGCTGGTCGCTGGCAAAAAAATCATCTTTGAGAAGTTTTAACTGATGCGCCACCGTGGCTACCTCGGCCAGAGAACGAAGTTGATTATTCGCAATATGGCGTACAAATACGTTGAGAAGATTCGCGTTATTGCAGAAAGCCATCCCGTCCCTGGCGAATATCACGCGGTGACCAGTTAAACTCTCGGCGAAAAAGCGTCGAAAAGTGGTTACTGTCGCTGAATCCACAGCGATAGGCGATGTCAGTAACGCTGGCCTCGCTGTGGCGTAGCAGATGTCGGGCTTTCATCAGTCGCAGGCGGTTCAGGTATCGCTGAGGCGTCAGTCCCGTTTGCTGCTTAAGCTGCCGATGTAGCGTACGCAGTGAAAGAGAAAATTGATCCGCCACGGCATCCCAATTCACCTCATCGGCAAAATGGTCCTCCAGCCAGGCCAGAAGCAAGTTGAGACGTGATGCGCTGTTTTCCAGGTTCTCCTGCAAACTGCTTTTACGCAGCAAGAGCAGTAATTGCATAAACAAGATCTCGCGACTGGCGGTCGAGGGTAAATCATTTTCCCCTTCCTGCTGTTCCATCTGTGCAACCAGCTGTCGCACCTGCTGCAATACGCTGTGGTTAACGCGCCAGTGAGACGGATACTGCCCATCCAGCTCTTGTGGCAGCAACTGATTCAGCCCGGCGAGAAACTGAAATCGATCCGGCGAGCGATACAGCACATTGGTCAGACACAGATTATCGGTATGTTCATACAGATGCCGATCATGATCGCGTACGAAACAGACCGTGCCACCGGTGATGGTATAGGGCTGCCCATTAAACACATGAATACCCGTGCCATGTTCGACAATCACAATTTCATGAAAATCATGATGATGTTCAGGAAAATCCGCCTGCGGGAGCCGGGGTTCTATCGCCACGGACGCGTTACCAGACGGAAAAAAATCCACACTATGTAATACGGTCATACTGGCCTCCTGATGTCGTCAACACGGCGAAATAGTAATCACGAGGTCAGGTTCTTACCTTAAATTTTCGACGGAAAACCACGTAAAAAACGTCGATTTTTCAAGATACAGCGTGAATTTTCAGGAAATGCGGTGAGCATCACATCACCACAATTCAGCAAATTGTGAACATCATCACGTTCATCTTTCCCTGGTTGCCAATGGCCCATTTTCCTGTCAGTAACGAGAAGGTCGCGAATTCAGGCGCTTTTTAGACTGGTCGTAATGAAATTCAGCAGGATCACATTATGACCTTTCGCAATTGTGTCGCCGTCGATCTCGGCGCATCCAGTGGGCGCGTGATGCTGGCGCGTTACGAGCGTGAATGCCGCAGCCTGACGCTGCGCGAAATCCATCGTTTTAACAATGGGCTGCATAGTCAGAACGGCTATGTCACCTGGGATGTGGATAGCCTTGAAAGTGCCATTCGCCTTGGATTAAACAAGGTGTGCGAGGAAGGGATTCGTATCGATAGCATTGGGATTGATACCTGGGGCGTGGACTTTGTGCTGCTCGACCAACAGGGTCAGCGTGTGGGCCTGCCCGTTGCTTATCGCGATAGCCGCACCAATGGCCTAATGGCGCAGGCACAACAACAACTCGGCAAACGCGATATTTATCAACGTAGCGGCATCCAGTTTCTGCCCTTCAATACGCTTTATCAGTTGCGTGCGCTGACGGAGCAACAACCTGAACTTATTCCACACATTGCTCACGCTCTGCTGATGCCGGATTACTTCAGTTATCGCCTGACCGGCAAGATGAACTGGGAATATACCAACGCCACGACCACGCAACTGGTCAATATCAATAGCGACGACTGGGACGAGTCGCTACTGGCGTGGAGCGGGGCCAACAAAGCCTGGTTTGGTCGCCCGACGCATCCGGGTAATGTCATAGGTCACTGGATTTGCCCGCAGGGTAATGAGATTCCAGTGGTCGCCGTTGCCAGCCATGATACCGCCAGCGCGGTTATCGCCTCGCCGTTAAACGGCTCACGTGCTGCTTATCTCTCTTCTGGCACCTGGTCATTGATGGGCTTCGAAAGCCAGACGCCATTTACCAATGACACGGCACTGGCAGCCAACATCACCAATGAAGGCGGGGCGGAAGGTCGCTATCGGGTGCTGAAAAATATTATGGGCTTATGGCTGCTTCAGCGAGTGCTTCAGGAGCAGCAAATCAACGATCTTCCGGCGCTTATCTCCGCGACACAGGCACTTCCGGCTTGCCGCTTCATTATCAATCCCAATGACGATCGCTTTATTAATCCTGAGACGATGTGCAGCGAAATTCAGGCTGCGTGTCGGGAAACGGCGCAACCGATCCCGGAAAGTGATGCTGAACTGGCGCGCTGCATTTTCGACAGTCTGGCGCTGCTGTATGCCGATGTGTTGCATGAGCTGGCGCAGCTGCGCGGTGAAGATTTCTCGCAACTGCATATTGTCGGCGGAGGCTGCCAGAACACGCTGCTCAACCAGCTATGCGCCGATGCCTGCGGTATTCGGGTGATCGCCGGGCCTGTTGAAGCCTCGACGCTCGGCAATATCGGCATCCAGTTAATGACGCTGGATGAACTCAACAATGTGGATGATTTCCGTCAGGTCGTCAGCACCACCGCGAATCTGACCACCTTTACCCCTAATCCTGACAGTGAAATTGCCCACTATGTGGCGCAGATTCACTCTACACGACAGACAAAGGAGCTTTGCGCATGACCACTCAACTGGAACAGGCCTGGGAGCTAGCGAAACAGCGTTTCGCGGCGGTGGGGATTGATGTCGAGGAGGCGCTGCGCCAACTTGATCGTTTACCCGTTTCAATGCACTGCTGGCAGGGCGATGATGTTTCCGGTTTTGAAAACCCGGAAGGTTCGCTGACCGGGGGGATTCAGGCCACAGGCAATTATCCGGGCAAAGCGCGTAATGCCAGTGAGCTACGTGCCGATCTGGAACAGGCTATGCGGCTGATTCCGGGGCCGAAACGGCTTAATTTACATGCCATCTATCTGGAATCAGATACGCCAGTCTCGCGCGACCAGATCAAACCAGAGCACTTCAAAAACTGGGTTGAATGGGCGAAAGCCAATCAGCTCGGTCTGGATTTTAACCCCTCCTGCTTTTCGCATCCGCTAAGCGCCGATGGCTTTACGCTTTCCCATGCCGACGACAGCATTCGCCAGTTCTGGATTGATCACTGCAAAGCCAGCCGTCGCGTTTCGGCCTATTTTGGCGAGCAACTCGGCACACCATCGGTGATGAACATCTGGATCCCGGATGGTATGAAAGATATCACCGTTGACCGTCTCGCCCCGCGTCAGCGTCTGCTGGCAGCACTGGATGAGGTGATCAGCGAGAAGCTAAACCCTGCGCACCATATCGACGCCGTTGAGAGCAAATTGTTTGGCATTGGCGCAGAGAGCTACACGGTTGGCTCCAATGAGTTTTACATGGGGTATGCCACCAGCCGCCAGACTGCGCTGTGCCTGGACGCCGGGCACTTCCACCCGACTGAAGTGATTTCCGACAAGATTTCCGCCGCCATGCTGTATGTGCCGCAGTTGCTGCTGCACGTCAGCCGTCCGGTTCGCTGGGACAGCGATCACGTAGTGCTGCTGGATGATGAAACCCAGGCAATTGCCAGTGAGATTGTGCGTCACGATCTGTTTGACCGGGTGCATATCGGCCTTGACTTCTTCGATGCCTCTATCAACCGCATTGCCGCGTGGGTCATTGGTACACGCAATATGAAAAAAGCCCTGCTGCGTGCGTTGCTGGAACCTACCGCTGAGCTGCGCAAGCTGGAAGCGGCGGGCGATTACACTGCGCGTCTGGCACTGCTGGAAGAGCAGAAATCGTTGCCGTGGCAGGCGGTCTGGGAAATGTATTGCCAACGTCACGATACGCCAGCAGGTAGCGAATGGCTGGAGAGCGTGCGGGCTTATGAGAAAGAAATTTTGAGTCGCCGCGGGTAAACACTGCCGGATGCGGCGCGAGCGCCTTATCCGGCCTACGGGTCGGCAACAGTTGTAGGCCTGATAAGACGCGACAGCGTCGCATCAGGCATTGATTGCCGGATGCGGCACAAGTGCCTTATCCGGCCTACAGGTCGGCAATAGTTGTAGGCCTGATAAGACGCGACAGCGTCGCATCAGGCATTGATTGCCGGATGCGGCACAAGTGCCTTATCCGGCCTACAGGTCGGCAACAGTTGTAGGCCTGATAAGACGCGACAGCGTCGCATCAGGCATTGATTGCCGGATGCGGCACAAGTGCCTTATCAGGCCTACAGGTCGGCAATAGTTGTAGGCCTGATAAGACGCGACAGCGTCGCATCAGGCATTGATTGCCGGATGCGGCGCGAGCGCCTTATCCGGCCTACGGGTCGTGCATCCGACAACACCGAATTTACAGGAACACAGAACATGCAAAACATTACTCAGTCCTGGTTTGTCCAGGGAATGATCAAAGCCACCACCGACGCCTGGCTGAAAGGCTGGGATGAGCGCAACGGCGGCAACCTGACGCTACGCCTGGATGACGCCGATATCGCACCATATCACGACAATTTCCACCAACAACCGCGCTATATCCCGCTCAGCCAGCCCATGCCTTTACTGGCAAATACACCGTTTATTGTCACCGGCTCGGGCAAATTCTTCCGTAACGTCCAGCTTGATCCTGCGGCTAACTTAGGCATCGTAAAAGTCGACAGCGACGGCGCGGGCTACCACATTCTTTGGGGGTTAACCAACGAAGCCGTCCCCACTTCCGAACTTCCGGCTCACTTCCTTTCCCACTGCGAGCGCATTAAAGCCACCAACGGCAAAGATCGGGTGATCATGCACTGCCACGCCACCAACCTGATCGCCCTCACCTATGTACTTGAAAACGACACCGCGGTCTTCACTCGCCAACTGTGGGAAGGCAGCACCGAGTGTCTGGTGGTATTCCCGGATGGCGTTGGCATTTTGCCGTGGATGGTGCCCGGCACGGACGAAATCGGCCAGGCGACCGCACAAGAGATGCAAAAACATTCGCTGGTGTTGTGGCCCTTCCACGGCGTCTTCGGCAGCGGACCGACGCTGGATGAAACCTTCGGTTTAATCGACACCGCAGAAAAATCAGCACAAGTATTAGTGAAGGTTTATTCGATGGGCGGCATGAAACAGACCATCAGCCGTGAAGAGTTGATAGCGCTCGGCAAGCGTTTCGGCGTTACGCCACTCGCCAGTGCGCTGGCGCTGTAAGGAGCAAACATGATCCGCAAAGCCTTTGTCATGCAGGTAAACCCCGACGCCCACGAAGAGTATCAGCGTCGGCATAATCCCATCTGGCCAGAACTGGAAGCAGTGCTGAAATCTCACGGTGCGCATAACTACGCCATCTATCTCGACAAAGCGCGTAATCTGCTGTTTGCCATGGTAGAGATTGAATCTGAAGAACGCTGGAATGCGGTTGCCAGCACTGATGTTTGCCAACGTTGGTGGAAATATATGACCGATGTTATGCCCGCTAACCCGGATAACAGCCCGGTGAGTAGCGAGCTGCAAGAAGTGTTTTACCTGCCGTAATTGCCCAATGTGCCAGAGATGCCTCCGGCACAATATTTTAAATTTCGATTTGAAAAATTAAACATATTACATCTCCCGGTAAGTTATATTTTCCTGATACATTGTGAGTAAATCACAAAAATAATGAATAACCCATTAATGATTCATGTGGTTTATTTAAATAACCATTATGTGCATTACTCCGCAAATCTGACCTTTCACTCTGTCTCAAATTGTCATTGTTTACCGACATATCGCCTCTCATCACTTAATCGCTCCACCATTACAATTGATTAAAATATATTTTATGGAGTCCGATTAATGGCAGCTCTTACTGCAAGCTGTATTGACCTGAATATTCAGGGCAATGGCGCTTATTCCGTTCTGAAGCAGTTGGCGACAATAGCGTTACAAAACGGTTTTATCACCGACTCACACCAGTTCCTGCAAACCCTGCTGCTGCGCGAAAAAATGCACTCTACTGGATTTGGTTCCGGTGTCGCCGTGCCGCACGGTAAAAGCGCCTGCGTTAAACAACCGTTCGTATTATTCGCCCGCAAAGCGCAGGCTATTGACTGGAAAGCCAGCGATGGCGAAGACGTCAATTGCTGGATCTGCCTCGGCGTGCCGCAAAGCGGCGAAGAGGATCAGGTCAAAATCATCGGCACACTGTGTCGCAAAATTATTCACAAGGAATTTATTCATCAACTGCAACAGGGCGATACCGACCAGGTGCTTGCCTTGTTAAATCAAACCCTCAGCTCATAAGGAAGTGGCGATGGAGTCATCCTTACGTATTGTCGCGATCACCAACTGCCCCGCCGGGATCGCTCACACCTACATGGTGGCGGAAGCCCTGGAACAGAAAGCCCGTTCTCTCGGTCATACCATAAAAGTGGAAACTCAAGGGTCCAGTGGCGTTGAAAACCGCTTATCCAGCGAAGAGATTGCCGCTGCCGATTACGTCATTCTCGCTACCGGGCGTGGCCTGAGCGGTGATGATCGCGCGCGGTTTGCCGGGAAGAAAGTTTATGAGATTGCCATCTCCCAGGCGTTGAAAAATATCGACCAGATTTTCAGCGAATTACCGACAAACTCGCAGCTTTTTGCCGCAGATAGCGGCGTGAAGCTTGGCAAACAGGAAGTGCAAAGCGGTAGCGTGATGAGCCACCTGATGGCGGGCGTCTCTGCGGCGCTGCCGTTTGTCATCGGCGGTGGTATCCTGGTGGCGCTTGCCAACATGCTGGTGCAGTTCGGTTTGCCGTATACCGATATGTCGAAAGGCGCGCCGTCGTTTACCTGGGTAGTTGAATCCATCGGTTACCTTGGCTTCACCTTTATGATCCCCATCATGGGCGCTTATATTGCCTCGTCGATTGCCGATAAACCGGCTTTCGCTCCGGCGTTTCTGGTTTGCTATCTGGCGAACGACAAAGCGCTGCTCGGCACCCAGTCGGGTGCGGGATTCCTCGGCGCGGTGGTGCTGGGGCTGGCGATTGGCTATTTCGTCTTCTGGTTCCGCAAAGTGCGCCTTGGCAAAGCATTACAACCGCTGCTCGGTTCAATGCTGATCCCGTTCGTTACTCTGCTGGTTTTCGGCGTGCTCACTTACTACGTTATCGGGCCGGTGATGTCCGACCTCATGGGCGGGCTGCTCCACTTCCTGAATACCATTCCTCCATCAATGAAGTTTGCGGCAGCGTTTCTGGTCGGTGCGATGCTGGCGTTCGATATGGGCGGCCCCATCAATAAAACCGCCTGGTTCTTCTGCTTCTCACTGCTGGAAAAACACATTTATGACTGGTACGCCATCGTCGGCGTTGTCGCGCTGATGCCGCCCGTCGCGGCGGGTCTTGCGACGTTCATTGCGCCCAAACTGTTTACCCGACAGGAAAAAGAGGCTGCCAGTAGTGCCATTGTGGTCGGTGCCACAGTCGCAACCGAACCGGCTATTCCTTACGCTCTGGCAGCTCCGTTGCCGATGATTACCGCCAATACGCTGGCGGGCGGCATTACCGGCGTGCTGGTGATCGCTTTCGGAATCAAACGTCTGGCACCTGGTTTGGGTATCTTTGACCCGCTGATCGGCCTGATGTCGCCGGTGGGTTCGTTTTATCTGGTGCTGGCGATTGGCCTCGCGCTGAACATTTCATTCATTATCGTCCTGAAAGGATTGTGGTTACGCCGCAAAGCGAAAGCCGCGCAACAGGAGCTTGTCCATGAACATTGAGTTACTGCAACAGTTGTGCGAAGCCAGCGCCGTCAGCGGCGATGAACAGGAAGTTCGCGACATTCTGATAAACACGCTGGAACCTTGCGTGAATGAAATCACCTTCGATGGTCTGGGCAGCTTTGTTGCCCGTAAGGGGAATAAAGGTCCAAAAGTTGCCGTTGTCGGACATATGGATGAAGTCGGCTTTATGGTCACCCACATCGACGAGAGCGGTTTTCTGCGTTTTACCACCATTGGCGGCTGGTGGAATCAGTCGATGCTCAACCACCGGGTAACCATACGCACACACAAGGGAGTGAAAATCCCTGGTGTGATTGGTTCCGTCGCGCCTCATGCGTTAACGGAAAAGCAAAAGCAACAACCGCTGTCATTTGATGAGATGTTCATTGATATTGGCGCGAACAGTCGCGAAGAGGTGGAAAAGCGCGGCGTGGAAATTGGTAATTTTATTAGCCCGGAAGCCAATTTTGCCTGCTGGGGCGAAGATAAAGTGGTCGGCAAGGCGTTGGATAACCGCATCGGCTGCGCAATGATGGCTGAACTATTGCAGACGGTGAATAATCCCGAAATTACGCTGTATGGCGTTGGCAGTGTGGAAGAAGAAGTTGGGCTACGCGGGGCGCAAACCTCGGCGGAACACATTAAACCGGACGTCGTGATCGTGTTGGATACCGCCGTAGCGGGCGATGTTCCGGGCATTGATAACATTAAATACCCGCTGAAACTGGGCCAGGGGCCGGGGCTGATGCTGTTTGACAAGCGCTACTTCCCCAACCAGAAACTGGTAGCAGCGTTAAAAAGCTGTGCCGCACATAACGATTTACCGCTGCAATTTTCCACCATGAAAACCGGTGCGACGGATGGCGGGCGCTACAACGTGATGGGCGGCGGGCGTCCGGTTGTCGCGCTGTGTCTGCCAACTCGTTATCTGCACGCCAACAGCGGTATGATTTCAAAAGCCGATTACGAAGCTCTGCTCACGCTGATACGGGGTTTTCTGACGACCTTAACTGCGGAGAAAGTCAACGCGTTTAGCCAGTTCCGTCAGGTGGATTAATGCTAAACGAACGCCAGTTAAAGATTGTCGATCTGCTGGAGCAACAGCCGCGCACGCCTGGCGAGCTGGCGCAACAGACTGGCGTTTCAGGCAGGACCATCCTGCGTGATATTGACTATCTCAACTTCACCCTTAACGGCAAAGCCCGCATTTTCGCCAGTGGCAGTGCGGGCTATCAGCTGGAAATCTTCGAGCGCCGCAGCTTTTTTCAGTTGCTGCAAAAGCACGATAACGACGATCGGCTGCTGGCGCTGTTATTACTGAATACTTTCACTCCCCGTGCGCAACTCGCCTCGGCGCTTAATTTGCCAGAAACGTGGGTAGCAGAGCGTCTGCCCCGGTTAAAACAGCGTTATGAACGCACTTGTTGCCTGGCCAGCCGCCCTGGTTTGGGCCATTTCATTGATGAGACAGAAGAGAAACGCGTTATCTTGCTGGCGAACTTGCTGCGCAAAGATCCGTTTTTAATTCCGCTGGCGGGCATAACACGAGACAACCTTCAGCATTTATCCACGGCCTGCGACAACCAACACCGCTGGCCGCTCATGCAGGGTGATTATCTCTCCAGCCTGATTCTGGCGATTTACGCCCTGCGTAATCAACTGACCGATGAGTGGCCGCAATATCCCGGTGACGAGATAAAACAAATCGTTGAACATAGCGGTCTGTTTCTTGGTGATAACGCTGTAAGAACCCTGACGGGTTTGATAGAGAAACAGCATCAGCAAGCGCAGGTAATTTCAGCCGATAATGTGCAGGGGTTGCTGCAAAGGGTGCCGGGCATCGCGTCATTGAATATTATTGATGCGCAGCTGGTTGAGAATATTACCGGGCATTTATTACGTTGCCTTGCCGCACCAGTGTGGATTGCTGAGCACCGCCAGAGCAGCATGAATAACCTGAAAGCCGCCTGGCCTGCGGCCTTTGATATGAGTCTGCACTTTATTACGCTACTGCGTGAACAGCTCGATATTCCCCTTTTCGACAGCGATCTGATCGGTTTGTATTTTGCCTGTGCGCTGGAGCGGCATCAAAACGAACGCCAGCCGATCATTTTGCTCTCGGACCAGAACGCGATTGCCACTATTAATCAGCTCGCCATTGAGCGCGATGTTTTAAATTGTCGGGTAATTATTGCCCGTAGCTTAAGCGAACTTGTTGCCATTCGCGAAGAGATTGAGCCGTTATTGATCATTAACAACAGCCATTATTTACTGGATGACGCGGTAAATAATTACATCACCGTAAAAAATATCATTACGGCTGCCGGTATCGAACAAATAAAACATTTTCTGGCGACGGCATTTATTCGCCAACAGCCGGAGCGTTTTTTCTCTGCCCCCGGAAGTTTTCATTATTCGAATGTACGCGGTGAAAGCTGGCAACATATTACCCGGCAAATTTGTGCGCAATTAGTCGCACAACACCATATTACCGCCGATGAAGCACAACGCATCATCGCCCGCGAAGGCGAAGGTGAAAACCTGATTGTTAATCGCCTCGCCATCCCACATTGCTGGAGCGAACAGGAGCGACGTTTTCGTGGATTTTTTATTACCCTCGCCCAACCAGTTGAGGTGAATAACGAAGTCATTAACCATGTCTTGATCGCCTGCGCCGCCGCCGATGCGCGTCATGAGCTAAAAATATTTAGCTATCTGGCAAGCATATTGTGTCAGCATCCGGCGGAGATTATTGCCGGGTTAACAGGATATGAGGCATTTATGGAGTTACTTCACAAGGGGTGAACTGTGTCGGATGCGCCGCATCCGACACTGCATTTATCATCAAAAACGTTTAACGCAGGCTATTATAGTCATCAACCATTTCGTTGTACTCGCGTAATGCTCTCGGGAAAGAGTCTTCGACCATCCAGCTTGAGTTTGCGTCCTGAAGTTGCTCTTTATCCCAGTCAGAGTACGGGACTTTATCTCTGATGCGGCGAACGTATTTTTTAGCCTCGAGTTGATACTGGCCTGCCGAATTAATAAACGAGAAATTCATGCCGCCTTTATCCGCTTCTTTGGCCTGCGCCACTAGCGTTTCCAGTTCAGACACTTTCTTCATTGCCGCTTCTGCATCAAACTTATCTTGCGATATCAGGTTATTAATTTGTTTCGCTGAAATCATGACTGCCAGAGAGTAGTAGTGGAATGTTTTCCCTTCTCTTTCTTCAATATTTTTCAGTTCCGCAAGCTGACGCTTATCATTAATTTCCTGAATCGCCGCATGATAAGATTCGGCTACAGGTTCAAAGGCTTCCAGATTTTTTAAGAATGTCTGGTGCAGCGTTTTCCCTTTCGCAAACGCATCGTCTTTATAATTTTCCTGGGTGTAATATTTATCCATTTCGTTAATGGTATTACCCAACGCCACGGCAGCATCGATATAACTCACCGCCACGCCATCAATTGGTTGCAGCGCAGGCGTTAACGCCACAGCACTTTTTACGCCTTTTTCACACTCAGCGAGGTTGGATTCACTAATGCCGTAGATGCCATAAACAGTACGCTCTTCACCGGTAGGCCCCTGTTTAAAATCTTTCAGCCAGTCAGCATAACGCGCCAGACTGCGCTGTACCGGGATCTGTAACTTGTTGTAGCACTTGATATAGACATCCATTTTTTCGTCGAAAACCGCTTGTTCATCGACCACCGGTTGCGCAGGTGTTTCAGGTTTAGCTTCTGCTTTTGCAACGGGAGCTTCAGTAGGTTTCGCTTCAGGAGCTGGTGCGGCAGGTTGACTATTGGCAGGCGGGAGCGTTTCTGTTTCGGCTTTTTTATCATCACAACCCGTCAGACCGAGGGACATGATGGCGACTATAATAGCGGAAGATAATAAATTCCTTTTCATTTAATTGCCTTATAAATATATAGATAAGAGAGTGAACATAATAAATGAAAAAAGAAAACGCCACTACACGCATTTTGTTTATAAATAAAATAATAAAATTCACGAAATGAATAAGTCCTGCAATTTAATATATTTCGCAGGACTTATTTTAATTAATTGCTCAAACGCTGCGGATGGGTATAAACCGTTGCCCGACCCGGTTTACAAAAACCTACCAGTGTCAGATTACAGCGCTCAGCCACTTCTACAGCAAGCGTGGTCGCGGCAGACACCGCAAACAAAATCTCTACGCCGCACATCGCCGACTTTTGCACCATTTCATAACTGGCACGACTGGAAACCAGTACCGCACCTTGCTGCCAGCTTTCCCCTTCTTGTGACCGGCGGCCTAACAGTTTGTCCAGCGCCACATGGCGACCCACGTCTTCATGCCCGCCGACCAGTTCGCCAGATGGCAACATCCAGGCAGCGGCGTGAGTACAACCAGTCAGTTGCCCCACTGGCTGAAAATCGTTGAGATGACGTAATGCATCATCCAGTTTGTTGAGATCAAACGTCTGGGTGAACGGTAGCGGCTGCACCGGTTTTCCGATGTCATTAAGTTGCTCCACGCCGCATACGCCACAGCCCGTACGTCCCGCCAGCGCCCGGCGGCGCTCCTTCAACCCCATAAAGCGGCGGCTGGAAAGCTCAATTTGTACTTCAAGACCATTACAGGAAGGAACGACATCCATGCCGAAGATATCGCGCGGACTTTCGATAATCCCCTCGGAAAGCGAAAAACCGAGCGCAAAGTACTCAAGGTCTTTGGGCGACGCCATCATCACCACATGCGAAATGCCGTTGTAGACCAGCGCAACGGGAACTTCTTCCGCGACCTCATCTAACCGTGGGTGTTGTAAATCATCACGCCGCCATAACTCAATTTGACGAACACCTGTGATATTTGTCACATTTTCGATTTCTTTTCGCTGTGTTTTTTTCACTTTCTCTTAACCAGATAAGAACACACACACCAACATTATGGTATTCTGTTACAAACCCTTCCTGGATGGAGGGAAATTGAGCCAATTCTGGACCTTTGCGGCCCCTTCCGCAAAGAAAAATAACTCCCACTCCCTGCACACGCAGCAAGCGAATGTAAATGGGACGTGACAATGTCGAAACAAGGAGCAATCCATGCAGGTCAGCAGAAGGCAGTTCTTTAAGATCTGCGCTGGCGGTATGGCAGGCACCACGGCAGCGGCACTGGGTTTTGCACCCAGCGTAGCACTCGCGGAAACCCGGCAGTATAAACTGCTGCGCACCCGCGAAACCCGTAATACCTGCACCTATTGTTCCGTAGGCTGTGGGCTGTTGATGTACAGCCTCGGTGACGGAGCAAAAAACGCCAAAGCATCTATCTTCCATATCGAAGGCGATCCGGATCACCCGGTCAACCGCGGTGCACTTTGTCCGAAAGGCGCTGGCCTGGTGGATTTCATCCACTCCGAAAGCCGTCTGAAGTTTCCGGAATACCGTGCGCCAGGTTCTGATAAATGGCAGCAAATCAGTTGGGAAGAGGCGTTTGATCGCATCGCCAAACTGATGAAAGAAGACCGCGATGCTAACTACATTGCGCAAAACGCCGAAGGCGTGACTGTTAACCGCTGGCTCTCCACCGGGATGCTGTGTGCTTCCGCGTCGAGTAACGAAACCGGCTATTTAACGCAAAAATTCTCCCGCGCGCTGGGTATGCTCGCGGTCGACAACCAGGCGCGTGTCTGACACGGACCAACGGTAGCAAGTCTTGCTCCAACATTTGGTCGCGGTGCGATGACCAACCACTGGGTCGACATCAAGAACGCCAACCTCGTCGTGGTGATGGGCGGTAACGCCGCTGAAGCTCACCCGGTCGGGTTCCGCTGGGCGATGGAAGCCAAAATTCACAACGGCGCGAAGCTGATTGTGATCGATCCTCGCTTTACGCGTACGGCGGCGGTAGCTGACTACTATGCCCCTATTCGTTCCGGTACTGACATTGCTTTCCTGTCAGGCGTATTGCTGTACCTGCTGAACAATGAAAAATTCAACCGCGAATACACCGAAGCCTATACCAACGCCAGCCTGATCGTGCGTGAGGATTACGGCTTTGAAGATGGCCTGTTCACCGGCTACGACGCGGAAAAACGCAAGTACGATAAATCCTCCTGGACTTATGAACTGGACGAAAACGGCTTCGCCAAACGCGATACCACGCTGCAACATCCGCGCTGCGTGTGGAACTTGCTGAAACAGCACGTTTCCCGCTACACGCCAGATGTGGTTGAAAACATCTGTGGTACGCCAAAAGACGCGTTCCTGAAAGTCTGCGAATACATCGCAGAAACCAGTGCTCACGATAAAACTGCCTCGTTCCTGTATGCCCTCGGCTGGACGCAACACTCCGTTGGTGCGCAAAACATTCGTACGATGGCGATGATCCAGCTGCTGCTCGGCAATATGGGGATGGCAGGCGGCGGCGTTAACGCCCTGCGCGGTCACTCCAATATTCAGGGGCTGACGGACCTGGGGCTGCTGTCGCAGAGCCTGCCAGGTTACATGACGCTGCCAAGCGAGAAGCAGACCGATCTGCAAACCTACCTTACCGCCAACACGCCAAAACCGCTGCTGGAAGGCCAGGTAAACTACTGGGGCAACTACCCGAAATTCTTCGTCTCTATGATGAAGGCCTTCTTTGGTGATAAAGCGACGGCGGAAAATAGCTGGGGCTTTGACTGGTTGCCGAAGTGGGATAAAGGCTACGACGTCCTGCAATACTTCGAGATGATGAAAGAGGGCAAGGTCAATGGCTATATCTGCCAGGGCTTTAACCCTGTTGCCTCATTCCCGAACAAAAACAAAGTGATCGGTTGTCTGTCGAAACTGAAGTTCCTCGTCACCATCGACCCACTGAACACTGAAACCTCTAACTTCTGGCAGAACCACGGTGAGCTGAACGAAGTTGACTCGTCGAAGATCCAGACCGAAGTGTTCCGTCTGCCATCGACCTGCTTCGCGGAAGAGAACGGTTCTATCGTTAACTCAGGTCGCTGGTTACAGTGGCACTGGAAAGGTGCGGACGCCCCGGGGATTGCGCTGACTGACGGCGAGATCCTCTCCGGTATCTTCCTGCGCTTGCGCAAGATGTATGCCGAACAGGGTGGCGCGAACCCGGACCAGGTGCTGAACATGACATGGAACTACGCCATTCCGCATGAGCCATCTTCAGAAGAAGTGGCGATGGAGAGCAACGGTAAGGCGCTGGCCGATATTACCGATCCGGCAACCGGTGCGGTTATCGTCAAGAAAGGCCAACAACTTAGTTCGTTCGCCCAATTGCGCGATGACGGTACAACCTCCTGTGGCTGCTGGATTTTCGCCGGTAGCTGGACGCCGGAAGGCAACCAGATGGCACGCCGTGATAACGCCGATCCGTCTGGCCTCGGTAACACGCTGGGCTGGGCATGGGCATGGCCGCTTAACCGCCGCATTCTGTATAACCGCGCCTCCGCAGATCCGCAGGGTAACCCGTGGGATCCGAAGCGTCAGTTGCTGAAATGGGACGGCACTAAGTGGACCGGCTGGGATATTCCGGACTACAGCGCAGCGCCTCCGGGTAGCGGCGTCGGGCCGTTTATCATGCAGCAGGAAGGCATGGGGCGTCTGTTTGCCCTCGATAAGATGGCGGAAGGTCCGTTCCCGGAACACTACGAGCCGTTTGAAACGCCGCTGGGAACTAACCCGCTGCATCCAAACGTTATCTCGAACCCGGCTGCACGTATCTTTAAAGACGACGCCGAAGCATTGGGTAAAGCCGATAAGTTCCCGTATGTCGGAACCACCTATCGTCTGACCGAGCACTTCCACTACTGGACCAAACACGCGCTGTTGAACGCGATTTTGCAGCCAGAGCAGTTTGTGGAAATCGGGGAGTCGCTGGCGAATAAACTTGGCATTGCCCAGGGCGATACCGTGAAAGTCTCCTCCAACCGTGGCTATATCAAAGCCAAAGCGGTGGTGACCAAACGTATTCGCACGCTGAAAGCGAACGGCAAAGATATCGATACCATCGGTATTCCGATTCACTGGGGCTATGAAGGCGTAGCTAAAAAAGGCTTTATTGCCAATACTTTAACGCCATTCGTTGGTGATGCGAACACGCAGACGCCGGAGTTTAAGTCCTTCCTTGTGAATGTGGAAAAGGTGTAACGGAGACGACATATGGCTTATCAATCTCAAGATATCATTCGTCGTTCCGCGACTAACGGTCTGACCCCCGCGCCTCAGGCGCGGGACTTCCAGGAAGAAGTGGCGAAACTCATCGACGTTACCACCTGTATCGGCTGTAAAGCCTGTCAGGTGGCGTGTTCAGAGTGGAACGACATTCGCGATACCGTCGGCAATAACATTGGGGTGTACGACAACCCCAATGATTTAAGCGCCAAATCGTGGACGGTAATGCGCTTCTCGGAAGTGGAGCAGAACGACAAACTGGAATGGCTGATCCGCAAAGACGGCTGTATGCACTGTTCCGATCCAGGCTGCCTGAAAGCGTGCCCGGCGGAAGGTGCAATTATTCAGTATGCCAACGGTATCGTCGACTTCCAGTCCGAGCAGTGCATTGGCTGCGGTTATTGCATTGCGGGCTGTCCGTTTGACATTCCGCGCCTCAACCCGGAAGACAACCGCGTCTACAAATGTACGCTGTGCGTTGACCGCGTGGTGGTTGGGCAAGAACCAGCCTGCGTGAAGACCTGCCCAACGGGCGCGATTCACTTCGGTACGAAAGAGTCGATGAAAACGCTGGCGAGCGAGCGCGTTGCTGAGCTGAAAACCCGCGGTTACGACAATGCGGGTCTGTACGATCCGGCAGGCGTCGGTGGTACACACGTCATGTACGTGCTGCACCATGCTGACAAGCCAAATCTGTATCATGGCTTGCCGGAGAACCCGGAAATCAGCGAAACCGTGAAATTCTGGAAAGGCATCTGGAAACCGCTCGCGGCTGTTGGCTTTGCGGCTACCTTTGCGGCCAGTATCTTCCACTACGTGGGTGTCGGTCCGAACCGTGCGGATGAGGAAGAGAATAATCTGCACGAAGAGAAAGACGAGGAGCGCAAATGAAACGACGTGACACCATCGTGCGCTACACCGCGCCGGAACGTATCAACCACTGGATCACCGCCTTCTGCTTCATCCTGGCGGCGGTGAGCGGGCTGGGCTTTTTGTTCCCGTCCTTCAACTGGTTGATGCAAATCATGGGCACACCGCAGCTGGCGCGAATTCTGCACCCGTTTGTCGGCGTGGTTATGTTTGCCTCGTTCATCATCATGTTTTTCCGTTACTGGCATCACAACCTAATCAATCGGGATGATATCTTTTGGGCGAAGAATATTCGTAAGATCGTCGTCAACGAGGAAGTAGGTGACACCGGGCGTTATAACTTCGGTCAGAAATGCGTTTTCTGGGCGGCGATTATTTTCCTGGTTCTGCTGCTGGTGAGCGGCGTGATTATCTGGCGTCCTTATTTTGCGCCTGCTTTCTCAATCCCGGTGATCCGATTCGCGTTAATGCTGCATTCATTTGCCGCAGTGGCGTTAATTGTGGTTATCATGGTGCATATCTACGCCGCCCTTTGGGTGAAAGGCACGATTACCGCCATGGTGGAAGGATGGGTTACCAGCGCCTGGGCGAAGAAACATCACCCGCGCTGGTACCGTGAGGTCCGCAAGACAACGGAAAAGAAAGCTGAATGAGTATTCGCATAATCCCGCAAGATGAGCTGGGTTCAAGCGAGAAACGTACGGCGGATATGATTCCGCCGTTATTGTTCCCTCGGCTCAAGAATTTATACAACCGCCGCGCCGAGCGTCTGCGCGAGCTGGCAGAAAATAATCCTCTGGGTGATTACCTGCGCTTTGCTGCGCTTATCGCCCACGCCCAGGAAGTGGTGCTGTACGACCATCCGCTGGAGATGGATCTGACTGCGCGCATTAAAGAAGCCAGCGCACAAGGCAAGCCCCCGCTGGATATTCACGTTCTGCCGCGTGATAAGCACTGGCAAAAGCTGCTGATGGCGCTGATTGCTGAGCTGAAACCTGAAATGAGCGGCCCGGCGCTGGCAGTGATTGAGAATCTGGAGAAGGCATCGACTCAGGAGCTGGAAGATATGGCCAGCGCGCTGTTTGCCTCTGATTTCTCGTCCGTCAGCAGCGATAAAGCGCCGTTTATCTGGGCTGCACTGTCGCTCTACTGGGCGCAGATGGCCAATCTGATCCCCGGCAAAGCCCGCGCTGAATACGGCGAGCAACGTCAATATTGCCCGGTTTGTGGTTCTATGCCGGTGTCCAGCATGGTGCAAATTGGCACCACTCAGGGGCTACGTTACCTGCACTGCAACCTGTGTGAAACTGAATGGCACGTAGTGCGCGTAAAATGCAGCAACTGCGAGCAGAGCGGCAAACTGCATTACTGGTCGCTGGATGACGAACAGGCCGCGATTAAAGCCGAAAGCTGCGATGACTGCGACACTTACCTGAAAATTCTCTATCAGGAAAAAGATCCAAAAATCGAAGCCGTAGCAGATGACCTCGCCTCTCTGGTACTGGACGCACGAATGGAGCAAGAAGGCTATGCCCGCAGTTCCATCAACCCGTTCCTGTTTCCGGGTGAAGGAGAGTAATCTCTGACGTTTTCCGGGTGGCGCAGGTCGCCCGGATTACAGCTCATAGGGTGTGACGACACCATCTCTCGTATTCCGCGTTACCACCTCAAGCTATGCCGCCAGTGCCGGTTTGGCCTCAATTTACCCACCACCACATCAATAAGGTTATGGGCATGAGACTGATGACAAGCGTAAGATTGCCTGATGCGCTGCGCTTATCAGGCCTACCAATAAACTGCAATACATTGAATTTATACGACTTTGTAGGCCGGATAAGGCGTTCACGCCGCATCCGGCATGAACAACGCGCACGTTGTCAGCAATCTGATTGACATCATTTTTTCCCATTACCATTCCTCGCGCAGCTTACGCTGATATTCGACACCATCTTCCTCACACCCTTGCCAGATGCCAGGAACACTGGTTCTTGCTGTTTGCGATTGATTTATCAGGTATTGATCTACCGCTTCCCTTAATAGGTCCGCACGAGGAAGATTACGCTGCACCTCGAGATCATCAAGTTGCTTAATCACCTCATTCGATAAATCGAGTAAAATTCTGCCCATATCTATACCTGCCAGAGAGTTCATAAATATCTCGCCAATATCATTTTTGAATCTATGGAGAGAAAAGTACCCTTGCCGAATCTTTAAAGAAAGCTCATTTACGCATCATTTTTTATTTTTGCGAGGCGTTTTCCAGATATGATGTAACAGTTGCAGTTATTATAAGTTCAAGTAAAACAGCCTTGTATTAATACCAGAATAAGGGCATCTGTTTTTTATATTCAAGAATGAAAAATTTTTGTCATTCCTTATGCTCCTTACACTGATCATCAACACCAACTACCTCCCCCTTTTGCCTGCCTCCCTTTGCTTTACGCACCGGGAATTGCTGACGTTCCAGATATTGCTCTACCGCTTCGCGTAAAATTGCAGATCGTGAAACCTTACGCCAGCCCCGAAGCTTGTTCAGCCGTTTAATTGCCTCTTCTGATAAATGAAGAAAAACCGTATTCATCGCCATTACCAATACCTTACATATATTACTCATTAATGTATGTGCGAAAATTACGCCGGAAAATCATTTAAAAAAAGCGGATTTTTGCATGTTGTTTTGTTTTTGCGAGGCGTTTTCCAGAAATAATAAGAGTGTTGCAGTTGTTTCATTTATTACTCAAAAATGGTTTAGTTATCGCCCAGGATGAATTATGGGTGCTATGAATATATTATATTCAGAGATATTTATTTGCATAATCTGAATGGTGTAGCCGAAAAACGTCAGCATCCTAACAGCACCAGGATTTAAGGTGAAATTAATCTTTCATCACAGACCGGTCAGTACTGCCACCAACCGGTCTTTACTTGCTCATCGTTATAATTTTGTTGGTAACAGTTCGGGAAAGTTGTTTTTCTAAATTAACAACAGAATAACTTTCTTGTTTAATGAGATTAATATTGGCAACCATTATAGCCTCCTTCCCACGGTTTAAGAGCAAACATACAACATAATTATTCATAACATACAGAGCAGTAAATGAATGATACTGACAATGATGCTAGTCCATTATCTTTGCATAATATTTGTTAGCTATAGATTTTAAAAATATTTATGAGAAAAGTATGGCACCAGAGGGGGTTTTGACTATCAAAAATCGCTCAAACATGAACTAAGATGATGAATTAAGCATTATCTGCGATAATTGCCACTCAGTTCTACAAATAATATTTAAATGCTCCTGAACAGTGATGTAGCAAGACACGTATGGAGCCAACGAAGAATAAAAATTTATAGAGTTCTTATTTAATATAACCGAAATAGCCAAGGACTAATATAAATGACCTGAATGAGAGAGGCAGCACCGCCCCTCTCCATCAGCTACTCTTCTTCGTTCCCGCCCTCTTCATACGGGCCAAATGGCTTCGCGGGCAGAACGATATACGTGCCTTCAAACACTGCACCCGGCGTCTCGTCGCCAAAGATTTCGACCTGCATCTGCACCCGTGCTTTTCGTCCGCGCGCCAGACGGTCGAGATCGCCGCTTAAGGCACCGAGGTCGGCTACCGCATGAGGTTTACCGCTAATCGGCTTGCTGTAGCGGATATGCGCATCCGCAAGAATAATCGTTCCGCCGAGGTGGCGTTCACGCAGCATCAGCCAGATAAGTCCCCAACCAGTGAGCGTCGCCAGTGAGAATAAACTCCCGGCAAACAGCGTATGGTGCGGATTCTGATTGCCGGTTTCTGGCATGGTAGTGATAAATTTTTGCCCGGTATATTGCTGAATGCGCACGCCCATTTTTTCACTAAGCGGGATATGTTCGTACCACGCCTGTTGCAGCTGCGCGCACCAGTCGCCGCGATGCAGAATGTCATCCAGAGTGGCGACGGGCTTAATCATCAAAAAATGGCGAATCGGCGTGGTGGTTGGCGTGGTGATTTCTCCCTGATTAACAAACCCCAGCTTGGCGAAAAACTCCACCGCGTCTTCACGGGCGCTACAGGTCACGCGCTTAACGCCTTCCTGACGCGCCACCGACTCCAGGGTCATCGCCATCAGCGTGCCTAACCCTTTGTCCTGCACGTCGGGATGAACGGCCATAAAGCGAATGGACGCTTCATTGTCGGCATTAATATACAGTCGGCCTACCGCCACCAGATTACCCTGCTCGTCGACGACCATCTGGTGATGCGCCATCGCATCCCACGCGTCGCGTTCCGAACCTTTTGGTTGATGCAGGGGCTTACGCAACATTTCCCAGCGAAACTGATAGTAACGCTCTAATTCTTCTTCTGTTTGTGGAACCCGAAGGTGATACATAGCGATACTCTCTCTTGTTTCCCGTGACAACCCTGGAAGCTGGCTCATACCTGCAACCAGAATGTCACGGGGCCATCATTGACCAGCGATACCTGCATATCCGCAGCGAAGCGTCCTGTTTGCGTGTTCATCTCTTGCTGACGGCAGCGTTCGACGAAATAGTCATATAACGCCTCTGCGCGATCCGGTGATGCACCTTTGGAGAAACTTGGGCGCATCCCCCGTTCGGTATCTGCGGCGAGGGTAAACTGGGAAACCACCAGCACACTGCCGCCCGCCTGTTGCACGTTGAGATTCATCTTGCCTTCGGCATCGCTAAAGATGCGGTAGCCGAGCACACGCTCGCACAGACGGTTTGCTTTCTGTTCGTCGTCATCCTTTTCGACACCCAATAACACCAAAAGTCCCGCGCCAATTTCGCCCGTCACTTCTCCCTCCACGGTGACGCTGGCACGGGTTACGCGTTGAATTAATGCAATCATGGTTCGTCGTCTTCTTCTTGTTCAGCTGCTTGTTTTAGTTTGCGGTATTCCCCGAGAGTGACAGTAATTTCCGCGCCAAGCAAGACGATACACCATGTCCAGTAGACCCAAACAAAGAGAATGGGGATCACCGCCAGCACACCATAAATGAGCTGATATGACGGGAACATGGTGATATAAAGCGCGAAACCTTTCTTTCCTGCTTCGAACAGGAGTGCGGCGACAAACGCGCCGACAATCGCGTCGCGGTTAGGTACGCGGATGGTAGGAACAATGCTGTACAGCAACCAGAAGGAGATCCACGACAACAGCAACGGAAAAATACGCAGCACGTTGTCGATGACAGTATTGAGATCGCTCGCCCAGCGCAGGGAGAGCAAATAGGAACTGATCGCCAGACTGGCCCCTGCCAGCAGCGGCCCCAGCGTTAAAATCATCCAGTACACGGCGAACGAGTAAATTTTTGGTCGCGCTCGTTTACTGCGCCAGATGGTATTCAACGCGCTATCGATGGAGTACATCAACAATAACGCGGTGACGATCAGCCCGCACGCCCCAACGGCGGTCATCTTGTTGGAATTGGCAACAAATTGTTCGATATACCGCTGAATAACATCGCCAGTAGCAGGCAGAAAGTTGGCAAAAATAAAGTGACGTAACTGAATGCTGACGTCGGAAAACATGGGAAAAGCGGCGAAAAGCGCAAAAACAACGGCAACCAGCGGCACTAATGAGAGCAACGACACATAGGCAAGGTTACCTGCCAGGGTTGTCATGTTGTCCTCATCAATGCGTTGCCAGAGTAGTTTTAGCCAGGCCCATAGTGGACGGGTACGGTGCCTGGCTTTGTCCTGAATGGTTTTTAGCATAACACCTTCGCGAAATAGTCCGGGATGGTGGTTTTATCTTTCACCAGAATACTGGTAATGCCCAGCTGATTGGCTCCTTCTATATTATCGGCGTTATCGTCGAAAAAGACCGTATCGCTGGGTGAAAAACCTTCCGCCTGCAAAACATGCTGGTAAATTCGTGCTTCAGGTTTGCGCATCCCCAGATCTTGCGACAGATAGATATGGTCAGCAGCATCACGAATTTCCGGGTATTCTTCCGGCCAGAAGGTGGTATGCAGGCGGTTGGTATTGGAAAGCACCACCACGCGATGCCCCTGCTCACGCAGTTTATGCATGATGGCGATCACTTCCGGGCGCAGCGCAACAAACACCGCCTGCCAGCCGTGAGAGAACTGCTCGTAGCTTAGCGGTAGAGCCATCTCATGACACAGCGCCTCTGCGAACGCTTCGTCGCTAATTTCCCCACGCTCATGCTGATGAAACGCCTCCCCCATATGAAAACTCTTCTTAAGCGATGCCAGCGGAATACGCGTTAAATCGCTCCAGGCTCCCAGCACACGGTTAAAGTCGATATCGACAATCACATTACCTAAATCAAAGATATAGAGCATTTTTGCCTCCTTTCGCGCCACAAGAAATTAACTGTAGCGGGAAAGGATGGGTTTGGCTATGTGGCAAGGTATGAAGCCAGGTTAACGGTCACAAAAATCTACGCGTCTTCCTGGGGAAGAATGATTTCAATTTGGCTGTCTTGTAAGCGTGATTTTAGCGCAGCGGGCGGCAGCTCGTCGGTAAAGAGCGCAGTGACCTGTGCCACGTTACCAATTTCAACCGCCGCCGAAGCATGATACTTAGTGTGATCGGCGACCAGCAGAATATTTCTCGCGTGCGCCATCATCGTTTTCACCACGTTAGCTTCGTTTACATCAAACTCCATCAACGCGCCATCGCTCTCAATCGCCCCAACGCTTGTTACCAGATAATCAGCACGAAAATCAGCCACAAAGGACGCCGCTGAAGGGCCAATGATCCCGCTATTATGAGAGCGCAACGTACCGCCGGGCACCATCACTTCAAAGCGCGGGTTGTGGTAAAGAATATGCGCCACACGCAGGCTGTTGGTGATTATCCGCAAATGATTATGGTTAAGTAACGCCCGGGCAACATGCTCAACAGTCGTACCAATGGTGATAAATATTGTTGAACCATCAGGAATATAGTCTGCCACCGCTTCGGCAATCGCTTTTTTTTCCTCGGTTTGCGAAACCTCACGCTGCTCGAACGCCGTATTAACGACGCTGGAAGCCCGACCCGCGCCACCGTGATGGCGCGTAATCAGGCCTTGCTCGCTTAATTTACGAATATCCCGGCGGACCGTCTGCGTGGAGACATCCAGCAGATTTGCCAGCTCATCAATATTCATATACCCACGCTCGGCGATCAGCATGAGGAGTTGGTCGTGCCGCGGGTTACCGGTTAGTTCGGTAAGGCTCATGAAAATTCCTCGAAAAACCATCACCCTGGCATTTTATACAAAAAGTGACAAAAAAGATCGGGTTTGATCACAGTCAGGGATCCCGGCTCGTCCACCGGGACGTGTGCATTTTAACGCCGCTACACCGCTGGCGAAGCGGACTGACTCCGCTAAATCCCCACTTGTTGCCAGCGCCACCGCCAAAGCGCCGTGAAAAACATCACCCGCACCTGTGGTATCTACCACATCAACTTTGAAGGCCGGTTGATGCTGACGCCCACCATTTTCCAGCCAGTCGCAGCCTGCGCTACCCTGGGTCACATAGACATGACCATTTGTGAGCGTTTGTGCCTGTTTTAGCGCACTGGCCATCTCTTTCACGCCCGTTAAGCGCGCCAGACCCGGTTCTGAAAAGGCCGCGTGATCGCTTAATGCCACCAGCTCACTGATATCCTGCGGCGTAATGTCCCCGTCCAGAACGGTCATCACACCCGCCTGACGGGCCAGGGTGAAGGCTTTTTTAGCGCCGTCGTGCCAGCGTACATCTGCCAGCACAACATCCCACTGAGAGAAATCAATTTCCTCCAACCACTCTGCGTCAGGCAGCAGATCCGGGCTGGGGTAGTTAATGATTATCCGCTCGCCTTTGGTATCCACCATGATGGCGGATTGCGAAGATTTCGCCTGGTTATACCGTTTGGTGTAACGGGTGTTAACGCCCCAGGATTCCAGCTCTGCCAGCAGGCTGTTGCCCGTGTCGTCATCACCTACGCGACCAATAAAATCGACCTGCGCCCCCAGCCTTGCCGCCGCAACCGCTGCCGTCGCCGCTGGCCCGCCACCAACTTCCGTATAATTTCTCGCCACGTATTTACCGCTCTCCGTCGGTAACCCTTCCACGTAATAGATGCGATCCATCACGGTTATACCTACACAAGCAACACGAATCATGGTCATTCCTTAAACATTTTGGGATGCGTTCATTTTAATTTCACCAATTGTTTAAAAAGTGACGGCTGTCAATTTTTTGACGATAAATTACAAATACGATCAAAAACAGACAAGCAAAGCATGTCATAAATGACAAAAAGTGACATAACTGTATTCAGGAGAGGGTTATGGCAGCAATCGCGTTTATCGGTTTAGGACAAATGGGTTCGCCAATGGCGAGCAATTTATTGCAGCAAGGGCATCAACTTCGCGTCTTTGATGTGAACGCCGAAGCTGTGCGGCATCTGGTAGACAAAGGTGCGACTCCCGCCGCCAACCCGGCGCAGGCCGCTAAAGATGCCGAATTTATCATTACCATGTTGCCGAATGGCGATCTGGTGCGCAACGTGTTGTTCGGTGAAAACGGCGTTTGCGAAGGCTTATCTACCGATGCGCTGGTCATTGATATGTCCACCATCCATCCGCTGCAAACCGATAAATTGATTGCCGATATGCAAGCCAAAGGCTTCAGCATGATGGATGTTCCGGTAGGCCGTACTTCTGCAAATGCCATTACCGGTACTCTGTTACTGCTGGCTGGCGGCACCGCTGAACAAGTTGAACGTGCCACACCGATCCTGATGGCGATGGGCAGTGAGTTGATCAACGCTGGCGGTCCGGGCATGGGGATCCGCGTTAAGCTCATCAACAACTACATGAGCATCGCGCTCAATGCGCTTTCGGCAGAAGCCGCCGTTTTGTGCGAAGCCCTGAATCTTCCCTTCGATGTTGCCGTCAAAGTGATGAGCGGTACCGCCGCCGGTAAAGGTCACTTCACCACTTCCTGGCCAAACAAAGTCCTCAGCGGAGATCTTTCTCCCGCCTTCATGATCGATCTTGCCCATAAGGATCTTGGCATCGCCCTTGATGTCGCCAACCAGCTGCATGTGCCAATGCCGCTGGGGGCCGCCTCACGGGAGGTTTATAGCCAGGCGCGCGCAGCGGGTCGCGGTCGCCAGGACTGGTCCGCCATTCTGGAACAGGTCCGTGTCAGTGCCGGGATGACTGCCAAAGTAAAAATGTAACGACTGGATAAAGGAATAAATGAATGAATAAGTACACCATCAACGACATTACGCGCGCATCGGGCGGTTTTGCCATGCTGGCGGTCGATCAGCGCGAAGCCATGCGCATGATGTTTGCCGCGGCTGGGGCACCCGCTCCGGTAGCCGATAGCGTTTTAACTGATTTCAAAGTTAACGCTGCAAAGGCCCTCTCGCCTTATGCCTCGGCGATTCTGGTAGATCAACAATTCTGCTACCGCCAGGTGGTTGAGCAAAACGCGATTGCCAAAAGTTGCGCCATGATTGTCGCCGCCGATGAGTTCATTCCTGGCAACGGTATTCCGGTCGATAGCGTGGTTATTGACCGCAAAATCAATCCGCTACAGATCAAACAAGACGGTGGCAAAGCCTTAAAACTGCTGGTGCTGTGGCGTAGTGATGAAGATGCGCAGCAACGTCTGGATATGGTGAAAGAGTTCAACGAACTGTGCCACTCACACGGTCTGGTAAGCATCATTGAGCCAGTCGTCCGCCCACCGCGTCGTGGCGATAAATTCGATCGCGAACAAGCGATCATCGATGCCGCCAAAGAGCTGGGCGACAGTGGCGCTGACCTCTACAAAGTTGAAATGCCGCTTTATGGCAAAGGTCCGCAACAAGAGCTTCTCTGTGCTTCACAACGTCTGAATGACCATATCAATATGCCATGGGTGATCCTCTCTTCCGGTGTCGACGAAAAACTGTTCCCGCGTGCCGTACGCGTGGCAATGACGGCGGGCGCATCGGGATTCCTGGCAGGCCGTGCAGTCTGGGCATCGGTCGTCGGTTTACCAGACAACGAGCTGATGCTGCGTGACGTTTGCGCACCGAAATTACAACAACTTGGCGATATCGTCGACGAAATGATGGCTAAACGCCGCTAAGATGAGGATAAAAGGAATGAAATGGTTTAACACCCTAAGCCACAACCGTTGGCTGGAACAGGAAACCGACCGCATCTTTGATTTTGGTAAAAATTCCGTAGTGCCGACTGGTTTTGGCTGGTTAGGCAATAAAGGGCAAATCAAAGAAGAGATGGGCACCCATCTGTGGATCACCGCTCGTATGTTGCACGTTTATTCCGTTGCTGCGGCGATGGGTCGACCTGGCGCTTACTCGTTGGTTGATCACGGTATCAAAGCCATGAACGGCGCACTGCGTGATAAAAAATATGGCGGCTGGTATGCCTGCGTGAATGACGAGGGCGTGGTGGATGCCTCCAAACAGGGCTATCAACACTTCTTTGCTCTGCTGGGTGCCGCCAGCGCCGTCACAACGGGTCACCCGGAAGCGCGCAAGCTGCTCGATTACACCATTGAAATTATCGAGAAATATTTCTGGAGCGAAGAAGAGCAGATGTGCCTGGAATCCTGGGACGAAGCCTTCAGCAAAACCGAAGAGTACCGCGGCGGCAATGCCAATATGCACGCGGTGGAAGCTTTCTTGATTGTTTATGACGTCACTCACGACAAAAAATGGCTGGATCGCGCGATTCGCGTGGCTTCCGTGATTATCCACGACGTCGCCAGAAATAATCATTATCGCGTTAACGAACACTTCGATACCCAGTGGAATCCGCTGCCGGATTACAACAAAGATAACCCGGCGCATCGCTTCCGCGCGTTCGGAGGTACACCAGGCCACTGGATCGAATGGGGCCGTTTAATGCTGCACATCCATGCTGCCCTGGAAGCCCGTTGCGAACAACCACCAGCATGGCTGCTAGAAGATGCCAAAGGTCTGTTTAACGCCACCGTGCGCGATGCCTGGGCACCCGATGGCGCGGACGGGATTGTTTATACCGTTGACTGGGAAGGAAAACCGGTGGTCCGCGAACGTGTACGTTGGCCTATCGTCGAAGCAATGGGTACGGCCTACGCGCTCTACACCGTCACTGGCGATCGCCAGTATGAAACCTGGTATCAAACATGGTGGGAGTACTGCATTAAGTACCTGATGGACTATGAAAATGGTTCCTGGTGGCAGGAGCTGGATGCGGACAATAAGGTCACCACCAAAGTCTGGGACGGCAAACAGGATATTTATCACCTGCTGCATTGCCTGGTGATCCCGCGTATCCCGTTAGCGCCCGGCATGGCTCCAGCGGTTGCAGCGGGTCTGCTGGATATTAATGCGAAATAACTGATCTGAAAATAGGGTGCGGGTTTTCCCCTCTCCCTAACCCTCTCCCCAAAGGGGCGAGGGGACCGTCCGGTGCAGTTTTTGGGTTTGACATCAGCCTCACGGGAGGCTGTATGTCGTTAATTAAGGTGCCTTGTATGCAAATCACCAATATGCATTGCAGTGGACAGACCGTTTCACTTGCCGCGGGGGATTATCACGCGACCATTGTGACCGTCGGTGCTGGTCTGGCTGAATTAACCTTTCAGGGTTGTCATTTAGTCATCCCGCACAAACCCGAAGAGATGCCGCTGGCGCATCTGGGTAAAGTGCTTATTCCGTGGCCGAACCGGATCGCCAACGGCTGTTACCGCTATCAGGGGCAGGAATATCAGTTACCCATTAATGAACATAGTTCAAAAGCCGCTATTCACGGGCTGCTTGCCTGGCGAGACTGGCAAATTAGTGAATTAACCGCCACCAGCGTTACCCTGACAGCTTTTCTGCCGCCCAGTTACGGCTATCCGTTTATGCTGGCTTCACAAGTTGTTTATTCGCTCAACGCACACACGGGTCTTTCCGTTGAGATCGCAAGCCAGAATATCGGCACTGTCGCAGCGCCTTATGGCGTGGGTATTCATCCTTATTTAACCTGCAACTTAACATCTGTTGATGAATATCTGTTCCAGCTTCCGGCAAACCAGGTTTATGCCGTCGATGAGCACGCGAATCCGACAACGCTTCACCACGTTGATGAGCTGGATTTAAATTTCACGCAGGCGAAAAAAATAGCCGCGACAAAAATCGACCACACCTTTAAAACCGCTAATGATTTGTGGGAAATGACCATTACCCATCCACAGCAGGCGCTTTCGGTAAGCCTTTGTTCCGATCAACTCTGGGTGCAGGTTTATAGCGGTGAAAAATTACAGCGTCAGGGACTGGCAGTTGAACCTATGAGTTGCCCGCCTAACGCCTTTAATTCAGGTATCGACTTATTATTACTGGAATCAGGAAAACCGCACCGCCTGTTTTTTAATATTTACGGACAGAGAAAATAACTTGTATTGATTAGCAGTCAAAATCATTGAAGAACATTTCACTCGCTAAAGGCAACATTATGTATCTTCAATTTATTAAGTTAAAAACAGCTCAGCTTCTGTAAAGTTTTTATATATCAGTTTTATGAGAATCATTTTACATAAGCCTGTAATAACAGGAAGGCAACAATCTCGTTCTCAACTCTATGGAGATTAGTTATGGATACGCCACGTCCACAGTTATTAGATTTTCAATTTCATCAGAATAACGACAGTTTTACCCTACATTTTCAACAACGTCTTATTTTAACCCATAGCAAAGATAATCCTTGTTTATGGATTGGCTCAGGTATAGCGGATATCGATATGTTCCGCGGTAATTTCAGCATTAAAGATAAACTACAGGAGAAAATTGCGCTTACCGACGCCATCGTCAGCCAGTCACCGGATGGTTGGTTAATTCATTTCAGCCGTGGTTCTGACATTAGCGCCACGCTGAATATCTCTGCCGACGATCAGGGGCGTTTATTGCTGGAACTACAAAACGACAACCTTAACCACAACCGTATCTGGCTGCGCCTTGCCGCTCAACCAGAGGACCATATCTACGGCTGCGGCGAACAGTTTTCCTACTTCGATCTGCGTGGCAAACCGTTCCCGCTATGGACCAGTGAACAAGGCGTTGGTCGCAACAAACAAACCTATGTCACCTGGCAGGCCGACTGCAAAGAAAATGCGGGCGGCGACTATTACTGGACTTTCTTCCCACAGCCTACGTTTGTCAGCACGCAGAAGTATTACTGCCATGTTGATAACAGTTGCTATATGAACTTCGACTTTAGTGCCCCGGAATACCATGAACTGGCGCTGTGGGAAGACAAAGCAACGCTGCGTTTTGAATGTGCTGACACATACATTTCCCTGCTGGAAAAATTAACCGCCCTGCTGGGACGCCAGCCAGAACTGCCCGACTGGATTTATGACGGAGTAACGCTCGGCATTCAGGGCGGGACGGAAGTGTGCCAGAAGAAACTGGACACCATGCGTAACGCGGGCGTGAAGGTCAACGGCATCTGGGCGCAGGACTGGTCCGGTATTCGTATGACCTCTTTTGGCAAACGCGTGATGTGGAACTGGAAGTGGAACAGCGAAAACTACCCGCAACTGGATTCACGCATTAAGCAGTGGAATCAGGAGGGCGTGCAGTTCCTGGCCTATATCAACCCGTATGTTGCCAGCGATAAAGATCTCTGCGAAGAAGCGGCACAACACGGCTATCTGGCAAAAGATGCCTCTGGCGGTGACTATCTGGTGGAGTTTGGCGAGTTTTACGGCGGCGTTGTCGATCTCACTAATCCAGAAGCCTACGCCTGGTTCAAGGAAGTGATCAAAAAGAACATGATTGAACTCGGCTGCGGCGGCTGGATGGCTGACTTCGGCGAGTATCTGCCCACCGACACGTACTTGCATAACGGCGTCAGTGCCGAAATTATGCATAACGCCTGGCCTGCGCTGTGGGCGAAGTGTAACTACGAAGCCCTTGAAGAAACGGGCAAGCTCGGCGAGATCCTTTTCTTTATGCGCGCCGGTTCTACCGGTAGCCAGAAATACTCCACCATGATGTGGGCGGGCGACCAGAACGTCGACTGGAGTCTCGACGATGGCCTGGCGTCGGTTGTCCCGGCGGCGCTGTCGCTGGCAATGACCGGACATGGCCTGCACCACAGCGACATTGGCGGTTACACCACCCTGTTTGAGATGAAGCGCAGCAAAGAGCTGCTGCTGCGCTGGTGCGATTTCAGCGCCTTCACGCCGATGATGCGCACCCACGAAGGTAACCGTCCTGGCGACAACTGGCAGTTTGACGGCGACGCAGAAACCATCGCCCATTTCGCCCGTATGACCACCGTCTTCACCACCCTGAAACCTTACCTGAAAGAGGCCGTCGCGCTGAATGCGAAGTCCGGCCTGCCGGTTATGCGCCCGCTGTTCCTGCATTACGAAGACGATGCGCACACTTACACCCTGAAATATCAGTACCTGTTAGGTCGCGACATTCTGGTCGCTCCGGTGCATGAAGAAGGCCGTAGCGACTGGACGCTCTATCTGCCGGAGGATAACTGGGTCCACGCCTGGACGGGTGAAGCGTTCCGGGGCGGGGAAGTTACCGTTAATGCGCCCATCGGCAAGCCGCCGGTCTTTTATCGCGCCGATAGCGAATGGGCGGCACTGTTCGCGTCGTTAAAAAGCATCTAATCACATCCGCCCGTGGGGAAACTCATGGGCAAAGGGAGAACATCGATGAGTCACATCACAACGGAAGATCCAGCAACTTTACGCCTGCCCTTTAAAGAGAAACTCTCTTACGGTATTGGCGACCTGGCCTCTAACATCCTGCTGGATATCGGTACGCTTTATCTTTTGAAGTTTTATACCGACGTTCTGGGGCTGCCAGGCACCTATGGCGGCATTATCTTTTTGATTTCAAAATTCTTTACTGCGTTTACCGATATGGGTACCGGCATTATGTTGGATTCCCGACGCAAGATCGGTCCAAAAGGTAAGTTCCGTCCTTTTATTCTGTATGCGTCATTCCCGGTCACCTTACTGGCGATCGCCAACTTTGTCGGCACACCGTTTGATGTCACCGGTAAAACGGTGATGGCCACTATTCTGTTTATGCTTTACGGACTGTTTTTCAGCATGATGAACTGCTCCTACGGCGCAATGGTTCCCGCTATCACCAAAAACCCCAACGAACGCGCCTCACTGGCGGCATGGCGTCAGGGCGGCGCTACGCTGGGCCTGCTGCTGTGCACGGTGGGATTCGTGCCAGTTATGAATCTTATCGAAGGTAATCAGCAACTTGGCTATATCTTCGCCGCCACGCTGTTTTCACTGTTTGGCCTGCTGTTTATGTGGATCTGCTACTCGGGCGTGAAAGAGCGTTATGTCGAAACCCAGCCTGCTAATCCGGCGCAAAAGCCGGGCCTGCTGCAATCTTTCCGCGCAATTGCGGGTAACCGCCCGCTGTTCATTCTGTGCATTGCCAACCTCTGCACTTTAGGGGCGTTTAACGTCAAGCTCGCCATCCAGGTCTATTACACCCAGTACGTGCTTAACGATCCCATCCTGTTGTCGTATATGGGATTTTTCAGCATGGGCTGTATTTTCATCGGCGTATTCCTGATGCCTGCCTCAGTCAGACGTTTTGGCAAGAAGAAAGTTTATATCGGCGGCCTGCTGATTTGGGTGCTGGGCGATCTGCTCAACTATTTCTTCGGCGGCGGTTCGGTCAGCTTCGTGGCGTTCTCCTGCCTGGCGTTCTTTGGCTCAGCGTTTGTTAACAGCCTGAACTGGGCGCTGGTTTCCGACACCGTCGAGTACGGCGAGTGGCGCACCGGCGTGCGTTCGGAAGGAACGGTCTACACCGGTTTTACCTTCTTTCGCAAAGTGTCTCAGGCGCTGGCTGGTTTCTTCCCCGGCTGGATGCTGACGCAAATTGGCTATGTGCCGAACGTCGCACAGGCTGACCACACCATTGAAGGGTTACGCCAGTTGATCTTCATCTACCCAAGCGCACTGGCGGTAGTCACCATTGTGGCGATGGGTTGCTTCTACAGCCTGAACGAGAAGATGTATGTCCGCATTGTGGAAGAGATAGAAGCCCGTAAACGCACGGCGTAATAATAATAAACGACGCCCTGCGGGGCGTTATAAGGAGTGATTATGTCTGACCATAATCCACTGACATTAAAACTGAATCTGCGGGAAAAAATCGCCTATGGTATGGGCGACGTCGGTTCGAATTTAATGCTCTGCATCGGTACTCTGTATCTCCTCAAATTTTATACCGATGAATTAGGGATGCCTGCTTACTATGGCGGGATTATCTTTCTGGTGGCGAAGTTTTTTACCGCGTTTACCGATATGCTCACCGGATTTTTACTCGACTCGCGGAAAAATATTGGGCCTAAAGGCAAATTTCGTCCCTTTATTTTATATGCAGCGGTTCCGGCGGCGTTAATTGCAACGCTCCAGTTTATCGCCACCACCTTTTGTTTGCCGGTTAAAACGACGATTGCCACCGCGCTGTTTATGATGTTTGGACTTTCATACAGTCTGATGAACTGCTCGTATGGTGCGATGATCCCGGCAATTACCAAAAACCCGAATGAGCGCGCGCAGCTCGCGGCTTACCGCCAGGGTGGTGCAACCATAGGGCTATTGATTTGTACCGTGGCGTTTATTCCGTTGCAGTCGCTTTTTTCTGACTCAACCGTCGGTTATGCCTGTGCGGCACTTATGTTCTCCATTGGCGGCTTTATTTTTATGATGCTGTGCTACAGAGGCGTCAAAGAGCATTATGTGGACACAACGCCAACCGGACATAAAGCCAGTATTCTCAAATCATTTTGCGCGATATTTCGGAATCCGCCATTGCTGGTTTTATGCATTGCTAACTTGTGTACCCTGGCGGCATTTAATATCAAACTGGCGATTCAGGTCTATTACACCCAGTATGTGCTGAATGATATTAATTTATTGTCGTGGATGGGATTCTTCAGTATGGGATGCATCCTCATCGGCGTATTACTGGTGCCATTAACTGTAAAATGTTTTGGTAAAAAACAGGTTTATCTGGCTGGCATGGTGCTGTGGGCGGTGGGTGATATACTGAATTATTTCTGGGGAAGTAACTCTTTCACTTTCGTCATGTTCTCTTGTGTCGCCTTTTTTGGCACGGCCTTTGTAAACAGCCTGAACTGGGCACTGGTACCAGATACCGTAGATTACGGTGAATGGAAAACCGGTATTCGTGCCGAAGGTTCTGTTTATACCGGTTATACCTTCTTTCGTAAAATTTCTGCCGCACTTGCTGGCTTCTTGCCAGGCATTATGCTGACGCAAATTGGTTATGTTCCCAACATCGCGCAAAGCGATGCGACATTACAGGGTTTGCGTCAGCTCATTTTTATCTGGCCTTGTGCACTGGCAATTATTGCTGCATTGACGATGGGATTCTTTTACACACTCAATGAAAAACGGTTTGCATTGATTATTGAGGAAATCAACCAACGCAAAAATAAAGAGATGGCGACAGAAGAAAAAACGGCTTCCGTAACGTTATAAATGTCAATAGCCGCTATTTCCATCCTGGTGGGTGGCGGCCTCCCTACGTTTAAAAAATGGACTTATTATGAAAAAGATTAATGCAATAATTTTATTATCTTCTCTGACCTCTGCCTCGGTATTTGCTGGCGCATACGTCGAAAACAGGGAGGCATATAATCTTGCCTCCGATCAGGGCGAGGTTATGCTACGTGTGGGTTATAACTTCGATATGGGCGCGGGTATTATGTTAACCAATACCTACAACTTTCAGCGAGAAGATGAACTAAAACATGGATATAACGAAATTGAAGGCTGGTATCCGTTATTTAAACCAACCGATAAATTAACCATCCAGCCCGGTGGCTTAATTAATGATAAGAGTATCGGTTCGGGTGGTGCAGTGTATCTGGACGTCAACTATAAATTTGTACCATGGTTTAATCTGACAGTACGAAATCGCTATAACCATAATAACTATAGTTCAACAAATTTGAGCGGGGAACTGGATAATAATGACACCTATGAAATTGGCACCTACTGGAATTTTAAAATCACCGATAAATTTTCCTATACATTTGAGCCACATTACTTCATGCGAGTGAATGACTTTAATAGTAGCAACGGGAAAGATCATCATTGGGAAATCACTAACACCTTCCGTTACCGTATTAATGAACACTGGCTCCCTTATTTCGAATTGCGCTGGTTAGACCGCAACGTCGAACCGTACCACCGCGAGCAAAACCAGATCCGTATCGGGACGAAGTATTTCTTCTGATGTGAAACTGCCGGATGCGGCGTAAACGCCTTATCCGGCCTACGGTTGATACGGTTTTCGTTGGCCGGATTAAGCACATCCGGCCATTAATTAAGCTTCAGCCGCCAGCATCTCTTTCTTACGTTGGCTAATACGCTTAACCAGCATTACGGAAACCACCGCACCACTGAATGCGAAGCAGGCCATAATGCCAAACACGATTTTGTAGCCAATAATCCCCGGATTTAAATCCAGAATGTAGCCATACAGACTGAAGCAGAACATCGCCGGAGCGTAACCAATAAAGCTACCCAACGCCATCGCCGCACCTGTTTTATTTTCAGCAATTTTTGCTTCGCCGATAGGTGCAAAAAATACGGCTCGCTGTGTAAAGACTATCGCGCCAAAGCCCAGCGTACATGCCATCCCTAAATAGACCGGCATACTTTCGTGCGGCAGCATAATCAACAGTACGAGCGCAGCGGTACTAATGATAAAGGTGTAGCATAGATATTTACTTGGCGATTTCAGGATCTTATCTGAAATCATGCCACCAATCGGTCCACCAATCATTTTCAGACAGTATTGGTTAATGATGCCGTAAGCCCCCACCAGCGCAACGGGCAATAGATAGATGTTTTTCAGGAATGGAATGAAGAATGTCAGGCCACAGTAAACCGCGTAAACGAAGAAGACGTTAAAAGCGATAAGCCAGATAGTTTTGTCTTTCAGCACCGAGGTCATACTGGTGTTTTTCGATGCTCCGTCTTCTTTTTTCACCTCAACGGACGGTGCCTCTTCTTTGTCATTCAGGACAAAGAAAATAATAATGCCTACGGCAATCACAATAAGGGAATAGAACCAGATGCCTGCTTTAAAACCTAATAAGCCACTGCCAAACCAGGTAAATACTGCCAACGCAGAAAATGCCACCACGGTATCGACAATGCCACGCCCTGTTTCGAAGAAGCCAAACAACCGACCTTGTTGTTCGCTATTGCCCAATCGACTTACCGACTTGAGCAAGACCGGCCAGTTCATCATGTCGCAAGTAACGCCAAATAGCGCCCAGACAAAGAGGATGCCCCAATACCCCGGCATTGTCGTCAAATAAACACCCAGTAATCCTGTCGCAATGAGTGAGAATGACATGGTGTATCTGCGCGGTAGTTTATCGGCAAAATAAATAGACAGAAAAAAGCCCACTGTGGTGACAAATGAGTTTACCGACATAGCATTACCAATTTGACCATTGGTCAAATGGAAATATTCCTGCATCGGGATATAAAACGCATCTTTCAGCGACGGTAATTTATAAATTGTACCGCCACACAGTGTTAATAGACTAAATAACGCCCATTTCTTTTTCGTGAGCATAACATCCCCTAAGCGATTTTTAAAATCACTGTTTTAAAGGCAATAAGATACCGACCATTCATATGGAATGGTTTTATTAACTGCGTATGAGTTAAAACTTATTAGTGGTTCAGAAGATGGTTTGCCTCTTGTTTGATTTGTTGTAGTACGTTACGCACATGATTTATCTGATTAATTGCATCTTCTTTTTCTTTACGTAACCGCGCATCCAGTAAATGATTTTCTGGCAATGGTGTTTCACTCATCTGGCGATAAGGGATCCACGGATTATCATCTTCGTCTTCAAAGCGGAACGCCGGCGCATAGTAATCAACCTCTTCTTCCAGGCCATATGCCGTCACCTGCGGCTCATCATCACCCAGGCAGATAAGGTGCGTTAATAACGCTTTGAACGGCATATCACCCTGACCTGAAATACAGGCTTTATGACCCAGGCCACCCGGTTCTTTAACGATCAAGGCATCTTTGATATGGACCTGGGTAATATGCGGTGCCATCGTTTTTAAAGCGTCGATGGGATGCTCATTTGCATTGATCATGTTCGCAAAATCAAACAGTAAGGAAAGAGATTCCATCTCACTTTCTTTGACCAGCGACACCAGCTCATGACTTTTTAAATCTTCATGCTGCTCGATCGTAAAAGTCAGGCCGCTGTCCTGATACGTTTCCCGTACATAGGCAATGTCGTTAGCGATAATCGATAATACGTCGCGCAAATTACCTTCATAACGTGGATAAAAACGTACGGACGATGCCCCAGTTTTCAACGCGATGGCGACGGCTTCGTCAATAGATGCCTTATCTGAGGCGCTGGTTTCAATATGAATATCAAGGTTCAGACGGCGGGCTTTATCCCCAAAGGCAGAGAGTTCTTTATCGTCCATATTACCAAGAGAAAAACGCTCGCCATCGAGAACATGGATTTTGACGCCACGTAGATTATTTTCACTTGCGATATCAAGTAAATCAGCAGGCAACACTCTTTCCAGCCGCATATTTAAATGAAAGGCATAAGCATGTAAATAAAGAGGAAGAGTGTCGACACGTTGTAGAATCTTTCTTGCGTTATTTATTGTCACCATAAAACACCTACAGATTAATGATGAGGTCTACGGCCTCAAATCGCCAATATTCAATATCTATTTGGACAATATTGCCTTGCTGGTCGGCGCGATGCTTTTCAATTAAGATCGCTGGCATACCCGCAGAACCGCCAAGATACTTGCTGATATCGCCCGGCATTCTGACGGGTTTGAAAATCAATTTTTTTACTACCGTCTCTTTTTGGTAGCACTTTTCCCAGACTGCAGAAAATGAGTGGTTTTCAAGTTGTTCAATAAAGCCCGGAGCAACTTCAGGATTAATATATGTTTCGTGATAGAAAACTTTATGTCCTTCCAGCGCCCCCCAGCCGGTGATGCGATAGAGTTCAGTTGATGGCGTCACTGCAATCAGTGGCGCGAGCGTCTCGGGAATATCGCTGGTACGGTTTTTCTCGGTAAACCCCCAGGAAGGCTCTCGCCCTTGCTCAATTGCGGCCCGCTGAAAGCTCGCCGACAGCTCCGGACTGTAATTAAATCGCGGCTGGGTCACGAACCACCCCTTACGATCCTTACGGAAGATTTTGGATTCTGCCTCGAGGTTCAACAACGCCTGGCGCAGCGTCATACGTTTAATGCCCAGCAGTTCTCCCAGCTCTCTTTCTGAAGGGAGTTTTCCACCCGGCGTGGTGATGCCATCTTTCAACCACCGATCCAGTTTCTCTTTTGCATTTTCTACGGTGGATTGATTCTCCGCCATTGTTTAATCCTTTTGGTTTAAACCAGATGAAGCATCTTACGCTTACGCCAAAAAAGAAAGCAATTAACGGCGTATGACTTTGCAGATAATTGTGACAAAGCTCTCTATTGACGTAACCACAGACTTATAAGGGAGATACTCGCATTGGTGTGCGCTCACGACAGGCAAAAAAAAACCTGCCATCGCTGGCAGGTTTTTTATGACTAAAAAACGAAATTAATCGTCTTTCGGTGCGCGGTTGGCGCGGCGACGATCGTTTTCCGTCAGGTGACGTTTACGAATACGGATAGAGGTCGGAGTCACTTCTACCAGTTCGTCATCATCGATGAACTCCAGAGCTTGTTCCAGAGTCATGCGGATAGGCGGAACCAGAACAACGGCTTCGTCAGTACCGGAAGCACGCATGTTGGTCAGTTTCTTACCGGTCAGGCAGTTTACAGTCAGGTCGTTAGAGCGGCTATGAATACCGATAATCTGACCTTCGTAAACTTCTGCACCGTGACCGAGGAACAGCTTACCGCGATCCTGCAGACCGAACAGCGCGAACGCGACCGCTTTACCCTGACCGTTAGAGATCAGTACGCCGTTCTGACGCTGACCCACTTCACCCGGACGTACGTCGTCGTAGTGGCTGAAGGTGGAGTACAGCAGACCAGTACCGGAAGTCATGGTCATGAACTCAGAACGGAAGCCAATCAGACCACGGCTTGGGATCACGTAGTCGAGACGTACGCGGCCTTTACCGTCTGGATTCATGTTTTTCAGGTCGCCTTTACGTTCGCCCAGCGCCTGCATTACAGAACCCTGATGCTGTTCTTCAACGTCCAGAGTCACGTTTTCATACGGCTCTTGTTTACGACCGTCGATTTCACGGAAGATAACTTTCGGACGGGATACCGCCAGTTCGAAACCTTCACGACGCATGTTTTCGATCAGAACAGACAGGTGCAGTTCGCCACGACCAGAAACGCGGAACGCATCGGCGTCTTCGGTTTCTTCTACGCGCAGCGCAACGTTGTGTACCAGTTCTTTGTTCAGACGATCCAGGATCTGACGAGACGTTACGAACTTACCTTCTTTACCGCAGAACGGCGAGGTGTTAACGCAGAAGAACATAGAAACGGTCGGCTCATCAACGGAGAGTGCCGGCAGCGCTTCAACGTTTTGCGTGTCGCAAACGGTGTCAGAAATGTTCAGTTCGCCAAGGCCCGTGATCGCAACGATATCGCCAGCTTCCGCCAGATCGGTTTCGATACGTTCCAGACCGAGGTGGCCCAGCACTTTACCGACTTTCGCGTTGCGGGTTTTGCCTTCGCTATCGATGATAGTGACCTGCTGGTTCGGCTTCACTTTACCGCGCTTGATGCGGCCAATGCCGATAACGCCAACATAGCTGTTGTAATCGAGCTGAGAAATCTGCATCTGGAACGGACCGTCAAGGTCAACGTCCGGCGCAGGAACGTGGTCAACAATCGCCTGGTACAGCGGGGTCATGTCTTCCGCCATATCTTCGTGGTCCAGACCCGCGATACCGTTCAGCGCAGAAGCGTAAACGATCGGGAAGTCCAGCTGCTCGTCGGTCGCGTCGAGGTTAACGAACAGATCGAATACCTGATCCACAACCCAATCAGGACGCGCGCCAGGGCGGTCAACTTTGTTGATAACAACAATCGGCTTCAGGCCGTAAGCAAACGCTTTTTTGGTTACGAAGCGCGTTTGCGGCATCGGGCCGTCAAATGCGTCAACCACCAGCAGCACTGAGTCTACCATGGACATTACACGTTCAACTTCACCACCGAAGTCGGCGTGCCCCGGGGTATCAACGATGTTGATACGGTAATCATTCCATTTGATAGCGGTGTTTTTCGCGAGGATGGTAATCCCACGCTCTTTCTCCAAATCGTTGGAGTCCATCACGCGCTCTTGGGTTTCGGCACGAGAGTCGAACGTACCGGATTGTTGGAGCAGCTTGTCTACCAGGGTGGTTTTACCATGGTCTACGTGCGCGATGATGGCGATATTACGCAATTTTTCGATCACAACTTTGCCTCAGGCATTAGAAATAGCGCGTTATTGTACACGGATTAATCGCACTACAAAACAGGATCACAAACATCCTCCGCAAACAAGTATTGCAGAGTCCCTTTGTGATCGCTTTCACGGAGCATAAAAAGGGTTATCCAAAGGTCATTGCACCAACATGGTGCTTAATGTTTCCATTGAAGCACTATATTGGTGCAACATTCACATCGTGGTGCAGCCCTTTTGCACGATGGTGCGCATGATAACGCCTTTTAGGGGCAATTTAAAAGTTGGCACAGATTTCGCTTTATCTTTTTTACGGCGACACGGCCAAAATAATTGCAGATTTCGTTACCACGACGACCATGACCAATCCAGGAGAGTTAAAGTATGTCCGCTGAACACGTACTGACGATGCTGAACGAGCACGAAGTGAAGTTTGTTGATTTGCGCTTCACCGATACTAAAGGTAAAGAACAGCACGTCACTATCCCTGCTCATCAGGTGAATGCTGAATTCTTCGAAGAAGGCAAAATGTTTGACGGCTCCTCGATTGGCGGCTGGAAAGGCATTAACGAGTCCGACATGGTGCTGATGCCAGACGCATCCACCGCAGTGATTGACCCGTTCTTCGCCGACTCCACCCTGATTATCCGTTGCGACATCCTTGAACCTGGCACCCTGCAAGGCTATGACCGTGACCCGCGCTCCATTGCGAAGCGCGCCGAAGATTACCTGCGTTCCACTGGCATTGCCGACACCGTACTGTTCGGGCCAGAACCTGAATTCTTCCTGTTCGATGACATCCGTTTCGGATCATCTATCTCCGGTTCCCACGTTGCTATCGACGATATCGAAGGCGCATGGAACTCCTCCACCCAATACGAAGGTGGTAACAAAGGTCACCGTCCGGCAGTGAAAGGCGGTTACTTCCCGGTTCCACCGGTAGACTCGGCTCAGGATATTCGTTCTGAAATGTGTCTGGTGATGGAACAGATGGGTCTGGTGGTTGAAGCCCATCACCACGAAGTAGCGACTGCTGGTCAGAACGAAGTGGCTACCCGCTTCAATACCATGACCAAAAAAGCTGACGAAATTCAGATCTACAAATATGTTGTGCACAACGTAGCGCACCGCTTCGGTAAAACCGCGACCTTTATGCCAAAACCGATGTTCGGTGATAACGGCTCCGGTATGCACTGCCACATGTCTCTGTCTAAAAACGGCGTTAACCTGTTCGCAGGCGACAAATACGCAGGTCTGTCTGAGCAGGCGCTGTACTACATTGGCGGCGTAATCAAACACGCTAAAGCGATTAACGCCCTGGCAAACCCGACCACCAACTCTTATAAGCGTCTGGTCCCGGGCTATGAAGCACCGGTAATGCTGGCTTACTCTGCGCGTAACCGTTCTGCGTCTATCCGTATTCCGGTGGTTTCTTCTCCGAAAGCACGTCGTATCGAAGTACGTTTCCCGGATCCGGCAGCTAACCCGTACCTGTGCTTTGCTGCCCTGCTGATGGCCGGTCTTGATGGTATCAAGAACAAGATCCATCCGGGCGAAGCCATGGACAAAAACCTGTATGACCTGCCGCCAGAAGAAGCGAAAGAGATCCCACAGGTTGCAGGCTCTCTGGAAGAAGCACTGAACGAACTGGATCTGGACCGCGAGTTCCTGAAAGCCGGTGGCGTGTTCACTGACGAAGCAATTGATGCGTACATCGCTCTGCGTCGCGAAGAAGATGACCGCGTGCGTATGACTCCGCATCCGGTAGAGTTTGAGCTGTACTACAGCGTCTAAGTGTTTTAGTTGCCGTGGAAACTTTTCGCCTGTCTCTGGCAGGCCTGGGATCGGTGGCAAGCACATCACGCCGGATGCGACGCAAATGCGTCTTATCCGGCCTACACGGTGATGATGTGGTAGGCCGGAGCAGGTGAGTCGCTCTCCAACGTGAAGTTTGTCAGCTATCTGTAGCCCATCTCTGCATGGGCTTTTTTCTCCGTCAATTCTCTGATGCTTCGCGCTTTTTATCCGTAAAAAGCTATAATGCACTAAAATGGTGCAACCTGTTCAGGAGACTGCTTTATGGCAACAGGCACGCAGCCCGATGCTGGGCAGATCCTCAACTCGCTGATTAACAGTATTTTGTTAATCGATGACAACCTGGCGATCCATTACGCCAACCCTGCCGCGCAACAACTGCTCGCCCAAAGCTCCCGCAAATTGTTTGGTACACCGTTACCGGAACTGTTGAGCTACTTCTCATTAAATATCGAGCTGATGCAAGAAAGTCTGGAGGCGGGGCAAGGTTTTACCGATAACGAAGTGACGCTGGTCATCGACGGGCGCTCGCATATCCTTTCTGTGACGGCCCAGCGTATGCCGGACGGCATGATCCTGCTGGAGATGGCTCCGATGGATAACCAGCGCCGCTTAAGTCAGGAACAGCTACAGCACGCCCAGCAGGTTGCTGCCCGTGATTTAGTGCGCGGCCTGGCACATGAGATTAAAAATCCGCTTGGCGGTTTACGTGGCGCGGCGCAGCTGCTCAGCAAAGCGTTACCTGACCCATCACTACTCGAATATACCAAAGTGATTATCGAACAGGCGGACCGGCTGCGAAATCTGGTCGACCGTCTGTTGGGGCCGCAGCTGCCCGGTACGCGCGTTACCGAAAGTATTCACAAAGTGGCTGAACGCGTGGTAACGCTGGTGTCGATGGAACTGCCGGACAACGTGCGGTTGATTCGTGATTACGATCCCAGCCTACCGGAACTGGCGCACGACCCGGATCAAATTGAACAGGTCTTGCTGAATATTGTGCGCAATGCGCTACAGGCGCTGGGGCCGGAAGGCGGTGAAATCATTCTGCGTACCCGCACCGCGTTTCAACTGACCTTACACGGCGAGCGCTACCGGCTGGCGGCGCGGATTGATGTGGAAGATAACGGGCCGGGCATTCCGCCTCATTTGCAGGATACGCTGTTTTACCCGATGGTCAGCGGCCGCGAAGGTGGCACCGGGCTTGGCTTATCCATCGCTCGTAATTTGATTGATCAGCATTCAGGCAAAATTGAATTTACCAGTTGGCCAGGGCATACCGAGTTCTCGGTTTACCTGCCTATCAGGAAATAAAGGTGACGTTTATGCAACGAGGGATAGTCTGGGTAGTCGATGACGATAGTTCCATCCGTTGGGTGCTTGAACGTGCGCTCGCTGGGGCAGGTTTAACCTGTACGACGTTTGAGAACGGCGCAGAAGTGCTGGAGGCGCTGGCGAGCAAAACGCCGGATGTGCTGCTTTCAGATATCCGTATGCCGGGAATGGACGGGCTGGCGCTGCTCAAGCAGATTAAACAGCGCCATCCAATGCTTCCGGTCATCATTATGACCGCACATTCCGATCTGGATGCTGCCGTCAGCGCCTATCAACAAGGGGCGTTTGATTATCTGCCCAAACCGTTTGATATCGACGAAGCAGTGGCGCTGGTTGAGCGCGCTATCAGTCATTACCAGGAACAGCAGCAGCCGCGTAATGTTCAGCTTAACGGCCCAACGACCGATATCATCGGCGAAGCGCCAGCCATGCAGGACGTGTTCCGTATTATCGGTCGGCTTTCGCGTTCTTCTATTAGCGTGCTGATTAACGGCGAATCCGGCACCGGTAAAGAACTGGTCGCTCATGCCCTGCATCGCCACAGTCCGCGCGCCAAAGCGCCGTTTATCGCGCTGAATATGGCAGCTATCCCAAAAGATTTGATCGAATCAGAACTGTTTGGCCACGAGAAAGGCGCGTTTACTGGCGCGAATACCATTCGTCAGGGGCGTTTTGAACAGGCCGATGGCGGTACATTATTCCTCGACGAAATTGGTGATATGCCGCTGGATGTGCAGACGCGTTTGCTGCGCGTGCTGGCAGACGGTCAGTTTTACCGCGTTGGCGGCTATGCGCCGGTGAAAGTGGATGTGCGGATTATCGCTGCCACTCACCAGAATCTCGAACAGCGAGTGCAGGAAGGTAAGTTCCGTGAGGATCTGTTCCACCGCCTGAACGTTATCCGCGTTCATCTGCCGCCGCTGCGCGAACGTCGGGAAGATATTCCCCGTCTGGCGCGCCATTTTTTACAGGTTGCCGCGCGCGAACTGGGCGTAGAAGCGAAGTTACTGCATCCGGAAACCGAAGCTGCTCTGACGCGTCTGGCGTGGCCAGGCAACGTGCGCCAGCTGGAAAACACCTGCCGCTGGCTAACGGTGATGGCCGCCGGGCAGGAAGTGTTGATTCAGGATTTGCCCGGCGAACTGTTTGAATCAACGGTTGCGGAGAGTACTTCGCAAATGCAACCGGACAGCTGGGCGACGCTTCTTGCGCAGTGGGCAGACAGAGCGCTGCGTTCCGGTCATCAAAATCTGCTTTCCGAAGCGCAGCCAGAGCTGGAGCGGACGTTACTGACGACCGCGTTGCGACATACGCAGGGGCATAAACAGGAAGCGGCGCGGCTACTCGGCTGGGGCCGCAACACCCTGACGCGTAAGTTAAAAGAGCTGGGGATGGAGTGATTCACAGCTTGTGTGTAAAGATTGATTATTGAGCGCAAATTGCTGGTATTTTACGCTTTACTGTTCCGATAAGTTCAGTATGATCTTGCCCGGAAAACGGGGAGAGTCATTATGCTGGAATCAATAATTAATCTGGTATCGAGTGGCGCAGTTGACAGCCACACACCGCAAACTGCCGTTGCTGCCGTGCTGTGTGCCGCAATGATTGGGCTGTTTAGCTGAAGCTCGTTGTTTATGCCGGATGCGGAGAAAGTCGTAGGCCTGATAAGACGCGACCAGCGCCGCATCAGGCATCATGCTCAGATGCCTGATGCGGCGTAAACGCCTTATCCGGCCTACAAAAGCAATAATTTCAACAGGTTTTGTTGCCCAGCGCATCAGGCAATCTTGTTCTCAGCACATTGATGGCGCTTTCGTTTTCTACTTTGTAAACGAAGCGCCATTCACTATTTAAATCACCCGAGAGAACTGCTGCATCCGCGCTTTCTGGCGCAGATAGGTATCAAAGCACATGCAAATGTTGCGGATCAGCAAGCGACCTTTCGCCGTCACCTGTATTCCCTTCTCATCCACATCCACCAGCCCATCTTTTGCTAACGGGGCGAGCAGCTTGAGATCTTCCGCAAAGTAATCAGCGAAGTGCAAATCCCACTGTTTCTCAATAGGGGCGTAATCCAGACGGAAGTTGCAGATGAGCGACTTAATCACATCGCGGCGAATACAGTCATCACGCGTTAGCGCAATACCACGCCACAGCGCATTGCCTTGTTCATCCACTTGCTGATAGTACTGCTTCAACTCTTTCTGGTTCTGCGCGTAGCAGTCGCCAATCATGCTGATGGCGGAAACGCCCATCCCCAGCAGATCGGTATCGCCCTGAGTGGTGTAGCCCTGGAAGTTACGATGCAGCACGCCTTCACGCTGGGCCACCGCCAGCTCGTCATCCGGACGGGCAAAGTGATCCATACCGATAAACTGATAGCCCGATTGCGTCAGGAAGGCGATGGTTTCCTGCAGGATATCGAGTTTTTGCTGCGGACTCGGCAGGTCAGCATCTTTGATTTTGCGCTGAGCAGCAAAAATGGTCGGCAGATGCGCGTAGTTAAAGACACTCAGACGATCGGGGTTCAGCTCCGCCACACGTTTCAGGGTAAAGGCGAAACTCTCCGGCGTCTGTTTCGGCAGGCCGTAAATCAGGTCGATGTTGGTGGAGGTAAAACCAATCTCACGCGCATGGTTAAGCAGTGCAAAGATGAACTCTTCATCCTGCTCGCGGTTAACCAGACGTTGCACTTCTTTGTTGAAGTCCTGCACGCCCATGCTCAGGCGATTAAAGCCTTCGGCGCGTAAATGATCGAGTACATCCAGTTCGATTTCCCGCGGATCGACTTCGATCGAAATCTCCGCATCGGCATTGAACTGGAAGTTTTCGCGCAGCAGCTTCATCAGGCGGCTGATTTGCGCTTTATTCAGATACGTCGGCGTTCCGCCGCCCCAGTGCAATTGGCTGACGTGACGCCCGGCGAACAGCGGTGCACGATGGACGATTTCTTGCTCCAGCGCGTCCAGATACTGATCGGCCTTGTGCTGCTGGCGAGTAACAATCTTATTGCAACCGCAGAAGTAACAAAGCTTATGGCAGAACGGGATATGTACGTAGAGAGATAATGGACGCTCAGGATAGCGCGCCACGGCTTGTAAAAACGCCTGTTCGCCGAAGTCTTCTGAAAACTCCAGCGCGGTCGGGTACGAGGTGTATCGTGGCCCGGAATAGTTATATTTCTGGATCAGGGCCAGATCCCAGTCGATTTGCTGTACAGACATGCTCACTCCTTCCGATGGCGTCTCTGGCGGCTACGGCGTACCGGCGGATGCCCGTTTCGGGTCATCAGCCGGTTGCGCAGCCACTTTTGTCGCCGCGACAACCGCTGTAGTTTAACGAATAACCACACCAGATAACATATAACCGGAAGGGTTATCAGCAGAACGGGAAGGCCCACGGCGGCAATCCGTTAGTTGCCCCGCAGCAGACGCATCATGTCTTCTTGCTTCTCGTCTTCTTCCTCTTCTTCGTCATCGTCATAAGAGAGGCCGAGTTTCTGCATCAACTCATCAATACGATCCAGTTTAGCATCCACCCAGGATTGCTCTTCGGCACTCAGGGTTTCGCCTGCTTCCAGACGTTCCAGCAGCGCATCCAGACGCTCATCCGTTTCCAGTAATTCCAACTCCGCCTGCGGTGAAAGCATAGGTTTCTCACTCTTCGGTTTGTGCTGTTTGGTGACTTTTTCAGTCACGCCCAATGGAATAGGGGTTTTACTGCCAATACGTGGATCTTTTGGTGCGTTCTGGCCTTTGCTGCCTGACGTGGTGTTTCCGCCCGCTGCGCGGCTGCCCGGCGCATGACCACGACGTTTTTTCTGACGCTTGCGATCACGAGCTTCCTGATCCAGCTCCTCGCGTGTTTTTCGACGCGCTTTTGCATGACCTTTGCTGCGTGAGTTTGAAGATGATGGTTTCATAATGGTTCGTCTTTTAGCCGTTTTATTCAGTATAGATTTGCGGCGGAATCTAACAGAAAGCAAGCAAAGAAAAAAGGCGACAGATTACTCTGTCGCCTTTTTTCCTGACTCATAACCCTTAACGGGTCTTACAATCCTTGCAGGCCGCCAACACACCCTGTTTTTCCTTTAGCCGGAACAATCCGTGTTGATTCCATTTCCGTTTAATTACGTCTCCGGACGTTTGTCTTCCTGACAATCCTCTGTCTTCGCCTCCTGGCGCTCCTGACCCTCATCCTGAGTCATTGTTCCTGTTAGCGTCCTCGCTCTATGGGTGCTACTTTACGCCTTTGCTTTAAACAAACAATCAACCGCCATCAGTATTTGCACATTTTCAGAGTTTTATATAAAAGCAATTCACTGATTTATATAGCTTATTTGACATGCATCGCAGAATTTTCTCTGCTATTTCGCATAAAGACTATCGGCAATGTCTCACAAAGCGTATGGCTTTTACTTACAACGCTCACGCCGAAAAATCCGCCTTTTATTATGGTTCAGGTATAATCGCCACAAAGCTTTGACTGACGGAGACGACCGCTTTGACTAATTTGAATTATCAACAGACGCATTTTGTGATGAGTGCGCCTGATATTCGCCACCTACCTTCCGATACCGGAATTGAAGTGGCTTTTGCAGGCCGTTCCAACGCAGGTAAATCCAGCGCGCTGAACACGCTGACTAACCAGAAAAGCCTGGCTCGTACCTCAAAAACCCCAGGGCGCACCCAGCTTATCAACCTGTTTGAAGTGGCTGACGGCAAGCGTCTGGTTGACTTGCCTGGGTACGGTTATGCGGAAGTCCCGGAAGAGATGAAGCGCAAATGGCAGCGTGCGCTCGGCGAATACCTCGAAAAACGTCAGAGCCTGCAAGGTCTGGTGGTGCTAATGGATATTCGCCATCCGCTGAAAGATTTGGATCAGCAGATGATTGAGTGGGCGGTAGACAGCAATATCGCCGTTCTGGTGCTGCTGACCAAAGCGGACAAACTGGCAAGCGGCGCACGTAAAGCGCAATTGAATATGGTGCGTGAAGCTGTACTGGCGTTTAACGGTGATGTGCAGGTTGAAACGTTTTCTTCGTTGAAGAAACAAGGCGTGGACAAGCTGCGGCAGAAACTGGATACCTGGTTTAGCGAGATGCAGCCTGTAGAAGAAACGCAGGACGGCGAATAATTTTCTTGCCTTAATGCTTGTGCCGGATGTGGCGTATCCGGCCCGTAAATTCAATAGATTACAATTCTACCGTTGGCCTGATAAACATAGCGCATCAGGCATTACGGATCTTTTCTTTCGCCCAATAAAAAACGCCCCAGTCATTACTGACTGGGGCGGCTAAAATATTCAGCCAAATCCGATTACGTGAAGTAAAAGGTCTGAAAGATAGAACATCTTACCTCTGTACCCTACGCGACTAACTTTACTCTTTTTTGTTCAGTTCAGAAAGCACTTTTTGTAATTTTTTTTCAGTTGTTGCATAGGAATTTCTAATAGCCATCACAAAACGTGACAGCTTATGTTGCTTACTTACGAAAAAAGGCATGTTCAGGCGAATCTTAGTGCGCCTGATCCCAGTTTTCGCCACTCCCCACTTCCACCAGCAACGGCACATCCAGACGGGTACAGTTTTCCATCAGTTGATGAATCTGCTTCGCGACGGCATCAACATCATCTTTATGAACTTCAAATACCAGTTCATCGTGTACCTGCATGATCATACGTACACGCGGTTGCTCAGCCTGTAACCACGCATCAACGGCAATCATCGCCCGTTTGATAATGTCGGCGGCGGTTCCCTGCATTGGCGCGTTAATGGCTGCACGTTCAGCCGCTGCACGACGAGCACCATTGCTGGATTTGATATCCGGCAGATACAGACGGCGTCCGTCCAGCGTTTCAACGTAGCCCTGCTCTTTCGCCTGAGCACGGGTGCGTTCCATATACTCCAGCACGCCAGGGTAGCGTTCGAAGTAAAGGTCCATGTACTTCTGCGCTTCTTTACGTGGAATGTTCAATTGCCGCGCCAGACCGAAAGCACTCATGCCATAAATCAGACCAAAGTTGATCGCTTTCGCGCTACGGCGTTGCTCGCTGGTGACGGTTTCCAGTGGCAAACCAAACACTTCTGCCGCCGTTGCCCGGTGGATATCTTTTCCTTCCGCGAATGCGGTCAGCAAGCCTTTGTCACGCGAAAGATGCGCCATAATGCGCAGTTCAATCTGCGAGTAGTCCGCTGAGACAATCACATAATCCTCTGGCGCAATAAACGCCTGGCGGATACGACGACCTTCTTCGTTACGCACCGGAATGTTTTGCAGGTTAGGATCGGTTGACGATAAACGTCCCGTTGCAGTTACTGCCTGGTGATAAGAGGTATGCACACGCCCGGTTTTCGGGTTGATCATCAGCGGCAGCTTGTCGGTGTAGGTCGATTTCAGCTTCGCCAGACCACGATACTCCAGAATCACTTTTGGCAACGGATAGTCCAGCGCCAGTTCTTCCAGTACCTCTTCCGACGTTGACGGCGCGCCACCCGGCGTTTTCTTCAGCGGTTTAATGCCCTGTTTTTCAAAGAGAATGGTTTGTAACTGCTTGGTGGAAGAAAGGTTAAATTCCTCACCTGCAATTTCATGCGCTTTCTTTTCCAGCTCAGCCAGACGAAGGGTGAGCTCTTCAGAATGATTGTGCAGCACTTTCGGATCGATCTTCACACCGTTACGTTCAATGCGTGAAAGCACCGGCACCAGCGGCATTTCGATATTCTCGAAGACGTTCAACGGCCCTTTGTGTTTTTGCAGATCCGGCCACATTTTCAGATGCAACTGCAAGGTGACATCTGCATCTTCGGCGGCGTAACGTCCGGCTTCTTCGAGGGCAATCTGGTTAAAGGTCAGTTGATTTTTGCCTTTACCAGCAATCTCTTCAAAAGTGATGGTTTTGTGCTTCAACCAACGTTCCGCGAGGCTGTCCATATCGTGACGCCCGGCAACGCTATTGAGAATGTAGGACTCCAGCATGGTATCAAACGCAATCCCACGCAGTTCAATGCCGTAGTTCGCCAGAATACCGCGATCGTATTTCAGGTTTTGCCCGACCTTCAGCGCCTTTTCATCTTCCAGCAGCGGTTTTAGCAACTCGAGTGCACGCTCGCGAGAGATTTGATCGGGCGCATCAAGATAATCATGAGCAACCGGAATATATGCCGCTACGCCTGGCTCGATAGCAAAAGAAAGCCCGACCAGGTTAGCAGAGATGTTATCAAGGCTGTCGGTTTCGGTATCAAATGCAAATACCGGCGCTTTTTCCAGCTTCGCAATCCACGCTTTCAGTGTTTCTTCATCAAGGATGGTGACGTAGTTGTCATAAGAAATCACCGTTGCCGTCACTTCTGGTGCTTCGTCTGCAACACTGGTTTCCTGTGGCTTCGCGGCTGGTTTTGCCCCTTTGGCCTGTAACCATTTGCCCGCTTCGACATCAGCAGTCCAGCGTTTGAACTCATACTTTTTGAACAGCCCCAACAACTCTTCCGCTGCCGGTTGCTGCACTTCCAGTTGTTCACAGGTCAGCTCCAGTTCAACGTCGGTTTTAATCGTCGCCAGCTGGTATGAGAGATAAGCAACTTCTTTGTTTTGCTCGAGCTTCGCTGCCATTGTTTTCGCGCCACGGAAGCTCAACCCAGCAATTTTTTCTGGCTCGGCATACAGCGTATCCAGTCCGCCAAGACCTTGCAGCAATGCCTGCGCGGTTTTTTCACCGACGCCCGGTACGCCAGGAATGTTATCAGAGGAGTCACCCATCAGCGCCAGGAAATCGATGATCAGTTCTGGCGGCACGCCGTACTTATTCACCACCTCTTCCGGTCCGAGGATGGTATTCGTCATGGTATTGATAAGCGTAATATTTGGCGTCACCAGCTGCGCCATATCTTTATCGCCAGTGCTGATCAGCACCGGACGCCCGGCTTTTTCGGCTTCGCGCGCCAGAGTACCGATAACGTCGTCCGCTTCTACGCCAGAAACCGCCAGCAGCGGCAGTCCCATCGCTTTAACCATCGCGTGCAAGGGTTCGATTTGTGCACGCAGATCGTCCGGCATTGGCGGGCGATGTGATTTGTAATGTTCAAACAGTTCATCACGAAAGGTTTTTCCCTTGGCGTCAAAGACCACCGCTGCATGCGTCGGTTTATATTGCATGATCAGACTGCGCAGCATGTTGAGGACACCATACATCGCACCGGTCGGCTCGCCTGCGCTGTTAGTCAGCGGGGGAAACGCGTGATATGCGCGATAAAGATAAGATGAACCATCTACAAGGATAAGTGGATTTTGGGGGATCTGAACCATAATGTCCGTGCCTGTTTATCAGATTATGGGTAAAGGATGCCACAGACAGGATGAAAACATGAGTTTTTCACCGCTTTTCGTGAAAATCTTTTGTAGATCTTCTGGATCGCTCGCAAATCGTCATGTGGATAACTTTGTGCATAAATTATTTACATCGCTTTTAATTTATTATCATGCTTTTTACAGCATGATGTTTGTCTTTGTTTTTCATGCAGTTAAAAATAAATCCATCCCTAATAATTGAGATAATGGGATTTTTTCTAATGTGGATAGATATGAATTATTTTTCTCCTTAAGGATCATCCGTTATTTGGGTCGTTTTCTGCTAAAATCTGCGCCTTGCGCTTCTTTAGCGCACTGTCTATGGCTAACCTTTTGAATAAATTCATTATGACGAGAATACTCGCTGCGATAACCCTTTTGCTGAGTATCGTATTGACCATTTTGGTCACTATTTTTTGTTCCGTCCCGATCATCATTGCCGGGATTGTAAAACTATTGCTACCTGTGCCAGTCATTTGGCGAAAGGTTTCGCGTTTTTGTGATTTTATGATGTATTGCTGGTGTGAAGGTCTGGCGGTATTACTGCATCTGAACCCACACCTTCAATGGGAAGTTCACGGGCTGGAAGGGTTAAGTAAGAAGAACTGGTATCTGCTTATTTGTAACCACCGTAGTTGGGCAGATATTGTCGTACTGTGCGTGCTGTTTCGTAAGCACATTCCGATGAATAAATATTTCCTCAAGCAACAGCTGGCCTGGGTGCCATTTCTTGGCCTGGCGTGCTGGTCGCTGGATATGCCGTTTATGAAGCGTTATTCCCGCGCTTATTTATTACGTCATCCGGAGCGACGTGGTAAAGATGTTGAAACCACTCGGCGTTCTTGTGAAAAGTTTCGCCTGCATCCCACCACCATTGTCAATTTCGTTGAAGGCTCCCGTTTCACGCAAGAAAAACATCAGCAAACCCACTCCACTTTTCAAAACTTGTTGCCACCAAAGGCGGCAGGCATTGCGATGGCGCTAAATGTACTGGGTAAACAATTCGATAAACTGCTTAATGTTACGCTGTGTTATCCGGACAATAACCGTCAGCCGTTCTTCGATATGTTAAGCGGTAAACTGACGCGGATTGTCGTACATGTGGATTTACAGCCTATTGCCGATGAGTTACATGGCGACTACATCAATGACAAAAGCTTTAAGCGCCATTTTCAGCAATGGCTGAACTCATTGTGGCAGGAAAAAGACCGGCTTCTGACGTCTCTCATGTCATCACAGCGTCAGAATAAGTAAGTTTTACTCGCCTCTGAATGAGCAGAGGCGAGTGAGTATTTTAATGAACAAAACGTCCGGCACGAGACATAAATTCTTCTTCGCTCATCTCCTGTCCGTTAAAAACAACTTTACCCGGTGTATAACGCAGCTGCAGCGAGGCGGTATTGTTGTCAATCGTGATTAACTGAAACATCTGACCTAATGTCATCATCCCGCTGATTTGTTTATCAGCCTGCTTTTGCGCTTTTTCCGCATCCATTCCTTCAGATAAATTAAGCTGTTTTGCGGTTTCTGTGACGACATTAAGCGGTAACTTCACATCAAAATTGAGCGATTTGATATCTTTGTTTGTGGATGATGAAGATTTGGCTGGGTCGGCAATACTGATATCCAGATTGGCATTTAGTTCGCCGAGTGCGTTCTTCCATCTTACCGGTTGTTTAATGGTCGGCTCACTTTTTTGTAATAACGGTAAATACTCTTTGAACAATGCAGCATTCACTTCTTGCAGAGCAACTTCATCGTTTGCTAACTCAGGGTGTGCAGCAAGCTGCTTCTGCATCGCAATGTTATACTGGATGATAAATTGGCGCACTGCTGAGGGATCAATAGATTCAGCAATCAATGACCACTCACCACTACCGAGTTGCTGATTCCCTTTTGTTAACTTATCAAGTTCGTAGGTGAGATTGACATTGATATAATCTTTGTCTTTAACGCGATCCAGCCTGGTTTTTGCAACGAAAGCATCGATTTGGGCAACGTCTTCCCCGTGATTGATAATGTTAATCTGATTAAATTTCGACTCGCTTTCACCAACCGGAAATTTCTTTTCTTCTAATCGCGCCAGAGAATCAATGGTAAAACTTTTTGCCGTTACTTTGTTCATTGGTGATAATTGCAGAACAATATCTTCGACTTTGCCTTCAATATCCAGGTTAGACAATGAACTACCATCACCATTAAAAGTAAACTGGCCCTCACCAAAAGAAAACTTTCCATACTCTGCAGGGGCAACATCTAATGTCGTAGAGAATGAGCCACCAAACGCGAATCGCAATGTCGCTTCCACGGGCGATTTATTTTTCGCGGCGATAAATAGCGGTTGTGTCAGTTCATTATTCACTAAGTTCACTTTTGCCGCTGCCAGTGCTGGGATGACATTACCATGCATTAACATTGTGATGGGCAACGGACCGTGCTCAACATCCACATCAAATACAACTTTCTGGCCTGGCTTGATATTGAGATCGGGTGCACCGTTATCGAATGTCATTTGCATTTGAAAACGGGAATTAAAAAAGCCTTTGTCAAAATTTTGATAACTTAACGTCATATCGTAGGCATGTTCACCTTTCTTTTTAGCATCGTTAAAATCTTTAATAAATTTTTCGACACCAGGCTGAATTTGCGTACCTGTGTACCATGTGCCACCACCCCAGATTACGGCTAACGCAACAATAACACCTGTAGCTGACTTACGTATCATATAAATATTCCCTGATAAAACAGCAAAACTTTGAATATCCACTTATGCTGAAATAATGTCCAGCGGCAGGATGCATTATCAGAATGTATTTATATTTATTAAATAATAAAAAAAGCCCGTGAATATTCACGGGCTTTATGTAATTTACATTGAATTATTTTTTCTCGGACAGATATTTCACTGTATCAGCATACTGCTGAACAAAAACATCCATATTGCTGGTATCCATACCCTGCGGATTCAGCTGATATTTACCGTTAACAAACATCGCCGGAACGCCACGCAATTGCACGTCAGCTGCAGCTTTTTCCTGCTGAGCGACCAGAGATTTCACCACGAAGCTGTTCCACGCCGCGTCGTACTCTTCACCTTTAATACCTGCGTTGATAAATACATCGCGGATATCAGAAGCAGAACGAATGGTCTGGGTTTTCTGTACGCCTTCAAACAGCGGAACAGTCACTTTGTCTTCCACGCCCAGCGCCATCGCCACAGCCCATGCCTGAGTCAGATCTTTGCCCAGGTCACCACCCATGAAGTTGACGTGGTATTTAGTCATCTTCACGCCTTCCGGCAGTTTTTTCTTCACATTATCAGAAATATGCAGAACTTCTTCAAACTGATAGCAGTGCGGGCAGAAGAAAGAGAAAAACTCCAGCACTTGCGGCGCGCCAGCTACCGGTTTTTCCAGGGTAGTGTACTGTTTACCATCTTCATACTGCGCCGCCGATGCGCTAAACGCTAAAACTAAACCAGCCAGCGCCAGCCAAATCTTTTTCATGATCTACTCTCTCCGATTAATACATAGGTGTTAATTGCAAAGGGGGTTCTTGTAGAACTTTTGCCTGTTCTATAAAAGTCGCCGTCTGTCGCAGCCAGTAATCTTCCCCGGTTAACCACGGGAAATTTTTCGGGAACGCGGGATCAGCCCAACGCCGCATTAGCCAGGCAAGATAATAAACCAAACGCATGGCGCGTAAAGGTTCAATCAGTCCGATTTCAGCGGTGTCGAACTCGCTAAATTCTTCATAAGCTTCAATAATAGTTTCCAGTTGCATCCGCTGCTCGGCTTTATCGCCATTGAGCAACATCCACAAATCCTGAACGGCTGGACCATTACGTGCATCATCCAGATCAACAAACATTGGACCATCGCGCCAGAGAATATTCCCGGCGTGGCAGTCTCCATGTAGCCGCAGAACGGTGAAATCTTCCCGCCAGTGTGCTGTAACGGCGGCAATCAGCTCATCTGTCGCTTTCAGGAATGCCGCTTTCAACCCGGAAGGTATCAGTGTAGCGTCCTCAAACAGCTTGCGTGGCTCAATGAGATATTCGTTCAAACCGATGGTCGGGCGATGGATAAAAAGCTGTTTGCGCCCCGTCTGGTGCATACGCCCTAAATAACGCCCAACCGCTTCCATCTGATCGATATTATCAGCTTCGAACTGGCGACCACCGACGCTTGGAAAAACAGCGAAATAAAATCCCTGATGATTCAATAAAGTCTGACCGTTAAAGGCCACAGGTGCTGCGACCGGAACTTCATCATTTACCAGCTGCAACGCAAATTGATGTTCTTCGAGGATTTGATCGGCTGTCCAACGTTCAGGGCGATAAAATTTGACGACAAAACGTCGACGATCTTCGTCCTGAAATTGATAGACACGGTTTTCATAGCTGTTAAGCGGGGTAAGACCGGAATCCACCCGGATCCCATGCTCAAACAGAGCGTCCATGATGGTATCCGGGTGTAGTGTCTGGAAAGTAAAAGCGCTGTTATTCATCCCATCATCCGGAAAACATTACGAATGACGAAGGATATCATTTCACGATGATTTTGGTGGCGCCGCTTACAAGCTTTTACTCTTTAATTACGCCGCGAGCGCGTAACAGCGCCGTTTTGAAGTCTTCTTCATAATCTTTCTGCAAACCCGGGATCACCGCATCTTTCGCGGAATCACGCATTTTCAGGTGATAGATCAGAATGTCATCCGTCAAATCCGCCAGTTCGCCGTCAAAACCTGACTCTTTCGCCAGTTTCTGCAAAAATTGCAGCAGGTTAAGGTCTGGCTCTTTTTGCCAGGCTGGCTGGAGGAGTTCAATAACTTCATTCAGACGTTTACATTTCATAGTGATGCTCCTTACTCTTGAGACAGACACGTTAGCAGGGTCAATCCCACAATAAAAGAGGCGATATCGGTGAATCTGATGACGACGATAACAGGCGTTGTGCTGGCAGGCGGTAAAGCCAGACGAATGGGCGGCGTAGATAAAGGATTGCTTGAATTAAACGGCAAACCATTATGGCAACATGTCGCTGACGCGCTTATGACGCAGCTCTCTCACGTCGTGGTTAATGCTAATCGTCATCAGGAAATCTATCAGGCAAGCGGTCTGAAAGTGATTGAAGATTCACTGGCGGATTACCCAGGCCCTCTGGCAGGAATGCTTTCAGTAATGCAGCAGGAAGCTGGTGAGTGGTTTTTGTTTTGCCCGTGCGATACGCCTTACATTCCCCCTGATTTAGCAGCCAGGCTTAATCATCAGCGCAAAGATGCGCCTGTCGTGTGGGTCCATGACGGTGAACGCGATCACCCGACTATTGCTCTGGTAAACCGCGCTATTGAGCCTTTATTACTGGAATATCTGCAAGCAGGAGAACGCCGGGTAATGGTATTTATGCGTCTGGCTGGCGGTCATGCGGTTGATTTCAGCGATCATAAAGATGCATTTGTTAACGTGAATACGCCAGAGGAGCTTGCCCGATGGCAGGAAAAACGATGATACCGTTACTCGCCTTTGCCGCGTGGAGTGGTACCGGAAAAACTACGCTTTTGAAAAAACTGATCCCGGCATTATGCGCCAGAGGGATCCGTCCAGGGCTGATTAAGCATACGCACCATGATATGGATGTTGATAAGCCAGGCAAAGATAGCTATGAGCTGCGCAAGGCTGGCGCGGCACAAACCATCGTTGCCAGCCAGCAACGATGGGCCTTGATGACGGAAACACCAGACGAAGAAGAGCTGGATCTACAGTTTCTCGCAAGTCGAATGGATACCTCAAAGCTGGATTTGATTCTGGTCGAAGGGTTTAAGCATGAAGAGATCGCAAAGATTGTGCTGTTTCGCGATGGAGCCGGACATCGACCTGAAGAATTAGTGATAGACAGGCATGTTATTGCTGTAGCCAGTGATGTGCCGCTTAATCTTGATGTCGCATTACTGGATATTAATGATGTTGAGGGGCTGGCTGATTTTGTGGTGGAGTGGATGCAAAAGCAGAACGGATAAGCAAGAGTAGGCTGGATAAGACGCGCCAGCGTCGCATCCGGCATTTTTTTCTGCGCCAATGCAAAAAGGCCATCCGTCAGGATGGCCTTCTGCTTAATTTGATGCCTGGCAGTTTATGGCGGGCGTCCTGCCCGCCACCCTCCGGGCCGTTGCTTCGCAACGTTCAAATCCGCTCCCGGCGGATTTGTCCTACTCAGGAGAGCGTTCACCGACAAACAACAGATAAAACGAAAGGCCCAGTCTTCCGACTGAGCCTTTCGTTTTATTTGATGCCTGGCAGTTCCCTACTCTCGCATGAGGAGACCCCACACTACCATCGGCGCTACGGCGTTTCACTTCTGAGTTCGGCATGGGGTCAGGTGGGACCACCGCGCTACTGCCGCCAGGCAAATTCTGTTTTATCAGACCGCTTCTGCGTTCTGATTTAATCTGTATCAGGCTGAAAATCTTCTCTCAATCCGCCAAAACACCTTCGGCGTTGTAAGGTTAAGCCTCACGGTTCATTAGTACCGGTTAGCTCAACGCATCGCTGCGCTTACACACCCGGCCTATCAACGTCGTCGTCTTCAACGTTCCTTCAGGACTCTCAAGGAGTCAGGGAGAACTCATCTCGGGGCAAGTTTCGTGCTTAGATGCTTTCAGCACTTATCTCTTCCGCATTTAGCTACCGGGCAGTGCCATTGGCATGACAACCCGAACACCAGTGATGCGTCCACTCCGGTCCTCTCGTACTAGGAGCAGCTCCCCTCAGTTCTCCAGCGCCCACGGCAGATAGGGACCGAACTGTCTCACGACGTTCTAAACCCAGCTCGCGTACCACTTTAAATGGCGAACAGCCATACCCTTGGGACCTACTTCAGCCCCAGGATGTGATGAGCCGACATCGAGGTGCCAAACACCGCCGTCGATATGAACTCTTGGGCGGTATCAGCCTGTTATCCCCGGAGTACCTTTTATCCGTTGAGCGATGGCCCTTCCATTCAGAACCACCGGATCACTATGACCTGCTTTCGCACCTGCTCGCGCCGTCACGCTCGCAGTCAAGCTGGCTTATGCCATTGCACTAACCTCCTGATGTCCGACCAGGATTAGCCAACCTTCGTGCTCCTCCGTTACTCTTTAGGAGGAGACCGCCCCAGTCAAACTACCCACCAGACACTGTCCGCAACCCGGATTACGGGTCAACGTTAGAACATCAAACATTAAAGGGTGGTATTTCAAGGTCGGCTCCATGCAGACTGGCGTCCACACTTCAAAGCCTCCCACCTATCCTACACATCAAGGCTCAATGTTCAGTGTCAAGCTATAGTAAAGGTTCACGGGGTCTTTCCGTCTTGCCGCGGGTACACTGCATCTTCACAGCGAGTTCAATTTCACTGAGTCTCGGGTGGAGACAGCCTGGCCATCATTACGCCATTCGTGCAGGTCGGAACTTACCCGACAAGGAATTTCGCTACCTTAGGACCGTTATAGTTACGGCCGCCGTTTACCGGGGCTTCGATCAAGAGCTTCGCTTGCGCTAACCCCATCAATTAACCTTCCGGCACCGGGCAGGCGTCACACCGTATACGTCCACTTTCGTGTTTGCACAGTGCTGTGTTTTTAATAAACAGTTGCAGCCAGCTGGTATCTTCGACTGATTTCAGCTCCATCCGCGAGGGACCTCACCTACATATCAGCGTGCCTTCTCCCGAAGTTACGGCACCATTTTGCCTAGTTCCTTCACCCGAGTTCTCTCAAGCGCCTTGGTATTCTCTACCTGACCACCTGTGTCGGTTTGGGGTACGATTTGATGTTACCTGATGCTTAGAGGCTTTTCCTGGAAGCAGGGCATTTGTTGCTTCAGCACCGTAGTGCCTCGTCATCACGCCTCAGCCTTGATTTTCCGGATTTGCCTGGAAAACCAGCCTACACGCTTAAACCGGGACAACCGTCGCCCGGCCAACATAGCCTTCTCCGTCCCCCCTTCGCAGTAACACCAAGTACAGGAATATTAACCTGTTTCCCATCGACTACGCCTTTCGGCCTCGCCTTAGGGGTCGACTCACCCTGCCCCGATTAACGTTGGACAGGAACCCTTGGTCTTCCGGCGAGCGGGCTTTTCACCCGCTTTATCGTTACTTATGTCAGCATTCGCACTTCTGATACCTCCAGCATGCCTCACAGCACACCTTCGCAGGCTTACAGAACGCTCCCCTACCCAACAACGCATAAGCGTCGCTGCCGCAGCTTCGGTGCATGGTTTAGCCCCGTTACATCTTCCGCGCAGGCCGACTCGACCAGTGAGCTATTACGCTTTCTTTAAATGATGGCTGCTTCTAAGCCAACATCCTGGCTGTCTGGGCCTTCCCACATCGTTTCCCACTTAACCATGACTTTGGGACCTTAGCTGGCGGTCTGGGTTGTTTCCCTCTTCACGACGGACGTTAGCACCCGCCGTGTGTCTCCCGTGATAACATTCTCCGGTATTCGCAGTTTGCATCGGGTTGGTAAGTCGGGATGACCCCCTTGCCGAAACAGTGCTCTACCCCCGGAGATGAATTCACGAGGCGCTACCTAAATAGCTTTCGGGGAGAACCAGCTATCTCCCGGTTTGATTGGCCTTTCACCCCCAGCCACAAGTCATCCGCTAATTTTTCAACATTAGTCGGTTCGGTCCTCCAGTTAGTGTTACCCAACCTTCAACCTGCCCATGGCTAGATCACCGGGTTTCGGGTCTATACCCTGCAACTTAACGCCCAGTTAAGACTCGGTTTCCCTTCGGCTCCCCTATTCGGTTAACCTTGCTACAGAATATAAGTCGCTGACCCATTATACAAAAGGTACGCAGTCACACGCCTAAGCGTGCTCCCACTGCTTGTACGTACACGGTTTCAGGTTCTTTTTCACTCCCCTCGCCGGGGTTCTTTTCGCCTTTCCCTCACGGTACTGGTTCACTATCGGTCAGTCAGGAGTATTTAGCCTTGGAGGATGGTCCCCCCATATTCAGACAGGATACCACGTGTCCCGCCCTACTCATCGAGCTCACAGCATGTGCATTTTTGTGTACGGGGCTGTCACCCTGTATCGCGCGCCTTTCCAGACGCTTCCACTAACACACACACTGATTCAGGCTCTGGGCTGCTCCCCGTTCGCTCGCCGCTACTGGGGGAATCTCGGTTGATTTCTTTTCCTCGGGGTACTTAGATGTTTCAGTTCCCCCGGTTCGCCTCATTAACCTATGGATTCAGTTAATGATAGTGTGTCGAAACACACTGGGTTTCCCCATTCGGAAATCGCCGGTTATAACGGTTCATATCACCTTACCGACGCTTATCGCAGATTAGCACGTCCTTCATCGCCTCTGACTGCCAGGGCATCCACCGTGTACGCTTAGTCGCTTAACCTCACAACCCGAAGATGTTTCTTTCGATTCATCATCGTGTTGCGAAAATTTGAGAGACTCACGAACAACTTTCGTTGTTCAGTGTTTCAATTTTCAGCTTGATCCAGATTTTTAAAGAGCAAAACTTCGCAGTGAACCTTTGCAGGTACACTCTGAAGTATTTTTTATTTAATCACTACAGAGATGGTGGAGCTATGCGGGATCGAACCGCAGACCTCCTGCGTGCAAAGCAGGCGCTCTCCCAGCTGAGCTATAGCCCCATAACATGTAGTTAAAACCTCTTCAAATTTGCCGTGCAAATTTGGTAGGCCTGAGTGGACTTGAACCACCGACCTCACCCTTATCAGGGGTGCGCTCTAACCACCTGAGCTACAAGCCTGTAGAGGTTTTACTGCTCATTTTCATCAGACAATCTGTGTGAGCACTTCAAAGAACGCTTCTTTAAGGTAAGGAGGTGATCCAACCGCAGGTTCCCCTACGGTTACCTTGTTACGACTTCACCCCAGTCATGAATCACAAAGTGGTAAGCGCCCTCCCGAAGGTTAAGCTACCTACTTCTTTTGCAACCCACTCCCATGGTGTGACGGGCGGTGTGTACAAGGCCCGGGAACGTATTCACCGTGGCATTCTGATCCACGATTACTAGCGATTCCGACTTCATGGAGTCGAGTTGCAGACTCCAATCCGGACTACGACGCACTTTATGAGGTCCGCTTGCTCTCGCGAGGTCGCTTCTCTTTGTATGCGCCATTGTAGCACGTGTGTAGCCCTGGTCGTAAGGGCCATGATGACTTGACGTCATCCCCACCTTCCTCCAGTTTATCACTGGCAGTCTCCTTTGAGTTCCCGGCCGGACCGCTGGCAACAAAGGATAAGGGTTGCGCTCGTTGCGGGACTTAACCCAACATTTCACAACACGAGCTGACGACAGCCATGCAGCACCTGTCTCACGGTTCCCGAAGGCACATTCTCATCTCTGAAAACTTCCGTGGATGTCAAGACCAGGTAAGGTTCTTCGCGTTGCATCGAATTAAACCACATGCTCCACCGCTTGTGCGGGCCCCCGTCAATTCATTTGAGTTTTAACCTTGCGGCCGTACTCCCCAGGCGGTCGACTTAACGCGTTAGCTCCGGAAGCCACGCCTCAAGGGCACAACCTCCAAGTCGACATCGTTTACGGCGTGGACTACCAGGGTATCTAATCCTGTTTGCTCCCCACGCTTTCGCACCTGAGCGTCAGTCTTCGTCCAGGGGGCCGCCTTCGCCACCGGTATTCCTCCAGATCTCTACGCATTTCACCGCTACACCTGGAATTCTACCCCCCTCTACGAGACTCAAGCTTGCCAGTATCAGATGCAGTTCCCAGGTTGAGCCCGGGGATTTCACATCTGACTTAACAAACCGCCTGCGTGCGCTTTACGCCCAGTAATTCCGATTAACGCTTGCACCCTCCGTATTACCGCGGCTGCTGGCACGGAGTTAGCCGGTGCTTCTTCTGCGGGTAACGTCAATGAGCAAAGGTATTAACTTTACTCCCTTCCTCCCCGCTGAAAGTACTTTACAACCCGAAGGCCTTCTTCATACACGCGGCATGGCTGCATCAGGCTTGCGCCCATTGTGCAATATTCCCCACTGCTGCCTCCCGTAGGAGTCTGGACCGTGTCTCAGTTCCAGTGTGGCTGGTCATCCTCTCAGACCAGCTAGGGATCGTCGCCTAGGTGAGCCGTTACCCCACCTACTAGCTAATCCCATCTGGGCACATCCGATGGCAAGAGGCCCGAAGGTCCCCCTCTTTGGTCTTGCGACGTTATGCGGTATTAGCTACCGTTTCCAGTAGTTATCCCCCTCCATCAGGCAGTTTCCCAGACATTACTCACCCGTCCGCCACTCGTCAGCAAAGAAGCAAGCTTCTTCCTGTTACCGTTCGACTTGCATGTGTTAGGCCTGCCGCCAGCGTTCAATCTGAGCCATGATCAAACTCTTCAATTTAAAAGTTTGATGCTCAAAGAATTAAACTTCGTAATGAATTACGTGTTCACTCTTGAGACTTGGTATTCATTTTTCGTCTTGCGACGTTAAGAATCCGTATCTTCGAGTGCCCACACAGATTGTCTGATAAATTGTTAAAGAGCAGTGCCGCTTCGCTTTTTCTCAGCGGCGCGGGGTGTGCATAATACGCCTTCCCGCTACAGAGTCAAGCATTTATTTTTGCTTTCTCTGCCGGAGTTCTCAGGAGAACCCCGCTGACCCGGCGGCGTGTTTGCCGTTGTTCCGTGTCAGTGGTGGCGCATTATAGGGAGTTATTCCGGCCTGACAAGAGGAAATTTAAAATAATTTTCTGACCGCGCATTTTTTATTCTTTATGCTTATTTCAGCGTCGGTTTGTCGGTTAAATGGGCGATTTCTCGGGCGAAATTCGCCACCTGCTCCCAATCGGTATAGACAACTTCTTTGCGCGTATCCGTTTCACCGCCTGACATCTTCATAATCAGCTTGATCATAAAACGGTCGTACCAGCGATAACGTGGGTAACGCAGCGCCCCGGCAATGACCGCGCAGCGATCGGGACGCCATTGCGAGTTCATCAGAAACTTGCGCGCGTAGCTGTTGGTCTGTGGAGTACGCTTCTCCGGTTTGCGCGCCACCAGATTCACGGAGTAAAAGGCGCTCGGCATCGAATTCAGCCGCGTCGCATGTTTTTTGACAAATTCCTGGAACGCTGAATGGTAGTGACCATAGCGAATAGAAGCACCAATGACCACACGGTCATAGTTTTCCCACTGTGGTTCTTCAATGCGGTGCACATTGGCGACATCCGCCTGGATCCCCAGTTCTTTCAGTTCCGAAGCCAGGTAGGAGGCAATCTCGCGCGTTTGTCCGTCCCTTGTTGAGAAAAGAATTAATGTTTTCACGTATTACTCCATCATTCACGCCAGAAAGTCGGGGTAAAGAGCACCAGCAATGTAAAGACCTCGAGACGACCAAACAGCATGTTGGCAATCAGGATCCATTTAGCCACCGGGTTCATACTGGTAAAGTTATCAGCAACCACGCCAAGCCCTGGCCCCAGGTTATTCAATGTCGCAACAACCGACGCAAAGGCAGAAAAGTCATCCACGCCCGTGGCGATAATCGCCAGCATACTGACAATAAACACCAATGCATAGGCGGAGAAAAATCCCCAAACGGCTTCGAGGATACGTTCCGGCAGTGCGCGATTCCCCAGCTTAATGCTATAGACGGCGTTCGGATGCACCAGTCGTTTCAGCTCACGGTTCCCCTGCTTAAACAGCAGCAGGATGCGGATCACCTTCAGGCCACCGCCCGTTGACCCGGCGCAACCGCCGATAAAGGCTGAACATAAAAGCAGTACCGGCAAAAAGAGCGGCCAGCGGGCAATGCTGTCAGTTGTAAACCCGGCGGTTGTCGCCATCGACACCACCTGGAAAAACGCCTGGTTAATTGTCATCAGCGCCGAACTGTAGACATTATGAAACCACAGTACGAGGGTACAAATAACCACCAGCGTAAACTGTACGCCGATAAACATGCGAAATTCCGGATCGCGCCAATAAACCTTCAGACTACGCCCACTTAACAGTGAAAAGTGCAGACCGTAGTTACAGCCGGAGATCAGCAGGAAGATAGCAATGATAGTGTTAATAGTCGGGCTATCGAAATAACCGATACTGGCATCATGTGTCGAGAAGCCGCCAATAGCGATAGTCGCAAAGCTATGGCCGATGGCATCAAAGGCATCCATTCCGGCAAACCACAACGCCAGCGCACAGGCGACGGTCAGCAAGACATAAATCAACCACAGGGTTTTCGCCGTTTCCGCAATTCGCGGGCGCATTTTGTTATCTTTCAGCGGGCCGGGCATTTCTGCGCGATAGAGCTGCATCCCACCCACGCCGAGGATAGGCAGTATCGCAACCGCCAACACGATGATCCCCATCCCGCCAAACCATTGCAGCATCTGGCGATAAAAGAGGATGGCGTGAGGGAGCGAATCCAGCCCCACCAGCGTAGTGGCTCCCGTAGTGGTCAGGCCAGAGAAAGATTCAAAAAACGCATCGGTAATCGTGAGGTTCGGGCTTTCCGAGAAGATAAAAGGGAGCGCACCGACGCTACCCAGCACGGTCCAGAACAGCACCACTATCAGAAACCCCTCACGGGATTTAAGTTCGCCTTTCTCTTTGCGGTTCGGCCACCACAGCATAGAGCCAATGGCGAGGGCGACAAAAAAGGTCTGGGTAAAAGCGCGGCCCGCTCCATCCCGGTAGATGAGTGCTACCAGCCCAGGGATAATCATGGTCCCTGAAAATAAGATGACCAGTAGTCCAACGATTCGGGTAATGGCGCGAAAATGCATCTCTGCCGCTTCCTTAGTTCTGCAAAACGAAGTGGGGATTATTCTTCAATCGCTAACAATTGCAATGAACCACGGCTAAAATCCGCCAGCTTTGCGGAAAATTCAGCCACTTTCGCCGCCGGAAGCGCCACCCGCAGCAGAACGAATGCCTGATAATCACTGTTGATAATTTTGCCGTCACACTGCCCCAGCAACGCTTCAATGCCGGTTAACTGATGATATTCACATTGCAAAGTATATTCGGTTAATGGCGTCTTGCGTTGGGTCGTTAGCTGGCGCAGCGCCTGATTCACGCCGCCGCCATACGCTTTCACTAACCCACCGGTGCCAAGCAATATGCCGCCGTAGTAGCGCACTACCACAGCGGTAATTTCCCCGACGCCGCTGCCCATTAGCTGGGCGAGCATCGGTTTACCTGCCGTTCCCGCCGGCTCCCCGTCGTCAGAGAAACCCAGCTGTTGAGAATCATCCGGCGCACCCGCGACCCACGCCACGCAATGGTGCCGGGCATCGGGGTGTTCTGCCCGCACCGATTCAACAAACGCTTTCGCCGCCTCAACGCCATCGGTATGCGCCAACATCGTTATGAAGCGGCTCTTTTTGATCTCTTCAACGACCGTGACCGGTGCCGCAGGAATTAACCAGCTTTCCATCACGCCAGTTTCAGATCCCGGGTCATGTTTTCCACGTTGTTTTCGTGGATCACCACGTTGTCTTCGATACGAATGCCGCCGAACGGTTTCAGTGCTTCAATTTTCTGCCAGTTGAAGTGCTTGCTGAACTGCCCTTCACGCCACGGTGCCAGTAGCGATTCGATGAAGTAGATACCCGGTTCGATGGTTAACACCATGCCCGGCTGGAGAATACGGGTGCAGCGCAGGTACGGATATTTTGCCGGTGCCGCGAGGTGCGTACCGCTATCATCCTGCATAAAACCAGCGACGTCATGCACCTGCAGGCCCAGCGGATGGCCGATACCATGCGGCATAAACGGCCCGGTAAGATCGTTTTCGACCATCGCTTCTTCACTCATATCGGTGATGATTTGATGTTTACGCAGCAGTTTGGCGATGCGCTGATGGAACTGGATGTGGTAATCCACATAGCTGACGCCTGCTTTCATGGTGGCGATCAGCGCCAGTTGTTCATCATTAACGTCCTTCACCAGCTGCGCGTAGTCGTTGTCACTTTTTGCCGACCAGGTACGGGTCAGGTCAGCCGCATAGCCGTTATATTCTGCCCCGGCATCCAGCAGGAAGCTGCGCATCTCTTCCGGTGCCTGATGGTCCAGTTTGGTGTAATGCAGTACCGCAGCGTGTTCGTTAAGCGCCACAATGTTGCTGTAAGGTACGTCGGTATCACGATGACCGGTCGCGGTCAGATAGGCAATGTTGATATCGAACTCGCTCATGCCAGAACGGAACGCTTCTTCTGCCGCGCGGTGACCGTTGACCGCCATTTTCTGCGCTTCACGCATACAGGCCAGTTCGTACTCAGTTTTGAAGGAGCGATAGTAATGCAGGTAGTCGATAACCCCTTTCGGGTTGATGTTGCTGGCCTCAATACCCAGTTGCAGCGCACGTTCCGGCACCGGACCGATATAACCGATATTGCCGCGCGCAGCAGGCAGCAGGCTACCAATGCCATCGGCTTTCGGCAGCGCGATCACTTCCACATCTTCAGTCCAGAAAGAGGTCGGCAGCGGTTCGACGTTGTGCCAGTAATCAACCGGCAGATAGAACCACAGTTTCGGCTTGTTCACGCCATCCACCAGCAACCAGCAGTTTGGCACCTGAGTTACCGGCACCCACGCTTTGAATTGCGGGTTCACTTTAAACGGATAGGGATGATCGTCGAGAAAAACATTGAACAGCTCGCCGGAGTGAATAAGTAACGCATCCAGCTTGAAGCGCGCCAGCGCATCGCGAGTCCGTTCTTGTAAGGTAGCTATATGATTTTTATAGAGCGAGGCCAGTGATTCCATTTTTTACCCTTCTGTTTTTTTGACCTTAAGTCTCCGCATCTTAGCACATCGTTCATCCAGAGCGTGATTTCTGCCGAGCGTGATCAGATCGGCATTTCTTTAATCTTTTGTTTGCATATTTTTAACACAAAATACACACTTCGACTCATCTGGTACGACCAGATCACCTTGCGGATTCAGGAGACTGACATGCTTTACAAAGGCGACACCCTGTACCTTGACTGGCTGGAAGATGGCATTGCCGAACTGGTATTTGATGCCCCAGGTTCAGTTAATAAACTCGACACTGCGACCGTCGCCAGCCTCGGCGAGGCCATCGGCGTGCTGGAACAGCAATCAGATCTAAAAGGGCTGCTGCTGCGTTCGAACAAAGCAGCCTTTATCGTCGGTGCTGATATCACCGAATTTTTGTCCCTGTTCCTCGTTCCTGAAGAACAGTTAAGTCAGTGGCTGCACTTTGCCAATAGCGTGTTTAATCGCCTGGAAGATCTGCCGGTGCCGACCATTGCTGCCGTCAATGGCTATGCGCTGGGCGGTGGCTGCGAATGCGTGCTGGCGACCGATTATCGTCTGGCGACGCCGGATCTGCGCATCGGTCTGCCGGAAACCAAACTGGGCATCATGCCTGGCTTTGGCGGTTCTGTACGTATGCCACGTATGCTGGGCGCTGACAGTGCGCTGGAAATCATTGCCGCCGGTAAAGATGTCGGCGCGGATCAGGCGCTGAAAATCGGTCTGGTGGATGGCGTAGTCAAAGCAGAAAAACTGGTTGAAGGCGCAAAGGCGGTTTTACGCCAGGCCATTAACGGCGACCTCGACTGGAAAGCAAAACGTCAGCCGAAGCTGGAACCACTAAAACTGAGCAAGATTGAAGCCACCATGAGCTTCACCATCGCTAAAGGGATGGTCGCACAAACAGCGGGGAAACATTATCCGGCCCCCATCACCGCAGTAAAAACCATTGAAGCTGCGGCCCGTTTTGGTCGTGAAGAAGCCTTAAACCTGGAAAACAAAAGTTTTGTCCCGCTGGCGCATACCAACGAAGCCCGCGCACTGGTCGGCATTTTCCTTAACGATCAATATGTAAAAGGCAAAGCGAAGAAACTCACCAAAGACGTTGAAACCCCGAAACAGGCCGCGGTGCTGGGTGCAGGCATTATGGGCGGCGGCATCGCTTACCAGTCTGCGTGGAAAGGCGTGCCGGTTGTCATGAAAGATATCAACGACAAGTCGTTAACCCTCGGCATGACCGAAGCCGCGAAACTGCTGAACAAGCAGCTTGAGCGCGGCAAGATCGATGGTCTGAAACTGGCTGGCGTGATCTCCACAATCCACCCAACGCTCGACTACGCCGGATTTGACCGCGTGGATATTGTGGTAGAAGCGGTTGTTGAAAACCCGAAAGTGAAAAAAGCCGTACTGGCAGAAACCGAACAAAAAGTACGCCAGGATACCGTGCTGGCGTCTAACACTTCAACCATTCCTATCAGCGAACTGGCCAACGCGCTGGAACGCCCGGAAAACTTCTGCGGGATGCACTTCTTTAACCCGGTCCACCGAATGCCGTTGGTAGAAATTATTCGCGGCGAGAAAAGCTCCGACGAAACCATCGCGAAAGTTGTCGCCTGGGCGAGCAAGATGGGCAAGACGCCGATTGTGGTTAACGACTGCCCCGGCTTCTTTGTTAACCGCGTGCTGTTCCCGTATTTCGCCGGTTTCAGCCAGCTGCTGCGCGACGGCGCGGATTTCCGCAAGATCGACAAAGTGATGGAAAAACAGTTTGGCTGGCCGATGGGCCCGGCATATCTGCTGGACGTTGTGGGCATTGATACCGCGCATCACGCTCAGGCTGTCATGGCAGCAGGCTTCCCGCAGCGGATGCAGAAAGATTACCGCGATGCCATCGACGCGCTGTTTGATGCCAACCGCTTTGGTCAGAAGAACGGCCTCGGTTTCTGGCGTTATAAAGAAGACAGCAAAGGTAAGCCGAAGAAAGAAGAAGACGCCGCCGTTGAAGACCTGCTGGCAGAAGTGAGCCAGCCGAAGCGCGATTTCAGCGAAGAAGAGATTATCGCCCGCATGATGATCCCGATGGTCAACGAAGTGGTGCGCTGTCTGGAGGAAGGCATTATCGCCACTCCGGCGGAAGCGGATATGGCGCTGGTCTACGGCCTGGGCTTCCCTCCGTTCCACGGCGGCGCGTTCCGCTGGCTGGACACCCTCGGTAGCGCAAAATACCTCGATATGGCACAGCAATATCAGCACCTCGGCCCGCTGTATGAAGTGCCGGAAGGTCTGCGTAATAAAGCGCGTCATAACGAACCGTACTATCCTCCGGTTGAGCCAGCCCGTCCGGTTGGCGACCTGAAAACGGCTTAAGGAGTCACAATGGAACAGGTTGTCATTGTCGATGCAATTCGCACCCCGATGGGCCGTTCGAAGGGCGGTGCTTTTCGTAACGTGCGTGCAGAAGATCTCTCCGCTCATTTAATGCGTAGCCTGCTGGCGCGTAACCCGGCGCTGGAAGCGGCGGCCCTCGACGATATTTACTGGGGTTGTGTGCAGCAGACGCTGGAGCAGGGTTTTAATATCGCCCGTAACGCGGCGCTGCTGGCAGAAGTACCACACTCTGTCCCGGCGGTTACCGTTAATCGCTTGTGTGGTTCATCCATGCAGGCACTGCATGACGCAGCACGAATGATCATGACTGGCGATGCGCAGGCATGTCTGGTTGGCGGCGTGGAGCATATGGGCCATGTGCCGATGAGTCACGGCGTCGATTTTCACCCCGGCCTGAGCCGCAATGTCGCCAAAGCGGCGGGCATGATGGGCTTAACGGCAGAAATGCTGGCGCGTATGCACGGTATCAGCCGTGAAATGCAGGATGCCTTTGCCGCGCGGTCACACGCCCGCGCCTGGGCCGCCACGCAGTCGGCCGCATTTAAAAATGAAATCATCCCGACCGGTGGTCACGATGCCGACGGCGTCCTGAAGCAGTTTAATTACGACGAAGTGATTCGCCCGGAAACCACCGTGGAAGCCCTCGCCACGCTGCGTCCGGCGTTTGATCCAGTAAACGGTATGGTAACGGCGGGCACATCTTCTGCACTTTCCGATGGCGCAGCTGCCATGCTGGTGATGAGTGAAAGCCGCGCCCATGAATTAGGTCTTAAGCCGCGCGCTCGTGTGCGTTCGATGGCGGTCGTTGGTTGTGACCCATCGATTATGGGTTACGGCCCGGTTCCGGCCTCGAAACTGGCGCTGAAAAAAGCGGGGCTTTCTGCCAGCGATATCGGCGTGTTTGAAATGAACGAAGCCTTTGCCGCGCAGATCCTGCCATGTATTAAAGATCTGGGACTAATTGAGCAGATTGACGAGAAGATCAACCTCAACGGTGGCGCGATCGCGCTGGGTCATCCGCTGGGTTGTTCCGGTGCGCGTATCAGCACCACGCTGCTGAATCTGATGGAACGCAAAGACGTTCAGTTTGGTCTGGCGACGATGTGTATCGGTCTGGGTCAGGGTATTGCGACGGTGTTTGAGCGGGTTTAACCACTTGCCGGATGCGGCGTGAACGCCTTATCCGGTCTACCGATCCGGCACCAATGTAGGCCTGATAAGACGCGCCAGCGTCGCATCAGGCATCATGCACCAATTGCCGGATGCGGCGTAAACGCCTTATCCGGCCTACGGTTCGGACTATTTGTAGGCACGATAAGACGCGACAGCGTCGCATCAGGCATCATGCACCAATTGCCGGATGCGGCGTAAACGCCTTATCCGGCCTACGGTTCGGACTATTTGTAGGCACGATAAGACGCGACAGCGTCGCATCGGGCATGGTTTGCCAGATACGTCATAGATCTAAATGCCACTGAATAACAGTTTAGTTGCCGTTCTTCCCGCCTGTCAGGGGCGGGTTTTTTTATATCTCAGATAAATGCAAACGCATCGCCAAACAGGCGATCTTCCCGCGCATTACGCTCACTGCAAAACAGATCGCGGGCAATTTTCGCCATCTCAAAACGTCCGGCAATATAGATATCATGCTCTGCCAGCGTACCGTGATCCTGCAATACCGCCGTTAACACGGTGCCAGTACGCCCACGCCAGCCCGCTTCCGGTTGTTCAACCACCGGCACCACTTGCAGACCAGGATGCTTCAACGAAAGCGCCTCAAGCTCGCAGAGATCATACAGATGCTGCTCTTCACGCCCGCCCCAGTAAATGGTGATATCACGGTTTGGGTTACGCGCCAACGCTGTCAGCAAAATCGAGCGGGCATAAGAGAACCCGGTGCCGCCCGCAATCAAAATCATCGGACGCTCTTCATCATCGCGCAGCCACGCTTCTCCGTGGGGAATGTCGACCACGATTTGATGATCTTTGAGGATGCGGTCCATGACTGCTTTCGCGTAAAGGTTGATTTCAGAAGCGCCAATATGCAGCTCGATAAACCCTTTTTCATCCGGCGTCGAAGCCATTGAGAACGGACGTTTGTCGCGCTCATCCATCACTACCATCAAATACTGACCAGCACGAAAAGAAAAGGCCGCGTCTGGCACGATGCGGACACGATATACGGTATCCGTGATAGCTTCTACCGAGGTCACTTTACAGCTTAAGGTTGTCATGCGCTTTCTCTGTCGGATCGATAAATAGGGCAAAACAAACGCGCATCAGGCGCTTTTACCGTTGTTAAAAATAGCCAGTTCATCCCAGATGGCGTCAATATGCGCGACAACATCTGGATCTTTTTTGATGGGACGTCCCCATTCACGCTGGGTTTCCCCCGGCCATTTATTCGTGGCATCCAGCCCCATTTTTGAACCCAGCCCGGAGACAGGCGAGGCAAAATCCAGATAATCAATAGGCGTATTTTCTACCAGAACAGTATCCCGCGCCGGGTCCATACGGGTGGTAATCGCCCAAATCACATCGTTCCAGTCGCGTGCGTTAACGTCATCATCGCAAACGATCACAAATTTAGTGTACATAAACTGGCGTAAGAACGACCAGACGCCCATCATGACGCGCTTCGCGTGTCCGGCGTACTGTTTTTTGATTGTCACTACCGCCAGGCGATAAGAGCAGCCTTCCGGCGGCAGGTAAAAATCGACAATTTCCGGGAACTGTTTTTGCAGAATCGGCACAAACACTTCGTTCAGTGCGACACCCAGCACCGCGGGCTCATCTGGCGGACGCCCGGTATAGGTGGAATGGTAAATCGCATCTTCACGCTGGGTAATATGCGTCACGGTAAATACCGGGAAACTATCGACTTCATTATAGTAACCGGTGTGGTCGCCATACGGCCCTTCCGGCGCAGTTTCGCCTTGTTCGATATACCCTTCCAGCACAATCTCCGCACTGGCGGGCACTTCAAGATCATTGGAGATACACTTCACCACTTCGGTCTTGGTGCCACGTAGCAATCCGGCAAACGCATACTCTGAAAGCGTATCCGGAACGGGAGTGACTGCACCGAGAATCGTGGCGGGATCGGCACCCAGCGCCACAGAAACCGGGAAACGTTCGCCCGGATGCGCCGCACACCACTCCTGATAATCCAGCGCGCCGCCGCGATGCGACAGCCAGCGCATAATCAGTTTGTTTTTACCAATCAGCTGCTGGCGATAAATGCCCAGATTCTGCCGCTCTTTATGTGGGCCGCGCGTCACTGTCAGCCCCCAGGTAATCAGCGGCGCGGCATCTTCCGGCCAGCAGGTCATAATGGGAATGCGATTGAGATCGACGTCATCGCCAGAGACGATTTTTTGTTGGCAGGGCGCACCACGCAGCCGCTTTGTCGGCATGTTCAATACTTGCTTAAACTGCGGCAGTTTATCAAACAGGTCGCGGAAACCTTTTGGCGGCTCCGGCTCTTTCAGAAACGCCAATAATTTACCAACTTCACGCAGCGCCGAAACATCTTCCTGCCCCATGCCCATCGCCACGCGCTTTGGCGTACCGAACAGGTTGCACAGCACCGGCATTGAGTAGCCTTTAGGGTTTTCGAACAACAGCGCAGGCCCACCGGCACGCAAAGTGCGGTCAGCAATTTCAGTGATTTCCAGATGCGGATCCACCGGGAGCGTGATACGTTTTAGCTCACCCTGCTGTTCAAGCAGCGTCAAGAAGTCGCGTAAATCGTTATATTTCATGGCGTCCATTGTAGCCTCTTAATCTGCGCCCATTATACGGCGTTCATCTTTGCGATGCTGTAAATTTGTTAAATTAGCGTGAACTCTGACGGTATAACGCAAACCGGGGAATATAATTAACTTAGCGTAAAGCTTTTGCTATCCTTGCGCCCCGATTAAACGGATAAGAGTCATTATGCAATCCTGGTATTTACTGTACTGCAAGCGCGGGCAACTTCAACGTGCCCAGGAACACCTCGAAAGACAGGCTGTGAATTGCCTGGCACCGATGATCACCCTGGAAAAAATCGTGCGTGGAAAACGTACTGCAGTCAGTGAGCCATTGTTCCCCAACTACCTGTTTGTGGAATTTGACCCAGAAGTGATTCATACCACGACTATCAACGCGACCCGCGGTGTCAGCCACTTCGTGCGCTTTGGCGCGTCGCCAGCGATAGTCCCATCGGCGGTTATTCATCAGCTATCGGTATATAAACCGAAAGACATTGTCGATCCGGCAACCCCTTATCCGGGTGATAAGGTGATTATTACCGAAGGCGCGTTCGAAGGCTTTCAGGCCATTTTCACCGAACCCGATGGTGAGGCTCGCTCCATGCTATTGCTTAATCTTATTAATAAAGAGATTAAGCACAGTGTGAAGAATACCGAGTTCCGCAAACTCTAAAACGCAATCCCAAACAGTGTTTTGACATTAGCATCCGTGGTGGCAGCCAGCCATGCGGCATCTTCTCCACGCCAGTGCGCAATACGTTGCAAAATATGGGGCAGATGGGCTGGCTCGTTGCGCCGGGATGATGGCTTTGGCGTGAGATCGCGAGGGAGCAGATACGGCGCATCAGTTTCGATCAGTAATTTTTCCGCCGGAATCAACGGCAAAAGTTCCCGCAGCTCCAGTCCGCGTCGTTCATCGCAAACCCAACCGGTAATGCCGATATAAATTCCATGCGCCACGCACGCCTGCATCTCTTCGCGTGTGCCGGTAAAGCAATGAAGAACCGCACCAGGCAGTTTATCCAGCCACGGCTCCAGCAATGTCATAAACCGCTCGTGGGCATCGCGACAGTGCATAAATACCGGCATGTTTAAATCTGCGGCAATGCGTAGCTGGGCAACAAAAGCGCGTTCCTGCTCTTCCGGCGTCGAAAAGTTGCGGTTAAAGTCGAGACCACATTCACCAATCGCCACCACTTCTGGCTGCGCGGCCAGCTCAATAATCGCTTCTTCAGTCGCAGCTTGCCACTGGCTGCTGTCGTGAGGATGTACGCCCGCCGTTGACCAACAGGACGAATACTGACGCGCCAGCTTTTGCGCCTGCTGGCTTTCACGCAGGTTAGTGCCGGTGATGAGTAGCCCATTAACTCCCGCGTCAAAAGCGCACGCTACAACATCATCACGGTCTTTCGCAAATTGCGAACTGGTCAAATTAACGCCGATATCAAACATCCTGTACTCCATATGACAACCGCCCTGACGGGCGGTTGAATTTATTCTTCAGTTTTTTCGCTTTCTGCTTCAGCGTCGTTTTCCTCTTCCCGATTTCGCCCTTTACCAACGTAAAAGCGTGAGAAGAAGACACCGATTTCAAACAGACAGTACATCGGGATCGCCAACAGCGTTTGCGAGAAGACATCCGGCGGCGTCAGCAACATCCCGACAACGAATGCACCAACCAGCACATACGGGCGTTTTTTGCGTAAGTCTTCTGGCGAGGTAATCCCCATCCAGCACAGCAGCACAATTGCTACCGGCACTTCAAAGGAGACACCAAACGCCATAAACAGCGCCATAACGAAGCTTAAATAGCTGGCGATGTCGGTGGATACCTGCACCCCTTCCGGCGCGGTATTGGCAAGGAAGCCAAATGCCAGCGGAAAGACCACAAAGTAGGCGAATGCCATGCCGATATAAAACAGCAGAGAGCTGGAAACCAGCAGCGGCACCACCAGGCGACGTTCATGCTTATACAGCGCTGGGGCGATAAATGCCCACACCTGATAGAGAATCACCGGCGCTGACAGAATCAGCGACACCATAAAGGTCAGCTTGATCGGCGTAAAGAACGGCGAGGCCACGTCGGTGGCGATCATCGTTGAACCTTGCGGCAACTGCTTGATCAATGGCGCGGATACCAGGTGATAGATGTCATTGGCGAAATAGACCAGACACAGGAATATCACGATCACCGCGATAATGCAGTTCAGCAGACGCTTACGCAGCTCAATCAGATGCGTGATAAGCGGTTGAGTATCTTCTACAGACATGTTTACGGTTTATCACTCGACGAAGGGGAAGGTGCAGCGGTTTTCGGTTCAGCGTCCGCAGCAGGTTTTACCACCGGCTCTGGCGTGGTTTCTGGCTTCTGTTCCGGCGAACTGGCCTGCGTTTGTGCAGCGGCAGGCGTTACGCCCTCATGCGCAGCTTCATTATCTTTCACCACCGGGTTATGGATGGTGTGCGCTTCATCGCTCGCCTTTTCAGGATCGTTTGCAACGTAGGAACGCTTCATCGACTCCGCGGCCTGGCGTAGTTCATCCATCGACGCTTTCAGTTCGGGCGTCAGGTTAGTGAGGCTCGCCTTTTCAACCTTTTTCAGACTGTCCTGAAACTCCTGGAGTTTTAACTCCTGGGTCAGTTCGTTCTGCACCGTTGTCGCCAGTGAACGCAACGCGCGAATCCAGCCCGCTACCGTTTTTACCGCCACAGGCAGTCGTTGCGGCCCCAGAACGACGAGGCCGATGATGAACACCAATAGCAGTTCGCTAAAACCGATATCAAACACGGATTACACCTGCTCTTTATCGTGGCGCTTCGCGTCTTCTGTTTTAGCCTGTTCCTGATTCGTATCCGCCTGCTTATCGGCGATAGTTTTCGCAGTAAAATCAGCATCCTGACTGGTTTTATCCTGCTTTGGTTCATCATCGCTCATTGCTTTTTTAAAGCCTTTGATCGACGCACCAAGATCGGAACCGATGGAGCCGAGCTTTTTGGTGCCAAAAAGCAGTACAACGATGACGGCAATAATCAATAACTGCCAAATACTGATACCACCCATACATGTTCCTCTGTGGTAGATGATGATTAAACAAAGCCGCATTATACGTTACACGGCCCGCCTTGAGCGATGAAAAAATCAGCGTGTTTTGCGCCAACCGACAAACCAGGCGATCAGACCACCTGCCATTAACCAGCCGGGCATCAGCCCCCATTCAGGTCGGCTGACCAACAAGAATGTGCCACTTAATACTAACGTAGCGCCAATTCCGAGAAAATAACGCGATTGTCCCTGACGTACATGATTTGACTGAAGCTCGCGGGCAATCTTATCAACACTGTGCTGTAAATACTTGCCCTGGCGCAAACTGTCGTAAACCAATTCAGGCAGTTCTGGCATTTTTTCGACCCAGAACGGCGCTTTTTCTTTAAATGCTCTCACCAGCGCAGGAATACCGACCTGATCTTTAATCCACGACTCCAGGAAAGGCTTCGCCGTTTTCCATAAATCGAGTTGCGGATAAAGCTGGCGTCCTACCCCTTCGACGTAGAGCAGGGTTTTCTGGAGTAACACCAGTTGCGGCTGCACTTCCATATTGAAGCGACGCGCCGTATTAAACAGATTTAACAGTACATGTCCAAACGAAATTTCGGCCAGCGGTTTCTCAAAGATAGGTTCACAGACCGTACGAATGGCAAATTCGAACTCTTCAACGTTGGTATCTGGTGGCACCCAGCCAGAATCGACGTGTAGCTCTGCCACTTTGCGATAGTCGCGATTAAAGAAGGCGATAAAGTTTTCTGCCAGATAGCGTTTATCTTCTTTGTTTAGCGAGCCAACAATCCCGCAATCAATGCCGATATATTTCGGGTTTTCCGGGTGTTCATAGCTTACGAAGATGTTGCCAGGGTGCATATCGGCATGGAAAAAGCTGTCGCGAAAGACCTGAGTGAAGAACACCTGCACGCCGCGTTCCGCCAGCAATTTCATGTTAGTGCCGTTTTTCTCCAGCGCCGCAACATCAGACACCGGAATGCCGTAAATGCGCTCCATCACCATCATCCCTTCACTACAATAGTCAGGGTAAACTTCCGGGATGTAGAGCATCGGGCTGTCTTCAAAATTGCGCCGAAGCTGAATGGCGTTGGCAGATTCCCGCAGCAAATTCAGTTCATCAATCAATGTCTTTTCGTACTCGCGCACCACTTCGGTTGGGCGCAGACGGCGACCATCCGGCAGCAAACGCGGCACCCAGCGAGCCAGACGGTAGATAAGTTTCAGATCCGCTTTAATAACCGGCAAAATATCCGGGCGGATGACTTTAATCACCACCTCTTTACCATTCGATTTCAATCGCGCGGTATGAACCTGGGCGATAGAAGCAGAAGCCAGCGGCTTGATTTCAAAATCGTCAAACCACGCTTCTACCGGCAAGCCGCCCATTGCAGCTTCAATCTGCTGCTTCGCCAGCTTGCCATCAAACGGAGCAACTTTGTCCTGCAATAACGCCAGCTGATCGGCAATATGCGGTGGAAAAAGATCGCGGCGGGTTGATAACATTTGCCCGAACTTGATCCAAACCGGCCCCAGTTCTTGCAGGGCCAGTCGTAGTCGCTCACCTAAAAGTTTGTCTTTATGCCGATTTGGCATCCAGAATAATGAGTATCGCCATAGCCGTAGCGGCAGGGTGATACGCATTTTGGGGATCAGTTCATCAAGTCCGTAGCTTAAAAAAGTGCGAATGATGAAATATAGGCGCCGTACTTCACCTGGCGTCATTTAGCCTCCAGTTTTTCCAGCCGTTTGGTCAGGGCATCAACAGCACGCTCGACGGCAGCCGTCTCTTCCGCAAACCAGGCCACTTCAAGCGGACCGGGTGCCATACGCCACTCTTCAGTAATGGCTTCCGCCACATAACGTTGCTGGCGCTTAATGCCGTGATGCAGGAACTTTGCGCCTCCGCGCATGGCTTTGCTGATTCCTTCAGCGGCGATATCACCGGTATAAGGGGCCAGCAGTTCCGCAGGGTCGAACTCTGCCAGATCTGCCAGCGCAACGAAGTTTTGCACCACCTGAATATCGCCCTGCACTTCCAGCTCACCACTGCGAATCAGTGCGGTAAGCTGCTGGCGATCGCGAAGTTTCGGCAACACACTGGCGTAGGCGATAACGGTACAGTCAGCATCGCCTGCCCATTCGCCCAGTACATCAACCTGGCGTTCGCTGAACACCAGAATCAATGACGTCGAAAAGCCTTTTACCTCCACGCGCAATACTTTACCCAGCAGACGCGAGCGGGCCGTTTTCAGCGCGGGTGAGCGATACAGGAAGGTGTTGAGCAGACTTTCAATTCCTGCCGTCACTAAAGGTTTAAAAGGCATTTCCGGTCTCCTGTCAGAACTTATAACCACGATGCAGCGCCACAACCCCTGCCGTCAGATTGTAGTAGTCGACACTTTCGAATCCGGCATCCTGCATCATGGCTTTCAGGGTATCCTGATCGGGATGCATACGGATGGATTCTGCCAGATAACGGTAGCTGTCGGCGTCGTTCGCGACCAGTGAGCCAATACGCGGCAGCACATGGAAGGAGTATGCATCATAGGCTTTGCTCAGCGGCTCGATAATTGGCTTCGAGAACTCAAGCACCAGCAGGCGGCCGCCGGGTTTCAGCACGCGATACATTGAACGCAGTGCTTTATCTTTGTCGGTGACGTTACGCAGACCAAACGAAATGGTGATGCAATCAAAGGTGTTATCCGGGAACGGCAGCGCCTCAGCGTTCGCCTGAACATACTCAACGTTGCCAATCACACCGATATTACGCAGCTTCTCGCGGCCCATTTTGAGCATGGATTCATTGATATCAGCAAGGACCACTTTGCCAGTTTCTCCGACCAGGCGGGAGAATTTCGCTGTCAGGTCGCCGGTGCCACCAGCCAGATCCAGCACGGTCTGCCCACGGCGTACGCCGCTGCAATCAATCGTGAATCGCTTCCACAAACGATGAATACCAAATGACATCAAATCATTCATGACATCGTATTTTGATGCCACGGAATGGAAAACGTGGGCGACCATATCCGCTTTTTGTTCCTTCGCGACGGTCTGAAAACCAAAGTGCGTCGTTTCTTGTGACTTATCCACCATCTCAATGCCTGCTCATCAAAAAATTGTTCCAGAAGTGTAACAGATTGGGCGTCGATGCCCTAGATTTCTACCCGGCTTAACTACTCCCAATGGGCTAGCGCGACTGCTGATTATATTCATCATCGCGTTGATAAGCTTCATCATTCGGCTGCTCCGGAACCGACCGAAGTCGATACTCTTCATCCTGGCTCACCGCCTGTTCAGCCAAATCCGGATTAATCTCGCGTTTAATTTCTACTCCTAAACCGCGAAACGCTTCTGCCTGCGCCAGCACATTTCCGCGCCCTGAAGAGAGTTTTTTCATTGCCTGCCGATAATTATCCTGCGCTTTGTCGAGACTTTGACCAATCGCGGACATGTCATCGATGAACAAACGCATCTTGTCGTACAGCTTGCTGGCACGATCGGCGATTTGCTGGGCGTTGCGGCTTTGATGCTCATAACGCCACAGGTTGGCGATAGTGCGCAGCGCCACCAGCAGCGTAGTCGGGCTAACCAGCATGATGTTGTTTTTCAACGCTTCGGTGATCAGCTCCGGCTGGCGGTCAAGCGCCAGTAAAAAAGCGGGTTCAACGGGAATAAACATCAGCACGTAATCCAGAGTTCGCAGCCCCGGCAGCTGTTGATAATCTTTGCGTCCCAGCAAACGGATATGGTTACGCACCGACGCGATATGTTCCTGTAGCGCGCTTTCGCGGGTGTAGTCGTCTTCGGCGTTAAAATAGCGTTCATAGGCGACCAGCGTCATTTTGGCGTCGATCACCACATCTTTTCCCTGCGGCAGGCGCACGATGACATCCGGCTGCATCCGCGAGCGGGCGTCATTTTCGATGCTGACCTGGGTTTCATATTCATACCCTTCACGCAGACCGGAAGCCTCCAGCACCCGCGTCAATACTACCTCGCCCCAGTTGCCCTGGGTTTTATTGTCGCCTTTCAGCGCGCGCGTCAGGTTGATCGCTTCCTGGGCCATTTGCGCGTTGAGTTGCTGGAGATTGCGAATTTCGTGGGTCAGGGTATGGCGTTCTTGTGCTTCTTTACCGAAGCTGTCCTGAACCTGACGGCGGAAACCGTCCAGTTGTTCACGTAGCGGCGACAACAGGCTGTTCAGACTCTGACGGTTTTGCTCATCAACCCGGCGATTGCTGTGCTCAAAAATACGGTTGGCGAGGTTTTCAAACTGCTCACTGAGGCGCTGCTCGCTGTTAATCATCTGGCGAATTTTATCGTCAGCATGTTGCTGTGCGGCTTCCATCCGCGTGGTTACTTCACGCAGATCGGCCTCCAGAGAGGTGTTAATACTTTGCAGGCTGCGCACTTCGTTATTGAGTAACTCGCACTCTGCACGCCAGTGCTCGCTTTGGGTAATTTGTTGTTTTGCCGCGCTTAACTCCGCGACCATCTCTTCACGTTCAGCTAATTGCTCGGCTTTTTGCTGCGCATGTTGATAACTGGCAAACAGCCAGCCAATTGCCACACCCACCAACGCAATAACTGCGTAAACCATGATTGAGAAATCCACAACGCCTCCTGACGCAACAACTTACCCGCACAAAATAGAATTGTGCTGTACAAACGTCCAGTTGGAAAGGCATTTCCTGCGAGGCGCTACGCAAAAATACAAAAGGCCGAACGCGTCGGCCTTCAGACAGGAGAAGAGAATTACAGCAGACGACGCGCCGCTTCCACCACGATTTTCACCGCATGGCTTTCGGTTTGTTTCATCGTCTCAGCATTCGGGATCTCTTGCTGGGTGCGGTTAACGATAACACCCGCTACCATACCGGCACGCAGGCCCTGACTTGCACACATGGTCAGCAGGGTTGCAGATTCCATTTCATAGTTCATTACGCCCATCGCCTGCCACTCTTCCATAGAACCTTTAAAGTGACGAACTACGCGACCAGAGTAAGTATCGTAACGTTCCTGACCTGGGTAGAAGGTATCAGAAGAAGCTGTCACGCCAACGTGAGTTGTCGCGCCAATGGATTTCGCAGCTTCAACCAGCGCAGTCGTACATTCGAAATCAGCGACAGCCGGGAATTCCAGCGGTGCGAAGTGCAGGCTCGCGCCATCCAGACGGACAGACGCCGTGGTAACCAGGACATCACCCACATTAATATGCGGCTGAATAGCGCCCGTTGTACCGATACGCAGGAAGGTGCGAATGCCCAGCTGTGCCAGCTCTTCAACAGCAATAGAGGTAGACGGGCCGCCGATACCGGTAGAGCAGACGATAACAGGTTTACCATCCAGCTCTGCACGCCAGGTAGTGAATTCGCGGTGAGATGCCAGCTTAACCGGCTTATCCATCAGCGCGGCGATCTTTTCCACACGATCCGGGTCGCCAGGGACGATGGCAAGCGTAGCCCCTTGTAAATCGTTTTTAGTGAGGCCGAGATGAAAAACATCAGACTTGGACATATACAACTCCTCTGTGAATCGGTTTAGTCAGAAGAAGCAAAAAGACACTTTACCGAAGGGTTTAACATTTTTTCGTGATACTCATCACCATGACGCAAATGCGTTGCATAAATTTACCCACCAAAAGTGATGCAAATCACATAAATCACCCTTCATTCTGCAGGACTGCATAAAAGATGAGCCGATTCAGGCAATGTGATTTGTTGCATGCTGACTATAGTTAACATTGCGCAACATTTTTATAAGGGTACGGAGAATACCATGGCAACAACACAACAATCTGGATTTGCACCTGCTGCATCGCCTCTCGCTTCGACCATCGTTCAGACCCCGGACGACGCGATTGTGGCGGGCTTCACCTCTATCCCTTCACAAGGGGATAACATGCCTGCTTACCATGCCAGACCAAAGCAAAGCGATGGCCCACTGCCAGTGGTCATTGTAGTGCAGGAAATTTTTGGCGTGCATGAACATATCCGCGACATTTGTCGCCGTCTGGCGCTGGAGGGGTATCTGGCTATCGCACCTGAACTTTACTTCCGCGAAGGCGATCCGAATGATTTTGCCGATATCCCCACGTTGCTTAGCGGTCTGGTAGCAAAAGTGCCTGACTCGCAGGTGCTGGCCGATCTCGATCATGTCGCCAGTTGGGCTTCCCGCAACGGCGGCGATGTTCATCGTTTAATGATCACCGGATTCTGCTGGGGTGGACGTATCACCTGGCTGTATGCCGCGCATAATCCACAGCTAAAAGCCGCAGTGGCGTGGTACGGCAAACTGACGGGCGACAAGTCGCTGAATTCACCGAAACAACCTGTTGATATCGCAACCGATCTTAACGCGCCGATTCTCGGCTTATATGGTGGTCAGGATAACAGCATTCCGCAGGAGAGCGTTGAAACCATGCGCCAGGCGCTGCGGGCTGCTAATGCGAAAGCAGAGATTATCGTGTACCCGGACGCCGGGCATGCATTCAACGCTGATTATCGCCCGAGCTATCATGCCGCATCTGCAGAAGATGGCTGGCAGCGTATGCTGGAATGGTTTAAGCAGTATGGTGGGAAGAAGTCGCTGTAATGAGAAAAGACCGGGTGGTATTACCACCCGGTTTGGATTTTACCCCCGACGCAAGTTCTGCGCCGCCTGCACCATGTTCGCCAGTGCCGCGCGGGTTTCTGGCCAGCCGCGCGTTTTCAGGCCACAGTCCGGGTTGACCCACAGGCGCTCTGCCGGAATGCGTTTTGCCGCTTTCTTCAGCAAGGCTTCAATCCATTCCACGCTCGGTACGTTTGGCGAGTGAATGTCATAGACGCCAGGACCGATTTCATTTGGATAATCAAACTCTTCAAACAACTCCAGCAACTCCATGTCGGAACGCGAGGTTTCGATGGTGATGACGTCTGCGTCCAGCGCCGCAATCGAATCCATGATGTCGTTGAACTCGCAATAACACATGTGAGTGTGGATTTGTGTGTCATCTTTCGCCACGGCGGCGTTGATACGGAAGGCCTCTACGCCCCACTGGAGATACGCATCCCAGTCGCTACGACGCAGCGGTAAACCTTCGCGCAGCGCCGGTTCGTCAATCTGGATGATGCCAATTCCAGCGGCTTCCAGATCGGCCACTTCATCACGCAGCGCCAGCGCAATCTGTTTGGCGATGGTTTCACGGCTGACATCTTCACGCGGGAACGACCAGCAGAGTATGGTCACCGGCCCCGTCAGCATCCCTTTCACCGGTTTGTCGGTCAGCGATTGCGCATACTTCGCCCACTCCACGGTAATCGGTGCCGGGCGGCTAATGTCACCAATGACAATCGGTGGCTTCACGCAGCGGGAACCGTAGCTCTGTACCCAACCGTTTTGCGTAAAGACAAATCCGTCGAGGTGCTCGCCAAAGTATTCCACCATGTCATTACGCTCGGCCTCGCCATGTACCAGCACATCCAGTCCCAAACGTTCCTGCTCAACAATGGCCTGCTTGATATGTTCCGCAATGCCCGTGCGGTAGTTGTTGGCGTCGAGATTGCCCTTTTTGAAATCCAGACGCAGGGTACGAATTTCCGTGGTTTGCGGGAAGGAACCAATCGTGGTGGTCGGCCACGCTGGCAGTTTAAAACGCGCACGCTGGGCTTCAGCACGCACTTCATAGACATTCGCACGCTGGCTGTCCTGGGCGGTGATCGCCGCCAGACGCTTTTCTACCGCCGGATTATGTACGCGGGTAGAGTGACGACGTGCCTGAATCGGGGCGCTCCACTCTGCCAGAGCTGCCGTGTCACCACTGTTCAGCGCATCGCGCAGCAGTGCCAGTTCATGGCATTTTTGTAGGGCGAAGGCAAACCAGCTTTTCACTTCTGCATCAAGACGCGTTTCCACGCTCAGGTCGATGGGGCTGTGCAGCAACGAGCAGGAAGATGCCACCCACAAATCACGTTTGCCGACAATGTCCTTAATTTGCGCATATTTCTCGGTAAGATCGGCGCGCCAGACGTTACGACCATTGATCAGACCCGCAGACAGCAACCAGTCAGAAGGCAGGCGCTTGTGCAGTTCAGCAACGTCATCTTTACCATGTACGAGGTCAACATGCAGACCCTGAACAGGCAGCGCAGTAATCGTGTCGAGATTTGGCGTTACGCCTTCAAAATAGGTGGTCAGCAGCAGTTTCACCTGTCCCTGGAGCGCGTCGTAAGCGGGTTTGTATGCGTCCAGCCACGCCTGTGGTAGTTCCAGTACCAGCGCGGGTTCATCAATCTGTACCCACTCGATGCCGCGTTTCGCCAGTTCTGCCAGCACTTGCTGATAAACCGGCAGAATGTCGTTCAGCAGGCTCAGGCGGTCAAATTGTTCACCTTTCACTTTCCCCAGCCACAGCCAGGTAACCGGCCCCAGCAGCACAGGTTTCACCTTGTGGCCCAGCGCCAGCGCCTCGTCCACTTCGTCCAGCAGCTGCGTCCAGGTCAGTTTGAACTGTTGGCCTTTAACGAACTCCGGCACCATGTAGTGATAGTTGGTGTTAAACCATTTGGTCATTTCCGCTGCCGCCGCAGGTTCGCCAGTCGGCGCACGTCCACGACCAATACGGAACAGGGTGTCGATATCTACCGAACCATCTTTGTTCTGATGACGCGCCGGAACGTTACCCAGCAGCAGACTGGTGGTCAGTACATGATCGTACCAGGCAAAATCGCCCACCGGCAGCAGGTCGATACCCGCTTGCTTTTGTTGATCCCAGTGACGAGCACGCAATTCACGCCCTACCGCCAGCAGTTCTTCACGCGTGGAGTTCCCCGCCCAATAACTTTCTTGCGCTTTTTTCAGCTCGCGACGCAGGCCAACGCGAGGGAAACCGAGGGTGTGATTCAATATTGTCATTTTTTCTTCCTCTAATTATATGTAAATCCTATGGATTTTGAATTTAGGGAAGGCGGCAAGTTTATTCATCCCCGGGAGCTTACTGAAGTAAGTGACCGGGGTGGAGAAACGCAGCCAACGCACCATAAATTTAAAAGACGAAGGATTTTAGCCGTCCAGATGTTTACACATCCATAATTGGCGGTTACTGTATATTCCTCAAGCGCAAATTATTCATGCCGAAGTGAAGGACTTTCATGATCGAAGTAAAACACCTGAAAACGCTACAAGCGTTGCGGAACTGCGGCTCGCTCGCAGCCGCTGCGGCGACGTTGCATCAGACGCAATCCGCCCTGTCTCACCAGTTTAGCGATCTGGAACAACGCCTTGGCTTCCGGCTATTTGTGCGTAAGAGCCAGCCGCTACGCTTTACACCGCAGGGAGAAATCCTGTTGCAACTGGCAAACCAGGTACTGCCGCAAATTAGCCAGGCCCTGCAAGCCTGCAATGAACCGCAGCAGACGCGTCTGCGCATTGCCATTGAGTGCCATAGCTGTATTCAGTGGCTGACACCCGCGTTAGAAAATTTCCATAAGAACTGGCCGCAGGTAGAGATGGATTTTAAATCGGGCGTGACATTTGACCCGCAGCCCGCCTTGCAACAGGGAGAGCTGGATCTGGTAATGACGTCCGATATTCTGCCGCGCAGTGGCCTGCATTATTCGCCGATGTTCGACTATGAAGTGCGTCTGGTGTTAGCACCTGACCATCCACTGGCGGCGAAAACGCGAATTACACCGGAAGATCTCGCCAGCGAGACGCTATTAATTTATCCGGTGCAGCGTAGTCGACTGGATGTCTGGCGGCATTTTCTTCAGCCGGCAGGCGTCAGCCCGTCACTGAAAAGCGTCGATAACACCTTATTGTTGATTCAGATGGTTGCCGCGCGGATGGGTATTGCCGCGCTACCGCATTGGGTAGTAGAGAGTTTTGAGCGCCAGGGTCTGGTGGTGACCAAAACCCTGGGCGAAGGCTTGTGGAGCCGACTGTACGCCGCCGTGCGCGATGGCGAGCAGCGTCAGCCAGTTACGGAAGCGTTTATTCGCTCAGCGCGCAATCACGCCTGCGATCATCTGCCGTTTGTGAAGAGCGCGGAGCGACCCACTTACGATGCACCCACAGTGAGGCCAGGATCACCAGCGCGCCTGTAATAAACGTTGGCCAGTGCGGCTGTTGGTGCCAGATAGCCAGGTTTACCAGCAGCCCTGCCGGAACGTGCATATTATTCATAATGCCCAGCGTTCCGGCGTCCACCTGCGTCGCGCCGTAGTTCCACATAAAGTAGCCAATCCCGGAAGCCACCACGCCAAGAAACACCAGAATGCCCCATTGCAGCGTGGTTTGCGGCATTTTCTGCGCATTTCCCAGCAAGAACCATGCAATCACTGCCACCAGAAACGCGCCAAGATAGAACCACGCAAAGGCGTTATGCTGTGGCATCGGGCGAGTTTCCATCAGGCGTTTGTAACCCACCATGCCAATGGCAAAAGTGATATTGGAGAGTTGCACCAGCAGCAAGCCAGTCCAGAAATGGTCGGTGACCTGATCATAGCGAATAATCCCGGCACCAATCACCGCCAGCAAGGCGCTAAAGGCATAGCCCCAGCGCAGACGGCGCTTACTCATGATGTCATAAATCAGCGTGATGTAGAGCGGCGTCAGCACGGTGAACAGCAGCAGCTCGGAAACCGTCAGGTAGAGATAAGCGCGGAAACTCAGCATATACATCACGCCAAGCTGCATCGCGCCCACCAGCATATACAGGCCGACCGTTTTCAGGCTATTGCCACGGGTACGCAGAAACGGCAGAAAAACGAGTGCCGCCAGGCCAACGCGCACCAGCACCGCAAAATAGCTATCGACGTGCCCCGCAAGGTACTCGCCATAAAAGCTAAAGGAGAAGGCCCACAGAATCGTGGTGATGATAAGTAGCGCCACAATGGAAAACTCTTTGATTAACGGGTATCCATTGTAGCGAAGTATCAGGTTGACAACTGACCAAATAAAGAACGATTACGATAAATAGAGTTTACGCAGATAATGCGGCACCGCGTCGTCGGCATTAGTACCAATCACTTCCAGCTCGGGATGAAGGTCTTTCAGACGCTGGTGCGCACTGCCCATAATGCAGCCTTTCCCCGCCATCGACAGCATTTCGGCGTCGTTCATCCCGTCACCAAACGCAATACAATCCTTCAGGCTGTAGCCCAGTTTCTTCGCCACCGCTTCCAGCGCATGGCCTTTTGAAACGCCGCCCGCCATCACTTCCAGACAGGTTAAGGTAGAGAAACTGACGTTGACGCGATCGCCCCAACGAGCGTTAATCGCCTGCTCCAGCGGCAGCAGTTGTTCATGGGAATCGCAGGTGAAGAACACTTTGCTGACGCCTTCCGGCTCCAGTAATCCAGGCTCATACAGCGCATATTGGAACACCGCTTCTTTAAAAAAGCGCATCTCTTCCGGGCGATGGCGATTCATAAACCATTCGTCGTCGCGATAAACGTTAGTAATGATGTCCGGATTGTCGTTGACTACGCCAAACAGATCGCTGGCAATGTCGCGATCCAGGTTATGAGCAAAAATCAGATTACCATCCAGATCGTGAACGCGCGCACCATTGGAGGTAATCATGTAAGACTTAATCTCCAGATTATCGCGAATTTGCCCCACATCAACGTGGTGACGACCGGTCGCAAACACAAAGTTGATGCCGCGCGCGGTGAGCAGCTTCAGAGTTTCTTTGGCGTAAGGGGATAACGTATGGTCGGGAGAAAGTAACGTGCCATCTAAATCAGACGCAACAACCTGGTACATAAGAAATTTAAACCTCTGTAGAGCGGTTTCCGCTGGGTGAGTTATGCCTGTTGAAAAAATCAACGATGGCGTGGAGCGCGACTGAGCGCATTGCGTCCTTTTCAAAAAGGATCTCATGGTAAGCACCTTTAATTACCAACGGCCGTCCTCCTTCGACAGGATGGCCCGCGGCGGTGCGGAGTTCACAAAAACGGTCATGCATGCGGTTATCCACCACGCGTTCCTCTTCAGCCTGCAAGAGAAGCGTTGGCGTGGCGTCATCACCCGCACCGGCTAACACCTGTTCGCCAGCCAGAATACTTTCGCGTACCCAATGGTAGGTCGGCCCACCGACGCGAATCGTTGGGTCATCAGCATAGAAGCGTAAGTTACGTCGATATCGCTGTCTGCTGTGGGTCAGTACGTTGATAGCAAACGGCAACGCGCGCCAGCGCCCGGTGCCTATTGCATAGCCATCACGGAAACGTGGATGCGCTTCGGCCCAGTTGAGGATCTGCCGTGCCATAAATGACGGCATACGAATCACGATCCCAAACATTGGCGCAGTTAGCGCAATGGCGTCACATACACCTGGATGGCGTTGCAGAAATAATGTGGAGATCGCACCGCCCATCGAATGTGCCAGTATATAGCGTTTACGCCACGGACCGGGCTGAACCTCCTGCTGCCAGAATGCCGCCAGATCATCAACATAATCATTAAAGCGATTAACATGCCCGAGATGCGGATCGGCTAACAGGCGACCGGAACGTCCCTGCCCGCGATGGTCGATGATTAAGACATCAAACCCCAAATGGAACAGGTCATAGGCCAGTTCCGCATATTTTACGTAGCTCTCAATACGCCCCGGGCAGATGACTACCACCCGGTCATGGTGCTGTGCGCGAAAACGGACAAAGCGCACCGGAATGTCATCCACACCAGTAAACTCTGCTTCATCACGCTGACGCCAGAAATCAGTCAGCGGTCCCATGGTAAAAGCAGCAAACGCGTTTTCTCTTGTTTCCCAGTCTTTTTGCTGCTGAAACATCGGGTAATCTGCCTCTTAAACCACGTAAAATCGTTTTTTTTAGCGTGCCTGACACAACGCTGCGACAGTAGCGTATTGTGGCACAAAAATAGACACACCGGGAGTTCATCATGACCTTAGAATGGTGGTTTGCCTACCTGCTGACATCGATCATTTTAAGCCTGTCGCCAGGCTCTGGTGCAATCAACACTATGACCACCTCGCTCAACCACGGTTATCGCGGCGCGGTGGCGTCTATTGCTGGGCTTCAGACCGGACTGGCGATTCATATTGTGCTGGTTGGCGTGGGGTTGGGGACGCTATTTTCCCGCTCAGTGATTGCGTTTGAAGTGTTGAAGTGGGCAGGCGCGGCTTACTTGATTTGGCTGGGAATCCAGCAGTGGCGCGCCGCTGGTGCAATTGACCTTAAATCGCTGGCCTCTACTCAATCGCGTCGACATTTGTTCCAGCGCGCAGTTTTTGTGAATCTCACCAATCCCAAAAGTATTGTGTTTCTGGCGGCGCTATTTCCGCAATTCATCATGCCGCAACAGCCGCAACTGATGCAGTATATCGTGCTCGGCGTCACCACTATTGTGGTCGATATTATTGTGATGATCGGTTACGCCACCCTTGCTCAACGGATTGCTCTATGGATTAAAGGACCAAAGCAGATGAAGGCGCTGAATAAGATTTTCGGCTCGTTGTTTATGCTGGTGGGAGCGCTGTTAGCATCGGCGAGGCATGCGTGAAAAATAATGTCGGATGCGGCGTAAACGCCTTATCCGACTTACTCTGAAGACGCGTCTGGCATCACCGCGAAATAATCAAATGAATGCCAAATCCGGCAAATAACGCCCCGGCAAAACCATCAATCCACTTCGCCAGACGTTGATAACCACGGCGCATTTGCGGCAGGGCAAACAGGCTGGCAACGACGGTAAACCACGCCAGCGTTTCGACAATGATCAGCGCAAAAATGCCCCAGCGCGCGGTAGTGCCAACGTTATCACCGACAAACAATGAGAACACCGAGCCAAAGTAGATAATCGCTTTCGGATTAGCGAGATTGGTCAGTAAACCTTTCAGGAAACTGCGCCCACTTTTCGCCAGCTCGACCTGTGGCGCAGGTGCAGAAACCGCCTCTTTTTTCAGTGCACCACGTAGCATCTGGTAACCCATCCAGCAGAGATACAGGCCACCGCCCACCATAATCAGCGTATGCAGCCAGGCCATTTTTTCGATAATCAAATGCAGGCCAAGCAGCGCAATCCCAGCCCAAACCATTACGCCGCAGGTAATGCCCAGCACGCCCATCATCGCTTCTTTACGGGAACGACTGACAGCGGTCTGAGAGACAAAAAAGAAATCGGGACCGGGGCTCATAAGCGCCACAATGTGCACCATGGCGACGGTGAGAAATAACATCAACATACATTTGACTCGCGGGGGAAACGTTTACGGAGTCTTCATACTGGCACTTTTTTATGCTGCTGACTACTCTTCGTCATCGCCATCAACATGCGCACGAATCAGCGCCATAAACGGTTTGCCAAAGCGTTCCAGCTTGCGCATCCCAACGCCGTTAACGCTGAGCATTTCGCTGGCGGTGATCGGCATCTGTTCAGCCATCTCAATCAAGGTTGCGTCGTTAAACACCACGTACGGCGGGACATTACTTTCATCGGCTATCGATTTACGCAGTTTGCGTAATTTGGCGAACAGTTTGCGATCATAGTTGCCGCCGAACGATTTCTGCATCGCTTTCGGTTTGAGCGCCACGATACGCGGCACGGCAAGTTGCAAAGAGGATTCGCCGCGCAGCACCGGGCGCGCGGCCTCTGTCAGTTGTAGGGCAGAATGCTGGGCAATATTTTGCGTCACCAGGCCGAGGTGAATCAGCTGGCGGATCACGCTCACCCAATGTTCATGGCTTTTATCACGGCCCATGCCATAGACTTTCAGTTTGTCATGACCATAGTCGCGGATACGCTGGTTATTAGCACCACGAATCACTTCCACCACATAACCCATCCCAAACCGCTGATTCACACGACCAATGGTGGAAAGGGCAATCTGAGCATCGGTTGAACCGTCGTACTGTTTCGGCGGATCGAGGCAGATATCGCAGTTCCCGCACGGCTCCTGACGCCCTTCGCCAAAATAGTTCAGCAATACCAGACGACGGCAAGTTTGCGCTTCGGCAAACGCGCCCATCGCATTGAGTTTGTGGCGCTCGATATCCTGCAACTGCCCCTGCGGCTTCTCTTCCAGACAACGGCGCAGCCACGCCATATCAGCCGGATCGTAAAACAGCATCGCTTCCGCGGGCAGGCCATCACGCCCGGCGCGTCCGGTTTCCTGATAATAGGATTCGATATTGCGCGGAATATCAAAGTGGACCACGAAGCGAACGTTTGGTTTATTGATGCCCATGCCGAACGCCACCGTCGCCACCACAATTTGCAGGTCATCGCGCTGGAATTTTTCCTGCACATCGGCGCGAACATTATTTTCCAGCCCGGCATGATAGGCCGCCGCGCTAATTCCCTTGCTTTGCAGGCGCGCAGCGGTGTCTTCTACTTTCGCGCGGCTGTTGCAGTAGATAATGCCTGACTTACCGCGCTGTTCCTGCACGTAGCGCATCAACTGATCGAGCGGTTTGAACTTCTCCATCAGCATGTAGCGAATATTCGGACGGTCAAAACTGCTGATTTGAATCAGCGGATCGTTCAGCCCCAGCAGGCGCACGATATCCTGGCGCGTGGTGTCGTCGGCTGTGGCGGTCAGCGCCATAAACGGCAGCGTCGGGAACCGCTGGCGCAACTGACCGAGCGCGGCATATTCCGGGCGGAAATCGTGGCCCCATTGGGAGATACAGTGCGCTTCATCAACGGCTAATAACACCGGATTCCAGTGCGCCAGATGCTCAAGAAAGTTATCCAGCATCAGGCGTTCCGGGGCGATATAAAGCAGACGAATTTGCCCGGTGCGGCAGCCTGTCATCACTTCAAGTTGCTGTTCGCGGGTTTGCGTCGAGTTAAGGCACGCCGCCGCCACGCCGTTGGCTTGCAGTTGATCCACCTGATCTTTCATCAACGAAATCAGCGGTGAAACAACCACGGTAAGGCCGTTTAGCAATAAGGCAGGGATTTGATAGCAAAGGGATTTTCCGCCACCAGTGGGCATGACGACGAGGCAATCGCGGCCGGAAAGCACAGTGTCGATAATTTCTTCCTGGCCGGGGCGAAACTGTTGGTAGCCAAAGGTTTCTTGTAAAACCTGTTTAGCTCCGGACTCCAGATTCAACACTTCCGCCTGCGCCACATTCACCCCGATTGCCTGAAATAAAAACAGGCGCTATTTTCAGCGCCTGCGCGAGAAACTGCAATGCTTTTAGTCTCTGAGAGGGTAATCCTGGATGCTGGATTCCAGATTTGCCAACCACTCAACCGTTCATCAAAACAAATCGTTTAGCATAACCCCCACACCGACACGGGTCTGGTTGAAGTTATAGTCGATGAGCGATTCGCCATAGCCGCTGTAAACCTGAGTATAAAGGCGCACATGTTTGGTGATCGGGTAACTTAAGCCTAACTCCGCGCCGCCGTAGCCGGTGTTCCAGTTGTACTGTCCTTTCGCACTGAGCACCGCATCACCGAGGTGATAGCCGATTTTAAGCTGGTAGTAACCCATATATTTGGTGATATCCGGGTTATCGTCAGTATTACCCACCACATACCACGGCTTCACTTCTACCAGCCAGTTACCGTTTTCTGCCATCAGGCGAGTATAAAGGCGGTTCCAGCTGCGGGAGGTCGGGTCGGAACGCCCGTTAGAGTCGTGGTTATACCCCATCTCCACATCGCGCAGCGTCCAACCTGCAAAACGGTAATCGGTGGCAAAACCGAGGAACAATTGCGGTTCGTAGTTGGTTTCACGAAACGGTGAAGACTCTTCGCTATTGGACAGTTGCCACCAGGATTTTTGCGTATAAGACGCACCCAACACCGAGTTCGGGCCTAAAATCCCACGCCACAGCGGAAATGCCAGGCTCAACTGAAACTTTACTTCATCCTTACGCGCATTTTCCGCCCAGTCGTAACTGGCAATCGCTTCTTTATTCAGATCGCTGGTTTGGGTGTAAATGAGGTAGTTGGTGTCATAAGGATAGAGCGTGAACGGATTGTCATGCTCCTGCAGCATATTGGCGATAATACTGCCACGCACCGCTGGCGCGTCATGCACCTCTTTCACCGTTGCCTCTTGTGCATATACTGCCATAGGCAACATAAACACCGGCAACAACCAGCCCTGCAGAGTCCGCATCGGTCGTGTTCTCCGTAACGAATTATTGATAAGGTGAATATTTTTCTGCGGGCTATTTTACATACTTAACTCCATAGCCGTTAGTTATCCCTTCCTAAAGTAGAAACCAACAACAAAGAAGCATAAAATCAACATTTCATTAACCAATGAAGTGTAAGGATGATATGTCTGCCGTACTGACCGCTGAACAAGCCCTGAAATTAGTGGGTGAGATGTTTGTTTATCACATGCCATTTAACCGCGCATTGGGGATGGAACTGGAGCGTTACGAAAAAGAGTTCGCACAGCTGGCCTTTAAAAATCAGCCAATGATGGTGGGCAACTGGGCGCAAAGCATTTTGCACGGCGGGGTCATTGCGTCGGCGCTGGATGTCGCCGCCGGTCTGGTGTGCGTGGGAAGTACCTTAACCCGCCACGAAACCATCAGTGAAGATGAACTACGCCAGCGGCTATCGCGGATGGGGACCATTGATCTTCGCGTTGATTATCTGCGCCCAGGCAGGGGCGAGCGTTTTACTGCTACTAGTAGCCTGTTGCGTGCAGGCAATAAAGTCGCCGTCGCCCGCGTTGAATTACACAATGAAGAACAGCTTTATATTGCCAGTGCCACCGCCACCTATATGGTAGGTTGAAGACATAAAAGCAGGTAAACTGCTGTTACCAATTAAAAATGAGTATTCCCGATGGATGCAAAACAAACGCGGCAGGGCGTATTACTCGCTCTTGCCGCTTATTTTATTTGGGGTATAGCGCCAGCGTACTTCAAGTTGATTTACTACGTGCCCGCCGATGAAATCCTGACGCATCGCGTGATCTGGTCGTTTTTCTTTATGGTGGTGCTGATGAGCATTTGCCGCCAGTGGTCCTATTTAAAAACGCTGATTCAGACGCCACAGAAAATTTTTATGCTGGCAGTCTCTGCCGTGCTGATTGGTGGCAACTGGCTACTGTTTATCTGGGCGGTGAACAATCACCATATGCTGGAAGCGAGCCTTGGTTACTTTATTAACCCGCTGGTGAACATTGTGCTGGGGATGATTTTCCTCGGCGAGCGATTCCGCCGGATGCAATGGCTGGCGGTGATTCTGGCGATATGTGGCGTGTTAGTCCAGCTGTGGACTTTTGGTTCGCTACCTATTATCGCGCTGGGACTGGCATTTAGTTTTGCCTTCTACGGTCTGGTACGCAAGAAGATTGCCGTTGAAGCGCAAACCGGCATGTTAATCGAAACCATGTGGCTGCTGCCCGTGGCGGCAATTTACCTGTTTGCTATTGCCGACAGCTCAACCAGCCATATGGGGCAAAACCCGATGTCGCTGAATTTACTGCTGATCGCCGCCGGTATTGTCACTACCGTACCGCTGTTGTGTTTTACCGCCGCTGCCACGCGCTTGCGTCTCTCAACGTTAGGCTTTTTCCAGTACATTGGCCCGACGCTGATGTTCCTGCTGGCTGTGACGTTTTATGGTGAAAAACCGGGTGCCGATAAGATGGTGACTTTCGCCTTTATTTGGGTGGCGCTGGCAATTTTTGTGATGGATGCGATTTATACGCAGCGTAGAACGTCCAAATAAAAAATAAATATATTCTGAAAAAATATGCCGACTCTTGCATGAGAGTGGGCATATTGCCATGCTGACCGGAGACTCATACAAGGATGTAAAATTTATGTTACGTATATTTATCCCAACATCTAACGGTAAGATTTCCAGACGTCGTTATATATTTTCATTTATTTTAATAAATTTCATTTTTGCCTTTCTTATTATCTTTTTTAACGATGGAGAAGCAGGCTTTCTTGTTATAGTCTCTACCATCGTACTCCATTATCTCGTCATCAACATGAATTGCCAGCGACTCCGTGATAGTGGTTTCATCTATATAAAAACTTATGTTTTTGGTACATTAGCAGTATATATCATCTCTATCATCACAATGATAGCCGAAGATTTTGCCTGTTCAGGCAATGGTTCGATGATTTTTTTGATTTGTTATTTTTCCACTTTCAGTATGCTAATGCTTGCACCTACTGATTCATCAAAACAATAGTTATGGAGTATTTATGAGTAAGGAATATATGAACGATGGTTCATTAAGTGAAAAATGGAAATACCGATTTAATTTTTATGATCAACATGGTTTTCCTGGATTCTGGGGGGCAACACCAGAATATAAAGCAGCATTTAAAGCATTAAAAGTAAGACAACGCTTAACTATTCAAATGAATTTCATTGCTTTCTTCTGTTCCTGGATATATTTATTTGTCCTGGGGTTATGGAAAAAAGCAATTATAGTTCTATTACTTGGTATTCTATCTCTATTTGTTGGTGCACTAATTGGCGTTAACATTCTGGGAATTGCCGTAGCAGCCTATGTTGCTGTTAACACAAACAAATGGTTCTATGAGAAAGAGGTAAAAGGGTTAAATACCTGGAGCCTTTGAATAACAGGTGGCTTAGCCAGACTAAGCCACCGCTCTCGTTTTTTACAACCAGTTCTTCCGCTTAAAGTACAGATACGGTGCCAGGCCCGCGAGGATCATAAAGATAATCGCGCCAGGGTAGCCGAAGCTCCACTTCAGTTCTGGCATAAACTCAAAGTTCATGCCATAGCTGGAAGCAACGAGCGTCGGCGGCAGGAATACCACGGATACCACCGAGAAGATTTTGATGATGCGGTTCTGCTCGATGTTGATAAAACCCATTGCCGCCTGCATCAGGAAGTTCACCTTCTGGAACAGGGATTCGTTATGCGGCAGCAGGGATTCGATATCTCGCAGGATTTCACGCGCCTGCTCCAGTTGCCCACCCGGTAAACGCGCTTTACGCACCAGGAAGTTGAGCGCGCGCTGGGTATCCATCAGACACAGGCGAACTTTCCAGCCGATATCTTCCAGTTCCGCCAGAGTGGAGAGCGCCTCGTCGTACTCATCGCCCTGATGCCCTTCCATAATCACCCGGCTCAACTGCTCCAGGTCGCTATAGATATTTTCAATTTCATCTGCCAACTGTTCGATTTTGGTTTCGAACAGATCCAGCAGCAACTCGTAGGCGTTACCGTCTACCATCGACTGGCTACGGGCACGCATACGATACAGACGAAAAGCGGGCAGTTCACGCTCACGCAGAGTAAACAGACGACCATCACGGATGGTAAATGCCACAGTGGAGTTACCGGCGTGATCTTCCGCATCTTCAAAGAAGAAGAAGGAGTGAATATGCAGGCCGTCGTCGTCTTCAAAGAAACGTGCCGATGCTTCGATGTCTTCCAGTTCCGGGCGGGTTGCCAGGCTCTGGCCAAGTTCAGATTGTACGCGCAGTCGCTCGTCGTCGTCCGGTTCGACAAGATCAATCCATACTGCATTTACAAGGGGTTGTGACTCTTCGACTTCCAGCCGGGTCAGTCGGTTATTTTCCAGTTGAAATGCGCTCAGCATGACCGGGACTCCCAATGCTTAAAATATCGGACAGTTCGGTGGGCACACAGAAACAAATTGGGTTTCAGACCATTAAACAGCCTGACTCAGCGCGACGGGAAAAATTGAGGTCGCTGACAACCGCTAAGGCTATCAGCAAAAAGGGATAGCCTTAGGAGTTGATCCTGGATGACAGGATAGTGAGCCAGTATCTACTGGGTGTGTCCAAGGCGAATGTCCTCTTAGAGTGATCGTGCGCGCATGTTACGCCAGCAAAATTTTGCCGTCAACACGCAACAGAACACCACAGAACAATAGTTGAACTTCGCGCTTTTTGGTACTCGTCAAGGTCGCTAACAGGATAAAAAAATCCCACATCCAGGACCTATAATGGCGCATCAGCTACTCATTGGTAAAGGAATGATCACCTTGAATCTCAAACGGATTTTTCTCGCCCTCACCTTACTTCCCTTGTTTGCTGTTGCCGCTGATGATTGCGCACTCTCAGATCCGACGCTGACCGTACAGGCGTATACCGTTAATCCTCAAACAGAGCGGGTGAAAATGTACTGGCAAAAAGCCAATGGCGAAGCGTGGGGAACGTTACATGCTCTGCTGGCGGATATTAATAGTCAGGGTCAGGTGCAGATGGCGATGAACGGCGGCATCTATGATGAAAGCTATGCGCCGCTCGGTTTGTACATCGAAAACGGTCAGCAGAAGGTGGCGTTAAATCTCGCTTCAGGTGAAGGGAATTTCTTTATCCGTCCTGGCGGCGTGTTTTATGTCGCGGGAGATAAAGTCGGCATCGTTCGTCTGGATGCCTTCAAAACCAGTAAAGAGATTCAGTTTGCGGTGCAGTCAGGGCCAATGTTGATGGAAAACGGTGTAATTAATCCGCGTATTCATCCCAACGTCGCCTCAAGCAAAATTCGTAACGGTGTTGGGATTAATAAACATGGGAACGCCGTGTTTTTGTTGAGCCAGCAGGCAACAAATTTTTATGATTTTGCCTGTTATGCCAAAGCGAAACTGAACGTTGAGCAGCTGCTTTATCTTGATGGCACGATTTCACATATGTATATGAAAGGCGGGGCAATCCCGTGGCAACGCTATCCTTTTGTCACCATGATTTCCGTCGAGCGGAAAGGTTAAAACGATAGTTTTGTGTCAGATACTGAAGATGGCGCAGATGCCGGATGCGGCGTAAACGCCCTATCCGGCCTACATGACGTTGCAATTTATTGAATCTGAATGATTTTTTAGGCCAAATAAGGTGCGCAGCACCGCATCCGGCAACGTTACACCGACTCCAGCCGGGCGTATGCCGCCACCAGCCATTTAATACCCTGGCCCTGAAATGCCACCTGCAAACGGCTATGCTCACCGCTGCCTTCCATATTGACAATGGTGCCTTCACCAAACTTAGCGTGGCGTACGCGCTGGCCGAGCTTGTAGCCGCTGTCGTTCTCGACCATCGGCGTACCCATCCGCTGATGGCTGACCGGGCGGCTTACCGTGGCGCGCAGGCGCACCTCTTCCACACACTCTTCCGGCAGCTCGCCGATAAAGCGCGACGGGCGATGGTAAACCTCTTTACCATACAGACGGCGGGTTTCCGCGTAGGTCAGCGTCAGTTTCTGCATCGCGCGGGTTACGCCAACGTAGGCCAGACGGCGTTCTTCTTCCAGACGCCCGCCTTCATCCAGCGACATCTGGCTTGGGAACATGCCCTCTTCCATACCAACGATAAACACCTGCGGGAACTCCAGGCCTTTCGCCGAGTGTAGCGTCATCAACTGCACCGCATCCTGCCAGGTATCCGCCTGCCCTTCACCTGCTTCCAGTGCCGCATGGGAGAGGAACGCCTGCAGCGGCATTAAATCTTCGTCTTCTTCGTTGTAGCTGAACTGGCGCGTTGCCGTCACCAGTTCCTCTAAGTTTTCGATACGCGTCTGACCTTTTTCGCCCTTCTCCTGCTCATACATGGTACGCAGGCCGGAGTCTTTAATTACCCGGTCAGTCTGTACATGCAGCGGCATATCGGCAGTTTCCTGCGCTAAGGCGTCGATTAATTCCATAAATCGCTGCAAGGCGCTGGCAGCTCGCCCGGCGAGGGCTTTTTCCTGCAACAGCTCACGACATGCCTGCCAGAGTGTTAACTGGCGATCGCGCGATGTCTGACGTACCACGTCCAGCGTCCGGTCACCAATACCCCGCGTTGGCGTATTCACCACACGCTCAAAGGCCGCGTCGTCGTTGCGGTTGGCAATCAGGCGCAGATACGAGAGCGCATCTTTGATTTCCTGGCGTTCGAAGAAGCGCATCCCGCCGTAAATACGGTACGGCATACTGGCCTGCAATAACGCCTCTTCGAGCACCCGCGACTGGGCGTTGCTGCGGTAGAGAATGGCGCACTCGGCAAGCGCTCCGCCGTTGTCCTGCCAGGTTTTGATGCGGTTAACCACAAAACGCGCTTCATCGAGTTCGTTAAAAGCGCAATAGAGGGAAATAGGCTCACCGTCCGCGCCATCGGTCCACAGTTTTTTACCCAGACGCCCGTTATTGTTTTCAATCAGGGCGTTAGCGGCGCTCAGAATATTGCTGGTAGAGCGGTAGTTTTGCTCCAGACGAATAGTTTCGGCACCGGGGAAATCATTAAGGAAACGCTGAATATTCTCCACCTGCGCCCCGCGCCAGCCGTAGATTGACTGGTCGTCATCACCGACGATCATCACTTTGCCGGTGTCGCCCGCCAGCAGGCGGATCCACGCGTACTGAATGTTGTTGGTATCCTGGAATTCGTCCACCAGGATATTGGTAAAACGTTCGCGGTAGTGTTGCAGGATATGCGGCTTGTTAAGCCACAACTCGTGAGCGCGCAGCAGCAGCTCGGCGAAGTCCACCAGGCCCGCGCGGTCACACGCTTCCTGATACGCCTGATACACCTTCTGCCAGGTCTGCTCCACCGGATTACCGTAGCTTTGAATATGATGCGGACGCAGGCCTTCATCTTTCTGGCTGTTGATGTACCACATTGCCTGCCGCGGCGGCCACTGCTTCTCGTCGAGGTTCATGGCTTTGATCAGACGCTTAAGCAGGCGTAGCTGGTCTTCACTGTCGAGGATCTGGAAATCCTGCGGCAGATTGGCGTCCATATGGTGCGCACGCAGCAAACGGTGCGCCAGCCCGTGGAAGGTGCCGACCCACATACCGCCCTGGCTCGTGCCCATCAGTTGCCCGATACGATGACGCATCTCCGCCGCCGCTTTGTTGGTAAACGTCACCGCCATAATCGAGTATGGCGAGCAGTTTTCCACGCTCATCAACCAGGCGATACGATGCACCAGTACGCGCGTCTTACCACTGCCCGCGCCCGCCAGCACCAGAAGGTTGCTGCGTGGCGCGGCCACCGCTTCGCGCTGTTTGTCATTAAGGCTGTCGAGCAGGTAAGAAACGTCCATTGGCACCGCCGCGTAAAAATAGGTTGGGCGGAGAAGCGCAACGCCCTCCGCCAAAAAGCTGGGTATATATACAGATTTGCTGATTATATCAGCGAGGTCAGAGATGCCAACCGGGAAATTTCCAGATGCGGCAGTAAACGGCTGTCCCAGGTTTGCATCAGATCGCCATTTTCCGGTCTGATCCAACAAGCCTGCATTCCGCTGCGAATTGCCCCACCCACGTCAGTGGTGAGATCGTCCCCAACATGTAAGATCTCGCCGATCGGCACGTTGAGTTTTTCCGCAGCCAAAAAGTACATATCGCTGAACGGTTTTGAGCGCCCGTGCGGGCCAGCGCGCAGCACAAACTCAAAATAATCCCCCAAACCAAACAGCTCCGGCTGGGCGTTACCGTTGGTGATCGCCACCAGCGGCCATTTCTTCGCCAGCTGTTTTAAGGTGTCGTGAGTTTGCTGCGGGACGTCGATTCGGCTGCGCCATTTGGCAAAGTTGATCATTGCTGCGTGTGCGCCTGCACTGGCTTCTTCGGCACTCAGCCCGGCGTCGAGCATCGCTTGTTCAATCGAACGAAAACGCCAGCGCGTCACGTCGTGATAAATCTCGGGTTCCGCTTCCCGTACCGCCTGGCGCAGGCGTTGCAGATCTTCATTCTGGAAGCTGCGCAGCGCCGGATGATAATTTTGCACAAAGGTAAGCGCCTCTCGCTCGGTGCGCAAAATCACCGGACGGTTATCGTAAAGGGTATCATCCAGGTCAAAGGTGAGCGCCGAGATGCGCCCCAAAGGCCGGTAAAAACGCATTATTTCCCCCGTTTGGCGCGTGGATGCGCCGCATCGTACACCGAGGCAAGGTGTTGAAAATCAAGATGAGTATAGATTTGCGTGGTGGAGAGGTTGGCATGACCCAGCAGCTCCTGCACACCACGAAGATCGCCGCTCGACTCCAGCATATGCGTGGCGAACGAGTGACGTAATTTATGCGGATGAACGTGATTATTCAGCCCTTGTTTTATGCCCCATTCGGCAAAGCGTTTCTGCACATTACGCGCGGAGATACGCTTGCCCAGTTTCGACAGAAAAAGCGCGTCGTCTTCGCTACCAAACAGGTCGCGCAAATCAAGCCAGTGCTCAATCCACGCCACAGCGTTGCGACCAATCGGCAGGCGGCGCTCTTTGCTGCCTTTCCCCATAACCCACACTTCACCAGACTCCAGGTCGAGGTGTTTAATATCCAGCCCCACCAGCTCAGAAAGACGCAGACCCGCGCCGTACATCACTTCCAGCATTGCACGGTCGCGTACAGCGAGGGGATCATTGATATCAATATCCAGCAGCCGATTCATATCGTCGACGTCGATGTTTTTCGGCAGATGACGCGGCGCTTTCGGTGCCGAAACACCTTTCGCCGGGTTAGCTTTGAGTTCGTTCTGGCTGACCAGCCAGTCAAAAAAGCTACGTAGCGCAGAAAGCCGTAACGCCAGACTTGCTGCTCCCAGCCCTTTACGGCGACTGCGTACAGCAAAATTGCGCACCATCGTCACATCACATTGCTGCCAGCTTTGCAGGCCGTTTTCGCTGGCAAAATTGATGATCGCCTCAAGCTGACGCTGGTAGTTAAGCAGGGTTATCGGGCTAAGCTGGCGCTCCACGCTCAGATAACGTAGGTAGCGTTCTACATCGGTGTGTAAATCGGTCATACGCGTTCAATCCAACGCTCCAGAAGCTCCGGCAACATCAGCGCAATTTCATGAAGTAACTGCGTTCCTTGCCCTTGTTGATAGTGACTGGCATCGCGACTGGTAAACAGCACGACACCCAAATCAGCATCGCTTCCCAGCATCGACATCGCCACCGATCCCACCGCTTTCGCTTCCGGTAGCACCACCAGCAGCTCTGGTCCGTTAAGCGGCCCAAGATAGTGCTGTTCCTGCCCCAAACGCTGAATACGCAGCGGTTCGAAAGACTGACGGCTTAATGCCAGATGAGTGTGGTTCGACGGCGCACCTAAGCGCCAGCGATCCGGAAACAGGCGCAGACTCGCACCTGCCAGGCCGAGATCGCGCGCCCAGCGGTGAAAGCGCATCAGCATATCGTCGAGACTGCTGGCGGCGGTGAGACTGCGCTGCAGGTAGAGTAGGCGATAAAACAGGCCTTCGTTGGCGATAGCCTGTTCCATCAACAGCGCCATGTTCTCTTCCAGAACATGAATATGATTACGTGCGCGGGCCATGTGCCACTCGACCAACGAAACGGTGCCGCGTACCGGATGCGGCACACGTATCGCTTCTACTGCGCGCGCATTACGGATAAAAAACTCAGGATTTTTAATCAGATAATCGACAACCGCCCGGTCATCAAGCTCCGTGAGTGTTTCCTGCAGTTCTTCCCCTGGTTGCTTCATAGATGAATAAATCCGTCGTAGACATGTACCGCCGGGCCAGTCATATATAACGGGTGACCCGGACCTTTCCAGGCGATATCAAGACGACCGCCGGGGAGTTCCACGCGTACTTCTTCGGCCAGCAAACCTTGCTGAATCCCTACTGCAACCGCCGCACACGCGCCGCTGCCGCAGGCCTGGGTTTCTCCTGCCCCACGCTCATAAACGCGTAAACGAATATGCTCGCGCTTAACCACTTGCATAAAACCGATATTGGCGCGCTCCGGAAAACGCTCGTGGCTTTCCAGAACAGGACCAAGCGTTTCTACCGCCGCGGTATCGACATCATCGACCTGAATCACGCAATGCGGATTTCCCATCGACACCACGCCGCATAAGATTGTCTGCTCGGCGGCGCGCATAATATAGGTCTTTTCCGCTTTGTTAGCGCGAAACGGCACGGCGGAAGGTTCGAAGTTGGGTTCGCCCATATTTACGCGGACCAGATCATCATCGGTGACGGTCAGAACCATCCGCCCGTTGGCGGTGCTGACGCGGATATCACGCTTATTGGTCAGTCCTTTCAGACGCACAAAACGGGCAAAGCAGCGCGCACCGTTGCCGCACTGCGCCACTTCACTGCCATCAGCATTGAAAATGCGATAGTGAAAATCCAGTTCAGGATCATACGGCGGCTCAACCACCAGCAGTTGGTCAAACCCTACCCCCAGGTGCCGATCAGCCAGGCGACGAATCAGCTCCGGTGAAAAAAAGACATTCTGCGTTACCGCGTCGACGACCATAAAATCGTTGCCAAGGCCATGCATTTTCGAGAACTGCATCATTTACTCCAATCACGCGGGTACAGAAACTGACTTTTAGTAATTCACCTGGGATGGACCATCGCCAGTGGCGCGATCGTTTTTATCCGGCACCGTGGATTGCGTTTGCGTCTCTACCGGTTTGGTCGGCGGCGGTGCGTTTTTATCTGCAGGCGGGAAATAGAGCGGACCTTTCAGACCGCAGCCCGTCAGGCTGAAGAGAGTAAGTAATACAGTGAGTGCCTTAAACACGTTTTTCATTATGGATTGCCTGTAAAGTTCATCGCTTTCTGCTTTCTATCATCGCAGGAGAAGACGTAAAAGCAAGCGTTTAGCGACTCTTTATGAAGTCTGAAAAGTGAGGAAATGCTGCGAGTATAACGCTTACTCGTGGGGATTTATGTTTTGCTGGTAGTTTCGTGATCGGCACCTCGCGCCAGGATGGCTTTATGCACTATCGCAATGTGGTTTGTTTGTTGTCTTTTTTAGTTCCGTCAGCGTGAGGATGCTCGCTCGGTAAACCTGATCATAATGTTTACCAGAAACAGGGAAAGACGTGGTGTAACTGCGCCCTAATGAAGAGACAAATCTTTCGCTACACAGAGACATCATTATTCCGGTGACGGATGAATCGTGCCGGAACGCAGCCGCAGAGGTGCAAACTTTGAAGCCCTGACCCCATGCCGCTATACTGCCGCCATCACTTAAAAACAGGATACAACAATGAACGACAGTGAATTTCATCGCCTGGCTGATCAACTCTGGCTGACCATTGAAGAACGCCTGGACGACTGGGATGGCGACAGCGATATCGACTGCGAAATCAACGGCGGCGTACTGACCATTACCTTTGAGAATGGCAGCAAAATCATTATCAACCGCCAGGAGCCGCTGCACCAGGTATGGCTGGCAACCAAACAGGGCGGCTACCATTTTGACCTGAAAGGCGATGAGTGGATTTGTGATCGCAGCGGCGAAACCTTCTGGGATTTGCTGGAACAGGCGGCGACGCAGCAGGCGGGTGAAACAGTCAGTTTCCGCTAAGATTGCATGCCGGATAAGCCTCGCTTTCCGGCACGTTCATCACGAAAAATATTGCTGTAATAGCGGCGTATCGTGATCCTGATTGGCAGGCGGCATGTTACCGATAGATTTTGTGCGGAACGGAATCACCTGTTCACGACCATCAACCTTCACAATCTGATAGAACTGCGGCAGGTTGAAGTTGATGAAGCTTGAGCCGTAGGTAAAACGGTCATGCGATGACGAGTAGAAGCGACTGACGTCACGTACCAGCTCCTCTTTGCTGCCTTCGCAGTGGTGATATACCTCAACCCGGTTGCTTTCGTCGAGAATGTAGATATTAAAGCCATTCTCGTCTTGCGTTTCTTCGAAAAAGAACTGGATGATCCCTTCGCTGGCAAAGCCGTCCACCACCGCCGGTAATTTGACGTGATTGGTTTCAACCTGCACTGACAGGCCGTGCAGTTTGTTATGCGAAATCGCGCCATAAAACTCGATGGCGTTTTCCAGTTTCTGTACCGATACATTCAGGCGTTCGAAGAACAACCCCCAGGTTTGACCAGAAACGCGCAGCGCCTTGAAACGCCCGGTTTCCTGGCGGGTGCTGGAAAGACGCAATTCAATACACTCAGAAACCAGTTGCTGCACGCGAGTACGAATTAAGCCGCGCAGATGCTGGCTATAACAGAAGACTTCCACGCTATCTGGCGGTGCGGCGTCCTGATGCATTTTGCCGAGAATAGTTTTCAGGGCTTCGATCATCGATTGCTCGCCGTTGAAGTGCAGCGTACGCACTTCGTTCCACGAGTTGCGGTACAGCAGGTCAACGCTACCTACCAGGCAATTTTGATTCTCGCCAAAGCTGAAGACATCCAGCTTACGGAAATCGAAATGCACCACCTGATTGCGGAACGCCGCTGTCGGGTCATATTCCAGGTTAACGATAATCGCCAGATGGCGGATCTCACACGGGCTGTAGAGCGCCTTCGGTGTCGGTGCAGGTAAGCGCAGCGGGAAATGGTGCGACACGTCGGCGACCATCTCCTGCAACTTAGGCAAATCGACAATGCCGTTACCTTTAATATACAAACGGGTGCGCGAGGTCAGCAGGCCGTTAAACCATGCCCACGCCACCAGTTTATTCAGGTAACGGTTATATTCCAGCGGCTGATGGCTGATGATCGACTCAATATTTGGCGCGCGGTTATACAGATACCAACCTGAACGGTTAGCCCGGCCCGGCGGCACATAAATAAAGGTCAGATTCGGTTCCGAGAGATCGGGTGAAATCTGCGGGTTTACCAGCGTCACTTTACCTGGTAATGCTTCAAACGCGGCATACAGCTTACGCGTCAGCACGCCGATATCCTGCGGACTGGCGGAGACGCTAAGGTTATTGCGACGCGCAAAGCGGATCAGATTACGGTAGCTCTGCATCATCGCGTCGAGCAACTCGTTGTGCGCCTCACGCACCTGATCAATCTTCCAGTTAGCGCGGTTATCGAGCATTGCCAGACGAGCTTCGTCCCAACCCCACTCGCTCACTAACTGGCTCAACACTGCGCGACGCCAGCCTACGCAGGCGCGTTCACGGCTGAGCTTTTCGCACACTTTTAAATAGAAGCAGCGACGTACTAAATCCAGACGGGTAAAATCTTCAATCGCCGTCAGGTATTCAGTAACACGCTCCAGCATCATGCAGTATGGATCGAGACCAAACGATACAATCTCGCCGTCGTGCAAACGCTGTTTGATATCTTTCGCCAGCAGACGTGGGTTCGGGTATTCCCAGGAATAGGCTTCCAGCAGCAGTGTTTTCAGTACCGCTTTGTATGGGGAATCGATACTCTTGTAGAGCTGCCAAAGGCTGGCACCAAAGTACTCTTCAGCAGAAAGCGAGCTTAAGCCACCGAGATCCAGCCATTCATTTGGCGTCAGCACGCCCTGCGCGTAAAGCGTCATCACATAGTCGTCGTAATGCTCTTCTTCGTCGCACGGCACCATATTCCACAGAATACGCTTACCGGCGAGACGCACGGCGGTACGATAAAATTCGTCAAGCAGCAGTATATGCTGGGTGGAGCCACAATCTTCGCCCCCCAGGCTGCCGCTTTCATTATGACGGAAGCGGTTTTCATCAATCAGGAAGAAGCTGACTTCCACACCCAGCGAGGCGGCCCAGTTTTCCAGCAGGCTACATTTACGTTGTAGCAATTGGCGCTCTTCGCTATCGAGCCAGGATTGATGACAGACCCAGATATCCAGGTCAGAGGAACAACTTTGCCCTACGGACGAGGTGCTGCCCATGGTGTATACACCAGTAATTGGAAGCTCACCTTTCGGCGGATCCTGTACTGACATTCCACGATACAGTTCAAGCTCGTTCAGGTAGTGGCGTTGAGTTTCATCAGGCGTGTAAAGGCAAATGCCTTTGGGAACGTTACCATCAAGGTAACCCGGCATTAGCGGATGGTGATAGTGCAACAATGTCGGCAGTAGACTGTAGACCTGTTGGAATGCAGGCCCCATAGCAGCAAGCGCGCGATCCACACGCAATTGATTTATGGCATCCAGTCTCTGTTTCAGAGTCTCAATATAGAGGTACAAGACGTATCGCCTGATTTGCTACCCGTCATGACTGTGATTCCGCCAACATCAACGGTAACACGCGGCATTCGGGATATTTCGTATGTCAAAGGTAACCGTTACCACTTTTCGCGCCTGGTTTTTTTAGTTTCACGACGAAAAAATGGTCTAAAACGTGATCAATTTAACACCTTGCTGATTGACCGTAAAGAAAGATGCGCTACATACAAGTGTAGCACCGTTTATTCTCTGTAAATTCCTTATTACAACGGCGTGAAACGCCTGTCAGGATCCACTGCCAGACCTCATTTTACGGTTTGCGCAGGCGTCTACGTTTCACCACAACACTGACATCACTCTGGCAAGGATGTTAGGATGGACCACGGATGATAATGACGGTAACAAGCATGTTAGACAATGTTTTAAGAATTGCCACACGCCAAAGCCCACTTGCACTCTGGCAGGCACACTATGTCAAAGACAAGTTGATGGCGAGCCATCCGGGCCTGGTCGTTGAACTGGTACCGATGGTGACGCGCGGCGATGTGATTCTTGATACGCCGCTGGCGAAAGTAGGCGGAAAAGGCTTATTTGTAAAAGAGCTGGAAGTCGCGCTCCTCGAAAATCGCGCCGATATCGCCGTACACTCAATGAAAGATGTGCCGGTTGAATTCCCGCAAGGTCTGGGACTGGTCACTATTTGTGAGCGTGAAGATCCTCGCGATGCCTTTGTGTCCAATAACTATGACAGTCTGGATGCGTTACCGGCAGGCAGTATCGTCGGGACGTCCAGTTTACGTCGCCAGTGCCAACTGGCTGAACGCCGTCCGGATCTGATTATCCGCTCCCTGCGCGGCAACGTCGGCACTCGCCTGAGCAAACTGGATAACGGCGAATACGATGCCATCATTCTTGCCGTAGCCGGACTAAAACGTTTAGGTCTGGAGTCACGTATTCGCGCCGCGTTGCCACCCGAGATTTCTCTTCCGGCGGTAGGACAAGGTGCGGTGGGTATTGAATGCCGCCTTGATGATTCACGCACTCGCGAGCTGCTTGCCGCGCTGAATCACCACGAAACTGCACTGCGCGTTACCGCAGAACGCGCCATGAATACCCGTCTCGAAGGCGGATGTCAGGTGCCAATTGGTAGCTACGCCGAGCTTATTGATGGCGAAATCTGGCTGCGTGCGCTGGTCGGCGCGCCGGACGGTTCGCAGATTATTCGCGGTGAACGCCGCGGTGCGCCGCAAGATGCCGAACAAATGGGGATTTCGCTGGCAGAAGAGCTACTGAATAACGGCGCGCGCGAGATCCTCGCTGAAGTCTATAACGGAGACGCCCCGGCATGAGTATCCTTGTCACCCGCCCGTCTCCCGCTGGAGAAGAGTTAGTGAGCCGTCTGCGCACACTGGGGCAGGTGGCCTGGCATTTTCCGCTGATTGAGTTTTCTCCGGGTCAACAATTACCGCAACTTGCTGATCAACTGGCAGCGCTGGGGGAGAGCGATCTGTTGTTTGCCCTCTCGCAACACGCGGTTGCTTTTGCCCAATCACAGCTGCATCAGCAAGATCGTAAATGGCCCCGACTACCTGATTATTTCGCCATTGGACGCACCACCGCACTGGCACTACATACCGTAAGTGGACAGAAGATTCTCTACCCGCAGGATCGGGAAATCAGCGAAGTCTTGCTACAATTACCTGAATTACAAAATATTGCGGGCAAACGTGCGCTGATATTACGTGGCAATGGTGGTCGTGAGCTAATTGGGGATACCCTGACGGCGCGCGGTGCTGAGGTCACTTTTTGTGAATGTTATCAACGATGCGCAATCCATTACGATGGTGCAGAAGAAGCGATGCGCTGGCAAGCCCGCGAGGTGACGATGGTCGTTGTTACCAGCGGTGAAATGTTGCAGCAACTCTGGTCGCTGATCCCACAATGGTATCGTGAGCACTGGTTACTACACTGTCGACTATTGGTCGTCAGTGAGCGTTTGGCGAAACTCGCCCGGGAACTGGGCTGGCAAGACATTAAGGTCGCCGATAACGCTGACAACGATGCGCTTTTACGGGCATTACAATAACTCTCATAACAGGAAGCCATAATGACGGAACAAGAAAAAACCTCCGCCGTGGTTGAAGAGACCAGGGAGGCCGTGGACACCACGTCACAACCTGTCGCAACAGAAAAAAAGAGTAAGAACAATACCGCATTGATTCTCAGCGCGGTGGCTATCGCTATTGCTCTGGCGGCGGGCATCGGTTTGTATGGCTGGGGTAAACAACAGGCCGTCAATCAGACCGCCACCAGCGATGCCCTGGCTAACCAACTGACGGCATTGCAAAAAGCCCAGGAGAGCCAAAAAGCCGAGCTGGAAGGCATTATTAAGCAACAAGCTGCACAACTTAAGCAGGCGAATCGTCAGCAAGAAACGCTGGCAAAACAGTTGGATGAAGTCCAACAAAAGGTCGCCACCATTTCCGGCAGCGATGCTAAAACCTGGCTGCTGGCTCAGGCCGATTTTCTGGTGAAACTCGCCGGACGGAAGCTGTGGAGCGATCAGGACGTCACGACCGCTGCAGCGTTGCTGAAAAGTGCAGACGCCAGCCTGGCGGATATGAATGACCCGAGTCTGATTACCGTTCGTCGGGCAATTACCGATGATATCGCCAGCCTTTCTGCAGTATCGCAGGTGGATTATGACGGCATCATCCTTAAGCTTAATCAGCTTTCAAATCAGGTAGATAACCTGCGTCTGGCCGATAATGACAGCGATGGTTCGCCGATGGATTCAGACGGTGAAGAGCTTTCCAGTTCCATCAGCGAATGGCGTATCAATCTGCAAAAAAGCTGGCAGAACTTTATGGACAACTTCATTACGATTCGCCGTCGTGATGACACCGCCGTACCGCTGTTAGCGCCAAATCAGGATATCTATCTGCGCGAAAATATTCGCTCTCGCCTGCTGGTCGCAGCACAAGCTGTACCGCGTCACCAGGAAGAGACTTATCGCCAGGCGCTGGAGAACGTCTCCACCTGGGTACGTGCTTACTACGATACTGATGATGCCACCACCAAAGCGTTCCTCGACGAGGTGGACCAGTTAAGCCAGCAAAATATCTCGATGGATCTTCCGGAAACCCTGCAAAGCCAGGCGATGCTGGAAAAACTGATGCAGACTCGCGTGCGTAACCTGCTGGCACAACCGGCAGCGGGGACAACGGAAGCTAAACCTGCACCTGCACCGCAAGCTGATACTCCGGCAGCCGCGCCGCAAGGAGAATAACCATGCTAAAAGTGTTATTGCTCTTTGTGTTGCTGATTGCGGGGATCGTGGTTGGCCCGATGATTGCCGGCCATCAGGGTTATGTGCTGATCCAGACCGACAACTACAATATCGAAACCAGCGTCACGGGCCTGGCGATCATATTGATTCTGGCGATGGTAGTGCTGTTTGCCATTGAGTGGCTACTGCGGCGGATCTTCCGCACTGGCGCGCACACCCGTGGGTGGTTTGTCGGACGTAAGCGTCGCCGTGCACGTAAGCAGACCGAACAGGCGCTGCTGAAACTGGCGGAAGGCGATTATCAGCAAGTTGAAAAGCTGATGGCGAAAAATGCCGATCACGCGGAACAACCGGTGGTGAACTATCTACTGGCTGCCGAAGCCGCGCAACAACGTGGTGATGAAGCACGCGCCAACCAACATCTGGAACGCGCAGCGGAGCTGGCCGGCAACGACACCATTCCGGTAGAAATCACCCGCGTACGTCTGCAACTGGCCCGTAATGAAAACCATGCTGCACGCCACGGCGTGGATAAGCTGCTGGAAGTTACGCCACGCCATCCGGAAGTATTACGTCTGGCGGAACAGGCGTATATCCGCACAGGTGCATGGAGTTCGCTGCTGGATATTATCCCATCAATGGCGAAAGCCCATGTTGGTGATGAAGAACATCGTGCAATGCTGGAACAACAGGCATGGATTGGCCTGATGGATCAGGCGCGTGCCGATAACGGTAGCGAAGGTTTGCGTAACTGGTGGAAAAACCAAAGCCGGAAAACGCGTCATCAGGTAGCGTTGCAGGTGGCAATGGCGGAACATCTTATTGAATGTGACGATCATGATACTGCCCAGCAAATTATCATCGATGGCCTGAAACGCCAGTACGACGATCGCCTACTGCTGCCGATTCCTCGACTGAAAACAAACAATCCGGAACAGCTGGAAAAAGTGCTGCGCCAGCAAATCAAAAACGTCGGCGATCGCCCGCTGTTGTGGAGCACACTGGGCCAGTCACTGATGAAGCACGGAGAATGGCAGGAAGCATCGCTCGCCTTCCGCGCAGCGCTGAAACAACGTCCGGACGCCTACGATTACGCATGGCTTGCCGACGCGCTGGACAGACTGCACAAGCCGGAAGAAGCTGCAGCTATGCGTCGCGACGGTTTGATGTTAACGTTGCAGAATAACCCGCCACAGTAGTTCCTTCTCACCCGGAGGCAAGCACCTCCGGGGCCTTCCTGATACATAAAAAAACGCCTGCTCTTATTACGGAGCAGGCGTTAAAACAGGTCTGTATGACAACAAGTGGGTGCTTCACTCAACGTTGTGTCCATGGTGTCTGATGAGGCATAAGCGACATCTGTCAGTGGACGATAAGCACCGTAAACGGCTCTGCGTCATTCCGGAGTTTATGAGGCACTAAGGCGAACATAAGAGATGGAATGAGCATCTACTCGTTTATTATGCCACAGAGAATCGGGAAATAACATCCCTTAACACTTGTTATGAGATAATTCTGTAATCCTCTTTGCTTCCTGAGTAATAACTTCCTGAGTGAATATTTAACCTGAGCTTGATCCTACACATACTTATTATGAATGATAAAATTCATTCAATTAATAACACATATATTAATTGCCGTTAAAACTAAAAACAGCATCAATAATCAACGCGATATAATAAACCTGCCTTACATATCAACTGCGCCAGAGGTAGGATTGAAAACGCTCTCCTGATTTTCCAATTCATTTTCTGGATAAATAAATAATTTATTTTTGTCACTATTATTTATGTAATCATCCTGTCAGGGAGAGGGATCTCAATTATCAATGCTTAATTACGTCATCATTTTGATGACATGAAACCGGAGCATTTTGCATGGAATTTTCGTTTTCACCCAAACGTCTTGTTGTTGCTGTCGCCGCCGCTCTTCCTCTCATGGCCAGCGCAGCAGATACCCCGTCAACTGCCACCGCACGCAAAGGCTTTGCCGGATACGATCACCCAAACCAGTATCTGGTTAAACCGGCGACCACTATTGCCGACAATATGATGCCAGTAATGCAGCATCCGGCGCAGGATAAAGAAACCCAGCAGAAGCTGGCAGAACTTGAGAAAAAAACCGGTAAGAAACCGAATGTGGTTGTTTTCTTGCTGGACGATGTGGGCTGGATGGACGTCGGTTTTAACGGTGGCGGCGTGGCGGTGGGTAACCCTACACCAGATATCGACGCCGTTGCCAGCCAGGGGCTGATTTTAACTTCGGCGTATTCTCAACCAAGCTCTTCCCCAACCCGCGCCACCATTCTCACCGGACAATACTCCATCCACCACGGCATTCTGATGCCGCCAATGTACGGGCAACCGGGCGGGCTGCAAGGGTTAACCACGCTGCCGCAGTTGCTGCACGATCAGGGCTACGTCACTCAGGCCATCGGAAAATGGCATATGGGGGAAAACAAAGAGTCGCAGCCGCAGAACGTTGGCTTTGATGATTTCCGTGGCTTTAACTCGGTGTCTGATATGTACACCGAATGGCGCGACGTTCACGTCAATCCGGAAGTGGCCCTGAGTCCGGACCGTTCTGAATACATCAAGCAATTACCGTTCAGCAAAGATGACGTTCATGCGGTGCGCGGCGGCGAACAACAGGCCATTGCCGACATTACGCCGAAATATATGGAAGATCTGGATCAACGCTGGATGGACTATGGCGTTAAGTTCCTCGACAAGATGGCGAAGAGCGATAAACCATTCTTCCTCTACTACGGCACTCGTGGCTGCCACTTCGATAACTACCCAAATGCGAAATATGCGGGTAGCTCTCCGGCACGCACCTCGTATGGCGACTGCATGGTGGAGATGAACGATGTGTTCGCTAATCTGTATAAAACACTGGAGAAAAACGGTCAGCTTGATAACACGCTGATCGTCTTTACCTCCGATAACGGACCGGAAGCCGAAGTACCGCCGCACGGACGCACCCCGTTCCGTGGTGCGAAAGGTTCGACCTGGGAAGGCGGCGTTCGCGTACCGACTTTCGTTTACTGGAAAGGGATGATCCAACCGCGTAAATCTGACGGTATTGTCGATCTGGCAGATCTCTTCCCTACCGCGCTGGATCTGGCAGGGCATCCTGGAGCGAAAGTGGCGAATTTAGTGCCGAAAACCACCTTTATCGATGGTGTGGACCAGACATCCTTCTTCCTGGGAACAAATGGTCAGTCTAACCGTAAGGCCGAGCACTACTTCCTCAACGGTAAACTCGCTGCTGTGCGTATGGATGAGTTCAAGTATCACGTCCTGATTCAGCAACCTTACGCTTATACCCAGAGCGGATATCAGGGTGGATTCACCGGCACAGTAATGCAAACGGCGGGATCGTCGGTGTTTAACCTCTACACCGATCCGCAGGAAAGCGACTCCATCGGCGTGCGCCATATTCCGATGGGTGTACCGCTACAGACCGAAATGCACGCGTATATGGAGATCCTGAAAAAATATCCACCACGCGCGCAGATTAAATCTGACTAAGCCGGCGCTATCGCTGAGATCTGCCTTTGCCGGATGCGATGCTGACGCATCTTATCCAGCCTACAGAACGCTGCAATTTATTGAATTTGCACGATCATGTAGGCCGGATAAGGCGTTTACGCCGCATCCGGCAATCAACCGCAGGCGGCCGCCGATTTCTACTTACTCACCACCAGCAAATGCGCATGCATAATGTCGCTGGCCGGGCGACCGTGCGCCAGCAAATCAGCCATTGCTTTAAGATATGGCGGTAGATGGCGGAAATAACGCTGATACCCGGCACACAAATAATTCAGTCCCGGTTTGCCGCTGGCATCGAGCATGAAGCGGTGTTTCGGGCAGCCTCCCCAGCACGCTTTTAACACGTTACAACTGCGACACTGCGCCGGTAACTGCTTAAATTTATCTTCACCAAACGCCTGCTGTTGCGGGGAATCGATCATTTCTGCAATTGTTTGCTGGTGCATATTCCCCAGCCGATATTGCGGATAAACATAGTGATCACAGGCGTAAACGTCGCCGTTGTGCTCAACAATCACCGAGCGCCCACAGGTTGGCTGATGATGGCAAACCGCACCCGGCGCACCGACAAAATTGGCAAACGCCCATTCGATATTCATCACGAAAATCTTGCCGACGTCGCGTTTGATCCAGTGGTCGAATATCGCCACCAGAAACTCACCGAACTCCTCGGGGCGCACCGACCATTCCGTTAGCTCACCCTGAATATCACCAGGCGCATGTAACTTAAGTCCATCGCGGGCAGTTGTTTCATCAGCCAGGCGCTCGACCACCGGAATAAACTGGATGAATTCGACTCCCGCATCGCACAAAAAATCATATACCTGCAACGGTTGCTGCGCGCTGGTGCGATTAACGCAGACCAGCACGTTATAGTCGACATGATGTTTTTGCAGGAGCGTCAGGGCACGCATCACCAGCTTATGCGTGGGTCTGCCACCTTTAGTCACGCGATATTGATTGTGGATCTCAGGCGGGCCATCCAGCGATAAACCAACAAGAAAATGATGCTCCGCGAGAAACGCGCACCATTCGTCATCCAGCAGCACGCCGTTAGTCTGGAAGCTGTTACTTATCTTCCTGCCAGCACCATATTTCGCCTGTAGCGCTACGGCACGGCGGTAAAACGCCAGCCCGAGTAGCGTTGGTTCGCCGCCCTGCCAGGTAAAAGCCACTTCGTTTTGCGGTTCGCTGGCAGCGATATAGTGACGGACATACGCTTCCAGCGTGTCATCGTCCATATGCGTGACTGGCTTTTCGCGGTAAAGGGATTGTTTTTCGAGATAAAAACAGTAGTCACAGTTCAGATTACAATCGGAACCGCTCGGTTTCGCCATCACATGAAAAGCACGCGTTGGAACCTGTTGCAGCATGGTCGCTCCTTGCCTGAAGTCATCCTTCAATACGTTAAGGGCGAAATCATACCGTGGGGCAATGAGTTATTACGGGCGTTTATTGCGAAGGGAGGGTGACGAAATGCACAGAAAACAAAAAACCCCGCCGAAGCGGGGTTCAAAATTGGTCGGCGAGAGAGGATTCGAACCTCCGACCCACTGGTCCCAAACCAGTTGCGCTACCAAGCTGCGCTACTCGCCGAAATACTGCTTTTTGAATTTTTAGTTCAATTCTTTAAAGTCGTGGTGCGAGGGGGGGGACTTGAACCCCCACGTCCGTAAGGACACTAACACCTGAAGCTAGCGCGTCTACCAATTCCGCCACCTTCGCATTGTCACAACTTCTAATAATGGGGTGGCTAATGGGATTCGAACCCACGACAACTGGAATCACAATCCAGGGCTCTACCAACTGAGCTATAGCCACCACTACAAATCTTGTTACGCGGTATTACTACCACCGCAGCTCAAGCGCCGGGACTAAATGGCGCGCCCGACAGGATTCGAACCTGAGACCTCTGCCTCCGGAGGGCAGCGCTCTATCCAGCTGAGCTACGGGCGCTTAGCGCCGTTGCGGGGGTGGATAATACGGACTTCCCACCCCTCTGTCTAGTCCCTTTTTAAATAAATTGCGCGTTTGGTTACGGTTTGTGCGTTTTGCTGCTTATTCCTCCAGTTTATGCGCTTTCCCGTGGCGATTAAGGCCAAAAACTTTATAAATCGCCGTCACCGCCAGCATAAAGATGATGCCAACAAACAGCGACATACGCGTATCTTCATTAAAGTACATGCCGATCAAAACGCAAATCAGGAATGCCATTGTTACGTAATTGGCCCACGGGAACAGGATTGAGCGGAACGGATGGCTGGCAATCGCCGCTTTATGTGCACGCCGAAAACGCAGCTGGCTTATCAATATCACAAACCATGGCACCATCCCCGGAAGCACGCTGGCACTGTAGACGTAGACAAACACACGCTGCGGATTGGGAATGATGTAGTTCAGGCATGAGCCAATTAGCAGAATAGCAATAGATACTGCCACACCCGCAACCGGTACGCCGTGACGGGAAACTTTCGCCATTGCCGCCGGTAACTGACGGTTTTTCGCCAGTGCGTAGAGCATACGTCCGCAACTGTACATGCCGCTGTTACAGCCAGAGAGCGCAGCCGTCAGCACCACAAAGTTGATAATGCCCGCCGCTGCGGTAATACCGATTTTGGCAAAAGTCAGTACGAACGGGCTGCCGTTGCTGCCTATTTCATTCCACGGGAAGATGGTGACGATAACGAAAATCGCGCCTACGTAGAAAATCAGGATCCGCCACAGCACCTTGCCTACGGCACTGCGCAGCGTCACCTGCGGATTCTTCGCTTCACCGGCAGTAATGCCAATCAGCTCCACGCCCTGGTAGGACGCCACCACAATACACAGAGCGGTCAGGAACCCTTTCCAGCCACCCGCAAAGAAACCGCCATGCTCTGTGAGATTGCTAAAACCAATCGACTGCCCGCCATTGCCAAAGCCAAAGAAAATCACGCCCAGGCCAATGACAATCATCACGATAATCGTGGTGACTTTGATCATCGCGAACCAGAACTCGATTTCGCCGTACAACCGCACCGCCGCCAGATTCGCCAACGCCACCAGCGCCACTGCGATCAATGCGGGTATCCACTGCGCCATCTCCGGGAACCAGAACTGGACATAAACGCCAATGGCGGTGATTTCAGAGATCCCCACCGCCATCCACATAAACCAGTAAGACCAGGCGGTGAGATAGCCAAAGAACGGGCTCATATAACGATGCGCATAAACGGCGAACGAACCGGTAACCGGTTCGAGGAACAACATTTCGCCCATTGAACGCATGATGAAAAAGACGAACAGCCCGGCGATGATATAGGCCAACAATACGGATGGCCCGGCCCATTTCAGGGTACTGGCGGCCCCCATAAACAGGCCGACGCCAATGGTGCCCCCCAGGGCGATGAGTTCGATATGTCGAGCTTCCAGCCCACGCTGTAGCTCTGGTTTGTTATCTGCCATAAATCCTCGTGTTGTGTTTGCATGCTTTCCGGTGTTACCGGTTATCGTTATGGGTACATCGAGTGTTGCAAATGTTTTCGTAATTCAGGAGAAATGGCAAATAAAGCATTAAAAATTTGAATGCTTTGTGTAATAAAAAAGCAGACAGGCGACGGAGTGACCACTCCGTCGCTTTACAAAGAGAGGAAAATCATAGGTTGCCGGTGTAGTGCCAGCGTAAATAACGCAGCAAACGAAGCTGACGCTTAATGCGGCTCGGCTGCGAAAGCAGGCGGTAGAGCCACTCCAGCCCCAGCGTTTGCCAGATTTTCGGTGCGCGTTTTACGTGACCGGTGAAAACATCGTAAGTCCCGCCAACGCCCATATACAGCGCATCTGGATGTACCAGACGGCAGTCGCGCATGATGATCTCCTGCTTTGGCGATCCCATCGCAACGGTGACGATTTGCGCACCGCTGGCATGAATGCGTTCAAACAGCGCCTGACGCTGCTCGGGTTTAAAATAACCATCCTGACTGCCAACGATATTCACATTCCACTGGTTGCGCAGTTTAGCTTCAGTTTGCGCCAGCACTTCAGGTTTACCGCCCACAAGAAATACCGGCGTCCCTTCTTTGCCTGCGCGCGCCATCAGCTCTTCCCAGAGATCGGCACCGGCAACGCGGGAAACCTGCGCCTGCGGGTACTTTTTACGTACTGAACGTACAACGCTGATGCCATCCGCATATTTAAATTCGGCAGCGTTAATTAACTCCCTGACCTCGGCGTTATCTTCAATAGTCAGCATTTTTTCAGCATTAATGGCAACCAGCGTTCCCTGCTTAAGCTGCCCGTCAGCAAACAGATAATCGAGGGCGTGCTGCATATCACGCCAACCAATCAACTGTAAGCCACGCAGCGTATAGGTTGGTGCCGTGGTGTTGTTATTCATTGTTATCCTTCAACCTGCGTCCGGAGCGATGATTTTGTACGTTTATGAATGAGTCCGGCGCTTTCAAAAAGCCAGTACAACAGTTTTGCGATCATCAGACATGCGCCGAAGACCACGATAAAAAAGACCACGCGTGAGACAAACGAATCCAGCCCTTCACGCGCCAGCACGATCATATTGAAGATCGCCCCAAAGCAGAAACTGTGCAATATCGCAGCTTTATAGCGATTAGGCTCGCGGTTGCCCAGCTCATACAGCCAGTCGAACCATTTGATGATCAGACCAACCACGATCGCCCCGAGCGGGATGAACAACGCGCCGCCCATCACCACCAGTGAGCCTATAAGCGTAGGCGAGATCGCCAGTCCGGAGTGGTTATTCAGCACTTCCCAGGTAAAGTAGTTGGCTGAGTTCAGCACCATACTCGGGCGACCCGGCCACAGCCAGGAAGGGATAAAGACATAGAAATCGCGGACAATTGGAGCCAGGCCCTGGAAGTCGATGTTGTCGTAGTTCTGCAACAGCAACGCCAGATTCTCCCACGGCGAGAAGGTGTCGCGAGTGAGATAGAGAAACGTATAGAACGCTTCATCGCCGCTCACATTCATTCCATAGCGTTTTAGTGCCAGCCAGAACATGCCAACAATCCCCAGCACGCCCGCCGCCGCCAGCATCCACAACGAAATCCAGCCGCGAATAATGCCAATAAACAGGAAGATAGCGAATGCGATGATGATATTGGCGCGAGTGCCGCCGACAATCATATAAGTCAGCAAGCCAAAGGCGACCGTGCTGACGAGGAAAAACAGCCACGCTTTGCTGTCCTGGCGCAGAAAGTAGACCACCAGCATCGCCGGGATGAAAAAGTAAAAGAAGCGTTTTAACGCCACGCCGGAGACTTCACTGGAAAAGATCTGACTGTAGGAGTTAAGCCGGAACAGCAAAAAGCCGTTGTGCATGAAGAAGATGCCGACGCTTACCAGCGCGATACCCATCAGGATCACCCACGTAAGATTGGTCTCCACGCGGTTCATGGTAAACAGCGGACGGCGCGGTACATCAGCAACGCGTTTGCGTAGGCGGGTTTTGTAGGTGACATAGTAAACCGCGTAGAAGCAGCCCGCAGAAAGCAACGCCTGCAACAAGATTTCTGGCGGCGCGACACCAACATCAAAGCGAAATACCAGCACGCTGGTCAGCGGGAAGCCGAAGAAAAAGGTGAGCAAAAACAGCAATGAAAAGAAGACATTGAAGTTAAAGCGCACACGGCGAAACTCAAACCAGGTCAGCGTGGCAATAAACAGCGTGCAGAGCAGCCAGACAACAAACAGGCCACTGAATTGCAGCAGACTCATGCGACCTCCCTGGCGGCAATCGCCAACGCCCGCTGCCAGCCTTGTAGATAGTTAGGGCTAAAGAAGGCAATGGTGTTTTTATCCACCGACGCCAACTGGCGCTGCGCTTCACGCACAATATCCTCGTTGAGATCGTCGGTAGTAAACAGCACCGGCAAATGTTGTTCCGTCATATCCTGCCAGAACGGATTTTCCCGGTTAAGCACACAAGGAATGCCCGCCTGAATCAGTAAGCACAGCGTACCAATGCCCTGCTGGCGGGCAAAAATAAAGTAACCAAGATCGCACTGACGAAGTAGCGCCAGATAGGCGTCAAATTCCAGTTTTTCGCTCAGAATTTGTAGATTTTCTTCGCTGAATAACTCCAGCCCCGCCTGACGAACTTCCTCAATGTACGCTTCGTTATTAGGCGGATATCCCATCGGCACCACCACTTTTACCGTATCGCCAAATTGCTGATGAACGGCGCGCAAGGCAGCAATATGCTCATTGCTGCGGTCGCCGGAGTTCCCCACCAGAATGGTCATTTTCCCTTCACGTTGCCGATCGTTCGCCATCGTATTGAGCGAAGGGTCCATCCGCGTCGGGAAGAACAGCAGTTCGCCCCGCACCTTTGGGTGCGTTTTGGCAAAAAAGCTCAAATCGCCGCGGGTGGCAAATACACAGCCGACTCGCTTTTGCGCCAGGCGACGTAGTGGGTAAAAAAGCTTATATCTCAAGCCACTGGAAAGCTCATACAGGTCTGCCCCCCAGATATGCCAGAAAAACTGGCTGGGCTTAATGCCACCACTCAGCAGAGCCAGCCACAGTGTGGGATTGAACTGACCGTGGAAGAAAAAACGCTGCTGACGGTTAGCTTTTGCTTTCGCGATGACCGCTTCCGCCAGCGATTTTTTCCCAGGGAAAAATTGCACAGAAAGCGCCGGACAGCTATCACTTAAGCCGTCGTCCTTGCCAACAACCATAAACTCGCGCGCGTGCTCGCTCGTCGCGGCCAGCGCGTCATTGAAAAACCGCAAAACGGTTCGGTTATGGTGAGGGATATCCGATCCCAGTACGTGAATCAGTACAGTCATGCCCGCCTACGCCAGAGTAAAAACACGCCACAACAAAGAGAAAAATAGACGATATAAGTTGCCATATATGCCTGCGCCGCGCCCAGTGCACCATGCGCAGGGATTAGCCAGTGGGCAAATACCATCAATAAAGTGAACTGGCTGACTTCCGCCAGAATATAAAACCGCAGTGACGCTTTGGCGATCACCAGATAACCAAAGACATAAGCGCCCACTTTTAACACATCACCCACTAACTGCCAGGCAAAGAGATCGCGCATAGCGGTAAATTTATTCGACAACAGCAGCCAGATAGCAAAATCACGCAGCAGCCAGACGGTAAAACTCGCCGCCGCCACTGCCGATAAGACGAATTTCAGCGATTTAACCACTTCCCGGGTGATATCGCGCTTTTCCGTTAGCCGCGACAACGTGGGCAGCAAATATACGCTGAACGATGCCGTAATAAATTGCAGGTAGGCATCGGAAATACTGCTCACCCCTTGCCAGATCCCCACCTCATCCCAGCTATACTGCGCCGCCAGCAGTTTACGCATCATGATGTAAGCAACAGGCAAGGTCACCGACGTAATCAACGCCATGAGCGTAAATTTGCTCAACTGCCCTGCCAGACCGTTATCCCAGCTGGGTTTCAGATAGCTTAACGGGATGACACCACGTTTGATCAACATGATGGCGGCAGGAATTACCACCAGCGCGGGAATCAGCGCCAGACCCAGCAACGCCCCTTCATAACCGCCCAAACGGTAACTGACGTAGTACGCGAGAACGCCAATCAAGCTGCCGACAATCAGCGATAACGCATTACCTGCGGCATCGCGAAAGCCTTTCATCAGCGCCAGTAACAGGTTGCCCCAGGCGATCCCCATTTGCACCAGCGCCACTAAACGCACCAGCCCCTGATAGTCGGTATTACCAAACAATCCCTGGCTGATTGGCGCAGCTGCCAGCACAAAAACCAGCGCCATCAGCGTAGAGAAACCAAGTACCATCGCTGATGAAGTGCCGACCACGCGGCGCAGCTGTTGCGGATTATCATGGTACTGGGCAACGTATTTGGTTACACCGTTAAAGATGCCAGCCCCGGCAAGCACGCCGAGCACGGTAATCAACTGGCGGAAATTTGCCGCCAGCCCAAGCCCCGCCGGACCAAATGACACCGCCAGCAACTTACCGACCAGTAACCCGGCACCAATCTTGACCAGTGTACTGGCCGCCGTCCACAAGGACGCTTTTGCCAACGACATATCAGGAAAAGTAGTTCAACAAAGTCGCAATTACCGTACGCTGATTGACGGGCGACAGGTTGTAGAACAGCGGCAGGCGCAGCAGGCGCTCGCTCTCTTTGGTGGTGTAGCGATCTTCACCGTGGAACTCACCAAAGTGTTCCCCCGCAGGGCAACCGTGCAGCGGAATGTAATGAAACACCGCCATGATTTCCGCTTCTTTCAGAAAGTTAATCAACGCGCTCCGGTCATCAATATCCCGCAGTTTAATGTAGAACATATGCGCGTTCTGCACGCAGCCATCGGGAATCGACGGCAGCTCGATACGCCCGGCTTTCGCCAGAGGCGCTAACGCATCGTAGTAGTTTTGCCACAGCGCCAGACGTTGCTGGTTGATACGATCCGCTGCTTCCAGTTGCGCCCACAGGTATGCAGCTTGCAGATCGGACATCAAATAGCTGGAGCCAATATCGCGCCAGGTATATTTATCGACCTGACCACGGAAGAACTGGCTGCGGTTAGTGCCCTTTTCACGGATGATCTCGGCTCGTTCGATTAACGCTTTATCGTTAATCAGCGTCGCGCCGCCTTCACCGCCCGCCGTGTAGTTTTTGGTTTCATGGAAGCTAAAGCAGCCAATATGACCAATGGTTCCCAGTGCACGCCCTTTGTAAGTGGACATCACGCCCTGAGCGGCATCTTCTACCACAAACAAATTATGCTTTTTCGCCAACGCCATAATGGTGTCCATTTCGCAGGCCACACCCGCGTAATGGACCGGCACGATAACGCGCGTTTTGTCGGTGATCGCCGCTTCAATCAGCGTTTCGTCGATGTTCATGGTGTCCGGGCGAACATCCACAAAAACGATTTTTGCGCCACGCAGCACAAAGGCATTGGCGGTGGAGACAAAGGTGTAGCTCGGCATGATCACTTCATCGCCAGGCTGGATATCGAGCAGCAGCGCCGCCATCTCCAGCGAAGCGGTGCAGGACGGCGTCAGTAACACTTTGGCGCTGCCAAAACGTTGCTCCAGCCACTGCTGGCAGCGACGGGTAAAACCGCCATCGCCACACAGTTTGCCGCTACCCATTGCCGACTGCATATAGTCGAGTTCGGTTCCCACCACCGGCGGTGCGTTAAATGGAATCATGTGATCACCTGTATAACCAGTACGCGGTGCTTTCTACATTCGCACCACTTTGTATGTATCGTTTAAGCGCGGCGGTGTTGCCCATTTGGGTCGCCACCCGCAAAGTTGTTTTACCGCGAGCATACGCCCAGTTTAGCGCCGTTTGCATCAGCTCAGCACCTGCACCGCGTCCAGCCAGCAGGCCAATTCGCGCATCTGTCGCATTGAGTTCCCGTAAAGAGACATAGCCGCGAATATCGCCGGACGCCGCACGTAAAATCAGACATTGATGATCAAAGGTGCCGCGCACGGCATTTTCAATCCACTGTGCATAAAAGCGACTGCTGGCGTCAGGCGCATACCACGGCGCACGAAAACGGCTTTGCGCAAATGCGGCGCTGGCTAACTGACGTAATGCGGGAATATCGGTCTCTTGTGCCACTACAGCACCGCTATCACTGGCATTGTTCACTGGTAGCGCCAAATCAACTTCACCTTCTACCAGGGAGAATCCCAGCTGTTGCAGGGCATCCAGTTCACCCGTATTTGATGCCGCAATTTTGGCCTGCACCCGTGACCACGGCGCTAACGCGTCTGGCGTCAGGAGCGGTGCTTCAGACGTAATGCGCACGATGGCGCTGTTAACACCAAAGAAGGCGTTTTCCCAGGTTAGTGGCTCAATACTGGCGCGGACGGGCACGAAGTAACTCCAGCAGATATTGGCCGTAGCCAGTTTTCGCTAATGAACTGGCAGCACGCTTCACACCCTCGTCATCGAGCCAGCCGTTACGCCAGGCAATCTCTTCCAGGCAGGCAATCTTAAAGCCCTGGCGTTTTTCCACCGTCTGTACAAAGGTGCTGGCTTCAATCAGGCTGTCGTGAGTGCCGGTATCCAGCCAGGCAAATCCGCGCCCGAGCAGTTCAACGGTCAGGTTGCCCGCCTCGAGGTACATCTGGTTGATGGAGGTAATCTCCAGTTCACCACGCTCCGACGGCTTCACCTGCTTTGCGTACTCCACGACTTTACTGTCGTAGAAATAAAGCCCGGTCACCGCCCAGTTTGACTTCGGCTGTTTTGGCTTTTCTTCCAGCGAGATAGCGCGGAAATTGTCGTCAAACTCCACCACGCCAAAGCGTTCCGGGTCCATCACCTGATAGCCAAAAACCGTCGCCCCTTCGGTGCGCGCCGCAACATGACGCAGCTTCGGACTGAAGCCCTGACCGAAGAAGATGTTATCGCCCAGCACCAGACAAGAAGGTTCACCATTAAGGAAGGTTTCACCGATGATAAAGGCCTGCGCCAGACCGTCCGGGCTGGGCTGTTCGGCATATTCCAGCTGGATACCGAACTCACTACCATCGCCCAGCAGGCGCTGGAAATAACCTTTATCTTCCGGCGTAGTGATGATGAGAATTTCGCGGATACCGGCCAGCATCAGCACCGACAGCGGATAGTAAATCATTGGCTTATCGTAAATCGGCAACAGTTGCTTCGATACGCCGCGCGTAATCGGATGCAATCGGGTGCCGGAACCGCCCGCCAGGATAATACCTTTCATGTTTGCCTCCGCTGAAAATTAGCCTTTCAGACCTAAACGCTCGCCCTGATAGCTGCCGTCCTGCACCTGCTTCCACCAGCTTTCATTAGCCAGATACCACTGAACCGTTTTACGCATTCCACTTTCAAAGGTTTCCTGCGGCAGCCAGCCAAGTTCACGGGCAATTTTCGAAGCATCAATGGCATAACGCAGATCATGCCCCGGACGGTCAGCGACAAAGGTGATCAGGTCACGATAGTGCGCCACGCCGTGCGGCTTGTTCGGAGCCAGTTCTTCCAGCAGCTCGCAAATGGTTTCCACAACATCGAGATTCTTACGCTCGTTGTGACCACCAATATTATAGGTTTCACCGACTTTCCCGGTGGTCGCCACGCAATACAGCGCGCGGGCGTGATCTTCCACATACAGCCAGTCACGGATTTGCTGCCCGTTGCCATATACCGGCAGCGATTTACCCGCCAGCGCGTTGAGGATCATCAGCGGGATCAGTTTTTCCGGAAAGTGGTAAGGGCCGTAGTTATTCGAGCAGTTGGTGATAAGCGTCGGCAGACCATAGGTCCGCAGCCAGGCGCGCACCAGATGGTCGCTGCTGGCTTTTGACGCGGAATAAGGGCTGCTCGGCGCATACGGCGTGGTTTCGGTGAAGAAATCATCCGTCGAGTGCAGGTCACCATATACTTCGTCAGTGGAGATATGATGAAAACGGAACGCTGATTTTTTATCTTCCGTCAGCGCATTCCAGTAAGCCCGCGCCGCTTCAAGCAATGTATAAGTCCCGACAATGTTGGTTTCAATAAACGCTGCCGGGCCGTCAATAGAACGGTCAACATGGCTTTCGGCTGCCAGATGCATGACACAGTCTGGCTGATGCTCAGTGAATACGCGTGCCAGTTCTGCCCGATCGCAGATATCAACTTTCTCAAAGGCAAAGCGCTCGCTTTGCGCGACCGGTGCCAGCGACATCAGGTTTCCGGCGTAGGTCAGCTTATCGACCACTACCACCGCGTCGCTCGTTTCGTTGATGATATAACGCACCAGCGCCGAGCCAATAAACCCGGCACCACCTGTTATCAGAATTTTTCTCATCAGCGCCAGACTCCTTTGGCATCGACGACATACTGCTGATGGACATTGTCGCCATTGATAACTTTGAACTGACTATGATCGACCAGCATCACCAGCACGTCTGCCGTTGCCAGCGCCTCGTCAAGCTGCGCCAGAGTACAAAGCCCGGTCAGTTTTTTCGGCAACTGGTGGATGTTAGGCTCAACAACCAGAGTTTCGCCGCTATGCCACTGGGCGATCAGTTCAGCGATTTCCATCGCCGGGCTTTCGCGCAGGTCATCAATATTCGGTTTAAACGCCAGACCAAAGCAGGCGATTTTCAGTTCACTGGCGCGTTTATCGGTAGCCGCCAGGCAATCAGCCACCGCCGCTTTCACCTGATCGATAACCCAGAACGGTTTGTGATCGTTCACTTCGCGCGCGGTACGGATAAGCCGCGCCTGCTGGGGGTTCTGTGCCACGATAAACCACGGATCAACAGCAATGCAGTGACCGCCCACGCCAGGGCCAGGCTGAAGAATATTAACGCGAGGGTGACGATTCGCCAGGCGAATCAGTTCCCAGACGTTAATCCCCTGATCGGCACAAATCAGCGACAATTCATTAGCAAAAGCGATATTCACATCGCGGAAGCTGTTTTCGGTGAGCTTACACATTTCCGCCGTCCGCGAGTTAGTGACGACACACTCACCTTCGAGGAAAATTTTGTACAGTTCGCTGGCGCGGGCCGAACAAACCGGCGTCATACCACCAATCACGCGATCGTTTTTAATCAGCTCGACCATTACCTGTCCTGGTAACACGCGTTCCGGGCAGTAAGCAATGTTGACGTCCGCCTGCTCGCCCACCTGCTGCGGGAAAGTGAGATCCGGACGCATCTCTGCTAACCATTCTGCCATCTTCTCGGTTGACCCCACCGGCGAGGTGGATTCAAGGATCACCAGCGCGCCTTTTTTCAGCACTGGCGCAATGGAGCGAGCAGCCGATTCAACGTAGGTCATATCTGGCTCATGATCGCCCTTAAACGGCGTGGGTACAGCAATCAGCCAGGCATCCGCTTCAACTGGCGTCGTGCTCGCTCGTAAAAAACCGCCTTCTACGGCAGTTTTTACTACACTCGCCAAATCAGGTTCGACGATATGGATTTCGCCACGATTGATGGTATCAACCGCATGTTGGTTGATATCGACACCAATTACCTGTTTTTGCCGTGAGGCAAACGCTGCTGCCGTTGGCAGCCCGATATAACCCAGTCCGATAACAGAAATGGTCGCAAAACTCATAGTGATATCCGATTATTTTTTAACGCTTCCAGAATGCGAGAGCATGCCTGACCATCACCATACGGGTTATGGGCGCGGCTCATAGCTTGATATTCGTTTTCGTCTTTTAAAAGACGCGTCACTTCCTCGACAATTCGCTGCTTATCCGTGCCTACCAGACGCACCGTACCCGCCGTCACCGCTTCCGGACGCTCAGTGGTATCGCGCATCACCAGCACAGGTTTCCCCAGCGAAGGCGCTTCTTCCTGAATGCCGCCTGAGTCGGTCAAAATCAGCCAGGCGTGGTTCATCAGCCAGACAAACGGTAAATACTCCTGGGGATCGATCAGAATGACATTTTTCACATGCCCCAGAATGCGATTGACCGGTTCTCTGACGTTCGGGTTGAGATGCACCGGATAGACAATCTGGATGTCCTGGTGCGTGGTGGCGATGTCTGCCAGCGCGTGGCAGATTTCTTCAAAGCCACGACCGAAACTCTCACGCCTGTGACCGGTCACCAGAATCATCTTTTTATCGGGGTCGATAAACGGGTAATTTGCCGCCAGTTCTGAACGCAGCTTGTCGCTGCTCATCACCTGGTCACGCACCCATAACAGTGCATCAATGACTGTATTACCGGTAATGAAGATTCGGCTATCCGCAACGTTTTCACGCAGCAAGTTTTGCCGGGAAGTTTCGGTTGGAGAGAAGTGATACATCGCCAGATGCCCGGTCAATGTACGGTTAGCCTCTTCCGGCCACGGCGAATAGAGATCGCCCGTGCGCAGACCAGCCTCAACGTGACCAACAGGAATACGCTGATAAAACGCCGCCAGGCTGGTTGCCAGCGTCGTCGTCGTATCGCCGTGAACCAGCACGACGTCTGGTTTGAACTCGGCAAGAATAGGTTTTAGCCCTTCCAGAATCCGACAGGTTATCTCTGTCAGGCCCTGTCCTGGCTGCATTATGTTGAGATCGTAGTCAGGTACAATGGAAAAGAGTTTCAGCACCTGATCGAGCATCTCCCGATGCTGCGCAGTGACGCAAACTTTAGCCTCAAAAAAAGGATCTTTTGCCAACGCATGCACCAACGGCGCCATCTTGATGGCTTCCGGGCGCGTACCAAATACAGTCAGTACTTTCACATCGATTCTCTTCGAATAAGCGGCGAGCGCCTTTGCGCTCACCGCAGCAGTGTTGCTATTTCGAGCAACGGCGGGTTAATGCGACACCAGCCCCGATCAGCCCCCCGACAATGCCCCACATAATCATCAGGAAGGCACGACGTGGGCTATCGCGTTTTACCGGTTCTTCCGGCGTACGCAAATAGCGATAGGTCTGAAAACGCGGATCCAGGGTTGGACCAACATTCAGGGTGTTTAACATGGCCCGATTCTGATCATAGTCGAGATCAAAGGCCGGACCGACGGCCTGTAAATTTTCCAGTCGAGCCTGAAGCATTGGACGCCCAAGCAGGAACATTTCTGAATCAGGTAATTCCTCGGCAGGTACATCTGTCGCACTGCGCGAAATATTATGCTGCTCAGCAATTTTCAGCGCCTGCTCAATGCTGTTCATCCGGCGGTCGTAGATGGCTTTCGCCACCTCTTCCTGACGCTTCACCTGAGCTTTCATCTGGATGGTACGCGCCGCCCATGCGCCTTTCAGCTCATCATTCAGATGGCTGGCTGCACGCTGGCTGGCAAAAGCAACATACTGACGTAACAGGTTATTAGCGTCAGGCGCGGTTTCGGCAATAAGCTTCACGCTGTCATTGACCGCGCGGGTAAAGTCTCCGGGGATAAACTGGATGTTGTTAATCATTTCATCCAGCAACGCCGCATCGGCTTTGCTGTTGCCCACCATCCGCTGTTTGTAATAGTCGGTTTGCAGCCAGAACTCTCTGCGGGTATCCCACGAGGCCAGTTGCATAACAAACTCTTTATAGGCTTCGTCCATGACCGATGGTTGGTCGGCAGAAGCCATGTTTGAACGGACATCCAGGTTACGCAAAAATTGCTGCTGCGAGTAATATCCCCCCAGCATATTCACCGTTGGACGATCGGTAATCGCCGTCGAGCTCCACTCCTGACGAGCAAAAAACGTATACGCCAGCGCGATTAACGCAAACGCCAGCCCCATGCCAATAATCCATAGCTTCCCAGCCCACAAGGTACGAAACAACCCACGAATATCCAGTTCATTTTCAGCGTCTTCGGCCGGTTTCCCAGGCATTGGTTGTGTCATCACATCCTCATTTATTTGGTTAAATTGGGGCTGCCACCACGATTTCTACGCAGTCTGCGTTTTACGCGCTTAATAAAGCGAGCAACTTTCCAGGCACGCTTAATGCAATATCCATAGAGGAAGAATGCTAGCAAAAAGAGCACCAGCATGACCCACTCCGGGACAAAATGAGAATATTCTGCCAGCACGCCAATGGAAGCGAGCAGTGCTGCGGCAAGGGTAATCAGCACAAACGCCTGACGGGAAGTAAACCCGGCACGCATGATCAAATGGTGAATATGCTGACGGTCAGGAGAGAATGGGCTCATGCCTTTACGCAGGCGACGGTACATAATCGCCACCATATCCATTAGCGGAATGGCGATTATCCACAAAGCGGTAACCGGGCTGATGGGATGGGTTTTGCCCTGGGTCGTTTCGAGCAGGATCCAGATAACGGTAAAACCAATCAGCGTACTGCCCGCATCACCCATAAAGACTTTGTAGCGGCGACCCAGGATACCAAGGTTAAGCATGATGTATGGCAGGATGGCGGCGATCATCGCAAAGCACCAGATTGCGAGGCTGGTTTGCCCGTCGAACCACAAAATCATACCGATTGCTGCAAACGAGACGCAGGACAACCCGCCCAGCAAGCCATCAATGCCATCAACCATGTTGAACGCATTAATGGCCGCCCAGACGGCAAATAGCGTCAGGAAGTAACCAAACGGTCCGAGCACCATCTCCCAGGAGCCAAAGATATAACCCAGGCTACTGAGATAAAGCTTGCCGAACACCATCATAACAATGCCAACAGCGGCCTGTATGGTGGCACGGATTTTTACGCTGATATCAAAACGGTCATCCAGCGCGCCAATGAAAACAAGCACACCGGCACAAGCGAGATAGAGAGATGCATGCGGAATATAGTAATCGACAATTCCGAACGTGAAGCAAATCCCTGCGTAAACCGAAATCCCCCCAACGAGAGGTATCAATCCCTGGTGACGTTTGCGGAAGTTTGGTTTATCCACTAAACCGACTTTTTTTGCCACCTTACGGGCAAAAAACAGAAACAGTGTCGTGAATAAAAAAATACTGATGAGATCAGTACTCACTGTCAGTAAATTCACAATGCATGCTCTCAGAGAAAATTATTAGCAGAAGTATAACCACGAAGACCTTTATTCAGAAGGGAAAGTCCGTTCCAAACCCACCAGTCCTGTGCAAAAATTAACCATTTGATATGCAAATTGCATAACATGCCAGCAAATTCCAGGAATTTTCCTAACATCGCCAGCGCGGCATTAAGATTACAGATATAAAAGCAAAACGCCACGTAAACACGTGGCGTTTTTGGCATAAGACAAATTTATGAGCGTTTCATCATTTCGAAGAAATCGTCATTGGTCTTGGTCATTGCCAGTTTATTAATGAGGAATTCCATTGCATCGATTTCGCCCATCGGGTGAATGATTTTGCGCAGGATCCACATTTTCTGCAGTTCTTCCTGAGTCGTGAGCAGCTCTTCTTTACGGGTACCAGAACGGTTGTAGTCGATAGCCGGGAAGACGCGTTTTTCAGCGATCTTACGAGAGAGGTGCAGTTCCATGTTGCCTGTACCTTTAAACTCTTCGTAGATAACTTCGTCCATTTTAGAACCGGTATCGATAAGCGCCGTCGCGATAATGGTCAGGCTGCCGCCCTCTTCCACGTTACGCGCCGCACCAAAGAAGCGTTTCGGACGATGCAGGGCGTTGGCATCCACACCACCGGTCAACACTTTACCTGACGCCGGAACAACGGTGTTGTAAGCGCGCGCCAGACGAGTGATGGAGTCGAGCAGAATGATAACGTCTTTCTTGTGCTCAACCAGGCGTTTGGCCTTCTCGATCACCATTTCCGCAACCTGAACGTGGCGAGATGCGGGTTCGTCAAAGGTAGAAGCAACAACTTCACCTTTTACCAGACGCTGCATCTCGGTTACTTCTTCCGGACGTTCGTCGATCAGCAGAACCATCAGCACACAATCCGGGTGGTTGTAAGCAATGCTCTGAGCAATGTTCTGCAGCAGCATGGTTTTACCGGCTTTCGGCGGTGCCACAATCAGACCACGCTGACCACGACCGATAGGTGATGCCAGATCCAGTACGCGAGCAGTTAAATCTTCAGTAGAACCGTTACCACGTTCCATACGCAGACGAGAGTTTGCGTGCAGCGGGGTTAAGTTCTCAAAGAGGATTTTGTTGCGGGCGTTTTCAGGTTTGTCGAAGTTAACTTCGTTAACTTTCAGCAGCGCAAAATAGCGTTCACCTTCTTTCGGCGGGCGAATCTTACCAGAGATGGTATCACCAGTGCGGAGGTTGAAACGGCGGATTTGGCTAGGGGAAACGTAGATGTCATCAGGACCGGCGAGGTAGGAGCTGTCTGCGGAACGGAGGAAACCAAATCCATCCTGCAATATCTCCAGTACGCCATCACCAAAGATATCTTCGCCACTCTTTGCGTGCTGCTTCAGGATGGCAAAAATAATGTCCTGCTTACGCATACGAGCCAGGTTTTCCAGCCCCATATTTTCGCCGAGAGTGATCAGCTCAGAAACCGGCGTATTCTTTAATTCGGTAAGATTCATAGTGGTGTGAGTTCTTAAACTTGGGGTAAATCTCGAACTTAATGTTGTGAATGGTATGGCAGGATCATCCATGCCTGTTTACGGTCATCGACTCATGTCTTTTCGCTGCCTGGTCACAGGAGAGTACGCAGAACTGAAACGACAAGACGGATTGAGTGACGAGCCAGAAATCTGTTCACTTCGCATTTAAGATAAAACGGGAAGCGTTGGAAATTACAAGATTCAAACTTAATAAGGTATGTTTAATACGAAGTCAACACTAAGTTAGCATGACTCACGCCGGGCGTCCAGTTTTTAGCGACGGGGCACCCGAACATGAAATTCCCTTACGCCAGGTTAGCGTCGAGGAACTCTTTCAACTGACCTTTAGACAGTGCACCCACTTTGGTTGCCGCCACTTCACCGTTTTTGAACAGCAGCAGAGTCGGGATACCACGGATGCCATATTTCGGCGCAGTGCCAGGGTTTTGATCGATGTTCAGTTTTGCAACGGTCAGTTTGCCCTGATATTCGTCAGCGATTTCATCCAGAATCGGGGCGATCATTTTGCACGGACCGCACCACTCTGCCCAGAAATCGACGAGGATCGCCCCGTCCGCTTTGAGTACATCCGTGTCAAAACTGTCGTCAGTCAGGTGAATAATTTTATCGCTCATATATAACTCCACAGGAATAAGCCTGGCGTGTTGGTTTCGTTGTTGGTGTAACATTAACCAACTAAAGGTTGACTTTATTTCACCGGATACGCTTTCGTAAAGCAATAGTAAGCTGATATTCTACCACACTATGAGCAAAACACATTTAACAGAACAGAAGTTTTCCGACTTCGCCCTGCATCCGAAGGTTGTAGAAGCCCTTGAAAAAAAAGGGTTTCATAACTGTACGCCCATTCAGGCACTGGCCCTTCCGCTGACGCTGGCGGGTCGTGACGTAGCCGGGCAGGCGCAAACCGGTACCGGGAAAACGATGGCGTTTCTTACGTCAACGTTTCATTATCTTCTCTCTCATCCTGCGATTGCCGATCGCAAGGTGAATCAGCCGCGTGCCTTAATTATGGCACCGACGCGTGAACTTGCCGTGCAGATCCATGCCGACGCAGAACCGCTGGCGGAAGCTACTGGCCTGAAGCTGGGTCTGGCTTACGGTGGTGATGGCTACGACAAACAGCTGAAAGTGCTGGAAAGCGGCGTTGACATTCTGATTGGCACCACGGGGCGTTTAATTGACTACGCCAAGCAGAACCACATTAACCTCGGTGCCATTCAGGTGGTGGTACTGGACGAAGCCGATCGCATGTACGATCTGGGCTTTATTAAAGATATCCGCTGGCTGTTCCGCCGTATGCCGCCTGCAAACCAGCGCCTCAACATGCTGTTCTCCGCCACGCTTTCGTACCGGGTACGTGAACTGGCGTTCGAGCAGATGAACAATGCCGAATATATTGAAGTGGAACCGGAACAGAAAACGGGCCACCGTATTAAAGAAGAGCTTTTCTACCCTTCTAACGAAGAAAAAATGCGTTTGCTGCAAACGCTGATCGAAGAAGAGTGGCCAGACAGAGCGATTATTTTCGCCAACACCAAACACCGTTGTGAAGAGATCTGGGGCCACCTGGCAGCAGATGGTCATCGTGTCGGTTTATTGACAGGCGATGTCGCGCAGAAAAAACGTCTGCGTATTCTTGATGAATTTACCCGTGGCGATCTGGATATTCTGGTTGCCACCGACGTTGCCGCGCGTGGTTTGCATATTCCGGCAGTGACGCACGTCTTTAACTACGATTTACCCGATGACTGTGAAGATTACGTTCACCGTATTGGTCGTACAGGTCGCGCAGGCGCAAGCGGTCACTCTAGACTGGCCCCCTGAATCTCCAGACAACCAATATCACTTAAATAAGTGATAGTCTTAATACTAGTTTTTAGACTAGTCATTGGAGAACAGATGATTGATGTCTTAGGGCCGGAGAAACGCAGACGGCGTACCACACAGGAAAAGATCGCAATTGTTCAGCAGAGCTTTGAACCGGGGATGACGGTCTCCCTCGTTGCCCGGCAACATGGTGTAGCAGCCAGCCAGTTATTTCTCTGGCGTAAGCAATACCAGGAAGGAAGTCTTACTGCTGTCGCCGCCGGAGAACAGGTTGTTCCTGCCTCTGAACTTGCTGCCGCCATGAAGCAGATTAAAGAACTCCAGCGCCTGCTCGGCAAGAAAACGATGGAAAATGAACTCCTCAAAGAAGCCGTTGAATATGGACGGGCAAAAAAGTGGATAGCGCACGCGCCCTTATTGCCCGGGGATGGGGAGTAAGCTTAGTCAGCCGTTGTCTCCGGGTGTCGCGTGCGCAGTTGCACGTCATTCTCAGACGAACCGATGACTGGATGGATGGCCGCCGCAGTCGTCACACTGATGATACGGATGTGCTTCTCCGTATACACCATGTTATCGGAGAGCTGCCAACGTATGGTTATCGTCGGGTATGGGCGCTGCTTCGCAGACAGGCAGAACTTGATGGTATGCCTGCGATCAATGCCAAACGTGTTTACCGGATCATGCGCCAGAATGCGCTGTTGCTTGAGCGAAAACCTGCTGTACCGCCATCGAAACGGGCACATACAGGCAGAGTGGCCGTGAAAGAAAGCAATCAGCGATGGTGCTCTGACGGGTTCGAGTTCTGCTGTGATAACGGAGAGAGACTGCGTGTCACGTTCGCGCTGGACTGCTGTGATCGTGAGGCACTGCACTGGGCGGTCACTACCGGCGGCTTCAACAGTGAAACAGTACAGGACGTCATGCTGGGAGCGGTGGAACGCCGCTTCGGCAACGATCTTCCGTCGTCTCCAGTGGAGTGGCTGACGGATAATGGTTCATGCTACCGGGCTAATGAAACACGCCAGTTCGCCCGGATGTTGGGACTTGAACCGAAGAACACGGCGGTGCGGAGTCCGGAGAGTAACGGAATAGCAGAGAGCTTCGTGAAAACGATAAAGCGTGACTACATCAGTATCATGCCCAAACCAGACGGGTTAACGGCAGCAAAGAACCTTGCAGAGGCGTTCGAGCATTATAACGAATGGCATCCGCATAGTGCGCTGGGTTATCGCTCGCCACGGGAATATCTGCGGCAGCGGGCTTGTAATGGGTTAAGTGATAACAGATGTCTGGAAATATAGGGGCAAATCCACACTCTATCAGCCTGGCGTGTGAAGAGTATGCATTGAATTTGCCTGCTATTGAGACCTATATTGGTCACTCAATTCCGGTAAGCAAATACAATCCGGACGCATTGATGACCGATCTGCCAAAACCGCTGCGCCTCACGCGCCCGCGCACAGGCAATGGTCCGCGTCGTACTGGCGCTCCGCGTAATCGTCGTCGTTCAGGTTAAATAAAAAATGTCATACTCAAAATCATTCAAACTGTATCAAGATGGCAAGAGAATGAATCCCGATGAGCTTACTGTAGTAAGTGATTCAGGTGAAAGAATGCAGCCAACACAGAGACAGATTGAAGGATGAAGAGTATGGGTTCCACCTCGTCGCTGTATGCAGCCATTGATCTCGGTTCGAATAGTTTTCATATGCTGGTTGTGCGCGAGGTGGCTGGAAGCATCCAGACGCTGACGCGAATAAAACGCAAAGTGCGTCTGGCTGCTGGCCTGAATAGCGAAAATGCCCTCTCCAATGAAGCAATGGAGCGCGGTTGGCAATGTTTGCGCCTGTTTGCTGAACGTCTGCAAGATATTCCTCCCTCGCAAATTCGCGTTGTCGCTACGGCGACGTTACGCCTTGCCGTCAATGCGGGTGATTTTATTGCCAAAGCGCAGGAAATTCTCGGTTGTCCGGTACAGGTGATCAGCGGTGAAGAGGAAGCACGTCTGATTTATCAGGGCGTTGCTCACACCACTGGTGGTGCCGATCAGCGCCTGGTGGTGGATATAGGCGGAGCCAGTACTGAACTGGTAACCGGCACGGGTGCACAAACCACCTCGTTGTTCAGCCTGTCGATGGGCTGCGTCACCTGGCTGGAACGCTATTTTGCCGATCGTAATCTGGGGCAGGAAAATTTTGATGCTGCAGAAAAAGCGGCACGCGAAGTGTTACGTCCGGTTGCCGATGAATTACGGTATCACGGCTGGAAAGTGTGCGTTGGTGCTTCCGGCACCGTGCAGGCGTTACAGGAAATCATGATGGCACAGGGGATGGATGAACGCATTACCCTGGAAAAGTTGCAGCAATTGAAACAGCGAGCCATTCATTGCGGTCGGCTGGAGGAACTGGAGATTGACGGGCTGACGCTGGAACGTGCGTTAGTGTTCCCGAGTGGTCTGGCGATCCTGATCGCCATTTTTACCGAACTGAATATTCAGTGTATGACCCTGGCGGGCGGTGCGCTGCGTGAAGGCCTGGTCTACGGCATGTTGCATCTGGCCGTCGAGCAGGATATTCGCAGCCGTACGCTGCGTAATATTCAACGCCGCTTTATGATCGATATTGATCAGGCACAGCGCGTAGCCAAAGTTGCGGCTAACTTCTTCGATCAGGTGGAAAACGAATGGCATCTTGAAGCAATAAGCCGCGATTTGCTCATCAGCGCCTGTCAGCTTCATGAAATCGGCCTGAGCGTTGACTTCAAACAAGCGCCGCAACACGCTGCTTATCTGGTGCGTAATCTGGATCTTCCCGGTTTTACCCCCGCACAGAAAAAATTGCTGGCGACGCTACTGCTCAACCAGACTAATCCGGTCGATCTCTCATCGCTGCATCAGCAAAATGCCGTACCGCCGCGCGTCGCAGAACAACTCTGCCGTTTACTACGCCTGGCCATCATTTTTGCCAGCCGTCGCCGTGACGATCTCGTGCCAGAGATGACATTACAGGCTAACCATGAACTGTTGACCTTGACGCTTCCGCAAGGTTGGCTAACCCAACATCCGCTGGGTAAAGAGATTATTGCTCAGGAAAGCCAGTGGCAGAGCTATGTCCACTGGCCGCTGGAAGTGCATTAATGAGTAAGTGCCGGATGCGATGCTGACGCATCTTTTCCGGCCTTGATTATTTCCCTCGTTTTGCCGCCATCATCGCTTTCAGATTCGCCAGATGGCTTTGCCCTTTCTGCATCCGTTCTTCGGCGCTGACCACTTTGCGCTCCTGTTCCCAAATCAGATCATCCTGCGGCAGCTCCAGCAAAAAGCGGCTCGGCTCCGGGCGCACCAGTTCGCCGTACTGACGGCGTTCTTTACACAGCGTAAAGGTCAATTCCTTCTGGGCGCGGGTAATGCCGACATAGGCCAGCCGCCGCTCCTCATCGATATTATCTTCATCGATGCTGCTCTGGTGCGGCAAAAACCCTTCTTCCATACCGACCATGTAGACATAAGGAAACTCCAGCCCTTTCGACGCGTGGAGAGTCATCAGTTGCACCTGATCCAGCTCTTCTTCACTCTCACCACGCTCCATCATGTCGCGCAAAGTAAAGCGCGTCACCACCTGGGTGAGCGTCATCGGCTCATCCAGTTCACTGCCTTCCAGCATCTCCGTCATCCAGCTAAACAGTTGGTTGACGTTCTTCATGCGCATTTCGGCGGCTTTCGGGCTGGGCGATGTTTCGTACAGCCAGGATTCATAATCCATGCCATGGATCAGATCACGCACCGCGGCAATCGGCTCCCGCTCCGCCAGACGCTGGATTTCTGCCAACCAGTGAGTGAAGCGGGTCAATGCTTCATAACCACGTCCGCTAAGCGTCTGACTCAGGCCCATATCAAAGCTGGCGGTAAACATGCTTTTATTGCGCGTCATCGCCCACTCACCCAGCTTTTTCAGCGTAGCCGGGCCAATCTCTCGCTTCGGCGTGTTAACGATACGCAGAAATGCGCTGTCATCGTCCGGGTTAGTCAGCACGCGCAGATAAGCCAGCAAGTCCTTGATTTCAGGACGAGAGAAAAACGACGTACCACCAGATATTTTGTACGGGATGCGGTTTTGCATCAGGAATTTTTCAAACACCCGCGACTGATGGTTACCGCGATAAAGAATGGCGTAATCTTTGTACTGCGTTTTATTGACGAAGTGATGGGCGATCAGCTCGCCAGTAACGCGCTCAGCCTCATGTTCTTCGTTATTCGCGCTTAATACTTTTAGCTCCGCGCCATAACCCAGTTCGGAGAACAGACGCTTTTCAAAGACGTGCGGGTTATTGGCGATCAGGATGTTCGCCGCTTTCAGAATACGCCCGGAAGAGCGATAGTTCTGCTCAAGCTTAATCACCTTCAGCGCCGGAAAATCCTGACTCAGCAGCACCAGGTTTTGCGGACGTGCACCGCGCCAGGAGTAGATCGACTGGTCATCGTCACCCACCACGGTAAAGCGCGCGCGGCTGCCCACCAGCAGTTTCACCAGCTCATACTGGCTGGTGTTGGTGTCCTGATACTCATCCACCAGCAGATAGCGAATTTTGTTCTGCCAGCGCTTGCGGACTTCTTCATTGCGTTGCAGCAGCAACGTCGGCAATAAAATCAGATCATCGAAGTCGAGAACGTTACAGGCTTTCAGGTGTGCATCATACAGCCCATAACAATGGGCAAAAATACGGTCCCGCTCGCCAATCGCACTTGCTGCCGCCTGGGACGGTGTTTTGAGATCATTCTTCCAGTTAGAGATGGTCGAAATCAGTTGTTGCAGGAGAACTTTGTCATCTTCAATCAGCCCCTCGGTCAACTCTTTAAGCAAAGCAAGCTGATCGGTATCGTCAAACAACGAGAAGTTCGCTTTCATCCCAAGCGCCGCATACTCGCGTTTGATGATATCCAGCCCCAACGTATGGAAAGTGGAGATCATCAGCCCACGCGCCTCTTTGCGCCCCAGCGTCTGCCCTACACGCTCTTTCATCTCGCGCGCTGCTTTATTAGTAAAGGTCACCGCCGCAATGTGCCGCGCCTGATAACCGCAACCGCGGATCAGATGGGCGATTTTATTGGTGATAACACGAGTTTTACCGGAACCCGCGCCCGCCAGCACCAGGCAGGGGCCGGTAACGAATTCGACAGCTTGTTGTTGGCCGGGGTTTAGACGCATAGGTGTATTGCTCAATCTTCGAACGGGGGGAGGATTGTAGCAGAATCGCATTTGAATGTGACCGCGTGTAAGCCGCTAACCGGTTGGCTGCGGATGTTTAAATCAGAGAGAGAAGACCGAAATCGGAGTTCATCGTGAATCCATTAGACTTAGAAAATATCGGGTCGTAACGTTGTGTTATTACTTTTTCAGAGTTTACTAAGGAGAGGTTTACTCGTGGCGATTAATTTCAGCCCTAAGGTTGGTGAAATACTGGAATGCAACTTTGGTAACTATCCTGTTAGCCAAAATGGACCGTTCAGCACGACGTATTACGATGGCCGCATTCCTCCTGAAATGATAAAAAACAGGTTAGTTGTCGTGCTCAACGGAAAAATTAATGGCAACGCATGCATCGTCGTTCCATTATCAACCACTCGCGACCAGACAAGTTAAAACGTGGAATGCATGTTGAAATAGCCAGTAATGTTATCAATGACCTGCAATTCTTTGATCAGCAGATTCGTTGGGCCAAAGCCGACCTGGTACAACAAGTCAGTCGAAACAGATTAAACAGAGCAAGGACTTACAGAGGGTATCTTAATCAATGTTTGCCACATGAGTTGGTTGCAGACATACAGAGGGCGGTCATCAAGTCAATCAATGCCATATCGCTCATAAATTGACAATAAAATAACCATCCCCGATAATGACTTTGTAGCCCATAGAGGCCCTAAGTTTTCTCCCCTTGAGGGACCTGCGAAGCCCGGATTTTCCGGGCTTTTGCCATATATGTACCAGCCACTCCCTGACTGACAATTACGTTAGCATCTGCGGATCATGCTAAAATCGCCGCCTGACAATTATTCACTCAAGGCACGATCATGGCAAAAACAGCAGCAGCACTGCATATCCTTGTAAAAGAAGAGAAACTGGCTCTGGATCTTCTCGAGCAGATTAAGAACGGGGCCGATTTCGGCAAGCTGGCGAAGAAACACTCCATTTGCCCATCAGGCAAACGCGGCGGTGATTTAGGTGAATTCCGCCAGGGTCAGATGGTTCCGGCGTTCGATAAAGTGGTTTTCTCTTGTCCGGTACTGGAGCCGACCGGCCCGCTGCACACCCAGTTCGGATATCACATCATTAAGGTGCTGTACCGCAACTAATAGCAAGGCCTTCTCCAGGAGAAGGCCTTGAGTGTTTTCTCCCTCTCCCTGTGGGAGAGGGTCGGGGTGAGGGCATCAGCGCGCACTTAACCCGCAACAGCAATACGTTTCATATCTGTCATATAGCCGCGCAGTTTCTTACCTACCTGCTCAATCGCATGGCTGCGAATCGCTTCGTTCACATCACGCAGTTGCCCGTTATCTACCGCGCCTTCCGGAATAGCTTTACCCAGGTCGCCCGGTTGCAGCTCTGCCATAAACGGTTTCAGCAACGGCACACAAGCGTAAGAGAACAGATAGTTACCGTACTCAGCGGTATCAGAGATAACCACGTTCATTTCGTACAGACGCTTACGGGCGATGGTGTTGGCAATCAGCGGCAGCTCGTGCAGTGATTCATAATATGCAGACTCTTCAATGATGCCGGAATCGACCATGGTTTCGAACGCCAGTTCAACGCCCGCTTTCACCATCGCAATCATCAGTACGCCTTTATCGAAGTACTCCTGCTCGCCGATTTTGCCTTCATACTGCGGCGCGGTTTCAAACGCGGTTTTGCCGGTCTCTTCACGCCAGGTCAGCAGTTTCTTATCATCGTTGGCCCAGTCCGCCATCATACCGGAAGAGAATTCGCCGGAGATGATGTCGTCCATATGTTTCTGGAACAGGGGTGCCATGATCTCTTTCAGCTGTTCAGAAAGCGCATAAGCACGCAGTTTCGCCGGGTTAGAGAGACGGTCCATCATCAGGGTGATGCCGCCCTGTTTCAGTGCTTCGGTGATGGTTTCCCAACCGAACTGAATCAGTTTTTCTGCGTATGCTGGATCGGTACCTTCTTCCACCAGCTTGTCGAAGCACAGCAGAGAGCCAGCCTGCAACATACCGCACAGGATGGTTTGCTCGCCCATCAGGTCAGATTTCACTTCCGCAACGAAGGACGATTCCAGCACACCCGCACGGTGACCACCGGTTGCAGCCGCCCAGGCTTTGGCAATCGCCATGCCTTCGCCTTTCGGATCGTTTTCCGGGTGAACGGCAATCAGCGTCGGTACGCCGAACCCACGTTTGTACTCTTCACGCACTTCGGTGCCTGGGCATTTCGGCGCAACCATCACTACGGTGATATCTTTACGGATCTGCTCGCCCACTTCGACGATGTTGAAACCGTGCGAGTAGCCCAGCGCCGCGCCGTCTTTCATCAGTGGCTGTACGGTGCGCACTACATCAGAGTGCTGCTTGTCCGGCGTCAGGTTAATCACCAGATCCGCCTGTGGGATCAGTTCTTCGTAAGTACCCACTTTAAAACCATTTTCGGTCGCTTTACGCCAGGACGCGCGCTTCTCGGCAATCGCTTCTTTACGCAGAGCGTAGGAGATATCGAGACCAGAATCACGCATGTTCAGGCCCTGGTTCAGACCCTGTGCGCCACAGCCGACGATGACTACTTTTTTACCCTGAAGGTAGCTCGCGCCATCGGCGAATTCATCGCGGCCCATAAAGCGACATTTGCCCAGCTGTGCCAGCTGCTGGCGCAGATTCAGTGTATTGAAGTAGTTAGCCATGGTGATTCCTCGTGATGTTGTGCTTCTTATTGTTCGGTTCGCGTTTGCGAGATTGAATTCACTATATGACAGGAAATTTATTGCGGAAATTGATATATTCACAACGTCACATTGCAATTTTTGCAACGTCAACATCGAGGGCTGTCCCTGTGGATTTACGCGATCTGAAAACCTTCCTGCATCTGGCGGAAAGCCGCCATTTTGGCCGCAGCGCGCGGGCGATGCACGTTAGCCCATCCACGCTCTCACGGCAGATTCAGCGCCTGGAAGAAGATCTCGGTCAGCCGCTGTTTGTGCGCGATAACCGCACGGTGACGCTGACTGAAGCGGGCGAAGAGCTGCGCGTTTTCGCCCAGCAAACGCTGTTGCAGTATCAGCAGTTGCGCCACACCATCGATCAGCAAGGGCCGTCGCTCTCTGGCGAATTACATATCTTCTGCTCGGTGACCGCTGCCTACAGCCATCTGCCGCCGATTCTGGATCGCTTCCGCGCGGAACACCCGTCGGTGGAGATTAAACTTACTACTGGTGATGCGGCAGATGCGATGGAAAAGGTGGTCACTGGTGAAGCGGATCTGGCGATTGCGGGTAAACCGGAAACCTTGCCCGGCGCAGTGGCGTTTTCGATGCTGGAGAATCTGGCAGTAGTGCTGATTGCCCCCGCGCTGCCCTGCCCGGTGCGTAATCAGGTGTCGGTAGAGAAGCCGGACTGGTCAACGGTGCCGTTTATTATGGCCGATCAGGGGCCGGTACGCCGCCGCATTGAACTGTGGTTTCGACGCAATAAAATCAGTAACCCGATGATTTACGCCACGGTTGGCGGGCATGAAGCGATGGTATCGATGGTGGCACTCGGCTGTGGCGTGGCATTGTTGCCGGAAGTGGTGCTGGAAAACAGCCCCGAACCGGTGCGTAACCGCGTGATGATTTTAGAGCGCAGCGATGAGAAAACGCCGTTTGAGCTGGGCGTGTGTGCGCAGAAAAAGCGGCTACATGAGCCGCTAATTGAGGCATTCTGGAAGATTTTGCCGAACCACAAATGACGTTGTCGCGCGGGTAGGCCTGATAAGCGAAGCGCTATCAGGCATTTTTCCCTAACCCGCCAAAAAGAACCTGAACGCCGGGTTATTGGTTTCGTCGTGGCAATCGTAGCCCAGCTCATTCAGCCGGGTTTCGAAATCCGGTTCATGGTCGCCAAGTTCGAACGCCGCCAGTACGCGCCCGTAGTCGGTGCCATGGCTGCGATAGTGGAACAAAGAAATGTTCCAGTACGTACCCAGCGTGTTGAGGAAGCGCAGCAGCGCGCCCGGTGATTCCGGGAATTCGAAGCTGTAGAGGCGTTCCTGCAACGGATGCGATGGACGTCCGCCGACCATATAGCGCACGTGTAGCTTCGCCATTTCGTCGTCGGAGAGATCAACCACGCTGTAGCCGCCGTCGTTGAGCATCTGCAAAATTTCTTTGCGCTCTTCGAGGCCGCGGCTCAGGCGCACACCGACAAAGATGCAGGCGTTTTTGGCATCGGCAAAACGGTAGTTGAACTCGGTGACCGAACGCCCGCCAAGCAGTTGGCAGAATTTGAGGAAGCTGCCTTTTTCTTCCGGAATGGTCACCGCCAACAACGCTTCACGCTGTTCGCCCAGTTCGCAGCGTTCTGAGACGTAGCGCAGGCCGTGGAAGTTCACGTTGGCACCGGAAAGAATATGCGCCAGCCGTTCGCCGCGAATGTTGTGCAGGGCGATATATTTTTTCATTCCCGCCAGCGCCAGCGCGCCAGAGGGTTCCGCCACCGCGCGCACATCTTCGAATAAATCCTTCATCGCCGCACAGATCGCATCGCTATCGACGGTGATGATGTCGTCGAGATACTCCTGGCATAAACGGAAGGTTTCGTCACCGATGCGTTTTACCGCTACGCCTTCAGCAAATAGCCCTACGCGCGGCAGATCAACCGGATGACCCGCATCCAGCGCTGCTTTCAGGCAGGCGGAGTCTTCCGCTTCTACGGCGATCACTTTGATTTGCGGCATCAGTTGTTTGATCAGCACCGCCACGCCAGCAGCCAGACCGCCGCCGCCGACTGGCACAAATACGCGGTCGAGATGGGCGTCCTGCTGGAGCAGTTCCAGCGCCAGCGTGCCTTGCCCGGCAATCACCATCGGATGGTCGAACGGCGGCACCCAGGTGAACCCCTGCTGCTGTGACAGTTCGATCGCTTTGGCTTTCGCTTCATCAAAGTTCGCGCCGTGGAGCAGCACTTCGCCGCCGAAGCCGCGCACCGCGTCGACTTTGATGTCGGCGGTGGCGGTTGGCATAACGATCAGGGCCTTCACGCCTAACCGCGCAGAAGAAAACGCGACGCCCTGCGCGTGGTTACCCGCAGAAGCAGTGATCACGCCGTGCGCTTTCTGTTCTTCCGTCAGGCCCGCCATCATGGCGTATGCGCCGCGCAGCTTAAAGCTGTGCACTGGCTGGCGATCTTCGCGCTTCACCAGAATGACGTTATCAAGACGCGACGACAGTTTTTCCATTTTTTGTAGCGGCGTAACCTGCGCCGCCTCGTAAACCGGCGCGCGCAGCACTGCTCTTAAATATTCGGCACCTTCCGGAGCACCGGACAGGGGTTGCGAGTCAGCCATTATTAACCCCCCAGTTTCGATTTATCGCGCACCGCGCCTTTGTCGGCGCTGGTTGCCAGGCTGGCATAAGCACGCAGGGCAAAGGAGACCTGACGTTCACGATTTTTCGGCGTCCAGGCTTTGTCACCTCGAGCGTCCTGCGCTTCACGACGCGCCGCCAGTTCGGCATCGCTTACCTGTAACTGAATACCACGGTTCGGGATGTCGATAGCGATCAGGTCACCATCTTCAATCAGGCCAATGCTGCCGCCGCTTGCCGCTTCCGGTGAGACGTGGCCGATGGAAAGACCAGAGGTGCCACCAGAGAAACGACCGTCGGTGATCAGCGCACAGGCTTTGCCGAGACCCATTGATTTCAGGAAGCTGGTTGGGTAGAGCATTTCCTGCATCCCCGGACCGCCTTTCGGGCCTTCATAGCGAATTACTACCACATCTCCGGCGACAACTTTACCGCCGAGAATCGCTTCTACCGCATCGTCCTGGCTTTCGTACACTTTCGCCGGGCCGGTGAATTTGAGGATGCTGTCATCGACGCCTGCCGTTTTCACGATGCAGCCGTTTTCCGCAAAGTTACCGTAGAGCACCGCCAGGCCGCCGTCTTTGCTGTAGGCGTGTTCCAGCGAGCGGATACAGCCATTGGCGCGATCGTCGTCCAGCGTATCCCAACGGCAATCTTGCGAGAATGCCTGTGTGGTACGAATGCCTGCAGGACCTGCGCGGAACATATTTTTTACCGCGTCATCCTGGGTCAGCATAACGTCGTATTGTTCCAGCGTTTGCGGCAACGTCAGGCCAAGTACGTTTTTCACATCACGGTTCAGTAACCCCGCGCGATCCAGTTCGCCGAGAATACCGATAACACCACCAGCACGGTGAACATCTTCCATATGGTATTTCTGGGTGCTCGGCGCAACTTTACACAGCTGTGGAACCTTGCGGGAAAGCTTATCGATATCACTCATGGTGAAGTCGATTTCCGCTTCCTGCGCCGCCGCCAGCAGGTGAAGTACGGTGTTAGTCGATCCACCCATCGCGATATCCAGCGTCATGGCGTTTTCAAACGCCGCCTTACTGGCGATATTACGCGGCAGTGCACTTTCGTCGTTTTGCTCGTAATAACGTTTGGTCAATTCAACAATGCGTTTACCAGCATTAAGGAACAGCTGCTTACGGTCGGCGTGGGTTGCCAGCAGCGAGCCGTTGCCCGGCTGCGACAGGCCCAGCGCTTCGGTCAGGCAGTTCATTGAGTTAGCGGTAAACATCCCGGAGCAGGAACCGCAGGTCGGACACGCGGAACGTTCAACCTGATCGCTCTGGGAGTCAGATACTTTCGGGTCTGCGCCCTGGATCATCGCATCAACCAGATCGAGCTTGATGATCTGATCGGAAAGTTTGGTTTTCCCGGCCTCCATCGGGCCGCCGGAAACAAAGATCACCGGAATATTCAGGCGCAGGGAAGCCATCAGCATCCCCGGGGTGATTTTGTCGCAGTTAGAGATGCAGACCATGGCGTCGGCGCAGTGGGCGTTGACCATATACTCAACGGAATCAGCGATCAGTTCGCGAGATGGCAGTGAATAAAGCATCCCCCCGTGGCCCATGGCAATCCCATCATCCACCGCAATGGTGTTGAACTCTTTGGCAACGCCGCCAGCCGCTTCAATTTGTTCGGCGACCAGTTTACCGAGATCGCGCAGATGGACGTGACCCGGTACAAATTGGGTGAACGAGTTCACAACCGCGATAATCGGCTTACCGAAATCGGCGTCGGTCATTCCGGTGGCGCGCCACAGCGCACGAGCACCCGCCATATTACGACCATGAGTGGTGGTGGCGGAACGGTACTTAGGCATACTTTATTTACTCCCAGTGTCTGTCTCGTAAATGGGACGGTGCGTGCCGTCCCATTTTTTGTATTTATTGATTAACTTGATCTAACCAGCCCCATTTATCTTCGGTTTCGCCAGTGAAGAGGCCGAAGAAGGCTTGCTGAATGCGTTTGGTAACCGGGCCACAACGGCCTTCGCCAACCTGAATACCGTCTACGCTGCGCACTGGCGTGATTTCTGCCGCCGTACCGGACATAAACACTTCATCCGCCAGGTACAGGGATTCGCGCGACAGCACCTGCTCACGTACTTCAATTCCCAGCTCTTTCGCCAGTTTGATGATGGCATCACGGGTAATACCCGGCAGCGCGGAGGAGGTGAACGGTGGGGTGAACAGCACACCATCTTTCACTTCAAACAGGTTTTCGCCTGCGCCTTCAGAGATATAACCGTTCACATCCAGCGCGATACCTTCCTGATAACCGTGGCGGCGCGCTTCGCTACCCACCAGCAGGGAAGAGAGGTAGTTACCACCGGCTTTTGCCGCCGTCGGGATGGTGTTTGGTGCTGCGCGGTTCCAGGAGGAAACCATCGCATCGATCCCCTGCTCCAGCGCTTCTGCGCCCAGATACGCTCCCCACGGGAAAGCAGCGATAATCACGTCGGTTGAGTATCCCGCTGGCGGGTTTACTCCCATGCCAACATCACCGACGAAGATCAGCGGACGGATATAGGCGCTGGTGAGATTGTTTTTGCGGATCACGTCACGACAAGCTTCCATCAGCTCATCAATGCTCTGCGAAACCGGGAAGCGATAGATTTTGGCGGAGTCATGCAGACGCTGCATATGCTCACGATGGCGGAATACAACCGGTCCTTTGTGCGAGTCGTAGCAACGGATGCCTTCAAAAACCGAAGTGCCATAGTGCAGCGCGTGCGACATCACATGCACCTTCGCGTCTTCCCAGCGAACCATCTCCCCATTGAACCAAATGTAATCAGCTTTCTTCGTGGTCATTTTTATATTCCTTTTGCGCTCAGGCGCGGATTTGTTGTGATGTGGTTGTGCTCTGGCAGATGGCAACGTGTGCGACGTCCACCAGTTTATTTAACTGACTAAACAGTAAGTCGACCGACCGTGGGCTGGCAACGGTCAATTCGATATTTATATTTTGTGCATCGCTGGCGGCGGCCATATTCATTGAGCAGACGTGGAAACCACGATGACGCACCACGCGTAAAACACGTTCTAAGGTTTCTGGATTGAAGCGAGCCGATACATTGACCTGATGTTGCATCATGATAATTTCTCCAACATTTCTGAATTACTGGCGCCAGGCGGCACCAGCGGCCAGACGTTCTCAAGTTCGTCGATTGAGACATGAAGCAGGTATGGCCCATCACTGTTCAGCATGGTGTCGAGTGCCGCTTCAACCTGGTCTTTCCGGGTGATGTGTTGGCCATGGATGCCGAAGGCGCTGGCTAACATGAGGAAATCGGGGTTATCAGTAAGGGTGGTTTCGCTGTATCGTTCCTGAAAAAACAGTTGCTGCCATTGTCGAACCATCCCTAACCGTTGGTTATCGAGTAAGACGATTTTCAACGGTAACTGCTTGCGTTTTACGGTGCCCAGCTCTTGCACATTCATCATGAAAGAGCCGTCACCGGAGATACAGACAACGGTATCGTTCGGTCGCGCGACTTGTGCGCCAACCGCCGCCGGTAAACCAAAACCCATGGTACCTAAACCGCTGGAGGTGATGAAATTTTCCGGGCGAGTGTGGGCGATGTGCTGCGCAGCCCACATCTGGTGCTGCCCCACATCTGTGGTCACGACGCAATCCGCAGGTTTACGATCCGACAGTTGTTTTAACAACAACGGCGCGTAGATAGCGTCACCGGGATGGTCGTAACGCCAGGAATGTTCATCACGCAGCTGCGCGCAGTGTTGCTGCCAGTCATTGATTTAACGGCTGCTGTAATGCTGGTAACAGAGCATTTAAATCACCTTGTAATGCCACATGTGCCTGACGCAGCTTGTTCATTTCTGCCGGGTCGATATCCATATGGATAACACTGGCGTGTGGCGCGAAGGTGTTCAGTTTGCCGGTCACCCGGTCATCAAAACGTGCGCCCACGGCGATCAGCAGGTCACACTCCTGCACCGCGAAGTTTGCCGCTTTGGTGCCGTGCATCCCCAGCATGCCCAGATAGTACGGATAATCTGCTTCTACTGCGCCCAGCCCTTTCAGCGTACAGGTGGCAGGCATTTTTGTGGCAGCGAGAAATTCACGCAAAGCCGGAACTGCCTGCGCCATACCCACGCCACCGCCAACGTACAGCATCGGTTTTTGCGCTTTTGCCAGCATCTGGCGCGCTTGCTCAACTTCGGCATGTGGGAAAGTCACTTCGTTTTCAACGGTGGTGAACCACGGTTCCAGGTCACCGCTGGCTAACTGGATATCTTTTGGGATATCGACCAGAACCGGACCAGGACGACCTGAGCAGGCAACGTCGAATGCTTCAGCCATGATGCGCGGCAACTCTTCCAGCGACTGCACCAGAAAGCTGTGCTTGGTACAGGCTAACGACAATCCCAGGACATCCACTTCCTGAAATGCGTCAGTGCCGATAAACGGTGCGGACACTTGACCGGTGATGGCAACAACAGGGATGGAATCTAACAGTGCGTCCGCAAGCCCGGTTATCAGGTTGGTTGCGCCCGGACCAGACGTGGCGATACATACGCCAGTTTTGCCGGTAGCACGAGCATAACCGATAGCCGCCATTGCCGCACCCTGCTCATGTCGGCATAGCAAGTGCTCCACGCCGCCGTCATACAATGCATCGTAAACCGGCATAATTGCGCCACCCGGATAACCGAAAACGGTGTTCACACCCTGTGCCCGCAACGCATGTACCACCCACTGTGCGCCATTCATAGTTAGTTCCCCGTCCTGAATCTTGAGAAACAGAATTTTGTGCTGTTATTCATTGTCTGCTCCTCGGTTATGTTTTTAAGGTCAAAAAAAACCCCCGGACCTTTCGGTGCGGGGGTCTTAGTTCGTTAAGGCTTGATCTCTAAGCCTTTCCTCGTCCAAGTGCAGCCCCGCACGGTGGGATAATAATCACCACCACGCTAATCACGACCAGGCTAATCACTCGTAGAAGGGCTGTCATTTTGTCTTTTCTTGCATCTTGTTCGAAGGAATGCCTAAAGAGTTACCATAGGTTTTGTAAATAGTACAAGATATTTTTTGGCCGATTTTTATGATGCGTTTAATAATTTCAATATAAATTGTTGTTTTTTAAAAATAAAATAGTGAGTGAAAAAAATTCAATTTCAGTATGAATGTTGTTCCCTTCCTCGTAGTTCATCCTTTGTCCGCTGCATTTTTGCGAGCATCATTCCACCGCCAGAACAACTCAACTTCACTTGCACAAATAAACAGGAATCAGCCACTAAAATTCACGAATTAGCGGGCTACAGCAGCGATATCTTATGCACATAATGGTGACTCAAGGAGGGCTTATGTCACTGTCAATTGTTCATACCCGCGCAGCCCTGGGAGTAAATGCGCCCCCGATCACTGTTGAGGTACATATCAGTAAAGGTCTACCCGGCTTAACGATGGTGGGCTTACCAGAAACAACGGTAAAAGAAGCTCGCGATCGCGTGCGCAGCGCCATTATCAATAGCGGATATGAATATCCGGCGAAAAAAATCACCATCAACCTGGCTCCAGCTGATCTGCCAAAAGAAGGGGGACGATATGATTTACCTATCGCCATTGCGTTGCTGGCGGCCTCAGAACAGCTTACAGCCAATAAGTTAGATGAATATGAATTAGTCGGAGAACTGGCGCTTACAGGCGCTCTGCGTGGCGTTCCCGGCGCAATCTCCAGTGCAACTGAAGCTATTAAGTCGGGCAGAAAAATTATCGTCGCGAAAGATAACGAAGATGAAGTGGGGCTAATTAACGGTGAAGGATGCCTGATAGCCGATCATCTGCAAGCTGTCTGTGCGTTTCTGGAAGGTAAGCACGCTCTCGAACGCCCGAAACCAACTGATGCAGTATCCCGGGCGCTACAACATGATCTCAGTGATGTTATCGGTCAGGAACAAGGAAAGCGAGGACTGGAAATTACCGCTGCTGGCGGGCACAACCTTTTACTGATTGGGCCGCCGGGAACAGGTAAAACAATGCTCGCCAGCCGTATTAATGGCCTGTTGCCAGATTTAAGCAATGAAGAGGCACTGGAGAGTGCTGCGATATTAAGTCTGGTAAATGCTGAATCAGTACAAAAACAATGGCGGCAGCGCCCGTTCCGCTCACCTCATCACAGTGCATCGTTAACTGCGATGGTAGGCGGTGGCGCAATTCCAGGGCCCGGTGAAATTTCGCTGGCGCATAACGGCGTGCTTTTTCTTGATGAGCTACCTGAATTTGAACGGCGTACACTGGATGCCTTGCGAGAGCCGATTGAATCCGGGCAGATCCATCTTTCACGCACACGAGCAAAAATAACCTATCCAGCCCGTTTCCAGCTTGTTGCGGCGATGAATCCCAGCCCTACCGGACATTATCAGGGAAACCATAACCGCTGCACGCCAGAACAGACATTACGTTATCTCAACCGGCTCTCGGGGCCCTTTCTCGACCGCTTCGATCTCTCACTGGAGATCCCATTACCACCCCCCGGCATTTTGAGTAAAACGGTAGTGCCGGGAGAAAGCAGCGCCACCGTTAAACAACGCGTAATGGCCGCCAGAGAGCGCCAATTTAAGCGGCAGAATAAACTGAATGCCTGGCTGGATAGTCCGGAAATACGCCAATTCTGCAAACTTGAGAGCGAAGATGCGATGTGGTTGGAAGGAACACTGATCCATCTGGGGTTATCGATTCGTGCCTGGCAGCGGTTATTGAAAGTTGCACGAACCATTGCTGATATTGATCAGTCTGACATTATCACACGTCAGCATTTGCAGGAGGCAGTTAGCTATCGAGCGATTGACCGTTTGCTCATCCATCTGCAGAAACTACTGACATAAAAAAAGGGCATTTCGCCCTTTTTATTAATCGTCAGAATCGGTGTAGTCTTCAGCACCTTCAACCTGCGGTTTACCGCCGGAAAGGGTGTGAAAACGTTTTGGACGCTTAATACGCGTCATATACTTGGACCACACGCGTTCTGCTTCTGTCACTGGCTCACGTTCGCCACGGCATACTGCTACGAAGAGTTTCTCTTCCTCGGTAACCGGCTCGCGTTTGCCAAGATCCAACTCATTGAAGGCATAACCATGACGCTCAAGCAGTTGTGCCTCTTTGATGGTGAAATCACCATGACGAGAGAATCCACGTGGATAATGTTTATTGTCGAAATATCGATTAGTCGTCGTAAAGCTTTCCGCCATCCTGCACGCTCCTAATTCTTTGACCGAGCTAGTTATGGCGCGGAGTATTAGTTACGCTTGACAGAGTGTAAAACAAAACATTTAAATCATAACGACAAATAATTTTGCGGAGAGCACTGTGGATACGGAATTGTTAAAAACTTTCCTGGAAGTTAGCCGAACGCGTCACTTTGGTCGAGCGGCTGAATCGCTCTATCTGACCCAGTCAGCAGTGAGCTTTCGAATCAGACAACTGGAAAATCAACTGGGTGTGAACCTTTTCACCCGCCACAGAAACAATATCCGTTTAACCGCTGCCGGTGAAAAACTACTGCCTTATGCAGAAACGCTCATGAGCACCTGGCAGGCCGCCCGTAAGGAGGTGGCGCATACCTCACGACATAACGAGTTTTCTATCGGTGCCAGCGCCTCGTTGTGGGAATGTATGCTTAATCAGTGGCTGGGACGCTTGTATCAAAATCAGGATGCCCATACAGGCTTACAGTTCGAAGCGCGAATTGCCCAACGGCAGTCTCTGGTAAAACAGCTGCATGAACGCCAGCTTGATCTTCTTATTACCACTGAAGCGCCCAAAATGGACGAATTTAGTAGTCAGTTGCTGGGATATTTCACTTTAGCGCTTTATACCAGTGCCCCTTCAAAACTAAAGGGAGATCTTAATTATCTGCGACTTGAGTGGGGGCCAGATTTTCAACAGCATGAGGCAGGTTTGATCGGTGCTGACGAAGTGCCCATTCTGACAACCAGTTCTGCTGAACTGGCACAGCAACAGATTGCGATGCTTAATGGTTGCACCTGGCTACCCGTCAGCTGGGCGCGTAAAAAAGGCGGCCTGCATACCGTTGTCGATAGCACAACACTTTCACGGCCGCTTTATGCCATATGGCTGCAAAATAGCGATAAAAATGCGTTGATTCGCGATCTTTTGAAAATTAACGTGCTGGATGAAGTGTATTAATATGAATGGCTGGCAAGGATGCCGGTAGAAGGATTTACTTCGGAGAGGGTTATTTCAGATAAAAAAAATCCTTAGCTTTCGCTAAGGATGATTTCTGGCAGGGGCGGAGAGACTCGAACTCCCAACACCCGGTTTTGGAGACCGGTGCTCTACCAATTGAACTACGCCCCTAATTAGGGTGGCGGAACGGACGGGACTCGAACCCGCGACCCCCTGCGTGACAGGCAGGTATTCTAACCGACTGAACTACCGCTCCACCGAATTCTTTTACAACCACCGGTTTTATGACCGGCTTACTGCTTAATTTGATGCCTGGCAGTTCCCTACTCTCGCATGGGGAGACCCCACACTACCATCGGCGCTACGGCGTTTCACTTCTGAGTTCGGCATGGGGTCAGGTGGGACCACCGCGCTACGGCCGCCAGGCAAATTCTGTTTCATCAGACCGCTTCTGCGTTCTGATTTAATCTGTATCAGGCTGAAAATCTTCTCTCATCCGCCAAAACATCTTCGGCGTTGTAAGGTTAAGCCTCACGGTTCATTAGTACCGGTTAGCTCAACGCATCGCTGCGCTTACACACCCGGCCTATCAACGTCGTCGTCTTCAACGTTCCTTCAGGACTCTCAAGGAGTCAGGGAGAACTCATCTCGGGGCAAGTTTCGTGCTTAGATGCTTTCAGCACTTATCTCTTCCGCATTTAGCTACCGGGCAGTGCCATTGGCATGACAACCCGAACACCAGTGATGCGTCCACTCCGGTCCTCTCGTACTAGGAGCAGCCCCCCTCAGTTCTCCAGCGCCCACGGCAGATAGGGACCGAACTGTCTCACGACGTTCTAAACCCAGCTCGCGTACCACTTTAAATGGCGAACAGCCATACCCTTGGGACCTACTTCAGCCCCAGGATGTGATGAGCCGACATCGAGGTGCCAAACACCGCCGTCGATATGAACTCTTGGGCGGTATCAGCCTGTTATCCCCGGAGTACCTTTTATCCGTTGAGCGATGGCCCTTCCATTCAGAACCACCGGATCACTATGACCTGCTTTCGCACCTGCTCGCGCCGTCACGCTCGCAGTCAAGCTGGCTTATGCCATTGCACTAACCTCCTGATGTCCGACCAGGATTAGCCAACCTTCGTGCTCCTCCGTTACTCTTTAGGAGGAGACCGCCCCAGTCAAACTACCCACCAGACACTGTCCGCAACCCGGATTACGGGTCAACGTTAGAACATCAAACATTAAAGGGTGGTATTTCAAGGTCGGCTCCATGCAGACTGGCGTCCACACTTCAAAGCCTCCCACCTATCCTACACATCAAGGCTCAATGTTCAGTGTCAAGCTATAGTAAAGGTTCACGGGGTCTTTCCGTCTTGCCGCGGGTACACTGCATCTTCACAGCGAGTTCAATTTCACTGAGTCTCGGGTGGAGACAGCCTGGCCATCATTACGCCATTCGTGCAGGTCGGAACTTACCCGACAAGGAATTTCGCTACCTTAGGACCGTTATAGTTACGGCCGCCGTTTACCGGGGCTTCGATCAAGAGCTTCGCTTGCGCTAACCCCATCAATTAACCTTCCGGCACCGGGCAGGCGTCACACCGTATACGTCCACTTTCGTGTTTGCACAGTGCTGTGTTTTTAATAAACAGTTGCAGCCAGCTGGTATCTTCGACTGATTTCAGCTCCATCCGCGAGGGACCTCACCTACATATCAGCGTGCCTTCTCCCGAAGTTACGGCACCATTTTGCCTAGTTCCTTCACCCGAGTTCTCTCAAGCGCCTTGGTATTCTCTACCTGACCACCTGTGTCGGTTTGGGGTACGATTTGATGTTACCTGATGCTTAGAGGCTTTTCCTGGAAGCAGGGCATTTGTTGCTTCAGCACCGTAGTGCCTCGTCATCACGCCTCAGCCTTGATTTTCCGGATTTGCCTGGAAAACCAGCCTACACGCTTAAACCGGGACAACCGTCGCCCGGCCAACATAGCCTTCTCCGTCCCCCCTTCGCAGTAACACCAAGTACAGGAATATTAACCTGTTTCCCATCGACTACGCCTTTCGGCCTCGCCTTAGGGGTCGACTCACCCTGCCCCGATTAACGTTGGACAGGAACCCTTGGTCTTCCGGCGAGCGGGCTTTTCACCCGCTTTATCGTTACTTATGTCAGCATTCGCACTTCTGATACCTCCAGCATGCCTCACAGCACACCTTCGCAGGCTTACAGAACGCTCCCCTACCCAACAACGCATAAGCGTCGCTGCCGCAGCTTCGGTGCATGGTTTAGCCCCGTTACATCTTCCGCGCAGGCCGACTCGACCAGTGAGCTATTACGCTTTCTTTAAATGATGGCTGCTTCTAAGCCAACATCCTGGCTGTCTGGGCCTTCCCACATCGTTTCCCACTTAACCATGACTTTGGGACCTTAGCTGGCGGTCTGGGTTGTTTCCCTCTTCACGACGGACGTTAGCACCCGCCGTGTGTCTCCCGTGATAACATTCTCCGGTATTCGCAGTTTGCATCGGGTTGGTAAGTCGGGATGACCCCCTTGCCGAAACAGTGCTCTACCCCCGGAGATGAATTCACGAGGCGCTACCTAAATAGCTTTCGGGGAGAACCAGCTATCTCCCGGTTTGATTGGCCTTTCACCCCCAGCCACAAGTCATCCGCTAATTTTTCAACATTAGTCGGTTCGGTCCTCCAGTTAGTGTTACCCAACCTTCAACCTGCCCATGGCTAGATCACCGGGTTTCGGGTCTATACCCTGCAACTTAACGCCCAGTTAAGACTCGGTTTCCCTTCGGCTCCCCTATTCGGTTAACCTTGCTACAGAATATAAGTCGCTGACCCATTATACAAAAGGTACGCAGTCACACGCCTAAGCGTGCTCCCACTGCTTGTACGTACACGGTTTCAGGTTCTTTTTCACTCCCCTCGCCGGGGTTCTTTTCGCCTTTCCCTCACGGTACTGGTTCACTATCGGTCAGTCAGGAGTATTTAGCCTTGGAGGATGGTCCCCCCATATTCAGACAGGATACCACGTGTCCCGCCCTACTCATCGAGCTCACAGCATGTGCATTTTTGTGTACGGGGCTGTCACCCTGTATCGCGCGCCTTTCCAGACGCTTCCACTAACACACACACTGATTCAGGCTCTGGGCTGCTCCCCGTTCGCTCGCCGCTACTGGGGGAATCTCGGTTGATTTCTTTTCCTCGGGGTACTTAGATGTTTCAGTTCCCCCGGTTCGCCTCATTAACCTATGGATTCAGTTAATGATAGTGTGTCGAAACACACTGGGTTTCCCCATTCGGAAATCGCCGGTTATAACGGTTCATATCACCTTACCGACGCTTATCGCAGATTAGCACGTCCTTCATCGCCTCTGACTGCCAGGGCATCCACCGTGTACGCTTAGTCGCTTAACCTCACAACCCGAAGATGTTTCTTTCGATTCATCATCGTGTTGCGAAAATTTGAGAGACTCACGAACAACTTTCGTTGTTCAGTGTTTCAATTTTCAGCTTGATCCAGATTTTTAAAGAGCAAATATCTCAAACATCACCCGAAGATGAGTTTTGAGATATTAAGGCAGGTGACTTTCACTCACAAACCAGCAAGTGGCGTCCCCTAGGGGATTCGAACCCCTGTTACCGCCGTGAAAGGGCGGTGTCCTGGGCCTCTAGACGAAGGGGACGTATCAGTCTGCTTCGCAAGACGCCTTGCTTTTCACTTTCTATCAGACAATCTGTGTGAGCACTGCAAAGAACGCTTCTTTAAGGTAAGGAGGTGATCCAACCGCAGGTTCCCCTACGGTTACCTTGTTACGACTTCACCCCAGTCATGAATCACAAAGTGGTAAGCGCCCTCCCGAAGGTTAAGCTACCTACTTCTTTTGCAACCCACTCCCATGGTGTGACGGGCGGTGTGTACAAGGCCCGGGAACGTATTCACCGTGGCATTCTGATCCACGATTACTAGCGATTCCGACTTCATGGAGTCGAGTTGCAGACTCCAATCCGGACTACGACGCACTTTATGAGGTCCGCTTGCTCTCGCGAGGTCGCTTCTCTTTGTATGCGCCATTGTAGCACGTGTGTAGCCCTGGTCGTAAGGGCCATGATGACTTGACGTCATCCCCACCTTCCTCCAGTTTATCACTGGCAGTCTCCTTTGAGTTCCCGGCCGGACCGCTGGCAACAAAGGATAAGGGTTGCGCTCGTTGCGGGACTTAACCCAACATTTCACAACACGAGCTGACGACAGCCATGCAGCACCTGTCTCACGGTTCCCGAAGGCACATTCTCATCTCTGAAAACTTCCGTGGATGTCAAGACCAGGTAAGGTTCTTCGCGTTGCATCGAATTAAACCACATGCTCCACCGCTTGTGCGGGCCCCCGTCAATTCATTTGAGTTTTAACCTTGCGGCCGTACTCCCCAGGCGGTCGACTTAACGCGTTAGCTCCGGAAGCCACGCCTCAAGGGCACAACCTCCAAGTCGACATCGTTTACGGCGTGGACTACCAGGGTATCTAATCCTGTTTGCTCCCCACGCTTTCGCACCTGAGCGTCAGTCTTCGTCCAGGGGGCCGCCTTCGCCACCGGTATTCCTCCAGATCTCTACGCATTTCACCGCTACACCTGGAATTCTACCCCCCTCTACGAGACTCAAGCTTGCCAGTATCAGATGCAGTTCCCAGGTTGAGCCCGGGGATTTCACATCTGACTTAACAAACCGCCTGCGTGCGCTTTACGCCCAGTAATTCCGATTAACGCTTGCACCCTCCGTATTACCGCGGCTGCTGGCACGGAGTTAGCCGGTGCTTCTTCTGCGGGTAACGTCAATGAGCAAAGGTATTAACTTTACTCCCTTCCTCCCCGCTGAAAGTACTTTACAACCCGAAGGCCTTCTTCATACACGCGGCATGGCTGCATCAGGCTTGCGCCCATTGTGCAATATTCCCCACTGCTGCCTCCCGTAGGAGTCTGGACCGTGTCTCAGTTCCAGTGTGGCTGGTCATCCTCTCAGACCAGCTAGGGATCGTCGCCTAGGTGAGCCGTTACCCCACCTACTAGCTAATCCCATCTGGGCACATCTGATGGCAAGAGGCCCGAAGGTCCCCCTCTTTGGTCTTGCGACGTTATGCGGTATTAGCTACCGTTTCCAGTAGTTATCCCCCTCCATCAGGCAGTTTCCCAGACATTACTCACCCGTCCGCCACTCGTCAGCGAAACAGCAAGCTGTTTCCTGTTACCGTTCGACTTGCATGTGTTAGGCCTGCCGCCAGCGTTCAATCTGAGCCATGATCAAACTCTTCAATTTAAAAGTTTGATGCTCAAAGAATTAAACTTCGTAATGAATTACGTGTTCACTCTTGAGACTTGGTATTCATTTTTCGTCTTGCGACGTTAAGAATCCGTATCTTCGAGTGCCCACACAGATTGTCTGATAAATTGTTAAAGAGCAGTGCCGCTTTGCTTTTTCTCAGCGGCGCGGGGTGTGCATAATACGCTTTCCCGCTACAGAGTCAAGCATTTATTTTTGCTTTCTCTGCCGGAGTTCTCAGGAGAACCCCGCTGACCCGGCGGCGTGTTTGCCGTTGTTCCGTGTCAGTGGTGGCGCATTATAGGGAGTTATTCCGGCCTGACAAGAGGAAATTTAAAATAATTTTCTGACCGCGCATTTTTTCAGCAAAAGCCCCGTTAATGTGCCATAAAACAAGCAATTTGCCGTTTTTGCAACCGTAATCACACTTCCTGGTGGCATACTAAGGAGGAATAAAAAGAAAAAGGAAGATAAGTAATGCCTTTAAGCGCACAACAGTTAGCTGCACAGAAAAACCTTTCGTATGTTCTGGCTGAGAAGCTGGCGCAACGGATCTTAAAAGGTGAATATGAACCCGGCACCATTTTGCCCGGTGAGATTGAGCTGGGCGAGCAATTTGGAGTGAGTCGTACAGCGGTACGCGAAGCGGTCAAAACGTTAACGGCAAAAGGGATGGTTTTACCGCGACCGCGAATTGGTACTCGGGTCATGCCACAATCGAACTGGAATTTTCTTGATCAGGAATTGCTTACCTGGTGGATGACAGAAGAGAACTTTCATCAGGTCATCGATCACTTTCTGGTTATGCGTATCTGTCTGGAGCCGCAAGCCTGCCTACTGGCAGCAACGGTTGGCACCGCGGAACAGAAAGCGCATCTCAATACGTTAATGGCCGAAATGGCGGCATTAAAAGAGAACTTTCGCCGTGAACGCTGGATCGAAGTCGATATGGCCTGGCATGAGCATATCTATGAAATGAGCGCCAATCCGTTTTTGACCTCATTCGCCTCGCTATTCCATTCGGTTTATCACACTTACTTCACGTCAATTACCAGCGACACAGTGATAAAGCTGGATCTGCATCAGGCGATTGTCGATGCGATTATCCAAAGCGATGGCGACGCGGCATTTAAAGCTTGTCAGGCGCTGCTACGCTCACCTGATAAGTGATAACCCGATAACAGGACATTGAATGAGCGATAAAAAGAAGCGCAGTATGGCGGGTTTGCCGTGGATCGCGGCGATGGCCTTCTTCATGCAGGCACTTGATGCCACTATTCTTAATACCGCCTTACCCGCAATCGCTCATAGCCTTAATCGTTCTCCTCTCGCGATGCAATCAGCCATCATCAGTTATACGCTGACGGTGGCGATGCTTATTCCGGTAAGCGGATGGCTAGCCGATCGCTTCGGTACGCGTCGCATTTTTACCCTTGCCGTGAGTCTGTTCACATTGGGTTCTCTGGCCTGCGCACTTTCTAATTCGCTACCACAGCTGGTTGTCTTCCGGGTTATTCAGGGGATAGGCGGCGCAATGATGATGCCTGTTGCTCGGCTGGCCTTACTGCGCGCTTATCCTCGTAATGAACTTCTTCCAGTATTGAATTTTGTCGCCATGCCGGGTCTGGTGGGGCCAATTTTAGGCCCCGTTCTTGGCGGCGTGCTGGTCACCTGGGCAACCTGGCACTGGATATTTTTAATCAATATCCCCATAGGTATTGCGGGCCTTCTTTACGCGCGCAAACATATGCCCAATTTCACCACCGCACGACGCAGATTCGATATCACTGGCTTTTTGCTGTTTGGCCTCAGCCTTGTTCTCTTCTCAAGCGGAATAGAGCTATTCGGGGAAAAGATTGTCGCCAGCTGGATTGCCTTGACGGTAATTGTCACCAGCATCGGGTTACTGCTTCTCTATATTCTCCATGCACGACGCACGCCAAACCCATTAATTTCATTAGATTTATTTAAAACCCGCACTTTCTCGATCGGTATCGTAGGCAATATTGCAACCCGTCTGGGGACCGGCTGTGTACCGTTCCTTATGCCATTGATGTTACAGGTAGGATTTGGTTATCAGGCGTTTATTGCTGGCTGTATGATGGCACCGACAGCGTTAGGTTCCATTATTGCAAAATCGATGGTTACCCAAGTCTTACGTCGTCTGGGCTATCGCCATACGTTAGTGGGGATCACGGTGATTATTGGGCTAATGATCGCTCAGTTCTCTTTGCAATCACCAGCAATGGCTATATGGATGCTGATCTTGCCGTTGTTTATATTAGGGATGACTATGTCGACGCAGTTTACCGCGATGAATACCATCACACTTGCCGATCTGACCGATGACAATGCCAGCAGCGGTAACAGTGTTCTGGCGGTCACGCAGCAACTGTCGATTAGTTTAGGCGTTGCTGTAAGTGCGGCCGTCCTTCGCGTTTATGAAGGAATGGAAGGCACAACGACTGTCGAACAATTCCACTATACGTTTATCACAATGGGCATTATTACTGTTGCTTCAGCAGCAATGTTCATGCTTCTGAAAACAACCGATGGTAATAATTTGATCAAAAGACAGCGTAAATCTAAGCCGAACCGCGTTCCATCAGAATCGGAGTAAGTTGTAATCGTTGTTGCTGAAGGGTCGGCTGGGTTATCCGATGGATGAGTACATCAATCGCCAGCTCCCCCAGTTCATCTTTCGGTTGGTGGATAGTGGTTAATGGTGGCGTCATAAAGCTTGCCAGTTCGATATCGTCATAGCCAATCACCGCGATATCCTGCGGAACCTGTAACTCTGCCTGATATAACGCCTGGTAAACGCCAACAGCCATAGCGTCATTTCCGGTAAAGACGGCCTGAGGACGCAGCGGATGTGATAGCAGTTGGCGCATAGCGTCAAACCCGCCGTTAAATTCAAAATCACCAGTGACTTCATAGCCATCAGGAATGTTGAGACCCGCACGTTTCATCGCCGCCCGATAACCTTCCAACCGCAGGCGCGCCGGAGTTTTATCCAGCGGGCCGGTAATACAGGCGATACGGGTATGACCTTTATCGATCAGATATTGCGTTGCTAAGTCTCCGCCCAGCAACGAGTTATCCTGAATAAGATCGCTGTCGCCATCGAACGGAGCCCAGTCCATCATCACAGTAGGCACTGTCGGATAACGTTGCATGATTTCACGCGAAGGTTGATGCGTTTCGGTGCACAGTAACAGCAAGCCATCAACGCGTTTTTGCATCAGCGTTTCCAGATTGCGATTCATCCGCTGTTCATCGCCTTCGGTATTGCAAAGGACGAGACTATAACCGCGTTCGAAGCAGCTGCGTTCAACGCCACGCACCAGTTCTGAATAGAAAGGATTGGTACTGGCAGTGATCAACATGCCAATGGTATGTGTTTGATTGAGTTTGAGGCTACGCGCCAGAGCTGATGGCGCGTAATTGAGTTCTTTAATCGCCGCTTCAACTTTGGCGGTAATCGCTTCACTGACGAAGCGATCTTTATTGATAACGTGAGAAACTGTTGAGGTAGAAACGCCCGCCAGGCGGGCAACATCTTTCATTGTAGCCAAGCGTCACCTCTGCCTGTCTAAAAATGCGTCGATCTCTTCACGCCACGGTACGGAAGGTTGTGCGCCTTTACGTGTTACGGCAATCGCAGCGGCAGCATGGGCAAAACGAATCGCCTCTGGCAATGGTTTTTCTTCCAGCAATGCCGTGATTAACGCACCGTTAAAGGTATCTCCGGCAGCAATGGTATCGACAGCCTGCACCCGGAATCCAGGAACGCGCTGACCTTCACCATTCACGCTAGCCCATACACCACGACTTCCTAAAGTAATCAGTACAGTACGGATACCTTTTTCATGCAGTACCTGCGCCGCCTTCGCTGCATCTTCATCATTTTCAACACGAATACCGGTGAGCTTTTCTGCTTCCGTTTCGTTTGGCGTAATAATGTCCACCAGCGCCAGCAGTTCGTCAGGAAGTTCGCGAGCCGGAGCCGGGTTAAGCGCAACGATAGTCTTATTTTGATGGGCGATTTTCGCCGCTGCCATCACACTTTCGAGTGGTGATTCCAGCTGCATTAATAATGCTGACGCGTTGGCAATACGCTCACGTTGCGCTTCCACCAGCGCCGGGGAAAGGGCAGCATTAGCGCCGGCATGAATACCGATGACATTCTCACCTTCGCCATTAACAAAAATCAGCGCCACACCTGTTGATTCGCCTTTGATCACGCTGACCGGAGTAATATCAATGTTATCAGTGGCAAGCTGCTGGCGAACGCTCTCACCAATGCTGTCATCACCCGTACAGGCAATAAACGCGATATTCGCACCGCTACGCCCAGCAGCCACAGCCTGATTCGCGCCTTTGCCGCCAAATGCAACCTGATAGTGGTTACCGGTTACGGTTTCGCCTGGAGTAGGAAAAGATTGAAGATTAAGAATGTGGTCAGCATTAATGCTGCCAAGAACAACGAGGCTGCCTGCGTTTTGCATATTCGGGATGTCCATAAAATGCGCCACCGTGTTAGGGTGGCGCGTGCCCTGCTTTTCTTTATATTACACGTTCATCTGTCGATGACGTATTTATGTCACCATCAGGTCATACAACCTGATTAAAACTACTGCTTAACAACCAGTTTCAGATCAACCGGATACTTAGCCTGAACTTTCTCGCCTTTCAGCACTTTATCTGCGGTTTCGACGCCTTTCGCGCCAATCTGATCGGGTAGCTGAGCGATAGTCGCTGCTAGTTTGCCATCATTCACCGCTTTTTCGCCATCCGGTGTACCGTCAAATCCGACGACCATCACATCCGATTTACCGGCAGTTTGCAGTGCGCGCAGCGCGCCCAGCGCCATTTCATCATTCTGCGCGAATACAGCCTGAACATCCGGATGAGCGGTCAACAGGTTCTGCATTACGTTCAAACCTTTAATGCGATCAAAATCTGCTGGCTGGCTGGCAAGAACATTAAACTTGTGAGCAGCAACGGCCTGCTGGAAGCCTTCGCCACGTTCACGGGCTGCGGATGTACCAGCAATGCCTTGCAGCTCGATAACTTTGGCACCTTCACCCGCTTTCTTCGCGATGTAATCACCAGCGATTTTGCCGCCCAGTACGTTATCAGAAGCAATGTGGCTCACCACTTCACCTTTCGTTGCCTGGCGGTCAAGAGTGATAACCGGGATGTTCGCCTGGTTAGCCATCTTCACAGCATTACCCACTGCGTCGGAGTCGGTCGGGTTAATCAGCAGAATTTTTGTGCCGCGAACGGTTAAGTCCTGCACGTTCGCCAGCTCTTTCGCCGGGTTGTTCTGGGAGTCCAGCACCACCAGGTTATAGCCAAGTTTATCCGCCTCTTTCTGCGCGCCATCTTTCAGCGATACAAAGAACGGGTTGTTAAGCGTGGAGACCACCAGCGCGATGGTGTCTTTTGCCATCGCATTCGCACTGACGGTGGCGCTTAGCGCAACAGCGGAAACCAGGGTAGCCAGTTTTTTCATGTTCATATTCAAGATGTCCTGTAGTCGTTATTACTGCTTTTTGTTGTCTACCAGCACCGCCAGCAAAATCACCACCGCTTTGACGATCATCTGGTAATAGGAGGAAACACCTAACAAATTCAATCCATTATTAAGGAAGCCAAGAATTAATGCGCCGATCAACGTCCCAACAATGCGACCTTTTCCGCCCGCCAGACTCGTACCGCCCAGAACCACCGCAGCAATAGCATCCAGCTCATAGCCAGTCCCCGCCGTGGGTTGTGCGGAGGAGAGACGCGCCACTTCAATGATCCCGGCCAGCGATGCCAGCAGACCACAAAGAGAATAGACGATGATTTTGATTTTATTGACGTTGATACCAGAAAGACGCGTTGCCGCTTCGTTGCCGCCCAGCGCGTAGATGTAACGCCCCAGACGCGTGTGATGCAGCATGTACCAGGCCGCGAGGAAGACAATCCCCATGATCCAGACTGGCGTCGGTACGCCCAGCGGACGACCAATACCAAACCAGCCAAACAGATCGGCGTTCTCAGTAAAGCCGGTATTCACTGGGCTACCGTTGGTATAAACCATGGTCACGCCGCGCAGTAAAAGCATCATAACCAGCGTAGCGATAAACGCCTGGACGCGACCTTTCGCTACAATCACCCCGGTTACCGCACCAATTGCGGCACCTAACGCGAGAGCAGCAGCGACAGCCACCAGCGCATTGACTTCAATGCCGACGATAGATGCAGCAACTGCGCCGGTCAGCGCCAACAGAGAACCTACCGATAAGTCGATGCCCGACGTCAGGATCACCAGCGTCATCCCGACCGCCATAATGGCGTTCACTGAGGTTTGCTGGAGAATATTGAATAAGTTATTGATGGTGAAAAAGTTCGGGCTTAACGTCGAGACAATCGCGATCAGCACCAGCAGAGCGATAAGCGATTTCTGCTCCATCAGCCACGCTTTCGTGAAATAACGGCGACCAGAGACAGTCTGGGTTGTCATTTTTTTACTCCTGATTCACGCGATTAAGCTTGCCCACAGCGGCAGCCATTAACACTTCCTGGGTGGCCTGCTCACGAGTAAATTCCCCGCTGAGATGCCCTTCATGCATGACGATGATGCGATCGCTCATGCCTAATACTTCTGGCATCTCCGATGACACCAGAATGATGCTCAAGCCATCGGCTTTGAACTGGTTAATCAGTTGATAGATCTCTTTTTTCGCGCCGACATCTACGCCACGGGTAGGTTCATCAAGGATCAACACTTTGGGGCGTGTCATCAGACCGCGGGCAATCGCCACTTTTTGCTGATTGCCACCGGAAAGCAGACCAATTGCCTGTTCCATCGACGGAGTTTTCACATTAAACAGACGAATGAAATCACTCACAGCCTGCTGTTCATCGGCATGCTTCAAACTGCCGCCAGCGCGGCTGAAGTAGCGCAGCGCTGTCAGCGACATGTTCTCTTTTACTGACATGCCCAACACTAAACCGTCACGTTTACGGTCTTCGGAGATATACACAATGCCGTTTGCCAGGCCATCCTGCGGTGAACGGGTAACGACTTCATGCCCATCCAGGGTGACGTAACCGCTGGTGCGCGGTAGTGCGCCGTAGAGCACTTTCATCAGTTCGGTACGACCTGCGCCCATCAAACCAGAGACGCCAAGAATTTCGCCTTTGCGTAAAGTAAAAGAGACATCGTTAACGCCAGGTCCGCAGAGATTATCGACTTTCAGGCGGATATCTCCCGGCGCTTTGTCCAGGTGCGGATATTGATCTTCCAGCTTGCGACCCACCATCATCTCAATCAGCGAATCTTCGGTCAGTGATGCCACTTCGCGCTCAGCAATAAATTGCCCATCACGAAAAACGGTAACGTCATCGCAAATCTCGAAGATTTCTTTCATGCGGTGGGAGATATAGACAATACCGCGGCCTTGCGATTTCAGCTCGCGGATGACGCGGAACAGGGATTCGGTTTCGGTATCGGTCAGCGCATCGGTCGGTTCATCCATAATGATGACTTTCGACTCAAAGCTCAGCACTTTGGCGATTTCAACCATTTGCTGGTCACCGATGGAAAGATCGCCCACCAGCTTGTCGCTTTTAAAGCGCAGGTTAAGTTTAGCCAGCAATTTATCCGCTTCGGCATACATGGTTTTCCAGTCAATTTTGCCAAAGCGATTAACAAACTCACGACCGAGGAAAATGTTTTCGGCAATGGTCAACTGCGGGATCAGGTTCAGTTCCTGATGGATAATCCCAATCCCGGCTTCCTGGGAAGATTTTGGCCCGGTAAATGTCGTTTCTTTCCCCAGCCATAAAAGCGTACCGGCATCGCGAGTATAGATGCCAGTAAGCACTTTCATCATGGTGGATTTACCCGCGCCGTTTTCGCCCACCAGCGCCATCACGCGGCCCGGATAGACATTTAACGCTGCGCCCGAGAGGGCTTTTACGCCCGGGAAGGCTTTATCGATGCCTTTAAGCTGAAGTAATGCTTCCATGACGGCCTCAGAACGTCACGCCAGCACAGAGAATGATATTCGCATACGGAGAACATTCTCCGCTGCGAATTACCGCCTGACTTTCTGCGGTTTGTTGTTTGAATTGTTCATGCGTGGTGTAACGAATTTCAATGGTATTTCCCTGGTGTTTTTGCAGCTGCTCAAGGTGAGTGAGCAACGTTTCGTGGAGTTGCGGATTATGGTGTTTGATCTCTTCCGCGATAATGGCCGCCTCGACCTGCATTTCATTTGTGACGACGCCCAGCACCTGCATAAAAGAAGGTACACCCTGGGTTAATGCCATATCGATACGCGTTGTACTTTTGGGGATGGGTAAACCAGCATCACACACCACCAGCGTATCGGTATGTCCCAGACGGGAGATCACCGATGAAATATCAGAATTAAGAACGGTGCCTTTTTTCATTTTTTTCTCCATCAGCGAAACGTTTCGCTGACCCACAGTTTAATCCTGACTGAGTTGGGAAAACCATCGTGACGTTACGGAAATGTGATCAACCTCGAAACGTTTTACATGGTGATTAACCATGAAAACAAAAACGCCCCCTTATGAAGAAAGGAGGCGTCTGGCGTTAGATTTCGACCTGAGTACCCAGTTCGATAACCCTGTTTGGCGGGATTTCAAATTGATCTGGTGCACGCAGCGCATTACGTTGCAGCAGCAAGTACAGCTTGCCGCGCAGACGCAAATACCACGGGCGTTTGCCGAGGATCAACGACTCATGCGACATAAAGAAGGAGGTTTCCATCATCCGGCAACTTAATCCTTCCAGACCGCAGCGGTGGAAAACTTCTTCTACGTTTGGCGTTTCTCGCCAACCATAACTTGCCACCACGCGCCAGAAAGTGGGCGACAGTTGTTCAATCTGTACCCGACGGACGTTATGGACATATGGAGCGTCTTCGGTGCGCAGAGTTAACAGAATCACCCGCTCATACAATACCTTGTTATGTTTAAGGTTATGCATCAGCGCAAAGGGAATGACGTTGATTGCACGCGACATATACACCGCGGTCCCGGGCACGCGAACAGGCGGTGATTTCTCCAGCGAAGCAATCATCGCTTCCAGAGAGTTACCATGTTCATGCATCCGCCGCAGCAAGCGGAAACGCTCGCTCTTCCAGGTGGTCATCACGATAAACATCACAGTACCGAGGCTCAATGGCAACCAGCCGCCGGAGAGCAGTTTATCGAGGTTAGCGGTGAACAATGGAATATCGACACAAAGGAAAGCAATCAGGATCAGCGCAACAAAATACTTATTCCAGTGCCAGTTCTGACGTGCCACGGTAGTCGAGAGAATAGACGTCAGCACCATGGTTCCGGTCACCGCAATCCCGTACGCCGCCGCCAGGTTGCTGGAGTGCTCAAAGCTGACAATCACAATCACGACCGCGACATAGAGCATCCAGTTCACAAACGGAATATAGATTTGCCCTGACTCCATTTCGGAGGTGTGAATAATGCGCATCGGCGACAAATATCCCAGACGTACCGCCTGACGCGTCAATGAGAAGACGCCAGAGATAACCGCCTGCGAGGCAATTACCGTCGCCAGTGCGGCGATGATCAGCAGCGGGATCAGCGCCCAGTCCGGTGCCAACAGGAAGAACGGGTTCTTAATCGCTTCCGGGTTCTTTAACAACAGCGCTCCCTGACCGAAGTAATTAAGGGTCAAGGAAGGTAATACGACGGTGAACCACGCCAGGCGAATAGGGAACTTACCAAAGTGCCCCATATCAGCATACAGCGCCTCGACCCCCGTAATCGACAACACCACTGCCCCTAATGCAATAAAAGAAACCGTTTTGTATTCAAGGAAGAAATGCACCGCCCACATTGGATTCAGCGCATGCAGCACTTCCGGGTTAGCAATAATGCTACGTAACCCCAGTCCTGCCAGAATCAAAAACCAGGTCAGCATGATCGGCGCAAACAGCTTACCGACCATAGCCGTGCCATGTTTTTGAATCATAAATAATAAAGTGAGAACGATAATTGAGAGGGGAACTATCCAGGTATCCAGCTGCGGGGCGACGATTTCCAGACCTTCAATGGCTGACATCACCGAAATAGCGGGTGTTATGACGACTTCACCATAGAAAAAGCTGCCGCCGATTAGCCCCATAATCACCAGCATTGATGTGGTTCGCGCCGACGTATTACGCCCGGCAAGCGACATCAACGTCAGGATCCCCCCCTCACCGGCGTTATCTGCCCGCATCACGAAGGTGAGATATTTAATGGAAACCACAAAGATTAGCAGCCAGAAGATCAGCGATAAAAAGCCAAACACGGCATCGCGTTCAACGCCAAAACCAAACTGGCCGGACAAACATTCACGAAGTGTATATAACGGGCTGGTACCAATATCGCCGTAGACAACTCCAATCGCCGCGAGGGTAATCGCGGGCAATGATTGCTTATTATCAGTGCTCATAGACTAGTCTTTCGTTGAAATATGAAATGTGTGCTTAGTCCCTTGGCCCACAAAAAAGCGCACAGTATGCACGATTAACGGCAAAATCGTACTCCTAAATGCGGCCACATTAACCTGGCTCAAAGAAAAATACCCCCCCTTTGAGACTATTTTAGCCACCAGCAAGAAACGTCTATACTCGCAATTTACGCAGAACTTTTGACGAAAGGACGCCACTTCATTATGGCTCACCCTCATTTATTAGCGGAAAGAATTTCCCGCCTGAGCAGTTCGTTGGAAAAGGGGCTTTATGAACGTAGCCACGCCATCCGCTTGTGTTTATTAGCGGCATTAAGTGGTGAAAGTGTGTTCCTCCTTGGCCCGCCAGGTATTGCCAAAAGTTTGATCGCCCGGCGCTTAAAATTCGCCTTTCAGAATGCCCGCGCGTTTGAATATCTGATGACCCGCTTCTCCACGCCGGAAGAAGTTTTTGGTCCCCTTTCTATTCAGGCGCTAAAAGATGAAGGGCGCTATGAACGTTTAACCAGCGGTTACCTGCCGGAAGCAGAAATTGTCTTTCTGGATGAGATCTGGAAAGCGGGCCCGGCAATTCTTAATACCTTGCTCACCGCCATTAACGAGCGCCAGTTCCGCAACGGTGCACACGTAGAAAAAATCCCGATGCGTCTGCTGGTGGCGGCCTCCAACGAGCTGCCGGAAGCAGACAGCAGTCTGGAAGCGTTATATGACCGCATGCTGATTCGTCTGTGGTTAGATAAAGTGCAGGATAAAGCGAATTTCCGCTCCATGCTGACCAGTCAACAGGATGAAAACGACAATCCGGTTCCTGATGCCTTGCAGGTCACAGATGAAGAATATGAACGCTGGCAGAAAGAGATTGGTGAAATTACGCTGCCCGATCATGTATTTGAGCTGATTTTTATGCTGCGCCAGCAACTGGATAAATTACCGGATGCGCCTTATGTCTCGGATCGTCGCTGGAAAAAAGCGATCCGATTATTGCAGGCCAGCGCCTTTTTTAGCGGTCGCAGTGCTGTTGCCCCGGTAGATCTCATTTTGCTGAAAGATTGCCTGTGGTATGACGCGCAAAGCCTGAATTTGATACAACAACAAATTGATGTATTGATGACCGGTCACGCCTGGCAACAGCAAGGGATGTTGACTCGCCTTGGCGCGATTGTGCAACGTCACCTGCAACTCCAGCAGCAACAAAGCGATAAAACAGCCTTAACGGTAATTCGTCTGGGCGGCATTTTCAGCCGTCGTCAGCAGTATCAACTTCCTGTTAACGTTACTGCTTCCACTCTGACTCTACTGCTGCAAAAACCGTTAAAACTGCATGATATGGAAGTGGTTCATATCTCCTTTGAGCGTAGCGCGCTGGAACAGTGGCTGAGCAAAGGTGGTGAAATTCGCGGTAAACTGAACGGTATCGGCTTTGCCCAGAAACTGAATCTGGAAGTTGATAGCGCCCAACATCTTGTCGTTCGCGATGTAAGTTTACAAGGCAGTACGCTGGCACTTCCCGGTTCATCGGCTGAAGGTCTGCCTGGTGAAATAAAACAACAACTGGAAGAGCTTGAAAGCGACTGGCGCAAGCAACACGCTTTATTCAGCGAACAGCAAAAATGTCTGTTTATCCCTGGCGACTGGTTAGGTCGCATTGAAGCCAGCCTACAGGATGTCGGTGCACAGATTCGCCAGGCACAACAATGCTAACGCTGGATACGCTTAATGTGATGCTGGCCGTCAGCGAAGAGGGATTGATCGAAGAGATGATCATCGCACTGCTGGCCTCACCGCAGCTGGCGGTCTTCTTTGAAAAATTCCCACGCCTGAAGGCGGCAATCACTGATGATGTTCCCCGCTGGCGTGAAGCGCTGCGCAGTCGGCTGAAAGATGCCCGAGTCCCGCCGGAACTCACCGAAGAGGTGATGTGCTATCAGCAAAGCCAGCTCCTCTCCACGCCACAGTTTATTGTGCAGCTACCACAGATCCTGGACTTACTGCATCGTCTGAATTCTCCATGGGCAGAACAAGCCCGACAGTTGGTTGATGCTAACAGCACGATCACTTCAGCGTTACACACGCTTTTTCTCCAGCGTTGGCGTTTAAGTCTGATCGTGCAAGCAACGACGTTAAATCAACAGCTATTAGAAGAAGAACGCGAACAACTGTTGAGTGAAGTTCAGGAACGCATGACGCTGAGCGGACAACTTGAACCGATTCTCGCAGATAACAATACTGCAGCTGGTCGTCTGTGGGATATGAGCGCCGGTCAGCTTAAACGTGGCGACTATCAGTTGATTGTGAAATACGGTGAATTTCTTAACGAACAGCCGGAACTGAAACGCCTGGCAGAGCAGCTGGGGCGTTCTCGGGAAGCCAAATCAATACCGCGCAACGATGCGCAGATGGAAACCTTCCGCACCATGGTGCGCGAACCGGCGACGGTTCCTGAGCAGGTTGATGGTCTGCAACAAAGCGATGATATTTTACGTCTCCTGCCGCCAGAACTGGCGACACTAGGGATAACGGAACTGGAGTATGAGTTTTACCGTCGGCTGGTGGAAAAACAGTTGCTCACCTATCGCCTGCACGGTGAGTCGTGGCGTGAAAAAGTGATCGAACGTCCGGTGGTACATAAAGATTACGATGAACAGCCGCGCGGGCCGTTTATTGTCTGTGTGGATACTTCCGGCTCAATGGGCGGCTTTAATGAACAGTGTGCGAAAGCGTTCTGCCTGGCCTTGATGCGCATTGCTCTCGCAGAAAACCGGCGCTGCTATATTATGCTATTTTCCACCGAGATCGTCCGTTATGAGCTTTCAGGCCCACAAGGCATCGAACAAGCAATCCGTTTTTTAAGCCAGCAGTTTCGTGGCGGCACCGATCTTGCCAGTTGTTTTCGCGCCATTATGGAACGCTTGCAAAGCAGGGAATGGTTTGATGCCGATGCGGTGGTGATTTCTGATTTTATCGCTCAGCGGTTGCCTGACGACGTGACGAGTAAAGTGAAAGAGCTGCAGCGGGTACATCAGCATCGCTTTCATGCCGTGGCGATGTCGGCACACGGCAAACCCGGCATCATGCGCATTTTCGATCATATCTGGCGCTTTGATACCGGGATGCGAAGCCGCCTGCTCAGACGCTGGCGGCGATAAATTATTACAGCAGAGAAGGGACGCTCTCGCGAACAGCAGCTGGCCATACTCCACACTGAACCTGGCCGATATGCGGCAGTTGCAGCAGCAGCATAGTCAAACGAGACTGGCCGATACCGCCGCCGATGGTCTGCGGCATTTCACCGCGCAGCAGCGCCTGATGCCACTCCAGCTCCAGGCGATCTTCGTCACCGGTCAGCGCCAGTTGATGCTTCAGCGTGTCGGCATCTACACGGATCCCCATGGAGGAAAGCTCAAACGCATCTTCCAGTACCGGGTTCCACACCAGAATATCGCCGTTCAGACCCGCATGGCCCAGCTCTGACGGGGTGCTCCAGTCATCATAATCCGGTGCGCGCACGTCGTGGCGATGACCATCGCTCAGCTTGCCGCCAATCCCGACAAGGAATACCGCGCCAAGATCTTTCGCTATCGCCCGCTCACGCCCTTTGGCATCAAGATCCGGATAACGAGACAGTAACTCCTGGCTGTGTACGAAGTGGATCTGATCCGGCAGGAACGGTGCCAGGCCAAACTCTTCGCTAACCGCAGCTTCGGTTGCTTTAATTCCCGCCCAGATCGCCTCTACCGTGCTTTTCAGAGTCGAGAATTGACGCTCACCGTCGCCCATTACGCGTTCCCAGTCCCACTGGTCAACATAGACCGAGTGCAACGGAGAAAGACGGTCTTCATCGGGGCGAAGGGCTTTCATGTGCGTGTACAGCCCTTCGCCCGCGCTGAAGTCGTGTTGCCCTAAGGTCTGACGTTTCCACTTCGCCAGTGAATGAACCACTTCGAACTGGGCATCAGGCAGAGCTTTCACTTTTACCTGCACCGCTTTTTCACAGCCCGACAAGTTATCCTGCGTGCCATCCCCCACACGGCTAAGAATCGGCGCCTGGACTTCGATCAGCCCCAGACGTTCTTCCAGTTGACGAGAAAAGTGAGATTTCACGAAGCTAATTTGACGTTGTTTGGCAATGTAAGCGGTTTTCATTTTTTATACTCCTGCGTCCTGTTGCTTATGATTAAGCAACAAAAACCGACACACATGCAATAATCATTCAATAAAAAGCCTAACTCACTTTTGATTCATTAAAAAAGAAGGCTAAAATAGAATGAATCATCAATCCGCATAAGAAAATCCTATGGAAAATTATCTGATCGACAATCTGGACCGTGGCATCCTGGAAGCATTAATGGGCAATGCGCGCACCGCTTACGCCGAACTGGCGAAACAATTTGGCGTCAGTCCGGGGACGATTCACGTTCGAGTAGAGAAAATGAAGCAGGCGGGGATCATTACCGGGGCGCGTATTGATGTCAGCCCGAAGCAGCTCGGTTATGACGTAGGCTGCTTTATCGGCATTATATTAAAGAGCGCCAAAGACTACCCTTCCGCGCTGGCAAAGCTGGAAAGCCTTGATGAAGTCACTGAAGCCTATTACACAACCGGCCACTACAGCATCTTTATAAAAGTGATGTGCCGTTCGATCGACGCTCTCCAGCATGTACTTATCAACAAGATCCAAACAATTGATGAAATTCAGTCCACCGAGACATTGATCGTCCTGCAAAACCCGATCATGCGTACCATCAAGCCCTGATCGGCTTTTTTAATCCCATACTTTTCCACAGGTAGATCCCAACGCGTTCACAGCGTACAATACGCCACTCTTAATAAAGGTGGCGGTTTATGGCAGATATCACTCTTATCAGCGGCAGCACCCTCGGCGGTGCCGAATATGTAGCAGAACACCTGGCTGAAAAGCTGGAAGAGGCGGGTTTTACCACCGAAACGCTGCACGGTCCGCTGTTAGAAGATTTACCTGCCTCAGGGATCTGGCTGGTTATCAGCTCCACCCACGGTGCCGGAGATATTCCGGACAACCTTTCTCCTTTCTATGAAGCATTGCAGGAACAGAAGCCCGATCTTTCTGCAGTCCGCTTTGGCGCAATCGGTATTGGCAGTCGTGAATATGACACCTTTTGTGGGGCTATCGATAAACTCGAGGCAGAACTCAAAAATTCCGGTGCAAAACAGACAGGCGAAACACTGAAGATCAACATTCTTGATCACGACATTCCGGAAGATCCGGCAGAAGAATGGCTGGGATCGTGGGTTAATTTACTCAAATAAGTATACAGATCGTGCGATCTACTGTGGATAACTCTGTCAGGAAGCTTGGATCAACCGGTAGTTATCCAAAGAACAACTGTTGTTCAGTTTTTGAGTTGTGTATAACCCCTCATTCTGATCCCAGCTTATACGGTCCAGGATCACCGATCATTCACAGTTAATGATCCTTTCCAGGTTGTTGATCTTAAAAGCCGGATCCTTGTTATCCACAGGGCAGTGCGATCCTAATAAGAGATCACAATAGAACAGATCTCTAAATAAATAGATCTTCTTTTTAATACCCAGGATCCCAGGTCTTTCTCAAGCCGACAAAGTTGAGTAGAATCCACGGCCCGGGCTTCAATCCATTTTCATACCGCGTTATGCGAGGCAATCACCATGTTTTATCCGGATCCTTTTGACGTCATCATCATTGGCGGGGGTCATGCAGGCACCGAGGCCGCGATGGCCGCGGCGCGTATGGGTCAACAGACTCTGCTTTTGACACACAATATCGACACTCTGGGGCAGATGAGCTGCAACCCGGCGATCGGCGGTATTGGGAAGGGACATCTGGTAAAAGAAGTGGATGCACTCGGCGGTCTGATGGCGAAAGCGATCGATCAGGCGGGTATCCAGTTTAGGATACTAAACGCAAGCAAAGGACCGGCGGTTCGCGCTACCCGAGCTCAGGCGGATCGTGTGCTCTACCGTCAGGCGGTACGTACGGCGCTGGAGAACCAACCGAACCTGATGATCTTCCAGCAGGCGGTTGAAGATCTTATTGTCGAAAACGATCGCGTGGTCGGTGCTGTTACCCAAATGGGACTGAAGTTCCGTGCCAAAGCCGTCGTGCTCACCGTTGGGACGTTCCTCGACGGTAAAATTCATATCGGTCTGGATAATTACAGCGGTGGCCGTGCTGGTGATCCGCCGTCCATTCCGCTTTCTCGCCGTTTGCGTGAACTGCCGCTGCGCGTTGGTCGTCTGAAAACCGGGACACCACCGCGTATTGATGCTCGAACCATCGACTTTAGCGTACTGGCGCAACAGCATGGCGATAACCCAATGCCGGTATTCTCGTTTATGGGCAATGCGTCCCAGCATCCCCAGCAGGTGCCGTGTTATATCACTCATACCAACGAGAAAACCCATGATGTGATCCGCAGTAACCTCGATCGTAGCCCAATGTACGCAGGGGTGATCGAAGGTGTCGGCCCACGCTACTGCCCGTCGATCGAAGACAAAGTCATGCGCTTCGCCGACAGAAATCAGCATCAGATCTTCCTTGAACCGGAAGGACTGACCTCTAATGAAATTTATCCGAACGGTATCTCCACCAGCCTGCCGTTCGATGTGCAGATGCAAATCGTCCGCTCTATGCAGGGGATGGAAAACGCGAAGATCGTGCGTCCGGGTTATGCCATTGAGTATGACTTCTTCGATCCTCGCGACCTGAAACCGACGCTGGAGAGCAAGTTTATCCAGGGGCTGTTCTTTGCTGGTCAGATTAACGGCACTACCGGTTACGAAGAAGCCGCTGCGCAAGGTTTGCTGGCCGGTCTTAACGCTGCCCGTCTGTCTGCTGACAAAGAAGGTTGGGCTCCGGCACGTTCTCAGGCGTATCTCGGCGTACTAGTTGATGACCTGTGCACTTTAGGAACCAAAGAACCGTATCGTATGTTTACTTCGCGCGCAGAATATCGTCTGATGCTACGCGAAGATAATGCGGATCTGCGTTTGACTGAAATCGGTCGTGAACTGGGCCTGGTGGATGACGAACGTTGGGCGCGCTTTAACGAGAAACTTGAGAATATCGAGCGTGAGCGTCAGCGTCTGAAATCGACCTGGGTAACCCCGTCGGCGGAAGCTGCAGCCGAAGTGAATGCTCACCTGACTGCGCCGCTTTCCCGTGAAGCCAGTGGTGAAGATCTGCTGCGTCGTCCGGAAATGACTTATGAAAAATTAACCACGCTGACGCCGTTTGCCCCTGCGTTGACAGACGAACAGGCGGCGGAACAGGTTGAGATTCAGGTTAAATACGAAGGTTATATCGCGCGCCAGCAAGATGAGATCGAAAAGCAGCTGCGTAACGAGAACACCCTGCTACCCGCGACACTGGATTACCGCCAGGTATCCGGTCTTTCTAACGAAGTGATCGCCAAACTTAACGATCACAAACCAGCCTCTATCGGCCAAGCTTCGCGTATTTCTGGCGTCACGCCTGCGGCCATCTCCATTCTGCTGGTGTGGCTGAAAAAACAGGGTATGCTGCGTCGTAGCGCATAACGCATTAAAAATGCCTGGTAAGCACCCGCTTACCAGGCAACGCATCAAGAACAGGTAATCACCGTGCTCAACAAACTCTCCTTACTGCTGAAAGACGCAGGTATTTCGCTTACCGATCACCAGAAAAACCAGCTTATTGCCTACGTGAATATGCTGCATAAATGGAACAAAGCGTACAACCTGACTTCGGTCCGCGATCCTAATGAGATGCTGGTACGCCATATTCTCGATAGCATTGTGGTGGCACCGTATCTGCAAGGTGAACGGTTTATCGATGTCGGCACCGGACCAGGACTGCCAGGCATTCCACTCTCTATCGTGCGTCCTGAAGCCCATTTCACTCTGTTGGATAGCCTTGGTAAACGCGTGCGTTTCCTTCGTCAGGTGCAACATGAGCTTAAACTGGAGAATATTGAACCAGTACAGAGCAGGGTAGAAGAGTTTCCTTCAGAGCCGCCATTTGATGGCGTAATTAGCCGCGCTTTTGCCTCTCTGAACGATATGGTGAGCTGGTGCCACCATCTTCCTGGTGAGCAAGGCCGTTTCTACGCGCTGAAAGGGCAAATGCCGGAAGATGAAATCGCTTTGTTGCCCGAAGAATATCAGGTCGAATCAGTGGTTAAACTTCAGGTTCCAGCCCTGGATGGCGAACGTCATCTGGTGGTGATTAAAGCAAATAAAATTTAATTTTTATCAAAAAAATCATAAAAAATTGACCGGTTAGACTGTTAACAACAACCAGGTTTTCTACTGATATAACTGGTTACATTTAACGCCACGTTCACTCTTTTGCATCAACAAAATAACGTGGCTTTTTTTGGTAAGCAGAAAATAAGTCATTAGTGAAAATATCAGTCTGCTAAAAATCGGCGCTAAGAACCATCATTGGCTGTTAAAACATTATTAAAAATGTCAATGGGTGGTTTTTGTTGTGTAAATGTCATTTATTAAAACAGTATCTGTTTTTAGACTGAAATATCATAAACTTGCAAAGGCATCATTTGCCAAGTAAATAAATATGCTGTGCGCGAACATGCGCAATATGTGATCTGAAGCACGCTTTATCACCAGTGTTTACGCGTTATTTACAGTTTTTCATGATCGAACAGGGTTAGCAGAAAAGTCGCAATTGTATGCACTGGAAAAATATTTAAACATTTATTCACCTTTTGGCTACTTATTGTTTGAAATCACGGGGGCGCACCGTATAATTTGACCGCTTTTTGATGCTTGACTCTAAGCCTTAAAGAAAGTTTTATACGACACGCGGCATACCTCGAAGGGAGCAGGAGTGAAAAACGTGATGTCTGTGTCGCTCGTGAGTCGAAACGTTGCTCGGAAGCTTCTGCTCGTTCAGTTACTGGTGGTGATAGCAAGTGGATTGCTGTTCAGCCTCAAAGACCCCTTCTGGGGCGTCTCTGCAATAAGCGGGGGCCTGGCAGTCTTTCTGCCTAACGTTTTGTTTATGATATTTGCCTGGCGTCACCAGGCGCATACACCAGCGAAAGGCCGGGTGGCCTGGACATTCGCATTTGGCGAAGCTTTCAAAGTTCTGGCGATGTTGGTGTTACTGGTGGTGGCGTTGGCGGTTTTAAAGGCGGTATTCTTGCCGCTGATCGTTACGTGGGTTTTGGTGCTGGTGGTTCAGATACTGGCACCGGCTGTAATTAACAACAAAGGGTAAAAGGCATCATGGCTTCAGAAAATATGACGCCGCAGGATTACATAGGACACCACCTGAATAACCTTCAGCTGGACCTGCGTACATTCTCGCTGGTGGATCCACAAAACCCCCCAGCCACCTTCTGGACAATCAATATTGACTCCATGTTCTTCTCGGTGGTGCTGGGTCTGTTGTTCCTGGTTTTATTCCGTAGCGTAGCCAAAAAGGCGACCAGCGGTGTGCCAGGTAAGTTTCAGACCGCGATTGAGCTGGTGATCGGCTTTGTTAATGGTAGCGTGAAAGACATGTACCATGGCAAAAGCAAGCTGATTGCTCCGCTGGCCCTGACGATCTTCGTCTGGGTATTCCTGATGAACCTGATGGATTTACTGCCTATCGACCTGCTGCCGTACATTGCTGAACATGTACTGGGTCTGCCTGCACTGCGTGTGGTTCCGTCTGCGGACGTGAACGTAACGCTGTCTATGGCACTGGGCGTATTTATCCTGATTCTGTTCTACAGCATCAAAATGAAAGGCATCGGCGGCTTCACGAAAGAGTTGACGCTGCAGCCGTTCAATCACTGGGCGTTCATTCCTGTCAACTTAATCCTTGAAGGGGTAAGCCTGCTGTCCAAACCAGTTTCACTCGGTTTGCGACTGTTCGGTAACATGTATGCCGGTGAGCTGATTTTCATTCTGATTGCTGGTCTGTTGCCGTGGTGGTCACAGTGGATCCTGAATGTGCCGTGGGCCATTTTCCACATCCTGATCATTACGCTGCAAGCCTTCATCTTCATGGTTCTGACGATCGTCTATCTGTCGATGGCGTCTGAAGAACATTAATTTACCAACACTACTACGTTTTAACTGAAACAAACTGGAGACTGTCATGGAAAACCTGAATATGGATCTGCTGTACATGGCTGCCGCTGTGATGATGGGTCTGGCGGCAATCGGTGCTGCGATCGGTATCGGCATCCTCGGGGGTAAATTCCTGGAAGGCGCAGCGCGTCAACCTGATCTGATTCCTCTGCTGCGTACTCAGTTCTTTATCGTTATGGGTCTGGTGGATGCTATCCCGATGATCGCTGTAGGTCTGGGTCTGTACGTGATGTTCGCTGTCGCGTAGTAAGCGTTGCTTTTATTTAAAGAGCAATATCAGAACGTTAACTAAATAGAGGCATTGTGCTGTGAATCTTAACGCAACAATCCTCGGCCAGGCCATCGCGTTTGTCCTGTTCGTTCTGTTCTGCATGAAGTACGTATGGCCGCCATTAATGGCAGCCATCGAAAAACGTCAAAAAGAAATTGCTGACGGCCTTGCTTCCGCAGAACGAGCACATAAGGACCTTGACCTTGCAAAGGCCAGCGCGACCGACCAGCTGAAAAAAGCGAAAGCGGAAGCCCAGGTAATCATCGAGCAGGCGAACAAACGCCGCTCGCAGATTCTGGACGAAGCGAAAGCTGAGGCAGAACAGGAACGTACTAAAATCGTGGCCCAGGCGCAGGCGGAAATTGAAGCCGAGCGTAAACGTGCCCGTGAAGAGCTGCGTAAGCAAGTTGCTATCCTGGCTGTTGCTGGCGCCGAGAAGATCATCGAACGTTCCGTGGATGAAGCTGCTAACAGCGACATCGTGGATAAACTTGTCGCTGAACTGTAAGGAGGGAGGGGCTGATGTCTGAATTTATTACGGTAGCTCGCCCCTACGCCAAAGCAGCTTTTGACTTTGCCGTCGAACACCAAAGTGTAGAACGCTGGCAGGACATGCTGGCGTTTGCCGCCGAGGTAACCAAAAACGAACAAATGGCAGAGCTTCTCTCTGGCGCGCTTGCGCCAGAAACGCTCGCCGAGTCGTTTATCGCAGTTTGTGGTGAGCAACTGGACGAAAACGGTCAGAACCTGATTCGGGTTATGGCTGAAAATGGTCGTCTTAACGCGCTCCCGGATGTTCTGGAGCAGTTTATTCACCTGCGTGCCGTGAGTGAGGCTACCGCTGAGGTAGACGTCATTTCCGCTGCCGCACTGAGTGAACAACAGCTCGCGAAAATTTCTGCTGCGATGGAAAAACGTCTGTCACGCAAAGTTAAGCTGAATTGCAAAATCGATAAGTCTGTAATGGCAGGCGTTATCATCCGAGCGGGTGATATGGTCATTGATGGCAGCGTACGCGGTCGTCTTGAGCGCCTTGCAGACGTCTTGCAGTCTTAAGGGGACTGGAGCATGCAACTGAATTCCACCGAAATCAGCGAACTGATCAAGCAGCGCATTGCTCAGTTCAATGTTGTGAGTGAAGCTCACAACGAAGGTACTATTGTTTCTGTAAGTGACGGTGTTATCCGCATTCACGGCCTGGCCGATTGTATGCAGGGTGAAATGATCTCCCTGCCGGGTAACCGTTACGCTATCGCACTGAACCTCGAGCGCGACTCTGTAGGTGCGGTTGTTATGGGTCCGTACGCTGACCTTGCCGAAGGCATGAAAGTTAAGTGTACTGGCCGTATCCTGGAAGTTCCGGTTGGCCGTGGCCTGCTGGGCCGTGTGGTTAACACTCTGGGTGCACCAATCGACGGTAAAGGTCCGCTGGATCACGACGGCTTCTCTGCTGTAGAAGCAATCGCTCCGGGCGTTATCGAACGTCAGTCCGTAGATCAGCCGGTACAGACCGGTTATAAAGCCGTTGACTCCATGATCCCAATCGGTCGTGGTCAGCGTGAATTGATCATCGGTGACCGTCAGACAGGTAAAACCGCACTGGCTATCGATGCCATCATCAACCAGCGCGATTCCGGTATCAAATGTATCTATGTCGCTATCGGCCAGAAAGCGTCCACCATTTCTAACGTGGTACGTAAACTGGAAGAGCACGGCGCACTGGCTAACACCATCGTTGTGGTAGCAACCGCGTCTGAATCCGCTGCACTGCAATACCTGGCACCGTATGCCGGTTGCGCAATGGGCGAATACTTCCGTGACCGCGGTGAAGATGCGCTGATCATTTACGATGACCTGTCTAAACAGGCTGTTGCTTACCGTCAGATCTCCCTGCTGCTCCGTCGTCCGCCAGGACGTGAAGCATTCCCGGGCGACGTTTTCTACCTCCACTCTCGTCTGCTGGAGCGTGCTGCACGTGTTAACGCCGAATACGTTGAAGCCTTCACCAAAGGTGAAGTGAAAGGGAAAACCGGTTCTCTGACCGCACTGCCGATTATCGAAACTCAGGCGGGTGACGTTTCTGCGTTCGTTCCGACCAACGTAATCTCCATTACCGATGGTCAGATCTTCCTGGAAACCAACCTGTTCAACGCCGGTATTCGTCCTGCGGTTAACCCGGGTATTTCCGTATCCCGTGTTGGTGGTGCAGCACAGACCAAGATCATGAAAAAACTGTCCGGTGGTATCCGTACCGCTCTGGCACAGTATCGTGAACTGGCAGCGTTCTCTCAGTTTGCATCCGACCTTGACGATGCAACACGTAAGCAGCTTGACCACGGTCAGAAAGTGACCGAACTGCTGAAACAGAAACAGTATGCGCCGATGTCCGTTGCGCAGCAGTCTCTGGTTCTGTTCGCAGCAGAACGTGGTTACCTGGCGGATGTTGAACTGTCGAAAATTGGCAGCTTCGAAGCCGCTCTGCTGGCTTACGTCGACCGTGATCACGCTCCGTTGATGCAAGAGATCAACCAGACCGGTGGCTACAACGACGAAATCGAAGGCAAGCTGAAAGGCATCCTCGATTCCTTCAAAGCAACCCAATCCTGGTAACGTCTGGCGGCTTGCCTTAGGGCAGGCCGCAAGGCATTGAGGAGAAGCTCATGGCCGGCGCAAAAGAGATACGTAGTAAGATCGCAAGCGTCCAGAACACGCAAAAGATCACTAAAGCGATGGAGATGGTCGCCGCTTCCAAAATGCGTAAATCGCAGGATCGCATGGCGGCCAGCCGTCCTTATGCAGAAACCATGCGCAAAGTGATTGGTCACCTTGCACACGGTAATCTGGAATATAAGCACCCTTACCTGGAAGACCGCGACGTTAAACGCGTGGGCTACCTGGTGGTGTCGACCGACCGTGGTTTGTGCGGTGGTTTGAACATTAACCTGTTCAAAAAACTGCTGGCGGAAATGAAGACCTGGACCGACAAAGGCGTTCAATGCGACCTCGCAATGATCGGCTCGAAAGGCGTGTCGTTCTTCAACTCCGTGGGCGGCAATGTTGTTGCCCAGGTCACCGGCATGGGGGATAACCCTTCCCTGTCCGAACTGATCGGTCCGGTAAAAGTGATGTTGCAGGCCTACGACGAAGGCCGTCTGGACAAGCTTTACATTGTCAGCAACAAATTTATTAACACCATGTCTCAGGTTCCGACCATCAGCCAGCTGCTGCCGTTACCGGCATCAGATGATGATGATCTGAAACATAAATCCTGGGATTACCTGTACGAACCCGATCCGAAGGCGTTGCTGGATACCCTGCTGCGTCGTTATGTCGAATCTCAGGTTTATCAGGGCGTGGTTGAAAACCTGGCCAGCGAGCAGGCCGCCCGTATGGTGGCGATGAAAGCCGCGACCGACAATGGCGGCAGCCTGATTAAAGAGCTGCAGTTGGTATACAACAAAGCTCGTCAGGCCAGCATTACTCAGGAACTCACCGAGATCGTCTCGGGGGCCGCCGCGGTTTAAACAGGTTATTTCGTAGAGGATTTAAGATGGCTACTGGAAAGATTGTCCAGGTAATCGGCGCCGTAGTTGACGTCGAATTCCCTCAGGATGCCGTACCGCGCGTGTACGATGCTCTTGAGGTGCAAAATGGTAATGAGCGTCTGGTGCTGGAAGTTCAGCAGCAGCTCGGCGGCGGTATCGTACGTACCATCGCAATGGGTTCCTCCGACGGTCTGCGTCGCGGTCTGGATGTAAAAGACCTCGAACACCCGATTGAAGTCCCGGTAGGTAAAGCGACTCTGGGCCGTATCATGAACGTACTGGGTGAACCGGTCGACATGAAAGGCGAGATCGGTGAAGAAGAGCGTTGGGCGATTCACCGCGCAGCACCTTCCTACGAAGAGCTGTCAAACTCTCAGGAACTGCTGGAAACCGGTATCAAAGTTATCGACCTGATGTGTCCGTTCGCTAAGGGCGGTAAAGTTGGTCTGTTCGGTGGTGCGGGTGTAGGTAAAACCGTAAACATGATGGAGCTCATTCGTAACATCGCGATCGAGCACTCCGGTTACTCTGTGTTTGCGGGCGTAGGTGAACGTACTCGTGAGGGTAACGACTTCTACCACGAAATGACCGACTCCAACGTTATCGACAAAGTATCCCTGGTGTATGGCCAGATGAACGAGCCGCCGGGAAACCGTCTGCGCGTTGCTCTGACCGGTCTGACCATGGCTGAGAAATTCCGTGACGAAGGTCGTGACGTTCTGCTGTTCGTTGACAACATCTATCGTTACACCCTGGCCGGTACGGAAGTATCCGCACTGCTGGGCCGTATGCCTTCAGCGGTAGGTTATCAGCCGACCCTGGCGGAAGAGATGGGCGTTCTGCAGGAACGTATCACCTCCACCAAAACTGGTTCTATCACCTCCGTACAGGCAGTATACGTACCTGCGGATGACTTGACTGACCCGTCTCCGGCAACCACCTTTGCGCACCTTGACGCAACCGTGGTACTGAGCCGTCAGATCGCGTCTCTGGGTATCTACCCGGCCGTTGACCCGCTGGACTCCACCAGCCGTCAGCTGGACCCGCTGGTGGTTGGTCAGGAACACTACGACACCGCGCGTGGCGTTCAGTCCATCCTGCAACGTTATCAGGAACTGAAAGACATCATCGCCATCCTGGGTATGGATGAACTGTCTGAAGAAGACAAACTGGTGGTAGCGCGTGCTCGTAAGATCCAGCGCTTCCTGTCCCAGCCGTTCTTCGTGGCAGAAGTATTCACCGGTTCTCCGGGTAAATACGTCTCCCTGAAAGACACCATCCGTGGCTTTAAAGGCATCATGGAAGGCGAATACGATCACCTGCCGGAGCAGGCGTTCTACATGGTCGGTTCCATCGAAGAAGCTGTGGAAAAAGCCAAAAAACTTTAACGCCTTAATCGGAGGGTGATATGGCAATGACTTACCACCTGGACGTCGTCAGCGCAGAGCAACAAATGTTCTCTGGTCTGGTCGAGAAAATCCAGGTAACGGGTAGCGAAGGTGAACTGGGGATCTACCCTGGCCACGCACCGCTGCTCACCGCCATTAAGCCTGGTATGATTCGCATCGTGAAACAGCACGGTCACGAAGAGTTTATCTATCTGTCTGGCGGCATTCTTGAAGTGCAGCCTGGCAACGTGACCGTTCTGGCCGACACCGCAATTCGCGGCCAGGATCTCGACGAAGCGCGAGCCATGGAAGCGAAACGTAAGGCTGAAGAGCACATTAGCAGCTCTCACGGCGACGTAGATTACGCTCAGGCGTCTGCGGAACTGGCCAAAGCGATCGCGCAGCTGCGCGTTATCGAGTTGACCAAAAAAGCGATGTAACACCGGCTTGAAAAGCACAAAAGCCAGTCTGGAAACAGGCTGGCTTTTTTTTGCGCGTGTGACCCGTCCTGAATAGCGTTCACATAGATCCTGCTGATATAAAACCCCCCTGTTTTCCTGTTTATTCATTGATCGAAATAAGAGCAAAAACATCCACCTGACGCTTAAATTAAGGTACTGCCTTAATTTTCTGCAGACAAAAGGCGTGACGATGGTCGAAAATGGCGCTTTCGTCAGCGGGGATAATCCGTTATTGAACAATTTATCCTCTGTCCATTTCACGATGAAAAAAATGTAGTTTTTTCAAGGTGAAGCGGTTTAAATTCGTTCTCAAATTACAGTCAGGACGCGTATGTTGAATAATGCTATGAGCGTAGTGATCCTTGCCGCAGGCAAAGGCACGCGCATGTATTCCGATCTTCCGAAAGTGCTGCATACCCTTGCCGGGAAAGCGATGGTTCAGCATGTCATTGATGCTGCGAATGAATTAGGCGCAGCGCACGTTCACCTGGTGTACGGTCACGGCGGCGATCTGCTAAAACAGGCGCTGAAAGACGACAACCTTAACTGGGTGCTTCAGGCAGAGCAGCTGGGTACGGGTCATGCAATGCAGCAGGCCGCACCTTTCTTTGCCGATGATGAAGACATTTTAATGCTCTACGGCGACGTGCCGCTGATCTCTGTCGAAACACTCCAGCGTCTGCGTGATGCTAAACCGCAGGGTGGCATTGGTCTGCTGACGGTGAAACTGGATGATCCGACCGGTTATGGACGTATCACCCGTGAAAACGGCAAAGTTACCGGCATTGTTGAGCACAAAGATGCCACCGACGAGCAGCGTCAGATTCAGGAGATCAACACCGGCATTCTGATTGCCAACGGCGCAGATATGAAACGCTGGCTGGCGAAGCTGACCAACAATAATGCTCAGGGCGAATACTACATCACCGACATTATTGCGCTGGCGTATCAGGAAGGGCGTGAAATCGTCGCCGTTCATCCGCAACGTTTAAGCGAAGTAGAAGGCGTGAATAACCGCCTGCAACTCTCCCGTCTGGAGCGTGTTTATCAGTCCGAACAGGCTGAAAAACTGCTGTTAGCAGGCGTTATGCTGCGCGATCCAGCGCGTTTTGATCTGCGTGGTACGCTAACTCACGGGCGCGATGTTGAAATTGATACTAACGTTATCATCGAGGGCAACGTGACTCTCGGTCATCGCGTGAAAATTGGCACCGGTTGCGTGATTAAAAACAGCGTGATTGGCGATGATTGCGAAATCAGTCCGTATACCGTTGTGGAAGATGCGAATCTGGCAGCGGCCTGTACCATTGGCCCGTTTGCCCGTTTGCGTCCTGGTGCTGAGTTGCTGGAAGGTGCTCACGTCGGTAACTTCGTTGAGATGAAAAAAGCGCGTCTGGGTAAAGGCTCGAAAGCTGGTCATCTGACTTACCTGGGCGATGCGGAAATTGGCGATAACGTTAACATCGGCGCGGGAACCATTACCTGCAACTACGATGGTGCGAATAAATTTAAGACCATTATCGGCGACGATGTGTTTGTTGGTTCCGACACTCAGCTGGTGGCCCCGGTAACAGTAGGCAAAGGCGCGACCATTGCTGCGGGTACAACTGTGACGCGTAATGTCGGCGAAAATGCATTAGCTATCAGCCGTGTGCCGCAGACTCAGAAAGAAGGCTGGCGTCGTCCGGTAAAGAAAAAGTGATTCTGGCCGGCTAACCCGGTCACATGGGATGAGGAGATAACATAATCTCCCTCCCACAAGCAGTAACTATAAAAATAACCCCACTCTCTACAAGGCTCGGGGCGCCCGAAAAAACGGGCATACAGGTTGACCGACAACGATATAAATCGGAATCAAAAACTATGTGTGGAATTGTTGGCGCGATCGCGCAACGTGATGTAGCAGAAATCCTTCTTGAAGGTTTACGTCGTCTGGAATACCGCGGATATGACTCTGCCGGTCTGGCCGTTGTTGATGCAGAAGGTCATATGACCCGCCTGCGTCGCCTCGGTAAAGTCCAGATGCTGGCACAGGCAGCGGAAGAACATCCTCTGCATGGCGGCACTGGTATTGCTCACACTCGCTGGGCGACCCACGGTGAACCTTCAGAAGTGAATGCGCATCCGCATGTTTCTGAACACATTGTGGTGGTGCATAACGGCATCATCGAAAACCATGAACCGCTGCGTGAAGAGCTAAAAGCGCGTGGCTATACCTTCGTTTCTGAAACCGACACCGAAGTGATTGCCCATCTGGTGAACTGGGAGCTGAAACAAGGCGGGACTCTGCGTGAGGCCGTTCTGCGTGCTATCCCGCAGCTGCGTGGTGCGTACGGTACAGTGATCATGGACTCCCGTCACCCGGATACCCTGCTGGCGGCACGTTCTGGTAGTCCGCTGGTGATTGGCCTGGGGATGGGCGAAAACTTTATCGCTTCTGACCAGCTGGCGCTGTTGCCGGTGACCCGTCGCTTTATCTTCCTTGAAGAGGGCGATATTGCGGAAATCACTCGCCGTTCGGTAAACATCTTCGATAAAACTGGCGCGGAAGTAAAACGTCAGGATATCGAATCCAATCTGCAATATGACGCGGGCGATAAAGGCATTTACCGTCACTACATGCAGAAAGAGATCTACGAACAGCCGAACGCGATCAAAAACACCCTTACCGGACGCATCAGCCACGGTCAGGTTGATTTAAGCGAGCTGGGACCGAACGCCGACGAACTGCTGTCGAAGGTTGAGCATATTCAGATCCTCGCCTGTGGTACTTCTTATAACTCCGGTATGGTTTCCCGCTACTGGTTTGAATCGCTAGCAGGTATTCCGTGCGACGTCGAAATCGCCTCTGAATTCCGCTATCGCAAATCTGCCGTGCGTCGTAACAGCCTGATGATCACCTTGTCACAGTCTGGCGAAACCGCGGATACCCTGGCTGGCCTGCGTCTGTCGAAAGAGCTGGGTTACCTTGGTTCACTGGCAATCTGTAACGTTCCGGGTTCTTCTCTGGTGCGCGAATCCGATCTGGCGCTAATGACCAACGCGGGTACAGAAATCGGCGTGGCATCCACTAAAGCATTCACCACTCAGTTAACTGTGCTGTTGATGCTGGTGGCGAAGCTGTCTCGCCTGAAAGGTCTGGATGCCTCCATTGAACATGACATCGTGCATGGTCTGCAGGCGCTGCCGAGCCGTATTGAGCAGATGCTGTCTCAGGACAAACGCATTGAAGCGCTGGCAGAAGATTTCTCTGACAAACATCACGCGCTGTTCCTGGGCCGTGGCGATCAGTACCCAATCGCGCTGGAAGGCGCATTGAAGTTGAAAGAGATCTCTTACATTCACGCTGAAGCCTACGCTGCTGGCGAACTGAAACACGGTCCGCTGGCGCTAATTGATGCCGATATGCCGGTTATTGTTGTTGCACCGAACAACGAATTGCTGGAAAAACTGAAATCCAACATTGAAGAAGTTCGCGCGCGTGGCGGTCAGTTGTATGTCTTCGCCGATCAGGATGCGGGTTTTGTAAGTAGCGATAACATGCACATCATCGAGATGCCGCATGTGGAAGAGGTGATTGCACCGATCTTCTACACCGTTCCGCTGCAGCTGCTGGCTTACCATGTCGCGCTGATCAAAGGCACCGACGTTGACCAGCCGCGTAACCTGGCAAAATCGGTTACGGTTGAGTAATAAATGGATGCCCTGCGTAAGCGGGGCATTTTTCTTCCTGTTATGTTTTTAATCAAACATCCTGCCAACTCCATGTGACAAACCGTCATCTTCGGCTACTTTTTCTCTGTCACAGAATGAAAATTTTTCTGTCATCTCTTCGTTATTAATGTTTGTAATTGACTGAATATCAACGCTTATTTAAATCAGACTGAAGACTTTATCTCTCTGTCATAAAACTGTCATATTCCTTACATATAACTGTCACCTGTTTGTCCTATTTTGCTTCTCGTAGCCAACAAACAATGCTTTATGAATCCTCCCAGGAGACATTATGAAAGTTATGCGTACCACCGTCGCAACTGTTGTCGCCGCGACCTTATCGATGAGTGCTTTCTCTGTGTTTGCAGAAGCAAGCCTGACAGGTGCAGGTGCAACCTTCCCTGCGCCGGTGTATGCCAAATGGGCTGACACTTACCAGAAAGAAACCGGTAATAAAGTTAACTACCAGGGTATCGGTTCTTCCGGTGGCGTAAAACAGATTATCGCTAATACCGTTGATTTTGGTGCCTCTGACGCGCCGCTGTCTGACGAAAAACTGGCTCAGGAAGGTCTGTTCCAGTTCCCGACCGTGATTGGCGGCGTGGTGCTGGCGGTTAACATTCCAGGGCTGAAGTCTGGCGAACTGGTGCTGGATGGTAAAACCCTCGGCGACATCTACCTGGGCAAAATCAAGAAGTGGGATGATGAAGCCATCGCCAAACTGAATCCGGGTCTGAAACTGCCTTCACAAAACATTGCTGTAGTACGCCGCGCAGATGGCTCCGGGACTTCCTTCGTCTTCACCAGCTACCTGGCGAAAGTGAACGAAGAGTGGAAAAACAACGTTGGTACTGGCTCTACCGTAAAATGGCCGATCGGTCTGGGCGGTAAAGGTAACGACGGTATCGCCGCGTTCGTTCAGCGTCTGCCGGGTGCAATTGGTTATGTTGAATATGCTTACGCGAAGCAGAACAACCTGGCGTACACCAAACTGATCTCCGCTGATGGTAAACCGGTTAGTCCGACCGAAGAAAACTTCGCTAATGCAGCAAAAGGTGCAGACTGGAGCAAAACCTTCGCTCAGGATCTGACCAACCAGAAAGGCGAAGATGCATGGCCTATTACCTCTACCACGTTCATTCTGATCCACAAAGATCAGAAGAAACCAGAACAAGGCACAGAAGTGCTGAAATTCTTCGACTGGGCGTACAAAACCGGGGCTAAACAGGCGAACGACCTGGATTACGCCAGCCTGCCGGATAGTGTAGTTGAACAGGTTCGCGCTGCGTGGAAGACCAATATTAAAGACAGTAGCGGTAAGCCGCTGTACTAATAAAACTCCAGGCCGGGTACGGTGTTTTACGCCGCATCCGGCATTACAAAATGACTTTGTAAACGCGTTTAACTGAAGAGTAACTTATGGCTGCAACCAAGCCTGCTTTTAACCCACCGGGTAAAAAGGGCGACATAATTTTCAGCGTGCTGGTAAAACTGGCGGCGCTGATTGTGCTATTGATGTTGGGTGGCATTATTGTCTCTCTGATCATCTCCTCCTGGCCGAGCATTCAGAAATTTGGTCTGGCTTTCCTATGGACCAAAGAGTGGGATGCACCGAACGATATCTACGGGGCGCTGGTGCCGATCTACGGTACGTTGGTGACTTCGTTTATCGCGCTGCTGATCGCCGTCCCGGTGAGTTTCGGTATCGCCCTGTTCCTGACTGAGCTTGCGCCTGGCTGGCTGAAACGCCCGCTGGGTATCGCCATTGAGCTGCTGGCAGCCATTCCAAGTATCGTTTACGGCATGTGGGGCCTGTTTATCTTTGCGCCGCTGTTCGCCGTTTACTTTCAGGAGCCGGTCGGCAATATCATGTCGAATATCCCGATTGTTGGCGCGCTGTTCTCTGGCCCCGCATTTGGTATCGGTATCCTCGCGGCAGGCGTGATCCTCGCCATCATGATTATTCCGTACATTGCGGCGGTAATGCGTGATGTGTTCGAACAAACCCCGGTGATGATGAAAGAGTCGGCCTACGGTATTGGCTGCACCACCTGGGAAGTTATCTGGCGTATCGTTCTTCCGTTCACCAAAAATGGTGTTATCGGCGGCATCATGCTGGGGCTGGGCCGCGCGCTCGGTGAAACCATGGCGGTGACCTTTATCATCGGTAACACCTACCAGCTCGACAGCGCCTCGCTGTATATGCCGGGCAACAGTATCACCTCTGCGCTGGCGAACGAATTTGCGGAAGCGGAATCCGGTCTGCACGTTGCCGCACTGATGGAACTGGGCCTGATCCTGTTTGTGATTACCTTCATCGTCCTCGCCGCATCGAAGTTTATGATTATGCGCCTGGCTAAGAATGAGGGGGCACGCTAATGGCTATGGTTGAAATGCAAACCACTGCGGCGCTGGCTGAATCTCGCCGCAAAATGCAGGCGCGTCGCCGCCTCAAAAACCGTATTGCGCTGACGCTCTCGATGGCGACGATGGCCTTCGGCCTGTTCTGGCTGATCTGGATTTTAATGTCCACCATCACTCGCGGTATCGACGGTATGTCGCTGGCGCTGTTCACTGAAATGACGCCGCCGCCCAATACGGAAGGTGGTGGTCTGGCGAACGCTCTGGCGGGTAGCGGGCTGTTAATTTTGTGGGCCACGGTATTCGGTACGCCGCTGGGCATTATGGCGGGGATTTATCTGGCGGAATATGGTCGTAAATCCTGGCTGGCAGAAGTGATTCGCTTCATTAACGACATTCTGCTCTCTGCGCCGTCGATTGTGGTTGGTCTGTTTGTTTACACCATTGTGGTGGCGCAGATGGAGCACTTCTCCGGCTGGGCGGGCGTGATTGCCCTGGCGTTGTTGCAGGTGCCGATTGTTATCCGCACCACCGAGAACATGCTGAAACTGGTGCCGTACAGCCTGCGTGAAGCGGCTTATGCGCTGGGTACACCGAAGTGGAAGATGATCTCTGCGATTACGCTGAAAGCGTCGGTGTCCGGGATTATGACCGGTATCCTGCTGGCGATTGCCCGTATTGCTGGTGAAACCGCGCCGCTGCTGTTTACCGCGCTCTCCAACCAGTTCTGGAGCACGGACATGATGCAGCCGATCGCCAACCTGCCGGTGACGATCTTTAAGTTTGCGATGAGCCCGTTTGCGGAATGGCAGCAATTGGCCTGGGCCGGGGTATTGATCATTACCCTGTGCGTACTGCTGCTGAACATTCTGGCGCGCGTTGTTTTTGCGAAGAATAAACACGGTTGATATTGCTGACACGGTTTTCCCCTCACCCTAACCCTCTCCCCAGAGGGGCGAGGGGACCGACCGAGCGCCTTTTTGACTCTGTACACGGTTAACACTTTGCCGGATGCGGCGTGAACGCCTGATCCGGCCTACGGTAAGCCTGATTAGCGAAGTGCATCAGGCACGATGAGGAAAAGATTGCAATGAGTATGGTTGAAACTGCCCCGAGTAAAATTCAGGTTCGTAATTTGAACTTCTACTACGGCAAATTCCATGCCCTGAAAAACATCAACCTGGATATCGCTAAAAACCAGGTAACGGCGTTTATCGGGCCGTCCGGCTGCGGTAAATCGACGCTGCTGCGTACCTTCAACAAAATGTTTGAACTGTACCCGGAGCAGCGTGCGGAAGGTGAAATTCTGCTTGATGGCGACAACATCCTGACCAACTCTCAGGATATCGCACTGCTGCGTGCGAAAGTGGGCATGGTGTTCCAGAAACCGACGCCGTTTCCGATGTCCATCTACGACAACATCGCTTTTGGCGTTCGTCTGTTTGAGAAGCTCTCCCGTGCCGACATGGACGAGCGCGTGCAGTGGGCATTGACCAAAGCCGCATTGTGGAACGAAACCAAAGATAAATTGCACCAGAGCGGTTACTCTCTCTCTGGTGGTCAGCAACAGCGTCTGTGTATTGCGCGTGGTATCGCCATTCGCCCGGAAGTGCTGCTGCTCGACGAACCGTGTTCGGCGCTCGACCCTATCTCTACCGGGCGTATTGAAGAGCTGATCACCGAACTGAAGCAGGATTACACCGTGGTGATCGTCACCCACAACATGCAGCAGGCTGCGCGTTGTTCCGACCACACGGCGTTTATGTACCTGGGCGAATTGATTGAGTTCAGCAACACGGACGATCTGTTCACCAAGCCAGCGAAGAAACAAACAGAAGACTACATCACCGGTCGTTACGGTTGATTCAGGAGTGCGTTATGGACAGTCTCAATCTTAATAAACATATTTCCGGCCAGTTCAACGCCGAACTGGAAAGTATCCGCACGCAGGTGATGACCATGGGCGGCATGGTGGAGCAGCAGCTTTCTGATGCAATCACCGCGATGCATAACCAGGACAGCGATCTGGCGAAGCGCGTCATCGAAGGCGACAAGAACGTCAACATGATGGAAGTGGCGATCGATGAAGCCTGCGTGCGCATTATCGCCAAACGTCAGCCGACGGCGAGCGACCTGCGACTGGTTATGGTGATCAGTAAAACCATTGCCGAGCTGGAGCGTATTGGCGACGTGGCGGACAAAATCTGCCGTACTGCGCTGGAGAAATTCTCCCAGCAGCATCAGCCGTTGCTGGTAAGTCTGGAGTCGCTGGGCCGTCATACCATCCAGATGCTGCACGACGTGCTGGACGCGTTCGCGCGGATGGACATTGACGAAGCGGTACGTATTTATCGTGAAGATAAAAAAGTCGATCAGGAATACGAAGGTATTGTTCGTCAACTGATGACCTACATGATGGAAGATTCGCGTACCATTCCGAGCGTACTTACTGCGCTGTTCTGCGCGCGTTCTATCGAACGTATTGGCGACCGCTGCCAGAATATTTGTGAGTTTATCTTCTACTACGTGAAGGGGCAGGATTTCCGTCACGTCGGTGGCGATGAGCTGGATAAACTGCTGGCGGGGAAAGATAGCGACAAATAATTCACCAGACAAATCCCAATAACTTAATTATTGGGATTTGTTATATATAACTTTATAAATTCCTAAAATTACACAAAGTTAATAACTGCGAGCATGGTCATATTTTTATCAATAGCGCATTGCTATTTTCTCTGCACGCAATTAAATTAATTTCCGAACCTGGATGTTCGTTATAAAAACCATTAATAAATGACTGGATTGTTACTGCATTCGCAGGCAAAACCTGACATAACCAGAGAATACTGGTGAAGTCGGGTTTTTTTGTTTATAAAAAAGGTCCTTGCTATGAACATGCAAATCACCAAAATTCTCAACAATAATGTTGTGGTGGTTATTGATGATCAACAGCGGGAAAAAGTCGTCATGGGGCGCGGAATTGGCTTTCAAAAACGCGCTGGCGAAAGAATTAACTCAAGTGGAATAGAAAAAGAGTATGCCTTGAGCAGTCATGAACTGAACGGGCGATTAAGCGAACTCTTAAGTCATATTCCTCTTGAGGTGATGGCAACCTGTGATCGTATTATCTCTTTAGCGCAGGAGCGCTTGGGAAAATTACAGGACAGTATTTATATCTCGCTAACTGACCATTGCCAGTTTGCGATTAAACGCTTTCAGCAAAACGTGTTGCTGCCCAACCCGTTGCTGTGGGATATCCAGCGGCTTTACCCGAAAGAGTTCCAGCTAGGGGAAGAAGCGTTAACCATTATTGATAAACGGTTGGGCGTGCAGTTACCGAAAGATGAAGTGGGCTTTATTGCCATGCATCTGGTCAGTGCCCAAATGAGCGGAAATATGGAGGATGTTGCAGGTGTCACGCAGTTAATGCGCGAAATGCTGCAATTAATAAAATTTCAGTTCAGCCTTAATTACCAGGAAGAAAGCTTGAGTTATCAGCGACTGGTTACACATCTGAAGTTTTTATCCTGGCGTATTCTTGAACATGCTTCAATTAACGATAGTGATGAATCATTACAACAAGCAGTAAAACAAAATTACCCGCAAGCATGGCAATGTGCGGAACGGATCGCCATTTTTATTGGTTTGCAGTATCAACGTAAAATTTCACCCGCAGAGATTATGTTTTTAGCCATAAATATAGAGCGCGTGCGCAAAGAACACTGAAATATTATTACTGAGTAAAGGATTGTTACCGCACTAAGCGGGCAAAACCTGAAAAAAATTGCTTGATTCACGTCAGGCCGTTTTTTTCAGGTTTTTTTTTGGAGTTTTGCCGCAAAGCGGTAGAGGGCAAGTTATGACGGAGTTAGCCAGAAAAATAGTCGCAGGAGTCGGGGGCGCAGATAACATTGTGAGTCTGATGCATTGCGCAACGCGATTACGTTTTAAATTAAAGGATGAAAGCAAAGCGCAAGCAGAGGTACTGAAAAAGACCCCCGGTATTATTATGGTGGTGGAAAGCGGTGGCCAGTTTCAGGTGGTCATAGGTAACCATGTGGCCGATGTCTTCCTGGCGGTTAACAGTGTGGCAGGCCTTGACGAAAAAGCGCAACAGGCACCGGAAAATGATGATAAAGGTAATCTGCTAAACCGCTTTGTTTATGTTATTTCAGGTATTTTTACGCCTCTGATCGGTTTGATGGCGGCAACCGGGATCTTGAAAGGTATGCTGGCTCTGGCGCTCACTTTTCAGTGGACGACCGAACAAAGTGGTACTTATTTAATTTTATTCAGCGCCAGTGATGCCTTGTTTTGGTTCTTCCCGATAATCCTGGGATACACCGCGGGGAAACGCTTCGGCGGTAATCCATTTACTGCCATGGTGATTGGTGGAGCGTTAGTGCATCCATTAATTCTGACTGCTTTCGAGAACGGGCAAAAAGCGGATGCGCTGGGGCTGGATTTCCTGGGTATTCCGGTCACATTGTTGAATTACTCGTCATCGGTTATTCCCATTATTTTTTCTGCCTGGTTGTGCAGCATTCTGGAACGCCGACTTAATGCGTGGTTACCGTCGGCAATCAAAAATTTCTTCACACCATTGCTATGTCTGATGGTTATCACACCCGTCACCTTTCTGCTGGTGGGGCCGCTATCAACCTGGATAAGCGAACTGATTGCCGCCGGTTATCTCTGGCTTTATCAGGCGGTTCCTGCATTTGCGGGCGCGGTAATGGGCGGCTTCTGGCAAATCTTCGTCATGTTCGGACTGCACTGGGGCCTGGTGCCGCTGTGTATCAATAACTTCACCGTGCTGGGCTACGACACCATGATCCCGCTGTTAATGCCCGCCATTATGGCGCAGGTCGGGGCGGCGCTCGGCGTCTTCCTCTGCGAACGCGATGCGCAGAAAAAAGTGGTGGCGGGATCAGCGGCGTTGACGAGTCTGTTTGGTATCACCGAACCAGCGGTATATGGCGTCAACCTGCCGCGTAAGTACCCCTTTGTTATCGCCTGTATCAGTGGGGCTTTGGGGGCCACCATTATTGGCTACGCGCAAACGAAAGTCTACTCCTTTGGTTTGCCAAGTATTTTCACCTTCATGCAAACCATCCCGTCAACGGGAATTGATTTCACCGTCTGGGCCAGCGTTATTGGCGGTGTCATTGCCATCGGTTGCGCATTTGTCGGTACGGTGATGCTTCATTTCATCACCGCTAAACGTCAGCCAGCGCAGGGTGCCCCGCAAGAGAAAACACCAGAGGTTATTACACCACCTGAGCAGGGCGGTATCTGTTCACCGATGACGGGAGAGATTGTGCCGCTCATTCACGTCGCTGATACCACGTTTGCCAGTGGCCTGTTGGGTAAAGGTATTGCCATTCTGCCCTCGGTTGGTGAAGTGCGTTCTCCGGTTGCGGGTCGAATTGCTTCGTTGTTCGCCACATTACACGCCATTGGCATTGAGTCAGATGATGGTGTGGAGATCCTGATTCATGTCGGTATCGACACCGTAAAACTGGACGGCAAATTCTTTTCCGCTCACGTCAACGTGGGTGACAAGGTCAATACAGGCGATCGGCTGATTTCTTTTGATATCCCTGCTATTCGCGAGGCCGGATTTGATCTGACGACGCCGGTATTAATCAGTAATAGCGATGATTTTACGGACGTATTACCCCACGGCACGGCGCAGATAAGCGCAGGTGAACCGCTGTTATCCATCATTCGCTAACGATAAAAGGAGTTAATTATGAAAGCATTTCCAGAAACATTTCTTTGGGGTGGCGCAACAGCTGCCAATCAGGTGGAAGGTGCCTGGCAGGAAGATGGCAAAGGGATCTCGACCTCAGATTTACAGCCTCATGGCGTAATGGGAAAAATGGAACCGCGCATCCTGGGGAAAGAGAATATCAAAGATGTCGCCATCGATTTTTATCACCGTTACCCGGAAGATATCGCGTTATTTGCCGAGATGGGCTTCACCTGTCTGCGTATTTCCATTGCCTGGGCGCGAATTTTCCCTCAGGGCGACGAAGTCGAACCGAATGAAGCGGGGTTAGCGTTTTACGATCGGCTGTTTGATGAAATGGCGCAGGCGGGGATCAAGCCGCTGGTAACGTTATCCCATTACGAAATGCCATATGGGCTGGTGAAAAACTACGGCGGTTGGGCTAATCGAGCGGTCATCGATCACTTCGAGCATTACGCCCGCACGGTCTTTACTCGCTACCAACATAAAGTGGCGTTATGGCTGACGTTTAATGAAATCAACATGTCGTTACACGCGCCATTCACGGGCGTGGGGCTGGCAGAAGAGAGTGGCGAGGCGGAAGTTTATCAGGCTATCCACCATCAACTGGTTGCCAGTGCGCGGGCAGTTAAAGCCTGTCATAGCCTGCTCCCCGAAGCGAAAATCGGCAATATGCTTCTCGGTGGGCTGGTTTACCCCCTCACCTGCCAGCCACAGGATATGTTGCAGGCCATGGAAGAGAACCGGCGCTGGATGTTCTTTGGTGATGTTCAGGCGCGTGGCCAGTATCCCGGCTATATGCAGCGTTTCTTCCGCGACCACAATATCACCATTGAGATGACTGAAAGTGACGCAGAAGATTTAAAACATACCGTCGATTTCATCTCTTTTAGTTATTACATGACTGGTTGTGTTTCCCACGACGAAAGCATTAATAAAAATGCGCAGGGCAACATACTGAATATGATCCCCAATCCGCATCTGAAAAGTTCAGAGTGGGGGTGGCAAATTGATCCGGTTGGATTACGGGTTCTGTTAAATACGCTTTGGGATCGTTATCAAAAACCGTTATTTATTGTCGAGAACGGATTAGGCGCAAAAGACAGCGTTGAAGCGGATGGTTCGATACAGGACGATTATCGAATTGCCTATTTAAACGATCACCTGGTACAGGTAAATGAAGCGATTGCCGATGGTGTGGATATTATGGGGTACACCAGTTGGGGGCCAATTGATTTAGTCAGTGCATCTCATTCACAAATGTCTAAGCGCTACGGCTTTATTTATGTGGATCGTGATGATAATGGCGAAGGAAGCCTCACAAGAACACGCAAGAAAAGCTTCGGATGGTATGCAGAGGTGATCAAGACGCGGGGGCTGTCATTAAAAAAAATAACCATTAAAGCACCTTAATTATCGTCGCATTCAGAACAGTCTGGATGCGATGCGTTAATTCTTTCTTTGCACCATAAAGGGATATTATGTTTAGACGAAATCTTATTACCTCTGCCATCTTATTAATGGCACCGTTAGCCTTTTCTGCACAATCATTGGCTGAATCATTAACGGTGGAACAACGCCTTGAGTTATTAGAAAAGGCGTTAAGAGAAACGCAAAGCGAACTCAAAAAGTATAAAGATGAAGAGAAGAAAAAGTATACGCCAGCGACGGTGAATCGTAGCGTAAGTACGAATGATCAAGGGTATGCCGCCAATCCGTTCCCGACCAGTAGTGCCGCAAAACCTGATGCTGTACTGGTCAAAAATGAAGAGAAAAATGCCAGTGAGACAGGCTCGATTTATTCTTCCATGACTCTGAAAGATTTCAGTAAATTTGTGAAAGATGAAATTGGCTTTAGTTACAACGGCTATTACCGTTCTGGTTGGGGGACCGCCTCTCATGGTTCACCTAAATCATGGGCGATTGGTTCTCTGGGCCGCTTTGGTAACGAATACTCCGGCTGGTTTGATTTGCAGTTAAAACAACGTGTCTACAACGAAAACGGCAAACGGGTTGATGCCGTTGTGATGATGGATGGTAACGTTGGTCAGCAGTACTCTACCGGCTGGTTTGGCGATAACGCCGGTGGCGAGAACTATATGCAGTTCTCCGATATGTACGTTACCACCAAAGGTTTCCTGCCCTTTGCGCCAGAGGCTGATTTCTGGGTGGGTAAACACGGTGCGCCGAAAATTGAAATCCAGATGCTTGACTGGAAAACGCAGCGTACTGATGCCGCAGCGGGTGTAGGTCTGGAAAACTGGAAAGTCGGTCCGGGTAAAATTGATATCGCGCTGGTTCGCGAAGATGTCGATGATTACGATCGCAGCCTGCAAAACAAACAGCAGATTAATACCAATACCATTGATTTACGCTATAAAGATATCCCGTTATGGGATAAAGCCACCTTAATGGTAAGTGGTCGTTATGTCACGGCAAACGAAAGCGCATCGGAAAAAGATAATCAGGATAATAACGGGTATTATGACTGGAAAGATACCTGGATGTTTGGCACATCTTTAACGCAGAAATTTGATAAAGGTGGCTTCAACGAATTCTCCTTCCTGGTCGCGAATAACTCTATCGCCAGTAACTTTGGCCGTTATGCTGGCGCAAGTCCATTTACCACCTTTAATGGTCGTTATTATGGTGATCACACCGGCGGAACAGCGGTACGTCTGACTTCGCAGGGCGAAGCCTATATTGGCGATCATTTCATTGTAGCTAACGCGATTGTTTACTCCTTCGGTAACGATATATATAGCTACGAAACAGGCGCCCACTCTGATTTCGAATCTATTCGTGCGGTTGTTCGCCCGGCCTATATTTGGGACCAATATAACCAGACAGGTGTTGAACTGGGCTATTTCACCCAGCAAAACAAAGATGCGAATAGTAATAAATTTAATGAGTCTGGTTATAAAACCACGCTCTTCCATACCTTTAAAGTCAATACCAGTATGTTGACCTCGCGTCCGGAAATTCGTTTCTACGCCACGTATATCAAAGCCCTGGAAAACGAACTGGATGGCTTCACCTTTGAAGACAATAAAGACGACCAGTTTGCTGTCGGTGCCCAGGCTGAAATCTGGTGGTAATGGAACTTAATGAAAGGAATATTACGATGAATATAAAAATTGCTGCTTTAACGCTGGCTATTGCCAGCGGTATTTCTGCTCAGTGGGCCATAGCAGCGGATATGCCAGCCAGCCCGGCACCCACTATCCCGGTGAAACAGTATGTGACTCAGGTCAATGCCGATAACAGCGTGACCTTTCGCTACTTTGCCCCTGGGGCAAAAAATGTCTCTGTAGTGGTGGGTGTTCCGGTTCCGGACAATATTCACCCGATGACCAAAGACGAAGCAGGAGTCTGGTCGTGGCGCACACCTATCCTGAAAGGCAACCTGTACGAGTATTTTTTCAATGTTGATGGTGTACGCAGCATTGATACAGGCACCGCAATGACTAATCCTCAGCGCCAGGTTAACTCCAGTATGATTCTGGTGCCAGGCAGTTATCTGGATACGCGTTCTGTTGCGCATGGTGATTTGATCGCCATAACTTACCACTCCAACGCATTGCAATCTGAACGTCAGATGTATGTCTGGACCCCGCCAGGATACACCGGCATGGGCGAGCCTTTGCCAGTGCTCTATTTCTATCACGGCTTTGGTGATACCGGACGTTCCGCTATCGATCAGGGGCGTATCCCGCAAATCATGGATAACCTGCTTGCTGAAGGGAAAATTAAACCGATGCTGGTGGTGATCCCGGATACAGAAACCGATGCGAAGGGCATTATTCCCGAAGATTTCGTGCCTCAGGAAAGACGTAAAGTCTTTTATCCGCTGAATGCTAAAGCGGCAGATCGCGAACTGATGAACGATATTATCCCGCTGATTAGCAAGCGTTTTAATGTCCGTAAAGATGCCGATGGCCGCGCGCTGGCAGGGCTTTCACAAGGCGGGTACCAGGCGCTGGTTTCCGGAATGAATCATCTGGAAAGCTTTGGCTGGCTGGCCACATTCAGTGGTGTTACCACGACAACCGTACCGGATGAAGGTGTCGCGGCCCGACTGAACGATCCGGCAGCTATCAACCAGCAACTACGTAATTTTACTGTGGTTGTGGGGGATAAAGATGTCGTAACCGGCAAGGATATCGCCGGGCTGAAAACTGAGCTTGAGCAGAAAAAAATTAACTTTGATTACCAGGAATATCCGGGTCTGAACCATGAAATGGATGTCTGGCGACCAGCCTATGCAGCCTTTGTACAGAAATTATTTAAATAAAATAAGGCATTAAGATGAAATTAATCATTACCGAAGATTACCAGGAAATGAGCCGTGTCGCGGCACACCATCTGCTTGGTTATATGTCGAAGACGCGTCGTGTTAACCTGGCAATTACCGCCGGTAGCACGCCCAAAGGCATGTATGAATACCTCACCACCCTGGTTAAAGGTAAGCCCTGGTACGATAACTGCTATTTCTATAATTTTGATGAAATTCCATTTCGCGGCAAAGAGGGAGAAGGCGTAACGATTACCAATCTGCGTAATCTGTTTTTCACCCCTGCGGGGATCAAAGAAGAGAATATCCAGAAGCTCACTATTGATAACTACCGCGAGCATGATCAGAAACTGGCGCGTGAAGGCGGACTGGATTTGGTGGTGCTGGGATTAGGTGCAGATGGTCATTTTTGTGGCAATTTGCCGAATACGACCCATTTCCATGAGCAAACCGTGGAGTTCCCGATCCAGGGAGAGATGGTTGATATTGTGGCGCATGGCGAGTTGGGCGGCGACTTTTCGTTAGTGCCTGACAGCTACGTGACGATGGGGCCGAAAAGCATCATGGCGGCGAAAAACTTGCTGATAATTGTCAGCGGCGCGGGTAAAGCGCAGGCACTGAAAAATGTTCTGCAAGGTCCGGTTACCGAAGATGTTCCAGCTTCCGTGTTGCAGCTGCATCCTTCGCTGATGGTAATCGCTGATAAAGCCGCTGCCGCAGAATTAGCACTCGGTTAAGCTTAAGAAATAAGGCCGGATGTGTGAATTACGCTCCGGCCTGTTCTCATTATTTAAATAACTACGAAAAATCACCCCACAGTCTCAGCTTGCCGCAGTGGAGACAGCGGAAGAGATAACCCTGACAATGACCACCCTTTTGCAGGCATTTAGCTAGATCAGAATTTCTAATACCGAAATTCTCACAATCTTCTTCAAGGTTGGCAAATTCATCGAGGCGATCTTTTATATCATTCCAGCCCACATAGCCGATAAAAACACAGAAATCGCCACAATGCGCGAGCCAGAATTCCTGCTGCCATCCATGATAACCTGGCGTGCGTTCAACCAACTCTTTCAGCATTTCATCAGGATATGTGTTCTTAATACCGGCAAATTCGTCCTCTTCATCATACTCAAATTCAACACCTTCTATGCTGGCATCATCCTGAAAACTACCTGCAAACTTTTCAGCAGCAGAACCGTCCGCAATACACCACGGACAGAGATGTTCAACTTCATCAACGCAATAAAAGGGACCCGAGTAATAAACTGACGTCTGTTGTTCACAGCAATCGCACTCTACGGTTTTATCCTGTTCAAATGCGCCTGTTTCCAGTGGCTTGGGATGATATTTGAATTGGGGTAACGGCCTGATATTTTGAGTCATAGAAACATCCTGTCTGCTTTTGAGTAGCCCAAAGATAAAGTATCCCGCTTAACTTAAAGAGTCTGTTTCAGGACATGAAATATCCAATCCGGGTAGACGGGTAATGATTCTGCTCATCACCACACCTGCCAGCAATGCAGGAATGATGCGGACAACGAGACTGTCACCAGAAAGAATGTTTTCAAACAACTCCGAGGAAGCCATGCCCTTAATATGTACAATAACTGCACAATAGATCTCGGTGATAACGACGCCACCTATGCCACCAGCCAGACAACGATAACGTTTCTGTGACCCGATCTTTTCCGGCAGACAGGCAACCATTACACCGGTTAACAACGCAGGAATAGCTCCCGTAGTTATCGACAATAAGAGAAAAATTGGATGTATTATCACCCAAAGAACCAGCGGTTCTTTTGCGAAGAATATGTAGAGGACAAGAAACAGAACACCAATTAACGGTCCTAAAACTGCAAAATAAAGTCCGTGATGTATTACCCGACGTGAAACAGACATATCAAACTCCCTTTACTTACCTTTGAGCGCCAATTTAAGCGGGGTAAGTGAAGGGAGTGTGAAGAACTATGCCGTAATATCCCAACCACGCGCTTTCCACAGTTCAGGTAACTGCGAAAGATGGGTAAAGGTGGTGACTTTCGGGTGAACGATCGGCTTATTGTGCGGGTCGGCGCAGAAGTAGAACACTTCCATACCTGCGTCGATACCAGATTGTGCACCGGCAACTGAGTCATCAACCAGAATGCAGTTTTCTACATTTACATTCATCGCTTTTGCCGCATGGAACATTAACGCCGGGTCTGGCTTCCAGCGCTGAATATCGTAGCCGCTGAACAGTTTATCCGGGAAGTAGTGCAACATATTCAGCTTGCCCATAGAATGCTGCATTTTGTTATTTGGGCCGTTAGATACCACACACATTGGCGCAGTGATCGCTGACAGGAGCGCTCCAGCCCCTTCGATGGCTTCCAGTTCTGAATCGAACAGCCGAGCGACTTCTGCACGGTAAACGTGTTCAGCTTCTGTTTTCGCTAACGTAACACCATGTTCAAGGGAAACAATATCGATAATTTCGTACAGTTTTACACCTTTGAAACGTTTGAATACCTCTTCAGGATCGAGCGTAATACCAAATTCCTGAAACATCGTTACATATGCGCGAGAGCAAATGACTTCACTGTCGACCAGCGTACCGTCGCAGTCGAAAAATACCGCTTCTATCCGGGACATGCCTTTCCTTTTTAATCAGTTTAACGTTTTCGTAGAGCCGATTTGCGCAACGCAATCGTTGCCGTATAAGTAAATCCAATAAAAAAGTCTCTCACAAACGCGCCTATTGTCGCATTTTGGTATACGATAGCGACGGATTTTCCCTCCTTGTTCGGAAATAGATAATGAGTCATCAACATACCACCCAGACTTCTGGTCAGGGGATGCTGGAACGCGTGTTTAAACTGCGCGAACATGGCACGACGGCACGGACCGAAGTGATCGCCGGTTTTACCACCTTCCTGACGATGGTTTACATCGTTTTTGTTAACCCGCAAATTCTTGGCGTTGCTGGCATGGATACCAGCGCCGTCTTCGTCACTACCTGTCTGATCGCTGCATTCGGCAGTATTATGATGGGACTGTTTGCTAACCTGCCAGTTGCACTGGCACCCGCTATGGGCCTGAATGCGTTCTTCGCTTTTGTCGTTGTACAGGCGATGGGCTTGCCGTGGCAGGTCGGGATGGGCGCAATCTTCTGGGGCGCGATAGGTCTGCTGTTACTGACGATTTTCCGCGTTCGCTACTGGATGATAGCCAACATTCCGGTGAGTCTGCGTGTGGGTATTACCAGCGGTATCGGTCTGTTCATTGGCATGATGGGGCTGAAAAACGCAGGTGTGATTGTCGCTAACCCGGAAACGCTGGTGAGCATCGGTAATCTGACTTCTCACAGCGTACTTCTGGGTATCCTCGGCTTCTTCATCATTGCTATTCTGGCCTCGCGCAACATTCACGCAGCGGTGCTGGTTTCTATCGTGGTGACGACGCTGCTGGGCTGGATGCTGGGTGATGTGCACTACAATGGCATCGTTTCTGCGCCGCCGAGCGTAATGACAGTTGTGGGTCATGTAGATTTAGCCGGGTCGTTTAACCTCGGGCTGGCAGGGGTGATTTTCTCTTTCATGTTGGTCAACTTGTTTGACTCCTCCGGTACGCTGATTGGCGTGACCGATAAAGCAGGTCTGGCGGATGAGAAGGGGAAATTCCCGCGCATGAAGCAGGCGCTGTATGTCGACAGTATCTCTTCCGTGACCGGTTCGTTTATCGGTACTTCTTCCGTTACGGCTTATATTGAGTCCTCTTCCGGCGTATCGGTTGGCGGTCGTACCGGTCTGACGGCAGTGGTTGTTGGTCTGCTGTTCCTGCTGGTTATCTTTCTGTCGCCGCTGGCGGGGATGGTGCCAGGCTACGCTGCAGCTGGTGCGCTGATTTACGTTGGCGTGCTGATGACTTCCAGTCTGGCACGCGTGAACTGGCAGGATCTTACTGAATCTGTTCCGGCGTTTATTACCGCCGTGATGATGCCGTTCAGCTTCTCGATTACCGAAGGTATCGCGCTGGGCTTTATCTCCTACTGCGTGATGAAAATCGGTACCGGACGTCTGCGTGATCTAAGCCCGTGCGTAATCATCGTTGCGCTGCTGTTTATCCTGAAGATTGTCTTTATCGACGCTCACTAAAATCGATAGCGCGTTAAAAACCCGCCATGCATGATTGCTGGCGGGTTTTTTATTTAGATCTTAACTCGCTGAATAAACTCACCAAATGCGGTCAATTGCCCGGTCAGGTGGTCCAGCGTACCCTGATCAATCACTTCTCCGGTTTGCGGATCAACTTTGTTCTGAATCACGCCGCCCATAAATTCCGGCTTGTTCATCACCATTGCATCGAGGAAAACCAGAATCTGGCGCAGGTGATACTGACAGCGCGCGCCGCCAATCACGCCCATTGAGCTGGTCTGAATCAATACCGGTTTACCGGCCAGCGGTTGATCCGGCAGGCGGGAAAGCCAGTCGATGGCATTTTTCAGCCCACCCGGTACCGAGTAGTTATATTCCGGCGTGACGATCACCACACCGTCAGCCTGACGGATCTGTTCCGCCAGAGCTTCAACCGTTGCTGGAAAACCTTCTTCCTGCTGTACGTCAGCGTCATACAAGGGAATGTCGGCAATGGATGGTAACGCATTGACTTCCATGCTCGCCGGAGCAATTTTCGGCAGGGTACGTGCAACCATGCCATTAAATGAGCCTTTGCGCAGGCTCCCCAGTAACGTAACCACCTGCAATTTTTCAGACATGATGACTCCTGTGGTTGTCTATCAATTTGGCGAAAAAGCCTTCACGGTAGAGAGTTGGGCAAAACGCATCATCCGGCTGGTAGGATTGTTGGCGCGGCTGTGAATATCCGGCAGGCTTTTCCAGCCGTGTTTGCCATCTAACTCCCAGACACTGAGCTTTTCAATCGTGGGCGTGACCGCCACGGACCACACCAGCACGTCTTCCGCGTCGCATAACGCTTCTACATGATTTACATGAGCACATTTCAGGCGTCCGGCAATGGGCAGCAGCTGCAGATCGCGCGGATCGTCATTCAAAACATCACCGGTTAGTTTTAGCACGCTTCGGCGCAGCGTGATGAGCTGCGCCCGCGCTTCGTTAGGATCGTTTTGTTTACTGATCCATAGCGATTCATTGCTGGAAAAGGTGTGGTTATCGGGCGCGTGTGGGCTATGAAACCCGCGCGTCGCACGCTGTAGTTCCATATCGAGGCCACATTCACCTTCGGTTGTTAACGCCACGCCAACCATATTCCCGGCATAGGAAATGGAAAACGAAGGCAAATTTTTATCACTGAAAACCGGTTTACCTTTCGGCAGGGTGACGATTTCCGGCAATTCGCCAATGCCATACAGCATGAACATCAGTTCTGCGAGTAAACCTCTGGACGCCAGAAAACGGCTTTGACGATGAGGGGGAATGTTTCGGGCTTCTTGATGACACTGGGAGGGGAGACGAACAGAAATCAGATGTCCTTCCGTTAAAATCCCTCGGGCAAAGTGAGTCGCCATTTTTCGCTCCATGCTTAATGGTCCATTATGAATACAAGAGTAATCATTTACTGGAATGATGGACAGACTAAAGCGGCTAAAAGTTCGATTCAGACAAGCTTATTACAACTTTTTTACATTTTATTGTGAAATTGGGTCGCGTTTCATACGATTCGGTTATGCCATCGACGCGTAAAGGTTTTTAATGGTTTCCCGTAACCAGACGATCTTCGGATTATGGCTGTTCCGTTTATGCCACAGCAGGGTAAAAGGAACTTCCAGCTTTTTTTGCTGGCTTTCGTCAAACGGGAGAGGAAGAGCAACCAACGGCAGTTGATGGAGTTGATTGTAGTACTGACAGTAGCGCGGCGCGGTCGCCAGTAGCAGATTGTCGGGTTGCGCTGCCATAAACAGTGACTGCTCGAATTCCGGCAGGCTCATAGCAATCGTGCGTTCGCGTCCCAGCTCCTGTAACACATTGTCCAGCGCCCAGGTATCGCTCTGTTCCCAGCAAATGCTGATATGCGGATAACGTAAGAAGGTGTCCAGATTCCACGTTTGATGCAGTGCCGGATGATCTTTGCGTAACCAGACGCAGGGCACATCACTAAACAGCACTTCATAATCAATGGCTAACGGTAGCGAGCTTAACAGCTCCCGCGAGCGAGGATGGCTTTCGCGACCGGAAAAACCGATATCCACTTCACCACGAGTAATGGCATCTAAGGAATCGTAATCCCAGTTACGTAATTTGATGGTCGCCTGCGGGTAACGTTGGTAGATCTGTTTCGACAGCGCATTAAGCATGATCATCATCAGCGGTGATTCCGCCGCCAGCTCAAACTTCAGGCCGCGCGGTGTCTGGTGGTGCGGTTTATCCAGCAGCAGGTTGCTCATTTGCATCCACTCCGCCAGATTTTGCTCCATGCTGACCATCAGCGGTGTGGGCGACAGACCCAGCGGTGAGTTCACAAAGAGCGGGTCGTCAAACCACGCTCTTAACTTTGCCAGCGACTTACTCACCGCCGAAGGTGTCACGTTTATCCGCTTCGCCGCTTTGGTTACGCTGCGCTCCTGCATCAGCAGTTGCAGACAAAGCAGCAGATTGAGATCAAGCGTGGTGATGGATTTCTTCATGAGCGGCAACGGGGCGTCCAGGCGCGACGAACATAATCAGCAACAGGCTCACTATGCTACAGGCAATCAGAATCCCGATCAGCATATTCCATGCGCCGATACCAACCACCGCTGCCAGCCAAATCCACAGTGACGAACCGCAAACCTGCGCAATACCTAAGGTCGAGCTGGCTACGCCCGCGCGTAATGAAAACGGCCCTAACGCCTGACTCATCGCCACACCAAAACCTACCGAGAAACCGGCGCAAATCAGCGTGATACCAAACAGAGAAACCGCATGGGAAGGTGAAACGGCAAGAGTGATCCCCGCCGCCAGGAATAACACCTGCGAGGTGATCATCAACGTACGTGGCTTAAAAATTCCCAGCGCAAATGGCGTGGAGAATGAAACGGTCATGCTGACGCCAGCGGTCAGCGCCATAATGGTGGCGTATTCACCGCGCTCAAACCCCATGATTTCCATCAGCAATACCGGTGACGTGTTGACGAAAGTGAGGATCACCGAAACGCTGAGGGTGGTGATAACAACACGGCTGAGGAAAAAACGGTTAAGCAGCGACTCGCTATTTTCTCGTGGTTTATCCGAAGCTGCGGGGGCCGCTGGGCGCGTTTCTTTTAAAATAAACAAAGACAACATCAGTACCGCGATGCCCATCATTGCCATCGCCCAGAACAGACTCTGCCACGGGAATTTAAGCATAATCAGATGTCCGAGCACTGGCGCTAACACCGGAATGATGCAGGTAATACCGTTGAGTAATGACAGCACTTTAGCCCGACGTCGATCATCCAGCGTGTCGCGCAAAATAGCGAACGCCACTACGTAACAACAGCCTGCGCCCAACCCCTGTAGAAATCGGCCTGCAAGAAATAACGTGCTGGTTTCAGCCAGTGAACAGAACACCGAGGCAATAATAAATAGCGCCGCGCCGGGTATGGCGACCGGCTTTCTCCCTGAACGATCGGCCACTTTACCGGCAAATAACATCGCAGCTGCCATCCCCGCCAGATATACGGAGAACGCAATATGCAACTGCGCTTCGCTGGCATTGAGATCGGCGGCGATGCGCGGTAAACCAACGAGGTACATATCAATCCCGGCGGGATAAAGTAAAACCAGGGCAAAACTACAAATCAAAAAGCGGGACATGGGCTAAAGCGTCCTGATAGTAAGGTGACGCAAAGCATACGTGGTGAAGGAGGATCAGGCGAGTTGCCATTTGGACATAAGTGATTTCCTGAGAGGCAAGAAGCCAGCGAATGGCTGGCTTCTTGAAGGATTTAGCCAAATTTAGGTAACACGTTAAAGACGTTGCCGAACCAGCACAAAATCACGGTTATACCAAAGAGAATGACAATCGCCGGAATAAGATTGCCGCCCCAGACCGTGAACATCTGATTGGGAAACTTCTTGCGAGCTTTGATTGCAAGCACTGCGGGAATAATGACCGCCCAGATGGTGGCGCACAGCCCGGCACCGCCGATCCCGTAAATAAAGCCGTTCGGGAAGATCAGATACAACAACGCAGGTGGCAGGAAGGTTAACAGCACGGTTTTGAAACGCCCGCCGTGGGAGTTATCAATCTTAAACAGGTCCGCCAGATAATCGAACAACCCCAGCGTGACACCAAAGAACGAACTGGCAACAGCTAAGTTAGAGAACACCAGCAGGCAAAACTCGATAATGCCGTGCTGTTTGGTGCCGAGGAACGATTTCACCAGCGAATCAACGTTGCCGCCTGAGGAGATAATCGCCTTAAAGCTTTCTCGCGGAATATTCCCCATGGTGCAATAGAGCCAGAAGAGATAAATCACCAGCGCCAGCAGCGAACCAAATACCACGCTTTTGATTAACTTATCTTTGCGTTTTCCATAGCAAATAATCAGGCTGGGAATATTGCCGTGGAAACCAAATGACGCCAGACACACCGGCAAAGCCATAAAGATATACGGGAAGTAAGACGTTCCCGCAGTGGAGCTGGTGGCGTCGCGCAGAATGGAGTAATCGACCTGGAAGAAAAAAGAACCAAACACGATCACAAAGGAGATAATCTTCAGCCCGAGGAACAATGAGGTAATACGACTGGCGGCTAACGAACTTAACCACAATACGCTGGCAACGAAAATGGCTGTGCAGATCCCGACAATACGTGGATTAGCGTGATAACCCAAATTCATTGATATCGTTTCACTAATGATCGCACCATTAGCAGAGATATAGGCATAAGTGAGGATATAGAGAACGAAGGCAACGGTAATACCGCTGATAATGTTCCAGGTGTTACCGATTAAATCTTTGGTGATGGTGTTAAAACTGGAGCCGACGGGATAATTTAAATTTGCTTCTAATAACAATAACCCGGAATGAAGCATTGAAAACCAGGCAATGATAAGGATAAAGGCACCCCAGAAAAACCAGGCACCGGCAAGATCAACAGGTAAAGCAAACATACCTCCACCAATTACTGTACCTGCTATAACCATAACACCCCAAAATGCAGAGTGCTTTTTTTCAGCTTGATCAGTCATGATGCCACCTTTAGAGGAAGGCTATTTTTGTTATTGAGAATGTAGGGTAAGAGAGTGGCTAACATCCTTATAGCCACTCTGTAGTATTAATTAAACTTCTTTAAGTTTTGCGGTGAAGTGACGCAATACTTTCGGTTCGTACGTAAAGGTTAATCCTTTAATATTCGCCGCGTTCTCTTTCACATGTTTAAAGGCTTCAATAATGAAGTCCATATGTGTTTGAGTATATGTTGCGCGCGGAATGGTTAAACGCAGCAGTTCAGCCGGGCATGGCAGTTGTTTACCGGTTTTCGGATCGCGGCCTAACAGGAAAGAGCCAATTTCTACCGCACGGATACCGGCGACTTTATACAGCTCGCAGGCCAGCGCCTGTGCCGGGAACTGGTCTGCCGGGATATGCGGCAACAGTTTACCGGCATCAACGAATGCCGCGTGACCGCCCGCCTGCTGGCAGACAACGCCAATCTCTTCCAGACCATCGACCAGATACTGTACCTGCGCGATACGATAAGCCAGCCAGTCGAGATTCATGCCGTCATACAGACCTACCGCCAGACGCTCCATCGCGCCGCCTTCCAGGCCGCCATATGTCGGGAAGCCTTCCTGCACCACGCAAAGGGTTCTGCACTCGGTGTACACATCAAAGAAGCTGTCGTCTTTCATGCACAGCAGGCCGCCCATCGGCACCATCGCATCTTTCTTGGCGGACATCGCCAGCATATCGGCATATTTGTAGGTTTCGCGGGTGATCTGCTCGATGGTCCAGTCTTTGTATTCTGCTTCACGCTGCTTGATGAAATAGGCGTTTTCAGCAAAGCGCGCGGAGTCCATTACCACCGGAATATCGTATTTCTTCGCGATGCTGTACATCGCTTTTAAGTTTGCCAGTGAAACCGGCTGACCACCTGCAGAGTTACTGGTGATGGTTGCAACGATATACGGCACGTTATTCGGACCAACTTCTTCAATACCGCGTTCTAATCCCTCAAGGTCAAAGTTGCCTTTAAAGTCGTAACGCACGCCCGTATCGAAGGCTTCTTTGATATAGACGTTACGCACGGTACAGCCGTTGATCTGGCTATGGCCCTGCGTGGTATCAAAGAAATAGTTAGAGAACGCCACCATTTTGCTGCGATCCAGGCCTTTTTCCTGCTCGCGTTTTTTAATCAGTACCGGAATATAGATTTGCTCTGCGCCACGGCCCTGGTGAGTCGGAATGGTGTATTGATAACCAAAGATATTTTTCACTGACTCGGCTAACGCATAGTAGCTACGACTGCCGCTGTAGGCTTCGTCGCCGCGCATCATCGCAGCCTGCATGCTCTGCGTCACCGCCCCGGTGCCGCTGTCGGTCAGTAAATCGATAAAAACATCTTCGCTATCCAGCAGGAACGGGTTCATACCGGATTTAATAATTGCCTCTTCACGATAAGCGCGAGTGGTACGTTTTACTGGCTCAATAACACGAATGCGGAACGGTTCAGGGAGATGTTTAAAGTTTTCCATTACATAATCCTTCATTTATTTTAATTACAGTGATCCCTGTGAATATTACATCTGCTATACCGATTAATTCGCCAGATATATATGCAAGCACCATCATTTACTAAAACAAGTAAATAAACGAGAGATGACCTTTGCAAAAGGCAAAATTAAGATATAGCAAACAAATAGATCACATTGAATCTAATCGGTTTGGCTCTGGTGATGGCTACAGAAGGGCAAATCAAGGGCGGTGATCGACAATTTTGTTGTCAATATTGAACCATTTTGAGGTCACACATATATGTAAGATATTCATAATGCACTTATCCTCGCAAGACACGAGGCTACATTATTACACTCAGAGTTTTTGTCTATTCTGAAATTGTTTAAATGTGAATCGAATCACAATCGTTCGGGGAGCAATATTAAATGCTTTTTTTAAAGATTATAAATTACGTAAGAATTTTAATGTTTAAAAAAAGGGTTGAGGAATAACAGGAGTGGTAACAATGAAGCGAAGCCGCATCTGACAGTCAGAATGCGGCTTCGTAAGCGCGGTTACTTACCAATACAGAAGCTGGAGAAAATCCGCCCCAGCAGGTCGTCTGAAGTAAATTCCCCGGTGATTTCGCTTAAGTTCTGCTGTGCCAGACGCAACTCTTCCGCCAGCAGTTCACCTGCCCAGGCTCCCAACAGTTGCGCTTTGCCCTGTTGTAGATGTTCCGCTGCCTGTTCCAGCGCCTGTAGGTGGCGACGACGCGCCAGGAAGCCGCCTTCCATGTTGGTGTCAAAGCCCATGCTCTGTTTGAGATGGTTACGCAGCACGTCCACGCCTTCACCAGTCCTTGCCGAGAGACGAATTAACGCGTGACCGTTCACTTCACTCATTCCCAGCGTTTCGCCGGTGATATCGGCTTTATTGCGCACCACGGTGATCGGCAGTTTCGCTGGCAGACGGGCAATAAATTCCGGCCAGATCTCTGCCGGATCCACGGCGTCTGTTGTGGTGCCATCGACCATAAACAGCACGCGGTCGGCCTGTTCAATTTCCTGCCACGCGCGCTCGATACCAATACGTTCTACTTCGTCACTGGCTTCACGTAGCCCGGCGGTATCGATGATATGCAGCGGCATTCCGTCAATGTGGATATGCTCACGCAGCACGTCACGCGTAGTTCCGGCGATATCGGTTACGATTGCCGCTTCACGCCCCGCCAGCGCGTTTAACAGGCTCGATTTACCGGCGTTAGGACGTCCGGCAATCACCACTTTCATCCCTTCGCGCAACAAACTACCCTGACGTGCTTCAGCACGCACTGCATCAAGATCGGCAATAACGTCATTGAGCTGGGCTTCAATTTTTCCGTCGGAGAGGAAATCGATCTCTTCATCGGGGAAATCAATTGCCGCTTCGACGTAAATGCGCAAGTGGGTGAGGGCTTCTACCAGATGATTAACCCGTGCGGAGAATGCGCCTTGCAGCGAGTTAAGTGCCGAACGGGCCGCCTGTTCCGAACTGGCGTCGATAAGATCGGCAATCGCCTCGGCCTGGGCTAAGTCAAGTTTATCGTTAAGAAACGCGCGTTCGGAAAACTCACCAGGGCGAGCAATCCGCAGGCCGGGAATGGTCAGAATGCGTTTTAACAGCAGGTCGAGGATCACCGGACCGCCATGACCTTGCAGTTCCAGCACATCTTCGCCGGTGAACGAGTTCGGGCCAGGGAACCATAGCGCAATCCCCTGATCGAGCACGCTGCCGTCGGCGTCTTTAAACGGAAGATAATCGGCGTAGCGCGGCTTAGGCAGTTTACCCAGCACGGTTTCGGCAACTTCACGGGCTTTGAAGCCGGAGATGCGCAGGATGCCAACGCCGCCACGTCCCGGAGGCGTGGCCTGGGCTACGATAGTGTCATTATCGCTCATGATGTTCCTGTTGCTTTGTGTGGCGGATGCGCGGTGCTTATCCGCCCTACGAAAAGAAAAAAGGCGGTCAACTGACCGCCCTTATTTTAGCGAAAACTCACCGAATCAGGATTTTTTCTTCTCGCGGCTATGCAGGCCACGTTTTTCCAGACCACGGTAAATCAGCTGCTGCTGAATAATGGTTACCAGGTTGCTGACGATATAGTACAGCACCAGACCTGACGGGAACCACAGGAAGAACACGGTGAAGATGACCGGCATAAAGGTCATGATCTTCTGCTGCATCGGGTCGGTCACTGTGGTCGGCGACATCTTCTGAATGAAGAACATCGTTACGCCCATCAGGATCGGCAGGATGTAGTACGGGTCCTGTGCCGACAGGTCGTGGATCCACAGTGCAAACGGTGCCTGACGCAGTTCAACGGAACCCATCAGCATGTAGTACAACGCCAGGAAGATTGGCATCTGGATCAGCAGCGGGAAGCAGCCGCCCAGCGGGTTAACCTTCTCAGCTTTGTACAGCGCCATCATTTCCTGGCTGATACGCTGTTTGTCATCGCCCAGACGCTCACGCATTGCCTGAATCTTCGGCTGCAACATACGCATCTTCGCCATGGAGGTGTACTGCGCTTTGGTCAGCGGGTACATGATGCCACGAACGATAAAGGTGATGATGATAATGGAGAAGCCCCAGTTACCCACAAAGCTATGGATCCATTTCAGCAGTTTGAACAGCGGCTGAGAGATGAACCACAACCAACCGTAATCAACGGTCAGATCCAGGTGCGGAGCAACAGCTGCCATTTTGTCCTGGATTTCCGGGCCAACCCACAGGGTGCTGTTCATCGCGCCAGTCTGACCAGGCTGAACCAGTACCGGCTGAGATTTATAGCCGATAGCGGCGATGCCGTTACCCAGATTAGCGGTATAGAAGTTGTTGGTACCGTCGTTATGCGGGATCCACGCCGTCGCGAAATACTGTTGCAGCATCGCCACCCAACCACCTTTCGAAGAGATGTTCAGGTTTTCGTTATCGGCAATGGTATCGAACTTGTATTTCTCATACTTCTCGTCAGGCGTGGAGTACGCCGCGCCACGGAAGGTGTGCAGTGCGAAGTTGCTGCTTCCGGTATCGAGATGCGGTGGCAGAGTGATGGATTGCTTCAACTGACCAAACGAGGAGATTTCCAGCGGTTTCTCGCCAGCGTTCTGCACGTTGTAGTTGACGTTGACAGCGTAATCACCACGTTTCAGGACAAACGTTTTGGTAAACGTGTTGCCTGCCGCGTCGGTATACGTCATCGGCACCTGCAGTTCGTTTTGACCTTCAGCCAGCACATAAGCGTCTTTTTCAACGTTATACAGCGGACGCGGGCCGTTAGCCGGGTTATCCGGGCCATCACGACCGGTCAGACCGCTCTGTGCCTGATAAATAAACTGCGGTGAAGTTTCCAACAGCTGGAACGGCTGGGTAGAGTTCAGCTCTTTCGGGTAAGCAGGCAGCAGAGCTTGCTCAACATCACCACCACGGGTGTTGATGGTCAGATCAAGCACGTCGGTCTTAACCGAGATCAGTTTCCCCTGGCCACTGGCCGGTACGCCCTGGTCGGCGGCGCTACCCGCTGCGGTGGTCGTTGTCTGCGTGGTCTGTTGGGCCTGAGGTTGCGGGTTTTTATCCTGCTCCCAGGCTTGCCAGATCATGAAAGACACGAACAGCAAAGCGATGACTAAAAGATTGCGTTGCGAATCCATCGTTAGTGTTCTCTGGTATCAAATGGTCCGGGCGGGACGGGATCGTCACCACCAGGGTGTAAAGGGTGGCATTTTAATACGCGTTTCACCGTCAACCAACTGCCTTTTATCACTCCAAACCTGCGCAATGCCTCAATTCCGTAGCTTGAACAGGTTGGAGTGAAACGACAATGCGGCCCGAGTAGCGGACTAATCAGGCGTTGATAGACCCGAATGAGGGCTATCAGGACCCGCGAGCCAGGCGACAGTGGCGGCGCCATAATTTTTCCAACGCTTCCGAGAGAGCACGGTTATCGAGGTCGGCAACCCCTTTTTTCGCCACCACCACGAAATCCATAGCCGGGAGTTCATGTTGGCGCAGACGGAAGCTTTCACGCGTCAGACGTTTAATCCGATTGCGTTCATGGGCGCGTCGAACGTTTTTCTTGGCGACTGTAAGACCGATACGGGGATGCCCCAGCGAATTCAGGCGGCCGAGAATGGTAATTTGCGGCGTGCCAGCCCGTTGTGGCTGCTGGAAGACGAATGTGAATTGACTGGGAGTTAACAAGCGTAACTCCCTGGGAAATGCGAGCTTAACCACTCAGGGGTTAGCTTTATTACTTAGAAACGGTCAGACGAGCGCGGCCTTTAGCACGACGACGTGCCAGAACCTGACGACCATTTTTAGTAGCCATACGAGCACGGAAGCCGTGAGAACGGTTGCGCTTCAGTACAGACGGTTGAAAAGTGCGTTTCATGGCGATTTCTACCTAAACTTGAATAAATTCAATGGCTTTATTGGATATCCGCCGAAAAATGAAACGATGGACACCGAAGCCATGGGTGATTAAAGAGGCCGGATTGTAATAATTGTACACTCCGGAGTCAATTCTCTTTCCTTATTTACCGCGCTTTTCCGCACCTTTTCGCAGGGAAAATGTACGACCTCACACCAGTGGAAACCAGCATGGCGCGCCGGGTGGAGGATTATACGGGCTGATGGGTAAAGCGCAAGGATCGTCCTGGATCTTTATTAGATCGATTAAGCCAATTTTTGTCTATGGTCATTAAATTTTCCAATATGCGGCGTAAATCGTGCCCGCCTCGCGGCAGGATCGTTTACACTTAGCGAGTTCTGGAAAGTCCTGTGGATAAATCGGGAAAATCTGTGAGAAACAGAAGATCTCTTGCGCAGTTTAGGCTATGATCCGCGGTCCCGATCGTTTTGCAGGATCTTGATCGGGCATATAACCGCAGACAGCGGTTCGTGCGTCACCCTCAAGCAGGGTCTTTTCGACGTACGTCAACAATCATGAATGTTTCAGCCTTAGTCATTATCGACTTTTGTTCGAGTGGAGTCCGCC